>NZ_CM132680.1:4800000-9600000 GCF_053890475.1 Streptomyces sp. LZ34
TCGCCGACCCCGGTCACCGTGCCGTCCACGTCCGCGACGGCGATGCCGAACCGGCGCGGGTCCACCGAGGCCAGCGCCGGGATGTACTGGGCCACCTCGCCCCCGCCGATCTGTGGCGCGACGTGGGCCGCGACCTCCTCCAGAATTGCCTGGTAGTCCATGGTGCCGTGCATCTCCTGCGCATCGTCGAGCGGCTCGGAACGCACGATAACCGGAGTGCCTCACATCGCTTGCCCCAGGACTCATCACCGAGTGTTTTCATGGGTATGCAGAGGGTGACAGTCGGGCCGCGAGGGGCGGCCCCGCACGACGCGAACGGAGGCGGCCATGGCCTCACCCATGTCCGCAGGGGACTTTTTGGCGGCTCTGGAGCGAGAGGGCCTGCGTGTGGTGCAGGTCGGCGACTGGCGGCACCACAACAGAAACCACAAGGGGCCCTGGGGCGAGGTGCACGGCGTAATGATCCACCACACGGTCACCTCGGGCACCGACCTGACCGTACGGATCTGCCGGGACGGCTTCGACTCGCTGCCCGGCCCGCTGTGCCATGGCGTGATCGCCAAGGACGGCGGGGTGCACCTGGTCGGCTACGGCCGCGCCAACCACGCGGGGCTCGGCGACGACGAGGTGTTGCGCGCGGTGATCGCCGAGAAGGCCCTGCCTCCGGACAACGAGGCGAACACCGACGGCAATCGCCACTTCTACGGCTTCGAGTGCGAAAACCTCGGCGACGGGAAGGACCCGTGGCCCGAGGCGCAACTGGAGGCGATCGAGCGGGCCGCGGCGGCGATCTGCCGCCATCACAGCTGGACCGAGCGCTCGGTGATCGGCCATCTCGAATGGCAGCCGGGCAAGACGGACCCGCGCGGCTTCACCATGGCCTCGATGCGCGCGCGCATCCGCGACCGGCTGAAGTGACGACCGGCTGAGGTGACCGGCTGAGGTGACCGGCTGAGGTGATCAGAGCGAGCACGGGCGGCCGTCGGCTAGCCGTCCGCGCTCTCCTCCCGGTAGGCCGCCGCCTCCTCCAGGTCCAGCCTGCGCAGCAGCGTCCGCAGCATCTCGTCGTCGATCCGCCGGGCGTCGCGGAGCTCCACGAACACCGCGCGCTCGGCGCCGATCACCTCGCGGGCCAGTCTGCGGTAGGTGTCGTCGGCCGACTCCCCCGTCACCTCGTTCACCGCCCCGAGCCGCTCCCACACCGCGTTGCGGCGCCGCTCCAGCACCGCGCGGAGCCGGTCGGCGAGCGGCTGCGGCAGGGCGTTGCGCTCGTCGGCGAGGAGTTCGCCGAGGCGGCGCTCGGCGGCCCGGGACGCCTCGTTCTGCGCCTGCGCCTCGGCCAGGGTCTGGGCCTGGGCGTCACGGCCGGGCAGCGGAAGCAGGCGGATCAGCGTGGGCAGGGTGAGCCCTTGGATGACGAGGGTGCCGATGACGGTCGTGAAGGTCAGGAAGAGGATGAGGTTGCGAGCCGGGAAGGGGTGTCCGCCGTGCACGGTCATCGGGATCGAGAAGGCGATGGCCAGCGAGACCACCCCGCGCATCCCGGCCCAGCCGACGACGACCGGCGCGGTCCAGTCGGTTTCCGGCTCCCGCTCGCGGGTCCGGCGGAACAGCGCCCGGGGCACGAAGGTCGCGGGGAAGACCCAGAGGAAGCGTGCGCACACGACCGCGAGGAAGAGCATGGCCGCGTACCAGGCCGCCTCGCCGGCCCCGTACTCGCCCAGGCCCCGCAGCACGACCGGCAGCTGGAGCCCGATCAGCGCGAACACCGCGGACTCCAGTACGAAGGCGATCATCCTCCACACCGCCGTCTCCTGGAGTCTGGTGGCGAAGTCCACCTGCCAGGAGTGGTGCCCGAGGTAGAGGGCGACCACGACGACCGCGAGCACGCCCGAGGCGTGGACCTGTTCGGCCGCCAGGTACGCGACGAAGGGGATGAGCAGCGAGAGGGTGTTCTGGAGCAGCGGATCGCGCAGCCGGGTGCGCAGCCAGTGCAGCGGCACCATCAGGATCAGCCCAACCCCGACGCCGCCGACGGCCGCGAGGGCGAATTCCCGCAGGCCCCCCTGCCAGGTGGCGCTCTCGCCCACCGCCGCGGCCAGCGCCACCTTGTAGGCGGTGATGGCCGTGGCGTCGTTGACCAGGGACTCGCCCTGAAGGACGGTGGTCAGGCGGGACGGCAGGCCGACCCGCCGGGCGATGGCCGTCGCGGCCACCGCGTCCGGCGGGGCGATCACCGCGCCCAGGACGAGCGCGGCGGTCAGCGGCAGGCCCGGCACCAGCAGATAGGCGATCCAGCCGACCGCGAGGGTCGCGAAGAGCACATATCCGATCGACAGCAGGGCGATGGGACGGATGTTGGCGCGCAGGTCCAGATACGAACTCTCGAGCGCCGCCGTGTGCAGCAGGGGCGGCAGCACGAGGGGCAGCACGATATGCGGGTCGAGCGTGTACTCGGGCACCCCGGGCACATACGAGGCGATGAGCCCGACGGCGACCAGCAGCAGCGGGGCGGGCACTGGTGTGCGGCGGGCCGCGCCCGCGACGGCCGCGCTGCCCGCGACCAGCACCAACAGTGGAAATACGTCCATGAACCAGCCCGTCCCGATAGTCTCGTCGGTTTAGTCTGGCAATCATGAACGAGTGTCCGCATGTTCCCGGGCCGCCGGTGCCCGAGCCGAGGTACGACACCTGTCCCGAGTGCCTGACCGTGGAGAGCCACCCGGTGCAGTTGCGGCTGTGTCTGTCCTGCGGGCATGTGGGCTGTTGCGACTCATCGCCGTTCCAGCACGCGACCGAGCACTACAAGGAGACCGGACACCCCGTAATGCGCAGTTTCGAGCCCGGCGAGAGCTGGCGCTGGTGCTATGTGGACCACATGATCCTCTAAGGACTGCCGCATCGCCGGTGCGGCCCGCTAGCCTTCACTCATGATCCGAACAGCGACGCCTTCAGCGGGGAGAGGGACGGAAAGGAGCTTGTCACCAGCGGTTCTTTCAACGAAGCGACATCTCTTTCGAATTGAGACCGCAGACCTCTAGCCACTGTGCGTACTCATGTGCTTACTATGAGTGATATCGAGGACCTTCGGGTCGGCGTTCACCCATGACGGGGGCCGTGCTTCGTCCGGGCGACACCGAGCCGCAGATCGCGATAGCGTCGCAGCCGAACCGCGTGCCGCGCCGGTCCGTTTCCCCCTCCACCATAAGGGCTCACGACCGGCGCTCCAATCAGCTCAGCTCAATCAGCTTGTGTCACCTTGGAGGTGAGGGTGTCCCAGATCGCAGGCGAGCCCGGGACCCAGGACTTCGTAGAAGTCCGGTTGCCCGCTGAGGGTGCCTACCTGTCGGTGCTGCGGACGGCCACGGCCGGCCTCGCAGCCCGCTTGGACTTCACCCTCGACGAGATCGAGGATCTGCGCATCGCCGTCGACGAGGCGTGCGCGATCCTACTGCAGCAAGCCGTGCCTGGCAGTGTGCTGAGCTGCGTCTTCCGCCTGATCGACGACGCACTGCAGGTGACCGTCTCGGCTCCGACCACCGACGGGCGCGCCCCCGAGCGCGACACCTTCGCCTGGACAGTGCTCTCCGCGCTCGCAGGCAAGGTCGACTCGACCGTGGCCGAGGACCGCACGGTCAGTATCAGCCTGTACAAGGAGCGCGGCGCCGGCCCCGGACAGCCGTGACGGAAAGGGGGGCTCCGTGAGCACCGCATCATCGCGGGGAGTGCGTACCCCGGCCATCCCGCACCCGCCGGCCCAGCCGCATCCCGCGGACCCGGAAGCGGCAGGAGACCGACCAGAGCGGGCGGACCACATGGATCAGCATCAGCACGAGCGGCACGAGAAGCCCGATCCGCATGACCGCAGCGGAGCGCGGGCGCTCTTCGTCGAGCTGCGCCGGCTTCCGGAGGGCTCCACGGAGCGCGCCGAGCTGCGCAACAACCTCGTGCGGATGCATCTGCCGCTGGTGGAGCATCTGGCGCGGCGCTTCCGCAACCGCGGTGAGCCGCTGGACGACCTCACCCAGGTCGCCACCATCGGGTTGATCAAGTCCGTGGACCGGTTCGACCCGGACCGCGGTGTGGAGTTCTCGACGTACGCGACCCCCACGGTCGTCGGCGAGATCAAGCGGCACTTCCGCGACAAGGGCTGGGCGGTGCGGGTGCCGCGCCGGCTGCAGGAGCTGCGGCTCTCGCTGACCACGGCCACCGCCGAGCTCTCCCAGCGGCACGGCCGCGCCCCCACGGTTCACGAGCTGGCCGAGCAGCTGAGCATCTCCGAGGAGGAGGTGCTGGAGGGCCTGGAGTCGGCCAACGCGTACAGCACGCTGTCCCTGGACGTGCCGGACACGGACGACGAGTCCCCGGCGGTCGCGGACACGCTCGGCGCGGAGGACGAGGCGCTGGAGGGCGTCGAGTACCGCGAGTCGCTGAAGCCGCTGCTGGAGGATCTGCCGCCGCGCGAGAAGAAGATCCTGTTGCTGCGCTTTTTCGGCAATATGACCCAGTCGCAGATCGCGCAGGAGGTCGGCATCTCGCAGATGCATGTCTCGCGGCTGCTGGCCCGCACCCTCGCGCAGCTGCGGGAGCGGTTGCTGGTGGAGGAATAAAGAGGAGTAGGGGAGCAAAGGGGAGTAAAAGGGCTGAGAGGGATCAGGCGTCGCGCGGGCCGATGCCCAGGGCCTCCGTCGCCGTCGGGTTGATCAGCAGTGCCAGGACGGCGAGAGCCGCGACGGCGGTGACCACCCCGACGGCGATCAGCCCGCCGCCGTTCTGCACCAGCGTCCAGGCCACGGGCAGCGCCATGAGCTGAGTGATCATCGCGGGCCCGCGGCTCCACCGTCGGCGCAGCCACAGCCCGCGCGCCGCGGCCAGCGGCAGTACGGCCAGCGCCAGCACGGTCACGCCGAGCATCTCGGCCTGCTTCGGGCTCTCCGGATCCCCGGTCAGTCCCATGATCAGTACGTACACCCCCATACCGACCAGCACCAGGGCCTCGGCGGCGGCCAGCACCGCGGCGGCCGTGATCCGGGTCGGGCGGGGGCCGGACGGGGCCGCGTCGGCGGGGGCGGCCTTGGTTCCCCCGGACTCCTTGGCCTGGGCGGCCGGCTCGGCCGTCCTCGCCTGAGGAGTCTTCGGCGCCGTCGGAGTCGGCTTCGCCGTCTTCGCGGGCCTGGCCTTCTTGGCGGTGGCGGACTTCTTACTGCTCACCCCAGCAGCGTAGCCGCCACCCGCGCGGGCCGGGGCCAGGCCACAGTTGTGGTCGGTTCCCGGTCAGTGGGTAGGCTGCTTTGCATGCGCGCGCTCATCGTGGTCAATCCGGCAGCAACCACCACCAGTGCCCGCACCCGCGACGTCCTGATCCACGCGCTCGCCAGCGACCTGAAGCTGGACGTGGCGACCACGGAGTACCGGGGGCACGCCCGCGACCTGGCCCGGCGGGCCGCGGAGGGGGGCACACACGAGCTGGTCGTCGCCCTCGGGGGTGATGGCACGGTCAACGAGGTGGTCAACGGGCTACTGCACCACGGCCCCGATCCGGACGCACTGCCCCGGCTGGCCGTCGTCCCCGGCGGTTCCACCAATGTCTTCGCCCGCGCCCTCGGCCTGCCCAATGACGCCGTGGAGGCGACCGGCGCCCTGCTGGACGCGCTGCGGGACGGCACCGAGCGCACCGTGGGCCTCGGGCTCGCGGCGGGCACGCCGGGCACCCCGGACGAGTCGGTGCCGGCCCGTTGGTTCACCTTCTGCGCGGGCTTCGGCTTCGACGCGGGCGTGATCGGGCGGGTCGAACAACAGCGCGAACGCGGCAGGCGCTCGACACACGCGCTCTATATACGCCAGGTGATGCGGCAGTTCCTCGGCGATCCGCACCGCCGCGAGGGGACCATCACCCTCAAGCGGCCGGGCGCGGACCCGGTCGAGCGGCTCGTGGTATCCATCGTCTGCAACACCGTCCCGTGGACGTATCTGGGCAACCGCCCGATCTACGCCCTGCCGGACGCGTCCTTCGACACCGCGCTTGACGTGCTCGGACTCTCCAAGCTGTCCACCTCGGCGGCCACCCGTTACGTGACCCAGCTGCTGACCTCCAGCCCCGATCGGGGGCCCCGCGGCAAGCACGCCGTCTCCCTGCACGACCTGACGGACTTCACCTTGCAATCGCAGGCGCCACTGCCGTTTCAGATGGACGGTGACCACCTGGGACTGCGTACGAGCGTGACGTTCACAGGCGTACGCCGTGCACTGCGTGTGATTGTGTGAGTGAGACCGCAAAAAGTCCTTCCAGTCGAACGTTTAGCCTGGCTTCCACCCCTCGGAAGTAGGGCTGTGACAGAGCCGACACCAAGGAATCAAAAAAAACTTTCCGGAAGGGGTTGTATCCGCCGCCGAGGTTTGCGAATCTCTTCTTGGCGATCGGGACGGCCTCCAGAAGGCCCCCTTGAGAGTCCGAATCCCCTTCCTCAGTCCACGGGACCGCACCAGCCCCAACTGGTTGACGTCCCTACCCTTGTCGGGGGGTTCGTGAAAGCGTTCACATTCACAAGCAACCTTTCCGCAACACGAGGAGATGGAGCAGCCATGGACTGGCGTCACAACGCCGTTTGCCGCGAGGAAGACCCCGAGTTGTTCTTCCCCATCGGCAACACCGGTCCTGCGCTGCTGCAGATCGAGGAAGCCAAGGCCGTCTGCCGCCGCTGCCCCGTCATGGAGCAGTGCCTGCAGTGGGCGCTTGAGTCCGGCCAGGACTCCGGCGTCTGGGGTGGACTCAGCGAGGACGAGCGCCGCGCCATGAAGCGCCGTGCCGCTCGCAACCGGGCACGCAACGCCAGCGCCTGACGCCCACACCCCGTGGCCCCCGAGCCGCAGCGCGCAGTAACCCCGATGCGCACAGCAACGTGAGCCTTGAGCCCCGGACCATTCCCGGTCCGGGGCTCAGCGCTGTGCTCACTATGTGAGCGGTGTGCTCAAGGTCTCACACGGTCGCACGCGGTCGTGAGCGGTCTCACGCGGGGACCGGCCCGGTCGGGCCGGGTCAGTGCTTTTCCGCCCGTACCGGAATATCCAGGACGACTCGGGTGCCGCGCTCGGGCGCGGGCACCATGTCGAACGTCCCGCCCAGCTCTCCCTCCACCAGCGTGCGGACGATCTGCAGGCCGAGGTTGCCCGCCCGCTGCGGGTCGAACCCCTCCGGCAGCCCGCGCCCGTCGTCCTCGACGGTGACCAGCAGCCGCGCGTCCGCGCCGGTGCCGCCGCGCACCGCCGCCACCTCGACCGTGCCCAGCTCCCCCGGCCCGAAGCCGTGTTCCAGCGCGTTCTGCAGCACCTCGGTCAGCACCATGGACAGCGGGGTGGCGACCTCGGCCTCGAGGATGCCGAAGCGGCCGGTGCGGTGGCCGGTGACCTTGCCCGGGGATATCTCGGCCACCATGGCCAGGACCCGGTCGGCGATCTCGTCGAACTCGACCCGCTCGTCCAGGTTCTGGGACAGCGTCTCATGCACGATCGCGATCGAGCCGACCCTGCGCACCGCCTCGTTGAGCGCCTCCTTCCCCTGGTCGGAGTCCATCCGGCGGGCCTGGAGGCGCAGCAGGGCAGCCACGGTCTGGAGGTTGTTCTTCACCCGGTGATGGATCTCCCGGATGGTGGCGTCCTTGGTGATCAACTCACGCTCGCGGCGGCGCAGCTCGGTGACGTCCCGGAGCAGGACGAGCGAACCGATGTGGGTGCCCTTGGGCTTGAGCGGGATGGCCCGCAGCTGGATGACCCCCTCGTCGCCCTCCACCTCGAACTCGCGCGGCGCCCAGCCGCTCGCCAGCTTGACCAGCGCCTCGTCCACCGGCCCGCGTACGGGGGCGAGTTCGGCGGTGGTCTGGCCGAGGTGGTGGCCGACCAGGTCGGCGGCCAGGCCGAGGCGGTGGTAGGCGGACAGGGCGTTGGGGCTGGCGTACTGCACGACGCCCTCCGCGTCGAGCCGGATCAGCCCGTCGCCCGCGCGGGGCGAGGCGTCCATGTCGACCTGCTGCTCAGGGAAGGGAAACGATCCTGCGGCGATCATCTGCGCGAGGTCGGAGGCGCTCTGGAGGTAGGTGAGCTCGAGCCGGCTGGGCGTCCGTACGGTCAGCAGATTGGTGTTCCGGGCGATCACCCCGAGCACCCGGCCCTCGCGGCGGACCGGAATGGACTCGACCCGGACCGGGACCTCCTCCCGCCACTCGGGGTCGCCCTCCCGGACGATCCGGCCCTCGTCGAGGGCGGCGTCGAGCATCGGGCGGCGGCCGCGCGGGGCTAGATGGCCGACCATGTCGTCCTGGTAGGAGGTGGGCCCGGTGTTGGGGCGCATCTGCGCCACCGACACATAGCGGGTGCCGTCGCGGGTGGGGACCCACAGGACGAGATCGGCGAAGGAGAGGTCGGAGAGCAGCTGCCACTCCGATACCAGCAGGTGGAGCCACTCGAGGTCGGAGTCGCTGAGCGCGGTGTGCTGGCGTACGAGGTCGTTCATGGAGGGCACGTTGTGAGCCTACCCGCACGTGCGTTTCGGCCTTTCCGCGCAGAGCCGTGGACAGGCGCGACTGGTCTAGTCCAGAATGAGCGCACTGCGATCTTCCGCCCTCCCCGCACAGGAGGGTGGATCGAGGCCCACGGGGCGCTCTGCCCTGACTGCTCCGGGGGCCTCAGATCGGCCGGCTGCGGCCGATACAACTCCGGGCTGCGGTGCCGGGCGGGTTGAGGGTCCCGCCCTGGCGCCGCGGCCCGCGGGTGCTTTGCCCCTCCCCCTCTGATGGCCGGTCTCCGACCGGCAGCACCCTCCTCGCTGTCCCCCAAGAGAAGGCTCCCGCGCTTCGCGGGGAAGCGCGGGAGCCGGTGGGGGGTGGCGGTCCGTATGCGGTGACCTCAGCGGGTTTCGGTCACCTTCGCCAGCGCGCGCGGCGCGACCAAGCCCTGATGGCCGCCCTCGCATTGCTCGGCCCCAGGGGGCCTCCCAAGCTTCGGGCAGCCGGCCGGTCTCCGACCGGCGCCGTCGCTCACCTCGTCTCGGTCACCTTCGCCAGCGCGCGCGGCGCGTCGGGGTCCTGGCCGCGGGCGATGGTCACCTCGTATGCGAGCAGCTGAAGCGGCAGGATCTCCAGGATCGGCTGGACCTCCTCGGCCACTCCGTCCGTGGGCAGCGCGAAGCCCGCCGAGGCCTGGTCGACCTCGGCCTGGGCGCCGATGACGACCAGGTCCGCTCCGCGGCCGCGGAGCCGTTCCAGGACCGGTCGCAGCGCCTGGCCGCCCTTGCCCTCGGTGACGATCGCGATCACCGGCGAGATGTTGTCGACCATGGCGAGCGGGCCGTGCAGCAGGTCGGCGCCGGAGTAGGACAGCGCCGGGATGTAGCTGGTCTCCATCAGCTTCAGCGCGGCCTCCTTGGCCGTGGGGTAGCCGTAGCCGCGGGAGGTGATGACCATGCGCTCGGCGAAGCGGTAGCGGCCGGCGAGCTGCTTGACCTCGTCCTTGCGGTCCAGGATCTGCTGGGCCAGCTCGGGGAGAACCTTGGCGGCCGCGCCGTCGCCGCCGCGCAGGCCCTCGACGAAGAGGTAGAGGGCGAGCAGTTCGGCGGTGTAGGTCTTGGTCGCGGGGAGCGCGTTCTCCGGGCCGGCCAGCACGTCGATGTGGAACTCGGAGACGGCGGCCAGCGGGGAGCCGGGGTTGTTGGTGACCGCGAGGGTGATCGCGCCGGCCTCGCGGGCGGCCTCGGTGGAGGCGACGAGGTCCGGGGAGCCCCCGGACTGGCTGACCGTGATCACCAGTACGTCGGTCAGGTCCTGCTCGGCCCCGTACGCGGTGGTGGTGGACATGGAGGTGAGGCCGCACGGCTTGCCCAGCAGGACCTCGAGCAGATACTTCGCGTACAGCGCCGCGTTGTCGGATGTGCCCCGCGCGGTGAGGAGTACGAAGCGCGGGTTGCGCGCGGCGATGCGCTCGGCGATCTCACGGATGCGGGGCGCGCCCTCGTCGAGGATCCGACGCAGCACCGCGGGCTGCTCGGCCATCTCCCCGGACATGATCCGGCCCGGCTGGTCGCTGTGCTGGGCCGGAGTCGTGGCGGACATGCTGGGTGCCTCCAGTTGGCTGTGCTGTGCTGGGCCCGTGGTGCGGGCCCAGCTGGGCGGTGGCGTCATCCCCCGGCCACGCCGCCGGTGATGACCTCCGCGGCGGCCAGCCCACAGACCCGGGCGGCGCCGTGAGTCGCGATGTGCAGCGCCCCGGTCGGCGGCGCCTGGGGCACGCCCATCTCGACGACGACCGTGTCCGGCCGGGCGGCGAGCAGGGTGTCCAGGGCATCGGCCATCCAGGGGTGGCGGTGGACATCGCGTACCACTGCGACGATCCTACGATCCGCCGCCTCGCCGAGTACATTTGCGATCAATGCGGGCGCGCCCCCGGCGTCCTCCGCGTCTCGCTGGCCGTAGGTGGCGGTCCCGGTGCCGGGCAGCAGCCGGGCCAGTTCGGCGGCGACGCCCCAGGGTGTCTCGTCGCCGACGGCGATGTTGGCCACGGGGGTGAAGGCGGCGACGAACGCGGGGCCGGCGGGCGGCTCGTACGGCCGCTCGCCCGGGGTGATCCGCAGCGCCCGGCGGGCGGCGCGCAGGCCTGCGTCGGGGGCGGGCGCGATTCCCTCCGCCGCGCCCGGGCCGCCGGCGTGTCGCGCCCAGTCGCCCAGGGCGCGCACCCGGGCCGCGGCGTCGGCGAGCCGCGCCTCGGGCAGCTCCCCCGCCCGTACCGCGGCCACCAGCGCGTCGCGCAGCCGCACCACGGTGTCCTCGTCGGAGAGCCCGCCGCCGACGCAGATCGCGTCGGCGCCCGCGGCGATGGCGAGCGCGCTGCCGCGTTCGATGCCGTACGCGGCGGAGATGGCCCGCATCTCCATGCCGTCGGTGACGATGAGCCCTTCGAAGCCGAGGCCGCCCTCGCCGACGGGGGCGCGCAGCAGGCCGTGCAGCGCGGCCGGGCTGAGGGTGGCGGGCAGGGTCGGGTCGAGCACGGGCACCAGGATGTGCGCGCTCATCACGGCCTTGGTGCCGGCGGCCACGGCGGCCCGGAAGGGGATCAGCTCGCGGGCGGTGAGGGTGTCGAGGTCGGCGTCGATGCGCGGCAGGGCGTGGTGGGAGTCGACGGCGGTGTCGCCGTGCCCGGGGAAGTGCTTGGTGCAGGCGGCGACCCCGGCGCCCTGGAGACCCCGGATGTACGCGGCGGTGTGGCGGGCCACGAGCTGCGGGTCGGCGCCGAAGGCGCGTACGCCGATGACCGGGTTGTCGGGGTTGGAGTTGACGTCGGCGGACGGCGCCCAGTCGAGGTTGACTCCGCACCCGGCGAGCCGGCGGCCCATCTCGCGGGCCACGGCCTGGGTCAGGACGGTGTCGTCGACGGCGCCGAGCGCCAGGTTGCCGGGGAAGGAGGAACCGGTCCGCACCTCCATCCGGGTGACGTCGCCACCCTCCTCATCGATGGCGACGATGAGGTCCTCCCGCTCGGCGCGCAGCTGGGCGGTCAGGGCGGCGAGCTGCTCGGACGAGGTGATGTTGCGGCCGAAGATGCCGACGGAGGCGAGTCCTTCGCCGAGCCGCCGCAGCACCCAGTCGGGGGCGGTGGTGCCGGCGAAGCCGGGCTGGAGTACGGCCAGGGCGTCCCTGGTGAGGGTGTCCAAACCGCGTGCGAGGGTCGTCATAGAGAAGGATCATCCCTTCACAGCGCCGGAAGTGAGACCGCCGACCGCCTTGCGTTGCAGGAAGAGGAACAGGACGAGGATGGGAACGGCGAAGAGCGAGGCGGCCGCCATGGTGGCGCCCCAGTCGTCGCCGAAGGCCGTCTGGAAGCTGGACAGCCACAGCGGCAGCGTCTGAGCCTCGGGGTCCTTGTTCAGAATGAGCACGAGCGGGAATTCGTTCCAGGCCGTGATGAAGCCGAACAGCGAGGTGGCCATCAGCCCGGGCGCCAGCAGCGGGAAGATCACCCGGATGAACGCCTGCGGCCGGGTGCAGCCGTCGACCATCGCCGACTCCTCCAGCTCCTTGGGCACGGCGGCGACGTAGGCGCGCAGGGTGAGGACGGTGAAGGGCAGCACCATGACCGTGTAGAAGAGGGTCAGCGGCACCAGGCTGTTCAGCATCTCGCCATCGCGGACGATCATGTAGATCGCGATCACCATGACCTCCCAGGGTGCCATCTGGGCGATCATGAAGGTCACCAGGAAGCCGCGGCGCCCCTTGAAGCGCATCCGGGCGAGCGCGAAGGACGCGAGGAGCGCGACGATCAGCGAGAGCGCCACCGCCGAGACGGTCACGGTGAGGGAGTTCCCGACCAGGTTCCAGAAGTTGTCGGCGTCCGTCGCCGTCTTGAAGTGTTCGAGGGTGGCGTCGGCCGGGAACCAGACCGGGTCCTCGGAGATGATGTCCGAGGTCGGCTTGAGGGCCGTGCTGAACATCCAGTAGACGGGGAACGCGAAGACGACGAAGAGGACGACCGCCGTCGCGTTGGGCCACAGCCGCCCGGCCGCTGAGCGCTTCACAGCTCGTCTCCCTCCTTGAGCTCTTGCTTGAGCACGATCCGCAGGTAGTAGGAGGTCAGGGCCAGCAGGATCAGGATGGTCAGCAGCGAGATCGCCGCGCCCATGCCGTAGTGCTGGTTGCCGACGCCCTCGATGAAGGCGTAGACGGGCAGGGTCTCGGTGAGCCGGTCCGGGCCGCCCTCGTTGATCGCGAAGACCTGGGGGAACGCCTTGAAGACCCAGATCACCTCGAGGAAGACCGTGGCGAGCAGGAACGGCTTCAGGAAGGGCAGGGTCACGGAGGTGAAGCGGCGCCAGGCGTCGGCTCCGTCCAGCGCCGCCGCCTCATACAGCTCCTTGGGGATCGTCGTGGTCGCCGCGTAGAGGTTGATCGCGACGAACGGGATCGACTGCCAGACGATGAGGACGGTGATGACGAAGAAGGTCGAGAACTGGCTGTCGGTCCAGTTGTGTTCGGCCATCGAGTGCCAGCCGAGCTTGTCCAGGACCCAGTTGACCACCCCGTAGCGGGAGGCGAAGAGCCACTGGAAGACGGTGGTCGCCGCGATGACCGGCATCGCCCAGGCCAGGACGAGACCGGTCGACAACAGCAGCCGCATCTTCGTTCCGAGCCGCGCCAGCAGCAGCCCGACGAGCGTCCCGAGCAGCATGATCAGTACGACGTTGACGGCCGTGAAGACCACCGACCTGGCCGTGACCCGCCAGAAGTCATCGCTGGTCAGCGCCTCGCGGTAGTTGTCGACGCCGTTCCACTCGGTGAGGTGCTGGATCAGCTGCCGCATATTGAGGTTCTGGAACGACAGCATGCCGTTCTTCACCAGCGGCCAGCCCAGCAGCACCACGGTGGCGGCCAGCGCGGGCAGGAGCAGCAGATAGGGCGCGGTGCCGGTGAGCCGGCCGCGCCCCGGGGGCGCCCCGCGGTCCGTACGCATACGGCCCGGCGGCGCCCCCCGCCCGGGGGCCCCGGCCGCCACCGGGCGGCCGGGGTCCTTGCGTGTGGTCGCTACAGCCATCGCCGTTACTGCTCCTGGCTGAGGCGCTTGTTCATCTCGTCCTCGACCGACTTGGCCGCGTCCGTCGGCGACTTACCCTTCAGCACGGCGGTCATATAGGCCTTGACCGGGTTCGGGGCGTTCTCCACCGGGGCCCACTCGGGGATCAGCGGGGTGGTGCCGCCGCCCGCGACGGCGGGCGCCGCCGCCTCGGCCGCGGCGTTGCCCTTGAGGTGGGACTGGAGCGACTCCTTGTTGGGGATCACGCCGCCCTCCTTCGCCAACTGCCCCTCGTAGGTGTCCGACAGGGCGATCTTCAGAAACTCCTTGGCCAGCTCCTGCTTCTTGCTGCCCGCCGCGACCGCGAGGTTGGAGCCGCCCAGGAAGACGCCCTCCGGCTTGTCGGCGGTCTCCCCCGGGATGGTGAAGTAGCCGATGTCCTGCTCGATCTTCGGGTTGGCCTTGATGGCGGTCGCCGCCTCCCAGCCCATCCCTATGAAGGCGCCGGTCTTGCCCTTGGCGAAGATCTCCGCCTGCTGCGGGGTGGCCTCGTCCTTGTCCTTCGGGGCCTTGCTGAAGGACTGGTACTGCTTGTAGATGTCCATGGCCTTGGCGACCTTGGCGTCGGCGAGGTTGGAGACCCACTTGTCGCCGTCCTTCTTGACGAGGTCGGCGCCGGTCCCGATGGTCAGCCCGTCGAAGAAGTACCAGTTCTGGCCCGGCAGATAGATCGGCTCGGCGTCCGTCTTCTTCTGGATCGCGTCAAGGTCGTGGAAGAACTCGGCCCGGGTCTTGGGGGTGTCCTTGATCCCGGCCTGGGCCCAGATCTTCTTGTTGTAGAGCACCACCCGGTTGGCCGCGTACCACGGGGCGGCGTACTGCTTGCCGTCGTAGACCGCGGACTTGTTGAGCGAGTCGGCCCAGTCCGCGCCGATCGACCCCTTCAGGTCGGTCAGCTCGGCGAGGCCGCCGGTCCGGGCGTAGGCCGGGGTCTGGGTATTGCCGATCTCGATCACGTCCGGCGGATCGGACTCCGAGAGCGCGGTGGTCACCTTCTGCTGGATGCCGTTCCACTGCTGGACCTCCAGCTTCAGCTTGGCACCCGTCTTCTTCTCGAAGGCCGCCTTGACGTCCTTCGTCCAGCCGTCGGGGGTGGACCCGTCCATCGCCCAGACGGTGAGCGTCTCGCCTTTGAAGCCGTCCGCTCCGGTCTTCTCGTTGTCATCGCCGGACCCGCAGGCCGCGACGGTCACCAGCATCGCCGCGACACCCGTCGCCGCAAACAGCCCACGCTTCACAGCACACTCCTCAAAGGACCGGAAGAGAGGTTTAATGGTTTAGACCAGTGCCCGCAGCTTGGCCTAGACCTTTAGGGGTGTCAAGGGTGACCAAGAGCCGCCATCGGCTCCGTTACCGGACCGACACCTGACGACATACGGGCTGAGCAGCCGCTTACGGCCGAGGCCGTGCCACGATGTGAGCCGCTGAAGACGGAGGAGCCGGTGACGGCAGCAGACCAGGGGTCGGAAAGGCGCGCGATGGAGACCGAGGGGGCAACGGCGGCGGCCACGACGGCTACGACAGCCACAGCCGAGGGCGGCACCAACTCCGCCAACAGATCTGCCCATAGCTCCGGTAACAGCTCCGGCGGGACGCGCACCGCACGCGTGCCCAAGTACTACCGCCTCAAGCGGCACTTGCTGGAGATCACCGAGACCCTGCCGCCCGGCACCCCGGTCCCTCCCGAGCGCACCCTCGCCTCCGAGTTCGACACCTCCCGGACCACCGTGCGGCAGGCCCTCCAGGAACTGGTCGTCGAGGGGCGGCTCGAGCGGATCCAGGGCAAGGGCACCTTCGTGGCCAAGCCCAAGGTCTCCCAGGCCCTCCAGCTGACCTCGTACACCGAGGACATGAAGGCCCAGGGCCTGGAACCCACCTCCCAGCTCCTGGACCTCGGCTACGTGACCGCCGACGACCGGCTCGCCGGGCTCCTGGACATCGCGGCCGGCGGCCGGGTGCTGCGCATCGAGCGGCTGCGGCTGGCCAGCGGCGAACCCATGGCCATAGAGACCACCCACCTGTCGGCGAAGCGCTTCCCCGCGCTGCGCCGCAGCCTGGTCAAGTACTCCTCCCTCTACACGGCCCTGGCCGAGGTGTACGGCATCCACCTCGCGGAGGCCGAGGAGACCATCGAGACCTCGCTGGCCACCCCGCGCGAGGCGGGCCTGCTGGGCACGGACGTCGGGCTGCCGATGCTGATGCTCTCGCGCCACTCGCTGGACGCGGCGGGCGAGCCGGTGGAGTGGGTGCGGTCGGTCTACCGGGGGGACCGCTACAAGTTCGTGGCCCGGCTACAGCGGCCGAACGGCTGAGCCCACGCCACCCGAGTCACGCCTGCGTCCTTATCTTTCCCATACCGATATGCGGACGGGTAGTGACGTCCACCTGGCCTCTGGCTTAGATTTCCTGCGCATTAAGCAAACGATCAGTCTCTTACGCAGGTGCCCAGCCGCGGGACGGAGCCGCCGTCAATGTCAGGAACAACCGGTACGCAAGGCAGGAGACCGGTCGTCACGCCCTCGCGCGTCGTAGCCGGTCTGTGCCTGATCGCCCCTTTCGTGGCGATGCTGTGGGTCGACTCGTACGCCAAGATCGAGCCCACCTGGATCGGCATCCCGTTCTTCTACTGGTACCAGATGCTCTGGGTGCCCGTCTCAGCCGTGCTGACGTCGGTCGCGTACATCCTGGTCCGCCGTGAGAAGCGGGCGCTGCGCGAGGCGGAGCGGACACAGAAGGGAGGAGCGGCGGAATGAACAACGACGTGAACGGCGTCGCACTCGCCGTCTTCATCTTCTTCTTCGTGGCCGTCACGGTCATGGGCTTCCTGGCCGCGCGCTGGCGGGCGGCCGAGAACGCCAACAACCTCGACGAGTGGGGCCTCGGCGGCCGCAGCTTCGGCACCTGGATCACCTGGTTCCTGCTCGGCGGCGACCTCTACACCGCGTACACCTTCGTCGCCGTCCCGGCGGCCATCTACGCGGCGGGCGCGTCCGGCTTCTTCGCCGTCCCGTACACCATCCTGGTCTACCCGCTGATCTTCCTCTTCCTGCCCCGGCTCTGGTCGGTGTCGCACAAGCACGGGTACGTCACCACCTCGGACTTCGTCCGCGGCCGCTTCGGCTCCAAGGGCCTGTCGCTGGCCGTCGCGGTCACCGGCATCCTCGCCACCATGCCGTACATCGCCCTCCAGCTCGTCGGCATCCAGGCGGTGCTGGACGTGATGGGCGTGGGCGGCGGCGAGAACACCAACTGGTTCGTCAAGGACCTGCCGCTGCTGATCGCCTTCGGCGTGCTCGCCGCGTACACCTACTCCTCGGGTCTGCGCGCCCCCGCCCTCATCGCCTTCGTCAAGGACACGCTGATCTACATCGTCATCGCGGTGGCGATCATCTACATCCCGATCAAGCTGGGCGGCTTCGACGACATCTTCGCCAAGGCGGGCCACTGGTTCTCCGAGGAGAACCCGAAGACCGGGGCACCACGCGGCGCTCTGGCCAGCGGCGAGAAGGCACAGTGGGCCTACGCCACACTGGCCATCGGCTCGGCGCTCGCGCTGTTCATGTATCCGCACTCGATCACCGCGACGCTCTCCAGCCGCAGCCGCGAGGTGATCCGCCGCAACACCACGATCCTGCCGCTCTACTCCCTGATGCTGGGCCTGCTGGCGCTGCTCGGCTTCATGGCGATCGCGGCGGGCGTGAAGGTGGACAACAACCAGCTCGCCATCCCGCAGCTGTTCGAGGACATGTTCCCGGACTGGTTCACCGGCGTGGCCTTCGCCGCCATCGGCATCGGCGCACTGGTCCCGGCGGCCATCATGTCCATCGCCGCGGCCAACCTGTTCACCCGCAACATCTACAAGGACTTCCTGAAGCCGGACGCCACGCCCGAGCAGGAGACCAAGGTCTCCAAGCTGGTCTCGCTGCTGGTCAAGGTCGGCGCGCTGGTCTTCGTCCTCGGGATGGACAAGTCCGTCGCGATCAACCTCCAGCTGCTGGGCGGCGTCTGGATCCTCCAGACCTTCCCCGCTCTGGTGGGCGGCCTGTTCACTCGCTGGTTCCACCGCTGGGCGCTGCTGGCCGGCTGGGCGGTCGGCATGATCTACGGCACCTGGAAGGCGTACGACACCCCGAGCGCCACCCAGAAGCACTTCGGCAACGTCACGGACATCCCCGGCATCGGCGAGATCGGCTACATCGGCTTCACGGCCTTCGTGCTCAACGTCGCCGTGGTGGTCGTCCTCACCCTCGTCCTGCGCGCCGTGAAGGCCCCGGACGGCGTCGACGAGACCTCGGCCGCCGACTACAAGGCGGACTCGGGCGACCCGGGCGTCAAGGCGGAGCTCCCCCCGGCCACGGCGGGCGCCCCCGGCGGCCACTGACGCCTCGGTTCCTTCTGTATCGACGGGCCGCCGCCTCCCCCACCAGGGAGGCGGCGGCCCGTCCGCATATGCCGCGACCAGGCAACCGCGATCGTGCGGACGACATCCCTACGGGTATGGAGAAGCGTGCGCAATCCACGGGTGTCTTCGCCTGCGTGGTGGCGGTGGTCGGCGGGGCCGTGGGGTTCGGGACGTGGCTGCGGGGCTCCCGCCCCGGCATTCGGGGGTCCTTCGAGGGAGAGCGCGACTTCAGCCTGTTGTACGTGGAACTGCCGCTCATGATGTTCGGCGTCCCCCTGCTCACCTACGCCGTGTGGGCGTTGGCGCGGACCACGCTGCGCCACCGGATGGGGCGTACGGCGTGGACCGCGGCGTCGGGGGTGGTGGTGGCGGCCACGCTGGCCGGGCTGGCGTGGGGGTGTTCGGAGTGGCTGGCGGTGCGGGTGCAGGACTTCGTGTACACGGGGTTGTAGTCGTCAGCCGGACGAGGCGGCGGGTTCGTCGGTGGTGGGCGGCGCGTGAAACGCGGCGGTCAGGAAGGTGACCAGCCGCCCGGCGTCGTCGCCTGCCGGCGCCGGGCCCCCTGCGGTGCCGCCCGGGTGGAGATCGCCGAGGGTGCTCGACTGATACAGGCCCAGCAGGCCGACCATGGCACGGAAGCGGAACCCCACCTCCGCCGCGGGTAGCCGGGGCAGCGCGGTCCGCAGCGCGTCGAGGTACTGCCCCTCCGCCGGGCCGACCTCCGCAGCGAAAAGGCGCCGGATCGCGGGGTCGGGCTCGGACATCACCCGGCCGAGGAACCTGGCGACGGCCGTGCCGCGCTCCCCGCTCCGCTCCACGAGCCGAGCGCCCGTCATGACGAAGGCGCGCACCAGCTCCTCCACGGTGGGCTGCCGGTCGCCCGAGGCGCGCAACTCTTCCAGCAGGCGCAGGCGCTCGCCGTTGACCGCGGCCATGGCGCGCTCGACGACCGCGCGCAGCAGCCCCTCCTTGGAGCCGAAGTGGTAGTTGACCGCCGCCACATTGGCCTCGGCCGCGACGGTCACCGTCCGGAGTGAGGTGGCGGCGAAGCCGTGCTCGCCGAAGAGCCGCTCGGCGGCGTCGAGGAGACGGTCCCGGGTCGGGGCGGGGCGGGGCGGCAGCGCGGCGGTGGGCTGAGGCTCGTTCATCGCCACCAAACTAAAACGAGCGCTTGATTCAAGCAAGCCGTCCATGCTCCACTTAAAACGTTCGTTTGAAACGATCGATTAAATGGAGTGTTCCCATGCAGCAGCCCACGGCCCCACCCTCCGCACCGCCACGCCCCGGCGCCGCCCACCGGACGGCCGTCCTGGCGGTGATGTGCCTGGCGCTCGCCGTCGTGGTCGGCATGCTCGCCTCGCTCCTGGTGGCCGTGCCCGACATGGCGCGCGATCTGCGGGCCACTGAGGCCGAGCTGCAATGGATCATGAACGCGTACGGCGTGACCTTCGCCGGCCTGCTGCTCCTGGGCGGCGCCCTCGGCGACCGCTACGGCCGCAAGGGCGTCCTGCTCACCGGCCTCGCCCTCTTCGCGCTGTCCTCGGGCGCGGTGGTGTGGACCGACGATGTGACGCTGGTGATCGGCCTGCGCGGCCTGGCCGGCGTGGGCGCCGCCCTGGTCATGCCGATGACCCTGTCGATCATCACCCATGTCTTCCCGCCCGAGGAGCGCGGCCGCGCCGTCGGCATCTGGTCCGGCGTCAGCTTCGGCTCCGGCCTGCTCGCCGTACTGCTGGCCGGGGGCCTCCTGGAGGCGTACTCCTGGCGCTCGGTGTTCCTGGCGAACGCCGGGCTCGCCGCCCTCGCCCTCCTCGTCGCCGCCGCGATCGCCCCGGCCTCGAAGCGGGCGGAGTCGGCGCGGCTCGACGTCGTGGGCGCCCTGCTGTCGGTGATCGGCATCGGGGCACTGGTCTTCGGCATCGTGGAGGGCCCGGAGCTCGGCTGGTCCGACGGCGCGGTGATCACAGGCTTCGGGCTGGGCGCCGCCGGGCTCGCGGCCTTCATCGGCTGGGAGTTGCGGACCGCGCACCCCCTGCTGGACATACGAGTGTTCCGGCTGCCGGGCGTCTCGGCGGGCTCGCTGATCATCACGGCCGAGTCGATCGCGATGTTCGGCTTCTTCTTCCTCGGCCTCCAGTATCTCCAGCAGATCCTCGGCTACTCGCCCATACGCTCCGGGCTCGCCCTGGTCTCCATGGCCCTCGGCGCGATCGTGTTCTCCCCCGTCGCCCCCGGATTCGCCAAGCGGTACGGCATGCGCGCCGTGATGGGGCTGGGCATGGCCCTGATCGCCGCCGGTCTCGGCGTGCTGGCCGCGACGGTCGACGGCGGCGGCCTCTGGTCCTTCCTCGCCAGCACCACCCTGCTCGGCGCGGGCATCGCCTTCGCCGCGACCCCGGCGACGGAGGCCATCGTCGCCGCGCTGCCGCCCGAGAAGCAGGGCGTCGCCTCCGCGCTGAACGACCTGACCCGCGAGCTGGGCGGAGTCCTCGGCATCGCCGTCCTCGGCAGCGTCTTCAACTCCACCTACCGCTCCGAGGTCGCCGAAGCGGCCCGCCCTCTGCCCACCGAGACGGCGGACGCCACCCGCGACTCCCTGGCCGGCGCGCTGCGCGCCGCCGCCGAACTCGACCCGCGCACAGGGGCCCGACTGACCGCCGTAGCCCGCGAGGCGTTCAACACCGGCATGGCCAACGCGCTGCTCGGCGGCATCGCGGTCGTCGTCCTGGGCGCGGTCGTGGCGCTGGCGCTGCTGTCGCGGCGCGCGGGCCGCCGCTGAGTCACACCGGCCTAAGCAGCGGCGAGCGCGGTGAGCATCTCGTCCGCCGCGTCAAAGGCCATCGCGGCGTCGAGCGGGTTGGAGTAGGTGCGGTACCAGGTGATCAGGCCGTCGCGGACCCGGGCGAACAGCACGATGTCGAAGGTGAACCGCTTCCCGGTGGCCAGGACACGGCCGTGGAGGCGGTACTCCGCGACGACGAGTTCGGGATCGTCCGTCGTGCGGACCTGGACGTGGTCCACACCGTCGAACTTCTGCACCTTCGCCCCTTCCCGCAGGTGCGCCCGGAAGGCCTCGCACCCTGGCTCGTGCGCGGGCGCACCCGGCGGCAGGTAGGGCATCTCGAAGACGGCGTCCGTGGCGAACACGTCGGCCATCGCCTCGGTGGGCCCCTCAGCGGTGAGGCGGAGGAGGCGGTGGACGACCTCACCAGCGGTGGTGGCAGTGGTCATGGCAGACTTCCCTCCAGGCAACCGGGGCGCTCGCCCCGGTTCGTGGAGCGAATATACGGGGCGCACGCCCCGCTTGTCACCGGGATCAACTCCCGAGCTTGGAAAGGTGATCGAGCTTGAGCACCGAAGGGCGACCGCTGCGCGCCGACGCACGACGGAACAGGGAGCGCATCCTGCGCGCGGCCCGCGAGGCCTTCGCCGCCGAGGGCATCGCGGTCCCACTGGACGAGATCGCCCGCCGGGCCGGGGTCGGACCGGGCACGGTCCATCGCCATTTCCCCACCAAGGAGACGCTGTTCGAGGCGGTCGTCCGCGAGCACCTGGAGCAGTTGGCACACGAAGCCCGCGCCGCCCTGGCGGACGCGGCGGCCGGGCCGGCGTTCTTCGCCTTCCTCACCCGAATGGCCACGGAAGCCGACGCGAAGCAGGACCTGAGCGAGGCGATCACGGAAGCGGGCGGACGCATGGGCACCGAAACCGAGGCCTTGGCGGCGGATCTGCGCGACTTGTTCGACGCACTGCTCACCCGCGCTCAGGCGGCGGGGGCGGTGCGGAAGGACGTGGACGCGGCCGATGTACAGGCCATCGTCGTGGGTGCGCTGGTGGCCGGGCGCCGACGCGGCAGGAGTGACCGGCCCGGAGGGCTGGCGGAGGTGGTCTTCGACTGCCTGCTCCCCCGCGAGGCCGGCACCATCGGGTGACGGGACGTCGGTGACGAGTTGTGGGCGGTACCGTTCGTCCGACTCCAAACGATCTCCCATCCCGCCTCGGAGCAGCCGTGAGTGACGCTTACTCCCCCGTGCCGGAACTCAACGTCCTCAAGGAGTGCGACGAGCGAGCCGGGAACGAGTTCTACGCCAACCATTCCGGTTCGGTCTATGCGCTCTGGCGCGTCGACGATCGCGAGGACCTGGCCACCTTGCCCGTGGTGGTCTTCGGAGACGAGGGCGGAATCTGCGTCGTCGCCAAAAACCTCCGGGACCTGTTCCGGCAACTCGGATGCGACTGGCGGCAGTGGCCTTCTTGGGACGGAGCCCAGTTCATCGAGCCCGACACCGACGATCAGCCGAGCCCGCGCCATGAGGAGTACCTCTCCTGGCTGGATGAGAACTTCGGCCTTACCCCGCCGGACAACCCCGGTGCCCTCCTGGCCGTCGCAGCAGGTGAGTTCGGCGCTCGGCTGGAGAGCTGGGTCGACCGCTTCTACGAGGAGGAGGAGTAACCCGCGGCGCTCGGCAACCGGCTAGCCGTCAAAAAAGTTGACCGTCTCGGCAAGTGGAGCTCGGTCCGTACGGGCAGAACACGTGGTGGCGTCCTCGAATCCGATCGACATACCGCAGAACAGGATGAGCCCTTCCAGGGGTGACACAACCTCCGCGACTGTGCCGCGATACACCGACCACGCCATCTGCGCGCAGCTGTCCAGCCCTTCGGCACGGAGCAGCAGCATGATGGTCTGCAGGTACATGCCGATATCGGCCCACTGGGCCGGCCCCATGGGGCGGTCGATGTAGCAGAGCAGCAGAGCCGGTGCGCCGAAACAGTCCCAGTTCGCGGCAATGGCCCTCTGGCGTGCCCGCTCGTCCTCCCGGGGAACGCCGAGCGCGGCGTAGCGCTGCTCGGCGGCGGCAGCCCGGCGCTCGCGGTACGGACTCTTCAGCTCGGCCGGATACATGGCGTATTCGCGCTCGTCCCCGGGATCGCCCGAGGCCACGCGCTCGGCGATGCGCTTCTTGAGCTCGGCCAGCGGCGCGCCGGTCAGCACATACGTGTTCCACGGCTGGAGGTTCCCTCCGGACGGCGATCGGGCAGCGGCGGAAAGCACACGCTCGAGCACCTCCCTCGGGACGGGCTCGTCCGTGAACCCGCGCACCGCCCGTCGGCTTGTGACCGCCTCATAGACGTCCAAGAGCGATGACCTCCCGTGGTGTTGGGCTCCTCTACTGTGTTGACGATCGAGGACGGGGAAAGGTGACCGGTGCACGCGCAGGACAGGCTCGCCGACAGTTTCGAGAGGCATCGCGACCGCCTGCGAACGGTCGCCTACCGCATGCTCGGCTCACTCAGCGAGGCGGACGACGCTGTTCAGGAAGCGTGGCTGCGGCTGGTCCGTGGCAACACCGACGACGTGGAGAACCTGGGTGGCTGGCTGACGACGGTCGTGTCCCGGATCTGCCTCGACATGCTGCGCTCCCGCGAGTCACGACGAGAGGAACTCGCCGGTCTCCCAATGCCTGACGAGAACCCGGACCCCGATCAGAGCGGCGACCCGGAACAAGAGGCGTTGCTGGTCGAATCGGTCGGCCGCGCACTGCTGATCGTGCTGGACAGACTGGGCCCCGCGGAGCGGGTCGCCTTCGTGCTGCACGACATGTTCGCCGTTCCGTTCGACGAGATCGCGCCCATCGTCGATCGCTCCCCGGCCACCACCAAGAAGCTCGCCAGCCGCGCGCGCGGCAAAGTGCGGGGGGCTCCCGCGCTTCCCGACATGGAGCTTGCCCGGCAGCGGCACGTGGTCGAGGCGTTCCTGACCGCTTCGCGGGCCGGCGACATCGACGGGGTGCTCACGGTCTTGGCCCCCGATGTCGTACGGCGGGCCGACCGAGCCGCCCTTCCCACCGGCAGGCCGACCGAGGTCCGTGGCGCGCGGGCCGTGGCGGAGGAGATCGCCGCTTTCGGACGGAACTCGCGTTTCGCGGAGCCGTCACTTGTCAACGGCGCCGTGGGAATCGTGGTCGCGCCGCGGGGCCGGCTGCGACTCGCCCTCACGCTCACCGTCATCGGCGAGCGGATCACGGCATACGAGCTCATCGCTGATCCGGCCCGGCTTCACCAGCTCGACCTGGCCGTCCTCGACGAAGTGACCGCCCTCGGCGGTTGATCAGGCGGCGATGGCAAAGGCGGCGCAGGGCGGTTCCGCATCAAGCGGCAGGCGGGCCTCTACGGGGACCGGCCGACCCCGCTGACCGCGATCAGCGGATCAGCGACCGAACCTCGGAACTCAGACAGTGCACGGAGTCGCGGCGGGACGCCGCCCCGCGGTGAACGCGGCCGGCGGGACACCCATGAAGTGGCGGAACTCGGCCGTCATGTGGGACTGGTCGTAGTAACCCGCCGTCGCGGCGATGTCCGACCACCGGCCCGCATCGGCCGCGAGCACGGTGCGAACGCGGTCGATGCGTGCGAAGTGCTTGGGGGACAAGCCGGTGCCGTCGGTGAACAGGGCGTGGAGGCGGCGCTCACTGATGTGCAACCGGGCGGCGGTCGTGGCGACAGTGGCGCCGGCCAGTAGGTGTGCCGCCGCTTCGAGCCGCGCCGGGGGCTCCGGTCGGGCGACCAACGCTTTTTCGAGGGCGGCGATCGGATCAGCGGCGAACTGGTCGACATCCAGGCCCGGTAGTTCGCGGAGCGGCAGGGCCCGGTCGGCGAGATCACGCAGCGGACGGCCGAGCAGGGCTTGGGCACGCCCCGGCCGCATGCGAACCCGCAGGCACGAGTGGCCAGGCGCGCCGATGTGATAGGCGGCCCGGGTGCGGGGGCCCATGACGATCAGCTCACGCCTGTCGCTGCGCAGGAGAAGCGTGGTGGCGTGATCGGGCACGTCGACCGCCGCCGAACCGGCGGCCGTAGCGACATCGATCCCGGCCACCCAACGCAGAAGGGCGGGCGGCACGACCAGAGAGCTCACGCGGTTCACCATAGTGCCGAAACTTCCTATCCCGCGGCGTGAGAGCGATGTGATCGTCGGGACATGATCCTTGTTACCGGTGCCACCGGCACCATCGGTAGTCACGTCGTCCGCCTGCTCACCGAACGGGGCGTGCCGTT
Source organism: Streptomyces sp. LZ34 (assembly GCF_053890475.1). NCBI lineage: Bacteria > Bacillati > Actinomycetota > Actinomycetes > Kitasatosporales > Streptomycetaceae > Streptomyces > Streptomyces sp. LZ34. The sequence continues at coordinate 4,825,070 of NZ_CM132680.1, forward strand.
TCGAGCGATGTCCCGTCGCGAGCAGCCCAGCGGGGTGCGGGCCGACTTCGACGACCCGGAGTCACTGGCGGGCGCAGTGGCCGGCGTCGACACGGTCTTCCTGGTGACCGCGCCGCCCGTGCCGACCGCGGACCACGACATCGCCCTGGTCACGGCCGCGCGGGCGGCGGGCGTCCGTAAGATCGTCAAGCTGTCCGCCATCGGCAGCGGCGAGCGGTTCGACGGGGCGACCGTCGGTGCGTGGCACCTCTCCGGGGAAGAGGCGATCGAGGCCAGCGGGCTCGCGTGGACGATGCTCCGCCCGCCGAGCTTCGCCTCGAACTTCTTGTGGTACCGGGCGCTGATCCAGGCCGGAGAGCCGATCCCGAACCTGGTCGGCGACTCCCAGCAGGCCATCGTCGACCCGAGGGACGTGGCTGCGGTCGCCGTCGCCGCCATGACCAGCGATGCACACGACGGGCAGCGGTACGACCTGACCGGGCCAAAGCTGCTGACGTTCACAGACCAGGCGGCGATCCTGGAGCGCGTGCTGGAACGGCCGGTCAAGATCACCGACACGAGCGAGCTCGATCAGTTGCCGGCCGGGATGATCACTGGCATCGGCTGGGCGCGCGCCAACGGTGCGGCCTACGTCACCGACCACGTGCCGCGGGTGCTCGGCCGACCGGCGGGCACGTTCGAGCAGTGGGCACGAGACCACCGGGAGGCATTCGCGGCAACGCCGTAACTCACCGCCGCCGACGGCCGCCAGGGTGCGCATCGCGCCTGTCTGCGCGAGTTCTAAGCAGCGATGGCGAAGGCGGCGCAGGGCGGCGGGGCGAGTTCGAACCAGAGCAGTTTGCCCTTCGGCAAGGGCGGCCGAGCGGTCGAAGAGGGCCGGGGGCTTGTCGAAGGGCGGTGGGATGTCGGGGTTGGTGTCCCAGATGCTGACGCGGAGACGGCCCTCCTCGACGGCCCGGATGCGCATTTCCGCGGGGCCGGTGGTCTGGCGGTAGGCGTTGGTGACCATTTCGCAAGTCAATCGCGAAAGTATTCTTTTCGAGATTCGCCGAGATCGCCCTGACCTGCGGTGACGGGACCTGTCCCGATGTTCACAGGGTCAGCCGAGATACGGCCGGTCGCGATGTTCCGGGAAGTGGCGGAGGCGGAGCCGCTGTGTGTGGTGCATGGGCAGATCGGCGAGAGCGCGTCGCGGCGTGCGATTGAGGTTGACCCATCGTTCAACGGATTATTCGACGCAGGACGCCCGCTGCGGGCGGCCCGGGAGCGCGGTCAACGCGGTGAAGGAGCGCACGTATGGGTGCCCGGATGGCCCGGATGTTCCGGGGACGGGTCTTGTCCGGACGCACGTGGTCGCTCATGAGTGGCAGCGGCGGGGTGGTGCCGTCGGACACCGGGCAGAGTCGGTGGCGACATGAGTGCGCGGCCCGGTCTGCGCAGTGAGCGAGACGGCTGCCTGTCGCTGCCGCTTCAGGTTGTCCGCTCCGGGCAGCACGTCCTTGCCTCGCTGCTGCGGCGCGGCGGGGCGGCCTGGCGGCTCTCCAGGACGAGGCCACGGAACTCGTCCGTCAGGCCGGTCGCCCGCAAAGCGGGCTGTCCGCTGTCCTCGTGGATGTCGAGCATCCCGCCCTGCGCACGTGCCGCCGCAGAAAGAGCCGGTTCTGTCCAGGCCTCGCCGCCTCGGGTCGGTGCAGCTGAGGCCGATACGCCTCTGGAGACCACTGGCGGGCACCAACAGGCTGAACCCCGCGGAGAGCTGGTGAGAGTTGAAGACGCAAGCCCGCCTGTAGGCCGTCGCGCAGTCCTATCATCGGCTGATGCGCGCCCACCCTATTGACCGCCCGGCCGATCTCGACGTGGTCCGTGAGTCCTATGACCGTGTGGCCGACAACTACGCCGACATGGTGGTGACGACGGGAGTCGGCGACATCCGTCGTCATCCATGGCTCAAGGCATCAATCGATGCCTTCGCCGACACCGTGAGCGAGCTTGGTCCCGTCCTCGACGTCGGCTGCGGACCCGGAACGGTGACCGCCTACCTTGCCGAACGCGGACTTGACGTGTCCGGGGTGGATCTCTCCCCTCGTATGATCGAGAACGCGCGCCGTCTTCATCCGCACTGCCGCTTCAGCGTCGCCTCTGCTACCGACCTCGACCTTGATGAAGCGTCCCTTGGCGGCGTGCTCGGGTGGTGGTCACTGTTCAACCTCCCCCGTGACATCCTTCCTCAGGTTCTCGCCCTGTTCGCGCGCGCCCTGAAGCCAGGCGGACACTTCATCACCGCAACACACGTCGGCGCCGAAGACGCGGTGCGCACCGAGGCATACGGAGGCGTACCCGTTCGCTGGACGACACACAAATGGCAGCCGGAACAGCTCGTGGATCTGATCGAGCAGGTCGGCCTGCACCCGGTCGCCGAACTCCGGCTCCCCCCGGAGGAGTACAGCGGGCCGGGTCTGGTCGTCATGGCCAAGCGACCCGGCTGAGAATCAGGCATCGGAAGCGGCACAGGATCCCGTGCCGGGCAAGGCCCCACCGGACGGTCCCCCACCCCCCTCTCAAAAAAATGCTTGCTCTACATCAAGTACTACATCAAGCGTCTTTTTAAGAGGGGGTGTGCCCCTATGGGTTGCGTCAATCCGTGGGGGCGGGTTGGGGTTGGTAGAAGGTGCTGTCGCGGAGCATGGCGAAGAGCGCGTCGGCTCGTCGTCTGGCGAGGCAGAGGATGGCCTGGGTGTGATGCTTGCCCTGCGCGATCTTCTTGTCGTAGTAGGCCCTGGATGTTGGGTCGGCAAGGGCCGCGAACGCGGACAGGAAGAAGGCGCGTTTGAGCTGCTTGTTTCCTCGCCGGGAGGGTTGTTCGCCGCGGATCGACGAGCCCGAGTTGCGGGTCGCCGGGGCGAGACCGGCGTAGGCCGCGAGGTGGGCGGCGGAGGGGAAACTGGATCCGTCGCCGACGTCGATGAGGATCCTGGCTCCGGTCCTGACGCCGATCCCCGGCATGGACGTCAGGACCTTGGAAAGAGGGTGGGACTCCAGCAGCTCCTCGATCCTCGCGGCGAGGAGTTTCCGCTGGTCGAGCGCCGCTTGAAGCGAGCTGGCGAGGCTCGGGACGATCAGTGCGGCCGCATCCGTGCCGGGCACGACGACGGTCTGCTCGTCCAGCGCGGTGAAGATTTCGTCGACCAGGCGCTCGGCCGTGCGCGGGGCCTTGGGCCGCATCAGGCTGGCCAGCCGCCGGCGCCCGGCCTTGCGGATCTGGGCCGGGGAACCGAACTGGTCGAGCAGCTTGAGCACGGCTGGGTGCTGCACTCGCGGACCCAGCACCCGCTCCAGCGACGGGTGGATCTGCGTCAGCAGTCCGCGCAGCCTGTTGCTGATCCGGGTGGCTTCGCCGGCCAGATCGTCGTCGAAGCCTGCGACCATCTCCAGCTCGGCAATGGTCTCGTCTGTGAGCTCGATGGATCGCAGCGTGTGTGGCATCGACCGGGCCGCGTCCGCGATGATGAACGCGTCGCGGGCGTCGGTCTTGGCCTCGCCGGGGTAGAGGTCGGCGATCCGCCGCATCGTCAGGCCCGGCAGATAGGCGACCTCGCAGTCCATGTCCCGGGCCACGGCCAACGGGAGGGCGCCGATTGAGGCGGGCTGGTCGACGATCACGAGCACGGTGCCGTGCTTGGCCTTCAGCTTGGTGAAGACCTCGCGGAGTTTGGGTTCGCTGTTGGGCAGCCGCTTGTCGAAGGCCTTTTTCCCGGCCGGGGTGACGGCGGTGGCGTGGTGTTCGCCCTTGCCGACGTCCAGGCCGGGGAAGGCGCCGATGTCACTGACGTCGATCACGCGCGTCCTCTGTTCGTTCCCGCCCGGCCGTCCCACGGCACCGATCGCCACATCCACATGACGAAGAGCCTCCCGACCTGCGAAGAAGCCGGTGGTCATGCCCCTAATCAGCGGTCTGTCAGTGCCTCTGGAGCCGGTGACACCACACCCCAGACCATGCGTTCGACAGGGGGAGAAAGTCATGCCAACTCCGGAGGCCGGGCGCCCCATTGCGGGGCCACCAAGAAGGTAATGGGGGGAGAGCCGACTGACCGGCTCGCCACCGCGCGGCAGCAGTTGCGGCGGAGCGCTCAAGCCGCGATGTCGAAGGCATCGCAGGGCGTCGGCGCGAGTTCGAACCACAGCAGCTTGCCGCTGATCCCGAAGAGCTCGTCGGCGAGGGCATAGCCGCCCCAGTTGTCCGCGCAGATCCGCACGATGAGCAGCCCACGCCCGTACGTAGCCTCGGTGTTCGCGGCGGCCTCGGCGAGGGCGGCCGAGCGGTCGAAGAGGGCCGGGGGCTTGTCGAAGGGCGGCGGGATATCGGGGTTGGTGTCCCAGATGCTGACACGGAGACGGCCCTCCTCGACGGCCCGGATGCGCATTTCCGCCGGGCCGGTGGTGTGGCGGTAGGCGTTGGTGACCGTCTCGCTGGTGACCAGCGTTGCCGGGTCGGTGAGTTCGCCCATGCCGTGGCGGGCGAGGACGGCCCGGAGGGTCGTGCGGGCGATGGCGGCGGCGCGGGGGTCGTGGGGCAGGCGGAGGGAGTACGACCAGGGGTTTTCGGGGCTTTGCTGGTTTTCCGGGGATACGGTGGGCATGGAAGTCTCCCGTCTGGAGGTGGAGTTGGCGTCCCCACACAGTACGGCGCGCGATGGCCTATATTCCACGACGTCGACGAAATAAAGGCCAAGTCGCCCTGTGTGGGTGACACGTGCACACTGTGTGCCGACCGGGAGGAAGAACCATGCCGTCGAGCAACACCCCGACCCTGCGTCAGCAGCGGCTGGGCGCTGAACTGCGAAAACTGCGGGAGCGCGCAGGGCTGTCGACCACTGCGGCCGCCTCACTTCTCGGCGTCAATCAATCCCGCATCAGCAATATCGAGGCCGGACGGTACGCCGTGGGCGCCGATCGCGTCCGCGCCATGGCTCGCAACTACACCTGCGCCGATGGGCGACTTGTCGAGGCGTTGGCCGGCATGACCGGAGGTCGCACCCGTGGCTGGTGGGAGGAGTACCGGGACATTCTCGTCCCCGGCTTGCTCGACCTCGCCGAACTGGAGCATCACGCCACGGCGCTGCGCATTGCGTCAGTGGTCCACATGCCCGGCGTGCTGCAGACGACGCAGCACGCGCGCACCATCTTCAGCGAGGCCATTCCGCCCCTCGCTGGATACGAGGTGGAGCACCGGGTCTCGTTCCGCATCAAGCGGCAGGCGGTGCTTTACGGGGACCGGCCGACCCCGCTGACCGCGATCCTCCACGAGGCCGCCCTGCGCATGGGTTTCGGCGGGCCGGAGACGACCCGGGAGCAGCTTGCACACCTCGTCGAGATGAGCGAACACGAGCACATCACCATCCTGGTGATCCCTTTCGGGGGCGGCACTTTCCCCGGTTCCGGGCAGCCCATCGTCTATGCTCACGGCCCGGTATCGCAGCTCGATACCGTACAGCTGGACACGGACCACGGGTGCGAGTTCATCGACGCGGAAGCCAAGTTGGTGATGTACCGCTCCGTGCTGGAGCGGATGGAGAGCTGCGCCCTGGAGCCCGCGAAGTCGCGCGATCTGATCCATGGCATCGCGCAGGACATCTGAGAGGGAACGCATGCCCACACTCCGCTGGCAGAAGTCCTCGTACAGCTCCCAAGGAGCCAACTGCCTCTACGTCTCGTCGACCGACGACGCCACGATCCGGCTCCGCGAGAGCGACGCCCCCGACACCATCCTCACCACCACCCCCACCGCCCTGCGCGCCTTCATACGCGGCGCCAAAGCAGGCCGCCTCGACCACCTCGGCAAGGCATAGGCCCATCACGCCGCCGCCGGGATGCCGAGCTCGGCGAGCAGGCCACGGATGCGCTGCTCGATCCCGTCCCGGATCGGGCGGACGGCTTCGACGCCCTGACCGGCGGGGTCGTCGAGCGTCCAGTCCAGGTACCGCTTGCCGGGGAAGTACGGGCAGGCGTCCCCGCAGCCCATCGTGATCACCACGTCGGAGGACCGCACCGCCTCCACCGTGAGGACCTTCGGCGTCTCGGCGGAGATGTCGATACCGACCTCCCGCATGGCCTCCACCACGGCCGGATTCACCGCGTCGGCGGGAGCGGAACCGGCCGAGCGGACCTCGACGCGGCCTGCGGCGAGGTGGGTGAGGAAGGCGGCGGCCATCTGGGACCGGCCGGCGTTGTGCACGCAGACGAACAGCACGGAGGGAACAGCGGGAGTGCTCATCAGCTCAGGGTGCTCTCTTCAGCGGGGCGGGAAACGGCGACGGCCTCGGCGGTGGGGGCCTGGCGGCCGAAGTTGACGGCGACCAGGCCCAGACCGAGCACCGCCCCGGCCAGCTGCGCGGCGAGGAACGGCGCGACGGAGGTGGGGGCGATGCCGGCGAAGGTGTCGGTGAAGGCCCGGCCGATGGTCACCGCCGGGTTGGCGAAGCTGGTGGACGAGGTGAACCAGTACGCCGCCCCGATGTAAGCGGCGACCGCGACCGGCGCCAAGTGGGCCCGGCCGACGCGGGTCAGGCCGAAGACGAGCCAGACCAGCCCGGCGGTGGCCACCACCTCGGCCAGCCACAGGTGTCCGGCGAATCGGTCGTGGGTGGACCACTTCACCAGCGGCCGACCGAACATCGCGTCCGCGAGCACCGCGCCGCCAATGGCCCCGGCGGTCTGGGCGGCCACGTACGCGGCCAGCTCTCGCAGGCTCAGGCCTTCGCCGGTCCGGCGGCCGGTCCACCAGGCGGCGAGGGAGACCGCCGGGTTGAAGTGCGCCCCGGACACCGGCCCCAGCAACGCGATCAGCACACCCAGGCCGAAGACGGTGGCCAGGGAGTTGGCCAGCAGTTGCACGCCGACGTCCCGGGTCAGCTCGGTGGCCTGGATGCCGGAGCCGACCACCACCGCGACCAGCGCCGCCGTACCGACCGCCTCGGCACCCACCCGCCGCGGCAGCGGCACCGCGGCGCTCACGTCCCGGCCTCGGCGGGCGCGGCGCCGGCCTGGAGCAGGGCGGACAGCTGCGCCAGGGCCGCGGGGAGCACCCAGTAGTACACCCACGTCCCGCGCCGCTCCGAGCCGACCAGACCGGCCTCGCGCAGCACCTTCAGGTGGTGGGAGATCGTCGGCTGGGAGACATCGAACGGGCCGGTGAGGTCGCATACGCACGCCTCGCCGCCCTCGTACGAGGCGATCAGCGACAGCAGCCGCAGCCGGACCGGGTCCGACAGCGCCTTGAACATCCGCGCCAGTTCGGCCGCGGCCTCCTCGCCCAGCGGCTCGCGGACCATCGGCGCGCAGCACGCCGAGTCCTGGCCGAGCAGCGGCAGATCAGCTTGCTTTGACATCTCTCTATATTGACAGCCACCTAATCAGTCGGGCAACCTCGACTATATAGATATTCATCAAAGCAGTATCACCCCCGGAGGGGAGACCGTCATGTCCCGCGTCCAGCTCGCCCTGCGCGTCGCCGACCTGGAAGGCTCGATCACCTTCTACTCCAAGCTCTTCGGCACCGAGCCCGCCAAGCGCCGCGAGGGCTACGCCAACTTCGCCATCGCCGAGCCCCCGCTCAAGCTGGTCCTGATCGAGGGGGCGACCGGCGAGGAGACCCGCCTGGACCACCTGGGCGTCGAGGTCGCCGACACCGATCAGGTCACCGCCGCCACCGAGCGGCTGAAGGAGGCCGGCCTGGCCACCTTCGAGGAGAGCGAGACCTCCTGCTGCTACGCGCTGCAGGACAAGGTGTGGGTGACCGGCCCCGGCAAGGAGCCGTGGGAGGTCTATGTCGTCAAGGCCGACGCCGACTCCCTGGGCAAGAGCGCGGAAGGCGCCCCCGAGGCGTGCTGCGGCAAGGATTGACCGCCAGAAGTCGGGCGGCATAGCGATGAGTTTCGGGGGCGTGCCGGGTCTATACGCACAAGGATTGCCTGAAGGCCTCGGAACACCCCAGGAGATGTGATGAGCACCGTGGTGATGCACAACGTCGTTTCCGTGGACGGTTTCATCGCCGACGCGGACGATCAAGTCGGCCCTCTGTTCGACTGGTACTTCAACGGCGACGCCGAGCTCGTCGACGGTGGCACCATGAAGGTCTCGCGAGCCTCGGCCGCGTACGTCAGACCGATGTGGGCGAGCGTCGGGTCGATGGTGATCGGGCGTCACCTGTTCGACACGACCAACGGCTGGGAGGGGTCACCGCCGGCGGGCGAGCACGTGGTCGTGGTGTCGCACCGGCCCAAGCCCGACGGGTGGCACCCCGAGGCGTCGTACCACTTCGTCGACGATGTGGCACAGGCGGTCGCGAAGGCCAAGGAACTCGCGGGGGAGCGCACCGTCGCCGTGGCGGCGGGCGACGTCGGTGGGCAGGCGTTCGCCCTCGGCCTGGTGGACGAGGTGGCGATGGACGTCGTGCCCGTGGTCTTCGGCTCGGGCAAGCGGTACTTCGGGTCGGTCGACGCTCAGCATCTGCTCGAGGACCCGCACACGGTGATCCAGGGCGACCGGGTGCTGCACCTGCTCTATCGAGTGCGCCGCTAGCGAGCGACGACGTACGTCCACGGCTTCGGCAAGGCGGGAGCCTGTCCGGCTGGACGTGGGAGCCGGTCCGGGGTGCGGGCCCGGCTCCCACGTCACCGCGAGCGCGAAGCCGCAGCCAGAGGCCTGTGCCCTCACCCCAGGAACGCCGCGATGGTCGCGACGAACCGGTCGGCGTCGTCGAGCCAGGGGTAGTGACCCGCCCCGGGCTGCACGACGAGCGCGGCGTCGGGGAACAGCTCCGCGAACTCGGCCGCCGACTTCGGCGGGCTGTTCAGGTCGAACTCGCCGGTGAGCAGCAGGACGGGGGCCTCGAAGGTGGCGAGCGCCACGCGAGTGGACGCCGGGTCGAAGGCCCCCTCGGCCGCGAAGTGGGCGACGGCCTCCCGGTTGCTCGGCTGACTGGCCGCGTGGTGCCGCTGCGCCCCGGCATCCCACCGGCCCCAGAAGAAGGGGGCGATGGCCTCCCAGTCGCTGCCCGTGCCCCCGGTGATCGCCTCCAAGGCGGCGAACGCCGCTGGGAACCACGGCTCGTCCTTCCGGAGCCGCGCGAGCTCACGCCGCGTCTCCCCCGTGATCTCTATACCGACGGCTCGGGCACTGGGGCCGATCAGGGTGAGTTTGCCGACGTTGCCCGGGTATCGGGCCGTGTATTGCGTCGCGAGGTTCACGCCCCCGGAGTGAGCAAGCAGATCCATCCCGGCGAGTTTGAGGTGGGCGCGCAGCGCCTCGACATCGTCGACCAGGCGGTCGCAGCGGTAGGAGGAGGGGTCTTCGGGGTTCGCGGACCGGCCGGTGCCGCGAAGGTCCAGAAGGATCAGCCGGCGGTGCGCGGACAGACCGCCGAGGTCGCCGAGGTAGTCGGAGTCCGCGGGGCCCCCGGGGATGCAGATGACCGGGTCACCGTCACCGTATCCGTGTACGCGGTAGGCGAGCCGGGTTCCGTCGGGTGCGGAGAAGAAGGGCATGACACGCACCCTGCCACGTCATAACCTGGTTATACAACCCGGTTATGGCGATGCCGCGGTCGGGTGTATAACCGGGTTGTGGCAGGCGAAGAGAGCACGGAGCGGGCCCCCGAGGCGCTGACCGAGGAACAGGCCGAGCGGATGCTCGCCGGCATGAACGAGGTCATCCGCGCCGGCGAGGAGATGCGCAGGCTGCGCGCCGAAATGATCCAAGTGCTGGTCGGCTTCGGCTGGACCCAGGACAGAATCGCCCAGCTCACCGACATGAGCCAGCCCGCCGTGTCCAAGCAGGTGGCGAAGTACAAGGCGAGTGACCCGCTCCCGTCCCCGGTGAGGCTCGCCCTTGACCAGCGCGACATCCCATGGCTCGAAGGACGCCTGTGGGGCCTCGCCGAGGAAATCTCCGAGACCTTCGACGAGACCTTCGACGACACCGCCCGCTGCACCCGCTACGTCAGCGCCATCGCCCGGGGCAGGAAACGCTTCACGCCCCAGAACGTCGACGAGCTGCGGCGCCTCGTCGAAGAAGACCTGAGACTGCGCCAAGCGGAGTTGCCCCGCGGCTACCGGGCCGCGTACGACCAGATCAGTCGCGGTCTCGACCTCCCCTCGGGGGACACCCCCACCGCGTCGGCCTCCGTGCGGCGCGCCCTCGCCCGTCAGATCCAGCGTGACCGGCTCCGGGGCGATACCTCCCCGGCATGAGCCACCGCCGGGGGGGGGGACCGGCCGCTCGTACTGCCGGAATCCCGCGTCGAACGCCGCATCTACCTGGGGGAGGGCACGTACGGCTGAAACCAGATCAGGGGGGCCACTGCCTGGCCCATGCGCCGATGTGACTTTGCCTTCTCTTTACAACCCGCCCCGCCGCTCCCTCGTCTCTCCGCTCGATCCGTAACTCAGCCCGCCGAGTACCGGTCGGGCGGACCGACGAGAGAGAGCGATTCCATGCGCCGAACTGTCCTCAGTGCCGTGGCACTCGCGTGCACCGCCGTGCTGGCGAGCACCGTGCCCGCGTTCGCCGACGAGACGACCCCGGCCCCGACCAAGTCCCCGGCCACCAGCGTTCCGTCCCCCCGTGAGGAACCGACCAAGGCCCCGGGCACCGCCACCCCCGAGCCGGCCCCGACCAAGTCCCCGGCCACCGCCGTCCCGACCCCCCGCGACGAATCGGCCCAGAAGCCGGCCGAACCCCAGGTCCGCGAGGTGCCGAGGGGCGCGCCGAACACCGGGGTGACGGAGGAGTCCTCGAGTTCCGGGGCCGACGCCGGGCTGATCGGCGGGGGCGCTGCCGCGGTGCTCGTCGCGGGTGGCGCGGCGGTGTTCGTCGTACGTCGCCGGCGGGCGACCGGGGCATGACCCCGGTCTCCAGGCGCGCGTTCGCCACCGCGGCGATGGCCTCGCTGCTCGTGGGCTGCGGTGGCGGCCACCAGACCCGGCAGACCCCTCGGGCCACGCAGGCCGCGCATGGACGCCCCGGGAGTACGCCACCGTCTTCCTCGACCCCCGTGAAGGCGGCGCGTGCCCTTGGGCGTTCGGTCCCGGTCAGGCTGCGGATCCCGGCCATCGGGGTGGACACCCCGGTCATGCGGCTGGGGTTGGCGCCGGACGGCACGGTGCAGGTGCCCCCGGTCACGGCACACGACCAGGCGGGCTGGTACCGGCACTCGCCGACACCGGGGCAGGTCGGCCCGTCGGTCATCCTCGGCCATGTCACGGTCGGCGCCTACGGGGACGGGGTCTTCCGTCACCTCGCGCGGCTGCACCGGGGCGACCGGATCGAGGCGCGCCTGGAGAACGGCAAGAAGGCGGTGTTCACCGTCAGCGCGGTACGGACCGTCGCCAAGGCGGACTTCCCGGCGGACGACGTCTACGGGAACGTGGACCGCCCGGAGCTGCGGCTGATCACGTGTGGCGGCCCCCGTACCGGCAACGAGTACCTCGACAACGTGATCGTCTTCGCCGCGCTGAGCTCCACCAGCCCCTGACCCACCCCCCACTGGATCCCGGGCCGACGGAACGTACGCCAACGGCCCGGGATCCCTCCCGACACGTGCCCTCACGGCCATGGAGAGTGTTGAAACGGTCCCGTGACAAGGCGGCATCCGAGCTGTTCGCCGCCCTCTACCCGCGCCTCGCCGGCTGGTGCCGCCGACTTGTCGACGACGACGAGACGGCCCACGAGATCGCCTCGGAGGCGTTCACCCGGCTCTGGGCCCGCTGGACCTCCGTAGAAGAACCCCGCGGCTTCCTCTACGTCACCGCGGCCAACCTCGTCCGGGACCACTGGCGCAAGCTGGAGCGCGAACGCAAAGCCCTGCGCCGCGTCACCGCCGAAGCCGCCACCCGCCCCCACGCCGAACAAGCCGACCCGTCGGTACGCCTGCTCGTCCAGTCCCTGCCCGAACGGCTGCGCGTCCCGATCCTGCTGCACTACTACGCTGACATGCCGGTCCGGGACGTGTCCGCACTGACCGGGCGCAAGGAAGGAACCGTCAAGGCCGACCTCCACACGGCCCGAGAACTGCTCCGCGCCCACTTGAGGAGAAGCCTTGACCACACGCCTTGACGACGGCCCGGAATTCGAACCCGACGACCCCCTCACGGTCATCCTGCGCCCCACCACCGACCATCTCAGCCCGCCCCCCGGCCAATACGAAGCGATCCGCCGCACCGCCACCCGCCGCCGGCTGCTCCGTACCGCCGGCGGAGTGGGCCTGGCCTGTGCGACCGCGGCCCTCATCGCGCTGCCGCTCCACCTCGCGGCGCGCGAGACACCCGCGCCCCCCACGGTCCCCCTCGCCCCGCCGACCAAGAGTGCTCGTACCACGTCCCCGACCTCGACGGCGACGCCCGAGCCCATCAGCCCCGAGCCCACCACGAGCCCCAGCATCACCGAAGCCCCCCGCCCCTCCAGCCCCACCAGGCAAAGTCCTCAGAAGGAAAACTCCCGCCCCCCGAGCAGCCCGGCCGCCCCCACCCGCGTACCGACGGCGACACCGACCTCGCCGCGGGACGAGCCGTCGAAGAGCCGGGCCGGCATCACCGCCGAACCCGAGAGGAATCCTCAGTGATCCAGATCTGTTGTCAGTGAGGTGCGGGACACTACCGACATGGACATCACGATCAGGCGGGCGCGGGGCGGGGAGCTGGACGGGATCGGCGAGCTCACCGCGCAGGCGTACCTCGGGGACGGGCTGCTGGAGTTCGGCGAGAGCGACGGGTACCTGGCCCAGCTGCGCGACGCCCGGCGCCGGGCCGAGCTGGCGGAGGTGCTGGTCGCGGCCGACGCGGAGAGTGATGAGGTGCTGGGCGCGGTGGCCTTCGCGATGTACGGCGGGGCTTACGCGGAGCTGGCGCGGCCGGGCGAGGGGGAGTTCCGGATGCTGGCCGTGCGGCCCGAGGCGCGGCGGCGCGGGGCGGCGGAGGCGCTGGTGCGGGCGTGTCTGGGCCGGGCGCGGGAGCTGGGCCTGGAGCGGATCGTGATTTCCAGTCAGGAGAAGATGGCCGCCGCGCACCGGCTGTACGTGCGGCTGGGGTTCGTACGGGCCCCGGAGCGGGACTGGGAGCCGATACCGGGGATCTCGCTGTGGGCGTTCACCGTGGAGCTGGGCGCGCCGACCGCATAGTGTCGGCGCGCCGTATTCAGGGCTGGGCCACGGTCGGCTCAGCCGGTGTTGTCGGCGTGAGTAAGGGTCTCCCAGGCCACGAAGAGGCTGTTGGTGCCGGCGGGGCGCTGTTGTTCGGTGAGCTTCTGGGTGTTGTCCATGGGGTAGCCGAGGCGGTTGTGCAGGGCGTTGAACCCGACCTCGGTGACCGGCCCCAGGTGGTCGTTGACCGTGCCGCCGCACAGCCAGGAGGGCACGGCCGTGCCGAGCTCGTACTTGGCCTGGAACCCCAGCGCCTGGCGGAGGCGTTCGCCGACCTTGGGGTAAAGGTCTTCGCCCTGGATGCGGGAAGTCTCCGCGACGTGTGAGATCGCGGAGATGCCGTAGCCGGTGTGGGTGAAGTCCCGGCAGGTCTCCTGGGTCAGCCCGGTCACGAACGTGGACTGGCCCTGCCAGTACTTGACGATCTTGTCCTTGGTGTCCAGGCCGCTGCCCGGCACCGTCTTGGGCAGGGCCCCGTCGGACTCGAGGTAGACGTACGCCTGCGTCCGGTTCAGATAGCGGGCGACCGCCTTGTCGTAGCTGGTCCGGTCGTCGAGGAAGACGGAGATGCCGACAGCGGCCTCCATCATGCTCAGCTCCCAGTTGCCGTTGCTGTTGGAGCCGTTGATCAGCTTCGGCAGATAGACGTTGCGCAGCATCGTCGCGAAGCGGTTGACGTTCGGCCAGCCGGTGTAGGTGTAGCGGATGATCTCCGCCGCGCGCGGCCACACCGATCCGGCCCAGCCGGTCTGGAGGGGCGCGTTGCTGTTGGTGTGGTCGGTGATCGTGCTCGACCAGGCGTCCATGATCTGGATCGCCTTCTTCGCGTAGCGGTCGTCGCGGGTGACGTACCAGGCCAGGGCGTGGGTGTACGCGGCGATGGCGTCCTGCCGCTCATCGGTGCATCCGTTGTTGGGGTTGGAGTACGGGCCGCACTCCACCACCGCCCGCGGCTTCGGCGTGTACGACAGCGATCCGTACTTGCTCGCCATCATCGCGTCGTACGCGCCCTTCCACGGCGCCGCGCCGGCCTGCACCTTGCCCCGGATGAAGTCGAGTTGGGAGCTGCCGACCAGCACTCCGGGGTGGGTGAACGCGGCGGGTGCGGCGGTCGCGTTCCCGGAACGTGGCCCGGGGTCCGGCTTCGCGGCCTGAGCCTGGGCCGGGCCGACGAGGGCCCCGGCCAGGCAGGCGGCGGACAGGGCGGCGGCGGTGAGCGCGGGGATCTTTCGCCTGCGGGGACTTCGGGGGTGGGTCGATCGCTCAGGAGTCTCGGACATGAGGGTTCTCCCTTCGGCGGCAGATGCCAGGGCATCTGTTCGTGAACCCGAATCCCAGTCATATATGTGATGAGTGGGGGGTGCAGGAGAAACTAGGTATGGACCAAGCCGCCGTCAAGAGATCCAGCCGCCTGAGTTTGCGGTGAGTTTGGGACGGTGACACGCCGACGCCACGGCGTGTCGATGTCTCGAACCCACCGCGAAGACAGGCCGTATGGGGACTATCCGAGCCAGCCGCGCTCGCGGAGGGCGGCGGTGAAGACGGCGTACGAGGCGTCCAGCGCGGCGCGTTCGGTTTCGTCCGGCTCGATGTCCCGGCCCGTACGGACCATCGCGGCGGCGCTCGCCGCGAGGTCGGGGTGGAGGGTGCCGGAGGCGGCGAGGAGGGCCGCGCCGAAGGCGGTTTCGGCGTGGTCGGCGACGCGCAGTGGCATGCCGAGGGCGGTGGCGCGGATGCGGGTCCACAGCGGGCTGCGGCTGCCGCCGCCCGCCGCCCACAGCGGCCCTTCGACGGGTACGCCCAACTCCCGTACACGCTCGATGGCGAGGCGTTCCAGGAAGGCGACGCCCTCCAGCTCGGCGCGGTGGCGGTCGGCCTCGTCGGCCGGGGTGCCGAGGAGGAAGCCGCGGGCCTCGCCGCTGACGAAGGGGAAGCGCTCGCCCTCGCGGCGCAGGGGGTAGGCGACCACGGAGGCGGGGCCGCGGGCGGCCGCGGCGCGGTCGAGGGCGGGGAGTTGGTGGGTGGGGACGTGTGCGAGGGCTTCGCCGCCGGTGTTGGAGGCGCCGCCCGGCAGCCACCAGCCGTCGGGGTGGCGGTGGCTGTAGAGCGCGCCGGTCGGGTCGGTGACCAGCTCGCGGGTGACCCCCTTGAGGACGTACGTGGTGCCGAGGACGCCCACGAACTGGCCCGGCCGGACGGCCCCGGTGGCGATCTGCCCGGTGCAGCCGTCCGTCATCGCGAGGCGGACCGAGCAGCCGACCGGCAGCCCGGTCTCGTGTGCGGCGGCCGCGCACACCGTGCCGACCTCGGTGGCGGGCGCCTGTACGGGCGGGAGCCACCGGGGCGGTACGCCCAGGGCGTCGAAGACCTCGGTGGGCCATTCACCAACGCGGGGGTCGTAGCCGCTCTTGAGCGCGTGGCTCCAGTCGGTGGCGACCGGGCCTCCGGTGAGCCGCCGGCCGATGAGGTCGGGGGTGTGGAGGAGGTGGCGGGGGCGGTCACCGGCAAGGGTGTCGGCCTCCGCCAGCCACGCGATGCGGCCCAGGGCCGCCGTCGGGCCGACCGAGAGGCCGAGGGCCTGCCAGCGCCGGGCGCCGATGTGCTGGGCGCGGGCGTTGAGTTCGGCCGCGCGGCGGTCGTCGTACATCAGGGCCGGGCCGAGCGGTTCACCCGCGCCGTCGGCCAGGACGACCGTGCCGGAGGTCGCCGACGTGGCGACGGCCACCACTTCCCGGCCGCCCGCCGGGAGCGCCGCGGTCGCCTGCCGTAGCGCGGCCGCGACGGCGGGCCACCAGGCGCGCGCGTCCTGCTCGCTGTGCCCGCCCGCGCTCCGCCGTGGCGGGGGCAGCGGCTCGCGCGCCTCCGCGCGGATCCGGCCGTGCGCGTCGACGCACACCACGCGGACCGCCGCCGTGGCGATGTCGATGCCCGCCACGACCTCCGGGGAGGACGGCGTTGTGCTCATAGCGGTCGGCTCCTTCGATGCGCGGCACAACGGTGGGCCCTGGGGCTCCCCGGCGCGCCCAAGGCCCACCAGCCCCATGTGCGAAGTGAAGTTAACACGCGAGGCGTTAAGAGCGCGCCCCCGCCGCCCCCGCCACCTTCGCCGGCCTCACATCCGTACGCTCCCGCAGCTCCGCCAGCAGCGCCACGTCGACCGCGTCGTCGACCACCAGGTGGTCGAACTCGTCGACCGGGCAGAGCCGGTGCAGGGCCGTGCGCCGGGTCTTCGACGCGTCCATAAGGAGCACCTTGCGGCTGCCGGCCGCGAGCATCGCGCGCTTCACCAGCACCACGTCCTGCTCCTGGTGGTAGGTGGTGTGCGCGTCCACCGCCGAGGTGGAG
Source organism: Streptomyces sp. LZ34 (assembly GCF_053890475.1). Classification (NCBI taxonomy): domain Bacteria; kingdom Bacillati; phylum Actinomycetota; class Actinomycetes; order Kitasatosporales; family Streptomycetaceae; genus Streptomyces; species Streptomyces sp. LZ34. Next base: position 4,841,607 of record NZ_CM132680.1, read on the forward strand.
ACCAACACCATGTCCACCGACAGCGCCTCGATGGCCGCCACACAGGGCACGCCGAGGAAGGAGTCATGGGTGTGCGAGTACTCCCCGCCCAGGCCGATCAGCCGGGTCTGCGGCACCCCGGCGAAGACCTCCTCCACGCGCCGGGCGTTGGTCACCACGGTCAGCGGGGCCGCGTCGACCAGGAGCCGGGCCAGGGCGAGGGCGGTCGTGGAGTCGTCCAGCATGATCGACATGCCGGGCTCGACCAGCTCCGCGGCGGCCGCGGCCACCGCCTCCTTCTGGGCCCGGTTCACCCCCATCCGGTAGTCCAGGCTGGACTCGAAGACCGACGACGGCAGCGCCGAGACCCCGCCCCGGAACTTGCGCACCACGCCGAGCCTGGCCAGCTCGTCCAGATCCCGGTGCACGGTCATGAGGCTGACGCCGGTCAGCTCGGCGAGCTCGGCCGCGGTGGCGGTGGAGTGCTCGAGCACGTACTCGGTGATGGTCTGTCTGCGTGCGGCCTGGGTGCGGGGCGGGACGTCGGACGCGCCGGTCGTGGTCATGTGGCGGATTCTCCCCCACAGTCCGTGGACGTGGCCCCTGTGTGCGCGGCCTCCGTGTGCGCGGCCCCCGCGCCCGCGTTCCCTCCGGGCGCGGTCCCCGCGGGCGCCTCCCCCGTCGGCACGTTCAGCGACCGCAGCGCCGTCCGCTCCCCCGCCACCTCGATCTCGCTCACCGCCGCGTTGTCCAGCCGTGGGAACACCTGCCGGTAGCGGCCGACGGGGATGCCCAGCAGCGCGCACAGCGCCATGCGCAGCAGGGAGTTGTGCGCCACGACGAGCACCGTGCGGCCCGGGTGCGCGGCGGCCAGGCCGCGCAGCGCGGCCGCGGCGCGGGCCGCCGCGGCGGCGGGCGGCTCCGCTCCGGGGAACGCGCCCGCTACCGCGTCCGCCCGGAAGGCCCGTACGGCCGCCGGGTCCTCCGCCTCCATTTCGGCGATGGTGCGGCCCTCGCCCCAGCCGAAGTCGACCTCGCGCAGGTCCTGGACGACCTCGGGGGCGAGCCCGAGCGCGTCGGCGGCCGGGCGCGCGGTCAGCCGGGCCCGGCTGAGCGGGGAGCAGGCGACCGCGTTGACATCACGCCCGCTCACCCAATGGGCGAGCGCTTCCGCCTGCCGGAATCCCCGTTCGGTCAGGGCCACGTCCGAGATCCCGGCGTACCGGTTCTCCGCGTGCCACACCGTCTCGCCGTGGCGAACGAGCAGTAGACGAGCCGTCACAGGACGCTTCCTCTCCTCGGCGCGCACCCGCATGACGACGCGCGGCCCATTGCTTTGTCACGTCAACGATGTTAAATCTAGCGTCGCCTCTGTGATGGAACGCCGAAGAAAGGCCACCCATGCGTGTCCTCGCCGCCGGAGACCACTTCGTACGTCCCGACCTCATCATCGCCGCGCTCCGCGGCGAGCCGGGGCTCGGCGACGTCGACGCCGTCGTCGCCGAGCTGACGCTGCCGTGGCCGCACGAGCCCTTCGGCCCGGTGGGCGGTCCGGAGAGCCGGGTGATCGAGGCCAGCGGCACCGAGGAGCAGCTGATCGAGGCGCTGGCGGGGGCCGAGGTGTGCGTGACGCAGATGGCGCCGTTCACCGCCGGGGTCTTCGCCGCCCGCCCCGAGCTGCGCATGGTCGCGGTCTCCCGGGGCGGCCCGGTCAATGTGGACCTGCCGGCCGCCACCCGCGCGGGCGTCGCCGTCAGCTTCGCGCCCGGCCGTAACGCCACCGCCGCCGCCGAGTTCGCGATCGGCATGATGCTGGCCGCGATGCGCCGCATCCCGACCGCGGACGCCGAGCTGCGCGCCGGCCGCTGGCGCGGGGACTTCTACGCGTACGAGGAGGGCGGCAGCGAGCTGGACGGTGCCACCGTCGGCCTGGTGGGCTACGGGGCCATCGGCCGGATCGTCGCCCGCGTGCTGCGCGCGTTCGGCGCCCAGGTGCTGATCGCCGACCCGTACACCGACCCCGAGACCGCCCGCGCGGACGGTGTGGTCCCGGTCGAACTGGACGAACTCCTCGCCCGCAGCTCCGTGGTGAGCCTGCACGCCCGGCTCACCCCCGAGACCAAGGGGCTCATCGACGCCGACCGGATCGCCCGGATGCGGCCCGGAGCGGTCCTGGTGAACACCGCGCGCGGCGGTCTGCTGGACTACGCGCCGCTGCCGGAGGCGCTGCGCTCCGGCCGCCTGGGGGCCCTCGCCCTCGATGTGTACGACCTCGAACCGCCGCCCGCCGACTGGCCGCTGCACTCCGCGCCCAATGTCGTCACCACCCCGCACCTCGCCGGCGCCACCCGGCAGACCGCCCACCGCGCGGCCGCCATCACCGCCGCCGAGGTCGGCCGCTACGCGCGCGGCGAGAAGCTCGCGCACCCGGCGAACCAGCCGACGAACCAGCCCACGGACTAGCCCGGCCAACAGCCCAGCCACCAGCCACCCCGCAGTCGACGCCCCCAAGGAGGGCCGTACGCATGAGCACCGTCCTCGGAGTCGATGTCGGCACCTCCGTCACCAAGGCCGTCGCCTTCGGCCGGGACGGCAGGTCCCTGGCCGCCGCGAGCCGCCCCAGCCGGCTCGACCGCCTGCCCGGCGGGCGGGTTGAGCAGGACCTGGAGGACGTGCTGCGCACGGTCGCCGAGGTGGTCCGCGAGGTGACGGCCACCCTGGCCGCGACAGGCCGGGCGGCCCCGGTCGCGCTCGCGCTCACCGGGCAGGGCGACGGGCTGTGGCTGCGCGACGCGGCGGGCCGGGCCGTGCGCCCGCCGATCTCGTGGATGGACGGGCGGGCGAACGACACCGTGGCCCGCTGGGGCGAGGACGGCACCATCCGCGAGCTCTACCGGCTCACCGGCTCCGGGGTGTTCCCCGGCTGCCACGCGCCGCTGCTGCGCTGGCTGGCCGACCACGAGCCGGAGGCGCTGGCGCGCGCGGAGGTCGCGGGCTACTGCGTGGACGCTGTGGCGCAGCGGCTCACCGGCGTCATCGGTGTGGACGCCTCGGACGCGTCCATGCCCTTTCTGGACGTGACCACGCGTGAGTATGTCCCCAAGGCCCTGGAAGCGTGTGGAATCGCCGAATACGCCCGGCTGTTGCCGCCGCCCGCCGCGCCCGACACCGTACGGCGGCTGGACGAGGCGGGCGCGAAGCTGCTCGGGCTGCCGGCCGGACTGCCCGTCACGGCGGGCCCGTACGACCTTCCGGCGTGCGCGATCGGCAGCGGGGTCGAGGAGGTGGGCGACGGCCTGCTGATCGTCGGCACCACGCTGGCCAGCCAGGTCCTCACGGACAGCGCGCGGATCGACCCGGCCGCCGACCCGGCGGGCATGTGGCTGTGCGTGCCCGACCGGGACCGCTGGCTGCGCGGCATGCCCGCCATGGTGGGCACGGCGGCCCTGGAGTGGGTCCTGGAGTTCACCGGGGCCACCACCGCGGATCTGGACGCACTCCTCGCCGACAGCCCGCCGGGGGCGCGCGGGGTGACCGCGCTGCCCTTCCTGTCCGACGCGGGCGAGCGCGCCCCGTTCGTGGAGCCAGCCGCGCGGGGCCGGTTGGACGGGCTGACGCTCGCGACGACACGCGCGGACGCCGTACGGGCCGCCTGCGAGGCCGTGGCGTATGCCGCCCGCCACTGCCTGGAGGCCGCGGGGCTGACGGCGAGCCTCGCGGCGTGCGGGGGCGGCACCCGGTCCGCCGCCTGGACCCAGCTGTTCGCGGACGTCCTCGGGCGGCCGGTGCGCATCCCCGACGAGCCCGAAGTGGGGGCGCGCGGCGCGGTCGCGGTCGCCTGGCGGGCGCTCGGCGACCCGGTGGACGCGACACAATGGCGAGCCGATTCGCGTACTGTCGTACCGGACGCGGACCGCGCCGAGGCATACGAGCGCGGCTACGAGGACTACCGGGCCAGGCTGGCCCGTACCCTCGCGGAGTGGCGGGCAACGGCGCCCGCTTAACGGCGGCCAGGCACCGCGCCAGGCCCGAAGCGGGCCCATGGCCCGAGGCGGGCCCATCCCGGGACCGCGCCAAGCCTGTGCCAGGCTCACGCCTGACCGCCCGTGCCGGACCCCTGCCAGGGCCGTACCGGACCCGTACGGGACCCGTGCCAGGCCTGGCTCAGGGCCGCGCCAAGTCCGGCACTGAATAGCACATTCGTACGAAACACTCCACCTCGCGACACAACATGTGGGGGTGCGTGCGCTCGCCACCACAAGATGTATGCTCATGCTCGCTGTCGCCGCAGGGGAATCCGGTGGGAATCCGGAACTGTCCCGCAACGGTGTACGCGTGCGCTTTTGCGTACCCGCAAGTCCGAGGACCTGCCGCCGACAGCCGTCTCATACGTCCGGGCCCCGCGGGTTGGGCCGGTGGACGCTGCGTGGTACGCCGACCCAACCCCTGGGGCCCGGCATGCCCGTACGCGCCCATCGCGCACCACCCGTGAGGCCCCAAGCCGAGCGAGGGAGAGCACTTCAGTGACCATCGCGCCAGCCGATCCGGTTTCAGAGGCAGCGGCTATTCAGGCAGCGGGCGACGCGCCCGGGACCGCCCTGCTGCGGACCCTGACGGAGCTCACCGTCGACCTGCCCGCCACCGACCCCGGCAAGGTCGCGGCCGCCGCCCTGCGCGGCCGCCATCCCGGCTCGGACGAGGCGGAGTTGCGCACCCTTGCGACCGAGGCGGCGGCCGGGCTGATCGCCGAGGAGCCGGAGTACTCGAAGCTCGCCGCGCGGCTGTTGACCCTCGCCATCGCCGAGGAGGCGGCCGGGCAGGGCGCGGTCTCGTTCTCGGCCTCGGTGGCCGTGGGACACCGCGAGGGCCTGATCGCGGACGGCACCGCCGAGTTCGTGACCGCCCACACCGCCCGCCTGGACGGGCTGGTCGAGCGGGCGCTGGTCGACGGCGCCGACGACCGCTTCGGCTACTTCGGGCTGCGTACGCTGCACAGCCGCTATCTGCTCCGCCACCCGATCACCCGCCAGGTGATCGAGACGCCGCAGCACTTCCTGCTGCGGGTGGCCTGCGGACTGGCCGAGGACCACTCGGAGCGGGCGCTGGACGACGTCGCCGAGCTCTACCGGCTCACCAGCACGCTGTCGTATCTGCCCAGCTCCCCCACCCTGTTCAACTCCGGCACCCGCCACCCGCAGATGTCGTCCTGCTATCTGCTGGACTCGCCGCTGGACGAGCTGGACTCGATCTACAACCGCTACCACCAGGTGGCGCGGCTCTCCAAGCACGCGGGCGGCATCGGGCTCTCGTACTCGCGCATCCGCGCCCGCGGTTCGCTGATCCGCGGCACCAACGGGCACTCCAACGGCATCGTGCCGTTCCTGCGCACGCTCGACGCCTCCGTCGCCGCCGTCAACCAGGGCGGCCGGCGCAAGGGCGCGGCCTGTGTGTACCTGGAGACCTGGCATGCGGACATCGAGGAGTTCCTGGAGCTTCGGGACAACACGGGCGAAGAGGCCCGCCGCACCCACAACCTCAACATCGCGCACTGGATCCCGGACGAGTTCATGCGCCGGGTCGAGGCCGACGCCGACTGGTCGCTGTTCTCGCCGGTCGACGCGCCCGCGCTGGTCGACCTGTGGGGCGAGGAGTTCGACGCCGCCTACAAGAAGGCCGAGGCGGCGGGGCTGGCCGTCAAGACCGTCCCGGCGCGCCAGCTGTACGCCCGGATGATGCGCACCCTCGCGCAGACCGGCAACGGCTGGATGACCTTCAAGGACGCCGCCAACCGCACCGCCAACCAGACCGCCGAGCCCGGCCGGGTCGTGCACTCCTCCAACCTGTGCACCGAGATCCTGGAGGTCACGGACGACGGCGAGACGGCCGTGTGCAACCTGGGGTCGGTCAACCTGGCCGCGCACCTGGGCAAAGACGTCGGCGACGGGGAGGAAGTAATGGACTGGGAGCGGCTGGACGCGACCGTCCGTACCGCCGTCACCTTCCTCGACCGTGTGGTGGACATCAACTTCTACCCCACCCAGGAGGCCGGGGCGTCCAACTCGCGCTGGCGGCCGGTGGGTCTGGGCCTGATGGGCCTCCAGGACGTCTTCTTCCGGCTGCGGCTGCCCTTCGACTCGCCCGAGGCGCAGAAGCTGTCCACCCAGATCTCCGAGCGCATCATGCTCGCGGCGTACGAGGCGTCCTGCGCGCTCGCCGAGCGCCACGGCCCGCACCCGGCCTGGTCCGCCACCCGCACCGCGCGCGGCGTGCTGCACCCGGACCACTACACGGACGCGGTGGCGACCTGGCCCGAGCGGTGGGCGGCGCTGCGCGAGCGGATGGCCGAGTCCGGCATGCGGAACTCCCTCCTGCTGGCCATCGCCCCGACCGCGACCATCGCCTCGATCGCGGGCGTGTACGAGTGCATCGAGCCGCAGGTCTCCAACCTCTTCAAGCGCGAGACGCTCAGCGGTGAGTTCCTCCAGGTCAACTCCTACCTGGTGAACGACCTCAAGAAGCTCGGCGTATGGGACGCCCAGAGCCGTGAGGCGCTGCGCGAGGCCAACGGCTCGATCCAGGACTTCTCCTGGGTGCCCGAGGACATGCGGCAGCTGTACCGGACCGCGTGGGAGGTCCCGCAGCGCGCCCTGATCGACATGGCCGCCGCCCGGACCCCGTACCTCGACCAGAGCCAGTCGCTGAACCTCTTCATGGCCTCGCCGACCATCGGCAAGCTCAGCTCGATGTACGCGTACGCCTGGAAGCGCGGCATCAAGACCACGTACTACCTGCGCTCGCGCCCGGCGACCCGGATCGCTCAGTCTGCCCGCGCGGCCGCCCCCGCCACCGTCCCCATCCCCGCGCAGCAGGCGCCCGCCGACCCCGAGGTCATCGCCTGCTCCCTGGAAAACCCCGAGTCCTGCGAGGCCTGCCAGTGACCACCGCCCCCGAACGCACCAAGAACCTCCTGGACCCGGGGTTCGAGCTCACCCTGCGGCCGATGCGGTACCCGGACTTCTACGACCGCTACCGCGACGCGATCAAGAACACCTGGACCGTGGAGGAGGTCGACCTCCACTCGGACGTCGCCGACCTCGCCAAGCTCTCCCCCGGCGAGCAGCACATGATCGGCCGCCTGGTCGCCTTCTTCGCGACCGGTGACTCGATCGTCTCGAACAACCTGGTGCTCACCCTCTACAAGCACATCAACTCGCCCGAGGCGCGGCTGTATCTGTCCCGGCAGCTCTTCGAGGAGGCCGTGCACGTCCAGTTCTATCTGACGCTGCTGGACACCTACCTCCCCGACCCGGACGACCGGGCCGCCGCGTTCGCCGCGGTGGAGAACATCCCGTCCATCAGGGAGAAGGCGGAATTCTGCTTCCGCTGGATGGACTCGGTCGAGAAGATCGACCGGCTGGAGACCAAGGAGGACCGCCGCCGCTTCCTCCTCAACCTGATCTGCTTCGCGGCGTGCATCGAGGGCCTGTTCTTCTACGGCGCCTTCGCCTACGTCTACTGGTTCCGCTCCCGCGGCCTGCTGCACGGCCTGGCGACGGGCACCAACTGGGTGTTCCGCGACGAGACCATGCACATGAACTTCGCGTTCCAGGTCGTGGACACGGTCCGCGACGAGGAGCCCGACCTCTTCGACGACGAACTCCAGAAGCAGGTCACCGACATGCTGGCGGAGGCCGTCGAGGCCGAGCTGCAGTTCGCCCGCGACCTGTGCGGGGACGGGCTGCCGGGCATGAACACCGAGTCGATGCGCCAGTACCTGGAGTGCGTCGCCGACCAGCGGCTCGCCCGCCTCGGCTTCACCCCGGTCTACGGCTCGGAGAACCCGTTCTCCTTCATGGAGCTGCAGAACGTCCAGGAGCTGACCAACTTCTTCGAGCGCCGCGCCTCCGCGTACCAGGTGGCGGTCGAGGGCTCGGTCTCCTTCGACGACGACTTCTGAGCCGGCCCCGGCACCTGCGGCGCGGCGCCCCCGGGACCTCCCGGGGGCGCCGCGCCGTATGCCGTGGGCTGTTTTGGGCTGTCAGTCGTCAGTCGTCAGTCGTTGGGCACCGTCTCGTAGCGCGGGGTGCCCTCCGCCATCTGCCGCAGCGCGTCCTTGCGGTCGCGCTTGGAGAGGCGGTCGATGTAGAGGCGGCCGTAGAGGTGATCGGTCTCGTGCTGAAGGCAGCGGGCGAAGTAGCCGGTGCCGCTGACCGCGATCGGCTTGCCCTCGGCGTCCTGGCCGCGCACCACCGCGTAGTCGGGGCGGGCCAGCGCGGCGTAGGCGGTGGGCACCGACAGACAGCCCTCATTGGAGTCGTCCAGCACCCGGCGGTCGGCCGGCAGCTCGTCCAGCACCGGGTTGCAGACCACGCCGACGTGGCGGACGCCGTCGTCGTCCGGGCAGTCGTAGACGAAGACCTTCAGGCCGACGCCGATCTGGTTGGCGGCCAGGCCCACGCCCTCGGCCGCCTTCTGGCTGGCGAACATGTCATCGATCAGCGCGGCGAGCTTGTCGTCGAACTCCGTGACGTCCTGGCACTCCTTGTGCAGCACCGGATTGCCGAGGACCGTGATCGGGCGGGCCGTGCCGCGCTCGCGGTATGCGCGCTCGCGCTCCTCACAGTCCTCCGTGTCCACGATGAACTCGTCGTTCACCTGCTGCTCAGTCCCTTGCTGCGCCATCGTCCGCCGCACGCCTTCCTCAAAACCAGACTCGTCGCCCTACAGGGTAAGGGCCAGCGCCGGGTGAGCGGGCATGTCAGCCGGGATCGGGGCAGGGCGTATCGGCCGGGATCGGCCATGCCCGGCCGCGTCCCGCTATTTCCAGCCACGCCCTGCCGCGTCCGACCACGCCCCGCTACGTCCGGATGTATCCGGCCGCGCCGCCGGGCCGGGGGCGGCGCGCCCGTCAGCAGACCTCTTCCAGGTCCCGCCACTCGCGGGTGTCCGGGCTGTCCGCGACCCATCCGTCCAGCAGCCCACGCACCAGCCCGCTCGGCGCGGCGATCCCGCACTCCCGCTCCGCCACCCACAGCGAGCCCGAGCCCGCCATGCGGTGCCCCAGCGGGCCGGGCTGGCCGGGCTCGCTGTGGTCGTGCGGGTCCAGGTGCTCGCCCTCGCCCTCGTCGCTGGGCATCCGGCTCTCGGAACAGGAGCGGCACAGCAGCCGCACCGAGGACGACCAGTCCTCGGCGGCGAAGCCCGCGTCCGCCGCGAGCCGCTCCAGCGCGTCCCGGTCGGCCTCCGTCGCGGCCTCCAGCAGCACCACCCAGGTCGGCACCGGGGACGGCGCCCACAGCTCGATCTCGTCGAAGACCGGATAGGCGGGGCCGGCGGAGGTGACGCGCTCGCCGTGCGGAACGCCGTCGTGCAGCACCACCTCGCCCCAGCGCCGCCCGGAGGACGGCAGCGGGATCGACAGCACCTCGATCCGGGCCGGGTCCAGGCGGCGGCCCCAGACGACCTCGGACTCGCCCTCCGGCGACAGCCGCACCGCCGCGCTGCCCAGCTCCATGCCGAGCGGCTCACCGGACGCGGACGCCTCGCCGGGCACCTTCAGGCCGTAGGCCTGCCAGGCGCGGCGCGCCAGCGGCCAGTCCTGTAGGGCGGTCGCGGCGATCCCCACGTTCCACCAGTCAGGGGCGCCGGTCCCCCGGTCCAGCAGCGCGACCGCGCGCAGCCCGGCCGCGCGCGCCTGCTCCCAGTCGTGCCGGAACTTGTGCAGCAGCGCCAAGTTGAACCAGGACTCCGACAGCCACGGCTCCAGGTCGGCGGCGCGGGTCAGCAGTGCACCCGCGTCCTCGTACCGGCCGTCTCCGATGAGCGTGAACGCGCGGTCCGTGGCCTGCCGCCATGAGGCGGACGGCCGGTGCCGCACCTTGCCGAAGATCTTCACCATTCCCGCCTGCCGGTATCGAAGTAGTACCGCACCAGATGCCTTCGCGGACGGCGTAGCCCTCCCTCGACGACAACCTGCCACACATTCGCGGACATCTCAGCCCGGCCCCTCACAGTTCGGCCTGGGGACGATGCCCACCACACCTCCTTGCCGGTGGCCATAGGCCCGACACCCCCTCTCTTCGCATCCAACCATGCCTCTCGGGGCAGCCGCTCATTACCCGCGAGTTCTCACTTCGGGCGACCATGGACCGGGTCATGGACCTGGTCATGGACCTGGTCACGGACCTCGTCATGGACCCGGCCATGGACCCGGCCATCGACCCGGTCCTGCGCCGGCCGCGACACGACCATGGCCAGGGCCTCGACCACCGCCGGGTCGAAGTCGCGGGCCGTGCCCCGCCGCAGCCGCTCCAGAGCCCCGGACCCGGCCGCGCCCCAACCCTTCTGAGGGTTTCCCTGTGAGCCGCCCGAGGAACCCCCCACCAGTTCGGTGTAGGCGTTCACCGCCCGCACGATACGGGCCGGAAGCGGCTGCTCCCGATACGGGTCCGCCTGCCGCTCCACGATCTCCGCGACCTCGTCCGGCACCCCGGTCTGCCGCACGACGGCGCCGCCGAGCAGCGCTATCCGCCGCTGCTCGGCCTCCGGCAGCGGCTCTGTGGCCCCGGCCGGCACCGGGTCGAGCAGCGACAGCTGCCCGATGTCGTGCATCAGCGCCGCGTACTCGAGCACGGTCAGCGACGGACCGGAAAGCCGCAGCTCACGGCCGACGGCACGGCTGAGGCGGGCGACCTGGCGGGCGTGGCCCGCGGGGGTGTATCCCGCTGTCTCCGTCGTCCTGGCCAGCGAGGCGACGGTCTGGCGGCGGGTGGCCCGTATCCCCGCACAGCGGCCGAAGGAGTGCTGGACGAGCAGCAGCGGCACACAGAGCACCGGCAGCGCCCACAGCCCGGCCACGGCGACCGCCGGGGCTGTCACCACCGCCGTCGCGCAGATCGCGGCCCCCACGCCGGGCACGGCGTCCGGCACGGCGTCCGGCACCGCCTCCGGCACCGGCGCGGCCTCCGGCGGTCGCGCGGAGGCTCGCGCAGGCGGGACGTTTCCGCGCTGGTCCGGCGCACGGGCCGGGTCGCGGTCCGGCACGTGGTCCCGTGCATGGGCCGGTGTGCGGCCCGGTCCGTGGTCCCGGCCGGCCGGTGCGGCGGCCGGTGCGAGGGGGCGGGCCTCCTCCGGGGCGGCGGCGGGCCAGCCGTACCGGTCCAGGGCGCGGGCCAGGGCGCCCACCATCCGCGGGTCGAACTGCGCCCCCGCACACCGCTCGAGCTCTTCCACCGCCGCGGGCACCGGCCGCGCCCGCCGGTAGGCACGGGTCGAGGTCATCGCGTCGAAGGCGTCCGCGACCGCCACCACCCTCGCCGACTCCGGAATGTCCGCCCCCGCGAGCCCATAGGGATAGCCGCTCCCGTCCAGCCGCTCGTGGTGGTGGAGGATGGCCTCCCGCGCCTCCCCCAGGAAGCCGATGCCGCGTACCATCTCGTGCCCGTACTCGGGGTGGAGCTCGATGACGCGGCGCTCCTCGGGGGTCAGCGGACCGTTTTTGCGCAGCAGCCGGGTGGGGACGCCGAGCTTGCCCACGTCGTGCAGGACGCCCGCGACGCGCAGCGCCTCGAGCCGGTCCCCGCTCATCCCCAGCTCGCGGGCGATCATGACGGAGGCGCGGCCGACCCGCTCGCTGTGGCCGCGCGTGTACCGGTCCTTGATGTCGACGGCCTGGACGAGGGCGCGGACGGTGGCCTGATGGGCGGCGCGCTCTTGGTGGTACAGCGCGAAGACGCGGGCGCAGACGTACATCGGCGGCAGCACGAGAAGCGCGGCCGGCGGACCGTACGGGCCGCGCCACAGCACCGCCATGGTCAGCCCGGCCAGGCCGTGCACCAGGTGGGGGACAAGGGAGCACAGCACCCGGCCGCGCCAGGCGGCGCGCGGCGAGCGGCCCTCGGCCGTGATCAGCACGCCGCCTTCCAGGGCGGCTGCGGTCAGGCCCAGGACGAGCGCGGCGGCCGCCGCGGGCACCAGGGCGTACGGAGAGCAGCCCGGCGCACCGGCGGAGGCGGCGGCGAGGGCCTCCCGGCCGCCGCAGAGCCCGAAGACGAGCGAGGCGGCGTACGCGGCGAGGGCGAGCCGTGCGGCGCGCCACAGCCGCCGTACCCCCGCGGGGCGCCGCTCAACGGAGCCGAGCAGCGCGCCGGGCACCGCCACAAGCGCGGCGGCGGCCGCGGGCAGCAGAAAAGCCCCGGCCAGAAGCACGGGGCCGCACCAGTCCGGCGGAACCGCATATCGATACAGCCGGCCGCGAACCGAGCGCTGAAGGCGAGGCGGGTGGGAGGGCGGTCTGCGGGCCCCCGCCGCGTGGAGCGCGGCGAGCAGCGCGGCCGTGGCCCACGGGACGTCCGCCGCGGGCCTCAGAGCCGGGGCGGCGCACACCGCGGCCAGCAGCGCGGCGCTCAGGACGTAGACGCGCGCCGCCAGAGGAACCGCCCGCATGCCCCCTCCTCCCCCTTCGTCGAACGGCCCCGGTCGGGGCCGTCAGATTGGGGAGGATAGAGCCGGGCGCGCGGGGTTGGTCCGTATGGTCCGCCCGATTGCACACCTTCGGGTGATGATCGGGCGGCTTCAGCGGTTTCGGTGACGTCCGCGCCGCGGCGGGCGCCGGTGCCGCGCGGACGGCTGGTCCTGCGTCGCGGGCCTCGGCTGGTCCCGCGGCGCGGGCAGTCGGCTAGTCCTGCGCGGGCGTCGGCGCGTTCGCCTCCGCGGTGACCTCCCGCTCCGGCACTCCCTCGCCGGAGCGGATCAGCTCGATGCGGCTCATGACCTTCGAGCGCAGGTCGCTGGGCACGTCGTCATGGCCGCAGCACCGCTTGACCAGCTTCTTCACGGCCTGCTCCAGGCCGTACTTCTCCAGGCAGGGGGAGCACTCGTGGAAGTGCACCTCGAGCTTGGCGCGGTCGACGTCGGGCATCTCGCGGTCGAGGAACTCGTAGAGATGGTCGAGGACCTCGGAGCAATCCGTCTCGTGCGGGTCTCCGCAGCTCATGAGTCCGCGCCTTTCCGATCGTGCGACTCGTCCGCCGCGGCGGGCGCGCCGGCCGGGACCAGCCCGCGCCCACGGGCGTAGTCCTCGAGCAGACCGCGCAGCTGGCGGCGCCCACGGTGCAACCGCGACATCACGGTGCCGATGGGTGTCCCCATGATGTCTGCGATCTCCTTGTAGGCAAACCCCTCGACGTCCGCGAGATAAACCGCGATGCGGAACTCCTCGGGAATGGCCTGGAGCGCCTCCTTGACGTCCGAGTCCGGGAGGTGATCGAGCGCCTGCGACTCGGCGGAGCGCAGACCGGTCGACATGTGCGACTCGGCGCGCGCAAGCTGCCAGTCCTCGATCTCCTCGGCCGCGCTGCGCTGGGGTTCCCGCTGCTTCTTGCGGTACGAGTTGATAAAGGTGTTGGTCAGGATGCGGTACAGCCACGCCTTGAGGTTGGTGCCCTCACGGAACTGGTGGAAGGATCCGTACGCCTTCGCGTACATCTCCTGCACCAGGTCCTCGGCGTCGGCCGGATTACGTGTCATACGCAATGCGGCGGAGTACATCTGGTCGAGGAAGGTAAGGGCATCCCGTTCGAAGCGCGCATTGCGCTCGACGTCCGTCTCTTGCGGCTGCCCGACCGGCCGGCCCTCGGTCGCGCCGTCGGTCCCCGCGTCGGTGCCAGTGACCTGACCCACCTCCTCCGCGTTCGTGGCGAGGCCGCCGATTGCGGACCCGCTCGAATCGGAGAATAGACGACGATCCGGTCCGCCCGCCGCTTCGTTCCGGGCGGTCCACCCCGTCTGCGGCTGCGACCAGCCCAGGTCGGCGGCGCGCGGGCGGGCCGGGCAAGCGAGCGAACCCATACTGGGGACTCCTTCTGCTGGTGCGTGTACCTGAGCCTGTGCCTTGTCCGGGGGCACCTCCCAGCAGTGGCTGGGAGCCATGTCGACGCCCCTTACAACACAAGGCGTCCCGGCCTCATTCCCGGGCCGCCCCCGCCGCCCCGTACGATGCGTCCGCGCAGCTCAGAGCGGTACGCGGGCCAGCCAGTCGGCCACGGCGCCGGTGATCCGCGCCAGCGCCTCCTCCTGGCCGATGTCCGCCTTCTTGGGCACGGCGAAACCGTGGTCGCCGTGCGGGATCCCGATCAGCTCCATCCCGGCGGGCAGCTCGGGGAACTCCTCGGGGCGGCCGAACGGATCGCGGCCGCCCTGGACCACCAGCGTCGGCAGACCGGCACCCAGCAGCTCCTCGGCCCGGGACCGCTCCGGCTTGCCCGGCGGGTGCAGCGGGAAGGACAGCGCCAGCACGGCGCTCGCGCCCAGCTCGCGCGCCGTGCGGCAGGCCACCCGCGCCCCGGCGCTGCGGCCGCCCGCGACGACCGGCAGCCCGGGCTTCTCCAGGGCGGGCCACAGCGCGCGCCATCCGGTGTCCAGGGTCTTCGGCGCGGGCGCGACCTTCTTGCCCGCCACCCGCCACGGCTGCTCGACCAGCGCGACGCTGACGCCCAGCGGCGGCAGCGCGGCGGCCAGCGCCCGCAGGTCCCGCGCCTCGATCCCGCCCCCGGCGCCGTGGCTCACGGCCAGCACGGTGCGGGCCCCGGGGGCGCGGTGCCAGGTGATGCGGGCGTCGCCGACGGGGGTCGGCACGGTCTCGCTGATCCCGGTCGTCCCGTTCCCGGGCGTCCCGCTCTCAGTCGTGCCGCTCTCGGTCGTCCCGCTCTTGGCTGGTTGCTCGGTCTGCTCGGCGCTCACGTGCCCATCCTGCCGCGTCTCGGCGGCTGCGCCCGGGAGGCCGCTCAGAAGAGAGTGCTCGTCTCGGGGGCCTCCAGCTCGGTCACCAGCTCCGGGCCGTTGTTACGTACGTCACTGACGGCCGTGGCGACCGGGTAGGCGCGCAGCAGCCCCGCGGGCGGTGGGGCGAGCAGCGAGCGCAGCTCGTCGGGGTCGGTGCGGGAGGGGTCGAGCCACGCCGCCCAGCGGTCCTCGGTGAGCACCAGCGGCATCCGCGGATGGATCTCGGCCAGCGACCGCGGCCCCGCGCCGGTGTCGTCCCCGCCCTCGCCCAGCGGGGGAAACGGCTCCTTCTCCGCCTCGGTCGTGATGACCGTGCAGGTCACCCACCAGGCCCGCGGATGGTCGTCCGGCAGCGTCCGGTCCCGCCAGAACTCGTACAGCCCGGCCATGGCCATCACCGAGCCGTCCACCGGGGTCACGAAATAGGGCTGCTTGCGCGGCCGCTTCCGCTTCCCCTGCTCCTCCAGCTGCCGCTCCCCCGAGCCGGTGACCCACTCGTAGTAGCCGTCGGCGGGCAGCAGGCAGCGGCGCGCGGCGAAGGGGCGGCGGTAGGAGGGCTTCTCGTGCACCGTCTCCGCCCGCGCGTTGATCATCTTCACGCCGGTGTCCGGAGTCTTGGCCCAGGACGGCACCAGCCCCCACTTCAGCGCTCTCAGCTGGCGGACCGGGCTCGGATCGTCGGCGTCCTTAAGGGAGCGTTCGAGTACCGCGTACACGTCCTTGGTGGGCGCGACGTTCCAGTCCGGGGCCAGCGTCTCCTCCGGCTCCCACTTCTGCACCCCGAAGAGGCCGACGAGGTCCTCGGGCTTCCGGCTCGCTGCGTATCGACCGCACATAGGTGCCACACTGCCACGACGCCCAGGGCCGGTGACGCCGGGCCGTCGAAACCGAGCGGCCACGAAGAACGTACTGAAGAGCAGAAGCATCAGAGCAGAAGCACCGAAGACGGACGCGAGGAGTCTCCCGCACATGGACAGCACGAACGCCGCCGATCTGTGGGACCGCGTCGTCGGCACCCAGCCGGACCCCACCTCCTGGCTGGTCGCCGCCACCGGGCTCGTCGCGCTCGCGGTCGTCGTGTCGCAGACGGCCTGGCGGATCGCGCGCAACGCCATCACCATCGCCCACGAGGGCGGCCACGGCCTGGTGGCGCTCCTCAGCGGTCGTCGGCTGGACGGCATACGCCTGCACTCGGACACCTCGGGGCTGACCGTCTCGCGCGGCAAGCCCACCGGCCTCGGCATGATCCTCACCGCGGCCGCCGGCTACACCGCGCCGTCCCTGCTCGGCCTGGCGGGCGCGTGGCTGCTGGCCGCGGGCCATATCACCGCCCTGTTGTGGGGGACGACGGCGCTGCTGGCGGTGATGCTGGTCATGATCCGCAACGCGTACGGCGTGCTCACCGTGGTCGTCTCCGGGGCCGCCTTCTTCCTCGTCTCCTGGCTGACCGAGCCGGACGTCCAGGCGGCCTTCGCGTACGTCGTGGTGTGGTTCCTGCTCCTGGGCGGCGTCCGCCCTCCGTTCGAGCTCCAGCGCAAGCGCCGCTACTCGGGGGCGCACGACTCCGACCCCGACCAGCTGGCGCGGCTGACCAATGTCCCTGCCACGGTCTGGCTGCTGCTCTTCCACGTGGTCTCGCTGACCTCGCTGATCGGCGGCGGGCGCTGGCTGCTGGGGCTGTGACCCGCGGTCCCGGTGAGTTGTCCATACCAGCGGCGTGTTTCGACCGGGTTTCGCCGTTTTTGATCAAGAATCCCACTCTCGGCGAGCCACTAAAGTGAGAGCCATGACCGGCATTGAGACCTCCTCGGGCGCGCACGCCGCCCTCTGGCCCGCTCCGCTCGCCGACGGAGCGGTCGACGCGACCGTCACCGTGCCCGGATCCAAGTCGGTCACCAACCGCGGCCTGATCCTGGCCGCGCTCGCCGCCGAGCCCGGCTGGCTGCGCCGCCCGCTGCGCTCCCGCGACACCCTTCTGATGGCCGAGGCGCTGCGCACCCTGGGTGTGGGCATCGAGGAGACGGTGCCCGACCGTTCCCCCGGCTCCCGCGGCTCCCTCGGCGGACCTGGCCCCGAGGGCGGCGGAGAGGCCTGGCGGGTCATCCCGGCGGGTCTGCACGGCCCGGCCACCGTCGACGTCGGCAACGCCGGCACGGTGATGCGCTTCCTGCCGCCGGTCGCGGCGCTGGCCGACGGCCCGGTGCGGTTCGACGGCGACCCACGCTCCCACGAGCGCCCGCTGCACGGCGTGATAGACGCGCTGCGCGCGCTCGGCGCCCGGATCGACGACGACGGCCGCGGCGCGCTGCCGATGACCGTGCACGGCGGCGGGGCGCTGGACGGCGGCCCGGTGCGCATCGACGCCTCCTCCTCGTCGCAGTTCGTCAGCGCGCTGCTGCTGTCCGCGCCGCGCTTCAACCAGGGCGTCGAGGTGCGCCACGTGGGCGCCGCGCTGCCCTCGCTGCCGCACATCCGGATGACCGTCGACATGCTGCGGGCCGCGGGCGCGGCCGTGGACGCCCCGGAGGCGGGCGGCGAGCCGAACGTATGGCGGGTGTCGCCCAGCGCCCTGCTGGGCCGCGACCTGGTGGTCGAGCCCGACCTGTCCAACGCGGCGCCGTTCCTGGCGGCCGCCCTGGTCACCGGCGGCCGGGTGACGATCCCGGACTGGCCGGAGCGCACCACCCAGCCCGGTGATGCGCTGCGCCGGATCTTCACCGACATGGGCGGCTCCTGCGAGCTGACCGACGCCGGTCTGACCTTCTCCGGCACCGGCCGGATCACCGGCATCGACGCCGACCTGCACGAGGTGGGCGAGCTCACACCGGTGATCGCGGCGGTGGCGGCCCTGGCCGACTCCGAGTCCTCGCTGCACGGCATCGCGCATCTGCGGCTGCACGAGACCGACCGGCTCGCGGCTCTGGCCAAGGAGATCAACGAGCTCGGCGGTGATGTCACCGAGACCGCCGACGGGCTGCGGATCCGCCCGCGTCCGCTGCACGGCGGGGTCTTCCACACCTACGAGGACCACCGGCTGGCCACCGCCGGCGCGGTCATCGGCCTGGTCGTCGAGGGCGTACAGATCGAGAACGTCGCCACCACGGCCAAGACCCTGCCCGACTTCCCCGGCCTGTGGACCGGCATGCTCGACGCGGCGACGGCCCCGGCGCGGAGAGCCTGAGGCGCGCCGCCATGCGCCGCTACGGCAAGCACACCGACGAGGACGACGTCCGGGTCCGCCCCAACCGCAGGGGCAACCGCCCCCGCACCAGCATCCGCCCCAAGCACGAGGACGCCACCGAGGGCTTTGTGCTGACCGTCGACCGAGGCCGGCTGACGGTCCTGGTCGAGGACCGCACGATCATCGCCATGAAGGCCCGCGAGCTGGGCCGCAAGGGCGTGGTGGTCGGGGACCGGGTCGCGGTCGTCGGGGACCTGTCGGGCGCCAAGGACACCCTTGCGCGCGTCGTGCGGGTCGAGGAGCGCTCGTCGGTGCTGCGCCGCACCGCGGACGACGACGACCCCTTCGAGCGGGTGGTCGTCGCCAACGCCGATCAGCTGGCCATCGTCACCGCGCTCGCCGACCCCGAGCCGCGCCCGCGCCTGATCGACCGCTGCCTGGTCGCCGCCTTCGACGCGGGGCTGTCCCCGCTGCTGGTCCTCACCAAGTCCGACCTCGCCCCGGCGGCCACCCTCCTGGAGACGTACGAGCCGCTCGGCGTCCCCTTTGTCGTCACCAACCGTGAGGAGCTGGCCGACGGCGGCGCGGCCGACCGGGTGCGCGAACGCCTCACGGACCAGATCACGGTCTTCGTCGGGCACTCGGGCGTCGGCAAGACGACCCTGGTCAACGCCCTGGTGCCGGAGCACAAGCGGGCCACGGGCCGGGTCAACGCGGTCACCGGCCGCGGCCGCCACACCACCACGTCCGCGCTCGCGCTGCCGCTGCCCGGCGGCGACGGCTGGGCGATCGACACCCCGGGCGTACGGTCCTTCGGGCTGCACCATGTGGACCCCGCGCGGGTCATCCACGCCTTCCCGGACCTGGAGCCGGGCACCGAGGGCTGTCCGCGCGCCTGTAGCCACGACGAGCCGGACTGCGCGCTGGACCAGTGGGTGGCCGACGGCCACGCCGATCCGGCCCGGCTCTACTCCCTGCGGCGGCTGCTGGCCACGCGCGAGCGGCGGGAAGGGGACTGACCCCGCCCGCCGACGCGACGTTTGCCACCCGCCATGGCATGGGAGGTAAATGGATAATCGCACCGGTCCAGATCAACTCCGGGCGAGCGAGGCGGGAAGCAGCCGACACCGGCGCGGGAGGACATGTATGGCGTGGCTGCTGGTCGTGGTCGCCGGGCTACTCGAAACGGGCTTCGCCGTCTGTCTCAAGCTCTCGCACGGCTTCACCCGACTCTGGCCCACCATCGCCTTCTGCGCCTTCGCGCTGGGCAGCTTCGGACTGCTGACGCTCTCTCTGAAGAAGCTGGACGTGGGCCCCGCGTACGCGGTGTGGACGGGCATCGGGGCGGCCGGGACCGCGATCTACGGCATGGTCTTCCTCGGTGACCTGGTCTCCACGCTCAAGCTCATCTCCATCTCGCTGGTGATCGTCGGCGTGATCGGGCTCCAGCTCTCCGGCTCGGCGCACTAGCCGGCCAGGCCCTGTCCGGGCCTAGGCCAACGCCCCGCGCACCAGGCTCTCCACCTCCTCCTCCGACACGGGCGCGACCACGTACGACAGTGCCAGGCGCGCGGCCGTCTCGCAGGCCTGGCTCAGATCCGCCGCATCGCCCTGCGGCCAGTCGCCCGCCAGCAGGCGCACCGCGCGGTCCCTGATCTGCCCCAGGAGCTCGACGGGCGAGGGCAGCGGGTCCGGGACGTCCGGGCGCCGCACCGAGGGGGCTCCCGTGCGTGCGGGCGAGGGCAGCCGTTCGTTCCAGCAGCCGGTGAGCACCGCCCGCACCAGAGGGTTCGCGGCCGCCGCCCGTACGGTCCAGCCTGCCGCGGCCGCCAGCCGCTCGTTCGGGCCGGCGGCGCCGGACGCTCCGGACAGCGCCCGCTCGACGCCGATCAGATACGCCTCGGCCTCGCGGCACACCAGAGCGCGCGCGAGGCCGTCCTTGCTGCCGAACTCGTTGTAGAGCGTCTGCCGCGAGACCCCGGCCGCGATGGCCACATCGACCATGCGGACCACCGCCCACGGGCGGTCGGCGAGCGCGGTGAAGGCCGCGTCGAGTAAGGATTCACGTGCTGCGGGCATAATCGCCTCCCAGGCCATGCGTCCCATTCGGCGGCACGTGCGGACAGAATTGACGCACCGCCAGGTAGTGTCAATAGCCACGGCGTGCGCCCCCGGCGCCCCCGTCGGTCCGTGGTCGTGTGGATCGGCCGATTCCGTGTCGATACTGTTCGGCCATGCCCGACTACCACGATGACCTGCGTCTCGCCCATGTACTCGCCGATGCCGCCGACGCCACCACCATGGAGCGATTCAAAGCGCTCGACCTCAAGGTCGAGACGAAGCCCGATATGACGCCGGTCAGCGAGGCCGACAAGGCGGCCGAGGAACTGATCCGCACCTCGCTGCGGCGCGCCCGGCCGCGGGACGCGGTCCTGGGCGAGGAGTTCGGCAGCGAGGGCACCGGCCCGCGCCGCTGGGTCGTGGACCCGATCGACGGCACCAAGAACTATGTGCGCGGGGTGCCGGTCTGGGCCACGCTGATCGCGCTCATGGAACGTGGCGCGGGCGGCGACCGGCCGGTCGTCGGGGTGGTGTCGGCGCCGGCGCTCGGCCGCCGCTGGTGGGCGGCCGAGGGGCTGGGGGCGTACACCGGGCGGAGCCTGTCGTCCGCGAGTCGGCTGGCGGTGTCGCGGGTGGCTCGGCTGGAGGACGCGTCGTTCGCTTACTCCTCGCTCAGCGGCTGGGAGGAGCGCGGCAGGCTGGACGGCTTCCTCCACCTGACCCGGGCCTGCTGGCGGACGCGCGGCTACGGCGACTTCTGGCCATACATGATGGTCGCCGAGGGGTCGGTGGACATCTGTGCCGAGCCCGAGCTGTCGCTGTGGGACATGGCGGCGAACGCGATCATCGTCCAGGAGGCGGGCGGCCGCTTCACGGGGCTCGACGGGGTGCCGGGGCCGCTCAGCGGGGACGCCGCGGCGTCGAACGGGCTGCTGCACGGCGAACTGCTGAGCTACCTGGGCGACTAGGGGTCGTCCGGACCCCGGACCGGCTCGTGCATCCCCGGGTATGGGGGCGCGTCAGGCGGCAGATCGGCTTCCGCACGCCCCTTGTTGTCGTCCACGCCTCCATGTGAACATGTGAATCCGCGCGCTTGTGAACTTGTGCGGCATCGCGCCGCGACGCAGCGCCGCAGTCCACGCAGCGCACACAACACGCAGTTCCCCGCAGTAAGGATTCGCCAAGGAGGTGGCACGACCATGTCCCCGCCCATGCTCGTCCGCGACGCCATGAGTTCAGTGGTCCTCACCATCGGCCCCGCCCACACCCTGCGCCAGGCCGCGCGGCTGATGTCCGCCCGACGCGTCGGCTCGGCGATCGTGCTGGACCCTGATACCAGCGGGCTCGGCATCCTGACCGAGCGCGATGTCCTCAACTCACTGGGCGCGGGCCAGGACCCGGACCATGAGCGGGCTCATGCCCACACCACCGCCGACGTCGTCTTCGCCGCCCCTCAGTGGACGCTCGACGAGGCGGCGCGCGCGATGTCCCACGGCGGCTTCCGCCATCTGATCGTCCTGGAGGCGGGCGATCCGGTGGGTGTGGTGTCGGTGCGCGACATCATCCGCTGCTGGGCCGGCGCGCGACAGCCGGAGCCCGCGCTGGCGGGGTGAGAAGCCGTGCGCGACGGGCGCGCGGCTGCCGCGGATCCCATATTGGACAAGGTCTAAGTCAAGAATCACTGGAAAGTGATACGAGATCTGGTCATGGACCGGCCCGCTGCTACTCTTGCCATATCTGACTGATAGGTGAATGGCATGAGTGACCTGCTGGAACGGCTCCGGGGACGCGGCTGGCGACTGACGGCCCAGCGGCGTGTCGTCGCCGAGGTCCTCAGCGGGGACCACGTGCACTACACGGCCGATGAGGTACACGCCCTGGCGGCCGCCCGTCTGCCGGAGATCTCGCGCGCGACCGTGTACAACACCCTCGGGGAGTTGGTCTCGCTCGGCGAGGTGGTCGAGGTCAGCACGGACGGTCGGGCCAAGCGCTACGACCCGAACGCCCACCACGCGCACCAGCACCTGATCTGCGCGCGGTGCGGCACCATCCGTGATGTCCACCCCTCCGGCGACCCGCTGGCCGACCTCCCGGCGGCGGAGCGCTTCGGCTTCGCGGTCTCGGAGGTCGAGGTCACCTACCGCGGCCTCTGCCCCGACTGCGTGGCCGCCTGATCCCTCAGGCCGCCTTGAGAAGGCACACGGGCGCGACACGAAGGGCCCGGATCCTTGTGGATCCGGGCCCTTCGCCTTAGTAGCGGGGACAGGATTTGAACCTGCGACCTCTGGGTTATGAGCCCAGCGAGCTACCGAGCTGCTCCACCCCGCGCCGTTGTGCCGCAATGTTAACCACATGGCGACGGCTGGGGCAAATCGCGAGAAGAGGGGGCGACGGGAAGGCGAGCGCGAGCGCGCCGCCGAGCCTCTGTCCGGCGGAGCTACGCCGTGAGCTCCTGCTGAAGGGCGTCCCGCAGCCGGGCCGCGCGCTCGGCGACCTCCGCCGGGCCCAGCTCGACCGCGCGGGCGCACCAGCGCTGGCCCTCGGACAGGGCGCCGCGGCGGGCCGCGAGCAGGGCCAGGCGGAGCGCGGCGCGTCCGTGGCCGGCCTCGGCGGCACGGGTCCACCACAGGGCGGCCTCCGGCTCGCTGCCCTCGCGGGCGAGCAGCAGACCCAGGTTGAAGGCGCCGTTGCTGCTGCCCGCCTCGGCGGCCTCGCGGTACCAGCGGGCGGCCTCCACCACATCGCCCCGGGCGGCGGCGAGCATGCCCATCCGCACCTGGGCGCGCCGGTGGCCCTGGCGGGCGGCGCGCTCGTACCACTCCTCGTACTCGGGCACGGCCGACTCCGCCTCGGCGCGCCCCAGGGACCCGGGCGGCGCGCCTTCGTCGGCGGACGGCCGGTCCAGCAGCGCGCCCAGCCGGAAGGCGGCCTCCGCGCTGCCGCCCCCGGCCGCGCAGCGCAGATGGCGCTCGGCCTCACGGCCGTCGCCCTCGCGCAGCAGGGCGATGCCGACCTGGAGCGAGGCCTCGGTGTGGCCGGCGGCGGCGGCCCGCTCGTACCACTGCTGGGCGGCCCGCTCCTCGCCCCGTCCGGCGTGCAGGATGCCCAGGTTGAACGCGGCGTCCACGCTGCCCGCCTCGGCGGCCTTGGAGAACCATGGCTCGGCGCCGGCCGCGTCGGCGCGCTGGAGCAGTATGACG
The DNA here is from genome assembly GCF_053890475.1 of Streptomyces sp. LZ34. NCBI lineage: Bacteria > Bacillati > Actinomycetota > Actinomycetes > Kitasatosporales > Streptomycetaceae > Streptomyces > Streptomyces sp. LZ34. The sequence continues at coordinate 4,864,809 of NZ_CM132680.1, forward strand.
GCCACGGCGTTGGCGGCCTCGCGGTGCCCGGCGTAGGCGGCGCGGCGGTACCACTGCTCGGCCTGCGCGGTGCGGCCCTGCTCGGCGCAGAGCAGCCCCAGGTTGTACGCGCCGTTGATGTCCCCGGCCTCCAGGGCGGCGCGGTACCAGCGCTCGGCGGTCTGCGTCTCACCACGGTCGGCGTGCAGGGCGCCCAGCGCATTGGCCGCGTTGCCGTCGCCGTCCTGGGCGGCGCGGTGCCACCAGACGGCGGCGCTGTCGGTGTCGCCCGCGTCGCGCAGCAGGAAGCCGAGCGCGCAGGCGGCGCGGGCCTCGCCGTCCTTGGCGGACGTCAGGTACCAGCGGCCCGCCTCCTGGATCTCGCCGCGCTTCTCCAGGAGCGTGCCGAGGTGGAGGGCGGCGCGCCGGTGGCCGCGCGCGGCGGCCTGCCGGTACCACTGCTCGGCCTCCGACTCGGCGCCGGGACCGGCGCGCCCTCTGGCGGCCTCGTCCTCGCGCTTGTCGAGGATGCGGGCGAGGCGGTACGAGGCCTCGCGGTGGCCGCGCTCGGCGGCGGACCGGAACCAGCGCTCGGCGCCGATGTCGCTGCGGTGCTCGAGCAGGTCGGCGAGGGCGTACGCGCCCAGGGCGTGCCCGGACTCGGCGGACTGGCGCAGCCAGTACTCGGCGGCGGGCTCGTCCCCGCGCTCGCGGTGGTGGCGGCCGAGGGCGTGGGCCGCGGCGGCGGACCCGGCGACGGCGGCGACGCGCCACCAGCCGGCCGCCTCGTCGGCGTAGCCGCGCTGGTGGAGGAGGACGCCGAGGTTGTTGGCCGCGGCGCGGTCGCCCGCCGCGGTCGCCGCGCGTAGCTGCGGCTCGGCGCCGTCGAGGTCGCCGCGGCGCAGCAGCAGCGCGCCCAGGGCGCTCATCGACGCGATGTCACCGGACTCGGCGGCCCGGCGGTGCCGGGTCTCCTCCTCGTCCTCGGCACCGTCGTGCGCGTGCGCAAAACGCCCTGTCTCCAACAGACTGACCCTGTCCCCCATAAATTCCATCGTGGCATCACCTGCAACCCGGGTACACCTTGGTATACCGCAGCGGATGAGGTCACTTCAGCGTTTTGTCGACATGCCCACAGAGAGACAACCCAAACGCTTGTATCGCGATTCCTTGGGTGGACATCCCGGTGGACGCACGACAAGGCCCGGATCCTTGCGGATCCGGGCCTTGTCTGTCAGTAGCGGGGACAGGATTTGAACCTGCGACCTCTGGGTTATGAGCCCAGCGAGCTACCGAGCTGCTCCACCCCGCGCCGTTGTGTCTTTACGTTACCACGGCGCGGGACGGTGGCCGCCCGGGTGTGCTCCCGAGCGGCCGGGCATCACCTCAGGTGTCTTCTCTCCTGGCCTTGTCGTCGGCCTTGTCGTCAGCCTTGTTGTCGGCGGGTGGACTCTGCTTCTGGTCCTTCTGCTTGGCGGCCTTCTCCTCGGCCTTGGCAGCTCGGTCCAGCGCGTCCTTCAGGGCCTTCTGGGCCTTGCCGTAGGCCGTCCAGTCCTGCGGGTCCTTCTTGAGCGCGTCCTGGGCCTGCTGGTACGCCTTCGCGGCGTCCTTCAGGGCCTGCGCGACCGTGGCGTCACCGGTCGGTGGCTTGGCCGTGTCATCACCGCCACCGCCTCCGCCACCGCCGTCCTGGCCGTCGTCCGTGTTGTCCGATGGCGCGCTCTGGCCGAAGACCACGTCCAGTGCCTTGCTGAGCGAGCTCTCGAAGGCGGTCTTGTTCCCGTAACTGACCAGCACCTGCCGCAGCAGCGGAAGGTCGGTACCGGCGCCGCGCAGATAGACCGGCTCGACGTACAGCAGGCCGCCCCCGAGTGGAACGGTGAGCAGATTGCCGTACTCGATCTCCGAATCACCTCTCTTGAGGATGTTGAGCTTTCCGGCGATCAAGTCATCGGAGTTGAAGTTGGCCTGCACCAACTGTGGACCTGCCACACCGGTATCGGATGGCAGCTTGAGGATTCTGATCTTGCCGTAGCTGCCGCTCTCCGAGTCCGCGTCAACCGCCACGAACGCGCCGAGGTTGTCCCGGCCCTTGGGCGTGAGCGTCGTCGTCAGCGAGAAGGTCTGTTCCTTCTGATCCGGCATCTTCATGCTCAGGTAGTACGGCGGTACGGAGTTGCCCTTGTTGGTGGGGTCGTCCGGGACCTGCCACACCTCACTGCCGCTGTAGAACGTCACGGGGTTGGTGACGTGATAGCGGGTGAGCAGCTCGCGCTGCACCTTGAACATGTCCTGCGGGTAGCGCAGATGCTCCATCAGGCTGTCGCTGATCGCGCTCTTCGGCTTGACCGTGCCCGGAAACGCCTTCTTCCAGGTCTTCAGCACCGGGTCCTTGGTGTCCCACTCGTACAGCGTGACCTTGCCGTCGTACGCGTCGACGGTCGCCTTGACCGAGTTCCGGATGTAGTTGACCTTGTTCTGCTGCGCGACGACCGAACGCTCGCCGTCGGTGTCGTTGAGCGAGTCGGCGGTCGTGTCGCCCAACGTCGTACGGGACGCGTACGGATAGCCGTCCGTCGTCGTGTAGGCGTCGATTATCCACTTGATCCGGCCGTCGACCACCGCCGGATAGGCGTCGCCGTCGATGGTCAGCCACGGGGCGACCGCCTCGACGCGCTCCTTGGGCGTGCGGTTGTACAGGATGCGCGAACCGTCCCCTATGGCCCCGGAGTACAGGATCTGGGGCTCGCTGAAGGTGAGCGCGTACGCGGCGCGGGTGATCGGGTTGGACAGCTTGACGCCACTGTCGCCCTGGTACCGGTAGGTCTTCTCACCCTTGTCGGTGGAGCGGTCGAGCTCCTTCTGCGGACCGCCGACGATCGAGTACTGGGTGGTCTTCTCGCCGTAGTAGATCCGCTGCTCGTAGTCCGGGAGCTGGCCCTTGGCGGGCAGGTCCTCCTCGGTGAAGTCCGGGGCGCCGCGGCGCGTCGTGGACGTCGTGGTGCCCTTGGCCGCGACCGCCCCGTACCCGTGGGTGTACTTGAAGTGGTCGTTGATCCAGTTGTGCTCGGGGATGCCGCTCACGTTCAGCTCGCGCAGACCGATGACGGTGTCCTGCTCCTTGCCGTCATCGCCCTTGTAGCGGTCCACGTCCAGGGTGGCGGGGAAGCTGTAGTAGTCCTTGACCTTCTGGAGCTGCTGGAAGGTCGGGGAGACCACATTCGGGTCGAGCAGCCGCAGGCTCGCCGTGCTGTCGGCGTCGGCGCGCAACTGCTTGCGGTCCGCGCCCTTGGGCGCCTCGCCCGTGTAGGGCGTCACATCGGAGTCGTCGAGGCCGTACGCCTTGCGGGTGGCCTCGATGTTCTTCTCGATGTACGGCGCTTCCTTGGCCTGCTCGTTGGGCTGGACCTGGAACTTCTGCACGATCGCCGGGTAGAGCCCGCCGATCAGGATCGCCGACAGCACCATCAGGCCGAAGCCGATGACGGGCAGCTGCCAGGTGCGGCGCCACAGCGTCGCGAAGAACAGCACGGCGCAGATCGCCGCGATGCAGAAGAGGATCGTCTTCGCGGGCAGATAGGCATGGGCGTCCACATAGCGCAGACCGGTCCAGTTGTCCGCGGCCTTGAAGTCGCTCGACTTCACCGCCAGCCCGTACCGGTCGAGCCAGTACGCCACGGCCTTGAGGGCGACGAAGACGCCCAGCAGTACCGACAGATGGCCGGTGGCCGCGCCGGTCGCGCGGGCGCCCGGGCTGGTGACGCGCAGCCCCCCGTAGAGGTAGTGCACCAGCGCGGCGGCGACCAGCGAGAGCACCGTCGCCGCGAAGCCGAAGCTCAGCAGGAAGCGGTACCAGGGCAGATCGAACGCGTAGAACGACACGTCCTTGTGGAACTGCGGATCCTTGACGTGGAACGGCACACCGTTGACCCACAACAGCCAGGTCCGCCACTGACCGGACGCGGACGCGCCCGCGATCAGCCCGACCACCACGGTGACCGCCAGCAGCACCCACTTCTTGTAGGGGGCGATGCCCATGCGGTACCGGTCCAGGCTCTGCTGCTCCAGCGACATCGCGCTCAGCGGCGGCCGCAGCCGGTGCGCGAGCCAGATGTTGATCCCGACGGCCAGGGCCATCAGCAGGCCGAAGACGAAGAACAGCCCGATCTTGGTCCACAGGGTGGTGGTGAAGACCGAGGAATAATGGACCGAGCGGTACCACAGCCAGTCGGTCCAGTACCCCGCGAACATGACGAAGAGCATGGCCAGCACGGCCAGCACACCCAGGGTCATGAGCAGGGTCCGGACTCGCCGGGACGGTCGGCCGACTCTGATCCGCGGCCCTGTCGGGCCTCCGCCGCGGTCCGGCATCTGGAAAGCCAAGGTGCGCACCTCGAAGTTCGCTGTCGACTGAGCGGGTCCGGGCAGTAGGACCCACTGGAGCAACTTACTCAGGCTTTACTCAGTTCCCGTTTCCGGGTCCGATCAGGGCACGATATGACCCATGTCGAACGTTCCCCCCGCCTCCGGGCCGCTGGCCGCCAATCCGCTGACCCGTGCCGTCCTCGAAATCGACGAGTACGCCGCCGGGCTCGGCTGGGACCGCCCGGCCCGCCTCTTCGCCCTCGTGGACACCGCGCGGCTGCGCGCCCAGGAGCCTGGCCTCGCCGCCCAGCTCGGGCTCGACGAGGACCCCGAAGGCACCCCCGCCGCCTCACTCACCCCCATCGAGCAGGACGAGCTGCCCGCCAATGCCCTCCTGGACGAGTTCCTGGCCACCATCGCCTGGCCCGACGCGGTGGCCGGCTGCGCGCTGACCGTCGAGCGGCTGATGCTGCCACCGTCCGCCGAGGACTCCGTGCCCAAGGACCTGGAGGAGGAGCAGCTCGCCGCGTGGGTGGCGAAACACCCGGAGCGCCAGGAGGTCCGGATGACGGTCGCGGTCCTGCGGGACGGGGCGCGCGAGGCGGCGCTGCGGCTGCGCGAGAAGGACTCGCCCACCGAGGTGCTCACCGGCGCCGACCTGGTGCCGGGGCTGGCCGAGGCGCTGTCGGCCACCTTCGCCGAGTGACGGCTGCGTCCGCCGAGTGACGGCCGCGGGGCGACCCCCGCGGCCGCCGCTCGGCGGACGTACGCGGGAGCCGCCGCTCAGCTCTTGGTGCACTTGGGCAGTGCGGCGGTGTTCCCCGCGCGGATCTGCTTCAGGGCCTTCATCGCCCCGTCGATGGTGTGCACCTTCACCAGCGTGAGGCCGTCGGGCTTGTCCGCGGCGGCCGCCGCGCAGTTCTCCTGGGGCGTGAGGAAGTACTCCGCGCCCGCCTTCCGCGCCCCGATGGTCTTCATCTGGATCCCGCCGATCGGGCCGACGGTCCCCTTGTCGTCGATGGTGCCCGTGCCGGCGATGAACTTCCCGCCGGTCAGGTCACCCGCCGACAGCTTGTCAACGATCCCCAGCGCGAACATCAGCCCGGCGCTCGGCCCGCCCACGTCGGCCAGCTTGATGTCGATCTTCAGCGGGAAGGTGTAGTCGACCCCGGCCTGGATGCCGACGATCGCCCGGCCGTCCTCCGCCTTCTCGGTGGTGACGGTGACCGACTTCCGGGCCTTGGCCTCCTGGTTCTTCTTCTCCGCCGCGGCCGCGTCCTTGGCCGGGACGATCGAGAAGGTGACCTTCTCGCCGGGCTTGTGCTTGGTGATCAGCTTGGCGACGTCCTCCGGGCCCCGCACCGCCGAACCGTCCACCTCCTTGATCACATCGCCCGCGTGCAGCCGGCCCTGGGCCGGCTTGTCCCGCTGCACGACGCCCACGATGACGTGGGACGTGACCTTCTTGCCCAGCTGCCTGAGCGCCGCCACCTTGGCGCTCTCCTGGGACTGGGTGAACTCCTCGGCGTTCTCCTGGCTCACCTCGTCCGGGGTCTTGTCGTCCGGATAGAGGGTGCTGTGCGGCACCACCACGTCGTCGTGGGCCAGCCAGCCGTAGACGGCCTCGATGAGGTTCATCTTGTACTCGGAGCCGGTGACCCGCACCGTCGTCATGTTCAGGTGCCCGCCGGTGGTCGCACAGCCCTTCTGACCGGAGATCTGCAGCACGCACTCGCCCTTGTGGGAGCCCAGGGTGTTGTAGGTCGGGCCCGGCGACATCTCCGCGTACGGCACCGAGATCAGCGCCCCGGCGCACAGCAGCGCGATCAGCATCAGAAGGGAAGCGAGCATCGTCGCAGTGCGGCGTGGCATGGAACGACAGTACGGGACACGCCTGTCAGTCCACCGCCCGGGCCGTCCGTACGGGCCGACGACGACTAGGCGGCATCCGAATCGGAATGTGCGCGCTCCATCGCCTCACGGAACCGCGCGTACCCGGCGAGCTCGGCGACATCCCCGGTCTTGCGAGTGCGCGAGGCCCAGGCGGTATAGAGCACGGCGGCCAACGCGGCGAGAACCGGAATGAGCAACCAAAGAAGCACACCCACGGCGGCCTCCCATCCCCTGAGCACAACCGCGACTGACAGATGAGCAGATTAATCCTCCGCCAGCTCAACGCTCAGGGCAGGGTGCGGGTTACGCAATCGGAGTAACCCGTCAGCGGTACATCTCCCCTCCCCTGCCCCACTCGCCGTGCGCTACGCACACCCAAGGTGCTACGCACATACGAGGCCCTACGCGCCCACCCATTCGTCTGTACCGTCCGTGAAGGTCTGGTGCTTCCAGATGGGGACCTCGCTCTTGAGGTCGTCGATCAGGCGGCGGCAGGCCGCGAAGGCCTCGGCGCGGTGCGGGCAGGCCACGGCCACGACCACGGCCAGATCCCCGACCACGAGGTCCCCGACCCGGTGCACCGCGGCGAGCGCCCGCACCGGGAAGTCCGCCGCGACCTTCTCGGCCACCCGGCGCAGCTCCGCCTCGGCGGTGGGGTGGCCGGAGTAGCCGAGGGCGCCCACGTCGGCGCCTCCGTCGTGGTCGCGCACCGTGCCGACGAACAGCGCGGTGCCCCCCGCGGCGGCGTCGCCGACCGCCCCGAACACCTCGTCGACGGACAGAGGAGTGTCACGGATCGCGAGCAGGCGGATCGGATCGGCGGCGGCGAGCTCGCCCGGATGGCCGTACGTACGTCCCATGCGCCCCATCGTGCCCCACGGCGCTCACTCCGTGGAATGCCGGATCGCGGAACACCGTTTCCGCTCAGGCCCTACGGCGCGCCTTACGGGCGCGGCGGACGATCGCCGCGGTGCCCACCAGGGCCACCGTCGCGCCCGCGGCACCCAGCGTCGTGGCGTCCTTGCGGCCGAGCCGCCGCCCGGCGACCGTGTGGCGACCGGAGACCTCCTCCAGCAGCTCGGCGAGGACCTCCTCGTTCGTCCAGCGCGGCCGCCAGCCCGCCTCGTGCAGCCTGCTGCCGCTGACCGCCCAGGGGTGCATGGTGTACGCCAGGTCGCCCGCCGGGGACGGGGTCAGGCCCAACCGGTGCAGCCGGGAGGCCGCGCCCAGGGCGACCGCCGAGGGCAGCTCCATGCGCCGGATGCCGGACAGCTCCTCGACCTCCTCCTGCTCCAGCCACCCGTCGCAGCCGACCGCCAGCTCGCCCTCGACCTTCTCCAGGGCGGCGTACTCAAGCGCGCCGACCAGGTCCTCGACATGGCAGAACTGCCAGGTGGGCCGGGAGCCGGCCACCACCAGGAGGCGCGGCGACTCGAAGTAGCGGGTGAGCGCGGTGTCCGTGCCGCCGACCAGGATGGCGGGGCGTACGACGGTGACGTTCAGGCCGGGGTGGGCCCTCGGCGCCCGCTGGGCGAGCCGCTCGATCTCCAGCAGGTCCCCGACGCCGGTGGCCTCCGCCGTGGCGCGCAGCTCCGCGTCCTCGGCGAGCGGCACGTCGTTGTCGGGCAGCGCCCCGTAGACCATCGCGGAGGTGCACAGCACCACGCGGCGCACCCCGGCGGCCGCGGCGGCGGTCAGGACGGTCTGGGTGCCGCGCACGTTGTAGGCCGTACGGGCGGCCGGGTCGGTGCCCAGGTCGAGGTCGACGGCGAGGTGGACGACCACGTCGGCGCCCCGCAGTTTGTCGGCGATGGCCGGGTCGCGCACGTCCAGGACGTGCCACTGCGCCTCGGTCACGTCGCCGCGGCGCTCGTCGATGGCCAGGACGTGCTTGGTCTCGTCGGATTCGGCGAGCCGCTGCGTGAGCAGGGCTCCGGCGCCCGACGCGGCGCCGGTGACCGCGACGACAGGGCGTCGTGCGGTGCGCGGCGGATCGTTTCGCGCTGCGCGAACTTCTCGGTCTGGGGAACTCACCGGGCGTCTCCAGCGGTTGTCTTCAGTACGCAGCGCACTGACGCATACGTACCAGGTGACGTCCATCCTGCCGCAGGCCCGCTATCAGCGAAGCACTGAGCCCGCAAACCGGCGAGGTGTCTAGGCTGGGTGGTGATGCAAGGGCATTCGCCGCCGGCCCGGCCGGCGGCCCTACGAGCCGAGGGAACCCGTGAGTGACACCCCATTCGGATTCGGCGTCCCGCCGGAGGAGCCGGAGGACGGCGACGACGGCAAGCAGAAGGGCGGCCACGGCGGCAGTCAGGGCCCCGCGAATCCGTTCGGCTTCGGCGCGGGCGGTGGCGGCGGGGAGAACCCGTTCGCCGCGATGTTCGGGTCGCTGAACCCGGGCGACCTGGGCGCGGCCTTCCAACAGCTGGGCCAGATGCTCTCGTACGAGGGCGGCCCGGTGAACTGGGACATGGCCAAGGACATCGCGCGGCAGACGGTCGCGCAGGGCACCGCGGACGGCACCAAGGACGCGAGCGTCGGCCCGACCGAGCGCGCGGCGGTCCAGGAGGCCCTGCGCCTCGCCGACCTGTGGTTGGACGGCGTCACCTCGCTGCCCTCGGGCGCGGGCACCGCGGTGGCCTGGAGCCGCGCCGAGTGGGTCGAGGCCACCCTGCCGGTGTGGAAGGACCTGGTGGACCCGGTCGCCGAGCGGGTCGGCGCGGCCATGGGCGATGTGCTCCCCGAGGAGATGCAGGCCATGGCCGGTCCGCTGCTCGGGATGATGCGCTCCATGGGCGGTGCGATGTTCGGCACCCAGATCGGGCAGGCGGTGGGCGTGCTGGCCGGCGAGGTCGTCGGCTCCACGGACATCGGGCTGCCGCTGGGGCCCGCGGGCAAGGCCGCGCTGCTCCCGGTCAACATCGCGGCGTTCGGCTCCGGGCTCGGCGTCCCCGAGGAGGAGGTCCGGCTGTACCTGGCGCTGCGCGAGGCCGCCCACCAGCGGCTGTTCTCGCATGTGCCGTGGCTGCGCTCGCATCTGTTCGGCGCGGTCGAGGGGTATGCCCGGGGGATCAAGGTCGACACCGCGAAGCTGGAGGACGCGGTCGGCCAGCTCGACCCGACCCACCCCGAGCAGTTGCAGGAGGCCCTGCAGCAGGGCATGTTCCAGCCGGAGGACACCCCGGCCCAGAAGGCCGCCCTGGCGCGCCTGGAGACCGCTCTGGCGCTCGTCGAGGGCTGGGTGGACGCGGTGGTGCACGCCGCCGCGGCGCCCCATCTGCCGTCGGCCGACGCCCTGCGTGAGACGCTGCGCCGCCGCCGGGCGAGCGGCGGCCCCGCCGAGCAGACCTTCGCCACGCTGATCGGCCTGGAGCTGCGGCCGCGGCGCCTGCGCGACGCCTCGCGGCTGTGGGCCTCGCTGACCGACGCCCGCGGCCTGGACGGGCGCGACGGGCTGTGGGCCCACCCCGACATGCTGCCGACGGCCGAGGACCTGGACGACCCGGACGGCTTCGTCCACCGCGAGCAGCTGGACTTCTCCGAGCTGGACAAGATGCTCGGCGAGGCCGCGGGGGGCGAGAAGGACAGCAAGGACGCCAAGGACGGCGCAGACGGAAACAACGGCAAGGACGGCGGGGAAGACGGCGGCACCGGCGGGAAGGGCGACAGCGGCCGGTGAGCCTGTACGAAGACGCGGCACGGGTGCTGCGCGACTGGCCCGCGCCGGACGACGCGCAGGAGCGCCTGCGGCTGGACTACGGCGACCACCTGGCCGCGTATCCGGACGGGATGTGGAAGGCGTGCCAGGACGGGCACATCACCGCCAGCGCGCTGGTGATCGACCCGTCCCGGGGGCGCGTCCTGCTGACGCTCCACCGCAAGCTGAAGATGTGGCTCCAGATGGGCGGCCACTGCGAGCCCGAGGACGCCAGCTTGGCGGACGCGGCGCTGCGCGAGGCCACCGAGGAGTCGGGCATCGAGGGGCTGACGCTGCTGCCGGCCGGCCCGGTGAATCTCGACCGCCATCTGACGCCGTGCGCCTGGCACCTGGATGTGCAGTACGCGGCGCTGGCCCCGCGGGCCGCGGTGGCGGCGATCAGCGAGGAGTCGCTGGACCTGCGCTGGTTCGGCTATGACGAGGTGGCGGGCGTGGCCGACGAGTCGGTGCGCCGCCTGCTGACCCGTACCCGCGCGCTGATGTGAGGGAGGCGCGCGGGTACGGCGGCCCGGGTACAGCGGCCCGCCGTACCCGGGGCGTCAGCTGCCGTCAGTTGCTGAAGATGTTGCCCTGGTTCTGCCCGCGGGCGCCCTGCTGGCCCATGCCGAACTGAGCGGCCGCCCCACCGCCGATCACCGCGTTCTGCGGCGGCAGCAGCTCGCTGGGCTGCACCAGCGCATAGCCCTGGCCGAGGAAGCTGAGCTCCCAGCCCTCCCCCGTGTTGCCGCGGCGCCGCCACACTCCGCTGGAGTGCGTCTGCGCCTGCATCTGGACCCGCAGCGAGGTGGACCAGGCGACGATGGCGTCCGCGTCCACGTTGACGTACTTGTCGGGGGTGATCTGAAGCATGAGTGGCTGGCCCGAGGTCATCAGGGCCACCTTGCCCTGGCCGGAGATGTTGAGGTTGTACTTCCCCGAGCCGGAGATGCCGTACTGGCTGTCCACCGCGATGGACTCCCAGTGCAGGGTGGAGTCGAGCGCGAGCACATAGGCGCTGTCGACGGTCAGCCCCTCGTGGTCCACGTCCACGACGTGCACGTGCTGGGCGAGGTTGGCCAGGTAGACCGTGCCCTGGCCGGAGCAGCGCATCAGGTCCAGCGCCTCCCCGGTACGGGCCCGGGCGCGCTGCTGCCCCTGCGTCTGGTACTCGCCGTCGAACTCGATCAGCCCCTGGTAGGCGACCATGGTGCCCTTGCGGGCCAGCACGTCCTGGTGGCCCTCGAGGGCGACCCGCAGCAGCTGCGGGTTCTGGAGCGCGTAGCGGTCCTGGGTCTGGGTCTCGGTGAAGCCGAAAAGCGGGCTCTGCATGATGTCTTCGCTTCCCCTCAGCCCCGCGCCCGGAGCCGGTCAGTGCTGTCCTCGCTGGGCTGGACGACGACGAAGCCCTGCCCGGAGAAGCCGAGCTGGTATGCCTCGCCGCTGCCTCGGCCGATCAGGGACGACGCCTTGAAACTGCGCTTCCCCTTCACCTTGAGGTTGGTGGACCAGGCGACGAGCGCGTCCGGGTCCACATAGGTCTCGTCCTCGCCGCGGCCGCAGTCGACGACGATGGGGGTGCCCCGGGAGGTCAGGGCGACCCAGCCGGTGCCGGAGACGCCCACGTTGAAGAGGCCCTGCCCGGCGAACTTGGCGATGCCCTTGACCCGCTCGACGCCCCACTGGAGGTGGGCGTCGAAGGCGAGCAGATTGGTCCCGTTGACCGACAGCGAGTCGCCGTTGAGGTTGACGCATACGACGTCCGCGCCGTAGTCGGCGAGGTAGAGCAGGCCGTCGCCGCTGCACCTCATGAGCGGGGCGCCCTCGCCGGTGAGCCACTGGGAGGCCATCTGGCGCACCGCGGGCGGGTTGGGCTCGTACTGGACGAAGCCCTCGTACGCGACCATCGAGCCGGTGCGGGCGAAGAGGTCCTGGCCGCTCTGCATGGCGACCTTGAGCATGCTGCTGCCGTGGTTCTCCATACGGGCGGAGACCGGGGCCGGGGCGTAACCGGAGATCAGTTGCTGGTCCATGGCGGTCCCTTTAGACCTCGTAGGGCTGGACGACGATGAAGTTGCCGGGCGCACCGCGGAACTGGAGGTTCACGGTCTCCCCGCTGTGACCGGGGTAGGCGTTGCGGCGCAGCCGCACCTGGCTGGAGATGATCACCTGTGAGGCGGCGGACCAGGCGACGATGGAGTTGGCGTCAGCGAAGGTCGTGGGGGTGACCGGCAGCACGACGGGCGTGCCCAGGGTCTTCACGATGACGGTCCCGGTGCCCTGGAACTGCATGGTGAACAGCGCGCCGCCGGGGATCCCGTGGCCCTCGATCCGGCGCACCTCGTGGTGCAGCCCCTCGTCGAAGGCGAGCACGCTCTCGGCGGACACACAGATCGCGTCGCCCTGTAGCTCGATCGGGTGAAGTTCGGCGGCGTTCTCGGCGAGGAAGACCTGGCCCTGGCCGGAGCAGCGCATCAGCTGCATCTCCTGGCCGGTCGCGTTGCCCACGATCCGGCCGCGGAAACCGGCGCCCTTGTAGCTGAAGTCGACCTTGCCCTGGTAGAGCACCATCGAGCCCTGGCGGGCGAGGATCGGCTGGCCGCCGACGCCCAGGTCGGCCCGGATGAGCCGGGGGTTCTGCGGCGTCCAGCGCTGGCCGGTGGGCGCCTCGCGGTACTTGGCGAGCGCGGCCTGGACACCGGGGGCGGCGGCGCCCTGCGGCTGGCCGTACGGACCGGGCTGGCCCGGCTGGGCGCCAGGGTACGGGGCGGGCTGACCGGGCTGACCGTACGGGCTCGCCGGCGCCTGGCCCGGCTGGCCGCCGGGGTACGGGGCGGGCTGGCCCGGCTGACCGTACGGGGCCGGGGCGGGGGGCGCCTGGCCCGGGGTCTGGCCGAACTGCGGCTGCTGGCCGGGGAACTGGCCGGGCTGCCCCGGGGGCGGCACCTGGCCGGGCGGCGGCACCTGGCCGGGAGGTGCGATCGGCGCGGCGATGGTCGGCGCCGCGTGCACCTGCGGCGCGACAGGGGCCGGCGGAGGGGGCGTGCCGCCGGGCGGCGGCGCGAAGCCCTGCGCGGGCGCGGGCTGCGGGGCCTGCGGCGCGGGCTGCGGCGGGCCGAAGTCCGGGGCGGGCTGCGGCGGCGGCGCGGCGGGAGTCGCGCCCGCCGGGGGCGCGAAGCCCGGGGCGGGGGCGGCCTGGCCGGGCGGCGCGAAGCCGGGCGTCGCGCCCTGGGCCGGGGCGGGGGCGGGCTCCTCCTCCGCGACCTCGCCGCCGAAGTTCTGGAGCAGCGCGTCGAGGCCGCCGTCGAAGCCCTGGCCGACCGCGGCGAACCGCCACACGTCCTTGAGGTAGAAGTCGCCCAGCATCACGGCGCGCTCGGTGCTGAACTCCGCCCCGGTGAAGGAGTACCGGACGACTTCCTCGCCGCCCGCGACGACCCGGATGTAGCCGGGGCCGACCTGGGACATCTGGCCCGCGCCGTCGATGGTGGCGGTGAAGGCGAGCTTGTGGATATGGGACGGGATGCCGTCGAGGGTGACGCGGAACGACTCGGCGTCTCCGGCCTGCGGCCCGAGCTGCTGGATCGATTCCTCGGGAGACTTGGGCTGGTTGAAGAAGATGAAGTAGCGGTCGTCGGAGAGCCGCTCGTCCGCGTCGAGGCCGAAGCAGCTGATGTCGAAGGTCAGACCGGGCCCGGCGATCTGCACGCCGACGTACAGGTCCCTCCCCGCCGTCAGATCACTGAGCTTGGCCTTGTGGCCGCGTTGGAATTCCCTGGCCATACGTAACGACCGTCCCCCATCCCGATAGCGGAGAATGCATTGCGCGCCAGGCTAACCGCTGCCGCTGAGAAGGAGCGACGCCGGGGAGGGAGGTGTGGTTCCGGTGACTACTCCGGCGGGGTCGCGGGGAGGTGCGGCAGCCTTCCGGCGGCCACCACGCCCTCCAGGTACCCGCGCGCCCGCTCGGTCCGCGGATACGACTCCAGCAGCCGCCAGAAGCGCTGGCCGTGGCCGGGCACCAGCAGATGGGCGAGTTCGTGGACGAGGACATAGTCCACCACGTACTCCGGCATGCCCTGTAGGCGGTGCGAGAGGCGGATGCTGCCCTCGGACGGGGTGCACGACCCCCAGCGGGTGTTCTGGTTGGTGACCCAGCGGACGCTGGCGGGGCGGGCCCGCCCGCCCAGGTACTGCTCGGACAGCCACTCGGCGCGGGCCGCGAGCTCCGCGTCGCCGAGCATCCGCTTGCTCTCCTGCGCGGCGAGCTTGTCGAGCATGACCCTCACCCAGCGCTGCTCCTCCGCCTCGGACATGCGGGCGGGGATCAGGACGACGGTGCGGTCCCCCTCGCGGTAGGCCGAGACCGTTCTGCGCCGCCGTGTGCTCCGGCGGACCTCGACCGCGCCCGGGCCCCGGCTCTGCGGGCCCTGGGCGCTGCGTGAGGTTCTGGCGGCGCTGTGCGATGGGGTCTCCCCGGCGAAGCGGGGGGAACGGTCGGCAGACACCCCTTGACGTTACCCGCTGGCAGCCGGGGAAGTCCCGCCGCGCACCGGGTTGCGGGGCGAACCACTCCACGGTGGTCACCGCTTGTACGACTATCGCCTGCGGCTGTGGATAACTTTCGGCGGCGGCGCGGCAGGTCCGCGCATGCTGGGGTCAGTTCGGCGGCGACGAGGGGGATCCATGACGGGGGCGGCAATGACGAGGACGGCGATGACAAGGACGGGGGCGGCGACGACGGGGGCGGCGATGCATCCGATGCTCAAGCCCGCGCTGCGGCGCGGCTGGCGGAGCCGGGACACCGTGCAGTTCGGGGTGGCCCGGGCCCATGCGGTGGTGCTGGGGCCGGTGGACACGGCGACGGGCAGCTTTCTGGAGCTGCTGGACGGGACGCGCGGGCTGCCGCTGCTCCGGCAGGAGGCCAGGGCGTTGGGATTGCCGGAGGGGCAGGCCGACGCGCTGGTGGAGCGGCTGACGGCGGCGGGGCTGCTCGACGATCCGGTGGAGGGCGGTGAGCGGGCGGCCGCGGCCTGGCGCCATGGCGCGGCGCTCGACCGGCTGCGGCCCGATCTGGCGGCGCTGTCGGTGCTGTGTCCCGAGCCGGGGGCCGCGGCGCGGCTGCTGGCGGCGCGGGCCGCGATGCGCGTGCAAGTGAGGGGCGCGGGCCGGGTCGGAGCGGCCGTGGCGGCGCTGCTGTCGGCCTCAGGGGTCGGGCAGGTCGATGTGGTGGACGGCGGCTGTGTCGAGCCGTGGGATGTGACGCCCGGCGGGCTGCCGGCCGAGCGGATCGGGGAGCGGCGGGACGCGGCCGCGCGCGGCCTGGTCCGGCAGACGGCGCCGGGACCGCGGCCGCGCCGGCCGGCGGGACCGGCGCCGGGACCGGCGGGCTCCGGCGAGCCGGGGCTGACCCTTGTGGTGATCGCCCCGCGCGACGGGCTCGCGGCCTACGCACCGGATCCGGCGGAGGCCGAGCCGCTGCTGGCGTCGGGGACGCCTCATCTGTATGCGGGAGTCCTGGAGGCGACGGGGGTGGTGGGGCCGCTGGTGCTGCCGGGGATCACGCCCTGCGCCGGGTGCGCTGCCGTGGGGCGCACCGAGCGGGAGCCGACCTGGCCGAGGATGCTCGCGCAGTGGCGGTCCGGCCGCCGCAGGCCCTCGTGGGCCTGCGACACCGCCTTGGCCACGGTGGTCGCAGGGGTCACTGCCGTGCATGCGCTGGGGTTTTTGGACGGGCGGCTGCCGGCCAGCGCCGGAGCCCGGCTGGAGGCGGCGCTGCCGACTCTCACCTGGGACACGCGGCGGATCGAGCCGCATGCGGAGTGCCGCTGTGGTGCGGTCGGACGGACTGATGCGGTATATGCCTCGGTTGTCGAAGCACCGCACGCGACAATGTCCGGGTGACCGACGTCCGCCAAGTGGGCGACGGGGGTCCGGGGGCCACCCCGGGAATGGCTCAGCTGTAGTTGGAGGGGCGCATGTCCGATCTGCCGCGCAAGGCGATCACCCGTACCGCCAAACTGGCGACGCTGCCCTTGGGATTCGCCGGGCGCGCCACCTGGGGGCTCGGAAAGCGGATAGGGGGACGACCGGCGGAGATCGTCGCGCGCGAAGTGCAACAGCGCACGGCCGAGCAGATGTTCAAGGTGCTCGGGGAGCTCAAGGGCGGCGCGATGAAGCTCGGCCAGGCGATGTCGGTCTTTGAGTCGGCGCTGCCGGAGGAGATCGCCAGGCCTTACCGGGCGGCGCTGACCAAGCTCCAGGAAGCGGCGCCGCCCATGCCCACCCGCACGGTGCACACGGCGCTGGAGCAGCGGCTGGGGTCGGAGTGGCGCGAGCTGTTCGCCGAGTTCGACGACAAGCCCGCGGCGGCCGCCTCGATCGGGCAGGTGCACCGGGCGGTGTGGCACGACGGGCGCACGGTCGCGGTCAAGGTGCAGTACCCGGGCGCGGGCGCGGCACTACTCTCCGACCTGAACCAATTGAGCCGGTTTGCCCGAGTATTGGGGCCGCTGGTGCCGGGCCTGGACATCAAACCGCTCATCGCCGAGCTGCGCGACCGGGTGTCGGAGGAGCTGGACTACGAACTGGAGGCCGAGGCCCAGCGCATCCATGCGGAGGAGTACGCCGACGATCCAGATGTGGTGGTCCCGCAGGTGGTGCACCAGAGCGATCAGGTGCTGATCACCGAATGGATGGAGGGGACACCGCTCTCCGAGGTGATAGCCGACGGCGCGCCCGAGGAGCGGGACCGGGCCGGACAGCTGCTCGCGCGCTTCCTGTTCTCGGGCGCCTCCCGCACCGGGCTGCTCCACGCCGACCCGCACCCGGGCAACTTCCGGCTGCTGACCGGTGACGCCCCGGAGGGACCGCCGGAGAAGTGGAAGCTGGGGGTCTTGGACTTCGGCTCGATGGACCGGCTCCCGGAGGGGCTTCCCGAGCCGATCGGCATCGCGCTGCGGATGGCGCTGGACGGCGACGCCCAGGGGGTCTACGAGCTGATGCGCGGCGAGGGGTTCGTCAAGCCGACCATCGAGCTCGACCCGGACGCGCTGCTGGACTTCCTGCTGCCGATGCTGGAGCCGGCCCAGGTGGACCAGTTCACCTTCGACCGGCAGTGGCTGCGCCGCCAGGCGGCGCGGGTGGCGGATCGCCGCTCGCCGGTCTACGAACTGGGCAACCAGCTCAATCTGCCCCCCGCCTATCTGCTGATACACCGGGTCTGCCTGAGCACGATAGGGGTGCTGTGCCAGCTGGGCGCGGACGTGCGGCTGCGGAGCGAGCTCGAGGACTGGGTGCCCGGCTTCGCCGAGCTGGATGAGTGAGCGGGCAGCCGAAGGGGCCGGTCCGATCGGACCGGCCCCCGGCGTCCCCCTGTTGTTGCGGCTGTCCCCCACTGTTGCTGCTTGTGTTGCTGCTTGCGTTGCCGCTTACTGCCCTGTTGCCGCCTACTGCATGACGGCCATGGCCAGAGCGCGGCGGGCGCGGAGCGAGGCCCGCTCCGCGCGGCGCTGCATCCGCCGGGCGGCGGCCAGCCGGATGGCGCTGCGTTGAGACTCGGCCTCTTGCAGTCGTTCCTGCATATGCGCACGGGCCAGGGCTTCTGGGATGAGTTGCATTTCACGGGTCCTGTTCTGGCGCGACTCGGTCGCACCTGAGGTGTCACGGGCTGGGGTGTCGGAGACGGACGGGGTCATCGTCGGGACCTGTTTCATCGGGTCGTGCGTCGCTGGGCGATCGATCGTTCCGGTGGTGTTCATGCCACGACCGGGTTCTTGCGCGGGCGACCACGCGGCCGCTTCCGGGCGACGACGACGCCCTGGACGAAGAGCTCGCCACCCCACACGCCCCAGGGCTCACGGCGGTCCTTGGCCCCGGCGAGGCAGGCCTCCCGCAGCGGACAGGTCTGGCAGAGCGACTTGGCGTACTCGACGTCGGCCGGCGACTCGGCGAAGAAGACCTCCGGGTCGTAGGAGCGGCACGCGACGGCGACACCGAGGTTCTCGATGGCCTCATCCAACTCGGTGAGGGCGGTGAGCGGCGTCAAGGGGTCCTCCGAGGGGTCAGGCGGGGGGATCAGGTCGGTTGCTACGGACGGCGTGTGTGCCTTGAGTTGCACGGTCGTCAGTTCCTCGTCTTTTCGGTCCGGCTGGTGGCCGGGCGCTGACAAATCAAAAGGGCCGCGGATCCCGGTGTGGGTTCCGCGGCCCTGGAAGGTGCCGACCTGATCGTGGATCAGGCTGGATAACTCCAGGGTCCGAGCCCGCGGAGGGCCCACTTCTCGTGGTGCTGCTGCGTCGTCCGGGATCCGGCACCATTGGCCGCAAACGCATAGGCGATTGCCCGCGCGGTTGCTGCTACCGCAGGTGCCTGCATCGGTCGCTCGCTGAGACGCGCCTCATTGGCGCCGGCGGACACACCGGTGCCAGGCAGCTCGAAGCCGAGCAGGCAGGTGGCGAGGACCGAACGATCGGTCATTTTGATGGTGTTCATGAAGCTGATCATTGGGCTCGCCTCCTCTCGGCGTCTCAGGGACCGCTCGAAACCGGTCCGGCTTGTTCAGTAGAACACGGATTCCTCGGATCCCGGAAGGGCCGCTGACTCCGTGTTCGGAAGGCTATGGGTATGCGCTCCGCGCGCGCAAACTATTTTTCCGTCGAGTTTTGCGCGGCATCTTCGGAACCGCTTCCACCGGTCCCGTCGACACCCTCCGCCCGGGTGAGTTCCCGCCCGGAGCAGAGCGCGAGGACGTCGGCGCCGAACTTGTCGAGCTTCCGCCTCCCCACTCCAGGGATGCCCGTCAGCTCCGCTTCGGTTCCCGGCACGGCCTCGGCGATCGCCAGCAGCGTCTTGTCGGTGAAGACGCAGTAGGCGGGCTGGCCCAGCTGCCCGGCCTGCTCGGCCCGCCACTCCCGCAGCCGCTCGTACAGCGCCTCGTCCAGCTCCGACGGGCAGTCCTCACAGCGCCTCAGCTTCATCTCGCCCGCGTCCGTCAGCGTCCTGCCGCACACCCGGCAGTGGACCGGCCCGCGCCGCTTGCGGACCGGGGCGATTGCTCCGCCGCCACGCTCGATGCCGCCGCCCCCGCCCGGCGTGCGGGGGGCGGCGGCCGCGGAGCCCGGACGCAGCCCGTTCAGAAAACGGCTGGGGCGGCGGTTCGCACGGCCTCCGGGAGAGCGCGAGAGAGCCCAGGAGAGGGTCAGATGGCGGCGGGCGCGGGTGACCCCCACATAGAGCAGTCGGCGCTCCTCCTCCACCTGTGGGTCGGTCTTGGCATAGGTGATGGGCACCATGCCCTCGGTGAGCCCGACCAGGAAGACCGCGTCCCACTCCAGGCCCTTGGCGGCGTGCAGTGAGGCGAGCGTCACACCTTCGACGGTCGGGGCGTGCTGGGCCGCCGCCCGCTCGTCGAGCTCCGCCACCAGGTCGGCCAGGGTGACCTGCCGGCCCGCCGCCAGGTGGCTCGCGCAGAACTGCTCGGCGAGCCGCACCAACGCCGCCAGGGACTCCCAGCGGTCCCGCACCGCGCCCGACCCTGCCGGGGGCTCCGGCGTCCAGCCGCGGGTGCCGAGCACGGCCCGCACCTGGGAGGGGACATCCGCATCCGTCAGCGCGGGGTCGGCGTTTCCCGCGCGGGCCGCGCCGCGCAGCAGCAGCCCGGCCTCGCGGACCTCGGGGCGCTCAAAGAACCGCTCGGCGCCGCGCAGCTGGTAGGGCACCTGGGCATCGGCCAGCGCCTGCTCGTAGACCTCCGACTGTGCGTTGACCCGGTAGAGGATCGCGACCTCGCTCGCCGGGACCCCGCCGCCGCCCTGCTCCACAGGGGTGATCAGCTCGCGGATCCGGCGGGCCACCCCCTCGGCCTCGGCCGGCTCGTCCGCGTATGCCGTATAGACCGGGTCGGGCCCCGGCTCGCGCTGCGAGACCAGCTCCAGACGATGCTCGGCCGCCCGGCCCCGGGCCTGGGCCAGCACCCCGTTGGCCAGGTGGACGACCTGGGGGGTGGAGCGGTAGTCGCGCACCAGCTTGACGACCGTCGCACCCGGGTGCCGGGTGCGGAAGTTCAACAGGTGGTCGGGGGTGGCACCGGTGAAGGAGTAAATGGTCTGGCTGGCGTCACCGACCACGCACAGGCTCTCCCGGTCGCCGAGCCACAGCTCGAGCAGCCGCTGCTGGAGCGGGCTGACGTCCTGGTACTCGTCGACCACGAAGTGCTGGTACTGCCGACGCACCTGGTCGGCGATGTCATGCCGCTCCTCGAGCACCCCGACCGTCAGCAGCAGCACATCCTCGAAGTCGATCACGCCGCGGTCGCGCTTGAGCTGCTCGTACATGGCGTAGATCCGGGCGATCTCGGCGGCGTCGCGCGGGGCCTCCCGGCCGGACTTGGCGGCCACGGCCGGATAGTCCTCGGGCACGGTCTGGGTGACCTTCGACCACTCGATCTCCCCCGTCACATCCCGCAGCTCATTGCGGTCCAGCCGAACCCGGCAGCGCGCCGCGGCCTCCGCGACCAGCTGCACCTTGCGCTCGGCCAGGCGCGGCACCTCGCCGCCCACCGCCTTGGGCCAGAAGTACTGAAGCTGGCGCAGCGCGGCCGAGTGGAAGGTGCGCGCCTGCACCCCGCCCGCGCCCAGCTGCCGCAGCCGCCCGCGCATCTCCCCCGCCGCGCGGTTGGTGAAGGTGACGGCGAGCACACTCGCGGGCTGGAAGACGCCCGCGCGCACCCCATAGGCGATCCGGTGGGTGATGGCACGGGTCTTGCCGGTCCCGGCGCCGGCCAGCACACACACCGGGCCGTGCAGGGCCGCGGCCACCTCGCGCTGCTCCGGGTCGAGCCCTTCGAGCACCGCGTCGGCGTCGCGCGGAACCGCCGCGTACTCGGCCGACGTGGAGACCCGCGGGAAGAGAGGGGAGGGCGTTGCTGCTGTCACCCCGCCATGCTGCCAGGTCCGCTGAGACCGCCGGGACGGTTGTCCACAGCCGTGCCCGTCCCGTCATCTCATCCGCTTGTCGGACGGGGTGTGCTCCGTCGCACGGCGGCGAGGGAATGTCGCGGGCCGGCCGGACGTTCCACCACTGCCATCTCGCCGAGCCTCAAGGAGAGTAAGACCGATGTCCGGCACTGTGACGATGTACAGCACCACCTGGTGCGGCTACTGCCGCCGGCTGAAGAGCCAGATGGACCGCGAGGGAATCGCGTACACCGAGGTCAACATCGAGCAGGACCCGGAGTCGGCAGCCTTCGTCGAGAAGGCGAACGGCGGTAACCAGACCGTGCCGACCGTGCTCTTCGCTGACGGTTCGACCCTCACCAACCCCTCCCTCGCCCAGGTCAAGGCGAAGGTCGGGGCCTGAGCCCCCACCAGGACGCAGCCCTCACCGGGGCCCAGCCCCCATACGGGCCCCGGGCCGCCCCTGGACTCAGGCCCGGGGCAACGGCTCCCCGTACCAGAGCTCAATCAGACGGGCCGCGATCGAGATCCCCGAGGGAGGAAGCACCTCCCCGGACTTGAACGCGGCCCGCAGGTCGTCCCGCGAGAACCAGCGCGCCTCGTGGATCTCCTCCCCGTCCACCTGGATCCGGGAGGAGGTCGCGCGCGCCATGAAGCCCAGCATCAGGCTGGAGGGGAACGGCCACGGCTGGCTGGCCACATACTCGACCTCGCCGACCGTGACGCCCGCCTCCTCCGCCACCTCGCGGACCACGGCCTGCTCGATCGACTCGCCCGGCTCGACAAAGCCCGCGAGCGTCGAGAAACGCCCCTCGGGCCAGTGCATCTGGCGGCCCAGCAGCGCCCGGTCCTGATCGTCGGTCACCAGCATGATCACGGCCGGGTCGGTCCGCGGGTAGTGCTCGGCCCCGCAGGCCGGGCAGCGGCGGATGTGCCCCGCCGCCGCGATCACCGTGCGCTCGCCGCAGCGTGAGCAGAAGCGGTGCAGCCGCTGCCAGTTCTCCAGCGCCACCGCGTGCACCAGCAGCCCGGCGTCCCGCGCCGACAGCAGCGCGCCCGCCTCCCGCAGCCCTGCGGGGCGCGCCGACTGGTCCATCCGGCCCGGCAGCGCGTCCTTCTGCAGCGCGAAGTAGCGCACCCCGTCCTCGTCGGTGCCCAGGAAGTAGCGGTGGTTCTCGGTGGGCGGGGCCTCGAAGGACGGGGTCATGACGAGTTCGGTGCGCCCGTCCGGCGCGTCGTCGACCAGCGCCTGGCCGCCGGAGACCACGAAGACCCGCGTCGTCGGGTGGCTCCACGCCGCGGCCAGCCACGCCTCGTCCAGGCGGTGGTGCGCGGCACGGTCGATGCCGCTCGCGCCGCTGAGCGTGATCGGTTGGGCGACGGTGCGATCGGTCCAGGTGCTCACGGCTGCTTCCAACTCCCCCTGAGAAACGGGTGCTTTACGTACATGCGCGCTATACGGGTCGGTTTTCCGCGAGTTCACCCCATAGGTAGGCGGCCGTCTCGGCGCCCTTCAGGAGCAGGTCGAGCTCGACCTTCTCGTTCGGCGCGTGCCAGCCGTCGGAGGGCACCGAGATGCCCAGGAAGAGCACCGGCGCGCCGAGCACGTCCTGCAGATCGGCGGCCGGGCCCGAGCCGCCCTCCCGGGTGAAGCGGATCTTCGTGCCGAAGGCCCGCCCCATGGCCCGCGCCAGCGACTGGAGCGCGGGGTGGTCGAGGGGGGTCAGACAGGGGCGGGTCGCGTTCCCGAAGCTGATGTCATGGCGGATACCGGCCGGGAGCCGGGCCGCGACCCACTCCCGCACCGCCGGCTCGAGCTTGTCCGCGTCCTGGCCCGCCACCAGCCGGAAGGACAGCTTCAGCTGGGCGTACGACGGCACGATCGTCTTGCCGCCCGGCCCCTGGTAGCCCCCGCCGATCCCGTTGACCTCCGCGGTCGGACGGGCCCAGATCCGCTCCAGGGTGGTGTGGCCCGCCTCGCCGAGGGTGGCGTGCGAATGCGCGGAGCGCAGCCAGGCGCCCTCGTCGAAGGGCAGCTCGGCGAACAGCTCGCGCTCGCGGTCAGTCAGCTCCACGACCCCGTCGTAGAAGCCGGGGATCGCCACGCGGCGGTCCGCGTCATGCAGGGCGGCGGCCAGCCGGGCGGCCTCGGCCGCCGGGTTCGGGACCGCGCCGCCGAAGGAGCCGGAGTGGATGTCCTGGTCAGGACCGTAGAGATCGATCTGGCAGTCCGCGAGCCCGCGCATGCCGGTGCAGACGGTCGGGGTGTCCTCGGACCACATCCCGGTGTCGGAGACGATCGCCGTGTCACAGGCGAGCCGGTCGGCGTGCGCCCGGATCAGCTCGGCGAAGTGCGGCGAGCCGGACTCCTCCTCGCCCTCGACGATCATCTTGAGGTTGACCGCGGGGGCGGTACGGCCGGTCGCCGCGAGGTGGGCCCGTACGCCCAGGGTGTGGAAGAAGACCTGTCCCTTGTCGTCGGCCGCACCGCGCGCGTAGAGCCTGCTGTCCTTGACCGTCGGCTCGAAGGGCTCGGTGTGCCAGCCGTCCTCGCGGGCGGCGGGCTGGACGTCATGGTGCCCGTAGACCAGCACGGTCGGGGCGTCCGGGTCCCCGGACGGCCACTCGGCGAAGACGGCCGGCGCCCCGGCCGTCGGCCATATCTCGACCACCGGAAAGCCCGTGGCGGTCAGGCTCGCCGCCAGCCACTCCGCGCTGTGCCGGACGTCACCGGCGCGGGCGGGGTCGGCCGACACGGACGGGATGCGCAGCCACTCGGCGAGGTCGTCGAGGAACGCGGCCCGATGACCGTCCACGTAGGCGCGGACGGCGATGTCCGTGTCCGGGGTATTACTCATGCACTTGAGCCTATCCGGCCCGGAGGGGTGCCACGGCCGGGGTCCGCGCGCGGCCGCAGCCGCTATGTGTTCTCCGTCACGTGTTCGTCGTGGGGCTCGTCGTGGGGCTCGTGGGGCCGGGTGGGCTCGTGCTCCTCCTGTGGCTCGCCGAGCAGGATGCGCTCCAGCTCCGGCCGGCCCGGCAGGGCGGCCGGGCGGACGATCTCGCCGCTGCGCACATAGAAGAACGCCGCGGAAACCGCCGACAGGGGCAGGCCCTGCTGTTCCGCCCAAGCCAGCCGGTACACCGCCAGCTGGAGCGGGTCGGCGTCCTGCGACCGGCCGGTCTTCCAGTCGACGATCTCGTACCGCACCCCCGGCCCGGCCCCCGCGGCCCGCGGCTCCCGGTACACCGCGTCGATCCGGCCCCGGATCGTCCGGCCCGCCAGCGCCAGCTGGAACGGCGCCTCGACGCGGTAGGGGGTGCGATGCGCGTACGGGGTGCGCGCGAACGCCTCCTTGAGCTCGGCGAGATCCCGCTCGTCCGCGATCTCCGGCTCGTCGTCCTCGCCGCCCGGCAGCTCGTCCGGGCCGAGCAACGGGAGCGGCAGCGCCTCGAAGCGCGACTCCACCCACGCGTGGAAGCGGGTGCCGCGGCGCGCGGCGGGGCGCGGCGGGTGCGGCATGGGGCGGGCCAGCTCCCGCGCGAAGCCGTCGGGGTCGGCGGCGAGGCGCAGCAGCTGCGAGGCGCTGAGCGTGTACGGCATCGGCACGTCCCGCACGGTGGCGCGGGCGCGCCGCAGCTCGCCCGCGAGCGCGTCCAGGTCCCGGTCCCAGGAGGCGACCAGCCGCGCCTCCTCGGGCGGCAGCCCGCCGCGGGGCGCCGCGGTGGCCTCCTCCTCTGAGGTGTCCTCCGGGGCCGGGTGTGGGCCGGTTTCGGCGGGCCAGTCTGCCCAGAGGTCGTCGTCGGGGCGGACTTCTCCCCCGCCCCGGCCCGGCCCGGCAGCGGCAGCATCGATGGGCGGCTCCGCCGCGCGGGGGTCCGGATCCGGACCCGGGGGGGCGGGTTCGGGGGCCTCGTACGGGTCCTCGGCGTACGGATCCTCGGGGCACGTCTCCTCGGCGTACGGGTCGGCGTATGCCTCGTCGGGCGGCTCGGGCCAGGCCGGGTCGTCTCCGGCGCCGACCCTGACTTCGGGCGTCCGGTCCGCCGACGGGGGGCCCTCGTCGTGCGCGGCGGGGCCGCCGCGCGGGCGCGCGGCGTCGGGTGCGGGAGGCGTGGCGGGCGCGAGTGCCTCGCTGCGCGCCGCCTCGAGGCGGTCCAGGTGGGCGAGGACCACGTCCGCGGCGTGGCGGCGGCGGGCCAGGGCCTCCGGGTCGAGGGGCAGCGGCCAGGCGCGGTCGGCGGCGGCGGCCTTGAGGGCCGGGTTGTCCTCGTCCTCGTCCGGGGGCGGCGCCCACGCCTCGACCTCTCCGTGGCCCGCCTCACAGTGCTCGCGCAGGGCCTCCAGAAAGGCCGAAGGACCGCGTGGCTTCTTCTGCGTGGGTCCCCACCAGTGCCCGGAGCCGAGCAGCAGGGAGCGGGGGCGGGTGAAGGTCACATAGCCGAGCCGCAGTTCCTCGGTCCTCTGGTGCGCCTTCATGGACTCCTTGAAGGCGGTCAGCCCCTTGGCGTTCCAGACGGCGACCTCCGGGAGCGTCTCCGCGTCGCCGCGCAGCGCGTGCGGCAGGACCCGTGCGTTCGCCGTCCAGGACTCGCGGGCCTGGCCGCTGGGGAACTGCTTGTCGACCAGCCCGGGCACCGCCACCACGTCCCACTCCAGCCCCTTGGACTTGTGCGCGGTGAGCACCTTGACCGTGTTCTCCCCGCCGGGGAGGGAGTTGTCGAGCCCCTTCTCGTACTGCGCGGCCGTGCGCAGGAAGCCGAGGAACGCCAGCAGCGTGGCCTCGCCGTCCAGGGCCGCGAAGCCCGCGGCGACGTCGAGGAAGTTGCCCAGCGTCTCCCGGCGGCGGGCGGCCAGGGCCTGGGGCGAGGCGGACAGCTCGACCTCCAGGCCGGTGGCGGCCAGCACCCGGTGGAGCACGTCCATGAGCGGGTCGGCCAGCGAACGGCGCAGCTCGCGCAGTTCGGCGGCGAGGCGGGCGAAGCGGACCCGGGCCTCGGCCGAGAACGGCAGCCCGTCGTCCGGGCCGTCCGGGGTGAGGAAGGTGTCCAGGGCGTCGGCGAGCGAGACGACCTCGGCGGGGTCGACGCCCTCGACGGCCTCGGCGAGGCGGCGGTCGGCGTCCTCGTCTCCGTCCGCACCCGCCGCCGGCCCCGCCGTCCCGTACCGCACGAGGGCGCGGGCACGGCGGCCGAGCAGCGCCAGGTCGCGGGGGCCGATCCGCCAGCGCGGGCCGGTCAGCAGGCGCACCAGGGCGGCGTTGGCGCCCGGGTCCTGCAGCACCTCGCAGACGGCCACCAGGTCGGCGACCTCCGGGAGGTGCAGCAGCCCGGAGAGGCCGACGACCTCCACCGGGACCTCCCGCTCCACCAGGACGCCCTGGATCCGGGCGAAGTCACCGGCCGTACGGCACAGCACCGCGATCTCGCCGGGCGGGGTGCCCGTGCGCACCAGGTGGGCGATGGAGTCGGCGAGCCAGGCCAGCTCCTCGGCGTGGGTGGGCAGCAGCGCGCAGCGCACCACACCGTCCCGCTCCGCCCCCGGGGCGGGGCGCAGCGCCTCGACGCCCTCGTGCATGGCGCGCAGGGGCGCGGCGAGCCCGTTGGCGAGGTCCAGGAGGCGGCCGCCGCTGCGCCGGTTCTCGCTGAGCGCGAAGCGGCGCGCCGGGCTGCCGTCGGCGTGCGGGAAGTGCTCGGGGAAGTCGTCGAGGTTGGCCACGGACGCGCCGCGCCAGCCGTAGATGGCCTGGCAGGGGTCGCCGACGGCGGTGACGGCATGGCCCGTGCCGCCACCGAAGAGGCCGGAGAGCAGCAGGCGCTGGGCGACCGAGGTGTCCTGGTACTCGTCCAGGAGGACCACCGCGAACTGCTCGCGCAGAATCCGGCCCGCCTCCGGCCGGGTGCGGGCCAGGGTGGCGGAGAGCGCGATCTGGTCGCCGAAGTCGAGCAGATCGCGGCCTCGCTTGTCCGCGCGGTACGCCTCGACGAGGCGCAGGAGTTCGAGGCGGGCGCGGGCGGCCTCGGGCACCTTGCGCAGCTCGGCGTTGGTCAGCTTCACCCCGTCGAGGGTGTGCAGCAGCTCGCTGTCGTGCGCGCGCAGCCGCTCGGCGGGGACCAGGTGCTCGGCCAGCTCGGCGTCGAGCGCGAGCAGATCCGTGACCAGGTCGGCGAAGGGGCGGGTGAGCGCCGGGAACGGCCCGGGGGCGGTGCGCAGGACGCGCGCGGCGAGCTGGAAGCGGGTGGCGTCGGCGAGCAGCCGGGC
Source organism: Streptomyces sp. LZ34 (assembly GCF_053890475.1). Taxonomy (NCBI): domain Bacteria; kingdom Bacillati; phylum Actinomycetota; class Actinomycetes; order Kitasatosporales; family Streptomycetaceae; genus Streptomyces; species Streptomyces sp. LZ34. The sequence continues at coordinate 4,891,960 of NZ_CM132680.1, forward strand.
GCCCGGCTCAAGGCCGATGCGCAGGCCGTGCTCCTTGAGCAGCTGCCCGGCGAAGGCGTGGTACGTGGAGATGTGCGGCTCGCCCGCGGCGGTCTCGGCGGTCTGCGCGGCCCCCTGCGGCGCAGGGGCCGGGTCAGGGTCCGTCACCCCCGCCTTGACCAGCGCCTTCCGCACCCGCTCGGACAGCTCCCCGGCCGCCTTGTTGGTGAAGGTGAGGCCGAGCACCTGCTCGGGGGCGACCTGGCCGGTGCCCACCAGCCACACCACCCGCGCCGCCATCACCGTGGTCTTGCCCGAGCCCGCTCCGGCCACGATCACCTGCGGGGTGGGCGGCGCGGTGATGCACGCGATCTGCTCCGGGGTGAACGGGATGCCGAGGAGCTCCTTGAGCTGCTCGGGGTCGGTGATGCGGGCGGACATTCCAGTGAGGCTATCGGGGCCCGCTGACACCGGCGTCAACACCGAGGTCAGAGCCGAGGTCAACACCGAGGTCAGAGCCGAGGTCAACACCGAGGTCAGAGCCGAGGTCAGAGCCGGTCCATACCGGACGCCACAGGCCAGGACCGATCAGCGCCGGTGTCGCGCACGCCACATCTGCCGCAAACGCCACATCTACCGCGAACACCACATCGCTCACTCCACGACCTGCCGCCCCTCCGCCCGCGCGCTGCACGCCCCGCGGAACGAGCACCGGTTGCAGTGCTCGCCCGCGCTCGGGGAGAAGCGCTCGTCGAGGACGCGCCCGGCCGCCGTGGCCAACAGCTCACCCACCCACTCTCCCTGGAGCGGCCGTAGCGGCTCCTGCGCCTGCACCTTGGGGACGGCGTCCCCGCCGTCCTTGCCGGCGGCGCCCTGGCGCAGCTGTACGAGCTCGGCGCCGCCCGGCTCGGCGTGGCCGTCCGCGAAGAGGCCGTCCACCGCGCCCTCGCGCACCGCGAGCTGGTACACGGCCAGCTGGGGGTGGTGGGCTACGGCGTCCCGGGTCACCGCCTGCTTGCCGGTCTTGAAGTCGACCACATAGGCGCGGCCTTCCCCGTCCGCCTCGACCCGGTCCATGCTGCCGCGGATCCGCACCAGGTAGGCGTCCGCCTCCAAGGTGACGTCGAATTCGTGCTCGGTGGCCACCGGGGCGCGGCCGCCGCGCTCCATCACATGCCAGCGCAGAAAGCGTTCGAGCGCCGCCCGCGCGTGCTCCTTCTCCTGCCGCGACTTCCAGGGCGCGTCGAAGGCCAGGGCGTCCCATACGGAGTCCAGCCGCTCCATGAGGGCCGCGAGGTCGGCCGGGGTGCGGCCGGAGGCCACCTCGTCGGCCAGGACGTGGACGACGTTGCCGAAGCCCTGGGCGGCCGTCGACGGCGTGTCGGCCTTCACCTCCCGCCCCAGGAACCACTGCAGCGAGCAGGTGTTGACGAGCTGGTCGAGCGCGCTTCCGGAGAGCGCCACGGGGCGGTCGCGGTCGCGCAGCGGGACCGCGCTGTGCGTCGGCTCGTACAGGCCCCACCAGCGGTAGGGGTGCGCCGCCGGGACGAGCGGCTGGCCGTCGTCGTCGCGCAGCGCCGCGAGCCGCGCCAGGCGGCGCGCGGCCGCGTCCCGCAGGGTGTCGGAGGCCGCCGGGTCGACGGTGGTGGCGCGCAACTCGGCGACCAGCGCCGCGACCGACAGCGGACGGCGCGGGCGCTGGGTGACGTCCACCGGCTCGACGCCCAGCTCGGCCAGGAAGCGGGAGGGCTGGTCCCCGTCGTCCGCCGCGGCCTTGACGGCGGTGACCACCAGCCGCTCCTCGGCCCGCGTCGCCGCGACGTAGAACAGCCGCCGCTCCTCGCCCAGCAGCGCCCCCGGGGACAGCGGCTCGGCCAGCCCGTCCCGGCCGATCCGGTCCGCCTCCAGCAGCGAGCCACGGCGCCGCAGATCGGGCCACAGCCCCTCCTGCACCCCCGCCACCACGACGAGCCGCCACTCCAGCCCCTTGGAGCGGTGCGCGGTCATCAGCCGTACGGCGTCGGGGCGGACCACGCGGCGCGAGAGGATGTCGGCCGCGATGTCCTGCGCGTCGATCTCGTCGAGGAAGTTGAGCGCGCCGCGGCCGCCGACGCGCTCCTCCGCGCGCGCGGCGGTCTCGAACAGGGCGCACACCGCGTCCAGGTCGCGGTCCGCGTTGCGCCCGGCGGCCCCGCCGCGCTGGGCGGCCCGCTCCAGCCGCTGCGGCCAGGACGTGCCGTCCCACAGCTCCCACAGCGCCCGCTCCGCGGTGCCGCCGCCCGCGAGCAGTACGCGCGCCTTGCGCAGCAGCAGGCCGAGCCGCTGCGCGCCGCGCGCGTACGCCGGGTCGTGCGCGACCAGCCGCTCGGGCTCGGCGAGCGCTTCGGCGAGCAGGACGTCGGAGGGGCGCGGCACGGCCCGCCCCGCCGCCCGCTCCTCCTCCCGCAGCGCCCGGCCCAGCCGCCGCAGATCGGCGGCGTCCATGCCCCCGAGGGGCGAGGCGAGCAGGGTGAGCGCGGTCTCGACGTCGAGCGCGGCGGGCTCCCTCAGGGCCGCCGTCGCGGCGGCGCGCAGGGCGGTCAGGAGGGGGGCCACCGCGGGCTCATGGCGCAGCGGGATGTCGTCGCCGTCGACCTCCACGGGCACGCCCGCCGAGGTCAGCGCGCGGCGCACGCCGGGGAGCGAGCGGCCTCCCGCGCGCACCAGCACGGCCATCTCACGCCACGGAACCCCGTCCTCCAGGTGGGCGCGGCGCAGGATGTCGGCGATGTTGTCGAGCTCGGAGCCCGCGGTCGGGTAGGTGTACGCCTCGACGCGCCCGCCCGCGCGGGCGGCCGACAGCTCCCGGTGGGCGCGCACCGCGTCCGCCGGGAGGCGGGTGACCGGCATCCGGCGGGTGATCAGGCGGGTGGCCGCGAGGAGCGCGGCGCCGGAGCGGCGGGAGGTGGTGAGGACCTCGACGGGCGCCGGTCGGCCGTCGCGCCGCGGGAAGCTGTGCGGGAATTCGAGGATGCCGCCCACGTCGGCGCCGCGGAAGGCGTAGATCGACTGGTCCGGGTCGCCGAAGGCGACCAGCGTCCTGCCGCCGCCCGCCAGCGCGCGCAGCAGCCGCAGCTGGGCCACGTCCGTGTCCTGGTACTCGTCGACGAAGACGGCGTCGTAGCGCGCGGCCAGATCCGCCGCCGCGCCCGGCCGCTCGGCCAGCAGTACGGCCCGGTGCACCAGCTCCGCGTAGTCCAGCACCCCTTGCGCGTCCAGCACATCCAGGTACTCGGCGAGGAAGGCCGCCGCCGCGCGCCAGTCCGGCCGGCCCTGCCGCGCCGCGAAGGCCCCCAGCGCGCGGGGGTCGAGCCCCAGCTCCCGGCTGCGCGCGAGCACCGCGCGGACCTCGTCGGCGAAGCCGCGGGTGGTCAGGCAGGCGCGCAGCTCGTCCGGCCAGCGGACCGCGGCGCGCCCCTCGCGCTCCAGCTCCGCCTGTCCGGCGAGCAGGTCACGGACGACGACGTCCTGCTCGGGGCCCGACAGCAAGCGCAGCGGATCGGCGAAAATGTCCATGTCCTGGTGTGCGCGGACCAGGGCATAACAGAAGGAGTGGAAGGTCGTGGCCTGCGGGCCGCGGGCGCCCCCCAGGCGGGCCGCCATCCGATCGCGCAGCTCGACCGCCGCCTTGCGGCTGAAGGTCAGCACGAGGATCCGCTCGGGGTCCGCACCGCCCCGCACCCGCTCGGTCACCGCCTCCACGAGCGTCGTCGTCTTGCCCGTGCCCGGGCCCGCGAGCACCAGCAGCGGCCCGCCCGGGTGGTCAACCACGGCACGCTGCCGTGCGTCCAGGGCAGGAGGAGCCACCGGGTCCGGCCGGGTGCGGACCAGCCGGTACGGACCCGGGGACGGCTGCCGCGAGGACGGCTGTCGAGCCTGCCGCTGGCGCGGAAGGGACGAGGAGGAGGAGCTCACGTGGATCGCCGGTCCTGGTGGGTGTGCTGGGTGCGGCACAGCCTCTCATGTGACGCGGGGCGTCACCCGAATGGCTGTGGATACGGCCGCGGGCGCGCCGCGGCGCTTCGGCATGGGTCCGGCCGGCCGGGGAACCGGCGGGCGTGCCGCCCGTCGTCAGTCGGCACCGGCCCCGCCGGCCCCACCGGCCCCACCGGCCCCACCGGCCCCGTCGGCTCCACCGTCCCCGTCCCAGCGGGCCCGGGCCATGTCGAGCCGCGGCAGGTGGCCCTCGGCCGAGTGCGCCGCCTCGCGCAGCGGCGTGCCCTCCTCCCGGTAGTGGTCCAGCGCCCGCAGCTCATGGCCGGACAGCAGCACGCCGTCCGCGCGCACCACGCGCCACCAGGGCACGGCGCCCCCGTAGAGCGCCATGACGCGGCCCACCTGCCGCGGGCCGCCCTCGCCCAGCCATTCGGCAACATCGCCGTACGTCATCACCCGGCCGGGTGGAATCAGCTCGGCGACCTCCAGTACTCGCTCCGCGTACTCGGGCAGCTGGTGCGCGGCCCCCGCGAGATCCTGCGCGGCGTCGACCTCGGCGCGCCCACCGCTCTGATCGGGAATCCGGCTCATCCGGCACATCCTGCCGCACCCCACCGACAGCCCCGCCGACGCTCCACAGGGCCCTCCCCCTATCCGCTCACCGAGGGTGCACGGATCGCATACGCGACGTACGATCCGAGTTCCACGCCCCCGAAATGCACCCTGATGCCCATCTCCTCAGCCCGGGCATGCCACCATCTTCCGGGCGGTGACTGGTGATACGAGATCAAGAAGAGACGGCCGAGCAGCAGGGTGCGCAGCCTCCGGAAGGGGAGGCCCGCGCCCCCAAGGCGCTGCCCGGTGCCCAAAAGCGCGAGCCGTCGAAGAGGGAGCAGTCGCCCCGCTCCGAAAACCAGGACCCGTCCGCCCCTGAAGCTCCTGAAAGCCCTGAAGCTCGTGAGGTCCTTGAGGCTCACGACCAGACCCCCGGGATCCCCAAGGCCGCCGAAGCTCCCGAAGCTCCCGACTGCGACAACCCCCACCCGCACGTCGACCGAGTGTCCGGCGACGAGCCGCTGCTCCCCGCCCGCGTCCACCGCCCCTTCGACCTGCTGCGGCTGCTGCTCGGCATCCTGGGCATCGCCACCGTGCTGGCCATCGCGGCCTTCGCGCACGGCACCACCGCCGGCCTGGAGAAGGACATCGGCCACGGCGCCGACCAGGCGCCGACGCTGCTGATCGACTTCGCGGGCCTGGCGGCCAGCGTCGCCGTGCTCGTGCTCCCGATGGCGTTCGCCATCGAGCGGCTGATCAAACGCGACGGGCTGCGGATCGCCGACGGCGTGCTGGCCGCGGTCCTCGCCCACGGCGTGTCCCTGGCCACCGACCTGTGGGTGGCCCGCGGCGCCCCCGAATCGATCCGGGAGGCGCTCACCCAGCCGGCGCCCGGCGGCACCTTCAGCGACCCCGTACACGGCTATCTGGCACCCGTGATCGCCTATATGACGGCCGTCGGCATGGCCCGCCGCCCACGCTGGCGGGTGGCCATGTGGTTCGTGCTGCTGCTCGACGCCTTCGCGGTGCTGGTGGGCGGCTACACCACACCGTTCTCGATCATCATCACCGTGCTGATCGGCTGGACCGTGGCCTACGGCACGCTGTACGCCGTCGGCTCGCCGAACGTGCGGCCCACCGGCCAGCACCTGCTCGCCGGGCTGCGCCGCGTCGGCTTCGCGCCGGTCAGCGCGCTGCGATACGACGACTCCGACTCCGCGGACAGCGACCACGGGGACCAGACCGGCCAGACGGGCCAGACCAGCCAGACCGGCCACGCGGATCGGGGCCGCCGCTATCTGGTCACCCTCGAGGACGGCCCGCCCCTGGACGTCACCGTCGTGGACCGCGAACAGCAGGCCCAGGGCTTCTTCTACCGCGTCTGGCAGCGGCTGACGCTGCGCACCATCACCCCGCCGCGCAGCCTCCTGTCGCTGCGCCAGGCCCTCGAACAGGAGGCGCTGCTGGCGTACGCGGCCATCGCGGCCGGCGCCAACGCGCCAAAGCTGATCGCCACCTCCGAGCTCGGCCCGGACGCCGTGATGCTGGTCTATGAGCACCTCGGCGGCCGCCCGCTCAACACGCTGCCCGACGAGGCGATCACCGACGAGCTGCTGGCCGGGGCCTGGCGCCAGGTCCAGGCGCTCCAGTCCCGCCGCATCGCCCACCGCCGGCTGGACGGCGACGCGCTGCTGGTGGACCGCTCCGGCAAGGTCGTGCTGACCGATCTGCGCGGCGGCGAGATCGCGGCCGGCGACGTGGTGCTGCGGATGGACGTCGCGCAGCTGCTCACCACGCTCGGCCTGCGGGTCGGCGCGGAGCGGTCCGTCGCCGCCGCGGTCGAGGTCCTCGGCCCGGACGCGGTCGCCGACAGCCTTCCGCTGCTGCAACCCCTCGCCCTCAACCGCCCCACCCGCGCGACGCTGCGCCATCTGGCGCGCGAGCGCGCGCAGCGGCAGCGGGAAGCCGTCCTCGAGGCCTCGCGCGCCGCCAAGGAAGCCCGGGAGGCCACGGAGGCCAGAGAGGCCGAGGAAGCCCGGGAGGCGGCGGAACAGGCCGAGGCGGCCGGGGCCGCCGTCCCCGCCGAGGCGGCGGACGAGACCGCGGAGAAGGCCAGGCTCCGGCCGGCCACGGCCGCGGCGGCGGTCGACCGCAAGGTGCTCAAGGCCGAGAAGCAGGCGGAGAAGCGGGCGCTCGACGAGGCCCTGGAGGGGGCCCGGGAGGAGGACCTGCTCTCCCAGATCCGCCAGCAGGTGCTGCTGATCAGGCCGCAGGCGCCGATAGAGCCGGTGCGGCTGGAGCGCATCAAGCCGCGCACGCTGGTCAGCTTCTGCGCGGGCGCATTCGCCGCGTACTTCCTGCTGTCCCAGTTCACCCACATCAAGCTGGGCACGGTGGTCGGCGAGGCCAACTGGATCTGGGTGCTGGCCGCGCTCGTCTTCTCCGCGCTGACCTACGTCGCGGCGGCGCTGAGCCTGCTCGGCTTCGTGCCGGAGAAGGTGCCGTTCGGGCGCACCGTGCTGGCGCAGATCGCCGCGTCGTTCGTGAAGCTGGTGGCCCCCGCCGCGGTCGGCGGGGTCGCGCTCAACACCCGCTTCCTTCAGCGCCAGGGGGTGCGGCCCGGGCTGGCGGTGGCCAGCGTCGGCGCGTCCCAGCTGTTCGGCCTCGCGAGCCACATCCTGCTGCTGCTGACCTTCGGCTACATCACCGGGACCGAGCGCACCCCGACCCTCTCGCCGTCCCGCACGGTGATCGCCGGGCTGCTGACGGCCGCGGTGCTCGCGCTCGTGGTGGCCGCGATCCCCGTGCTGCGGAAGTTTGTGTCCACACGTCTGCGGTCCCTGTTCGCGGGCGTCGTCCCGCGCATGCTGGACGTGCTGCAACGGCCCAAGAAGCTGCTCGCCGGCATCGGCGGGATGCTGCTGCTGACGGCGGCCAACGTGCTGTGCCTCGACTCCTCGATCCGGGCGTTCGGCGGCGACATGAGCTACGCGAGCATCGCGGTGGTCTTCCTCGCGGGCAACGCCCTGGGGTCGGCGGCGCCCACTCCGGGCGGCGTGGGGGCCGTCGAGGCGGCCCTGATCGCAGGTCTGACGCTGTCCGGGCTGCCGTACGAGACGGCCGCGCCCGCGGTGCTCCTCTTCCGGCTGATGGTCTTCTGGCTGCCGGTGCTGCCGGGTTGGCTGGCCTTCACCCACCTCACCCGCAAAGGGGCCCTGTAGAAGCTGGAGAACGCCTCACCCCGCACGCACCTCACCCGTACGCCCGCACCGCGCGCGCCGGGGCCGCGCACGCCCCAGGATGGCACCACGCCCCCACTCCCGGAGAGCCGCCGTGTCCAGACCCGTACGCGCCGGTGCGTCGGCCGCCGTCGCCCTGCTGCTGGCCGCCGCCGTGGGCTGCGGCGGGAGCGGTGGCGGGCGGCCGGACACCTCGGCTCACCAGAAGCTGAAGTGGTCCACCTGCCCCGCCCCCGACGACAGCGAGGACGGGGCGACCAAGCCCCCCGGCAAGCAGTGGGAGTGCGCGACGCTCCACGTCCCGCTGGACTACCGCAAGCCGCGCGGGGAAACCATCGGCATCGCCATGATCCGCGCCAAGGCCACCGACCGACGCCACCGCATCGGCTCACTCGTCTTCAACTTCGGCGGCCCCGGCGGCTCCGGCGTCGCGACCCTGCCCGCCCTCGCGAGCGGCTACAAGGAGCTGCGCACCCGCTACGACCTGGTCAGCTTCGATCCGCGCGGGGTCGGCCGCAGCAGCGGGGTGAGATGCCTGGGCGACAAGCAGCTCGACGCCTACTACGCGGCCGACTCGACCCCGGACGACTCCTCGGAAGTGAAGTCCCTTGTAGGCCGCGTCAAGCGGTACGCCGCCGCCTGTGAGAAGAACTCCGGAAAAGTGCTTCCGTATGTCGGCACCACCAACGCCGCCCGTGACATGGATCTCATGCGCCGCGTCCTCGGCGACGACAAGCTGTACTACTTCGGCGTCTCCTACGGCACCGAACTGGGTGGCGTCTACGCCCACCTGTACCCCAAGAAGGTGGGGCGCGCGCTCTTCGACGGCGTCGTCGACCCGGCGCAGGACCCCGCGCAGGGCTCCCTCGGCCAGGCGAAGGGCTTTCAGCTGGCGCTGAACGACTACATGAAGGCGTGCCGCAGCGGCAACGGCTACAGCTGCCCCACACAGACGGAGATCCGCGCGCTGCTGAAGCGGCTCGACCGGCACCCGGTGCCCGGCATCGGCAACCGTGAGCTGACCGAGTCCCTGGCCGACGGGGGCATCGCGCAGTCCCTGTACTCGCGGGACTTCTGGCAGTACCTCACCCAGGGCATCGCGGACGCCCAAAAGGACGACGGCAAAATTCTCCTGGCCCTCGGCGACGCCATGAACGGCCGCGATCCGGACGGCCGCTACAGCACGCTCCAGTCCTCCCTCGCCGCCATCACCTGCGCCGACTTCAAGCAGCGCTACACGGTCCACGACGTCGAGGCGAAGCTGCCCGAGTTCCGCAAGGCGTCCCCGGTCTTCGGCGACTTCCTGGCCTGGAGCCTCACCCAGTGCACCGACTGGCCGGTGCACGGCGCCTGGCGCACCCCGGACGTCAGCGCCCCGGGCGCCGCGCCGATCCTGGTCGTCGGCAACACCGGCGACCCGGCCACCCCGTACGCGGGCGCCCGGAAGATGGCGGAGGAACTGGGCCCGGGCGTCGGCGTGGAGCTGACGTACCGGGGCGAGGGGCATGGCGCGTACGACAGCGGCAACGCCTGTGTGCGCCGTACGGTCAACGACTATCTGCTGCGGGGCAAGGTGCCGCCGAACGGCAAGGTCTGCGGCTGAGCACCCGATTCCGTTCCGGAACCTGTGACCGAATCGAGAAGAGAACCGAACCTTCCCGCTCGTACCACGTACGTAGGATCACCGGTTATGTCGAGTTCCATACGCACGATACGGACCAGGGCACTGGTCTCCGCGGCCGTCGTGGTCGCACTCACCGCCGTCGCCGGATGCAACGACGACGGCGGCTCGAAGGGCAAGGACGGCAAGGACAAGGCGTCCGAGGCGCCGTCGGCCTCCGGCCTGCCCACCTCCCTCACCGGGCAGAAGCTCAGCTGGAAGTCCTGCCCGGCGCCCACCACCATGCAGGGCAGCGGCAACGCCCCGGGCAGCGAATGGCAGTGCACGACCATGCGCGCCCCGCTCGACTACGCCAAGCCGGACGGCGAGACGATCGACCTCGCCCTCATCCGCGCCAAGGCCACCAACCCGGGCAAGCGGATCGGCTCGCTCATCTTCAACTTCGGCGGCCCCGGCGGCTCCGGGGTCTCCGCCCTCCCCAGCTTCGGCGCGGACTACCAGCGGCTGCGCGCCCGCTACGACCTGGTGAGCTTCGACCCGCGCGGGGTCGGGGAGAGCGCGGGCGTGAAGTGCCAGAGCGACAAGGAACTCGACGCATCCGACTCCGTGGACGGCTCGCCGGACGACGCCGCCGAGATCGCGGCGGCGACGGCGGAACAGAAGAAGTTCGTCACCGCGTGCGAGAAGAACTCCGCCAAGGTGCTCCCCCACGTGGACACCGTCAGCGCCGCCCGTGACATGGACCTGATGCGGGAGGTGCTCGGCGACAAGAAGCTGCACTACTTCGGCATCTCCTACGGCACCGAACTGGGCGGCGTCTATGCCCACCTGTACCCCAAGAACGTGGGGCGCGCCGTCCTCGACGCCGTGGTCGATCCGACCGAGGACCCCGAACGAGGCAACTTCGGCCAGGCGAAGGGTTTCCAGCTCGCCCTGGAGAACTATTTGAAGGACTGTGCCAAGAACGGGCTGGCCTGCCCGCTCGGCACCGACACCGCCAAGGCCGAGAAGACGATCATCTCGCTGCTGGACAGGCTCGACAAGCAGCCGCTGCCCACCGAGAGCGGCCGCAAGCTCACCCAGGACCAGGCCGTAGGCGGCATCGCCGCGGCACTGTACAGCAAGGACAGCTGGCACTACCTGACGGTGGGGCTGACGGAGGCACTCCAGGCCAAGCAGGGCAATATGCTGCTCCTGATGGCGGACTCCCTGGCCGGCCGTGACGAGAACGGCCACTACAACAACGAGGGGCCCGCCAACGTCGCGATCAACTGTGTGGACGACAAGCAGCGCTACACGGTCGCCGATGTGAAGGCGAAGCTGCCCGAGTACCGCAAGGCGTCCCCGGTCTTCGGCGAGTTCCTGGCCTGGGGCATGCTCTCGTGCTCGGACTGGCCGGTGACGGGCAAGACCGACCACCCCGAGGTCAGCGCCCCGGGCTCGGCGCCGATCCTGGTCGTGGGCAACACCGGTGACCCGGCCACGCCTTACGAGGGCGCGCGGAAGATGGCCAAGGGGCTGGGCGAGGGCGTCGGGGTGGAGCTCACCTACAAGGGTGAGGGCCACGGCGCGTACAACGGCGGCAGCAAGTGCACGACGAAGGTCGTGGACGACTACCTGCTGAACGGGAAGGCGCCGGCGGACGGCAAGGTCTGCTCATAGCGCCAGGCGTGCGCAGGGGCCCCGCACCGTCGAGGAACGGTGCGGGGCCCCTGTGCGTGCCGCGCTGGTCAGTAGCCGGTCAGCAGCCGACCAGCAGCCCGACCAGCAGCCGGTCAGTAGACGGGCTTCTCGGGCTCGATCTGGTTGACCCAGCCGATGACGCCGCCGCCCACATGGACCGCGTCGGAGAAGCCCGCGGACTTCAGGACGGCCAGGACTTCCGCCGATCGGACACCCGTCTTGCAATGCAAGACGATCTTCTTGTCCTGCGGAAGGTCCTGCAGGGCGTTGCCCATCAGGAACTCGTTCTTCGGGATCAGCCGGGCGCCGGGGATCGAGACGATCTCGTACTCGTTCGGCTCGCGGACGTCGATGATGTCGATGTTCTCACCGTCGTCGATCCACTCCTTGAGCTGCTTGGGAGTGATCGTCGCACCGGCCGCGGCCTGCTGGGCCTCCTCCGACACGACGCCGCAGAAGGCCTCGTAGTCGATCAGCTCGGTGACGGTGGGGTTCTCGCCGCAGACCGCGCAGTCGGGGTCCTTGCGGACCTTGACCTGACGGTAGGTCATCTCCAGGGCGTCGTAGATCATCAGGCGGCCGACCAGCGGCTCGCCGGTGCCGGTGAGCACCTTGATGGCCTCGGTGACCTGGATCGAGCCGATGGAGGCGCACAGCACGCCGAGCACGCCGCCCTCGGCGCAGGAGGGGACCATGCCGGGCGGCGGGGGCTCCGGGTACAGGCAGCGGTAGCAGGGACCGTGCTCGGACCAGAAGACCGACGCCTGGCCGTCGAAGCGGTAGATCGACCCCCATACGTACGGCTTGTTCAGCAGCACGCACGCGTCGTTGACCAGATAGCGGGTGGCGAAGTTGTCGGTGCCGTCCACGATCAGGTCGTACTGGGAGAAGATCTCCATCACGTTGTCGGCCTCGAGGCGCTCCTCGTGCAGCACAACGTCGACATACGGGTTGATGCCGAGCACCGAGTCGCGCGCGGACTCCGCCTTGGAGCGGCCGATGTCCGCCTGGCTGTGGATGATCTGGCGCTGCAGGTTGGACTCGTCTACCTCGTCGAACTCCACGATGCCGAGGGTGCCGACACCGGCCGCGGCGAGGTACATCAGCGCGGGCGAGCCGAGACCGCCCGCGCCCACACACAGCACCTTGGCGTTCTTCAGCCGCTTCTGCCCGTCCATCCCCACATCAGGGATGATCAGATGGCGTGAGTACCTGCGGACCTCGTCGACGGTGAGCTCGGCGGCCGGCTCGACCAGGGGTGGCAGCGACACGGGGACTCCGTAGTGGGTGGGAGCAGGGTTCTTCTCCTGGTAACACTGCCATGGCCCATCTCATTCCGAGACGGGTGGTCCGGTCCGCGAGACGGATCCGTCCCATCACCCGGGCAGCGCCGCCGGCCGTCGGCCCGACCGCCCGGACGGCTGTCCGGCCGCCGGTCAGATACGGCACGCCGCCTCCATCCAGATGTCGGCCAGCGACTCCTCCAGCGCGATCCTGGAGCGCCAGCCGAGCCGGTCGCGCGCGGTGCGCACATCCGCCTGCTGCCAGCTGCCGCAGCCGTCCGGGTACGGATACCCCGCCCCGCCGCCCACATGCTCGACCTGGGGCCCGGCCGGGCCGCCCGCGGCGGCGTGGTGGAGCGGCCCGCGCCCCGGCGGGCCGTCGATCTCGTGCAGCGTGCCGCCGTAGCCCGCCACCCGGGCGAGCACGGCGGCCGCGTCGCGCAGCCGGACGGCCCGCCCGGTGCCGATGTTGACGACCCCCTGCGCGGCCGAGAGCGAGGCCGCGTGCACCGCCCGCGCCACGTCCCGTACGTCCACGAAGTCGCGCTGCACCCCGAGGCCGCTCAGCTTCAGCTCACCGTCCCCGGCCTGCATGGCCCGGCGCATCGCCTCGGCCAGCCGGCCCAGCGGCGACCCGGCCGGGGTGCCGGGCCCGACCGGCGAGAAGACCCGCAGCACCACCGCGTCCAGACCGGACCCCAGCACCAGCTCCGTCGCGGCCAGCTTGCTCACCCCGTACGGGCCGCCGGGGCGCGGCACCGCGTCCTCCGCCGTCGACGAGCCGGGCTGGGACGGCCCGTACTCCGCGGAACAGCCGAGCTGGACCAGTCGGGCGCCGCAGCCGCTGCGCCGCAGCGACTCGCAGATCGTCGCCACGGCCACGGTGTTGTGCCGGGTCAGCTCGCGCGCCCCGCCGCGGGTCGCGCCCGCGCAGTTGATCACCACGCCGGGGTGGACGGCGTTCAGGAAGCGGGTCAGCGCGCCGGGGCTGCCGGTGGACAGGTCGAACCGCACATCGGCGTCGTCGCCGCGGCCGAGCGCGGTGAGCTGGACGGCGGGGTCGGCGAGCAGGTGTTCGGCGACGTAGCGGCCGAGATATCCCCCGGAGCCGAGCAGCAGGACTCTCATCGGTCACGCTCCTGGGGGTGTGGGTCGGTCATGTCGTCGCTCATGTCATGCGCTCCTTGTGGTGGTGGGGCGGAGGGGGGCGGAGGGTTCGGAAGCGGTTGGGGAAGGGTGGGGGGCGTGCGGGGTGTGCGGGGCGTACGGCGTGTGGGCCGAGGCGCGGGAGAGCGCGGCGAACGCGTACGCCAGCAGCGCGAGGGCGGTGGCGCCGCAGACCGCGGCCGGGACGGTGGCGGGTCCGCGGACGGCCGAGGCCTCCGCCACCGCCTCGGCGAACGCCCCGCCGCCCGGCAGCCGGCCGGCCACGGCGCCGACCAGCACCGCCGCCTCGGCCGCGCAGGCCACGGCGGTGCCGGTGGCGGCCGCCCCGCGGAAGCCATGGACGGCGAGCAGCCGGGCGACGAACAGCAGGACGCACACGGTCACCACAGCGCCGTCGGAGGCGGCGGCCGCATGGGCCGTCGGGACGGCCCCGGCCGGGCGGCCGGGCAGCGGCAGCGCGAGCCGGACCGCGAGCACCAGGGGCGGCAGGGCGCAGAGGAACAGCGCCACCGTGCCCGCGAGCAGCGGCCGCACCCCCACCGCGAACTCCGCGAGCCCCCGGCTGCCCGCCAGCCTGCGGCACGCCCGCCGGGCGAACCAGCGCGCACACCACGCGGCGGGCGCGACGGCGAGGGCCAGCACGACAACCGCCTCTGCGACGAGAGGCCAGTCAGCGGGCGCGGCGCCGTAAGATCGCCATACACCGGTCCGGAGCCCGGCGAGCAGCCAGTCGCCGCAGAGGGCGTACGCGATGAGCCAGCCGACGCAAAGCAGCCCGGCCAGCCGCCCGGCCAACCCGCCGCCCCGCACCCGCAGCGGCCCACGCACCAGGCACAGCCACAGCACGGCCACCACCAACACGCCCCCACCCACCCCGGCAGCCACCCACACCCCCGCCGCGCCGCCCTGCGCCCTGGCCGACCCGACGGCGGTCGCCACAGCCAGCGCCCCGGGCACCAGGTGCAGCGCGCCCAGCGCCAGCCGCCCGCCGACCCGCCCGCGCGGCGCCGCGGCCGCCGGGCCGCCCGGGACGTCGTCCTCGCGGTCTTCGCGGGGGACGCGCGCGTACAGCTCCTCGGCGAGCGAGAAGACATCCCGATGGCGGAACCGGGCGGCGGTGCGGTCCGTCACGCCATGAGCCTCAAGACCGGCGGCGATCTCCAGCGGATCGACGGCGTGCGCGCACAGCTCGTGATGACGGTGCATCAACATCCGTACGGGGTCGGCCGACCCCCGCCCCACGGCGGGTCCCGCGGCGGCGGAACGCGGGGCCGCGCCGGGGGCGGCGGCCGACTTCTGCGCACCCGAGGACGGAGGGCGACCGCCCCCGGCGCCCCGTCCGGCGGACTCCTCCCCGCCCAGCGCGCCGTCGCCGCGGCCCCCGGCGGGCCGGGCGGCATCGACGCGCCGCGGCCCCGCGCCGGGGCGCGGGTCGGAGGCGGGGCGCGGGTCGGAGGCGGGGCGCGGGTCGGAGGCGGAGGCCGCCTCCGACCCGGCCGACGGCGCGAGGCCGCCGCCCCCGAGTCCTTCGCCCGGCGCCCCGCCCGCCTCCAGCCGGGGTGCGCCACTTACGAGCGCCCGTGACGGCGCGTCCCATCCCCCAGGGCTCCGCGGAGTCCGCGGGGCGTCCGCCTGACGCCCCCGGGACGCGCCGGGCCGCCCGCCGGGCGATCCGCCGACCGCCCGCCCCCCGACAGGAGACGACGCCCCGCCGGCAGCGGAGAGCCGGGAGTCATCCCACGGACGGACAGCCCCCGCAGCCCGCCCCCCGGACAGCTCGGCAGCCGCTTCGGCGTCGTCGGCATCCCCCGGGCCCGTGGCACCCGGACGGCGGGTCATGGGCGCGCCTCTTCCGGCAGCGGGGCGTACGGGCCCAAGCCCAAGGGTTCGGGTTCCGGGCCGGGTTGCGGGGTGGCCCAGGTGGGGGTGTGGGCCACGGGTGAGTGGGCCGGTCCGCCGCCGCCCGCCCAGCGGCCGGGGATGTGGGCCTCCGCCGGGCGGGCGAAGGGCACGGGCTCGCCGTCCGGGCCGAACTCCTCGCGGCGCACCGGGCAGTGCGACATGAGCTCCAGATAGATGCCTCGGAACGCCGCCACGTTCTGTTCGGCGGTGAAGAGCTCCAGCGCGCGGGCGCGCGCCGCGGCGCCCAGGCGCTCGCGGCGCTCGGGGTCGGCGAGGAGCTCGAGGCACGCGTCTCCGAGCGCCCGTGGGTTGCGCGGCGGGACCACCAGGCCCGTGCCGCCGATGACCTCGTACACCGCGCCGACGTCCGTCGACACCGTGGCGCGCCCGCAGAACATCGCCTCCACCAGCCCGACCGGGAAGCCCTCGACCACACTGGACAGCACCACGACGCTCCCCGCCGCGTACGCGTCCGCCGCGGACGGCAGCCCCGGATCGCCGAGGTGCTCGAAGGAGACCGGGTTGTCGCCGACCGTGTGGGCGTCGGCCGCCTCGTCGGGGAAGAGGTGGGCGGCGAGGGCGCGGCAGTGGGCCGGGTAGCCCCCGGCGGCGGGGGCGGGGCGCCCGGTCTCGACGAGGCGCAGCCGCGCCCGGGGCACCGCCCGCCGCACATGGGCGAAGGCGTGCAGCAGGGCCCCGACGTCCTTGGCGGGCTCGAGACGGCCCAGCCACACCAGCGTCCAGCCGTTGTCGCCCCGCGCCCCGCCGCCGCGGCCCGCGCCGCGCTCGCCGACCTCCGCGAAGCAGCTCGCGTCCATGCCGGGGTAGACGGTGCGCAGCCGCTCCAGGTCGGCGCCGCAGCGCTCCTGCCAGCGGCGCGCATGGGTGTTGCCGGGGGTGATCAGCGCCGCCCTGGCGTACGCCTCGGCGGTCAGCCGGCCCTGGAACGAGGCGAGCAGCGTCCGCACCGGGCCGGAGAGCACCGCGCCGCCCGGACCCGCCGCGCTCGCCAGGTAGTACTCGCGCAGCCGTACGCCGTACTCGGTGACCAGGAGGGGCGTGCCGAAGAAGCGCCGGGCCAGCAGCCCCGGGAGCGCGGCCGGGCCCGCGGAGGCGGCATGGCACAGGTCCACGCCGGACAGGCCCGGCTCGTCGGCGGAGCCCTTGCCGTCCCCGTCCCGGTCGCCGTCGCCGTCGCCGTACCAGTCGAGCGACAGCGGGCGCAGCGCGCGCTCCAGCGCGCCGGTCACGGTCAGCAGGTCGGCCACCCGCACCTGGTGCGCGCCCTGAAGCGCGCCGGGCCTATGGCAGGCCCGCTCCAGCGCGCGCACGGCCGTCTCCGAGCGCAGCGCGGCGGGCAGCCGGCCGTGCTCCCGAGCCAGCTCGGCGAGCCCGTACAGGCCGCTGGCGAAACGGTCCGCCTGATACCCCGCTGCCCCGGCGACCCCCGCGGCCCCGGCGGCAGCGGGGGCTCCGGGGCTCCCGGGTCCGCCCGGCGCGCTGATCGCCGCCGCCAGCTCCCCGAAGCACTCGGCGAACCGCCGCCGCTCGCGCCGCCCGTACCTCCCCCGGGCCCGGCGCGGCGCCCGCGCCCTCTCCCCCCACAGCGGCCCCCACAGCGGCGCGGTACGGACCCGCCGCACCGCGCCGGGCAGTTCCATGAAGCCCCCCGCCGCCTGGCGGGCGCTCCGGCTGAGGGCGTAGACCTCGAACTCGTGCTGGGCGAGCCCCCGCACCAGCCGGTCGCACCACAGTCGGGCCTCACCACCCGCGTACGGATATCCACCCTCCGTGAGCAGTCCCACGCGCATGAGCGCACCCCCGATCTCCCATGTCGGCAAGCCGTCGCGCCGCCGTCCGGCAGCGGCAGCACGTTATGCGGGCAGGGTGGTGGTGCGACGGACGGTTGTCCGTCGCACCACCGGAAGGGGTGAACGCCCGTGACCTTCCCGGGCGTCAGGCGTTGTCGGGCTCCGTACGGCCACCGGCACGGCGGCAGTGGTCCGGCGGTCGTCGGCTACCCGAGGCCACCCGTTACTTGGGATACGGCCAGGCGTTCGGCCGGCAGGTCACCCCGTCGGTCGTCAGGAACTTGGTCTGCTGCATCATCACCGGCGCCAACGCGCCCTGTCGGGTGCAGCTCTCGTGGTTGTGCCCGAGCCGGTGGCCCACCTCGTGGTTGATGAGCATCTGCCGGTAGGCGTGCATCTTGTCGTCGCCGAACGTATTCGCGCCCTGCGCCCACCGATAGGCGTTGATCATGACGCGCTCGGTGGAGGCCGAGTCGCAGGAGACGTTGTCCTGGGTGGTGTCCAGGCCGGACTTCGCACACCACTTCGCGGTGGTGCCGGGGCTCGCCAGCGTGATCACGAAGTCGACCCGGCCGGAGGAGACCCGGTCGAAGGAGCGGGTTCCGCCGTGGCCCCAGCTGCGGTCGTCGTTCAGCGTCTTGTGCACGGCCTTCGCGAACAGCTCGCCGTCCAGCGGCAGCCCCTTCTCCACGTCCACGCGATAGCGCAGCACCCGGCCCCGGCCGGTCCCCTTGTCCTTCCCAGAGACCGTCGTGAACGCCCCGGATCCGCTCAGCTTCGGGTCCAGCGGGAACTTCAGCGTCATCTGCGCGTCGTACGAGGTGGCTCTCGGGGCCGGGGTGGTGGGGGCGGACCCCGCCGCCTGCTTGCCGCGCCCGTCGTCACCGTCGCCCGCCGCGTCGGTGCGCTCCGCGCCGCCCTGGGCCCGCGCGGTGTTGCCGCTGTCCTGCGGCCCGTTGGCCACCTGCCCGGCGACCACGACCGCCAGCACGGTGGTCACGGCCGCGGCGGCGACGCCGGTGAACGTCCGCGCCTTGCCGCCCTTGGCGGCGCCGCCCACCTCTTGGGACCCGTCCTCGCCGTCCTCGCCGTCCTCGCCGTTGTCGGCGTTGTGGGCGTTATCGGGGTTGTCGGCATCCGTGCCGCCCGCGCGGCGCGGTGCCCGCGCCGCTCCCGGGGCGCCCGCGGCGAAGACGTCCTCGCCGTCGCAGTCGAGGGCATCGGAGGTGTCGAACGCGTCGACGTACGCCTTGCGCGGGCCGGGCATCAGGCCGCCCGGCGCCGCGCCCGGCTGAGGGCTCGCGGTCCGCGTCCCGAAAGCCGCGCGGGCCCCGCCGGGCACACCGCCCGGACCGCCGCGCCGCACCGGACCGCCAGGACCGGCCTGAACACCGGGACGTCCCGGACCGCCAGGACCCACCGGACCGCCAGGGCCCCCGAAACCGCCAGGACCCGCCGGGCCACCAGGACCACCGAGACCGCGAGGGCCCGCCGGACCACCGGGGCCCCCAGGACCGCCCGCGACCACACGACCGCTCGGCCCACCCACAGCGCCCCAGCCGCCGCCCGGCTCGCGGTGCTCCGGGTGCCCGCCCCTGGCCCGCGGCACCGCGGGCCCCTGCGGACGCATCCGCGGAACGCCCTGCGGCGGCGTCACACCAGGATCCGCACCGGGCCCTACGCCTGGCCCCGCACCGGGCCCAGGACCGGGCCCCGGTACCACCCGCCGCCTGCGGCCGGTGCCCGCACCCCCGGCCGGGCCAGGGGCCGGGTACTCCACAGAGCCGGGACCGGCCCCGGGGCCACGGCCGCCGCCGGGGGCGGAGCCTGGGCCCGCCTGCCCGGACCGGCGGTCGCGGCCCTCCTGGCTGCCACGTGCGCTGTGTTTACCCACGCGCCGCACCGCTCCCGTCCGCGCCGGGCACCGGGGCGGTCCGTTCGCCCGGGTCGCCCCGGCGGCCGCCGTCCTCCCGGCCCTGCCGGCCTGCTCTGCCTTCTCTGCCTGTCACGTCGTCGAGCAGCTCGCGCATCCCCTGCGCCACTGCCTCGGGATACTCCATCATCGCCACGTGCCCCGCGTCCACCAGCGTCAACAGCCGCGAGTCGCGAAAGGCCGCGCCGGCCCGCCGCGCCATGCGGAAGGACACCAGCTGGTCCCGCATGCCGTACACCAGCAGCGTCGGCGCCAGCACCCGCTCGGCCTGCCGCCACATCGAGTGCTGGCCGCCGAGCGTGTACGAATCGACGAGACCGCGCGCCGAACGCGTCAGCGCGTCCCAGAAGTACGGGAGGGCGAGCTTCCGCTCGAACTCCTCCACCGCCAGCGCGAAGTGCTCGGGGCTGACCCGCCCCGGGTCGCCGTAGGTGAGCGCCATCACCTCGCGGGTGCGCCGCTCCGCGTCCCAGTCCTTGGTGAGCCGGGTGAACAGCCGGGTGACGCCGGGGATCGCGAGCAGGCCGGTGGGGACCGCGGTGCGCTGGGGGCGCCGCTCGGGCAGCGCGGGCGAGACGAGGGTGAGGGTGCGCACCAGGTCCGGCCGCAGCGCGGCGACGCGGGTGGAGACCGCGCCGCCCAGCGAATTGCCGACCAGGTGCACGGGCCCGCGCCCGCTCGCGTCGAGATAGCGGATCACGGCACGGGCGTGGCCGGCTATCGAGTAGTCGCCGTCGTCCGGCGGCGGGGAGTCGCCGAAGCCGGGCAGGTCGAGGGCCTCGCCGTCCACCCGGTCGGCGAGCGGCTCCATCAGGAGGGACCAGTTCTGCGAGGAGCCGCCGAGCCCGTGCACATACAGCGCGGGCGGCAGGCCGTCCCGAACCGGCGGGCGGGACCGTACGGTGAGAGTGAGACCGGGGAGGCGCGCGGTGCGCAGCTTCTCCCCCGCTGCGACGCGAACGGGCCGGGCGGGCGGGACCGCGGGGACGATGCGGGCATCCGGCGGCTCGGTCGAAGACATGCGGCAATGTTACGAGACGATCACACTCGGAGCCCTGTGTTCGCACTCACAGGCCGCGTAGCGTCCGAAAGTGAGCTCTCCTAGGCTCGTAAATACACAGGACGATCCCCGGGCCGGGGCGGACGGGAAAAACGCCCGGCCCCGGGCACCTGAGGAAAGGGGAGAAATGTCCGTCGACCCCAGCGACCCCGAGACCTTCGAGGAAAACGACGTCACCGAATTCGCCGTGGAGGACGCCGAGGCACCGGAAGCGGACGCCGCGGAGCAGCACCTCGACCTCCTTCCGAACCGGGACGAGCCCATGAACGGCGACGCATTGATGGAGGCGAACGAGGCGGACCGGCTGGAGCAGGCCCGGGTCGTCGAGGTGAACGAGGACGACTATCAGTGAACCGCACCATTTGTCAGCTTTTCATGGAGTCCGGTCCGTGAAATTCTCCGCACGAACCGCGCGCTGCCCTGTTACCCAAAAGTACGATGGCGGGCGCGGTGGACACCGTGTACGGAACACTCATTGGGAGGCGGCGTGACAGCCATCGAGCAGACCGAGGCGCGCCCGCGGGGCACGCGCCTGCCGCGCCGAGCCCGACGGAATCAGCTCCTGGGGGCGGCCCAGGAGGTCTTCGTGGCACAGGGTTATCACGCGGCGGCCATGGACGACATCGCCGAGCGCGCCGGAGTCAGCAAGCCCGTGCTCTACCAGCACTTCCCGGGCAAGCTCGACCTCTATCTGGCCCTGCTGGACCAGCACTGCGAGGCGCTGCTCCAGGCGGTGCGCACCGCGCTGGCGTCGACGACCGAGAACAAGCAGCGCGTCGCCGCCACCATGGACGCCTACTTCGCGTACGTCGAGAACGAGGGCGGCGCCTTCCGCCTGGTGTTCGAGTCCGACCTGACCAACGAGCCGGCCGTACGCGAGCGCGTGGACCGGGTCGCGCTGCAGTGCGCCGAGGCGATCAGCGAGGTGATCGCCGAGGACACCGGCCTGTCGAAGGACGAGTCGATGCTGCTGGCGGTCGGCCTCGGCGGGGTCTCGCAGGTCGTCGCGCGCTACTGGCTCTCCAGCGAGAGCACCGTGCCGCGCGATACGGCGGTGCAGCTGCTCACCTCGCTCACCTGGCGGGGCATCGCGGGCTTCCCGCTGCACGGGTCCGACGGCGGCCACTGAGCCGCGGGCCCCGGCCGGGGCGCTGTCCCCGGCGGGCGGTCGGTGCGCATCCGCCACGACCGGCGGCGCGTGTTCGCTGCGGGCGTGCGCCCGTGCGGCCCGTCCGGCCTCCGCACCCGGCTAATGTGTGCTGCGTACGGCGCGGCTGGCCGCGCACCCCAACTGACCGTCGGAGGGACAAAGCCGTGGAGGTCAAGATCGGCGTGCAGCACGCGCCCCGCGAGATCGTCTTGGAGAGCGGGCAGTCTGCCGAGGAAGTCGAGCGCGCGGTGGCCGACGCGCTCGCCGGCAAGGCGCAGCTGCTGACCCTGGTGGACGACCACGGCCGCAAGGTCCTGGTCCCGTCCGACCGGCTCGCGTACGTCGAGATCGGCGAGCCGGCCGCCCGGAAGGTCGGCTTCAGCGCGCTCTGAGCGTCCGCGCCAACGGAACGCGGCGGGGCCCGGTGAGGTTTCTCACCGGGCCCCGCCGCATTCCGTGCGCCCGCGCGGAAGTCCCCCTTCGGGTGCCGTTGGGCCAGGCAGGATTGCCCTCCCCCGGCCAGGGGTAGGACGGCTGCGACCGGGGCTCGGCACCGACGTGTCACGAGGCCTCGGTCCCGATCCGCTCACGGAAGGACGCACCATGATCTTGGAAGCGCTCGGCTCCGTACTGATCGGTCTCGCCATCGCGTATGGGGCGGGCCGCTGGCAGCCCCGAAGGTTCCATTCCCGGCGGCTGCTGCTGTCCACCGGCCCGGCCGCCGCGCTTCTCGGCTCCCTGCTCACCCACGCGGTGCTGGGCTCGGGCCACACGCCGACGGTGCTGATCGTCGCCCTCGGCTTCTCGGTGGCGCTGCTGTCGCTGCTGGTCCGCCCGGCGAGCAGGCTCCGCCGCTCCGCCCCGGCCTGAGATCCGCCGCCTACCCGACGCACCACCCACCCGACACGCACCGCGGCCCGCACCCCACCTGGGGCGCGGGCCGCGCGCTGCCGCTCCGCCCGGCGTCGGGGACGCCGGGTTCAAAACGCCGGGCTCAGGACGCCAGGCCCAGCGCGGCCATCCGCTTGGTGTGCGCCTCGGTGATCCGGGAGAACATCCGGCCGACCTCCGCCAGGTCGAAGCCGTCCGCCACCCCGCCCACCAGCATCGTGGACAGCGCGTCCCGCTCCGCGACCACGCGCTGGGCCTGCGACAGCGCCTCGCCCATCAGCCGCCGCGCCCACAGCGCCAGCCGACCGCCGACCCGCGGTTCCGCCTCGATGGCCGCCCGCACCTTCTCCACCGCGAACGAGGCATGGCCGGTGTCGTCGAGCACACTCAGCACCAGCCCGCGGGTGTCCGAGTCCAGCCGGGCCGCCACCTCGCGGTAGAAGTCGCTGGCGATCGAGTCGCCGACGTACGCCTTGACCAGGCCCTCCAGCCAGTCCGACGGCGCGGTCTGGCGGTGGAACCCGTCCAGCGCCGCCGCGAAGGGCTCCATGGCCGCCGTCGGCTGCTCGCCCACCTCCGCCAGCCGGTCTCTGAGCTGCTGGAAGTGGTGGAACTCGGCGGACGCCATCTTCGCCAGCTCCGCCTTGTCCTCCAGCGTGGGCGCCAGTTTGGCGTCCTCGGCCAGGCGCTCGAAGGCGGCCAGCTCGCCGTAGGCGAGGGCGCCGAGCAGGTCCACGACGGCGGCGCGGTACTGCGGGTCGGCGGCCGCCCGCGCCCAGTCCTGCGCGGCGATCCCGGTGCGCTCCCCGTCGGCGTGTCCCTCGGTGCGCTCCCCGGCGGCGGGGTCGTTCTCCGGTGTGTCAGACGTCTCCATGATGCGCACAATAGCCCGCTGAGTGGGCCGCGGAAGGCCCTGGTCAGCCGGGACCGGCAACAGGGCGGAACCGGCATCCCGGTCACAGATGCGCGCTCTCGGGGTACAGTGCTATTGGTGCCCGTCGAGTATCGGCGGGTTGTTCCACGCATACGGATGCCCGGTCGGTGGCCCGATCGGCTCCAAACCGACCGCCCTCCGCGCGGCGCGCATGCAATCGTGCGCACGGCAGGAGGGATCCGCTCGCGGTATGAGCGCTCGAGCGAGGGCAGTGGTCCCGCGCCGGACCGGCCACCCCAAGGCCGGTTGTACTCGGGGCGCCGTGCGACCCCCTTCGCCGCCTCACGCCGCGTCTCACAGAAGAGGCAAGCATCCTGACCACTTTCCGAGACCTCGGGATCCTCCCCGAGACGGCCGAAGCCCTCGAGGCCGTCGGCATCACGTCCCCGTTCCCCATCCAAGAGATGACGCTCCCCGTGGCCCTCTCGGGCTCCGACGTCATCGGCCAGGCCAAGACCGGCACCGGCAAGACGCTGGGCTTCGGCCTCCCGCTGCTGGAGCGCGTCACCGTCCCCGCGGACGTCGAGGCGGGCCGGGCCAAGCCCGAGCTGCTGACCGACGCCCCGCAGGCGCTCGTGGTCGTCCCCACCCGCGAGCTGTGCCAGCAGGTCACCAACGACCTGCTCACCGCCGGCAAGGTCCGCGCCGTGCGCGTCCTGGCGATCTACGGCGGCCGCGCGTACGAACCGCAGGTCGAGGCCCTGAAGAAGGGCGTCGACGTGGTTGTCGGCACCCCCGGCCGGCTGCTCGACCTGGCAGGCCAGAAGAAGCTGCGGCTCTCCGCCGTCAAGTCCCTCGTCCTCGACGAGGCCGATGAGATGCTCGATCTGGGCTTCCTGCCCGACGTCGAGAAGATCATCCAGATGCTGCCCGCCAAACGCCAGACGATGCTCTTCTCGGCGACCATGCCGGGCCAGGTCATCTCGCTGGCCCGGCGCTACATGTCGCAGCCCACCCACATCCGCGCCACCGCGCCGGACGACGAGGGCGCGACCGTCGCGAACATCACACAGCATGTCTTCCGGGCCCACTCCATGGACAAGCCGGAGGTCGTGGCGCGTGTGCTGCAGGCCGAGGGCCGCGGCCTCGTCATGGTCTTCTGCCGTACGAAGCGGACCGCCGCCGACATCGCCGACCAGCTCTCCCGCCGTGGCTTCGCCTCCGGCGCGGTGCACGGCGACCTCGGCCAGGGGGCGCGCGAGCAGGCGCTGCGCGCCTTCCGCAACGGCAAGGTCGATGTGCTGGTGTGCACCGACGTCGCCGCGCGCGGCATCGACGTCGAGGGCGTCACGCATGTGATCAACTACCAGTCGCCCGAGGACGAGAAGACGTATCTGCACCGCATCGGCCGCACCGGCCGCGCGGGCGCCTCGGGCACCGCGATCACCCTCGTCGACTGGGACGACATCCCGCGCTGGCAGCTGATCAACAAGGCGCTCGACCTGCCCTTCAACGAGCCGGAGGAGACCTACTCCACCTCCGAGCACCTGTTCGAGCTGCTGAACATCCCGGAGGGCATCACCGGTGTCCTGCCGCGCGCCGAGCGCACCCGGGCGGGCCTGGACGCCGAGGAGATCGAAGACCTCGGCGAGACCGGCGCCCGCGGCGCCCGGCCCGGGCGCGGCCGCCGCTCGGCGGCTCCCGCCGAGGAGCGCCCCGCCCGCACCCGTACGCCGCGCCAGCGGCGTCGGCTGCGCAGTGGCGTGGTGGTCGACGGGGCGGCCGACGGCTCGGCAGAGACGGCCGAGGCGGCCGTGGACGCCGCGGAGGGCACGGCCCAGGCCCCGGCCCCGGAGGCCACCGCCGAGCCGAGGCAGCCCCGTCGCCGTCGGCGCACCCGCGCCGGGGCCGCGGCCAAGACTGCCGACACCGGCACCGACGCCGAGGCGGCGGTCGCCACGGCCGAGGGCCAGGCCACGGCCGTGACCGACACCGCACAGCCCCAGCCGGAGGCGGCCCCCGAGTCCGCCGAGTCCGCCGAGACCCCGGCCAAGCCGCGCCGCCGCCGTACTCGCGGCGCGGCGGCCGCCAAGGCCACGGAAGCGGCAGCGCCGGCAGAGGCCGAGGCGGCCCCGTCCGACGCCGGGGAAGGCGAGGCCAAGCCGGTCCGCCGCCGTCGCCGCACCCGCTCGGCGGCGTCGAAGGCCGAGGCCACGGAGACCAGCTGACGCCATCTGCCCCAACCGCCGAAGGGCCCGCTCCGCTCCCCGCGGACCGGGCCCTTCGGCGTCCCCCGCCCCGGCCGGCCGAGGGCCGGTCACAAGACGAGGTCAGGGACGGTGCGCGGCACCAGCCACCAGTCACGGCCGGTCGTCACGGACAACGACCGCGCCCCACCGAGCTGGGGCTGTGCGGTGTCGGTCACGGCCGTGGCCTGGCCCTCGGCCGTGGCGACCGCCGCCTCGGCGTCGGTGCCGGTGTCGGTTCCCTTGCTCGGCGGTGGCCTCCGGAGCCTGGACCATGCCCACCGCGGTGTCCACGGCCGCCTCGGCCGCCGGTGCCGAGCCGTCGGCCGCCCCGTCGACCATCACGCTGGCGCGCAGCCGGCGCGGCGTACGGGTGCGGGCGGGACGCTCCTCCCGCGCGGTGGCCTGACCGCGGGCGGCCGCGGACCCTCCGCAGAGCAGGCCCCATACGCCAGCCCGGCCCCGGAAACCACCGGCCGGATCAAGCTCCCCACCGACGCCGCGCGCCCGCGGCGGGCCCGCCCCGCCCGGGGCGTCCGCGCGCCCGCGGCGGGCCCGCCCCGCCCGGGGCGTCCCTCACGGTGGCGGCCCGCGCAGCGCCCCGCGGCACGCGGTGGCACACGTCACGGCCGGTTAGCCGGGATTTTCCGCGTACGCGCTAGCCTCAGCGCATGAGCAGGCCGCCGTTCCTCACGCTGCCCGGGTGCGCCCGTGCCCACCGTCTGCGCACCACGCGCGGAGAGTTCGCCGTGCACGACGCACGCCCCGAGGGGACGGCGCGGGGCACGGTGCTGCTGGTGCCCGGGTTCACCGGGAGCAAGGAGGACTTCATCGCGCTGCTGGAGCCGCTGGCCAGCGCCGGGTTCCGGGTGGTCGCGGTCGATGGGCGGGGGCAGTACGAGACCGACGGGCCGCGGGACGAGGCGGCGTACGCGCAGCGGGAGCTGGCCCGGGACGTCCTGGCGCAGGCGGCCGCGCTGGACGCCGCCGCCGACGCCGCCGCCGAGAGCTCCGCGCCGCTGCATGTGCTCGGGCACTCGCTCGGCGGGCTGATCGCACGGGCCGCCGTGATGACGGCCCCGGACGTCTTCGCCTCGCTGACGCTGATGAGCTCCGGCCCGGCCGCCATCTCCGAGTCGCAGCAGGCCCGCACCAAGCTGCTGATCGACGCGCTGACCGTGACCGGCATGGAGAACGTCTGGCAGGCGATGCGCGAGCTCGACCCGCCGGAGGCGCCCGAGGAGACCACGCCGCCCGGCGTCGAGGACTTCCTCCACAAGCGCTGGCTCGGCACCGTCCCCGAACAGCTGATGGCCACCGGACGACAGCTGAACCGCGAGCCGGACCGGGTCGCGGAGCTGGCCGGGGTGGCGCTGCCCAAGCATGTGCTGTCCGGGATCGTGGACTACGCCTGGCCGGTGCCGCTGATGGACGAGATGGCCGAGCGGCTCGCCGCCCACCGCAGCGTGATCCAGGGCGCCGGACACTCCCCCAACGCCGAGCGGCCGCTCCCCACCGCCGAGGCTCTGATCGACTTCTGGCGCGGCGTCTCCCCCAACAGCGGCGTCTCCCCCAACAGCTGACAGCCGACGGTCAGTACTGGGCCTGGAGGTGCTCCCAGAAGCCGTCCCGCAGCGCCCGGCGCAGATCGGCGTGTGTCCGCAGCGACAGCCGCAGCAGGGCCTCCGCGTCGATCAGCAGCTCCTGGTCGACCGAGCCCGGCAGATAGGGGTGGCCGGGCAGCAGCTCGGCGAGTGACTCCCGGCCGCGCGAGGACAGCCATCGCGCGGCGATCTGCGCCCCGACGAAGCGGACGTCGTCGCGGCTGGGGGCGGGCGCGCTCTGGCTCGGTTCGGCTCCGTACGGCTCGAAGCCCGCCGGGCGGCGGGTGACGTACGGCTTGCAGAAGTCGAGGTCGAAGGTGCGCTGGCTGTCGACCTCCCACAGCAGCGGCTCGGCCTGATTGCGCCCCTCGACGGCCTCGATGCCCCACAGGTGCACCCGCGCGCCGTACCCCTGCGCCGCCTCGACCGCGGAGACCAGGTCCTCGTCCCCGCCGATCAGCACCGCGTCGCCGATGGCGCGGTGCCGGGCGAGGGACTCCAGGTCGGTGCGGATGAGCGAGTCGACGCCCTTCTGCTGATTGTTGGCGTTGAGGTTGCCGAGCCGGACCTTGACGTCGGGCAGCTCGGCGATGCTCTGCTGCTCGGAGGTGTGGATACGGCGCCGGGCGCCGTCGTACCAGTAGACGCGCAGCAGCCTGCTGTCCGGGAAGATCGTGCGGGCCTTGTCGATGAACGCCTCGATGAGCCCCTCGGCGTCGAGCTCGAAGGCTCTGCGGTCCTCGGTCCCGGCGACCAGTCGGCCGGCGGCCGCGTAGACGTAGCCCGCGTCCACGAACATCGCGTGGGTGGAGGGTGTGGTCGCGACCTCGGCGAGCACACGCTGCAGCAGCTCATTGGTCCGCTCGATGCCCGCGACGATCGAGGCGAGGTCTGATTGGCCCGGAGGCGTGACGTCACTCATACGCGGTTCATTCTCCGGGCCAGCGCGCTCGGGACACAACCGGACCTGGTACGAGGCGGTAATTAGGCTCCCGAAAATTTTCTTTAGCGTAGGGAATGTTTTCCGGGGTACCCCTGTTGAACCGTACAGATGCCCGCGGCAGAGACGCCGCAGGCATCCGTCTCACACCACAGTTCTCCTCAGGAGGATCAGACGAAGGGAGAAGCCATGCGCTTCGAGATCATGCGCCTCGACGATGTCGACGGCAACGCCGTGGACAGCACCGTTGTAGACGCCGCCTCCGTCAACCGGATCGTGCAGCAGGCCGCCGCAATCGGTCAGCGCATCTACATCCGCCCCGCCGAAAGTTCCGCCCGGTAACGCCTCATTTGTCGTACGCAGCTTGTAGTACGCAGCTTCCGGCGCCCCCGTGCCTCGTCGCACGGGGGCGCTTGTGTGTCCGGGCGCGCCCAGCCGCCGTGGATCGGATCACCGAGGTGACGGCCCCGTGCCCGGCACCGGGGACGCCCCGGTCGCCCGGCGGGTGATCTCTCCGTAGATCTCGGGATCCGTCGTGTACTCACCGAGACGACAGGTCTTACGGCTGCCGTGGTAGTCGCTGGAGCCCGTGGTGAGCAGGCCGAGCTCGGCGGCGAGGCCGCGCAGCCGCGCGCGCGTGGGCTCGTCGTGGTCCATATGGTCCACCTCGATGCCGTCAAGACCCGCGGCGGCGAGCTCCGCGATCGCGCTCTCGGGCACGCACTGCCCGCGCTTGAGGGCCAGCGGATGCGCGAAGACGGTCACCCCGCCGGCCGCCTTGACCAGGCGGATCGCGTCGAACGGGTCGAGCTCGTGCTTCTCGGCGTAGGCCCGGCCGCCGTTGGCGAGCCACTGCGGGGTGAAGGCGTCCGAGACGCTCTCGACGACGCCCAGCTCGACCAGCGCGGTGGCCACGTGCGGCCGCCCCACGGCCCCGTCACCGGCGATCCGCGCCACCTGCTCCCAGGTGATCGGCACACCCAGCTCGCGCAGCTTGCCGACCATCGCCCGGGCGCGCGGCACCCGGTCGTCGCGTACGAGCTCGCGCTCGCGCGCCAGCTCCGGCTCGGCCGGGTCGAAGAGATACGCCAGCATGTGCAGGCTCACGCCCGCCGCGCCGTCTTCCGAGGTGCCCGGGGCGGCTGGGCCGCCTGGGGACAGCGGGACCGCCAGCCGGCACGACAGCTCGGCGCCGGTCACCAGGGTCAGCCCCGACGAGATGCCGCGCAGCGCCCGCTTCGCCTCCTCGTACCCGCCGACGGTGTCGTGGTCGGTGAGCGCGACGACGTCCAGCCCGGCCGCGGCGGCGTTGCGCACCAGCTCGGCGGGGGTGTCGGTGCCGTCGGACGCAGTGGAGTGGGTGTGCAGATCGATGCGCAACGCGCGGGCTCCCAGCTGCGGCGAGGGAACGGAGGGGACGCTTCAGAATAACCGGCCGCCGCGTCCGCCCCCTGGCCGGTCCGGCGCCCGCCGGCAGGGGATGCCCCCAGCTACCGCTGGGAGGTGCCCCCGCCCAGCGGTAGCTGGGGGACAGGCCGCGGAGTCAGCCCAGGATCCGCGGCGACAGCGCCCCGCACGGCACCAGGTCCACTTCGGCCCCGGCGTCCCGCAGATCGGTGAGCACCATCTCGTCGTACATCATCAGACCGGTCTGCTCGGGCCATACGATCGCCCACAGCCACAGCCCGCACGCCTCCCCCGCGAACACCGCGCGGTCGTCCGGCGTGCCCTCGACCAGCCACAGCGGGGTGGGCCGCCCGGCGGCCAACACCTTGACCTGCGGTGCCCGGTCGACCCGCATGCCCGGCCCGGGGTCGGGGCCGCGGATCCCGGCGTATCGCGCGCCGAGCCCGACCCCCAGCTCCTCCGCGACCAGCAGCAGCTCCCCGGGCCCGCCCAGCGGGCCGGGGCCGGAGCAGGCCACAGCGGTGGCCCGGCCGCCGTTGCGGTCGTCGCCCGCGCAGGCGACGCCGGTGAACAGCCAGCCGACCGGAAGCGGCCACGGCATCCACACGGGCACGCGGGCACGGTTGGTCACGACCACGAGTGCTTCGACGCTCGGCGGGACGACCGGCTGGAGGGGGTGCACCGTGCCGTGCATCCCGCACTGCCAGGAGTCGGCGAAGAGACCGGGCGCCCGCACCCGGCCACCGCACTTCGGGCAACTGGGTTCACCCCTCATAGGGCCCCACGGTCCTCCCCGGGCGTCGCCACGTCAAGGACGATCACCCGTCCGGATGCGGCCCGGGTCGGCACCCGAGCCGACAGCCCTCCCTGGGCCCCCTCAGCTCGCCAGCGGCACCCCGGAGCGGGCCGGGTCCCGCAGATCCGTGCCGTGCCTGAGCCAGCGGTCCTGAAGCGCGCCCGCGCCGTGCACCCGCTTCCACGCCGCCTCGTTCCCGGTCATGGGCAGCAGGGGCAGAAACCGGACCGGGTCCCTCGGCTGGTCGAGCTCCAAGTCCTCGATTAGCCCGCCCGGTTCGGCCACCAGTACGGAGGTGAAGCGCGCCCCCGGCCACAGCGGCCCGCCCAGGTCCAGCGACGCGCCCGGCGCCACCACCACGCCCTCCACCTGAGGGGACGCGGCGAGGACCGCGAGCGGGCGGAGCACCTCGTCGAGCACGGACAGCTCGGGGCCGGCGGCCGCGCCGCCGATCCGCACCGTCAGCACCAGCTCGGCGCGCGGGCCGCGCAGCGGGTCGGCGACGACGGCTGTCGGGTCGGTCATCGGCCGGTCGGACATGCCGAGCGTGGCGTAGCGGACGACGTCCCCGTCGCGGAAGCGCAGCACCTCGACACGGTCCGTGCCGACGAAGGTGACGGCGGCCCGGGCGTCCGGCTCGCCCAGCGCCGTACACAACCGGGCCTCGACCAGCTGAAGAACGTCTGACATGCGGCGAGCATAGATCGTGTATCGAACAGGCAAAGCGACGACTTAACGCTTCAGGCGGCTGATAGCCTTGGCGCCTGCCCAGGGAGTTACACGTCATCCCTCAAGGGGGACCGACCGGAGGAGGTGGGGCTGCGGTGGATCCGAGTCGACCGCGCAGTACCGACAGTTCTCCCGTCCTCTTCCCCTCGGTATGCGACTGTTCTTGATCTAAAACCTTCCGTACCCCACCGCCCCGCGGTGAAACACGTGAAGTCGCATCGCATCCAGGGCACTTGACGGTAGAGCGCCTTCGTAACGCTTTTTCTCTTTTTCTACCGCGAACTTCCGTCAGCGCCATCGCACGGAGCGCCGCCCGCTTTGCGGACGTACGGCCACCGGAGCCCGTACGTCCACCTTCCGGGCCGCGCTGCGCCGCGCGCCCGCCGCTGACGGCCGGCCCGTGAAGGAGCCCGTCATGTCGATGATCCGTGACCTGCGCGCAGCCGTCCGCCCCGCCCTGCGCCGCACCCGCACCACCAGCAACTACGACGCCACCCGCGACCCCTCCGTCTCCAGCGCGGTGATCGACTGCGCCGTCTACCGCAACGGGCGGCGGGTCAGCGACCACTGCAGCCCGGCCGAGGCCATGAAGCGGGTGCGCGCCGAGGGCGGCTTCGCCTGGATCGGGCTGCACGAGCCGACCGAGCGCGAGTTCGCGGGCATCGCACAGGAGTTCGGACTGCACCCGCTGGCCGTGGAGGACGCGGTCCAGGCGCACCAGCGGCCGAAGCTGGAGCGGTACGACGACTCCCTGTTCACCGTCTTCAAGACGATCCACTACGTCGAGCACGCCGAACTCACCGCCACCAGCGAGGTCGTGGAGACCGGCGAGGTCATGTGCTTCACCGGCCGGAACTTCATCGTGACCGTCCGGCACGGCGGCCAGGGCTCGCTGCGCGCGCTGCGCCACCGCCTCCAGGAGGACCCCGAGCTGCTCGCCAAGGGTCCCTCGGCGGTGCTGCACGCGATCGCCGACCAGGTGGTGGACGGCTATCTCGCGGTCGCCGACGCCGTCCAGGACGACATCGACGAGGTCGAGATCGACGTCTTCTCGGCGGCCAGCTCCCGGCGGGGCGGCGACGCGGGGCGGATCTACCAGCTCAAGCGCGAGGTGCTGGAGTTCAAGCGGGCCGTCTCGCCGCTGCTGCGGCCGATGCAGCTGCTGAGCGAGCGGCCGATGCGGGTGGTGGACCCGGACATCCAGAAGTACTTCCGGGACGTGGCGGACCACCTGGCGCGGGTCAATGAGCAGGTGCTGGCCTTCGACGACCTGCTCAACTCGATCCTCCAGGCGAATCTGGCGCAGGCCACCGTGGCCCAGAACGAGGACATGCGCAAGATCACTTCCTGGGCGGCGATCTTCGCCGTGCCCACGATGATCGCCGGGATCTACGGCATGAACTTCGACTACATGCCGGAGCTGCGCTGGAGGTACGGCTACCCGGCGGTGCTCGTCGTCACGGTCACGATCTGCTTTGTGATCCACCGCGGCTTCAAGCGCAACGGCTGGCTCTGAGCCCCGCGGCCCTCTCAGCGGCCCTCGGCCCGGCTCGGCTTCCTGCGGTCCGCCAGCACCACCAGCGCGAGGCCGACGAGGATCACCGCGAGCGCCGGGTAGGCGACCGCGTGAGGCGTCTGGCCCAGCCAGAGGGCGGCGATCAGGGCCGCGCCCGGCGTCTCGAGCAGCAGCGCGGTCGAGGTGATGGACGGCCCCAGGCCCTTGACCACGCGGTTGATGAGCGAGTGGCCCAGCAGCTGCGCGGTGACCGTCAGCGCGGCCAGCTTCAGCCATGTCTCGCCGCTGTAGCCGCCCAGGGCCGTGCCGGAAGCCAGGCAGGTGAGCAGCAGAAGCACGCTGGTGGTGCCGTAACAGACGTAGGTGTACGCCGTCGTGCTCACCGTCCGCCGCACCTCGGCGCCGAGCACCACGTACCCCGCGCCCGCGATGCCGCCCACCAGCGCGAGCGCGTCGCCCGCGAGCGCGCGCGTGGACAGCGCCAGGTCGACGCCGGTCAGCAGCAGCACGCCGAGGACGGCGACCGACATGCCCGCCCAGACCAGGGCGGGCGGGCGCTGCCCGCGCAGCCGCAGCAGCAGCGCGGTCCAGATCGGGGTCGTGGTGACGAGCGCGGTCGACGAGGCGACGGAGGTCATGTGCAGGCTGGGCAGCCACGTGCCGAAGTGCAGCGCGAGCAGCGCCCCCGACGCGGCGGACAGCAGCACCCCGCCGCGCCCCATCCCGCGCAGCTCCCGCCGATGGCGCAGCAGCGCGAAGGGGGTGAGCGCGCCGACGGCCATGGCGTTGCGCCAGAACGCGACAGCCAGGGCCGGGGCCGCCGTCGCGGCGACCAGGGGCGCGGAGAACGAGACCGAGGCGACGGCGAGCGCCATCAGCGCGACGTCGAGGGTGGCGGCGGGGTGTGGGACAGGGGCTATGGGCTCGGCCGGACCTGCCGGACCGACACCGGTGGGGGTTCCGGAGCGGCTGGAACTGGCACTGGACACGGCCTCAGCGTAAGGGGCATGAGGCGGCTTCGTAACTGTCCGCCCACCTGGCGGGACAACCGTCCGTCCGGCGGTCATCCCACGTGGCCATAGGCTGTCCGCATGACGCAGACGCCGATGGACCGCGCCCTCATCGAGGAAGCGGCCAAGAAGTCCGCCCTCGTCTGGGTCCGGGGCGCGGACGGCGCCCGGGCCGCCGACCGCGCGCTGTGGCACGTGTGGCACGAGGGCGCGGTCTGTCTGGTCGGGGACGGCCCCGGGGAGCAGCCCCTGAGCGGCCTCGACCTGGTGGACGGCGGCGCCGCCACCGTCACCGTGCGCAGCAAGGACAAGGGCGGACGGCTCGTCACCTGGCCCGCCCGGGTGGCCGAACTCGCGCCCGGCAGCGAGGCCTGGACGGCCGCCGTCGACGAGCTGAAGGGCAAGCGGCTGAACGCCCCGGACGCCGAGCGGATCGCCGAGCGCTGGGCCCGTGAATGCCGGGTGCTGCGCCTGGAGCCGGCGCCCGGCCGGCTCGTCGAGCTGCCGTCCGGCTCCCTGGCCGCGCCCCCGCCGCCGAGCCCGGCCACCACCCGCCACCCGATGCCCGCCGGGCTCCCCAAGCTGCTGGGCCGCCGCGGCCGCGCACGCAAGGCCCGCTGAGCCGGACGCCGCGCACCGCCCGGACGCCTCGCGCCACCGGGGTGCTGCCTACTGCCGGGGCGCCGCGCACCGCCGGACGCGTTACGTACCGCTCGGGATCTGCTGTCCGTAGTCCACGACGTCGCCCTTGTCGGGCGCGGCCAGCGCGAAGCGCTTGTCCCAGTCGGCGAGCCGGATGACGCCCGCGCCGCCCGCCCGCTGGAGCCGCAGCGGATACGGCCTGCCCTCCAAGGAGACGTCGAGCGCGCCGCCGCTGCCCTCGCCGCCGCGGATCCGGATGGTCCGGACACCGCCGACCGTGCCGCGGTCGCCCGCGGAGATCTCGCCGTGCAGGCCGAGCAGCCCGTCGAGCAGCAGGCTCTTGTCCGTCAGTCCGCTGAGCCGTTTGTACGAGGGGTCGCCGACGGGCACCTTCACATACTTGTCGTCGAGCTTGTCCGCGGCGGCCGCGTCGGCGCCGCTCTGCCCTCCGCCGCTCTGCCCGCCGCCGCTGCCCTTGCCGCTCTCGCTCTTGTGCGTCCAGAAGCCCGCGTTGGCCTTCAGGTAGAGGTCCTTGCCGACGCGCAGCAGCTGGAAGGTGCTGCCCTCGGTGGAGACCTGGCCGGTGCCGCCGTCCGCCTTGAGCCGCATGTCGACCTTGTAGGTACGCCCCTTGGTGACGAGCTCGCCGGACAGGCGTACCGCCTCGGCGTCCCCGGCGGCCTTCTGGGCTCTGGCCTCGATCTTGGCGGCGGGGAGCTTGCCCACGCCGTTGGTGCCCGCGTCGGGGTCCTCGCCGCCGCCGTCGCCGCCACATCCGGCGAGCGCCGCGGCCAACCCCGCGCAGATCGCCGCCACGACAGCCGTGTTCCGGGTGCGCACGTCCGCTCTGCCTCCTGAAGCCGGTGCAGGGGGCAGCGTACCGGTGCCGTCCAGAGGTGTCGGCACGGTGCCGTAAGAGGGGCACCTCCCAGCGGTAGCCGGGGGAATTCGTCCGGCGGCAGGGCACGGCCGGGCGCGCTAGCCTGAACGCGACATTCGATAGCAATAGCCATATACAGCCGCAAAACTCACGACGCAGGGAGGCGCATGACATGCCCGCAGGCGCCCCCAGGGTGTTCGTCTCGCACCTCGCGGGTGTTCCCGTCTTCGACCCGAACGGCGACCAGGTGGGCCGGGTCCGCGATCTGGTGGCCATGCTGCGCCTGGGCGGGCGGCCGCCGCGCGTCCTGGGTCTGGTGGTCGAGGTGGTCACCCGCCGCCGGATCTTCCTGCCCATGACCCGGGTGACCGGCGTCGAGTCCGGCCAGGTCATCACGACCGGCGTGGTCAACATGCGGCGCTTCGAACAGCGCCCGACCGAGACCCTGGTGCTCGGCGAGCTGCTGGACCGCACCGTACGAGTGGTGGAGACGGGCGAGGAGGTCACGGTCCTCGACGTGGCCATGGCAAAGCTGCCCGCGCGCCGGGACTGGGAGATCAACAAGGTCTTTGTGCGGCGCGGCAGGTCGGGCGCGTTGCGGCGGCGCGGGGAGACCCTGACCGTCGACTGGTCCGCGGTCACCGGCTTCTCCCTCGAGGAGCAGGGGCAGGGCGCGGAGAGCCTGCTGGCCACCTTCGAGCAGCTGCGCCCCGCGGACCTCGCCAATGTGCTGCACCACCTCTCGGCGAAGCGGCGCGGCGAAGTGGCCGCGGCGCTGGACGACGACCGGCTCGCCGATGTCCTGGAGGAGCTGCCGGACGACGACCAGGTCGAGATCCTCGGCAAGCTACAGGAGGAGCGCGCGGCCGACGTCCTGGAGGCGATGGACCCGGACGACGCGGCCGACCTGCTCTCCGAGCTCCCCGAGGAGGACAAGGAGCGGCTGCTGGCCCTGATGCGGCCGCGGGACGCGGCGGACATGCGGCGGCTGATGTCGTACGAGGAGGGCTCGGCCGGCGGGCTGATGACGCCCGACCCGATCGTGCTGCGCCCCGACGCGACGGTCGCGGACGCCCTCGCGCGCGTACGCAACCGGGACCTGACCCCCGCGCTGGCCGCGCAGGTGTATGTGTGCCGGCCGCCGGACGAGACGCCGACCGGCCGCTACCTGGGCCTGGTGCACTTCCAGCGGCTGCTGCGCGAGCCGCCGTACACCCTCGTCGGCTCGGTCGTCGACACCGATCTGCGGCCGCTGCCGCCCGAGGCCCCGCTGCCCGGTGTGACCAGCTATCTGGCCACGTACAACCTGGTCACGGCCCCGGTCGTGGACGAGAGCGGCTCGCTGCTCGGCGCGGTGACCGTCGACGATGTGCTCGATCACCTGCTGCCGCCCGACTGGCGGGAGCGGGAGCTGTACGGCATGGCCGCGCCCGTGGTCTCCGGCCCGCCGGCGGTCTCCCGCAGCCGGCCCGAGGTTCCCGGCGGCTGGCCGGAGGTCCCCGATGGCCGGTGACGGAACCCGGCTCGACCGGCCGAGGGAGCGCCGCCGCTTCCGGCTGCCGCGGTGGGACCCGGAGACGTTCGGCAGGGTGTCGGAGCGGATCGCCCGCTTCCTGGGCACCGGCCGCTTCATCGTCTGCATGACGGTCTTCGTCGCCGTGTGGCTCGGCTGGAACATCCTGGCCCCGGAGCGGCTGCGGTTCGACTCCTTCCCGTTCATCTTCCTGACGCTGATGCTCTCGCTACAGGCCTCCTACTCGGCCCCGCTGATCCTGCTCTCCCAGTACCGGCAGGCCGACCGCGACCGCGTCACCCTGGAGCAGGACCGCGCCCGGGACGAGCGCTCCATCGCCGACACCGAGTTCCTGGCCCGGGAGATCGCGGCGCTGCGGATGGGGATGGGCGAGGTGGCCACCCGCGACTGGATCCGCTCCGAGTTCCAGGATCTGATCAAGGAGGTGGAGCGGGAGCGGGAAGAGGTGAAGGGGCGGGCCGCCCCGTCCCCCGCCCCACGTGACGAACACGACCGCTGACCGCCCTTACCGCTGAGTACCGGAGGCGCCGTACCATCTCCGTATGGCTACCGACACTGCCCCCACACCGAACGAGGACGCGGTGCGCGCCGCGCTCGCGACGGTCAACGACCCGGAGATCCACAAGCCGATCACGGATCTCGGCATGGTCAAATCCGTCGACATCGCGGCGGACGGGACGGTCGCGGTGGCGGTCTATCTCACGGTCTCCGGCTGTCCCATGCGCGAGACGATCACCGCCCGGGTGCAGGAGGCGGTGGCCGAGGTCGCCGGGGTGAGCGGCGTCACCGTCGAGCTGGATGTGATGAGCGACGAGCAGCGGCGCGAGCTGGCCACCTCACTGCGCGGCGGCCAGGCCGAGCGCGAGGTGCCCTTCGCCAAGCCGGGCTCGCTGACCCGGGTGTACGCGGTGGCGTCCGGCAAGGGCGGCGTCGGCAAGTCGTCGGTGACGGTCAACCTGGCCGCGGCGATGGCCGCCGACGGTCTGAAGGTCGGCGTCGTGGACGCCGATATCTACGGCCACTCGGTCCCGCGCATGCTGGGCGCCGACGGCAGCCCCACCCAGGTCGAGAACATGATCATGCCGCCGTCGGCCCACGGCGTGAAGGTCATCTCGATCGGGATGTTCACGCCGGGCAACACGCCGGTGGTGTGGCGCGGGCCGATGCTGCACCGCGCGCTCCAGCAGTTCCTGGCCGATGTCTACTGGGGCGACCTGGACGTGCTGCTGCTCGACCTGCCGCCGGGCACCGGAGACATCGCGATCTCCGTGGCCCAGCTCGTGCCCAACGCCGAGATCCTGGTCGTCACCACGCCGCAGCAGGCCGCCGCCGAGGTCGCCGAGCGGGCGGGCTCGATCGCGGTCCAGACCCACCAGAAGATCGTCGGCGTGGTCGAGAACATGTCCGGGCTGCCCTGCCCGCACTGCGACGAGATGGTCGACGTCTTCGGCACGGGCGGCGGCCAGTCGGTCGCCGACGGCCTGACCCGGGCCACCGGCGCCACGGTGCCGGTGCTCGGCGCCATCCCGATCGATGTGCGGCTGCGCGAGGGCGGCGACGAGGGGAAGCCGGTCGTGCTGACCGACCCCGACTCCCCGGCGGGCAGCGCGCTGCGGTCCATCGCGGGCAAGCTCGGGGGGCGGCAGCGCGGGCTGGCGGGCATGTCGCTGGGCATCACGCCGCGCAACAAGTTCTGAGCAGGCGCGAAGGGCGGCGGGCGGCCTCCCCAGGGGGCCGCCCCGAGCTGCTCGTACTGCCTGCTTCGTACGACCCGTTTCGTGCTGCCTGCTCGCTGCCCGCCCGCTGCCCGCTGCCCGCTCTTGGCTACTCGTACGCGGTGATGTCCTTGACCACCGCGAAGCCCAGCCCGTACGCGCTCATCCCGCGCCCGTACGCGCCGATGTGCACGCCCTCGCGGGCGGATCCGGCCAGCACCCAGCCGTACTCCGACTCGCGGTAGTGGAAGTCGGTCGGCACCCCGTCCACCGGCAGCGACAGCTGCGACCAGCCCGGGCCGTCGAGGTCGTCCGCGAGCTCCCAGGCGATCGCGGTCTGCTGGTCCAGCCAGTCCTGGCGCAGCGCGCGCTCCATGCGCGTCGGCCAGGTGGACGACAGCAGGCCGGACCCGGCCAGCCAGGCCGCCGAGGAGACCGAGGTGGCCTCCAGCACGCCCGTGCCGTCCGCGCTGTCCCGCACCGGGCGGCTGGCCACGGTCACCACGACCGCGAAGCGCTGCTGGTCCGGCTCGGTCTCGGCGCGCAGCGACGGCTCGTCGCCGTGCCCCGTGGAGCCGTGCTCGACCGTGCCGTCCGCGGCCGCACCCACCTGCATCAGCCAGCGCCGCCCCGTGAAGGCCTCGTCAAGGCCGTACCACGGGAAGGCGGCCATCAGATAGCCGTCGACCCTCCGCCGAGCGTCGGCGGGGATCCCCTGAGCGGCCGACGCGGCGTCCTCAGCGGACGCGCCCGGTGTACCAGCCACCCCTTGTACCCCTAGCCGACTCGTCGTCTCCATCTGCGCGGAGCCTCCTCGTTGCCCTGCGTCGTGGGCGGCCCGCCCCCCTCAGGCGACCTCACCCCGGACAAAGGGAGGATAGCCATACGGGTCAACCAGGCCGGGCATAAGGGGGGATCAAGTGGCGTCGGAGTCGAACGGCGGACGCTCCTCGCGCCCTGGCTCTTCGCGCTTGCGCAGCAGGTCAGGGGTGGTGGAGCCGCCGCCGGACCCGGATTCGCCGCCGGACTGCGAGGTCGGGGAAGAACCGGAAGAGCCGTGTGCTGCGTCACTCTCCCGGCCGTTCACCGCGTCCGCGACCTCGGCCATCTCCTTGCGGAGGTCGAAGCCGTTACGGATCTCTTTGAGGCCCATCTCGTCCGAGTCCAGCACATGCTTGCGGACGAAGTTCTTCGGGTTCAGGTCCTCGAACTCGAAGTCCTTG
The DNA here is from genome assembly GCF_053890475.1 of Streptomyces sp. LZ34. Classification (NCBI taxonomy): domain Bacteria; kingdom Bacillati; phylum Actinomycetota; class Actinomycetes; order Kitasatosporales; family Streptomycetaceae; genus Streptomyces; species Streptomyces sp. LZ34. Next base: position 4,931,325 of record NZ_CM132680.1, read on the forward strand.
AACTCCGGGCCCAGCTCGGAGCGGATGTCCTCCTTGGCGTTGTCGGAGAACTCCCTCACCTTGCGTATGAACCGCGCCACATCCTGGATGACCTTCGGAAGCTTCTCCGGGCCGAATACGAGCACCGCAAGGATGACGAGCGCGATCAGCTCGAGGGGTCCTATGTCGAAGAACACCTTGCAGCTCCTTGAGACGTCTGTGGCCACGGTCCAGGCCACTGAACACGGTACCTGTCGGCAGGGGCGGGGCGGGAGACGCCCGGACCAACATCGGGCGTCTCCGGCCGGACATCACCCGCGCTCCCTACCGCCGGACGGCCTCAGCCGCTGCCGCTGGCCGAACCGAGCGTCAGCTCCACCGTCCGCTCCCGGCCGTCCCGGCGCAGCGTCAGCCGGAGCCGGTCGCCGGGGCGGTGGCTGCGGATCTTGACGATCAACTCCTGGCCGCTGTGCACCCGTACGCCGTCCACCTCCGTGATGATGTCGCCGGCCTTGATTCCGGCCTTGTCCCCCGGGCCGTCCGGGTTGACCGGCGGGCCGTCGGCGCCCCGGGTGTGCACCCGCGCGCCGTCCCCCGCGTACTCCATGTCGAGCGTGACACCAATCACAGGGTGGGTGGCCTTGCCGGTGTTGATCAGCTCCTCGGCGACCCGCTTGCCCTGGTTGATCGGGATCGCGAAGCCCAGGCCGATGCTGCCGCCCTGGCTGCCGCCGAGCCCCGAGCCGTCGTCGGCCGCGCGGATCGCGCTGTTGATGCCGATGACCCGCGCCTGGGAATCCACCAGCGGGCCGCCGGAGTTGCCCGGGTTGATCGGGGCGTCGGTCTGGAGCGCGTCGACATAGCTGACGTCGCTGCCGTCCTCCTGCTCGCCGCCCGCGGTGATGGGGCGCTCCTTGGCGCTGATGATCCCGGAGGTCACGGTGCCCGCCAGGTCGTACGGGGCGCCGATCGCCACGACGGGGTCGCCGACGCGCACGGAGTCGGAGTTGCCGAGGGCCAGCGGGTGCAGCCCTGAGACACCGTCGACCTTGATGACCGCCAGGTCGTAGCCGCTGTCCCGGCCGATCACCTTGGCGTCCGCCACCTCGCCGCCGTTGAACGTCACCGATATGTCGCCGCCTGAACCGGCGGGCTCCACGACATGGTTGTTGGTGAGGATGTGGCCCTGCTCGTCGAGCACGAAACCGGTGCCGGTGGCCTGCTCCGTGCCGCCGCTGACATGGATGGTCACCACGCCCGGCAGCGCCCGCGCGGCGATGCCCGAGACGCTGTCCGGATCCACGGTCCCCTTGTCGGCCGACGCCTGCGGGAGGTGCACCACGCTGTCCTCGGCGGTCCGCTCGTGCTCCAGATACGCGCCGATGCCGCCGCCGAGGCAGCCCGCGATCAGCGCGATCAGCACGACCGCCACCAGGCCGCGGCGGCGGGACGCCTTGCGCGGCGCTTCTGTCGAGGGGGCCGAGGTCCACGGGTCGTAGTGCTGCCACTGCGCGGCCTGCCCCGGCTGGGGCTGCAGAGGCTGCCCGGCCTGCTGCGGCAGTTGGGCGGTGGCAGCGCCCGGCTCCGCCTGCGCGCCCGGCGGCAGCTGGGTGCCGTGGGCCGGGGTCATGCCGGGCGGGGGCAGCTGGGTGCCATGGGTCGGAGTCATGCCGGGCGGCGGCACGGTCTGGGCCGCGCCGGGCGGGGGCACGGCCTGGGCAGCCGTGGGCGGCAGCTGGGTGCCGTGCGCGGGTGTCGCGCCCGGGTGGACGCCGGGCGGAAGGTGGGTGCCGTGGGCCGGGGTCGGCATGGGCCGCTGCACGGGAGGGGCGGGCGCCCAGGGGCCGGGTCCGCCGTAGGGCGGTGTGCTGTACGGGTCGGGGGCGTGCAGCGGATGGGCGGCCCGCCCGCCCTCCGCGCCGGAGTCGGCTCCCACCGAGGCTCCGTCACCGCCGTCACCGCCGTCACCGGCGCGGCCACCGGCCGCCGCTGACGGCCACTGGTCCGACGCACCGTCACCGAGAGCGTTGTCGGCGGGGCCTTGGGCCACAGGCGCCGGCCCGGGCTCGGCCCCGGCGGCCGCCTTGGCACTGTCGCCCACCGCCGCGGCGGCCGACGCACCGTCAGCCGTGCCCGGCGCGCGCCCGCCGTCGACGTCAGCCGCGCCCGCCGTCGCCGAATCCCCGGCCGTGGTGTCTCCCGCGGGCTCCGGCTCGGCCTCGGATGACGACCGGCGGCCGGGTCGTGTGACCGGACGGCTCCACCACTTCGGCTTGGGCCCGGTGGCCTTACCCTCGTCCATGATCTCCCCAGATTTCCCGCGACACGGCGCGGACTGCGCCGCCTCGGGACAGCCGCCACCGCCACCGGGTAGCGCTGCCCGGTAGCGATTCAATCAGGTCCGCCGACGCCCGCGCAGTGCCTACACCAGGAGCCACCCCCGCCCCGGCTCCACCACCGCCCCGGCCACCGGGCCGGGGCGTGCCCGTCAGGCCCCTGTTACTCCGGGGGCGCGCTGAACCCGCGGTACGACGGCGTCCGCGTCGCCGGCTGGGAGGGGCCCGCCATCTGGGTCGGCGCGGGGGCCGCGGGCTTGGCCGCCGCGGCGCGCAGCAGCCGGGTGGCCGCCAGGATCGGCTGGATGAGCGGGTCCGGCACACCGCCGGAGGCCTCGCTGAGGGTCCGGGAGTGCGTCGACGTCGGGGCGGTCGTGTCCACCGGGGCCGCCACATCCAGCAGCCCCACCTCACGGCGGGTGCGCTCGCGCACCCCCATGAGGTCGGCTTCCTCGACCCCGGAGCCCGCGCCGACCGGGTTCACCGCGCTGTCCGAACCCTCCGCCTGGCTCCCGGGCGACTCGACCGCCGCGTCCAGCGGAAGCGCGCCGCCGAGCGCGAACGCGGCCAGGGACACCGCCCCCGCGGCCGCGAAGGCGAACCGCCGACGCGGGGCGGGGCGCCCGACCTCATGGATCCGGAAGCCGCCCTCACGCGGGGCGGCAACGGACGCGGTGGCCGGGCTTACCGCCCGGCCCGTGGGCAGAAACGCGAAAGCCTGCTCCCGCGCCTCATGCACACCCCGGACGCCCCGGGTGTCCTGGACGCCGAAGACGCTCGAGCCGCCGAACGGCGAGCCGTCGCTCCCGGCGCCGTCTCCGTCGTCCGCCGACAGGCCCGGAAGGCCCTGGAGCCGCGCCAGAAAGCCCTCCGAGGGAGCGGGGGGCGCCGTCTGCGCGAACACGTTTTTCAGCCGACGCTGAGCGTCGGCCTCCGCCTTGCACTTGCAGCACGTCGCGAGGTGTGCGAGCACACGTTCACGCGCGTCGTGCCCCAGCTCGCCATCGACCAGGGCTGCAAGGCGGTCGCCGAGATGCTGCTCGGCGGGGGACTGACCGCCTGACCGGGTCACGCGATTCCGACCTCCCCGCTCAACCGGGGCGCGGCGGCGGGGCGGGGCACCGCCGTCACCGTGCGCTGCTCGGCCCGGGCCTCGGGCGAACGGTGCTTCAGGGCCTTGCGCAGATGTGAGCGACCACGGTGGATCCGGCTGCGCACCGTGCCGAGCTTCACGCCGAGGGTCGCGGCGATCTCCTCGTACGACAGCCCTTCGATGTCGCAGAGCACGACGGCCGCGCGGAACTCCGGCGCGAGGGTGTCGAGGGCCTGCTGCACATCGGCGTCGAAGTGGGTGTCATTGAAATGCTGCTGGGGAGAGGGCTCGCGGCTGGGCAGCCGCTCGGCCGCGTCCTCACCGAGCGCGTCGAAGCGGATGCGCTGACGGCGGCGGACCATGTCGAGGAAGAGGTTGGTGGTGATGCGGTGCAGCCACCCCTCGAAGGTGCCGGGGCTGTAGGTGGACAGCGAGCGGAAGACACGGACGAAGACCTCCTGGGTGAGATCCTCGGCGTCGTGCTGATTGCCGGTGAGGCGATACGCGAGGCGGTAGACCCGTGCACTGTGCGTGCTGACGATCTCCTCCCAGGTAGGAGGCGTCCACGCCGGGGCATCCGCGTCGGTGGCGAAGGTCGCGGTCGTAGCGGAATCGACGGTACGAGGACGGTCAGCAATGTCGGTCACGGATTTCGGCTCGCCCGCTGACCTGCGAAAGCGCCTCAGCACTCGCCGGTCACCGGCCGCAGCCGCACCTCCCCTGTCGGCTCTGGTGGTCTCCAGTAGAGCCCCTACCATATCCACCTCGCCCGTTAGCTCCGGATAAGCATTTTTGACCTGCATTTGTTCGTGATCCATATGCTCCCCCCCTCCCCTTCCAACGCCCGGTCCCATCTGCGGGTTCCCGGGCGCAGCGGCTACAGTCACGCTTGCGTCAACTACGGGGACAGGAGAGGGCCATTACCGCCAACCGGCAGACGAGCTGGGCGTTCGCCGATGCGTTCGTCGCCGAGGACGCAGCCCTGCACTGGGCCCGTGACCGGGCCCGGGAGGCGGGGATGCGCTCGGTGTCGTCCGGCACGGGCGCGGCGCTGCGCCTGCTCGCCGCCGCCGCGGACGCCAAGGCCGTCGCCGAGATCGGCACCGGGACCGGGGTCTCGGGCATCCACCTGCTGCACGGCATGCGGCCGGACGGCGTGCTGACCACCGTGGACTCCGAGCCGGAGATGCAGCAGTTCGCCCGGCAGGCGTTCCGCGCCGCCGGCTTCACCGGAAACCGGGCGCGCTTCATCCCCGGCCGGGCGCTGGACGTCCTGCCGCGGCTCGCCGACGGCGGCTACGACCTGGTGTTCTGCGACGGCGACCGCTCCGAGTGCCTCGACTACCTCGGTGAATCGTTGCGCCTGCTGCGACCCGGCGGGCTGGTCTGCTTCGAGGGTGTCTTCGCGAACGGGCGGACCGTGGACTCCGCGGTGCAGCCGGCCGAGGTGCTGCGCCTGCGTGAGCTGCTGCGCACCGTGCGGGAGTCCACCGTGCTGCAGTCGTCGCTGCTGCCCGTGGGCGACGGACTACTCTGCGCGGTCAAACGCGGATAAGCACGGATAAGCACAAATAAGCGCGGATAAGCACAGGCGAGCGCGAATCGAAGTAACCACGGATCAAAGCACCGCCCCGGCGGCCGGTATGTCCATACCGGCCGCCGGGGCGGCACACGGGTAGTGGTGGGACCGATGGCTTCAGCCGACAACCTTCTTCAGGGCATCGCCGAGCGCGTCGGCCTCGTCCGGTGTCAGCTCGACGACGAGACGACCGCCGCCTTCGAGCGGAACGCGCATGACGATGCCCCGCCCCTCCTTGGTCACCTCGAGCGGGCCGTCGCCCGTCCGCGGCTTCATGGCCGCCATGCTCGTTCCCCTTCCTGAAACCAGCTCATCGCAGCCGACAACCCAGGTGTCACCGGCATCGAACACGTTGCTTCCCTGTCATTATCCCGCATGGCACGACCCGATGACCAACATCAGTCGGCAACCCCTGTGCAACGCGCTCACCCAAAACCACCCAATTCGGGGAGGGATCGCGATACCGTACGGGCGCCGATGCCCGGGGCGCGTTCCAGTGGTGGCCCAAGAAGGGCCGGATTCTTTGACGCAGGTCACATGTCGGTCGCGCCGATCTTTCGGCATGCTGAGCGCTGACCGCCGCGCCGGGGCCAGGACCGGGCCGCCGATGCGGCCCCGCCCGAGCCGCGGCCCAGCCGCACCGGAGGACCCGCCATGGCCGACACCGTGCTCTACGAGCTGACCGACGGACTCGCGACGATCACCCTCAATCGTCCCGATGCCATGAACGCGCTCAACATCGACACCAAGGTCGCCCTGCGCGACACCCTGCTCCAGGCCGCCGGCGACCCGGCCGTACGGGCCGTGCTGCTCACCGGCACCGGCCGGGCCTTCTGCGTGGGCCAGGACCTCAAGGAGCACATCGAACTACTGGCGGCCGACCGGGCGGGGGAGGGCGAGGGCTCGACCATGAGCACCGTCGCGCTGCACTACAACCCGATCGTGACCACGATCGCCGGGATGCCGAAGCCGGTGGTCGCCGCGGTCAACGGGGTCGCGGCGGGCGCGGGCGCGGGCTTCGCCTTCGCCGCCGACTACCGTGTCATCGCCGACACCGCCTCGTTCAACACCTCTTTCGCCGGGGTCGCCCTCACCGCCGACTCCGGCGCCTCCTGGACCCTGCAGCGGCTGATCGGCCATGGCCGCGCCGCCGATCTCCTCCTCTTCCCGCGCTCCATCAGCGCTCAGGAGGCCTACGACCTGGGTATCGCGAACAAGGTCGTCCCGGCCGCGGAGCTGGCCGCCGAGGCGGCGGCGGTGGCCCGGCGGCTGGCGGAGGGCCCGACCGCGGCCTATGCGGCGATCAAGGAATCCCTCGCCTACGCGGCCGGGCACAGCCTGACCGAGTCGCTGACCAAGGAGGACGAGCTACAGCGGCGCGCGGGGGCCTCGGCGGACCACCTGGCCGCGGTGGACGCGTTCGTCAAGAAGCAGAAGCCCCACTTCACCGGGCGCTGAGGCCCTCCTCTTTTGAGGCTCGGTTCTCCCCCAGCTACCGCTGGGAGGTGCCCCCGCCGGGGCGCTACAGCCCCTGTCGCCGGGCGCTCAACCGCCCCGCGCGTGGCAGTCGGCCAGGTGGTCGTTGACCAGGCCGCACGCCTGCATCAGGGCGTACGCCGTGGTCGGGCCGACGAAGCGGAAGCCGCGCTTCTTCAGGTCGCGGGCCAGCGCCGTCGACTCCGGGGTGATCGGAGCGACATCGGCGAAGGTCCGCGGCACCGGGCGGCCGGCCGGGTCCGGGGCGTGCGACCAGATCAGCTTGTCCAGCTCGCCCGACGCCAGCTCGGCCGCCGCCCGCGCGTTCGCCACCACGGCCGAGATCTTGGCCCGGTTGCGGATGATGCGGGAGTCGGTGAGCAGCCGCTGCTCGTCCGCCTCCGTGAATTCCGCGACCGCCGCGATCTTGAAGTCGGCGAACGCGTCACGGAAGCCCTCGCGACGGCGCAGGATCGTCAGCCAGGACAGGCCGGACTGGAACGCCTCCAGAGAGATCCGCTCGAACAGGGCGTCGTCGCCATGGACCGGGCGGCCCCATTCGGTGTCGTGGTAGACGCGGTAGTCGGCCATGCCCTCGGCCTCCAGCCCCCACGGGCAGCGCAGCAGCCCGTCCGGCCCCGGCACCACACCCCCGGTGCTCATGGCTGGCCCTCCCGCTCAGTCATGGCGCGCTCCAACGCACGGGCTTCCCTCGTCACTGCTCGCTCCTCCGTCGCTGCGCGGCTCCTCAGTCCAGCCCGCACAGCGCGCCAAGACACGCGCCCCTCCTCCCGCTCAGTCTTGGCGCGCTCCAACGCACGGGCTTCCCTCGTCACTGCTCGCTCCTCCGTCGCTGCGCGGCTCCTCAGTCCAGCCCGCACAGCGCGCCAAGACACGCTCATGGCTGGCCCTCCCCTTCCGGTCCGCGCGGCGGGACGTCGGGCGCGGGCGGATGATGCGGGGGTGGGTCATACGGGGACAGGCCGTGTGCGGGCAGGTCGTGCGTGGGCAGCCCGGGCGGCGGCAGGTCGTGTGGCGGCAGGTCGTGTGGAAAGCCCGGCGGGGCGATGTCGTGCGGCGGGAGACCGCCGGGCTGCTGGAGCAGCCCGGGCCCGCCGCGCGCCGACGCCTGCACCCCGGCCAGGGCCGTCTCCAGCTCGGCGATCCGGGCGTCGCGCTCGGCGAGCTCGGCACCGAGCCGGCCCAGCACATCATCGACGTCGGCCATGCGGTAGCCCCGCACGGTCATCGGGAGCCGCAGGGCCTCCACATCGGCCCGGCCCAGCGGCCGGTCGGCGGGCAGCGCGTCATCGAGCCGGTCGGGGGGCGCCTCGGCCAGCGCGCCGCCGTCACCGCCCCCGACGACCGCGACCGTGACCGCGCCGACCACCACGACCAGCGCGATCAGCAAGAACCAAAACACGACGATCGTCTCCCCGGGGTGCGCGCGTATGTCCTACCAGTCTGCCTCGATCGTGCCATGCCCCACCGACAGTTATCGTCGCTGGCAGCCCCTCTGGGGAGGAAGTGAGAGGAAGTGCGGATGCTACGGCTCGGACGGCGTGAGTTCGGCGAGAACGAACAAGTGATCATGGCGATCGTGAACCGGACGCCGGACTCCTTCTACGACCAGGGGGCGACCTTCCGCGACGAGCCCGCCCTGGCCCGTGTCGAGCAGGCGGTGGCGGAGGGCGCCGCCATCGTCGACATCGGCGGGGTGAAGGCCGGTCCCGGCGAGGAGGTGAGCACCGCCGAGGAGGTGCGCCGCACGGTCGGCTTCGTGGCCGAGGTGCGCCGGCGCCACCCCGACGTGGTGATCAGCGTGGACACCTGGCGCCACGAGGTCGGGGAGGCGGTCTGCGAGGCGGGCGCGGATCTGCTCAACGACGCGTGGGGCGGGGTCGACCCCAAGCTGGCCGAGGTCGCGGCCCGGCACGGCGCCGGGCTGGTGTGCACCCACGCGGGCGGCGCCCAGCCGCGCACCAGGCCGCACCGGGTCGCGTACGACGATGTGGTGGCCGACATCCTGCGGGTCACGCTGGAGCTCGCGCGGCGCGCCGTCGAGCTGGGCGTGGAGCGCGAGTCGATCCTGATCGACCCGGGCCACGACTTCGGCAAGAACACCCGGCACTCGCTGGAGGCGACCCGGCGGCTCGGCGAGCTGGCGGAGACCGGCTGGCCGGTGCTGGTCTCGCTGTCCAACAAGGACTTCGTGGGCGAGACGCTGGACCGGCCGGTCAAGGAGCGGCTGCTCGGCACCCTCGCGACGACCGCGATCTCGGCCTGGCTCGGCGCGCGGGTCTACCGGGTGCACGAGGTGGCCGAGACCCGCCAGGTGCTGGACATGGTGTCGTCCATCGCCGGTCACCGGCCCCCGGCGGTCGCCCGGCGCGGCCTGGCCTGACGGCGCCGGGCGACGGGTGAGCCGCGGGGTCGGCCGGTAGACCGGCCGACGGGTCAGCCGCCGGACTCCTTCGTCATCAGGTCGACCACCTCGTCCACGTCGTCGGTGAGGCGGAACAGCTCCAGGTCCACCGGGCTCGCCTTGCCCTGCGCGACGAGCGTGTCCTTCAGCCAGGCCATCAGGCCCTCCCAGTAGGCGGTGCCGTAGAGCACGATCGGGAAGCGGGTCACCTTCTTGGTCTGGACGAGGGTGAGCGCCTCGAAGAACTCGTCCAGGGTCCCGACCCCGCCGGGGAGCACCACGAAGCCCTGCGCGTACTTCACGAACATCGTCTTTCGGACGAAGAAGTAGCGGAAGTTCACACCGATGTCGACGTACGGGTTGAGGCCCTGCTCGTACGGCAGCTCGATGCCGAGCCCGACGGAGACGCCGCCCGCCTCGCACGCGCCCCTGTTCGCCGCCTCCATCGCCCCCGGGCCGCCGCCCGTGATCACCGCGAACCCCGCCTCCGCGAGGGCCCGCCCGATCCGCACCCCCGCCTCGTACTCCGGCGACCCCTCCGGCGTGCGGGCGGACCCGAAGACGCTGACCGCCCGGCCGAGCTCGGCGAGCGCGCCGAAGCCCTCGACGAACTCCGACTGGATGCGCAGCACCCGGAACGGGTCCTCGTGCACCCAGTGGGTCGCCCCCTGGGTGTCCAGCAGCCGCTGGTCGGTCGTGCCGGGCCGCATCTGGTGGCGTCGGCGCACGACCGGACCCTCACGCTGCTCGTGCAGCGTTCGCTTGTCCTCGGCGTTGCCCATGTGTGCTCCCTTCGCCAAGATCTGCCTCCGATCAGCCGCAGATCTGTCGTTCAGCGTAGGCCCCTCGAATCGGCACGTCAGCCAAGTGCGGCGCGGCGGCCGGGCAGCCGGGGGGTCAGGCGGTGAGCCAGGTACGCAGCCGCTCCTCGGCCTCGAGCACCGCCGCGGTGGACACGTGCTCCTCGCGGGTGTGTGCGAGGAGCGGATCGCCGGGGCCGTAGTTGATCGCGGGCACGCCGAGCGCCGAGAAGAAGGCGACGTCCGTCCAGGCGTCCTTGGGGGCCGGCTCGGTGCCGATCGCCTCGACGAAGGCGGCCGCGGCCGGGTGGGACAGGCCGGGCAGCGCGCCGGGTGCGCTGTCCGTGGCCTCCACCTCGAACCCGTCGAAGACCTCGCGCACATGCGCGAGCGCCTCCGCCTCGGAGCGGTCCGGGGCGAACCGGTAGTTGACGGTCACGGCACAGAAGTCCGGGATGACGTTGCCCGCGTGGCCGCCCTCGATACGCACCGCGTTGAGGCCCTCACGGTAGGTGAGACCGTCGATCTCCACGCGGCGCGGCCGGCAGCCGACCAGCCGGTCGAGGATGGGCGCGGCCTTGTGGATGGCGTTCTCGCCGAGCCAGCTGCGCGCGGAGTGGGCGCGCCTGCCGCTGGTGGAGACCCGCACCCGCAGGGTGCCCTGGCAGCCGCCCTCGACCTTGCCGTCGGTGGGCTCCAGCAGCACGGCGAAGTCGGCGGCCAGCCACTCGGGGTGCCGCTCGGCCAGCCGCCGCAGCCCGTTGAGCTCGACGGCGACCTCTTCGTGGTCGTAGAAGACGAAGGTCAGGTCGCGGTTGGGGGCGGGCACGGTCTGGGCGACGCGCAGCTGTACGGCCACTCCGGACTTCATGTCGGAGGTGCCGCAGCCCCACAGCACCCCGTTCCCGTCAAGGCGCGAGGGCACGTTGTCGGCGATCGGCACGGTGTCGATGTGCCCCGCGAGCACCACCCGCTCCGCCCGCCCCAGGTTCGTCCGGGCCACGACGGCGTCCCCGTCACGGTCGACGGTCAGGTGCGGCAGGGCGCGCAGGGCCTCCTCGACGGCGTCGGCGAGCGCCTTCTCGTCGCCGCTGACCGAGGGGAAGTCGACGAGCCGGGCGGTGAGCCGGGCGGCGTCCAGGGACAGATCAAGTGCGGGATGTGCCATAAGGCCGACCCTAGTCCGTCGTCATCGGCCGCGGCGGCCGGGCGGTGGCGGTGGCGGCGAGGCCTCCCGGGCGGGTGACGTGCCTCTTGACACATGCCGGTCCGGGGGCGGGCGGCCCTGAAGTAACGTGGGCGCCGTGCCCCTGCCCGTCCTTGCCAGCCGAGCCCGTCGGACACGTGCCGCGATCGCCTGCGCCGTACTGCTGGCCCTGGTCGGATATGTGGCGGTGCACATCGCGACCGGCGGCTGGGGCCCGCCCCGCTGCACCGTACGGGCGGAGGGCGAGTATCTGGCGCTCAGTCCCGAACAGGCGGTGAACGCGGCCACGATCGAGGCGGTGGCCGCCTCCCGGGGGCTGCCGGAGCGGGCCGTCACCATCGCGCTCGCCACCGCGCTACAGGAGTCGGGGCTGCGCAACATCCGCCATGGCGACCGGGATTCGCTGGGGCTCTTCCAGCAACGGCCCTCGCAGGGCTGGGGCACCGCGCGGCAGATCCGGGATCCGGTCTACGCCACAGGGAGGTTCTACGACCGCCTGGTGCGGGTCCCCGGCTACTCGCGGCTGCCGCTCACGGTGGCCGCCCAGCGGGTGCAGTACAGCGGTTTCCCGCAGGCGTACGCGAAGCACGAGACCGAGGCCGTGCTGCTGACCGGCGCGCTGACGGGGCGTTCGGCGGCCGCCTTCTCCTGCCCCGGCCCGCCGGACGACGGGGTTCCGGGCGATCCGGCGCGGGTCCGGGCGGAGTTGAAGCGGGAGTTCGGCGCCGAGGTGGCGGCGGCGGTGCGCCCGGCCGGGCAGAGCGGCGGGCGCGCCGCGGCCACGCATGTCGTGCGCGTGCCGACCGGGGCGGCCCGGGCCCGCGGCGGGGCGGAGCGGAACGGCTGGGAATTGGCCTACTGGGCGGTGGCCCACTCGGACGAGTTGCGCATCGAACGCGTTTCTTATGGCAACCATGTATGGACCGCCGGGAATTTGAGGGCCGGCTGGCATACCACCGACGAGGACTCCGGGCCGGAAGTGCGCATCGTCACCGCCCGATAGCGCGGCAGATCACCGCTGGTGACGGTGGGTCAGAGTGGGTTTGATGGCATTCCCGGACGCCCACTCACATCCGAAACGGATTATGCGACGCATTGCCAATTCTTTACCTTGGCGCACCGCAACCTTCCCGCTTCTCACGCGGTATTCACTGCGTCCGCCTGCCGGACATCCACGCCAATTGTCCCTCCCTCAAAGGAGCATCATGTCCCTCCCCCTCACGCGTCGGATCGCCCGGACCGCGCTGCTGGTCGCAGCGGGCGCAGCTCCCGTGGTCGGTGCCGCCGGCGCCGCGAGTGCAGCGGACCTCGGCCTGTCGCAGGCCCCCAAGCTGGGTGGGCTGAGCGCGCTCGACACCGCCGCGGTCGGCAGCCTCGCGGACTCCGCCTCGCAGAACGTCGGGAGCGCGGCGGGTGAGGTCAGCGGCAAGGCCGGCGGGACCGTCACGCGCGCCCTCCGGGGCCAGGAGCAGACCGCTCCGGTCGCCCGGACCGCGGACAAGGCCGCGGCAGGCAAGGCGGTCTCCTCCGGGACCAAGGCGGCATCCGGCGCGAAGGCGGTCGCCGGCAAGGCCGGAAAGGCGGGGGCGGCGAAGGCCGGCAAGGGCGACCACGGCAAGGCGACGGCCGGCAAGGGCCAGGCCAAGGGCAAGGGCAAGGGCCGCCACGCCGCGCCGAGCCGCGGCAAGGCCGCCGTGAGCAAGGTCGGCAAGGCTGTCACGGGCAAGGCCGGCAAGGTCAACAAGGCCGGCAAAGCCGCGGCAGGCAAGGCCGGCGAGGCCGGCCACGCCACCCCGGCCACCCCGGCCGCGCCGGCCGCCCCGAGCACGCTGCCCGGCAACGCCCTGACCGACGGCCTGTCGGTCAAGGGCCTGCCGGTCCTCGGCGGCTGAAGGCCACCGCGACACACCCGGGCCCGGGGAGCATCGGCTCCCCGGGCCCGTCGCATATCCGCGTGGCCGCGCCGTCAGCGGCTGGGCAGACCGCCGCCCAGCCGCTGGACCGCCGCCGCCACCCGCTCGTCGGTGGCGGTGAACGCGACCCGTACGTTCCGCTCCCCCGCCGCGCCGTAGAAGTCGCCCGGCGCCACCAGGATGCCCAGCTCGGCGAGCGCGCCGACGGTGTCCCAGCACGGCTCGTTCCGCGTCGCCCACAGGTACAGCGACGCCTCGCTGTGCTCGATGCGGAAGCCGCACCCCTCGAGCGCCTCGCGCAGCGCGGCCCGGCGGCGGGCGTAGCGCTCGCGCTGCTCGGCCACGTGCGCGTCGTCGCCCAGCGCGGCGATGGTGGCGGCCTGTACGGGCGCGGGCACCATCATCCCGCCGTGCTTGCGGATCTGAAGCAGCTCGCCGAGCACCGCCGCGTCACCGGCGAGGAACGCCGCGCGGTAGCCCGCCAGGTTGGAGCGCTTGGAGAGCGAGTGCACCGCCACCAGGCCCTCGAAGCTGCCGCCGGACACCTCGGGGTGCAGCACGGACACCGGGTCGGCGTCCCAGCCGAGCTCCAGGTAGCACTCGTCGCTGACCAGCAGCACACCATGCTCGCGCGCCCAGGCCACCGCGGCCCGCAGCTCGTCCTTGTCCAGCACCCGGCCGGTCGGGTTGGACGGGGAGTTGAGCCACAGCAGCTTCAGCCCCGCCGGGTCGAGCTCGGTCCCCGCGGCGCCAGTCGCAAATGTCTCCGTGTCGTACGGCACGGGCTCGGCGCCCGCCAGCCGCGCGCCGACCTCGTACGTCGGGTAGGCCAGCCGCGGGAAGGCGACCCGGTCGCCGGGGCCGAGGCCGAGCTGGGTCGGCAGCGACGCCACCAGCTCCTTGGAGCCGACCACCGGCAGCACCTGGGTGTGGTCCACGCCCGTCGCGCCCAGCCGCCGCTCCACCCAGCCGGTCAGCGCGTCCCGCAGTGCGGCGGTGCCCCATACGGTCGGATAGCCGGGGCTGTCGGCCGCGCCGGCCAGCGCGGTGCGGATCAGCTCGGGGACCGGGTCGACGGGGGTACCCACCGACAGGTCGACGATGCCGTCCGGGTGCGCCGCGGCGGTCGCCTTGTACGGTTCGAGCCGGTCCCAGGGGAAGACCGGGAGACGGGCGGAGACGGGTGGCACAACTGGCTCGCTTTCTCGGGTAAAACAGCCCGGCCCCGCAGGCCGTGGTGGCGTGCGGGACCGAGGGCTGCGCGGTGCCGGGGCGTCTTCAGAACGCGCCCGCGCGCCGCGAGGTCACTCGTCGTGCTCCTGCGGGGGCAGGGCGGCGATAAAGGGGTGGTCACGCTCGATCAGGCCCAGCTTGCTCGCGCCACCGGGCGAGCCCAGCTCGTCGAAGAACTCCACGTTCGCCTTGTAGTAGTCCTTCCACTCCTCGGGAGTGTCGTCCTCGTAGAAGATCGCCTCGACCGGGCAGACCGGCTCACAGGCCCCACAGTCGACGCACTCGTCCGGGTGGATGTACAAGGACCGCTGGCCCTCGTAGATGCAGTCGACGGGGCACTCCTCGATGCACGCCTTGTCTTTCAGGTCGACACAAGGCTGCGCGATGACGTAGGTCACGCTGTCGTTCCTCCTCTTAGGGCTGTATCGCGCGGGAGCGCGGCGTCGTCGATGCCCGCACCTAGTATCTCCGTTCCTGGGCACCAGACGCACGTGAGGGGCGAGCAGAGCTGTGGATTTCACCACTGGCGGACGACTTGAGGTCCGGATTACCCCGTCTGACGTGGGTAAACGCGTGTCCGTCAGGCTGACGATCGAGGGTGACGACAGTGGCGCGCGATTCACCGACGTGGTCGGCGTGCTCACATCGTGGACACAAGGTGTGCTGTGCGTCACTCGGCGCACGGGAGAGGAGGTCCGCATCGTGGAATCCTCGCTCGTGGCGGGCAAGGTGGTGCCCGCCGCGCCGGCCCGCCGCCGCGGCCCGGCGGCGACCGCGGCCGAGCTGGACCGGGCCGCCGCCCGCGCCTGGCCGCCGGTGGAGAGCGAGCGGCTCGGGGAGTGGGAGCTGCGCGCGGCGGGCGGCTTCACCCGGCGCGCCAACTCCGTGCTGCCGCTCGGCGACCCGGGCATACCGGTCGAGGACGCGCTGCGGCGGGTGGCCGCCTGGTACGCCGAGCGCGGGCTGCCCGCCTACCTCCAGGTCAGCACCGGCGCCGAGGGGACACAGGAGCTGCTGGCCGCGGAACTCGCGGCGCACGGCTGGGTCCGGGAGGTCTCCGTGGACATACGGATCGCCGCCCTCGCGCCCCTCGCGGACCGGGACGCCGACGTCTCCCGGGTCACCCTCTCCCGCGACATCGACGACGCCTGGCTGGCCCGCTATCAGCGCTCCGCCTCCGGCGGGCCCGCCCCCGAGACGCTGCGGGTGCTCAGCGGCGGCCCGTCGGTGTGGTTCGCGACCATACAGACCACAGCGAGCACAGAGACCGCAGCGACCACAGCGCCGGAGCACGGGACCTCAGGCGTCCCGGCCGCGATCGGGCGGTGCGTGGTGGACGGCCGCTGGGCCGGGTTCACGGCCGTGGAGACCGATCCGCGGCTGCGCCGGCAGGGCCTGGCCACCGCCGTGATGACGGCGCTCGCCCGCAAGGCCCTGGAGGAGGGCGCCTCGGCTGCGTATCTACAGGTCGAGACGGACAATGACGGTGCCCGGGCGCTCTACGAGAGCATGGGCTTCACCACGCACCACAGCTACCACCACTGGCGCGCACCCCACGAGAACCACCGCTGATCGGGTACGAGGCCCCTATGCCACGCAGAGACGACACCCCGGCCCGGCGCCGGCGCTTCGCCGAGGCGGCCCGCGAGGAGCGCCCCGACCTGGCGTTGCTGTGCCTGCTGGTGGGCCAGGAGGCCGACCCGGAGCTGGACGAGGACGGAATCGACGCCGCGCAGATCGAACTCGACCGGCTGGCCGGTCTTGTGCCCTACTCCCCCGGCGGGCCCGGCGCCTGGGCCGCGGCGCTGGCCGCGCTGCTCGGGGACCGGCTCGACTTCCGCGGCTCCGCGGCCGACTACCGGCGGCTGGAGTCCTCGCTGCTGCACGAGGTGCTCCGGCGGCGCCGCGGGCTGCCGATCCTGCTGTCCGTGGTGTGGATGGAGGTGGCGCGGCGGGCGGGCGCTCCGGTGTACGGGGTGGCGCTGCCGGGCCACTTCGTGGTCGGCTTCGGCGACCCGTACGGGCGCCATGTGCTGGCCGACCCCTTCGACGGCGGGCGGGTGCTGTCCGACGAGGACGCGGCGCTGATGGTGGCGGGAGCGCTGGGGGTCCCGTCGGCCCCGGCGGTGCCGGCCCCGGCCACCCCGCTGGAGATCGTGCTGCGGATCCTGAACAACATCCGCGCCTGGGCCGGCGCCCGCCCGGAGGGCGTACCTCCCAGTGGTAGCTGGGGGAACACGGACGTCCAGCTCTGGGCCGTGGAGCTGTCCCTGCTGCTGCCCAGCCACCCGGCCCGGCTCCGCTACGAGCGGGCCAAACTGCTCGTGGAGCGCGGGGACTTCGTGGCGGGGGCCAAGGAGATGGAGGAGTACGCGGAGGTCGTGGCCGCGATGGAGCCGAACGCGGCGGAGGACGTACGTCGCCGGGCGCGGGCCGCCCGGGCGATGCTGAACTGAGCGCACCGCACGTCGGTCCGACAGATGTCATGGCCCGGTGCCGGGCACACCACGGCCCCCGCCCGGTGCCGGACGGGGGCCGTACGCGCTTCGCTCAGTCGCCGTTGGTCTCGATGATGCCGATCCGCTCGGCCGGGGTCTTGCCCTTCAGCGCCTGGCCCAGCGCCACCGCGACGTCGGTCGGCGCGACGGGCTGCTTGCTGCCGTTGCCGCGCTGGATCAGCACGCCGTCGAAGAGGCCGCCGTACAGCTGCTTCAGGGCGTCGCGGTCGTAGTGCTCGACCAGCTTGCCGTCCACCACCCGCACGGACAGGACCTTCCACAGGGAGTTCTGCGGGCTCAGCAGAAGCACGTGCACCGGGTCCGTCTGGACCTTGACCAGGTCCGACATCGCGGGCCGGGCGAAGGTCCGCATCTTGCGGTCGACCTCGGCGTTGCTGATCTGCGGCTGCTTGGTGACGACGGGCAGGGTGATGACCTTGTTCTCACCCGTGGCGGCCCGCTGCCGGAACGCCTCGTCCACCGCCGCGACCGCCTTGTCGACGTCCAGGCCCTTGCCCGCCTTGCCGTACACCGCGACGGCCCTGCCGGGCTCGAACTTGATCGTGCCCTCGCGCGCCGTGCCCGAGGTGCCCGCGAGCCGCTGGAGCGCGTCCTTGAGCTTCTCCTCGTCGACCGTGACCACGGGATCGGCCTGGTGCGTGCCGCCGAACAGCGAGCCGATCACGGTGACCGGGTTGTAGTCGCGGCCCGCGACGCCGCGGACCGTGGCCTCGGTGTCCAGCACCAGACCCGCGACGGACGGCTTGATCTCCTTCTGCTCGCCGTCCACGGACACCTTCAGCGGGGCGCCGGTACGGCCCTCCAGCGCGGTGTCGAGCTTCTGGACCGCCGTCTCCTTGGACGTGCCGCCGATGTCCACGCCCAGCACCGTGGTGCCGTTGGGGACGTCGGCGTGGTTCATCACCAGACCCGCGCCGTACGCGACGCCGCCGATGAAGACGAGCGCGCCGACCGCCAGCATCAGCTTGGAGCGCCCCTTCTTCTTGGGGCGGGCGGCCGCCGGGGCGGCGGGGGCCGCCGGGCTGCTCGGCGGGGTGCCGTCCTCGGCGGACGGGGCGGGCGAGGCGGAGCCGCTCCCGGCGGGCGGGAAGGGCGAGCCCGGCCGGTTCTCGGTCGGCGGTACCACGGGGATGCCGCTGACCAGCGTCTCCCCGGAGACATGCTCGGCCGGCACGCCGCCGCCGGGGGTCGGGTCGGGGTCGCGGAACAGCGGCGGGGGCGCGTCGGCGTCGGCGCCCGGCCTGCCGCCGGGGCCGCCGAACGGCCCGGCCGACGCGGGGCTCGCGCCGGTGGTGGCGCCGAGGCTGCCGGACAGCGGCGAGCCGTTCGGCGGGGTGGGCGGCTGCCCGGCGAGCCCGGCACCGCCTCCGAGTGGCGCCCGGCCGGCGCCCGGGCCGCGCGTCGGCAGCCGCATATCGCCGGTGACCGGGCCGGTCGTCGGACCGCTGGGCTCCGCCGCCCCGGGGAAGCCTCCCCGGGGGGTGTCGGTGAAGTACGGCAGGTCGGCGCCCGGCCCGCCGCCCAGCGACGGGGCGGGGAACTGCTGCGTGGTCTCCGGAGCGGAGAAGTCGGGAGCCGGGAACTGCTGTGTGGTCTCGGGAGCCGAGGGCGCGGCGGCGGAGGCCCCGGGCGCGAACGGGCCGGTACCGAAGGGCTCACCCCCGAACGGTTCAGCGCCGAACGGCTCGGCCGCGGCGGGCCCGGGGGCGGGCGGCACCGGGGGCTGCGGCGTGTTCCCCGTCGTCGAGGCGTTGCCCTTGCCCTTGCGGGGCGCGAACCAGTCGCTGGTCCGCTCGGTCTTCTCGGGCTTGTTCCCAGGCTTGTTTTCCGAGTCTTCTCCCCGCGCCGCTCCGGCCGCCGGGGCGGCGTCGGACCGGTCCGGGTCGCCGGCGCCCTCGGGGTCGTCGGCGGAGCGCTGATTCGGCACACCCTCCTCGCCGACCGGGGTACGCATGACCACCGGGGGGATGGGCCGCGAGCCGGGGATATTGATCCGGATCCGGGTCGTCAGCGTGGTCTCGGTCTTCGGTTCCTCCGGCCTGGCCGCGGCACGCGCCTCGCCGTCGCCGGAGCCGCCCTGGGACTCCTGCGCCGGGTCCGGCGAGGGGTACTGGCGGGATCCGTACGGCGGGGTGCCGGGCGGGTAGGCGGCGGCGCCACTGCCCTTCCGGGACCCGGAGGACGAACTGTCAGATTCACGGCTCAAAGCAGGTTCTCCCAGTTAGCTCCGCCGCCCGTCAGACTCGCGCGGGCGGCTCGGCGGCGGCACCACCTTACTGGGCCCCGCGGGCAGACACTTGACGACCGCTGTAACACCGCATCCCGCGCACCGGCGCGCACGGCCGTCGTCCCGGCGGAGGCCCAGGGCGAAACGTGACGTCACTTACCAAGTCGGGCCGGGCCGCCGCCCGGTTGCGACACCTTCGGCATCGTGGCGCACATCACACCGGCGAACATTCCACCCAGCAGAAAAGCATACGAACCCGCCCCGGCCCCGAAGAGGAAGTCCCCCTCGGGACGCGTCACGGTGAGAAACAACACGGCGATCACCCACGCCCCGGCGGGCACCACCCCGCCCGCCCGGGTACCGGTCGCCTTGACCCCGCCGTAGCACAGCGCGCCGATCCCGAGCAGCGCGAGCAGCAACCCGCCGGGGAACCAGGCCGCTTGGACCAGCGCGCCCGCGACGGCGACGAGCACCCCCACCAGGCCGAGCAGCGCGTACGCCCCCACGCGCGCGGCCGTCACGCCGACACCCCCGCGAACAGATCGTCCTCACAGCCCCGTTCCGAGCCGGAAGCCATGACCGACTCCCCTCTGACCAGCAGGTAGTGCTCCTGGGCTGACAGCGGCTGACCCAGATCGTTGGAGAGCGCGAAGAAGGGCCCGTCCACCACGATCTGGGTGGCGTGGGCGCGCATGGCCTCCGCCTTCGCCTCGGCGTATCCGGCCCCGTCCACCGTCGTGGTCACCCGTGCGTCGTCGACCACGCCCGGCACATCGCCGGCCGAGGCGATCCCCGGGAAGGGGGCCTGCGCGCCCGCGGCGCGCAGCCGGGCGAAGCCCTCCTCGAGCTCCGAGCTCGGGACGCAGTTCCAGTAGATCTTGGCGATCTCGTGCGGGGCGCCCAGGTCCCGGCGGAAGACCTGCTCCGCGGCGAGCTCCGCCGCGCGCATGGCGACGCGGTGCGCCTGGATGTGGTCGGGGTGGCCGTAGCCCCCGTTCGGGTCGTAGGTGACCAGGACCTGCGGGCGCACCTCACGGATCACCTCGACCAGGTGGGCGGCGGCCTCGTCCACCTCCGCCCGCCAGAAGCACTCCGGGCGGGCGTTCTGCGGGGCTCCCATCATCCCGGAGTCGCGGTACCGCCCGGGAGCGCCCAGGAAGCGGTGATCGCTGACCCCCAACGCCTTCATCGCCACGGCGAGTTCGCCGATCCGGTGCGGGCCGAGCGCGTCGTCGCGGTCGGCGGCCAAGTGCGCCAGGGCGGGCGGGATGATCTCGCCCTCCTCGCCGAGCGTGCAGGTCACCAGCGTGACGTGGGCACCTTCGGCGGCGTACTTGGCCATGGTCGCGCCGTTGTTGATCGACTCGTCGTCCGGATGTGCATGTACCAGGAGCAGGCGACGGGCGGGAAGGACCGGGGTCATGAACACAGCCTACGAGCCCCGCGGCGGGAGCCGCGGGTCAGCCATGGATCAGAGTTCTATATCCCCGATCATGTTCGCCACGTTCGTCGTGAGGTCGTCGATCGTCGGGGCGACCGAGGAACTGGCGAGGTAGAAGCCGAGCAGCACACAGACGATCGCGTGCCCCGACTTCAGCCCAGCCTTCTGGACGAGCATGAAGACGATGATCAGCAGCAGCACAGCCAACGAAATCGAGAGCGCCACAGCGGCTCACCTCCAGGTACACGCGCTCTAACGGACAACATATTCATGCCACAGGGGGCCTACCCACTATGCGCAATCGATCATAACTATGGGCCCGTGCGCACGACTCGGTGCACGGGAGCATGACAGGGGCGCATGCCTGTTCGCACCGTCTGCCTCATCATCAGGCCTGATTCTCGCCACATTCGGCGAGTTGATCTCCACGGCCGCCGCGGGCGGAACATGCCCGCGGCAACCGGGCCGGAGCCGTACGCTCGCCCTATGACCGGACAGCTCTCGTTCCCCCGGCAGCACGCCCGCACCCAGCGCTTCACCCTGGGGGCGCCGCGCGCCTTCGTCGTGGCGCCCGACGACTCGCGCGTGGTGTTCCTGCGCTCGCGCACCGGCACCGACCGCGCCAACCTCCTGTGGGTGCACGACCTCGCCGAGCGGCGGGAGTACCCGGCCGCGGACCCGGCCGCCCTGCTCGGCGGCGCCGACGAGGAGTTGTCCGCCGAGGAGCGGGCCCGCCGTGAGCGCAGCCGGGAGGGCTCGGGGGGCGTCGTCGGCTACGCCACGGACCGGGCCGTCGAATTGGCCGCTTTCGCACTCTCGGGCCGGCTGTTCGCCTCCGAGTTGCGCGCCGGCGTGACCCGCGAACTCCCCGTGCCGGGCCCGGTGATCGACCCGCGCCCGTCTCCGGACGGACGCCGGGTCGCCTATGTGGCGCAGGGCGCGCTGCGCGTGACAGACGTCAACGGGGGCGCCGGGGATACCGGGGATACCGGGGATACCGGGGATACCGGAGGCGGCGACCGGGCGCTGGCCGAGCCGGAGGGCGAAACCGTCACCTACGGGCTCGCCGAGTTCATCGCGGCCGAGGAGATGCAGCGCTCGCGCGGCTTCTGGTGGTCGCCGGACAGCGACGCGCTGCTGGTCGCCCGGGTCGACGACGCGCCCGTGCGGCGCTGGTGGATCGCCGACCCCGCGCACCCCGACCGGGAGCCCGCCGAGGTCGCGTACCCGGCCGCGGGCACCGACAACGCCGAGGTGCGGCTGGTGCTGCTGGGCCTGGACGGGGCCCGCACCGAGATCGAATGGGACCGGCGGCGCTACCCGTACCTCGCCCGGGTGCACTGGTCCGGGTACGGCCCGCCGCTGCTGCTGGTCCAGGCCCGCGACCAGCGCAGCCAGCTGTATCTGGCCGTCGACACCGGGACCGGGCGCACCCGCACCGTACATGTGGACGAGGACCCGGTCTGGCTGGATCTTTTCCCTGGTGTGCCGGGGTGGACGCCGGACGGGCGGCTCGTCCGCGTCGCGGACGAGGGCGGCGCCCGGGTGCTGATGGTCGGCGACCGCAAGCTCACCTCGGGCGCGCTGCACGTCCGGTCGGTCCTCGACATCGGTGAGGAGGACGTGCTCTTCTCCGCCTCGCCGGGCGCGGACACAGAACTGCCCGCACAGCCCGGCGAGATCGGGGTCTTCCGGGCGTGGTTCCGCGGCAGCGGGGACCAGGGCGGCTGGGAGGCGGTCGACAAGAGGCCCGTCCCGGCCGTGCAGTCCGCCGTGCGCGGCGGCGAGGTGATCGTCCTGTCGTACGCCGAGCCGGACCGGCCCGGCGCGGCGGTGGAGGTGCTCCGGCCCACCGCCGACGGCTCGGCCGACCGCCTCGCCGAGATCGCCTCGTACGCCGAGCGGCCGGTCCTCACCGCCCGCCCGCAGCTGCTCCACGCGGGCGAGCGCCACATCCCCAGCGCCGTGCTGCTACCGGCCGGCCACACCGCGGACGACGGGCCGCTGCCCGTCCTCATGGACCCCTACGGCGGCCCGCACGGCCAGCGCGTGCTGGCCTCCCACAACGCCCACCTGACCTCGCAGTGGTTCGCCGACCAGGGCTTCGCGGTGATCGTCGCCGACGGCCGCGGCACGCCCGGCCGCTCCCCCGCCTGGGAGAAGGCCGTCCGCGACGACCTGGCGGGCGTGACGGTGCAGGACCAGGTCGACGCGCTGGCGGCGCTGGCCGAGCGCTATCCGCTCGACCTCTCCCGCGTCGCCATCCGCGGCTGGTCCTACGGCGGCTACCTGGCGGCGCTCGCGGTGCTGCGCCGCCCGGACGTCTTCCACGCGGGCATCGTGGGCGCCCCCGTCACCGATCAGCGGCTGTACGACACCCACTACACCGAGCGGTATCTCGGCCACCCCGACGAGCAGCCGGAGGTCTACGCCGCCAACTCGCCGGTGACCGACGAGGGACTGCGCGGCGCGGTGGACCCGCACCGCCCGATGATGATCATCCACGGCCTGGCGGACGACAATGTGGTCGTCGCGCACACCCTGCGGCTCTCCTCCGCACTCCTCGCGGCCGGGCGCCCGCACGAGGTGCTGCCGCTGTCCGGAGTGACCCATATGACCCCGCAGGAACAGGTCGCCGAGAACCTGCTCCTGCTCCAGGTGGACTTCCTGCGGCGGTCGCTGGGCGGGAGCTGAGCGGAGTCCGCCCCGCGGCGCCCGCCGCGCTCTGCTACCCCTACCAGCCCGGCGGCGGCGGAGGCGGGGGCGAGGAGGGCGGCGGCGGGACCGCGGGCGGGGATGCGGGCGGCGGGCCGGGCGGGGACGCCGGCGGAGTGGTGGGCGGGGCCGTGGGCGGCGGGGTGTAGCCGTAGCCGCCGCCCCCTCCGCCGTAGCCTCCGTACCCGCCATAGCCGCCGTAGCCCCCGTACGGCGGAGCCGCGGGCCCGCCCCATCCGGCGAGCGGCTCGGCGTCCGCGGGGATGCCGGGCTGCGCCAGCGCGATCAGCACGACCAGGCCGGCGAGCGCCTCGAAGAACGCGGTCAGCACGGAGAGCACACCCACGGTCGGCAGGTCGTCGAAGTGGTCGAGGACGTCGTACTTGATGTACGTGGAGATCGCGATGATCGAATAGCCCAGCACCAGGACCGCCACCGTCATCCCCAGCGGCCGGGCCAGCGGCGCCCGGCCGAGCGCCGCGAAGGCGGCCACCAGCGCCAGCAAGGCCATCGTCCAGGCCGTCCACCCGCTGGGCGGCGAGAGCAGCGTGATGAGCATGTACTTTCCGGTGAGCGTGTGCTCGTAGATGTCCCAGCCCTGCTTCTGGGCCCAGTAGATCTGCCAGGCGCCCGCGACGACCGCGACGGCTCCCAGGAACAGCGCGGCCGCCACGGCGGCCCCGGGCGTCGGCCGGGCGGGCGGCCGGTCGGCGGGCGAGACGGCGTAGTCGGGGACGGCCCCGTCGGCCGGGCGCCGGCCAGCGGCCACGACGACCAGCAGAGCGACCCCGAGCAGGACCGCCGTCCACGCGCTCAGCTGCGCGCGGGTCTTCAGCCCGTCGGGGACACCCTGCATCCAGTCGGCGTGCAGATTCCACAGGCTGGGCAGGCGCAGCGCGACCGTCGCGACGGCGGCCGAGGCCAGCGCCCCGGCGGCGGCCGGCGAGCGCAGCGCCACGCCCAGCACGCGCAGGTAGACGACCAGCAGGATCAGATCGACCAGGGACGACCCGGAGACGCCGCCGGGGGGCCCGTACCGTAGCCCGGCCCAGGTCCACCACACATGACTGGCCTCGTCGGCCTTGTCGAAATCCCGGATGATCCACGCCAGTGCGATCAGCCCGAGCACAGCGCAGACCAGCGCCCCGAAGGTGCGCGCGCCGCGGTTGAGTATCCGTCCCTGCCCCATGGCTGTAGGTTTGCCCCGCCCCGACCCCTGATCAACCGTCCCGGGTGTCACCAATGTGCCGACATAAGTGACCGGCCGGGGCGACATGGCGCGCCCCGGCCGGTCTACGGCACCCGCACGGCCGTACGCAGTTCAGCCTGACGCGTCCGTATATCGGTATCGCGTCAGCCAAGTTGCTTGCTTGTTAACGCGTTTGATGCGTGTTGCTCACTCTTTGTCGCCGTCGAGTGATCTTTGTCAAGCACGCGGGGACCTCGATCTGCAAAATGTTCGCTCAAGACTGCGGTGAGCGCCCCTTCCGCTTCCGCTGTCCCCTTGACTGAGCTGGTAGTCGGTTGCGAAAGTCCGCTCATCCCGAGACGCGCACGACCACCGGCGGACGGGAGCGACATGACGCGAGTAGACAAACGCGAATAGACAAGCGATCAGTGCGGGGGGCGCTACGCGATGACGAGTCCTTCCCAGGCCGCCGCGCCCGGGGCGAACACCCCCGGTCCGGATGGAGCGCCGACGGCCGAAGTCGGCAAGGACAGCGCGCCGTTGGTGGGGCGGTCGCCCGGCCAGTTGATGTGGCGGCGTTTCAAACGCGACAAGACAGGCGTGATTTCGGCCTACGTCGTGATCTTCTTCTTTGCAATCGCCTTACTCGCGCCCGTGATCGCAGGGCTGTACGGCAAGGATCCGTACACCACTTACGGACTCGACAGGCCCGGGCTGCTCAACGAGTTCTACTACCCCATCAAGCCCAACGGGGGCATCGACGGCGAGTTCTGGTTCGGCCTCCAGCCCCAGCTCGGCCGGGATGTGTTCACCCAACTCCTGTACGGCATACGGACCTCACTCCTGATCGCTGTCGCCGTCACCCTCCTGTGCACCCTCACCGGCATCCTCGTCGGCGTCACGGCCGGCTACATGGGCGGCAAGACCGACTACTTCCTCGGCCGCTTCATCGATCTGCTCCTCGCCTTCCCCGCACAGCTGTCCTTCGTGGCCTTCACGCCCGTCGTCTACGCGCTCTTCGTCAACCCGGAGAAGGAGACGCCCACCTATCTGCGGGTCATCACCTTGATCCTGGTCCAGTGGGCGCTGGGCTGGATGGGCCTGGCCCGGCTGCTGCGAGGGCAGGTGCTCAGCCTGCGCGAGCGGGAGTTCGTGGAGGCCGCGAAGGTGACCGGCGCCTCCCCCTGGCGGATCATCCGCAAGGAGCTGCTGCCCAATCTGTGGACGCCGATCCTGGTGCAGTCGACGCTGATGCTGCCGACCTTCGTGACCGCCGAGGCCGGGCTCTCCTTCCTCGGCGTCGGACTCGTCGAGCCGACGCCCGACTGGGGCCGGATGTTCGCCACCGGCGCCAGGCACTACCAGAACGACATCACGTACATGTTCTTCCCGGGCGTGGCCATGGTGATCTTCGTGGTGGCCTTCAACCTGCTCGGGGACTCGGTCCGGGACGCATTCGATCCGAAGACTAAGCGCTAGGCAGGTGCAACGACACATGACCTCATCCACACGGGGCAGAGGACGGCATGCGGCCGTCTCTCTGGCGATCGGGGCCCTCGTGCTCTCAGCCTGCAGCAGCGGGGGTGGGAACAGCGAGGAGACCGAAAAGAACAAGCCGGACAAGTCACGGGCCGAGAACTACTCCATAGGCACCGCGGCCGACTCCACCGGCCCGGCCGCCGGGGTGCCCGGCGCCAAGAAGGGCGGGACGGTCAACGTCCTGCAGCGCGACGCCTTCACCTATCTCGACCCGGCACAGATCTACTACGCCGACATGCTGACCGTCCAGATGCTCTACAACCGGTCGCTGACCACCTACAAGGTCGACGACAAGGGCCGGGTCAAGCTCGTCGGCGACCTCGCCACCGACACCGGCAAGTCCTCGGACGGCGGCAAGACCTGGACGTACACGCTCAAGGACAACCTCAAGTTCGAGGACGGGTCCCCGATCACCTCCGCCGACGTCCGGCAGTCCATCGAGCGGCTCTACGCCAAGTGGGCCACCGACGGCCCGCTGTACATCCCGCAGTGGCTCTCGGGTGAGGGTCAGAGCTTCCGCAAGGCGCTGCCCGACGGCCCGTACAAGGGCAAGCACCTGCCCAAGGACGTGCTCGACACGCCGAACGACAAAACGATCGTCTTCCACTTCAAGGAGCCGCACGCGGACACTCCGTACGCGGCCGCCATGCCGAACGTCGGCGCGGTGCCCTCCGACGGCAAGAAGGACACCGCCGACAAGTACACCAACCACCCGGTCTCCTCCGGCCCGTACAAGATCGACAAGCTCAACCCGGGCAAGTCGCTGACCCTGGTGCGCAACGACCAGTGGGACCCGAACACGGACGCGGTCCGCCACCAGTACCCGGACAAGTTCGACATCCGCTTCGGCATCCAGGAGCCCGACTCCGCCCGCCGGCTGCTGGCCGAGCGGGGCAGCGACAAACAGGCGATGAGCTTCACCAACGCGGTCACGACCGAGTCCGGCCAGGAGGTCGACAACGACCCGGGCACCAAGTCGCGCACCTTCCTGGAGGTGCAGCCCTACGTCGACTACATGGCCATCAACATGGACCGGATCAAGGACAAGAAGGTCCGGGAAGCCCTCGCCTACGCCATGCCCAACGACCAGATCCTCGGCCAGTTCGGCGGCCCGCGGGCCGGGCAGGTGGCGGGGAACCTGCTGGCTCCCTCGCTCGCCGGCTGGAAGGACTTCGACCCCTTCGGCAAGACGAAGAAGGAGAACAAGGGCGGCGACATCAAGAAGGCCAAGGAGCTGCTGAAGGAGGCGGGCAAGGAGGGGCAGGAGATCGTCTACGCCTACCCCAACACCACCGAGTACCAGAACGTCTCCGTGGTCGTCGTCAAGGCCCTGGAAGCGGCCGGGTTCAAGGTGGAGAAGAAGGAGATCGACTCCAACAACTTCACCACCGAGATCGCCAAGGTCGACAACGGCTTCGACATCTACCGCGCCTCCTGGGGCGCCGACTGGCCGGTCGGCTCGACCGTGGTCCCGCCGCTGTTCGACAGCAAGGCCGTCGCCGACGGCTCGCAGAACTACTGGCACCTCAAGGACGGCAAGGTCGACGCCGAGATCGCCCGCATCCTGAAGATCGCGGACGTGGAGAAGGCCTCCGGCGAGTGGGTCACCCTCGCCAACAAGATCCTCACCGACCATGTGCCGGCCGTCCCGCTCTTCTACAACCGCCAGTGGAACATCTGGGGTTCGGGGCTCGGTGGGATCAAGTACCACTCCGTGTACGGAACCGCGGACCCGACCGCGGTGTATGTGAAGTAGCAGTCGGTTACCTCACCAGCCCCCAGGGCACGCTGTCCGCCACCCTCCGCGGGTGGCGGACAGCGCCGCCCGTCCGATCCGCCCTGGTCGCCCAAGGCGCCCGTACCGGAAGACCCGCGACGCCATGCTTCGTTTCCTCGTACGCCGCTCTCTCGGCGCGATCGTCATCATCCTCCTGATCAGCGCGATCACGTTCTTCCTCTTCTTCGCGCTGCCCTCGGAGCCGGCGCAGCTGGCCTGCGGCAAGAACTGCGGCCCGGACGCCATCGCTCTCATCAACAAGAACCTGGGCCTCGACGAGCCCGTCCCGGTCCAGTACTGGCACTATCTGGCCGGCATCTTCGCCGGCCGGGACTTCGAGGTCGGCCACTGCCCGGCCCCCTGCTTCGGCTACTCCTTCACCAACTCCCAGCCGGTGTGGGACACCATCGTGGACCGCTACCCGACCACGCTCTCGCTCGCCGTCGGCGGCGCCGCCGTCTTCCTGGTCATCGGGGTGGCCATCGGCATGATCGCGGCCGCCAAGCGCGGCACCTTCACCGACAAGTTCTTCAGCTCCCTGTCGCTGATCGGCAACTCGCTGCAGATCTACTTCGTCGGCGTCATCGCGCTGTGGCTGCTGGTCGACACCTGGGGCCTGATCGACCGGCCCGAGTACATCCCGATCACCGAGAATCCGGCCAAGTGGTTCAGCGGGCTGCTGCTGCCCTGGCTGGTGCTCTCCATCATCTTCATCGCCAACTACAGCCGTATGACGCGCTCCCAGATGGTCGAGCAGCTGAACGAGGAGCATGTGCGCACCGCGCGGGCCAAGGGGATGTCGGGCCGTACGGTCTTCTTCCGCTACGCCTGGCGGGGCGCGATAGCACCGATCATCACCATCGTCGGCATCGACCTGGGCTCGCTGTTCGGCGGCGCGATGATCACGGAGTTCACCTTCACCCTGCACGGCCTGGGCCGGCTCGCCGTGGAGTCGGTGACCGAGAAGGACCTCCCGATGCTGATGGGCGTGATGCTCTTCAGCTGCACGGCGATCGTCATCGCCAACATCATCGTGGACGCTCTGTACGCCGTCATCGACCCGCGCGTGCGCCTCGCCTAGGAGATGTCCCGTAATGCCAGATGAGATGTCCTGTCCCGATGTGGGTGGCGTGGTGTTCTTGCTACGCGGTGATCTCCAGTTCGAGGTTGTGCAGGACGGCGACGCCGGTGATGGCGTGGTCGGTGCTGTCGCCTTTGCGTCGGCACTGTCGGAGGACCTGGTGGCCCTTGAGCCGGGCCAGGGCGTGTTCGGCGACCGCGACCACGCGCCGGTCCCGGGCCCGGCACATCACCTGGGCGTTGACGCTGCGCCGGTAGTTCATGGACTTCGCGGTGCGCTTCTTGTCGTGAACGGGGATCAGCGTGCCGTCCACCAGCCACAACTCGCGTCTGTCGGTGGGCGGCGGGTCGAGCAAGGCCGCCAGGTGGGGTGCGAGGTCAGCGATGGTGCGGTGGACGGCGGAGTCCCCGAACAGGAAGCCCATTTGCAGCATGGTCAAGTTGGTGCGGCAGGCCAGTGTGACCGGCAGCACCCGGTCGGCATAGGCCAGAGCCCATGGGCCGTCCCCGGCCGCAGTCGGGCGGCGGTGCCACAGCCAGGTGATCAGCATCTTCAACTGCGGGCCGGACAGGCCGGTCCATGCCCGCAGTTCGGAACTGGAGCAGGAGGCCACACAAAGATGCACACATCAGACCGTAACTCGAACTGACGAACCGGCGTTATACCTGACGCTGACGCTGGCCTGGGGAGAGGAGGGAAGATGAAGATGCCGCCGCGACAGCAGCCTGCTTCTGCTTCGGGGGAGAGTCGGCGGTTTCGGGGGTCGAACAAGGCCGAGCCGTGGCGGCGGGAGAAGGATGCCGCGGTGTCAGTGATCCGGCTGCCGCTGGTGGTGGACGACCCGGGGCCCCGGCGCCGGGTGGAGTTGCTGTTCGGGGCGATGTGGCAGGTCAAGCGGGCTCTTCAGCGCGACGCACGGGCGGTGGTGGACGCCTACTGGGCCGGTGACGCGCGCCGCGAGAGCGATGCGAAGGCGTGGCGGGCGGAACTGGGCCTGTCCCGTACCGGGCTGGAGCACCGCGCCTACGCCCATGCGGAGCGCTCAGGCTGGCTGGGCGACCATGTCTCCAAGGCGCTGGCGATGCACCAGGCCGATGAGGTGTGGGCCGGGGTGGCCCGGCACCTGCACCCCGACGCTTCCGGGCAGCGGGCCGGACGCCCGAAAACCGGGACCTGGTGGGAATACACCCGTATCCCCGGCCGGGCCCGCTCCCACACAGTGGAGCGGAAATGGGAGACCTTCCGTCTGCACGGCACCCTGGCCGGGCACCTGAACGCCTTCCGGCACCCCGCACTGCCCAGCCACATCACCACCCCCGCGCAGACCGCGGCCCTGCCCCCGGGAACCTCCGTCCTCGCCCAGCCCCGCAACCTCCCCACGCCTCCCCGCCCCACAGGCCGCATCCCCACCAGCACCGTCGACGACCGAGGGCGTGCCCGTACCCGGGCGGCGACCTGGTTCGACCACACCGGACCACTGACCGTGGTCTTCGCCGGCGGCCCGAACAGCAGGGACGGGGACCTGGTGCTACCGGTCCGGCTCCCGCAGGGCGCCGACCGCTGGGCGTACCTGGCGCACTACCTGTCCGACCCCACCGGGTGGCACAAGGCCGATCTGGTCCGCCGCCGCGACGCCACAGCCCCCGGTGGCTGGACCTACGAGGCCCACCTGATGGTCCTCACCCCCGGCTACGCCTCCCCCGCCACCCGCGCCCGCCGTACCCAGGCCGCCGCCCTGGGCAGGATCGGCGGAGTGGACGGCAACGTCTCCAGCCTCGCCGTGGTCTCCTTCCCCGCCACCGGCCATCCCGACCACGGCCCCGTCCGCGCCGACACGATCACCCTCACCGAAGCCGAGCAGCACACCCTGACGGTACGGCGGCGCAAAGCCAAAGGCCGCCAGCGCGCCCTGGACCGCTCCCGCCGTTCGACCAACCCCGCCCAGTACCGGCCCTCCCGCCGCCAACAGGCCCGCGACGAGCGCCGCCACACCGCCGGGCTCCCGCCCAGGACCACCGCCACCCCCGCCGGGCCACGCCGCACCACCACCGGAAAGCCCGCCCAGCCCTACCGCCACGACACCCTCAGCACCAGCTACCGCACCCTGCGAGCCCGGCACGCGATGGCCGCCGCCCGCGAAGCCGAAGCCAAACACCACCGCGCCAGACGCATCGCCGCCGTACTGGTCGCCGCCCACGGTCCGAACCTGACCATCGAGGACTGCGACATCCGCACCTGGTTCCGCCTGTGGGGCCGTGCCTGCTCCGCCACCACCCCCGGACGGCTGATCACCCAACTCGCCGCCGAGTGCACGGCCACCGGCGGACGGCTCCTGCGCGCCTCGACCTTCACCACCGCCCTGTCCCAGCACTGCCTGTGCGGCCGACGCGCACCCAAGTCCCTGCGCCAACGCACTCATTACTGTGACCCGGCGGAAGGCGGCTGCGGGCTGTGTGGCGACCGTGACCTGGTCTCCGCCGCCCTGGCCGCCTTCACCACCCTCACCGACCCCGACGACCCCGCCACCGCGCGCCTGGACCACACCCGCGCCCGTACCGCCCAGATCCTCTTCGCCCAGGGGCTGCAAGAAGCCCTGACCGAGTCAACCGCACCGAAGTCCCCGCCCTCGGGCCGGACCCGCGCGGCAGCTGATCCCCGCGGGAACACCCTTCCCCGGCAACGGACGGCCTCTGCTCGGCGAAACGCCGGACACTGCACCGTGGCAACCCCGGATGAGACCCGACCCGCACCCACGCGGCCCAAGGCCCACGCCGGAACGACACGACCGCACACCGGCCACCCCCGTACACACATACGGGACAAGTCTTAGGAGTACGACCGACGTGACCACCCTGACCAAGTCCGAGGCCACCCCGGCCCCCACCGCGGGCGACGCCTTCCTGTCCGTGCGCGACCTGTATGTGCGCTTCGCCACCGAGGACGGCGTCGTCAAGGCCGTGGACGGCCTCTCCTTCGACCTCGAGCGCGGTCGCACCCTCGGCATCGTCGGCGAGTCCGGCTCCGGCAAGTCCGTCACCAACCTCGCCGTCCTGGGCCTGCACGACCCGCGCAACACCGAGATCCGCGGCGAGATCGTGCTGGACGGCCAGGAGCTGACCGGGGCGCCCGAGCGCACCCTGGAGAAGCTGCGCGGGAACAAGATGGCGATGATCTTCCAGGACTCGCTCACCGCCCTCTCGCCCTACTACACCGTCGGCCGCCAGATCGCCGAGCCCTACCGCAAGCACACCGGGGCCTCCAAGCGCGAGGCGTGGGGGCGCGCCATCGAGATGCTCGAGAAGGTCGGCATCCCCAACGCCAAGCTGCGGGTGCGCGACTATCCGCACCAGTTCTCCGGCGGCATGCGGCAGCGCGCGATGATCGCCATGGCCCTGGTCTGCGACCCCGACCTGCTCATCGCCGACGAGCCGACCACCGCCCTTGACGTCACCGTCCAGGCCCAGATCCTCGACCTGCTCAAGGATCTGCAGCAGGAGTTCGGCTCCGCGATCATCCTCATCACCCACGACCTGGGCGTGGTCGCCAACACCGCCGACGACCTGCTGGTCATGTACGCCGGCCGGGCGGTGGAGCGCGGCACGGTCCGCGAGGTGCTCCGGTCCCCCCGGCATCCGTACACCTGGGGGCTGCTGGGCTCCATGCCGCGCCTGACCTCCGCCGTCGACGAGCCGCTGAGCCCCATCCCCGGCGCCCCGCCCAGCCTCCTGTCCCCACCGCCCGGCTGCCCGTTCCACCCGCGCTGCGCCTACACCGAGGAGGTCGACGGCGACCGGTGCGCCACCGAGCGCCCCTCGCTGCCCGAGGGGCGGGGCGCGGCCTGCCATCTGGCCGCCGACCGCAAGCAGACCATCTTCACCGAGCAGATCAAGCCCCGGCTGGCCTAGGAGACACGGACCATGAGCAGCAACGCGTCGCCCGCGTCCGGGGAACCCCTCCTGGTCGCGGAGAAGCTGACCAAGCACTTCCCGATCATGGGCGGCTTCCCCTTCCGGCGGAAGGTCGGGGCCGTCCAGGCGGTGGACGGGATCGACCTGACCGTGCGGGCGGGCGAGAGCTTCGGCCTGGTCGGCGAGTCCGGCTGCGGCAAGTCCACCACCGGCCGGCTGCTGACCCGGCTCCTGGAGCCCACCGCCGGGACCGTCACCTATCAGGGCCAGGACATCACCCACGCGGACCGCAAAGGGCTGGCGCCGATCCGCTCCCAGATCCAGATGATCTTCCAGGACCCGTACTCCTCGCTGAACCCCCGGCAGACCGTGGGCGCGATCATCGCCGGGCCGATGGAGATCAACGGCATCGAGCCGCCGGGCGGCCGCGAGGCCCGGGTGCGCGAGCTGCTGGAGACCGTGGGCCTGAACCCCGAGCACTACAACCGCTTCCCCCATGAGTTCTCCGGCGGCCAGCGTCAGCGCATCGGCGTCGCCCGCGCGCTGGCCCTCGAACCCAAGCTCATCGTCGCCGACGAACCGGTCTCCGCGCTCGACGTCTCCATCCAGGCCCAGGTCGTCAACCTCCTCCAGGAGCTCCGCCGCGAGCTGGGCATCGCCTTCCTCTTCATCGCCCATGACCTCGCCGTCGTGCGCCACTTCTCGCAGCGCGTCGCGGTCATGTACCTCGGCAAGATCGTCGAGGTCGGCGACCGCGACTCCATCTACCTCCGCCCCCGCCACCCCTACACCCACGCCCTGCTCTCCGCGGTCCCCGAGGCCACCCTGCTGAGCGAGGAGTCGGACGAGGGCGAGGCCGCGGACACCGGAGCGAGCGGCACCGCGCGCCGCGAGCGCATCCGCCTCGCCGGCGACGTCCCCTCCCCCATCAACCCGCCCTCCGGCTGCCGCTTCCGCACCCGCTGCTGGAAGGCCCAGGACAAGTGCGCCCGCGAAGAGCCCCCGCTGATCCGCCTCGAAGGCAACCACGAGGGCCATCTGTCCGCCTGCCACTTCCCCGAGGCCCCCAGCGTGGCGGCCCGCGAGCAGGACGTGATCCTCGATCCGGCGCTGATCGCGGCGGAGGAGATCCACCAGGAGGTTCACAAGGACTGAACGTGTGGACTGAACGTGTGGACTGAACCCTGCTAGCGTCCACATGCGTGAACGACACCGTATACGTGGGCAACGCAGGCAAGGACGCCGCTCTGGACCGAGGATGGATCCTCGGGCACTTCAAAGACGCCGACGATCCCCGCCACAGCGATGCCGTGGAGATCAAGTGGGGTGTGCACCCTCCGGGTGACGAGCGAGCCCAGTGGGTGCGGGGCGAGCGACGAACCGCTCTCCTGGTCCTCATCAGCGGTCGCTTCCGCGTCGAGCTGCCCGGCCGCAGCGTTCTCCTGGAACAGCAGGGCGACTACGTCGTATGGGGGCGCGGGGTCGACCACTCCTGGTTCGCGGAGGAGGAGTCGGTGGTACTGACGGTCCGATGGCCGTCCGTGGCCGGTTATGCGGTGGACGTCGCGGAACCGCAGGGCTGACGACCAGGAAACCAAAGATTCAGGCCGGTGATCCGGCCGGCCGGGCGTCCGTATGCCTGCGTCGCCTCGTCCTCCGTGAGCTCCGGGCGAATCCCGTACCGGCCGGTCAGCCCGTGCCCGCCGCGGGTCCCGCCAGGCCGTGCAGCAGCAGGGCGGTGAGGGTGTCGACGATCTCGTCGTCGGTGGCCTGCGGGCCGCCTTCCCCTGCGGTGATGACGGCGAACCCGAGCATCGAGACCATTGCCCCCATGGCCACGGCGACCAGCGCGGGGTCGCCCGGGAGCTGGTGACCGCGCCGGCGGAGCCAGTCCAGGTGCTCACGGAAGGTGCTCGTCTCCTCGGCCATACTCGCCCACGCGCGACCCTCGCTGGGCGGACCGGCCAGGTTCGTCTGCATCAGGGCCACGACCACGGGCAGGTGGTCACGGATCACCCGCCAGGTGACGGCCACATGCTCGCGCAGCTGGTCGGGGTCCGTCAGATCGTGGTCGACCGGATGGCCGTCCGCGCCGATCTCCGTGTCGGCCTGCGCGTTCAGATCCTGCAGCAGGGCCTGGAGCAGAGCGTTCTTGTCCGCGAAGTGGGCGTAGAAGGAGCCGGTCGCGCGTCCGGCCTCGCGGGCGATGTCAGTGATCTTCGTGTCGAGATAGCCGCGTTCGGCGAACAGTCGCCGTGCCGCGTCCTTCAGCGCCGCCTCGGTCTCGGCGGCCTTCTCCTTGCGTACGCCCATCGGGTGGGCTCCTTCTCGGGCTTGACGTGGGTCTGTCCCTCCATCATAGTGAACCCCAGTTCGGTGAATTTAGATTCAATGAATGTGGATTCAGGGAGTGTGTGTGAACGTCATCGTGATCGGCGGGGGAGTGGCCGGAGCGGCGAGTGCGATTGCGCTGCGGCGGCTCGGTGTGGAGGTCACGGTGTACGAGGCGTACGCCGAACCGGCAGGTCAGGTGGGCTCGTTCCTGAGCCTGGCGTCCAACGGTCTGCGGGTGCTGCGCTCCCTCGGCGTGCTGGAGCAGGTGCAGCGGGCCGGGATCGACGTGCCGGGCCAGCGCATGTGGTCGAGCTCGGGCAAGCTGCTGGGTGATGTCCCGCGGGGCCGGTTGAGCGGCGATGACCTGCACAGCGTCACCCTGATGCGGGGCGCGCTGGTCGAGGCGCTGCGCGCGGAGGCGCTTCAGGCCGGGGCGGTCATCCTCACCGGTGAGCGCCTGGTGGACGCGGCCACCACCGAGGAGGGCGTACGGGCGATCTTCGCGAGCGGCCGTACGGCGGAGGCGTCGCTGCTCATCGGCGCGGACGGCATCTGGTCGGCCACCCGGTCGCTGCTCGACCCGCACGCGCCCGCCCCCGAGTACGCCGGCATCTACAGCATCTCGGGCATCGCCGATGGCATCGAGACCGAACCCGGCATCTTCAACCTGACTTTCGCCCGCAACGGCGCCTTCATCCACCTCGCCGCCCCCGGCGGCAAGGTCTGGTGGTCGGCCCAGGTCGCCTGCCCCGCACAGCCGGAGCTCAGCCTCACCGACGAGGAATGGCTGCGCCGCCTGGCCGGGCTCTACCGGCACGAACAGGTGCCGTCCGCGATCCTGGAGGCCACCGTCGAACTGCACCGCCCCACCCTGATGCACAGGCTCGACGCGATCCCGGTCCGCCACAACGGCCGCATCGCGTTGCTCGGCGACGCCGGGCACCCCGTCGGCGCGGGTCAGGGCGCGTCGATGGCCTTGGAGGACGCACTGGTCCTGGCACGGTCACTGGCCGCAGAGCCCTCGGTGGCGGCAGCCCTCTCGGCGTACGACGCTGCCCGCTCGGACCGCATTGCCAAGATGGTCAAGGCGGCCTCGGACAACCGCGACGCCAAGGCGGCCGGCCCGCTCGCGCGGCGGATGCGCGACCTGGTGATGCCGGTGGCGGTCCGCTTCTTCTTCGAGAAGGCCACGGCCTGGCTCTACACCCACGACTGCGGCGAACTGCCGGAGACGAGAGCGCGTCTGACGGCCTGAAAGCTGCCCGCTGGTGGCGGCGGAGTGGTGGAGGTCGCTCGGTGGCATGGGGGGTCGTAGGCGCCCGTCGCAGTCAACCGCTCGGCGCGGGCAGCCGTTCTTCGGCGAAATGGCAGGCCGAGGGGTGTGCGGCCGGGCCGTCCGTGGCCCGGAAGCCGGTGGGTACCGCGAGCCGGGGCACTTCCACCGCGCACCGGTCCTCGGCCTTCCAGCAGCGGGTGCGGAAGCGGCAGCCGGAGGGTGGGTTGGCCGGGGAGGGGACGTCGCCGGTGAGGATGATGCGCTCGCGGCCCTCACGGCCCTCACGGGACTCCGGGTCGGGGACCGGGACGGCGGACAGCAGGGCCTGGGTGTACGGATGGGTCGGGTGGTCGTAGATCTCGGTGTCGGTGCCGGTCTCGGCGAAGCGGCCCAGGTACATCACCGCCACCCGGTCGGAGATGTGGCGGACGACCGACAGGTCGTGGGCGATGAAGAGGTAGGAGAGGGCGAACTCCGCCTGGAGCCGCGCCAGCAGATTGACGACCTGTGCCTGGACGGACACGTCCAGCGCGGAGACCGGCTCGTCGCAGATGATGATCTCCGGGTTGAGGGCCAGCCCCCGCGCGATGCCGATGCGCTGGCGCTGACCGCCGGAGAACTGGTGCGGATACCGGTTGATGTACTCGGGGTTCAACCCGACCACATCCAGCAGCTCCTGCACCTTGCGGCGGCGGTCGCCCTTGGGAGCCACCTCGGGGTGGATCTCGAAAGGCTCACCGATGATGTCGCCCACCGTCATCCGGGGGTTCAGCGAGGTGTACGGATCCTGGAACACCATCTGGATGTTGCGCCGCACGGCCTTCAAGGCCCGCCCCGACAGCCTGGTGATGTCCTCGCCCCGGTAGCGGATCTCCCCCGCGCTCGGCCGCTCCAGGTTGACCAGCAGCCGGGCGAGGGTGGACTTGCCGCAGCCGGACTCGCCGACCACACCGAGCGTTTCGCCGCGCCGCAGGTCGAAGGAGACGCCGTCGACGGCCTTGACCGCGCCCACCTGGCGTTTGAAGACGACGCCCTGGGTCAGCGGGTAGAGCTTGACCAGGTCGCGGACCTGCAGGACCGGGACCTGGACCTGGGCCGGGACCGGCTCGGCGGCGGGCTCAGGGGGCTGCGATGGGGTCGCGGGCATCGAGCTCGTCCTTCCAGAAGTGGCAGGCGCTGGCCCGCCCCGCGGCCGTGCCCCCGTACGTCACCTCGTACAGCGGCGGCCGTTCGGTGCGGCAGACGTCCTGGGCGCGGGGACAGCGCGGGGTGAAGGGGCAGCCGGGCGGGAGGTCCGCCGGGCCGGGCGGCAGGCCCTTGATCGCGTACAGCTCCCGGCCCCCGCGGGCACCCCCACAGTCGAGTCGCGGCACCGAGTCCAGCAGCCCGCGGGTGTACGGGTGGGCCGGGCGGCGGTAGAGGTCGCGTACGGGTGCGGTCTCGACGATCCGGCCCGCGTACATCACCGCGATGGTGTCGGCGACGTCGGCGACCACGCCCAGGTCGTGGGTGATCAGGATCAGGCCCATGTTGTACTCGCGCCGCAGCTCCGCGAGCAGGTCCATGACCTGGGCCTGGACGGTCACGTCCAGGGCGGTGGTCGGCTCGTCGGCGATGATCAGGTCCGGCTCCAGCGCCAGCGCCATGGCGATCATGATGCGCTGGCGCATACCGCCGGAGAACTGGTGCGGATAGTCGCCCACCCGCTCCTTCGCCGCCGGGATGCGCACCCGGTCCATCAGCTCGACGGCCCTGGCGCGCGCGGCGCGGCGCGGCAGGCCCTGGTGGACCTCGTACATCTCGGCGAGCTGGGCGCCCACCGGCACCACCGGGTTCAGCGCGGAGAGCGCGTCCTGGAAGATCATCGCCATGCGGGCGCCACGCACCCGGCGGCGTTCCTCCTCGACCGTCTCCAGCAGGTCCCGCCCCTGGAAGAGGATCCGCCCGTCGGTCACCTGGGCGGGCGGCGAGTCGAGAATGCCCATGATCGCCTGGGCGGTCACCGACTTGCCCGACCCCGACTCGCCCAGCACCGCCAGCGTCCGGCCGGCGTCCACGCCCAACGTCACCCCGCTCACGGCCTCGGTGACCCCGTCCCTGGTGCGGAATTCGACCCGCAGGTCCCGGACGTCCAGCAGACGGGGCACGGCGGGCGGCGCCCCACACGGTTCGCTCATCTCCCGCTCCCTCAGCGCAGCTTCGGGTCGAGCGCGTCGCGCACCGCGTCGCCGAGCATGATGAACGCCAGCACCGTGACGCTCAGCGCCCCGGCGGGCCACAGCAGCATGTGCGGGGCGTTGCGGATCTGGGTGGAGGCGGACGAGATGTCGATCCCCCAGGAGACGGTCGGCGGCTTGAGCCCCACGCCGAGGAACGACAGCGTCGCCTCCAGCGAGATGTACGTGCCGAGCGCGATGGTGGCGACGACGATCACGGGGGCCACGGCGTTGGGCGCGATGTGCCGCAGCAACGTCCGGGCGTCGCTCGCGCCGAGCGCCCGCGCCGCCTGGACGTAGTCGTGTCGTTTGGAGGTCAGGACGGCCCCGCGCGCGATGCGGGAGATCTGCGGCCAGCCCAGCAGCACGATGAAGCCGACCACCGGCCACACCGACCCGCTGGTGACCACGGACAGGAAGACCAGCCCGCCCAGCAGGATCGGGATGCCGAAGAAGACGTCGGCGATCCGCGACAGCAGGGCGTCCCACCAGCCCCCGTAGTACCCGGCCAGCCCGCCGAGCACGCTGCCGAGCAGGGCCGCGCCCGCGGTGGCGCAGATGCCGACGGCGATGGAGGCGCGGGCCCCGTAGACGGTGCGGGTGTAGACGTCGCGGCCCTGGAGGTCGTAGCCGAAGGGATGGCCGGGCGCCGGGCCGTCCTGCGCCTTGGAGAGGTCGGCGCGGTACGGATTGCCGTCCGTGATCAGCTCCGGCCAGATCGCGATCAGTACGAGGAAGACGATGACCAGGGCGGAGGCCAGGAAGACCGGGTTGCGGCGCAGGTCCCGCCAGGCGTCGGACCACAGCCCGCGGGGGGCCGCGGACCGGCCGGCCGGTCCGCGGCCCTGGTCCCGG
Organism: Streptomyces sp. LZ34; assembly: GCF_053890475.1. NCBI lineage: Bacteria > Bacillati > Actinomycetota > Actinomycetes > Kitasatosporales > Streptomycetaceae > Streptomyces > Streptomyces sp. LZ34. The sequence goes on from NZ_CM132680.1 coordinate 4,970,443, forward strand.
CCGCCTCCGCGCCTGCGGGCGGGTACGGCCGCGGGGGCGCCCCGCAGGGCGTGGGTGTCGGCCGCGGCCAGGGCCTGTGCGCCGCCGCCGGCCGGGGCGATCGCTTGGGGGGTGTCAAACGGCTCAGGCATACCGGATCCTCGGGTCGAGCACGGCGTAGAGGAGGTCGACAAGCAGGTTCGCCAGCAGGAAGACGATCACGAGGATGGTCACGAAGCCGACGACCGTCGGGGAGTTCTGACGCAGGATGCCCTGGTAGAGCTGGTAGCCCACGCCGTGGATGTTGAAGATCCGCTCGGTGACGATGGCGCCGCCCATGAGCGCGCCGATGTCGGTGCCGAGGAAGGTCACCACGGGGATCAGGGAGTTGCGCAGCAGGTGGCGGACGATCACCCGGCGGCGTGGCAGCCCCTTGGCGACCGCGGTGCGCACATAGTCGGCGCGGGCGTTCTCGACGATGGAGGTGCGGGTGAGCCGGGTGGTGTACGCGAGCGACACCAGGCCCAGGACGACGCCCGGTAGCAGCAGCTGGCCCAGCGGCGCCTCCGGCGCGACGGAGGGCGTGGTCCAGCCCCACTTCACCCCGATCAGGTACTGGAGCACCGAGCCGCTGACGAAGGTCGGGACGGAGACCACGACCAGGGTCAGCAGCAGTACGGAGGTGTCCAGGCCGCGCCCGCGCCGCAACCCGGTCGCGACGCCGAGGGTGAGCCCGAGGGCCATCTCGAAGAGCACGGCGACGAGGGTGAGCCGGAGGGTGACGGGGAAGGCGTCGGCCATCAGCTCGGTGACGGGCCGGCCGTCGAAGGCGGTGCCGAAGTGGCCGCTGAAGACCTGCCCCATGTAGTGCGCGTACTGCCGCCACAGCGGCTCGTCGAGGTAGAGCTCCTGGCGGATGCGGGCGGCGGTGGCCGGGTCGGGGGCCTTGTCGCCGAAGAGCGCGGCGACGGGGTCGCCCAGCGCGTACACCATGAAGAAGATCAGGAAGGTGGTGCCCAGGAACACGGGGATCATCTGGAGCAGCCGCCGGAGCGCATGACGGCCCATGGGTCAGCCGACCTTGATCCGGTCGTAGACCGGGACGCTGAACTGGTTGAGGGCCACGCCGTCGAGCCGGGACGAGTAGCCCGCGCTGCCGTTCTGGTACCACAGCGGGATGGCGGGCATCTGCGTGGCGAGGATCTTCTCGGCGTCCTGGAAGGCGGAGATGGCCGCTCCGTCGCCGGACTCGGCGTTGGCCCGGTCGACGAGCCGGTCGAAGGCGGTGTCGCTCCAGTGGCCGTCGTTGGAGGAGGCGTCGGTGTAGTAGAGCGGCTGGAGGAAGTTCTGGATCAGCGGGTAGTCCATCTGCCAGCCGGCCCGGAACGGCCCGGTCATCCGCTGGCCGGCCATCTTGTTGCGGTAGTCGGCGAAGGTGCCGACCGGTCTGCCGACGCAGGCCCGGTCGCTGCGCAGCACGTTGTTGACGCTGTTGCAGACCGCGTCGACCCAGTCCTTGTGGGACCCGGTGTCGGCGTTGTACGTGATGGTCATCCGGCCGCCGGGCAGCCCGCCGCCCGCCTTGATCAGCGCCCTGGCCCGTACCGGGTCGAAGTCGCAGGCGTCGCCGCACAGGCCGGGCCGGTAGCCGCCCTGGCGGCGCAGCACCGGGGAGGTCCAGTCGGTGGCCGGGGTCCGGGTGCCGTGGAAGATCCGGTCGGTGATCTGCGCGCGGTTGATCGCCATGGAGATGCCGCGCCGCAGCTTGGCCGAGCCCGGGCCCCGCCAGCGGCGGTCGTACATCGGGAAGGTGAGGGTCTGGATGATGCCGGCGGGCTGGTTGATGTAGCGGTCGCCGAGGTCGGAGCGGACGAACTTCAGCTGGGCGGCGGGCACATCGTCCACCAGGTCGAGGTTGCCCGCCTGCAGATCGGTGTAGGCGGTGTTGCTGTCGGTGTAGACGCGCAGTTCGACGCCCTTGTTGCGGGGCTTGTCCGGGCCGGGGTAGTCGTCCCGGGCGCGCAGCTTCATGACCGAGCCCTTGGCGTACGAGACCACTTCGTACGGGCCGTTGCCGACGGGTTTGCGCAGCCAGGCGGCGTGGTCTTCGAAGAAGGCGCGGGGCAGCGGCGCGTAGGCGTTGTAGCCGAGCGTCTTGGGCCAGCTGGAGAACTTCTGGCTGAGCTTGACCGTGAAGGTCCGCTCGTCCTTGACGCGCAGGCCGGAGAGGGTCTTCGCGGTGGGGCTGCCGGTGACCGGGTGGACCTTGTCGTAGCCCTGGATGTACTCGAAGAAGTAGGCGTTGCGCTGCGCGTTGTCGAGCAGGGCGCCGTAGTTCCAGGCGTCCACGAAGGACTTGGCGGTGACCTTCTCGCCGTTGCCGAACCGCCGGCCGCCCTTGATGGTGACGGTGAAGGTCCGCTGGTCGGTCGTCCGGATCCGGTCGGCGAGCGCGTTCTTGGCCTCGCCGGTCGCGGGGTCGTACCGCTTGAGCCCGCGGAAGATCATGTCCAGGACCTTGCCGCCCTGGACGTCATTGATGTTGGCGGGCTCCAGCGGGTTGGGCGGGTCGCCCCAGGAGGACCGTACGACGCCCTGGGGCGCGTCGCCGCCGCCGCAGCCCGTCGCGGCGAGGGCGAGCACCAGCGGGACGAGGAGGCCGCCCGGCGCGCCCACGGCCCGCGTGGCACGCCGAACGCGCCGAACGCGCGCGGCTGAGCGCATGGGTGCCTCCCGAGGGCGGATCCGAGTTCCGGCTTAGGCCCATATGACATCCCATGAGATGACTTTCCGCATCCGCGCGGGCGCCGTCCGTGTCCACCCCGCCCGGCCTCTGACGTTCCAGAAAGCGCTTTCAAGCCCAGCCCGGCGCCCCAAGACGGCCTGCCCCACCCTCCGGCAAGCGTGGTCTCAAGCCGGTGCGCACTCCCTGCCGACACAGTCGGCATCCGCGCCGCAGGTCCTGCGGTATTCGCTGGGGCTGACCCCGTGGACTCTCTTGAAGGCCGCGCTGAAGCCGAACGCGTCCGCGTAACCGACCCGGTGCGCCACCGCGGCGACCGTCGCGGTGGATTCGGTCAGCAGATCGGCGGCCAGGGTCATCCGCCAGTCGGTCAGATAGGTCAACGGCGGCTTGCCCATCAGCTTGGCGAACCGGCCGGCCAGCGTCGTGCGCGAGACCCCCGCTTCGCCGGCCAGGGTGGCGAGCGTCCACGGCCTGCCCGGTGCGGCGTGCATGGCCCGCAGCACCGGGCCGATCACCTCGTCGCCCAACGCGCGGAACCAGCCTGGAGGCGCGGCCTCCGGTTGGTCGGACCAGCGCCGCAGCGTGCACACCAGCAGCCAGTCGAGCAGTCGGTCCAGCACCACCTGCTGCCCCGGCGCGCCCAGGGCGACCTGCGACTCCAGAAAGTCGAGAAGCGATGCGCAGCCGTCGTTTCCCGGTATCACCAGCACCGGTGGCACCACGCCGAGCAGCCGTTGTGACGCCATGGTCCGCACCTCGTACGTGCCGACCAGCAGCACCGTACGATCGGCCGGCTCCGCCCCTGTCAGTCCGGCCGATCCGGCGGACGGAGGCCGGTCGGAGAGAACGAAGGGCCCTGGCCCACGTACGATCACGGCGTCACCGACCCGCACCAGCCGCGGTTCCCCACCCTCTCCGGGGGGCCCGGGGGAGATCCAGCCCTCGCCCCGCAGCGGCACACACAGCGTCAGGGACGCCTCATCGGTGAACCGCAGTGCCCACGGCGGCGACAGCTCCGTCCGGCTGAAACCGGCCTTGTCCGCGCGGACACCCTGCAACAGATCGTCGAACGGATCCATGCGCTGCACGATAACCGTCCGACCGATCGACCAAGACGACACCACCGGGTGCCGGGGACCTGGCGGACACGACCTGTCCTCAACCCTTTCTACCGTGCGCGGTATGAACGACACCGCGCCCGGCACCCTCCCCGCCATCCGCCCCTTCCGCATCGTCATCCCGCAGTCCGACCTCGACGACCTCCGCGAGCGGCTCACCCGCACCCGCCGGCCCGATGAGCTCCCCGGCGCCGGCTGGCCCTACGGCGTGCCGCTCGACTACGTACGCGAGGTGGCGGACTACTGGGCCGGGGAGTTCGACTGGCGGGCCCGGGAAGCTCCGGCCCGATTTGAGCAACTGCGCCAGGCGCGCCTGGCGGGCTCCGTCCCGCCACACCTGCGCGACCACGGGCGCGGGCACCTGGGGCACACCGCCCGCGGTGCGCACAGCATCGAGATCCACCCAACCAGGGATCTACACAACGAATGGTTGTGCCTTCCTGTCCGATCAGTTGTTTGATCTGGGTGTCCGCTTCTCGCTTTGATGCCGGTGGTCAGAGTGTGGTCGTTCAGGCCGGCGAGAGGTGCGTTGGATATGGCGGGTAGACGGGCGCTGGGGCGGCAGTTCGGGTGGTTGTGGGCGGCGTATGCCGTCAGCTCGTACGGCACGGCGTTCGGGTTCGGTGCGCTTCCCTTGATCGCGGTCCTTGTGCTGCACTGCGGGCCGGCCCAGGTGGCGGCGCTGGCCGCCGCGGGGCGGGCAGTGGGGGCCGTGCTCGCGGTGCCGCTCGGTCCGTGGGTGGAGTTCCACCGCAAGCGGCCGGTCATGGTGGCGATGGACCTGACCCGGTTCGCCGCGTTGATGAGCGTCCCCACCGCGTTCGCCCTCGGCCGGCTCAGCTTCGCCCAGCTCCTCGTCGTCTCCGTCGTCGCCGCCGCGGCCGACATCGCCTTCAAGGCGGCGAGCGGTGCGTATCTGAAGGCGCTCGTGCCGCCGGAGGACCTGCTCGTGGCGAACGGCCGGTTCGAGTCCACGACATGGACCTCGACCACGGTCGGACCACCGCTCGGCGGGGCCGCGATCGCGGTGCTCGGCCCGATGACGACCGTGGTCGCCGACGCGGTCAGCTACCTGCTCTCGGCCCTGGGCATCCGCGCCATCGGCGGGACGGAACCACGCCCCGCGCGAACCCGGGAGCCACGACTGCGCGCCGGCGAGCTGCTCGAAGGCTGGCGCTACATCCTGGCCCACCCCGCGCTGCGCCCACTGTTCTTCAACACCATCCTGGTCAACGGCCTGATCATGGTCTCCCAGCCACTGCTCGCCGTGCTCCTGCTGCGCGGTCTCGGCTTCGCGCCCTGGCAGTACGGTCTCGTGTTCGCGGCCCCTTGCGTCGGTGGCCTCGTCGGCTCACGCCTCGCGCCCCGGCTCGTGGCGCGGTTCGGGCAGCGCGAGGTGATGCTCACCGTCGGGGCGCTGCGCGCGTGCTGGCCCCTCGGCCTGGCGTTCGTCCAGCCCGGTGTCCCCGGGATCGTACTCGTCATCGGCGTCCAACTCGGCCTGGTGACCTGCTACGGCGTGTTCAACCCGGTGCTGGCCACCTATCGGCTCGACCACACCGACCCCGGCCGGGTCGCCCGCACCCTGACCGCGTGGTCGGTCAGCAGCAGCGCCGCCATCGCGGCCCTGACCGCCGTGTGGGGTGTGCTCGCCACCATCACCAGCCCCCGCGCCGCGATCGCGATCGCCGGACTGCTCATGCTGGCAACCCCGCTCCTGCTCCCCTGGCGCGACCACACGCCACGACACGAAGGCGTCGGCCAGACACCCCCGGAAAGGAAAACACTCGCGTGAGCACTGCCCCCGCGCTCGACCCCGCACACACCGCCCTGCTCGTCATGGACTACCAGCCCGCCATCCTCGCCGTTCTGCCCGAAGACGCGGACCGCGAAGCCCTCCTGGGCCGCGTGGAAGGGGCCATCGCCGACGTTCGCGCGGGCGGCGGCACCATCGCCTACGTCCGCGTCGGCTTCACCGAAGCCGACTGGGACGCGATCCCGGCCACCAACAAGTCCTTCGCCCCGGTGGCCCAGCACCGCCTCATGCGCCACGAGGACCCTGCCGTCGCCATCCATGAACGCCTGGCTCCCCAGGAGGGCGACATCATGGTCCGTAAGATCCGCTACGGCGGCCTGTCCACCACCGACCTCGACCAGCGGCTGCGCGAGCGCGTCATCGACACTCTGGTCGTCTCCGGCATCACCACCAGCGGCGTCGTCCTGTCCACCGTCATCGATGCGGCCGACCGCGACTATCAGCTCTACGTCCTGTCCGACGGCGTCGCCGACCCGGACACCGAAGTCCACGACCTCCTGCTCCGCCAAGTGTTTCCCACCCGGGCCCACATCATCGACACCGCCGAGTTGCGCACCCTGCTGCGGGCCGGCTGATAGGCGAGTCTGGACGGCATTCGGCTCGGGACTGGGCAGGAGCGGGGGACGGTAGTCCGGTTCGGGGTCTCCCCCACCCCCTTGCAAAAAAACGCTTGCTCTACATCAAGCGTTTTTTTACAAGGGGGTGGGGGGGGGAGACCTTCTGCGGGTTGGCCTCATGGAGCAGCGCGGCGACCGACGCGCGCGCATGACGCCCACATCGGCCCAGGGGCCGTCCGGAGGTCCGGGCATCGGACCTCCGGACGGCGACGATGAGCGACCCCGCCCTCCCGTCCCCGCTACTGGCCGCTTTGCGCCGAAGGCGCGAGACGAAAGCCGCACCCGCCGGAGCCGAATGCCGCGAGACGGCGCGCAGGCGCGCACCGCTCGCCCATCTCCGCCTCCGCGTCCCACGCCGTTCGCCACATGCGGCCGACTTCAAGGTCCGATCACCGCCAGACCAGGTCGTCCCGGGGAACCAGGATCAAACGCATGACGACAGCATCCGCATCCGACTCAGTCACGGTCCTCACCGGCATGTACGCGGCCGAGGCCGCCTACCTGGCCGCCGGTGGCCCTGGCGAGGCCTCGTTTGATCCACTCGCCCCCTTCTTCTCCCCAGATGTCGTCCTGCACCAGGCCGAGGCGCTTCCGTTCGGCGGAACCTGGCGCGGCCACGAGGGCATAGAGCGCTTCTTCACCGTCATGAGCCTGACCTGGGAGGCGTTCGAGATGGTGGAGCAGGAGTTCCTGGCCACTGGCGAGACGGCGGTCGTACTCACCCAGGTCCACGCCCGTGCTCGCGCCACCGGTCACGAACTCACGTTCCCCATCCTGCAGACGGTCCTGGTGAAGGACGGGCTGATCACCGAGGTCCGCCCCTTCTACTGGGACACCGCGGCGATCGCCGAAGCCTGCGGCGTTCAGCCGGCGTGGAGCCTCACCACTCCACCTGGTACGTCCACTCGCCCACCGGTGGTGGACTGAAGACGAATGGTCGCAGCCAGGACCATCTGACCAGAACATGAACCGGCGGCTCGTCGAGGCCGTCGCCCTCACGGAGGCCGAGGGTTTCGTATTCGAACCCCCGGAAAAAGCGTGAAGCCGCCTCGTTGCCCTGAGGAACACGAACACCGGCAGCCTGCTCGCCGTTGCGCCCCATTTTGACCAAGCCCATGTTGAGTACGCCGCCAATTCCCTGGCTACGCCGGGCCGGACGCACCACCAGTTCCTCGGTGACGAACAGTCTCCAGCTCAGCCTGTCTCTACGCCGAACACGGTCGGCAAGGGCGTCACCCAGCCAGGGGCCCAGTCGGTGGACGGTTCCATGGCCGAACCCGGCCAGTTCCCCGTCGGCCCAGGCCCCGGCCCAGGTGAAGTCGTACGCACCGGAGGCGGAGATGAGGCATTCGGCGAACGCGTCGGGGTGAGCGGAAGGGGCGCCCATGGCCGCGCGGTCCGCGTAGGCCTCGGCATAGACCTCGACCAAGGCGTCGAAGAGTGACTCGACTTGGGCCGCCCCGCCCACGTGCAGGGTGAAGTGGTCGGCAGTGGCCACGGGGCCGGGCCTACCGCGCGAGCCAGTCGAACTCCCCCGCCTTCGCGCCCCGCAGAAACGCGCGGAGCGCGGCCGGGGTGGTGGCTATGACGACCTCCGGGTCGTCGCTCTCGCGGAGGTGAGGGGTGCCGGTGGGGTCGGCGGCGAGCTCTACGCAATTGGCGGCCTCGCCAGTGCTGAAACTGGACTTCCGCCATGTGAGCCGGGACATGTGCGCCTTCCTAGAGCAACTAGAGCAAGGGGTAGAGGACGTACTGGATGAGGCCCAGTGAGTCCTTCGCCCTCCGGGCCTCCGGAGCGGACGCGGCGTCGACATGAGGCAGGGCCAGCTCGGCCAGTTTGCCGAACGTCTCCCGGTATCCGCCGACCACCTCTTGGTCGCCCACGTACTCGGACATGCCCAGCTGGTCGACGGATACCGTACTCAACTCGGTCACGTTCGGCTCGATCACCATGAACGCGTGGTTGAAGGCGACGCCGCGCTCGATGTCGAGCGGGAACACTTGGATCGTCACGTTGGGGAGGCGGGACATCTCGATCAGATGCAGGAGCTGATCGCGCATCACCGTTCGGCCACCCCAATGCACGCGTAGCGCCGACTCATGGACGATCGCATGGAGGCGTGGAGCACGCTCGCCCACCAGCACTTTCTGGCGCTCCTTCCGGAACTCGACTGCCTGATCGCGCACGGACTGCGGGCTCTCGACATAGCTGCCGCCGTGGATCGCGGTGGCGTAACCGCTGGTCTGAAGCAACCCAGGCACGTACATCGGCTCGTAGTTCCAGAGGTCGACCGCACCGGCCTCCAACTCTGCGAGGTCGAGGTGGGACGGACTCAGCACCCCGCGGTAGCGGCTCCACCAGCCTTTCCCCGAATCCTGAGCCATGTCCTGAAGCGCGTCAACGTAGGCACCACTCATGTCACCTACAGCCTGCGCGAGCGCACGGACTCGCTCCGGGGACATCCCCGTCCGTCCGGCCTCGATCTTGCTGAGCTGTGGCTGCCGCATGCCGAGCAGAGCCGCGCCGTCCGCCACGGACATTCCCGCATGCTCACGCATTTTGCGCAGCTCAGCGCCGAAACGTCGCTGACGATACGTCGGGTTGGCCCTCAGCCCCATATGCCCCTCCCTGGCTCTCCGCGCGTGCAGTGTCGCTCAGCGCCATCGCGCTCGTCCACTTCTTCAACACCGGTTCGATGGAGCAGGTTGAATACATGACGCCTCTCACATTACCTTGAGTATGGCGCCAGTCACAGAAGGCACTCACCTGGAGGCTGCCACATGCGCACGCCCGAAGAGCCCTGGTCCTACGGCCTGTTCATCCCCCACGACCCCCGCGCCGTGGGCGTCGTCCGGGCCACCATCCGCCACGTCCTCAAAGCGGCCCGCCTCGACTGCATCGTCGACACGGCCGAACTCCTCGTGTCCGAGCTGGTGACGAACGCGTACCGCAACACCGAGACCGACGCGTACGTCAGCATGGACTGGGAGCCGACGCCGCCGGACTTCCGCGTCACCGTGTGGGACTCGGGCTGCGGCCTGCCGCAGCCGGTGACGGCCGATGCCGACGACGAGAACGGCCGGGGACTCACGCTCGTCGAGTCCTGCTCCAACGCGTGGGGCGTGCACGACTACACCGACAAGGACGCGGGCGTCACCGGGAAGGCCGTGTGGTTCACGCTGGCCCCGCCGACACCCGCGATGGGGCAGACTGGGCAATCGTCGACCCGCACTGGCCACCGTATGTGGACGGCCTACGGCACACCGGAGGAGACAGCGCCGTGAGCACTCAGCCCATAGAGGACTCCCACCACGACGAGCCGCTGTTCCCCATGCCGCCGCTGACCGAGCAGGCGCTGCGCGTCGCCGTGCGCTCCCTGGACCTCAGCGCGGCTGTCCGGTTCGAGGAAGAATTCCACAGCGCCTGGCAAGAGGCGGTGCAGACCGACAGCACCGTCCCCATGCACACCTTCCTGCACCGCTGGGGAGTGTTCGTGGCGCTGCGGCGCTACCCGGACCGGGCTCGGCGGCTCCACGAGTTGGAGGCTGCCGTCGCTGAGGCGCCCACCATCGAAGACGCCCGACAGGCCTCGGCCGAGATCGGAAAGCTGCTGGACGCCGCGCGCCGCGAGGTCGCCGCATGAGCGATTGGACCTGGGAGTACCTACCCGATGCCGAAAACGTGGTGGGCGGCTTGGACCCCCAGATCAAGCACGACGTGGAACGGCTTGCTCAGCGGCTGGCCGACGCCGCTGCCGTCAAGTACCTCGGTGATCCACCGGTCCATGAATCCGGGGTGTCGGGATTACTCGACCACGCAGAGGGCCGACTGATCGTCTGGTACCAGGAGCACCGTCGCTTCACCACCGTCTTCATCATCCGGGTGCAGCATTGGCCCGAAACAAGCGGGTCCTGAACAACGCCGAGGGCCGTCCGGACCATCCACACGGTCCGGACGGCCCTCGGCGTGGCCGAACAGGAAAACGCTACGCGTGCACGACGTCCTTCTCCTCCGCGAAGTGGCACGCCGACTCGTGCGCCGCAGGCGTGTCCGTGCCCGCGAAGCGCTCGGGGATGGCGAGCAGCGGGACCTCCTTGGCGCACTTGTCCTCGGCCTTCCAGCAGCGGGTGCGGAAGCGGCAGCCGGAGGGCGGGTTGGCCGGGGAGGGGACGTCGCCGGCGAGGATGATGCGCTCGCGGCCCTCCCGGGCCCCCGGGTCGGGGACCGGGACGGCGGACAGCAGGGCCTGGGTGTACGGGTGGGTCGGGTGGTCGTAGATCTCGGTGTCGGAGCCGATCTCGGCCATCTTGCCCAGGTACATCACGCCGACGCGGTCGGAGATGTGGCGCACGATGGACAGGTCGTGGGCGATGAAGAGGTAGGAGAGGTTGAACTCGTCCTGGAGCTTCTCCATCAGGTTGATGACCTGTGCCTGCACCGACACGTCCAGCGCGGAGACCGGCTCGTCGCAGATGATGATCTCCGGGTTGAGGGCCAGCCCGCGCGCGATGCCGATGCGCTGGCGCTGGCCGCCGGAGAACTGGTGCGGATAGCGGTTGATGTACTCGGGATTGAGCCCGACCACATCCAGCAAGTCCTGCACCTTGCGGCGGCGGTCGCCCTTCGGGGCCACCTCGGGGTGGATCTCGAAGGGCTCACCGATGATGTCGCCCACCGTCATCCGGGGGTTCAGCGAGGTGTACGGATCCTGGAACACCATCTGGATGTTGCGCCGGACCGCCTTCAAGGCCCGCCCCGACAGCCTGGTGATGTCCTGGCCCTTGTAGAAGACCTCGCCCGCGGTCGCGGTCTCCAGGGTCATCAGCAGCTTGGCGACGGTCGACTTGCCGCAGCCGGACTCGCCGACGATGCCGAGGGTCTCGCCCTGGTAGAGGTCGAAGGACACGCCGTCGACGGCCTTGACCGCGCCGATCTGGCGCTTGAAGAGGATGCCCTGGGTCAGCGGGAAGTGCTTGACCAGGTTTCGCACCTGAAGGATGGGCTCGCCGCGCTCGACGGGGGCGTCGATGGCGGCGACGGCCGCCTCCTCGGTGGCGGCCTCGACGACCTCGACCTCGGTGACGTTGGGGGTGGCGTCGGCAGGGGTGGCGTCCACGGCCTCGTGGGTCTTCTCGGTGTCAGCCATGGATCGTCTCCTTCCAGAAGTGGCACGCGCTGCCACGGCCCGGCAGCGGGGTGCCGTCCTGCTCGGTGACCGGCTCCAGCACAGGGACGTCGGTGCGGCAGATGTCCTGCGCCTTGGGGCAGCGCGGGTTGAAGGCGCAGCCCGGCGGGATGTTGAGCAGGTTGGGCGGCAGGCCCTTGATCGCGTAGAGCTCCTGGCCCTTGCGGTCCAGGCGCGGGATCGACTCCAGCAGGCCCTGGGTGTACGGGTGGGCCGGGCGCTTGTAGAGCTCGTGGACCGGGGCGGTCTCAACGATCCGGCCCGCGTACATCACCGCGATCTTGTCGGCGACGTCGGCGACGACGCCGAGGTCGTGGGTGATGAGGATCAGGCCCATGTTGTACTCGCGCTGGAGCTCCGCGAGCAGGTCCATGACCTGGGCCTGGACGGTCACGTCCAGGGCGGTGGTCGGCTCGTCCGCGATGATCAGGTCCGGCTCCAGCGCCAGCGCCATGGCGATCATGATGCGCTGGCGCATACCGCCGGAGAACTGGTGCGGATAGTCACCCACCCGCTCCCTCGCCGCCGGGATGCGCACCCGGTCCATCAGCTCGATGGCCTTGGCCTTGGCCGCCTTCTTGGACAGACCCTGGTGGACCCGGAACATCTCGCCGAGCTGGTAGCCGACGGAGAGCACCGGGTTCAGCGAGGAGAGCGCGTCCTGGAAGATCATGGCGATCTTCCGGCCGCGGATCTTGCGGCGCTCCTCGTTGGTCATGGTGAGCATGTCTTCGCCGCGGAACAGGATCTGGCCCTGCGGGATCTTCCCGGGCGGCATGTCGAGGATGCCCATGATGGCCTGGGCGGTCACCGACTTGCCGGAGCCGGACTCGCCGAGAACGGCGAGGGTCTCGCCCGCGTGGACGCTGTAGTTGACGCCGTTGACGGCCTTGGCGACACCGTCCCGGGTGTGGAACTCCACGTGCAGGTCGCGGACTTCCAGCAGCGGGGTGCCGTCGTCGCTCTCACGCTGCCCGGCGGGGGCGCTCGCGGTCTTCTCGATAGTGGTCACGTACGCCCTCCTCAGCGCAGCTTGGGGTCGAGGGCGTCGCGCACCGCGTCGCCGAGCATGATGAACGCGAAGACGGTGAGGCTCAGCATCCCCGCCGGGAACAGCATCACATGCGGGTTGTCACGGATGGCGTCCTTGGCCGACGAAATGTCGATGCCCCAGGAGATCGCCGGGTCGGCGAGGCCGAGGCCCAGGAACGACAGGGTGGCCTCGGCCGAGATGTAGGTGCCGAGCGAGATCGTGGCCACGACGATGGTCGGGGCGATCGCGTTCGGCAGCACGTGCCGCAGCAGGATCCGCCCGGTCCCGGCGCCGAGGGCGCGCGCCGCCACCACGTAGTCCGTCTGCTTGGCGGTGATCACCGAGCTGCGCGTCACCCGCGCGATGGTGGTCCAGCCAAGGAAGGCCAGGGCGCCGATGACGACGTACACCTTCCGCTCGGTGAAGGCGTTCATCACGACCATGGTGCCGAGCAGGAACGGCAGGCCGAAGAAGATGTCGGTGATCCGGGAGAGGATCGCGTCGACCCAGCCTCCGAAGTAGCCGGCCACCATGCCGAACGTCCCACCGACGAGCGTCACCACGGCGGTGGTACCGATACCGACCAGAACCGAGGCACGGGTGCCGTAGATGACACGCGCGTAGATGGAGCGGCCCTGGCCGTCGTAGCCGAACCAGTCGGCCTGGAAGAAGTGCGTCAGCTCCGGCTTGGTCAGGAAGTGGTTGGTCAGGTCGCCGTCGCGCGGGTCGGCGCCGGTGAACAGACCGGGGAAGGCGGCGATGGTGAGCAGCAGCACCAGCAGGACCGCCGAGATCCAGAACATCGGCCGGTGGCGCAGGTCGTACCAGGCGTCGCCCCACAGGGAGCGCGGCTTGCCCTGGGGGGCGGGACCGGCGGCCGGGGCGGCGACCGGCTCGGCCGGCGGGGCCACCGCGTCGACCGCCGTGTCGGTCTTGGTCTTGGTCACGTCAGGCATAACGGATCCTCGGGTCCAAGACCGCGTACAGCAGGTCGATCAGCAGGTTGATCAGCAGGATGATGAGGACGAAGACCGTGACGGTGCCGACGATCGTGGAGCCCTCACGCTGTCCGAGCGCGTTGTAGAGCAGGTTCCCGACGCCCTGGACGTTGAAGATGCCTTCGGTCACGACCGCGCCGCCGATCAAGCCGCCCACGTCGGCGCCCAGGAAGGTGATCACCGGGATGAGCGAGTTGCGCAGCAGGTGGACCCCGATGACGCGGCGGCGCGGCAGGCCCTTGGCGACCGCGGTGCGCATGTAGTCGGCGCGCAGGTTCTCCGCGAAGGTGGTGCGGGTCAGCCGGGCCACATACGCCATGGACAGCATCGCGAGGACGAAGCCGGGCAGTAGCAGTTGCTCCAGGTTGGTGGAGTCCTGGACGTTGGGCGGCAGCCACTTGAGCTCGTCCGCGAAGAGGAACCGGGCGAGGTAGCCGAGGACGAACACCGGCATCGAGATGACGATGAGGGTGAAGATGAGGACGCCGGTGTCGACGGCCTTGCCGGCCTTGAGCCCGGCCCAGGCGCCGAGGCCGATGCCGACGATCATCTCGATGGCGACGGCCACCGCCGTGAGGCGGAGGGTCACCGGGAATGCCTCGCCCATCACGTCAGTGACCTGGCGGCCACCGAACGTCTTGCCGAAGTCACCCTGGAACAGGTTGACCATGTAGTCGTAGTACTGATGCGGGAGGGACTTGTCCAGCCCGAACTCATGGCGCAGTGACGCGACCTGTGCGGGGTCCGCGGCCTTCTCGCCCCACATCGCTCTGATGGGGTCGCCGGGAAGGACGTGGACCATAAGGAAAATCAACAGAGTTGTCCCGATGAATACCGGGATCATCTGGAGCAGTCGCCTGACGACGTAGCGCCCCATTTTGCCTCCATGCCGTTGGGGGGCGGCGAAGGCCTCGTCTCGTCTGCAGCCACCGAGCGGGGGGACAAGGGGCGGGGCCTTGACGCCTGCGAGCCGGTGCCGCCGCTCCCCGGGTGGAGAGCGGACGGCACCGGCAGGCGGTCCCGATGCTTACTTCTTCTTCAGCTGGACCTGGGTGAAGATGGGGTCACCGTCCTGGCCGTACGGGATCTTCCCGAGGACCTTGTTGGACTGACCACTGTTGACCTTGTAGAACCACAGCGGGATCGCCGGCATGTCCTTGGCGAGGAGCTGCTCCGCCTGCTGGTACAGCTTCACCGTCTCGTCGAGCGTCGGGGCCTCGTCGGCCTTCTTGCTCAGCTTGTCGAACTCCTTGTTGGAGTAGCCGCTGGTGTTACCGGCGGCGGTGGTGCTGTACAGGTCGCGCATGAAGTTGGAGTTGACCGGGTAGTCGAGCACCCATCCACCGCGGTACATCGACTTGACCTGGTGCTTGTCACGGGCGTTCAGGTCGGCCTGGAAGTCCGGCTTGGAGTCGCCGATGCACTCGACCTGGACGGCCTTGCGGATGCTGTTGCAGACCGCGTCGACCCACTCCTTGTGCGGCTGGTCGGCGTTGTACTGGATGGAGATCTTGTTGCCCGGGACACCGCCGCCCTCCTTGATGAGGGCCTTGGCCTTCGCCGGGTCGTAGGTGACCTGATCCTTGAGCGCGCCCGCCTTGTAGCCGAGCACGCCACGGGCGACGTAGCTGTCGGCGGGGGCGCGGGTGCCGTGGAGCACGGTCTTGGTGATCGTGTCACGGTCGATCGCCATCGACAGGCCCTGGATGACCTTGGGGTCGATGTCCTTGAACTGCTTGGTGTAGAAGGCCGGGACGATCGACTGGACCGCCGAGTACTCCAGCTCGATCGCGCGCTTGCCCAGGTCGCTCCGGTAGTTGGTGAGCGCGGTGGTGGGGATCTGCTCGATCCAGTCCAGGGTGTTGGAGCGCAGTGCGGAGTAGGCGGCGTCGGCGGTGGTGTAGTTCGCGAAGTCGATGCCGCCGTTCTTCGCCTTGTCCGGGCCCTTGTAGTCCGCGAACGTCCGGACCTTGATCAGCTTCTTGTGGTCCCAGGAGACGAACTTGTAGGGGCCGTTGCCGATCGGGTGCTCACCGGCGGCCTTGGGGTCCTTGAAGAACTCCTTGGGCAGCGGGGACCAGACGTCATAGCCGAGCTTGTAGGCGAAGTACGAGACCGGGCCGGCCAGCTCGATCTTGAACTCGTTGTCGTTGACGACCTTCAGACCGGACATCTTGTCCGACTTGGGCGCACCCTTCTCCGGGTGGACGTCCGCGTAGCCCTTGATGTCCTGGAACCAGCTGGAGTTGGTCTGGTTGTTCTTGACGTTGGCCGACCAGTTCCAGGAGTCCACATAGGACTGGGCCGTGACCTTCTCGCCGTTGTGGAACGTCCAGCCCGGCTTGAGCTTGACGGTCCAGACGGAGGAGTCCTTGTTCGGGGTGACGGACTCAGCGTTGACGTAGGTGAGCTTGCCGGTGCCCGGCTCATAGCCCACCAGCTGGGAGAAGACCGCCCGGATGACGCGGCTGCCCTGGCTCTCCTTGGCGTTCGCCGGCTGCAGCGGGTTCTGCGGCTCGCTCAGCTGGGCGGTCAGGATCCCCTTCGGGTCCGCCGCGCCCTTGTTCATGTCGTTGTCGCCGCTGTCACTGCCGCCGTCGTCGCCACCACAGGCGGTTGCGGCCAGCGCCACAACCGCGGCCAACGCGACCCACTTGGCGCTCTTGGCACCGCGCATGGGTTTGCCTCCTCAGGAGTCCACTGTCACTACGAAAAAGGGGCCGCCGGAGACACGCTGACACCCCTGACAGCGAAAGGGACCGGAACCCCCCGTGTGCTCGTAGGCCCGCACTCCCCACAGCGCGTGACCCATCGACCCGAGCCCAACGAACCCCATAATTGAGCACGGCAGTCCCGTTAACCACACTTTAAGGGTCTCGCTTTGGTCACAGGATCTACGCGCGGAGCTTCGAAATCCGGACAAAACTGCCGCAGACAGACACACGCGAAACGGACTGTTAACACATCATGCGGAGTGCAGTCACCGATAATCGGACGTTGATCGCCGAATAAGAGCTTGACTGACATGTTGCTGACATGGCAGCAGCCCGGACCCCACCCCGAGGGCGGGAATTCCGGGCCGCTGGCATATGGCGGACGCAACACCGGCCGATTACGCTTGGTAATCGGCCGGTATTACTTTTCTTGGTGTTTTTACGAGCGGCAGGGCGCCTTTACGCGCGGCCGCACGCGGCCGCGATGCGGCGTTACCGCTTCGCCCGGGCGGTGGCGCGGGCGCGGTTCTTCTGGTCGAGGACGACCTTGCGGATACGGACGGTCTCCGGGGTCACCTCGACGCACTCGTCGTCGCGGCAGAACTCCAGGCACTGCTCCAGCGACAGCAGCCGCGGCGGGACCAGGGACTCGGTCACATCCGCCGTCGAGGACCGCATGTTGGTGAGCTTCTTCTCCTTGGTGATGTTCACGTCCATGTCGTCGGAGCGGGAGTTCTCCCCGACGATCATGCCCTCGTACACCTCGGTGCCCGGGGAGACGAACAGCGTGCCGCGCTCCTGGAGATTGGTCATCGCGAAGGCGGTCACCGCGCCCGACCGGTCGGCCACCAGCGAACCGCTGTTACGGGTGCGCAGCTCGCCGAACCACGGCTCGTGGCCCTCGAAGATGGAGTGCGCGATGCCGGTGCCGCGGGTGTCGGTCAGGAACTCCGTACGGAAGCCGATCAGACCGCGGGCGGGGACGACGAACTCCATCCGGACCCACCCGGAGCCGTGGTTCGTCATCGTCTCCATACGGCCCTTGCGCGCCGCCATCAGCTGGGTGATGGCGCCCAGGTGCTCCTCCGGGCTGTCGATGGTCATCCGCTCGACCGGCTCGTGGACCTTGCCGTCGATCTCCTTGGTGACCACCTGCGGCTTGCCGACGGTCAGCTCGTAGCCCTCCCGGCGCATGGTCTCCACCAGGATCGCCAGCGCCAGCTCGCCACGGCCCTGGACCTCCCAGGCGTCCGGGCGCTCGGTCGGCAGCACGCGCAGCGAGACATTGCCGACCAGCTCCTTGTCGAGGCGGTCCTTGACCATCCGGGCGGTGACCTTGTGGCCCTTGCCGCCCTTGCCGACCAGCGGCGAGGTGTTGGTCCCGATGGTCATCGAGATGGCCGGCTCGTCGACCGTGATCAGCGGGAGGGCGATCGGGTTCTCGGGGTCGGCCAGGGTCTCGCCGATCATGATCTCCGGGATGCCCGCGACCGCGCAGATGTCGCCGGGCCCGGCCACCTCGGCGGGCTTGCGGGTGAGCGCCTCGGTCATCAGCAGCTCGGTGATCCGGACGTTGGAGATCGAGCCGTCGCGCTTGATCCAGGCGACGGTCTGCCCCTTCTTCAGCTCGCCCTGCTCGACTCGGAGCAGCGCGATACGGCCGAGGAAGTTGTCCGCGTCCAGGTTGGTGACATGGGCCTGGAGGGGGGCGCTCGAGTCGTACTCGGGGGCCGGGATGGTCTCCAGGAGGGTCGAGAAGAAGGGCTGGAGGCTGTCGCTGTCGGCCGGGACGGTGCCGTCCTCCGGCTTGTTCAGCGAGGCCACGCCGTCGCGGGCGCAGGCGTAGACGATCGGGAACTCGATCTGCTCCTCGGTCGCGTCCAGATCCAGGAAGAGGTCGTACGTCTCGTTGACGACCTCGTCGATCCGGGCGTCCGGGCGGTCGGTCTTGTTGATGCACAGGATGACCGGCAGCTTGGCCTGAAGCGCCTTGCGCAGCACGAAGCGGGTCTGCGGCAGCGGGCCCTCGGAGGCGTCCACCAGCAGCACGACCGCGTCGACCATGGACAGGCCGCGCTCGACCTCGCCGCCGAAGTCGGCGTGGCCGGGGGTGTCGATGATGTTGATGGTGACGGGGTCCCCGCCGTCCGCCGGGTGGTACTTGACGGCGGTGTTCTTCGCGAGAATGGTGATGCCCTTCTCGCGCTCCAGGTCGTTGGAGTCCATGACCCGGTCGTCCACGTGCTGGTGGGCGGCGAACGCGCCGGCCTGCTTGAGCATGGCATCGACGAGGGTCGTCTTGCCGTGGTCGACGTGGGCGACGATGGCAACGTTACGGATGTCGTGGCGCGTGGGCACTGCGGCGCTTCTCCCGGAATCGTGGATGGCGGCGCGCCCGGTCCGGCACGCCCGCCTGCCGGGCAGATCACGCCACGGCCTCACCCCATGGTACGTGGGCGGGGCGGTAACGGACGCCCCGCCCGTACCGGGCCGGTGGACCGGGCTCAGGCCCGCGCGGGGTCGCCCTCGTGGCAGCCCAGCCTGGCGGCCTCGCGCGCACCGCCGCTCGCCTCCTTGTCCAGCTTCTCGCCGCACGCCAGGATGATCTCGATTCCGGCGTCGTCCCAGGTCACCACGTGGCCGAAGCTGACCGTCTCGTCCCCGCAGGCATAGCGGAAATCGGCCTCGACCAGGTCGTACGCGCGGGCCATGACATAGCGGCCAGGTACGCCGGCCTCGCCGTAGGAGGAGTCCTTGTCCTTGTCGTACGCTGTCGTTTGCCCGATACGGTCGGCCAGGGGGACGACCGGCTTCGCCTGCTGGGCCAGACTGCGGATCGACTGCTTCTCGGGCAGGGTTGCGCCCTGTGTCCGGACGGACACGGTGTAGCGGGCCACCGTCTCGACGCCATCGGTACTGACCTTGCTGCCCTTCTTGACCTTGGTGGCGACCGCCATGTCGGTCACCGCCGAGCGCCGGGAGACGTTCAGCCAGGTGTACGTGCCGTCGGCGCACGCCTTTTTGGCCGCGATGTTCTGAGCGCCGCCGCGGGCGGCCCCGTCAGAGCCGTCGGAGCCGCCGGACGTACAGCCCGCGGCCCCTGCCGTGATTGCTACGGCCACGATCGCCGTGGTCAGTCCGCGCTTCATGTCCTTGCCCCCCGTGCCTCCGGTGTTGTGGTCGTCGGCCATGCTTCATGCCAACCGGTCTTCCGGACAAGGGAGTTGAGCCACTCCTGAGGATCACTTCCGGAAGCCGATGTCCTGGTAGCGCGGGGTGGCGAAGCCGAAGGCGCCCGCGTTGACCACGGTCTTCCTGGCCGCGACCAGCTGGGGGCGCTGGTAGAGCGGGATCGACCCGGCCGCCGCCCAGATCCGCGCGTCGGCGCGGCTGACCAAGGCCCGGGAGGAGCCGGAGTCCAGCTCGGCGACCGCCTGGTCGAAGAGCTGGTCGATCTGGTCCGTGCCGACCCGGGTGTAGTTCTGCTCGACGACCAGCGAGCCGTCCGCGGCGGGCTGCGGCTTGGCGTAGATCGGGCGGGCGTCGGTGGCGGGGTAGGCGCTGGCGGGCCAGGAGTAGAGGGCGAGGTCGTAGTTGCCGGAGGCGATGTGGTCCTTGAAGTAGCCGCTGCCCGAGACCTTGGTGATCTTGGTGCGGACGCCGATCGCCTCCAGCATCCGCGTGATGCGCTCGCTGACCCTGCCCAGCGGGGCGGTGCCGGCGCCGGTCGGCACCACGAAGCGCAGCTCCAGCGGCTGGCCGTGCTTGCGTACGACGGCCGCGGCGGCGCGCCCGGAGCGGCCCGCGTCACCCGCGTCGGGGCCCGCGCCCCGGCCGCCGTGCCGCCCGCCGTCCCGCTGCCCGCCGTCCCGCGCGGCGTCGTGGCCCTGGTCGTCCGTCTTGGCGCCGAGCGCCTTCTGCCGGGCCGAGGCGGAGGCGGCGCGCCAGCCCGCGTCGGCGAGCAGGGCCTGGGCCGCGTGGGGGTCCTTGCCGCCGATGGCGCCGCTGTGGTCCTTGTAGCCCTGCTGTCCGGCCATCAGCAGATGGTTGCCGAGCGGCTTGGCGGGCAGCCCCAGGGGCCCCAGCACCAGCTCCGCGAGGCCCTTGCGGTCGATCGCGCGGGCCACGGCGCGGCGCACCCGCTCGTCGGCGAGCGGGCCCTTGGTGCCGTTCAGGGCGAGCTGGGTGTACGCGGGCTCCAGGGCCTTGCGCACGGTGAGCCTGCGCAGGGCCGCCGTCTCGGCCCGTGTCTTCTCGGAGGCGTTCGCCTCCGCCCAGGCGCGCATCGCGTCGGCCGCGTCCCGGCCGCCCGCCGCCAGGTCCGCCCCGGGCGCGGCCCCGTGCCGGGCCGCCGGCTCGGCCGCGGTCTGCTTCTCCGCCCCCCTCTTCCCGTTCTCCCCGCTCTCTGCCTTCTTACCTTTCTTGCCGGGCACCTCGGCCGCGTCCTGGATCCGCTCGGCCATGGCCCGGTCGACCTCGGCCAGGTCGAGCTTCCCGGCCAGCAGCGCGGCGGGCCTCTCCTTGACCGGCACGGCCTTGAAGACCAGCTTGTCGAGCCGGGCCCGATCGCCCCACCAGCGGGGGTTGCGCACCAGCGTGACGCTCTTCGTGCCGCCCGTGATGCTGCGCATCATGAACGGGCCGGCGCTGACCGCGAGCCCCCTGCGCCGCCCGTCATTGAAGGCGGTCGGGTCGCTCATCACGCTCTTCGGATAGAGCGGGGTGAACAGCGAGCGCCAGTCCGCGTACGGCTTGGCGAAGGTGATCTCGACCTCGCGCTCCCCGTCGCCGGGTTCGACCTTGGCGATGCGGTCGTACCCGGCGTTGCGGGCCGTCCAGTACGCGCCGTCCGCACCGCGCAGCGCCTTCCACTGGGCGGTGAAGTCCTCGGCGCCGATCGGGCGCCCGTCGGTCCAGACCGCCTCGGGGGTGAGCTTGTAGCGCACGACCTGCCTGGGCTCGCGGTCCACCACGTCGGCGGCCCGGAGATAGTCGGGGTTGCGCTGCGGGCGGCCCCGGCCGTCCAGGGTGAACAGGGACGGCAGGACGGCGCCCGCGATCCGCTGGGTGCCGCTGTCGGCGTTGGTCTGGAAGGCGTTGAACGTCCCGGGCGCCGCGTCCAGGGCCCAGCGCAGCGTCCCCGTACCGGCCACCCCGCCGCGGGCGGCCGCGGCCACGTCCCGTCGGGCGGCGGCGGGCGAGCTGTCGTCACCGCTGGAGCTGCATCCGCTCGCCCAGGGCAGCGGCAGCAGCACTCCCGCGGCGAGCAGCACGACGCGGCGGCGCTTGGCGATGGACATGACACGTACCTCCGGGGTGGGCCTGCTCGGCCGGACGGGCCGGGTGAGCCGGGATTGTGCATATTTGGCATATTGTGACGCTCATCGCATATACTCCTCACTCAAAGCGACGGTTCAGGAAACAGCACGCCGAGACGGCCATGGAGGGGAAAGGATCACCCGACCGGGTCAATCCGGTGGGCGCGCACCCCCGCGCGCGAGGGTGCGATCGCTCCGGTGGCTCCGCGAATCGCGACAGATCCCTTCCCAACCGCGACCATGACGCGTAACACTCGCTGTCGCATGAGCGTCGCCAACCGCAACCGCGGAAGTGAGGGCAAGTCATGTCCTTGAACGACGACTTGACGGCCGTCCAGCGCCGTCTCGACGACTTGGTCCGTTCGGTCAACCGGCTCGAGCAGTCGGTCGGCGCCGGAGGCCTGGAGATACGCCGCGTCCGTACCGACACGGACCACCTGCGCGAGAGCCTCGCCCTGCTGCGCGAGTCGGCCCCCGGCGAGCGGTCTCGCCCGGAGATGGTGCTGGTCCCCGACGCGCCGTACAACAGTGCGCTCTGGTCGGACGTCGACGACGAGGGGATCGGCGTGCGCGACCATCACGCGCCCTAGGCGCGTACGCGGCGTGACCGGCGCCCGCCCCACGAGGTCGAGGCGACCCCGCACCAGGCGCCCCGCCCCGCACGGGGCAACGCGCTACGAGGCGACCCGGCCGCCGACGCGACGGGCGCTCTCCCTGAGGTGTCCCGCCCCTCACGCCGCGTGAGTGCCGCCCCACCACCCCACCCGCACACTCCACCACGGAGTCCCCTTTGGCCACAGGCACCGACCCCCAGGCCCGTACGGCCTCCGGAAAGAATCCCGCCGTACACGGCGTGCACACGCCCTCGCGCGCCGCCGTCCAGGCCCGCCATCTGCGGACCGACCGCTGGTGGCTCTCGCCCGCGGCCACCGCCGCCGGGCTGTTCGCCTTCATCGTCTACTCGACCTGGCGGGCCTTCTCCGGAGACGACTACTACGCCGAGCCGTATGTCTCGCCGTTCTACTCGCCCTGCGTCGCGCAGAACTGCGTGCCCATGAAGGGCGGCGCGAACTGGGAGATCTTCGGGGCGTGGTGGGGCCTGTCCCCCGCCCTGCTGATCCTGATCTTCCCGCTGGGCTTCCGGCTGACCTGCTACTACTACCGCAAGGCCTACTACCGGGGGTTCTGGGCCTCACCCCCGGCCTGCGCGGTCCCCGAGCCGCGCGCGAAGTACACCGGCGAGACCCGCTTCCCGCTGATCCTCCAGAACATCCACCGCTACTTCTTCTACTTCGCGGTGATCGTCGCCGGGATCCTCAGCTACGACACGGTGCTCGGCTTCCGCGACGAGCACGGCCGGTGGGGCCACATGGGCCTCGGGACCCTGGTGCTGCTCGTCAACATCGCACTGATCTGGGCTTACACCCTCTCCTGCCACTCCTGCCGGCATATCGTCGGCGGCCGGCTCAAGCACTTCTCCCGGCATCCGGTGCGCTACCGGCTGTGGGGCTGGGTCAGCAAGCTCAACGCGCGCCATATGGCGCTGGCCTGGGCCTCGCTGGTGAGCGTCGCGCTGGCCGACTTCTACGTCTATCTGGTGGCGAGCGGCGCCTTCGACGATCCGCGGTTTTTCTAGGAGAGGTGCCTGAAGATGACCCAAGTCGAACGGCAGTCGTGGGACGTGGTCGTGATCGGCGCCGGCGGCGCCGGGCTGCGGGCCGCGATCGAGGCACGCGAGCAGGGCAAGCGCTGCGCCGTCATCTGCAAATCGCTCTTCGGCAAGGCCCACACCGTCATGGCCGAGGGCGGCATCGCCGCCAGCATGGGCAATGTCAACGAGGGCGACAACTGGCAGGTGCACTTCCGGGACACCATGCGCGGCGGAAAGTTCCTCAACCACTGGCGGATGGCGGAGCTGCACGCCCAGGAGGCGCCGGACCGGGTCTGGGAGCTGGAGACCTGGGGCGCGCTCTTCGACCGCACCCCCGAGGGAAAGATCTCCCAGCGGAACTTCGGCGGCCATGAGTATCCACGCCTCGCCCATGTCGGGGACCGCACCGGCCTGGAGCTGATCCGCACCCTCCAGCAGAAGATCGTCTCCCTCCAGCAAGAGGACAAGGCCGAGTTCGGCGACTACGAGGCGCGGCTGAAGGTCTTCCAGGAGTGCACGGTCACCCGTGTCCTCAAGGACGAGGCGGGAGAGCGGGTCGCCGGGGTCTTCGGCTACGAGCGCGAGTCCGGCCGCTTCTTCACCATCGAGGCCCCCGCGGTGGTGCTGGCCACCGGCGGCATCGGCAAGTCCTTCAAGGTGACGTCCAACTCATGGGAGTACACCGGCGACGGCCACGCACTGGCGCTGCTGGCCGGGGCGCCGCTGGTGAACATGGAGTTCGTGCAGTTCCACCCGACCGGCATGGTCTGGCCGCCCTCGGTCAAGGGCATCCTGGTGACCGAGTCGGTGCGCGGCGACGGCGGGGTGCTGCGCAACAGCGAGGGCAAGCGCTTCATGTTCGACTACATCCCGGACGTCTTCAAGGAGAAGTACGCCCAGACCGAGGACGAGGGCGACCGCTGGTACGAGGACCCGGACCACAACCGCCGCCCGCCCGAGCTGCTCCCCCGCGACGAGGTCGCCCGCGCCATCAATTCCGAGGTCAAGGCGGGCCGCGGCTCCCCGCACGGCGGGGTCTTCCTCGATGTCTCCACCCGGATGCCCGCCGAGGTCATCAAGCGGCGGCTGCCCTCCATGCACCACCAGTTCAAGGAGCTGGCGGACGTGGACATCACCGCCGAGCCCATGGAGGTGGGCCCGACCTGCCACTACGTGATGGGCGGCGTGGACGTCGACCCGGACACCACGGCCGCGGCCGGAGTACCCGGCCTGTTCGCCGCGGGCGAGGTCGCGGGCGGCATGCACGGCTCCAACCGGCTGGGCGGCAACTCCCTCTCCGACCTGCTGGTCTTCGGCCGGCGCGCGGGGCTGTACGCGGCCCGGTACGCGGCGGAGGCGGCCGCGGCGGAGCGGCGGCCGGCGCCGGACGACGCGCAGATCGACCTGGCGGCGGCCGAGGCGCTGCGCCCGTTCAGCGCGGAGGGCGGCGAACCCAGCCTCGCGCACCGGTCCACGGTTCCGGCCGAGAACCCGTACACGCTCCACCAGGAACTTCAGCAGACCATGAACGACCTGGTGGGCATCATCAGGAAGGCCGGCGAGATGGAGGAGGCGCTGCACCGCCTGGCCAGTCTGCGGGTGCGGGCGCGGCGCGCCGGGGTGGAGGGGCACCGGCAGTTCAACCCCGGCTGGCACCTGGCCATCGACCTGCGCAACATGCTGCTGGTCAGCGAGTGCGTGGCGCGCGCCGCGCTGGAGCGAACCGAGAGCCGCGGCGGGCACACCCGCGACGACTATCCGGAGATGGACCGCGAGTGGCGGCCGGTCAACCTGGTGTGCCGGCTCGCCGACCCCTCGGGGGGGCTGGCGGCGCCGGACGCGCGACAGGGGCAGATCCGGCTGGAGCGGCGCCTGACCCCGCCCATCCGGCCCGATCTGCTCGGCCTGTTCGAGAAGGATGAGCTGGTGAAGTACCTGACGGACGAGGAGCTGACGCAGTGACTGCGTACGAGGCCCACTTCAAGGTGTGGCGGGGCGACGTGGAAGGCGGCGGTCTGAAGGACTTCCACGTCGAGGTCAACGAGGGGGAGGTCGTTCTGGACATCGTCCACCGGATCCAGGCGACCCAGGCCCCGGACCTGGCGGTCCGCTGGAACTGCAAGGCGGGCAAGTGCGGCTCCTGCAGCGCCGAGATCAACGGGCGGCCCCGGCTGCTGTGCATGACCCGGATGTCGGTTTTCGGCCGTGACGAGACGATCACCATCACTCCGCTGCGCGCCTTCCCGGTCGTCCGGGACCTGGTGACCGATGTGTCGTTCAACTACGACAAGGCGCGCGAGGTGCCGTCCTTCGTGCCGCCCGAGGGCCTGGGGCCGGGCGAGTACCGGATGTGGCAGGAGGACGTGGGGCGGTCCCAGGAGTTCCGCAAGTGCATCGAGTGCTTCCTGTGCCAGGACACCTGCCATGTGGTGCGCGACTTTGAGGAGAACAAGCAGGTCTTCGCCGGGCCCCGGTTCCTGATGCGCGTCGCCGAGCTGGACATGCACCCGCTGGACGAGGCGGCCGAGACCGGGATCGACCGCAAGCGCACGGCCCAGGAGGAGCACGGCCTCGGCTACTGCAACATCACCAAGTGCTGCTCCGAGGTCTGCCCGGAGGGGATCAAGATCACGGACAATGCGCTGATCCCGCTCAAGGAGCGGGCGGTGGACCGTAAGTACGACCCGCTGGTGTGGCTGGGCAACAAGATCCGCCGCCGCGAGTCCTGACGGTTCGGGAACGGGCCGGGTCCGAACCGTAAAGCCCGGCCCGTCACCACATGCTCAGCAGCGCCTCCACCGAGTCCGGGCCCGACGACTGCCCGTTCGGCAGCGCCAGCTCGAACCAGACCGTCTTGCCGTGTGGTGTGCGCCGGCTGCCCCAGCCCGCGCTGAGCAGGCCGACCAGCTGGAGCCCGCGCCCGCCCTCGTCGGTGTCGCGGGCGCGCCGGCGCCGGGGCTGGACCAGGCCGCTGTCCCAGACCTCGCAGACCAGCGTGCGGTCCAGCAGCAGGCGCAGCCGGATCTCGCCCTCGCCGTACCGCAGGGCGTTGGTGACCAGCTCGCTCACCAGCAGCTCGGTGGTGTCCACCAGCTCGTCCATGCCCCAGGACTCCAGCTGCTGCCGGGCCAGTTCACGGGCGCGGCCGACCGACTTGGGCTCGCTGGGCAGCTGCCAGTCGCCGACCGAGTCCGCCGACAGGCCCTGCATCCTGGCCATGAGCAGGGCGATGTCGTCCTCGCCGTGGTGGGTGTCCAGGGTGCTCAGAACGTGGTCGCAGACGTCCTCCAGGGACACCACGCTGTCGGGGGTGTTGAGGGCCGCGCGCAGGGCCTGAAGGCCCTCGTCGAGGGTGTGGTCGCGGGACTCGACCAGGCCGTCGGTGTAGAGGGCCAGCAGCGCGCCGTCGGGGAGCTCGACCTCGATCTCCTCGAACGGCTCGCCGCCGACGCCCAGCGGCATGCCGGGCGGGACCTCCATCAGCATGGCGGACTCGCCCGGTTCGACGAGGACGGGGGGCGGGTGCCCGGCGTTGGCGAACGTGCAGCGGCGGGTGACGGGGTCGTAGACGGCGTAGACGCAGGTGGCGAGGTACACCTCGGCGAGGTCGGAGGAGCCGTCGGCGGCCTTGCCGCGGCGGGCGCGCGAGCCCGCCCGCCCGCCGGCGGGCGAGCCGCCGGGCGCGCCGAGCCCGCTGGCGATCTCGTCGAGGGCGGAGAGGACCTCGGCGGGCTCCAGGTCGAGCAGCGCCAGGGTCCGTACGGCGGTGCGCAGCTCGCCCATGGCGACGGCGGCGCGCAGGCCGCGGCCCATCACATCGCCGACCACCAGGGCCGTGCGATGGCCGGGCAGCTCGATGACGTCGAACCAGTCGCCGCCCACCTCGGTCGCGGCGTTGCCCGGCAGATAGCGGCAGGCGATATCGAGCCCGGCGGCCTCGGGGTCGCCGGGCGGCAGCAGGCTGCGCTGAAGTATCAGCGCGCGCTCGTGCTCTCTGCGGTAGAGGCGGGCGTTGTCGATGGAGACGGCCGCGCGGGCGGCCAGCTCCACGGCCAGGGCGGTGTCCCGCTCGCCGAAGGGTTCGCTGCCCTTGGTGCGGGAGAACTGGGCGAGGCCGACGACCGTGTCGCGCGCGACCATCGGCACCACCAGCGTGGACTGCAGCATCGTGCCCAGCTCGAGGCTCTCGCCGCTGTCCCGGCCGGGGATGACGCGGGCCCGGGCGGTGCGCAGGGCCACGGCGCTGGGCGAGTTGAAGGGGTAGCGGTGCACCTCGCCGACCTGGACGGGCTTGGCGCTGCCCGCTCCCTCGCCGCCGGCCAGGTAGCTGTCGCCGAAGGCGACCGGGCCGGCCGAGACGGCGCTGGCGAAGGCCACCCGGCGCAACTCGGCGCTGCCGTCGGCCAGCCCGGGCGGGGTCTCGTCGCCGGAGAGCAGCCCCTGGTAGAGGTCGACGGAGGCCAGGTCGCAGAACTGCGGTACGGCCACGTCCAGCAGCTCGCGCGCGGTGGTCTCCAGGTCGAGGGAGGTGCCTATTCGGGCTCCCGCCTCGTTGAGCAGCGCCAGGTTGCGGCGTACCCCCGCGGCCTCCTGCTCGGCGCGGCGGCGGCCGGTGACATCGGTGGCCAGCCCGGCGACGCCGATGGGCCGGCCCGAGCCGCTGTGCAGCCGGTACAGCGAGATCGACCAGCGGCGCCGCTCGGAGTTGCCGGGCACGGTGCCCACGATGGGCATATCGGTCAGCGACTGGCCGCTGTCGAGGACTTGGCGCAGGGCGGCGGCGAGCCGGTCGGCCTCGCCGCGCGGGAGCAGATCGTACGCGGAGGCGCCGCGATACGCCTCGGTGGGGCGGCCGAAAACCGTGGCAAACCGCTCATTGACGCGAAGCATGCGCAGATCGGTACCGAAGAGAAAGAAACCGAGCGGAGATTGACCGAAAACGGCCTGCGATGCGGCGAGGTCGGTCTCCAGCCCGCGTAGAGCCGTCACATCAACGGCGATACACAGGGCGGACCGCTCACCGTGCTCGGTCTCGGCCGGCATCACATAGACCTCGGCGATTCCGTGCCCTTGTGGCGCCTGTGGGTTGTGATACGGGACGAGCCCGGTCCACTCCCTGCCGTCGAGGATGTCGGCGACCGTGCGGCGGCTGGCCTCGCGCAGCTCGGGCGGCACGAACGCCTCCACCGGGTCCTTGCCGATGGCCTGTTCGGGACTCAGGCCGAGGAGCTCGGTGGCGCGCCGGCTCCACTGGGCGATCCTGCCGTCGGGCCCCAGCCCGAAGGAGGCGACCCGGATGTAGTCGTAGATCGAGCCGGGCGGGCTGCTCTGCCATACCGCCGGGGCGGAGGACAGGGAAAAGTCCGACGATCGGTACGGCACAGGCGAAGAGGATGAAGCAGACACAGAAGATGAAGGTGACGAGGACGATGAAGACGATGAAGAGGACAGGGAAGACGAAGCGGGTGAGATGGACGAACGCGACGATGAGGATGTACGTGACTCCGGCGACATCTGCGAACCAACCGCCTCCTCGGGCATATCCGCCCCCGCTGGCTTCTCGCTCATGCGCCCGTCCCCTCCGGCTCAGGTGCTCCGACCGGCTCTCAGATAGCGAGTATCCAGCACCTCGGCCATCCGGAGTACGGTCTTCACGATCACAGCACTATCTCAGCCCGCATTCAGGTCCCGTCCCGGCTTTTTGACAAGCGCTCAAGATCAGCGCTCTCTCACACTCTTAACCGGGCAGAGCCAGCTCGAACCACACCGTTTTCCCGGCGGCGTTGCTCCGGGCGCCCCAGCGCAGTGCGCTGCGGGCCACCAACTGCAGGCCACGGCCGCCTTCGTCCTCCGGGGCGGCCACGCGCTCGCGCGGCGGATCGGTGAGCGGGTCGGAAACCTCGACCAGCAGGACCGGGTCCCCCGCGGCGCGTTCGCGACGGGCGTACAGACAGACGCCGATCGGGCCGCTGGCATGCCGCAGCGCATTGGTGACCAACTCGCTCACCAGCAAGACCGTCACATCGCACAGCGGCGTCAGGCCCCAGCCGTCCAGCGCCTCGCGCACCTGGGAACGGACCACCCGCACGGCCCCGGGCTCGGCGGGGAGAACCCACTCGACGAAGCCGGGCCGGCCGGGCCCGGACCCAGCCGCTCCTGCGCTGTCCGTCACGCCGATCACTTCCCCCGACCTGTCCAAGCCCCGCCGGAAAGTACGGATTCAGGGAGGTTAATCAGTACATACCCGATATCCGGGTCGCAGTACCGTCCGCCGCCCTGAGACGACCTGGGGGTTCGTGGGGCCGCGTCGGTGGGGCCGGGCGCATGCGGTCGGGCGCATGGCGCCGGGAACAGGACCTAGGCCCTGTCTCCCCGATCTCTGCGGGCCCGCGACGCCTGGCACGCACGCTCGCCGCGTTGTCGGGCTCGCCCGAGTAGGCCCACTACGAGGGCGACCCTCCGCCTTGCGATCGCACGCGCCCCCAGCTACCGCTGGGAGGTGCCCCCTGACGCCGCAGGCTGATCCACAGAGATCGGGGAGACAGGGCCTAGGCGCTCAGCAGCCGCCGTACCGCCTCGGCCACCGCCGGACGGTCCTCGTCCAGCCAGTCGACCTCGTCCACGCGGTCGGGCGGGAGCCAGCGCAGTTCGTCGTGGTCCTCCAGCGGGCGCGGCTCGCCGGAGCACAGCTCCGCGGTCCACACCTGGAGGACGTACCCGGGCTTCAGGGCCCACTCGCCGGGCAGCCGCTCCAGCGGCCGCACCTCGACTCCGAGCTCCTCGCGCAGTTCGCGCACGAGGGCCTGCTGCGGCGTCTCCCCGGGCTCGGCCTTGCCGCCGGGCAGCTCCCAGCGGCCCGCGAGCTCGGGTGGGGCGCTGCGCCGCGCGGCCAGCAGCCTCCCCTGGTCGAACACCGCTCCGCCCACCACCACGCGCACCGTCATGCGCCGCACCCTACGGGAGTCCCTCAGGGTGTGGCGCGGGCGGTGGAAGGAGGCGCTGGAGAGGGGGCCTGGGCCATTGCCGGGCTCAGGCCCGGTGGGCGGCCGGGCAGCGGAGCCCGGCCGGGGGTCGCTCAGCGGGTCTGGCGGGCCGCGGTCCGCTCGACGACGTAGAGCTGCTCCTTGCTCTGCGAGTCGAGCCGGTCGGCCACTTCCTGGGCCTCGGTCTTGGTGGCGTAACGGCCGACGCGATAGCGATTGCCGTTGTCGTCCTGGCGGATGACGAGCCATGGCAGGACGGCATTGCTGTCACTCATCGGTCCGCCCCCTCCAATCTGGCACGCCCCCGCGCGCGCCTCCGTGACTCCGGTAAGGAATTCCCGATCCGCATATGCCCGAGCCTACGCCCAACCTTCACGCACCGGATACGCCTTCTCACAACGAGGTAATCATCCGGCCACGCCGCCGGTCATCGGCGGCGTGGCCGGTCGAGGTGTCGCCCCGCCAGGGCGGCACCTCGTCCGGCCCGCACCATGTCAGACGCCCGCGGCCGCCTTCTCGCGCCGGTCGTCGCCCGCCTCGCCCGCGGCCTCAGCGGCGGCCTCGGCCTCGGCGGCGGCGGTCAGCTCCTGCTCGGCCTGCACCAGGCTCGGGTTGCGCCAGGCACTGCGCACGCCCCAGGTGTAGAAGAGCAGACCGATCACGGCCACGATCAGCAGGTCCCAGCCCTCGGGCAGATAGCCGCGGCCGCCGTACTCCTCACCGCCGGCCCACGAGACCACCGCCATGACCAGCAGGTACGACACCATCCAGGCGCCCGCCAGCAGGTGCGGCTTCAGCTCGGCCCACGGCTTGCGCAGCTCGTACCAGGCCCAGATCGGCAGACCGATCGCCATGATGAAGATGACCTTGCCGGTGAGCGGCCAACGGGCCCAGTACAGAACGAGCGAGCCGAAGACCATCGCGATCGGCGCGATGATCGGCATCGCGCGCAGCTTCACCGGGCGCGGCAGGTCCGGGGAGAGGCGGCGCAGCGACATCACGGCGACCGGGCCGGTGATGTACGAGATGACCGTCGCGACGGAGACGATCTCGGCGAGCGAGCCCCAGCCTCGGAAGACCGCGAGGAACGCGAAGGCGATGACCAGGTTGAGCAGCAGCGCCGGGCGCGGGATGCCGGTCTTGGGGTCGACCCGGCCGAAGACCTTCGGCAGGTGACCGTTCTCCTGCACACCGTGGATCATGCGGGAGGTGGTGGCCGCGTAGATCATGCCGGTGCCGGACGGGGAGATGAAGGCGTCCGCGTACAGCAGCAGCGCCAGCCAGTTCAGGCCCCAGGCCGTGGACAGGTCGGCGAGCGGGGAGTTGAAGGACAGGCCCGACCAGCCGCCGTGCGACAGGTCGGCGGCCGGGACCGCGCCCAGGAAGGCCACCTGGAGGGCGACGTAGATCACCAGCGAGATGACGATGGAGCTGATGACGGCCTTGGGCAGGGACTTGCCGGGGTTGCGTGCCTCGCCCGCCATGTTGAGCGGGGACTGGAAACCGTTGTAGGCCCAGACGATGCCGGAGACCGCGACGGCGGTGAACACCGAGCTCCAGCCGTTGGGGGTGAAGCCGCCGTTGTCGCTGTAGTTGCCGGAGTCGAAGTGGGCCAGCAGCAGGGCGCCCGCGGTCAGCGTGGGGACGACCACCTTGAAGACGGTGATCGCGGTGTTGGTCTTCGCGAAGAGAGTGATCGCGAACCAGTTGAGGAAGAAGTAGAAGACCAGCAGGACGGAGGCGAGGACGACACCGCTGCCGGTCAGCTCCTTCCCGTCGTACAGCTGCTTCGCCCAGCCGAAGTCCCAGGAGCTCATGTACTGGATGGAGGCGGTGGCCTCACCCGGGATCACCGAGACGATGGCGATCCAGTTGGCCCAGGCGGCCAGATAGCCGGCGAGCGAGCCGTGCGAGTACTGCCCGTACCGGACCATGCCGCCGGCCTTGGGGAACATCGAGCCGAGCTCGGAGTAGGTCAGCGCGATGGTCAGTGCCACCGCGGCACCGATCACCCAGGCGAGAATTGCGGCGGGGCCGGCCAGTGACGCGGCTCGTTCGGCACCGAAGAGCCAGCCGGAGCCAATGATGGAACCGAGGCCGACCGCGGTGAGCGACACCGTTCCGAGCGACCTTTTGTAATGCGAGTGGGAACCTTGTTCAGTGCTCAACGTCCCTGACACTCCCTTCGTCCCCAATAGCTGTACCTGATGCAAACCGGCGTCATCGTACAAGCGAATTGAAGGGGTGCCTCACGGGTTTGAGCTGAGTTTGAGGTCCGGCTCTCACAGATGCACTCTGGGGCGCATCAACGCAGGTCAATCGCTGGTAAAATCCATGAGAAGCATAAGTCAAGACGCGCCTGCCGGGCCCTTCGCTGAATCTTTACGGACCGGGCACGGGACTTATTAATCCCGCCCGTAATCGCCTGCAACTCACCGAGGAAGCGACGACTCTTCCTCAATGTTCGTGCACAGATACCGCGAATGGGCCCAGATGGCTGAGTGACGCGAGTTGAGCACGATGTGCCGCTTTTCATGCAGCGGCCACGGATCTCAAATCTACCTCAAATTCCATCGAGCTCAAATTCAGCTCAAATCTATTTGTTATGACCGGAGTTGAGGAACGGTCGGCACCGGCATCAGCACCGGCTCGGCGGCGGGCGCCTTACGGCACACATCGCCGCACTCCGCGTCCAGGGAGCAGCACAGCGAGCAGATAGGTCCGGCCTGCACCGGGCAGTCCGCGATATCCGGCAACTCGTACGCGGTCTCGCAGACCGCGCAGGTGTGGGTGGCGGTGACATCCGGCACCTCGACGGCCGGGCCGTTCACCCGGTTCTCGCGGGCCAGGTAGTACTTGCCCTTGGTGAGCCAGGCCAGCAGCGGACTGAGCAGCAGCGCCAGGCCGCAGGCGATGAAGGTCGAGAACGCCTCGGCCACCTCGCCGAACAGGCCGAAGAAGGCGAGGATCGACACCGTCGAGGCGGTCACCATCGCGCCGAACCCGGCCGGGTTCACGGCGTACAGATACGCGCGCTTGAACTCGATGTACTTCGGACTCAGCCCCAAGGGCTTGTTGATGACCAAGTCAGCAGTAACCGCAGCGATCCAGGCAATGCCGACATTCGAGTAGAAGCCGAGCAGCTTGTTGAGCGCCGCGAACATGTTCATCTCCATGAGCGCGAGCGCGATGGCGAGGTTGAGGAAGATGTACCAGACCCGGCCGGGGTGGCGGTGGGTGACACGGGAGAAGAAGTTCGACCAGGACAGCGAGCCGCTGTAGGCGTTGGTCACATTGATCTTGATCTGGGAGACCACCACGAAGACCGCGGCGGCGGGCAGCGCGACCGAGCCCAGCCACGGCTTCAGCGCCTCGATCTGCGGAGCGATCGGCTCCAGCGCATGCGTCTTGCCGACCGCGCCCAGCGCCACGAAGGCCAGGAACGCGCCGCCGATCTGCTTGGCCGCGCCGATGATCACCCACCCGGGTCCGGCGGCGAGCACGGCCAGGTTCCAGCGGCGCTTGTTCTCCTCGGTCTTCGCCGGCATGAAGCGCAGATAGTCCGCCTGCTCGCCGATCTGCGCGATGAGGGACAGCGCCACGCCCGTACCGAGCCCATAGCCGATCCAGTCGAAGCCGGAGCCCGCGCCCTCCGTGCCCCCGAAGGAGGCGAACGAGCCCCAGGCGTCCGGGGCCTCGAAGGCGAGCACCACGAAGGGCAGCACCAGCCCGATCAGCCAGATGGGCTGGGTCCACGCCTGCACCTTGGCCAGCGCGCCCATCCCGCGGAACACGATCGGGATGACGATGAGGGTGGTGAGGAGATAGCCGATGGGCAGCGGGATATGGAGGGCCTGGTGCATGGCCTGCGCCATGATCGAGCCCTCCAGGGCGAAGAAGATGAAGGTGAAGCTGGCGTAGATCAGCGAGGTCAGCGTCGAGCCGAAGTAGCCGAAGCCGGCGCCCCGGGTGATCAGATCCATGTCCAGGCCGTACTTGGCGCAGGCCCGGGCGATCGGGATGCCGGTCAGAAAGATGATCGTCGCGGCGGTGAGGATCGAGGCCAGACCGCTGGTGAAGCCGTAGGTGAAGACGATGGACGCGCCGATGGCGAAGTCGGCGAGATAGGCGATGCCGCCGAGGGCGGTCGAGGCGACCATGGTCGGTGACCAGCGGCGGTAGGAGTGCGGGGCGTAGCGCAGCGAGTAGTCCTCGCGGCTCTCGTCGGCGGCGAGCCGGGCGTAGCTCCGGCGGGGCGCCCGCGCCGGAGCTACGGGGGTGACCGTGTCCGCGTCCGTCATGGCGTCCGTCATGGCATCTGTCATGGCGACTTCCTGTCGTTCGGCCCGTGACCAGTACGAACGAGGAAGGTAGGAGCCGGAGGTGACGGCGTGCCGCGATGCGGCGTTTCCGGTCCGTTACGGGAGGCGGGGGGCTGTTAACTCCGCGTCAAACCGCCCCGGACCGCCCCGGACCGCCCGGACACGCCCGGACCGCCCCGGACCGCCCCGGACCGCCCGGACACGCCCGGACCGCCCGGACCGCCCGGCCCACCCCGGTCAGCGCACCGGGAGGTGGTAGGCGACGCGGTACCGCTCGGCCAGCACCACCACATCGGCCGTCTCGACGGGGCGGCCGCCCGCGAAGTACGTGCGCGAGATGACGAGTACGGAGTGGCCCGGCACCCCGCCCAGCGTCAGCACCTCCTCCGCCCGGCCGGGCCGCGCGGAGACCTCCTCCGTCACGTTGTCCACCACGAGGTCGATCGCGGCCATCCGCTCGACCACGCCGCGCCCTGCCAGCGGCCCCTCCTCGGGCAGCATCACGGGCGAGCGGCCGGTGATGGCGAGCGGCTCCCAGGAGGTGGAGATCATCACCGCCTCCCCCGCGGCCCGGAACACATACCGGGTGCGCATGACGCGCTCGCCGGGCCCGATGCCCAGCCGCTCGGCGGTCTCGCGCCCGGCCTCCTCCCGCTCGCTGCCGGACTCCCAGGTGCCGATGATCCGGTCGTCGGCCTGCTCCTGGCGGAACGGGTCGGACTTGCCACCGGCGCGGAAGCCGGTGCGGATCAGGCGGCGGGGGACGGGGAGCGCGCGGACATAGGTGCCCGAGCCGGAGCGGCCCTCGACCAGCCCCTCGGCCATCAGCACCTTGCGCGCCTCGAGGGCCACGGTGTCGGAGACCCCGTACTCCTCACGGATCCGGGCCTGGGAGGGGAGGCGGGTATGCGGTGGCAGCTCGCCGGTGGTGATCTTCTTCCGGAGGTCGTCGGCGACTCGGAGATATGCGGGCTGGTCACCAAAGGCCACGAGCGCTCCCAGTGGTTGACAGTCGGCAACAGCTTCGCAACGGAGGGTTGTCATGCGCAACTGAAGGCCAGAGCTTCACCAGAAGTGGTGAACTGCAGCTCAGAGACGTTTACTTCGACAACGACGCATAAGGCCGGTATCAATGGCGATCAACGCCCGAGCATCGCCGCAACGCCGCCGTGCATCGCCGTTCAGCGCCGTACACCAGCCCGCCCCCCCAGGAGCCCGCCGTGCGCACTCGCCCCTCCCCGCGGCCGCTGCCCGCCGCCCTCGCCCTGCTGCTGTGCGCCGCCTGCACCGGCGGCGCGGGGGCCAAGGACGCCGCCGACGACGTCCCCGGGGCGCGGCCCGGCGCCGCCGGAGTCGGCGACCCGCTCTTCCCGAAGCTCGGCAACGGCGGCTACGACGTGTCCCGTTACCGCCTCACTCTCGACTACGCCCCCGACTCCCACCGCCTCAAGGGCACCGCCGAACTCACAGCCCGCACCACCCACGCCCTGACCTCCTTCCACCTGGACCTCGCCGGACTGCGGGTGCACGAGGCCACGGTCGACGGCCGGCCCGCGAAGACCGTGCGCACCGGCACGGAGCTGACGCTCACCCCCGCCGCCGCCCTCCCCAAGGGCCGTACGTTCAAGGCCACGATCGTCTACGACGGCGAGCCCAAGACCCTCTCGGACCCGGACGGCTCGGAAGAGGGCTGGATCAGGTCGGCAGACGGCGCCGTGGGCGTCGGCGAGCCCACCGGCTCCATGGCCTGGTTCCCGGGGAACCACCACCCCTCCGACAAGGCCGCGTACGACATCACCATCACCGTCCCCCAGGGCTACACCGCCGTGTCCAACGGCGAGTTGACGCTCCGGAGCGAACACGGCGACCACACCACCTTCCGCTGGCACACCGGCGAGCCCATGGCGAGCTATCTGGCCACCGTCGCCGTCGACGACTTCGACATCCACACCACGACCACCGACGGCACACTCCCTCAGTACGTCGCCGTCGACCCCGAGCTGGCCGACCGGGCCGCCGATGTCCCCGACCAGGTCACCGAGGTCATCGACTGGGAGACCCGGACCTTCGGCCCGTACCCCTTCTCCTCCACCGGCGCGATCGTCGCCGACCTGCCCGACCTCGGATACGCCCTGGAGACCCAGACCAAGCCGCTCTACCCGTCCCCGCCCAGCGAGCCGCTGCTCGTGCACGAGCTCGCCCACCAGTGGTTCGGCAACTCCGTGACGCCCCGGACCTGGAAGGACATGTGGCTCAACGAAGGGTTCGCCACCTACACCGAATGGCTGTGGGAGGAAGGCCATGACGAGGACGGCCGCACCGCCCAGGAGATCTTCGACGACTTCTACGACGGCACGGACGACGAGAGCGAGGGCATCTGGGACTTCCCGCCCGCCGACCCGCCCAGCGCCGGCCGGGTCTCGGACCCGCCCGTCTACGGGCGCGGGGCGATGGTGCTGCACAAGGTGCGCGAGGCCGTCGGCGACAAGACCTTCTTCGCCATCCTGCGCGCCTGGACCCGGGACCACCGCCACGGCAACGCCGATACCGCGCAGTTCATCGCGCTGTGTGAGAAGAAGTCGGGCAAGGACCTCCAGGACCTCTTCGACGTCTGGCTCTACGGAGACGGCAAGCCGAAGAAGCCATGACGTGATCACCCCGCTGGTCCGTCACCGCCCTGGTGCCCGTTCCGGCTCGGCCTGGAGACCGTCCTGGCCGGGATCGAGGCCCAGCTCGGCCCGTAGCGACCCGCCGCGGCGGGCCCATCTCCGGCCGCCCCGGGCCCCGGGGTGCCCGCCCCCGGTGCCGGGATGGCCAGGACACGGTCCCTCAGGACCGGGAGCTCCGCCCGGAGCGCCGCGACCGCGTCCGTCTCGACCTCCGCGGTGAGGACCTCCTCGTCCGCCCCCGCCTCGGCGAGCACCGTGCCCCATGGATCGACCACCAGGCTGCCGCCCGCCTGCTCCATGCCGCCGTGGGTCCCCGCGGCGCAGCAGGCCAGGACGATCGCCTGCTCCTCGACCGCGCGGGCGCGCACCAGGATCCGCCACTGCTCGCGCCGCTGGGCCGGCCATGCGGCGGGCACGACCAGGATCTCGGTCCCGGCGTCGACCAGTGCCCGGAACAGCTCGGGAAACCGCAGGTCGTAGCAGGTGGCAAGGCCCAGCTCGCCCAGGTCGGTGGGGACCGTCACGACCTCCCGCCCCGCGGCCATCCAGGCGGCCTCACCGGTGTCGAAGCCATAGCGGTGGATCTTGCGGTACGTGCGGCGCAGCACCCCCGTCCGGTCGAAGACCAGCGCGGTGTTGTAGAGCGCACCGCCGCCGTCGCGCTCCACCACCGTCCCGCGTGCAACCACACGGCCGCGGACCTCGCCGCCGCCGACATGGCGCGCAGGGTCGGCCCGTCGATGCTGATGGGCTCGGCGCCCGCCTGCCAGTCGTCGTAGGCCCAGGCCCCGGTCGTCCAGAGCTCGGGCAGCACCACGAGATCGTCGCCGGCCCGGCCGCGGACCAGTGCGGCGGCGCGTGCCCGGCAGTCTTCGGCGGATTCCGTGTCCGAGACCGAGAGCTG
This sequence comes from Streptomyces sp. LZ34, assembly GCF_053890475.1. Classification (NCBI taxonomy): domain Bacteria; kingdom Bacillati; phylum Actinomycetota; class Actinomycetes; order Kitasatosporales; family Streptomycetaceae; genus Streptomyces; species Streptomyces sp. LZ34. Next base: position 5,008,497 of record NZ_CM132680.1, read on the forward strand.
GACCAGAGAGGCGCGCACGAGTCGCCCCCTTTCGAGGACCGTCCCGCCGGTTCAAGGGGACGGTGACATGAACGACATTCTCCCAGCCTGCCTGCCGGGCCGCAGCCTCGCGCCCCCGAGGGGCGGCGTCATGCGGTTGTGGCCGACGAGGTCGTAGCCCTTGGCGACTACCGCACGAGAGCGAGGACAAGAGCCGCGACAGCCAGCCCCAGATATCCCACAGGAAACGCGATGTTGTGGAAGACGCGCAGGCGCACGTGCGCGCCGACGGCACCGACGAAGAACAGCACGAGCCCCGCCGCGGCGGCGACCCCGATGAACCGGACCCCCAGAAGCCCCAGCAGCAGCCCGGCGGCCCCAGCGGCCTTGAGCGCGGCGAGCCAGGGGATCCAGGCCCGCGGAACGCCCACCTCCGCCGAGTTCGCGAGCACGAACTCCGCCTTCGCCAGGTCCGTCGCCGCGATCCCGGCATTCGCCACGATCGCGACGACGGTAACGACCGCGTACACAGTGAACACTCGCACCCCTCCCTCTCCCTGTTCCTCTCCCTGTTCCTCTCCCTGTCGACAAGCCTCGTCAGGGCTCGGAGCGCCGTCCAATACCTGCGTCCATAACCTGGCGGCATGGATATCGACACGCGGTTGCTGCGGTACTTCGTCGCCGTGGCGGAGGAAGGGAACCTCACCCATGCCGCGCAGCGGCTGTTCGTCTCGCAGCCCGCGCTGACCAAGCAGATCAAGCAGTTGGAGGCCCAGCTCGAAGCGACCCTGTTCACGCGCTCCCGGTCCGGCATGACCCTCACCGAACCGGGTCGGGCCCTGGCCGAGCGGGCCCCCGCCCTGCTGGCCGAGTGGGACGGAATGCTGCGCGAGACGAAGGCCGCCGCGAGCCGCGCGGCTCGCGTGCTGCGCGTCGGCTTCCTGGCCAGCGGAGCCAACGAGGCGACCCAACCCATCGTCGCCGAGTTCTCCCGCCGCCGACCGGGCCGGCGCGCCCAGATGCGGCAGTCCTCCTGGTCCGACCCGTCAGCGGGCCTCGCCGACGGAGAGGCCGACGTCGCCCTGGTGCGCCTGCCCTTCCCCGGCCAGGACGCCCTGCGCGTAGCGGTCCTGTTCACCGAAGCCCGCTGCGTCGCGCTCGCCGCGACGCACCCTTTGGCCGCCCGCGACGTCATCCCCTTCCGAGACCTCTGGGACGAACCCTTCGTGGCGGCCCCGGCCGAATCGGGCCCGTGGCGCGACTACTGGCTGGCCGCCGACGAACGCGAGAACCACCCGGTCCGCATCGGCGCCGTCACCGACCAGCCCGACGACTGGCTCAGCGCGATCGCCAACGGCTACGGCATCGCCCTCGCCCCCGAATCCGCCGCCCGCTTCTACGCCCGCCCCGGCGTCGTCTACCGCCCCGTCACCGGAGTCAGCCCCAGCCAGGTCGCCGTCGCCTGGACCCCGGCCGACGACGCCAACCCGATCGTCCAGGACTTCGTCAACTGCTGCCTGGAACTGGGATCCCGCGACTGTACGGTCCTGAAAAGTTTTAGATCCGCTTAACGGCGCTCCGGCACCTTTGGTCCCTGTCCAAGAGCCCGCGGGTGCGCCGTTTCCCCCGTGCGTTCCCCTCGGGGCGACAAGGGGAGTGAGGACAATGCGGGAGCAGACCAGACGTTCCGTGCTGCGCTCGGCGGCGGCGGTCGGTACCGGGATCGGTATCTCGGCCACCGGGACCGCCGGGGCGGCAGAGGCCCAGGCAGCGGGCGCGGCGCAGCACCGGCTGAGCCAGGAGGCCACCTGTCCGCCGCCGCTCGGCCCCATGCGGGTCGGCAGCGAAGATCACCGCTACTACGAGCTGGTGCGTCGCGGCACCAACGCGCGCTACACCGGATCGCCCGATCAGGTGCGCGTCGTGGGCAGCACCGAGCACGTGGAGGAGGCGGTGCGGGACGCGGTACGCGGTGGCCTGCGCGTCGCGGTGCGCAGCGGCGGACACTGCTTCGAGGATTTTGTCGACAATCCCGAGGTCCGGATGGTCATCGACATGTCCGGAATGACGGCTGTCTACTTCGACCCGGAGCACAACGCCTTCGCGGTCGAGACGGGCGCCACACTCGGGGAGGTGTACCGCAGGCTGTACCTGGGCTGGGGCGTGACCATCCCCGGCGGCTGGTGTCCCTCGGTGGGCGCGGGCGGCCACGTGCAGGGCGGCGGCTTCGGCACGCTGAGCAGGCTGCACGGCCTCACCGTCGACCACCTGTACGGGGTCGAGGTCGTCACCGTGGACGGCGGCGGGCGGGTGCGCACGGTCGTGGCCACCCGCGAGGACGGCGACCGGCACCGGGATCTGTGGTGGGCGCACACCGGAGGCGGCGGCGGCAACTTCGGGGTGGTGACCCGCTACTGGTTCCGCTCCCCCGGCGCCGGCGGCTCGGACCCGGCACGGCTGCTGCCGAGGCCGCCACGGCACGTGCTGACGTTCAGGGCAGCATGGCGCTGGCAGGACTTGGACCAGGCGGCATTCACCCGGCTGATGGAGAACCACGGCGCCTGGGTCGAGGCCAACAGCGATGCCGGCTCGCCCGCCGCCGCGCTGCACTCCGACCTCCTCCTCATGCCGGCCCTGCTGGGCGCCCCCTACATCATGGGCCAGGTCTCCGCGGAGTCGAACGCCGAGCGGCTGATGCGCGACCACCTCGACGCGATCAGCGCGGGCACCGCGGCCTACTCGCTCACCCAGCTGAGGAAGGAAGTGCCCTGGCTGCGGGCCGCGCAGATCGGCACTGGGGAGGGCCTGACCCGCAGCCATACGAAGATGAAGTCGGCCTACGCGAAGAAGACGCTCAGCCGCGACCAGATCAAGGTGGCGTTCTCGCACATGACCGAGACCGACACGAGCCGCATACCGGGCGTGATGACGCTGTCGACGTACGGCGGCAGGGTGGGAGACGTCGCCCCGGACGCCACCGCGTACGCCCACCGGGGGACCCGCTTCAAGATCGGGTACGTGACGGCCTGGGCCAGCCCCTCGGACGCCGACGTGTTCGAGGCGGGCGTCAGGAACTTCTACCGGGCGATGTACGCCGACACGGGCGGTGTCCCCGTTCCGGATGAGATCAACGACGGGGCGTACATCAACTACCCCGACGCCGACCTGCGGAACCCTGCCTGGAACACCTCGGACACGCCGTGGCACTACCTGTATTACAAGGACAACTACCGGCGTCTGCAGCGGGTGAAGGCTCGGTACGATCCCACGAACGCCTTCCGCCACAGCCTTTCCATCGAGCCGGCCTGAACCGGCCGGCGCGGCTCCTCGCGCGAGAGTTGAAACTTCAATTAAACATTGAAGCGGAACGTCGGGAACAGCGCAGTCACCTGCGGAAACGGCAAATCCGGCCGGACCATCCAGCGCCGATCCAGCAACAAGCATGGAATCGCTGGATCACCCCACCGGCCCCACCGCCCGTCAGGGGCTCAGCTGCCACAGGGCGTCCATGGGCAGAGCCCGGATCCGGTCGCCGAACGGCAAGGTCTGCTGTCCCGTATAGAGGACGTAGCCGGCGACGAACCGGTCCCCGAGCAGGTTGGCGAGATTGCGCAGCCCCGAGAGGTCCTCGGTGCGCACGGTGGCCCCGGCCTTGACCTCAATGCCGATCACGTCGCCTCGCGGCGTCTCGATGACGGCGTCTACCTCGACCTTGTCCTTGGTCCGATAGTGGAAGAGGCGGCCTTGCTGCTCGGACCAGGTCAGCTGGCGGGCGAGCTCCATGACGGCGAAGTTCTCCAACATGGCACCGGCCGCGCCGTCGGGCTCAGCGAGCCGGGCGGCGTCCTGGCCCGTCAGATGGCAGGCGATCCCGGTGTCGACGAAGGCGAGTTTGCCAGTCCCCACCGTCCTTCCCGTCAGCCCGGAGGTCCAGGCCGGAATGGTCTTGATCAGAAAGACTGAGGTAAGCAGTTCCAGGTAGCGCACCAGCGTGGTGCGGGGAATACCCGAGGCGGTGGCGAGCGCCGCAGGGACCAGCAGCCCTCCAGTCCGCCCGGCAAGGAGACCGAGGAGTTTCAGGATCTCGCCGTGCCGCTCGATACTGGCGAGCTCCAGCACATCACGTTCGACAAGCGTCGAAAGATAGGCGTTGAAGAACGCGGTCCGGCGCCGGGGCGTGCGCTTGACGGCCTCGGGGAATCCGCCGACGACCGCGCGGTCCAGATAGTCGCGCTTACGCAGAGCGGAGGTGCGGCTGAGGCCGGGGCCGTGAGTGAACGCCGCGTCGACGAACCGGTCCGGACCGCCGCTGATCTCCCCTTGCGAGAACGGCCACAGTTCGATGACCTCCATACGGCCGGGCAGCGCATCCGGCAGCGTCCGCATGGCAAGGATCCGCGAGGATCCGGTCAGCAGGAAGCGCCCCGGCGTCGGATCGAGGTCGACGGCCACCTTGATCGCACGGAGGAGTTCCGGCGCAAGCTGGATCTCATCGATGAGCATCATCGAGTCGTGCTCGACGAATCCCGTGGGATCGTCCATCGCGGCACGCAGGGTCGCCGCGTCGTCGAGCAGACGCAGGACGGGGTCGCGGCGACGCGCGGCGGTCAGGCGGGTCAAGGTCGACTTCCCCGCCTGACGGGCGCCGTTGACCAGCACCACGCGTGTGTCATCGAGCGCTTCCGCGACAAGGCTCTCGGCATGGCGCCGAACCAGATCATTGCGAGTTGCCATGCATCACAGAGTGCCACCACCGCCAAGATCAATGGTCATTTAGACGGACCCCTTGTGGACAAACAGCCGATAGGGTGGTGGGCATTCGGACGGACGACGGCCCATCGATCACTCAAGCGACCGACAGCTGAAGATCCTGAGCGGCCAAGCAGCTCGGCGAGCAGCTGCCAGGCAACGGGCACGTCACCGCCACCGCAGCCGCCCTCAGCCCGGGCCGCCCCGCACAACAGTCGGCACGCAAAGAGTGAGCGGCGCCTCCATCATCGACAGATCCGAGCCAATGAGGACCAGCAGCACCGGCTTGGTTTCCAGCACCCGGTCCCAGGCCCGTTGCAGCATCCCGGTGTGGCCGATGCGGCAAGGTCTGCTGTCCGGTGTAGAGGACGTGGCCGGCGACGAACCCCAGCAGGTTGGCGATCGGGGAAGTGGGGTGCGTCCCCGCGTCGTCCGGTGCAGGGCACCTTCCGGCGGTAACTGGGGGAGCATCGCAAGGCGGAGGCTGCGACATCAGCAGCTGCCGCCGCGGGCCCTCGTACTGGGCGCTGCGGTCGATATGCCTCCCCCAGCTACCGCTGGGGGAGGCACCCCCTGCCACGGCGTAGCGGGCGACTCCGACAACGCAGCGAGGTGCCGTGCCGGGCGGCGAGGGGGCGTGCCTCACTTCCCCGAGGCCGCTCAGCCACGCCGACCGAACCAGCAAAAATCCAGCAACCGGAAACCCCGCCCGGATTCAACAAGTCGGACGGCAACGCCCTGACTTGCACAAACACTGCGTCGCATCTCGCGAACCCCGACCTTGAACATTCCGCCGCAACGCACGAATCCAAGCAGCGAATCGCCCCCTGAACTGCACAAATGTCGATCAGGGGGCGAGCTCGGGGAGGAACTAGACGTTGAAGCGGAACTCCACCACGTCCCCGTCCCGCATCACATAGTCCTTGCCCTCCATCCGGGCCTTGCCCGCCGAGCGGGCCTCGGCGACCGAGCCGGTGGCGACCAGGTCTTCGAAGGAGATGACCTCGGCCTTGATGAAGCCCTTCTGGAAGTCGGTGTGGATCACACCGGCCGCCTCCGGGGCGGTCGCGCCCTTCTTGATGGTCCAGGCGCGGGACTCTTTGGGGCCGGCCGTGAGATAGGTCTGGAGGCCGAGGGTGTGGAAGCCGACGTGGGCGAGGGTGGCCAGGCCGGGTTCGTCCTGGCCCACGGACTGGAGGAGCTCGAGGGCTTCCTCGTCGTCGAGCTCGGCGAGGTCGGCTTCCAGCTTGGCGTTGAGGAAGATCGCCTCGGCGGGGGCGACGAGGGCGCGCTGCTCTTCCTTGAAGGCGTCGTCGGTGAGCTCGTCCTCGTCCACGTTGAACACGTAGAGGAAGGGCTTGGTGGTGAGCAGGTGCAGGTCGTGGAGGACGGCGGCGCGCTCGGTGCCCTGGACGATGCCGGCGGAGAAGAGGGTGCGGCCCTCGTCGAGGATGGCCTTGGCCTCCTCGACGGCCTTGACCTGGACCTGCTTGTCCTTCTGGATCCGCGACTCCTTGACCAGGCGCGGCAGCACCTTCTCGATGGTCTGCAGGTCGGCGAGGATCAGCTCGGTGTTGATCGTCTCGATGTCGTCCTTGGGCGAGACCTTGCCGTCGACGTGGACGACGTTCTCATCCTTGAAGGCGCGGATGACCTGGCAGATCGCGTCGGACTCGCGGATGTTCGCCAGGAACTTGTTGCCCAGGCCCTCGCCTTCGGAGGCGCCCTTGACGATGCCCGCGATGTCGACGAAGTCGACCGTGGCGGGGAGCTTGCGGGCGGAGCCGAAGATCTCGGAGAGGGTGTCGAGGCGGGGGTCGGGGACGCCGACCACGCCGACGTTGGGCTCGATGGTGGCGAACGGGTAGTTGGCCGCCAGGACGTCGTTCTTGGTCAGGGCGTTGAACAGGGTCGACTTGCCGACATTCGGCAGACCGACGATTCCGATCGTGAGCGACACGTTGGCGACTTCCCGTAATTTCCCATAGCGAGAATGTGACGACAGAGACGAGGCCCGCGACGGGGCCGATGCACCAGTCTACGGGGCCGCTCCGCGTCACCCGGCCGGACTGACAATCGGTCGAACACACTGCCAAGGTCCTGCGAAGGGCGTGTCCAACGCCGGATTCTCACCGCCCCTCGACCTACGTTGGTCGGGTGGAGCAATACAGCACCCGTACCCCGCGCCGCTCATACGCCCCGCCGCCCCGCCCGGCAGCGGACGACAGAGATGTGAGCCAGGACAGCCAGGACAGCCGGGCCGGCCGCGACAGGTACAGAGGCGGGGCGGGCGAGGCGGCGCGCGGGCCGGTGGCGGCGCGGCGGCCCGGGCCGGGCGCCGCGGCGGCGGTGGGCGCCGTGGGGCCGACGGTGCGGCGTGCGGCGGCCGGGCTGCGCTGTCCCGCCCCGCGCCTCACCGGCTTCGGGGCGGGGCTGCTGGCCACCGTCGCCATGCTGGCCTTCGGGTGCCTGGACGCGCTGCTGTTCTCCGGCTCCACCGTCTCGTACGGCGTGGTCTTCCTGCTGGTGGGCACGGCCTGCGGGCTGTGGGTGCGGCCGGTGGACCTGGCCGCGGCGCCGGTCGGGGTGCCGATCGCGTTCGCGGTCGGGCTGCTGCCGATCAACGAGGGAACGGCGGGCCTGGGCGGGCAGGCGATGGGCGTGTTCACCTCGCTGTCGCTGACCGCCGGCTGGCTCTACGCCGGGACGCTGCTGACCTCGCTGATCGTCCTGGCGCGCAAGGGCGCCCTGGTCAGTCGGCGGAACCAGCGGCAGCAGTGGGAGCAGCAGCAGAGTCGCGGGTCGCGGCCCGTTCAGCCGTCGAGGCCCGATCAGCCGTCGCGGCCTGGGCAGCCATCGCGGCCCCCACGATCCCCGCGTTGTTCAACAGCTGCGCAGGCACGATCTCGGCCTTGAGCCCCTCGATCAGCGGCAGGAACTTCGACGCCTTGCGGCTCACCCCGCCGCCGATCACAAACAGCTCGGGCGAGAACAGCATCTCCAGGTGCTCGAGGTACTTCTGCACCCGGTGGGCCCAGCTGTGCCAGCTCAGGTTGTGGTCGTCCTTGGCCTTGGTCGAGGCCCGCTTCTCCGCCTCGTGGCCGCCCAGCTCCAGATGGCCCAGCTCGGTGTTGGGCACCAGGCGCCCGCCGATGAAGACCGCGCTGCCGATGCCGGTCCCGAAGGTGAGCAGGACGACCGTGCCCGTACGGCCGCGCCCGGCGCCGAAGGTCATCTCCGCGATGCCGGCCGCGTCCGCGTCGTTGACCACCGTGACCGGCGACCCCAGCCGCGCGCCGAGCAGCGCCGCCGTGTCGACGCCGATCCAGCTCTTGTCGACGTTGGCGGCGGTGCGCGTCGTACCGCTCGTCACCACGCCCGGGAAGGTCACCCCGACCGGCCGCCCGCGCCAGCCGAAGGAGTCGACGACCTCCCGGACGCTTTCCGCCACCGCGTCGGGCGTGGCCGGGTGCGGGGTGAGGACCTTGAAGCGCTCCTCGGCCAGGTCCCCGCGCGCCAGATCCACCGGAGCGCCCTTGATGCCCGAACCGCCGATGTCCACACCCAGGACACGCACGGCGTCGGCGTCGCCGGGACGGGCGGCGGGCTGCTGCTGCGCCTGCTGCTGCGGTGCGGTGTGCGTCGTTTCCATGATCGAAGGCTAGAGGGTGTCGGCAGGAGTGGCGTCCACCGCGGCCGCCGCCTCGGCCCTCAGGTCGCGGCGCAGCTCCTTGGGCAGCGAGAAGGTGAGGCTCTCCCGCATCGGCTGGACGACCTCGACGTCCCCGAAGCCGCGCTCCGCCAGCCACTCCAGCACGCCCTCGACCAGCACGTCCGGCACCGAGGCGCCCGAGGTCACGCCGACCGTCGTCACGCCCTCCAGCCAGGCCTCGTCGATCTCGCCGGCGAAGTCGACCAGATGACCGGCCTTGGCGCCGGCGCCGAGGGCGACCTCGACCAGCCGCACCGAGTTGGAGGAGTTCTTGGAGCCGACGACGATGACGAGGTCGGCCTCGGCGGCCACCTGCTTGATCGCGATCTGGCGGTTCTGCGTGGCGTAGCAGATGTCGTCGCTGGGCGGGCTGATCAGCGCCGGGAACCGCTCCTTGAGCGCGTCCACGGTCTCCATCGTCTCGTCGACGGAGAGCGTGGTCTGGGACAGCCAGACGACCTTGGACTCGTCGCGGACCCGGACGTTCTCCACATCCTTCGGGCCGTCGACGAGGGTGATGTGGTCGGGCGCCTCGCCGCTGGTGCCGATGACCTCCTCGTGGCCCTCGTGGCCGATCAGGAGGATGTCGTAGTCCTCCTTGGCGAACCGGACGGCTTCCTTGTGGACCTTGGTGACCAGCGGGCAGGTCGCGTCGATGGTGGCGAGCCGGCGCTGCTCGGCCTCCTTGTGGACGACCGGCGCGACGCCGTGGGCCGAGAAGATCACGATGGATCCCTCGGGCACCTCCTCCGTCTCGTCGACGAAGATCGCGCCCTTCTTCTGGAGGGTCTGCACGACGTACTTGTTGTGGACGATCTCCTTGCGCACGTAGATCGGCGCCCCGTACTGCTCGAGGGCCTTCTCGACGGCGATCACGGCACGGTCCACGCCGGCGCAGTAGCCGCGGGGGGCCGCGAGCAGGACCCGGCGGGCTGTCGTTGCGGTCATGTTCACCATGGTAGGGGCCATGGACCCGGGTCATTGTCGGTGGCGGCCGATACGCTCGCGCACATGGCTGTCAACACGTCCGCGGAGACGCCGATCCCGGTCGGCGAGGTGTCCCGGCTGATCGGTGGATGGATCGACCGGCTCGGGGCGGTGTGGGTCGAGGGGCAGATCACCCAGCTGTCCCGGCGCCCCGGCGCCGGGGTGGTGTTTCTGACCCTGCGCGACCCCTCGTACGACATCTCGCTCACCGTCACCTGCTTCCGCGCCGTCTTCGACAAGGTCGCGGACACGGTCACCGAGGGTGCGCGGGTGGTGGTGCACGCCAAGCCGGAGTGGTACGCGCCGCGCGGCCAGCTGTCCCTGCGGGCCGCCGAGATCCGGCCGGTCGGGGTCGGGGAGCTGCTGGCCCGGCTGGAGCTGCTGAAGAAGTCGCTGGCGGCGGAGGGCCTGTTCGCGGCCGACCGGAAGAAGCCGCTGCCGTTCCTGCCGCAGCTGATAGGGCTGGTCTGCGGGCGGGCCTCGGCGGCCGAGCGCGACGTGCTGGAGAACGCGCGGCTGCGCTGGCCCGCGGTCCGCTTCGAGGTGCGCAATGTCGCGGTGCAGGGCGTCCATGCCGTGCCGCAGGTGATCGAGGCGGTCCAGGAGCTGGACGCGCTGCCGGACGTGGACCTGATCATCGTGGCGCGCGGCGGCGGCAGCGTGGAGGACCTGCTGCCCTTCTCCGACGAGCAGCTGGTGCGGGCCGTGGCGGCCTGCGCCACCCCGGTGGTCTCGGCGATCGGACACGAGCCGGACTCGCCGCTGCTGGACCTGGTCGCCGACCTGCGCGCCTCCACGCCCACCGACGCGGCCAAGAAGGTCGTGCCGGACGTGGGCGAGGAGCTGGTACGGATCCAGCAGCTGCGCGAGCGCGCGCTGCGCAGTGCGAGCGGCCTGCTGGACCGGGAGGAGCGGGGGCTCGCGGCGGCGCTGGCCCGGCCGTGCCTGCGGCAGCCGCACCGGATGGTGGACGAGCGGGCCGGGCAGGTCTCGGGGCTGCTCGACCGCGGCCGGCGCTGCCTTGGGCATCTGCTGGACCGGGCGGACTCGGAGCTGGCGCACACCCACGCCCGGGTGGTGGCCCTGTCCCCCGCCGCGACGCTGCGGCGCGGCTATGCGGTGCTACAGCACGCGGACGGGTCGGTGGTGCGGGCGGCGGCCGAGGTGAGCGCGGACGAGGAGCTCAGGGCGCGGGTCGCCGAGGGCGAGTTCACGGTCCGCGCCGTTGTCAGCCCCTCTGAATAGGCTGTGCGGCATGGCGAAGACCGAAGAGAAGGCGGAGAAGGCGAAGGCCGCCGGGAGCCCGGCCGAGGCGTCCACGCTCGGCTATGAGCAGGCGCGCGACGAGCTGGTCGAGGTGGTGCGCCGCCTGGAGGCGGGTGGGACGACTCTGGAGGAGTCGCTCGCCCTCTGGGAGCGCGGCGAGGAGCTGGCGAAGGTCTGCCGCCGCTGGCTGGAGGGCGCCCGGGCGCGGCTGGACGCGGCGCTGGCCGAGACGGCGGAGGGGGACGAAGGCGAGGACGGGAGCGGGGACAAGGGAGACGGCGAGGGCTGACGGGCGGGCTGCCGCGGCCTCTGCTGTGCCGCGGCAGCCGCCACCATGACGCTCCGCTGTGATTTCGCTGTGATTCGGAACACCCTACCCGCAGTTTAGTTGAACGTTAACCTAATCCGCGTATGGTGGGGCTCCGTAAGCACCACCCCCACAGCAAGCAGAAGGTTGTTCACGCCCATGTCTCTCGCCCTCGCCCCCGCCGCCCAGGACCTCCTCTTCCGCGAGGCCCACACCGCCAACACCTTCACCGACGAGCCGGTGACCGACGAGCAGGTGCAGGCGATCTACGACCTGGTCAAGTACGCCCCCACCGCCTTCAACCAGTCGCCCCTGCGGGTCGTGCTGGTCCGCTCGGCCGAGGCCCGCGAGCGCCTGGTCCCGCACATGGCCGAGGGCAACCAGGCCAAGACGGCCACCGCCCCGCTGGTCGCGATCCTCGCCGCGGACAACGAGTTCCACGAGGAGCTGCCCACGCTCTTCCCGCACTTCCCGCAGGCCAAGGACGTCTTCTTCGCCGAGCGCGCCGCCCGTGAGCAGGCCGCGTCGCTGAACGCCTCACTCCAGGCCGGCTACTTCATCCTGGGCATCCGCGCCGCCGGTCTGGCCGCTGGCCCGATGACGGGCTTCGACCCGGCCGGTGTGCAGAAGGAGTTCCTGGATGACGACCACACCCCGCTGGTGATCATCAACATCGGCAAGCCCGGCGAGAACGCCTCGTTCCCGCGCAGCCCGCGGCTGGCCTACGACCAGGTCGTGACCGCCGTCTGAGCCCCCGCTCCCCCCAGCGGGACGCCGCCGCCGCGTTCTCCCCGCGGCGAGTGAGCCTTACGGAGGGCCGAGCACGGTCGACCGTCGACAGGGGCTGAGGCGCCCCGGCGGCGAACCGAGCCCCGAAAAGAAGAGCGGCACCCCGGCCGTCGCGCTCAGCCTTTCTCCGTGTTGAGCGCGGCGGCCATTTCCGTCAGCTGCCCGAACGACGCCGTGCCGGTGACCACCGTGGTCACACCCGGCTCCGTACTCACCAGCGCGTCGTACTTGTCGCCCTTGTAGCGGACCCACTCCTTGCCGTCGATCCGCTGCGTCTTGGCCGTCTTCTTCGCCTGCTGGGTGACGTCGGCGACGTACGGCCCCGCCTTGGCGTCGCTCTGCTCGACCGCGACGTACTCCTCCTCCGGGGTGAGGAAGCCGAGGTGCCAGGCCGTGCCCTCCGCCTGCGACGACGGCACGGGCCCATACGTCACCGAAGTCGCGCGCCAGCCCTTGGGCAGGCTGCCGGGCTTTGGCGCGGCCACCGGATACGGCGCCGCGCGCCGGGCGGTGATCAGCTCTACCCTGTAGTCGACCGTCTTCAGCGGATTCTTGCTGTCGTCGCGCGGAATGGCGAAGACGTAGATGCCCGCTGCGACGGCGCCTATCGCCGCCACCGACAGCACCATGTCCCGCACCGTCTCTTTGCCTCGCATACCTGCCACGCCCCCTATCGTCCCTCATGGCAGCCGTGCTCATGCGTGGGGCCCTCTGCTCACATTCGTAATCAGCGGATAGTGTGCTTTTCGGGGGGCTGTCCCCAGCTCCCCGAAAAGCACGAATCACCCTCACATCCGGCCGTCGCCGTACAGAAAGGTGCGATCCGATGACCGAGCATCATCTGCCGTCCCAGCTGGAAGTCAGCCCCGAGGCCCCCGACCGCAACCTGGCCCTGGAGCTCGTCCGGGTCACCGAGGCCGGTGCCATGGCCTCCGGTCGCTGGGTGGGACGCGGCGACAAGAACGGCGCCGACGGCGCCGCCGTGAAGGCCATGCGCTCCCTCGTCCACACCGTGTCGATGAACGGTGTCGTGGTGATCGGCGAAGGCGAGAAGGACGAAGCGCCCATGCTCTTCAACGGAGAGCGAGTGGGCGACGGGACCGGCCCGGAGTGCGACGTGGCCGTGGACCCGGTGGACGGCACCACACTCACCGCCAAGGGCATGGCGAACGCGGTATCCGTCCTGGCCGTCGCCGATCGCGGCACCATGTTCGACCCGTCCGCGGTCTTCTACATGAACAAGCTGGCCACCGGCCCCGAGGCGGCCGAGTTCGTCGACATCACCGCGCCGCCGGGCGTCAATATCCGCCGGATCGCGAAGGCGAAGAAGTCCAGCCCCGAGGACGTCACGGTGGTCGTGCTCGACCGGCCCCGGCACGAGAACATCGTCAAGGAGATCCGGGAGGCGGGCGCCCGGATCAAGTTCATCTCCGACGGCGACGTGGCCGGCGCGATCATGGCCGTGCGTGAGGGCGCCGGCGCGGACCTGCTGCTGGGCATCGGCGGTACGCCGGAGGGCATCATCGCGGCCTGCGCGATCAAGTGTCTGGGCGGCACCATCCAGGCCCAGCTCTGGCCCAAGGACGACGAGGAGCGGCAGCGCGCCATCGACGCCGGCCACGACCTCGACCAGGTACTGGAGACGGACGACCTGGTCAGCGGCGACAACGTGTTCTTCGTGGCCACCGGCATCACCGACGGCGATCTGCTGCGCGGGGTGCGGTACCGCGCGGAGACCGCGACCACCCAGTCGCTGGTGATGCGCTCCAAGTCGGGGACCATCCGGCAGATCGACTCCACCCACCGGCTGTCCAAGCTGCGCGCCTACGCGTCGGTCGACTTCGACCGCGCCCGATAACACCCCTCACGGGCGGGGCCCCTCCTCCCCGGCGGGGCCCCCCTTTTTTTGCAGGCTTTTTTTGCAGGCTCGGTCAGCTTTTTGCAGGCTCGGTCAGCCGGCGGCCGCCACCCGCACGGTGCGCTGGAGCTCCGCCTCGCGACGCCGCCGGCGGGCCAGCACGACGCGGCGCTCGGCCGCGGTCAGCCCGCCCCACACCCCGTACGGCTCCGGCTGGAGCAGGGCGTGCTCGCGGCACTCGACCATGACCGGGCAGCGCGCACAGACGCGCTTGGCGGCCTCCTCCCGCGACAGCCGCGCAGCCGTGGGCTCCTTCGAGGGAGCGAAGAACAGCCCGGCCTCGTCCCGGCGGCACACAGCCTCCGAGTGCCAGGGGCCTGCCTGATCCCGAGCGGGGATGCGCTGCGGGGGCACGGCGGCGTCCAGCAGGGGCTGATGCGGTTGCAGCACGGTCTACTCCTGACGACGGCTCCGGTGGTCACCCTTGCCCGCCTGGCCCGTACGGCCCGTTAGCACCCCCATCAGCCGTACGAGAGACGATGCACCAAGCCTTACCCGCTGTGCGCGTGCTTATGCACACCGTTGCCCCGGCCGGGAATTCAATATGAACGTAGGTTCTTCAGGCGTTTTCCGCGCCTGCGCTTGACCTCGGCACCGCCGAAGAAGGCGAATCCCCGCACCACGATGACCGGGGCGTCCGGGTCCGGGGCCTCATACGTCTTGATCTCGAATCCGCCGAAAATGCCCCCGCCGTCGCCCCTGACCGTGACGTTCTCCGGGACCTTGATCTCGACTCCACCGAAGACGGCGCAGACGTCGATGACGATCTCCCGCTGCTCGAACAGCGCCTCGGTCAGGTCGATTTCGACGCCGCCGAACACCGCGAGGACATGGGTGGTGCGCCTGACCCGCCAGCGGCCCTTGCGCACCGCGCCGCCGAAGACCGCGGTCAGGTTCTCGGAGGCGGGGAGGGTACGGGCCCCGTGCGGCCCCAGACCCCCCGGCCCCGGGGCGGCGGCGCGGCCGGGCACCGCGGCCGCGGGCAGATCGCGGACCAGGGGCTCCAGCTCGCCGACGGTCTTGGCCCGGTAGACCGCGTCGATCCGCTCGGCGTGCTCCTCGGGGTCGAGCCTGCCCTCGGCCAGCGCCTCGCGCAGGATGTCCGCGATCCCGTCGCGGTCCGCGTCCGAGGCACGCAACTCCGCGGTGGACAAGGGTGCGGGGGCGGGTGCGGGGGCGGTTTTCGTCAGGGGCACCGGCTGCTGCTCAGTCACCCGGCCAGAGTACCCAGTCGCGATGTATCGCGACTAGGGGTCAGGGGGACGTCCGTATGCCCGACCTCACAGATCCGGCCGTCCGGCCCCGTTCTACGCTGGTGTCCGCTGTCGACGATGTCAGCCGTAACCCCGTCGAGTGAGGAATGGCCGCGATGCCAGAGTTTGCCTATTCGGACCTGCTGCCCCTGGGTGAAGACACCACGCCGTACCGCCTGGTGACCTCCGAGGGCGTGAGCACCTTCGAGGCCGACGGGCGTACGTTCCTCAAGGTCGAGCCGGAGGCGCTGCGCAAGCTCGCGGCGGAGGCGATGCACGACATCTCGCACTATCTGCGCCCGGCCCACCTCGCCCAGCTGCGCCGCATCCTGGACGACCCCCAGGCCAGCCCCAACGACCGCTTCGTCGCGCTCGACCTGCTGAAGAACGCCAACATCGCGGCCGCGGGCGTGCTCCCGATGTGCCAGGACACCGGCACGGCCATCGTGATGGGCAAGCGCGGGCAGAACGTGCTGACCGAGGGCGGCGACGAGGAGGCCCTGTCGCACGGCGTGTACGACGCGTACACCAAGCTCAATCTGCGCTACTCCCAGATGGCCCCGCTGACCATGTGGGAGGAGAAGAACACCGGCTCCAACCTGCCCGCCCAGATCGAGCTGTACGCGACCGACGGCGGCGCGTACAAGTTCCTCTTCATGGCCAAGGGCGGCGGCTCGGCCAACAAGTCCTTCCTCTACCAGGAGACGAAGGCGGTCCTCAACGAGGCCTCGATGATGAAGTTCCTGGAGGAGAAGATCCGCTCGCTGGGCACCGCGGCCTGCCCGCCGTACCACCTGGCGATCGTGGTCGGCGGCACCAGCGCGGAGTACGCGCTCAAGACCGCGAAGTACGCCTCGGCGCACTATCTGGACGAGCTGCCCACCGAGGGCTCCCCCACCGGTCACGGCTTCCGCGACAAGGAGCTGGAGGAGAAGGTCTTCGAGCTGACGCAGCGGATCGGGATCGGCGCGCAGTTCGGCGGCAAGTACTTCTGCCATGACGTACGGGTGGTCCGGCTGCCCCGGCATGGCGCGTCCTGCCCGGTCGCCATCGCCGTCTCCTGCTCCGCCGACCGCCAGGCGCTGGCGAAGATCACGCCCGAGGGCGTCTTCCTGGAGCAGCTGGAGACCGACCCGGCCGGCTACCTGCCGGAGACCACCGACGAGCACCTGTCGGACGACGACGTGGTCCGCGTCGACCTCAACCGGCCGATGGACGAGATCCGGGCGGAGCTGACCAAGTACCCGGTCAAGACCCGGCTCTCGCTCACCGGCCCGCTGGTCGTCGCCCGCGACATCGCGCACGCGAAGATCAAGGAGCGGCTGGACGCGGGCGAGGAGATGCCGCAGTACCTGCGCGACCACGCCGTCTACTACGCGGGCCCGGCCAAGACCCCCGAGGGTTACGCCTCCGGGTCCTTCGGGCCGACGACGGCCGGCCGCATGGACGCGTACGTGGAGCAGTTCCAGGCGGCCGGCGGCTCGCACGTCATGCTGGCCAAGGGGAACCGCTCCCGGCAGGTCACCGAGGCCTGCCAGGCGCACGGCGGCTTCTACCTCGGCTCGATCGGCGGCCCGGCGGCGCGGCTGGCCCAGGACTGCATCAAGAAGGTGGAGGTCCTGGAGTACGCGGAGCTGGGCATGGAGGCGGTCTGGAAGATCGAGGTCGAGGACTTCCCCGCCTTCGTCGTGGTCGACGACAAGGGGAACGACTTCTTCACCGACCCGGGCCCGTCCCAGCCGTTCGTCACCAGCATCCCGGTCCGCCCGCAGACCTGATCACACGCGCTCGGCCGGACCCCGTTCGGCCGGACCCCGTTCGGCCGGCCCCGCTCAGCCGGTCAGCACCGCCTCGAACGCCCCCGGGCGCTGGGCCACGCCGCTACAGGCGGGGTCCGGCCCGGGGGCGCCGGCGCGTGCGGGGCACGGGCGGTCGCGCTCGGCGGACCACATGGACAGCCGGCCGATCCCCTTGGCCGCGGCGAACCGGGCGAGCCCGGCGGCGTCCTCGAGCGTGAAGACCTCCCCGGAGACGTCGTTGACCCCGATCATCGGGGTCACGGTGAGGGTCTTCCAGGCCGCGGCCGCGGAGAGGCCGAGGACGCCGCGGATCCGGCCGTGGGCGTTGAGGGCGGCCTGGACGGCGTACCGGCCCATGTCGCCGGTGTGCTCGCCGCCGTAGTTCATGGCCATGATGTTCACGCCCGAGACGGCGACGCCCTGGGCCCGGGCGTTGGCGAGCAGGGCGCTGCTGTCCTCGGTCAGGCCGTAGGGCATGGCGGGCAGGGTGAAGGAGACGTCCAGGCCGGGGCGGGCGCGCTGGAGCAGCGCGATGGCGCGCGCCCGGCGGGTGGCGGAGACGGGGTCGGCGAGGGTGGCGCCCTCGATGTCGAAGTCGGCCTTGGTGAAGCCGTAACGGTCGATCACCGCGGCGTAGGCGGTGGCGAGTTCGGGCACATCGGCGCAGGCCGTGGCCAGTTCCCGGCCGGCCGCGCCGCCGAAGGAGACCCGCACCTCGCCCCCGGCCCGGCGCACGGCGGCGATACGGGCCGTCAGCGCCCGGTCGGCCAGCGGGATCCCGCCGTCCCAGACGGGGGCGCAGCCCTCGCCCGCGATGACGAACCCCATGGTGAACTCCCTGACGCCGCGCGCGGCGGCCGCGGTCATGTCGTACCCGGAGGCCGCCCAGGCGCTGACGTACGGCACCAACGGCACATCGGCGCGGCCGGGGACCGGCTGGGGCACGGGCGGGTGCGCGGGTGGGTGTGCGGTCGGGGACGCGGTCGGGGACGCGAGCCGCGGGGGCGGCCGCTCGCCGCCGGCCCATACGGCGACGGCGGCGCAGACCGCCGCGGCGAGCGTGGTGTAGCCGCCCAGGCGCGGGGTGGAGATGGCCCTCACGCGACGTGCTCTCCTTCCGGTACGGGAAGCCGGGCGCGGGCCCGCCGGATGCCTTGTGCGCCTCCGGGGCGCCTCAGCCTCCCCCAGCCTTCGGCGGCGGCGCTTCGTCCGCCATTCCAAACTCGCACACCAAATGGTCCGTCATGGGCTATGACACACCGCACTGTTTATCTATATGCGGAAAATCCTATTTGCTGCATTAGCCTCTGGCTCATGGACCCTCAGTCAGACGTGGCCGAGCGCACGCCGGCGCGCCTCCTCGCCGCGGACGACGCCACGGCGGGGCCCGTGTTCGTGGACCTCTCCGGGCGCCGCGCCCGCCTGTTGCGGCACGCGGGCGTGGTCGCGGGGGCCGCGGTCCTCGGGTACACGGCCCTCCTGGGAACGGGCTTCTCGGGCGGCACCGCCGTCGCCCCCGACACCCTGGCCCCCGGCCCCGGCCCCGGCGCCGGCCCCGCCCCCGGCGCCGCCGTCGAGTCGGCCGCCCAGGACGCGAAGGACACCCGGCGCGGCCACCCCTCGGCCCGCAAGCCCTCGCCCGACAAGCCCTCCGCCTCGGCCGGAGCCGCCCGGCGCGCCGACCGGCACGCCGACCGCCGGACGGAGGCCAGGGCGCGATGAGCGGCGGCAGACAGCCGGGGCTGCCGCGCCCGCGCCGCCGCAGACACCCGGCGGCGCCCGTGCCCCCGACCCGGCCCCGGCCGCAGCCCCGCCCCCGGCGGGTATCCCGGCGCGCGGTGTCCCGGATGGCCGCCGCCGGGCGGCACGCCGTCCCCCGGCTGCGCATGGTGCTCGGGGTGGCCACCCTGGTCGCGCTGGTCTGCGGGATGCTGCTGGACGGCTATCTGCACGCCGAGGTCGGCAACGACGCCCGGGTGCACCGCTCGTACCACGCCCACGACGTCCCCCACCGGGTCCGCGACGGCGGCCCGGTGCTCACCTTCGACGACCACGGCAGGCCCACCGGCCACCGCATCCCGGCCCGGACCATCGCGCTGACCTTCGACGACGGCCCCGACCCCCGCTGGACCCCCAAGATCCTGAAGGTGCTGCGCGAACACGACGTACCGGGCACCTTCTTCGTGCTCGGCCAGATGGTGGTCCGCAACCCCTCCCTGGTGCGCCGGATGCGGGCCGCCGGCCATGAGATCGGCGTGCACACCTTCACCCACACCGACCTCGCCTACCAGGACCGCGACCGGGTGGACCGCGAGCTGGCGCAGTCCCAGCTGGCGCTGGCCGGCGCGGCCGGCATCAGCAGCTCGCTCTTCCGCGCCCCGTACGCCTCGACGCTCGGCGCGCTCGACGACCGGACCTGGCCGGTCCAGCGGTATCTGGGCGACCGGGGCTACATCAGCGCGTTCATCGACGTCGACAGCCGGGACTGGCGGCGCCCGGCGGTCGAGCGGATCGTCCGCAACGCCACCCCGAAGGCCGGGAAGGGCGCCGCCGTGCTCTTCCACGACGCGGGCGGCGACCGCTCGCGGACCGTCCGGGCGCTGGGGACGTACATCGAGCGGATGAAGGCGAAGGGCTACACCTTCGCCACGGTCACCGGGGCGCTCGGCGCCGGGGCCGCCGTCCACCCGGCCGACGGGGCGCGCGTGTGGCAGGGCAGGGCCCTGATCTGGGCGGCGGCGCTCACCCAGTTCGCCATGCCGGGGCTGGCCTGGCTGCTGGCCGTGGTGGGCCTGGCGGTGCTCGCCCGGCTGCTGATGATGGCGGTGCTGGCCTGGTGGCACCGGCGCGCCCGCGACCGGCGGCGCTTCACCTGGGGCCGGGCGGTGGACGAGCCGGTGAGCGTGATCGTGCCCGCGTACAACGAGAAGGAGTGCATCGCCAACACGGTGAACTCGCTGGCCGCCAGCACCCACCCGATCGAGATCCTGGTCGTGGACGACGGCTCGACCGACGGCACCGCCGAGATCGTGCGCGCCCTGGGCCTGCCGAACGTACGGCTGCTGCGGCAGGAGAACGCGGGCAAGGCCGCGGCCCTCAACCACGGCATCGCCGAGGCCCGCTCCGACCTGATCGTCATGATGGACGGCGACACCGTCTTCGAGCCCGGCACCGTGCGCGAGCTGGTCCGCCCCTTCGCCGACCCGGGCGTCGGCGCGGTCGCGGGCAACGCCAAGGTCGGCAACCGCGCCGGCCTGATCGGCGCCTGGCAGCACATCGAGTACGTGATGGGCTTCAACCTCGACCGGCGGATGTACGACCTGCTGCGCTGCATGCCCACCATCCCCGGCGCGATCGGCGCCTTCCGCCGCCGCGCCCTGCTGGATGTGGGCGGCATGAGCGCCGACACCCTGGCCGAGGACACCGACATCACGATCGCCCTGCACCGGGCCGGCTGGCGCGTCGTCTACCAGGACAGCGCCCGCGCCTGGACCGAGGCGCCCGGCTCGCTGGGCCAGCTGTGGCGGCAGCGCTACCGCTGGAGTTACGGCACCATGCAGGCGCTGTGGAAGCACCGCCGCTCGCTGGTCGACCGGGGTCCCTCGGGGCGCTTCGGCCGGGTCGGGATGCCGCTGGTGGTCCTCTTCCAGGTGGTCGCGCCGCTGTGCGCACCGCTGATCGACCTGTTCACGCTGTACGGGGCGGTCTTCGTCGACCCGGTGAAGTCGCTGCTGGCGTGGTCGGCGCTGATGCTGGTGCAGCTGCTCGGCGCGGCGTACGCCTTCCGGCTGGACGGGGAGCGGTACGGTCCGCTGCTCGCGCTGCCGCTTCAGCAGATCGCCTACCGGCAGCTGATGTATCTGGTGCTGCTGCACTCCTGTGTCACCGCGGCGACCGGTGCCCTGCTGCCGTGGCAGAAGCTGCGGCGCACCGGCGAGGTGGACACCCCCCGCACGCCGGCGCCGGGGGCCGTACGGTGACCCGGCTCACGCGATCACCCGCGTGGGAGCGGGAACAGGCCGGGCACGGCGGGTGCTGTGCAGAGTGGAGGTGGGGCTGCCGTGTCCGACGAGAAGTTGCCCGACGAGAAGTACCGCATCGAGCACGATTCCATGGGTGAGGTGCGGGTCCCGGCGCACGCCAAGTGGCGCGCCCAGACCCAGCGGGCGGTGGAGAACTTCCCCGTCAGCGGGCAGCGTCTGGAGCGCGCGCACATCGAGGCGCTGGCGCGGATCAAGGCCGCGGCCGCCGGCGTCAACGCGGCGCTCGGCGTGGTCGACGCCGAGGTCGCGGAGGCGATCGCGGACGCGGCGGCGCAGGTCGCCGAGGGCCGCTGGGACGAGCACTTCCCCGTCGACGTCTTCCAGACCGGCTCGGGCACCTCCTCCAACATGAACATGAACGAGGTGCTGGCCACCCTCGCGAGCGAGCGGCTGGGCCGCGAGGTCCACCCCAACGACCACGTCAACGCCAGCCAGTCGTCCAATGACGTCTTCCCCTCCTCCATCCACATCGCGGCCACCGCGGCCGTCACCGCCGACCTGATCCCGGCGCTCGACCACCTCGCGGCGGCGCTGGAGCGCAAGGCGGCGGAGTTCGCCGACGTCGTCAAGGCGGGCCGTACGCACCTGATGGACGCGACGCCGGTGACGCTGGGCCAGGAGTTCGGCGGATACGCCGCCCAGGTCCGCTACGGGGCCGAGCGGCTGCGCGCCGCGCTGCCCCGGCTGGCCGAACTGCCGCTGGGCGGCACCGCCGTGGGCACCGGCATCAACACCCCGCCCGGCTTCTCCGCCGCCGTCATCGCCGAGCTGGCCCGCGCCACCGCGCTGCCGCTCACCGAGGCCCGCAACCACTTCGAGGCGCAGGGCGCGCGCGACGGCCTGGTGGAGACCTCCGGCCAGCTGCGCACCCTCGCGGTCTCCCTCACCAAGATCGCCAACGATCTGCGCTGGATGGCCTCCGGGCCGCGCACCGGGCTCGCCGAGATCGCCCTGCCCGATCTGCAGCCCGGCTCCTCGATCATGCCGGGGAAGGTCAACCCGGTGATCCCCGAGGCGGTGCTCATGGTCGCCGCCCAGGTCACCGGCAACGACGCGACCGTGGCCTGGGCCGGGGCGGCCGGAAACTTCGAGCTCAATGTGATGCTCCCGGTCATCGCCAAGAACCTGCTGGAGTCCATCCGGCTGCTCGCGGCCGCCTCCCGGCTGCTGGCCGACCGCACGGTCGACGGGATCACCGCCAACGTGGAGCGCGCCCGCGAGTACGCGGAGTCCTCCCCTTCCGTCGTCACCCCCCTCAACCGCTACCTGGGCTACGAGGAGGCGGCGAAGGTGGCCAAGAAGTCGCTGGCCGAGCGGAAGACCATCCGCGAGGTGGTCCTGGAGTCGGGGTATGTGGAGCGCGGGCTGCTGACCGTGGAGCAGTTGGACGAGGCGCTCGACGTGTTGCGGATGACCCACCCGTAACGCGGTGTTGCGGTACAGGTCACGGCGTGGTGCCGCCGGCCCACCTAAGATCTGCTCATGACAGCGGACATCGTGGAGACGACGGGCACGGCGGACACCGCTCGATGGGCGCCGGGGGACCATATCCTGTGGCGCTACCGCGCCAACGCCGGCGAGCGCATCCACATCTGCCGCCCCGTGACCGTCGTCCAGGACACCGCGGAGCTGCTCGCCGTCTGGCTGGCGCCCGGCACCGACTGCGTCAAGCCGCAGCTCACCGACGGCACCTCGGTCCACCGCGAGCCGCTGTCCACCCGCTACACCAAGCCGCGCACCACCGCGCTGTCCTCGTGGCTGGGCACCGGGGTCCTCAAGCTCGCCCGGCCCGGTGAGCCGTGGTCGGTGTGGCTGTTCTGGGAGGGTGACTGGCGGTTCAAGAACTGGTACGTGAACCTGGAGGAGCCACGGCTGCGCTGGAGCGGCGGCATCGACTCGGAGGACCACTTCCTGGACATCGCGGTCTACCCGGACCGCAGCTGGGAATGGAAGGACGAGGACGAGTTCGCGCAGGCCCAGCGCGTCGGCCTGATGACCCCTGAGCAGGCCGAGCGCGTACGGGCCGCGGGGCGGGCCGCCGTCGGTCTCATCGAATCCTGGGGAGCGCCGTTCCGGGAGGGCTGGGAGGACTGGCGTCCGGACCCGGTGTGGACCGTCCCCGCGCTGCCGGCGGACTGGCAACGGCCGGCCGTCCGTACCGACCGGTATCGCACGTCGGCGCACTCGAGGTCCTGAACCTCTTGCTGCGCCCCTGTGTTTCAAACGTAGGATCGTCGTCCGGAAGACTGCACTCGTGAAAAACCAGACGGTGGCGCAACTCACGAATGAGGCGTGACATCTGACGCGGTCACAGGAGGGGGCGGAGGCGTGAGCGGTGAGGGAGGCCGGCACGTCCACGGGGCGGCGGGAGACGGGGGGCCGGTGACGGTGACGGAGAGCCCAGAAGGTCCAGCAGGCACAGGCCGCACAGAGGGCGACGACTACGCCGACGACTACGAGGGGTTCGAGGACTTCGACCGCCTGGCGCTGGACCGCAGCGGGCAGGCGGAGGCCTTCGACACGATCGGCGACCGCTACGACGAGGCGTTCCCGCACAAGGACGGCCAGATCGCGGCCGGCCGATGGCTGGCCGGCGCCCTCGCGCCCGGCTCCCGAGTGCTCGACGTCGGCTGCGGCACGGGCCTTCCCACGGCCCGTCAGCTCGCCGACGCCGGACACGACCTGGTCGGCATCGACATCTCCCCGGGCATGCTCAAGCTGGCCCGGAACAACATCCCGACCGCCACCTTCCACCAGGTGGACATCGTCGACCTGCGCTCCGGTGGCCGCTACGGGCCGGGCGGGTCGCGGGACCTGGGCGAGTTCGACGCGGTCGTCGCCTTCTTCTCGCTGCTGATGCTGCCGCGCCCGGAGATTCCGTACGCCCTGCGGGCACTGCGCGGACTGCTGAGACCCGAGGGCCTGTTGGCCCTGGCCATGGTCGAGGCGGACGTGGACGACTTCGCGATCCCGTTCCTGGGCAACTCGGTGCGGGTATCCGGTTACCTGCGGGAAGAACTGCGGCGGGTCGTGCAGGACGCGGGCTTCGAGATCACCGGGGAGGACTCGCACTCGTACGCCCCGGCCAGTACGGACGTACCACCCGAGATCCAGCTCTATCTGCACTGCCGACGACGTGTCTGACACTCGGTGCGCCCGGACGAACAGGGCGCATGGCCCCGGACGGATGGAAACCCACGCGTGACGGAGCACCCCACCTCCCACAACGAGCGGCAGGCCACCAGCCCAGCCGCCGCCTCGGGCGCGCCCGAGGACGCGCACGGCGCGGTCCCGGACCCGCGGACCGCCGTACGACGGGCCGCTGCCCCCGGCCAGGAGCCGGACGGCGGGCGGCCACGCCCGGCCTTTCCCGCGGCCGGCCCGGCCTCCGGCCAGGGCCCGGCCGCGGACCCCGGCCCCGTCGGGGCCGCCGAGCCGGGCGCGGCCCGCCCGCGCGGCCAGGCCACGCCCGAGGAGCGGCCCGCCACGGGCCGGCGCCGAGGCCGCGGCCAGGGGGCCGGGCAGCGCGGCGGAAGCCCGGCGGCCGACCAGCGCGGTGGCGGTACCGCCGGGCAGCGCGGTGGCGGTACGGCGGGGCGGCGGGCCGGGGCGGGTTCGGGCCGCCGTGACCCGGCGGCCGGCGATTCGGCCAGTGACGCGGTAAATGAGCACCCGGCGCAGCCGGAGCACGGCACACCGGAGGGCGAGCCTGTGTGGGACGCGGACCACAACGCCGCCAGGGGCGCGGCACGCCGCCCCGGAGCGCGGGACGGCGATCCCGGCCCCGGCGCCGAGCCCCCGGCCGCGGGGAGCGACGGCACGGGCGGGCGGCGCGGCCGCGACGCCCGGGGAGCCGCCCGGCGCGGCGCGGCCGCGGGCGAGCACCCGCCGGCCGGGGTGGGCGACGCCCGGGCCGCGGCCGAGGTCGGCTACCGCGCGCCCGAGGGCGGACTGCCCGCGGTGCCGCCGGGGGGAGGGACGGTCGCCGCCGAGGCGGCCGCCGCGCGGGACCGGGGCGGGGACCGGCTGCGGTTCGTCGGGGCGGCGACCCGGCGGATCGCGCGCGGCATCGACCTGGACGAGATCGTGCTGGGCCTGTGCCGGGCCACCGTGCCGACCTTCGCCGACGCGATCCTGGTCTATCTGCGCGACCCGCTGCCGGTCGGCGACGAGCGCCCGGTGGGCCCGGTCGTGCTGCGGCTGCGCCGTACCGACCGCATCCCGCTGGACCCGGACACCGAGAGCGGGCGGCTGCCGCTGCTGCCCTCGCAGCCGGACCTGTCGCCCGCCGTGGGCGGCGGCCCGGCGGCCGAGCTGTGCGAGGTGGAGGCGGGCGGTCCGCTGAACGAGGTGCTGCGCGGGGTGCGGCCGGTCTTCGGCGACTCCTCGGCCGCCCGGGCCGCGCTGCCCGAACTGCTCGGTGAGAGCACGTCGGTGGCCACGGGCCAGCGCACGGTCCTGGCGCCGCTGCGGGGGCGGCGTCGGGTGATCGGCGCCGCCGTGTTCGTACGCCGCCCCGACCGGCCGCCGTTCGAGCCGGACGATCTGCTGGTCGCCGCCCAGCTGGCCACGCACACCGCGCTCGGCGTCGACAAGGCGGTGCTGTACGGCCGTGAGGTGTACATCGCCGACGAGCTGCAGCGCACCATGCTGCCCGACTCACTGCCGCAGCCCACGGGCGTGCGGCTGGCCAGCCGCTACCTCCCGGCCGCCGAGACGGCGCGGGTCGGCGGCGACTGGTACGACGCGATCCCGCTGCCGGGCAACCGCGTCGCGCTGGTGGTCGGCGATGTGATGGGCCACTCCATGACCTCGGCCGCGATCATGGGCCAGCTGCGCACCACCGCGCAGACCCTGGCCGGGCTCGACCTGCCACCGCAGGAGGTGCTGCACCACCTCGACGAGCAGGCGCAGCGGCTGGGCACGGACCGCATGGCTACCTGCCTGTACGCGGTCTACGACCCGGTCGCGCACCGCATCGTGGTGGCCAACGCGGGCCATCCGCCACCCCTGCTGCTGCACCGCGGCGGGCGCGCGGAGGTGCTGCGGGTGCCGCCTGGCGCGCCGATCGGGGTCGGCGGCGTCGACTTCGAGGCGGTCGAGCTGGACGCGCCCGCGGGCGCCACTCTCATGCTCTACACCGACGGTCTCGTCGAGTCGCGGATGCGCGATGTGTGGACCGGGATCGAGCAGCTGCGCGAGCGTCTGACGGCGACCGCCCGGCTCACCGGCCCCAACCCGCCGCCGCTGGAGCCGCTGTGCGACGAGGTGCTGGACATGCTCGGCCCGGGCGACCGGGACGACGATGTGGCGCTGCTGGCGGCCCGCTTCGAGGGGATCGCGCCGAGCGACGTCGCCTACTGGTTCCTGGATCCCAAGGCGCAGACGGCCGGGCAGGCGCGCCGGCTGGCGCGGCGGGCGCTGGCCCGGTGGGACCTGGACGATCTGACCGACGCGGTGGAGCTGCTGGTCAGCGAGGTGATCACCAACGCCGTGCGGTACGCGGAGCGGCCGGTGACGCTGCGGCTGCTGCGGACGGACGTGCTGCGCTGCGAGGTCGGGGACGATGTGCCGCAGCTGCCGCGGCTGCGCCAGGCCCGGCCGTCCGACGAGGGCGGGCGCGGGCTTTATCTGGTCAACCGGATGGCGCGGCGGTGGGGTGCGACCCGGCTGAGCACGGGCAAGGTCGTGTGGTTCGAGCTGGCGATGCCGCCGCGGCCCTGAAGCACCTCATACGGCGGCGGGCGGGGCCGCGAAGGCCCCGCCCGCCGCCGTGCCGTGTATCAGCTCATCCGTTGCCGCCCAGCCGCTTGTTGCGTCCGCCGCGCGTGTCCAGGGAGGGCGAGGTCGGCGGGGTCGTGGGCGGCGTGGTGGTGTCGGTCGGCGGCGTGGTGCCCGAGGTCGGGGGCGTCGTCGGCGGGGTGGTGGGCGGGGACGAGGAGGCCGTCGGGCTGTTGCTCGTCGGCGGGGCGGAGGTCGTCGGGTCCGTCGACGCGCTGGTGGGCGGGGTGCTGGGGCTGTTGCTCGTGGGCGGCGGAACGGCCGCGCCCATGTCGGTGTCCAGGTCGAACTTGGCGGTTCCCTGGCCGTCGAGCGCCGCGCCCATGTACGCGGCCCAGATCTCGGCCGGATAGCCACCGCCGTTGACGCGTCCGCCGCCGCCGGTGCCGGTCAGCGTCACCTGCTTGCCGCCCTTGGCCTCGCCGAACATGCCGACCGAGGTGACCAGGTCGGGGGTGTAGCCGGTGAACCAGGCGGACTTGTTCTCGTCGGAGGTGCCGGTCTTGCCCGCGACGGCCTGGCCCTTCTGCCGTACGGCCGAGCCGGTGCCCTCGTCCACCACGCCGGTCAGGACCGAGGTCACGGAGTCCGCCGCGGTGCGGCTGATCACCTCGTCCCCCGTGGTGTCGGGCAGCTCGGCGCGCTCGCCGCCCTTCTCCGCCGACTTCAGGATCGAGGGGGTGACCTTCTTGCCGTGGTTGTCGAGGGTGGCGTAGACACCGGCCATGTCCTTGGGGCTGGCGCCCATGACGCCCAGCGACATCGCGGGGGCCACGTCGAAGCCGCCCGCCTTGGCGTTCATGCCCAGCTCGGTCGCGGTCTTCTTGACCTTGTCCAGGCCGACGTCCACCGCCATCTGCGCGAAGACCGAGTTGACGGAGTTGTTCATCGCGATCTGGACGCTGATCGGACCGTAGTCCTTGTCGTCCTCGTTCGGCGGGGCGAAACCGACCTCGCCGCCGTCGTCCTTGACCGGCCGCTCACTGTCGCCGTCGTAGACGGTGTTGGCCCTGATCGCCGTGCCGTCCTGGGTGGTGGAGTCGTTCTCCAGCGCGGCGGCGAGGATGAGCGGCTTGAAGGTCGAGGCGGGCTGGTAGTCCTCGCGGGTGGCGTTGTTGGTCCAGTGCTGGGTGGCGCCCGCACCGCCGTACATCGCCACGATCGCGCCGTTCTTGGGGTTCACCGAGACCGCGCCGACCTGGGCGTGCTTGTCGACCGTGCGCGTCTTCGGCTTGAGCTTGGCGGTCAGCTGGGTGTGGACCGCCTTCTCCAGGGCCTTCTGCTTCTTCTTGTCGATGTTGAGGGTGATCGTCCAGCCGCCGGCCGCGAGCTCGTCCTCGCTCACCCCGGTCTTGAGCAGCTCCTGCTTGGCGGCCTCGACGAAGTAGCCCGTCTGGCCGTCGAGGCCGGGGGTGGGGCGGGGTTCGATGGGCTCGGGGAACGTCAGGCCCTTGCGCTCGCTCGCGTCCAGCCAGTGCTTCTCGACCATGTTGTCCAGGACGTAGTTCCAGCGCTGCTCGACCAGCCGCTTGCCGTTGGGGCCGGCCACCGAGTAGTCGTACTGGCTGGGGGCCTGCAGCACCGCGGCGAGGTAGGCGCCCTGCGCCACGGTGAGCTCGCCGACGTCCTTGTCGTAGTACGCGCGGGCGGCGGCCTGGATGCCGTACGCGTTGCGCCCGTAGTAGCTGGTGTTGATATACCCCGCCAGGATGTCGTCCTTGGACTGCTGCTGGTCGACCTTGAGGGAGATCACCAGCTCCCTCAGTTTGCGGCTGACGGTCTGTTCCTGGCTGAGGTAATAGTTCTTGACGTACTGCTGGGTGATGGTCGAGCCGCCCTGCTTGCCCCGGCCCAGAAGCGTGTTGACGATGCCGCGCGCGGTGCCGGTGAAAGAGACGCCGGGGTCGGTGTAGAAGTCCTTGTTCTCGGCGGCGACAAAGGTGTGCTGCACCTCTTTGGGGATCTTCGACAGCGGTACGGACTCACGGTTGACGTCGCCCGTCTTCGCCATGATGCTGCCGTCGCTGTACTTGTAGACGTTGGCCTCCGCCTTGGCGAGGGCGTTGGCGTCGGGCACATCGACCATGAAGTAGAGCACCAGAAAGGCACCGATGAGCAGCAGCCCCATCGAAAAGAAGTAGCCCAGCACCATCTTCCAGGTGAAGAAGCGGCGTATGCCGGTCTTCTTGCCGTTCTTTGTGGCGCCCTTTTTGGCTCTGCGAGCGCTCTTCTGTCGCGCCCGCCGCTCTTCCGCTCTGCCCATCTCTCCCGCTGCTCCTGTACGTCAGCCCCCAACCCAGCTCATGAAGCTAACACCGCAACTGACGTCAAATACTCATCGATCAAGCTTTTTCCGAAGGTGACAAAGAGCACCCACCCCATAGGAACTGACGTCCGACCGCCGCAAGGGGTTGCCTCCTCCCCAAAAAGTGCTATCACTTTGCTAGGACCACATGGCCACGCACCACCCACGTACCAGCGAAAACGGGGGACCCCTTCATGCCTGATATGCCTGACATCACACCCACGGCCGACATACCGGCCCCGCCCCGGCCCCAGGTCCGCGAGCGGCCCGCGCGCAGCATCAGCGGCGGGCTCGTACTGCTGCTCGGCCTGGCCGGACTGGTCGCGGGCCCCTTCCTCATCGCGGCCGGAACCGACACCTCCGAGTACGACTACGAGGACAACGGCAACCCCGCGCTGATCCTCCTCGGCGTCGCGGTGCTCATCGCCTCCCTCATCGCGATGCGCGGGCTGTGCGCGATCGCGCCGGGCCAGGCCCGTGTCGTCCAGCTCTTCGGCCGCTATAAGGGCACCCTCCGCACCGAGGGGCTGCGCTGGGTCAACCCGTTCGCCAGCCGCAAGAAGATCTCCACCCGGGTGCGCAACCACGAGACCCCGGTACTCAAGGTCAACGACGCCTACGGCAACCCGATCGAGCTCGCCGCCGTCGTCGTCTGGCGGGTCGAGGACACCGCCCAGGCGGTGTTCGAGGTGGACGACTACCGAGAGTTCGTCTCCACCCAGACCGAGGCCGCGGTGCGCCATATCGCCATCGAGTACCCGTACGACGCGCACGACGAGGACGCGCTGTCGCTGCGTGGCAACGCCGAGGAGATCACCGAGAAGCTCGCCGCCGAGCTGCACGCGCGGGTCGAGGCGGCCGGGGTGCGCATCGTCGAGTCGCGCTTCACCCACCTCGCCTACGCCCCCGAGATCGCCTCCGCGATGCTCCAGCGCCAGCAGGCGGGCGCGGTGGTCGCGGCGCGCCGCGAGATCGTGGACGGCGCGGTCGGCATGGTCGAGGCCGCGCTGGCCCGGATCGCCGAGGAGCAGATCGTCGAGCTGGACGACGAGCGCAAGGCGGCGATGGTCAGCAACCTGATGGTCGTGCTGTGCGGCGACCGCGCCCCGCAGCCGGTCCTCAACACGGGCACGCTCTACCAGTGACGGAGCGCAGCGAGCGGGAGGACGCCGCCGGGGCCTCGGACGCCGGCGGTCCCGGCGCGTCCGCCGAGCCGGACGCGCCGGGGTCGGGCGGGCGTCGGCCGCGGCAGCGCAAGCAGGTGCTGCTGCGGCTCGACCCCGCGGTGCACGACGCGCTCGCGCGGTGGGCCGCGGACGAGCTGCGCAGCGCCAACGCGCAGATCGAGTTCCTGCTGCGCAAGGCGCTCGCGGAGGCGGGGCGGCTGCCCCGCGCCGCGGCCCCCATCCCCCGCCGCGGCCGCCCGCCCCGCACCCCCCAGCCCCCGGAGCCCGACCCCCACGAGAAATAGCGCCGGTCCCCACAGACAGCCCTGCGGCACACCGGCCCTCTACCCTCTCACCTGCGGAAACGCTCTATTCTCTCCATCTATACACACGAGGTATACGCATCGTGTAGAGTGCTGCGCATGTCAATCGGCCACACCCTGCTCGGGCTTCTGGAGTCCGGCCCACGCCACGGCTACGACCTGAAGAGAGCCTTCGACGAGAGATTCGGGCAAGACCGCCCGCTGCACTACGGACAGGTCTACTCGACCATGTCCCGCCTCCTGAAGAACGGCCTCGTCGAGGTCGACGGCATCGAGCACGGTGGCGGCCCCGAGCGCAAGCGCTACGCCATCACCG
This sequence comes from Streptomyces sp. LZ34, assembly GCF_053890475.1. Taxonomy (NCBI): domain Bacteria; kingdom Bacillati; phylum Actinomycetota; class Actinomycetes; order Kitasatosporales; family Streptomycetaceae; genus Streptomyces; species Streptomyces sp. LZ34. The sequence continues at coordinate 5,039,190 of NZ_CM132680.1, forward strand.
ACGCCGGCATCACCGATGTGGAGCAGTGGCTCAGGCAGCCGGAGAAGCCCGAGCCGTACCTCCAGTCCGTCCTCTACACCAAGGTCGTCCTCGCGCTGATGACCGGCCGGGACGCCGCGGACCTGCTCGACGTCCAGCGCGCCGAGCATCTGCGCCTGATGCGCGAGCTCACCCAGCGCAAGCGCTCCGGAGACCTGAGCGATCAGCTCATCTGCGACCACGCCCTCTTCCACCTCGAGGCCGACCTGCGCTGGCTGGAGCTCACCGCCGCGCGCCTCGGCCAGCTCGCCAAGGCGGTAACTCCATGACCCCCGCAGGCTCGCTCCTCATAGCCGAAGGGCTGCACAAGGCCTACGGGCCCACCCCGGCCCTGGACGGCGCGGACTTCTCCATCCACCCGGGTGAGGTCGTCGCCGTCATGGGCCCCTCGGGCTCCGGCAAGTCGACCCTGCTCCACTGCCTCGCCGGGATCGTCACCCCGGACTCGGGCACCGTCCACTACAGCGGGCGCGCGCTGTCCGCCATGCCGGACTCCCAGCGCAGCGCGCTGCGCCGCGGCGAGTTCGGCTTCGTCTTCCAGTTCGGCCAGCTGGTGCCGGAGCTCAGCTGCGTGGAGAACGTCGCGCTGCCGCTGCGGCTGAACGGCGTGGGGCGCAAGGAGGCGGAGAGCCGTGCGCTGGCCTGGCTGGAGCGGCTGGAGGTCGCCGATGTGCGCGCCAAGCGGCCCGGCGAGGTCTCCGGCGGTCAGGGGCAGCGCGTGGCCGTGGCCCGTTCCCTGGTCTCCAGCCCGCGCGTGCTGTTCGCCGACGAGCCGACCGGCGCCCTGGACTCCCTCAACGGTGAGCGGGTGATGGAGCTGCTGACCGAGGCCGCCCGCGAGACCCGCGCCGCCGTCGTCCTGGTCACCCACGAGGCGCGCGTCGCCGCGTACTCCGACCGCGAGGTCGTCGTACGGGACGGCAAGGCGCGGGACATGGCGGGCGCCCGGTGAGCGGCCATGTGACCCCGCTGCGGGAAGCGGAGCGACAAGCGGAAAAGCACCCCGGCGGGGCGGCCGGGGCGCCCCAGGCACCCCCCGCCCACCCGGAGCCCCGCCAGCGGGTCGGCCTGACCCGCTGGGCCGCCGACCTGGCCATGGGGGCGCGCTTCGCGGTCGGCGGCGGCCGGGAGAGCTGGGCCAGGACGGTCCTGACGGCGGTCGGCGTCGGGCTCGGCGTGGCGCTGCTGCTGGTCGCCGCCGCCGTCCCGCATGTCGTCTCGGCACGCGAAGACCGCACCAACGCCCGCTCCTACGCGAGCAGCTACTCGAGCGACGTCAAACCGGGCCCTGACACCCTGCGGCTCGGCTGGGGAAACACCACCTTCCGCGGCTCCGACATCGAGGGCCGCCTGCTGGTGCCCGACGGCGACCGGCCGGCCCTGCCCCCGGGCGTCGACCGGATCCCCGCGACCGGCGAGATGGTGGTCTCCCCCGCCCTGAAGAAGCTGCTCGCCGACGGCGACAACAAACTGCTCAAGGAACGCCTCGACTACAAGATCGTCGGCACCATCGGCGACGAGGGGCTGGCCGGACCGGCCGAGCTCATCTACTACGCGGGCGTCGGCCCCGACGCCGTCGAGGACGTCAGCAACCGTCTCGACCACTGGGGTGACAACTCCCCGAGGCAGGAGGACCTGGACCCGGTCCTGCTGCTGCTGATCGTCGTGGGCTGTGTGGTGCTGCTGCTGCCCGTGGCCATCTTCATCGCCACCGCCGTACGCTTCGGCGGCGAGCGCCGCGACCGACGGCTCGCCGCGCTTCGCCTGGTGGGCGCCGACAGCCGGATGACGCGGCGGATCGCGGCCGGCGAGGCGCTGGTCGGCTCCCTCCTCGGACTCGTGGTCGGCACCGGGATCTTCCTGCTGGTCAGGCACTTCATCGGCGGGGTCGCGGTGTTCGGCACCAGCGTCTTCTCCTCCGACGTCCAGCCCTCGGCCGCCATCACCGCGCTGATCATGGTCGCGGTGCCCACCTGCGCCGTCGTGGTCACCCAGATCGCGCTGCGCAGTATCGCCATCGAACCGCTCGGCGTCGTACGCAACACCGCGCCCAAACCGCGTCGCCTGTGGTGGCGGCTGCTGTTCCCCGTCCTCGGCCTCGCGCTGCTGCTGCCGCGCCTCAGCTCGGGAGCGGGGAACAGCGGTGACGCCTCCGTCTACCAGGTCGCGGCCGGTGCGGTGCTGGTGCTCGTCGGCATCACCGCGCTGCTGCCGTGGCTGGTCGAAGCCGTCGTCAACCGCTTCGGTGGCGGCCCCGTCCCCTGGCAGCTCGCCACCCGGCGGCTCCAGCTCAGCAGCGGCGCCGCCTCACGCGCGGTCAGCGGCATCACGGTCGCGGTGGCCGGCGCGATCGCGATCACCATGCTCTTCGCCGCCGCGGAGAGCGACAACACCACCTCCACCGGACAGGACCCGACCCGCGCCGATGTGGTGGCGTACATCCCGGTGGACACCGGCGCGCAGGCGCGGGACGCCATCGCGCAGTACACCGGCACCAAGGGCGTGCGCGACGCGCTCGGCGTCACCGAAGGAATGGTCAGCGACCCGAACAGCAAGGCCAAGGCCCCGGGCGACATCCCGGTCCAGAGCGTGATGGTCGGCAACTGCCGCACGCTGAAGGAGCTGGCGCGGATCGGCGACTGCCGCGACGGCGACGTCTTCGTCACCAAGCCCGCCGAGTTCGACGACAAGGACACCTACTTCACCAAACCGGGCGCGACGGTCAACCTCAGCTTCGACAAGGACTACAACCCCTCCCGCAGCAAGACGCGGCTGTGGACGATCCCCAAGTCCACGCCCATCGTGGACCTCAAGAAGGACCCGCAGGGCAGCGAGCACTCCGGCATCCTGGCCACCCCGGGCGCGCTGGACATCGCCGACCTGCACAAGCCCTCGGTGCAGATGATGCTCCGGCTCGACCCGAAGGTCCCGGACGCCATCGAGTACGCCCGCAACACGGCCGCCCGGCTCTCTTCCCAGTCGGACATCTACGAGTTGCGCGGCACCAAGCAGTCGGACGAGTTCCAGACCATCAAGCGCGGCCTGTTCATCGGCGCCTCCGCCACCCTGCTGCTGATCGGCGCGAGCATGATCGTCTCCATGCTGGAGCAGCTGCGCGAACGCAAGAAGCTCCTCTCGGTCCTGGTCGCCTTCGGCACCCGCCGCGCCACCCTCGGCTGGTCCGTCCTGTGGCAGACCGCGATCCCGGTGGTCCTGGGCCTGGCGCTGTCGGTCGCGGGCGGCATCGCCCTGGGGGCGATCCTGCTCAAGATGGTCGACATGCCGATCGCCGTGGACTGGGCGAGCGTCGCCACGATGACCGGAATCGGCGCGGGCGTGATCCTGCTGGTGACGCTGGTCAGCATGGGGCCGCTGTGGCGCATGATGCGGCCGGAAGGGCTCCGTACGGAGTAGTGCGCCGTCGGCGCGCCTGTGCCTGCCGGGCCCTTCCCACCTGCGGAAAGGGCCCGGCAGTCGGGTGTTTCGGGGTTTATGCCACCCGTTGGAGTGAATCGCGTCGTACGGGACACATGACGGGGGCGCGGCCTACGATGATTGCCTCGACACCAACCACCGGGAGACCAGCTATGTCTGCTGCCGCAGTCGAGGGGCCCTACCGCCCCGAGCCGCTGACTCTGCTCGAGCAAGCCAACAAGCTCATGGAGCAGCACCCGGGCTGCCGAGTCGAGATCATCGGGGGAGTAATCACCGTGGCCCCACCAACGGACTTTCCTCATTCGAGGGTGCTGACCAAGCTCATGAAGCCCTTCCTGGCGGCGGGCCTGGACGGCGAGGAAACCGAGGTCGGCTGGGGGGTCAGCGTGTGGCTGCCGACCGGGCCCGAGGACTACGTCATCCCGGATCTGGTGGTGGTCGACGCCGACATCGATGAGCACCTCGTCGAGAACAGCTGCTACGACCCCGCGGCCTTCCGCCTCGTCCTCGAGGTCACCTCGTCCAACTACAACAACGACCTGAGGAACAAGGTCGCCGCATACGCCGAAGCCAAGATCCCGGTGTATCTGATCGTCAACCGCAAGCACGGCCGGGTCCATGTGCTGACCGACCCCGGCGCGGGCGGATACGACACGCACCGCGTCCATGCTCCCGGCGAGCAGATCACCCTGCCCGACTCGATCGGCGCCAAGGTCACCCTCGATGTCTCCGAGCTGCTGGCGGCCGGAGAGCGGAAAGGCTGACCACTCACCCCTTCACAATCCGCACCGGCAGCAGCCCCAACGCCTCCCGCAGCGCCCCCGCGAACGCCTCGAACTCCTCCTGCCGCGCCGCCCCCGCCCGCATCGCGAGCGCGATCCGGCGCGCGGGCGCCGGGTCCGCGAAGTATCCGGTCGCCAGCTGGTCGCTGCGCCCGGTCTCCACGCGCAGCGCCGTACGAGGCAGCAGCGTCACCCCGAGGCCGCCCGCGACCAGCTGCACCAGCGTGGAGAGCCCGGCGGCGCTCGTGGTGACCGGGGCGCCCTCCGTACGGCCCGCCTCGCGGCAGATGTCCAGGGCCTGGTCGCGCAGGCAGTGGCCCTCGTCCAGCAGCAGCAGATCCAGCTCCTTCAGCGCCGCGCGGGGGATGTCGCTCCGCCCGCCGAGCCAGTGGTCCTGGGGCGTGACCAGGACGAAGTCCTCGTCGAACAGGGGCAGTTCGACCACGCCCGAGGCGGCCAGCGGGACCGCGAGCAGCAGCAGATCGAGCCGCCCGTGGGCGAGGCCGTCCAGCAGTGAGGCGGTCTGCTCCTCGTGCACCTGTAGATCGAGCAGCGGATAGCGGTCGTGTACCAGCCGCAGCACGGTCGGCAGCAGATACGGCGCCACGGTCGGGATCACCCCGAGCCGCAGCACGCCGGTGAACGGCGCCCGCGCCGCCTCCGCCTCCTCCATCAGCGCGCCGACCGCCTCCAGCACCGTGCGGGCCCGCGCCGCCAGCCGCTCCCCCGCCGGGCTGAGCAGCACCTTGCGCGTCGTACGCTCCAGGAGCTGAACCCCGAGCGCCTCCTCCAGCGCGGCGACGGCCCCCGACAGCGCGGGCTGGCTCATGCCGATGGCGGCGGCGGCATCGCGGAAGTGCAGCTGCTCGGCGACCGCGGCGAACGCCCTGAGCTGGGAGAGGCTGGGCTGACGCGGCTTGCCTCCGGGTGTGGTCGATGCGACCAACTGATAATCACCTCCGATCAACACCACCTAGTCTAGCTATTTCACTGATCAATACCTCGTGTGCCAGGGTGGTCCAGTCCAACCCCGAGGAAACCACCACATAAGGGTTTCCTCCGCTGAAAGCTGCAAGGAGAGCGCGTGCTCACTGTCGGTGACAAGTTCCCCACGTACGACCTGACCGCCTGTGTGTCGCTGGAGAGCGGCAAGGAGTTCGAGCAGATCGACCACAAGTCCTACGAGGGCAAGTGGCGCGTGGTGTTCTTCTGGCCCAAGGACTTCACGTTCGTGTGTCCGACCGAGATCGCCGCGTTCGGCAAGCTGAACGACGAGTTCGCCGACCGCGACACGCAAATTCTCGGCGTCTCCGGCGACTCCGAGTTCGTCCACCACGCCTGGCGCAAGGACCACGCCGACCTGCGTGACCTGCCCTTCCCCATGCTGGCCGACTCCAAGCACGAGCTGATGCGGGACTGCGGTGTCGAGGGCGAGGACGGCTTCGCGCAGCGCGCCGTCTTCATCGTCGACCAGAACAACGAGATCCAGTTCACCATGGTGACCGCCGGTTCCGTGGGCCGTAACCCCAAGGAGGTCCTGCGGGTCCTCGACGCCCTGCAGACCGACGAGCTGTGCCCCTGCAACTGGAGCAAGGGCGAGAACACCCTGGACCCGGTCAAGCTCCTCGCGGGCGAGTGAGCTGACCCGACATGGCACTCGACGACCTGAAGTCCGCCCTGCCGGACTACGCCAAGGACCTCAAGCTCAACCTGGGCTCGGTCATCGGCAACTCCGATCTTCCGCAGCAGCAGCTGTGGGGCACCGTGCTCGCCTGCGCGATCGCCTCGCGCTCGCCGCGTGTGCTGGCGGAGCTCGAGCCGGAGGCCAAGGCCAACCTGAGCCCGGAGGCCTACACCGCCGCCAAGTCGGCCGCCGCCATCATGGCGATGAACAACGTCTTCTACCGGACCCGGCACCTGCTGTCGGACCCGGAGTACGGCACCCTGCGCGCGGGGTTGCGGATGAACATCATCGGCAACCCGGGCGTGGAGAAGACCGACTTCGAGCTCTGGTCGCTGGCGGTGTCCGCGATCAACGGCTGCGGCCAGTGCCTGGACTCGCATGAGCAGGTGCTCCGCAAGGCGGGCGTGGACCGGGAGACGATCCAGGAAGCCTTCAAGATCGCCGCGGTGGTGCAGGCGGTCGGCACCACACTCGACGCCGAGGCGACCCTGGCCGCGAACGGCTGACGGCACAAAACCGCAGGCGCATACGGGGCGTTCCCGCCGAACCGGCGGGAACGCCCCTCGCGCATGCCGTGGGCCGCCGCCGGATGTCCGACCCCAGCGGTATGGTCACCGACCATGACTGAAGACGCGGACCGCGCCGCCGACTTGGCCGAGGTGGGTCAGCTCCTGGCCCAGGTTTCCGATGACGCGGAGTACGTCGACGAGGAGGACGAGGAGTGGGCGGAGAACACGCACACCGTCCATGAGGCGTACGCCCAGGCCCTGCGGGCGGACCCGGAGAGCCTGGAGGCGGCCGTGGGACTCGCCGTGCTGGCCGGTGCCGAGCTCCGCTTCCACGTCGTCAACCATGTGGACGGGGCCTGGTGGGAGGAGGACCTGAGCCCTCTCCCCGAGATACCGGCCGACGACGAGGCCGGGCGCCGGCTCGCCGACGAGGCGGTCCGCGCGGCCCGGCACGTCCTGTCCCTGGAGCCGGGCAACAACCTCGCCGTCTACCTCGAAGGACTGGCCCACGAGTGCGGGGGTGCGCACGACGAGGCGTTGGACCGTTATCTGCGCGCCGTGGAGCTCGACCCGTGGGACCAGGTGGCAGAGGCCCGCGCACGGGCACTCGACGACGCATACGACCCGCCGCGCCACGAGGGCCCGGATCCCAACCCGCACTCCCGGCACTTCTGGCTGCTCCGCGACGCCACGTGGACCAGCAACTCCGGTGACGAGGAGGTGGTGTACTGGCGCCTCAGCGACCCGGCCGAGGTCCGGGACGCGATCGAGACGGTGGTGTCGGACAAGGTGCGGCACAACCCTGATCTGCCGTCCGTCCGGGACGGCCGCATCGACCTGAGCACGTACGCCCCTGGCCGACCGCCGGCCATGGTCAACATCCACGACGCGCTGCGCCCCACGCCCTCCGGGCCGCCGACGGTGGACTGGACGGCCGTGGACCTCGAAGAGCCGCCGCCCGGCAGGCGTCTGCCGCCCGGACAGCCGGTGCGCATCGATGGTCGCGTGCACTTCGACGGGGAGGGCGACCGCATCGAGGAGTGAGCACATGGCCGGGGCACGTCACCGCGCCCCGGGCGGCTCACGCCCCGTCGTCGTGCCGGCTCGGCGCGATCTCCACGGCGCTGGCCCCGTGCGGCCCCTGGGTCGCGCGCAGCGCGGCCTCCTTGTTGTACGTCCGCAGATAGCCGACGACCGTGTTGGCGACCGCCACCAGCGGTACGGCCACCACCGCGCCGCCGATGCCGCCGATCAGCGAGCCGGCCGCGACCGAGAGCACCACGGCCAGCGGGTGCACCCGCACCGCCCGGCCCAGGATGAAGGGCTGCAGGATGTGGCCCTCGATCTGCTGCACCGCCAGCACCACCACGAGCACCATCGCCGCGGTCCACACGCCCTGGGTGACCAGCGCGACCACGACCGCCAGCGCGCCGGAGACCACGGCGCCGACGAGCGGGATGAAGGCGAAGAGGAAGATGAAGACGGCGAGCGGCACGGCCATCGGGACGTCGAGGAAGAAGATGCCGACGCCGATGAAGATGGCGTCGATCAACGCCACTATCACCGTGCCGCGCACATAGGCGGTGAGCGTGGTCCAGGCGCGCGGGCCCGCGCCCGCCACGCCCTCGCGGGCCGGGGCCGGGACGAGCTTGAGGAACCAGGCCCAGATCTTCGGTCCGTCGTACAGCAGGAAGAGCGTGCTGAACATCGCCAGCAGAATGCCGGTCAGCACCTCCACGATGACCGTGACGCCTTCGAGACCGGCGGAGGTGATCTCCTCGGTGTTGGCGCCGATCGCGTCGCGCAGGTTGTTGGCGATCTGGTTGATCTGCTTCTCGGTCACATGGAAGGGGCTGTTGAGCAGCCAGTCCCGCAGGTCGTCGATGCCTGCCTGGACCTTGCTGGACAGGTCGTCGACGTTCTCCATGACCTGCCACACCACGAACCAGATGACCAGGCCCATGATGATGAAACCGGAGATGAAGGTGATGGCGGTGGCCAGGCCACGGGGGACGCCCCGGTTCCGCAGGCGGGTGACGGTCGGCTCCAGCATCGCGGTGATCAGCAGAGCGACGGTGAAGGAGAGCACCACCAGTTCGACGGCGCTGATGACGGTCATCAGCACATAGACGGTCCCCGCGAGCACCAGCAGCCGCCAGCCGACCTCGGCGGCGACCCGGACGCCCCAGGGAACGGAGGCGACGGGATCGGGCTTGGCGGAGACGGCGGGGGCGTAGGCGGGCGGGGCCGGCACGCTGGCCGGCTCTCGGCGGACCGGGGCCTCGCCGCCGGCGGCCGGGCCCGCTGGGACCGGGCCTTCCTGCGCCGGACGGCCCGAGTCGGCGCCGTGGTCGGCGGGGCCGTTGGGTTCGGCGGGGCTGTCGGGGCTGTCGGGGCCATTGACGCCCTCGGCCTTGCTGTTGCCGTCGCCCTTCCCCAAGGCCTTGTCGGCGCCCTGCCCCCGGTCGGCCCGTTCGCCCTTGCCGTCGTCGGTGTGCGCGTCGTCCGGGTCGGCGGCGTCGGCCTCGGCATGGCGCTCCAGCCGCTCGGCCAGCCGCGTCAGGCCGGCTCCCATTCTGCCGACCCAGTGTGGCAATGCGGACATTTCGCTTCCCCTACCCCCAGTTCCCCCATGGTCGTGGGGAAGACGTTACAGCCTGAGGACGCGCGAAACCCCCGACCGGTTGCGGTCGGGGGTTTCGCGAAGTCGAACGCCGGAGGCGACCGAGTGAACCCGGGGGCATCAGTAGTAGTTGTTGGCCTGCCAGAACGACCACGCGCCGCAGGGGCTGTCGTAGCGGTCGTTCATGTAGTTCAGGCCCCACTTGATCTGGGTGGCCGGGTTGGTGCGCCAGTCGGCACCCACCGAGGACATCTTGGAGCCCGGCAGCGCCTGCACCAGACCGTACGCGCCCGAAGAGGGGTTTTCGGCCCGGTAGTTCCAGGTGCTCTCGTGGTTCACGATGTTGCTGAAGCACTGGAACTGGTCCGCCGGGACGATCTGGCGCGCCATGGCCTGGACCTCGGCGACGGTGTACGAGGCCTGCTGCGGGAAGCTGCTGGCGTCGCGCGTGGCGGAACGGCTCGCCTCGAGCTTCTTCTTGGCGTCCTCACGCTCCTTGGCGGCCTTGGCCTCGGCGGCTGCCTTCTCGGCTGCCACCTTCTTGGCCTTCGCGTCCTTGGCATCCTTGGCGGCCTGCTTGCGCGCGGCCTCCTCGGCGAACTTCTTCGCCTCCGCGTCCGCCGCGGTGGACTGTGTGTCCGCCTGCTGCGTCAAGGAGGTGGTTTGCGCCACGGCCTGCTGGCCGGCGGGTATGTCCGCGAGGAGCGTCGTGTCGGCGGCGGTCGCCTCGACGGGGTCGGTCGAGCTCTGCTCGCCGCCCGCGGCAACGCCAACGACAGCGCCCACAGTGGTGACCGCGGTGGCGGAGGCCACTGCGAATCCCCGGACCGAAATCCGGCTCACACGGTTTCCTTCCAGCATCGCCCGCTTAGGTGACCTCGCGGACGCAATCGTGCCCCTGGCGCTGGCTTCCCCTTGTTCCGTCCCCCTGTTGCACACGGGGATGGCTGGTCACGGGAGGCACTGGCCCGGTGGACCCTCCCTCGGGAGAGCCGCAAGGTGCTCGGGCGGCATACGGCGAACGCTGTTTAGTTCTGGTACTGCTGTTGCTCCGTACCGCTGGGGGTACTGGTGTGCCGTATGCGGGGCCTGACAGGACCCACACACTGCCGGAAGCGGACGCCCGGAGGCAATTCTCCGTTGAGTGTGAAAGCTCACACCTTGTTTACGCCCTAGGATTTCCGGAAATCCCAGCGCGCCAAGACGCCGCGCGACTAAGCTCCTTGGGCTCAGCCACGCGGCGTCCGGGTCTATATATGCCGCCTACTCCCCTCAACTACCTCAGATGTGACCGTCCTCGAGCATTTCGGTCACCAGGGCCGCGATCGGCGACCGTTCGGAGCGGGTGAGGGTGACATGGGCGAACAGCGGGTGCCCCTTGAGCTTCTCGACCACCGCGACGACACCGTCATAGCGCCCGACGCGGAGATTGTCCCGCTGTGCCACGTCATGGGTGAGTACCACCCGGGAGTTGGCGCCGATGCGGGACAAAACGGTCAGCAGGACGTTCCGTTCGAGCGACTGCGCCTCATCCACGATCACAAAGGCGTCATGGAGCGAGCGGCCCCGGATGTGGGTGAGCGGCAGCACCTCCAGCATCCCGCGCCCCACGACCTCCTCGATCACATCCGAGGTGGTCACCGCCGACAGGGTGTCGAAGACGGCCTGGGCCCACGGGCTCATCTTCTCCGCCTCGGTGCCCGGCAGATAGCCCAACTCCTGCCCGCCCACCGCGTACAGCGGCCGGAAGATCATCACCTTCCGGTGCTGCTGGCGCTCCAGCACCGCCTCCAGGCCGGCGCACAGCGCGAGCGCCGACTTGCCCGTGCCGGCCCGGCCGCCCATCGAGACGATCCCGATGTCCGGGTCGAGCAGCAGATCCAGCGCGATGCGCTGCTCCGCGCTCCGCCCGTGGATCCCGAACGCCTCGCGGTCGCCGCGCACCAGCCGCACCTGCCCGTCCGGCGTGACCCGGCCCAGGGCCTTGCCACGCTCCGACTGCAGCACCAGACCGGTGTGCACCGGCAGCTCCGCCGCCTCGGGGACATACGCGGTCTCGGCCGCGAAGAGGTCGTCCACCTGTTCGGCGGTGACGGCCAGCTCGGCCATTCCGGTCCAGCCCGAGTCGGTTATCGCCAGCTCGGCGCGGTACTCCTCGGCGAGCAGCCCCACCGAGGAGGCCTTGATGCGCAGCGGGAGGTCCTTCGAGACGACCGTGACGTCGTACCCCTCGGCCTGCAGATTCCTGGCGACAGCGAGGATCCGCGAGTCGTTGTCGGCCACCCGGCCGCCATGAGTCAGGAAGGCGGCCGGCAGGAGGCCCGGGTCGGAGTGGTTGAGCTCGACACGCAAGGTGCCGCCCAGATCGCCGATCGGGATCGGGGCGTCCAGACGGCCGTGCCGGATCCGGAACTCGTCCAGCAGGCGCAGCGCCTGCCGGGCGAAGTAACCCAGCTCCGGGTGGTGCCTCTTGGACTCCAGCTCGGTGACCACGACGACCGGCAGCACGACCTCGTGCTCGTCGAAGCGGGCCATGGCATTCGGGTCGGCGAGCAGGACGCTGGTGTCGAGAACATAGGTGCGCCGGTCTTGCTCGCGGCGTTTCTTGCTGGTCACCACGGGTGGACGAACCCCCTCAGGAGAGGTTGGGGTGCGACGGCGTCGCGGGAACGGGTCCCCCGGCCCGCAGGCGGGGGACGGACCGGGCTCAGGCCCCGACGGGAGGGCCGAGCGCCGGCCCTCCGCGTCATACGCACGATCCGCACAGTCGTCCGTGTGCAAAGGGCCTCCCGGGCGAACGAGCACATGCCGTCCGCTGGCAGTTCGACACCCCTAGGACAGTTGGGGCAGGGCGTCGACCTGGAAGGGATATTCCCTCGAACGTGCGCGACCATGCAATGGCATATGACGGCGCGCACGTGAACGTTGTGAAACCCGCTCGTTTCCGGAGGGGATGAGGGCGTAGCCGAAACCGTACGGACTGATGAGCTGTCCGGGCCCGACTGCCGTACCGCGTACGGGATTAGTAGCCGTACCGCCGGTGCCGCGCGGCGTAGTCACGCAGCGCGCGGAGGAAGTCGACCTTGCGGAAGGCGGGCCAGAAGACCTCGCAGAAGTAGTACTCCGAATGGGCGCTCTGCCACAGCATGAACCCGGACAGCCGCTGCTCGCCGCTGGTGCGGATGACGAGGTCCGGGTCGGGCTGGCCGCGTGTGTACAGGTGTTCGGAGATCAGGTCGATGTCGACGATCTCCGCGAGCTGCTCGAAGCTGGTGCCCTTGCTCGCGTGGTCGAGCAGCAACGACCGCACCGCGTCGGCGATCTCCTGCCGGCCGCCGTAGCCGATGGCGACATTGACCAGTATGCCGTCGATGTGCTCGGTGTCCCGCTCGGCCTCCTTGAGGACCGTCTGCGTCCGGGCGGGCAGCAGATCGCGGTTCCCGACGTGGTGCACCCGCCAGCGCCCGTCGGCGGCCAGGTCGCGCACGGCGTTCTCGATGATGCTCAGGAGCGGGACCAGCTCCTCCTCGGGGCGGTCCAGGTTGTCGGTGGACAGCATCCAGAGCGTGACGACCTCGACGTCCGTCTCGTTGCACCAGCCGAGCAGCTCCTGGATCTTGCTCGCGCCCGCCTTGTGCCCCTGCTCGGCCGTCCCTCCGGCCGCGCGGGCCCAGCGGCGGTTGCCGTCGAGGATGACACCGATGTGCTTGGGCACCTGGGCGTGGTCGAGGCGGCCTTCCACCCGGCGTGCGTAGAGCCCGTACACCAGGTCGCGCAACTTCACGTCTTCCAGCCCCTCAGTGCCTTGCATGGCTTGCGATGGCGGTCCGCCCAAGCCCGCACCCTACTGCGGGCAGGGGGCGCTGGCGAACCGGATGCGCCCCCTGGCCGCCTCACCCATCCCGCAAAACATCACGCTCTGTAGTGACTCGATGTGCGTTCCGTCCGGATCGATGGCCGGTACGCCCCGGAATCGCCCGAGTAAAGAAGCGGGCCGGTCCGTGGGGGGGATACGGACCGGCCCGAGGGGGGGCTTCCACCATAACGCTTTGTGAGGGATAGTCCAGGCATCGACGCGGCCGACAATGAATGTCACCAGGAATGCCGCCGTCCGCTGTCAGGCCGCGAGCCCCCCGAGCACCAGCCCCGCGCAGGCCCCGAGGATCATGAAGGGGCCGAACGCCATCCCGGTTCCGCGGGCCGCCCGGCGTGTCGCCAGCAGCCCGACGGCGTAGCACGAGCCCAGCAGCAGACCCGCGAAGGCGCCCAGGACCAGCACCGCCCAGCCGTACCAGCCGAGCGCGATCCCCAGCCCCAGGGCCAGCTTCACATCGCCGAACCCCATCCCGCTCGGTCTGATCAGAAAGAGCACGAGGTACGCGCCGCCCAGCGCCGCCCCGCCCAGCAGCGCCCGCCGCCACGACCCGGCGCTGTGCGGCAGCAGCGACGCCACGCCGAGCAGCACGGCCGCCCCGGCGGCCAGCGGCAGCGTCAGCACGTCCGGCAGCCGGTGCACCGCCCGGTCCACGCCCGCCAGCAGCACCGTCGGCGGCGCGAGCAGCAGCCACACCGCCAGCTCGGGGCGGTCGCCGACGGCCGCCGCCAGCACCGCGCACACCAGCGCGGTGAGGGCGGCGGTCAGGGGCGCGCCCGTGCCGTAGTCCCGCTCGCCCGCCCGGCAGCCCGGGCAGCGGGCGAGCCCCAGCCAGCCCCGGGCCGCCCCGGTGAGCGCGTGCCCGCGCGGGCAGGCCGCGCGCCACGGCTCCTCGGGCTCCACGGCCAGCCGGTAGCGGGCGCGGGGCAGGAGCAGTCCGGCCGCCGCGCCATACGCGGCGGCGAGGATGACCAGGGGCACAGACACGGGCCGAGCCTACGAAAGCGGGGCCGGGTGCGACACTCGCACCCGGCACCAGGAAGCCGGACATGAGCCGGCAGAGCCAGAAGCGACGGACGGAAGGGCGGGCGGGGATGGGCCGTTGGCGGGACGGCGCGGGGACGCTGCGCGTACTCGACGGCGTACGTGATGGCGTAGGGGATGGCGTACTCAGCGACGTACGCGACGTACGCGACGTACTCAACGGCGTACTCGGCGCGGACGTCCCCCTGGAGGTCGCCGCCTCCTACCGGGCCCGCGCCCGCGGGCTGCTGGGCCGGGACGGGGTGGCGGGCGCGCTGCTGCTCACCCCCGCGAGCAGCGTCCACACCGTCGGGATGCGCTTCGCCATCGACGTCGCCTATCTCGACCGCCATCTGACCGTTCTGGCCGTACGCACCATGCGCCCCGGCCGGCTCGGGCTGCCCCGGCCCCGCTCGCGCCATGTCCTGGAGGCCGAGGCGGGCGCCATGGAACGCTGGGGATTGCGGGCCGGCGCCCGCGTCGCGATCCGGTGTCCGGACGCATAGCCGCGGCAACATCCGAGCTGTACCCTGAGGCACCGGTGTCATGGTTGGACACCCTCGATCACGCACTCGTTCGCGTATCGAGGTCATTGAGGTAGAGGTACAGGGGTAGGGGTCGCACGGTGACAATCACGGGCAAAATTCTGCGGTTTGACGAGTTTCGCGGCTATGGCTTCATCGCTCCCGACGACGGCGGCGAGGACGTCTTCATGCACGCGAACGACCTGCTGGACGAGAAGCATCTGTTCCAGCCGGGCAGCAAGGTGGAGTTCGTCCCGGAGTACGGCGACAAGGGTCCCAAGGCGTCCGAAGTTCGGGTCGTCCAGCGGGCGGCCATCGTCCGGACCCACACGCCGGGACCGGCCACGGAATCGGGCGACGACACCATGTGCGATGTGCTGTCGGTCTCCGAGTTCCGGCAGGAGCTGACCGAGGCGCTGGTCGAGGTGGGCGGCACGCTGACCGCCGACCAGATCAAGCAGGTACGCAGACGCGTGATCGAGCTGGCTCAGGCGCACAACTGGATCGAGTCCTGAGGGACTTGAGGGTCCTGAGGGTCCTGAGGGTCCTCCCGGCTACCGCTGGAAGGCGCACCTGACGGCAGCAGCAACACCGAACCGCCGCGCGGGGCATCGCCCCTGCCGCGGCGGTTCCTTTTCGGGGCAGCCCGAGCCGGGTGGAAAACGGGGCTCCTACCCTTCGCGGGCGAAGCTGACCTCGACCCGGCGATTCTTCTTGCGCCCCTCCTCCGTGGAGTTGTCCGCGATCGGGTACTGCTCGCCGTAGCCGCGGATCTGGTACTGGACGGCGGAGTCCAGGTTCGCGGAGAGCGCGCGCTGGACCGCGTTGGCCCGCTCCTTGGAGAGCTTGAGGCCGTGCAGCGCGGAGCCGAGGTCGTCGGTGAAGCCGAAGACGCGGACGCTGGTCGCGTTCTGCTTCTCGATCTCCTGGGCGATGGCCCTGATCCGGGCGTTGGCCTCACCGCCGAGCCTGGAGCTGTCCTTGCCGAACAGCACCTCGGCCTGTAGGGCGAACTTGACCTTGGCGTTGGTGTCCTCGCGGCGCTCGTCGCCGTCGTCGGTCTCGACGACCATCTTGATGTCCAGCACCCGGCCGGGAGCCAGCTTCGCGCTCCCGGACAGCCGCAGATCGGGGTCCTTGGCGTCGATCTTGACGGGTGGCGTGGTGTCGGCGGGGGCGCCCGGGCCGCTGTCGGCGCGGGCCGCCGGGGCCGGGGTGACCAGGAGCGCGGTGGAGGCGAGCGCGGCGAGGAGCGAGCTCCGGCGGGCGCGGGTGCGGCGGTCGCGGGCGCGGCGGTCGTGGAGTGTGGTCATCGCCGGCTCATCCCGTGAGCTCGATGCTGACCGACGGCATGGTCGGGATCTGGAAGTCGACCTCGGTGACGCCCGACGGCGGGGCCGGGAACTGGGCGAACAGCGGGCGGCTCTCGTCCGGCTTGATCCCCGAGAGCCCCGTCGTACACAGGCACTCCCCGTCGGTGTCCCGCAGCACCAGATAGCGCTTCTTGCCGGCCTCGTCGACGAGCGAGGCGCCCGACACGGACGACCGGGACTTCATCTCGGTCTCCTTGGAGCGCCAGTCCACCGCATTGAAGAGCTGATCGCCGCGGTTGGTCACCGTCCCGTTCACGGTGACGAACCCGCCGCCGTCCCGGACCGCGGAGTGCAGGGTGACCACGATTCCGTTCGGGCCCTTGATCTCGCCGATGGTCTTGGTCGAGTCGACCGCGGGCTCGCTGTCCTTGCCGTCGTCCCCGGCCCGGCTGTCCTTGGCGGCCGTGGACTTCTGGCCCGCGCCGTCGTCCGGCTTCTTGCCGTCGTCGCTGCCGCACCCGGCCACGGCGAGGGCCAGGGCCGCCGCGAGCGCCCCCACGGCGGCCCCCCTCCGGGCCTTCGTCGTGTGCCGAATGCTCATCGCTCGCTGTCCCTTACTCTTCGTTGATTCTTCGTTCGCGCTCGTCAGTGGGCGAGATGGACGGAGAACAGGTCCTTGGCGTCGGGGAAGAGATCGAGGTGCTCGGGGTCGATGGTGATGTCCTTGCCCTCGCAGACCAGATCGATGACGGGCTTCTCGTCCTTGCCCCCCTCGTCCTTGCCCCCCTCGTCGTCGCCTTCGCCGTCGTCGCCTTCGCCGTCGTCGCCTTTGCCGTCGTCGCCTTTGCCGTCGTCGCCTTTGCCGTCGTCGCCCTTGCCGTCCCCGGTCGGGTCGGGCAGCGGAGCCGGCGCCTCGTACGTACAGCGCGGCTCGACGACCGCCTTGGCCCGCGCGGTCGCGTGCTTGGTCTCGGTACCGGGGATGACGGACTTGCCGACCGCCTTGCGGGTCTTGACCGTGACGGTGAACGAGATGGGCAGATAGCCCGGAACGCACCCTCCGTCGGTGACATCCGCGTCGTTCTCGCCGGCGAACCACTGTGCCTGGTCGCACGGGTCGCGCAGCGGATCGAAGCCCCGGCCGGTGAGCAGGTCCTCCAGGTCCTCCAGGGCCCCGCCGCTGGTGATCGCGTCCAGCAGGTCCTTCCGTAACTGGGCGCGGAAGTCCTCGGCCGCGCCGAGCGCCGCCGCGTCGGCCGCGGTCTGGCCGCCGTTGCGGGTGGCGCCCGCCTGGCCGACCGCGAAGAGGGCGAGCGCGAGGAAGAGCAGGCCCGCCACCGCGGTGATATAGATCGGGAACGCCTGCCCCGCGTCCCCGGCCAGGCGGGGGCGGCGGAAGCGGCGAGCGGTCACGGGGCCGGTCAGATGCCGACGACCTCGGAGATCTTGTCGGAGATAGCGTTTGCGATCATGCTGCCGAAGTCCGTCGTCGACAGAACGAGGACGATGGCGACCACCACGGCGATGATGCCCAGATACTCGATCGAGGTCTGCCCCCGGTCGTTCCGCATGACGCGCTTCCCCATTGTGTTCCCCTCCATGGGTGGCCGTACCGTTCCGGTCCGGCGACTCAACCCCCGTGGTGCCGCTCGCGACACGAGCAAAGTACGCCGAAACACCTGCCCGAGAACAGTGCCTACGGCACCATTGCCTGCCCATTTCGAGGCGTTCGAACCGTGTCGCCCCCTTACGGGTGACGTTCCGGATGACGTTCCGGCTGACATTCCGGCGCACATTCCGGCTAGCGCGGCCCATGCGATTCACCCCCTCCCGGCCCCGAGGAGTCCTCCGGGGACGACTTTCCCATATCCGATTGCAATCGCGAAGGGACTTCATCGAATGGAGACGGATTCGAGACAGCGGCGGCCAAGGAGAGCAGTTGCTCATGCGGGGGCGAGATGTGCTGGGAGACATGGGCGGACGCCGCGCCGTACGCGAGCCGCGCCGGCGGTGCGAGATACGGGCCGTCGGTCATCGCTGGTCTCCTCCCACCGGTTCCAGTGCGGTCAATCCCCCGTGATGGAGCCGAAATCCGTGCCCGAGCCGATAAAGAAGCCCGCGATGAGCAGGATCATCGTGCCGGGCACCATAAAGGTCGTGACCACCATGGTCGCCTTCGGCACGGCGCGGGCCGCGCGCCGCCGGGCGTTCTGCGCATCGGTGCGCCGCATGTCATTCGCGATGGCGATCAGCGTCTCGACGATCGGCGCGCCGAGTTCCTCGCCCTGCTGTAGCGCGGTGACGAACTGAGCGACCTGCTCGGAGTCGTTCCGCTTCCGCAGTTCCTCGAACGCCTGTCTGCGGCTCACCCCCATGTCCATTTGCCGAAGCGTGATGCGAAGTTCATCCGCCCAGGGGCCCTCGTACTTCTCCGCCACGCGGTCCAGCGCCTGCCGGAAGCTCAGTCCGGCGCTCACCACCACCGCCAGCACATCGAGAAAGTCGGGCAGCGTCCGCTCGATGGCCTGCCGGCGCTCCCGTACCGCCGCCCAGATACCGACCTCGATCCAGAACAGACCGAAGGCGACCAGAACCAGGGCGAGCAGCAGCTGCCCCTTCATCAGCATCACCAGCGCGCCGCCGAAGCCGAGGATGCCGTACACCGCGCGCCGCGCAGCATAGCGGTCGACCGTCAGCCCGCCCGGGTTGCCCGCCAGATCGATCCGGCGCCGGACCTTGGCGACCCGCTTCTCGCCCATCAGCCGCAGCACGAACGGGGCGTAGCGCATGCCGAGACGGTCGACGGCCGAGCCGACCGCCGTCGTACGCGTCGCCCCGACCTCCAGCGCCACCGCCAGGTCACTGGGCAGCTTGGCCTCGCTGCGGTAGAGCGCGACGCCGTACGCGACGCCCGCCACCGACAGTCCCGCCACCAGCGCCAGCAGCACACCGATCGCCATGTCCGCCGCCCCTCTCAGACGTCGATCTTCGACATACGGCGGATCAGGAAGAAGCCGATCCCGTACAGCGCGAAGGCCACCACCACCGCGGCCTGGCCCCAGAAGGACGAGGTCATCCGGTCCAGGGAGCCCGTCGCGATCCGGTTCATCAGCAGCAGCGTGCCGACGCCCATCAGCGGCACCACATATGCGGTGACCGTGACCTGGGACAGCTGAGTGCGGACCTCGCGCCGGGTCTCCTTGCGCTCCTCCAACGTCTGGGTGAGGTTGCGCAGCGAGCTGACGACGGTGCCGCCCGCGCGGTTGGACAGCACGAGCGTGGTGACCAGGACGACCAGCTCCCGGGACGGCAGCCGCTCGGCGAGCTCGCCCAGCGCTTCGTCGATCGAGTGGCCGACCGCCAGCTTGTCGGCGACCTTCGCCAGCTCCTCCCCCGCCGGGGCCTCCATCTCGTCGGCCGCCATGCCCAGCGCGGTACGCAGCGCCAGACCGGCCTGCGTGGCGTTGGCCAGGATCCGCGACAGCTCGGGCAGCTGATTGATGAACTTCTCGATCCGCTTCTGCCGCTGCCAGTTGAGGAACGCGAACGCGGACCAGACCGCGACCACGGCCGCGATCGGCCCGAAGAACGCCGCGAGCAGCGACGCCGCCACCACCCAAAGGCCGATCGCCGCCCCCGCCGTGTAGACGAAGAACTCACCCGGGGTGATCTCCAGCCCCGTCGAGGCCAGCCGCAGCTCCAGCCTCCGCCCCAGCGAGGTGCCGCGCAGCCGCCGGTCCACCCGCACGAAGCGGCGCGGCCGGCCGGACAGCGGCAGCGACCCCGTATCGGAGAGCCGGTCGAACAGCGCCTGCTGGGCCGCCTTGCCCCGGGCGTACGTATGCACGCCCGCGACGCCCAGCGCGCCGCACACCAGCGTCGCCCCGACCGTCACCACCGCCAGTTGGTCCATGCCCGGCTACCTCCGCTCACTCGGGCTGTACGCGGCCCCGCGCACGCTCAGCTGCGCCGGGAACGCGGCGACGCCGAACGCGGGCGGCACCGACTCGCTCGCCAGCCGCAGCCGATCCGCGACCCGCTCCGGCAGCGGGAAGTAGGAGAACCGCCCGTGGACGATACGGTCCCCGCCCATCGGCTCGGCGTCGAACCGGCAGACGGTCGCGATGCGGTACTCCTCGTGGCCATGGCTGTCGAGCAGCGCGACCTCGCTGATCCGCCGCGAGCCGTCGGCGTGCCGGACGAGCTGCACGATGCAGTCGACCGCGCTGTTGATCTGGTCCCGCAGCGCCTCGTACGGAATGGCCACATCCGACATCGAGGCGAGGGTCTGCAACCGCATCAGCGCGTCCTCCGCGCTGTTGGCGTGCACGGTGGCCAGCGAGCCGTCGTGGCCGGTGGACATGGCCTGCAGCATGTCCAGAGTCTCGCCGCCGCGCACCTCGCCGACGATGATGCGGTCGGGGCGCATCCGCAGCGAGTTGCGCACCAGGTCGCGGATGGTGATCAGGCCCTTGCCCTCGACGTTGGGCGGGCGGGACTCCAGGCGGATCACATGCGTCTGCTGCAGCTGGAGCTCGGCCGCGTCCTCGACGGTGATGATCCGCTCGCCCTCCGGGATCAGCCCGGACAGGGAGTTGAGCAGCGTCGTCTTCCCGGAGCCGGTGGGCCCGGACACCACGACGTTGAACTTCGCCCGCACCAGCGCGGCGAGCAGCAACAGCGTCTGCTCGTCCAGCGTGCCCATGCCGATCAGCTCGTGCAGGGTGTACGCGCGCGGGAAGCGGCGGATGGTGAGCGTGGCGCCGGTGAGCGCGAGCGGCGGGATGATGACATTGACCCGCTCCCCGGACGGCAGCCGCGCGTCGACCATCGGATTCGACTCGTCCACCCGGCGGTTGACCGTGGAGACGATCCGCTCGATGGTCTGCATCAGCTGCTCCTCGGACGCGAAGCGCACGGGGAGCAGCTCGACCCGGCCCGCGCGCTCCACGAAGATCTGGTCCGGGCCGTTGACCATGATCTCGGTGATGGAGGCGTCCTCCAGCAGCGGTTCGAGCACCCCGAGGCCCAAGGCCTCGTCCACGACCCGGCGGATCAGCTGGGACCGCTCGGCGGTGGACAGGACCGGGCCCTCACGGCTGATGATGTGCCCGAGGACGCGCTCCAGGCGCGAGCGCCGCTCGCCGGCGGCGAGCGAGGACATCTCCGCGAGGTCGATCTCTTCGAGCAGCTTGGCGCGGTAGACGGAGACGAGATGCCCGTCCTCCCGCCCCTCACCGGGCCCCTCGGGCGCGGTGATGCGTGCCCGCAGGCTCATCGGTGTCCTCCTTGTGCTGGTATGCGGCTCCGCCGCGTGATGGGCGCCGACCGCCGGGCCCCTGACGGGCCGTCGCTCAGCCGTCGTCGCACGGCATTGTCGCGCTCCTCTTCGCGCTCCCGAAGCTCACGCCGGGAAGCACCGACGGAATGTCCACCGTCGCGGTCGCCCGCGTCTGGCCGTCCCCGCACGGGGTGACGCCGACATCCGCCCCGTCCGCCAGCCATCCGCTCACCGCCGCCAGCCCCGCGGCCGCCGGGCTGGTCTGCACCTCGTCGAGCGAGGCCGTACGCGCCGCCGCGCGGGCCGCCGTACCCGCCTGCTGCACGGTGTACGCGGCGAGGCCCAACTGGACGGCGGCCAGCGCGACGAGGAGCAGGACCGGCAGAAAGCCGAGGAACTCGATCGAGGCGGACCCCCGATCGCGACCCCGACCGCGCGCGGCGCGCGCCCCGCGCCCGGCACCCGCCGCGCGAACCACCGCCCCGCGCCCGCTCACGGCCCCGCGCCCGGTCACCGGCTCAGCCCCGGCCATCGCCTCACACCCCCTCCGCCTGCTCATCCACCGCCCCCGCGGTCCCCGTCACCGGCCACGGGAAGTCCGCGGCCCCGGGGAAGAGCACCGGGACATGGACCTTCACCGTGGCCTTCCACACCCCGTCGGCGCCCTGGCCGCAGGTGATCTCCGCGCTCTCCTGCCACGCGCCCGGAAGGTCCTTCAGCGCCGCCTCCTGGCAGGCGCCCGCGTCGCCGCCCACCGCGGCGCCCGCTCGGGCGGCCTTGTCGGCGGAGTTGCCCGCCAGGGAGTACGTATAGCCGAGCAGTACGAACTGCCAGATGACGGCCAGCACCACCAGCACCAGCGGCAGCACGCCGAGGAACTCGACCGCGACCTGGCCGCGGTCGCCGCCCCGCTTGCGCTGAAAGCGTCTGGAGGGTGTGGAGGGGACCTCCCGCAGCGACTCCGGACCGGTGCCCGTGCCGTCGCCCGCCGCACCCGCGCCGCCCCCGGCGCCCGAGGCGTCGCCACCCGCTCCTATGGCACGGCGCCGCCGCATACCCGGGAGGGTGCGGTGATCCGCGAGGCCGGGGTGCGCCCCGCGAGGCGCGTGGCCGCCGCCGGGTCCGCCCCCTCTGGGGCCCGCGCCGCCGCCGGGCGCCTCCAGCAGGCCCAGCTCCCCGGCCAGGCCCCACAGCGCCTGCTTGACGGCCGACTTGGCGTCCAGGTCCTGCATCCGGCCCGAGTCGACGGCCGGCTGTAGCTCCTTGAAGCCGGCCGGGACCACCGTACGGGCCATCCGGGCGCCCGTCGCGCGCTCGATCAGCTGCGGCTGGATCTCCGCGCTGCGGGTGTGGCGGTTGACGACGGCGACCGTGTCCTCGGCCTTGCGGACCTGCAACCGGTCCCAGAGCCGGACCATGCGCTTGGCGGCCCGCACCGCGACCACGTCCGGGGTGGTCACCAGCAGCGCGAGGTCGGCGAGTTCGACGGTGGCCGCGCCCGCCGAGGTCATCTGCGTACCGCAGTCGACGATCACCACCTCGAAGCGGGAGCGCAGCGCGCTGACGACCTGCCGGGCGGCGCGGTCGGTGACCTCCTCGCCGCGCTCGCCCTCGCCCGGGGCGAGCAGCAGTCCGATGCCGGTCTGGTGGGTGAACACCGCTTCCTGGAGCACTCGCGGGGTGATGTCGTTGATCTGGGCCAGGTCGGCGATCGACCGCCGGAACTGCACATCGAGGTAGGAGGCGATGTCGCCGGACTGGAGGTCCATGTCGACGAGCGCGACCCTGCGCCCCGCCGCCTGCGCGGCCAGCGCGAGCTGTACGGCGGCGACCGTCGTGCCGACCCCGCCCTTGGCGCCCGCGACGGCGACCAGCTTTCCGCCGGGCCCGGTGGCGAGCGCCTCGCCGCCGCCCCCGAGGTGGCGCCGTACGCCGCCGGCCCACTGGGCGGCGGCCTGGACGCGGGCGGCCAGCTCGTCGTACGACAGCGGCAGCCCGGCGATGCCGCGGGCGCCGGAGTCCATGGCGGCGGAGTAGAGGGCCGGCCCGGCGTCCGCCGTCACCAGCACCACGCCCACGGCCGGGAAGCGCAGCGCTATCTCGCGGATGAGTTCGAGCGCGGGGGCCGGGCCGATGCGCTCATGGACCAGGACGACCTCGGGCAGGTCCTCCAGGGAGGCGGCGGCCAGCGCGGCGAGGGTGTCGAGCAGGCGGGTCGAGTCGCCCACCGGCGGGGACGGTTCGACGCCCGGCAGCTGGCCGAGCAGCCCGCTGAGCGCGCGGGCGGCGTCGGGGTCGCCAACGCCCGGAAGGATTCTGATCGTCACCGGGGCACCGCCTCACTCATGTTCATGCGGCACGCCGCTGGTCGGGTCGTCGTGCCGCTTGTCATTTGTCGCCGTCGTCGCTGTCAAGGGAATAGGTGCGGTCGCGGGGGGAGACGGTGTCGTCGCCGCCGGGGGCGACGAGGGCGAGGCGTACGTGCGAGGCGAAGGACTCGGCGTACGCCACGCGCTGTGCGTCCCTGGTGTCCAGTGCGAAGGTGATGGGCACCGCCTTGTCGAGGCGCCGGGTGTCGTCCTGGTTCGGCTCCAGCGCGGTGAGCTTGCCGACGTCGATGACCTCCGCGCCCGCGACGATCACCTTGGACACCGGATCATCGCGCTGGCTCCTGCCCTCGAAGGTCGCGTAGATGTTGACCTTCGAGCCGGGGTTGATCTTGCCCGCGACGCCGGTCGCCGCGTCGATCATGATGGCGATCTCCTGCTGCCCCGCCTTGAGCGCCGGGCGGTCCACGATCATGTCGTCCTGGAGCAGCGAGCCCTTGCGCAGCGGGGTGACGGCGATCTTGCCGCGTACGTCGGCGAGGTCGGTGACGGCCGTGGACGGCAGCCAGCGCTCGGGCATCGATATCTTCTCGAACTGGCCGGCGTCCAGCGCCTGGTAGGCGAGGACGTCCGACTTGAGCTTGTACGCGGTGGTCTCGGGACCGACCTTCGACTCCACGTCGCGGATGACGGACAGCACTCCGGCGAACGCGCCGCCGGCGCACAGGACCGACAGGAGCAGCAGGATGACTCCGCGGCGCTGGCGTGAATTCATGGACGCACAACCTCGTTCGGGGACTTACCAGCTCGTCAGAGCGGGTCGCTCGGTCTGGGTCAGGGCAAGGATGTCATCGCCGCGCGGCACCGGGGCGGAGCAGAACGCGCAGCGGTCTCCGATGAGTTCGAAGCCGCACCAGTGGCACTCCTCCCTCCGTACGGACGCCACCAGCTGGTAGAGGACCGAGAGGTCCGGGATGGCGGCGGCGAACTCGATCAGCTTGGGGGTGCCCCACCACTGGGCCGACTCGTGTGGCAGCGGCACCTCCTGAACGCCCTGCACCCCCCATCCGGGGGCGAGCTTGACGCCCACCCAGTCGCCGCCCGCGTGGCCGTGGCCATGGCTGTTGAGGCTGCCGCGGGCGACGGTGAGGTGGGTGGCGTACCCGGGCCCGGGCAGCGCGGCCTCGCCGCCCACCTTGACCAGCTGCGGGGTGGGGTGGGCGAGCACGGCGAACTGGGCGCCCGGCACCCAGGACTTGACGTGCGAGGTGAGGCTGACGGGCACCCGGTCCAGCTTGGCGACGGAGCCCAGCAGGGCGCCCGCGTGGACGTAGTGCGTCAGCAGGCGAGCGGCGCAGGCGAGCACGCCGGGGCTGAAGTCGCACACCGACAGCTGGCGCAGCTGACGGGCGACCACGGCGACGGCGAGCGGCGGCAGTTCGAGGGGCAGCAGCGCGATGCGGTCGCTCTCCAGGACCGACCGCACGGTGTGCAGCCGGCGGACGAAGGGCGCGGGGGTGGCCGCGGGGTAGAGCACGATGAGATAGCCCTGCTGGTCGAGCAGGGCGGCGGTCTCGGCGAGCGCGTCGTCCAGCGGTTCGACGTCGGGCGACATCAGCACGACGGCCGACGGGGTCTGGCCGTCGGGCGGCGGAAGCACCAGCTCACGGCTGGTGACTGCTATCGCGGTGGGCACGTCGGCTACCCCGTCTCACGTCGGCGCCGGGGAGAGCGGCGGCCGCAGGTCGTTGCTGCTGTCCTGGTGCATCAGCACTTTATCCACGAAAGCCGCGTGAGAGAACAGTTCCCCTGGGTTACGGGCCCATGCCCACCCTCTTGACAAGACTATTGGTCTGGACCATTTTGAAACGGTCATACGGTGGCCACCGTCCCCAGAGCTCCTCCTTTCAACTCTCCCCCATGGAGGCAGTCGTGGACCGTGCTGCGATATCCCCCGAGAGACCAGGCAGACGAGGCAGACGAGGCAGACCCGGACGCGGACTCACCCGATTCCTCTCCGCCGCCGCGGCGGCCGTGCTCGGGGCGAGCGCCCTGGTCGGCCTCGGCGGCGGCACCGCCGGCGCGGCGGACGCCAACCTCGTACAGAACTCCGGCTTCGAGTCCGGCCTGAGCGGCTGGACCTGCTCCTCCGCCTCCGGCACCACGGTCACGAGCCCGGCGCACGGCGGCTCGTCGGCGCTCAAGGCGACCCCGGCCGGGCAGGACAACGCCCAGTGCGCGCAGACCGTGAGCGTCAAGCCCGACTCCTCGTACACGC
Source organism: Streptomyces sp. LZ34 (assembly GCF_053890475.1). Classification (NCBI taxonomy): domain Bacteria; kingdom Bacillati; phylum Actinomycetota; class Actinomycetes; order Kitasatosporales; family Streptomycetaceae; genus Streptomyces; species Streptomyces sp. LZ34. The sequence continues at coordinate 5,064,882 of NZ_CM132680.1, forward strand.
TCGGCGCCTGGGTGCAGGGCAGTTACGTCTACCTCGGCGCGAGCGGCACGGGGACGACGGACGTGTCGACCTGGACCCCGTCCGCCTCCGGCTGGCAGCAGCTGACCACCACCTTCAAGACCGGCCCGAACACCACCTCGGTCACCGTCTACACCCACGGCTGGTACGGCCAACCCGCCTACTACGCCGACGACATCAGCCTCACCGGCCCCGGCGGCTCCGACCCCGGCGACCCCGTTCCGGCCGCCCCGACCGGCCTGAAGACGGGCGCGGTCACCTCCTCGTCCGTCGCCCTGTCCTGGACCGCGGCCAGCGGCGCGACCGGCTACAACGTCTACCGCGACGGCACCAAGGTGCAGGCGGTCAGCGGCACCTCCGCGACGGTGACCGGGCTCGCCGCGTCCACCTCGTACCAGTTCCAGGTCACCGCGACCAACGCGGCCGGCGAGTCACCCAGGTCCGCGTCCGTCACCGGCACCACCTCCGCCGGCAGCGGCGGCGGGGGCGGCACCGTCCCCAAGCACGCGGTCACCGGGTACTGGCAGAACTTCAACAACGGCGCGACGGTCCAGAAGATCAGCGATGTCCAGAGTCAGTACGACATCATCGCCGTAGCCTTCGCCGACGCCACCGGCACCCCCGGCGCGGTCACCTTCAACCTTGACTCGGCCGGGCTCGGCGGCTATACGGTCGACCAGTTCAAGGCCGACATCAAGGCCAAGCAGGCGGCGGGCAAGTCCGTCATCATCTCCATCGGCGGCCAGAACGGCACGGTCTCCGTCAACGACTCCACGTCCGCGAACAACTTCGCCAACTCCGTCTACGCGCTGATGCAGCAGTACGGCTTCGACGGCGTCGACATCGACCTCGAGAACGGTCTCAACGCCACCTACATGACGCAGGCCCTGCGCTCGCTCTCCGCCAAGGCCAGCTCGAAGCTCGTGATCACCATGGCCCCGCAGACGATCGACATGCAGTCGACGTCCAACGCCTACTTCCAGACGGCGCTCAACATCAAGGACATCCTCACCGTCGTCAACATGCAGTACTACAACAGCGGCTCGATGCTGGGCTGCGACGGCAAGGTGTACTCCCAGGGCTCCGTCGACTTCCTCACCGCCCTGGCCTGCATCCAGCTGGAGGGCGGCCTCAACCCGTCCCAGGTCGGCCTCGGCCTGCCCGCCTCCACGCGCGGCGCGGGCAGCGGCTATGTCTCCCCGACGATCGTGAACAACGCCCTGGACTGCCTGGCCCGGGGCACGGGCTGCGGCTCGTTCAAGCCCGCGAAGACCTACCCGGCCCTGCGCGGCGCCATGACCTGGTCGACCAACTGGGACGCGCTGGCGGGCAACGCCTGGTCCGGCGCGGTCGGGCCGAAGGTCCACGGGCTGCCGTAGCGCGCCGAGCCATCACCACGGCAGATCGCGCATCAGCTGGACGCGCAGCACGATGAAAGCAACACGGTCGCCGTCAGCAGCACCTTGCTGACGGCGCCGCTGCTCAGAGGATTGGCGCTCTGCCGGCTCGGGCCAGCCGGGCCACCGTATGCCAGCTCATCGGCGACCGTGAGCCGTGCCCGCCGCGCAGACCCTCCTTGAAACCAGTGAGAGAGACGCGCAGCGCAGCCCGGTCACGGACGCGCCACAAGGTCAGGAGGACCCAGGTCACGAGATTGAAGGGAATCAGGACGCGAGGCAGGTTGCGGCGGGCGAGCCAGACGCGGTTACGGGCGCTGAGCCGGTAGAAGGTCGTTTGGCGCTCGCGGATCGCTTCCGCCCACCACAAGGCGTTCGAGGCGAACTGCGTGGGCCGCAGGATCGTCCATGCCATACCGCTGTCCTGGAGCAGCCGCTCGACAGCGAGATTCTCCTCGGCGGGGCCCAGGTGCGGATGGGTCTGAACGGTGATGGACGATACGAGCACCACATGCTCCACCCCGGCCTGCCGGGCGACGTCGAGGATGTCGGCGTCCGGGCCCATGCGCGACGGGAGGAACAGCGCACGCACCCCGTCCAGCGCGGGCTTCAACGTGGCGACCCGGCTGAAATCGCCCTCCACGGCTTCGGCTCCGGCCGGGAAGGCGGACCGCGCGGCGTCGCGCGTGAGACCGCGCAGCGGCCCGGCACCGCTCGTCCGCAACTCCTTCAGCAGGGCGCTTCCTATGTTTCCGGTGGCTCCCGTCACGAGGATCACGGGCACATTCTCCTGTCGCCAGATGGTGATCGTTCCGGCATGAACGCCAAAACTTCAACCTTGCTTCAGGTCAACCATGAGCTTTCTGTCAGGGACTTGACAGGTGCATTGGTCTGGACCACGGTGGATCACATGCCTCAGGGGCCCCTGAACGCGTAGGCGCACCGCTCCCCCCACATCCCCCCACGCTCGGAGGCACCTGTGGCACGCGCACATTCACGTACGCTCCCCCGGAAGCTGCTCGGCGGCATAGCCGTGGCGGCCCTCGCTGCCGGCGGACTGATAGCCGCCAACACCGCGGGCGCGGCCGAGGAGCCCGTCGGCGCCGCGGCCGTCCCCAAGCACGCGGTCACCGGGTACTGGCAGAACTTCGACAACGGCGCGACCGTCCAGAAGCTGGCCGACGTCCAGGACGACTACGACATCATCGCCGTCGCCTTCGCCGACGCCACCACCACGCCCGGCGCGGTCACCTTCAACCTCGACTCCGCCGGCCTCGGCGGCTACAGCGTCGACCAGTTCAAGGCCGACATCAAGGCCAAGCACGCGGCGGGCAAGTCCGTCATCATCTCCATCGGCGGCCAGAACGGCACGGTCTCGATCAGCGACGACGCGTCCGCCAACGCCTTCGCCTCCTCCGTCACCAAGCTCATGGACGAGTACGGCTTCGACGGCGTCGACATCGACCTGGAGAACGGGCTCAACGCCACCTACATGACCAAGGCGCTCAAGGCGATCCACGACAAGAAGAGCGACGTCGTGGTGACGATGGCGCCGCAGACCATCGACATGCAGTCGCCGCAGAACGAGTACTTCAAGACGGCGCTGGCCATCAAGGACTTTCTGACGGTGGTCAACATGCAGTACTACAACAGCGGCTCCATGCTCGGCTGCGACGGCAAGGTCTACTCGCAAGGCTCCGTCGACTTCCTCACCGCCCTGGCCTGCATCCAGCTGGAGAACGGCCTCGACCCGTCCCAGGTCGGCATCGGCGTCCCGGCCTCCACGCGCGGTGCGGGCTCCGGGTATGTGGAGCCGGGGGTGGTCAACGCCGCCCTGGACTGCCTGGCGAAGGGCTCCGGCTGCGGCTCGTTCAAGCCCTCGAAGACGTATCCGGGGCTGCGCGGCGCGATGACCTGGTCGACCAACTGGGACGCGGCGAACGGCAGCGCCTGGTCGAAGGCGGTCGGGCCGCACGTCCACGGTCTGTCGTAGGCCTCCGCCCGTTCGAGGGGGACCGAAAGTTCCCCCTCGGACGGGGAGTTGGGGTGAACCGTGTCGTCAGTGGGTGGCCTTACGGTCATGGCCATGGATCTACGGGGAAAATCTATTGTCATGATGGGGCGGTTCCACAAGCTGCCGCAGGCTACGGCGAAGGCCGGACTGGAGGCGCTGGGCGCGCGGGTGTCGAGTTCGGTGTCCGACAGAACGGACCTGGTCTTCGCCGCGCATGATGTCGCAGGCCGCAAGATCGGAGCGGCGAGCACACGCGGCATTCCGGTCTATGACGCGAAGGCGTTGCGGGCCGTACTCAAGGGGGCGGCCAAGCCCTCGGCGGACCAGGAGGCCGCCACCGATGGGGCAGGGACCTTCGCGGATCACGCGTCGCTGACGTCGGCCGCCGACCCGGCCGCACTGCTCACGGTCCTTCAGGAAGCGGACTGGTCCGCCTTCGCAGCCGAGCGGGACCTGCCGCCGCTCCGGGCCCGGCTGCTGGAGTTCGAGCGCACGCATGGGGTCACCGAGGCGCACCGCTTCGCGACCGACAGGATTCGCGGGCTCGGCGACACGCGGCTCCAGCATCCGTACGGCCATAGCACAGAGATCGAATCGTCCGCCCTCAGCCCGTGCGGACGCTATCTGGCCACCGGAAGCTGGGTCGGCGACGACTACCACCGCGGTGGTGCGCTGCAGATCTGGGAGGTCGCCAGTGGCCGCTGCGTCAACAGGCTCCAGCGCATCGAAGGCGGCGTCGGCTGGCCCGATTACGACGATGCCATCCAGTGGTCGGCCGACAGCACCCGCGTCGGGCTCGCCTACAACACCAACCAGGTTGGGGTGTTCGACCCGTTCGAGACCCACACCACCAATACCTATCCGCTGGCCAGCGCGTCGGTGACAAACGGGGCCAGCCGGCCGCCGACGTGGGCGCTGGCGCCCGACGGGCGGCGCGCGTTCATCTCGTCCGGCTCCCCCTGTTCGATCAAGGGCTGTGTCGTTCCACTGGAGGCGGGCCATCTGTACTGGTTGCCCGGCTACGCACCCCCCTCGCACCCTTATCTGCTGCCCGAGACGCTTCCCGAGGAATTCGGGCACGAGGAAGACGGGCTGTGGCTGGACGACGGGGTCGGTTGGTCGCGGGACGGCGCCCGGCTGTACGCGTACGACGCCCGGCACAAGCGGGATCTGGTCATCGACCTGGCCACCAAGCAGGTCGGCTGGGCGGCTGAGGAGGACGAACCAGAGGCGGCCGTGGGGAAGGGCGGCGCGGGCGGGGTGCGGGTCTCCGTGGACTCGACCCGTGTGACCTTCCGCCGGCCCGACACCGGAGGGGAGTTGGGCGACTTCACCTTCCTCCGTGAACCACCGGGCCCCCGGCTCCTGGAGGACGACTACGTACTCGAACAGCGCAACGTGAACTTCGCCCTGGACGACCACACCTGGTGTGCGGCGTTCGAGGAGGGTGTGGTCATCGCGCCTCCGGACCGCAGGGAAGACCTGGAGGCGGTGCTGACCTGGTCGGTCGACCGGCGTTTCGCCTGGCCGGTGCGGTGGGGCGGGCTCGATGTCGTACCGGACGTACGGACCGCCGCCGAACGGCTCGGGAAGGACGGTCTCGGCTACTTCGTCCGGGAGTACGTGGAGAGGATGGAACCCGCCAGGGCCCAGGAAGACGGGGCGTGGCCGCCGCCCAACACCGCGACGATGGATGACCTGTTCACAGCGGTGAAGGATTCCGTCTCCGAGCTCGGGAGCAACTGGAACTTCGCGGTGAACGAGTACCTGACTGACGCGGCCCGGCTCCGGGCGCGGCGGGGGGATCCCGAAGGCGCCGCGGAACTGCTCGAGGCGATACCCGGTACGGACGAGCGCGTCGCGGCCTCGGCTCAGGTGGCCATGATCCTGGCCCGCGCGGGACGGACCGAGCAGGCGCGGGCCGTCTTCGCCTTCGCCGAGCCGAGGGCGGAGGCTGCCCTCGGAAAGCACAACGTCGCGAACGTCGCCTCCTCGGTGGCCGGCGCCTACCAGGCCCTGGGCGACGAGGCCGCCGCCGACGCGTGGTTCGCCCGCGCACGCGATGCCATCGAGCCGGAGACCAACCCATGGGAGAACCGTCTCGCGGTCATCTGGGCGCTCACCGAGTGCGGGCGCGTGGACGAGGCCCGGTCGATATGGACGTCCTCCGAGGACCGGCTCAACAGCTTCCGCTCCGAGCCGTGGCTGCTCTGTCTGCTGAGCACCGACCGGCTCGACATCGCGGAAGAGTTCCTGGAAGCGTGCGTCCCGCCCGGGGACCGGCCGTCGAGCATGATCAAGGCACTGGTCGAGCTCGGCCGGCCCGATCTGCTCCGCTCGTGGCTCTCCGACTCGTGGTACATACCGGACGAGGACTACGAGCGGGCCCAGGCGATCGCCGACGGCGCCCCGCGGCGGTCCCTGCCGCCGACGCCGACCGAGGAGGACATCGTGGCCCTCGCCGAAGCGCACGCCAAGCTGCTCAAGACGCCGCGTGCCAAACGCCAGAGGCCGACCGTGGAGCTCATCGAGCAGGCCGCGGACTGTGGGCACCTCAGCGCCGTGCTGGACCTGCTCGGCGACCTTCCGGCGCATGATTTCAACGACCGGCCGAAAGCCGCGTTCTCCGCGCTGTGGCGCGCCGCCACAGGCCACTACCAGGCCCAGTGTTGACGCCCGCCTGACCCTCGGCCCGCCGTCTCTCCGTCGGGCTACCGCAGTTCGTCGAGCCAGCGCACGATGGCCGCGGTGGCCCGGACGTTGGAGCCCAGGTGGCGGGAGCCGTTGTAGTCGACGGCGCCCAGGTCGACGACCGGCGCGGCCACGCCGTGGCGGGCGAACGCGGTCCGGCAGTGCGCGGTGTTGGTGACGGTCGCCTGCTCGTCGCCGCTCGCCATGTAGAGGCGGGTCGGCACGCGGGGCACCCAGTCGCAGACGTCGTCGGTGGTGCGCAGGGCGGCGGCCATGGGGCCGGTCGGGTGGGCGAGCAGGTCGCGGCCATGGGCGGTGAGCAGCTTGTCGAGGGTGTCCGGGGTGCCCTCCATGAGCTGCCGGCCGGTGTGGGCGCCGTCGAACAGGGCCTCGATGGTGTCGGCGTACGGCGCCTGGAACACCTCGGCCGGGCTGTCGTAGAGGTGGTGCAGCCGGTTGAAGGCGACCAGGGTGTAGGCCGCGTACAGCACGCTCGACTTGGGTTCGAGCTCACCGGCGAGCAGCGCGGGCAACTCCGCGCCGCCGAAGTCGTACGCCCCGCTGACCGGGGCCAGCGCGCCCAGCCGGAACCAGGGGTCCTCACTCGACTGCAGGGCCCTGGCCAGCCCCATCGCCGCCGAGGCGCCCTGGGAGAAACCGGTGACCGCCACCTCGCGGTCCAGGGTGCGGCCGGTGCGGGGCGCGAAGGCGCGGGCGGCGCGCAGCAGGTCCAGGGACGCGGTGGTCTCGGAGGGGACGTCCATCCAGGGGTGCGGTCCCGGGCCAACACCCATGCCGAGGTAGTCGGGGGCGATGCCCGCGTACCCGGCGGACGCGTAGGTGATCGGCGGCGCGGGCAGGAAGCCGCCGGTCTGCATCGACGGCGAGTCCATCTTGTGGCTGCCGGTGCCGTGTGCGAAGGACACGGGCCGCAGCCGGCCCTCGCGGCCGCGCGGCAGGACCAGCAGCCCGCTCGCGGTGGTGGGCCGACCGTACGGGTCGACGGTGCGGTACACGAGCCGGTAGGCGTCGACGCCGTACCGGACAGTGCCGGCGTCGAACTTGGCGGCGGTCAGCAGGGCGGCGACGTCCTCGGGTTTCTCCAGCGTGTAGAGGAAGTCGGCGGAGACCAGGGTGCCCCGGCCGGACGAGCGCGCCTCGTCGGACGCCACCGCGGTCGCCGCCCCTCCGGGAGCGGCGGCCACGGCCGGGGCGGCGGATCCGGCCAGCAGCAGCGCGGCGCACAGGGCCGCCGCCCGGGTGCCGGTCCCGGCACCCGTTCCGGTACGCCTCGATCGGGTGCGGCCTGGCGTGTTGCGCATGAGGTCCTCGTTTCTCCCATCGGTGATCAGGACCTCAGCCTCGCGCGGGGCGCTCCCGGGACGCACTGGTGCCAGCCCCCCGGCCCGGCCTCGGGGAATCCCGACGAGGCGGACCGGGGTGCCGAACGCGTGCGCGGGTCAGGGCTTGGGCAGCTCACACCCCGCCAGGTTCAGGTTGATCTTGTTGCCCGCGGCGACGCACTTGGTGATGCCGTAGGTCTCCTGGGCGTAGTTGATTCCCTTGCGCACCGTCACGGTCCCGTTGGCGTCGACCTCGCACGGGTTGTTGAGGGTGCACCGGCCGCCGTCCTCGTTGCCCGTGTTGTTGATGGCGACGACCTTGCCGGTGGCGGAGTCGACGACAGGCGAGCCCGAGGTTCCCCCGATCGTGTTACAGGCGGAGGTGTAACGGACCGAATCCTTCCAGGTCCATTCATCCTCTTTAAGACGGTAGACAAACCCGTCGATATTGCAGGAGTAGATCTTCTTCCAGTAGCCGGAGACCACATTGATGCCAGTGCCCTGGACCGGGTGGCTGTCCGACAGTTGCAGTGCCTTGATGCCGTACGACTGCTGGATCTGGGCGTACGTCGAGCTCAGCTGGTACAGCGACACATCCGTGTCGGTCATCGTCGCGTACGCGATCTTGGTGGCCCGGAGCGTGGCGACGCCGCTGCCGGAGCTGTTGAGCAGGGTGAAGCTCCGGGTGGACGCCTTGTCGACGATCACCTGTCCGGCGGCCGGCATACCGCTCTCCAGGCAGTGGCCGTTCGACATCACGAACGCCCGGTCGCTGTCGGCCGAGTTCGGCATCCGTACCACCGAGCCGGAGCAGTTGCTCAGCGCCACGGTCCCGGCGAAGTCGACCGCCTTGACCCGGTCCGTGTCGGGGGCGGCCGCGGCCGGGGCGGCGCCCGCGGTCGCGAGGCCCGCGCCGCCCAGCAGCAGCGCGGACAGCGCGCCGATCAGAGGTCTGCGCATGTGGTTCCCCTCCCATGACGAGGCTTCGGACCGCGCCGCGATGGTCACGTCGCGGCGGCCCGGCCTGAAGCCGCACGAATGTTCCCTCGGCTTCGACCATTTCCCACCCTTGACCATGTCATGCGCATGGCCGAACACTGGCGCAGCAGTCGCTTCGCCTCACACCCCCCAGGAGAATTCATGCGACTTCGCATCCGCGGCAGACGGGCCACCGCCCTCACCGCCCTGCTGACCCTCGCCCTCGCGGCGCCCGTAGCGGCCCAGGCCGACGGCCCGGGCTCCGCGCCCAGGGCCGCCGCCACAGCCGATACCTCGGCCGACACCTCGGCCGACACCTCGGCCGACGAGAGCGTGCGGCAGTACGAGATCTCGGGCCCCGCCACCCCGGCCGAGCGCGGCGCCGTCGCCGCCACCGGAGTGTCCATCGACGAGGTGGACGCCCGTTCCGTGGTGGTCACCGCCGACGCGGCCCAGGCCCGTAAGCTGCGCTCGCTCGGCTATGAGCTCAGCCCCCTGGCCACCCCGCCGGCCCGCACCGAGGGCCGGGCCCTCCAGCCCTTCGACTTCCCCTCCGCGGACGCGAAGTACCACAACTACGCGGAGGCCAACACCGAGATCAACGCCGCGGTCGCCAAGTACCCGAGCATCCTGAGCAAGCGGGTCATCGGCAAGTCGTACGAGGGCCGCGACATCGTCGCGCTCAAGATCAGCGACAACGTGGCCACGGACGAGTCCGAGCCCGAGGTGCTGTTCACCGCCCACCAGCACGCCCGCGAGCACCTCACCGTCGAGATGGCCCTCTACCTGGTGCGCGATTTCACCCAGGGCTACGGCAGCGACTCCCGGGTCACCAACCTGGTCAACAGCCGTGAGATCTGGATCGTCCCGGATGTGAACCCGGACGGCGGCGAGTACGACATCGCGACCGGCTCCTACCGCAGCTGGCGCAAGAACCGCCAGCCCAACTCCGGCTCCTCCAACGCGGGCACCGACCTGAACCGCAACTGGGACTTCAAGTGGGGCTGCTGCGGCGGCTCCTCCGGCTCCACCGGCTCCGAGACCTACCGCGGCGCCAAGGCCGAGTCCGCCCCCGAGGTGAAGGTCGTCGCGGACTTCGCGCGCAGCCGCGTCGTCGGCGGCAAGCAGCAGATCAAGGCCGCCATCGACTTCCACACCTACAGCGAGCTGGTGCTGTGGCCGTTCGGCTGGACGTACAACGACACCGCGACCGGCATGACGCAGGACGACCACGACGCCTTCGCCGCGGTCGGCAAGAAGATGGCCGCGAGCAACGGCTACACCCCCGAGCAGTCGAGCGAGCTGTACATCACGGACGGGACGATCGACGACTGGCTGTGGGGCACCCAGAAGGTCTTCGCGTACACCTTCGAGATGTACCCGAGCTCCAGCGGCGCGGGCGGCTTCTACCCGCCCGACGAGGTGATCGAGCGGGAGACCTCCCGTAACCGCGACGCGGTGCTCCAGCTCCTGGAGAACGCGGACTGCATGTACCGCTCCATCGGCAAGGAAGCGCAGTACTGCGCCTGAGCCGAGCCGTACGGCACGACGCGGGCGCCGTCCCGGCGGGGGAATCCGCCGGGACGGCACCCTTGAGCCGTTCTGTCAGCGCGCGTTGCGCATCCCGACGATGTATGCCGCGGTAAGCGCGACGGCACGGTCTTCGTCATGTGACAGGTCTTCGAGGGCACGTGACGCCGTGCTCCCCGGGATATCCGCGAGCGCCTGTGTCAGCCGTCGACGTGCGGATGATTCAACGGTGCCGTGGGCGAGGCAGGCAACGAGCCCGGCGGCGATCTGATCCGCCAACGCGGGATCACGCGCCAGCGCGCTCAGCGCATCGGCCGCATCGACGTCATTCGTCTCCCCGACGACCATGACGACCATATCGATGAGCGTCGGAACCGCGTCGGCTACCCCACGTGCCCCGAGCGCCAGAGCCGCATACCTGCGGACCACGATGTCGGGGTTCGCGAGGGCGTCCTCCAGCAGGGCGGTCGCCTCACTGTTCGGAATCTCAGCGATGGACTGGACGGCACGTTTGCGCACCTCGGCCACTGGTGAGCCGAGGCCCTCCGCCAGCAGCGCCAATCCGTCATGGCCCGATTGCGCCAAAGCCCATCGAAGGGCTCCGGCGACGTTCGCGTCCGTCTCGCTCAGCGCCGCCTCGACCAGTGCCTCCACCGGCACCGGAACCTCTTCAACCGAGGACAAGGCCGCGCGCTGGCGTTTACCGGCGCTCTCCGACCCCAACGCCTGGAGGAGCGCCACGATCTGGAGGACGTCCTCCCAACCGGCGGGTTCCGCGGCACCGATCCGACGGAGTCGCGTGAGCAGCTCCGTCTCACCCGCAATGCGTTCTCGCGTCTGGCGGATGAGGTCGTCGACGAGCTCTGCGGGCGTAAAGCCGGGATCATCGAGCGCGCGCCCGACTTCTCGCAGCGACAGCCCCAATGAGCGCAGGCTCTCGATATGGAAGATCCGCCGGATGTCCTCACCGGAGTACTCCCGATAGCCGGCGTCGGTACGTTCCGTTGGCCGCACCAGGCCGAGCGCGTCGTAATGTCTGAGCATGCGGGCGCTTACCCCGGACCGTCGTGCCACATCACCGATCAACACTGCCCCTCACCCTTCCTGGCCGGTCGTGCCGAGGGCTACGACGCGCTTCGCCTCCTCGATCGCGAACTCGAATCCGGCATCCGGGTCGCGCAACAGCCGTTCCGTGGCGATCGCGTGTGCGCGCACGCGAGGGGCGGGATGCGTCATCGCAGCGCGCAGAGTCGGCAGAACCACCTCACCGAGCGCGATCAGCGCCCGGCTGAGGCTCAGCTGCGTCTCACGTTCGCCGCGCCCGAGCTGTGTCGACAATACTGCGGCCAACTCGGGCTCTTCACCTTCGGGCACGAGCACGACGGCTGCCCGCCAGGCGCTCCGCGCCACCTCGTCGTCGGCGTCGGACAGCAGCGCCCGGGTGATCGCCGGCCACGCTTGCCGATCCCCGATCTTGGACAGCGTGTGCAACGCCTGACTTCGTGCCTGCGCACGCTCCGCGCGGAGTTCATTGAGCAGTTCTGGGACCGTCGTTGACGCTGAGTGGCGGGTGAGTGCCCACGTGAGCATTTCGCGCACAGAGAACTCGGGTTCGATCGCGCATCGTTCGATGAGCTTGTCGATGAACCGCGGGTCAGGGGTCGTGCCGACCGCCAGCGCCGCCCGCAGCCGCACTGACGAGCGGCTGTCCTCCAGCCCCTGGAGCGCTCGAATCGTGTCCGTGCCCTGTTTCGGCCTGGTCATCGGGACCACCTCCTGGCCGCAGTGAAGGCCTTGTCACCGTGTCAAGGTCAAGCCGGGCCTCGCCGCACGCCGCCCTCGGCCGGGCCGTCGACAGGTAGGGCTCGGCAGTCAGTCCATGATTTCCTGAATTCAGGAACGGCTGTACTATCGTTCGGGTGCTGACTGTTGCCTCCGACATCGAGGTGCTGGCCCGGTTCGGCCGCGCGCTCGCCGACCCGATCCGCTGCCGCATCCTGCTCGCCCTGCGCGACGCCCCCGCCTACCCCGCCGAGCTCGCCGACGCCCTCGGCATCTCCCGCACCCGCCTGTCGAACCACCTGGCGTGCCTGCGTGACTGCGGCCTGGTCGCCACCGTGCCCGACGGCCGCCGCACCCGCTACGAGCTCGCCGATGAACGCCTCGGCCACGCGCTGGACGACCTGCGCACCGCTGTGGTGGCCGTCGCCACCGACCGCACCTGCGTCGATGCCGAGACCAAAGGGTGCTGCTGATAACCGCGATATCTCTCGGCCCGCCCCCCGCCCGCCGCGATGCGCTCGCCCGCCGGATACGGCTGCTCGTGGCCGCGACCATCACCTACAACGTCATCGAGGCGATCGTCGCCATCACCGCCGGCACCCTCGCCTCCTCCACCGCGCTGATCGGCTTCGGTCTGGACTCGGTCATCGAGGTGTCCTCGGCCGCCGCGGTCGCCTGGCAGTTCTCCGCGGCCGAGCACCACGTACGCGAGGCCCGCGAGAAGACCACCCTGCGGATCATCGCCGTCTCGTTCTTCGCGCTCGCCGCCTACGTCACCGTCGATGCCGTCCGCGCGCTGGCCGGAACCGGTGCGGCCGAACACTCCATCCCCGGCATGGTGCTCGCCGCGCTCTCCCTCGCGGTCATGCCGTTTCTGTCCGCCGCCCAGCGCCGCGCCGGCCGCGAACTCGGCTCCGCCAGCGTGGTCGCCGACTCCAAGCAGACGCTCCTGTGCACGTACCTGTCCGCCGTGCTCCTGGTCGGCCTGGCGCTCAACGCCACCCTCGGCTGGTCCTGGGCCGACCCGGTCGCCGCCCTGGTCATCGCCGCCGTCGCGGTCAAGGAAGGCCGCGACGCCTGGCAGGGCAAGGGCTGCTGTGCGACCCAGGCCGCCGCGACGGTCCCGTCCGTCGGCGCCGAGCGGGACGCCTGTGCCTGCCGCCCCGGCTGCGACTGCTGCGACTGACCGCTCACCGGGCGGACAGCACCTGGCCCAGCGCCAGCACGCTCAGGCCGAACATCAGGACGCCCAGGGGGACATGGAGCGACGGCATGTGCGCGATGCCCAGCACCACCTGCACCGAAGCGAGCACGAGGAAGCCCGACGCGTACAGGATGGGGCGGGGCGCCCCGCCGCCCGGCCGCCACGCCAGGATCGCGGCGAGCACGTACAACATCGATGCGCCGTACATCACACGCGCTCCGGCGCTGTGCAGTACCTCGCCGTGGTGCGAGGACAGCAGCAGTCCGGCGGTGACCGCCTGGAAGAAGACGGCCAAGGTCTGCAGGGCGATCGCGACCCGCAGGAACGTGAGACCGCGATGTCCTGCCGCCCTCTGTGTGACCATGGCGCGGTCCTCTCTTCCGCCTCGCGGCGGTGGCTCGGAAGTGTCCCGGTAGACCGACGACGTGGGCCCGCGAAATGTGAGGCGAAGCGCCGGCCTCACAGTCCGGTGCGGTGTTTCGTCGAAGTGGCGAGAGCGGACATCCACGAGAAGAGCCAGGGAGCGGTCGCCACCATGAGCACCCCATCCGAGCCAGGGCATGACCGGTCCGAGCCGGGCCTGAGCGCGATCGTCGGCGAGCGGCGCCAGCTGATCAACCTCGCCTACCGGCTGCTCGGTTCGCTGGCCGAGGCCGAGGACGCCGTGCAGGAGACCTACGCCCGCTGGTACGCGATGTCGCGGCAGCGGCAGGAGGCCATCGAGTCGCCCGGCGCCTGGCTGACGACGGTGGCCACCCGCATCTGCCTGGACCTGCTCGGCTCGGCGCGGGTCCGGCGCGAGCGCTACGTCGGCGAATGGATACCCGAGCCGCTGCCCGACCGTACGGAGTGGATCAGCGGGACGTCGGGCGGCGGCAGGGCCGAGCCGGCCGACCCCGCCGACCGGGTCACCCTGGACGAGTCGGTGAACATGGCCTTCCTCGTCGTACTGGAGTCGATGACGCCGGCCGAACGCGTGGCGTTCATCCTGCACGACGTCTTCCGGTACCCCTTCGCCGAGGTCGCCGAGATCGTCGGCCGGACGCCGGCGGCCTGCCGGCAGCTGGCGTCCTCGGCCCGTCGACGTATTCGCGCCGCGCGGGATCCGGCGGTTCCGACGGCCGGGCAGGCCGGTCTGGTGCGGCATTTCAAAGAGGCGTGGGAGGCCGGGGACATCGAGGCCCTCGTCGACCTCCTCGACCCCGACGCCACGATGACCGCCGACGGCGGCGGACTGGTCGGCGCCGTCCTCCGCCCGGTCGAGGGCAGCGAGCGCATCGCCCAGTACCTGATCCACATCGCCGGCAAAGCCCCTGGGCTGACGCTCCTGGAGCGGACGGTCAACGGCCAGCCCGGCCTGGTCGCCCAGCACGCCGGCGTCACCGTGACCGTGGCGGCGTTCAGCGTCACCGGCGGCCGCATCACTCGCATCTGGGCGATCCGCAACCCGGAGAAACTCCGTCCGTGGACCGAGAACGGACAGAGCTGACCCGGCGTCACGCGCGCGGAGTTCCCCACCATCTGGCCACCACCTGGCCACCACCTGACCCACCCAAACACCCGACCAGCCAAGCGAGCGGCCCCCTGACCGGGGGCCTTCGTCACGTTGGGGGCTGCTCGACGCACCATCCAACGGTGCGTAGTTCGTGACTGTGGGCACGGCGGTCATGTCCCCGGAGTCTGGGAGTATTCACGTCGAGTCAGGCTGGTCGTACGGCAGTTGGCTGGCCGTGCGTAGTCACTCGAATGCCTAGCGTGTTGAGGTGGAGGAGATCGCGTGGTGGGAATTCGGCCGCTGAATCCGGGAGATCCGCGTGACATTGCGGGTTACGCGCTCCAAGGGCGGCTGGGGGCAGGAGGAATGGGGACGGTGTTCCTCTCCGCCACACGGGGCGGGCAGCCGATCGCCCTGAAGATGGTGCATCCCGAGTTCGCCGCGGACCCGAAGTTCCGGCGGCGGTTCGAGCAGGAGGTGCGCGCCAGCCGACAGGTGCGGGGCCGGTACATCGTGCCCGTTGTGGACAGCAACACCGGAGGGCCCCTGCCCTGGCTGGCCACCGAGTATGTCCCGGGCCTCCCGCTCGCGCCGGCGGTGGATACGCACGGGCCGCTGCCGACAATCGCGGCCCTGCGGCTGATCGCGGGCGTCGCCCACGCCCTGGAGGCCATCCACGCCCTGCACATCACCCACCGGGATCTCAAGCCGGGGAATGTCATCCTGGCGCCGGACGGCCCGGCGGTCATCGACTTCGGGATCGCACGGGCCACCGAGGCCACTCCGCTGACCGGCACGGACATGCGCATCGGCACCCCTGCGTACATGGCCCCGGAACAGATCAGGGGTGCCGCTCCGGTGACCCCGGCCATCGATGTCTTCGCGCTCGGCCTGACCGCCCACGTCGCCGCCACCGGCGCCCACCCCTTCGGGGAGGGGCCGACCACGGCCATGCTCTACCGCATCGATCGCGAGGAGCCGGATCTCACCGCCTGCCCGGACGAGTTACGGCCCGTCATCAGCCGCTGCCTGGCGAAGGACCCCGCGGCGCGGCCCACGCCCGCCGAGGTGGTGACCCTCTGCCGGAACGCCGGAGCCGAGCTCGGCATCGCCGAGGTGCTTCCGACCGCCGGATGGCTGCCCCCGGCCTACCTTCCCGAGCCCTCGCCACCCACGTCACTCACGCCACCTCAGCCGTCGGCCCAGACGCCCTCCTCGCCGCCCATACCCCCGAGAACCGTCTACGACCCGCAATCCGGGGCGCGGCCAGGGAATCCCAGGAGGCGCCGACTGGTAACAGGCCTTGCAGCGCTCGCCGTCGCCGCGGTCGCCGTCGCCGCCGCCCTCATCTGGCTCCCGAACCGAGGCGACGACAAGAACGACGGCGCCTCCCCGCACACCTCGCAGAAATCCTCATCGCAGAAAACCCCGTCGCAGGAGACCTCACAGGAAAAGACCTCCCCCGCGAACCCCCCGTCGAAGACCGCGTCACCCCCAAAAGCATTGGACTCGACCGTAAAAATATTCACCAACGCGGCGACCGGACATTGTCTGGACAGTAACGGCGACGAAGAAGCTTACGCATTCGATTGCAATGGTGGCGGTTACCAGAAATGGACTGCGTCCGGGAAGGCGTTCAGCCTGCGTGATGCGGTAAGCGATACGTGCATGGGCAGTGACGATGCCGGTGAGCTGAGCATGTCCACATGCGATCGCACCGATCAGCAGAAGTGGAACATATCCAACAAGTCTGTACTGCGCAATGCGGCGACTGATCGCTGCCTGGACGGCGACAACGACGGCAAGCTGCGCACGATCGAATGCGATAGCACCGACCGCCAGAAGTGGAACATCTCCGGCGACAGTTCCGTGCTGCGCAATGTGGCGGCTGATCTCTGCTTGAGCGGCAGCGGCTCCGGTGGTCCACGCTTGGGCGACTGCTCCGACAATGGGAGCGAGGACGGGAAGTGGAATATCTCCGGGGAAGAGTTCGAACTGCGTGATGTGGCGACTGATCTCTGCTTGGACAGCAACGAATCCGGCGAGGTGTACACGTATGGATGCAATGACGGCGATTATCAGCGATGGGATATCTCCGGCGACAATGCCACTCTGCACAACATGAAGACTCGTCTCTGCCTGGAAGACGCCAACTCCCCTTTGGAGAACGGCTATCAACTGCAGACGAGCGAATGCGATGAAGGCGACGATCAGAGCTGGACTGCCGCCGCACCATAGGCAGCTGATGTCCCGGCCCTGGAGCGCCCCTCTCGGCTGTGGCAGAGAGGGGCGCTGAGGCAAGGGAGCAGTCTACGCCTCCAGCCGCCCGAGGGCATCCCCCCGAAACGGCGTTGCCCTAGATGACCAGGCTCAGCAGCCCCGCGACCACGAACCCTGCCACCGACAGCACCGACTCCAGCACGGTCCAGGACTTGAGCGTGTCCCGCTCGGAGATGCCGAAGTACTTCGCGACCATCCAGAACCCGCCGTCGTTGACGTGCGAGGCGAAGATCGAGCCCGCCGAGATGGCCATGATGACCAGCGCCAGGTGGGCCTGCGAGTAGTGGCCCTCGGTCAGCATCGGGGAGACGATCCCCGCGGTGGTGACGATCGCGACCGTCGCCGAGCCCTGCGCGACGCGCAGCACCACCGAGATCAGCCAGGCCAGCAGGATGACCGGCAGGCCCGCGCTGTCGAAGGCGTCGGCGAGCGCCTGGGCCACGCCGCTGCCCTTGAGCACCGCGCCGAAGACGCCGCCCGCGCCCACGACGAGCAGGATGTTGCCGATCGGCTTGAGGGAGGCGGTCGACACGGTCTCCAGGGACTTGCGGGACCAGCCGCGCCGGATGCCCAGCAGGTAGTAGGCCAGCAGCAGGGCGATGGTCAGCGCCACGAAGGGGTGGCCGAAGAACTCGATCACCGAGCGGCCGGTGCTGGGGTCCAGCGCGATGGAGGAGAAGGTCGCGCAGAGGATGAGGACCAGCGGGGTGCCGATGATCGCGAGAACGGTGGAGACCGGAACCGGCCGCTCCGCAGGCGTGGTGCCCGCGGCGCGCTGCTCGGCGGCGACGGCCTCCTTGGCCTCCTCGGCCGCCTCGACCATGTCCTGCGGCACGGGGACGAAGAGCCGGTTGCCGATCCACGCGGCGTACGCCCAGGCGGCGAGCACGGAGGGGACACCGACGAGGATGCCCATCAGGATGACCCAGCCCAGGTCCACGTGGAGCAGCCCGGCCGCGGCCACCGGGCCGGGGTGCGGGGGCAGGAAGGCGTGGGTCATGGACAGGCCGGCCAGCAGCGGCATCGCGTACAGCACGATCGACTTGCCGCTGCGCTTGGCGGCCGCGTAGACGATCGGCGCGAGCACGAAGATGCCGACGTCGAAGAAGACGGGTATGCCGAAGATCAGTCCGGTCAGGCCCATCGCGAGCGGCGCGCGCTTCTCGCCGAAGAGGCCGAGCAGCCGGGAGCTCAGCGCCTCGGCGCCGCCGGAGACTTCGAGGATCGCGCCGAGCATGGTGCCCAGGCCGATGATGATGGCTATGTGGCCGAGGATGCCGCCCATGCCGGACTCGATGAGCGAGACGGCGTCGGACCTCTGGACCGTGCCGAAGAGTTCGGTGACCGAAAGGCCGGCGGCCAGGCCCACCGCGATGGACACGCCCAGCAGCGCCACGAAGGGCTGTAGCCGGGCCTTGATGATGAGGAAGAGGAGCAGAGCGATGCCGAGGGCGGCGACGGTCAGCAGACCGGCGGTGCCGTCGATGATCGCGAGGAGACCACCGGTGTGGGGTGGGGTCTCGGGAGCGGGGGCGGCCGTGAGCGGCATAGGGGGCTCCGGTTTTCGGGTAGGGAGGATCGCCGCGCGGCGGGGGGCCGCGTGCGCGGGGGGAATGGGGGCGGGTGCGGGTGCGGAGGTTCAGAAGGCTGTTTCCGACGACGGTGGCGGGGAGCGCGAGGGGACCGTGGTGGGCGGGGCGCAGGGGCCGCCCCGCCCACCACAGGGCCGTCAGCCGAGGACGGCGAGCGCGTCGATCTCGACGAGCAGCCCGGCGGGAAGGCCGACGTAGACGGTCGTACGGGCCGCCGGGGCCTCCTTCAGGTCCGCGAAGAACTCGTTGTAGATCTCGTTGAATTCGGCGAAGTGGGCGGTGTCGGTGAGGTAGACGCGCACCATCACCGCGTCCTCCCAGCTCGCCCCGCCCGCCTCCAGGACGGCCTGCACATTGCGCAGGGTCTGGAGGGTCTGCTCGCGCAGCGTCGGCCCGACGGGGGTGGGCGCCTGGCCCGGGACCGCCGGGCCGAAGCCGACCTGCCCGGCGACCTGGAGGACGCTGCCCTTCTTGACGCCGTGCGAGAACTTGGCGGGGGGCGCGGTGTGGGTCTCCGGGGTGATCGCGATCTTCTGAAGCTTCTCGCTCATGGGATTCCTTGGCTTGTCCGTCGGTTACTTGTGGTTGGGGTCCGGCTCGTCGGGCGGGGCGCTTCCGGAGTACTCGCGGCTGATCGCGTCCGCGGTACGGCGCACCAGCGGCAGCAGCGCGAGCAGTTCGTCGGCGGAGACCACGACATTCGGCGCGGAGACAGAACACGCGGCGACCACCCGCCCGTCCGCCCCCCGGATGGGTGCCCCGACACAGTTGATCGACTCCTCGTGGCCACCGAGGTCGGTGGCCCAGCCCTGCTCCCGTACGGTCGCCAGCTCCTTGAGGAAGGCGGCGGCGTTCGGGGTGGAGCGCGGGGTGTACGCGGGGTACTGAAGCCGCTCGGCCACCGCGCGCCGCTCCGCCTCGGGCAGGTCGGCCAGCAGCAGCTTGGCGACCGCGGCGACGGTGATCGCGACGGGCTTGCCGATCCGCGAGTACATCCGGACCGGGTAGCGGCTCTCCACCTTGTCGATGTAGAGGACCTCGTTCTCCTCGTACACGGCGAGGTGGACGGTGTGCCCGCACCGCTCGTTGAGCTCGACGAGATACGGGTGGGCGATCTCGCGCACGTCCAGGTTCTCCACGGCCTGCTGCGCGAGCGCGAAGAGGCGGGCGCCGAGCCGGTAGCGCTGGTCCTGCTGGCGGTAGACCATGCCGTGCTCGTGCAGGGTGCGCAGCAGCCGCAGCGCGGTCGTCTTGTGCACGCCGAGCCGCGTGGCCACCTGCTCCAGGTTGGCCGGGCCCTCCGCCAGCAGCGGCAGGATGCTCAGCGCTCGGTCGACGGTCTGGCTCATGGGTGGGGCACCTCCGCGCGTACGGTCCCGGCGTCCGTCCAGCCGGGGCCGAGTCGCAGTGTGCCCCACGCGCCGGCGTCGAGGGCGACCAGGCGGTCGGCGCGCTCGCGGGACGGCGGGGTGCCCAGGTCGCCGGGGACGGTGAGGGCGGCGGCCGCCATGAGGTGGCCGTGCCGCAGCCGCTCCGCGACGGGCAGGCCGCGCAGGGTGCCCGACAGAAACCCGGCGGCGAAGGCGTCCCCCGCCCCGACGGACGCGACCACCTCCACGTCCAGGGCCGGTTCGAAGGTGACCGTGTCGCCGCCGTCCGGCCGCCGGGCGTACGCCGTGGCGCCCGCGCTCCCCTGCTTCACCACCAGCACCTCCGGCTCGGGCAGGGCCGCCCGGACCGCCTCCGCGCCGCGCAGCCCCCAGGCGGCCGCGGCCTCGTCCTCGCCGACGAAGACGAGGTCGCAGCCGCGGGCGAGCTCCAGAAGACGCCCGCTGTCCCGGCGGCGCCACAGCGCCGTGCGGTAGTTGACGTCGAACGAGACGAGGGGGCGGCCCGGCGCGCGGGTCGTCAGCTCCCGCATCAGGGCGCGGCAGTCGTCGGAGAGCGCCGCGGTGATCCCGGTGAGGTGGAGGACGCGGCCCGACCAGGTCTGTTCCCTGGGCACCAGGCGCGGGGACATGGCCGCGGCGGCGGACCCGGCCCGGTAGTAGACGACCTCGGAGCGTGGCTCCTCGCCTTCGCCCTCCTCGCCTTCGGCCTCCTCGCCGAGGGCCCGCTCCCCCGCCGTACGGAAGTAGATGCCGGTGGGCCGGTCCGGGTCGCGCCGGACGTACGAGACGTCCACGCCCGCGGCGGCGATCTCCGCGACCAGGTGGTCTCCAAAGCCGTCCGCGCCGACGCGGCTGATCCACCGGGCGGTGTGCCCGACGCGCGCGAGCGAGCAGGCGACGTTGGACTCCGCACCGCCGATCCCCCGCGAGAACGCCGGCACATCGGCGAGCCGGCCCGGGCGGGACGGCACGAAGGTGACCATCGACTCGCCGAGGCAGACGACGTCGGCGTGGAGGTCTACAGACACGAGGCGGTGGCTCCTTGCTGGCTGAGGTCTGGCGCGGACCGTTGACCCGGTGCTCGGCGGGATGTTAGACACCCATAAGCGCCATACGCAATGAGCGTTGCACATATTGCAACCAAGGATCTTCACGGGAGGCTCCATGGCCGCCGACCACGCCGACCACGCCGCCGACACGCCCGCCTCACCCGTCGGGCGCCTCGCCCGCGAGCGCGTCGACCACCGCTTCAAGGGGCTGCCCCCGAGCGCCGAAGGCCGCACGGTCGGCGAGCTGGCCGCCGAGCGCCGCTCCCTGTTCACCGGCGGCTTCACCACCCCCGTCCTGGTGCTGTCCGCCGAGGCCCTGGAGCACAACCTCGCCGTCATGGAGCGCTACTCCGCCACCCACGGACTGGCCTTCGCCCCGCACGGCAAGACCTCCCTCGCCCCCCAGCTCTTCGAGCGCCAACTCGCCCACGGCGCCTGGGGCATCACCGCCGCCGTCCCCACCCACGTGCGCCTCTACCGCGCCTTCGGCATCCAGCGGATCTTCCTCGCCAACGAGATCGTGGACGCCGCCGCACTCGGCTGGCTCGCCCGCGAGCTGGACGCCGACCCCGGCTTCCGCTTCATCGCGTACGTCGACTCCCCGCGCGGCGTCGAGCTGATGGACGCGGCCCTGCGGGCGGCGGGCGCCCGCCGCCCCCTCGACGTCGTCGTCGAACTCGGCGCGGGCCCCGGCGCCCGCACCGGCGCCCGTACGGAGGCCGACTGCACGGCCGTCGCCGACGCGGTGGCCGACACCGACACCCTCCGCCTCGTCGGGGTCGCCGGCTACGAGGGCGAGGTGCCGAAGCCGGACGGCGAGCGGGTACGGGCGTGGCTGCGCCGGCTCACCGCGCTGGCCGTCGCCTTCGACGGGGAGGGCCGGTTCGCGGACGCGGACGAGATCGTGGTCAGCGCGGGCGGCAGCGCGTGGTTCGACGCGGTCGCGGACGTCTTCGGGGAGTTGCCGAAGCTGTCCGGCCCGGTGCTGAAGCTGCTGCGCTCCGGCGCGTACGTCTCCCACGACGACGGCCACTACCGCCACATCACCCCCTTCAACCGCATCCCCGACGAGGGCGCCCTGCACCCCGCCTTCCGCCTCTGGGCCCAGGTCGTCTCCCGCCCCGAACCGGGCCAGGCCTTCCTCAACGCGGGCAAGCGGGACGCGGCCTACGACCTCGACCTGCCCGAGCCGCAGCTCATCCGCTCCCTGGACGGCACCGAGCGCCCCGCCACCGGCCTCACCGTCACCGGCCTGTCCGACCAGCACGCCTGGCTCGCGGTCGAGGAGGGCACGCGCCTGGAGGTCGGCGACTGGGTGGGCCTCGGCCTCTCCCACCCGTGCACGAGCTTCGACAAGTGGCAGCTGATCCCGGTGGCCGAGGCGGACGGCACGGTCACGGACTACATCCGCACGTTCTTCTGACCCACCCACCCGCCCGCCCGCACTGTGGAGCTCCGCCCCACACCCCCACCGGGGCCCCGCCCCGGGCCCCGGTGGGGCGAGGTCGGCGCCGGAGCCGCACGGCCAAGGCCCTGCCCGAGGCCGCCAGGCCAGGGCCCGCCGAGCCGCCGCCCGGCCGCCAGGCCCCGCAGTGCGGGACCGTGGGTGCGGGGCTCCGCCCCGGCGCAAGGCCGGACCCTGGGCCGGGCTCCGGCCCGCCCCAGGATGGCGAAGCCCGCCCCACACCCCCGGGCCCGGCGGGGCGAAGCCCTCGCCGGGGGGCCGGCGGCCCGCGGCGCGGGGGCTTGGGGGCTTCCCCCAACCAACGGGCGGGCGGGTGGGGGACACAGCGCGCGCAACGCGCGGACCGACACGCAGAGGGAGACGCACCGACATGGACCTGGTCATCCGTGACGCGCAAGTCGCCGACGGCAGCGGCGGCGCCCGTTTCCGGGCGGACGTCGCCGTCGACGGCGGACGGATCACCCAGATCGTGCCGGAGGGCGCCGGGCCGCGCCCTGCGGGGCGGCGGGTCTTGGAGGCGGGCGGGCTCGTGCTGGCGCCCGGGTTCATCGACATGCACGCGCACAGCGACCTCGCGCTGCTGCGCGACCCGGACCACTCCGCCAAGGCCGCGCAGGGCGTGACCTTGGAGGTGATCGGCCAGGACGGCCTGTCGTACGCGCCCGTCGACGACCGCACCCTCGCCGAGGTCCGCACGGCCATCACCGGCTGGAACGGCGACGGCTCCGACATCGACTTCAGCTGGCGCACCGTCGGCGGGTTCCTGGACCGCCTCGACCACGGCTTCGACGGCCAGGGCATCGCGGTCAACGCCGCGTACCTGATCCCCCAGGGCACCGTCCGCATGCTCGCGGTCGGCTGGGCGGACCGGGACGCCGCCCCGGACGAGGTCGAGCGGATGAAGCGGCTGGTCGCGGAGGGGCTGGAGCAGGGGGCGGTCGGGCTGTCGTCCGGGCTCACGTACACGCCCGGGATGTACGCGTCCGACGCCGAGCTCACCGAGCTGTGCCGCGTCGTCGCGGCGTACGGCGGCTACTACTGCCCGCACCACCGCTCGTACGGCGCGGGCGCCCTGCGGGCGTACGAGGAGATGGTGGCCCTCACCCGCGAGGCGGGCTGCGCGCTGCACCTCGCGCACGCGACCATGAACTTCGGCGTGAACAAGGGCCGCGCCCCCGAACTGCTCGCGCTGCTGGACCGGGCCCTCGCCGAGGGCGCCGACATCACCCTGGACACCTACCCCTACCTCCCTGGCTGCACCACGCTCGCCGCGATGCTGCCGAGCTGGGCCGCCGAGGGCGGCCCGCGAGCCACCCTCGACCGGCTCCGGGACGAGGCGAGCGCGGAGCGCATCCGGCAGGTCCTGGAGGAGGAGGGGGCCGACGGGTGTCATGGCGTGCCCATCGAGTGGGACACCATCGAGATCTCGGGGGTCAGCGACCCGGCCCTGGCGGCGTACGTCGGCAAGACGGTCGCCCAGTCGGCGCGCGACCGCGGCGAGGCGCCGTGGGACACCGCGCGCCGGCTGCTACTGGCGGACCGGCTCGGCTCGACGATCCTTCAGCACGTCGGGCACGAGGAGAACGTCCAGGCGATCATGAAGCACCCGGTCCACACGGGCGGCAGCGACGGCATCTTGCAGGGCGCCAAGCCGCACCCCCGCGCGTACGGAACCTTCCCCCAGTACCTGGGCCGCTACGTACGCGAGTTGGGCGTGCTGTCCCTGGAGGAGTGCGTGGCCCACCTCACCGCGCGCCCCGCGGCCCGCCTCCGCCTCCCCGACCGGGGCCTGGTCCGCGAGGGCTACCGCGCCGACCTCGTCCTCTTCGACCCGGACACGGTCGCCGCGGGCTCCACCTTCGAGTCCCCGCGCACCCTCCCCACCGGGATCCCGCATGTGCTCGTCGACGGCCGCTTCGTCATCGAGGACGGGCGGCGTACGGATGTCCTGGCGGGGCGCTCGGTGCGGCGTACGCGGACGGGCTGAGTTCGCGGTCAGCCCTTCGCCCCTTTCGCCCCCTTCTCCAGTTCTACCTCCACCAGCCGGTAGAGGTGACGCCGCGCCGCCTGGGTGGTCAGCGGCGGGGCCTGGCGCAGCCGTTGCAGGGCGAGGCCGTCCGCGAGGGCGGCGAAGCGGACGGCGAAGTCGGCGGGGTACGCGCAGCTGAAGTCGCCGTCGGCAGCGCCCCGTTCGACCAGGGCGCGGATCTCGCCGTGCCAGCTCTCGTAGCGCTCGGCCTGGCCGCGGGCGAAGGTCTGGTCGCGGTCGCCCGCGTGCCAGTAGTCGAACCACATCCGCCAGTGGCGGTCGGTGTCGTCGGTGAACAGCGCGTCGATGAGCAGCCGCAGCCCCTCGGCACCGCTGGTGGCCCGGGCGGCGGCCTCGGTGAGCGCCGCGTAATAGCGCTCGATGTGCAGCACCATCGCCTCGGAGAGGACTTCCTGGACGCTCTCGAAGTGGTAGGTGACCGTGCCGACCGAGACCCCCGCCGCGGCCGCCACATCGCGCACGCCCACCGCCGCCGAACCGCGCTCCATGATGAGCGGTACGGCGGCCTCCACGATCAGGCGGCGGCGCACCTCGGTGGGCTGCCGGGTGCGCTCGGAGGCGGCGACGGCCCGGCGGGCGGCCTTGGGACGGCCGGTGCGGTCGGCCGCGGACGACGTCATGCCGAGGTCCTGGGGGTGGTGTGGTGCCAGGTGCGCTTGGCCACAGTTTCTCCGTTCGCCCGTGCTTCGAGGCTGCTGTCCATGATGAATTCCGTGGCCGTCGCTCGGAGTTCGGTGCTGGTCACAATCATCGCGTCCCAGTCGCCGCGCCGCAGCCGGATGGTCCACTGGGAGCTTGCCACGGCCGACAGCGGGTCACCGCCGCGGATCCGGTATGTCTCCAGGGCGCTCTCCTCGTAGCGCAGACCGTCCGGGTAGGTGCGGGAGCCCCCGTAGTTGGGGTCCACCTCCAGGGTCCACTCCCCGGTCGCGACGTCGTGCCGGACCACCCGCTCGGGCCGGGGCCCGGCGGGCGGCTCGGTGGTCACCGGGAGCGGCGGGGCCTGCTCCGGCTCCTCGAAGGTGACCGGCGGGCGGCCGGCGTCGGCGCCCGGGTCGCGTACGGGCAGGAGTACGGCGCTGTCCGCAGGGCGCACGCTCAGCGCGCCGCGCTCGCCGTGCGGCCAGACCCACGGCCAGTACTGGTCGGAGACGGCGACGCGGATGCGGTGGCCGGGCGGGAAGGCGTAGCCGATGGCGTTGAGTTCGAACTCCACGTCCTCGTACGTCCCCGGCGCCCACTCCACCGCCCGGTCCCGGCCGTGCCGGGACAGCAGGTTGAGCACGCCGCGGGTGACCAGGGTGGAGGAGCCGTCGGGGGCGACATCGCAGATACGCGCGATGACATGCGCGCGCGGGGTGGCGCTGTCCAGGCGCAGCCGGACGCGCGGGCGGCCCAGGATCTCCACGCGCGCCGTCAGCGGCGCGGAGTCGAAGCAGACCGAGCGGCCGTCCTCCTCGCGCTGGTCGGGCGGCAGGTCGGTGGCGTTGCCGAAGGGGAAGAAGCGGCCCGCGTCGAGGCCGGTGTGCAGCGGGGAGCGCACGGTCACCGGCTCCGCCCCGTCGCCGCCCAGCGGCCGCTCGTCCCAGGTGACGGCCGGGGTGGGCCAGGCGTCGTCGGCGACCCAGCGGCCGGGCATGGTCTCGTAGTGAGTCGCGGGCGGGACAGGGTCGTTGATCCAGGAGCGCAGGGCGGGGTCCTTCATGACCCCGGTGTCCACGCCCTTGAGCCAGTGGTCCCACCAGCGCAGCGTCTCCTGGAGGAAGCCGATCGCGGGGCCCGGCGGCAGGCCCCGGTCGGGGTACTGGTGCGACCAGGGCCCGATCAGCCCCCGTACGGGCGCGTCGAGGTGCTCGACCAGCCGCGGCACGGTGTCCCGGTACGGGTCGGCCCAGCCGCCGACCGCGAGGACCGCCGCGTCGATGGCGCCGTAGTCCTCGCAGACGCTGCCGTGCCGCCAGTAGCCGTCCCGCTCCTGGTGCCCCAGCCAGGTGTGCAGATACGGCTCCAGCGCCGCCAGCCGCTCCCGCCACATGGGCAGCCACCGGTCCGCGCCCACGGTGGCCGGGTCCGGCGGGCGGGCCGTGAACGCGAGCATGGTCCCGGCCCAGGCGAGCATGTCGATGCCGAGGACGGCGCCGCCGGTGTAGTGGACGTCGTTGTCGTAGCGGTCGTCGGTCGAGCAGACGGTGACGATCGCCTTCAGCGGCTCCGGGCGCAGGGCGGCGATCTGGAGGGAGTTGAACCCGCCCCACGAGATGCCGAACATGCCGACCTTGCCGGTGCACCACGGCTGGGCGGCCAGCCACTCCACGACGTCGACCCCGTCGGCTAGCTCGGTCTCGGTGTACTCGTCGAGCATCACGCCTTCGGAGTCCCCACTGCCGCGGAGGTCGACCCGGACGGAGGCGTAGCCGTGCCCGGCGTACCAGGGGTGGCGCTGCGCGTCGCGCGGGGCGGTCCAGTCGCTCTTGCGGTACGGCAGGTACTCCAGCAGCGCGGGGACGGGGTCCGCGGCGGCGGCGGTGTCGACAGGTCGCCAGATCCGCGCGTGCAGCCGGGTGCCGTCCCGGGTGGGGATCCAGACGTCCTCCGCCTGGACCTCGCGGTCGAACCGCTCGCGGTACCTCACGTCTCTCCTTTGCGCCTAAACCGGCGCCGCTCTCGCGGACCTGGTTGCTCGCCATGGGGGTTGCTCAATTGATGGTTGCGCCCGTCGGGGCGGAAGAGTGCGACCCGTCAGGGAAAGGGCCATCGCGGGGGGTCATGGCGCCGCCGGGCGCCAGCGGCGGATGCGGTGGCCGGTGCCCAGGTCGGTCCAGACGTTGTCCGGTTCCGCGGCGTCCTGCCAGTCGTCGGTCGCCTCAACCACGGGCGCCGCATCCGGATCGGGCTCCAGGGCGGCGGCCATGAGACGGCGGGTGTACGGGTGGCCCGGGGCCGCGAAGACCGCCTCCGTGGGGCCTTCTTCGACCACGACCCCGTGCCGCAGCACCACCACCCGGTCTGCGATCCCCCGCACCACCGCCAGGTCGTGGCTGATGAACAGGCACGCGAGCTCGCGTTCGCGCCGCAGGTCGTCCAGCAGGCGCAGCACCTCGGCCTGGACGGAGACGTCGAGGGCGGTGGTGATCTCGTCGGCGATCAGTACGTCCGGCTCGCCGGCCAGCGCCCGCGCGATCCCGATCCGCTGCCGCTGGCCGCCCGAGAGCTGCGCGGGCAGTCGGTCGGCGAGGGCCGGGTCCAGGCGTACGTCGGCGATGAGCTGCCGGGCGCGGGCGGCGGCCTCCGTACGGGAGGGCGCCGTGCCGAAGAAGCGCAGCGGCCGCCGTACCGCGTCGCCCACCGAACGCCGGGGGTTCAGGGAGGTGTCGGCGTTCTGGAAGACGAGCTGGACCTTCCGCCGCAGGGACAGCGGCCGCTGCCGCGCCGGGCGGGCCAGGTCGCCGTCCGGGTGCGATCCGCCGGCGGCGTCGCCCGCCGCGGTCATCGCTCCCCCCGAGGGCGCCCGCAGCCCCGCAAGCGACCACGCCAGCGTGGACTTGCCGCTGCCCGACTCGCCGACCAGCGCCAGCACTTCGCCACGCCGCACGCGGAACGACACGCCGTGGACCGCGCGGCTCGCGCCGTAGTCGATGGTGACGTCGCGGACGGCGACCGCTTCGGGGGCGTCGGCGGGCACCTGGGCCTGGGGCCGGATCTCGCGGGTGCCGTCCTCGGCGACGAGGGCGAGACCGGCGTCGTCCAGGCGCGGGACGCTGGCCAGCAGCCGTCGGGTGTACGGGTCGGCGGGCGCGGCGAAGAGGCGGCGGGTGGGCGCGGTCTCCACGACGCGGCCCGCGCGCAACACCGCGACCTCGTCGGCCATGTGGGCGACGACGCCCAGGTCGTGGCTGACCAGGACGGCGGCGAGGCCGAGTTCGTCGCGCAGCGCGGCGAGCAGGTCCAGGACGCCGCGCTGGGTGATGACGTCGAGGCCGGTGGTGGGTTCGTCGAGGACGAGGACCTTGGGGCGGGCGGCGATGGCCATGGCGATCGCGACGCGCTGCTGCTGCCCGCCGGAGAGCTCGTGCGGGTAGCGGCGGGCGAGTTCGGCGGGGCGCGGGAGGCGGACCTGTTCGAGGAGGTCGGTGACGGCGGCGGGGTCGGCGGCCGCGTCGCCGCGCAGGGCCTCCGCGATCTGCCGGCCGACCCGCATCGAGGGGGTCAGGGCGTGCCCGGCGTTCTGCGCGACCATGGCGACCGTGCCGCCGCGCAGCCGCCGCAGCTCCCTGGCCGGGAGGGCGAAGACGTCCTTCCCGTCGACCCGCACCGTGCCCGCGGTGATCCGCGAGCCGTGCCGCAGATGCCCGAGCAGGGTCGCGGCGACGGTCGACTTGCCGCTGCCGGACTCGCCGACGAGGGCGAGGGTCCGGCCGGGGCACAGCTCGAAGCCGACTTCATGGACGACGGGGACGACGGGGACGTCCCGGCCCGCGGAACGGTAGGCGACGGACAGCCCGTCAACGGAGACGATGGAGTCGATTGCGGCGGCGGTCATCAGGAGCCCTCCCGGATCCGGTCCACGCCCCACGCCTTGGACAGGCCGTCGGCCGCGAGGTTGAGCCCGATCACGAGCGTGGCCAGGGCGATGATCGGCGCCAGGCTCGCCATCGGTACGACGGTGATGGCGGTGCGGTTCTCGGCGACCATCAGCCCCCAGTCGGGGGTGGGCGGGTTGGCGCCGAAGCCGAGGAAGGACAGGGAGCTGATCAGCAGCACCACCCACGAGGCGCGCATCGCGAACTCGACACACACCACGTCGGTGATGTTGGGCAGCACCTCGCGCCACAGGATCGGCCAGGTCCGCTCGCCGCGGGCGCGGGCGGCGGTGACGTAGTCGGCGGGGACGACGGCCAGCGCGGCGCCGCGGACGACCCGTACGACCTGCGGTACGTAGACGACGGCGATGGCGAGCACGATGACCGCGGGCCCGGTGCCGAGCGCGGTGACGACGACCAGCAGGGCGAGGATCGAGGGGATGGACAGCACCGCGTCCAGCACCCGCATCAGCGCGTCGTCCAGCCAGCCGCCGCGCAGTGCGGCCGCGCAGCCGAGGACGGTGCCGAGGGCGAGGGTCAGCACGGTCGCGGCGACCGAGACGCCGAGCGCGTACCGACCGCCGTACAGCACCCGGGCCAGCACATCGCGCCCGTACTGGTCGGTGCCCGCCCAGTGGTCGGCGCCGGGGCCGAGGAGGGCCTGCGAGGCGTCGCCCACCGTCGGCTCGTACGAGGTCAGCACGGGTGCGAGCAGCGCGATCAGGACATGGACGGCGACGATCGCGAGGCCGATGGTGGCGGCGCGGGAGGAGCGTATGGTGCGCCAGGTGCGGGCGGCGAAGCCGGGCCGTACGGGCGGTCCGGCGACCGGACCCCCCGGTTCGACCACGCCGGGGGTCTTCAGGGTGCTCATCGGGTCCGCCCTCCTCGGGTCCTGAGCTTGGGGTTGAGGGCCATGGCGCCGAGGTCGGCGGCCAGGTTGCAGCAGACGTAGACGACCGCGCTGATCAGGGCGATGGCCTGGATGACCGGCAGGTCGCGGTTCTGCACGGAGGAGAGCATCAGCTTGCCGATGCCGGGGTAGTTGAAGACGTTCTCGACGACGGCCACGCCGCCGACGAGCCAGGCCACGTTGAGGGCGATGACGTGCAGGGTGGGCAGCAGCGCGCCGGGCAGGGCGTGGCGGGTGACCACGCGCCAGGTGGACAGGCCCTTGAGCCGGGCGGTGGTGACGTACTCGCCGGCCATGACGTCGATGACCGAGGTGCGGGCCATGCGCACGATGTACGCGGCCATCACGATCGCGAGCGAGGCGGCGGGCAGCCATACGGCCGGGAGCAGCTGTCCGACGCTCGCGTCGGGCCCGTAGAGCACCACGGCGGGCAGGACGGGGACGGCGATGGAGAAGAGCAGCACCAGCACGGTGGCCACCACGAACTCGGGGACGCTCATCCCGATCAGGCTGACCGTGGAGATGAGGTGGTCGGGCCAGCGGTCGCGGTAGAGGCCGGCGACGATGCCCAGCACGAGCGAGCCGGTGACCGCGAAGAGGATGGTGACGACGGCGATCAGCGCGGAGTTGCTGAGGTACTGGCCGACCTCGCCGCCCACCGGCTTGGCGTTGACGAGCGAGGTGCCGAAGTCGCCGTGGAGCGCGCCCTTCACCCACTCGGCGTAGCGCTCCCACGCGGGCTGGTCGAGGTGGAGCTTCTCGCGCAGCGCGGCAACGGCGGAGGGGGTGGCGTCCTTGCCGAGCACCTGGGTGGCGACGTCGCCGGGCAGGGACTGGACGGCGAGGAAGACCAGGACGGAGGAGAGCAGGAGCGTGCCGAGCGCGGCCACGACACGTCGTACGACGAAGGAGAGCACGGTCCTCACGCCCCCTTCAGCCCGATGCCGAGGTAGTCGAACTCGAAGCCGTGCTCCGCGTAGCCGCGCACCTTGCGGGAGATGCCGACGAGCCGGTCGGCGAACATCGGGGTGATCGCCCCGCCCCGCTCGACCACCGCGGTCTGCGCCTGCTGGTAGAGCTCGCGGCGCCGCCCGTCGTCGGTCTCGCTGCGGGCCCGGTCCAGCAGCGCGTCGAAGTCCTTGTCGGCCCAGGCGGTCTCGTTGTACGAGGAGCCGCCCCGGAAGACCTGGTTGAGGAGCTGGTCGATGGGGCGGCCGGTGTACCAGTAGGTGGCCATGAGCGGCTTCTTCATCCAGATCTGGGTGTAGTACGAGTCGGCGGCGGCCGTTCTGACCCGGATCCGGATGCCGGCCCGCGCGGCGGACTCCTGGTAGGCGAGGGCCATGGGCGTGAAGATCGGGTCGTAGGAGGAGGTGTAGAGGTCGACCGCGAGCCGCTCGTGCCCCGCCCGCTTCAGCAGATGGCGGGCCTTTTCGGGGTCGTGGGCCGGGTGGGTGGCGAGGTGCCCCGGGTCGCTGGGCGGCACGGGGTTGTCCCAGCCGGCGGTGCCCGCGCCCTGGAGGGCGACCTTCAGGATGTGCTCGGGGTCGTAGGCGAGCTTCATCGCCTGGCGCACCCGTACGTCGGCGAAGAGCTTCTCGGTGGTGAGCATCGGCAGCACGTACCACTGGGCGTTCTTCGCCCGGGCGACGGTGGCGCGGGCCGAGCTGGCGACGACGCGGGCGGTGGCGAAGTCCAGGTTGGTCTGGGAGAGCAGATCGACCTGGCCGGCGAGCAGGGCGTTGGAGCGGGCCTGCATATCGGCGACGGAGTAGAAGTCGATCGCGTCCAGGACGGGGCGGCCGGCCCAGTGGTCCGCGTACGCGGAGATCCGGCCGGGCCCGGCGGCGGTGAAGGAGACCAGTTTGAAGGGGCCGGTGCCGATGCCGGTGCGGCCGATGGAGGCGGCGCTGCCGTCGGGGATGACGTAGCAGTTGTAGTGGGTGAGCAGGCTGGGGAACTCGGCGTTCGGGGTCTTCAGGGGGACGACGAGGGTGTGCGCGTCCGGGGTGCGGAGCTTCTTGGGGTCGACCAGCGGGGCCAGCACGCCGGCCTGTGGGGAGGCGGTCCTGGCGTCGAGGATGTGGCGCAGGGTGTAGGCGGCGTCGGCGGAGGTGAAGGCGCGGCCGTCGTGGAAGGTGACGCCGCGGCGCAGCCGGAACGTCCAGGTGCGGGCTTTGTCGTCGGGTTCCCAGGACTCGGCGAGGTCGGGGGCGAGGGCGCCGCCCGGGCCGATGCGCACCAGCCGGTTGTAGAGGGCGCCCAGGTATTCGTACGCGGACAGGGAGCTCGCCGGGTCCAGGGTCTCGGCGTCGGAGGCGGGCGGCCGGGCGATGCGCAGGGTGCCGCCGCGGTCGGGGCGGCCGGCCGGCCCGGCGCTGGGGAGGGCGTCGGCCGGGGACGCGGAGGCCGCGCCCGAACAGCCGCTGAGCAGCCAGGACGCGCCGAGCGCGGCGCCGCTCGCCGCCGCGCCGGCGAGCAGCGACCGGCGCGGTATCCCGGCCGCCCCCGGGGCGTGCCGGGGTGAGGTGTCGGACATGGGCCGGCCACCCTTCTCCGCTATTCGTTCAGCGGAACGATTCTGTGAAGTGCGTGAACGATAGCCACACGTCCCGTCCTGGCCAACCCTCCGAGCGCGGAAATTAACCCGGGAAACCGACTCGTTACCCGGCGCGCGCCGCCGTCCCATCCGCCCCGAGACGCCCCCTTACACCGTCGACGTGGCGAAGAACACCGAGCGGTCCTGGTTACACCGCCGTATGGTGGCCGACATGCAGGTGATCCAGTCCACGAAGCTCGCCAACGTCTGCTACGAGATCCGGGGTCCGGTGCTCGAGGAGGCGATGCGGCTGGAGGCCGCCGGTCACCGCATCCTCAAGCTCAACACCGGCAACCCCGCGACCTTCGGCTTCGAGTGCCCGCCGGAGATCCTGGAGGACATGCTCCGCAACCTCGGCGGGGCGCATGGGTACGGCGACGCCAAGGGGCTGCTGTCCGCCCGGCGCGCGGTGATGCAGCACTACCAGACCAAGGGCATCGACCTGGACGTCGAGGACGTGTTCCTCGGCAACGGCGTCTCCGAGCTGATCCAGATGGCGATGCAGGGCCTGCTGGACGACGGCGACGAGGTCCTGGTCCCCTCCCCCGACTACCCGCTGTGGACCGCCGCGGTCTCGCTCTCCGGCGGCACCGCCGTGCACTACCGCTGCGACGAGCAGTCGGACTGGATGCCCGACCTCGCCGACATCGAGCGCAAGGTCACCGACCGCACCAAGGCCCTGGTCATCATCAACCCCAACAACCCGACGGGCGCGGTCTACGACGAGGAGATGCTGCGGGGCCTCACCGAGCTCGCCCGCCGCCACAACCTGGTCGTCTGCTCCGACGAGATCTACGACAAGATCCTCTACGACGGCGCGACCCACACCCCCACCGCGGCCGTCGCCCCCGACCTGCTCACCCTGACCTTCAACGGGCTCTCCAAGGCCTACCGCGTCGCGGGCTACCGCAGCGGCTGGCTCGCGGTCTGCGGCCCCAAGGCCCACGCCACCAGCTATCTCGAGGGCCTGACCATCCTCGCCAACATGCGGCTGTGCGCCAACATGCCCGCCCAGCACGCGGTGGCCGCGGCCCTCGGCGGCCGCCAGTCCATCAAGGACCTGGTGCTGCCCGGCGGCCGGCTGCTGGAGCAGCGCGACACGGCGTACGACCTGCTGACCCAGATCCCGGGCGTGACCTGCGTCAAACCGAAGGGCGCGCTGTACGCGTTCCCCCGACTCGACCCCACGGTCTACAAGATCAAGGACGACCGGCAGATGGTCCTGGACCTGCTGCGCTCCGAGAAGATCATGATCGTGCACGGCACGGGCTTCAACTGGCCGGAGCCGGATCACTTCCGGATCGTGACGCTCCCGGCGAAGAAGGACCTGGCGGACGCGGTGACGCGGATCGGAAAGTTCCTGGACGGCTACAGCCAGCCCTGACGGCCGAGCGCCTTCTCCATCACCAGCTCCCCCTCCGCCGTCCCGGCCTCCACCAATCCACCGCGCCGGTAGAAGGCGACGGCGCGCGCGTTGCCCGGCACGACGTGGAGCCGCAGCACCCCGGCCCCCGCCCGCAGGCCCCACCCCTCCACGGCCCGCACCAGCCGGTCGGCGACGCCGCGCCCGCGCGCGGCCGCGCTCACCCACATCGAGATGAGCTCGACGACGCAGTCGCACGGGCCGGGCACCCCGCTCGCCATCCCGGCCCCCTTCCCGTCGACGACAGCCACGATGTTGTACGAGCCGGGGATCCCCAGGCGGGCGCGCCACCGCTCCTCGCAGTCGCCGTCGCCCTGCCAGTCCGCGAGCCGGGACCCGAACGCGTACGGCGCGTCCGCGAGCGCGGCAAGCCGCAGCTGACGCCAGACGGCCCAGTCCTCCGGCGTCAGCACCTTCAACTCGATCGACTCGATCACGCGACGAATCCCATCCATCCCACCCTTAGCAAGAGCTCAACTTTAGACAGAGTCTAAGTTAGGATGGCCTCCTGAGATCTCTTGGAGGCCACCCATGTACGAGCCGATCCGCACCAAGTCGGTCCACACCATGGCCGAGCCCAGGCTCGACTTCCCCCACCGCTCCCGCGAGGAGGAGCTGGACATCCAGCTGGCGGGCCACCTGACCGCGCTGCTGACCGTGACCGACGAGCTGCGCGCCCTCACCCCAGCCCCCGCGCTGGACACCGCCGCCCAGCGCCTCGCCGACCAGATCACCCGCCTCCGCGACGGCCGCTCCCCCTTCCGCGCCGCCCCCACCACGCCCACCACCACCCCGGCCCACATCACCGCCCTCCACCAGCGCGCCCACACCCTGGCCGGCCGCGCCCTGGTCGTCGCCACCTCCCGCGACGACGCGGCCGCCACCGCCCTGGCGGCCGAGCGCCTGGAGACCCACGCGGCGGCGCTCGGCATCAGCGGCTGAACCAGTCCTGCCCCGGGCGGGTGATCAGCGCCCCGCCGATCGCAAGGGGGAGAACAAGGCTGATGAGCATGGCGGTCTCGGTCACGCCCGCGAGCCCCAGCCATACGCACAACATCCCGAACAACGCGCCCACCACGGCCAGCGTCTCGACGATGACGATCACGGTCCACACCCACCCGAGCCGCTTCTGCGCGAAGAGGCTGGAGACGGCCGGCAGGACCGCCACGGCGATGGAGAAGTACGCGAGGCCCCGCGCCAGACCGGGCTCCGTGACCTCCTGGCCGTGGGCGAGCCGGCTGTCCACTTCGGACAGCAGCGAACTCCCGGCGAAGAAGTTGGCCACGGCCTGGGCCCAGACGCCCACCACGACGAACTTGACCCTGCCCGGCATGCGCTCCAGGACCTGATCCGCCATCAAGCTCACCTTCCCCACCATGCGCCACACGCGCCCCACGGCCGAGGCAGACCCCCGACACCTCCCCGACCGTCCCGCACCACAGCCGGGACCGGTCCCGGCGATGTCCTCAGTCCACTGGCCGTCGGCGGGGGGTCTCGGTGCGGTAGGAGTGGCCCAGTTCCGGGCCCAGTCCGAAGTAATGACGGAAGTTGTAGATGAGCGGGCTCCAGGCGGCGGGATCGACGTAGTCCGTGCCGGGGACGACGACGCGCGGATCGGCGTGGACCTTCCGCACGACGGCCTCGACGATGACGAACCCTCCGGAGACGTCCGGCCGCACCCGCTCGGCGTGGGCCTCCAGCTGGATGGGGCACTCGGCGACGCGCGGCGGCCGGACCACATGCGAAGGCTCTTCGCGCAGCCCGGCCGCGCCGAACTTGTCCGGCTCGAATCGGCACCCCTTCGCCTTGGTCGAGGGCACCGGGCTCCGGCCGGTCAGCGGCGCCAGGCGCTCCACCGCCTGCCACTGGGCCGGGGCGGGCAGATTGATCACGAGATCGGGTCGGCTGCGGAGGTTCTGCGCCGTCTGGCCTTCACCGCCCAGACCTAGCACCACCGTATGGCCGAGGGCCCACGCGGAGGAGATCGGGGCTAGGTTGAACGAGCCGTCCTGGTTTTCCGTCGACAGCAGCACGACGGGCGTCCCGAAGTACAGAATGCTCGGCTCGATCGCTTTGTGGCGGGCGGCTTCTCTTGCGGTGCTGAGGGGTGCGGTGGTCATGACCCGGAGCCTAGGATCCGGACATTTCGGCGGGCGCCGAAGCGTCCGGCGATCCAGGTGACGTCGTCAGGCGGGGACGCCGCACCGCGCCCGCGGTCACGGGCGGTGTCAGTGGGGGCTGACACGATCGCGCCATGACGGATCCTGCTGCCATCACCGCCTACTGGGACGCCGCCGCGGCCGACTTCGACAACGAACCCGATCACGGCCTGCGCGCCCAGCACACCCGCCAGGCGTGGGCCCGCCTCCTGGGCCGCTGGATGCCGCCCGCCCCGGCCCGCGTGCTGGATGTGGGCTGCGGCACCGGCTCGCTCGCGCACCTGCTGGCGGCGGCCGGACACCACGTCACCGGCGTGGACCTCTCGCCCCGCATGGTCGCCCAGGCCGAGGCCAAGCTCACCGCCGCCGGCTTCACCGGCACCTTCCTCGTCGGGGACGCCGCCCAACCACCCGCCGGCGACGACCACTTCGACGCGCTGCTCTGCCGACACCTGCTGTGGACCCTGCCCGACCCACACGCGGCCCTGCGCCAGTGGACCACCCGGCTGCGCCCCGGCGGCACCCTCGTCCTGGTCGAAGGCCGGTGGCGCGAGGCCGGGCAGAGCGGCACCCCGTACGTGGCCGGCGCCGAAACCCTGCCCTGGCACCAAGGGATCACCGCCGAAGACCTGACATCCGCCGTCCGCCCCCTCGTGACCGAGCTGCGCATCGACGACCTCAGCGGCAACGGCGAGCTGTGGGGCGGGCCGGTGAGCGATGAGCGGTACGCCCTGATCGCCCGCACCTGAACCAGGCCGATCCGAGGGTCGGAAAGGGAGCCGTGTGATGTTCAGCCCTGAAGAACGGAGTCGCGTCCGAGACCTGTTACTCGCGAAGGCCGAACCGCGACGCTGGACCGATGGACGCGGTGGCTCTACGACGAGCTCGGCGCGCGGCACCACTGGGATCTGCCGGCCGGCTCGAGGGCCATCCGCGTGAGACGACACTCGTCCGCTCACTCACAGAACCGGAGCTGGGCCGCGCTCTGACCGCGGCTCTCACCGTCGCGACGGACGAACTGGAACGATCCGATCCGGCACTCGCCATACGCCTGCGCCCCATGCTCGCGGAACTGTCGGGATCAACGGCTCCGGAACCGGGAAACCGCGGGTAGAGGATTTTCATCAGTGGTCGACCGCGCACGGCGGTCACGGGAAGGTCAAAGGGCGGGAATGGACAAGGTACTTGCGGGCCTGGACGAGGCCGTCGGCTCGGGGGATCCCTGGGAGGGCGTGGACGCGGAGGCCGTGGCGCGGGCCGCGCGGCAGCAGGCCGAGCGCCCGGTGCCCGGCGTCGAGGACATGGCGTCGTATCTCGCCGCCCAGGTGTCCGACGACTCCCACCGGGAGGTCATCGGCCCGCTGCTGGACGGCCAGGGCGCGAGCGGGGTCGTCGTCCGGCGCGGCGGGGTCATCGCGTCCTGGGGGGATCCGACGCGCGTCGAGATGGCGTACAGCGCGACGAAAAGCGTGCTGGCGCTGGTGGCCGGCATCGCCCACGACAACGGATTGCTGGTCCTCGACGAGCCGGTCGCGGTCCGCGTCGGGCTGCCGCAGTTCGCCGACGACCATGGGCGGGGGATCACCTGGCGCCATCTGCTGGACCAGACGAGCCAGTGGGAGGGCGAGCTGTGGTCCAAGCCGACATCAGTCGACGCGCAGAGCACGCGGGAGGGCACCGAGTCGCCCGGCGGGCCGCCCGGTGAGGGCTGGGCGTACAACGACGTCCGCGTGAACCTCGCCGCCCTGGCGCTCACCGCCCTGTTCCGCCGGGCACTGCCGGACGTCCTGCGGGACCGCGTCATGACCCCGATCGGCGCCTCGTCGTCCTGGTCCTGGCACGGCTACGCCAACTCCTTCACGGACCTCGACGGCGCCCGCGTGCCCGTGGTCTCCGGCGGCGCCCACTGGGGCGGAGGCCTGTGGATCAACGCCCTCGACCTGGCCCGCCTCGGGCACCTGTGCCTGCGCGGCGGCCAATGGGGCCGAACGCAGGTGCTCTCCGCCCGCTGGATCGAGCAGATGTGGACACCATGCCGGCGCAAGCCCAACTACGGCCTGTCCTGGTGGCTCAACGACCACCACACCGTATGGCCGGCCGCCCCGGCAACCGGCCGCTGCGCCCGCGGCAACGGCGGCGGCCACCTGCTGTGGGTCGACCCTGCCCGCGACCTGGTCATCAGCTCCCGCTGGGGCACCGAGGTCGAGACCCTCCTCGCCGCGGTGTCGCAGGCGGTCGAGCCGCGCCCCTCCGAAAACCCGTCGTGACGCGGTCCGTACCGCTGCTAAGAAGTGGAGATGCCCACCGAAGCCGACCCCGGCCCCGCAGCCGAGCCCAACGCCCTCGACCCGCTGACCCACCTGCTCGCCGAGCGCGCCTGCGAGCGGCTGATCGTCGAGTTCCTCCGCCGTCTCGACCTCGGAGACCCCGGCACCGTGGCGGAGCTGTTCACGCCCGACGGAGTGTGGGAATGGCCGCAGGGCGCCCGCCGGATCGAGGGGCGTGAGGCGCTGCGGGACTACTTCGGGTCGCGGCCGGCGGACCGGCTGTCGCGGCGGATGTGTACGAACATCCTGGTCACCGTGGACTCCCCGACGACGGCCGCCGCCACGTCGTACTTCGCGACGTACCGCGTCGACGGCTACAGCGGCGGCATGCTGCCGCCCCGCCTGCCCGCGAACGTGGGGCACTACGAGGACACGTTCCGCAAGGAGAACGGCGTCTGGCTGCTCGCCACCCGGTCCACGTTCCTGCCCTTCGGCGGCCCCACGGAGCGCGTCAGCTCGCCCGGCCGGCGGTCGTAGCGTCAAGGCGTTCCCAGAGACCGGCCAGGTGCGTGTGCAGGACCTCATCGGCCTCTTCGGAAGTGAGGTGGCCGATGAGTACGTGGCTGGTGAGGCCGTCCGCGAGGGCGAGCAGGGCCCGGGCCTCGCGCCGTGGCTCGGGCGGCGCGGTGTCTTCGTCGGCGGGGCCAC
This sequence comes from Streptomyces sp. LZ34, assembly GCF_053890475.1. Lineage (NCBI taxonomy): Bacteria > Bacillati > Actinomycetota > Actinomycetes > Kitasatosporales > Streptomycetaceae > Streptomyces > Streptomyces sp. LZ34. Next base: position 5,103,810 of record NZ_CM132680.1, read on the forward strand.
TCTCGGTGGCCACCGTGGCCTCCGTCGCCTCCGTGATGAGGCGGGCGAAGAGGTCCTGGAGAGCCGCGTAACTGGTCCTCAGGGTGTCGGCGAGCGGCTCGCTGACGGCGGCCTGGGCGACGAAGGCGAGCCAGACCCGTGCCTCTGCGCGGTGTTCCTCGCGGAGCAGGGCGACCTCGGTGGCCGCATGGCCCAGGGCGGTGGCGGGCGACTGGGCCGGGCCGCTGCTCAGCCGGGCCCGCACGCGTTCGGTGATCCGCTCGCCGACGTAGCCGACGGCGAACAGGAGCATCTCCTCCTTGCTGCGGAAGCAGCGCTGCACAGCCCCCATGGAGACCTGCGCGACGGCGGCGACGTCGCGCAGCGTCACGCCCTCCAGCCCGCGTTCGTCGGCGATGAGGCAGACGGCCTCGGCGATCCGGCGGCGTCGGCCTTCGTGGTCCACCTGCCTTGGCATGCCCGGTCGTCTCCTTCGCCTTCTTTTCCGATGCGCTTGCATCGATCCTAGGCTACGGTTCCGATGCAAGCGCATCGCAACGTGAACGGGAAGGGCAGGGGTCGTGCAGAACGCCCTGTGGAAGATGTCGGCCGCCGCCCAGGCAGCGGCAGTTCGCGACGGAGACGTCTCGGCCGTGGAACTGGTCGACAGCCATCTGGACCGCATCGCCGAGGTCAACCCGCAGGTGAACGCGGTCACGCAGCTGTTGGCCCAGCGCGCCCGGGAGACCGCGGCGCAGACGGACCGAAAGCGGGCCGCGGGCGAGCAGTTGGGGCCTCTGGCCGGCGTGCCGTTCACCGTGAAGGAGACCACCGCCGTCGAAGGTGTACCGACCACGCTCGGGTCCGCGCGCTTCCGCGACCTGGTGGCGCCGGCCGACGCGCCCCCGGTGGCACGGTTGCGTGCGGCGGGAGCGATACCGATCGGGCACAGCAACATACCCACTCTGATCCTGGCCGGGATGCACACCCGCAGCGAGTTGTTCGGCGACACCGTCAACCCGTGGGACCGGAGCCGGACCCCGGGGGGCACCAGTGGCGGCGACGGAGTGGCCGTCGCCACCGGCATGGCCGCGCTCGGCCTCGGCAACGATTCCGGCGGATCAGTACGGATCCCGGCCTCGTTCTGCGGTGTGGCAGGGCTGAAGCCGACCACCGGGCGGTTCCCCGCCGACCACCGCGTCCTCGGCCCGGACGACCCCGGACCGGCGTCACAGATGCTGGTCACCGACGGCCCCCTGGCCCGCACCGTCGCCGACCTGCGACTGGCATACGAGGCGCTGGCCGGGACCGATCCGCGGGACCCGCGGGCCGTGCCCGTACCCGTATACGGTGAGCGGCTGCCGGGGCCGATGAAGGTCGCGGTCGTCGCCGACCCCGGTGGCCACGGCGTCCACCCCACGGTGCGCGGGGCCGTCGCGACCGCGGCCGACGCGCTGCGGGACGCCGGGTACGACGTGCGGGAGGTGGCGGACGTTCCGCGGTTGGACGAGGCGCTGGAGGCGTACAACCGGATCACCGTGACCGAGTTCGCACCGGCCTGGCCCACCGTGCGAAAACTGCTCGGCGAAGGTGGAGATCGCTACATCGAGATGACCATGGAGCAGACCCCGCCCGCGACCGCCGAGGAGTTCATGAAGCTGATGGGCGCCTGGCTCAACATCCGCCGGTCCTGGGCGGAGTTCCTCGACGAGTACCCGCTGCTGCTGGGGCCGGTGTTCACCGAGCCGCCCGTCGAGCCGGGGCTGGAGTCACGCGACAGGGCAGGACGGCAACGGGTCGGGGCGGGGATGCGCCTGTGCTCGGTGACCAGTTTCGTGGGCGTGCCCGGGGTGGCCGTACCGACCGGGTTGACCGATGGGCTGCCGTCCGGTGTGCAGATCGTCGGGCGCCCGTTCCGGGAGGACCTGTGCCTGGCCGCTGCCCAGGAAATCGAGGACCGCCTCGGAGTGCTCACACCGATCGACCCACGCCGACACTCCACAATGGGCCCATGAGCACCACGATCACCCTCGTCCGCGGCGACATCACCGACCAGCACGCCGACGCCATCGTCAACGCCGCGAACTCCTCCCTCCTCGGCGGCGGAGGCGTCGACGGCGCCATCCACCGCCGGGGCGGGCCCGAGGTCCTGGAGGCGTGCCGGGCGCTGCGGGCGTCCCACTACGGCAAAGGGCTGCCGACCGGGCGGGCCGTGGCCACGACGGCGGGGCGGCTGCACGCCGAGTGGGTGATCCACACCGTGGGGCCCGTGTGGTCCGCCACCGAGGACCGCTCGGAACTCCTCGCCTCCTGCTACCACGAGTCGCTGGGGGTCGCGGACGAACTCGGCGCCCGCACTGTCGCGTTCCCGGCCATCTCCACCGGCGTCTACCGGTGGCCGATGGAGGACGCAGCTCGCATCGCCGTCGAGACGGTGCGGGCCACGGACACAGCCGTCGAGGAGGTCAGGTTCGTCCTCTTCGACGAGCCCGCGTACGCGGCGTTCGCCGCGCACGCAGGTTAAGGACGCGGTCGGGGCGATCAGCAGACCGCGGTCAGCAGGCAGCCGTTGCCCGCAAGGTCTCGCGGTGCGCGCGGTTCGTGGCCATCAGCCCTTCGAGTGCGTCCCGGGTGTGGATGAGCTCGTCGATGTGGCGGGAGAGCCGGTCGTGCTCCTGTGCCATCCGCTCCAGCGCGGCGTCGGAATTCTCCTCGCTGGGCGCGTCGACACACGGCAGCACTTCGGCGATGGTGCGGCTGGACAGACCCGCGGCGTACATCCGCTGGATGAACGTGACCCGCTCGACCTCGTCATCCGTGTAATGCCGCTGCCCGCTGGCGCTGCGGGTACTGGTGAGCAGCCCCTGCTCCTCGTAATAGCGCAGGGATCTGACGCTGACCCCGGCTCGTGCGGCGAGCTCCCCGATGCGCATGCCGTCCTCCCGACTGTGACCCGCGACACAGAGCCTTGCCTCTGACATCCATGTGAGGTTTTAGCGTAACCGCCGAGCGCCCGAGAAGCGGGCGCCGCGGATCGCGGAGGAATGCCGACGTGACGACGACCCTTTTCGACAGCTACCGGCTCGGCGACCTGACGCTGCCCAACCGGGTGGTGATGGCCCCGATGTCGCGGATCCGGGCCGCCGACGGCGGTCTGGCGACGCCGTCGATGGCGACGTACTACGCGCAGCGGGCCACCGCCGGGCTGATCGTGACCGAAGGCGTGCAGCCGAGTCTGATCGGGCAGTCCAATCCGGGTACACCGGGACTGCACACCGATGAGCAGGTCGCCGCGTGGCGCCCGGTGACCGCCGCCGTGCACTCCAGCGGCGGCCGGATCTTCGCCCAGCTCATGCACGGCGGGCGGGTCTCGCACCCGGACACCACCGGTATGCGCCCGGTCGGGCCCTCGGCCGTCGCCGCCGTCGGCGAGGTGTTCACCCCGACCGGGCCCCAGCCCACGCCGACGCCGCGCGCCCTGGAGACCGCTGAGGTGCCCGAGCACGCCCAGTCGTACGCCCGGGCCGCCCGCCGCGCCATCGACGCCGGCTTCGACGGTGTCGAGCTGCACGGCGCCAATGGCTATCTGATCTCGCAGTTCCTCTCCTCTAACGCCAACCTGCGCACGGACCGCTACGGAGGCTCGGTCGCAGGCCGGATCCGGTTCGCCGTCGAGGCGGTGTCGGCGACCGTGGAGGCCGTCGGCGGGGCCAGGACCGGTATACGTCTCTCCCCGGGCGGGACGTTCTGGGGCGTGGCGGAAGCCGATGTTCCAGAGCTCTACACCGCGCTGCTGACCGAGCTGGCCCGGCTTGAGGTGGCGTACGTGCATCTCGAAGCCACCGCCGACGAGGAGATGTTGGTGGGGCTGCGCCGTGCGTGGCCCGGCACCCTCATCATGAACCCGGTGCTTCCGATGGGCCCGAAGCAGACCGGGCGGACCGAGGCCGACCACTGGCTCGGGCTGGGGGCCGACCTCATCAGCTTCGGCCGCGCCTTCATCGCCAACCCCGACCTGGTCGAGCGGCTGCGCACCGGGCTCCCGATCGCCCCCGCCGACGAGGCCACGTACTACCAGGGCGGCGACGCGGGTTATCTGACCTACTCGGCGTATCAGCACACGGCCTGACGCCGAGCGCGCCAGGAGACGCGTCACCCGGCCCCGGGAACGGTCCGGGGGAAGGCCCGCCGGTACTCGCTCGGCGACACTCCGATGTGCCGGAGGAAGTGGTGGCGGAGGTTGTTGGCCGTGCCCAGGCCGCTGAGTTCGCCGATCCTCTCGATGGGGAGGTCGGTCGACTCCAGTAGGGACTGGGCCCGCCCGAGGCGCTGGGTGAGCAGCCACTGCAAGGGCGTCGTCCCCGTGGCCTCCTGGAGCCGACGGTAGAAGGTACGGGGGCTCATCGCGGCCCGCAGCGCCAAGTCCCGCACCGTCAGAGGCCGGTCGAGGTGGGAGCGGGCCCAGTCCAGTACGGGGGCCAGTGCGTCGTCGTCGGTCGCGGGCACGGACAGGTCGATGAACTGGGCCTGGCCGCCGGGCCGGTGGGCGGGCACCACCATGCGGCGGGCCAGCTGGTTCGCGACATGGGCGCCGAGGTCGCGGCGCACCAGATGGAGGCAGAGGTCGAGCCCGGCGGTCAGGCCCGCGCTGGTGAGCACGTCGCCGTCGTCCACGTACAGCACCGAGTCGTCGACCCGCACCTTCGGATAGCGCTGGGCGAGTTGGGCGGTGTGCTGCCAATGGGCCGTGGCGCGCCGCCCGTCGAGCAGCCCGGCCTCGGCGAGCGCGAAGGCGCCGGTGCACAGGGAGACCATGCGGGCGCCCGCGTCGTAGGCCCGGCGCAGGGCCAGGATCAGCGCCTCCGGCAGGGGTTTGCCCTCTTCGACACAGGCGTCGGGCACCGACGGCACGATGACCGTGTCGGCTCCGACCAGGTCGTCGAGGCCGTAGCCGGTCCGCAGCACGAACCCGGTGCCGGCGGCGGCGTCGGCGTCCTTGGGTCGCTCACCCTCTCCCGTGCCGCACAGCATCAGCTCGTACCAGGGGTCGGCCAGGTCGGACTGCGCCTTCCCGAAGACGGTGCAGGGGATGCTCAGCTCGTAGAGGTCCCAGGAGGGGAGCCCGATCTCCTCGGTCACGACCACGGCCACGGAACCAGCGTTCATGCCTCGCAGCGTATGGCAGGAATTTGGTGATGGCCGTCATCGGTGTCACTGTCCGCGGCCGCCGGGCGCTGCGAGCGTGGGAGGTGAGTGATCAACCGCTGTGTGCGGACGTACAAGGAGTTGTGAGTTGAACGCTGACCACCAGGCCGTCACGGTCATCGGACTGGGCTCGATGGGCTCGGCGCTGGCCGCCGCGCTGCTGGACCGCGGCCACCCGACCACCGTGTGGAACCGCTCGGCGGACCGGGCCCGGGCGCTGGCCGACCGGGGAGCCCGCCCGGCCGCGACGCCCCGGGAGGCGATCGCGGCGAGCCCGCTCATCTTCGCGTGCGTACTGGACTACGAGGCGCTGCACACCGTCCTCGACCCCGTCGCCGACTCCCTCGCGGGGAGGGTCCTGGTCAACCTCACCTCCGGCTCGCCGGAGCAGGCCCACGAGATGGCCGCGTGGGCCCGGTCGCACGGCGCCGACTACCTCGACGGCGCGATCATGACCACCCCGCCCGGCGTGGGCAGCCCCGAGATGATGTTCCTCTACAGCGGTCCGCACGCCGTCTTCGAAGCCCACCGGCCGACCCTGGCGGCCCTGGGCGACCCCCTGCACCTGTCCGACGACCCCGGCCTGGCCTCCCTCTACGACGCGGCCCTGCTCGGCCTGATGTGGTCCACCATGGCCGGCTGGCTGCACGGCACCGCGCTGGTCGGCGCCGAGAAGACGCCGGCCACGGCCTTCACCCCGGTCGCGATCCGCTGGCTGACCGCCGTGACCGGCTTCCTCACCACCTACGCACCGCAGGTGGACGCCGGCCGCTATCCGGGCGACGACGCGACCATCGACGTACAGATCGCGGCCATCGAGCACCTGCTCCACGCGGCGGCATCCCGGGGCATCGACAACGCCCTGCCCCAACTGCTGAAGTCCACCATGGAGCGGGCCAGGGCCGCGGGCCACGGCTCGGACAGCTTCGCGGGTGTGATCGAGGTCCTGAGGAAGCCGGCGGCGGACCAGTGACCACGACGTCCGCGGCCATCCCCGACCCCGCCCCGGGACCGATGCCCCTCGCCACCACCGCGCCCTGGGCGGAGCTGCTGTCGGCCGCCGCCGACGACTGCCTGGCTGCTCTCCTCACCACCGCCGACCAGGACTGGTCACGCCCGGCCCACGGCCTCGACTGGACCTGCCGGGAGACCCTCGACCACCTCGCCCTGGGCCTGACCGGCTACGCCGGCCTGCTCATCGCCCGGCCCCAGGACCGCTACGTCACGCTCTTCGCCTCGCTCGATCCCGAGGCCCCGGTCCCCGCCTGTCTGGAGGGGATCCGGATCGCCACGTCCCTTCTCACCTCCACCGTCCGGGACACGGCCACCCATGTGCGCGCCTGGCACCCCTGGGGGCACTCCGACGCCGCCGGGTTCGCCGCCATGGGCATCACCGAACTACTTGTCCACACCTACGACATCACCCGCGCCTTCGGGCTTCCCTGGGCCCCGCCCGACGGCCCGGTCGGTGCCGCGCTCACCCGTCTCTTCCCCGGTGCCCCGGCGGGCAACAGCCCGTTTGACACCCTGTTGTGGTGCACCGGACGTATCCCGCTTCCCGGCCGTCCGCGGCGCGCCGAGTGGCAGTGGGACGGAACTACCGAAGGAGACAGGAATGCCAGATCTGCGCCAGGCCCGCACATCCGACCACCCCGCGATCGTGAGGTGCGTGCAGACATGGTGGGGTGACTCCCGCACGCCCGAGCAGGCCCGGGAGTTGTCGCTGCTGCTGCCGAAGCTGTTTCTGCAGTTCTTCTCCGGCACCAGCCTGGTGCGGGAGGACGAGGCGGGGGCCGTCGAGGCGTTCCTGGTCGGCTTCTACTCCGGCGACAACGACCGTGAGGCCTATATCCACTTCGTGGGGGTGGACCCCCGGCTGCGTGGGCAGGGCGTGGCCCGCGGGCTCTACGAGGCCTTCTTCCGGCGGGCCGCCGCGGCGGGCCGGACGGAGGTACGCGCGATCACCTCGCCGGGGAACACCGGGTCCATCGCGTTTCACCGGGCCATGGGGTTCGAGCTCGAAGCGGGCGACCGCGAGGTCGACGGGGTGCCCGTGCACAGCGACTACGACGGGTTGGGGCAGGCCCGTGTGTGCTTCCGCAAGCGGCTCGACGGCACTCTCACAACGCGATGACGTCGCGGTCGACTGAAGGCAGCTCCCAGGGTTCGAGCGTCCCGTCGCACAGCTCGGCGAGGAACTGGACGGCGCCGCCCGCGTAGTGCCACCAGCCGCCGTTGTGTGAGGCGACGGTGACCAGCCACTCCCTGGGGTCGTCCCCGGTGGTGGTCCACAGGAACATGTCGCCCTGGTTCGACTCCGCCCACGGGAGCAGCCCGCCCGGGACCGGGTAGGGGCGCAGACCGGCTGTCATGTCGTGTTCCCACCAGTCCACAAGGTCCTCGGTCAGCGTCTCGCGGATGCCGGCGAGGAGGTACTGCTCCCGTCCCTGCTCGGGGGAGGGGACGAGGAGGAAGTCGCCGAGGAGGAGGGTGGGGTACCACTCGGCGAGGCGCTTGTAGTCGGCGGGCAGTGCGGTGCCCAGGCCGTCCTCCAGCACCGCCCAGTCGGGCACAACAGGCTCCGGCCGACGGTGAGCCGCCAGCCCGGGCACGGCGCGCTCCAGTGCGGCGATCGCCTCGTCCGGATCGGTGAGGCGGCGCGCCGGGGTCTGCGTGCCGATCAGGTCGTCGGTCGGGTCGTCCGTCGGGGTGTCGGTCGGGTGGCCGGTCATGGTGCACAGGGTGACACACCGGTCCGACAGCGGCCCTGGCCACGGCCGCTGCGCAAGGGCGCCGGGTGGCACCAACTCCCGTTCCAGAATGGCCGATTCCTGTTTCGGACTGCGATCAGCAGTTCACCTTCCCGTCATCTGACCAAGCCCGGAATGTGGGCTTCCGGGAGCACGCTGCCGCCGTGAGACGCATATTCGGAATCGTCCTGGCGGTTCTGCTGATCGGCGGTGTGGCTGTCGCCGTCGTCGCGGGACGCGATAAGGACAAGGGCACGGCAACGACGACCGTGCGCGGGGTGATCGGGTCGGAGAAGGCCGAGTTCTTCGCCGACCCCGACGTGGTGAAGGCCCTCGCAGCCAAGGGATTCACCGTCAAGACGGAGACGTCCGGCTCCTGGGCGATGGAGAACCTGTCGCTCAAGGGGTACGACTTCGCCTTCCCGAGCAGCGAGTCCCCGGCCGCCGAGCTGGCCCGGAAGGCCGGGGTCAACGGCACACCGCTGCGGCCGTTCTACTCGCCGCTGGTGGTCGTCGCGCATCGCAACGCCGCCGGGGTACTCGCCGGGAACGGGCTCGCGACGCTGACCGGCAAGAACACCGGCAGGCTGAAGATGGACGCCTACCTCAAGGCCGCCAAGGAGGACCGCACCTGGCAGCAGCTCAAGGGCTCGGAGAAGTACAGCGAGCTGAACGGCGTGGTGTCCATCACCAGCACCGACCCCGCCCAGTCCAACTCGGGCGCGCTGTATCTGGCCGCCGCCTCGTACGTGGCGAACGGCGGCCGTATCGTCGCCGATGACGACGGCCTCGCCCGCACCGCCCCGCTGATGAAGAAGCTCATCAGCGTCCAGGGCGCCCAGCAGTCCAGCTCCGACGCCCCGTTCCGGGACTTCATCAGCGGGGCGGCCAACCCGCTGGTCCTGGTCTACGAATCGCAGGTCGCCTCGCTGCTGATGCAGAAGCAGGACGTCGGCGACATGGTCGTCCTCTACCCGGACGTCACGGTCAACAGCGACCACACCCTGGTGCCGCTGACCCCCGAGGGCCGCAAGCTCGGGGAGCTGCTGAGCGGCGACAAGAAGCTGCGCGAGCTGGCGGTGCGGCACGGCTTCCGGCCGCAGGGCGCGGCGTCCGAGTTCATCGCCGCCACCGCGTCCCACACCGCGTATCTCAACCAGCGGCTGACCGGGGTCCGGCAGGCGCCCGTGCCCAAGGCCGAGGTGCTGCGGGACCTCGCGCGACGAGCCAGGAACTAGGGACAGGAGACCACCATGGCCACTGACAACACCGACGACCTGGTTCTCACCCCGCCCGAGCCCGTCGCCCCGGTGCCCAAGGAGAAGGCCGCCGGCCTGGTGCCGGTCGAGGACTCCGTACGGGACGACATGGAGCGCCGCGCCGCCGAGTACGTGAACACGCTGGCCGGACTGGACGCCCGCTCCCCCGAGTTCGCCACCCGGATCGGCGAGATCACCGCGCTCGGCACGGGTGAGATGCGCGGCGCCGCCCAGCAGTCCAACCGGATGCTGGACCGCACCGTGCGCTCCCTCGCGCAGGGCGAGGGCGGCGGCGACGCGCAGACCCGGGTGTCCTCCTCGCTGGTCGAACTGCGCCGCACCGTCGAGGACCTGGACCCGCGCGACACCCAGCTGAAGGGCGCGCGCAAGCTGCTGTCCAAGCTGCCGGGCGGCAACAAGCTGCGCGACCACGTCGCCAAGTACGCCTCCGCCCAGGGCACCCTCAACAAGATCGTCGGCTCGCTGCGCGGCGGCCAGGACGAGCTGCGCCGCGACAACGCCGCCCTGCACACCGAGCGCGTCCGCCTGTGGGAGTCCATGGGCAAGCTCCAGGAGTACGCGGTGCTGGCCGACGCCCTGGACACGGCGGTCGAGCGGCAGATCACGGCCGTCGAGGCCACCGACCCGGTGCAGGCGGACGCGCTGCGGGCCGACGTCCTCTTCCCCGTACGGCAGAAGCACCAGGACCTGCTGACGCAGCTCGCGGTGTGCGCGCAGGGGTATCTGGCGATGGATGTCGTACGCCGGAACAACGAGGAGCTGATCAAGGGCGTCGACCGGGCCGCGACCACCACCGTCTCGGCGCTGCGCATCGCGGTGATGCTGTCCTCCGCGCTGGAGAGCCAGCGCAAGGTGACCGAGCAGGTCAACGCCCTGCGCGGGACCACCGAGGACCTGATCCGGGGCAACGCGGAGATGCTGGCCACCCAGAGCGGCGAGATCCAGCGGATCGCGGCCGACCCGGCGGTGGGCGTGGAGACGCTGCGCGGCGCGTTCCAGCAGATCTACCGGACGCTGGACGCGATCGACACGTACAAGGCGCGGGCGACCGAGTCGATGGCGGCGACGGTGGAGGCCCTGACGGACGAGCTACAGCAGGCGAGCACGTATCTGGAGCGCACCCGCTCGGCGAGCGCGGCCGAGGGGAGCCTTCAGTGAGCCCATTCCCTCAAGGCGTGCCCCGGCGCGCCTTCATGGCCCTCGGCCTCGCCGCCGTACTGCCGGTGAGCGCCTGCACCTCGGAAGACGGAGGGGATAAGGAGGGCGAGGGGGGCAAGCGCGCCCCCGGCACGCTGCGGATCCTGGCGAGCAGCGAGCTGACGGACATGAAGCCGGTGCTGGACGCGGCGCGCGAGGCGACCGGCGTCACCGTCGAGGCCACCTGGTCCGGCACCCTGGACGCGGTCGAGCAGGTGGCCTCCGGGAAGGCGGACGGGGCGTACGACGCGATCTGGCTGTCGTCCAACGACTATCTGCGGCTGCGCCCGGAGACCGCCAAGAAGGTCACCTCGGAGACGCCGGTGATGACCTCGCCGGTCGCCCTCGGCGTCAAGGCGGACGTCGTGCGGCGGCTGGGCTGGCACCCGGACCAGGTCACCTGGGCCCGGATCCACCAGGCGGTGGCCGACGGGAAGCTGACGTACGGGATGACCGACCCGGTGCGCTCCAACTCCGGCTTCTCGGCGCTCATCTCGATCGCCTCGGGGCTGTCCGGCGCCCAGTCGGCGCTGCGCGACGCCGACGTGCGGAAGGTCACGCCGAAGCTCAAGGAGTTCTTCGCGGGGCAGAAGCTGACGTCCGGCTCCTCCGGGTGGCTGGCCCAGGCGTACACCCGGCGCGGGGACGTGGACGCCCTGATCAACTACGAGTCCGTGCTGCTGTCCCTGAACCGCGACCACCACACCGGCCTGACGGTGATCCGCCCGCAGGACGGCGTCGTGACCGCCGACTACCCGCTCACCGCGCTCGCCTCCGCGCCCCAGGACGCGCGGGACTCGGTCCGCGCGCTCACCGAGTATCTGCGGTCCACGAAGGCGCAGCGCACGCTGACCGAGCGGACCTTCCGGCGGCCCGTCGTCACCTCCGTCCGGCCCGCGGCCCCGCTGTCCGCCGCCAAGCGGCGCGAACTGCCCTTCCCCGGCACCCGGTCGGTGGCCGACGGGCTGCTCGCCGCCTACGAGAACGAGCTGCGGCGCCCCTCGCGGACGGTGTACGTGCTGGACACCTCCGGCTCGATGGAGGGCGACCGGCTCGGCCGGCTGAAGGCGGCGCTCACCCAGCTGGCCGGCGCGGACGGCGCACCCACCGGGGAGCGGTTCCGGGACCGGGAGGAGGTGACGCTGATGCCCTTCGGCTCCGCGGTGAAGGCGGTCCGTACGCACACGGTCCCCAAGGACGACCCGGGCAAGGCGCTCGCCGCGATCCGCGCGGACGCGAAGGCGCTGACCGCCGACGGGGAGACCGCGATCTTCAGCAGCCTGCGGGAGGCATACCGCCACCTCGCCCAGCGTGCCTCGGCCGTCGGGGACGACCGCTTCACCTCGATCGTGCTGATGACGGACGGGGAGAACACGGCCGGAGCGTCCGCCGACGACTTCGAGGCCTTCTACCGGCGCCTCCCCGGGGCACAGCGGACGACCCCCGTCTTCCCGATCGTCTTCGGCGACTCCGACCGGGCCGAGCTGGAGGGCATCGCCTCCCTCACCGGCGGACGGCTCTTCGACGCAACCAAGAGCTCGCTGGACCAGGCCTTCGAGGAGATCCGTGGCTACCAATAAGGTCACCAATAAGGTCCTGCGCTATCTGGAGTCCCGCAAGAACATCGCCGGCGGCGCGGCGGGGATCGTGGGCCTGGCCCTCACCTTCACCGGCCTCGCGGGCGCCTACTGGCCGGTGGTGGTGGCGGGGCTGTACGGCGCGGGCGCGCTGATCGCCCCGCCCGAGCGGCCCGCGGCGCCGGACTTCCCCGACCCCGCCCGGGAACTGGACGCCCTGCGGGAGGACTTCGCGCGGCTCCGGGACTACCTCGGCCAGGTCGAGCTGCCGCCCGCGGCCTCCGGCCGCCTCACCGAGCTGGACGGGCTGCTGGCGGCGCTGCTCGACCCGGAGCTGGCGGGCGAGGCGCTGATGCTCGACCCGGAGGGGACGTACACGCTGTCGCGGATCATCCGCCACGACGTCCCCGAGGCCGTCGACACCTACGCCCGCACCCGCTGGTGGGCCCGGCTCACCCCGGGCACGGACCCTCCCGAGCGCCATCTGGAGCGGCAGCTGACGCTGCTGTTCGACGAGGCGGACGCGATGGCCGCGGCCCTGCGGGAGGCGGAGGCGCGCCGCCAGCAGACGCATACGCGGTATCTGGAGGAGCGGGGGCGCAACAATTAGGCGGGGCCCGCACTGTCGTGTGCGGGCCCCGGCCTGAACGGCGCGGTGCGGGCCGTGGCTGAGCCTCAGCCTCAGCTCAGGTTCAGCCTCGGGCTCAGCCCAGGCGCTCGACGAGCGCGCGGTGCTCGTCCCACATCTCCTGCGGCGTGTGGTCGCCGAAGGTGCGCAGGTGGTCGGGGACCAGCGCCGCTTCCTCGCGCCATACGCCCTTGTCGACGGTCAGCAGCAGGTCGAGGTCGGCGTCGGCGATGTCCAGGCCTTCGGTGTCCAGCGCCTCGCGGGTCGGCAGCACGCCGATCGGGGTCTCGACGCCCTCGGCCTTGCCGTCGAGGCGGTCCACGATCCACTTGAGCACGCGGCTGTTCTCACCGAAGCCCGGCCACACGAACCGGCCGCCGGCGTCCTTGCGGAACCAGTTCACGTAGTAGATCTTCGGCAGCTTGGCCGGGTCGGCGTCCTTGCCGACCTTGACCCAGTGGGCCATGTAGTCGCCCATGTTGTAGCCGCAGAACGGCAGCATGGCGAACGGGTCGCGGCGCAGCTCGCCGACCTTGCCCTCGGCCGCGGCGGTCTTCTCGCTGGCCACGTTGGCGCCGAGGAAGACGCCGTGCTGCCAGTCGAAGGACTCGGTGACCAGCGGCACCGCGCTGGCCCGGCGGCCGCCGAAGAGGATCGCCGAGATCGGCACGCCCTTGGGGTCCTCCCACTCGGGCGCGATGATCGGGCACTGCCCGGCGGGCACGGTGAAGCGGGCGTTGGGGTGGGCGGCGGGGGTGCCGGACTCGGGCGTCCAGTCGTTGCCCTTCCAGTCGGTGAGGTGCGCGGGCGCATCCTCGGTCATGCCCTCCCACCACACGTCGCCGTCGTCGGTGAGCGCGACGTTGGTGAAGACCGAGTTGCCCCACAGGGTCTTCATGGCGTTGGCGTTGGTGTGCTCGCCGGTGCCGGGCGCGACGCCGAAGAAGCCCGCCTCGGGGTTGATCGCGTAGAGCCGGCCGTCCTCGCCGAAGCGCATCCAGGCGATGTCGTCGCCGATGGTCTCGACCGTCCAGCCGTGGATGGTCGGCTCCAGCATGGCGAGGTTGGTCTTGCCGCAGGCGCTGGGGAAGGCCGCGGCGACGTACTTGGCCTCGCCGCGCGGCGGGGTGAGCTTGAGGATCAGCATGTGCTCGGCGAGCCAGCCCTCGTCGCGGGCCATGACAGAGGCGATGCGCAGGGCGTAGCACTTCTTGCCGAGCAGCGCGTTTCCGCCGTAGCCGGAGCCGTACGACCAGATCTCCCGGGCCTCGGGGAAGTGGGAGATGTACTTGGTGGAGTTGCACGGCCACGGAACGTCGGCCTGGCCGGGCTCCAGCGGGGCGCCGAGGGTGTGCACGGCCTTGACGAAGAAGCCCTGGTCACCGAGGACGTCGAGGACGTCCTGGCCCATGCGGGTCATGGTGCGCATGGAGACGGCGACGTACGCGGAGTCGGTGATCTCGACGCCGATCGCGGACAGCGGCGAGCCGAGCGGGCCCATGCAGAAGGGCACCACGTACATGGTCCGGCCGCGCATCGAACCCCGGAAGACGCCCTGCTCCCCGGCGAAGATCTGGCGCATCTCGTCCGGGTGTTTCCAGTGGTTGGTCGGGCCCGCGTCCTGCTCGCGCTCGGAGCATATGAAGGTGCGGTCCTCGACGCGCGCCACGTCCGTGGGGTCGGAGGCCGCGTAGTACGAGTTCGGCCGCTTGATCGGGTCGAGACGCTGGAAGGTGCCCTTTTCCACGAGCTCCGCGCACAGGCGCTCGTACTCCGCCTCCGAGCCGTCGCACCACACCACCCGGTCGGGCTGGGTGAGTTCGGCGATCTCGCCGACCCAGGAGATCAGCTCCTGGTGGCTGGTGGGGGCTGCGGTGGTTGAGGAAGCCACATTGCTGGGCGCCACGATCGCTCCATCCCGCCGGGACCGCGCCGGTCCGGCGTCACTGATTGAGGGTTTGGGCGGATATGTGCACTCATACCCGCATATTAGGTTCTGGAGGTTATGGAGACAGCTACCCCTTGGGGGCTGCGACCCGGACGCTCAGCTCATCCGGTGCCGACCGCGCTCATTTGATCATCCGACGGCTCGGGCATTCTGTCCAGTGGGCGCAGGGTGACCATCACCACTCGAAACAGGGGGGTAACCTACGGTTGCGTAGATAGCATGTGCGCCATGAATGCCGCCGCGCCCGACCCCGCCGCTGCCGCTCCGGTCGACACCGCGCCAGGGCCCCCAGCAGCTCCGCCGGTTCCGGTCAAGCCACGGCTGCGAGGGTGGCTGCACGCCGGCATGTTCCCCGCCGCGCTCGTCGGCGGCGTGATCCTCACCGCCCTGGCGGACAGCCCGCGCGGACGCATGGCCTGCGGTATCTACACCCTCACCGCCTGCGCGCTGTTCGGCGTGAGCGCCCTCTACCACCGGGGCGACTGGGGCCCGCGCGCCGCGGCCGTGCTGCGCCGGCTGGACCACGCCAACATCTTCCTGATCATCGCGGGCACCTATACGCCCTTCACGCTGCTGCTTCTGCCCCAGAGCAAGCAGCAGCTGATGCTGTGGCTGGTGTGGGCGGGGGCGCTCGCCGGGATCGCCTTCCGGGTCTTCTGGGTCGGCGCCCCGCGCTGGCTCTACACCCCCTGCTATATCGCCCTGGGCTGGGCGGCGGTCTTCTTCCTGCCCGACTTCCTGCGCACCGGCGGCATCGCCGTGATGACGCTCATCGTCGTCGGCGGGCTGCTCTACAGCGTGGGCGCGGTGGTCTACGGCACCAAGCGCCCCAACCCGTCACCGCGCTGGTTCGGCTTCCACGAGGTGTTCCACTCCCTCACGCTGGCCGCCTTCGTCGTCCACTACGTGGGCATTTCACTGGTCGCCTATCAGCACGCCTGACCCTTCCCGCATCGACTCCCACATCAACCCTGATTGACAGTCCACACCGTCGTCTTCGCCGCCGGAATGCTCCCGGCCGGTCTGCTCGGCGACCGGTTCGGCCGCCGCGCGATGCTGGTGGCGGGCCTGGGGATCTTCCTGGTCGGCTCGGTCGTCGGCACCCTCGTGGACTCCGCGGCGCTCGTCGTCACCGCCCGCGTGATCATGGGCCTGGGCGCCGCGCTGGTCTCGCCGCTGGCCCTGGCCGTCGTGCCCACCTTCTTCGGCCCCGAGGAGCGCGCCAAGGCCGTCGGGGCCCTGAGCGCGGCCGCGGCGCTCGGCATGCCGCTGGGGCCGCTGGTCGGCGGCTGGCTCCTGGACCACTTCTGGTGGGGCTCGGTCTTTCTGATCAACATTCCCATGGCCGCCATCGCCATGGTCGTCTGCCTGTTCCTGCTCCCCGAGACCCGCGACCCGGCCGCCCCCAAGGTCGACGTCGTCAGCACCGCGCTGAGCGCCGGCGGGCTCTCCGCCCTCGTCTACGGCATCATCGAGGCCCCGCACCGGGGCTGGTCCGACCCGCTCATCTGCACCGCCCTCGCCGCCTCGGTGGCGCTGCTGACCGGCCTCGTGCTGCGCGAACGGCGGGCCGTACGCCCCATGCTCGACCTGCCGCTGCTGCGCCGGCCGGCCTTCCTGTGGAGCGCCCTCGCCGCCACGCTGACGAGCTTCTGCCTGCTGGGGCTGCTGTTCGTGCTGCCGCAGTACCTCCAGGCCGTGCTCGGCCACGACTCCTTCGGCACCGGGCTGCGGCTGCTGCCCATCATGGGCGGGCTGCTGGTCGCCGCCCGCACCGCCGGCCCGCTCGCCGCGCGCTTCGGGGCCCGGCCCGTGATCGCCGGCGGACTGTTGGTGATCTCCGGGGCCGCGTTCCTGGGCTCGCGTACCCAGGTGGGCGACGGCTACGGCATGACCGCGCTCTGGCTGACGATCACCGGCCTCGGCTTCGGCTTCGGCATCGTCCCGGCCATGGACGCGGCCCTCGGCTCGCTGCCCAAGGACCGCGAGGGCACCGGCTCGGGGCTCCTCATGACGCTGCGGCAGGTCGGCGGCGCCATCGGCATCGCCCTGCTCGGCAGCCTGCTCGCGGACGCGTACGACGACCGGCTGGACACCACCGGGCTGCCGCCGGGCGCGGCGGAGGCGGCCGGCGACTCGGTGGTCGCCGCCCGGCTGCTGGCCGAGCGCCTGCACAGCCCCGAGCTCGCCGCCTCCGCCGACCGCGCCTTCGTCCACGGCATGGACCTCACCCTGCTGGTCACCGCCGCCTCACTCGCCGCGGCCGCCCTCACCGCGCGCTTCATGCCGGGCCGGGGCGCGCAAGGCGATCAGGGCGCACGGGACGCACGGGGCGCAGCGGACACCGAGGCACCGGCAGCCATGGCCCAGGAGCGCACCGATGCCCGACAATGAGATCCATGGCACGCACCACCCCCACGGCCCCGCCCAAGCTCGGACTCCGTGAGCGCAAGAAGATCCAGACCCGGCAGGCGATCCGGCGCGCCGCGTACCGGCTCTTCGAGGAACAGGGGTACGACGCCACCCCGGTCGACCAGATCGCGGAGGCCGCCGACGTCTCCCCCAGCACGGTCTTCCGCTACTTCCCCACCAAGGAGGACATCGTCCTCACGGACGAGTACGACCCGATCATGGTGGAGGCGCTGCGCGGCCGGCCCCTCGACGAACCGCCGGTGACCTCCCTGCGCCACGCACTCGTCGGCCTGATGCGCCAGTACGCCGAGGACTTCCCCGAGGAGATGCTGGTCCGGCTGACGCTGATCCGACAGGTCCCGGCGCTGCGCGGGCGGATGAGTGAGGGCCTGGCCGAGACCGGCGACATGCTGGGCGAGGTGCTGGCCGAGCGCAGCGGGCGGGCGTCGGACGACCTCGACGTGCGGGTGGTCGTGGCGGCGGTCCTCGGGGCGGTACAGGAAGCGATCTTCCACTGCTTCGACCAGGGGCGGATCGAGGACGTGGAGAAGGACATCGACCACGCGCTGAAGTTCCTGGCCCGCGGCCTGCCCCTGTGACTGAGCAGGTCAGAGCGGCTGGGTGAGCGAACAGGGTAGGTCAGAGATCCACCAGCACCGCGCCCACATGCCGCCCCTCCAGCAGCTCGCGCAGCGCGCGCGGCGCCCGCGCGATGCCCGACAGGCGGACGTGCGGGAAGGTGAGCGTCCCCGACCGCAGCCCGCGGCCGAACTCGGCCGTCCACTCCGGGATCACGTCCATGTGGTCGTACAGCGCGATGCCCCGCAGCGTGATCCCGCGCGCGGTCAGCGCGACCGTGTCGATCTCCACCGGGGCCGTCGCGCCGCCCGTGGCCTGCCCCGACAGCGCCCCGACGATCGCGAACCGGGCGCCCCGGCGGGCCAGGGCCAGCGCGGCGCGCAACTGCTCGCCGCCGACGTTGTCGAAGACCGCGTCCAGGCCGTCGGGGGCCGCCTCGCGCAGCTGCTCCTCGATCGGCCCGGCGCCCCGGATCACCACCGCGTCGTAGCCCAGCTCCCGGGTCAGATACGCGGCCTTGCGCGGCGAGCCGGTGCTCCCGATGACCCGCTTCGCGCCCTTCAGCCGGGCGATCTGGCCCGCGAGCGACCCCACCCCGCCCGCGGCCCCCGTCACGAACACCGTGTCCCCGGACCGCACCTCGGCGCCCCGCACGATGCCCATCCAGGCGCTGGGTCCCTGGGACAGATGGGCGGCCGGGTCGGGCAGCGCGGCCGGGTCGAGCGGGTGCGCCTCGGCGGCGTCGACCACCGCGTACTCGCGCCAGCCGAACCGGTGCTCGACCAGCGTCCCGGCCCTGGGCCCGCCGCCGGGCGCGGCGACCACCTCGCCGACCGTCAGGCCCCACAGCGTCTCGCCCACCCCATAGGGCGGCATGAACAGGTCGGCCTCGCTGTTCATCAGGGTGCGCATCACGGCGGTCACGGCCATGACCCGGTTGCGCACCAGCAGCTGCCCGGGCCCCGGCCGGGGCACCGGGACCTCGACGACGTCGAAGTGTTCGGCGCTCAGCCGCTGCGCGGGACGCGGGCAGACGGCGAGGCGCACCTCGCGGTGCACGGCGGGGACGGCGGGCATCGGCGCTCCTCCATACGGTGCGCCGCGGCGGCCGGGCCGCCGCGGCGCGAGCCGGGCGATACAGCGACCGTAGGGCGCACCGCTCATGACCCGGTCAAGCCGCGGGTCGCCGAGCGCTTCCGGCCCTCACCCCAGCTTCCCCGCCAGCGCCCCCACGTCCGCCGTAGGCGCGTCACACGTGAACCGGCGGCACACGTACGCGGCGGGCCGCCCCTCCAGCAGCGGGCGGTCCAGCAGCAGCGGCACCTCCCGGGAGCCGGGCTCGCCGACCGCGATCACCGCCCCGGGCGCGGTGCCCAGGAGGGCGGCCCGGTGCAGGGCGCGGGTCGCCGGGTCGTCGCCGGGTCCGACGATGGCCACCTCGCGCGGCCCGTCCAGCAGCGCCTCGGCCACCGCGAGGCCCCACCCGATGAACCGCGGCACCCGCGCCCCGAGCGCCTGCACCACGCCGAGCGCACGCTCGGCCGCCTCCCGGTGGCGGTCCTCGCCGGTGACGGCCGCGTACGACAGCAGCGCTCCGGCCGCGGCCGTCCAGCCCGAGGGCGCGGCGTTGTCCGTCGGGTCCTGGGGGCGGCGGATCAGCGCCTCGGCGTCGTCGGCGGTGTCGTACAGCGTGCCGTCCTCGGCCGTGAAGTGGCGCAGCACGGTGTCCAGCAACAGGCCCGCGAACTCGACCCAGGCGCCCTCGCCGGTGACGGAGGCCAGCGCGAGGAAGCCCTCGGCGACGTCCGCGTAGTCCTCCAGGACGCCCGCGTGGGATCCGGCCGCGCCGTCCAGGGAGGTGCGGGCGAGCCGCCCCCGGTCGTCCAGGTGGACGCGCACCAGCAGGTCGGCGGCCGCGGCCGCGGCCTCGACGAGGTCGGGGCGGTCGAAGTACGCGCCGGTCTCGGCGAGCGCCGCGATCACCAGCCCGTTCCACCCGGCGACGACCTTGTCGTCGCGGCCCGGGCGCGGCCGCTGCTCGCGCGCCGCCAGCAGCCGCTCCCGTACGGAGGCGACGCGCCCGGCGTCGGCCGGCGCCTCGCGGTCGGGCAGCCGCAGCACGGAGGCTCCCTGCTCGAAGGTGCCCTCCTCGGTCACGCCGAAGTACTCGGCGGCGAGCTCGGCGTCCTTCTCCCCCAGCGCCTCGCTCAGCTGCTCCGGGGTCCACACGTAGTACGCGCCCTCGGCGTGGCCGCCCTTGCCGTCGTCGCTGTCGGCGTCGAGGGCCGAGGCGAACCCGCCCTGTTCGGTGCGCAGTTCGCGGACCAGGAACTCGGCGGTCTCCACAGCGACGCGGCGTGCGAGATCGCTGAGTCCATTAGCGGCTCCGCCGCGGGCGGTGGCCCGCCACAGGTGGGCGTAGACGCGGCACAGCAGGGCGTTGTCGTACAGCATCTTCTCGAAGTGCGGTACCAAAGGCCCATCGGGGCGAGCCCGCAGCACATACCGGTGGAACCCGCCTCCCAGCTGGTCGTACAGGCTCGAACGCGCCATCGCGCCGCACAGCCCCTCGGCCATCTCCCACGCCGCCACGGAACCGGTCCGCGCGTGGTGACGCAACAGGAACTCGACCACCATCGACGGCGGGAACTTGGTGTCGCCTTTGAACCAGCCGCTCGCGGGGTCGATGTCCCGGGTCAGCTGGAGGAGCGCAAGGGCCTGAGTCTCCTCGGTGGGCGTTCCGGCATCCCCGTTGCCCAGCTTCCGCCCGGCAAGGTCCCGAGTGATCTTCCCAGCGACTTCTCCCACCTCGTCCCGTCGGCTCGTCCAGGCGCTGTGCACACCTTCGAGCACCTGACGGAAGGACGGCATGCCATGACGGCTCTCGGGCGGGAAGTAGGTGCCGAAGTAGAAGGGCTCCCCGTCCGGCGTCATGAACACGGACATGGGCCAGCCGCCCTGCCCAGTGGCGGCTTGCACGGCCTCCATGTAGACGGCGTCCACGTCGGGCCGCTCCTCACGGTCCACCTTGACGGACAGGAAGCGCTCGTTCATGTACGCGGCGGTGTCGTCGTCCTCGAAGGACTCGTGCGCCATGACGTGGCACCAGTGGCAGGCGCTGTAGCCGACGCTCAAGAACACGGGGACGTTGCGCCGCCGGGCTTCTTCGAACGCGCCGGCCGTCCATGGCCACCAGTCAACGGGGTTGTCCGCGTGCTGGAGGAGATACGGGGACGTGGCCTGCGCAAGTCGGTTGGGCATACCTCCATCCTCGCGCACGCGCCGCCGCCGCGCCCATGCGCCACGGGGCGGTGCGCGAACGGGGCCGGTGCCGACGCACTGAGCCTTGATCCGCCGTCCTCAGCGGGTCGGGGTCGCCCGTCCCGGGTCACACGGCCATGGTCTGTCAGGCGCAGGTCACAGAACTCCGAGTTCCCTCATCCGCGTCACGAAGGCGGGCGCATCCGCGCGGAACCAGCTCGCGTCGTAGTACGGGAACTTCTCTTGATCGTAAACGAAGTCCTGGCCGAGGAACTGAGCGATGTACTTCTGAGCCGCGATTTTCTCGTCCCGTCCCTCCGGAACGGCGACGAACGAGGTGGTCCAGCTGAACCGCGCGCGCCCGTGAATACTGCCGTGCCAGATGTGAGGATCGAAGAGCACCACATCGGTCGGCCGGAGCGGGGGGCCGAAACCGGGCCAGCGGCGCTCCTCACCCAGTTCGTCAAATTCCGCTTCAACAGTCATCTCGTCCCGGTAGGCGGACAGTCGCCGTGCAAGGGCTCCCCGGTGGGATCCCGGCAGAAACTGGAGGGAACCGTCGGCCACTGACAGCTCATCCTGGTACACAACACATTTGACGGCCCTCAGGTCCGTGTCTCTGGTGTCCTGGTGCCAGGGCGACGCGTTGCTGAGATACGAGCCCTTCGGGGGCTTGACGAGCACGTCCTTGCCGAGCAGTTGCTCGGCGATGGCACGCAGCGGGGACTCGTTGACCAGTTCGCAACTAACGGGTGTTGTCGCCGAGTTCATCAGCGGCAGGAAATAGCTCGTGACACCGTCCACCGGTATGCCGGTCTTCGCCGCGGGCTCCCTCAGTTCGCGGAGCTGCGGATACTGATCCGTAAGGCTCTGAATGACTTCACAAAAAAGCTGCCCCGATTGATCGGGCGTGAAAAAGTCACGCACGACGACGAAGCCGAATAAATCAAAAAAGGCGAGTTGTTCAGAATCAAGGAGGCCCATGGCACTACTCCACTCTCATCTGGGCGTCAGCGACAACTGCGTTTCCAGGCTTGCTTGAGGACGAGGGAGACATCTTCTCGACAATTAGCTGGTAGCCGCGATGGATCTCGCGATACTGCCCAGGAATGGTCCGCAGGAAGGAGTCGATACCCAGCCTCGGGCGTTCACTCTCCGTGTTCATGAGGTTCCAGTCGTAGTCGTCAAAAATCACGACGCCGCCTGCCGTCATCAGCGACCACGTCAATGCAGCGTCGCAATAGACGTCGGCGGAATAGTGACTGCCATCAATGTATGCGATATCAAACCGGCGCGCGGCGATACCCAGTAGCGACAGCACACCCCCTGACGCGCCCTTGATTTTCTCTACCCGCTCATCGAATTGCGCGGTATTGACATCGAATCGCTGTTCAACGTCGGCCAGCGACGGCACAAGGGATTCATCCTCGTGATGCTCAATGCTACCCTCGAAGGTGTCTATGCACGTCAGCGAACATTCTTTCAAGAAATTGAGGAAGAAGAGTGCGGAACGGCCCTCCCAAGCGCCGATTTCGAGCACGCGCGTGAACCGGCGCCGGCGATCCGAGAGAATGTCTGCCCAGATTGGAATGTGACTTGTCGTCCAGTCGGACGAAAATTCTTTTCCGTCATACCAGCAATTGATTTCCGCTTCGGTCACGAGCCCGAGCTTCTGATCCATTACCCTTCCCTCGCGGTATGCGGTGGTTACGGTCGCCGCACTGGCGTCGATACCTTTAGGCAGCTCACTCCGCAGCTACGCAGGAATTTCAGGTCTCGGAATCAATCGAGACCTGGCGAAACCAGGCGATGGTTCGACGTAGACCGTCCGTGACGTTGACCTTGGGCTCCCACTCGAGCTCCCGTCTCGCCTTGGAAATATCGGGGCGACGACACTTCGGATCGTCGACGGGAAGATCAATGAATTTGATAGGTGATCGCGATCCGGTGAGCGACTTGATCAAAGTCGCGAGCATATCTATGCGAAGCTCCTCCGGGTTACCGAGATTCACCGGACCGACGAGGTCTGATCGCAACATTCTGACGATTCCGTCGACAAGATCGTCAATGAAGCAGAATGATCTGGTCTGACTGCCGTCGCCTGAGACGGTGATGGATGATCCGGACAACGCCTGAGTGACAAACGCAGGAACTGCCCGGCCATCACCGTGCCGCATTCTCGGGCCGAAAGTGTTGAAAATGCGTATGATGGCGATATCGACGCCATGCTGCTTCCGGTAAGCCATAGCCAGTGCCTCAGAGAACCGCTTTGACTCATCGTAAACGCTCCGCGGCCCGATGGGGTTGACATGTCCCCAGTAGCTTTCTGGCTGCGGGTGCAGCTGTGGGTCGCCATAAACTTCGCTGGTGGATGCGAGGAGCAGTCTCGCGCCTTTGCGTCGGGCCAGCTCCAGAGCATTCAGCGTGCCCAGGGAGCCGACACGCATCGTGGCCAGAGGCCTGCTCAAATAGTCAACAGGCGAAGCCGGAGAAGCAAAGTGGAGTACGGCGTCGACCGGCCCTTCGACATCGCATTCTTCGGAGATGTCGACGGTCCTCAGGTCCAGCTTGCTCTTGTCCGCGAACTCCAGATTTTCCTTGGATCCCGAGGTGAAGTCGTCGAGGCAGACCACATGAGTGCCCGAGCGGAGAAAATACTCGGCCAGATGGGAGCCGATGAAGCCGGCCCCGCCCGTGATCACGATGCGCCTCAGCACCGTACTCGAAGGGCTGTGCTCACCCCTGCTCACCACGTTCCCTCCCCAATGAGTTCTTGCGTCAGAACGCAGCAGGCCTGGCGTGTACGAGGAAGCTGTCCATTCCATCGGGGAACGGTGTGTCGTCAACTCGGACGATCACGAATCCGGCAAGTTCCAGGGCCGCCGTGACTTCCCGGATACGCCGCGGGTAGAGCTTGAGTTCGCGGAACCAGGTGGTCACCAGACGTCCGGATTCGTCCAGCTCCTCGTACCGGAAGGTGCAGGAGAGAACGCCCGTTTCGGGCGCATAGCGCGATTGTTCGCTGATATTCAGGCAGTGATCTCCCACGTAGTCGTACATACCGTGGGCCCTGGTCAGCGAGCCTGTTGGACCGGCGAGCGATCCGAGGTACGCCACATCGAAACGTGCGACGTCGAGGAGAAGATCCGTATCCGGCTTGCTGATGCTTCGGCAGTTCATGAACAGCTCGGTCAGCTGCGAATCGTCCAGGAGATGCGAGATCAGGTCGTAGGGCATCAAAATCGCATCCGCAGCCGCTGGCTCCGGTAGGTCCGGCAACACGCACTGATGCAGTTCGGCCTGCTGACCCAAACCTTCTTCGGTCAGGCGCTCTTGAAACCGTCGCAGCATCTCGGGAGAGCTGTCGATGCCGCAGACGCGATGGCCGAGTCTGGCGAAGGGAAGCAGTACGTCACCTATGCCACAACCCAACTCCATCACGGTGGAACCGGCTGCCAAGTGCTGCAGCGCGGAGAGGTAGACGGGTCCCACACGGGGAGAGATCCCCACTTTCAGTTCGTACAGCTCGGGGTTGTAGAACTCTTGCAGGCTCATCGCCGGCTCTCCATTCCACTCGGTGTTTCCGAACAAGCCGATAGAACTCATTGCGTGGTGGGAGATTGGTAGCGCGCCGGTGTCGCAGGACAGTGGCCTGGAACAGTGGACAGGCTTGTTGTCGCTGCGTCCTAGTCCGCGGACGGCGCCAGGTCGGGTAGGGCGCCGCTGTACTCGATGTTGGACATGCCGCCCAACCGGTACCTCAGCGTCGCCAGCTGTGTGCACCTGACGGGCACATCCAGCGCCACGAGCTGCTCAAGCAGGATGTCGTCCTCACCGACGCGTTCCGCCACCTCCAGCTGGGTGCGGGTACGTCGGAAGCTCAGAAGGCTGAGAAGCCTTCGTTCGAAGAGCCACTCGCCCATATCGATCATTCCTTGGGCGCCGTCGGGCAGGTCGAACTTGACGCTGCCGCGGACCACCGGTCCGTCGCCCATGACACCAAGGACACGTAGTTCCTGGAAGCGCCGGTCCGACAAAGATCCGGGGGGCAGCCAGGGAAAACGAGTAACGCTCGTCGGCCTGCCCTCCGAGTCGATCAGCGTGCGCCAGGAATGCACCGCAGGACTGCCGGTCGTGGCGGCAAGGCCCAGCAGACTCGACAGATGGTCGCGCTCCCATTCGTTGTCATCGTCGAGGAACGCCACGAAGTCACCCGTTGTTCTCCGCATGGCCAGGTCGCGCAGTGCCGCGATTCGTTCGAAGGGATCCTCCGTCGACGCGTCGGCTTGGTTGATGTGAATCACTTGCGCGTTGAGTGTCGCAGGGATGGCCGGGGCCTGAGCGGTAGTGCCGTCGATCCAGATGGTGGTGCGGATCTCTGCCGCTACATCCTGCTTGGCGATGCTGTTCAGCGCGCTGTCAAGAGTGGGACGTATGCCCTTGGTGATGACGACGACGTCGATCACGGGCAGGGATGCAGAGCCCGCAGCGGGACCCCTGGCGCCGAGGGTCGGCCTTTCACCACCCGGCCGGCCGAGGACGGTGCTGGTGGCCGGGATCGATCTACAAAGCGTGGCGGCCAGATGCTCGACCTGGTCCGGTTCGGCGAGGAACACATGGTGGGGCACAACGACACCGGTCTCGTGCCACGACCGAGAAAGCGGAACCGAGAACGAACCGTCGCCCTCGAGGTCAGCGTATTGTTTGATGGTGGCGGGTCGGTACAGCGGCCCGTCAGGAACTGGCGGATAGACGCGATCGAGCGCCACGCCTGTCCGGGCGTGCACATTTGTGATGATCTCATCCGGGTGTCGCCCGTCCGGAATGCGCATCGCGAGCCCGTAGAACGTACCAGCCGCCAGAACAGCCGCGTCCGCCGCCACGTCCCAGCCCTCGGCCTCCATGAGCTCACGGAACAGGCCGGCCTTCTCGGCACGCGACGCCGCCTGGTGCGGAAACCTGGCCAACTGGTCGAGAAGTAGAGCGGCAGATGTTTCGGGCAGTGCGTGGTTGGCACCATGGCACAGATATGCCGGCTCAAGTTCATTTGGTGCGGCCGGCTCCGGGGCACTGGCCCGGCGGCGCGAATCCATGACCAGCGAGTCCAGACGTGCGGCTAAGTCTGGATCGTCGGTGAGTACCGCACCCCCTTCTCCACATGTGATGATCTTCGTTGCCTGAAGGCTCATGACTGAAATATCGCCGAGCCCACCGAGACGTTGGCCTTGCGAGGACAGACCGAACTGGCAGTGAGAGACATCCTCGATGATGGGCACGTCCGGCCACAGGGCCCTGGCGCGGGCTACATCGAAGGGCTGTGCATAGAGGTGAATGGCCAGGATGGCACTTGGGGCGGTGGGAAGTGCAGCCGTATCGCCACAAGGTGACTGCTGGCTCGCGTCGAAGTAGACCGGGCGAGCGCCTACCCGGAACACAGCGGTGGCGCAGCTCACCCAGGTGGTGGCAGGCATGGCCACGGTGTCTCCGGGACCGATACCGAGGGCGTGGAGAGCCACCACGATGGCGCTGGAGCCGTTTGTGGTCAATGCCGCATGCTGACGCCCCGACATGGTCGCAAGCTCACGTGCGGCACGCTGATTGTCGGATGACCAGACACTTCGGGCACCACTCACCGCCAGTCGGCCACTGAGTAGTGGTCGGGCCAGAGCTCGCACTGATTTCTCGTCCGTCTGCGGCCATTCGGGCCAACCCGGTCCGCCGGGCCAGGAAGACATTCCTTCAACTGTCACGTGCGACTGCCTCCTACGTCAGGATGAGCGGGGTTCATGCGTGACGTCGGTGATGGGAAGGAAGTGCTGTGTCCGGCCAGTGGAGGCCGGCCGATGCACGCTCCTTCCGTTGACCGCAGGGCAGGTCGCGGGGGTGAGCCGCACGATGTGTTCCGCATAGTGGGGGTTCGTCTCCATGTCGAAGTCCACGTATCTGTTGCGGTAGCACCAGTTGCATTCTTCAAATCGGGACGATATGCCTTTCTCCCAGGCAGCGTGTTCCGCTCTCAGCTGCTGGTAGGAGGGGCTGTTCCAGATCTCTTCGAACGATGTGGTCGTGAGGTCGCCGAGTAGGTAACTCTCCCCCGGCTGTCCGATCAGGTGGTCGCAGAAGCCCACTCGACCCGCATAATTGAAGTAGCAGTACATCCACGGATGTGTGCAGGTCTTGGCCGCGTGCTCGGTTAATGCCCAATCTTCGTCCAAAGCCGCGTCAAACCGGACTTCGGCCCCTGTCTCCTCAGCCACGATTGCAGCTTCCGCGAGCGCCTCGGCAAGCCGGTCTCGATGAAAGCGGAGATTCTCTGGATCATCGTGGTCCAGCGTCACAGGGTTCAGATGGACGCGGAAACCGAGACGACCAGCCAGAGTGACGATCTGACTGAGCTCGTCCAACGCCTTGGACTGTACGACCACGTTGAGATTAATATGCTCTGTGCCGACCCCGCTTATGCGAGCCTCGTCCGCCAGGATCTCGAGGTTCCGGAGTATGGTCCGGAACTTGGCGCCGTGCCGGAGGCTTTCGAAGGTAGCCTCTTCAGCCGCGTCGAATGAGACGGCGATGAGCGCCCTGTTACGAACAAGGTGCCGCCATAGTTGTTCGTTCGGAACGGACAGATTTGTGACCAGCCGGACTCGGCAGCCGTAGCTGAGCGTCTTGTCTACGAATTCCGGAAAGTGCCGTAAGATCGTGCTCTCGCCCCAGCCGCGCAGATCCACGATCTCCGCAGTCGGAAACAGTTCGTCCGCGATCCGTTCGAATAACTCGAGGCTCATGTTCTTGGACCGGTCGAAAGGCCCGCCAGAACGGCACATGGCACATGAAAAATTGCAGTTCTCGGTGAGTTCCACGAAGAGCACTCGCGGGCGACTGCGGAGCTTGGTACACCCCTCTTCGAACTCTTTGAGATTCTGGGCACGATTGGCTTCACGGGTGAGCATGGTCAGTCCCCGATCCGTCGTCATTGGCGCGGATTGTCGAGCCGGCTAGCGAGTGAGATCCGACAGGTGTGTGAGCGGCCAGTCGGCCAACTCCACCATGAATGCCCTGCTTTGACACGTCGCGTCCGGCGCGATCATTGTGTTGTCCAGCTCGCTGAACCGGAACTGATGAAACTCACGACGGACTGCTACGGTGTGCTCCCAAAAAGGATGCCCGGCCAGGTCGAGGGCTGCTGCCAGTTCTGGATCCGGCATGGCATTAGGCATGGTGGAAACGTCGCTCAGGATGATGACCTGGCGCGCGCACCGTAGAGCTTCGCCGATCACCCGGCAGGCCGTTGCCTCCGGCAGAACTCGCCAGTAATCGGTGATGACAGCCACATCTGCATGCTGGTCAGCGAACGGAAGTCGCGTGCCCAGCAGTTGATAGGAAAGGCCTTCAACCGCGTCAGCCGTAGGATCAACGGTGAGTGCCGGCTGAGGCAAGGTGCTCGGCCACGCGTCCGCCGAACCAATCAGCAGCGTTCGCTCTGAGGCTGCAAGCACCGCCATAGCCTGTGGCAGCATGGAAAGTTTTGATGTGTCGATGGCTCTCGCGTCGAGCCTGTTACAGAAGTCGATCAATTCGGGGAGCACCTTGCGTGCTTCAACGATGTCGAAGCTGCACACGGCCTCCACTTCGATCACCGGATGTCGGCGGAGAAGGACGAAGTCGTTGCGACGGTCTCGGAGCAACTCGAGATGCCTGTCGCGGGTATGAGGCTGGTGAAATGCACGGGATTCGGGCACGAACACGGTCGGCAGTCCGGCAAGCCGAAGACGTAATCCAAGCTCCATGTCTTCGACACCCTTGACATCGAAACTCTCACAGAAGCCGCCGACTGCCTCAAAGACGTCGCGTGGGACACTCACGTTACATGTCCAGAAGAAAGCCCAGTCGCTGTCCACGGGCGTCGCAAGGAGTTCCGTCAGAGGGTCATGCAACAGGTCAATCGAACTAGCCTGCGCAAACACCTCATCGGCGGCGTCCCAATTCCAGTTGCCACCGATCTGAAGGGCCCAGGTTTCTGGAGTGAGCTCACGTCCGTGAGTATACCCGCAGGCTGCTACTGGTCGCTTGGCCTGAATGTCGCGGTGGACTGCCAGCATCTCTGGATGGGCAAGGCAGTCGACATCGAGGAATACGAGGAGATCTCCGGTGGCTAATCGAGCACCTCGATTCCGGGCCCCGGCCGCGCCTAGACTCTCGGAATTTCTGATCACCCGCAGATTAAGGGATGACAGCGCATCACGTGACTCGTGACAGAGAGAACGCGCGTCTTCCCGAGACCCGTCGTCCACGACGATGACCTCGAAGTCCGAGGTTGCGAGCGTCTGTTGCGTCAGACTCCGAAGAGTTCTCAGTAATTCACTCGGCCGATTGTGCGCAGGTACCACAACAGAAATGTCGGTCACGAAGACAAGGCTTCCTGTGTGAAGGATGCAAGCATGTGCAGCCTGAAGACGAAAATAATCGTAGGCAGGCCATCGTCCAAGGGTCAAGAGATGCCCAAGAGGTAGTAGGGATTTCCCTACTTTCACCGGGCTGAGTCCGCGTCAGTCCGGCCAGCTCATACCTCACGACCACCTCGGTCTGTCGCCGACCCTACAGCCTCGTCGTGTCGATGCTGCCGGAGCAAGGGCTGGGTAGCACCCGGCGAGTCGGCATCGTGCGCCAACAGCCTTCCTTCAATTCCACGGCCGGCTCACCGAAAAGCCGGTCAACACCGTACTTCTCGAGCATGTTCTATGGTGATGCTGATGATGGATTCACAGATGAATCTAGAGGTTCCCGACCACCGCAGCGCAGGCCGCTATCTCTTGTGGATGATTTCCCGTCAGCGGCGAGAAATCGCCGTCGACACGATCTTGGTGACCGGCCACATGGTCGGCCTTGCGTTAGTGCCGTACCTTTTGTCGCGCACTATCGACGACGGGCTGGGGTCAGGGAATTCCGCCACTTCCGCTGCGCTGGTCGGCTGGATCGCGGCTCTGCTGGGCGTCGGGCTGCTGAACGCGTGGCTCGCCATCATGCGTCATCGCGCGATGATCAGGATCCGCATGGGCGCCATCTTCCGCACGGTTGAGGTCGTGGTTGCGCATGCGATGAGGCTGGGGGCGGCACTACCGCGAAAGGTCACAGTCGGAGAGGCCGTCACCATCGGGTCCGGTGACGCCGGGACGATCGCCACCATGCTGGCCGTCGTAGGTCCCGGAATCGGCGCCGTCATCGCCTACGTCGTCGTCGCGGCGCTGATGCTGACCGTCTCGCCGCTGCTTGCTGCCGTGGTCCTCCTTTGCGTACCGCTGCTCGCAGCGCTGATCGGCCCGTTGCTGCGGCGGCTCCACGCTGTGGAGGCGGCGTACCGGGAGCAGCAGGGCGCGCTTGCCGCGCGGATCGGCGATCTTGTCGGAGGGCTGCGCATCCTCAACGGTCTCGGCGGTAAAGCGGTGTTCGCGCAGCGGTACCGAAGCGGGTCGCGGGCGCTGCGAGAGGAGGGGTACCGGGTTGGAGCGGTGACCAGCTGGATCGGGGCGCTCGGCGTTGGGCTTCCCACGCTGTTCCTCGCCGTCGTGATGTGGCTCGCGGCCCGCCTGGCGGCCCAAGGGGACATCACTGTCGGAGAGTTGGTGGCCATCTACGGCTACGCCGCGGTGCTGGTAGTGCCCGTGTCGCTCCTGATCGATGTCGGCTCCGACTTCTCTCGCGGCCTGGTCGCGGTCCGCCGGGTCGTCAGTTTCCTCGGTGTGGATCCCGATACCTCGAACCAGGAGACGACCTCCGACGCGCCTGCGGCATCATCCGTGCTCCATGACCCGGACTCGGGTGTGAAGTTGCTGCCCGGCGAGCTGACCGCGCTGATCAGCGCCCGTCCAGCGGAGTCTGCGGCTGTGGTCGAGCGCCTGAGCCGGTTCGCCGGATCCGCCGCGACCTGGGGTGGGATGCGCCTCGACGAGATCGCCCTGGAACAGGTCCGCGAGCGGATTCTGATCGCGGACAACGAGGCCGACCTGTTCGCCGGGGCGCTGCGCGATGTCGTCGCCGGCCACCGGGACCGGAGCGATGAGGCCGTCGCCCGCGCCGTCGATGCGGCCATGGCGCGTGACATCGTCGACGCTCTGCCGCGCGGCCTCGACTCGCCGATCGACGCGCAGGGCCGCAACCTCTCCGGCGGCCAGCGGCAGCGCATCCGACTGGCACGGGCGCTGCTGGCCGACCCCGAGGTGCTGCTGGCGGTCGAGCCCACCTCAGCGGTCGACGCGCACACCGAGGCGGCGATCGCGGATCGGCTGCGCGCCGCCCGCGCGGGCCGCACCACCGTCGTCACCACCTCCTCCCCGCTGCTGCTGGACCGGGCGGACACCGTGCACTTCCTGGTGGATGGCCGGGTCGCCGCCACCGGCAGCCACCACGAACTCCTCGCCGAGCAGCCCGGATACCGCCGGCTCGTTTCGCGCGGCGCGGACGACGAGAACGATCGCGCGCCGACCCGCCTTCCTCAGGAGACCATCCGAACTCAGGAGACCATCCGATGACCGCCCGCTCTGGAGCGACGGCCGGGCAGCTCCCCGTCGCCGCGCCGCCCCAGGTGCGCCGGGCGGCACTGCGTCTCATCCAGCAGGATGTGTACACCTTTGCCGCCATGATCGTCCTCAACGCACTGGCCGCCGGCGCCGGGCTCGCCGGCCCATGGCTGCTCGGCCGCATCATCGACGAGGTCAAGGCCGGGACCGGGGTGGCCGGCGTGGAGCGGCTGGCCCTCGCCATGCCCGTCTTCGCGCTGGCACAGATCGCCCTGGCCCGCTATGCCCGGTACATCGGACACCGATTCGGCGAGCGGACCTCGGCGCGCATCCGCGAGCAGTTCGTCGAGCGGGCGCTCGCGCTTCCCGCCTCAGTGGTGGAGCGCGCCGGCGTGGGCGACCTGACGACGCGCGGCACGGCCGATGTCGCCGCGGTCGGCCACACGCTGCGCGACAGCGGGCCGGAGATGTTCATCGCCGCGACGCAAGCGCTGCTCATTCTGCTCGCGGTCTTCACCATCCATCCGCTGCTCGGCATGATCGGGGTGGCAGGGCTTTCCGGGATCTGGTTCGCCGTCCGGTGGTACCTGCGCCGGGCACCGGGCGCATACCTCGCCGAGGGCGCGGCTACCTCGGCGCTGGCAGAACAGCTTTCAGCCACTGTCGCGGGAGCGCGCACGATCGAGGCACTCTCGCTGCAGCGGCAGCGCATCGCAGCGTTCCGGAAGGCGGTCGCGGAGAGCCGGCGCACCCGGGAGCGGACGCTGTTCCTTCGCAGCGTGCTCTTTCCCTCCGTGGATGTCTCCTACATCCTCCCGGTGGCCGGAGTGCTGCTGCTCGGCGGGGCGCTGCACGAACGCGGCATGGTGAGCCTGGGCTCGGTGGTGGCCGTGACCTTGTATCTGCGGCAGCTGTCCCAGCCGCTCGACGTGATCCTGCAGCGGGTCGAGCTGTTGCAGAGCAGCGGTGCCTCGTTCGCCCGAATCGAAGGGGTGGGCGCATTCCCGCAGGAGGCGCCAACCACCTCCCCCACCCCCGCCGACGACCGAATCGAGGTGGTCGACGCACGGTTCGCGTACGACGGCCACGGTGACGTACTGCACGGAGTCGACCTGGCGGTGCGGCCCGGTGAGCGGCTGGCGATCGTCGGCCGTTCCGGTGCCGGAAAGTCCACGCTGGGCCGACTGCTGGCGGGCATCGACGCACCGCGCACCGGTGTCGTGACGGTGGGCGGGGTCCCGATCGCCGATCTGGACCCCGTCCGGCTACGGCGCCAGGTCGTGCTCGTCACCCAGGAACACCACGTGTTCCTGGGTACGGTCCGGGACAACCTGCGGATTGCCGCGGAGCTCGCCGACGACGCCGAGCTGCGCGCGGCCCTTACCGCCGTCGGCGCTGACTGGGTCGACGGCCTGCCGCACGGCCTCGACACCGAGCTGGGCGCCGGTGGGCACCGCACCGACACCGCCCAAGCCCAGCAACTGGCTTTGGCGCGCGTGGTTTTGGCCGATCCGCATACCGTGATCCTCGACGAGGCCACGGCGCTGCTGGACCCGCGCACCGCTCGCCATACCGAGCGGGCGCTCGCCGCCGTCCTCGACGGGCGCACCGTCATCGCTATCGCGCACCGCCTGCACACCGCCCATGACGCGGACCGAGTGGTCTTCATGGAGGGCGGGCGGGTGGCCGAACTCGGCACTCATGCCGAGCGGGTGGCGGCCGGCGGCGCCTACGCGGAGCTGTGGCGATCCTGGCACCTGACATCGCGACCGAAAAGGTGAGTACGATGAAACACGTGAGCATGGCAGAATCTGCTGACTATCTTGCGGCCACCTATGCACTCGGTTCCGGTCCGTGGACGCTGCGGCCTGTCACACGCGGTGCCACGGGACGGATATGGCAATTATCCGGTGCCGAGTCCCGCTGGGCAGCGAAGGAAGTGCTTTCCGACTTCGATGAGCGACATGTTCGATGCGAGGCGACCCTTCGAGATGCGGCCGCGAGATTGGGAGTAGCCTCGCCCAGGCTCATGACCAATCGCAACAACGAATACGCTTCTCAGCTGCCCCCTGAGTTCGGTGACTGCCACGTGAAGCTCTACGACTGGGTAGAGGGATCCCCGGCTGACGCGTCCGATCAGGATGTCCTGGCCTGGGTAGGTCGCGCCCTGGCGCTGTTGCACCAGGCTGGAGTGGACGCGACGGAGACTCCGGACTCCTGG
Source organism: Streptomyces sp. LZ34 (assembly GCF_053890475.1). Taxonomy (NCBI): domain Bacteria; kingdom Bacillati; phylum Actinomycetota; class Actinomycetes; order Kitasatosporales; family Streptomycetaceae; genus Streptomyces; species Streptomyces sp. LZ34. Next base: position 5,137,361 of record NZ_CM132680.1, read on the forward strand.
TACGAACAGTGTCCGACCGACAGCGACTGGGCAGGACTGCTGCAGGAGGCTCGCCGCACCGATGCCTCCTGGTCCGGTGAACTTGAGCGGTTTGTCGAGACATCGGCCTCGGTGCTTTCTCCGCATGTCACACCCGCCGCTCCCGGTGATTTGCTGACCTCGCACCGTGATGTGCAGCCACAGAATGTTTCGACAGGTGCGAGGGGACCGGTGTTGCTCGACTGGGACGACACCGGACCAACGACCGCGGAACGCGAATTGGCGGGCGTCCTCTACGTATGGGCAGGAAGAGACCAGCTGCGCATTGATTCCGCTCAGCGTCTGTTGGGTTCCTACCGGGACTCGGGCGGCCCTGGCAGGGTGCGCGGGTTGGATTCCTTCTCGTCATTTTTTGCAGGAAGCCTGAATTTTTTGTATGTGCAGGGACGCGACGCCCTGGACCCCAACCTTACCCACGAGCAGCGGCAGTTCGCGGACGCTCAGGTGCGTAACGCCCTGCGCAACATGCCGTGCGGTGACAGGGTCTCGAGGCTTGTCGAAGCCGCCGAAGGCACACCCTGACACTGCCGACGAGCGGCGCCCCGCCGATTCCGGCGGGGCGCGTTCGTTGAACGATTCAGGGAATGAGGGGGATGGTGAGGGCGGCCTGGCCGGTGGTGGCGGTCACCGGGTCGCCGTATCCGTCCGGGCCGGCGAGGCGGACGCGCCAGGGGCCGGGGGCGTTGTCGGCGCGGACGGTGATCGCATCACCTTCACGGGTCGTACGGAAGACCGTGCCGGCCGTACCGTCCCGGTGGTCGGGGACCCGGGTGACGACAGGTTCGCTGCCGACGGGTGTGTGGATGTGGAGGGTGACGCCGTCGGCCCAGTCGTAGGTGGCGGCGTCATCGTGGTCGCCGAGGGGGATGACGGAGCCGGGGCGGGCGAAGAGGGGGAGGCTGTCGTAGCCGTAGTGTTCGCGGCGCCATCCGGGGCCGTGGGCCTGGTGGCCGGTCAGCAGGTGGGTCCAGGTGCCGGCGGGCAGGTAGTACTCGACGGTGCCGTCCTCGGAGAAGACGGGGGCGACGAGGAGGTTGTCGCCGAGCATGTACTGGCGGTCGAGGGTATGGCAGGCGGGGTCGTCGGGGAAGTCCAGCAGCATGGCGCGCATGACCGGGGTGCCGTGCTCGGCGGCCTGCTGGGCGGCCCGGTAGAGGTAGGGCATCAGACGGTGCTTGAGGCGGGTGAAGTCGCGGGTGACGGCCACCGCTTCATCGCCGTAGTCCCAGGGGACGCGGTAGGTTTCGCTGCCGTGCAGGCGGCTGTGGGAGGACAGCAGCCCGAACTGTACCCAGCGTTTGAAGACCGCGGGGGTGGGGGTGCCGTGGAAGCCGCCGATGTCGTGGCTCCAGAATCCGAAGCCGGACAGGCCCAGGGACAGCCCGCCGCGGAGGGATTCGGCCATGGCGGAGAAGGTGGATTCGCAGTCGCCGCCCCAGTGGACGGGGTATTGCTGCCCGCCGGCGGTGGCCGAGCGGGCGAACAGCACCGCTTCCCCGGCCCCGCGTGCCTGGGTGAGGACCTCGAAGACCGTCTGGTTGTACAGCTGGGTGTAGTAGTTGTGCATCCGCTCGGGGTCGGAGCCGTCGTGCCAGGCCACGTCGGTGGGAATCCGCTCGCCGAAGTCGGTCTTGAAGCAGTCCGCACCCTGTGCGACCAGGGCCCTCAGCTTGCCGGCGAACCACTCCTTGGCGTCGGGGTTGGTGAAGTCCACCAGTCCCATCCCCGGCTGCCACATGTCCCACTGCCACACGTCGCCGCCTGCCCTGCGGACCAGGAAGCCCTGGCGCATGGCCTCGGCGAACAGCGGGGACTTCTGGGCTATGTAGGGGTTGATCCACACCGAGATCTTCAGGCCCTGGTCCTTCAGCCGCCTCAGCATGCCCTCCGGATCGGGAAAGACGTCCGGGTCCCAGGTGAAGTCGCACCACTGATACGCCTTCATCCAGAAGCAGTCGAAGTGGAACACCCCCAGTGGGATGTCGCGATCGGCCATGTCGCGTACGAAGCCGGTGACGGTGGCTTCGTCGTACTCGGTGAGGAACGAGGTGGACAGCCACAGCCCGAACGACCATGCCGGCGGCAGCGCCGGACGCCCGGTAAGCGCGGTGTAGCGCCGCAGGATCTCCTTCGGTGTCGGGCCGTGGATGACCAGGTACTCCAGCGTCTGGTCCTCCACGCTGAACCGCACCTGTCCCACGGCCTGGGACCCCACCTCGTAGGACACCTTCCCCGGATGGTTGACGAACACCCCGTAACCCCGGTTGGTCAGGTAGAACGGCACGTTCTTGTACGCCTGCTCACTGGCCGTCCCGCCGTCCGCCTGCCACACCTCCACTGCCTGCCCGTTCTTCGTGAACGGCGTGAACCGCTCCCCCAGCCCGTACACCAGCTCCCCCACCCCCAGAGACAGCTGGGCCACCGAGAAGTGACGCTCCCCGTCGACGACGGTGAAGCCGGTGCCCTGAGACTCCGCCGCGGTCAGGGTCCGGCCCTGCTCGGTGAACTCCAGCCGCCACGGCCCCGCCGTATCCACCCGCAGCCCCAACGACCCGCTCGACAGCTCCACCACCGCACCGTCACGGCCGGTCTTCCCCACGTGGCCGGGCTGCCCCGCAAGCGGAAACGCCGGCCCGCGCTCGGCGCGCCCCGCATGATGCGTCATCCGCACCCCGATCACTCCCTCGGCGGGCGAGAAGCACTCCACTGTGAGTAAGGAGGTGTCGATGGTGTGGTCCCGGTGGCCCACATGGCAGACGGCGGCGTACAATGTCAGCCTGTCGTCTTCGACCACGACGTCGGCGACCTCGGTCGCGTATACGCCGTCGGGACGCTCGCGAATCAGCCAGTGGCCATCCGAGTTCTTCACGGATTCTCCTTCTCATCGGAGCAGGGGAAGCAGGGAAGGGCGGCGAAGCCGTGCCCTGAGAAGCCGATAGATTTTCGGGACGACGATTTTCGGCCAGAACAAGGCACTGAAATCTGTAGGGATCACGCCTTTCCCCGGCGCGCGGCTGTGACCATATCGCTTGTCCGGGCCGCTGAGAAGCGGTGCTCCGGAACGCCGACGAGCTCGTGCGACCGCGCCGCCGGGTCCGGGAGAACGGCAACGACCAGCGGTAATCCGGCAAGGCCCGCCGCTTCGCCGGGAACATCCAGTTCCGCCCCGAACTCTCCTGCCCGGACATTCGCATCCACGACCGACTCGCTGTTGTGGTGCCGTGGACCGGTCAGGATGGCGGTCCTGGGCGAGCTCGACAGTATGAGACCCTTAATGAGTGCCGAGAGTCATCGCAGGTAGCCGGGGAAGCCGGCGCATCTCCGCCCCGAAGGGATCCGAGACCCGCCCCACGGGGGATCGGGTGCGTGCAGCGGTTTTCGCCACGCTCCACTCCTTGACCGAGTTGGAGGGAGCCTTCGTCATGGACCTGTATGCAGGGTCGGGTGCCGTCGGCCTCGAAGCGCTTTCCCGGGGTGCCGAGCAAGCCATTTTCGTAGAGAAATCCCAAAATGCACTCACGACACTGCGGACCAATATATCAGAATTGGATTTCGCGAAGAGCTGCAAAGTAGTTCCGGGCAATGTGGAGACCTGGCTCTCGACGGCGGCAAGTGCAAATGACTTCATCTATCTGGACCCTCCCTACGCCAGGTCGGTTCACAGAGATCTGGCCCTGCTCGTCGAAAACGGCTGGCTTTCAAGAAATGCGATCGTCGCTGTTGAGCGCGCCAGCCGGGATGCTCCTGTCGAATGGCCAGAGGGCCTTCAGCCGATCAAAGTTCGACGATACGGGATTACGTCCATTTCTTACGCTCGATTCGGAGGCTAGGTGATGCTCAGGGAAATCGATACCGACTCTCACGTACGGGACCGCATGCACCTCCAAAGCCTCCCTGGCGTGGTGGACCGGCTTCTTCAGCACTGTCATGACATCGGCGCCCCGACACTGACGAACATTCGACGCGACAGCGACTCGGTGCTCTTCGACTTCGACGGAAGACTTGAACAGCTGCTGCCGCTGCGAATGTTCTCGACGCTTTCGGTCGTGCTGGACGAATCGGAACACGCCCGGATCGACGGCTTCGCCGACGCTTTGGCGGAGCTCGAACAGTCGACGAAAGGCGGAGCCATCAGCGTGCTGTCGGGGCCCCCCGCCTACCGAGTGGATCGCATCGAAGGCCGTGGGCTGTTCATAGAGAGCGTCAGCAGAAAATTCGACTGGAAGAACGACCCGAAGGCTTGGGACGTCAATATCGCCGAGCACGGCCGTTTCCTGCTGGCCGAGGTCGGGGCCATGCATCGCTCGCGTCGCTACGCGAAACTGCATCGCATCCCGGCGTCGGTCAACCCAGTAGTCGGCAGCCTGCTCGTCCAGCTTGCCAAGCCCGAGGCAGACGACACGGTGTACGACCCGTTCTGCGGTTCCGGGACGCTGCTGACCGAGGTGGCCGCTATCGGCAGGGGCGCCCGGCTCCTGGGCACTGACGTCTCACTCAAGGCACTGGAAGTAGCCCGCCTGAACCTGAAAACGGTGGACACACCGCACCTGCTGGCCCAGGCCCGGGCGGAAGCGCTGCCGCTGCCGGCGCGCTCCACCGACCGGATCATCTCGAACATGCCGTTCGGCAAACGAGTCGGCTCCCACCAGGTGAACAGCCACCTGTACCCCCAGTTTCTTGCCGAACTGGCCCGAGTACTACGCCCCAAGGGCCGTGCCGTTCTCCTGACCGAGGACAAGAGGCTGTTCCAGCAGGCAGTACAGGAGACGAGCGGCGTCCGGGTGATCAAAGAGGTCCAGGTAACCAGTGGTGGGCTGCATCCAACCGCTTACATCATCGAACATACCCAGAAGTCCCGCCGTATGGACCGGCGTCGGAAGCGCCTAGACCGAGGCTCGAACTCCTAGGCCAGTTCCTCCCGGTGCGGTCGGACCGGGTCTGCGGGGACGTGCTCCCGCGTACCGACGATCAAGGTGCCGAGATTCATCGGACCGACGACGTGGTTCACCACCCGAGTACACATGTCTCGTGCGCCAGGCGGTTCGGCATGCCCCCATCCTCCCTCAACTCAGGGCGAGCGCGAGTTATCCACAGGCCTGCCGGATATGAGCCAGAAACGGAACACTTGATGCTGGCAGGAGGGGGACGAAGATGCCGGGATCACCGACCGCGCTGCGGGACAGTCATCGGGGAGAGGTCGAGCGGCTGCTCGCGCGCGCCGTGGAGGAGGAGGTGCGGCGCTCCGGCGGGCGGACGAACGGCGGGGTGCTGCTGGGCCGCGCGCGGGCCGCGCTGGAGAGCATGGCGGCGACGGCCGCCGAGGAGTACGGCGCGTATCTGCGCGCGCTGGAGGAGTCGGAGGCGGAGAGCCGGCCGCTGTCGTCCCGGCTGACGCGCCGGCAGCTGGGCCCGCCGATGCTGGCCACCGCGGTCGCGGCCGCCGGGGCCTTCGGCGCGGACCTCTCCTGGGGCACCTCGGTGACCACGGCGCTGGGCGCGGGCGTGACCGCGGCGGTGGCCGGTTCGGCGGCCGCGGTCGTGGGGCTCACGGCCGGACACTGGCCCGCCGCCCACCGCCGGGCCGCGCTGCGCAACCAGCCGGGCGGGGCGGAGCAGCTGAGGCTCCAGTGGCTCACGGCCGTGGAGGTGCGCGGCATCCGGCCCTTCATCGACCGGCATCGGATGACCACGGCCGCCACCCGCGGAAGCGGCGGCGCCGAGCGGATCTCCCGCTCCGCCGCGGGCGCCGGGTCCGGCTCGGGCAGCGGCTCAGGCGCGGGCTCGGGCTCGGGCAGGGGCGACGGGGCCCGCGCGGGCTCCGGGGGCCGCGCCGGCCAGGCGCCCCGGCTGCGCGGCGGGGACCGCAGCCAGGCGGCCCGCAGGCGCAGCGTGCTGGAGCAGTCCTTCGGCCATCTGCCCGAGGAGGACGGCCCGTTCGCCGGGCGCCGGGCACAGCTCACCCAGATCGCCCAGTGGGTCCAGCAGGCGCGGGCGAGCACGGAGACCAGACCGACGGTGGTGCTGCTGGAGGGCCTGCCCGGGTCGGGCCGGACGATGCTGGCGGTGCGGGCGGCGCACCATCTGCGCGACCAGTTCCGCGGCGCCTGCCTGGTGGATCTGCGCGGCGACAGCCCCGGCCAGGCCCCGCTGGCCACCCGGGACGCGCTGCTGCACCTGCTCAACCGGCTCGGCGCGCCCCGCGACCAGCTGCTCTTCCGGGAGCGGTCGGCCCAGGGGCAGCATGTCAAGCGGCTCACCGAGCTCTACCACCAGCATCTGACCGGACTGCCGGTGACGATCGTGCTGGACGACGCCAGCGACGCCGAGCAGGTGCGCACGCTGGTCCCGGAGCGGTCCGACAGCCTGGTTCTGGTCACCTCGCGCGCCCCGCTCGCGCTGCCGCCCGACCTGGCCGCGTGGGTCCACCGGCTGGAGGTCGGCCCGCTGGACGAGCCGGGCGCCGAGGAGCTGCTGCGCGCCTCCGCCGAGGAGCCGACGGGCGCGGGCCCCTACGACGGGCAGTCCGTGGAGCGGATCGCCGAGCTGTGCGGCCGGCTGCCGCTGGCGCTGCGCATCGCGGGCTCCTCGCTCTCCACCCGCACCCCCGGCCTTCTGGTCTCCGCCCTGGAGGCCTACGGCCCGGTGGGCCCTGTCGAGCGGGCCCTGTGGCTGCGCTACACCGACCAGACCGAGGGCGCCCGGCGGCTGCTGCGCCGTCTCGCGCTGGCCGGGCGGGCCAGCCTGGGCGCCGCCGCGGCGGCCGCGCTGCTGGAGACGGACGACCAGGAGGCGGTCCGCCACCTGGACGCGCTGGCCCGCGCCGGGCTGATCCAGCACGTCCGCGGCAGCCGCTACCGCCTGCACGACCTGGTGCGCGCCTTCGCCCACGGCCGGCTGATGGACGAGGAGGAGCCGACCCGGCGCACCGCTGCCCAGGAGCGGCTGATCCGCAGCTATGCCGAGCTGGCGGACTCGGTGATCCGGATGGTCGACGGCAAGACCTCCACCCGCGCCGACATGTTCACCAGGGGCGCGGCGGGCGGCCACGGCTTCACCTCTCTGGACGCGGCGCTGCGCTGGCTGGACGACGAGTCGAGCTTCATCACGGCGGCCCTGCGCCACGCCGAGGGCGTGGACCAGTCCGCGGTGCTGCATCTGCTGGGCGCGCTGTGCGACTACTGCCTGCTGCGCGGCGACCTGTACCGGCTCGGCGAGATCAGCGAGCTGACCCAGGCCGTCGACCAGGGGCTGCTGATGCGCTCGGTGCAGTGGCGCACCGGCATCGCGGCCCGGCAGCTCGGCGAGCTCGACCAGGCCCGTACCACCCTGTCCTCGGTGGTCGACCTGTACTTCGAGGCGCAGCACGAGGCGGGCGCGGCCCGCGCGCTGTGCAGCCTGGGCATCACCCTGCACCACCAGGGCAATCTCACCGAGGCCGCGGCGAAGCTGACCGAGGCCATGGAGTTGCAGGCGGCCGACGAGCTGCGCGCGGACCGGGCGTGGACGATGCACGCGCTGGCCGCGGTGGAGCGCGACCGGGGCCGGCTCGCCGAGGCGCTGGCGCTGCTGGATACGGCCCTGGAGCTGCACCGGGAGAGCGAGAGCGTGCACGGCCAGGCGTGGGCCCACTTCCAGCTCGGCCAGGCCTGCCTGCGCATGGGCGAGGTGCCGCGCGCGGAGCGGGAACTGCGCGAGGCGCTGGAGGCCTACGGCCGCACCCACGACCAGCGCGGCGAGGCGTGGGCGCTGACCCAGCTGGCCCGCGCCCGGCTGGTGGCCGGGGAAGCGTCGGCCGCCGTCGACCAGCTGCGCCAGGCCCTGTCCCGCCACCGGGAGAACGAGGACGCGCGCGGCGAGGCATGGACGCTGTACTACCTGGGCCAGGCGCTGGAGGAGCGCGGCAACCACGACTCGGCGGTGCGCGACCTGGAGCGGGCCCGCACGATGTTCAGCCGGATGCGCGATGTGTACGGGCTGGCGTGCGCCCGGCACCACTCGGCGCGGGTCACCCGGGATCTGCGGGCGGCGCAGACGGGCTCCCTGCGCAACAGCGGGTTCCCGCGGCAGCTGCTACAGGACGCGCGGCAGGACTTCCGCCGGGTCGGGGTGGCCCATGGCGAGGCGTGGTCGTGCGTGGAGCTCGCGGTGATCGACGCGGGAAACGGGCGGGCGGAGCAGGCGCTGGACCTGGTGGAGGAGGCGGCGCGGCTGTTCGCGGGGTACGGCGACCGGCGCGGCGAGGGCTGGGCCCGGTTCCTGCGCTGCACGCTGCTGCCGTTCGCCTCGGCGGGCGGCTCGGTCGTCGGCACGGCGGTGGCCCAGGAGGAGCTTGCGGAGCTGCTCGGTGAGCTGCGATCGGCCGACTGGGCGGGGGACGCGCGGCTGGAGGGATGCGCGGAGGCGTTCACGCTGGTGCTCGAGCGCGGCGTCGAGCCGGAGACGGGGTGGCAGGCATGGCAGCTCGGCATGGTGCCGAGCCGCCACGCCCGGGAGGTCATGGCGGTCCTGCCGACCGCGGCCGGTGAACACGACGCCAAGGACGACAAGGGCGCCGGGGCCCCCAGTGGCGCCAGAGCCGACGAGGCCGCCCAGGACGACCGGGCCGACCACGGCGGCCGGACCGGCCAGGACGACCGGGGTGATCTATGACACAACTGCGGCCTGACACGCCCCGACAGTCCGCGGCCGGGCCCGGGAAGTCCCGGCCCGGAACGTCAGACGGTCGTCAGGCGGTCAGGCGGTCTGGCAGTCAGGGGGCAGACCGTCAGGCGGCGAGGTGGTCAGGCAGTGCGCTCGCCCTTGGTGTTCCGGGCAGCCTTCGGGGATGCGGCGGCCGGGGTCTGCCCGGCCTCCGGCTCCTCCTCGAAGTCCACCTTCTTCATGTGCTTGTTCATGGACTTCATCAGCAGCCACACCGCCCCGCCGATCAGCGCGAAGACGATGAAGCCGAGGACACCCGGCGTCACCTTGTTCTCGTCGAGCTCCTTGGCGAGCGGCACGAGATGCGTCATGGCGAGGGTGCTGGTCGCGCTCATCATGAGCTCAATTGTTGCGGATGCCCGCGAAGAGGTCGTCCTCGGGGAGGGAAGTGTCCACGAGCGACTTGGCGAGCTCGTACTCCTCCGTCGGCCAGACCTCCTTCTGGATGTCCATCGGCACCCGGAACCAGCCGCCGTCGGGGTCGATCTGGGTGCGGTGCGCGATCAGCGCCTTGTCGCGGATCTCGAAGAAGTCGGCGCAGGGAACGTAGGTGGTCAGGGTGCGCTCGGCCCGCTCGAACTCCTTCCAGCGCTCCAGCCACTCCCCGTACGGCGACTCCAGGCCGCGCGCGAGCAGCGCCTCGTGCAGCGCGACGGTGCGCGGCCGGTTGAAGCCCTGGTTGTAGTAGAGCTTCAGCGGCTGCCACACCTCGCCCGCCTCGGGGTACTTCTCCGGGTCCCCCGCGGCATCGAAGGCCACCATCGAGATCTTGTGCGTCATGATGTGGTCGGGGTGCGGATAGCCGCCGTTCTCGTCATACGTGGTGATGACATGCGGCTTGAACTCGCGGATCAGCTTGACCAGCGTCCCCGCCGCCTCGTCCACGTCCTGAAGCGCGAAGCAGCCCTCGGGCAGCGGCGGCAGCGGGTCACCCTCGGGCAGGCCGGAGTCCACATAGCCCAGCCACTCCTGCTTGACCCCGAGGATCTCGCGCGCCTCGTCCATCTCCTTGGCGCGCACCTCGTGAATGTGCTCCTCGATGTAGGGGTCCCCCTGGAGCTTGGGGTTGAGGATGGACCCGCGCTCACCGCCTGTGCAGGTCGCGACCAGCACGTCCACCCCCTCGGACACGTACTTGGCCATGGTGGCCGCGCCCTTGCTCGACTCGTCGTCGGGGTGGGCATGGACGGCCATCAAACGCAGCTGATCAGTCAAGTCTCGATCCTCGGTGATTCGTCGTGGAAGACGGCTTCTATAGTGACCCAAACCGGGGGCGAATAATTCCGGGTCCGCCAACCAGGAGGAACGATCATGGCCACGGTGCGCGAGGGGCTGCCTGACGGGCGTTACGGCCGGTCGGCGGACCAGCGTGCCGACCGCAAGCTGAAGATCCTGGGTGCCGTGCTCGGCGCCGGGTTCCTTGCCATGATCGCCTGGTTTGGTTACTCGTACATCACCGGCCAGCAGGACATCAGCGGCCGGATGACCGGTTTCAAGGTGGTCTCCGACGGCGCCGTCGAGGTGCGGCTGGAGATCACCAAGGACACCGGCACCACCGGGGTGTGCACCGTGCGTACCCTGGATGAGCAGCACGGCGAGGTGGGGCGCAAGGACTTCACCTTCGGCAAGGGCCAGGGCGATGCGGTCAAGGTCGTGACGGTGCGCACCACGGCTCGGGCGACCAGCGCCGAGCTGGTCGGCTGCGACCCTGTGTCGGGTCACTGAGCCCTGTCTGACCTGCGCTGACGCGTTTCGTACGCATTGCGCCCACAATCCTCCTCCCCGTTTCGAGCCGGAATTGTTAGGCTCGTGGTTTCGCCCGGCTTTGAAGGCGCACCCTTCTGAGTAGGGCGTTCATTTGTATTCCCAGCACCGACAAGGAGCACCTGTGACCCAGACCAGCGAGAACGTCACCTGGCTGACCCAGGAGGCGTACGACCAGCTCAAGGCCGAGCTGGAGTACCTGTCGGGTCCCGCACGTGTCGAGATCGCGAAGAAGATCGAGGCTGCCCGCGAGGAAGGTGACCTGCGGGAGAACGGCGGGTACCACGCCGCCAAGGAGGAGCAGGGCAAGCAAGAGCTCCGCGTGCGCCAGCTGACGCAGTTGCTACAGCACGCGAAGGTCGGCGAGGCCCCGGCGGACACCGGTGTGGTCGCCCCGGGCATGGTCGTCACGATCGCCTTCGACGGCGACCCGGACGACACCCTGACCTTCCTGCTCGCCTCCCGCGAGTACGCGAGCTCGGACATCGAGACCTACTCGCCGCAGTCCCCGCTGGGCTCGGGTGTGAATGGCAAGAAGGTCGGCGAGGACGCCTCGTACGAGCTGCCGAACGGCCGCACCGCGTCGGTGAAGATCCTGGAGGCCAAGCCCTACCAGGGCTGAGCCCAGGTCCTGCCGGGGCCAATGATCGCCCCACTTTCGGCGACCGCCTCGCTCAGGCGGTCGCCGAGCGGTACTTACGGACCGCCAGCGTCCGGAAGGCCAGGATGATCAGGGCCGACCAGAGGACCGAGGCGAGCACCGGGTGCTGCATCGGCCAGGCGTCGGAGACCAGCCCCTCGGGGTTCCCGAACAGCTCGCGGCTCGCCTGCACCGTGGCGCTGAACGGGTTCCAGTCGGCGATATGCCCCAGGAAGGCGGGCATCTTGCTGGAGGGCACGAAGGCGTTCGAGATGAACGTCAGCGGGAACAGCCAGATCAGCCCGCCGGAGGTGGCCGCCTCCGGGGTCCGTACGGACAGCCCGATCAGCGCGCCGATCCACGAGAAGGCATACCCCAGCAGAAGCAGCAGCCCGAAGGCCGCGAGCGCCTTCAGCACCCCGTCGTGGATCCGCCACCCCACGATGACCGCGACGATCGCCAGCACCACCAGCGTCAGCGCCGTCTGCACGAGATCCGCGAGCGTACGGCCGGTGAGCACCGCGCCGCGCGCCATCGGCAGCGAGCGGAAGCGGTCGATCAGGCCCTTGTGCATATCGTCGGCGATCCCGGCACCCGCGCCCGCCGTCGCGAAGGTCACGGTCTGCGCGAAGATCCCCGCCATCAGGAATTCCCGGTACACATTCGCGTCGGCGCTGCTCTGCCCCGGGACCATGATCGCGCCGCCGAAGACATAGCTGAACAGCACCACGAACATGATGGGCTGGACCAGGCCGAACACCACCACCTCGGGAATCCGCACCATGCGGATCAGATTCCGACGGGCCACGACAAGCGAGTCGCGGACCGACTGGACGGGCCCGCTCCACGCCCGGGGGGCCACGGCGGCGCGGGTCCCGCGCGCCGGAGCCGTCCCAGCAGCCGTCCCAGCAGGCGCCCCAGCAGGCGCGTCAGTCGCCCCAGGAGTCGACTCGGGTGTTGTCTCATCTACCGTGGCCATCACTTGGCCTCCTCCTCGGCACCGTCGCCCTCGGCGCCGTGGCCGGTGAGCGAGATGAACACATCGTCGAGGGTCGGACGGCGCAGCCCGATGTCGTCGATCTCCACCTCGCGCGCATCCAGCTCCCGGATCACCTCGGCGAGCAGCTTGGCCCCGCCGACGACCGGGACGGTGACCTTGCGGGTGTGCCGCTGCACGGCGATCTCGCCCTTGCCGAAGCCCCGCAGCACCTCCTCCGCGACCTCGATATGGGCGGGCTCATGGACCACCACCTCCACCCGCTCCCCGCCCGTACGGGCCTTGAGCTGGTCGGAGGTGCCACGCGCGATGACCCGGCCACGGTCGATCACACAGATGTCATGCGCCAGATGGTCGGCCTCTTCCAGATACTGGGTCGTCAGCAGCAGCGTCGTACCGCCCGCCACCAGCTCCTGGATGACCTCCCACAGCGCCTGCCGGTTGCGCGGGTCGAGGCCGGTGGTCGGCTCGTCCATGAACATCACCGGCGGGCTGACGACCAGGGCGGCCGCCAGGTCCAGTCGGCGGCGCATCCCGCCGGAGTAGGTCTTGGCGACGCGGTCGGCCGCGTCCGCCAGATGGAACCGCTCCAGCAGCTCGCTCGCGCGCGCCTTCGCCTCCCGCGCGCCCATCTGGTAGAGCTGGCCCACCATGCGCAGGTTCTCACGGCCGGTCAGATACTCGTCCACAGCGGCGAACTGCCCGGAAAGCCCGATCGAGCGGCGCACCCGATCGGGGTGACGCAGCACGTCCACGCCCGCGACGCGCGCCTTTCCACCGTCCGGCTGAAGCAGGGTGGTCAGCACACGCACCGCGGTGGTCTTCCCGGCCCCGTTGGGCCCGAGCAGCCCGAGCACGGTCCCTTCCGGTACGTCGAGATCGACCCCGTCCAAGGCTCTGACGTCGCCGAAGGTCTTCACCAGACCCTCGGCGTAGATAGCACCTGGCATATGCGTCCCCCATCGGGCGTGCTCATAGAAGGATTTAACTTTCGCCCGAATTACCCCGCCTGTCCATGCCTGTGGAAAACCTGTGGAAAACCGCGAGGACAGGCGAGGAGGACAGCGAAGGAGGACAGAGAAGGAGGCCAGGGGAGGAGGCCAGGGGAGACAGGGGAGACAGGGGAGACACGAGAGGGGACCCCTACGGCAGCACCGTGTAGCCCGCCTCGCGCAGCGCCTCCCGCACCTCGGCGCAGTGCTCCGGACCCTCCGTCTCCAGGTGCAGCTCCACCTCGGCCTCGGTGAGCCCGAGCCGCGGATCGGTCCGTACGTGGCCCACGTCCAGCACATTCGCATCGACCGCCGACAGTGCCGCCAAAAGGGTGGCGAGCGCCCCCGGCCGGTCCGTGAGCCGCAGCCGCAGCGAGAGGTACCGCCCCGCCGCGGCCATGCCGTGCCGCAGGATGCGCTGCATCAGCAGCGGATCCACATTGCCGCCCGAGAGCACCGCCACCACCGGCCCCTCGAAGGACTCCGGCTCCGCGAGCAGCGCGGCCACCGGGCAGGCCCCGGCCGGCTCGACCACCAGCTTCGCCCGCTCCAGACACAGCAGCAGCGCGGCGGCCAGCGCGTCCTCGGACACCGTACGGACCTCGTCCACGAGCTCGTCGATGATCCGGAACGGAACGTCGCCCGGCCGCCCCACCTTGATCCCGTCGGCCATCGTCGTGGGCGACTCGATCGACACCGGGTGCCCGGCGGCCAGCGAGGGCGGATACGCCGCGGCGCCCGCCGCCTGCACCCCCACCACCCGCACGTCCGGCCGCAGCGCCTTCACCGCCACCGCCACCCCCGCCGCGAGCCCGCCCCCGCCGACGCCCACCACGACCGTGCGTACTTCCGGGCACTGTTCCAGGACCTCCAGGCCCAGCGTGCCCTGCCCCGCGATGATGTCCGGGTGGTCGAAGGGGTGGATGAAGACCGCGCCCGTGCGCCGCGCGTACTCCTGGGCGGCGTCCATCGTCTCGTCCACGATCTGGCCGTGCAGCCGTACGTCCGCGCCGTAGTCCCGGGTGGCCGCGATCTTCGGCAGCGGCGCACCCTGCGGCATGAAGACGGTCGAGCGCACGCCCAGCAGCGAGGCGGCCAGCGCGACGCCCTGCGCGTGGTTCCCGGCACTGGCCGCCACCACGCCCGCGGCCCGCTCCTCGGGGCTGAGCCCGGCGATCCGCACATACGCCCCGCGCAGCTTGAAGGAGCCCGTACGCTGCAGGTTCTCGCACTTCAGATGCACCGGCGAACCCACCAGGCCGGACAGATAGCGGCTGCCTTCGAGCGCGGTGATCCGGGAGACCCCCGACAGCATCTTCTGCGCCGCACGCACATCGTCGAGCGTGATCACGGACGCCGGGGCACCGGAAGATTCACCGGAAGATGCGGTACCGGAAGCGGAGGTAGTGCGTGGAGCCATGGTCCCAAGTCTCGCAGCTCGCCCCACGCGCACCAGCGAGGGCCGATCGGGGCGGCAGGTTTCTGCAGCCCCCGTACGGGCGAGCCCCCAGCCGCGTACTCTGTGCCCCATCCCACAGACCACCGCATGAAGTGAGCCTTAGTCCATGCCCACCCAATCGGACATGACGACCCACCTCGACACCGGCGTACTCGACCTCCTGCAGCATCAGGTCGCGGTCTTCGCCCGGCGCGCCGAACAGACCCGCCTCGGCGGCGTCGGACAGGCCCGCAACTCCATGGACCGCGCCGCGTATCTGCTGCTCAACCGGCTCGACAAGGAAGGACCTATGGGAGTCAAGGCGCTCGCCGCGGGCATGGGCATCGACTCGTCCACCGTCACTCGGCAGGTCGCCCCGCTCGTCGACTCCGGCATGGTCAAGCGCACCTCCCACCCCGAGGACGGCCGCGCGGTCGTCCTTCAGCTCTCCCCGCGCGGCAAGGCCCGCCTGGAGGAAGTGCGGTCCTCGCGGCGCGCGCTGATGGCGCAGGTGACCGACGGCTGGACCGTGGAGGAGCGGGACATCTTCTGCGACCTCCTCACCCGTTTCAACGTCGCGCTGGCCGCCGCGCACGCCCCCGTGCCCCAGGCGGCGTCCGCATCCTGAGCCACCCCCGCGGGCACGCCTCTTGACCGGGCGGCCGTGCCTGCCGTGTCCTGAAGGGGGACCCGTGTCCTGAAGGGGACAGGAGGCGGAGGACGGGTGCGCGAGAGGCGGGCAGCACGGGAGAGCCGCCGGACCCGGGAGTTCGCGGCGTTCGCCGCGGGGGCGGGCGGTCGGCTGCTGCATGCGGCGACACTGCTCACGGGGGAATCATCAGGGGGACCACTAGGGGGACCATCGGGGCGACTACCGGGGCGACCACCGGGGGAAATCAGCGCCGCCGAGCGCCTGTTGACCACCGCGCTCGCCCGCACCTACGCCCGCTGGGACCGGCTGCGCGGAGAGGATCCGTACGACCACACCCGCCGGGAACTCGCCGCCCTCTTCGCCCACCGCGCCTGGCGCTACCGCCGGCCGCGCGGCGGCCTCCTGGGGCGGCTCACCCCGCAGGAACGCCTGGTGCTGGTGTTGCGGCTGCATGAGGGCGTGGCGGAGGAGCAGGCCGCGGCCGCCCTCGGACTGCCGGTCGAGCGGGTGCGCGCGATCTGCACGCGCTCGGTGGCGCTGATGCGCAGCCGCCCGCCCGGGGCGCGACGCCCGCGCCCGGAGTCCAGCCGGACGGCGGGGGCGGCGGGGGCGGCGGGGGCGGCGGGGGCGGCGGGGGCGGCGGGGGCGGCGCCATGAGCTTCCCCGACCGCAAGGAGGACGAGGTCCGCCGCATGCTGGACGGCCCGTACCCGGCCGTGCCGCCGGACCTGGCCGACCGGGCGGCCGGGCGGGGGCGGCGGATGCTGCGCCGCCACCGCGCCGTACGGGCCGCCGGCTGGGTCCTGCTGATCGCCGCGAT
Source organism: Streptomyces sp. LZ34 (assembly GCF_053890475.1). Classification (NCBI taxonomy): domain Bacteria; kingdom Bacillati; phylum Actinomycetota; class Actinomycetes; order Kitasatosporales; family Streptomycetaceae; genus Streptomyces; species Streptomyces sp. LZ34. Next base: position 5,153,403 of record NZ_CM132680.1, read on the forward strand.
CATCGCCTTCACCGTATGGGCGGCGATGGTCCAGCCGTGGACGACGCCGCCGACCGACACCACCCCTCCCCTGGAGGGCTGGTGACCGCGGCGGGCCGGTGACCGGCTGGTGACCGCTCCTGGCGGACCGGTTACGCGAGGGCCTGGCTGAGATCCGCGAGCAGATCGCCGACCGCCTCGATGCCCACCGAGAGACGGACCAGGTCGGCGGGCACCTCCAGGGCCGACCCCGCCACCGAGGCGTGCGTCATCCGGCCCGGGTGCTCGATCAGCGACTCGACGCCGCCGAGCGACTCGCCGAGCGTGAACAGCCGCGTCCGGTCGCAGACGTCGACCGCCGCCTGCTCGCCGCCCGCGACACGGAAGGAGACCATGCCGCCGAAGGCCCGCATCTGCTTGGCCGCCACCTCGTGCCCCGCGTGCCCGGGCAGCCCCGGGTAGAAGACCTCGGTCACCTTGGGGTGGGCGGCCAGCAGCTCCGCGACGCGCGTGGCGTTCGCGCTGTGCCGGTCCATCCGTACGGCGAGGGTCTTGATGCCACGCAGCACCAGCCAGGAGTCGAACGGCCCGGCGATGGCGCCCATCGCGTTCTGGTGGAAGGCCAGTTCGTCGCCGAGGGCGGGGTCGGAGACCACGAGCGCGCCACCGACGACATCCGAGTGGCCGCCCATGTACTTGGTCGTCGAGTGCACGACGATGTCCGCGCCGAGCGCGAGCGGCTGCTGGAGATAGGGGCTGGCGAAGGTGTTGTCGACGACGAGGCGGGCCCCGGCGGTGCGGGCGATGTCGGCGACGGCGGCGATGTCGGTGATGCCGAGCAGCGGGTTGCTCGGCGTCTCGACCCAGATCGCCTTCGTACGGGGCCGGAGCTCGGCCCGCACCGCCGCCGGGTCGGAGGTGTCGGCGACCGACCACTCCACCCCCCACCGCTCGGCGACCTTGGAGAAGAGGCGGAACGTGCCGCCGTAGGCGTCGTTCGGGATGACGACGTGGTCACCGGGGACCAGAAGCGTGCGCAGCAGGCAGTCCTCGGCGGCGAGACCGGACGCGAAGGCGAGGCCGCGGCGCCCGCCCTCCAGCGCCGCCAGGTTCTCCTCGAGGGCGGTGCGGGTGGGGTTGGCGGAACGGCTGTACTCATATCCGCCGCGGAGCCCTCCCACCCCGTCCTGCTTATAGGTGGAGACCTGGTAGATCGGAGGGACGACGGCACCCGTGAGCGGGTCCGCCTCCTGCCCCGCGTGGATGGCGAGGGTCTCGAAGCTCTGCGCGCTGTGCCCCGCACCGTCGTGCGGGGCGGGCTGCTGGGTGTGCTGCTCGGTCATGGGGCCGAGGGTAATGCCCACCGCGGTACTAGCGGGTTCAACGACCCCGCGGGCACATAGGCTGGACCACAGGCGTTCCGACTACAAGGGACAGCAGGGGCAGCAGGGGACAACATGGAGTATCTGATCTTCCTCATCGCCATCATCATGATCGGCGGTGTCCTCGTCGTACCCGCCGTGCGCCGGATGCGCGGCGGCGGCGAGGCCATGCGCGGCGCGGTGCGCGCCACGGACCCGGGCGCGTACGGCTTCGTACCGCCCGACCGGCTGGACGTACGGCTGCCCGGCCCGGACCGCGAGCTGATCGACACCCTGGAGGAGGTCCAGCGCACCCGGGACTGGCAGAGCGCCGCCCGCCTGCTGGCCCTCACCGACGCGAGTTCCGAGCTGCGCTGGCAGCGGGTGCAGACCCTGGCGGGCGCGGCCGCCTTCGAACTGGCCCAGGCGCCGGGCCAGGGCGGCATGTGGCTGCGCACCTGGCGGGTCGCGGCGCCCAAGGACCCGGGCGCGGCCGCCGTGCACGCCGAGTTCCTGGTCCGCCAGGCGCTGCGCGACCCGTCGTCGGCGGACTTCCGGATGATCCTGGAGGAGGCCCGTACGGTCTGCGCCGAGGCGGCGCAGCTGGCACCCGGCGACCCGGTGCCGTACATCATCGAGCTCGGCGTCGCCCGCGGCCTCGCGTACCGGCAGGCCGACTTCGAAGCGCTCTGGTCCAAGGTCATCGAGCGCGCCCCGCACCACATGGGCGCCCACCTCGCCGCGCTCCACTACTGGTGCGAGAAGTGGCACGGCTCTCAGGCCCTCGCCGACGCCTTCACCCACGCCGCCGCCGGCTCCGCCCCGGGCAAGAGCCTCCTGCCCGCCCTCCCCCTCTTCGCGGTCTTCGAGCACCTCCCGGAGGCCAACCTGGTGCGCACCCTGTACGAGAGCGCGGTCGTCACCCGTGCCATCGAAGGCGCCCTCTTCGCGGTCCGCGAGGCCCCGGCCGACCACCCGGTCCAGCCGCACGTCCGTCACCTGCTGGTCTGGTTCCTGGTGCGCGCCGAGCGCTACGCGGAGGCGATGGAGCAGCTCCGGCACGTGGACGGACACGTGGGCGCGATCCCGTGGTCGTACGGCACGGACCCGGCGGCCGAATACACGGCCTACCGGGCGCTGGCGGTCGCGGGCTGGGAAGGCCGGGGCGGCACGCCGGCGACGCTGCCGCGCTGAGGGGGGCGTGGAATGGCCCACGGCCCCACCCGGTTGTAAGCGACGAGACCTGTACGAAGTTCGAAAGTTCGAAGTGAAGGTGCACACACCGCACCCGCCGCTCGGCGACCGTGGAGCCTAGGAGCCATCGATGCTGTTCAGCCGCCACAAGACCCACCTCCCCTCCGCCGAGGAAGCGCTCAAGGGCCGCGCCGAACCCGGCTTCCCGGCCCCCGAGCGCCACACCGTCCTCGGCAACCCCCTGACCGGCCCCTACCCCGAGGGCCTGCTCGTCGCCGACTTCGGCCTCGGCTGTTTCTGGGGCGCCGAGCGCAAGTTCTGGCAGGCCCCCGGCGTCTGGACCACCCTCGTCGGCTACCAGGGCGGCCACACCCAGAACCCCACCTACGAAGAGGTCTGCAGCGGCCTGACCGCCCACACCGAAGCGGTCCGCGTCGTCTACGACCCCTCGATCACCTCGTACGCCGCCCTGCTGAAGCTCTTCTGGGAGTCCCACGACCCCACCCAGGGCTTCCGCCAGGGCAACGACGTCGGCACCCAGTACCGCTCGGCCGTCTACACCCACTCCCCCGACCAGCAGTCCGAGGCGGAGGCCTCCCGCACCGCCTACCAGTCCGTCCTCACCAAGTCCGGCTACGGCGACATCACCACCGAAATCCTCCCGGCTGGCCCCTTCTATTTGGCCGAGGCATACCACCAGCAGTACCTGGACAAGAACCCGGCCGGCTACTGCGGGATCGGCGGCACGGGCGTCTCCTGCCCGGTGGGGATCGCCCCCGCTGGAAGCTGAGGGCCCTCGCCTCACTCGTTCGGGCGATGTGATCGAGCTTGGGCTCGGTACGCTGCTCCCAGGGATCAGAATCTCGCCCATGGGAGCAGCAATGACCACCTCCAGCGCCGGGCAGCCACTCATCCCTCAGCCGCCTGCCACCGTCACGGCCCTCCGCCAGGCCGTCGTGCAGATCGCACCCGCCGCCCTGCCCTCCTTCACACGGGAGCTGGATCAGGCAGCCGATCAGTCCCGCCAGGCTTCCGATCTCGCCCCCCTCCAGCGGTTCATCGCCCAGTGGGCCGTCTACGTCCACATCCAGCGGCAGCCGAATGTCGCGAAAGAGTTCCGTCACTGGGAGGACACCGCCGAGACCGGCGACGCGGCGCAGGCCCGCCGCGCCGCATCCGCTCTCGGCAGGATCCTGGACGACGCATACGCCGCGCTCGGCCTCCCGCCGCGGTGAGCACCGGCTGGCGCTGGGAATACGACCCCGATCACGCCCACGTCGCAGGCGGCATCCCCGCTCACGTGGTGGCCGAAGTGGAGCGTCTCGCGGAGCAACTGGTCGGCCTGGCCGGGATGGGAGTCGACGTCAGCGATTTCGGCAACGGCCCCCGACCGGGAGGCATGCGCCGCATGGACGCGGCGGACGGCTGGTTCCACTTCCTGGTGGCACCGCGAGACCAACTCATCGTGGTCGTCCGCATCATCCCGCCCTTCCCACATATCTAAGGCGGGCGCCCACTGCCGAACCGGTGGCTGCGTCTCGCTAACGGGTCACATGGCACAACAGGCTCGTTGGCACGGGCGTCGAGCTAAGTGCCCCATCCGAGGGCGGATCATGCCCCATATGGATCGCGCCCGCTGACGGCTGACGCCGCGGCATCTAGGGCCAGGTGCCACGGATAGTTTTCCGGTCGGCCCTGGCCCGGCTTGTTGGGCACGAACCCACCATCGCCGTACAGGACGCGTACGCCCATCGCGCGCAGCGTGGTAATGCTGGTGTCGAACTGTGTGTGCTGCACGAAGGCGGCGTTCACGCACGGCATGGTCACGGTGGGGATGCCCTTGCCGATGGCCTCGGCCACGAACCCGACGATGAACTTCTCGGTGATCCCCAGTGCCCATTGGTTGATCGTGTTGAAGGTGGCCGGTGCCACGACGGCGACGTCTGCGGGGGGCCAGACATCGGGCTCTCGGGGAAGCTTGTACTGGCTGCGCACTGGGTGCCCGGTCAACTCCTCCAACACTGGTAGATCATCACCAAGCCAGCGTGCGGCGGTGGGGGTCAGGCCGAGGCAGACATCCCAGTCGGCGGCCTGTGCTTGCTCGATGACGCCAGCGATGTTCAGCACGGGCGGGGCGGCGCTTCCCAACAGGTACAAGACACGGTTCGCGGTCATGGCGGCAGTTCACCGCGTCTTACCCCTTACCTGCAAACCCTGCTCAATCGGGGCTGAGATCGCCGTTGACCATTGTCTGCTGTGGCCGGGCGGGTAGCGTTTCTGTTGAGTGAGTCACGATAGGGAGGCATGCATGCCGTTCCCCGGCGACGAACACACGGGCACTCGGATCGCGCATCATCGGAAGCGGGCTGGGCTGACTCAGCGGGGGCTGGCTCAGAGGGTCCCCTATTCGTACAGCTTGCTCACCCAAGTCGAGTCCGGGCACAAGCCGGCGAGCCCTGACCTGGTGGCGGCTGTCGCAAAGGCTCTGAGCATCGACGTCACGGCGCTGACCGGTCAGCCCTACGTGACCGAGCTCCAGCAAGATCGGTTGGCCTCGCTGGTCCGGCCAATCCGCGAAGCCCTCGACCTTTACGACCTGGGGGCCGACCCTGCGATCACTCCTCGGCCCACTCCGCAGCTCGTCGCAGCTGCCGAGGGGCTGTGTCAGCTGGTCCGCGCTACCAGGCTCCACGATGCTGCTGTTGATCTCCCCGACACGATCGCGGAGATCACCACAGCCGCGTATCGGTCCCCGTCGTCCGTGTTGTGGGCCGCGCTGTCGAGTACCTACCGCACCGCGCATGACCTGGCCGTAAAACTGGGCTACTACGACTTGTCGACGGTGGCTCTGGATCGTATGGACTGGGCCGCGTCCAGGGCTTCCGACCCGCTGCTGTCCGCAGTACGCCAGTACATGCGTGCGCTCGTCTACTTCCGCGAGGGCGAGTACACCATCGGACAGAGGTTGGTCGCTTCCGGGCATGGGCTGCTGGGTCTGCTCATACAGAGGGATGGCGCGGGCCAGGTCCCCAGCCGACTCGTAAGCGCCCGCCAATTCGTTGCGGGAGGCCAAAGCGAAGGGATGATCTTCGCCGTTGAGTCTTACCGCTGTAGCGGCGGAGCGGAGCGCGTATCGAGTGGCTTGGGCAATTTGACCCTGACCGCGCAGGAATAGTGAAGCTTGATGGAGAAGGTAATTACAGCAAGCGGTGTCCGCGTCTGGGCGGGTGTGGGTGAGGTAGGCGTCGATGTGAGGGAGGAGGGCACGCCAGCACGGCCATCCTGCAACGTTGTCTCTCGGGTCGTCGGGCAGTGCGTGGCTGATTAGGCTTGCGGCAGTTGATTGGGCTCTAGTGATGGCTGACTCGGTGCGGTGGGGGTCTTGGGGGTCCGGGGTTCGGGCAAGGGCTTGGACGAGGCGGTGTGTGGTGGCAGTGCTTTGCGAGAGGGTGATCATGCTGAAGTCGTTCAACAAGGCGATGGCGTCGTCAATACCCGTCTCTGGCTCGTCGGCCACGCCGCTGAGGATGCCACGGGGTATGTCGTGGGGGGCCAACCAGGCCATGATGCGTAGCAGGTGGACGGCGAGTGGGTCGCGGTCGGCGATGGTGTCGAGGGTGATGCGCCAGGTCCGGGCGATGGTGGTGCTGTGTGGGTCGCCGTTGCCGGGGGTGTTGAACATTCGGGCGGCTCGGGTGCGGAAGCGGTGCAGGTAGCCGGAGTAGGTGTTGCGGGTGCGGCGGATGTAGGCACCTGCCTGTTCCAGTGCCAGGGGGAGGTGTCCGAGTTCGTCGGCCAGTTCCTCGACCGCCGAGGGCTCGTTGCTGTGGTCTGGTCCGGCGAGTTGGTGCAGCAGGCTGGTGGATGCCGGTGCGGTGAGGACGTCCAGTTGCAGGGGTGTGGCGGATAGTTCGTGCCAGCCGTAGGTGAGGCGGCTGGTGATGAGGTGGTCGCCGCCTGTGAGTCTGGCCAGGTAGGGGGCGAGGTGGTCGGGGTGGGTGGCGTTGTCAAAGATGAGAAGCCATCGGGGGTGGGTATCCAGCCAGGCCAGAGCCCATTCGGCGAGGGCTGTGCTGGGTGCGCTGCTGGTGTTGGTCCCGGGGTTGGCCCGTGCAGTGAGCTGCGCCAGGGACTCGGTGATGGTCTCGGGAGTCTCGGCGTCGATCCACCAGACCGCGGTGTACTCAAGCAGGTGGACATGGGCGAAGTGGAGGGCGAGGGTGGACTTTCCGATCCCGCCGAGCCCGGATATGGCTTGAGTGACCACGTGCATGGCTGCCCGTTCATTCCGTGGCCGCAACGCCTGCTCCAGCGCGGCCATCTCCGCCTGACGACCGACGAATCGGTGACCGGCGGGCCACGGGAGGTTGTGCAGCGCGTGAGATGCGGGCACGTTGGCGGGCGGTGGCAGTACCAGGGGAGTCTGAACGGTGGTGTCGCCGGTGAAGATGGCGCCGTGGTTTGTGCCGACGGCGGGTGACCTGGCACCCGAGGTCATCGGGCTCGGACTCTTCGGTGATGCGCCGTGCGTCATAGCTTCACCCCTGCCGAGGCTCAGGCCGTGGTGTCGCCGGTGTGGATGGTGCCGTAGTTGGTGTGGACGGCAGGTGACCTCTCCCCCGACGTGGTGATGGTGACCGTCGTCGGCGCTGCGGGGCGTGCCCAGCCAGCTATATCGGCGGCGATGCCCGGATGCGCTGCCAGCAGTCGGCGGATCTGTACACGGAGTACGGCGGCCAAGTCCGCATCATCAGGTATGTCGGCCAGCTCTGCGACAGTGTCGGCAAGGGTGTCTTGTTCCGCGGTCGTTTCGCTGCCGTCGGAAGTATCCCGGCCGGTGAGACGTCGGAGCACGCGCTGCCCGAACGAGACGGTGACATCGGCGGCATCGCTCTCGACCCGCGCCAGGACCGCGGCCCCGTAAGCGGTGATCGCCGTAGTGGCGTACGGCGTCAAGTCCTGCGCGAGCTGAACCACATCAACGGACATGGCCGTCCCCCCTGCTTCCTACTCTGCTGGTGTTCCGGTACACAGTGACACGATGGGCAACCCAGCGTAGCTGTCTGTGCTGGTTCCCGGACCCCGCAACGCGTCCGTCCCCACAGCAAATCTCCAGGCGGACGCCCGCCGCCGAACGGGGACCTGGCTACTGGGAGTTGGAGAGCCGGTCGCGCGTTGCGGTTTGGCGGGCGCGGTGGTTGGCGACGTTGACGCGGTTGCCGCACAGGCCGGGCATGCAGTAGCGGCGGCTGCCGGGCCGGGTGGTGTCGATGAACGCTCCCCGGCAGGTGGGCGCGGTGCATGGGCGGAATCGCTGTTCGCCGAGGGTGTGTACGGCCCCGAGTATGCCAATGCCGCAGATCAGTGACAGGGCGTCGGCGATGGTTGCTCCGTCACGGAGTGGGACGGCCCAGCGTGTGCGGTTCCCGTGGGCGGGATCAGGAATCAGGGTGGCGCCCTGGGCGGGCGAGGTGAGCGTGGTGGCGCCGGCGATGAGGTGGTCGCGGTCGGGGTGATCGATCAGGTCGCGCACGGTCTTCCGAAGGGCGTGGACCGCATGGAGGTCGGCGGTGCGTGCGCGGCGGGCGAGTTCGGAGAGCGCGCCGGGAACCGTGTCGTTTGCGGACTGGTCGCCGTGCAGGTCGGTGAACTCGACGAGGGCGGCCAGGTCGGGCAGGTGGTCGTCGCCGCGCCAAACCTCGGCGGTGGTGTTGACCAGGTCGGTCGCGACCCCCGCCGCCCAGACGTAATCGTCCAACGTGACTTGCATCCTTGGCGAACCTCTCGCTACGTTCGACTAACAGCCACTTTAGCCCTTACATACGCGAGGCTGGTGGCCGCCCACGCCCCTGCTTCGTCCGGGAGACCTCGCCCATGTCAGTGCTGGAGATCGATGCCGTCGTGTTCGACGTGCTCGGCACGCTCGTCGACGAACCCGCCGGACTCCGCGCCGGCATTCGTGAGCTCGCCCCGTCGCTCGACGACACCAGGACCGAGCAGCTTTTGTCGCTGTGGCAGCAGCACATCGACCGCGAGCAGCGTCGCATCCTCGACGGCGGCCGGCCCTACCTCACCAGCGACGCCCTCGACCGGGAAGCCGCCCGGCTCGTCGCCGACGCCGCCGGAGTCGATGACCCGGCCGCCGTGGCGGCGCTGGCGCTGTCGGCTCGTCGGCTCCCGCCGTGGCCCGACACCGTGGCAGGGCTCGCCCGACTCGCCGAACGGTTCCCGCTGATCGGACTCTCCAACGCGAGCCGGACGGCGCTGCTGGGGCTCAACGCCCACGCCGGACTGCGCTGGCACCAGGCCCTGTCCGCTGAGGACGCCCGGACCTACAAGCCGGACCCGGCGGTCTACCAGCTGGCCGTCACCGTCTCCGCACGGCCGCCGGAGCGGCTGCTGATGGTCGCCGCCCACGCCTGGGACCTGCGCGGAGCGCAGCGCCTCGGCCTGCGCACCGCCTACGTCGCCCGCCCCGTCGGCGACCCGCCCACCTCCTCGGACCGGTTCGACCTGCACGCCGACGGCCTGGCCGATCTGGCCGACCAACTCGACAAGATCTAGAGGGCGACCGGCTGACGCGGACGTATGCCCTGTGCGGGTCCGGGTCGCTTCGGCAGCGGCGCCGTCCCGTCACCCACCGGCAACCGGGCCGAGGGTGTCAGCCGTTGCCGGTACACGTCCACGACGGCGCCCGCGGCCACCCCGACGGAGAGCACCACCGCCACGGCACGGACAACCAGCGCGGACCGGGGCGCGGCTGCCCGGGTCTTCTGCTCCCCGGGGGCCGCCTCCACCGACGTCGACCTGCGGGTCGTCCACCAGACCGCTGTGGCCGGCACGAACAGGCCCGCGGCCCAGGGAAGCAACCCGTCGCCGAGTTCGGCGTGCCTGCGCACCAGGGCGTTGCAACCCCCATCCGCCGGGCGGCACTCGGCCATATCGCGCCGACCACGACCGCCAGGGCACTCAGGGGAACGAGCACGATGACGAAGTGCACGACCAAGACGTGTGCGGGCAGGCCGTTGACGACGGTGAGGCTCATCAGGTTCTCTGAACCCGGCCCCCGCACCCGCACAGTCGAGTTGCACCGCGTCCCTTCCCACGGAACACAGAGGACTGCCACAATCCATCCATAGCGGACGGGGGTCCTTGGTGTACGAGGTGCGCTACGGGTGGAATCGCAAGAACGTATTCATCATCATCTTTCTCTCGATCGGCGCGGTGGGCGCGGTAACGCTCCCGGACAAACCGCTGTACGCGCGGATTCTGGTGCTGCCGTTCTGCGTCGTCGGAGGGCTGTTCACGGCGTATTCCTCTATGAACGGCAAGGTGGCGCTGCGCGTCGACGAGACGGGTGTGCTGCTCGGCGGGAATCCCGCCCTCCGCCGGTCGGGCGCGGTCCACGTGCCCTGGCAGGACATCACGGCCGTCGTTCTCTGGCGACAGCATTCGGCCGCCTCGATCCCGTACATCGGATTGGCCAGACGCGAAGGCGCGCCGGCGGCGCCCGGAGCCATCCGGGGGCCGGTCGGCCGCGTCACGATGCGCGCCCTGGCGCCGCACCTTCCCGCCGACGTCGACATCTTCCGGCCGGAGAGCGGCTGGCGCCTCGACAGGGAGCGGCTGGGCGCCGCGGTCGCCCGCTTCGCTCCGGGGGTTCCGGTGGTGGACGTCGGGTAGCCGGTCACACGCCATCGCACCCTTTGAACGATCTGTTTACAACGATCAGTTGACATCAGATCGTGCGCCGCCCATCCTGATCTCATGTCGTCAACTCCCGATCAGCACCCCGATCCCTTCACACCCCCGTCGCCGGACCAGGCACGAGCCCACCGCGTCTACGCGTCTCTCATGCGCATCGCCGAGCGGCACGCCGCCACCGACGAGCAGCGTCGGCGGCAGGCGCACGCTTCGCTCATCGGGCCGCACGAGGCCGTCAGGCTGGTGTCGTTCCTGCTCAGCGGGGCCGCGCAGCCGGTTGATGGGGAGGCGGAGGTGGATCAGGCCGATATCACTGCCGCGTTGAGCCTCGTACCGCTGATGCGCGGGGAGATGGACGAGCTGGAGGTCGGGCTGCTCCAGATGGCGCGGGGCCGCGGTATGACGTGGCAGGAGGTGGCCTTCGGGCTCGGGCTCGGCACTCCGCAGGCCGCCCGGCAGCGTTACGAGCGGCTGGCCAGTCGTGCCGCGGCCGACACGGAAGGTTCGGCGTAGCTCAGGGTCTTAGGGCCGGGCGGCCACCAGGAGGTCGACCACGTACGTCTCCTCCACCATCCCGTCAGGGAAGATCTCGCGTATGCGGGTGCGCTCCTCGGTGAGGAAGGCATGGGTGCCGGCCTCGCCGAGGACGAGGAACGCCGAGTGGCTGCCGATGTTGGCGAGATGCGTGTCGAGGGGGACAACGCGGCTCCAGCGCACCTGCCGGCGTGCGACGTTGAGACCAGCGAGGCCCGCCAGCTGGATGGCGCGGTCGTCGTGGGGACGTTCCTTGGAGGGGGACTTCACTCCGCAGTGGTGGGCGACGCGCTCGTCCTGCGCGGCGATCCACGGCACATCGAGGGCGCTGGTGTTCCACCAGAGCGCGAGCGCGCCGCCCGGGCGCAGGACGCGTAGCGCCTCGGGGACGGAACGGGTGGTGTCGGTCCAGTGCCAGGACTGGGCGTAGGTGATGAGGTCGTAGGACGCGTCGGCGAGGGGCAGGGCGTTGCCGTCGCCGCGGACGATGGGCGCGTCGGGCAGCGTACGGCGGAACTGGGCCGTCATGCCGTCACCGGGCTCTACGGCGGTCACGTCGGCGCCGCGCTCGCGCAGCAGGGCCGTGGCGATTCCGGTGCCCGCGCCGACGTCGGCGACGCGGGCGCCGGCGAGGGGGCGCCCCATGAGCTCCTCGACGACGTCCAGGAGGGCGGGCGGGTAGGAAGGGCGGTTCGCGGCGTACTGGGCGGCGGCCGCGTTGAACGCATGGGCGCGCGAGGTGGTGGTCATCCCGCCATCCTCCTCCCCCGCTCCTCCACTCCTCGCGCGGCCTCAGCTCACGGCCGCGGCCTCCGCCCGGGTCAGGGCGACGTCGAGGACGACCAGCAGCGCGTCCCGGACCGAGCCCGTCTTCCGGGCGTCGAAGACGATCAGCGGCACATGCTCGGAGACGTCCAGCGCCCACCGCACCTCGTCGAGGTCGTGCTGCACCTCCCCGTCGAAGGCGTTGACGGCGACGGCGAAGGGGATGTCCTTGTGCTCGAAGTAGTCCACCGCCGCGTAACAGTCGTCCAGGCGGCGGGTGTCCACGATCACCAGGCCGCCGAGGGCGCCCTCGACCACGTCGTCCCACATGAAGCCGAACCGGTCCTGGCCCGGCGTGCCGAAGAGATAGAGCTTCAGCGTCGGGTCGATGGTGATGCAGCCGAAGTCCATGGCGACCGTGGTGGTGGTCTTGCCGGGGGTGTGCGTGAGATCGTCCACGCCCGCCGCGACCTCCGTGATCGCGGCCTCGGTGGTCAGCGGGCGGATCTCGGAGATCGCGCCCACGGCCGTGGTCTTGCCGACCCCGAAGCCGCCGGCGATGACCAGCTTGACCGGCAGCGGCGGCTGCACAGCCGACGGCTGTTCAGCTGCTGTCGCGGAGTGTGCCCCGGGAGTCGGGGACGGCACGGAGACCATCGATAACCCTTCGCAGTACGGAGATGTCCTGGGTCGCCTCGGCGCTCGGCACATGGACCGCCAGATGCCCGGCGGTGCACAGGTCCCCCGCCAGCACCCGGACCACGTTGAGGTGCAGTCGCAGCCGGGCGGCGAGCTCCGCCACCGACTGCGGGCGCCGGCAGGCGGCGACGAGGTCGTGGTGTTCGAAGGCGAGCGAGTCCAGGGCGGAGAGCCCGGTCGGGGTCGCCACCACCTGGGACTCCACCGGGAGCGACGGCGCGGCGCCGCTTCCCGAGACCCGGCCGGCGGTCAGCAGGAACGGCCGGATCGCGGAAGCGCGGCCGCCCGGCTCCGGCGGCTCCCAGGCGCTGCCCGCTGTCTCGTGCGGTACTGGTTCACCGGCGGCCATCACGATCCCCTTCTGAATGCCTGTGCCCTCTGCCCCCGTGTGGTGGGACGGGTCAGCCGCCCGGGGTGGCGCCGGCGTTCTTCTTCAGCTCCAGCACCAGCTGGGGAGTGAGCGCGGCTCCGGCCCGGTTGGCGAACAGGGCCATCTCATATGCGATGTTGCCCAGCTTCGCCTCCTTCGAGGCCACCACACCGAGAACGGCCCCGCTGCCGATGGCCGACACCAGCACATGGCCGCCCTCCAGGTCGATGATGACCTTGTTGAGGCCGCCGAGGCCGTAGTTGCCGGAGGCGCCCGCGGCGAGGCTGGTGATGCCGGACACGATCGCGGCGAGCCGCTCCGAGTCGGCCTGCTCGCGCAGTTGGGAGACGGCGATCAGCAGACCGTCGGAGGACACCGCGATGGCGTCCACCACTCCGGCGGTCTCGCTGGCGAACCGGTCCAGCAGCCAGGTGAAGTCGGCCGCGGCGGCGCGCAGATCGGTGGGTTCCGCCCGCTCCTCGGAACTGCCGTTATCTGTCGGCGTGGTCACTGCCCGACTCCTTCCGGGATGGCTGTGGTTGGGACGGCGCTGGTTCCGTCGGGGTGGCGGCGCTGTCCTGCTGGGCCTTGCGTACGGCGGCCTCGAACTCGTCGAGTTCGCTACGGACCGCCTCGGCGTCGACGGGCCGGCGCACGGCCGGGATGACCTGGTCGGCCGACGCCGTGGTCGTGGCGAGGGTCGCTCCCCGTACCCGCTTGCGCAGCGGGCGGGCGGACGGTGCGCCGGTGGTCGGTGCGTCGGTGGTCGGTGCGTCGGTGGCAGTCCGCTCCGCGCCCTTGCGGTTCGGGATGCGCCGGGGCAGCCCGCCCGGCTGCGATGGCGCGGCGGTGGCGGGGGTGGCGGGGGTCCGCACGGGCAGCGGCGTGGGCGCGGCGGATTCCCGCTCGGGCTTTGTCAGGGGGTCCGGCCTGGCCGGGAGTTCCCAGACGGTTCCGGCCTTGGCCGTGTCCCCGGGCGTCGCCTTACCCGCGCCCGTACCCGTACCCGTACCCGCGCCCGTACCCGTGGTCGGCGTCAGGTCCAGCGCGCTCACGGTCAGCAGCAGCTCGGCCGGGACCCAGACGGAGCCGGTGACCCCGCCCCCGGGCGTACGGCTCAGGGTGACCCGTATCCCCCAGCGCCGGGCGAGGCCGCCGACCACGAAGAGGCCGAGCACCTTGCTCGGTACGAGGTCGAGCCGTTCGCGGCGGACGAGTCGAGCGTTCTCCTCGTCGAGGCGTTCCGCGCTCATCCCGAGGCCGTGGTCGATGACCTCGATCAGCGCCCCGCCGTTCGAGCTGACGTCGGTGCCGGGCCGGACGACCACCTCGACGGGCGTGTGGGACGGCGAGAAGGAGACCGCGTTCTCCAGCAGTTCGGCGAGCATCAGCGTCAGGTCGGCGATGATGTCGGGCGCGACGGTGATCTCCGTCTCGGACCGCAGGGCCACCCGCTGGAACCCCTCGATCCGGCCGAGGCCCGCCCGGATGACGTTGGCCAGGGTGGTCGGCCGGGCCTCCACGTCGGTCTCCCGGATGCCGGCGAGCAGCATCAGGCTGTCGGCGTTGCGCTGGAGGCGTACGGCGATGTGGTCGATGCGGTAGAGCCGCTCCAGGACCTCGGGGTCGGTCTCCTCGCGTTCGACGGCGTCGATCAGCATGAGCTGGCGCGAGGTCAGGTTGGAGACGCGGCGTCCGACGTTGCCGAACATCTCGGCGACGTTGCGGCGGCTGAGCACCTGCCGCTCCAGCAGCGCCGCGGCGGTGACCTGCACCTGGTTGAAGGCCTCGGCCAGGTCGCCGATCTCGTCGCGGACCGGGACCGGGATCGGGTGCGGGCGCAGCGGGGTGCGCTCCGCCGACTCGTCGTCGTCCTCGACCCGGGCGAGTTCCTGGCCCGCCACGTCGACCACCTGGTGCGCGGCGCCGGTCAGGGCCGCCAGGGGGCGTACGACCGAGCGGCGGACCAGTACGGAGAACGTCAGCCAGACGGCGAAGCCGAGCAGGGCGAGCGCGAGCATGGCCAGCGCCTTGTTCAGGGCGCTCTTGGAGAGGCTGTCGGCCCGGTCGGCGACCTGTCCGATGAGCGACTGGGTGATGTCGAGGCGGGCCTCGGCCTGGCGGGTTCCGGCGGCCATCGCCTTGCGCAGCTGCTGCGGCGACTGGCCCTGCAGGGAGCTCGGGTCGATCTGGAGCTCCGCGAACTGGTCCGAGATGCCGTTCTGCTCGGCTTCCCGCTCGATGCCACTGAGGGCCAGGACCTGGGCCCGGGTGGCGATCCTGTCGAACCGTTCCGCCTGGTAGTCGTAGACCGCGTGGGCGCTGACCGCGTGGCTGTACTCGGTGAGGGCGTTGGCGTCCTGGGTCTGCGCGGAGAACACCCCGCTCTCGAAGGCCGCGTGGGCGGCGTCGGCGCGCAGCGCCGCGTCGAGCAGCCGGATGATCGAGGACGACGCGGTGTCGGAGGAGGTGTCGAGCCCGATGCCGTCGATCAGGTACTCGACGGCGCCCGAGTACGCCGGGCTGATGCCGGCGGCCGAGACCGAGCCCCGTTCGACCTTGTCGCGCAGCACGGCGAGGCCCCGGACGTACTCGAGCGCCTGTGCCTCCTCCTTCGGCAGACCCTGCTCGGCGAAGGCCTCACGCACAGCGGCGGCCTGGTCGTCGGTCCTGCGCTGCGCCTTGCGGTAGGCGTTGGTCGAGGGCAGGGCGGTGCCGGGCCGGAGCGCGTCGTGCTGCACGGACAGCAGCAGCGCCTGGCGGTGTTCGGCCTGGAGGTCGTTGACCAGCGTCGCGACCTGCTCGCTGTCGCGCACCACGTCGGCGGTCCGGGCGGCGTCCCGGGCCTCGTTCACCTGGCTGGTGACACCGACGGCCAGCAGCACGCCGACGACCGCGACGGGCACGATCACCAGAACGTTGATTTTCCGCCGGAACGGCCATCGGTCGAGGAGGACTCCCGCCCTCCGGCGGGACCGCGGCGTCAGCGGCGCACTGTCGGACGAGTCGGGTTCGGGATTGGGTTCGGATGCGGATGCGGATCCGAGCGACGGGTCCCCCGTGTTCACAGACACCCCGGGCCTCCTTCCATGTGCTTCTGAGCGGTGACCGAGGTGTGGTTGGTGCCGACCGCCGACGACCGGGGGGAGCGTGGCACTCTCACAGCTCGCCCGCGCGCGACGGCTCACGCCCGCGTGCGAGCGATGGAATCGCGCCACAGTCCGACCGGCGGTGAACACTACCGTTTGCGCGCAAGCATGCAAGGCATAGGCGATTAAGACCAGGAAACATGTGCTTTCTGCGGCATTTGCCCATCGCGAAGGCGCCCTTGATGACGCTTTGAGCGCCCCTCACCGCTGCTTTTCTCCCACCCACCCGTACGCTGCCCTTTCCCCACCCACCCTTACCCTGTCGTTCCCCCACCCCGACAGCCCCAGCCCCCTCTTGCCCCGCGAGGAGACCCGTGCATCCCACCCGCAAGGCGGTCGTGACCGCCGCCGCGCTCCTGGCCGTGGCCACCGCCGCCGGCTGCGATCCGGATTCCGACACCGACGTGTCCGGTTCGGGCTCCGCCAAAGCCGGTTGTCCCACCGTGCTCGCCAAGGCCAAGCGGGCCGTCGAGAAGGCCGAGGACGTGGACGCCCCCTGGACCGGTCCCACCACCGGGCCCAAGGCCGTGCGCGGCAAGACCATCGTGTTCATCGCCCACACCCTGGCCAACCCCGGCCCCGCCGGAGTCGCCCAAGGCGTCGGGGAGGCCGCCAAGGTCGTCGGCTGGCGGGCCCGGATCCTCAACGGCAAGGGCACCACCGCCGGCGTCAGGGCCGCCTTCAAGGAGGCCATCGACTCCAAGGCGGACGGCATCGTCATCAGCGGCTTCGGCCCCAAGCTCGTCCCCAAGGAGCTCCAGCAGGCCGACGCGGCCGGCATCCCGGTGATCGGCTGGCACGCCGTCGCCTCCCCCGGCCCCAGCAAGGATCCGAAGCTCTTCAGCAACGTGACGTCCAAGGTCGAGGATGTCGCGAAGATCAGCGCCGACTGGATCATCGCCCGGTCCAACGGCCGTGCGGGCGTGATCGTGTTCACCGACACCTCGTCCGACTTCGCCAAGAACAAGTCCGAGCTGATCAAGAAGGAGCTCGCTACCTGCTCCGACGTCAAGCTGCTGGACTACAAGAACATCCCCATACCCGAGGCCAACAGCCGCTCCGTCAAGGAGGTCTCCTCCCTGCTCAAGCGCTTCGGGGACACGTGGACCTACTCCGTCGCCATCAACGACCTGTACTTCCGCCACGCCGCCCCCGCCCTGCGTGCCGCGGGGAAGGACGGCGACGGTGCCCCGTACAACATCGGCGCCGGTGACGGCGACCCGTCGGCCTTCGAGCGCGTCAACGGCAAGCAGTTCCAGGCCGCGACCGTGCCCGAGCCGCTCTCCGAGCAGGGCTGGCAGATCGTCGACGAGTTCAACCGCGCCTTCGCCGGCGAGCCGGCCAGCGGATACGTCGCCCCCGTCCACATCACCACCGCCGCCAACAGCGGTGGCGCGCTGTCCTGGGACTCGGAGGGCTACCGCCAGGCGTACCGCAAGATCTGGGACCGCTGACCAGTTGGCCATCAGGGCGTCGGCGCCTCCCCGGGCAGCAGTCCCAGGGCTTTGAGCTCGGCCCAGAAGGCGGGCGGAATCGGGTGCGCGAGGAGGCCGGCGCTCTCGGCGATCTCGTGGGGTGCGCGGGCGCCGACCACCACGGTCACCACCGCCGGGTGTCCCAGCGGGAACTGAAGCGCGGCGGCCAGGGGCGGCACCGCGTGCCGCTCGCACACACCCCGGATCGCCCGCACCCGCGCGCCCAGCTCCTGGGGGACGCTCCGGTAGCCCTACGGCGCGCCGGGCCGGGGATCGGCCAGCAGACCCGACTGGTAGACCCCGGCGGCCATGACGGCGACCCCGCGCTCGGCGCACAGCGGCAGCAGCTCGGCCAGCGCCCGGTAGGCCTCCGTGACGGCCGTCGGGTAGTCCTGGTCGGGGTCGTGGACATGGAGCACGTCGACGCGGTCGAGGCCGAGCCGGTCCAGGCTCTCCGTCACCGAACGCATGACCGCCGGGTAGCTGTAGTCCAGGCGTGGCCCGACACCCGGCGGAGGGCGACGACCCTCCCGGCCGCCGGAGCAAGTACGGGACCCACTCAGGGTGTTGGGGACTTGACTGTCGCCCCCAACAACACTGAGCGTAACCAGATGCATTACGGTGTGATACCGGGGGCCCGGTCACCGCCGGGAGGTACCCCAGGCGCCACGCCAGCGCGGATGTGACGCTCCGTATCACAGCGGGGAGACGCCGTAACCGGCCATGGGCGGGGCGAAGGACGAGACCGTGGGGGCGAGTTGTACGCCCGGGGCCAGGCCGAGGGCGACGAGGGCGTCGGGGAGGCCGCGGCCGGTGCGGGCGCGCTCCCAGGTGCCGGGGACGGCCAGGGGGCGGCAGCTGGCGGCGATGATCTCGAACAGGCGCTGGACGCGGCCGGGTCCACGGGGCGGCAGATGGCCGCGGAAGTCCTCGTGGTGGGCGAGGACGAGGGCGGCGAGGCCGGCGACATGGGCCGAGGCCGGGCCGGTGCCGTCCAGCGCCGCGTAGCCGCCGCGGGGCGAACAGGACAGGACCGCCACGCCGGGGGCGGTCGCGTCGACCTCGGGGCCGCACGCGCTGAACCGCGCGGCGAACAGGCCCTCCGGGGTCAGGGGCGGGCCCGCGTGGGTGGCCTGGGAGGTGTCGGGCGGGTACGAGCCGAAGGCGCCCAGCGCGCCGACGGCGAACACGGTGGGCAGCGAGCCGGGGAAGGCGACCGGCCCGCCGGAGTCGCCCGCCGGGGCGACGCACGCGACGCCCGCGGCGTGGGCGTCGGCGAGCTTGCGGGAGACCAGTTCGGAGGGATATGGGGTGGCCACCGCGATATGGGCGATGTCGACCTCGGCTTCGATGCAGTGGTCGAGCGCGGCGATCAGATCGCTGAAGCGGCCGCCGGGCAGCACCTGGCAGGCCTCGATGCGGGCGTCGACGGCGATGCCGATGACGCCGGGGCCCGTGTCGGCCGCGGCGATCACGCCCGCCGCGTGGGTGCCGGTGCCGATGACGTCGTGCGCCCAGCCCCGTTCCGTACCGCCGACGAGATCCGCCCCGGAGCGCACCCGGTCCTTCAGGTCGGGGTGGTCGGCTGCGACGCCCGAGCCGATGACCGCGACCGTCACGCCGAAGCCGCGGAAGGTGGGCGGCAGCCGGTCGAGACGCATGGCCTGCTGGCCCCAGCCGTACTGCTGCCGCTCCTCGAGTCCCGGGTACACCTTGGCCAGCGGGGTGAGGGTGACCAGGTTCTGCTGGGTGGCCGACAGGTCCGGGCGGTGGATCCAGCGGTCCACGTAGCCGCCCGCGGGGCGGACGTACAGGGCCTGGACGGACTCCGCCGTGTCGGTGGCCAGCACCAGCGTCGCCGTCCCGTCGACGCCCGTGATGCCCTGTGCCGGCCAGGACGCCCCGATGAGGAACACCCCGGCCCCGGCCAGCGGCTCCTCGTCCGGGCCGCAGACCCGCAGCGAGATCTCCACGGGCGCGTCCAGCGGGGCGACCAGACCCGGGTCGGCCAGCGGCATCATCCCCGCCACCGGCCCGGCGGCCGCGCCTGCCCCGGCCCCGGTCAGCGGCAGGTCCGGCTCCACATGGACGTGCACCGACCGCATCGACGGCACCTGGTCCTCGGCCGCCTCGACCACCGCGATCTCCGGACAGGAGGCGGGCGGCCCCGCCGAGTCCAGCTTCTCCGAGGGCCGGAGCCGGCGGACCACCGTGACCTCCGGCATCCGGCCCAGCCGCTCGCACACCGCGTCCATGTCGAGCGCGGCCACCCCCGGCGGGAGCAGGTGCTGGGGCAGCGGGGTCACCAGGTACCGCTCGCGGCGCGGCCGCACCGCGATGGGGCGCCGGGCGTTCTTCTTGCGCGGCCCCTCCTCCCTGCCCGCGCGCCCGGGCTCGCCCGCGCTCCCTGATGCGCCGTCACTGTCGTTCTCGGGCCTGTTCTTGAGCATCACGTCCACCTTCACCACGCCAACGTCGTCCCTTGCACTTGTGCTCCGGCGACCGGGGGCCGCGCTCCCACGGTGATGCGGTGTGCTCGGGAACGTCCCGGGCACACCGCACCGCGTCAACCCAGGCGTCAGCCCATGCCGAACGGCTGCTGGTACTGCTGGTACGGCTGCTGGCCGAAGCCCTGCTGGCCGAACCCTTGCTGGCCCATGCCCTGCTGACCGAACCCCTGCTGACCCTGCTGGCCGAACCCCTGCTGACCCTGCTGGCCGAAGCCCTGCTGGCCCTGCTGGCCCTGCTGGCCCTGCTGCTGGATCAGCGTCGCGATCGCGACCGGCAGCGCCTGCTGTACGGCCTGCTCCACCGCCTGCCGGACCCCGTTGTGCAGGGAGTAGTGCAGCGCCATGGCCAGGTACGGGTGCGCCTGCTGCCCCATGCCCTGCTGGCTGATCTGCTGGAGCTGCTGGATGGTGTGCTGCATGCGCTGCGCGATCTGCTGGCTCGCCTGCTGGCAGGCCTGTTGCATCGCCTGCTGCACGACCTGGCCGATCTGCTGCTGGCCCATCTGGGGCTGTGCCTGCTGCAGAGGTTGGGTGCCAGTCATCACCGACATGGATCCTCCATACGACGACATCGACGAGGAAGAACACAGGAGCGACACGCCCCGTATGCCCTATTTGTTACATTTACGCTAAGTCGGTGTCAGGATGGTCCGCAATCGGAGACCGGCCGTCAGCGCTCCAACGCCCCCAGCACCGTGCGCACCTGGGCCAGCGGATCCTCGCCCACCGGACGCAGCACGACCGTCTCCGCGCCCGCCTCCCACAAGGCCCGCACCCGTTCGGCGGCGGTGGCGGCGTCGCCCGCCGCGAGGAACACCTCGTCGCGCGGGACACTGAGCCATTCGGAGTACTCGTCGCGCACGGGCGCGGTGGCCGTCGCCACGCGCTCGGGGTCGTCGGCCACGCACAGATGGGTAAAGACGATCAGCTCGTGCGGCTGGGTGGCACCGGCGGCCGCGCGCCCCTTCGCGATGTGGCCGAGCGCGGCGGCGATCGCGCGCGGGCCCTGGCCCTCGGCCATGACCGTGCCGTCGGCGGCACGGCCGGACAGCTCCAGGGAGCGGGGACGTACGACACCCGAGACGACCGGCGGAGGCTCGGCGGGCGGGTGGACCAGGGTCACGCCGTCGATGTGCACGGCCCGGCCGTCGAGGGTGGCCGTCTCGCCGCGCAGCAGGGTGCGCACCACCGCGATCGTCTCTTCGAGCAGGGCGAGCGGGGTCGGGGACGCGGCGCCGACCTGGGCCATCCACGGCGGCACACCGTGCCCGACGCCCGCGACGAACCGGCCCGGGAACACCCGGGCCACCATGGCCAGCTCCATGGCGAGCAGCGCCGGGTTGCGCAGCGGGGCCGGGAGGATCCCGATGCCGACGCGCAGCCGCTCGGTGGCCGCCAGCGCGAGCGTCGCCGAGCCGATCGACCCGGCCCAGCCCAGGTCCTCCACGACCCACAGGTCGTCCGCTCCGTACTCCTCCACCGCCCGTGCGAACTCGGAGAGTTCCTCGGGCTTGCGGTCCCGGTCGAACATCACGCCGATGCGGCGGCGCGGCGAAGCCTCGTTGGTCATCGGGCCAATGTAAGCGCCGCGAGCGGAGCGGGGAACGTGAGCGGAGCGGGAAAGGCGCTCAAGCGCGGGCGGTGCGGGCCCTGGTGAGCAGGTCCCGGGCGAGCTCGGTGTGCGGATGGCCGGGGCCGAGGACCCGCTCGCGGTCGGCCAGGACGCGCTCGTGCAGCGGGACGGCCCGGTCCGGGTCGCCCGCCAGCTCGTACGCGTAGGCGAGGTTGGAGCGGGCGGTTAGGGTTTCGGGGTGGGCCGGGCCGAGGACCCGCTCGTGGTCGGCGAGGGTGCGCTCGTGCAGTGGGACGGCGCGGTCCAGGTCGCCGGCCGAACGGTGGACGGCGGCCAGGTTGGCGCGCGAGGCCAGGGTGTGCGGATGGTCCGCGCCCAGGGTGCGTTCGTAGTCGGCCAGGTTGCGCTCGTGCAGCGGCGCCGCGCGCTCCAGGTCGCCGGTCAGCGCGTACAGATGGGCCAGGTTGGAGCGGGAGGCCAGGGTGTCCGGATGGTCGGGGCCGAGGACCCGCTCGCAGTCGGCCAGGTTGCGCTCGTGCAGCGGCGTCGCGCGGTCCAGGTCGCCCGCCGAGCGGCAGGCGCTGGCGAGGTAGCTGCGCGAGCTCAGCGTGCGCGGGTGGTCGGGGCCGCGCAGCCGCTCGGAGGCCGCGACGGAGCGCTCGGCGAAGGCGATGGCCCGGTCCGTACGGCCCTCCCCGAGGAGGAAGGCCGACGCCTCGAACAGGACGCGGTCGACCGCCTCGTCGTCCTGGCCGGGCGCGGTCGGTTCGGTCAGCGCCGCGTGTGCCTCGATATGCGGCAGCAGCTCCCGCCAGCGCGGCCACCCGGCCACGTTGAACAGCGGGTCCTCGGGCAGGGTCGCGGCGAGCAGCTCCGAGGCGCGGCGGCGGGCCCTGGCGATCGCGTCGGCGCCGCGGTGCGGGTCGGCCGGGTCGGGGGTGCGGGCGACGGCCTGGACGAGCCGGTGGACGGCGAAGGTGCGCGGGGTGAGGGTGATCATGCTGTAGGCGTGGAGCAGCGCCAGCGCCTCGTCGACGGCTATCGGGTCGTCTATCGGGCCGCCCGTCGGGTCGTCGGCCAGCGCCTCGGCCAGGTCGCGCGGCACATCGTCGGGGCCGAGCCAGGCGGCCGTACGCAGGATCTCGACCGCGAGCGGGTCGCGGGCCGCGATGGCGTCCAGGGTGAGCTGCCAGATACGGGCGATGGTGCGCTGCTGGGCGGCGTCCGGTCCGGCGGAGGCGGCGTCGGCCGACGTGGCGAACATCCGCGCCGGGTGGCGGCGCAGCCGCGCCAGGTAGGCGGCGGGGGTGAGGGCGGTGTGCTGGATATAGGCCGCCGCCTGCTCCAGCGCCAGCGGGAGGTGGCCGAGTTCGGCGGCCAGCTCCGCGAGCTCGGGGGCAATGTCGCCATCGGTCGGGCCGGTGATGCGCATGAGCAGTTCCAGTGCGGCGTCGGGGGTGAGGGTGTCGAGCGCCACGGGCCGGGCGAGGTGGTGCCAGCCGGTGGCGCGGCGGCTGGTGATCAGATGCCGCCCGGTGGTGAGGGGGCCGAGCACCGGGGCGAGGTCGCCCGGGGCGACGGCGTCGTCGAAGACGAGCAGCCACCCGTCGTGGGCCTGGAGCCAGGTGGTGGCCCAGGCGGCTGCCTCGACGCCGGAGGCGGCGGTGAGGTCGGCGTACGGGTTCAGGTGCGTGGCGAGGGCGGCGAGGCCGAGGCCGATGGTGTCGGCCGACTCGGCGGGGATCCACCAGATGGGGTTGTACCGGTCGCGGTGGCGGTGGGCGTAGTGCAGCGCGAGGGTGCTCTTGCCCATGCCGCCGAGCCCGTGCACGACAACCGGGGCGATCGCACCGGCACCGGCACCGGTGGCCCCGTCGAGGCGCGCCATGTCCTCTTCGCGGCCGACGAACACCCCGCTGCGCGGCGCCGGCAGATTGTTCAGCCCGGGCGGCGCCGCCACCTCCGCCGGGGCCCTGACCGCCTCGGCCGGCAGCCGCACCGTGCGGTTGTCGATGGTGGCCCCGTCCCCGGTGCTGACGATGCCCTGGTTGTGGCCCACGGCCACGGCCCGGTCCCCGGACGCCTCCCCGGGCCTGAACGGCTGCTGCGTCATCGCTGGATGGTGGTGTCGCTTCCGGTGCTGATGATGCCGGAGTTGTGCTGGACGGCGACGGCGCCCTGCCCGGAGGCGGTGAAGGACGTACCACCGGCCGGGAGCAAGCTGGCGAGCTCGGCGGTGAGTTCGGGGTCGGCGAGCAGCGCCCGCTTGATCTGCGCCCGCAACGCCGCCTGGAAGTCCTCGTCCTCGGGCGCGGCGGCCAGGTCCTGGACCGCCCCGTCGATGTCCTCGCCGCTCTCCTCCCGGCCCCGAAGCCGCTGGAGGATCCGCTGCCCCAGCGAGACGCTCGCGTCGGCGCCCGCGTCGGCCGCGCGGGTCAGCACGGCCGTCCCGTACGCGCCGACCGCCGCCGTGGCGTAGGGCGCGAGCTGATTGGCCACCATCAGAGCGTCCACGATGCGATCTCCCCGTTCTGTCGTACCCGGCCCTGTCGATATGCGCTCGGCCGCGTGGTCCAGCATGCCACCCCAACTCCCCCGCTACCGTGGCGGCATGGACGGGACGGACGGAACCGACTGGACCGAGCGCGTGCGCACGCTGCGGCAGTGGTCGCGCAACGGGGAGCGGGCGCCGCACAAGCCGCTGCTCATGCTGTACGCGCTGGGGCGGTTCCAGCGGGACGCGGGCGAGGCGCTGCGGTTCACCGAGGTCGAGGCGGATCTGAAGCGGCTGTTGGAGGGGTACGGGCCCAGGCGCGGCACCAACGCCGCCTATCCGTTCCACCATCTGGTGAGCGACGGGGTGTGGGAGGTGCGGACCGACGCGGGCGCGGGCAGCCCGGGCACGGCGCTGGGCGCGCTGCGCGCGAGCGGGGCGGCCGGGCGGCTCGCGCCCGGCCTGCGGGCCGCGCTGGCCGCCGACCCCGCCCTGCTCGGCCGCCTCGCCCAACTCCTCCTCGACCAGCACTTCGCGCCCTCCCTCCACCCCGACCTCGCCGACGCCGCCGGGCTGGACCTGACCGTCGGCGACGGAGCGCGCGGCACCCGCCGGATACGCCGCGGGGCCGCCGAGATGCGGGAGCGGGTGCTGGCGGCGTACGAACGCCGCTGCGCGTTCTGCGGGTACGACGGGGCGATCGGCGGCACGGGCGGCGGGGCGGGCGGTCGTACGCCGGTGGGCCTGGAGGCCGCGCATGTGCGGTGGTGGGCCTTCGCGGGACCGGACGACCTCGCCAACGGGCTGTGTCTGTGCTCCCTCCACCACAAGCTGTTCGACAAGGGCGTGCTGGGCCTTGACGGGAAGCGGCGGATCCTGGTGTCACGGCACTTCACCGGCCGCAGCGAGGCCGCCCACACGTATGTGGTGCGGCTGGGCGGGCGGCCGGTGCTCGGGCCGCGGCCGGGCAGCGCGCCGGTCGCCGGGGAGCACATCGACTGGCACATGGCGCAGGTCTTCCACGGCGAGCCGCGGGTGGCGGCGGAGGGGTGACCGGCGGCGTGCGCGGCTACGACGCCGGGGCCTGCGCGCCCGCGTAGCCTTCCGGGTCGGTGGCGCGCAGCTTCCTGGCCCGCTCGCCCGGGTCGTAGCCGGGGCCGACCCCCTCGACGAGGATCAGGTCGCCCTCGATGTGGTCCGTCCGCAGCCGCAGGATCTCCTGGTAGGCGGGCGACTCGTACCAGGCGCGGGCCTCCGCGGAACCAGGGAACTCGATCAGGACCACGCTCCCCGGCCAGTCGCCCTCCACCACCTCCAACTCGCCGGTGTGGATGACGAAGTGGCCGCCGTAGGGGTCGAGCGTGGCCTGGATCCGCTCCAGGTACTCGAGGATGTCGGGGTGCGGGGTGCGGGCGCGCAGGTGGGCGAGTCCGAAGGCGGGGGGCATGGCTACTCCACAGTGTGCGCTGGTGGGGGCGGGTGCCGTCCAGGCTCTCGTGGGCGCGGGACGGCGTCGATTACCTGCGAGGTAAAGGCGAGGGGCCGGCCTGCGCGACGACGGCCGGTTCGGGCGCGGGGCCCGTCAGTCCGTGATGCCCAGGTCCTCGCGCATCACCCGCCGCATCGCCGACAGCCTCGGCTCGGCCTCCTTGAGCTCGACCAGCGCCGCCGCGGCGGTCTCCCCCTCGCGCGGCAGACCCCGGTCGATCCGCTTGGCCATGGCGTCGATCCCGGCGAGCACGGTGTTGAGGTCGCGGGACGCCTCCAGGACCCGCTCGGGGACGATCATCTGCGCCTGGGCGTAGCAGTCCCGGTACTCGCGCCGGGCCTCCTCGAGGCCGGTGCGGTCCTCCTCCGCGTAGACGCCGTCCCTGATCCGGTGCAGGGCGTCCTTGAGGAGGGTGTGGAACTGCCGGGAGGCGCGGTTCATGGCGGTGTAGGCGGTCCGGCGCTCCTCGGTGCGGCGCCGCCGGTCCTCGGCGCGCGCCTCTTCGGCGCGCTGCCGAGCCGTCATCTGTTGCTGGAGCATGGGAGCGAAGAGCGTGCCCAGAACGCCGACGACGGCGGTGATCATGGCGGCTATGACGGCGGTCACCCGGCCGACCCTAACCGACGCCACACTCGCCGCCCGAAAGCCGTAGCACTACCCTTTTCCCCCATGGGACCAGCGTCATCGGAAGCGCGGGCCGACCGCGCCGACGACCTGCTCGCGCTGGCCCGACTCGCCGCGGAACCGGAGTCCGTACGGGCCATCCTCGCCTGGCTCACCCGCCGCACCGGCGGCCGCGCCGCGCTGGTCGCACCCACGGGCGCGGTCCTCGCCACACCGGAACCGGAATCGGAACCGGACACGGAATCCGGCGTCGCCGCCGACGCCGCGCCGGCCGCCATCGAACTGCGCCGCCGCGGCGCGCCGTCCGCCGTGCTCGGCGGCGAGGGTGACCGCGCCGTGCACCTGGTCCGGCTCGGGCCCGGCGGAGCGCCGGGAGCCGCCCGGGCGGCGGGCGAGGACGAGCCGCCGTACCTCGCCGTCGTCGGGCCCGATGACCCGCGCTGCGGGGTCCTGCTCGCCGACGCCGCCCGCACCCTCGCGCTGTGCCGGCGGCTGGAGGAGGCGGAGCGGGCCCGCCGGCGCGTCGAGTCCGCCGAGGCGCACAGCCGCGAGGCGGTGCTGCACCTCCTCATGGTCGGCAGCGTGCCCGCCGCACAGCGGATCGCCGGGGCGCTGGGCCCGGTCCTGCCCGCCCTCGCCCGGGTGTACGTGGTCGAGTGTCCGGCCCGTCGGCGGCCTGAGATCGCGGGCAGGATCGACCGCGTGGCACGGGGCCGGGCGTGGATCGTGCCCTGCCCCGTACGCTCCAACCACCTCATCGCCCTCGTCCCGCCGGAGCGGAAACCAGAGCCGGGACCTGAACCGGAACCAGAACGCGGGCCCAGGACCGGACCCGCGTCCGACGCGGACGGGCTCGCCCGGCTGATCGTCCGGCAGGTCCCCGAGTGCCGGGTCGGCGCGAGCGCCGAGCACCCGCTGCGGGACACCTCGGTCGGCTACGAGCAGGCGTTCCACGCCCTCGCCGTGGCCCGTGGCGCGCCCCAGCGGTACGCCGGTTTCGGCGGACACACCGGCACCACGGCGCTCGCGGGCCCCGAGGGGCGGCTGTGGGCGCGGGAGTTGCTGGGGCCCTGCCTGGGGTACGTCCCGCCGCGCCGTGCCGACCCGGGCCCGCAGGAGCTGCTGGGCACGCTCGGCTCATGGCTCAGCTTCGGCGGCGCCGCCAACCGCCATCTCAAGATCCACCGCAATACGCTCGCCGCGCGCATCCGCCTCATCGGCGACCTGCTCGACCTGGACATCGGCCGCAGCCTGGCCGGCCAGTCCGCGGCCTGGCTCGCGCTGCGGCTGCACGGCGCACCGCCCGACACCACCGAGAGGCCCGC
This sequence comes from Streptomyces sp. LZ34, assembly GCF_053890475.1. Lineage (NCBI taxonomy): Bacteria > Bacillati > Actinomycetota > Actinomycetes > Kitasatosporales > Streptomycetaceae > Streptomyces > Streptomyces sp. LZ34. The sequence continues at coordinate 5,180,648 of NZ_CM132680.1, forward strand.
CGAAACGCCCGCAGAAGCACCTGCGGCCCCCGCCCCGGCAGCCGCCTCGCTCGACGCCCTGCTGTCCTCCCCCGCCGCCGGGCTGTGGGCCCGTGCCCAGCTCCGCCCGCTCGACGAGGCCGGGCCCGCGGCCGTCTCCGAGACCGTACGCGTCTGGCTGCGCGCGGACGCCCGGCTGCCCGCCGCCGCTGCCGCCCTCGGCATCTCGCTGCCCGGCGCGCGCAAGCGGCTGGCCAGGGCCGAAGAGGTGCTGGGGCGCTCGCTGCTGCGCGCGCCGAGCGCCAAGTACGAGCTGTGGCTGGCGATGCGGGCGTCGGGCTCGCTCTGAGCCGCCCCCGCCACCCCCGCCATCCCCGCCATCCCCGCCCTGAGATCAGCACCTGAGATCACCGTTCGAAGCGCAACCGCCGCACGCCGTGACTGTGCACAGTGTTCCTCGCGGAGCCCACCGCCCCCCGCGTACTGTCCTGGGCAAGCCCCGGGGGACCGTGCCGGAGCCGACCTCGCATCCTCCCTGAGGGCCGTACGCGCGATCCCCCCTCTTCCGTACGGTGACCGCGTCGGCACGGCCCTCCGGGCCCCACGCACAGAACAGGACCGCTGATGAGCCATCACCACGACTCGGAGCTCGCCCGCCAGGATCCGCGGCTCGACATCAGCGACACCTACCTCTTCCGCGGCACCGCCGGCACCGTCTTCGTCGTCAACGTCAACCCGCTCTCGGGCGGCGGCGGCTTCCACGACGACGAGAGCCGCTACGAGATCAAGGTGGACACGGACGGCGACGCCGTCGAGGACATCACCTACCGCTTCACCTTCTCGGCCCCGGCCGCCGACGGCAGCCAGCGCTGGGAGCTGCGCCGCCTCGACGGCGCGGCCGCCAGCGACCGCTTCGCGGACGCCCCCGTGCTGCTCACCGGCGCCACCGGCGAGCCCGCGCAGACGCCGGAGGGACTGCGCGCGTGGGCGGGCCCGGCCGGGGATCCGTTCTGGATCGAGGGCACGGTCGTCACCGCCGTGAAGACCGGCATCGCGCAGGGCACCGCGCCCGACCTGGCGGACTTCGAGCCCGCGCGGGCCGCCAACCTCTTCGCCGGCACCGACGTCCAGGCGATCGTCCTGGAGGTGCCGGACGAGGCCCTCGGCGGTGCCGGAGCCGCCATCGGCTTCTGGGGCTCCACCGTGCTCGCCACCGACGCGGGCGGCTGGCGGCAGATCAACCGCTGTGCCAACCCGCTGCTCAACACGCTCTTCGACCTCGAAGACGCCGAGCGGCACATCGACTTCAACGCCACCGAGCCTGCCGAGGACCGAGGCCGCTACGGAGCCGAGCTCCTCCGGGCCGCCGAGCGGGCCGCGGCGGCCGTGGGCGCGGTGCCCGACGCCGCGGCGCACGCCGCCCGCGTACGGGATCTGTTCCTCCCCGACCTGCTGCGTTACGAGGTGGGCAGCGAGGCGGTCTTCGCGGTCGACCGGCGCAACGGGCGCGGGCTGACCGACTGCGTGCCGGAGGTGATGTTCGAGCTGGTGCTCGGCGCCCCCGTCAAGCTGGGGCTGGACGCGAGCTCGGCCACGGGGGTGCCGAGCGACGTCTTCCCCTACCTCGCGGCGGCCGGGGCGCGGCCCTGACGACCGTGCCCCGGCCGCCGCACCGCGGCCGCCCGGCCCCCGCTCTCGAACCGCCCGCCTGAGAACATCTCGGGTGTGTTCACGGTCACCGGCGAGTTCGAGATCCATTTGACGGTCCGCCCTGTCACGGGGAGGGCGGACTCCCCCGTTCCGTACCGCGCGCTGGAGCGGTACGCGGCCGAGCGCGCCTGGAAGTTCACCCACATCGTCCTCGACCGTGGCCGCGTACCCTCCCAGCCGATGCTGACCCTGCGCGCCGCCGGCACCCTGCCGGCGGCCCGCTCCGCCGCCGATCACGCCGCGGCCGGGCTGGCCGGCGCGGGCTTCACGGTCGTACGGACGAAGGTCGAGGCGGCGCCGTGGGCCGAGGGGGTGCCGGTGTCCGACGAGGACGGCCGGACCCTCGGCCCGCGCTACTACTTCGAGCACCACATCAAGCTGCTCCTGGACGCGGCCGACGACGCGGCCGAACTCCTGCCGGTCGTCGGCGCCCACGCCGCCCATCTCTCCCGCAACGCCCGCCGGGTACGCCCCGACGGGCGCGCCGAGCGCTTCGTCACCCAGCGGTGCCGCCTGGTCGGCCGCGACACGGCGGGCCGCCGGCTGGCGGCGCTGACCGCCGCTCTGCGCGCGGGTGCCCGCGAAATCGTGTCGATAGAGCGGGAATTCGTCGTGTATGACAGCGAGGAGGGCCTGGACGCGGGCTGGATAGCCGAGGAGGAGGCAGCGCGATGACAGAGACAGAGTCGACATCGTCGGCGTCGTCGTGGACGGCGTTGGGCTGGGGCCCGTGGCCGGAGGACGGCACCATCCCCCAGGAGACGCTGGACGAGGCGGCCGCCGCGCGGATGCATCTGCCCAAGTCGCTGCGGCCGGTCCTCGGCGAAGGCGTCCTGCAGCGCCCGGTGTTCGACCCGTCCATGGCCCACCACCACCGGGCGATGCGGGCCGGCGAGCCGCAGTTCGAGGACGCGGAGGCCGGCCGCCGCTGGTACGCCGCCCGCCGCCGCGCCACGGACCTCGTCCTCGCCGCCGTCGCGGACTCGCCGTGGGCCGACCATCTGGTGCTGCGCGGCAGCGTGCTGCTCAAGGCCTGGTACGGCGAGGCGGCGCGGGAGCCCGGCGACCTGGACTTCGTCGTGGTCCCCGACTCCTGGCAGTTGGCGGACGAGCGCACGAGCCGGATGCTCGACGGCATCGCGCGCGCCGCCGACCTCAACTCCCGGCGCGCGAGGGGCCCCGTCCGCGTCGACTCCCGGGGCGCGGTCAGCGACGAGATCTGGACGTACGACCGCGTCCCCGGCCGCCGCCTGGTCATACCGTGGACGTCCGGGGAGGACGGCGTGCCGCCGGGCACGATTCAGCTCGACTTCGTCTTCAACGAGCCGCTGCCCGCACCCGCGGCCCTCACCTCGATCCCCCGCTGCACCGGCCGCCACACCGGCCCGGACGGATCCGCAGAAGGCACCGAGCCCCAGATCCGGCTCAACGCGGCGACGCCCGAGCTCTCCCTCGCCTGGAAGATCCTGTGGCTGATCACGGACATGCACCCGGAAGGCAAGGACCTGTACGACGCGGTCCTGCTGGCCGAGTGCACCAAGCTACGCTTCGAGCTGCTGCGCCAGGTGTTCCAGGGCGTCGAGTACGGGTACTACGAGCGGAATCCGGTGCTCCTGGAGTGGATCGGGACCGTCGAGGCGAACTGGTTCGAGTTCGCCAAGGACCATCCGCACCTCAAGGGCCGCCACAGCGAGTACCGCACCCGCCTCCTCAAGGCCCTCGCCCCCACCTACGCCGCCCTCGACGACGGCAGCGGTGAGTCCGCCGAGTACCTGGAGCGGGCGGCCTGGCTGGCCCAGTGGACGCGGGACTGCGGGAAGCTGCTGGCGGACTCCGGCATGGACGCGCTCCAGGAGCACCTGGTCGATCGGTATGTGCACGCGAAGAACGCCGTCGTGATCACTCGCGAGCTGCTCGGCCGCGCCGACTGCGAGATCGTGGACGCGGCCGAGGCCGTGCACGCCTTCCGGTCGTTCAGCCGCAAGGCGTACGACCTGAGCCAGGTCCTCGGCGACCCGGTCGAGGCGTCACGGCAGCTGGCACCCCCGCAGTGACGTTGTAGTGAGTATGAGACACCGACACGCCGTGGTGTCGGCGTGTCGCTGTCTCATACTCACTACAAACGCAGGCCCTGCGGCTACGCCCCCAGGATCGTGGTCAAGAACTCCCCCGTCCACGCCAGCAGCTCCCGCCCCACCAGCGGCTTCCCGCCGATCCGGGCCGTCGCCGGCCGGGGCACCAGCACCTGCTTGGTCGCGGACTTGATCACCGACCGCGGATAGAGCCGCCCCAGCCGCAGCTCCTGCGACTCGCGCAGCTCGACCGGCCCGAAGCGGATGTTGGAGCCCTGGAGCGTGATGTCGCCGACCCCGCAGGCCCGCGCCAGCAGCCGCAGCCCCGCGACCAGCAGCAGGTTCTCCACCGGCTCGGGCAGCTTGCCGTAGCGGTCGGTGAGCTCCTCGCGGACGTGGCGGATGTCCTCCTCACTGGCCGCCGAGGCGATGGCCCGGTAGGCCTGGAGCCGCAGCCGCTCCCCCGGCGCGTAGTCGTGCGGGACATGCGCGTCGACCGGGAGCTCGATCTTGACCTCGAGCGGGGCCTCTTCCGGCTCCCCGCCGCCCGCCTCCAGGGTGGCGCGGTAGTCGGCGACGGCCTCGCCCACCATGCGTACGTACAGGTCGAAGCCGACGCCCGCGATATGACCGGACTGCTCGCCGCCGAGCAGATTGCCCGCGCCGCGGATCTCCAGGTCCTTCATCGCCACATACATGCCCGCGCCCATCTCGGTGTGCTGGGCGATGGTCGCCAGCCGCTCATGGGCGGTCTCGGTCAGGGGCTTCTCGGGCGGGTAGAGGAAGTACGCGTATCCGCGCTCGCGCCCCCGGCCTACGCGGCCGCGCAGCTGGTGCAGCTGGGAGAGGCCGAAGTTGTCGCCGCGCTCGACGATCAGCGTGTTGGCGTTGGAGATGTCGATGCCGGACTCGACGATCGTCGTCGAGACGAGCACATCGAACTTCTTCTCCCAGAAGTCGACGACGACCTGCTCCAGCACGGTCTCCGCCATCTGGCCGTGGGCGGTGGCGATCCGCGCCTCGGGGACGATCTCGCGCAGCCGCGCCGCCGCCCGGTCGATGGACTCGACCCGGTTGTGGATGTAGAAGACCTGGCCCTCGCGCAGCAGCTCGCGCCGGATGGCCGCGCCGATCTGCTTCTGCTCGTACGGGCCGACGAAGGTGAGCACCGGGTGGCGCTCCTCCGGCGGGGTGGTGATCGTGGACATCTCGCGGATGCCGGTGACCGCCATCTCCAGGGTGCGCGGGATGGGGGTGGCGGACATGGTCAGCACGTCCACATTGGCCCGGAGCTTCTTCAGCTGCTCCTTGTGCTCGACGCCGAAGCGCTGCTCCTCGTCCACGACGACCAGGCCCAGGTCCTTGAACTTGGTCTCGGAGGAGAACAGGCGGTGGGTGCCGATGACGATGTCGACCGAGCCCTCCCGCAACCCCTCCAGCACCGCCTTCGCCTCGGTGTCCGTCTGGAACCGGGACAGCGCCTTGACGACCACGGGGAACTGCCCGTACCGCTCGCTGAACGTGCCGAAGTGCTGCTGCACCAGCAGCGTGGTCGGCACCAGCACGGCGACCTGCTTGCCGTCCTGGACTGCCTTGAAGGCCGCCCGCACCGCGATCTCGGTCTTGCCGTAGCCGACGTCACCGCAGATCAGCCGGTCCATCGGGACCGACTTCTCCATGTCCTCCTTGACCTCGCCGATGGTGGTCAGCTGGTCCGGGGTCTCCGCGTACGGGAAGGCGTCCTCCAGCTCGCGCTGCCAGGGGGTGTCCGCGCCGAAGGCGTGGCCGGGCGCGGCCATGCGGGCAGAGTAGAGCTTGATCAGGTCGGCCGCGATCTCCTTGACGGCCTTCTTCGCGCGCGCCTTGGTCTTGGTCCAGTCGGCGCCGCCGAGGCGGTGCAGGGTCGGGGCCTCGCCGCCCACGTACTTGGTGATCTGCTCCAGCTGGTCGGTCGGCACGAACAGCCGGTCGCCGGGCTGGCCGCGCTTGGCGGGCGCGTACTCGACGACCAGGTATTCGCGGGTGGCGCCCTGGACGGTGCGCTGCACCATCTCGATATAGCGGCCGACGCCGTGCTGCTCATGGACGATGAAGTCGCCCGCCTGGAGGGACAGCGGGTCGATGGTCTTGCGCCGCCGGGCCGGCATCCGGGCCCCGTCCTTGCCCGCCGCCTTCTGCCCGGACAGGTCGGTCTCGGTCAGCACGGCCAGCCCGAGGCCGGGGTCCACGAAGCCGTATTCGATCGAGCCGCAGGCCACATGCACCACGGACGCCTTGATCTCGGCGAGGTCCCCGTCCAGCCGCGCCGCGATCCCCTCGCCGCCCAGCACCTCGACCGTACGGGAGGCCGGGCCGTGGGCCTCGGTCACGTACACCGTCTGCCAGCCGTCGGCCAGCCACCCCTTGGTGTCCGCGAGCGCGCGGGCGGTGTCGCCCCGGTAGGTCTCGGTGGCGCGCATGCCCAGCTTGAGCGTGTCTTCCTCGATGTCCTCGTCGGTGGCCGTGAAGGGGCTCACCGACCACCACATCATGCCCAGCTCGCGCGCCCGGTCGCGGACGTCGGCGATGCTCCACAGCGAGGCGGCGCCCACATCGATCGGCGCCTCGCCGCCGCCGGCGGTGGCCGCCCAGGACGCCTGTAGAAACTCCTGGCTCGTCGCCACCAGGTCCGCCGCCCTGGTCCGCACCCGCTCCGGGTCGCAGACCACGGCCATGCTGCCCGCCGGCAACACGTCCAGCAGCAGCTCCATGTCGTCCACGAGCACGGGCGCGAGCGACTCCATGCCCTCGACCGCGATCCCCTCGGCGATCTTGCCCAGCAGCTCGCCCAGCTCCGGGTGGTCCTCGGCGAGCGCCGCCGCCCGCTCCCGCACCTCTTCGGTCAGCAGCAGCTCACGGCAGGGCGGGGCCCACAGCCCGTGCTCGGCGACCTCCAGGGATCTCTGGTCGGCAACCTTGAAGTAGCGGATCTCCTCGACGTCGTCGCCCCAGAACTCGATCCGGAGCGGATGCTCCTCGGTCGGCGGAAAGACGTCCAGGATCCCGCCGCGCACCGCGAACTCGCCGCGCTTCTCGACCAGCTCCACCCGCGAGTACGCGGCGGCCGCCAGCCCGTCGACGATCTCTCCCAGATCAGCGCTCTGTCCCGACCGCAGACTCACAGGATCCAGGTCGCCCAACCCCTTGACCTGCGGCTGCAGCACCGACCGCACCGGCGCGACCACCACCGACACCGGCCCGGCCGCGGGGTCGTCCGCACGCGGATGCGCCAGCCGCCGCAGCACGGCCAGCCGCCGGCCGACCGTGTCCGACCGCGGCGACAGCCGCTCGTGCGGCAGCGTCTCCCACGACGGGTACTCCACCACCCCGTCCGGTGGCAGCAGCGACCGCAGCGCGGCGGCCAGATCCTCGGCCTCCCGCCCCGTAGCCGTCACCGCCAGCACCGGCCGCCCGGCGGAGCGCGCCAGCGCGGCGACGGCGAAGGGTCGGGCGGCGGGCGGGCCGACCAGGTCGACATGGTGACGCCCGCCGTTAGCGGCGGCCTGAACCGCCTCGGCGAGCGCGGGGTCCCGTACGACGGCGTCGAGCAGACCGGTAAGGCTCATAAGGGGCTATTCCATCCCGGAGGCGAACAACGCGAATGACCCGACACGTCACACGGGCCGGGGGTCTTCCAGAGTACGGCCACCCGCCGACAACGTCCGCCGGGTTCCCTCACCGCCCGGGGCAACACCCACAACCCGGATCCGCACCATATGCACACGCACGAGCACAGTCCGTCACCCGTATGGCAGTATGGGCCCATCGGTATGGTTAGCCATATGAAGACAACCGTGGAGATCTCCGACGCACTGCTGGACGAGGCTCGGCGGACAGCGCGCGAGGAAGGAACGACACTCAGGGCGCTGATCGAAGAAGGGTTGCGATCGGTACTGGCTCAGCACGCGCACCGCAGCCACTCGTTCACGCTCCAGGACGCCAGTGTGGGAGGCGAGGGCTTGCAGCCCCAAGCGCTAGGGGCGAGCTGGGAGCAGCTTCGCGGTCTCGCATACGGGGACCGCCTGTGATCGCCGTTGACACCAACATCCTGGTGTACGCACACCGATCCGACAGCCCTTTCCATGCGGCAGCGGCGGCACAGGTCAGACGACTGGCCGAGGGGCGAGCTCCCTGGGCGTTGCCATGGCCATGCCTGCACGAGTTCTTCTCGATCGCCACGCACCCGCGCATCTACCAGCCGCCGAGCACCACAGCCCAGGCACTCGCGCAGATCGACGCCTGGCTCGCCTCACCCTCAGTGGTTCTCCTCTCGGAGGCGGGCACCTACTGGCCGACCCTGCGGCAGTCGCTGGAAGACGGCAAAGTCACCGGCCCCATGGTGCACGACGGCCGCATCGCAGCCCTGTGCGTGAGCAGTGGCGTGCGCGAACTGTGGTCGGCGGACCGCGACTTCAGCCGGTTTCCCGCGCTCACCACCCGTAATCCGCTGCGCCACTGACACGTCCGCTCCGCTGATCGATGACCGGCGGTCCAACCCATTCGGCCCTCCTCCCCCTGGTGAGTGAGTGGCCGTCCGGGACACAGGCAGGCCAACCTGTCGCGCTGGACGGGTCAGCGGTCGGTCGACAGCAGGAAAGGGCGGCTACCCGCGTCGCCGCGGGACCCCTCCCGAGCCCAGCCTGCTAAACAGCTGACACAGTCGCTCGCGCCCCCCTTCAAGGACGGTCCTGATGACGCACGACCACCCAGCACCTTCGAGAGGGACCCGGTGCGGCACCGGAACACGTCGGCCGCGCCGCGCGGCACCGCTGGTGGCGGCCCTGCTGCTGGTCATGACCGGATGCGACAGCGAAAGCGAGGGCAGGGGCGGGGGCGGGGGCGGAGACAAGGACTCCGCCAAGCCGCGCTCGACACGCTGGCGGTACGACTACGTCAGCCCGTCCCGTGACACGAGCCTGTTCGACATAGCCGCCGTTTCCAAGGACGAGGGATGGGCCATGGGCCGGGAGATGCCGGAGGACGGCGTCGGCGACTACGTCCTGCTGCACCGCCGCGGCTCCACATGGCGGCGGGCCGAGATGCCACTGCGTCCCGTGAAGGGGGCGGAGTTCTCCAACACCCAGCTGGACGCCTCCGGCCCCGACAACGTGTGGCTGTTCACCGACCAGATCGAGGCGGGCGGCATCGACTCGAAGGGGGCGCCGCAGGCCGTGCGCTGGGACGGCCACCGGTGGCGCAGGACCTCGGTTGACTTCAGCGTGCAGGACGTCGCCGTCCTGGGGCCCGACGACGTGTGGGCGCTAGACTCGACGATGGGGGCCGACGGTGCCGTGGCGCACCACTGGGACGGCGAGCGCTGGACCAGGCACACCCTGCCCCACCAAGCCAACGCGCTGTCCGCGAGCGGCCCGGACGACGTCTGGGCGGCGGGCTACAGCGACAATCAGCCCGCGATCATGCACTTCGACGGGAAGAAGTGGCGGTCGGCGACGACGCCCGAGTACCGCTCCCCCCAGCCGAAGCCGGACGAGGACGCCTCGCTGACCGAGATCGTCGCCATCGACCAGGACAGCGCCTGGGCGTTCGGCTCGCACAGCTACACCGTCGACGAAGACACCGCGGAGACGCGCGACACGCCGCTCGCGCTGCACTGGGACGGCTCGCGCTGGCGGAAGGCCCCGAAGGCCCTGGACAGCTCTGTGAAGATCCATCCCTACCCCGCGATGTCGGCGACCCAGGACGGCGCGGGCGGGTTCGTCCTGGGCGGCCGGCAACACCGCACCGCCGACGGCACCCTGCATGTGATCAAGGAACCGAAGCCGGTCGTCGACCGCTCCGAGACGAGCAGCACCGCGAACCGGCGCCAGCACTTCGAACTGAGCGACCTGCAGTTGGTGCCCGGCACCCACGAAATCTGGGCCGTCGGCTACATCGACATCGAGCTCAACGACGACGCGAACCTCATGCGCGGCGCGGTCGCCGCCTATTCCACCGGCGGCTGACCGACGCGGCGCGCCCTGGATGGCCAGCGTGAGCACATCGCGGTGGGGCCCGAGTTGCTCAGGCGGTGTGCGGATCCTTGGAGACCAGCCACCGCCAACGTCGGCGTTCCGTGACGAGGGTGGCGGCGGCGAGGAGAGACACAAGGACTGCCACATAGATGGGCCATGCCAACCACGCGGAGATCACGGCGGCAGCGAGCTGGAGGAGCACGAGCAGGATCGTGACCGACCCCGGAACCGGGATGATCACCTGCTTCTTGTCTCCCGGGGTGGAGAAAACGGTCGGAAGGCCGATCAGTACCGCCACCGCCAAGATGGCGAGCAGCCATGAGTACTCGGACAAGGCCCACGGGGTGGCCGCCCAGGCGACAAGTTCCGTGGCGAAGCGCAGGGCCGATGCGAAGCGGTCGTCCGGTCGTTCCACGTTTCGTCCCCCAAGAGCTGCGTCGACCACCAGCGGAAGATCGTACGAGGTGCAAGCGACCGTCGCGCGGCTGGCCCGACAGGAGCACTCATGGGCCCGCGCCCCTGGATGCGGAGCCCCATCGCCAGGACAGTGCCTATTCGGCCTCGGGCCACGTAATGCGCAGTGCGTGGTGGAGCCATGCGACCAGAGCCATCAACACCGCGGCCACGCCGCCCCACGTCATGACCGTCGACGGGGAAGACCGGTCGACGATGACACCGCCAACCAACGCTCCGAACGAAATCGTGGCCTGAAACGACGTGGTGAACATGACCGACGCCGCCTCCCTGGCGCCGGGAGCCGCCTTGGCAAACCACGTCTGAGAGCAGACCGGGACGGCGCCGTATGCCATTCCCCAGATCACCAGAAGAGCGATCGCCCCCGCGCGCCATTGGCCGAGCACCGGTAAAAGCAGGGTCGCAGTGGCGATGATCGCCGCCGCGACCGCGAAGGTGGCGCGTGGATAGCGGGCCGCATGGGATCCGCCCACGAAATTGCCGACGATTCCCGCGGCTCCGTAGATGAACAGGGAAACGGTGATGAGGCCGGAACTCGCTTGGGTGACCTGCTCCAGGAACGGGTTGATGTATGTGTACGCCCCGAAGTGGGCGAGCACGACGAGAAATGTCACGGTCAGCGCGAAGCGTGTGTTGACACCCCGGAGCATGCCGCCGAGCACGGCCAGACGAGTGGCCTGCTCGGGCGGGAGCGGGGGCAGCACCGCAAGCAGCGCGATAAAGACGGCGACGGCCAGAACTCCCATGACCACGAATGCCATCCGCCAGCTAGTGGCGTCTCCGATGAAGGTGCCCAGAGGAACACCGAGCACCGACCCCAGCGGCACCGCCGAGAAAATGACCGCTGTCGCCCGCCCCACCGAGTCAGCCGGTACCAGGCGGCTCGCCAGCCCGGCCCCGATGGACCAGAACCCGCCGATGGTGATCCCCACCATCACCCGGGAAACGAGAACGAGCCAGTAGCTGGAGGCCGCCGCAGCGAGGAAGTTGGCCATGGCCAGCAAGAGAATGAGGGCACACAGCATCAGCCGACGGTCGATTCGCGCCGTGGCCGCGGTGACCAGAGGGGCGGAGAGCGCAGCCAGGAACCCTGGCATGGTCATCATCAGCCCGGCCATTCCATCCGAGACGGTGAAGCTTGAGCCGATCGATGTCAGCAGGCCGATGGGCAAGATCTCCGTAGTGACGATGGAGAAAATGCCCATCATCACCGAGACCACCGCCAGCCATGAAGTCATGGCTGAGCGACTCGCAGATTCAGCGCTTCGGGCAGAGGTCACAGTAGCCGTGGGCATGAGTTTCCGCTCTTTGTCGGGCGTTCCATAAGCTGTGTGACCACCAGCTCACCAAGGGCGCCGACCAGATACTGGCGGGATTGCGACACCAACAGTGGCTTCAGACGTTGATGTCGCTTTCTCGCCACTGGTTCGCCCGTTACGTTTCGTTCATGAGCCGCCATGAGGTACCGCACGCTGCCGCCCGAGTACTGCGTTTGCGTCAACGCCCGTTGACCGCCGCCGCTCACGCCTGGGCCGACGGCTCCTGCCCTTCGACGCAGAACCGGTTGCCTTCCGGGTCGGCCAGCACGACGTACGGCCGCCCTCCGGGAGCCAGGCTTTCCGGATAGTGGCGCCAGTCGACACGCCGCGCCCCCAGCGCCACAAGGCGGCCTACTTCGTCATCGAGATCACGGTCACCGGCGTCCAGATCGAAGTGGATGCGGGGAAACTCATCTGCGGGACTTTCACTCACGTCCATGGCGATGGCGACTCCGGACTCACCCGGCGGCGGCTCCAGGACGATCCAGTCATCGCCCTCGTAGCGGGGAGGTCGCTGCACGTACCCCAGCGCCTGACGCCAGAACTCGCCCGCCCTCCTGTCGTCGTTCACGCCCAACGAGATCTGCTTGATCGCCGTCATACCGGCACACTAATGAGTGGTGTCGGGGAGCATGGCGCTATGGACGAAGAAGTGTGATCCCCATTGCTTCGCGCCCCTGACAGCAACCGCCTGCGGGTGGACACATCGCCAGCCACCCAGACATGTACAGTAGTGTACACTTCTGCACATGTCTGATGTACTGCCCATGACGGAGGCCCGGGCCCGATTCGGGTCACTTGTCCGCCGCGCCTCCCACTCCCGCGAGCGCATCACCATCACCGACCACGGCCAGCCTGCTGCCGTGCTGATAAATCCCCAGGAACTCGCCGACCTGGAGGACGCTCTCGCGCTGGCGCAGTATCGGATCCGCCAGGCGACGGGCGAAGTCGTCGGCGTCCCGCACGAAGAGGTCCGTAGGCGGCTGGGCCTGGAGCAGGATTGAACTTCCGAATCACCTGGGACGAACCGGCAATCAACGCCGCGGCGCGCTTCCTCAAGGACGACCCCGAGGGCTTACAGCAGGTCTTCGCCGCAGTCGATCTCCTCGCCGTCAATCCGCGCCCAATAGGCACCGCCGAATATGGGTCACCAGATCTCCGCCGCATGCACGTGGGCTTCTATCGGGTCATGTACGAGATCACGGACTCGACCGTCACCATCATGATCATGCATCTCGGTCGCACCGGCTGATCTGCACGCGGGCAGGACGTCGCCCCTGCCCAGCCGCTTACCTTTCCTCCATGAGCCACGCCCACGTGCCGCACGCCTTCACCGCGGTCGACCGCCAACCACGGCCGATCGAACTCGTCGACGTTCTGAAGCGGTTGGCCGCCGAGCCGTTCTACAGCGCGTACAAGCGGCGGCTGCGCGAGCTCTTGCAGGCCCGCCCGGGCGGACGCTATCTCGACGTGGGCGCCGGTACAGGGGCCGGCGCGCTGGCGCTGCATGCGGAGACCGGGGCGCGAGCCGTGGGCGCGGACCGTTCCTTGACGATGGCCACTTCGATGAAAGCCGCAGGCCTCGCACACGTCGTCGTCGCGGACGGACACCATCTGCCGTTCCGGGACGCATGCCTGGACGGGGCGTGGGCGGACCGCGTGCTTCAGCATGTGGCCGATCCCGAACGGGTCGTCGACGAAATGACCCGCGTGGTCCGCCCCGGCGGGCGGATCGTACTGGCTGACCCCGACTACTCCACGCAGGTCCTCGACATCGAGGATCAGGACCTCGCCACCCAGGTGCTGCGCTTCCGCGCCGAGGCCAACCTCCGCAACGGCACGCTGGCCCATCGCCACGCCGGCATGCTCGCGGCCCGCGCGCTGGCAGACGTCACGGTGGAGGCCCGGACTCTGGTCGTCCGGGACCCCACGGCCGTCGACAACGTGATGGGACTTCGGAGCTGGGCCCACACAGCCGCCGCTCGCGGATACCTCGCCCCGGCCGACGCCGACAGGTTCGTCGCCCAGTTCGATCAAGCGGTCAGCACGGGTCGGTTCACCTACGCCATGACCTTCTTCCTCACCTCAGGGGTCCGGGTCGCCCGCTGACGGCCTCGGCGCGGGCGACCTGCATGATCTTCCGGATCTCATCCATGGCCGCCTGCCACTTTGGGTCGCCCTTGTCGAGCGTCTGGGCGGCGTGCTCGGCGGCGCGCAGGCGCCGGGCCCTGTCGGAGGAACGCTCGATCTCGATCAAGGTGGCCCACTTGAGCTGGAACATCGCGATCGGCCCGAAGCTGTTGGACTCTGCGGCCATCGCGAAGACCGCATCCCGCTCGGACGTCATCTCCGCCAGGCGGGAGGGCGCGACCTGCGTGAGTGCGGCTCGCAGCTCGGCCAACCGAGCCCCTGGCACGGTTCCTCCGCGCCAGGGATCGATAGATCCGTTCGACGCCGTCACGCGGCCTCGGCCCGCGCGAACGCGGCACCGGCCCCCGGGGCGAGCCACACCAGCCGCGCCGAGACCCCCTTGCGGCGCCCGTAGTGCCACACCGCGCGCTCCGCCGAGCCGAGCGACATCGTCACCGCCCCGCCCACGCCGATCACGTGCGCGCTGCCGTCGTCGTACGCCATGCCCCAGGCAGCGACGTGCGCGTCCGCGCACTCCGTCTCCAGGTCGTATTCCTGCACCACGGCGAACATGCGGGGTGCGGTATCGAGCACGAGTGCGCACACCTCCTGGTCGAAATCGAACGGCGCGGCGCCGGGGTTTTGGGGGGATACGGTGGCCATGGAAGTCTCCCGTCACGAGGAGGAGTTGGGCAGGGCATACGCGACCAACGGGGCAATTCCCCGCCTCTGGGTGTGAGTTACACCATAGCCACGAGCTATGATCCAGTGAACCCAATCGATGGGATACGTCATAACACCCCTCGTGTGGGTGAACGGCACCACGCGTGAGCGAGAGGGAAAGCACGATGGCCCGGATCAAGCTTCCGCCGACCATTCGGCAACGTCGGCTGGGTGCCGAACTGCGTCGGCTACGGGAGCGGGCAGAGCTCAACGCCACGCAGGCCGGCGTACTGCTCGGTTCGTCACAGTCGCGCGTCAGCAGTATCGAGTCCGGGGGCTATGCGGTGAGTGCCGACCGGGTACGTGCCATGGCACGGGCGTACGGTTGCGCGGATCAGGCGCTGATCGAATCGCTCGCGGAGATGACCGGCGGCCGCACCCGGGGCTGGTGGGACGAATACCGCGACATCCTCCCGCCGAGCATGCTCGACATGGCCGAGCTGGAGCACCACGCCCGGGCCATGCGGATCGCCTGTGTCATCCATCTGCCCGGGCTCCTGCAGACGAGGGATCACGCTCGCGCGATCATCAGCGCTGTCGAGCCGCCTCTCGCCCCGCATGAGGTCGAGCACCGGGTCTCGTACCGGATCAAACGGCAGGCGATTCTCTACGGAGAGCGGCCCAGCTCGCTGACAGCGATCATCCACGAGGCCGCTCTGCGCATGGATTTCGGCGGTTCGGACGTAGCCCGCGCACAGCTTGAACACCTGCTCTCGATGAGCGAGCAGGAGCACATCACCGTGCTGGTGATCCCCTTCGGCTCGGGTGCCTTCCCGAGCTCTGGGCAGGCAATCGTCCACCTCAGCGGTTCGGTTCCGCATCTGGACACCGTGGAGCTCGACACGGACCATGGCTCCGAGTTCCTGGACACCCAGCCTCAACTGACCAGGTATCGCAGCACGCTGAACCGGATGGAGGCCCTTGCCCTCAAGTCGACGGCGTCACGCGACGTGATCCACCACATTGCGCAGGGCTTCTAGCGAAGGAACATCCGTGTCCACGTCCACCTACACCTGGCGGAAGTCGTCGTACAGCGGCAACGCGGCGAACTGCGTCAACGTCGCCACCAGCTGTGACGGCAGGGTCCATATACGGGAGAGCGACGCACCCGACGTCACGCTTACCACCCGCCCCACCGCCTTCGGCGTCTTCATACGCGCCGTCAAAACAGGCGAGTTCGACCGCCTCAGCCCGTAGTCCGTAGTCCGTGAGGAGCACGCGTGCCCACCTACAACTGGCGGAAGTCGTCGTACAGCCCGAATGCGGCGAACTGCGTCTACGTAGCCCTCGACAGTGACGGTAGGGTCAAAATGCGGGAGAGCGACGGGCCCAACGCCACACTCGCCGCCACCCCTGCCACGTTCGGGGTCTTCATACGCGCCGTCAAGGCAGACGCCTTCGACCAGCTCGCCGCAGACTGAGCCAGCAGGCCCCCGGACACCCCACCCTTTTAAAAAACGCTTGACCGGAAGCAAGCATTTTTAAAAAGGGTGGGGTGGGGCGAGCCTCCGGCGGCACCACCGCACACCAAATCCCCACCGCACACCAAACCCGCACCGCGCACCGGGCCGGGCCGCCCACCCCGCCTCTCGCCGGCCGCAGTGTGCCGAAGGCGCGAGACGGCGGGGCAGACGGCCGGGTCGAATGCCGCCCAGCGGCGCTGGGCCGTCGCCCCCACTACGGCCGGAGGCCAAACGCGCTCACGCCGCGCGGCGGATCTCCTTGATCTTGAGCATGCGCGTGATGACCTTGTCGAGCTCGTCGTCCTGGAAGACCTTCTTCCAGTCGTCCCGCACGATCGACTCGCGCCCGTAGTCCATCGCGATCAGGCACGCGTCGGAGAACGGGTTGTCGCCCTTGAGCGTGTTGGCGAGGGCCACCTGCGTGTGGCCCAGCAGCATCGCGCGGGCGGCGGACTCCGGAACGCCCACTGTGTGGACGGTCTCGTGGAGGGCCTCCGTCAGGAGCGCGCCGACCATGCAGGCGATGGTTTCGACGAGGGTGGGCTCCAGGACGGCCAGTTGCTTGACGGTGACCCAGTGGACGTCGACGACGGGCGCGTACATGGTGCGGATCACGGTCTCGGTCAGCTCGCGGGCCGCCTCGTCCTCGGACTCGAACGCGGCGACGACCTCCTGGGGCGCGGCGATGCCGCCGAAGGTGTCGGCCCACTCCTCCTTGGTGGTGCGCTCCAGGAAGACCGACGGGTGGCAGGGGTGTGCGCAGGCGTTGGAGACGTCGTCGCGGCGGGCGAGCAGGCCGGCGTAGGCGGCGGCCGGGTCCAGGGTGAGGACGACCGAGCCCGGCTTCATGACGGGCACGAGGGCCTCGGAGACGGCGCCGAGGACGCGGTCGGGGACGGCGAGGATGACCACGTCCGCCTGGGCGGCGGCCTTCTCGGCGTCGATGACCTCGCGGCCCAGCTCGGCCAGGATCTCCTGGCCCTTGGGGGAGTTCTCGCTGAACAGGACGCGGAAGTCGCTCTTCTCGAGGTTCGCCGAGACGCGCAGGCCCATCTTTCCGGCGGCGCCGACGACGGCGACGGTCTTGGGCTCGGTTGCGGTGGGGGTGGTCATGAGGAGCTCCTCATCAGGGTGTTCAGGGTGGTGACGCTGTGCTTGGTCCACGCGTCTTCGAGTCGGGCGGTCTCCTCGAAACCGCCCTGCCACGGGAGCCAGTGCTCCACGATCTGGTTGACGCCCCGCTCCTCGGGGCGGGCCGCGCCGACCATGTGGCCGTAGTCGAGGAGGCCCTCGCCCAGCGGGCAGCCGGCGAAGGTGAAGCCGACCCAGCCGTCGCGGCGGGTGAAGGAGAAGTCCTTGACGTGGATGTTGACCACGTACGGGGCGGTGCGGTCGATGACGTCGGCGGGCCGCTCCAGGCGGGCCACGCTGTTGCCGGGGTCGAGGCACACGCCGAGGTGCGGGCTGTCGACTCCGGTGACGACGGCCAGCAGGTCGTCCGTGGAGACCTGCTCGTACGTCTCGAGGCCCAGCGTCACCCCGCGCTCGGCGTAGGCGGGCAGCGCCTCGCGCAGCAGGGCGATGGCCTCGGGGACCGTCGGCCGGTGGTCGTTGGTGTTGAGCATGGAGCGGATGAAGGTCGCGCCCAGCTTGTCCGCCAGGTCGAGATAGCGCAGCAGGTGCCCGGGGCGGACCCCGCGGGTGCCGAGCTCCAGTTGGATGCCGAGTTCCTGTGCGAGGGCGTGCAGCTCCGCCAACTCGGCGTCGGAGAAGGTCTCGATCAGCGGGTAGTCGCAGATCTGGAAGACCCCGACGCCCAGTTCGTGGGTCCGTCGCAGCATGTCCGACACCGTCAGCGGGTGCGGGGCCTTGCCGGAGATCTGCCAGAAGAAGGCGTAGGTGCTCAGGCCGAGGGCCATCACACACCCCCCGCCACAGCCGCCGCCCCGTGCAACGCCATCGCCTCGTCCAGGATTTGTTCGAACGCCGCCGGGTCGTGCGCGAAGCGGCCCAGGAAGAGCCCGCCCACCTCCGGGCCGAGCCGGGTGAGCAGGCCTGGGCCCGCGCTGCCGCCGTAGACGACGCGGCTGCCGGCCAGCGGCTCACGCCCGTCGAGCCACGCGGACAGCGCCGCGCACACCGCGCGGATGTGCTCGGGCGAGGCCGGTTCGGGCGCGCCGATGGCCCACTGGGGTTCGTACGCCACGACGAGCGGGCCGAGCGCCCCCGCCCGCTCGGCGTCGGCGAGGGCGGACTCGACCTCGGCGATGCAGCGGGCGGCGGCCCGCTCGGCGTCGGTGCGCTCGGGCTCGCCGACGCACAGGACCGGCGTGAGGCCGTTGCGCAGCGCGGCGGCGGTCTTCGCGGCCACGACCGCCTCGTCCTCGTGGAAGAGGCGGCGCCGCTCGGCGTGCCCCACCTCGGCGTAGCCGCAGCCGATCTCCTTGAGCTGGGCGCCGCTGACCTCGCCGGTGTACGCCCCGGTGTCCTGGGCGCACAGGTCCTGCGCGCCGACCCGCACCCCGGTGCCGGCCAGCAGGCCGGAGACCGGGACGAGGGTGGGGAAGGAGGGGAGGACGAAGACCTCGGCCAGGCCGCCGGTGACGGCCGGGTGCCGGTCGGCGATGTCCGCGATGCGGCGGCACCAGTTGAGCGTCTCGTGGTGGCCGAAGTACATCTTGAGGCTCACGCCGATGGTGACGGAGGCGGAACGGGGCATCAGGCGGCCGCGCCCTCTTCGACCGTGCCTTCCTCGTACGCGCACATCAGCTCGACCTTGGCCGCCGAGGCCGAGGAGGTGTCGAAGCGGTAGGTGAGCCACTCGCGCGCCAGGCGGCGGGCCAGCTCCAGGCCGATGACGCGCTGGCCGAAGGTGAGGACCTGGGCGTTGTTGCTGAGGATGGCGCGCTCGACGGAGAAGCTGTCGTGGGCCGTGACCGCCCGGATGCCCTTGACCTTGTTGGCTGCGATGGCCACGCCCAGGCCCGTGCCGCACACCAGCAGCGCGCGGTCGGCCTTGCCCGCCGCGACCAGCTCGGCGGCGGCGATGGCGACCTTGGGGTAGGCGGTGTGGCCGTCGGCGTCCACGCCCACGTCCTGGACGGACTCGACCAGCTCGCTGGCCTCCAGGTCCTTCTTCAGGACCTCCTTGTAGTCGTAGCCGGCGTCGTCGGAGCCGACGACGATACGGAGCTTGTTGTTCATCTCAGCCTTCATCTCAGCCTTCATCTCAGTCGTTCTTCGCAGCGAGTACGCCGTGCACGGCGCGGGCGATCAGGGCCAGGGACACCGCGCCGGCGTCCGGGGTGCCCAGGGACTTCTCCGCGTGCGGGCGGGCGCGGCCCAGGCGCGGGAGGAGTTCGGCGGTGGCCTTGGCGGCGGCTTCGGCGGCGGTGGCCGCGGCGTCCCAGGCGGTGGCGAGGGGCTGCCCCTCGCCTGCGGCCTCGCTGAGCGCGTCGGCCAGCGGGACCAGCACGTCGACCATCGTCTTGTCGCCGACCGCCGCCTTGCCGAGCCGCATGACGCCGTCGGCGGCGGCGTTCACGCCGGTGGAGACGGCGGCCGCGCCGGGCCGGTCGGTGTCGCCGAGGGCGGCGCCGACCTGGCGCAGGATGACGCCCCACAGGGCGCCGGAGGTGCCGCCGGCCCGGTCGGCCCAGGCGTCGGCGGCGTGGCACAGCAGGGTGCCGGCGCCCGCGCCGAGGCCCAGGGCGCTGCGTCCGGCCTCGTACGCGGCCTCGGCGCCGCGCCGCATGCCGATGCCGTGGTCGCCGTCGCCCGCGACGGCGTCGATGCGGCCGAGCTCGTCGGCGTGCTCGTCGACGGTCCGCAGGACGGCGGCCAGCGCGTCCAGCACCGTACGGGCCGCCGCGCGCGACTCCTCGCTCGCCTCGGGGATGATCGTCTGCTCGGGCTGTTCCTCAGGGCTCTCGGAGCTGACGTCCACGGCCGGCTCCAGCGCCCCCTTGCGGTACGCGGGCGCGTCGGCCGGGGCCGTCCACAACGGCTCCAGCTCCTCGGTCAGCCAGAAGAGCGTGAGCGAGACTCCCGCCATGTCGAAGCTGGTGACCAGCTCGCCGACCTCCGGGTCGACGGCCGCCACGCCCGCCTCGTCCAGCAGCCGGGCCACCCTGCGGTAGACCACGAACAGCTCTTCGTACTTGACCGTGCCGAGCCCGTTGAGGATCACGCCCGCGCGCAGCCCGCGCGGAGTCTCCACCCCCTCCGGCAGCTCGGCCAGCAGCGTGGCGACCAGCAGCTCGGCCGCCTCGTCGGCGGTGGGCACCGCCGCCTCGGACAGGCCGGGCTCGCCGTGGATGCCCAGGCCCACCGCCATCCGGCCCACGGGGACGGTGAACAGCGGGGCGTCGGCCCCGGGCAGGGTGCAGCCGGAGAAGGCGATGCCGAACGAGCGGGTGCGGGCGTTGGCCAGCTGGGCGAGGCGTACGACCTCGTCCAGGGGCAGGCCCGCCTCGGCCGCCGCGGCGGCGGTCTTGAACACCGCGAGGTCTCCGGCGACCCCGCGGCGCTTGGCGGACTCCTCGGCGGGGGCGCTGGAGATGTCGTCGGTGACGACGACCGTCCGGCAGTCGATGCCCTCGGCGTTCAGCCGCTCCTGGGCCTGGCCGAAGTGCAGCACGTCACCGGCGTAGTTGCCGAAGGTCAGCAGCACCCCGCCGCCGCTGTGCGCGGCCTTGGCCACCTGCTGGACCTGCTGGGCGGAGGGCGAGGCGAAGACGTTGCCGACCGCCGCGCCGTGCACCAGGCCCCGGCCGACCAGGCCGGAGAAGGCCGGGTAGTGGCCGGAGCCGCCGCCGATGACGACCGCCACCTGGCCCGGGGCCGTGGGGGTGGCGCGGACGACACCGCCGGGGACGCGCCGTACCCATCTGCGGTGGGCGGCGACGAAGCCCTCCAGGGCCTCGTCCGCGAAGGCGGCGGGGGTGTTGAACAGTCGAGTCATGGCAGGCGGCCTCCGGGCCACGGGTGAGCGATCGGTATGTGCCGGCCGGGCGGGGTCAGTGCCCGGTCGCGATGAGCTGCTGCTCCGCGTCGTCCGCGGCCTGTGGCAGGGGCCGGGTGCTGAGCCAGAGCATCAGGACGGCCGACAGGAGCATGAAGCCGCCGACGACGAAGAGCGGGAGGTAGTAGGAGCCGCTGAAGTCCTTGAGCCAGCCGGTGATGTAGCTCGCGGCGAAGCCCGCGACATTGCCCATGGTGTTGATCAGGGCGATGCCGGCGGCCGCGGCGGCTCCGGTGAGGAACTGGGACGGCAGCGACCAGAACGTGGGCAGCGCGGCGAAGATCGAGCACGCGGTGACGGTGATGACCGCGATGGTCGCGCTCGGGGAGCCCATGTACAGGGCGAGCGGGATGCTGATGCCGCCGACCACCGCCGGTCCCGCGACATGCCAGGCGCGGACCCCGTGCCGGGTGGCGTGCCGGGCCCAGAAGAAGAGCACGATGGCGGCGGGGAGGTACGGAATGGCGGTGATCAGGCCCTTGTCCAGCACGGAGAACTGGGTGCCGTACTGCTCCTCGAAGCCGCCGATGATCGTGGGGAGGAAGAACGCCAGGGCGTAGAGGCCGTAGATGAAGCCGAAGTAGACGAGGGAGAGGACCCACACCCGGCCGTTGGTGAACGCCGCCTTGAGCGCGCCGCGCCCGCCGTGCCCGGCGGCCGTCGTCTGCTCGCTGCCCGCCTTCGCGCCGTTCTCGCGCGCCAGCTCGGCCGTGAGCCAGGTCTTCTCCTCCCGGGTCAGCCACTTCGCGTCGGCGGGCCGGTCGATCAGATAGAACCAGGCGATGATGCCGAGCAGGATCGCGGGGATGGACACGCCGAGGAACATGAAGCGCCAGCCGTCGAGGCCGAAGAACGCACCGTGCTGGTTGATCAGCAGCCCGGCCAGCGGGGCGCCGATCACCGTGGTCAGCGGCTGGGCCAGGTAGAACAGCGCCAGGATCTTGGTGCGGTGGCGGGCCGGGACCCACTGGCTGAGGTAGAGGATCGCCCCGGGGAAGAAGCCCGCCTCGGCGACGCCGAGCAGAAAGCGCAGCCCGTACAGCTGCCCGGTGCTCTGCACCCAGGTGAACAGCAGGGAGACGATCCCCCAGGTGACCATGATCCGGGCCAGCCAGCGGCGGGCGCCGAACCGGTGCAGGGCCAGGTTGCTGGGCACTTCCAGCAGGATGTAGCCGATGAAGAAGACGCCGGAGGCGAGTCCGAACTGAGCCGCCGAGAGGCCGAGGTCGGCGCCCATGCCGTTGGGCTCGGCGAAGGAGACCGCGGTCCGGTCCAGGAAGTTCACGAAGAACATCAGGGCGACGAAGGGGACGAGACGGCGCGCGACCTTCTTCACGGCCGATCTCTCGACGTCCCGTATGACGGGGGATGGGGCGACAGTGCCCATGACGGCTCCTGACTGAGCGGACGGCATTGTCCTGTGGGGTGCCTACACGCTAAGTCACTCCCCGAAAATTGGTCACCAATTAACCAAAGTGATGTGTGTCGCTTTTGAAACCCTTGACGGGCGGCCCTCCAGCACCTACCGCAACACTGCCGCCCCAGGCCGTCTGCCCTGGTGATGTACTAGGGCAGGCATGTCCGAGGACCCGAGTCCAAGAGGGGAAAACGCCACGTGAGCGCCGAGCCCGACCAGCCGAACTTCACCGCGCTGCTGCGCCCGGTCGTCCGGGAGTCATCGGTGAGCGAGGTGGCCAAGCGGCTGCTGGACCACCTCTCCGAGGGCCACCTGAAGCCCGGCACCCGGCTGCCCGCCGAGCGCCAGCTGGCCGAGGCGCTCAACGTCGCCCGTTCCAGTGTGCGCGGTGCGCTCTCGGCACTCGATGTGCTCGGCATCATCGAGATCCGTCCCGGCTCCGGCTCCTACGTACGCGCCGGCACCTCGGAATTCCTGCCCCGGGCCATCAACTGGGGCCTGATGCTCGGCCAGCGCCGCACCCACGACCTGGTCGAGGTCCGCACCTTCATGGAGGCCGTGTCCGCCCGGCTGGCGGCCGAGCGCGCCGAGGCCACGGACGTCGAACGGCTCGAGGCACACCTGGAGCGGATGCGGGAGGCGGGCGGCGACGTCACGGCGTTCATCGACGCCGACATCGCCTTCCACCTGGAGACCGCCACCATCGCGCGCAACTCCGTGCTCAGCGACATCCTCCACAGCATCCGCTCGCTGCTCCAGGTGTGGATGGAGCGCGCGGGCGACATCGAGGGCACGGTGACCGGGACACTGAAGGAACACGGCGCGATCCTCCAGGCCATCCGCGACCGCGACCCGCAGGCGGCCGAGCAGGCCATGGCGGAGCACATGCAGTGCGCGAGCGAGCGGCTGTGGTCCTCGCTGAGCGCGGAGGAGGGCGGGACGACGGGCGGCGGCGCTTCGGGCAACGGTCCGGGCGGCGGCGCCTCGTAACGTACGCGGGCGGCGGCAGCTCGTACGCGGGGCGCGGCAGCACGTACGCACGCGGGGCGCGGCAGCACGTACACACGCGGGGCGGGGCGGGGCGGGCCACCGTATTGGCCCATCTCAAGGCGCGGCCGAACCCGTCATGCGCCCAGACTGATGCACATGGCAGAGCGAGAACGGCGCGCATCTCCCCCCAAGGCGGACCGCGCACCCCGCAGGACCGGCGCGGCGGAAGCGGCCGGCCGCGCCTGCGAACAGCTCGCCGCTCTGATAACCCACCCCTCCGAGGGCGTCAGCGCCGTGTGCCGGGTCGAGGACGGCTGGCGCGTCAGCGTGGACGTCGTGGAGGTCGCCCGGATCCCCGACACGACCAGCCTGCTGGCCACCTACGAGGTGGACATCGACGAGCGCGGTGAGCTCCGTGAGTACCGGAGAGTCCGCCGCTATCGGCGCGGCTCGGCCGACGACTGCTGACCGGCCGGGCCGGGCCGGTCGCACCCGGCCGGCGCCCAGGGCCGAGCCATCGAAAGGACGCTCCGATCATGGCCCCCACCTACGCCCCCACCCACACCGACGACGTCGTCTGCATCTCGCGCTCGGGCAATCTCTACGACGTCCTCGAACTCATCCTCGACCGCGGCATGGTGATCGACGTCTTCCTCCGGGTCTCCCTGGTCGGCATCGAGATCCTGAAGGTCGACGCCCGGATCGTCGTGGCGAGCGTGGACACGTACCTCCGCTTCGCCGAGGCCTGCAACCGCCTGGACCTGGAATTCGACCGCAGCAGCACGACCGTGCCCGAGCTGCTGGGCGCGGGCAAGGCCGGCCTCGGCAAGAAGGCGGCCAAGAAGACGGCCAAGAAGGCGGTGGAGACCGTGGGCGGCAAGGTCAAGAAGGCCGTGACCGGCCGTGACGACGAGGACGAGGACGAGGACGAGGACGAGGAGGAAGGCCGGGACGAGGGCAGGGACGTGGGCCGGGATGAAGACCTGGTCGAGGAGCGCCGCCCGCGGGGGCGCGCGCCCGCCCGCTCCCGCCACCGCCGTACCGAGGACGAGGAGGACTGACCCCATGGCCGCACAGGACGTGTACGTCTACGGCGTCGTCCGCGCCTCCCACCCGGTGCCGCCCGGCCGCACCGGTGTGGGCGCGGACCCGGCCCCGGTCCGTACGCTCCGCGCCGGAGAGCTGGCCGCCGTGGTCAGCGACGCCCCGCCCGGCCTGCGCGCCAAGCGGCGCGACCTCCTCGCGCACCAGGACCTGGCGCTGGCGCTGGCGGCGGACGGCCCGGTGCTGCCCATGCGCTTCGGGATGATCGCCCCCGACGAGGCCTCCGTGCGGGGCCAGTTGACCGCCTCCGAGCGTGCGTATCTCGCCGCGCTCGACCGTCTCGACGGCCGGATCGAGATGAACCTCAAGGCCATGCCGGTCCAGGCCGGGCTGCCCGCGCTGGTCCGGGAGAACCCCGAGGTGGCCCGGGCGCGCGCCGCCGCGCGCCGGTCCCCGGGGTACGAGGCCAGCGTGCGGCTCGGCGAGGCCGTGGCGCGGGGGCTGTCCGGCCGGGCCGCCGCCGCGTCGGCCTCGGTGGTCGCCGAGCTGTCCGCGGTGGCGGTGGAACAGGTGCGGGGGCCGGAGGTGCCGGGGTGCGTGCTCAACGTCTCCTTCCTCCTCGACCGGCGTGCGGAGGAACGGTTCCGGGCCGCGGTGGAGCGCTTCGCGGCGGCCCACGGCAGCCATGTGGAGCTGCGCCTCACCGGGCCGCTGCCCTGCTACAGCTTTGTGGACCCCGCCCCGGGCACCCCCCGGCGCGACCCCGTCCCGAGCGGAGCGTGACATGGGCTTGCTGAGCGGGCTCGTCCTCCTCCCCATGGCACCCGTCCGGGGCGTGATCTGGATCGCGGACTGCCTGGTGGACGCCGCGGAGCACGAGCTGCACGACCCGGCGGTCCTGCGCGCCAGGCTCGCCGAGCTGAACGAGGACCTGGACGCGGGGGTGATCAGCCCCGAGGAGTTCGAGCGAGAAGAGGACCGGCTGCTCGACCAGTTGGAGCGGTCGGTCCCGTCCCTACCCGTGAGGCACCGGTGAGGCGCCGTGATTGATCCCGAGCTGACGGGCAGGACCCCCCTGGGCACGGCCCCGCCCACCGCCAACCTCGCCGAGATCCTGGAACGGGTGCTCGACAAGGGCATCGTCATCGCCGGCGACATCAAGATCGACCTGCTCGACATCGAACTGCTCACCATCCGGCTCCGGTTGTTCGTGTCGTCGGTCGACACCGCCCGCAGAGCCGGAATCGACTGGTGGGAGACCGATCCGGCGCTCTCCTCCCGCGCCGCGCGCGACGCCCTCGCCGAGGAGAACGCAGTGTTGCGCAATCGCCTGGAGGCGCTGGAATCCGGCGGCGACGCGGGGGAGCTGAGCGCCGTCGGCGGCGAGGAGAGGAGGGACGGATGACGTCCGAGCAGCACAGCAAGCAGGCCAACGAGCAGACGCCCGGTCAGCTCCCCACGGTCACCTACGCCTTCGCCGTCTGCGGACGGTGCGACCCGGCCGCCCTGGTCGGGCTCCCGGGGCTCGACGAGGCCGCCCCGGTCCGTACGCTCGCCGCGGGCCCGCTCACGGCCGTCGTCCAGGACGTGTCCGCCGTCGACTTCGCGGAGGACGCCCTGCGGCAGAGGCTCACCGACCGCGACGAGCTGGAGCGCTGCGCCCGCGCCCACCATGAGGTGATCATGGCCGCGTCGGCCGTCACACCGACCGTGCCGCTGCCCTTCGCCACGCTCTATCTCGGCGACGCGCGGGTCCGCGCGGCCCTGCGCGAGAAGGAGGAGTCCTTCCTCTCCGCCCTCGGCCGGTTCACCGGCCGCGTCGAGTGGGGGGTGAAGGTCTATACCGCCCCCGCGCCCCCGGCCTCCTCCCCCGCCCCGCCACCCGGCGCCGCGCCCGGCGCCGGGGCGGGCAGCGGCCGCGCCTATCTCGACCGCGTACGCACCCGGCACCAGACCCGCGAGCAGCACCAGAACGAGGCACTCCAGGCCGCGGAACGGGTGGACGCGGTGGTACGCGGCCTCGCCGTGGCCGCCCGGCGGCTGCGCCCGCACGGGGTCGAGGTCACCGGGGCGCACCGCACCCACGTACTCAACGCCGCCTACCTGGTCGACAGCGCCCGCGAGAGCGAACTGCGCGCCGCGCTGGAAGCCCTGCGCCGGGAGGAGACGGCCGTCCAGATCGAGCTCTCGGGCCCGTGGGCCCCGTACTCCTTCGCCGACGGGCCCGACGGGGGCGTCCCCCGATGACCACCGCCGCCTGGGGAACCGCCCCCGCCGAAGCGTACGGACCGATCGGTGTGCCGCTGGTGGACCTGCTCGACCGGGTGCTGGCCACCGGGGTCGTCATCAGCGGCGACGTGGTCATCGCCATCGCCGAGGTGCCCCTCGTGCGCCTCTCCCTGCACGCCCTGCTCTCCTCGGTCAACGAACGCGTCCCCGCCCCCTGGGCCGACGGCGGCCCGCTGTGACCGGCGGCGGCAGGGTCGATCTCGACACCGACACGCTGGGCCGCGATCTGGTCGCCCTCGTCCTGACCGTCGTCGAACTCCTCCGGCAGCTGATGGAACGCCAGGCCCTGCGCCGGATCGACGCCGGCGGACTCGGCGACGAGCAGATCGAACGCATCGGCACCACGCTGATGCTCCTGGACCAGCGCATGGCGGAGCTGTGCGCCCAGCACGGTCTGCGCCCCGAAGACCTCAACCTGGACCTCGGCCCGCTGGGCACCCTGCTCCCCCGGGACTGAATGACCGCCGCGACCGGATCACTCCACGATCATGAGCTTGTTGCCGTCCGGGTCGCGGAAGCCGAACATGGGCGGCACGGGGGCACCCCACCGCACGACCTCCGGGTCCGTGTCGACGCCGCGGGCCAGCAGCGCGGCGTGGTCGGCGTCGATGTCCTCGCTCGTGAGGATGATGCCGGTCTCGACGCCGGGCGACTGCCCCGGCATCGGCAGAACCAGCGAGATCCCGGCCGCGCCGCCGGTCGGCGCCACCTCGATCCAGCGGAGGCCCTCGGCGAGGGGGATGTCCGCGCGCTTCTCGAAGCCGAGGGTGGAGACGTAGAAGTCCAGCGCCCGGTCCTGGTCGGATACCGGAACGGCCACCTTGCCCAGCTCGGTGATGCGGGTGCCCTTGGTGCTCTCGGTCATGGTCATCTCCCCTAACGGAACGGTTGTGTTTGTAGGACCGCCGGGCCCGACGAAACTCATCGCCTCCCGCGCGAGGAGTTTCCTTGACCTTCAAGTCGCATGAAGCTCAACAATCGCGCCCATGGACGACAAGGACTCCGCACCGGGCACCGACAACACCGACAGCACCGAGGGCCTGTTGAGTATCGGCGCCTTCGCCCGGCGGGTGGGGCTGGCGCCGAGCGCGCTGCGGTTCTACGACGACTGCGCGGTGCTGCGGCCCGCCCACGTGGACACGGCGACCGGCTACCGCTACTACGCCACGGCGCAGCAGCCGCGCGCCGCGCTGCTGCGCCGGCTGCGGGAGGCCGAGTTGCCGCTGGTCGACGCGACGGCCGTGCTGGACGGGCCGTACGAGGAGGCCCGCGAGGTGCTGCGGGCGCATCTGGGCCGGACGAGGGAGTCGGCCGCGGCGGCCCGCGCCGCGATCGAGGAGATCCTGCGCGCGCTGCCCGGGGGAACGTGCCGCGCCGAGGTCTGCGTCGGCGGGGCCGAACTGGCGGGCGCGGTGCGGCAGGTGGGCTCGGCGGTGGCGGCCGGCGCGGCCCGGGAGGAGTTCCCGGTGCTCGGCCGCGTCCTGGTCGAGATCGACGGCGAGGAGATCCGGCTGGTGGCCACGGACCGCTACCGGCTGGCCGTACGGGCGCTCCGGCCGCTGTCGATCGCGGGCGAGCCGTGCGAACTGCTGCTGGACGTAGACGAGTTGACGGAGACCGTGGCCTGGGCGCGGCGGCTGCCCGAGGTCGCCGTCGAGGTCGAGGGCCGGGATGCGCACGTACGGGGCGGCGGCGAGTGCCGGGAACTGCCCGGCTGCGACGAGGTGTTCCCCGCGTACCGGATGGTGCTGGACGACCTCGGGGCCGCCCGGCACCGCGTGATCGCCGACCGGGGCAGGCTGCGGCGGGCCGTCGCGGACCGCCTCGACACCGGCCACCGGTCGATCACCCTCACCACCGCCGGGGACGACCTCCTGATCTCGCCGGAGCAACCCGAGGGGCCGGACACGATCGCGCTGCGCGCCATCTGTACGGGGCCGCCACTGCGGATCGCCTTCGACCCCGGCGTACTGCTGCCGGCGCTCGACGCGAGCGTGGGGCCCGATGTGCTGCTGGAGATCGCGTCCGCGGCCCGGCCCGTCGTCGTCCGCTCCGCCGACCAGGGGAGCTTCACCACCCTGGTCATGCCGGTGCGCGACACCACCACCTAGAGCTGGAGAGAGACGAGAGACGAGAGACCATGGATCCCGAGAATCCCGTCGTCCGCCTGTGCGTCCAGGGCATGACCGCCGAGACCGAAGGCAGGAACGAGGACGCACACGCCCTGTTCCAGCGGGCCTGGGACACCGCCGCCGACGACTACGAGGCCTGTGTGGCCGCCCACTACCTCGCCCGCCACCAGCCGACCCCCGAGGAGACGCTGCGCTGGAACCAGGAGTGCCTGGGCCGCGCCGGCGCGGTGAACGACGACCGGGTCCGAGGCTTCCACGCCTCCCTGCACCTGAACATGTGCACGGCGTACCGGGCGCTCGGCGAGCCCGACAAGGCCCGCGAACACCTCGCGCTGGCGGCCGCCCGCGCTGACGACGTACCCGAAGGGCCGTACGGCGACGGGATCCGCTCCGCCGTCGCGGAGTCGCTGCGCACGGCCGGCGCGCCCGGGCCCTGACGGGCCGAGGCGGCTGGTCCGAGGCGGCGGGTCTCAGCCGTGGTCCCGGGCCCGGGGCCTGGTCTGCGCCTCCCACTCGGGCCTCAGCAGGGACAGCACCGCGAGGTCATGACGGCTCCCCCGGTGCGGGCACGCGGCGCGCCGCACGCCCTCCTGGACGAAGCCCGACTTGGCGAGGACGGCGAGGGCGGCGGCGTTGGTGGTGTGGGTGACCGCCTCCAGGCGGTACAGCAGCATCTCACCGAAGGCGAAGTCGACCAGCGCGTCGACCGCGTCGGTGCCATGCCCCTGGCCGCGCCGCGCCGGGTCCAGCACCAGGCAGACCTCCCCGGAGCCGACGACGAGGTCCTGGCCGGTGAGGGCGATATGGCCGATGGGCGTGCCGTCCTCCAGCAGCACCAGGAAGTCGTCACGATCCCCGTCGGCGACGTCGTTCTCGATCCGCTCGCGGACCGTGGACAGGGCCCTCGGCCAGAAGCCTGCCTCATGGAAGGCCACCGGGTCCGACCGCCATCGGTGGATCAGTTTCGCGTCATCGACGTCGAGGGGCGCGAAACGGACATCTTTGCCGCGCCAACACGTCACGCGCTCCGGATCCGGCTCCATCGCCCGTCCCCCCGTCTCGATGTCCCGCCCGCCTCAGTGTCCCGCCCGCCTCGCTGTCCCGCGCCTCCTGGTCGGGGCATGGACGGACCCTAGGGAGCCACGATGCGCGGCGGCCAGCCGTTTTCCGTACAACCTCTGGTCGCACGACGGGATATCCGCTGGACCAGCCCGAACCCCGGGTGTAAATATATTCGACATGCCGAATAGTCATGCATCGCTTGATGTCTCCGCCCCGTCGGCCTGGCCGCGCGGCTTCCACGCCTACACCGGCCACGGCGGCATCCGCGACAGCGGCGACGACATCTCGATCGTCGCCTCGGACCGGCCCGCCGTCAGCGCCGCGATGTTCACCCTCAGCCGCTTCGCGGGCCCGGCCGTGGTGCTCAGCCGCCGGCACGCCGCCGGACGGCAGTTGCGGGCGGTGGTCACCCTCGCCCAGAACGCCAATGTGGCCACCGGCAAGGAGGGTGAGCTGAACGCCGCCGAGGTGGTCGCGCGCGTCGCGGGGATTCTGGGCGTCGCGGAGGGCGAGGTGCTCATCGGCTCCACCGGTGTGATCGGGCGCCCGCTGCCGATGGACGCCATCCGTGCGCATCTGGACCAGCCGCACCTCGCCCGGGGCGCCGCCGCCTTCGACGCCGGGACCGAGCGGGTGGCCCGCGCGATGATGACCACCGACACCCGGCCCAAGACCAGTGCGCGCTCGGTCGGGGCGGCCCGGATCGTCGGCGTCGCCAAGGGCGTCGGGATGCTGGAGCCCAACATGGCCACGATGCTGGCCTATGTCTTCACCGACGCGTCCATCGCGCCCGACGCGCTGGACGCCGCGCTGCGCGCCGCGGTGGACCGCAGCTTCAACTGTCTGAGCGTGGACACCGACACCTCGACCTCCGACACGGTGGCCGTGCTCGCCAACGGCGCGGCGGGGCCGGTCGACCAGGACGAGTTCGCCGCCGCGCTCGCCGAGGTGTGCCTGGATCTGACCCGGCAGATGGCGATCGACGGGGAGGGCGCGACCAAGCTGCTGCGCGTCACCGTCGACGGGGCCGGGGACCGCGCGCAGGCCAAGCGGGTCGCGAAGAGCGTGGTGAACTCGCCACTGGTCAAGACGGCCGTGCACGGGGCGGACCCCAACTGGGGGCGGGTCCTGATGGCCATCGGCAAGAACACCGACGACACCGACATCGAGCCGGCCAAGGTGAGCGTGCGCTTCGGCGGCATCGAGGTCTACCCCGAGGAGCCGGAGGCGGACACCCTGGACCGGCTCACCGAGCTGATGCGAGACAGCGAGGTCTCGATCTCGGTCTCCCTGGGCCTCGGCGAGGCCGCCGCCACCGTCTACGGCTGCGATCTGTCGGCGGGCTACGTACGCGTCAACGCCGACTACACCTCCTGACCCAAAGCGTCTTGACCCACAAGCGACCGGCCCGGCGGGCTCCCTTGGAGCGCGCCGGGCCGGTCTCCCCTGCCCCTCACCCCCACGAAGGGGCAGCGGCCTGATGGTTCGCCGGCTACTCGGTGGCGATGGCGTTCAGCACATTCATCCGGCCCGCCCGGAAGGCCGGGAGCAGGGCGGCGACCAGGCCCACCACGGCCGAGCCGATGAAGACGGTGATGATCGTCGGCCACGGGATCTCAAGGGTCTTCAGGCCCTCGAGCGCCAGCAGCTTCTGCGCCGTCGCACCCCAGCCCATGCCGAGACCGAGGCCCAGCAGGGCTCCGAACAGCGCGATCACGACCGACTCGAGGCGGATCATGCGGCGCATCTGGCGGCGCGACAGGCCGATGGCGCGCATCAGGCCGATCTCCCGGGTCCGCTCGACGACCGACAGCGCCAGGGTGTTCACCACGCCGAGGACCGCGACGATGATCGCGAGCGCCAGCAGGCCGTAGACCAGGTTGAGCAGCTGCCCGATCTGGTCCTTCATCAACTTCTTGTAGTCGGTCTGGTCCCGGACCTTGACCTGCGGGAAGTCGTCCAACTGAGCCTTGAGGGAGGCGTATGCCTCCTTGTCCTGGCCGTCCTTGGCGGCCGCGAGCATCATCGAGTTCACCGGCATCTTGTCGGCCGGGATATAGCGCTCGGCGGTGGTGATGTTCACGTACTTGGCACCCTGGTTGAACGAGGTGTCGTCCGAGGTGATGGCGGCGACCTTGAGCTTGGCCGTCTTGCCGCCCTTGAAGGCGACGGTAAGGGTGTCGCCCGTCTTCACCTTGTGGTCCTTGGCGAAGTCCTCGGACACCGACATGGCGTCCTTGCCGTAGGCGTTGGAGAGCGTGCCGTCGACGACGGGGGTACGCAGGTCGTCCGCGAACGTCGGGTCGGCGGCGACCAGACTGTCGGTGGAGGTCTTGCCGTCGGGCGTGGTGATCTTGGTGTCGTCGAGGTCCTTGACGTCGGTGACGTGGTCCACGCCCTTCGCCGCGTGCACCGCCTTCGCGATCTCCGCGGTGATCGGCTTGCCGCCGTCGGACTGGATGATGAAGTCCGCGCCGACCGACTTGTCGAGCTCATCGCTCGCCGAGGCGACCATCGAGGAGCCGACCACCGACAGGCAGGCGACCAGCGCGAGGCCGATCATCAGGGCGGCGCCGGTGGCGCCGGTGCGCCGGGGGTTGCGCAGCGCGTTCCGCTCGGCCATGCGGCCGACCGGGCCGAAGACCCGCAGAACGACGGCGGCCAGCACCCGGACCACCAGGCCGGCCAGCAGCGGGCCGATGACGATGAAGCCGATCAGGGTCAGCACCACGCCCAGGCCCAGGAACATCGACCCTTCGGTCGCCTTGTCCGCGTTCGCCGCGGCGACCAGGCCCGCCGTGCCGGCCGCCGTGAGGAGCAGGCCGATCGCGCCCCGGATCCGCCCGGCCTTCGCGTCCGCCGGGGTGCCCGCGTCCCGCAGGGCCGCCATCGGAGAGATCTTCCCGGCGCGGCGGGCCGGGATGTACGCGGAGATGAGGGTGACGACGATGCCGATGGTGAGGCCGATGATGGGCGTGGCGGGCTTGACCGTCAGCTCGTCGGTGCTGATGTTCAGGCCCATGTTGCCCATCAGCTTCATCAGCCCGATGGCGAGGCCGACGCCGCCCAGGACGCCGAGCACCGAGCCGACGACGCCGAGCAGCAGCGCCTCGATGAGCACCGACCGGTTGACCTGCTTACGGCTGGAGCCGATGGCCCGCATCAGGCCGATCTCACGGGTGCGCTGGGCGACCAGCATCGAGAAGGTGTTGACGATGAGGAAGATGCCGACCATCACGGCGATCCCGGCGAAGCCGAGCATCGCGTACTTCATGATGTCGAGGAACGAGCCGATGTCGTCCTTGCCCTCCTCGGCAGCCTCGTCCTTCGTCTGCACCTTGAGGCCGTCGCCGATGGCCGCGACCACGTTCTTCTTCAGCTGGTCGTTGCTGACGCCGGGCTGGGCGGTCAGGGCGAAGCTGGTGTACGCGCCGGGGCGGCCGAGCAGTTCGCGCTGCGCGGTCTCGTTGTCCGTGTAGACGACGGTGGCGCCGGGGTTGGTCACCTTGAAGGTCGTCAGGCCGACGATCTTGGCGCGGAACTCGCCGGGCACGGCGATGATCCGCAGCTCGTCGCCGATCTTCAGCTTCTTGTTCTTGGCCGTGTCGGCGTCGAGCATCACCTCGGTGGGGCCGCGCGGCTCATGGCCGGAGGTGAGGTCCACCGCGAGGAGCTCGGTCGGGTCCCAGTTGGTGGCGACGGTCGGGGCGCCGGACTTCGGACCGATGTCGTCGTTGTTCTTGTCGACGACGGTGGCGGTCTCGGTGCTGATCTCACCGACCACCGACTTGACGCCCTGGACCTTCTTCAGCTCGGCGAGCCGCGCCCCGGGCACCGTCTCGATCTTGCCGCTCTGCGGGCCGTTGTTGCTGCCGCCCGTCTCCTTCGGCTTGACCGACACATCGGAGCTGGTGCTCGAGAAGAGCCGGTCGAAGGTGGCGTTGGTGGTGTCGGTGAAGACGAGCGTGCCGCAGACGAAGGCCACCGACAGCAGGACGGCGATGGCCGACAGCGCCATGCGTCCCTTATGCGCGAAGAAATTGCGCATCGAGGTCTTGAAGACGGTCATGACACCCGCCCGCGCGCGTCGAAGCTCTTCATTCGTTCCAGCACCAGCTCGGCGGTGGGGTTGTACATCTCGTCGACGATCCGGCCGTCGGCCAGATACAGCACCCGGTTGGCGTACGCGGCGGCGACCGGGTCATGGGTGACCATCACGATGGTCTGGCCCAGCTCGTCCACCGAGCGCCGCAGAAAGCTCAGCACCTCGGCGCCGGCCCGGGAGTCCAGGTTTCCGGTGGGCTCGTCACCGAAGATGATCTCGGGTCGGGCGGCGAGGGCGCGCGCCACGGCGACGCGCTGCTGCTGGCCGCCGGAGAGCTGGTTCGGCCGGTGCTTGAGCCGATCGGCCAGACCCACGGTCTCCACCACCCGGTCCAGCCAGGCGCGGTCCGGCTTACGGCCCGCGATGTCCATGGGCAGGGTGATGTTCTCGATCGCGTTGAGCGTGGGGAGGAGGTTGAACGCCTGGAAGATGAAGCCGATCCGGTCGCGGCGCAGCTGGGTGAGCTTCTTGTCCTTGAGCCCCGTGATCTCCGTCTCGTCGATGAAGATCTGGCCGGAGGTCACGGTGTCCAGACCGGCGAGGCAGTGCATGAGGGTCGACTTGCCGGAGCCCGACGGGCCCATGATCGCGGTGAACTGTCCGCGGGCTATGTCGACGTCCACATGGTCGAGCGCGACCACACGGGTCTCGCCGGAGCCGTACGCCTTGACGACCTGGCGCGCGCGGGCGGCAACAGCCGTATGTCCTCCACTGCCCCCGGTCTTGGGAATCGATACAGCGGTTGTCACGGTGACTCTCCTATGTCGTCTTCTTCTGCGAGTGGTACTGCGAGTGGTGCTGAGCGTTCTTCCACGAGCCGGGGTCTTCCGCCCGCGCACATCAAGGGTGGCCCGGGCGTGAGGGGTGCCGCGATGGTGCCTGGCTCCGTATCGCTAGGGGGGCTAGCCATACCCTCTCGGTCAGGCCGGCCATAGAAACCCTAGAAGCGCCGCAGGTCGGGTGCCTCCTCCGCCGGTACGAACCCCGGGTAGGAGGAACGGGTGGATGACCCCTAGGGGTGTAAGACCTCAGACGTACCCCGTCTCAGGGTCAAGACTGGGCCCTCACGTCACGGAAGGTTCAAGTCCGCTGCTCGGCCGCCCGGACGCCCGCTTCCCTTCCCCCGATCCCGCATGGAATGGTGGGTCGTACAACAATGCTGGGTCGCACAACAGAGTTACGGGCATCACGGCAGCCAGCCGGTTCGGCCGGGGGAGGGAGTGCGCACGGTGGGCGGCACCGCACGACGGCGGACGGACGCGGACACCGGACCACCCACCCCGGAGACGGCCCCCTCGCCCCCCGTCCGCCGCCGCCCCGTCGCCGCCGCGCTGATGCTCGGCATGGCGCTCTCCGCGCTCGACGCCACCATCATCTCGACCGCGATCCCGCAGATCGTGGGCGACCTCGGCGGCTTCTCCGTCTTCTCCTGGCTGTTCTCCGGCTATCTGCTCGCCGTCACGGTCAGCCTGCCGGTCTACGGCAAGCTCTCCGACACCTTCGGCCGCAAGCCCGTCCTGCTCTTCGGGATCGTGCTCTTCCTGCTGGGCTCGCTGCTGTGCGCGGGCGCCTGGAACATGGGCTCCCTCATCGCCTTCCGCGTCGTCCAAGGCCTGGGCGGCGGCGCACTTCAGGGCACCGTACAGGTCATCGCCGCCGACCTCTACCCGCTCAAGGAGCGCCCCAAGATCCAGGCCCGGCTCTCCACCGTGTGGGCCATGTCCGCCGTGGCGGGCCCGGTCGTCGGCGGCCTGCTCGCCGGATACGCCGACTGGCGCTGGATCTTCCTGATCAACCTGCCGATCGGCGCCGTGGCGCTACTGCTGATCGTCCGTCATCTGCACGAGCCGACCCGGGCGGCCGCACCCGGATCCCGGGTGGACTGGGCCGGCGCGCTGGCGATCTTCGCGACCGGCGGGCTGCTGCTGACCGCCCTTGTGCAGGGCGGGGTGGCCTGGGCCTGGCTGTCCGCGCCCTCGCTCGCGCTGTTCGCGTCCAGCGCGGCGTGCGCGGCCGGGACCGTATGGATCGAGCGCCACGCCGCCGAACCGATCATTCCGGGCTGGGTCTGGCGCCGCCGTACGATCTCAGCCGTCAACCTCGCGCTCGGCGCGCTGGGCCTGCTGATGATCGCCCCCACCGTCTTCCTGCCCACCTACGGCCAGTCGGTCCTGGGACTCGGCCCCATCGCGGCCGGGTTCGTGCTGTCGGCCATGACGCTCAGCTGGCCGATATCGGCCGCGCTGAGCAGCCGCTTCTACAACCGGGTCGGCTTCCGGCGCTGTGCGATCACCGGCATCGCGTTCGCCGCGCTGGTCCTGCTCGCCTTCCCGCTGCTCCCCTACCCCGGCGCCAACCCCGGCGCGGCCTGGCAGCCCGCGCTGATCATGCTGCTGCTCGGCGCGGCCCTCGGCCTCTTCCAGCTACCGCTGGTCATCTGGGTCCAGTCATCCGTCCGCTGGGCCGAGCGCGGCACCGCGACCGCCTCGATCCTCTTCTGCCGACTGGTCGGCCAGAGCGTGGGGGCGGCCGTCTTCGGCGCCGTCGCCAACGCCACCCTGGCCGCCCGCCTCGACGAGGCACCCTCCGCCGTCCGCGCCGGCCTGCCCGACGACCTCGACGGCGTCTCCCGCGCGCTGGAGCACCCCGCCACGCTCACCACCCAGTCCGCCGACTATCTGCGGCGCGCGGTCGACACCGCCGTCGACCATGTGTACGTCGGCTCGGCGGGGGCCGCCGTACTGGCCCTGCTGGTCCTGCTGTTCCTCGCCCCGCGCCGCACTGCCGCCGGGCCGGACGGGAAGCAAGGCACCGAGGGCACCGAAGGTACGGACGGTACGGAAGGTCGGGACGGTACGAAAGGCGCGGACGAACAGGCACAGACGGCGGGGTAGCGGAGTAGCGGAGCAGTAGCGGGCTCCCGGCCGGGCCGGGGCCGGTCGGGGAACCCGGACCCGGCCGGGAAGCTGCGGTGGTGGAACGCCGGGAGGCCGGAGCCGGCCGGAGAGCCGAAGCCCGTCCGGGAGCCGAAGCCCGACTGGGAGCCGACTACACCTCCGGCCGCGGTGTGGAGCCGGCGTCCTCGGCGACCGGCCGGCCCGTCAGCGCCGCGAGGCTGCCCCGCACATGCTCCAGATGCGACTTGAGCTCCTCGCGCCGCTCGACATGCTCGCGCAGCGTCCGCTCCGTCTCCCGCTCCAGGCGCTCCTCCCGGGCCCGCGCCTGCGCGATGATCTCCGCCGCCTGCGCCTGGGCGTCCTCCTGCCGCAGCCGCGCCGCCTGCTCGGCCATCGCGTACTCCCGCTTGGCCTCGGCGAGCCTCAGCTGCGTGCGGTCCTCCAACTGGGCGACACCGGCGGCCATCGCGGCCTCCCGCTGGGCGATCTCCCGGCCCGCCGCCTCCCACCGCTCGCCGTGGTCCCGCTCCTGCTCGGCCAGGACGGCGGCGCTCCGCTGCCGAGTCTCCTTCAGCGCCGACAGGGCCTCGGTCCGCCACTCCTTGGCGTCCTGCCGCGAGGCGGCGCGCAGCTCGTCCACATCCGCCTGGGCCGACTCCAGCGTCGAGCGCGCGGAGGCCTCGGCGGCGACGCGCGTCCGCTCGGCCTCCTCGCGGGCGGCCGCCTCGACCGTACGGGCCGCGGCCCGCGCGGCGTCCCACAGCTCCTGCGCCGAGGCCTCGGCCCGCGTCCGCAGGCTCGCGGCCTCCTCCTCCGCCGCGAACAGGATCAGCCGGGCGCGGTCGCCCAGAGATTCATACGTCTGGGGGGCCAGCTGGGCGACGGCCTCGCGCACCCGCTCGGCCTCGGCGGCCAGTTCATTGCTCAGCACCGTCAGCCGCGCGGCGCGCTCCCACGCCGCGTCGCGCGCGTCGGACAACTCCGCCAGAGTGCGGTTGACCTGCTCGGGGCGGTAGCCGCGGCCCCGTCCGCCGATGGTGAAACCTTGACGTGACACCGATGCGCCCATCCTTGGAACCCCTTTTGTCCGGCATGCAACCGCTCCGGCGCACATCTTTATAGATCGCGGCTAATCGCACATAACGCGACACTCCGCCCATCTTCCTCGGCCGGGGGTGTCGTGCCCCCTGATGTCGCTGAGCCCTCGCCACCGGATCCGGACAACACAACGACGAGGCGCCCGCCCCCGTCACGGGGGTCGGGCGCCTCGGTCCTGATGTTCTGCCGCTGTTCGCCTCAGAACTCGCTCAGAGCAGGCCGTCCCACATCTGCTCCAGCAGCACCGCCCACCAGTTGTCCGGTGAGGACAGCGCCGCCGGGTCCAGGCAGGCCAGCTGCGCCTGGAAGTCGACCGTCCAGCGGCCGGCCTGCTCCGGCGTCAGCCCGTACCGCAGCCGCCACATCCGGCCCAGCAGGGCCAGGCAGCGGACGAAGTCCGGCAGGGAGGAGTTGACGAACTGCGGCGGTACGGACGTACCACCGGGGCCCGCCTCCACCGGCACCGCCACGATGTGCGCCGTGCCGTACTGCACACACAGCTGACGGCCGAAGTCATTGCCCATGACCAGGTACGAGCCCGCGTCCGGCGCGGGCTGCACCCCGCGCTCGGCGGCCAGCTCGGCGAGCGTGGGCACCGGGCGGCCCTGGTGGGCCTGCGCCCAGAAGAACGGCCCGAAGTCCATCGGCAGCCCCGACATGACCAGCGTCTGCGCGACCACGTCCGGCACGCCCATCCGCGACACCGCGCGCTGGTCGAAGCGGAAGATGCCCTGCGGACCGAACGACTGGATCAGCTCCTGCGCGAGCACCTCCGGCGGCACCGGGGCCACCCGCTGCACCTGGCTGGGGTGCGGCAGCGGCACCCGGTTCGGGGCCGGACGGGCCGGGCCATCCGCCACCTGGTGCAACTCGCCCTGGTGCTCGATGAGGTGGCGCACGCCCTGCTGGCGGGTCGCGTGGTCACGCCCGTACGCCGCCGTATGGCTGATCCGCACCTGCGGCCAGGTCTCCTTGATCATGCGCGCGCAGTAGCCGCCGGGCAGATCGCAGGACTCCAGCTCGGTGTGCAGCTCCAGCACTTGCTGCGGCGGGACGTTCATCACACGCAGCTCATGCAGGATCTGCCACTCGGGGTGCGGGGTGCCGGGCGCGGAACGGCGGATGAGCTGCTGCTCGGAGCCGTCCTGCGCGCGGTAGCGCAGCACCGCCATGTAGCCGGGGCCGACGGTCGGCTGGCCGGACGGCGGCGCGGGGTAGGCGTATCCGCCGCCGGGCGGGGGCATGCCGGGGCCGGGCATACCGGGCGGGGGCGTACCCGGGCCGGGCATGCCGGCTGGGGGCGTGCCGCCCGCGAGCATCGTCGCGGCCGCGTGCACCCCGCCGGGGGCACCGGGCTGGCCGGGGCCGCCGGGGTACCCGGGGCCGGGCGGCGGAGGCGGCGTCTGCGCACCCCCGGGGCCGGGCATACCGGGCTGACCCGGCGCACCGGGAACGCCAGGAGCACCGGGGGGACCGGGCGGCTGCGGACCGCCCGGGCCCGGCATACCCGGCACACCGGGCGCACCCGGACCACCGGCAAGCATCGTCGCCGCCGCATGCACCCCACCCGGAGCACCCGGCTGACCAGGCGCACCAGGAACCCCAGGAGCACCAGGCGCACCAGGAGCCCCCGGAGCCCCGGGCGGGCCGGGGAAGTTGCCGACCGGACCCGGCGGAGGCGGCGTCTGGCCGCCCCCGGCCCCGGGCACGCCGGGCGGACCGGGCGGCTGCGGGCCCGACATACCCGGCTGACCCGGCGCACCGGGAACGCCAGGAGCACCGGGGGCACCGGGCGGCTGCGGACCGCCCGGGCCCGGCATACCCGGCACACCGGGCGCACCCGGACCACCGGCAAGCATCGTCGCCGCCGCATGCACCCCACCCGGAGCACCCGGCTGACCAGGAGCACCAGGCGCACCCGGCGGAGGCGTCGCGCCCGCGCCCGGGACGCCCGGTGGCGGGGGCGGCGTCTGCGGACCGCCCGGGCCCCCGCCCGGACCGCCGAGGCTCTCGGGGCCGAGAGCCGAGACCAGTTGGGTCGGTACGTACCCTCCGGCCGGGGCGCCCGGAGCACCGGGGCCGGACGGCGGCGGAGGCGGGGTGTGCGCACCCGGGGCCGAGCCGGCGCCGGGAGCGCCCGGCGCGCCGGGCGGCGGCGGGGCCGACGGGCCACCGGGCGTCGCACCAGGGGGCGCCGGGGGCGCTCCTGGCACGCCCGGGCCCGGGGCCGGCGCGCCCGTCGGCGGCAGGTCCAGGACCGGCGCGAGGGCCGTGGGAGGCAGTGCGCTGCCCGCCGACATCAACTCGGTCTTGGCGTCCGGCCGTACGCCCGGCACCGGGGTGTCCTCGTCGTCGGAGCCCGCGAGCGGCGGGGCGAAGACCGTGACGGGCGGGGCGACCGAGCGGTCGCTGTCGTCGCTCCCGGAGTTGGTGTCGGCACCCGCCCACGGCGTGCCACCGGCCGGTGTCGCCGGGGCGCCGGGGCCGGAGTCGGCGGGGCCGCCGCTGCCTGGAGGCGCCGCGGGGGCGGCCCAGGGGCTCCCGGCGCCGTGCTGCCCGCCGCGCGACGCGTCGCCCGAGGGCCGCGCGCCCGCGTCCGGCGCGCCCGGGGCGCCCACTCCGGCGCCGGGCGCGAACGAACCGGAACCCGGCCAGTCATCTGTCTCACGCTCGGCCGAACCGCCGCCGTGGCCACCGGACGCCGCGGCCGCCCCCGGCCAGTCGTCAACCGGTTCCGTCGCACGACCGGCCGAACCGCCCGCCGTGCCGACCCCGGCCGCGCCAGAACCCGCAGCGCCGGAACCCGGCCAGTCATCCGTCCCACGCTCAGCCGAACCACCACCCGCGGACCCGGACGCCCCGGAACCACCACCCGCCGCGCCGGACCCCGGCCAGTCATCCGTCCCGCGCTCGCCCGAACCACCGCCCGTAGACGCCGACGCCCCGGAACCACCGTCGTACGAACCAGACGCCGCCGGCGCCTGCGACGACCCCGGCCAGTCATCCGTGCCCGGCCCGCGGTCGGTGAGCCCGCCCGAAGCGCCCGCCCCCACGCCGCCGCCGTACGAACCGGCCGCGGCCGAGGCCGCGGACGCCCCGGTCCCGGACGCCGCCGAGGCCTGGGACCCCGGCCAGTCGTCCGCCGCTTCCGGCTCACTCTCAGCGGAACCACCCGCCGAAGCCGAAGCCGCCGCCGCACCCGCACCCGCACCCGCACCCGCACCCGCACCGGAGCCTGCTCCCGAAGCGCCGCTGCCGCTGCCCGACCGCTGGTCGGGGATGCCCCTCGCGTCCGCCGCCTCCTGTAGCCAGTCCGGCGGCGTCAGCAGGAAGGACGTCGCGTTCAAGTCGATGCGCTGCGGTCGCCCGCCCGTGGTCTCCTGGTCTCCGCCGGAGGCCCCGTACTGCTCCTCGTACCGGCGGATGACCTCACCCACCGGCAGCGCGGGCCACAGGGTCGTGTCGCCACTGTCGCGGGCGATGACCAGCCGCGCGCCCTCGGCGGGCGCGTCCGAGACGGGCCCGTCCGCGCGGTCCTCGGCCCAGGCCACAAAGCCCAGGTCGAACTCCCGCACCCGCACCTCGCGCTGCTGATAGCCGGGCACATCGCCGTTGATCCAGAGCTCCGCGCGCTCCTGCGCCTGTGCGAAGGTCACCATCGCGCTCACCCCTCCACCGGGACGGCGTACGCGAAGCCGCCCTCCACCATCAGGTTGGCCACGGTCTCCAACTCCGGCGGGTTGCCCGCGAGCCGCAACAGGAAGGCGTCGAAGTCGTCGCCGCACGGCAGCATCAGGTGCTCGACCCGGTCCTGCACCGTCCAGCCGTCGCGGTCCCGCGCGTCGTCGTACGCGCAGAACCA
Source organism: Streptomyces sp. LZ34 (assembly GCF_053890475.1). NCBI lineage: Bacteria > Bacillati > Actinomycetota > Actinomycetes > Kitasatosporales > Streptomycetaceae > Streptomyces > Streptomyces sp. LZ34. The sequence goes on from NZ_CM132680.1 coordinate 5,222,448, forward strand.
CACCGAGCCGATCGCGTCACCCTTCACCTTCACCGCGATCACCCCGCCCTGCACGAAGCCCACCCCGAGGAAGTCCTTGGTGAAGTGGTCGCGCAGGCATTTGTTGATGTACACCAGGTCATTGACCGCGGCCTCGTCGCGCACCGTGAAGAACGGCTGGTCGACGAGGAGGCCGAGCTCCGGGTCCAGCGCCGCGCCGACGGGCGCACAGCCGCCCGCCGCCTTCAGGAAGGCCCGGTACGCGCCGGGCAGCCGGTAGCCGAGGTCCTCCTCGACGCCGAGCACCTGCTCCTCGGTGACCGAAATGCCGCGCTTGGGCAGCCCGAAGTGCACCGGCCGGGTCTCCTGTAGCGGCCGGGTGCCGCGCTTGTCCTGGTCGACGGCGGCCGTCGCGAGCCCGCCGTGGTGCCGCAGCAGCGCCTTCACCTCCACCGGGATCAGCTCCATGCGCCGGGTGCCGACGACGTGGTGCCAGGTCCAGCCGTGCGGAGTGGCCACGGACGACGAGCCGTCCCACAGGTCGTGGTCGACGGCGTGCAGCGCGGCGTTGGCGGACACGAAGTCGGTCAGCCGCAGCTCGTCGACACCGAACCCCTCGGGCGGCTCGGCTATTTCGGCCGCCGCGCGCGCATAGGGCGAAAAGTCCGGATAGCCGTCTTCGTTCACCCGAACGCCCTTGGGGTGCCGGGCGGCCCTCACCGGGTCCGGGAAGTGCACGACCTGCCCGGCGTAGGCCGTGTTCGGTGGCGCGGCATGCTGCCCGAGCCGACCTGTCGTCATGGCGGATGCCCCCTGCTGCTGCTGGCTGGTACGGACAGACTATGCGGTACCGCGGACCCGGACCCCGCCGCGCCCGACCGCGCCCGACCGACCCCGGACGCCGGGCACCTTGCCGACCTCCCGCCCGGCCCGCGCCGGCCACCCCCGGACTTTCGCACCACGCGCCACATTTGGCAGGCTGATCTTCGCAACCGGGGGATTGCGCGGGGATTGCGCGCGGATTGCGCAGGGAGGGAACGGGAGGGAACGCAGGAGATGCAGACCACGCCAAGCGGCCACGATGACGCCGCGCCCGGGCAGAGCGACCCACGGCTCAGATGGAGCGACACCGACGGCGCGGCGGGGCCGCCGCCGCTCCTCCACCGCCGCGACGGCATCCTGCCGACCGTCGCCGCCGCGCTCTCCGTCCGCGGCGAGACCCTCACCTGCACCGCGAGCAAGGGCGATCAGCCACCCCCGCTGCACCCACTGGTCCAGGACTTTCTGGACACCCTCACCAGCGCCCAGCGCGAGCGGTTCACCGGCCGCTGTCCGGAGGCGATCCTGCTGTCGCGCCATCTGACCAGCGTCGAGGCGAACCGCTCCAAGCGCGCCGCCCGCAAGCCGCTCACCCACGGCGAGGCCCGCCGCGCCTTCAAACAGGCCAAGATCACCACACGCCGGATCCGCGAGGCCGGCGACCCCCGGCACGGCAGCTACGCCCCGCCGTGCCGCTCCTGCGTGCCGCTGCTGGCCCACTTCGGCGTACGGACCGTCGGACACACGAGCGGGCCTGCGACCGAAGCCGCGGCCGGACCGGTCAGGGGCTGACCTTGGACGCATCCAGACGCGTGCGCAGCATGGACACGACCCGCTTCTCCGTCCCCGTCGACGCCGCCCTGCGCGAGGCGGGCTGGCAGCCGGGACGCCGGGACGTCCACCAGGCCGAGTACTGGGCGGACGCCCTGCGTGCCCACATCTCCCCCGCCGGGCATCTGCACGCCGTCTTCCCGGCGGCCGTCGAGGCGTGGGCGGAGTTCGGCGGGCTGCACGTCATCCCGCCGGGAGCCGGGCGGCATATCGCCCCGACCCCCTTTCACCTCGACCCGCTGCACGGCCTGCACCTGGCCCGGACGCTGGGCGACCTGGGGCGGGCGCTGGACACGGAGGTCTGCCCGCTGGGCGAGGAGTCCGGCGGGCAGGCGTTATTGACCATCGACACGGAAGGGCGGGTGTACAGCCTGGACCACACCGGGGACTGGTACCTGGGCACGGACATCGACGCGGCGCTGACGGCGCTGGTGATGGGGGTCCAGCCGCAGCGGCTGCCGCGCGGATAGCGACTCCGGGTGGCGACTCCGGGTAGCGACTCTGGGGAATCCCCTACTCTTTCGAGCCAATTTCGAGCAGGCCGGTGGCCGTACGACCCGTGGCCGTACGATCCGTGCCCGCACGGTCCGGAATGACCGCCGAGACCCGGAAGCCGCCCGACTCCGTGGCCCCCGACACAAAACCGCCCCCGAGCGTCGTCACCCGCTCCTTCATCCCCAGCAGGCCGTTGCCGCCACTCGGCAGCCCCGCGTCCGCCGCGCCCCGCTCCGAGGGCCCGTTCTCCACCAGCACCGCGATCTCCAAGGGCCGGTGGGCGAGCCGGACCCGCGCCTTCGCGCCCGGCGCGTGCTTGTGGACGTTGGTCAGGGCCTCCTGCACCACGCGGTACGCGGTCTGCTCCACCCGGGGCGCATAGCCGCGCTCCTCCCCCTCCACCGAGAGCTCCACGACCATCCCGGCCTCCCGCGACTGCCCGACCAGCGTCTCCAGCTCCGCGAGCCGCGGCCCGCCCGTGATGTCCGCCGCCACGGCCGACCCGGCGCCCCCGGCCGTACGCGCACCGCCCGCACCCTCCGCACCGCCCGTACCCGACACCCCGGCCGCCTCCGCCGCGGCCGACGCGGCCGCGGCCACCGCCGCCAGCGGCACCGGCACCGGCTCGCCGTCCGCGCGGGCACCGGCCGAGGCCGGGGCCCGCTGGCCGACCTCCTGGGAGCGCAGCACGCCGAGCATCTGCCGCAGCTCGGTCAGCGCCTGGCGGCCCATGTCGCCGACCAGCGCCGCGTTCTTCGCGGCCTTCTCCGGGTCCTTGAGGGCGACCGCCTGAAGGGCCGCCGCATGCACCACCATCAGGCTCACCCGGTGCGCCACCACGTCGTGCATCTCCCGCGCGATCCGGGTGCGCTCCTCGTTACGGGCCCACTCGGCCCGCTCCTCCGCCCGGTCCGCCAGCAGCGACAGCTCGCGCTCCAGACCGTCCGCCCGCTCCCGCAGGCTCTCCACGAGCCGGCGCCTGGCCCTGACGTACAGCCCGAGCAGGATGGGCGGGGCGGTCAGCCCCAGGGACATCACCACCGCGACCAGCGGAATCATCCACACGGTGGGCTCCGCGGTGCCGCTGCCGCGGTGCATGTTTTCCTGGAACCGGATGGTCGAGATGATGAGCGTGCCCGCACCCGACATTCCGGCCAGCACGGCCGTGATCCGGCGCGGCACCTCCGAGGCGGCCAGGGTGTAGAGGCCGACGATGCTGAGCAGCACGCCCATCTCCGCCGGGGTCACCGCGATCGATATGAGCACCACGGCGATCGCCCAGCGCCGCCGCAGCAGCAGCGTGGCGCCGACGACCAGCCCCATCGCCACCCCGACGGCCACCGGGATACGCGCGTCATGGGCGAACGCGACACCCTCCGCGGCACACTCGACCGCCGACATGACCGCGAGGAAGACATCCAGCACCATGCTCCGCCGCCGCGGCCACCACCACGGCCCAGCGGGCGCGCCCCGCGCGCCCGCTGTCTCGACGTCCCCCATGTCCCCCGTCGCAGTCATACCGACCAGACTACGGCCGGGTGCCAAGGGTTTAACCCGGGACACGAGGGCCTGCGTCCCCCCGTTTCGGGGATCGTCGGCGGCTGATATGCGCGCCCCGGCGTGTGATCTGTGCGATGCGGCTCGTGATCCGTGTGGCGCAGCGCGCGGGCCTCCACCGTCGCGTCGAGGGCGCTCAGTACGGCATAGTGGTGGGGGCCAAGTCGGCCACCCCCACCAGGTGTCCGGCTTTGACCGATTTACCATCCCCTGTGGTGTAATCAGGCAGCACACCGGTTTTTGGTACCGTTTGTCAAGGTTCGAATCCTTGCAGGGGAGCTCATATTCCGCCCCCTGATCTTCCCACCCAGGACCCGCCCTCGTTTCCGCCGCGAAACCTCTCGGTATCCTGCGGGTGTCCACACCCGAGCCGAGCCCGAAGGGCACATCCGTGAGCGCCAACCGCCCGGCAGCCGTCGTCGTCCTCGCAGCGGGTGAGGGCACCCGCATGAAGTCGACGACCCCCAAGGTCCTGCATGCGATCTGCGGCCGGTCCCTCGTCGGGCACGTCGTCGCCGCCTCGCGCGAGCTGTCCCCCGAGCACCTCGTGGTCGTCGTCGGCCACGCCCGCGAGCAGGTCACCGCGCATCTCGCGGAGATCGACGCCGATGTGCGCACCGCCGTGCAGCACGAACAGAACGGGACCGGGCACGCCGTCCGGATGGGGCTCGAGCAACTCGCCGACAGCGCCGACAGCGGGGTCGCCCTGGACGGCACCGTGGTCGTCGTCTGCGGGGACACCCCGCTGCTGACCGGCGAGACCCTGGGCCGCCTCGCCGGGACCCATGCCACCGAGGGCAACGCCGTGACCGTCCTGACCGCCGAGGTCCCCGACGCGACCGGCTACGGCCGGATCGTGCGCGACGAGGCGAGCGGCGCGGTCACCGCGATCGTGGAGCACAAGGACGCCACCGACGCCCAGCGCGGGATCCGCGAGATCAACTCGGGGGTCTTCGCGTTCGACGCCCGGCTGCTGATCGACGCACTGGGCAAGGTGCGGACCGACAACAGTCAGGGTGAGGAATACCTCACCGATGTGCTGGGCATCCTGCGCGAGGCCGGGCACCGGGTCGGCGCCTGTGTGGCGGGCGACCACCGCGAGATCGTCGGCATCAACAACCAGGTGCAGCTGGCCGAGGCGCGCCGGCTGCTCAACGACCGGTTGCTGACCCGGGCCATGCTCGACGGGGTGACCGTCGTCGACCCGGCCACGACCTGGGTGGACGCGACCGTCACCTTTGAGCCGGACGCCCTGGTGCACCCCGGTACCCAGCTGCTCGGTGCCACCCACATCGCGGCGCACGCCGAGGTCGGCCCGAACTCCCGGCTCACCGACACCACCGTCGCCGAGGGCGCGACCGCGAGCTTCACCGTCGCCCAGGGCGCGGAGATCGGCGCGGGCGCGAGCGTCGGCCCGTACGCGTATCTGCGCCCCGGCACCCGGCTCGGCGCCAAGGCCAAGGCGGGCACGTACGTGGAGATGAAGAACGCCCGGATCGGCGAGGGCACCAAGGTGCCGCATCTCTCCTACGTCGGCGACGCGACCATCGGCGAGTACACCAACATCGGCGCCGCCAGCGTGTTCGTGAACTACGACGGCGTCGACAAGCACCACACCACCATCGGCAGCCACTGCCGCACCGGAGCGGACAACATGCTTGTGGCTCCGGTCACGATCGGGGACGGCGCCTACACCGCCGCCGGCTCGGTCATCACCAAGGATGTGCCCCCGGGCTCGCTCGCTGTCGCACGCGGCCAGCAGCGGAATATCGAGGGTTGGGTCGCCCGCAAGCGCCCCGGAAGCGCCGCCGCGAGGGCCGCCGAGTCGGCCCGTCAGGAGGACGCGGGCGAGGAATGACCCGTGCACGGGTGCGCCGTGCGGGGCGTACCGTGATAAGCGCATCAAAGTGACGTCCAAGGAGACATGCTGTGACCGGGATCAAGACGACCGGCGAGAAGAAGCTGATGCTCTTCTCCGGCCGCGCCCACCCCGAGCTGGCCGAGGAGGTCGCCCACGCGCTGGGCGTCAGCTTGGTCCCGACCAAGGCATTCGACTTCGCGAACGGCGAGATCTACGTCCGTTTCCAGGAGTCCGCGCGAGGCGCCGACTGTTTTCTGATCCAGAGCCACACGGCTCCCATCAATAAATGGATCATGGAGCAGCTGATCATGGTCGATGCGCTGAAGCGGGCCTCCGCGCGCTCGATCACCGTGATCGTGCCCTTCTACGGCTATGCCCGCCAGGACAAGAAGCACCGCGGCCGTGAGCCCATCTCGGCGCGGCTGATCGCCGACATGCTAAAGACCGCGGGTGCCGACCGGATCCTCACGGTCGATCTGCACACCGACCAGATCCAGGGCTTCTTCGACGGCCCGGTCGACCACCTCTTCGCGCTGCCGATCCTCGCGGACTACGTGGGCGCCAAGGTCGACCGCTCCAAGCTGACCGTGGTCTCCCCGGACGCGGGCCGGGTGCGCGTCGCCGACCGCTGGTGCGACCGGCTCGGCGCCCCGCTGGCGATCGTGCACAAGCGCCGCGACCCGGACGTGGCCAACCAGGTCACCGTCCACGAGGTCGTGGGTGATGTGCGGGGCCGGGTGTGTGTCCTGGTCGACGACATGATCGACACCGGCGGCACCATCTGCGCCGCGGCGGACGCGCTGTTCGCCAACGGCGCGGAGGACGTGATCGTGACGGCCACCCATGGTGTGCTGTCCGGCCCGGCCACGGACCGGCTGAAGAACTCGAAGGTGAGCGAGTTCGTCTTCACCAACACCCTGCCCACCCCGAACGAGGTCGAGCTCGACAAGATCACCGTGCTGTCGATGGCGCCGACCATCGCCCGCGCGGTCCAGGAGGTCTTCGAGGACGGCTCGGTGACCAGCCTCTTCGAGGAGCAGTGATGGCCACCGGCGACTTAGGGGCCGCCGCCCCGAGCACCCGCCGACCGATCTGAGGCCACCCCGCCAGGGGTGGCCTCAGCCATGGGCGGGCCATGGCCGGGCAGGTGGCATCCGGCATGCGGCCCGGGAGGTAGAATTGCCGGGTTGCTCGGCGAGGGAAGCTGTGTGCGATCACGTACGCGGCTCGTCCGTTATCGACGCGCTCTTCGTAGAGATGGTCTGTCGTGGGCCGGGTGACGGCCGTCAGATCGTTCGTTCAACGACTACGAGGAGTGCAGTCATGGCTGAGGTCAAGCTTTCCGCCAAGAGCCGTAACGAGTTCGGCAAGGGCGCCGCCCGCCGCGCCCGCCGCGAGGGCCTGGTCCCCGGTGTGGTGTACGGCCACGGCACCGAGCCCGTCCACATCAACCTGCCGGGCCACGACCTGATGCTCGCGCTCAAGACCGCGAACGTGCTGCTCAGCCTGGATGTCGAGGGCAAGAAGGAGCTCGTCATCCCCAAGGCGGTCCAGCGCGATGCCATCAAGGGCTTCATCAAGCACGTGGACCTGCTCCTGGTGAAGCGCGGCGAGAAGGTCACCGTCGAGGTGCCGATCCACACCGAGGGCGACCTGGCCCCCGGCAGCAACCTGCTGGAGCACCTGCTGAACGCGCTGCCGGTGGAGACCGAGGCGACCCACATCCCGGAGTCGGTCACCGTCTCCGTCGCGGGCCTGGACGCCGGTCACTCCATCCTGGCCAAGGACATCACCCTGCCGGCCGGCACCACCCTGGCGATCGAGGAGGACACCGTCGTGGTCCAGGTCGTGTCCGCCCAGGCCGAGGCCCCGGCCGGCGAGGGTGAGGCCGAGGGCGAGGAGGCGTAAGCAACGCCTAGGTCCTGTCTCCCCGATCTCTGTGGATCAGCCCGCGGCGTCTGGTGCGTGCGATCGCAAGGCGGAGGGTCGCCCTCGTAGTGGGCCTACTTGGGCGAGCCCGACAACGCAGCGAGCGAGCGTGCCAGGCGTCGCGGGCCCGCAGAGATCGGGGAGACAGGGCCTAGGAGGCGTGACGCCGAGGCGTCGACGCCCCGCTGCCGTTCCGGCCGCCGTCCCGCCCCGCGCCCCGCTCCGGGGCCGGCCAGGGGCGGCGGCCGGTCCTTCCGGATCCCCCGGCTACCGCTGGGAGGTACCTCCCGAGGAGACACCCAGATGACGGACGGAGCGAGCCCCTGGCTCGTCGTGGGCCTCGGCAACCCCGGGCCCGAGTACGCCGGCAACCGCCACAACATCGGCTTCATGGTGGCCGATCTGCTGGCCGACCGCATGGGCGGCCGCTTCAAGGCGCACAAGTCCCGCGCGCAGGTCGTCGAGGGGCGCGTCGGCGCTCCGGGCCCGGCGAGCCGCCGCGTGATCGTCGCCAAGCCCATGTCGTTCATGAACCTCTCGGGCGGCCCCACCACCGCGCTGCGCGACTTCTACAAGGTGCCGGTCGGGCAAGTCATCGCAGTCCACGACGAACTGGACATCGACTACGGCGCGTTGCGGCTGAAGCTCGGCGGAGGTGACAATGGCCACAACGGCCTGAAGTCGATCACCAAGTCGCTGGGCCCGGACTACTTCCGCGTCCGCTTCGGGATCGGCCGGCCGCCCGGCCGGATGGATGTCGCGGCCTTCGTGCTGAAGGACTTTTCCGCCGCTGAGCGCAAGGAGTTGGACTATTTCGTGGACCGCGCCGCGGACGCCGTGGAGACGCTGATCGCCGACGGCCTGGAGCGCGCGCAGGGCACGTACAACTCCTGATCCGCTCCCGATCCCCGCCCGGGCGGCCGCCTGCTGATGGTTGACCAGCGGGCTCGGATGTCGCCAGGATCGCCGCCATGTCTTCCACCGGCACGATCAAGCGCAGCCGTAAGCGGCGGGCGGGCGAGAGCGCGTACGGGCTGCTGCTGCTCACGAAAACCGTGGTGATGGCGCTCCTCGCGCTGTTCGTACTCGTCGCGGGCGTCTGGTACTCGTGGGCGACCGCCAAGCCGGCGATGTTCACCAAGAACCTCGAACGCGGCACGATCACGGTCGCCGCCTGCGACGACGACTGGTGCACGGGCGCCTTCACGCCCGTCGACGGCTCGGGCAAGGCCCGCGCGAAGGTGCGGATCGACAAGGCGGTCACCGACGGCCGGGGCGACCGCCTGGCGGTGGCCCTGAAGCCCGGCTCGGACGAGGCCGTACGGACCGGCTGGACCGGGATCCTGCACGCCTGGGTCCCCTTCGCGGGCTCCCTCCTGCTGGCCTCGCTCATGGTCGCGGGCGGCCTGCGTCTGCGCCGCACCGCCTGGGCGCTGGGCCTGGCCGGCGCGGCCCTCCTGGCCGCGTCCTTCGCCACGCTGACGTTCTGAACACCACCGCGCCCGGGCCGCTCCCACCGGGGGGAGCGGCCCGGGCGCGGTCGCCTCGGGCGCGGGCCGCGGGTCAGCCCGTGTTGCGCAGACCCGCCGCGACGCCGTTGACCGTCAGCAGCAGGGCGCGGGCGAGGATCGGGTCGGGGTCCTCGCCGCGCTCGTGGGCGGTGCGCTGCCGGTGGAGGAGCGAGACCTGGAGGTAGGAGATCGGGTCGAGGTAGGCGTCGCGGACGTGGAAGGTCTGCTTCAGCACCGGGTTCGAGTCGAGGAGCTCGGGCTCGCCGGTGATCCGCAGCACCTCCCGCACGGTGAGCTCGTGCTCGGCCTCGATGGTGTCGAAGACGTGCTTCAGCTCATCCGGCACCAGCGTGTCGATGTAGTGCCGGGCGATCCGCAGATCGGTCTTGGCGAGCGTCATCTCCACGTTGGACAGGAAGTTCCGGAAGAAGTGCCAGTGCTGGTGCATCTCGTCCAGGGCCGCGTCCAGGCCCGCCTCGCGGGCGGCCCTGAGCCCGGAGCCGACGCCGAACCAGCCGGGCACGATCTGCCGGGACTGGGTCCAGCCGAAGACCCACGGGATGGCCCGCAGCCCGTCCAGGCCGGCGCCGGAGTCGGGGCGCCGGGAGGGGCGGGAGCCGAGGTGGAGCTCGGCGAGCTGGTCGACGGGGGTGGAGGCGAAGAAGTACGCCGGGAGGTCGGGGTCCTCGACCAGCGCGCGGTAGGCGCGGTGGGCGGCGTCCGAGACGGTGTCCATGGCCGAGTCCCAGCGGGCCAGCGCCTCGTCGGACTGGCGGGGGGCGGTGTGGAGGGCGGAGGCCTGGAGCGTGGCGGCGACGGTCAGCTCCAGGTTCTCCCGCGCGAGGGAGGGGACGAGGTACTTGTCGGAGATGACCTCGCCCTGCTCGGTGACCTTGATCTCGCCTTCCAGGGTGCCCCAGGGCTGGGCGAGGATCGCGTCGTGGGTGGGGCCGCCGCCGCGGCCGACGGTGCCGCCGCGGCCGTGGAAGAGGCGCAGCCGTACGCCGTGCCGGTGGGCGACGTCGCGGAGCAGCCGCTGGGCGCGGTGGATCTCCCACTGGGAGGTGGTGATGCCGCCGAACTTCGAGGAGTCGGAGTAGCCGAGCATGACCTCCTGGACGTCGCCGCGCAGGGCGACCAGCCGCCGGTAGGAGGGGTCGGAGAGCATGTCGTCGAGGAGCTGGTCGGCGATCTTGAGCTCGTCGGTGGTCTCCAGCAGCGGCACGATGCCGATCTTGGCCCAGCCGGCGTGCAGGTCGACCAGGCCGGCCTCGCGGGCGAGGACCGCGGCGGCGAAGACGTCGTCGGAGCCCTGGCACATGGAGATGATGTACGACTCGACGATCTCGGGGCCGAACCGTTCGAAGGCCTCGCTGATGGTGTGGAAGACGCCGAGGGTCTTGGCGCCCGCGGCGTCCAGCGGCGCGGGGGTGGGCGCGAGCGGGCGGCGCGAGCGGAGCTCCTTGGCGAGCAGCTTGCGGCGGTAGTCGCGGGGCATGTCGGCGTACCGCCAGGATTCCTCGCCGAGGCGGTCGAAGAGCTGGCCGAGGGCGTGGTGGTGGGCGTCGGCGTGTTCGCGTACGTCCATGGTGGCCAGCTGCAGCCCGAAGGCGGCGAGGGTGCGGATGGCGCGTTCCATACGGCCGTCGGCGATCAGCTGGCCGCGGTGGGCGCGCAGCGACTCCTGGATGAGGTGCAGGTCGGCGAGGAGCTCGGCGGTGCCGAGGTAGTCGCGTCCTGGCTGGTGGGGGGTGCCGCCGGCGAGGCGGGCGCGGGTGTTGAGGAGCTTCTGCCGGACGCAGGTGGCCTTGAGGCGGTAGGGCTCTTCGGCGTTGAGCCGCTTGTAGCGGGGGCTGATCTCGGGGAGGAGTTCCAGGTCGCGCTGGAGGGAGTCCAGGAGCTCTTCGGAGGCGTCGGAGTTGCGGATGGAGCTGGAGAGGGCGGCGCGCAGGTCGTCGACGACGGCGAGGGCGTCGGTGATGCCGTGCTCGTGCTGGAGGATCAGCACGTCCCAGGTGACCTGGGGGGTGACGTTGGGGTTGCCGTCGCGGTCGCCGCCGATCCAGGTGCCGAAGGTGAGGGGGCGGGTGGTGGCGGGCAGCGGGGCGCCGACGCGCTCCAGCTCGGCGGACAGGTCTTCCAGGACGTCGCCGACGGCGTTGGCGTGCAGTTCGTCCAGGTAGTAGATCGCGTTGCGCGCCTCGTCGGCGGGCTCGGGGCGGGCGACGCGCAGTTCGTCGGTCTGCCAGAGGAGGTCGATGTTCTCGGCCAGGCGCAGGTCGGTGCGGCGCTTGTCACCGCCGACGGCGAGGGTGTCGAGCAGTTCGGCGATCCGGCGCAGCTTGTTCAGGACGGTGCGGCGGGCGGCCTCGGTGGGGTGGGCGGTGAAGACGGGGCGGACGTTGAGGTGGCGGACGGTCTCCCGCAGGTGCTCGGGGTCGGCGTCCTTGAGCTGGTCGGCGGTGCGGGACAGCAGCCCGCCCTCGGCGGCGCGCTTGGCGCGCAGCTCGCGGCCGCGGTGGACCTGCTCGGTGATGTTCGCCAGGTGGAAGTACGTGGAGAACGCGCGTACGAGCTTCGCCGCCGTATCCAGGTCGGTGGCGCCGAGCAGCTCCGCGGCGGCTTCGCCGTCACTGCGGGTGAGAGCGCGGACGCGCTCGACGAGGTCGAGGAGGTCGGGACCCTCCTGCCGGACCAGGGTTTCGCCGAGCAGGTCACCCAGACGGCGGATATCGGCGCGCAGGGCGGCGTTGGTGTTGTCGGCACTGCTCACAGGTGCGGGCTCCTTGCAGTGTTCGGGCACTGGTCGGGTAACGACGGGGCCGAAAGGCCGTGGCTGCCGGCGCCACCGGCCCCGGGACCCCCGTGCTGTCGGCGAGATGCGGACCGCGCTGTCCGACGCCACCAGGATATGCGGCACGCCCTCGGGGGAATCCATAGCCCTATTGCCCCGCTTCGGGGCCCTGCCATACTTACGTCGCCGTAGGTTACGGTCCCGTAACCGTACCCCCGAGCCCCACGAGGGATTCCATGACCGCAAGCCCCGACGTGATCGACGACGCGCCGAAGGCCCAGGAGCACCCACTTCCCTCCGCCACGCTCGGCGGGGACAGCAAGCGCTCCATCGAACAGATCACCCTGCTTCTGTTCATCACCGTCCCCTTCCTCGCCCTTGCCGCCGCCATCCCGCTGGCCTGGGGGTGGGGGGTCAGCTGGCTGGACCTGACCCTGATGGTCGCCTTCTACTACATCGGCTGCCACGGCATCACCATCGGCTTCCACCGCTACTTCACCCACGGCTCCTTCAAGGCCAAGCGGCCGCTGCGGATCGCGCTGGCGATCGCCGGGTCGCTGGCGGTGGAGGGACCCCTGGTGCGCTGGGTGGCCGACCACCGCAAGCACCACAAGTTCTCCGACGCCGAGGGCGACCCGCACTCCCCCTGGCGGTACGGGGAGACCGTCCCGGCGCTGATGAAGGGCCTGTGGTGGGCGCACATCGGCTGGATGTTCGACGAGGAGCAGACCCCGCAGTACAAGTACGCGCCCGACCTGATCAAGGACGACGCGATCCGCCGCGTCTCCCGGCAGTTCGTGGTCTGGACGCTGGTCTCGCTGCTGCTGCCCGCGCTGATCGGCGGGCTGGTGACCTGGTCCTGGCAGGGTGCGGCGACCGCGTTCTTCTGGGGGTCGCTTGTCCGGGTCGCGCTGCTGCACCACGTCACCTGGTCGATCAACTCGATCTGCCACGCGGTCGGCAAGCGCCCCTTCAAGTCGCGCGACCGGTCCGGCAACGTGTGGTGGCTGGCGGTGCTCTCGTGCGGTGAGTCCTGGCACAACCTCCACCACGCCGACCCGACCTCCGCCCGCCATGGCGTGCTGAAGGGGCAACTGGACTCCAGCGCCCGGATCATCCGCTGGTTCGAGAAGGCGGGCTGGGCCTATGACGTGCGCTGGCCCAATGAGGCCCGTATCGACGCCCGCCGTAAAGAGGAAACCACCGAAGCGGCATGATGGAGGGCGTGGCGACCGACAGTAATACCAGCGGTAACAAGGACCGGGCGGCCCGCGCCTCCGGATCCGGGACCCGGCGCACCCGCCGGGTGCGGATGACCGGCAAGGAGCGCCGGGAGCAATTGCTGGACATCGGTCGCGCGCTCTTCGCCGAGCGCGGCTTCGAAGGCACGTCGGTGGAGGAGATCGCGGCCAAGGCCGGGGTCTCCAAGCCGGTGGTCTACGAGCACTTCGGCGGCAAGGAGGGGCTGTACGCGGTGGTGGTGGACCGCGAGATGCGCCGGCTGCTGGACATGGTCACCGGCGCACTGACCGCGGGCCACCCCCGCGAACTCCTGGAGCAGGCCGCCTTCGCCCTGCTCGACTACATCGACGCGTACACGGACGGCTTCCGCATCCTGGTGCGCGACTCCCCCGTCGCCCAGTCGACGGGCAGCTTCGCCTCGCTGATCAGCGATATCGCCACCCAGGTCGAGGACATCCTCGGCCTGGAGTTCAAGGCCCGCGGCTTCGACCCCAAGCTCGCCCCGCTGTACGCGCAGGCGCTGGTGGGCATGGTCGCGCTCACCGGCCAGTGGTGGCTGGACGTACGCCGGCCGAAGAAGGCCGAGGTGGCGGCCCATCTGGTGAATCTGGCCTGGCACGGCCTGGACGGCCTGGAGCCCAAGCCCCGGCTGATAGGCCACCGCAAGTCGTAACCCACCGGGGGCTGGTCCGCGCCTCCTCCGCCGTTGGATGATGTGAGCCACGGGGAGGGGACGAACACATGGTCACGGGGGAGCGGTCCGAGACGCGCAAGAAGACGGTCGGCGCGGGGCCGGGCGTCTGTCATGCGCTGGGCCTGATGGTGCTGGTGATCTCTGAGTGGGTGCGGGCCGATCTGAAGGACGCGACCTCGCTCGCCTCGCACACCTATCTGAAGGACATGATCAAGTTCGCGGCCGAGCTGGCCGACACGGACTGGTACAAGCCCGCCGTGGACCTGTACGACAACGTCTCCTTCGGCCAGCCGCGCGCCGCCCTGTGGGCGGCCGTCTTCATGGCCCTGGTCGTCCGGCTCAACCGGCACGGACCGGAAGAGGCCCAGCAGGTCCTCTCCTGGGTGGCCGCCGCGTACTGCCTGCTGGCCACGGTGGCCCTCATGCCGTACCTGGCCGCTCCGGGGGTCGGCATCATCCTGCTGCTGGCGCTGAGCGGGGGCCTGACGAACGTGGCGACGCGCTGACTCAGCCCCGGTACACCATGGTGCACAGCAGCGTCCGGCCGCCGTTGACCAGCCACGACCAGTAGTACGTACGGTCGCCCTGGACCCGGGCGCACTGACTCGCCGAGGGGTTCGCCGGGGCCCGGTACACGCCGGTGATGTGCAGGATCTGGTTGTACCGGGCCGGGCGCCGCTTCGCGTCGCAGTCCACCCCGGTCATCAGCCCGGCCCGCATCTGCGCCGACTGCCCGCTGCCCGACTGCTTGGCCAGCAGACAGTAGCCCACCCTGAACTGGCGGGTCAGGCACAGCGCGATGGTCTGCCCGCGGGAGGTGTACGACATGTAGCTCCGGCCCGGCCCCTGGCTGCAGGCGCTGCCGCTGGAGCGTACGGCGTTCACCCAGACGTAGGCGTTTCCGGCACCGCAGCCGACCCGGTAGGGCACCCGGGTGTTGTAGTCGCCGGAGCCGGTGTCGTACACGGCGAGGCAGTCGCCGGCGCTCACCGCCCGGTACGCGTCCGCGGTGGGGTCCGGCGCCACGGTGGGCGTGGCGGGCCGCTGGGTCTCCACCGAGCCGCCGCCTCCCCCGCTGCCGCCGGTGACCCCCTCCGTACCGCCGCCACTCGTCTGCTGCCCGCTGCCCCCGGAGCTGTAGCTGGGCAGCGACGAGGTGGGCAGGCCACTTGGCAGCCCGCTCGGCACACCGCTGGGTATCCCGCTGGGAAGCGACGGCAGCCGCGAGGAGCCGCTTGACGGGAGGGCACCCGCGAACGAGGTCTTGTCGTCGTCCTCGACGACCTGCGGCAGCACGAGAACGGCGAAGGCGAGGGCGGCGGCGACCAGGATCCAGATGCCGCGCTGCCGCTGCTCCTCGCTGCTCGTCGTGCCCGTGCTCGAACCGGACCCGCCCGACGCGCTGCTCATGGCTCTCCCCCGAGAACGTGAGCCTTGGCCCACCCTTTGCTGTTCAGCGCATCCACGGTCTCATGACACACGGCTCAGGGGGAGCGCTGCGACAAAGCGTGCCTCGCATGTGACCTTGGCTTCACGGCACCGAGGTGATTCCCCCGTCGACGCGCAGGTCGATCCCGTTGATGTAGCCGGCCAGCGGGCTGGCCAAGAAGGCGACCGCCGCCGCGATGTCCTCCCCGGTGCCCAGTCGCCCCGCCGGGTTCGGCGCATACTCGGCCACGACGCGCGGTTCCAGCTCCGACCACTGCTGAGGCCAGCCCCGTGCGGCCGCCCCTTCCTCGAACATCCGCCGCATCCCGTCGGTGACGATCACTCCGGGGCTCACGGTGTTCGCGGTGATCCCGGACCCGGCGAGGTGCCGGGCCAGGCTGGTGGTCATATTGACCACCGCCGCCTTGGCCGCCGAGTACTCGACCATGTTCGGCAGCGGAGTCGTCGCCGCCCGGCTGCCCACGTTGATGACCCGCCCCCAGCCGCGCTCGCGCATGGACGGCACCAAGGCCCGGATCATCCGCACCGCGGAGAGCACGTTGCCGTTCACCGCGTCCAGCCACGCCTCCGGCTCCGCGGTCTCCCAGTCGTGTTCGGCGAACGGACCGGCATTGTTGACCAGCACGTCCACGCCCCATGCCCGCGCCTGGTCGGCCACCTCCCCGGCGGCCTCGTCGTCGGTGAGATCGCCCAGCGCGACCTCGACCGTCCCGCCGCCGGCACGCAGTTCCCGCGCGACCTCACCCGTACGCCCCGGGTCGCGTCCGTGCACCAGCACCGCGCACCCTTCGTCGACCAGCATTCGTGCCACGGTAGCGCCGATGCCTCCGCTGCTTGCCGTCACCAGCGCACGTCGTCCTGCAAGGTCAAGGTCCATGGCCGGCAGGCTAGTCAGCGCCCCTGACACGTGGCGCACCCGCGAGCGCCGCTCAGGCGGGGAGGTCCCAGCGGCCCGCTTTGACCTCGGTGAGGAACGACGCGAATGCGTCGGTGGAGAAGGCGAGCACGGCACCGTCCGTGTTCTTGGAGTCCCGAACCCCGATGTGGGCGCGTAGGTCCGCGACCTCGACGCACTCGTTGCCCTCTCCGCCGCTGTAGCTGCTCTTGAACCAGACTGTCGCGGGCGATATTCGGTCGGTCATGAGGTCAGCTCCTGTCGGGTCCTTGCCAACAGCCGCAGCGAGGCCGAGGTGTCGGCTGCTTGAGAACGAAGGTAATCGAAGGTCAACTTATAAGCACCGACTTCTTCGGCATCATCGAGGTACAGGCCACGACGGCGCATCTCGATGTAGACGACCGCCATGGAGTTGAGGGGGTTGCGCTCATCGTTCCGGCCCAGGATGACGAAGTGGCCTGCTCCGGCAGCGTGCGCTCCGGCGCTGAAGGGCAGCACCTGGATGTCGATGTTGGGCCTCTGGGCCACTTCGTACAGGTGCGTCATCTGCTTGGCCATGACGTCAGCGTCTCCGACATCGCGCCGAAGTACCGCTTCATCCAGCACCACCCACAAGTGCAGCGCTGGCTGCCTTTCGAGGATGCTCTGCCGCTGTACGCGGGCCTCGACCATCCTCTCGATCTCATCGTTCGGGCTCCGGACTTCTCGGGCCTGGTGAACTGCCCATGCGTAGTCCCTGGTTTGCAACAGGCCGGGGATGACGCTGTTGGCATACAAGTGCTCGTACTCGGCTTCGTGCTCAAAGGAGACCAACGGGTCCAGCCACTCCGGCACGGCACTGTTGCCCACCCACCAGCCTTCGGCCTGCGACTTGGCCATCTGGATCAACGCCTCCCGCTCCCCCACGGATGCGTCGCATGCGTCAGCCAGTGCCTTGACCGTGGCCCAGCGAATGCGGGCGCGGTCCTGCCACATCTCATACCGGCTCACGGTTGTCTTGCTGACACCCGCACGTTCGGCCACCTGTGCCTGCGTCAAGCCGCTCCGCTCGCGTAGGGAGATCAGCCCGCGAGCGATCTGCATCCGTACGGCGGGACCCGTCTGTGTGGCGGTCATCCGCAGTTCCTTCCCGTGGGCCGAAGCGGCTTCGCCGCTGTTGGTTGGCCGGTCAACGCCGCGAGCGTACGCGGCGTTTGACTGCTGTCAGCGCCTTCGCCAAAGCAGTCACCCACATTAATGAACTTCCCTCACAGTCAGGCACTCCATGGGACTCCCATGGCACGCTTCCCATCAAGCAATGGCTATGGATCCCCTTGAGGAGCCGCCCATGAAACCGCACACCCCCACCGCACTGGCCGTCGCCACCGGAGCCCGGCTGACCCACGTCCGGTCGGCGTGGCAGACCGGACGGGCCGCCGAGGTACCGATCGGCGCAACGTGGGACGTGGCCCGCGTGACCCGGACGATCGGGACGGCAGTGCTGCACCGGCTGCGGGCCCGGGGCACGCCTCTTGGCCTCGTGCTGGAAGTGCCACTGCGGGCAACGGTCGAATTCCTTGTGCCGCCGGGCTGCTTCGCGAGCTGGCCACCGCTGACCGGGACTCGCTGCGTCGCCTCCGGCGTGATGCGCTGGCCCTCGCCTGGCGCGAACCTGCGCACCGGCGTACGCGCCGCCTGCGGCCGTCGCTGGATCGTGGAGCCGAACGCGGCCGACGTGCTGACCACTGACGGCGATGAGCTGTGCGAGGCGGTCGCCGCGACCCTCGCGCGTCTTGCTCGAGCGTGGCTCGCGGACCGCCGCACTGAGGAGGTCGGTCGTGGACCAGTACGTCGCGTCTCTTGAGGCGATCAGCACTGCCCTCGGAGGTACCAGCCCGGATGGGCTGAGCCTGCTGACGTTGCCAGGCAGCGATCTCGCGTCCGCCGGTGTGGCCCGTCGGCACGTACGGGGAACGGCTCACGTCTGGAGCCTGGTGGAGGAGGTCGCCGAAGCGCTGGAGGCCGTGGTCGGTGAGCTCGCCGCCAACGCGGTGGAGCATACGAAAAGCCGCAGCATCACGGTCACACTGGCCTTGACGGGGCAGTCGACCATCATTGCCGTGTCCGACGAAGGCGTGGACGGGACCGCTGCCGGGTGCTGTCCGGGCCAGGACAGCGAGCATGGCCGAGGCTTGTTGATCGTCGCGGCGGTGGCCGAACGCTGGGGGCAGTGCCGCACCCGGCAGGGGCTGACCGTGTGGGCAAAGGTCGGCGGAACGCGTCTTCCGGCGCACGCCACCGCTGGATCGGACCGGGGTGACGTCGGCCAAGCGGCAATGCCGGTGACTTCCTGAGTTGTGGTGAGTATCGGACAGCGACACGCCGACACCACGGCGTGTCGCTGTCCGATACTCACCACAAAATTCACTGGCATTGGGCCGGAGGTCAGCCCGGCGGCAGGCCGCAGCGCCCCGGCCGGCGACCCGCCGTCAGGGCCTCACGATCGCGTCGCCGATGACGAAGCCCTTCGCCGGGCGGTCGGGAATGACCGCGTCGGTCCCGTACGGGACGCGGTGCTCGTCGGCGTAGCTGGCCTTGTCGGGGTTGGGGGAGGTCAGGACGGTGACCGTCCCGTCGCCGTCGAAGTCGTCGATCAGGACGTACAGCGGGATGCCCGCCCGGGCGTACGCCCGGCGCTTGCGCTTCCTGTCGCGCGATCGGGCTTCGCGGCCGGGCGAGACCACCTCGAAGACGGCCGCGACGCCGCTCGCGTCGACCCCGAAACCCTCCTCGTCGGGGATTTCATCGAGGTCCTGGGGGCGATGACCAGATCGGGTAGCCACACCTTGCGGTGGTGGATGACGTTGAGGCCCTGGAATGCGGCGTGGTCACCATCTGCCGGATAGCCGTGCAGGGCCCGGCGGAGACGGTTGACGGCTACGCCATGGCGGCGACGGCCGGTGGACGACACCTCGATGGACTCCTCGATGATCTCGGCCCGGTAGCCCTCGGGGAGTTCCATGGCCTTCCACGCCTGTCACAGAACCTCGTCCAGGGCCGCAGCCTCGTACGCGAGAGCGGTCATCGCGAAGCACCTCCTCCGTGAAGTGGGCGCGGGCGCCACTGCGGCACAAGCGACACCGGGACGTTATGCCGCCGACGCACGCCGCCACCGCCCGAACGATGTCGGATCATCCGATCGGGTGAGGTCAGGCGACCGGCTCCAGGAACTCCAGCCGGTTCCCGGCCGGGTCCTGGGAGTAGAAGCGGCGGTGGCCCGGCAGGTCCTCATCCCAGACGACTTGGATGCCGTGCTCCGCCAGCCGTGCCGCGAGGGCGTCGATGTCCGTCACCCGGAGGCCCGGGTGGGCCTTCTTCGACGGCCGGAAGCGCTCCTCGACGCCGAGGTGCAGCTGGACCGGTCCGCTTTGGAAGCGGGCCGCCAGGACGGGAGGCTTCGCGATCTCGGTCATGCCGAGCGCTTCGCCGTAGTACGCGCGGAGCGCGCCCTCGGCGCCTGGCGGGACGGCCAGCTGCACATGATCGACCGCAGCGATCATCGCTCCCCTTTCCGGGCCACGGCGAAGATACGGCGGAAGGGGAAGGCCGTGCCGTGCGGGCCGGCTGGATAAGCCTTGCGGAGGAGTTCGGCGTATTCGGCCAGGAAGGCGTCGCGGGCCGTGGGGTCGTCCTGGAGGGCGGTGAGCACGGGGCGCAGGGCGGTGCCCTTGACCCAGTCGAGGACGGGGTCGGGGCCGGTCAGGATCTGGATGTAGGTGGTCTCCCAGGCATCGACCTCGCAGCCGAGGGCGGCCAGCCGCTCCAGGTAGGCGGCCGGGTCGAGGACGGGCGCGGAGCGCTTGGCGTGGGCGGAGAGGTGGGGCCGCCAGCGGGGGGATTCGCACAGGTCGGCCAGCAGGGTGTGGCTGGGCGCGGTGAAGTTGCCGGGGACCTGGAAGGCGAAGGTGCCGCCGGGGCGGAGGGCGGAGGTCCAGGCCGGGAAGGACTCGGTGTGGCCGGGGACCCACTGGAGCAGCGCGTTGGAGACGATCAGGTCGAAGGGCTCGTCGGGGACCCAGTGCCCGGCGTCGGCGGGGCGGAAGTCCAGCCGGCCGCCGCCCTCGGCGGGGGCCGTGTGGGCGCGGGCCTCGTCCAGCATCTCCGCGGAGTTGTCGAGGCCGGTGACATGGGCGTCGGGCCAGCGGTCGAAGAGGAGGACGGTGACATTGCCGGCGCCGCAGCCGAGGTCGGCGATGCGGGGCGGGCGGCCGGGGGCGGTGGGGAGGTCGGGGACGCGGGCGAGGAGGTCGAGGAAGGGGCGGGTGCGGTGGCCGGCGTGGCGGAGGTACTGCCGCGGATCCCAGTTGGGTGAAGAGTGCATGACGAAGCCCCCTGGCAGGTACGCATGGTGTGCGGCGATCTACGCCGTCCCGGCCTACGGTGCTCCAGAAGATATCTTGATGTCAAGAGACTTCATGTCGACAGACCAACTACACTGATCGTCATGGAGGACGAGGTCGATCGGCTGGTCGCAGCGTGGCGCCGGGAGCGCCCTGACCTCGACGTGGAGCCGCTGGAAGTGCTCAGCCGCGTCAGCAGGCTCGCCCGCCATCTCGACCGGGCGCGGCGGATAGCCTTCGCCGAGCACAGTCTGGAGCCCTGGGAGTTCGACGTCCTCACGTCGCTGCGCCGGGCCGGGACGCCGTATCAGCTCTCGCCGGGGCAACTGCTGACCCAGACCCTGGTGACCTCGGGCACCATGACCAACCGGATCGACCGGCTGGCGAAGAAGGGCCTCGTTGAGCGGCTGCCCGACCCCAGCGACCGGCGCGGGGTGCTGGTGCGGCTGACTGTCGAGGGGCGCGACCGGGCCGACCAGGCGCTGGCCGGACTGCTCGACCAGGAGCACGCCATCCTCGCCGAGCTGTCCCAGGCGCAGCGCGCCGAACTGGCCGCGCTGCTACGCCAGCTGACCGCCCCGTTCGACAATCTCCCCAGCTAGATCGGCCGGACCGACCCCGGCGCGGCGGGCCAGGGCCACGGCCGCCAGGGTGGAGTGCACGCCGAGCTTGCCCAGCACGTTCTGCATATGCGTGCGGACGGTGTGCGGGGACAGATACAGCCGCTCGGCGACCGCCTTGCGGCCGAGCCCGGCCACCATGCAGCGCAGCACCTCGCGCTCGCGCGGGGTCAGCGACTCGACCAGCCGCTCGCTCTCGGTGCGGTGCTTACGGGCGGCCGTCAGCTCCTGCAGAACGCCGGTGAGCAGCGCGGGCGGCAGATGTGTCTCGTCGCGCAGCACGCCCCGGATGACCGCGAGCAGCCGGGAGAGCGAACAGTCCTTGGCGACCCAGCCGCACGCCCCGGCCTGAAGGGCCGCCGCCGCTCGGCGTGGGTCGTCGCGCTCGGCCAGCACCACGGTGCGCACGCCCGGCTGTGCCGAGCGGACCCCGCCGACCAGCGAGATGCCGTCCGCCGCCCGGCCGGCCGCCAGCCGGCCGGGCCCCGCACGGCCGTTCGCGGACCCGCCGTTCGCGGACCCGGCGGCCGCGCCGCCCGTCGTCGCGCCGCTCACCAGCGACTCGGCGGCCGCGGGCATGGGCTGCGGCGGGATGCCGACGGCCCCGCCGACCCCCCTGCCCAAGTCGGCGTCGACCAGCATCACATCGAAGCGGCGCCCCTCGGACGCCCCGCGCTCCAGGCAGCGCAGCGCCGCTGGACCGCTGCCCGCCGCCGAGACCTCCACGTCCTGCTCCGCCGCGAGGGCGGCCGCCAGCGACTCGGCGAAAATACGATGGTCATCGACCACGAGAACCCGAATACGTGCCACGGAACCCCCCACGTCGCCGGATACGGAAATACCCAGTGCGGGTACGGCGCCCGGTGCAGGGGTCGCCGCAACCGCACAGCCGCCGCCGTGCTGATTGCTGCCCCACCCCGGGCGTCGTACCTGCCTGTCTCGCCCCCTGATAAGCGTCGGCCCCCACCGACGCTGTGCACAGCGTACGGCCGGGGTCCGACACTGGGGGTGAATTTCGGCAAAACTGACCGTCGGCGCACCGACGTTGACCTGCTCTCGTGAGGATCGTGTTCCGTTGTGAGGCGTAAGTCAACGAATGGGTACGGGATTTGATCGGTTGGAGCTGTCAACTCGCCAGCCGCACACCCTAGTTACACGAGGCGTCGCGCCCCCGCGCTCGGCACCGCCGGGAAGATCCGCGGGGCCCGGTAGCCGGCCGCCGCGAACGCCTCGGTCACCGCCTTCCCGACCGCCTCCGCGTCCGCCTCCTCCACCAGGACGATCGCCGAGCCGCCGAAGCCGCCGCCGGTCATCCGGGCCCCGAGCGCGCCCGCCGCGTTCGCCGCCTCCACGACCAGGTCCAGCTCCGCGCAGGAGATCTCGAAGTCGTCGCGGCACGAGGCGTGCCCCTCGGTCAGGACCGGGCCGATCGACCGGGTGGCGCCCGCGTCGAGGCGCTCGATGACCTCCTCCACCCGGTGGTTCTCGGTCACCACATGGCGCACCCGCTTGACCAGCGTCTCCTCGCCGGCGAGCGTGTCGAGCGCCTCGTTCAGGCGCTCGTACGCGACATCGCGCAGGGCGTTCACCCCGAGCGCCCGCGCGCCCGCCTCGCAGGCGGCGCGCCGGTTGGCGTATGCGCCGTCGCCCAGCTCGTGCTTGACCTGGGTGTCCACGACCAGCAGCCGCAGCCCCTCGGCCGCCAGGTCGAAGGGCACCTGGCGCAGGGTCAGCTCACGGGTGTCCAGGAACAGCGCGTGCCCGTCCGTGCAGCAGGCGGACGCGGTCTGGTCCATGATTCCGCAGGGGACGCCGACGAAGACGTTCTCCGCGCGCTGGCACAGCTGGGCGATGCGCAGCGGCTCCAGGCCAAGACCGTACAGCTCGCTCAGCGCGGTGGCCGTCACCACCTCCAGCGCGGCGGAGGAGGACAGGCCGGCGCCCGTCGGCACCGTGCTGGTGTAGTGCAGATCCGCCCCGCCGGCCCCAGGGCCGGAGAGCACCCCCGCGTCGCGCAGCGCCCACACCACGCCCGCCGGGTAGGCCGCCCAGCCGCCGCGGTCGCCGCCCGCGTCGTCGGCGACCGGCGCGAGGTCGTCCACCCGCAGCTCGACGATCCCGCCCGGCGCGTCCCCGGAGTGCAGCCGCAGCACGCCGTCGGTGCGCGCGCGGGCGGCGGCCAGGCAGGTGTGCGGCAGCGCGAGCGGCATGACGAAGCCGTCGTTGTAATCGGTGTGCTCACCGATCAGGTTGACCCGGCCCGGGGCGGCCCAGACGCCCTCGGGCTCGGCCCCGAACACCTTGCGGAAACCCTCCGCCGCGCGGTCCGGGCCGCTCACACTGTCACTCACGGGCTAGCTCTCCTTTTGCTGTGCTGTGTGCTGCGCGAACCGCCAGGCGTCCGCGACGATTCCGGCCAGGTCGGCGCGGCTCGGGCGCCATCCGAGGCGCTCCTTGGCCCGCTCGGCCGAGGCCACCAGGACCGCCGGGTCGCCGCCCCGGCGCGGGGCGGTCACCTCGGGGATCGGGTGGCCGGTGACCTGGCGCACGGTCTCGATGACCTCGCGGACCGAGAAGCCGTTGCCGTTCCCGAGGTTGCAGATCAGGTGCTCGCCCTCGGCCGCGCCGCCCAGCGCCAGCAGATGGGCCTCGGCCAGGTCCGCTACATGGATGTAGTCGCGCACGCAGGTGCCGTCGGAGGTGGGGTAGTCGTCGCCGTAGACGGAGATCGCCTCGCGGCGGCCCTGGGCGACCTGGAGGACGAGCGGGATGAGGTGCGACTCGGGGTCGTGCCGCTCGCCGTACGCCCCGTAGGCGCCCGCGACATTGAAGTACCGCAGGCTCACCGCCGCCAGGCCGTGCGCCGCGCACTCCCCGCTGATCATGTGGTCGACGGCGAGCTTGGTGGCCCCGTACGGGTTGGTCGGCGCGGTCGGGGCGTCCTCGGTGATCGGGACCTGCTCCGGCTCGCCGTAGGTGGCGGCTGTGGAGGAGAAGACGAGCTTGCGCACGCCCGCCTCGCGCATCGCCGCGAGCAGCTCGGTGGTCCCGCCGACGTTGTTCACCCAGTACTTCTCCGGGTTGGCGACGGACTCGCCGACCTGCGAGAAGGCCGCGAAGTGCAGCACGCCGTCGTAGGAGGGGTCCAGCCACTTGCCGGCGTCCTGGATGCGCCCCTCGATGAACTCCGCGCCCTCCGGCACCCCGGCACGGTGCCCGGTGGACAGGTCGTCCAGGACGGTCACCCGGTGACCGGCCTCCAGCAGATGCGCCGCAACCACGCTGCCGACATAGCCGGCACCGCCCGTGACCAGGTACTTCCTCTGCTGCGCATTGCTCACTTGCTCGCTACCTCTCGCAGTCGCTCGGCCGCGGCCTCCGGCGGCACATCGTTGATGAACACATTCATGCCGGATTCGGAACCCGCGAGAAACTTCAGCTTGCCGGAAGTGCGGCGGATGGTGAAAAGCTCGAGGTGAAGTGCGAATTCGCCCCGGTCCGCGATGCTGAACGGTGCCTGGTGCCAGGCGGCGATGTACGGCGTCGGCGGCTCACCCTGGCCGAAAATCCGGTCGAACCGCTTCAAGAGTTCCAGATACATCTGTGGAAACTCTGTGCGCGCGCCCTCGTCGAGGTCGCGGAGGTCGGGGACGCGCCGCTTGGGATACAGGTGCACCTCGTACGGCCAGTGCGCCGCGTACGGCACGAAGGCGATCCAGTGCTCGCCGTCCAGCACGATGCGCCGCCCGTCGGCCCGCTCGTCGGCGACCACGTCGTCGAAGAGGTTGCGGCCGGTGCGCTCACTGTGCTCGGCGAGCGAACGCAACATCAGCTGCGTACGAGGCGTGGTGAAGGGATACCCGTAGATCTGCCCATGCGGGTGACCGAGGGTGACGCCGATCTCCTTGCCGCGGTTCTCGAAGCAGAAGACCTGCTCGACGGAGGGGAGTTGGGCCAGTTCGGCGGTCCGGTCGGTCCATGCCTCCAGGACGAGGGCGGCCTGTTCGACGGTGAGATCGGCGAAGGAGGCGTCGTGGTCGGAGGTGAAGCAGACGACCTCGCAGCGGCCCGAGTCCCCGGCCAGCGAGGGGAAGCGGTTCTCGAAGACCACGACGTCGTAGTCGGCGGCGGGGATCTCGCTGTGCCGGCCCTCGCGGGAGGGGCACAGCGGGCACTCGTCGGCCGGCGGGTGGTAGGTGCGGCCCTGGCGGTGCGAGGCGACCGCGACCTTGTCGCCGAGCAGGCGGTCATGGCGGATCTCGGAGCTGGTGGCGATGGGGTCCAGGGGCCGCGGGTCGACGGCGTCGCGCACCGCGTCATCGCGCGCGTCGTAGTAGATCAGCTCGCGTCCATCCGCGAGCCGCGTCGCCGTCTTCTTCACTCCGCCAACTCCTGTCACTGCCATGTGTCATCCAACGGCTGCCACCCAACACAACCAAACACAATGAACCACAACTCAACAGCCGCGTCAATGAGCGTGAAGGTGGCCGGACAAAGCAGGAGAATTCGGATACCTTCACCGCACGTTTCTGGTGCATTCCGTTCTGGCGATGAAGCGAGTCACTCATGCACTGTCTGGCCGAAGGCCTCCGGCTCCCCACCAACGCACTCGACTACTCCATTCTCATCCTCTACTTCGTGGTCGTCCTGGGCGTCGGATTCGCCGCCAAAGCGAGCGTCAGGACAAGCCTCGACTTCTTCCTGTCCGGCCGATCGCTGCCCGCCTGGGTGACCGGCCTCGCGTTCGTCGCCGCCAATCTGGGCGCCCTGGAGATCCTCGGCATGGCGGCCAACGGCGCGCAGTACGGCGCGTACACCGTGCACTGGTACTGGGTCGGCGCCGTCCCGGCCATGGTCTTCCTCGGCCTGGTCATGATGCCCTTCTACTACGGCTCCAAGGTGCGGTCGGTCCCCGAGTTCCTGCTGCACCGGTACGGGCCCTCCTCGCACCTGCTCAGCTCGATCATCTTCTCGGTGGCGTCCGTGCTGATCGCGGGCGTCAACCTCTACGCGATGGCGATCGTGGTGGAGGCGCTGCTGGGCTGGCCGCAGTGGGTGGCCATCGTGATCGCGGGCTTCTTCGTGCTGGCGTACATCACCCTCGGCGGGCTCTCCTCGGCGATCTACAACGAGGTGCTGCAGTTCTTCGTCATCCTGGCCGCCCTGATCCCGCTCACCGTCGTCGGCCTCAAGCGGGTCGGCGGCTGGGGCGGGCTGGCCGACTCGCTCAACGACAGGTACGGCGAGAACTTCACCTCCGCCTGGGGCGGCACCGGCATCGGCTCCGACAACCCGCTGGGCGCCAACTGGCTGACGATCGTGCTCGGCCTCGGCTTCTGCCTCAGCTTCGGCTACTGGACCACCAACTTCGCCGAGGTGCAGCGCGCCCTGTCCGCCAAGAACCTCTCGGCCGCCCAGCGCACCCCGCTGATCGCCGCCTACCCCAAGATGTTCATCCCGCTGATCGTGGTCGTCCCCGGGCTGATCGCGCTGGTCATCGAGCCGGGCCTGGGCAGCAAGAAGAGCGGGCTTCAGTACAACGACGCGATCCCGCTGCTGATGCGCGACCTGCTGCCCAACGGCGTGCTGGGCGTCGCGGTGACCGGTCTGCTCGCCGCGTTCATGGCGGGCATGGCGGCCAATGTCTCGTCCTTCAACACCGTCTTCACCAACGACATCTGGGCGGCGTATGTGCGTAAGGACCGCCCGGACGGGTACTACCTGCTGACCGGGCGCGTGGTGACGGCGGTCGGCGTGGTGTGCGGCATGGGGACGGCCTTCATCGCCTCCTCGTTCAGCAACATCATGAACTATCTGCAGACCCTGTTCTCGTTCTTCAACGTGCCGCTGTTCTGCGTCTTCATCATCGGCATGTTCTGGAAGCGGGCCACAGCCGCGGCCGGGTTCTGGGGGCTGCTGTCCGGGACCGTGGCCGCGATGATCAACTACTTCTGGCTCTACAAGGGCGGCGTGATCTCCATCCCCAGCGACCAGGGGGCCAACTTCGTCTCGGCGATCGTGGCGTTCGTGGCCGGCGGCCTGGTGATGGTGGGCGTCTCGCTGTTCACCAAGCCCAAGCCGGTGGAGTCGCTGGCCGGGCTGGTCTACGGGACCACCTCCCCCGGCGTGGCCGAGCCGCCGGCCGCCGGCGACGAGGCCTGGTACCGCCGGCCGGCCCTGCTGGGCTGGGGCGCGATCGTCCTGGCGGCGCTGTGCTACGTCCCGTTCTCCCTGTGACCTTCTCCCCAGCGGCCTTCCGATCGGAGGCAAGTCCGAGTCATGAGTGATGAGTACGAGTACCAGCACCAGGTCGAGGAGCTCGAGGAGAAGTCGGCGACCGCGGCCCGGCTGTTCGACGTACGGCGGATCATCGGCGGGCTGTTCGTGATCTACGGAATCCTGGTCACCATCGCCGGGATCACCGTCTCGGACGCGGACCTGAAAAAGGCCGAGAACATCAACATCAACCTCTGGACGGGCCTGTGCATGCTCGTCCTCGGGCTGCTCTTCCTGCTCTGGCTGAAGCTGCGGCCCCCCGCCCCGCCGCACCCCGCGCCCGCGCCGCCCGAGGAGGGTCCGGGGCCGGACGCGGGCGGCGGCTGAGCCCGGCCGCGCTACGGCGGGGACGCCGCCTGGTGTGTGCTCACCGCCCGCTCCAGCAGCCCCGTGCGCGCCGCCAGGGCCGCCGCCTCCAGCCGGGACCCCACCCCCAGCTTCATCAGCACCCGCTGGACGTGGGTACGCGCCGTGCTGGGCGCGATCCCCATGCCCGCGGCGATCAGCCTGGTGTCCTCGCCCTCCGCGACCCGAACCAGCACCTCCACCTCGCGGGGGGTGAGCATCCGCAGCAGCCGGGAGCCCTCGTCGTCCGGCTGCGCCGCCGGGTTCAGCAGCTCCGCGAACGCGCCCTGCAACAGCTGCGGCGCCACGGCGGCCTCCCCCGCCCGCGCCTTCACCATCGCCCGCTCGACGCCCTCGATGCGCTCGTCATGGCGCACATAGCCGGACGCCCCGGCCGCGAACGCGGCCGCGATGCCGCGCGGGCTCGGCACCGGGCCCAGCACCACCACGGCGACCTGCGGCCGCTCCTTCTTTATCCGTACGACCGGTTCGAAGGCACCGGGCTCGGCGGGCGCCGCCGTGCCCAGCAGACACACCTCCGGTGACCGGCTCACCACCAGCTCCGCCGCCCCCGCGCTCGGCGCGGCCGCCGCGAGCACCCGGTGCCCACGCAGCTTCAACGCCGAAGCGAGCGCCTCGGCGAGCAAACGGTGATCATCGACCACCATGAGTCGCACGCCCACGAGCTCCCCCCATCCGCTCAGGCACGAAGTCCCGGCCGCCCCCAGACCGCTCAGTCCCGCCGTCCGCGCCAGCACCCCCTCGACCACCGGGCCTCGTACAGAGGCCTTGGAATCCCTTGCCCCGGGAAGCTACACGCTTGTTCGACGTCATGCGCCCCTTACCCGGAAGAAGCCCCCCGGAATGCCGAAATCCCGGCCATTCGCGCCTACTTGACATCTACTTGGAGTCCGAATCGGACCGTTGCGGGCACCAACGGCGGCGGCCCCACCCGTACGTACCGTACGAGCGGGGCCGCCGTGGACGCGCGACCGACGGGCCTGAACCGAGCCCTTAAAAAGAGAGGGCTCAGCCGCCCGCGCCGAAGATCACGGCGAGCGGGTCGTCCTTGTCGTAGCTGCCACTGGGCTTGGTGGCGTAGGTGTCGCTCATGTAGAGCCGCTGGTTCGCGTAGGCGATCTCGGAGTACTCCGGGCTGAAGTTGGACTCCATGTCATGGTCGGCGACCTGGTTCTGCAGCAGCTTGTCCTTCTTGTAGGACTTGGGGTCGATCCGCCAGACCGCGCCGCCTTGGCTGTAGGTGCTCTCCTGGTAGGCGATCACGAAGCCGTCCTTGTCCAGGCCGAGCGGCGTCAGCGCCGCGCCCTCGACACCGTCGGCCTTGCCGACCGCCTTGCCGGTCTTCAGGCTGAAGGCGACGATCTCGTTCGCTGTGCCGGACGTGGCGCTGGTGCGGTCCTCCGACCCCATGTAGAAGGTGTCCGCCGACTTGCTGACGGCGATCATCGTGCAGCCCTCGACATTGGTCGTCTCACACCGGGCGACGTACTTCCCGCCCTCCGTGGAGATCTTGCTGACGACCTTGCCCTCCTTGGCGCTGTCGTCGATCGTCAGGAAGTCGGAGACCGCGGCGCCCGTCGAGTCACCCGCGTCCATGCCGATGATCAGCGGGTCGGTGGAGGCGACGTGGACGTAGTCCAGGCCAGCGGAGACCTTGTAGCTGGACTTCACCGCGCCCGTCTTCGGGTTCAGCGTCTGCACCTGGATCTGCGGGTTGTCGTACTGACCGCACCGCCGCACGGCGACCAGCTTGTCGCTGCCGCCCGCGTAGCCGTCGTCCGAGCACTCCTCGCCTTCCTTCGGCTTCCACAGCAGCTTGCCGTCGAGCGACCAGGCCGCGCCGCCGCTGGTGCCGCCCGCGGCGACGGTGCCGCCGCCGAGGGTCACCTCGTCGAAGCGCATCTTGTCGTCGCCGTCGCTCACATGCTTCTGCCAGACCATCTTGCCGTTGTTCAGGTCGAACAGCCCGACCTCCGTGCAGGAGGGGTACTTGTCCGCCTTGGAGGGCTTGGCCTCCTGGAAGAGGATCGTCGTCAGGCCGTCCTCGGTCACATGGGCCGAGGACCAGCAGACCTCGCCCGCCAGCGGGATGCTCCACTTCGGGCTTCCGCCGTCCAGCGGATAGCCGACGATCTTGTAGACGTCGGCCTTCACGAAGGTGTCGTCGGTCACCCACATGCCCTCGGTGGTGATCTGGTCACTCACCTTCGGCATGTCGATCTTGTTGATCACCTTCGCGTCGACGGTCTCGGGCGCGGGCTCCTTGGTGCCGCCCGTCGTCCCCGAGGTGCTCTGCTGAGTGGTCTCCTTGCCCGTGGGCTTGGGGTCGGGGTCGTCACCGCCACCCTTGGTGGCGAAGAAGATGCCGCCGCCGACGATCAGCGCGACCGCGACCACCGCGCTGACGATGATCATCATGCGCTGCTTGGACTTGTTGCCGCCGCCCTGGCCGCCCGGCGTCCCGGCCGGGTACGGAGTCTGGGGCGGGTACGGGCCCTGGGGCGGGTATCCGTACTGCGGCTGCTGGCCGGACGCGTACGCCGCGGGCATGCCCACCTGCGTCGCCTGCGCATGCACGGACTGCGGCTGCGGATAGCCGTAGCCACCGGCGCCCTGCGGGGGCGTCTGAGGCATGCCCGACGGAGGAGTCTGGGGTGGGCCGGGCGGGGGCGGCGTCGCCGGGCCGGGCGGGGGCGGCCCCGCTGGGCCGGGCGGCGGGGTCTGGGGAGCCTGCGGCGGCTGGCCCGGCGCCTGCGGGTAGCCGTAGCCCGGCTGGGCGGGCGGCGGTCCCGGCGGCTGCTGCGGATAGCCGTACGAGGGGTCCTGCGGTGCGCCAAAACCGCCCTGCGGCGGCTGATTGGGCGGCGGAGGCGGCTGTGACATCGGAATTTCCTTTGTGCGCGGGTCTGTGAACCGATCGGCCTCCCCCGCGATCCCGGGGTTCAAAGCCTCCCAGGAAGGAGCGAATCGGACACAAAACCCGCCATTGAGCGGCAGGCAAGCGGGAGTTCTTTGTATCACCCGGTGCTGTCAGGCCAAGGGCCGGTCTCAGCCTCATCGACCAGCTGAGACCGGCCTGTGACGCGACCGTTGCCCTTGTCCACACCGCCTTCACACGCCGACTTCACGCCCCGTCCTCCTGCGGCGTCGCTACGCGTCCTCGGCGAGCTCCAGCCAGCGGGTCTCCAGCTCCTCCCGCTCCGCCGTCAACTCCCGCAGCCGCGCGTCGAGCTCCGCGACCTTCGCGAAGTCCGTGGCGTGCTCGGCGATCCGCTCGTGCAGCTCCGCCTCCTGCTCGCCGATGCGGTCCAGGCGCCGCTCGATCTTCTGCAGCTCCTTCTTCGCGGCGCGCTGCTCGGCCGCCGACTTCTGCCCCGCGCCCGGCTGTTCCACAGCCTTCTGCCGGCCGGACGCCACGGCCGCCGGTGCCGCGGCGGCCGCCTGGGCGCGCTGCCGCCGCTCCAGGTACTCGTCGACGCCGCGCGGCAGCATCCGCAGGGTCGCGTCGCCCAGCAGCGCGAAGACCCGGTCCGTGGTCCGCTCGATGAAGTACCGGTCGTGGCTGATCACCACGAGCGAGCCCGGCCAGCCGTCGAGCAGATCCTCCAGCTGGGTCAGCGTCTCGATGTCGAGGTCGTTCGTCGGCTCGTCGAGGAACAGCACGTTCGGCTCGTCCATCAGCAGCCGCAGCACCTGTAGCCGGCGCCGCTCGCCGCCGGAGAGGTCGCCGAGCGGCGTCCACTGCTTCTCCTTGGTGAAGCCGAACTTCTCGCACAGCTGCGAGGCGGTCATCTCCCGCCCCTTGCCCAGGTCCACGCGCTGCCGCACCTGTTCCACGGCCTCCAGCACCCGCCAGGTCGGGTCCAGCTCCGCGACCTCCTGCGACAGATACGCCAGCTTGACGGTCCGGCCGACCACCACCCGGCCGCCCGCCGGCTGCCGCTCGCCGTCGCTGTCGGCCGCCTCGGTCATCGCCCGCAGCAGCGAGGTCTTCCCCGCGCCGTTCACGCCCACCAGGCCGATCCGGTCGCCGGGCCCCAGCTGCCAGGTCAGATGCTTCAGCAGCAGCTTCGGGCCCGCCTGGACGGTCACGTTCTCCAGGTCGAAGACGGTCTTGCCCAGGCGCGAGTTGGCGAACTTCATCAGCTCCGCGGAGTCGCGGGGCGGCGGCACGTCCGCGATCAGCGCGTTGGCGGCCTCGATGCGGAAGCGGGGCTTGCTGGTACGGGCCGGGGCGCCGCGGCGCAGCCAGGCCAGCTCCTTGCGGACCAGGTTCTGCCGCTTGGTCTCCTCGGTGGCCGCGATGCGCTCCCGCTCGGCGCGCGCGAACACATAGTCGCTGTAGCCGCCCTCGTACTCGTGCACCACGCCGCGCTGCACATCCCACATGCGGGTGCAGACCTGGTCCAGGAACCAGCGGTCGTGGGTGACCACCACCAGCGCGGATCGCCGCGCCCGCAGATGGCCGGCCAGCCAGGAGATGCCCTCGACGTCGAGGTGGTTGGTCGGCTCGTCCAGGATGACCAGGTCCTGCTCGGCGATGAGCAGCTTGGCGAGCGCGATCCGGCGGCGCTCGCCGCCGGAGAGCGGGCCGATGACGGTCTCCAGGCCCTGCGCGAAGCCCGGCAGGTCGAGCCCGCCGAACAGCCCGGTCAGCACGTCCCGGATCTTGGCGTCGCCCGCCCACTCGTGGTCGGCGAGATCGCCGATGACCTCGTGGCGGATGGTGGCCGCGGGGTCGAGCGAGTCGTGCTGGGTGAGCACGCCGAGCCGCAGGTCCCCGGCGTGGGTGACGCGGCCGGTGTCGGCGGGCTCGAGCTTGGCGAGGATCCGGATCAGGGTGGTCTTGCCGTCACCGTTCCGGCCGACGACGCCGATCCGGTCGCCCTCGTTCACCCCGAGGGAGATGCCGTCGAGCAGCGCCCGGGTGCCGTACACCTTGCCGACGGCTTCGACGTTGACCAAGTTGGTGGCCATCACACTCCTGTACACGGGTCGATCGGCATCCCAGGGTAGTCGCCGCACGAAGCGGTCCGGGCCCGCCGTTATGAGTACGGCGTTGTGAGTACACCGCGGTGAGTACCTCGTCTGAGTATCCGTACGGATGCCCCGCGGGTGATCTCGCTCCTAGCGTCCTCTGCCATGGATCACGCGAGGGGCCTGTGGGCCGGTGCGGGCACGATCGAGGCGGACCGGGAGCAGGAGCTGGCCCAGGCGAGGGCGGCCGAGGCGGAGCGGGCCGCCGTGCAGCGGCGGGCGGACCGCAGATCGCGGATCATCCGGGCGCTGGCGGTCGGGGTGGTGTGGCTCGGCGCCGGGGGGACCCTCATGTTCCTGCCCATGATCACGATGTCCGCCGGGTCGGAGTGCGGCGTCGACGACACCAGCTTCATCTGCACCGACAGCGGCCAGGACACCATCGTCTACATCGCCGTCTACACCTCGCTGGTCGCCGCGCTGGCCGGCACCTGGGGGGCCTTCTCCTCCCGGCTGCTCGGCCGCGCGGTGTGGGGCGCCGCGCTGGTGGCGCTCGGCATCGCCTGGCTGGTGAACCTGCTGGTCATCGGCTGAACCCGCTGGTCATCGGCGGGTTCAGCCGACGCCCGTCACCCGCCCGAGCGGACGACGGTCGCCCCTGCCGCCGGCCCCGTGGCCACCCGTACGGCACGGCAGGTGCCCGAGGCGGCCAGGGCCTTCGCGACGGCGGCGGCCGCCTCCGCGTCCTCGGCGAGGAAGGCGCAGGTCGGGCCCGAGCCCGACACCAGCGCGGCGAGGGCGCCCGCGTCGGTGCCCGCGCGCAGCGTGTCGGCCAGGGCGGGCCTCAGGGACAGCGCGGCGGGCTGAAGGTCGTTGGTCACGGCGGCGGCGAGCGCGCTCGCGTCCGCGGCACGCAGCGCCTCCAGGAGGGCCGCGGACGGCTCGGGGTCGGGCACGTCGTCCACCGTGGCCCCCTGGCCGTCGGCGGCGCGCAGCCGGTCGCACTCGCGGTAGACGGCGGGGGTGGACAGGCCTCCCTCGGCGACGGCGAACGCCCAGTGGAAGGTACCGCCGGTCTCCAGCGGGGTCAGCAGCTCGCCCCGCCCCCGGCCCAGGGCCGCCCCGCCCACCAGGCTGAACGGCACATCGCTGCCCAGCTCGGCGCAGATCTCCAGCAGCTCGGCGCGGGCGGCCGCCGTCCGCCACAGCGCGTCGCACGCCACCAGCGCCCCGGCGGCGTCCGCGCTGCCGCCCGCCATGCCCCCGGCCACGGGGATGTCCTTGGCGATGTGCAGATGCACCCGCGGTTCGACGCCGTGCCGCGCGGCCAGCGCGAGGGCGGCGCGGGCGGCGAGGTTGGTGCGGTCGAGCGGCACGCTGTCCGCGTCCGCGCCGGAGACGGTGATCCGCAGGTCGTCGGCCGGGGTGGCGGTGACCTCGTCGTACAGCCCCACGGCGAGGAAGACATTGGCCAGGTCGTGGAAGCCGTCCGGCCGAAGGCCGCCGACCGCGAGCTGGACATTGACCTTCGCGGGCACGCGGGCGGTCACGGATCGGGTCACGGCTGGTCTCTCCTAGCGGCTGTTCGTCGCATGTGTTTGTCGGGGCCGGTCGCCGGGGGCGTTCGTCGGTCACGGCACCGCGCCCATTGTCCCGCCCGCGGCCCACCCGGCGGAGCCGCATATCGGATGGGGTTACCCCGTCGCGGGCCCCTGCTCCGCGATCGCCGCGAACTGCTCCACCGTCAGGGCCTCGCCCCGCGCCTGGGGCGAGATCCCGGCCGCCGTCAGCGCGGCCTCCGCCGCCGCGGCGGATCCGGCCCAGCCCGCGAGGGCCGCTCGGAGCGTCTTGCGGCGTTGGGCGAAGGCCGCGTCGATCACCGCGAAGACCTGGCTCTTGGTGGCGGTGGTGCGGGGCGGGGCGGGGCGGCGGACGAGGGAGACGAGGCCGGAGTCGACGTTCGGCGCGGGCCAGAAGACGGTGCGGCCGATCGCCCCGGCGCGCTTGACGTCGGCGTACCAGGCGGCCTTCACCGACGGCACGCCGTACACCCTGGAGCCGGGCGGCGCCGCGAGCCGGTCGGCGACCTCGGACTGGACCATGACGAGGGTCCGCTCGATGGTGGGGAAGCGGTCGAGCATGTGCAGCAGCACCGGGACCGCGACGTTGTACGGGAGGTTGGCGACCAGCGCGGTGGGCGCGGGGCCGGGCAACTCGGTGATGTGCAGCGCGTCGGAGTGGACGAGCGCGAAGCGGTCCGCGCGGCCGGGCAGCCGCGCCTGGACCGTCGAGGGGAGCGCGGCCGCGAGCACGTCGTCGATCTCGACGGCCGTGACCCGGTCGGCGGCCTCCAGGAGGGCCAGGGTCAGCGAGCCGAGCCCCGGGCCGACCTCGACGACCACGTCATCGGGCCGGACGTCGGCGGTCCGGACGATCCGGCGGACGGTGTTGGCGTCGATGACGAAGTTCTGGCCGCGCTGCTTGGTGGGGCGTACGCCGAGCCGGGCGGCCAGTTCGCGGATATCGGCGGGGCCCAGCAGGGCGCCTGCGTCGGTGGAGCTCACCGGTGAAGTTTACGGCCCTCGAGAAACGCTCCGGCGCGAAGCTACCGGCTCAGCCGCTGCCCGCAGTGCGGCCAGGGGCTCGCCCCCCGCTGTACGTACAGCTTCTTCGCGCGGTACGTCTGCTCCGCCGCGGGGGCGTCCTGCGGGCGCCCGTGCCCGCCCAGGTCGCGCCAGGTGTCCTGGTCGAGCTGGTAGAGCCCGCCGTGCCGGCCGGAGCCGTCGACCGCGTCCGGCCGCCCGCCGGATTCGCAGTGGGCCATGGCCTGCCAGTTGAGCCCCTCCGCGCCGGCCACGGGCAGCGGCAGCCGGGGCTTGGTGCCGACCCGTACGACGCGCGTCACGGGCTCCCGCACCACGCGGGTCCGCAGCTTCCGGGGCCGCTGCCGGACGCCGTTGACGGTGCGCACCAGGTAGGTGGTGCGTTCCAGGCCCGGCTCGCCCACGGCGGCCAGCAGCTCGGCACCCTGGAGGACGGTGGGGTCCGCGCGCCGGACGGTCGGGAAGGGGATGGCCCGGTCGCGCACCTCCTCGCGGCCGCTGATCCGCATGACCGAGATGGTCTGGCCGTCGCGCGGGAAGCTCTCCTGGGGCACGGAGGTGGTGTCCTGGTCGTGCAGGGCGATCCTGGCCTCCGCCAGGGCCTCGGCGACGGTGGCCGCGTTGGTGCGGAGGGTGTGCTCGCGCCCGTCGGCCATGAAGGTGACGGTGCGCTCGGTCCGTACGTCCAGGTCCAGGCCGTGCCGCGAGATCGAGGCGGAGCGCGACGCGGAGAGGTGGGCGCCCTCGGCGCGCACCCCGAGCTGGCGCAGCGCGCCGTCCACGGTGTGGGCGGTGGTCCACACCCGGCGGCGTTCTCCGTCGACGGTGAGGGTGACCGGGCGGCCGTAGCGGACGGCGATCCGGTCGCCGCTGACGAGGGCCGCTCCGGGCGCGGGGGCGACGAGGTCGTGGGCGCCGATGTCCACGTCCTCGTCCTCGAGCAGCTCCGCGACGTCCTCGGCGTAGGTGTGCAGGGTGCGGGCGCTGCCGTCGACGCTGAGCCGTACGGCCTTGTCCTGGGCCACGAAGGCGGAGGTGCCGCCGGCCAGCGCGGCGACGACCAGCGCCTGGGGCAGCAGCCGGCGCAGCTGCTCGGGCCGGGCGGCGGCGCGCTGACTGCGGCGCGCGGCCCGGCGGGCGGCGGCCCGGCCGCCCGCGTCGCGGTGACTGCCCGCGACACGGCGGCCGCCTTGCGTACGGCTCACGAGAACACTCCGGCAACACTCCACAAGTCCACTGATCAGGGCACGAGTCCCGGGACTGTAGCGGAGCCGCGACAACTCTCCAAAGTGGTATGACTACTGTGAGTGGTGCCCTTCCCCTGGCTCGCCGGCGCCGGAAACCGGCGCGCGACAGCCGAAAACCCGCGCGGTATTGGCCGCGACGGCGGCCGCGAGGGTGTCCTCGGGGACGCCTTTGACCTCCGCCATGGCCCGCAGGGTGAGCGGAATGAGGTACGGGGCGTTAGGCCGTCCGCGGTACGGGGCCGGGGTGAGGAAGGGCGCGTCGGTCTCGACGAGCAGCAGGTCGAGCGGGGCGACGGCGAGGGCCTCGCGCAGCGGGGTCGCGTTCTTGAAGGTGATGTTGCCCGCGAAGGACATGTGGTAGCCGCGCTCCGCGCAGATCTCCGCCATGGCGGCGTCGCCGGAGTAGCAGTGGAAGACGACGGTCTCGGGCGCGCCCTCCTCGGCGAGCACCCGCAGCACGTCCGAATGCGCCTCCCGGTCGTGGATGACCAGCGCCTTGCCGTGTTGCTTGGCGATGGCGATATGGCCGCGGAAGGACCGTTCCTGGGCGGCGATGCCCTCGGGGCCGGTGCGGAAGTAGTCGAGGCCGGTCTCGCCGACGCCCCGCACCTGCGGAAGTGCGGCGAGGGCCGCTATCTCCTCCAGGGCGGCGTCCAGGGCCGCCTCGCCGCCGGGCTCGCGCGCGCCCTGCCGGGACCAGCCATCAGGGTCGCCGTGGACGATGCGCGGCGCCTCGTTGGGGTGCAGGGCCACGGTGGCCCAGATGTTCTCGTGGGCTTCGGCCGTCTTCGCCGCCCAGCGCGACCCGGCGAGGTCGCAGCCCACCTGGATGAGGGTGGTCACGCCGACCGAGGCGGCCTTGGCGAGGGCCTCTTCGACCGTGCCCGACTGCATGTCCAGGTGGGTATGCGAATCGGCGACCGGGACCCGCAGCGGCTCGGGGAGCGGCGGAGGCAGGTCCTTTTTGTTTTGTGACTGCGCCATGAGCGCGATTCTATTTGTTGGCGAAATGCGGAGAATCGCACTCATGGCGCTCATTCGGATACGGCCCGGCTCATGTGCGTGTGGCCGGACTCACATCCGGTGGTTCACTTCCGGCGGTTCACCACCGGTGGTTCACTTCCGGCTCTGGAACGGGTGCAGCAGATCCGACAGATGCCAGTGGTGACCGCGCCGCCCCCGCGGCGCCGGTGTGGCGTCGGGCGTCTCCGCGTCCGCCCGCCGGGTGCGCCGCCGGGGCTCCGTGCCCAGGCTCCGCAGAGCCGTCGACACCTGACCGGACCTCATGATGCGCACGAGGTCGGCGCCGCAGTTGTGGCAGTTGGGGCTGGTCAGCGGGGACCGTACGCGCATGCCGTCGGTGAAGTAGATGACAAACGCCCTCCCCTCGGCGTCCACGTGGTGCTCGATGTCGTACGACTGCTCCCAGCCGTGCCCGCACTTCATGCACGCGAAGGCGTACGCCTCGTGGGCGACCTCCCCGTCCGTCGCGTCGGTGGTGGTGTGGGCTATCGGGCGAACGCCGCTCGGGGTACCCGCAATTTCGCTCATGGCAACTCCTCTTGTCCGCAGGACAAGTCTTCCGGGACTGGACGTCCCACCTCCAGTGGACGCCTTTACCGGCCCGGAGTGCAGCTGCCCTTCCACCTCTTGAGGGAGATTTGGCGGCCGGATGCCTCAACGCCCCCACCACCCGGCCTAACCTTTGCTTTTCAGCCTTTCCCTTTACCTTCGCGTGGCTCGGTTCGTGCCGCGTTCTTTGCCGCCACGACGGCGTCGAACACATCCCTCTTGGGCAGCCCCGCCTCCTGTGCGACCGCCGCGATGGCCTCCTTGCGGCGCTCCCCGGCCTCCTCGCGGACCGCGACCCGGCGGGCCAGCTCGGCCGGGTCGGCGGCGCCGGGCTCCGGCTCGGCGGCGCCCTCGACCACCACCGTGATCTCGCCCCGTACGCCCTCGGCCGCCCAGGCCGCCAGCTCCTTCAGGGGGCCGCGCCTGATCTCCTCGTAGGTCTTGGTCAGCTCGCGGCACACGGCGGCCCGCCGGTCCGCGCCGAACACCTCGGCCATGGCGGCCAGCGTGTCGTCCAGGCGGTGCGGCGCCTCGAAGTACACCAGCGTGCGGCGCTCGGCCGCGACCTCGCGCAGCCGCCCCAGCCGCTCGCCCGCCTTGCGCGGCAGAAAGCCCTCGAAGCAGAAGCGGTCCACCGGCAGCCCGGAGAGCGCGAGCGCGGTGAGCACGGCCGACGGCCCGGGCACCGCGGTGACCGTGATCCCCCGCTCGACGGCCGCGGCGACCAGGCGGAAGCCGGGGTCGGAGACGGACGGCATGCCCGCGTCGGTGACCAGCAGCACCCGCGCGCCACCGGCCAGCGCCTCCACCAGCTCGGGCGTACGGGCCGACTCGTTGCCCTCGAAGTAGGACACCACCCGGCCGCGCGGCTGCACGTCCAGCGCCTGGGTGAGGCGGCGCAGCCGCCGGGTGTCCTCGGCGGCCACCACGTCGGCGGCCGCGAGCTCGGCGACCAGCCGCGGGGGCGCGTCCCGCGTGTCGCCGATGGGGGTCCCTGCCAGTACCAGCGTTCCTGTCACGCGATCCATCCTCGCAGCCCGGCGGGCGGCCCCCGAAACCCCGACGGGCGGTCCCCGGAAACCCCGACGGACGGCCTCTGATCCCCAGCCGGACGACTTGGCTCGCCACTCTCATAGTCCGCTTCCCTACGATGGGCCGGGTGACGAGTGACACCGCGACCCACGCCCAGCCGGGCCGAGCCGCCGGCCAGCATCCGCCCGCCTGGCAGCGGCGGCTGCGCCGCTTCGGATACGCGGGCCGGCCGCGGTCCGACGTACGGGAGCGGCTGGTGCCCCCCTACCCACAGCCGGGGACCCGGCTGTGGGAGGCGCTGGGCGCGGCTCCGCCGGCGGCGTCGCGGATCGCCCGCTGGACCGGCTGGGGCGGGCCGCTGCTGGTCGCGCTGTTCGCCGGGCTGCTCCGCTTCTGGCGTCTTGACCGCCCCGGCAAGGTCATATTCGACGAGACGTACTACGCCAAGGACGCCTGGGCACTGCTCCGGCTCGGCTACGAGGGCACCTGGCCGAAGAACGCCAACGCCAAGATCATCGGGGATCCCCAGCAGATCCCGCTGAGCGACGCCGCCGGGTATGTCGTCCACCCGCCGGTGGGCAAGTGGGTCCTCGCGGTCGGCGAGCAGCTCTTCGGCCTGACCCCCTTCGGCTGGCGGTTCATGGTCGCCCTGCTCGGCACGGTGTCGGTGCTCATGCTGTGCCGGATCGGGCGGCGGCTGTTCCGGTCCACCTTCCTGGGCTGTCTGGCGGGCCTGCTGCTGGCCGTGGACGGCCTGCACTATGTGATGAGCCGCACCGCGCTGCTCGACCTCGTCGTCATGTTCTTCGTCCTGGCCGCCTTCGGGTGCCTGCTGATCGACCGGGACCAGGCGCGGGCGCGGCTCGCCGCCGCCCTGCCGGTCGGCCCGGACGGCACCGCCCGCCCCGACGCGGAGATCGCGGCGCGGCTGAAGCTCGGTGTGCGGCCGTGGCGGATCGCGGCCGGGGTGTGCCTGGGCCTGGCGGCCGGCACCAAGTGGAACGGCCTGTACGTGCTGGCGGCCTTCGGTGTGATGACGGTCCTGTGGGACATGGGCGCCCGCCGCACGGCCGGCGCGCGCCGCCCCTTCCGCGCGGTGCTGCGCCGCGACACCCTGTGGGCCTTCCTCACGACCGTGCCTGTGGCGCTGGTCACCTATCTCGCCAGTTGGTGGGGCTGGTTCACCACCACCGGCCGCTACAGCGACCGGACCGGCTGGACCCACAGCGGCTACTTCCGGCACTGGGCCGAGACCCCGAAGGCGCAGGGGGGCGGCGGCTACAGCGACCACGGGCTCTGGGCCTGGCTGAACCCGCTGCGCAGCCTGTGGCACTACGAGAGCGAGGTCTACAAGTTCCATGTGAAGCTGGACGACCCGCACCCGTACCAGTCCAATCCGTGGAGCTGGCTGGTCCAGTCCCGCCCGGTCTCCTACTTCTACGAGTCCCCGTCCCCCGGCGAGGCCGGCTGCCCCAAGGACGCGACCGAGAAGTGCGCCCGCGAGGTGCTGGCGCTGGGCACCCCGCTGCTGTGGTGGGCGGCCTGCTTCGCGGTGGTGTATCTGCTGTTCCGGTGGGCGCTGCGGCGGGACTGGCGGGCGGGCGCGATCCTGTGCGGCCTGGCGGCGGGCTATCTGCCGTGGTTCCTGTACCAGGAGCGCACGATCTTCTCCTTCTACGCCGTGGTCTTCGTGCCGTTCCTGTGTCTGGCGGTGGCGATGATGGTCGGCGCCATCGTGGGGCCGCCGGGGGCCTCGGACAACCGGCGGGTGGTGGGCACGGTCGGCGCGGGAGTGCTCGTGCTGCTCATCATCTGGAACTTCATTTACTTCTTCCCCCTCTACACAGGTCAGACCCTGCCGATAGACCAATGGCGGGCCCGGATCTGGCTCGACACCTGGATCTGACGGCCCCGCAGGGCGCAAGGCCGCCGCGCTCGATGCCGGTAGAGTGCCCGGACCACGACCTCCATCGAACGGTGGAGGCCTTCGAGGGACTGTGGGGGTTCTGCAATGCGGAGTGGCGCGAGAGCCGCGGTCATCGGTGCGGTGTTCGCCGCCATGGTCGGGGTCGCCGGTTGCGGTGGCGGACAGGACAGCTCGACCGGTTCGAAGGACGGCGCGGACACCGGGGCGAGCGACGACAAGCCCGTGGTCAAGAAGGTGAAGACCGGCCCGCCCAGCGCGGCCGAGGTCAAGGCCACGGCCCGGGACTTCCTGGCCGCCTGGTCCGCGGGGCAGACCGCGAAGGCCGCCGGCCTGACGGACGACGACAAGACCGCCACCACCGCGCTCACCGCCTACCGTGACAAGGCCCACATCGGCAAGGTGACGCTGGCGGCGGGGCAGCGGACCGGCCGGACGGTGCCGTTCACGGTCAACGCGCAGATCTCCTACGGCGGGCGGCAGGTCCCCTGGACGTATGAATCCTCGCTGACCGTCACCCGCGACAAGACCAGCGGAGCGGCGGTCGTCGACTGGAAGCCGTCGGTCGTGCACCCGAAGCTCCAGGCCGGGGACGCCCTCAAGACGGGCCCGGCCGACACGCCCCCGGTCAAGGCCGTCGACCGCGACGGCGCGGAGCTGCGCGCCGCCGACCACCCGACGCTGAAGGCGATCCTGGACGGCCTGCGGGAGCGGTACGGCAAGAAGGCGGGCGGCACGGCGGGCGTGGAGACGTGGATCTCCCGCGCCAAGGGCTCCAAGTCCCCCGACGAGACGCTGAAGGTGCTCTCCAAGGGCAAGCCCGGCACGCTCCACACGACGATCGACGCCAAGCTCCAGGCCACGGCCGAGCAGGCGGTCAGCAAGCGGTCCAAGGCGGCGGTGGTGGCGGTCAAGCCCAGCACCGGCGAGGTCCTCGCGGTCGCCAACTCCCCGGCCCAGGGGTTCAACACCGCCTTCCAGGGGTCGTACGCGCCGGGCTCGACCATGAAGGTCATCACCTCGGCGCTGCTCATCGACAAGGGCCTGGCGGGCTACGGCAAGCCGCACCCGTGCCCGAAGTACTTCTCGTACGGCGGCTGGAAGTTCCAGAACGACGACAAGTTCGAGATCAAGGGCGGCAGGTTCGAGCAGAGCTTCGCCCGCTCCTGCAACACGGCCTTCATCAGCCAGGCGCCCAAGCTGGCCGACGACGACCTCACCAAGGAGGCCCGGGACGTCTTCGGCATCGGGCTGAACTGGCAGACCGGCATCGCCTCCTTCGACGGCGCGGTGCCGGTGCAGTCCGCCGCCTCCAAGGGCGCGTCGCTGATCGGGCAGGGCGGGGTGCGGATGAACCCGCTCAACATGGCGTCGGTCTCGGCGACCGTCTCCAGCGGCGTCTTCCGCCAGCCCTACCTGGTCTCCCCCTCCCTGGACGGCCGGACCCTGGCCAAGGCCGCCCGCGCCATGAAGCCGAGCACCCGGCAGCAGCTGAAGAGCCTGATGAAGCTGACCGCCACCGCGGGGACCGCCGCCCAGGCGATGTCCGGGATGAGCGGTGACTTCGGCGCGAAGACCGGCTCGGCGGAGGTCGACGGGCAGAAGCAGCCCAACGGCTGGTTCACCGCCTACAGCGGCGACCTCGCGGCGGCGGCCGTGGTCCCGCAGGGCGGCCACGGCGGTGACTCGGCGGGGCCGATCGTGGCCTCGGTGCTGCGCGCGGGCTGACCCGGGCGGCAC
The DNA here is from genome assembly GCF_053890475.1 of Streptomyces sp. LZ34. Classification (NCBI taxonomy): domain Bacteria; kingdom Bacillati; phylum Actinomycetota; class Actinomycetes; order Kitasatosporales; family Streptomycetaceae; genus Streptomyces; species Streptomyces sp. LZ34. Next base: position 5,265,240 of record NZ_CM132680.1, read on the forward strand.
CGTCCGACGAACGACTGACGCATGACCGACTGACGCATGAACGACGCGGCGTCGGCGCGGCCTCAAGGGCCGTGTCGGCGCCGCGTCGGCGTTGGCGTGCGGGTGTCGGCTCCGCGTCGGTGGCGCGTCGGCGGCCCGGACCAGCATCGGGTTGTCCGACCAACCACTCGATGCACCGATGGGGAGCCACCATGCGTCAGAAGAAGCGTCAGCAGAGCGTTCTGATATCGGGGGCCGGCATCGGCGGGCCCACGCTCGCCTACTGGCTGGACCGGTACGGATACGACGTCACGGTCGTCGAGCAGGCCGCCGGACCGCGCCCCGGCGGACACGCGATCGATGTCCGCGGCCCCGCGCTGGAGGTGGCCGAGCGCATGGGCGTACTCGACCGGATCCGCGGGCTCAGCACCGCCCTGCGGGGGATGTCGGTGGTCGACGACGCGGGCCGGGAGCTGTACCGCACCACCGAGCGCACCGTCAGCGGCGGCGACCTCGACAGCCCCGACGTGGAGATCCTGCGCGACGACCTCGCCGCGATCGTCGCCGACGCGGGCGGAGCCGGGATCGAGTACGTCTTCGGCGACTCCATCGACCGGCTGGAACAGGACGCGGACGAGGTGCGGGTGGTCTTCCGCGACGGTACGAAGCGCGGCTTCGACCTGGTCGTCGGCGCCGACGGGCTGCACTCCGACACCCGGCGGCTGGCCTTCGGGCCCGAGGAGGACTATCTGCACCACCTCGGCACCTCGCTGGCCGTGTGGACGGCGCCCAACTACCTCGGCCTCGACCGCTGGCAGGTCATCTACCGGATGGACGGCAAGCTGTGGGGCGGGATGGTGATGAGCGTCCGCGACAACCAGGAGGTCCGCGTCTACGTCGGCTTCGACTGGGACGAGCCGCCGGCCGAGTCCCACTCCCGCGACCCGCGCGCGCAGAAGCGCCTGGTCGCCCGGGAGTTCGCCAAGGCCCGCTGGGAGATGCCCCGGCTGCTGGAGCACATGTGGGGCGCCCCGGACTTCCTCTTCGACTCCATGGCCCAGATCCGCATGGACTCCTGGTCCCGCGGCCGGGTGGCGCTGCTCGGCGACGCGGGCTACTGCGGCTCGCCCATGTCCGGCCAGGGCACCAGCATGGCCCTGGTCGGCGCGTACGTCCTGGCGGGCGAGCTCAAGGCCGCCGACGGCGACCACGAGGCCGCCTTCGCGGCGTACGAGCGGGAGCTGCGCGGGTACGTGACCGCCAACCAGGAGCTCGCGCTGACCAACAAGGCCGTGATGGACGCCCGGGAGGCGATGGACCTCGGCGAGGTGGAGGGGGAGGAGTTCGCCGCCGATCTCCGGTCGGACCTGGACATCGCCAACTCCTATCCCCTCAAGGACTACTGACGGTGCACGCCGCTCGGGCCGTCCCGGCTGCCCTTGAGTAGTGCAGAATATGAGACCGTCGTCACTCAAAGGGGGCCCGTTGCGTATCGGCGTTGAGGCGAGCGGTGCTGGGCAGGGGCAGAGGCGGCTCATCGCCGCGCCCGCCGGTGCGAAAGAGGGGCGGCAGCGGTGACGGTCCTGCCCGACGCGGCCACTTCACGGGCGGTGCTCATCGGCACCGGCCGCTACGACCACATGGAGCCGCTCCCGGCGGTGGCGAACAACCTCCGCGCGCTCGCCGCCGCCCTGTGCTCCCCGCATTCCTGGGGGCTCGCCCCCGAACACTGCACGGTGATCGAGGACCCCCAGGCCGCGGTCGAGGTCCTGGACGCCGTCCGGGCCGCGGCCGAGGAGGCCACCGACACCCTGCTGGTGTACTTCGCCGGCCACTGCCTGGTCGAGCCGCGCCGCGGTGAGCTGGTCCTCGGTCTCACCGGGTCGCTGCGGCAGCGGTCCTATACGGGACTGCCGTACGGCACCCTGCGCGACCTCGTGCACGACGGGCGGGCGAACCGGCGGGTGATGCTGCTCGACTGCTGCCTCAGCGCTGAGACGCCCGGCTTCGTGGACGGGATCGAGGCGGTGGTCGACCGCGCGGAGATCGAGGGCGCCTGTCTGCTGGCCTCCGTCCCCGACAACAGCTTCGCGCTCCACCCGCCCGGCGGACCCCACACGGCGTTCACCGGCGAGCTGCTCAGGCTGCTGAACGAAGGGGTGCCGGGCGGGCCGGAGTTGCTCGACCTGGACACCGTCTACGCGCAGGTGTACGCCGCGCTGGGCGCGAAGGGGCGGCCGCTGCCGCACAAGCGCGACCACGGCGGCACGGCGGGCGGCCTCGCCCTGGCGCGCAACGCGGCGCCCGTCATGCCCGTCTTCGGCCCCCCGGCCCCGCCGTACGCGCCCGGCGCCACCCCTCCCCCGCCGCCGTACGCGCCGCCCCCGCCGCCCGCCTGGCCCCCGGCATACGCCCCGGCACCCGGCAGCGGCGGGCCGGGCAACCGCCGGCTCCTGGTGCGCTCCGCGGTGGCGGTGGCGGTCGCCGCCGGCCTGCTGGCCGCCGGCATCCCTCTGGTGAACAACTGGATGGAGGACGACTCCCCCAAGAAGCCCGTGGCGAAGCCGTCGCCGACGGCGAAGAGCACCCCGACGAAGAAGGCCCCCGCCCCCGGCCCCGGCGACGCCACCAAGGGCGTCGTGAACGCGTCGAAGACCAGGGGCGGCACGCTGAAGTTCGTCGGCAGGAGCGACGCCGACTCCTGGGATCCGCAGCGCAGCTATTACGGCTTCGCGTGGAACTTCTCCCGCTACTTCACCCGTCAGCTGGTCACCTACGCCCCCAGGCCCGGCGAGGACGGCTCCGAACTGCTCCCGGACCTCGCGGCGAGCAGGGCCAAGGTGAGCGAGAACGGCAAGACGTACACCTACACCCTGCGTGACGGGATCACCTGGGAGGACGGCTCGCCCATCACCTCCGAGGACGTCAAATACGGCATCGAGCGGGCCTGGGCCCCCGATGTCATCTCCGGCGGCCCGACCTACCTCAAACAGGTCCTCGACCCCGGCGGAACGTACAAGGGCCCCTACAAGGACGACAAGCTGGGCCTGAAATCCGTCGACACCCCCGACGACAAGACCATCGTCTTTCATCTGGCCGAGCCGAACGGCGACTTCGAGCAGATGCTGGCGATGCCGGCCGGCTCGCCCGTGCCGAGCGCGAAGGACACCAAGGCCAAGTACACCGAGCGTCCGTTCTCCTCCGGGCCGTACAAATTCGACTCGTATACGCCGGGGAAGTCGCTGGCGCTGGTCCGCAACACGGAATGGAACCAGAGTTCCGACCCGGTCCGCGCCGCCCTGCCCGACCGGATCACGGTCGACATCGTCCCGGACGACACGGCCAGAGGCCAGCAGCTCCTCGGGGGCGCCTACGACGTGGACCTCGACCCGACCACGCTTTCCAAAGAGGCCAGCGCCAAGGCCCAGGCCAGCCAGCTCAAGGCCCAGCTGGACGACCCGTACACCCTGGGCCTCCGCTATCTGGCCCTGCCGCGGACCGTCAAACCGCTGAACAACATCCACTGCCGCAAGGCAATCGTCTACGGGACGGACCGGCGGTCCGTGCAGACGGCCCTCGGCGGCCCCGTCAGCGGCGGTGAGATCGCCACGAACATGCTCCCACCGGGCATCGAGGGAGCGGACCCCACCGACGACCCGTACGACGTCCTCGCGAACGGCGGAAAGGCGGATGTCCTCAAGGCGAAAAAGGAACTGGCTGCCTGCGGCAAGCCCAACGGCTTCCGGACCACCCTCGTGGTGCGCGCCGGCCGGTCCGACGACATCTCCGCCGCTGAGGCGCTGAAGTCCTCGCTGTCGTCCATCGGGATCACGATCACCATCGAGCAGATCGAACTCAGCAACTACTACACGGCCGTGGGCTCGCCCTCGACCGTCAAGAAGAAGGGCTACGGCATCATCCTCGGGCGGTGGCTCCCCGACTTCCCCACCGGCCAGGGATTTCTGCAGCCCCTGGCCGACGGCCGCTTCATCGTGCCCTCCGGCAATTTCAATTTCGCCCAGGTGGATGACAAATCCATCAACGGCCTCTTCGACAAGGCGATCGCCGAGCAGGACCCCCAGAAGGCCGGGGAGACCTACGCGCAGATCAACAAGAAGGTCTCCGACACCGCCGGCTATGTCCCCCTGCTCTTCCAAAAGGGCTACAGCTGGCGCGGCACCCGGCTGACCAATGTCTATACGACCAATGCGTATTCGGGCAGTTACGACTTCGCGTCGCTGGGTGTATCCCCATAACCGGGGAGGACCCGTCGGCCTCGAGGTGGCCGGTCACTCGCCCGCGAAGGCGGCCCGCAGGCCCAGGTTGCTCATCAGCAGGCCGCCGTCCACGGGGAGGGTGACGCCCGTGATCCAGGCGGCGTCGGTGGAGGCCAGGAAGGTGATGGCGGCGGCGATGTCGGCGGGTTCGCCGACGCGACCCAGGGGGTAGACGCGGGCGGCGCGGTCGAGGGCGTCTTCCCTGCCGTCCCAGTTGGGGGTGCGGATGGTGCCGGGGGCGACGAGGTTGACGCGGACGCCACGGCGGGCGGCGTGCCCCGCGAGGGTGCGGGTGAGGCTGGCCAGGCCCGCCTTGGCGGCGCTGTAGGCGTGGTTGCCGAAGTCCTGCTCGCCGTTGACCGAGCCGACGTTGACGATGGCGCCCCGGCCGCCCGCCGCGGCCAGGTGGGGCAGCGCGGCGCGGGCGCAGCGGAAGGCGCCGGTCAGGGTGATGTCGAGGTCCTGGTGCCACCCGTCGTCCGGCTGGTCCTCGAAGAGCGGGGTGTCGGGGGTGCAGGACAGGGCGTTGTTGACGAGTACGTCGAGCGCGCCGAAGCGCTCCACGGCGTGCGCGACGGCGGCCTCCACCGCCGTACGGTCGGCGACGTCGCAGGCCAGCGACTCGGCCTCGGCGCCGTCGGCCCGTATCGCCGCGGCCGCCTTCGCGGCCCGCTCGCCGTCGAGGTCGGTGATCAGCACCCGGGCGCCCTCGGCGGCGAAGCGGCGGGCGGTGACCTCGCCGATGCCGCGGCCCGCGCCGGTGAGTACGACCGCATAGCCCTCGAACCGCCGCACCTTGTGCTCCTTCCGACACCGGGCCAGCACCCGTGACGCGCCCCGCGGTTGCGGGGCGTCGTCATGGTCACTGCCCGGTCGGGGGCGGGTGCAGTCGTCCCGGTGGCGCCGGGGGTGTCTCCAGGGGCTGAACGGACGCCGGGCGCTGGGGACGGCTCGCCTTGACCCGTTCCACCGCGGCCAGCAGATCCGCCTGGCCGACCCGGCCCCGCCCCGTCAGCAGCGCCTCCGCCGCCGCGTCGATCACCGCGCGGCGGATGTCCCGCCCGGTGACGTCGGCGACCCCGGCGAGGACCTGCGGGGAGACGCCGGCGGCCAGGGGCAGCGTCTCGGGCAGGTGACGGCGCCAGATCTCGGCGCGGGCCGCCTCGTCGGGGACCGGGAAGCGGACATGCCAGACGCGGCTGTCGAAGGCGGTGTCGTAGCTGGACACCAGGTTGGTGGCGAACACCGCCAGCCCCTCGAACCGGTCGAGTGCGGTGAGCAGTTCACTGCGCATGGCGTTCACCGCGTACTCGGAGCCGTGGCTGGTGGTCTCGAAGCGGGCGGACATCAGCCCGTCCGCCTCGTCGACGAAGAGCACCGCGCCCTGGGTCCTGGCGGCGTGGAAGAGCGCGTCCAGGTTCTTGGGCCCCTCCCCGTGGTACTTGCTCTCCAGCTGTGAGGCCCGGGCGGCGATCAGCGGGCGGCCCAGCCGGTCCGCTATGGCGTGGGCGGCCATCGTCTTGCCGGTGCCGGGCGGGCCTTCGAGGTTGACCGCCGAGCTGGGGTGCGGCTGGATGGTCCGCAGCCCCCACTCCTCGAACAGGGTCCGGCGCCGCTCCACGATATGGATCGCGCGCAGCAGTTGCTCCCTGGTCCGGTCGGGGAGCACCAGCCGGTCGAAGGTGTACAGCGGGGCGGCGGCGGTGAAGTGCTCGGCCCGCTCCGCCACCGACGGGCTGTCCGCCACCTCCGTCTCCGCCCTCGCGGGTGGCCGGTCCGCGGGCCGGTTGGTGATGGTGACGGTGAGCGGCTCCGGCCCGTGGCGGCCGCCGAAGGCGTCCACGGCGGCGATCAGGCGGCTGCGCAGCAGGGCCGCCTCGACCTCGTCGGTGCCGCCGGGGATGCCGGTGACGGCGAAGGCGGTGCGCGGCGCCGCTCCGCCGGGCCGTACGGGGTGGCTCTCGGGCCTGATGTTCCTCTTCACTGCGGTCCTCCTCTCGCCGCGTGGACGGCGGGCGTCGGCAGGCGTCCGCGGTCGTCGGCGGTCGGTCGGCGGTCGGTCGGCGGTCAGCCCCAGACGGCGACCTGGTGGGTCCGGTGGGCGCCGCGCACCCGCTCGTCGGCCCGTTCGCCCTTGACCCGGCGGCTCTCCACGAACTGTTCGCGCGAGGTGTCGAAGACTCCCTGGATGTAGCTGACCTTGCCGTCGCGGATGGACTCCGCGACCGTGACGCACCGCAGGTCGGTGTCGAGCTGTAACCGCTCGCTGCGGGCGCGGAACCAGTCGGCGAGGTACTCGATGGTCACGATCACCACGTACACCACCGCGATGGCGCCCAGCCCGCCGAGCCCGAGAAGGACGGTCGTCAGCAGACTCAGCACGGTCACGCCTCTCCCTCGAAGACGATCAGGTCCGTGTCGCCGAAGGCGGCGGCCAGCTCCTCGTCGAGCCGCTGGGCCCGGCAGACCCAGACCGGGACGTCGGCCGCCCCGGTGCCGCGCAGCGGGGCGCCGTCGGCGTCCAGGTAGAAGGTCTGCACGAGGTATTCGCGGCCCCTGCGGCGCCGGAGCACCGCTCCCCCCGCCGCCTCCGGCACCGCGGCGCGGTTGCGCACCAGGAAAGCCACCACGTCGGAGTAGCCGAGGACCGGGTGGAGCGGCACCCGCTTGGCGCTGAGGCCGCTCCTGGCGTCGTCGACCCGGTCGCCGAGCTCGACGAGCCGGATGATCCGGCGGAGCATCCGGTCGGCGGTCTCCAGCAGCCGGTCACCCTGCGCCGCCCCGACCGGCGCCCCGACCGCGGCCCCGCCTGTCACCCCACCTGTCACCCCACCTGTCACCCCGCCCGGCGCCCTGCTCCGCGTCCCTCGGACGGCCTTCTCGTCGGACATGCGTGTCTCCCCCCGGCTCCCCGAACCCCCGCACCCCGCGGGGGCCTGCCTCGATGCTCCTCGCTGTGCCTGTCACTCTTCGTCCCCCGGGCGGGCGGGCAATCGCGCCTGCCCGTGTCGTCCTCCGATACGACAAGGCCCGGCTCGGATAGGACGGAATCCGACGCGCCGCCCGGTCGCCGCCCGGTCATCTCTCCGCCGTGAGCTTCCGGGGCGGGTGCGCGCCCAGCGCGTTGAGCCTGCGCAGCAGTAAGTCGGGGTTGGTGTGCCGGGAGCACACGTACATCGCGAACATCATCCGGATGTCGGCGGGCTTCGAGCTGATCCCGCACGCCGTCATCGCCCGGTCGATCTGCGTCTTGACCGTCGAGACCTTCACATTCAGCGCGGCCGCGGTCTCCTCGTACGAGTAGCCGTCCGCGTACCACTCCAGCACCCGGACCTGGCCATCACTCAAGCCGGCCGCCCAGTCGGAGAACACCACGGGCTCGCGGGGCGGCGCCTGTTCGGCCGACGCGGCCATGTACAGGGCGTCCAGCAGGGTGAGCTGGCCGAGGCCGGCCTGGACGCACTGCTGCCGGAAGTCGGACAGGTCTTTGCGGTACTGGTCCTCCTCGACGCCCAGCTCCTCCAGGATCCACGGCACGCGTCCGCCCCGCGCCGTCTGGACCAGCACCTCGGCGAGGTACGGCGGGAGGGTCAGCCCGCACTCGCGCACCGCCGTCTCCAGGGCGGAGGCCAGGTGGGGCTTGAGCCAGTACGGGTGGTGACGGGCGTCCCAGACCGCGTTGGCCAGCACGGCGGGCCCCACGGTCTTGCCGAACACCGCCTTCGCCCCGCATACCCAGGGGGCCACCCGCTGGCGCCACTGCTCGGCCGCGGTGCACACCACCACGTCGGAGCGGCGCACCAGCTCGGCGAACTCCTCGGCCGTCGCCACGCCCATCAGGTCGGCCACGCACACGTCGTACTCCGCGCCGCTGATGCGCAGTTTCCTGACCGAGTCGACCTCGCTGACGACGGTGAGCCGCGGGTCGTCGTTCAGCGCGTCCACCAGGCCGCGTCTGGTCATCTCGTGGTCCTCGACCACCGCCACCTGGAGCGGCTGCCGATCGTCCCGTTCCGCTTCCAACGCCATACGGATCCCCCTTGTTCGACTGGCTCGACATGTGCGCTATGCCTTCTTCCGGGCGGCCGACGCGATCGGGAGGGTGAGCGTCACCTGCGTGAGCCCGCTGACCGACCGCACTCGCAGCGCCCCGCCCCGCTCCCGCAGCAGCCGCTCGTGGACGGCGAGCGACCTCATCCGGCTGACCCCGGCCGCCATCACCTCGGCCGGGAACCCGGCGCCGTGGTCGGTGACCACCAGCTCCACCACATCGCCGCCCTCCCCGCCTTCCCCGGCTTCCCCGACCTCCCCTCCCGCCTCGCCCTCCGGCCCGGGCATCACATCCACATGCAGCACCGCGTCATGCACCCCCGCGCTGCGCGGCACGTTGATCAGCAGCGCCCGCAGGGCGGGCTCCAGCAGCTCCACCTCCGACGGCGGGATCCGGGCCGCCGCCTCGACCACGCGGTCGGGGATGATCGGCTCCACGGTCAGCCGGTCGTTGGTGGCCAGGGCGACCTGTCGGTGCACCATGCCGATCAGCGGCACCGACTCGCTGAACCGCCCGGTGGCGATGAAGGTGGCCAGCCGCTCCCGGGCCACCACCGCGGACTTGCGCAGCGAGTCGAGCTGCCCGGGGTCGGTGATGTCGACCCGCTGGAAGGCGTTGAGGGTGTGCCCGAGGTGGTTGTGCAGCTCGATGGCGAGCAGTTTCCGCTGCTCCTGTTCATGCAGCTGGAGGCTCATATCGCCGAGGTCGGCGGACAGTTGCAGCAGGAAGATGCCGCCGCGCCGGATGAGATAGGCCAGCGCCACATAGCCGGTGAGCCCGATCAGCACATCGGAGCGGCCCAGCGCCGACGGGTCGCCCAGGGCGATGACCGCGGCGTACGAGGCGGCGATGGCGGCCGTGCCGCCGACGAGCACGCGCAGTCGCTGGCCGAGGGCCGAGCCGACGCCCGCGCCGGAGATCTGCTCGGTGGTCAGCACCAGCAGCGGGGCCATGTCCGCGGCCCGGTTCTGCCCCACGATCAGGGCACAGGCCCATAAGAAGACGACGGCGGAGCCCAGTTCGACGGCCGCCGTGGTGGAGTCGTACACCGTGGGCCCGTGCGCCGTCGTTCCGTGCTCCGTCGGTCCGGCGGGCCGCGCCGCGTCCGGCTCCCCGCCGGTGTCCCGCGCGAGCACCCGCCGATGCTTCCGGAAGATGTGCTGGGCGAACCACAGGGACTCGGCCACCACCGCGAGCAGCAGCGTCAGCGCGCGGCCGCGGTGCTCGGTGTGCCCGGCGATGCCGGGCACGGTCACGGCCAGCTGGATGCCGTGCATCAGCCGGAAGATCAGCAGGATGCGGAGCATCTGCCATTCCATGTCGCGCCAGGCCAGCCGGTGCCGGTCGGCCGGCGGCGCGGCGCCCGGCCCGCGCCGCCGGTACGGCACCTTCGCGCCGGGCGCACGACGCCCCTCTTCCAGCCGCTCTTCCGGCCGCGCAAGCGACCGCCCCCGATGCAGAGCCACGCGGTTTCCCCCGCTTCCCCCGAACCCCCCTGCCCCCGGCGGCCACACGGCCCGCGAGGGCGCCGACCAGCCGGAAGGCCTTCCAGTGTGGAGAAGCAAGTGGCGGTGGCATAGGGACCCTTGGCCCCTGGAACCCGCTTGTGCGGGTGCCCGGCGGCGCGCGGAGTCAACAGGGGGCGTACGGCGCATTCACCGCGCGCCGGTCACGCGTGCGCTCACTGGTCGCGTCGGTGCACACTGCCGACGGTGATCGCGGCCGCAGCGAGCGCCCACACCGCGTAGACGGTCCAGGCTCCCCCGATGGTCCACGGGTAGTGCAGCACCTTGTAGTCAACCGCCACCAGCCGACGCCACGCCTGGAGGACCGTGGCGTGTGAGGCGGTCGCCGACCAGTGGCGGCCGTCGGTGAGAACCATCGGCAGCACCAGAAGGACCAGGAAGGAGGCGATCATGGCGCCCGCGGTCTGCCGGACGACCGTGCCGAGCGCCAGGCCGGTGAGTGCGCTCACCGGCGCGAGGAGCGCGGATGCCACCACCACGCGCAGCGCGCCCGGGTCGGCGATGGAGACCCCCGCGCCCCGCTGGTCGAGGATCGCCTGGGTCGCGGCGAACGAGAGCACCGCGACGAACGTGCCGAAGACGGCCGTGACCGCCGTGACCACCACCGCCTTGGCCGCCATCACCGAACGGCGGGCCGGAACGGCCGCGAACGTCGTACGGATGGTGCCCGAGGCGTACTCGCCGACGATCGCCATGGCACCGAGGGCACCGAGCGCGAGCATCATGACCGTGGCGGCGTTCGTGGTGAAGGCCTCGTCCAGCGGAATCCCGGCCCGGATGAAGCCGGCCCGCGCCGCCGCGTCCTGCTTCGACCAGTAGCGGTAGGTGTCGTAGGCGGTGCCCACGTTGAACGCGATGACGGCCAGGGCGGTCGCCCCGTATCCGAGCCAGGTCGAGCGCAGCGACCGGAGCTTGATCCACTCGGCGGCGACCAGATCGCCGAACCGGGCCCGGGGCTCTACGAGATGGGCGTGCGCGGCGGTCGCGGTCATCGGGACTCCCCCGCGAGGTACTGGACGCTGTCGGCGGTGAGCTCCATGAACGCCTCCTCCAGCGAGGCGGACCGGGCGCTCAGGTGATGCACCGGGACGCGGTGCACCAGGGCGATCTCACTGATCCGGGCCGCGCTCAGCCCGGTCACGGTGAGCATGTCGCCCTCGGCGCGCACCGCCGCGCCCTCGGCCGTCAGCAGGTCCCGCAGGACCTCGGCGTCGGGCGTGCCCACCGTCACACTCTGCCGGGTGCCGCGGGCCGAGAACTCCTTCAGGCTCTCCGCCGCGATCAGCTCGCCCCGGCCGATGACGATCAACTGGTCGGCGGTGTGCTCCATCTCGGACATCAGATGGCTGGAGACGAACACGGTGCGGCCCTCGGCGGCGAGCCCCCGGAACAGCTCGCGCACCCACTTCACGCCCTCCGGGTCCAGGCCGTTGAGCGGCTCGTCGAAGAGCAGCACCGGCGCGTCCCCGAGCAGCGCGGACGCAATGCCGAGCCGCTGCTTCATGCCCAGCGAGAAGCCGCCGATGCGGCGCCCGGCGACCTTGTCGAGGCCGACCTGCTCCAGCACCTCGTCGACCCGGCGCCGCGGGATGCGATTGCCGCGCGCCAACGCGGACAGATGCGCCACCGCGCTGCGCCCGCCGTGCACCTCCTGCGCGTCGAGCAGCGAGCCGACGTGGCGCAGCCCGCGGGGGCGGGAGCCGAAGGGGCGGCCCTCGACGGTGACGCTGCCGCTGGTGGGCTCGTGCAGGCCGAGGATCATCCGCAGCGTGGTGCTCTTGCCCGCGCCGTTCGGCCCCAGGAACCCGGTCACCTGACCGGGATCCACGGTGAAGGTCAGGTCCTTGACGGCCGTCGTGCCGCCGTATCGCTTGGTGAGTTGGTTGACTTCGATCACGGGGGCCACGGTGCCGGTGAGCGGCCCCGCGCGTCGTCGGACCACCGCTGACAATCGCGGGCACGGGTGTCGACCCTGGTTGTACAGCCGTGGTCCGATGCCCGGCCCCAAGCCCCGTGGTTACGATCTGGCCATGTCCGCCTCACCGCCGCTGCCCCTGCTCAAGCGCATACCGCCGGGCCTGTGGGCGGGGCTGGTGTGGTTCGCGGCGGCGTTGGGCCCCCTCGTGAAGTACGTCCTGATGTCCCCGCGGCGGGAGTACTCGCTCAGCTACCCCCGGCAAGGTCTGGACCCGCTGTCCGCCAAGCTGCTGCTCGCCATCGCCTTCGCGCTGGTCCTGGCCGGAAGTGCGCTGCTGCGCCGCAGGACTTCGCTGGGGTACGGGCTGCTGCTCGCCGGCACGGTCGCCTCGACGCTGGCGTGGCGCCAGGACGAGATCCCGCCCGCGCAGTACCTGGGAGTGGACGTCGCCCTCTGCTACGTCGCGGCCACCCGCCCCCGGCGATCCTCGCTCAGCGCCGCCGCGGCGGCGCTGGCCACGCTGCCCTGCTATGTCGTCCTGAGGTTGGGCCTGGGCATCCAGGACAGTGGTGTCATCCCCGAGCCGTACATCGCCCTGACCGTGGTCATCGGCTGGCTCGTCGGCAATTCGGTGCGCCAGTCCCAGGTCCACACCGAGGAGTTGCACGCCCAGGCCGCCGCCCAGGCCGTCACCGCCGAACGGCTGCGGATCGCCCGCGAGATGCATGACACGGTGGCCCACAGCATCGGCATCATCGCCCTTCAGGCCGGCGCCGCGGCCCGGGTCGTCGAAACCCAGCCGGACAAGGCCCGCGAGGCGATGCTCACCGTGGAGAAGACGGGCCGCGAAACACTGTCCGGGCTGCGGCGGATGCTGGGCGCGCTGCGCGAGGCCGACCGGGCGCAGGAGCCCGCGCCGTCCCCGCTGCGGCCGGCCGCCGGGCTCGCGGACATCGAGCGGCTCGCCGCGACGACCACGGCCGCCGGTGTCCGCGTCGAGGTGTGGTGGCAGGGCAGGCGCCGCCCGCTGCCCGCGGACATCGACCTCGCGGCGTTCCGCATCGTCCAGGAGTCCGTGACCAATGTCGTACGGCACTCGGGGGCCGACTCCTGCCAGGTGAGCGTCGACTACGGCGAGGACGAGCTGGCCGTCGAGGTCAGCGACCGCGGGACGGGCGGCGGGGCGTACGGCTTCGGATACGGACTGGTCGGCATGCGCGAGCGGGTCGCCCAGTTGCACGGCGACTTCACCGCCGGGCCCAGGGCCGGCGGCGGCTTCCTGGTGGCGGCCCGGCTGCCGCTCCCGGCGGCGACCGCGCCGGCGATCGAGACGAAAGCAGAGGCCACAGCCGGATGACCATCCGTGTCGTACTGGCCGACGACCAGCCCCTCGTCCGCGCCGCCCTGCGGATGGTCATCACCGACATCCCCGACCTCGAGGTCGTCGGCGAGGCCGAAGACGGCGCCGAAGCGGTCCGGCTGACCGGCGAACTCACCCCGGACGTCGTGGTGATGGACATCCGGATGCCCGGCATGGACGGCATCGAGGCCACCCGGCTGATCACCACGGGCTCCGGCCCGACCCGCGTGGTCGTCCTGACGACCTTCGACGACGACGATTACGTCTACGGGGCGCTGCGCGCCGGCGCGTCCGGGTTTCTGGTGAAGGACATGGCCCTGGACGACATCCTCGCCGCGGTCCGTGTCGTCGCCGCCGGGGACGCGCTGATCGCACCGGGCGTCACCCGCCGACTGATCAAGGAGTTCGCCGCCCGCCCCACGGCGACGCCCCCGCGCCGGGCGGAGCTGGGCGGCATCACCGAGCGGGAGCGCGAGGTGCTGACCCTGGTCGGCAGCGGCCTGTCCAACGCCGAGATCGCCGACCTGCTGTGCATCAGCGTCGCCACCGCCAAGACCTATCTGACCCGGCTGCTCGCCAAACTCGACGCCCGCGACCGGGTGCAGCTGGTGATCCTCGCCTACGAGGCGGGCCTGGTGGCCCCGTCGGGATCCTAGGCGCGCACATCACGTCCGGGAGGGGTCCCGGTGGCGCTCGCGGATGATGTGCCGACAGTCACCGAGGTGGAACAAGGAGATCCGCGATGACGCCCGTGCAAGTTGATTGGCTGTCCCTGGTGCTCGGTCCCATCGTCGTCGTCACGTTGGCGATCGCCTTCTTCGCCGCCCGTTCGGCGTCCAAGAGGGGCGAGCCGATGCCCGGCTGGGCGAAGGCCGTCCAGGGTGTGGGGATTGCCGGCGCACTGTTCGTGGCCTTCATCAACATGACCGGGGGCGGTTCGTAAGACCGGAAGCGAGAGGTGCTGCCCCTGGTCGGCGGTCCGTCGGGGGCCTGGAGGCGGCTATCCACAACGACGCGATTGCATAGGCGGCCGACCTGGTGCCCCGATTCCTTGGCCCAGCGGGTGGCTGGGCTCCAGACAGGCTCCGCTGCGCTGCGCCGCGACTGCTGCCGCGCGGTGGCCGACCGGTCAGCCCAGCGGTGCGCTCGACTGGAGACGCGGGAGCGCGACGAACGGGCCAACGCCGCTGGACGGCATGGCCCGGTCGCCGAAAACAGGCATCATCTCGCGCCTTCGGCGCAACGCGGCCAGCAGCGGGAAGGGGAGGGGGTGCCAGAGGCATCGTAGCCGTCCCGCCCACGGGGTCGTCACCGGTTGGCGGGCGGGGGAACGGTAGATGGTCGCCCCGGAGCGGTAGACGCCGGTCCGGTTAAGGGCCTCCCTCCACCCCCTCTCAAAAAAATGCTTGCTCTACATCAAGCGCTACATCAAACGTTTTTCCATGAGGGGGTGGGGGAGGCCCGATCCCGTCCGGTAGCTCGCCCGTCCGTCGTACTCCCACGCCCCGACTCCGCGCACCGCTGGACTGACAGACCGGCCACCGCGCGGCAGCAGTCGCGGCGCAGCGCAGCGGAGCGTGTCGTGAGCCCAGCCACCCGCCGGGCCAAGGAATCGGGGCACCGGGCCGGCCGCCCCCCCCTTCCCCCTTCTCGCTGGCGCTTTGGACCCGGAGGGTCCGAGACGAAACCCGCACCCGCGCGAGCCGAATGGCGCGAGACGGCGCATAGGCACAGCGAAGCGAAGCGCAGCCACCGCGCAGCGAAGCGCACCTGCACCCGCGAAGCCCAACGCAGCGAGCCGCACCCACCCCCGCCAAGCACACCCGCACCCGCATCGGCTGCAGATCGGTGGCCGCTCAGACCTGACCGTCTACACCATGCCGCAGGATGCGGAAAAGTTCGCACGCTTCCTTGCCGGGGAGAAATCCCCGGACAACTAGACCTCGGCCTGGATGGACTAGGTGCAGCAATGAGCCGGGCGGGGGTTCGAGCGGGACCTCCGCCGACGCCTCGAAGGGGCGAGGCCAACGACTCCGAGGATCTGTACTGGGCGCGTCCATGAGCGGGCCTCCTACGCCACTCCCGACCTCGGCGAGTTCGTCGCCACCCTGGAGGCGTGGATGTGGGTGATCACCCAGCGAGGGAAGCTCCCCAAGTCGTGAGCCGGTCCTCCGGAGAATCTCCCAGCGCGGTGTTAGTGCCGCATCAGGCGGCTCGGCCCGAGGGGATCCGGCAGGCCGTTGCCGGGTCCCCTCGGGATTTGTGGTGGATGCCGAGCACCGCCCGCTGGCCGTTCAGCGTTTCATCGTCTCCGCGGCAGGCGCCGGGCGCCAGTTCGTTCACTGGTTGCGCCGAGCCGAAGGACCGCGGGTTCGGGACCGCGGGGTCGGGCCGCACAGCGGGCGTCTGCCCTGCGGAAAACCGGAGGGTCGGGGCTGCGGCGCACACCGTCCAGCTGGACGGCAAACCTCATACCGCTGCTGAACTGCGGTTTCTAGCGTAGCCCGGGAAGTCGGGGCGCTCGCCCCGCGACCGGACCGCCGTCTTGGAGACCCCCCATGCGCCGCGCGGACCGTTCGGACAGCGAGGGAAGGAAGCAAAGGTGCGCAAGAAACCGGCAACGGTACGGATGGCGCGGTGGAGTGCCACGCATCCGTGGTCCGCGATGGGTCTGTGGATCGCCTTCGTCGCCTTGTGTCTCTTCCTTGGCGGGGCGGCCGGTACCAACGCGATCAGCGACGAGGAGTCGGGCGTCAGGGAGTCGGGCCGCGCGGGCAAGATCGTGCACTCGGGGGACTTCCCCGAGAAGCCCGAGGAGAACGTCCTCATCACCGCCGAGTCCGGCGGCAGGCTGGATAAGAATGCCGCCGGCCGGGCCGCCGCTGATGTGGCCAGGCGGATGAAGACGCTCTCCGGCGTGGAGAGCGTGGGAGAGCCGGTCGCCTCCCCTGACGGCAAGGCGCTGCTCGTCCCCGTGACGATGAAGGGCGACACCGAGAACGCCGACACCCGTGTCCAACCGCTGCTGGACGCCAGCGCGGCGGTTGAGAAGGCCCATCAGGGCCTCAGGGTCGAACAGGTCGGCACGGGTTCGACGGCCAAGGGCCTGACGGAGACGCTGGGCGAGGACTTCGAGAAGGCGGAACTCATCAGCCTTCCGCTGACGCTGCTGATCCTGCTTGTCGTGTTCGGCGCGGTCATCGCGGCCGGTGTGCCCGTGGTGCTCGCCCTGTCGTGTGTGGGGGCCGCGATCGGCCTTTCGACGCTCGCCTCGCATGTTCTGCCGGAGACCAGCGCGGTCAGCAATGTCATCTTGCTGATGGGCATGGCAGTGGGCGTGGACTACTCGCTCTTCTACCTCAAGCGGGAACGCAAGGAACGGCAGAAGGGCAGGTCCCACATCGACGCGATCGAGATCGCGGCGGAGACCTCAGGGCATACGGTCGTGGTGTCCGGCACCACCGTCATCGTGTCGATGGCCGGGCTCTACCTGGCCAACGAGGCCACGTTCGCCTCGCTCGCCACCGGCTCGATCATCGTCGTGGCCGTCGCCGTCCTGGCTTCCCTGACCGTGCTTCCCGCGCTTCTCGGCAAGCTGGGCCGCTGGGTGGACCGTCCGCGGGTGCCGTTCCTGTGGCGGCTGACGATGCGGTCGAACGAGTCCCGCCTGTGGCCCGCGCTGCTGCGTCCGGCGCTGGTGAAGCCCGTGGGCACGCTCGTCGTCTCGGTGGGCGCGCTGGTCCTGCTCGCGCTTCCCGCGCTGGACATGCAGTTGAAGCAGCCCGGTTCGGACGACCTGTCGCGGGATATCCCGGTCGTACGGTCGATGGACCGGCTGACCGCCTCCTTCCCGAGCAAGGGCACGGTGCATCAGGTGGCGGTGCGGGCCCCCGCGGACGAGGCGGGGGAGGTCAAGGCCGCGCTGAAGGGCCTGCTCGCGCGCACGGCGGAGAACGACCTGTTCGCGCACGACCAGACTCCGGCCATCAAGGAGTCGGGGGACCGCAAGGTACACACCGTGGACGTGGGCACCCCGTACCAGCCCAAGAGCGATGGCGCGAAGCGGTCCCTGGACGTCCTTAGGAGCTGGGTGCCACAGGCTCTGGGCGACGTACCGGACGCGGAGGGTGCCGTGGGCGGCAAGGTGGCCCAAGGCGTGGACTTCACGGGGCATCTGGAGGAGCGCATGCCGTGGGTGGTGGGCTTCGTCCTGCTCCTCACCTTCGGCATGATGGCCGTGATCTTCCGTTCGCTCGCCGTGGCGATCTCCGCGATCTTCCTCAACCTGCTCTCGGCCGCCGCCTCCTTCGGCGTCCTGGTGTCCGTCTTCCAGCACACCTGGGCGGAGGACCTGCTGGACTTCCACAGCTCGGGAGCGGTCGTCTCCTGGCTGCCGCTGTTCCTCTTCGTGGTGCTGTTCGGCCTGTCGATGGACTACCACGTGTTCGTCGTCAGCCGGATCCGGGAAGCCGCGCTCGGCGGCGCGGACATCAAGGACGCCGTCCGCGAGGGCATCACGCGCTCGGCGGGCGTGGTGACGAGCGCGGCGATCGTGATGGTCGGCGTGTTCTCGATCTTCGGCACGCTGAGCATGGTCGAGTTCAAGCAGCTCGGAGTGGGCCTCGCGGCGGCGATCCTGCTCGACGCGGTGGTGATCCGGATCTTCGTCCTGCCGGCCTTGATGGCGGTGCTCGGTACGTGGAACTGGTGGCCCGGGCGCGTCTCCGGCTCCGGAAGCCGCCGCCGACCGCATGCGGTCCCTGGCCGGGACGGCCTGACCCCGGCGCACCACCAACCGGCCCCGGCGCACTACCAACCGTCGTACGGGCCGCAGCAGGGCCCATGGAGCGCGCAACCGCCGGTGCGCGGTACCACGCGATCCGACTACCCCCGGGACCCCCGGGGCCCCCGGGAGTAGCGCGTCACCGGAGAGCCGCCCGCACCGCCCGCACCAGCGCCTGCGCCCGCGGGTCCGCCGTGACGCCGCGCTGCATCCCGTTGGTGACATAGCCGAAGCCGATGCCCGCCTCCGGGTCGGCGAAGCCGAGGGAGCCGCCGCGGCCCGGGTGGCCGAAGGAGCCGGGGGCGAGAAGCGGAGAGGCCGGGCCGTGCAGCATGTAGCCGAGCCCGAAGCGGGTGCCGACGACGAGCACCTCGTCCGGCCCCGCGGACTCCTCCGTACGGGCCTGGGTCACCGTCGCGGGCGCGAAGAGGCGGCCGCCGGACCGCAGGGGGCGCGCCGAGGACTGTGGGCCCGAGGGCAGCGGGCCGATCAGCGCCGCGTAGAAGCGAGCCAGCGCGTCGGCGGTGGCGACACCGCCCGAGGCGGGCAGCTCGGCGGCGAGATAGGCGGGGTCGTTCTCGTCCGGCATCGGGCTGATCGCCCCGAAGGCGCGCCGGGTGAGCGAGTCGGGGTTCTGATACGCCTCGGCGACCGACCGCTTGGGCCGCAGCCGCGGACCCTGCGCGGCGGGCACGGGCGGGGCCTCCACGGGCCCGATCCGGCCGACGCGGCCGCGCTGCCCGTCCGGCAGCCCGAGCCACAGGTCGAGCCCGAGCGGCCGGGCTATCTCCTCGGCTATCCAGCGCCCGATGGTCCGCCCGGTGACCCGCCGGACCAGCTCGCCGACCAGCCAGCTGTAGGTCTGCGCGTGGTAGCCGTGGGCGGTGCCCGGCTCCCATACGGGCTGCTGGGCGGCGACCGCCCGCGGGCCGTGGAAGCCGTCGATGGCCTGGACGGGGGCCAGCGGGGTGTCCAGCACGGGCACCCCGGCGCGGTGGCTGAGCAGATGCCGTACGAGTACCCGC
The DNA here is from genome assembly GCF_053890475.1 of Streptomyces sp. LZ34. Classification (NCBI taxonomy): domain Bacteria; kingdom Bacillati; phylum Actinomycetota; class Actinomycetes; order Kitasatosporales; family Streptomycetaceae; genus Streptomyces; species Streptomyces sp. LZ34. The sequence goes on from NZ_CM132680.1 coordinate 5,284,159, forward strand.
TCCTTGCCGTTCGCCTTGAACTCCGGCCAGTACGTGCCGACCCGGCCGTCCAGGTCGAGCTGGCCGCGCTGGTGGAGCAGCAGCGGTACGGCGGCGGCGACGCCCTTGGTGACGGACCGGACGACCTGCGCGGTGTCCTGGGCCCACGGCTCGCCCTCACCGTCAACGTCCTTCGTGCCACCCCACAGGTCGACGACCTTGTGGCCCTCCCGGTACACCACCACGGCCGCACCGCGCTCGCCACGCCGGGCGAAGTTGTCCACGAAGGCGTCCCGGACCGGTTCGAATCCGTCCGCCACCGTGCCTTGGACGTCCACCACTGATCCGTACTCCCACCATGCCGAGGGCGAAGTGTGCTCCCCCCATGGTGCATCGCCCCCGCCGGACACCTCAGACCGGGGCCGTCACCGAGCGGGGGTCGAAACCGAAGGGCAACTCGAGTCGATGTTCCCGCATCAGGGCCTCGTCGCACAGCAGGTCCTGGGTACGGCCGTCGGCGGCGATCACCCCGCCGCTGAGCACCACGGAGCGCGGGCACAGCTCCAGCGCGTACGGCAGGTCGTGGGTGACCATCAGCACCGTGACGTCCAAGGAGCGCAGGATATCGGCCAGTTCGCGGCGCGAGGCGGGGTCCAGGTTGGAGGAGGGCTCGTCCAGCACCAGGATCTCCGGCTCCATGGCCAGGACGGTCGCGACCGCCACGCGCCGCCGCTGCCCGAAGGAGAGGTGGTGCGGCGGGCGGTCGGCGAACTCCGCCATGCCCACCCGCTCCAGGGCCTTGACCACCCGCTGCTCCAGCTCCGCGCCGCGCAGCCCGGCCGCGGCCGGGCCGAACGCGACGTCCTCGCGCACGGTCGGCATGAACAGCTGGTCGTCGGGGTCCTGGAAGACGATGCCGACGCGGCGGCGGATCTCGGCCAGATTCCGCTTGGAGACCGGCAGCCCGGCCACCGTGACCGTCCCCGCGCCCGCACCCAGGATCCCGTTGAGGTGCAGGACCAGGGTGGTCTTGCCCGCGCCGTTGGGCCCGAGCAGCGCGACGCGCTCGCCGCGGGCGACGGTCAGGTCGACGCCGAAGAGGGCCTGGTGGCCGTCGGGGTAGGCGTAGGCCAGGCCGGACACCTGGAGGGAGGGCGGGGCGGTCTCTGGAGTGGCCTCCACGGGAGACGAGCCGGTCATATCAACATCCATCCGGTCAGGCAGACCACCAGCGCGGTCAGCGGGAGGGCCGCGGCGGACAGCCACTGGGCCCGGGTCGCCGTCATATCGTCGATCACCGGCATCGCGCCCGCATAGCCCCGGCTGATCATCGCCAGGTGGACCCGCTCGCCGCGCTCGTACGAGCGGATGAACAGCGCCCCGGCCGACTTGGCGAGCACGCCCCAGTGGCGCACCCCGCGCGCCTCGAAGCCGCGCGACTGGCGGGCGATCCGCATCCGCCGCATCTCGTCCGTGATGACGTCCCCGTAGCGGATCATGAACGACGCGATCTGGACCAGCAGCGACGGCATCCGCAGCCGCTGGAGCCCCAGCAGCAGGGCGCGCAGCTCGGTCGTGGAGGCCAGCAGCACGGACGCGGCGACCCCGAGCGTGCCCTTGGCCAGAATGTTCCAGGCGCCCCACAGGCCGGGGCGGCTCAGCTCCATCCCGAGCACCGCCACGCGCTCGCCTTCCGCGACGAACGGCATCAGCACGGCGAAGGCCACGAAAGGGATCTCGATCAGCAGCCGCCGCAGCACATACCCAGCCGGGATCCGCGCCACCGCCGCGACCGCCGCCAGCGCCGCCGCGTACACCCCGAAGGCCCACACGGCCTCGCGCGGGGTGGAGACGACGACCAGCACAAAGCAGAGCACCGCGGCGATCTTGCATTGCGGGGGCAGGGCGTGCACCGGCGAGCGGCCCTCCCGGTAGAGCTTGTGGGCGTGGCCCGCGCCCACGTCAGACCGTCTCGGAGTCGTGCGCGGACGGGATGGCGGCGGGCGACGTGGCGGCGGGCCCGGCGGCCTTCTTGGCGCGGCGCCGTACGACGACGAACAGCCCGGAGCCCACGGCGAGGGTCGCGCCGACCCCGATCACCCCGGCCAGGCCGCCGGAGAGCCGGGCGTCGGTGATGTCCTTGACGCCGTAGTCGGCGAGCGGGGAGTCCTTGGTGGCGTGGTCCTCGGTCTTCTTGTCGATGCCGTTGTCCTGGGCGACCTTCTCCAGGCCGTCCGGGCTGGCGGACGCGTAGAAGCTGACCACCCCGGCACACAGCAGCGCCGCCGCGACCCCGACCGCCCACACCCGCCGCGTCGCCCGCCGCGCGCCTGGCGCCGGGGCCAGGCCCCCGGCGCCCAGCGGGGTTGCGACGCCCCCCGACGCCGCAACCCCTGCTTCCGCAGCGGTGCCGAGCGCCGTCGCCGCGGAGGCCGCGTCCGCCTCCGCCCCGGGCCCCACGCCCGGCGCGGCCGTCGCGGGTACGGTCGCCGCTCCGAGGCCGGGCGCCGCCGCACTCCCCACCTCACCGCCGGTGCCCCGGCCGGCCGCGGGCGCCCCGGCCTCGCCACTGAATCGCGCCGCCCGCCCGGCGGCCTCCCCCACACCGGCAGCCGCCGACGCCGGGCCACCCGGCGCGGCGCCCGCCTCCTCGTCGCGTTCAGAGACCCGAGCCGCGACGCCGCCCGCGACCGACGCTGCCGTCGCCGCGGAGGCCGCGCCCGAGGGGGCCGACACCGCGTCATCGGCGTCCGCTCCGGGCCGCGCCGACCCGGGCGCGCTCGGCGCCGCGCCCGGCGCGGCCGCCGACACCGCCGTCGCCGCGAGGCCCGGCGTCGCCGGGGCGGCCACCGCCCCGGCGCGGATCTCCAAGGTGCGCGTCAGCCCACGTGCGCCGTACACCAGGTCGGGGCGTACGGACGCCACCGCGCTGACTGTCAGGGCCGTGATCACGGCCTCGCCGATGCCGATCAGCACATGGACGCCGACCATCGCGGTGAAGACCTTGCCGAGCGAGACATGTGTCGTGCCGCCGAGCGCGTAGATCGCGGTGAAGGCGACGGCCGCGGCCGGTACGGAGAGCAGCGCGGCGGCGAAGGAGGCGACGGTCACCGAGCTGCGCCGTCGGGGCGCGAGCTTCAGGATGCCGCGGAAGACGGCGTACGCGACCACCGTGGTGACCACCGCCATGTCCGTGATGTTGACGCCGAGCGCGGTGAGGCCGCCGTCCGCGAAGAGCACGCCCTGCATGAGCAGCACCACGGAGACGCACAGCACGCCCGTGTACGGGCCGACGAGTATCGCGGCCAGCGCCCCGCCGAGCAGATGCCCGCTGGTCCCGGCCGCGACCGGGAAGTTCAACATCTGTACGGCGAAGATGAACGCGGCGACGAGACCGGCCAGCGGCGCGGTGCGCTCACCCCCCGAGCCGACCGAGTCGCCCATGCCGCCCGAGCCACCCGCGCCCCCGGCCTCCCCCAGCTCTCGCCGGGCGCCGCGCAGGCTGACGGCGACCGCCGCCGCCGCGACCACACCCGTCGCCACGGACACCGGGGCGTCGATGAATCCGTCGGGGACATGCATGGCGGGGCTCCGCTTCTACGCCGGGGGTGTCCGCTTCATCCGCGGAATCCGCCAATCCGGTGATCCGCCCGATGATGGTAACCCGTTATTGCAACCAATTCGCAAGAGCGCTCTACCCGCGAAAACCACCGCACACACCCGCCCCACACACCCACCGCACACACGACGGCGGCCCTCCGCGCACTCGCGAAGGGCCGCCGCAACACCGGGGCCGGGCTTACACCCGGGTCAGATCCGCGTCGGGATCCCGCTCGTCCACCGCGTCCCGCTCCTCACGCACCGCGGCGCCCGGGTCGAGCTGCTTGCGCAGTCCCTCGCCCTCCACGTCCACGTTCGGCAGCGCCTTGTCCAGCCAGCGCGGCAGCCACCACGCGGACTTGCCGAGCAGCGCGAGCACCGCCGGCACGATGGCCATTCGGACGATGAACGCGTCGAAGAACACCGCGATGGCGAGGCCGAAACCGATCATCTTCACCATCGACTCGGACGAGCCGATGAACCCGGCGAAGACGCTGATCATGATGACCGCGGCCGCGCTGACCACCCGGGCCCCGTGCCGGAAGCCCGTGACCACGGCCTGCCCCGGCCGCTCGCCGTGGACGTACGCCTCGCGCATCCGGGTCACGAGGAAGACCTCGTAGTCCATCGCCAGGCCGAAGACCACACCGATCATGAAGATCGGCATCATGCTCATGATCGGGCCGGGCTCCTCGACGTTGAACAGGCTCCCGCCCCAGCCCCACTGGAAGACCGCGACGACCGCGCCCAGCGCCGCCACGACGGACAGCAGGAAGCCGAGGGCCGCCTTGAGCGGCACCAGCAGCGACCGGAAGACCACCATCAGCAGCAGGAAGGCCAGCCCGACGACCAGCCCCAGGTAGGGCAGCAGCGCGTCGTTCAGCTTCTGCGAGACGTCGATGTTCATCGCGGTCTGCCCGGTCACCAGCATCTCGGCGCCGGTCCCGGACTTGATGGACGTGGCCTCGTCCCGGATGTGCTCCACGACACGCTCGGTGTCGACGCTGCTCGGCTTGTACTTGGAGATCACCGTCAGCGTCGCGGCGTCACCGGGCTTGTTGAACTGGGGCTTGCTGACACTCGCGACGCCGTCCACGTCGTGGATGGTCTTGCGGACCTCCTCGGCGGCGCCCTTGGGGTCGTCGCTGCCCTTGGTGTCGACGACCACCATCAGCGGCCCGTTGAAGCCCGGGCCGAAGCCGTCGGACATCAGGTCGTACGCCTTGCGCTTGGTGGTGCTGGTCGGCTGCGAGCCGTCGTCGGGCAGGCCGAGCTCCAGGCCGGCCGCGGGGAGCGCGGCGGCGCCGAGGCCGAGCACGCCCACCAGCAGCACCGTCACCGGACGGCGCAGGACGAAACGGGCCCAGCGGGTGCCCGCGTTGGGCTTCTCCTCGCCCGCGCCCTGGCCCGCCGCGCCCTCCTTGGCGGCCTTGCGGACCTTGCGGGGGAGCACCTTGCTGCCCGCGAACCCCAGCAGGGCCGGGATGAGGCTGATCGCGATGAGGACGGCGATGACCACCGTGCCCGCCGCGGCGAAGCCCATCTTGGACAGCATCGGGATGTTGACGACCGCGAGGCCGGCGAGGGCGATGACGACGGTGAGCCCGGCGAAGACCACCGCGGATCCCGCGGTGCCCACCGCGCGCCCGGCGGCCTCCTCCCGCTCCTGCCCCTCGGCCAGTTCGGCCCGGTAGCGGGAGACGATGAACAGCGCGTAGTCGATGCCGACCGCGAGGCCGATCATCATCGCCAGCGTCGAGGTCGTACTGGAGAGCCCGAGGGTGGTGGCGAGCGCGGTGATCCCGGAGATGCCGATGCCGACCCCGATGATCGCGGTGAGCAGCGGCAGTCCGGCGGCGACCAGCGAGCCGAAGGTGATGAGGAGGACGACCGCCGAGATCGCGATGCCGATGACCTCGGTGGCGCCGGTCTCCGGCATCTCCTGCAGCGCGTCACCGCCGATCTCGACCGCCAGCCCCGAGTCGCGGGCGTCCTGGCCCGCCTCCTTCAGCGCGTCCCGAGTCTTGTCCTCCAGCTCCATGGCGCTGACCTTGTAGGAGGTCAGGACGTACGCCGTGGTCTTGTCCTTGCTGACCCCGCCCGTCTTGTACGGGTCGGCGACGGAGGCGATCTCGTCCGAGCTCGACTCGAGTTCGCGGACGGTCTTCTCGACCGCGGCCTTGTTGGCCGCGTCGGTCATCTTCTCGTCGTCCGGCGCCCGGAAGACCACGCGAGCGGTGGCACCCTGCGCGTTGCCACCCGGGAAGCGCTGCTCCAGCAGGTCGAAGGCCTTCTGGGCCTCCGTGCCCGGGATGGAGAAGCTGTCGTTGGAGGGTGGTGAGGCGGTGGCGGCCCCGACACCGGCGACCGCGAGGAGCGCCACCCATATCAGGGCGACGAACCGGCGTCGCCGGAAGGCGAATCGGCCGAGTTTATAGAGGAACGTGGCCACGAGGAGAGGTGCTCCCGTCGAGTAGGCGTTACTGGGCAGGGGTGGGGAACCAGACGGCGACGAGAGCGGCGCGCCGGCTGGAGCTCTATGAGGTTGTGGGGTGCGGGGGGGGGAGTGCCCTGCGAGTGGGGAAAGGGGAGGGAGGGGTGCCTCAGGGGGAGGCTGGGGACCGGACGCCGAGGGCGGGGAGGATCACGGCGTCGATGTAGTCGAAGAGATAGGCGGTGTCCGGCTCCTTGGCCTCGACCAGAGACCGGGTGGTGAAGGCGCCGAGCATCAGGTGCGCGGTGTATTTGAGGGCGGGGCGGTCCGGAGCGACCTCACCGCGGTCGACAGCGCGCTTGAGCAGCGCTTCGAAGGCGCCGAGCTCATGCGTGATCATGAGCTCGCGCAGCGCCTCGAGCAGATCGGGGTTGTGGTGGACGGCCAGGGCCAGCCCCCGCATCAGGGCCGCGTCCCGCTCCCGGGCCTCGTCGCCGCACCGCACCATCTCGCGCAGATCGCCGCGCAGCGAGCCGGTGTCGATGTCCTCGACCGAGACGGGCTTGGTGTGGCGCAGCGCGGTGGCGACCAACTGCGGCTTGCTCTTCCACTGCCGGTAGAGCGTGGCCTTGCTGGAGTGCGTACGGGCCGCGATCGCGTCCATGGTCAGCGCGTCGTAACCGACTTCGGTCAGCAGGTCCATGACGGCCTCGTACAGCTCGCGCTCCCGCTCGGGGGACAGCCTGCTGCGGCGTCGGTCCAGTGCCTGCATCATGCCCTCCTTCCGAACCTGGGAGCCCGAACGAACCCGGGAAGCCCGAAGATGGGAGCCCGAAGAACGTCTTCGCGAACGAAACGGTTTCGTACACAACAAGGGTAAGCGCAGTTCTGTTCGACGCCACACGAAACGGGCTCGTTTCGCTCGTGGTATGCGTCACAAGACCGAGTTGCCCTGAAGAGGCCGCCCCGGAAGGATGGTCAGGTGAGCGATGTTCTGTCGAACGCGTCGGGCCCAGGCGACGGCGCGTATCTCCGGTTTCCGCACCTGCACGACGACTTGCTCTGCTTCGCCGCCGAGGACGACTTGTGGGTGGCGCCGCTGACCGCGCCCGGCGAGCCCCCCGGGCGGGCCTGGCGGCTGACGGTCGACCGCACCCGCGTGGGGCACCCCCGCTTCTCCCCCGACGGCTCGCACATCGCGTTCACGACCTGGCGCAGCCTCGACCCGGAGATCCATCTCCTCCCGGTCGACGGCGGCGCGACGCGCCGCCTGACCTACTGGGGCAGCACGGACGCCCGCGTCTGCGGCTGGACGCCCCCCGACCAGGACGGCACCTCCCACATCCTGGCCGTCTCCTCCCACGACCAGCCGCTCTCGCACTTCTCCTGGGCGTACAGCCTGCCCACCGACGGCAGCCCCGGCGGGCGGCTGCCCTGGGGCCCGGTCTCCGACATCGCGGTCGCCGACGCCGACGGCGAGCGCCGCACCCTCCTGCTGACCGGCACACCCCCGCACGAGCCCGCCTCCTGGAAGCGCTACCGGGGCGGCGCGACGGGCCGACTGTGGCTGCACGGCACGCGCCTGGTGCCGGAGTTGAACGGGCACCTGGACTCGGCGATGTTCGTCGCGGGCCGGATCGCGTTCCTCTCCGACCACGAGGGCATCGGCAACCTCTACTCCTGTCTGCCCGACGGCTCCGACCTGCGGCGCCACACCGACCACGCCGACTTCTACGCCCGCCACGCCTCGACCGACGGCTCGCGCGTCGTCTACCAGTGCGCCGGCGACCTGTGGCTGGTCGACGACCTGGGCCCGCGCGCCGAGCCGCGCCGGCTGGACGTGCGGCTCGGCGGGGCGCGCACCGGGCGCCGCCCGTACCAGATCCCGGCCGCGTCGCACGTCAACTCGCTGTCCGTGGACACCACGGGCCGGGCGAGCGCGGTGTGCGTACGGGGCAGCCTGTACTGGCTGACCCACCGCGACGGCCCCGCCCGCACCCTCGCCGACACCCCGGGCGTACGGGTCCGGCTGCCGGAGATGCTGGGCGACAGCGGGCGCGTGGCGTATGTGACGGACGCCGAGGGCGAGGACGCCATCGAGATCGCGTATCTGCCGCGCGCGAGCGGTCCGGAGGAGCGGCGGCGGCTGGCGGTGGGCCGGCTCGGGAGGGTGCGCGAGATGGTCGCGTCGCCGGACGGCACGCGGCTGGCGGTGGCGGCGCACGACGGGCGGCTGCTGTTGGTGGACACCTCCCCCGACGACGCAGCTGACGCCTCCCCCGACGACGCACCCGACACCTCTCCCGACGCCGCATCCGACGACGCACCCGACGCCTCCCCCGACGCCTCTCCCGACGACGCATCCGACACCGCATCCGACGCCTCGGAGGGCGAACCCCTCGACGAGGTCAGCGAGTTGGTCCGGTCGACGAACGGCCCGGTGCGCGAGCTCGCGTTCTCCCCCGACTCCGCGTGGCTGGCCTGGTCGCACCCCGGTATCGGCCGCTCGCTGCGCCAGATAAAGATCGCGCGACTCGCGGACCGCACGGTCGTGGACGTGACCAGCGGCCGGTTCGAGGACGAGGAGCCGGTCTTCACGCGCGACGGCCGGTATCTGGCGTTTCTGTCCTGGCGCGGCTTCGACCCCGTCTACGACGTGCACACCGGCGACCTGTCCTTCCCGCTGGGCTGCCGCCCCTACCTCGTACCGCTGTCCTCCGCGACCCCGTCCCCCTTCGCGCTCTCCCCCGAGGGCCGCCCGGCGGCGGGCGGCCTCGACCTGGACAGCGCGTACCCGGGCGGCGACAGCGGGGACGGCGAGGCCGAGGGCACGGTCACGATCGAGGTGGAGGGCCTGCCGAGCCGGGTCACGGCCTTCCCGGTGGCCGCCTCGAAGTACTCGGCGCTGTACCCGGTCAGCGGCGGCGGCCTGGTGTGGCTGCGCTGGCCGATCTCCGGCGCGCTCGGCGAGACCTTCGCCAACCCGGCCGAGACCTCCTCCCGCCCCACCCTCGAACACTTCGACCTGGTCAAGGCCAAGCGCACCGAACTCACCAGCGACCTGGACTGGTTCGCGGTCAGCGGCGACGGCACCCGGCTGGTGGTCAACGACGAGGGCGATCTGCGGGCGGTGCCCGCCACGGAGACCGCCGACAGCGACGCCACCGTCCACATCGACATGCGGCGCATCCAGCACACCGTCGACCCGGCCGCCGAGTGGCGGCAGGCCTATGACGAGGCGGGCCGGATCACCCGCGCCTACTACTGGGAGCCGGGGATGTGCGGCGTCGACTGGGACCGGGCGCTCGACCAGTACCGCCCCCTGGTCGAACGGGTCGCCTCCCCCGACGAGTTCGCCGACCTGCTGCGCGAGGTGCAGGGCGAGCTCGGCACCTCGCACGCGTACGTCATCGCGGCCCGCCGCAACGAGGGCCCGGCCCACTACCAGCGCCCCATCGGCCTGCTCGGCGCCAACTTCGCGCGCACGAAGGACGGGCGCTGGACCGTCTCCCGCATCCTGCCCGGCGAGTCCTCCGACTCCCGGGCGCGTTCGCCGCTCGCCGGCACCGGCATCCGCGAAGGCGCCACGCTCACGCATGTCGACGGCCGCCCCGTGGACCCGGTGGCCGGCCCCTTCCCCCTGCTCACCGCCGCCGGCGGCACGACGGTCGAGCTCACCTTCCAGCCCGCCGGGGGCGAGGGCCCGCCGCGCCGCGTCGCGGTCCAGCCGCTCATCGACGACCGGCCGCTGCGCTATCAGGACTGGGTGGCCAAGCGGCGCGCGGTGGTGCGCGAGTTGAGCGACGGGCGGTGCGGCTATCTGCACATCCCCGACATGGGCGGCTCCGGCTGGGCCCAGTTCAACCGCGATGTGCGCAGCGAGGTGTCGCTGCCCGCGCTGATCGTGGACGTACGGGGCAACGCGGGCGGCAACATCAGCGAGCTCGTCGTCGAGAAGCTCACCCGCACCATCATGGGCTGGGACCTGACCCGCCACGCCGAGCCCGTCTCGTACACCAGCAACGCGCCGCGCGGCCCGATCGTCGCGGTCGCGGACGAGGCGACCTCCTCCGACGGCGACATGATCACGGCGGCGTTCAAGATCCAGGGCATCGGCCCGGTGGTGGGGTTGCGCACCTGGGGCGGCGTGGTCGGCATGACCGGCCGCCACCGGCTCGCGGACGGCACGTCGATCACGGTGCCGATGAACGCCGCGTGGTTCGACGCGTACGGGTGGGGGGTCGAGAACTACGGCGTGGAGCCGGACATCGAGGCGCTGCGCTCGCCGCTGGACTGGGCGGAGGGCCGCCATCCGCAACTGGGCGTCGCGGTGCGTACGGCGCTCGACCTGCTGGAACGCCACCCGGCGGCGACGCCGCCCGACTACTCGGACGTACCGGACCTGCGGCGCCCGAAGCTGCCGCCGAGGAGCGGCTGAGCGCAGCGAGTGGGGCGCACCCATGGCTTATGGGTGCGCCCCACCGAGGTCACTTCTCCTCGAAGGGCTCCTGTTCCTCGATCCCTTCCTCCCGGTCCCGCAGCGGGAGCTCATGGGTCTCGCGCGGCGGCCGCTCGCGCGGCGGCTGCTCACGCCGCTGCTGCTGCGGCTGCCGACCGGGCTGCGCGTTCTCGCCCCGGTCGTCCTGCGCCTTACGCCTGTTCTGCCGGGCCTTCTCGTTGAACTGGTCCTTGCTGGCCATGGGTGTCACTCCTCATGGGGTGGCGGAGGACGGGCCCGACCAGCGTGACATGCGGGAACACACCCCGCATGTCGGCCGCGGAGCGGATCATTCCGTCCGCGCCCGGTCATCCGCCTCGCCGCCCGCCCGGTCATCCGCCTCGCCGCCCGCCCCCGCCAACCCGCCCCGCCGCTCACGCGTCGCCGCGAGCCGGCTCTCGAAACGGCGCATGTCGCGCTGCGCGAAGGTGCCGATCAGCGCGGGCAGGGCGCCTCGTACTGGCTGCATGCCGCGCAGCCACCACTGCCCGTACACATGCGCCGACCGGCGCTCGATCCCGGCCACCAGCCGGTCTGTGGCCGGGCCGAGCGGACAGACGCGGCTGACGGGCCAGGGCAGCCGCCGCCGCAGCTCCCACAGCACGTCGTCCCGTTCGAAGCCGCGCACCATGTCCGTGTCGGTGAAGCTGAGGTAGGCCACGCCGACCCGTACGCCGCGATGGCCCACCTCGGCGCGCAGACAGTGCGCGAACGCCTCGACTCCGGATTTGGACGCGCAGTACGCGGACATCATCGGCGCGGGCGCGATCGCGGCCAGCGAGGCGATCTGGAGCAGATAGCCACGGCGCGCGACGAGCGCGGGCAGGAACGCGCGGGCGGTGGTGGCGCTGCCCACCAGATTGACCTCGATGACCCGCCGCCAGGCCGTCTCGTCGGTGTCGGCGAACGGACCGGCCTGGGCCACTCCGGCGTTGGCGACGACGATGTCCACGCCGCCGAAGCGCTCGGTGACCTCCCCGGCCACGCGGGCCATCGCCTCGGGGTCGGTGACGTCGGCGTGCCAGTGCGCGGCCTCGGTCCGAAGCCCCGCCGCCACCCGCCGCAGCTCGTCGGGTTCCAGGCCCACCAGCGCCACCCTGGCGCCCCGCGCGGACAACTTCCGGGCCAGCGACTCCCCCACGCCCCGCGCCGCGCCCGTCACGACGGCGACCCGGCCTTCCAGACTCCCGCGCGCTCTCATGTCGTCGGCTCCTCGACGGTGTCGTCCGTGGCGCCCCGCGCCGTCCGCGCCGTGCCCCGCGTGCCCTCCGTGCCCCGCGCTGTGGCCTCCCGCCCGTACGCCGCCACCAGCCGGCGGATCACCCCGCTCACCGCCACCGGATCCTCCACCGGCGCCATGTGCCCGAGCCCGTCCAGCTCCGTGAGGCCGACGCACCGCGGCAGCCGGGCCGACAGCGCTCGGGCGTGGTCCAGTGGGGTCAGCCGGTCGGCCGTCCCGGCGAGGACGGCGGTGGGGAGGGCCAGCCGGCCGACTTCCGCGTCGAGATCGAGGTCGCTCATGACCCGCGCCCACGCGGCCCGTACCGCGCGTGGGCAGGCGTGCACGATGCGCGCGCACGCCTCCACCACGGCGGGGCCCGCCGCCGGGCCCATCGTCACGTACTTCAGCAGGCGTTTGGAGACCGGTGTCACCGGCCCGAGCGGGGCGCGCGAGCACAGGAGCGCGCGCTGCACCCGCGTCCGCAGGCGCTCGCCGCGCAGCGGCACGACGCGGCCCCGCGCGATCAGCCGCGAGGCGCCGGTGTTGCACAGCAGCACGGCCGCCGCGCGCTCGCGCAGCTGCGGCCGGTCGGCGGCGGCCATCAGCGTCATGCCGCCCATGGAGTGACCCGCGACGACGGCCCGCTCCCTGGGCGCGAGCGTCTGCTCGAGCACCGCCGCCAGGTCGTCGGCGAGCGCGTGCGTGCTGTAGCCGCCGGGGCCGACGGCCGGGCTGCGGCCGTGGCCGCGCTGGTCGTACAGGACGATCCGGTGGTCGGCGGCCAGTTCGCGGACGATCGGCGCCCAGAAGGCCGTCGAGCAGGTCCAGCCGTGCACCAGCACGACGGCCGGGGCGCCCTCGGGCCCGTGCAGTTCGGCGTGCAGACGGGAGCCGTCGGCGGAGATGACGGTCAGTTCGCTCACGGCGGCGGGCGGCGCGTACGGCCCCGGGGCGAGCCGCGCCGGACGGCGGCTCACCGGGCACCCCGCCCGGCGCCGGAGCCGACACCCGCACCCACCACGTCCGGTGGGGCGCCGGCCCCCTCCCGCCCCGGGCGCAACACCCGGTACTCCGTGACGTCCACCCGCCGCGTCACCCGGCGGAACTCCGTCGTCGTCCCCGGCCACACCGTCGTATTGCGCCCTTTCTGCAAGTACCAGCTGTCGCAGCCGCCCACGTTCCACACCGTACGGCTCAGCCGCTCCTGCATCCGGTCGGTCCAGGCCCGCACCGCCGACGGCCGGGCGTCCAGGGCCACCTTCCCGCCCAGCACGTCCAACTGCCGCATGAAGTCCACGAGGTACGCCAGCTGCGCCTCGATGATGAGGATCATCGAGCTGGTCCCGAGCCCCGTGTTCGGCCCGATGATCGTCAGGAGGTTCGGAAAGCCCGCCGCGCTCGTACCGCGCAGCGCCGCCATGCCGTCCCGCCACTCCTCCGCGAGCGTCGTCCCGTACGCCCCGGTCACCCGCCGCGCGATCGGCATGTCGGTCACCTGGAAGCCGGTCCCGAAGATGATCGCGTCCGCCTCCGCCTCCGTGCCGTCGGTGGCGACGAGCGTGGCGCCGCGTACCTCCTTCAACCCCGCCGCGACGACCTCGACCTGCGGCTGGGCGAGCGCCGGGTAGTAGTCGCCCGACAGCAGGATGCGCTTGCAGCCGATGCGGTAATCGGGCGTCAGCCTGGCCCGCAGGGCCGGGTCCTCGATGGCCCGCCGCATATGGCGGCGGGCCATCCGCTCCACCAGCCGCAGCGCATCGGGCCGCTTGGTGAAGGCCCCGGTCTGCAGCTCCCGCACCCCCCACAGCACCGCCCGCCGCAGCGCGCCGGTCGCCGGGACCCTGGTGTGCAGCCAGTGTTCGACGGCCGAGATACGGCGGTCCATGCGCGGCAGCACCCAGGGCGGGGTGCGCTGGAAGAGGGTGAGCCGGTCCACCTCCCGGTGGATGGCGGGCACGATCTGAATGGCCGAGGCACCGGTGCCGACCACCGCGACGCGCTTGCCGCGCAGGTCGTAGCCGTGGTCCCAGCGCGAGGAGTGGAAGACCTGGCCGGGGAATCCCGCCAGGCCCGGGATGTCCGGGATCTTCGGGTCGGAGAGCGGCCCGGTGGCGCTCACCACGACATCGGCGGTGAGCGGACCTGACCCGGTGTCGATCTCCCAGTGCAGCGCGCGCGAGTCCCAGCGCATGGCCCGCACCTCGGTGTCGAGGCGAAGGTGCGGCCGCAGCCCGAACGTGTCGGTGACCCGCTCCAGATACGCGCGGATATGCGGCTGTCCGGAGAAGTTGCGCGGCCACTCGGGGTTGGGCGCGAAGGAGAAGGAGTACAGGTGGGACGGCACATCACAGGCACAGCCCGGATAGGTGTTGTCCCGCCAGGTGCCCCCGACCGCCCCGGCCCGCTCCAGGACCACGAAGTCGGTGATCCCCGCCCGGCGCAGCCGTACGGCCGCCCCCAGCCCGCCGAATCCGGCTCCGATCACCGCCACCCGTACGTGCTCTCGCGTCACCTCAGCGCCTGCGCCAGCGCCAGTCATACGGCCGCCTCTCGCAACACTCGGAACGATGCCAGCAATCACTGGCATGGTTTGAGCGTAGGACAGGGTGCTACCGAGCGGTAGGGGCCGGGCGAGGGGAAGTTACCGGCGGTTCACCCCCTCCGGCACGGGCATAGGCTGCCGACGTGGCGACGAGCGAAGAACCCAGGGATCCGGACGGCCCGGACTCGGACGGCCCGGACTCGGACGGCCCGGACTCGGGCAGCCCGGAGGAGACCCGCGAATACCGCATCGCGGAGCTGGCCGAGGAGGCCGGCATCACCGTGCGCACCCTGCGCTTCTACCGGGAGCGCAAGCTCATCCCGCCGCCGCGCCGCGAGGGCCGCATCGCCTGGTACAACGGCCACCACCTCGCCCGGCTCCGCACGATCGCCGCCCTGCTGGAGCGCGGCCACACTCTCGGCGGCACAGCCGAACTCCTCGCCGCCTTCGACAGCGGCGCCCGCGACGTCGCCGAACTCCTCGGCCTGCCCGCCACCCCCGTCCCCGTCCCCGCCTGGTCACAGGAGACCCCGGTCCGGCTCACCCCGGAGGCCCTGGCCGACTACTTCCAGGGCCAGGCGACGCCGGAGAACCTCGCCGCCTCCCTCGACCTCGGCTATCTCGCGGTCGACGGCGACCAGTTGGTCCACGTCAGCCGCCGCCTTCTGGACACCTCCCGCGATCTGGTCGACCGGGGCCTCCCGCTCGCCGCCGTCCTGGAGGCGGCCCGGGACGTACGCCATCACGTGGACGCGATCGCCGAGGTCTTCGCCGCCCTCCTGCGCACCACGGTCCTGGCCGAGCCCGCCTCCCGGATCGGCACGACGCTGGAGGAGCTGCGGCCGATGGCCAAGGGTGTCGTGGAGGCCGAACTGTCGATGGCCATGGACCGCCGCATCCGCGCGGAGCTGGCGGCGTGGGCCGACGGAGACCAGGACCGGAGGTGACAGTGGCCCCTGGCATCATCGGCCCATGCTCAGCCTTCCCCTCCTCAGCGAGTTGGCGCACGAACGGCTCCCCTCCGGTCTCGCGGACCGGTTCTGCTCCCTGCTGGAACCGAGAGGTCAGATCCTCTCGGCCGCCCGCCCCGGAGACGAACACGTCGGCGTACTCGGCGGTGAACCCCTCCTTCCCGAGGCCGTCGACTGGCCGGTGTGGGAAGGACACGGCCCCCTGTCCTTCATCGCCTCGCTCGACTGCGGACCGCTGTCGGCCGCCGCCACCGGGCTGACTCTGCCGACCGACGGGACCCTGCTGTTCTTCTACTTCGACGGACAGGCCGACGACCACGAGGCGTGGGTGAGCCCCTCGAACCCCGAGTCCGGTCCCGGGTCCCGCGTCCTGTACGTCCCCGCCGGCACGCCCGTCCTGCCGCGTCCGACCCCGGCCCCGCTGAAGCCGTACCGCCGCGTACCGCTGCGCACCGACCCGGCCGTCCACCTGCCGCAGCTCACCAACCCCGAGCTCCACATACCGCTCGGCCTCGACTACGAGACGGTGTCCACCGATCCCGTGTACGTCGCCCTCCAGGACGCCGTGTGGAACCTGCGCCGCGTCCGCCACCAGGTAGGCGGCGAATCCGACGGCGTCCAGGGCGAGGTCGAGTACGAGGTCGCCGACTTCCCGGACGACTGGGACCTGGACGAGTTCGATCCCGACAACCCCCACTACGACGACATCATCGCCGAGGCGGCACGGTGGCGGCTCCTTCTCCAGATCGCCTCCGACGACGACGCCGACATGCTGTGGGGCGACGCGGGCGCCCTCTACTGGCTGATCAGCCGCGAGGACCTCGCCGCCCGCCGCTTCGACCAGGTCCGCTTCACCTGGCAGTGTCACTGACGGCATCCGTCAGGTCGAGCGCATCGATGACGGTTTCCTGCACCTGAGGCCCACTGGCTGGCACCGCTCTCCTGGCATGCCGATCGTGAAGCCGTCGGAACGGACGTACAGGCAAGGAGAGCGCAGATGGCTGCCGAGAGGACGATCCTCGTCACGGGGGCGACCGGGAACGTGGGGCGGCAGGTGGTGTCCCAACTCATGGCCGCACACGCGGGCGAGGTACGGGCGCTGACCCGCGACCCCGGCGTGGCCGCCCTGCCCGGCGGGGTCGACGTGCGCCAGGGCGACCTGGCCGACCCGGCCGCGCTGGAGGCGGCGTTGAAGGGAGCGGACGCGGTGTTCCTGATGTGGCCCTTCCACGGCACCGATCCGGCCCCCGCCCTCGTGGACGCGATCAAGTGGCATGCCGGCCGGGTGGTGTTCCTGTCGTCCGGCGCCGTCCAGGAGGGCATGGCGCCCGAGCGGCAAGCGCACCCCGTGGGCCGGTCCCACGCGCGCGTCGAGCAGCTCATCGAGGGGTCCGGACTCGTCTGGACCCATCTGCGCCCGTGCACCTTCGCCGCGAACACCCTGTGGTGGGCCGGCCAGATCCGCGCCGGGGACGTCGTGCGGGGCGCGTACGGGGCCGTGCCCATGGCCCTCCTCCACGAGGCGGACATCGCCGCCGTGGCGGTGCGGGCCCTCACCGGGGACGGCCACGGCCGCGCCGCCTACGCCCTCACCGGCCCCGAAGTCCTCACCCAGGCGGAACAGGTGCGCACCATCGGCGAGGTGCTGGGCCGCCCCCTCCGATGGCAGGAGCTGCCCCGGGAAGAGGCACGTCAGCGGCTTCTGGCCGACGACTCCTTCCCCGACTCCTTCGTGGACCCGCTCCTCGACGGCTACGCCGCGATGCTCGACGCCCCGCCCCCGGCCACCACCTCAACCGTCGAGGCGGTCACGGGCGCACCGGCCCGCACCTACCGTGCCTGGGTGTCCGACCACGCCGCCGACTTCGGCTGACCGGACTTCAACCGACCAGCAGACGCGGCGGCAGGTAGGGGGAGACGACCCGGATGTTCCAGCCCCGGCGGCGGGCGTGGCAGGCCAGGGCCAGGATGTCGAGGTCGATGGCGGCGTCGGAGTCGTCGGCGCGGTCGGCGACCTGGTAGTGGTCGCGGTGGGTTTCGAGGGCGTCGATGAGGGCGAGGTTGAAGCTCTCCTCGTCGCCCTCGACGAGCTGGGAGAAGAGGACGGCGGGCGGCGGGAAGAAGCCCCAGGTCCTGGCCTTCTCGCAGTCCTCCAGGGCACGGTCCGTGGTGGGTTCGGGGTCCACGCCCCGCAGATAGTCGTGGAGCGCCTGGCGGTACGAGGCGAAGGCGGAGCCGTCCCCCTTGAGGCGGGTGGAGCCGCTGAGGACGAGCGCGGCGATGTGCTCGCGCCGACCGCTGATCAGGGCGAAGTTCATGGCGGTGTGCCAGGCTCCGGGCCCGGCCTGATCACCGTGGTAGGCGGGGAAGCTGAGCGTGCTGCCGTTGACCGTCACCTCGACGTCCGTACCGGGCTCGGCGAGTGTGACGCGGAACAGCGCCGCGCCCAGCTCGGCGGCGAGGCGCAGGTTTTCGAGCTGCTGGTCCGTGACGTCGGCGGAGAGCGCGGCGCGGCCCTTGAACAGGAGCTCCTGGTAGCGCTCGGCACGCGACAGGTTCCAGGCGGAGAGCGGCTCTCCGTCCTCCGGTGTGAGGGCCTCCCTGGCGTACTCCTCGAACAGGGCCTCGCCGTCCGGGTCCATCGTCTGAGGGGCTTCGGGCCGCTCGACCACCACCGGCCCGGCGGCCAGCGCGGCGACCGCGTCCGGGCGCCGCGTGCGGCCGTACGCCACGACCCGTGGCCCCGAGGTCGCGAACCCCGTCACCAGCGCCCGCGGCAGGTACCCGGTGTCGATGGACGGCTGCCAGCCCTCGCGGCGGTAGGCGAGCGCGGCCAGGGCCAGCGGCAGGAGCGGTAGCAGGGTGCGGGGCCTGGCGCCGGGCCCGGGCAGGGCGCTGTACGGGAGCAGCAGCTTGGCCAGCGCGGTGCGGAAGGAGTCCTGGTCGCCGGTGGTCAGGGCGCGCAGCGCGCGGAGCGCGACGGACTGCGGCTGGTCGAGGAGGCCGCCTTCGCCGGGCGCGGCGTCGAGGGTCCGTATCCGGGCGAGCGCGGCGTCGATCGCGGCGAGCTTCTGTTCCCTGGACGGCGGGTAGTCCGCGTCGTCGTCTCCCGTGTCCCCGATGACATACGCCATGAAGCCGTTGATCAGCTCGACGGCGGGCCGCCCGGCCCCGTCCTTCTCGAACGGCTTGCGGGCGAAGTGGAACGCCTCGCCGTGCCATGAGGCTTTGTCGGCAAGAACGGCCAGGCAGAACGCGTCGAGCCAGTGGTTCGCCGAGATGGACTCCGGGTCCCCCTCGGCCCCGCGGTCGTAGCTCATCCCGAAGTTCACATAGTCGAGGAAGACCTGGAAGTGGTTGGTCGGGTAGTACGCGGCATACGCCACAGCACCGGCGGCGGCCTCGGTGGCGTTGTCGAGGACGGCCTTGGCCTCCGGGGTGTCGAGGTCGGGGGCCGCGACGGAGAGAGCGCCCAGATAGTCGAGGAATTCCTCCGCGATCAGCTCCCACTCGTACGTGGAGATCCGGCCGGCCTTCGACATGGAGTGGACCATCGAACCGATCCTGTTGGCGAAGTCCTCACGCGCCGCCGAAACCGCGGCCTCGCCCACCTGGTGTCGCTCTATCCGCACTGCTTGCCCCGCTCCCCGTTCACGTGTTCTGGCCGCAGCCTACGCGGACGCGGGGACGGCGGTGACCGCCGAGTCCGGCTCTGGCACGATGTCCGGCATGGGCCGACTGGTGACACCGAGGGACATGCTCGCGTCTCTCCGTCAGCACGCGTCCGTTGGCCGGGAGTCGTTCGACGGCCGGGATCTCACTTCGGTGCGCTTACGGCCGTTGTGGTTCTCGCGATGCACATTTCGCGGGGCCGATCTCCGCCATGCCACCCTCGACGGATGCCGCTTCAAACTCTGCGATTTCCGCGGGGCGAACCTGAGTGGCGCCTCGATGAGAGGGGTCGGGCTGGCGGGCTGTGATCTGACCGGCGCTGATCTTCGGGCCGCGGACCTGACCGGGGCACGGTTCGGCCGGGTCCTCACCGGCGCCCCGCCCCATGGACTGACCAATGCCACCGGGGTCAAGCTGGACAACGCTGTTCTGCGCGATGTCGAGCTCGATCAGGTCATCGGCTGGCCCATCACCGGGTAGCAACCACGCCGACGGACCGTGGAGTTGCCTGCCAGGAGGCAGGCGAGGCCTACGCCGCCATGGGCATCGGAAACGCGAACCGCGGCTCCGTACCCGCCAGCCACGCCCCGATCGCAAAGGCCGCCGTCGCCTCGATGTACGCCGCGCGGACGAGCCCGCCGCAGGGGATGGGTGTGCAGCCCATCGAGGTGATGAGCGCGGCGGTCAGCTCGAGGGCGCCTGGGTCGTCGCCGCAGAACGGGACGGCCAGCGGGGCGCCCTCGAAAGTCGGGCGCGGCAAGGTCCAGATGCTGTCGTGGCAGAGGTTGAACGCCTTGACCACATGGGCGTCCGGCGCGGCGTCCGCCATCCGCCGGGCGATGGAGGTCGTGGCGCCGGTGGACAGCGTCAGGCCGTCGTCGGTCGGCACGATGGGGTTGGTGCAGTCGATCACCGTACGGCCGGCGAGGACGTCCGCGAGACCCTTGACCAGCTCGGGCGCCACGTCCGCCGGGACCGCCGCCAGCGCGACCTCGCCGTACGCCGCCGCGTCGGCGAGCGTGCCGTGCCCGGCGGCGCCGATGCGCCCCGCGGTGGCCTCAGCCGCCGCGCGGTCGCGCCCGCCGACGAGGACGTCGTGCCCGGCGCGGACCCACGCGCCGCCCAGTGTCGTGGCCATCCCGCCCGTGCCCAGAATGCCGATGCGCATGGGTGCTCCCGTCTCTGCAACCGTGGTGACGACCGAGACTTTAGGGAGACCGATGCACACCGCGCGGTGTGCATCGGGTCGGGCAGGATCAGGAAACGCTCTGGTCGGCCGCGAACGAGACGACCCACGACAGCGCCGAGTTCCAGTTGATGGCGACCTCGTTGGTCGACCACGACTGGATGTCGTCGAGGTAGCACAATTGCGGCGCGGGCCGCCGGGGCGGATCGACCGTGCGGTCGATCAGCACCCTGCTCGCCTTCGGATCCTCCAGGCCGACGTTCGGGCCACCGGCGATCGAACCGGCCGGGGGCTCGGGAGACGTCGGATCGAGCTCGTGGCTGTAGATGCGGCTGTGCTGGTTGTGGGAGCTGTGTTGGCCGTACCCCGTCACATAGGACTCGTTGAGGGCGTTGCGGCCCAAGATGTAGTCCAGCCCTTCCAGCACCCCGTCGCGGTAGCGCTGGTCGCCCGTCAGGTCGAAGGCGGTCGCGATGACGGCGAGCTTGTTGAGCACCAGGCTGTTGGAGCCCCAGACATACTCGCTGTCCGCGAGCGGCATGCCGTACGCCTGGCCTTGTGCCGCCTGGAGGTATCGGTCGGCAGCGGCCACCACCGAAGCGCGGGCGGCGTTCCTGTCGGCGTCCGGCAGCGGACTGGGCACGGTCGCCAGGTCGAGCCGGCCGAGCGCGGCGACCTGCTGCCAGCCGAACCCGGACGGCGGGAACGGATCACCGGTCGCATGGGGCGAGGTCCGCAGGGCGTCGAGGAAGGTCTGCTCGCCGGTGGTGATGAAGAGCTCGGCGGCCGCCCAGTAGAACTCGTCGGTGACGTCCGTGTCATCGTACGGGCCGCCGCCGACCGCGTCGGCGTTGCTGGCGTAGAGGTTCTGGTGGGCCTGCGCCGACGCCCAGGCGCTACGGGCGGCGATCAAGCAGCGCTGGGCGAAGACCTGGTCAAAGGGCGCATACAGCCGGGCGCCCTGGGCGGCGGTCGCGGCCAGGTTGAGCGTCGCCGCCGTGGACGGCGGGTGCAGATGGCGCGGCTGCGGGTCCAGGTCCGGAGGCATCGGCAGCTCGGTCCAGCTGTCGTCGTGCACTTTGTGGTGGGCCATTCCCGCGAGGGGCACTCCTGCGGGAACCTGCATCCGCAGCAGGAACTCCAGCTCCCAGCGCGCTTCGTCGAGGATGTCCGGTACGCCGTTGCCGTGTTCGGGAAGGCGCAGGTCGCCGTCGCCCGGCGGGCCCAGGCGCCCTCGGGGCGCGGTCAGCGTCCGTTCGTACAGGCTGAGGAGCTGGTAGGTGGCGATGCCGCCGTTGACCACGTACTTGCCCTCGTCACCGGCGTCGTACCAGCCGCCGCTCACATCCAGCTGATAGTCGCCGGCATCCGGCTGGCAGGGCACGCTGGTGTCGCCCAGGTTGGGGGTGACACCGATGTGTCCGGCGGGCCGCGCGTATCCGGGCGCCAGCGCGTCGGTGATGGGGATGCCGCTGCGCTGGAGGTAGAAGAAGTGCAGGGCGTCGGAGCGCAACTGGTCATAGGCGGTGACGGTGATGTCGAACGGGTAGCTGGTCTGCCCGTCGACGCTCAGCGTGTACCCGGTGTCGGCCTGCGTCACCGCGCTGAAGTCCACCTTGTGCACCTGCTGCCCGGAGGACGTGTCCATCCCGGCCGGCGTCGAGGTGCCGGATGCGACGGTGGCCCCGGCCCCGTCGTTCACCTGCCAGGGGATCGGTCCGGGCGCTTCCGTCACCACGGTCGCATGTTTCGGTGCCGACGGCAGGTAACCGACCTGGTTGACCCGCACCCTCGGGCCGGTGTCCGGTACGTAGGGGGGCACCGGGTCGCCGCCTATGAGGGACACTCTGCCCACGCAGAACTCCCAGGCCGCGGGGGCGCCGCCGAGCTGGAACAAGACCTGGCCGTGGTCGGTGTCGAGGGTGGACGTGAACGTGAGCGTGTGCGGCTGTTCCGGGCCGAGCACGATGTTCTGCGAGAACGTGGCGGGGTAGTCCGGGGGCTGGTCGAGCTGGACCCGGGCCGTCACCGTCGACTGCGGGCTCGCCGAGGCGGTGAACGCGAAGGTGTACGACTTGCCCTGTTGCAGCCAGATGTCGCTCTGCCCCACGATGACGTCGGGCGGGGTCTGTGTGCCTCCCGGTACGCCGACGCACAGTTTCCCGTCGGCGACGGAAACGGGGGCGGCCCGCACAGTGAACCAACCGCTCATGCCTTCACTGAAATCCCCGTTGAAGACCTTTTCTCGTGGATCCTGTGCCATATGTCCAGCGTGCGCGGCCTTCACCCGGTATGCCACTCAGGCAGCCCCCGAACTCCGCGCGCTATTCCTTGACGGCCCCCGCGTTCGCCCCCTGCACGAAGTAGCGCTGGAAGCAGAAGAACAGCGCCGCCACCGGCACCGTCGCGAGCAGGGCCGCCGCCAGCTTCAGCGGGTACTGCGTACCGCCGCCCAGCCCGCCCGAGACGAACCGCGCGAGCCCGGTCGTCAGCGTCTCGTACTGGCCGGACTGCGTGGCCACCAGGAAGTGCGTGAACTCGTTCCACGAGCCCTGGAACGACAGGATCGTCAGGGTGATCAGCGCGGGCCGGGCCATCGGCAGCACCACGGACCAGAAGGTCCGGAACACCCCGGCGCCGTCCACCCGCGCGGCCTCCTCCACCTCCCTCGGGACCGACTCGAAGAACTGCTTCATGATGAAGATCCCGGCCGCGTCCACCATCAGCGGAAGGATCATGCCGGTGTAGGTGTCGAACAGCCCGAAGGTGTTCAGCACCAGGAACTTCGGGATCAGCAGCGCCACCCCGGGCACCGCCATCACCCCGAGGACGAAGCCGAACAGCAGCGCGCGGCCCCGGAAGCGCAGCCGCGCCAGCGCGTACCCCGCCATCGAGTTGAACAGCACCCGCCCGGCCGTGACCAGGACCGCGACAAACGCGGAGTTGCCCAGCCAGCGCAGGAACGGCACCCCGTCCCCGGCCTGGCTCAGCCCGAACAGCCGCTGGTAGGCGGCGGTCGTCGGGGTGGTGGGCAGCAGCCCGAGGGGGTGCGCCGCCGCGTCCGGGTCCGTTTTGAACCCGGTCACCAGCTGCAGCACGAACGGCAGCAGATACAGCAGCCCGAGCCCCACCACCAGCGCGTACCCCAGCGCCCGCAGCGGCCGCGGGAACCGGCCGAGCACCGGGCGCCCCTGCGCCGGGGCGGCGGCCCCGGCCTTGGCCTTCGCCTCGGCCTTGCCCTTGGCGTTCATCGGTTCCTCCCGGGGCGGGGGCCGCGCTCCCGCAGCGCCCAGCGCTGCAGGGCGGTGACGCACAGGATCAGGGCGAGCAGGATGAAGGCGATGGCCGCGCCCTGCCCGAAGTCGGCGCCGTCGAAGGCGGTCGAGTACGACAGGAAGGCCGGGGTCAGCGTGGTGTTGCCCGGGGCGCCCTGGCCCATCACATACACCTGGTCGAAGACCTGCCAGGTGGCGATCGTCCCCAGGGTGAGGACGAGGAAGAGCACCGGCCGCAGCGCGGGCAGCGTGACGTAACGCAGCATCTGGCGGCGGTTCACGCCCTCGATGGCGGCCGCTTCCTCCAGCTCGCGCGGGATGTCCTGGAGGGCCGCGAGGAAGATCAGCATGAAGGTGCCGGAGGTCGTCCACACGGCGAGCAGGATGATCGTGCACATCGCGATGGACGGCCCGGACAGCCACTCGTACCAGGACAGCCCCATGAAGGAGTGGTCGGCGAGCATGCCCGAGGGGTGGTCGGGGTCGACGATCCCCAGGGCGCCGAGCAGGAGCGAGAGCACCCCGCGCGAGTCGGCGAACCAGTTCGGGCCCTTCATCCCGATCCAGGACAGCAGCGTGTTGACGGCCCCGCTGCCCTGGAAGAGGAAGAGGAAGACCGTGGAGACCGCGATCGAGCTGGTGACGGACGGGAAGAAGAACGTGGTGCGCAGGGCGCCCCGCGCGCGCAGCAGCCGCTGGTTGACGATCAGCGCCAGCACCAGGGCGAGCCCGGTCTGCAGCGGCACGGTCAGAGCCACGTAGTAGACGTTGTTGCGCAGCGAGGTCGCGAAGAGGGTGCGGTCGAGGCCGTCCTCGGTGAGCAGCGCCCGGTAGTTGTCCAGGCCGACGAACTTCGCCTGCCCGCTGAACGGGTTGGACTGCCCGTCCCAGTCCAGCAGGCTCACCCACAGGGCCATCAGGATCGGCAGCACCAGGAACAGGCCGAGGATCAGCACCATGGGGCTGACGAACAGCCAGCCCCAGGCGCCTTCGCCGCGGCGGCGCCCCGCGGACGGGGTGTTTGGGGTGCGGGGCGCCGCCTTGGGGCCGGGCCCGCCGGGCGCGTCAGGTGCGCCCGGCGAGCCGGCCGTACGGGGACCCCCACCCTCGGCTGGAGGGGCCGGGCGGGGGCCGGACGACGCGCCGCGGGTGATGCGGCGCGCCGTGCGGGGGGTGGTGCGGAAGGGCATGGCGGCTCAGTTGCCCTTCGCGAGGGCCTGTTCGCCGTTGCGCTGGAGGTCGGCGAGGATCTTCTTCGGGTCGGTGGTGCGCAGCGACTGCAGTTCGGTGTTGAACTGGCTGAGCACCTTGTCGAACCCGGCGATGGTCACCGGGCCCTGGGCGTAGGCGTTGGCGTCGACCCAGGCCTTGGCCTCCGGCTCCTGCTTCGCGTACGTGGCGAGGGCGCTGTCGCGCGAGGGCATCACGCCGAAGGCGTCGGCGAACTTCAGCTGCTGCCCGCCGGAGCTGAGGTACTTCACCAAGTCCACGGCCGCCGACCGGTGGGCGCTCTCGGCGGCCACGCCCCAGCAGTTGCTGAAGGCGAGCGTGCCCTTCCCGGCCGGTCCGGCGGGCAGCGGGACCACCTTGTACTTCACGTCCGGGTAGTCGAGCTTCATGCCGCCGGTCAGCCAGTTGCCCTCGATGGTCATGGCGGCCTTGCCCTTGCCGAGGGCCTCGCCGCCCCAGCTGGTGTCGACCTGCTTGGCGTACTTCATCGAGCCCGAGCGCAGCAGGGACTTCACGTAGCCGAGCCCTTTGGCGTTCTGCGCGCTGTCGGCGGTCATCTTCGTCTGCCCGGCGTCGGTGATCCACCCGCCCGACTGCTTCATGAAGACGCCGAGCCGCTGGTACTCGTCGCTGGTGACCAGGCCGGTGACCCCGTCCCCGGTCAGCTTGTCCGCGACCTTGCGCAGCTCGTCCCAGGAGGTCGGGTAGTCCTTCTCGGTCAGCCCGGCCTTCTTCCACAGGTCGGTGTTGATGGCGAGGGCGAGGGTGGAGGTGTCCTTCGGCAGGCACACCAGCTTGCCGTCGTAGGTGAAGGAGGAGCGCAGCTGCTCGGCGAAGTCGTCCGCGTCCTTGATCTTGTCGCCGTACGCGTACAGGGAGCCGCCCTTGGCGTAGTTCGCGAACTGGTCGGAGTTGACGTAGAAGACGTCCGGCGGCTTGTGCCCGGCGAAGGACTGGGCCAGCTGCTGGTTCATGTCCTTGGCGGCCTCGACGGTCACCTTGTTGCCGGACTGCTTCTCGTACGCGGCCGCCGCCTCCTTGACCGCCTTGGTCTCGGCGTCGCCCGAGGTGGCTATCAGCACCTTCAGGTGCTGCTTGGCGCCGGTGTCCTGCTTCGTCTCCTTGTCGCCGCCGAAACTCGACGAGCAGCCGGTGGCGGTCAGAAGCGCCGCGCAGGTGACGAGGGCGGCGGCGGCCGTGCGGGGGACCATGATTCCTCCGTGGGTTCGGGGTGGTACGTGCGGCTCGAGGGGGGTGGAGGAGAGGTGATGTTCGGGGCGCGGTGCGTCAGGACGCCGGTGCGTCAGCCGGTGCGTCAGGACGCCGGTGCGTCAGGACGCGGGTACGTCAGGACGCGGGTACGGAGACGCTGTCGCGGACGACGAGGGACGGCTCCAGCAGGACGCGCTCCGGCGGCGCGGCCGGGTTGGCCATCCGGGCCAGCAGCAGCCGTACGCACTCCCGGCCGACCGCCTCCAGGGGCTGGGCGACCGTGGACAGGGAGGGCGAGAGGATCCCGGCGGTCGGCGAGTCGTCGAAGCCGACCACGGTGACGTCGCGGCCCGGGGCGGCGCCCCGCTCGCGCAGCGCGTGGTAGCAGCCGAGCGCCAGCATGTCGCTGGCCGCGACCACGGCCGTGGCGCCCGCGTCCAGTAAGGGCTTCACGGCGATACGAGCCTCCTCGACGTCCCCCACGCTCTCCGCGCGCCGCCCGCGCGTCGGCAGCCCGTGCCGGCGCATGGCCCGCTGCCAGCCCTCGGCGCGGTCGTCACCGACGCCGGAGCCGCGCGGCCAGCCCAGGAAGGCGATCCGGCGGTGCCCGAGGGCGACCAGGTGCTCCACGGCGGCGTCCGTGCCCGAGGCGCCGTCGACGTCGGCCCAGTCGCCGATCTGCCGCCCCGACCACATCCGGCCGAAGCCGACGAACGGCACGCCCCGCTTGGCCAGCCACGCCTGGCGCGGGTCCTGGCGGGCGGTGTTGCTGAGCACGAAGCCGTCGACGTCGTGCTGGCCGAGCAGTTCCTCGTACCCCTCCAGGCTCGGGCCGCCGGGCGGGCAGGCGAACAGCAGGATCCGGTAACCGGCCTCATCGGCCGCCTGGGACAGGGCGTGCAGAAAGCGGTCCATGACCGGGGCCGTGTTGCCGCCCGGAGCGGGCTGGATGCCGTAGCCGATCAGCTTGCTGGAGCGGGTGCGCAGCGTCTGCGCGGCGCGGCTCGGGCGGTAGCCCATCTCGTCGATCGTCTGGCGGACCCGCTCCAGGGTCTCGGGGCGCAGCAGGTCCGGCGAGTTGATCGCGTTGGACACGGTCTGCGGGGAGACACCGGCCCGGCGGGCGACCATCGCGAGGGTCACCGGGCCGCCCTTGGGCGAGGGACTGCTGGTGGAGCGGGGCATACGGGTCTCCGGCGTACGAGGGCCTAAGCCCGGTCCTACGGCTTGATTTGAGCGTTCCAAAGGCATTGTCATCGCTCTGAAGAGGTCGTTAGTGTCTTTGGAACGATCTAACGCTGAGAGGTTCTACTCTTTTGGACACCACTGTCAAGGCCCAGGACACCAATGACTCGGTCCCGGCCCCCACTTCGGTGGCCGCGGATCTTCAGCCGTTCCTGCACGACGCGGTCGTCACGCTGTACGCGCCGAGCTTTGTGATCTCGCGCGCGGACGGGCAGCTCGGCGGGGGTGCGGACGGCTTCTACCACGGCGACGGCAGGGCGCTGTCCCACCTGGCCGTCACGGCCGGGCCCATCACCCTGGCGCCGGTCGGCGGCGGGCTCAGCGGGGCCGACCGGGCGGACTTCCGGGCGATCCTGCGGGGGCTCGGCGAGGTCACGCCCGACCCGGCGGTCGCCCTGCACCGCCGCCGGACCGTCGCGTCCGGGCGGTTGGAGGAGAGCTTCGAGGTCACCAACGCGGGCACCCAGCGGGTCCGTTTCCGGCTGACGGTCACGGCCGGCACGGACCTCGCTCCGATGGAGCGGGTGAAGTCGGGCCACGTTCTGGAGCCGGTACCGGCACGGGCCGCGAGTGATGGACACGGTCTGGCGTGGTCCCGCGACGGGTTCGCCGTACGCCTGGTCAGCGAGCCGGCGCCGGACGCGCTGGAGGCGCCGGAGGGCAGGCTGTCGTACGACGTCGAACTGGCCCCCGGCACCTCGTGGACGGCGACGCTGCGCTGCACGGCGGCGTACGCGGACGGCGACCAGTTCCCGGCGGCCCCGGCAGACGCCGTACCGTGGCGCACCCCGGCGCTGCGCAGCGCGGACCGCCGCTTCGACCAGTGGCTGGACCAGTCGGTCGCCGACGCGGACCGGCTGCGCCTGATGGATCCGCGGTCAGACGAGGGGCGCGCGGGCGGCACGGGCGGCGTGGATCAGTTCCTGGCCGCCGGTGCCCCGTGGTTTCTGACCCTCTTCGGCCGCGACTCGCTGTGGGCCGCCCGCATGCTGCTCCCGCTCGGCACCGACCTCGCGGCCGGCACGCTGCGCACGCTCGCCCGCCGCCAGGGCGCGGCCGCCGACCCGGCCACGGAGGAGCAGCCGGGCAAGATCCTGCACGAAGTGCGGCGCGGGACCCAGGACTTCACGGACACGTTCTCCCTCCCCCCGGTGTACTACGGCACGGTGGACGCGACCCCTCTGTGGATCACCCTGCTCCACGACGCCTGGCGCTGGGGCCTGGCCCCGGAGGAGGTGGAACAGCTGCTGCCGCACGCCGAGTCGGCGCTCGCGTGGCTGCGCGACCAGGCGGCCGCGGGCGGCGACGGCTTCCTCAAGTACGTCGACCGGACCGGCCGGGGCCTGGCCAACCAGGGCTGGAAGGACTCCGGCGACGCCATCCGCCACCGCGACGGCCGCCTGGCCGACCCGCCGATCGCGCTGTGCGAGGTGCAGGCGTACGCGTACGAGGCCGCGCGGGGCGGGGCGGCGCTGCTGCGCGCGTTCGGGCGGCCGGGCGCGGACGCGTGGGAGGAGTGGGCGGAGGGGCTCGCCGACCGCTTCCGGAAGCGCTTCTGGGTGGAGGACGCGCGGGGCCCGTACCCGGCGGTCGCGCTGGACCGCGACGGCCGGCCGGTGGACTCGGTCACCTCGGGCTTCGGCCACCTGCTCGGCACGGGCCTGCTGAACCAGGAGGAGAGCGCGGCGCTCGCGGCCCGGCTGGCCGGCCCCGACCTCGACTCGGGCCACGGCCTGCGCACGCTGAGCGGCGACTCGGTGGGCTTCAACCCGTACGGCTACCACATCGGTTCGATCTGGCCGCACGACACCGCGATCGCTGTGCACGGCCTGGTCAGGGCCGGTTTTCCGGACGCGGCGGCACCGCTGGCCGCGGGCCTGCTGACGGCGTCGGCGGCCTTCGACGCCCGGCTGCCGGAACTCTTCGCCGGCCACGGCGCCGAAGCGGGCCCGCGCCCCGCCCCCTACCCGGCGTCCTGCCGCCCCCAGGCGTGGGCGGCCACCTCCTCGGTCCTGGTCCTCCGCTCGGCCCTCGGCCTGGACGCGGACGTCCCGGGCGGCACGGTCACGGTGGCCCCCACCTTCGCCCGGGCGTACGCCCCGCTGACGGTGACGGGGCTCCAGGTCGGCGGGGGGCGGTTGGACGTCACGCTCGCGGCGGACGGGGCGGTGGGCGTGACGGCGCCGGAGGGGCTGGCGGTGGTCACGGCCTGACGCGGCGGCTGAGGTTCCCACAAAGCCGATGCACACCACACGGTGTGCATCGGACCGGGCAGGATGCGCCCATGGAGCAGCAGCCGACCTGCCCGCGAGACGCCGCGCACGAAGACGACGCGTCCATCGCGAACACCGCGGACGCCCCGTACACCGCGGACTGCCACGCGCGCCTCGCGTTCGAGGTGCTCGCCAACCGCTGGGACAGCGTCGTGGTCTACACGCTCGGCGCCAACGGCCCGATGCGGCCTCGGGCGCTGGTCGCGGGCATCGGCGGGATCAGCCCCAAGGTCCTCAACGACGCGCTGCGGCGCCTGGAGTACAACGGCCTCGTCGAGCGCCGTACGTACGCGGAGGCGCCGCCGCGCGTCGACTACGCGCTCACCGGGGCCGGCACCGCCCTGCTCATCCCCATGCGGGCGATGGGCGTGTGGGCGAGGCACTACACGGACGAAGTGCTGGCCGCGCAGGAGCGGTTCGAGAACTCAGGTGCCCGGGCCGCGCGTCGCCGGTACCGTAACGAGACATGACAAAACCACTGTCACCGGACGAGGCCTACGAGCTCCTCTACGAGTTGTGCGTCGACCTCGGTTTCTGCCTTCCCCCGCAGGAGTCGCGCCGTCTGCGCGAAGCGCCGCCCGCCGACGTGGACGAATTCACCGATGCCGTCTTCAGGGCGGAAGGGTTGGACCCGAGCGGCGAAGACGGGTGGCTACGGCTTCGGGTGCGAGACGTCGTCGAACGGCACATGCGCGGTGAGCGGCCCTGATTCTTCGCGAGCCCTTAAGCTGCGCGGGGAGAATTGAGCTCCAACACAACAAAACATACGGGGGACCGAGGTGGACGGAAGGATTCCACAGCCGCACGACGTCGAGGACTCCGCGCAGTTCGTCGCGGTGATGCGGCAGCTGCGTCAGTGGGCGGATCTGAGCTATCGCGAGTTGGAACGCCGGGCCGGGGCGGCAGGGGACGTACTCCCGCGCGCCACGCTCGCCGGGGCGCTGAACAGGCAGGAGCTGCCCCGGGAGGAGTTGGTGGCGGCCTTTGTCCGGGCCTGCGGCGGGGACAAGGACGTGGTCGAGGCGTGGGTGGGGGTCCGCAAGCGCCTGGCCGTCGAGCTCGAGGAGGACTCCCCCGGGGCCGTGGAGCCGGACCGCGAGGACGGTCCCGAGAGCGCGGTCGCGGAGGTGGCGGAGGAGGCCGACGAGGCGGGCGGATCCGCACAGCCTGTCGCTCGCGCGGAGGCCTGCGACACGACGGTGCCGTCGCCCACGGTGGAGACGGTGTCGGTCGTCGAACCCGAACCCGAACCCGAGCCCGAACCCGTGACGGTGGCCGAACCCGTGGCCGTGGTCGAACCCGTGACCGTGGTCGAACCCGTGGCCGTGGTCGAGGTCGCGGTGCGGGAGAGTTCTCCCCTCGCGCCGCCGTCGGCGGACCCCGCGCCGAAAGGGCTGAAGTCCGCCGGGCGCCGCCTCCGGCGACCGGGCGTGGTCATCACGGCCACGGCCGCGATCGTGCTCCTGACCGCCGCGGCCACAGCGATACTGCACCCCGGGGACAAACCCGGCGAGCCGCGAGAGAGCAGCCGGACGGAGGCGCCGGCGGCCGCGACCTCCTCGGGCGCGCCCAGCCGTCCCTCGGACGGTGCCACCTCCAGCGGCGCCGACGCCGAACCCGTCAAGGACGACCCCACGGTCACCGAACCGCGCGAGACCTCGTCGCCGGCCCCGTCCCAGAAGACGACCGCCTCCAAGAAGCCGAAGCCCACACGGAGTTCACCGACATCGGAGTGGACCCCGTACGACCCGCCGTCGCTCCCCGACGACCCGCCGCCCTCGACGGACACACCGCCTCCGTCCGACGGTGCCGATCCCTACCCGACCGAGACCTGCTGGGACGTCACCAACGACTGCACCTGAGGGGGCTCAGTCCCGGAGCCGCACTTCGACCCGGCCGTCCCTCAGGACCTCGAGCACCAGGTCGAAGTAGCTGTACGGCTCCCCTTGCCAGTCGAGGACCCGCCCGAGGCTCCGCCGCGCGATCCGCGCGTCGCGCCAGACCAGCGTGCACGGCGTGGTCACCCCGAAGCCTCCGCCGAGACAGTCGTCCAGCGCGTCGGCGTTCCAGCCGAAGTAGCCGCCGGGGCCGCGCATGGCCTCGCCGAGCGCGAGATAGAGGCCGGGCACATCCGTGACATGCCGGCCGTCCAGCTCGTACACGCGCCCGGGCGGCGCGGCCGGGGCGGACGGGCGGATGCCTCGCTCGAGCGCACAGGCGAGCCAGAGCCCGCGATCGCGGGTCCCGTACCCGGCCCACAGGTTCGGGGCCGTCGGCGGACCGTCGTACCAGCGCTGCCAGATGGGGCGGGCCCGCGGGGGCGGCGGGTCCCGGCCGCGAGGGCCGACCGGAGCCGCTTGCCAGGGGCGCAGCCGAGGAGGTGCAGCGAGGCGTCCGGCGGCTCGCCGTCCGGCGCGACGATGTCGGAGAAGTCCGCACAGGTGCCGAGGTGTTCACGGCCGTTGTGCAGCAGCAGGCCCGCCGCGAGGTACGGATCGTCGGGCGGGTCCGGGTAGCCGTCGGCGCCCTCGATGAAGACGTCGGTCAGGGAGGGGTCGCCGGGGTGGGGGCGGTGGCCGGTGACCCGTGCGTCGTCCAGCCGCCACGGGTCGAGCCGCTCCGAATCCTCCGGGCACCGGTCGTCGCCGATGGGCCGCAGCCGGAGGTCGCCCAGCGCGTACGGCTCGTACGGCCCCTCGCCGCCCGCACGCAGCGCGTCGCGCAGCGGGCCCGCGGGGGCGCAGGCCAGGAGCTGATAGGGGCGGCCGGGTGGGGCGACGAACAGGCCCGAGACATCGGCGCAGACGCCCCAGACGCTCTCGTCGTCGGAGCCGGAGCCGGAGCCGGAGCCGGAGCCGGAGTGGGCGTCGGAGTGGGCGTCGGGGTCGGCGTCCGCGTCGGTCAGGGCGAACGCGGGGGTGTCGGCCCGGCCGGACCCCTCCGGCCAGCGGTGGACGCGCGCCCCGCCCGGCGCCCCGCCGCTCAGCGACCGGCTCCGCCCGCGAGCTCCTCGGCGTAGTGCGTCAGCGAGCGGCTGTACATCGGCAGATGGCGGGACAGGGCCGACAGCGCGAGGGCCACCGCCTCCCGTTCCCGCCCGGCGTCGACGAGCGCCAGCGCGAGGAACGCGGCCACGGCGTCGTCGAGCTCGTCGGATTCCGCTTCCCGTTCCGCGGTGAGCAGCGCGACGCCCTCCTCGGGCCGGCCGAGGTTGCGCACCGTGCTGGCCAGCTGGATCACCGCCTGGCGGCGCCGCGAGCCGGCGAGACCGGCGTCCAGGGCCTCCCGGTAGAGCGGGGCGGCCTCCGCCTCGTGGTCGGTGGCGTCGTACGCCGAGGCCAGCTCGAAGGACGCCACGGGGTCGCCGGCGGGGAGTTCGGCCGCCAGCGCCGTCATGGCCGACAGGAAGTCGGCGGGGTCATGGTCGTCGAAGGCGGTCCACAGGTCCGCGACCCGCTGTTCCCAATTCTCCGCTG
The DNA here is from genome assembly GCF_053890475.1 of Streptomyces sp. LZ34. Lineage (NCBI taxonomy): Bacteria > Bacillati > Actinomycetota > Actinomycetes > Kitasatosporales > Streptomycetaceae > Streptomyces > Streptomyces sp. LZ34. Next base: position 5,316,974 of record NZ_CM132680.1, read on the forward strand.
CCGCAGTGCTCATCGGCGCAGCATCTCAGCCCGGGGCCGCCGGTGTCAGCCGCCGAAGACCGCCGTCACCGGAGCGTGGTCGCTCCACCGCTGGTCGTAGCTCGCCGCACGCTCCACGTGCGCCTTCACCGCCCGTTCGGCCAGCCCCGGCGTGGCGACGAGCAGGTCGATGCGCCACCCCGCGTCGTTGTCGAAGGCCTTCCCGCGGTACGACCACCACGAGTACGGCCCCTCGACGTCCGGGTGCAGCTTGCGCACCACGTCCACGTACGCCGCCTCGTCGTACACCCGGCTCAGCCATGCGCGCTCCTCGGGGAGGAACCCGGCCTTCTTCCGGTTGGACTTCCAGTTCTTGAGGTCCGCCTCCCGGTGCGCGATGTTCCAGTCGCCGCACACCAGCACCTCGCGCCCGCCGGCCGCGGCGCGCTCCCGGAGCTCCTTCAGGTACGGCAGGAACTCCCCCATGAAGCGTTCCTTCTCCTCCTGCCGCTCCGTGCCGACCTCCCCCGACGGCAGATACAGGCTGGCGACCGTCACCCCGGGCAGGTCCACCTCCAGGTAGCGGCCGCTGCCGTCGAACTCCGCGGACCCGAATCCGACCCGTACGCCCTCCGGCTCGCGCCGCGTGTAGACGGCGACCCCGGCCCGGCCCTTGGCGGCCGCCGGGGCGTGCACGGTGTGCCAGCCGTCGGGCTCGCGGACCGGCGCGGTCAGCTCACCGGGCTCGGCGCGCACCTCCTGGAGGCACACCACGTCGGCGGCGGTGCCCGCGAGCCATGGCAGGAAGCCCTTCTTGGCCGCGGCGCGCAGCCCGTTTACATTCACGGTGGTCACGGTGAGCATTCCGGCACGATACGCCAGAAAAAATCGCACACCCCGCAGCTTCGCATGAATGTACGATCTCTCGCATGAATATCCAGGCCATCCCTTATGACCACCCCGACGCCGTCAAGCTCAACGACGAGGTGCAGGCCGAATACGTCGAGCGCTACGGCGACCCCGACCTGACCGTCATGGACCCGGCGCACTTCGAACCGCCCCGGGGGCTGTACCTCCTCGCGTACGACACACAGGGCCGCCCGGTGGCCAGCGGCGGCTGGCGCAGCCAGGAGCGCAGCGAGGAGGGTCACTCGGACGGGGACGCCGAGATCAAGCGGATGTTCGTGGTCCGGGAGGCGCGGGGGCAGGGGCTGGCCCGCCGGATCCTGGCCGCGCTGGAGGAGAGCGCCCGGGCGGCGGGGCGGGTGCGGATGGTGCTGGAGACGGGAACCGAGCAGCCGGAGGCCATAGCGCTGTACACGTCCTCCGGCTATGTGCCGGTCACCAAGTTCGGGCTGTACCGCTTCGAGGAGTCCAGCCGCTGCTACGCCAAGCGGCTTGTGGATTCCTAGCCTCCTGAGCTCCTAGGACGGATCGGTCTTCGCCGACTCGATCTCCCTGCGCACCCGGCCGGCCGGATACCGGGCGACCGGGTGACCGTACGGCGCCAAGGCCCGGTCGGCCGCCTCAGGAGACGGCTCGCGCACATCGGCGACCAGCACGGTGGTGCCCGGCGGGACCTCGGCGGCCAGCATCTCCAGGGCGGCGCTCACGCCCACCCCTTCGCCCGCGCGGACCCGCGCACCCGCGCCCATGCGCCCGGGGGCGCCCGTACGCCCGGGGCCCGTACGCCCGGGTGCGCCCGTGCCCTCGCGCGCGTCCCGCGCCGCGCCGACGAATCCGCCCTCCCCGAAGCCGATCATGATGCCCAGCGGCCCGCCCAGCAGGCCCACGAGCCCGCCCATCAGGTCGTCCATGGTGAAGCAACGGGCCCCGGTGTGGTCCACGCAGTCCGGCAGATCGAGCGTCCCGTCCATGGCCCGCGCGATCACCGCGCCCTCGCACAGCACCAGCGTGCCCTCGTCATCCGCGCGGAGCAGCGCGTCGAGCGCCTGAGGGGCCGCTTCCGGCCCCGGAAGATCCAGAAACAGGATGTTCTCGGCCATGCCTCCACTCTTGCGGCAGACCGAGCCCCGCGCACCTCGTGCCCTCGTGGCTGTGTGGCCACGTAGCCACCGCACAAGGAGCGCGGGGATTCACCAGAACAGCCAGCCCGGCGTCGCGTCGTAGACCTGCGGTGTGTAGTCGCAGGTCTCCTCGTCGAACGGCTGGGCCGCGACCCTCGTCGCCTCCCGCTCGCCCCGTGCGTCCACGCCGTCGGCCGCCACGAGCAGCACAGCCACGGCGGCCATGACGGCGAGCGGGAGCGCGGCGCGGCGCGGCCCCGCCGCCTGGACGGCCCAGGCGCCCAGCACGGTCAGCACGCCCGCCGCCGCCACCAGCGCCAGGGCCGTGTGCGTAAAGCCGTCGACGGCGGACGAGGCGTGACAGAAGACGTACTGGCGGCTGCCGCGCAGCCGCTCGTACGCCGCGATCCCGGTCAGCAGGACGCCGAACAGGGCCACGTGGTGCGCCCGCAACGTGAGCCCGGGCCGCACGTCGGCATCCGCTCGGCCCGCCGTGCCGCCGGTCACCGCTTGGCTGCGAACTTCCGGCTGATCGCGTTGAACACGCCCTTGGCCTCACTGCCCAGATGCGGCCCGGCGAGCCAGGTGTGCGCGCTGGAGCTGATGGAGGTGTTGGACACCAGCACCGACTTGCCACCGCGATTCACCAGCCACCCGCCGCCGGAGGAGCCGCCGGTCATCGTGCAGCCGATCCGGTACATCGTCGGCGCGGTCGGCGAGAACGACAGCCGGTTGGGCCGGTTCAGGCAGCTGAACATCAGCGCCCCGTCGTACGGCGGCGCGGCCGGGTAGCCGTACGCGCCGATCGAGCTGGCCTGGTCCGCCGACGGCGCGTCGAACCACACCGGCACCGCGGCCCCGACCGTCTCCTGAAGCGACTTGCCGCCGCCGTTCTCCGGCTTCACATGGAGCACCGCGAAGTCGTACGACGAGGCGACATTGCCGGTGTGGGCGCCCTCGGCGATCCACTGCGAGGAGGTCTGCGACCAGTCCGCCCACCACACGCCGTACGGGGTGACCTCCTGGCTCGCGGCGGTCCCGGTCCGCTCGGCCGGCAGCCCGTTGTCGTTGTACGACGGCACGAAGACGATGTTCCGCATCCAGCCGCCCTGCTTGCCGGAGTGCACGCAGTGGCCCGCCGTCCACACCAGGTTGGACTTGCCCGGGTGGGCCGGGTCCTCGACGACCGTGCCCGAGCACACCATCGGCCCGTCGGGGCTGTCGAAGTAGACCTTGCCGACCGGCGCCATGTTCCGGTGGTACGGCCGCGAGACCTGCTTGGCCTGGGTCGCGGGCGGCTCGGGGTCGGTGGCCGCCTGGCCCTGACCGGCGCTCCGCGCGGCGACGGTGTTCGGCGAGTCCTTGGCCTTGGCCATCCGGGACGGCTGCCAGAAGTCCTTGATGACGGGGTTGGCGAAATCGGAAGCCTTGCGGGCCCAGTCCTCCCAGTTCTTCCAGCCGCCGTCCTTCCACTTCTTCAGGTCGTCCAGACTGGTCGGCACCCCGTCCGGGATCTTCAGTCCGGCGTCGGCCTTGTCCCCGGCGGTGGCCGATGTGCTCGGTTCGGACCCGGCGTTGTCGTCGCCCGGCCCGCAGGCCGTGGCGGTGACCGCGAGCAGCGCGGCCATGGCCGCGGCGGCCGCGGCGGAGCGGCGTATCGATGGCATGGTGCTCTGTCCCCCTGTGTGCTGCTGTGCAGTGCTGTGTTCGGCGCTTTTCGCGCATGCCCCTTCCGGGACAAGCCCCCACTATGCCCGCGCCCTTGGCCACAGCCGTCACATGGCCCACAGCCCGCACACAACACGAACCTGGTCGGCACGATTCCATGACATCGCCGGGCTGCGCCATTGACGGAGTGAGTACTCACTCCGTACAGTGAGCGGCATGGCAGAACGGGCAGAACCACCGGCCCGGCGGCGTGCGCCGGGCATGAGTACCGAACAGCGCCGGGCGATGATCGTCGCGGCGGCGCTGCCGCTGGTCGCCGAGTACGGCGCCGCCGTGACCACTGCGCAGATCGCCCGCGCCGCCGGCATCGGCGAGGCGACGATCTTCCGCGCCTTCAAGGACAAGGAGGAGGTGCTGGCCGCGTGCACGGCCGAGGCGATGAACCCCAGCCATGTGCTGCGTGAACTGGCCTCGATCTCCCTCGACCAGCCGCTCGCCGGCCGGCTGACCGAGGCGGCCGAGGCGATGCGGGCCCATCTGGCGCGTATGGGCGCGGTGGCGGGGGCCCTACAGGCGTCGGGCCACCGCCGGGAACGCTCCCCCGCCGCCCGGAACTCCGCCACCCAGAACTCCGCCGGCCGGACCCCCGCCGCCCGGACCACCGATACCCGGCACTCAGCCGCCCGCGACGCCGAGGACCAGCCGGCGGACAGCCGGGAGACGTCGATGCGGGCGACCCGCGACGCCCTGGCCGAACTCGTCGAGCCCGACCGCGCGGCCCTGCGCCTGCCCCCCGAAAGGGTCGCCTCGATCTTCCTCGGCATGCTCTTCACCCAGCTGCACTTCGGCGCCGAGGGCGCCGACGTCGATCCGGTGGAGTTCGTCGACGTCCTCCTGCACGGCACCCTCGTCAAACCCGGGAGCGGCACATGACCGTCACGCTGAACCACACCATCGTCCCCGCCGCCGACCACCGCGAGGCGGCCCGGTTCTTCGCCTCCGTCATGGGCCTGGAGGAACTGCCCCCCGCGGGCCGCAACGGCCACTTCGCCCCCGTACGGGTGAACGACACACTCACCCTGGACTTCATGGCCATGGCCGACCCCGAGGGGCACCACCTGGCCTTCGACGTGGACCCGGCCACCTTCGACGAGATCCTGTCCCGGATCCGCACGGCGGGCATCCCCTACGGCAACGCCCCCACCCAGCCCGACAACGGCCGGATCGACCACCCCCTGTGCCCCCGCGGCCTGTTCTTCCAGGACACCACGGGAAATCTGTACGAGGTGATGTCCCCGGCGTAGGGCGCGTTTCGAGGGCTCCGGTCTCAGGCCACGCGCTCATCCAGGTACAGCGCCGCCAGGCGCGGCAGACGGCGGCTCATCTCCTCCGCGTCGTCGAAGTCGAAGTCCTCGCCCATGTCCGCCTCGGCCCCCGCCTCCGAGCCGCCCTCCCCGCTCTCACCCCGGGCGGACCGGTGGCGCTTCCACGCCTCGTAAAAGTCCTCCCCGTCCTCCGCGACCCGCTCGAACGCCCCGCTCGCCACGTAGTTGACCTCCTCGTAGAACAAGGCCTCATCACGGCCGGCGGCCCCGGCCTCGATCACGGCCGGGTGCTCCGCGATGCTGTCCGGGTCGGCGGCCACCCGCTCGTACCACTCGCGGCCCAGCGCGATCAGCCCGGCACGGAAGTCGATGAAGCTGTCGTCGGAGCAGCCACCGCCGATGAGATAGGCGGCGGCCCAGACGTCCCACCGATAGACGGCGTCGTGTATCTCGTCGAACCGGGTCTGGAATGCGAGGATGTCGTCCTTCGCGAGCACGGCGAGCAGGTCGACCAGCGCCTCGTCGAAAGGCCTTCCGTCGGGGCCGCCGGGGCCGCCCGCCCGCGCGGATTCGATGACGCTCCAGAAGCGATCCGTGTCCATGTGGTCGACTGTCCCACGGGGGTCCGACAACGCAGGGAGGACGCGAGGTGAAGGTCGGCTCGGCGCGTGCCGCCGCGGGGCGGTGGGTGGATCAGTACGCCCGCCCCGAACCCGGGTTCCGCGGTGCGTACTTCAGCGGCTCGACGGTCGGCCTGCCCGACGACGCCGAGTTGCCGCCGACCTCCGACGTCGACGTCGTGGTCGTGACCGCCGAGGACGACCCACCGGCCAAGCCGGGCAAGCTCCGCCACCACGGTGCCCTGCTGGAGATCAGCTATCTGCCCTTCGCTCGGCTCGCCCCGCCCGACGCCGTTCTCGCCACGTACTACCTGGCCGGCAGCTTCCGCACCGACACGGTCATCGACGACCCCACCGGCCGGCTGCGCGCCCTGCACGCCCGCGTCTCACGCGACTTCGCCGCCCGGCCCTGGGTGCGCCGCCGTTGCCAGGACGCCCGGCTCCGGGTCGAAAGGGGGCTCGCGGCGATCGACACCTCGGCACCGTTCCACCAGCAGGTGACGTCCTGGCTGTTCCCCACCGGGGTGACCACTCACGTCCTGCTGGCCGCCGCCCTGCGCAACCCCACCGTACGCCTGCGCTATCCGGCCGTCCGCGAAGTCCTCGCCGACCACGGCCACCTCGACCTCTACCCCGAACTCCTCGGCCTCCTCGGCTGCGCCCACCTGCCCGCCGAGCGCGTCCGGCACCATGTGCGCGAACTGGCCACGACGTTCGACGCAACCGCCGCCGTGGCGAGGACGCCGTTCCCCTTCAGCAGCGACATCACCCCGGCCGCGCGGCCCATCGCGATCGACGGCAGCCAGGACCTCATCGACCGCGGCCGCCACCGTGAGGCGGTCTTCTGGATCATCGCGACCTTCGCCCGCTGCCACACCATCCTGGCCGCCGACGCCCCCGAGGCCCACCAGGCGCTCACCCCGCCCTTCCGCGCCGCCGTCGCCGACCTCGGCATCGCCTCGACTCCCGACCTCGTCCACCGCGCCGAGGCGGTCACCCGCTTCCTCCCCCGCCTCTGGCAGACCGCCGAGGCCGTCATCCGCGCAACGGCGCGCTGATCGACCGATCCGTGTCGAGCCCGGCCACAGAACTCACGGCGGGGTCAGTCCGAGTTGCACCACAGCAGCACGCCCTGCCCATCCGGCGTGGCGACGGGGATCCACGCCTCGTCGGCCTCGCCGAGCCGGTCCTCGTCGAGCCGCAGTGGATGCGGCACCTCGTTCGTACCGTCGCAGACCCAGAAGGTCACGCCCTCGACGACCTCCCGCAGCCTGGCCAGCTCGTCGGGCGTCCACGGGTGATTCCAGGTCCCGGCCCCTCGGAAATGCCCCTCGAACATCTCGCACAGCCCGTCGAGCGCATCGGGCGCGAACACCGGCACCAGATACCCCTCGACCGCCCCCTGCCGACAGGCCGTTCCGCCGTACTGCTGCTGGTAGTACACCCCGGTGGCCGCCTCGACCACCACATAGATCCAGTCCTCGGGCGCCCCGTCGGGGTCGAGGAACACAAAGCGCTGACCGGCCATGCCCGCAGTGTGCGGCCCCGGGCCCACCGTCTCAACCGGATTTCGACGGCGCTGTCAGTGGGCGGGGGCACCATCGACCACATGGCACCCACCGACTCGACCGCCGCCGCCTCCCCACCCGCGTGGGGCGTCCAGCACACGCTGTGTCTGCCCACCGAGGACGCGGCGCGGCAAGCCGCGACGGAGCTGGCCGCGCTCGGGCACCGGCTGATCGCCGTGCGGGCCCATGACCACTTCCGGTCCGATCCCTCGAGCTTCTGGTACGGCAAGCCGTCGCTGGACCCCGAACTGACCGGCTGGTGGCAGGTGTTCTCGCTGGCCGTCCACCCCGGCCACGGCGTCTCCGACCGCCGGGCACTGGAGCCGTTCCTCCGGCGCGAGCGCATACGGATCGCCGGGGTCGCCCGGTCCCACAGCGGATTCCGCCAGGGCTGCGCCGAGGGGCACGCTGCCACTCTGCAGGAGGCCTTCACCCGGGACGGCCTGGTGCACGAGCACGCCACGGCCGAGGTCGCCCCGCCCGCCCCGCTGCCCACCGACCCGGGCCCGCCCGACTGGGGGCCGCGGTGGACCGGCCTGGCGTCCGCCGAACCGGACCCGCCCGAGGACGTCGTGCGGGCAGTGGCGGCCGTCGCGGAGCGGATGTACGGCAGTGCGGACGACGCCCCCGACTCCGTCGGGTGGCTGCTGGAGGAGGACTTCGCCTTCGGGGAGCCGTACGAGACCACGGGCGCGTTCCTGGGCGACCTGGCGGATGCCGTGGCCCACCAGGGCACCTGCACCGACGGCACCGTCGAGGCCGTGCCGTTCCTGGCCGAGCTGGCGCGCGACGGCGGCGTTCCGCCCGCGGTCCGGGTGATCGTCCTCGGCGACCTCCTCCAGCTCGCGGCCACGGGTCCCTCGCTCACCGTCTCCGCGGCCGACCGCATCGCCGCGCTCGGCGACGTCTGGCAGGAGCCCGCCGGCGTGCGGATGACGCGGCAGGCCATCGGCCGCGCGCTGCCGCGCCTCCTGACCCGCTGGGACGAGGAGGCCGACGCGGCCCGGTTCGCACTCGCCGCACTGACCGCCGCGGCCCCGGACGGCTCCGCGGCCGCTGTCGTTCCCCGCCTCAAAGATCTCCCGGCCCCGGCCGGCTCGCCCCGCGCCGACACCGTCGCCCTGATCGCCGCGCTCCTGGACCACGACGAGAGGGGCCTCGCCACCGCCCTGCACCGCCTGACCTCCTGGCGCCCCGCCATCGCGGAGCAGACCGCCACGCCCCACGCCGCTCCCCGGCAGGCCGCTCTGGCCGTACTCCCGACCCTCGTCATGGAGGACGTCGGCCCAGCCATCCGCCTCTGAGTCTGGCCAGGGCCGACAACAAAGGTCTGGACCGCGTTGAACGGTTCGCCGCACGAGGCCGTATTTCGGCTGCGACAGGCACCGCACAGCACGGACCGATCCAACGAGGAGTTCCGCATGTCCCGGAAGCGTCGCGTGAGCCGGCCCCAGAAGATCGCCCTGGCCATGGGGATGGCAGGTCTCGTCGGCGGCGGACTCGCCGTCGGCGTCGGGATCAGCCAGGCATCCGAGACCACCCAGGCCAAGGCGCCCACGGAGAACTGCGCCGGGCTCGACACCGCGCTACGGAACAACCTGAACTTCATCGCCGCCCAGCAGGCCGCCCCCGACGCCCAGTCGGAGGCCAGGATCGCCAACCGCCAGGAGGTCGTGAAACAGATCCAGCAGCGCCGCCAGGTGGCAGGCTGCACCGAGAACGTCACGCCCTCCACCCCCACCTCCGCACCGACCTCCGCCCCGACTTCCGCTCCGGGAACGGCGGCCCCCGAGACCTCCGCCCCGGCCACCGGCGGCGGCCAGCAGCCGGGCGGTGACACCGGCGGGGCCTCCGGCGAGGTGGTCTGCCCCGGCTCCACGGTCACCCTCTCCGGCGAAGCGGGCGCGCCCGCCGCCTCCAGCAACCAGTTCCCGGTCGGCACCCGGCTCAAGGTCACCAATCTGGACAACAACAAGTCCACCACGGTGAGCGTGACCTCGACCTCGGGCAGCTGCGCCCTGCTGAACAACGCCGCGTTCGAGCAGGTACGCGAGCCCGGGAAGTTCCTCATCCGACGGGCCGTCATCGAACGCGTGGGCTGACCGCCCGCAGCTCATGGCCCGGAGGCGGCCATGGCCTGGACCCCGAGCACCACCGCGACGACCAGGCAGCCGACGGCGACCCCGGCGGCTGCCCGCCGCACGGGAACCTCCCCCCGAGGGACCCGGCGCGCCAGGACGACACTCAGCACCGCACCGATCCACGCGACAGCCACCAGCCACGGAAGCCACGCCTCCGCCCGCTCGTTCACCCGCCGGCAGTGCTCGGCTCGCGGTCCGGTTTCGCCGTAGTAGAAGAGGCAGTCGCTGCCGAAGTTCTCGGTGCCGAGCGCGACGACCCCCCACCACATGGCGACCAGGAGGGCCGCGGCCGCCGCGGCTCCCGAGGCCGCGCCGCGGCCGGCGCCACGCGGCGCGGTGGTGTCCATCCCCCGCCTCAGCTGTGGGCGACGACGGGGAGACGGGCGCACTGGCGGCAGGCGCGGGCGGAGGCCGCGATCCTGACGTGCGAGGCGATGGTGATGGCGCCGATGACCGCGCTGAGCGGCCAGTTCCCGGCCAGGACCGATGCGGTGGTGAGGGTCAAGGCGCTGATCGCCAGGGCCATACCGGCGGTGGTGCCGGTCCAGGCGACGATCAGCGGGAGCCGGTGCGGGGTGGGCAGCCGACGGGCCAGGGCACCGGTGGCGGCCAGCGACGCCGCCGCCAGCAGCGCGGCGGCGGCCGCTACGCCGCCCACGTGGGCGGCCAGGAGCTGAACGGCGTGTGGCAGACCCCGGCCGCGGTCGACGATCACCATCACATACCAGCAGAGGATCAGGACGGGGACGAGCAGCGCGACGCGGCGCGCGGTGTGGCGGGCTTGGGCGATGGTGAGTTCCCGCTGGAAGGCGGGCGCGATCTCCTCGACGCTCCCGAAGTCGTCCACCGCCTGGCGCGCCGCGTGGTCATCGGCGCGACCGTCGGGGCTCGCGCCGAGAGCGATGTCCGCCGCGGCATCGGCGAGAGCGTCCCGCGCCTCGGCCAGCATCCGGTCCTTGACCCGCACGGGGCCCTGTAAGGCGGCCGCCAGAGCGGCGACGTGCTCCTCGATCGGGTCGGCGCCGGGCGCGGCGCGGCGGTCGAGGGCCCTCACGTGGCCGGCCTCGGTGCCGGGGCGGGGTCCAGGACGGCGCCGATCGCCGCGGTGAGCTCCCGCCAGGCCGTACGCTCCTCGGCCAGGCTGCGCCGTCCGGCGTCGGTCAGCTCGTAGCAGCGGCGGCGGCGTTCGCCGGCCGACTGCCAGTCGCTGCGCAGCAGCCCGAGCCGTTCCAGCCGGTTGAGCGCCGGATACATGGTGCCCGTGCGCAGCTCCAGGGCGCCGCCGCTGCGTTTCTGAACGGCCGTGATGATCGCGTAGCCGTGCAGCGGCCCCTGCTCCAGCGCGGCCAGCAGCAGTGCGTCCAGGTGCCCGCGTACCGCATCTCCCTTCATGGAACAGCAGCCTACCCATCCATCAGTAGGTGAGCTATATATTGGCAGCCAACACGTAGACTGCCTACTCAAACGGAGTCGCAGTGACCAAGCTGCTGTTGTCCGTGCACGTCCTGGCCGCGATCCTGGCGATCGGCCCGATCGCCGTGGCCGCCTCGCTGTTCCCCCGCTTCGCCCGCGCTCCGGGCGACGACGACCAGGAACCGGGCGGCCCGCGAGGCCCGGCGATAGCCGCGTTCCTGCACCGCGTCTGCCGTGGCTACGCCGTCCTCGGCCTGGCCGTCCCGGTCTTCGGCCTCGCCACCGGAGCCCAACTCGGCGTCCTGGGCGACGCCTGGCTCATCGCCTCGATCGCACTGACCGCGATCGCCGCCGCCCTGCTGGCGCTGGTCATCCTCCCCACCCAGCAACGCCTGCTGGCCGCGCCGGACGGCACGGACGCCGCCGAGAACACACGGGCAGCGGCATCGACCCGACTGGCCATGACCACCGGAATCTTCAACCTGCTGTGGGCGATCGTGGTCGTCCTGATGATCGTCCGCCCCGGCTCCACGACCGGAGCGTGACCGCCATGCGCACCCTGCGGATCGCGGCCGCCGTCGAGGCGATATCCCTCGCGGCCCTGCTGATCAACCTGGCCACCGTCCACACCAAGGCCGTCACCGCCCTCGGCGGCCCGGTCCACGGCATGGCCTACCTCGCCACCATCGCCTGCACCTGGATGACCCCCGGCACCACCCCCGCGGCCCGCTGGTACGCCGCCATCCCCGGCATCGGCGGCCTGCTCGCCCTCCGCCGAATCCGGCCCCAAGGAGCATGAGATGACCGACCCGTACGCCGGACTGCCGTTCCCCCGCACCGACCTGGCGCTGAAGACCCTGCACCACGCACGCGACATCGAAGACCCGGCGATCTTCAACCACAGCATGCGCACCTACCTCTACGCACGCTTCCTCGGCGAGCGTCAGGGCCTCCACGGCTACGCCGACCGCGTCCACGCTGGGCTGGCACGACTACGACGACTACCTGCCGACGCGTCGGCAGCCGCAGCCCAGCCCCGCACCCCGGGGGACGCCGGGCCCGCGAGCCCCGTCCGGCCGGCCGGCGCGGCGACGGCCGGACGGGAGCCGACCCGAAGGGGCCGGTGGGTTACTCGTCGCGGGTCCCGTCGCCCCCGGCATCCTCAACGTCCGTATCCGGTACAGGAAGGCGGAGCCCGCGCGACTCGGCGACGCGCAGGGCATCGCTGAGGCACTCGGCAAGCCGGATTCCGGAGTACCGCACCTCGGTGTAGGGGGACATGGAGTCGCCCAGCACCTTGCGGGCAAGGACGAGCACCTCCGCACCCGTGGCCAGCAGCCGGGCCTCTGTCGCATCGGCGAGGCGCGAGAGGTGCCCGCCCTCACTGCCTGGCGAGAGGTAGCACGGCCTCCCCTCCGGCGACAGCCAGGGCAGCAGCCGGAGCGCGGCGGCCTGGTTCATCGGCTTCGTCGACTCCGTCGAATCCATCAGGCGGCCGCCTTCCCCGCGCCGATCAGGCACCGGTAGAGGCCGATCCGGGTCGGACGGGTGTCTGCGCGATGGATTCCCGTGCCCGGCATGAGCAGAAGTCTCAGCCGGTGGGCGGCACAGCGGATAAAGTTCCGCATGTCGACGCTCCTTGTCAGCGTTGGCCACGCCCCGGGAGGTCTAGCCACCTCGCCGGGGTCTTTACCGGCCCGACGCTACATCGGGACATAGCCCGATTGTGTAGGTGAACGGTGGTCGCCCTTGGACCCGATGAGCGCGAGGCCGCTCTATGTCCAGCTGGCCGACATCATCGCCGGAAAGATCAAGTCCGGGGAGCTGGTACCGGACAGGCCGATCCCCTCCGAGAACCACCTCGCCGACGAGTACGGCGTGGCACGCCTCACCGCACGGCGTGCCGCACAGGAACTCCGCGAGCGAGGGCTGATCGTCACCGTACGGGGCAAGGGCTCGTTCGTTTTGGAGACGCCGCCCGCCGACACGCCCCTATGAGGCCGAAACCGCCAACTGAAGGCTCTGCGGGGATACGCCGCGAGGGACGGACGGATTCGCACCAACCTTGCGACCGACGGTCGTGCCTGAAACGAAAAGATCCCGGCCGGATCATGATCATCCGGCCGGGATCTCGGCTGCCGGGTTCACGAGTACGGCTGGAGCAACCCGAACAGAAGGTAGGGCAGCGATGAGACTCGATGGAGATCATTTCCCGCCGCCTCGGAGATCGTTTCTCGGCAGGACTGCCCTGCGTCCCTCTTGTGGGTGATGGCGCCTCGATGGGTTTCGAAGTAGTTTCAAAGTCATGCCGACCGACAACGCCGCAGTGAACTTCTCCGAGCTGGTGAACAAGAACAAGCAGACGCTCGCCCGACTCAAAGAATCGCCACGGCTACTGCTGCACCGCCGGGACGGAGAGGATCTTGTTCTCACCACGGCGGCGCGGGCCGAGCAGGATCAGACGGTGGTGTCCGCTGCCACCCGGATGCTGACCGCAATGGCGCGCCGGGAGCCCGGCAGCATGGAATTGCTCCTGGACATACTGCCGGATGCCTTCCCCTGGGTTCGTTTCCTGCCCGAGTCCGACGTCCACGCCTTCGCCGTCGAACTGGTCGACACTATGCGAGCCGCCGACTCCGTCGGCAACAACGCGTCCGTCGCCCAGATGCTCATCGCCTGGCAGCACACGGCGGAGGCATACTCGGACCCCGAACTGCTGGCCGCGCTGACCCGGGACCACTCCGAGGACCACGGTCCGGTGTCGGATCCGCGGGATGTCGCATGAGCGCGGGTCGCGGCGACCGCGCGGCACCGCCAGCGCCTGATGGCCACTGGGAAGTCCGCTTCGCGGACGCGGCCTCCGCCAAGGGATGGGATTGCCTCGCCCAGCAGGCACGCGAGAATACTTACCGCGCCTGGGTGACCATGCGCACGGACCCCAGACCCGCCATGGAGACACCCCGCCATCATCGGCTGAAGGGCAGCCTGGCGCACGGCACCCACCGGGGACAGACCTGCGAGCAGTGGCAGATCGAAGTGACTGGCGGAGGACGCGTCTGGTACCTCCTGGACACCGCCCGCAGCACCTGCTGGATCACCTTCGCAGGCGCAGGGCATCCGCGAGCCACAGACCGCCGCTGAGTCGACACAGCCGCGTGAAGTGCGTCCGGGAACGGCGAGAATAGCCGCCCTGTTCCGCCCCCGGCCATGCAGTGTGGTTGTTCCCTGGCTCAGGCTGTGAGCCTGTACGGCTTCTGTCTCTCCCACGGGTAGGCGGCCAGTTGGGGGCCTCGTACCGCTGGACACGACGCCGGCGCCCGCCCAGGGGTTTGGGTTCGAGCCGAACGACAATCTGGCGGTGAAGGCGTACGTGGTCTTCCGACCGCCAAGTTTCACCGGGTTGCCGATGGGTTCGGGGTGTCGCTCGGGCCAGCTCAGGGTTCATGTTGTGCAGTTCCTACATGTGGTGCACACGCGTAGACTCCCCGGGTCATGAGGGTGCTGATCTCTGTTGACATGGAGGGCATCTCGGGGATTGTGCATCCCGCCGAGACGAATCCAGATCGGTACGACTACGAGCGCGGCCGGGCGTTGATGACGGCCGAAGCAAACGCGGTGATCGCCGGTGTCCTGGACGCCGAGCCCACGGCCAAAGTTCTGGTCGCCGACGCACACGGGCCTTTTCGTAACCTCCTGCCGGAGGAACTTGACCGACGGGCACTGCTGGTCCGTGGCAAGCCGCGCCCGCTGGGCATGCTCGGCGGGCTCGACGAACACACCGACGCGGTTCTGTTCGTCGGCTACCACGCCCGTGCCGGTGTCGGGCCAGCAGTGCTGGCGCACACCATGAGCGACGCCATCCTCGACGTACGCATGGTCGGACGCTCCCTGGGTGAGATCGGTCTCAACGCCGCCATGGCCGGACATTTGGGCGTGCCGGTCGCACTGCTCAGCGGCGACGACATCGCCTGCGCAGAACTACGCGATCTCGTCCCCTCTGCGGTCACCGTTGCGGTCAAACAAGCCCTCGGCCAGGCAGCCGCTGTCGCCCTGCACCCCGAGGAAGCCCAGGAGCGCCTGCGCCAGGCGGCCGCCGAAGCTATCACGCGGCACGAACTGGTTTCACCGCTGATCATTGCCGGGCCGCTCGATATCGAGGTCGCCCTCTCCAGCCCGTACATGGTCGATCTGGCGACACTCGTGCCGGGTGTGTCACGCGCTGAGGCCGAGGATTCCCGCACGATCACCTTCACCGCTGCCGACTTCGCCGACGCTTACCGGCTGGTCCTGCTGCTCGTACAGCTCTCCAGCATCAAACCCGGATAGTGCTGCGTGCGCGCGAATGTGTCACTCGGCCTGATCGCGTGGGACATTCCTGAGCAGAGTGCCCGGTGAGCGTCCACCCTGCAGGGACGGACGCGAAACCTGGCTCTACCAACGCACCAGTACCCAACTCATCGACACCGGCTTCAACTACGCCGATCCCGGGGCGTCGTACACGGCCACGCTCCACAACCGCCGCCAGGCACCACCCCGAACATCCTCGAACAGACTCCGAAAACGACAAAGATCCCGACCGATCATGAAGATCGGTGGGATCTCGTCAACCGAACCTGAGCGAACTCAAGAACGGCCACTGTGTGGACCTGAGGGGATTTGAACCCCTGACCCCCTCGATGCGAACTACGGGCGGGGCGGTCGCTGAGGTCTGCTGGGCTGGTCAGCCGGTCGGCTGGGGCCGGTGTCGGTCGACTGTGGTTGAGGCGGTTGCTGTACTTCGCTGCTGTACAGCAATCACCGCCGCTGACCGTGTATGAGCGGCACCACCGCTGGCCAGCCAGCCATATCTCCCTCCCACGCGCTTCTCGGGAGGCTTGGGGAGTCAGGCTCGCGCAACGATTCCCGGGCACAGGTGCGTTACCTCAAGGACAGCTACTAGTGACCCTCGCGGCATCTACATTTGCTGCATGAAGGATGATCACGTCATGGATCTCCATGAATCCGGAAGCCTACAAATCTACGCATACCTTGACGGAGCAGCGCACAACGCGAGATATGAGCGGGCCTGGAGTGAGCACCCAGAACGCCTGTACCGGATCGACGTACCAACAGTCCTGGGCACGTTGGCCTTGATCCCCTTCGTGCAAGCACTTAGCACGGCTTTGGGCACCACAGCTGGCGAGAAGACAGCAGAAGGCCTACGCACACTGGCCCGTAAGGTACTTCGGAGAGAACTCGACACAGCACCGTCGGATGAGCAGCAACAGCCCGGCGCCCCTTCGGCCGCCGGGGTAGCCCACATTCAATTCGACGAGGATGTCCCGCCCGAGGGGTTGCTGTTGCTCCCAACCATGGACTTCTCGGCCCTCGTCGACCTAGGCGATCACCCGCCGGTCGTTCGGTGGCTAACTGATGGAAAGTGGCATGCCGTCACCCTCCATGAGGGACGAGTCATAGATTCCACATGGGACGTTATAGAGAACCGCTGGCGCTCCGTCGACGCACCTGACGAATGGGGAGATGCGCGACGTCGCGGTCTGTGAGCACCGCTTTAAGGAGTTCGTCACGCTGGTGTGGTGATCAGCAGCCTGCGCGGTACGTGGACGAGTCTCGTGGTACGGCGATGTGTACCTCTGTTGCCGTCAACGACTGCCGTCAGGCCACCAGCTCAGTGAGCCCGTGCGTGACTCGGAACCCTGGGTCCGTGAACCAAATTCGGGGCGCTGCTCACTCTAGCCCGTCGGTGTTCAAGGCACCCAGATACTTCCTTAGAAACCTTCTTGTTTGATCTTCGTTGGCTACACATTCCTCATCAAAGCGACTGTCCGCCCACGAAGTCTTGCCTTTCGAACGAATATGTAGCTCTCCATTCGAAATTGTATATTTCCTATCTTCCCTGAAGTTCTTGTCGCCGTAGTGGGTCGTCGTTTCGAAGCCTTCATTTTGATCCAGTAGTTGCTGGCGTACCTTCTGCGTCAAGCGCATAGCAGACTCCTTCTGCGGGGTTGGCTCTCGTGGCTTACAGTGGGCATCCTTACCGACCTTTGACATCGGCGCGCAGGCGGCTTCGAAAGGAAGCTTATGGGTCAGAGTATGGCGGTATTTATTGCGAACCTAAGGTACTCCCCCGTCCCCGCCATGCAGCTTTCGATATTCTTCTCTGAACTCTACTTCGAGTTCTATCATCCAGGAGAAGACGTTCAAGAAATTGGGTGCTTTCAGATCAGCGCCAACCTTGGAAGCCCAAGTTTGCAAAATGGCCGAAATAAAACCACGGAACTGGATCATGTACCCCATGGGGTGATCACCTACCTCCCCCACAGGCAGTTTCATGGCTACTTCTTTAATCAACCGAAACATGACCTCGTAGCGAGTCAAGAAATCGGGATGCGTCTCGTGGCGACCCCTAGAAACCCAACTCTCTGAAACGTGCGCCAAGGCTACTAGGGCAAGAACCGAGCCACCCACGGCACGATAAACACGGCCGCGAGACGACTCCCCTGAATAGATCCCGGTCATGAGAAGGAACGCTCCGACGTCGGCTTCTACCTCCTCTACCTGATTTTCGTTCAGCTTGCCCAAAGTGTCCTGAATCCCGATCCGACTCAACCACTCGTCGACCGTTTTCCTGGCGGCTCGCGAGTGACGGAAATAGGAATCTGTGTGCCCAAGCATGTGGTGACAGTATTCGTGGGAAACCACGAATTCCTCCACGGCATTCACCAAGTTGAAATAGTCACTCTCCTTTCTGCGCCGAGGGAGGCCAATTTGGAGAGGGTGTGTAGCTCGAACATGCCGTTCAGCAGCCCAGGTGTGGATAGCCTGATCGGTCACATCAATGGGCTCAAAGGCGGCGCGTTCAACCTCCTCCAGGATCAGCAGTGTCGTCTCCGTGTCATCGTCATCGAAATCTATCTCCGTCCCTGCTGTGAGAATAGAGTCATAGAAATGACTGAAAAGCGTGGTGTAGATCATTGCGGCCAAGGTGAAACCGTAGTTGATCTCGATGATCCCAGCACTTCTGAATGAGGAAGCTTCGGCGTTGGCCTCTCCCTTGAAGGCGCGCGCTACAAAAATATTGCGCATTGTCGCCCTCCACTCGGCGGGCGCGATGGAAATCAGGGCGTGTGTCACATTATTAAGCTCTGGGCAATTGGAGCGCTCTGGCTTCCATTTAAGAAATTCTACATACTTGTCGTCGCTTATGAGATCTTGGCGATTGGCCTGTTCGAAGAGCGTCTTCCAGAAATTCTCCTCCGGCCTGCCGCAGTCTACGTAGAATTGACGACGGGACTCACCGAGCTTCCACACGTGCCCCCCTGGCATTTGAAGCGGCCCTACGCGAAACAACTAGGATGGCACCCTGGAACCGCGTTTGTCAGTTCGTTGCCCGTTCTACTTGCCTCGCATTGCCTCTTGTGCTACAGCGCTAGCGCGCCGACTGACGGACTATCACGGCAGGTATCGGTCCTGTGCAAGCGCTCAACCATGTCGCTTCGCGCCCTTGAAGAGGCCGTGCGCCACAGCGCCAGACCGGAGACTGTCGCCGTAGAAAAATGCTGAGTACAGCAGGGCAGGACTGCCAGAGGCCACCCGCGCTCCGCTTGGCTTACCCTGCTCGTCATGATCCGAGCTGTGGTTTTCGACGTTGGTGAGTGCCTGGTCGACGAGACGCGCGAGTACGGCACGTGGGCGGATTGGCTGGGGGTGCCTCGGCACACGTTCGCGGCGGCGTTCGGTGCCGTGATCGCTCAGGGTCGGGACTACCGCGAGACGTTCCAGGTCTTCCGCCCCGGGTTTGATCTGTCCGAAGAGCGCGAGAAGCGGGCTCAGGCCGGCCAACCCGAGCACTTCGACGACAGCGATCTGTACTCAGATGTCCGTCCGACTCTGACGGCGCTGCGGGATGCCGGTCTGTGGGTGGGCATCGCGGGCAACCAGACCGTGCGGGCCGGGGGCATTCTGCGCTCCCTCGACCTCCCGGCGGACTTCATCTGCACGTCCGACGACTGGGGCGTGTCCAAGCCCGACCCGGCGTTCTTCTCCCACGTGGCGGACGCGGCCCCCTGCCAGGCCGAGGAGATCCTTTACGTGGGCGACCGGATGGACAACGACATCCGCCCGGCGGCCAAGGTCGACATGAAGACGGCGCTGATCCGGCGCGGTCCGTGGGCCACCATCCAGTGGGATGACCCGGACT
This sequence comes from Streptomyces sp. LZ34, assembly GCF_053890475.1. Classification (NCBI taxonomy): domain Bacteria; kingdom Bacillati; phylum Actinomycetota; class Actinomycetes; order Kitasatosporales; family Streptomycetaceae; genus Streptomyces; species Streptomyces sp. LZ34. The sequence continues at coordinate 5,335,915 of NZ_CM132680.1, forward strand.
CGGTGACGTTGCCGACCTTCCGCGTGAACAGCCTTGCCGAGCTGCCGGATTTGGTCGCCAAGCTCAGCGCTGAAGGGCGCTGACGGTCGTTCCCCAGCCGTACATCCGGTCATCCAGATCACGAACCCATGGCTCGTTACGCCAGGCATGCAGCCGCTTGCGGACATCGCGGATCCGATCCATGCCGACGGCGTACCACGTGACGCTCAGCTGATCGAGCGCTTCGTTGGCCCATCGGCAGGCTTCCTCCGGCTTACCGGCTGCGGCCTCCACGGCCGCCAGGTCGCCGAGGATGATCGTCCGCTGTTTGCCGTCGTCGGCGGGCAGATGGTCGAGCACTCCGAGCAGCGTGTCCCGGGCCTGGGCTGTGTGTCCGGCGATCAGTTGTGTGTTGCCCTTGAAGGCGGCCAGGCGGACAGGGGTGAACCAGTCCATCCACACCGGGCATGGCTCATCCGCGTCGCCTTCGGCCAACACGCTTTCGGCGTGGGATATCAAGCGCAGTGCAGTGCGGGTGTCGCCGCACCGCGTCATGCATTCGGCCTCGACGGCGTCAAGCCAGGCGAGCATCATCGCGGGGGCATTGCCCCTGCGGGCGTAGGCGCGGGCGGCGGACATCCGCTCTTCGGCGTCTTCCCTCTGGCCCGCCCATCCTGGGATGAACGCGGTGTGCGCCAGGATCGCCGCTCCGAGTAGCGCGTCGTCGGCTTCCCCGGCGGCCTGGAGGCCACGCACGAACGCGTTGCCTGCTGCCTGAGGCTGCTGGAGGTCGAAGAAGTCGATACGCCCGGCCAACAGGTAGGACTCTGCGAGGGCAGCGGCAAGGGTGGTGCGGCAGCGACCGGTTGTCTCCCCCATCAGCGCCGTGCCTAGACGTGTGTGTTCCACGACGCTGGCATGGAGTTGGGAGGGTTGGACGGACCAGTACAGGCGTCGGTGAACGGCGGTGATCGCTGCGAAATCGGCGCCCATGGTGGCTGGTTGCGTGGCATGACTCGCGATGGGCAGTGGCCCCGGGGCAGGTCCGATCGCGGGTGCGCCCGATGCTGCGGCCGTTCGCCGACTAGCGCCTTCCTGCGCCGGACCCGTCCGGCCCCATGGCGCGGTGAAGCCCAGTTCCTCGATGGGCTGGCCCAGTAGGTGTGTCAGCACACGCTGAACGTCAGGCTGCGGCCATGGTGGATTCGCTGACTCCCAGCGGCGGACCTGGCGGACGCTGATCTGCAACGACCGTATGCCGAGCTGGGGCGCGGTGTTACGGATCGCCTCGGCGAACGCTTCCTGAGACGCGTATCCGGCTGCCTGCCGAGCGGCCTTCAGCCGCGCGTTTCCTACTGGCCTGGGCACTGGATTTCCTCACGGCTTTCGATGGGTCAACTCGGTTCACCGTAGCTTTGGAAGGCCGATTTGAGGACCCCCACCTGTGCGGCCATCCCGATAGGTCCTCAAGACGTCCTCTTCTCGTCCCCTGAGGGGCCTTCAATGGGACGTCCTGTAGCCCCACCATGTCTAAGCCAGACAGAGAGCAAGCATGCGGGGTGAAGGCATGGGCGAGGTGGTGAAGCGTGCGGGTGAGTGGCAGGACGAGCAGCAAGAAGAGCCCCCGCACAACCCACCTGTGGGCGCGATCGAGGTTGCCGGGAGCGCTGACAAGGTGGACGTGGAACAGATCAAAGTGTCGATCGGCCGAGCGCTGGTGGAGAGTTCGGCTCTTCCTCGGTACGAGGATCTGTGCGAGCTGCGTGAGGCTCTGGTGGGGCACATCGAGACTCTGACGCCCTTGGCGAGGAAGCGGATCGATCGCCTGAACCACGGCACGGTGGAGTGGTACGGGAAGGCGAGCAAACTCAGCTCCATCCCCTATGAGGTGGGCACGGGGCTCGGCTCCGGTCTGCTGTCGGCTAAGGCGCACGTACAGGGACTGGGCTACTCCTGCCGCTTCCTCCTCGAAAACTCCGGCCTGCAAACGGAACGCAAGGGATGACGACGGCTCGCCGTGTACCGGCGAAATGGGGGCCATCCAAGAAGCAGATCCTGGAGGCATATCGCGATGGCCTGGAAGTGAGGGAGATCCGCGAGAAGTTCGGCATCTCGTACTACGCGCTGTACCGGTTGCTGAACATCGAGGGCATCCCACTCCGCTCGGCCGTGGTTCGCCGTCCAAAGACGGGGCGGGGGCTGCCGTTCCCGGGAAGGACCCGGTAGCTCCCGCCCTCCTGCTCCCTTGGGCGTTGTGGCTGTGAGGTGGGCATGCGCCCCCGTCCATTCGCCCGTCTCGCAGATGTCACGCCCACTGCGCCCGAGGGATGACGGCGGACTTGGACCCTTCGCCGTCTGCGGTCTGGCTCTCCGCCATCTTCATACCCGCTCGGGCGGGTGGGGAGCCGGACCGCGCACAACAACCACATAGATAAGACCGGACCACCCCTGCGCCTGCAAGCATCTGGGGTGGTCCGGCGGAGAGTCCATGATCAGGACCCCGGTGCCGATGGTACCGGGGCGGTTGTCGTGCTCGCTTCGGCACTGCCCTGTCCCGGATGAGTTCAGGTGGAGAGAAGGGGTGTTGGCGAGTGCGAGGCAGAGGCGGTGCGGTGGGCTCGGTAGCAGCGGTGACGGGGGTGTTTACGACACGCTGTCCGGCCACGACGATGCCCGCGCCGACGCGCAGCGACCATGACGGCCTGAGCCACTTCGCGGCAGCAGCTGCCCCCCGCCCGCCACGTCCGGGCAGTGCGGTCTGCTCACGCGCCCGCATCCGTGACGGAGGCAGTACGGCGGCCGGCCACATCCGGCCCAGGTCGACGAACGACATGCCCCCGGCCGGACGCCCCCTCTCCCCGCTGGCCTCATTGCGCGCACAACGGCGATGGCCGCAGTCGGCGGACGGCTGGCCATGTAAGCCGCTCTGCGTAGCCGCCCCTCGACGGCTGGCAGGTCGGGCGCCTGGTCCTGGTCGTGCTGCTTCGGCGTCTCCATTGCGGTCGGAGGGAGCACCGCGGGCGACTGTTCCAGGTGCTGACTGGCTCTGGTGGGTTGCTGGTGTGGGGTGGCGCGCTGAGTGGGTCGGGGGTGCCGCTGAGCGGGGCGGAGACAGGAGCGGGCGGCGGCCACGGGCCGCCAGCGCGCGCGGCCCGCGCAAGCGGGCCGCCTTGATCCAGTAAAGAAACTTTGAACAGCTCGCGTTCTGGGCCTGCCTGGGCTGTCCTGCGGACGCGCTGATCAAGGAGCGAGAGCTAAGAACACGAACGGGGTGGTAATGAACGATCAGGAGTCGGCGGAGATTCGGGCTCGCCTTGCCGAACTCGACAAGAGGGTTGCTCAATTGGCGGAACTGGTCCGTCGGGTCGCCGAGGACCTGGCCGCTAGTGCCACATCAGGCAACGTTCGCCCTGATGAGGAACCAAGCCAACACAGCCACGCCGATGGGTAACGCAACAAGGTAGCCGACGAGGATACCGACGCCCGGATCAGCCAGCGCAGGAAAGGCCCAGTTCACTGCTGCAGCCACGAGCAGTCTCACCGTTGCCAGCGCAAGGAGAGCGGCGACAACAGCAAGCCGACGCGGCGGGCCCGCCCCGCGGTACAACTCAGCCGCAGGCCCGATCGCGATCAGGCCCGTCACGAGGCCGACGAGACTGGTGTCGGGCAGCCACCCGAACGGCCACCCCACCAGAGCGACCAACCCGGAGAAAGCGAGGCCGACCAGTTCCAGCGCGACGGTGGACACTACCGGGTCCCACGAGGGGCGTCGGATCGAGCCGCTCCCACTGTCCTTTTCATCGGCCACGTCGTCAGAGTAGCCATCGACAGGGCGAACGTTGCCTGATGCGGCACTAGCTCTTCTTCTGACGCTCGGTGAAGCTGGCAAGCTGCTGGAGAAACCCCATGAGGTCATCAACCTTCGCGTTGAGTTCGTCCAGCCGTCCAGAGAGCTCCAGGTACTCGGCGCTGGGCATTTGTCGCTGACCTTCCGGCTCGCCTGCCCCCTGGGTCTCGCCGGACTCTGGGGGCAGGGGGTCAACAACGAAGTTGCCCCGCCCTGGCGTGGAGTAGATCAGTCCATCGTCGCGCAGCACGCGCAGTGCGGACCGCGCGGTCATGTTCGCGATGTCGTATTTGGCTTCGAGATCGCGGGAAGACGGGACCCGTTCGCCCGGCTTGATGCGGCCGGACCGGATTTGCTGGCGCAGTTCCTCGGCGACCAGCCGGTAAGGCGGAGTGTGGGTATCCCTCGGCAGGCTCATAGCCCGAGGGTAGCCCGCTAAGCCCACTCATCGCACTAGAACGCCCACTGTCTTTCACTATGCCCGATGTGCGCTAGCACGCCTGCATCACTGGTGCGCTATGCGCTTGACGCACTAGCTCACATGGTGCACTGTTGGTCTCGGTCGCACGGGCGGCCGTCAATGAAAGGAAGCAAGGCATGGCTATGACGCGTATCCGTGTGGGGCTGCTGCCCTCGACGATGTTCATCGCTGGCACGGCGCCGATCCCCAAGGTGAAGAACCCGGAGACGGGCGAGCTGGCCACCGACCGGGACACCGGGGAGACCCTGCACACCCTGACCGTCTTCCTCATGGAGGAGGGCCGGGCGGAGCAGATGAAGCTGACCGTTCCGGCGAGTGGTGTGCCGGATGGTCTTCAGCCGGGTGTCCCGGTGCGGGTGGTGGAGCTGTTCGCCACGCCGTGGGCGCGCGTCTTCAACGGGCAGCTGTCCGACGGGATCGCCTACCGGGCGGCGGCGCTGGAGCTGGTCAAGTGACGACCGCCGCCCCCGAGCCGGTCTATCCGGTCGAGCCGGAGAGCGGGGATGACGACTCGCGATTCACGAACGGCCTGCTCCTGGACGTCGTCGAGGTGATCGAGTCGCACGGCTACCCCAAGATCGCATCCGGCCGTGACCTGCTGGAACTCCGGATCTCTCTGTTCCGATTCCTCTACAAGAACAAGGATTGACTGTGACGGTGGGTGAAGTCATTGGGTTGGCCCCGGCTCTGGCCGGGGCGGCCCTGGCCCTGAGCGCCATATGGGCCGTGTGGTGGCTGGTGCGCTACGTGCGTGCCGACAAGATGACGCGGGCGAGCATCCGGCAAGCGGTCCGGGTGCGGCGGGGCTGGCGTCGGCTGGCTCCGATGGCGGGCCTGTCGGTGATGGACAAGACGCCTCAGGCTGCGGTGATCGTGGCGCCGGACGGGAAGGTCCCCAAGCCCCGGGTCCTCATCCCGAAGATCAAGGTCAAGCCCGACCGGTACGGCGTCGTGGTACGGGCGGTGTGTCTGCCGAAGGTCAGCCTGGCGGAGTTCCAGCGGGCGGCCCCCTACCTGGCGGACGCGTGGCGGTGTACGCGGGTCTCGGTGCTTCCGGACAAGCCAGGGCAGCTGGTGATCCGTGGGGTCCGCGTGGACCCGCTGATCGTCCCGACCGAGCACATACCCACCGGTGAGGTTCCCGAGGAACTGGCCGTGTGGGGCCTGGGGGTGGACGAGTACGCCCAACCGATCGACGTGAGCCTTTCGGACGTGCCCGGGGTCACCGTGGCCGGGCTGCCCGGCTTCGGCAAGACCTCGCTGGTCAACAAGTTCCTGTGCGACACCGCGCCGTCGGATGCGATCCAGTACGCCATAGCGGACGGCAAGGTGACCTCCTCCCATGAGGGCGACTACGCCGGCCTGGCACAGCGGGCGTTCGCTTTCGTCGGCGATGACCTGGCGGAGGCGAACGCGTTGTTCAAGCGGCTGGTGAAGCTGCGGCGGGACCGCTCGGCGTCCATCCGCGCCGTGCTCGGCGTCAAGAACATGTGGCACCTCGGCCCCTCCGCCACCTGGCCGCTGACAGTGCTGATCGTGGACGAGGCACACACCTACTTCCGCGACCACAAGGGGTCCGACGCGCAGACGAAGAAGCTCGCCGCGCTGGCCGCTGACAACGCCCGGCTGGTCGAGGACCTGGTGAAGAAGGGCCGGAGCGTCGGCATCCTGGTGATCATCGCTACGCAGAAAGCGACCGGGGATGCCATCCCCACCTTCATCCGGGACGTGTGCCCGGTGGGCCTGTCCTTCGCGCAGAAGACCGCTGAGGCGGCCGTGGTCGCGCTCGGGGAGGACATCCGGAACTGGCCGGATGCCAACCCGACCGCGCTCCAGGACCCGGTCTATGTCGGCGTGGCCTCCATGGCCCACCAGGGCCGACCCGGCTTCACCCGCATCCGCACCCCCTACGTTGCAGACGACGACGCCGCACGCATCGCTGCCGACACCGCCCACCTGACCCGCGACCCGGCCGAACTCCTCGACGAACAACTCTCCGGCCCTGCTGGGGCGCCGGTCCTCCTCACCAAGTGACGTTCCTCGACAAGCCGAGACCCGAAAGGAGGTGAACCCCTATGTCTGAGGATCGGATCACTCAGCGCACCGTGACCGTGGTCATGGTCGTCATCGCGGGCCTGGCCTTCGTCTTCTCCTTCGGCAACGTCTGGACCCTCGCGCTACGCCTCGGCGTCCCCCGCCCAATCGCCCCGCTGATCGCCCCGATGGTCGACCTGTCCGTTGTCGGCCTCTTGGTGGCCCTGCGCTACCTGTCCCTGCGCGGCATCGCCGCCGAGCAGATCAAGGGCGCAACGCGCCTGATGCACCTGTCCGGGCTGCTGACCCTGGCCCTCAACGTCGCCGAACCCCTCGTCGCCAAGCACTACGGCCGAGCCTCCGTGGACGCCGTCGCCCCGCTCCTCCTCCTGGGATGGGGAGCCGTCGGCCCGCAACTCCTGCGCCACTTCCACGCCGTCACCCACACCGCTCCGGCTCCTGCGGCCACCCCGGCTTTGGCTGAGACGGCTCCCGCGCCGGTCGCTGAGCCCGACTCCGCCCCGGCCCCTGTCGCAACCCCTGCTCCGGAATCCCTGGCGCCCCCGGCGGTCAACGTGCCCGCTCCGCTGCTGAACGCAGCCCGCGCCATTGCCGATACCTACCAGGCCGAGCACGGCGCGCCCATCACCCCGGGCCAGCTCCGGACCCGCCTTGGCGTTGCCCTCCCCCTGGCCACCGCCGCGCACGCCCAGCTCTGACCCCGTGCCGGCCGTTCCGGCAATCCGAACCCGCCCCGCCCTACCGGGCCCGGTTCGCCATGCCCCGAGCAGCACGCACCCCCTTGGCCTGCGCCTGCTCGGGGCCCCACCTCCACTACTCCCAGAAAGGACGGCACCCGCCGTGAAACGCCCCCTGGACCTGCGGCACGTGACGAGCCTGGCCCTGCGGGACCTCATCGAACTCGCCCACCTCCCCGACTTCGACCGGGTCCAAGACCAGATCAGCCGGGTCCGGGGCTGCACCCGTCCGGTTCAGCTCGTCGGCACCACACAGACCCTCGACGCCACAACGAATACGGTCCTGCGGTCGTACAGCACCGCCGACGAGCCGACCGGACGCCTGCTGACCGCCTGCGGCAATCGCCGCTCCTCCCGCTGCCCGGCCTGCTCCCGCCTCTACGCCGCCGACACCTACCACCTGATCAAAGCCGGACTCTCCGGCGGCAAGACGGTGCCTGAGGCTGTGCGCACGCACCCCCGGCTGTTCGTCACCCTGACTGCTCCATCGTTCGGACCGGTGCACAACCGCCGCACCACCGACGCGGGCCAGAACCTGGCCTGCCGCTGCGGCACCCGCCATGTGTCGGGCGATCCGGCTCTCGGCACGCCGCTGTCCCCGGCGACCTACGACTACGCCGGGGCCGTGCTGTGGAACGCGCACGCCGGAGCGCTGTGGGCCCGCTTCACCACCTACCTCCGCCGCGAGCTGGCCGCCCACCTCGGCATGACCCAGAAAGCGCTGAACGCGTCGCTGCGGGTCTCCTTCGCCAAGGTGGCCGAGTACCAGCGGCGCGGCCTGGTCCACTTCCACGCCGTGATCCGCCTCGACGGCCCGGAAGGCAGCAACGAGCCTCCGCCCGACTGGGCCACCACCGACGCACTCACCCACGCGATCAAAGAGGCGGCCGGGCGTGCCGTACTCACCGTGGTCTCCAAGGCGGTCGGGGAGCGCGAGCTGAGGTGGGGCGATCAGCTCGACATCCGGGAGATCGCCGCCCTCGGGGACGGTGAGCTGACCGATCAGAAGGTCGCTGCCTACGTCGCGAAGTACGCCACCAAGAGCGCCGAGGACTCCGGCACCGTGGACCGCTCCCTACGCTGCACCCACTGCGCCGGACGCGGCTACCAGCATGGCCCTGACGGCTTCCGGGACCTGTGCGAGTCGTGTGAGGGCACCGGACAGTCCGAACCCATCACGGACCTGCCCGTGCACAGCCACGTCCGCCAAATGATCCGAACCGCCTGGGACCTCGGCCACCTCCCCGAATTCGCCGACCTCAAGCTCTGGAAGTGGGCTCACATGCTCGGCTTCCGGGGCCACTTCTCCAGCAAATCCCGCCGCTACTCCACCACCCTCGGCGCACTCCGCGACGTGCGTCGGGCATGGCGCGCCGAGCAAGCACGCGCGACGGACGACCGGCCCGAGACGAGCGAGGAAACCACCCTCGTCCTCTCCCACTGGCAATACCTCGCCTCCGGCTACAGCCCCGGCGAAGAACTCATCGCCGCCCAAGTACGCCACGACCGCGCCCAAGCCGAACACCTCAAGACAGAGGGAGCTCCCTGGCTGTGAGCACAGGCCTGCCAACGACACACGCAGTCCTGACCGTCCCTGAGGTCATGACCGCCCACCCCCGCCCCCAGAACAGAAGGAGAACCCGCCGGATGACCACGACCGCGATAGCGCGCAAGTGGCACACCACAGCAGAGGTCGCCAACATGCTCGGCTTCGGCCTGTCCAAGACCAAGATGCTTGTCCTCACCGGCGAAATCCGCTCGGTCAAGGTCGGCCGTAACCGGCGCATCCTCCCGGCCTGGGTGGACGAGTACATCAACCGCTGCGCTCAGGACGAGACCGAGAGGTGGTCCGCATGAGCGGCAAGCGCAGCAACGGTGAAGGCTCCATCTACCCCTACAAGAACGGCTTCGCCGCCTACGCCTGGGTCACCACCCCGGACGGCAAGAAGAAGCGCAAGTACGTCTACGGCAAGACGCGGACCGAGGTCCACGATAAGTGGATCAAGCTTCACACCGAGGCGAAGAAGGGGCCGGTGGCCACCTCCGCCCCCACGTTGGCGCAGTACCTCGCCTACTGGCTGCGAGAGGTCGTCGGGCCGGACCTCAAACCCAAGACGGCCGAGACGTACGCCATGCACGTACGCCTCTACATCTCCCCCGGCCTCGGCGCAAAGCGGCTCGACAAGCTCACCGTGCGCGACGTTCGGACCTGGGTGAACAAGCTGCTTGAGCAATGCCAGTGCTGCGCCCAGGGCAAGGACGCCGCACGCCCGAAGGAGGACAAGAACCCAGCCCGTCGGCAACGGTGCTGCGCGATTGGCCGGTGCTGCGGCCAAGTCGCGTCCCGGCGTACCGTCCAGGACGCCCGCGCGGTCCTCCGCTCGGCGCTCACGAACGCCATGACGGAAGAGCTGATCACGAAGAACGTGGCCGCTCTGGTCAAGGTCCGCTCCGGCCGGAAGCGGAAGCGCGAGCCGTGGTCGGTGGAGGAGGCGCGGACGTTCCTGGAGGCGGCGCGGAAGGCAGGCGACCCGCTTTATCCGGCATACGTGCTGATCCTGGTCCTCGGCTTCCGGCGCGGTGAAGTCCTCGGTCTGACCTGGGAGAGCGTCAATCTCGACGCGGGAGAGATCACCGTGGAGCGTCAGTTGCAGCGCATCAACCGCCAGCTGGTGCACGACGAGACGAAGACGGAGGCTTCCACGGCGACCCTGCCCCTCCCCCAGATCTGCGTCACGGCGTTGCAGCTCCGCCAGAAGGCGCAGGAGACAGCCAAGCAAGCGGCCCGGGACCTGTGGACGGACTCGGACTTCGTCTTCACCACGCGGTACGGGACACCGATCGAGCCCAGGAACTTCAACCGTGAGTTCACCGCCCGGTCGGCGAAGGCGGGCGTACGCGGAATCCGGCTGCACGACACCCGTCACACCTGCGGGTCGCTGCTCGCCGCCCTGGACGTGCACCCGCGCATCGCGATGCAGATCCTCCGGCACAGCAAGATCGCCGTGACGATGGAGGTCTACACCCACGTCCCCTCCGAGGCGACCCGTCGGGCGCTGCGGAAGCTCGGCAAGCACCTGGGCGGGACGGACCGAAAGTAGCTGCTGTACTTCGCTGCTGTACGGCACCAAAAAGCCCCCGCCGGATTTCCCCGGCGGGGGCTTTGAGCTGTGTGGACCTGAGGGGATTTGAACCCCTGACCCCCTCGATGCGAACGAGGTGCGCTACCAGTCTGCGCCACAGGCCCTTGCAGCGAGTGAAACTCTAGCATCCCCTCCGGGGTGCTTGGAAATCCGTTCCCCGCCGGTGCCAGGCCGGTCCGCGCTGGTCAGGGTCACTCGTTGGCGGCGCGCGGGCGGTCCTCGTCCGCGTACTGGTCGAACAGGGGGGTGCGGCCCCGCTCACGGGGGGTGCGGGGGGCGGCGGGCTGTGGGGCGGCGGGGTCGGGGCACTGGCCGGGTTCCGCGGTGCTGGAGCGGGCGGAGCTCCAGGCGTCGGGGGCGCCCAGGTCGACGCTGCCGGTGGCGCGGGGGGCGACGGGCGCGGTGACGTAGGTGGGCAGGGGGACGGGCACCGGCTCCCAGCTCTCGCCGGTGGAGGGGCCGCGCTCGCGCGCGCGCTGCTGGTCCACCCACTCCGCGTGGTCGGTCTGCTCGACCAGGGCACGGCGGCCGGCCGCATGGGGGGAGGCCGTCGGGGTCGCGCGGTCGGCTTCGGCGCGGGCGGGCGGCTCGACGGGGCCGTCGTCGGCGGCGGGGTCCTTGGCGGGCGGGCGGGGGTGCGGGCGGCGTTCGCGGAGGCGCTGGGCGGCCAGCTCGGCACGGCGCTGGTCCATGGTGAAGGCGAAGCGGCGGCGCTCCTGCGTGCGGAGGTGGGCGATGTACGCGCTCAGCAGGACGGCAGGGAGGCCCGGGGCCCACAGGAAGGCGAGTCCGCCGACCGCCGCGACGACCGCGCCGAGGGTGAAGGCGAGGAAGAGGACGATGGTGGTGCGCCGACGGCGCGCGAGCGCCTTCGCGCGCCGGCTGCGGGCCGCCGCGGCCGTGGGGGCCGGGCCGGAGTGGCCGGAAGGGCCGGAAGGGCCGGAAGGCGAGGCCGGGGCGGGGGCGTCGGCGGGTGGGGCGGCAGGGGGTGGCACGGGCGTACGCATGGTCACGGGGTCGGCGAAGGCCCGGACGTCGACCGCGTCGGTCACGGCGTCCGGGTCGGCCACGCGCCGGTCCGGGGCGGCGGGGTCTCCCCCGGCCTCGGGGCGGTCCGTGTCGTCGGCGCGGTCCTCCTGGCCCTCCAGGCCCCCGAGGGCCTCGAGCTCCGCCCGTTCCTTGGCGTAACGACGCTCCATTCCCGCCCGTCCGGACAGCAGCCGGATGGCGGTACTGAAGCGCTCCGTGGGACGGGCTTCATTGAGCTCGTCCTGCCTACGGAGCCACATCGGCACCAAATAGGCGGCCCAGGCCCCGACGATGACTGCATAGATGAGGCCACTGCTGCTCACGGTCACACGGTAGAGGGGTCCGCGCGAGGCCATCTGCCAATTGGCGCGGTGTGTCGCACGATCTGGCTGATATCTCGAACTTTTTTTGTGATTGGTGGGATGACCAGGTTGGGAATGTACTCAAATGCCGGGCGATTTCGAACACATATTTTATTTCTGCGATGCGCCAGGTCTCATCCGGTGCCACCGGGCCAGCAGCCCCTCCGGCAACTCCTCCGCCGTGAGGGCGAAGACCAGGTGGTCACGCCAGGCGCCGTCGATGTGGAGGTAGCGGGGCCGCAGCCCTTCCTCGCGGAATCCCAGTTTTTCCACCACGCGCCGGCTCGGTGCGTTCTCGGGCCGGATGCACACCTCGATGCGGTGCAGTCCGACCGTACGGAAGCAGTGGTCGGTGGCGAGCGCGACGGCGGTCGGCATCACACCGCGACCGGCGACCGCCTCGTCGATCCAATAGCCGATATGGCCCGAGCACATCGAACCCCAGGTGATCCCGGCCACCGTCAGCTGTCCGGCCAGCCGTCCCCGGTATTCGATGACGAACGGCAGCATCCGCCCGGCGTGCGCCTCGGCGCGCAGATGGCGGACCATCTGGCGGTAGGTGGGCCGGTGGGTGACAGGGCCGCCGGGCGGGGGCGGCGGAATGGTGGCCTCCCAGGGGCGCAGCCACTCGCGGTTGCGCTGGTTGACCTCGCGCCAGGCGCGCTGGTCGCGCAGCTTTATGGGGCGGAGGACCGTGTCGCCGTCCGCCAGCACGACCGGCCAGAGCGCGTTCAGCTCGCGCTCCCGGCAGAACCGGTAAGACCGGTGGGGCCGGCGGGATCAGGAGGGTCGGCGGGTCTGGGGTGGTCGCCGCCGCGCAGCTGCTCGACCGCGTGGACCAGAATCCGCCCCAGGACCGCGAGACCGTCCCGTACGCCGCCGGTCGACCCGGGCAGGTTGACGATCAGGGTGGTGCCGGCGACCCCGGCCAGGCCGCGGGAGAGCGCGGCGGTGGGCACCTTGGCCAGCCCCTCGGCGCGGACGGCCTCCGCGATGCCCGGAATCTCGTAGTCGAGCACCCGGCGGGTCGCCTCGGGGGTGTGGTCGGTGGGGGAGATCCCCGTGCCGCCCGTGGTCACGACCACATCGTACGAAGCGGCCACCGCCTCGCGCAGGGCCGCCTCCACCGGGTCACCGTCGGGGACCACGCGCGGCCCGTCGACCGCGAGGCCCAGCGCCGCCAGCCCCTCCACGAGCAGCGGGCCGCCCTTGTCGGCGTAGACCCCGGCGGCGGCGCGGTTGGAGGCGGTGACGACCAAGGCGCGGTAGGTCGGCGAGCCGCTCATGCCCGGTTCCAGTCGCCGGACTTCCCGCCTGTCTTCTCCTCCACCCGTACGTCCGTGATGACTGCGGACTTGTCCACGGCCTTGACCATGTCAATCACCGTCAGCGCGGCCACGCTGACCGCCGTCAGGGCCTCCATCTCGACGCCCGTACGGTCGGTGGTGCGGACCGTGGCGGTGATCTCCACCGCGTCGTCGGCTACCGCGAGGTCCACGGTCACGCCCGAGAGTGCGAGTGGATGGCACAGCGGGATCAGGTCCGGGGTGCGCTTGGCGCCCATGATGCCCGCGATGCGCGCGGTGGCGATGGCGTCGCCCTTGGGGACGCCATCGCCGCGCAGCAGTTCCACGACGCGCGGGGCGACGAGCACGCGGCCGCTGGCGCGGGCGGTGCGGGCGGTGACGTCCTTGTCCGAGACGTCGACCATGCGCGCCGCGCCCGATGGGTCGAGGTGGGTGAGATGGTCCTGGGCGCTGCTCATCGTTCTCCCGGTCCGGGCCAGGTGGCTCCTGTGGGACGACACCGTACCCGCAGCGGGCGGCGGTCAGGCGCCTAGGTGAGCAGGACGACGTCCACTTCGGCGCCGGCGGCGACCTCCGTGGTCTCCTCGGGGACGACGATCAGCGCATTGGCGTGCGCGAGCGCCTTGACCAGGTGGGATCCGGCGCCACCCACAGGGGTGACAAGGCCGGTCTCGGCGTCCATCCCCGGCGGCTCGTACCAGCCGCGCAGGAACTGGCGCCGTCCCCGCGGGGAGGACGTGACGCCCTCGGGGCAGCGCGCCCGCACGATGGGGCGGTGGACGGGGCCGGTGCCCATCAGGGTGCGGATGGCGGGCCGTACGAACAGCTCGAAGGAGACATAGGAGCTGACCGGGTTCCCGGGGAGGGCGATGAACGGGACACGGTCCGGGCCGACCCGCCCGAAGCCCTGGGGCTTGCCCGGCTGCATGGCCAGCTTGCGGAAGTCGACCTCCCGCATGGCCTCCTTGACCACGTCGTACGCGCCGACGCTGACGCCGCCGCTGGTGACCACGATGTCCGCCCGGCTCAGCTGGTCCTCGATGGTCGCCCGCAGCGTCCCGGCGTCATCGGCGACCGCGCCCACCCGGTAGGCGATCGCCCCGGCGTCCCGCGCGGCGGCGGTGAGCTGGAAACTGTTGGAGTCGTGGATCCGGCCCGGGCCCGCCTCCTGGCCGGGCTGGACCAGCTCGCTGCCGGTCGACAGCACCACCACGCGCGGCCGCGGCCGCACCCTGACGGCGGCGCGCCCGAGCGCGGCCAGCAGACCGATCTGCGGCGCCCCCAGGACCGTGCCGGCGCGCAGCGCCAGCTCGCCCGCCCCGGCGTCGCAGCCGCGGGGGCGCACATGCTGCCCGGCCGAGGCCGGGCGGTACACCCGCACCCTGCCGCTCGCGCCTTCGGGGGCCTCGCTGTGGGCGGGCATGGCGGCGACCGGGCCCCGGCCGAGGCCGCCGTCGGTCCACTCGACGGGCACGACGGCCTGGGCGCCGGGCGGCAGCGGGGCGCCGGTCATGATGCGGGCGGCCTCGCCGGGGCCGACGGCGGGCGCGGTCTCACTGCCCGCCGCGATGTCTCCGACGACGGTGAGCACCGCGGGGTAGTCCTCCGTCGCCGCCGCGATGTCGGCCGTACGGACGGCGTAGCCGTCCATGGAGCTGTTGTCGAACGGCGGGAGGGCGGAGGGGACGGTGACGTCCTCGACGAGGACGCACCCCTGGGCGTCGAGCAGCTGCAGCTCGATGGGGTCGAGGGGGTGGAGATGGCCGAGGATGTCGTCGAGGTGCTCGGCCACCGTCCAGAAGCGGTCCTCACCCCGGCCCCCGCCCCGGTCCTCGCTGCCCCGGTCCTCGCCCCGGCCCGGTCCGGACGCGCCGGGCCGCGGGCCCCGGCCCGGCTCCTGGCCCGGGCCCTGGTCGGTGGCGCGTGCTGCGGTGCTGCTCACAGTGCTACATCTCCTCGGTGACGTAACGGCGAAGCCAGTCCCGGAAGTCCGGGCCCAGGTCTTCACGTTCGCACGCGAGTCTGACAATGGCACGCAGATAGTCGCCACGGTCGCCTGTGTCGTACCGGCGCCCCTTGAAGACGACCCCGTGGACCGGCCCGCCGAGGTCCGGATCGGCGGCGAGCGCCTGGAGGGCGTCGGTGAGCTGGATCTCGCCGCCGCGCCCGGGCTCGGTGGCGCGCAGCACGTCGAAGACGGCGGGGTCGAGGACATAGCGGCCGATGACGGCGTAGTTGCTGGGCGCGTCGGCCGGGTCCGGCTTCTCGACGAGCCCGGTCACCCGCACCACGTCCCCGTCCATGGTCGGCTTGACGGCGGCGCAGCCGTAAAGGTGGATCTGGGCGGGGTCCACCTCCATCAGGGCGATGACGCTGCCGCCGTGCTGCTCCTGCACCTCGACCATGTGGGACAGGAGCGGATCGCGGGCATCGATGAGGTCGTCGCCGAGGAGGACGGCAAAAGGCTGGTCACCGACGTGCGGGGCGGCGCAGAGCACGGCGTGGCCGAGGCCCCTGGGGTCGCCCTGGCGGACGTAGTGCATGGTCGCGAGATCGCTGGACTCCTGGACGCGGGCGAGTCGGGTCTCGTCGCCCTTGCGGCTCAGGGCCTCTTCGAGCTCGTAGTTGCGGTCGAAGTGGTCCTCCAGGGGCCGCTTGTTACGGCCGGTGATCATGAGCACATCGGACAGCCCGGCGGTGACGGCTTCCTCGACGACGTACTGGATCGCCGGCTTGTCGACGACCGGCAGCATCTCCTTGGGGGTGGCCTTCGTCGCCGGCAGGAAGCGGGTTCCGAGCCCCGCGGCGGGGATGACAGCCTTGCTGATCCGAGTACGCGCTTGAGTCATGTACTGAACCCTATCGGGTGCCTTTGAGCGCTTGATGAGGGTTCGATGAATATGACATGAGACAGGGAGTTTGTGCACTCAGTGATCAACGTCGAAGGTAGTAAGCCGGAGTTGCGGCGAAGTCTCATCGCGGTGAGGGCCAGGTTGACGGCGGATGACATCGCGGACGCCCAGTCGCGTCTGGCGTGTCGCGCGCTGGAGCTGCCGGAGCTCGCGGGGGCGGGGACGGTGGCCGCGTATGTCTCGGTGGGCAGCGAGCCCGGCACGCGGGACCTGAGGAAGTCGCTGCGCGCGCGGGGCGTACGGGTGCTGCTCCCGGTTCTGCGGGAGGACAACGACCTCGACTGGGGCCAGGACGAGGGGCCCGACCGGCTGGTGCGCGCAAAGCGGGGGCTGCTGGAGCCGGACGGACCGCGGCTGGGCCCCGACGCGGTCACCGGGGCGGACGTCGTGCTGCTGCCCGGGCTCGCGGTGGACCGCCGCGGACTGCGCCTGGGCCGCGGCGGCGGCTCGTACGACCGGGTGCTGGCCCGGCTGGACCGGGCGGGGGCCCGCCCGGCGCTGGTGGTGCTGCTGTACGACGGCGAGGTGCTGGACGAGGTCCCGGGCGAGGCCCACGACCGGCCGGTGCAGGCGGCGGTGACGCCCTCGGCGGTGCACCGCTTCCGGGCCCTGTAGGCGTACCGCTTCCCCGGCCCTGTAGGCGCACCGCTTCGGTCCCCATACGCCCGCACGCCCCCCGCGAAACCTGCCCGCCGTACGGGCGGGGGTCTCGCGGGGGGCGTGCGTCAGCGCGGACGGGGAAGGGGTCAGGGCGTGAGCGCCAGCTCGTCGTCCGTCGACTTCTTCACCGCGCTCTTACTGAAGGACCAGGGCAGCAGCTCGCCCTTCGCCCACTTCTCCGTCTGGTCGGTG
Source organism: Streptomyces sp. LZ34 (assembly GCF_053890475.1). Taxonomy (NCBI): domain Bacteria; kingdom Bacillati; phylum Actinomycetota; class Actinomycetes; order Kitasatosporales; family Streptomycetaceae; genus Streptomyces; species Streptomyces sp. LZ34. The sequence continues at coordinate 5,352,619 of NZ_CM132680.1, forward strand.
TAGTGCGCGTTGTAGGCGTGCCCGGAGGCGCCGGTGAGGTTGATCCACCGCGACTTGTCCAGGTCGTCGAGGTTGACGACCATCCGCATGGACGGCACCCAGGTGACACCGTAGCCGCCCGCCGCGTTCCACCCGGTGGCGTTGACCGCGGCCTCGCCGCCGGCCAGGTTCCAGGGGCCGCGGTTGAGGAGCCACTGCACCACGCCCGGGCCGTCGGTGCCCAGGGTCTGGTTCTTCAGCGTCAGCCGGTGCAGCCGGCCCCAGCTCCAGCTGTTGATGTCCTTGCCCAGCTTGGCGGTGAGCTCGGCGCGCGCGTCCTTCATGGCCTGGGCCAGAAGCTCGTCCCGGTTGGTCGCGGCGGGCTCGAGGCGGGTGCCGGTGGTCTTCCACCAGTGGTTCTTCGGATCCTTGATGATCTTCCGGAGGATCTCGTACCAGCGGTCGCCGCCGTCCGGCTGGGCCGACGCCGCGTCGCGCTGGCCGCACTCGGTGACCAGCCGGGCCTTGCCGTTCAGGTCCTCGGCGGGGCCGGAGTCATCGGCGGGGCGGACCCGCAGACACTGGCCCTCCACCCGCAGCTCCTTCGGGAGTTTGTTTCCGAACGCGAGCATAAGGACGTTGCGATAAACGGCGTTGAAGTAGGCGGCGGCCGGGGAGTCCGAGTCCTGGGTGTAGTCCCAGCCCTCCAGGAGCTTCTGCGCGCCCCTGACGAAGCTGTCCTTGACGTCGATCTTCAGCAGGTACGGGGTCAGCAGCTCGGCGATCTCGCTGCTGTTGTCCATCTGCATGGACTGCATGTCGTCGGTCGAGATCTTGCCGCCGTCCTTGATCTTCGACTCGATCAGGTCGGTTATCCGCTGGCTGCGCGCCCCGTATCCCCAGTCGTCGGTCAGCTGGTACTTGTAGTCCTTGCCTATGACGGCCTGGTTGGCGGTGACGATGTAGCCGCGCTTGGGGTCGTAGTCCCAGGGCAGCTCGGCCTGCGGGATGTAGCCGTTCCACTCGTAGCGCGAGTCCCAGCCGGGCGCCGGGTAGCGGCCGTCCCCCTTGGCGCGCGTGGGGATCTTGCCGGGCGCCTGGTAGCCGATGTGGTTCTTGGTGTCGGCGTAGATCAGGTTCTGGGAGGGGACGGCGAAGTCGCGGGCCGCCTTGCGGAAGTCGGTGAAGTTCTTGGCGGTGTTGAGCCCGAAGACCGCGTCCATGGTTTTGGACGGGTCCAGTGCGGTCCAGCGCAGCGCGACCGCGTAGCCGTCGCCGCGGTCGGGGGCCACGTCGCCGACGTCGCTGCCGACCGGTGCGCTCTTGCCGACGTCCCCGAGCTCGTCGTCGCGGTCGGAGACGATCGGGCCGTGCCGGGTGGAGCGGACGGTGATCGTCCGGGACTTGCCGCCGGCGACCTTGATGGTCTCCTCGCGGGTCTTGAAGGGGACCTGCTTGCCGTCGTAGAGGTAGCCCTGGTCGGTGACCTTCTCCAGGTAGAGGTCGGTCACGTCCGCACCCAGGTTGGTCATGCCCCAGGCGATGTTCTGGTTGTGGCCTATGACGACCCCTGGCATGCCGGAGAACGTGAAGCCCGCCACGTCGTACGGGCACGCGGTGCTGACCTGGTTGCAGTGCAGGCCCATCTGGTACCAGACGGACGGCAGCTGCGGGGCCAGGTGCGGGTCGTTGGCGAGCAGCGGCTTGCCTGTGGTCGTGTACCGGCCCGCGATCACCCAGGAGTTGGAGCCGATGCCGGTGCCGTTCGGGCCGAGCAGCGCCGGGACGTCGTCGAGGGTCTTGGAGAGCGAGGAGAGCTGGGTCTGGAAGCCCTGGGTGGCGCCCGCGACCCCGTTCGCGGTGGAGTCGGCGGAGGTGTCCGACGCGCTCGCCTTGGGGTCGAACGCGCCGGTGGTCCCGTCCACCGCGCCGCCGTCCACGATCGGCTTGTTGCGGCTGTACGGGTAGGCCGGGTACAGCTCTTCGATCTCCTTGGCGCTCAGGCGGTTGGAGGCCAGGGCGCGGTCGACCTCGTCCTGCATATTGCCGCGCAGATCCCATGCCATGGCCTTGAGCCAGGCCACCGAGTCGACCGGGGTCCACTTCTCGGGCTTGTAGTCGTGCTCGAACTCCAGGGCCGCGTACTCGACGGACAGTTCCTTGCCCTGGTGGTCCGCGAGATAGGCGTTGACCCCGTCGGCATAGGCCCGCAGATACTTCTTGGTGGTCGGCGACAGCTTGGTGTCGTACTCCCGCTGCGCGATCCGGTGCCAGCCCAGGGTGCGCAGGAACGCGTCGGTCTCCACCTGTCCGGAGCCGAACATCTCCGAGAGCCTACCGGCCGTCATATGGCGGCGTACGTCCATCTCCCAGAAGCGGTCCTGGGCCTGGACGAACCCCTGGGCGCGGAAGAGGTCCTCGGGGGTGTCGGCGTAGATCTGCGGTATCCCATTGCCGTCGCGCTTGACCTGTACAGGCCCGGACAGCCCCTGGAGCTGCAGCGATCCCGTGGTCTCCGGGAAAGAGGCACGGACCGTACTGATGCTCCAGTACGTGCCGTATCCGACGCCCCCCACGAGCAGCAGCACGACTGCGATCACGATCAGGCGGGCACGTCGCCCCTTCTTTTTTTTGCCAGAAGGGCCGTTTTTGTTGGCGGGCATCGCTGTCCTTCGAGGGGCAGGGTGATCCTGGAGTGCTGGAGCAACCATAGGCGCAGCGCTGTCGCCGCCCCTACGCGGAGTCATGACTGGGGCCACCCACCGGCCACCACCCGCGAAAAATCCATGTGAGCCACTCGCGTCAAGAACCCGTAAAATGTTAGGTAAGGCAATGAAGTTCCGGTCGGTCGGGGAGCCTTCCGGCCGCTCCTGTGAGAAAGGTTCGGCCCCTGACTGTCCACCACCTCAACGAACTCCTGCTGATCTGCTCACTCGTCCTGCTGGTGGCCGTGGCGGCCGTCAGGGTCTCGACGCGCAGCGGGCTGCCGACCCTGCTCATCTACCTCGGCCTCGGCGTCGCGATCGGGCAGGACGGGATCGGCATCGTCTTCGACGATGCCGAGCTCACACAGGTCCTCGGGTATGCCGCCCTTGTGGTCATCCTGGCCGAGGGTGGCCTCGGCACGAAGTGGCGAGAAATCAAACCCGCCCTGCCGCTCGCCGCGGTGCTGTCCACGGTGGGGGTCGCGGTGAGCGTCGGGGTCACGGCGACGGCCGCGCACTACCTGGTCGGGCTCGACTGGCGGCAGGCGCTGATCATCGGTGCGGTGGTGTCGTCCACGGACGCGGCGGCGGTCTTCTCGGTGCTGCGCAAGGTGCCGCTGCCCAGGAGACTCACGGGCGCCCTGGAAGCCGAGTCCGGCTTCAACGACGCCCCGGTGGTGATCCTGGTGGTCGCCTTCTCCGCCCAAGGCGTGATCGACCCGTGGTACGCGCTGCTCGGCGAGATCGCCCTGGAGCTGGCCATCGGCGCCGTGGTGGGGCTGGCGATCGGCTGGCTGGGGGCGTACGGCCTGCGGCATGTGGCGCTGCCCGCCTCGGGCCTGTACCCGATCGCGGTGATGGCGATCGCCGTGATCGCGTACGCGGGCGGGGCGCTGGCCCACGGCTCCGGCTTCCTCGCCGTCTACCTGGCATCGTTGATCTTGGGGAACGCGAAGCTGCCGCACTGGCCCGCGACGCGCGGCTTCGCCGAGGGGCTCGGCTGGATCGCGCAGATCGGGATGTTCGTGCTGCTCGGCCTGCTGGTGACCCCGCACGAACTGGGCGACGACGTCTGGCCGGCCATCGGCGTCGGGATGGCGCTGACCATGGTGGCCCGGCCGGTCTCGGTGCTGGTCAGCACCGTGCCCTTCCGGGTGCCGTGGCGGGAGAAGGCACTGCTGTCGTGGGCGGGGCTGCGCGGCGCGGTGCCGATTGTGCTCGCCACCATCCCCATGGTCTCGAACGTGCCCGAAAGCCGCCGCGTCTTCAACATCGTCTTCGTGCTGGTGATCGTCTACACCCTGGTGCAGGGCCCGACGCTGCCCTGGCTCGCGCGCCGGCTGCGCCTGGGCGAGGAGGAGGCGGCGGCGGACCTCGGCATCGAGTCGGCGCCGCTGGAGCGGCTGCGCGGGCATCTGCTGTCGGTGTCGATCCCCAGGGACTCCAAGATGCACGGCGTGGAGATCGGCGAGCTGCGGCTGCCGACGGGGGCCGCGGTCACCCTGGTCGTACGGGACGGGAAGAGCTTTGTGCCGCAGCCCTCGACCGTGCTGCGGCGCGAGGACGAGCTGCTGGTCGTGGCCACGGACCCGGTGCGGGACGCGGCGGAGGAGCGGCTGCGGGCGGTGGGCCGGGGCGGCAAGCTGGCAGGCTGGCTGGGCACGACCGGCCAGTGACGGTCGGGCCGCGTGGCCGGCGGGTCGAGCCGCGTGTCATGGGTCACCGTATGGCCCGCCGCAGTGGACTGGCGGGCGGGAATACTGCACTATTGAGCGTCGTTAGCACTCATCGAGTGAGAGTGCCAGGAGGAGTAAGTGCCGACCTATCAGTACCAGTGCACCGAGTGCGGCGAGGGCCTCGAGGCGGTGCAGAAGTTCAGCGACGACGCGCTCACCGAGTGCCCCAACTGCAACGGACGCCTGAAGAAGGTGTTCTCGGCGGTCGGCATCGTCTTCAAGGGCTCGGGCTTCTACCGGAACGACAGCCGCGGCTCCTCGTCCGGCAGCAAGGGCGGCGGCTCGGCCAAGCCGGCGGCCGCGAAGAGCGAGGGCTCCTCGTCTTCCTCCTCCTCGTCGGACACGTCTTCGTCGTCCTCCTCCAGCTCTTCCTCGGGCTCGTCGGGCTCTTCGTCGAGTTCTTCGTCGTCGACCACGTCGAGCAGCACCTCGTCGGCCGCCTGACGCGCGGCTGCCGCCCCTGTGGCCGCCTCGGCCGCCTCAAAAGCGCATACGACATCCCGCCGTCTCCCTCTGAGGGAGGCGGCGGGATGTCGTATGCGCGGACGGCGCTGGCTAAGAGCCATCCCGTAGGTCTTGGTGGGATGGTCCGGTATGCGGTCGCAGCGCTCCGGCGTGGTCCTTGTGCCGCTCGTTCGCGGGTCGGGTCTCATCCGGGATTGCCACGGCGCATGTCCGGAATCTGTCGAGCAGAGGCGCGCCACCAGGCTGGATGCGTGGTAGGCGAGCTGCCACGTGACTCGCGGCCCGAAGGTGCGGCGTCTCGCCGTGGTTGACTCGACGGGGCTTCTTGCAGCCCACCATGAGAACGACGACAATCCGACGAAGTCACGGCCTTCTTCAGACTGCCCGGAAATCACTTACGGGATAAGTCTTAGGGTGATCGCATGGCGGAGACCAGCAGCACACATGCGGAGATAGCGGAGATTGGGGTCATCGGCGGGTCGGGGTTCTACTCCTTCCTCGACGATGTGACCGAGATCACCGTCGAGACCCCCTATGGCGCGCCGAGCGACTCGCTCTTCTTCGGCGAGGTCGCGGGGCGGAGGGTCGCCTTCCTCCCGCGCCACGGCCGCAAGCACCACCTCCCCCCGCACCGGATCAACTACCGCGCCAATCTGTGGGCGCTGCGCTCGGTCGGCGTGCGGCAGGTCTTCGGCCCGTGCGCGGTGGGCGGGCTGCGGCCGGAGTACGGACCGGGGACGCTGCTGGTGCCGGACCAGCTGGTGGACCGTACGAAGGGCCGCGCCCAGAGCTATTTCGACGGCGAGGCGCTGCCGGACGGGCGGGTGCCGAACGTGGTGCACACCACCTTCGCCGATCCGTACTGCCCCACGGGGCGGCAGGTCGCGGTGGCGGCGGCGCGCGGGCGCGACTGGGAGCCGGTGGACGGCGGCACCCTGTGCGTGATCGAGGGGCCGCGCTTCTCCACCCGGGCCGAGTCGCGGTGGCATGCGGCACAGGGGTGGTCGGTGGTCGGCATGACGGGGCATCCGGAAGCGGTGCTGGCCCGTGAACTGGAGCTCTGCTACACGTCGTTGACGCTGGTCACGGATCTCGACGCGGGGGCGGAGACGGGCGAGGGAGTCTCGCACGGCGAGGTGCTGCGGGTGTTCGGGGAGAACCTGGAGCGGCTGCGCGACGTGCTGTTCGACGCGGTGGGCGCACTGCCGGCCACCGAGGCGCGGGACTGCCTGTGCGCGCATGGGCACGACGGCTGGGACCTGGGGATCGAACTGCCGTAGCGGTCGATGGGCTTACCCGCGCGAGTGACGGAGTTATCCACACCCTGGGGGTTGTGCACAGGCCCGAGCGGGATTTGGCGAGGGCGGGCATCGTGAAGGGGCCAGAAGCTCCCGGCCTCTCACGACAGGCGGTGATTGCCGTGTCCGACCCGTTCCTCCGCTCTCCATCCCCTTCACCCTCTCTTTCGCCTCCTTCATCTTCTTCATTGCCTTCGTCGCTTTCAGCCGCATCCCGGCCGCGCTCGGCTCCGTCCTGGGCCGAGCGGGCCCGGCGCACTCCCCCGACGGGCGTGGTGCCGCAGTTCGGGCCGGTGCGGGTGGGCCGCGGCGGACATCGGCTGCGGCGCGCGTTACGGCGGCGACGGCGCTCGATGGCGGCGGGTCTGGCGATGACCGCGGCCGCGCTGGCCGCCGCCGCGCCCTCCGGCGGCCCCAACCCGCGTCCGGCGGCGTCCTCGCCGCCGGACAGCGGCCGACGCGAGCCGCGTCCGGCCGTGGTGTCCGCGCCGGTCCGAATCGCCGACGGGGCGGCAGTGCGGCTGCTGCGCCCCGGCGACCGAGTGGATGTGCTGGCCACGCTGGGCGCCGGTCAGGACCGTGGCCCCGCCGCCGCGCACGTGGTCGCTCGTGGCGCGCGGGTGACCGCGGTGCCGCGGCCGGGGCGTGTGGCGGCGGCTGACGTCGAGACCGGAGACTTCGGAGCGGCGGGAGGCGGAGCGCTGGTGGTGCTCGCCGTGCCGCGGCCGACCGCGGCGGCCCTGGCCGGTGCGGCGGCCACATCGAGGTTGGCGGTGGCGCTGTGCCGATCTTGACCGTAAGTTGCGGAACCGTCCGCTCCAGAACCGGTGCGGCGAGAGAGAGGCAAAGGGTTGAGCGAGGAGAAGAAGAGCGTCGTGGAGGGCTTCAAGGCCTTCCTGATGCGCGGCAACGTCATCGATCTGGCCGTCGCGGTCGTGGTCGGAGCCGCGTTCACGGGTGTTGTGAACTCCATAGTGAAGGGCTTGATCAATCCGGTCGTCGGCGCCTTCGGCACCAAGGACCTGGAGAAGTACCGCTCCTGCCTGGAGGCCCCCTGCGAGACGAACGCCGCGGGCGAGGTCACAAGGGGCATTCCCCTCCTCTGGGGGACCGTGCTGAGCTCCGTGCTCACCTTCCTGATCACGGCGGCGGTGGTGTACTTCCTGATGGTGCTGCCGATGTCGCGCTATCTGGCTCGGAAGGCCGCCAAGGAGCGGCAGGAAGAAGAGAAGCAGGCCGAGACGGAGAGCGCCGAGATCGCGCTGCTCCGCGAGATAAGGGACGAGCTGGTCGCGCTGCGCGGCAGCGAATCGAGCACCTGAGCCCTCGGGGTTCCAGAGCTCAGAGGTGGTGGGGCGGCTTCTCGTCGAGGAAGCGGGCCAAGTCCGCGGCGCTGTCGGTGCCATCACCGGTGTCGCCGCCGGGCCGACGCTCACCCCAGCCGCGGTCCGTGTCGTCCGAGGACTGCTGCGCCAGCGGATCGTCGAAGATCAGCGCGGCTGCCGGGTCGCGCGGTCCGGGGTCGGGGGCGGTGCTCATGCATCAAGAGTACGACCGGTCGGACGGCGCGTCGGCGGGGGCGTCGGCCAGCTGGTCGTGCCACCACAGGTCCCGGCCGGGCGTCCAGGACACGGGGCGGGCCAGGCGGTGGACGACCAGGACCTTAGGGATCCTCGTGCTGCCCGCCAGCGCCCGGTCGATCAGCGGCTTGAGCGCCTGCGGCTCCCCGCGCCGCCAGTCGCCGTCGGCGGTGATCAGCACCTTCGCGTCCATCCCCGCCAGCCGGTCGCGCAGCTCATCGGTGCGCAGCCCGACGGGGAGGGTGGAGCGTACGGCGTCGAGGCGGCCGCAGGCGAGCGTGGCGATGACTGACTCGGGGATCAGCGGCAGATGCACCGCCACCCGGTCCCCCGCGCGCACGCCGAGCCTGGTCAGCGCCGCCGCCGCCCGACCCGCCTGGTCCAGCAGTTCGGCGTGCGTCAGCTCTTCCTCGCAGTCCGGCTCACTGATCCAGCGGAGGGCCACCCGGGGCATCTGCCGCATGGCGGCGACCAGGGTCGGGAGCTCCTCCGTCCGAGACGTACGGGGCACGTTGGTCTTCCTTCGGACGCGGGCGAACGGCATATCGCACAGCCTGCCGTTGACCAATCAACGTCTGATGAACGTCCTGTTGATGAGGGCCCCGTGCGAGCGCCCCTGCGCCGGCGGCCCCTTCGCCGCGGCTTCCGTGCTACGCATAGCGCCCATGGATACCGACCGGACGACACCCCGACCCGCCCGCCCCGGCCAGGTCGACGCCCTGACGGATGTACCCGGGCTGCGCGTCGGCCATGCGCGGCGGACCGGCGGCGGATGGCTCACCGGCGCGACCGTCGTACTGGCCCCCGAGGGAGGTGTGGTCGCCGCGGTCGATGTCCGAGGCGGCGGCCCCGGCACTCGCGAGACCGACGCCCTCGACCCGCGCAATCTCGTCCAGCGCGTCGACGCCGTCGTGCTGACCGGCGGCAGCGCCTTCGGACTTGACGCCGCCTCCGGGGTGGCCGCCTGGCTGGAGGAGCGGGGCCGCGGCTTCCGGGTCGGCCCCGACCCTGCACAGGTGGTGCCCGTCGTACCGGCCGCCGCCCTGTTCGACCTCGGACGCGGCGGCGACTGGCGGGCCCGGCCGGACGCCGCGCTGGGCCGGGAGGCCATCGAGGCCGCGGCCGGTTCGGACATGGGCGCGCCGGTCGCCCAGGGCAGTGTGGGCGCCGGCACGGGCGCGGTGGCGGGAGGCGTCAAGGGAGGCATCGGATCGGCGAGTGTGGTCCTGCCGTCCGGGATCACCGTGGCCGCCCTGGCCGCGGTCAACGCGGCGGGCTCGGTGGTCGATCCGCTGACGGGCGCGCTGTACGGGGAATGGTTCGCCGAGCCGTACGAGCCGGATGGAGCGGTGCCGGGCGGCCGGGCCCGTCGCCCCGACGAGGCGGAACACGCCAGGGCACAGCGCCGACTGGCCGCCGCCCGGGCCGAGTCGGAGCGGCGTTCGGCGGCCTCCGTGCGGCCGCCGCTGAACACCACTCTGGCGGTGGTCGCCACGGACGCGGCGCTCAGCCGCGCCCAGGCGCAAAAGCTCGCGGGCACGGCGCACGACGGCCTGGCGCGCGCGGTGCGGCCCGTGCATCTGCTGTCCGACGGCGACACGGTCTTCGCCCTGGCGACAGGCGACCGCCCGCTCGTGCCCGAGGGCACCGACGGCGGCCAAGACCCGGCGTTCGGGGTGCATTTGGAGGCCGGGGTGCTGAACGAGGTATTGGCCGCAGGGGCGGATGTGCTGACGCGGGCGGTGGTCAAGGGGGTGCTGGCGGCCGAGGGGGTGGACGGGCCGGGGGGCGTGTTCCCTTCGTACCGCGACCTGTACGGCCCCGGGCAGGCCGGACCGGAGGACGAGACGGACGGCGGGGTGGGAGCCCCGTAGGGAGAGCCCCCGCGAAGACCGGCGCGAGGGAAGTGAGGGGAGCGAGGGGTGAACAACAGTTCCCATTTTTTTCAGTGGATATCCAGGATTCTCAGTGAATATCGTGATGTTGTGAAGCTTTCCGAGTGGGCGGCACGCAACGGCGTGCACTACCAGACCGCGTGGACCTGGGCGAAAGAGGGCCGTATGCCGGTCCCGGTCGTCCAGACGCCGTCCGGTACGTGGCTCGTGACCGAGCCCGCCCCGCAGGCCACCGGGCGGGTCGTGGCGTACTGCCGTGTCTCGTCCGGTGACCAGAAAACAGACCTGGAGCGCCAGGTCGCCCGGACCGTGCAGGGCGCAACGGACCGGGGGCTCACCGTCGCTGACGTGGTGACGGAGGTCGGCTCCGGTGTGAACGGGCGCCGCCGCAAACTGCACCGCCTGCTCGCCGACCCGGATGTGGGGACGATCGTGGTCGAGCACCCAGATCGCCTCGCCCGGTTCGGCGTCGAGCACCTGGAAGCGGCTCTCTCGGCCACGGGACGGCGCCTGGTTGTCCTGGACCCGGCAGAGACCGCCGACGACCTCGTACGGGACATCATCGAGGTCCTGACCTCGATGTGCGCCCGCCTGTACGGCCGCCGCTCCGCGAAGAACCGCGCCGCCCGGGCTGTCGCCGTCGCCACCGGCCCGCAGGTGGCCGGATGAAGAAGTTCAAGCCGCAGCCGGGCTTCACCGTCTTCGCGCACAAGCTCGCGCTGGACCCCAACGCCACGACGACCCGCAACCTGCATTCGCACGGAGGTGCCGCGCGGGCCGCGTACAACTGGGCGGTCGCGTACATCACCGCCGTGTGGTGGCAGCGCAGGGCCGAGCAGTCGTACGGCATACCCGAGGACGAGCTGACCGAGTGGCGGTCATGGTCGCTGCCCTCGCTGCGGAAGGCGTTCAACGAGGACAAGCGCACCAACCCGCGCTTCGCCCACTGGTGGGGGGAGAACTCCAAGGAGGCGTACAACACCGGCCTGGCCAACGCGTCGGCGGCGTTCGACAACTACACGAAGTCCAAGAGCGGTAAGCGCAAGGGCCCAAAGATGGGCATCCCCCGCTTCAAGCCGAAGCGGAAAGCGCGCCTTGCCTGCCGGTTCACCACCGGCACGATCCGCATCGAGCCTGACGGGCGGCACATCACCCTGCCCAGGATCGGCACGGTCCGCCTCCACGAGGACGCCTCCCACCTGAGGGCCCTTGCCGACGCCGGGCATATGCGCATCCTGTCCGCGACCGTACGTCTGGACCGGGGCCGCTGGTTCGTCTCGCTCCAGGTCGAGGAGAAGCACCAGCTGGTGAAAGTCACCCGACCAGGCGCGGCGGTCGGTATCGACCTCGGTATCAAGACGCTGGCCGTCCTCGCGGACAGCGACGGTGTCCTTGGCGAGGAACCCAACCCACGCCACCTCGACCGCGCGCAGAAGCAGCTGCGCCGCGCCAGCCGGGTCGTCTCCCGCCGGCAGGGCCCCGACCGGTGCACCGGGCAGCAGCCGTCGAAGCGCTGGGAGAAGGCCAACCAGGCGCGGAACAAGATCCATCACCGGGTCGCCAACCTTCGCGAGGACACCCTCCACAAGATGACGACCCGCCTTGCTTCCGAGTACGGCACGATCGTCGTCGAAGACCTCAACGTCGCCGGCATGGGCCGCAACCGGCGCCTGTCCCGCCGCGTCGCGGATGCCGCGTTCGGCGAGATCCGACGCCAGCTCACCTACAAGACCCGTCGGCGCGGCACGAGACTCGTCGTCGCCGACCGCTGGTTCCCCTCCTCGAAGACCTGCTCCCGCTGCGGTGCGGTGCGGTGAAAGCCAAGCTGCCCCTGAGCATGCGCGTCTTCGAGTGCGACAACTGCGGCCTCGTCCTCGACCGGGACGCCAACGCCGGACACAACCTGGTCGCCCTCGCGGCCCGCACGACAGGTACCGGAGTGGCCGGAGACCTGGACCCCACCAAGGCGGAGTCGAAGCCCCATGGAGCCGACCGGAAGACCCGCACCACCCGCCCGCGCCGCAAGGCAGGGACGGGGCGGGCAGGTGGCGCAATCCCCAGCCCCAGGCTGGGAAGGAAACGGGAGACCGTCAACAGGACACCGGTGCGCAACTCGCGCTCTGGTGAGACCGTTACGGACCATTCCAGCGGAAACGCCGGGATTGCTGAGATCACTTGATGAACAAAGCAACGGAGCGATGACGGACACCACCGCCATGGACACCACCGCCATGGACACCGCCGTTATGGAGGCCGCCGTTATGGAGGCCGACTTGATCGTCGTCGGCGGTGGTCCGGCCGGCTGCGCCGCCGTGGTGATGGCGGCGGGCCTCGGTATACGGTCCGTGCTCGTCGAGTCGGATGAGGCGCTGTGCCGAGCGCTGGAGCGCATCCCAGTGCTCGGTAATGTGCTGGGCTTCTCCACCGGCCCGGCTCTGGCGGCGGCGATCACGGCCGATGTCGCGCGCTGCGACCTGTGCCGGGTGGTGGTCGGACGGCGTGCCGTGCGAATCGGGGCCTACGAGGACCGGGTGGAGGTCACCACCGTGCCCGCGAAGGCGTCCGGTTCCGGTCTGCTGCTGACCGCGCCGTACGCCGTCGTCGCCACCGGCGTCGGGCCACTGCGGCTGGAGGACGCCGGGTGGATCGACGGTCAGGAGGGGCTGGCGCTGCCCCCGCTGTGGGAAGCGAACCCGGCCACGCTCACCGGCCGCACCGCGCTGGTCCTGGGCGCCGACCGGCCGCTGGGCACATATCTGCGGGCCCATCCGGGCCTGGAGAGCCGGTTCGTCGTCGCCTGTCCGCCGGGTGACGCGTACAAGGCCGAGGAAATCGACCAGGACCCACGGGTCGAGCTGGTGCCGGTGCGTCATCTGACCCTCGCGCGGCCCTCGTCCGAGGAGCCGACCGTGCCCGAGGCGTCGCTCACAGCCGAGGCGCCGTCCGTGCCCGGGGAGCCGCTCACGGCCGAGGTGTTGACCGCGGAGGGCGACCGGCGGACCCTGACCGGCCACCGCGGGTTCCGCAACCTCGGCAGCGGCCCGACGCCACCCGCCGGGGACCTCTCCCCCGACGCCTCGGGCTACTGCCCGCCCTCCCGTCAGCACCCGAGGGTCTTCACCGCGGGCGATCTGCGCTCCGCCCGCTTCCAGAGGATCGCGACCGCCATGGGGTCGGGGAGCGAGGCCGCGCTCGGCGCCTACTACGCATCACGCGGTCTGCCGACGGAGGTGACGGATGACGTACCGCCCCGCGCATGACTCGGCGGTGACACGGAGTGGATCCGTCTCACCGCCGAGAGGAGAACGCCGCGGATGGTGGCGGCCTTGGTTGTTGTTGTGGTGGTGGTTGTGGTGGTCAGCCGGGTCAGACCGTGACGGGCACCTTGGCCTCGCCGCCGGCACCGGCGCCCGTGGCGCCCTCGCCGCCGGCGGCCGGGGCGGCCGTTTCGGGCCGGGCGGTCTTGCGCATCCCCTTGAGGACGATGACCAGTCCGGCCGAGACCGCCGTGCCCGCCGCGATGGCCAGCAGGTACAGGAACGGCTGGCCGATCAGCGGGACCACGAAGATTCCGCCGTGCGGGGCGCGCAGCGTGCAGTCGAAGAGCATCGACAGCGCGCCGGTGACCGCGCCGCCCACCATCGAGGAGGGGATCACACGCAGTGGGTCCGCCGCCGCGAAGGGGATCGCGCCCTCACTGATGAAGGAGGCCCCCAGCACCCAGGCCGCCTTGCCGTTCTCCCGCTCGGTCTTGGTGAACAGCTGTCCACGGACGGTGGTGGCCAGGGCCATGGCCAGCGGCGGGACCATACCGGCCGCCATCACCGCGGCCATGATCTTGAGGCTGCCGGTGCTCGGTTCCGCCACCCCGATACCGGCGGTCGCGAAGGCGTACGCGACCTTGTTGACCGGGCCGCCCAGGTCGAAGCACATCATCAGGCCCAGGATGACGCCGAGGATGATGGCGTTCGTGCCGGAGAGGCCGTTGAGCCAGTCGGTCATGCCCTTCTGGGCGGAGGCGATGGGCTTGCCGATCACCACGAACATCAGGAAGCCGACGATCGCCGAGGAGATCAGCGGTATCACCACGACCGGCATGATGCCGCGCAGCGAAGCCGGGACCTTGAACCGCTGGATGCCCATCACGACCGCGCCCGCGATCAGGCCCGCGACCAGGCCGCCCAGGAAGCCCGCCTTGATGGTGGTCGCGATGTAGCCGCCGACGAAGCCGGGCACCAGGCCGGGCCGGTCGGCCATGCCGTAGGCGATATAGCCGGCCAGGACCGGCACCAGGAAGGTGAACGCCGCCCCGCCGATCTGGAAGAGCAGCGCCGCCCAGCTGTCCGCCTCGGTCCACACGAAGTGGTCGGCGACGGACTTGGCGCTCGCGATCTCGTAACCGCCGATCGCGAAGGCCAGCGCGATCAGCAGACCGCCCGCGGCCACGAACGGGACCATGTAGCTGACACCCGTCATCAGCCACTTGCGCAGCCGGGTGCCGAAGCGGTCGCCGGACTCCCCGGCCGCGTCCATCGGCGCCGAGCGGTCGGCGCCCGCGGAGGCGGCGGCCAGTGCGGTGGTCTCACCGCGCGCGGCCTTCTCGCGCACCTCGGCGATCAGCTCCGCCGGGCGGTTGATGCCCGCCTTCACCCCGACGTCCACGGTCGGCTTCCCGGCGAACCGCTCCTTGTCCCGCACCTCCACGTCATGCGCGAAGATCACCGCGTCGGCGGCGGCGATGGTCGCGCGGGTGAGCTTGTCGAACCCGGCCGAGCCCTGGGTCTCGACCACCAGCTCGACCCCGGCCTCCCGAGCCGCGTTCTCCAGCGACTCGGCTGCCATATAGGTGTGTGCGATGCCGGTGGGGCAGGAGGTGACAGCCACGATCCGGAAGGGCGCGGACGCCGCGGGCTCGGCCCCGGTGCCGGCGTCGGCCGCCGGGGCCTCGGCTCCGGCCTCGGCTCCGGCCGCCGGCGACGGCTCCGGCTGTTCGCCGCGGATCAGGGCGGCCACCTGTCGGGGGTCGTCGGCCGAGCGCAGCGCGCCGGTGAAATCGGCGTTCATCAGCTGGCGCGCCAGGCTGGACAGGATGGTCAGGTGGTCGCTGTCCGCGCCCGCCGGGGCGGCGATCAGGAAGACCAGGTCGGCCGGCCCGTCCGGGGCGCCGAAGTCGATGCGCGCGGCGCTGCGCCCGAAGGCCAGCGTCGGCTCGGTGACATGCTCACTGCGGCAGTGCGGTATGCCGATGCCGCCGTCCAGGCCGGTCGGCATCTGCGCCTCACGGGCCGCCACGTCGGCGAGGAAGCCGTCGAGGTCCGTGACGCGGCCGGCCGCGACCATGCGTTCGGCGAGCGACCGGGCGGCCGCTTCCTTGGTGTCGGCGGCCAGGTCCAGGTCGACCAGGTCCGCGGTGATCAGCTCACTCATCTCGCGGCTCCCTTGCGTGCGGTGCCGCCCCGGGGAAGGCGGGCGGGCGGAGTGGGGACAGGGTGTGGCAGGGGGTGGCAGGGGGTCGGGCTGGTCACGCGGGCTCCGTGAGGGCGCGGTCCAGCGGAACGTCCGCGGTCGTGGTGACTGCGGACGGGTCGAGGTCGGCCGGGGTGGGCATGGCGCTGCCCGGCAGTTGTACGGCGGCCGCGCCGTGGGCCACGGCCGAGGCCAGGGCGGCCGGCCCGAGGCCGCCCGCCGCGAGGAATCCGGCGAGGGAAGCGTCGCCCGCACCGACATTACTGCGGATGGCGGCGACCGGCGCAGCGCCGAAGTAGGTGCCCGTCTCGTCGACGAGCAGCTGGCCGTCCGCGCCGAGGCTGGCCAGGACGGCGCGCGCGCCGAGTGCCCGCAGCTCCTCGGCCGCCTTGACCGCGTCGCCGACGGTGGCCAGCGGGCGGCCCACGGCCTGGGCCAGCTCCTCGGCGTTCGGCTTGACGACGTCGGGGCGCTCGCGCAGGGCCGCCGTGAGCGAAGGGCCGGAGGTGTCCAGGGCGATCCGGGCGCCCGCGCGGTGGGCCCGCGCCACGAGTTCGGCGTACCACTCGGGTGCGAGCCCGCGCGGCAGGCTGCCGCAGCAGGCGATCCAGTCGGCGTCGGCCGACTGCGTCCGTACGGCCTCCAGCAGCGCCTCCGCTTCGACGGCGGTCAGCTCCGGCCCGGCTGCGTTGATCTTGGTGAGGGTGCCGTCGGGCTCGGCCACGGAGATATTGACCCGGGTCGAGCCCCGTACGGGGACGCCTGCGGCCTCGATCCCCAGCTCACCGAGCAGCCGCGCCAGCAGCGCGCCCTCCGGCCCGCCCAGCGGCAGCACGGCGACCGTGCGGTGCCCGGCGGCGGCCACGGCCCGCGAGACATTGACGCCCTTGCCGCCGGGGTCGACCCGGTCGGCCGTGGCGCGCAGCACGGCGCCGCGCTCCAGCGCCGGAATCTCGTACGTACGGTCCAGGCTGGGATTGGGGGTGACGGTGAGGATCATACGCGGGCTACTTCCGTGCCCTGCCGCTCGATGGCGAGGGCGTCCTGCGGGCTGAGCCCGGTGTCGGTGATGAGCAGATCGACATGGCCGAGATCGCCGAACCGGGCGAAGTGCTCCTGGCCGAACTTGGCCGAGTCGGCGAGGAGGACGACCCGGCGGGCGGCGGCGATGATGGCGCGCTTGACGGCGGCCTCCGCGAGGTCGGGGGTGGTCAGGCCGCCCTCGAGCGAGAAGCCGTTGGTGGCGAGGAAGACGACATCGGCCTTGATCTCGCTGTAGCCGCGCAGCGCCCACGCGTCCACCGCGGCGCGCGTGCGGTGGCGGACCCTGCCGCCGACGAGGTGGAGCGCGATACCGGGGTGGTCGGCGAGCCGGGCGGCGATCGGCAGCGCGTGGGTGACGACGGTGAGGTCGGACTCCAGCGGGACCGCGGCGGCGAGCCGGGCGGCCGTCGAGCCCGCGTCGATGATCACGCTGCCGTCGGCGGGCAGTTCGGCGACGGCAGCGCGGGCGATGCGGTCCTTCTCGTCGGCGGCGGTGCTCTCGCGCTCGGCGAGGTCGGGTTCGAAGTCGAGACGGCCGGCCGGGATGGCACCCCCGTGCACGCGGCGGACCAGGCCAGCCCGGTCGAGTGCCCGCAGGTCACGCCGCACCGTCTCGGCGGTGACCTGGAACTCCTCGGCGAGGGACAGCACATCCACCCGCCCGCTCTCGCGGGCCAGCCGGAGGATCTCCTGCTGCCGCTCCGGTGCGTACATGTGGGTTTACGTCCTTTCCATGCCCGAACCTGTGATTTCGCGGCCAGATTACGTCCCCAATGCCGGGAAGTAAACAGACTCGGGCAGAAAACAATCTCGTCCGGGCACGCCCGGACCGAAGCCGGACCTGATCGGGCATGCGCGATGGGTCTGCGATGGGCCTGCGATGGGTCCGTGATGGACCAGCGCGACGTCCGAATGCCGCCGGAATCTCCGCCCCCGTCCCACCAGGATCGAGCCATGTCCTCCGGGACGGCACGGACCACAACGACTCGACAGAAGACCTCGGCAGAAAACAGTCGGGGAAAGACAGAACGAGGGGCACACATGGCACTCGACGGCAAGGCGGCACTGGTCACCGGCGGCAGCCGGGGCATCGGCGAGGCGGTGGCGCTGCGGCTCGCCGAAGACGGCGCCGACGTCGCCCTGACCTACCAGAACAGCGAGGAGCGGGCGGCGGTCGTCGTTGACCGGATCAAGGCCCTGGGCCGCCGGGCCTGGGCCGTCCAGGCCGACAGCGCGGACCCGCGCGCGGTACGGGAGGCCGTGGCCGGAGCGACCGCGGAGTTCGGGCGGCTCGACATCCTGGTCAACAACGCGGGCACCGGCGCGCTCGGCCCGGTCGGCGACCTGACGCTGAAGGACGTGGACCGCGTCCTCGCCGTCAACGTCCGCGCACCCTTCCTCGCCGCCCAGGCCGCCGCCCACCACCTGACCGACGGCGGGCGCATCATCAACATCGGCAGCTGCATGTCCGAGCGCGTCGCCTTCCCCGGTGGCTCGCTGTACGCGATGAGCAAGACCGCCCTCACCGGCCTGACCAAGGCGCTGGCCCGCGAGCTCGGCCCGCGCGGCATCACCGCCAACCTCATCCACCCCGGCCCCATCGACACCGACATGAACCCCGCCGACGGGGAGAGCGCCGCCATGCAGAGCGGCCTCACCGCGCTCGGCCGCTACGGGCAGCCGTCGGAGATCGCCGCGACCGTCTCCCATCTCGCCGGGGACGACGGCCGGTACATCACCGGGGCGTCGATCGCCGTGGACGGCGGCTTCGCCGCCTGACCCGCTCAGGGTTGAGCCCCGGTGCCTGGGGGGGAAGAGGCACCGGGGCTCGGCTATGGGCAGACGCTGAGGAGGGAAGGGGTGACTCAGGCCGCTTCGTCGAAGCCGGTCTGGCGCGCCATCTTCTTCAGCTCCAGCAGCGCGTGCTTCTCGATCTGACGGATCCGCTCGCGCGTGAGGCCATGCTGCTTGCCGACCTCGGTGAGCGTGCGCTCCCGCCCGTCGTCGATGCCGTACCGGGCCTTGATGATGGACGCGGTGCGGTCGTCGAGCCGGCCGATGAGATCCTCCAGCTCCTCGCTGCGCAGCAGCGTCATCACCGACTGCTCGGGCGAGACGGCCGAGGTGTCCTCCAGCAGATCGCCGAACTGGGTCTCGCCCTCGTCGTCCACCGACATGTTCAGGCTGACGGGGTCGCGGGCCCAGTCGAGCACATCCGAGACCCGCTCGGTCGTGGAGCCGAGCTCCTTGGCGATCTCCGAGTGCTCCGGCTCACGGCCGTGCTCACGGTTGAACTCGCGCTGCACCCGCCGGATCCGGCCGAGCTCCTCGACCAGATGGACGGGCAGCCGGATGGTGCGGGACTGGTCCGCGATCGAGCGCGTGATGGCCTGACGGATCCACCACGTGGCGTAGGTCGAGAACTTGAAGCCCTTTGTGTAGTCGAACTTCTCCACCGCGCGGACCAGGCCCGCGTTTCCCTCCTGGATCAGGTCGAGAAGCGGCAGCCCGCTGCGCGGGTACCGGCGCGCGACGGCCACGACCAGGCGCAGGTTGGAGCGGATGAAGACGTCCTTGGCGCGGGTGCCCTCGACGGCTATCGCCTCCAGCTCCCCACGGCTCGCACCGGCCGCCAGGGCGTCCTCGACCTCACCGTCCAGGATCTGCTGGGCATAGACACCCGCTTCGATTGCCTGAGACAGCTCGACCTCCTTGGCCGCGTCGAGCAGCGGGGTGCGAGCGATCTCGTCGAGATACATGCCGACCAGGTCGCGATCGGCGATCTCCCCGCCTGTGGCGCGAACACTGTTGGCCCCATCAGTGCCACTGCGGGTGGCCTGATTGCGGGCGACGGCACGGGTTGCCATGCGTGCTCCCTTACAGATGGATCGGGCGCGGACTATGGACGGTGTTCCTGCCGGGTGCCCCGTCCGATGGAAACAACGACTGGAATCCGGACAGAATTCCCATGCCGCGCACACCTTTTCGCGATCATGCAGTACCCTGCCCCGAGACGCGGTGTCGATTTGCCCTTATAACACCCAGAAATGCAGGTCAGGGCGGGTGCCAAGGGCGGCGGCGCCCGCGGTTGCTCTCACCCCCGAAGACGTCCCCGGCCGGATTCTGGTTGCGCGGCCACACCCACCACCGACGCCGACGCCGCACGGGTGCCCGACCGAGTTGCCGGGTCCGTCACCCGGGTGTGCGCTGGACAGTGAGAGGTCAGGGCGCCTAAGGAAGGGAGAGCCCGCCATGAACGCCCCCACCGCCGCTCCGGCGCGCCACCGCCATCACCCGCACCTCCACATCCCCCACCCGCACATCCAGGCCCGTCCGCACCCCTCCGCGTCCTGGGTGGTCCCGTCCGTCCTGGGCGTTCTCTACGGCGGTTGGACGCTCTTCATCGACCACAACCAGGGAACCCCCGCGCCCCAGGCCACCGTGCTCGGCGTGGTGGCGGCCGTGGTCGTCGGCGGGCTCTGCCATCTCGTCGGCCGGGTCCAGTCCGCCCTGATGCCTGAGCTGAGGTCGGCCGCGTACGGGGCGCTCTTCGGCTGTGCCTTCGGCTTCATGTACAGCGTGAGCGGGCACGCCGTGTTCCGCTCCTCGATGATGGGCCTCGGCGGCGCGCTGGCGATGTACGCCGCGTCCCTCTACGTCTTCCGCACCCACTCGACTGAACGAACTGATCGAACTGAGCCGACCGAGCCGGCTGATCCGGCTGATCGGACGGCCCCTGGGTCCCCAGGCCCCGGCCGCGCGGCGTAGGTCCGCAGGCCCCGCGCCGGTACATCGCCGGGCCGTTACGGCACCCGCCGCCCCTGCCTAGCGTGGCACCCATGGACGACACGAGCGGCACCCTCGACGAAGCACTGGAACGGCTGCACGCCACGGGCCCCGAGCGCGGCGGCTGGCTGACCAACCACGCCCCGATGACCGTCGAGGCCCTGGTCCGGCGCGGACAGGGCCCCTCGGTGCACCGCTGGCTCGACCTCTACGCCGGCAAGCTCGAGGACATGCCGACCCCGTACGCCACCGTCACCGCGGAGAACTGGCCCGAGGCGCTCGGCGACCCGCGCCGGATCGCCGACTGGACCGCGTACTTCAGCCGCGAGCTCGCCGACCACCCCTGGCGCGAGGTTCTCGCCCAGTGGTGGCCGCGGCTGCTGCCCGGGATCGCCGGCGGGGCGACGCACCCGGTCATCCGCGTCGGCCACGCGGTACGCACCCTGCTCGACGGGACAGACCCCGCCGCCGGTCCCCAGAACGCCCACTCCCCCGTCGGGTCCCGCACCGACGAGCTGGCGGCCGGGCCCCGCGCCCACGAGCTGGCCCACGCCCTCGGCTACTGGGCCGCCCGCCACGCCCCGCTGCCCCCGCTCGACCGGCTGCCGGGGCCCGCCCCGCGCACCGCCGCCGAGGCGATGGCCGCCGTACCGCGCGTCGCGGACCAGAGCGGCGGCATCCGCGACCGGCTGGCACGGATCACGACGTTCCCGGTCTGGCCCGACCCCGCCTCCGGCGCGCACGAGGGGCCGGACCGGGCGCGCGAGCTGCTGGCCGAGCTGGTACGGGCCGCGGCCCACCGCTACGCCACCCATGCCCACGGCGAGCCCGTCATGCTGGTCCACGCCGTGACCGCGCCCAACGCCGTGCTGCGCACCCTGCCCGCGCTCCCCCGCGAGCTGTGGGCGGCGAGCCTGGACGCGGCGTGGGCCGCGAACGCCGCGGTGCTGGCCGCGTACGCGCCGCCCACGGCCCTCCCGGCCGGCGAACTGCCGTCCGTACCGGCCGGGGCCACGCCCGCCGAGCGGGCCGCGGAGGTCTTCGCGTGCGCCGCGGCGCACGGCGACGAGCACGCGATCAAGCTGACCGACACCGTGCTCGACATCGTGGCAATGCCGGAAACGGCAATGCCGGGAAAGACAATGCCGGGAACGGCAGGGGCAGCGACGACCGGCGAGGGCGACGACCTCGCCCTGGCGGCGGCCCTGCGCGCATGCGCGCTCATCGAGCCGTACGCCTGACCCCGCGCACGAACGCGTGACCTCAGCCGAACTGCACGGACCGCTTGGCCAGCCCCATCCAGAAGCCGTCGATGACGCTGCGCTGACTGCCGAGGTCGGACTCCGCGGCCCCCAGGGTGACGAACAGCGGCGCGAAGTGCTCGGTGCGCGGGTGGGCCAGGCGGCCCGCCGGGGACTTGCGCTCGAAGTCCAGCAGCGCGTCGACGTCCTGGGTGTCCAGCGCCCGCTGCCCCCAGTCGTCGAACTCCGCCGACCAGCCGGGCGGCGTCGGCCCCGCGTTCCGCAGCGCGGCCAGGTTGTGGGTGAAGAAGCCGCTGCCGACGATCAGCACGCCTTCGTCCCGCAGCGGGGCGAGCTTGCGGCCAATGGCCATCAGCTCGCCCGGGTCGAGGGTCGGCATCGACACCTGGAGTACGGGGATGTCGGCGCCCGGATACATCTCCACGAGCGGGACGTAAGCGCCGTGGTCCAGGCCCCGGTCCGGTATGTCCTGGACGGGTGTGCCCGCCGTACGGAGCGTCTTGCGCACCCGCTCGGCGAGCTCGGGCGCGCCGGGGGCGTCGTACCGCACCCGGTAGTAGTGCTCGGGGAAGCCCCAGAAGTCGTACACCAGCGGCACGGCCTGGGTGGCCCCGAGGGCCAGCGGCGCCTCCTCCCAGTGGGCGGAGACCATCAGGACCGCCTTGGGCCGGGGCAGCCCCGCCGACCAGGCGGCGAGCTGACCGGGCCAGACCGGGTCGTCGGCCAGCGGCGGAGCACCGTGGCTGAGATAGAGGGCGGGCATGCGCCCGCCCGACACGGACGAGGACGCGGACGGTGGGGTGGTGGCGGCGGACATGGCGGCTCCCGAGGCCATAACGTAAAGCTTGAAGTCTCAAGAAAAATTTTCAAAACCCACTGTAGCCCCCAGTAGTTTAAATTTCAAGAAATGACTCTTACAATGAGCACGTGGAAGCGATGAAGACCCCCGCAGACGCCGAAGAGCCCCGCTGGCTGAACGATGCCGAGCAGCACGCCTGGCAGGCCTACGTCCAGGCGAACATGCTGCTCGAAGACCATCTCGACCGTCAGCTCCAACGCGACGCGGGCCTGCCGCACGTGTACTACGGCCTGCTGGTGAAGCTCTCCTGGGCGCCTCGCCACCGGCTGCGGATGACGGAGCTGGCCGAGGCCGCGAAGATCACCCGGTCCCGGCTCTCGCACGCCATCACCCGCCTGGAGAAGAACGGCTGGGTGCGGCGCGAGGACTGCCCCTCCGACAAGCGCGGCCAGAACGCCGTGCTGACGGACGAGGGGTTCGAGGTGCTGAAGAAGGCCGCGCCCGGCCATGTCGAGGCCGTGCGCGCGGCCATATTCGACCGGCTGACACCGGAGCAGATCGGCCAGTTCGGCGACATCTGCCGCATCATCGCCGACGGTCTGCAGCCGGAGGGCGCCGACCTCCCCTGGCTGCGCTGACCCGAGCCCCGACCCGAGCCCCGACGCGGGCACCGAAACGGGGCACCAAAACGGGCCACCGAAACGGCGGAAAGCCCCGCTCCTCCCGGAGCGGGGCTTTCCGCGTCGTACCACTACAGCCGCACCGCGCGGATCAGTGCGCCATGACCGGGATCGCGTCCTCGGCCGCGCCGTCGCCGGAGCCGGTGGCCGCCGAGCCGCTGCCGTCCTGCCGGCCGGCGGTGACGAAGGTCACGGTGACCGCCGCGGCGACCAGCAGGATGCCGACCGCCCACCAGATGGCGGTGGTGTAGCCGTGCACCAGCGACTGCAGCTCCAGCGCCTGCCGCGAGGGGGCCGTGGCCGCGTGCGACTTGCCGTACTCGTTCCCCGCGCTGGTGGCGATGGTGTTGAGGAGCGCGGTGCCGATCGCGCCGCCGACCTGCTGCGAGGTGTTGACCATCGCGGAGGCGACACCCGCGTCACGCGGCTGGACGCCGTGCGTGGACAGGCTCATGGCCGGCATGAACGCCGTACCCATACCGAGGCCCAGCAACAGGAACGCGGGCAGGATCAGGAGCGGGTACGAGGTGTCCAGGTCGATCTGGGTCAGCAGCAGCATGCCGACCGCGGCGACCAGGAAGCCCGGGCCCATCAGCATCCGGGCCGGGACCCGGGTCATCAGCCGGGTGCCGATCTGCGTCGAGCCGGTGATCATGCCGACGATCATCGGCAGGAAGGACAGACCGCTCTTGACCGGGCTGTAGCCCTTCACGATCTGCATGTAGTAGGTGAGGAACAGGAACAGACCGAACATGCCGATGATCGCCAGGCCCAGCGCCAGGTAGACGCCACCACGGTTGCGGTTGGTAACGACGCGCAGCGGCAGCAGCGGCTCCTTGACCCGGGACTCGACGACCACGAAGGCGGCCAGCAGCACGACGGCCGCGACGAACAGCCCCACGGTGATGCCCGCGGTCCAGCCGTCGCTCTCGGCGCGGGTGAAGGCGTAGACCAGCGAGACCAGGCCCAGCGTGGCCAGCAGAACGCCGGGGATGTCGAGCTTGGCGGGGTTGCGGCTCTCGGCAGGCTCGCGGATCACGGAGATCGCGCCGACCGCGGCGATGATGGCGAACGGGATGTTGACGAAGAACGTCCAGCGCCAGTTCATGTACTCGGTCAGCACACCGCCGAGGATCAGACCGACGGCACCGCCACCACCCGCGATGGCGCCGAAGATGCCGAACGCCTTGGCGCGCTCCTTGGCGTCGGTGAACGTCACCGCCAGCAGCGAGAGCGCCGAGGGGGCGAGCAGCGCGCCGAAGACGCCCTGAAGCGCGCGGGCGCCGAGCAGCATCGGCGAGTTGAGCGCGGCGCCGCCCAGCGCCGAGGCGGCCGCGAAGCCGACCAGGCCGACGATGAAGGTCTGCTTACGGCCCCACAGGTCGGCGAGGCGTCCGCCGAAGAGCAGCAAACCGCCGAAGGCCAGCGCGTAGGCCGTGATGACCCACTGCTTGTTGCCGTCGGAGATGTCCAGGGCCTTCTGCGCGGAGGGCAGCGCGATGTTCACGATGGTCGCGTCGAGCACGACCATCAGCTGGGCGAGGGCGATGAATATCAGCGCTTTCCAGCGCCGGGGATCGACGGAGGGTGCCGTTTCAGGCATGGGTGGGCCTACCTAGCGGTGCGGAGAGTGAAAACAGGACGTTTGACGGGCGTAACGGACTTGCGTAAGTAACTGATAGCGCAACGGACTGACACAGCAACGACGTGGCGGCGCGCCGGAACGTGACATCGCGCGGCCGCGCAACGAGTCGTTACTGCCTACGAGCCGTTACTGACGACGAGAAGGACGACGAGAAGACAGACTGCGGAACGAACGGGAATTAATCGGTCCAGGTCACCGGACGACGCGTGACGTGCGTCACGGACGACGCTTCAGATCCTCCAAAGTGGCCGCGGAGCCGGACAGTGCGGAACGCGCCGGAGCAGCCAGTCCGTCCAGGAACAGCTGCAGGTGCCGGCGCACGAAGATGTCGAAGTTCACACAGGCACCGCCGGGCAGCGGCCTGGTGAGCTGAGTCAGGGCGACCATCAGGTCACCGACGTCGATGTCGGCGCGCAGCTGGCCGGAGTCGCGCCCAGCGGCCATCAGGGCGCCGATGGCGTCCTCCAGGCGCGTGTTCGCGGCGATGTGGTCAGGGTGCTCCTTGTCGATGCCGTCGGAGAGCAGCGGGCACAGCGCGCCGACGCGCTCCTCGGCCGCCGCGTGCACAAAGCGACGCAGCGCCGCGAAGGCGTCGGGCTCCTCCGCCAGGGCGACTTCGGCCTGCTCGGCGATGCGCTCCATCACCGAGACGGTGACGTGGTGCACCAGCTCGCGGCGGTCCGCGAAGTGCCGGTAAAGGGTGGCATTGCCGACCCCCGCCCGTCGAGCGATTTCATCGAGCGAGACCTCGGCCCCGTGCTCGACGAGCACCTCACGGGCCGCCGCGACGATCCGCTCCCTGTTGCGCAGGGCGTCGGCGCGCAGCCTGGGCCGCGCGGGCTGCTGGGTGGTGACGGTACCCACGACGGCACTCCTTCCGGCACGACGATTCGGCATTCAACTTTTCCGGGGACTCGGTCCCCGCTTCGTACATCGAGTTAAACGGGGAGGCAGTCCCCGGAAATTTCACGAGCCGACGTGACCTGCCTCACACCTGTCCGGCGGCCGAGTCGCCCGGACGGAGCAGTCTTTTCCCCCGCCCGGCCGCACCCCACGGGCGCCCGGACGGGCGCCGCCACACGGTGGGACTCGCCATGAATCACTCATGCGAGATGACCCGCCATCCAGCCCGTCACCGAATACGCCACCGAATACGCAGGCCCCGCCGGGGCAGCGCGTTCGCCGCGGCCGCCGTGCTCACGCTGGCCGCGGCGGCCACCCCGGCGGCGGTCCCCGGCCCAGCCCCCGCCCCCGCCCCTCCCGAGCACGCGCCGGCCCTGTCGGCGAATCCGGCGTACGGCGCCGCCCTCGCGCCCTGCGCCCTGATGCCCGGCGAGGGGCTACAGATGACCGAGGGGCTGCCGACCGGGCACGGCTACGTCCGCAGCACCGGGACGGTCAAGGCCCTCACCCTCATGATCGACTTCCCGGACGTCAAGGGCCAGGGCACGGCCCGTAAGCGCTACGCGGAGTTCTTCCCGCAGACTTCGCGGTGGTTCAAGCGCGGCTCGTACGGCCGGCTGACGTACCGGCCGGCGGCCCCGATCAACCACTGGCTGCGGATGCCCCACTCCTTCCACAGCTACGGCATCAAACGCGGCAGCCCCTTCGAGCCGGGCTACCGCAAGCTGATCGCGGACATCGCCAAGGCCGCCGACCCGCATGTCGACTTCGGCCGCTACGACCTGGTCAACGTCCTGGTCACGCCCAACGCCGGGCCGCCCGCCGCACGCGCCGTGCTGTCCGTCACCTACGCCGACAACCAGCACGCCCCGGTCGCCGACGGCGTGCCCCTGGCCAATGTCTCCTTCGTGTACAGCCGCCAGGACGACGGCTCCGGCACGCTCGCGCAGACCGGCTATCGCGTGCTCCCGCACGAGAACGGCCATGTCTTCGGGCTCCCCGACCTCTACACCCGGCGGGGCGGCGAGAGCGCGGGCCACTGGGACGTGATGTCCGAGGACTGGGGCGTCGGAAACGACCTGCTGGCCTGGCACAAGTGGAAGCTGGGCTGGCTCGGCACGGGGCAGGTCGATTGCGTCGCCCGCCCGGGCATCACGCGGCGGGCCCTGAGCCCGCTCGGCCGGCGGGGCGGAACCAAGCTGATCTTCGTCCCGGTCTCGAAGTACGCCGGGTACGCCGTGGAGGCGCGCACCGACGAGGGCAACGACGACGCGGTCTGCAAGGCCGGCGTCCTGGTCTCCTGGGTGGACACCCGCGTCGACTCCGGCCGGGGGCCGATCACCGTCGTGGACAGCACCCCGGGCAGCGGCGGCTGCACGGACGAGCGCAATGTGCACCTCGGGCTGAGCGACGCGGCCTTCACGCCCGGCAAGACCTTCACCGGCGGCGCGCTGGGCACCGGCGTGCGGGTCCGGGTCACCGAGCGCGACTCGCGGGGCGACTACCGCGTGGAGATCACCCGGTACGCCAGTGGCGGCGGCCGAGGCTGATCAGCAGGAGCTGTCTGCGGGCGGTGGCCGCCACCCGCCGTACGGCCTCGGGGTCACCGGACCCTTCGCCGGACCCTTCGCCGAGCTGACCGCCGGGCTGATCGCCGGACTGGGCCTCGGACCCCTCGCCGGGCTGGGCCCCGGACGCCTCGCCGGGCTGATCGCCGGGCTGGGCCTCCAGGAACGCCGTCGCGGTCATCACCATGTGGTCCACGTACAGCTCGGCGAGCATCCGGACGTCCTCGGGCGACCAGCCCTCCGCCGTGAGCTGGGGGGCGAACGCCTCGGCGACCTCGTCTGCGAAGCGGCCCAGCTCGGCGGCTATCGCCTCCCTTACGGGCCGTACGCCGCCATGGCGCTCACGCGCGATGAAGCGGATGTGCGCCGGGTAGCGGCGCACAAGCTCGGCGACGGCTTCGACGGTGGCGTCGATCAGCTCCTCGTCCCCGTCCCGCTCGGCGAGGATCACCCGGACCACCCCGTGCAGGCTGCCCAGGGACTCCTCCACGAGCGCCACGCCGAGGTCGCTCATATCGCGGAAGTGCCGGTAGAAGGCGGCGGGAGCCACGCCCACGACGCGCGTCACCTCGCGCAGGCCCAGGCTGCTGAGGCTCTGGTCCTCCAGCAGCCGCAGCCCCGCGTCCAGGAGCGCCCGCCGGGTCCTCTGCTTCTGGGCCTGCCGGACCCCGAGGGTGTGACTCATGTCATTCAGTAAACAATCGTTCGCCGACTTTTTCCAGCGGCACGCAGGGGTATCCTGAAGTCAGTGAACAACTGTCATCCCAAGTGTTCACTGAAGCTGCACCCGCAGGCCATCCGCACCCCGGATCCGACTCTTGAGAGAGGCACACATGCTCTTCATCGTCGCGGCTCTCGCCCTGGTGGGGATCCTTCTGGGAGCGGCGGCTCACACCCCGCTCCCGGTCTTCCTCGCCGCCTCCGCCGCCATCGCCACCTGGCTGCTGATCTTCTTCATCCGCGAACGCACCGGGCACAAGGAGAGCTGACCCATGGCACTGACCGCACCCACCACCCACACCCCGTCCACCCACACCCCGTCGGCCGCGCGCCGCCGGGACGCCGACGGCATGGCCGTGGCCTCGTTCGTCCTCGGTCTGATCGGACTGCTGCTCTTCAACGCCGTCTTCGGACCGTGCGCGATCATCCTGGGCGCGCTGGCGATCGCCCGGCAGACCCAGCGCCGCGGCCGGGCCCTGCTCGGCCTCGCCCTCGGGGTCGCCGATGTGGTCCTGCTGATCGTTCTGGTGACGATGGACAACACGGTCTTCTGGCAGTTCGGCTGACCCTCTGTGGCAACGAAAGACCAGACGGCGGATGCACCCCACTCGCCGGAATCACATCCTCCCGGGTGATGACCCGATCCCGATCATCCGAGAGGACACCCATGTCGCCCAGCCCGTCCCGAGGCGCGCGCCGCACCGTCTCCGGTCTCGCCACCGCCCTACTGGCCCTGGCCGGCCCCCTGGCGGCCCAGGCCGTGCCCGCGGCGGCCGCCGCCGGAACCGGGCAGGTCAGCACGGTCACCTACACGGCGGCGGAGCGGGCCTCCGCCCTCTCGTACTGGACGCCCGCGCGCATAAAGCAGGTCGGCCGCGACGTCGATCTGGGGCCGACCGGACCGCTCAGCAAGCCCTGGACAGGCAAGGGCATCCCCAGCATCGGCCGGCTCTTCTTCGTCGACTCGCGGGGGCAGGACACCTGGTGCACGGCCAGCGCCGTCACCAGCGGCAACCGCTCAGTGATCATGACCGCCGCCCACTGCGCGCGCCTCGGCTCCTCGCCCGTCAACACCTACAGCGACATCGTCTTCGCCCCCGGCTACGCCAAGGGCAAGACGCCGTACGGCCGCTATGCCGTCAAGGCGACCATGACACCGCGTTCCTGGGCCGAGGACACCGTCAATGACGTAGCGGCGATGGTCGTCGCCACCCCGGCCAACGGAAAGCGGCTCACCGACGCGGTGGGGGCACAGAAGATCGCCTTCGGCCGTCCGGCCGGTGAGCGGGTCACCGCCTTCGGCTATCCGGCGACCACTCCCCAGCGGGGCGAGGAACTGCTGTACTGCGCCGGCACCTCCAAAAGCGCCCCCGAGGGCGAGCAGCGCGTCCCGTGCGACCTCGGCGGCGGCGCCAGCGGCGGTCCCTGGCTCGCCGGCTTCAACTCCACCACCCGCAAGGGCACCGTGGTCTCGGTCAACAGCCACGGCAAGGGCGACGGCGGCACCCCGATGTACGGGCCGATGCTCGGCAAGACCGCGCGGGCCGTCTACGACGCCGCCCAGCGCGGCTGAACGCCGCCGCTCCGGCCGGCCGCAGCGGCGGGCCGGAGCGGCGGGCCGAAGCGGGGCCCGGCTCTCCGACGTCGGGCACCAACTACTCGTCTGCCGCGTCCTCTTCGGCGGCCGCCGTCTCCAACACGGCGGCCGCCGCCCGCTTGTCGTGGTCCCGGAGCATCCGCACGACGGTCGGCGGGGTGACCCTGCCCACTGGACATCAAGGTTGGTTAGGCTAACCTAACTATGACCTCGGGCGATGTCCGTGGCTGCCCCCGTACGCATCGAGAGAAGGCATCCCATGCCCCACCCCAGTGCCCTCCCCCTCTCCCGCCGCGGCCTGCTGGCCGCCGGCGGCCTCGCCGGACTCGGCGCCCTCGTCACCGCGTGTGGGAGTAAAGACGGCTCGGGGTCCTCCGGCGACGAGGGCAAAAGCGGCGGTGGGTCCTGGTCGTTCACCGACGACCGCAAGAAGCGGATCAGCCTCGGCGGCCGCCCCGAGCGCATCGTCGCGTACATCGGCTCGGCGGCCGCGCTGTACGACTTCGGCATCGACGACCAGATCGTCGGCGTCTTCGGCCCGACCAAGCTGAAGAACGGCAAGCCGGACGTGCAGGCCGGAGACCTCGACGTCGACAAGGTGACCGTCCTCGGCAACGCCTGGGGTCAGTTCAAGGTCGAGAAGTACGCCTCGCTCAACCCGCAGCTGCTGATCACCAACATGTACGACCCGGGCGCCCTCTTCTACATCCCGGACGATTCCAAGAACAAGATCCTCGCCCTGGCCCCCAGCGCCGCCCTCACCACCGGCCGGGTCTCCATGATCGAGCCCATCAAGCGCTACGCCGAGTTCGCCGCCGCCCTCGGCGCCGACCTCAAGGCCAAGAAGGTCACCGACGCCAAGGCCCGCTTCGAGGCCGCCTCCGAGACGCTGCGCAAGACCGTCAAGTCGAAGAAGATCAAGGTTATGGCCTGCTCCGGCAGCGCCGACCTCTTCTACGTCTCCAACCCGGCGGTCAACGCCGACCTGATCTACTTCCGCGAGCTCGGCGTCGACTTCGTCGTCCCGCAGAAGACGGACAAGGGCGGTTACTTCGAGAGCCTGAGCTGGGAGAACGCCGACAAGTACGGCGCCGACCTGCTCTTCCTCGACAACCGCACCGCCACCTTGCAGCCCAAGGACCTGACCGCCAAGCCGACCTGGTCCAAGCTCCCCGCGGTCAAGGCCGACCAGATCGTCCCCTGGAGCAGCGAGCCGCGCTTCTCGTACGCGGGCGCCGCCCCACACGTCGAGGCCCTCACCAAGGCCATCCAGGACGCGAAGAAGGTCAGCTGACCCAGGGCAAGCGAAGGGAAGAGACCGCTCTCATGACCACCGCAGCCACCACCACAGCCCCCACCCCCCACACCTCCACCGACCCGGCCCCCGCCGCCGTCCCGTTCCGCTTCTTCGATGTGCGGGTCGTCCGCACGCGGGTCCTCGGGCCGTCCATGGTGCGGATCACCTTCGGCGGCGACGCCCTGAAGGACTTCGCCTCCGGCGGCCGCGACCAGCGCTTCAAGCTGTTCCTGCCGCACCCCCACCAGGACGCCCCCGTCGTGCCGGTCGAGTCGGGCGAGGAGTGGTTCCCGGTGTGGCGGGCCATGGACCCCGCCGTACGCGCCGTCATGCGCTCGTACACCGTGCGCGAGCAGCGGCGCGAACCCGAAGAGGTCGACGTGGACTTCGCCCTGCACGGCGTCGGCGCGGCCGGCTCCGCCACGGCGGGCGGACCGGCCTCCCGCTGGGCCGCGCGCGCCCGGCCCGGGGACCGCGCCATGCTCCTCGGCCCGGTCGCCCCCGACAACGGCGGCGTCGACTTCCGCCCGCCGCCCGGCACCGACTGGGTGCTCATCACCGCCGACGAGACCGCGCTGCCCGCCGTCGCCGGAATCCTCGACTGGCTGCCGGCCGGCATCGGGGCCAAGGTCTGGATCGAGGTGCAGCACGCGGAGGACCTGCGGGAACTGCCCACCGAAGCGGACGCCGAGATCGTCTGGCTGATCCGCGACGGCGCCGACCCGGCCGACCCGCGCTCGGCCCTCCTCCTGGACGGCGTACGCGACGCGGCGCTGCCCGAGGGCTCGCCGTACGCCTGGATCGCGGGCGAGGCCGGTACGGTCCGCGCGCTCCGCCGCCACCTCGTACGCGAGCGCGGCTTCGACCGCAAGGCGGTCGTCTTCACCGGCTACTGGCGGCTGGGCGCCACCGACGACCAGCTCGTCGAGGAGGCCGTGACCGGCACCGGCCCCGCGTCGGACGACGACTGACCAGCACAGACCGGCACAGACCAGAACAGCGCCACACCCGCACGCCGCACACACCCCGCACCCCCGCACCCCGTCCAGGGCACACCCATGCCGTGTCCAGGGCACACCCATGCCCGCAAGCAGCCCGTATCCAGAAGGGACAGACCGTGAGTCTCCTCGCGCACCCCGCTGAGGACCCGTCGTCAGGGCCGATACCCGGGGCGGCGGATGGCAGGGCCCACCTCTTCAACGACCGTACGGCGGACCGCTATCGGCGGTCCGTGGCCGACGGCGTCGGACTGGTGGCCTCCACCGTCGCCCGCACCACCCGCCCGTTCACCGGGGTCACCCCCGCCGAACTCGCCCCCGAGATCTCCGGGATCGACCTGGAGCGGCCGCTGGGCGACCCGGCCGCCGCCCTCGAGGAGCTCGAACGCGTCTATCTCAAGGACGCCGTCTACTTCCACCACCCCCGCTATCTCGCCCACCTCAACTGCCCCGTGGTCATCCCCGCGCTGCTCGGCGAGGCGATCCTCTCCGCCGTCAACTCCTCGCTGGACACCTGGGACCAGAGCGCCGGCGGCACCCTGATCGAACGGCGTCTGATCGACTGGACGGCAGCGCGCCTCGGGCTCGGCGAGGCCGCGGACGGCATCTTCACCAGCGGCGGGACGCAGTCCAATCTGCACGCGATGCTGCTCGCCCGCGACGAGGCCTGCAAGCTGGTGGAGAAGGAGACGGCGGCGGCCGGGGCGCCGCTCGCCAAATCCCAGATCCTGCCCCGGCTGCGCATCCTCGCCTCCCAGGCGAGCCACTTCTCCATCGCCAAGGCGGCCGCCGTCCTCGGGCTCGGCTACGAGGCGGTCATCCCCGTGCCCTGCGACCAGGACCGGCGGATGCGCACCGTCGCGCTCGCCCGCGAGCTGGACCGCTGCCGCCGCGAGGGCCTGGTCGTCATGGCGGTCGTGGCCACCGCCGGGACCACCGACTTCGGCTCCATCGACCCGCTGCCCGAGATCGCCGACCTGTGCGCGCGGGCCGGGGCCTGGCTGCACGTCGACGCGGCGTACGGCTGCGGCCTGCTGGTCTCCCCGCGCCGCCGGCACCTCCTCGACGGCATCGAGCGCGCCGACTCGGTCACCGTCGACTACCACAAGTCCTTCTTCCAGCCGGTCAGCTCAAGCGCGGTCCTGGTGCGCGACCGTACGACGCTCAGCCACGCCACGTACCACGCCGACTACCTCAACCCGGCCCGCAGCGCCGAGCGGCTCATCCCCAACCAGGTGGACAAGTCCCTCCAGACCACCCGGCGCTTCGACGCGCTCAAGCTGTGGCTGACGCTCCGCGTCATGGGCGCGAACGCCGTCGGGGAGCTGTTCGACGAGGTGGTGGACCGGGCGGCCGAGGCCTGGCGGCTGCTGGACGCCGATCCGCGGTACGAGGTGGTCACCCGGCCGCAGCTGAGCACGCTGGTCTTCCGCTACACCGGCCCACCGCCCACCAGGGCCGCGCGGCTCGACCCCGAGCTGCTGGACCGGGCGAACCTGCACGCGCGCGAGGCGCTGGCCGCCTCCGGCGAGGCCGTCGTGGCCGGGACGGTCGTGGACGGGGCGCACTACCTGAAGTTCACGCTGCTCAACCCGGAGACCTCGCTGGGCGACATCGCCCACGTCCTCGACCTCCTCGCCGGCCACGCCGACCGGTATCTGTCCTCCCCGCACGCCGCCGAACCGGAGTTCACCCGGGCCCGGGCCAGCTGACCGCCTTCCACCCCGCCGGAGACCCACGTGTCCACCGTCTCTTCCCATGACTTCATCGCCATCGGCCTGGGCCCCTTCAACCTCGGCCTCGCCGCGCTCACCGACCCGATCGACGAGCTGAACGGGGTGTTCCTGGAGCGCAAGCCGGACTTCGACTGGCACTCGGGGATGTTCCTCGAAGGCAGCACGCTGCAGACGCCGTTCATGTCCGACCTGGTCACCCTCGCCGACCCCACCTCCCCGTACTCCTTCCTCAACTACCTGAAGGAGAACGGCCGCCTGTACTCCTTCTACATCCGCGAGAGCTTCTATCCGCTGCGGGAGGAGTTCAACGACTACTGCCGCTGGGTGGCCGCCCGGCTCGGCTCCGTCCGCTTCGGCCAGGAGGTCACCTCCGTCGAGTACGACGAGGCCGAAGGTTGCTATGTCGTCCACACCACCGAGACGGCGACCGGCGAGCGCCGCGCCTGGCGGGCCGGGCGGCTGGTGCTGGGCACCGGGACGCCGCCGTACGTCCCCGAGGCCTGCCGCGGCCTCGGCGGCGACCTGATCCACAACTCCCGCTACCTGGAGCACAAGGAAGCCCTCCAGGCGAAGGAGAGCATCACCGTCGTGGGCAGCGGCCAGAGCGCCGCCGAGATCTACCACGACCTGCTCCAGGACATCGACGCGCACGGCTACCGGCTCGACTGGATCACCCGCTCGCCCCGCTTCTTCCCCCTCGAATACACCAAGCTCACCCTGGAGATGACCTCCCCGGAGTACGTGGACTACTTCTACGGGCTGCCCGCGCACACCCGCGACCGGCTGAACACCTCGCAGAAGAACCTCTACAAGGGGATCAACTCCGATCTCATCGACGCCATCTTCGATCTGCTCTACATCAAGAACCGACGAGGCCCGTGCCCGACCCGGCTGATGACCAACACCGCGCTGCGGGAGGCCTCGTACGACCCGGCCGACGGCGACGGGACCGGCGGCGGCGCGACCGGCGGCGGCGCGACCGGCGGCTCGTACACGCTCGGGCTGCGCCAGGAGGAGCAGGGGCAGGACTTCACCCTCACCACCCAGGGCCTGATCCTGGCCACCGGCTACCGCTATCAGGTGCCGGAGTTCCTGGCGCCCGTGCGGGACCGAATCGCCTGGGACGAGGCCGGGCGCTTCGCGGTCGCCCGCGACTACAGCATCAACACCACCACCGCCGCCACCGCCGGGCGGGAGATCTACGTGCAGAACGCCGAGCTGCACACCCACGGCTTCGTCACCCCCGACCTCGGGATGGCCGCCTACCGCAACTCGTGCATCATCCGCGGGCTGCTGGGCCGCGAGCACTACCCCATCGAGAAGACCATCGCCTTCCAGGAGTTCGCGGCCCCCGAGGGGGTGCTCCGGTGAGCACGACTCTGTTCACCCACCACGACGCCCGGCTCGGCCGCTTCTCCGTGCGCCCCCTCGACCCGGCCGCCGACGCCGAGCTGCTGCACGGCTGGGTCACCCACCCCAAGGCGTCCTTCTGGCTGATGCAGGACGCCGACGTGGCGCAGGTCGCGTTCGAGTACCGGAAGATCGCCGAGCACCCGCACCACGACGCCTTCATCGGCCTGCACGAGGGCCGCCCCGCCTTCCTGACCGAGCGCTATGACCCGGCCCTGGTGGAGCTGGCGGGTCTCTACCCCGCCCAGGAAGGCGACGTCGGCATGCACTTCCTCTGCGCGCCGGCCGACACCCCGGTGCACGGGTTCACCCGGGCGGTGATCACCACCGTCATGGAGTTCCTCTTCGCCGACCCGGCAACCCGGCGCGTCGTGGTCGAGCCCGACGTCCGCAACACGGCGGTGCACAGGCTCAACGCGGCCGTCGGCTTCGAGGTCGCGGGCACGGTCGCCAAGCCGGAGAAGGACGCGTACCTCAGCTTCTGCACCCGCGCCCGATTCCACGCCGCGATCAACACCGCACCCGACGCATCCGACGCATCCGTTCAAGGAGTGCCCCGATGAGCCCCCGCGACGCCGTCGCCCACCTCACCCCCGCCCTGTGGGAGCGGGCGGGCCGCCTCCTCATACGCAAGGCGCTCGCCGAGTTCACCCACGAGCGCCTGCTCGCCCCAGAGCCGCTGCCCGACGCCCCCGGCCGCTACGCCGTCACCAGCGACGACGGGTCGGTGACCTACCGCTTCGCGGCCCGCCTGCTGGCCCTGGACCACTGGATGGTCGACGCGGACTCCATCACCCGCCACGACACCCGGGACGGCTCCGAACTCCCCCTCGACGCACTCGACTTCTTCCTGGAGCTGCGCGGGCGGCTGGGGCTCGGCGACCAGACCCTGCCCGTCTATCTGGAGGAGATCAGCTCCACCCTCTCCGGCACCGCGTACAAGCTCAGCGGCGAGCCGGTCGGCGCCGCCGAGCTCGCCAAGTCCGGGTTCCAGGCGGTCGAGACCGGCATGACCGAGGGCCACCCCTGCTTCGTCGCCAACAACGGCCGCCTGGGCTTCGGGGTGCACGAATACCTCTCGTACGCCCCCGAGACCGCGAGCCCCGTCCAGCTGATCTGGCTGGCCGCGCACCGCGACCACGCCACCTTCACCTCCTCCTCGGACCTCGACTACGACGGGCTGATCGGCGGCGAGCTGGGCGAGGCCAACCTGGCCCGCTTCGCCGGCACCATGGCCGGCCTCGGCCTCGACCTCGCCGACTACCGCCTCATCCCCGTCCACCCCTGGCAGTGGTGGAACAAGCTGTCCGTCACCTTCGCCGCCGAGGTCGCCCAGCAGCGCCTGGTCTGCCTGGGCAGCGGCGACGACGCGTACCTCGCGCAGCAGTCGATCCGTACCTTCTTCAACACCGGCGACCCGGCCAAGCACTATGTGAAAACGGCTCTGTCCGTCCTCAACATGGGCTTCATGCGCGGCCTCTCCGCCGCCTATATGGAGGCCACCCCCGCCATCAACGACTGGCTGGCGGGCCTCATCGCGGGCGACGAGCTGCTCCGCGCCGCCGACTTCTCGATCATCCGCGAGCGCGCCGCCATCGGCTACCACCACCGGCAGTACGAGCGCGCCACCGACAAGTTCTCCCCGTACCGCAAGATGCTCGCCGCGCTGTGGCGCGAGAGCCCCGTCCCCACCCTCGAACCGGGCCAGCGGCTGGCCACCATGGCCTCCCTCCTCCACACCGACCCCGACGGCGGCTCCGTCGTCAGCGCGCTCGTCGAGGAGTCCGGCCTGCCCCCCGCGCGCTGGCTGCGCCGCTACCTCGACGCGTACCTGAGGCCGGTGCTGCACTGCTTCTACGCGTATGACCTGGTCTTCATGCCGCACGGCGAGAACGTCATCCTCGTCATCGAGGACGGCGCGGTGCGGCGGGCGATCTTCAAGGACATCGCCGAGGAGATCGCCGTCATGGACCCGAACGCGGTCCTTCCGCCGGCCGTCACCCGGATCCGGGTGGAGGTCCCGGAGGACAAGAAGCTGTTGTCGATCTTCACCGATGTCTTCGACTGCTTCCTGCGCTTCCTGAGCGGCATCCTCGTCACCGACGGCCTCCTGGAGGAGGAGACCTTCTGGCGGACGGTGGCGGAGTGCATCTCGGACTACCAGGCGTCGGTGCCGGAGCTGGCGGAGAAGTTCGAGCGGTACGACATGTTCGCGCCCGACTTCGCGCTGTCCTGCCTGAACCGGCTCCAGCTGCGGAACAACCAGCAGATGCTGGACCTCCAGGACCCGGCCGGGGCGCTCCAGCTGATCGGGACGCTGGAGAACCCCATCGCGCGGTTCGGGGGTACGGCTTAGGACGTGGAGTCGGCCCCGCCGAGCGGGGCCTTGGGGTCCGGGGTCGGGGCCAGGTCCGAGGGCGGGCGCTGGACCGGGGTACGGCGCCGGTCCGAGGTCGGGCCCGGGTCCGGGTCCGGGTCCGCGTTGCCGCCGAAGACGGCGGAGCCGAGTATGGAGCGGACCTGCTCCAGGGTGACGGCGGACGGCCGGTTGAGGCAGACGGACGCGATGATCAGTTCATCCGGCCCGGACCCCCCGGACAGCCCCGGCTCCCCGGCCGCCGCACGCCAGCCCAGCAGCTCGCGCGTGCCGCCCGCGAGGCGGCAGGAGTCCCCGGGCCGGGTATCCGCCATCCGCGCCCGCTGGTCGGTCGCCCTCAGAGCCTTCTTGCTCGCCAGCCGCATGACCAGCAGCCCTTCCCCGCGCCGCAGCTCGTCCGGCGCCAGGCAGTAGCGCCGGATGTCCGTACACCGGTCCTTGACCACGGCCGCCGGCCGGTTCCCGGCCAGCCCCACCGCGCCGGCCCCCTCCCCGCCCCGTACGCCGCGCCCGCTCCAGCCGTCCGGCAGCCGGACGGTCAGCCCGTCCAGGCCGGGGTAGCGGAAGACGGGAACGGTGGCGGTGGGCGAGGCGGCGGGCACCTGATAGGTCGCGCCGGGGTCCCTGGGCCCCCCGGCCGGGACCTGGCCCAGCACCGCCAACGTGACGGCGGCCGCCACTCCCCCGGCCACTCCGGCAGCCCCGACCACTCCGGCCACCCGCCGCCGCCGTCGCCGCACCACCAGCTGCTGGACCCGCCGCATCCGCTGGGCGGGCGCGGACAGCCGGGGCACGCCCCGCTCGAGCAGCGCCCGCAGCTCCGCCTCACGGGCGGTCTCAGAGCCGCCCGGCCACCCGCCGCCGTGCCCGCCGCCGTGCCCGCCATCGGGCCTGGCGTCGTGCCTGGCGTCGTGCCTGCCGTCGGGCCTGCCATCGGGCCCGTCCCCCCGCCCGGCGCTCTTCTCCGGCTCAGCCACGGCGCTCACCGCCCTCCGCCATCTCGGCGGCGGGCAGCAGCCCGTGCAGGGTGCGCAGCGCCTTGGAGGCCTGACTCTTGACCGTGCCGGTGCTGCAGCCCAGCACCTCGGCGGTGTCCTCCACGCTCAGGTCCTCGAAGTAGCGCAGCACCACCACCGCCCGCTGCCGCACCGGCAGCCCCCGCACCGCCGCCGCCAGCGACTGCTCCAGATCCACTCCCTCGAACGGATCCGGCACGGCCCGCGTATCCGGCACCTGTTCGTGCGGAACCTCCCCGCGCCAGCGCCGCCGCCACCATGAGGCATGCGTATTGACCAGCGCCTTCCGGACGTACGCCTCCGGATTCCCGGCCGCGATCCGCCGCCACTTGGGCCACACCTTGGCCAGCACCGTCTGGAGCAGATCCTCGGCCAGGTGAGCATCCCCGGTCAGCAGCCAGGCGACCCGCAGCAGCCGAGGCCCGCGCGCGGCGACGAACTCCTCGAAGCCGGGCGTCGCGCCCGTCACTGTCGTGTCCTCGCCATGGTGCCCCTGTCCGAACCGTGTCTTTCACACATGGTGAACGCCATGACGCCGGTACGGGTTGCCTCATACGCAGAATCCGCCAACCGGCGGTCAACCAGCACCCCACCTGGCGAGCCGCACGGCCAACTGCCGAGTCAAGGGATTCGATGAAAATCAGCCACACCAGACTTAATATCGCCAAGAATCGCGGCCGACATCGCGTGCACACCAAAGCGGGCAACAAGGGGTACGCACCTCAATCCACACCCCCAAGCGCGTGACCTGCGTCACAAAAATGCGACAGCTCTGGTCGACGTGATGCCGCGTGTCGCAAACTCACTGCGATCTTCTGTTAGAAGAATTGCTCACGGGGAACGGGGTTACGGGGGGCAACAGTGGGTCATCTATCGACTCAGGTACGCGCTTCCAGATCCAGCGGATCACCGATTTCGAGGCATATCGCCGCTGGCATTCACGCAATATTCAGAAAACCTGGACATCTCGCATTTGAGCACCTCTCCAGGGTGACTCTGTGAATTCCGCCGGGTATCCGCTGTCTCGGCAGCAGCAGACCGTCTGGGCATCGCAGCAACTCCGGCCCGACGGGGACTCCTACCATGTTCCCGTGGCCTATCGCCTTTCAGGTCACGTCGCCGAGAAGGAACTTGCCGAGGCCATCCGCGCCGTGCTGGACCGGCACCCGGTGCTGCGTGTGGCGATTCATCAATTATCCAGCGGCGAACTTCGTCAGAGCGTACGCCCCGCGCCGGACCGCGTCCTGGGCGTACACCAGGTGACAGCCGATGAACTGCGGGAACGGCTCGCCGCGGCCGCTTCGGAGCCGTTCTCCGATGAAACCGCGTGCCGTGTGCGAGCCGACTTGTTCCGGCTGTCCCCGCGGGACGCCGTTCTCCTCATGGTGTTCGACCACATCGCCGTGGACGCACCTTCGGTCGGGCTGCTCATGGAGGAATTAGGCCGGGCCTATACCGAGGCCCTCGACGGCCGCCTCCCGGCGGATCCACATATTGGCGAGTCGCCCTATTTCGCGTATGTCCGCCAGCAGCAGGAGCGGACAAATCTCCCCGAAGAGCAGGAACACGCCGACTTCTGGGAGAAATATTTAGAGGGCATCGACGTACTCGCGTCCGCGCCACGCAAGCGCCCGTACGGTAATGATTCGCCCATTCGCCACTCCTCCTGCCCGCTGACCTTTCGGGCGGATTTCTTCGAGCTTGTCGAACGCCGCCGGGTGACCCCCTTCGCGGTGCTGCTGTCCGCTTACTCTCTGACACTTCAGCACTTCCTCCGCTCCGCTGACGTCGTCGTCTCCTATCCGGCTGTCGACTGGCGCCGAACCGAATTCGACACGGTGGTGGGGCTGTTTACGGACATGATGCTCTTCCGCTCCCCTCCACAGGCTGAAACAAGCCTTCAGGAGTACGTGCGGGAGGTTCAGGAATCGCTCTTCACCTGCCTGGAGCATCAGGGAGAGTCCCTGGAGAAGCTGTGGGCCCGCATGCGAGTGATCGCCGGTGGCGGTGCGGCCCTCCCGGCCATGCTGTCCGTCAACGACCTGGGCACAGACCCCCGGCTGCCCGGGCTGGATGTGGAACGCATCCCGCTGATCCCGCGTGACGGCAAGTCGGAGCTGCTGCTGGCCGTCAACATCAGCGGCACCGAGATCACCGGACGGCTGGACTTCGACCCCGACGTGTACGCCCCGGCCACCGCACAGCGGCTGGCCCGCGCGTGGGAAACCGTGCTCGGCCAGATCGTCGACGGCTGGGACGGCGCCGCGCGGGACGTGGAGCTCATCACCGAGGCCGACCGCTCCCTGGTGCTGGACACCTGGAACTCGCCGCCCGGCGAGGTGGACTCGCCGCACGTACCGGAGTCCTTCCTGCGCCAGGCCGCCGCCGCTCCCGAGAAGGTCGCCCTGATCGACGAGGGACGCCACGTCACCTACGGGGAGCTGGAACGGGCCTCCCGCTCGCTTGCCACCCGTATCGCGGCCCTCGACCTCCCCCCGGGGAGCGTCGTCGCGCTCTGCCTGCCGAGGTCGGCCCGGTTCGTCGAGGCGGCCCTGGCCGTGCTGCGAAGCGGCCTGGCCTTCCTCCCCGTCGACATGGAACAGCCGCCGCGCCGACGCGCCTTCGTGCTGTCCGACGCGGGAGCGGCAGCCGTGATCGCGCCGAGCCATGCCGGACTCGGCGCTCTGCCCCCCGGGGTGAAGCCGCTCGGCCTGGAGGACGCCGAAGCCCCTGCCTCCGGCGACGGGTTCGAAGACCGGCCGGTGGACGCCGAGGACCCCGCCTACGTCATCACGACGTCCGGAAGCACGGGGCTGCCCAAGGCGGTCGTCGTCCCGCACCGTGCGCTGACCAACAACCTCCGGTGGAAGCGGGACGAGTTCGGCTTCCGCCCGGAGGACCGTTTCTACTTCAAGACGCCGCCCATCTTCGACGCGTCGGTGTGGGAGTACCTCGCCCCGCTCACCGTGGGCGCCACGCTGGTGGTGGCGCCGCCGGGCGCGCATCGGGACCCGGCGTCCATGCTCGGTGAGATGCGGCGCCACGCGGTGACCGTGGCACAGTTCGTCCCCACCCTGCTCAAGGCCCTGCTGGCGGAGGACGGGTGGGGCGGCCTCCCCGCGCTGCGCCGGCTCTTCACCGGAGGAGAGGCCCTCGACTCCTGGGTCGTGGAAGCCGTGAAAAAGGCCTGTCATGCGCAGGTCATTAACCTGTACGGGCCGACCGAAGCGGGCTGCGACGCGACGTCCCATGTGTGCCGCCCCGACGCCGAGCCGGAAGCGGCGGTGCCCATCGGCCGTCCCATCCCCGGGGGCCAGGCCTATGTGCTCGGGCCCGGCGGGCAGTTGCTGCCCCCGACCTTCGTGGGGGAGCTCTGCCTCGGCGGGCTCCCGCTGGCCCTCGGATACGCCAACCGCGCCGAGCTGACCGCCGAACGGTTCGTACCGCACCGGTTCGGCGAGGATCCCGGCGCGTTGCTCTACCGGACGGGTGACCTCGCCCGCTTCACCGAGGACGGCCTGCTCGAGTTCCACGGGCGCGACGACGGGCAGGCGAAGCTCCGCGGACTGCGTGTGGAGCTGGACGGGATACGCAACCTGCTGCTCGGGCATCCCGGAATCCAGGACGCCGTCGTGACCGTCCGCCCCGAGCTCCCGGACTCCCTGCTCGCCTACGTCGTCTCCGAACCGGATGACGTCCTCGCCGACCTCCGCGGCTACCTCGCCGACCGGCTGCCCCCGGAGCACCTGCCCACCCACTTCGTACGGCTGGCGGAGCTGCCCCTCACCGCCACCGGAAAGGTGGACGTACGGGCGCTGCCGCTGCCCGAGGCGGGAGCGGCCCCGTCGTCGCACAGCGAACCGCGTACCGGCCTCGAACGGCGGCTCGCCGCGCTGTGGGCGGAGGTTCTGTCCACGGAACCCGACCGGGTGCCCCGTGACGTGAGCCTGTTCCAGCTCGGGGGCAGCTCACTGACCCTGATCCAGCTGCATCGTCGGCTCAGGACGGAGATCTCGCCCGGCTTGTCGGTGACGGATCTGTTCAAGTACCCGACCGTTGCCGCTGTCGCCCGCTCGCTGAGTGGCTCGGAGAACGACGGAGGATGAGCATGACCCTTGCGCAGCAGAGCCGGCTCATAGCGGTGGTCGGGATGGCCTGCCGTTTCCCCGGCGCCCGCGACACCGACGAGTACTGGAACGCGCTCATGAAGGGGACGACGTCCCTGGTGCCGCTGACGGCCGACGAACTCGCGGCGAAAGGCGTCCCCCAGGAGGTGCTCGCCGACCCGCAGTACGTTCCCGTGGCCGGCGCGCTCGAAGACGTGGAGATGTTCGACGCCGCCTACTTCGGGATCCCGCCCGCCGAGGCGGCTGCCATGGATCCGCAGCACCGCCTCTTCCTCCAGGAAGCGGTGCACGCCCTGGAGCACGCGGGGTGGGCAGGCGGAGAGGACCGCAGGGTCGGGGTCTTCTGCGGCTCCGGCGAGAACCGTTACGCGGCGCTGCTGCCGAGCCCGGACAGCGGCGCCCGGACCCACCGGTCCATGTCCGACAACCCCGCCGCGCTGCCCCTGCGCGTCTCCTACCATCTCGACCTGCGAGGGCCGAGCGTCTTCGTCAGCAGCCTGTGCTCCACCTCGCTCACCGCCGTCCACGTGGCCAGGCGCAGCCTGTTGGCGGGCGAGTGCGAACTCGCCCTGGCGGGCGCGGTGTCCGTACAGATGCCACAGCACCACGGCTATCGCGCGCTTGACGGCTCCGTCATGTCCCCGGACGGCCGGCTGCGCCCGTTCGACAGCGCGGCAGGGGGCACCGTACCCGGAAGCGGCGCGGGAATCGTTGTTCTTAAGTGTTTGGACGACGCCCTGCGCGACGGCGACACCGTCCACGCCGTCATCCGTGGCTCCGCCCTCAACAACGACGGGGCGGACCGGCAGAGCTTCGCCGCGCCCA
This sequence comes from Streptomyces sp. LZ34, assembly GCF_053890475.1. NCBI lineage: Bacteria > Bacillati > Actinomycetota > Actinomycetes > Kitasatosporales > Streptomycetaceae > Streptomyces > Streptomyces sp. LZ34. Next base: position 5,395,533 of record NZ_CM132680.1, read on the forward strand.
GCGTGCGCGGACAGCGCGACGTCGTCATCGCCGCGCTCACCGACGCGGGCGTCGACCCGGCGACCGTGGGGTACGTCGAGGCACACGGCACCGGCACCTCCCTCGGGGACCCCGTGGAGCTCGCGGCGCTCCGCGAGGCCCGGGAACAGCTGGGTGCCACCACTCCGTGTGCGATCGGTGCCGTGAAGTCCTCCCTGGGGCACCTGGACACCGCCGCCGGTATGGCCGGGCTCATCAAGGCCGTACTCGCCGTCCGTGAGGGCACGGTGCCCGCGACGGTGGGGCACGACGCACTCAACCCCCTCATCGACCTGGGGGACAGCGGCCTGTACATCAGCGCGGGCGCCCATCCGTGGCCGCAGACGGAGCACCCCCGGCGCGCCGCCGTCACCGCGCTCGGCGTCGGCGGCACCAACGCCCACCTGGTGCTGGAACAGCCACCCATGCAACCCGCACCCGCACCGTCCGGGCCGGCCGCCCCGGACGAGCCGCACATCTTCCCGCTCTCCGCCCATACGCCGCTGTCGTTCGACCGGCTCCGCGACCGGCTCGCCGAGACGCTGGAGCACAAGGAGCACGCCCCGGACGATGTGGCCCGCACCCTCCAGGAGGGCCGCCACCACCGCACGCTGCGCCGGGCCTGGGTCTCCCGCTCCCTCCAGGGGATCGGCACCGCCCTGCGCGAGATGCCCGTGCCCGCGCCCACGGAGGGGCTCGTGCTGGCGATCGACCTCGGGGACGAGAACCCGTACGCGCTCGACGAGCGGCTCGGCGAGCGCATCCCGGAGCTCCGCCGCGCCCTGGAGCACACGGACCCTGGGGCCTCCCGGGCGGTGGTCGCGGCGCACACCGCGCGGGGCCTGCTCGACGCCCTGACCGCACAGGGAGTCGTCCCGGACGCCGTGGCCGCGGTGGGCGCCGGCGAGTACCTGGCGTTCGCCCATGCCGGAGCCCTGCCCTGGGACGTGGCACTCCGCTGCGCCGAGCGGCACAGCCGGGCTCTGGAGGCGTCGCTGCCCGGCGGGGATCTGAGCGTCTGCGAACGGCTGCTGGACGAGATCGAACGGGACCTCGCCGCCTGCCCGCCCACCCCCCTGGCCGTCGAGGTGCGCTCGCTCACCTCGGGCACCGGTTTCCCCGCCGGCCGGGTACCGCCGACGGGACACCTGCCGGCGATGACCCGGGCCGCGGTGACCGGAGAAGGAGACTTCGCGCCCCCGCCGGGCTGCCCCAGCCTGCTCGACGGCGCGACAGGCTGGGAGCAGTGGCTGCGTCTGGTCGCCCACTGCTGGGAACGGGGCGCCGACGTGTCCTGGCACCTGCTGCGCGGGACCGGCCGCCGGATTCCGCTGCCGGGCTACCCGTTCGACGAGGCCCGCCATTGGGCCGCCCCGGCGCCGGATGCCACCGCGGGACCCACGCCCGTACCCGTCGGCACCACCGCCGCGACCACCTCCCGCATCGATGGTGCGCGGGACGTCCTGACCGAACTGGGCGCCATCTGGCGGACCGTCCTCGGCGTTCCCGAGGTGGCGCCCGAGGACAGCTTCTTCGACCTCGGCGGGCACTCGCTGCTCGCCTCCCAGGTCATGACCAGGATCCGCGAGCTGTTCGAGGTGCGGATCCCCCTCGGCGAACTGCTGGACGCCGAGACCCTGGAAGGCATGTCCGAGCTCGTTCGGGACGAGCTTGCCGCGCTGCGTGTCTACGCGACGCAGACCGCCCCGGCCGACGAAGCGATGGAGACGGTGGAACTGTGAGCGTCACCCGCTTTCTGGAGGACATGTCCGCGCGCGGGATCCGCATCGCGCCCAACGGCGAGAAGCTGTCGGTGTCAGGCCCCGACGGCGCCCTCACCGACGCCGTCAAGGACTCCATCCGCACGCGACGCGCGGAGATACTCCGGTTCTTCCGGGAGTACGAGGAGGAGCAGTACCGGCGCGGCGTCCGCATTCAGCGCGTCGACCGCCGGGAACCGATCCCCGCGTCCTATGCCCAGCAGCGCCTGTGGCTGGTGGAGCAGACGGCGACCGACCTGTCCGTCTACAACATGTACTTCGCCACCGAATTCCGGGGCGACCTGGACGAGGCGGCCCTGCGCGGCGCCGCCGGCGACCTCGTGCGGCGCCACGAGATCCTGCGCACGGCCCTGACCGAGACGCCGGGGGGCCTGTTCCAGACCATCGACGACGACTGCACAGCGGTGTTCGGGACACACCGGGCGGACACCCCGGAGGAGCACGACAGGCTGCTCCTCGACGTCGTCTCCACGCGTTTCGACCTGGCCGCGGCCCCGCTGATCCGCTTCGACCTGCTGCGCACGGCGGAGCGGCGGTGGACCTTCGTCGTCACGCAGCACCATGTCATCTCGGACGGCTGGTCCACCGGGCTGATCAAGAAGGAACTGTCCGAGTTGTACGCGGCGCGCGTCGCCGGGCGGAGCCCGCGGTTACCCGAGCTCTCCGTGCAGTACGCGGACTACGCCGTCTGGGAGCGTGGGTGGCTCGGCAGCGACCTGGCGCGGCGGCAGCGTGCGTACTGGCGCGACAGGCTCGCCGAGCTTCCACCGCTGCTGGACCTGGTCCCCTCCCGGCAGCGCCAGGCGGTGCAGAGCTATCGCGGCTCCGCGCTGACCTTCCGGTACCGGCGCGAACTCCTCGACGCGGTACGGGGGTTGTGCGGGGCGACGGGCACCACCCTCTACAGCACCTTCATGGCGGCCTACTCACTGCTGCTGTCCCGCATGACGCGGCAGTCCGACATCGCCGTCGGCAGCCCTCTGGCCAACCGGCCCTACCCGGCGCTGGAGCGGACCCTGGGGCTGTTCTTCAACACCATCACCGTGCGGACCCGGGTCGATGAGAGCAGTACCGTCCGCGACTACCTGGCACAGACCCGGAGCAGCGCGTTCGACGCCTTCGCCCACCAGGACCTTCCCTTCGACCAGGTGGTGCAGGCGACGGCCCCCGAGCGCAGCAGCTCGCACTCCCCGATCTTCCAGACCATCTTCATCCTTCAGACCTATCCGGGCGAGCAGTTCACCTTGCCCGGTGTCCACGCCGAGGCCGCTCCGACCCCCTTCTACTCGGCCCAGTACGACCTGATGTTCAAGCTGCGCGAAGACAGCCGGGCGGGCGGCCTACAGGGGCTGCTGGTCTACAACGACACGCTGTTCGACGAGGCCGACGCGCGGCGCTTCGCCGACTGTTTCGTCCGTCTCGTGGAGCGTATGTGCGAGGACCCGGACGCACGGCTCGCGGACCTGCCGCTGATCGACCCCGACAGCTCCCGGCGCATCGACCGGTGGAACGCCGGCACCAGTCGGCCGGTGCCGGCGCGGCGCGTGGAGGAGGAGCTCCTCGGCCGGCTGCGCGAGGACCCCGAGCGGGCCGCCGTCACCTTCCGGGGGACCGTCCTGTCCCGGGGTGAACTGGCGCGCGGGGCCGAGTCCGTCGCCGCCGGCCTGCGCGCCGCGGGGCTGCGGCCCGGCGGCCGGGTGGGCGTGCTGGTGCCCAGGTCGCCGGAGCTCATCGCCGTACTGCTGGGGATCCTCCGGGCGGGGCTCGTGTACGTGCCGCTGGACGGCGCCGCTCCGGACGGGCGCACCACGTCCATGCTCGACTCGGCCGACTGCGTCGCGCTCGTGACCGGGGAGGTGTACGAGGGCAGGTGTCCGTCGTTCGCCGGTGTGCGGCTGAGCGCCGCGGACCTGCTCCGGCACCCGGGGACGGCCGGCTCCCCGGGTGCGGCCGCCGCCGACGCCGCCTACGTCATCTTCACCTCCGGCTCCACCGGGCGGCCCAAGGGCGTCGAGGTGTCGCACGCGAACGTGATGAACCTCTTCACCGCCCTCGACGCGGTGGCTTCGCCTCCGGATCCGGCCGTGTGGCTCGCCGTCACCCAGGTCACCTTCGACATCGCGGTGGTCGAGCTGTTGTGGACCGTGGCCCGTGGTGTTCCCGTGGTGCTCTCGGAGACGTCCGAGACGCTGCGACACACCGCGAGTGACCCGCAGGGGCTTCAGGCGCCCGCGACCATCCCGGAGCTCATTCGCCGTGAGGGGGCGACGGCCATGCAGGCGACCCCCACGCTGCTGCGCGGCGTGCTCCGCCTGCCCGGCGCCGAAGAAGCCCTGGGCGGGCTCCGGCTGCTGATGGTGGGCGGCGAGCCGCTCGACCTGACCCTGGCCCGGCAGCTCAAGAACCTCGGCATCCCGCGCGTGCTGAACATGTACGGACCGACGGAGACCACCGTGTGGTCGACCTGCTGGGAGGTCCCGAAGGAGCCCGACGGCATCCTCGTGGGCCGGCCGCTGGCGAACACCGCGGCCCACGTGGTGGACGAGACGCTCAACCCCGTGCCGGTCGGCATGTTCGGCGAGCTGGTCCTCGCGGGGGCCGGTGTGGCCCGCGGCTACGTCGGCAGTCCCGGGCTCACCGCCGAACGCTTCCCCGTCCTTCCCTCCCTGTGCGCTCCCTCCCTGTCCGCTCCCTCCCTGGGCGCCGACGGCCGCGTCTACCGCACGGGGGACATCGCCCGGTGGCTGCCGAGCGGTGAGATCGAGCTGGTCGGCAGGGTCGACAACCAGGTCAAGGTGGGCGGCTACCGGATCGAGCTGGAAGAGGTGGAGCAAGCGCTCAACTCCCTGCCCGGAATAGCCGAGTCCGCTGTGACCGTCCAGCGTGAGCGGGAGCGCGGCCTGCTGGTCGCCCACTATGTGCCGGCGCCCGGCGCGGTGATCGACGAGGCGTATCTGCGGGCCGGGCTCGCCGACCTGCTCCCGGACCAGATGGTGCCCACGGCCTTCGCGGCCTGTGCCGCCCTGCCCACCACCAGCAGCGGCAAAACGGACCGCAACGCCTTGCCGCACATCCGCGTCGACACCCGGGAGCAGACGGCCGAAGAGCCCGCGAACGATCTGGAGGCCCGGCTGCTGGCGGTCTGGCGCGCGGTGCTCGGCGACGACGGCATCGGCCCGGCCGACGACTTCTTCCAGTCGGGGGGCACGTCGATCCTCGTCGCCCAGCTGCTCACGGAGGTGCGCGACCGGGTGCACGAGGACGCGCGGATCGTCGACCTGTTCCGCTACCCCAGTGTCCGGGCGTACGCGGCCCATGTCAGCGGAACCTCCCCGGCCGAGGAGCCGCGGCGCGGCCGGGCCTCGGCCAACGACGCCCGCCGCGCGGCCCGGCAACGGCGTGGCCAACAGGTCTCCCGCAAGAAGCAGCTCCGGGCGGACGCGTTCCGGCCCGCCACCGACTGACCCTCCTCTGTCCCGCGCACCCCCCATCCCGCGCACGCGGCGTTTCGCGCGCCGCTGCCCCACGCGTCCCTCGCCGCATCCCGGTACGCCGACTCGCCGCTCCCGCGAGTGCGTGCCGGCAGAAGTCCCGGAGTGTGAGCCTTGGCTGCCGATCTTCCCGACGAACCCGACGACGAGCTCCCGGCGATCGCCATCACCGGCATGGCCTGCCGCTTCCCCGGGGCGGATTCCACCGGTGCGTTCTGGGAGCTGCTGCGCGACGGCGTGGAGCCCCGGGAGACCGTTCCCGATGAGGAGCTGAGGCGCGCGGGGCTGCTGGACCGGGTGCGCGACGACCCGTCGTACGTCGCCACCCGCATGCGGTTCACGGACCCCTCGCTCTTCGACGCGGGCTACTTCGGCATGACTCCGGCCGAGGCGGCCGCGACCGACCCGCAGCAGCGCTTTCTGCTGGAGACCACGGTCCACGCCCTTCAGGACGCCGCTCTCGAACCGGGGACGTTCGAGGGCAGCGTCGGGGTGTACCTCGGCATGAACCACTCGGACTACCTGCTGCGCCATGTGATGAGCCACCCCGAGGTGGTCGAGGCCCTGGGCTGGCACCGCGTCCTCATGGGCAACGACCGGGGTTTCACCGCGACCGGTGTGTCCTACCGCCTGGGCCTGACGGGCCCGAGTGCGGCGGTCGACTGCGCCTGCTCCTCCAGCCTCGCGGCGGTGCACCATGCCTGCCGCGCGCTGCTGGACTACGAGGCGGACGCCGCCGTGGCCGGTGGCGCCGGCATCAAGCCGACCGACCTCGGCTACTCCCATGTGGAGGGCGGCATCGCTTCCCCCGACGGCCGCTGCCGGCCCTTCTCCGCGGACGCCCGGGGCACGGTGTTCGCCAGCGGTGTCGGGGTCGTGGTGCTGCGGCGCCTGGAGGACGCGCTCGCCGACGGCGACCGGGTGCTCGCGGTGATCCGGGCCGGCGGTGTCAACAACGACGGGGCGCGGAAGAGCGGTTACACCGCGCCCAGTGCCCGGGGACAGGCCGAGCTGATCGCCTCGGTACTCGAACTGGCGGGCATCGACGCCGATCAGGTCTCCTACGTGGAGGCGCACGGCACGGGCACCGCCCTCGGCGACCCCATCGAGGTGAGTGCCCTCACCGAAGCCTTCCGCACGACGAGCCGTGCGACCGGCTTCTGCGGAATCGGGTCCGTGAAGTCCAACATCGGCCATCTGGACTCGGCCTCGGGGATCGCCGGCCTGATCAAGGTGGTCCTCGCGCTGCGCCACCGCACCCTGCCCCCGACGCTGTGGTGCGAGGAGACCAGCCCGCACATCGACTTCGACGCCTCGCCGTTCCGGGTCACCGGAAAGCTGCGGCCATGGGACGGCCCGCGGCCGCTGCTCGCCGGGGTGAGCTCGTTCGGCGTGGGCGGCACGAACGTGCACGTGCTGGTGGAAGAGGCGCCGGAGGCGACGGCGGGGCCGGAGGCGGCCGCAGGCAGCCCGTCCCCTCACGCACAGCTGCTGCCCTTCTCGGCCGCGTCGCGTACGGCCCTGGACGCATGGGAGTCCGGCCTGCGGGAGCGGCTCTCGGCCCGGACCCCCGAGGGCGTGCGCGACATGGCGTACACCCTTGCCCGCGGGCATGCCGTACTGCCCTTCCGGCGCGCACTGCTCTGGGTCGACGGCGGGGAACCCGTCACCCTCGACGGGGGCGGCGCGGACACGGGGCGCGAGGGGTTCGCCTTCGTGCTGCGGCATGCCGAGCCCGGCCGGAAGCCGGTCCAGGAACTCCTCGATCGCCATCCGGTGTTCCGGGAAACCGCCGAGCGGCTCGTCGGACCGTGGGCCGCGGCGCACGGCATGACGGCCCAGCAGGCGCTGCGCACCCTGGCGACCCGGGCCCCGGCGCCGCTGACGGCCACCGTCGTCTCCCTGGGCGAGGCCGCCGTGTGGGCCGAGCGCCGAGGAGCGGCCCCCCGGGCCGTCGTCGCCGACCGGGCGTCCCGCCCCGCCGCGGCTGTGCTGGCCGGCGCGCTGACGGAGGACGAACTCGCCGCCGCCTTGGCGGACTTCTCGGCCGACGGCATCTCTTCCGACGAATCTTCGGACGGGCCTTCGGCCGAACACGTCCTGCGCCGGGTGTCGCTTCGTCCGCTCACCATCCCCTGGTACGACGAGGACGGAGCGGAGCTGTGCCCGGCGGGCCGCCGGCCGGACCCGGCCCTGGCCTTCGGCAACGCCGCGGCCACGCCGGGCCGGCGCACCCTGCCGCCCCGGATCTCGGCACTCGTCCACCTCGGCGCGGCCGCGGCGCTCCCCGCCGCCGCGGTGCCGGGCGTGTTCGCGGGAGCGGTCCACGTCGTCGGTCCGTCCGGCACGCGCGGCGGCGACGCCTCGCTGCTCGGGCGCCTCGGCCGGGCCTGGGCGCTGGGACTCCTGGAGGACCGCTCGGGACTCGTCGATGTCGTCGGCGGCCACGTCGTGGACCTCCCCGCGTACCCCTTCGACCGGCAGCGGCACTGGCTGGAGCCACGGCCGCCGCAGGGCGCCGCCGAGCGGTCCGCACGCTCCCTCGGCCCGCGGCCCCTGGCGGTGGAAGCAGCGGTGGAAGCAGGCGGTGCGGAAACCGCCGGACAGTCGGCTCGGCACATCTTCGCGCAGTGTCTGGGGGTCGACGACGTCGCGGACGACGACGACCTGTTCACACTCGGCGGTGACTCCCTGCTCGCCACCCGGGTCGTGGCCATGGCCCGGGCGCGGCTCCGGGTGAACGTGCCGTTCGGCTCGTTCCTGCGGGAGCCGACGCCGGCCCACCTGGCCCGGCTGGCACACAGAGAGCGCGAGGCGGAGGCGGCGGCAGGCACCGGAGCACGACCCGCGCCGCGCGATCGAGGCCCGGTGTCCGACAGCGGTCCGCTCCCCCTGACTCCCCTTCAGGAAAGGTTCCTGTTCCTCAGCGAGATCGACGGCGCGGCCGAGGCGTACAACGTGCCGGTGCTCGCCGACCTGCGCGGCCCCGTGGACATCGAGGCGCTGCGTGCCGCGCTTGCCGATGTCGTCGCCCGGCACGAGAGCCTGCGCGTGGTGTTCCGCACGACCGCGGACGGCACGACGCAGGAGATCCTGCCCGAGGTGCCCGTCGAGCTCCCCGTCCTCGCCGTCGACGGCGAGGAGTCCCTGCGGTCCGCGATCGCCGGACTGCTGGACCGCAAGCTCCCGCTGGACCGGGCTCCCGCCTTCGCCGCGCGCGTGTTCACCACCGGGCCCGGCCGGCACGTCCTCGCCCTCTCGGTGCATCACATCTGCGCGGACGCCCACTCCACCGGCATCCTGCTGCGCGACCTGTACGCCTGCTACACGGAACGAACCGGCGGCGACAAGGCCGCCCTGCCCGCCGTCGAAGGTCTGCCGGCCGCCCACTTCCGTGCCGTCGCCGCATGGCTGACCTCCGCGGACGCCGACCGGCAGCTGCGCTTCTGGCTCGACGAACTGGCGGATCTGCCCGAGCCGCTCCAGTTGCCGGGCGACCGGCCGCCCGGTGCGGTCCGCGACTACCGGGGCAGCACCGTCGACTTCGCCCTTCCGGCGGAACTCTCCGGCCGGGTCCGCGCACTGGCCGAGCAGCACGGCGTGACGCCCTTCGTCGTCGTACTCGCCGTCTTCTTCCTGCTGCTCGCCAGGGTCACCGGGCGGACGGATCTCGTCGTCGGGACACCGGTCTCCGGTCGGCACCGGCCCGAGACCCGCGACCTCGTCGGGAACTTCGTGAACACCCTCCCGCTCCGGGTGCGCACCGAGGAAACCCTGGACTTCCACGCGTTGCTGGGGCAGGTCGCCGAGCGAGTGACCACGGCCCTGGACCACCAGGATCTGCCCGTCGAGGTGGTCACCCACCGGCTGGGAGGCGGCGGCCAGGACCTGAACGCCACCCCGATATTCCAGGTGCTGTTCAACATGCTCAACCTGGACGCGGGCAGCGCCGCGCCGCCGGCCGGGCTCGAACGCCACCCCCTGCCGTTCGAGCGGCACACCAGCCCGTACGAGCTCTCCCTCGACTGGTGGTTCGGCCGGGACGGGAGCATCACAGGACGCTTCCTCTACAACACCGAGCGCTTCGAGCGGGAGACCGTCGCGGGTTGGCAGGACACCTTCGCCTTTCTCCTGGCCACCGTCGTGGACGCGGCGGACCGACCGCTGAGGGACGTCCCCTCCGAGTCGCCCGCCACCGCCGCCCGGACCTCCGCGGCCCTGGCCGGCCCGCGGGTCCCGGTCCCGCCGCGCCCGGTCCACGCGGTCTTCGCCGACCGGGCAACCAGGGAACCCGGCCGCCTCGCGGTCACCGACGGCCGGACCTCCCTGACGTACGGCGAACTGGCCCGTGTCTCGGCGGGGGTGGCCGGCCTGCTCGCCGGGCTCGGCGTACGTCCCGGCCACCACGTGGGCATCGCCATGGCACGGGGAGTCCCCCTGGTCGGCGCTCTCGTGGGCGTGATGCGCGCGGGAGCCACGCCGGTGCCCTTCGACCTGACCCACCCGCGGCGGAGACTCGCGGCCATGGCCGAGGACTGCGGCGCCGCCGTCGTCGTCTCCGAGCGCAAGGAGGACGCCGACTTCGCCGTCGGAGCGACGGCTCTGGAGCTTGCGGACATCACGGCGGTGCGAGGCGGCGCGGGCAGCGTCCCGGGCGACGCGGTGGACCTGTCGGTGGGTGCCTATCTGACCTACACGAGCGGCACCACGGGTCGGCCGAAGGGCATCCACTATCCCCACCGCGCGCTGGCGAACCTCATCCACTGGGAGACCGCGGGCCACACCGCGGGGCTGCGCCGGCTGCAACTCGCGTCCTTCGGTTTCGACGCCTCCTTCCACGAGGCGTTCGCCGCCCTGTGCTCGGGCGGCTCCCTCCACATCGCCGACGACGAGACCAAACACGACCACGACCTGCTGGCCGGCTTCATCCGGGACCACCGGGTGGAGAAGGCCATCCTGCCGGTGTCCCTCCTGCACGCGCTCGCCGCACGCTTCGAGCACGACACCGCCGCCTTCTCCTCGCTCAAGGAGATCGCCTCCACCGGCGAACAGCTGCGCCTGAGCGCGCCGCTGATCTCCTTCTTCGAGTCCCTGAAGGAATGCCGGCTGATCAACAACTACGGGCCGGCCGAGACACACGTGGTGACCTCCTACCGGTTCAGCGGACCGCCGCATGCCTGGCCACGGCACGCGCCGATCGGCCGCCCGATCCAGAACGTCACGCTGTCCGTGCTGGACGGGCAGGGCCGCGACGCTCCCCGCGGCTCGGTCGGCGAGCTGGTCATCCACGGCGACTGCGTGGCCACCGGCTACCTGGGACAGCCGCGGCTGACCGCGGAGCGCTTCCCGCGTCCGGGCCCGGACGGCGGTACGGCGCACGGCGCACGCGCGTACCGCAGCGGAGACCGGGCCCGGCTGCCGCGCTCGGGCGACATCGAGTTCCTGGGCCGTGGCGACAACCAGGTCAAGATCCGCGGCTTCCGTGTGGAGCTGGGCGAGGTGGAGACGGTGATCCGCGAGGACCCGGCGATCCGCGACGTCGCCCTGGTCGTCGGCGGCACGGAGGGCGATCAGCGCATCGACGCCTATGTGGTGGCCGCTTCCGGGGCTGGGGTGGCCGAGCGGACCCGCGACCGGCTCAGGGGCGAGCTGCCGGCGGCGATGGTGCCGTCGTCCTTCACCGTCCTCGACAGCCTCCCGGTCAATGTCAACGGGAAGGTCGAGGTGTCCCGGCTGCCCCGGCCGGGCAGCCCGGTGCCGCGGAGTGCGGGCGTGGACGCGGGCGCGGATGCGGACGAGGCGGACGGTGCCCTGCACGGTGTCCTGACCGTCTTCCGCCGCGTACTGGACAACCCGCTGCTCGGCCCGGACGAGGACTTCTTCGACGCCGGCGGCCACTCCCTGCTCGCCACCCGCGTCATCCACGGCGTACGGGAGGAATGCGGCATCCGGCTGTCAGTGCGGGAGCTCTACCGGCGCGGCACGGCCGCGGAAGTGGCCGCCCTGGTGGCCGACCGTAGCCCCGTGACGGACGCCGAGGAAGAGCTGCCCGCCGTCGCCGCCCCGCTCGTCGTCCCCGCGGGGCACCGCGCGCTCCTCGACGGCTCCCCGTCCTCCGACCGGCAGAAGACCTTCGTGTTCGACGCCGGGCAACGGCTGGACCCGGCACGGCTGAGTACGGCGGTGGAGGCCGTACTCGGCCGGCACGCGGCCCTCCGCGTGCCGTATGCGGCCGATGCGGGGTCGCAGGCCCGGGCACAGGGCTTCGCCGTGCTCGATCCGCCCGGGACACCGGCGGGCATGACACCGCACGAGGCCGCGGCATGGATGTACGACCGGAGTCAGCGCAGGCCCATCGACCCCGCCAGGGAACCGCTGTTCCGGGTCGCGGCGGCGCAGCTGCCCGAAGGCCCCACCCTGCTGGCGCTGACCGTCCATCTGGCCGCCCTGGACGGGCGGAGCCTGAACACCCTGTGCCGGTCCCTCGCCGAGGCCTACGCCACGCCCACCGCGCACCGCGACACGGACGACGGATTCCTGCGCCACCTCACCTGGCGGCAGTCCCTGGCCGGCAGCGAGCGCGCCGAGGGGACCGTACGCCGTTGGCGCCGGCTCCTGCTCGGGACCCCGCGGGAAGCCGACACCCTCGGTCCTGCGGCCGACGGAGAGATCGCCGGGCAGCGGTCCTGGGCCCCCGGGCAGCGGCTCCAGCAGACGCTGCGCCGCAGATGTGCGGAGCACCGCGTCACCCCCTTCCTGCTGCACCTCACCGCCTTCGCCACCGCCCTGGCCTGGTCGCGGGACGAGGACGAGGTCTGTCTGGCGCTGGCGCTTGACGGCAGGATCCACCCCTCCCTCGACGCGACGGTCGGCAGCTTCGCCAACGTCGTCCCCTTCCCGTTCCGCCTGCGCGCCGCGGAGCCGCTGCGCCAGGCCCTGGAGGCCGTGCGCGAGGTCTTCGACGAGGTGGACGGCGTACGCACCGTGAACTACGCCGACCTCGCGGCCGCCGACGAGGGGCTCGGGGCCTTCCGGAGCCTTCCGGTCGTCTTCACCTACGCGCGCGACGAGGGCGAGCCGCTGCGGCTCGGCACGCGGGAACTTCGCGCCGTCGGGCCCGACGTACTGGCCGCCGGGCAGCGGCTGCAGCTGACCGTCGCCGACAGCCCGCGCGCCTTCCGCACCCAGCTCACGTACGCCCGCAGCCCGGCCGAGCGGCGGGACGCACGGGTGATGGCGCTGTATCGCACCGTGCTGTACGCCCTCGTCTTCGAGGCCGACACCACGGCCGAGGACCTTGCCGCATCCATCGATCCCGGGGAGGGCGCGTGAAGTTCAGCCTTTTCTTCTTCGCCAACGGGCAGGACACCGCCGAGCAGTACCGTCTCCTCCTCGAGGCGGCGCGGTTCGCGGACACGGAGGGCTTCTCTGCCGTCTGGACGCCGGAGCGGCACTTCCACGACTTCGGCGCGCCGTTCCCCAACCCCTCCGTCACCTCGGCGGCCGTGGCCACCGTCACCTCGCGCGTCGACGTACGCGCCGGAAGCGTCGTGCTTCCGCTGCACGATCGCCTGCGCGTCGCCGAGGAGTGGGCCGTCGTCGACCAGCTCTCGGACGGCCGGGCGGGCCTCGCCATCGCCTCCGGCTGGAACCCGCAGGACTTCGTCCTGGCACCCGGCAACTTCGAGAAGAACAAAAGCCTGGTCCGTGACGGCATCCAGGAGCTGCGCGCGCTGTGGTCCGGCGAGGCCGTGCGCCGTCCGGGGCCGGGCGGGGAGGAGCGGCTCGTCCACACCTACCCGCGCCCCCGGCAGGAGGAGGTGCCCCTCTGGGTCACCGCGGCAGGCTCCGCCGAGACGTTCTCCCTCGCGGGAGAGCTGGGGTGCGGCATCCTGACCCACCTTCTCGGGCAGTCCTGGGACCGGCTGGAGGACAATCTGGCCGACTACAGCGAGGCGCTCGAAGGCGCGGGATACGGCGTCGAAAGCGACCGCGTGACGGTCATGCTGCACACGTTCGTCGCCGAGGACGGCCGTACGGCGCTGGAGACGGCCCGTGCCCCCATGACCGCGTACATGCGCTCGTCCATGAGTCTCTTCGGCCTCAAGTCGCCGCAGCCCCATGGCGTGGGACCGGCGTCGGACGCCGCGATGCGCGAGTTGCTGGACCACGCCTACGAGGAGCACGCGCGGACCCGGTGCCTCATCGGCTCCGTCGACAGCTGCCTGCCCCTCGTCGAACGCCTCGCCGACCTGGGCGTCGACGAACTCGCCTGCCTGATCGACTTCGGTGTCGCGGCGGACGAGGCGCTCGGCGCGCTGCGGAACCTGGCGGTGCTGCGGGAGAGGTGCGAACAGCTGTGATCTCCCGGACCGGAGGGCGGCGGGCGGCCGTCTGCCGCCCGCCCGCCCCCCGCGCGCTACGCCCGCACCGCGGTGAGCCGGGCGACCGCCTGACGCAACTGCTTGACGGTGCCCACGGCCATGGCCGGCACCTGCGAGGCCGAACCGCGGCTGATGTTCGTCAGCACCCTGCCGGGACCGACCTCGACCAGCGCGTCGACGTCCTCCTTCACCAGCAGCTCCAGCGTCTGGCTCCAGTACACCGGCGAGGAGAGCTGGCGCCTCAGCGACTGACGTGCCTCCTCGCCCGTGTGCACATACGTGGCGGTCGCATTGGCGATCACCGGGATGACCGGAGTGGCGAACGGGACGGCTTCCAGATGGGCGGCGAACTCCTCCTCGATGTCCTTCATCAGGAGCGAGTGGAAGGGCGCGCCCACCTTCAGCTGTGCGACGTGTGTCGCGCCGGCCGCCCGCGCGGCGACGGCGACGGCCTCCACCCCGGCCACCGTTCCGGACACCACCGTCTGCGTCGGCGCGTTGTAGTTGGCCACGGCCACGCTCTCACCGGTGGAGCGCGACGCCTCCCCGCACAGGTCACCGACCCGCTCGGCGGGCAGCCCCAGGACCGCCGCCATCCGTCCCGGTGTGCGCCGGTTGACCCCTGCCATCAACTCGCCGCGACGGCGCACCAGCCGCAGCGCGTCCTCCCAGGCGAGCACCCCCGCGTGCACCAGGGCCGGGTACTCACCGAGGCTGTGGCCGGCCACCACGCCCGGCCGGATGCCGTGTTCCCGCAGCACCGCGGAGACCGCGAGGCTGGTGAGGAACACACCGGGCTGGGTCACGGCGGTGTCCCCCAGCTCCTCCTCGCTGCCCTCGAAGCACAGCCGGCTCAACGGAAGTCCCAGAATCTCGTCGGCCGATGCGTAGTAGGCCCGCACGCTTTCGGCGTATTCCCGGGCGAAATCCTTTCCCATTCCGGGCACCTGCGAGCCCTGCCCGGGGAAGAGAAACGCAATCCTGTCCACGGCTACCCCGTTCGCGTCGTGACAACAAAACCTGACGCGGCCTCGACCGCGATCGCTCACCCTATCGATCAGGCGGGACGGAGACAATGCCAAGTCAAGTAATCATCAGAGATCTCGGATCCCGGCCCGGGCGTTACGGGAACAAAGAGCACGGGAACGAAGAGCCGGAAACAGAGCTGACCTGCTTTCTGATTCACCATTCCGGAGGCTCGGCCGCGAGCTACGCGCCCCTGGCCGAGCGCTTTCCCCCCACGTGGCGGACGCTGGCCGTCGAACTGCCCGGACGGGGCGCCTCCGCCGGCGAGTCGGCCTGCGGCGACATGGCCGAACTGATGGCACACGTCGCCCCCGCCGTTCTCGACAACGTCGCTGGCCGTTATGCCGTCTTCGGCCACAGCCTGGGGGCGTTGGTCGCGTATGAGCTGGTCAGAGAGGCCGAACGGCGGGGCACCCCACCGACGTGGCTGGGGGTCTCCGGAAGCCCCGCCCCGCACCGCGTCCGGGACCGGCTGCCGGAACGGCGTGACCTGTGGCCACGCGAGCGGCTCGTCGCGTTCCTGCGGGAGCTGGGCGGCACACCGGAGGAAATGCTGGAGATCCCGGACGTGGTCGACTACATGGTGAACGTTCTGCGCGCCGATCTGCGCATCGTGGACACCTACGAACACATCGAAGGACCACCCCTCTCCACACCGGTCTCCGTCTTTTCCGGGGACGCCGATCCGCTCGCCGAGCATGAATTTCTGGACGGCTGGCGGGAGAGAACCCTGGCGCCCGTCAGTTTTCACACCTGGCCCGGTGGCCACTTTTATCTGTTCGATCACCCGGAAAGCTTCTGCAAGAGTCTCGTGGCGGACGTCAATTCCGCTCTGTCCGGTACACCAGCAGCGGCGCGAGAAGAAATGGAAGACGCTGAGAGCCATGGCTGAGAACAAGCCCTCCGGTCCGGAGGGAGAGAAGAAGACGCGGCAGATCGCCGGCGCCGCGCTCCCGCTCTACCTGACGATGATCGCCTCGTCGGCGGCATCTCTGGTGGACACGGCCGTCCTGGGACGGCATGGCACGGCCTCGCTCGCGGCCTTCGCCGTCACCCTGGCCGTGTTCAGCCCGGCCACCGCCGCGGTGTCCGGAGCCATGCGCGGAGTCATGCCGTTCGTGGCGGCGTACAAGGACGACACCGACGACACCGCTGACGGCCTGCTGCCCGTGCTGCGCAACGGCATGTGGCTCGGGATCTGCGTCGGACTGCTCGGTGCCGCAGCGGTCGCCTCCGTGCCGCTGATCGGCAAGGCCGGTGGAGTGCCGCAGAGCACCCTCGACGAGTTGGGTGTCTTCCCGTACATCCTCGCCTGCAGCGTGCTCGTGATGTCGATCGCGGCCACCGCGACGTCCACACTCGTCGGGCTCGGCAAGGGCAAGGCGGTGATGCGTTCCGGGATGGCCGGCACCGGCGCCGCCGTCGTGCTCTCGCTGATCCTGGTCGGCGGCGTCGGTTCGTTCGAGGGCTTCGGCCTGCCCGGCGCCGGCATCGCCATGCTCACCTCCAGCGTGATCAACGCCTCCCTGGCACACATCCAGTTGCGCCGGGACACGGTGCTGGCCGGGAGGTCGCTGCGGCTGGGGCGTCCACATCCGCGCGAGGTGCTCAAACTGGCCGCGGTCGGCATCCCGCTCGCGGCCACCGTGCTCATCAAGTTCGCCGTCCTGGGCGTCCTCGCCTTCTCCGCGGCCCGGGTGAACACCGACAGCGCGGCCGTGCACAGCATCTCCCTGTCCCTGGTGAACCTCATGTTCACCGCGGCGGTGGCGGTGGGCCAGGCGACCGTGCCGCTCATGGCCGCCCATGTGAAGACCGGCGACGTACAGGAGGTCAGGCGCAGCGCTCACGCGGGTGTCCTGGTGGCCCTGGGCGCCGTCTGCGGTCTCGCGCTCCTCCTGATGGTGGCACGCACCCCGGTGATCTCGCTGTTCACCAAGGACACCGGCCTTCACGACAAGGTGCTGGACCTGCTGCCCATCGTCCTCCTCGCGGTACTGGCGGACGCCGCCCAGGCGGTGTTCGGCTTCGGACTGATCGGCATCAAGCGCACCGTCCCCAGCCTGGTCATCTTCGCGATCTGCTACGGGCTGCTGGCCCTGGTGGCCCTGCCCGTCGGCGCCGCGGGCGGCCTGAAGGCGCTGTGGCTCTCCCTGGCCGGCGCCAACCTCCTGCTGGTGGCCGGGCAGGCCTACTTCTTCCAGCGCCGCAGTGGCTCGCTGACCAGGCCCGAGCCGGCCCCTGCGAGCGCGTGACCCACCTTTCCGCGACCTTCCGCGACCTTCCGCGACCTTCCGCGACCTTCCGCGACCTTTCCGTACCCGACGTGTGCACCGTCACATCCGCGAAGTCAGGAGTACCTCCATGGGCATGTCCGACGATCGTGAGCGACCCGGCACTCTCGTTGAACTCTTCGAGACGACAGCGGCACGGCACCCGGACCGCAACGCCGTGAGTGATGGCGAACAGACCCTGACCTACCGGGAGTTGAGCGCGCGCTCCGACGTGCTCGCCGCGCACCTGGTCACGCGGGGCGTCGGCCGGGAGGACCGGGTGGTGGTGCACCGCCCGCGCTCCAGCGAGGTGTTCGTCGCCCTGCTCGGCATTCTCAAGGCGGGCGCGACCTACGTCGCGGTGGACGTCCGGTATCCCGACAAGCGCCGGGACCTGATGATCCAGCGGAGCAAAGCCAAGGCCATCGTGACCGAACCAGGGTGGGGTGCGCGGCTCTCGCACCTCGGGCCCGACGTGATCGAATGGCACAGTTCGGCCGACTCCCCCGCCCCCGGCGACCTGCCGCTTCCCGCGCCGGAGGACGGGGCCTGCGTGCTGTTCACCTCGGGCTCGACCGGGGTCCCGAAGGCCTTCGTGCTGGAGCACCGCAACCTGCTCGCCTTCGCCCGCAACCGCGTCATGCCTCAGCTGCTGCCCACCGATCGCACCAGCCAGATCGCCAGCGTCTCCTTCGACGCCTTCCACTTCGAGACCTGGTGCAGCTTCGCGTACGGAGCGGAGATCGTCGTCATGCCCGCCATGGCGGAACTCCTGGCCTCCGATGTGAAGCGGGAGCTGGAGGACCGCCGCATCAGCGTCATGATCGCCCCCACCATGGCGTTCAACCACCTGGCCCGCGAGAGCCCGGAGACGTTCTCCGGCCTGCGGGTCCTCCAGGTCGGCGGCGGCACCATGCTGGCCTCCGCCTGCCGGGACGTCCTGGCGAGCGGCTTTACAGGGTCGCTGTGGAACCTCTACGGCCCGTCGGAGACCACGACGGGCTGCTCAGTGGCCCATATCGAGTCGGTGGGACCCGAGGACACCTCGGTGCCCATCGGCCCCGTCCTGGACGGCTTCTCCATGTACGTGCTGGACGCCGACCGGAAACCCGTGCCCGTCGGTGAGGCCGGCGAGCTGTACGTGGGCGGAGTGGGGGTCTCCCGCGGGTACATCGACCAACCGGATCTGACCGAGCAGCGCTTCGTCCCCGATCCGTTCGCCGGGGACGGCAGCCGGATGTACGCGACCGGCGACCTCGGCCGGCAGCGGCCCGACGGGGTCTTCGAGTACGTCGGACGCGCCGACGACCAGGTGAAGATCCGCGGCTACCGGGTGGAACCGGGCGAGGTGGAGCGCGCGCTCGCCCAGCACCCGCTGGCCCGGGAGGCGATCGTGCTGGCCACCGGCGAAGAGCTGGACCTGCGCCTGGTGGCGTTCGTGGCGGCGGACAGCGCGCTGACCGACGAGGAGCTCCTGGCGTACGCCAAGCGGGAACTGCCCGAGTACATGGTGCCCAGCCGCGTCCTGCTGCTGCCCCGGATTCCCGACAACGAGAACGGCAAGCGGGACGTGGCGGCGCTCAGGGCCCTGCTGGCCGAGGACTCCCGGCAGCTCTCGCCCTCCGACCTGCCGTCGGGGGAGACGGAGACGTACCTCGCCCGGCTGTGGCAGGAGTTCCTGGGCGACGAACCGGTCGGCGCCACGCACGACTTCTACGCCGCCGGCGGCAACTCGCTCCTCGCCTTCCGCATCCGCCAGCGGGTGGCCAAGGAGCTGGGCGTGTCCATTCCCTTCAACGCGATCCTCAACCACCCGGTGCTCAGGGATCTGGCGGCGCTCATCGACGCCCAACGCGACACCTCGGACCGGCAGGTGTCGTGATGCGGCGGATCGCAGTCGTCTACGACATGGGCGCCGCGGACGTGGTCGAGATCGCGGCCGCACTCGAAGGGCTGGCCGAACCGATCTTCGTCTGCCCTGACTCCGAGTTCGGTGAGCAGCCCGCAGAGCTCATGGCCGAGCTGGGCCGGCTGTGCGACATCAGCGGGCTGGACCTCGGCCGCGCCGCCGCGAAGGTACGCGCGGAACGGCCGGACGGAATCGTCACCTTCACCGACTACCAGTTGGAGACAACCGGGGCCCTCGCGGCAAGACTCGATCTTCCGTTTCACTCGCCCGAGCTGGTGCGCAAGCTCACCCACAAGCACCTGCAACGTGAGGTGCTCAACGGCTGCGGGGCGTCCGCGGTGCCGGCGCGGCTGGTCACCGGGGAGGATTCCGCCCGGCTCGCCGTAGCGGAGGTCGGCCTGCCGGCCGTGTTCAAGCCCGACGTGGGAACCGGCAGCCGAAGTACCTACCGCATCTCCTCACACGACGACCTTGTTGCCGCCTGCCGTTCGGAGTTCTCCGGACCAGCGGCGTCCGGCGCGACAGAAGCCTTTGTCCTCGAGAGGGAACTTCAGGGAGTCGCGGCCACCGCGCCCTGGGGCGACTACGTCTCCGTGGAGTCGGCCGTCTTCGACGGCGCCATCACCCATCTGACGGTCACCGGCAAATTCCCGCTCGCGCCCCCGTTCCGGGAGGCCGGGTCGTTCCTGCCGGCGGCCTTGCGGGAAGAGGACCAGAAATCCGTCCTGGACGTGGCCACACGCGCCTTGACCGCCCTGGGCGTCCGCACCGGAGTGTGCCACACCGAAGTCAAGCTCACTCCGTCAGGACCGCAGGTCATCGAAGTAAACGGGCGCCTTGGCGGCCTCGTCAACGCTCTTCTCGCCCGCGCGACAGGGGTCGACGTCCTCCGGCTGGCGGCCGGTATCGCTCTCGGGGACGCGGAAGCCACGAAGGCGGTCGACAACATCGCCTACGAGCGGATCGCGTTCATACACGCCCGCGTGCCCCCGTTGGAGGCGCGGCGTGTCGCCGAGGTGTCGGGGCTCGAGCAGTTGCAGCGCCTGCCCGGCATTTCCCGTGTCGTCCTGAAGCGCGGAGCGGGGCACTCCACCGACTGGCGTGCGGGACGGCTGGCACACGTCTACATCTGCTTCGGCGCCACCGAGACCCATGAAGCGCTGGCCGCGCTGCTCGACGAAATGGCCGATGTGGTCAAGGTCCGCTATGAATCCGCGATATCCGCCACTGATTTGGAAGAAATCCCTTGAAAAAACCTCAAGTCGTACGCTCCTTCGGCGACCTCGCCACAGGAATACTCGACCAGAACCTGCCCGTTGTCACGCTCTTCAGCGGAGGGCTGGACAGCACCTATCTGCTGTACCGGCTGCGCCGGTCCGGGCATCGCGACGTCCATGCGATCAGCGTGGATGTGGGAGGTGACGAGACCCTCGAGGAGAAACAGCGCATAGCCGACCGTCTCGGCATTGGATTGCACATCGTTGACGCCCGAGAAACTTTCGCCCGTGAGTTTGTCCTCCCGGCCATAGCCGCACAGGCCGTCTATCTGAACACGCACCCGATCAGTTCCTCGCTGAGCCGACCCCTTATGGCACGCATCGCGGTCGAGATGGCCCAGGACATGGGGGCATCGACGGTACTGCACACCGCCAATCAGTCCCAGAACACGCTACGACGGCTGAACGGGGCAATCAGCCTGCTCGGTTTCCCGGGCCGATACGGAAGCCCCTACGAACTCGATCCCGTCGATCGCGCCCAGAAGATCGAGGAACTCAAGGAGGCCGGCCTGGACGAGATGGCGGATCGGATCGTCAGTGGTGACTCGAATCTGTGGTGCCGCGAATTCGAGTCGGGAATCCTGGAAGACCCGGAGGACCACGCCGCCCCCGAGCACCTGTATCGCTGGTCCATCGCCGATCATTCCGCACCCGAGGGACTCATGGACATCAGGTTCCACGCGGGAGTCCCCATCGCTGTCAATGGAACCCAGCTTCCGCTGACAGAGCTGATCCGCGAAATGAACCTGCGCGTGGGCGCCTTCGGCATCGGCCGCTACAGTGGCCTTGAGCATCTGACCGGCGGAGAAAAGGTCCTGGAGATCCGCGAGATGCCCGCGGCCTGCCTGCTGTTGCGCACATACCGGCATCTGGAAACCGCCGTCCTCGACGCCGAAACCATCCGGGAAAAGATGCACATGGAGCAGCTCTGGGTGCGCGAGGCTGTCGAGGGCCGGTGGTTCGGTTCCCTTCGAGCCGCCTGCCAGTCATTCATCGACAACTGCTCGGCTCGTATCACCGGCTCCGTGCAGTGGAGACTCACCCCTGGCTCAGCACAAACCACGGCAATCGTCGCGGAGCACCCCCTTTACCTGCGCGACCGGGAAGCCTGGGAAAGGGAAAACGTCGCCGACGCCTCCTGTTCCTGGTGAGCCAGTACAAAATCAAAGCGCGAGATAGGGAGGCCCGATAGGATAAAGACCGACCTGATCGGCAAGCCATTGAGCCCGCAGATGCGCGCCTTTCCGGTCGTGGATATGCACCGTGTGATCGGGTGCGGGCTCATCCCAGTGAATTTGTCGCGAATTGATGGAGATGGAAACATGCGCATACTCCTCCTCCGCGGACAGCCTTAACGCAGGCACCTCCGGCCAGCGCACCCGGCTCCACACCAGCGTCGCGGGACATTTTCCCGCAACAGCGACGAAGCGGTCCTCGAGCTGACCGAAAGGCTGGGATGTCCACTCCAGAAAAATCGGGAACGGGCCCGTAACAACCGAACTGGTCGACGGCTGAATGGCCGGACTCTGCCCACACCCGAATGCGGTGGCTGTCGGCATGACGGCACTCAGCATCTCCAGTTCCGACGCCTCGGATACGGTGGCTTCGAGACTCACCTCGACCTCAGTCGGGTCCCCAATCGCAATCAAGCGACGAGCCGTCTCCACCGCAGCCACCAGATCCGTCGTCCGGAACACCGGATGCGCCTGAGAGTTCCCCATGGAAAGCATTGTGCCAGCGGCACTATGCGGTGCCATCCTGACCGTGACACCAGGACCGTGCGTTCTGGAGCAAGAAGGACGGCATGCCACGCCCGGAGGCCGTCAACCTCGCCCGATCACTGGACGACACAACCGACACCGACGCCGGCCCCCTCCTCACCAGAGCGCCACCAGCACCGCCCACGACAAGCAAAACCCCACGTACTCCGCCCCCGATGCGGCGCCCACAGACTCCAGCCACGACAACGGCAACGCCCCCCGATCACGAACCCGGCCGAGGCACCAGCCTCATCCCCACCACCCAGCCCCGATCCGCTACCCTGTCAGGGGCCGTCACCTCAGTGGCGGTCTCTGATCCTTGCTGATATCGCGGCGGGTGCTCACTCAGAGTATTCAGCCGCGTTCTCCGCAAGGCCCCGCCCGCCTCCGTAGCTCAGGGGATAGAGCACCGCTCTCCTAAAGCGGGTGTCGCAGGTTCGAATCCTGCCGGGGGCACAGGAAAAAGGGCCAGCTCAGGAGGGTTTTCCTCCCAGGCTCGCCCTTAGTCGTGTTTGAGGCCGTGCCACACGCGTGCCACTCATGCCACGTGGATGCCACATCACTCCTGGCCGGTGGCCTCTCCCCCGCCCTCGCGGATCATGGCCCCGAGCCTGTCGGCGATGGCCCGGTCACGGTCGCCGGTCATGTGCTGGTAGATCAGCGCAGCACGCGAGCTGCTGTGGCCCATGCGGGTCATCAGCTCACGGGTACTGGCTCCAGCGGTCGAGGCCAGGGTGTTGCCGGTGTGCCGAAGATCTAAGTGGGCGGTTCGTAAGGCTATGTCCGTTTCCGGCTGGGGGTGGGCGCAAGGTCGCTGGTGGAGGTTCCGTCGGCTATTGCTTCCGGGTGAAGTTGCCGGTGTCGGCCTCGGTAAGGATCCCGAGTTTGACCAGGCGTTTCAGCTTGGCGCGGGTGCCTTCGACGTTCTTCGGCAGCAGTTCGTGGCCGAGGGCTTCGCAGACGTCCTTTGCCCGCAACGGCCCGGTCGTGTGGTTGAAGGCGGTGAGGATGCGGGGGTAGTCCGGGTGCTCGGGCAGGTCCGGCGCGGCGGCCGGTAGTCGGTCGGCGAGGGCGGTGACGGTCTTGCGGGTGATCGCGAGGTGCTCCAGGTGCGTCTCGGCCTCTCGCAGCCGGGTCTGCAGGTCGTCGATCTGTGTGCGGAGTTCGTCGGCCAGGGCCCGGGCGGCGTCTTCCTGGAGGTCCAGGGCGTCGAGCAGGGGCTGGATGTTCACGCTCCCACCGCCTGCGCCTCGCACCAGGTGGGGGTGTTCGCGCCGGTGAGGCGTCGGGTCATGACGTGGGTCATCGCCCAGTAGACGCGGGAGGCGGATGAGGAGGGGCGGTGCTCGTAGTCACGGACCAGTCGCCGGTGCAGTATCAGGATCCCGTAGGTCTGCTCGACCCTCCACCGCTTCGGCTGCGGCACGAACCCCTTGACCTGCGGGTTGCGGGCGACGATCTCGACGTCGATGCCCAGGCCGGCGCCGTGTGCGACGACCTGGTTCTTGAAGCCCTGGTCGACCAGGGCTTTGCGGACGGTTTTGCCGGCGTGCTCGGCGACCTGGTCCAGCAGGATGGTGCCCGCGGCGTTGTCGTGGGTGTTCGCGGCGAGGACGACGACCGCGATGACCAGGCCCAGGACGTCCACGGCAAGACCCCGTTTGCGGCCGGGCACCCGCTTGGCCGGATCGTGGCCGCTCGTGGCGGCGGGGACCCCGGCGGCCACGTGAACACTCTGGGTGTCCAGGACCACCAGGGTCGGGTCCTCTAATCGGCGGGCGCGTTCACGGACCTGGCAGCGCAGGAGTTCATGGATGACCCGGTCGGTCCCGTCGTCCCGCCAGGCGGCGAAGTAGTAGTACGTCGCGCTCTTCTGCGGCAGATCGTGCGGGAGATAGGCCCACTGACAGCCGGTCCGTCCCTGGTAGAGGATCGCGTTCACGATCTCCCGCATGTCGTAGGCGCCCTGGTGGCCGCTGACCGAGCGGTGCCGGTCCTTCCACGCGGTGATCACCGGCTCGATCAACGACCACTGCTCGTCCGATAAGTCACTCGGGTACGGCTTGCGTTCACTCACCCGGTCACATCACCAGACCACCAACCGCGGACCGGCAGATTCCGCCCCACCGCCACACCATCAGGCGACAGCAGATCGACTCAAAGACTCACGAACCGCCCACTAAGGGGTCCTTTCAGAATGCTGGGTTCTTGCGGGCGAGGGTCATGCAGTGGGCGAGTTGGAGGAAGGCGTCGTGCATGTCGTCTCGGACTTCCCAGCGGGTCCGTAAGCGGCGGGGGCCGTGGAGCCAGGCGATGGCGGACTCGGCAACCCACCGGACGCGGCCCAGGCCCGAACCATGCGGTTGTCCCCGCCTGGCGATCTTCGGGACGATGCCGCGCTCGCGCAGTTGGTGGCGGTACGCGTCGTGGTCGTAGCCGCGATCGGCATACAGCGTGCGGGGCTTGCGCCGGGGCCGGCCCCGCTTACCCCGCACCGGAGGCAGGCCGTCGACCAGCGGCAGAAGCTGGGTGACATCGTTGCGGTGCCCGCCGGTCAGCGACACCCGCAGCGG
Source organism: Streptomyces sp. LZ34 (assembly GCF_053890475.1). Lineage (NCBI taxonomy): Bacteria > Bacillati > Actinomycetota > Actinomycetes > Kitasatosporales > Streptomycetaceae > Streptomyces > Streptomyces sp. LZ34. The sequence goes on from NZ_CM132680.1 coordinate 5,420,025, forward strand.
GGTTCCGTGCGCGTCGGTCAGCACGTGGTGCTTCGAGCCCGGCCGTGCACGGTCAACCGGACTCGGACCGACTTTTGGGCTGCTTCGCCCCCGCTTGGCCTGCACGTGCGAGGCATCCACGGTGACACGGTCGAAGTCCAGACGGTCCGCCGCCCGCAACCGGTCCAGCAGCACCCGCTGGAGTTCCTCCCACACCCCGGCCTCCTGCCATTCGGCCAGTCGCCGCCAGCAGGTAGGACCCGAGCCGAACCCCAACTCCTGCGGGAGGTACTCCCACTGGATGCCGGTGTAGAGGACGAACAGCACACCCTGCAGTGTCTTGCGGTCATCGATCCGCTTGCGCCCCGGGTGCCGGAAGCGCCGTTCATGCTTCGGCAGCAGCGGCTCGATCACCGCCCAGAGCTCGTCGCCGACCTCCCACGGCTTCCGCCGCGTCATGGTCACCCCCACAAAGCACGGGATCACGTACATCTCCACCGTGCCACAACAAGATCTTTCTGCAAGGACTCCTAAGAGCCGCCCGCTCTGAAACTCGGCCTGCGCCCGGCGGACAGTGACGGTCAGCCCCTCCTGGTCGAGGTCCCGTCGCCGCAGGGCCGACGGCTCCCCGAGCCGCAGCGTGGTGAAGGCCGCCAAGAGCACGAGCAGCCGGTGGCGCGGCACGATGGAGTCGGCGACGGCGAAGACCTCGGGCACCGTGAGGATCGGCCGCTCGGGCACGTCTTAGCAATCCACCCCCTTGCCGCGGCACGGGTTGCGCCGGATCAGCTCTTCGTCCACGGCTGTGTTCATCAGGGCCCGCAGCAATTGTTAGGCCTTGACACCACACGGTGGCTTGCGCGCTGCGGGACCTGAAGCCGAACAGACTCACGAGGTGCGCGGCACCGCCTCCCTTGCCCCGGTCCCGCCCGGATCCCACCGACGGCGGGGACGGCCGGGCCCCTGCCCCCGCCGGTCCTGCTATCGGACGGGCTGTGCGGCCTGTTGCTTCATCAGTCGGCGGTTTCCGCCTTGTCGTTGGCGGCGGTCATGGGGACCCAGCCACGGGGGTTGCGGTACCAGTAGTGCGGTAGCCCCTTGATGCTGGTGGTGCGGAACGGGCGGCCGTGGTCGTCGATGCGCACCGTCCCGGTTCGACCCTGTGAGGACCAGTCGAGTTCGAGGTACCAGTCGCAGGTGCAGGACTCGGTGCGCGCGGAGAGCCGCAGGACCTCCGGCTCCCGCAGGGACACCTGGTAGGGGAAGTCGATCGCGGGGGCCGGTCTGTCCGGGTCGTTGCCGGGCATCGAATGGGCCAGGGGGCGGTGCGCGTCGAGGTTCACGGAGAAGTAACGGGGGACGAGGATGGCGCCGCAGCCTTCATACATGGAGTAGGCGATGCCCCGGCGGGAGGCGGGGGTGGTGTGGTTGACCACGCGCACATGCAGTGCCTCCAGGACGACGGCGGCGGAGCCACGTCCCTGCACCGAGATCTGCAGATTGGTGGTGCGCCCGTGCACCGCCCCCTGGGACGCGGCCCACACCGCGGCGTCCGCCGGGGTCGGCGGCGGTGGGACCTCCTGCGGTGGCTTGTCGATGACGTAGTCGTGGTCGCATTCGAGCTGCCAGCGCTGGGAGTTGGCCGTCCAGGTGAGCGGGGCCTGCGGCGGGACCGTGCCGGCGCTCGCCCGGTTCTTCTCCGGGCTGCCGTCGCTGTGCGTGGCCGGCGCTGAGGGTTCCGGTGTGGTGCGGGCGGAGGCCGACGACCCACCGCCACCGGAGGGGGGCCCGGCAGCGGACGTGGTGAGGCCGGCGAGCGCAATGGCGAGCGAGGCCGCCAGCGCTATCGATCGCACGGGCCGTCGTCGGGGGCGCCCGGCATGAAGCCGCCGGTCGGCCGGTGAGGTCGGCCCCGGGCGTGGGTCGGCCGGTGAGGCCGACTCGGGTGCCTTGTCCGCCGGGCTGCTGTGGCTCGCGGATGCGGCCGATGCCACGGTGCTCGTGGTGTCGTGGGGCGTCGGTGCCCGCCGGGCATCGGATGGGCGGGGTCGTTGCCGTGCCGCGACTGCCAGGATCCACCGGCGGTGCAACTCCACGCGTTCCTCGGGGGAGGCTCCACAGAGTGCGGCGAACCGCTCGATCCTGGTGAAGTCCAGGGGAACCGCCTCACCAGCGCAGTAGCGGTGCAGCGTGGAGGCATTCATGCCCAGACGGCGGGCCAGCGCCGCGTAGCTGCGGTCTGTGCGGTCTTTCAGACGCGTCAGCAGTAGCGCGAACTCCGCTACGTCGTCGTGGATTGCATCCATGTGGTCCGTACTCGCATCCATCCGTCGGCCTGTGCCGTCCCGTCATGTCCTGTTCCGGGACGGCATCCCCGGCACTCCCCATACCTGCACGTCAATAAGGCTGGGATGGTTGCAGGGTTGCGCCATCCCTCTCCTCGAGACCACCCTCACCCGCGGCCCTGGGGCGCCGCCTTCCGCACCGCCGCCGGCCGGGCCCGCCCACCGCATCGGATCACCGCTTCCCGCCGGTGAGCTGCGCGGCCTGGAGGAGTGGGTCGGGGATGGTCGGGGACGTCGACGCACACGACTTGGTAGCGGCGGTCACCACCGCTGCGCGGGCCGGGCTGCCCCGCTCACCCGAAGCAGCGCTCCCCGAAGGGTCCGCCACCGCCCCCCGCCACCGGCGGCGGGGGCTCTGGGGCAGGGCACCGTCGCCGGCCGAGGCGGCGGGCGCGGGCCGAGTCCCCCGGGTGTCCGGACGCCGGCCTCAGGGGGTTTCCCATCCCAGACAGACATCCCAGGCTTCCTTGTCTCTGCAGGTTGTCGGGGGTGGGATCGTCCCACCGTTGCAGGTTGAGGGCAGCCGTTGTCCCAGCCCCACGAGGCATCCGATGCTATGGCTGTCGCACCGGCTGAAGCGGCCGACCGCACGGCAGCGCCACGACACCCCGACTCACCCGTCCACGGAGACACCCATCTCTTTGGGCACCCGGGTGCAGGGCGCGGACGCTCAAGGGGGCGCCCGACCACCTTCGCCACCGCGGTGCGAGAAGGAGGCGGGTGGTGTGGCGGCGACAGCCCAGCACGCGACCTCATACCGATCAGAAAAGGAACACGCATATGAACGTGAAGTCCCTTGCGGCCCACCGTGTGGCCGTGGCCGCGGGTCTCGTCCTGGCTCTTGGGTGTGGTGTGTCGGCACAGGCCTCCACCACCGGGCCGCTGACGATCAGCGGGAAGGCCAATGACGCGGTGACGCACCGCTCGGGCGGCAGCAGCGCCAAGGGCACTATCGCTGCCTGCTCCCAGAAGGTCCTCGGGGTGTCCGCCGTGACGGAGCCCGCAGACAGCAAGGACGCCAGGCACCTCCTCCTCACCGTCCAGAACGCCGGGGACAAGAAGTGCAACCTCTACCGCTACCCTCTCGTGCGGCTTGGTGACGGTCGGACCACGGCCCCCGTGATCAAGGAGAGCGACCCGACCCCGGGCGTGCCCGTCACCCTCGCTCCGGGTAAGGAGGCATATGCCGCTCTGCTCGTCAACGGCCCCATGGATGAGTACGAGGCGAAGAGCATCACCCTCAGCCTCCAGGGTCGTAAGCCCGGCAGCCGCGCGGGCAAGCCGATCGATGTCCCCATGCCCGTCGACACGTTGTACGCCAACGACTTTCAGCGTGTCACCTACTGGACGACTGCTCCCGGCTACGCCCTGGATTTCATCATGTCGAAGTGACGGACCTCGATCGGAACCGCCTCCCAGCGGCTGACCAGAACGCTCACATGGCCTACTGAACACCGGCCGAAGTCGGCCGATGGCGCGGCAGCACCACGACACCCCCACCCACCATGCACCCGCCCCTGGGACACCCATGTCCTCGACCGCCCAGGACGCAAGGTGAGGCGGGTGGGGTACAGCGAGGCACACGCGTGCGTGATCGGTCGGCGCGCCCGCCGTCGTGGCCGGCTGTCATCGGCTGAGGTTCGTGCCACAACCGTGCCAGATGCAGCGGTCAGCCGCGGTCAACGAGGGTGTCCTACGGTCGCGTTCACAGCCGCCTCACCCGGTATCGAAGTCCCAGGTCAGCCCGAGAGTTCTCCAACCTCTCCCCTAAAGCGGGTGTCGCAGGTTCGAATCCTGCCGGGGGCACCACGCAGTAAGCCGCTGACCTGGGGCTTCCCCCTCAGGTAGGCGCCCTGTTCGGCCTCGGACTCCTCGTCCGGGGCCGTTTGCGTGCGTGGTGCGTGAGCGGACGGAGAGTTGATCTCCCGGATATCTCCCAACTGATCAGCAGCATCCGACACGATCTTCGTTCCACGGAGCCGGAATCCGTCCATTCCAGCCCCATCACAGCAGGAGGACCCCGCCACACTTGGCGCTCGGCGACTACCCGGCCGCCGAGTTCCACGCCCACCGCCGCCTGTCCGCCTTCCGGACCCACATGGTCCGGTCCCGGGCCATCACAACGACCCGGCTCGCCCACGCGCAGCTCGCGCAGGGCGCAGCCGACGTCGCCACGGCCACCGCGATGCTCGGCCTGGGACTGGTCACCGCGGGACTGACGAACTCCCCCGAGCACGCCCAGGTGACCACGCTGCCCGTCAGCCTCGGCACCATCGCTGTCGCCAGCTGGGTCGGGATCACCGGCACCGAGGAGCTCACCCTGCTCAAGCGGCTGCTCCCCGGCGGCTCGGCCACCGAACTCGTCCTCAACGCCTGGAACGGCGGCGTTCCCGTGGCAGACTCCCTGCCTCTGCTGCTGCCCACACTGAGCTGGGTCGTCGTCGCCATCGCGCTGGCCTCCCGCCTCTTCCGCTGGGAACCGCGCCGATGACCACTCTTCGGAGTCGGTCGCCCATCGACGCCGGCGAGGAGTGCTGAGGTGACAACCCACCGTTCCGGACCCCGGCCTCAGGCCAAGTCGACGGGGCGCGTCCGCAGTTTGGCGGCGATGCGGGCGAGGGCCCGCTGGTCGGCTGCAGTCAGCGGGTCGAGCACCAGCTGACGCACCGCCCGCACATGTGTCGGCGCCGCGGCGACGACCACCTCGTACCCGGCGTCGGTCAGAGCGGCGATCGTGAAACGGCCGTCGTCGGGATCGGGGGAGCGCTCCACCCATCCCCGCTGCTCGAACCGCTTGACGACGTTGGACAGACGGGAGAGCGAGCCGTTCGCGAGGTAGGCCAGTTCACTCATCCGCAGGCGGCGCTCCGGGGTCTCGGAGATGTGGCTGAGGGTCAGGTACTCGAAGAGCGTCAAACCGGCCTCACGCTGCAGCGGCGACTCCAGTCGCCCCGGCAGCAGCAGGACGAGTGAGACCAGCCCGGTCCAGGCATCCTTCTCGGCCGCGGTGAGCCATGGCGGCTCGTCGGGTGTGCCACCGCCGGGGTTCGGGGGTGAGGGGCTGGTCATGCGGACACCCTACCAAGCGGGATTCACTTCACGCGTGAAGCGTCAGCGTGCTATTTTCAGTTCACGCGTAAAGTCAATCGAGAGGATTTCCCATGTCTGCCACCGCCACGAGCAAGCCGGAGTTCTTCGTCACCCCCGGCTACGGCGAGACGCAGCTGGCCGCCATGCACTACAGCCAGGCGGTGCGGACCGGAGACCGCATCGAGACCTCCGGGCAGGGCGGATGGGACGACGACTGGAACTTCCCCGAGGCCCTGGAGGACGAGATCGTCCAGGCGTTCGACAACGTCGAGCGGACCCTCGCGCTGGCCGGCGCCACATGGCGTGACGTCATCGCCGTGGACTCGTACCACGTCCCGAGCTCTGAGGACTCCATCGGTGAGGACCACAATCGGGTCATGGTGGAGCAGTTCCGCCGACGCATGGGCGAGCGCGCGCCCATCTGGACGGAGGTCGGGGTGCCGGCGCTCGGCGCCCCCGGGATGCGCGTCGAGATCCGCGTCACCGCCGCCGTCGGCCACGGCGGCTGACCGGCACGTCGCAGGCCGCACACGCACCGCGCGCCGCGGCGCACCGGCCACGCCGCGATGTGGCCGCCGGTCCCATCGGCGGCTTCTGACCGTCACGAGTGGAAGCCCGGACGTGGCGGGCGGGGGGGGCAGTTGCTGCCGCGCGGTGGCTCCGGCCGTCGTGGTCGCTGTTACGAAAGCGCTGGTGCTGTCTGGCCGCAATTTGGTAGCGGACCGAGCGGTGCTTCAGCCAGGCTCTCGTGCATGGTCTCGGTATTGCAGAATGTGGCGATCGACTGTGCGGATGCCTATGAGCTGGCTCGGTTCTGGAGTGAGGTGCTCGGTTGTCCGCTGCATCGGGAGGACAACCCAGGTGATCCGGAGACTGAGGTGATGCTGCCGGAGGGCCCGCTGCTGCACTTCAACCAGGTACCGGAACCGAAGACGATCAAGAACAGGGTTCACCTGTGCCTGCGTCCGAAGACCACGCGCGAGGAGGAGGTCGAGCGGCTACTGAACCTCGGGGCCACCCTCGTCGACGATCGCCGGGAACCCGATGGTGCCGGCTGGGCCGTCCTCGCGGACCCTGAGGGCAATGAATTCTGTGTTCTCCGCAGTGAGGCCGACCGCGCGGCGATGTCTTCTTGAGGCTCACCCGCGCAGTGGCCGGCAGCGCCCGAACTCTTCGCGGGCTTCACGCTGGTGATTCGGCGACGGTCAGGAACCCGCGAATATACCCGGCCACGGTGTCCAGGTGGCTTTCGAGCAGGAAGTGTCCACCTCCGGGAACCAGGTGGATCTCCGCGTCCGGCAGGTCCCTTGTGAAGGCGCGCGCCCCGTCCGGGCCGAAGATCTCGTCGCCCGCGCCCCAGACCGCGAGGAGCGGAACCTGGCGTTCCCGAAAGTAGGCGTGCACCTGAGGGTAGAGGGGTGGATTGCTGGCGTAGTCGCGAAACAGGGCGAGCTGCACGAGGTCGTTGCCTGGCCGGTTGACCTCGCGGTGGTCAGCGACCCAGGTGTCGGGATCGACCAGCTCGGGTCGGTCCACTCCGTTCAGGTACTGCCAGCGGATGGCGTCGAGCGAGAGGGCGGTACGGACGGCGGGCTCGCTCTTGGGGCCCGGATTCTCGCAGTACGCCCATACGGGCTTCCAGAATTCCGGTACGAAGCCGTCCTCGTAGGCGTTGCCGTTCTGCGTGATCAACGCGGTGATCGCGTCCGGGGTGCGCAGGGCCAGCCGCCAGCCGATGGGTGCGCCGTAGTCCTGGACGTACAGGGCGTAGCGGGTGACATCGAGCTGCGCCAGAAGGGCTTCGGTGATGTCGGTCAGGGAGTCGAAGGTGTAGGTGAACGCGTCCACGGGCGGGGCATCGGAGTTGCCGAAGCCGAGGTGGTCGGGGGCGATGACGTGGAATCGATCGGCCAGCGCCGGAATGAGGTGGCGGAACATGCGTGAACTGGAGGGGAATCCGTGCAGGAGTACGAGCGTGGGCGCCTCGCGGGCTCCTGCCTCGCGGTAGAAGACGCGATGTCCCCGCACTGTGGCGTATTGGTGGCGGACCTCAACCATGACTAACCCCTTCGATGCCTTATGGCGGTTACCCCTTGGTGTCCAGTAGACCGCCCTTGGAGTAACCTGTCAAACCACTTGATGGAGTTAGCTGGGAAGGTGAGGTCCGTGCTGGACGACCAAGCCCTCATGCAGGCGCTGAACAGCACCCCTGTTGCGGATGGCCGACGCCAGGACCTGTGGCGTGACGACCATGAGGTGGACAGGTGGGCGCGGGAGCACGGGGGTCTCGGCGGGGACGAGGAGCGCCGGTGGCTGCGCACCGCCCGGGACGCGCTCCAGGCGGTGGAGTCGGGCACGTCGGCGGAGCCCCGTCTACGCCAAGTACTCGCAGGCGTTCGCAAAGTCCCGCAGCCCAGCGCGTCGGGCATCGAGTGGCACTTGGAGGTGCCGCCGGAGCGCAGGCTCGCCGTGGAACTCGTGCTCGCGTGGGCGGATGTCAAAGAGCGTATGCCCGGCCGTCTGCGGCCGTGCGAGAACCCTGAATGCCGCCTCTTCCTATTGGACCGCAGTCGTGCCAACACCGCACGGTGGTGCTCGATGAAGACCTGCGGGAACCGGCTCAAAGCCCGCCGGCACCAGGCTCGGGCACGGGAGACCCCGCGACCCATTGGGGACGGTTGAGTTCCGACCCTTCGCGTCGGTGCCGGCCTCCTTGTCCCAGACCCGACCGGGACCACGTTCGTCGAGAGACCAACCTGCCAGAGCGCGCTTTCCCGAACGCCGCCGATTCACCTCGGTGATCTCCTGGAGCAACAAGAGGCCAGAACGCGCGAAGGGGCGGTGCACGAACCGATACGGGTGTGCACCGCCCCTTCGTACTCCGCGCTCAGGAGGGAGCGATTCTCCGCACGAGGAGTTCCTCAACGCGCTCCAAACCCGCCTCCTTCGCATCGACCCGCTTCAGGTCTGACCGGTGCCGCAGCTCAGATCGTGTAGTAGAAGGCGTAGCGGCCGCCCGAACGCGGCTCACAGGTGAACGTGGTGATCGCACCCTTCTGGGCCAGAGTGTTCCCCACGGTGAGGCACTTGCCCAGGCTGCTGTACACGGTCCCCTCGTACGGCAGGAGCGGGCTGGCCGAGGCCGTCCCGGCGCCGAACATGGACAGGCCCACGGCCGCGGCTATGCTGCCGACCACAAGCGTGGCCTTACGGGAAACGGAGTTCACTTTCTCTCCACTCTTTCGATGTCTGAGGTCAGGCATTCCGGCATTCTCGCGAGATCGCCCGATCGAGATGAACGGGAAATTCATGGAAGGCCCGGATAATGCGCGATCGGCTCCGGCGGAAAGCGGGTTCACTCACTTTCCGAGGGGTATCCATCCAGATCGGAAGTCAACTTGCGCCGAGCTCTCATGGCCTGGACATTCACGCCAACTCACGCTCTTGCCATCTGAGTTGCAGAAGAATCCAACCACGGAATATCTCTACTGTCCAGCCTCGATCTTTTGCAAGAGCCGTCTCTTGATTCGGGACATTGTCCAGCCAGCTCCTTGTACTGCCGCCATACGGCGAATGGAAACCCAAAGGCCGACACCGCCCGAGAGAGCGGTCGCCACTTGAACGGACCGCGGTCAATCACCCTTTGGGAGCGCGAGGTTAGCAGGACTGACTTGTCATTAGGTGACATAATCCATGCATACTCTGCCGGCCTGCCCGCCGACAGGAAACGACACTGCTTCCAGCCGCTCGTCCCGGTTGTTCCGGGTGGTCCTGCGCCACGACTTGAGCGCTCCGGTGGACGCCCCCGCGGGCGCGTGGCGTGCCCGTACCCGCGGGGGCGTCGGCGTCAGCAGCGACGCGTGGCCGTCATGACTGGCCCTTGGACATCAGCCGCCACTCGTGGTCGTCAGTGGGAGAGCACGTATAGATGCCCAGACGTGCGTCGTTGCCGCTGAAGTCGGGCTTCTCTCCCCAGACCTCCAGGCACCGCTGGTCGCTGGCGTAGTTGTGGATCCAGAACGTCCGGTTGCCGCCCCGGTTCTCGACCCACCACAGCTGGTTGTCCTGGAGCGTGAGGTTGCAGTGGGTCTGGCTGAGCGGGGTCCTGCTCGGCTGGCTGCCGCGTTTGGGCAGGTCCAGGCACAGGCCGCTCTTCTTGTTCTTGATCACGACGAGATTGCGGCCGTTGGGTCCCTTGCCCTTCTGTGCCAGGACGAAGTCCCAGACCTGGTTGTCCGCGTCCCAGTCGGCAAAGCAGTCGTGCTGCAGGACCGCGCCGTCGAGCTTGCCCTTGCCCATGCCGGGCAGGTCCGCGCACCGGCCAGTCGTGACGTTCTTGAGCTGGAAGTTCGTACGCTGCTCCGGGGCGAGCAAATAGGGCTTGCTGGCCGGCCGCATCTTCTTGCCCGCGGCCTTCGGCTGCTCGGTGCTCGGCTCAGGCTGGGCCTTCGGCTGCTCGCTGCTCGGCTCAGGCTGGGGCTTGGTCTCCGGTGAAGGGGACTGGGACTTGCTCTTCTTGGTGGGGGACGGGGCGGGCGACTTGGCGGTGTACGTACCGGGGCCCTTCGTCTCCATCTTCGGGACCGTCATGCCCGCGGTGGACTCGGGCGCCGCCTTGGTCTTCTGATCGTCGTCATCGGCCCCGAAGGCCAGGAACGGCAGAGATATCAGTAGCGCGCCCGCGATGGCCGCGGCGGCAAGCAGCGCTTTGGTGGGACGGCCCGACGGGGGCTTGTCGTCCTCCTCGTCGGCCCCGGTGTCGGCGCCCGGGGGGTAATCGCCCTCGGTCGACGCCATGGCGTCGGCGGATCCGTGGCCGTCCGCGTGGCCGTCGGCCTCGGCGGGCGGTACGTCCGGGACCGACGGAATGTCCGGCGCCCCGGCCACGGACGCCGCCGTGGCCCCGGCGGACGCCGCGGTGGCCCCGGCCGCGCCCGGCGTCACGGACTCAGCGGACTCAGCGGACTCACCAGCCGACGCGGACTCGTTCAGCGAGACCTTCGGCTGCTCGGCGGTGTCCGTTTCCGCCACGGCGCCCGCGGCGCCCGCGGCACCGGCCGCGCCGGCCGCGCCGGCCGCGCCGGTCTCCGTGCTCTCCGTACCCAGCGGTGTCAGCGCGGAGGGATCCGGCGTACCGGCGGTGCCCGGCAAGGTGACGGCACGGCGCACCGTGGGCCCCTTGGGCGGCGTTGGTTCCTGACTTGGCATCATGCTCCTTTATCCGTTCGTGTTGTCCATGCGTGGCGGGCGACCGGTCATCGGCCGACGCCGGGCCGAGGTTGGGCGGCGGGGTCCCCGCCCTCCCCCAGCGGTCCTTCGCACCTCTCGGGCCATGGGAGGGCCCCCGGTGCGACGGGATGGCGGCGCAGCGCCTCGTCCAGCCGGTCGAGCGCGGCGCGGTCGTGGTCATCGAGCCGCGCGTCCTGCGGTACCGCCCCGGCGGCGGACTTGGAGGACGCGGTGGCGGGTACTTCTCGCAGCAGCACCAGCGGTGCGCCGTCGGTCTCGCGGACATCGAGCACCCGCAGCAGCGTCCCGGGCGCGAAGACGACCTCGTCCCCGCCGGAAGCGGAGCCGGGGCGGCCGGTCAGCTGGCGCGTGCGGCGCCCGGTGACCGACCAGATGGCGTACTGCGCGCCGGCGGGCCGCACCGCCCCGGCCCCCGGCGGCAGCGCACACACCGGCCCCGGGTCGCGCAGCAGGGTTCCGGGGACCAGCCCGCCGTCCGCCTCGTGGGTACGGCGGCACGCCAGGCCCCGGTACGACGGCAGGCGCCGCAGCGCGGAGGCCACACAGGCGGCGTACGGCAGCAGCCGCTCGTCGCCCGTACGCATCCCGCGGGCGAGCGCGGCATGGCTCAGCCGCGCCGCCGGGGTGTCCGAGGCATCCGGGGCATCCGGGTCGTACGAGGTGTCCAGGTACACGTGGAGCGCGATCAGATCGATGCGCGCCGCCTCCTGCTCCGGCCCGCGCAGCGCGGGCATCCGGGTGAGGGCGCGGGTGACCGCGGCGCTGTGCCGCTCCCACACCGCGTCCGCGAGCGCCCGGAAGGCGGTCCGCTCGGCCTCCGTGCTGACGTGCCCCGGCAGGAACGGAACCGGCGGCAACGGCCGGAGGGGCACGGACGGCGTACGAGCGGCCGGGGGCTCGGGGGCCTGATGCTCGGCGGCCGGGGGCTCGGGAGTCGCGGGGGTCACGGGAGTCGTGGGCCCGGGCGCCGTGGCCGACGGGGGCGCCTGCGTGGACTGCGACCCCGTGGTGGACAGTGGGGCCGCCGGGAGTACGGGGGGTGCCATCAGCTCGGCAAGTGCCGGCGGCTCCGAGGACTCCGGGCTCGCCGGCGGGGTCCGCGTGGCCGGGGTCGCGGGGGTGTTCCGCGTCGCCTGGGGGGCCTGGCCCTGGGATGGGCGCGACAGCGGGGCACCCGGTTGGGTGGGCCGACGGGTCAGGGCGGATGCCGACGGGGCGCTGTCCCCGTCTCCGGCACCGTCGGGCGGGCTCTGCGACCGGAGCAGGTCCAGCATCGCGTCCAGTCCCATCGGAGGCAGCGACTGGCTCCGCTGGTCCGGCTCCATCGGGGGTGGGGGCGTGCCGCTCCCCGTCCGCAAGGGGCGTCCCGTTCCTGGGGGTTCGGGCCGCTCGGGGTCCCGTACGCGGCCGGAGCCCGGCGGCCTGCTCGGGCCCGGGTCGCCCGTTCGCGGCCTGGAGGACTCCGGCCCGGGCCCTGCCCCTGCCCCTGCCCCGGATGTGGCGGACGCGGCAGGCTCGCCGGGCGCGGCGGAGGTGTCGCGCGCGGCCGGGGCCGCGACCGGGGTCGACGCCGTGCTGACCATCGACGGTCGCGTCGGTGGGAGCACGGGACGCGGATCCTCGGTGGTTTCCAGCGGCGTGGCTTCCGGCAGCGTGGCTTCCTGCGGCGTGGCTTCGGGCGGCGCGGCTTCGGGGAGCGTTCCCAGGGACATCGGATCGCGCTCGTGGTCCGGCTCGGGCTCCGCCTCCGCGGCCGGGGCGGACGCGACCGGCGCCGGGCCGGGCTCCGTCGGCGCCTGGGCGGACTCGGCCGGGGCCGGGCGCCGCACCTCGGGCCTGGCGGGCGCGAGGCCGGCCCCGAAGCGGAGCGTCCGCAGGCCGTGTTCGGCGGCTATGCGGCGCAGTTCGCGGCCGCCGTCCGCGCACGTACCGAGTACGAACAGCCTGGCCCGGCCGCACACGTCGGCGCCGAGTCCGCCGAGCAGTTTGGCCAGCACGGGGTACAGCGTCGCGTCGATCGGCCGCCCGGGATGGCCCAGTTCGATCGCCGGTCCTTCCGGGTCCACCGCGCGGGCGGTGGCCGGTGGCGGCTCGCTCTCGGTGTCGGTGATCCACAGGCCCGCCCGGGTGACCGTGACCCGCCACTGCTCGGAGAGGCGTATGGCGCCGTGTTCCGCGCTGCCGCGGCCCGGAACGGGCGGGCTCCAGCGCGACAGGCGGGGGCTCGGGGCGGTCTCGCCCTCGCGCGCCGGGGCGCACACCACGGTGTCCACGAACGGCTGCCAGCGAGGCGCGCCATCGGCGCCGACGAGCACCGACCGCACCGTTCCGGGCTCGGTCGGGCTGCCGTAGGACATCAGCGGCATGCCGGTGCGGACGAGGAGTTCGACGCCGAGCGAGTCGGCAACCGACTGGCTGGTGCGCAGGATGTCCCGGGGGCCGCCGGGGGCGAGCCGGACGCGGGGCCTGACGGCCTCGGGGAGGGCGGCGAGGAGTTCGGTGAGGTCGCCCGCCGGGACGTCCTCGTCCTGTGGCGCGCCCAGCAGCACGGTGGGGCCGCGCGGGTCGGCCGGTACGGCGTAGCAGAGGTCGTCGGGGCGGGGCGGGTTCGCGTCGCGGGACCGGACCAGCACGCCCGCCGGGATCTGCTCGACGGCGTATCCGCCGGAGGTGCCGGCCGGCAGGTACTCGACCGCGGGCTGCCACGCGGGGGCCGGCTGGCGCGAGCCGATCCGCACCGGTTCCACCCCCGGCGCGAAGCGCCACCATCCGCCGCGCTCGCCGCCGCCACGCTCGCCACCGCCGCGCGCGACGCCCCGGCCCGAGCGCCGCTCCGGTACGAACAGACTGCCGCCGGGCACCACGACGGCGACGCCGTCGGGGGCGATCACCTCGATCTCCCAGGCGTCGGCGATCCGGCGGGCCACGGCGGGCTCGTCCGGTCGGTCGTCGCCTGCGGCCGACAAGACCAGCCGGACCACTCCGACGCCGTCCGAGCGGAGCGAGTCGAGCACCCCGCGGAGCCGCGGCCACAGCTCACCGGCCGACGACGCGTCGGCCCCGGCGACCACCGTCACGGTGTGCTCCGGGTCGACGGACAGGGCCCGGGCCAGGTCGGCGACGTCGGAGGTGGACAGCGTGTCGTCCGCGGGGGAGCGGAGCAGCACGACGCCGCCGTACTCCTCGACGAGCAGCGCCCCGCCCCGCCCGCGGCTCTCGGGACGCTCCAGCGTGGTGACGGGCGCGGACGGCGCGGGGTCGGCGGCGGGCCCGGTACGGGCTCGGGCGCCCCGCCTGCTGAACCAGCGGGCTCTGGCGCCCCCGGAACGGCTCACGCCTGTCCTCCTCGTTCTTCTCGGGCACCGGCCTGGCCCGCCTCGACCCGATCCGTTTCGGCCCGTTCGCCCCCGTCCGTCTCCTGCGCCGGGGCGCTCTCCACGGCCGCCAGCGCCTGCACCAGCTTGTCCGTGATCAGCACCATGCTCACCGCGGCGGAGCTGTTGACGCACACGTTGTGGCCCTCGGGGATCCGGTCGAGGACGTCGGCGATCCGCACCCGCTCGAACCCCAGCGGGCCGGTCTTGTGGAGGTGGCGCGCCGAGGTGTAGATCGGGACCACTGCCGTGCCGTCGGCTGCCGACGCGCTCACCGGCCGGCCGTCCGCCGTGACCAGCATCGCCAGTTCGGCCTTGGCCAGGGCGGCGGTGACGTCGTCCGCCGGGCCGTAGCCGGTGGTGGCGAGCTGGACGGCACGGTCCACGTCGTCGGTGGGCTCGGGCCACCCCCGCGCCCCCGGCGATGGCACGTAGTCCTCGTTGGCCTGCCACTCGACGATCTCGCCGTTGTCATCGGAGCGCCACTGGCCGACCACCGCGAACTCGGGCGGCGGGGCCTCCCCGCGCCAGGTGGGGTCGGTCAGGTAGAGCCAGTGGTTCGGCGCCGCCTTGGCCGCCTGGACGAACTCCTCGGGCGGTGCGGGGTCAACCGTGGCGGGGGTTTCACCGCTGGTGGCTGGGGCTTCGCCGCTGGTGGCGGGGGTAGTGGCTTCGCCGTTGGACTCACTCATCGTGTCCTCGCTTACTGTCGTGCTGTTCTGACGCCCGCGTGAGCGTCCCTTCACCGGTCTGAGCTGTCATCGCCGTCATCGCTCTCCGATCCCTCCTCGGCCCCGTCGTCCAGCTCGGCGAACAGCGCCAGGGCGTGCTCGTCGGGGAAGCGCCCGTCGCGCGCGACGTGGGCCCGCAGCTCCTCCTCGGTCAATGGATAGACGTTCCGGTACCGGTACCGGTCGTCCACGTAGTCCGGGACCCCCGGGTGGGCGACCTCGTCCAGGACGAGCTGGGCACCGGCCATCACCTCGTGGAAGGTGTGGTCGCCGACGTACGCCATGGTGCTGACCAGCCCGGCCCTGATCAGGCCGAGGTCCACGGGGAAGTTCGCGAGGTTCGACAGCCGGGCGACGAGCGTCAGGATGAAGTGGGTGCTACCCGAGGTGCCGGTCAGCACCAGACCGCCGCTCTCCTGGGAACGCTGCTGGAGTCCGGCGGACATCGGCAGCTCCTCGGACAGCCCGGCGGGCATCCAGAGCAGTTTCCCGTCACTGGCCCTGACCGCGATCAGCCGTTCGTCCTGGCTCAGCGGGGGCCGGACGTCCTCCGGCCGTAGCGGCGTTCGCACCACCGCCATCAGGTCCTCCACCTCTTCCGCTATGACCTCATCGTCAATGCCCAGCGCGCGGAGTTCCTCTGTCCTCTGCTTGTAGCGCGTGTACGCCTCGGTCTTCCGCCGGTCGTCGCGCTCCCCCATGACCACGGGATGCCTGCGCACCGGGCCCCCCGTGAGGTCGGGAAGGAGCCCGTTGGCCGCCCCGGCGAAGAGGAAGTCCGCCCTCTCGCGCAGATTCCCCGATTCCACGACTCTCTGGAGGCTTTCGAAGGACGTCCCCACCGCGCCGTTCTCCGACGGCAGTTCGCTGCCGAACTTCCGGTAGTCCATCCCGTTGTGCAGGACAAGGGCCCAGAACGCCTCCACCACCCTCGCGAACTCCGCGTTGACCCGCTCGTCGGCCGCCAGGTACGTGGCCAGCCGCTCCTCGTAGTCGAGGGCCTCCTCGGCGTAGCGGATACGCGCCATGTCCCAGGGCGACGCGGGGGGTGCCCCGGACAGCGCGGACTCCTCGGGCTCGGAAGGCACCCCGTCGTCCAGGAACGACGCGGGGTCCTCCGGCTTCTCACCCGGCGGTGTGGCGGAGGAGGAGGCGGCAGCGAGCCCTGACGGAGCTGCCGAGCCCAGAGCCGTCGGTCTGGTCGTCGTGGCCGTGGTGGGCGGAGCCGCCGTGGGGGCAGCAGGCCCGGGGGGCCCGGAGCGCGGGTACGGCCGTGGGATGGGGCGCGGGGCGTTGGGGACAGGCGGCTGCGGGGCCTCCACCTCCGCCTTCTGCCAGACGGCGTCGGAGGCGGCGAGCACGGTGAGCACCGACCGGTTCTGATCATCCTTGCCGGACAGGTCCGTCGGGGTGTCGGTCCAACCCACTTCACGGCCCAGACGCTGCGCCAGCCGCCTGGCCACCTCGCCGATGCCGGGAGCCGGCCAGGCGTGCGACAAGACGATGAGGGTGTCCTCTTCCTTGCCGGTCAGGGTGAGGTCGTTCGCCATCAGCTCCAGGAACTCACGGACCGGCATCTGGAGCACAGCGTCGCCGATGATCAGCAGGATGCTGTCCGGATCCAGCTCGTCCAGTTCGATCCGCACCAGGTAGGGGGCCGGCTCGGTCGCCTGCTGGTTCGGGCCCTGGTGCCGCCACGGCGCGTTCTTCAGACCGCCGGGCGCAAGGATCTGCGCCAGGTTCACCGTCCCTGACCGCGGCTGCCCCGTGAAGTCACGAGCGCTCCCCCGGGCCCCGTCCTGGACCGTGTCCAAGCCGGTGCCCGTGAACGCCCCGTACTCCTCCTCCAGGGCGTATGCGGCCGCCACGTCCGGGTCGGACGCGTCCCGCCCCACCGCGAACGCCTGGGTGAGCCTGACCCGCAGGCGCTCGCGATGGTGCGGCTCAACGTCGTGGTCCGGGCCCAGGTGGAGCACCCGCACGGCCAGCTTGTCCACTTTATCCATGTCCATGCCGGGTGCGCTCAGCAGATCCATGGTCTTCACCCACGCCCAGAACATCCGCGACCGCTCCACCTCGCCCAACTGCTGATCCGGGCCGGACAGCTTCAGGGCGTCGACGGCCTCGGACTGCGCACCACCCCCGTTCAGCCACCCCGCGGCCAGCCGCACCACCGGCAGGTCCACGAAGTCCCGGAACGGCACCCCCGCCTTCCCCGCCGTCGCCGCCGCGGCCAGCACCCGGCGAACGACGTCCTGATCCACCATGACCCCGGGCCCGGCATGTGCCACGATCACCTGCCGCAGCAGATCCAGCATCAGCGGACCCGCCTGCTTGAAGTCGTCGTCGGCCAGCCACATCGACTCCACCGCCGCCACCCCCCGCAACAGCTCCCCGAAGTCGGCACGGTCCTGCGCATAGACCCCGAACATCGACTTCAGCGCCCGCAACCCATACAGCGTCCGCTCCAGCACCTCCGCCGGGACCGCATCAGGCCCCGAGTGCAACTCGGCCACCCGCGCCAGCCGCTCCAACTCCGCACCCTCCGGCTCCAGCCGCAGCAGATCCCACTCCCGAGTCCGCCCCTGGGGATCGGCGAACAGGGCCCGCACGTACTTGCCGTTCTCCTTCCCAAACCCCTGCGGGCCGTAGGAGACACGCGCCCAGCACCGCGCCCCGTTCACGATGCGCTGCCCCACAGACACCACCCGCAACGGATCGGCCACGAACACCCCGGGAGCGAAGTAGCCCCTCGCGGCGGGGCCCGGCCTGTTGCTGTCCTTGGGGGACCCGATCCAGCAGCAGGAGATGTCCAGCCAGCGGTCCTTGGGCAGCCGGGACATCAGCCACGTCACCCACGCCACCGCCTCACCCTCGTCGATGAAGCGTTCGACCACGCCGCTCCCGCTCCACACCGTCAGCACCATGTAGCCCGGCACGCCATGCAGGGTGATGCGGTACGCGTCGGCCTCCGGGAACGGACTGCCCTCCGGACCCGGACGCGGCAGCTCCAACTCCGGCCCCAGATCGCCCAAGACGAAGTGGTAGTCGAAGTACGTCGTCATCTGGTCGCTGTGGCGGCCCGGCTTCTCGAAGTCCTCCGCGTACTCGGCGGGGTCGAACGAGGCGACGCCGATCCGCTCTCCGCTCGCCTCGCTGACCGTCGGCAACATCACCACGTCGGGGTACCAGTCGGGCTCGCTGCCATCGAGAACCGGCCCCTGGCCCGGCCGGAGCGGGAACCAGTCGCCCGTGGGAACCCCCGGCCGCCCGGCAACCGTGTCGATACCGCCCGTCCCGTCGCCCCGCGGGGTGACCTTCGCCTCACCGCTGTGCGGCCACACCACCAGACCCGTACGGTCCGCAAGCCTCTGCAACAGCGCACTGTGACGGCCCAGGAAGGGAACGGCCACCACGATCGGGGTGCCCGGCGGCAGACCCGCCCGCGCCACGTCCGCCGCCACCAGCTCCACGAACTCCTCGATGTCCACGTCCAGCGTCGAACCGTCCGGAAGGCGCACCACCACCTTCTTCTTGTCCTCGCGCCAGTCGGCCCCGACGACGTACGGCCACTTCCCCTTCGGCCACGGCGTCTCCCGCATGGGGCGGCCGGTGGGGGCCAGGGAACCGTCAGGCTGCGGCGTCTGGACCTCGCTCCAGTCCGTGTCCAGCTCCAAGGCGTCCAGCCCCAGCCAGTTCACACCCGGAACCCGGCGCCCCCACAGCGTGAAGTGGCCGCTCTTGGCCGACCCGGTCAC
The DNA here is from genome assembly GCF_053890475.1 of Streptomyces sp. LZ34. NCBI lineage: Bacteria > Bacillati > Actinomycetota > Actinomycetes > Kitasatosporales > Streptomycetaceae > Streptomyces > Streptomyces sp. LZ34. The sequence continues at coordinate 5,438,552 of NZ_CM132680.1, forward strand.
CCCCAGCCTCTCCAGATGGAACGCCCCCAGCTCCGCCAGACTCCCCGCACGACCATCCGCCTCGGCATCCCGCACCAGCCCGAACCATTCCGCACGCACCGTCTGGTCCACCGGCGCGCCCTTCGGCAGACGCAGCACATGACGGGCCAGCACGTCCACGTCGAACGGACCGCTCCGGAACCGCCGGTCCCGCCCGTGCAGAGCCTCCAACAGCCGCTCTGCCGCCACCTCGTCCGGGGACTGCGACGCGGCGGCCGTCTCCGGGGCGAGCATCATGGGGATCTCCGCCGCCTCCGGGGCAAGTGCGATGGGGATCTCCGCCGTCTCCGAGGCAAGCACGATGGGGACCTCCACCGCCTCCGAGGCAAGCACGATGGGGATCTCCGCCGTCTCCGAGGCAAGCGGGGCGGGGGACGCGGGTGCCCGCGGGGCGACCGGCGCGACGAACACCCGCGAATCGGAGTCGGAGTCCCCCAGACCGGGCATCGCCTGCCCCGACGACGCCCGCTCCACCGGCGGGTCGGCCGCGCCCGCACGGCCCGCCACCCCGGTGGGGCCACTGTGGAGCGCCGCCATCCCCTCCGCGTCCGCCACGGCCGGAGCCGCATAGGGCACAGTCGTCGTAGTCGTTGCCGTCGTCGTAGCCGTGGTCGTCGCGGGCGGGGCCGTCGTAGGAGCGGGAGGCCCGGGGGGCGCGCCGAGCGGGAGCGGGAGCGGCCGTGGGACCGGGAGCGGGGCGTGCTGGACGCGCGGCGGGGGCTCCACCGCCGCCTTCTGCCAGACGGCGCCGGAGGCCGCTCCGGCGGCCACGGTGAGCACCGGATTGCCCTGGGCGTCCTTGCCGGACAGGTCCGTCGGGGCGTCGATCCACCACACGGGACAGCCCAGCCGCTGCGCCAGCATCCACGCCACCTCGTCGGCGGCGGTACCCAGCCCGACGTGCGAAAAGACGACCTCGGTGCCCCTTTCCTTGGCTGTCAGGGTGGGGTCGCTCGCCACCACCTCCAGGAACTCACTGATCGGCCCCCGGAAGTCCCTGCCTCCGATGGCCACCAGGATGGTGTCCGGGTCCTGTGGATCCAGTTCGGCGCGCAGCAGGTGGGGGACCTTCGCGGCCGCCTGCTGGTTCGGATTCCGGTTCCGCCATGGCGCGTCCACCAGACCGCCTGACGTAATGACCTGCGCCAGGTTCACCCTCGACTGCGGGCGCGGCTCCCCCGTGAAGTCACGACCGCTCCCCTTGGCCCCGTCCAGGACCGTGTCCATGCCGGTGGCGGCGTCATCGAACGCCCCGTGCACCTCCAGGTTGAACGTGGCCGCCACGTCCGTGTCGAACGCGTCCCGCCCCACGGCGAACGCGTGGGTGAGCGTGGCCCGCAGCTTGTTGAGGTTCGACTCGTCCACGTCGAAGGCCGGGTCCATGTGGAGCACCTGCTGGGCGAGGTCGTCCAGCTCCATCTCGGTTGTGCTCAGCAGTTCCATGGTCTTGACCCGCGCCCAGAGCATCCGCGACCGCTCCGCCTCAACCATCGGACGGGGGCGGGACAGCTTCAGGACGGTGACGGCCTCGGCCTTCGCTTCATCCCCGTCCAGCCACTCGGCGGCCTCCCGCACCACCGGCAGGTCCACGAACTCCCGCAACGGCAGCTCCACGCGCTCCCCCTGCGGGCCGCGGGGCCGTGTCTCCCACGCCGTCGCCGCCGCGGCCAACACCCGGCGAGCGACGTCCTGGTCCACCCCGGACGCGGCCTCCGGACGAGCCGCGATCACCTGCCGCAGCAGATCCAGCATCAGCGGACCCGCCCGCCGGAAGTCCGGGTCGGCCAGCCACATCGAATCCACCGCCGCCACCCCGCGCAGCAGGTCCCCGAAATCGGCGCGGTCCTCCACATGGACCCCGAACATCAACTTCAGCGCCCGCAACGCAATCAGCGTCCGCTCCCGCACCGCCGCCGGCTCCGCGCCGGCCCCCGAGTGCAGCCCGGCCACCACCGCGAGCCGGTCCAGCTCCGCGCCCTCCGGCTCCGGCCGGCCCGGGGCGAACTCCCGCAGCCGCCCCTGGGGATCGACGAACAGGGACCGCACGTACTTGCCGTCCACCTTTCCCAGCCCCTGCGGGCCGTAGGAGACACGCGCCCAGCGTCGCGTCGCGTTCATGATGCGCTGCGCCAGAGAGACCTGCCGCAGCGGATCGGCCACGAACACCTCGGGGGCGAAGGTGCCCCTGTGGGCGGGACCCCTGCTGTTGCTGTCCTTGGGCGACCCGATCCAGCAGCAGGAGATGTCCAGCCAGCGGTCCTTGGGCAGCCGGGACACCAGCCACGTCACCCACGCCACCGCCTCATCCTCGCCGAGGAAGCGCTCGACCACGCCGTTCCCGTCCCACAGCGTCAGAACCACGTAGCCCGGCAAGCCATGCAGGGTGATGCGGTACGCGTCGCTCTCGGGGAACGGACTGCCCTCGGGACCCGGACGCGGCAGCTCCTGCTCCAGGGCATGGGCGTTCAAGGCGCTGTGGTAGTGGGTGAACGTCGTTATCCGGTCCGCTTGGCGGCTCGGCTCCTCGAAGTCCCTCGCGTACTCGCCGGGCTCGAACGAGGCGTAACCGACCTGTTCTTCGATCGCCTCGCTGACGACCGGCCACATCACCACGTCGTGGTACCAGCCGGGCACGCTGTCATCGAGAACGGGCCCCTGACCCGGCCGGAGCGGAACCCAGTCGCCCGTGGGGACTCCCGGCCGTCCAGTGACCGTGTCGATGCCGACCTTGCCGATATCGCCCTTCTCGTCAGGCCGCGGGCTGACCTTCACCTCACCGCTGTGCGCCCGCACCACCAGGCCAGTGCGGTCCGCGAGCTTCTGCAACAGCGCACTATGGCGGCCCAGGAAGGGAATGGCCAGCACAATCGGGGTGCCCGGCGGCAGACCCGCCCGCGCGATGTCCGCCGCCACCAGCTCGATGAACTCCTCGACGTCCACATCCACCGTCGAACCGTCCGGCAGCCGCACCACCACCTTCCCGTCCCGCCAGTCGGCCCCGACGACATACGGCCGCGTCCCCTTCGGCCACGGCGTCTGCCGCCCGGGGCCGCCGCCGAGGGCCAGGGAACCATCCGCCTGCGGCGTAAGGACATCGCTCCAGTCCGTGTCCAGCTCCAGGCCATCCATGGCCCCCATGACGTCCGGTCCCAGCCAGTTGATACCCGGCACCCGGTGTCCATCCACCGTGAAGTAGCCGCGCTGGGCCGGTCCGGTCGCCCCCAGCCTCTCGAGGTGGAACGCGCGCAGCGCCGCCAGGCTCCCCGCCCGCCCGGCCGCCTCGGCCTCCACCACCAGCCCGAGCAGCCCCGCACGCACCGACAGGTCCACCGGCGCACCCTCCGGCAGGTGCAGCACCCGACGAGCCACCACATCCACATCGAACGGATCGCCCCGCAGCGCCCGGTCCCGCTTGTGCAGAGCCTCCAGCCGCTCCGCCGCCGCCGCGTCCGGAGAGAGGGCGAACCCGACCGTCGCCTGCCGCCCCAGCACCTCACGCGGCACACCGGCAAGCGCGACCATCTCGTCCGAGGGTTCCCCCGGAGCCCACTGCACGTAGAACGGGAAGTCCTCCGCGGCCAGCCGCTCCTCCCCCTCGGACAACACCTGAAGGATGTCCAGCACCTGCTTCAGATGGCCCATGAACACCGCGTACACAGCCCGCGCCCGCCACTCGCCACCACCAGCGACATCGGCACCGTACCCGGTGATGACAATCCGCGGCAGCGCCGCGCCCACCTCCCGGTTCCGCATACCGGCAGACGCCACCTTCAGCGCCAGCGCCCTGATGGCCCGCTGCCCGTTCGCGGACGGGCCCGTCCAGTCCGGCGCCAAATCCACCACGCTCAACGGCGGCAACTCGGGAGGCAACACGGCCGCCTGCGGAGCGAGCGGGGCGGGCGCCTGCGGGGCGAGCGCGGCGGGAGGCGCAGGTAGCGCGGTCGGCTGTGGAGCGAGCGAGACGGGCGGCTCGGACGTCTGCGGGGCGACCGGCGCGACGAACACCCGCGCAGCGGAGTCCCCCGACGCGGATGTAGACGGCACCGACAGCGCCCGCACCGACGCCCGCGCCCCGGCACCGTCCGCACCGGAAACCCCGGGCACACCCGGGGCCGCGGCCCCGCCGGAGCCCTCGGCCGCCTCCAGGGCGGCACCCGCCCGGCCCGCCACCGAGGGCTCCGGAGCCTGCTCCCACGCCCGCTCAGCGACATACCGCGGCGTCAGATCGAGGCGGGACAGCTCCAGCTCCACCCCGACCTCACCCGCGGCCGACACCAGAGCCAACGGCAGCACCTGCCACCACACCAGCGGGGCCTGCCCGGACTCGGAGACGTGCGCGTTGACCAGATCCATGTACGGGTTGACCACATCCAGCAGACCACTCCAGGTCAGCGGGGAAGCATCCCCCCGGCCCGCCCGCCACTCATCCAACGCCCGGAAACCACGCAGCAGAGCCTCGAACGCCGCCTCGTCATCCTCCAGCAGCGGCCCGTACACCAGCCGGACCGCCCGCCACCACCGCGCCACATGCCCAGCCCGCCTCCGATCACCCGCCACTCGCTCAGCCCATACAGCCAGCTGAACCGACGACGGCTCCGGACGGAACCCCGCCAGCGAGTCACCCTCCTCCAGCCGAAGCCACGTGACCTGCTTCTGCCCACCGTGCCCGTCCGCCTCCCTACGCGTGGCGAACCCGGGCTCCCCACCCAGAGCAGAGGTCCACAACCACCGGTCAAAGCGGTTGGACAGCACCTGACCCGCCACCGGCCACTGAAGCGGATCACGACCACGCGCATACGGACCCGCCACATCCGCGCCCGCCCACCACACAGCCGTATCCCACGACGCCGCCGTCAACGCCGGCACACGCGCGAAGAGATAGTCCACCACCCGTTCGTAGACGAACGACACAATCGACCCACCCTGGACCGGCAACCGTGCCACGGTCCCGTCCCCGTCCACACCGACCAGGAACACCTTGCCGAACGGCGCCTTCTTCCGCGGGCCCTCCGCCACCACCGCCGATGCCCGGCCCCATCTGCCCTCCGGCGGCGCCCACCGCACCTCCGTATAGTGCTCCACCTCTGGCAGCAGACCGTAGGACTGCTGGCGCCCCCTCCACGGTCCGGCTCCGCGCAGCGACACCCCCACCTGCACACCCGACGCATTCAGGTGCTGCACCTGCGACACCTGATCCACCGGAACCCCGGTACCATCCAGCGCCTCGATCTCCGCAGGCCACTCGATCACGGCCGGTGCCGGCGACTCACGCAGGACCCTCAACGCCTCCCGCGCGCCCTGGACCGCCTCCTCGACACGCGCACGCTCACCAGCAGGCACGGCCCCGGCCGCCAGAAGCCCGGACACCTTCTCCACCGTCGCGGCCGCCAGCCGATACGCCGGACTGTCCGCGGACAACCGGACATGCCCCAGGGCATAACGGCCCAGCGCGTCGGCCGCGGTCATCCCGTCCAGCTCGCCCAGAATGCGCAGATTCGGGCCGTCCGCCCGCGGGATGCCCTCGTCGAGCAAGGTCAGGAACGGGGCGAATCCCCGGACCACCGGGTCGCCCAGAATCCGCTCCACCGACCGGCTCAGCACGTCGGGAGGCAGCGGAACCGAGGCCGCCACCGCCCGCTCGTACATCGCCCTGCCGAATTCCGCCAACTCGGCCTCGGCCTGCTCGATCTGCTCCTCGGTCACCCACCGGTGGTCGAACCCGTACGCCCGAAACTCGTCCACCATCAGCGCGACCAGCAGCCGGCCGCCACTGGTGTCCAGGGCCCGGAACTCGTCCATGCCGACCGACTCGTACGTGCCGATCCGCCTCCCCTGGGACGTACGCCCCGTCAACGCGGCAGTCAGATGCTCACGCGCGGACGGAACATCACCGACTTCGGGATCGCGGACCTCGACGTCGAAGAACCCCTCCGGAACAGCCCCCCCGCCCGGCTTGAAGAGCCGGAAATGGCGCTCCATTTCGACCTTCAGCATGTCGTGGGTGATCGCGCTGAGCCCGTCATGACGCTCATCAAGGAAGCCCCTCGTGCCAGGCCGCAGAGCCCGCCTGTCACTGTCGAACGCGTGCCGCGACGCCACCGTCAGCCAGTTCTTGAGCAGTTGCGGGTACGTGACGTTGAGCGGCCTGGCGGCGACGTGGGTGAACGCCCGCCACGCGTACCCCCAGGCCTCGTCCACATCCGGAATGGCCGACAAGAACGCGACCAGCTCCACCGGCACCTCACCACGGCCAGTGATCCTGCTCGCCAGCTCCCCGGCGACCCGCCGCCCGAAGTCCCGCCCCGCCCAGGCCAGATGCCGCAGTTCCCTGGGCCACATCCGATCGATGGAGTGGTGCCAGAGCATCGTGCGGCCCACCGCGGCGGTACCCAGGGAGAACTGCCCGTAGGAGCGGCCGTTGTGGCCCACGGCGAGGGGAAAGACCGTGGTCACCTGGCCGACCTCGGTGATCTCCCACCCCGGCAGATCACCCAGAAGCTCCCTCAGCGGTATCGGCCGCCCGCCCCGCCCGGCCACGCCCGTCCGCGCCAGCCGGTCACGCACCAGCCCCCGCCGGGCCCTCGCCTCCTCCAGCGACTGCCACCGCTCACCCGGAACCAAGGCCGCCGGATCAACGACGACCTCCGGGATGTAGATAACGACCCGTTCGCTCCCTGGGGGCGCTTGGGACGCATTATCAAAAGGCATCGGGGAGTCGGGGTGGCGCCATTGGAAGATTTTGTCGACGACGATCTTGACCCCAGGGCCTTGCGCCAGCATCACCTTCATGAAATCGGGCTCGTCCGGGGGCTCCGGAATGCGGATGCCGAGCCTCCGCAGAACGTCATCAGGGAGGGGACCGATATCGAGCGGATACCGGTACTCGATCTCGGGGCCGAAGGCCCCGTACTCATCACGCACCGCCCCGTCCAGCAACGCCTGTGCCACCGACGACGACTCCACGAACGGCTCCAGCGCGTCCGCCACCACCCGCCCGGACGGACCCACCACCACCGCTTGCGCGTCAAACAACAGCGCCACATCCGGCGGATCCGTCGACACCCGGCGCCCCTTGCGCTTCGACGCGTCCACCCACACCACACCATCCGCCGTGTGATACGCCGCGAACGCATGCCCCAACCCGCCCTCCGGCCGCCGCCCCCGCTCCAACGACACCGACCCCGGCCGCCGCGCCAACACCAACGCCACCGAACCCGGCCCCGCGAGCCGCGCTTTCTCCAGCGCATCCGCCACCGCACCCCACGACCCCACCCGACCCCACCCAGGACCCACCACCAGACGAGACGCCGCGTCACCCCGATCCAGCACCGACTCATCCACCACACCCCCCGCCCGCACACCCGACGCAAGCAACCCGCCCGGATGCAACTCATCCCGCAACGCATCCAACAGCTCCAGACACCGCCGCTCCGACACACCACCCGACGGCACCGACACCGCCACACCATCCACCAGGCCCTCCAACTCCCCACGGCCCAGCACCCGGGGAGCGGGGGCCGGGGCGAGGGCCGGGCCGCCGTGGAGCGTCGCCGTCCCGTCCTCGTCCGCCCCGTACGGAGCCCCCACGGCCACAGCCGCCGAGGGCAGAGCCGAGGTCGTCGCGGGAGTGGCAGACCCGGGGGGCGCGCCGAGCGAGAGCGGGAGCGGCCGAGGGACCGGGCGCGGGGCGTCCTCGATGGGCAGCTGCGAGAGTTCCACCTCCGCCTTGTGCCAGATGGCGCGGGACGCCGCTCCGGCGGGCACGGTGAGCACCCGATTGCCCTGGTCGTCCTCGCCGGACAGGTCCGTCGGGGCCTCGGTCCACCACACCGGACGGCCCAGCCGCTGCGCCAGCCGCTGCGCCACCTCGCCGACGTCGACACTCAGCCCGGCGTGCGAGAAGACGACCTCGGTGCCCACTCCCTTGGCTGTCAGGTCGGGGTCGTTCGCCATCACCTCCGGGAACTCATCGACCGGCACTCGAAACTCGGTGTTTTCTATGGTCAGCACGATGATGTCCGGATTTTGCGGGTCCAGATCGGCCCGCACCAGGTGGGGGACCTTCACGGCCGCTTGCTGTTCCGGGTTCGGGGCCGGGTTCGGGGCCGGGGCCGGGGCCGGGTTCCGCCACGGCGCGTCCACCAGACCGCCGACGTCGCGAACCTGCGCCAGGCTCACCGCCGACTGTGGCCTCGGCTCCCCCGAGAAGTCACGAGCACTCCCCCGGGCCCCGTCCAGGACCGTGTCCATACCGGTGTTCTTGAACGCCCCGTACACCTCCAGGTCGAACGCGGCCGCCACATCCGTGTCGGACGCGTCCCGCCCCACCGCGAACGCCCAGGTGAGTGTGGACCGCATGTCGTTGCGCTCCGACTCGTCCACATCGAAGTCCGGTTCCAGATGGAGCACCCGCTGGGCGAGGTCGTCCGCGTCCACCTCGTCGAGTGGGCTCAGCAGGTCCATCGTCTTCACCCGCGCCCAGAACATCCGCGACCGCTCCGCCTCGGTCCACCGACCGGACAGGTTCAGGGCGGTGGCGGCCTCGTTCTCCGCGTCAGGCCCGTCCAGCCACTCGGCGGCCTCCCGCACCACCGGCAGGTCCACGAACTCCCGCAACGGCAGCCCCGGACGCTCCCCCCGCGGGCCGACGGGCCGCGTCTCCCACGTCGACGCCGCCGCGGCCAGCACCCGCCGGGCGACGTCCTGGTCCACTCCGGACACGGCCTCCGGACGCGCCGCGAACACCCGCGACAGCAGATCCAGCGTCAGCGGACCCGCCTGCCGGAAGTCGTCGTCGGCCCGCCACATCGAGTCCACCGCCGCCACACCGCGCAGCAGCTCCCCGAAGTCCGCACGGTCCTCCGCATGGACCCCGAACATCGACTTCAGCGCCCGCAACGCATCCAGCGTCCGCTCCAGCACCGCATCCGGCACCGGGCCATTCCCCGAGTGCAGCCCGGCCACCACCGCAAGCCGCTCCAGGTCCGCACCCTCCGGCTCCGGCCGCCCCAGCTCCCACCCCCGGGCCCGCCCCTGGGAATCGGTGAACAGGCCCCTCGCGTATGTGCCGTTCGCCTTCAGCTTCGCTATGCCCTGCTCGCCGTAGGAGGAACGTGCCCAGAACCGCGTCGCGTTCACGATGCGCTGCGTCAGAGAGATCTCCCGCAGCGGATTGGCCACGAACACCGCGGGAGAGAAGTCGTTCCTGCGGGCGGGACCTGGTCTGTTGCTGTCCTCGGGGGAGGCGATCCAGCAGCAGAGGAGGTCAAGCCAGCGGTCCCTGGGCAGCCGGGACACCAGCCACTTCACCCACGCCACCGCCTCGTCCTCGCTGACGAGGCGGGTGACCGTCCTGTTCCCGTCCCGCATCGCCAGGAGTACGTAGCCCGGCAAGCCATGCATGCCGATGCGGTGCGCGTGGCTCTCGGGGAACGGACTGCCCTCGGGACCCGGACGCGGCAGCACCTGCTCCATCGACTGGGCCTTCGAGGAGCGGTAGAAGTTGACAAACGCCGTTGTCTGGTCGCTGTGGCGCTCCCCCTCCTCGAAGTTCCGCGCGTACTCGGCGGGGGTGAACGAGGAGTGGCCGATCTGCTCACCCTTCGCCTCACTGACGATCGGCCACAGCACCACGTTGTGGTACCAGTCGGGCACACTCTCATCCAGAACCGGCCCCTGACCCGGCCTGATCGGAACCCAGGCACCCACGGGGACCCCCGGCCGCCCGGTGACCGTGTCGATACCGGCCTTCCCGTCGACCCGCACGCTGAACGAGACCTCACCGCTGTGCGCCCGCACCACCAGGCCGGTACGGTCCGCGAGCTTCTGCAACAGCTCGACGTGGCGGCCCAGGAAGGAAACGGCCAGCACCAGCTCGGTGCCCGGCGCCAGACCCGCCCGCGCCACATCCGCCGCCACCAGCTCGATGAACTCCTCGACATCCACACCCACCCTCAAACCGTTCGACAGCCGCACCACCACCTCCCCGGCATGCCAGTCGCCCCCGACGACGTACGGCCTCGTCCCCTTCGGCCACGGCGTCTCCCGCCTGGAACCGCCGACGACGGTCAGGGAACCGTCCGCCTGCGGCGCGAGGACATCGCTCCAGTCCGTGTCCAGCTCCAGGCCGTCCATCGGCCCCATGACTTCCGGGCCCAGCCAGTTGACACCCGGGACCCGGTCTCCCCCCACCGTGAAGTAACTGCTCTGCGCCGGCCCGACCGCCCCCAGCCAGTCGAGATAGAACGCACTCAGCGCCGCCAGACTGCCCGCACGCCCCGCCGCCTCCGCAGCCGTCACCAGACCGAACAACGACGCACGCACCGCCTGATCCACCGGCGCACCCGCCCGCAGATGCAACACCCGACGCGCCAGCACATCCACGTCGAACAGCTCGTTCCGCAGCCTCCGGTCCCGCCTCTGCAGAGCCTCCAACCGCTCCATCGCGGCCGCGTCCGGGGAAAGGGTGAAGCCGACCGTCGCCTGCCGCTCCAGCACCCCACGCTCCACACCGACAAGCGCCACCACCTCATCGGAAGGCCCGCCCGGAGCCCACCGCACGGAGATCGGGAAGTCCGCCGCGGCCAGCCGCGCCACCCCCTCGACCGGGGTCCCCTGGAGAACGCCCAGCACCTGGTCCAGCTCGCGGGTGAACTCCGCGTACACGGCCCGCGCGCGCCACTCACCACCATCAGCGACATCCGCGCCGTACCCGGTGATGTCAGCCCGCGGCAGCGCGGCACCCGCCTGCCAGTTCCGCAGACCAGCAGCCGCCACCTGGAACACCGGCATGCTGAGGGCCAACTGCCCGTGCCCGGACAGGCCCGTCCCGTCCGGCGCCAACTCCACCACACTCAGCGGCGGCAGCTCGGCGGACGGCACGGACCTCTGCGGAGCGAGCGAGGCAGACGGCGCGAGAGGCGCGGCCGCCGGCGGGGCGTACGAGGCGGGCGGCTCGGACGCCTGCGGGGCGTACGGCGCGACGAACACCCGCGCAGCGGAGTCGGAGTCCCCGGACACGGGCGTGGACGGCACCGACAACTCCCGCACCGACCCCCGCGACCCGGCACCGTCCGCGCCCGAAGCCCACGGCACGCCCGGGGCCGCGACCTCACCGGCCTCGCCGGTCCCGCGGGCCTCACCGGCCGCGCCGGTCCCGTCGGCCGGCCCGGGGGGCGCGCTCCTGGTGGGGCCGCCGTGGAGCTTCGCCGGAGCCGCCGAGGGCACGGTCGCCGCCGTCGTAGTCGTCGTAGCCGCGGGCGGGGCCGCCGCGGGAGCGGGAAGCCCGGAAGACCTGGGGAGCGGCCGCGGGACCGGGCGCGGGGCGTTCTGGGTGCCCGGCGGCGGGGGCTCCGGCAGCGCCTCCTGCCAGACGGCGGCGGAGGCCGCTCCGGCGGGCACGGTGAGCACCGGCGCGCCCTGGTCGTCCGTGCCGGACAGGTCCGTCCGGTCGTTGGTCCACAGCACAGGACGGCCAAGCCCCTGCGCCAGCAACCACGCCACGACGTAGATGCGGGGAGCGGTCCTGGCGTGCGACAGGACGATCTTGGTGCCCTTTCCCTTGGCTGTCAGGATGGGGTCGTTCGCCATCAGCTGCAGGAACTCAATGACCGATATCCGGAACACACGGCCGTCGATGTCCAGCTCGATGATGTACGGGTCCTGCGGGTCCTGTTCGATCCGCACCAGGTAGGGGACCGGCTCGGTCGCCTGCCGCTTCCGGTTCCGGTTCCGCCACGGCGCGTCCACCAGCCCGCCGGACGTACGGATCTGCGCGAGGTTCACCCGCGGCCACGACTCCCCCGTGAAGTCAAGGCCGTTCCCCTCGACCCCGTCCAGGACCGTGTCCCTGTCGGTGGCGATGAACGCCAAGTTCACCTCCAGGTGGTACGCGGCCGCCGCGTCCGTGTCGGACGCGTCCTGCCCCACGGCGAACGCCCGGGTGAGCAAGGTCCGCAGGTCCTCACGCTTCGACTCCCCGACGCCGACGCCCGGGGCCAGGTGGAGCACCCGTATGGCGAGATCGTCCACGTCCACACCAGGCTTGCTCAGCAGGTCCATGGTTTTCACCCACGCCCACAGCATCCGCAGCCGCTGCGCCTCACCCAACGGGCGGGGTTCGGGCAGATTCAGGACGGTGGCAGCCTCGGACCTCGCCTCATCCCCCCGCACCCACTGCGCGCCCAGCCGCACCACCGGCAGCTCCACGAAGTCCCACGGCATATCCACACGCTCGCCCCGCGGACCACGCGGCCGTGCATCCCACCACGCCGCCGCCGCGGCCAGCACCCGGCGGGCAACATCCTGATCCACCCCGGACGCCGCCTCCGGACGCGCCTCGATCACCCGCGACAGCAGATCCAGCGTCAGCGGACCCACCCGCCGGAACTCCCGGTCGGCCAGCCACATCTCGTCCACCGCCGCCACACCCCGCAGCAGCTCCCCGAAACCGGCACCGTCCTCCACATACACCCCGAACATCAACTTCAGCGCCCGCAGCGCAATCAGCGTCCGCTCCCGCACCTCCGCCGACACCAGGCCACTCCCCGAGTGCAACCGGGCCACCACCGCAAGCCGGTCCAGCTCCGCACCCTCCGGATCCGGCCGCGGCAGCTCCCAATCCCGGGCCCGCCCCTGGGCATCGGCGAACAGGGCCCGCACGTACTTGCCGTTCCTCTGCAGCTTCATCTCCGACTGCGGGCCGTAGGAGACACGCGCCCAGCGCCGCGCCTTGTTCACGATGTGCTGTCCCGGAGACAGCTCCCGCAGCGGATCGGCCACGAACACTTCGCGGTAGAAGAGGGATCCCACGTCGGGATCCGGCCTGTCGCTGTCCTTGGGGGAGGCGAGGCAGCAGCAGGCGAGGTCGATCCAGCGGTCCTTGGGCAGCCCGGACACCAGCCACGCCACCCACGCCGCTGCCTCGTCCTTGTCGAGGGAGCGGTGGTACACGCGGTCCCCGCTCCGGACCGCCACGGCCATGTAGCCCGGGATGCCATGCGCGCTGATGCGGAGCGCGTCGGCCTCGGGGAACGGACTGCCCTCGGGACCCGGACGCGGCAACTCCTGCTCCGGTGAAACGGTCTCCGAGGCGAAGCGGAAGTCGACGTACGTCGTCATCCGGTCGCTGTGGCGTTCGTTCGCCTCGAATGTCTCCGCGTACTCGGTGGGGCGAAACGAGGAGTGGCCCATCTGCTCGCCGATCGCCTCGCTGACCATCGGCCACATCACCACGTTGCGGTACCAGTCGGGCAGGCCGGCATGGAGAACCGGCCCCTGGCCGGGCCGGAGCGGGAACCAGGCACCCTTGGGAACCCCGGGCCGCCCGACGACCGTGTCGATACGGCCCTTCCCGCCGGCCAACGGACTGACCTTCACCTCACCGCTGTGCGGCCACACCACCAGACCCGTACGATCCGCCAGCTCCTGCAACAACGGCCCATACCGGCCCTGGAACGGAACAGCCACCACGATCGGGGTGCCCGGCGGCAGAACCGCCCGCGCCACATCCGCCGCCACCAGCTCCACGAACTCCTCGACATCCACCTCCAGCGTCGAACGGTCCGGCAGCCGCACCACCACCTTGCCGTCCTTGCTGCCGTCGCCCCCGACGACATACGGCCGCGTCCCCTTCGGCCACGGCGTCTCCCGCCCAGGACCACCGCCAGGAGCCGGGGAGCCGCCCGCCGGCGGAACCAGGACCTCGCTCCGGTCCGTGTCCAGATCCAGGGCGTCCGACTCCAGCCAGTTCAGGCCCGGAATCCGGTGTTCCCCCTGCGTGAAGTGACCGCTCCGGGCCGACCCGGCCGCCCCCAGCCTCTCCAGATGGAACGCCCCCAGCGCCGCCAGACTCCCCGCACGCCCATCCGCCTCCGCATCCCGCACCAACCCGAACAACTCCGCACGCACCGCCTGAACCACCGACGCGTCCTCCGGCAGACGCAGCACATGACGAGCCACCACATCCACGGCGAACGGGCTGCTCCGGAACCGCAGGTCCCGCCCGTGCAGAGCCTCCAACAACCGCTCCGCCGCCGCCTCGTCCGGGGCGGGTGGCTCGGCCGTCTCCGGGGCGGGTGACGCGGGCGCCGGCGGGGCGACCGGCGCGGCCAGCACTCGGTCGGCGGAGTCGGTGGCCTCCCCGGTGAGTGGCCGGGCGGCGGGGAGCTGTGCGACCCCCCTGACAGCCCCGTCGAGGGCCTCGAACTGCCGCGGGGAGGCCGGGGCCGGGAGGGCTGGTGTGGGCGGTGCCTCCATCAGCGGGATACGGACCGCTGTAGCACCGGTTTCCCGCTCGTCGGGCACCAGCAGCAGACCCGAGGAATCCGCGGACAGCGTGTACGGCACCGTCGGGAAAGCCTCCAGCACCTCGGCCGCGTTGGCCGCACGCCCGATCCACCCGCTGTCCCCGTACAGCAGCGCGCCACTGGGCTCATGCAGGAAATCGGCACCGAACCGCCGCCAGCCCTCCGGCTCCAGCACCCGCCCCACACCATCAGGACCACCGGGAAGCCGGACCCGGCCCGCGTCACTGACCTCGTAACCCAACGGCTCCGAACGAGAATCCGCCCGACGCTCGAAACCAAACCACTCCTCCCGGCCCTTCCCCTTGCCCGCGGACACCCCAGCAGACGCCTCGGCGGCAGGCACCTCCACCAGCGCGGCAGACCGCGGCCCCGCCACCGTCACCACACGCCCGATCGGCCAGTGCGCCGCCAGCGGATCCACACCCGCATCCGGCGAACCGCCCCGCAAGCCCCCCAGACGCGAACCCAGCCGCCGCACATCCGACCACCGTGGAAGGCCACGGCGCCCGGGGCCTCCCGGCCCACCGGCGGTACCCGCCCGGCCCGCCACCGAGGTCTCCGGGGCCTCCTCCCACGCCCGCCGGGGTTCATACCGCGGCGTCAGATCGAAGCCAAGGAGGTCCAGGTCCATCCCGACCTCGCCCGCGGACCACTCCAGGAACTGCGGCAACGCCTGAGCCAGTGGCGGGGCCGACTGCCCGGAGGAGACGAAGTGCTCGTCGGTCAGGGCCCGCAGACGGCGCCAGGTCAGCGGGGAAGCGTCACCCCGACGCGCCCGCCACTCATCCAGCGCGCGGAAACCACGCAGCACAGCGTCAAACGCCGCCCCGTCTTTCTCCAGCAACGGCCCGTACACCAGCCGGACCGCCCGCCACCACCGCTGCACATCCCCAGCCCGCCTCCGATCACCGGTCACCCGCTCAGCCGACACCGCCAACTGCACCGACGACGGCTCCCGACGGAACCCCACCAGCCGGTCGCCCTCCGCCATCTGAAGCCGCACCACCGGCACCTGCCGGGTGACACCGTCCTCGCCCACCACCTCCTCGACACCCGAGGCGAACCCGAACTCCAGCCCCAGGGCGGAAGCCCACACCCCCCGGTCAAAACCGGTGCCGTTGGCCAGCGCCTGACCGGCCGGCGGCCACTCCAGCGGATCACGACCAGCCGCATACGGGCCCGCCACATCCGCACCCGCCACCAGCACATCCGTGTCCCACGACGTCTCCGTCAACTCCGGCGCACGCGCGAAGAGATAATCGATCACCCCCTTGTAGCCGAACGCCACACCCGAAACACCCGAACCGTCCTCGGACCGCACCGGCAACCACGCCGCGGTCCCGTCCCCGTCCAAACCGAGCAGGAACAGCCTGCCGAACGGCGCCTTCTCCCACGGGCCCTCCGACACCACCACCGGCGTCTCCGCGCTGCCGTCCGGCTGCTCCCACCGGACCTCCGTGACGTGGCCCACCTCCGGCAGCAGGCCGTAGGACTCCTGCCGCCCCAGCCACACCCCGCCCCCGCGCAGCGACACCCCCACCGGCGCGCCCGAACGGTTCGAGTGCTTCACGTGCCACACCCGGGCCGCGGGAACTCTGGACCCGTCCAGCGCCACGATCTCCGCCGGCCACCCGATCGCGGGCGGCGTCGGCGCCTCGCGGAGAACCTTCAGCGCCTTCTCCGCACCCCTGACAGCCTTACTGACGTCCTCGCGCTCGCTGGCGGGCACGGTCCGGTTCGCCAGGAAAGCGGACGCCTCCCCCACCACCTCGGCCATCAGCCGATACAACGGATCGGCTGTGGGCAACGGGGTGCCCAGGGCGTAAAGACCCAGCGCCTCGGCCGATTCCTGCTCGCCCCTCACGGTCAGCAGCCGCCGCGGCGCGCCGTCCACGTGCGGCACGCCCTCGACGGCCAGCCGCAGGAACCGGGAGAAGTCCCGCACCACCCGGTTGTCCAGAATCCGTTGCACCGACCGGCGCAGCTCCTCGGGGGGCAGCGGGACCGAGGCCGCCACCGCCCGCCGGTACAACCGCTCGCCCAGGGCCGCCAGTTCGGCGTCGGTCTGCTCGATCTGCTCCTCGGTCATCGTGGGGCCGTCCAACGCCAGCGCCCGGAACTCACCCAGCAGCAGCGCGACCGACAGCCGGGCACCGTCGGTGTCCAGCGGGAACTCCGCCATGCCGAGCGTCTCGTACGAGGTGGTCTGCCACCCCTGGGACGTACGCCCCGTCAGCGCGGCGGTCACCTGCTCACGTGGGGAGGGCATGTCGCCGACCGCCATGTCGAAGAACCCGTCCGGGACGGCTTCGCCCGGCTTGTACCGCCGGAAATAACGCCTCATCACCGCCGTCAGCTCGTCGTGAACCAGCTTGCTGAGCGCGTCGTGATCCTCGTCGAGAAAACCTCGCGTGTCCGGCCGCAGTGCCCGGCGGGCGCTGTCGAGCGCATGCCGCAGCGGCAGCGGCAGCATGTTCTTGAACAGCTGCGGGGGTTTGCTCGCCGGCTGGGCGGCGGCCTGGTTGAACATCTGCCAGGCGTATCCCCAGACCTCGTCCACATCCGGGATGACCGACAGGAACGGCAGGAACCTCGCCGGTACCTCGTCGCCACCCATGATCCGGGTCACGAGTCGCCGGGCGGCCCGCTGCCCGGTCTGCCGCCCCGCCAGGAACAGATCCAGCAGGTACGGCGCCAACAGCCGCCCAAGAGCGTGGTCCTGGGCCGCCCTGAACCCGAACGCCGGGGTGCCCAGAGTGGGCTGGTGGTAGGAGCGGCCGTCATACCCCAGACCGGGAGGATCAACGATGACTCCCTGGCCGAGTTCGGTGATCTCCCACCCCGGAAGGTCTTCCAGAAGCTCCCGTAGCGGTATCGGACCGCCCCGCTCGGCCGTGCGCGCCAGCCGGTCACGGACCAGCTTCCGCTTGGCCACCGCCTCCGCCCGGGTCTGCCGTCGCTCACCCGGAATCGAGACCGCCGGATCGACAACGACCTCCGGGATATACCTGGTGACGAGTTCACTCCCCGGGGGCACTTGAGGCGCACCGATGTCATAGAGCCGCTGGGTGGCGGGGTCGCGCCAGAAGGGCGTCGTGTCGAGGGCGATCTTGATTCCGGGACCTTTGGCGAGGACCTCCCCCCGCATATCGGGCGCCTCTCCGGGGTCCTCCGGGATGAGGACGCCAAGCCTCCGCAGGAGGTCGGGGAGGAGTGGGACGGTGAGCGGATAGCGGTACTCGGTCTCGGTGCCGAGGGCCCCGTACTCATCGCGCACCGCCCCGTCCAGCACCGCGTGCGCCACCGACGACGACTCCGCGAACGGCTCCAGCGCGTCCGCCACCACCCGCCCGGACGGACCCACCACCACCGCTCGCGCGTCAAACAACAGCCCCACATCCGGCGGATCCGTCGACACCCGGTGCCCCTTGAGCTTCGACGCGTCCACCCACACCACACCATCCGCCGTGTGATACGCCGCGAACGCATGCCCCAACCCGTCCACCGGCCGCCGCCCCCGCTCCAACGACACCGACCCCGGCCGCCGCGCCAACACCAACGCCACCGAACCCGGCCCCGCGAGCCGCGCTTTCTCCAGCGCATCCGCCACCGCACCCCACGACCCCACCCGGCCCCACCCAGGACCCACCACCAAACGGGAAGCCGCACCCGGCCGGTCCAGCACCGACTCATCCACCACACCCCCCGCCCGCACACCCGACGCAAGCAACCCGCCCGGATGCAACTCATCCCGCAACGCCTCCAGCAACTCCAGACACCGCCGCTCCGACACACCACCCGACGGCACCGACACCGCCACCATGCCGTCCACGAGGTCCGTCAGTTTCCTGCGGCTCAGCACCCGGGGAGCGGGGTCCGCGGCGGTGACGGTGGCAGGCATCTCGCCGACTTCGCCGGTCTCGCCGGCCGGTCCCGGGGGCGCGCTCCTGACGGCGCCGCCGTGGGGCGTCGCCGAAGCCACCGAGGGCACAGTCGCCGCCGTAGTCGTCGCCGTCGTTGTGGCCGAGGTCGTCGCGGGCGGGGTCACCGGGGGCGCGGTCGTCGCGGGAGCAGCAGCCACGGCGGACTTGGGCAGCGGTTCCGGGACCGGGCGAGGGGCGGGCGGGACGGGCGGCACCGGGTACTCCGGCACCGCCTCCTGCCAGACGGGGCCGGAGGCCGCACTGGCGGACGCGGTGAGCACCGGATCGCCCTGGTCGTCCTTGCCGGACAGGTTCGTCGGGTCGTCGGTCCACCGCACAGGACGGCCCAGCCGCTGCGCCAGCCGCTTCGCCACCGCGCCGATGCCGGGAGCCGGCCGGGCGTGCGAAAAGACGACTTCGGTGCCCCTTCCCTTGGCTAGCAGGATGGAGTCGTTCGCCATCAGCTCCAGGAACTCACTGACCGGTATCCAGAACACATCGCCGTCGATGTCCAGCTGGATGATGTGCGGTTTCTGCGGGTCCAGTTCGATCCGCATCAGGTAGAGGTCCAGCTCGGTCGCCTGCCGGTTCTGGTTCAGGTTCCGGTTCCGCCACGGCGCGTCCACCAGACCGCCGGACGTACGGATCTGCGCAAGGTTCACCCGCGGCCACGACTCCCCCGTGAAGTCACGGCCGTTCCCCCGGATCCCGTCCAGGACCGTGTCCCTGTCGGTGACGGCGAACGCCCAGTTCACCTCCAGGTGGTACGCGGCCGCCACGTCCGTGTCGGACGCGTCCCGCCCCACGGCGAACGCCCGGGTGAGCAGGGTCCGCAGGCTCTCACGCTCCGGTCGGCCAACGGGGAGGCTCGGGTCCAGGTGGAGCACCCGTACGGCGAGCACGTCCACGTCCACACCGGGTTTGCCCAGCAGGTCCATGGTCCTGACCCACGCCCACAGCATCCGCAACCGCTGCGCCTCACCCAACGGAGCGGAGCTGAACAGGCTCAGGGCGTTGGCGGCCTCGAACCTCGCCGCACCCCCCCGCACCCACTGCGCGCCCAGCCGCACCACCGGCAGATCCACGAAGTCCCACCGCATGTCCACACGCTCGCCCCGCGGACCACGAGCCCGTGCATCCCACCACGCCGCCGCCGCGGCCAGCACCCGGCGGGCAACATCCTGATCCACCCCGGACGCCGCCTCCGGACGCGCCTCGATCACCCGCGACAGCAGATCCAGCGTCAGCGGACCCACCCGCCGGAACTCCCGGTCGGCCAGCCACATCTCGTCCACCGCCGCCACACCCCGCAGCAGCTCCCCGAAACCGGCACCGTCCTCCACATACACCCCGAACATCAACTTCAGCGCCCGCACCGCAATCAGCGTCCGCTCCCGCACCTCCGCCGACACCAGGCCACTCCCCGAGTGCAACCGGGCCACCACCGCAAGCCGGTCCAGCTCCGCACCCTCCGGATCCGGCCGCGGCAGCTCCCAATCCCGGGCCCGCCCCTGGGCATCGGCGAACAGGGCCCGCACGTACTTGCCGTTCGCCGACAGCTTTGTCTCCGTCTGCTGGCCGTAGGAGACACGCGCCCAGCGCCGCGCCCCGTTCACCATGTGCTGCCCCAGAGACAGCTCCCGCAGCGGATCGGCCACGAACACCTTGCGGTCGAAGAGGGTTCCGTGGGCGGGAGGACCCGGCGTGTCGCTGTCCTTGGGGGACGCGAGGGAGCAGCAGGCGAAGTCGATCCAGCGGTTCCAGGGCAGCCGGGACACCAGCCACTTCACCCAGGCCACCGCCTCACTCTCATCGATGAAGCGGTTGTACACGCGGTCCCCGCTCCACACCGACAGCACCATGTAGCCCGGCACGCCATGCAGGCTGATGCGGTACGCGCTGCTCTCGGGGAACGGACTGCCCTCGGGACCCGGACGCGGCAAATCCTGCTCCGGCGAAATGGTCTTCAAGTGGAATCTGTAGTCGACGTACGTCGTCATCTGGTCGAGACGGCGGTCGCCCTCCTCGAAGTCCCTCGCGTACTCGGCGGGTTCGAACGAGGCGTCCCCCATCCGCCCCCCGGTCATCTCACTGACGATCGGGAACATCACCACGTCGCGGTACCAGTCGGGCACGCTCTCATCGAGAACCGGCCCCTGGCCCGGCCGGAGCGGAACCCAGGCACCCTTAGGAACCCCCGGCCGCCCGACAACCGTGTCGATACTGCTCTTCCCGCCGGGCCGCGGGGTGACCTTCGCCTCACCGCTGTGCGGCCACACCACCAGACCCGTACGATCCGCCAGCTCCTGCAACAACGGGCCATACCGGCCCAGGAAGGGAACGGCCACCACGATCGGGGTGCCCGGAGGCAGACCCGCCCGCGCCACGTCCGCCGCCACCAGCTCCACGAACTCCTCGATGTCCGCGTCCCGCGTCGAACCGTCCGGCAGCCGCACCACCACCTTCTTCTTGTCCTTGTGCCAGTCGGCCCCGACGACGTACGGCCACTGCCTCTTCGGCCACGGCGTCATCCCCCCGGGGCCACCGCTCGCCAGGGAACCGTCCGCCTGCGGCGTAAGGACATCGCTCCAGTCCGTGTTCAGCTTCAGGGCGTCCGACCCCAGCCAGTTCAGACCCGGAACCCGGTGTCCCCCCCGCGTGAAGTAACCGTTCTGAGCCGGCCCGGTCGCCCCCAGCCTCTCCAGATGGAACGCCCCCAGCGCCGCCAGACTCCCCGCACGACCATCCGCCTTGGCGGCCCTCACCACCCCGAACAACTCCGCACGCACCGCCTGATCCACCGGCGCGCCCTCCCGCAGGTGAAGCACATGACGGGCCACCACGTCCACGTCAAACCGGCCGCGCCGGAACCGCAGGTCCCGCCCGTGCAGAGCCTCCAACAGCCGCTCCGCCGGAGACACGGCAATCCGCACGGCGAGCGGAACGGGTGGTGTGGCCGTCTGCGGATCAACCGGCGCGGTGAACCGCGAAATGCAGCCCCCCCGCATGGACATCACCAGCTTCGGCGCCAATGCCCACAATCCGGCACCGTTCGCGCCGGAAACCCCAGGCGCACCTCGGGCCGCGACCCCGCCGAAACCCTCGGACTCAGGGCCAAGCGCCCCGTACTCATCCCGCACCGCCCCGTCCAGCAACGCGTGCGCCACCGACGACGACTCCACGAACGGCTCCAGCGCGTCCGCCACCACCCGCCCGGACGGACCCACCACCACCGCTCGCGCGTCAAACAACAGCCCCACATCCGGCGGAACCTCCGACACCCGGCGCCCCTTGAGCTTCGACGCGTCAACCCACACCACACCGCCATCCGCCGTGTGATACGCCGCGAACGCATGCCCCAGCCCGTCCACCGGCCGCCGCCCCCGCTCCAACGACACCGACCCCGGCCGCCGCGCCAACACCAACGCCACCGAACCCGGCCCCGCGAGCCGCGCTTTCTCCAGCGCATCCGCCACCGCACCCCACGACCCCACCCGGCCCCACCCAGGACCCACCACCAAACGGGAAGCCGCACCCGGCCGGTCCAGCACCGAGTCATCCACCACACCCCCCGCCCGCACACCCGACGCAAGCAACCCGCCCGGATGCAACTCATCCCGCAACGCCTCCAGCAACTCCAGACACCGCCGCTCCGACACACCACCCGACGGCACCGACACCGCCACCATGCCGTCCACGAGGTCCGTCAGTTTCCTGCGGCTCAGCACCCGGGGAGCGGGGTCCGCGGCGGTGACGGTGGCAGGCACCGGGGCGAGGTCCGTGACCGGCACGGGGTCCATGGCGGAGTCCGGGTACGGCGCCGGGTCCGGGGACAGCGCGAGCGGCGTCACAGCGGAGGGCATCTCGCCGGCTTCGCCGGTCTCGCCGGCCGGTCCGGGGGGCGCACTCCTGACGGCGCCGCCGTGGGGCGTCGCCGAAGCCACCGAGGGCAGGGCCGGTGTGGCCGAGGTCGTCGTGGGAGCGGCAGGCCCGGTGGACCCGGGGAGCGGGTACGGCCGCGGGACCGGGTGCGGGGCGGGCGGGACGGGTGCCGCCGGGGCCTCCGGCACCGCCAGGTGCCAGACGGGGCCGGAGTCCGCACTGGCGAAGGCGGTGAGCACCGGCGTGCCCTGGTCGTCCGTGTCGGACAGGTCCGTCGGGTCCTCGGTCCACCACACAGGACGGCCCAGCCGCTGCGCCAGCCGCTTCGCCATCGCGCCGACGTCGGGAGCCCACTCGGCGTGCGAAAAGATGACCTCGGCGCCATTCATCCGCTTGGTCAGTGCGGGGTCTACCGCTGTCAGCTCCGAGTACTCACCGACCGGCAGCTCGAACACCTGGTCGTGGATGGTCAGCCGGATGGTGTCCGGATCCCCTTGGTCCAGACCGGCCCGCAGCAGGTAGGGGAGGAACGCGGCCGCCCGCCGGTTCCGGTTCCGGTTCCGCCACGGCGCGTCCACCAGACCGCCCGGCGTATGGATCTGCGCCAGGTTCACCCCCGGCCCCGACTCCCCCGTGAGGTCACGACCGCTCCCCCGGACCCCGTCCAGGACCGTGGCGATGCCGGTGTCGTCGAACGCCCCGAACACCTCCAGGTCGTACGCGGCCACCACGTCCGTGTCGGACGCGTCCCGCCCCACGGCGAACGCCCGGGTGAGCGTCTCCCGCACTTCCGCACGTTCCGTCGGGTCGACGTCGAAGTTCGGGTCCAGGTGGAGCACCCGCCGGGTGAGCGCGTCCGCGTCCGCACCGGGTGCGGTCAGCAGGTCCATGGTCTTGACCCACGCCCACAGCATCCGCAACCGCTCCGCCTCACCCAACGGACGGGGGCCGGACAGGTTCAGGGCGGTTGCGGCCTCGGACCTCGCCTCATCCCCCTGCACCCACTGTGCGCCCAGCCGCACCATCGGCAGGTCCACGAAGTCCCACGGCATGTCCACGCGTTCGCCCCGCGGCCCACGGGGCCGTGCCTCCCACGCCGTCGCCGCCGCGACCAACGCCCGGCGGGCGACCTCCTGATCCACCTCGACCCCGGCCCCCGCATGCGCCGCGATCACCCGCCGCAGCAGATCCAGCGTCAGCGGGCCCACCTGCCGGAACTCCGGGTCGGCCAGCCACATCTCGTCCACCGCCGCCACCCCACGCAGCAGCTCCCCGAAACCGGCACGGTCCTCCACATACAACCCGAACATCAACTTCAGCGCCCGCACCGCTATCAGCGTCCGCTCCAGCACCTCCGCCGACACCGGGCCACTCCCCGAGTGCAGCCTGGCCACCACCGCAAGCCGGTCCAGCTCCGCACCCTCCGGATCCGGCCGCTCCAGGGCAATCTCCCGCGGCCGCCCCTGAGAATCGGAGTACAGGGCCCACCTCCGCACGTTGGTCCCGGGCCGCTCCCCATCCGACAGCTGGCCGTAGGAGGCACGCGCCCAGAGTCGCGTCGCGTTCGCGGTGCGATGCGCCACAGAGATCTCCCGCAGCGGATCGGCCACGAACACCTCGGGGTCGAAGACGCTCCTCTTGGTGGGACCCCGGCTGTCGCTGTCCTTGGGGGAGCCGAGCCAGCAGTCGGAGAAGTCGATCCAGCGGACCTTGGGCCGCCGGGACACCAGCCACTTCACCCACGCCACCACCTGACCCTCGCCGACATAGCGGTTGACCACGCCGTTCCCGCTCCGCATCGCCAGCACCATGTAGCCCGGGATGGCATGCGCGCTGAGGCGGAACCCGTCGGCCTGGGAGAACGGACTGGCCTCGGGACCCGGACGCGGAAGCTCCAGCTCCGGCCCCTCGGTGTTCGTGGGGAAGCTGTAGTGGATGAACGTCGTCATCCGGTCGCTGACGCGCTCCGTCTTCTCGAAATTCCGCGCGTACTCGGCGGGTTTGAACGAGGCGTAGCCGGTCTCCTCTTCGGTCGCTTCGCTGACCACCGGCCACATCAGCACATCGCGGTACCAGTCGGGCACGCTCTCGTCGAGAACGGGCCCCTGGCCCGGCCGGAACGAGGCCCAGTCGCCCGTGGGAACTCCGGGCCGTCCGGCAACCGTGTCGATGCTGCCCGTCCCATCGGACCACGCGCTGACCGTCACCTCACCGCTGTGCGCCCACACCTCCAGACCGGTACGGTCCGCGAACTGCTGGAGGAACACGCCGTACTGACCCAGGAAGGGAACGGCCACCACGATCGGGGTGCCCGGCGGCAGACCCGCCCGCGCCACGGCGACCGCCATGAGCTCGATGAGCTCCTCGACATCCGCGTCCCGCGTCGAATCATCCGGCAGCCGCACCACCACCATGTCGCCACGCCGCTTACCCGCGATGACGCACGGCGCCGTCTCCTTCGGCCACGGCGTCGCCCGCCGGGGACCGCCGGCCGCCAGGGAACCATCCGGCTGCGGGACGAGGACATCGCTCCGGTCCATGTTGAGCTCCAGGGCGCCCATCGCCCCCATGACGTCAGGACCCAGCCAGCTGACACCCGGGATCTGGCTCCACTCCATCGTGAAGTAGCTGCTGTGGCCCGGCCCGACCGCCCCCAACAGGTCGAGGTGGAACGCCCCCAGCGCCGTCAGACTGTCCGCACGCCCGTCCGCCTCGGCCGCCCACACCAGCCCGAACAGCTCCGCACGCACCGCCTGGTCCACCGGCGCATTCGCCGGCAGGTGCAGCACACGACGAGCCGTCGCATCGACATCGAACACACTCTCCCGCACCCGACGGTCCCGGTCGTGCAGAGCCGCCAGCCGCTCTATGGCCACCGCGTCCCGGGAGGGGGTGATCCCGCCGACCGTCGCCTGCCGTTCCAGTTCCGCCGGGCCCGTCCCGTCCGGCGCGAACTCCACCACGCTCAGCGGCGGCAGCCCGGGAGCCGACGCGGCCGCAGGCGGGGCGGGCGCCTGCGAGGCGGGCGGGGCAGGCGAGGCCGGCGCCCGCGGGGCGACCGGCGCGACGAACACCCGCGAAGCGGAGTCCCCCGGCCCGGCGCCGTCCGCGGCGGGCACGTCCCAGCGCCGCCGCAGACCCAGATCGAGCCGCAGGATGTCGGCCAACTCCGCCGCGGACCGCAGCGCGGCCTCCGTGTCCGGTCCCCACATCAACAGGTGATCGGCGACCTGGCGCACCACGCTGCGGAAGCCGTCCCCGGCGTACCGGGAGTCGGCGAGCACCGCGTGCGGCTCCACCGGCAGCACCAAGGAGACGGCGGCGGCCCAGGCCCGGGCGACGTCCGTCTCCATGGCACCGCCGAGTGCCGTACCAGGTGCCGCACCGGCTGCCGCGCCCGCGAAGTCCGCGTACGCCGACGCCCACAGCCGCCGCGACGCGTTCGCCGCCACGTCGTCCAGTGCGTCCGTCCAGGGGCCGGGCCGCATCATCAGCACCCGGGCCAGCTCCAGCGGCGGGAGCGCGTGCACCGGCACCCGGTTGTCCCCGCTGTCCCCACGGAGCGCCATCTGAATCTGGGCCTGCTGGTCGTAGACCGGCGTGACGCCCGCGGCACGTACGTCGGCCTCGTCCAGGCCGGTGGTGGCGCTCGCGGCGAGCCGCGCCGCGACGGGATCCACGTCCTCCTCGGTCAACTCCCCCGCGATCCACCGGCGTTGCGCGTCGTCCCGCGGCACGACCGGGGCCTCGGCAACGTCACCGGTAGCGGCACCCCGCGCCCCGGCCAGGACATCCAGCGGGACGCCCAGGGCCCGCAGCCGCGCCTCGGCGTCCTCCAGCCGCTCGCGCGCCCGCTCGACCCCGGCCCAGACGTCCGGTTCCAGGTCCGGGTCCGCCATCAACGTGTCCTCGCCGCTTGCCCGCCCGGCCCGCTCCGCCGACGCGGCTCCCGCGGCAGCCTCGGCGAACGCGGTCCACGCCCCCGCGTGCGCGTTCCACGCGGGGACGAAGACCTGGTCGGCGGAGTCGGCGGTGTCGGTGGAGTCCACGGTGAGTGGCCGGGCGGCGGGGAGCTGTTCGACCCCCCTGGCAGCCCCGGGCTCGAACGGCCGCGGGGAGGCCGGGCGGACGGGCGCGGGGCTGCCAGGGGGCTCATCGGCGGCGCCCGCCCGGGGCACCGCCGGGGACTCCGAGGACTCCGAGGCCTGCTCCCACGCCCGCACGGGGGCATGCCGCGGCTTCAGGCCGAGGCGGGACAGCTCCAGCTCCATCCCGATCTCGCCCGCGGCCGACACCAGAGTGAACAGCAGCGCCTGCCACCACTCCAGCGGGGCCTGCCCGGACTCGGAGACGTGCGCGTTGACCGCCTCCATGTACGGGTTGACCACATCCAGCAGACCACTCCAGGTCAGCGGGGAAGCATCCCCCCTGCCCTCCCGCCACTGATCCAACGCGCGGAAACCACGCAACAGAGCCTCGAACGCCGCCTCGTCATCCTCCAGCAGCGGCCCGTACACCAGCCGGACCGCCCGCCACCACCGCGCCACATCCCCAGCCCGGTCCCGGTCACCGGTCACCCGCTCAGCCCACACGGCCAGCTGAACCGGCGACGGCTCCGGACGGAACCCCGCCAGCGAGTCACCCTCCTCCAGCCGGAGCCACGTCACCCGCCGCTGCCCACCGTTCCCGTCCGCCTCCCTGCGCGTCGCGAAACCGGGCTCCAAACCCCGAGCAGAGGTCCACAACCACCGGTCAAAGCGGTTGGACAGCACCTGACCCGCCACCGGCCACTGAAGCGGATCACGACCACGCGCATACGGACCCGCCACATCCGCACCCGCCCACCACACAGCCGTATCCCACGACGCCGCCGTCAACGCCGGGACACGCGCGAACAGATAGTCCACCACCCGTTCGTAGACGAACGACACAATCGACCCATCCTGGACCGGCAACCGTGCCGCGGCCCCGTCCCCGTCCACACCGACCAGGAACACCTTGCGGAACGGCACCTCCTTCCGCGGACCCTCCGCCACCACTGCCGATGCCCGGTATCCGTCGCCCTCCTCCGGATCCCACCGCACCTCCGTAAAGTGATCCACCTCCGGCAGCAGACCGTAGGCCCCCTGCCGACGCAGCCACGATCCGGCTGCTCCATCCCCCCGCAGCGACACCCCCACCTGCACATCCGACGCATTCCGGTGCTGCACCTGCGACACCTGATCCACCGGAACCCGGGTCCCGTCCAGCGCCTCGATCTCCGCCGGCCACACGATCACGGCAGGTGCCGGCAACTCGCGGACGGCCGTCAACGCCATCTCCGCGCTCTTGACGGCTTCGTCGACGCGCACGCGCTCCTCGACAGGCACGGTCCCGGTCGTCAGGAGAACGGCCACCTTCTCCACCGCCTCGGCCGCCAGCCGATACGCCGGACTGTCCGGGGACAGCCGGATGTGTCCCAGGGCATAACGGCCCAGGGCGCCGGCCACGGCCATCCCGTTCGCCATGGTCAGCACGCGCTGGTTCGGGCCCTCCACCTGCGGGACGCCGTCAACGAGCAGAGACACGAACGGGGCGAACCCCCAGACCACCGGATCGCCCAGAATCCGCTCCACCGACCGGCTCAGCACGTCGGGAGACAGCGGAACCGAGGCCGCCACCGCCCGCTCGTACATCGCCCTGCCGAGTTCCGCCAACTCGGCGTCTGCCTCCTCGATCTGCTCCTCGGTCATGGTCCTGTCGTCGAACCCGTACCCCCGCAGTTCCTTCACCATCAGCGCGACCAGCAGCCGGCCGCCGCTGGTGTCCAGGGCCGGGAACTCGTCCATGCCGACCGACTCGAGCGAGCCGATCCGCCTCCCCTGGGACGTACGCCCCGTCAGCGCGGCGGTCAGCTGCTCGCGCGGGGACGGCACATCGCCGGTCTCCCTGCTATCGCGGACCACGAAGTCGAAGAACCCGTCCGAAACGACTCCGCCCGGGCTGAAGAGCCG
This sequence comes from Streptomyces sp. LZ34, assembly GCF_053890475.1. NCBI lineage: Bacteria > Bacillati > Actinomycetota > Actinomycetes > Kitasatosporales > Streptomycetaceae > Streptomyces > Streptomyces sp. LZ34. The sequence goes on from NZ_CM132680.1 coordinate 5,466,695, forward strand.
GAAATGGCGCTCCATTTCGGCCTTCAGCATGGCGTGGGCGATCGCGCTGAGCCCGTCATGACGCTCATCGAGGAAGCCCCGCGTGCCAGGCCGCAGAGCCCGCCTGTCACTGTCGAACGCGTGCCGCGACGCCACCGTCAGCCAGTTCTTGAGCAGTTGCGGTTGCGTGACGGTGAGCGGCCTGGCGGCGACGTGGGTGAACGCCCGCCACGCGTACCCCCAGACCTCGTCCACATCCGGAATGGCCGACAGGAACGCGACCAGCTCCACCGGCACCTCACCACGGCCGGCGACCTCGCTCGCGAACTTCCCCGCGACCCGCCGCCCGAAGTCCCTCCCTGTCGTGGTCAGAAGGAGCAGTTCTCTGGGCCATGCCCGATCGAGGGCGTGGTCATGGAGCATCCTGAGGCCCACCGCGGGGGTACCCAGGGAGAACTGCCCGTAGGAGCGGCCGTTGTGGCCCAGGGCAAGGGGATAGATCGTGGTCGCCCGGCCGACCTCGGTGATCTCCCACCCGGGAAGATCACCCAGAAGCTCCGCCAGCGGCCTCGGCCGCCCACCCCCCTCGAGCGTGCCCATCCGCGCCAGCCGGTCACGCACCAGCCTCCGCCGGGCCCTCGCCTCCTCCAGCGACTGCCACCGTTCACCCGGGACCAAGGCCGCCGGATCACCGACGACCTCCGTGATGGCGCCAGAGCCCCGTACGCTCTGCGGGGGCACTTGGGCCGCCATGTCAAAGGGCACCGGGAAGTCGGGGTGGCTCCATAGGGGGGCCTTGTCGACGACGATCTTGATCCCAGGGCCTTGCGCCAGCACCACCTTCGTGAGATCGGGCTTGTTCGGGGGCTCCGGGACGGAGATGCCGAGCCTCCGCAGAAGTTCAGCGGGGAGGGGGGCGATAGCGAGCGGATAGCGGTACTCGATCTCAGGGCCACTGGCCCCGTACTCATCACGCACCGCCCCGTCCAGCAACGCGTGCGCCACCGACGACGACTCCACGAACGGTTGCAGCGCGTCCGCCACCACCCTCCCGGACGGACCCACCACCACCGCCCGCGCGTCAAACAACAGCCCCACCTTCGGCGGAACATCCGACACCCGGCTCCCCTCGGGCTCCGACGGATCCACCCACACCACACCATCCGCCGTGTGATACGCCGCGAACGCATGCCCCAGCCCGTCCTCCGGCCGCCGCCCCCGCTCCAACGACACCGACCCCGGCCGCCGCGCCAGCACCAACGCCACCGAACCAGGACCCACATGCCCAGCGTCCTCGGCATCCCGCAGCGCATCCGCCACCGCACCCCACGAACCCACCCGGCCCCACCCCGGACCCCGCACCAGACGGGAGCGCGGACCCTGGTCCAGCACCGACTCATCCACCACACCCCCGGCCCGCACACCCGACGGAAGCAACACGTCCGGGTGCAACTTATCCCGCAACGCACCCAACAGCTCCAAACACCGCCGCTCCGACACACCCCCCGGCGGCAGCCCCTCCGCCATGCCATCCACAAGGACCGTCAGTTCCGCGCGGCTCCACACCCGGGGAGCGGGCGCCGGGGCGGGGACCGTGACCGGCTCGGGGACCGTGACCGTGGGGGTGTTCGTGACCGGCGCGATGGAGATCCAGTCGTCGGCCGTGTGCGGCCGGCCCGCCGCGTCCCGCCCCAGGGCGAGGGTGAGCTTGCCGGTGTCCCGGTTCTCGTAGATGTCGGCCTCGCCGTACGCGGTCCGCGCCCGGTGGCCCGTCGCGAGGCTGGTCGCGAGGAGAAGGCCGTCAACGGCGTCCCCTTCCTCGGCGGGATCCGAGTCCGGGAGCAGCCACACGATCTCGGCGTCCGGCGGCAGCGCGCGCACGTGGGGGTCGTGGGAGAGCAGGGCGGCGGCGTCCTCCGGCGGCACCACTCCGGACAGCAGGTCGGAGCCGAGGTCGCCGCGCGCCCGGATCACCCAGGGCGCCGGGCCGCCGGGCCGGTGCCAGGGCGCGGTCCCGGGCCCTGGACGGGAGGAGCCGTGGTCGATCGTGCCGTCGCGCCGGTACCGGACCAGGGTGACCTGGCTCGGGTCGAAGTCCAGTCCGGCCTTGCCCGGTCCGTCCAGGTGGCGGCCGAACGCCCGGTCCCCGGTGTCCCGTAGGAGGGTGTGCGAGCCCAGCATCCCTTCGCGTTCCAGATGGAACGCGCCCAGCTCCACGGTGCTGCCGATGTCGCGGCCGGCGTTCCGTGCCCGGTTCACCAGCCGGTACAGCTCCCCGCGGCGCTCGGGGTCGGGGCGGTCCAGATGCAGGACGCGGGCGGCGAAGGCGTCGGCGTCGCCGCCGTGGTCCCAGACGCCGGAGACACCCTGGCGCGCGAGGTGGAGCCCGGCCAGCACCGCGAGGCTGGGCGTGTTGTCCGCCGCGTCCAGCGCCAGGCGGAACAGCTCGGCGCGCTCGTCGGCGGTCACGGGCCCGTACCCGTCCGGTGCCAGCACGTGACGGGCGAGCGCGTCCAGGTCCAGCGGCCCGCCGGCCAGTTCCGGGACCTTCGCCCGCAGGGTGTCCAGCCTGCGCAGGACCTCCAGTGCGGTGTCCGGCCCGTGTGCGGCGTACGGGTCGGACAGGCCGTGCAGGCGCGACAGGGCGTCGAACTCGGCAAGGGCGGCGACATACGGGTCGCTGTCGTAGAGGTTGTCGTCGCGTGCCGGGTCCTCGGCCGGCGCCGGGGGGCCGTCCGGCGGCCGCACTGCCGCAGGCTCGACGGGCTCTGCGGGCTCTGCGGGCTCTGCGGGCTCGCCGGACCGGGCAGGCGGGGCAGCGGTGTCCTGGACGGGAGGGATCTCGTTCCGGGGGCCGAGGCCGTCGTCGGCCGGCCGCGCCTTCGGCTCGCCCTTCGCGCCCTCCGGCCCGTCCGGCGGGAGGACCACGATCGCCGGGGGCGTGTTCCTGCGGGGCGGCTTCGGAGGCTTGGTGGTGCGGTGGTTGCGCGGGGCGCCGGGGTTGCGGTCCTCCTCGGGCAGCGCGGCAAGGTATTCGTCGCCGCGCTCGTACACCGTCACGGCGTTCCCGACATCCTCACCGCGCGCCACGCCGAAGGTGTCGATCGTGCCGTTCTCGTGCACCAGGGTCAGGTGGAGGTCCGCGTGGCGGGCGAGGAGTTCCGCCGCGAGCAGGGCGGTGGAGCGGTTCCACCGCCGGGCCGCGAACAGCTGGGCCCGGATGAGGGCTTCCTCCTGCTGCCGGGTCAGCGGCAGGGGCAGCCAGGGCAGCCGGCCGCCGCCGCGCTCGAACTGCCGCCGCTGGCCGTCGGTGAGCCCGATCCCGGCCACCGCCAGCTCCCCGGCGCGGAAGGTCGCCCGCGGGTCGAGCCGCGCCGTGCTGGGCAGCGGCAGGTAGGCCGACCAGGACAGGTCCTGGGGCTGGTACTCGCCGCCGTCGGGGAGGCGCAGCCCGGCCGCGTTCATGGCCATGGCCATGGCGGCGTAGAAGCGGTTTCCGTCGCCGGGTGGCGCGACGAGCCGGTGCGCGTAACCGTCGGGGTCCGTCAGCCGGTTGAGGTCCGATGCCGCGTCGTACTTGGGCTCCGGTTCGGACTCGTCGTCGGTCAGGCCCTCCCAGGTCCACGGGCGGTGGGCGTGGGCGGGCAGCGCGTCGTCCGCCGGGGGCTTGGCGGGGGTGGCCGGGGCGGGGGCGGCCGGTCCCGCTTCCACCTCGTCCGGCAGTACGGCGCGGAAGCGCTCGTCGGCGAGGTGGACGACGACCCGGGGGGCGTCCTCGGGCAGCGGCCGCTCGGGGTCCGGGGCGTAGTCGAGGAAGCTGCCGTCGTCGCGGACGACGCGGACACCGATGCCGTGGATCCGGGCCGCGAGCGCGGGCACGAGGTCGGCGGCGGCGTTGTCCCAGGTCTGCTTGTTGACGTGGGCGGCCAGGCGGCGCAGCTGCGCGGCCGCCAGACCGCGGCGCTGGGCCGGGGCCAGCGGCTGGTGGCGCCGGTCGGGGGTGGGCAGGTCCCCGGCCGAGTGCGGGATCACGCCGAAAGCGTCGAACTCGCGGCGCTCGGGGGTGCCGGTGCCCAGGTCGAGCCCGGCGGCCTCGACCTCGGCCGCGCTGAAGGTGTCCTTCTCGTCGGGGACGAGGTAGGCCAGCAGCGGGGAGTCGTCGGGGAGGGCGGCCAGTGCTTCGGCGTACCGGGCACGGAGGGTGTCGGCGTCGTCGGTGATCCGGCCGTGGGCGGCGATGAACGCGTGGTAGAAGGACTTGCCGTCCTCGGGCACGTCGCGCAGCGGGTGGGTGGTGCCCTCGGGCGAGGTCAGGGCGGGCGAGCCGTCCGCAAGGACGGTGGCGGGGGTGTAGACCGGCAATTCCTCGGATTCCTCGGTGACCGTCTCCAGGAGTGCGGTCCCTGTCCGGCCCGTCAGCTCTCCGCCGGTCAGCTCTCCGCTCGTGAGCCGGGGTTCGGGCACCCCGGCGCGGGTGCGGACCGCGCCCTCCTCGCCGCTGCCCGGGTCGTCGGGCAGCTGGTGCCAGCGGGTCAGCCGGCTGGTCTCGCCGTGCAGCCGGTGCAGGGTCTCGGCGGCGGTCTCGGCGGTCGTGCGCTGCTTGGCCAGCTCCGTCAGCCGGGTCTCCAGGGCGCGTTCGGCCGTGTGCAGGGTGTGGAGGGCGGCATGGACGGCGTCGTCGACGCTCGCCACCCGCCGGGCCATCCCGCCGGTGGCCTCGTCGTGTACTCGCTGCGCCTCGGTGACGAGCCGGTCCCGCGCGTCCTGCCGGATGTCGGCGACGCGGCGGTCGGCGGTGGCCTGCTCCTCACGGGCCTCGACGAGCTGCTGGTCCGCGGCGGTCCACCGCTCCTCGGCCTGCCCGGCCTCCGGGTGCCCGGTCTGCCCGGTCTCCCCGGCGGTGGTCTCCTGGAGCTGCGCCCACAGGGCGTCGCGGACGGTCCCGGCCGCCTCCGCCGCCAGCTCCTCGGCGGCCTGGAGGCGGTCCCGGACGGTCTCGGGGAACTGGCCCGCGGGTCCCCGCGCCATCTCGTCCGCGGCCGCCACGGCAAGCCGGTAGTGGTGGCGGGCCCTGCGGTCGGTGATCTCCTCGGCCGCCTCGGCCGCCTCGCGGCGCCGCCGGGCCCGGGCGTACTCCGCCTTGGCCGCGGTCACGGCCTCGTGCAGGTCGGGGACGGCCCGGCGCAGGCTCCAGTACTCCTGGTCCGCCTCGGTCAGGGCCTTGGCCGCCTCGCTGACCTTGTCCCACGCCGTGCCGACCCGATCGGGGAAGTTCTCGTCGGTGATCAGCCCGAGCTGGTGGGCGACATCCTCGCGTACCCAGGCGATGATCTGGGTCTGGGTCTCCACGGCCTGGACGCCCGGCTTGACCCCGCCGAACGGGCCCATCAGGTGCTCGCGGGCCCAGGCGGCGAATGAGTTGTCCTTGAGCTGCCGGTCGACCTCGGCGACGGTCAGCCAGGCGGTGGGGATGGCGAACGCGAACATCCGGCCCGTGGTGGGCTTCACCTTCGTCTGGTGGACCTGCTCGTTGGTGATGGCCTGGCCGTCGGATTCCAGCGCGTTGGCGCCGGTGCCGCTCACACCCAGGTTGACCGTACCGAGCGGCTGGGTCTTGATCAGCGGGAAGCCGCCGATGGCGGTGTCCGTGACGCCGCCGTAGTTGGTGTTCGCGGTGTCGTTGTGGGTGTGCTGCAGCGCGGCTTCCATGTCGCCGCCGTCGGCCACCGTCAGCAGCTGGGCGCCACTGAGGTCCGGCCGCATGTAGCGGGCGAGGTTGCCGGTCGCGGAGTCCAGGATGTTGTTCTCCGTGATACCCGCGGTGTGATAGCCGCTGTCCCCCGTCGCGTCCTCGGCGAACGTGCTGAGCGCCATGTTGCCGGAGGAGTCCTCCAGCACCTGCGCGGCGCCGGTGCCCTCGGCGGTGAGCGGGGTCAGCCGCGCCCATCGCAGGGCCTCTTCGAGCGCGTCACCGGTCAGCTGCCCCGACACCTGGGCGAGCCGGTTGTCGTACGCCTTGGCCAGGGCGAGGAGGCCCGCCGCCTCGACCCCCTCGGCTCCGATGACGGCACGGACGTCGAAGCCGCTCGACGGCATCTCGAACGGCGCCTCGCCGCCGTCGGGTTGCGGGACGGAGCGCCAGGCGCGCACCCGGTTCCACAGCTCCTCGGACGGGATGCGGCTGGTGGCCGACGTCAGCACGTTCACCGCGGGCGGCTCGTCCACCGGCTCCGGCGGGCGCAACGGGTCCGGTTCGGCGCCGGGTTGGCCGTCCTCGGCGGGGTCGGGCCGCAGCAGGCTGAGCGGGATGATCTCCTTCAGCGTGCCGACGTCCTGCTCGTGGGAGATCCGGGAGGCGTCCGGGTCGCGCGGCAGGTCCCCGCGGGTGCGGCCGATCTCCAGGGTGAGCTGGAGCCGGTAGCGGGTGGTGAACTGGGCGTGCGGCCCCTTGGTGGTCGTCTTCCGCGACCGGGTGAGGGAGATGCCCGAGGAGCCGGAGATGATCTGGCGGTTGGAGCCGAACTCGGCGACGGACGGGCCCGCCGTCGGCACGGACGGGTTGTCGGTGCGCACGCCCTCGGTGATGGTCGTGCCCGCGTCGGAGCCCCGGCCCTGCTCGAACGCGAGGGTACGGGTCTCCACGGCCGTACGGGACTCCCCCAGCTCGGCGCCGGGCCACAGCCGGTCGAAGTCCTGCCCGTCCTCGACCGGTATGAGCCGGGCCCGTACCCGTACGTCCCGCTTGCCGATCCGGACCCTCTTCCACCCCGGGCCGCCGATCCTGGCGGGGAGTGCGGAGCCGGTTCCGGTCATCTCCCGGCGCAGTGCGCGCGCGACGCGGCCCGACACCAGCCGGCGGACCGCCTCCCGGCTGACACTGTCGAGGTCGTGGCCGAGGTCGTCCAGCTTCTGGTCGAAGGCGGTCAGGGCTTCGGTGACGTTCAGGGAGTCGACGGGGTACTGGGCGAACGGGTGGCGGCGCAGCCAGCCGGGCAGGGACCACGTCCGGTCCGCGTACATCGGCCCGGCGCCGAGGCCGTCGCGGATCAGGCCCATCTCGGCGGCGGTCCGCTCGGGGATGTGGCCGAGCCAGCCGCCCGTGATCCGCTGCCACCGTCCGGCCCGGTGGCGCCCCTTCTGGGGCAGGAGCCTGCCGACCGGCTTCAGCAGCCCGATGGCGCGTACGTAGGCCGCGACCTGGTGCTCGGCGTCGCCCCCGGTGAGCACCTGGTAGTCGGAGTTCGACCAGGAGGTGTCGGTGGTGACGGTCCGGGTGACGGTCTCCGTCTCGCTCTCCGAGCGCACCCACGGGCGCCATACCGCCCCGTAGTTGCCCGTGAGGCCCGGCCCCGCGGGGTGGGACTGGCCGTAGACGAAGCTGACGCCGGCGGAATGGCTGGCGGACTTGGTCTGGGTACCGGTCATCGCGGTGCTTGCGCCGACCGTCACCGAGGCCTTCACCGGCTCGGGCCGTCCCAGAGCGCGCAGCCCGGTGACCCGGATCCGGTGGACGACCGTCGCCAGCCAGTCCAGGTAAGGCCCCTTGCTGAACAGGCCCGTGGCGCGGAGCCCCAGCGGTGTCGCGGTCTGGTCGAAGTTGGCCGTCAGAAGCTGCGGCTGGTGCGAGCGGACCGCGGCGTCGTGCGCGGGCGCCCCCTCGTACGTCAGGTGCCACCGCCCCTGGGACGCCTCCTCCAGGACGGCGTCCACGATCCCCTCGCCGTGCGGCGGCGCCAGGACGGAGACGGTCTGGTGCGGCTGCCCGTCCAGCGGCCCCGGCTTCTGGGGGTGGACGGGGGCGGTGGGCGCGAGGTCCACCAGGTCCCTGGTCTCCCGGACGGACAGCGGGCCCTGGGTGACCCGATCGGGGCCCCGGTAGGGGTTGTCCGCGCCCGGGGCGTGCGGGTCGGTGTCCGGGCTGTGCTCCGCGGGGACGGCCAGCAGCACCTTGGCGCGCAGGGGGGGAAGCGGGTTGCCGTCGCCGTCCATGATGCCGACGCGCGGGGCGCGGAAGACGAACAGCTGGGTGCCCAGCAGGCCGAGCGAGGTGACGCCGCGCAGCAGGCTGCGGAACCGCCAGTAGCCGCCGGTGCTCACCGTGATGGACAGGTCGTAGCTGTAGAGGTGCGCGGGTTTGGCGGTGTCCGCCGACGGTTCGGCGGACGCGGTGGAGCCGAAGGGGGTCTCCACCCGTTCCTGCCAGTTCCCCCGGTAGCCGAACTGTGCGGTGACGGCGTGCGCGGGGGCGCCGCGCTCGTCGGTGGCGCCGGCGTCGATGGTCGAGAACAGGGCCTCGAACGTGGCCTCCGTGCTCTGCGTTCCGTACCGTCCGCCGTCGGCGTTGGTGACGCCGGGGGAACTGCGCGTCAGCAGGTTGTCGGTGGTGCCCTCGAAGCGGCGGCCGGTCATGTCGGCGTCGAGCCAGATATCGCGGTGGCCGCGGGTAAACCGGCCCGGGTCCTGCAGGGGGACGCGCAGGCCGGTGGTTCTCATCGTGTCCAGGTTCCCCTCCATGGCGTGGTGGGAGGACAGCGCGTTGTACACCGTCAGAACGTTGTGCAGCACCATCTGGTAGTGCGCGTGGTTGCGCCACCTGCTGTCGTCGGGGTCGCCGAGGTCTTCGAGCGGGGCGATCATCCCGGGGAACTCGCGGGCGAGGGCCGCCACCACCTGCCGGGCGATCGTGGCCAGCCGGGTGTCCGCGGGGCTGTCGCCCGGCGCGGTACGGTCGGTGTACCGGCCGTCGGGGTACAGGAACTGCACCACCCGGCTCATGCCGAGGGTCGGCGGGTGGTCCTCGGTCAGATAGGCCGGGGCGTACGGCTCCCGGCCGTCGCGCTTGGCGAGGGTGGTGCCGTCGTCCAGTCCGGCCAGACGGCGCGCTTCCCGGTGCGTCATCCAGTCCAGGCTCCAGGTGCGGAACGCGGTCGGCTCGGCGTCCCCGGTCTTCAGCACGTACACGGTCTTCTCGACCCGGTACAGATCGGTGGCGGTCTTCGTGCTCTGGATGGCGGACTTGACCGCGCCGGATCCGCCGACCGTCATGTACCGGCCGCGGGTGTGTCCCCGGCGCCCGCCCGGGCCGAACTGCAAGCGCGGCTTGATCTTCTCCATGAAGCCGGGGATCAGGTTCAGCACGTCCACCACCGGCAGGTTGAACGTCGGCCCCACGACGCCGAAGAACTCCAGGGTGTGCACCCTGCTCTGCTTGCGGGAGTTCTGCGCCGTCAGCTGTCCGGTCTGGGCCAGCTTGGCCTTGTCGCTCTCGTTGGCCAGGACGGCCCTCCCCGGCACGACCCGCGGGATGACGAACGCGCCCAGTGGGGTGCGCTTCTTGTCGCCGGCGAACAGCGGCTTGCCCGGCACCATGGACCGGGAGAGCCGGTCCGCCATCTGGTCGAAGTTGCCGGAGGAGAAGAACGCGGACAGTTCGTCGTGGGCGGTGCTGCCCGGTTCGGCGCCGACCCGCTTCGCCGCCCAGTCCCGGATCTCCTCCACGGGCCCGTAGCCCACGGTGGTGACGGCCCGGTAGTCGGACTCGGGGCCCAGCTGCATCCGCTGCGGGGTGCGGACCGTCTCGTGCGTTTCGGTGAGAGTGTCCGCCAGCCGCAGCCCCAGCCCGTCGCGCAGGGACACGCCGGAGGCGAAGTCCGGGGCGCTGGTCCTGGCGGGCCTGGCGCGCCACCGGGTACCGAGGACGCCCTCCTCGGCGGGGCGCGGGGGCAGCGTGTCGGTGACGGTCACCTCGTAGTACACGTCGTCGATGTGGACGTGTGAGTGGTCGTCGGCCTTGGTCTCCCCCTGGCTCACCACCTCGTCCTGCCCGGTGTAGGCGGTGTCGCGGGAGCGGGCGAACCGCATCCCCAGCCGGCCGAAGGCGGCGAAGGCGAACGGCAGCGGGCCGATCGGCACGGCCGGGCCGATCTGCCGGGTGGTGCTGAGGACCTTGCTGCCGCCGACGGTGGTCTTGGCGCGGTACTGGTTGTCGATCTTGGTCGGCCCGGCGCTGTCGGCGAACCTCTCCCAGGCGCCGTAGTTGCGGATCCGTACGCGCAGCGTGCGCAGCCGCCCGGACTCGGCGCGGTAAATGAACTCCCGGCCGTCCCCGGCGAAGGTGTGCGGCTGTTCCCGCATGGCCCGCAGCAGCCGGTGCTCGACGCCCACGTCGATGTCGCCGGAGCGCGCCGGGTGGCGCGGCTCCTTGGTGTCGACGGGCCGGGTCTCCTCGTCCTCGCCGCGCAGCAGGTCGGTGACGGCGTGCGCGGCGGTGTCGGGGCCGCGCAGGTAGGGGTGGCCCTGGCCGAAGGCGAGCAGCGCGTCCTCGGCCTCCTCCGGTGTGCCGTCGGTGGAGAACGGCAGCAGGCCGTCGACGTACGCGGGCATGCGGCTGTCGTCGGCGAAGTTGCTGACCCGCTGGACGACCGGAGGGGGCAGCAGGGCGTGGTCCACCCGCGGCGGGCGACGGTCCATCAGCTCGTTGTCGATCTGTGCCCCGGGGAACGGGGGGGTCGGCTGCTGGACATGGGCCAGCCCGGCCCGTTGGCTGGAAGAGCCGGAGAGGGAGGATCCGGAGGTCACGCGCTCGAGACCCTCGCGGGCCTGGTCGCTCCCGGGGCGCGGGGAGGGCACCGAGTCCCTCGTCGGGGACGCGGCGGAGCCGGGGCGCCCGAAGACCCCGGAGGTCTCGATCCGCCGCAGCGGGTTCCGCCATCTCCCCGCGTCCCGGTCCGCCTTGACGTGCGACCGGCCCTGGTCGGCGGGGAAGGTCATCGTGTTACGGAGGGTGGGCATCGTCGCGGAGCGGCGGCGTACGGCGCGCCGGTCTCCCTCGACGGCCGACTTGTGGGGCGACGGCGTGTCGAGGAACAGCTCGGACTGTCGGGGCGGGCGGGCGGTGGAGGGCCCGGCCCGCCCGGCGGCCGCCGGGGGGACGGCCGGGGTGGACGACGGGGTGGACGGCGGGGTCACTTCCGGGGTGGACGGCGCCGTGAGCGCGCCGGGCAGCGGCAGGCGCTCCGGGCCGCGGGGCGTGCGCACGGTCGTCTGATGGCCGGGACCGTCGGAGAGGGGCACCGGGTCGATGGGCCGGCCGTCGGGGCCGACCTCGATCGACAGGAAGGTGTGGCCCTCGTAAAGGGGGCGGTCGCTCACGCGCCCGTACTGGCCGTCGACCCAGTCGATGCGGCCCTCGTGGTTGAAGGCGTTGACCGCGTGGACGGTGCCGTTCGGCCGCTGGAAGCGGAGGATCGCCGCCGAGCCGTGGCGGTCGGCGTCGCCCCGGCCGAGCCGCCGCTCGACGGCGCGGACGGCGTTCGCGGTGGCCGCGCGGGCGCTGGTGCCCGGGTCCTCGGCGTGGAACCGCCAGCCGGTGCCCAGCCAGCGCGCGGTCCGCTCCATGCTGTCCCGCTCGACCTCAAGCCGGCCGTCCGGCCTCCCGGCCTGGACGGGCGCGGCCTGGACGGGCGCGGCCGCGGTGGGCCGGCCGAACCAGGACACCAGCGCCGAGCGGGCCACGTCGAGGCAGTTGAGCTGGCGCGCCGGGTCGGCCCAGTTGCCGTTGAGACGCCGCACCCACGGTGCGCCACCCGCGTCGGTGAACAGGGTGTTGTAGGGGAGCCTGCGGTTCAGCTTGCGGACGGGCGCGGCCAGCCCGAAGCGGGTGCCGCGCGGGTCGGGGAAGCGCTGGTACGCGCCGTCGAGATCGACCGGCAAGACGTCGCGCAGCCGCTGCTCGTCAGCCTCCGACGGCCGGTCAAGGCCGCCCGACTCCTGGTCGTACGGGCGGATCGCGCGCAGGCTGTCCGTCGACGGGCCGGTGAGAACGGACGCGGGCCCGGGCCGGTCGCCGTCCGGAACCGGGGCGGGGGCGGGGGTCAGGGCCGGGGCCGGGGGGACGGCGTCCGCGACGCTCATGCCCGGGCGGCCGGGGCCGCGGGTGGCCACCTGGCGCGGGCCGCCGCGCCGGTCGTCGAGCGTGAGGGTCAGCGTGTCCGGGCCGGTGCCGGTGCCGGACGGGCCGGCGCGGTGCTCGATCTCGACGGTGAAGTTGCCGGCGGTGATGTGCTGTCCCGGCGAACCCTCCTGGAGCCGCCTCAACTCCATGCCCAGATGGCCCCGGTACATCGCCACGACCGCATCGGCACGCGCCTTTCCGAGCTTGCTGAGGCGGCGGCCACCCCCCTCGACAGTGATCTTGAGTTTCGGCAGCCGCAGTTGGTGATCGACGTTCCACACCCCGGTCCTGGCCCCCACCCTGGCCACGTACCTGATGCGGTTGTTCGCATCGGCAGGCACCACCTCCGCGGTCCCCCCGGTGAGGGTGATGGACACCGGGTTCGCCTGGTGGCCGCGGAGCGCGACGGCGGTGAGCGGGTTGGCCACCATCGAGGGGGCCTCACCCGGCAGGTCCGCGAGAACGTCGTGCACGGACTCGCCGGGACGCTGCGAGTGCATCCGCATGTACCAGTGGTGCTTGCCGGGAATGACCGGTTCGACCTGCCCGAGCCGGGACATCGCCCCCTTGGTGGCGCCTTCCAGCGCCCGCTCCGCACGTGCGCGCTCCTCGGAGCCCTCGGGCGCCGACCGCACCTCTTCCCGGGCCTGCCCCGCCCGGATCAGGGCCAGCGTCAGATCACGGTAGCCGCACACCTCCGCGAGGTGCTCGTCGATCCCGGCGTCCTGCTGCCGCTCGATCTCCCGGCGCAGCTCCGCCACGATCTCCCGCAGCTTGTCAAGACCCAGGCTGTCGAGGTTCGCCAGGACGGCCCTGCGGCGCCAGCCCGCCCGCACCGACGTCTGTGTCTGGTTCTCCAGAGAGATCTGGTGGGTGCCGTCCTCGCTGGCGAGGACCACGCTCAGGAAGTGGTAGCCGAAATAACGGCTGTCGGACTGTTCGCCGGGTTTGGCGTGGTTGTGCTCCAGACTCGCCTGACCGTCCGCTCCGGACGCGGCGATGGACTGCACCACATACCCGTCGCCGACATCGGCCCAGGCGTGCTCGTTGATCCCGATACGGCGCCCGGCGTCCGACAGGGCATCCCGCCGCGGGTCCTCGGGTGCTGCGAGGCTCAGCGCGCTGCCATACGACCGGCCGGGCAGCGGACCGCCGTACCCGCCCGTGGGCCGGTCGTCCTGGCGCAGCACGTCGGCCGCCCACTCCGGGCGCACCGCGTCCGGCGGGGTCTCGCCATCCGCCACCCGTGCCAGGGCTTCGGCGAGGTAGTGGGTGCCGGTGGTCTCCACGCTGTCGGAGGCGTTGACCGGCGCGGTGACCACCTCGCCGCTCCGGGGATCGGAGAGGACCAGGTGCGACGTGCGGTGACCGCCGGACACCAGGTCGGCGAACTCCCGGCACGCCTCCTCGGTGGACTTCCCGGTGCTGCCCGGGAACACGGGGTTGACCCGGAACAGTTGTCTGCTTCCCCCGTCGGGGGTGGGGAGGACGATGCTCAGGTTCTCGTCGGTCTCCAGCCGCACCCCGCTGCCCGCGCGCGCCAGTTTGACCGAGGAGCGGGCGACGGCCTCGGCCGTCGCGAAGACCTGCTGTCCCAGCGCGCCGTCCTCCACGGCGAGCGTACGGTCGGCGGAGATCCGCAGGGCGGGCCGGCCGGTGGCGGGGATCTCGGCGTAGTCCTGCACCGACACCGCGAACTCCGGGGGATCCACCCTCCAGTCGAACGCGCGGGGCGAGCGCCAGTCACCCCGTGTCTCCCCGGGCCTGCGGAACAGCACGCCGTCGCCGCGGTTGTCCACGACGGTGTAGTTCGTTGTCGTCAGCGGCCTGGCCCCGCGTGCGTCGGCCCCGTCGCGGGGAGCGGGGTCCTCGATGTCCGCGTCGCTGTTCCTGTCGCCATCCGCGTCACTGTCGCTGCCCAGCGCGGCGTCCATGTCCGCCCGGAACGACGCGAGGGCCGCCTCACTGCCCAGTCGATCCAGGGAGGCGACGAGGGCCAGCGAGCCGAGGCGGTGCAGGTGCCCGGCGCTGACCTCACCGTCAGTGCCGAGGCCCAGGACCCGCCGGGCCAGGTCGTTGGTCCTGCCGACCGCGTCCAGGAGCTGGACCGGCCCCTCCGCACCCGCCAGAGCGAGCCGCCGCAGCGCCTGAGCCGTGTCGCGGAGCGTGCCGAACGCATGGGTGTGGGTGTCCTTGGCGGTGGGCCCGAAGAACAGCTCCACCCAGTGCTCGTCATCGATTCCGGCGACACTCTCGACGTCCCGCACCCTCCCGTCCCGCGGCAGGGTTCCTCCGTCCGGCAGGGCGTCCGGGTCGTCCGGGTCCGCTTGGCGCGGTGCGAGGGCCGCCTCACTGGTCAGCTGGTCCGGGGGGACGGCGAGGGCCAGCGAGCCGAGGCGGCGGAGGTGTCCGACGTCCACCTCGCCGTCGGCACCGAGGTTCAGGACCCGCCGGGCCAGGCCGTGGATCCTGTTGAGCGGGTCCGGGGACGTGCCCGGCCGCTCCGCGCCCGCCAGGGCGAGCCGCCGCAGCGCCCCGGCCGCGGCCATGAGTGTGTCGAACGAGTGGTGGTCCATCGCGCCGGTCCCGAAGAACAGGTGCAGCGACCACAGGTCCTCGACGTCCTGCGCCGGGGCGGGGGGCGGGGGCAACGGCACGCCCCCCTCGCTGGACGTGTCGCTGGACATGTCGGTGTCGCTGGTGTCGGACTCCGTGTCCGGCCACTCGCCGTCGGGTGCCGGGGTGGTGGCGGTGTCCTGGGCCACCAGGGCCATCGGTGCCACCGGGGCCAGGGCGTGCGGCTGCGGCCGGTACACGCCCTCCACCTGGTCCCAGAAGGCGCGGAAACCCTCCCACAGCCGCTCCTCCCGTGTGTACTCCACCGGATTCGCGGGACCCGGATCCTGCGGATCCCGGCCGAACAGCCGCTCCAGAATCGGCAGCAGTGCCGACTCGTGCTCCCGCACCCAGGCCGCCAAGTTGTTCCGCGGCCGCCCGGTGTACGCGTCCGTCCCCGCGTTCACCCCCAGATACGCGCAGACAGCCTGAGCGAAATACTCGAACTCGTTCGTCGAGGAATAGTTTTCGGCCGGTACACCATTCAGGTCCCGCCGTATCCCGTCCGGCCACTCCACATCGAACGGATCGACACCCTCCGGCGGGTTCAGCTTGGCCTCATAGGCGATCTTGATGACCTTCCGGTCAAAGTCATCAAGCGCCTTCTCGTGGAGCGTGTGCGCGAACTCGTGATCGGGCGTGGAGTAACCGTCCTCAAAAAAGCTCGCACCCGGCACACTCGTGGCCTCACCCACGAGGTTCTCCTCCGTCACCGCCGTGTCACGCGTACCGCCCGCGCCCCGCACGTTGTCCCAGATACGCCAGTCGTTCGGGGCGACCTGCACCCCCGCGAGATGCCGGAACGGGCCCAGCGCGGTCACCGCCACGTCCTTGGGCACCACCACGACCCGCACATCACTCTTCAGCAGCGCGGCCGCCGCCCCGGGATCGCCCAGCATGCGTGCGAAGCGCTTCCGCGCCAGGTCCTCCACCGTCTCCGGCCGGAACGGCCACACCGGCCGATCCATCCCGGGCTGCACCACGACCATCAGCTGAGCCGCCATCTCGGCGAACTCCACAGCGGGCAGACCCCGCCGCAACGCGTCCACCAGCACCGGATCAGTCATCAACTTCTGCCGCTCATCAGGCGACAGCAGCGACAACGCCCGGAACCGGTCCTCCGCCGACATCCCCAGCAGACGCGACCCGAACTCCCCCACCGGGCCGGCCGACACCCCACCGAACACCACCTCGCGCGGCAGGCCCCGGCCCGCGGCATCGGGCAGGGGCAACCCCTGCGGACCCGAAGCCGGCGAACCCGGAGCCGCCGAATCCGAAGCCGGCGGAGCCGCGTGCGCCCCATAAGACGACTGCTCCGCGGCCCGGTACGCCTCCAGCAACTGGCCCAGCAGATTCGGGCTCAGCGTCGGGTCCCAGCCCATCTGCCCGGCATAGCCCGCCGCGACCCGCTCCAGCTCCGCCCACGTCAACGGCCCCATACCGCGCGCCAGCGCCTGCCGCTCCAGCGCCCCGAAACCCTGAAGCAGCCACTGGAACTCCCCGGCCAGCGCGGGATTGGTGTCGATATCGATGCCGTGGTTCTCCCGCATCGCCCGCACCCACCGCAGCACCCGCGTCGCCCGGTCCGCCACGTCCCCCGGCAGCCCCGCCACGTCCGCCCACGCCGACAAGGTCTCCGCCAACGGCTCCGGGGGGAGTTCCTGCCACTGGAACACCGGGGTGTCCGGATCATCCGCCTTGGCCAGAGCCGGCGGATTCCCGTTCCCGAACACGTCCAGTCGCGCGTCCGAGGAGAACGCCGTCCGCCGGGACCTGGTCCCCACGACCTGCGCACCCGACACGTACGCCAGCCGGTCGGCGCCCACCGGCAGCCTCCCCAGCCCACACCCCACCAACCACACCGGCCAGTCCTCCGGAATGGACATCGTCGCCATCTGGCGTTTGAGGAAGCTGCTCAGCGCCTCGCTCCACACCATGTGGTTCTGCCCCGTGCTCGCCAGGGGGAGCGCCGCCTGGGTACCGAGGCTGTGCACCACCACGACGAACGCGTCGGTCAGCCCCCGTGGCAGGCGCCGCACGGCACCGTTACGGTGCCCGCCGGTCCCCCGCACGGACTCGTTGTGATCGAAGTAGTGCTCGATCTGCGACACATTCCGCAGTTGCTCCTCGCGTTGCGCCATCTCCATGGGGTTGAACAACGCGACCCCGATCAGCCGCTGCCCGTCCGACCTGGGCAGCGCGAACGCATGCACGTCGGTGTCCAGGAACTTCGTACCGTCCGCCGCCGTCAGCTCCCGCGGACCGTCCAGAAGCTGACCCGGATCGCTCGGCACCCACGCCCCCACGGGCGTCGCCCCCGGACGCGTGGCCGCGAGCACCACGCGCTGCCTGGACGTGCCGTCGCCCGCCGGATCCCACCGGTAACCGCCGTACGTGGACCACACCCGCACCCCGAGCCAGTCGGCCATCAGCCGGGGCAGCCGCCTCAGACCCGCGCCCGCCTCCGGCATCAGCAGCACCACCGGAGCGTTCGCCGGCCGCCGGGGGTCATACTTCACCAACTCGGCCAGTTCCGCGTATGTCACCTCGGACGGGTTGCCCTGCCCGTCGCGCACCACGACCATGCCCGCCTCGCCACCGGGCTCCACCACCACCACGTAGGGCGACCCCTGCCACGGGGGCAGTGTCCAGCTCAGACCGCCAGACCCCTGCCGCCCCACATCGTCCAGCAGCAGATCCAGAGGCTGCCCGGTGAAGTTCCGCCCCAGGAACCGGCCGTCCGGGCCGACCAGCGCACTCGCATCCCCCAGCACCCCCGTCCCTTGCAGCCGGTACGCCGCTACCGCGGCCAGACTCCCCGCGCGCCCGTCCCGGTGCGCGGCGGCCACCACCGACAGCGCCTCGGAATACCGCCCACGCGTCATCCGCTCCGCAGGACCCAGGCGCAGAATCCCCCGCGCGATCCGCTCCAGAGCGGCTTCCCCGATACCGGACCGCGGCCCCCCCGCCTCCAACACCTCCCACCCACGCACCATCACCTCGTACTGCGGGTCCTCCGCCACCCGCGCCCCGAACACCGCACTCAACACCTGCGGCACACCCGACGACCGCCGCCGCGCACGCGAAGACCCCTCTCCCGGCGGCGCGGGCAACGGCCCGACATCCTCAGCGGAACCCGAACGCCGCCCGGGCGCCGGGGTGGTGGCGGCCTCCTGGGCCGCCGGTGCCGCCGGTGCCATCGGGGGCGCCGTGGCCAGGGCGTGCGGCTGCGGCCGGTACACCCCCTCCACCTCGTCCCAGAAGGCGCGGAAGGTCTCCCACAGTTCGTTCTCCGCCTGCGATTCCTCCCTCGGGTTCGCCGGACCCGGGCCCTGCGGATCCCGGCCGAACAGCCGCTCCAGAATGGGCAGCAGCGCCGGCTCGTGCCTCCGTATCCAGGCCGCCCCGTTGTTCCGCGACCGGCCGGTGTAGCCGTCCGTCCCCGCGTTCAGCCCCAGATACGCGTTCACCGCCTGCGCGAAATACGCGGACTCGCCCGTGGAGGAGTAGTTGTCGGCCGGGTTGCCGGCCAGGTCCCGCCGTATCCCGTCCGGCCACCGCACATGGAGCGGATCGAAGCCCCGCGGCGGGTTCAGCTTGGCCCGATAGGCGTCCTGGACGACCTTCCGCTCGGCATCATCAAGCAGATTCTCGTAGTGGCCGAACAGCCGCCTCATAATCGGCAGCAGGGCCGGCTCGTGCTCCCGCACCCAGGCCGCCCCGTTGTTCCGCGGCCGACCGGTGTTCGGGTCCGTCCCCGTGTTCACCCCCAGATACGCGTTCACCGCCTGCGCGAAATACTCGTACTCGTCCTTCGAGGAATAGTTGTCGACCGGATCGCCATCCAGGTCCCGCCGAATCCCGTCCGGCCACTCCACATCAAACGGATCGACGCCCCGCCGCGGGTTCAGCTTGGCCTGATAGGCGTTCTTGATGGCCTTCCGGTCGGAATCACCCAGCGCGTGCACATGGAGCGCGTGCGTGAACTCGTGATCGGGCGTGCCGTAACCGTCCGCATGATTTTCCGCATCCGGCACACTCGTGACCTCACCGAGAAGATTCTCCTCCGGCACCGCCACGGCACGCGCGTCCATGACGCCCCGCAAGGTGTCCCAGTCAGACTTCCCCGCATAACCTCGGAACCGGCGCAGCCCGGTCAGCGCCACGTCCCTGGGCACCACCAGAACCCGCACACCGCCCTTCAGCAGCGCGACCGCCATCTTCGGATTGACCAGCATCCGCGCGGCCCGCACCCGCGCGACCCGCCCCGCCCACACCGGCTGATCCGCCATCGGCTCACCCGGACCGTCCTGCACCACCACCATCAACTGGGCCGCCGTCTCAGCGAACTCCATACCTGGCAGAGCCCGCCGCAACTCGTCCACCCACACCGAATTCGACGCCAGCTCCCGCCGCTCGTCAGACGACAGCAGCGACAACTCCCGGAACCGGTCCTCCGCCGACATCCCCAGCAGACGCGACTCCAACTGCCGCACCGGGCCGGACGCCACCCCACCGTCCTGGGGTGCCATCCCCAGCACACGGGCCGCGTCCTCGGGCCTCAGCCCCAGCACACCGGACATGTCCTCGCTCTCGGCACCGGGCTGGGGGGGCTCCCCGGTCGCCAGAGCCTCCGCCGCCCGGTACGCCTCCAGCAACTGGCCCAGCAGATACGGGCTCAGCGTCGGATCCCAGCCCCCCTGCCCGGCGAACTCCTCCGCGGTCTGTTCGAGCCCCGCCCACGTCAACGGCCCCAGACCCTGCGCCAGCGACTGCCGCTCCAGCGCTCCGAAACCCAGGAGCAGCCGCTGGAACTCCCCAGCCAGCCTGGGATTGGTGTCGATATCGAAGCCGTGAACCTCCCTCAGCGCCCGCACCCACCGCAGCACCCGCTCCACCCGGTCCGGCACGTCCCACGGCAGTCCCGCCACGTCCGCCCACATCGACAATGCGGGCGGCCACGGCTCCGGAGGGAACTCCCGATACCCGAGCGCTGGATTCTCCGGATCTTCCACGATGGCCAGATACGGCGGATTCTCGTCCCCCATCACACGCTGCTTCGCGTCCGAGGCGAACGCCGACCGCCCGAGCCTGGTCGCCACATCCTGCGCGCCCGGCACGTGCTCCAGCCGGTCGGCGCCCTCCGGCAGCCTCGCCAGCCCAGGCCCCACCAGCCACACCGGCCAATGCGCCGGAACGGACACGGCGATCTGGCGCCACAGGAACGCGGCCAGTTCCCCGCTCGTCACCATGTGGCTCTGCCCCGTGCTCAGCCGGGGCAGCCCCGCCTCACCGTCCCCCACCACGACGATCGCGTCGGTCAGCCCCCGTGGCAGGGGCAGGAGGGGACCCGTAGTGCTGATCCCCTCGTACTCGATCCGGTCGGCGTAGTGCCGAATCCGCGACACGTTCCGCAGATCACTCTCACCGGCGGCCATGTCCCTGGCGTTCAGCAACGCCAGTCCGGTCAGCCGCTGCCCGTCGGACGTAGGCAACGCGTACATCTCCACGTCGCTGTCCGAGAACGTCGAACCGTCCGGCGCCGCCACCTCCCACGGACCGTCCGGAAGGTGACCCGGATCGCTCGGAATCCACGCCCCCACGGGCGCAGACCCCGGATTCACCGACGCGAGCACCACGCGCCGCCTGGGCGAGCCGTCGCCCACCGGCTCAAACCGGAGACCGCCGTACGTGGACCACACCCGCGTCCCGAGCCGAGCGGCCATCAGCCTGGGCAACGCCCTCATGCCCGCGCCCGCCTCCGGCATCAGCAGCACCACCGGAGCGCCCGCGGGCCGTCGGGGGTCGTGCGCCACCAGCTCCGCCAGTTCCTCGTACGGCACCTCTGTCGAGTTGCCCTGCCCGTCGCGCAGCACGACCAGGCCCTCCTCGGAACCGGGCTCCACCACCACCACGTACGGCGGACCCTGCCACGGGGGCGGCGACAACTTCAGACCGTCAGGACCCTGCCGCCCCACGTAGTCCAGCTGCAGATCCAGAGCCTGCCCGGTGAAGTTCCGCCCCTGGAACCAGTCGTCAGGACCGGTCAGCGCACTCGCATCACCCAATACCCCCGCCTTCTTGTGCAACCAATACGCCGCCACCGCGGCCAGACTCCCCGCGCGCCCGTCCCGGTACGCGGCCGCCGCCACGGCCAGCGCCTCGAAATACCGCCCACGCGTCATCGGCTCCGAAGAACCCAGGTGCAGGATCCCCCGCGCGATCCGCTCCAGATCGAGGCCCCCGGTGCCGAACCGCGCATCCCCCCTGCGCGCCACCTCCAGCGCCGCCAGCCCGCGCATCATCACCCCGTACCGCGGGTCCTGCGCCACCTGCGCCCCGAACGCCACACGCAACACCTGCGGCACATACGGCATACGCGACGGCCCCGGAGTCGGCGGCGGCCCGACCTCCTCAGCGTCACGCCGGTCGGTCAGCGCCTCGTCCGGGCGCACATCACCGGTCATCGCCTGCCGCTTGGCCGGCCGGTCGGCGGAGTCGGACTCGTCGGACACCGAGGGCACCGGCGCCGGGGCCACCGGGCCGGGCTCCGGAGCCGACGTCGCCGAGGTGGCCGGTGTTCCCCCGCTGGAGGTGGTGGGGACGCGGGACGCGGGCGGCGGCGGGGTGGGCGGGTCGGAGGGCGGGTTGGGGGGCGGCGTGGGGGCGCCCCCACGCACACGGTGCCGCAACCCCATCCCCGCGCGGAGGGTGTCGGCGAGGGCAATGCCCGACGGCGCGTCAGGGCCGTGTGTCAGCAGGTGCTCGGCGACCTGGCGCACCGCGTCGCGGAAGTCGCGCCCGGCGTGCCGCGAGTCCGCGAGCACCGGGTGCAGCTCCAGCGGCAGCACCAGGGAGACGGCCTTGTCCCAGGCGCGGCCGGCGGCCAGCCGCTCCGGTCCGTCGTCCGGTATCGCGCCCGCGAAGTCCGCGTACGCCGACTGCCAGATACGCCGGGTGGCGTTGGCCGCGGTTTCGTCGAGCGGGGCGGGCCAGGGATCGGACCGCATCATCTGGAGCTTGACGTGGTCCACCGGGGCCAGGTCGATGTCGCGCACCGGGAACCGGTCCATGCCCAGCGCCGTGGCGGTCTGTTGCTTGGGGCCTGGTGTGACGCCCGCGTCGTTCAGCTCGGCGATGGCCACGTCGTCGTCCGGGTCGAGCAGAGGCGGGTTCTCCGGCAGGTCGTCCGGGATGACCTGCTGGGCGATCCACTGGCGCTGCGCGTCGTCGCGGTGGACGTCTGGCACCTGCCCCTGCCGCGACCTCGCGTCGCCCTCGGCGCCCTGGCCCGTGGTGCCCTCCTGACCCGGGGCGTACGGGTCGCCGTGCGGGTCGATGCCGAGACCCCGCAGCCGCGCCGCCGCGTCGAGCATCCGCCCCCGCGCCTGCTCGGCCCGGTGCCCGGCGTCCTGGTGCGCGGCGGTGTCGGCGCTGGTGCCGACACCCGTGTCCAGCCGCTCGCCGATGGTGTCCACGTCGGTCGCGGCGGAGCGGAAGGAGTCCAGCGCGTCCTCGTAGTCCTGCCGGGCGCGGTCGATCTCCTCCCGGTCCGGGGGCGCCGGGGTGGCCGGTGACTTGCCCCGGTCGGCGGGGTCCGTGTCGGGCCGGGTGTCGGTATCGGTATCGGTATCGGGGGTGGTGTCCGCATCGATGACGGAGTCGGCCGACGGGCCGCCGAACGTCTCCGTGTCCGGACGCGGTTGCTGCTGCTCGGCGCGGGGCCCCTGGCCCGGCTGGGGGGTGCCGGAAGGCTGTTGGGCCGACGGCGTGTGCGGAGTGGTGGCCGGGGTCTGCCCGCCGCTGTGGGAGACGGGGGGCGGAACCGCGCCCGTGTTCTGGCCCGCGGGGCCGTTCTGGCCTACGGGGGTGTTCTGGCCCGTGGGGGTGTTCTGGCCCGTGGGGGTGGATTCGCCGTTCTCGCCGAAAGCCCCGTCGAACTCCGCGTCCGGGTTCGAGACCGTGGGGGTGTGCGCCGCCGGCGGCACCGGGAGGCTCGACGAGTTCGGCAGGCCCGAGGTGCCTGGGAGACCCGGGGTATTCGGGGAGCCCGAGGTGCCCGGCAGACCCGAGGTGTTCGGGAAGTCCGAGGTGGCCGGGGAGCCATCGGGGCCCGTCTGGAACTCCTTGTTCCCCTTGAAGTCCTCGACGCCCTCGGGCGTCGTGAGACCGGACCCCGCGGAGTAGGGGCCCGTCGGCGGCAGGTTGCTCCCGGCGGAGCCGGGCAGGTTCAGCGGCGGGCTCTGCGAGGTGGTCTGGAACCCCTTGCCGGCCGGGAAGTTCGCGTGCGGCACATACGACGACGAGGAGCCCCCGCCGGTCAGCGCCGATGAGGAGTTGTACTCCGGGATGTCCGAACCGACGGAGTCGGAGGAACTGGCGGAGTTGATGGACGCGGTGTCGTCGAAGACGGAGTCGGCCGAGGAGTTGGAGGAGCCGTAGGAGTCCACGGAGTAGGTGTCGGAGTCGCGGTACCCGGGCGTGAACGAGCTGTTGTCGCCGTACAGCGAACTGTCATCGCCGTACAGCGAGCTGTTGTCCTCGTACAACGAGCTGATGCCCTCGTACATCGAGTCGTTGTCCCGGTACGACGAGCTGTTGTCCCCGTGGGTGGGGATGTCTGCGGACGTTGTGATGGGGAGGGAGGACTTCGGGAGGTCCGGGCCCGCGCCGGAGCGGGAATCGGAGCGGGAATCGGAGCCGGATCCGGAATCGGAGCCGGATCCGGAATCGGAGCCGGATCCGGAATCGGAGCCGGATCCGGAATCGGCTGGGGAATCGCTCCCCGCCCCGTCCCGGAGAGCAGCTATCGCATAGCTCTTGTTGATGAAGTCGGTGAAGATGTTCCCGTTGGGGAATACCTTGCCGTGCAGCCAGCCGGCGCCGGACCCCAGCGCATTGCCCGCGCCCATCTCCGCCACGGCGCTGGTGCCGGAGAAGACGAACGTCTCCCACTTGAACGCCCAGTTGCCGTGGAGTATCCCCTGGGAGACCACCTCGCCGAAGCCCTCGCCCAGACCGTGGGAGACGAACGTCGCCACGAAGTCGTAGGCCATGTTATTGACCCGGCCGGGCTTCCCGAAGATGTGATCAAGATTCGGCGAGTTGAAGTCGATGTCCTTGAACGTGTTCCGGAAGTCTCTGTCGAACTTGCCGAAGATGTCCTCGTCGAAATTCTTCTTAAAGAAGTCCGATATGCCCTTCTTGAAGTAGTTCGCCGCGCCCTGGAAGACGTCGATGAAGAGACCGGTCATGAAGCCGACGAAGAAGCTGTCCCGGAGGTTGGTCCCGTCGATGCCGTTCGGCCTGCGTGCCGGGGGATTGATGACGAGCTGCGCCAGGTTGACGGCGAGGGCCTCGATCATCTCCTGGACCGCCTCCAGCAGGGCCCCCGCGATGGGGAAGAAGTTCAGCAGGCGCTGCATCGCCATCAGGATGCCGAGCGCCGCCCGCGCCCTCACCAGTGCTGCCATGGACAGCGAGGCCCCGCCGGTGAAGAAGGACATCGCCGTGAGCGCGGCCAGCTCGATGAGCATCATCGTGATCTCGGCGATGATCTCCCAATGCGCCTGCTGGATCTTCATCGACTGCTGGGCCCGCTCGTTGGGCAGGTCCATCCGGAGCTTACCGAGCAGGTCCCCGATACCGTTCGATCCGTAGGAGCCGGTCAGCGGCTCCATGGCCTTGGTGAGCGCGTCCCCGACTTGCTTCGGAAACGCGTTGGCGACATCCGACAGGGCGTCCCGGACACTGTCTATGAACTCGACCAGGTTGTCGGCGAGATCGGGAAACTGGTCCTGGCTGTCCCACGCCAGGTTCGCCCTGGCAGCGATCGGCTTGTCACCGATGAGGATCTGGATCCACATCGCCTCCTCGGGGGTGTAGGTGATCTCCTCCATGGGGTCAGTGCTTTCCGCCGCCGGACTCGTCGTCGCCGGACCCGTAGCCGCTGTCGTCGGACTCGTAGCCGCTGTCGTCGTCGGCGATGCGTTCCTGCTGCTCGATCAGCTCGGTCACGTCGGCATGAACGGCCTTGACGCTGTCGAGACTCTCCAGCAGCGCGGAGTGCGCCGCCGTTATCGCCAACCCGAGCGACTTGATCGTTCCGATGAGCGTCTGCGTTGTCTTCTCGTCGTCGGGCTGGGTCTTCTCGTAGTAGTCGTCCGGATGGCTGGAGTCGCCGTTCCAGAGCTTGTACCTCTCATGGTCGGCCAGGTACTGCCCCTCCAGGACCCTGGCTCGGTCCCCCAGACCGGCCAGGCCGTTGAGCGCTCCCCGCATCTTGCCCAGGTTCATGTCATAGGTGTCGTCGCTCATGGCCGCCCTCCGGGAACATCCGGGTCCTCGTGGATCTCGTCGCGCAACCGGTCGCTGGACGACCTGCCGCCACCCGCCCGGCGGCCTCCCTCGAACGCCGACCCGAAGAGCCGGTCCCAGTCGACGTCGATGTCCCGGGACCCCGGGACATCGGGATTCGCCGCCATCAGCGGGCGGAAGGTGTCCATCACCCGCTGGGCGACCTGCTGACGGCCCCGCTGGGCCGCCTCCAGCACCGAGGCGGCCAGTTGCGGTCCGGTCATGCTCAGGTACTTGTTGTCCAGGAACGTCAGCCCGCTCAGCTCTCCCTGCGGGCCGATGGTGACCTCGACCGCACGGTCCCGCGAACGGGCCGTCACGTTGTGGTCCGCGAGGTCCTGCTCGGCGCGGGCGATGGCGGCCCTCGTGGCTTCGAGGTGGGCCCTGGCCTGATGGATGCGTTCCGCGTACGGATCGTTCAACTCGCTCAACGGGTGCTCCTCGGGCTGGTCTGGCTGGTCGGGCCGGCTGCACGGTTTGCCGGAACGACGGCGCGGCGGGGGCTCATCGGCCGATCACGGCCGGCGAGCCACCCTCGTCGCTGCCCCACACGTCCTCGTCCTCCGGCACCCACGACTCGCGCTCGCGGTCGTCGGTCTGGGTCGCCACCTGGCCGGGCGACCCGGCCCCGCCCGCGCCGCCCATCGGCGGCATGAACGGGGTGCCGCCACTGGTGATCACGTTCTCGCGCTCGTCGAGAAGCCCGCCACCGGGGCGGCCGGGCCTGGGGGCCGCCCGGCGGTTGCTGACCACATCGCCGCTGTCGATCACGTTGCGGACCCGCTCGGAAGGGCCGCCCTCGCCACCGCCGCCGCCACCGCGTCCGGGCATTGTTCCGGGATTGAGGGGCATGCCGCCGCCCCCCGGTGCCCCGGCCTGGTTCTGGTTGCCGGCATTGGCCGCCGCCTGGTTGTTGCCGTTGCCGTTCTGGTCACCGGGCGACTGGTACGGGTCCTTGTCCCACAGCTCCTCCTCGTACGAGGACGGGTCGTACAGCGAATTGGAGTTGCCGCTTCCGCCGCCCCCGATGTTGCCGAAGTTGGATCCGGGGGACTGTTGCTGGAAGTCCGGGAGTGAGTTGCCGCTTCCGTTCAGGTGCCCCGTGACCGACTTGCCGTCCGGGTCGGTGATCGAGGTGCCGCCGGTGTCCGGATCGATCGTGGTCTTGCTGCCGTCCGGGTACTCCGTGACGACCTGTCCCTGCGGGTCGATGTGCGACCTGCTGCCGTCGGGGTTGTTGAGGACGTTATCGACGTTGAGCGGTCCGGAACGCGTGTGGCCGTCCGGGTCGGAGATGCTGGAAGTCTGGTTGTCCGGATCGATCGTGGTGGTGTGACCGTCCGGGTACTCCGTGACCACCCGGCCGTGAGAGTCAATGTGCGACTCGCTCCCGCCGGGGTTGTGCAGTGAGTCATCGCCGTTCACCGGCCCCGTGATCAGGTCGTGTGACATCGGCGGCAAGTTATCGCCGTTCAGCGCGCCGCCAATTTGGTTGAGCGCCTGCTCCTGCTGTTTCTGGTACTGCTCTTGCTGCTGCTGGTACTGGTCCTGCTGGTATTGCTGCTGTTGTTGCTGCTGCTGGTACTGCTTGTCCTGGTACTCCCGCTGCCGCTGCTGGTACTCCTCGTCCCTCTTCTGCTGCTCTTCCTGTTGCTGCTCCTGCCGCTGTTGCTGCTCCTCCTGGTACTGCTGTTGCTCCTTCTGGTACTGCTCCTGCTTCTTCTCCTGCTCCGCCTGCTTGGCCTCGGCCTCCTTCTCCTTCTGCCCCTGCTCCTTCTGGAGCTGCTCCTGCTCCTTCTCCTGCTCTCTCTGGAGCTGCTCCCGCTCCTTCTCCTGCTCCTTCTGAAGCTGCTCCTGCTCCTTCTCCTGCTCCTTCTGGAGCTGCTCCCGCTCCTTCTCCTGCTCCTTCTGGAGCTGCTCCTGCTTCTGCTCCTTCTGCCCCTGCTCTTTCTGGAGCTGCTCCTGCTCCTGCTTCTGCTCTTTCTGGAGCTGCTCCTGCTTGGCCTCCTGCTCCTTCTGAAGCTGCTCCCGCTCCTTCTCCTGCTCCTTCCGAAGCTGCTCCTGCTCCTTCTCCTGCTCCTTCTGAAGCTGCTCCTGCTCCTTCTCCTTCTGTTCCTGCTTGGCTTCCTGCTCCGCCTGCTTCTGCTCAGCCTCCTTCTCGGCCTCGGCCTGCTTCTGCTCCTGCTCCTTCTCCTTCTGCTCCTGCTTGGCTTCCTGCTCCGCCTGCTTCTGCTCAGCCTCCTTCTCGGCCTCCGCCTGCTTCTGCTCCTGCTCCTTCTCCTTCTGCTCCTGCTTGGCCTCCTGCTCCGCCTGCTTCTGCTCAGCCTCCTTCTCCGCCTCGGCCTGCTTCTGCTCCTGCTCCTTCTCCTTCTGCTCCTGCTTGACCTCCTGCTCCGCCTCCTTCTGCTCCTGCTCCTTCTTCGCCCGCTCCTGCTCGGCCTTCTGCTGAGTCACCTGGTTGATCTGGAACTGCTGCTGCTGTTGCTGGTACTCCTCCTGCTTCTTCTGCTGCTCCTCCTGCTTGGCCTCGGCCTCTTTCTCCTTCTGCTCCTGCTTGGCCTCCTGCTCCGCCTGCTTCTGCTCAGCCTCCTTCTCGGCCTCCGCCTGCTTCTGCTCCTGCTCTTTCTCCTTCTGCTCCTGCTTGGCCTCCTGCTCCGCCTGCTTCTGCTCCTGCTCCTTCTCCTTCTGCTCCTGCTCGGCCTCCTGCTCCTTCTCCTTCTGCTCCTGCTCGGCCTCCTGCTCCGCCTGCTTCTGCTCCTGCTCCTTCTCCTTCGCCGCAGCCTTGGCTTCGGCTTCCTTCTCCTTCTGTTCCTGCTCCTTCTCCTTCTGCTCCTGCTTGGCCTCCTGCTCCTGCATGTACTTCTCCTGCTTGGCCTCGGCCTCCTTCTCCTTCCGCTCCTGCTCAGCCTCGGCCTCGGCCTGCTTCTCCTCCCACTCCTTCTCCTTCTCCTCCTGCTCCTTCCGGTACTTCTCCTCCTTCTCCTCCTGCTCCTTCCGGTACTTCTCCTCCTTCTCCTCCTGCTCCTTCCGGTACTTCTCCTCCTTCTCCTCCTGCTCCTTCTGGTACTTCTCCTGCTTCTCCTCCCACTCCTTCTCCTTCTTCTCCTGATCCTTCTCCTTCTGCTCCGCCTCCTTCTTCTCCTTGTCGGCCACGTCCTCCTCGTGCTCCTTGGACAGGCTGTCCCCGCTCGACGTCTTGATCGTGCCAAGATCGAATACCGAGGGGCTCCACGCGTCGTGCACCGTCCGCAGCGCGAAGTCAGCGTTGTCGACCAGGTTTTCCTCGACGGATTTCTTCCACCGCGCGATCGCCTCCTGGCCGACCGCCTTCCAGGTCTCCAGACTGTTCAGCGGGCCGTAGTTATTGTCGTCGCGATCGACGGCATCCTGGCGGAACTTACCGGTGGCGTGATAGGTGGTTTCCGTTTCGCCCCGGGCACGGGTATGTACTTTGTAGGTGATTTTCGTGATGTTGTGGTCCCACACGTGGTCGGTGATCTCCGACAGCAGGTCGGAGAGGAAACTCAGCGGGTTACCATCCTTTCGTTCCCACGTGGCCCATTCCTGCTGGAGTCCCCGGGCCGCTTTCTTGAACACGTCACCTGCGATCCGGATGGCGTCGCCAGGTACGGAAAACAGCGCACCGTTGCGCAGGTCGTCGGCGTAGTCCTCGTACCGCTTGCTCAGCATGTGGATGAGATGCCAGAAGACGCCGGCTGCCGTGCCCTTCCACGCCTCGTTCTCCTGCATCCCGACCCGCTTGTGCCATTCCTCCAGTTCTGCCTGGCGGTAGGAGTAGAACCGGGCGACGCGATCGAAGGCGCTCGCCGCCCTGCCGAACGACGCCAGATCGACGACCCGTTCGGGGGGCACGGATATTCCGTTCCACTCGAAGCCAGTCGTACCACCGTCGTTATCGAGCAAAGCCTCAAGGGCCCGGCCCGTTCCGTAGGCGTACTGCGTGTGCGGGCCGGTGTCCCACTCCGTCCCGTCGTCCGACTTCTTGAAGTCGTTGTCGTACCTGGCCTCGTTCTTGCCCCCCTCGTACACACCGCCGGTCGGCCTGTCTTCGATGTTGTGGTTGCCCAGGAGCGTGAACCGGGCCTTGTAATAGGTGACTTCGTCTCCCGACGCTTCCTCCTCGGACTCCTCCTCGTCCCCCGTCTTGTAGAAGGGGATCACGAAGTCTGTGTTGCTTATGTTGCGACCCGCGTTATCGATACGCCATTGAAGGTCATCCACATCGACGTAGGTGACGCTCTTCTGCTTGGTGAGTTGCACCTTCATCAGCGGGATGTCGTCGTTGCCGAACCACTCCTCAAACAACGTGTCGATCTTTGGCGCTTCGTAACCGGTGAAATAGTAGATCGCCTGCTGCCAACGATCACTTTCCTTGGAAAACGGCACGGCGGCGCCTCCATCGGGCGGGGGAACGAAGGGGGGTGTGGGGTACTGCGGCACTCAGCCGGGACGACTACCGCTCACTTGTTGTCATGATTCTTCACCATCAGTTTTCGTCGTTCTCGCCATCGCCCCCGCCGGAGCCCGACCCCCCGGAAGTCAGGTCGTCCTCCACGTCTTCGAGGCCGTCGAGGAACTTCTCGCCATCGATCTTGGCCAGGTTGCCATCCTGTGTCTTCAGCAACGTATGGACGGTTTCCCGCAGGTTCTCCTCGATGTCGTCGAACAGCGTCTGCTGTTCCTCGATCATCCCCACGATCTGGTCGATGAGAGCCACCAGGGTCTTGTGCAGGTGCGCCCCGTTGGTCAGCTCCTCCCCATCACCGGTCATGGCGCCGATGGTGAGGGGCAGCTGCGTCCCCGAGGGGATGGGGGGATCCGCGAAATCATGCGGATTCTCCTTCTTCAGGCTGCCCAGCGCGGGAATATCGCCCCTATCCTTGAGGATGTTTTTCAGCTCCACCTGGAAGTCGTGCACATCGACGTTGATGAAGTGCTCCATCCACTCCTTGTTCAACTGGATCGACTTGGCCATCTCACTGCCCCTTCTCGTCGGCCGTTTCTCTCTATGGATGTCCTATGTCGAAACGGGCGACCGCCCACGTTTTTCAACGCGCAGACAGCCGCCCGTGCCGCACCGCGTCTCAGCGGCCGATCTTCACGTTTTCCCAGCTGGCCGTGAGGTTGCGCTGGTTGGTCCGGTAGTTGTCACCGATGTCGTTGAGCAGGCCCGCATGGCTCGCGAGGAGCCGCTTCATCTCCTGGACGGCCTCGTGCCACGCCTTCTGCTTCGTGACGTAGACGTCCCGGTCTTCACCTTCCCAGCTGCTGATGAACTTCTGCAGCTCCGATTCGAGCTGGCTGAGAATCTTGTCGATGTTCTGAGTCTGCAGCCGCATGTCCTCAGCCGCGTTGTCGGTGCCCTTGAAATCGACGTATATGTGCCCGTCGGAGAAGTCCATTGACACAGCACGTACCTCTTTTCACTGCGAGGGGATACGGGGGGATTCGGGACGGAACCGGGTGTCCGTCACCCGGGGTTTCACTCAGCCGTGCAGCGCGTCGAAAATCGCCTTCGACTGCGCGTACTCCTGGTCGACGGCGTCCCTCTGCGAACCCTGCGTCAGATTGTTCGCCCGGAGCGTCTCGTTCAGCGTGTCGATGACGTCGTTGAGGTTCTTCGAGATGATTTCGGCCTGGTCGTCCCACGACTGCAGCAGGTCCTGGTACTTCTGACCGTCGCTGCCCCCGTAGGCACCGCCCACGTTGGACTTCGTGTTCTCGACGTCCTGGCGGCAGACCTGGATGTTGGCGAACGCCTCTTCCGTGGAAGAGATTCCGTTGCGGGTTGCACTCTCTTCTGACCTCGTCAGTTCTGACACGAGATGTCCCTTCGGCTGTTATTCGCCACCAGGCACGGCGCACTGGCGGCCGGCGAGACCAATGACGACGGGCCATCAGCCTGACGGCCCCCTACGGATAGCCCATCTCAAGCAATGCTATGAGGCAGTGAACAGCATTAGCAATCGTTTCCCCCAGGAATTTACAAACGTGACATCGATTTCCCATCCCATAGCCAGTCACGTCACTTAGTGCCAAGAATGCACGTCAATGACAACCTGTCATTTATTCGTTTCACACCGCGGCGCCGAGGATTTACTCCGCCCCATGCTCGCCGCCTGTGGAGTCAGATCCGGACCCGTTGGCAGCATGGCCAGCAGTGAGGACGGAATGGCCTGCGCCTCGCCCTCGCTGTATCCCAGCGCCTTCAGGGAATCGGCCGCGGGCAGCCGGTATTTCATTCCGGTGTCCGTCACCAGGTAAAGCGTGTTGCCGACCTCGCCGCCGCCCGCGCCCAGCACATGCACCAGCGCGCCTCCGCCCGGCCGCACCGTGATCCGGTTGACCGTCACACACGCCGGGACGAGCCCCTCCGGCGGGGCCTGCGTGGTCGGGCCGAGATTCACGTCACGGATCAGGGCCACGCTCACCCGCGTACCGTCGCTCCCGGACTCCACCCCGACGCACGGTGTCCGTCCGGCACCGAGGTCCACCGGCTCCGGCGGGCTCTCCGGTTGCCGCTTCCCCGTCTCCACCTCCGGGGTGTCCGGGGCCAGATGGCCGCTCAGTGCGTCGGCGCCCAGGCTCGCGGCGGACACCGACCCGCCCGCGTACGCCTTCTGCCGGGTGTCCGGATCGCCGAGGAGCAGCGCCGCGCCGGTGGCGGTCAGCGGGGCAAGCCCCTCCCTGCGCAGCAGGTAGTAGCGGGCGGTGCCACCCGGCGCGGCGACCTTGAAGACCTGGCCGACCCGGGTCTGGAGCCCGCCCAGTTCCGGCCCCTGCCCGCCTCGGCCCGGCACGTCCGGCGGGGCCAGATCCGGGCCCGAGGGCAGGGAGTTGAGGAACGCGGCCGAGACCGGCACCGGCTTCGTGGAGCCGTAGCCGAGCGCCTCGGCGGCGTTGGCCTTCTGGTCGAGCCGCAGCCTGCGGCCCTGCCACACCAGGTAGTCCTCCTTGTCGGGCCCGCTCACCAGCAGTCCCTGCCCGGACTTCAGCCCCGCGCCGTCGGCCTTGGCGCCCACGGCCACCGTGGTGCCGGTCGCTCCACTGGTGTTGCCGGAACACACCTGCCACGGGTCGCCGGTCAGGTTGTCGTTGCCCGGCGGCTCGTCGGGGGCGCCGCTGATGCCGACCGGCGAGCCGTGCGGGGTGCCGCGCAGCGACTTGCTCCCGATGGTCATGACCTTCATCTGGTCACCCGCGAGCAGCCGCGCCGAGGTGTAGTTGCGCACCGGGCGCAGCCGTCCGCCCAGGTACAGGTAGTGGGTGCCGGTCTCCTTGTTGACGACCAGCGTGCCCGGGTCCCGCCAGGAGCTCTTCGTGCCGGGTTTGAGCAGGCCGAAGACGAACGCCCCGGCGGAGAGCAGGATCGCGATGAGGACGCTGATGGCCACGGCCCGGTTGGTCCTGCCCTGCGGGCTCTCCGGGGCGTCGGGATCCGCGCGCAGCATGGCGGACGTCAGCCGCCCCATGACGAACATGTGCGCCTGGACCTGATCCCGCTTCGTCTGCATCGGTCACTCCCTTCCGCTTCGGCCGGTCTCGCTCACGCCATCAGCCCGCGCAGGGCGCTGTAGACGCCGAGCGCCCACAGGACCAGGGGCAGCAGGCTGAGCGCCATCAGGTAGTGCAGGATCTCGGCCGCCCGTCCCCAGTACGGGACGAGGCGCCGCCCCGGTACCGTCCAGGAGACGATGGCGATGACCGCCGTGAGGCCGAGCAGTCCGGCGGCCACCAGTGGCCGGCGGTCCGGTGCGTACGACTCCGCGCCGACGAGGATCAGCAGGAGCAGCCCGCCCACGCCGGGGAGGGTCAGCGAGAGCCGCTGCCAGGCGTTGCCCAGACCCCGCGCGTGCAGCATCAGCAGCAGCGACAGCGCCACCACCGTGAGCACCGACGGGAGGTTGGCGTACCAGGCGAGCACCCCGAGGCAGACGGCGCAGGTGGCGCCGACCGCCCCGTACAGCGAACTCATCCAGCCGTCCGCGAGCGCCGTGCGGCCGGCGACCGCCGCGGTCGGGTGCGGGTCGATGCCCTCCTGTAGCTGCTGGGCGTTGGTCGGCAGCGGTGGCACCCGCAGCCCCGACATCCGGAAGGACAGCGAGGGGACGAACGCGCCGAGCACCACCGCCGCCAGGGCGATGATCCCGGCGACATGGTGCGGCGCCAGGTCCGCGGTGATCATGAGAGTCCCGGCGATCGCGCCGAACGCCGCGACCACGCCGGTGCCGAGGAAGAGCGCGGCGTACGCGGCCACCGCGGCGAGCACGACGATCGCGCCGCCCGCGCCCGCCACGCAGGACGCCAACAGCCGGGAGCCCACGACCTCGTTGGCGTGCGCCCCGGTGAGGTCGCCGCCGGGCAGCAGCCATCCGGCGAACGCCAGGTAGGGCGCGGCCATGAAGCCGAGCGTGGCGCCCGCTCCGGCGTCGCCGACCGCGCGGCTCGCCGACCCCGCGCCCGCGACCAGCAGCAGTCCGGTCACGGCGGCGCACAGGGCGCGCACCCCCACGGAGCCGCCGGGCAGGGCGAGCACCACGAGCCCGCCGGTGAGTACGGTCACCGCGAGGCCGAGCAGCAGCCGCCGGCTCGCCTTGGGGGTCCAGCCGTAGGGGCGGGACTGCATGGTGTCGGAGATGCCGGCCACGAGGTCGTCGAGGTGGACCTCGGGCAGCGCCTCGGTGCGCGGCCGGAGGTAGAGCGTCTCGCCGTCGCGCAGATCGTACGAGTCGAGGGTGCGCTCCTCGTCCATCGGCCCGGCGCCGAGGCGCTGCAGCACCCAGCCGCCGTGGTCGATGCCGGCCTCGTCAAGGTCCTCGCCGCCGTAGCCGAGGACGGCGGGCAGCAAGTCGGCCACGGGGACATCGGAGGGCACCGCCAGATCGACGCTCTTGGCGGGCGCGCGGACGGTCAGTCGGCACAGATCGGCAGCCTGGGTGTCGGTCATCTGGCTGGCTTACGCTCCTCCAGGTATTTCGCCGAATGACATCGTGTCACTAAATGACAGAATGGCACTGGACTTCATTGGCAGAATGCCGCTGAACTCCGGGCAGAAGCTCTCACGGTGGCGATACGGGCTGGACCTGCATTCATAGGGCATGGTTCCATCCGAGGGCCTGGGCAATGCACTTACCTTTTGGCAAAGTACACACCTTCTATTGGGCACACAATACTGTTCCATGTCCCCGAGACCGGCGCGCGGCACCCACCGCCCGGGCCCACCGCCCATAGCGTCCGTGCCCACTGCCCGTAACGCCTGTGCCCACCACCCGTAAGGAGACCGTCCGTTGAGTGTGGTCTTGTTCCGCAGGCCGGCCCGCCGCCGCGGCCCGGACATGCCCGAGGGTGAGTTGAACCTCCAGGAGCCGCCCACGCTGCCCGAGGAGGTGCCCGACAGCTCCGCGGTGTGGACGTACCTGCCGATGGCGCTGATGTCGGTGTCGATGATGCTGATGTTCATGCGGCCGGGCATGAGCCGGTCATCCGGAAGCCACTTCATGTACCTGGCCGTCGGCATGATGGTGCTGGCCTCCGGCGCCATGATGCTCGGCCAGATGATGCGCAAGATCAGTGAGCGCAAGCAGCGTCTCAAGGGCGAGCGCCGCGACTACCTGCGCTATCTCACGCAGATCCGGCGCAAGGTGCGCTCCGCGGTCGCCGACCAGCAGAAGGCGCTGGCCTGGCGCCACCCGGAGCCCGCGGCCCTGTGGGCGCTGGTGCGCACCACCCGGCTGTGGGAACGCCGCCCGCAGGACGAGGACTTCGGCGAGGTCCGGGTGGCCGTCGGCGAGCAGAAGCTCGGCCTGCGGCTGACGCCGAACGCCACCACGCCCGTGGAGGACCTGGAACCGCTGGCCGCGCACGCCCTGCGCAGCTTCATCCGGGCGTACTCCACCG
Source organism: Streptomyces sp. LZ34 (assembly GCF_053890475.1). Taxonomy (NCBI): domain Bacteria; kingdom Bacillati; phylum Actinomycetota; class Actinomycetes; order Kitasatosporales; family Streptomycetaceae; genus Streptomyces; species Streptomyces sp. LZ34. The sequence continues at coordinate 5,501,517 of NZ_CM132680.1, forward strand.
TGCCCGAACAGCCCATCGCCATCTACCTGCGGGCCTGGGCGCGGGTCCTGTTCCGCGGCGACGAGGAGCGGATACGCTCCGTCACCCGCGCCGTCGTCGCCCAGTTGGTGACCTTCCACGCGCCCGACGACATATGGGTGGCGCTGTGCGTGTCCGACGAGCGGCGGGCGGACTGGGAATGGGTGAAGTGGCTGCCGCACAACCTCCACCCCCAGGAGAGCGACGGCGCGGGCCCGGCCCGCATGTGCGTCTCGGCCTTCAACGAGCTGGAGGACCTGCTCGGCGCCGAGTTCCTGGAGCGGCCGGCCTTCGACCCGGACGCGGTGGCCGGGCGCGAGGAGCCGTTCACCGTGATCGTGGTGGACGGGGGGAGCGTCCCCAGCGGGCACCGGCTGGACGGGCCTGGCTTCCGCAACGCCGTCGTGCTGGACCTGAGCGGCGCGCTGACCTGGCGCCCCGGCCGGGTCACGCTCCGCTTCGAGGTCTCCGAGCAGGACTTCACGCTGGTCCGCACCGACCGGGAGCGCAAGGAGCAGCCCACGCGACTCGGCCGCCCCGACCGGTTCGGGCCGGTGGGCGCCACCTCGCTGGCCAAGCGGATCGCCCCGTATCGGATGGGTATGGGCAGTGAGGTCGCCGAACCGCTGGCGGCCAATGTGGAGTTGACCACACTGCTGGGGATCAGCGACCTGCGCCGGCACGACCCGGCCACGCTGTGGCAGCGCAACACCGGCTCCGCCCGGCTGCGGGTGCCGATCGCGGTGTGCGCCGACGGCACCCCGCTGGAGCTGGACATCAAGGAGTCCGCCCAGGGCGGCACGGGTCCGCACGGCATGCTCATCGGCGCCACCGGCTCCGGCAAGAGCGAGCTGCTGCGCACCCTGGTGCTGGCGCTCGCGCTGACGAACTCCTCCGAAACGCTCAACTTCGTCCTGGTCGACTTCAAGGGCGGCGCGACCTTCCTCGGCCTGGACGAGCTGCCGCACACCTCGGCGGTGATCACCAACCTGGCGGGCGAGGCGGGGCTGGTCTCCCGGATGCAGGACGCCGTGCACGGCGAGCTGATGCGGCGGCAGGAGCTGCTGCGGGCGGCGGGCAACTACACCTCCGCGCTGGACTACGAGAAGGCGCGGGCCTCCGGCACCCCGCTCCGGCCGCTGCCCAGCCTGTTCATCGTCGTTGACGAGTTCAGTGAGCTGCTCGCCGCGCACCGCGAGTTCATGGACCTGTTCGTGATGATCGGGCGGCTCGGGCGGAGCCTGGGCGTGCATCTGCTGCTCGCCTCGCAGCGGCTCGACGAGGGCCGGATGCACCAGCTGGAGAGCCATCTGTCGTACCGCATCGGGCTGCGCACGTTCTCCGCCATGGAGAGCCGCGGCGTGCTCGGCGTGCCCGACGCCTACCAGCTGCCGCCGCGGCCCGGCAGCGGCTATCTGAAGTCCGGTGTGGAGGCGCTGACCCGGTTCCGCGCTGCGTACGTCTCCGGCCCGTACCAGGAGCGGCGGGCCGGGGCGAACCAGGCCCGGGTGGCCAGCCAGACCGTGCCGTGGACCTCCGGTTACGTGGTGCCGCGCCAGGTGCCCGACCTGCCCGAGCCGGAGCCCGAGGAGGAGTTCGAGGAGACGGGGGACACGCTGCTGTCCGTCGCGGTGGAGCGGCTGCTCACCGCGGGGCCGCCCGCCCACCAGGTGTGGCTGCCGCCGCTGGACCTGCCCGCGACCCTCGACCAGGTGCTGCCGCCGCTCACCCCCGACCCCGACCTGGGGCTGACCACCGTCGGCTGGCCGGGGCGGGGGCGGCTGACCGTCCCGATCGGCATCGTGGACAAGCCCTTTGAGCAGATGCGGGACCTGCTGACGATCGACCTGTCGGGCGTCGGCGGGCACGTGGCCATCGCGGGCGGCCCGCAGAGCGGCAAGTCCACCCTGGTGCGCACCATCCTCACCACGCTCGCGCTCACCCACACCCCGCGCGAGGTGTCGTTCTTCTGCCTGGACTTCGGCGGCGGCACGCTGGCGGGCCTGGCGGAGCTGCCGCACACGGCCGGGGTGGCGGCGCGGCTGCACACCGAGCGGGTGGGCCGGACGATCGCGGAGGTCAACTCGCTGCTGGCCGCGCGCGAGCGGTACTTCCTCGACCACGGCATCGACTCCATGGCCACCTTCCGGCGCCGCCGGGCCGCCGGGGAGCTCGCGGACCAGCCCTACGGGGATGTGTTCCTGGTCATCGACGGCTGGTCGACGGTGCGGCAGGACTTCGACCGGTACATCCAGACGTTCAACTCGATGGCCGCCCGCGGCCTCAGCTACGGCATCCACCTGATCGTCACCACCGCCCGCTGGGTGGAGTTGTCCGCGGGCGTGCGCGACCAGGCCGCCACCCATCTGGAGCTGCGGATGGGTGACGCGATGGACTCCGAGATCAACAGCCGCCGCGCGGCCGGCGTGCCGCGGCTGCCCGGCCGCGGTCTGACCCGGGACGGCATGCTGCACTACCTCTCCGCGCTGCCCCGCATCGACGGCGTGGAGAGCGCGGAGGACCTGGCGGACGGGGTCGCCGGCATGGTCGCGGCGGTCAAGGAGAGCTGGCCGGGGCCGCGGACCCCGCAGGTGCGGATGTTGCCGACCAGGCTGCCGGTCTCCCAGCTCCCGCCGCCCGAGGGCGACCTGCGGATGCCGATCGGCCTGGAGGAGGACGAGCTGTCCACGGTGTGGCACGACTTCAGCGAGTCCCCGCACATGATCGTCGTCGGCGACACCGAGAGCGGCAAGACCAACATGCTGCGGCTGACGGCCAAGGCGATCATGGAACGGTACACGCCCGCCGAGGCGAGGATCATGGTCGTGGACTACCGCCGCACCCTGGTGGAGGCCATCCCCGACGAGTACCGCCTCGGCCACGCGGTCTCCGTCGACGCGCTGCGCGACATGATCGGCGGGGCGGCCCCGGCGGTCAAGGAGCGGGTGCCGGGCCCGGACATCGCCCCGGGCCGGATGAAGCTGTGCGACTGGTGGACGGGCCCGCGGCTGTTCATCCTGGTCGACGACTACGACATGGTGGGCGGCGACTCGATGAACGCGCCGTTCGACCCGCTGCTGGCGCACCTCGCGCTCGGCTACGAGGTCGGGCTGCACCTGGTCGTGGCCCGCTCCGCGGCGGGCGCCTCGCGCGGCCTCAACGACCGCCTGCTGCGGCGGATGCTGGAGGTCAACACCCCCGGTCTGCTGCTGTCCTGCCCGCCGGCGGAGGGCTACCTCTTCGGCAATATCAAGGGCCGGGTACTGGCGGCGGGGCGGGCCACGCGCATCGCCCGCCGCAAGACGACGCAGGTGCAGACCGCGCTGGTTGACGAGGCGTAGGGCGCGGGTGCGCATGAGCGGAGCCTGGAAAGGCCATTGCCCCCCGGACCGCGTTCCGGGGGACGAACGCGTCAGGAGGGCGACGGTGTTTCGGGGGAGGAGCGAACCTCCGCCCGGCAGGGGCCGGCTAGCGCACGAACAGGTCCCAGACCTTCTCCCGGCCCTGGACAATCTTCCCGTTGCAGTTGAACTGGGTGATACGGCCCTGCTGGGCCAGCGTGTTCCCGGCCGTCTGGCAGTCCACGGCCGACTTGTAGGTCGAGAAGTAGCGGTACTGGGGGGTCTCGGCGGAGGCGGAGCCCGCGGTGAGCGGGATGGTCACTATCGCGGCACCGATCGAGAGAGCGGCAAGCGCACGAGAACGCCAGGAGTTCATGTTTTCCTCAGCTTTCGTCAACGACACTTAGTGACACATATTCAGTGAATGCATCGCCATGGGGTGGCGACGGGAAAAGCATACGACTCGCCAATTCCCAGACGGCTTACGGTCGTCACGAAATAGTAACGAAAAGACGCGCGACGGAGCCGAGGGGAGACCGCCATTCGGCTGCCCGATTGCCTTTGCAGGACTGCCCGAAAAGGGGTCGGCGACGAGCCGGCGATTACCGGAAAAAAGCGCGGTGGGCCGTCCATGAGGGCGAGGAGGATGCCCGTATGGGAGTGAGAGACTGCCCGAAGGGGGCTGGAATTCCAAAGAAGCGGACACCGGGGCAGCGGCCCTCAGGAACCCCCGGTCTCCGCGGGCTCCCGGTCCCGCGCGCCCCCCGGGCGCCAGCGCCGGGCCCGGCCGCGGGGGATCACCACGGCCCCGGCGGCCACCAGCAGCAGCAGGCCGCCGCCCGCACCCGCGATGATCAGGGCGCGATGGCGCGGCTCGGGGGAGGCGGCCGGGGGGACGTGCGCGGCCGCCGGCTTCGGGGTGGCGCCCTGCTTGTCGGTGAGCAGCGAACTCACCGCCGCGTACGGGTCCACCCGTGGCGTTTCCGACGGATACGCGGCCACCGTCAGCTGCCGTGCGGCCTCGGCCGCGGACATCTCCGGGTACCGGGCCCGTACCAGCGCCGCCGCCCCCGCGACGTGCGCGGCGGCGAGCGAGGAGCCCGAACCGATGTAGTGGCCCGAGCCCTTGGGCCCGACGCTGACCACCGCGTCACCGGGCGCCGCCAGATCCGCGCCGTCCAGCGCGGGCGCGCTGTCGGGGCGCCGGCCGTCCGGGCCGTAGTCGATGACCGAGAGCACGCCGGGTGCGGACGCGGGCCAGTACCAGGGCGCGGGCTCGACCGCCTTGCCCGTGTTCCGGTCCCTGGGGAGGAAGTCCGGGCCGACCGGGGCGACCACCAGCGCGTCGTGCTCGGCCGCGTACGCCACGGCCTTGGTCAGTTCGGCCTTCCCCGTCGCCAGCGCCCGCCCGACGTAGATGACGTCGGCCCCCTTGTCGGCCGCGGTGCGGATGCCCGCCGCGAGGGTCGCGGCGGTGGTCTCGCCACGCGTCTGCGTCCCGCGCACCGCCAGGATCCGCGCCCCGGGCGCGACCCCCGCCACGCCCACGCCCTCGCCGGGCGCCGCCGCGATCAGGCCCGCGGCGAAACTGCCGTGGCCCACGCAGTCCTCGCCCGCGTCGCCGACCGCGGTGACCCGGCCGGACAGCGCCGGGATGTCCGTACCGACACCGGAGTCGACCACGGCGACGGTCACACCGGCGCCCTGGGACAGCTCCCAGGCCCGGCCGAGCCCGAGCGTGGACCGGGACCAGGTCGCGTCCTCGGCCTTCGCGGTGGACGCCTTCGCGCACGGGTCGTCGGACGCCAGCACGGAGGCGACGGCGGGCAGTTCCACCGAGTCCGGGCCCGGGTCCGCGGCGGCGGGGGTGGCGGCGGTGGCGAGCGGAGCCACGGCCAGCGCGGCGGCGGCGACCGCCCGCGCCACCGGATGACGGTGAGAGAGAGCACGTCGCATGGCGCGCATGATACGTGGCCCGGGGGCGGCCCACCCCAAGGTGGGCGATTTACCCATATAGAGACGTTTAACTTGATAGTTCGGTTTACCTGGATAGTGCGTTCCCTCTGGCCGGGAAATCGGCATAGATCCCTGGCTGACCACGACCGGACTCCCGTAGCCTTCATCACGCGCGCGTGCCGTTCCGACCGCGCCATCAGCCGGGCCGGGCCACCAGCGGCCCGGTCGCGGCAACCGCGGCCCACCCGCAGGTCATCGAGGCGCGGCGGGCACCACAACAAGGAGGTCCCAGCGTGTCACGGCAGTTGCTCACGGTCGGCCCGGACCACACGGAGAACTTCCGGACGATCGGCGAGGCCCTGGCGAAGGCGCGCACGGGAGCGGTCATCCGCGTCAAGCCCGGCCGCTACCGCGAGAACCTCACGGTCAGGACACGGCTCACCATCGTCGCCGACGGCGACCGCGGCAGCGTGGAGATCTGCCCGCCGCGCGGCACCGCCGTGGTGCTCGTCGCGGACGCCGTGATGCTCACCGACCTGATGCTGCGCGGCGGCAGTGAGGACCTGCCGGTGGTGGACGCGCCGCGCGGCCAGGTCGCCATGGACGGTTGCACCGTCGTCGGCTCCGGCTGGACGGCGCTCCTCGCCCGCGAGAACGGCTCACTGGCCATGCGCGGCTGCCGGGTCTCCAACCCCAAGGGCGCGGGCGTCGTGGACACCGCCCCCACCGGCAGCGTCATCGACGACTGCCTGATCGAGCACCTGGGCACCTCCGCCGTCGTCCTCAGCGAGCAGGCCCAGACCACCGTGCGCGGCTGCCGGATGCGCGACGCCAAGGGCAACGGCCTGCTCGCCAACGGCGAGGCGCAGGGCCGGGTCGAGAACTGCGACATCTCCGGCACCGAGAAGCCCGCCATCGCCCTGGAGGGCCGGTGCGCCACGCACGTGGCGCGCACCCACGTGCACGACACCTCCGTCGGCGTCTACGTCACCAGCGCCGCCCGGCCGGTGCTGGAAGAGGTCACCGTCAGCGACACCACAGGACCCGGCATCGTGCTCGCCCAGAGCGCCGACCCGGAGCTGCTGCGCTGCGGCACCGCGCGTACCAAGGGCAACGGCCTCGCGGTCACCGAGCGTTCCCGGGGCACGTTCCAGGACTGCTCGTTCGACGCCGCGGCCTCCTCCGCGATCCGCGTCGTCGGCTCCAGCGCCCCGCTGCTCTCCGACACCACCGTGCGCGACTGCGCCGACGCGACGGCGGCCGTCCTGCTGTCCGAGGACGCCTCGGCCGAGTTCGACCGCCTGGAGGTGGTGGACGCGGCCGGCGTCGCCGTCTCCATACGCACCGGGGCCAACCCCCTGCTGCGCAAGGCCCATCTCCTCGCCCCCGGCGGCCACGGCGTGGAGGTCACCGAGGACGGCCGAGGGCGCCTGGAGGACTGCACGGTCGAGCGCTCCGCAGGAGCGGGCATCCGCGCCGTCAACGGCGGCGCCCCCGAGATCACCGGCACCGTGCTGCGCTCGACGGCCCAGGCCGCCGTCTGGGTCGGCACGGGGGGCCGCGCCACCGTGCGGGACTGCCAGATCCACGCGGGCACCGCCACGGGGCTCCACGTGGAGAGCGGCGCCGAACTCTCCGCCAACCGCACCCAGGTGACCGAGGCCGGGGCACACGGCGTGCTCGTCGCCAACGGCGGCCGGGCCGTGCTCGACGCCTGCCAGATCAGCGGCAGCACCGGCGACGGCATCCGCGTCGACAGCTCCGAGCAGGTCACCCTCACCGACTGCGCCGTGCGCGACAACCGCGGCGCGGGCCTGAAGCAGACCCGCGCGACCGAGCGCCTCACCGTCCAGGGCCTGAACAGCAGCGGGAACGCCGCCCCCGACGCCTGGGGCGAGACCGCCGGGGACCTGGCCCAGGAGGGCAAGGCCGCCGCCCGCCCCGGCGAGAAGAAGCCCGAAGGCCCGCTGGCGGAGCTGGAGTCGCTGATCGGCCTCGCCGACGTCAAGCACCAGGTGCGCACCCTGGTCAACGTCAACCAGCTCGCGCAGCGCCGGGCCAGCCTCGGCATGCCCGTCCCGCAGATGAGCCGCCACCTGGTCTTCTCCGGCGCGCCCGGCACCGGCAAGACCACCGTGGCCCGGCTCTACGGCGGCATCCTCGCCGAGCTCGGCGTGCTGCGCTCCGGGCATCTGGTAGAGGTCTCCCGCGCCGATCTGGTCGCCCAGATCATCGGCGGTACGGCCATCAAGACCACCGAGGCGTTCAACGAGGCGCTCGGCGGCGTGCTGTTCATCGACGAGGCGTACACGCTGCTGTCCGACAGCAGGGGCTCCGGTGCCGACTTCGGCAAGGAGGCCATCGACACGGTGCTGAAGCTGATGGAGGACCACCGCGACGAGGTCGTCGTCATCGCCGCCGGATACACCGACGAGATGAGCTCGTTCCTCGCCTCCAACCCGGGCCTGGCCTCCCGCTTCACCCGCACCATCGAGTTCGCCAACTACTCGGTGGAGGAGCTGGTGACCATCACCGAGTCCATGTGCGCGGCGCACCGCTACGAGCTGGCCCCGAGCACCCTGGACGCCCTCGCCCGGCACTACGAGCGGATGCCGCGCGACGCCACGTTCGGCAACGGCCGCGCGGCCCGCCAGGTCTTCGAGGAGATGGTCGACCGGCAGGCGTTTCGGCTCGGCTCCATGGCCAACCCCGCCGAGGCCGACCTCACCCTGCTGCTGCCCGAGGACGTCGCGGACGAGTCGGCGGACGCGGCGGGCGCGGGCGGCGGCCGCAGCTCCGAGGAACTGCTCGCCGACCTCGACGCCATGATCGGTCTCCAGGCCGTCAAACGCGAGGTCACCGACCTGGTCAACCTGCTGTCGGCCACCAAGCAGCGGCAGGCCGTCGGCCTGCCCACCCCGAAAATCAGCCACCACCTGGTCTTCTCGGGCCCGCCCGGCACCGGCAAGACCACCGTGGCCCGGCTCTACGCCGATCTGCTGCTCTCCCTGGGCGTGCTGGCCACCGGCCAGCTGGTGGAGGTGGCCCGCGCCGACCTGGTCGGCCGCTACGTGGGCCACACCGCGCAGCTCACCAAGGAGGTCTTCGAACGCGCCCTGGGCGGGGTGCTGTTCATCGACGAGGCGTACACCCTCACCCCCGAGGGCGCCGGCTCCGACTTCGGCCGCGAGGCCGTCGACACGCTGCTGAAGCTCATGGAGGACCACCGCGACGACGTCGTCGTCATCGTCGCGGGCTACACCGAGGAGATGGCCCGCTTCCTCGCCTCCAACCCGGGCCTGGCCTCGCGCTTCTCCCGCACGGTGGACTTCGAGCACTACTCCACGGACGAACTGGTCGAGATCATGAGCCGCCACGCCACGGCCTCGGGTTACGACTGCGCACCGGAGACGGTCGAGGCGCTGCTCCAGTACGTGGCCGGGCTGCCGCGCGACCGCTCGTTCGGCAACGCCCGTACGGCCCGCCAGATCCTGGAGGCGATGATGACGCAGCAGGCCCGGCGGATCGGCACGATGGCCGCACCGGGCCTGGAAGACCTGCGGCTGCTGCTGCCGGGCGACCTCCCGACGGACACGCGGCAACCGGCGAACTGACGGCGGGCTGACGGTCCGGGCCGCGCGGGCAGTCGGCTACCGCGGGTCCGGCTGTCCGCCCAGGTGGCGGGCGAGGAAGTGGTCGGCCGCGCGGTACGCGTCGATGGTGTTCTCCGGGTGCACAAAGCCGTGGCCCTCGTCGTCCCGCACCAGATACGTGACCTCGGCGCCCCGGGCCCGCAGCGCCTCGACGAGCCGGTCGGACTCGGCCTTGACGACCCGGGCGTCGTTGCCGCCCTGAACGACCATCAGCGGCGTACGGATCTCGTCCACCTGGCTGATCGGCGAACGCGCACGCAACCGCGCCTGCTGCTCCGGGTCGTCGGGGTCGCCCGCGTAGCGGTACCAGTTGTTGAGCAGGTACGGCTTCGCGGAGTCCGGCACCGTGCGCAGGAAGCTGACAAGGTTCGACGGGCCGCAGAAGTCGATCGCGGCGGCGAAGATGTCAGGGGTGAAGGCGACGCCGACCAGGGCGGCGTAACCGCCGTAGGAGCAGCCGACGATCGCGGCCCGGTCCCGGTCGGCGAACCCCTCCTTGACGGCCCAGTCGACCGCGTCGACGAGGTCGTCGTGCATCTTTCCGGCCAGCTCCCCGATGCCGGCCTCGCAGAACGCCTTGCCGTAGCCGGTCGAGCCGCGGAAGTTGACCTGGAGCACCGCGTAACCGCGGTTGGCCAGCAGCTGCGCGACGGGGTGGAACCCCCAGCCGTCGCGGGTCCACGGCCCGCCGTGGACCATCAGCACCAGCGGCAACCCGGTCGGCTCGACCCCCACGGGCAGCGTCAGGTAGGAGGGGAGGGCCAGCCCGTCGCGCGCGGGGATCGTGACCGGCGTCATGGGGGCGAGGACCTCGGGGGCCAGGTGCGGATACGACCGGAACAGCTCCCGGCTCTCGCCCGTGGAGTGGTTGTAGTAGTAGGTGATGCCGGGGGCCCGGTCATGGGTGAAGCTGGCCACCCAGCGCTGCCCGCACACGTCGGACGACACGGCGGCCAGGTCGCCGTCGGACAGCTTCTCCAGGTTCTCCAGCACGGTGGCGAAGTGCGGGTCCAGCGGGTGGATCACCTGTCGCTCGCCGAGGTAGCGCACCCCGATCAGCTCTCCGGTACACCAGTCGAGGATGAGCGGCGACGGCAGCTCGGGGCAGACGGTGGAACGCGTGTCGAGGTCGTACACCGGGTGGCTGTCGACCTCGGTCTCCGCACCCGTGACCAGATCGAGCCGCACCAGCCGGGTCCGGTCGCTGCCCCGGCTGGAGCCGATCCACGCGCCGGTGCCGTCCGGGGTGAGCTGGAACGGCTGGATGCCCATCGGGTAGTCGGCACCGTCGAACGTCCTGACCGGACGCGGTGTCCCCGTCCTGACGTCCCACTGCGACAGCTCGATGTGGCCGTCGGGCGTGAGGGCAGAGACGTACACCTCGCGGTCGGGCGTGCAGATCAAGTCGCCGACCAGGCCGGGGTTCTTGGCCAGCACCGTCAGCTCGCCCGTGGCGATGTCGAGTTCGTAGAGGTCGAACTCCGCGGGTTCTCTGCCGTTCAGCCTCAGGATCGCCTTCCCCGGCCAGGAGGCGGGCATCTCAAGACCCATGGCCCGGGCCCCGGGGAAGGGGGTGAGGTCGACCGCCTCGGCATCCGGGTTCTCCAGGTCGACTCGGTAGATGTGCCAGTTCTCGTCCCCGTCGCGGTCCTGCTCGTACAGCAGCCAGCGCGGATCGTCCGTCCAGTGGTAGGCGCGCACGCTGCGGCGGGCATCCGTGGTGACGCAGCGCGGATGCTCGCCCGTGCCGATGCCTGTCACCCATACGTTCAGCCGGTTCCGCCACGGTGCCAGGTAGGCGATTCTGGTGCCGTCGGGCGAGATCGAGGCGCCGGTGCGGACAGGCGTGCCGAGGAAGTCCTCGACGGTGAGTTGCGGGATCTCATACGCGGTGGCGGGCATACAGCCCACCCCTTCCTTCTCAAGTCGTCCGAAATTGCTCGGAATCATCCCTGCTTGGTCAGGCGATGGGGTCGCCGACGGCCCCGCCGGTGGCCGCGCGGATCGCATGGGCGAACCGCCCGGCGACAGCCTTCATGTCGGACAGTTCCGTGGCGCCGGGGCCGGCGCCGGCAAGGAAGGCGACGCCGATCTGCTCGTCCAGCACCCGCACCACCGCGGCGGCGGCCGCGGCGTGCAGCCGCACCTCCAGATCACTGACCGGGCTCCCCAGCCGGTCGCCGATGATCACGCGCATCTGCTGTTCGGTCTGGTCGCAGGCCATCAGCCAGGCCGTGCGCAGCGCCGGTTCGGTGTCGGCGAGCCGGATCATCTTCATCGCCAGCATCTCGTCGGCCAGATCGACCGGCGGCGTCTCGTGCTGGAGCCGGACCAGTTCCCCCGCCAGGTGGTCTTCGAGGGAACTGTCCTTCGGCCAGCTGTGCAGCACGCTCATCAAGGTGACGACGCCCTGCATGACGATCGGTTCGGCGCAGGCTTCCTTGCTGCGGAAGTGCCGCCAGATGGTGCGCGTGGACAACCCCACCGCATCGGCGATCTGGTCGCCGCTGGTCGCGGCCACGCCCTGCTTCCAGAACAGGCGCGCCGCCTCCCGGGAGATCTCCAGCCGCAGCCGCGTACGCCGCCGCTCGCTCATCCCTCCCGCAGGACGCCTCTCCGTCGCCATTGCAGTCATCAACCCTTCTCCCTCTCCGTTCGCAAGCGGCATGACGTCGCCAAGTGAGCCGATGCGCGCTGGTGCGCGGCCGGCGGTGGTGTTACCAGCTGAGGGCGTCGCCCATCGACTGCTGCCAGTACGTGACGTAGAGGGAGTCGTCGACGTAGATGCCCTCTACGGGCAGAGCCGGGTGGGCGACCGAGGAGGTGTCCTCTCCGGCGCGGTCCTGGAAGGTGACGGTGAGGGATTTCACGGTGTGGCCTTTCTTGCCGCTGCCGTCGGTGGCCGACAGGTTCACGGCGGCGTAGCCGGGCTCGCCCGGGGCGAGCGTGACGACGACCTGCGGCTTGGAGTCCCGGTTGACCGGCGGCACCGACTGGGCCTCGCCGAACCGGGCGGCCGGGTAACCGTAGAGGTGGCAGGGGGCGTTGCCGGTGTTGATGACCGTGAGCAGCATGTGGTTCACGGGCTTGTTCACGGGAGCCGCGACCGTCTTGGTGTTGGAGCCCTTGCAGGTGATGGCCTTGTTGCCACTCGCGCCGGAGTCGCCGGTGCCCGTCTTGCCGTTCCCTCCCGCCGCGGAGTCCTTCCCCGTGGGCGCGTCCCCGTCCTGCCCCGAACCGACGCCGCCAGACTGCGCGTTCTTACCGGAGAACGAGCCGGTCGAGGAGCCACCCGCCGACGAGCCCTCGTCATGCTCGCCCGATCGGTCGCCGCACGCGGTCAGGGAGAGAGCGGCGATCGCGACCGCCGCGGTGGCGGTCAGCAGGCGGGTGCGGGTGCCCCGGACACTGGACATGTGGGTGGTGCCCTCCTGTGGTGCAGTGGGTCGTGCTTGGATGACCGGAGTGTGTGGGGTGATCCGTCCCAGCCGCTACGAAAGGCGGGCGATTGGATACGCTGGGACGCGAAAACGGGCTTTGACCAGGAGAGTTGCAAGGAGCCTGGAATGCGGGAATGGGATGCGGGGGGCCACGCGGAACATGGGGAGGAACGGTGTCAGGGCCGATAGGGACCACCGGAGCGACCGGGCCCACCGAAGACGCGGAAGCGTTCGCGGAGCTGCTGCGGAGGCTCAAGGAACGCTCGGGGCTGAGCTACGGGGCACTCGCCAAGCGGCTGGACATGAGCACCTCGACGCTGCACCGTTACTGCAACGGCCGTGCGGTGCCGGCCGACTACGCGCCGGTTGAGCGGCTCGGCCGGGTGTGCCGGGCGACCGGCGAGGAGCTGGTCGAGCTGCACCGGAGATGGATTCTGGCGGATGCGGCGCGGGCGCGCAGGGGGCCGAGTCCGGAGGGAACGGGGCCGGACGGAGCAGAGCCGGAGGGAACGGGGCCGGACGGGGCGGGACCGGAGCGTACGGCGCCGGCATCCACCGGCAGCGAACCCCGCAAACCAGGCGCAAATAACGAACCAGTCGTCAGCGGCGCCGCGCCGTCCGCCCCCGCGCGCTCCCGCCGGCGCCAGACCACGCTCATCGCCTCCGTCGCCGCGGCCGCCGCTCTGGCAACCGTCGCGCTCACCGCGATTCTCTCCGAAGACGACGAACTGAAGCCCGCCGGGGACACCACCGTGTCCAGCGTCACCCTCCCGGCGGACGACTCAAGCCCGGCGGACGACACAAGCCGGCCCGCCTCGGGCTCCTTGTCCCCGCCCCAGCGCGCGAAGAGCGGCAAACCCTCGGCGTCGAAGTCCGCCGAGCACACCGGCGGGGTCACCACCGAGCGCGCCGACGCCGTACCCGTCAAGGTCACCACCCGGCCCTACGTCTACGACAACCCGTGCAATCAGCACTTCCTCGTCGACAGCGAGCCCGAACAGGTCGGCCCGCCCGCCGTCGAGCAGGACGCGCCCCGCTGGGCCGCCGCGTACGGCGCGGTCCCCACGGGGAATCAGCGCATCGCCCTCTCCGTGCAGGGCACCGGGAAGGACACCGTCGTCCTGGAGGCGCTGCATGTACGCGTCACCGCGAAGGGCGCCCCGCTCGCCTGGAACGACTACGCGATGGGCGTCGGCTGCGGCGGCGGCGGCGCCGTTCTCAAACCCGAGTCGTTCGACGTCGACCTCGACGACGGCAGCCCCACCATCACCCTCAAGAACGGCCAGCGCGACTTCCCGTACAAGGTCAGTGAGTCCGACCCGGAGGTCTTCTACGTCACCACCCGCACCAGGGGGCACGATGTCCGCTGGGACCTCGCCCTGGACTGGTCCAGCGGCAACCGCCACGGCACCGTGCACATCGACAACAAGGGCACCCCGTTCCGCATCAGCGCCAACGCCGGCCGCCCCGGCTACGACTACAAGCTGGGCGGCAGTGAGTGGGTCAAGCGGGGGCGCTAGCAGCCGTGGCCCCTGGCGGGAAGCCAGGGGCCACGTGCGTGAGGCCGGCCGGCCGTACGGCCGTACCGTCACTCCGGCCGGTCAGCGCAGGCTGTCCCCGAACAGCGCGTCCGTGGCGGGCGCGGACAGGTCGCCGGGGCCGAAGGCGAGGGCGGACGTCGTGGTCAGACCGTTGGACGTGCCGCGCAACAGCCAGACCGCGCCGTTGTCGCCGTTCTCGGCGGTGGAGGCGACGGCGATGTCGCGGCGGCCGTCTCCGTTGACGTCGAGGAGCGCGGTGGTGGCGCCGAACCTGTCGCCCGACTCGGCCACTCCGGGCACCCCGTCGGTGTTCTGGTGGAAGACCTGGCTGCCGGTACCGGTGAAGCCGGAGGCGCTGCCGGGCACCAGGGCGAACGAACCGGCGTCGGTGAGGCCGCTGAAGTCCTCGCCGGGGATGCCGAGGGCGATGTCGGCGTAGCCGTCGCCGTTCACGTCGTCCACGGAGACCGCCGTGCCGAGGCCGTCGCCCTCCTCCTCCGCGCCGTAGAGGCCGGGCAGGTCCTGGTCGAACGACTTCGTGTTCGCGTCGGACAGGCCGGAGGCCGAGCCGTAGGCGACGCGGACCTTGTCGCTCCAGCCGTCGACGCCGACCACCACGTCGTCGAAGCCGTCGCCGTTCACGTCGCCCACGCCGGTGCCCGAGACGTTGCCCGTGGTGTTGTCGCCGGGGGCCGAGGACCTGGTGAAGCCCGACGCGCCACCGAACAGCAGCCGGTTGCCCCAGGTTCCGTCACCGGTGTAGTGCCACTGGACGATGTCGTCATTGCCGTCGCCGTTGATGTCGCCGACATGGCCGTTGACGATGGGCCCGGTGATCGAGTCACCGTCCTCCTCGCAGCCACCGCCCGTGGCGCAGGAGGCGTCGTCCTCGTCGTAGCCCCACCACTCGGACTTGTCGAGGATGTTGAGCACGGCGGCGGGCGTGCCGGTCCGGGAGATCGGGCCCTTCCACAGAGCGGCCTTGGCGCTCTGCGGGTCGTCACCCGCGACGGTGCTGTGGGCGAACAGCGCGAGGTCGGTCTTGCCGTCCCCGTCGAAGTCACCGGCCTGCGGGGCCTGCCCGTACCCGGCGAGGTTCGTGCCGCCGGTGAGCCCGGAGGCGGAGCCCCACAGCACGACGGAGCCCGCGGGGCCGCCCGCGATCACGAGGTCGCCGTAGCCGTCGCCGTCCAGGTCGCCCTTGGTGAAGGTCAGCCCGAAGCGCTCGCTGGCGGTCGCGGAGCCGGGTATCCCGCTGGTCGACCGGCTCACGATCTTCTTGTTGGCGGTGGACAGCCCGCTCGCCGAGCCGTACGTGATGGCCACATAGCCGGCTTTCGCCTTGTCGGACACCGTGGCGTTCGGCGCCCCGATGACGAGGTCGGCGTAGCCGTCGCCGTTGAAGTCGTCCTGGACGTCCACCGACGCGGGGGCGGCCTGGGCCGGGGCTCCGGTGAGGGCCCATGCGCTGAGCCCTCCGGCGAGCAGCACCGCGGCGGCCAGGGGCGAACCCAGCCGTGCGGTACGGATCCTGCGTCCTGCTCGGGACATACAACTGCCTTTCGAGGTAGTCGAGTTCAACACGGCACGCGCCGCGCGCCGCACCCCCGCACAGTCCGACTCGGAAGCCAGGTCTCCGGTTGCACGCCCGAATGTCATTGTTGCGTAACCAGCCGTTCGCCCGATGCCGAAGCCGCCGTCGTCGACGGTCAGCCAGGTGACCGCGGAGCGGTCAGACGCAGCACATGGCGTCACATGACACCGGGTGGCACCGCTTGGCGCCACCCGGTATCTCCCGCCGCCATTCCGTGCCCCCAAAACCACGTGGGCACGTAGGGCACCACCATGACCCGGGGCGCTCTCCTCGCATTTCCGCAGGTCAGATGGTCTCCGCGAAACCCACCCCACACAAGGTGCCATTCAGGCTTGCGAATGGCGCCACGATGCTGCCATGATGACGCCATGGACCTCACCCCGTATGTCGACACCCTCCGCCGCGAACTCGCGGTGGCCGCCGAAGCCGGCGGGGATGATGCCCGCGAGCTGGCCGAGCGGCTCACCGCTCCTCTGGAGTCGGCGACCCGTCTGACCATGCTCAATATGCTCTCCGCCGCGATGGACGAGGTCACCCGCGAGCTCGCCCCCGGCTCGGTCGGCGTACGGCTGCGCGGGCTGGACCCCGACTTCGTGGTGACACCGCCGCCCACCGATGGCGGCGCCCCCCTGGAGCCGGCCGCGCCCGTCGGACCGTTCAAGACCCCGGCCCCGGCCGACGGCGACGAGGGCGGCACCTCCCGCGTCAACCTGCGTCTGCCGACCCACCTCAAGGCCCGCGCCGAGGAGGCCGCGAGTCGCGAGGGCCTGTCGGTCAACGCCTGGCTGGTGCGCGCCGTGTCGGCCGCGGTCGACGGCGGCAACCGGCCGCGTACGGCAGAGAAGACCCAGACCATCGAACAGAGCATCACGGGCTGGGCGCGCTAGCCGCGCCCCGGCCCACGCCACTTCACGCACACCACTTCACCCACGCCACTTCACCCACACCACGTCCCACCAGCGGGGACGTCCCAAAGACTCAAGAGGACAGGACAGCCATGCCTTCTTTCGACACCCCCGAACCGATCTCGGCCACGGCGCACGTGGAGGCCGGTTCCATCCAGTTCACCGCGGGCGACCGCCTCGACACCGTCGTCGAGGTGCGGCCCCGCGACCCGAAGAAGGACCAGGACGTCCGCGCGGCCGACCAGACCGAGGTCACCTACGCGAGCGGCGTACTGACCGTCAGGACGCCCAAGCAGCGCTATCTGTTCGGCCGCACCGGCACCGTCGATGTGACGGTCGAACTGCCCACGGGCTCGCGCGTCGACATGACCGGCGCCTGGGCCCAGGTGCTCGGCGAGGGCCGGCTCGGCGAGGTCCGCGTGAAGACCTCGTCCGGCGACGTCCGCCTCGACACGACCGGCCCGCTGCGGCTGACCGCGTCGCACGGCTCGATCACCGTGGACCGGGTCGAGGGCATGGCCGAGATCAGCACCAGCTCCGGCAGCCTGCGCGTCGGCCTCGTCGACGGCCCCGCCGTCCTGAAGAACTCGCACGGCACCACGACCGTCGGCGCCGCGACCGGCGAGCTGCGGGTGAGCGGCGCCAACGGCGACATCGACATCCGGCGCGCCGAGGCCTCGGTCGACGCCACCACCGCCCACGGCACCCTGCGTGTGGGCGAAGTGTCCTGCGGCAAGGTCCAGTTGCAGACCTCCTACGGCGCCATCGAGGTCGGCGTCCGTAAGGGCACGGCCGCCTGGCTCGACGTCAGCTCGGGCTCCGGGCAGGTGCGCAACGCGCTCATCGGGTCCGAGGCCCCGGAGAAGGCCGAGGACACCGTCAAGGTCCGCGCCCGCACCCGGTACGGCAACATCGACGTCCGCCGCGCCAAGGCCTGAGCACCACACCCTCAACCGACCCCGTCCCCCACTCACCTCAGCCTTCGAGCGGAGAGCCCCATGCCTTCCTCTGTCATGCCCACGTCCAGGCGCGGCGACGGTCACGCGTCGCCGGCCGCCGTCTCCACCACTGATCTGCGCAAGTCGTACGGCGACAAGACCGTCCTGGACGGCATCGACCTGCACATCCCAGCCGGCTCGGTGTTCGCGCTGCTCGGCCCGAACGGCGCCGGCAAAACCACCGCCGTGAACATCCTGTCCACACTCATCACCGCCGACAGCGGACAGGCCCAGGTCGCAGGCCACGACATCACCACATCACCACACAAGGTGCGCGCGGCGATCGGTGTCACCGGGCAGTTCTCCGCCGTCGACGGCCTGATCACCGGCGAGGAGAACATGCTCCTCATGGCCGACCTGCACCACCTCCCCCAGCGCGAAGGACGTCGAGTCGCCGCCGAACTGCTGGCGCGCTTCGACCTCACCGAAGCCGCGAAGAAACCCGCCTCCACCTACTCCGGCGGCATGAAACGCCGCCTCGACATCGCCATGACCCTGGTCGGCAACCCCCGCATCATCTTCCTCGACGAACCCACCACCGGCCTCGACCCCCGCTCCCGCCACAACATGTGGCAGATCATCCGCGAACTGGTCTCCGACGGCGTCACCGTCTTCCTCACCACCCAATACCTCGACGAAGCCGACCAACTCGCCGACCGCATCGCCCTCCTCAACAACGGCAAAATCGCCGCCGAAGGCACCGCCGACGAACTCAAACGACTCATCCCCGGCGGACACATCCGACTCCGCTTCACCAACCCGGCCACCTACCACTCCGCCGCCCACGCCCTGCACGAAGCCACCCGCAACGACGAAGCACTCGCACTCCAGATCCCCAGCGACGGCAGCCAACGCGAACTGCGCTCCATCCTCGACCGGCTGGACTCCACCGGCATCGAAGCCGACGAACTCACCGTCCACACCCCCGACCTCGACGACGTGTTCTTCGCCCTCACCAGCAACACCAACCAGCCCAACCAGCCCAAGGAGACAGCCCGATGAACACCCTCTCCCTCGCCCTACGCGACTCGAACACCATGCTGCGCCGCAACCTCCTGCACGCCCGGCGCTACCCCTCCATGACCCTCAACCTGCTGCTCACACCCGTCATACTCCTGCTGCTCTTCGTCTACATCTTCGGCGACACCATGAGCGCCGGCATGAGCGGCGGCGCCGACCGCTCCCAGTACCTCGCCTACCTCGTCCCCGGCCTCCTGCTGATGACCATCGGCAGCACCACCATCGGCACCGCCGTATCCGTCTCCATGGACATGACCGAAGGCATCATCGCCCGCTTCCGCACCATGGCCATCCACCGCGGATCCATACTCATCGGACACGTCATCGGCAGCGTCCTCCAGTCGATCATGAGCATCATCCTCGTCGGCGCCGTCGCCCTGGCCATCGGCTTCCGCTCCACCAACGCCACACCCCTGGAATGGATCGCGGCATTCGGGCTGATCGCGCTCTTCGCCCTGGCACTCACCTGGATCGCCGTCGGAATGGGCCTGTCCAGCCCCAACCCCGAGGCCGCCAGCAACAACGCCATGCCACTGATCTTCCTCCCCCTCATCTCCAGCACCTTCGTCCCGGTCGACGCGATGCCCCGCTGGTTCCAGCCCATCGCCGAATACCAGCCCTTCACCCCCGCCATCGAAACCCTGCGCGGCCTGCTCCTCGGCACCGAGATCGGCAACAACGGCTGGATCACCATCGCCTGGTGCCTGGGCCTGACCGTGCTCGGCTACCACTGGTCCAAGGCAGTGTTCAACCGCGACCCGAAATAGCCGGAACAACGACCGCACGGGCCGCCTCCCGCAGCCCGTCCCGCTCCAGGGCGGCGTACTCCGACACCGCGTCGGCGTACGCCGCCCCGTCCGCGTCCGAAAGCAGCCGCAACCAGCCGTCCACCTAACCGGTCTTGTCAGTGTGTGAGACATCTCCCCTGGCGCCGGGCTGAACGGCGAATCCGCCGCCGTGCGCCTCGGCGGCGTCCACGCCCTGGCGAGTCTCGCCGACGATGCCCCCACCCGCCAGCTGCGCCAGACGTGCATCGACGTCCTGTGCGCCTACCTCCGCCTTCCGTATACCGCGGAGGCCGACCTCCCGCAGGGCGACACGGAGGCCCGGCATACGTACCTGGGCATGCGGGAAGTCCGGCACACGGTCGTCCGCCTCGTCCGCGACCACCTCCGCCTGCCGACCGGGGATACCCACTCCTGGCGCGGCCATGACCTCGACTTCACCGCCGTCGCTTTCGACGGCGGAGACTTCTACGACGCGGTGTTCTCCGGAGGCGCGGTCGACTTCTCCGGAGCGGAGTTCTCCAGCGGCGTTGTCAGCTTCCCTGGCGCGGTGTTCTCGGGCGGCACGGTCGACTTCGACCACGCGAAGTTCAGCGGTGGCAGGGTCGACTTCTCTGCCGCGGAGGGTGTCGCGCCGACCGGGCTGCTCCCGCCGAGAGGATCACCCATGCCGACCGGCCTGAGATTGCCTTCGGCCTGGCGCTCGCCGCGTGACACAACCGATCAGGAATGAAGAAGCACCGGTCACCGTGGCGCATCTAGCGTGATGGCCATGGCATCCATCGAATCCGTCACCCTCGACGTGGCCGACCCCACGGCCGCCAACCGCTTCTACACCACCGCCTTCGGCTTGGACACGCAGATTCGCCTGCGGTCCGCGCAGGCACCCACAACCGGCTTCCGCGGGTTCACGCTCTCGCTCACGGTGTCCCAGCCGGCCACCGTCAACAGCCTCATCGACTCCGCCCTCGACGCCGGCGCCACGTCGCTGAAGCCTGCCGCGAAGTCACTCTGGGGCTACGGCGGCGTCGTGCAGGCCCCGGACGGGACGATCTGGAAGGTCGCCACCTCGGCGAAGAAGGACACCGGCCCTGCCACCCGCCAGATCGACGAGATCGTGCTCCTGCTGGGAGTCGCAGACGTGACCGCGAGCAAGCGGTTCTACGTCGAGCAAGGCCTTGCCGTAGCGAAGAGCTTCGGCTCCAAGTACGTCGAGTTCGACACCGGGTCGAGTCCCGTCAAGCTCGGGCTGTACAAGCGCCGCGCCCTTGCCAAGGACGCCGGCGTCTCCCCCGATGGCACCGGATCGCACCGGCTCGTGATCGGCGGCGATGCCGGGCCTTTCACCGACCCGGACGGGTTTGCGTGGGAGGCCGCATTGCCGGCGCCCACGCCCTGATGTGTCACTGCTGCCTGGCTGTCACCAGCCACCCGGACGGCGAGCAGCATCTCGTAACCGCTCTCCGAACTGGCGACGACCTTGACCACGCCGCGGGTGAGCAGCAATACGTGCCGACCTTGATCACCCTGCTGCAAGAGGCGGCGATGAGTCGGGTACTCCATTGGGGTCCCGGCCGACTACGGCGATCCGTACGTCGCCCTCGTGCATCCGGTCGAACGCGCTCGCAGATCGATCAGCATCGGGAAGTCCCGGGACGGGAGGCAGTCGCCGTACCAGGAGGACTTCAGGGATCCGCCCCGGCCGAAGACGTCCAGGAGGGACAGTTCGAGCTTCATCTCCGGGGTGGGCACGCCGACCAGGACGACCGTGCCGGCGAGGTCGCGGGCGTAGAAGGCTTGACGGTAGGCCTCGGGGCAGCCGACTGCTTCGATGACGACGTCGGCGCCGAAGCCGGCAGTGAGGTCTCGGATCGCGGCGGCGCCGACCCCGCCGCAGCCGATGACGGCGACGGTTCGCCGCGGCCGACGTTGCCGGTGTTGATGGACGCGCCGATGCCGACCATGACTCCGCAGCCGATCAGTCCGGCCACCTGGGGTGCGACGGAGGGGTCGACCTTGGTGCACTGGCCGGCGGCGACGCGGGTCTTCTCCGCGAAGGCGCCGATGCCGATCGACGTGGTCCGCGACGGCTGGCTGAACCAGATGACCGACACCGAACGCCTGCTGACGGCCTACGCGTGTCGGTGACGCATCGGGGGCCGTCGGCCGGGTGTCGGCAGCTCGTCGGCGGGGTCCGGCACCTTTCCGGAGACGGCCGGCCGGAACTCACCGGGCGGCCCGATCCCGAGGAGTCATCATGCGCACACCAGTCACGATCACCGGCGCCGGACTCGGCGGCCTCACGCTGGCCCGCGTCCTGCACGTCCACGGCATCCCGGCCACGGTCTACGAGGCCGAGACCTCCCCGTCGGCGCGCGCGCAGGGCGGAATGCTCGACATCCACGACTACAACGGTCAGCTCGCCCTCGAGGCGGCCGGCCTGATGGACGAGTTCCGCTCCATCATCCTGGAGGGCCGCCAGGCGATGCGGGTCATCGACCTGGACGGGACCGTCGTGTTCGAGGAGGCCGACGACGGCACGGGCGGCCGCCCCGAGGTGCAGCGTGGCGAGCTGCGACGGATACTGCTCGACTCGCTTCCGGCCGGCACCGTCCGATGGGGGCACAAGGTGAGCGGCACCCGTGCCCTCGGCGATGCCCGCTACGAGGTCACGTTCGCCGACGGCACCACCACCGTCACCGGCCTGCTGGTCGGTGCGGACGGCGCGTGGTCACGGGTGCGGCCGCTGCTCTCCACCGCCACACCCGAGTACACCGGTACGTCGTGCGTCGAGACCTATCTGTACGAGGCCGACACCCGGCACCCCGTCGCCGCGAAGACGGTCGGCGGCGGGTCGATGATGGCGCCCTCGCCGGGCAGGGAGCTCTTCGCCCACCGGGAGAGCGGCGACACGCTGCACATCTACGTGATGCTCAGCAGGCCGCAGGACTGGTTCGCCGCCGTCGACTTCACCGATGCCGCCGCGGTGACCACGCGCATCGCGGCCGAGTTCGACGGCTGGGCACCGGAACTCACCTCGCTGATCACCGACGGCGACACCGCGCCGGTTCTGCGCTCCTTCCACGCCCTGCCGGCCGAGCTCAGGTGGGACCGGGTGCCGGGGGTGACCCTGCTCGGCGACGCCGCCCACCTCCAGGCCCCGAACGGCGAAGGCGCCAACCTGGCCATGCTCGACGGCGCCGAACTCGGCAAGGCCCTCGCCGCGCACCCCGACGACATCGAGGCCGCGCTCACCGAGTACGAGCAGGCCATGTTCCCCCGCAGCGCCGAGGTCGCCACCTTTGAAGGTGCCGAGATGCAGGGGATCGACTCCGACAACAACACAGCCCACGGCCTGCTCAACATGATCGCCGAGAAGGGCCAATAGGCCGCGCAAGCCCCGGGCGGCGTACGCCGACGCGGTGTCGGAGTACGCCGCCCTGGAGTAGGAGCTGAAGTGGGAGCTGAAGTGGGACGAGCTGCTGACCGGTCCCTCTCCCACTACTTCGGGTCGCGGTTGAACAGCGACATGGGCCAGAAGTAGCCGAGCACGGTCAGCCCCACGCACCAGGCGACGGCCAGCCATCCGTTGTGGCCGATCTCGGTGCCCAGCAGCAGCCCGCGCAGGGTCTCGATGGCGGGGGTGAACGGCTGGTACTCGGCGATCGGCTGGAACCAGCCGGGCATCGTGTCGGCCGGGATGAAGGCGCTCGAGATGAGCGGCAGGAGGATCAGCGGCATGGCCGCGTTGCCGACCGCCTCGGGGAGCCAGCTGCGGCGGCTCGAACTGCCCCTCGACCACGACACCGCTGTCGGCGAGGCGGACCCGCTCGACCACGAACGGCCGTCCGCGCGTCAGGTCCGTCAGCTCCTGCCAGTCCACCCTCGGCTCCCTTGCTCTCGGTGACGCGCCTACCATTCATTTGCGCCTTGAGTTTTTTAAGTTCATAACGCGAGAACCTTAACTTTTTCAATCTCGCCTTCGATGGACGGAGCCATCGACCCCACCAAAGGGAGCAATGCGCGCATAAGGTGCACGCCAAGCACAGCAAGGCGCTGCGACCGACGACTCATGTCGGTCGCAGCGCCGTCCGGTCACCGATCACGAGGGGCGCGGCACCTCGAAAAGGTCGAGATTCTCGATCACCACATCAGCGGCGTCCTCCTCCCCCACGCTCAGCAGCCAGTCCACGAACCGCCAGCCGTGCTCCTCCATGGGGCTCCGCTCAAACGTGGGCGCTGTGGGCCCGAATTTCCGCTTCAACCAGGTGAGGTACGCATGGCGGGTGTCGAGGTACGTCTGGCGGGTGGGAGCGGGGCCGTCGAACTCTTCGTCGAGGAGATCCCAGAACAGATCCCGCAGATTGTGCGCGACGACGTAGAGATCCCCCTCGTCACCGAGGAAGAGGACGGGCAGCGTGGCGAGGTCCGCCCGGTCGTCGGACCGCCACAGCGCGTAAAGGGAACCGGACGTGGTGGCTTGGGCGAAGGGAATCACTCGGTCATCGAACTCCGAGTTCTCCGAATCCAGCCAGAACCCTTTGCCGTACTCCCGCAGTTCGAACCCTGGCGAGTAGAAGTCCGTGCACTCATCATCAAACTCTTTGAGCAGATTCAGTTCAGGTATCGGTGAGTACGTGTCGCCCACGGGGCCGCCTCGGGAAGAGATCAGACAGATGAGGTCCGACCCTACTTACCGCTCCTGGTCGACGCTATGTTGGCGTCATGTACTCCACGCGGGTCTCCCTACATGTGAATGCCTCGCGTTCGGTCGTCTACCGGGCGCTTATGGACGCGGACGCCCTCGCGAAATGGCGGGTGCCGACCGGTATGAGCAGCCATGTGCACACATTCGACGCCCGCGAAGGCGGGGCGTTCCGTATCTCGCTCACCTACGACGAACCGGTCGGCACCGGCAAGTCGGCTCCGCACACCGACACGTACCACGGCCACTTCGCGAAGCTCGTACCGGACGAGCAGGTGGTCGAGGTGTTCGAGTTCGAGACCGCGAATGCCGCGCTGCGCGCCACGATGACGATGACGACCACACTCACCGACGCGGACGGCGGCGGCACGGATGTCCTCGTCGTACATGAAGGAATTCCGGATGCCGTGCCCGCCGCCGACAATGAGACCGGTACGCGGATGGCGCTGGCCAACCTCGCCCGGCTCGTCGAGGCACAGGAGGCGGAGCCTGGGTAGGGTCCCGCTCATGGTGACTGCGACGGTACGCGAGTGGCACGACGAGGAAGGCTGGGGCGTGCTCGACTGCCCCGACACCCCGGGCGGCTGCTGGGGTCATTTCAGCGCTGTCGAGATGGAGGGGTTCCGTTCCCTGGCGCAAGGGCAGCGGGTCGCCCTCGCATGGGAAGCGCCCGGTTTCGAGCAGGACGGATACGACTACCGGGCGGTGCGCATCGTCCCCTGACGCTGGCCCGCCCGGGGGCCACCAATCGCAGGGCCGCGCACTCAGGCCGACAGCTCCCGTCGCGCCTCGGCCGGCTCGGTTGCGCTACCGCCGCAAGGTCGTTACCCCGAAGCCGTTATGGCCGGCTGCCGTGGTTCCGCTGCGGCAGCCGGTCATTTCGTGCTCGAAAACGCTACGGCCGACGGTTCAGCGATCCGTCTTACAGAGTTTGCTCAGGTCGGCCCATACGTGAGTGCCGGCCCCGTTGACGATGACCAGTTGCTGGATACGGGGCCCTTTGCCGTCTTTCCTCTGCTTGCACAGATTTTCTCGGACCGTAGCGTATTTCCTGGTCGAAAACAGGAAACTCTCCAGATCGGCCGTGTTCTTGAGAAACAGGTCCGCGAAACCCGGCTCGATGTTGATCTGGAGGACACGATCAAAGCCGGGGGGAGCGCTCTCGGGTTCCGCCCCTCCGCCCTCACCATTGAGCTGCTCGCCACCCTTGTTCACGTGGTCCCGCAGGTTTCTCCTAGAACTGACGGTCTTGACTTGAAACGCTTTCTTGATCTCCTCCCCTCCCTTGGAGGAGATGACCATGTAGTCGGTCTTGAATTTTTTGCCGTTGATTTCATACGGTCCGTCGTAGATCACCTTCGCGTTCGGATCGGTCTTCATCAGGTGGGCAACCTGTTCCAGTACGCGGACATCGCCTGGATTATTGGCTTTGTTGGCTTTGATCACGTTCCCGGCCAGGTCTTTGGTGTTCGACAAGCGACCTGAGTCCGCGATCGCCCCCAGCAAGGGAAGCTGCCCCCGACCGTTGGCGCCACGTAGGGCCTCGACTGCGTTGTTGTTGGCCTCCGTGTCATCGATGGAAGTCCCCTGCGTCATCAGGTCCAGCAGCTTCGCGACCATGGGCTTCAGCGGGGTGGCGACGAACACGTCGTCCGGCTTCAGGTTCCGTGCGTGCAGACGCTCGGCCACCTTGGGGTCAGGCCCGTAGAACGCGGGCGAGTACACCCACGCGTAGTCGGTGTGCCGCACGGTCTTCCCCGTCCCAGCCGCCGCGTTGGGACGCGTACCGCTGACCTCTTTGGACTCGTTGGGGGCCAGCGTGCCGAGCGGGTGGGCCCGGTCGGGGATGCCCGGGAAGCTCACATGGAGGATGGCCTCCGCCGGCTCGTCCCCTTCGTTCGTGACCGTGATGGAGTACGAGCACGGCTTGGACGTGCACAGGTAGGGGCTGTTCATTTTGGTCGTGAAGTTCGGGCCCTGAGACGAGGCTTCCTTCGCAGTCGATGAGGGTGGAACGGCTGCCTCGGCTGCTTTGTCAGCAGCCGCGCCGGCGGCGGCGGTTTCCTTGTCCGTGGCGGGTTTCGGCACAGCGATGAGGTAGGGGTTGTAGTAACTGTCGCCGTCGTCGACCGGCACGGCTCGGTGGCCGGCGGTCTGCGTCAGGGTGCTCGCGGAAGGGTGCCAGGCGGCCGTCTCGATCGGGCTGGCCTGGACGGGGTTGATCCCGATGGCGAGGACCGTGTACGGGGCGTCAGACGTGAGGACGACCGTCCGGCCCTGCGCCGTGTAGGACGTTGCCCTGCGCCCCTGCAGGCTCCCGGCGTCCTCCTGTTCCACGGAGGGATCGGAGGTGACTTCCCGTACCACGGAGGCGAACGACTTCGGAGTCAAGGAACCCGCGTTCACTCCGAAGCTGTCGAGCATGTAGTAGCCGTCGCGCTTTTCCGGGGCGATCCAGCGGCCGCTGCTCGTCAGGTCATTCCCGTAGTGCGGGTTCTGCTGCGCCCAGAAGTCGTTGTCGCCCTTGAGATAGAGCTGGTCACCGGACCACGCCATGGCGGCCTTGCCGGTCACAGGCGCGTTGAGGGTCCCCGTCGCCTTCCCCTCGGCGGTGACGGTCATCTCGGCCCGGGTCACGGGCTTGCCGTCGCCCGGCGCATAGACCGCCGACAGCTGCACACCTGGCAGCTTGTCCATCGCCCGGGCCGCCGCTGCACCCCGGGCCGCCGCGGCGGCAGGAGATGCTCCGCCCGCCCCCGTGGGACTTTCGCCCGCTCCGCCGGAACCTTCCGAACCATCAGGCCACAACACGCCGGCCAGTACGATCGCCAGCACGACAACTGCACCGGCCAGCGACAGGACCACCTCCTTGCGGCGCCTGCCCGCAAACCCATGCCCGGCAGGTCCCGGCGGCGGTACGGCGGGCGGATGGGGTGGCAGCGGAGGCACAGCCGGAGGAGCGGGGAACGGCGGATACGTCCCGGCCGCGTCCCCGGATACGCCAGGCGCGGCGGACCCCCCGGCTCCACCGGGCGCACCGGGCGCGGGAGATTCGGCGGAGCCCGTCAGTTCCGGGGGACGGGCAGGCCGTGCGGGAGTCTCCCGCGGGACCTGAGGCACAGGCTGCGCCGGCACCGGCGGAGCGACGAACCGAGGCCGCTGTCCCTCCTGCGGCTCCCCTTTCCCGGTCCTGGCCCCCAGATGATGATCGTCCACGCTGCCCCCTTGACGGCTTCTGACAGATATTCAGTCCCGGCACCGCCTGCCCTCGCAACGAGTTCGTCCCCGAGCACCACACGGTGTTACATGTCCGATCACCGTGACTAAACGGCGCGGACGAACTGCATTTCGACTGACGCGAGGAAGGGTCGGACGCCGACGCATTGCCAGCCCACTGCCTCGATGGCGGAGACGAGTTCGTCCACGGCGCCGCGAATCTTTCTCATGGAGGGATTGGCGCGCGTATTGATGTCGATGACGGCCTCGAATGTGAAATCGCCCCGATTGAGAGCGAACCTGGCGTCGGAGACGACTCTGTTCACATGCCGTCTTTTCATCCCAGCCATGAACCCCACGCTTCCAGCGGTACCCAGTCGTGTCTTGCCAACCATCGCCGCAGACGCTGCAATGCAGATGAAATTTCGATGATGTGGGGGGCGGAGGCTTCGAGGTGGACGGGGGAACGCCTCAGGGACGACCGCAGCGGCGGCGACAGCACGAACCGCAGCCGCAGCGGCTTCGGATCGCGGTGCTCGGGCCCGTCCAGGTCTGGCGGGATGGTACGCCGCTGGAGCACCCTGGCAGAGCTCTCCGCAGGTCCCCACGAGGTCCGGCGGAACGAGGAGCAGGACGACTACGACGAGCACGCCGAGCGCGCCCGGCGCATGGATGTGCTCCAGCGCGCCGAGAACGAATTCGACCCCATCCCCTTCGATGCGGAAGCGGCCCGCGTCTACGGTCGAGTCTGCGCAGCCGTGATCAGCGCCGGCCGCAAACCACGGCTCAGAGTGGCCGACTTGATGATCGCCGCGGTCGCCATCGCCGAAGACCTCCCTCTTTTCACCACCAACCCCGACGACCTCAAGGGGCTGGACGACCTGCTCACCGTCGTCCCCGTCACCCGGCCGCGAGTCCTCCACGACCGCTGACAGGGCTCCACCATCGTCGAGGGGCAGCCCCGCACGTCATCTGGCAGACTGCGCTCGACTCGCCACGGGCAACTCGGTACAGAGGAAGCGGACATGGGTACCGGGAGACGACACCGGGGCCGGAAAGGACGCTGATGGACGACTTGCTCCCGACAGACCCCGACCGAATCGGCCCCTACATCCTGGAGGGGCGGCTCGGCGCCGGTGGCATGGGGCAGGTCTACCTCGGCAGGTCTCCCGGCGGCCGCCATGTCGCGGTCAAAGTGATCCGCCCCGAGCACGCCAGGAATCCGCAGTTCCGCCGCCGCTTCACCCGGGAGGTCGAGGCCGCACGGCGCGTCGGCGGCTTCCACACCGCGCAGGTCATCGCCGCCGACCCCGACGCGGCCTCACCATGGCTGGCCACGGCGTACGTCCCCGGCCCCTCCCTGCACGAGGTCGTCACCACGGACGGCCCGCTCACCCCGGACGCCCTGCGTGCCCTGGGGGCCGGGCTCGCCGAAGGACTCGCGGCGATCCACGAGTGTGGTCTGGTGCACCGCGATCTGAAGCCCAGCAACGTCATCATGGCGACCGACGGGCCGCGCATCATCGACTTCGGCATCGCCCGGTCCGCGGACGCCAGTGCGCTGACTTCCCTGGGCGTGGTCATCGGCACGTTCGCGTTCATGTCGCCGGAGCAGGTGCGCGCGGACCAGGCAGGGCCCGCGAGTGATGTGTTCTCGCTCGGCGCTGTCCTGGGCTTCGCCGCCACCGGGCGCGGCCCCTTCGACGCCGAGACCATCCCCGCGATCGTGCACCGGATCATCAGCGAACAGCCCCGGCTCGGCGACCTGTCAGGGCCCCTCCGGGACACCGTCGAGGCATGTCTCGCCAAAGAGCCGGACGAACGGCCTGAGATCGCGGACGTACTGGCCGCGCTGGCTCGGGGCAGTCAGCACCGCGCGGAAGCCTCCGACCGATCAGACGGCCAGAGCAGCCATAACGGCCACGGCACCGTCATGGACACCACGGCACCGGTGCCCTTCGCGGCGCTCGACACCGAGCCGGCCGTCCAGGTGCCGACAGCCGCCGATCAGACCGACGCCGCGAGACCGAGCCGTCGAGCAGTCCTCGGCATGGCCGGAGGCGCGGCCGTCCTCGTCGGCGGTGGGGTGATCGCCGCGACGCGCTTCGGCGGCAACGGCAACGGCGGCGGTGGCGGTGGCGGTGGCGGCAAGAACACGGGCTCGGCGCCGAAGATCGGCGATGTGGCGGAAGCGCGTCCGCTGTGGCGGAGCAGCGTCCCGAGAATCGACTCACTCATCGCGTACGACGGCGGCGTCCTGTGGATGGGATCTCGGCCCGACTCGGACGAGTCCGCCGAAGCGGTCTGGAGCTTCGACACCGCGGGCAACACGCGCTGGAGGCTGCCCCTGCTGGGCTTGGACGTCCTCGGGACCAGGGGAGTCTGCGCCGGTGTGATCCGCGAGGGCATGCTCTACCTCGGCGCCGGGGGCCCGCTCCCCGTCGATGCCGCGAGCGATGTGGACGCACAGGTGGTCGCCGTCGATCTCGCGAGAGGGAAGCGGACGTGGTCGGCGGCCGTCGCCCCGCACCCCTATTACATCGGCTCGATATCCGGTGGGCGGGACGGGATCGTCTACGCCACCGGCAGCACGGTCGAAAGAGGAACCTTCAACATGGTCTGGGCGGTGGACACCGCGTCGCGCCGGAAGATCTGGGAGCGCGAGGTCACCAAGTCCGAAGGGTTCGGCACCGTGGTCGTGCCGCGCTCTGGAGACCGGGTGTTCCACCTGATGTCCACGTACGGCAGCGGACAACAGGCCCGCCTCCAGGTGCTCAACGCCCGGAAGAACGGGGCTCCGGGATGGACAGTGCCTCTACCCGAGGCCATGGGCGATGTCAGCCAACTCCCCAACCTGTGCCCGGCGGGCGGCACCCTCGTCTACGCGGCCGACCGTCTGACCGCCTTCGACCCCGCCACCGGAGTCCGCATCTGGACCAAGAGGCAGCCCGCGAACGGGTACGGGGGCTTCGGCATCCCGGCGGCGAACGCGAACGGCTCGCAGGTCTTCGTCACCACGCAGACCGAGGACGCCGCCGGACGTACGACGTTGACGCTCCACGCGCTCGATCCCCGGTCCGGCGACGAGAAGTGGCGCTCTTCCGTGATCCCCGAAGGCAAGGTCGGCCTAGTGAACCTTCTGGTCGCCGACTCCACCGTCTACGTTCTGGTCGGCCAGCGGATCGCCAGCGACGTGGGCTACTACTACGAGCCGGACGACGACTATCGGTGGCCGTTCATCTGGGCCGTGAACGCGGCGAACGGGAAGTCACGGTGGAGGTACACGCCGTCGGAGACCTTCGAAGCCGCAGCCGGTTTCGGGCGGCTGTACGTCGCCATCGGCGACAGCATCACCGCGCTGTCGGTCTGAGCTCGGAGAGCGACAGAACCTAGCCCCGAGAGCCGGTGTGCAGGGCGGCGAACAGCCCGCGGACGCGGGTGCCGTCCGGCAACTGCCAGGCACCGCCGACATGACCGGTGGCTCCTTCGGGAAGGGGCGACGCGCCGCTGGGGGCGGGCCGCAGGACCCGGTGCAGATGCAGGGTCGTGCCACCCGGTGCGGTCAGCCTGGTGCCCTCGGGGTCATCGATGGCAGGGGCCGTGGCCTCCTCCGACGTGAGGCCCGCACCGACGTAGGAGCGGGTGACCTCCCGGTCGACGGTGTCGGTGATGCTCTGCGCCTGAGCCTGGACCCGCCCCTCGATCAGGGCCCACAACTGGGCGACCAACACCGGGTCATGGCA
Organism: Streptomyces sp. LZ34; assembly: GCF_053890475.1. Taxonomy (NCBI): domain Bacteria; kingdom Bacillati; phylum Actinomycetota; class Actinomycetes; order Kitasatosporales; family Streptomycetaceae; genus Streptomyces; species Streptomyces sp. LZ34. The sequence goes on from NZ_CM132680.1 coordinate 5,532,432, forward strand.
GCCGTCGTAGGCCCAGCGGCGCCCCAGCACCCCGTGCTCCATGGTCCCGACGAGGGCATGCTCCGCCCCGTCGAGAGGGGCACCGCGATAGGTCAGCGGCACCAGGTAGCTGATCGGCTCAGCCCCGGCGGCGTCGGTGACCACCATGAACTCGATCCCGACATCGCCCTGCGGGTCGTCCAGCCGGAAGCCGCCGGCCTTGGCCGGCCTGGGCTCACCGGCGCCGCCGTACCACGGGCGGGAGGGCAGCCAGGAGGTGAGCAGTTCCAGCTTGGTCGGCTTGAGGGTGGTGTGGTGGATGACGGCCATGCCGAAAGGTCCTCACGGAGCTTGACGACTGATACGCGTTCGATCATGACGCACTTCTTCCACCTCCACTGACACGAGCGGCTCCATCGGCGGCTCTGACGCCAACGCGACCGGAGACGCGACCCATCAAAGAGACACGCTCTCCAGGCGGTCGGCCGCCACCTCCGTCCACACCGTTTTCCCGACCGGGTGACGAGGGGTCACACCCCACCGCATGGCCAACAGCTCCACGAGCAGCAGGCCCCGACCCGTCTCGTCCTCGGCCGAGGGGGTCGGCGGCCTGACCGGGAGCCGGTCCTCGCGGGCGTCCGACACTTCGATGCGGATCGTGCGGGTCGGCGGCGTGAAGGCGAGCCGGAGCCGGAAGTCCCGCCCGGGCACGCGGCCGTGCCGTACGGCGTTGGAAGCCAGCTCCGCCACCAGCAGGGCCACGGTGCAGGACGTGTCCGAAGCGGGCGGGTAGCCCCACTCCCTCATGCGCCGCACGGCGAGCCGCCGCGCGAGCCGCGCCCCGCGCGGTGTCGAGGGGAGCTGCACGCCTTCGTCCGGCATGGTGGTCGCCTTCAGCACGGTGTTGTCCATTTCTGTCCATCGCTCTTTCGTACGATTCGCAGCGTGTGCGGACCGTGACGTTCCGTACTCAAGGGTCGCCTGGCGGGTCTACGCTCAAAAGGCCGTGACGCATTACCTCTCATCCCGTAAGGAACGGAAGTGATGTTTTGGCCAAAGGTATTGATCCCCAGTCGTCCATGGCGGCGCTGTTCGGCTCGCAGGTGCGCAGACTCCGGCTGGCCGCAGGGCTGACCCAGGCCGAGCTGGGCGCGAAGGCGCATGTGGTCAGCACGCGGATCACCCAGATCGAGCGGGCCTCGGGAGCGAAACCGACGCTGGAGCTGACGCAGGTGCTCGACACGATCCTCGGGGCGGACAACCTGCTGATCGACATGTGGCCGTACGTGTACCGCGAGGCGTTCCCGGACTGGTCGCGGGCGTTCATGGCGTACTCGGAACGGGCGGTGTCCATCAGGGAGTACGCGGCGCAGGTGGTGCCTGGCTTGTCACAGACGGAGGACTACGCGCGGGCCGTCCTCAGCCTGGACACGCTGCTCAGCGGCGAGGAGCAACTGGAGGAGCGCGTCTCCGCCCGGCTGGGACGGCAGGAGCGACTACGTTCGCCGGACCGGCCCGAGCTGTGGGTCGTCCTGGACGAGGCGGTGTTGAGACGACCGGTCGGTGGCGGGGCCGTCATGCGAGGCCAGTTGGCCCGGCTGCTGGAGGCCGCCTCGGAACGCCACATCACCGTGCAGATGCTGCCGTTCGACCAAGGCGGGCACGAGGTGATGGGCGGATCCCTGACCGTGCTGACCCTGCCGGACGACACCAAAGTGGCCTACAAGGAGGGTGCGGACTTCGGTCAACTCATCGAGGAACCAACGGACGTCACACGCTATGCGTTGTCCTACGATCGGCTACGGGCAGTAGCCCTGCCCCCACTCATGTCACTCGACATGATCCGATCCGTGATGGAGGACAACCACCGTGGAGCGAGTGTCCCGTCCCGACCTGAACGGCGTCGCCTGGCGCAAAAGCAGCTACAGCAACCAGGCGGGTGGCGACTGCGTGGAGGTGGCCGACGGGATCCCCGACGTCGTGCCCGTCCGTGACAGCAAGAACCCCCAAGGCCCCACGCTGCTCTTCCCAGTGACTTCTTGGACAGCCTTCATAACCAGATTGCAGACCGACCACCGCATCTGAGCCCATCGGGCACCGGCCGCGCTCGGCTTTCCCGTCCCGCCGGACCCTCGTACGCGGGGGTCCGGCGGGCCACGAACTCCCCTAAAGAACCTGGGGTAAAGAACCCCCCACCCACCCTCCCTTCCCGCACGTCACCCGTACGAGTGACCGGCTTGCGGGTGTGGGATGCAGGCGGTTACGTTCGCCGCAACAACCCCAGACAGACGACGGCCCCCGGTCGGGACGGCAATCCCGAACGAGGGCCTGACCGATCAGGAAGAGCTGACTTCCCGATGGCTGAGCCGCAGTCTAACGCGCACGCGCGCGTCGACGCCGGAGCAACGACCTCCGGCGTGATCCACGTCCGTACCCGACTCAACGCCAACTTCACGGTGATCGCCAACGCCCTCGCGCAACGGCGCGGAAGCGCGGTCACGATCGGCGTGGCGGCCTACATCCTCTCGCTGCCCGACGGCGCGCCCGTGAGCATCGCCGCACTGTGCGAGCACTTCACCGAGGGCGAGATCCTGATCTCGCGAGCACTCAGGGAGCTGGAGGCCGCCGGTTATCTGGAGCGGCGCCGCGAGCGCGGGCCCGGCGGCCTGATCCGTACGCGTACGTACTTCCACGACGTACCGAAACGGGACCTGCCCACCCCGCCACCGCGCCCCCGACAGCCCACCCCACCAGCGCCGGAACCCACCACCCCCGCACCCACTCCCCCGCCGCCACTCGCCGACGCCGACGAACAGGCCGTCGCCGTCCTCACCTCGCTGCGGATCGCCGACCCACGGCTGATCCTGTCCAGGCGCGAGGTGGCCGAACTGGCCCCGGCCGTCACGCAGTGGCTGGCGGCAGGCGTGGGCCCCAGGCAGATCACCGGCGCGCTCACCACCGGCCTCCCAGACCGCTTATTCGCCCGCCCAGCCCGGATCCTGGCGTGCCGCCTCAGCGAGCCACCCCTCCCCACGCCCGCCGCTCCCGCGCCCCGGACACCCCCAGCCGTTCCCCTGCCCTGGCAGACCTGCGACGGCTGCGAACGCGCCTTCCGCGGGCCGGAACCCACCCGCTGTCGCGACTGCAGAGACCTGCCCGTGGCCTGCTGACCGAACGGCGGCCTTGGTAGTAGTCGTACGAGGTCACGAGGTACGGGTAGTCGTCCCGCTGCTGAAACTTGCCGTGGATCTTCGACTTCGCAGGTGTGCGGTGCATGGCGAAGCTCCTTTGGTGGCTGATGAGATGGAGTGCGGCACGGGCACGAACCGGACGTCTCGGAGGTCCGGCGGCCTGAGCCTCTTGCCTGCCGTCGTTGACATCGGCGGATGACAACGCGGGGCCGCCGACACGGGGCGGTGAGCAAAAGCCTCGGGGTGTCCGGCCTGCTCGGCAACGATTCCGGGCGTCCGGGACAGTCCGGGACGCCCACCCGGGCCGGCGGAAGGTGTCCGGCCGCACACGGCTGCGCCCGCTGTCCGGAAAACGGCGAACCCCGGCGCAAGACGAACGCGCCGGGGTTCAACGACAAGCTCAGGACGTGGGTGTCAGCACCAGCCTGGCCTTGTGTCCGGTGGCCGACTTCACCCGGATGCTCGGGTTGTTGAGCCTGACCGTGCCGCCCGGACTGGTGCTGCCGCTCAGGCGCGCGCCACCCGTGGTGGTGGCCGCCATCTTCACGGACCGGGAGCTGACGTGCGTGATCCGCAGCTTCCCGAACCCGAACCGGTGGCTGTTGACCTTGATGCTGCTTGGCGCCGACACGGTGATCTTGCACCGCCCGTCGTAGCAGGGACCGTGGCCGGCGGCATGCGCCACCGGCGTCATCAGGCCGATCCCCAGTGTGCCCGCCAGAGTCAGCGTCGCGGCACTCGTCGCCGCCCTCCAGCGCATACCGTTGCTCATCAGTTGGACCTCCTGTCTTCAGGGGGGATTCCCGCTCGGCATTTCTAAACCGCCGGCCGCGGGACCCCTCCCGAGGAGGCGACCGCGTGGATCAGGTGCTCCACTCTCCGTTGCGCATCATGTGCCTGCCCTTGAGTTCATGCTGCCCATGCCAGGCCTGTATTGCCTGCGGAAGCACCTTGAAATACGCGTAGGAGGCGTGATCCTTCCGCGGGTCCCAGCCCCACTTCCGCTCGAAAGCGTCCGCCGCGGCGGCCGGTGCCTCCTGAGCGGTGAAGGTTTCCACCTTGGCGTCGATCAGGACGACATCCTGCGTGTGGCCCAGCGCAAGGCGAGCCCGACCCGTATCCCGCAGGTTGCGCCCGGTGGGATTGGTGACCCTCGTCGACATCCACATCGCCGCTCCGTCCCAGAGGAACCACAGCGGCACCAGGCACGGCAGTCCGTCCGCGTCGGCCGACGCCACCCAGACGTCCTCCTCTGTCTGCAGTCTTTGGAGCACGTCACGCCGCCGTTGTTCAGTGCTGCGCGGTTCCTTGGCGATGTTCATGTCTCGCGACGGTACTGGCCACAGGGCCCGAACACCTCGGGCCGTGGTCCTAGAGCCACAGCCGGAGTCCGCCCTCATACCGCCCGGTCGGCGCCGAGGCACTGTTCATCGGCCCGGCCGGTAGCCAGAGCTTTCGCGCATCAGCAGCGCCCGGCCACGGGAACGGAGGTTGAGCCAGTTCAACCGATTTCGGGGCCGCGGCTCCTGGTCAGCGCGTGCTGCGCGGACTGCGATTCCGTGCGGCGATTCGCTGCCGAGCGGCCTCGTACAGGATCGCCGTTGAGGCGTTGGCGGCGTTCAGGGAACTCGCCGCGCCGGTCATCGGGATGCTCACCGTGTAGTCGCACAGCTCGCGCCACGTGTTGCTGAGTCCGCTGGTCTCGTTGCCGACCAGGAGCAGGAGCGGCTGGGTGAAGTCGAAGTCGAAGACGTCGCAGTCGCCGTGCTCGTCCGTCCCAACCAGCACGACCGGTCGCCCCGAGGCGCGCTGGACGGCCACCCAGTCGGTCACCTCGCGGGGCGACGGTACCCGGACGGCGGGCAGGGCGAACAGTGAACCGGTGCTGGCGCGCACCGACTTGGAGTCGTAGACGTCGGCGGCGTGCCCAGCCACGATCAGGCCGTGCGCGCCGAAGGCGTCGGCTGAGCGGATGATGCTCCCGATGTTTCCTGGGCTGGTCGGCCGGTCGAACAGCACCCCGAGGAAGTCGTCCCCGACCGCGATCCGGCCGAGGTCGTCGGCGGGCATGCCCACCACGGCGATCACCTCGGGGGCAGACTCGTTTTTCTCACCGAGCTCCGCCAGCAGATCCGGAGCCATGGCGATCTGCTCGGTCCGTACCGTCCGCAGCAGTTCCTGAGCCCACCGCGACAGACTCCGGCTCCCATCGAAGATCAGTGCACGCACCGGCCAGCCGTACTCCACCGCCAGTGAGATGGGTCGCACGCCCTGCACCAGGAACTCACCCGCCCGCTGGCGCTTGCTGCGGTTGGTGAGCAGTGCCTGCCACTGCTGGAACCGGGCGTTGCGAGAGGTGATCCGCTGGGCCACTGGCACCTGTCTCCCAAGGTGTGAAGCGTCCGATGACTTCCTTTGACACGCTCTGGCCCGTCAGACTCCGTACCGGCGCGCGACGCAGATTACCTGGTGGAGGCCGGCTGCCTGTCATTCAGCCGGTTCTGAACCAGCGCCGGGTCGAGCGGTACCTGGACGCGGGACGGACAGAGCGAACGGAGACGACATGACCACCGCCGATTCACCGGCCAGACGTACCGCCAGGGCCTACCACGACGCCCGATTCCGCGGGGACGTCGCGACGGCCGCCGCCCAGATCGGCGACGACTTCCGGTTCCGCAGCGGCCGGATCACCTCCATCCTGCTGATCTTCGACGCGGCCCCGTGGCAGGCCGTCATGGCCGCGGCCGGCCCCTCCCGGGACAAGGCGGGCCGGTGACGAAGCCGCCGGGTCGCGGCTGTGCCTCCTGTGCCGTGGTCGCGGCCCAACTGATCTTGGTCGCGATGCTCTTCGTCGGGGCCTGGGCCGAGGAGTACTTCTCCTGGGATCCGAATTACCTCCCAGGCGCCGTCGACCCGTACATCGTGAAGATGGGCGTGGTGGCCGTTGTCGCCGCCGTGGCGGGGGTCATCGCCGGTGTACGCGGCGCGGGGGCGGCGGCTTATGGCCAGGCGGTGGTCGTGGTCATCACCCTCATCGCCATGGCGGTGACGAACGCGATGGGCGAGAGCGCGCACAAGGAGCAGCATCAGCGGGAGTGCTATGCGACCCCGGCCGCCCCGGAGTGCGCGGACGTACAGTGAGGGTCGCCGCGCTCGGGCTCGCGGGGCGAGTCGGCTGCGGTTCCGGGACCTTCACAGTCCCGGGGCATCACAGTCCCGGGGTCACAGCTCCCACACCCCCTTGACCAGCGTGGACAGCCCGCCGCCCAGTGCGAGCAGGAGGACGAGCAGTCGGGCCCCCTTCTCCGGGACGCGTTCGGCGAGGGCCTTGCCGATGAGCCCGCCCACCACCATTCCGGCGATCGCGAACCCCCACACGCCCGCGTCCAGGCGGGGAACCCCGTTGGCGGCGATGGAGAACGCGTTCACGATGATCCCGTAGAACTGCGCGTTCGGCACGAACTCGCGGACGGTCCAGCCCGCGTTCACCGCGTACAAGGACACGGGCGGGCCGCCGACCCCGGCCGAGGAGTTCATGAAGCCCCCGGCGGCTCCCGCCGTCAGCGCTCCCTTGACCCCGCTCAGGGCGGGCACGCGCGTGCCCGCCATCACGAGCAGCACGGCCACGGTGACCAGGCCGCCCATTCCCGCGAGGAGGACGGGTTCGGGCAGGTGGGCGGCCACCCATGTACCGGCCGGGACGGTGCACGCGGAGGCGGCGACCAGGGGGACCATCGCGCTCAGCCGCACCCGCCGCCAGCCGCCGCCGGCGAGCCCCACCGCGCAGATGGCGCCGGCCGCGCAGTTGGCGAGGGCTACGCCCTGGGCCGGGCCGAGCAGCATGACGAGGGCGGGCACGGCGATGAGGGCGAACCCCATCCCCGTCAGCCATTGCACGGAGGCGCCCAGCAGGACGACGCCGCCGAGCAGCAGTTCCGCCGCCCCACCGTTCATGGCCGAAAGCTTCTCATGCCCTGTTCCTCGCTCCTCAGGGCCAGGCGACTCCTCAGGGGCAGGCCACGACCTGCCCCGCCCACGACAGGCCGCCACCGAACGCCAGCAGCAGCACCGGGGCGCCCGAGGGCAGGTCGCCGCGTGCCGTCAGCTTGGACAGGGCGAGCGGGACGGACGCGGCGGAGGTGTTGCCGGACTCGACGACGTCCTGGGCGATCACCACATGCTCGGGGAGGCCGAGTTGGCGTACGACGGCCTCGATGATGCGGAGGTTGGCCTGATGGGTGACCACGCCCGCGAGGTCCGCGGGGGCCAGCCCGGCGCGGTGGCAGGCTTCCCGGGCGATGGCGGGGAGTTCGGTGGTGGCCCAGCGGAAGACGGTCTGGCCCTCCTGGGCGAAGTACGGGTGCCAGTCGTCGACCAGGCGTACGGCGTCGGCGCGGGTGGGGTCGGAGCCCCAGGCGACGGGGCCGATCCCGGCATCCCCGGCGTCCTCGGCGGCGCTGATCACGGCGGCGCCCGCGCCGTCGCCGAGCAGCACGCACGTACTGCGGTCGCTCCAGTCCGTCACGTCGGACATCTTCTCGGCGCCGATGACCAGGGCGTGGCGGGCGGCGCCCGCCCGTACGGAGTGGTCCGCGCAGGCGAGGGCGGTGCAGAAGCCCGCGCAGGCGTTGTTCAGATCGAAGGCCACGGCGGACGGGATGCCGAGGCGGGCCGCGACCTGTGCGGCGGTCGAGGGGCTGCGGTCGATCGCGGTGCAGGTGGCCACGGTGATCAGGCCGATGTCGGAGGGCCTCAGTCCGGCTCCGGCGAGCGCCTTGCCCGCGGCGGCGGTCGCCATGTCGGTGACCGACTCGTCGGCCGCGGCGATACGGCGCGTGGCGATGCCGGTGCGGCGGCGGATCCACTCGTCGCTGGTGTCGACCATGGCCGACAGATCGTCGTTGCTCAGCACCCGCGACGGCTGGTAGTGCCCCAGGGCGGCAATGCGGCTTCCCGACAAGGCTGTTCTCCTCGGCTCGACGGCGGCAGACACTGTCTACGCTCACTGCCGGGAAATATAGCAACCGATCGGTCGGAAGCTAAACGGGGTCCGGCTGGGTATCCTGACGCCATGAGCCCACGCAAGTCGGTCGCCGAAGCCCGCAGAACGCGGGAGCGCATCGTGGAGCGCGGTGTCGCCATCGCCTCCGTCGAGGGACTCGACGGGCTGACCATCGGGCGCCTCGCCACCGACCTGGGGATGAGCAAAGCCGGGGTGCTCGGCCACTTCGGCACCAAACAGGCACTGCAGCTCGCCACCCTGGAGGAAGGGGCGGCGGCCTTCTCGCGGCTGGTGTGGGAGCCCGCAGAGGGCGCGCGGCCGGGGCTGCCCCGGCTGCGCGCCATCTGCGAGGCATGGATCACCTATCTGGAGACGGCGCGCGACGTCTTCCCCGGTGGCTGCCTCTTCACCACCGCCTCCATCGAGTTCGACGCCCGCGACGGGCTCGTACACGACGCCGTGGCCCGGCTGTTCCGGCTGTGGCGGCGCCGGCTCGCCGGCGAGGTGCGCGCCGCCGTCGCGGCGGGCGACCTGCCGTCCGGCACCGACCCGGAGCAGGTCGCGTACGAGCTGGTCGGCCTCTACATGGCCCTGAACCAGGAAATCCAGCTCTTCGCCGCCCCCGAAGCCGCCGACCGCACCCGGCACGCCCTGGACCGGCTGCTCGCCCCGCGCTAGGACACAGGACCCAGGACCGCACGGCTAGCGGTGGCGCAGCAGGGCCGTGGCGATGGCGACCTGGGCCGGTTCCAGCGCCGTCTTGCCGTCCTCGATGTCCCACAGCGCGTTCTGAAGCACACGGCCCAGCGTCCAGCCGACCGCCCGCCGCCGGTCCAGCCCGACCACCTCGGTCAGCAGGTCGAAGCGGCGCAGCACCGCACGTACCACATCGCCCGTGGCCACCACGTCGTCCCACCGGTTGTCCAGCGCCGGCAGCAGCTCGAAGCCCGGGTCGCCGGCCAGCGGCTCGGCATCGATGGCCAGCCACGGCTCCCGCTCCCCGGCCAGGACGTTGTCGTAGTGCAGATCCCAGTGCAGCAACCGGTCCCCGGGCTCGCCGACCAGCTCGGCCACGGCGGACGCGCAGTCGCGCACGAGCCGCTGTTCGGCGGGGTCGCGCAGCGCCTGGACGACCTGCGGGTCCCGGGCCTCGGCGAGCATGGCGGCGGCGATGTCGGCCAGCCGCCGCAGCCCCTCGGGGGCGGGCACCGAGGTGAGCCGGGCCATCAGCTCGGCCAGGATCCGCATGGCCGCGTGGTCGTCCGCCACGGACGACAGGGTCCGGCTCGCGTCGAGTCGTTCCAGCAGCTGCGTGCCGCTCTCGTCGTCATGGTCGAGCAGGCGCACGATGCCATCGCCGCGCCACGCCCGCAGCCCGGCGGCAACACCCGCGGTCTCCTCCCTCAGCTGCTGGAGCTTGAGGACGGCGGGTGTGCCGTCGGCCCGGCGCACGGGCAGCACGAGTGACGCCATGCCGTGTGCGGCCGGTCCGTCGGGGCACAGCTCCCAGCGCTCCAGGAAATCGCCGCCGAGGCGCGGCAGCCCGGCGATCCAGGCGCGCGCGGAGGCGTCGTTCGCGCCGTAGGACGCGGCGAAGGCGTCGGGGACGTCGATGGGTGTCGACGTGTTCATGGGTGTCGACGTGTTCATGGGAAAGGTCTCCTTCGTGGGGTCCGGAATCGGGGTGGCCATACGAAGGAGGGCGCGGGGGTGCCCGGCCACGGGGCAGGCGTCAAAGCATGCCGCCAGCCTAGGGCCTGTCCCGCATTTCTCCGATTATCCGTAACCCGGACAGCCGAGCATCGTTGAGCTGGACAGAGGGCGGCAAGACGCCCCGTCGAGTCAACCACGGCAGTCCGCGCCTCCGAGCCGGACACTCGTGGCAGCTGGACTCCACCGCAGGTGAAGCACAGCCTCTGCTCGGCAGATTCCGGTGGGCGACATGTCTACCCCAGGATGAGACCCGGCCTGCCGGGACCACGCCTGGGATGCCGTGTTCGCAATCCGGACTGTCCCAGCATTACGGGACAGCTCTTAGCCGGAGATCCTCTCCAGCAGCTCCAGGGATCCGGCCAGCCGGGGGTCGCCGATGTCGCGTTGGAGGGCGATCGTGCGGGTCAGTTCGGCCACCGCCTGAGGGAGGTCGCCCAGGCGGTGGTGGGCCTGGGCGAGGAGGTGGCTTGCCCGGGACATGGCCCAGACGTGGTGGCAGGCCGGGTCGGCGGCGGTGTGGAGGGCCGTGGTGGCGGTGGTGGCGGCGGTGTGGGGGTCGTCTTCGTGGAGGGCGAGTTCGGCTTTCTCGAGGAGGAGGGCGAGGCGGTAGAGGCCGAAGCCGCACTGTTCGGCGGTGCGGAGGCCTTCGCGGATCGCGGTGGTGGCGAGGGTGTGGTGGTGCTGGGCGCGGGCGAGGCGGGCCCGGCCGAGGTGGAGGAGGCAGAGGTGTTCCTGGGAGCCGGAGGTGACGATCCACTGGGTGGCCGCCTCCAGCAGGCTCTGGGCCATGACGAGGTCGCCGGAGTGGCAGGCGAGGGCGGCCTCGATCAGGTCGTAGCGGGCGACCTCGTCGTTCCAGTCGACGCCCAGGGAGGCGTCGGTCAGTTCCGAGCGGGCGCGTGAGACGTATGCGCGTGCCGGTTCGGGCAGGCCGGCCTCCAGGAGGCACTCGGCCGGTGAGAGCGGGAGGCCGAACCAGACGGGGGCGGTGGCCAGCTGGTCGATGGGCAGGGAGCCGGTGAGGGCGCGGGAGACGGCGAGGATGGGGTCGCGGCGGCTGCCGCGCAGCAGGCGGGCGACCTCGGCGAGGCGGCCTCTGAGGGTGCCGATCATGGCCAGCCACCAGCTGTCGTCCGGGTCGATGCGGACCAGGGCGGCGGGGAGGTCGCCGATCGCGCGGTAGCACCAGAGGAGGCCGCCGGGGTCGGGGCAGGTGGGGAACTCCTCCAGGACGCGGACGCAGCGGCTGTACTGGCCGGTCTGCCAGGCGAGGTGTTGGTAGCCGCCCATGCGCAGCCGGTAGACCTCCTCGGCCTCGGCGACATAACCGGCCGCGAGGGAGTGGTGGACCAGCTCTTCGAGGAGGTCCAGGGTCTCGGGGCGGTCGGGGGGCAGTACGCCGGGGCCGGTGACCAGGGCGCTGTAGTGGCGGCGGATGGCCTGGTGGACGGAGCGGGGGTCGGTGAAGGACCGGTAGAAGTGGTCGCGGACCGCGGGGTGGACGGTGAACAGGTCGGCGGATTCGCGCAGTACGAGGTGGAGTTGGTGAAGGTGGCGCAGGGTGGTGAGGACGTCGCGCGGGTCGAGGCCGCGCAGCGGGCCCGCGATCTGGGGGTTGGTGGCGCGGGTGAAGACGGAGTGCAGCTGCTCGGCGGACGCGCCGAAGCGGAAGATGCACAGCCGGGCGAGCAGGGCCGTCTCCCGCTCGCTCAGCGCGGTCTCGTACGCGTCGAGCACCCGCGCCAGGCGCCGCTCCTGCGGCTCCCCCGAGTCGGCGCGCGGCTCGGGCAGCGAGGCGGCGCGGGCCGGGTCGGCGTCGGCGTATTCGACGAGGTAGCCGCTGAGGTGGTCGAGGGTCAGGGCGTGGGCGCCGAACTCGTCGATCAGGGCGTGCAGCGCGTCGTCGTCGCCGCGTACGCCGCGGTCGCGGATCAGGGCCACCGCGTCCTCGCGGCACAGCTGGTCGATGTCGAGCCAGGCGTAGCCGCGGCCGTGCCAGGGCGCCAGCCGGGGCAGCGGGAGGCGGCTGGTGATCAGGCACTTGGTGGCGCCCAGGCCGTCGGCCAGGCGGTCGATGACCTGGGCGAGCAGCCGGTCGGCCAGGTCGCCGAAGGCGCCCTGACGGTCGGTGGCCGGGCGCTGCACCCGCTCCAGGCCGTCCAGGACGAGCAGCCTGCGCCCCGGTCCGGTGAGGATTTCGGTGAGCAGGTAGAAGGTGCCCATGGGGCTGCCGCGCACGACCGCGCCGCCGCTGAAGTAGGTGTAGGCGACCTCGAGGAACTCCTTGACGTCCTGGTTGAGGTAGAAGCTCCAGATGAACAGCTCGTCGGGCGGCGGGTCCCCCTGTGTCCTCAGCCGGGTCAGGAACTCCCCCGCCAGGGCGGTCTTTCCCGCGCCGCCGAGCCCGAGCAGCGCCAGCACGCCCGGCTCACCGTCCTGCCAGAAGCGGCTGAGGGCGGCCAGTTCGTTCGCGCGGCCGACGAAGCTGGGGGCGGGGGGCAGGGCGTGGACGATGCCGGCCGTCAGGGGGCGTTGCGGTGGCCTTGCCTCGGGGCCTGTGTCCTGTGGGGGCGCGGCGAGCGCTTCGGCGTGCGCGGCGACGGCCTGCGCGTTGATCTCGGCGACACGGGCGACGAGCCCGCCGAGTTCTCGCCGGTCGTGGCACCAGGCGACCAGCCTGCGGATGCACTCGCGGCGGCTCATGGCCGCCGCGAGCTCCCGGTACACCTCCGGGTAGTGGTCGAAGCACAGGTCCCGGACCTCGTCCTCGGACAGCGCCCGGTCGATCAGGGCCCGTACGGCGCCGGCGTTGCGTACGGCGCCGTACGCGTCGCCGTGGGGGTCGCCCGTCATGGCGCCACCGCGGGCGCGGGTCCCTTGCGGCACAGCCGAAAGCCGATGCTGGGGGTCATATGGGCGCCCCAGCCGCCCTGCCGCCAGCTGCCCGCCTCACGGGACATCCGGAAGGACACCGTGACCGCCTCGGCGCAGTCCGCCCAGGATCCGCCGCGCAGCACCCGCTCCTGGCCCGCGGCGGGGCCGGTCGGGGCGGCTCCCGGGCTGGTGCGGTAGTACTCCGCGTCGTACCAGTCGGCGGTCCACTCCCACACCCCTCCGCTCATCGCGTACAGGCCGTAGCCGTTGGGGGGCAGGCGCCGCATGGGCAGGATGGAGAACTGGTCGAAGCGGTCGGAGTCGCAGCGCTCCGGGGTCGGGGGCTCGTCCCCCCAGGGGTAGCGGCGGCCGGGCAGGCCGCCGCGCGCGGCCCGCTCCCACTCCGCCTCGGTGGGCAGGGCGTACCGGACCTCGTCGGTGGACAGCCGCCCGCACATCTCCTCGGCGTCCTGCCAGGAGACGCTCACCATGGGCTTGCGGTCGTAGGCCCACGGGCGCCGGGGGTCGTCCCGGCGCGGCCTGCCGAACAGGGTCCGGGAGTCGACCCGCTCGCCGTTTCCGCTGACCCAGTCGTGGCGCGGCGCGTGGGCGTGCCAGTCGGTGGCGCGGACGGTCGCGTCCTCGCAGTACTGAAGGCGGATCTTGTTCGCCTCGTACAGGAACCAGCCGGGGTCCACCGATCCGCTCCGCCGCCCGAGCTCCTCCCGGGGCATCCCGGTGGGAGGCGGTTCCCAGTCCATGAGGTCGCAGTAGGCCGCCCAGCTCACCGGGGTCTCGGACAGCCAGTAGTCGTCGAGCCGGACCGGGTGCACCGGGCGCTCGTCCAGGTCGCCGTCGGCGGAGCCCATCGCGAAGGAGCCGGCCGGGACGTAGCGGAACAGGATGCCGTGCTCCTCCACCGCCATCCGGTCCAGCAGCGCGCCCCGGGCCTCGGCGATCTCGCGGTCGGCCGGGGCGACCATGCGCGCGCGGTCGTACGCCGTCGCGGCGGTACGCGGATCGCCCTGGGCCTCCAGCTCGCGGGCGAGCCGCAGCAGTTCGCGGGCGCTGCCGGTGGCGGTGTGGTCCGTGCGCAGCCATTCGTACGCGGATCCCATGTCGTACGCCGATCCCATCGCCTTACCCGCACGATCCGTGGCAGGAGGGACGGGGCCCCCGCGCCGACACGTCGAGGATGACGAGCGGGTTGCGGACCGCCGATCCCGAGCGCGCTTCCGCCTCGACCTGTTCGGCGATCCAGGGGTCGGGGGCGTTGACCGAGCCGGCCAGGACGAGGGAGCGGGCGCGGCAGCCGCCGCCGAAGGTGGCGGTCTGGCCGTGGCCGCCGGCCGGGTCGGTGTGCGGGAGGGCCCGTATCGACTGGAAGCCGGCGCTGTGGTGCCAGATCTCGGCCAGGGACGTGTCCCGTACGTTGGCGGCGACGAAATCCGGACCGAGGAAACTGCACGGGTTGACGTCGCCGGAAACGGAGACGGAGCACACGAGGTTTCCGGCGCCGCAGCCGTAGTTCTGGTGGATGACGGACTGCGTCTCCTGCCGGGAATGCGGGCTGAACGGGTCGATGTGATGCAGATCAACGGAGTTGTCGGGTTTGCTGGGGCTTGGGCCGCCCAGCCGGGACAGGGTGTTCAACGCCTCGGTGTAGTCCGCGAAACTCGGCATCAGTTCCTGATTCCGCTCGGCGACACCGACCGGGTACAGCGGCCGGAACACCGCGGTGTCCGCGCCCACTTCATGGGCGAGTTCGGCGCAGGCGTCGATCTCGTCGAGATTGGTCCGCATGATGGTGAAGGCCAGGGTGAAGCGGGCGTGTTCGCGGAGCACGGCGAGGCGGTCGAGCACCTTGGCGAAGGTGCCGGGCCCGCGCACCCGGTCGTTGGTCTCGGCGGTCGCGCCTTCCAGGCTGACATTCAGCCAGACCAGTTCGCGCTTTCCGAATTCCTTGGCGATGTCCTCGGTGATGAGCAGGCCATTCGTGGTGATGCACGGGGCCAGGCCATGGGCCAGAGCCATGTCAATGATGCGGAAAATGTCCTTCCGCAGCAGTGGTTCGCCGCCCGTGAGCCCGAGCCGGAAGGCGCCGAGCCGTGCCATCTCCGCGAAGAGCCGGTCGATCTCCTCCAGGCTCAGCCGCTTCTCGCGGCGCGGGAGGTCACCGGCGAAACAGTGGGTGCAGGTCAGGTTGCACGAGGAGATGACCTCCAGATGGACCGCCAGCGGGCCGGCGAGATGGTCCGGCGGCACGTCTGATTCGCCGGTGCCGTCGTGGAGGACGCCGGCGAACCGGCCGTCGATGGTGAAGAACCCCAGGTCGTGGAAGTGCTCGAAGAACCGCTGGATCCGGCCGCGCCGGTCCGCGTCGTCCGTTTCCGCGAGCAGGCGATCGATGGGGTGCGTGCTCAGCCGCCTCAGTACGTCCGTGGCCTCCGCGTCGAAGGGCAGGTATCGCGACGTACGGCGGTCGAAGACCAGGCTGCCGAAGAATTGCGGGGTGAGCACCAGCGGGGCCCGTTCCGGCATCGTTAACCTCCGTTTGTTGTCAGGCCGCGGGTTGTCGGGCCGCTGTGGTCAGGCCTCTGTGGTCGGGCCGCTGTGGTCAGGCCTCTGTCGTCGGGCCGCTGTGGTCGGGCCGCTGTGGTCAGGCCGCGTCCGGATCGGAGATCGTGAAGACCTTACGGATCCAGACCCGGCCACCCCGCCCGGGAACCCCCAGGCCGACCGCGCCGAATTCCTTCAGCTTTCTCACCCGATAGGGCTCGACATTCCGCTCCGGATCCTCCGCCGGCCGCCGCTCGGGCCGCTCCACCATGGGCTGCCAGCCGTCGTCATCGAAACCGGGGCGAGTCCAGGCGTCGTCCTCCGGCTCGTCGAGGGAGTATTTCCAACTGCCGTCCGCCGCCGAGAGTACGGACGTCTCCGCAACACCGTGAGGGGCCGTGGTCCGCACATTGACCTCTTCATCCGGCTTGTAGAGCCCGGCGAACAGCAGCGTGGTGTACGCGGGGTCGTACGCGGCAATCTCGAGCGCGAGAACGTGGGTGCCGAAAGGGACCAGCGGGCGGGACGAGGAGGGCGCCGTGCCGTCGAGATACATGTCGCTCTCGCCGTCGGTCTCCAGCCACATCGTGAAGGGAACTCCGGCCCGTGGATTGCGCCACCGGAGCACCACGCCCCCGCATCCGGCGGGCACCTCGCAATGTCCGTGTTCCTCGAGGATAAACAGCGGTGACGTCTTGGCGTACCGCGACAGGGAATTGAGTTTCAGCTCACGCTCGTCCATGCTCACCTCTCGTCTCGGTTTTCCAGGCGGTCGGTGAACTCGCGGTGCCTGACGGGATTGACCTCGCCCACCCGTCGCACGAGGTCCGGTAGCCGATCACGCCGCGCACAGTACTCGATCAGCCGAATCGTCTTTTGGGATTTGCTCATGCCCTGGGCGAACTGGTCGTACACCGACGGGAAATGATCGAGGCAGAGTGCGCTGAGCTCGTCGTCGTCCAGGGCGTCCATGACCAGTCGGCGTACGTCACCCGGCCGACAGGAGAGGGGCGCGGGGGTGGGGGTGCTCGCCGGGGCGGTGGCCGGTGCGGGGGTGGCGGCGAGCCGGGCGATGATCCCGTACGCCGCGCTGTTGGGGTCCTCGGCGATCAGGCCGACCAGGCGCCGCAGCCTCCCCTGGTCCGCCGCCCGGCGCAGAACCTGCGGCCAGACCTCCGCCATGGGCCCCGTCCACGAGAACTCGGCCGCGCGCATCCCCGCCGCGAGCACGAAGGCCCGCACCTCGGCCCCCTGGTAGTACACCGCCAGGAGCGCGGCGAGCAGTTCCCGCGCCTGTGGGTCGTCGGCGGCGAAGGGGGCGCTGTCCAGCAGATCCACGCCGCTCACGGCAGCTCCACCCCGGCCGCGGCGAGGCCCTCGGCCACCCGGGATATCCGGCGACCCTGATTACGGAATTCCCGCTTCCCGGACTCCTCGACGGCCAGCCATCGATGGTGCAGCCCGACCAATTGCCAGCGTTCGTTGAAGACGGGCGAGCCGGAGGAACCGGCCTCGGTATCCGTCCAATACTGGATCACATCGTCATCGACATGGCGGACGATGTTGTGATGCATTCCTATCTTCTTCACCCCGCCCTTCGGGTGCTGGATGATGCAGACCCGCTCGCCGGCCGAGACCGGCTCGGCGGCGGCCAATTCGACGACGGGAATGTCGCCCGGCAGGGGTCCGTCCGCCCGGATCACGGCCCAGTCGTGCATTCGGTCGCCGGTGATCGTCTCGGGCCGGCAGTGCACCACCGTATGCACGCGGTGCCGGGCGGCGGTGTCGAGTTCGTAGTGCAGCCAGGCCTCGACGCGCGTCGCGGGCACACCGCCCGCGGCACCGGAGCCGGAGCCTGGGCCCGCGTCGTACAGCACATGATGGTTGGTCAGCAGCAGGTCGTCGCCGATCCGGAACGCCGTCCCGTAGGCCCGGCCGCTCTCCAGCGTCACCAACAGCCGCACCACGGCCGGGGCGAGCTCGACCCCGCGCCGCATGAACGCCACATCGAGCAGGGTCGGCTCGTCGAAGATCTGCCGCTCCCACGCGCCACGGGCGTCGAAGCCCTTCCAGACGACCCCCGAATCAACGGCCGCCGGGGCCTCCACCACCGGCTCCGCCGCCATCAGCTCCCGCAGCCGCAGACCTACCGCCTCATCGCCTTCCGCCACTTGTTCGAGTAGCGCGCGCAGTCGATTCTGGTTACGGGCCTTGGTGATCAGGTCGTGCCAGACGGAATGCATCGGCCGATCCCATGCGACCGTCGCCGGTTTCACCCCCGCCCGCAGAGCGAACTCGACAACCGGCCCCTCCCGGAAATAGATACCGGCGAGGAAGTCGTGTAGTTCACGGGACTCGGGCCTGCTCCAGTCGAAGGGCAGTGCGTCGAGAAAATGCGGCACGACCCCAGCATAGGGTAGATGTGCGGCCCGTTCCGGGCCGGAGCCATGAATGTAACCTCACGCATATTCTCCGCTGAAGACCGCGGTCGGAAGGGAGCAGGAGCATGGCGAACCAGGACAAGGTGCCCGTACAACTCAGCCGCGTCCCCGAGACCCTGCTGTGGAACCTCTACCACCGGGCGTACGAGGCCCGGCAGCCCCGGACGGTGCTCCACGACCCCAAGGCCATCGAGCTCGTCGACCGCCTCGACTTCCCCTTCGAGAAGACCTTCGGCCCACCCCACCCCCTGCTCGCCCAGGGCCAGGGGCTGCGCGTACGGACCTTCGACGCCGCCGTGCAGTCCTTCCTCGCCGATCACCCGACCGGCACCGTCGTCAACCTCGCCGAGGGCCTGGAGACCCAGTTCTGGCGGGTCGACAACGGCCGGGCTCAGTGGCTGTGCGTCGAGCTCCCGGAGACCGCCGAGCTGCGCCGCGCCCTGCTGCCGGACGCCGAACGGCGGCGCATCCTGGCCCAGTCCGTGCTCGATCTGTCCTGGCTGGACGAGGTCGACCCCGAACGCGGTGTGCTGATCACCGCCCAGGGGCTGCTGATGTATCTGCGCCCGCCCGAGGTGCGGGAGCTCATCGCGGCATGCGCCGAGCGATTCCGGGGCGGGGCGCTGGTCTTCGACGCCGTCCCCCGCTGGCTCAGCGTCGGCACGCAGCGCGGCGAGAAGCGGGCCGCGCCGAACTACCGCATGCCCGGCATGCCGTGGGGCCTGAACGCCGGCGAGCTGCGGAAGGTGCGTACGGCCCACCCTGACATCGTCGACGTGCGCGAGCTGCGTCTGCCGCGCGGCCGGGGCCCGTACTTCGGGGCGCTGACGCCGGTGCTGTACCGGCTGCCCGCCGTAAGGAACATGCGGCCGACCATGACCGCCATCGCGCGGTTCGCCTGACCAGGCGCGTCTCATGCAGACGGTTGTGATCAGCCGGTGGCACGAGTTGACCGTGTATGCCACCGACGACGAGCCACCGAGGGAATCCGGGGTGGCCCTCGTGGGCACAGCGGTCGGTGAGCGCGTCAGGCCCGCCCTGCTGCGGGGCCCGGATACGGGGTGGGCGTTCCCCTATGTCGCGCTCTGGCCGGAGTCGGCGCGCCTGCCCGACCCGAGCAGCACCGCACCGGCGTGGACGCCCGCCGATCTGACCGGTGTGGTGCTGGCCGAGGTGTGCCAGGGCTGGCGATGCCGCGCCTGCGAGGGCCGCGTGGTCGCGCTGCGGGGGGAGTCGGCGCTGCCGTTCTTCGGCGATCACCTGCGCCACCACCGCTGGGCGACGCACTGCCCGAACTGCGGGGTCCACGTGGACCGCGCGAGGCTGCACGCCCTGCTCCTCACCAAGCACCCTGCGTCGGAGTGACGGCCGGGAAGTACAGGCCGTGGCATGGTCGGTCGCCCCGGAACGCCCTGCCTGGTCACTCCGGCGGGACGCTGTACCGCTCCAGGGCCGCTTTGGACGTCGAGGTGTCCATGAGCCGCAGCTCCCATGGGCCGGTGTTGACGTCGAAGTCCTTCCCGAAGCCGACCCACTTGCCCGCCATCCGACGCCCCGTCGGCTCCACGAGCAACTGAACCGCCCCGTGGTAGCACGCACCCTGGTAGTAGCCGTCACTGGCTGTCTGCTCGGTCCATGTGCCCGTGACCACGTTCCGGTCGGCCGTGAGGTCCAGGGAGAGCGGCGAATCCGGATTCGACGACGCCCCGTTGAGGGAACGCCCCGTCAGGCGCTGACCGTGCTGGACGAGCACGACATAGTGCCTGCCCTCGAACGAGTCGTCCCGGCCGGACGAGTAGAACTCGTACCGGGACAGCCATACGCCGCTGTAGTTGACTCCGGTCGCTTGCGGGGCCGACTGATCGTCCGCCGAGGCGGAGGCGACGCCCTCCGGGCCCGGCGCCATGTCGTGTCCCCCTCGCCCGTCGCCCTGGACCCTGGCCATGGGCACCTGCGGGGCGAACCCCAATGCCTCGGCCGGCACCCCTGTGACCCTCTCCAGGGCGCGAACGTATACGGGCCTCGGCGACCTGCTGATACCGGCTTCCCAGCGCTGGACCAGCCTCTTGCTGGCGTCGTTCGGCTCGCCCAGTTCGTCACCCGCTCGGCGGAGCGCCCTGGCCAGGTCGTCCTGGCTCATCCGCAGGCCGATGCGCACGGCCCGCAGTGCGTCGTTCGGTACGTGCACCTCGGTCGTCATGACACCCAAACTTCCCCAACGAGCACCTAATGACACCTAAATGACGCCTAACGAGGGACGCCGGAGCAACGCCCTTTCTGTCGTCGCAGTGTCCCGGGCACCGGCGGCACGATCGCGACCGGACGCAACAGAGAGGGCGGATCATGACGGACAGAGCGAAACAGGGGCGGCGACTCATGAGCCTCAGGGTGTCCCGTGACGGCGGCCGGACCTGGGGCGCCGAGGTGGTGGTCATGAGCAGCGAGTCACTGCCTCCCCTGCAGACCGGCGTGTGGCCACCGTGTCAGTGCTTACGCTGCGTGTCCGGCGCACGTCCCGCGCCCTCTCGGCCGGTCGGCGGCACGGCCCAGTAGACGGGCTCCAGCGGTCAGAATGGAGAGGTGAGCGTGCCCATCGACCCCGCCGTCGCCCTCGCGCCCCGGCTGCCGTCTCCGTTGCAGGAGGTACGTGACGAGCGGCTGGCCGGGCGGGGCGTGGAGCTGCGGCTGAAGCGGGACGATGTCGTGCACCCGGCGGTGCCTGGCAACAAGTGGCGCAAGCTGGCCCCCAACCTGAAGGCCGCCCTCGACCAGGGGCACTCGCGGCTGCTGACCTTCGGTGGCGCGTACTCCAACCACATCCGCGCCGTGGCCGCGGCCGGGGCAGCGGTGGGGTTGGGGACGGTGGGGGTCATACGGGGCGACGAGCTGGCCCGGGCGGAGCGCAACTGGTCCTTGGCGCGGGCCGAGGGGTACGGGATGGAGCTGGCGTTCTGGGATCGGGCCCGCTTCCGGGAGACGCTGCGCGGGCTGGCGGAGCCGGAGACGGTCCGGGGGCTCGAGGAGCGGTGGGGCCGGTGTTATGTGCTGCCGGAGGGCGGTACGAACGTGGCGGCGGCGCGCGGGGCGGCGGAGATCGTCGCGGAACTGCCCGATCTCGGGCCGGGCGACGTGGTGTGCTGCGCGGTGGGCACCGGGGGCACGCTGGCCGGGATCGCCGCCGCCCTCCCCGAGGGCGCCCGGGCGCTGGGGGTCGCGGTGGTCAAGGGCGCCCGGTATCTGGACGGCGAGGTGGCGCGGCTGCATGAGCGGGGGTGGGGGCGGACCTATCCGAACTGGCGGATCGACCACGACCACCACGGCGGCGGCTACGGCCGCGTCCCAACGGAGCTGACCGCCTTCACCGAGGACTTCGAGAAGCGGCACGGCCTGGCCGTGGAGCGCCGCTACGTCGCCAAGATGCTGCGGTGTGTGTACGACCTGGCGGGCGGGGAGTGGCTGCCGCCGGGGAGCCGGGTCACCGCCGTGATCACGGGGCCGCCGGACCCCGTCCCGGGGCCGGGCCAGTGAGTTTGTGGTGAGTTTGGGACGGCGACACGCCGTGGCGTCGGCGTGTCGCCGTCCCAAACTCACTACAAACTCCGGCGTCTACTCCGGCGCGCGCAGGCGCATCACCGTGGTCGCCGCGTGGCGGGCGGTGCTGTCCCGCCGTACCTCGACCATCAGCTCCGGGGTCACCGGCCGGTACGAGATCGCGGTGCCCACCATGTCCATGGCGGTGGGGGCGGGCTCCTCGGCCCCGGGCGGCTCGGGCGGCTCGGGGGCGGCCGGCAGGCCGCGCAGCGCGGCCGTGATCTGGGCGCGCACGGCCGGGGAGAGCGGGGTGGAGACCACGGGGTCGTCGTCGCCCGGCAGCACCAGCGCGAGCGAGCGCGGGTGGTAGCGGGGGCCGACGACGCCGACCACCACGGCCTCCCGCGTCTCGGAGTGGCGCAGCTTCCACCAGTGCCGGCCCGCGCGGTAGGGCTGGCCGAGGCTCTTGATGACCAGGCCCTCGACGCCGATGGCCAACAGCGTGTCGTACCAGGTGGCGGCGAGCTCGGGGTCGGTGGTCATGGGGACGGGCTGGAGCGGCGGCCCGTACGGCTCCAGCAGGGCGACGAGCCGGGCGCGGCGCCGCTCGTACGCCAGGGGGCGCAGGTCCTCGTCCCCGGCGGCCAACAGGTCGAAGGCGGCGTAGGAGGCGGGGAGTTCGCGGGCGAGCCGGGCGGCGCGGGCGCGGGTGGCCGCCGCGCGCTTCTGGACGGCGGCGAAGTCCGTACGGCCGCCGGTCCACACGACGACCTCGCCGTCCAGGACCGTGCCGGCCGGGAGCCGTTCCGCGGCGGCCCGCAGATCGGGGAACGCCGTGGTGACGATGCGGCCGGAGCGGGCCTGCAGCAGGACGTCGTCCTCCGTACGGAAGATCAGTACGCGGTGGCCGTCGAACTTCGGCTCGTACGCCAGCCGCTTTCCGGCCGGGTCGGGAAAGGCCTGGACGGGGCGGGCCAGCGCGACCTCCACGGGCGGCAGCAGCGGCATCCGAGAGGGCGGGCTCCAGCCGGGGATCATCACGCGGCTCCGGGGGCCGGGGCGGATCCGAAGGCCGGCCCCGCTGCGGCGATCGGCCCGGCTGCGGGCTTCGGCCCGGCCGCGGCCGTCACGGCCCGGCCTCCGCGGTCCCCGTGGGCAGTGGGCGGGCCAGCTCCGGGTCCAGGAGGGGCTCCAGCAGATCCCCGTGGCGGTCCAGCCGGGGGGTGATGTCGTCGATCCGGAAGACCAGCTGTGCGGTGTCCTCGCACCCCTCGACCTCGTCCCAGGTGACCGGCATGGAGACGGTCGGCTCGCGGCGCGCGCGGGCGGTGTAGGGGGCGGCGGTGGTCTTCGCGGCGGCGTTCTGGCTGAAGTCGACGAACACCTTCCCGGGCCGCAGCGAGCGGGTCATCTTGGAGGTCACCAGGCCGGGCACGGCGGCCGCGGCCTCCAGGGCGAGCTTCCGGGCGTAGCCGGTGGTCTGCCGGGAGGGGGCCGGCTCCACCGGGACCAGCAGGTGCAGCCCCTTGGAGCCGCTGGTCTTGGCGTACGCGGACAGTCCGTCGGCGCGCAGCCGCTCGCGCAGCCACTCGGCGACGGCGCAGCAGTGGACGATCGTGGCGGGCGGGCCCGGGTCGAGGTCGAAGACGAGGCGGTCGGCGAGGCCGGCGTCGCGATCGGCGCGCCACATGGGGGCGTGGAATTCGACAACCAGGTTTCCGGCCCACATGAGCGAGGCCAGGTCCTGGATCAGGATCTGGCGGGACGTCTCCCCCTCGTGGCGGGGCACCTCGGCCGTCGCGACCCAGTCGGGCGTGCCTGGGGGTGGGTTCTTGGTGAAGAACGTCTGGCCGTCGGGGCCGTCCGGGAAGCGGAGGAAGGCCAGCGGCCGGCCGCGCAGATGGCGGAGGAGCGGGCCGGCGGCGGCCGCCAGGTAGTGCAGCAGCTCGCCCTTGGTGGTGCCCGTGGCCGGATAGAGGACCTTGTCGAGGTTTCTGAGCGCGATGCGCCGCCCCTCCACCTCCGCGATAGGGGACATACGATAAGAATCTCACGAAAGGGATCAAGTATGCGATCCATCTGGAATGGGAACATTTCATTCGGCCTGGTCAGCATCCCGATCAAGATGTATCCGGCGACCGAGGACCACTCGGTCTCCTTCCGGCAGGTGCACACCAAGGACGGCGGCCGGATCCGCTACCGCAAGGTCTGCGAGCTCGAGGACAAGCAGATCGACCCGGAGGAGATCGGCAAGGCCTATGAGGACGCCGACGGCACGCTGGTCCCGATCACCGACGAGGACCTGGCCCGCCTTCCGCTGCCCACGACCCGCGCCCTGGAGATCCAGGCGTTCGTCTCGGCGGCGGACATCGACCCCCTCCAGATGGGTGACGCCTACTACCTCGGTGCCAGCGGCCCCGCCGCCGCCAAGCCGTACGCCCTGCTGCGCGAGGCGCTCAAGCGCAGCGAGAAGGTCGCCATCACCAAGTACGCCCACCGCGGCCGGGAGCGCCTGGGCATGCTGCGCGTCGTGGGCGACGCCATCGCCATGCACCGGCTGCTGTGGCCCGACGAGGTGCGCACCCCGGTCGGGGTGGCCCCCAAGGAGAAGGTGACGGTACGGGACGCGGAGCTCGACCTGGCCGACACCTTGATGAACACGCTCGGCGAGGTGGACCTGAACGAGCTGCACGACGAGTACCAGGAGGCGCTGGACGCCCTCGTGGCGGCGAAGATGGCCGGCGCCACGCCCACCGCCGAGCCCGGCGAGGCCCCGGCCGGGGCCCAGGTCGTCGACCTCATGGCGGCGCTGCGGGACAGCGTGCGCAGCGCCCGCAAGGCCCGGGGCGAGGAGGCCGGAGGACATGGAGAGGCCGGGGAGGCAGGGGAAGCCGGTGAAGAGGGGGAAGAGGCGGAGGCGACGGTCCACCCGCTGCGGGCGCGCAAGAAGGCCGCCGCGCCCGCCAAGAAGGCCCCCGCCGGGAAGAAGACCGCCGCGGCGGGCAAGAAGAGCGCCGCGAAGGGCGCCGAGAAGGCCGGGACCGCCAAGACCACGGCGAAGAAGGCCGCGGCCAAGAAGGCCCCCGCCAAGAAGCAGGCCACCGGCAAGCGGGCGGGCGGCAGGACGGCTTCCTGACCGGGGCGGCAGGACAACAGCCGGACCGCTTTCGGGACAGCGGCCGGCCGCGGCCTTACGGGAGTGTCAGCTGAACGCGGCCGCGTGGTCGCTCGCCCACTGGGCGAAGGTACGCCCCGGCCGGCCCGTGATCCGCTCCGTCTCCGGGGAGATCTCGGCCGGGCGGCCGACGGCCCCCTCGAACAGCCGCAGCAGCGTGTCCGCGATCTCCGCCGGCACACCGCCGCCGGTCATCGCCTCCCGAGCCGCCTCCGGCGGGATCTCCTCGTACCGCAGCGGCCGCCCGAGGACCTCGCCGATGACGGCCACCTGCTCCGCGAAGGTCAGCGACTGCGGCCCCGACAGCACCGGCGCCTGGCCGGCGTAGTCCTCGCCGAGCAGGGCGCGGGCGGCGACGGCCCCGATGTCGGCCTCGTGGATGGGCGCCGTGTGGGCCTGGGCGTACGCGCCGTACACCACGTCGCCCTTGCGGATCTGCGCCACCCACTGGAGCGCGTTCGAGGCGAACGCGCCCGGCCGCACATGCGTCCAGGCCAGCCCCGAGGCCTCGATCTCGGTCTCCAGCTCATGGTGGTGGTTGCCGATGACATTGCCCGGGCCGGGCTCCACCGCGGCCGAGGAGGAGAGCGTGACGATCCGCCGCACCCCCGCCCGCTCGGCCTCGCGCAGCAGCTCGCCGCCGCCCTTCTGCCACACCACCGCCGGATTGAGGAACACCGCGTCGGCGCCGTCGAGGGGAAGGTCCGCGGTCCGTGCCACCTGGACCCCCTCGGGCAGCCGCGCGGCCTGGGGATCGCGGGTCAGCGCGCGGACCTCCGCACCCGCCGCGACCAGCTCGTCCACCACATGCCTGCCGACGTTTCCGGTGGCTCCGGTCACCACGATCATGACGAATTCTCCTTGTACTGCCGTGCTGTTGGGGTTGACCGCCTCCACGATTCATCCAACCGGATGAACTTGTCAAACAAATAGATGGGTGAAGTCGGCGGACCCGGCGGCTAGCCTGATCGGGTGAAGGAGCAAGCGCCACAGGAACCGCCGAAGAAGCCCCGCCGCACCCCCGCGCCGGCGGAGCGCAAGCTCGACTCCGAGCGCTCCCGGCGGCTGCTGCTGGACGCCGCGATGGACGAGTTCGCCGAGAAGGGATTCGCGGGCGCCCGCGTCCAGGACATCGCGGACCGCGCCGGGCTCAACAAGCAGCTGATCAGCTACTACTTCGGCGGCAAGGAGGGGCTCTACCGCGAGCTGCACCAGCAGTGGCTGCGGCGCGAGGAAACCATCATCGACCCCGACCTCCCCCTCGACGAGCTCATCGTGCGCTACCTCGACGAGGCCTTCGCCGACCCCCGGCCCACCCGCCTCATCCTCTGGAACGGCCTCACCGGCGGCGCGTTGGAGCCCGACCCGGAAGACCTCTCCGGACTGCGCCGCCGCCAGGCGGACGGCGAGCTGGCCGAGGACCTCGACCCGGCCGCCGCGATGCTGCTGTTCATCAGCATGGTCTCGGCGCCCACCGCGATGCCGGACCTAGTACGGCAGCTCTTCGGCGTCGACCCGGACTCGCCGGAGTTCCGCGAGCACTACACCGAGCAGCTGCGCCGCATCGTCCGCCACCTCGCGTAGCCGCGGTCTCCGCCCGCAGGGCCGTAATTCGCTTGACCGTGCCGCACGCGCTGACAGGATGGCCGCGTCCGTCCGACGACCAGTCAGGAGCATGCGATGCGCCGATTCCTCGGAACTCACCAGCGCCCCCACCGGACGACAGTTCTCGAGGACTTCAACACGCATGCCCCCTTCGCACACCCTGAACATCGGCATCCTGGCGCACGTCGACGCCGGTAAGACCAGCCTCACCGAGCGCCTGCTCTTCGACCACGGCGCCATCGACCGCCTCGGCAGCGTCGACAGCGGCACCACCCAGACCGACACGGGCGACATCGAGCGCGAGCGCGGCATCACCGTGCGCTCGGCGGTCGCCTCCTTCACCGTGGGGTCGGCACAGGTCAATCTGATCGACACGCCCGGCCACTCGGACTTCATCGCCGAGGTCGAGCGCGCCCTCGGCGTGCTCGACGGCGCGGTCCTGGTGCTGTCCGCGGTGGAGGGCGTCCAGGCGCAGACCCGTGTGCTGATGAAGACGCTGCGGCGGCTGCGGCTGCCGACCCTGCTCTTCGTCAACAAGATCGACCGCGCGGGCGCCCGCCATGAGGGGCTGCTGGCGGACATCCGGCACAAGCTGGCCCCGCGCCTCGTCGCGATGACGGCCGTACGGGACCTGGGCGCGCGGGACGCCCGCGCCGTGCCCCGGTCGCTCGACGACGCGGACTTCCGCGCCCAGGTGGCCGAGGCGCTGGCCGAGACCGACGACGCGCTGCTCGCCCGGGTCCTGGACGGGCCCCCGCCCACGCCCGCCGAGCTGCGGGCGGCGCTGGCCGCCGGGACGGCGGACGGCCGCGTGCACCCGGTGTTCTTCGGCTCGGCGCTGAGCGGCCAGGGCGTCGGCGCGCTCGCCCGCGGGATGGTGCGCCTGCTGCCGCCCGCGCCCGGCGGTACGGAACGCGGAGCAGCGCCGTACGGGACGGTCTTCGCCGTCGAGCGCCGGGGCGGCGCCGCGGGGAAGACCGCCTATCTGCGGCTGTTCGCGGGCGAGTTGGCCGTACGCCGGCGGGTGACGCTCCACCGCCGCGGGCCGGGCGGCACGCTCGTCGAGTACAGCGGCCAGATCACCTCGCTCGACGTCGTCGGCCGGGCCGGCGCGGGCGCGGGCGCGGACGCCGGGCGGCTGACCGCCGGGAACATCGGCAAGGTGCGGGGCCTGCCCGAGGTACGGGTCGGCGACCGGCTCGGACGGGCCGACGCCGACGTCAACCCCGACGTCAACCCCGACGTCAACCCCGACGCCAACCCCAACGCCGACACGAACGCCGACACGAACGCCGAAACCGGCTCCGGGCACCCGCCGCCGGACCAGCCGCACTTCGCCGCGCCCAGCCTGAGCACGGTCGTCCGCGCGCGCGAGCCCGGCCCGGGCCCCGCCGCGCGGCTGCACGCCGCGCTGCTGAGCCTGGCCGACCAGGACCCGCTGATCCACACGCGCGCCCTGCGCGGCGGCGCCACCTCGGTGCTGCTGTACGGCGAGGTCCAAAAGGAGATCATCGCGGCGACGCTCGCCCGGGACTTCGGCATCGAGGCCGACTTCGAGCCGAGCCGGCCGGTCCAGGTCGAGCGGCCGGTGGGCGTCGGCGAGGCGTGCGAGGAGATGGCCCGGCGCCATCACACCGGCCTCTGGGCCACGATCGGGCTGCGCGTCGAGCCCGCCCCGGCCGGCTCGGGGGTGGTCTTCCGGTACGAGACCGAACTGGGCGCGCTGCCCCGCGCCTTCCACCACGCCATCGAGGAGACCGTGCACGACACCCTCCTCCAGGGCCACGACGGCCGGCCGGTGACCGACTGCCGCGTCACCCTGATCCGCTCGGGCTTCTCCAGCCCGGTCAGCACCGCGCGCGACTTCCGGGAGCTGACCCCGGTGGTGCTGGAGCGCGCGCTGCGCGGCGCGGGGACGCGGGTGTACGAGCCGTGCCACGCCTTCGAGTTGGAGATCCCGCACGACGCGCTGGCCCCGGTCACGGGGCAGCTCACCGCGGCGGAGGCCGACATCACGGCCGTCGAGGAGACGGCGGGCGGGGTGCCGGCCTGGCTGCTCGAAGGCCGGATCCCGGCCCGGGAGGTGCACGGGGTGAAGCGGTGGCTGCCGGGGGTCACGCGGGGTGAGGGCGTCTGGTGGTCCCGGCCGGCCGGGGACCGCCCGTTGGGCCCGGTGAGGAAAGCCCGGTGTTCGAATGCCGGAGCGTTCAGTGGCGGGTAGCGTCGGAGGCGTGAAGCTGGTGACCCAGGTGAAGCTGCTGCCGACGCCCGTGCAGTCGGCGGCACTTGAGGTGACCCTGCGCGCGTGCAACGAGGCGGCGACGTGGGTGTCGTCGATGGCGTTCGAGAAGGACGTGAAGCGGAACTTCGCCCTGCGCAAGCTCACCTATGGCGAGGTCAAACAGCGGTGGGGTCTGGGTGCGCAGGCCGCCCAGCATGTGATCAAGAAGACGTGTGACGCGTATACGACACTGACGGCGAACCTCAAGGCCGGCAACCTCGGCAAGCCCTGGTCGAAACGCTACCGGCAGGCTGTCGGGAAACCGGTCGTCTTCCGGCCCGGTGGTGCTCAGCCCTTCGATGACCGGATGCTGTCCTGGCAGGTCGACCAGCGGACGGTGTCGATCTGGACCGTGTCGGGCCGGGTGAAGGAGGTGGCGTTCA
Organism: Streptomyces sp. LZ34; assembly: GCF_053890475.1. NCBI lineage: Bacteria > Bacillati > Actinomycetota > Actinomycetes > Kitasatosporales > Streptomycetaceae > Streptomyces > Streptomyces sp. LZ34. Next base: position 5,561,166 of record NZ_CM132680.1, read on the forward strand.
CCGCCTCGGCCGAGCAGTTGGCCCGGCTCGCGCTGTACCGCAAGGGTGAGTCCGATCTCGTCTTCCGTGATGGCATGTGGTTCCTCCTGGCCACCTGCGAGGTCCCCGAAGCGCCGCCGAACACCGACCCGGACGGCTTCCTGGGCATCGACCTGGGCGTCGTCAACATCGCCACCACCAGCGACGGCCAGATCATGGCCGGACGCCGGCTCAACCGGGGCCGCTTACGCGAACGCACCCTGCGGGCCAAGCTGCAGAAGAAGAACACCCCGTCCGCCAAGCGCCGCTTGAAGAAGCGGCGCCGCAAGGAGGCCCGGCGGGCCAAGGACATCAACCACAAGATCGCGAAACATGTGGTGGCCGAGGCGGAACGCACCGGTCGCGGGATCGCCCTGGAAGATCTGACGGGCATCCGTGAGCGGGTACGGCTTCGCAAGCCCCAACGGGCCACCCACTCCAGCTGGGCCTTCGCCCAGCTGGGGCGGTTCATCGCGTACAAGGCCCGCAAGGCGGGGGTACCGGTGGTGTACGTCGATCCGGCGTACACCTCCCGCACCTGCGCCGAGTGCGGGCACATCGACAAGGCGAACCGGGTCTCCCAAGCCTGGTTCGCCTGCCGGTCCTGCGGATTCGTTGATCACGCGGACCGGAACGGCTCCCGCAACATCCGCGCCAGAGCGGAAGAGTTGTGGCGACGCGGGGTGCGGTCAACCACCCCAGACCCACCCCCGAAACCCGGGCGTGGGACAGGACGCAAACGCAGCGCCACAGCCAGTCGCGCCCGTTGTGCAAGCCCGGGACTCCCAGTCCCGGGTCGTTGACAGGATTGCTGTTCCCGCCGGGGGTGGTGACGCTCAGGTTCCGGCCGCTGGTCGGCCCGACGGCGCACCCCACGGCATCGGCCCGGGGGCGGTGTCCGCCGGGGGCCGTCGCCACAAATCGGGGCGTACACCCCCCACCCTCCACTCACCCGATCCCGTGACTCATCGGCCGGATGGGGTCACTTCCGTACGTCCCGGGCGTATGCTCGGTCCACATGGGGGCGGAAAACGGAAATACCGCCAATGCGCCTGCCCACGACGGGGCTTGGCGGGTACGGATCCGTAGTACGACCGGCGAGGTCCTGGGCGCCGGAATCCTTCTGGGCAGCGAGACGGTGCTGACGTGCGCCCATGTGATTCCCGAGGACGGGCAGCCGCTTCCCGCCACGGAAGTCCGGGTCGACCTGGTCGGCGTGCCCGACGCCGAGCCCGTCACCGCGCGCGTCGCCCCGGGCTGCTGGGTGCCGCAGCGGGCCGACAACTGCGGCGATGTGGCGCTGCTGAAGCTGAGCCGCCCCCAGCCCGCCGAGCACGCGGCACCCCTGTTCCGGCTGCCTCCGGTGTCCCGGCGGCCGGTGCGGATGTGCGGCTTCCCCGACGGCAACGACGACGGCATGTGGTTCCAGGGCCGCCTCGCGGGCACCGCCGGCCCGCGCGCGGAGTGGGTGCAGGTGAACCCGGACACGCCCGGTGACGTGGTGCGGTACGGCTTCAGCGGCGCCGGGGTCGAGGACGAGCAGACCCACCACGTCATCGGCATGGTGGTCAGCCGCTACGACGACTCCGACAGCGTGCCGAGCGCCGAGCGCCGCCGCTTTTCGTACATGATCCCCGTCGAGACGATCGTCCGGCACCTGTCTCAGGTCGCCCGCTGGGTCGGCGGCGAGGCCGGCGTGGACCCGCGGCTGGTCTCCCCGCTCACCGCCGGCGTCCAGGACATCGGCTTCGCCCAGCGGCTGGCCCTGTGGCTGCGGCGGGAGAGCCTGGCCGGGCGGGAAGGGATCGCGGACGTCGAGACGGTCGTGATCGAGGACGACGACAGCGACCGGTACGGGGCGCTCAGCCGGGCCGTGACGCTCGCGGACCGCGAGCTGTCCGTCGGCGGCGCCGAGGAGGCGGTGTCCGCCGCGCCGCGCAACACGGTGCCGCCGATCGGCAGCCTGGACCTGGCCATCGACGTCACCGGCCGCACCGACACCGACGTGGCCAAGCGGGTCGCCGACCGGATGGACCTCAAGTCGCTCGGTGACACCTCACCGCTCAGCCGGATCCGGGCCAACGCGGTGCCGCTGACCATCGTGGCCGTGAGCGTCGACCGGGCCCATGACCCCGAGGCCCTGGTCCACTTCATGAAGCTCCTCGCCGACCGGGGCAGCCGGCTGATGCTGGTCTTCCGCGATCCGCGGGCGCCGGGGCTGCGCCTGGCCGAGCGGCTGTTCCGCCCGGACCGGGCGCGGATCGACGCCTGGCTGGACGAGCTGGCCGGGCAGGTGACCCTCGCGGAGGGCCTGGAGCGCGAGGCGGTCGAGCAGCGAGCGCGCCTCTCCCCCACCCCGGGCCCGCGGTACGCCCGCAACGCCTCGGCGCTGCGCATCAACCTGCTCAGACTGCGCGACGACCCCGGGCTGCACACCCATCACATCATCGCCAAGATGGCCGCCTTCGAGCACTCGGTGGCCACGGTCCTGCGGCGCGCGGAGACGGCGCTGCGCACGGCCGAGGAGCAGCTGAAGCGCATCCCGGAGCTGGAGAGCCTGCTGGCCCCCTACGCCGTGCGGCTGGGCGCCATGGGCGCGGCCGAGCGCCCCGAGCTGATCCCGCTCCAGCGCGCGGCGTTCGAGCTGCTGCGTTCGGTGCCGTGCGACGTGGCGGCCGCGCAGGAGGCGGTGGACCGGTTCGTGCGCGCGGTCAACGAGATCAGGCCGTGAGAGAGAGCAGACCGTGAGCGGGCTCCCGCGGAGTGACGGGGAGGAGACAGGATGACGGACGGGACAAGGGGCGGCGCGAGGGGCGGGGCGGCGGTCTGCGACCGGCCCGACTGCCGCGGCGCGGGCCGCGGCCGGATCAACGCCCGGGGCTTCTGCTCGGAGTGCGGCCGCAAGGCCCGGGGCCGGGCCCCCGGCAGCCCCTCCCCCGGCGCGCCCGTGCCCGCCTCCGCCTCCGCCATCCTGGAGTCCGAGTCCACCGCCACCGCGGCCCGCGCACGACGGCGCGCCGTGGCCCGGAAGTTCACCGTCCGGCCCGCGGGCGACGGCCTGATGGACCTGCCGCGCGTCGAGCTCCCCTCCCTCCGCGACCTGATCGACAACGACCCGCAGCCGCCCTCTCAAGGGCAGCCGTGCGGGGGCTGCGAGGAGACCGTGGGCGCGCCGTACGCCGGGCAGCCCGCGCTCTGGGCGGGGGTCTGCCACCGCTGCCGCCGCCCCTTCGACTTCACGCCGCAGCTGCGGCCCGGGGATCTGCTGGGCGGCCAGTACGAGGTGGTCGGCTGTGTGGCGTACGGCGGTCTCGGCTGGGTCTATCTGGCCGAGGACACCCAGCTGGACCGCCAGCCCGTGGCCATCAAAGGGCTGATCAACGACGACGACGAGGCGGCGCAGCGCGCGGCCATCGAGGAGCGCCGCTATCTGACCATGCTCGACCACCCGGGCATCCTCAGCATCATCAACTACGTGCGCCACCCCGCCCGCGGCAGCGGCCGGCCGCAGGGCTACATCGTGATGGAGTTCGTCGCAGGGGTGACCCTCTCGACGATCGGGGACTACCTCGCCCGGGCCGACCCGCACTTCGACGGGGAGCGCGTCTACCAGCACATCCTCACCTACGGCGCCCTCATCCTCGGCGCGCTGGAGTATCTGCACGGCGAGAAGCTGGTCTACTGCGACCTGAAGCCCAGCAATGTCATGCACCACGAGGGCCGGGTCAAGGTGATCGACCTCGGCGCGGTCCGCCAGTTGGGGCAGCGGGCCGGCCCAGCCGTCATCACCAGGAAGTTCGCCGCCCCCGAGGTGGTCCAGCGCGGCGCCCTCCCCACCGAGCTCCATGACCTCTACGGGGTCGGGGCGACGCTGAAGAACCTCTCGGACAAGGTCGAGCGGGCCGCCCAGCGGCCGCCGGGCCTCGGTCGCGAGTCGTACGACAGGCTCCTGGCCCGCGCCACGGCCTATGACCCGCGGCAGCGGTTCGGCTCCGCCCGCGAGATGGCCGAGCAGCTGCGCGGGGTGCTCCGCGAGATCCATTCGCTGCGGCTGCGGCGGGAGCAGCCCGAGCCCTCCACGCTGTTCGCCCCGACCGCGGCCCTGCTCGACTCCGGGCTCGGCCGGATCCCCGGCCTGGAGCGCTGGCTGACCGGGGAGGCCCGTCCCGTGCTCGCGGACGGCCGGCCCGGCCCGAAGAGCGTGCCGCTCGGGCTTCCGGTGCCGTTCCCCGACGCCAAGGACCCGGGCGCGGCGCTGCTCAACACCCCGACCGACAGCGGCCCGCGGCGGCTGATCGAGCAGTTGGGCGCCTTTCCGCACGAGTCCGCCGAGATACGGTTCCGCACCTGCCGCGCCCACCTCGAACTCGAGGAGCTGGAGGAGGCGGAAGCCCAGGTGAAGGCCGCCGAGCGGATCATCGGCCGGGACGCCGCGCCGTACGACTGGCGGCTGAACTGGCACCGCGCGCTGGTGCGGCTCGCCGAGGGCGCCGTGAAAGAGGCCCGGCGCGAGTTCGACGCGGTGTACGGGGCGCTGCCCGGGGAGTCCCCGCCCAAGCTCGCCCTCGGGTACTGCGCCGAGCACCTGGGCGACCACGGCGCCGCCGAGCGCTTCTACCAGGCGGTCTGGCAGCGCAACCGCTCCCAGGGCAGCGCCGCCTTCGGTCTGGCCCGGCTGCGGCTCGCCGCGGGCGACCGCGCCGGGGCGGTCGACGTCCTCAGCGGGGTGCCGAAGGTCTCGCGCCACCACGACGCCGCCCAGATCGCCACGGTGCGGGTGCTGGCCGGCCGGCTGGGCCGCCCGGACCGGCTGCCGACCGAGGCGGACTTCGCGGAGGTGCTGACCCGGCTGCCGCGGCTGTATCTGGACGACGGACGGGCCTCGGGCCACGCCCGCGAGCGGCTCACCGCCGAGGTGTGGGAGGTCGCCCTCGACTGGGTGCTCCGGTACGGGAACAGGCAGGAGGCCGGGGCGCTGTTCGGGAAGCGCGACGAGGAGTCCGAGGTACGCGCCGACCTCGAAAGGGCCCTGCGGGCCCTGGCCCAGCAGGCGGACCGCCCCGAGGCCCTGGAGGTGCTGGTCGACCGGGCCAACGCCGTCAGGCCCATGACCAGCGTCTGACAGGGGATCGGATGAGCGAGGACAGCACACGAGCCGAAGACGAGGCCCACAGCGGCGGCCCGGCCATCACCTTGCGCGTGGACCAGAACGAGTACCTCCCGGCCGCCGCGGGCCGCGCCGAGATGCACGCCATCGTCCGGGTCGAGGCCCGGGGTCTGGGCCCGGCCGCGGCGCGCGCCGCGGCCTCCGAGGTCATCGTCATCGACTGCTCCGGGTCGATGATCGGGCCCCCGACGAAGATCATGGCGGCCCGCAAGGCCACCGCCGCCGCTGTCCTGGCGCTGCGCGACGGCACGCGCTTCGCGGTCGTCCAGGGCACCGAGCGGGCCGAGGTCGTCTACCCGCCCACCGGCGGCATGGCGGTCGCCGGGCCCGACACCAAGGCGGCCGCCGCGCGCGCCGCGATGCGGCTGGCCGCGCTGGGCGGCACCGCGATCGGCGCCTGGCTCGACCTCGCCCGCCGCCTCCACACCGAGCAGCCCACCGCGCTCCGGCACACCCTGCTGCTGACCGACGGCAGGAACGAGCACGAGGACCCCGGCGATCTGGCGCGCGTGCTCGACGCGTGTGCCCCGTGCTTCACCTGCGACGCGCGTGGCATCGGCGACGGCTGGGACGCCACCGAGCTCAAGGAGATCGTGCGGCGGCTGCGCGGCCGGGCCGACGCGGTCCTCGACCACTCCGACCTGCCGGCCGAGTTCGAGGCGCTGACGCGCGGCTCGATGGCCCGGGCGCTGGCCGCGCTGCGGATCCGGGTCCAGACGCGCGCGGGCGGCGCGGTCGGCATGGTCAAGCAGGTGTACCCGACCCGGGTGGACCTCACCGACGAGGGCGCCCGGCCCGACGCGCGCACCTGGGAGTGGCTCAGCGGGCCGTGGGGCGACGAGGTGTGCGAGTACCACGTGTGTGTGACCGCCGACCCGGAGGGCGACGCGCAGGACGAGGAGATCGAGCTCGCCTGGGTGGAGCTGGCGCCGGCCGAGGAGGACGGGATGACGGGCGTCCGGCTGCCCCCCGCGCGGTCCATCCTCGTCCGGTGGACCGACGACCCGCTGCTGTCCTCCCGTATCCACCCCCGGCTCGCCCACTACGGCGCGGACGACGCCCTCGGCCTCGCCGTCACCGCGGCCTACGACGCGTATGTGGCGGGCGAGCCGCAGCGGGCCCTGGCGCACTGGGGCCGGGCGGTGCGGCTGGCGCATGAGCTGGGCAACGAGAAGATGCTGGACCGGCTGCGCGGGCTGGTCGACATCGTGGACGCCGCGGCGGGCAAGGTGCGGCTGCGTGAGCGGATCCGGCCGCTGGACCTGAACTCGGCCATGGTGCTGTCCGAGGAGAGCAGCCGCTTCCACGGCCCGGGCCCGGGGGCCCCCGGCCCCGCCCCCGCCGTGCCCACCGCACCCCCCGCGCCCGCCGGCTCCGATGTCGAGTGCCCCAACTGCGGGCGCCTGGCCCCCGCCACGGCCGCCTTCTGCCAGCAGTGCGACACCACCCTGGGCCCGGGCGGCCCCGGCGCCCCGGCCGGTGCGGCATGACCGGCACCCGCGGCTTTCTGATCCGCCGTCTGGTGACGCTGCTGGCGCTCTCGACGGCCACCGCTGCCACGCTGTTCACCGCGTACTACGGCGTCAGCCGCAACACCCAGGCCGTACGGGACGAGTCGGCCCCCGCGATACTTCAGGTGGCCGCGGCCGAGGTGGCCCTGAACGACTCGTACGACGACGCGGAGCGCAGTCTCACCGGCGACACCGGCGACATCGAGGGCCTCGGCGAGGACTACCGCACCACCCTGTCGACGGCCAACCAGGCGCTGGCCCAGGCCCTCAAGTCCACCACCGCGGGCACCTCGGCCCGCCAGTCGCTGCTCACCATCACCGGCCTGGTCTCCTCGTACGGCGACCTCGTCCAGCAGGCATACGTCAACCGCGACAACGGCGACCTCCGCGACGCGTACCTCGGCTACGCCAAAACGATGCTGCGGGGCGACGACGGCTCGGACAAGAAGGTGCGGGACGGCGACAGCGACATCCTCGCCCGGCTGGTGAAGGTGCAGGGCAAGCAGCTCCGCCTGCTCAACCAGCAGACCTCCTTCGGCTGGCTGCTGTCGCTCGCGTGGTGGGTGCTGGTCCCGGCCGCGTATCTCGCGCTGGCCGTGCTCCTGGTGCGCACCCAGCGCTTTCTGCGCCACCGCTTCCGCCGCCGGTTCAACCCCTGCCTGCTCGTGGCCACCGGGCTGCTGCTCCTCTCGGTGCCGACCCTGGCCGTCTTCACCTTCCAGACGCAGGACCGGCTGTCCCAGGCCCGCACCAGCCTGCGCCAGCCGACCATCGGCGAGGCCCCCGACACGACCAACAAGAGGGTGAGTACGAAGATGGCGGAGACTCACTGGCGCACCGGCGCCGTGGTGTGGATACCGATGGGTGGCGCGCTCCTCGCCGCGCTCGTCCTCGTCGGGCTCCAGCCGCGCATCGACGAGTACCGGTTCCGGGCCCGATGAGCGCCGCCACCCGCCCCCGGAACGTCACCGCCGCCGTGCTCGGCCTGTGGCTGGTGCTCCTGTGCGCCCTCGGCACGGGCGACGCGGGCGCCCAGCAGTCCGGCGGCACGATCCGCGTGCTCGCCTCGTGGACCGGCCCCGAGGAGGACGCCTTCCGCCAGGTGCTGGACGCCTTCACCGCGGAGCACCACATCCGCGTCGAGTACCAGGGCACGACCGCGCTGCGCGAGGTGCTGCTCTCCGAGGTGCGCTCCGGCACCCCGCCCGACATCGCCGTGCTGCCGAGTTCGGGGGAGCTGGCCGCCTACGCCAGGAAGGACTATCTGGCCGAGCTCGACGGGGTGGTCCCCCGGGCCGAGTACAACCCCCTGTGGACGCCCGGGCTGAAGGAGAACGGGCCGATCTACGGCATCGCGGTCAAGGCCGATCTCAAGGGCATCGTCTGGTACGACGGCACGCGCCACGGCGCCGAGGACCTCCCCGCCCTGGCCGCCGACAGCCGCCAGTGGTGCGTGGGCATGGGCGACGGTGCCACCTCCGGCTGGCCCGGCACGGACTGGATCGAGGACATCCTGCTGCGGCAGCAAGGCAAGGAGGTCTACGAGCAGTGGGCCAAGGGCGAGCTGGCGTGGGACAACCCGCGCGTCGCGGAGGCGTGGCGGACCTGGGGCGAGCTGTTCTCGGGCACGGCCGCGAAGACCGCGCTGCGCACCGATTTCCGGGCGGCGGGGAAGAAGCTGTTCGCGCAGCGCCCGTCGTGTGCGCTGGAACACCAGGGCTCCTTCATCCGCGGCAGCTACACCGGCCCCCACCAGGCCAGGTTCAGCTTCTCCACCGACCTGCTCAGGCTGCCCGGCTCACCACCCTCCGCGCATGAGGTGTCCGGGGACTTCGCCGCGCTGTTCAAGAACACCGGGCACACCGAGCAGGCGGGGAAGCTCATGCGCTATCTCGCGGAGGTCGACGGGCAGCGGACGTGGGCCGAGAACACCCCTCCCGGCTCCGTCAAGCCGTTCTCCGCGAACAGCAAGGTGCCGGTGTCCGTCCAGGGGGACGACAAGGTCGCCCAGTCGATCGCGGGGACGCTCAAGTCCTCCTCGCTGTGCCTGGACGCGTCCGACGCCATGCCGCCGCGCATGCGGCTCGCCTTCCAGCGCGCCGTCCTGACGTTCCTCAGCTATCCGGACGCGGAGAAGGGGAAGCGCCTGGCCCCGCTGCTGGGCAGCCTGGAGAAGGTCCACCAGAGCACCGAACACAGCCGGGACCAGGACCAGCCCTGGCCGTCGACGGTATGCCGCTGAGCGGGCCCCTTTTTTCGAGGCTCGGTTCGCCTCCGGGGCGCCTCAGCCCCTGTCGACGGTCGACCACGCGGCGGTAGCCGCATATCGATCGCAGCCTCGGCCCTTCGTTCCTCAGGGCCTCCGCGCGCTCTCCCTTTCGACAGCGGCGCGCCCCTTCGGCTCACTCGCCGGTCACTCGCCGGCCCGGCCCGGGGATTCCCGGGCCGGGGATTCCCGGGCCGGGCCGGCCTTGTCAGGCTTGTCGGGCTACGGCGCCATCTCGCCCGGGCAGGGCGTGCCGCGCGGCAGGTCGTACTTGCCCGCTATCCGGTAGGTGCCGGGGCGCGGGGCGTGCAGCACGGTCCACTCGTCCTCCGGATCCCCCTCCTCATCCGGCTCGAAGACCTGCTTGGTCAGGCAGCCCTTGCGGTTGACCGGCAGCTCGCCGTCCTCCTCCGCCTTCGGCGCCTTGATCCGGTGGCCCTTGGCATCCACCAGGCCCAGCCACGGCGAATACGCGATGCGGATGAGCACCGGACCCTTGGCGCGCACCTTCAGAACCAGCTTGTCGGCGCTGGCCAGCTCCACCGTGGCCGGCGGGTCGGCTATCGGGGTGGGGTCCTTGACCTCGTACAGCTTCCAGTTGTCGTCGCCCCACACCTCACGCAGATACGGCAGGCCGTTGGCTACGAGCTCGGCCTCCAGCACCGCGGCGTGGTCCGGCTCGTCGGCCGGCAGCACCACGTAGTGCACGGCCATGCGCTTGAGCCAGGCGTGGTAGTCGTCCGCGCTGAGGGTGTCCTCGTAGAAGAGCGGGTTGCGGTCCAGGTCCGCCTGCCGGGTCCAGCCGCGGGCCAGGTTGACGTACTGGGCGAGCGCCGAGGACTCGCGGTGGCTGCGCACCGGCACCACCTCGACCCGGCCCCGGTTGGCCTCCACCCGCTTCAGGTGGTGGACCAGCGGCGCCAGCTCGCGCGCCCAGGACGCCGACGGGGTGGTGTGGATGACGTCGTCGCCCGTCTTCACGCCCTGCCACACCGTGACCGTCACGAGAGACAGCACAAGCGCGATCCACGTCCGCCCCACGCGCGTGGTGAACCGCTTGTCGCGCGGCGGCACCCGGCGGGAGGTCAGCGCGGCGACCAGCACCACCCCGCCGAAGACCATGCCGAGGCGGGAGATGTTGGTGCCGATCTGGGAGGGGATCAGCCAGGTCAGCACCACCCCGAACGCGTACAGCGCCCCGCCGACCCGGACGGTCCGCCAGCGGACCGGCGCGAACAGAAAGACCCCGAGGCCGGACAGGCCCGGCAGGATCATCGACGGCCAGGTCATCGGCTGCTCGCCGGAGAACGGGAACAGCCACGCGGACAGCCCGACCACGATCACCGGCGTGATGCCGAGCGCGTACGAGGCCGGATGGCGCCGGGTCAGCCACAGCGCGGCGGCCACGATCCCGATGAACAGCCCGGCCACCGGGCTGGACATGGTCGCGAGCGCGGCCAGCAGGGCGGCCAGCAGGGCCCGTGCGATCTTGTGGTGCCAGTGCCGGGACCGCCACTTGGTGGGCCACGCGAAGATGACCGCCACGGCGCCGAGCCCGAACATCGCGCCGAGCCCGAACGTCACCCGGCCCGAGATCGCGTTGCAGGCCAGCGCGAACGCGCCGTACAGGGAGGGCCACAGCGGCCACCGCACGACACGGCTGCGCACCAGCAGCAGCGCGAGCAGCCCGGCGGACAGCGTCCCCGCGATCATCATCGTGGTACGGACGCCGAGGACCGCCATCAAATAGGGCGAGATGACGCTGTACGAGACCGGGTGCATCCCGCCGTACCAGGCAAGGTTGTACGCCGAGTCGGGGTGCTGGAGGGCGAACTCCGCCCACGCGTCCTGCGCGGCCAGGTCGCCGCCGCTGTTCGCCAGCAGCGCCACCCACAGCACGTGCAACACCCCGGCGAGGACCAGGGCGGCGGGCACGGGATGGCACAGGAAGCGCCAGACGCGCCGCGTCCAGCCGACCGCCTGCTCCCGCTTCTCCTCGCTGTGTGTCTGCGCCGGACCCGCGTCCTCGGCCAGGTCGGCGCCCGCTGACGGACTCGCGTCCTCAGCGGGGCTTACGCCCTCCGCGGCGTCCGGGCCCTCGGTGGGCCAGCGCTGCGTGGGCAGTCTTATTCGCGCCGCGGTGTTCTCCTCGGAACTCCCGCTGTTTTCGGCCCGTGTCGGATCCACGGTGGTCACTGCGGCTCTCCCCGTCTTCCCCGGAGGTCTGCCCCCAAGTTCCTTCAACCCTGTACCGGGTCACCCCGGTTCATCCCGGTTTGCCACGGCAGGACCGGGACCGGAGGCGCAGGCGACGCTAGCACGCGAAGGACCCCAAATGGCCTTCAGTGCGGGCGCTGGGGGGTGCTGTGGACAACTTGCTACATAGGGCTGATCGGTGGCCCGGCACGCCGAGTGCCGGGCCACCGCGCCAGGCGGTGCGTCCCGCCGGATCAGGCGATGCGGACCAGCTTCGAGCCGAACGACGGCTCGGACAGATCCTTCTGCAGCGCGACCGGCACCCTCACCTGGTTCGCGCCGCTGCCCACGGTCACCTCACCGACGACCGTGCCCGCCTTGGCCGTATGCGGCACGGCCTTGCCGCCGTCGGTCAGCTCGAGGCCCACCTCCAAGCCGCCCCAGCCGACCGCCTTCACGTCCTTGGTCGCGACGAGCGGCGTCGTACCGCCCAGGCCGTCGTCGATGTGGCCGACGACATCGCCCTTCTTCGCCACCGTGGCGGAGGTGAGGCCGTCCTGCACGGCGGTGATCAGCTTGTAGCTGTTGGCCAGCACCAGATCCAGGCTGTTCTGGAGGATGCCGGGCGCCCGCTGCTCCAGGACGACACCGAGGATCAGCCGCTTCTTGCCGTCGATGGTCCGCTCCGCGCCCCACATCAGCGCACCGCCGGCCGGGGTGCTCGACCCGGTCTTGATGCCGACCACACCGGGCTTCACCAGCAGATTGTTGTTGTTGTAGATCTTCTCGACGTCAAGGCCTTCCACCGGGGTGTTCGGAATCGCCACGACCTCCCGGAACGCCTTGCTCTGCATCGCCGCCCTGGCCAGCTTGAGCTGGTCGGACGCGGTGCTCTTGGTGGTCGCCTTCAGACCGCTGGGGTCGGTGTAGACGGTGTTCTTCATCCCCATGTCCTTGGCGGCATCGTTCATCTTCTTCACGAACGCCTCCTCCGACTGCGAGTCCCAGCGGGCGAGCTGCCGGGCGATGTTGTTCCCGGACGGGATGAGGAGCATCTCGAGCATCTGACGCTCGTTGTACGTCTGGCCCTCCTCGACCGGGACCCGCGACTCGTCCTCGGCGCTCGACTCCCGGCCCGCCTGGGCGTCGATCTTGATGGTCGGGCCCTTCTCGGACGCCTTGAGCGGGTGTTCCTTGAGGATCACGTACGCCGTCATCACCTTGGTGACGCTGGCGATCGGCACGGGCTTCTGCGCCCCGGAAGTGCCCAGGCTGCCCACGCCCTCCACCTCGACCGCGGACTGCCCCTGGTCCGGCCAGGGAAGCGACAGCTTGCTTCCGTCGAAGGTGTACGTGGCCTCGGCCAGCTTCAGCTCCGGGGCCGGCAGCGGCCGCATCGCCTGCACCACGCCGAGGACGACGATGAGGAGCGCCGCGAGCGGCGTCCAGATCTTGACCCGCCGCACGGCGGTCCGCAGCGGGGTCTCCGGCGGGGGCGGGGTATTGGTCAGCTGCGCCAGCAGATCGAGCGGCGCGGGCTGGCCAACGGGCGGCAGCGGCTGCTGTTTGGTCCGCTCCGACTCGGGCAGCGGCTGCTGCTTCGTCCGCTCGGACTCGGGCAGCGCGGACGGCGCGGTGGGACGCGCCGGGGGCCGGGTGGGCGGGGCGTCGGCCGACTTCAGCGGTACGAAGCGGCTGGTGCGCTCCGCGGCTCCCCCGGCTGGCGCGGCGGGCTTTTCGGCGGGCTTTTCGGCGGCCTTCTCCGCGGGCTTCGCAGCGGCTGTTTCAGCGGGCTTCTCCGCAGGCTTCTCGTCGGCCTTGGCTTCAGCGGGCTTCTCGGCGGCCACCTTGCCGTCGCCGGGCTTGTCCGCGGCGGGCTTGTCCGCGGCAGGGGCCTTGACCGTCTTGAACACCGCGGTCGGCTGGTCGATGCCCGTACCGACGGCGGGCTTGTCCCCCTCGCCGTCCGCCTTGCCTGCCTTGCCTGCCTCACCCGATTCGCCCGATTCATCCGACTCGCCGGAATCGTCAGCCTTGTCGGCCTTTTGGGCCCAGCGGGGGGCTTCCTTCTGGCGCAGCACGCCGAACGCCGCCGTGGGCCGATCCACGGGCGCGGCCGAGTCCTCGTCGTCAACGGGCTCGCGCTTCAGCGTGCGGAACACCGCCGTACGCCGGTCCACCGGCTCGGCCGGTGACTCCTCGTCCGACTCCTCGCCCGACTCCTCACTCGACGCGTCGTCCGATTCCGCGCCCGATTCATCAGCAGATTGGGCATCATCAGCCGATTTGCCAGGTTCAACAGAATCATCAGATTCGCTTTCGCGAACGCCAGATTCCGCTTCGGCTTCCGCTTTGCCCTCGACTTCCGCTTCCGCCTCCGGGTCCTCGTCCGCAACGGCGACCGCCGACCCGCCGCCCCCGGCCTCCCTTTCAGGGAAGGCCGCGAGCCGTGGATCGCGCTCGCCGCGAGTCGTCTCCCCCGACGACTTCCGCTGCTCCGACTTGTCGGGGGACTCGCCCGCCACCGATGCCTCCTTGTAATACCTTTTGCGGGACGCGCGCCGCCTTCCGGCATCACGTCCCGCCGCCCCAACCATCTTCCAGTGTCCTGTGTGCCCCGAGTACCGCCGCGCCACAGCACCCTGACAGAGTGCCTTCGACGGTCGCTCACCCGATAGACGAGAAAGACATACCTATCGGTTCCATATCAAATCCCCCAGGCACTCTCGACAGACCAATGTGAGAGGGGTCACCCTGTCATTCATCCACGCGGGGAGGCATGGATGGGCAGGAGCCGCAGAACAATTCCGGAGGAGCTACTGCTGCTCGCCTTGGACCCGACCACGGGAACCACGGCGCAGCCGCAGTCGCTCGACCTCGGTCTTGCCGGAGCCCAGCTAGTAGAGCTGGCTCTGGCCGGACGGATAGCCCCTGACGGGGATCGTATCGCCGTGGTGCTGCCACGGCCGACCGGAGATCCGACACTGGACTCCGCGCTGGAGCTGCTGCGCCGCCGCGGCAGCCCGGTCCGCGCTGTCCACTGGATCGGCGGGCCCCGGTTGGGGCTGCGCCAGACGTATCTCACGCATCTGGAGCGCTGCGGCATGGTGCATGCCGTGGAGGGCCAGATGTGCGGGGTGCTGCCGACGACTCGCTACCAGGCGACGGAATCGGCTATCAGCCGGGAGATCAGGGCCCGGCTGGACAGCGCGATCCGCACCGGCGTGCCGCCGGACCCGCGGACCGCGGCGCTCGCCGCCCTGGCCCACGCGGTCGGGCTCGGCAAGCACCTGTATCCCGGGAACGAGGGGCGCTCCTCGCGCTCCAGGCTCCGGGATCTGATCAGGCACGACCCCATGGGCGGTCTCGTGGCGCACGCCGTCATGGACGTGCAGAACGGTGTCGCGGCGCAGCCACGGCGCGCACCGGCCCCAGGAGTCCGCCAGCCGGGGGCACGGGCCGCGGTGCCCGCGTCCGGAGTTCCGGCACAGCCGTCCCGCCGCGGCAGCATGGCCCGCGTCGGAGCGCGCTGAGCACAGCACGCACCCGCTCCACCCGACCGACCGCACCACACAGTCCCCACCGACCCGGTTCGGGAGCCGCTGAAGCGCGCGGGGCGGTGGGTCGGCCCGTCCCCCGAGGACCGGCCGGCCCGCCGCCCCGCGCGCTCGTTCTCCCACGCCTCGGGCGGCCGTCCGGCGCCCCGCGGGCCGCGTGGACCGCGTTGGTCCACAGGGTCCGGCCGCGCGCGTCGGATGTGCCCCGAGAGGCACCCTGTGCCGCCATTTCCCAGCGCGGCGCCGACCGGTAGTGGCAGGCTGCTGAACAGCATGAATCAGCAGTACGAAGCCGGAGGTGCACGTCCCGTGACATCGAACGTCGGCCCCACGGTCAGACGACGCCGATTGGGCCAGGAACTCCGCAGGCTCCGCCAGGAGAAGGGGATGACGGCGGAGGAGGTGGCCGAGGAGCTGATGGTCTCCCAGTCGAAGATCAGCAGACTGGAGAACGGCCGCCGCAGCATCAGCCAGCGCGACGTACGCGACCTGTGCCGCACCTACAAGGTCGAGGACAAGGCCCTGGTCGATTCCCTGATGCAAATGGCCAAGGAGTCGCGCCAGCAGGGCTGGTGGAACGCCTTCGGCGACGTCCCGTACAGCGTCTACATCGGATTCGAGACGGACGCGGCTTCGCTGCGGGTCTATGAACCGCAGGTGCTCCCGGGCCTGTTGCAGACCCCGGAGTACGCCGAGTCGGTGATCAGCGGCGCGCTGCCGGAGGCCCCGCCGGAGCAGATCGCCCAGCGGGTCCAGGTCCGCCTCAGGCGGCAGGAGCGGATCACCGACCCGGCCACGCCGCTGCGGCTGTGGGCGGTCGTGGACGAGGCGGCGATGCGCCGGGTGGTCGGCAGCCCGAAGGTCATGAGCGATCAGCTGGATTATCTGGTGCGGATGAGCCATGAGCCGCATGTGACCGTGCAGGCGCTCCCGTTCGGCATGGGCTCCCACCCGGGGATGAGCGGGCAGTTCACCATCCTGGAGTTCTCGGACGAGTCGGACACCAGCGTCGTCTACCTCGAAGGCGTGACCAGCGACCTGTATCTCGAGAAGCACACCGATGTGCAGAGCTACAGCATGATGTACGAGCATCTGCGGGCCCAGGCGCTGAACGTCGAGCAGAGCCGTCAGTTCATCACGGACGTGGCGCGGGACCACGCGCGCCGACACGAGCAGGCTGAGGGCTGAACCTCGCGCTGAATGGACCTCAAAAGGCTGGACCCTACACCTCCGCGCCACGGCACGGAAGGGGCCAGTGGAATATGCCATCCGGTCGAGTGAACGACCGGCTTTCCCGACGATGTTGACGAGTAACGTCGGTCTCGCCTCCAAACGGGGTGCATCTCATCAACAAAACGTATCGGAGTAAAAGTGTCCATTCAGCAAGGAAAGACGAGTATGTGGATGAAATCCTCGTACTCCGCGGGAAATGGCGCCTGTGTGGAGGTCGCCTCCCCCGTCGTCGACGAGGTGGCCGTGCGCGACTCCAAGGTCCCGCACGGTCCGGCCCTCAGCTTCGCTCCGGGATCGTGGTCCGCTTTCGTCTCCGATGTCCGCCGCGGAGCCTTCGACCTCGGCTGACCCCCGTCACCCGCCCTTCGGGCACCGAGCCCTCTCGTCCGGCCGCCGTCCCTGCCGAGAGGGCTCGCCGCTGCCCCGGCGACGTCGAGGGCATCCCGCCTCATCGCAGTTCGTCGACGTAACGGTCGGTACCGGGCACCGTCGGGATGAACGGCGCGACCAATTCGACGCGGCCGAGGCCGGAGCGGGCCACATCCTCGTCAAGCCCGGTGAACTGCTCCTCCCAGCACTCGCGCGGATCGCGCTGCAGGAACCACAGCAGCGTCAGCCGCGTGTCCACCCCCTCCACCTGCTTCACGTACGACATCCGGTCCAGCGGCAGCGGCGTCGGCCGGAAGACCGTGACCATCGCCGCCGGCGAGCCCGCCAGGCGCTTCGGCAGATGTCTGGCCCGGAGCCACTCCAGAAGCTCGGCGCGGCGCTCGGGGCCTTCGGCGTCCACGACTTCGACGACCAGCCCGGCGTAGGGGTGGTCGAGGGCGTGGAAGTCGCGGGGGCCCGCCGCCCCGTCCCGGTAGACGGTCGCCTCATGGTCCTGGAACGCCGTGAAGACGTGCGTACGGTCCTGGTAGACGCGGCCGTCCCGGTTGAGCCGCTTGTTGATGCCGACGGTCCACTTCATGTGCTCCGCGTAGCGCCCCTCGGTGAGCCAGTAGACCGTGAGGTAGCAGCCCGCGGTGACCGGCTGGGCGACCGCGGACTTCTCCGGGTAGCGCAGCTGCCGCAGCTCGCGGGTGGCGACCCAGCGGCGGCCCGCGAAGATCCAGGGCATGGCCATCGCGCCGGCGATGAAGTGGTCGTCCTCGTACCAGCGGTTGTAGGCGTATTCGTGACCGGGGTGCGGCTCGACCATGGTGATCAGGGCGTGGCCCGGGCGCACTCCGTACGGGCCGACGGAGGCCAGTTCCGCGTACGCCTCGGCGCGCGTGTCCTCACTGGAGTCACTGCTCATGTCCTCCATGTGTAGCTGACGTGACGTCAGATGTGGAGAGTCGCGACCGTATCGCGGACAAACCGGTTGCCCGGTGCACCGATCTCTTTAGGCTTCAGACGACAGCGGAAACGTCCGTGCCGGCGTCCGTACCAGCGAAGGAGCCCCATGCGTGCCGACCTCCCCGACCTCGCCACCCGCGCCGCCTCGGTCGCCGGCTCCCCGGTACGCGACATCCTCGCGCTCACCGCGCGCCCCGAGGTGATCTCCTTCGCCGGCGGGCTGCCGGCGGCCGAGCTCTTCGACGCGGAGGCGATACGGGAGGCCTTCGACCGGGTCCTCGCCGAGGCCCCGCGCGAGGCCCTGCAGTACTCGACGACCGAGGGCGACCCCGCGCTGCGCGCCGCCACCGCGGGCCGCCTCACCGCGCGCGGGCTGCCGACCGACCCCGACGAGCTGCTCATCACCAGCGGCTCGCAGCAGGCGCTGACCCTGCTGGCGACGGCGCTGCTGGAGCCGGGCGACGTGGTCCTGGTCGAGGACCCCACCTATCTGGCCGCGCTGCAGTGCTTCTCCTTCGCGGGCGCGCGGATCGTGTCCGTGCCGAGCGACGAGGACGGCCTGGATCCGGCCGCGCTCGACGCGCTGGTCGAGCGGGAGCGCCCGAAGCTCCTCTACACGATCCCGACCTTCCAGAACCCCACCGGGCGCACCCTGCCCGCCGAGCGCCGCCGCGCGGTAGCGGAGGTCGCGGAGCGGCGCGGGCTGTGGATCGTCGAGGACGACCCGTACGGGGAGCTGCGCTTCGCGGGCGAGCCGGTGCCGTGGATCGCGAGCCGCCCGGAGGCCGCCGACCGCACCGTGCTGCTGGGCAGCTACTCCAAGATCATGGCGCCGGGGCTGCGGCTCGGCTGGCTGCGCGCGCCCGCGGCGCTCCGCCGCGCCTGCGTCATCGCCAAGCAGGCCGCCGATCTGCACACCCCGACGGTCACCCAGATGGCCGCCGCGCGCTATCTGGCCGACGCCGACCTGGACGCCCACCTCGCCCGCGTCCGCGCCGCCTACCGAGAGCGGCGGGACGCGCTGCTGGCGGGCCTCGGCGAGGCCCTGCCCGAGGGCTCGCGCTGGAACCGCCCCGACGGCGGCATGTTCGTCTGGGCGTCGCTGCCCGAGGGGTACGACGCGACGGAGCGGCTGCGGGTGGCGGTCGAACACGATGTGGCGTACGTGCCGGGGGCGCCGTTCTTCGCGGGCGAGGCGGACCCGGCGGCGATGCGGCTGTCCTTTGTGACGCACACGCCGGAAGAGATCACGGAGGGGCTGCGGCGGCTGGCGAAGGCGCTGCACTGAGAGGGCGCCGCCGCGCCGAGGTGGCGTACCGACCCCCGGTGGCGCGCTGACCGCGGTGGCCCGGGGTATGGCCTTCTCGGCGTGCGCGCCCTAGCCTGACGGCCCCCGACCTGACACTACGTCAGTTCGGGGCTGTCGGGTCATCGCGATCACCCCGGGGAGGCACCCCATGCTGCTGCGCGACAAGACCGTCATCGTCTCGGGGGTCGGCCCCGGCCTCGGCCTGCGGGTCGCGGCGGCGTGTGTGCGGGACGGCGGCAACGCCGTGCTCGGGGCCCGTACGGAGGCCCAGTTGGCGAAGGCCGCCGCCGAGGCCGACCCCGAGGGCGGCCACACCGCGTGGCGCGCGACCGACATCGCGGACGAGCGGCAGTGCGAGGCCCTCGCCGCCCTCGCGGTCGAGCGCTTCGGCGGAATCGACGCCGTCATCCATGTGGCGGCGCTGGACAGCATCATGGGCGGCCTGGAGGACGCCGACTTCGCCTCCTGGAGCCGGGTCGTCGACACCAACCTGTTCGGGACGCTCCGCATGACCCGCGCCTGCCTGCCCGCGCTCAAGCGGCGCGGCGGCTCGGTGGTGATGATCGGCACGCAGTCGTCGGTCGCCGCGCCCACCCAGGTGCGGCAGGCCGCCTACGCCGCCTCCAAGGGCGCGCTCGTCTCGGCGATGTACTCGCTCGCCCGCGAGCTGGGCCCGCACCGGATCCGGGTCAACACCGTGCAGCCCGGCTGGATGTGGGGCCCGCCGGTGCAGGCGTACGTCACGTTCGCCGCGCACTCCGAAGGCGCGCCGGAGACCGAGGTACTGGCCCGGCTCACCGACCGGATGGCCCTGCCCGAGCTGGCGACGGACGGGGATGTGGCGGAGGCCGCGGTGTTTCTGGCCTCCGACCGGGCACGGGCGATCACCGGCCAGTCATTGCTGGTCAATGCCGGTGAACTGATGCGGTGACGCGAGGGTTGCACAGAGGGGTTGCACGGGGGTTGCGCCCTCCTTCTCCGGCCTGACGGGATCCCGCTCCCGTACGGCCCGTCCGTTGGTGCGGTCGAGCGTGGGCGTGCGTCTGGCGAAGTGCCCGCTCATCGTGGGTTCACGGACGCGTTCACGACAACCGTCGAGTAGGTCAAGAAAGAGCAAATTCGTTCTGTGCTCTGATTTGTGTTCACATTCGTGACCGGAAATCTCTTGACCGGCCGCCCGAACAAGCGGTTCAATCCCGGAAGTACCCCGCTCCCGCTCGGGGGAACCCGCCTATGACGAACGTCGCGGCGAAGTGCGGTCCTGTTCATAAGACGGACCCCTGGAGGGGGCATGAACAGTCTCGACTGGGCCGTACTCATCGGCTACTTCGGCGTGATGGTCGCCATCGGAGTCTGGTCCCACAAGCGCGTGGACAACGTCAGCGACTTCTTCACCGCCGGCGGCAAGATGCCCTGGTGGCTCTCCGGCATCTCCCACCACATGTCCGGCTACAGCGCGGTCATGTTCACCGGCTATGCGGCCATCGCCTATCAATACGGCATCACGTCCTATGTCACCTGGTCATTCCCGATCGCCATCGGCATCGCGATCGGCGCCAACCTCTTCGCGCCCCGGCTCAACCGGGTGCGCAGCAAGCTGCGCGTCGCCTCGCCGCTCGAATACCTCAAGAGCCGCTACAATGTGCCCACCCAGCAGGCGCTCGCCTGGTCCGGGGTGCTGCTGAAGATCGTCGACGTGGGCGCCAAGTGGGCCGCCATCTCGACCCTGCTGACCATCTTCACCGGCGTCTCCCTCAACCAGGGCATCCTGATCACAGGCGCGGTCACCGCCGTGTACTGCACGGTGGGCGGGCTGTGGGCCGACGCGCTCACCGAACTGGGCCAGTTCATCATCCAGTTCATCGCGGGCATCGCCATGCTGGTCGCCGTACTCCACGAGCTCGGCGGCGTCAGCACGCTGTGGAACGTCTGGGACGACCTGCCGGACAGCCACCGCGAGCCGACGGTCGGCCCCTACACCCTGACCTTCCTGCTGGCCTACCTGTTCATCAAGACCTTCGAATACAACGGCGGGATGTGGAACCAGGCGCAGCGCTACATGGCCACCGACAGCGCCGCCTCCGCCAAGCGCTCGGCCCGGCTGTCGGCCGTCCTGTGGTTCGTCTGGCCGCTGGTCCTCTTCTTCCCCATGTGGGTGGCGCCGCTGATCGTCAAGACCGACAAGCCCGCCGACTCGTACGCGCTGATGGCCGAACAGCTGCTGCCGCACGGCCTGCTGGGCCTGGTCATCGTGGGCTTCTTCTCCCACACGATGGCGATGTGCTCCTCGGACGCCAACGCCATCGCGGCCGTCGTCACCCGCGACATCATGCCCGCGATCTTCAAGTCCGTACGGGAGTGGAGCAGCCGCACCGGGCTGCTCGCGGCGCGCTACGCCACGCTGCTCTTCCTCGCCCTGTCCATGGCCATCGCCACACAGGTCAACTCGGACTTCTTCGGGGACATCATCACCGTGGTCATCAAGTGGGTCGCCGGGCTCATGGGCCCGATCGCGATCCCGCTGATGCTCGGCCTGCTGCGCGTCTTCCGCAAGTCGGGGCCGACGGCGGCGCTGGTCAGCTGGGCGCTCGGGCTGTTCGCCTTCTATCTGGTCAACTACCCGATCGACGAGGCGATCGACGGTGGGGTGAACCTGGAGTACCAGGTCTCCGTCCCGCTCGCGGTCTCGCTCGTGCTCTACATCGTGATCGGCTACATCAAGCCGGAGGACACCCCGGAGCGCGACGCCATCCTCGCCTCGATCAACTCGGATGACGACGGGCCGGGTTCGTCGAGTGCCGCGCTGTCGGAGCCGAAGCAGGGCGCGAGCGGCCCCAGTCCGCTCGCCGGCGCGACGGACTGAGGCGCGGCGGCAGGCACCTGCGGGGCGGAACCGCTCATCCCGCCCCGCAGGTGCCCCCGCTCCCGCTCACCGCCAGGGCCCGGACGAGCAGGCCGAACGCCGCGGTGGAGGTGACCGCGCGAACCACGTTCCAGCGCACCCACCGCTCCTCGAACCGCTCACGCACCGCCGCCAGATCCAGGTCCGCGATCCGGTCCGGATGGCCGGCGTCGGCCAGCGCGTCGTTCAGCGGCACATTGACCCGGAAAGTGATCACCAGCATCACCAGGTAGAGGGCGACCGCGGCCACGATCCACGGCAGCGCGGGCTGCCCCTCTCCCCGCAGATGCACCGCCGCGGCCAGCGCGGAGAGCAGCAGCGCGCCGCCGAAGACGAGGGCGAACCAGCCGTTGAGGATCGCCACGTTGATCCGCTGCATCGCGTCGACGAAGGTACGGTCGTCCGCCCGCCCGAGCCCGGGCATCACCGAGCAGGCGTAACCGTAGAACAGCCCCGCGCTCAGGCCGGTGGCCACGGTGGCGGCGATCAGCACGGGGGTCTGGAGGGCGTGGTTGTCCGTCATGCCGTACAGCCAAGCGCGGCGCGGCGAGACGGGCCATGGCCGAAGGACTCGATGGCATAAGCGAGCGTCTCAGCGCGCGCCGGGCGCCTCTGCGCGCGCCACCGCGGGGCGATGCCAGTGCCCGGGGTCGTTCAGGCGTCCGGCGTGCAGGCCGCGGCGAACATCCGGCTGTCCTCGTAGACGCGGTAGCGGATGATCAGCCCGTCCTCGACGGTCACCCGCATCGCGAAGGGGGACCAGTACGGCTTGCCCGTGGCGCGTACGGTGCCGACCAGGGTCCCTGCCAACATCGCCTCGGCCCCGTCCACGACGATCGCGTCGATCGTGTTCCCGTCCGGGTCCGGGGCCACGCCCTCGGCCAGCTCGCGGAAGTGGGCGATGGCGTCGGCGCGGGTCGTGCGGGGGCGGATCCACGGGACGTCCGGGTTCTCGGCGATCAGCCAGTCGACGCGCTCGGCGAACAGCTCGCCCAGGCGCTCCAGGTCGCCGGCCGCCATCCGGGTCAGGAACTCCTGAACGGTGGCGCGGGTGCGCTCGGTGGTCGTGGCGGCGGTGGCGGTGGCGGTGGCGGCCATGTCGGTCCCTTCCGGTGCTGTGACGTCCGGTGCCGTGACGCCCGGTGCTGTGCACGATGCTCGCGCGGCCCGGGAGAGACGTCGATTACCCGCGAGGTAATAGGCACGAGGGGTGACGGCCGGGATACGTGGTGCGGAAGTGGGAACCGAGCCCCCATCCGGGCCCCTCTTCCGTACGTACTATCGTCGGCCGTCCGTGTCGTCCGTCGCCGCACCGTGGACCTGGAGCTCTTCCCCGTGACCGTGAAACCGACGATCACCGAATCCCCTGTGCGTGCGGTGCGCGCCGCCTTCCTCCGCCGCCCCACGCTCTTCGCGGCGGCGTTCTGCCTGCTGTCCTTCACCGGCTTCTGGATCGCGCAGCGGGCCGCCCAGGTGACCATGGCCGACCTGATGGTCTACCGCGCCGAGGGCTGGACCGTGCGCAACGCCATGGACCTGTACGACATGCGGGCCACCGTGCACAACCTGCCCAACACCTACCCCCCGTTCGCCGCGCTCCTCTTCACCCCGCTGACCCTGCTGGGCACGGGGCTCATGCGGACCCTGGCGACGGCTTTCAACCTCGCCCTGATGGTCGCGCTCGTCCACCTGGCGCTGCGCCTGATAGGCCGCCCGCGCGTGGTGCCGCGGGTGGCGGCCGCGCTGTCCCTGGCCGCCGTCGGTGTGTGGTGTGAGCCGGTGTGGACGACGCTGCGCTACGGGCAGATCAACCTGCTGGTCACCGTCCTGGTGCTGTGGGACCTGACCCGGCGGGCCGGCCACCGCGGCTGCCGCTGGGCCGGCGTCGGCACGGGCGTCGCGGCGGGCATCAAGATCACCCCGGCGCTCTTCGTGGTCTTCCTCGCGCTGGCCGGGCTGGTCGAGGGGGTGCGGCGGCTGCGCTCCGAGGGACGGTTCCGGAACGAGCACCTGCGCCGCGCGGCCGTGGCCACCGGGGCGTTCGTCACCACCGCCGTCCTGGCGGGTCTCGCCCTGCCGCACGACTCACACCGCTACTGGACCGAGATCCTGTTCGCGACCGACCGGCCGGGCGATGTCGAGGGCGCGGGCAACCAGAACCTGCGCGCCGTCCTCGCCCGCCTTCTGCACACCCCCGACCCGGGCCTGTGGTGGCTCGCCGCGGCCGCCCTGTTCGCCTGCGCGGGTCTGGCCGTCGCGGTCGCCGCCCAGCTCGCGGAGGGCCGGCTGCCCGGCAACCGGGCGTGGGCGGCCGTCGCCTGCGGTGTCACCGCCCTCATGGTCAGCCCGGTCTCCTGGTCCCACCACTGGGTGTGGGCGGTGCCCATGGTGCTGCTGCTAGGCGCGGAGGCGCTGCGCCGCCGCTCCGCGCGGTGGCGGTGTCTCACGGCGCTGACCGCCCTGCTGTTCTGCTCGTTCATGATGTGGTACGTGCCACATGACCTGCCGGAACGCGTGGAGCTGCACCAGAACCCCGGGCAGATGCTGCTCACCGCGGTCTACCCGACCATCGGTGTGGTCTTCCTGGCCGTCGCCGGGCGGCTGACCGTACGAGCCCTGCGCACGCGGCTCCCGCGCACCCCCGGCGGCGGCACGCCGCGGCGCACCGAGCCGAGCTACGCGCGGGGGTAGCGGGCCAGCCAGGCGGGGGCGGAGGCCGCCGGACCGTGCAGGGCCGGGCCCTGCGTCATCTCCATCGCGAAGTCGTCGGC
Source organism: Streptomyces sp. LZ34 (assembly GCF_053890475.1). Taxonomy (NCBI): domain Bacteria; kingdom Bacillati; phylum Actinomycetota; class Actinomycetes; order Kitasatosporales; family Streptomycetaceae; genus Streptomyces; species Streptomyces sp. LZ34. Next base: position 5,585,437 of record NZ_CM132680.1, read on the forward strand.
CAGCTCCAGGATCGTGCCGCGCCCCTCCAGCTCCGCCAGCCACGCGGGGGGCAGCGCGGTCTCGCCGTGCAGCGTGCCCAGGATGTTGCCGCACACCGCCGCCGTGGAGTCGCTGTCCCCGCCGTGGTTGACGGCGAGCAGCAGGCCGTGGTGCACGTCCTCGGCGACCAGCGCGCAGTACAGCCCGATGGCCAGGGCCTCGTCGCCGGTCCAGCCCTCCCCCAGGGACGCCACCCGCTCGGGCGTGGGCAGCCCCTGCCGTACGGCGCCGAGCGCGTACCGCAGTGCGTCGGTGGTCTCCTCGTGGCCGGGCCGGGTGGCCAGGTGGGCCAGCGCCCGCTGCACCGCCCCGTCCAGCGCGTCGCCGCGCGCCAGCCCGTGCACGATCAGGGCGAAGGCCCCGGCGGGCAGATAGCCGGTGGGGTGCCCGTGGGTCTGCGCCGCGCACTCGATGGCCAGCTGGAAGACCAGCTGCGGCTCCCAGCCCACCAGCAGCCCGAAGGGTGCCGAGCGCATCACGGCGCCGCACCCCTGGGAGTCGGGGTTCTTGGGGCTGTCCAGGGTGCCCATGGTCTCGTCGGCCAGCCCGGTCAGACAGGCCCGGCCGGGCGCCCGCTGGGCGTACAGCCACTCCTCGCGGCCCAGCCAGCCCGCGTCCTCCCGCCGCTCGTCGGGCCCCCAGTCGCGCTGGGTGAGGTACCAGCGGCGGTGGGCGGCGTGGATGTCGGTGGGCGGGTGCCAGGCGCCGGTGTCGCGCCGTACCTGCGCGCGTATCAGCCCGTCGACGGTGAAGAGCGTCATCTGGGTGTCGTCGGTGACGCGGCCGCGCCGCCCGTACGCCGGGACGAAGTCCGTGACGCCCTCGGGGCCGTGCTCCGCCCGGATGTCGGCGAGCGAGGAGAACTCGACCGCGGCGCCCAGGGCGTCTCCGATCGCACCGCCGAGCAGACAGCCGCGCACCCGGCTGCGGAAGTCCTGCTGCTCGGCGCGGCCCCACACGCCGGTCGCCGCACTGGCGGTTGCGGTCACGACCCTGCCCCTTTCCATCGCTGCACGCACAGCCATAGGACTGGCTTCGCACTGTAATCGACGCCGAATGATCGCCTTCGGTCCGCCGTTGATTGTGAAGGCGTCGACACGGCGGGCACCACGGAGCGCCTCATTCCGAATGCCTCGGGGCACGCGGAAGAGGCCGGGCCCGGACTTCCGGACCCGGCCTCCTCTGGCCGTATGTGTGCGTGCCGTGTGTGCGTGGTCAGGCGCGACTCTGGGCGCCCGGCTTCCTGATGTCCTCGATGATGCTCGCGAACCCGTCGCCACCACGGCCGTCGGCGATCGCGCGCTCCATCAGGGCGTGGACGGCCGCGAGCGGGCCGGAGTCCAGGCCCCGGGCCGCGCTCGCCTCCAGGATGTGGTCGACGCCCGCCGCCTCCATCGCCAGATTGCCCAGATCCCCCGGATAATCGCGGTTGTCGATGCCATCCGCGACCTGGTCCGCCATCGCGGGAAGAAGGGCGAGGAATTCCTTGATGTACGGCAGGAATTCCTTGGCCGTGACCTTGTCCGCGCCCACCAGGGCAAGGGAATGGACCATGGCGGCCATGCTGGAATAGAAGACATTGAGCAGGGCGAGGTCGTACAGCGGCGCGACCCCGTGGTCCGCGCCGAGATACCGGTTGTTTCCGCCCAGCGCCCTCAGCGTCGCCTCATGTGTGTCGAACGCGGTCCGCGAACCGCTGTAGAGAAGCAGGGCCTGCGGCGAGCCGATGACCGGGGTCGGCACCATGATCGCCCCGTCGAGGTAGTCGATGCCGTGCTCCGCCGCCCACGCGGCGGCCTCACGGGACCGCTCGGGGGTGTCCGAGGTGAGGTTGACCAGCACCCGGCCCGCCAGTTCCGCGCTCAGCGGCCCGAGGATCGCCCGGCTCACCTCGTAGTCCACGACGCACACGACCACGAGATCACCGGCCTGCACCGCCTCGCCGGGCGTCCGCGCCCGCACCGCGCCACGCGCGACGAGGGCGTCGGCCTTGTGCGCGGAGCGGTTCCACACGGTCGTGGGATGACCTGCCGCCAGGAATGCCCCGGCCAGTGCCTGACCCATCGCGCCCAGCCCGATCACCGTCACCGGTACTCGGTTTTCGCCTGCCATGACAGCACCACCTATTTCTTGCTTGCGAGTCCGTGCCAAATCCCCTGCGCGCGCTGGGCTCTCATCGATCCTGTTATCTGCCGGGGCCGGACTCAAGTACGCACAAAAAGGTGCGCACTTACCCGCAGGTATGCGAGAACGCCGCCGCCCGCTACGTTGGCCCGCATGTTCGACACGAGCTTCTACGATCTGGCCTTCGGCGTGGCCCCGGGCGGAGCCCGCAAGGACGCCCATTTCATCAGCGCCACCCTGGACGAGGTGAGGCGCGAGCTGGCGTCGGAACTCACCGAAGGGACCAACCTGTACCTGCTGTGCTGGTACGGCGCACGTCTGACGCTGGACGTCTACCAGCAGGGCGAACCGGCGGAGTCGATCGACCTCCACCCCTTCATCACCATCTCGATCGAGGGCTATCCGGACATCACCTTCACGGGCCCGGGCGAACCGGTCGGCTACGACTTCCGAGATGACGAGGAAGACGACGAAGACGAAGACGACGAGGTCGAGGACGAAGAAGACGAGGACGACGAGGACGACCTCGCCAAGCGGATGTTCGCGGACGACCTCGGCGATACGGTCAAGGTCTCGGTCGACTGGGACCGCATCCAGGTGCCCGCGCTCATCGGCAAGGTCGTGGGGCCGGACGACGAAGCCGTGATGCTGACCCCCGGGGACCGTCTCGCTGCGTACGGCCACCAGGATTTCGAGGAGTAACCTCACCGCTCCAGGGGGCGAACCTGGAACGTCAGCCCCTCTGGGCCGCTCACCCGCAGAACAGGCCGATCGGCCGCTCCGTACCGGGACCGGGTGACGTGACCCCGGCCATGGTCGCGTACGCGGGCGGCGACGCCGTCCAGATCATCGACGCCGACCACGAGTTCCCACCGCGGCGCGGCCCCGGCGGGCCGGTGGCCGGTGGCCGGTGACGAAGTCGGCGCAGGCGAGCGGCGCGCCCGTCACCTCGCGGTAGAAGTCAGGGCGGGACGACCAGGCTCGCCCCGTTCGCCGTCGCCGCTTCGGTGCCACGGCCGATGTCGCCGATCGCCAGGTAATAGGCGATGTGCGCGGGGGTGTCGGGCGGGTAGACCGGATTCGCCAGGTCGCTCACGCCGCCGATCCGGTGCCCGTCGACGGCTGTCTTGACGGCCCGGCGCCAGTCGTCCTCGTCCACGGCGAACTGCCAGCCCAGCACGGCCGAGAAGAAGGCCGCGGTGCCGGGCAGGTCACGGGTCTTGAGGTCCATCCAGCAGAACTCGTTCAGCGCACCGAGTCGGGCGGTCATCGGTGTCGTGTCTCCTTAGCCGTCTTGGTCGTTCGGGAGCCCGCCACCCCGGCCCCGGCGGCCGGCGCCTCCAGCGACTCGGGGCGCAGGCCGGTGAACAGGTCGTCCTCGGGGAGAGTGACCTCGACGCGGGAGCTGGCCAGGTGGTAGTCCTCGGTGGGCCAGACCTGCCGCTCGACGTCGCGGTCGTGGAGCATGAACCCGCCGTTCGGGTCGATCTGGGTGGCGTGCGCGAGCAGTGCCCGGTCCCTGGTCGCGAAGTACTCCGCGCAGGGAACGCGCGTGGTGATCTCCAGCCCGGCCTCGGGCAGTCCGTCCAGCACGGCCCGCATGCCCGAGTCGATACCGCGCGCGGTCATGGCGTCGTGCAGGGCCTGGAACCACGGCCGTGACAACCCGCCCTGGTAGTAGAGCTTGAGCGGCCGCCAGGGCTCGCCCGCCTCGGGGTGGCGGTCGGCGTCCCCGGCCGCGTCGAAGGCGGCCACGGTCACCTCGTGGGTCCTGATGTGGTCCGGGTGCGGATAGCCGCCGGTCTCGTCGTACGTGACGACCACCTGCGGGCGGAACTCCCGGATCAGCGCCACCAGCCGCCCGGCCGCCTCCTCCAGCGGCCGCAGCGCGAAGCAGCCGTCGGGCAGCGGCTCGCCGGGCCCCGGTAGCCCGGAGTCGACGAACCCCAGAAAGCGCTGCCGCACCCCCAGGATCCGGCGGGCCTCGGCCATCTCGGCGCGCCGTACCTCCGCGAGGTTCTCCCGTACGCCCGGCCGGTCCATGGCGGGGTTGAGCACATCGCCGCGCTCCCCGCCGGTACAGGTGACCACCAGCACCTCCACGCCCTCGGCGGCGTACTTGGCCAGCGTGGCCGCGCCCTTGCTCGACTCGTCGTCGGGGTGGGCGTGCACGGCCATCAGACGCAGGGTCATATCAGCCTCCTGTTGAGGTGTAGCTGCCGCTTGCGAGCACAAACGTAGGCCCGACCTAGAAATAGGGCAACCACATTTTTATGCTGGACCTATGTGAAGATGGGGTCATGACAGCAGGACTGCGTGAGCTGAAGAAGCGGCAGACGCGCCAGGCGATCTCCGACACCGCGACGCGACTGTTCATGGAGCGCGGCTTCGAGGCAGTGACCATCGCCGAGATCGCGACAGCCGCCCACGTGGCGAAGATGACCGTCACCAACTACTTCCCGCGCAAGGAAGACCTCGCCCTCGACTACCACGAGCCCTTCACCGCCGCCCTGGCCCACACCGTCGCGGGCCGCCCGGAAGGCGAATCCGCGCTGGCCGCCCTGCGCCGCGAGTACCTGGCCGCCGTCGGGCGCCACGACGCCGTGATCGGCTTCTCCGGCCCAGGCTTTGCCCGGATGATCGCCGACAGCCCCACCCTGACCGCCCGGCTGCGCGAACTGCACGACCGGCGCGAGGACGCCCTCGCCCACGCCCTCGCCACCGACACCGTCTCCGCCTCCGCCTCCGCCTCCGCCTCCGCCTCCGACGACATCACTCCCAGGGCCGCGGCCGCCCTCCTCACCGCCGCCCACCGCACCCTCTTCCAGCACGTCCTGGACCTCACCCTGGCGGGCCGCGACAACCAGCAGATCGCCGCCTCCGCGACCCGCTCGGCCCACCAGGTCTTCGGCCTGCTGGAGGCGTCCCTGGCCGACTACGCGGTGCGCTGAGAAAACAGTTGCGTCCATCGCCTGACGCAGGCAGGGTGCGAGGCCGTGAAAGGAGATGCTGTGCGGCATTCTGAGACCCCGGCCATCACGGAGATTCCCGTGACGGACAAGGCGGCCGGCCCTTACGGCATCGCGGCCGGCCCGGACGGCGCCCTATGGATCACCCTCGTCCACAGCGGTCGCATCGCGCGCCTCACCGTCGACGGCGAACTCACCGAGCATCCCCTGGACTCGCCCACGTGCCGCCCTATGATCATCACCCCCGGGCCCGACGGGGCGCTGTGGTTCACCCGGTCCCAGGATCACCGCATCGGCCGCATCACGGTCGACGGCGACACCGAAACCTTCCGCGTGCCCACGCCCGACAGCGGCCCCTTCGGCATCACAGTCGGCCCGGACGGCGCGATGTGGTTCACGCAAATGAACACCGACCGAATCGGCCGCGCCACCGGCACGGGAGAGATCACCGAATTCGTCCTTCCCGTTGAGGGCGCGTTTCCCTCCGCGATCGCTGCGGGCCCCGATGGAGCCCTCTGGTTCACGCTCAACCAGGCGAACGCGATCGGCCGCATCACCCTCGACGGCGACACCACCCTTTACCCGCTGCCCACCCCCGGCGCCGCCCCCGTGGGCATCACCAGTGACGGCACCGCCTTGTGGTTCGTCGAGATCGCGGCAGGTCAGATCGGCAGAATCTCGGTGGACGGCGGAATCGAGGAGTTCCCGCTCCCCGACCGCACGGCCAAACCCCACGCCATTGTCGCGGCCGCTGCCGGAAATTGCTGGTTCACCGAATGGGGAGCCAACCGTATCGGCCACATCACCGCGACCGGCGAGATCGCCGCATACGACCTGCCGTCCCCGTCGTCCGAACCGCACGGCATCACCGTGGGTCCCGACGGTGCGCTCTGGGTGGCCCTTGAGACGGGAGCGGTCGCGCGGGTGGCGCCGTAGCGTCGGGGTCAATCCCGCCTGGCTCCGTCCGGCCAGACCACCCGCACGGGAACGCCCGTACGCTCGGCGTAGCCCACGACATCGGCCGTGCCACCGTACCCCCGGGCGGGCGTAAAGAGCGTGGTGTTCCTCCGGCAGGCCGTCGCGGTACTCCGTGTCGGGCACAACGAATTCAATCCGGCCGCCGTGATCGAGCACCATTTGGGCGAACCAGGTGCGTTTCAGAAGTGGAATCTTGATGTGTCAAGATCCACTTCACGGGGAGGCGCGATCTGCCGAATGCGCAGTGGGTGAAGCTGGAGCCAGGATTATTCGGTGCCGGTTTCGGCCTTCTGCAGCATCTGGGCCAATAGCAGGGCGCCTCCGGTCGCTGCCCCTACCGCTCCCGCGGCCAGGAAACCGCGAGAGGAACGCCAGGACAGCACCGACCACCGCGACTGCGCGGAAAACAACGATCCTGTACTCAGCCACGATCCGGTTGAGATCAGCGACAGGGAGGAACCAATCGAGCCGACCGACAGGGCACTTCCGATCGAGCCGACCGACAAGGCCGAACCGACGGACCCCACGGACAGCACCGATCCTACTGAGCCGATCGACAACACAGAGTCCTGTGACCACAACGACAGCACTGAACCAGAGGAGGCGCGACGGACCGACCGTACGGACAGTTTTGTCATGAGGCCATCTTGCCCGCTGGTCGCTCTGTCCCGGGAGGTCGTGGACGAATGACGCGGGTCCCTGGCGCCCCCAAGCGATGTCAGGACTGCGGGCTGGTACTCCAGTCGTAGATCATGATCTGGCACGGTGTCATGCGATGAGTGCGTCGCGTCAGCAGAGCTCGCAGATGTAGGACATGGCCGGCTTTTCGTTGAGCGTCAGTTCGCTGACGGCGACGAACCCATTGCGTTCAAGGACCTTGTGCGAGGCTGGATTGTCCATCGTGGCCTTGGCGTGCAGCCTGGTGAGTCCGTACTGTGCGGCCGCGAGTTCGCGCACCTCACGCACCGCTGCGGTGGCCAATCCCTGCCCGGCGGCCTTCTGCGCGATCCGGTACCCGAGCTCCGCCGATCCGTCCGCCGCTTCGATCAGGTTCACCCGACCCACCACCTCGCCACCCTCGGTCACCAGCACATGGAGGTAATCCGTCCCGGCGGCCTGCCACTCAAGCAGCTGCGCGAACCGTGCGTCGAACTCGGCGAAGAACTCCTCGCCCCGGTCCGGCACTGACGCCGCGAAGTAGGCGCGGTTCTGCCGCTCGAACTCAAGCAGGGCCGGCGCGTGGTCGAGACGGATCAACTGAAGTTCTGGCATCGATAGTCAGAGGCGCGGTGTCGTTCCCGACCCGGTTACCTCGTCCCCCTCTTCATCGTGACGTGTGTGACTGGGGTGGCTGAAGAGACGAAACGGCCACCGCTGATCATCGGTGTGTGAAGACTGATGTGGTAGTGGTGGCCGCGCCGCCGAGTTTAGACCTCGTCGCCTGCGAGGCCGGGTTCGCCCTGCTCGCAGGACGGATAGCCGGCAGGTTCAGGCGGGTGGAGCCGCGGCGGCATGCCGGCGCGCTGGTCCGGGCCCTGATCGCCGAGCTGCCCCGGGTGAACTGCTGGACCCTGGCCGAGCACGCCGGATATGCCAGCCCTGACGCCTTCCAACACCTGCTGTCCCGTGCGCGCTGGGACCACGACGGGGTGCGCGACGACCTGCGGGAGTTCGTCACCGAGCGGCTCGGCACCGAAAGCTCGGTGCTGGTGATCGATGAGACCGGGGACGTGAAGAAAGGCACGTCCACGGTGGGTACCCAGCGTCAATACACCCGCACGGCAGGCAGGATCGACCGCGCAGCGGGACCCGCTCGCCGAGATCGCCGCTCTGCGCCGAGCCCGGCTGGAGGGCAGGGCCTGAGGGTGGGCTCGGCCTGGGCGCGCTGGTAGAAGTCCGCCATGACGTATCGATTCATGGCCCGCGCCGCCGAGGGGGAGCTGGACGCCGAGGGCGCGTACGTGGAGGCCGGGATCGCGGAGGGCGCGGACGGCTCCGGCTTCGTCCTGTTGTTCATGTGCGGCTACGAGGAGCCGGACGAGCAGGACGTGGCCCTGGGGCTGGACACTCACTGCGTGGTCACGGCCGACCAGGGCACGGCGTACGGGTGCGTACGGGAGGCGGTGCTGGAGGGCAAGGTTCTCCGGGTCTGTCTGGAGCCGTCGGCGCTGGACGCGCTGGGTCTGGCGGACGCGGAGATCGAGGCGACGCTCGACGCGCCGGCCGAGGACACCGCTCGGTTCCTGGAGGCCCTGCGGCGGGTGTTGGCCTACGGGCGCCCGGACGCGCTGCCCGCGCGCGTCGCCATCTGAACGGGTCGGCGGGCAGGCGTATCGTTCCCGCCATGCGTTGCGGGATATGCGGGTCCGGGCGGCTCAGTCCGGTCGGGGAGCTCACCTCGTCCGATTCGATGCAAAAAATGCTCCGCCTGAAGTTCCCCCGCCCAGGGGCGTTCAAGGCCCGGCCGACGTTCCATGCCGGTTTCGCACGGGCCTGCCGGGACTGCGGGGCGCTGCTGCCCTTCCTCGGTGAGGAGGAGCGGCGGCGGCTGGACGCGGAGGCCGATGGGCTGGCGCGGGCCGAAGGCGGGCCGGTCGATACGGATTCCGAGGACGAGGACCGGCCGTGAAGACACCGGACGCGTCCCGGGCGCCTCGCGTGCTGATCGTCCGCAACTCCGAGGGCAGCGGGCCGGGTCGGCTGCTGCCGTGGTTGCGCGACGAGGGGCTGACCGTGGTGGAGCTGGCGGGTTCCGAGGCGCCTGACCGTCCGGCCGGGTACGACGCCGTGGTGCTGCTCGGGGGCGGGTTCCTGCCGGACGACGACGCGCACGCGCCATGGCTGCCGGCTCAGCGCGACCTCACGCGCCGGGCCGTGGCCGAGGGGGTCCCGCTGCTCGGGATCTGCCTGGGCGCCCAGGTGTTGGCGCTGGCGGAGGGCGGCGCGGTGGAGGGTTCGTACGGGCAGCCGGAGCGTGGCTCGTGCGCCGTCGAGCTGCGCGGGGAGGCGGCAGGGGATCGGCTGCTGGCGGGGGTGCCGCGGCGGTTTCGCGCCATTCAGAATCACCGCGACCAGATCACGCGGATTCCGCCCGGCTCGGCTCACCTGGCGCAGAGCGACGCATGCGCCGTGCAGGCCTTCCGCGTCGGGGAGTGTGCCTGGGGCGTCCAGTTCCACCCCGAGGCCGGAGCGGACCGGCTCGACGGCTGGGACGAGGCGGCCCTGGCCGAGAAGGGGCTGGACCTGGCCGCCCTGCGTGCCGAGGCGCAGGCGGCCGAGCCCGAGTCGACGGACGCCGCGCGTCGGCTGGCGGCCAACTTCGCCGCCGCCGTGCGCGCCCCTTCCACCAACTAGAAGATCACTGAAAATGTTGCGGTTCTGGCCCCGACGCGGTTGCGTCGGGGCCAGTGTTGTTGGCATGCAGGGTGAGTGGGCCGGGGAGCCGGTCGGGCCGGATGTGTGGGAGACGTGCCGGGAGTTGATTCCGGCGGGGAGTGTGTTCGCGTTCTTGGCCCGGATGCGGAGTGGAGTTTGTGTGCTTGGTCGACCGTCCGCAACCGCTTCCGGCAGTGACATCGCAATGCATGCAGGCTCGGCCTTGATCAATCGTCTCGTGGTTTGGAGGAAGCACCAATGACGAAGGCCCCGTTCGTCGCCATGGCCGCCGTTACCGCGGCGCTTGGGACTGCACTTGGTTCCTTCGCGCTTCAGCTGCGCGCAGACGGCTACGAGCAGTACGTCGAATCCGTAGCCACCTTCAGCGTCCTGATGTACGTCACCGCAGCTCTGGTTGTGGTGACGTGGGTCCGAGACGGTCGGCCGCACTCGAACTGAGTTCTTCCCGGACAAGCGCCAGGCTGACGCCCGTACGGCTCTTCGTGGCCCTGTAGCGCGTGTCGATCCGTAATCACTAAGTAGTCCGACTTCCACGGCAAAAACGCCATCGTGAGCGCCGTCGCCATCGACGGCTTCAGCGAACTCGCCGCCCACCTGCGCCGCGCGGCAGGCCGCCCCCGAGCCGGGGCAGGCCCTGCGCGCCGTCTGCCGCGCCTGTCTGTGGAGCGTGTTGCACGGCATGGCTGTCCCGTCGGACAGCGGCCGCGTCTCCCCGGCTGGCCAAGAGGAATGGCTCGATTCCCGAGCACACTGCTTTCCAGCACACGCCATTTTCAACGCGCCTCGTGATCAGGATGTGTTTGGTCGTACTGGCGTCGCGCTTCGGTGATGACGTCTCGGTGGTCCAGGGACCATTCGGCGAGTGTCCTGACGAGGTGTGTCAGGCTCGCGCCGGTGTCGGTGAGGCGGTAGTCGACTTTGGCGGGAACCGTGGGGTACACGGTGCGGAGGACGAGCCCGTCACGTTCCAGTCGTCGCACCGTGAGTGTCAGCATGCGCTGCGAGATGCCGTCGATCGCGCGTTGCAGTTCTCGGAAGCGCCGTGGCCCGCCGGCGAGTTCAACGATCACGAGAACCGACCACTTGTCGCCGACTCGGTCCAACACATCACGGATGCCGCAGTCGGGGTGGTCCTTCTGCCCGCAAGGGCTCAGCTCTGCGGGCGCAGGGGTTACACCGGTGTGCGTGATTGACTGCTCCCCTCCCTGAAGGGAGGGGATTCCTTCCTTCAGGGCTGAGCGGGGATTCCTGGCTCAGGCTGCCTCCGGGAGCAGCGCTCCCGGAGGTCTTGCGCCCTCGGCACCAGCCGGGTTCAGACCTGCCCGGACGAGCATCACGCGGGCGGAGTTCTTGTCTCTGGGGGAGACGGCTCCGCATGCGGTGCAGGTGTAGGTGCGCTCGGACAGCGGGAGTGCGTGCTTGGTTCTCGCTCCGCACGATGCGCAGTCCATGGTGGTGTGCGCGGGATGCACGAGGCGGATGTCCCGCCCGTGCTTGCGGCCCATCTCGATCAGGGCCTTCTTCGTGGCGCCGATCGCGGCGTCCGCCGCCTTGCGCGCCATCGAGGACTTGGCGAGGAACTTCGGCTTGAAGTCCTCGACGGCGATGGCGTCGTGGTCGGTCACGACTTTCTTCGCCCACTTGCGGCCGGTGTCCTGCCGCTGCCGGGCGATCTTCGCGTAGGTCTTCGCCCGCCACTTCTTCGCCTCGCGGTAGCCCTTCGAGGCGGCGTGCCCCTTCTTCGGTCTGCGGCGGGCCATCATCCGGTCGTACCGGGTCAGCCTGGCCTGGGCCTTGCGGCCATGCTGGGCGTGCGGGAGGTCGTGGGCGTCCGAGGTGGTGGTCGCGGTCTCCCTCACGCCCCAGTCCACGCCCAACACCCGGCCGGTCTCCGGCAGCGGCCGCACCTCGGCGGGGACCACGAACGAGCAGTACCAGTGCCCGACACTGTCCTGGTACACACGCACCGAGGACGGTTCGGCGGGCAGGTCCCGCGACCACACCACCGTCAGCACGATCCCGCCCGCCAGGTGCAGACGACCGTCCTTCAGCCGGAACCCACGCCGGGTGTAGTTCAGCGTCGGCAAGGCTTCACGCTTCTTCTTCCACCTCGGCATACCCGCCCGCTGCCGCTGAGGCAGACGTTCCCGAACGTCCTTCTGCGCCTTGGCACGGGACCTGCCGAAGTCCCGGATCAACTGCTGCTGCGGAACACAGGAGCCCTCACGCAGCCACGGCGTACGCCCCCGCGCCTCGGTCAGCATCCTGTCGAGCTGCGCCGGGCCACAGGTCCGCTTCCCACCCGTGGTCTTGTTGTGCAGGTGGGTGGCCCTGGACTTGGCCACGCATTCGTTCCAGATCCACCGGCACCGGTCCCACTCCGCCAGCAGCGCCGTACGGGCGGTCGACGACACGCGAAGCCGGTACGTGTACCGGGCATGCCCGGCCTCGTTCGCTTCACTTAGCGTCGTCATACCGTCAACGTAGCGTCATCGTTCGGTTCTCACTCCGTATTCCGGCAGACCTACTCGAACGGGTGACCGCCCAAGCTGCTGCGGACCGGCGGTCCCTCAACTCCGAGACGCTCCATACCTCCTGGAGGTCGCCCCTCGCCGCTCCCCAGGCGGACGCCGGATCGCCCGGCGGCGATCCGGCTTCTCCTGCCCCGCTACGCGAGAAACCGGATTCCTCCCCGGCCTGAAGGCCGGGGCATCCTCCGGGAATCCCGGTGACATCGAACTGCCTTCTTGTGACCGATGGGCGGGCGGGTCAGGATCCGATCGTAGTTACCGAAGAGAACCACGAAGGAGACTTCGACCCACATGATCTTGGTGACCGGTGCGAACGGAAACCTCGGCTCACTCACTCTCGCGGCGCTGCGTTCCCGCGGTGTGGAGGCGATCGGCGGAAGCCGCACGCCCAGCGATGGAACACGGATCCTCGACTTCGACGATCCGTCCAGCCTCGACCTGACAGGTGTCTCAACCCTGGTGCTGGTCTCGGCCGGCTACGCGGAGGACGATCAGGTGATCCGCCGACATGCGGCCGTCATCGATGCCGCCGCGCGCGATGGGGTCCAGCACGTGATCTACACAAGCCTGACCGGCGCCGGCGACCACCTCGGGTTCGCGCTGGCGCACCGCGCGACCGAACGGCTCGTCAGGGACAGCGGCCTGAGGTGGACGATCCTGCGCAATGGCCTGTACGCCGAACTCTTCGGCGCCCTCTTGATGTGGAACGGCGATGCCGTGGAGTCGGCGTTCGCTGAGGGAGCGCTGTCCGCCGTGGCTCGTGAGGACCTGGCCGACGTGGCAGCCATCGTCGCCGGGAATCCGGAGCGGCACACCGAGCGAGTCTACGAGCTCGTCGGCGCACCGATCACGGCCCCCGCTGTGGCTGACCGTCTTGGAGTGGCCCACCGCACCGTCGAACTGGGCGAGTACCGACGCAGGCTCCTCGACACCCCAGGGTTGTCGCCCTTCCAGCCACCCATGCTCGCTTCGACCGCGACCGGCGTCCGCCACGGCTTCCTCGACAACACCAGCCCTGACCTTCAGGACCTCCTCGACCACCCCGCGCGTGACCCACTCGCCCTCGCTGTCGCTGCCGCGGCCGCCACGCGCCCGGGTCGCGGCTGAACGGCATGGTGGACCTGGTCGACCGTCGGCGACTCAGTTGTCGAGCACCGGCAGCAGCTCCGGCAGGTGTCCGTCCGAGGCCAGGGCCGTCGCCTGGCGGTCGGCCGGGACCTGGCCGTAGGTGGTGGTGCGGGGGCGGGCCGGGCGGCCCGCGGATTCGGCGATGGCGATGAGGTCCTGGATGGAGCGGTAGGAGCCGTAGGAGGAGCCCGCCATGCGGGAGATGGTCTCCTCCATCAGGGTGCCGCCCAGGTCGTTGGCGCCGGAGCGGAGCATCTCGGCCGCGCCCTCCGCGCCCAGCTTCACCCAGCTGGTCTGGATGTTGGGGATGTGCGGGTGGAGCAGCAGCCGGGCCATGGCGGTGACGGCGCGGTTGTCGCGGGCGGTGGGGCCGGGGCGGGCGATGCCGGCGAGGTAGACGGGGGCGTTGGTGTGGATGAAGGGGAGGGTGACGAACTCCGTGAAGCCGCCCGTCTCCTGCTGGATCCCGGCGAGCAGACGCAGGTGGCCCAGCCAGTGGCGGGGCTGGTCGACATGGCCGTACATCATCGTGGAGGAGGAGCGGATGCCCAGCTCGTGAGCGGTCTTGATGACCTCGACCCAGGTGGCGGTGGGCAGCTTGCCCTTGGTGAGGATCCAGCGCACCTCGTCGTCGAGGATCTCGGCGGCGGTGCCGGGGATCGTGTCGAGACCGGCCTCGCGCGCGGCGGTCAGCCACTCGCGGATGGACAGTCCGGTGCGCGTCGCGCCGTTGACGACCTCCATCGGGGAGAAGGCGTGGACGTGCATGCCCGGCACGCGCTCCTTCACAGCGCGCGCGATGTCGAAGTAGGCGGTTCCGGGCAGGTCCGGGTGGATGCCGCCCTGCATGCACACCTCGACCGCGCCGACGTCCCAGGCCTGCTCGGCGCGGTCGGCCACCTGGGACAGCGAGAGGGTGTAGGCGTCGGCGTCGGTGCGGCGCTGGGCGAAGGCGCAGAAGCGGCAGCCGGTGTAGCAGACGTTGGTGAAGTTGATGTTGCGGGTGACGATGTACGTGACGTCGTCGCCGACCGTGGCGCGGCGCAGGTCGTCGGCGATGCGGCACAGCGCGTCCAGCGCCGGGCCGTCGGCGTGGAGGAGGGCCAGCGCCTCGGGGTCGGTGAGCCGGGTGGGGTCGTCGGCGGCGACGGACAGGGCGGCGCGGACGTCCGCCTCGATACGGGACGGGACCATGCCGGGCGCCGCCGCCTCGCGCAGCGCCTCCCAGTCGCCGTACACCTCGTCGAAGTCGTCGCGGCGGTCGCCGGTGCGGCCCTCGGTGTCGATAGTGCGGTGGAGGTCGGTGCGGCCGGCGGCGGTGAAGCCCTCGTCGGGCTCCTGCCAGGGCAGGCCGGCCGGCCTCGCGTCCTCGCGGGCCAGGCCGGTCGCCGGGTCGGCCAGGGCGCTGACGTGGGGCAGCAGCCGGGGGTCGAGCCAGGGCTCGCCGCGCTGTACGAACTCGGGGTACACCGCGAGCCGTTCGCGCAGCCGGAAGCCGGCGGCGGCCGAGTGCTCGGCGAGCTCGTCCACCTGCGGCCAGGGGCGCTCGGGGTTGACGTGGTCGATGGTGAGCGGGGAGACGCCGCCCCAGTCGTCGATGCCGGCGCCGATGAGCCGCGTGTACTCCCCCTCGACCAGGTTCGGCGGCGCCTGGACGCAGGCGGCGGGGCCGAGGATGTGGCGGGCGACGGCGACGGTGGCGACGAGGTCGTCCAGCTCCGCGTCCGGCATGCCGCGCATGGCCGTGTCGGGCTTGGCGCGGAAGTTCTGGATGATGACTTCCTGGATGCCGTGGTAGGCGCGCGCGACGCGGCGGAGCGCGAACAGCGAGTCCGCGCGCTCCTCGTAGGTCTCCCCGATCCCGATCAGCAGCCCGCTGGTGAAGGGGACGGAGCTGCGCCCGGCGTCCTCCAGGACGCGCAGCCGTACGGCGGGCTCCTTGTCCGGTGAGCCGTAGTGCGGGCCGCCGGGCTCGCTCCACAGCCGCTCGGCGGTGGTCTCCAGCATCATCCCCATGGAAGGGGCGACGGGCTTGAGCCGCTGGAAGTCCGTCCAGGTCATGGCGCCGGGGTTGAGGTGGGGCAGCAGCCCGGTCTCCTCCAGGATGCGGATCGAGATGGCCCGTACGTACGCGATGGTGTCGTCGTAGCCCTCGGCCTCCAGCCACTCGCGGGCCTCGGGCCAGCGGTCCTCGGGGCGGTCCCCGAGGGTGATGAGCGCTTCCTTGCAGCCCAGTTCGGCCCCGCGCCGGGCGATGGCGAGGACCTCGTCGGGGGACATGAACATCCCGTGGCCGGCGCGGCGCAGCTTGCCGGGGACGGTGGCGAAGGTGCAGTAGTGGCACTTGTCCCGGCACAGGCGGGTCAGCGGGATGAAGACGCTGCGCGAGTACGTGATGACCCCGGGGCGGCCCGCGGCCTCCAGGCCGGCATCGCGGACCCGGGCGGCGGAGGCCGTCAGATCCGCGAGGTCCGCCCCGCGCGCCTGGAGCAGCACGGCCGCCTCGGCAGTGTCCAGCGCCACGCCGTCGCGGGCCCGTTTGAGCGCGCGGCGCATCGCGGTGGGGGTGGGGGCAGTCTGGGCGGACGGCTCGGATCCCTGCGCGCTCGTGGTCATTCTCCGAGCATACGAGGGGGATCCGACACCGCCAGACCGCCCGGGCCTGCGGTGTTGTGGGTCTCCTCACGGCGGTTCGGGCGCGCGGGCGGGAATACGGACAGGGGTACGGGAACGCGGCCCCGGTCCCGCCCCGGCCGGCCCCCGCATGCCGACACAGGTACTGGCCGTCACAGGTACCGGCCGTCACAGGTACCGCGCGTACGCGTCGAGCGTCCGCAGGACCTCCCCCTCCCCGCCCGCCGGGAGCTGCACCACGACCTCCTCGATCCCCAGGTCGGCATAGTGCGCGAGCTTGCCGGGCGACGGGAGCACCGCGTGCGGCACCACCTCCAGCGCCGCCGGGTCCCGGCCCGCCTCCTCCCACACCCTGCGCAGCGCCGGAAGGGCCTCGGTCAGGCCACGGCCGCCGATCGGCAGCCAGCCGTCCGCGTAGTCGGCGATGTGCTGGAAGAGCAGGGGCCCGGCCGCGCCGCCGATCAGCGTGCGCGGCCCGGGCGAGGAACCGGCGCCCGAACGCGCCCGCAGCGGCTTGGGGTGCGCGAAGCTGGCGCGCACCGAGCCGTACGCGCCGCTGTAGGCCGTCGGCTCCTCGGCCCACAGCGCGCGCATCAGCGCCATCCGGTCCCGTACGAGCTGCCGCCGGCTGCGCCAGTCGACGCCGTGGTCGGCCGCCTCCTCCACGTTCCAGCCGAAGCCGATGCCGAAGGTGAACCGGCCGCCGGAGAGGAAGTCGAGGGTGGCGACCCGCTTGGCGAGCGCGATGGGGTCGTGCTGCGTCACCAGCGTGATGCCGGTGCCCAGGGCGAGCCGCTCGGTGACCGCGGCGGCCTGGCCGAGGGCCACGAACGGGTCGAGCGTGCGACCGTACTGACGCGGCAGCGGCTCGCCCATCGGGGCGGGGGTGTCCCGGCTGACGGGGATGTGGGTGTGCTCGGGCAGGTAGAGCCCGGCGAAGCCGCGCCGCTCCAGCTCACAGGCGAGCCGGGTGGGGCGTACGGTCTCGTCCGTGAGGAAGATGGTGGTCGCGATCCGCATGGCGGGCTGCACCTCCGCGTCGGCCGGATGTGGCTGCGCGTATGTTCCCTCACGGCCATCGAGTTATCCACAGGCCTTTCCGTGGGTGTCACTCCCGCGTACAACGGTGTGAGCGCTGGCGACGGACGGCACGACGGCCACAGGGGGCACTCATGCAACGACGCGAGGTACTCAGACTCTCCGCCCTTGCGGGCGCGGCGGGCGCGCTGACACTCGATCCGGTGACCTTCGCCCATGCGGAGGAGCGCGACGGCGGCGAGCGCGACGGCGGGTCCGGCGGCGAGGAGACGAAGACGGTCACGGGCCATCTGCCCACCGGTTCACCCGACTTCGTCTATCTGCCGGTGGAGATTCCGCGCGGAGTGCGCGAGATCGCCGTCTCGTACTCCTACGACAAGCCGACGGTCCCGGCCGGCACCCAGGGAAACGCCTGCGACATCGGCATCTTCGACGAGCGCGGCACGGACCTGGGCGGGCGCGGCTTCCGTGGCTGGTCGGGCGGCGCCCGCACCGAGTTCGCGATCAGCGCGGAGCAGGCGACGCCCGGGTATCTGGCGGGCCCGGTCAAGGCGGGCACCTGGCATGTCGTGCTCGGCCCGTACACGGTCGCTCCGCAGGGGCTGGACTACAAGGTCACCGTCACGCTGCGGTTCGGCGAGCCGGGCGAGACGCCGAAGCCGGTTTACCCGCCGCAGCGGGCCAAGGGGCGCGGCCGGGCCTGGTACCGCGGCGACTCCCATCTGCACACCGTCCACTCGGACGGCAAGCGCACCCCGGCCGAGGTGGCCGCGGCCGCCCGGGCCGCCGGGCTCGACTTCATCACGACCACCGAGCACAACACCACCTCCTCGCACCCGGCGTGGGAGGGGTTGTGGGGCGATGACCTGCTGATTCTCACCGGCGAGGAGGTCACCACGCGCAATGGCCATGTGGTGGCCCTCGGCACCGACCCGGGTGTCTTCATCGACTGGCGCTACCGCGCCCGGGACAACGCCTTCGGGAAGTACGCCCGTAAGATCCGGCAGGCGGGCGGCCTGGTCATCCCTGCCCACCCGCATGGCACCTGCGTCGGCTGCAACTGGAAGTTCGGGTTCAACGACGCGGACGCGGTCGAGGTGTGGAACGCGGACTTCACCCCGGACGACGAGGTCACGGTCCAGGAGTGGGACAACACCCTGGTGGCCGCCGCCCGCGGCGACGGCCGCTGGCTCCCGGCCGTGGGCCACAGCGACGCGCACCGCGAGCCGCAGGTCGTCGGACTGCCGCAGACGGTGGTGCTCGCCGACGACCTGTCGCGCACGGCGATTCAGGACGGCATACGGGCCGGGCGCTGCTGGATCGCGGAGTCGTCGGCGATCGGCCTCTCCTTCGAGGCGGTCGGCGGCCGCGGGCAGCACGCGGGCATCGGCGAGCGGCTGAAGGTCGGCCGGCAGGACGAGGTGACGGTCCGGCTGAAGGTCTCCGGCGTCGGCCCGGGCTGCACGATCCGGCTCATCACCGACCAGGGCCAGCTGTACGGCACGGCGGTCCCCGACTCCGGGTCGGCCACCGCCGAATGGCGTACGACGGCGTCCTACGCGGCGTATGTACGGGCCGAGGTGCGCCACGCCCCGGCGGACGGCGGCGCGTCCGGGATACCGGGCCTGATGGCGGCGCTGACGAATCCGATCTGGCTGGGCGAGCGATAACTTCTATGCCGGGGGCACCGGCCGTGGGCGGTACGCCGCGCGGACGCGGCGACCGCCGTCCACGACGAGGTCCGTGCCGGTGATCCAGGACGCCTCGGCCGAGACCAGCCAGCGGACCGCTCGCGCCACGTCCTCCGGTTCGCCGATGCGGGCCAGGGGGAGGGTGGCCGCGAGGGTGGGTTCGTCGGGCTCCCAGACGAAGCGGGCCATCTCCGTGCGGACCAGCCCCGGGGAGACGGCGTTGACGCGGACGGAAGGGGCGAGTTCGGCGGCGAGTTGCCGGGTGAGGCGGAGGAGGGCGGTTTTCGTCGTGCCGTAGGCGCCGACGCCCGGGCCGACATCGTGCGTGCCCTCGGTACAGATGTTGACGACCGCGCCGCCGTGCTCCCGCATCCATCCCCGCCAGGCGGCCTGGACCAGTCGCAGCGGCGCCTCCACGTTGACCGTGAAGGCCGTGCGCCAGGCGAGCGGATCCGCGGCCATCAGCGGGCCGAACGGGGCGTTGGTGGCGGCGTTGTTGACCAGGATGTCGAGGCGGCCGAACTCCGCCAGGGTGCGGGACACGGCCTCCTCGAGGTGGGCCGGGTCCGCCACGTCTCCCGGGCAGCCGATGGCGCGCGGGCCGAGGCGGCGTACGGCTTCCGCCAGGGCGTCCGCGCCCCGCGCCGTCACGCACACCGCCGCCCCGTCCGCCGCCAGCGCCTCCGCCACGGCGAGGCCGATACCGCGCGAGGCGCCCGTCACCAGGGCTACGCGTCCCATCGGCTCGCGTCCCATCGGCTCAGCCCCTCGTGCTCACCGTCCTCGTGTCGCGCCCCGACCGCAGCACCGTGCCCGGGAGCGCGCCCGTGACCTGGTCGTCCCGGATCGTCTCCACGCCGCCCACCCGCACGCTCACGATGCCGATCGCCCGCGAGTCCAGCCGCGGGCTGTCCCCCGGCAGGTCGTGCACCAGCTTCGCCTGGCCCGCGTCGATCCGCTCGGGGTCGAAGAGCACCAGGTCCGCGTGGTAGCCCTCGGCCACCCGGCCGCGCTCCCGCAGGCCGAACAGCCGGGCCGGGTCGTCGGTGAGCATCCGCACCGCCCGCTCCAGGCCGACCAGCCGCCGCCCGCGCAGGCAGTCCCCCAGGAAGCGGGTGGTGTACGGCGCCCCGCACATCCGGTCCAGGTGGGCCCCCGCGTCCGAGCCGCCGAGCAGCACATCCTCATGCTCCCAGGTCTGCCGACGCAGCTCCCAGCTCGCCGGGTCGTTGTCGGTCGGCATCGGCCACAGCACCGTACGGAGCTCGTCGGCGGCGCAGATCTCCACCAGGCAGCCGAAGGCGTCCGTCCCGCGCTCGGCGGCGATGTCCCGTACGACGCGCCCGGTCAGCCCGGCGTTGGCCGGGGAGTAGGTGTCGCCGATGACGTACCGCTCGAAGTTGGCCAGCCGCCGGAAGACCCCGGCCTCGGGGCTGTGCGCGCGGCGCAGCATCTCCTCCCGCACGGCGGGGTCGCGGAGCTTGGGGATCCGCTCCGGCACGGGCAGCCCGAGGATGTCGCCCCACCCGGGGATGAGGTTGAGCGCGCAGAAGGTGCCCAGCGACATGTTCATGGGGGTGAGGATCGGCATGGTCAGCGCGACGATCCGGCCGCCCGCCTTGCGGGCCCGCTCGCTCGCCTCCAGCTGCCGCGGCACCCGCTCCGGCACGGCCGCGTCGATCGTGAGGACGTTCCAGTTGAGCGGCCGCCCGGCGACCGTGGTCATCTCCACGAACAGGTCGATCTCGTCGTCCGAGAACCGGTCCAGACAGCCCGCGACGATCGCCTCGATCTGCGTCCCCTCGTGTTCGCCCACCGCCCGCGACAGCGCGATCAGCTCCTCGGGCCGGGCGTGGCGGGAGGCCACCGGCTTGCGGTCGCCGTCCGAGTGGGTGGAGGACTGGGTGGTGGAAAGACCCCAGGCCCCGGCGTCCATGGCCGCGTGGAGCAGCCGCAGCATCTCGTCCATCTGCCCGGCCGTGGGCTGCCCGCCGATCGCGTCGGGGCCCATCACATGGCGGCGCAGCGCGCAGTGCCCCACCATGAATCCCGCGTTGACCGCGATCCGCCCGTCCAGCGCGTCCAGGTACTCGCCGAAGGTGTGCCAGTTCCACGGCGCCCCCTCCTCGAGCGCCACCAGCGACATGCCCTCGACCTTGCTCATCATCCGCCGGGTGTAGTCGGCGTCCTCGGGGCGCTCCGGGTTGAGCGGCGCGAGGGTGAACCCGCAGTTGCCGCCCGCGACGGTGGTCACGCCGTGGTTCAGCGAGGGGGTGGCGTACGGGTCCCAGAACAGCTGCGCGTCGTAGTGCGTATGCGGGTCGACGAAACCGGGCGCGAGCACCAGCCCGGCCGCGTCCTCGACGCTCCGGGCCTGTTCCGTCACGGTGCCGGGCTCGGCGATGACCGCGATGCGCCCGTCCCGCAGGCCGACGTCGGCGACGTACGAGGGCGCGCCGGTGCCGTCCACGACCGTCGCCGCGCGTATGAGGTGGTCGAGCACGGTGGTTCTCCCTTCACGCTCAGTTCTGCTCAGTCGCGGGCCGTCTGGCGGAAGCGGGTCGTACGGTGCACCGGGTCGGTGTCGATCTTCGGGATCACGTGCTCGCCGATCAGCTTGATCGTGTTCATGGTGTCCTCACTGCCGATCCCGATCGGCAGCCCGAAGGACAGCTGGTCCGCGCCCGCCTGCTCCCACCGCTTGCACTGCTGGAAGACCTCGTCCGGGTCGCCGCAGATCATCAGCTCCTCGGCGATCAGCAGCTCGATGATCTCCTCGGTGTACTCGGGCAGCAGCTCGGGCCACTCCGGAATGCCCTCCGGCCGCGGGAAGGTGTCGTGGTAGCGGAACAGCAGCGACTGGAGATAGTTGAGCCCGCCGCCCACCGCGATCTCGACCGCCTTGGCGTGGGTCTCCGCGCAGATCGCCGTGGAGGTCACCATCACGTTGTCGTTGACGAAGCCGCCGACCGGCTCGGCCTCCTTGACGGCGTTCTTGTACGAGTCGAGGACCCACTCCATGTCGGAGACCTTCTGGATGGAGAAGCCGAGCACGCCGAGCCCCTTCTTCCCCGCCATCGCGTACGAGGACGGCGACCCGGCGGCGTACCACATGGCCGGGTGCGAGGCCCCGTACGGCTTCGGCAGCACCTTGCGCGGCGGCAGCGACCAGTGTGTGCCCGTGAAGCCCTGGTACTCGTCCTGGAGCCACATCTTGGGGAACTCGGCGATCGTCTCTTCCCAGATCTCCTTGGTGTGGTTCATGTCGGTCACCCCCGGCAGGAACCCGAGGATCTCGTGGCTGCCCGCCCCGCGCCCCGACCCGAACTCGAAGCGGCCGCCGGAGAGGTGGTCGAGCATGGCGACCTTCTCGGCGACCTTGACGGGGTGGTTGACCTGGGGCAGCGGGTTGAAGATCCCCGAGCCCAGGTGGATCCGCTCGGTCGCGTGCGCGAGGTAGCCGAGGAAGACGTCGCTGGCCGACAGGTGGGAGTACTCCTCCAGGAAGTGGTGCTCGGAGGCCCACGCGTACTTGAATCCCGACCGGTCCGCCTGGATGACGTACTCGGTCTCCTCGATCAGTGCGTGGTGCTCGGCCTCCGGGTCGGCCTCCTGCCGACTCCTGGGCACATATCCCTGCACAAAGAGTCCGAATTCCATGGAGGGTCACCGCCTCAAGTTCTATCTGACGCTCCGTCAGATTCTGATTGACTCTGACACCGCGAGGTTGGACCGTCAAGGGCAGCCCGCGGAAGACCGCGTCAGAAGACGGAGACCCCCGCCAGCCATCCGCCGTCCACCACGAACGGCTGGCCGGTGATGTACGAGGAGTCGTCCGAGGACAGGAACAGCGCCAGCCGGGCGACCTCCTCCGGCCGCCCGATCCGCCCGAGCGGCACCAGCTTCTTGTACAGCTCGTCCACCGCCGCCGACGCCTCGGCGAGGTCGGCGCCCGGGTCGAGCTGGGCGGGGTTGGTCATCGGCGTGTCGACCGCCCCGGGGCACATCGCGTTGACCCGGATCCCCTTCGGCGCCAGTTCCATCGCGGCCACCCGCGTCATCCCGACGACAGCGGCCTTGGTCGCGGCGTACGAGGTCAGGAACGCCATGCCGGACAGCGCGACGTACGACGCGGTGTTCACGATCGTCCCGCCGCCCGCCGCCTCCAGCTCCGGCGCCACCGCCCGCATCCCGAGGAACGCCCCGACCTGGTTGACCTGGACGACCGCCAGATACTCCTCCAGCGGGGTGCCGACCAGCTCGTTGAAGCGCAGGATGCCCGCGTTGTTGACCAGCCCGTCGAGCCCGCCGAAGGCGTCCTTGGCGGCCGAGACGGCGGCGGCCCAGTCCTCCTCCCGCCCCACGTCCAGGTGTATGTACCGGGCCGCGTCCCCCAGTTCCTTGGCGAGCGCCTCGCCCTGCTCGTCCAGCACATCGCCGAGCAGGACCCGCGCGCCCTCGGCGACGAACAGCCGTGCCTCCTGCTCGCCCTGTCCGCGGGCCGCACCCGTGATGATGACGACCCGCCCGTCCAGCTTGCCCACTGTGCCTCCTGGTCATTGAGATGCGGTCAGTCATTGAGATGCGGAGCGACATCGGCGGCGAAGGCCGCCATCTGGTCGATGAGCTCGTCCCGGTCGCGGCAGCGGAACCGCACCTGGATCTGGTCCACCCCCATCGCCGCGTACGCGCGCAGCGACTCGGCGAGCCGGTCCGGCGCGCCGGTCAGCGTCCGCCGGCCGACCTCCCAGCCGGGGGCGCCCACGTACAGGGGCTCCGCGATGGCCCCGATCTCGGCGGGCTCGGCGCAGCCCGGGTCGTGCCGGGCGGCCCGCTCGCGCAGCTCCCGCAGCCGGGCGATCTGCCCCGGCAGCCGGTCCCGCGGATCGCCCTGCGGCAGCCAGCCGTCCCCCCGGACCGCCGCCCGGCGCACCGCCGCGGCCGAGGACCCGCCCACCCAGACCGGCGGCCGCGGCGTCTGTACGGGGCGCGGGGCCTGCCCGAGCCCGGCGAACGCGAACCGCTCGCCACGGAACTCGGGGAACGTCTCCGGCCCCAGCGCGGCCTTCAGCGCGTCGACCGTCTCGTCCAGGAGGGCGCCGCGCGCGGCGAAGTCCACCCCGAGCGCCTCGAACTCCTCCCGTACGTGCCCGGCCCCGACCCCCAGGATCAGCCGCCCGCCGCTGAGGTGGTCGAGCGTGGCGTACTGCTTGGCGCTCAGCAGCGGGTGCCGGAGCGCGGCGACCGCGACATGGCTGAGCAGCCGCACCCGCTCGGTCGCGGCGGCCAGGTAGGCGAGGGTGGCCACGGGGTCGTACCAGACGGTGCCCATGGCGTCGGCCAGCCGTCTGGGGATCGCGACGTGGTCACACACCGCGATATACGCGAAGCCGAGCCGGTCGGCGGCGCGGGCGAGCTCGACGAGGTCGGCGGGGCCGGCCCGCACCTCCCACGGCTCGGCGTAGATAGTGCTCTGCGACTGGACCGGAAGCTGGATTCCGTAGCTCAGCCGCCCTTCGGGCAGGATGCGCACGCCGCCGCCTCCTTCGCGGTCGACCGCGGTACGGACGGACCGCCATCGTCGTATGTGACGAGCCGGGGCCGACCGGGCCCCGGCCCCCGATCACTCCCCGGGCCCCACCGGGCCCCGGCCCGCGATCACTCCCCGGGCCCGGCCCAGAGGCCGTCCTTCGTGAGCCCCAGCAGTTCGATCGCGTTGCCGCGCACGATCCGCTCCACGACGTCCTGCGGCAGATGGCCCATCTGGGCCTCGCCGACCTCGCGCGACTTGGGCCAGGTCGAGTCGGAGTGCGGGTAGTCCGTCTCGTACAGGACGTTGCCCACCCCGATGGCGTCCAGGTTCCGCAGCCCGAAGGCGTCGTCGAAGAAGCACCCGTACACGTGCTCCGCGAACAGCTCGGACGGCGGCCGCAGCACCTTGTCGGCCACCCCGCCCCAGCCGCGGTTCTCCTCCCAGACCACGTTCGCGCGCTCCAGGATGTACGGGATCCAGCCGATCTGGCCCTCGGCGTACATGATCTTCAGGTTGGGGAACCGGTCCAGCTTGCCGCTCATCAGCCAGTCCACCATCGAGAAGCAGCAGTTGGCGAAGGTGATGGTGGAGCCGACCGCCGGGGGCGCGTCCGCCGAGGTCGAGGGCATGCGGGAGGACGAGCCGATGTGCATGGCGATCACCGTCCCGGTCTCGTCGCAGGCCGCGAAGAAGGGGTCCCACGCGTCGGTGTGCACCGACGGCAACCCCAGGTTCGGCGGGATCTCGGAGAAGCAGACGGCACGCACCCCGCGCGCGGCGTTGCGGCGCACCTCGGCGGCGGCCAGCTCGGCGTCCCACAGCGGGATGAGGGTGAGCGGGATCAGCCGCCCCTGCGCCTCGGGCCCGCACCACTCCTCCACCATCCAGTCGTTGTACGCGCGCAGCGCGAGCAGGCCGAGCTCGTGGTCCTTGGCCTCGGTGAAGGTCTGCCCGCAGAAGCGGGGGAAGGTCGGGAAGCAGAGGGCGGACTGGACGTGGTTGACGTCCATGTCCGCGAGCCGGTCGGGGACGGAGAAGGAGCCGGGCCGCATCTGCTCGTAGGTGATGGCCTCGAGTTTGACCTCGTCCCTGCTGTATCCCACGGCGGTGTCGAGGCGGGTCAGCGGCCGGCACAGGTCCTCGTACACCCACCAGTCCGCGATCGGGCCGTCGTCGCCGGGGGCGCCCATCTTCGGGGCGAACTTGCCGCCGACGAAGGTCATCTCCTTCAGGGGCGCCCGCACGATGCGGGGGGCGATGTCCCGGTACTTCGACGGGAGGCGGTCCCGCCAGACGTGAGGGGGTTCGACCGTGTGGTCGTCCACCGAGATTATCTTCGGGAAGCTCTCCATGTCTGTCACGGTAGCGCTGATCTGACGGTTCGTCAGCTACTTGTTTCGCGCTGGTGGCGACTAGGAGCCACCCTGGACAAGGAGCACTCTTTACTGACGTATGAGCCGGGGCAGGGCAGACTGGCCGGTGCAGGGAAAAGTACGTGCGGGGGGCACCGTGGTCGGCGACAAGCGGCTTGGGCATCAAGGGGGTTGCACCGCGTCAGGGTCGGAAGACACCTGGCGCGACGAGGAGGCGGCGATCGCCCTCTCCGAGGCCCGGATCGAACTGGAGTTGGAAAGAGGCGGCCGCGCTGAGGTCGCCACGGAGCGCGGGGACGCCCCGGGGGGCGCCGACGGGCGCGAGACCGCGGCCTCGGGCACCGCTGTCCCCAATGACCCCCTGTCCAGTGGCCCTGTTCCCCATGGCGCCGTCTCCCATGACGCCGCCCCCGGACACCGACAACAGGCCCTGCCCAGCGACTCCGAACTCGCGGAACCGAACACACTCCGCGACCACCCCCTCACCGGCGCCTCCGTCGTGCGTCCCGCCCAGCTGCCCGCCGCCGTGGCCGACTTCACCGGCCGTGCCGACGCCGTACGGGAGCTGAGCGAACTGCTGACCGCCGACGGCGGCGAGCAGGCCGTGCTCGCCATCGCCGGCACCGGAGGAATCGGCAAGACCGCCCTCGCCGTCCATGTCGCACACGCCGCCCGCCGCCACTTCCCCGACGGCCAGCTCTACATCGACCTCCGCGGCGCGGGCCCCGCCCCCGCCGAGCCGGAAGCCGCACTGGGCGCCTTTCTGCGCTCCCTGGGCACCCCCGACGCCGCCATCCCCGACGGCGCCGAGGAGCGCGCCGCGCTCTACCGTTCGGCCCTGGAGGGCCGCCGGGTCCTGGTCCTCCTGGACAACGCCCGCGACGCCGCCCAGCTCAGCCCACTCCTCCCGGGCGACGGCGCCCGCGGCTGCGCCGCGCTGATCACCAGCCGGACCAACATGGCCGGCCTGGAAGGCTCCCACCTCGTCGACCTGGACGTGATGAGTGCGGCGGAGGCGTTCGCCCTCTTCGCCCTGATCGTCGGCGAGGAGCGGGCGGGCGTCGAGCGCGAGGAGGTCATGGACGTCCTGGCGTCCTGCGGCTTCCTGCCGCTCGCGATCCGCATAGCGGCCTGCCGGCTCGCCTCCCGGCGCACCTGGACGGTCTCCGTCCTCGCCCGCAAGCTCGCCGACGAGCGGCGGCGGCTGGACGAGCTGCGGGCCGGGGACCTGGCGGTCAAGGCCAGCTTCGAGCTGGGCTACGGGCAGCTGGAGCCACGGCAGTCGCGGGCGTTCCGGCTGCTGGGGCTGGCTGGGGCGCCAGACATTTCGCTGGCCGCCGCCGCCGCGATTCTCGACTTGGAAGTCGACACCGCCGGGGACCTCCTCGCATCGCTGGTTGACATCTCGCTTCTGGAGTCCCCACGGCCGGGGCGTTATCGCCTTCACGACTTGGTGCGGCTCTATGCCAAGGCCTGTGCGGAGCGTGACGAGCAACCTGTCTCGGAGCACGAGGCAGCCCTGTCGCGACTGCTGGACTTCTATTTGGCTACGGCGGCTCGGGTGTACGCGATGGAGCGGCCAGGCGACAGGACGATCCACCATTTCGAGCCCACCGCCCACCCCGGCCTACACTTCGATTCTTCGAGCGCCGCGCTGGACTGGCTGTTCACCGAAGCCGACTGTCTGATCACCTGTGCCCGCAACTGCGTCGGGGCCGACACGCGCCGACGCGCGGCGGACTTGCTAATGGCCGCGCTCGATCTCGCCGAGTCCGGAGCCAAATCACACGAATATGAAACCGCGGCTCGAGAGATCAGAGATGCAGCTCGCGCCGCGGGTGACTACCGGACCGAGGCCCGCGCACGTACCGCTCTTGGACACCTGTACAGCTTCGTCGGCCGATACGCCCAAGCCGACCTGGAGCTGCAGCGGGCACGGGAGTTGTCGGGCGGTGACCCGCTGGTCGCCTGCCGGTCCCACAGTCAGCTCAGCAACGTCGCCTTCAGCCAGGGACGGTATGAAGATGCCGAGCGATACACGAGCCAGGCACTGGACGCCTTCCGCGCCGATGGCAATGAAGCCGGTGAGGCGAGCGCGCTGTCAAACCTCGCACGCCTTCACGTTAACCAAGGACGTACCCAGACCGGCGTGGAACTGGCCGAGCAGGGGCTCGCCATCTATCGAAGGCTTGGCGCCCCGCTGAGACTCGCCAATGCGATGTACACGCTCGGGATAGCTCTGGCCCGTGCCCACCGTCCGGAGGAAGCTCTCGTTCAGCTCACCCAGGCCCTCGGCATCTTCAGAGAAGCACGCCAGCCTTTGTGGGAGGGGATGGCACACTTCCGGCTGGCCGAAACTCACCTTGCCGCGAACCGTCCAGCCAAGGCGGTGTTCCACGCCGAGCGGTCGCTGGCGCTGGGCGGCCTCGGCGGCGAGTGGCGGCGCTTCTCGTTTCTCACAGTGCAGGCCAAGGCTCTCATGGCTACGGGCCAACACAACCGAGCGGAAGAGTGCTGGCGAGAGGCGCGGGCCATATACGAACGACTGGGCTCACCGGAACCTGAGGAGGTACGCCAGTTGCTGTCTACGGGGACACCCGACCTACCCAGAAGTCTGGATCTACTTCTCGGCCATCGAGACTCCCTTCCAGGAGGCGATCCCTTGGCTCAAAGTCACCGTCGAACTGACGAACTGCCACCAGAGTGACCTTTCAGCAACTCTGGTGGGCATTGTGGAGAGGCCATGCCCCTACTGACGTAAGGGGCACCGGCAAGGCAAACTGGCCCCTGCAACTGGGAGGCATAGGCAGGGGGAGACCATGGCCGGCGAGAAGGGGCAGGGGCAGGAGCAGCCCTTGCGCTTCACTGTGCTCGGACCAGTAAGGGCATGGCGAGGTGAGGAGCCGATCGCCACCGGATCACCACAGCAGAAAGCCATGCTCGCAGCCCTGCTGTTGCGCGGAGGGCGGACCGCGACAGCACCGGAGCTGGTTGACGCCCTGTGGGGCGACGACCCCCCGGACGCGGCCATCGCCGCGCTGCGCACGTACGCGTCGCGACTGCGCAAGGCTTTTGGAGCAGACTCCGACCTGCTGGTCAGCGAAGCGGGGGGCTATGCCATCCGCTTCGGTGTGGGGGCCTTGGACACCGACGCGGTCGATCAGTTGGCCGCGGAGACAGACAAAGCACGACACTCCGGGGACCGGGCCCGTGCCCACGAACTCATCAGCAAAGCCCTGGATCTCTGGGCCGGCGAACCCCTCGCCGGCCTGTCGGGCCCTTATGCGGAGACACAGCGCGTACGGCTGTCGGAATGGCACCTCGTTCTCCTGGAAACGAGACTTGACCTCGACCTGGAGTTGGGCCACCACGGGGAGGCCGTCTCCGAGCTCACCGCCCTCACCGCCCAACATCCGTTCCGTGAGCGGTTGCGCGAGCTGCTGATGCTGGCGCTGTACCGCAGCGGCAGGCAGGCCGAAGCACTAGCCGTGTACAACGACACCAGGCGCCTGCTGGCCGAGGAACTCGGCGCGGACCCGTGTGCGGAGCTGTCCGAGCTACAGCAGCGGATTCTGCAGGCGGACGCGGACCTTGCCGCCCCCGCCGACGCCCGTGCGACGGCCGGCCCCACCTTCGTCCGGCCCGCCCAGCTGCCGGCGACGGTGGCAGACTTCACCGGCCGTGCCGCCTTCGTCAGTGAGCTGAGCGACCAGCTCGCCACGGCAGAGGGGCATGTCATGGCCGTGTCAGCCGTGGCCGGCATCGGCGGCGTCGGCAAGACGACCCTGGCGGTCCACGTGGCGCACGCGGCCCGGCACCACTTCCCGGACGGGCAGCTCTACATCGATCTGCAGGGCGCCGGCCCTGTCCCGGCCGAGCCTGTGGCTGTGCTGGGGGCCTTTCTGCGCGCGCTGGGCACCCCCGACTCCGCCATTCCCGACGGTGTTGAAGAGCGCGCGGCCCTCTACCGTTCGACACTGGACGGCCGCCGTGTGCTGGCGCTGCTCGACAACGCCCGCGATGCCGCGCAAGTGCGGCCGCTGCTACCAGGCACGGAGGGCTGCGCCGCGCTTATCACCAGCCGCACCCGCATGGTGGACCTGGAAAGTGCACACCTTGTCGACCTGGATGTGATGAGCCCTGAGGAGGCGCTCGCCCTCTTCACCCGCATCGTGAGCGAGGAGCGGGTCGCCACCGAGCGCGACGCGGCCATGGACGTGGTGGCCGCGTGTGGATTCCTGCCGTTGGCCATCCGCATCGCCGCATCCCGGCTGGCCTCTCGTCGCACATGGACTGTGTCCTTTCTGGCACGCAAGCTGGCCGTCGAGCGGCGGCGACTGGACGAACTCCGCGCCGGAGACCTCGCCGTACGGGCAACCTTCGAGTTGGGCTACGGCCAACTCGACGCCCAGCAGGCCAGGGCGTTCCGGCTGCTAGGACTCGCCGACGGGCCGGACATCTCGCTCGCCGCGGCGGCCGTCGTCCTGGACATGGAGGCATTCGACGCCGAGGAACTCATCGAGTCCCTTGTCGACGCCTCACTGTTGGAGTCCGCCGCCCCCGGACGCTATCGCTACCACGACCTCGTGCGCCTCTACGCGCGTGACTGTGCGGAACGGGACCAGCCAGTGACGGACCGCGAGGAGGCGCTTTCGCGACTGCTGGACTTCTACCTCGCCACGGCTGGCCGGGTCTACGCCCTTGAACGCCCAGGCGACCGGCTGGTCGACCACTTGGCCCCAACGGAGCATCCCGGCCTGACTTTCCCCGGCCAGGATGCCGCGTTGGACTGGCTGTTCACCGAAGCCGACTGCTTGCTCGCATGCGCTCAGCAGTCCGCCTCTGGTAAGAAGCTGCGCCGCGCGACCGACCTGTTGACCGCTGCCATCGACCTCGCAGAGTCAGGAGCCAACTCCCCTCGCTACGAGGCCGTGGCCGCAGTGGTCAGCAACGCAGCGCGCCTCGCCAAGGACCGGCAGGCGGAGGGGCGGGCGCGGACTTGCCTCACGAAGGTGTACGGCCTGGTCGGCAAATTCGACAAGGCCGATGCAGAAGCCGAGCGTGCCCTCTCGCTTACATCTGCCGCCGAAGATCCCCTTCCTGTCGGCCGATCCCTGACGGAACGCGGCATCATCGCGCTGAGCCAGAAGCGGCTGGAGGAGGCAGAACAGTACTTTCTGCAGGCGATTGAAGCCTTCCGCGCCGCCGACGACCGCCCCTGTGAGGCCAGCGCGGTGTGCAACCTGGCCCGCACGCACACCGAGATGCAACGCCCGACAAGCGCGGTGGACCTGGCACGGCGAGGGGTGGAGATCTATGCCCGTCTAGGGCGCACGTTGCGCCTCGCCAACGCGAAGTACGCCCTCGGCGTGGCCCTCACCAGCGCGGGGAGGACTGCCGAGGCACTTGACGAGTTGGCGGAAGCGCTCGTCCTGTTCCACGAGAACCGCCAACCAATGTGGGAGGCGATGGCTCACCAGAGGCTCGCAGAGGCCTACCTGGAGGGCCAGCCGACGCAGGCGGCGCAGCACGCGGAGCAAGCTCTCACCTTGCGTGGCTTCGGCGGTGAGTGGCGCCGCGCGATCGTACTGACCGTGCTCGGAAAGGCCTTGCTGGAACTTGGTCAGACCGACCGCGCGGAGGCCTGCTGGCGCGAAGCGCTCGCGATTCACGAGCAATTGGGCAAGCCTGAGGCGGACGAGGTACGCGGCCTCCTGACGCCTGCGGCCGCCGCATAACGCCTCGCGCCTTCACCGTTCATCAATCGTTTATCGCCGTCCGGAACTCTAATACCAGTCGATCCGTCCCCGCGGGGGGCAGACGGGTCGGTTGTGAAGTCGCACCACTAGGGTGAGCGTCCCCTGACCTGCCCGTCCGGCAACCCACGGGGGAGTTGCCGGGCGGGCGTCACGACCCTCACCGACCTTCCCGATGGAGTTGATCAGATGCCCCAAGACAAGAAGCCCGAGTCCGACAGCTACCGACCTCTCGAGAGCCACGCGCCGACACCTGCACCGCTTGTCCCGCAGGAGAGCCACGCACCGACACCCGCTCCCCTCATTCCGCAGGAGAGCCACGCGCCGGCGCCCAAGCCTCTCGTCGTGCAAGACGAGAGCCACGCGCCGGCGCCCAAGCCTCTCACCTCCGACAGCAAGGTGAAGGGCGAGAAGGAAGACAGCGGGGAGGGAATCGACCCGAGCACGGTCGAAACCCAGGAGAGCCATGCCCCCTTGGGTGGCGCCCGCTAGAGGGGACGGGTGGACACCATCACCCGATCATGAGGTGAGACCGTGGGGCCGATGCCAATGACGTGGAGGGGAGGTCATTGGCATCGGCCCCATCCATGCGGGAATACAGGCCAATTTTCCGCCAAGCACTAACCAGTTCAAGCCAGATACTCGAACAAATATACGCACACGCATATTTGCATTACAAAATGGAAAATCATCCCCCTGCCCAGAGGAGCCGGAATGATCCGCACCAGAAAGGCGATAGCTGCATTGACGATAGCAGCGGCAGCTACGCTCGGCCTCGCAGCGCAATCGACAGCATTCGCAGTGGCGAACGACAGCCATTTCCCCACGGTCATGACAGGTTCCGGCGACGGCAGCGCAGATAGCAGCGCGACCCCCCTGGACAGCCACTTTCCTTTGGAAAGCTCAAGGTGATCCTCCTGGGGCCGGGTAGACGACTCGGCCCCACGCCTTCGGCCTCGTAGGCGCAGGCGAGCCGCCTACACTGAGGAGACAAAGGACAGTGCCCGCGGCGCGCCGCAGGGGCGTCCAGCTCTACATCGGGGACCGCAACGTCATGTACGCCCCCGGCCCCGGCCGCACGGCCACCGCCTGTCGGCTCCCCGATCCGCTCGAGGTGGCCGGCTACCGCCACAGCACACCATGACGGACGCATTGACCCTCGCATCGATGTCAGGGTCTACAAAGGCTCCAAAGGGCCGCCACCCCGGCCGCCCCGCGCACCGAGGAGCCCCGCCGTGCAACTCCACGTCGTCCTGCCCGCCGAGTCACCCGAGACGGACATCCACGAGCTGGCCGGCCTCGCCCAGGAGGCCGAGCAACTCGGATACGACGGCGTCTGGCTGCCCGACCATCTGCTGCCGCCCGGCCCATACGGGCCGGAGAAGTACGGCGGCGTCTACGAACCCCTGACCACGCTCTCGTATCTCGCCGCGGTCACCCGCAGAGTCACCCTCGGCACCTCCGTCCTCATCCTGCCGCTGCGCGACCCGCTGCTCGTCGCCCGGCAGGCGGCGACGCTGGCACGGGTGAGCGGCGACCGGTTCGTCCTGGGGGTGGGGGCCGGGTGGGAGGAGTACGAGTTCGACGCCGCCGGGGCGGACTTCACGACCCGGGGCGCCCGGACGACCGCCGCGCTGCGGCTGATCCGGCATCTGCACGAGAGCGGCGGCGGGCCGTACGAGGACGCGTTCCACTCCTTCGACGAGCGCGCCGTCTTCCAGCCCGTACCCGAGCGCCCCGTCCCGTTCCTCGTCGGCGGCAACTCGAACGCCGCGCTGCGCCGGACCGCCCAGGTCGGCGACTGGTGGCAGGGGGTGGGGTTGGGCCCGCGGGAGTTCGCCGAGCACCGGTCGAGGCTGCGGGAGCTGAGCGGCGGGCGGGAGATCAACGCGGGGGCGCGGATCAGCTGGGACGACGACAGGCGCGGCGTACGGGAGGTGCGCGAGGAGGTGGCGGCGTGGCGGGCCGTTGACGCGGACCATCTGGCCGTGTGGTTCGGATCCCTGGAAGGCGACGGCTTCCGTCGGCGGATGCGGGCGCTGGCCGAGGCCGTGGGCCAGGGGTAGGGGTAGGGGTAGGGGTGATAAAACTTGCGCGCCACGCATCTTTGCGTGGCGCGCAAGTTTCGCTACCCTTGCTTGGCATGGGGCTGCGAGAGCAGAAGAAGGCCGAGACCCGCGCGGCGCTCAGCTGGGCGGCGATCCGGCTGACCGTTGAGCGCGGGTTCGACAACGTCAAGGTGGAGGACATCGCCGAGGCCGCGGGGGTCTCGCCGCGCACGTTCAACAACTACTTCTCCAGTAAGGGCGAGGCGATCGCCGCCCGCCACCTCGACCGGTGCCTGCGCATCGCGGAGGCGCTGCGCGAGCGCCCGGCGGAGCCGCTGTGGGACGCGGTCACCCGCTCGGTGCTGCCGCAGTTCGAGCCGGACGCCGTGGTGGCCGCTCACCCCGTTCCCGACGCGGCGCGGTGGACGGCAGGGGTGCGCGCGGTGCTCGCAGAACCGGCCCTGCAAGGCGAGATACTGCGGGCCGGGGCCATCGCCGAGGCCGAAATCGCCGCGGCCGTCGCCGAGCGCACCGGCACCGACCTGCGACAGGACCTGTACCCGCACCTCGTCGCGGCCGCGGTCATGGCCGCGACGAACGCTGCCAGGGAACACCACCTGCGTACCGACCCGCCGGTGCCGGTGAGTCGCCTGCTCACGGACGCCTTCGTCCAAATGGCGGCGGGACTGCCCACGCCGTAGGCATCCCCTACATGCGCATACATGCGCAAAGCCCGGCGACCGACCGGGCCGATACCTCCTGCCCGAAAAGGACTCTGCTCATGATCGATGTCGTCATCGCGGGCGCCGGACCCAATGGCCTGATGCTCGCCTGCGAGCTCGCCCTGGCCGGCGCGCGCCCGCTCGTCCTGGAGCGCCTCACCGAACCGTCCACCGAGGAGCGCGCCAACGGCCTGGTCGGCCAGGTGGTGCGCATGCTCGACCGGCGCGGACTGTACGAGCGCCTGACCGCGCCCGGTGCCACGCCCGAGCCCAGGCCCAATTTCGTGTTCGGCGCGTTCCCGCTCGAGCTGAGCGATCTGCCGGACAACCCGCTGTACACGTTGATGGTCCCCCAGCGCCGGATCGAGCAGATGCTCGCCGAGCGCGCCGCCGAACTGGGCGTCGAGATACGCCGCGGCCATGAGGTCACCGGCCTGACGCAGGACGAGAAGTCGGTGACGGTCGAGCTGCGCGGGCGGGAGCCGGTCGAAGCGGAGTTCCTGGTCGGCGCCGACGGCGGGCACAGCGCGGTCCGCAAGCTCACCGGGATCGACTTTCCCGGCGTGACCACCGACGACTCGGTGTCGCGCATCGGACGAGTGAGCGTGGACCCGGGCATGGTCGGCCCCGATGGCGGCCTCGTCGTGCCGGGCTTCGGCGTCGTACCGCCGCTCCAGCACCTGCGCACCGAGCACGGCCTGATCGCCTGGGTACCGTTCCCGGACCGCGATCCGATGATCATGACGATGGAGTGGGACCAGCCGGCCGAGGGCGAGGCCTCCCTCGACGAGCTTCGGGCCAGCGCCTCCCGAGTGCTCGGCGCGGAGGTGCCGCTCACTCCGCCGACCGGCCCGGGGCCGCACCTGGTGAGGCGGCTGCTCGGCGGCAACACCCGGATCGCGTCACGCTACCGCGCGGGCCGCGTCTTCCTGCTCGGGGACGCCGCGCATGTGCACTCGGCGATCGGCGGCCCGGGGCTCAACCTGGGCCTTCAGGACGCGGTGAACCTCGGCTGGAAGCTGGCCGCGGAGCTGCGCGGCCACGCGCCGGAGGGACTGCTGGACAGCTACGAGTCGGAACGGGCCCCGGCGGCGCGGCGCGTGGCCATGCACACCCAGGCGCAGTCGCTCCTGATCCGGCCGGGCGGCGATGTGACCGCGTTGCGCGAACTGTTCGGCGAGCTGCTCGCCCAGCCCACGACACGGCAGCACCTCGCGCATCTGATGTCCGGCGCGGACATCACCTACGACATGGGCCCGGCGACCGGACCCCTCGTCGGCCGATGGGCGCCCGACCTGCCGGGCCTGCGCGAGGCGACCCGCACCGGCCGCCCGCTCCTCCTGGACCCCACCGGCACCGCCGAAACGGGCCCCTGGGCTCCGCACGTCGACACCGTGACCGCCCCCGAACTCGACACCGCGCTGCTGCTGCGCCCCGACTGCTACGTCGCGTGGCAGGGCACGACGGACGACGGCCTGCGCGATGCGCTGGGCAGGTGGTTCAGGGCGGCGTGAGCGGCGCCGGCACGGCGCCGTGTCTACTCGCCGAAAATTCCCCCACCCCCCCCCAACCTAGGAGTGCTAGGTTAAACCTAGACATCCTAGGAAAAGAAGCGAGCCCAGCCATGCCCAAGCCCACGACCGGCACCCTCAAGGTCCCCGGCGCCACCCTCTACTACGAGACGCGCGGCAGCGGCCCCGTCCTGCTGCTGATCCCCGGCGGCGCCGCCGACGCCGGGCTGTACGAAGGAATGGCGCCCGACCTCGCCGCCCACTACACCGTCGTCTCGTACGACCCACACGGCCTCTCCCGCAGCCCCCTCGACGGCCCGCTCACCGACCAACGGGTGGACGTGTGGAGCGACGACGCCCACCGGCTGCTCGAACTGCTCTCGCCGGACGAGGACGCGTACGTACTCGGCTGCAGCTCGGGCGCCATCGTCGCGCTCGACCTCCTGGCCCGCCACCCCGAGCGACTGCGCCGCGTGGTCGCCCACGAGCCCCCGCTGATCGAGGTCCTGGAGGCCCCCGCACCGCACCGCCGCCTCTTCGCCGAGGTGCGCGAGACGTTGCGCAGGGACGGGGTCGGCGCGGCGATGGCGCGGTTCAGCGAGGGGCTGGGGGGACGGCCGTCGGACCGGCCGACCGAACTGCCGCCCGAGATCCAGGAGATGGCCGCGCGCATGCACGCCAACTTCCCCGTCTTCCTGGAACACATACTGTGCCCCTTCACCACGACCGCCCCCGACCTCCCCGCCCTGCGCCCCGCCGCGAACCGGCTGGCACTGGCGGCCGGCCGGGACTCACGGGAACAGGAGCCGTTGTACGGGCCGGCCCGGCGGCTGGCGGAGCTGCTCGGCGGCGAGGTCGTGGAGTTCCCGGGCGGGCATGTGGGGGCCACGGAACACCCGAAGGAGTTCGCCAAACAGCTCCTGGCGCTACTCCTGGGCCCCGCCCGAGGGCTCTCGTGAAGGATGCGGCACGTCAGTCTTTATCCGCACTGGACAGAGCTTCGGCGATCATGCGGGTGGCGAAGTCGCGGTCGTCGGTGAGGCGGTTGATGTGCTCCGCGAGCAGGAAGGCGGTGGCTTCCAGGGGAGTCATCTCGTCCTTGGTCCAGTATCCGTACTGTTTGCGCCACAGGTTGGGGCTCAGGCCGGTGCCCGCGGCGATGACCAGGCCGGCCATGGTGGGGATGGCCTCGGGGCGGACGCTCCTGGGCATCATGCGCATCGTGGCCACGAGGTTGGGCACCACGTACTCGATGACATCCTTGTCGTGGTCCTCGTAAGCCATCCGCAGCCACTTCATGAACATGAAGATGAGCGTGCACGCGCCGTCCAGCACCGCATCGGCTCCCCCGGGGCCCAGGGACGCGGTGAACTGGTCCATCAGCACCTGCTGTTCAGGGTCGGCCTCGGTCTTGCCGTCGTAGATGCTCTTGAGCCGAGAGTCGATCATTATGAGCGCTGCACCCACATCACCGACGGGAGCGTGCTGGGGGTCGCAGGGCGATGACACAGGATTCCTCCTCAGGCGACCGCGGTGGGTAGCGTGGCGTGTCCGTACAGTAGACCGCCGATGAGGTCGGGGTCTGGCGAATCCCCGCAAAGCACAGATAGGGGGTATGCGTCTCAACCCCCGACCGCCTTCCGGGTAAGCCGCCCTGTTGGACACCAGTGCCCCACCGCCCGCCCACCGGACGGAAGATCAGACGTTGCCGACGTCACTCCCACCGTGACTCGTCGCAGACGTCACGCTTCTTCGCCTCCGCCGGAAACCTGACGTTCTCGGCGTCGGTCATCCACTCCCGCCCACCTTCAGCCGGACGCAGGAAGGCGACGCGGGGCCCCGACATTCTGTGGTCGAAGGCGAGATCGTCAACGTGGCAGACGTCCTGGAGGACGCCCACGCGCCCCGTGGCAGCGTCGTACGCTTCCTGGCCCACCTTCGGGCCCCTGTACGGCGTCGGCCGGCTCATGCGGGCAACCCCCAACGGGCGGTAGGGCTCGGCGCTTCGTGGGACGGGTGACGGCGGCGCAAGATCTCGTACGTGGTCGCCTTGTCGTAATCCCCGTCCTGCTTGGCCTTCTCGCGCAACGCGGTGCACTCCTCGCACTTCGCGCAGCCTCGAGTTCCAGCGGTCATGCCCCGCACCACCAACGACCTCACCGCCGTGCCCCCCGCTCCAGGTGCTTGCGGATCGCCTTGGCCAGAGCCTCCGCGCGCTGCTCCAGCTCCTCGAGAGTGGGGCGCGGGCCGGAACCCCCCTGCGTCTCCTGCGGAGGTGTCCCCGCGCTCACCTCGCCACTCCCAACGCTCGCTCACGCTCGTACCGGAGGACGTACAACCCCACAGGGTCGGCGTCCCAAACAATCGGGAAGCGCTCAGCCGCGGGGACGCGCGGGAGGACGAGCGTCGGCGGGTCCTCGTAGCAGACGGCGGACGAGGCGAAGGACTCCGCGGCAACGGGCTTCGGCGGCGGTACGGGGGTGCGGGCGGGGCGATCCGCCAGGTACTCCGCGCTGTGCCACCTCTGGCCAGTCGCGCTCACGAGTCCTTTCAGGCCCCACTCCACGAGGGTGCGTACGCCTGCGCGAAGTAGCTCTCGAACGTTTTTCGGATTGGTGGCGGCAGAAACGCTCATGCGTTTCAGCTCGGTAATGACAGTGGCCATGTGACTGCCTCCCATCACTGAGAAGTTGCTGGGCAGACCGGTGTTTCGGGCGCAGAGATCGGCTGGCTTCAGCCGCCGCCCCGACCCGGCCCTCGGTGCCTCAACTACTGTTCTGCACTTGCGGTCTAACTTGCAAGCTAAACTGCCGCTATCGTGAAAGTGGTACATGCCGCTGCGTCAACAGGGGCTGTTTCAGGGGGATCTGGGGATGGCAGACTCGGCACAGCAGCGTGCTGAGGCCCTACAGAGGCACGTGGAGGGAACACAGATGGCAGCACGACGAGGTACTACGTTCCGCCGCCGGGAACTCGGTAAAGAGCTTCGCCGCCTGCGCGAGAAGAACGGCCTCACCATCCTGGAGGCGGCCAAGGGGCTCGGATGCTCGGAGGCCAAGCTCAGCCGGGTGGAGACAGGTAACAACAGCCTCCCCCGGGTTGCTGACATGGAGGCGCTGCTGGACCGCTACGGCATTACGGACATCGATGACCGAGAGACCCTGCTGACACTCCACCGCGACTCGCTCACCAGGGATTGGTGGACCCCTTACCGCAACGTGTTGCCATCGGGCCTGCACACATTCATCGGGCTGGAGATGGACGCCCGGGCGATGCGCGCCTGGAATGCGCAGGTCGTCTTCGGGCTGTTGCAGACCGAGAACTACGCACGGGCGATGTTCATGACCGCGAAGTCCGTTGAGGAGACGACAACGGCGTTCGTCGAGGACAACACGCGCGTACGCATGGAACGCAAGCAAGCCATCACGCGTCTGGACGACCCAGTTGAACTTCGGGTCGTCCTAGACGAGTCGGCGCTGCGCCGAGTCATCGGTGGCCCGGAGATCATGCGGGAGCAGTACGAGGCCATCGCCGAGTTGTGCAGTCTCGACAACGTGACCGTCCAAGTCCTGCCACAGTCCCTGGCCACGTACAGGGCAAGCGACAACTTCATCGTTCTCGATTTCGACGGCGACCTCGACTCAGTCGTCGTACTCGACACACGCACCAACAGCTACACCGATAAGAAGAGTGAGATCTGGAACCACAACCGCCGCTTCGATGCCATGCGCGAGGGCGCACTACCTCCGACGGAAACGCCTCGCTTCCTCAAAGAACTAGCACGAGAGTTGGTATAGCCATGAACGTCCGTAAAGAAGCCACCTGGTTCAAGTCGTCCTACAGCGGCCAAGACCCGAGCGCCTGCGTGGAGATCGCAGACCTGACCACCGCGGTCGGCGTCCGCGACTCGAAGGACAAGACCGGCCCCATCCTCCTCATACCCCCCGCCGCGTGGGCCGCATTCGTGAGCGGCATCGAAGGACTAGCCAGGGAATTGGACTAGCCATGCCATCATGCGAACACGCCATCGACGCGCCCCCGGAAGGCACCTGGTTCAAGTCCTCCTATAGCACGCAGGAAGCAGGCGCCTGCGTAGAGATCGCAAACCTCACCTGGTTCAAGTCGTCCTACAGCGGCCAAGAGCCGAGCGCCTGCGTGGAGATCGCAGACCTGACCACCGCGGTCGGCGTCCGCGACTCGAAGGACAAGACCGGCCCCATCCTCCTCATACCCCCCGCCGCGTGGACCGCATTCGTCAGCGGGGTCCGCACCGGCCGACCCTGACCCGCCCGATGGGCGGCTCTCCGCCGCGGTCACCCCCGGCGCGCGCCGCCCGTCAACGCTTACGTCCTGGGCACAGGCTGAGCACGTCACACTGCAGGATCGCCTGATAGGGCTGACCTTCGAACTCCGCAGCACGCGAGTGGTCGACGTCCGGAACGAACCGCCACTGCGAAGGCTTGATGTGCTTGGTCCGGCTCGCCTTCTCCACGCGAGTGTTCAGTGTCCGAGCCTGCGGGTCGTTCGTCTCGACCAGAACCTCGTCTGCTGCGAGCGGGAAATGGTCGTGCAGCAGACACAGGCCGAAGCGGTCGATGTTTCCGTGCTTCTTGAGTACCGCGATCAGATCCTGGACGAATTCTGCGTCTTGCGGACCCAGCCCTTCGGCGTCCTCGAATCGGGGAAGCGTCAACCTTTGAGCGGTCGCCTTTTTATTGGCCATGGCCTTCTCCTATGGATTACGGATCAGCCTATGCACTCCCAGTAGATCGTAAGCCGCTGGACACGGTCTCGCAATCCGGGGCAGTCCGTTCGGGGCGCAACCAACAGGGTTGAACATCGGTCTTCTGCTGCGCGTCTGCCGTCGGCACTCCTCACCTCATGAGTAGGAGTAGAGGATGATGGCAATCCGGTGGTGGCGCTGGCTGGCGCTGGTGATCGTGGTGGTGGGGTGGTGGGGACTGTGGACAGCGGAGGTACGCGCGGCGGTCCGTGACTGCGCGACCGGGGAAATCCGGGGTTCCGAAGTCGATGCCAGGATCCAGTTCACCCATCACCGTCAGACGTTCGTCCAGGCGCATGCGCTCACGACGATCAAGGTGCCCACAGCGTGGTCTCTCGCGGATTCGCTGACGCTCAGCGAGGAGTCCATTCATTATCAACAGGCGATGCGCTGTTTGCTGCGCGGAGAACAATCGTTCCCGCCCCGCCGGGCGCAGGAATGGCGCCTCGACATGCCTCGCGTCACTGCCGACGGCGACTGGGTGACGGTTCACTATGAGGCGTATGCCTGGATCAATCAATTCGGGACGACCTGGATCGGCCCCTGGCGTATCGAGGCCCATAAAGGAAAAGACCTCTGGCGGGTCACCCTGCCACGCAAGGAACTACCGAAAACGCTGAAGGAAGCGCGGTGGACAAAAACTGAAATCGAGCTGGGCGGTCTCAGTATTCAGAACGCACGTCCGAAGGCATCAGTCGCCACCGAGGACTCTCGGGCCTGGGTCTGGAAAGGCCGGCCGCGGCAGGATGTGTCGGTCGGCCTGGCTCCGCCCTGGCACGCGTCGTTCGCTCTGAACAGCGCCAACCGGCCCTTCTGGAGCAGACTGGGCATCGGCCTTTGGTGGGTCTGCGGCTCGGCGGTGTTCGCGGTGGCGGTGCTCCGTACCCGCACGCAACCGTCGGTCCGGCCGACATGGCTGGCGTGGTGCCGGCAGCTGCCGCGGCGGCTGGCCCACACAGTGGGCACAGGCCCCAGGACGACGGCCTTGCGGTGCACCCAGCCGCGTACGACCACCCCACCGGGGCCGTCGCGGCCACACGCGCGACGGCCCCGGTGGTGGACCCGCGAAGCCAGCAGGGACGTCAAGGACCACCCGACACCGGCGGCCTTGCTGTGGTGGGCCGGGCTCAGCGCGGGACTTGGCCTGACCCTCGCACTGCTCCCCCCACAACTCCGCTCATTCACCGTGTGGCAGACCTTGCTCG
The DNA here is from genome assembly GCF_053890475.1 of Streptomyces sp. LZ34. NCBI lineage: Bacteria > Bacillati > Actinomycetota > Actinomycetes > Kitasatosporales > Streptomycetaceae > Streptomyces > Streptomyces sp. LZ34. Next base: position 5,626,897 of record NZ_CM132680.1, read on the forward strand.
GCATCGCGGCAAGCCTGGCCCTCATCGTCGGCGCCCGCCCATGGTGTGCCATCACATCGTCCGATGCTCCACAGGCCGGGCCGGGAAATCCTGCCCGGCAGAGTCGGACGTTGGCCCATGGCACGATCCTGACGTCGGCAGCGGTGGCCGCGCTCGGACTGCTGGTGATTGTGACCCCTCGACGCTTCCATCTGCCCGGGGAGATGGCGCCGCCCGACCCCGGTGCCGTCGGCCGTATGGTCCTTCAGCTGGTCATGGTGTGGCTGTGGCTGACCGCGATGGCGGCTTGGGCATGGCGGTTCGCCGGGGAAGGCCAGTTGGTCCCCAGATCCTGGAGGGATGTCTGGAACAGGGCGCCCGGCCGGTGCGTGGGAGTCGTCGGCGCGCTTCTGGGCGTGATCGCGGTGTTTATGCTGGTCTCATACTGGCGGTCCACCGACCTCAATTGGCAACGTGCCACCTGGCTCAGTTCCGATGACGATGATGCGTACCGCTCCGAGCACGCCAAGTACCTCCGAGACGCTCTGGTGGGCTTCGGACCGACCGGACTTCAGTGGGCCTACGCCTACACCTGGGTGCTGACGGACATCGCGCTCGTGGCACTGCTGAATGCCCGTGCCAAAGCAGCGCAGAAAGAGGCCGACCGCCACCCGGAGCAGGTCTCCCTGGGGCCTTCGCAGAACGACATGCGGCTGACCTCCCTTGTCTTCGCCATTGTTGTGGCGACCAGGCAGTCGCTCTTCGCCGGCTCCTCCTTGCTGTTCGTCGTCTGGCTCCTGCTGAACATCGCCGCTCTCTACGCCGTACGGGCAGTAGGCCGACGATGGTCGGTGCTGAGTCAGGCGGGAGGAGACTTTCTCACCGGGGCGTTGGGGACCGCGCAAGGCCGTGGCGACATGCTGGAGAAAGCCCACGAGTACCGCAATCTGCACAGCCAGTTGCGTCTGGTGGACCAAGGCCACGCGGAAAAGGGGACGACCAGGGAGATGCTGGAGGAGCGGCTGCGCAGGCTGCGCCATTGGCGGCCCGTCGGATGCGACCGCGACTGTCTGCCCGATCAGGTGTCCGTCGTGGACGTGGCCCTGAGCTGGGGACCGCACGACAGCTGGTGGGACAACGCACGGCATGCGGCACGCCTGGCGTTCCTCTTCGGGATTCCGGCCAGTGCCGCCATCGTGTGGGCCACGTACCTCAAAGGTGCCAAGCAGCTCATGCAGACGAGCGCCAGCCCCACGGCGCTGCCCGAGATCGTGGCGAGGTTTCTCACCTGGCAGATCGCATGGGCGGGTGCGGGGCTCATCCTTGGTGCCCTGTGGCGCATGCTGCCCGGGCGCCGCGGCCCCGGGCGCGCATTGAGCCTGACCATCGCCTATGCCATCCCCATCGGCGTAGGTGGCGTGGTCAACCGCATTACCGACACCGAACTCGGCAACGCGATCCTCAGCGCCTCACTCATGCTCATTGTCCTGACGCTCACGAGTATCTCGATGGACACGGCAACATTCAGCGGCGAGCGACAACTCTGGCCCAATCGATTCAGCCTCTTGCTTTCGATCTACCAGATGCGAGCGCTCTCCGTGCAGATCGCCTGGCTGGTCGGCCAACTGGGGGCCGCGGTCGGAATCTGGAAGGCTTTTGCGGGCGGGACACTCAACCTGCACTAGCCTGTCGGTAGATTGCCGCGGGAGAGGTCAGCTGGCCCGGTTGACCTGCGGCGGCCGGGCGGATCAGCTGGTCGGCCCCGCCCGCAGCCGTGTCTTGAGCACCTTCCCGCTCGCGTTCCGCGGCAGCTCCGCCAGGAACTCCACCTGCCTCGGCACCTTGTAGTTGGCCATCTCCCGCCGCGACCAGGCGATCAGGTCGTCCGCCGTCAGCGTCGCCCCCGCGCGCCGCACCGCGTACGCCTTCCCCACCTCGCCCAGCCGCGGGTCCGGGATGCCTATGACCGCGACATCGGAGATGTCGGGGTGGCGGGCGATCAGTTGCTCGATCTCCGCCGGATAGGCGTTGAAGCCGCCCACGACGAACATGTCCTTGATGCGATCGGTGATCCGCAGATTGCCGTCGGCGTCCATGACGCCGACATCGCCCGTGCGCAGCCAGCCGTCCGGGGTGATGGTCCGGGCCGTGGCGACGGGGTCCTCGAAGTAGCCGGCGGTGACGTGGTAGCCGCGGACCCAGACCTCGCCCGGCCGGCCCGGGGGCAGTTCGGTGCCGCTGGGGCGGGCGACCTTGACCTCGGTGTCGGGGATTGCGCGGCCGGAGGTGGCGGAGACGACGTCGGGCGGGTCGCCGCGGCGGCACATGGTGACGGTGCCGGAGGCCTCGCTGAGGCCGTAGGCGGTCAGGACGGTGGCGACGCGGAGTTCGGAGCGGAGCCGTTCGACCAGTTCCAGGGGGACGACGGCGGCGCCCGTGATGACCAGGCGCAGGGTGGACAGGTCGTGCGCGGCGCGGGCCGGGTGGTCGAGGAGGGACTGGTAGAGGGTGGGCGGGCCGGGGAGGACGCTGATGCGCTCGGCCGCGATGTTGGCGAGAGCGGTGTCCACGTTGAAGACGGGCTGCGGGATCATCGTCGCGCCGCGCGTCAGGCAGGCGATGATGCCCGCCTTGTAGCCGAAGGTGTGGAAGAACGGGTTGACGATGAGGTAGCGGTCGCCCTCCGTGAGGCCCGTGATCTCACTCCAGGTGGTGTAGACGCGCACCGTCTGGGCGTGGGTGATCACCACGCCCTTGGGGTGGCCGGTGGTGCCGGAGGTGAAGGTGATGTCAGAGGGGTCGCCGGGGCGTACGGCGGCGGCTCGTGCGTGTACCGCCTCGGACGAGAGGCGCTCGCCCGCCGCCAGGAAGTCCTTCCAGGTGCGGAAGTCGGCGGGGGCGTCGTCGGCCAGGACGATCACCTCACGGAGGTAGGGCAGGCCGGGGAGGGGGCCGCGGCCCGGCCCCTCCCCCGCCGCGCGGCGCAGCGAGGCCACATACGAGGTGCCGAGGAAGGTGCCGGTGACGAAGAGGTGCGTGGCGCGGGTGCGCCGCAGGACGTACGCCGCCTCGGAGCCCTTGAAGCGGGTGTTGACGGGGACGAGCACCCCGCCCGCCGTGACCGCGCCCAGCGCGGCCACGATCCAGTCGAGGGTGTTGGGCGCCCAGATCGCGATCCGGTCGCCCGCCTCGACGCCCGAGGCGAGGCACGCCGCCGCGGCCCGCTCCACGCGCTCGCCGAGTTCCGCGTACGAGATCCGGGTGCGGCCCTCCACGACCGCCTCGGCTTCGCCGTACCGCTGCGCCGCCGCCTGTACCAGTGCCGGGATGGTCTCGCGCATCGGGTCGCCTCCCGCAATCCCACTCCGCGTAGCTGACTGTCCGTCAGATTAGCGGTAGCCTTCCCCGCTGTCAGCACCGGTGAACGCGGCCATGGAGGTGGCGATGGGGGCGACCTTGAAAGACGCGACAGCGATAGCCGGCATCGGCCAGACCCCCTTCGCCAAACGCCTCCCCGAGTCCGAGAAGACCCTGGCCTGCCGGGCGATCCTCGCCGCGCTCGACGATGCGGGCATCGCCCCGTCCGAGGTGGACGCCTTCGCCTCGTACACCATGGAGGAGACGGACGAGGTCGAGGTCGCCAAGGCCATCGGCGCCGGGGATGTGACGTTCTTCAGCAAAATCGGCTACGGCGGGGGCGGTTCCTGCGCGACCGTCGCGCACCTGGCCGCCGCGATCGCCACCGGCCAGGCGAGCGTCGGGGTGGCCTGGCGCTCGCGCAAGCGGGGCAGCGGCCCGCGCCCGTGGACGAACACCAGCGTGCAGCTGCCGACCCCCGCGCAGTGGACCCGGCCGTACGGGCTGCTGCGGCCCGCCGACGAGATCGGCCTGCTGGCCCGCCGCTATATGCACGAGTACGGCGCCACCCGCGACCACTTCTTCAACGTCGCGCTGGCCTGCCGCAACCGGGCCAACCAGAACCCGGCCGCGATGATGTACGAGCGGCCGCTGACCCGGGAGATGTACATGACGGCCCGCTGGATCAGCGAGCCGCTGTGCCTCTTCGACAACTGCCTGGAGACCGACGGCGCGCTGGCCTGCGTGGTCGTCTCCGCACAGCGGGCGCGCGACTGCCGGCGCCCGCCCGTGTACGTCCACTCCACGGCCCAGGGGCTGCCCGCCCAGCACCACGGGATGGTCAACTACTGGAACGACGACCCGCTCACCGGGCCCGCCTGGACCGCCGCCCGCCAGCTGTGGAAGTCGGCCGACTTCGGGCCGCAGGACGTGGACGTGGCGCAGATCTACGACGCCTTCACCCCCCTGATCCCGCTGTCGCTGGAGGGCTACGGCTTCTGCGCGCGCGGCGAGGGGGCCGCCTTCACCGAGGGGGGCGCGCTGGAGATCGGCGGGCGGCTGCCGCTCAACACCGGCGGGGGCGGCCTCAGCGAGGCGTACGTACATGGCTTCAACCTCATCACCGAGGGGGTCAGACAGCTGCGCGGGAACAGCACCGCGCAGGTGCCGGGCGCCGCGACCTGCCTGGTCACGGCGGGTGAGGGCGTGCCCACCTCGGCCCTGCTGCTGAGGAACTGAGGAGTTGGTCCAGGAAATGACACAGACCGGTATCCGGGACGGCTCCGGCGGGGCGGAGCCCGAGGGGCTGCTCGTGCCCGTGCCCGACGAGGACGGGGCGCCCTTCTTCACCTACGCGGCGCGCGGCGAGCTGCGCGTCCAGGCCTGCGCCGACTGCGGCGAGCCGCGCTTCCCGCCCCGCCCCTGCTGCCCGCACTGCCAGTCCTTCGAGAGCGAGTGGATCCGGACCAGCGGCCGTGGCCGGATCTGGTCGTACGTCCTGCCGCACCCGCCGCTGCTGCCCGCGTACGCCGCGCAGGCGCCGTACAACGTGATCCTCGTCGAGCTCGTGGACGCCCCGCGCATCCGGCTGGTGGGCAATCTGGTCGCCGCCGCCGACGCCGCCCTCGACTCGGTCGACCCGGCGCGGATCCGGATCAACGCCCCGGTGCGGGCGGTCTTCCATCAGCCGACGGGCGGTATCGCGGTGCCGCGCTGGGTCCTGGAGCGGCCATGACGGTGCGTACGCGGGTCGAGGACGGCGGCGTCGCGGTCGTCACGCTCGACCGGCCCGAGCGGCACAACGCCATCGACCTGGAGACGGCCGCGGCGCTGACGGCCGTCTGGCGGGGCTTCCGGAGGGACGAGTCGGTGCGGGCCGTGGTGCTCACCGGGGCGGGCGACCAGGCCTTCTGCACCGGCCTCGACCGCGCGGTGCGGGTGGACCAGCCCCCGTCGCCGTACTCGGTCGACGACCCGCTGCTGACCATCGGGCCCAAGGCGAACGACCTGTGGAAGCCGGTCGTCGCCGCGGTGGGCGGAATGGCCTGCGGCGGGGCGTTCTATCTGCTGGGCGAGGCGGAGTTCATCGTCGCCGCCGAGCACGCCACGTTCTTCGACCCGCACACCAGCTACGGCATGGTCAGCGCCTACGAGGCGGTCTACATGGCGCAGCGCATGCCCATGGGGGAGGTCGCGCGGATGGCGCTGATGGGCACCGCGGAACGCCTCACGGCCCGGCGGGCGTATGAGATCGGCCTGGTCAGCGAGGTGACCCCGGCCGGTGCCGACCCGGTCGCCGCCGCCCTGCGCGCCGCCGCCGTCATCGCGTCGTACCCGACGGCGGCGGTGCAGGGGACGGTACGGGCGGTGTGGGCGGCCAAGGAGGCGGCGCTGGCCCAGGCGCTGGCGCACGCCCCGCAGTTGGTCGCGCTCGGGAATCTGCCGCCGGAGCGCCAGGCCGGGCTCTTCGCCGCCCGGACGCCGGGGTTCCGTACGCGGTGAGGGCGCCGGCCGGGGTACGCCTCAGCTCGCGTACTTGAGCACCGAGTCGACCTTGCAGGTGAAGGACGTCTGCTCGGTGAGATAGCGGTAGGAGGTGGCCGTGACCGTCTGGCTGCTGCCGGCCGACACCGTAACGGACTCGTAGTCGCTGCCGAGCAGGCTGGTGGTGGACTGGTCGTTCCACTTGACACTGATCCCGTAGCGCATGGTCTGCGTCTCGGGGTTCCGGACGGTGAGGGTGTACTGGAACGCGTGGGTGGACTCGTCGTAGTCGCAGCCGCTGGCGGAGACGTCGTTCGTGCCGTCCGAGTTGTAGGTGGGCGGTGCGGAGTAGCTGTACGAGGGCGAAGGGGTGTACGACGGCAGGTCGGAGGGGGTGTACGAGGGGAGGCCCGACGGCAGATCCGTGGGCAGGTCCGTGGGCAGATCGGTCGGGAGGCCGCTGGGGTCGGACAGCGGCGCGTCGCCGCCGCTGCCGCCGCCGGAGACGAAGCCGCCGGACCCGCTGCTGTGCCTGCCCTTCTTTCCGCAGCCGGTCAGGGCCAGCAGGCCGATCGCGGCGACGGCGACAAGACGCATGGAGCGGCGATGCATGGATTACCCCCGTTGGAAAGACACATTCAGGCCAGCCTCGCCATTGACGAGTACACGCCACCCTATGCAGCGGGGCTTCCTACCCCAAAGTCACTTCAGGGAGGGTGCCGGACCGGCCCGTTCAGTCGACGGAGACGACCTCACACGTCACTACGGTTCCCACAACTCCGGGATCATCCAGAAGAACTTTCACGGTCTTCGTCTGCTTCGCGGTGAAGCGCGCGTACACGCTGCCCGAGGTCACCTTCGACCCCTGCTTGTCGCGGAACTCCATGTCGACGACGAACGTCTGGGACTTGTTGGTGTGGTTCTGCACCTTGACGGTCGCGGCCGGATCGCCGTTCTTGTCCTTGCCGGCGCACTTGACGACGGTCGCGGTCGACACGGGCCGGTCCGGCTTGGCGGAGCCGGACGACGAACCACTGCTCGACGAGGAGTCGTTGTCGTCGTAACGGTCGTGGTAGCGGTAGCCGCCGGAGCTCGAACCGGACGAGCCGGACGAGGAGCTGTAGTCGTCGGCGCCGGAGTCGGAGTCGGAGTAGCCGCCGGAACCGGAACCGGAACTTGAGCTGGAGTGGGAGGAGTTGGAGCTGGAGCAGCCGCCCCCGCCGCCCGAGCCGTGCCGCCCGTGCCCACGGCTCTTGAATCCCGTCAGCGCCACCAGTACCACCGCGAGTACGGCCGTCAGCCGCAGACCACGCCGCATCATGTGTTCAGCCCCCGATTCCGCGTCAACGTTCCCGGCCCCACCGGATCCGGGCAGCGCCCGCCACCGTAGCAGGCGCTGTCAGGTACACGACGGGCTGCCCGCCACGTACCCGGCGGGCTACCCCTGGCGCGCCGACGCCCGTGACTGGCCGGTGCCCTTGACCGCGTCCAGCGCGTAGACACAGCGGTCCTTGCTGCACGCGTACACCACACCGCCCGCGGCCACCGGCGAGCCCGTGATCTCGCCGCCCGTCGCGAGTTTCCAGCGCAGCTGTCCGCCCGCCGCGTCCACCGTGTAGAGGCAGCGGTCGGCCGAGCCGAAGTGGACCCGGCCGTCGGCGACGACCGGGGAGCCGATGACCTCGCCGCCCGCCGCGAAGCGCCACTTGGGCGTGCCCGTGACCGCGTCCAGCGTGTACAGCGCGCTGCCGCTGCCCAGGTGCACCGACCCGTCCGCCACCAGCACCGGCTCGACCGACTGGCGCGCCTCGGTGGCGATCCGCCAGCGGTCGCGGCCGTTCGCCGCGTCCAGCGCGTAGACCGTGCCGAGGTAGTCGGCGATGTACACGCCGCCGCCCGTCACCGCCGGCCCCGGCGCGTACGCGGGGGCGCACAGGAAGACGGCGGGCGCCTCGAAGCGCCACCGCACCTCCCCGCGCGCGATGTCGATCGCCAGCACGCGCGTGCCCGCCGCCACGTACACGACCCCGTCGGGGGCCGACAGCAGCCGGACCGGGACCCCGCCGCAGGACGCCGCGTCGCCGATCGGGTACGACCAGCGCTCGACGCCCGTACGCGCCTCCAGGGCGCGCAGCCGCGCGTCCGCCCAGACGAAGACCGTGCCGTCGTAGATGGCCGGCCCGGACTCGGGCGTCTCGAAGTCGGTCTGGGCGCCCTGCATCTCCCACAGCAGCTCGCCGTTCGCGGCCTCCCAGGCCTGGACGCCGCCGCCGCGGGTGCCGGTCACCACCGTGCCGCGGTCGACCTTGAGGGAGTAGACCCAGCCGTCCGTGGACAGCCGCCACCGCTCGGCGCCGTCCTCCGCGTCCAGCGCGTACAGCGTCGGGCCGTCCGAGGCGTGGATCCGGCCGTTCGAGACGGCCATGGCCCAGGCCACGTCGCGGGTCTTGAACTGCCGCCGCCCCGTGGCCACGTCCAGCGCGTGCACCTCGAAGGACGTCACGTACAGCAGGTCGCCCGCGACGGCCGGGGTGCCCCAGACGTCGTTCGACATACGGAACCGCCAGGGGCGCCAGCGGCCGTGCGCCCCGCCCCCGCCCGGGGCCTCGGAGGCGTCCGGGGAGGGGGCCGAGGTGGGCGGGGACGAGGGCGGCGGAACCGCGCCTGTCACGAGGGCGCCATCGCCTCCGTTCCCCCCACCGGTCAGGCCGCTCGGCGGCCGCACCCAGCCGGTGGCGGGGCCCGTCTCGTGCTGCGGCTGCGGCTCGCGCCCGTCGGTGGCCCGGGGGCCCGGTCCGATGGGCACCTTGGAGCCCGGCAGGCGGACCGACGCGTCACCTCCGGCGGGCGCCGGGCCCGTCGGGTTCGCCGGGCCGGCGGCTGCACCGGGTCCGATGGGGCTGCCAGGTCCGGTGGGGCCGCCGGGTCCGGTGGGGCCTTGGATGGAGGGCGGCGCGGCCGACGGGGCCGACGCCGCGGGCGCGGCGTGGCGCCCGGGGCCGATGGCGCTCAGCGGGTTCGGCGGGTTCCCCATGTCGGTGCGCAGGCCGCCGCGCGGGTCGTCCGCGACCATGGGCTCCCAGCCGGAGGCGCCGGCGGGCGCGCCGTGCCGGCCGCGCCCCGTGCCCGGTCCGTGCGCGGGCTCGTACCCCGGCGCGGGCGTCGGCGGGCGCTCCGGCGGCAGCGGCGCGGCCGGCCGGCTTCCCCCGCCACCCCTCGCGCCGTCGCCGCCATGCCGGCCGTCCGCGCCCCGCGCGGGGCGCGCGATCTGGTTCCGCCCGTTGCGCTTGCGCTCGATCAGCGCCACCGCGCCGCCCGGCAGCCAGGCCGAGGCCGTACCGCTGTCCTCGGCGTTGGAGGCGAACAGATGCGGGGCCAGCTGCGCCTGTAGATCGGCCGGGCTGGGCCTGCGCTCGGGCTCCATCTGCATACAGGACTCGATGAGCGGCCGCAGCTCGTCCGGCAGGCCGGTCAGGTCCGGGCCCTCGCGCAGCAGCATGAACACGGTCTCGACCGGATTCGCGCCGTGGAACGGGGCGTGGCCGGTCGCCGCGAAGGTCAGCGTCGAGCCGAGCGAGAAGATGTCGCTCGCGCCGGTCACGCTGCGCGAGTCGCGCGCCTGCTCGGGCGACATATAGGCCGGGGTGCCCACCGCCACGTTGGTCATCGTCAGCCGGGTGTTCGAGACCCCGGACGCGATACCGAAGTCGATCACTCGCGGGCCGTCCTCGACGACCAGCACATTCGACGGCTTCAGATCCCGGTGGACCAGGCCCGCGCCGTGGATGGACTGCAGCGCCTCGGCGACCCCGGCCGCCAGCCAGCGCACCGCCTGGGCCGGCATCGGCCCGCACTCATTGACTATCTCCTCGAGGGAGGGAGCCGGTACGTACGCGGTGGCCAGCCACGGCACCGCGGCCCGCGGATCGGCGTCCACGACGGCGGCCGTGTAGAAGCCGCTGACCGCGCGCGCCGCCTCCACCTCGCGGGTGAAACGGACACGGAACAGCTGGTCCTCGGCGAGTTCGGTCCGCACCGTCTTGATCGCGACCCGTCGGCCGGACGCCGAACGGGCCAGATAGACCAGCCCCATGCCGCCCGCGCCGAGCCGGCCGAGCACCTCGAACGGACCGATACGCCTCGGATCGTGCTGCGTCAGCTGCTCCACCACTTGCCTGCCACCTCCCCGTGGGGCTTGAAAAAATACCGCCCCGCTGCAGCGTCTCACCGACAAACCAACCGGCGGCACGCATCCTGCATTCTCTCTGGCGAAGGCGGCGGTTGCGAACCCGGGGGCGATTTCGTCGTGTCACCTGGCGGCGCCCTGCCGTCCTCCACCTTGCCGTACGCCGGGCTCCCGGCCCCGCTACGCTCCGCTTTCCGTGCGCGAAGCGCCCGCCGCCGAGGTGTCGACGACGGCGAAGTGCGCGCCCTGATTGTCCGCAAGCACCGCGAAACGCCCGTACGGCGTATCTTCGGGGTCATTGAGCAGGCGCCCGCCGAGCGCGTGCGCCGTCCGCGCGACTTGGTCACAGTTCGCTACCACGAAGTAGGCAAGGAAGTGGGCGGGCATTTCGGCCGGAAACCTGTCACCCATGGTGGTGCGGGCGCCGATCGCGTGCTCGGGCTCGGCGGGCTTCCCGCGAGGCGTCCAGAACACGACGTCGGCCCCTCCCTGCGGCCCATCCGCCCCGGCCTCCTCATGTGCTTGCCCACCCTGCTGCCCACCCGGCTCCTTCCCCTCGCCCGGCTGCCTGCCTGATCCCTTCCCCGGCCGCACCGTCCCGTACCCGAAGACCGCCCGGTAGAAGGCGTCCACCCGCTCCGGGTCCCGGGTACGGAGCTCCGTCCAGCCGTACGAACCGGGGGTGCCGTGCTCCTCGAAGCCGGGGTGACTGCCCGCCTGCCAGACGCCGAAGACCGCGCCCCCGGGGTCCGCGGCCGTCACCACGACGCCGAAGTCCCCGATGCGCATGGGCTCGGTGATGAGACGGCCGCCGGCAGCGCGGATGCGCGCGGCGGTGGCGGCGGCGTCCTGGGCGGCGAAGTAGATGTTCCAGACGGTCGGCAGCCGGCCGTCCGGCTTGGGTGCGAGGGCGGCGACGTTCCGCCCGTCGTGGAACGCCTGGGTGTAGTGGCCGTAGTGCGCCTCGCCCGCCCCGAAGGTCCAGTCGAACAGCTCGCCGTAAAAGCGCTTGCCCGCCTCCAGATCAGGGAGCATCGCGTCCGCCCAGCAGGGCACGCCTTCCGCGAATGCGGTCATTGGTTCCGGTCCTCCCGCGCGAATGCCCCTCTTCATCACACGCAATGCTTTTTGCGTCATTCGCCACGCTAACGGTTCATCGCCGGGAAAGCCTGATTCGATACGCGGGCGCGGGGCCTGATTCGGGCATACCCCCATGGTCTATTTCAGGCCGCTCACCGATCTCCCGGCCTGCACAGCGGCCACTCTGTCCACCGAAGTTATCCACAGCCTGTTGATAATATTATTCACGCGGACGGGTTAGCCGTCGGCGGGCGGGCGAGAAGCCGCCCAGACGGGCCTTGATGACTCGTTCTCCCTGATCAGCGCGGCCCCGGGAATCCCGAGCCGTGCACGGTCCCCATTTGCACGCAGTCGAATCGCGCTTCGATCACCCCTCGGTAAGCTGACGTCATGACAGGACAAGTACGCACCGTCGACGGGCGGGTCGCCGGTCGCCGCGGGCAGGCGACGCGGCAGAAGCTGCTCGACTGCCTCAGCGAGATGCTCAGCACATCCCCGTACCGAGACGTCAAGGTCATCGACGTCGCCCGCAAGGCCGGGACCTCGCCCGCGACGTTCTACCAGTACTTCCCCGACGTCGAGGGCGCCGTCCTCGAGATCGCGGAGGAGATGGCGAAGGAGGGCGCGAGCCTGACCGACCTGGTCGCCGAGCGCTCGTGGGCCGGAAAATCCGGGGCGCAGGCCGCGGAGGATCTCGTCGAGGGCTTCCTCTCCTTCTGGCGCAAACATGACGCCATCCTGCGCGTTGTCGATCTTGGCGCGGCGGAGGGGGACAAGCGGTTCTACAAGATCCGCATGAAGATCCTCAACTCCGTGACCAACTCCCTGACCGACGCCGTCAAGGAGCTCCAGGCGAAGAACCGGTACGACAAGGACGTCAGCCCAGCGGCCGTCGCGGGCTCGATCGTCGCGATGCTGGCCGCGGTCGCCGCCCACCAGAAGGGGTTCCAGAGCTGGGGCGTCAAGCAGGCCGAGCTCAGGCCCGCCCTGACGCTTCTGGTCCACCTCGGCATCACGGGCAGGAAGCCGCCCAAGTAAGGCAAGTACCACGCACCGCGCGCCGGCGTCGCGAGCGCCCCGGGTCCCGCCCCTTCGGACCCGTCGCCGCTCGCCCACCAGCGCGGGCCGGTCGGCTCCGGGGTCCCGCACGTCCTGTCACCCCCCACGGCGAACCCCGACCCACCGGCCCCCCGCCGCCCGGCCGGCTCCCCGAGCCCCCGCCGCGCCCCGGCCCGCGCCCGCACCACACCGCCGCGCGCGGGTCGTCTCGAGACGGCCCGCGCGCGGCGGTCTTCGCACCCGCCGTCAGTCCAGAGGCGCAGGTCCCCCCGCGCGGCGGAGCCGCGTGTCGATGCCTCAGGAAGCCCTACGCGCCGTCGGAGCCGTCCCGCGTCGGCGTCACGCGGAACAGCCGGATCTGGCGCTCCACCCGCGCCTGGTACGTCGCGTACGGCGGCCAGAAGCGGAGCGCCGCCGCCCATGCCGCCTCCCGCTCCTCGCCCGTCAGCAGCCGCGCCCGGACCGCGATGTCGCGGCCCTTCCAGCTGATCTCGGCGTCCGGGTGGGCCAGCAGGTTCGCGGTCCACGCCGGGTGGCCCGGCCGGCCGAAGTTGCTGCCGATCAGGAGCCAGGTGCCGTCGTCCTCCGGCATGCAGGCCAGCGGGGTACGGCGCGGCAGGCCGCTTCTCGCGCCCCTCGCCGTCAGGACCACACCCGGCAGCATCCGGGCGCTGGGCAGCACCTTGCCGCGCGTCAGCCGGTGCACGGCGCGGTCGAGCGCCGGGACGATGTGCGGCGCGACCTTCGCGAAGGCTCGGCCCGACGACACCTTCTGGATCAGCCGGACTCCGTAGCCCGGACGCGTTGCGGGCGCCATCACACCGCCACCGCCTTCCGGGCCCGGTGCCCGTCGGCGCTCGGGCCCGCGCCCGCGCCCGTGCCCGCGCTCGACGCGTTCGGCTCCGCGAACAGCCCCTCCCGCTCGGCCGCGTGCGCCCGCAGCCGGTGCACCGGCCCGAAGAGCAGCTCGTCCGAGGCGGCCCGCTTGAAGTAGAGGTGCGCGTCGTGTTCCCAGGTGAAGCCGACGCCGCCGTGCAGCTGTACCGCCTCCCCCGCGGCCGCGCGCTGCGCCTCCAACGCCTGCGCGAGCGCGAGACCGCTCGCGACAGCCGCGACAGCCGCGTCGGCGGCCTCCGCGCCCTCGGCGCCCTCGGCGCCCTCCGCGCCCTCCGCGGCCGGAACGGCACCCGGGCCCGCCCCGGACCCGTGCGCCGCCGCGGGCCGCCCCACGGCCCACGCCGCGTAGTACGCAGCCGACCGCGCCGCCTCGACCTGCACGTACACCTCCGCCAGCCGGTGCTTGACCGCCTGGAAGGACCCGACCGGCCGGCCGAACTGCACCCGCGTCCGCACGTACTCGACCGTCCGCTCCAGCGCCGCGTCCGCCGCGCCCACCGCCTCGGCGGCGAGCACGGCCGCCGCCGTCGGACCCAGCCGCGCCAGCGCGCTCACCACTTCCGCGCCCTCCGCTCCCTCCGCGCCCAGCAGCTCGGCCGGCACGTCCCGCAGCTCGATCCGGCCCTGCGGCCGCGTCTCGTCGAGCGCGGTCAGCCTCGTCCGGGCCAGGCCGGGCGCCCCGGCCCGGACGAGGAACAGCAGGGTCCGGCCGCGCGTATAGCCGCCCGTGCGGGCGGCGACGAGCAGCAGCCCCGCGCTGTGCCCGTCGAGGACCTGGTCGACCTGCCCGTAAAGCCTCCAGCCCCCGCCCCCGGCGTCCCCACCGCCCCTGTCGTTCCCGCTGCGCCCGCCGTCCCCGCCGCCCCGCGCCTGGACGCCCCCCGCGCGCCCGCCGCCCGCCCAGCCTCCGCCGTCGTCCCCGCCCGTCAGACCGAGCGCCCTGGTCAGCTCCCCGCCGGGTACGGCGAGCGACGCCGTGAGCTCGCCGTCCGCGATGCGCGGCAGCAGCGCGGCGCGCTGCGCGCCCGTCCCGAGCCGGTCGACGAGGGGCGCGGCGAGCGCCGCGGTGGCCGTCAGCGGGGACGGGAGCAGCGCGCGCCCTGTCTCCTCGCAGGCGAGGGCCAGCTCGGTCGGCCCGCAGCCGACGCCCCCGGCCTCCCGGGGAAGCGCGAGGCCTGGCAGCCCGAGCTGCCGCGCGAGCAGCCGCCACAGCGCTTCGTCGTGGCCCGGCGCGGCGCGGACCGCCGCCTTGACCTCGTCGGGGCCGCACCGCTCCCGCAGCAGTCTGCGCAGCGTACGGCGGATCTCGACCTGTTCATCGGTGAACGCGGCGTCCATCGGCAAGCACCTCCGCTTCTGACGGACCGTCATATTAGGGACGAGGTGCACACTTTCCCACCCCTACACGCGGCCTCCCTTGCAAACTGCCGTCACTCCCTCACGTTCCTCCCCCACCGCTCCGCCGGAGCACGAACCGGCGGCGGTCAGGCCATACGGGAGATCGCCCGGACCCGCCCCTCCCCCTGCCCCCTTCACCACCGCCGCCTTATCCCCGGCCCCCACGAATCTGATGTACCGTCAGATTCATGCCCGCAGCGAAGCGCAAGCGCGCCCGCAAAGTCGCCGTCGTCGGCGTCTCCCTCTCCGACTGCGGCCGCGTCGACAGCGCGACCCCCTACGCCCTCCACGCCCAGGCCGCCCGGCGCGCCCTCGCCGACTCCGGCCTCGACCGGTCGGCCGTCGACGGCCTCGCGTCGGCCGGGCTCGGCACGCTGGCCCCGGTCGAGGTGGCCGAGTATCTGGGGCTGCGCCCCACCTGGACCGACTCGACGTCCGTCGGCGGCTCCACCTGGGAGGTCATGGCGGCCCACGCGGCGGACGCCATCGCCGCGGGCCACGCGCGCGCCGTCCTCCTGGTCTACGGCTCCACCGCCCGCGCCGACATCCGCGCGGGCCGCCGCACCTCCAACCTCTCCTTCGGGGCGCGCGGACCGCTCCAGTTCGAGGTCCCGTACGGCCACACCCTGGTCGCCAAGTACGCGATGGCCGCACGCCGCCATATGCACCAGTACGGCACGACCCTCGAACAGCTTGCGGACATCGCCGTTCAGACGCGCGCCAATGCCGCGCACAACCCGGACGCGATGTTCCGCACCCCGATCACGGTGGACGAGGTGCTGAGCGGCCCGATGATCGCGGATCCCTTCACCAAGCTGCACTGCTGCATCCGCTCCGACGGCGGCTGCGCCGTGCTGCTGGCGGGCGAGGAGTACGTACCGGACACGGCGAAGCCCCCGGTGTGGGTGCTGGGTTCCGGCACCGCGATCTCGCACACCACCATGTCGGAGTGGGACGACTTCACCGTCTCGCCCGCTGCGGCCTCCGGGCGGCAGGCCTTCGAGCGGGCCGGGGTGCGGCCGTCGGACATCGATGTGGCCGAGCTCTACGACGCTTTCACCTATATGACGCTGGTGACCCTGGAGGATCTGGGCTTCTGCGCGAAGGGCGAGGGCGGGGCGTTCGTGGACAAGGGCCGGCTGCGGCTTACGGGCGACCTGCCGACGAACACGGACGGCGGCGGACTCTCCGCCTGCCATCCCGGGATGCGCGGGCTGTTCCTGCTGGTGGAGGCCGTGCGGCAGCTGCGCGGCGAGGCGGGTGAGCGGCAGGTCCGCAAGGCGGGCGGGCGGCTGCCGGAGCTGGCCGTGGCGTCGGGGACGGGTGGGTGGTTCTGCTCGTCGGGGACGGTGGTGCTCGGGCGCGGCTGAGGGCTCCCCGCGGGCGTTTCACCCGCCCCCGTGTCACCCTGGCTCACTCGGGAACGAGAAGAAGGCAGGGGACCCGATGGACCCGATGCATGGAACCGGCGACGAGGCGGCCGAGGAATTCCGTGAGCTGCTGCGCGGGCTGCGCGTACACGACGCCGGCGAGCTGCCCGCCTTCGACCCGGAACAGGCCCCGGACGAGCCGCTGTCGCTCTTCCGGCGGTGGCTGCGCGAGGCCGCCGAAGCGGGCGTGCCGGGTCCGCACACCATGACGCTGGCCACCGCCGACGCGGACGGCCGCCCGTCCGTCCGTACGGTGATGCTGCACGACGCCGACGCGCGCGGCTGGCACTTCGGCACGCACCGCACCAGCCGCAAGGGCCGGGAGCTGGCCGTGTGTCCGTACGCGGCGCTGGGGTTTCACTGGACCGCGGTGGGCCGGCAGGTGCGGATCGGCGGGCGGGTCACGCCGGCCGACCCCGAGGAGAGCGCGGCGGATCTGCGCGCGCGCTCACCGGCGGCGCTGACGGCCGCACTGGCCGGGGGCGGTCGGCAGAGCGAGGCCCTGGGCTCGTACGAGGAGCTGGAGCAGGCCTTCGAGGCGGCGCGGGAGCGGGTCGCGCGGGAGCCGGACGCGACGGCACCGAGCTGGACGCTGTATGTACTGGCCGCGGACGAGGTGGAGTTCTACCAGGAGGAAGAGCACCGGCGGCACGTACGGCTGCGCTACCGCCGCGCGGCCGAAAGCGGTGTTTGGCGGCGGGAGTTGCTGTGGCCGTGATGGCCCGGGGGACGTGTGGTCCGTACCCTGCTCAAGTGGCATGACGGCGTCATCGGGGGTGGCGGGTGGAGCACGGTGTACTGATCGCGGGGCGGTACGAGCTGGTGAAGCGGCTCGGCCGGGGTGGCATGGGCGAGGTGTGGGCCGGTCGGGACCGGAGCCTGCGCCGGGATGTGGCCGTCAAGCTGCTGGCGCTGGACGACACGGTGCCGCCGGACCTGCCGGCCCGCTTCGAGCGGGAGGCGGTGGCCGCCGCGCAGATCAGCCATCCGAACGTGGTCGCCCTGCACGACCGAGGGGTCCACGAAGACCTGCTCTTCCTCGTCATGGAGCGGGTCGAGGGAACCACCCTCGCCCAGCACATCCGCGACAAGAGCCCCATGGGCCCGGCCCGCGCGCTGGAGATCGCCCAGGAGATCTGCGCGGCGCTGGTCGCCGCGCACCGCGCACAGGTCATCCACTACGACATCAAGCCGCACAATGTGATGCTCACCCTGGACGGCCGGGTGAAGGTGGTGGACTTCGGCATCGCCGGGTTCGTCCAGGCCGCCTTCACGGTCGCCCGCTCCTCGCAGCTCGCCCCGGCGGGCACCCCGGAGTACGGCGCACCCGAGCAGTTCCTCACCGAACGCGGGGACGAGCGCTCGGATCTGTACGCCCTCGGCGGAGTACTTTTCGCCCTGCTCACCGGCCGCCCGCCGTTCACCGGCCACAACGGCATCGCGGTCATGCGCCGCAAACTCGATGAGGAGGCCCCCGCGCTGGACACGGTCCGCCCGGGCCTGCCGCCCGCGGTGACGGAGCTGGTCGCCGAGCTGCTCCGGCGCGATCCGGACCGGCGCCCCCAGACTGCGGCCGCGGTCCACGAGTGCCTCGGGCGGCTGCGGGCCGCCCTCGGCGAGCCCGGCGCACCCGGGGTGTCCTCCACGGCCGTCACGGTGCCCGTGGTGCCGCCGCGTACGGAAACCCCACCACCCACCCGGCGGTTGCCCGCTTCCGACGGGCCCTTCGAGATCGCCTGGACCGGGCGGGAGCGGAGGGCCGACTACGCTCCCCCGGCCCCCGGACCCCTCTGGCGCGGTTGGCTCGCCCTCGCGGTCATCGCGGCGGTCACGGCGGCCAGCATCTACTACCCGTTTGCCGCAGGCAAGATCACCGTGGGGCAGAAGCAGGACGACAACCCGTGGATGCTGGTCATCTTGGTGTGGGTATTCGGCGGCCTGGCCACGCTCTTCGGCGTGATCAATATGCTGGTGAGCACGGGCAAGGTGATCCGCCACGCGCGCTTGCTCCGGCGGAAACCCCCGTGGACCCTCCACATCGGCCCGCGCGGCATCACGACCACCGACGCCACCGGCGCCACGATCGCGACCGGCCCCACGGGACGCCGCACGTACGTGTGGGACCACCTCGGGACGGTCACCCTGGAGAACATCGAGTCCACGGCGCCGTACCGCTACGCGGGGCTCCACGCGCGCTTCACCGACGACGCCCCGCGCCCCGGCCGCGCCCGCCCCGCGGGCTGGATCTACCCCGCCCCGCTCGCCCCCCGCGAGAACGGCAGGGTCCCGCTCTGCGTCCTCGGCCCCTTGAGCGATCAGCAGCACTCCGCGCTCATCGACGCCCTCACCCGCTATGCCGGCTCTCGTTGGCAGCCGGAGGCCGAGCACCTCGACGGGAAGTGACGCCGTCGGCGGGGCGGAAGACGGGGATCGCCGGGGCGTCCTCGGGCGAGGCGCCCTCGTCCGCGGCACGGAAGTCCACGCGCAGCTCCATGCCCACGCGCAGCTCCTGACCCGCGCACCCGACCAGCTCGGTCATCATGCGCGGGCCCTCGGCGAGTTCGACCACGGCGGCGGTGTACGGGACGCGGGCGCCGAAGGGCGGGAGGTCGTTACGGTGCACGACGGACCAGGTATAGAGGGTCGCGCGTCCGCTCACCCGCTCCCAGGTGACGTTCTCGCTCCAGCACCGGGGACAGAACTCCCGCGGGTAGTGGTGGGCTTGGCCGCAGTCCGCACAGCGTCGGATCAGCAGGTGGCCCTGCGCGGCGGCGTCCCAGTAAGGGCGGGTGAAGGCGTCGATCTCCGGCAGATCGAAGCGCGGCGCGCCACCCGCGGGGGGCGCGCTCACAGAAACAGCCCCCATGCCTCGTCCAGCGCCCAAGTCTGCCAGCTCATGCCGAAGAGGCCGACCAGCGAGATGAGCACCATCATCGAGTTCTGCCCCTGCTCGGCCCAGTCGTGGATCATGAGCACGAAGTAGAGCAGGTTCAGCAGTGCGCCGCCGACCAGGGCGATCGGGGTGAGGAAGCCCAGCACCAGGCCGAGGCCGATGGCCAGCTCGGCGTAGAGGACGACATACGCCATGAGCTTGGGCCGGGATCCGACGACGGCGAATCCGCCGCGTACGAACGACCAGCGGTGCTTGGCGGCGATGCCGGCCGCCCAGGCGATGCCGGTGTTGCGTTCCAGCCAGGCCTTCTTGTCCTTGTGCCGCCAGCTCTCCAGCCACCACAGGCCGAGCCCGATGCGCAGCACGGCGAGCCATTCGGGCCCGCTCAGCCAGATCGTACGCATCACTCCCCCTCTCTCTCGCGTCCGTCCCGCCGGGCGCCAACCGCCATATCTGACGGTACGTCAGTTCAGCGGACGTGGGTACGGGCGCGCAAGAGGCCGTACGGCGGGCCGTGATCGATCCGCAATCGATTCGGAATAAATTTGACGGAAACCTGCCAATTTCATGACTACGCTCACGCCCATGGCCGACACCTTCCCCGAGCACTCCTCACCCGTGTACGTGATCGGCGCCGGCCCGGGCGGGCTCGCCACCGCGGCCGCGCTGCGCGAACGCGGCATCCGCGCGGTGATCCTGGAGAAGTCGGAGGCGGTCGCCGCCTCTTGGCGGGCCCATTACGAACGGCTGCATCTGCACACCACGCGCCGCCTGTCCGCGCTCCCCGGGCTCGCGATCCCCCGCGCGTACGGGCGCTGGGTCGCCCGGGACGACGTGGTGCGCTATCTGGAGCAGTACGTCGAGCACCACCGGCTGGAGATCGTCACGGGGGTGGAGGTCTCGCGGATCGACCGGGCCCCGGACG
Organism: Streptomyces sp. LZ34; assembly: GCF_053890475.1. Taxonomy (NCBI): domain Bacteria; kingdom Bacillati; phylum Actinomycetota; class Actinomycetes; order Kitasatosporales; family Streptomycetaceae; genus Streptomyces; species Streptomyces sp. LZ34. Next base: position 5,646,585 of record NZ_CM132680.1, read on the forward strand.
GCGAGGGGTGGGTGCTGCGGGCCACGGGCGGGCGGGCGCCCTCCTCGCCCGTCGTGGTCGTGGCCACCGGCTACAACCACACCCCGCGGGTGCCCGACTGGCCGGGCCGGAAGACCTACACCGGCGAGCTGCTGCACGCGAGCCGCTACCGCAACGCCCGCCCGTTCCAGGGCCGGGACGTCCTGGTCGTCGGCATCGGCAACACGGGCGCCGAGATCGCGGTCGACCTCGTCGAGGGCGGCGCGGCCCGGGTGCGGCTCGCGGTGCGCACCGTGCCGCACATCCTGCGCCGCTCCACGGCGGGCTGGCCCGCGCAGGCCACCGGCATCCTGGTGCGGCGGCTGCCGACGCGCCTGGTGGACCGGGCGGCGCGGGCGATGTGCCGACTCACCATGCCCGACCTGAGCGCGCAGGGGCTGCCCTGGCCGGAGACCGGCCTGTACACGCGGGTGCGCCAAGGCGCGATCCCGGTGCAGGACGTCGGTCTCATCGACGCGGTCCAGGCGGGGAAGGTGGAGGTGGTGGCGGCGGTCGAGTCCTTCGAGGAGGACAAGGTGGCGCTGGCCGACGGCTCCCGCATCAGCCCCGACACCGTGGTCGCCGCGACCGGCTACCGGCGCGGCCTGGACGACCTCGTCGGCCACCTGGGCGTGCTCGACGGGCGCGGCAGGCCGCTGGTCCACGGCCCGCGCGCTGCCCCCTCCACGCCGGGCCTGCACTTCACGGGCTATACGAACCCGATCAGCGGCATGTTCCGCGAACTCGCCATCGACGCGCGCAAAATCGCCAAGGCCATCGACCGCACATCGGCGTGATATCGCCGCTCCCGCCCGGCGTGACCCCCGGATCCGCCGGGCACCATCACCTCACCGCCCCGAGGGCGGCCCCCGTCGCCCTGCGTTTCGTCCACGCACCCCCATTCCTGACAGGGCGTCAGTTCCGTTAATCTGACTCCTGAGTAATCTGACTAGACGTCAGCTATCTGGCTTGTCGCCAACGAGCAGGAGTGGCGGATACCGATGCTTGGATCGACTCACGGCACCCTCACCACCAACTCCCGTCACGCCCGCGTCGCCGCCTGCGGCCGGCCTCCCGGCCCCGCCGTCCATGTCCACGGCAGGTCCGCGGCCACCGAGGACGTGGACGTCAGCGGCCGCCCGCTGCACTCCGCCGTCCCCGATCTGGACCGGTTCTTCCGCCCCGAGTCGGTGGCCGTCGTCGGCGCCTCCGACGCCGAGGGCCGCCCCAACACCGGCATCACCCGGCAGCTGATCGCCTGGGCCGAGCGCGTCGGCGCGCGACTGCACCCCGTGCACCCCTCCCGTTCCGCCGTCTTCGGCCTCCCCTGTGTCCCGTCCGTGGCCGACCTGCCCGAACCGGTCGACCTCGCCGTCCTCCTCGTCCGCGACCCCCTCCCGCTCGTCGAGGAACTCGCCTCCGCCAAGGTCAAGTTCGCCGTCGCCTTCGCCTCCGGCTTCGCCGAGACCGGTGCCGAGGGCGCCGCCGCCCAGGCCCGGCTCGCCGCCGCCGTACGCCGCGGCGGGCTGCGCCTCCTGGGCCCCAACACCAACCTCAATGCCTTTGAGGAGTTCCGCGAGGACCTGGAAGGGCCGGCGATCGCCCTCATCACCCAGTCCGGCCACCAGGGCCGTCCCGTCTTCACCCTCCAGGAGCTGGGCATCCGGCTCAGCCACTGGGCCCCCACCGGCAATGAGGCCGACCTGGAGACCGCCGACTTCATCTCCTACTTCGCCTCCCGACCCGAGGTCGGCGCCATCGCGATGTATGCGGAAGGGCTCAAGGACGGGCGCAGCTTCCTGCTGGCCGCCGACCGCGCCGCCCGCGCCCAAGTGCCCGTCGTGGCCGTCAAGGTCGGCCGCACCGAAACCGGGGCCCGCACGGCCGCCTCCCACACTGGCAAGCTGACCGGCTCGGACGCGGTCGTGGACGCGGCCATGCGGCAGTTCGGCGTGATCCGGGTCGACGGCCTCGACGAGCTGCAGGACACGGCCGCGCTGCTCGCCCGCGCCCGGCCCCCGCGCGCCGAGGGCGTCGTGGTCTATTCGATCTCCGGGGGCACCGGCGCCCACTTCTCCGACCTCGCGACGGCCGCCGGGCTCCCGCTGCCCACGCTCGGCACCGAGAAGCAGGCCGAGCTGCACCAGTGGATACCCGAGGACCTCAGCGTCGCCAACCCGGTCGACAACGGCGGCCACCCCGTCGGCGACTGGCGCGGCCGGAAGATCATCGACGCCATCCTCGCCGACCCGTCCGTCGGCGTGCTGATCTGCCCGATCACCGGGCCGTTCCCGCCGATGAGCGACAAGCTGGCGCAGGACCTGGTGGACGCTGCGGAACAGACGGACAAGCTGGTGTGCGTGGTGTGGGGCTCGCCGGTCGGCACCGAGGCCGCCTACCGCACCACCTTGCTCGGCTCCTCCCGCGTCGCCACCTTCCGGACCTTCGCCAACTGCATCACCGCCGTACGCGCCTATCTGGAGCACCACCGCTTCACGGCCGGCTACCGCTCCCCCTTCGACGACGCCCCGCGCACCCCCTCCCCGTCGGCCCGCAAGGCCCAGGCGCTGCTGCGCCCAGGAGAGCAGCTGAGCGAGCACGCCGCGAAGCAGCTGCTGCGGGCGTACGGCATCCGGGTGCCGCGCGAGCAGTTGGTGACCAGCGCGGCGGCGGCCGTCCGCGCCGCCGGCCTGGTCGGCTACCCCGTCGCCATGAAGGCCTCCGCGCCGCAGCTCGCCCACAAGACCGAACTGGGCCTGGTCAGGCTCGGGCTCACCTCCGCGAGCCAGGTCCGCGACACCTATCGGGACCTGACCGACATCGCCCGCTACGAGGGCGTCGAGCTGGACGGCGTGCTGGTCTGCCAGATGGTCGAGCGTGGTGTGGAGATGGTCGTCGGCGTCACCCACGACAGCCTCTTCGGGCCGACGGTCACGGTGGGCATCGGCGGTGTGCTCGTCGAGGTGCTGCGGGACACAGCCGTACGCGTGCCGCCCTTCGGCGAGGACCAGGCGCGCGCGATGCTCACCGAGCTGCGCGGCCGGGCCCTGCTCGACGGCGTGCGCGGCATGCCCCCCTGCGATGTGGACGCCCTGGTCGAGGTCGTCCTCCGCATCCAGCGCATGGCCCTGGAACTCGGCGACGACCTCGCCGAGCTCGACGTCAACCCCTTGATGGTGCTGCCTCGCGGCCAGGGCGCGGTGGCCCTCGACGCCCTGGCCGTGTGCCGCTGAGGCACCCGGCCCACGCGCCCGGCCCTCCACCCGAGCCGTCACCGAAATCCCGGCCACGGCCCCGGACTCAGCTTCAACCCAAGGGATTTCCCCCATGACTTCCTCCCCCGAAGAATCACCTGAGACCGTTGTACGGCACGCCACTGACAACGGCGTGGCCTGGATCACTCTCGACCGCCCGGCCGCGATGAACGCCATCACCCCTGACCAGCGCGAACGCCTGATCTCGCTGCTCGACGACGCCTCCGCCGACCCGGCGGTCGGTGCCGTGGTGCTCACCGCCACCGGCAAGGGCTTCTGCGCGGGCGCCGACCTGCGCGGCGGCGCCCGCACCAGCACCGACGCCCGTACCAGCACCAGTACCAGTACCAGCGCCGACGCCCGCCCGCGGCCGGACCCCGGGGCCGGCGGGGGCGAGCGGGTCGCCGGCGATGTGGCCCGGCTGATCCGGCGCGGGGCGCAGCGGCTCATCGCCGCCGTGCTGGACTGCGAGAAGCCGGTCATCGCCGCCGTGAACGGGACCGCGGCCGGGCTCGGCGCCCATCTCGCCTTCGCCTGCGATCTGGTGCTCGCCGCCGAGTCGGCCAGGTTCATCGAGGTCTTCGTACGCCGCGGGCTGGTCCCCGACGGCGGCGGCGCCTATCTCCTCCCACGCCTGATCGGCCCGCAGCGGGCGAAGGAGCTGCTGTTCTTCGGCGATTCGCTGTCCGCCGCCGAGGCCGAGCGGATCGGCCTGGTCAACCGGGTCGTCGCGGACGGCGATCTGGCCAAGACCGCCCGCGAGTGGGCCGAGCGCCTGGCCGGCGGCCCGACCCGCGCCATCGCCCTCACCAAGCAGCTGGTGAACGGCTCGCTGGAGGCCGATCGCGCGGCCGCGTTCGCCGCCGAGGCGGCGGCCCAGGAGATCAACATGACCACGGCGGACGCGCAGGAGGGCGTCCGCGCCTTCGCCGAGCGCCGCGCCCCCGCCTACCGGGGCCGCTGAACACCGGGGCCGCTGAAGGGACGGAAGGGCTTTTGAAGGGCTCCTTCCGGGACTTCCCATCTGACGCAGCATCAGATTCAATGGAATCATGATGGGACACGCCGGGATGGCAGCCACCGCGGTCCGCTATCTGCGCTCGGTCGGCTCGCCGACCGCCGCCGCGAGCCGCGACGCACCCCTGCCGCGGGCCGCCTCGGCGCCGCCCCGCCCCGGCCGCCCCACCCTGCGCGCGGTGCGCGCGGACGAACGCCTTCCGCTGGACCCGGCGGAGTTCCGGCGGGTTCTCGGCCACTTCGCGAGCGGCGTCACGGTCATCGCGGCCGTGGACGAGGAGGGCCCGGCCGGGTTCGCCTGCCAGTCCTTCTCCTCCCTCTCCCTCGACCCGCCGCTGATCGCCTTCATGGTCGCCCGTACGTCCACGACCTGGCCGCGCATCGCCCGGGCCGGAGTCTTCTGCGTCAACATTCTGGGGGCCGACCAGGGCGCGCTGTGCCGGGGCTTCGCGGTGAGCGGCTCACGGCGGCCGGACAAGTTCGCCGGCGTCCCGCACCAGCCGGCCCCGGTGACCGGCTCGCCGCGGCTCACGGACGTCCCCGCGTGGATCGACTGCACGGTCCACGCCGTGCACACCGGCGGCGACCACCTGGTGGTCGTGGGCCGCGTCCGCGCCCTCGGCACGGACGACCTCGCCGCCCGCTCCGGCCCCCTCCTCTTTCACCGCGGCGAGTTCGCCACCCTGGCGCCGCACGACCAGGACCGGACCCAGCCCTAGGCGATGCGGGGGACCTCCTCCCGCTCCCGCCTGATGACCAGGGCCATCAGCGCGGCCACCGCGCACAGCGCGCCCGCGCCGTACCAGACCGTGTCGTACGACCCGAAGGCGTCCCGCGCCATCCCGCCGACGAAGGCGACCACCCCCGCGCCCACCTGGTGCGAGGCCAGCACCCACCCGAAGACGATCGCGCTGTCCTCGCCGTAGTGCTCGCGGCACAGCGCGACGGTGGGCGGCACGGTCGCGACCCAGTCGAGCCCGTAGAAGACGATGAAGAAGAGCATCGGGGGGTGCACGGAGTCGGCCAGAAGCATGGGCAGGAACATCAGCGACAGCCCGCGCAGCGCGTAGTAGACGGCGAGCAGCCGCCGCGCGTCGAACCGGTCGGTGAACCAGCCGGAGGCCACCGTGCCCACGATGTCGAAGACCCCGATGACCGCCAGCAGGCTCGCGGCGGCCGGCACCGGCATGCCGTGGTCGTGCGCGGCGGGCACGAAGTGCGTCTTGACCAAGCCGTTGGTGGAGGCGCCGCAGATCGCGAAGGTCCCGGCCAGCAGCCAGAACGGGCCGGTGCGCGCGGCCGAGACCAGGGCGGTGACCGCCCGGCGGGCCGCGCCCCGCTGCGGGGCGGGCTTCGGGGCGGGCGGTCCCTCTGCCCCGTACGCGGCCAGGCCCACGTCGGCCGGATGGTCGCGCAGCAGCAGCCAGACGAAGGGCACGACGGCGAACGCGGCGACCGCCACCGTGACCGCCGCCGGGCGCCAGTGGTGGTGCTCCACGATCCACGCCAGGGCCGGCAGGAACACCAGCTGCCCGGACGCGCCTCCCGCCGTGAGAATGCCGGTGACCAGGCCGCGCCGCTGAACGAACCACCGGTTGGTGACAGTCGCGGCGAAGGCCAGCGCCATGGAGCCGCTGCCGAGGCCCACGAGGACGCCCCAGCACAGGATGAGCTGCCAGGCGGCGGTCATGAAGACCGTGAGCCCGGCACCCACGGCGATCACCGTCAGCGCGCAGGCGACGACCTTACGGATGCCGAAGCGGTCCATAAGGGCGGCGGCGAACGGCGCGGTGAGCCCATAGAGCGCCAGATTCACGGACACCGCGAAGCCGATCAGCCCGCGCGACCAGCCGAACTCCTCGTTCAGGGGCTCGATCAGCAGGCCGGGTAGCGACGCGAAGCCGGCCGCGCCGACGATCGTCACGAAGGTGACGGCGGCGACCCACCACGCCCGGTGGATCCTCGGCCGCCGCCGGGCTGGACGGGGCCGCTCGTCCTGACCTGGAGTCCCTGTGAGTTCGGTTGTCTGCGTCACCGGTTCAGCATCGACGCTTCGATCGGTCCTTACGAGTGGCCCGAGGGACAGCATTCGCTAGAATCGGGCCACGACATTACCCGGGAGGCCCGCATGCCCTCATCCATGGACGCCGGGAGGCGGCACCGCGTCGCCGTGCTGGTGCTGCCCGGCGTGATCCCCTTCGAGCTGGGCATCCCCTTCAGGATCTTCGGCAAGGCCCGCTCCGCCGAGGGCAACCGCCTCTACGAGGTGTTCAGCTGCACTCCGGAGCCCGGCGAGGTGTCGACGGACGCCGACTTCCCGATCGTCGTCGAGCGCGGCCCCGAGGCGCTGGCCGAAGCCGACACCATCCTCGTACCCACCAGCTACGAGATGGGGCAGGTCTATACGGAGGGCACACTTCCCCCGGCGCTCGCCGCCACGCTGGTCCATGCCCGGCCCGGCGTCCGCTGGATGTCCATCTGCACCGGCAGCTATGTGCTCGCGGCCGCCGGGCTGCTCGACGGCCGCCCCGCCACCACCCACTGGCGGAGCTCCGCCCACTTCCAGGCCCTCTTCCCCTCCATCGCGGTCGACCCGGACGTGCTCTTCGTCGACGACGGCGACGTGCTCACCTCCGCGGGCGTCGCCTCGGGCATCGACCTGTGCCTGCACGTCGTGCGGCGCGATTACGGCGCCGCCGTCGCCAACGAGGTCGCGCGCCGCAGCCTGGTGCCGCCGCACCGCGACGGCGGCCAGGCGCAGTACATCGAACGCCCGCTCCCCGAGCCGCAACAGGCGACCACGACGGCGGCGCGCGCCTGGGCCCTGGGCCGCCTGGAGCGCCCCATGTCGCTGCGCGAGTGGGCCGACCAGGAGTCGATGAGCGTACGGACCTTCACCCGCCGCTTCCGCGAGGAGGTCGGGATCAGCCCCGGGCAGTGGCTCGTGCAGCAACGCGTGGAGCGGGCCAGACACCTGCTGGAGGACTCCGATCTGTCGGTGGACCAGGTGGCGCGGGACGCGGGCTTCGGGACGGCCGCGTCGATGCGGCAGCACCTACAGGCGGCACTCGGCGTCTCCCCCACGGCCTATAGGCGCACCTTCCGTGCCACGGCCGGCCCCTCCGTCGGCACGTAGTTCCACGGGCACCTCGCCTGGTCAGAACGTGAGCACGGCCCGCGCCACCCGGCCCGCCCGCGCGTCGTCGGCGGCCTTCGGGAAGTCCTCGACGGGGTAGGTCTGGGTGACCAGTTCGTCCAGCAGCAGACGGCCCTGGCGGTAGAGGTCCGCGTACAGGGCGATATCGCGCTGCGGCCGGGCCGAGCCGTAGCGGCAGCCCAGGATGGCCTTGTCCAGATACATGGAAGAGACGAGGAAGGACGCTTCGGCGTCGGCGGGGGGCACGCCGAGCAGCACCGCCTGGCCGTGCCGGTCCAGCAGGTCGACGGCCTCCCGGATGAGCCGGGTGCTGCCGACGCACTCGAAGGCGTGGTCGGCGCCGGACGGCAGGATCTCCCGGGCGGCGGCCGCCGAGGCGACGAAGTGCGTGGCGCCGAACTGCCTGGCCAGCGGCTCCTTGGCGGGGTTGGAGTCGACGGCGACGATCGGCCCGGCCCCGGCGATCCGGGCGCCCTGCAGCACATTGAGCCCGATCCCGCCGGTGCCGATGACGACGACCGACTCGCCGCGGTCGACCCGGGCGCGGTTGAGCACGGCGCCGACGCCGGTGAGGACGCCGCAGCCGATGAGGGCGGCCGAGGTGAGCGGGATGTCCTCGGGAATCTTGACCGCCTGCACCGCCTTGACCAGCGTGCGCTCGGCGAAGGCGGAGTTCGAGGCGAAGTTGAACAGCGGCTGCCCGCCGCGGCTGAACGGCCGGCCCGGCCTGCCGATCGCCTTGCGGCACATGGTGGGGCGGCCGCGGCCGCAGTCGGCGCAGGTCCCGCAGCTGGCGACGGTGGTGAGGGCGACATGGTCGCCGGGGGCGACATGCGTGACGCCGGCGCCGACCGCCACCACCGTCCCCGCGCCCTCGTGGCCGAGCACGACCGGGACGGGGAAGGGGATGGTGCCGTCGAGCACGGACAGATCGCTGTGGCACAGGCCGGCGGCGGCGATGCCGACCAGCACCTCACCGGGGCCGGGCGCCCGGATCTCCAGGTCGTCGACCACGCGCGGTTCGGTGCCGTCGAAGATGACGCCTCTCATCACCACTTCACCACTCCCTTTTCCTGTCCCACGTCTGTCCCTCTTCTCAGGAAGCCCAGTTCTCTGGAAGCCCAGTTCTCAGGAAGTTCGGACCACTTTTCAGGAGGCCCAGACCAGCGACTGGAGTTCGCTGTACGCGTGCAGGCCGAACGAGCCGCCGTCGCGGCCCACCCCGCTGTGCTTGAAGCCGCCGAACGGCGTCTCCGGGTGGCGCTGGGCGGTGTTGATGCCGACGTTGCCGCTGCGCAGGCGGGCGGCGAGGGCCCAGGCGCGGCCCGCGTCGGCGCTGAAGACGTAGTCGTACAGGCCGTACGGCGTGGAGCAGGCGATGCGGACCGCCTCGTCCTCGTCGTCGAAGGGGAGGGCGACGACGACCGGGCCGAAGATCTCCTCCTGCGCGACGGTCATGTCGGGGTCCACGTCGGTGATCAGGGTCGGGGCGACGTAGAAGCCGGGCTTGACGGCGGGGCGTTCGCCGCCCACCGCGATCCGGGCGCCCTGGTCACGGGCCCCGGCGAGGTACGCCTCGACGCGGTCGCGCTGGGCCGCGGAGATCAGCGGGCCGACGATCGTGGAGTTATCCACAGGGTCCCCGACGATCAGTGACTTCGCATACCGTGTGAGTGCGGCGATGACCTGCTCGTACAGCGATCGATGGACGAGCACGCGGGTCGGCGCCGTGCAGATCTGCCCGCTGTGGAAAGACCAGGTCGAACCGACCGCCCCGACCGCCGACTTGATCACGGACTCGTCGGCGTCCCCAAGGACGATGGCCGCGCCCTTGCCCCCCAGCTCCATCAGGGTGCGCTTCATCGAGTGGCCTGCGGACTCGGCGATCTTCTTTCCCACGGCGGTGGAGCCGGTGAAGCTGACCATGTCGACATCCGGGTGCGCCACGAGTGCCTCGCCCGCGGCCGCGCCCGATCCGGTGACGACATTGAAGACACCGTCCGGGAGCCCGGCCTCCTTCAGCAGGGGGCCGAGTTCCAGACAGCACAGGGGGTCCTGCGGGGCCGGTTTGGCGACGACCGTATTGCCCATCGCCAGGGCGGGGGCGACCTTGCCCGCGAGGTTGGCGAGGGGGAAGTTGTAGGAGGTGATACAACCCACGACACCCACGGGGCGGCGGACGGCGGCCGCGCCGACGAGCCCGCCGGGGGCGAGGGGTGTGGCGGCCACGGGCAGGGGCGCGAGCGGGAGCGTGTCCGGCTCGACGGCGCCTCGCGCGTACCTGCGGAAGCGGTCGGCGGCCGAGGGCACCTGCATGGCCTTGGCGACGCGCATCGTCGCGCCCGTCTCGGCCTGGGCGAGCGGGACCAGGTCGCGGGCGTGCTCGGCGATCAGGGTGGCGGCGCGGTCGAGCACGGCGGCGCGCTCACGGGGGGCGGTGCGCGCCCACCCCTCGTAGGCGTCCCGAGCCGCGCTCACGGCGGCGTCGACGTCGGCCGCGTCGGCCTCCGGGGCGTGGCCGACGGTCTGCTCGGTGGCGGGGTTGACGACCGGATAGTGCCCCCGGCTGGGCCGCCGCCGGCCGCCGCCGATCCAATGCCCGTACGCCGCCTGCCCGTCCGCCCTCTGCCCGTCTGCCGTCTGCCCGTACGTCTTCATCCGCGTGATTCCTTAGGGAGGTTGAGAACGCGCTCGGCGATGATGTTCCGCTGGATCTCGTCCGAGCCGCCGTAGATCGTGTCGGCCCGGGAGAAGAGGAAGAGGCGCTGCGCGTCGTCGAGTTCGTACGGCCGCTCGGCGGTCCACCGCTCGGGGCCGAGCGCGGCCGCGGCGCCGCGCACCAGCACGGCCAGTTCGCCCAGCCGCTGATGCCAGCCGCCCCACAGCAGCTTGGCGACGCTGGGAGCGCCGGGGCCCGAGGCCGCGCCCAGGGTCCGCAGCGCGTTCCAGCGCATGGTCTTCAGCTCGGCCCACTGCTCGACGAGCCGGTCGCGCAGTACGGGGTCGTCGGCGGCGCCGGTGCGCAGCGCCAGCCGTACGACTCGGTCCAGCTCCTGAGCGAAGCCGATCTGCTGGGCGAGGGTGGAGACCCCGCGCTCCACGGCGAGCAGGCCCATGGCCACGCGCCAGCCCTGGCCGGCGCCGCCGACGAGGTGTTCCGCGCGCGCCACCGCGCCGTCGAAGAAGACCTCGTTGAACTCGGCGTCGCCGGTCAGCTGGCGGATCGGGCGCACCTCGACCCGTCCGGGCTGGTCCATCGGCACGAGAAGAAAGGAGAGACCATGATGGCGTTGTGAGCCGTCCTCGGTGCGCGCCAGCACGAAGCACCAGTCGGCTTCCTGGGCGAGGGAGGTCCAGATCTTCTGCCCGGTGACGCGGTAGGTCCCGTCGCCCGGGTCGCGGACGGCGCGGGTCCGCACCCCGGCGAGGTCCGATCCCGCCTCGGGCTCGCTGTAGCCCTGGCACCACAGCTCCTCGCCGCGTGCGATGGGGGGCAGAAAGCGGGCGCGCTGTGTGTCGTCGCCGTAGGCGAGCAGGGTCGGGGCGAGGAGGTTCTCGCCGATGTGGCCGAGCCGGGCGGGGGCCCCGGCGCGGGCGTACTCCTCGGCCCAGACGACCTGCTGGGTGAGGGTGGCGGGCCGGTTGCCGTAGGTGCCGTGCGTACGGTCCCAGCCGAGCCCGATCCAGCCGCCGGCGCCGAGTTCCCGCTCCCAGGCCCGTTGTGCGTTCGCCGGTCCCGGTGGGCCGTCGTGGCCGGCGCCGGGCTGCGGCTGCGGCTGCGGCTGCGGCTGCCCGACGAGATGGGCCAAGGCGTCGGCGACGTGCTCGTTCAGCCAGTCGCGGGCTCGGGTGCGAAAACGTTCGTCCTCCGGTCCGAAAGCGAAGTCCACGGCTTCTCCCGTCTCCCGTTCCGCTCCCCCAGCTACCGCTGGGCGGTGCCCCCTGCCCACGGGGCGAGGGTCACGCGTTGGGGCGTTGGCCTTCGGCCGCCGCCTTGGCCATGGCCTCGAGCTGAGCGAGCATCGGCATGGGGTCGGTGCCGACCGTTCCCGGGAGGAAGTCGGCGATCTTCTCCGGGGTCCAGGCGCCTTCCGCGTATCCCGCGCGCAGCTCCCGTGGCTGGGCCCAGACCGCGATCTTGGGGCCGGCGATCGTGTAGACCTGACCGGTGATCTTCTCTTCCCGGGCCCGGTCGCTCAGCAGGTAGACCACCAGCGCCGCCACGTCCTCCGGCTCGCCGATCTCCTTGAGTTCCATGGGCACATTGGCGGACATACGCGTCCGGGCGACCGGCGCGACGCAGTTGGCGGTCACCCCGTACTTGTGGAGCCCGAGTGCGGCGCTGCGCATCAGGGAGATGATCCCGCCCTTCGCGGAGGCGTAGTTGGCCTGCGCGACGCTCCCCTGGTGGTTGCCGCTGGTGAAGCCGATCAGGGTCCCGGAGCCCTGTTTGCGCATCACCGCGGAGGCCGCCCGGAAGACCGTGAAGGTGCCCTTGAGGTGGGTGGCGACAACCGGGTCCCACTCCTCCTCGGTCATGTTGAAGAGCATCCGCTCGCGCAGGATCCCGGCGACGCACACCACGCCGTCGAGCCGCCCGTAGTGTTCGAGCGCGGTGTCCACGATCCGCTGCCCGCCCGCCATGGTCGAGACGTCGTCGGCGACGGCCACCGCCGCTCCGCCCGCCGCCTCGATCTCCTTGACCGCCGCCTCGGCGACCTCGCTGCTGGGTTCGCCGCCCTCGATGGACACCCCGTAGTCATTGACGACGACCTGGGCTCCTTCGGCCGCGCAGGCCAGTGCCACGGCCCGGCCGATGCCTCGCCCGGCCCCGGTGACGGCGACCACCTTGCCGCCCAAGAAGTTCCCCACGTCGCGTCCCCTCCCGGAGTATCTGACGGTCCGTTAGATTTTTGAGCAGACGCGGCCCGAGTACAACCCCCCGAGCGGAATCCCGCCCGGAAGCCAACCGAGGAGGCTCCATGGCCCTGCCGCCCGAATTCCACGACATCGCCAAGCGCGTCAACAACTGGGGCCGCTGGGGGGAGGCGGACGAGATCGGCACGCTCAACCTGATCACCGACGAGGTGGTCAGGGGCGCCGCGGCGGCCATACGTAGCGGCCGCCGCATCCCGCTCGCGGTCCCGCTCCAGCAGGACGGGGTGCAGACCGGCGTGATCCCGGGCCGGGTCAACCCGCTGCACACCATGATCGCCGTCAATCTGGAGATCTTCGGCCCGGGCACCGTGGCCACCAGCGACGACGCCGTGACGATGGGCCTACAGGCGGGCACTCACTGGGACGGGCTGACCCACGCCTCGCACTCGGGCCGGATCTACAACGGCCGCCCCGCCGGCTCCGTCACCACCCATGGCCGCGCCGCCTTCAGCGGCATCGACAAGGCGCGGCACATCGTCTCCCGCGGCGTGCTCCTCGATGTCGCCCGCGCCCGTGGGCTCGACCGGCTCCCCGAGGGACACGCCGTCACACCCGAGGACCTGGAGGCCGCCGAGGCGCTGGCGAAGACCACTGTCCGCTCCGGCGACATCGCGCTGGTGCGCACCGGCCAGATCCAGCGCTATCTCGCGGGCGAGAAGGAGGCATACGCCTTCCCCTCGCCCGGCCTGTCCCTCCGTACCCCCGAGTGGTTCCACGCCCGGGACGTGGCCGCGGTCGCCAACGACACCCTCACCTTCGAGATCTTCCCGCCGGAGATAGAGAACCTGTGGATGCCGGTCCACGCCCTCGATCTCGTCGAAATGGGCATGCAGCAGGGCCAGAACTGGAATCTGGAGGAGCTGTCGCAGGCCTGCGCCGAGGAGGGGCGCTACACGTTTCTGCTGTCGGCCACGCCCGAGCCGTTCGTCGGCGGCACGGGGAGCCCCGTCGCGCCCGTGGCGGTCCTGTAGGCGCGACGTTGTCGGCCATGCCCTCGCACGCCGCGAGGCGAGGGGCGGGTCTGTCGGGCGGCGGCGCGCTCATGCGCACCCCGAGCACGGCACGGCGCACCGCCACCCGGCTCCGGCGCCGATGCCCTGTCACGCGCCGGGCAGCGACCCGCACTCGCCAAGGAACCGCGCCATGAGCACACGGCTCACAGGAATCACAGAGCCCTCGGCGTCCCCTCGCAACGAATCGCTGATCCTAGAGTGATCAAGCCACCACATCACGTCAACACCTGGTCTGGACTTTGTCGACCACGCCCGATTTGTGATGGCGCATGAGGGCTCGTATGCCCCGTCAGGACCGGTTCTTCATGACTTCCGTGCATCCCATGACCCCCACGGGTGCCCCGGTCCACCTCGCACCAGATGCGCTTGCCCGCGCCCTCCGGATGCCAGCCCCACCGGTCCGCCAGACCGTCGACCAGTTCAAGACCACGCCCATTGGTGGCCTCCTCGCCCGCGCACCGCCGCCGCGGCGCCCGGCCGCTGGCGTCGGCGACCTCGACCCGGACCGTGCCGGAGCCCGCCCCCCGGCCCCCGCGGCCACCCGCGCCGGACCCGCCGCCATCGCCCTGTGCGGGGAAGAGCATGCGCAGCACCGCCGGACAGCCCGTGTGCACCACGGCGTTGGTCACAAGCTCCGAAATCAGCAGGATCAGCGTCTCGGCAAGCGGCTCGTCCACCCCTATCCCGGACCCGGCGAGCCACGAGCGCGCCCATCGACGGGCCCGACTCACCTCCGCGGGGTCGGGCCGGACCTCCATCTGCATCTGAAGCACCTGCACCGCTCACACCATCCGAACCGGCGGACACATCGCCTCGTACCTCCAAGAGGTCACGGAACGTGACCCACTTGCGAGACAGCATGGTTGACGTACAGTCACCCCAACAAGCGCTTCGGTCATATTCCAGCGCCAAGGAGTATGCATGCGGCATACTGTGCGACGCGCGCCGTGGGGAGTCGAACATCGGGGCGCCGAGTCTGCACACCCCGCGCGAGCGGGGCACATTGGCGTGCCCGGAGTCGCCCCATGGGCCACGCCGGGATAACCGCACCCCAAATCCGCTCGCACGCAACGGAGAGTACCCGAGGGCGGGCCCGACTCCCCCCTGTGACGAGTCACACCTAGGAAACAACCCGGTATCAACGCTCGGTCACCTCGAAGATTCTGGGGCTTCCCCCAGGAATTGCGACACCTGAACAATTCAGGCGTATCCACGAAGTCGGGTCACAAACCTCATCCGCGTGCGAGCAGCCCGGCCGCGAGCTCCTCCTCGGCCTCGGCCGCCGTCTGCCACTGCTCGGCCCTGACCCAGGCCCGCTTGAGGTGCAGATGGACATCGGCCTCCCAGGTGAAGCCCATCCCGCCATGGACCTGTAGACAGTCCCGTGCGTTACGGACGGCGGCCTCGTCGGCGAGCAGCTTGGCGGCGGCCACCTCACCCGCGTCTTCGGTGACAGCGGCGGCGTAAACCACACTTCTGGCAGTTTCCGCGCGCACCAGCATCCCGGCGCACAGATGCTGTACGGCCTGGAAGGCGCCGATCGCCCGGCCGAACTGGGAGCGCTGTCGGGCGTGGCGTACGGCCATCTCGACCGTATGGGCCGCGCTGCCGAGTTGCAGGGCGGCGGTCAACAACACCGCCTCCCGCCTGAGCCGGGCTGTGGAGCGGGGGTGGGTGGGGCCCGCCGGAACCGGTTCCCCGCGCTCGGGGCAGCCTCCGCGGTCCAGGCGGTCCAGGCGGTCCAGGCGGTGCAGCGGCGTCGTCGGGTCCACGGACCGTACCGGCCGCGCTGAGCGCGCGAGTCCGGCCGCGGACAGCACCTCGTCTCCCCCGTCTCCCCCATCGTCACCGTGGTCACCGATCACCAACACGGCATCGGCCGACGCCAAGTGCTCGACCAGCAGCCCCGAGCCCCCCGGCGCCGCCCCCCCGCCCGCGTCCAGCGCCGTGACCACGGCCCGGCCCTCGGCCGCGCCCTCCACCACTCCGGCCGCCAGATGCGTCGCGACCAAGGGCCCGGCCAGCAGCGCCCGGCCCGCCTCCTCGAAGACCAGCACCGCCTCCGGCAGGCCAAGGCCCACGCCGCCGTCCGCCTCCGCCAGCCGCAGCGCGAAGAACCCGGCCCCGCCCAGCTCCCGCCACAGCGCGCGGTCCACGACGGGCGCGTCGGCGTCCGCCATCGCCCGCAGCCGCTCCCGCGGAAACCGCCCCTCCAGCAGCTCGCGGACCCCCGCCCGCAGCGCCCGCTGGTCGTCCGTGAGCCGGAAGTCCACGGGCTGGCTCACCGTCCCTTCGGCAGGCCGAGGATGCGCTCGGCGACGATGTTGTGCTGGATCTGGGAGGTGCCCGCCGCGATGGTGTACGAGAGCGAGGACAGCCGGTCCGCCACCCACGCGTGGTCGGCGTCCAGCGCCCCCGCGCCCAGCACTTCGGCGGCCGCGTCGTACAGCTCCTGCCGCACGTGCGAATAGCGCAGCTTGAAGACCGAGCCGCCGGTGCCCGGCACCCCGCCGGTGCGCTGCGCCTCGCTCACGTTCCACTGGGTGAGCCGCCACAGCGCGGTGAACTCGGCCGCGAGCCGCCCCAGCCTGCGGCGCAGCACCGGGTCGTCCCACCGCCCGTTGGCCTTCGCCTCGCGCGCCAGGGCCTCCAGCACCCGGCGGCAGGCCACCACCTCCCCCACGAAGGCCGTGCCGCGCTCGAAGGAGAGGGTCACCATCGTCACGCGCCAGCCGTCGTTCTCCGCCCCGATCCGGTTGGCGACCGGCACCCGCACCTCGTCCAGGAACACCTCGGCGAACTCCGCGGTCCCGGCGAGGGTGCGCAGCGGCCGCACGGTGACCCCCGGCGCGTCCATGGGCATCGCCAGCCAGGAGATCCCCCGGTGCTTGGGCACCCCGCCGTCGGCAGGAGTGGTGCCGACAGGAGTGGTGCGGACCAGGAGTTCGCACCAGTCGGCGACCTCGGCGTGCGAGGTCCAGATCTTGCTGCCGGTGACGACATAGGCGTCGCCGTCCCGCACCGCCCTGGTGCGCAGCGAGGCCAGGTCGGATCCGGCCTCCGGCTCCGAGAAGCCCTGGCACCAGACCTCGTCCCCGCGCAGGATCGGCGGCAGCCAGCGCGCCCGTTGCTCCGCCTCGCCCTCGGCGGCGATGGTAGGGCCCGCGTGCAGCAGCCCGACGAAGTTGGCGCCCACATAGGGTGCCCCGGCCCGTTCGGTCTCCTCCAGGAAGATCAGGTGCTGGGTGGGCGTCGCCCCCTGGCCGCCGGCGTCTTTCGGCCAGTGCAGCCCGGCGTACCCCGCGTCGTACAGCATGCGCTGCCAGCCGCAGTCGTAGGCGCGGCGGCCGGGCCAGTCGGCCGGGTCCGGGGGATCCGGCAGCGTGGGCAGGACGTCGGCGAGCCAGGCGCGCAGCCGCCGCCGGAAGTCCTCCTCCGCCTCCGTGTAGTCGAGGTCCATCCGCGTCCCCTCGGCCGCCCGCATTTCTGACGCTACGTCAGATCAACTGCAAGGCTAGCCCCGCGGACTCTGGACCGACAAGGCGCCGAGCTCTACGCTTCCCGCACAATCTGACTAGGCGTCAGTTGGAGGTCCGGAAGAATGACCGACACCGCTCATGAACTCGGCACCGCGCATCGACTCGGCACATCGGCGACGCTGTGGGAACTGGTCGAGCGGCGCGCCGCGCTCACCCCCGACGCCCCCGCCCTGCTCCAGGCCGCCGCCTCCGCCCGCGACGACCGGCGGCTGACCTTCCGCGCGCTGCGCACCCGCGCGGAACGCACCGCGGCCGGGCTGTACGGGATGGGGGTGCGCCCCGGCAGCCGCGTCGCCTGGCAGCTGCCCACCCGCATCGAAACGGTCGTCCTGACCGTGGCCCTGGCCCGCCTGGGCGCCGTGCAGACCCCGCTCATACCCTTCTACCGCGACCGGGAGGTCGGCTTCGCGCTGCGCGCCTCCGGCGCCCGCTTCCTCGCCGTCCCCGGCCACTGGCGCGGCTTCGACCACACCGCGATGGCCCACCGCCTCGCCGCGCGGCTGCCCGAACCGCCCCTGGTCTTCGAGGCGTACGACAGCCTCCCCGAGGCCGATCCGGACGCCGTGCCGCTGCCCCCGCCGCCCACCGACGGGACCGCCGTCCGCTGGATCTACTGGACCTCCGGCACCACCTCCGAGCCCAAGGGCGTCCTGCACACCGACCGCAGCCTCATCGCCGCCGGGGCCTGCCTGGGCCACGCGCTGCGGCTGCGCCCGGACGACGTCGGCTCCATGGCCTTTCCCTACGCCCATGTGGCGGGGCCCGACTACACCGTGATGCTGCTGATGTACGGCTTCCCCGCCGTGCTGCTCGAGCATTTCGCGCTGCCCGACTCGCTCGCCGCGTACCGGCGGCACAACGTCACGGTCGCGGGCGGCAGCACCGCCTTCTACTCGATGTTCCTGGCCGAACAGCGTAAAGACCCCGCCCACAAGCTCATCCCCACCCTGCGGCTGCTGGCCGGCGGCGGCGCCCCCAAGCCGCCCGAGCTGTACTACGAGGTCGTCCGCGAGCTCGGCTGTCAGCTCACCCACGGCTACGGCATGACCGAAGTCCCCATGATCACCATGGGCGCGCCGGACGACACCCCGCACCACCTCGCGACCACCGAAGGGCGGCCGCCGGCGGACATGAGAATCCGCATCGTGGATGGGGACGGAAAATCGCTGCCCTTAGGGGCGGACGGCGAGGTGCGGTTGCGCGGCGAGGCCGTCTGCGCCGGGTATCTGGACGAGGCCCAGAGCCGTGAGGCGTTCGACGTCGACGGCTTCCTCATCACCGGCGACCTCGGGCACCTCACCGAAGAGGGGCATCTCGTCCTCACCGGCCGCTCCAAGGACATCATCATCCGTAAGGGCGAGAACATCTCCGCAAAAGAGGTCGAGCAACTGCTCTACGAGCACCCCGACGTCGGCGACGTGGCCGTGATCGGGCTGCCGGACGCGGAGCGCGGCGAGCTGGTGTGCGCGGTCGTCGAACAGCCCGCCGACGCCGAACCGCTCACCCTTGAGGCCGCGACCGCGTATCTGCGCGCCCAAAAGCTGTCCGTGCACAAGCTGCCCGAACGGCTCGAAGTGGTCGACGCGCTGCCGCGCAACGACACGCTCCGCAAGGTGCTCAAGTACAAGCTGCGGGAGCGGTTCGCCTGAAGCCCGGGCGAGCCCTGTGCCGGGTTCGCCCCGTCGGCCCTGTGAGGGGTTCAGCCGCTCGTGCTGTACGTCGCCGTCGCCTGCTCGAAGTAGCGGGCGACCGCGCGGCGCTCGTCGGCCGGGCCGATGACCAGGACGACGTGGTACCGGCCGTCGATGAGCATCGTCAGATTGCGGGCGTACACATTTCGGCCGCTGCTGTCCCGCCAGCTGAACTCCCCCTCGGCCATCGCCGTCCGCCCCACGTCGATCCGGCGCAGCCCGGAGGACGAGGCCCAGGAGGAGGCGCGGAAGGCGGCCAGCTCGGCCTCCTTGTTCTGCTGGTAGGCCATCGGGTCGGCGCCGAACTCGGACTCCTTGTCCCGCCCGGCCACCACGACCAGTTCGAAGTCGCCGCCGACATAGCGGATCTGGCCGCGGGCGTTCTCGCCGCGCCGGGCCCAGGTCTCGTACACGGCGACCTTGAACCCCTTGGGGTCCTTGCGCACCGCGAAGCCCTTCGCCAGGCCTGCGGGCGGCGTCGACTGCGGCTGGTCGTCCGGCGAGGAGGTGCCCGAACCCGCCCCGCCCCCGCTCGAATTCCGCGGCGGCTTCTCCGTCGGCTGCTGCGACGACGGATCCCGCGAGGCGCTCGGCGCGTCGCTCTGCGCGCCCGCCGTGCCCGTACGGCCCTGGCCGTTCTCCTCGTCGGCCCGCGGCATGAACATCATCGCGTACAACACCGCCGCCGCCAGAGCCAGCAGTATCAGTGTCAGCAGCACCCGCCCCAGCTTGCGCGGACGGCGCTCACCCGGCTGCTTGCCCCGCTTGTGCCGCCCGTGCGCGGCAGCGACCGGCGCGCCGCCCGCCCGGCCCCTGCGCACCAGCCAGCCGCGGCGGCGCACGATGGGCAGCCGCCGGGGGTCGGACGCCCCGCCCGGCCCTATCGACGGCACCGTGACCGTGCTGTTGCCCACGTCCGGCTCCGGCGCCGAGCGGATCAGGGACCGCAGCCAGCCGCGCAGCTCCTCGAAGTCCGGCCGCTCGGTGGGGTCCTGGCGCATCAGCGACTCGACGACAGGGCGCAGCGGACCGCACTCCTCCGCGTACGCGGGCGCCTCGGAGCACACCAGCTGCACCAGTTCGGCGGCGCTCTCCTCCGGGTACGGGGCGTGCCCCTGTACGGCGCGGAAGAGCAGCACGCCCACCGCCCACAGGTCGGCGGCCGGGCCGACGGGGGGCGCCAGCCGCCAGTTCTCGTGGACCGGAACCGCCTGCTCCGGCGCCCACCGCTCGGTGACGGCCCCCACCACGACGATCCGCGCCTGCCGCGCACGCTCGGCGGCCAGCGCGGTCGCGGGTCCGCGCCGCGCACCATGGGCGGCTGCGGCGCCGCCGTCCCACGAGCCCGCGCCGGCTCCCCCGGGCCGGGCGGTGCCGCCGGGGGCGGCGTGGTCCGCGGTGGCGTGGTTGGGGGCGGCGTACGGCGCCGGGGCTGCCTGCCGGCTGGAGGCCGCGTTGCCGTTCGGGTCGGCCCGTCGGCCCGGGTCGATGTACAGCGCGCGCGTCGCGTTCGGGCTCCGGTCGGTCTGCCGGCTCGGGTCGGCATACGGCTCCGGGGCGGCCGGCCGGTTCGGGTCCAGGTCGGCATACGGCGCCGGGGCAGCGTACGGGCTCCGGTCGGCGTACGGAGCCGGGTCCGTAACGGGGCCCGGGGCGGCGCCGTTGGCGTCGGCCGCGGGGCGCGGCGCGCCTTCCGCGTGCTCGGCGGCGGAGCCGCTCGGGCCATCGGCCGCGCCGGGGTGCGCGCTACGAGGCGCGGAGCCCTCGACGTTCGCCCGCGCGGCGGCGCGGGCGCCCGCCGCGTAGGCGGCGATCGCGCTGGCCCGTGCGGCGCGCCCGGCGGCGCCCTGCGGCTCGCCGGCCGCCGGGGCAAGTGGGCGGCCGCCCGAGGCCGGCTCGCCCGGCCGCGCCCCTGGGACGCCCGGCCCAGCGCCGTGCGTGCTGTTCGCACCCTTCGGGCCGTTCACACTGTCCGGGCCGGCCGTCCGTCCGCTTTCGACGCGCTCGGCGGGCCGCCATTCCGAGCCGGGGGGCAGCCGCAACCCGGGCCCCGGAACGGGCTGTTCGAGCGCACCGCGCGGCCCGGGGAACCCGCCCGCCGGGCCGCCTCGCGGCCCGGGGCGCGGCTCGCCCTCGCCCGGCGCCGCACCCGGATCGCGCGGCGCACCCGAAGCACCCCGCGCACCCGGATCGCGCGGCGCGGGAAAGCCGCCCGCCGCGCCCTGGTCGCGGTACAGCGGCGGCGCCTGACGGGTGGCGGGACCACCGCCGGGCGGCAGAGCGCCGCCCTCCGCGGAAGGCCCCTCGACGGCCGGGCCCACGGCCTCGCCGCCGTCGGTGCCGGCCGCCTCCGCCGGGGCGGAACGCCCGCCCCGCTCCGGCCAATCGGCCGCATCAGCCCCGCCGGCCGAGTCGTCCGACGGCCGGGGCACCGGGTCGTACCCGCACAGCGCCTCCTCCGCGGCGCCCGCCGCCAGCCCGGTGAGCATGGCGCGCCCGTCGTCGCAGACGAGGACGGTCCGGGCGGTGATGTTGCGGTGGATCCAGCCGTCGGCGTGCAGGGCGCGCAGCGCGGTGAGGATGTCGTGGGCGAGCTCGGCGGCCCGGTACGGGGACAGCGTCCGCTCCGCGAGCAGCGCGGCCAGCGGCCGGCCGGCGACCAGCTCGCTGACGATCCACAGGCTCCCGGCCTCCGCGAAGACATGGAAGACCTGGTCGAGCCGCGGGTGGTCGGGCACCTGCGCGGCCGCCGTCGCGGCCTCGATGGCGCGGCGCACCGCCGGGTCGGCGCCGCCGCCACGGGCGCCGCGGCCCATCCCGTTCGTACGCCCTGGAGCCCCCGGGTACCCCGAAGCCCCGGGGCCGCCCGCCCCGTAGCGCCCGTCGTCGCCGACGACCTCCGCGTCGACGGTCTCCGGCAGCGGTATCTGCCTGAGGTGGACTTCCTGGCCGCTGTAGGTGTCGAAGGCGCGGGTCTCGGCAAGTTCGTACTCATCGGCCGGCGGCAGGGGCAGGCGATAGCGGTCGGCGAGAACCCGACCCGCGTATTCGTCCACGACGCCTCCCCGAGCGCGCGATCCACACCCTCATCCGCACCGCACGTAACCGTCAATCAGGGGCGTTTTGCCCGCGCTTGCCGCTGCGTACGGTTCGCGGCCTCTCACGATACGTGCCCGGGGCGCGCCGTGCCGACCGGAGTGCTCAGTCCGTGACTTTGAAGGTTTTGAACGCGATCTCGCGGAGCGTCTTGCACTCCTTCTCGTCCCACTTGCTCTTCTCGCAGGTGATCATGATGGCGAAGCCATGGCTGCTGTCCACCCGGAATCCGCGGTTGAGGACCCGGACCCGCTTGCCGCCCTTGTCGCGCTCGAACTGCCAGTCGGCGACCGTGGGGTAGCCGTGCCACTCGACCGACTTTATGCCGAGCCCCTTGTAACCGGGCGTGGTCCTGCTCACGGTGGGCTCGCTCTCACGCCACGCCGCCGCCGCGTCCGACTTCGGTGACGTGGTGAAGTCGACCTGGATCCGCGGGATATCGGACCCGCCGTAGTAGAACCGGCTGCTGGGGTAGCCCCTCACCTGGTGGACCTTCCACCCCTTGGGCATCGCCATGGTGAACGGGAAGTCGGAGCCCTTGACGGTCTCGTACCCGTCCGGCAGCGAGCCCTTGCCGTCGCCCCCGCCGCCGTTGCCCTTGTTGCTGTCGTCGTCCTCGTCCGAGCTGCCGGACCCGCCCTTGGTCTCCTCGTCCGACGGCTTCTCGGTGGACGTCTGTGCGTCGGGGGACTGGCCGGACTGGCCGCCGGGGCCCTTCCCGCCCTGCCCGCCCTTCGTGTTGTCGTCCGTACCGGCCGAAGTCGTCGCACGATCACCGGACTTGCCCTGGTCACCGCCGTCGTCGTCCCCGCTCAGCGCGATGGCGAGCACCGTGCCGAGGACCGCGAGCGCCACGATCACCGCGATGATCACCAGCCTGCGCTTGGGCACCACGTCCGTCAGCGAGGCGCGCGGCGGCTGCGGGGCGGGCGGGCCCGCCAAGTCCGCAGAGCCCGACGCGGGGGCGGCCGCCTTGGCCTTGGCGGGCTTGGCGGCCTTGGCCGGCTTGGCTGCCTTGGCGGGCTTGGCGGGCTTGCCGTCCGAGGCCGCCGCGCCACCCGACCCGGAGACCGCGCCGACCGACGCCGCCGAGGCCTTCCGTACGGAGCGCAGCGCGCCCCGCACCCGCTCCGCGGCCGCGTCGGGCGCCGCGGGGGCGTCCTCGGGCGGGGCGGGCGGCAGGGACATGGTGCGGGTCGCGTTGGCGGCCGCGGCCTTCGACCGGCCCTCGTCGGGGGCGTCCAGCGCCTGGTTCAGCAGCGCCCGCGCGCCTGCGTCGTCGAGCCGCCGCTCGGGGTCCTTGTTGAGCAGGCCGTAGATGACCTCCTCCAGCACGCCCGCGTTCTTCGGCTGCTCGACGGGCTCAGTCATCACGGCGGTGAGCGTCGCTATGGCGGTGGCCTTGTCGTACGGCGGCACGCCCTCCACCGACGCGTACAGCAGGCCGCCCAGCGACCACAGGTCGGCCGGCGGCCCCGGCTTGTGGCCGCGGGCGCGCTCGGGCGAGATGTAGGACGGCGCGCCGACGAGCATGCCGGTCGAGGTGACCGACGGGTCGCCCTCGACCTGCGCGATGCCGAAGTCGGTGAGCACGACGCGGCCGTCGTCGGCGATGAGGACGTTGGACGGCTTCACGTCGCGGTGCAGGATGCCCGCCTGGTGTGCGGCGCGCAGCACATCGAGGACGGCGAGCCCCACCTCGGCGGCGCGGCGCGGGGTGAGCGGGCCGTCGTCCCGTACGGCGTCGGCAAGCGAGCGGCCCTCGATGAGCTCCATGACGATCCAGGGGCGGTCGTCCTCGTCGACCACGTCGTAGACCGTGACGGCGCCGTTGCTGCGGATGCGGGCGATCGCCTTCGCCTCGCGCAGCGTACGGGTGATGAGCCGTCTCTTCTCGTCCTCGTCGACGCTCGACGGGAAGCGCAGTTCCTTGACCGCGACGGTGCGCCCCAACGTTTCGTCACTCGCCCGCCAGACCGTGCCCATCCCGCCCTGGCCGAGCACTTCCCCGAGCCGGTACCGCCCGGCGAGGAGGCGCCCGGTCGAGCCCTGCGTCCGCTCCGCCTCCGACATGCGTCCCCTCTGCAAATCAACCCGCCCTGAACCCACCCTGGAAGAGCCCCCATTGTCTCTCATCCGCGGACCGGCGGAAGTCCCGGGGTCCGGGGCCGGGCGTGGCGGGCGCGGCCACACCTGCGAACATCTGGGGTTCGTAGCAAATGAAAGCCCTCCGGAACGCCGGCCAAAAGCCAACGAAAGGGCCCCTGACATGCCGATCCGCGCCCCGGGGCGGCCGAGGCGGGGCCGCGCGCGAGCCGCGGCGCTCGCGCTGGCGGCGCTCCTGGGCGCCGCGGTCCCCGGCTGCGGCGCCCAGGCGGACCCTGACGCGGCCCGCACGCCCGGCGCCGCGGCGGTCCGGCACTCCGGCGGGCGGAACCCCGAGGCGGCCCTGCGCACGGCCGTACGGCGGCTGGCGGCCGAGGGCCGGGCGCCGGGCGCCGCCGCGCTCGCCCTGGACGGCGGCGGGGCGCGCTTTGCCTCGGCCGGGCTCGCGGATGTGCGCACCGGGCGGCGAATTCGCCAAAGCGACCGCTTCCGCGCGGGCAGCATCACCAAGACCTTTGTCGCGGCGGTCGTCCTCCAGTTGGCCGACGAGCGGCGGCTGGGCCTGGACGACACGGTCGAGGAGCACCTCCCGGGGCTGGTGCGCGGCCATGGCAACGACGGCCGGAAGATCACCCTCCGGCAGCTTCTCACCCACACGAGCGGTCTGTTCGACTTCGCCGCCGACCAGCGCGTGGCCCGCCGGCTGTCCGGCCCGCCCAGCGCCTCCCCCCTGACGCCGCGGCAGCTCGTACGCATCGCCGTCGCCCACCGCCCGCGGTTCGCCCCGGGCGCCGAGTGGCACTACTCCAACACGAACTACGTCCTGCTGGCCCTGGTCGTCGAGCGCGTCACTGGCCGCCCCTACGCCGCCGAGACCGAGCGCCGCGTGCTCACCCCGCTCGCCCTGCGCGGCACGTCCTTCCCCGGCACCCGCACCACCCTCCCCACCCCGCACGGCCGCGCCTACGCCACAGACTCAGGCACAGACTCAGGCACAGGCACAGGCATCCCCCGCGACGTCACCGACCTCGACCCGTCCTCGGCGAGCGCCTCGGGCGAGACGATCTCCACCCTCGACGACCTGACCCGCCTCTACGCCGCGCTGCTGCGCGGCGACGTGCTGCCGCCGGCGGCGCTGCGGCTGATGCGCGACACCGCCGCCTCCGGCGGGCGGTACGGGATGGGCCTCTTCCCGGTGCGGCTGCCCTGCGGGGTGACGCTGTGGGGCCACAACGGCCGGATCAGCGGCTCCTACGTCCAGGTCGTCGCCACCCCCGGCGGCCGCCATGTGCTGGCCTACCGCCTCAACAGCGACGCGCCCCCGCCCGCCGCGGCGGAGCGGGACCTCCTCAAGGCCGAGTTCTGCCGGACCTGACGCACCGCGGGTGCCCCACGTACCCCCGGCACCCCCGGCACCCCGCGCACCCCCGTACCCCGGAGCTCAGAGCGGGATGATGTCCGGCGCCCCCAGCCGGGCCGCGTCCGCCGTCAGGTCGTCCGGCTGGAGCTGCGACTCGCGCTCCGCCTCGACCCGCTTCTCGTAGTGCTGGACCTCCTTGTCGGTCTGCTCCGGCCCCCAGCCCAGCACCGGCGCCATCAGCTCGGCGGCCTCCCGTGCGCAGCGGGTGCCCCGGTCGAAGGTCTCGATCGAGATGCGGGTGCGCCGGGTCAGGACGTCGTCCAGGTGCCGGGCGCCCTCGTGGGAGGCGGCGTGGACGATCTCGGCGCGCAGATAGTCGTCGGCGCAGGCGAGCGGTTCGCCCAGGGAGGGGTCGTCGGCGATCCGCTCCACGATCTCCTCGGCGAGCGAGCCGTAGCGGTTCAGCAGGTGCTCGACGCGGGCCACATGCAGCCCGGCCCGCTGGGCCATGCGCGCTCGCGCGTTCCACAGCGCCTGGTAGCCCACGGCGCCGACCAGCGGCACCTCCTCGGTGACGCAGGGGCCGACCCGCTGGTCGAGGCCGTGCACCGCCTCGTCCACCGCGTCCTTGGCCATGACCCGGTACGTGGTGTACTTGCCGCCCGCGACCACCACCAGGCCCGGCGCGACATGCGTGACCGTGTGCTCGCGCGAGAGCTTGCTGGTGGCCTCCGACTCGCCGGCCAGCAGCGGGCGCAGCCCGGCGTACACGCCCTCCACGTCGGCGCGGGTGAGCGGGACCGCCAGCACCTCGTTGACATGCCCCAGCAGATAGTCGATGTCGGCGCTGGAGGCGGCCGGGTGGGCCTTGTCCAGATCCCAGTCGGTGTCGGTGGTGCCGATGATCCAGTGCCTCCCCCACGGGATCACGAACAGCACGCTCTTCTCGGTGCGCAGGATCAGCCCGGTCGTGGAGTGGATCCGGTCCTTGGGCACGACGAGGTGGATGCCCTTGGACGCCCGTACGTGGAACTGGCCCCGCTCCGCGATCAGCGCCTGCGTCTCGTCCGTCCACACCCCCGTGGCGTTCACCACCTGGCGGGCGCGGACCTCGAAGTCGGCGCCGTTCCTCCCGGAGCGTGCTTCCATATCGTGCACCCTGGCACCGACAATGCGCTCTCCTTCCCGCAGGAAGCCCACCACCCGCGCCCGGTTGGCGACATGGGCGCCGTACGAGGCGGCGGTGCGCACGAGCGTGGTGACGAAGCGCGCGTCGTCCACCTGGGCGTCGTAGTACTGCAACGCCCCGACCAGGGCGTCCTTCCGCAGACAGGGCGCGACCTGCAGCGCCCGCCGCCGGGTCAGATGGCGGTGCACCGGCAGCCCGCGGCCGTGCCCGGAGGAGAGCGACATGCCGTCGTACAGCGCCACGCCGGTGCCCGCGTACAGGCGCTCCCAGGCGCGGTGCTTGAGCGGATACAGGAACGGCACCGGCTTGACCAGGTGCGGGGCGAGCCGCTGGAGCAGCAGCCCGCGCTCCTTCAGCGCCTCCCGTACGAGGGCGAAGTCCAGCATCTCCAGATAGCGCAGACCGCCGTGGATCAGCTTGCTGGACCGGCTGGAAGTGCCGGCCGCCCAGTCCCGCGCCTCGACCAGGCCGGTCTCCAGGCCCCGGGTGACGGCGTCCAGGGCGGTGCCGGCCCCGACCACCCCGCCCCCCACGACCAGCACGTCCAGTTCCTGGTCCGCCATCCGGGCCAGCGCCTCGCCGCGCTCGGCCGGCCCCAGTGTCGGTGTCCTCACCGCTGCCTCCCGTGGTGATCGAGATGGTGGTCGAGATCACGACGTTCGTGAACGATTTTCCTGGGTTTCCGCCCGTGACGCCATGCCGCTGCGGAGTCGGCGTCGGCCCCCGGCCGTAACAGCACGTCGCAACAGCACGTCACAACACCGCACCGCAACACGCGCCACGACACCGCGCCTCAACACCCCGCAGCAATACTGAATACGAGTCATATTTCCGCCTAGTCTGTATTCATGCCATTTCGCGCTATTTTGCGCCATCCGGAATCGCCTCGGGAAGGACGGCACGACGTCATGCCCGCAGATCTCGCCGTCATCGGACTCGGCCACCTCGGCATCCCCCTCGTCCAGGCCGCCACCGCCGCCGGCGTCCGCACCCTCGGCTACGACCCCGACCCCCGCGCCGCCGCCGACCTGCGCGCGGGCAGGCTGCCGTCCGGGGCGTGGGACGGCGCGCTGTCGGCCGCCGAACTGCGCCGGATGGCCGCCGGCGGCTTCCGGACCACCAGCGACCCCGCCGAGCTCGGCCGCGTCCACACCGCCGTGATCTGCGCCCCGACCCCGCCCGGCGCGGACCGGACGGCCGGCTTGTCGGCGGTCGGCGAGGCCGCCCGCGCGCTGGCCGCGCAGCTGCGCCCGCACACCACCGTCGTGCTCGAATCCGCCGTGTACCCCGGCACCACCGAGGAATTCCTGCGGCCGATCCTGGAGGACGGCTCCGGGCTGCGGGCCGGGCGCGACTTCCACCTCGCCTACTCCCCCGGCCGCCTCGACCCCGGCAACCGCGCGTACGGCTATGCCAACACCCCCAAGGTCATCGGCGGGCTGACCCCCGCCTGCACCGAGGCGGCCGCCACCTTCTACGGCCGCCTCTCCGAGAAGGTCGTACGCGCCCGCGGCCCGCGCGAGGCCGAGACCGTCAAGGTCCTGGAGACCAACTACCGGCACGTCAACATCGCCCTGGTCAACGAGATGGCGATGTTCTGCCAGGACCTCGGCGTCGACCTGTGGGACGTGATCCGCTGTGCCGAGACCAAGCCGTTCGGCTTCCAGGCCTTCCGGCCGGGGCCCGGCGTCGGCGGCCACGGCGTGCCGATCGCCTCGGACTGCCCGCCGTACAGCGGGCGCGGCCCCGGCCGTCCACTGGCCATGGTGGAGCTGGCGCAGCAGGTCAACGGGCGGATGCCGGGCTATGTCACCCGGCGCTGCGCGGCCCTGCTCAACGAGCACGGGAAGTCGGCGCGCGGCGCCCGGGTGCTGCTGCTCGGGGTGAGCTACAAGCCCGACGTGGGCGACCAGGAGGGCGCGCCGGCCCGCGAGATCGCCTCCCGGCTGATGGAGCTGGGCGCCCAGCTCAGCTTCCACGATCCGTTCGTGGCGCGGTGGCGGGTGCTCGGCCGGCCGGTGCCGCGCGCGGACGCGCTGTACGAGGCGGTGGCCGACGCCGACCTGACCGTGCTGCTGCAGCACCACCGCAGCTACGACCTTCAGGGCCTGGCCGTGAAGGCGCAGCTGCTGCTGGACACGCGCGGGGCGAGCCCGGCGGGCACGGCGTACCGGCTCTGACCAGCCGCTCTGACCAGCAGCTCTGAGCGGCCGCTCTGAGCAGCCCCGCCCGCAAACCCGCGTCACCCCCGTGCGCCCGGCGGCTCACCACCCCGCGCCCGCGCGCGGCGCAGCCGGAACGCGGCGGCCAGCGCCATCAGCCCCACCCCGCCCGCCACGAACGCCACCGCCCCCGAGGGCACCGAGCGGACGTCGGCCGTGAAGGTGATCGGGCGGCCCCAGGGTTTGCCGTCGGAGCTGGTGTAGAGCTGGGCGGTGAGCCGTACCGGCCCGTTGGCGTGGGCTCGCACCCGGACCCGTACCGTACGGCTGACCGCCCGCGACGCCCGTACCCCGACCGCCCGGTCCACCGCGTCAAGGCGCTCCGGCCGGCTGGAGGCCACTCGCAGCTCCACGCCGGTGAGGTCCTGCTGAAGCCCGTTGTCGACCGTGACCGGGATGGTCGCGGACTGTCCGGCGACCGTCACCGTCGATTTGGGCACCAGCCGGACCGAGTCGATCGAGGCCGACAGATAGCGGCTCACCCCGCGCCGGTACGAGCCCGCCCCCGCCGGGTTCCCGCGCCAGCTCGTGGAGACCGCGCGGGCCATCGCGGCGTGCGCGGAGGCGGTGGTGCGCCGTGGGTCGGACAGCACCTTCGAGAGGGTGCGCAGCCGCCGCTGGTCCCGGGCGACCGCCGCCAGCGAGCGGGCGGGCAGTTCGGAGGCGCGCAGCGCGACCGGGTAGCCCCCGGCCTCGCGCAGCTGCCCCGGCTCCGGATCGTGCGCCGCCGCCTCCAGCCGGGACGGCTCCAGCCAGCCCGCCCCCAGCCCCTCGGACACCGCCTCGGACACCGCCCGCGCCGTCCCCGCCGGCATCCGGCGCGGCGGGACGACCACCAGCGCGCGCGGGGCGTACGGCAGCTCCCGGACGGCCGTCAGGCTCTCCGCGAGCAGCCGCTGCCGCAGCCTCAGCCGGAGCGGGGCGCCGGCCGCTGCTGCCCGCGGAGAGCCTGGCCGGGTCTGGGCCAGCAGCGAACCGACGGTCGTGTCGTAGGTCAGGGCGGTCATCCGCTCGCCGAGCGCGACCGCGCCGTCATCCGTGGCCCCGGCGGTGACCAGCGCGCCGGAGGAGCGGCGCACCCCGTCACGGGAGGCCAGCACCGTCGCCAGGCCCAGCCGCTCGGCGTACCCGGCGATCCCGGCGTCCACCGCGCCGTCCGCCGGCCAGGCCACATCGGCGCGGGCGTCCGTGCCCAGCTCCCGGTCCACCACGTCCTTGCCCGCCCGGGACGCCCGGCGCAGCAGCCCCGCCAGCGCGTCGCCGTCGCGGCCGCCGCGCGCGAGCGAGGCCAGGTCGGGGTCCGCGTACGGCAGCGCGATGACGTCCTGCCCGCGCACCGCCCGCTTGAGCGTGGCCAGCCAGGCCGCCGCCGCCCGCCCGCCCCTGCCCGCGGTGGTGTCCCGGGGATCGGTGGCGCCGGGGGTGCGGGCCACCCGGTAGCCGTCCGCCATCGCCCGTGCCTGCGCCACCAGGTCCGGGTCCACCGCCCAGGTCACCGGCAGCCGCGCGCCCGTCTCCACCAGCCGCCGCAGCCGCCCGCCCTTCGCGAACGCGGCGGCCAGCGCGTCATCGCGGAACACGGGCCGCACGCTGCCCGGGGTACGCACGGTCAGCGCCTCCATGTGCGGGGTGTCGGTGACGGGCCACAGCACGGTGGTGCGCAGCGGCTCGTACGCCGTGCCCTCCGGATAGACCGGCAGAAAGGTACGGGCCAGCCCGAGGACGGCCCCGTCCGCGCGGGCCACGTCCACCGTCAGCCCGTACGCCCCCGCGCCGCCCGTCCCCAGCTCCGGCACCGGAACCCGCAGCCGGAAGCCGCGGCCGGCGCCGGGGGCGAGGGAGGGAAGCCGGTGGATGCGCCCGGAGTTCTCCTTGCCGTCCGCGCGGGTGAGGTCGGTGCGCCCGGCCGTGACGGCGAGGCCGCTGCGGGTGCCGAGCGCCGCCGGTCCGGTCCGCACGCCCACGTGCGCGCCGGTGACGCGGCGCCGCGTGTCGTTGACCACGGTGCCGCTGAGCGTGAGCCAGCCGTCCTGGCGCCGCACGACGGCGGGGCTCACGGAGGCCAGCCGGACGGTCATGGCGTACGAGCTCCGGTGGCCGCTGCCGTGGCCGCTACCGCGAAAGCTGCCGCGAAAGCTGCCGCGTCCCGGACCATGGCCGGGGCCGGACGGGGTGGCGCGGGAGTTCTCGTACGACGGCACGGCCGCCGCGGCCGGTACCGGCGGCAGGATCGGCGTGACCAGGACCGCGCTCAGGACCGCGCACAGGAACGCGCTCGGCACCGCGACCGCCGCGGCGATCGCTCGCGCACATCTCCCGTCGCGTGCCACTACCGCCACCTCGACGTCGGTCCGTACCGCCCCCGTGGACGGACGCGGTGTCACCAGACCACCACGGGCGGGCCCCTGCCGCACGTCCAAGGGCCCCGCCCGAGCGGGCCTCCTGGTACCGCGTCAGCCCCACGCGGTGGCCAGCCCGCGGGGCCGGGCGTCCAGCACCGTGCGCAGCGATGCGAAGTCCTCGACGCACCGGCCGGTGCCGAGGGCCACACAGTCCAGCGGGTCGTCGGCCACCAGCACCGGGATGTCCAGCTCGCGGCTGAGCCGGACGTCGAGGCCGCGCAGCAGCGCCCCGCCCCCGGTCAGCACGATGCCCCGGTCCATGATGTCGCCCGCCAGCTCCGGCGGGGTCTCGTCCAGCGTGGACCGCACCGCCGCGACGATGCTGTCCACGGGCTCGGCCAGCGCGTGCCGCACCTCGTCCGCCGTCAGCTCCAGGACCTTCGGCAAGCCGGTGACCAGGTCCCGGCCACGGATGGTGCAGCGCTCCGGCGGCAGCAGCGTCTGCGTCTGCTCCGGGTCGTCACCCTTGTTGAGCTTGTCGAGCGAAAGGCCCTCGCCGCCCGGGGCGGCCGACACCACCTCCACATTCCGCTCCGGGCGCCGGACGGACGCCCCTCCGCCGGGCGCGGACCAGGCGCCGACCGGTGAGGCGGAGCCGATGCTCACCTTGATCTCCTCGGCGGTCCGCTCCCCGATCGCCATGGCGTACCGCTTCTTCACATGCGTGGTGACCGCGGCGTCCATCGCGTCGCCCGCCATGCGCACCGAGCGGGCGGTGACGATCCCGCCCAGCGAGACCACGGCCACCTCGGTCGTGCCGCCGCCCACGTCGACCACCATGCAGCCGGTCGGGTCGCTCACCGGCAGCCCCGCGCCGATCGCCGCCGCCATCGGCTCCTCGATCAGATGCACTTGGCGCGCCCCGGCCTGTGAGGCGGCCTCCGTGACCGCGCGCCGCTCGACGCCCGTGATGCCGGAGGGCACACACACCACGACGCGGGGGCGGGCGAGTCGGCGGCTGCCCGTGACCTTCTTGATGAAGTGCCGCAGCATCCGCTCGGCGATCTCGAAGTCGGCGATGACCCCGTCCCGCAGCGGACGGACGGCGACGATGTTGGAGGGGGTACGCCCCATGGTCTCCTTCGCCTCGGAGCCGACCGCCAGCACGCTCCCGTCCGTCGTGCTGACCGCGACGACCGACGGCTCATTGAGCACGATCCCCCTGCCCCGCACGTACACCAGGGTGTTCGCCGTGCCGAGGTCGATTCCGACATCACGTCCCGTGAACGTCTTGTTCTGCGCCATAAGTTGACATTATTGCTTATGCCGGATTCTTGTCCGGCACTGATGTCGACCGCACCCTCGTGCGACCCGATCGCTGCTACCTTGCGTCCATGATCATGTGACAGGAGGAGACCCGAGGCGGAACGACATCACCCGCTACGCCGTTTACAAGGGTGGAGAGTTGCCGCGGCGACAAGCAGGTCACGGAAGAGTGGCCGTCAAATCCGCATAAGGACGGACAGGTTGTCTCCGTCCGGTCGCAGGCGTGTCACGGACGACAGACACGACTTGTCTGATTGTCGTGCCCGGCTGTTAGTTTTATGGCTCGAACTCTGCGTTCGTGCTCCCATCAGCAGAAATCCCCGGAGTGCGGACCATCACCTTCATCCCCGGGGGATCACCATGAGCCAGAACTGGCAGCAGCCTCAGCAGCCGCAGCCGCCCCAGCAGCCCGGTGGTTACGGCTACCCGGCCCAGCCGCCGCAGCCGCAGTACGGCGGCCAGCCGCCGCAGCCGCCGTTCGGCGGCCCGCAGCAGCCGCAGCCGCAGTTCGCGGGTGGCTTCCCGCCGCCGGCGCCGCCGGTCGGCCGCCAGGGCAACCCCGCGCTCGCCATTCTGGTCGGCGTCGTCGCCGCTCTTGTCGGCGCGTTCGTCTACGCCTTTGTGCTGAGCATCATGGCCGACACGGACGGCGCGGAGCCGAAGATCAAGCAGTTCGCCTACACCGGTGTCGTCGTCGGCGCGCTCGTCGGTTTCGCCATCGCCAAGCTGGGCGGCCGCAACCCGGCGCTGTGGGTAATCGCCGGAGTTCTGGCTCTGGCGGCGGCGTTCTTCGGCGAGCTGTACGGCTACGCCATGATCGCGCACGACTTTGTCAGCAACTACGCCGAAAAGAACAACGTCCCGAGCAGCGTCGACATCCCGACGGCGAACGACTACTTCTTCGACCACTTCGGCGACCTCTTCGACACCTGGAAGGACGAGGCCGACGCGCTGACCTACATCTTCGTCGCCCTGTCCCCGGTCGCGGCGGTCTCCACCGCCTACCGCCTCAGCAACCGCTGACGCCGAATAACGCGCCACAAACGGGTTGGGCCCCGACCGCGATGCGGTCGGGGCCCAACCCGTTTGTCCTGCGCGCTCAGCGCTTGTCGTGCTGCGAGGGAGCGACCGTCACCTCGACCCGCTGGAACTCCTTGAGCTCCGAGTAGCCCGTCGTGGCCATCGCCCGGCGCAGCGCGCCGAAGAAGTTCATCGAGCCGTCGGGGGTGTGGGAGGGGCCCAGCAGGATCTCCTCCGTGGTGCCCACCGTGCCCAGGTTCATCCGCTTGCCGCGCGGCACCTCGTCGTGCACGGCCTCCATGCCCCAGTGGTGGCCCCGGCCCGGCGCGTCCGTGGCCCGCGCCAGCGGCGAGCCGATCATCACGGCGTCCGCACCGCAGGCGATGGCCTTGGGCAGGTCACCGCTCCAGCCGACGCCGCCATCGGCGATCACATGCACATACCGGCCGCCGGACTCGTCCATGTAGTCCCGGCGGGCGGCGGCGACATCGGCGACCCCCGTCGCCATCGGCACCTGGATGCCCAGCACATTGCGCGTGGTGTGCGCGGCGCCGCCGCCGAACCCGACCAGCACACCGGCCGCGCCCGTCCGCATCAGATGCAGCGCGGCGGTGTAGGTGGCACAGCCGCCCACGATGACCGGGACGTCCAGCTCGTAGATGAACTGCTTCAGGTTCAGCGGCTCGGCGGCGCCGGAGACATGCTCGGCCGAGACCGTGGTGCCGCGGATCACGAAGATGTCGACCCCGGCGTCCACGACGGCCTTGGAGAACTGCGCGGTGCGCTGCGGGGAGAGCGCGGCGGCCGTCACCACGCCCGAGTCGCGCACCTCCTTCAGGCGCTGTCCGATCAGCTCTTCCTTGATCGGCTCGGCGTAGATCTCCTGCATACGCCGGGTCGCGGTGTGCTCGTCCAGCTCGGCGATCTCCGCGAGCAGCGGCTCCGGGTCCTCGTACCGGGTCCACAGGCCCTCGAGGTTGAGCACCCCGAGACCGCCCAGCTCGCCGATGCGGATCGCGGTCTTGGGCGAGACCACCGAGTCCATCGGGGCGGCGAGGAACGGCAGCTCAAAGCGGTAAGCGTCGATCTGCCAGGCGATCGAGACCTCCTTCGGGTCCCGGGTACGACGACTCGGCACAACGGCGATGTCGTCGAACGCGTACGCCCTGCGGCCGCGCTTGCCGCGCCCGATCTCGATCTCAGTCACGTGGGTGCCTTTCGCTCTTCAGGTCTGCCGTCCCAGTATCCCTGCCCCTTCGTACGCGCTAACGAGCGGAGTAGTTGGGCGCCTCGGTCGTCATCTGGATGTCGTGGGGGTGGCTCTCCTTGAGCCCGGCCCCCGTGATCCGCACAAAGCGGCCCTTGTCCTTGAGCTCCGCCACATTCGCCGAGCCGACATACCCCATCGACGCTCGCAGGCCGCCCACGAGCTGGTGCGCGACCGAGGCGAGCGGGCCCCGGTAGGGCACCTGGCCCTCGATGCCCTCGGGCACCAACTTGTCCTCGGAGAGGACGTTGTCCTGGAAGTAGCGGTCCTTGGAGTACGAGCGGGCCTGGCCGCGCGACTGCATCGCGCCCAGCGAACCCATGCCCCGGTAGGACTTGAACTGCTTGCCGTTGATGAAGACCATCTCGCCCGGCGACTCCTCGCACCCGGCCAGCAGGCTGCCCAGCATGACCGTGTCCGCGCCCGCCGCGATCGCCTTCGCGATGTCGCCCGAGTACTGAAGGCCGCCGTCGCCGATCAGCGGCACCCCGGCCGCGTGGCACGCCTGCGCGGCCTCGTAGATCGCCGTCACCTGCGGCACGCCGATGCCCGCGACCACCCGCGTGGTGCAGATCGAGCCCGGCCCGACGCCGACCTTGACCCCGTCCACACCGGCGTCGATCAGCGCCTGGGCGCCGTCCCGGGTGGCGACATTGCCGCCCACCACATCGACCGTGATGTTGGACTTCAGCTTGGCGATCATGTCGAGGATGCCCCGGCTGTGGCCATGGGCGCTGTCGACCACGAGGAAGTCCACCCCGGCCCCGACCAGCGCCTGCGCCCGGTCGTACGACTCGTCCCCGACGCCGACCGCCGCGCCGACGATCAGCCGCCCGCCGGCGTCCTTGGCCGCGTGCGGATACTTCTCGGCCTTCACGAAGTCCTTGACGGTGATCAGGCCCTTGAGCACGCCCGCGTCGTCGACCAGCGGAAGCTTCTCGATCTTGTGGCGGCGCAGCAGCTGCATCGCGTCCTCGCCGGAGATCCCGACCTTGCCGGTGACCAGCGGCATCGGGGTCATGACCTCGCGGACCTGGCGGCCCCGGTCCGTCTCGAAGGCCATGTCACGGTTGGTGACGATGCCGAGCAGCTTGCCCGCCGCGTCCGTCACCGGGACGCCGCTGATCCGGAACTTTCCGCACAGGGCGTCCGCCTCGGCCAGCGTCGCGTCCGGCCGGACCGTGATCGGGTCCGACACCATGCCGGACTCGGACCGCTTGACCAGGTCGACCTGGTTGGCCTGGTCCTCGATCGACAGATTGCGATGCAGCACGCCGGCGCCGCCCTGGCGGGCCATGGCGATGGCCATCCGGGACTCGGTGACCTTGTCCATGGCGGCGGACAGCAACGGCACGTTGACCCGGACGTTCCGCGAGACCCTGGACGAGGTGTCGACCGCGTTCGGCAGCACCTCGGAGGCGCCCGGCAGCAGCAGCACATCGTCGTACGTCAGCCCGAGCATCGCGAATTTCTCAGGCACTCCGTCGACGTTGACAGTCATGACACCCTTCCAATGGTCTTGCCCCAGCGCGGACTCCCATGCTAACGGGCGCGACAGGTGTCCCATTCCGCCCTGTGGAAAACCCCGGGGCCTGCGGAAACTACTGCTCGGCGAGCGCCCGCAGCCTGCTCAGGGCCCGGTGCTGGGCCACTCGCACCGCGCCCGGCGACATCCCGAGCATCTGCCCGGTCTCCTCCGCCGTCAGCCCGACCGCGACCCGCAGCAGCACCAGCTCGCGCTGGTGCTCCGGAAGGTTCGCCAGCAGCTTCTTGGCCCACTCGGCGTCGCTGCTGAGCAGCGCCTGCTCCTCGGGGCCGAGCGAGTCGTCCGGCTGCTCCGGCATCTCGTCCGAGGGCACGGCCGTGCTGCCCGGGTGGCGCATGGCCGCCCGCTGCAGATCGGCGACCTTGTGCGCGGCGATGGCCACGACGAACGCCTCGAAGGGCCTGCCGGTGTCGCGGTAGCGCGGCAGCGCGCACAGCACCGCGAGGCAGACCTCCTGCGCCAGGTCGTCCACGAAATGGCGGGCATCGCCCGGCAGCCGCGACAGCCGCGTGCGGCAATAGCGCAGGGCGAGCGGATGCACATGGGCGAGCAGATCGTGGGTGGCCCGCTCGTCCCCCTCTGCGGCACGCCGGACAAGGGCGCCGATGGCCCCTTGGGTCCCGGGGCCGCCGGCCTTCGGGGACCCCTGGGTCTCGTCGTCGCGCATCCGTCCATGGTGCCTTGGCGCCGAGGGTTCCGCGGCACCGCGTCCGTAGTTGTGCGCTGAAGCGTTATGAGCAGGTGCGCCGGCTGTCGTCGTCACGTCCTGCGCTCTCCCCTCACGCCCGACCGACATGTCCCCGAGGAACTCCACACCTTCAAGGATGCGGCATCGCCCGGCGAACCAACATAAGCCGCCGCCCATCGCCCCGCCCGCCACCCGACGGGCGGGGACCGTCGGCCCCCTTTTTTGGGCTCGCTTCTGCCCCAGCTACCGCTGGGAGGTGCCCCCGGCCGGGAGGCTGGGCCTATCGGACCAGACCCCAGCGGAAGCCGAGCGCCACCGCGTGTGCCCGGTCCGAGGCGCCGAGTTTCTTGAACAGCCGCCGGGCGTGCGTCTTGACGGTGTCCTCGGAGAGGAACAGCTCACGGCCGATCTCCGCATTGGACCGGCCGTGGCTCATGCCCTCCAGCACCTGGATCTCGCGGGCGGTGAGCGTGGGCGCCGCGCCCATCTCGGCGGAGCGCAGCCGGCGCGGCGCCAGCCGCCAGGTCGGGTCGGCCAGCGCCTGGGTCACGGTGGCGCGCAGCTCGGCGCGCGAGGCGTCCTTGTGCAGATAGCCACGGGCGCCGGCGGCCACGGCCAGCGCGACGCCGTCCAGGTCCTCGGCGACCGTGAGCATGATGATCCGGGCGCCGGGGTCGGCCGAGAGCAGCCGCCGCACGGTCTCGACACCACCGAGGCCGGGCATCCGCACGTCCATCAGAATCAGATCCGAACGGTCGGCCCCCCAGCGGCGGAGGACTTCCTCGCCGTTGGCCGCCGTCGTCACACGCTCGACGCCGGGCACGGTCGCCACCGCACGGCGCAGCGCCTCTCGGGCAAGCGGGGAGTCGTCGCAGACGAGGACGGATGTCATGACCGCCCTCCGCAGCTGATGCGCGTCACCTTGAGCCTCCAGGCTGGTACATATCGTCACCTGTGCGATTGACAGCCTCGGACATCCGTCCGAGAGCTTTACCCATCAACCGCCTCCGCACTCTCAACGACGGTCACCCGAAAGAGTTACGGGGTCCGGCGGCCACCTTCGACACTCTACGTGAGGGAACGGACACAGAGCTGCTTCATCGCGCCCGCCGCGCCTTACCCCGACTTCCGCCCTCTTCGATGGCATTTGGCGACCTTGCTTCCAATTTGCCGGTCTCTGTGGCTAGATTCGCAATGAGTCATATTTACATCTACTTACACAGTAGGTGTACGACCCAGGACGCAGCGTCCGCACCAGATCGCTTCGAGGAGATAAGGCAATGGCAGATTTCTCCCGTCTTCCCGGTCCGAACGCCGACCTGTGGGACTGGCAGCTGCTGGCCGCGTGTCGCGGGGTCGACAGCTCGCTCTTCTTCCACCCGGAGGGCGAGCGCGGCGCTGCCCGCAGCGCACGCGAGATGTCAGCCAAAGAGGTGTGCATGCGATGCCCCGTACGCGCGGAGTGCGCGGCGCACGCGCTGGCGGTTCGTGAGCCGTACGGCGTGTGGGGCGGGCTGACCGAGGACGAGCGCGAGGAGCTCATGGGGCGGGCACGCCACCGGGCCGTCGCCACCTCGGGCGCCGGAGCCCCCGGCGCCTGATCGCGCCCGCGATCACCGCATTACTGAAGAAACGTATCAGCACCGACCGTGAGCCCCGGCGGCCGCCGCTGAAGGCCGCCCCCCTGGACGCCTCTGGATGACTCCAGACGCCTCTGGGGCCCGTTCAGCCGCCCGTCACGGCCGTGGTTCGCCTCGCGCCGCCGACTCCAGCCGCTCCAGCGTCGCCGCCACCGCCGGGACCCGCGCGAGGTCCGGCAGGGTGAGCGCGACGACCTCCCGCCGCACGGCCGGCTCCACCTCCACCCTCGCGGTCCCCTTGGCCCGTACGGACTCCAGCGCCAGCTCCGGCAGCACCGCCACCCCGAGCCCGGCCGCCACCAGCCCGATCACCGCCGGATAGTCGTCCGTCGCGAAGTCGATCCGGGGTGTGAAGCCCGCCGCCTCGCACACCTCCACCAGATGCCTGCGGCAGCGCGGGCATCCCGCGATCCACGGCTCCTCGGCCAGCTCCCCGATGCCCACCGCCCCGGCCCCCGCCAGCCGGTGCGCCTCGGGCACCACGCCGACCAGCCGGTCGCTCAGCAGCGGCCGCACGACCAGGTCGTCCTTGCCCCACTGGCCCTCGGCCGCGGTGGTCAGCCCCTCCGCGTCGGCCGCCGGCTCCGCGCCCGGCACGGCCGGCTCGACCTCCGGGTAGCGGAAGGCCACGGCGATCTCGCAGTCGCCCGCGCGCAGCATCTCCACCGAGCGCGGCGGCTCGGCCTCCACCAGCGAGACCCGGGTCCCCGGGTAGGCCGAGCGCAGCTCGGCGAGCGCGGTCGGCACGAGCGTCGAGCTGCCGCTGGGGAAGGACGCCAGCCGCACCCGGCCGGCCCGCAGCCCGGCGATCGCGGCGACCTCCTCCTCGGCGGCGGTCAGCCCGGCCAGGATCCCCGCCGCGTGCCGCACCAGCGCCTCGCCGGCCTGCGTCAGCCGCATCTCCCGGCCCGTACGGATCAGCAGCGGCGTGCCCGTGGACTGTTCGAGGGCCTTCATCTGCTGGCTGACGGCGGGCTGGGTGCAGCCCAGCTCACGGGCGGCCGCGGAGAAGGATCCCGTGGCGGCCACGGCGCGCAGCACCCTCAGATGACGAGGCTCGATCATGCTTCGAGCATAAGCGATCCTTGGATACGATCTGGAATATCGCGTTGGCGCTTTGAACGCCCGAACATCCGAACATCCGAACGTCCAAAACTTCGAACCTTTGAGCCGCGCCATCGCGGCCCTTTAGCGTGCCGCCATGACCCGTATCTCCGAGGCCGGGCCCTCGCACCCGCTGACCGTGCTCACCGTCAACCTCGGCCGTCTGAAGCCGGTCGAGTACACCGACGCCCCCTCCGGCGGCACCGGCATCGACAAGCGCCCGGCCGACGGGCCGGTGCGGGTGATGGCCCCGGGCCCCAAGGGCGAGGCCGCGAGCGGACTCGTCGGCGACACGGTCAGCGACCTCCGCCACCACGGCGGGAACGACCAGGCGGTGTACGCCTACGCGCGCGAGGACCTCGACGCCTGGGAGCGCGAGCTGGGCCGCGAGCTGTCGAACGGCGTCTTCGGCGAGAACCTCACCACCCGCGGCCTCGACGTGACCGGCGCCCGGATCGGCGAGCGCTGGCGGATCGGCCCCGAGTTGCTGCTCGAAGTCACCTCCCCACGCATCCCGTGCCGGACCTTCGCGGGCTGGCTGGGCGAGGAGCGCTGGGTGAAGCGATTCACCCGGGCCGCCGTGCCCGGCGCCTATCTGCGGGTTCTCGAACCGGGCGAGATCCGCGCCGGGGACCCGGTCGAGATCGTGCACCGGCCCGACCACGAAGTGACCGTGGGCCTCCTCTTCCGTGCCACCACGACCGAACGCGCCCTGCTGCCGCGGGTGCTCGCGGCGGGCGACGCGCTCCGCCCCGAGGCGCGGGAGACCGCGCTCTCGTATATCGGAACACTTTCCATCCCGCCGGAGAACTGATCCGGACGAGTGCGCTCCGACCCCCGCCGTGGCCGCTAACGTGCGCGTATGACGACTGCGTTGATTACGGGAACCACGGCGGGCATCGGCGCCGCCTTCGCGAGCCGGCTCGCGGCGGACGGCCACAATCTGGTGCTGGTGGCGCGGGACGAGAAGCGGCTGCGCGAACAGGCCGCCGACCTCCATGACCGCCACGGGGTGGAGGCGGACGTGCTGCGGGCCGACCTGGCCGAGGATGACGGCATCGCGGCGGTCGAGGCGCGCCTCGGCGACCGCAAGCACCCGATCGATCTGCTCGTCAACAACGCCGGCTTCGGCAACAAGGGCCGCTATCTCGAGGTGTCCCTGGCCGACGAGCTGCGGATGATGAAGGTGCACTGCGAGGCCGTCCTGCGGCTCACCACCGCCGCGTCCGAGACCATGCGGGCCCGGGGGCGCGGCGGGGTGATCAACGTCGCCTCGATCGCGGCGTTCTTTCCGCGCGGCACATACGGGGCCAGCAAGGCCTGGGTCGTGCAGTTCACGCAGGGCGCGGCGAAGGACCTGGCGAGCTCGGGGGTGCGGCTGATGGCGCTGTGCCCCGGGTTCGTACGGACCGAGTTCCACGCGCGGGCCGGGATCAAGCCGGACAGCGTGCCGAGCTGGATGTGGCTGGACGCGGACAAGCTGGTGACGGCGGCGCTCAAGGACTTCGCGCGGGGCAAGGCGCTGTCGATCCCCGATCCGCGGTACAAGGCCATGACGGGGCTGGCGAAGCTGGCGCCGCGGGCGGCGGTCTCTGTCGTCTCGTCGAACGTGGGGCGGCCCCCCAAGGGAAACGCCAAGGGGCAGCCCAAGGGACGCTGACCCCCCGGGCCCCGGCCGCCGCCCCGGAGGGCCGCCCCGCCGCCCCGGAAGGCCCCTGGAACGCGTGAGGCGCGGTCACCCCCGCGAGGGGGTGACCGCGCCTGACGTGAGTGCGCGGTGGGCGCGTCAGTGCGAGTGACCGTGGCTGTGGCCCGCGGCCTCCGCCTCGTCCTCGGCCGGCTTCTCGACCACCAGCGTCTCGGTGGTGAGCAGCAGGGAGGCGATGGACGCCGCGTTCTCCAGGGCGGAGCGGGTGACCTTGACCGGGTCGATGACGCCGGCCTTCACCAGGTCGCCGTACTCGTCGGTCGCCGCGTTGTAGCCGTGGCCCTTCTCGAGCTCGGCCACCTTGGAGGTGATGACGTAGCCCTCAAGGCCCGCGTTCTCGGCGATCCAGCGCAGCGGCTCGACCGCGGCGCGGCGGACGACCGCGACACCGGTGGCCTCGTCGCCGTCCTTGCCGAGGTTGTCCTCCAGCACCTTGACGGCGTGGACGAGCGCGGAGCCACCACCGGAGACGATGCCCTCCTCGACCGCGGCGCGGGTCGCGGAGATGGCGTCCTCCAGACGGTGCTTCTTCTCCTTCAGCTCCACCTCGGTGGCGGCGCCGACGCGGATCACGCACACGCCGCCGGCCAGCTTGGCGAGCCGCTCCTGGAGCTTCTCGCGGTCCCAGTCGGAGTCCGTGGCCTCGATCTCGGCCTTGATCTGGTTGATCCGGCCGACCACGTCCTCGGAGTTGCCGCCGCCGTCGACGAGGGTGGTGTCGTCCTTGGTGACGGTCACGCGGCGGGCGGTGCCCAGCACGTCCAGGCCGACCTGGTCGAGCTTGAGGCCGACCTCCTCGGCGACCACGGTGGCGCCGGTGAGCGCGGCCATGTCGCCGAGCATCGCCTTGCGGCGGTCGCCGAAGCCGGGGGCCTTCACCGCGACGGCGTTGAAGGTGCCGCGGATCTTGTTGACGACGAGGGTGGACAGGGCCTCGCCCTCCACGTCCTCGGCGATGATCAGCAGCGGCTTGTTGCCACCCTGGATGATCTTCTCCAGCAGCGGCAGCAGGTCCTGGATCGAGGAGATCTTGCCCTGGTGGATCAGGATGTACGGGTCCTCGAGGACGGCCTCCATCCGCTCCTGGTCGGTGACCATGTACGGAGACAGGTAGCCCTTGTCGAAGGCCATACCCTCGGTGAAGTCCAGCTCCAGACCGAAGGTGTTGGACTCCTCGACGGTGATCACACCGTCCTTGCCGACCTTGTCCATCGCCTCGGCGATGAGCTCGCCGACCTGCTTGTCCTGAGCGGACAGCGCGGCCACGGCGGCGATGTCGCTCTTGGAGTCGATCGGGCGGGCGGTGGCCAGCAGCTCGTCGGAGACGGCCTTGACGGCCGCGTCGATGCCCTTCTTCAGGGCGGCCGGGGAGGCGCCGGCGGCCACGTTCCGCAGGCCCTCGCGGACCAGGGCCTGGGCCAGCACGGTGGCGGTGGTGGTGCCGTCACCCGCGATGTCGTTGGTCTTGGTCGCCACCTCCTTGACGAGCTGGGCGCCCAGGTTCTCGTACGGGTCCTCGACCTCGACCTCACGAGCGATGGTGACACCGTCGTTGGTGATGGTCGGAGCGCCGAACTTCTTGTCGATGACGACGTTGCGGCCCTTGGGGCCGATCGTCACCTTGACGGTGTCGGCAAGCTTGTTGACGCCACGCTCAAGGGCGCGACGGGCGTCCTCGTCAAACTTCAGGATCTTCGCCATGGGTTGCGTATGTCCTCTCAAACGAACCGCGCCCCGACCCCGGTATGGACAGGGGGACCGGGGCGCGGCTCACAGGCAAACTTCGGTGACTTACTTCTCGATGATCGCGAGAACGTCGCGAGCCGAGAGGACGAGGTACTCCTCGCCGTTGTACTTCACCTCGGTACCGCCGTACTTGCTGTAGAGCACGACGTCGCCGACGGAGACGTCGAGCGGGAGACGGTTGCCGTCTTCG
Organism: Streptomyces sp. LZ34; assembly: GCF_053890475.1. NCBI lineage: Bacteria > Bacillati > Actinomycetota > Actinomycetes > Kitasatosporales > Streptomycetaceae > Streptomyces > Streptomyces sp. LZ34. The sequence goes on from NZ_CM132680.1 coordinate 5,689,762, forward strand.
AAGCGGCCCGGGCCCACGGCCAGGACGACGCCCTCCTGGGGCTTCTCCTTGGCAGTGTCCGGAATAACCAGGCCAGAGGCCGTGGTCTGCTCGGCGTCGAGCGGCTGGACCACAATGCGGTCCTCGAGCGGCTTGATGGCAACCTTGGAGCTGGCGGTCGTCACGATCCGACCTCCCCCTTCGGAGATCTCACGGGGTTAACTGTCTGAGGTGGCGACCAGGTGGATCCGTCGTCGCGGGTGCCGGACCTGCCCGTCGCTGTGTTTGGCACTCCACGATGCCGAGTGCCAGCCACGACATTATGACGCGGTTAGCACTCAGTCAACCAGAGTGCCAAGCGACAGGGTGCCGCGGCGCCCCGTCGGCCCGGCGAACCGCACCGGCCGGCGCCCCTCAGAGGTAGTCCTCCAGCCGGGCCACGGCGAAGCCCTGCGCCTGGATCTCCCGCAGCAGCGAGGTCATCACATCGGTCATCGTCCGCCCCTCCTGCTGGGCGGGGCCGCGGAAGTGGGCCAGCACGATGTCGCCGGAGTGCAGCCGGTCGCCGGACGCGTACTCCAGCCCGCCGGCCTTCATCTCAGCCGACCACATCACGAGCGCCCGCACCCCGCAGGCCGCCGCCGCGCGCACGGTGTCGTCATCCAGCGCCCCGTACGGCGGGCGGAAGAGATACGGCTGGGCGCCGAACTGCCGGGTGAGGATCTCCTGCTGGCCGCAGATCTCGTGGACCTGTCGCTCGTACTCCAGACCGGGCAGCCTCACATGGGTGAGCGTGTGGTTCTGCATCCCGTTGCCGAGCCGGCGCAGCTGCTCGAAGTAGCCGTAGCCGCCGGCCACCACGTCGTCCGTCAGGAAGCCGGTGAACGGCAGCCCCAGGTCATGGGCCTGCTGCAAAAAGGCCGGGTCCTTCTCGGCGCCGTCGTCGATGGTCACGAAGACGACCGGGTCGTCGGTCGGCACATGGTCGATGATCGGCGGCCCGGCGGGCGCGCCCGCCGCCGGCGGCACGAGGGCCGGTTTGGCCGAGGGCGGCGGCGCCGTCTCCAGCGGCCCGTCGAGCCCCCAGCGGCGGTAGCCGTCCGGAGCCGGGGCGGGGGGCGAGGGCAGGCCGGAGGCCGCACCCGGACCGGACGCGGAACCCGATCCCGGCCCCGGCGCCTGGGGCGAGCCGTGGTGCGCGCCCGGGGCATGGGCCCCGGCCCCGGCCCCGGAAGACGACATGAACGACGGCGCAGACGATGCGGCGGCGCTGCCCGAGCCCTTGTCCACCCGCGCAGCCGTCCCGGCACCGGCTCCGTCCATGTCCGAGCAGCCCGCGAGCAGAGCCGCGGCCGCGACCAACACGAGACACCTCGAAAGGCCAGTCTTGATCATCATCACATAAGCGATCTTCGGCCGGGTGGCGCGAACGCGCTCGCTGGAGCGAGGAGAATGGGCGACGTGGACGTTGACGCCTTCGACTCACTGCTCCGCGACGAAGGGCAGGTGCTGCTCCGCGAGCTCCAGGACTACGACCCGGTGCGGGAGCTCGCCACGGCGACCCGGCTGCGCCGCGACCACCCCGCTGAGCTGGTCTCGGCGGCCCTCACCCAGGCGCGGCTGAGGCAGCGCGCGGCCGCGAAGTTCGGCGCCGACGACGCCCACCGCATGTACTTCACGCCGAACGGCGTGGAACAGGCCACCCGCGCCTCCGTCGCCGCCTACCGGGCCGACCGCCTCGTCGAGCTCGGTGTGCGCCGAGTGGCCGACCTGTGCTGCGGCATCGGCGGCGACGCGGTCGCGCTGGCCCGCGCGGGCATCCCCGTCCTGGCCGTCGACCGGGACCCGCTGACCTGCGCGGTGGTCCGGGCCAACGCCGAGATCCTGGGCCTCGCCGACCTCATCGAGGTGCGCCACGCGGACGTCGCCGAGATCGACACCTCCCCGTACGACGCGATCTTCGTGGACCCCGCCCGGCGCGGCGGCCGCGGCCGCGTCTTCGACCCCGAGGCGTACTCCCCGCCGCTGTCCTGGGCCGTCCGGGCCGCCCGCACCGCCCCGCACGCCGCCCTCAAGGTCGCCCCGGGCATCCCGCACGACGCGGTCCCCGCGGACGCCGAGGCCGAGTGGATCTCGGACCACGGCGATGTGAAGGAGGCCCTGCTGTGGTTCGGCACCACCCGCCCGGGCATGCGCCGCGCCACGCTGCTCCCCGACCGCCACTCCCTCCTCGGCACCCGGCTGCTGCCGGACCCCGAGCCGGGACTGGTGGGCCGCTGGCTGTACGAGCCGGACGGCGCGGTGATCCGCGCGCACCTGGTCGCGGACGTCGCCGCCCGGATCGGCGGCCGCCTCATCGACCCGACGATCGCCTACGTCACGGCGGACGATCTGCGCCCGACGCCCTACGCCACCGCGTACGAGATCACGGATGTGCTGCCCTTCAACCTCAAGAAGCTCAAGGCGCTGCTGCGCGAGCGCAAGGTCGGCGTCCTGACGGTGAAGAAGCGGGGCTCGGCCGTCGAGCCCGAGGAGCTGCGGAAGAAGCTCCGCCTCGAAGGGGTGAATTCCTGCACGGTCTTCCTCACCCGGGTGAGCGGCGCCCCGACGATGCTCCTGGGGCACCCGGCGCAGGCTTAGGGCCTCCCGGCCCGGCTCAGGGCCGCTGGGGGCCGCACAGGGCGCTGCGACGGCCGCACAGGGCCGCGCAGGGCCGCTGACGGCCGCCGAGGGCCCCTCAGGCCCGTTCCCCGCCCCCGCCACCGGCCTTCAGCGCCTTCAGTGTCTTTATGGTCCTCAGCTCGAACCAGACGCCCTTGGCGTACATCCCCGTCGGGTCCCCGTCCGCCGTCCCCCACTCGTCGGCCAGCGCCGCGACCACCCCCAGGCCGCGCCCGTACATCCGGTCGCCCTCCGGGAGGTACGCGCCGGTGGGGAGCTCGGTGCTCGCGTCGTACACGCTGATGCGCAGACGGGGCTGCTCGATCATCACGCGCAGCATCAGGGAGTCGCCCTCGGCGTGCAGATAGGCGTTGGTGGCCAGCTCCGAGGTGCAGGCGGTCGCGGTCTCGACGAGGTCTTCATGGCCCACGGAGTTCAGCACGCAGGCGACGAAGTCCCGGCAGATCTTGGGGGAGGTGGCCCGGCGGGTGCTCTGGAGCGTGTACACGTACGGCTCTTCGGGGCCGGGGGAGGGCGAACTGCCCGCAGGGCTGTCGTCGGGCTCGTGGTCGGGTCCCAATGTCAACTCCCTGCGACGGGGCCGTTGGTACGCGTACCGTTACGATGATCAACGCTTCGTAGCGGTGACGCCACCTACCGTAGGACAGGGCTGCAAACAAGTGCTACGGATTCGTTGAATTTCCCCGACAAATAGCCCGCGAGGGTGACACGTATGGGAGGGACATGCCACCCAGGACCGCCCCGACCGCCCGTCAACAGCGGTTGGGCACCGAGCTGCGCAGGATGCGGGAGGACGCGGGCCTCAGCATCCAGGAGGCCGCCGACCGGCTCGGCATCAACCGGACCCACATCACCAATCTGGAGCTGGCCCGGTTCGGGGTGAGCGAGGAGCGCGTCCGCACCCTCGCCGCCATCTACGCCTGCCCGGACAGCGCGTATATCGACGCGCTCGCCGCCATGACCCATGAGCGCAAGGGCGGTTGGTGGGAGGAGTACCGGGGCCTGATCGCCACCGGCGGACTCGACCTGGCCGAAATGGAGTACTACGCGGCGAGCCTGCGCGTAGTCGGTCTCATCCACATCCCGGGACTGCTGCAGACGGAGGAGTACGCGCAGGCGGTGATGGGCCAGGCCGTGCCCCCGTGGTCACCGCCGGAGCTGCGCCGCAGGCTGTCCCACCGGATGAAGCGCCGGGACATCCTGGACCGGGACGCCCCTCCGCCGTGCACCTTCGTCATCCACGAGGCCGCCCTGCACACCCGGTTCGGCGGGGCGCGGGTCCTGAAGGCCCAGCTGGAGCGGCTGCTGGAGGCGTCGGAGCGCGAGAACGTCACCGTACGCGTCATCCCGCTCGTCACGGACGGATTCCCGGTCGCCGGCTCGACGGTCACCTACGCCTCGGGGCCCGTGCCGCAGCTGGACACCGTGCAGTTCGACTCGGCACTCGGCTCGATGTTCCTGGACGCGGAGTCCCAGCTGCGGAAGTACCGAGGGGTCCTGGACCGCACGGTGGAGGTGGCTCTGCCCGTCGAGGAGTCGCGCGACCTCGTACGCGCCGTCGTGCGGCGCTTTTGATGAAGGCAACAGGCAGATGAAGGCAACAGGCAAAGGGAATGTGCACCATCAACTGGCAGAAGTCCTCCTACTCCGGCCAGGGCGAAGGAGACGCCTGCGTCGAGGTCGCCTCCATAGGAGACGACATAGCGCTCCGCGAGAGCGATGACCCCGACAGAGTCGTGACCACCACCCCCGCGAAGCTCGGATCGCTCCTCGTCGGCATCAAGGCCGGCGAGTTCGACTCTCTGCCCTCACCGATGACGCCGCCGTGACCTCGCCGCCGTCGCCGCCCGGGACACCGGACGCACCCGGCGCCGCGGAAGCACCCACCGCCGCAACCGCGCCCCGCGCCCGTCCCGGAAGCAGCAGCGCCGCGCTCAGCGCGGCCACGGCCAGCAGCGCGCCCGCCACCCCGAAGGCCGTGGCGTAGCCCCTCGCGAGGGACCGTGGATCGTCACCGCCCGCCGCGTGCGCGGCCACCGTCGCCAGCACCGCGAGACCCAGCGAACCGCCGATCTGCCGCGAGCTGTTGACCAGGCCCGAGGCCATGCCCAGCTCCTGTGCCGGCACGCCCGTCGTGGCCGCGGTCCCGAGCGGGACGACACACAGGCCGATGCCGATGCTCGCGACCAGCGACGGGCCGAGCACCGAGTCGGCGAAGCCGCTGTCCACGCCGATCGCCAGCCCGAACCAGCCCATCCCGGCCGCCCCCAGCAGCCCGCCCCCGATCAGCAGCGGCCGCACGCCGAGCCGGGCCACGGCGCGGGTGGCGACGAGCGCGCCGATCACGTTGCCGGCACAGAAGGGCAGAAACGCGGCCCCGGTCGCGATCGACCCGTACCCGAGAATCTGCTGCATGTACAGCGAGGCGAAGTAGAAGGCCCCGAACTGGCCCGAGAAGAGCAGCAGGACGAAGAGGTTCCCGGCCAGCACCGGCCGCCGCCCCAGCAGCCCGATCCGCAGCAGCGGCCCCTCCACCCGCCGCTCGACCACCACGAACGCGGCCAGCAGCAGCAGCGCCGCGCCCAGCGTGCCCAGCGTCGTCGCCGAGCCCCACGCGTATGTCTGGGTCCGTACGAGCGCCAGCACCAGCGCCGTCATGCCTCCGGTGACCAGGAGCGCGCCGGCGACATCGAGCCGGGGCCGCGGGCCCTCGCGCCGGTCGCGCTCCACCGCGGCCCGCGCCGCCGCCAGTACGAGGACCACGATCGGCACGTTGATCAGCAGGACGGACCGCCAGCCCGCCCACTCGGTGAACAGGCCGCCCACCAGCACCCCGACCGCGCCGCCCGCCGCCGCGGCCATCCCCCACAGCCCCAGCGCCCGGGACCGCGCGGGCCCCGCCGGGAAGGTGACGGTGATCAGCGTGAAGGCCACCGGAGCGAGCGCGGCCGCGCCGACGCCCTGGACGGCGCGGGCGGCTATCAGCCCGCCCGGCGACCCGACCAGGCCGCCGCCGAGGCTGGCGGCGCCGAAGAGCGCGAGCCCGCCCATGAGCGTCGTCCGCCTGCCGACGATGTCGGCGAGCCGCCCGCCGAGCATCAACAGCCCGCCGAAGGCGAGCGCGTAGGCGTTGACGACCCACAGCAGGGCGTCGGGCGCGAAGCCGAGGTCCTCGCGCATATCTGGCAGCGCGACATTGACCACCGACATGTCCAGAGCCACGACGAACTGCACGGTGAGCGCCACCGCAAGCACCAGGCGGGTGTGTCCCGCACGGTCGTTCATGATCTGCCTCCGTCTCGGTCCCCCAAGGTCAGGGAGTTAGTATACGCGTACACAAACTCGGAGGGCGAGGCCTCCGGTGGACAATGAGGCGGTGACGAGCGAGACGGGTGACACAGCGGGTGGCACAGGCGGGGCGCGCGCCGAGGGCAAGCGGGGCGGCGGACGGCCCCGCCGTCTGGAGCTGGAGACGATCGTCGGCACCGCGCGCCGCATCCTCGAAGAGGAGGGCACGGCGGCCCTGTCGATGCGGCGGCTGGCCAAGGAGGTCGGCTCCACGCCGATGGCCCTCTACCGCCACGTCCGCGACAAGGACGAGCTGCTGGTCCTCGTCCTGACCGGCGTCTCCAAGACGCTCCCCCGCCCCGAGCTGCCCGAGGAGCCGCGCGAGCGGGTGTATGTGGCGGCCCGGCACATGTACGACGCGCTGCGGGAGCTGCCATGGGCGGTGGAGGTGCTCAGCCTCGGCGAGCTCACCGACCGGCACGCGCTGTGGATGGTCGAGGAGATCGTCGACTCGGCCATGGCCTGCGGGCTGAGCGAGCGCCGGGCCGTGCACGCCTACCGCACCCTGTGGCACTACGTCCTGGGCACGCTCACCTTCCAGGCGGCCCTCGCCGGCCGCTCCGAGGACCCGGAACGGCGGCCCCACTTCCCCGACATGCTCTCCGAGGTGGACGCGTCCGAGCTGCCGCGGCTGTCCGCGCTGGCCGGGCGCTGGCAGGCCATCACCGACGCGTACGACGTCGCGGACGAGCTGCGCGCCCTCGTGGCCGGGCTGCTCGGCCGCCCGCACGAAGACGCGGGACAAGGGCGGTCGTAAGCCCTACGCCCACCGGACCAGGCCCGCTGCCTCCCGGGCCGGACGCCCGCCCGCCCAGGCACCGTTACGTTGATCGTCATGACCGACACGACCGACGCCCCGACCCCACCCCGGCTGGACCTCGACGCCTATCTCGCCCGCATCGGCTGGTCGGGCGGGCGCCGCCCGAGCGCCGCGGCCCTGCGCACGCTGACCTTCGCGCATGTGACGTCCATCCCGTTCGAGAACCTCGACCCCCTGCTCGGCTCGGCGCCCTCGCTCGCCCTCCCCGACCTGGAGGCCAAGCTGGTCCGCGGCCGGCGCGGCGGCTACTGCTACGAGCAGAACACGCTGCTCACCGCCGCCCTGAGGGCCTTCGGCTTCACTGTCACGCGCCTGGCCGCCCGGGTCCGCGTCGGCGCCCGGGGCGCCCTCCGCCCCCGTACGCACATGCTGCTGCTCGTCGAGGTCCCTGGCGAGGAGCGGCCGTACGTGGCCGACGTCGGCTTCGGCAGCATCGGCGGTCTGCTGGAGGCGGTGCCGCTGGTCGCGGACATCGAGTTCCGCGACGGGCCCCGCCGCCACCGCTTCGTCCGCGAGCCGCACCCGGGCCTCGAGGATCTGTGGGTGCTCCAGGCCTTCCTGGACGGGGCATGGGAGGACCAGTACGCCTTCACCCGCGAGCCCTACGAGCACCCCGACTTCGAGGTCATCAACTGGCACGTGGCGACCAACCCGCGCTCGCCCTTCCAGCACACCCTCTTCGCCCAGTTGCCCGCCGCCGACCGGCACCTGGCGCTCATCGGGCGCACGCTCACCGACACGCGCCACGACGGCACCCGCGAGCAGCGCGAACTGGCCGACGAGGCCGAGGTGCTGGCGGTACTCACGGCCGACTTCGGCATCGAGCCGCCCGAGGGCGTCCAATTGCCGACGTAGCCCTTCGGACATGCCCCCGCCCATGGCACGATCATCCCGCTAATGGGCGGATGAGAGGGTGGCAGGGGGCATGGGCAAAGAAAAACTGTCCGTATCGGATCAGGATCTGACAAGCCTGATCAAAGACCTGGAGGAGACGCAGCGCTACGTCGAGACGAAGATCAAGCGTCTGAACCTCCTGGTCGAGTCCGTCGACAAGGACGGGAAGGGGCCCGCGGCCACGGCCTACAAGAAGCTGCAGCGCGATGTGAGCATGGACGCGGTGCGGATCAGGCAGATGCTGAACGCCGTCGAGGAGGCGATGAAGGCGCAGGGGGCGGACGCCGACCCCCAGTACCTGGATCTGCTCCAGCGGTTCCAGGCGCTCCAGAAGTCACCGGAGGGGCAGCACGAGCTGAAGCCCCTGGGGGACGCTGACAGCCGCGACGATCCGGAACCCGCGGCCTGACCCACCCCGAGAGGCGCCCACCGAGGCCGGGCGCTCAGGACATGTCGTCCGGCCGATCGCCCGCTGGGGCCGCTTCGACGTCTTCGAAGACTTCGGGCTCTTCGAAGACTTCGGGTCCTTCGGGTTCTTCGCGTCCTTCGGATTCTACAGGCTCTTCGGGCTCTTCGGGCGCGGGGGTGAGTTCGCGGCTGACCAGGCGGTAGTAGCCGACCGACTTGGCCATCCCCAGCCCTCCCGTCCCCGCGGCGACGAGAGCGAACACCAGGGCCCTGGCGGAGCCGTCCGCGGCCGCCACGGCCACCGAGGCCGCGCCGAAGCAGCACAGCACAAGGGACGGCAGCAACCAGAAGAGAGCGCGGCCCGGGGAGTGCCACCGGGCCAGGGAGTCCCGGTCCCGCGCCGACCCGGCCCAGGCGCGCAACTGTTCGCGCGCCTCCAGGTCCTCACGGACGCCGGAGGCCACGGCCAGCGTCGAGGGCACCACGAGCCCCACCGCCACGGCCAGGCAGAAGGCGCCCAGCATGACGCTGACCACATCGCCCATCGCCACATAGCGGCACCCCACCCAGATCGCCGCCCACCCCAGCGCGATCAGCCCCGCCGCCAGCCAAAGCAGCAGCGCCCGCCGCCGCGCCAGATACGAGGGGACCAGCTCCCGCAGCGCCTCCGTCCGCTCGGCGAGATGGGCGGCGCGGTCGGGCGGGGGCGGGAGGCTGGCGCCCGGCACTCGGCTCACGCCTCGGGCGCGACGGGCGCGACAGGCTCGGCAGACGCGACGGAGCCGACGGAGCCGACGGACGCGACCGACTCGAACCGCCAGCGGTGCACGGCCCGGCGCACCAAGTCCTCCCCGGGCTCGGGGAGTTCGGGCAGGTCGGCCTCGTACGGGGCGTCCCACCAGGTGATGACCAGCACGCGGTCCGCGGGGGCGCGGAAGGTCTCGCGGCGCAGCGGCGCGGGGTCGAGCTCCTGGCGGCGGGCCCAGGACAGCAGCTGCTCGCCGCGGCCGTCGACGGCCCGCGCCTCCCACATCAGGGCGACGGTCATGCGTAGAGGTTCTTCCGGCTCAGCTCGTGCACATGATCGTGGTGGGGTACGTGTTCGTGGTCGTGCCCGGCGGGGGCCGGAACGTGCGGGTCGGTCACCGGCAGCGAGGAGTCCGCCGACAGGCCCCAGGACGACGCGGCCCGCCCGCGCGCCACCATCTCCGCGCCGAGCGCCGCGACCATCGCGCCGTTGTCCGTGCACAACTTGGGCCTGGGCACGCGCAGCGTGATGCCCGCGTCCTCGCAGCGGCGCTCGGCCATGGCGCGCAGCCGGGAGTTGGCGGCCACGCCGCCGCCGATCATCAAATGGTCGACGCCCTCGTCCCGGCAGGCCCGTACGGCCTTGCGGGTCAGCACGTCGACCACGGCCTCCTGGAAGGAGGCCGAGACATCGGCGACCGGCACGTCCTCGCCCGCCGCCCGCTTGGCCTCGATCCAGCGGGCCACGGCGGTCTTGAGGCCGGAGAAGGAGAAGTCGTACGCGGCGTCGCGCGGGCCGGTCAGCCCGCGCGGGAAGGCGATCGCGTCCGGGTCGCCCTCGCGCGCGATGCGGTCGATGACCGGGCCGCCCGGGAAGCCGAGGTTCAGCACGCGGGCGATCTTGTCGAACGCCTCGCCCGCCGCGTCGTCGATCGTCGAGCCGAGCGGGCGGACGTCGGAGGTGATGTCGGGCGCGAGCAGCAGCGAGGAGTGGCCGCCGCTCACCAGCAGGGCCATCGTCGGCTCGGGCAGCGGGCCGTGCTCCAGCTGGTCCACGCAGATGTGCGAGGCCAGGTGGTTGACGCCGTAGAGCGGCTTCCCCAAGGCGTACGCGTACGCCTTGGCGGCCGAGACGCCGACCAGCAGGGCGCCCGCGAGCCCGGGCCCGGCGGTGACCGCGATGCCATCTAGGTCGCCGGGGGCGATCCCGGCCTCCTTCAGGGCCCGCTGGATGGTCGGGACCATCGCCTCCAGATGCGCCCGGCTGGCGACCTCGGGGACCACGCCGCCGAAGCGGGCGTGCTCGTCGACGCTGGAAGCGATGGCGTCGGCGAGGAGGGTGTGGCCGCGGACGATGCCGACGCCGGTCTCGTCGCAGGAGGTCTCGATGCCGAGTACGAGCGGTTCGTCAGCCATGGGTCTTCGTTCCTTGTACGGAGCCTTGTACGGACCTTTGTACGGAGCTTTGTACGGAGCCTTGTACGGAGCCTTGTCGCTGTGCGGAGTGCGGCGCGGCGGGCGCCGGCAGCGCCAGGCGCATGACCAGCGCATCCACGTTCCCGGGCTGGTAGTAGCCCTTGCGGATCCCGATGGGCTCGAAGCCGAAGCGCTCGTAGAGGCGCTGCGCGCGCAGATTGTCGACGCGCACCTCCAGAAGCACCTCGCGGCATTCGAAGGCGGTGGCGGCCGTGGCGAGGTTCGCCAGCAGCCGGGCGCCGAGCCCGGTGCCCCAGTGGTCGCGGGCGGCGGCGATGGTCTGCACGTCCCCGGTGCGGTCGACGGCGGCGAGCCCGGCGTAGCCGACCAGCCGGCCGTCCGTCTCCGCGACCACGTAGTGGCGGGTGGCGGCCGGGCCACGCGCATGGGCGAGCTCGGACCAGAACATGCCGGGCGACCAGGCGTCGTCGGGGAAGAGGTCCGCTTCGAGCCGCAGCACGCGCTCGATGTCCCACCAGCGCATCTCGCGCACCTCCGGCGGGGCCTGGGGTGTCGCGGGGGTCACCGGGGCGTGACCACCTTGTAGTTGGCGGGCACCTGGGCGTCGGGGCGGCGCAGGTACAGCGGCCGGTCGGGCAGCAGTTCCTCGCCGCGCGCGAGCTTCTCGGCGGCCAACGCCGCCAGCGCGCCCGCCGACTGGTGCTCGGGCATCCCGGCCGGTACGTCCCCGAAGGCGTCCGGGTAGAGCAGGGCGCCCGCGCCGACCGCCGGCAGTCCGGCGACCCTCTCGCCGAGGTCCGCGGGCCGGTCGACGGCGGGCTCGGTCACGCGGGTGCGGGCGTCGTCGTACCGCGCCCAGTAGACCTCCTTGCGCCGCGCGTCCGTGGCCACGACGAAGGGCCCCTCCAGACCGGCCTGCCCGGCGGCGTACGCGATCCCGTCGAGCGTGCACAGCCCGTGCACGGGGACGCCGAGGGCCGCCCCGAAGGTGGCCGCCGTCACCAGACCGACCCGCAGCCCGGTGTACGGCCCGGGCCCCACGCCCACGACCAGATCGGTCACCTCGCCGAGCGCGACGCCCGCCTCGGCCAGCACCCGGTCGACGGCGGGCAGCAGCAGCTCGCCGTGGCGTCGCGCGTCGGTCTGACGCGCCTCGGCGAGGACGTCGGTGCCGTCGTGCAGGGCGACGGTGACGGCAGGGGTAGCGGTGTCAAGCGCGAGCAACAGCACGAGGACAGCCTACGGCGCCCGCGAAGGGGCCGTGCCGGAGCGGTGGCGCGGGCGAGAGCGCGCAACCGGAGCGCGGACCGAGCGCGAGCCAGAGCGCGCACGACAGTGCGCACCCGCGCGCCGGTGCTACGGTCGGCTTGCCCCCTGTCCCACGGTCGCCGCGGTCCTCGCGGCCCGGCCCGCGGCGACAGGGAGATCCGGACCTGAAGAGAGGGTGGCAAGCCGTGCCAAGGAGCAGCACCGGGACCGTCGTGGCCGCGCTCACCGCCGCCGCGCTCGGCGGCGTGGGCTTCCTCGCCTACCAGGCCTCGGCCACCGCGGAACGCCCCTCCCACTCCCGGCACGATTCGCAGGCGGGCGACTCCAAGTCCAAGCCCAAGGGCAAGGGCAAGGACGGCGACAAGAAGTCCACCGCGCTGCCGGGCGACTCCGGCACCGGGCTGCGCGTGGTGTACGCGCTGAAGGACCGGCGGGTGTGGCTGGTGGGGGCCGACGAGCAGCCGACCCGCACCTTCGAGGTCTCCCCCAGCTCGGCAAGCCCGACCCCGGGGACGTACGAGGTCACCTCGCGGATCCCGAGCACGATCGGCTCGGACGGGGTACAGGTCGAACACGTCGTCGTCTTCGACACGGAAGACGGAGTCGTGTTCGGCTTCAGCGCGGCCGTCGACGGCTCGGCCCCCGACCCGAGCGCGGCGAAGAAGACCGGCGGCGTCCGGGAGAGCCGCGCGGACGCCACGGCGATGTGGGAGTTCGCGCAGGCCGGCACGAGGGTCGTCGTCATCGCCTGACCCAGTCGCTCGTCCGGCCCAGTCGCCCTACCCGACCGAGCCGCGGTACACGGCGCCAACGCCACGGCGGCCGCCTGATCGGCGCCCGTGCCACCGGGGGACGGCGCACGGCCTACGCCGCGTCGCGCCGCCGCTCGTCCTCCCCCTCGCACTCGCCCTCGCCCTCGCACACGGAGTCCTCCGCGGACTCCCCGGGCCCGGCCGGCTCCTCGTGCGGCGGTGTCGACACCGCGTTCGCCGCCGCGCAGGCCGCCAGCAGCTCCCTCATCGTCGGGGACCGGTCATCGCGCCGGCCCGCCTCGGCAGCGGGCTCTTGGGACGGCATGGATGCCTCCTGAGGGTCCTGGGGCGGTCAAGGAGGCACAGCAGGCAGCCAACTTAGGCACACCTAACCTGCCCTCCCTTCCCATGTGACCACGGGGGATGCCCCTCGCGCAACATTTTGCCGACGGCCTGTCGGAACCTCAGCCTGCCAGCGACGCCAGGTCCTCACCCGCCCAGCGCGGCCCGACTCCGGCCACCACCACGCCCCGTACGTCGTCCTCGGGCGCGGCCGCGGCATCCTCCCCGACCGCCCGCTCGATGACGACGTGCAGCCGGTCCTCCGAGAGCCCCTCGACCTTCCCCTCACCCCACTCCACCGCGATCACCGACTCCGGCAGCGACACGTCGAGGTCCAGGTCCTCCATCTCGTCCAGACCCCCGCCCAGCCGGTAGGCGTCCACATGCACCAGCGGCGGGCCGTCGCCCAGCGACGGATGGACGCGGGCGATCACGAACGTCGGCGAGGTGACCGCGCCGCGCACCCCGAGCCCCTCCCCCAGGCCACGCGTCAGCGTCGTCTTGCCCGCGCCGAGCTCGCCGGTGAGCAGCACCAGATCGCCGGGCCGCAGCAGTTTGGCGAGCCTGCGCCCCAGGTCCCGCATCTGCTCGGGGGAGGTGACGGCGATACGCATGGCAGCGGCGTACGGGTCGTTGCTGTGCGGGGCGTGCGGGGTCTTCATACTCGCCGATGTTACGGCTCGGGCCCCGCCCCGGGGCCGACGCCGGGGGCGGCCACCCGCGCGCCGGGAGCTACCCGCGCGCCGAGCGCCGTTGGCTACTCCCGCCGGACGCGGCCCGCGGGGTGTCCGTGCCGGCCGCCTGCGCCAGCAGGTCGATCAGAAATCCGTTCACCACTTCGGGGTGCTCCAGCATCACCAGGTGCCCGGCCTCCTCGACGATGACCAGACTCGCGCCGGGCAGCACCTCGGCAATGGCCTCGCTGTGCTCCATCGGGGTGATGAGGTCCTTGTCGCCCGCCAGCACCAGCACCGGCAGGCCGTCAAAGACCGGCAGCGCCTCCGCCTTGTCGTGATCGACGAAGGCCGGGTAGAACTCCGCGACCACATCGATCGGCGTCGCCTCGATCAGCCGCTCCGCGAACCGCGCGACCCCCGGGTCCACATCCTTCGACCCGAACGAATAGCGCTTGATCACGCCCGCGAACAGATCGGCCGTGGCCCGCCGCCCCCGCTCGACCAGCTCCGCCTGCCAGCCCAGCGCCTTCAGCAGGCCCGGCAGCAGCCGCCGCACCGCGTTCACCCCGATCACCGGCAGACCGAAGCTGACCTCGCTGAGCTTGCCCGACGACGTGCCCACGAACGCCGCGCCGATCACCCGCTCCCTCACCAGCTCCGGGTACTGCGCGGCCAGCGCCATCATCGTCATGCCGCCCATGGAGTGCCCCACCAGCACCAGCGGCCCCTCGGGCGCGGCCGTGTCGATCACGGCCTTCAGATCGCGGCCGAGCTGGTCGATGGTGACCTGGGTGCCCTCCATCTGGGCACAGCCGCGCGCGGACCCGCCGTGGCAGCGCTGGTCCCAGAAGACGGCGCGGACCGCCCCGCGCAGCACCGCCCGCTGAAAGTGCCAGGAGTCCTGAGCCAGACAGTAGCCATGGCTGAAAATCACCGTGACCGGGGCGGGTGCGCGCCGCCCGAACAGCCGCTTGCGGCGCGCCGGCGCCTGCGGCTGTATCTCCTCCACCTCGTAGTGCAGCTCGGTGCCGTCGTCGGCGGTCGCCGTACCGGGGGTGCCGCGCAGCGTGCCGAACGGACCCGCGGCGTCCAGCTCGAGCCGCGCCTTGCGCCGTACGCCGCGGCCCACCGTCAGCCGCTCGAGCCCCACGCCCACGGCCGCGCCGGCCGCGACGACGCCGATCGCGACGCCCGCGAACCCCGCGCCGCGGCGCCACCCCACGGCCGTCGCCCCCGCCGCCACCCGTGCCGCCGTCTCTGCCGTGCTGTCGCCTTCCATGGTCAGTTCCCTGTGCCCTCAGCCCGACCGACATAAACGCGCGGCACGCGCGCCCCGATCCTCGTGACGATCTCGTACGCGATCGTGCCGACCGCCCGCGCCCAGTCCTCCGCGGTCGGCTCCCCCCGGTCACCGGGCCCGAACAGCACCGCCTCGTCCCCCGCCGCCGCGGCGTCCCCGCCGAGGTCCACCACGAACTGGTCCATCGCCACCGTGCCCGCGACCGTCCGCCACTTACCCGCGACCAGCACCGGCCCGGTCCCGGAGGCGTGCCGCGGGATCCCGTCCGCGTAGCCCACCGGCACCAGCGCGAGCGTGGTCGGGCCCGGGGTGACATAGCGGTGCCCGTACGACACGCCGTGTCCACCCGGCACCCGCTTCACCGAGGCGAGCGAGGCGACCAGCGTCATCACCGGCCGCAGCCCGAAGTCGCCCGGATGGCCGACCTCGGGGCTCGGCGAGATCCCGTACATCGCGATCCCGGTCCTGACCAGGTCGAAGTGCGACTCGGGCAGGGTCAGCGTCGCCGGTGAGTTGGCGATGTGCCGCACCTCCGGGCGGAGCCCCGCCCCCTCCGCCTGCGCCAGCATCGCCCGGAACGCCTCCAACTGGGCGGCGATCGAGGGGTGCCCCGGCTCGTCCGCGCACGCGAAGTGCGACCACACGCCGGTCACCTTGACCGTGCCCGCCGCCTCGGCGGCGCGCGCGGCGGCGACGAGTTCCGGCCAGTCCTCGGGCGGGCAGCCGTTGCGGCCGAGCCCCGTGTCCCCCTTCAGCTGGACGCGCGCGGTACGGCCGCACGCCCGGGCCGCGGCCACGGCCTCCCGCAGCGCCCACATCCCGCTCAGCGACACGTCGACGTCCGCCTCGATCGCCTCCCGCCACGGGCCACCCGGCGTCCACAGCCAGCACAGCACCCGGCCCGTGTCACCCGCGGCGCGCAGCGCCAGCGCCTCCTCGGGCATGGCCGTACCCAGCCAGCTCGCGCCCGCCTCGCGCGCGGCGCGCGCGCACGGCACCGCGCCGTGGCCGTAGGCGTCCGACTTGACCACGGCCATCAACTCGGCCCCGGGGGCCGCCGCACGCAGCGCGCGCACATTGGCCCGCAGGGCGGTCAGGTCGACCACGGCACGGGCACGCATCGGTGTCTCGTTCATCAGCGTCAGTCTCTCAGGCCCGCCGCGCGCGCGAAGCGTGTGCTTCCGTACGAAGTGTTCTGCTTCCGTGCGGAGCACCCGGCGGAGCGCTCGGCGGCTCAGGACAAGGTCCGGGAAACTGGTCGCCATGAGGATTGCCTACAGCGTCGAGACCGTACGGGCCGCGGAGCGGGACCTGATGGCGCGGCTGCCCCAAGGAGCGCTCATGCAGCGCGCGGCCGCGGGCCTGGCAGCCGCCTGCGCGGGGCTGCTGGGCCGCGTCTACGGGGCCCGGGTGGCCCTCCTGGTGGGCAGCGGCGACAACGGCGGCGACGCCCTCTACGCCGGGGCCCGCCTCGCCCGCCGCGGGGCCGGGGTCACGGCCGTACTGCTGTCCCCCGACCGCGCCCACGCGGGCGGGCTGCGGGCGCTGCGGGCCGCGGGCGGCCGCGCGCTCCCGGCTGACGCCCCCCACACCGAGGCAGCCCTGGCCCAGGCCGACCTGGTCCTCGACGGGATCGTCGGCATCGGCGGCAAGGGCGGCCTGCGGCCCGCCGCCGAGCGCCTGACCCGGGCCGTGCGCGGCACCGTGGTCGCCGTCGACCTGCCCAGCGGCGTCGACGCCGACACCGGCGAGGTGCGCGGCCCCGCCGTACGCGCCGACGCGACCGTCACCTTCGGCACCTACAAGCCCGGCCTGCTCATCGACCCCGCCCACGAACACGCGGGCGCGCTGCGCCTGATCGACATCGGCCTGGCCCCCCACCTGCCGCCCGTCCCCGACGCCGAGGCCCTCCAGCACGGCGACGTCGCGGCCCTCCTCCCCCGCCCCAGCGCGGAGAGCGACAAGTACCGGCGCGGCGTCGTCGGCGTCGTGGCCGGCTCGGCCCGCTACCCGGGCGCCGCGGTCCTCGCCGTCGCGGGCGCGCTGCGCGGCGGGGCGGGCGCGGTCCGCTACGTGGGCCCGGCGGCCGACGCGGTCATCGCCCGCTTCCCCGAGACCCTCGTCCACTCCGGCCCGCCCCACAAGGCGGGCCGCGTCCAGGCATGGGTGGTCGGCCCCGGCCTCGGCGACGACGCGGCCGCCCGCCAATCCCTCGAAGACGTCCTCGCCTCCGACGTCCCGGTCCTCGTCGACGCGGACGGGCTGCGCCTGCTCCCGTCCGGCGACCTGCGCTCACGCGGCGCGGCCACGCTGCTCACCCCGCACGCCGGGGAGGCCGCGGCGTTGCTCGGGGTCCCGCGCGAGGAGGTCGAGCAGAGCCGGCTCGCCTCCGTGCGCGCCCTCGCCGAGCGCTACGGCGCGACGGTCCTGCTCAAGGGCTCCACCACCCTCATCGCCTCAGGCTCCGGCCCCGTACGCGTCAACCCCACCGGCACCGGCTGGCTCGCCACGGCGGGCAGCGGCGACGTCCTCTCCGGCCTCACCGGCTCCCTCCTCGCCACCGGCCTCTCCGCCCACGACGCCGCCTCCGCCGGCGCCTACCTCCACGGCCTCGCCGCCCGCCGCGCCACATCCCCGTCCGGCGCGCCCATCGCGGCGTACGACGTCGCGACGGCGCTGCCGGAGACGTGGCGGGATGTGCTGGGCTGAGCGCGGTCCCTGCGGGTTCGTGCGGGGGGTACGCCCGGGGTGCGTGGGTAGTGCCGGGGGCGAGGCCTCCGGGGCTGTCACCCTGGACCCCCACCCCCTCCGCCGTCTCGCGGCTACCCGCCCGCCCTCAGATCGAGGACCATCACGTCATGCAGGTCGGCGCCGTCCCACGGGTGCGCCTCACCCACCTTGCGGTATCCCCACGACCGGTACGCGGCCTGCGCGGCCTCGACGTCCGGCCGCGCGTTGAGCAACACCCGTTCCGCGGTGGTGTCGGCCAGGACCGCCTCATGCAGTCGACGAGCCAGCTGTAGGCGGCGCCACGGGGCGCGCACGGCGAGCTCCATCAGCCCGAACGTCCGGCGCCCGTCCTCGCGGCGCAGTTCGTCGCTCACCGGCGTGGTGAGCCGGTCCCACCAGCCGGTGCTCGGGCTGAGCGGGTAGCCGTAGGCGATGCCGACGGGTTCGCCCTCACCCGCGCGGGCGAGGGCTCCCCGGAAGGTCGCCTTGCGGACCTGCGAGCGGAACCGCCGGAAGTTCGCGTCGACCGAGTCCGGAGTCTCCTCGTACGGCTCCTCCGCGAAGACCTCCGCGTAGACGAGCCTGAACTCCGCCTCGGCCTGTGCGGCCGCCGCGCCGTCCATGCGCTCGACGGCGATCTCCGACGCGGTCATGAGCAGCCTCCTCGTACGGTCTCGCGGATGCGAGCGGAAGTGTCACGCGCCACTGCGGTGTCAATATCGGTGGCTGTCTTCTGGAAAGCATGAATGCGCTGGGTGAGGCGGTCGGAGTCGATCTCTCCGTAGACATCCAGCACACTCGCCATCTCAGCGCACGCCTCTTCCACATCACCGGCGTCGAGGAGCGTGCTGGCCAGCTTGGACCGGTACCAGGCTGTGTTGCGGGCATAGCCGCCTGCCAAACCATCGACGGCGGCACGCAGAAACGGCACGGCACGTCGTGGTTCGCCAGCGCTCACGTACATGTCCGCCGTGGCGTAGTCGATCTCAATGGGGCTGGCGAACCGCGCCCAGTCCGGCACATCGGCATCCATGTCAGTGCGGCTCTGATACGAAAGCGCGCGACTGAGCGCACGCCGTGCGGCGGCTGTATCTCCCGCATTCGTAGCGACGTTGGCCTCGCGAAGAGCGATCACGAGATGCACGGTCGGCCCCGCACCGTTTCTGCCGGCCAGGCCATACGCATGCTCGACCGCTGACGCGGCTTCCCATATCCGGCCCGCCTTGATGTCGATCAGCACGAGCGTTTCCAACGCCGAAAGCTGCAAGAGACCGTCACCAATGAGTTGGGCGGCGGTCAAGGCCTCCATGGCGGCGGCACGTGCCTGCCCAATCGGCCCGCTGTCATAGCCGTACCAGGCTTGATTGCTGTGCAACTCGGAAAGCATGGCCTGGAGGTCCCGGCCGACCCCGCTCGTGTAGACGCTATGGCTCAGAGCCCGCGTGATGTGCTGCTCAAGTTGCCGGGCTCGCGCCTGCGCGGGAATGCCTCCCGAGCGGTGATCCACGCTGTAGAGCTCGACCAGCCAGGCGCGGAACGCCGCCACATCGCTGGCACCGATGCGGGGGCCGTGCTGGTTCGGGAGGATCGCCGCTGCCGCAATCGCCCCTGATCCTGTGACGAATGTTCGACGTCTCACCTCTTCATCGTCGCCGATCCACTCGGCGGTCATGCGCCTATGGGAGGGGACTTCAAATGCCATCTCCGCGAGCGGAAGGCCGAACATGGCTTCAAGCACGGCCTGTTGACCCGGGTGGGGTAACGGCGGAGGGGATTCGCTCTCCCAACGCCGGAATTGGCGGACGCTCAACGAGGCGTCGATGCACAGCCGGGCGGCCTCGCGGGCGAACGCGGCAACGAAGGTCACTTGGGTATACCCCGCCGCCTTGCGCAACCCCGCAAGCCTGCTGACGCCGCTGTCCGCCATCAACCTCTCCCCACGTGCACGACTACACACTCAGCGTAGCGACGTCAGGGATGCGCCGTCGGGAGAAAACGTCCGCCCAAACGTCCGGCCGCGAACGGCTCACGGCTCCCGCCAAAGCGCTGCACTGGTGGGCACATGTGCATGACCCCCGCGACGTTGCGGGACGTCCGGGGGCGTGGCCCACCAGTTGGATGGAGCTGATGAACGTGAACCACTTTATGGCCCGTGTCCTGACACGCGTGAGTGCGGTTTCCGCCGCTCGTGCACCCGGTCGACGCCGTGTCACGGAGGCCGCCGTATGGACGCGATGACCGGCCTTCGCCTGCTGCCCTGGTCCGATCCGGACGGCAGGCCTTGCTACCTGTCCTCGGACAACGGCAACAGTCTCCTGAACCGACGAGCGGACCAGATTGAGGCGTTGCAGCTGTCCATGGGGACGGAACTCCTCGGCCACGCCTGCGCGCTGCTGGACGACCGCAAGGCAAACGCCGGAGAGCTCCGCTTCCTCGCGCACCGGCTGTGTGAGGCGCTGCGCGACGCGCTGCGAGTAGCCGAGAGCAGGGGCAGGCGCCTGCCCGTCTACAGCGAAGAAGAAGACTCTGGCGAGCCGTCATGACCAACTGACACGGCCAGCCCGGGATCATCTGATGCTTGGCATCGCCCCGGCCGTAGGTGTGGCAGAAAGAGCGGTCCGGGCAGGTGGCGGCGTCCGGCCGCAGCCGCGACGCCCACAAGATCGACCTGCGATTACGGCCCCGTCAATCCCGTGATTCGGTGGCGCGTGTCGTTGACCTGCAGTTTTCCCTGGCAGGACCAACGTGGGACTGAAGGTGCCGTGGCTGTCACTCCCTGGCCGGATGGGACGGGCGAGTTGGTAGGTCGTCGGTGTCGCCAACGAACCAGCGGAGAAAGCAGATGACGTGCGCGCTCATGTCCGAGTCCACTGCAGCGGCGGCCGCTTGCGCACGGCGGTAGAGCTCAGGATCCGGGCGATAGACCGCCGCAGGGTTCCGGTGCCGGCCGGGCATGCATAACAGCATGCCATGGTGGCTAGCCACCCTGATCGGCAGATACCTGACGCAATGGGCTCCCGCGCGTGTAGAAAAGGCGGCCTGAGTCGGGGCCACTGCGGCTGATACGGTCGCCGAGGCCGGAGCACCCCCAGACATGGCTGTGATCGCTTACATTGGCAGCAACGACGAGGAGGGGGACGTCGATGACCATGCGCGGGAACATCTCAGTGACTGACCGGTTCCCACCACATCTGGCGTGGGCACTCCGGATCCACGCAGTCGTTCTGACGAGCAGATAGCGCGTGGGCACCTTATCGCAGCGACGCCGCCCATGCTCTGAGCACGCGGAAGTCTTCTTCGACCAGGCCTGTGCCGGGGTCGACGTGATGGAGCAGTGCTGGCGCATCGTGATGTGCGGCCACGTACACCTGGTCGGCATCGCTCAGTTCGTCATCGACCCAGGCGAACGCTCGGCCCCGGGCGTAGCTGAGGACCCTTCGGGTTTTCCAATGCATCCCGCCCGGATCCTCTGTAAACAGCTCATCCCCGAAGTCGATGAACGGCAGGGGCGGAAGTCCGAGAGGAGCTGCAATCCACTGGTTCGCCTCGCTCATCCATGCCGTAGCCCAGCACAGCTCGAAACCAAGGGCTTGGAGGCATGGCCCGTGACTTCGACGCAGGTAGACCTGCAACGGCTTCACCGGGGCGCCCGGCTCTCGGGGAACCTTGTCAATCCAACCAGGGCTGCACGGCAATTCGAAGGCGTCCTCGGGGAGGTCTTTCGGACTCCTGTCGTAGGCATTGAGCGGGCCATCGACGTCCAACAGCAGCAATGGCGGTTGCTCCAGCCCGGACCCCACCATCTCCTCCCTGAACGGCGCCAGGATACACCTGCACCACCCTCCACCGACCCGAATGACCAAGAGAACAGGAAACTTGGCGTGGATGAGGAAGTGACGCTAACCGCAGGCAGTGTGGCTCCTCAAGACCGCCGCCCCACGGCGATGGAATTGGGGGCGCCGGTGACCCTCACCCCCCGAGGCGGCTCGTTCACCCCTCCCTGGAGCCGGGTGACCAGCGCCTCGGTGGTTGCTTTCACGCCGGACGGCATGCTGGTGGTGGCAGACCTCGAACGCGGTCTGGACCTGCCTGGTGGGCATACACAACGACACGAACAGTCCGCCGAGGAGACCGCCCGCCGCGAGGCATGGGAGGAGACCCGCGTCGTCCTTGAGGACCTGGCCCCCATCGAGGTCATCGAATCCGACTACTTCGGCGCGGACGATCTGACCTACATGGTCATCTTCGCCGCCCGGGTCCATCACCTGGCGCCATGGACACCGGGAGACGACGAAGCAAAAGGTCGACTCCTGATGGCGCCGGGGGAATTCCTGGCCCGTTACACCGCAGGTGACCGGCATCTTATGAGCCATTTGGTGACGGCTGCGCAGGCACATATCCGCATGCCGCAGCAGAACACATCAGCCCGTCCAAGTGAAAGGAAAACCGCACCAATGATCGATTTTGACCCCCGACAGCACCTTTTGAGTACCCGGCGCCACCTGCGGGATGCCTCGGATGCCGCTGTCTCCAACCCAGTCACCTTTGCTGAAGAGGCAGCCGAGCTCCGCGAGAACCTGGCTGGCGCGCCGGACGCTGGAGTCGAGGCTTTGGTAAGTGCGGCCCTGCTGAAGGAGTTTGCCGCCCGGCTTCGCCATGACCTCACGCGCGACGCCGTGGCCCCGGACGCTGAGCAGCTCGCTCAGGTCGCCGACGACCTCGCCGAGCGCCTGTACAAGGCCGGCGGGCTGACCGACTGATGCGGATCCTCACCCTCTCCACGGCGTGGGCGGGCCACAGCGGTGGGGTCACGGTCAACCGTGAACTGTCGCTCGCCCTCGCCGACCTGGGTCATGAAGTCACCGCCCGGGTCAGCGTGCCTAGCCCGTCGCATCCACGCGTGCATGTCCAGGGCCTGGAGCCGGTCCTCGGTATCTCGGACGAACGTGGCCAGCTGTTGCGCGCTGACGGCCTCCCGAGGAACATCGATGTCATCGTCGGACACGGGCGCTTCACCGGCGGAGCCGCGTCCTACCTGCGCGATCAGTTCTACCCACAGGCCAAGGTCGTGCACATTGTGCATGCGCTCACCGACGAGCTGGACCGGTTGCGCGACGACCCAATGCAGGCAACCGAGCACGCAAATACTGAACGGCTACTCATCGGCAAAGCTGACGTCGCCATGGGCTTGGGCCCGCTGCTGACTGACGACGCGGCGCGACTGGCACGCATGTCCCCCACACCGCCCCTGGTCGCCGAGATGCCACCAGGCGTCATCCTGGGAGAGCCGCCAGCGCCGTCCCGGCTGCAGGCGCGCCTCAACCTTTTGTTGTTTGGCCGAGCCGATGACCCTCTGAAGGGAGCGAAGCTGGCAGCCGAGGCGGCCGGGCGGCTCCACGCTGAGGGCGTCGACCTTCAGCTGACTGTGCTCGGCGCGCAGCCCAGCCAGGTGCGAGCTCAAGAGCGGGCGCTGTCGGACATCGCTCGGTTCCCGGTCAAGGTCAAGCCGTTCACCCCGGACCGGTCGCTGATTGAGGCCGAGATCCGCGGCGCTGATCTCGTCATGATGCCGTCGAAGCACGAAGGCTTCGGCCTCGTTGCCACCGAGGCCGCCGGCTTCGGCGTAGCCGTCGCAGTCGGAAGCAACACTGGTGCGGGCATGTTCTTCAGCAACGTCCGCCGCGTGCCTGAACACCTGGGGCAGCCGTCCGTCGTGCGGGTCCCGCCGGGGAGCAACGACCAGCAGCTGGTTGAACTGTGGACCGCGCACATCAAGAGTCGACTCAGTCCTGACTCCCTGGCGCAGACCCGCGCTTTCGCGCTGGAGTTGCGCGAGTTTCTCGGTAAGAACTACACCTGGAAGCACTCAGCCGAGGCCATGGACAGCACCATTACTCAACTGACCTTTACTCGCGATAACGCCATCAGTGCCACAGCGGCCTTGCGACTGCTTCCTGACAGCGAACTCGCCGAAATGCACTCCCGGCTGCAGCAGGCTGAGGGAGCTGCCAGGCGGCTCGCCGATACGCAGCGGAATCCCGGGGCGCCCGATCTCGTGCAGCAGCTCATTGAGCAGCACGCGCCGCAGGAGGTAGTCGACCGCGCCCGGCGGTCGGCGCAGGAGGACCAGCGGCACGCCAAAGCGAACTCGTCAACCGCCGCCACCGAGGCGGCCCACCTGCGACAGCAGCATGAACAAGTGGCCACCGAGGTCAGGCGGCGCAACTTGCTGACGCCCGCCCAGCGGCAGACTGAGGAGGCCGCGCGGCAACAGGCGCGGGCTGCCCAGAGGCCGGCACGACCTCTGCAGTCGGCACCCGCGCCGACGCAACAACCCTCGCGAATCCCAGGGCCGCAGCAGCGCTCACGTGGCTCTGGGCGGTCTCTATAGGAGAAACGCTCCGCGTCGCCGCGCTGGGGGTGTCCACGCTGACCGTGTGGACACCTCAGGCACTTCGATACAGCTACTCCGCTTCGCCGGTTACAGCGGCGGCTCGGTGAAGATGAGGCGAAGTGCTTCTTCGGCGGCGGGGTGTGTGGGCGGCCGGGTGCCCCAGTCAGAGGTCAGCAAGAACTCCTCCAGCGGGTCGTACGTCGGCTCAGCCCCAGTCGGCGTGCTCACCGTCCCGCCATTCAACTGCGGGGGCAGGTTATGCCGACTCGCGCAGGTCGGCACCTTCAGCCTCGGCTCCATGTTGTCGAGCGTCGTGATCCAATCTGCCTCGGCCAGATGACGCTCGGAGTCCGGCGAGCAGTAGACACGTACCCATCCGGTGTAAAGAGCGGTAAGGCGTTCCAGAAGCCGTGGGTGGCGGTACCAGCAGGCCGGGATGGTGTTGTGCAGTTCGTGGGCGGTGATGAGCCACTTCACCCACGTGGCCAGCTGGCGGAGTTTCGCGCGCCGCTCGGCGGGTTCCATCGCCGTCCACACCCACCGCTGTGGTGCCGCAGGCGGCTCGTCGGTCGGCCGGGGCCGGCCGGGCCACACTGCGGCCGGTTCGTCCAGGTCTGGGAGGTCGTCAGGCATCTGCGGCCTCCACTGCCCCGTCCTTGTCCAGCGGCACCGGCTTTCCCGCGGAGAGGTGCTTCTTGAGGTCCTTGTCACGCCAGGTCAGCCGCATGTTGACCTTGATCGGTGGCATGTTGGAGTACTGGGCCACGGCGGTGAAGTCCTCCAACTGCATCAGGGTGTGCACCGGGGCGAGGTCGGTTTCCGTGGGCGAGGTGTTGGAGGAGTATTCGCCTCGTGAGCGACCCACCGAGGTGCGGGCGACCTCGGTGCGGCCTAGCAGGGTCTGGAAGAACTTCAGCGTCTCCGGGTCGGCGCAGCCGGGCAGCAGCATGCGCAAGCCACTGGCGGACATGACGGTGTTGGCTTTCTGGGTGCCGAGTGTTTCGCGGAGTTGGGAGAGGTCGTGCCAGACGGTGAGGAGGTTGATGCCCATGCCGCGGCCGGTGGTGAGGATGTTCGGGAGGCGCGGGTAGCGGAGCATGTTGCCGGCCTCGTCGACCATCACTCCCAGTGCGGGGTCGAGGGGTTTGCCGGTGGTGTTGTAGCGCATTTCGGCGCCGTGGATGATCGAGGCGGTGATCGAGGTGAGCAGGGGGGCGAAGCGTTCGGCGTCGGACTCCGAGGCGATCAGGCAGACGGTGCCGTTCTGGTCGAGAAACTCCTCGACGGTGAAGTCGGTTCCTGCTGCGGACTCGCGGACTTCTTCGTCGGCGTAGACACGGGCGAGCACGTTCAGGGTGAATTGGATGGAGCCGATGCCGTCGTCGTGCAGGCGCAGCCAGGGTGAGGCGTAGTCGTCGGCGACTTCTTCGTATCCGTGGGCGAGGAGGACGCCACGGACGTGGTCGACGGCGTCTTTGCCCAGGCCCAGCCAGGTGCGCATGTCGTTGACGCCGCCGCCGTTGAGTTGCGCGGCGAGCAGGACGCCTTTGAGGATGCTGCGGGCTTGGTCGACCCAGGCGGCTGAGCGCTTGTCGGCGCTGGAGGCGGAGGCCTCTGCCATCCAGGCGGCCATCCGGTCGGCGGCTTTCGCGTCGGTGCAGTAGTCGACCGGCGACCAGCGGTGGGTGGGGCGGCCGGGGATTCCGGCGGGGGCGATCACCCAGACCGGGCCCAGGTTCCTGCGGCGTGCGTAGATGACGTCCAGGTCGGCGGCCTTGGTGGTGGTCACGAGGACCGGGCCCTGCCACTCGGCTGCGTTGCCCAGGACCAGGCCGCTGGTCTTGGAGGAGCCGGGGACGCCGAAGACCGTGGCCGAGATGTTCGGCTTGGCGGCCACGATCTTCTTCGTCTGCTGCCCGCGGCCGGCGGTAATGCGGTTGGGTCGCTTGGCCGGGTCGCCAGGCACGGCGAGCTTCCGCTCGATACGGGCGCCGCCCCACTGGGCGCCGCCCAGCCGTATGCCGCCACCGAAGATGCGCCGCAGACGCCACCCGATCCACACCAGCAGGCCCCAGACGATGACGGTCACGGTCCAGAACAGCCACACGGGCGGGGCCGGGTCCCAGGCTGCAGCGGGCCCGCGCCCCAGCGTGAGCAGCGCGGCGGTGGCCGGGTCCCGGTCCATCTCCGCCCAGCCGTGCCCGGCGAGCGCTGCGGCGGCCGGGGCGGTCACCAGCGTGCAGGCCGCCGCGGCAATGGCCGCCAGGAGCAGGGAGGGAACGAGAAGCGAGTCGCCGCCGGGGCGCGGGGAGGATGAGCTGCCGCTCATACCGTCATCCGCTCGTCGGTGTGGTAAAGCTGCTCTTCCAGCGGGGTCAGGTGTAGCTGGACGGGGTGGGAGCCTGTCTTGCCGACCTTCCACAAGGCCCGGCCCACGTGGGCTTTGCCCCAGGAGCTGATCATGTCGCACTCGGCGTCAGTGAGGCCGACGGCGTCGCGGATCTGCTGCAGGGGGCGGGTGTCCTGGGCGAGCTGGATACGGGTCTCGCAGCTGGAGATCATGTCTTTGGCGATGGCGACCGCTTCGGAGTCGGCCGCCCCGACGCTTTCGAAGTCGGCCAGCCGGTGGGTGGCCAGGACCTGGATGGTGCCGTCCGCGCGAGACAGGCGGAGGTCGGAGTCGATTTTCCGGACCTGGGAGGCGCCGCCGGAGCGCATCTGCCGCCACAGCTCGTCGCGGACCACCAGGCGGGGCGGGCCGGGGGTGTCGATGGCCGCCTGGGCCCAGGAGGAGACGCAGGTGAGGATCATGCTCACGATGTCGTCCCCGTAGTCCTTCATCCGCGAGATGTCCACGCACTGGATCGGAGCGGTGAAATCGAGCTCGCTGGACGTTTCGGCGTCGAACAGGCCGCCGAGGTGGCCGTTGACCATCTGGCCGAGGGCAGCGCGGATGGACCGGGTGAGCTCCCGCGTGGCCTGGATGTCCTTGTCCCGGACCCGCAATTCGTACGCCATGTCCTCGGTGGGGTCCATCAGCGCGGCGTGCACTGTGGGAAGGGTCGGCGCGGTCAGGGTGTCGCGGCGGGCCAGCTCGCCGGTGACCTCGCGGATCGCGGCGGAGACCGCTTCTTCTTCCTCAGCCAACAGCGGTCGGCGTAGCTGGAGTTCGAGCAGGGCCTTGATGAGGGACATGCGGCGACGATGGATCTCGGTGAGCCGGGTGGCCAGTACGTGCCGGTCGGTGATGTCGTCCAGGCCCTCGCCGAGCGGCCCGGCGTCCAGCGGGTTCAGTCGTCCGGGCATGCCAGGGCCGAGCAGCAGCGGCTCGTAGCCGAGGTGGCGGCACAAAGGGGCGTACTCACCTTTGACGTCGCCTGCGATCAGCGTCCTGGTGCCGAAGGCCATCAGCCTGAGGCACAGCGACTTGATGTGCGCCGACTTCCCACTGCCGGGGATGCCGGTGATCATCACGTTGGGGTTGGTGACCAGCCCTTCGGAGACCCACACCGACGGGTGCGCGCTGAACGCCCGCATCGTCAGGACGTTGTACCCGATGTAGGCACCGACCGGCGGCAGGGTGTCCGGATGCAGAAACGGGTACAGGCCCGCGACCTGGCTGGTGTCGGCGCGGTGGACCTCTGGTTTGGGCTCGTTGGCGGCCCGCCCGGCGAACGGGGCGTTGTGGCCGAGCCGGTGCGGCACCGGGCCGATGCCCGCGCGTTTCTTCTGCTCCGGCGCCGGGGCAGGGGCTGGTGCGCTGCGGGGCCTGCCCTCGGTCAGAACGTGCGCGAACCCCTGGGAGGGGACAGAGGTGTCCTCCCGGTTCCGGGCCCGGGTGAAAAACGCCATTTAAATCACCGCCCGGCGCTCGGGCAGCCCCAGGCCGAGGGGCAGCGCGGCGGCCGCGAATCCGGAGTCCTGCGCGTAATACATTCGGCGCAGCTCCAGACCGGCCGCCGCCCCGTCCTGCTGAAGCTCCGCGCAGGCGGTCTCCAGCTCGTCGGTGTCGGTCACGGTGACAGTGACCAGGCCGGTGAACCGCACGATGCCGTGCCCGGAGGCGCGGGCCGCGTCCTGCTCCAAGGCTCGGACCATCTCGGCGCGCTCGTCCATCGACTCGATCCGCCCGGTCTTCGCCCGCAGCCTGCGCGCCACGTCCTTCTTCGTGCGCGCGCGGGACAGCTCGGTGCGGGCCCTCCGCGGCCCCATCGGCTCGTAGGTGAGCGACAGGGAGCGTCGGGCGTTCGGCCGAGGCCGCAGCAGGGGCTGCAGGCACGTGGCGTAGACGGTCGAGGCAGGCCAGTTCCGCACCTGGTAGGTGACGCTGACCGCGCCGTCGTGCCGGTAGAGGCTGCGCTCGGTCTCGTGACCGGCCGGGCCCGCGAGCCGCGGGTCGACACCTGGCTCGACGCCCTCCCAGCCGGGCTGTTCGGCGGCGGTGTTACGGATAGCCATCTCCGCGACCGCCTCGGGGTCGAACGCGGTGCGGATGACCTGCGCGAGCTGCCGCGGCTTGAGCTGGGCGACGACCTTCAGATCGGCGGCGGCCAGAGCGGACTGCATGGCGGTGATCTCACGCACCAGGACCGCGCACGCCCCCAGCCGGCCGCCGCCCGCTCCCTTGACCGCCAGCCGGGCCCGGGAGGCCGACAAGGTCACGGTCAGGTAGGTGGCGCGCGCGTTGGCGACCGGGCCGCCTTGAGCGGCCAGCTCGGTCACCACATCCACCGCGGCGGGCGGAGCGTCCGGGTCGACGTGGACGGCGGTCCAGGACTGCAGGGCGGTGCCGTCATCGGGCAGGGACCGCTCGTGGACGGCGATCCGCACGATCGGCCCACCCTCCACGCACTGGGTGCGCAGGAAAGCCCCCCAGGCGGCGACCCGCCGGTTGATCTGGTCGGTGTCCTCCAGGGCCAGGCCGGGGTAGCGGATCTCCAGCACGGCACTGTAGGTGTTCTCCAGCGGGTCGTAGACCACCGCGATCTCTTCCTGCCCGCCGATGGGGGCGGACAGGATCTTCAGCCGGGCCAGGATCCCCGGCAGGTCCATCGGCTGCTGATCGTCAGACCGGCGCCGGGGAGCGAATACACCGCTCAGGAACACGTCGCGGCCTCCAGCCACGTTGATCTGGTGACGGATCGCCAGCCGGGCCCACTCCTCGGCGGTCATGCCGTAGATGGGCACCTTGGCCAGCGCGTAGAGCACAGCGGCGACGGGGATCGCGATGATCTCTGCCGCCCAGTTCTGCGTGTAGACCGGCAGCATCACGCACAGCGCGGCCGCGGCGAGCAGCACACAGCCGGTCAGCGACAAGGATCCGACGAAGCCCTGCCGCTCCGACTGCCAGCCCGCATAGGTGGCCGGTTGGCTCTGGCTCATCGGCTACCCCTCACTGCCGTCGACGGCCCGTGGGGCAGGCGGCAGAGCCAGCCGCGCAGGAGCAGCCGAAATCGGTGTCGGCTCACGGCCCCCGTCAACTGCCGGCGGGTTGTCTCCGGCGTCTACCGCGCGTCGCGCGGAACCGCGCTCCAGCGGTGCCGCCCCTGGCGGAGGCGGGCCTCCGGCCCCCGGCTCCGGCGGCGGAGGCGGTGAGGTGGGCGCACTGGCATCTCCGCTCTGTCCCCCTCCCCCGCTACCAGGCGGGACATTGACCTGTCCGCCCATGTCCTTGCCGGGGCCCAAATCGGCATGGGCGGCCATCGCCTCCATGCCGCCTTCCAGCAGTTCCTTGCCTGCCTTAGCGCCCTGTAGGGCCAGCCCTGCCGCGCCCAGCTTGCCCAGGCCGCCGAAGCTGCCCACGCGGCCGCCGGCGGCCGCGTGGGCAGCGTTGCTGTCGTTCTCCGACTGCAAAGCTTGAGTGAACGCGCGACCGCCGCCGACCGCCCCCGCGCCGGACGGCGTTCCGCCGCCGTACCCGAACATCGATCCGGCAGTGCCACCGACCGCCCCCAGCAGGCCGGAGGCGAGCCCGCCGCCGGACCCCACGGATGTGAAGGTCATGAATTTCGCCAGTGCGGGCCAGGCCAAGGCGCCCAGCACGATGGTCAGCAAGCCAACCATGAAGTCCTTTACGCTCTTGGAGTTGCCTGTGGAGGTGAACCCGATCACGAAGATCAGCACGACAACGGGCTTCACTAGGATCAACGCGATCAACGCGTTTCGGGTCTTAGACCACCACTCCTTGGTAACGTCCATGATCCCGCCTGCCGCCACGATCGGAATGCAGGCCACCAGCACCACGATCGCCGCCTGGCGCAACAGCATCTCACCCCACAGCACAAGCGATGCCAGCGCCGCGATGATCCCGAACAGAAGGATCAATGCGGTGTTATCCCAGCCACCGAACATAAAGATCGTGTTTAGCTTGGCCTCGAATGCTTCGTCCCCGCCACCTTTGTCATACTTATCCATCAGCCATGTGCTGATCTCGTCTGACGCGCCGAGCGCGGCTTGTGTCACCGCCAGGGAAGCCACACAGATCACTGCCCACTTGGCCAGCCCAATGATCGCTGTAGCTGCCGCAGACCCGTCGCCGCTGTAACCCACCTTCGTAAACTGCCAGATCAGCAAGAACAAGGCCACCACAGACGACAATGCCCACGTCATCTGATAGGCGCCGATACTTTTCCTGCCATCAGGGAGTTTCTTACCTCCGTTGAGTCCAGTGTCCTCTAGCTTGATCGTCGAAACGTCAAGGAACACTGACGTCAGACTGCCAAGGATCTCAGTGGCGGCATTGCCAAACTTTCCCGCCACGGCATCGAAGGCCGCAGAGGCCAACGTGTCTGCCGGGTTCATTACGGCATCATTGACCTTCTTCGTTCCCTCCTCTATTCCTTTCACGCCATCGCAGGCAACGTTGCGATGCTTTTTGCATAGCTTGTCACCCACTGTCGGTTGTTCGTACGGATCCTCCAAGAGGATCTGGCCGTTCAGCCGTTTGCACTCCTTGATGGCGTTGTTAGCCTCGCCATTCTTAACGCAATATTTTTTGTACAGATCGAAGCAGTTGCCCTTTTTGTTGAATACGTCATCAGCGCTGCACTTGGCCAGCTCTTTGGCCTTGGACTCATCAGCAGAAGCTCCCGGCGCCCCAACTGCTAGCAGGGTGGCTATTAGTGCCACCAGCAGAATCCAAAGCGTGCTACTTCTCGTATGCAAGGGTCCGCCACCCTTCCCGCACCGCTTCGGAACTGTCCGGCACCACTGGTCGCGGCTCCTTCCCCCTATCCTCGTGGGTGGTGAACTTCCAATCACCCTCGGCCCACAGCAACGATGCTGTCTGGACGGTTGTCTCGGACTTCATCACGCCTCGGACGGAAAGTTCAGTGTCGGTAAGAATCCACACGACGACCTTG
The DNA here is from genome assembly GCF_053890475.1 of Streptomyces sp. LZ34. Lineage (NCBI taxonomy): Bacteria > Bacillati > Actinomycetota > Actinomycetes > Kitasatosporales > Streptomycetaceae > Streptomyces > Streptomyces sp. LZ34. The sequence goes on from NZ_CM132680.1 coordinate 5,720,902, forward strand.
TCTGCCTTCGCTGCGGATATCCGATAGGCGCGGGACTGTGCCGTGTAGAAGTTCGCGTTGTCTGACTCACCGACAGGCTGCAGGCCAGCACTGGACCGCAACGCCATGGCGAAACGGAAAGCATCGTCACCAAGCTCTTTTTCTTTGCCCGGAACAGCGGTGATGCGCGCCAGCTTTTCCTGCGCACTTGGATCGAAGGGATCGGAGATATCGTAGAAGTGCGCAGCTGCAGAGATGGCGCCTTTGACGGTATGGGGATAGCCGATCGGCACGCCGTCCTTCACAGCGTCGGCGTTAGGCAGCACGTCGGGTTCCGTGGAACCTGATGTTGGCCGAGAGCTGGGTGGAGAAGTGGAATGCTTCTGGTCGGAGCTAGCTTTTTCTGATCCGGAATCCCGGGTGAGGACGGCGAACGTGGCTGCTCCGAGCGTGGCGGCTGCCACAAGCGCGGCGAGCATCAGCAGGCGGTTACGCGCCCGGCGGCGGCGCTGGAAGTGGTGATCGAAAGACAAGGCACTACCCCCGGGCGAGGTTGTAGAAGGCCCCGACGAGCCCGAAGACCGCGCCGATGCCGCCGGCCGCAACACAGGACCACAGCATCGAGCGCTTCCCGCGCGCTGCCATGTCCGGGCGCTCGGTGTTGTTGCCGATACCGACCAGGGCCCCGCCCCAGATGAAACCGAGGAGGCAGGCCAGCAGGGCGACGGTCAGAGACCAGCCGATCAACGTGTCGGTAGCGTTCCCCAACTTCCCTGGCAGGCTGACCGGCGACCGCGGCATGAGCGGGTCGTCAGAGTCGTCGCAATCCTCTTTCTTCTTGTCACACTTGTCCGCGAGGTATACCGCCGACTTGAGCAGGGTCAGGGACAGGGACACGTAACGGCTTTCCTTCCGAAAGGGGCGCGGGAACGGCAGCGGGAGGGAGCGGCTCGCCCCAGGTCGCATGAGCCAATGACAGAGCGGCCTGCGCCAGGTCGCGGCCGACGGCGCGGGTGCGGGGCTTGAGCCGGGCGAGGTCACGTACGCCTTGAGCACGGATCCGCGGGTCGTACTCCAGCCGGATGAGCGCGCCGACCTTGGGTTCCAGCATGGTCAGAGCCGCCTTGACCGACGCCGGCCACCGTCCTTCACCGGTCGCGGCCAGGACGATGATGGTGCGCTGCAAGGGCAGCCCGTCGGCTTCTGCGGCCATCACGGCGGTCTGCAGTGCGGCCACGCCCTCGCCGGTCGCGGCCGCGCACAACACGGGGACCGCGTAGGGCAGCGAGCACCAGCGGGCGCTGATTCCTGAGCGGCCGGAGTGCCGGGAGCTCACCACGTCGTGGGCGAGGTCGTGGCTGGTGTCGATGATGGCGGCCTGCCATCCGCCGATGGCGGCGAGCTGGTGCCATGCCTCGGGGTCCCCGGGCAGGGACAGCGGAGGAGCGTCCCACCGGCGGTAATCCGTCACGACATGCCAGGCGTGTGGGCCGGACGCAGGACCTGCGCCGGCTGCCTCATGGACCTGACGCGCGTAGAGAGGCTGATCCGGCGGGATCGAGGCAAGCCCCGCTCCGGAACTGGCAGACCAACCGGCCCACGGCGACGCGAGGTGCGGGACCGTATCAAGCACAACAGTGGTGCCACGGACAGCGAAGGCATCGGCGGCCAACGCGGCAGTGACCGAACGCCCGCTGCCCCCGACCGAGGCCATCACCGGCACGATCAGCCGGGTGCGTGAAGCCAGCGGAACCGGCTGCGCCGCCGCCTTGGCCATCACTACACCCCCATCGACCTGGATCAATCAACGCTACGCTTACGCGAGTTGACCAAGCGCCATGTCTAACAACTGACTCGCCGTGTTGTCCACGTCCTTTGACGCGTGGCGGGGATTGAGGCAGCCTCGTTACGCAAATACACCTGCGTGTTGCATGCGGCCAGCGGTGCTGTTGCGAACACAGGGGGCGATTAGGGCGGATCGCCCGCCCGCAGGCACGGGGCTCGTCTGCGACCGAGACGCTTCCCGGCTCCAGAGGACACACCGGGCGAACCGGTCTGACGCGGAGGGGGCTCCAGGCGACATAAGCCGCCTGGAGGGGGAAACGGGGGAGCATTGGCGAAGAAAGTTCTGCTGGGTGCGGGGGCGCTCATCGCGGCTCCGTTCGCCCTCATTGCCGGAGTCGCCATCCAGACCACCACCACATCAGAGGTTGCCAGTGCAAGCCCTAACACCGCCGCCGTCGGCGGCGGCCTCAGGTCGGGATCCATACCCCCTCAATACGCGCCATGGGTCGAGAAGGCCGCCGGCGCCTGCCCTGGTCTGCCTGCCCCTGTCCTCGCCGCCCAGTTGAAGCAGGAGAGCGGCTTCAACCCCAACGCCCGCTCACCCGCCGGGGCTCAGGGCATAGCCCAGTTCATGCCCGGCACGTGGAAGACCTGGGCGACGGACGCGGACGGGGACGGGGCCGCCTCCCCCCTCGACCCGCCAGACGCCATCACCGCTCAGGGCCGGTTCATGTGCTCCCTGCTGAAGAAAGCCAAGAGGTCCGGCTACCCGGGAGAGCCGATCGAGCTTGCCCTCGCGGGCTACAACGCCGGGTGGGGAGCCGTACAGAAGTACAGGGGCGTGCCGCCCGAGTCCTTCGCGAAAGGCCAGACGTACCACTACGTGCGGAACATCATGGCGAGCGCCAAGCGATTCACCGCCTCGGCCGGCACATCCTCGGCGGTCGACCTCCCCGCCGGCTACACCGTGCCGGCTGACACCCCGCCCCAGGTCCGCACCGCCATCGCATGGGCGCTGAAACAGAAGGGCGGCTGGTACCGCCTGGGCGGCACGTGCACTGACGCCCACGGGAGCAACCCCGCGCACTGGTGTGACTGCTCCAGCCTGATGCAGCAGGCCTACAAGGCAGCTGGAGTAACCATCAGTCGGACGACCTTCACGCAGGTCGATGAGGGTGAGGCCGTGAACATCGACGCCCCGCAGCCCGGCGACCTGGTCTTCACACCGGGCTCCGACGGCACCGCCTCAAGCCCCGGCCACGTCGGCATGTACATCGGCGAGAACCGGGTCATCGAGGCTCCCCGCACCGGTGTGAAGACGAGGATCGTCACCTACGACAGCTGGCGTCATTCCAAGAGCCCGATCACTCGCATCGTCGCCGTCCGCAGGATCGTTTCCTGATACCGAAGGCCGCACACTCCCCATTCCCGGAGCCGCGCATGCACGATAACGATCACAGCCTCTACGCCCCTTGGGGAGCAGTGACCCCCGAGTTCTGGACCGGAGCCACGTCGGCGCACACCGTGCCAGAACCGACTCCGACCCCCGCCCCGCCAGAGGGCCACCAGCCCCTGAGACAGAACGGGAACGTCGACAGCCCTGTGGGCCGGCTGCCAATGCCCGTCGAGCAGCAGGAACAACTCACCGCCGCCACCGCGGCTATGGCCGACGGCCGCCTGGCCGAAGCGGAGGCGATCGCGCGCACTCTGGAGCAGCGCATCGCCAAGGCCTACGGAGAGCAGCACGAGTACACCGCGAACGTGCGCGAGATGCAGGCTCACATCGCTCATCTCGCCGGAGACCATTCCACAGCCACCCGCATATACCTCAGCGTCACCAACTCCCGTGCCGAAGCCCGAGGAGCCAGCGATCCTCTGACCCGCGCCTCGGCCTACCGGGCGGTGGCCACTTGGCAGGCCATAACCGACCCGCCCGAAACGCGTAGGCTCGCGGATTCCGTCATCGCCATGCTCAGCAAGGCAACCGGCGAGAGTAGCAGCGCGACCCGCAATGCACGGGCCCATCTGGCACGGCAGGGCACGCCGTAGGCACGGACGGGGCGCACCGACAGCAACGGCGCCACATCACGCCCGGAACCAGGCAGGCCAGATCGCACACTCGGCAGAGAGCCCCGCTTCCTCGCGCAGCGTTGGCGCTGCGCAACGTGCTGGGAATGGCCGAGAGCAGGGGCAGGCGACTGCCCGCCCGCGGATAGCGGAGGAACCTCATGACCGCCAAGCAGGTAATCGGCCCTTTTCGCCCCAATACATCCGTTGTGGTGGTACCTGTTCCTGCCAGCGGGCGGAGAGAAGGCGGTGAGACTACGGAAGAGCGCTCACGCCGCGAACTGCGGGAGGAGGCGGGCATCACCGCCCAGCCGTGGCGCTCACTGGGCTCGTACGCCATCGCCCCCGACCCGGCGGCGCGCGTGCACCTCTTCGAGGCCGGGCACCTCACCTACGGGCCGCAGGCACTCACTCCCACCGAGGAAGGCTTCACACTCTCCTGGCGGCAGATGGACGACGCCATCCGCGCGGCAGCGGAAGGCCGGTAGGCGTTCGCCGAGCAGTAGGGCTTGCCGGCGGCCGTTGTCCGTCAGCTCGCGCTCATCTGGTGAAGCCTCGCCGTTCCGGGCGAGGTAGAGGTAGCGGGCAGCCATTCCGGTCATGGGTGACCTCCCTCAGTGATCTTGTGAGAGTGCTGACGCTGAGAGACGTCAGAGGGGTGTCCCGGGAGCTGAGCCGATCGACGAACCGCTGGTCACCCTCGCGGCGCCGACGGGCGGGAGGTCGTCGGTGTCGCTGACGGGCAGGGCTGCTAGCGTCCTTGTCGCGATCACGACAGGTCAAGCAGGGGTGCCAGGGTGAAACAGGGAACGCTGATGCGGCGGCGGGCCAAGGTATACGGCGGCATCGCGCTGGCGCTGCTCGCCGTCGCGGCGGGATGGTTCTACTTCAGCGGCGGCTACGACCGCTGGCGGGACGAGAAGTCCGTGGCCGACGCGTGTGACGGCACGGTGGCCGTCGACGAGGTGCGCGCGCTGCTCGGCACCGACGACGTCAGCGGCGACACCAGTCATCGAACGGCCGGAGGCAAGTCCCGGGATGGATCGGGCCCGCCTGTCATCTGCTGGCTCGACGGTCCGGGCGGGTACCAGCAGCGGGCCGTGGTCCGGATGGAATGGCGGTCCCAGGCATGGGGCCCGCACACCGTGTCCGGGCGGGACCCCGGCTCCTTCACCACCACGGTCCCGGCGCCGATCGGCGCGGGATGGTCGGGCATGGAGAACCTCGCGGGCGATGGCGCCGCGGCCACCGTGGTCCTCGACTGCCGGAACACGGACGGTCCGCGCGCCGGGGACAGCCTGACGCTGTTCGTGCACAGCTGGGGTTCGCGGCCGTACGAGGAGGCGGTACAGCGGGTACGGCTGGCCCGGTTCGCGACGCGGACCGCGCAGGCCGCGGCCCGCGAGTACGGCTGCGACGCCCGGTTCGGCGGCCGCGTACAGCGGGTGGGGCCGCTCGACTCCGGGAGGCCGGAGTACCGGGAGGCGCCACCACTCGCCGAGGCGGACGGCACATGTGCGGGCATCAAGCCCGGCTCGGTGATCACGCGTGCCCACGAGACGGCCGCAGGTCGCGCGCCCGTGGAAGATTGCATGCTGATCGACGACAAGAGCCAGGCCCTGTTCCGCCTGTCCTCCTACTACGGCACCTTCGCGGACGACCAGCGCATGAAGACGCAGACCGGCAGGCAGCTCGACTCGGCGGTGACCAAGCCGCTGCGGACGGACTTCCTCTTCCGGGCCGAGGCGGCCTGCCCCGGCTCACCGCGGCAGGCGGTCTTCGTGGTCGACTACCGCGACTACGACCACGACGCCAAGCCGCAGCGTGGTTACGCCCGCGAAGCGTTGCGGGAGTTCGCGGAGCGATCCGCGGCCCGGCATGGCTGCACGGACGTCAAGGTGTTCTAGGTCTGGACAGGTCGTGCGGACCCGTCTCGCCTCCGCCGCACGCGCCCTCGCCGAGCGCTACGGCGCCACGGCCCTCCCCGACACCTGGCGCGACGTCACGGCGTGACGAGGCCGGACTGGTAGGCGACGACGACCAGTTGGGCGCGGTCGCGCGCGTGCAGTTTCGTCATGGCGCGATGGATATGGCTGCGTACGGTCAGTGGGCTGACAACGAGTTTTTCAGCGATCTCGCCGTTGGACATGCCTTCGGCGGCCAGTGCCATCACCTCTCGCTCACGGGCGGTGAGGGCGGCCAGGCGTTCGGGGGATGCCAGGCGGCTGCCGGGTGCGGGGGTGGCGAGGAAGCGGGTGATGAGGGCTCGGGTGGCCAGGGGGGAGAGGAGGGCGTCGCCGGACGCCACGGTGCGGATGGCGGTGAGGAGTGCGTCGGCGGTGACGTCCTTGCCGAGAAAACCGCTCGCGCCTGCGCGCAGTGCCCGGGCGACGTACTCCTCGGTCTCGAAGGTGGTGAGGATGAGGACGCGGGTGGCGGACAGGTCCGGATCGGAGCAGACGGCCGTGGTGGCGGCCAGGCCGTCGGTGCCGGGCATGCGGATGTCCATGAGGACGACGTCGGGGTGATGGGCGCGGGTGAGCTCGACCGCTTCCGTGCCGTCGGCTGCTTCGGCGACCACGCCCATGTCGGAGCAGGAGTCGATCAGGATCCGGAAGGTCGCCCGCAGGAGGGCCTGGTCGTCGGCGAGCACGACGCGGATGGTCATCTGTTTCGGTCACTTCCGGGTTCTGTCTGTCCAGGCTGTCTGGGCTGTCTGGGCTGTCTAGGGACGAATCGGCAGTTCAGTGGTGACGGCGAAGCCGCCTTCGGGGCGGTGACCTGTTTGCAGGCGGCCACCGACGGACTGGGCGCGCTCGCGCATCCCGATGAGGCCGAAGCCGCCGCCCGGGACCGGCACGGTGGGGGCCGCGGTTGCTCCGTCGTCGCTGACCGTGATGGTCAGCAGGTCGCGGGAGTACGCGAGCCTGACGCGCGCGGTGCCCGCGGCGGCGTGTTTGGTGACGTTGGTGAGTGCCTCCTGCACGATCCGGAACGCTGTCAGGTCCACACCCGGTGAAAGTTGTCTCGCCTCGCCCTCGGTGGTGACGGTGACCTTGAGTCCGGCGGACGCGAACGCGGTGGTCAGTTCGGAGAGCCGGCCGAGTCCGGGGGACGGTTCCAGGGGCGTCTCGGGGTCGTCCGGCTGGCGCAGCAGGCCGACGGTGGCCTTGAGCTCGCGCAGCGCCGAGGACGTCGTACCGGCGAGGTCGGTGAGGATCTTCTGCGCCTGGTCGGGGTTGTTCCGGGCGAGGTGTGCGGCGGTGCCCGCCTGGGCGTTGGCCAGGGCCAGGTGGTGGGCGACGACGTCGTGCAGCTCACGGGCGATGCGCATGCGCTCCTCGGCGACCCGGTGCCGCGCCTCCTCCTCGCGGGTGCGCTCGGCGTATTCGGCGCGGGCGTGCACGGCCTCCATATAGGCGCGCCGCAGCCGGACCGCCGTACCCCAGGCGACCGGCACCAGCAGCGAGAAGGCGGGGTTGATCGTCCTGAGGAGCAGCGAGTAGTGGTAGGGGGCGGTGATCAGTGTCGTGGGCACCAGCAGTGCGATAGCGGCGAAGCAGTAGGTGCGTGCGGTCTTCCGGTCGGTGTGGATGGCGAGCCAGTACAGCGCGGCCATGGTCGGCGCCAGCAGCAGGGCGGTCAGCAGGTAGCCCAGCGCGCTGCCGGTGTTGGCACAGACCGCGGTGATCGCGACAGCGGTGCGGGGGTGGCTGCGATGCCACCACAGGGCTGTGCAGGCGACGCCCGCCAGGAGCGCGCCGGGCCACCAGTCGATCCGCTGGGTGAAGGGTTCCACGCTGCTCAACATGGTTCCGGAGAGGGAGGCGGTGAACAGCAGCAGGATGGCCATCGTGTCGACGACGCGGGGATGGTTCTTCGCGTACCGCTGCCAGCTGGTGTTCATCGGGTACTCCGGTCAGAGCGATCTGGGTCCATGGGGGCGCGCCGGGTGCGAACCGCCGACGAGGGCCGCCCGCGTCCCGCGCGGGCGGCCCTCGGGCGCGTAGGGCTGTCAGACGTGAGCCGATTCCAGCTCGGCCGTGTCCACCGGGGCCGGGGCGGTGGAGGACCGGCGGCTGAGAGCCTCGCCTTCCACATCGACGCGGGGCAGCAGCTTGTCCAGCCAGCCCGGCATCCACCACGCCGCCTTGCCGAGCAGGGCGAGGACGGCGGGCACCAGCGCCATGCGGACGACGAACGCGTCGAACAGGACGGCCGTGGCCAGACCGAACCCAATCATCTTGATCATGGATTCACCGGCGCCGACGAACCCGGAGAACACGGCCATCATGATCAGCGCGGCCGCCACCACGACGCGGGCGCTGTACCGGAACCCGGAGACGACCGCCTGGCCGGGCCGGTCCCCGTGGACGTACGCCTCCCGCATGCGCGAGACCAGGAAGACCTCGTAGTCCATGGCGAGGCCGAAGACGATGCCCACCAGGAAGATCGGCATCAGGCTCATGATCGGGCCGGTCTGCTCGACACCGAGGAGGCCGGCGCCCCAGCCCCACTGGAAGACCGCGACGACCGAGCCGAGAGCCGCCAGCACCGACAGCAGGAAGCCGAAGGCCGCCTTGATCGGTACGAGCACGGACCGGAAGACCACCAGCAGGAGCAGGATGGCCAGGCCCACCACGACGATGAGGTAGGGGATCAGCGCGTCCTGGACCTTCTGGGCGATGTCGATGTTCACCGCGGTGGTGCCGGTCACCTCGAAGCTCGCTCCGGTGGCCGACTCGGTCGCGGGGCGTTCGTCGCGGATGGTGTGGACGATGTCCTTGGTCTTCTTGTCGCTCGGTCCGGTGGCCGGGACGGCGGAGAACACCGCGGTGTCACCCGCGGGGTTGAACCGCGCCGGCGAGACGGAGACAACCCCCTCGGTGGCGCCGATCTTCTGCTCGATCATCTTCACCGCGGCCTTCGGGTTCTCGGCGCCCCTGGCGTCCACGACGATACTCAGAGGCCCGTTGAAGCCGGCACCGAAGCCGTGGGCGAGCGCGTCGTAGGCGCGGCGCTCCGTGGTCGAGGTGGGCTTGACCTCGTCTCCGGGCATGCCCAGCTGCAGATCCATCACCGGTAGCGCGAGCGTCCCCAGGCCCGCGACCGAGGCGAGGAGTACGGGGACGGGGCGGCGCAGCACGAACCGGGCCCAGCGGCTGCCGCCGTTGTTCCGACCGGCCACCTCGGCCCGCCCGCGCTTGCGGGCGGAGCGCGACAGTACGGCGTTCGGCCAGAAGCCGAGACAGGCCGGGACCAGGGTCAGCGCGATGACCACGGCGACGCCGACCGCGCCCGCGGCTGCCAGCCCCATCTTGGTCAGCATCGGGATACCGACCACCGAGAGCCCGGCCAGCGCGATGACGACGGTGAGACCGGCGAAGACGACCGCCGACCCGGCGGTACCGGCGGCCAGCCCCGCCGCCTCCTGGGGCGCGTGCCCCCTGGCCCGCTCCTCGCGGTAGCGGGAGACGACGAACACGGCGTAGTCGATACCGCACGCGAGGCCGAGCATCGTGGCCAGGGTGCCGGTCGTCATGGACAGGCCCAGGGCACTGCCCAGGGCCAGGATCGAGGCCATGCTGATGCCGACGCCGACAATCGCGGTCAGCAGCGGAAGCCCGGCCGCGGCCAGCGAGCCGAAGGTCATCAGCAGCACGACGGCGGCGATGGCGATGCCGATCCCCTCGGCCGCCCCGCCCGCCGAGGGCTGGGTCGCCAGCGCGCTTCCCCCGACCTCGACGGTCAGGCCCGCGTCCCGGGCCTGCCCTATGGCGTCCTCAAGCGTCTTCTTGCTCGCGTCGGTGAGGTCGTCGGCCTTCACCTTGTAGGTGACGGTCGCATACGCGGTCGAGGCGTCCTTGCTCACCGCCTTCGCCTGGAACGGGCTCACCGCACTGGCGACCTGAGTCCCGTCGGCCGCCTCACCCACGGTCTTCTCGACGGCCGCCCGGTTCCCGGCCGCGGTGATCTTCTGCCCGTCCGGAGCGACAAAGACGATCCGGGCGCTCGCCCCGTCGGCCTTGGCCCCGGGGAAACGCTGTTCCATCAGGTCGAATGCCTTCTGGGACTCGATCCCCGGCATGGAGGACCCCTCATCGGGGGCAGCGGGAGCCTGGACAGCGCCGAAGCCGACAGCGGCCAGCACCGCCACCCACAACAAGGCGACGGGCCAGCGCCGCCGGAAGGCCAGACGGCCCAGTCGGTAGAGAAAAGTAGCCACGGGCGGAGGTCTCCACATCTGATCTCGGGGTACCCCCAGACTCCCCGGGCCCGACCCGTCCCGTCGTCGTGCGCCCGCCGACAATCCCGACTACTGAGAACGCATTACACGCGGCGGGCATGTCCTGCACGGGTATGACGGGGCACTCCCCGTTCATCGGCGCGCTCAGAGCTGCCGAAGGTGGTCGCGCAGGGCGCGGGCGACCTGGGCCATGAGGGCGTCGGCGCCCGGCTGCGTGCCGGCGGGGACGAGGGATTCGGTCAGGACGGCGATGGCGAAGGCCTGGCCGTCGGAGTGCTCGACGACGCCGATCTCGTGGCGGAGGTTGAGGAGGGTGCCGGTCTTGGAAGACCAGGTGGTGGCGTCGGAGCCGAAGTCCGGGGCGAGGCGGTGTCGGATCACGTTCTGGGACATGAGGCCGCGCACGCGGGTGGCCACTTCCGGGTGGATGGTCGACGGTGTCCACAGGGCTTGGAGCAGTTCGACACAGGCACGGGCGCTGCCCGTGTTGGCGCGGGTGGTGTCGAGCTGCGGCACCCGGTGTCCGCGGCCGCTGGTGCCGGCGTCGATGGCGAGGGCATGGGCGAGATGCGCCTGGGTGGCGTCGAAGCGTTCGACGGGGGTGTCGGCCAGTTCGCGCATGGTGTGCCGGACGGTCATGCCGTGGAGGCCGAGCTCGTGGAGGATGTCGGCGACCTGGGCGGGCGGGGTGAGATCGAACAGCGCGTCGGCGGCCGAGTTGTCGCTCACGCAGGTGCTGAGATACAGCAGGTCGTCGATGGCGATCCGGGCGGGATGGCGGAATCGGCTCAGCCCGGTGGGGCCGGGCGTGGTGATCCGCCCGGGTGCGATGTCGAGCGTCGTCGCCCCGTCGAGCTCACCGCGCCGGATGCGCTCCGCCGTCGCCAGTGCGAGCGGGACCTTGACCAGGGATGCCACCGGCAGTTGGGCGTCCGGCTCGATGCCGAGCTCTTCGCCCGTACGCAGATCCCGGACGAGGAGATAGCCGCGCAGGCCACCGTCGTGCAGTCGCCCGCGCATCTCGCGAAGCAGCGCCTCGGTCATGCGAACGCCCCCTCGGCGCCGAGGCAGCGTGCGATCGCGTCGCCCAGGCGGGCCTGGATGTGCTGTGGATCGCCGGCCGCGGCGGCGGTGAGGGCGTACCCCCGGGTGAGCGCGATGTCGCCGAGGGGGCGCCAGCTCAGGGCGAGTTCCCGGGCCTGCGCGGGCGAGCACAGCAACAGGTCGCGCGAGCACAGCACTTCCGCCGCGGCGGTCGTGAGGTCGGCCGCGACGGCGAGCTGTACGGGCCGCAGGCCCACGGCGTCGCGCAGCCGCGTCAGGGGGTCGCGGACGTGCGGGGCGTCGTCTTCCGGTTGGATCCAGATGCGGCGGGCCGGCCCGGGGTCGGCCCGGCCCATCCGCAGGGTGTCGAGGTAGACGCGGGTCACGCCGGGGGCCTGAGCGCCGGCCAGCCCGAGCGGTACGGACCAGGTGGCCTCGTCCGGCGGCACCGGGAGCAGGGCGGCGCGCACCTGTTGGGAGCGGATGAGCTCCAGCCGCCGCGGCGGCGGGCCGGCGCGGAGTTCGAGGGTGACGCCGTGCCCCCGCGCGTCGGCGACGAGGCGGGCGAGATCGACGGTGGAGCAGATCCCGGGCACCGCGAGCCGCCACGGCTTGCGCTTGGCGGTTTCCGCCTCGTGTTCCAGTACGTCTGCGACCAGGACGAGTTGACGGGCCGTCGGCAGCAGGTCGCGGCCGAAGGGCGTGAGGACGGCCCGCCGCGAGGTGCGTTCGAACAGCTGCTCACCGAAGCGTTGCTCCAGGGCGGCGATACGGCGGCTGGCCACCGGCTGGGACATCCGGGCGGCGGCCGCTCCGACCGTAAAGCTGCCGCGCTCGCTCACGCTGACGAACGCGCGACACGCTCCCACCAGGTCCACCGCGCCCACCCCTATGTCGCATCGGCATGAAACCCCACCCAAGCGTATTGGACCGCATAGCCATGGCGAGGCGAGGGTGCTGACCATCAACCCCATCTCCCGACCCGGAGGTCCGGATCATGCGGCACACCCGCGTCCGGCGCGCCCTGTATGGCGCGCTCGCCGCCCTCACCCTCGTCCCGCTCGCGGCCTGCGGCCAGGACGGTTCACCGGCCTCGGCGTCTCCGTCCTCAAAGAAAGCAACCTCTCCCGCGACGCGGCCGTACGTCCGCGAGTTCAAGGACCTTGAGCGCGAGTTCGACGCGCGCCTGGGCGTCTACGCCATCGACACCGGCACCGGCCGGGAGGTGGCGTACAACGACGGCGAGCGCTTCGCCTACAACTCGACCTTCAAGGCCATGGCCGCCGGTGCCGCGCTGAAGAAGTACTCGCTCAGCGGGATGGACAAGAAGATCACGTACTCCAAGGACGAGCTGCTCGACAACTCCCCCGTGACCGAGAAGCACGTCGCCACCGGGATGACCCTGGGTGAGCTGTGCGACGCCGCCGTCCGCTACAGCGACAACGCCGCGGCCAACCTGATCCTCAAGGAGCTCGGCGGCCCCAAGGGCCTCGACGCCGCGCTCGAGGAGATGGGCGACGACGTCACCCGGATGGATCGCCCCGAGCCGTACCTGAGCCGATGGGTCCCGGGCGAGACGCGGGACACCACCACTCCGCGGGCGTTCGCGAAGGACCTGCGCGCGTTCGTCCTCGGGGACGTCCTCGGCAAGGGCGAACGGGCGCAGCTCACGACATGGCTGAAGACCAACAAGACCGGCGACCAGCTCATCAGGGCCGGCGTACCCAAGGGCTGGGTGGTCGGCGACAAGACCGGAACCGGCAGTTACTACGGCGGCCGCAACGACATCGCCGTGGTGTGGCCCCCGGACTCGGCCCCCATCGTGATCGCGATCCTGTCGAACCGCGGCAAGAAGGACGCCGAACCCGACGACAAGCTGATCGCGGAAGCGGCGTCCGTGGTCGCGGACAGGCTGTCGTAAGGGGGCCGGCGGGGAGCTCACCCCTCCGCGATCACCACCGCCGACGCGACCCCCGCGTCATGGCTCAACGACACATGCCAGGCCCGTACGCCCAGCTCCGCCGCCCGCGCCGCCACCGTCCCGCGCACCGACAGCCGAGGTTGCCCGCTGGACTCCGTCAGCACCTCCGCGTCGGTCCAGCGCAGCCCGCCCGGCGCGCCGAGCGCCTTGGCCAGGGCCTCCTTGGCCGCGAACCGGGCGGCGAGCGACGCGATCCCGCGCCGCTCGCCGCCCGGCAGGGTCAGCTCGCGCTCGACGAACAGCCGGTCGGCCATCCCCGGCGTGCGCCGCAGCGCGTCGTCGAAGCGGTCGATCTCGGCCACGTCGATGCCAACCCCGATGATCACCGGCCGCTCACTCCACGGTCACCGACTTGGCCAGGTTGCGCGGCTGGTCGACCTCGTTGCCGCGCGCCGTGGCCAGCTCGCACGCGAAGACCTGTAGCGGCACGGTCGCGACCAGGGGCTGCAGCAGGGTCGGGGTGGCGGGGATCTCGATCAGGTGGTCCGCGTACGGGGCCACCGTCTCGTCGCCGCGCTCGGCGATGACGATGGTCCGGGCGCCGCGCGCCCGGATCTCCTGGATGTTGGAGACGATCTTGTCGTGGAGGACGGACCGGCCACGCGGCGAGGGCACGACCACCACGACCGGCAGGTCCTCCTCGATCAGCGCGATCGGCCCGTGCTTGAGCTCGCCCGCCGCGAAGCCCTCGGCGTGCATGTAGGCGAGCTCCTTGAGCTTGAGCGCGCCCTCCAGGGCGACCGGGTAGCCGACGTGGCGGCCCAGGAACAGCACGGTGTTCTTGTTCGCCAGCGTCCGCGCCAGCTCCCGCACCGGCTCCATCGTCTCCAGCACCTGCTCCACCTGGGTGCCGATCTCGGACAGCTCGCGGATCACGGACTGGATCTCGTCGCCCCACTTGGTGCCGCGCACCTGGCCCAGGTACAGCGCCACCAGGTAGCAGGCCACCAGCTGGGTGAGGAACGCCTTGGTCGAGGCGACCGCGACCTCGGGCCCGGCGTGGGTGTACAGCACCGCGTCCGACTCGCGCGGGATCGTGGAGCCGTTGGTGTTGCAGATGGCGAGCACCTTCGCGCCCTGCTCGCGCGCGTGCCGCAGCGCCATCAGCGTGTCCATGGTCTCGCCGGACTGCGAGATGGCGATCACCAGCGTCCGCGGGTCCAGGATCGGGTCGCGGTAGCGGAACTCGCTGGCCAGCTCGGTCTCGCAGGGGATGCGGGTCCAGTGCTCGATGGCGTACTTCGCGATCATCCCGGCGTGGTAGGCGGTGCCGCAGGCGACGATGACGACCTTGTCGACCTCGCGCAGCACCGACGCCGGGATCCGGACCTCGTCCAGGGAGAGGTTCCCCGCCACGTCGATCCGCCCCAGCAGCGTGTCGGCGACGGCCTTCGGCTGCTCGGCGATCTCCTTGAGCATGAAGTAGTCGTAGCCGCCCTTCTCGGCGGCGGAGGCGTCCCAGTCGACGTGGTACGCACGGATGTCCGCGGGCGCCCCGTCGAAGTCGGTGACCGTCACGCCGTCCCGGCGCGCCTCGACGACCTGGTCCTGGCCGAGCTCGATGGCCTCGCGGGTGTGGGCGATGAAGGCGGCCACGTCGGAGGCGAGGAACGCCTCGTCCTCGCCGACGCCGACGACCAGCGGCGAGTTGCGGCGCGCGCCGACCACCACATCGGGCGCGTCCGCGTGCACCGCGACCAGCGTGAAGGCGCCCTCCAGCCGCCGGCACACCTGCCGCATCGACTCGGCGAGGTCGCCGCAGGACGAGAAGGACTCGGCGAGCAGATGCGCCACGACCTCGGTGTCGGTCTCGGAGGTCAGCTGGTGGCCGCGCTCGGCCAGCTCGGCGCGGAGCGCGGCGAAGTTCTCGATGATTCCGTTGTGGACGACGGAGACCCGGCCCGCGTTGTCCAGGTGCGGATGGGCGTTGGCGTCCGTCGGGCCGCCGTGGGTGGCCCAGCGGGTGTGGCCGATGCCGGTGCCGCCGCTGGGCAGCGGGCGGTCCGCGAGCTCCTTCTCCAGGTTGGCGAGCTTGCCGGCCTTCTTGGCGGCGGCCAGCCCACCGTCGGCGAGCACGGCGACGCCCGCCGAGTCATAGCCGCGGTATTCGAGCCGCTTCAGCCCGGCGAGGACGACATCGAGGGCGGACTGCCCTCCCACATAACCAACGATTCCGCACATGCAGTGCAGCGTACGGCCCGCGGCCGCACACGCGGACCACCGCCCACGCGCAATCCGCCACCTGCGGGGCATCCGTCGCACATCCGGCATCCGCACGCGGTGCGTCGGCGGTGCGTCGGCGGTGCATAATGCGCCAGCGGCCGGGGGCCGCCCAGCTCACCTCACCGGGGGGACACACTATGCGCCACGCCTTCACTCCTGCCTTCAGATCCTCTGCCTTCAGATCCTCGTTCGTCTTCCTCGCCATGTCCGCGCTGCTCGCGCTCGCCACCGGGTGCTCCGCCGACGACGGCGCGAAGGACACCAAGGCCGCCGCGGAGAAGGACGCGGGAAAGGCCGCCACCGAGGCCGTCCGCGCGGCCGTCGCGAAGGTCCGCGGCACCAGCGCCCACATCGACGGGGAGGTGCTGGTCGCCGAAGGGGAGGGGGCGTTCCCCATTTCCCTCGACGGCCCCTTCGACCTGGCCAAGGACAAGGGAAAACTGGCGGTGGACTTCCCCGGGGGCGCCATCGACCACGTGGACGAGATCTTCGACGGCGACACCATCTATGTGAACGGGATCCATGGCGCGGCGAAAGGCACCTGGGGCGCGGTCGCGCGCGACAAGGCCGAGGCCCACTATCTGCTCCGCGCCCCGCTCAACGACCCCGAGCACTATCTGCGCCAGATCTCCGCGATGCGCAAGGTGGCGCGGTTCGGCACCAACGAGACCGTCGCCGGCGCCCTCACCACCAGGTACCGGGGCTCGATCGACCACGCCACGCTCACCCTGAAGCTGGCCGCCAAGACCCGCAAGGGCGTCGACAAGGTGCGGGACGCGCAGGGCACCGACCTCCCGGTGTTCGCCGACGTCTGGGTGGACCGCCAAGGGCGGCTGGTCCGGCTGAAGATGACCTACCGGATGAACACGGTGTCCGTCACGACCACGGTGACGCTGTCCGACTTCGGGAAGCCGGTGAAGGCCGCCGCGCCCGACGCGTCCCGGACCGTCCCGGCGACCACGCAGGGCGGCGTACTGCTCGGCTGACCCCCGCGGCACCCCCCGCGCGTGACGGACCCCACGCCCCGGCCCACCCCACACGCCCGCGCCGAGCGCCCACAATGAGAGGATGATCACGTCTCCCGCGCAGGACGCGCACCCCGCGCACCCGGAGCACGGCTCACCCAGGCAGCACGACTCACCCCCGCAGCACCCCCCGCGCGCCCCGCGCCGGGCCGAGCCGAGCCCGTATGTGGACCTGTCCCGCGACGAGTGGAGCGCGCTGCGGGACAAGACCCCGCTGCCGCTCACCGCCGAGGAGGTCGAGCGGCTGCGCGGCCTCGGCGACGTCATCGACCTCGACGAGGTACGGGACGTCTACCTCCCGCTCTCCCGGCTGCTGAACCTGTACGTCGCCGCCACGGGCAGACTGCGCGGCGCGCTCAACACCTTCCTCGGCGACACCAAGAAGGGCAACGGCACCCAGCCCGGCACGCCCTTCGTGATCGGCGTGGCGGGCAGCGTCGCGGTCGGCAAGTCCACCACCGCCCGTCTGCTCCAGGCGCTGCTGGCCCGCTGGCCCGAGCACCCGCGCGTCGAGCTGATCACCACCGACGGCTTTCTGCACCCCAACGCCGAGCTGCACCGCCGCGGCCTGATGTCCCGCAAGGGCTTCCCCGAGTCGTACGACCGCAGGGCCCTGACCCGGTTCGTCGCGGATGTGAAGGCGGGCAAGGAGGAGGTCTCGGCGCCCGTCTACTCCCATCTCATCTACGACATCGTGCCGGGCGAGCGGCTGACCGTGCGCCGCCCCGACATCCTGATCGTCGAGGGGCTGAACGTGCTCCAGCCCGCGCTGCCCGGCAAGGACGGCCTCACCCGCGTCGGCCTCGCGGACTTCTTCGACTTCAGCGTGTACGTGGACGCCCGTACCGAGGACATCGAGCGCTGGTACCTGGGCCGCTTCCGCAAGCTGCGCGCGACGGCCTTCCAGGACCCGTCCTCGTACTTCCGCAAGTACACCCAGGTCTCCGAGGAGGAGGCGCTGGACTACGCCGGGATGATGTGGCGCACCATCAACAAGCCCAATCTTCAGCAGAACGTGGCGCCCACCCGCGGCCGTGCCACGCTGGTGCTCCGCAAGGGCCCGGACCACAAGGTCCAGCGGCTGTCGCTGCGCAAACTCTGAGACACCGCTGTTCACGAGACCCGAGTGTTCACGAGACCTTAGGAGCACCACCGTGCTGCATCTGCGGCTGATCGTCCCGGCCGACCGCACCGACGAGGTGGTGCGCACCGTGGAGAAGACGGTGGGCACCACCCACCTCGTGGTGCTGCCGGGCGTCGCGCGCGACCCGGCGGGAGACGTGGTGCTGGTCGACGTGGCGCGCGAGGCGGGCGATGCCCTGCTGGGCGAGTTGCGCGCGCTGGGCCTGGACACCGACGGCTCGATCGCCGTCGAGAACATCGATCTGTCGCTGTCCAAGCGGGCCGAGAAGGCGGAGGAGGAGGCGCCGGGCGAGGGCGCGGACGCCGTTCTGTGGGAGCACCTGACCGAGGCCACCCACGAGGAGTCCACGCTCTCCGTGACCTTCCTGGCCTTCCTCGCCCTCGCCACGATGATCGCGGCCTGCGGTGTGGTGCTGGACAACGCGATCCTGATCGTGGGCGCGATGGCGGTCGGCCCGGAGTTCGGCCCGCTGGCCGGGCTGTCCACCGCGCTGGTCCAGCGGGCCCCGCGGCTCGCGGCCCGCTCACTGATCGCGCTGGTCGTGGGGTTCGCGGTGGCGATGGTGCTGACGACGGGCTTCGGCGTGCTCATGGACGCCTTCGGGCTGTTCACCAAGGACCAGCTGGAGCGGCCGCGGCCGAACACCGACTTTATCTGGAAGCCGGACATGTTCTCGTTCGTCGTGGCCCTGCTCGCCGGGATCGCCGGGACGCTCTCGCTGACCTCGGCGAAGTCCGGGGCGCTGGTCGGCGTGGCGATCTCCGTCACCACGGTGCCGGCCGCGGCCAACGCGGCGGTGGCGCTCGGCTACGGCGAGATCGACCAGATGTGGGGCTCGACGCAGCAGCTGCTGCTGAACCTGGCCGGGATCGTGGTCGCGGGCACGCTCACGCTGCTGACCCAGAAGTTCCTGTGGGCCAAGCAGCGCGAACGCGCGCTCCGGGGCCGCTAGCCCAGGGCTGACTTCACCGCGTCCGCGAGGCGCCCCGCGACCGACCTGGCCTGGTCGATGTCCGCGGCCTCGACCATCACGCGCACCAGGGGCTCGGTCCCGGACGGCCGCAGCAGCACCCGCCCGGTCTCGCCCAGCTCGCGCTCCGCGTCCGTCACCGCCGCGGCCAGCTCCGCGCTGGAGGCGACGCGCGACTTGTCCACGTCCCGGACGTTGATCAGTACCTGGGGCAGCCGCTCCATGACGGCCGCGAGGTCGGCCAGCGTACGGCCGGTGGCCGCCACCCGGGCGGCCAGCAGCAGCCCGGTCAGCGTGCCGTCGCCGGTCGTGGCGTGGTCGAGCACGATGACATGGCCGGACTGCTCGCCGCCCAGGGCGTAGCCGTGCTCCTTCATCTCCTCCAGCACATAGCGGTCGCCGACCGCCGTCTGGACCAGCTCGACGCCCTCGCGCCGCATGGCGAGCTTGAAGCCGAGGTTGGACATCACGGTGCCGACGACCGTGTTCTCCCGCAGGCCGCCCGCCTCGCGCAGCGCGAGCGCGAGCACCGCGAGGATCTGGTCGCCGTCGACCTCCTGGCCCGCCGCGTCCACGGCCAGGCAGCGGTCGGCGTCCCCGTCGTGTGCGATGCCCAGGTCGGCCCGGTGCTCGGCGACGGCGGCCTGGAGCCGGTCCAGGTGGGTGGAGCCGTAGCCGTCGTTGATGTTGAGCCCGTCCGGCTCGGTGCCGATGGTGATGACCTCGGCGCCGGCCCGGGTGAACGCCTCCGGGGAGACCCGGGCGGCCGCGCCGTGTGCCCCGTCGATGACGACCTTCAGCCCGTCGAGCCGGTTGGGCAGGGCGCTGACGAGGTGGGCGACGTACTTGTCGAAGCCCTCCCCGTACTCGCGCACCCGGCCCACGCCCGCGCCGGTCGGCCGGTCCCACGGCTCGCCCGAGGCGTGCGCGCGGTAGGTGGTCTCGATCCGGTCCTCCAGCTCGTCCGCGAGCTTGTGGCCGCCACGCGCGAAGAACTTGACGCCGTTGTCGGGCATCGGGTTGTGGCTGGCGGACAGCATCACGCCCAGGTCGGCGTCGAGCGCGCCGGTCAGATACGCCACCGCGGGCGTCGGCAGTACGCCCACCCGCTCCACGTCCACGCCCGCACTGGCCAGCCCGGCCACCACGGCGGCCTCCAGGAACTCCCCGGACGCACGCGGGTCCCTCCCGACCACCGCCACCGGCCGATGGCCTTCGAAGGTTCCCACCTCGGCGAGCACATGCGCCGCCGCGACCGACAGGCCGAGCGCCATCTCAGCCGTCAGGTCGGCGTTGGCGACACCGCGCACACCGTCCGTACCGAAGAGTCGTCCCACTGGTGTCCTCCGAGATTACGAGCTGGGGGGCGGAAGCTTGCTTGTAGGTATACGCCCCCTGATGCGAATAGCCGAACGCCCCGGCGGCACGGGTGGTGCCGCCGGGGCGTTCGAACAAGCGAGCGAAGCCGCCGTATGAGCAGCGCAGCCGCGCCGATCAGCGCTTGCTGTACTGCGGCGCCTTACGGGCCTTCTTCAGACCGGCCTTCTTGCGCTCGGTGGCGCGGTCGTCACGGGTCAGGAAGCCGGCCTTCTTCAGCGGGGCGCGGTTGTTGTCCACGTCCGCCTCGTTCAGCGCGCGGGCGATGCCCAGGCGCAGCGCACCGGCCTGACCGGAGACGCCGCCACCCGCGATGCGGGCGATGACGTCGTAGCGGTCGTCCAGCTCGAGCACCTTGAAGGGCTCGTTGACTTCCTGCTGGTGCACCTTGTTGGGGAAGTACCCCTCAAGGGTGCGACCGTTGATCTTCCACTGGCCGCTGCCCGGCACGATGCGGACACGGGCGATGGCGTTCTTGCGGCGCCCGGTGCCGGCGGCCGGCTGCGGCTCGCCGAAGCGGGAAGCGAGCGACTCGGAGGTGTACTCCGTCTCGATCGTCTCCACGCTCTCGGTGGTGTACTCCTCGACATCGAGGGGGGCCTCGGCGGTGGCCTCGGCGGGGGTCTCAGCGGTGGTCTCGGCCACGATGCTCCTCAGATTCTCTTCGTCTTAGGGGGTGGCCGGGACTACTGCGCGACCTGGGTGATCTCGAACGGGACCGGCTGCTGAGCGCCGTGCGGGTGCTGGTCACCCGCGTAGACCTTCAGCTTCGAGAGCATCTGACGGCCCAGGGTGTTCTTCGGGAGCATGCCCTTGATGGCCTTCTCGACGGCCTTCTCCGGGCTCTTCGCCAGCAGCTCGTCGTAACGGATGGAGCGCAGACCACCCGGGTAGCCGGAGTGGCGGTACGCCATCTTCTGGGTCCGCTTGTTGCCGGAGAGGTGCACCTTGTCGGCGTTGATGATGATGACGAAGTCACCAGTGTCGACATGCGGCGCGTACACCGGCTTGTGCTTGCCCCGCAGAAGGGTGGCGGCCTGAGAGGCCAGGCGGCCCAGAACGACGTCGGTGGCGTCGATGACGTGCCACTGACGCTGGACGTCGCCGGGCTTGGGGCTGTACGTACGCACGGTCGTAGCCTTCGCTTCTTCAGTGAGTGAGTCCTGACAAGGCCACCCGGACGATCACGACAGCCTTGGCCGCACCTCGGTGACGCAAACCGAGTGCCTGCCGCTGGTCATCGGCCCGGTGGACCGGCGTAACGGCCTCTCACGTGAGAACGAGCAAGCCAATACGCATAACGAACTGGCAGAATACCGGCCCGCCCCCGCACGGGTCAAAACGCCCTCCCGCCGCGCCCGGCTCACCGCTCCCGCGCGCCGGGCCGTCCCTCGTCCCACACCGGCTCCGGCGCCTCCCGCACCACCCCGTCCACCCCGAAGACCAGAAAGCGGTCGAAGGACCGGGCGAACCACCGGTCGTGCGTGACAGCCAGCACCGTCCCCTCGTACCGCTCGAGCCCCTCCTGCAGCGCCTCCGCACTCTCCAAGTCCAGATTGTCCGTCGGCTCGTCCAACAGCAGCGCGGTGGCCCCCGCAAGCTCCAACAGCAGAATCTGGAAGCGGGCCTGCTGCCCGCCAGACAGCTTCTCGAAGCGCTGGTCGCCCTGGCGCTCCAGCTCATAGCGGCGCAGCGCGCTCATCGCGCCGCCCCGGTCCTTGGCGTGCTCGGTCCACAGGATGTCGACGAGGGGACGCCCGTCCAGCTCGGGGTGCGCGTGGGTCTGCGCGAAGTGCCCGGGCACCACCCGCGCCCCCAGCTTCCACGTGCCCGTGTGCGTCACCCCGTCCCCCGCCAGCAGCCGCAGGAAGTGTGACTTCCCCGACCCGTTGCTGCCGAGCACGGCCACCCGCTCCCCGTAGAAGACCTCCAGGTCGAACGGTTTCATCAGCCCGGTGAGCTCCAGCCCCTGGCAGGTCACCGCGCGCACCCCGGTCCGGCCGCCCTTCAGCCGCATCCGGATGTCCTGCTCGCGTGGCGGCTCCTGCGGCGGGCCCGCCTCCTCGAACCGCCGCAGCCGGGTCCTGGCGGCCTGGTAGCGGCTGGCCATGTCCGAGTTGTACGCCGCCTTCTGCTTGAAGGTGAGCATCAGCTGCCGGAGCTTGGCATGCTCCTCGTCCCAGCGCCGCCGCAGCTCCTCGAAGCGGGCGAAGCGCTCCTTGCGGGCCTCGTGGTACGTGGCGAAGCCACCGCCGTGCACCCAGACGTCGCTGCCCGCCGGGCCCGGCTCCACGCTGATGATCTTCTCGGCGGAGCGCGCCAGCAGCTCCCGGTCGTGGGAGACGAACAGCACCGTCTTCTTCGTCTCCCGCAGCCGCTCCTCCAGCCACCGCTTGCCGGGGACGTCCAGATAGTTGTCCGGCTCGTCCAGCAGCAGCACCTCGTCGGCGCCGCGCAGCAGCGACTCCAGCACCAGCCGCTTCTGCTCGCCGCCCGACAGGGTCCGCACCTGGCGCCACTGCGCCCGCTCGTACGGGACGCCGAGCGCGGCCATGGTGCACATGTCCCACACCGTCTCGGCCTCGTACCCCCCGGCCTCGGCCCAGTCGCTGAGCGCCTGCGCGTAACTCATCTGCGCGGGCTCGTCGTCCCGGGTCATGATCGCGTGCTCGGCCGCGTCCACCGCCTCGGCGGCCTTCCTGACCCCTGGCCGCGCGACCGACACCAGCAGGTCCCGCACCGTCCGCTCATCCCGTACGGACCCCACGAACTGCGGCATCACCCCGAGCCCGCCGCTGACCGTCACCGATCCGCCGTGCGGCTTGAGCTCCCCCGCGATCAGCCTCAGCAGCGTGGTCTTCCCCGCGCCATTGGCCCCCACCAGCGCGACCGCGGCGCCCTCGCCGACCCGGAACGACACATCCCCGAGCAGCACCCGTCCGTCCGGGAGGTAGTACTCGAGATGGCCGGCCTCCACATGTCCCATGGACCGGATTGTGACCTCCGGTCGCCTACCGGACCAACCGGTTTACCACCTGCGCGGATTAAAATGCGGGCATGAGTTTTGGGCAGGGGGGGCCGTACGGGCCCGGGGGAGGCTACGGGCCCGGGGGTTCTCAGCCGCCGACGCCGGACTGGGCGGCGCTGGCCGACGACAGCGCCAGGCGCGGCCGCCGCCGCAAACTGCTGTTCATCGGCGGCGGGGTGCTCGCCACGGCCGCCGTCGGGGCGATCGTCGCCACGGCCGTGATCAGCAGCGGCGGCAAGGGCAAGTCCTCCAACAAGTCGGACAAGTCCGCCAGTCAGCTGCCCTCGCCCCAGGACCTGCCCAGCGAGTCCCCCACCCCCGAGCCCACGTTCTCCGACGTCGCCCCGCCGGCCCCGCCGAAGCCGCTGGACATCATCTCCAGCGCGCAGCGGGACAAGGCGCCCATCAGCACCGGCACGCTCTTCCCCGGCAAGAAGGCCGTCGGGAACGGCCACGAGTACACCAAGACCGCCACCACCGCCACGAAGAGCTGCGCGACGGCGGCCCAGGGCAGCCTCGCCTCCGTCCTCACCAACAACGGCTGCCGCCGGCTGTTCCGCGCGACCTACACCAAGGACGGCGTCGCGGTCACCGTCGGCATAGCCGTCTTCGACACCAAGGCTGCGGCCGAGCGGACCAAGCAGCAGGCGGCGCCCAATGTGGCGTCCCTGGCCGGCGGCGGCGTGCCCGTCTTCTGCCGCCAGGCGGACTGCCAGGCCTCCACCAACGCCATCGGCCGCTACGCCTACTTCACCATCGCCGGCTACACCTCCGGCGCGGACGTGACCACCTCCGACACCAAGGCGGTGGCGGCGGGACGCGACATCGCGGACTACGCCTTCCGCCGCATCCTGGAGCGCGGCAACCAGCAGGCGTCGGCGGCGGCGACGGCCACCAACTGAAGGCCGCCGCCCAGCCTGGACCCGGCCCCGCGGCCGCGCGGCCGGGCCCAGGCGGACGGCGGCGCTCTGTTACGCCTTCAGCGCCTTCTCCAACTTGGCGACCTGCGCCGAGACCACGGCGTCCGGGAGGAGGGGCTTGGTCGGGTTCGCGAGGTCGACGCCGAAGAGCACGGACAGGTGCGCACCGGAGCGCACGATCGTGAACTTCACCGTGCCGACGTCCGACTTGCCCGCCTCGGTCACGGTGTAGGACACCGCCTCGTCGCCGAGCTTCGGCGCGGTCAGCGGCTCCACCTTCGCGACATCCGCTTTCTGGCCGGTCCCGTCGGTCGCCTTGAACCCACCGGTGCATGCCGCGAGAGCGCCCCGCAGGTCCGATATGGTCTGCTCGGCGCCGGCCTCCGCGTACGCGGACACCCGGATCATGCCCGTGGCGGCCCCTGTGCCCTTGCCGCTGCCGAGCAGCGCCCCCTCCGAGGAGAACGTCGCGTACGCCGAGTCCTTCGGCGCCGGGGCCGTCTGAGCCCCCATCAACTGCGCCAGCGGCTGACACTTGGCCTCCGCGGCCTTCGCCGACCCGCCGTCCGTGAACTCCTTGTCCGTCATCTTCTCGATGTCGAACTTCTTGACGTCGGCCTTCACGAGCACGGCCTTCTCAAGCGCGGCCTTCGACAGCGGCGGGGCCTGCTGCTCCGCCCCCGGCGTCTTCTCGGCGGTCTTCCCAGCTGGCTTCTCTGCCGACTTGTCGGACTTCTTGTCACCGTCGGAGTCGCCGCCACACGCGGTCACCAACCCCAGCGCCGCCACGGCCGTGACCGCCAACACGACGCGCGACACAGACTTACTCACGTTTTTGTCCACCCTTTGTTGACTCTCCCGCGATCGCGGTTGGGGTCATCAAACAACGGGTTGCGCGCGCTCGAACAGAGGTTTCCATGACGATCCGATATCACCGAAAAGGTTGCTCCACGCCCGATCACGAGATCGCAACGGACCGGCATTCCGTTTCGCCGCCTAACGGGAAACCCCGGCCAGCTGCGGGTAGAGCGCCGCGACGCCCGTGGCCAGCCCGGACCGCACCTGGCGGCTGATGTCGTCCGCGACGATTTCGTAGGCGCCGGCGGCGATGCCGTCGACGGCGACCCGGGCGATGTCGGCGGGGTCGGACTTGGGCTCGGTGATCGTACGGGTCATGTCGGTGTCCATGAAGCCGACGTGCAGCCCGGCCACCCGGATGCCCTGGTCGGCGAGTTGTACGCGCAGGGCGTTGGTCAGGGACCACTGCGCGGACTTGGCGGCGCAGTACGCGCCGCTCTGCGGAACGCTGAACCAGGACAGGACGGAGAGGATGTTCAGGATCGCACCGCCGCCGTTGGCCGCGATCTGGGGCGCGAAGCCGCGGACCACCGAGAGGGTGCCGAAGAAGTGGGTGTCCATCTCCAGGCGGATGTTGTCCAGGTCTCCGGTGAGCAGGTCGGTGCCGGTGCTCGAGCCGGCGTTGTTGATCAGTACCGTCACGTCGCCCGTGGCCCTGGCCGCGGCGGCGACGGAGGCGGGGTCGGTGATGTCGAGAGCGATCGGCTTGGCGCCCGGCAGGTCGACCTGGTCGGGGTTGCGGGCACCGGCGTAGACGGTGGCGCCGCGGCTGAGCAGCTCGGCGGCGAGTGCGCGGCCAAGGCCCCGGTTGGCTCCGGTGACGAGGACTGTGCTGGTGGAGAGGTCCACGGAAGACTCCTGATGAATCGGATGTATGGGGGTTTCTCTGTCAGCCGGGCAGCTGTCAGCCGGGCAGCCGGTTGAGCTTGCGGATCTGCCGGTCGAAGGCCCGGGAGGGAACGATGCGGCGCAGCACGCTGACGCGTCCGGCCGTCGCGCCGGCGGTGTACCGCAGCTTCGGCTTCGCGTCGGTCGCCGCCGCGACGATCACCTTGGCGACGAGGGCGGGGTCGTCGCCGCCCTCGACCCCCTCCGCCAGCACCTGGTCGAAGATCTGCCGCTGCTTCGCATAGACCGGCACAGGGGCGTCGGGCCGCGGGACATGTGCGTCGAACGCGGTCCTGGTGCCGGCGGGCTCGACGAGGAGCACCCGGACGCCGTGCTCCCGGACCTCGTGGTCCACGGACTCGGAGTAGCCCTCGACCGCGTGCTTGGACGCGGCATAGACGGCCATGTACGGCGCGGGAACGAACCCGAACACGGACGAGATGTTGATGATCCGGCCGCTTCCCTGGGCGCGCATATGCGGCAGGACGGCCTTGGTCATGCGCATGAGGCCGAAGACATTGATGTCGAAGACCTGTCGGTCCTGTGCGACCGAGCGTTCCTCGGCGGCACCCGCCGAGCCGACGCCGGCGTTGTTGATCAGGACGTCGAGCCGCCCGAACCGCTCGATCACCCGCTCGACCACGCGGGCAACCGACTCGTCACTGGCCACGTCGAGGTCGAGGAACGTCACACCGTCACGCTGGGTGACGCCCGTCGCGCTCCGGCTCGTTCCGACCACCTCGAACCCCGCTTCGACGAGCGCGAGCGAGGCCGCCTTCCCGATGCCCGAGGACGCACCCGTCACAAGTGCCACCGGCCGATGTGTCGTCATCATGAACTCCTGGACTCATTGAATTACGACCATAATGCAACTACTCTGGAGCGGGAGTCAACCGAGGGCAAGCGGCCCTTCCCGCGAGGCGACGAGGGGAGCAGCCGGTGGCGCGGTACGGGAAAGAGCACAAGCAGGCGACCAGGCAGCGGATCATCGAGGCAGCCGGCCGCCGGTTCAAGCGGGACGGCATCGACGGTTCGGGGATCGCCACGCTCATGGCGGACGCGGGGCTGACCAACGGCGCCTTCTACGCCCACTTCGCATCCAAGGAGGACCTCGTCGCCATCGCGGTCGCCGACCAGCTACGCGCACAGAGCGCGAGCTTCAGCGCGCAGGCAGCCGAACGCGCCGGACTCGAGCGGTTCGTGCGTGCGTACCTCTCGGCCGAGCACCGCGACAACCTCGAGGACGGCTGCCCCTCCGCCGCCCTGCTCGACGAGATCGGACGCTGCGCGGACGCGACCAAGCGGGCGTTCACCGAAGGCGTGCTGGCCGTCATCGACGACATCGCCGCCCGCCTGGCGCCTGACGATCCGCCGTCGGCGCGCGCGAAGGCCCTCAGCGTCTTCGCCATGATGGTCGGGACGCTTCAGCTCTCCCGCGCCCTGGCCGACCGGCGACTCGCCGATGACGTCCTCGAGCAGGGCATCCACAACGCCCTCGCGCTGCTGGGCGCCGGGCCCGAGCGTTACTGACTTCGGCGTTTCGGGGTCTGGATCTGTGTCGGGACCGGTGACGCGGTCCGTCTGAGCTGGTACGCCGGAGGCATGCGGTATCCGGACGGGGGCGGGTTGACCGCCGAGCAGCGCAGGCGCCGGGAAGAGGTACGGATACGGGCCGTTGACCTCTTCGAGGAGGGCGTGGAAGTCCCGTGCATCGCCCGGGAGTTACGGGTGAGTGAGAAGTCGGTCTACCAGTGGCGCCGCACCTGGAGGACGGGCGGACGCGAGGCGCTGCGTTCCAGGGGCCCCTCCGGCTACGGCTGCCGGCTCGGCCCCCACCTGCAGGCCAAGCTCGCGATGTGGCTGGAGGAGGGGCCGGCCGCGCACGGCTGGGCGGACGACCAGGTGTGGACCGCCGCAAGGGTACGCACGCTGATCGGGCGGAAGTTCCACATCTCCTACAGCGTCTCGGGGGTCACCCGGCTGCTGCACCGGATGGGCTACAGCGTGCAGATGCCCGCCCGGCCCGCCGCCGAACGCGACGAGGACGCGATCACCGCATGGCGGGAGGCGACCTGGCAGGAGGTAAAACCCTCCGGGCGGCGACCGGCGCGTTCATCTGCTTCGAGGACGAAGCGGGCGTGACCGGTCGACCGCCCAGGGGCCGGACCTGGGGCCGGCGCGGGATCACCCCGAGGGTCAAGGTGTCCGGCCGCAGCCGGGGACGGCTCTCGGTGGCCGGGCTGCTGTGCTTCCGGCCGGGTCTGCCCGCCCGCCTGTGCTACCGGCTGCGTCGGCATACCGGCCGCAAGGGCGAGCGTCGCTCGCTGGGTGAGACGGACTACATCCGCCTGCTCGATGGCGCCCACCAGTTGCTGAAGGCCCCGCTGATCGTGGTGTGGGACCGGCTGAGCACCCACATCTCCAAGACGATGAAGGCACTCGTTGCCGAGCGGGACTGGCTGACAGTGGTCCTGCTGCCCGGGTATGCGCCCGACCTCAACCCGGTGGAGGGCCTGTGGGCGCACATCAAGCGGAGCCTGGCCACCTGGCCGCCCGCACCCTCAGCGAACTGGAGACTCTGCTCCGCAGGCGACTCAAGGCGCTGCAGTACCGGCACGGCATCCTCGGCGGATTCCTCGCCGGGACGGGCCTCACTCTCGACAGACCGGACGGACCCTAATACGCCGAAGTCAGTAACGCCCGGCGCCATGCGGAGCGCCGGGGCTCCACCCCGGCGGAGGCGGGCAGGCCGCCGGCCTGCCCTGACCGTTGCGACCCGCGCTCGGGCCGCCCCTTTCGCGGGAGGTCAGGACACGTCGTCGAGTGCCCCCGCCTTGACCCCCGATATGAACGCCCACAGCGCGCGCCGGGTCGTCACCAGGACGACGTCGGGTTCATCGCTCTCGCGGAGCATGACCGCGCGGTCGCCCGCGGCGGCGACGTAGACACAGGACGAAGCTTCCTCGCTGTATGTGGACTTCCGCCAGCCGAGCGTGGACACCACCATCTCCCCTTCAGATCTCCCGTGCGATGCGCCGAATGAAGTCCCGTGATTCCGCCGCCCCAAGAGTGGCCTCCTCCATACGGTCCAGCACCAGCCGGTATTTCTCCAGCTGAGCGGCATCATCGATCAGCTCGACGCCGTGCGCGGTGTCGAGCTGCACGGTGTCGAGCTGGGACACAGGGCCGCAGAAGTAGTCGACCCCGTGGGCCGAGACGGGGAAGGACTGGCTGCCGAACGGAATAACGAGGACGGTGACGTTGTCCCGCTCGCTCATCGCGATGACGTGCTCAAGCTGGGCCCTGGCCGTCTCGGGCCCGCCGAATCCCATCCGAAGCGCGGCCTCGTGGATGACCGCCGTGTACGACAGCACCTGCTCCCGGAACAGGACCGCCTGTCGCTTGATCCGGTACGAGACGCGGTACTCGATGTCCGGCGGCATGAGCGACGGCACCACACCACGGAAGATCGCCCTGGCATGCTCGGGCGTCTGCAGCAGCCCCGGGATCGTGATCACTTGCGCGACGCGCGCCGAGACGGCGTGGTGCTCCAGCTCTGCCAAGTCCAGCAGGCCGGTGGAGAGCGTCTCCCGGTACTCCTCCCACCAGCCCCGCTTGCGCTCCCCCGTCATTCCGGCCAGGGCCTCGACAAGGTCCGAGTCAGCGCAGCGGTAGTTCTGCGCCAGGGTCCGGACCCGGTCGGCGCTCACCGCGTACCGACCGGCCTCGATGTTGCTGATCCGCGCCTGGTTCCCACCGAGCAGGCTGGCTGCCGCCGTTGACGACATCCCCGCGCCCTCGCGCAGCTTGCGCAGTTCGGCTCCAAGCCTCTGCTTTCGCGCGCTCGGCGTACTACTTGGCGGCACGGGCCGTCCCCTCCTCGGATGCACACGCCGTGCAGACGTCACCCACACGGGTTGAAGCTGAAAGACTTTCGCAAGCTTCGCTGGAAGACATTACAGCGAGCCTCATATCGTGTGAGGCAGGCCACTCAACTGGCCCGCCGCACAACGCGGAAGCGCACCGGCCTGCCCGACTGCAGCGAGGGGACGGCAACGACACCGCGCGGCGCCAGCCAATTCCACCTCCCGTCAGGAGACTTCCATGCCCACCGTATCCGCGCAGGCCCCTTGCGCAGAGTCATCCAGCCAACCCTGGACCTACTCGCTCCGCCTCCCCCACGACGCCCGGGCCGCCCGCGTCGCCAGGGTCACCCTCCGCGCCGTGCTCGACGGGCACGGCATGGCCGGGCTCGCCGACACCGCAGAACTCCTCACCAGCGAAATGGTCACCAACGCCCTCCACTACTCCGACGGCCCGGCCCAGCTCCGCCTCCGCAACATGGAGCCGGACCGCCTCCGGGTCAGCGTCTGGGACTCCAACCCGCGCATCCCCAGCCCCTTCCACACCCCACCCGGCCCGCTCACCCACCACAGCGCCCTCATCGAGGCAGCCGCCACCGCTCACGCCACCCACGGGCGCGGCCTCCTCCTCATCCGTCTGTGTGCCGACAACTGGGGCGGCCACCCGCTCACCGACCACCACTCCGGCACCAGCGGAAAGCTCCTGTGGTTCGAGCTGACCCCAGGTCAGAGCGGGTTCGAGCCCGCCGCCTGACCGTTGAGGAGTCAGGCGCGCCGGTCGGGCGTCGCAGCTTGGCGGGCGCGGTGGTTGGCGACGTTGACGCGGTTGCCGCACAGGCCGGGCATGCAATAGCGGCGGCTACCGGGCCGGGTGGTGTCGATGAACGCTCCCCGGCAGGCGGGCGCGGCGCACGGGCGGAACCGCTGCTCCCCGAGGGTGTGTACGACGCCGAGGATGCCAATGCCGCAGATCAGCGAGAGGGCGTCGGCGATGGTTGCTCCGTCGCGGAGCGGGACGGCCCAGCCTGTGCGGTTCTCGTGTACGGGATCGGGAATCAGGGTGGCGCCCCGGGCGGGCGAGGTGAGCGTGGCGGCACCGGCGATGAGGTAGCCGCGGTCGGGGTGATCGATCAGGTCACGCACGGTCATCCGAAGTGTGTGAACCGCACGAAGGTCGGCTGCGCGTCCGCGGCGGGCGAGTTCGGACAGAGTGCCAGAGACGTCGTCGTTGCCGCACTGGTCGCCGTGCAGGTCGGTGAACGCAACGAGGGCGGCCAGGTCGGACAGGCGGTCGTCGCCGCGCCAGACCTCGGCGGTGGTGTTGACCAGCGCGGTCGCGACCCCCGCCGCCCAGGCATATTCGTCCAACGCCATTTGCATCCTTGACGAACCTCTCGCTACGTTCGACTAACAGCCACTTTAGCCCTTACATACGCACTGCCGTCCACGCCCATCCACGCCCCTGCTTCGCCCCAGGAGACCTCACGTATGACGGCGGCCGGCCCTACCTCACCAGCGACGCCCTCGGCCGGGAAGCCGCCCGGCTCGTCGCCGACGCCGCCGGAGTCGACGACCCGACCGCCGTGGCGGCGCTGGCCCTGTCAGGTCGCCGACTCCCGCCGTGGCCCGACACCGTGGCAGGGCTCGCCCGACTCGCCGAACGGTTCCCGCTGATCGGACTCTCCAACGCGAGCCAAACAGCGCTGCTGGGACTCAACGCCCACGCCGGACTGCGCTGGCACCAGGCCCTGTCCGCCGAAGTCGCCCAGACCTACAAGCCGGACCCAGCGGTCTACCAGCTGGCCGTCACCGTCTCCGGACGACCGCCGGAGCGGCTGCTGATGGTCGCCGCCCACGCCTGGGACCTGCGCGGAGCGCAGCGCCTCGGCCTGCGCACCGCCTACGTCGCCCGCCCCGTCGGCGACCCGCCCACCCCCTCGGACCGGTTCGACCTGCACGCCGACGACCTGGCCGACCTGGCCGACCAACTCGACAAGGCCTGAGGCGCCCGCATCCGCCGCATCTGACGTCCCCGACCGGGCCCTCGTGTCACTTGCGCCAGAACAGGTGGTGCGTCACGCCGCTCGGGCTGGGCACGACATCGAGGTGGAAGCGGTCGAGCAGCTCATCGGGTGACTCCCAGAGCCGCACCCCGGATCCGAGCTCCGCCGGCGAGACCGCCACGTGCATGGTGTCGACGAGGTCGGCGTCGAGGAACTGCCGGATGGTGGTAGCCCCGCCGCCGAGTCGGACGTCCTTGCCCTGCGCCGCCTCCCGCGCCTGCTTGAGGACCGTGGCCGGGTCGCCGCCGACGAAGTGGAACGTGGTGTCGGAGAGCGTGAACGAAGGACGCTTGTGGTGGGTCATGACGAACACCGGGGTGCGGAACGGGGGCTCGTCACCCCACCAGCCGCACCACTCATGGTCCTGCCAGGGACCGCGCTGGGGACCGAACTTGTTACGGCCCATGATCTCGGCGCCGATGTTGCGCGCGTAGTCCCGCGTGAAGTAATCGTCGAGACCGCGGCTCCCCCCGGGGTCGGTGCGCATGGGCCAGCTCGCCGTGGCGCCGGCCCAGGCGAACAGGTCCCCCGGATCGGCGTGGCCGAACGGTCTCGCCATGCTCTGGTGCTCACCGGCACCGTATCCGTCACTCGAGACGTTGAAGTTCTGCACTCTCAGCAGCTGATTCACGTGGCTCCTCCCGCGTGGTCGACAACGGTTGGACCGCCGAGGCGGGGAAAACTCATCGCCGCGGCCATGACCGACAGTCAACCCACGCGGAAGGTTGTACCGACTGACCCAGATGTGGGGCATCACATATCACCTGCCGCATAAGCAACCTTTCCCCCGCTGGTCCGTCTTACCGAGCAAAACCGCACCGTACCGGCCCTGACCAAGCCGGGAGGGCGTATCAGCGCGGAGACTCGGGCCGGAGGGGGGCCGACGCGCGGCGGGGTCTCCCCGGCCGCGCGTACATCACCATGAAGATCTCGTTCCTGCTGCACAACGCCTATGGAATCGGCGGCACCATCCGTACGACCTTCAACATGGCCGGCGCACTCGCCGCCCGCCACACGGTCGAGATCGTCACCGTCATGCGGACCCACAGCGCGCCCAGCCTCCCGCTCCACCCCGCCGTCCGAATCACACCGCTGATCGACCGGCGCCCGGACGCGAAGGGGAGCGACGCGGACGATCCGCTGCTGACCCGCCCCACCTCGCACATCCCCACCGCCGAGGCGAAGGGCACCACGAACTTCAACGCGCTGACCGACCAGCGCATCGCCGCATACCTCGCGGGCACCGACGCGGATGTGGTCATCGCGACCCGCCCCGGGCTGGTGATCTACCTGGCAGAGTTCGGGCAGCGCCGCTATGTGCGGATCGGGCAGGAGCACCGGATCTACGGCACCCACCAGGCCGACCTCCGCGCCGCCTGCGACGCCGCCATCGCCCGCCTGGACGCGTACAGCACCGTCTCGGAGGCCGACGCCGGGACGCACCGCGCCCATCTGCCCGGCGTGACCACCCGTATCGTCGGGCTGCCCAACGGGGTCCCCGCCACGGAGGTCGAGCCTTCCGACAGCACGGCGAAGCTGGTCGTGGCGGCCGGGCGGCTCATCCCCGTCAAGCGGTACGACCTGCTGGTGGAGGCCTGGGCGACGGTCGCCGCCAAACACCCCGACTGGCGCTTACGCATCTACGGCCGAGGCCCCCAGCAGCCCGTCCTCCGCCGCCGGATCGACGAACTCGGCCTGGCCGACCACATCACGCTCATGGGTGCCCACTCCCCCATCGAGACCGAGTGGGCCAAGGGCTCGATCGCCGCCGTCACCTCCCGCGAGGAGTCGTTCGGCATGACGATCGTGGAGGCCATGCACTGCGGTGTGCCGGTCGTCGCCACCGACTGCCCCCACGGGCCCGGCGAGATCATCACACATGGCCAGGACGGCCTCCTCGTCCCCGTCGGCGACAGCGACGCCATCGCCAAGGGGCTGCTGAGCCTGATCGAGGACGACGAGCTGCGCCGCTCGATGGGCGCGGCGGCGCGCACGGCGGCGCGGCGGTACGCGCCGGAGCGCGTGGCGGAGGCGTACGAGCGGCTGTTCGCGGAGCTGTACGCGGCACGCGGCGCGGCCGTCCCGGCCACCCGGCGCGGACATGGTCCGCTGCTGGGGCTCCGGACCCCGGGGACGCCCCTGAAGACCACCCTCAAGGGCGCGGTCAAGCAGCTGATCCGCAAGCCGTTGCGCCCCACCGCCTCCTGCCGCGTCGACGCGGACGGCAACCTGACCGTCCTGATCGACCGTACGGACGTGCGCGGCTCCGACCTCGCGCTCACCCTCACCCGCCGCGACGACCACGACGGCCAGGGGGCCGCCCCCCTCACCCTGCCCCTGCGCCCCCCGGCCACCGACGACGCCCCCTGGACCGCGCTGCTCGACCGCCGCGCCCTCTCCCTCACCGAGGGCCGCTGGGACCTGCACGTCATACGACCCGGCGACGGCGCCCGCCGCCACGTGGCCTGCCGCTTCGCGGAGGGGCGCGGCCTGCTCGGCCTGGAGCCGCCGCACGACGCCCCGTTCTCCTGGTGGATCCCGTACCGCACCACAGGCGGCCATCTCGCCCTGCGCACCTGGCACCGCACCGCCCATGCCGAGGCCCGTACGATCCACGCCGACGCCGAGACGGTCAACGTGGCCGGCACCTTGTACGGCACCACCTTCCCGGCGGACGCGGCCCTCACCATCCTGGCCATCCCCCGCGGCGGCCCGTCCCGCCCTTTCACCACCCCCGCCACGGCCCTGGGCCCGGCCGACTTCCGCTTCGCCGTCCCGTACGAGCGGATCCGCGAGGCCCACACGGACTCGCCCAAGGCGCCGGTGTGGGACCTGACGCTCCGTCTCACCCCAGAGGGATCGGACCTCATTCGCGTCGGCCGGATCCTCGGCGACGTCGTGGACCGCAACAGAACGGACCTCTACCCGGTCACGGCCGGGATCCGCCCCTACCTCACCAAGGCCAACAACCTGGCCGTCACATGTCCGGTCCCCGGGAAGTGAGCCCAGCCTTGGGGTCTCCGGGTTCGGGAAGGCTCGCGCCGGACTCGATGAGGGAGAGCCCCGACACGGCCACGTCCTCGAGCACGCCCTGGAAGACACGCACCTCGTCGACGGCCCCGGAGAAGTAGTCGCCGCTGTCCGAGCCGGTCGTGGACCGGCCGACCTCAAGGCGCGTTGTGGAAAGGTCCCAGGAGTTGGCCCACATCGTCTCCGCGCCGATCACTTCGCCGTTGACGTAGAGCCGAACCTCGCGGGTCGTCGCGTCGTACACGAGCGCCAAGTGGTCGCCGATGTTCTCGTCACTGGGGTAGGTACCCACGTCCCGGGCCGTGCTGACCGTGGTTTCGCTGTCGTCCCGGCTCGTCACCGCGAGCTCCCAGCTGTGCGTGGCGGGGGAATACCGCACCACGGCCGCCTGGGCGGAGTGGCCGGAAAGGCTCAGTACCGTCTGCTCCCCGTCCGCGTCCAGGGACGACAGCCGGGCTCGGGCGGTGATCGAGAAGCTGTCCTCGGAAGCCAGCAGCCCGGCCGCCCGGTCGGCGAACGCACTGGTGCCGTTCAGGGCCAGGTGTCCGTTGCCGCTGAGGGCGTCCGCATCCGGATCGACCACGCAGTCCGGGTCCGTATGGGGGTCGCACCCGGGATCCGCCGGGGTGTAGATCGACGCGCCGCCGCGCAGCGAGAGTCCTGCCCCTGCCGGCTCACCCGGCCGCTTCGGATCCATGTCGGGGGCGACGCTGTCGGTGGCGGATTCAAGGGGCCAGTACGCGACCTGATGAGGCTTGGCGATGCCCAACTCCTCGGCCTCGGGCGCCGGGACGACGCGGTCGTACGCCCGCACATCCGCCACGATGCCCCGCAGATGGCCGGTGTAACCGGAGGCAGAGGCCTCGCGCCCGATCTGCAGGCCGCCGGCTCCCGTGGCCACGGTGCGGCCCGGCTGGACGTCCTCCTTCAACAGACGCCCGTTCACATACAGCCGGAGGCTGCCCGCTTCGGCGTCATACACCCCCAGAAGGTGGATCCAGCTCTGCCGTGGTGCGGCCCCGCCCGACACCTCCCACGACAGGGGCCTGCTGCCGGCAGGCGACGCGCGAAAGGTCCAGGCATCCGCCTCGTCGTCATATCCCAAGGCGAAGCTGGGCCCGTCGGTGCCGTCCTGGCTGAGCACGGTCATCGAACGGGATGGCCGATCGGGCAGATGCACCCAGGCCCCCACCGCGAACGCCTTGCGCATGTCGAGGGCCGACGCGCCCCCGTCCAGGTACGCGCCGCTCGTGCCGTCCAGGGCCGCAGCCGTATCCGCGTTCCAGCCATGGCCGGGGCGTCCGAACACCACGCCAGGCCCAGCCACGGCGGACTCAGCGGACCCGCTGCCCTGGGCCCGCTCCGACCCCTCCGGGTCGCCCAGCCGCCAGGCCGCCTTGGGGACCCGTCCCGAGGAGACCCGGAACCAGGAGGCGCCCGTCCCCACGATGGAGCCTGCGCTGTCGTACGCCCTCACGGACAGGTGATATACGCCTGCGCTGTCCGGCATGAAACGAAAGCTCGCAGGACCGCCGGGAACAGACGGGGTTACGATCGCTCGGCCCTGACCGGTCAATTCGTACTGGTACCCCACCGCGTCAGGGGACGCGGCGTCCAAGGTGAAGGTGCCGTACTCGCCCGCGCCGTCGTACCACTGCTTATCGTCCGGGTATCGATCCGATGTGATGGTCACCGGCTCGATGTCCGCCGCAACAGCCGCGGGCGCGCCGAATGGCAGCCCGGCGGGGCTGCCCGTCACCGCCCCGGCGAGCAGCATCGTCAGCGCCGCGCCCACCGCCCCGGCCCGCACCCAGCGTCTGTGTCTGTGGCCGTCTCTTCCGTCTCGCTGTCCCATCCCCACCCCTTGTGATCAGCTCATGTGACCCAAGAGACACTTCCCGGACAAGCATGCGAATACAAGGCGGTAACGGGCCAACCACCAGGCGAGCCACGGGCGCCCAGCCCCAGCCAGGCGCCCGCGCTGCCCCAGGATCGGTGCACGTCAGGTGTGGTCAGATGCCCTTGCCGCAGTGCCAGGACGCGTCGTTCCAGTTGAGGTTGGCGATGCACACCCGGGCCTTGTAGCCCGTGTGGTCCCAGTAGTAGCCGGTGTGGTCCTTGCGGTTCTTGACGATGTGCTGATCGGAGATCATCTTGTAGGCCCCACCGTTGTGCTTGCGCTCCAGGATCATGGCGCACCTGGTGCCGCTCCACGACTGGACGAGTCCCTGGGCGAACCAGTGTCCGTTGGTCTTCTTGGTGTTCATCCACCCCTTGCAGGCGCCCCGCGTGACGACCGAGTCGGGCTCGTATCCGTCAGCGTGGACGACACTGTGCTGCGCCGTCGCGGCGACCACCGGTCGGCCTGTGTCCCCCGCCTGGGCCGGAGCCGCGAATGCGAGTCCTCCGGCCAGAGCGGCAGCTGCCGCCGCCAAGGCAATGCTCTTGTGTGTGCTCACGATCTTGTCCTCTCTCCGTGGGCCAGGCCCCGATGGCTGCTGCCGTGCGGATGCGGGCGTTGTCCACCCTCGTAGGCCTACGTTCGCGATTCGCTTCAGCGCCGCTGTGGGGCGTTGCGCCTTCGAGTTCACCGGGGCCGGCATTGATGCGCAGCCCTGTTCCGCCACTCTGTTCAACGGGTCCAGCGCTTGCCGCCGTATCGGCCGGTGCGTAGCTTGGCGGGCTGTCGGCTACGTGACGGCGGGGGCTCCAGGGGAGGGGTATCCAGTGGGGGGTCGTCCTGAGAGTCCGCTGGATCCAGCTGCCGGGCCGGTGCAGAAGTTCGCGTACGAGTTGCGCAAGCTCCGCCAGGAGGCTGGAGGGCCCAGCTATCGGGCGATGGCACGGAACACGGACTACGGGACGACCACGTTGTCCCGGGCGGCGGCAGGTGAGCAACTGCCGACACTGCCAGTCGTCCTGGCCTACGTGCGGGCCTGCGGCGGCGACTCGGAGGAATGGGAAGAACGCTGGCGGCAGGCAGCCGCGGAAGAAGCCGCCGAGCCGCGCACCGACGACGACGCCGAGCCCCCGTACCGGGGCCTGGCCCGCTTCGAACCCGGCGACGCGGCCCTGTTCTTCGGCCGCGACCAGCTCATCGACGACCTGCTCCACCTGACCGCCCACCACCGGATCACCGCGGTCGTCGGCGCCTCCGGCAGCGGCAAATCCTCCCTCCTGCGCGCCGGCCTCATCCCCCGCCTGCGCACCACCGACAACCCCCGCTTACGCCCGGCCGCCCTGCGCGTCATCACCCCCGGCGCCCACCCGCTGCGCACCCACGGCCAGCGGCTGGTCCCGAAAGAGGGCGAGGAGGGGGACACCTGGCTGGTCGTGGACCAGATGGAGGAGCTCTACACCCTCTGCACCGACCCGGAAGAACGCACCGCGTTCATTGACCGCCTGCTGACCGCTGCCGCCCCGGGCAGACGACTGCGGGTGCTGGTCGCCGTACGGGCCGACTTCTTCGGACACCTGGCTGGCCACCGCCCCCTCGCCGACGCGCTGCGCGAAGCCACCCTCCTGGTCCCGCCCATGAACCGCGACGAACTCCGCGAGGCCATCGTCAAACCCGCCCAAGCCGCGGGCCACATCGTCGAACGCACCCTGACCGCCCGCATCCTCGACGAAGTCGACGGCGAACCCGGCGCCCTGCCGCTCATGTCCCACGCCCTCCTGGAAACCTGGCACCGCCGCAAAGGCCGCGCCCTCACCCTGACCGCCTACGAAGCCGCCGGCGGCGTCCACGGCGCCATCGCCCAAACCGCCGAAGACCTCTACACCCACCTCTCCCCCCAACAAGCCACCCACGCCTGCCGCATCCTGCTGCGCCTGATCACCCCAGGAGACGGCGCACAGGACACCCGACGGCCCGCACCCCGGGAGGAGCTGGCGGCAGACGCTTCCCCCGAAGCCGCTGAGGTACTGGAGCGGCTGGTGAAGGCACGACTGGTCATTCCCGACGGCCGAACCGTGCACCTCGCCCACGAAGCTCTCATCGCCGCCTGGCCCCGGCTGCAGAGTTGGATCGACGAAGGCCGCGACCGCCTGCGCCTCCACCGCCAGCTCACCGAAGCCGCCCACACCTGGCAGACCCTCGGCCACGACCCCGGAGCGCTCTACCGCGGCACCCGACTCGCCGCGGCTGAAGAAGCCTTCACCACGACCAACTCCGACGGCGACCTCACCACTCTGGAACAGGACTTCCTCACCAGCAGCTCCACCGCCCGCCACCAAGAGGAAGAAGCAGCCGCCCGCACCACCCGGCGCCTGCGCCAGTTCGCCACCACCTTGTCGATCCTGCTTGTGCTCGCCCTGACCGCCGGGCTGATCGCCTGGCAGCAATACCGGACCAGCGAGCAGGAGCGACATCAGGCGCTCAGCGCCCAGCAGATCGCGCTCTCTCGTCAGCTGGCCGCCCAGTCGGCCGGCCTCCTGGATTCCAACCCTGACCTGGCCTCACTCCTCGCGGTCCAGGCCTACCGGACCAGTCACACAAAGGAGGCGACTGCCAACCTTTTCGCCGCTGCAGCTCGCCCCCTGCAATACCGACTGACCGGACACACCGAGGCCGTGGGGTCAGTGGTGTTCAGCCCAGACGGCCGCACTCTGGCCAGCGACAGCGACGACAAGACGGTACGCCTGTGGGACGTCGCGACCGGTCGGCCTCGTGCCACCCTGGCCAGCCCACCCGACAAATTGAGTCTGGTGGCGTTCAGTCCGAACGGCCGCAGCTTGGCCAGCGGTGGGGAGGATGGAAAGGTCCGGCTGTGGGACGCGGCGACCGGCAAGCTCCGCACCACCCTGACCGGACACACCGAGGCTGCTGCGTCGGTGGCGTTCAGCCCAGACGGCCGCAGCTTGGCCAGCGGTGGGGAGGATGGAAAGGTCCGGCTGTGGAACGCGGC
Organism: Streptomyces sp. LZ34; assembly: GCF_053890475.1. Taxonomy (NCBI): domain Bacteria; kingdom Bacillati; phylum Actinomycetota; class Actinomycetes; order Kitasatosporales; family Streptomycetaceae; genus Streptomyces; species Streptomyces sp. LZ34. The sequence continues at coordinate 5,760,301 of NZ_CM132680.1, forward strand.
GACCGGCAAGCTCCGCACCACCCTGACCGGACACACCGACCCCGTGTGGTTGGTGGCCTTCAGCCCGGACAGCCGTACCTTGGCCAGCGGTGGGGAGGATGGAAAGGTCCGGCTGTGGGACGCGGCGACCGGCAAGCTCCGCACCACCCTGACCGGACACACCGGCATTTTAGGGTGGGTGGCCTTCAGCCCGGACAGCCGTATCTTGGCCAGCGGTGGGGAGGATGGGAAGGTCCGGCTGTGGGACGCGGCGACCGGCAGGCACCGCGCCACCCTGACCGCAGACACCGACTACGCGGGGGTAGCGTTCAGCCCGGACGGCCACACCTTGGCCAGCGGTGGGGAGGATGGGAAGGTCCGGCTGTGGGACGCGGCGACCGGCAAGCTCCGCACCACCCTGACCGCAGACACCGACTACGCGGGGTCGGTGGCCTTCAGCCCAGACGGCCACACCCTCGCCAGCGGTGGGGAGAATGGGAAGATCCGGTTGTGGGACGTGGCGACCGGAAGGCTGCTTACTACCCTGACCGGACACACCGACTACGTGGGGTCGGTGGCCTTCAGCCCAGACGGCCACACCCTCGCCAGCGGCAGCGCCGACACGACGGTGCGCCTGTGGAATGTGGCGACCAGGCTGCGCACCACCCTGACCGCAGACACCGACTTCGTGGGGTCGGTGGCGTTCAGCCCGGACAGCCGCACCCTGGCCAGCGGTGGGGCTGATGGGAAGGTCCGGCTGTGGGACTCGGCAGCTGGAAGGCACCGCACCACCCTGACGGGACACACCGAGGCCGTAAGGTCGGTGGCGTTCAGCCCGGACGGCCACACCCTCGCCAGCGGTGGGACTGATGGGAAGGTCCGGCTGTGGGACTCGGCGACTAGAAGGCCGCGCACTACCCTGACCGCAGACACCGAGGCCGTGGAGTCGGTGGCGTTCAGCCCAGACGGCCACACCCTCGCCAGCGGTGGGACTGACAGGAAGATCCGGTTGTGGGACGTGGTGACCGGAAGGCCGCGCGCCGCCCTGACCGGACACACCGACCCCGTGTGGTCGGTGGCGTTCAGCCCGGACGGCCACACCCTCGCCAGCGGTGGGGAGAATGGGAAGATCCGGTTGTGGGACGTGGCGACCGGAAGGCTGCGCACCACCCTGATTGCGGACCCCTACGCCGTGGGGTCGGTGGCGTTCAGTCCCAACGGCCGCACCTTGGCCAGCGGTGGGACTGATGGAAAAGTCCGGTTGTGGGACGCGGCGACCGGCAGGCACCGCACCACCTTGACCGGCCTCACCGAGGCCGTGGGGTCGGTGGCGTTCAGCCCCGACGGCCACACCCTCGCCAGCGGCAGCGACGACACGACAATCGGGCTGTGGGACGTGGCGACCGGCGGGCTGCGCACCACCTTGACCGGACACACCGAGGCCGTGGGGTCGGTGGCGTTCAGCCCCGACGGCCACACCCTCGCCAGCGGCAGCGACGACACGACAGTCCGGCTCTGGGATGTTGATCTCCCCGACCCAGCCTCCTCCATCAGGAAGCTTTGCCAAGCAGTCCACAGGTCCTTCACCAAAAGTGAACGGTGGCTCTACCTCCCGGACCAACCCTCCACCCCAGTCTGCCGATCATGAGACACAGCAGACCCGCCGCCCCCAACCCCGCTCAGCAGCACCCCGCCCCCGCCGCCGGACCCACCAGCGGCAGCGACCGCTTGTTGCGGGCCTCGCGGTTGCGGGCCGCGAGTTGGTCGTCGGCGGGGTAGCCGACCTCTTCGAGGGTCAGGCCGTGGGGGCGGACGACGTGGACGGCCGAGTCGCGGACTCCGGCGGCCAGGACCTTGGCGGGCCAGTCCGGCGGGCGGTGGCCGTCGCCGACGAAGAGGAGGGCGCCGACCAGGGCGCGGACCATGTTGTGGCAGAAGGCGTCGGCCCGGACGGTGGCGGTGATGAGGCCGTCGGGGCCGCGCTCCCAGCTGAGGTGCTGGAGGGTGCGGATGGTGGTGGCGCCGTCGCGCTTCTTGCAGTACGCCGCGAAGTCGTGCTCGCCGAGCAGCTTTTCCGCGGCCGCGTTCATGGCGTCCACGTCCAGCGGCCAGTCGTGCCACAGCACATGGCCGCGCAGCAGCGGGTCGACGCCGCCGGGGTGGTCGACGACGCGGTAGGCGTAGCGGCGCCAGATGGCGGAGAAGCGGGCGTTGAAGCCAGGCGGGGCCTCGGTGACGGACCAGACGCGTATGTCGTGCGGGAGCCGGCCGGCCAGGCGGCGCAGCAGCTTCTCGCGGTGCTCGGCCCAGATGGGCTCCGGGAGGTCGACGTGGGCGACCTGGCCGCGCGCGTGGACGCCCGCGTCGGTGCGGCCCGCGACCGTCAGCTCCACCGGGTCCTGCATGCGCATGACGACCTTCAGGGCACTCTCCAGCTCGCCCTGCACGGTGCGCACCGTGTCCCGGCCGCGCTGCTTCGCCCAGCCCGAGAAGTCCGTGCCGTCGTACGACAGGTCCAGTCGGACGCGTACGAAGCCGTCTGGCGCCTCGTCAGTCACCCGCGGTTCCTCCATGAATCTCGCTCCATATGGGACGGGCCCGCCCCCATGTCGCTGGGGCGGGCCCGTCACCTCAAGCCGTCAAGCCTTCAGAACGCTCAGGCGTCCTTCGACTCCTCCGCCGGAGCCTCGGCGGCCTCGGCCTCGGTGGCCTCGGCAGCCTCGTCCTTCTTCAGGCCCTCGAGCGCCTGGTCGCCGGCAGCGTCCTTCGCGGTGCGCTTGGTGGCGGCCTCGGCCTCGCCGACGGCCTCCTGCTGCACGGTCAGCGCCTCGACCAGCTCGATGATCGCCATCGGGGCGTTGTCGCCACGACGGTTACCGATCTTCGTGATGCGGGTGTAGCCGCCCGGCCGGTTCTCGTAGCGCGGCCCGATCTCCGTGAAGAGGGTGTGCACCACGCTCTTGTCGCGGATGCTCTGCAGCACCAGACGGCGGTTGTGAAGGTCGCCCTTCTTCGCCTTGGTGATCAGCTTCTCCGCGACCGGGCGCAGGCGGCGGGCCTTCGCCTCGGTGGTCTTGATCCGGCCGTGCTCGAACAGCGAGGTGGCGAGGTTCGCCAGCATCAGCCGCTCGTGCGCAGCGCTGCCGCCCATACGGGCGCCCTTGGTGGGCCTCGGCATGTGTTTCTCCTTCGGTCTGCACCGGCCGTATGAGGTACCGGTGTCAGTCACCGACGGGCGAGTGCCCGCCGGAAGTCACAGCCAGGGCTCCGAGCCCAGGGTTCAGAACCCCGGGCTCGGAGCCCCGTGGCTCAGTACTGCTCGGTCTCGACGAAACCGGCGTCCGCGTCGTCGTCCGCGCCGAACGCGTCCGCGGCCGCGGTCGGGTCGAACCCGGGCGGGCTGTCCTTGAGCGCCAGGCCCATGCCGGCCAGCTTGGCCTTGACCTCGTCGATCGACTTGGCGCCGAAGTTGCGGATGTCGAGCAGGTCCGCCTCGGACCGCGCCACGAGCTCACCCACGGAGTGGATGCCCTCGCGCTTGAGGCAGTTGTACGAGCGGACGGTGAGCTCGAGCTCCTCGATCGGCAGCGCCAGGTCGGCGGCCAGGGCGGCGTCCGTCGGGGACGGGCCCATGTCGATGCCCTCGGCGTCCACGTTCAGCTCGCGGGCCAGGCCGAACAGCTCGACCAGGGTCTTACCGGCCGAGGCCATGGCGTCGCGCGGGCGCATGGCCTGCTTGGTCTCGACGTCGACGATCAGCTTGTCGAAGTCGGTGCGCTGCTCGACACGGGTCGCCTCGACCTTGTAGGTGACCTTGAGCACCGGCGAGTAGATGGAGTCGACCGGGATCCGGCCGATCTCCTGGCCGACCTGCTTGTTCTGGACGGCGGAGACATAGCCGCGACCGCGCTCGACGGTCAGCTCCATCTCCAGCTTGCCCTTGCTGTTCAGCGCGGCCAGGACCAGGTCGGGGTTGTGCACCTCGACACCGGCCGGCGGGGCGATGTCGGCGGCCGTGACCAGGCCGGGGCCCTGCTTGCGCAGGTACATCACGACCGGCTCGTCGTGCTCCGAGGAGACGACCAGCTGCTTGATGTTGAGGATGAGGTCGGTGACGTCCTCCTTGACGCCCGGCACGGTGGTGAACTCGTGCAGGACCCCGTCGACCCGGATGCTGGTGACAGCCGCACCGGGGATCGAGGAGAGGAGCGTACGACGCAGGGAGTTGCCGAGGGTGTAGCCGAAGCCCGGCTCCAGCGGCTCGATCACGAACCGGGAGCGGAATTCGTCGACGACCTCTTCGGTCAACGAAGGACGCTGAGCGATCAGCATGGTGTTTTGATCCTTCAGTCGTGGGCGCCCGCTATATGACGCCCTCTGTACTGACGATGGTACGGGCGGCACGGGCCGAATGACCCGTACCGCCCGTAGCCGGAGCTACTACGCTCAGTAGTACTACGGGGAGTACTTACTTCGAGTAGAGCTCGACGATCAGCTGCTCCTGCACCTGGGTGTCGATCACCTGGCGCTCGGGCAGCGAGTGCACGAGGATCCGCAGCTGCGACGGAATGGCCTCCAGCCACGCCGGCACGGTGCGGTCGCCGGCCTCGGCCTGAGCCACCTGGAAGGGGGTCATGGTCCGGGACTTCGGACGAACCTCGATGATGTCGTTCACGGAGACGCGGGCCGACGGGATGTCGGTCTTGCGGCCGTTCACATTGATGTGTCCGTGGCGGACCAGCTGGCGGGCGTGGTCGCGGGACTTGGCGAAGCCGGCCCGGTAGACCACGTTGTCCAGCCGCGTCTCGAGGATGCGAAGAAGGTTCTCACCGGTCTTGCCGGACTTCTTGTTCGCCTCCGCGTAGTAACCACGGAACTGCTTCTCAAGGACGCCGTAGATGCGGGTGGCCTTCTGCTTCTCACGGAGCTGCAGCAGGTACTCGCTGTCCTTGGTGCGCCCGCGACCGTGCTCACCCGGGGGGTAAGGACGGATCTCGATCGGGCACTTCGCGCTCTCGCACTTGCTCCCCTTGAGGAAGAGCTTCTGCTTCTCCCGACGGCAACGCTTGCAGTCGGCCCCGGTGTAACGCGCCATTATATGTCTTGTCTCCTACTTCAGCTGGTCAGACGCGCCGACGCTTGGGCGGGCGGCATCCGTTGTGCGGAGTCGGAGTGACGTCCTGGATCGAACCCACCTCCAGGCCGGTGGCCTGGAGCGAGCGGATCGCGGTCTCACGGCCGGAGCCCGGACCCTTGACGAACACGTCGACCTTGCGCATGCCGTGCTCCTGCGCGCGGCGGGCGGCCGACTCGGCGGCCATCTGCGCGGCGAACGGAGTGGACTTGCGCGAGCCCTTGAAGCCGACATGGCCGGCCGAGGCCCAAGAGATCACGTTACCGGTCGGGTCGGTGATCGAGACGATGGTGTTGTTGAACGTGCTCTTGATGTGAGCGTGCCCGTGGGCGACGTTCTTCTTCTCCTTGCGGCGCACCTTCTTGGCGCCGGCCGTACGACTCTTCGGAGGCATTCGGTGTATCTCCCGTGGAGGTGGTCGGTCCTACAGCTCGGACCGCTTGACAGCGTCCGGTGCGGACTACTTCTTGCCCGGCTTCTTCTTGCCGGCGATGGCGCGACGCGGACCCTTGCGGGTGCGGGCGTTGGTCTGGGTGCGCTGACCGCGGACCGGCAGGCCGCGGCGGTGACGCAGACCCTGGTAGCAGCCGATCTCGACCTTGCGGCGGATGTCGGCCTGGATCTCGCGACGGAGGTCACCCTCGGTCTTGATGTTGTTGTCCACGTACTCGCGGATCTTGACCAGGTCCTCCTCGGCCAGGTCGCGAACGCGGGTGTCCGGGTTCACGCCGGTGCTGGCGAGGGTCTGCTGGGCAAGGGTGCGGCCGATGCCGAAGACATAGGTGAGGGCGACCTCGACGCGCTTGTCGCGCGGGAGATCAACGCCTGCGAGGCGTGCCATGAATCTGGCTCCAGATGGTTGTCGGAGGTCTTCCGCAGCACCACTCCCGGCCGCCGCGCGGCGACCGCCGGGTCCCCGGCCTCCGACCGGGGGTGTCGTCCCCGCGGAGGCGGGAACGGGTGACTGCGTATGTACGTACGTTTATGCGTCGCGCGAAGATACTGCGAGGTGCAGGTCGTGCGGCCAGGCGTGCGTCAGCCCTGGCGCTGCTTGTGGCGCAGGTTGTCGCAGATGACCATGACCCGACCGTGGCGGCGGATCACCTTGCACTTGTCGCAGATCTTCTTGACGCTCGGCTTGACCTTCATGGGTGTGAGGTTCTCCGGGTCGTGAGATCTACTTGTAGCGGTAGACGATCCGTCCGCGCGTCAGGTCGTACGGAGACAGCTCCACGACGACCCGGTCATCGGGCAGGATGCGGATGTAGTGCATACGCATCTTGCCGCTGATGTGCGCGAGGACCTTGTGACCGTTCTGAAGCTCCACCTTGAACATCGCGTTCGGCAGAGACTCGATCACGGTGCCCTCGATTTCGATGGCGCCTTGCTTCTTGGCCATGTCCTGCTTTCGGGATCGGCTACCTTGATCGGTTCGCGACATGCCGAAAGACACGCGTGAGCCGACGTGTCAGTCTACGTCAGCGCATCGGGAAACACGAATCCAGGGCAGCATGCCCGGATACCGAGATCATTAAGCCGGTCGGGATCTTACGCCAGGGGGTCCGGGGCCGTCTGTATGCCGTACTCGGCGAGCTTGGCCGCTCCGCCGTCCACGGCGGTCAGCACCAGCGGGCCCTGCTCGGTCAGCGCGACCGTGTGCTCCCAGTGGCTGGACCAGGTGCCGTCGTCCGTCTTGACCGTCCAGTCGTCGGACAGGACGTGGGTCTTCGCGGTGCCCAGGCTCACCATGGGCTCGATCGCGATACAGAAGCCGGGCACCAGCCGCGGGCCCTTGCCGCGCTTCTTCGAGACGTAGTTCAGCAGATGCGGGTCCATGTGCATCTGGCTGCCGATGCCATGGCCGCCGTAGTCCTCGATGATCCCGTACTTGCCGGAGGCCGGGCGCGGCTGGCGCCGGATGTAGCCCTCGATGGCCTTGGAGATGTCGACCAGGCGGTTGCCCTTGCGGACCGCGGCGATGCCGGCCCACATGGACTCCTCGGTCACCCGGCTCAGCTCGAACAGCTCGGGCGCGTGGCCCTCGCCCACGAAGACGGTGAAGGCGGCGTCGCCGTGCCAGCCGTCCACGATCGCGCCCGCGTCGATGGAGATGATGTCGCCGTCCTTCAGGACGGTCTCGCGGTCCGGGATGCCGTGCACCACGACATCGTTCACCGAGGTGCAGATGGTCGCGGGGAAGCCCCCGTAGCCGAGGAAGTTCGACTTGGCGCCGTGGTCGGCGATCACCTTGCGGGCGACGTCGTCCAGGTCCTTGGTCGACGCGCCGGGGACGGCCGCCTCACGTGTCGCCTGGTGGATGGCCGCGACGACCAGTCCCGCCTCACGCATCTTCGCGATCTGCTCGGGGGTCTTTATCTCCACCACTAGGACTGCCTTCCCGCGTTCAACAGTGTCTGCTCAACAGTACGGCCGCGACGCCCGATGGGCACCGCGGCCGTTGGCCGGATCGTCTCCAGGCCGCCTCAGGCCGCCTTGGCCGCCAGCACGTCCATGGCCCGCCGGGTGACCTCGGAGACCTTGCCCAGCGCCGGGATCGTCACGACCTGGCCCTTGGCCTTGTAGTAGTCGATGATCGGCTCGGTCTCCCGGTGGTAGACCTCCAGCCGCTTGCGGACGGTCTCCTCGCTGTCGTCCTCGCGCTGGTACAGCTCGCCGCCGCACTCGTCGCACACGCCTTCGGTCTTCGGCGGACGGCCGGTGACATGGAAGACATGGCTGCTGTCGTGGCGGCAGATGCGCCGCCCGGCGATGCGCCGGACGACCTCGTCCTCGGGGACCTCCAGGTCCAGCACCGCGTCCAGCGAGATCTGGTTCTCCCGGAGGAACTCGTCCAGCGCCTCGGCCTGCGCGAGATTGCGCGGGAAGCCGTCCAGCAGGAACCCCTGCGCGGCGTCCGGCTGGCGCATCCGGTCTTCGGCCATGCCGATGGTGACCTCGTCCGGCACCAGCTGCCCGGCCCGCATGTACTCCTGCGCCTGCCGGCCGAGCGGAGTGCCCTGGCTGATGTTCGCGCGGAAGAGGTCGCCCGTGGAGATGTGCGGGATCGACAGGTTCTTGGCAAGGTACGCGGCCTGCGTACCCTTGCCAGCCCCGGGAGGCCCGACAAGGACGATTCGCATCAGCGGAGGAACCCTTCGTAGTGTCGCTGCTGAAGCTGGCTCTCGATCTGCTTCACGGTCTCCAGGCCGACACCCACGATGATGAGGATGCTGGTACCGCCGAACGGGAAGTTCTGATTGGCATCGAGCGTCACCAGCGCCACCGTGGGCACCAGGGCGATCAATCCCAGATAGAGCGAACCGGGCCACGTGATGCGGTTCAGCACGTAGCTCAGATACTCGGCCGTGGGACGACCTGCCCGGATGCCCGGAATGAACCCACCATACTTCTTCATGTTGTCGGCAACTTCTTCGGGGTTGAAGGAGATGGCCACGTAGAAGAAAGCGAAGAAGACGATGAGCAGGAAGTACGTAGCGATGTAGTAGGGGTGATCGCCCCTGACGAAATTGGTCTGGATCCACGTGGCCCAGCCCGCTTTGGACCCGCTGAACTGAACGATCAGCGCGGGAATGTAGAGCAGCGAGGACGCGAAGATGACGGGAATCACACCCGCCTGGTTGACCTTCATCGGAATGTAGGTCGAGGTACCGCCGTACGAGCGACGGCCGATCATGCGCTTCGCGTACTGGACCGGAATGCGGCGCTGGGCCTGCTCGACGAAGACCACCAGGCCGACCATGACCAGGCCACACAGGACGACCAGGCTGAACTCCAGCCAACCGCCCATGATCTTGCCCTGCTGCTTGATCGCCCACATGGCGCTCGGGAAACCGGCCGCGATGGAGACGAACATCAGGATCGACATGCCGTTGCCGATGCCGCGGTCGGTGACCAGCTCACCGAGCCACATGATCAGCGCAGTGCCCGCGGTCATCGTGATGACCATGACGACCGTGGTGAAGATCGCATCGTCCCGGACGATCTGGTTACCGACCGAGCACGCCTGGAACAGCTGGCCGCTGCGGGCGGTGGCCACCAGGCCGGTGCCCTGCAGAATCGCGAGCGCCACGGTCAGGTAGCGGGTGTACTGTGTGATCTTCGCCTGACCCGACTGACCCTCCTTCTTGAGGGCCTCGAGGCGCGGGATCACCACAGTCAGCAGCTGCAGGATGATGCTCGCCGTGATGTACGGCATGATCCCGAGCGCGAAGATGGTGATCTGCAGCAGCGCGCCGCCGCTGAACATGTTGACCAGTCCGAAGAGCCCCTGCTGGCCCTTGGCCTGATCGATACAGGTCTGGACGTTCTTGTAGTCGATGCCCGGGATCGGGATATGTTGCCCGAGCCGGAAGAGCACAATGATGGCCAGCGTGAACAGCAGCTTCTTGCGCAGGTCGGGCGTCTTGAACGCCCGGGCGAACGCGGTGAGCACGGTGCCTCCTGCGCCCCCCGCGTCAGGCGCGAGAGGTGACGGTCTTGAGGATCGACGAATACTTATCGGTCAAGGCCCGCGCGAGCACGGACCGCGCGGAAGGTAACAACGCACGCCACCTTACCGGCGACCTGGCCCCCCTTGGAACGACCAACCGGGGATGCCCCGTATGTGGGGCATCCCCGGCCAGGTGTGCCACCGCTCTCAGACGAGCTCGGTGACCGTGCCTCCAGCGGCGGTGATCTTCTCCTTGGCGGAGCCGGAGACGGCGTCGACCGTCACCTGAAGCGCCACGGAGACCTCGCCGGTGCCCAGCACCTTGACGAGCTGGTTCTTGCGAACCGCGCCCTTGGCGACCAGATCGGCCACCGTGACCTCGCCACCCTGCGGGTAGAGCGCGGCCAGCCTGTCCAGGTTGACGACCTGGTACTCGGTGCGGAACGGGTTCTTGAAGCCCTTGAGCTTCGGGAGCCGCATGTGGAGGGGCATCTGCCCACCCTCGAAGCGCTCCGGAACCTGGTAGCGGGCCTTGGTGCCCTTGGTGCCACGACCAGCGGTCTTACCCTTGGACGCCTCACCACGACCGACACGGGTCTTGGCGGTCTTGGCGCCCGGGGCGGGCCGGAGGTTGTGGACCTTCAGCGGGTTGTTCTCCGCCATGTCAGTCGACCTCCTCGACCGTCACGAGGTGCCGCACGGTCTTCGCCATGCCGCGGAACTCGGGGCGGTCCTCCTTGACAACCGTGTCGCCCAGCCTCTTCAGGCCGAGCGAACGCAGGGTGTCGCGGTGGTTCTGCTTGCTGCCGATGTACGACTTCGTCTGCGTGATCTTCAGGCGGGCCATGCTCACGCACCCACCCCGGCACGCGCCCGCAGCAGAGCGGCGGGGGCGACGTCCTCGAGCGGCAGACCACGGCGGGCGGCGATCTCCTCGGGGCGCTGAAGGCCCCGCAGAGCGGCCACCGTGGCGTGCACGATGTTGATCGGGTTCGACGAGCCGAGCGACTTGCTGAGCACGTCGTGGATGCCCGCGCACTCCAGCACGGCACGCACCGGGCCACCGGCGATCACACCGGTACCGGGCGAAGCCGGCTTGAGCAGCACAACGCCCGCGGCCTCCTCACCCTGGATCGGGTGCGGAATGGTGCCCTGGATCCGGGGGACCTTGAAGAAGTGCTTCTTGGCCTCCTCCACACCCTTGGCGATGGCGGCCGGCACCTCCTTGGCCTTGCCGTAACCGACACCCACGGTGCCGTCACCGTCGCCCACCACGACCAGCGCGGTGAAGCTGAAGCGACGACCACCCTTCACAACCTTGGCGACGCGGTTGATCGCGACAACGCGCTCGACGTAAGCGGTCTTCTCGGCAGCTGCGCCGCCGTCCCGCCGGTCCTTCCGGTCCCGCCGCTCGCCGCCACCGGCGCCGCCACCGCGGCGCTGGGGTCCAGCCATTGGTTTACCTCTCTCGTTTCAGTCCGCTTTGCGTAGGAACCGGGGCCTAGAACTGCAGCCCGGCCTCGCGGGCGGCGTCCGCCAGAGCGGCGATCCGCCCGGCGTACTGGTTGCCACCGCGGTCGAACACGACGGCCTCGACGCCCGCCGCCTTGGCCCGCTCGGCCACCAGGGCGCCGACCTGCTTGGCCTGCGCGCTCTTGTCACCCTCTCCGCCACGGATGGACGTGTCCAGGGTCGACGCCGAGGCGAGCGTGTGGCCCGCGATGTCGTCGATGACCTGCGCCACCATGTGACGGTTGGAACGCGTCACAACGAGGCGGGGGCGCTCCGGCGTGCCGGAGATCCGCTTGCGGACGCGGATGTGACGGCGCTTGACGGCAGCGGCCTTGCGCGCGTTGCCCTTGGCGATCTTCACACCGTATGCCATGGCTTACTTACCAGCCTTTCCGACCTTGCGGCGGATGACCTCGCCCGCGTACTTCACGCCCTTGGCCTTGTAGGGGTCGGGCTTGCGCAGCTTGCGGATGTTCGCGGCGACCTCGCCGACCTTCTGCTTGTCGATGCCCTCGACGCTCAGCTTGGTCGCGGACTCCACCTTGAAGGTGATGCCCTCGGGGGCCTCGATCAGGATCGGGTGGCTGTAGCCCAGGGCGAACTCCAGGTTGGAGCCCTTCGCCTGGACGCGGTAACCGACACCGCTGATCTCGAGCGCCTTGCTGTAGCCCTGGGTCACGCCGGTGATCATGTTCGCCACCAGCGTGCGGGACAGGCCGTGCAGGGCCTTGTTCTGACGCTCGTCGTTCGGGCGGGTGACAACGAGCGTGTTGTCCTCACCCTTGGCGACCTCGATGGGCGCGGCGACGGTGTGCGAGAGAGAACCCTTGGGGCCCTTCACTGCGACCGTACGGCCATCGATGGTGACGTCCACACCAGCGGGAACCTGGATGGGCAGCCGTCCAATTCGCGACATGGCTCTTCCTCCGTTCCCTGGTTACCAGACGTAGGCGAGGACTTCCCCACCCACACCCTTCTTGCCGGCCTGCTTGTCGGTGAGGAGCCCGTGCGACGTGGAGATGATCGCCACGCCCAGGCCGCCGAGCACCTTCGGCAGGTTGGTGGACTTTGCATAGACCCGCAGACCCGGCTTCGAAATCCGCTTGATGCCGGCGATCGAGCGCTCGCGGTTGGGGCCGAACTTCAGCTCGAGGACGAGGCGCTTCCCGACCTCGGCGTCCTCGACCTTCCAGCCGGTGATGTAGCCCTCCTGCTGGAGGATCTCCGCGATGTGCGACTTGATCTTGCTGTGCGGCATCGCGACGTCGTCGTGGTATGCCGAGTTCGCGTTTCGCAGACGCGTGAGCATGTCTGCGATTGGATCGGTCATGGTCATGATGGCCTTCGGCCTCTCTCGCCGGGGTTTCCTATCTGCGCCATCCCTCTCACCCACTCACGGTGGGCACGGGTGCGGCGCGGGGACCTACGGCGTAGTAAGCGTCATTTCGCGGGCTATGCCCGCGGACGATGTGGGCAGCGGGGGCCCAACCTCACAAGCCTAAGGGATGTGAGGCGGGCTCCCGCCATCCATGTGCTTACCGAGAGTCCTGGTTTATCCCGTTTGTGGGATTACCAGGAGCTCTTGGTCACGCCCGGCAGCTCGCCACGGTGAGCCATCTCACGAAGGCACACGCGGCACAGGCCGAACTTGCGGTAGACGGAGTGGGGCCGGCCGCAGCGCTGGCAGCGGGTGTACCCGCGCACGCCGAACTTCGGCTTGCGGGCGGCCTTAGCGATCAGAGCCTTCTTCGCCACGGTCAGTTCTCCTTGAACGGGAAGCCGAGGTGACGAAGCAGGGCGCGACCCTCGTCGTCGTTGGACGCCGTGGTGACCACGGTGATGTCCATGCCCCGCACCCGGTCGATCTTGTCCTGGTCGATCTCGTGGAACATGACCTGCTCCGTGAGACCGAAGGTGTAGTTGCCCCGCCCGTCGAACTGCTTCGGCGACAGACCACGGAAGTCGCGGATGCGCGGCAGCGCGAGCGACAGCAGGCGGTCCAGGAACTCCCACATGCGGTCACCGCGGAGGGTGACGTGGGCGCCGATCGGCTGGCCCTCGCGCAGCTTGAACTGCGCGATGGACTTACGGGCCTTGGTGACGGCCGGCTTCTGGCCGGTGATCGTGGCGAGGTCGCGGATGGCGCCCTCGATCAGCTTGGAGTCGCGGGCGGCGTCGCCCACACCCATGTTGACCACGATCTTGGTGAGACCCGGGATCTGCATGACGTTCTCGTAGGAGAACTGGTCCTTCAGCTTGCCCTGGATCTCTTCGCGGTAGCGCGTCTTGAGGCGCGGTGCGCTGGTGATGGTGGCAGTCATCAGATGTCCTCACCGGTCCGCTTGGCAACGCGGATCTTGTTGCCCTCGTCGTCGAAGCGGTATCCGACGCGGGTGACGACCTTCTTGCCGTCCTTCTCCACCACGAGCTGGACATTGCTCACGTGGACCGGGGCCTCGGTCGTCACGATGCCGCCGGTCTTCGAGCCACGAGCGGTCTGGCCGGCCTTGGTGTGCTTCTTGACCCGGTTGACACCCTCGACCAGGACGCGGTCCTCGCGGGGGTAGGCCTGGATGACCTTGCCCTGCTTGCCCTTGTCCTTGCCGGTGATGACCTGAACCAGGTCGCCCTTCTTGATCTTCATCGGTTACAGCACCTCCGGCGCGAGCGAGATGATCTTCATGAACTTCTTCTCGCGCAGCTCACGGCCCACCGGGCCGAAAATACGGGTGCCGCGGGGGTCGCCATCGTTCTTGAGGATGACGGCCGCGTTCTCGTCGAAGCGGATGTACGAGCCGTCCGGGCGACGGCGCTCCTTGACGGTGCGCACGATGACCGCCTTGACGACGTCACCCTTCTTCACGTTGCCACCGGGGATCGCGTCCTTGACGGTGGCGACGATGACGTCACCGATGCCCGCGTAGCGGCGACCGGAACCACCGAGAACACGGATGCAAAGGATCTCCTTCGCGCCCGTGTTGTCGGCGACGCGCAGTCGCGACTCCTGCTGGATCACGTCTATCTCCTGATCGTCTGCCGGTTCCCGGCAGGGGCCGTGTGGTACGGACCCCTGCCGAGCCTGGCGGAACTGGCCTGAGGGCTGCTGCCCTCAGGGGATTACTTGGCCTTCTCGAGGATCTCGACGACGCGCCAGCGCTTGGTCGCGGACAGCGGCCGGGTCTCCATCAGGAGGACACGGTCGCCGACACCGGCGGCGTTCTGCTCGTCGTGCGCCTTGAGCTTGTTCGTACGGCGGATGACCTTGCCGTACAGCGCGTGCTTGACGCGGTCCTCGACGGCGACGACGACGGTCTTGTCCATCTTGTCGCTGACGACCAGACCCTCACGGGTCTTGCGGAAGCCGCGCATCTCGTTGTTCTCTGCAGTCACATTCGTCTCGCTCATCAGGCGCTCTCCACCGTCTCGATGCCGAGCTCGCGCTCCCGCATCAGGGTGTAGATCCGGGCGATGTCCTTGCGGACGGCCTTCAGCCGGCCGTGGTTCTCGAGCTGTCCGGTCGCCGCCTGGAAGCGGAGGTTGAACAGCTCTTCCTTGGCCTCACGGAGCTTGCCAACGAGATCCTCGTTGTTGAGCTCACGCAGCTCGGACGCCGTGGTACCGGCCGCCATCACGACTCACCTGCCTCGCGCCGCACGATCCGGCACTTCATCGGGAGCTTGTGAGCAGCGCGGGTGAGCGCCTCACGCGCAGTCTTCTCGTTCGGGTAGGACAGCTCGAACATCACCCGACCAGGCTTGACGTTCGCGATCCACCACTCCGGCGAGCCCTTACCGGAACCCATGCGGGTCTCGGCGGGCTTCTTCGTCAGCGGACGGTCCGGGTAGATGTTGATCCAGACCTTGCCGCCACGCTTGATGTGGCGGGTCATCGCGATACGCGCGGCCTCGATCTGACGGTTGGTGACGTACGCCGGGGTGACGGCCTGAATGCCGTACTCGCCGAACGCCAGCTCCGTGCCGCCCTTGGCCATACCCGACCGCTTCGGGTGGTGCTGCTTGCGGTGCTTGACCCTGCGAGGGATCAGCATGTCGGTCAGGCCTCCGTTCCGGTGCTCTCAGCAGCCGGAGCAGCGGTCGCGGCGGCCTCGGCCTTGGGGGCCTCGGCTGCGGCATTCTGCTGCTGCGGCTTACGGCCGCGGCCACCGCGCTCGCCGCCACGACGCTGCGGGCGGTCACTGCCGCCACCACGCGACGGGCGGTTGCCGGCGCGGGCGGCGGCGTTCTCGGCGCGGACCTCGGCGATGTTCTTGACGTCGCCCTTGTAGATCCAGACCTTGACGCCGATACGGCCGAAGGTCGTACGGGCCTCGAAGAAGCCGTAGTCGACGTTCGCGCGGAGCGTGTGCAGGGGCACGCGGCCCTCGCGGTAGAACTCCGAGCGGGACATCTCGGCGCCGCCGAGACGGCCACCGCACTGGATCTTGATGCCCTTGGCGCCGGCCTTCATCGTGCTCTGCATCGACTTGCGCATCGCACGACGGAAGGAGACGCGGGAGGACAGCTGCTCGGCGACGGCCTGGGCCACCAGCTGAGCGTCCACCTCGGGGTTCTTGACCTCGAGGATGTTCAGCTGAACCTGCTTGCCGGTCAGCTTCTCCAGCTCGCCACGGATGCGGTCGGCCTCGGCGCCGCGGCGGCCGATGACGATGCCCGGGCGGGCGGTGTGGATGTCGACGCGGACGCGGTCACGGGTGCGCTCGATCTCCACCTTGGAGATACCGGCGCGCTCCATGCCCTTCGTCATCATCCGACGGATGGCGACGTCTTCCTTGACGTAGTCCTTGTACAGCTTGTCGGCGTACCAGCGGGACTTGAAGTCCGTGGTGATGCCGAGCCGGAACCCGTGCGGGTTTACCTTCTGGCCCATTACCGGGTTCCTTCCTTGCTGCTGACGACCACGGTGATGTGGCTGGTCCGCTTGCGGATCCGGTAGGCACGGCCCTGGGCGCGCGGACGGAACCGCTTCAGGGTCGGGCCCTCGTCGACATAGGCCTCGGAGATGAAGAGGCTGTCGGCGTCGGTGTGGTCGTAGTTGTGCGCGGCGTTGGCAATGGCGCTGTCCAGCACCTTGCCGACCGGCACGCTCGCGGCCTGCGGAGCGAATCGCAGGACCGCCTGAGCCTCCGTGGCGCCCATGCCACGGATGAGGTCCACCACGCGGCGGGCCTTCATGGGCGTGACGCGGATGTACCGCGCCTGGGCCCTGGCTTCCATGGTTGTCCCTTCGGTGTCTGTCTGAGTCATTCGCTTGCTCCGCTGATCAGCGACGACGCGACTTGCGGTCGTCCTTCTCATGGCCGCGGAAGGTGCGGGTCGGCGCGAACTCGCCGAGCTTGTGGCCGACCATCGACTCGGTGACGAACACCGGGACGTGCTTGCGGCCGTCGTGCACCGCGATCGTGTGGCCGAGCATGGCCGGGACGATCATCGAGCGGCGGGACCAGGTCTTGATGACGTTCTTGGTGCCGGCTTCGTTCTGGACATCCACCTTCTTGATCAGGTGGTCGTCGACGAAGGGCCCCTTCTTGAGACTGCGCGGCATCTAAACCCGCTCCTAGCGCTTCTTGTTCGTCTTGCGGCGGCGGACGATGTACTTGTTGCTGGCCTTCTTCGGCGAGCGAGTACGACCCTCCTTCTGACCCCACGGCGAGACCGGGTGGCGACCACCGGAGGTCTTGCCCTCACCACCACCGTGCGGGTGGTCGACGGGGTTCATCACGACACCACGCACGGTCGGGCGGACGCCCTTCCAGCGCATACGGCCGGCCTTGCCCCAGTTGATGTTCGACTGCTCGGCGTTGCCGACCTCGCCGACAGTGGCGCGGCAGCGGATGTCGACCAGGCGGACCTCACCGGAGGGCATGCGCAGGTGCGCGAAGGAGCCCTCCTTGGCCAGCAGCTGCACGGAGGCACCCGCGGAGCGGGCGAACTTCGCGCCGCCGCCGGGCCGCAGCTCGATGGCGTGGATCGTGGTACCGACCGGGATGTTGCGCAGCGCCAGGTTGTTGCCCGGCTTGATGTCGGCCCCGGGGCCGTTCTCGACCCGGTCGCCCTGCGTCAGGCCGCGCGGCGCGATGATGTAGCGCTTCTCGCCGTCGGCGTAGTGCAGCAGCGCGATGCGCGCGGTGCGGTTGGGGTCGTACTCGATGTGTGCGACCTTCGCCGGGACGCCGTCCTTGTCGTGACGGCGGAAGTCGATCACGCGGTACGCACGCTTGTGACCGCCACCCTGGTGGCGGACCGTGATGCGGCCGGCGTTGTTACGACCACCCTTGCTGTGCAGCGGGCGGACCAGCGACTTCTCCGGCGTGGACCGCGTGACCTCGACGAAGTCGGCGACGCTGGAGCCACGACGGCCCGGGGTCGTCGGCTTGTACTTGCGGATACCCATTTCTCAGTCCTCGGAAGATTCCGGACTTCTGGACGCTCCGATCTCCGTTAGGAGACCGGGCCGCCGAAGATGTCGATTCGGTCGCCCTCGGCGAGGGTCACGATGGCGCGCTTGGTGTCCTTGCGCTTGCCGAAACCGGTCTTGGTGCGCTTGCGCTTACCCTGCCGGTTGATCGTGTTGACCCCGGTGACCTTGACCGAGAAGACCGCCTCGACGGCCTGCTTGATCTGGGTCTTGTTCGCGCGCGGGTCGACGATGAACGTGTACTTGTTCTCGTCCAGCAGCGCGTAGCTCTTCTCGGACACCACCGGCTTGACGAGAACGTCGCGGGGGTCCGTGAAGGTCTTGCTGGTGACAGCGGTCGCCTCACTCATCAGGCGGCGCTCCCTTCGGTCTGCTCAGCGGCCTTGGGACCAGCCACGAAGGACTCGAAGGCGGCCTTGGTGAAGACCACGTCGTCAGAGACGAGCACGTCGTACGTGTTCAGCTGGCCCGGCTCCAGGATGTGCACCTGGGGCAGGTTGCGGGCGGACAGCCACGCGGCCTCGTCGCTCCGCTCGACGACCAGGAGCAGGTTCTTGCGCTCGCTGATCTTGCCGAACAGGGTCTTGACGGCCTTGGTGGAGACCTCGCCCTCGATCACGCCGGTCACGACGTGGATGCGGCTGTGGCGCGCCCGGTCCGAGAGGGCCCCGCGCAGCGCGGCGGCCTTCATCTTCTTCGGGGTGCGCTGGCTGTAGTCGCGCGGCACGGGGCCGTGCACGACGCCACCGCCGGCGAACTGCGGCGCGCGGGTCGAGCCCTGGCGGGCGCGGCCGGTGCCCTTCTGGCGGTACGGCTTCTTGCCACCGCCGCGGACCTCGCCGCGAGTCTTCGTCTTGTGCGTGCCCTGGCGGGCAGCGGCCAGCTGGGCGACGACGACCTGGTGGATCAGCGGAACGCTGACCTGCGCGTCGAAGATCTCCGCGGGGAGCTCGACGGTCCCGGCCTTGTCGCCTGCCGGCGAAAGGATGTCAATGGTGCTCATCGGTTACCTCAGGCCCCCTTGGCCGCGGTACGGACCAGGACGAGGCCGCCGTTCGGACCAGGAACCGCTCCCTTGATCAGGAGCAGACCCTTCTCCGCGTCAACGGCGTGGACGGTCAGATTCTGGGTGGTGACCCGCTCGTTGCCCATGCGGCCGGCCATGCGCAGGCCCTTGAACACGCGGCCCGGGGTGGCGCAGCCACCGATGGAGCCCGGCGAGCGGTGCTTGCGCTGGGTGCCGTGTCCGGCGCCCAGGCCCTTGAAGCCGTGGCGCTTCATGACACCGGCGGTGCCCTTGCCCTTGCTGGTGCCGGTCACATCGACCTTCACACCGGAGTCGAACACCTCGGCCGTGACCTCCTGGCCGAGCGCGTACTCCGAGGCGTCGGCGGTGCGCAGCTCCACCAGGTGGCGGCGCGGGGTCACGTCGGCCTTGGCGAAGTGGCCCTTGAGGGGCTTGTTCACCTTGCGCGGGTCGATCTCGCCGAAGGCGATCTGGACGGCGTCGTAGCCGTCCGAGTCAGCGGTACGGACCTGGGTCACGACACAGGGGCCGGCCTTGACGACGGTGACCGGGACGATGCGGTTGTTCTCGTCCCACACCTGGGTCATGCCGAGCTTCTCGCCCAGGACGCCCTTGATCTGCTTAGCCATCTCGCGCGTCACCTCAGAGCTTGATCTCGATGTCGACGCCGGCCGGCAGGTCGAGACGCATCAGCGAGTCGACGGTCTTCGGCGTGGGGTCGAGGATGTCGATGAGGCGCTTGTGCGTACGCATCTCGAAGTGCTCGCGCGAGTCCTTGTACTTGTGCGGCGACTTGATGACGCAGTACACGTTCTTCTCTGTGGGCAGCGGCACCGGGCCCGCGACCGACGCACCAGTGCGGGTCACCGTCTCGACGATCTTCTTCGCCGAGGAGTCGATGACCTCGTGGTCGTAGGCCTTGAGCCGGATGCGGATCTTCTGTCCCGCCATGGCTACTTCGTAGTCCTGTCTCTCGTAACGCTCCGGAACCCGGTCGGTTCCCGTCCCTCCCCCGCCTCACCTCCGACCCACGCGGTCGGGCGTGTCGCGCCCCCTCCAGCAAATCTCCACATGCGAGATCCCTTATGGAAGAGGGTTGTGGGGGAAGAACACCCA
This sequence comes from Streptomyces sp. LZ34, assembly GCF_053890475.1. Classification (NCBI taxonomy): domain Bacteria; kingdom Bacillati; phylum Actinomycetota; class Actinomycetes; order Kitasatosporales; family Streptomycetaceae; genus Streptomyces; species Streptomyces sp. LZ34. The sequence goes on from NZ_CM132680.1 coordinate 5,779,954, forward strand.
CCGGGTGCCTGGCCGGGGCCCCGCTGACGCTTCCCAGAAGATTCCCGTACGTCCGCCCCTGATGAGGGGCGACGAGTACTGTGGGACTCGCTTCCGGTCCTCCCGGCGGGAGACGCGCAGCATCGGCACTCAACCGAGCAACCCGGACAGTCTGCCACACGGGGCATGCCGGATGCCAATCAGGAAGCGGGGAAGCGTACCCCCTGCGGGGGGTCGTTCAAACTCGGCGCGCTTCGGGGGGCTTTCGGACTTGCACGTGACAGTGTGGTCGGCGCGTCACGGGACGTGACCTGGGCGCAACGGACAACCCGCCGCCCGTCCGCAGCCACCGGTGGGTCCCGCTCGCCGGCCCCTCGCCCGGGTCCCGCGCCCCTCTCGGCGCTCACCGCGCCACGACGTGTGACGCCTGGCTCTGTGACGCCTGGCTCTGTGACGCCTGGCTCTGTGACGCCTGGCACAGCGGGGCGCGAGGGCCAACCCCACGCCCCTCCCCGATCGTCTCTCTCCGGGGGAACCACCACGCATTCTCACTTCGGGGGACCACGGACATGCTCACGCGGCCCGGCGGCCGCGGCCCATTCGCCCGCCCCCACTCACCCCCGGACGTGCCCCCCATGACCTTCGCCGCGCAGGCCCCCGAGCAGCCCCCCGGCCCGTCCGCCCCGCGACGACGACGGCGCACCCGGGGCACCCGCCCCCGGAACTTGGTAGTGGCGCTGGCCGCCGGTACGGCCTTGATCGCCGGGGTCGTGCTCGCGGCCCAGACCGCCTTACGCAAGGACGGCGGCGGCTCGGCCCGCGCCGCGGACCCGGCGACCCCACCGCCCGACGCCATCTCGGCCACCTCGAAGCCCCCTCGCCCGGGCTCGTCCCCCTCTCCCGCCACCGGAACCGGCGGCTTCGTCACCGCGAAGTCCTCCGGCGCGGTGATCGGCAAGGGAGGCGATCTGCGACGGTTCAAGGTCATGGTGGAGAAGGGCACCGGCATCGACGCGAAGCGGGCCGCAGCCGAGATCTCCGCCGTCCTGGCCGACAGACGCGGCTGGACCACCGACGGCAGGAACTCCTTCCAGCTGGTCGCCGACGGCCCCTCCGACTTCGAGGTGAAGATCGCCACCCCGGACACGGTCGACGAGATCTGCGGCGCCGTGGGCCTGGACACCCATGGCGAGGTCAACTGCGACGCCGGAACCCAGATCATGGTCAACCTCAAGCGCTGGAACACGGGCTCGCCGGAGTTCTCCGGTCCCATCAGCGGCTACCGGGCACTGATCATCAACCACGAGGTCGGCCACCGGATCGGGCACGGTCATGAGAGCTGCCCAGGGAAGGGCAGACGGGCGCCGGTGATGATGCAGCAGATATACGGACTGAAGGGCTGTGTCGCGAACGAGTGGCCCTACGACGCGAGGGGCAGGTACATCGAGGGCCCGGCGGTGCCGTAGCGACTACATGTGGTCGATGCTCGTGAGGTCGATGTCGATGGTGAAGGGGACGGTCAGCTTCAGCCGCTCGTGGTGGATGCCGGTGATCGCGTAGGACTTGGTCACGGGGTCCAGCTCGTAGGTGTGCACGACCGGGTGTTCCCGCTCGCCCGCCATCTCGACCAGCCAGAAGTACGGGATTCCCGCGGCGGCATACTTGCGGGGCTTGGCGTCGCGGTCCCGCACCTCGGAGTCCAGTGAGACGATCTCCACCGCGAGCACGACGTCGGCTGCTTCGTACCGGTCCTGTTCTGGGCCCCGCACCGCTTCCGCCCGTACGACCAGGACATCCGGCTCCGGGGCGTCACGGGGGCCCAGGACGACGGTCATTCGTGAGCGCACCCGGAACGCGTCGGGCACGGTCCTGCGCAGTCCGGATTGCAGGAGGCAGATCGTCACGGAGTGGGGGAAGCTGCGGGAGCGCCTCTGTGTGCGACAGAGCCACCCATGCAGAGGAAACGCATTGCACGAGGTTGACGGCTGACCGATCCACCGGGCGCGGATAAGCTCGGCATCCGTGATCACCGCCGCCCCCTGGCCCTCTCGCCCGCTCCGCGTCGCCGCCGCCCAGGCCTGCCCCGCACCGGGCGACGTCGTCGCCAACGCCGCTACAGCGGCCGTGATGGTGCGCGAGGCCGCCGAGGCGGGCGCGCGCGTGGTCGTCTTCCCGGAGAAGTTCCTCACCGGGTACGAGCCGGAACTCATCCGCGCGGATCCGGAGCGCTGCGCGGTCCAGGCGGGCGGCGACGCACGGCTGGGCCCACTGCTGGCGGCCTGCCGGGACACCGGCACCGTGGCCATCGTCGGCGCCGCCGTACACGAGGCCGACGAGTTGTACGTGTCCGCCTTGGTGATCGACTCCAACGGCGGCCGGGCGGCCCGCTACGACAAGCAGATACTCTTCCGCTCCGAGCGCGACATCTACCGGCCGGGACGTGCCGGGTGCTCGGTGGAGGTCGACGGCTGGCGGCTGGGCCTGGGCATCTGCTACGACTCCGGCTTCCCCGAGCACGCCCGCGCCGCCGCGCTCGACGGCTGCCACGCCTATCTGGTCGGCGCCCTGTTCAGCGTCGGCAACGGCTACCACGAGTCTCGGATGTGGTTCCCCGCCCGCGCCTTCGACAACACCATGTACACGCTGCTGGCCAACCACGTCGGCACCACCGGCGGCTGGCACACCTGCGGTGCCAGCGCCGTCTGGGACCCCACCGGCCGCCTCGTCGCCGAAGCGGGCCCCACCGAACGGGAGCTGGTCGTCGCCGACCTCAACCCCGAACACCTGCGCCGCGCCCGCGAGGCCCACACCATGCTCGCCGACCTCCGCGACCCCGCCGCCGAGCCCCGGGACTGCCACATCCTGCTAGCGGGATAGCCGGACGTCGTACGAGCGCACCAGGCGGGCCAGTTGCCGACCCGCCGCCCGCAAGGGCTCCTCGCTGCGGTTGACCTGCGCCGTGACCTCCGCCCCTTCCAAGGCACTGATGATCGTGGTCGCCAACTCCCGCCCGTCCTCGGCCTCGAAGCCACAGCGCAGCAGCTTGTCCAAGACCGACCCCTCCCAGCTGCGCAGCGCCTCCGCACACGCCTGCTGGATCTCCGAGTCGGTGCCGAGGGTCTCCAGGGCGGCCGCCGTGACGGGGCAGCCGTCGATCCAGCCCGACTCGCGCAGCCCCGTCGCGAGTTGCCGGGCGCAGGACTCGATCGCCTCCGCCGGGTCTTCCTCGCTGTCCAGCGCCTCCCTGAGCAGCGTCGCGAACTCCTGGTCGCTGTGTTTGATCGCCGCCACGGCGACGGCTTCCTTGCCACCGGGGAAGAAGTGGTAGACGGAGCCGAGGGTGGCCTGCGCCTCCTTGGCGATCTGTTTGATGCCCGTGCCGACGTAGCCCTGCCGCTGCAGGAGGCGCGCCGCGGCGACGACGATCCGGTCCCGGGTGCTGGTCTGCATGCGAGCACCGTACCGGGCGACTGAGTAGAGCGTTCGTTCTAGAGCTGTGATACGTTCCCGGCACCCTCTAAATAGAGCGTTCGTTTTAGCGAAGGGCAGAGATCCCGGCATGAGCAGCAACACCACGCAGCAATCGGTCACCGTCATCGGACTCGGCCCCATGGGCCAGGCGATGGCCACGGCCTTCCTGGACCGCGGGTACGAGGTCACCCTGTGGAACCGCACCCCGTCCCGCGCGGACGCCCTGGTGGCCCGCGGCGCGACACTCGCGCCGAGCGTCGGGGAGGCGCTCGCGGCCAACGAGGTGGTGATCCTCAGCCTCACCGACTACGCGGCCATGTACGACGTGCTCGGCCCCGCCGAGACCGCGCTGACCGGCCGCGTCCTGGTCAACCTCAGCTCCGACACCCCCGAGCGGGCCCGCGCCGCCGCCCGCTGGGCGGCCGAGCGCGGTGCCGTGCACCTCACCGGCGGCATCACCGTGCCGCCCTCCGGGGTCGGGCAGCCCGAGTCGCTCACCTTCTACAGCGGCCCGCGCGAGGCGTTCGACAAGCACCGGGATGTGCTGGAAGTCGTGACCGGCCGGACCGACTACCGGGGCGAGGACCCGGGGCTCGCCGCGCTCTTCTACCAGCTCGGCATGGTCATGTTCTGGACCTCGATGCTGAGCTACTGGCAGGCAATCGCCCTCGCCAAGGCGAACGGTCTGGCGGCGGCCGACATCCTGCAGCACGCCACGGACACGGCGAACTCGCTGCCGGGCTTCTTCGCCTTCTACGCCGAGCGCATCGACGCGGGCAACCACGTCGGCGACGTGGACCGACTGGCGATGGGGATGGCCAGCGTCGACCACGTCCTGCACACCAACGCCGACTCGGGCGTCGACACCGCCCTCCCGGCCGCCGTCGCCGGCCTCGTCCGGCGCGGCATGGAGGCAGGCCACGCGGCGGACAGCTTCTCCAGCCTGCTGGAGATCATGCAGAAGGCCGAGGCATAGCACCCGGCCGACGCCTGCGGGCGGCCCCGGACCGACCGGGGCTCCCGCTCACTCTCCCTGCCAGATCCGTGCCAGATCCACGAGTTCCACATCGCTCCGCCCGCGCCTTCGACAACACCATGTACACGCTGCTGGCCAACCACGTCGGTACCACCGGCGGCTGGAACACGTGCGGCGCCAGCGCCGTCTGGGACCCCACCGGCCGCCTCGTCGCCGAAGCGGGCCCCACCGAACAGGAACTGGTCGTCGCCGACCTCGACCCCGAACACCTGCTCTGCGCCCGCGAGGCCCACACCATGCTCGCCGACTTCCGCGACGCCTATTGCACTGACACTCACTCCCACGATCGTGTTCAGGTCATCGACGGCCACCCCGGAGAGATCGCAAGGGCGGACGCCGCGCCGGCACCGAGATGATCACCCAGCGTCGCCCCTCGCGGCCCGCACCCTCTCCGCTGCGATTCGGCAGATGTTGCCCATCACATCAGGAGCCTGGTCAAACTCGTCATCGCTGATATCGCAGCCGGTCAGCGCGCGCAGAGCCTTGCGGTCAGCGGCGAGCCGCTCGGCCCGTTGCGTCGCGGTGAGCCGTTTCTTGGCAAGCTGCTGGACACACTGCCCAAGACTCAGACCTTGTTCCTCCGCAAGCTGGGCCAGATGGTCGCGGGTGTCCCGGGAGACCCGGATCGTCGTCGTTGCCATAGCGCCACTATGGGGGCTCGCTAGCGCTACGGGCCGAGGCGAGCGCCCCACGTCCGCACCGGCATTGGGAAAGACGGGATCTGGAGGGTGCTCAGCCAGACCCTCACCTGGATCCCTGTCCTCGACAACGCCTGGCGCCCCGGGCTTTCCGTGATCCGACTCCAGCCGCGGATGGGCCGACAGGGCCCGAGGCTGTGGCGAATGGCCACCGACCACGCCCTGCATACCAACGGCGACTCGTGGTTAACCTAAGTCAAGTTAGACAAACTTCACTTTGTCTAAGTCCACCGAGTCAAGCTGGGCGTCACGGCCCCAGCAAACTGCGCCGCACCCGCGAAGCCCACACCACGCTCGCCGAATCAGCCCTCGGATGCGTACGCCACGAAGCGGGTCCAGGCGTCCGGGGGGAACGTGAGCCGGGGGCCCTGGGGGGCGGTCTTGGAGTCGCGGACGTGGATGGTGCCGGGGGTGGCGGCGACCTCGACGCACGAGGGGCCGTCGTCCGTGCTGTAGCTGCTCTTGGCCCAGGCCACCTCGACGCACGCGGGGCCGTCGGCCGTGCTGTAACTGCTCTTTATCCACTCCAGCGCGGAACCAGTTCCGGCAGAAGGCTTGAGGGTCATGCTTCTCCCCGCACTCTCTCGATGAAGGCCAGTGACTCCTGCGGCGTGAGAGCCTGCGCACGGATGATCCCGTAGCGCATCTCAAGGATGTGGAGCTCCTTGGGATCGGCGATCACGCGACTGAAAAGCTGAACTTCGATGTGCCCGACAGTCGTGCCATCCTTGAGCTTCCGTAGCCGGAAGGAACCGTCGAGGCCAGAGTTCTCTTCCCGGCTCAGAGGCAGGACTTGAAGGTCCACGTTCGACAACTGACCGACCTCCAACAGGCGTTCGAGCTGCCGCCGCATCACCATTCTGCCCCCAACAAGGCGGCGTAGCGTCGACTCGCACTGCACAAAGTTGAAGACAGGCCGGGCTGCCGTGGCGTTGATGATCTCTTGCCGGGCCATGCGCGCCGCCACCCGACGCTCCAGCTCATCCTCGGTGAACATCGGACGTCGACCACCGAATACTGCCCGCGCGTACTCCTCGGTCTGCAACAACCCATCAATGACCAAGCTGTCGTACGCGCACAGCTCCCCCGCCTCCGCCTCCAGCTTCGCCAGATCCCGCACCTTCTTCGGATACCGCGCCTCCGCGACATCCTTCTTCATCGCCGCGATCTTGCCGCCCGCCCCCAGCACTTCATCCGTCTTGTCCAGGAACTCCGGCCGAGGAATCCGCCGAGCCCGCTCGACGGCCGAAACCAGCTCCTCCCCGTAACCGATCGCCGCACCCAACTCCGCCTGCTTCAGCCCCGCCGCCTCGCGCCACAGCTTGATCTGGCGGCCGACCGCCCTCATCACCGCGCCGCTGTCGTCATCCCACTCCTGATCCATGCCCCACCTCCGAGGTCCGTTCGTGCCCAACGCCGCTGCCCAGGGCGCGTCACGGCGTACGGGCCGGACAGAGCCGGACCACCACCGGACGGTCACCGCCCGTATTGGCGTCGCTACTTTTCAGCCTATGTGAGCTTGGCCACGCTGAGTGACGTGAGCCAACAAATCACCCGAACAGACACTTCCGTTTCCGCGCCCGCCGCCCTCCACTTCACCGTGCTGCTCTCCGCCACCCGCAAGGGCGCCCGCCTCGCCCGGCTGCTCGCGACCGAGCGGCTGCGCTCGTGGGAGCTGCCGTTCGAGACGGCGGCGCTGATCATCGCCGAGCTGGTGGCGAATGCCGCGCTGCACGGCCGCGTACCGGGCCGGAACTTCCGTCTCACACTCACCGCCACCGATGAGACGCTCCGCATCGAAGTGAGGGACCCCTGTGTGGAGCGTCAGCCGATCGTCCGCCGACGCGGAGAGACCGACGGCGAGTCCGGGCACGGACTGCTGCTTGTCGAGGAGTTGTCGGACCGCTGGGGCGTCGTCTCCGAGCTGATCTGCAAAACGGTGTGGGCCGAACTCGCTCTCCGACCTTCCTGAAAGAACTCCACGCCGGAGCCCGGAAAGACGGGCCCCGGTGGTCCGTGCGCCCCGGCCTCGGGCGATCAAAGACAAAGAACCCCTGGAAAGAACCCACCCAACCCAACCAAACCTCACCCCCGTCACCCGCGCGGGTGATTCCGCCCAACCGGGCTGGCGCCCAAGCGGTTCGGCGGGGCAGGCTCGGGCTCGACAACCCAAGACATGCGACGGCCCCCGGCCGGGACTCGCAATCCCGATCGAGGGCCTGACCACCAAGGAAGAGGCAACTTCCCGATGGCTGAGCAGCAGCTTAGCGCGCCCCCGCGCGCCCGTTCCGTGGTTCGCCAATCCGCAGGCGGAGTCACTCAGATCAGTGACTACCAGCCCAGGCGATACACGATCATCGGCGATCACCTCACCCAGCACCACGACCTCTCCCTGACCGCGATCGGGCTCGGCGCCCACATCCAGTCGCTGCCCGACGGCGCCGCCGTGGACATCCGCACGCTGGCCGGGAAGTTCGCGGAAGGGCGGGACCGGGTCGCCGCCGCGCTGCGGGAGTTGGAGGGCCACGGGTACATCAAGCGGGTCCGCGAGCGTACGCCCGAGGGGCGGATCGTCACCCGGACACTCTCGTACAACGTCCCCCAAGCCACCCGCGCCCACCGCGCAGCCGAGCCCGTGACCGAGCCGGTCGCCGCACGGCCCGCCCCGCCCGCGCCCCAGCGCGTCGTACGGCCCCCGGCGGCCACCCCGCCACCGCCGAGCAGCGACACCACCCCCACGCCACCGCCCGCGCGGAGCACCCGCCCCGCACCGCCCCCGCTCCCCGAGCCCACCGCACCCACCCCACAACACCACCGCTCCGCCGCCGCGCTCCTCGCCGAGCTGCGCCGCGACGACGCCCGGTTACTGCTCTCCGAGCGCGACGTACGCCGTCTCGCCCCGGGCGTGGCCGCCTGGCTGGAGCGCGGGACCGCCCCCGACGCCGTACGCCGCGCCCTGACCGCGAGCCTCCCACCTGACCTGCGCCACCCCGCCGCCCTCCTCGCCCACCGCCTCACCGCCCTGCTCCCGCCACCGCTCCCAGCGGCCCAGCCCACCCCACGCCCGGGCCCGGTCGTACCGCTCCAGAACTGCGACGGCTGCGACCGCGCCTTCCGCGCACCCCGCCCGGGCCGCTGCCGCGACTGCCGGACCGCCGCCTCCGGCCGACCCATCGCGGCGTAGAGGCGCCGCTGACGGCACGGAGTAGGGCGCCGTCTGACGATGAGGGCGAAGAGCGCCGGCTCCGCTGAGCAGCCCTCATGAATGCGCGCGGCCCGGCCTGGTCGTGGCCAGGGCGGGCCGGGCGGGGTGGGAGGGGCGCGGTCAGCGGGCGGTGTACGCGCCGTCGATCAGGTGGTAGCTGCCGTGGATGAAGGTCGCGCGGTCGGAGAGGAGGAAGGCGACCAGGTCGGCGACCTCCTCGGGACGGCCCAGCCGACCGGTGGCGTGCAGGGCGGCCAGGCCGCGGTAGGCGTCCTGGTCCATGGCCTTCAGGGCGGGGGTCTCGATGAAGCCGGGGCCGACCGCGTTGACGCGGATGCCCTTGTCGGCGTACTCGAGCGCGGCGGACTTGGTCAGGCCGACGACACCGTGCTTGGCGGCGACGTAGGCGGAGGATCCCGCCCAGCCGACGGAGCCGAGGATGGACGCGACGTTGACGATGGCGCCGCCGCCCGCGGCCTGCATGGCGGGGATCTCGTAGCGCATCGAGAAGAAGACGCCGTCCAGGTCGGTGCGGACGACGCGGTTCCAGACATCCAGGTCGTACTCGCCGACGGGCATGCCGTCGGCGCCTATGCCCGCGTTGTTCACCGCCAGGTGGAGGGCGCCGAAGGTGTCGACGGAGAAGTTCACGGCGGCCTCGACGGACGCGGCGTCGGAGACGTCCACGCGCACCGCGGCTGCCGTGATGTTTTCCGACTTCAGCTGGTCGACGGCCTTCTCGGCGCCTTCCAGGTTGTAGTCGGCGACGACGACGGCCGCGCCGCCCTGGCCCAGGCGGCGGGCGACGGCCAGGCCGATGCCCGAGGCGGCGCCGGTGACGAGGGCGGTCTTCCCGGCGAATTCGGTGGCGTTTTCGGGGGCGTTTTCGGGGGCGTTTTCGGGGGTGCTCATGGTGCTTCTTTCTTTCCGCTCGGGTGGGGTGTGGTGGGGCAGAGGGAGGAGCGGTCAGCCGTTGGGGAGGATCACGGCGCGGCCGTTGATCTTTCCGGCATGCAGTCGCTCGTACGCGAGGGGCGCCTCGTCGAGGGAGTAGGTCTCGGTGTGTACGGAGACCGCGCCGGCCCGGGCCAGGTCGAGAACCTCGAAGAGCTCGACGCGGCTGCCCCAGTACGGGGCGTTGACGGACACCTCGAACGGCAGGTGACCGAAGCCGACCGGCATCGGAGCCCCTCCGATGCCGACGATGGACACATCCGCCTCCACGGCCGCGACGGCGGCGGCGGTCTTCACGGTGGGTGCGGCGCCCACGAAGTCGAAGACGGCCTGCGCGCCGCGGCCACCGGCCAGCTCGCGGACTCTGGCGGCCGCCCGCGCGTCGGACAGCACGGCCTCGTGGGCGCCGACGGTGCGGGCGAGGGCCAGCTTGTCCTCGCTGACGTCCAGGGCGATCACGCGGGCCGCGGTCATCGCGCGCAGCAGTTGGACGGCGACGTGCCCCAGACCGCCGGTGCCGATGACCACGGCGGTCGAGCCGGGGACCAGTTTGGGCAGGGAGCGCTTGATCGCGTGGTACGGGGTCAGGCCCGCGTCGGTCAGGGGCACCGCCGCGACCGGGTCCAGGCCGTCGAGCGGCACCAGGTGGCGCGGGTCGTCCACCAGCATGTACTCGGCCATCGAGCCGGGAGCGCCGAGCCCGGGCGGCCGGATGCCCAGCTCGTCGGCGCGCAGGCAGTAGTTCTCCTTGCCCTCGGCGCACTTGGCGCAGGTCCCGCAGCCCCACGGGCCGTACACGGCGACCGGGTCGCCCTCGGCGAGACCGGTCACGCCGGCGCCCAGGGCGGCCACCGTGCCGACGCCCTCGTGGCCGAGGGTGAGCGGAAGCTCGTACGGGAAGCCCTCGGCGGGCCAGCCCATCACGGCGAGGTCGGAGTGGCACGCGCCCGCGGCGGTGACCGCGAGCAGCACCTGGCCAGGGCCGGGCTCCGGGTCCGGAACGGTGACGACCTCGGGGGCCGCGCCGATTTCCCTGTACTGCAATGCCTTCATTGCTGGCACCTGTTTCCGTTGTTTCAGACGGCGGCCGGACCTCCGGCCGCCTGTTCGATGAGTGCGTCGTAGGCCCGGTCCACCCAGGGCAGAAGGCCTCGCACGTCCTCGTGCGGCTCGCGCGCCCAGGCGCGCAACGCCGCGGTGAGCACTCCGGCCGCGGCGCCGACCAAGACGGCCGGGCGCAGGTCCCGGGCGGGGTCGGTGCCGAGCCGGTCGGCGATGATCGCCACCGACTCGTCCTGGGCGTCGACCCTGATCCGCTCGTACGCGGCGAACAGGGTCGGCTCGCCGTCCACGAGCCGCAGCAGCGCGCGCCACCGGGCGTGGGGCTCGGCACCGAGCGTCTCCCGGTATGCGAGCCACTGTGCGACGGCGTTGCGGTAGGCCACGAACGGCGGCTCGTCGGCGGGGCGGGCGCGCAGGGCGGCGTTGATGCGGTCCCCGTCGGCGCGGGTGAAGTGGAGCGCCGCGTCCTCTTTGCCGTTGAAGTGGCGGCTGAAGGTGCGGCGGGTGACATCGGCGCGCTCGGCGATGGCCTCGACGGTGACGGAGGCGAGGCCGTGCTCGAGGATCAGGTCGACGGCCGCGGCCGCCATCGCCTCCCGGGTCTGCCGGGCCTTGCGCTGTCTGCGGTCCTCGGCCGGGGCCACGCCGGCCGGCGCGTCAGCTGGCGCGCCGGGCGGGGTGGTGCCTGGGGGCTTCATCGCCATCATGCCTCGACCATAGCGCATCATGTCCCATTGGGACATAAGTCCCGACGGGACACTTAAAAGGCTGCAAGGAGCATGCCAAACCGGCACGATCAGCGTCGAGCGTCCGCCCCCAGGAATCCGCCTCGTCGACGGTCGGGCGCGTTCAAGTGCCCGATACCTCGCTCGATTACCGTGCGCCCAGATCGGAATCCGTTATCGAGGGGGCGTAGGTCATGGGCACGTCGGCGCCACCGGCCGGGTCGGGGGAACTGCGACGGCACCTGGGCGTGTTCGACGCCGTGGTGATCGGGCTCGGGTCAATGATCGGCGCGGGCATCTTCGCCGCTCTCGCGCCGGCCGCCGCGGCGGCCGGGTCCGGGCTGCTGCCGGGCCTGGCGCTCGCGGCCGTGGTGGCCTACTGCAACGCCACCTCCTCGGCCCGGCTGGCTGTCCGCTACCCCCAGTCGGGCGGCACCTACGTCTACGGCCGCGAGCGGCTGGGCGAGTTCTGGGGCTATCTGGCCGGATGGGGGTTCGTGGTCGGCAAGACCGCCTCCTGCGCGGCGATGGCGCTGACGGTGGGCTCCTACGTCTGGCCCGACCAGGCGCACGCCGTCGCCGTGGCGGCGGTGGTGGCGCTGACCGCGGTGAACTACGTCGGCGTGCAAAAGGCCGCCTGGCTCACGCGGGCGATCGTCGCCGTCGTCCTGATGGTCCTGGCCGCGGTGGTCACCGCCTGCCTGACCGACGGCACCGCCGGCACCGGCCACTGGGCGATCGGAGCGGACGCCGGCTTCCACGGCGTGCTGCAGGCCGCGGGCCTGCTGTTCTTCGCGTTCGCCGGCTACGCGCGCATCGCCACCCTCGGCGAGGAGGTCCGCGATCCGCGGCACACCATCCCCCGCGCGATCTCCCTGGCGCTCGGCATCACCCTGGTCGTCTACGCCGTCGTCGCGCTCGCCGTGCTCGCGGTGCTCGGCCCCGGGGACCTGGCCCGCGCCGCCGCCCCGCTGGCCGAGGCGGTCCGCGCCGCCGGCGTCCCGGGCCTGGTCCCGGTGGTGCGGGTCGGGGCGGCCGTCGCCGCGCTCGGCTCGCTGCTCGCGCTGATCCTCGGCGTCTCGCGGACCACCCTGGCGATGGCCCGCGACCGGCACCTGCCCCATGTGCTCGCCGCCGTCCACCCGCGCTTCGGTGTGCCGCACCGCGCCGAGCCGGCCGTCGGCGCGGTGGTCGCCGTGCTCGCGGCCACGGCGGACGTGCGCGGGGCGATCGGCTTCTCCTCCTTCGGCGTGCTCGCCTACTACGCCGTCGCCAACGCCTCCGCCTGGACCCTGGCACCTGACGAGGGCCGCCCGCCCCGGATCGTGCCGATCGTCGGCGCCGTCGGCTGCCTCGTCCTGGCCTTCGCCCTGCCGCCCGCCTCGGTGCTGTGGGGAGCCGTGGTGATCGCACTCGGCGCCGCCGCCTACGGCCTGCGCAAGGCGCTCGCCCGCGCCTGAACGGGCGTCAGGGGCGGAGCCGGTCGGCAGGCAACCCCGAGCGGCCCCCGTTATGCGACCAGGAAAGACTTCGTGTACGGCGAGGACCTGACGATCGGAGATTGGACAATCTCGACCGACAACCTGCCTCGCTATCCATAACGGCCCTACGTCTCAGGCCCTTGCTCCTGTGGCCGCGTCCAGGGCATACACGGCTTCTTTGTCCTTGCTGACGACATACAGCACCCCGTCGCCGATCCGCAGGGAGCCGCCGCTGATGTCTGAGCCCCACTTCTTCGTGCCGGTGGCCGCGTCGAGCGCCTGGACATGGGGGTTGTCGGCGGTCTCGCTGACGTACAGCACCCCGTCGGCGCCCTTCAGCCGCTGAAGGTCAGGGCTGGTGATCGACCACTTCGTCTTTCCCGTGGCCATGCTCAGGGCATACGTCTGATCGCGTCCGCGTACGTACAACGCCCCGTCGATTGCCGTCAGCGTGCCGAAGCCGAGGTCGTCTCCAGGGCGCTTGGACCACTTCTGCTTCCCGGTGGCAGCGTCCAGCGCATGTACCGTCTGGTCATCAAAATCCTTGGCGGAGGACCCGACGATATATGCCACCCCGTCGGCCACCTCCGTGCCCTTGTGCGCGCTGGAGGCGGCCCCCGCAAACGCGTTGGTGGGGCTGACGAACTCCCATTTCCGCGCGCCGGTGGCCGAGTCCAGCGCACACATACTGATGGGCTCGACGACCGTACGGGTGTACACCAGCCTGCCGGCCGCCCATAGCCGATCGGCCCAGCGGCCGGTGAAGTCCCACTTCTTCTCTCCGGTGGCCGCGTCGAGCGCCCGCAGGTCGCCCTTGTCGTCGATGAAGACGTGCACGGCCCCGTCGTCCGCTGCCAGATAGTCCTTGACGCCGCCGATTCCGCGGCGCGTGACCCACTTCTGGGTCCCGGTGGCCGCGTTCAAGGAGCGGATGGAGTCCTCGGGGGAGACGTACACGTGCACCACCCCGCCGACCGTCGCCAACCGGGAGACGCTGCCGCCGGGGGCGAAATTCCACTTCGTCTCTCCGGTGGCCGCGTCCAGAACGCAGAGTTTCTCGTCCGAGCCGTTGACGTACACCGCTCCGCCGATCACCGCCGGAGGCGGGACGTTCAGGAAGTCGCCCTCCTTGGCACCGGCTTGGCCGTAGCCCCCGCCCTTGAGGGGGTGGGACCACTTCGTCTTCCCGGTGGCCCCGTCCAGCGCGTACACCGTGCCGTCCCGGATGTCCTGCCCCTTGATGTAGACCGTCCCGCCGTCCACCACCGCGGGTGAGAGCTTTTGGCCATTGGCGGCGAACCATGCTCGGGAATCCCCCTTTGGCGTCGCTGACGACTCCGGCGACGTCGGTGACGCCCCGTCGTCGAGAAGGGCGAAGCCGGTCGGGACGCCCGCACCGGCCGCGATGGCGGCGGCACCGAGCCACAAGGCCCTGCGCCGGGTGACGAGCCCTGTCCGGAGTGGGCTGGTCCGGGCCGGTCCCGGCGGGTGCGGTGGCCCGGCCGTCTCGGTGAGTGCGTCCGCCGTCACGGGCGACGCGGGGCCGGCGGGTGCGCTTTTCCTGGCGTCGGCGGTGCGCGTGGCCATGTCGTGCGGGCTCGGGCCGGAGGCCGCCCGGGACGAGGGGCCGGAGGCCGCCTGGAATGAGAGGCCGCGGAGGCGGTCGTGGACCCGGGCCGCGGAGACCGGCCGGTCCTCGGGCGCCTTGGCGAGCAGCTCGACGACGAGGTCGTCCAGGGCCGCCGGCACCCCGGGCCGGATCCGGCCCGGGGGCACGGGGGGCTTGCTCATGTGGGCGCTCATCATCGACGCCGGGCTGGTGGCCTGGAACGGGAGCTGCCCGGTGAGTAGTTCGTGGAGGACGCAGCCGAGGGCGTACAGGTCCGAGCGGGCGTCGCCGGAGTGCCCGTCGAACCGCTCCGGCGGCATGTACGGGAACGTCCCCATCACCTTGCTCGACGGCAGCGCCTCCATGAACCGGGCGATGCCGAAATCGAGAATCTTCACCCGCCCGTCCGCGGCCAGATGCAGGTTCGCCGGCTTCAGATCCCGGTGGATGACGTCCGCCTCGTGCGCCCGGGCCAGCCCGGCCGCCGCCTGCGCGACCCAGTCGACCGCGGTGGCCACCGGCGGGGGGCCGTCCTCGCGCAGCGCCGTGGCCAGGTCCCGTCCCTCGAGCAACTCCATGACCAGGAACAGCGACCCGTCCGCCTCGTCCTGACCGAAGTCGTGCACGGTGACCACGGCGGGGTGGTTCAGCGCTCCGGCGGTGCGGGCCTCACGGCGGAACAAGGCGGCAGCGGCGGTGTCTCTCCTGTCGTGCGGAAGCAGCTTGACCGCCACCCGCCGCCCGATCACACGGTCACGGGCCTCCCACACCTCGCCCATGCCGCCGCGGCCGACGAACCGCACCAACTCGTAACGCCCGACCAGAACCCGCGCCGCCATTCGTGTCCCCCAACGCGCCGTCACGTCCGCCACCGGTACCGCCCGGACATTGCCCCGCTCCGGACGAACCGCACCGCCGAATGATCCCCCGCGGGCACGGCCCGTTACAACACACGGCCCGTTACAGCAGCTGCCCAGCGAAGCGGTGTCGCAGGGCCACATCCTCTGCCCGGACCGGGCATCCTCAAACCAACTCTTGCCCGATTCGTGACCGACACCATGCCCAGGACGGACAACCTTCCAAGATCACTAACCGTCCCATAGCACGGAGAAGCAGCCGGAGACTACGTGCTGCACAACGGGACGGGGTCACCAGGTTGAACATTCGATCCGCCGCGCCTGCCGCCACGCGCAGGCAGGCGCTCGCCTCGCTGGCCGCCATCACCGCGGCCACCGCCGCCACCACCGCGGGCTGCAGCGGCTCCTCGGGCGCCTTGCCCACCTCCGCCGTCCCGGCCCGGCCGCTGTCGCCGCGCGCCGCGGAGTCCTTTGCGAACACCGAGAACGCGCTGCTGCTCCAGATCGTCGCCCACCCCGACGACGACCTGTACTTCATGAACCCGGACGCCGAGCACATGCTGACCGCCGGGGTGCCCGTGGTCTGCGTGTACGTCACGGCGGGCGAAGCCGTGGGGATCAACCGCGAGGCCGGTACGCCCCGGCCACGCGCGGACAAGGCCGCCTACTCCGCCGCCCGCCACCAGGGGCTGCGCCAGGCGTACGCGCAGCTGCTGGGGCTCGACAGGTTCACCCGCTGGCGGCGCTCGGTGATGGAGCTGCCCGGCGGCGTCACGGCGGAGACGAACGTCCTGGGGAACGGCGGGCGCAGCGTGCGGCTGATCTTCCTCAACATCGCCATGCTGTCCGCGGGGAACGTACGCATCCCCCACCTGTGGAACCTCCCGGGCGTCCTCATGCGTACCCTCATCGCCGCCGACTCCCCGGTACGGACCCCCAGCACCTACCGCCACCAGACCCTCGTCGACGTGCTCGCCGGGATCATGGACCGCTACCGGCCCACCGTGATCCACACCCTGGACCCCGACCCCGACTTCCAGGTCCACGACGCCACCCACCCTCGCGACAACGACCAGCCGGGCTGCTCCGACCACCGGGACCACACCCCGGTCGCGCTGTTCACCTGGAAGGCCATCGCGCAGTGGGCGGACGATGTGGCGCGGCGCGAGAAGCGGGCGCCGCGCTTCACGACCACGTCGTTCCGCGGCTACTACAACCAGCGCTGGCCGCACAACCTGCCGCCCGCCGTGGTCGCGCAGAAGGCCCGCGCCGTGGCGGCGTACGGCGGCAGCCCGCTGTGGAACTGCGGCAACGCGGCGGGCTGCGGCGACTACGGCCAGGGCGGCACCCGGCCGCTGACCAACCGCAAGGGCTGGATCCGCTCCACGCACTACCGCTACCCCAGCGCCCTGCCCACGCCCCTCACCGACCCCGACGGCCGCCTCGTCGCGTACGGCGCGCTGGGCGCGCAGGCCGTGCGGTGGCGCGAGACCGCCCCCGGCAGCGGGCGCTTCGGCGCCCCGCAGGGTCTGGGCGGCGGGCCGCTGGCCCCGGCGCTGTGCGCGATACGGGACTCCCGCGGCCACCATGTGCTGATCGCGCTGCGCTTCTCCGCGCTGGACGGGCAGGGGGGCGCCAACACCCGCGAACTGGTCGCGCTGGAGCAGCGCACCCCCGGCGGGCCGTTCCGGGCCTGGACCGGGCTCGGCACCCCCGACTCCGACCCCGAGCACGGTCGCCGCGTCGGCTGCCCGGCGGCCGTCGCCACCCCGGACGGGCGGGTCCACCTCTTCGTACGCACCGCCGACAAGGGCCTGGCCACCCGGATACGGGACGCGGCCGGGGCGTGGGGGCCCTGGCAGCGGCTGGACGGCGGCGAGGTCCAGGACGGGCTGACGGTGCTGCTGGACCGGCAGGCGCGGGTGCATGTCGTGGCGGCGGGCCGTGACACCGTGCACCACTGGGCCCAGGACCGGCCGGGCGGCCCGGTGGCGCTCCGGCCGCTCGTAGGCCTGCCGCTGCCGGGCGGGCAGCCGGGCGCCGTGCCCTCCCCGGACGGGTCGATCGCGCTGGTCTACCGCCCGCCCGCCAGTCCGGTGCCGTATCTCTACGGCGACAGCGGCGACAGCGGCGACAGCGGCACGTCCGTACCGCTGCGCCACTTCGAGGGCTACGGCCTGATCACCGCCCACGCCCTGGCCGCGTCCGGCGGCCGCCAGGGCCCGCTCCTGCTGCTGGGCCGGGACCTGACCGGCGCGGTCCAGGTCCAGTACGGCACGACGCCCGCCGCCAAACCGCTGCGCCCCACGAGCCGGCTGGTCCCGGTGGGCACGCCGACGCTGCTGGCAGACGAGGGCGAACAGGTGCGTGTGGTGGGCATGTCCCCCGGCGCCACCCCCTGGATCTGGCGCCCCCGCGCCACGTCCCGGGCGTAGTCACTCCACCCCGGGCGGTCAGGCCGCGGGGCGGAAGGTGCGGCGGTATGCCTGGGGGGTGACGCCGAGGGCGGCGTGGAGGCGCTGGCGCAGGGAGACGCCGGTGCCGAAGCCGGCGCGGTGGGCGACGAGGTCGACGGGCCAGTCGGTGGTTTCCAGCAAGTGGCGTGCGAGATCGACGCGTTGGCGGGTGAGCCACTGGCCGGGGGTGGTACCGACTTCGTCGCGGAAGCGGCGGGTGAAGGTACGTACGCTCATGTTGGCGTGGGCGGCGAGGTCGGCCAGGGTGAGGGGTTCGGCGAGGCGTTCCAGGGCCCATGCCTGGGTGGCGGCGGTGCCGGTGGCCCGGGGGTCGGGGACGGGTCGCTGGATGTACTGGGCCTGGCCGCCGTCGCGCCAGGGCGGTACGACGCAGGAGCGGGCGACCTCGTTGGCGATCCGGCTGCCGTGGTCGCGGCGGACGATGTGCAGGCACAGGTCGATGCCCGCGGCGACTCCGGCGGAGGTGAGGATGTCGCCGTCGTCGACGAACAGGACGTCGGGGTCGATGCGGGTGGTGGTGAACATCCGCTGCAGCCGGTCGGCCTCCCGCCAGTGGGTGGTGGCGGGCCGGTGGTCCAGCAGCCCGGCGGCGGCCAGGACGTACGTGGCGGTGCAGATGCCCACGATCCGGGTGCCGGGACGGATGGCGGCCAGGGCGTCGCGCAGCGCCCCGGGCAGGCACCCCTCATCGCGGATCGGGCCGAGGGCGTGAGAGGGAGGGATGACGACGGTGTCGACGCCGGCCAGCAGGGAGGCGTCGTGGGTGACGGTGAGGCCGTAGTCGGCCTCGGCGCGTACCGGGCGGCCGTCCAGGCTGCAGGTGGTCACGGTGTAGAGCGGGTTGCCCGCCCCGTCGCGGGCGGCGCCGAAGATGCGGGCGGGGATGCCGAGCTCGAAGGGGACGACCCCGTCCAGGGCCAGAACGCCGACGCGGTGCATGGCCGGATCCTTTCAGGCCATGGCCATCAGGCTGCTACTGGGGCTCTTGTGGCTCCGGCAGGCTGAGGACGCACCTCAGGAAATGCGCCTGAAACGGCACAAATAAAAACAAAAGCCACCGGAGAGAGAACGTGACCATACGCAAGGCCACCACCGGCTCCGCCCCCGCGACCATGCGCGCCGTCTCCCAGGACACCCCGGGAGCCCCAGACGTCCTCAAGGTCGTCGAGATGCCCCGCCCGCGGCCGGACCGGGGCGAGATCCTGGTCCGGGTGCACGCGGCGGGCGTGAACCCGGCCGACTGGAAGACCCGCGAGCGGGGTGTGTTCGCCGACGGGGCGAAGCCCCCCTTCACCCTGGGCTTCGACGTCTCCGGGGTGGTCGAGGAGATCGGCGACGGCGTGACCCTCTTCCAGCCGGGTGACGAGGTCTTCGGGATGCCGCGCTTCCCGCACCCGGCCGGCGCCTACGCCGAGTACGTCACCGCCCCGACCCGCCATTTCGCCCCGCGCCCCAAGGGCCTGGACCACGTCCAGGCCGGTGCCCTGCCGCTGGCCTCGCTCACCGCCTGGCAGGCCCTGGTCGACACCGCGCACATCCGGCCCCGCCAGCGCGTTCTCATCCATGCCGCCGCGGGCGGCGTCGGCCACCTGGCCGTCCAGATCGCGAAGGCCCGGGGCGCCCACGTGATCGGCACCGCCGGCGCCGCCAAGCATGACCTGCTGCGCTCGCTCGGCGCGGACGAACTCGTCGACTACCGCACCCAGGACTTCGCCGAGACCGTCCGCGACGTGGATGTGGTCCTCGACAGCCTCGGCGGCCCGAACTGGGCCCGCTCCCTGCGCACCCTGCGCCCGGGCGGAACGCTGGTCTCGATCCTGCCGCCGGACGACACCTTCCCCCGCGAGGAGGCCGAGGCGGCCGGGGTGCGCGCGGTGTTCATGCTCGTCGAACCCGACCAGACAGGGCTGCGCGAGATCAGCGCCCTGGTCGAGGGCGGTCGGCTGCGCGTGATCGCAGACGCGGTCTTCCCCCTGGAGGATGCCGCCGCCGCCCACACACTGGGGGAAACCGGCCGCACCACCGGAAAGATCGTCCTGTCCGTCACCACGTGACCGAGCAGGGCGGCCGCACGCCAAAGGCCCCGCTCCACCGTCCTCGCAGACGGTGGAGCGGGGCCTTTGAACAACCGGCTCCGTAGAGCGTCAGATCACTTGTTGATCTTGGTGACCTGGCCGGCGCCGACGGTCCGGCCACCCTCACGGATGGCGAACTTCAGGCCCTCTTCCATGGCGACCGGCTGGATCAGGCTGACGGTCATCTCGGTGTTGTCACCCGGCATGACCATCTCGGTGCCCTCGGGGAGGGTCACAACGCCCGTCACGTCCGTGGTACGGAAGTAGAACTGCGGACGGTAGTTGTTGAAGAACGGCGTGTGGCGGCCACCCTCGTCCTTGGACAGGATGTAGGCCTGCGCCTCGAACTCGGTGTGCGGGGTGACCGAGCCCGGCTTGATGATGACCTGGCCGCGCTCGACGTCCTCGCGCTTGATGCCGCGGAGCAGCAGACCGACGTTCTCACCGGCCTGGCCCTCGTCGAGCAGCTTGCGGAACATCTCGATGCCGGTGACCGTGGTGGTGGTCTTCTCGGTCTTGATGCCGATGATGTCGACGGTCTCGTTGACCTTCAGCACACCACGCTCGATACGGCCGGTGACGACCGTACCGCGACCGGTGATGGTGAAGACGTCCTCGATCGGCATCAGGAACGGCTTGTCGACGTCGCGCTCAGGCTGCGGGATCGCCTCGTCGACGGCCTCCATCAGCTTGAGGACGGACTCGCCCCACTCCTTGTCGCCCTCGAGCGCCTTCAGCGCCGAGACCTTGACGACCGGAAGGTCGTCGCCCGGGAACTCGTACTCGGAGAGGAGCTCACGCACCTCCAGCTCGACGAGCTCCATGATCTCCTCGTCGTCCACCATGTCGGCCTTGTTCAGGGCGACGACGATGTACGGAACGCCGACCTGGCGGGCCAGGAGCACGTGCTCCTTGGTCTGCGGCATCGGGCCGTCGGTGGCGGCGACCACGAGGATGGCGCCGTCCATCTGCGCGGCACCGGTGATCATGTTCTTGATGTAGTCCGCGTGACCCGGGCAGTCAACGTGCGCGTAGTGACGCGACTCGGTCTGGTACTCGACGTGCGCGATGGAGATGGTGATACCGCGCTGGCGCTCCTCAGGAGCCTTGTCGATCTGATCGAAGGCCGACGCCTCGTTCAGGTCCGGGTACTTGTCGTGCAGCACCTTGGTGATCGCCGCGGTAAGGGTCGTCTTACCGTGGTCGATGTGACCGATGGTGCCGATGTTGACGTGCGGCTTAGTCCGCTCGAACTTCGCCTTCGCCACTGGGGTCCTCCTGTGGAGTGGTTCTGTACGCATCCACACTTTGCGGATGGGTTCAGGTGGTCTTACCGAACCGGCCAGGACCCCGAGGGGGATGCCCTTCGCCGTATTCGAATGGGGGGCCGGCGGGCGGGGCCCGTCACAGATGCCACGATGAGCGATCTGTGACGGATTGCCCCGATGCCTATGCTCCAGCCTAAAGGGTGACCAACGCGGATGAATCCGCCTTACTCGCCCTTGGCCTTCGCGATGATCTCCTCGGCGACGCTCTTGGGAACCTCGGCGTAGGAGTCGAACTGCATGGAGTAGCTGGCGCGACCGGAGGTCTTGCTCCGGAGGTCGCCCACGTAACCGAACATCTCCGACAGCGGGACCAGGCCGGTGATCAGCTTGGCGCCACTGCGGTCCTCCATGGACTGGATCTGTCCACGGCGGGAGTTGATGTCACCGATCACGTCACCCATGTAGTCCTCGGGCGTGGTGACCTCGACCTTCATCATCGGCTCCAGCAGGGCCGGGGAGGCCTTGCGGGCGGCCTCCTTGAAGGCCATCGAGCCGGCGATCTTGAAGGCCATCTCGGAGGAGTCCACCTCGTGGTACCCACCGTCGAGGAGGGTGACCTTGACGCCCGTGAGCGGGTAGCCCGCGAGCACGCCGAACTCCATGGCCTCCTGGCAGCCCGCGTCCACGGACGGGATGTACTCCCGCGGGATGCGGCCACCGGTGACCTTGTTCTCGAACTCGTAGCCGTCGCCCTCCAGCGGCTCCAGCGCGATCTGTACCTTCGCGAACTGGCCGGAACCACCGGTCTGCTTCTTGTGCGTGTAGTCGACCCGCTCGACGGCCTTGCGGAGCGTCTCGCGGTAGGCCACCTGCGGCTTGCCGACGTTGGCCTCGACCTTGAACTCACGCTTCATACGGTCGACCAGCACGTCGAGGTGCAGCTCGCCCATACCCGCGATGATGGTCTGGCCGGTCTCCTCGTTGGTCTTGACCCGGAACGACGGGTCCTCCTCAGCGAGGCGCTGGATGGCCACACCCAGCTTCTCCTGGTCGCCCTTCGACTTGGGCTCGATGGCGACCTCGATGACCGGGGCCGGGAAGTCCATCGACTCCAGGATCACCGGGTTCGCCGGGTCGCAGAGGGTCTCGCCGGTGGTGGTCTGCTTCAGACCCATGACGGCGACGATGTCGCCGGCACCCACCGAGTCGATCTCCTCACGCTTGTTGGCGTGCATCCGGTAGATCTTGCCGATGCGCTCCTTCTTGCCCTTCACGGAGTTCTGCACCTGGGTGCCGGTCTCCATGCGGCCCGAGTAGACCCGGACGAAGGTGAGCTTGCCGAGGTGCGGGTCGCTCATGATCTTGAACGCCAGGCCCGCGAAGGGCTCGTCGTCCGAGGGCTTGCGCTTCAGGACCTCGTCGGGGTCCTTCACCGAGTGGCCCTCGACGGCCTCGATGTCCAGCGGCGAGGGGAGGTAGCGCACGACCGCGTCGAGCAGCGGCTGAACACCCTTGTTCTTGAAGGCGGTGCCACAGAACACGGGGGTGATCGTCGGCGAGTTCTCGGTGCCGGTGGAGGCGATGGTGATACGGCGGATCGCCGCGTTCAGCTGCTCCCCGGTGGGCTCCTCGCCCTCCAGGTACAGCTCCATCATCTGCTCGTCGTTCTCGGCGACGGCCTCGAGGAGCTTGCCGCGCCACTCGTCGGCGGCCTCGAGGTGGGTGTCCGGGATGTCGACGGTGTCGTACATCTCGCCCTTGGTCGCCTCGGCGGACCAGACCAGCGCCTTCATGGTGACGAGGTCGACGACACCCTTGAAGTCGGCCTCGGTACCGATCGGCAGCTGCATGACCAGCGGCACCGCGCCCAGGCGGTCCACGATCATGTCCACACAGCGGTGGAACTCGGCACCGGTGCGGTCGAGCTTGTTGACGAAGCAGATACGCGGCACGCCGTAGCGGTCCGCCTGACGCCACACAGTCTCCGACTGCGGCTCCACACCGGCCACACCGTCGAACACCGTCACGGCGCCGTCGAGCACGCGCAGCGAGCGCTCCACCTCGACGGTGAAGTCGACGTGGCCCGGGGTGTCGATGATGTTGATGGTGTGATCGACGTTCTCGAGCGGCCAGTGACAAGTCGTCGCGGCCGACGTGATCGTGATGCCGCGCTCCTGCTCCTGCTCCATCCAGTCCATGGTGGCAGCGCCATCGTGGACTTCACCGATCTTGTAGCTCACGCCGGTGTAGAACAGGATCCGCTCGGTGGTGGTCGTCTTGCCCGCGTCGATGTGGGCCATGATCCCAATGTTGCGGACCTTGGCCAGGTCAAGTGAAGTGGTGGCCATATGGCTCAGTCTTCTCTCGGTTCTCGATGGGGTAGCGACTACCAGCGGTAGTGCGCGAAGGCCTTGTTGGACTCGGCCATCTTGTGGGTGTCCTCGCGACGCTTGACGGAGGCGCCCAGACCGTTGCTGGCGTCCAGCAGCTCGTTCATCAGACGCTCGGTCATGGTCTTCTCGCGGCGGGCGCGGGAGTAGCCCACGAGCCAGCGCAGAGCGAGGGTGGAGGAGCGGCCGGGGCGGACCTCGACCGGGACCTGGTAGGTGGCGCCACCGACGCGGCGGGAGCGGACCTCGAGGGTCGGCTTCACGTTCTCCAGCGCGCGCTTGAGCGTGATGACCGGGTCGTTGCCGGACTTCTCGCGCAGGCCCTCCATGGCGCCGTAGACGATGCGCTCGGCGGTGGAGCGCTTGCCGTTCAGCAGCACCTTGTTGATGAGGGACGTCACCAGAGGAGAGTTGTAGACCGGGTCGATGATGACCGGGCGCTTCGGGGCGGGGCCCTTACGAGGCATTCTTACTTCTCCTTCTTGGCGCCGTAGCGGCTGCGAGCCTGCTTGCGGTTCTTGACGCCCTGCGTGTCGAGGGAGCCGCGGATGATCTTGTAGCGAACACCCGGCAGGTCCTTCACACGGCCGCCACGCACGAGCACGATGGAGTGCTCCTGGAGGTTGTGGCCCTCACCCGGAATGTAAGCGGTGACCTCGATGCCGCTGGTCAGACGCACACGCGCGACCTTACGCAGGGCCGAGTTCGGCTTCTTCGGGGTGGTCGTGAACACACGCGTGCAGACGCCACGGCGCTGGGGGGAACCCTCGAGCGCGGGCGTCTTGTTCTTCTCGACCTTGTCCTGCCGGCCCTTCCGGACCAGCTGCTGGATCGTAGGCACCGTTTCTCCGGTTTCTGTGTGCCAGTCTCGATAAAGCTAACCTGGGATTTCTCCGACCCACGCGGTCGGGTGTGTCGCACACTGCAGACCCCCGCGGAACTTGCGGGAGAGTGCAGATTGTCGGTGTCGACACCTCGGACTCCCGGGGAGGCCCCTCACGGCCCTGAGGCCGGTGGAGAGCGCGCACACGGGAGCCCAGGGACACCCCAGGCACAAGGTCAGAGCGTACCTACCGCATCGGCTCCGGTCAAAACAAATGCACACGCGGCAGGGCACACCGGCCCGCCAGCATAGCCGCAGGGCGGCCACCCCGCCATGGGGTGACCGCCCTGCGAACGTCAGGCCTCGGTCTCGGGGCCCGTATGACCTACTGGTTGTACGGACCGTAGTCGTAGTCCTCCAGCGGGACCGCCTGGCCGGAGCCCGTGCCGAAGGGCGAGTAGTCGATGTCGTCGTAACCGACGGCCGAGTACATCGCGGCCTTCGCCTCCTCGGTCGGCTCGACCCGGATGTTGCGGTAGCGGGACAGGCCCGTACCGGCCGGGATGAGCTTACCGATGATCACGTTCTCCTTGAGGCCGATCAGGGAGTCCGACTTGGCGTTGATCGCCGCGTCGGTGAGCACCCGGGTCGTCTCCTGGAAGGACGCCGCCGACAGCCAGGACTCAGTCGCCAGCGAGGCCTTGGTGATACCCATCAGCTGCGGACGGCCGGAGGCCGGGTGGCCGCCTTCCTGGACCACACGACGGTTCTCGGACTCGAAGCGCGAGCGCTCCACCAGCTCGCCCGGCAGCAGCTCGGCGTCACCGGACTCGATGATCGTCACCCGGCGCAGCATCTGCCGGATGATGATCTCGATGTGCTTGTCGTGGATCGACACACCCTGCGAGTTGTAGACCTTCTGGACCTCGCCCACCAGGTGCACCTGGACGGCGCGCTGGCCGAGGATGCGCAGCACGTCGTGCGGGTTGATGGCACCCAGGGTCAGCGGCTGGCCGACCTCGACGTGGTCGCCCTCGCCCACCAGCAGACGGGCACGCTTGGAGACGCCGAAGGCCGTCTCGTCGGAGCCGTCGTCCGGGGTGACGACGAGCTTCTTGGTCTTCTCGGTCTCCTCGATCCGGACGCGGCCGGCCGCCTCCGAGATCGGGGCGACACCCTTGGGCGTACGGGCCTCGAAGAGCTCGACGACACGCGGCAGACCCTGGGTGATGTCGTCACCGGCCACACCACCGGTGTGGAAGGTACGCATCGTCAGCTGGGTGCCGGGCTCACCGATGGACTGGGCGGCGATGATGCCGACCGCCTCGCCGATGTCCACCAGCTTGCCGGTCGCCAGCGAGCGGCCGTAGCAGAAGGCACAGGTGCCGACGGCGGACTCGCAGGTGAGGACCGAACGGGTCTTGACCGTCTCCACGCCGTGCCGCACGAGCTGGTCGATGAGCACATCGCCCAGGTCGACGTTGGCCGGCGCGATGACCTTGCCGTCCACGACGACGTCCTCGGCGAGCATGCGCGCGTACACGCTGGTCTCGACGTCGTCCGTCTTGCGCAGGATGCCGTCGGCGCCCTTGGTCGCGATCGCGAGCTTCAGACCGCGCTCGGTGCCGCAGTCCTCCTCACGGATGATCACGTCCTGGGAGACGTCCACCAGACGACGGGTCAGGTAACCCGAGTCGGCGGTACGCAGAGCGGTGTCCGCGAGACCCTTACGGGCACCGTGGGTGGAGATGAAGTACTCCAGCACGGAGAGACCCTCACGGAACGACGCCTTGATGGGCCGCGGGATGGTCTCGTTCTTCGCGTTGGACACCAGACCACGCATACCGGCGATCTGACGCATCTGCATCATGTTTCCGCGCGCGCCCGAGTCGACCATCATGAAGATCGGGTTGGTCTTCGGGAAGTTCGCGTTCATCGCCTCGGAGACCTCGTTGGTCGCCTTGGTCCAGATCGCGATGAGCTCCTGGGTGCGCTCGTCCTTGGTGATCAGGCCACGCTCGTACTGCTTCTGGACCTTCTCGTCCTGCGCCTCGTAGCCCTCGATGATGGCCTTCTTGGCCTCGGGGACGACGACGTCGGAGATCGCGACGGTGACACCGGAACGGGTGGCCCAGTGGAAACCGGACGCCTTCAGGTTGTCCAGGGTCGCCGCGACGATGACCTTCGGGTAGCGCTCGGCGAGGTCGTTGACGATCTCGGAGAGCTGCTTCTTGCCCACCGAGTAGTCGACGAACGGGTAGTCCTCGGGCAGCAGCTCGTTGAAGAGCGCGCGGCCCAGGGTGGTGCGCAGCCGGAAGCTGTCGCCCGGCTGCCAAGCGGGCTCACCCTCGTCCGGAAGCGGCGGGGTCCAGCCACGCGGCGGGACGGTGCCGATCGGGAAGCGGATGTCGATCTTCGCCTGGAGCGAGAGCTCGCGGGCGTCGAACGCCATGATCGCCTCAGCGGTGGAGGCGAAGGACCGGCCCTCGCCGATGACCTCGCGCTCCTCCTCGTCGGTGGTGAGGAAGAAGAGGCCGAGCACCATGTCCTGGGTGGGCATGGTCACCGGACGGCCGTCGGCCGGCTTGAGGATGTTGTTCGAGGACAGCATCAGGATGCGCGCCTCGGCCTGGGCCTCCGCGGACAGCGGCAGGTGCACGGCCATCTGGTCACCGTCGAAGTCCGCGTTGAACGCGGTGCACACGAGCGGGTGGATCTGAATGGCCTTGCCCTCGACCAGCTGCGGCTCGAAGGCCTGGATGCCCAGACGGTGCAGGGTCGGCGCACGGTTCAGCAGCACCGGGTGCTCGGCGATGACCTCTTCGAGCACGTCGTACACGACCGTGCGGCCGCGCTCGACCATGCGCTTGGCCGACTTGATGTTCTGCGCGTGGTTCAGGTCCACCAGGCGCTTCATCACGAACGGCTTGAAGAGCTCCAGCGCCATGGCCTTGGGCAGACCGCACTGGTGCAGCTTGAGCTGCGGGCCGACGACGATGACCGAACGGGCCGAGTAGTCGACTCGCTTGCCGAGCAGGTTCTGACGGAAACGACCCTGCTTGCCCTTCAGCATGTCGCTGAGGGACTTCAGCGGGCGGTTACCGGGACCGGTCACCGGACGACCGCGGCGGCCGTTGTCGAACAGCGCGTCGACGGCCTCCTGAAGCATCCGCTTCTCGTTGTTCACGATGATCTCGGGGGCACCGAGGTCAAGGAGACGCTTGAGGCGGTTGTTGCGGTTAATGACACGGCGGTACAGGTCGTTCAGGTCGGAGGTCGCGAAGCGGCCACCGTCCAGCTGCACCATCGGACGCAGGTCCGGCGGGATCACCGGGATGCAGTCCAGCACCATGCCGTTGGGGCTGTTGCGGGTCTGGAGGAAGGCGGAGACGACCTTGAGGCGCTTGAGCGCACGGGTCTTCTTCTGGCCCTTGCCGGTCCGGATGATCTCGCGGAGCTTCTCGGCCTCCTCGTCGAGGTCGAAGGACTCCAGGCGCTTCTGCAGGGCAGCGGCGCCCATGCCGCCCATGAAGTACGTGCCGAAGCGGTCACGCAGCTCACGGTAGAGCAGCTCGTCGCCCTCCAGGTCCTGGACCTTGAGGTTCTTGAAGCGGCTCCACACCTCGTCGAGACGGTCGATCTCGCGCTGGGCGCGGTCGCGCAGCTGCTTCATCTCGCGCTCGGCGCCCTCGCGCACCTTGCGGCGCACATCGGCCTTGGCGCCCTCGGCCTCCAGCTCGGCGAGGTCCGCCTCGAGCTTCTTGGCGCGGGCCTCCAGGTCGGCGTCGCGGCGCTGCTCGATCTGCTGGCGCTCGACGGAGACATGGGCCTCCAGCGAGGGCAGGTCGCGCGTGCGGCGCTCGTCGTCCACCCACGTGATCATGTAGGCGGCGAAGTAGATGACCTTCTCGAGGTCCTTCGGGGCGAGGTCGAGCAGGTAGCCCAGACGCGACGGAACGCCCTTGAAGTACCAGATGTGGGTGACGGGAGCGGCCAGCTCGATGTGGCCCATCCGCTCGCGGCGCACCTTGGCGCGGGTGACCTCGACGCCGCACCGCTCACAGATGATGCCCTTGAAGCGGACGCGCTTGTACTTCCCGCAGTAGCACTCCCAGTCCCGGGTCGGACCGAAGATCTTCTCGCAGAAGAGTCCGTCCTTTTCGGGCTTCAGGGTGCGGTAGTTGATGGTCTCCGGCTTCTTGACCTCACCGTGGGACCACTGACGGATGTCGTCAGCAGTGGCGAGGCCGATCCGCAGCTCGTCGAAGAAGTTGACGTCGAGCACTTGTCGTCAATCCCTCTTTCAGGGTCGTGTCTTCGGGTCTGACTGGGGGTCCGGGGAGAGGCCGGGGCGGTCGCGGTGGACGATCGCCCCAGCCAGACCCGTCAGACCTCTTCGACGCTGCTCGGCTCGCGCCGCGACAGGTCGATACCGAGCTCCTCCGCAGCGCGGAAGACGTCCTCGTCGGTGTCGCGCATCTCGATGGACATGCCGTCGGACGACAGCACCTCCACGTTGAGGCACAGGGACTGCATCTCCTTGATGAGCACCTTGAAGGACTCAGGGATGCCGGGCTCGGGGATGTTCTCGCCCTTGACGATGGCCTCGTAGACCTTCACGCGGCCGGTGACGTCATCGGACTTGATGGTCAGCAGCTCCTGGAGGGCGTACGCGGCGCCGTAGGCCTCAAGCGCCCACACCTCCATCTCACCGAAGCGCTGGCCACCGAACTGAGCCTTACCACCCAGCGGCTGCTGGGTGATCATCGAGTACGGACCGGTGGAGCGGGCGTGCAGCTTGTCGTCCACCAGGTGGTGCAGCTTGAGGATGTACATGTAGCCGACCGAGATCGGCTCCGGGAACGGCTCGCCGGAGCGGCCGTCGAAGAGCCGGGCCTTACCGGAGGCCTGGACCAGGCGGTCGCCGTCGCGGTTCGGGATCGTGGCCTCGAAGAGACCGGCGATCTCGTCCTCGCGGGCGCCGTCGAAGACCGGGGTCGCGACATTGGTGCCCGGGGCCACCTCGTCGGCGCCGATCGTCTGCAGCCGCTGCATCCACTCCTCGGACCCTTCGACCTTCCAGCCACGGGAGGCCAGCCAGCCGAGGTGGATCTCCAGGACCTGTCCCGGGTTCATTCGGGACGGGACACCCAGCGGGTTGAGGATGATGTCGACCGGGGTGCCGTCCTCCAGGAACGGCATGTCCTCGACCGGCAGGATCTTGGAGATGACGCCCTTGTTGCCGTGGCGGCCGGCGAGCTTGTCACCATCGGTGATCTTGCGCTTCTGCGCCACGTAGACGCGGACCAGCTGGTTCACGCCCGGGGGCAGCTCGTCGCCCTCCTCGCGGTCGAAGACGCGGACGCCGATGACCTTGCCGATCTCGCCGTGCGGCACCTTCAGCGAGGTGTCGCGGACCTCACGGGCCTTCTCGCCGAAGATCGCGCGCAGCAGGCGCTCCTCCGGGGTCAGCTCGGTCTCGCCCTTCGGGGTGACCTTGCCGACCAGGATGTCTCCGGCCACGACCTCGGCGCCGATGCGGATGATGCCGCGCTCGTCGAGGTCGGCCAGGACCTCCTCGGAGACGTTCGGGATGTCCCGGGTGATCTCCTCGGGGCCGAGCTTGGTGTCACGGGCGTCGACCTCGTGCTCCTCGATGTGGATCGAGGAGAGGACGTCGTCCTGCACCAGACGCTGGCTGAGGATGATCGCGTCCTCGTAGTTGTGGCCCTCCCACGGCATGAACGCCACCAGGAGGTTCTTGCCGAGCGCCATCTCGCCGTCCTCGGTGGACGGGCCGTCGGCCAGCACCTGGCCGGCGATCACCCGCGCACCCTCGTCCACGACGACCTTCTGGTTGAAGGAGGTGCCCTGGTTGGAGCGGGAGAACTTGGCCACCCGGTAGGTGGTGTAGGTGCCGTCGTCGTTGGCCACCGTCACGTAGTCGGCGGAGACCTCCTGGACGACACCGTCCTTCTCGGCCTTGATGACGTCACCGGCGTCGACCGCGCAGCGGTACTCCATGCCGGTGCCGACCAGCGGGGACTCCGCCTTGATCAGCGGCACGGCCTGGCGCATCATGTTCGAGCCCATGAGCGCGCGGTTGGCGTCGTCGTGCTCGAGGAAGGGGATCATCGCGGTCGCGACCGACACCATCTGGCGCGGCGAGACGTCCATGTAGTCGACGTCGTCGCCCGGGATGTAGTCGACCTCGCCGCCACGGCGGCGGACCAGGACGCGGTTCTCGGCGAAGTGCAGGTCGTTCGTCAGCGGCGCGTTGGCCTGCGCGATGACGAAGCGGTCCTCTTCGTCGGCCGTGAGGTAGTCGACGTCGTCGGTGACGACACCGTCGACGACCTTGCGGTACGGGGTCTCGATGAAGCCGAACGCGTTGATCCGGCCGTACGAGGCGAGCGAGCCGATCAGACCGATGTTCGGGCCTTCGGGCGTCTCGATCGGGCACATGCGGCCGTAGTGCGACGGGTGCACGTCTCGGACCTCGAAGCCCGCCCGCTCACGGGAGAGACCACCGGGGCCGAGCGCGTTGAGACGACGCTTGTGGGTCAGACCCGACAGCGGGTTCGTCTGGTCCATGAACTGCGACAGCTGGCTGGTGCCGAAGAACTCCTTGATGGAGGCGACGACCGGCCGGATGTTGATCAGGGTCTGCGGCGTGATCGCCTCGACGTCCTGAGTCGTCATGCGCTCACGGACGACGCGCTCCATACGGGCCAGACCCGTGCGGACCTGGTTCTGGATCAGCTCGCCGACGTTGCGAATGCGGCGGTTGCCGAAGTGGTCGATGTCGTCGGTCTCGACGACCACGGACCGGCCGTTCTCCCCGACGGTCTCGGTCTCACCGGCGTGCAGCTTCACCAGGTACTTGATCGAGGCGATGACGTCCTCGACCGTCAGCACGCCCGCGTCCAGCGGAGCGGCCGAACCCAGCTTCTTGTTGACCTTGTAGCGGCCGACCTTCGCGAGGTCGTAGCGCTTCGGGTTGAAGTAGAGGTTCTCGAGCAGCGTCTGCGCGGCCTCACGCGTCGGGGGCTCGCCCGGGCGCAGCTTGCGGTAGATGTCGAGCAGCGCGTCGTCCTGGCCCTGGGTGTGGTCCTTCTCCAGGGTGGCGCGCATGGACTCGTACTCGCCGAACTCCTCCAGGATCTGCTCGGTGGTCCAGCCGAGCGCCTTCAGGAGGACGGTGACGGACTGCTTGCGCTTGCGGTCGATGCGCACACCGACCATGTCGCGCTTGTCGATCTCCATCTCCAGCCAGGCACCCCGGGAGGGGATGACCTTGACGGAGAAGATGTCCTTGTCGGAGGTCTTGTCGATGGAGGAGTCGAAGTAGACGCCCGGCGAGCGGACCAGCTGCGAGACGACGACACGCTCGGTGCCGTTGATGCAGAAGGTGCCCTTGTCGGTCATGAGCGGGAAGTCGCCCATGAAGACCGTCTGGGACTTGATCTCACCGGTCTCGTTGTTGGTGAACTCGGCCGTGACGAAGAGCGGAGCCGCGTACGTGAAGTCGCGCTCCTTGCACTCGTCGATCGAGTTCTTCGGGGGCTCGAAACGGTGATCGCGGAAGGTCAGGGACATCGACCCGGAGAAGTCCTCGATCGGGGAGATCTCCTCGAAGATCTCTTCCAGGCCGGACTTGGTGGGGACGTCCTGACCGCTGTCCAGCGCAGCCTCGACGCGAGCCTTCCAGGCGGCATTGCCGAGCAGCCAATCGAAGCTCTCGGTCTGCAGCGCAAGGAGGTTCGGAACCTCGAGAGGCTCCTTGATCTTCGCAAAGGAGATGCGCAGCGGGGCGGTGCTGGCGCCGTTGTTCGTATTGGCAGTCGAGGCGTTGCGCGAGGCGGCCAAGAGGGGGTCCTTCCGAGGGCTCGGACTCACTACGCGCGTGCCGGTCCCAACTCGAGCCGGAGAAGGAATCCCTGGTCAGAGAGATTCCCTCGGCCGTACTCTTAGGTGGGCATGCCCCTGGTGACGGGCAGGAGGCAGCTAACAGGCAGCGCAAAGGGTCAGTGTAGCCACTTGGCACACTGATGTCCAGCTCCGAGTTCCTGAGACCGGCAGCGCCAATCTCTCCCTCCGGTGAGGGGGCCCTCCCCCTCGTTGTCTTCTCGTTGTTTTCGAACGCCTGCAGCCACCCATGCGCCTCAAGCGCATATCGATACTGCCCGCTTCGCCGACGATCCATGCCTCGGACTCGGATCGGTGTGACGTCGCGTCCTGAGAATTGCGCGCTGCGTGCCGTTCGTCAAGGCCCCCCACTCCGGCGAGATCGTCACAGGGCGTGGCGACGGGCAACGAAGATCACCATACCCGCAGGGACCGACAAGGCAACGCAGCCGTCGCGGAAGCGCCGAAGGGCGACCACCCCAACGGGTGATCGCCCTCACGGAACGGAGCGGGTCAGCGGGCCCGGCAGGGCCCCTGAACCCCTCGGGTCACTTGACCTCGACGGAGGCGCCGGCGGCCTTGAGGGACTCGGCGGCCTTCTCGGCCTGCTCCTTGTTGACCTTCTCCAGGACCGGCTTCGGGGTGCCGTCGACGAGGTCCTTGGCCTCCTTCAGACCCAGCGAGGTCAGCTCACGCACGACCTTGATGACCTGGATCTTCTTCTCGCCGGCGCCGGTGAGGACGACGTCGAACTCGTCCTGCTCCTCCGGGGCCTCGGCAGCGGCGCCCGGGGCACCCGGGGCGACGGCGATGGCGGCCGGGGCGGCGGCGGTGACGTCGAACTTCTCCTCGAAGGCCTTCACGAACTCGGAGAGCTCGATGAGGGTCATCTCCTCGAACTGCGCGAGCAGGTCGTCCTGGCTGAGCTTCGCCATGATGGCGGTCCTTCCACTAAATCGGCTGGTGCCGGATGTACATGTCGGCGGGCACGGGCCCGCTGGGCAGCGGGAGAGTTACTCCGCGGCCTCGGCGGGAGCCGGCTCGCCGGCACCGCCCTGCTCTTCCTTCTTGACGCGAAGCGCCTCCGCGGTGCGGACGAACTTCGACGGGAGCGCCTGGAAGAGCGCCGCAGCCTGGGACTGCTTGCCCTTCATGGCGCCCGCCAGCTTGGCGAGCAGCACCTCGCGGGACTCGAGGTCCGCGAGCTTCTTGATCTCGTCGGCGGAGAGCGCCTTGCCGTCAAGGACGCCGCCCTTGATGACGAGAGCGGGGTTCTCCTTGGCGAAGTCACGAAGACCCTTCGCCGCCTCGACCGGGTCACCGGTCACGAAGGCGACGGCCGACGAACCCGCGAACAGGTCGTCGAGCGTGGTGATCCCGGCCTCGTTGGCCGCGATCTTGGTCAGCGTGTTCTTCACCACACGGTACTGAGTGTTCTCACCGAGCGAACGACGCAGCTCCTTGAGCTGCGCGACGGTGAGACCGGTGTAAGCGGTCACAACAGCAGCGTTGGAGTTACGGAACTTGTCCGTCATCTCCTCGACGGCCGCGACCTTGTCAGGCCTCGCCATGAGCCTCGGCCTCCTTCCGGGTGATGAGGACCGCATCGGCCGGGAAAAGGAGGCTGAACAAAACGAAACGCCCCGGCGCAGGCGCTCGGGGCGTAACTCGACCGCACGGGCTCACGGCCCGATCGGGAGTCCATCCACAATCACCTGCGCAGGTCGTCCGCAGCTAGCGGATCCCTTCGGCCACCGCGCCCCTTGCGGGAGCACAGTAGCGACCAGCGGTCTTTGGCTTCTGTGGAAGGCTACGCGAACGGGCCGCGGCCAGGCAAATCGGCTCTCGGGCAGGTCACTGCTGGGCGAGGGCGTCCTCGAAGTTCATGGTGTCCGAGGCCGGCGGCTCCTCGACCGTGACCTTGGTGCCGTAGTCCGAGTAGTAGACCGTCGAGTCGTACTTCCCGTTGTTGCTGTCGGCCTGCTCCCGCTTCTTGACCAGCAGGTTGTCACCGTCGATCCACAGGTCGATGGTCTCGGTCTCCATGCCGGAGGTCTCCAGCTGCTTCTGCAGCGCCGTGAGGTCGCTCTCGGAGAGGTCCTTGGACTGCATCTTGGCCAGCTCGGAGACCTTCACGGTGCCGGTGTAGTGGGTCGCCTTGACGCCCTTGACCGACTCCGTGCCCACGCTCTTGACCTGACCGGTGGCGATCAGCAGCTGCACAGAACGCGCCGGGTCGGTGTTCTGCATCTGGTCCTTGAGGAACTCGCCGGAGGCGCCGGCCTGCTTGGCCAGGGTGTCGTAGTCGTACTTCATCCAGTGCTTGCCGCCCGCCTGCGCCG
Organism: Streptomyces sp. LZ34; assembly: GCF_053890475.1. Lineage (NCBI taxonomy): Bacteria > Bacillati > Actinomycetota > Actinomycetes > Kitasatosporales > Streptomycetaceae > Streptomyces > Streptomyces sp. LZ34. The sequence continues at coordinate 5,814,314 of NZ_CM132680.1, forward strand.
CGAACTCGTCACCGAGGTTCATGAACATCGCGTCGGGCGTGTAGCGCGCCTCCATGGGCTTGCCGGCCAGCGGCGAGGACTGGACCGCCCCGCCCTTCTGCGTGATGGTCATGGTGGCGTGCATGCCGTCGGCCCAGTCCATCGCGCCGGACATGGTCGAGTTCTGCGTACCCATCTGCGTGGTGCCCTCGACCTTGGCCGAGTGCTGCTGGTCGGTCTGCCTGGAGGCGAGCTTCAGCGCGGCGAGCGGGCTGCCCACCGACTCGGCGGCCTTGTCGGAGCCCGACTTGCCGTTCGACTTGCCGCTGTCGTCCTTGTCGCTCCCACAGGCGGTGAGACCGGCCACCAGGACCACACCACTGAGCACCGCCGCACTCCGAGCAGCGAAACGAGTACCGCGCACAGGTCCCCCTATGTCTTTGCTTCTTATTTATCTTTTACGACTGCTGAGACTGTATATGAGGGGACGCCCAACACAATGAGCCGGGTTCCCGCCCTCCACAGGGAGGTGCGGGAACCCGGCTCACACAGGTTGAGCGCCGCCTCAGACGGCACTCAGAGCACGCTCAGCACATGTGCTCCACACGTTCGGAACGTGCTCAGACGGCCTCTTCCTCGACCAGCAGGTTGCGGGTGCGGTTGGCGTCCAGCGGGATGCCAGGGCCCATCGTGGTGGTCAGGGTCGCCTTCTTGATGTAGCGGCCCTTGGCGGCGGACGGCTTGAGACGGTTGATCTCCTCGAGCGCCGCGGCGTAGTTCTCCACCAGCTTGGTCTCGTCGAAGGAGACCTTGCCGATGATGAAGTGCAGGTTCGAGTGCTTGTCGACGCGGAACTCGATCTTGCCGCCCTTGATGTCGGTGACGGCCTTGGCCACGTCAGGGGTGACGGTGCCGGTCTTCGGGTTCGGCATCAGACCACGCGGACCGAGCACCCGGCCCAGGCGGCCGACCTTGCCCATCAGGTCCGGGGTGGCGACGACGGCGTCGAAGTCCAGCCGGCCCTTGGACACCTCGTCGATGAGCTCGTCGGAGCCGACGATGTCGGCGCCGGCGGCCTCCGCGGCCGCAGCACGGTCACCGGTCGCGAAGACCAGGACCCGGGCGGTCTTGCCGGTGCCGTGCGGAAGGTTCACGGTGCCGCGGACCATCTGGTCGGCCTTGCGCGGGTCGACACCCAGGCGCATGGCGACCTCGACGGTGGCGTCGAACTTGGACGTGGAGGTGCCCTTCGCGAGCCGGACCGCCTCGAGCGGGGCGTACACGCGCTCCCGGTCGATCTTGGCGTCCGCGCTGCGGAAAGTCTTGCTGCGCTTCACTGCTGCTCCTGATGGATTCGTACGGAGTCGTGGTCCGGACCGCGCATGGCCCTGCCACGGTGGTGCGACGGGGGTGTCAGCCCTCGACCGTGATGCCCATGGAGCGGGCGGTGCCGGCGATGATCTTCTCGGCGGCGTCCAGGTCGTTGGCGTTCAGGTCGGGCATCTTGGTGGTGGCGATGTCGCGGACCTGGTCGCGGGTGATCTTGGCGACCTTGGTCTTGTGCGGCTCGCCTGAGCCCTTCTCCACACCCGCGGCCTTGAGGATCAGCTTGGCGGCCGGCGGAGTCTTGGTGACGAAGGTGAAGGAACGGTCCTCGTAGACCGTGATCTCCACCGGCACGACCATGCCACGCTGCGACTCGGTCGCGGCGTTGTAGGCCTTGCAGAACTCCATGATGTTGACGCCGTGCTGACCCAGCGCGGGGCCGACCGGCGGGGCCGGGTTCGCGGCGCCGGCCTGGATCTGGAGCTTGATCAGCCCCGTGACCTTCTTCTTCTTGGGAGGCATGCTCTCTCCGGGTCCTAGTGAGAGGTGGTTCGCCTCCGAACCGGATCGTCCGGATGGAGGCATACCGCACAACGATAACGGGTATACCTGTGCGGCCTAAAACCGAGCAGGTCAGACCGGCCGCGAAGCCCGTCTGACCTGATCGGAAATTTGCGTATGGTCAGTTCTTCTGGATCTGGTCGAAGCTCAGCTCAACCGGGGTCTCCCGGCCGAAGATCTCCACCAGGCCCTTGACCTTCTTCGAGTCGGCGTTGATCTCGTTGATCGTCGCCTGAAGCGTCGCGAAGGGGCCGTCGGTGACCGTGACCGAGTCGCCCACCTCGAAGTCCAGCACCTGGACCTCGACCTTGCGGCTCGGCGCCGGCAGGCCCGCCTCCTCGGCGGCGGCCTTGGCGGCCTTCTCCTCGGCCTCCGGGGCGAGCATCTTGACGATCTCGTCCAGGGTCAGCGGGTACGGGTCGTACGCGTTGCCCACGAAGCCGGTGACGCCCGGGGTGTTGCGGACCACGCCCCAGGACTCGTTCGTCAGGTCCATGCGCACCAGCACATAGCCGGGGAGCTTGTTCTGGCGCACGGTGCGGCGGTCGCCGTTCTTGATCTGGACGACCTCTTCCTGCGGCACCTCGGCCTGGAAGATGTAGTCCTCGACGTTCAGCGACACGGCGCGCTGCTCGAGGTTGGTCTTCACGCGGTTCTCGTACCCCGCGTAGGTGTGGATGACGTACCACTCGCCGGGGAGGGTACGCAGCTCCTCACGCAGGGCCTCGACCGGGTCGACCGCGGCCTCTTCTTCAGCCTCTTCGGCCTCGTCGGCCTCTTCTTCTTCAGCCTCTTCTGCGTCGGCCTCTTCTGCGTCGGCCTCGGCGGCATCCTCGGCCCCCAGGACAGCGGTCTCGTCCTCGACGCGGACCGCGACCTTCTCGGCCGGCTCTCCCGCCTCAGCCTCCGCAGCCTCGGCCTCGTCCTCATCGGCAGCCTCGATGATGTCGAGCTCGTCCTCAACGGACTCGACGGCCTCGGCGGCCTCGTTCAGGTTCGGGTCAGACACGGTGGCTGCTTCTTCCTGGCTTCAAGAGGGGTGGAACGTACGAAGGGGCAACTTGCGACAGCGCCACCCTTCGGGGATCAGCCAAAGACGTACTTGATGGCTTGGTTAAAACCATAGTCAATCACGGTAACAATGCCGATCATGATGAGCACAAAGACGATCACCACACTGGTGTACGTCGACAGCTGGCCACGCGAGGGCCACACGACCTTGCGCAGCTCAGCGACGATCTGGCGGTAGAAGAGCGCGAGCCTGCCGAAGGGCCCCTTCTTGGCGCGCTTGCCACCACGGCGGCCCTTCTTGGCCGTCACCTCGTCTTCGGGACGATCGCTTTCAGGTGTCGCGGTGGAGCCAAGGGCTTCCGTCACTACGTCCTCACCTGAATCCGGGTCGTGGCCGTGCCGCGTCCGGCTCGGCCGCACAGCGGTGCATTCCTAGTACGCGCGCACGCACCCTGATAAACGTGCGTGTAGCAGGGCCGGAGGGACTTGAACCCCCAACCGCTGGTTTTGGAGACCAGTGCTCTACCAATTGAGCTACGACCCTTTGCGGCTCCACCCAACCTACCGCATCCACCCGGCTCCATGGAGTGTGCGAGGCGAAACGGCTGTTGAGCGGCCAACGACGGTTGAGTGTACGTGGTTGAGGGCCGGGCGTCGAACGAGAAGCGCCCATGCCGCCCGCAAACCCGCGTGCCGCGGCATTCCGCGGTCTGGGACGATGCACATATGACCGCTGCTACTCCTCCTGCACAGTCCCCGACAGAGCGCCGCGTCTCCGCCCGTATCGGAGCCATTTCCGAGTCCGCCACGCTTGCCGTCGACGCCAAGGCCAAGGCCCTCAAGGCCGCCGGGCGTCCGGTGATCGGCTTCGGCGCGGGGGAGCCCGACTTCCCCACGCCCGACTACATCGTCGAGGCCGCCGTGGAGGCCTGCCGCAACCCGAAGTACCACCGCTACACCCCGGCCGGCGGGCTGCCCGAGCTCAAGGCCGCCATCGCCGCGAAGACGCTGCGCGACAGCGGCTACGAGGTCGAGGCGGCGCAGGTCCTGGTGACCAACGGCGGCAAGCAGGCCATTTACGAGGCGTTCGCGGCGATCCTGGACCCGGGCGACGAGGTCATCGTCCCCGCCCCGTACTGGACCACCTACCCCGAGTCGATCCAGCTCGCGGGCGGCGTCCCGGTCGAGGTCGTCGCCGACGAGACCACCGGCTACCGGGTCTCCGTGGAGCAGCTGGAGGCGGCCCGCACCGAGCGCACCAAGGTGGTGCTCTTCGTCTCCCCGTCCAACCCCACCGGCGCCGTCTACCCGCGCGAGCAGGTCGAGGCGATCGGGCGCTGGGCGGCCGAGCACGGGCTGTGGGTGCTCACCGACGAGATCTACGAGCACCTGGTGTACGGCGACGCGGAATTCCACTCGCTGCCGGTGGTGGTCCCCGAGCTGCGGGACAAGTGCATCGTGGTCAACGGCGTGGCGAAGACGTACGCCATGACCGGCTGGCGCGTGGGCTGGGTCATCGGCCCCAAGGACGTCGTCAAGGCCGCGACCAACCTCCAGTCGCACGCCACGTCCAACGTGAGCAATGTCGCACAGGCCGCCGCCCTGGCCGCCGTCGCGGGCGACCTCGACGCCGTGGCCACGATGCGCGAGGCCTTCGACCGCCGCCGCCGCACGATCGTGCGGATGCTGAACGAGATCGACGGCGTGGAGTGCCCCGAGCCCGAGGGCGCCTTCTACGCCTACCCGTCGGTGAAGGGCCTGATCGGCAAGGAGATCCGCGGCAAGCGGCCGCAGAGCTCCGTGGAGCTGGCCGAGCTGATCCTGGAGGAGGTCGAGGTCGCGGTCGTCCCGGGCGAGGCCTTCGGCACGCCGGGCTATCTGCGGCTCTCGTACGCGCTGGGCGACGAGGACCTGGTCGAGGGCATCTCCCGGCTGCAGAAGCTGCTGGGCGAGGCGCGCGCCTGATTTCGCGCCCTCTCCCATCGGACGCGGGCGCTCGGCGGTGGCCGGGCGCCCGCGGCCTTTATGTCTGCGGCCCCTCGCGCCCGTGTCCCCTTACGCCCGCATTCATGTGCGGGCAAGCCCCCGTTCGGCGAAAGCGGTACCGGCGTGCCCCGGGCTGGGGCAGTATCGCCAGATGGCACGTGACGTACATCTGCTCCCCAAAGCGCATCTGCACCTCCACTTCACCGGCTCGATGCGCCCCGCCACGCTGCTCGAGCTCGCCGACAAGTACGGCGTCCACCTCCCGGAGGCGCTCAACGGCGGCGAGCCCCCCAGGCTGCGGGCCACCGACGAGCGCGGCTGGTTCCGCTTCCAGCGGCTGTACGACATCGCGCGGTCCTGTCTGCGCGAGCCCGAGGACATCCGGCGGCTGGTGCGCGAGGCCGCCGAGGAGGACGTACGGGACGGCGCAGGGTGGCTGGAGATCCAGGTCGACCCCACCTCGTACGCGCCGCGGCTGGGCGGCCTGATCCCCGCGCTGGAGATCATCCTGGACGCCGTGGAGACCGCCTCCCGGGACACCGGGCTCGGGATGCGGGTGCTGGTCGCCGCCAACCGCATGAAGCACCCCCTGGAGGCGCGCACGCTGGCCCGGCTGGCGGTCCGCTTCGCCGACCGGGGCGTCATCGGCTTCGGCCTGTCCAACGACGAGCGGCGCGGCCTGGCCCGGGACTTCGACCGGGCCTTCGCCATCGCCCGGGACGGCGGCCTGCTGGCGGCGCCGCACGGCGGCGAGCTGTCGGGCCCGAGCAGCGTCCGCGACTGCCTGGACGACCTCGGCGCGCAGCGGGTGGGCCACGGCGTGCGGGCCGCCGAGGACCCCCGGCTGCTGCGTCGGCTCGCCGACCGGGGCGTGACCTGCGAGGTGTGCCCGTCCTCGAATGTGGCCCTGGGGGTGTACGAGAAGCCGGAGGACGTGCCGCTGCGCACGCTGTACGAGGCCGGCGTGCCGATGGCGCTGGGCGCCGACGACCCGCTGCTGTTCGGGTCGCGGCTGGCGGCCCAGTACGAGCTGGCGCGCGAGCACCACGGCTTCACGGACCCCGAGCTGGCCGAGCTGGCCCGGCAGTCCGTCCGCGGCTCGGCGGCCCCGAAGGACGTGGCCGCTCGGCTGCTCGCCGACATCGACGCGTGGCTGGCCGCCGAGCAGACGCCCGGCCCGGCCTCCTCAGCCTCTGACGCCGACTCCGCCGCCGTCCGAGGCTGACGCCGTCAGAGGCTGACGCCGACCGTCACGGGCTCGTTGACGAGCGTGATGCCGAACGCGGTCTCGACCCCGGCGACGACCTCGCGGGCGAGCGCGAGCAGGTCCTCGGTCGTGGCGTCCCCCCGGTTGGTCAGGGCGAGGGTGTGCTTGGTGGAGATGCGGGCCGGGCCGGTGCCGTAGCCCTTGGTGAAGCCCGCCCTGTCGATCAGCCATGCGGCGGAGGTCTTGATCCGCCCCTCCCCCGCCGGGTAGCCGGGCGGGGTGACGTCGGGGCCCAGGCGCTCGGCGACGCGGACCAGGAAGGCGGCGTGGGCGTCCTCGGTCAGCACCGGGTTGGTGAAGAAGGAGCCCGCGGACCAGGTGTCGTGGTCCTGCGGGTCGAGGACCATCCCCTTGCCCGCCCGGAGCTTCAGGACCGTGTCGCGGGCGGTGGCGACGGGCACCCGCTCGCCCACCCCCACGCCGAGGGTGCGGGCGGTCTCCGCGTACTTGACCGGCGCGGACAGGCCGCCCGCGTCCTCCAGCGCGAAGCGCACCCGCAGCACCACATAGCGCTGCGGGTCGGCCTTGAAGCGGCTGTGGCGGTAGGCGAAGCCGCAGTCGGCGTTCGGCATGGTCACGACGGTCTCGGCGCGCCGGTCGTAGGCGACGACCTCGGTGATCGTGGCCGAGACCTCCTGGCCGTACGCGCCCACGTTCTGGATCGGGGTCGCACCCGCAGAACCGGGGATTCCGGCCAGGCATTCGATCCCGGCGAGACCGGCCCGGACCGTGCGGGCCACGGCGTCCGACCAGTTCTCGCCCGCGGCCAGCTCCAGCCGGCTGCCGTCGAGGACGAAGCCGCTGGTCGCGATGCGCAGGGCGGTGCCGTCGAAGCCCTTGTCGGCGATGACCAGATTGCTGCCGCCGCCTATGACCAGAAGCGGGGTCCCGGCCGTGTCGGCCTCCCGGACCGCCGCGATCACCTCGTCGTCGGTGGTGGCCGTGAGCAGCCGGCCCGCCGGGCCGCCGAGGCGGAAGGTGGTGAAGGGGGCCAGGGGCGCGTCGTGGAGTTCCTGCACGCGCTCAAGGGTACGGGGGCGCCCCGACGGGGCCTGGCCTGGCCTGGCCCGTGGGCCTCTCGTGCTCCTCAGGGCCTCAGGGGGCGCCTCTCGTACTCCTCGCGCCTCGCGGCCTCGGGGCCTCCGGCCTCAGGCGAGGCGGACGACGGCGCGGGCCCGGCCCAGCACCTTCAGCCCCGCGCTGGTCGCCATGACGTCGACGCGGACCGTACGGGCCTCGTCGTCCAGCTTGGCGGCGACCTTGGCGGTCACCTCGACGGCCGAGCCCTTCTCGTCGTTCGGCACGACGACCGGCTTGGTGAAACGCACCCCGTACTCCACGACGGCCGCCGGGTCCCCGGCCCAGTCGGTCACCACGCGGCCCGCCTCGGCCATGGTGAACATGCCGTGCGCGATGACGTCGGGGAGGCCGACCTCCTTGGCGAACTTCTCGTTCCAGTGGATCGGGTTGAAGTCCCCCGACGCGCCCGCGTACCGGACGAGGTCGGCGCGGGTCACGGGGAATTCCTGGGCGGGCAGCTCGGTGCCGACCTCGACGTCGTCGTACGAGACCTTGGCTGTCATCTGTCTTCCTTCGCTGCCTGGGCGTCCTGGGCCGCCGCCGGGGTGTCCTGGACCTCGACGGCGCGGGCCACGAGGGTCGTGTAGGCGGTCACCACGTGCTCCCCGGCCTCGTCGTGCACCTCACCGCGGACGGACAGGACGTCATTGCCGGCCAGCGACTTGATCGAGTCGATCGTCGAGGTGACCGTGAGGCGGTCGCCCGCGTGCACCGGGCGGGTGTAGACGAACCTCTGGTCGCCGTGCACCACCCGGCTGTAGTCCAGGCCCAGCTGCGGGTCCTCGATCACCTGCTGCCCGGCGGCCTTGAAGGTGAGCGCGAAAACGAAGGTCGGCGGGGCGATCACATCGGGGTGGTCGAATGCCTTGGCCGTCTCCGGATCGAAGTACACCGGATTGGCGTCGCCGATCGCCTCGGCGAATTCGCGGATCTTCTCCCGGCCGACCTCGTAGGGCGCGGTGGGCGGGTAGGACCGCCCGACGAACGACTGGTCGAGCGCCATCGACTCGGCACCTCCTGCGGTTGATGTTGCTCAAGATCTTGTTATGGAACGAAACAAGGCCGCCCCCGCATGTGGGGGGCGACCTTGAATGCGGTCTGTCCGATCTACCGATCTATCTGATCGTTAGCGTTTATCGCGTCTCGCGGTGCGCGGTGTGCGCGTTGCAACGCGGGCAGTGCTTCTTGAGCTCAAGACGATCCGGGTCGTTACGCCGGTTCTTCTTGGTGATGTAGTTCCGCTCCTTGCACTCCACGCAGGCCAGCGTGATCTTCGGGCGGACGTCGGTGGCAGCCACGTGAGTGCTCCTTGACGAACGGATGGATGAACGCAGAAATAGTAGCCGATCGAAGGACCGACCCCACAATCGGCTACGGTGAGTAGCGGTGACCGGACTTGAACCGGTGACACAGCGATTATGAGCCGCTTGCTCTACCGACTGAGCTACACCGCTGCGATGCGCTTGATCCCCCACCCGACCTGAGCCGAGCGGGACACCTCACACATCAGAGCCCCAATACGGAATCGAACCGTAGACCTTCTCCTTACCATGGAGACGCTCTGCCGACTGAGCTATTGGGGCGAGCGATGAAGACATTACACGCTCGGGCGCCGAAGGTGAAATCCGTATCGGGTGCGCCGACCGCCCGCTCGGGGTCCCCTCGGGCACCACACCGGTAAGACTATTCGGCTCCTCCCGGAAGCCGCCCGCGGCGCGCCCTAGGCTCGGGCTCGGATCACGCTGAGCGATCTTGAGCCCAGGACATCCACAGGACATCCATCCACAGGACATCCAGGAGCGCGATGCCCGACAGCCATCCGCAGCAGCAGCCGCCCGCCCACGACGGCGCGGCGCCCGAGGACGCCCCCGCGCTGGTGCTCGGCGGCGTCCGGCTCGCCGACGGCCGCACCGTGGACGTACGGGTCTGCGGCGGGCGCATCGAGGCGGTCGGCACGGCGGGCAGCCTGGTCCCCGGCACCCGCCTCGACCTCGACGGCTATCTGCTGCTCCCCGCCCCCGCCGAGCCGCACGCCCACTGCGACACGGCCCTCACCGCCGACACCGTCGGACCCGTCTCGTACGCGCCCGAGGACGTCCAGCGCCGCACCACCGAGGCCGCCCTGCTGCACCTCGGCCATGGGGCGACCGCGCTGCGCACGCATGTGCCCATCGGCGGGGTGCACGGGTTGCGGTCCCTGGAGGCCGTCCTGCGGGCCCGGGAGGCGCTGCGCGGGCTCACCGACCTGTCCTCCGTGGCGGTGCCCCGGGTGCTGACCGGCGCGGCCGGGGCGGACGGCCTGGCGATGCTGCGGGACGCCGTGAAGATGGGCGCCGGGGTCATCGGCGGCTGCCCCGACCTCGACCCCGACCCCACCGGCCATGTCGAGGCCGTCCTCGACATCGCCGCCCGCCACGGCTGCGCCGTCGACCTGCACACGGACGGTGACGACCCGGCCCGTCTCGCCCGGCTCGCCGCGATGGCCGGCGGGCTGCGGCCGGGCGTCACGATCGGCCCCTGCGGGGGGCTGGCGCGGCTGCCGCGCGATGTGGTGGCGCGGGTCGCGGACCGGCTCGCGGCGGCGGGCGTCACGGTCGTATGCCTGCCCCAGGGCGACTGCGCCGGGCTGGAGGACCGGCGCAGTCGAGAGGCGTACGCCCCGGGCTGCGCGCCGGTGCGGCTGCTGCGCTCGGCCGGCGTCCGGGTGGCCGCGGGCAGCGGGGCGCTCCGGGACGCCGCCAACCCGGTCGGGCGGGGCGACCCGCTGGAGGCCGCCTTCCTGCTGGCCTCGCGGGGCGAGGCGGAGCCCGAGGAGGCGTACGAGGCGGTCTGCGGGCGCGCCCGGGCCGCGCTGGGGCTGCCCGAGGTGCGCGTGGAGGCCGGATTCCCGGCGGAGCTGCTCGCGGTGCGCGGGGACGGCCTGCCGGGCGTGCTCTCGCTCGCGTACAGCCGGGTGGTGGTCCACCAGGGGCGCATGGTGGCGCGTACGAGCGCGGTGCGGGAGTACTGCGCCTCGGCGGCCGTGGCGGCGCTGGACCTGCCACGGCAGGCGCGGGCGGACCACAGCGGCCGCCCGCAGCCGCCGCCGGACTGAGACGGGCGTGTCGGGCGGGGTCAGCGGTTCCGGGCGTCCGCCTTGTCCAGGTCGCCGAGGTCGATGGTCAGCCCGTCGATACCGTCGATGTCCCCGGGACCCTGCACATCGCCGTCCACGATGAAGCGGTCCCCGGAGATGGCGTCGGCGGCTTCGTCACCCCCGGCGCCGTCGATGTCGCCCAGCATCATCGCGCCGGCCGCCTCCATCAGGTCCGTGATGTCGAGCTCGGTGGCGCCGGACGGGGCGGCGATCTTCCCGGCCTCGCCGAACGTCAGCTTGAGCGGCAGCCTCTCCCCCTTCTTCAGCCCCTCCGCGAGCGGACCGAGATCCGCGCTGGCCCCGGCGAGCGCGCCGTTCCTGATGGCGAAGTCGACCGCGATCTTCTTGTTCGGCACGTCCTTGAAGTCCTTGGCGGTCGGCAGGTCCTCGCCGCCCGGGATCTCGTCGGTGAACGGCCGCAGCTCGTTGAAGACCCCGGTCAGCAGGGTCCGTACGGGCCCGGTGGCCACCACGTGGTCCGCCCCGTCACGGCGGCCCTCGTCCTTCAGGGTGACCTCGCGTGCGAAGAGCTTCTTGAGCGACTTGGTGATCTTCCGGCTGGTCTCGGGTGAGACCTCGGACCCGTCGGCCCCCTTCTTCCCGTCCCCCGGGCCGGACTCGTCGCGGGCCTTCTCCATCTCGGCGATGTCGACCTTGACCCACCCGCCGTCGAAGAGCTTCCGCACCACCTTGCCGCCCGGCATGTCCTCGGGCAGCTCGTCGGCGGACGGTATGGGCTCGCCGCTCAGCTCGCCGAACGCCCGCATGTCCACCCGCATGTACGCCGTCTCGCCCATGACGCGGTACTCGAGGAGGTCGCCGTCGGGCCCACTGAGCTTCACCCGGGTGCCGACGAGGTCCTTGTCCTCGGCCTTCGCCAGCGGCTTCTTGGACTGCACGGCCACACTGACCTTCATCCCGGCCAGCGCCTCGGCCTCCTCGCGCGTCATCGGCTCCGCCGCGCTGTCGCTCTTGGAGAGGGCGATGAGCTGCTCGGGCGTCGCGTCGAGGTCCATCTCCACCGACAGGGACCGGCGCTCGCCGAGCTTGTCGGCCGCGTTCTCCAGCTTCTTCCCCGCCGAGACGTTCTCGATGGCACCGCACGCGGCGACGCCGGTGACGAGTGCGGTGGTGCAGCCGACCGCGACCAGGGACTTGGCCAGGGGCTTGCGAATGGCGGTCATGGCGGTAATCGGGACTCCTCCGGTCTGCAGATCAGACAGATCAGACAGATCATCTGACCTCCTGCGTAAGACTCCCGAGTGCCAGGAAGGGTTGCGCCGCGTACGGTCGGGATCATGCGCATTGTCATCGCTGGAGGACACGGTCAGATCGCGCTGCGGCTGGAGCGGCTCCTCGCCCGGCGCGGCGACGAGGTCGCGGGCATCATCCGCCGCCCCGAGCAGGCGGGCGACCTGCTGGCGGCCGGGGCCGAACCGGTCGTCCGCGACCTGGAACAGGCGTCGGTGGACGATGTCGCCCAGCACCTGGAGGCCGCCGACGCGGCGGTCTTCGCGGCCGGCGCGGGCCCCGGCAGCGGCGCCGCCCGCAAGGAGACGGTGGACCACGCCGCCGCCGTACTCCTCGCCGACGCGGCCGAGCGGGCCGGCGTACGGCGGTTCCTCGTCGTCTCCTCCATGGGCGCCGACAGCGAGATCCCCGAGGACACCGACCCGGTCTTCGCCGCCTATCTGCGCGCCAAGGCCGAGGCGGACGCCGCCGTACGGGCCCGCCTGGCCCTCGACTGGACCATCCTGCGCCCGGGCCGGCTGACCGACGACCCGGGCACCGGCCGGGTCGCCCTGGCCGAGCACGTCGAGTACGGCTCGGTGACCCGCGACGACGTGGCGGCCGTCCTGCTCGCGCTCCTGGACGAGCCCCGGACGACGGGCCGCACGCTGGAGCTGGTGAACGGCGCGACGCCGATCGCCGAAGCGGTGAGGGCGTCGGCCGGGTAGGTGTTCGTCAGAAGTCCACCCGGGTGGCCTCATCCGCCCGGGCCACGGACTCCTGTGCGTACCGCCGCTCATAGGCGTCCCGGATCCGCTCGATCTGCGGGTCGTGCGCCCGCGCCTCGGACACCGGATACAGCAGGATCAGCTCGTACGACCGCTCCCGCTCGATCGTCCCGTTCTGGTCCCGCCACTGCCCCCGCCCGTCCTGGATCGTCAGCCCCGACGGGAAGCTCGGCGTGACCTCCTCGTCGACGAAGGCCATGAACTGCTTGTCGGTCACGGGCGGCCCGCCGTCGGGCCGCTGCGTCCCGAAGAACAGCCGGGTCTCGACATACGGCTTGCCCCGGCTGACGGCGGAGGCCGGGACCTGGGACGTGGCGGACGCGGCGGACGCGGGCTCGTCGTCGAGCGCGGCGTACGCGGCGACGGGCGTGGCCGCGGCGAGAGCGAAGGCCACCCCGACGGCGGCGAGCCGCACACGCGGCTTCAAGGTCGGCATCTCCCGATGATCCCGCCGCCGCGCACCCGCCGACAGACCGCCTCCCGGCGCCTCAGAGCCGTACGGGCAGCCGCAGCAGGTGAACCCGTCCGCCGGCCAGTGCCCGAATGCCAGTTCGTCCCGGCCGACCGCGAGCGCGGCGCCCGGCCGCCGGATGAACACCTGGCCGAAGACCACCGAGGCGACGAGGCGGCCGAGGGCCGCGCCCAGGCAGTAGTGGGCGCCGTGGCCGAAGGCGAGACGGCCGTCGCCGCGGCCGAACTCCCGGGTGATGTCGAGCCGTTCGGGAGCCTCCCCGCACTCCCGCGGGTCGTGGTTGGCGGCGAGCAGGGCCACGGTCACAGGCTCGCCCTTCTTCAGCGCGGTCCCGCCGAACTCGAAGTCCTCGGTGGCGTACATCCAGGCGCCGATCCGTACGAGGGTGACGTAACGGAGCACGATGCCCACGGGCCCGTCGGTGAGGTCATGCCGCAGAGCTTGCGGGCGACGGCCTTCACCGCGGTTTCAGGGCGGCTTCACGGCTTGTGCGCAACAAAATCCCTCCCCCGAAGGTAGGGGCGCATTCCCTGCCCTCGGGGGAGGTGCGCGGCCCATGACCAGCGCACAGTGGAAGTGAGGGAAGGATGGAGATATGAGCCTGCACTCATGGCGCTTTACCTCGCGTCGGTCCACACTCATTATCGGCATCTTCTTCGCGGTGGTCGCCTTGGTCACTTTCGCGATCTTCTTCTATGCCTCAGGCGCAAATTCCACGCCTGGGTCGACCACTCCACAGGAATCAAATTCCTCAACCAAGTCGCCCGCTCCATCCAAAACCAAATATAAATCCAAATCCAAATCCCCCAAACACCGGTCCCATTCGGCCACTCCTCCTGAGGCGCAGCAGCCTACGCCGGAGGAGGTCCCGTCCGATCAGCCATCAGACCAACCACCGCCCGCGCAGCCCCCGCCCCAACCGCCGCCGCAAGACACCGGTCAGCCCCAGCCGGATCCGAACCAGCAACAGCCCCAGCCGGACCCGAACCAGTCCCAGCCCCAGCCGGATCCGAACCAGTCCCAGCCCCAACCGGACCCGAACCAGTCCCAGCCCCAACCGGACCCGAACCAGTCCCAACCCCAGCCAGACCCCAACCAGTCCCAGCCCCAGCCGGACCCCAACCAGTCCCAGCCCCAGCCGGACCCCAACCAGTCCCAGCAACAGCCGCAGCAACAGCCCCCGCCCCAGCAGCCCCCGCCTCAGCCGCCACCCCAACAGCCGCCGCCCCAGCCGCCGCAGCAGCCGACCGCGCCTTGACGAGACGCGAACGGGGGATCAGGAGCCGGGTTCCCCCGGACAGGATTCCGCAAGCCAGTCCTGAAATTCCCGGTGGCGGAATTGATAGGCATTTCCCGACATCCTGAGCAGGCCCGCCTCGTAGGACCAGGCAAGGAACGCGTTGAGGCGGAAAGGCATGACCCGACGAGCAAACAGAAGAAATAGACAATACCGCCAGAGCGCGCTGGTCGACACAATCCCCAGCGCGGTTGAGAGCCAGAGCGTGACGCCGACCAGGAGTCCGGACGCAACTCCATGAGCAAGCCCGAAAATCAGCCCGAAGATCAGCCCTGCGCACATCCCCAGGGGCAGGCTGACCACAGCCCTATACAGCAGATCCGACCGCAGCACGGCGGCTGGGCTCATGGTGGTGATCGGCGCCGCTTCAAGAGTTCCCGTGATCATCGCGGCGAGCACAACAAGCATGATCGCAATCATCACCGCGGTCGCTGAGGCAAGGCCGGACGTGAAGCCCCAGACGAGAAGATCGGCGACCCAAAGCGCAAGGAGGCCGAAGAGCACCTGGAGAACGAACGCCATGAGCCGTCTTTCTTGTTGAACCCGCAAAGCCCGCCAATTCAGGCGATGCGGCGTGTGACTGCTCCCGGCAAGGGCAATCAAAAGTATTGACCAGAATATTCCAAAAAGCCACAGAAAGCTCGATACCGAAAATTCCACGAACACCGGCACTGCGGCAAGCAAGAAGCACACCGCCAGGTCACACGAAACGAGACGCGACTCTCCAACGATGGGCCATAGCTGGTGAAGGTGGATGTCGGTACGCGGCTCGGCCAGTGGCTCGGGTTCCGGTGTGTCCTGTCCCGGCATTGAGTATTGAAGCGATCGGGCAATGCGGGCGAGCCAGCGACGCGTGTCGTCGGGCGTGTAGCCCCGCCTCGGCGGGTGGAGATCGAGCGTGGCGGGAATGAGGAGGGCGAGCAGATGCTCGTCGACCTCTTGAGGCGTCTGATGGGCAAGGAGTTCGCCAGGATCGCCGGTGCGGCTGTAGACAGTGGCGGTCAGTGACAGGCGCCACGGCGTGGACAGCGTTCGGGCCAGTGTGTCGGCCGAATGGGTACGCAAGTGCTCCAATAGTCGCTGCCAGCGGGCAGTGCCACCGGAGCGGGCCTCCAGATAGCGCAGGGCCTCGCCAGGGGCGACGGGGTCGATCCGGATGTGGGCGGCATCTCGCAATTGGTCGTCGTCGAGCAAAGCCTCGTAGTGAGTGGTGCGGCACGTGAGCACGAGAGCTCCCGCTGCCCGCCCATGGCCATATGCGTTCAGCTCATTCAGGGCAGCGCGGGCGCGTGGCGCGCGTGGGTCGGGCAGGGGGCGGCCGTCGGCATCGAGGACGGGCCGGCCGTCATCGTCGTCGAGTCCGGGATCCATCTCGTCCAAGCCGTCCAGAAACGGCAGCACCAAGCCGTGCTCCACCAGCTGCGTCGCGCGCTCCAGTGGCCAGTCCAAGACGTTCACCAAGTGGCTGATCAGGAAGTCGTCCAGCGGTACGGCGGTGTCCCAGGCGGCCAAGGACATCCGTACCGGCACCGGGTCGGTCTCGCCGCGGTGTTCGATCAGATCCAGCAGGAGTTCCAGAGCGAGGACCGTCTTGCCGGCGCCCGGCGCCCCCGTGACAACGAGACGTGCCGGGACGGTGGCCCGGTAGTAGGCGGCGATGTCCGCCACCTCCGTCTGACGGCCGTCGTCGAACAGCCGACCGTGCGGACCAGGGGTCTGCGAGCCGTGCGTGCGCTGAGCTTGCAGGCTGTAACGCAAGTTGATGCGTTTCCGGTCGCCGCCGACCAAACGCCGCCACTGTTCGGCCTCGGCTCGCTCCACCTGCCGAGCCAGGGTGGCCGCCGCGGACAGCGCTTGGGCCGCTGAATCGGCGGGCTGCCCCAGGGCCGCGCGTGCCAGTCGTAACCCCGCGACGGCCACGACGAGCCCGACCACAGCCACAGCCAACCCCACCAAGGACGCGGCGTCCACCGCGTCCTGGCCCCGATGAAGCTGGAGAGCCACCCATGCTCCGGACGCTGCCGTCAGCAGCGCGCCGACCACCCACAGCCCCGCGCGTAAGCGGCGCTCCTGACGTCCCCCGGGCCGCAGAACCATGCCTCAATCATTCCCCCTCCACCGCTTCAGGGGGGTGGTGAAGACGAGCGCGGTGCGGTCTCCGGCCAGAGTGACATCGGAGACTTCCACGACCCGGCCGCCGATGTCGGTGGAGATCTTCCGCAGGAGGATCACCGAGACGCCCTTCTCGAGGCCGAGATCTTCGGTTTCCTCCACGGTCGGTGGGCGGGCCGTGATCCGCTCCTCTATGTGATCCAACTCGATGCCGAGCATGTTGAGCTGGCTCTGCGTGCCGCCGGGCCACGGCTCGTTGGAGTCGTCGAGCAGGTCCGGGTTGGCCGCCACCATGTCGTGGACGAGGTACGAGCGCACGCACGCGAAGGGCGAGTCCTCCTGGCGGGAGTTGGTGCGGTAGATCCGCTCCAGCAGCCGTGTGCCGACCGGCACGCCGAAGACCGCCGCGTGGTCCTCGTCGGCCCTCGCCTCGCGGTACTCGGCGTGGAAGACGAGGTCCGTCACCTCCAGCCCGGTGTCGCGCTCCGTGGAGCCGGTGCTCAGGCGCTCGCCCTGGGACCGGCGCACTCGGTCCTTCTCCCACTGGTGCCGGTCGTTGTTCCGCTTCACCCGCCGACGCGGCTCGTGGACGAAGGTCCCCACCCCATGCCGTCTGTCGATCAGCCCCTCGCCTGCGAGCTGGGCAAGAGCGCGCTGAAGCGTCGGGAGGCTGGTGCGGCAGTGCCTCGCAAGGTTGTCCTCGGCCGGAAGCCGCTCGCCCGGCTTGAGCTCTCTCGTGCGGATGCTCTGCCGCAGCGCGTCGGCGATCTGCTCGTACATGGCCATGGGCGCTCGTCGTCCTTCGTTGGCCGGACGATTCCAGCGTAGGTCCTTAAGAGGACTTGACGACAAAAGCTCTCAAGACAAGCGCTCTCTCTAAGAACGACAACGGCCTGATCGCGTTTCCGCAGTTCAGGGGCCAAGTCCATAGCGTGGCGGCCCCAGGATTCGAGCATATATTCCGAGCTTCATGGTGGGGTGCACGGGGATGCGTAACCCGTACAGAAGTTTGATCGTTGATGTGATCGTCAGGCCGAGCGCAGGGCGAGACGTGTGAGGGGGCGGGATGCGACGCAGGGTTGTGGTGGGCGAGGGGGAGGTGCAGCAGGTCGCGGCGGCCTGCGCTCGCGCGCTGCGGGGCGTGGACGTGGTGACTGGCCGGCAACTCTGCGAGGCGGCTTTGGTGGAGCGGGCCGGATGGCTGAGGCGTTGCGGCGTCTGGGCTGGTCGGTGACCATTCCGGAGGGTGTGTATGTGCCGGACCGGGTGGTGCGCATCGCGCAGGAGCAGGCCGGGCGGGTGCTGCGTTCGGCCTGGTGGCGCGCCGAGATCACCACCGCGCTCCTGGCCACCTGGCCACCTGGCCTGACGATCCCGCCCGGCGCACCGTAGCGGAGTGGGAAGCGCTGCGCGCTGCGTTGCCCGATGGCCCGGTGGTGGCGACCGGTGTGCTGCTGGCCCATACCCGGCAGATCGCCGCCTTCCACGCCCGGCACCGGCGCCTACCGACGGGCCTGACAGAGTGCGAGCAGGCACCGGGCGCGGGCGGGCAGGTGGTGCTCGCGGCGGTCGACAAGCAGCTCGCCACCCTCGAACGCTGCCGGGAAGACCCCTTCCACTACGGGGTGCTGACCCTTCGGATGCCCTTGCGGCCCGACCCCACCTGCCGGGCCGACTGGCACGCGTTCCGCATCCGCTTCCGGCTGCCGCCCCATGTGCCCGCCGCCGCGATGCTGTGCGCTCCCACCCTGCGCGTGCGTCAGGGTCGGCTTCTGATCGATGTGCCCTACGCGCTGGCCGTGGCGAAACCGCGGCGGGTCGGCCACCGCACTGCGGTGGCATTCGACTGGGGACTGAACACCCTGGCGGCGCTCTCCATCTCACCGACGAGAGGCAGCCGCGGGTTGTGACCGACGGAAAGCCGACGTATTTCCGCGCGGGAGGAGTGCTGGCCAAGGCCGACCGGCTGCGCGTCCACGGCGAGCACATCGACCAACTGCGCACTCTGATCACCTCCCGGCAAGAGCGCGGCCAGCGCCCTGATCCGCATCTGGTCGCGAAGCTCACCGTCCTTCAGACCGAGCGGGAACACGTCGCGAAGCGCCGTACCCGGCTGAACGCGGCGCTGACCCGGGCGGCCGCCCGCTTTCATCGTTGATCATGCGATCGCCGCCGGGGCGAGCGTCGTCTACCTGGAAGACCTGCGGGACATGGAGGCGCGCGGCAAAGGCCGCACACTGAATACGCGGCTGTCGCAGACGGTGCGCGGCGCGATCGTCACCCAGGTCCGCCACCAGGCCGCCGCCCAGGGGATCGCGGTGGTGATCGTGCCACCGCGCGGCACGTCGCAGTATTGCCCCCGGTGTCTGACCGCGCTTGTTCACCACAAAGCCCCCGGCCATCGGGCGGCGGGCTGGGCCTGGGCGTCGTGCCCGAACGATGCGTGCGAGTACAGCACCTGCCGGGACCACGCCGCCTGGCATGGGGTATCCCCTGCTCGAAGAGCTTGGGGAAGCATCGGCGCCCGCGGCCTGACCCACCAGCACAAGACCAGCCTCGACCGCGCCGGCGGCACCTTCGTGATCCGTACGGTAGCCCCGGCCCTGGACCTCGCGAGCACGGTCCAGCAGCAGACCCCGGACCGCACCAAGAGCGGCCCCACGAACAAACGCCCTGTGCCCGGGAAGCGACGCAGAGTCCCCGCCCCACCCGACAGCCGTGCCTCCGTAGCACGGCCGAGTGGAAAGCGTCCGGCGGGGCGGCCCTCCACGCACCAGACCCACCACAGCCAGCGGTGTCCACGGCAGCAGGGACCGACCACCATCGACACCCCCACCCGGCCACACCGGCCGGACGGGGCCAGACTCGGGGCAGGCTTCCACCGCCATGCCCACACCACCCCCGTCCGAAGACGGCCGTGGCCGAGTCACCCTCCCGCGTTGTCCCGACAGCCGGGATCACCCAGGAAACCCAAGCCGATGAGAGACGCTAAGCCGACGGATTTTGGCGCACTGCCGTGACCAGAAGGAACGGCCCAACTGGGCCAGCCAGTTCCACGCCCCACAGGCCCCGAATCGCGCTTCTGGAACACGTCGCCGCGCCTACTTGCTAACAATAACGGCCCCTGATCGCGTTTCCGCAGATCAGGGGCCGTTTTCCCAGTGTGGCGGCGCCAGGATTCGAACCTGGGTAGGCAAAGCCGACGGATTTACAGTCCGCTCCCATTGGCCGCTCGGGCACACCGCCTGGGATGTGACCAGGGACTCTGTTCCCACTTTCGGGGAACCCCCTGGCGACGACGTAAACAATACCCGATGACAGGGGGTGCTCCGCCACTGGGTTGATCCCGTCTCGATCATGGCTGGGATGGCTAGGCTGGCCCGTGCGGTCCGGCGGGCCGTGCCCCTGACAGATCTATGTACGAGGAGCCAACTCAACATGGCCGACTCCAGTTTCGACATCGTCTCGAAGGTCGAGCGGCAGGAGGTCGACAACGCACTCAACCAGGCGAGCCGCGAGATCTCCCAGCGCTATGACTTCAAGAACGTCGGCGCCTCGATCGCGTGGTCGGGCGAGCGGATCGAGATGCGCGCGAACTCCGAGGAGCGGGTCAAGGCGATCCTCGACGTCTTCGAGACCAAGCTGATCAAGCGCGGGATCTCGCTGAAGGCGCTGGACGCGGGCGAGCCGCAGGCCTCCGGTAAGGAGTACAAGATCTTCGCCTCGCTGGAGGAGGGGATCTCCCAGGAGAACGCCAAGAAGGTCGCCAAGATCATCCGCGATGAGGGCCCGAAGGGCGTCAAGGCGCAGGTGCAGGGCGACGAGCTGCGGGTGACGTCCAAGAGCCGGGACGACCTACAGGCCGTCATCGCGCTGCTCAAAGGCAAGGACCTCGACTTCGCGGTGCAGTTCATCAACTACCGATGAACGTCACCACTGCCGTCTAAAAGGGACCGCTCTCCGGCTCTCCCTTTACGTGGGCGGGCAGCCTGCTTCCGGGCTGCCCGCCCTTGGCATGTGTCTTCCGCTGTCTTTCGCTGTCTTTCGCCGGAGCGGCTACCAGCGGCCGGTCGCGAAGGGGCGGTCCGTGGAGACGATCTCGTGGCCCAGGGGGGTCAGGGATATCGGGATCAGCTTGAAGTTGGCCAGGCCCAGCGGGATGCCGATGATCGTGAGGCACAGGATGGCGCCGGTGATGATGTGGCCGAGCGCCAGCCACCAGCCCGCGAGGACGAGCCACAGCACATTGCCGACGCAGGAGGGAGCGCCGGCGTCGCGGCGGGGGACGGCGGTGCGGCCGAAGGGCCAGAGGGCGAAGCCCGCGATGCGCCAGGAGGCGATGGCGAAGGGTATGCCGATGATGGTGATGAAGAGGATCAGCCCGGCGAAGAGGTAGGCGCAGGCGAGCCAGAAGCCGGAGAGGACGAGCCAGATCAGATTGAGGATGGTCTTCACGGTCGGCGACCTGCCATCTGCTCGAGGCGGGCGATGCGCTCCGCCATGGGCGGGTGAGTGGAGAAGAGCTTGGCCATCCCCTCGCCGGCCCGGAAGGGGTTGGCGATCATCATGTGGCTCGCGGTCTCCAGGCGGGGCTCGGGCGGCAGCGGGAGCTGCTGGGTGCCCGCCTCGAGCTTGCGGAGCGCGTTGGCGAGGGCGAGGGGGTCGCCGGTGAGCTGGGCGCCGGAGGCGTCGGCCTGGTACTCGCGGGAGCGGCTGACGGCGAGCTGGATGATGCCGGCCGCGAGCGGGCCGAGGATCATGATCAGCAGCATGCCGAGGAAGCCGGGGCCCTCGTCGTCGTCGGACCGGCCGATCGGGATCAGCCAGGCGAAGTTGACCAGGAACATCACGACGCTGGCGAGCGCGCCGGCGACGGACGAGATGAGGATGTCGCGGTTGTAGACGTGGCTGAGCTCATGGCCGAGGACGGCGCGCAGCTCGCGCTCGTCGAGGAGGCGCAGGATGCCTTCGGTGCAGCAGACGGCCGCGTTGCGCGGGTTGCGGCCGGTCGCGAAGGCGTTGGGGGCCTCGGTCGGGGAGATGTAGAGGCGCGGCATGGGCTGGCGTACGGCGGTGGAGAGCTCGCGGACCATGCGGTAGAGCTGGGGGGCCTCGAACTCGCTCACGGGTCGCGCGCGCATGGCGCGCAGGGCGAGCTTGTCGCTGTTCCAATAGGCGTACGCGTTTGTCCCAAGGGCCACCAGGACCGCCACGATCAGGCCCGTACGGCCGAAAAGGCTGCCGACAACAATGATGAGGGCGGACAGTCCTCCGAGGAGTACGGCGGTTTTGAGCCCGTTGTGCCGACGATGCACGGTGCGCCCTCCAAAAGATGCCGCAAGGGAACCCTTTTTCGCGGTGTCTCCACCTTCCAGTGGACCCTTCCGCATTGGTCAACGCCATACGAAGGTCGCTGGTTCCCTAGTGCACACGTGGCGGGCCGTTGGGCCGTCGGAGCGAAACCTCAGGAAGAGGTCACAGGAGGGCGCCGGAAGCGAAGCGCAGGACGAGCTGCGGGGCTCCGGAGAGGGCGACGCCGAGCAGGGCGGCAAGGCCGATGACCGCGGTGAGGGAGGCGGGGACCGCACGGGTGGGCGCGGCCGCCGTCCCCGGGACCGCCGGCTCGGCGGGCGCGGGGGCCTCGGCGGGCGCGCGGAAGAGGGTGGCCGTCCACTGGAGGTAGTAGTAGAGCGCGATCACGACGTTTACGGCCATGACGACGGCGAGCCAGCCCAGCCCCGCGTCCACGGCCGCCGAGAAGACGGTGACCTTGGCGAACAGGCCGATGACGCCGGGCGGCAGCCCGGCCAGGCAGAGCAGGAAGAAGCCGAGCGCGAGGGCGGCCAGGGGGCGGGAGGCGTACAGGCCGCGGTAGTCGCTGAGGCGGCCCGTGGGGTGCGTGCGCGACACCAGGGCGGCGACCGCGAAGGCGCCGAGGTTCACGGCGGCGTACATGAGGGCGTACGCGACCGTGGAGCCGACGGCGTGCGCCGCGTCGCCGGATGAGTCGGCGTATCCGGCCGCCGCGATGGGGACCAGCAGATAGCCCGCCTGGCCGACGGAGGACCAGGCCAGCAGGCGTACGGCGCTGTGCGCGCGCTCGGGGCGCTGGCGCAGCGCGGCGACGTTGCCCGCGGTCATGGTGAGTGCGGCCAGCAGCGCGACGGCCGGGCCCCACACGTCGGCGTACGCGGGGAAGGCGAGGACGGTGACCAGGATGAGGCCGGAGAAGCCGACCGCCTTGCCGATGACGGAGAGGTACGCGGCCACCGGGAGCGGGGCGCCAACGTAGGTGTCGGGGACCCAGAAGTGGAACGGCACGGCGGCGGTCTTGAAGGCGAATCCCACCAGGGTCAGGACGATGCCGGCCTGGGCGAGCGTGTCCAGCCGCGGGTCGACGTGGCCGAGGGCGGCGGCGATCCGGGACAGGTGGAGGCTGCCGGTGGCGGCGTAGACGAAGCTGACGCCCATCAGCATGACCGCGGTCGCGGTGACCGAGGAGAGGAAGAACTTCAGGGCGGCCTCGGAGGAGAGGCGGTCGCCGCGGCGCAGCCCCACGAGCGCGAAGGCCGGCAGGGAGGCGACCTCCAGGGCGACGACGAGGGTGGCGAGGTCGCGGGAGGCGGGCAGGAGGGCCGCGCCCGAGGCGGAGGACAGCAGCAGGAACCAGAATTCGCCGGCGGGAAGTTTGCTGCTCTCCCCGGCGCCCTCAGCGCCCTCAGCGTCCTCGGTTCCGCGGTCGTGGACCGTGCTCATGGACAGCAGGGCCGTCAGAAGGGCTCCGCCGAGCACCAGGAACTGGATGACGACGGCGAATTCGTCGGCCGTATAGCTGCACACGTCCGGGTCGGAGGTCAGGCAGAAGGTACTGCGGTCCCCGGCGCGGAGCGGCAGCAGGAAGAGCGCGGCCAGGGCCAGGCCTCCGGTCGCGAGCCAGCCCAGGAGGGCTTTGTTCCGTTCGGCGAGGAAGAGGTCGGCGACCAGGACGGCCAGGGCGGCCGCGGCGGCGATGGTGGGCGGGGCGATCGCGAGCCAGTCGACGGACTGGACGGCGCCTCCGGCGAGCGCGGTCATCAGTGGCCTCCCGCGAGGAGTTGCTGCACGGCCGGGTCGGTGAGGCCGAGGAGGGCCGCGGGCCACAGTCCGCCGAGGACGGTGAGGGCGACCAGCGGGGTCCAGGCGGCGAATTCGTAGCCGCGTACGTCCGCCAGGGCGGGGCGGAGCGGCCCGAGGGGTGCCCCGGCGCCAGCGGCGGCCCCGGCGGCCTCTCCAGGCCCGCCTGTGGCCCCGCCCGCGGGTGCCCCGGTGAGCGTTCCGCCCATCTCCGCCTCCGGGTGCTCGCCCATGCAGACGCGGCGTACGACGACGAGCAGGTACGCGGCGGTCAGCAGGGTGCCCAGGCCGGCAAGCGCCATAAAGGTGAGGAATGCGGGGCGGCTGAGCCCGTCGGCGGGGTCGAACGCGCCGAACATGGCGAGCATCTCGCCCCAGAACCCGGCGAGCCCCGGCAGCCCCAGGGAGGCGACGGCGGCGAAGGCGACCAGGCCGCCCAGGCGTGGCGCCCGGCCGTACAGGGCCGCTCCGCCGGTGCCGGAGAGCTGGTCGAGGTCGGTGGTGCCGCAGCGGTCCTTGAGGGCGCCGACGAGGAAGAAGAGCAGGCCGGTGATCAGGCCGTGCGCGATGTTGGCGAACAGCGCGCCGTTGACCCCGGTGGGGGTGAGCGTGGCGATGCCCAGCAGAACGAAGCCCATATGGCCGACGGAGGAGTACGCGATCAGCCTCTTGAGGTCGCCCTTGGCCCCGGAGCGGGCAAGGGCGAGGCAGGCGAGGGAGCCGTAGACGATGCCGACGGCGGCGAGGGCGGCCAGGTAGGGCGCGAAGGTGTGGGCTCCCTCGGGTGTGATGGGCAGCACGATGCGCACCAGTCCGTATGTGCCCATCTTCAGCAGCACGCCCGCGAGGAGGACGGAGCCGACGGTGGGCGCGGAGGTGTGGGCGTCCGGGAGCCAGCTGTGCAGGGGCCACATGGGGGCCTTGACGGCGAGGCCGACGCCGATGGAGAGGGCCGCGATCAGCTGGGTGGTGTGGCTGAGCTTCACGCCGCCCGCGCCGGAGGCGCTGTCAGAAGGATGGGAGGCGAGTGCCACCATGTCGAAGGTGCCGCCCTTGAGCCCGACGAGGAGGAGGCCGAGCAGCATGACGACGGAGCCGAGCAGCGTGTAGAGGATGAACCTCCAGGCGGCCCGCTCGCGCCCGGCGCCGCCCCACCGGTTGATGAGGAAGTACATCGGGATGAGCACCATCTCGAACGCCAGGAAGAACAGCATCAGGTCGAGGACGGCGAAGGTGGCCAGGGTGCCGGCCTCCAGGAGCAGCAGCAGCGCGACGAACGCCTTCGGGGAGGGCCCGGCGGGCATGTTGAAGTAGCCGTAGAGGGCGCACAGGAAGGTCAGCAGCGCGGTCAGCACGAGGAGGGGGAGCGAGACGCCGTCCACGCCGAGGTGGATCCGGATGTCCAGCGCCGGGATCCAGCTGATGTCGGTCTGCGCCTGCATGGCGGCCGGGCGGTCGTGGTCGAAGCCCGCGGCGAGCGCGACGGCGACGGCCAGGACGACCCCGGTGACCGTGACGCCGTGCCGCAGCACGGCCTGGTCGGGGCCGCGGCCGCGCAGCCCGGGCGGGGCGGGGAGGAGCGCGGCGACGGAGCCGAGGAGGGGGAGGACGATCAGGGCCGCGAGGAGCGACTGCAGGACGGTGTGGTTCACGGGTCAGGCTCCCGCTGCGACGAGGACGGCGACGGCCAGGACGAGCGAGCCCGCGATCAGCGCGCCGAGGTAGGTCTGCACATTGCCGGTCTGGGCGCGCCGTACGGCCGCGCCGAGCAGACGGGGTACGCCGCCCGCGCCGCGCACATAGGTCTCCACGACCTCCCGGTCGAGGAAGCCGACCAGCCGGGCGGCGGCGCGCACCGGGCGTACGAACAGCGCGGCGTACAGGGCGTCGAGATGGAAGCCCGCCGCCGCGTGGCGGTGGAGCGGGCCGAGGAGGAGGCGGCCGGGGTCCGCCGGGTCGTGGGCCGCGGCGATGTCGCCGTAGGCGGGCTCGTGGGTGGCGATGGCCTCGGCCTCGGAGAGCGCGGGTTCGGCGTCCGGGTGGGCGGCCACGGCGCCGATCGGGGTGCCGGCGGCCGCCGCCGTGGTGTGCCGCCAGGCCCCGTACGTGACGAGGATGCCGACGAGGGCCAGCCCGGTGCCGAGCACGGAGGTGGTGAGGGTCGGGGCGAGGGACTCGCCGTCGAACCAGTCCGGGAGGGCTCCGAAGGCGAGGCCGAACGCGGCGGCGGGAACGAAGAGCACCCACAGGACGGCGTTCATGACGACGGGCTGACGGCCGTGGTCGGGGGCTTCCGTGCCCTTGCCGCGGAAGGTGAGCAGCCACAGGCGGGCCGCGTAGCCGGCGGTGAGGAGGGCGGTGAGCAGCCCGGCGACCAGGACGGTCCAGCCGACGGCCGCCGGGACGGCCGGGGCGTGCCCGGTGGCCGCGTGCTCGGCCGCGCCGAGGACGGCCTCCTTGGAGAAGAAGCCCGCGAACGGCGGGATGGCGGCGAGCGCGAGCAGCGCGACCGTCATCGTCCAGTAGGCGTCGGGGATGCGCCCCGCCAGGCCGCTCATGCGCGACATCGCGGCCAGCGAGTTCGTCCCGGCCGCGTGGATGATCACGCCCGCGCCGAGGAAGAGCAGGGCCTTGAACGCGCCGTGGGTCAGCAGGTGGAAGACGGCGGCGCCGCGGTCGTCGACGGCGAGCGCGCCGGTCATGTAGCCGAGCTGACCTACGGTCGAGTAGGCGAGTACGCGTTTGATGTCGTCCTGGGCCAGAGCCGCGAGCGCGGAGCCGACCATGGTGACCGCCGCCATGACCGCGAGCACGGCCAGGGCGGCGGCGGAGGACGCGAAGACGGGCAGCAGCCGGGCGATGAAGTAGACGCCGGCGGCGACCATGGTGGCGGCGTGGATCAGCGCGGAGACCGGGGTGGGGCCGGCCATCGCGTCGGGCAGCCAGGTGTGCAGCGGGAACTGCGCCGACTTGCCCGCGACCCCGGCCAGCAGCAGCAGCGCGATCAAGGTGGGGTGGTCGAGCTGGAAGTCCGAGGCGGAGGAGGTCAGCCGGGTGTAGATGTGGCTGATGCGGAACGTCCCGGCATCGGCGCCGAGCGCGAAGATCCCGAAGAGGAACGGCACATCGCCGAGCTTGGTGACCAGGAACGCCTTGAGGGAGGCGGAGCGCGCGGCCGAGGTCTCCCAGTAGTGGCCGACCAGGAAGTACGAGCAGATGCCCATGATCTCCCAGCCGACGAGCAGGACGATCAGGTCGTCGGAGTAGACGACCAGCAGCATCGCGGCGGTGAAGAGGGAGACGAGCGCGGCGTAGGAGGGGTAGCGCGGGTCGTCGCGCAGATAGCCGGTCGAGTAGATCTGCACACAGCAGGCGACGACGCCGACGAGGACCGCGACGAGGGCGGCGAAGCCGTCGATGTGCAGCGCGAGGTCGATGGGGAGCGAGCCGGTGCCGGTGAGCCGGGTCGCGGCCTCCACCGCGCCCTTGCCGCCGCCCGCTCCCCCGCCCTGCCGTACGGCGACGAGGACGGCGAGGGCGGCCGCGGCGACGGTCGGCAGCACCGCGAGGGGGCGTACGAAGCCGGGGGCGCGGCGGCCCAGCAGCAGTCCGGAGAGGGCGCCGAGGAAGGGCAGGAGGGGGACGAGGACGGCGGCGGTCGTGGTCGTCACGCGGTCTGCCTCCGGGAGGGGATTCCCTGGTCAGCGCCGGTGTCGGCGCCGTTGTCAGTGGCGGCTGTCACGCTGTCTTCGGTGGGCGGGGGCTCGGCGAGGCCCCGGAGCTTGTCGATGTCGGCGGTGCCGCGGTCGCGGTGGACGAGGAGGACGATGGCCAGCCCGATGCCGATCTCGGCGGCGGCGATGGCGATGACGAAGAGCGTGAGGGCCTGGCCCGCGTGCAGGGTGTCGCGGAGCCAGACGTCGAAGGCGACGAGGTTGAGGTTGACGGCGCCGAGCATCAGCTCGACGGACATCAGCACCAGGATCGCGTTGCGGCGGGCGAGGACGCCGTACAGACCGGTGCAGAAGAGGAGGGCGGCGAGCACGGCGGGATAGGCGAGGTGCATCAGCCCTCCTTTTCGGCGACGTCGGGAGCGGCGCGGGGGCCGCTGGGGCGGGGGCCGTTGGGGCGGGAGGACCCGTTGGCGTCCGGAGTCCGCTGGGAGGAGCGCAGCCGGGAGAGCACGATCGCGCCGACGAGCGCGGCGAGCAGCAGCACCGACAGCGCCTCGAACGGCAGCACCCAGTGCCGGAAGAGGCTTACGCCGGTGACCTTGGTGGAGCCCTGCACTTCCCCGACGTCGATCCAGGTGGCCCGGAAGGCGTCCACGACCACCCAGACCAGGGCGGCCGCGGAGGCCACGGCCACCGCGAGGGCGGCCGGGCGGTTGCCCGAATCGGCGTCCGGCGACCGCCCGATGGGCGCCTTGGTCAGCATCAGCCCGAACAGGATGAGGACGACGACGGACCCCACGTAGATCAGCACCTGCACCCAGGCGATGAACTCCGCCGTGAGGAGGAGGAACTCGACCGCGAGCCCGCCGAGCGTGACCACCAGCCACAGCGCGGCGTGCACCAGCTGCCTGGTGGTGACGGTGACGACGGCCCCGCCCAGGGTCACCACCGCGACCAGAAGGAAGGTGATCTCCACACCGGTCGGTGACAGAAAACCGTGGCCGGCGGCCGCGAGCTGCGCCACGGCACTCACGACGCCGCTCCGTTCCGGCCGGCGGAGTCGGAGGAGCCGGTGGGGCCATCGGCCTCCGCCGCGTCCCCGGCCTGCGCGGCCTGTGCCGCCTCGGCCGCGGCGATCTTGTCGGCGGCCTTGCGGGCGGCGGCGATCTCCTTCGGCTCCTCGGCGCCCGGGTCCAGCGCGGGCGGCGCGGGCACCGTCCACATCCACTCGCGGAGCTTGTCGCGCTCATGGGTGAGATCGCGGATGTCCTCCTCCGCGTACTCGAACTCCGGCGACCAGAACAGCGCGTCGAAAGGACACACCTCGATGCAGATACCGCAGTACATGCACAGGGCGAAGTCGATGGCGAACCGATCCAGCACATTGCGGCTGCGCTCGCGCCCGCCGGGCGCGGCCGGCGGCACCGTCTCCTTGTGGGAGTCGATGTAGATGCACCAGTCCGGGCACTCCCGCGCGCAGAGCATGCAGACCGTGCAGTTCTCCTCGAACAGGCCGATGACGCCGCGCGTCCGGGGCGGCAGCTCGGGCTGGACGTCCGGATACTGCGCGGTGTGTGCCTTCCGGGTCATCGTGCGCAGGGTGACGGCCAGGCCCTTGGCCAGGCCGGAACCGGGGATGCCCATCAGGAGATCACCACCTTGACGACGCCGGTGAGGGCGATCTGGACCAGAGCGAGCGGGATGAGGCCGGTCCAGGCGAGCTTCTGCAACTGGTCCTCGCGCAGCCGCGGATAGCTCACCCGCAGCCAGATCACCACGAAGGCGAGCACGGCCGTCTTCAGCAGCGTCCACACCCAGCCCAGGTCATCGGCGAACGGACCGTGCCAGCCACCCAGGAACAGCACGGTGGTCAGCCCGCAGAGGATGACGATGCCCGCGTACTCGGCCAGCAGGAACAGCGCGAAGCGCAGCCCGGTGTACTCGGTGTACGCGCCGAAGATGATCTCGGAGTCGGCGATCGGCGCGTCAAAGGGCGGACGCTGCAACTCGGCGAGCCCGGCCGTGAAGAACACCACCCCGCCGACGATCTGCCACGGCACCCACCACCACTCGAACGCGTCGAGGATGCCGGGCAGCGAGACGGTACCGGCGGCCATCGCCACGGAGGCGGCGGCGAGCAGCATCGGCAGCTCGTACGCCATCAGCTGCGCGGCCGTACGCAGGCCCCCGAGAAGGGAGAACTTGTTGGCCGACGCCCAGCCCGCCATGAGCGAGCCCAGCACGCCGACGCCCATCACGGCGAGCACGAAGAAGATGCCGGCGTCGATGAACCAGCCGACGGCACCGGGCCCGACCGGGATCGCCACCAGGACGAGCAGATACGGCAACAGCGCGACGGCGGGCGCGAGCTGGAAGATCCGCCGGTCGGCCCCCGCCGGTACGATGTCTTCCTTCTGCGCGAACTTCACGCCGTCCGCGACCAGCTGTGCCCACCCGTGGAACCCACCCGCGTACATCGGCCCGAGCCGGCCCTGCATATGGGCCATGACCTTGTGCTCGGTCTGTCCCACGACCAGAGGCAGTACGAGGAAGGCGAGCAGCAGCGCGAGCAGTCGCAGCGCGACGTCGAGGACGTCGTTCACGCGGTGCCTCCCGCCGGGTCGTCGGTGTTCGTGTGGGGTGCGTGGGGTGTGTGGGGCTCGGTGGGTGCCTCGGGCGCGTCGGGCGCGTCGGGCGCGTCGGTATCCTCGGGCGCCGCGGGCCCTTGGGGCTCCTCGCGGCGCGCGGAGTCTCCGGCCTTCCCCTCGCCCGCGACGGTCTGGGACGGCCCCCGCCGCTCCCCCGCCTCGGCGTCGGCGTCGGCCTCAGCAGCGGCACCGGGCGCGGCGTCCGATGACGGCGTACCCGAGGCCTTCGGTTCGTCCCGCGCCGGGCGTGGGTGGTGCCAGGGGGCGTCGGTCGAGCGCGGCCGGGCGGCGGGCGAAGGCGCGCCCGTCGCTGCCGCGTCCGTACCGGTCTCCCGCTGGCTCGCGGAACCCTCACTCACGCTCCGGGCGCGACGCGCGGGCCGTGCGGACTCGTCCGTCGGCGCCTCCGCGCCCGTGGCGGCTCGCTGGCCGGCCGAGCCCGCGGACGCGCTGCGGGCTCGGCGGGCCGGGCGTTCGGCCCCGGCGCCCGTGCCGCCTGCCGCGCCCGCCGTGTGGGTCGCGCGCGCCGGGCGGGCGGGGGCAGGGGGGAGCTGGCCCTTGAGAGGGCCCCATTCGTTGGGGTCGGGGACACCGGGCGGCAGTATCTGCCGCCGTCTGGGCGCGTGGGCGGCCTCGGACTCCCCCGGCTCCTTCGCGCCCGGCCAGGCCTTGACGACCCGGGCCGCCAGCACGAAGTCCTTACGCAGCGGGTGCCCCTCAAAACCGTCCGGGAGCAGCAGCGGTGCGAGGTGGGGGTGGTCGGCGAAGTCGATGCCGAACATCTCGTGGGTCTCGCGCTCATGCCAGGCCGCGCCCGCGTAGACGCCGGTCGCGGTCGGGAGGGCCGGTGCCTCGTGCGCCACGGTGGTGCGTACGAGCAGCCCGCGCACGGCGGGAGCGGCAGGGGCGGCCGCCGGGCCAGGGCCGGCAGCCGCGGCGGCCGCAGGCCCGAGGGCGACGACATGCGCGGCCACGCGGAAGCCCTCGCCGGGCTCGTCGACCGCGCTCAGCCAGTCGAAGTAGGTGCAGCCCAGCGCGTCGCGGGCGGTCTCCAGCGCGGGGATCCACGCATCGGCGTGGACGTCGACGGTGAGCAGCCCGTACGCCTCCTCCGCCGTCGCGCCTTCTCCGAACAGCTCGGTGGCCGACCGCGGCAGCCAGCCGACCGTCGGCTGCGCGGGCGCGGCGGCGGCCTCGACGGGCACGGCCCCGACGCGCTCGGCCTCGGCGGGCTGGTTCCGGTCTTCGGGCGCGGTCACGGCGTGCCCTCCTCCGTGGCCGGGGCGGAGGATGAAGCGGAGGACGGGGCGGGCGGCGCGACCAGGCCGCTGCGCAGCGCCGCGGCGGACGGCCCAGAGGCCACGCCGTCGCCGCCCCGGGCACCGCCGTCGCGCCCGTACCGCTCGCTCAGCGACTCGCGCGCGATCTTCTCCTGCAACTTCAGGATCCCCTGAAGCAGCGCCTCCGGGCGGGGCGGGCAGCCGGGCACATACACATCGACGGGGATGATCTGGTCGACGCCCTTGGTGACCGAGTACGAGTCCCAGTACGGGCCGCCGCAGTTCGAGCAGGCCCCGAAGGAGATGACGTACTTCGGCTCGGGCATCTGCTCGTACAGCCGCTTCACCGCGGGCGCCATCTTGTCCGTCACCGTGCCGGACACCACCATGAGGTCGGCCTGGCGCGGCCCGGGGGCGAAGGGGATCACGCCGAGCCTGATGAAGTCGTGGCGGGCCATCGACGCCGCGATGAACTCGATGGCGCAGCATGCCAGCCCGAAGTTGAAGACCCACAGGCTGTAGCGGCGGCCCCAGTTCAGGACCACCTTCATCGGCTCGGGCGCCAGCCTGGCGAGCGCCCCGAGGCGGCGCGGCTCCGGGAGATCCACAGGTGTGGAGGCCGAGCTGGGGGCGGGGGTGGGTGTCACGTCCATTCCAGGACGCCCTTCTTCCAGGCGTACAGCAGGCCCACGGCGAGGAAGCCGAGGAAGATGAACATCTCCACCAGCGTCGTTCCGCCATAGCCAGGTGCGGCGAACACCGTCGCCCAGGGGAAGAGGAAGACCGAGTCCACCGCGAAAATCACATACAAGAAAGCGTAGACGTAGTAGCGGATCTGGGTGTGGGCCCAGCCCTCGCCGACGGGGTCGACACCGCACTCGTACGTCAGCAGCTTCTCCGGGGTGGGTACCACGGGCCGCAGCAGCCGCCCGGCCCCGAAGGCCACGGCGACGAAGAGCACCCCGACGACCGCGAGCAGGCCGACCACCGAGTAGCTCTGGAAGTAGTCGGCCGCGAGCGGCACGGCTGTGGTGCGCACGGTCGTCGTCGCCTCCGGCACGTCCGCCCCTCGCTCCTTGTCCCGCCTGATGTCCGTCGATGTTGATGTCGTGTGTTCTTCGACGCTACGTACGCACGGGAGTGTAGGCCCTGCCGCCGTCCAGGTGAGCCGCCCGTCCGGGATGCGGTGGGGTTACCCCTACCCGGGCACGGCGACGTACCCCATGGCGGGGCGGGGGCAGGCCCGGCAATCTTGGCCGTATGACCTCGAGTTCAACCGATGAGGGCGACGAGCGGCTGCCCCGGCCACCCGCCTTCGGCTTTCCCGCGCAGACCTGGAAGGAGATCGCCCACCTCCTCGCCAATCTGCCCGTGGGCGTCCTCGGCTTCGTCTACTCCCTGGTGTGGCTCGTCACGGGCCTGGGGCTGGCGATCACCGTGGTGGGGCTGCCGCTGCTGGCCCTGGGGCTGCGCGGCAGCCGGCTGTACGGCGCGTTCGAGCGGCGTCGCGCCCGCGCGCTGCTCACGGTGCGCGTCGACGAGCCGAGCCGGCTGCGGCACCGCACGGACGGCGGCTTCTTCTCCTGGCTGTGGGAGCGGCTGCGGGACCCGGTGGGCTGGCGGACCACGCTGTACTCCTTCATGCGGCTGCCCTGGGCGGTGGCCACCTTCTGTGTCACCCTGCTCGCCCTCTTCCTCGCCTGGCCCGTGCTGCCCTGGATCGCCCGGGGCCTGACGAACGCCGACCGGGCGATGGTGCGCGGGCTGCTGTCCCCGTCCGACGGGCTGGAGCGGCGGATCGCGGAGCTGGAGTCGGACCGGGGCACGGTGGTCGACACGGCGGCGGCCGATCTGCGCCGCATCGAGCGCGATCTGCACGACGGGGCGCAGGCCCGGCTGGTCGCCCTCGCCATGGGCCTGGGCCTGGCGAAGGAGAAGGTGCTGGAGGACCCGGGGGCGGCGGCCGCGATGGTCGACGAGGCGCACGGCGAGGTGAAGCTGGCCCTCCAGGAGCTGCGCGACCTCGCCAGAGGCATCCACCCGGCGGTGCTGACCGACCGGGGCCTGGACGCGGCGCTGTCGTCGGTCGCGGTGCGCTGCACGGTGCCGGTGGAAGTCTCCGTGAGCCTGTCGCAGCGGCCCGCGCCCGCGATCGAGGGCATCGCCTACTTCACCGTCTCCGAGCTGCTGCAGAACATCAGCAAGCACAGCGGCGCCCGGACGGCCGCCGTCGAGGTGTGGCGGTCGGACGGGCGGCTGCTGCTCCAGGTGCGGGACGACGGGCACGGCGGTGCGAGCACGGACAGGGGCAGCGGTCTGGCCGGGCTCGCGGAGCGGCTCGGGTCGGTCGACGGCCTGTTCACGGTGGATTCGCCGGTGGGCGGCCCGACGGCCGTGACCGCCGAGCTGCCGTGGCGCGACCGCGGGGCCGCGGGAGCCTAGGCCTGGCCGGACCCGCGCGATGTCCGCGCGGGTCCGGTGTTAGGCCCAGATCTACCCAGACGGTAGGGCTAGCCCCACGGTCAAGACGCCTACTTGCTCCATGGCCCGGCCGGGCGCGCTCCGGGAGCCTGGATGTACGCAACGCAGCACCGGGCACCATGCCCCACCCTTCGGAGGACGGACGAGAGATGGCCACCGCATACGAACCGTACGGGCCGGAGGCCGAGCCCCGCGGCTCTCTGGTGCCCGCGGCGCTGCGTGCGCCCTTCAAGGCCCGTGTCTGGCGCGAGTTCCTGTATCTGGTGCTCAGCCTCCCGATGGCCTTGCTCACCTTCTGCTACGCGATCACGATGCTCGCGCTCGGCGTCGGGCTTCTGGTCACCTTCCTCGGCATACCGGTGCTCGGTGTCGCCCTGGCGGGCTGCCGGGCGCTCGGGGCCGTGGAGCGGGCCAGGGCGCGCGCGCTGCTGCGCCTGGAGGTCGCCGATCCCGAGCCGGTGCGGGCGGTGACCCGCGGGTCGCGCAAGTCCGGTCCGTTCGCGTGGGTGGGCGCGCTGCTCAAGAGCGGCACCTCCTGGCGCCATGCGCTCTACTCAGTGATCCACCTCCCGTGGGCGATCTTCGCCTTCGCTCTGTCGCTGACGCTGTGGGTGAACGCCTGGGCCTTTGTGACCTATCCGCTGTGGCAGTGGGTTCTCCCCACCTACAGCGATCAGCCGGGCGTGCAGCTCTTCGAAGTCGACGGCCGCGGCTTCTTCCTCGACACCCCGCTCGACATAGCGGCCGCCAGCGTCGCCGGGGCGCTGCTGCTGGTGGGGACGCCGTTTGTGATACGGGGCCTGACCACGGTCGACGGGCTGCTGGTGTCCGGGCTGCTGGGTCCCTCGCGGCTCGCGGAGCGGGTGTGGGAGCTGGAGTCGGACCGGGGCACGGTGGTCGACACGGCGGCGGCCGATCTGCGCCGCATCGAGCGCGACCTGCACGACGGGGCGCAGGCCCGGCTGGTCGCCCTCGCCATGGACCTGGGCCTGGCGAAGGAGAAGCTCCAGGAGGACCCGGAGACGGCGGCGCGGATGGTCGACGAGGCGCACGGCGAGGTGAAGCTGGCCCTCCAGGAGCTGCGCGACCTCGCCAGAGGCATCCACCCGGCGATCCTCACCGACCGGGGCCTGGGCCCGTCCCTGTCCGCCCTGGCGGCCCGCTGCGTGGTGCCCGTGACGGTGACGGTGGACCTGCCGGAGCGGCCCGCGCCCGCGATCGAGGGCATCGCCTACTTCACCGTCTCCGAGCTGCTGCAGAACATCAGCAAGCACAGCGGCGCGCGGACGGCCGCCGTGGATGTGTGGCGCTCCGAGGACCGGGTGATGTTGCAGGTCTCGGACGACGGCCAGGGCGGGGCGGACGGCCGGCCCGGGTCGGGGCTCGCCGGGCTGGCCGAGCGGCTCGACGCGGTCGACGGCCTGCTCGTCGTGCACTCCCCGGCCGGCGGCCCGACCTCCGTCACCGCCGAGCTGCCCTGGCGCAGGTGACCCGCGGCCCCGCCGCCTCCCCCGCCGCCTCCCCCGCGCGCCTCGCCCGCCCCCCTGGTCCGCCCTCTGCCCCGCCCCGGTAAGCGCGCCGGGCTTCGGGCGGGTCCGATCCCTGGGATGCTGGGGCCGAGGAACCGACGAGTGGGGGGGCTGTGGAGGACAGGGTGCGGGTGGTCATCGCCGAGGATTCGGTGCTGCTACGGGAGGGGCTGACCCGCCTGTTGACCGACCGTGGGCATGAGGTGGTCGCGGGGGTCGGCGACGCGGAGGCGCTGGTGAAGTCGGTCCAGGAGCTGGCCGACGAGGGCGCGCTGCCGGATGTGGTGGTCGCGGACGTACGGATGCCGCCGACCCACACCGACGAGGGGGTGCGGGCGGCGGTCCGGCTGCGCCACGATCATCCCGGACTCGGTGTGCTGGTGCTGTCACAGTATGTGGAGGAGCAGTACGCCACGGAGCTGCTGGCGGGCAACAGCCGCGGTGTCGGCTATCTGCTCAAGGACCGGGTCGCCGACGTCCGGGAGTTCGTGGACGCCGTGGTGCGGGTGGCCCGGGGCGGCACCGCGCTCGACCCGGAGGTCGTGGCGCAGTTGCTGGGGCGCAGCCGCAAGCAGGACGTGCTGGCCGGGCTCACCCCGCGCGAGCGGGAGGTCCTCGGTCTGATGGCCGAGGGCCGGACGAACTCGGCGGTCGCCAAGCAGCTGGTGGTGAGCGACGGCGCGGTCGAGAAGCACGTCAGCAACATCTTCCTGAAGCTCGGCCTGTCGCCGAGTGAGGGGGATCACCGCCGTGTGCTCGCGGTGCTGACCTATCTGAATTCCTAGGACGGCACGGAATGCAAGACGGGCATGGGGAGTCCGGGCCAGGCTGGTCTGGAGCTGGACTGGACTGGACTGGACTGGACTGGTCAATTGGCGGTCGTAAAACCAAAGACCGATAGGGGGAGGATCGCTCGACATGAGTACGGGGGCGCATGCAGAGCATGACAATTCACCACATAAAGGGGCAGCGCCAGGCCGTCCATTATGCGATCCGGTCAGGGAAGGCGACCCTTACCGACGTACGATGGCCATGGGACAACCGGTCGGCACCGATGTCCATGAGCGCCGCCTCAAGGGAGGTCCGAATCAGTGACCAGCCAGGTCAGTAGCCCGGCCGAGCAGGCCGAACCAGCCGATCAGCAGGACGGGCAGACGCTCGTCGGGGGACAGCGAGCGTCGGACGGCGGCAAAGAGGTCCGCCGTCTGGACCGGGTGATCATCCGATTCGCGGGTGACTCGGGCGACGGCATGCAGCTCACGGGTGACCGGTTCACCTCGGAGACGGCGTCATTCGGCAATGATCTGTCCACGCTGCCGAACTTCCCGGCCGAGATCCGCGCCCCTGCCGGCACCCTCCCCGGCGTGTCGAGCTTCCAGCTGCACTTCGCCGATCACGACATCCTCACCCCGGGCGACGCGCCGAACGTGCTGGTGGCGATGAACCCGGCCGCGCTGAAGGCCAACCTGGGCGATGTGCCGCGCGGCGCCGAGATCATCGTCAACACCGATGAGTTCACCAAGCGGCCGATGGCCAAGGTCGGCTACGACCAGAGCCCGCTCGAGGACGGCTCGCTGGACGGGTACCACGTCCACCCCGTGCCGCTGACGACGCTGACCGTCGAGGCGCTCAAGGAGTTCGGGCTGTCCCGCAAGGAGGCGGAGCGCAGCAAGAACATGTTCGCGCTCGGCCTGCTGTCGTGGATGTATCACCGCCCGACCGAGGGCACCGAGAAGTTCCTGCGCCAGAAGTTCGCCAAGAAGCCGCAGATCGCCGAGGCCAACGTGGCCGCCTTCCGGGCCGGCTGGAACTTCGGCGAGACCACGGAGGACTTCGCGGTCTCCTACGAGGTGGCGCCCGCCTCCTCCGCGTTCCCGCCGGGGACATACCGCAACATCTCCGGCAATCTGGCGCTGTCGTACGGGCTGGTCGCGGCCTCGCACCAGGCGGACCTGCCGCTGTTCCTGGGCTCGTACCCGATCACCCCCGCCTCGGACATCCTGCACGAGCTGTCCCGCCACAAGAACTTCGGCGTGCGCACCTTCCAGGCCGAGGACGAGATCGCGGGCATCGGCGCGGCGCTGGGCGCCGCGTTCGGCGGGGCGCTCGCGGTGACCACCACCTCCGGCCCCGGCGTGGCGCTCAAGTCGGAGACCATCGGGCTCGCGGTCAGCCAGGAGCTGCCGCTGGTGGTGATCGACATCCAGCGGGGCGGCCCGTCGACCGGCCTGCCCACCAAGACCGAACAGGCCGATCTGCTACAGGCGATGTACGGGCGCAACGGCGAGGCCCCGGTGCCGATCGTGGCCCCCCAGACCCCGGCGGACTGCTTCGACGCGGCGCTGGACGCGGTGCGGATCGCGCTGGTCTACCGCACCCCCGTCTTCCTCCTCTCCGACGGCTACCTCGCCAACGGGTCGGAGCCGTGGCGGGTGCCGGACCTGGAAGACCTGCCGGATCTGCGGGTCCGGTTCGCCAGCGGCCCCAACCACACCCTGGCGGACGGCACCGAGGTCTTCTGGCCGTACAAGCGCGACCCCGAGACGCTCGCCCGCCCCTGGGCGGTGCCCGGCACCCCCGGCCTCGAGCACCGCATCGGCGGCATCGAGAAGCAGGACGGCACCGGCAACATCTCCTACGACCCGGCCAACCACGACCACATGGTGCGCATCCGGCAGGCCAAGGTCGACGGCATCGAGGTGCCGGACATCACGGTGGACGACCCCACCGGCGACGCCCGCACGCTGGTGCTGGGCTGGGGCTCGACCTACGGGCCGATCACCGCCGCCGTGCGCCGGGTCCGCGCCGCCGGGGACTCCATCGCCCAGGCCCATCTGCGCCATCTCAACCCCTTCCCGGGGAACCTCGGCGCGGTCCTGGCCCGCTACGACAAGGTGGTCGTGCCCGAGATGAACCTCGGTCAGCTCGCCACCCTGCTCCGCGCCAAGTATCTGGTCGACACCCGCTCCTTCACCCAGGTGCGGGGGCTGCCATTCAAGGCCGAGCAGCTTGCGACGGCCCTTAAGGAGGCCATCGATGACTGAGACGATCGCGGAAGGGCTCTCCTCCGTCGACGCGCTTTCGCTGGTGCCGAAGGCCGGCACCAAGCAGACCATGAAGGACTTCAAGTCCGACCAGGAAGTGCGCTGGTGCCCCGGCTGCGGCGACTACGCGGTCCTCGCCGCCGTCCAGGGCTTCATGCCCGAACTCGGCCTGGCGAAGGAGAACATCGTCTTCGTCTCCGGCATCGGCTGCTCCTCCCGCTTCCCGTACTACATGAACACCTACGGGATGCACTCGATCCACGGCCGCGCCCCCGCCATCGCCACGGGCCTGGCCGCCTCGCGCCGCGATCTGTCGGTGTGGGTGGTCACCGGTGACGGCGACGCGCTGTCCATCGGCGGCAACCACCTCATCCACGCGCTGCGCCGCAACGTCAACGTGAAGATCCTGCTGTTCAACAACCGGATCTACGGCCTCACCAAGGGTCAGTACAGCCCGACCTCCGAGGTCGGCAAGATCACCAAGTCCACGCCGATGGGCTCGCTCGACGCGCCCTTCAACCCCCTCTCGCTCGCGCTGGGCGCCGAGGCCGGGTTCGTCGCCCGCACCGTGGACTCCGACCGCAAGCACCTCACCCAGGTGCTGCGCGAGGCGGCCGCCCACCCGGGCACCGCGCTGGTGGAGATCTACCAGAACTGCAACATCTTCAACGACGGCGCCTTCGAGGTCCTCAAGGACAAGGACCAGGCGCAGGAGGCCGTCATCCGCCTGGAGCACGGCAAGCCGATCCGCTTCGGCACGCCGTTCGGCGAGGAGGACGGCGGGGACGGCCTCGGCTCCAAGGGCGTCGTCCGCGACCCGGCCACCGGCGACCTCAGGGTCATCGATGTGACCCGGGAGGGCACCGAGGGAGTGCTGGTCCACGACGCGCACGCCGCCTCGCCCACCACCGCCTTCGCGCTGACCCGGCTCGCCGACCCCGACACGCTGCACCACACCCCCATCGGGGTGCTGCGCGATGTCACCCGCCCGGTCTACGAGGCCGAGATGTCCGACCAGCTCGAGGCAGCCGTGGAGCAGAAGGGCAAGGGCGACCTCGGCGCCCTGCTCGCAGGCCAGGACACCTGGACCGTCGTCGGCTGACCCGGCGGGGGCCCGCCGCGCCCACCCGTACGGGTGAGTGCGCACGTACGCGGGGCGGGTGCCTGCCCGGAGCGTCTGACGGCGCCTCGGGCGGGCACCCGCTCTGATAGGGCCCATGGCCGACCCCGCCGAGCTGCTTCCGCCCCGCGACCGCATCGTCTCCCACGTCAAGCGGCGGCTGCTCGGCCCGCCGCTGGTCACCGAGCGCATCAAGGGAGAGAAGCTCAACAACTCCACCGCGCTCGGCGTGCTCGCCTCCGACTGCATCTCCTCGACCGCGTACGGCAGCGAGGAGATGCTGCGCATCCTGGTGCCGGTGGTCGGGGTGGCGGCCTTCGCCCTCCTCCTCCCGGTGACCGGGGCGATCCTCCTCGTCCTGGTGCTGGTCACGCTCTGCTACAGCGATGTGGTGACGATCTACACCCGCGCGGGCGGCTCGTACATCGTCGCCCGCGAGAACTTCGGCCCGAACATCGCCCAGATCGCCTCCGTCGCGCTGCTGGTCGACTACATCGTCACCGTCGCCGTGCAGGCCTCGGCCGGCACCAACGCGATCATCTCGTGGGCCCATCTCATCGGCGGCCGGTGGACCGGCATCGACCACCTCCAACTGCCCCTCACCATTGGTGTGGTGCTGATCCTCGCGTACGGCAATCTGCGCGGGGTGCGGGAGGCCGGGCGGGTCTTCGCGTGGCCCGCCTACCTGTTCATGGCGGCCATCGGCCTGATGCTGGTGATCGGCCTGATCCGCGGCATCGGCGGCGAGCTGCCGCACGCCGATGTGCACGCCCCGGGCGCCGTCGACGTGGGCCAGGCGGGGAGCGGCTGGCTCTACGGCGCCTCGCTCTTCATCGTGCTGCGCTCCTTCGCCAACGGCGGCTCCTCGCTGACCGGTCTGGAGGCGATCTCCAACGGCGTCTCCGTCTTCCGCGAGCCCCAGGGCCGCAACGCCCGCCACACGCTGATCGCGATGAGCTGCGTCCTCGGCACGCTCGTGTTCGGCGTCTCGGCCCTCGCCCACTTCACCCATGCCACGCCCTACCGGGACGGCACCCCGACCGTTCTCGCGCAGGAGGCGCACCTGGTCTTCGGCGGCGGCTGGTTGGGCGCCGCCGGGCTGTCCTTCGTCCAGCTGGCGACCGTGCTCATCCTCTACACCGGCGCCAACACCCCCTTCACCGGCTTTCCCTTCCTCGCCAGCTTTGTCGCCGAGGACCGCTTTCTGCCCCGGCAGCTGACCCGGCGCGGCCACCGGCTCGCGTTCTCCAACGGCATCATCTCGCTGGCCGTGATCGCCCTCGCGCTGCTGATCGTCACCGACGCGAACGTCGACCGGCTGGTGGCGCTGTACGCGATCGGCGTGTTCACCGCCTTCACCATGGCCGGCGCCGGGTTGACGGCCTATCACCTGCGCCGCAGCGAGTCCGGCCGGGTCTGGAAGATCGCCGCCAACGCCGCGTCCGCGACCGTCTCGGCGGCGGTGGTGCTGATCTTCGCCGTCACCAAGTTCACCGAGGGTGCCTGGCTGGTCGTGATGGTCTTCCCACTCGGGGTCTGGGCGCTGATCCGGATCAACCGCGAGTACCGCGCCGAGGCGGCGGCCCTGGAGGCGGTGCCGCGGCTCGGCATGGACCAGCCGCGCCGACGGCGCCGGGTCGTCCACGTACTCGTCGAGAACCTCGACCTGGCGACGATCAAGGCGCTGCGGTACGCGCATGAGCTGCGGGCCGACGCGGTGCGCGCCGTGCACTTCATGATCGACGAGACACAGGCCCGACGGCTGATGGCGACGTGGGAGACCACGGCGGGCACATCGATCTCGCTGGAGGTCGTGGAGTGCCCGGACCGGCAGCTGCGCCCGGCCGTGGTCGAGCTGGCGGCCCGGATCACCGAGGACGGAGAGACCGCGCTGATCCTG
Organism: Streptomyces sp. LZ34; assembly: GCF_053890475.1. Lineage (NCBI taxonomy): Bacteria > Bacillati > Actinomycetota > Actinomycetes > Kitasatosporales > Streptomycetaceae > Streptomyces > Streptomyces sp. LZ34. The sequence continues at coordinate 5,855,348 of NZ_CM132680.1, forward strand.
CTGGTGCCGCGCCGCACCTACGCCACCCCACTGGGCAAGCTGCTGCACCGGGGCACCGCGGAGTCGCTGGCCAGGGCCCTCGAGCACCTGCCGAGCGTCGCGGTGACGATCCTGCCCTTCGATGTCACACGGGCCGTACGGGCCCTGAAGGCGGGGCACCCGCCGCAGCCCGACTGACCTTGGCGGTGTCGTACGCCTCCCGGGCGGCCACGACCTCCGGAGCCTTCTCCTCCGTCCAGCGGGCCAGCGCCCACACCCGCTGCGCCGCCTCCTCACCGAGCTCGGTCAGCGAGTAGTCCACATGCGGCGGGATGACGGGATGGGCCTCGCGGCGCACAAAGCCGTCCCGCTCCAGCGTCTGAAGGGTCTGCGCGAGCATCTTCTCGCTGACGCCCCCGACCGCGCGCCGCACCTCGCTGAAGCGGTGGGTGCCGTCCAGCAGCACGGCGAGGACGAGGACCCCCCAGCGGCTGGTGACGTGCTCCAACACCAGACGCGCCGGGCACATGGCGGCATCCGGGCCACCTATCGGCGCACCCCGCGTCTTCTCGGCGATCCTGTTACTTACTGGCATGACAGTACCTTACTTCAAAGTGGGTACTTTCCCACAGTTAGCGCTGAGGATAGGGTGGTTCGTAGAACGACATAAGCAGAATCAAGCAGAATCAATAGGACGAAAGCGAGAAAACAGTCATGAGCATCGTCGTCACCGGAGCCACCGGCCACCTCGGCCGCCTCGTCGTCGAGGGCCTGCTGGAGAAGGTCCCCGCGGACCAGGTCGTAGCCGTGGTGCGGGACGCCGGCAAGGCCGCCGATCTCGCGGCGCGCGGCGTGCGGCTGCACATCGCCGACTACAGCCGGCCGGAGACCCTCCAGGGCGCCTTCGCCGCCAACGACAAGGTGCTGCTGATCTCCGGCAGCGAGGTCGGGCAGCGCGTCCCGCAGCACCAGGCCGTCATCGACGCCGCCAAGGAGGCGGGCGTCGCCCTGCTCGCGTACACCAGTGTCTTCGGGGGCCCCGCCGCCGACTTCACGCTGGCCGACGAGCACAAGTTCACCGAGCAGGCCATCCAGGCCTCCGGCCTGCCGTACGTCCTGCTGCGCAACGGCTGGTACAACGAGAACTACACCGAGCAGCTCGCCCCCGTGCTGGAGCACGGAGCCGTCGTCGCCAGCGCGGGCGACGGCCGCGTCGCCTCCGCCGCGCGCGCCGACTACGCGGCCGCCGCCGTCGAGGTGCTGACCGGCGAGGGCCACGTGGGCAAGGCGTACGAGCTCAGCGGCGACACCGCCTGGAGCTTCGAGGAGTACGCCGCCGAGGTCGCCAAGCAGACCGGCAAGGAGATCGCGTACGGCCCCGTGCCGGCCGAGACCCACACGGCCATCCTGACCGGCGCGGGTGTTCCCGAGCCGTTCGCCGAGATCCTCGTGGACGTCGACGCCGCGATCTCCCGCGGCCTGCTGGCCGACACGCCCGGCGACCTCTCCCGGCTCATCGGCCGGCCGACCACCCCCATCGCGGACTCGATCGCGGTGGCCCTCAAGGGCTGAACCGAAGGGCTGAGCCCCCCCGGAACCCCCGGCCGACCCCGGCAAGGCGGCCCGCATGTCATGACCGTATGACGATACGGAGATGACAGGCGGGCCGCGCCGGCGCTACGTTCGACAGGTCGCCATGCCGCCGGGAGGACATGTGGAGCCGCAGAGCCAGCAGCAGCATCACAGCGGACTCGTCTACGGCTTCGCCGCCTACGGCATGTGGGGCCTGGTCCCCCTCTTCTGGCCGCTGCTGAAGCCCGCCGGAGCCGACGAGATCCTCGCCCACCGCATGGTGTGGTCGCTGGTGGCCCTCGTCCTCGTACTGCTCGCACTGCGCCGCTGGTCCTGGATACGTCCGCTGCTGCGGCAGCCAGCACGGCTGGGGATGATCGCCCTCGCCGCGGCCGTCATCTCCGTCAACTGGGGCCTGTACATCTGGAGCGTCAACAGCGGCCATGTCGTCGAGGCCTCGCTCGGATACTTCATCAACCCCCTGGTCAGCATCGGCTTCGGGGTCCTCCTGCTGCGCGAGCGGCTGCGGCCGGTGCAGTGGGCGGCGGTCGGCGTCGGCGCGGCCGCCGTGGCCGTCCTGTCGGTCGGCTACGGCACGCTGCCCTGGATCGCGCTCACGCTCGCCCTCTCCTTCGCCACCTACGGCCTGTTCAAGAAGCGGATCGGCCTGGACGGGCTGGAGTCGCTCGCCGCCGAGACCGCCGTCCAGTTCCTGCCCGCGCTCGGCTTCGTGGTCTTCCTGACCGCGCGCGGCGACAGCACCTTCGGCAGCGGGGGCGTCGGGCACTCGGCGCTGCTGGCGAGCAGCGGGCTGATCACCGCGCTGCCGCTGATCTGCTTCGGGGCGGCGGCCGTGCGGCTGCCGCTGTCGACGATCGGGATGCTCCAGTACATCGCGCCGGTCTTCCAGTTCGCGCTCGGCATCGCCGTCTTCCACGAGTCCATGCCGCCCGAGCGATGGGCGGGCTTCTCCCTCGTATGGCTCGCGCTGGCGCTGCTCACCTGGGACGCGCTGCGCACGGCCCGCCGGGCGCGGGCACAGCTGCGCGAGGCCGCGGCGCGGGCCGCCGCGGCGGCGCGGCACGGCGACGCCGCGACCGAGGACCCCGTCCTCGGCTGAGCCCGCACGGCTCCGGGACCGATATACGGCTCCTACTGTCCGGTTCCCACCCTTGACGCGATGTCAGCCGGGGCCGGAGCATCTGCCTTTGCGACACTCCGCATCACGTGCCACCGCTTGGCCGAGCCACCGTTTGACCGTGCCACCGCTTCAGCGCTCCCCCGCCCCACCGGGTGCGTGCCCCACACAGCGTCACGTTCATTCCGTCTTGCCCCCGTTCGGAATTCGGAGCCCCCCATGTCGTCATCCGGAAGATCCTTGATACGCCGCGCCGCCACCGCCGCCACCGCGACTGGTGCGGTCGTCGCGGCCCTCAGCGTGGCGGCGCCCGCCGCGCCGCTGTCACCGGCCGGGCCGGCGCCCGCCCCGGCGGCCGCGACCGCCCTCGCCGCGCCCGACATCCCGGTCGCCAACGTCAAGGCCCACCTGAGCCAGCTCCAGTCCATAGCCACCGCCAACAGCGGCAACCGCGCCCATGGCCGCCCCGGTTACAAGGCCTCGCTCGACTACGTCAAGGCCAAGCTCGACGCGGCCGGGTTCACCACCACCGTGCAGCAGTTCACCTCCGGCGGCGCCACCGGCTACAACCTCATCGCCGACTGGCCCGGCGGCGACACCGACAACGTGGTGTTCTCGGGCGCCCACCTGGACTCCGTCAGCGCCGGCCCCGGCATCAACGACAACGGCTCGGGCTCCGCGGGCGTCCTGGAGACCGCGCTCGCCGTCTCCCGGGCGGGGCTGCAGCCCACGAAGCACCTGCGGTTCGGCTGGTGGGGCGCCGAGGAGCTCGGGATGGTGGGCTCCCGGTACTACGTGAACAGCCTGTCGACCGCGAATCGCGCGAAGATCGACTCGTATCTCAACTTCGACATGATCGGCTCGCCCAACCCGGGCTACTTCGTCTACGACGACGACGCGCGCATCGAGTCCGTGTTCAAGGACTTCTTCGCGACCAAGGGCGTGCCCACCGAGATCGAGACGGAGGGCGACGGGCGCTCCGACCACGCGCCGTTCAAGAACGTGGGCGTGCCGGTGGGCGGGCTGTTCAGCGGCGCCGACTACACCAAGACCGCCGCCCAGGCGCAGAAGTGGGGCGGCACCTCCGGCCAGGCGTTCGACCGCTGCTACCACCGGTCCTGCGACACCTCGAGCAACATCAACGACACCGCGCTGGACCGCAACACCGACGCCATCGCCTACGCCATCTGGACCCTCAGCAGCTGACGGCACAGCGCGCGGCGGTGATCCGCCGCGCGCTGTCAGGCTGTGATGTCTTTCGCGGTGAATCGCGCCCAGGCGGCCGAGCCGAACACCGCCACGTAAAGGGCCTGCAACTGAAAGTTCTTGGTGAGTTCGTCCCAGTAGACCGGGTCCCGGAGGACGTCCGCGAAGGACAGCCAGTAATGCGGGAACAGATACGGCTGGATCGCGTGCAGCTGCGGGATGGTGTCCAGGATCTGCACGGTGACCAGCAGACCGACGGTCGCCGCCATGGCCGCGATCCCGCTGCTGGTGAGGGTCGAGATGAACAGGCCCACCGTCGCGACGCCGATGAGGGAGTACGCCACGACGCCCGCCACCGCCAGCGCCCGGAGCAGTCCGTCAGTGAACGAGACGGTGGTTCCCGAGATCAGCGTGACATCGCCGAGAGGGAAGAGCAGCGCCCCGGTCGCCAGTCCGGCGGCGGCCACCACAACCGTGGCGACCAGGCAGAAGGCCATCACGGTGGTGAACTTGGCGAGGAGGAGACGGGTCCGCCCGGCCGGGGCGACCAGCAGATAGCGCAGCGTCCCGGAGCCCGCCTCGCCCGCGACGGAGTCACCGGCGATCACGCCGATGGCCATCGGCAGAAAGACGGGCAGCGTCGCCGCGAGCGACGCGAAGACCAGGAAGATGCCGTTGTTGGTGATCTGCGAGAAGAAGGCGGGGCCCTGGCCGTCTCCCCCACGCCCCTCGCCGAACGAGCCGCCGTCACTCGTCTCGATCTTCACCGCGATTCCCACGAGGACCGGGATGGCCGCGAGTACGCCGAGCAGAGCGATGGTCCGCCAGCGGCGGAAGGTGGTGCCCAGCTCGCTGCGGAACAGGGCCAGCGTCCACAGTGGGCTCGGCCGCCGGGCCGGCGCGCCGGCCGGGCCGCTCGCCTTCGCCATGCGCGCTCCCTTGCTCACCTCGGCCCCGCTCGTCTCTGCCCTGTTCAGCTCTGCCCTGTTCACCTCAGCCTGCGACATCGAAACCCTCCCCGGTCAGCGCGACAAAGGCGTCCTCAAGCGAGGCCCGCTCGGCTCCGAAGGCCCGGACCCGCACCCCGGCGCGTACGAGGGCGGCGTTGAGATCCGCGAGGTCGAGCGGCGGTGCGCTCTCGCCGGACGCGGAGGCAGAGGCGGAGGCAGAGGCGGAGCTGGCGGCTGACGCGGGCCCGGCCGAGGGCAGCTCCCCCGTGACGCGCTCGTCCAGGACCACGATGTCCGTCACCCCGTGTTCCTTCAGGACGCGGACCGCGTCCGCGGCATCCGGGGTGGTGACGGACAGCCGGCCGCGGCTGCCGGCCGCCAGCTCGGCGACGGTGCCTTGGGCGATGAGCCTTCCCTGAGCCATGACCGCCGCATGGGTGCACACCTGTTCGATCTCATCGAGGAGGTGGGAGGAGAGAAAGACGGTGGTGCCGTCCTCGGCCAGCTCGCGCACCAGCGTACGGATCTCCCGCATGCCCTGCGGGTCGAGGCCGTTCGTCGGCTCGTCGAGGACGAGGAGCTCCCGCGGCTGGAGGAGCGCCGCGGCCAGGCCCAGACGCTGCTTCATGCCGAGGGAGTAGGCGCGGGCCTTCTTGCGCGCCGCGGCCGAGAGGCCCACCCGCTCCAGGGCGGCCGAGACCCGCGCGGCCCGGGTGCGCGGATCGGCGGTGGGGTCGGCGGCATCGAAGCGGACCAGATTGTCCCGGCCGGTCAGGAAGGAGTACAGGGCGGGGCCCTCGATGAGGGCCCCGACCCTGGGCAGCACGCTGCGGGCGGCGCGCGGCATGGGCGCGCCGAGCAGCCGGGCTCTTCCGGCGGTCGGCTCGATCAGGCCCATGAGCATGCGGATGGTCGTCGTCTTCCCCGAGCCGTTGGGCCCGAGGAAGCCGAAGACGCTGCCGCGCGGCACGGTCAGGTCCAGCGCGTCGACCGCGAGCTGTCCGCCTCGGTAGCGCTTGGTGAGCCCGCGGGTCTCCACCGCGGCGTCGGTCACCGAGCGGGCGGCCGGCGCCCCGGCCATGTCCTCGGCGGACAGCTCCTCCACGGGCTCCCCCTTCGTCAGGCGGTCACTTGGCCGCGTCCGCGGCGCCGATCAGGGCGCTCTTGTCCACCGCGCCGACAAAGACCTTGCCGTCATCGGTGATCAAGGCGTTGACCAGGCGGGTGCTGAGCACCGTGCCCGAGCCGAAGTCCCCCTTGACCTTCTTACCCAGGCCGCCGAGGAACTCGCTGGGCCCGCCCCCGCCGCTCGCGCTGGCGGGCAGGCCGCCGGGGAGGTCCAGCCGCGCCACCGTGTCCCAGCCCTTGCCGACCACATTCAGCCCGGACAGCTCGCGGAGGCTCTTCTCCTCGCCCTTGGCCCCGTGCTCGGCCTCGTGCTCGGTGCGGCTCTCCTCGGTGACCTTGGCGCCCTTGGGCGGGGTGAAGTGGAAGGTGCTCGCCTTGGGCTTGCCGAAGTCCACCTGGGTGAAGGCCACGTCGATCGCCGCCTTGCCACCGCTCTTGGGCTCCAGGGTGAACTTCAGCGGCACGCCGTTCTTCGCGTCCACGGCGATGCGGATGGAGCCGATCGTCGAGTGGCTCGCATCGCCCTGCTTGGGGCGTATCAGCAGCTGGTAGGCGTCCCGTCCGGCGACTCTCGCGGTGCCGTCGACCTTGACCTGGGTCGTGTCGTCCACGGCGGCGAGCGCCTTCTTCGCGGCATCCCGCGGGGTGAGGCCGCTCAGGTCCTCGGGTGCCTCCCGCCGGTGGTCGCCCTTGGCGGCCTTCTCGGGGGACTCGGCGTGGTACACGGAGTTGTCGGCGCTGTTGTACGCCCACACCTCGTCGCCGTTGTGGATGACGCTGTACTCGGCGGCCTTCTCGATGATCGAGACCCGCTGCCGCTCCGGCCCGTCGGCGGCCACCCGCAGGGTGTGCGTGCCGGACGCGAGCTCGGCGAGCTTCGACTCCGGCGAAGCGCCGCCGTTCCCCCGTTCGCCGCCCGCGAGGTCGCCGAGCGAGGCGCCCCCGGGCAGCGACGGTATGCCCAGGTCGGTCGTGACCTTCACCGAGCCGGACAGCTGCTCGGTGTCCGACGCGGCGATCTTGCTGATCAGCTCCTCTGCCGTGACCTTCGGCAGATCGGGGTTCCCGGTGCTGGCGAGGGCCGGGACCAGCCCTATCGTCGCCGCCGCGATGCCGGCCACCGCCACCGGGGCGGCGTACCGGACGGCTTTATGGCGCCCCTTTGGTCGATCCTCGTCCCAGAAACCGTCGTCGGCGACCTGTGTCGGTCGGATCCGTGCCATATGTGCTCTACCTCCGTCATCGGCGGCGGTTGTCAGCCTCGCACTCGTCCACCTCTCGGGCCATTGTCACCCGATACCGCCATGTGGTGGTCCTTCAATCCCACCAAATCGACCGTCTCGGCGCGTCAGCCGACAGGATCACGTTCGGATACCCCTGAGGTAGGACCCGATGCGCCGCAGGTCTGAGCCGGGCGGCGGCGCGGGACGGCGCGGACGGCGGTCAGCCGGCCCGGTGCACCACCGCGTCGCACAGCCCCTCGAGCGCGGCCTTCGCCGCCCCCTCGGGCAGCGGCGCCAGCATCGCGCGGGCCTCCGCCGCATAGCGGAGGGTGTCCCGGCGGGCCTGCTCGAGCGCGGGGTGGGTACGCAGCCGCCGCAGCACCTCGGCGTGGAGCCCGTCGTCGCTGAGGTCCCCGGCCAGCAGCTCGCACAGCTCGCGGTCCTCGGCCGAGCCGGACGCCTCCGCCTGCGCCCGCAGATGGAGCACGGGGAGGGTGGCGATGCCCTCCCGCAGGTCGGTGCCGGGGGTCTTGCCCGACTCATGGCTGTCGCTGGCGATGTCCAGCACATCGTCGGCCAGCTGGAACGCGATGCCCAGCCGCTCGCCGTACTGGGTGAGGATGCTGACGACGGACTCGTCGGCCCCCGACATCATCGCGCCGAACCGCCCGGAGACCGCGACCAGCGAACCGGTCTTGCCCTGAAGGACGTCCAGGTAGTGCTCGATCGGGTCGCGGCCGTCCCGTGGCCCCGCCGTCTCCAGGATCTGTCCGGTCACCAGCCGCTCGAACGCCTCGGCCTGGATCCGCACCGCCTCCGGCCCCAGGTCGGCCAGGATGTGCGAGGCGCGGGCGAACAGGAAGTCGCCGGTGAGCACCGCCACCGAGTTGCCCCAACGGGCGTTGGCGCTGGCCACACCGCGGCGGACATCCGCCTCGTCCATGACGTCGTCGTGGTAGAGCGTCGCCAGGTGCGTCAGCTCGACGACGACGGCGGAGGGCACCACCCCGGGCGCGTACGGGTCGCCGAACTGCGCGGCGAGCAGCACCAGCAGCGGCCGGAACCGCTTGCCGCCCGCCCGCATCAGGTGCTGGGCGGCCCCGGTGATGAACGGCACGTCGCTCTTCGTGGCCTCCAGCAGACCCTCTTCGACGGCTGTCAGCCCGGCCTGGGTATCGGCTTCCAGAGTCCGGTCCCGCACGCTCAGCCCGAAGGGCCCGACGACGCTCACGGGGTACTCCTGTCTGCCTGCGGTCACACGCAATGTCGATGTGTCGCTGTCTCCACCAAAGGCAGCGTATCCGGTCGGCTGGCGATCACCACGGGCGCCTTCCCGCCTTGTGCGAGCTATCACTTCCGGCGCCCTGCCGACCGGCTCCTCACGACGTTTTCCGCGCTCACCGGCAGATCAATCGTGCTCCGGTCCTCGATCGTCCAGTGATCGACTGTGGGTCGATCACTGATCAACAGTCGGTCAATCTGTGATCGGCCGTGACCTCGGCGGCTGACACAGCTTCCTCGGGCGGGTGGCGACACGGTCACCCATGGGTCAACGCCACCGCCTTGGCCAGTCGGGGCGAGGCGTACTCGGTGCCGCAGACGAACCGCATGACCGGCCCGAAGCTCGCCGCCGCGGGCAGTCCGGTGAAGTACAGGCCCGGTACGGAGGAACCATAGCCCGCGTCCAGCCACGGCCCTCCGGCGCTGGTCACCACCTCGGCCCTCAGCTCGGGCCCGAGGAAGCCCAGCGCCGCCACATTCACCCGGTATCCGGTCGCGGCCATCACATGGTCCGCGGCCAGCTCACCGGCGCGCCCGCCGCCACGCAGGGAGAGCGCCACGCGCCCGCCGCTCTCCACCTCCACCCGGGCGACCCGCTGCCCCTGGGTGACCTGCACCCGCCCCGCGAAGCGCTCCCGCAGCCACCAGGCGCCCAGCGGCCCCAGCACCGTGCGGACCAGATACCGCCGGGCCGGCGCGGGCAGCCGCCTGAAGGCCGCGGCGTGGTTCGAGAGCGCGTACAGCGACCAGGCGCGCCCGAAGGGCGACTCGGGGCGCAGCCGCGGCTGACGGTCCGGCGGCGCGCCGAACGCGACCGCGCGCTGCCCGCGCGCCACCACGCGCACCGCCGCGGCGCCCGCCTCGGCCAGCAGCACCGCGGACTCCAGCGCCGACTGCCCGGCCCCGACCACCACCACCTCACGCCCGGCGAAGCGCGCCAGGTCGCGGTGTTGCGAGCTGTGCGAGACGGGCCCGGCGGGAGAGGGACCGTCGGGCACGGCGGCGGCGAACTCGGCGGGCAGATGGGCGAGCCCGGACAGCCCGCTGGCGACCACCACGGCGCGCGCGGCGAACTGCTCCCCCGAGTCCAGCTTCAGCTCGAAGCGGCCGCCCCGCCGGTCGACCGACATCACCCGCACCTGCTCCAGCTCCGGCACCAGCCGCTCCTGGAACCACAGCCCGTACCGCGCGAAGGTCTCGACGGGGATCACGTCCCAGTCCGACTCATAGCGCTTGCCGCCCTCCGCGTGGCAGAAGTCGAGCAGGGTGTGCCCCACCTGCGGGGCGTCGATGTTCGAGGCCACCGGGGTGGATTTGAGCAGCATTCCGGCCGGCATGTGCTCGCGCCAGCTCACCATCGGTGTCCCGAAGACGCGGACCGGCAGGCCGCGCGCACGCAGATGGGCGGCCGTCGACAGGCCGTACGGACCGGCCCCGATGACTGCTACCGGATCGTTCACGAGTCCCCTCCCCGAGACATCACTTGGACCGTCCGCAAGTAGGGCACGCGGCGTCACGTGCCCTACTCCCGGCCGGTCTTACTCTTGGCGCGCCACCGCTGGTACAGGTGGACCGCGCCGGGCCGCACACAGCGCGCCAGCATCGTGAAGAACGGCTTCATGTCGTCGCGCGCGGCCCATGCCAGCTCGGTCCCGCTCGCCCGGGCGGGCGCGTGCGGCGTGGTGTATCCGCTGCGGCGGTAGGCGAGCAGCGCGGGCAGGTCGATGTTCTCCACGACGAACCGCCGGTCCGCGAGTTGCTCGGCCTCCGGAACCTTGCGCCCCGTCAGGTCCAGGTGCTGGGCGCGCACCACATCGATCCCCGCCTCGCTCTCGAAGAGCCGGAACTGCGCGCCCATCCGGGGGTTGAAGTCGAGCAGTTTGTACCGCCCGTCCCGCCGGTCGTAGCGCCAGTCCAGATCGACGATCCCGGAGAAGCCGATCCGCTTGATGAACTGAGCGGCCATCTCCGCCAGCTCGGGGTTGTCCACCACATAGGCGCAGGCCGTCATGCCCGCGTGGGGCGGCCAGGACCGCACCTTGACCCCTGTGAACATCGCCAGCGGCGTGCTCTCCGCGTCGAAGTAGGCGTGCACGATCCAGTCCTCGGCGTCCTCCCGCGGCAGATACTCCTGAAGGATCACCCCGGGCCGCGGGCCCCACCCGGCCGCCAGCGCCAGCAGCTCGCGCGGCCCCGTGATCCGCGTGGTGCCGCCGACCGCCGGCCTCCTGCGCCGCTCGAACGCCTCCCGGTTCTTGGCGACCACCGGGAAACGCGCGGTCGCCGCGAACTCCTTGACGTCGGCGTACGAATCGGGGAACGCCGCGGACGGGGTGGGCACGCTGTGGTCCAGACACAGCTCGTGCAGCCCCTGCTTGCTGGCCAGCCGCCTGGGCAGCCCGGGCTCCGCGCGCGGGAAGAGGAAACGGCCCTCCCCGGCGAGGGTGTCGGCGTGCTCGGCGACCAGCACCGCCGCCTCCTCGTCCGTCGGCAGCAGGACGGTCGGCCGCCCGATCGCCCGCCCGATCCGCAGCAGCCCCTCCACCAGCCGCTCCGGCCGCTCCTTGCCGGTGGTCGGCCAGACGAAGGCCCGTTCCAGATAGCGCGAGAGCGCGGCCGGGGTCAGGCGGTCCTCGGTGACGGCGTACATGGGGGTACCCAGGCGGCCCAGGGACCGGATGGCGCCGACGCCCCCGTGGTGCAGCGGGTAGTCGCCGATCTTCACGATCAGACCGGGCACCGCGCGGTCCACCGCGAACGGCACGTCACTGCTCGCCACGAGTCCCCCTCGGTCACCGCAGCGCAGTGGCCCCCCCACTGTGCGTGACCCGATTAAGGACGCTACTGGGGAATTGACGACCGCAGCAAGAACTATCCGGACATTGCCCGCTCTTTAGGTAACAGTCGGTACAGTCCTCCCTTCGCGCGCCCGCCCCCGTAGGGTGTGGCCCGGCGATCCCGGCGATCCCCCGTGACGAGGAGAAGGCGAGGCACCCCCATGCCCCCACTGAGCCCGCTCGACCTGCCCCACGACGATCCCTTCGGCCCGCACAACCTCCCCTATGGCGTCTTCACCACCCCCGACGCCCCTGACCTGCGCCGAATCGGGGTCCGCTACGGCGACCACGTCCTGGACGCGGGCGCCGCCGCAGCCGCCGTCGGCTCCCCGCACGCCGCGCTGCTCGGCCATCCGACGCTCAATCCGCTGATGGCCGCGGGCCGTCCGGTCTGGCAGGCAGTCCGAGAAGAGCTGCGCGCCTGGCTGACCGAGTCGGCGCACCGGTCCGCCATCGAGCCCCTTCTGCACCCCCTCACCACCGTCGCGCTCCATCTGCCCCTCGAAGTCGCCGACTACGTCGACTTCTATGCTAGCGAGCACCACGCGTCCAACGTGGGCAGGATCTTCCGCCCGGACGGCGAGACGCTCACCCCCAACTGGAAGCACATGCCCATCGGCTACCACGGGCGCTCGGGCACGGTCGTGGTCTCCGGCACGCCCGTGGTGCGCCCTCGCGGCCAACTGGGCGCCCCCTCCAGTCATTCCGGTCATTCCGCGCTCCCCCCGTTCGGCCCCTCGCGCCGGCTCGACTTCGAGGCGGAGGTCGCCTTCGTCGTCGGTGCCCCTTCACCCTTGAATACACCGGTGCCGCTCTCCGGGTTCCACGACCACGTCTTCGGCGTCTGCCTGCTCAACGACTGGTCCGCACGCGACATCCAGAGCTGGGAGTACCGCCCGCTCGGCCCCTTCCTCGGAAAGTCCTTCGCCACCTCCGTGGCCGCCTGGATCACCCCGCTGGACGCCCTCGCCGCCGCCCGCACCGCCCCGCCCGCCCGCGACGTCCCGCCCCTCCCCTACCTCGACGACTCCGCCGCCGAGGCCGCCGAGCCGGGCGGGCTCGACCTGCGCATCGAGGTCGCCATCAACGGCCACCCCATCTCCCACCCGCCCTTCGCGGCCATGTACTGGACGGCCGCCCAGCAGCTCGCGCACATGACGGTCAACGGCGCCTCGCTGCGCACCGGCGACCTCTTCGCCTCCGGCACGGTCAGCGGCCCCGAGCCGCACCAGCGCGGCTGTCTGCTGGAGTTGACCTGGTCGGGCCGCGACCCGCTGCGACTGCCCGACGGTGAGCGGACGTTCCTGGAGGACGGCGACGAGGTGACCCTCACCGCCTGGGCCCCGGGCCCCGGTAACAACCGTGTCGCACTGGGGGAGGTGACCGGCCGTGTCGCCCCGTCCATGCCATGACACTGTTAGGTTGTCGTGTTCCTGTCCCACAACCGAGGAGTAAGCGCGTGATCAAGGCAGTGCGCATCGCCGGTGCGGTGGCCGCGGCCGCCCTGCTGATGACCGGATGCGGCAGCGACAGCGACGACGGCGGCGACAAGCCGGAGGCCTCGAAGAAGACCCCGGCGGCCGACCAGTCGAGCGCCCCGGCGGAGGGGGGCGCGGGCGGCAAGGTGTCGGGCGCCTATGTGTCGAAGTCCGGCGGCGAGGCGATGATCCTGTCCATCAACGGCGACAAGGCGGGCCTGGTCGCGGGCAAGCACACCTGCTCCGGTGAATACACCGACACGGGCGCCGCCAACAAGATGCTGATGCTCGACTGCGCCGACGGCAACACCGACCGCACCATGGGCTCGGTGAAGGCGAGCGCGGACGGCAAGACCCTCACGGTCGACTGGGACGCCGTCGACCCCGACACCTTCACCAAGGTGACCACGCCCGCCGACATCCCCACCGACTTCCCGACGGACATCCCCGGCCTGGAGAGCGTGGGCGGCGTCACCGGCGGCTGAGCCGCGTCGCCGGACGCCCCGGCCGCGCACCCCACGAGCCCCCCGGCCTCCGGCCGGGGGGCCGCGCGGCCCTCATCAGGTGACGATGCCCTGAAGGTCGTACATCGTCTTGACAGCGTCATCGAAGTACGGGCTCTGGTTGAAGCCGTTCGAGGTGATCGTGCTGGTCACCCCGTCGGCGAAACCGAGGCCAGTGGTGTCGTCGAAGCTCCACAGCCAGGGCCCGCCGCTCGCTCCGGGCCCGAAGTTGCACCCGATCTCGATACGGCCGTCGAGCGCGTTGAACAACCGCGTGGTACCCGCGCACCACTGCTGGATCTCGCCGTCGTCCACGTTGCCGGGGTAGCCGAACACGGTCACCGGCACCGTGGACGAGAAGTTCCAGGCCAGACCGTGGCCGCCGGTGACGTCGACGACCTTGTTGCCGTCGAGCGGCCAGGTGGTCACCATCGCCACGTCCCGGCCCAGGTCGCTGCTGTTGATCCAGGCGTCGAAGGTGCGGAACTGCTTGGCGGCGAAGCTGCCGAAGGGGCTGACCCCGGAGCGGTAGCGGGGCGCATAGGTCCAGTTGGTCATCCAGGTGCCGCCGCTTCCCTCGTGCACGCAGTGCCCGGCGGTGAGCAGCATCTGCTTGGAGGCGCTGTTGAGGGCACTTGCCGAGCACGCGTAGTCGAGTCCGTCGCTGGGGTCGGTGAAGAACACCTTGCCCACCGCGGCGGATTCGGTGATCAGCGGCGACACCGTACCCGCAGGGCCCCGGGCGGGCATGGTCGTCCCCGGTTCTCCGGTGGGCTTGGCCACACCGGCGGTGTCGGCCTTTGCCTTGATGGCCCGGTCGAGCGGGATGGCCTTCTTCATCCGCTCGGGGGTCCAGTAGTCGGCCAATGTCTTCGCGGCGGTCGGCGAGTCGATCAGACGTCCGTCGGCGAGCCGCGGGGTGGGACTGGCGGTGGTTTGGGCCCCGTCCCGGACGGCCGAGCCGGACTCGGCCGCGGCGGGGCCGGCTCCGGCCAAGGCCAGGATGGCGGCCGTGACCAAGCACAGCAGGACCTTGAGTCGCTGAGCGCTCCGTATGTGAGAACCGGAATCACTCGCATCCGCGGTGGAGTTGCGCGCCAATTTTTGACGCATGGCTGACCTCCGTTGACACCAGTGGTTTCCCCCACTTCCTGGAACGCTAGGCGATGGAGCGGGCGAGGGCCCGGCGCTGTTGAACCATTCGGGTGGCGGCGGACCCACCCGGCATACGGCGAACGCGTCCCGGAAACGCCGCCGCCCGGCACCCTTCGACGGGTACCGGGCGGCGGTCGGAACCAGCCTGGGCGCTCAGCGCACGAAGACCCCCGCCTGACCGGCCAGGTCGAGGAAGTACTGCGGGGCGACGCCGAGCACGATCGTCACCGCGACGCCGATCGCGATCGCCGCCGAGGTCAGCGGGGACGGCACCGCCACCGACGGGCCCTCGGTCCGCGGCTCGCTGAAGAACATCAGCACGATCACCCGGATGTAGAAGAACGCCGCGATCGCCGAGGAGATCACACCGACCACCACCAGCGGTCCCGCGCCCCCGTCGGCCGCCGCCTTGAAGACCGCGAACTTCCCCGCGAAACCACTTGTCAGAGGGATTCCGGCGAAGGCCAGCAGGAAGACCGCGAAGACCGCGGCCACCAGGGGCGAACGGCGGCCGAGCCCGGCCCACTTGGACAGATGGGTGGCCTCGCCGCCCGCGTCGCGGACCAGGGTGACCACGGAGAACGCGCCGAGGGTCACAAAGGAGTACGCGGCGAGATAGAAGAGGACCGAGGAGATGCCGTCGGGCGTCGTGGCGATGACACCGGCCAGGATGAAGCCGGCGTGGGCGATCGAGGAGTAGGCCAGCAGCCGCTTCACATCGGTCTGGGTGACCGCGACGATCGCGCCGCCCAGCATGGTGACGATCGCGACGCCCCACATCACCGGCCGCCAGTCCCAGCGCAGCCCCGGCAGCACGACGTACAGCAGACGCAGCAGCGCGCCGAACGCCGCGACCTTGGTCGCCGCCGCCATGAAGCCGGTCACCGGGGTCGGGGCGCCCTGGTAGACGTCCGGCGTCCACATGTGGAAGGGAACGGCACCGATCTTGAACAGCAGGCCCATCAGCACCATCGCGCCGCCGATGAGCAGCAGCGCGTCATTGCCCATGGTCCCGGCGAGCGCCGGGGTGACCTCGCGGACCTGACCGTCGACGACATCGGCGATGCCCCCGTAGGTGACGGTGCCCGCGTAGCCGTACAACAGCGCGATCCCGAAGAGCAGGAAGGCGGAGGAGAAGGCGCCGAGCAGGAAGTACTTGACGGCGGCCTCCTGCGAGAGCATGCGGTGGCGCCGGGCGAGCGCGCACAGCACATACAGCGGGAGCGAGAAGACCTCCAGCGCCACGAAGAGGGTCAGCAGGTCGTTGGCGGCGGGGAAGACGAGCATGCCGCCCACCGCGAAGAGGACCAGCGGAAAGACCTCGGTGGTGGTGAAGCCCGCCTTGACGGCGGCCTTTTCGGCCTCGCCGCCCGGCACGGCGGCCGCCTGCGCCGCGAAGGAGTCGACGCGATTGCCGTGTGCCGCCGGGTCGAGCCGCCGCTCGGCGAAGGTGAAGACCGCGACCAGCGAGACAAGGAGGATCGTGCCCTGCAGGAAGAGCGCGGGTCCGTCGACCGCGATGGCGCCCATGGCCGCGATGCGCGCCTTGCTCGTGCCGTAGTCCCCGGCCGCCAGGCCCAGGACGGCGGCGAAGGCCGCGGCCAGGGCGACCACGGAGACGAAGAGCTGGGCGGCGTAGCGGTGGCGGCGCGGCAGCAGGGCCTCGATCAGCACCCCGACGATCGCGGCGCCGAGGACGATCAGCGTGGGCGCCAGCTGGCCGTACTCGATGTCCGGCGCGGGGATCTTGTCAGGCGACACCGCCGCTGTCGTCCACAGGCTGTGGACAGTGGCCGCGTGGCTCACTTGGCACCTCCGGAAGCACGGTCGTGCATCGGGCTGTAGCTGAACCAGCCCGCGTCAGTGACGGGGTGATCGGGCTTGGGATCCTTCTTGTCCACCACGGACAGCGTGTGATCGACCGCCGGGTTGACGATGTCGGTCAGCGGCTTCGGGTAGACGCCGAGGAAGATCAGCAGCGCGATCAGCGGCACCACCACCACCAGCTCGCGCACCCTGAGATCGGGCATGTCCCGCACCTCGGCCTTCACCGGACCGGTCATGGTGCGCTGGTACAGCACCAGGACGTACAGCGCGGCCAGCACGATGCCGACGGTCGCGATGATGCCGAGCGCCGGATAGCGGCTGAACGTGCCGACCAGGACGAGGAATTCGCTGATGAAGGGTGCCAGACCGGGCAGCGACAGGGTGGCCAGACCGCCGATCAGGAAGGTACCGGCGAGCACCGGGGCGACCTTCTGCACTCCGCCGTAGTCGGCGATGAGCCGCGACCCGCGGCGCGTGATCAGGAATCCGGCCACCAGCATCAGCGCGGCGGTCGAGATGCCGTGGTTGACCATGTAGAGGGTGGCTCCGCCCTGGCCCTGCGTCGTCATGGCGAAGATGCCGAGGACGATGAAGCCGAAGTGGGAGATCGAGGCGTACGCGATCAGCCGCTTGATGTCCCGCTGGCCGACCGCGAGCAGCGCCCCATAGATGATGCTGACGAGGGCGAGGACGAGGATCACCGGCGTGGCCCACTTGCTGGCCTCCGGGAAGAGCTGGAGGCAGAAGCGGAGCATCGCGAAGGTGCCGACCTTGTCGACCACGGCGGTGATCAGCACGGCGACGGGGGAGGTGGCCTCCCCCATCGCGTTGGGCAGCCAGGTGTGCAGCGGCCACAGCGGCGCCTTCACGGCGAAGGCGAAGAAGAAGCCGAGGAACAGCAGCCGCTCGGTGCTGGTCGCGAAGTCGAGGGTGCCGGCGGCCCGCGCGTCGGTGATCTGCTGCAGCGAGAAGGTGCCGGCGCCCAGGTCGTCCGCGGTGACCACATACAGGCCGACCACCGCGGCCAGCATGATCAGGCCGCCCGCCAGGTTGTAGAGCAGGAACTTGACGGCGGCGTACGACCGCTGGGTGGCCGTCTCCTCCTCGGACCGCCCTCCGGCCCGGTCCCCGAAGCCGCCGATGAGGAAGTACATCGGGATCAGCATGGCTTCGAAGAAGATGTAGAAGAGGAAGACGTCGGTGGCCTCGAAGGAGATCACCACCATCGCCTCGACCATCAGGATCAGCGCGAAGAAGCCCTGGGTGGGCCGCCAGCGGCGATTCGGGCTGGGCTCTTCCAGTGGGTCGGCGTCATGCCACCCGGCCAGGATGATGAAGGGGATGAGGACCGCGGTCAGCGCGATCAGGGCGACCGCGATGCCGTCCACACCCAGCTCGTACCGCACGCCGAAGTCCTTGATCCAGGCGTGCGACTCGGTGAGCTGGAAGTGGGCGCCGTCCGGGTCGAAGCGCACCAGCACGATCGCCGCCAGGACGAGCGTGACCAGCGAGAAGCCCAGCGCCACCCACTTGGCGGCGGAGCGCTTGGCGGCGGGCACGGCGGCGGTGGCGATCGCGCCGAGCGCGGGCACCGCGGCCGTGACCGTCAGCAGGGGAAATGACATGACTCAGACCGCCCTCATCAGCAGGGTCGCGGCGATGAGGACCGCCGTACCGCCGAACATCGAGACCGCGTACGTGCGGGCGTAGCCGTTCTGGAGCTTCCGCAGCCGCCCGGAGAGGCCGCCGACCGCGGCCGCGGTGCCGTTGACCACGCCGTCGACCAGCTTGTGGTCCACGTAGACCAGGCCGCGGGTGAGGTACTCGCCGGGCTTGACGAGGGCGACGTGGTTGAAGTCGTCCTGAAGCAGGTCCCGCCGGGCGGCCCGGGTGAGCAGGCTGCCGCGCGGGGCTGTGCGCGGGACGGGCCGGCGCCCGTACTGCGCCCAGGCGAGCCCGACGCCGATCAGCAGGACGACCATGGTCCCGGCGGTGACGGTGGCGGCGCTGAGCGGGGAGTCCCCGTGGCTGTGGCTGGTGACGGGCTCCAGCCACTTCAGGAACGCGTCGTTGAGGCTGAACAGCGCGCCCGCGAACACCGATCCGAAGGCCAGCACGATCATCGGGATGGTCATGGACCTCGGCGACTCGTGGGGGTGCGGCTCGTTGCCCTGCTCATCGGGCGCCCAGCGCTTCTCGCCGAAGAAGGTCAGCAGCATCACGCGGGTCATGTAGTACGCGGTGATGGCGGCGCCGAGCAGCGCCACGCCGCCCAGGATCCAGCCCTCCGTGCCGCCCTTGGCGAAGGCCGCCTCGATGATCTTGTCCTTGGACCAGAAGCCGGAAAGACCCGGGAAGCCGATGATCGCGAGATAGCCGAGCCCGAAGGTCACGAAGGTGACCGGCATGTACTTGCGCAGGCCGCCGTACTTGCGCATGTCGACCTCGTCGTTCATGCCGTGCATGACCGAACCGGCGCCGAGGAAGAGCCCCGCCTTGAAGAAGCCGTGGGTGACCAGGTGCATGATCGCGAAGACATAGCCGATGGGGCCGAGCCCGGCGGCCAGGATCATGTACCCGATCTGCGACATGGTCGAGCCCGCCAAGGCCTTCTTGATGTCGTCCTTCGCGCAACCGACGATCGCACCGAAGAGCAGCGTCACCGCGCCCACCGTGACCACCGCGGTCTGCGCGTCCGGCGCGTTGTTGAAGATCGCGCCCGAGCGGGTGATCAGATAGACGCCCGCGGTCACCATGGTGGCCGCGTGGATCAGGGCGGAGACCGGGGTCGGGCCCTCCATGGCGTCCCCGAGCCAGGACTGGAGCGGCACCTGGGCCGACTTTCCGCAGGCGGCCAGCAGCAGCATCAGCCCGATGGCGGTGAGCTTGCCCTCGCCCGCGTCGGTGGCGCTGGAGAGCACCGGGGCGAAGGCGAAGGTCCCGAAGGTCGTGAACATCAGCATGATGGCGATCGACAGGCCGACGTCGCCGACCCGGTTGACGATGAACGCCTTCTTCGCCGCCGTGGCCGCGCTGGGCTTGTGCTGCCAGAAACCGATCAGCAGATACGAGGCGAGGCCGACGCCCTCCCACCCCACGTACAGCAGCAGGTAGTTGTCGGCGAGGACGAGCAGCAGCATCGCCGCGAGGAAGAGGTTGAGATAGCCGAAGAAGCGGCGGCGGCGCTCGTCGTGCTCCATATAGCCGATCGAGTAGATGTGGATCAGGCTGCCCACACCCGTGATCAGAAGCACGAAGGTCATCGACAACTGGTCGAGCTGGAAGGCGACGTCCGCGCGGAAGCCGCCGACCGGGATCCAGCTGAACAGGTGGCTGTGCAGGGCCCGGTCGTGCTCGTCCCGGCCGAGCATGTCGGCGAAGAGCACCGCCCCGATCACGAAGGAGGCGACCGCGAGCGCGGTGCCCAGCAAATGGCCCTTGCCGTCCAGCCGCCGTCCTCCGCACAGCAGCAGGGCCGCGCCGAGCAGCGGGGCCGCGACAAGCAATCCGATGAGGTTCTCCACGTGAACGCGACCCTTCTAGAGCTTCATCAGGCTGGCGTCGTCGACCGAGGCCGAATGGCGGGAGCGGAACACCGACACGATGATCGCGAGACCGACCACGACTTCGGCGGCCGCGACGACCATCGTGAAGAAGGCGATGATCTGGCCGTCGAGATTGCCGTGCATCCGGGAGAAGGTGACGAACGCCAGGTTGCAGGCGTTCAGCATCAGCTCGACGCACATGAAGAGGACGATCGCGTTCCGCCGGATCAGCACCCCGGCCGCGCCGATGGTGAACAACAGGGCGGCCAGGTAGAGGTAGTTGACCGGGTTCACTTGGCGACCCCCTTCGAGTCCTCCGGATGCTCGGCGCCGTTCGCGCCGGTGGCATTCGCGTCCGCGCCGCTCGCGCTGTCGTGACGGTCGGCGCCCTCGGCGCCCTTCCCGCCACCGGGGCGCCCCGTGCCCTTGGCACCCTTGGCGTCCCGCCCCAGCCAGCGCGCCGAGCGCTGCTCCAGGGCGGCCAGTTGGGCCAGCGCCTTCCCGGAGACGTCCCGGATCTGGCCGCGGCCGCGCAGCGTCGCGTTGACCGAGAGCTCGGCGGGCGTGCCGTCGGGCAGCAGACCGGGGATGTCCACCGCGTTGTGCCGGGCGTAGACACCGGGCGCGGGCAGCGGCGGCACCTGCGTGCCGGTGCGCACCCGCCGCTCGGCCTGCTCGCGCTGGCTGAGCGCGCGCTCGGTGCGCTCGCGGTGGGTCAGCACCATCGCGCCGACCGCCGCGGTGATCAGCAGCGCGCCGGTGATCTCGAAGGCGAAGACGTACTTGGTGAAGATCAGGGTGGCCAGGCCCTCCACATTGCCGCCGGAGTTGGCCTGGCCCAGACCGTTGAAGCTCTTCAACGAGGCATTGCCGATCCCGGCGCACAGCAGGATGCCGAACCCGAGCCCGCACAGGGCGGCGAGCCAGCGCTGCCCCTTCAGCGTCTCTTTCAGGGAGTCGGCGGCGGTGACGCCGACCAGCATGACGACGAAGAGGAAGAGCATCATGATCGCGCCGGTGTAGACGACGATCTGAACGACGCCCAGGAAGTACGCGCCGTTGGCCAGGTAGAAGACCGCCAGGACGATCATGGTGCCCGCCAGGCACAGGGCGCTGTGCACGGCCTTGCGCATCAGGATCGTGCCCAGGGCACCGAGCACGGCCACGGTGGCCAGGATCCAGAACTGCACGGCCTCGCCGGTGGAGGTGGTGGAAGCGGCGGCGGCCAGCATGCTGCTCATGCCCCTCCCTCCCGCCCAGCCTTGGCGTCCTCAGCGGCCGCGGCCTCGTCGGACGCGGTCTCGCCCTCGCTGACCGCCACCTGGCGCACCGTCCCGGGCGCGGCCTCGGTCACCAGACCGCGGTAGTAGTCCTGCTCGTCCATGCCGGGGTAGATGGCATGCGGGGAGTCGACCATGTTCTCCTCCAGCCCCGCGAGCAGCTCCTCCTTGGTGTAGATGAGCGATTCGCGGGTCCGGTCGGCGAGCTCGTACTCATTGGTCATGGTCAGCGCCCGGGTCGGGCACGCCTCGACACACAGGCCGCACAGAATGCAGCGCAGATAGTTGATCTGGTACACGCGGCCGTAGCGCTCGCCCGGGGAGTAGCGCTCCTCGTCCGTGTTGTCCGCGCCTTCCACATAGATCGCGTCCGCCGGACAGGCCCAGGCGCACAGCTCGCAGCCGACGCACTTCTCCAGCCCGTCCGGGTGGCGGTTGAGCTGGTGGCGTCCGTGGAATCGGGGCGCGGTCGGCTTCTTCTCCTCGGGGTACTGCTCGGTGAGCCGCTTCTTGAACATGGCCTTGAAGGTCACGCCGAAGCCGGCCACCGGGTTCTGGAAGTCAGACACCGTCGGCCTCCTTTCCGTCACTGACAGTGTCGGGCCCGCCACTGACAATCAGTTCACGGTCGTGTCGCGGGCGTCGGCGCGGTACGGGCGGCGGGGTCTGGCCGGGCAGCGGCGGCACCGGGAAGCCGCCCGCCATCGGGTCGAAGGCGGGCTCCGGGCCCTCCTCGGCCTCCGCCTCCGCCGTGGCCTGTGAAGCCTCCCTGTCGCGGAAGATGTCGACGACGAACGACAGCAGCAGAAGGACGAGGACCGCGCCGCCGACGTACAGCACGATGTCCTGGTAGTCGTAGTTCTCGTTGCGCAGCGCCCGCACGGTCGCGACCAGCATCAGCCAGACCATCGAGACCGGGATGAGCACCTTCCAGCCCAGCTTCATGAACTGGTCGTAGCGCACCCGCGGCAGCGTGCCGCGGATCCAGACGAAGGCGAACAGCAGCGAGAGGACCTTGCCGACGAACCAGAGCATCGGCCACCAGCCGTGGTTGGCCCCCGGCCAGAAGGTGCTGATCGGCCATGGCGCCCGCCAGCCGCCCAGGAAGAGGGTGACCGCGACCATCGAGACGGTGACCATGTTGATGTACTCGGCGAGCATGAACATCGCGAACTTGATCGACGAGTACTCGGTGTTGAAGCCGCCGACCAGGTCGCCCTCGGACTCCGGCATGTCGAAGGGCGCGCGGTTGGTCTCACCGACCATCGCGATGATGTAGATGATGAAGGAGACCGGCAGCAGCAGCGCGTACCAGCGGTCGTGCTGGGAGTTGACGATCTCGGAGGTCGACATCGACCCGGAGTAGAGGAAGACCGCCGCGAAGGACATGCCCATCGCGATCTCGTAGCTGATCATCTGGGCGCAGGAGCGCAAGCCCCCGAGGAGCGGATACGTGGAACCGGACGACCAGCCCGCCAGCACGATGCCGTAGATCCCCACCGAGGCGGTGGCCAGGATGTAGAGGATCGCGATCGGCAGGTCGGTCAGCTGCATCGTGGTGCGGTGCCCGAAGATCGAGATCTCGTTACCGGCCGGGCCGAAGGGGATGACCGCGACCGCCATGAAGGCGGGGATGGCCGCGACGATCGGCGCCAGGACGTAGACGACCTTGTCCGCGCGCTTGACGACGATGTCTTCCTTCAGCATCAGCTTCACGCCGTCGGCCAGGGACTGCAGCATGCCCCAGGGGCCGTGCCGGTTCGGGCCGATGCGCAGCTGCATCCAGCCGACGACCTTGCGCTCCATGACGATGGAGATCAGCACGGTCACCATCAGGAAGGCGAAGCAGAAGACCGCCTTGATCACGACCAGCCACCACGGGTCGCGGCCGAACATCGACAGGTCTTCTGCGGCGAGGTAGCTCAGGCTCATGAGGTCACCTCCGGTTCGGTCACAAGAGCGCCGATCTTGACCAGTTCACCGGGGCCCACGCCCAGGTCGCGGTACGCGCCGCCGCCCGTGGAGTTCAGCGGCAGCCAGACCACCCGGTCGGGCATCGCCGTCACCGCCAGGGGCAGCTGGACCGACCCGGCCGGGCCGGTGACCCGTACGGTCTCCCCGTCGCGCACCCCCGCCTCCGCCGCGGTCGACTCCGACAGCCGGGCCACCGCCGCATGGCGGGTCGCGGCGAGCGCCGCGTCGCCCTCCTGTAGCCGGCCCTGGTCCAGCAGCAGCCGGTGGCCCGCGAGCAGCGCCTCGCCCTCGCCGGGGCGGGGCAGCGGCCCGCCGGTCTCCATCGGCCCGATGCCGTGGGAGCCGCGCCAGGTGCCCAGCCGCGTCAACTCGGCGCGTACGGCCGAGGTGTCCGGCAGGTCGAGCGGCACATCCATCACGTCGGCCAGCATGTGCAGCACCCGGGCGTCCGGAAGGACGTGGCGGCGGGTCATCTGGTCGGGCTTGATGGCCGCCTCGAACAGCCGGGCCCGCCCCTCCCAGTTGAGGAAGGTGCCCGTCTTCTCGACGACCGCCGCGACCGGCAGCACCACGTCCGCGTGCGCCGTGACCTCGGTGGGCCGCTGCTCCAGGCTGACCAGGAAGCCGACCGCCTCCAGGGCCTCGAGGGCCCGCGCCGGGTCGGGCAGATCGGCGACCTCGACGCCCGCGACCAGCAGCGCGCCGAGCCCGCCGTCGGCCGCGGCCTCGACGATCCGGCTCGTGTCCCGGCCCGCCTGACCGGGCAGTTCGGCGACGCCCCAGACCTCGGCGGTCTCCTCACGGGCCCGCGGGTCGGTGACCGGGCGGCCGCCGGGCAGCAGGCCGGGGAGCGCACCCGCCTCGACGGCGCCCCGCTCCCCCGCCCGGCGCGGGATCCAGGCCAGTGTGGCGCCGGTGGCGGCGGCGGCCCGTACGGCGGCGGTCAGCGCGCCCGGCACGGCCGCGAGCCGCTCGCCGGCGACGATCACCGCGCCCTCGGCGCGCAGCGCCTCGGCCGCCCGCTCCCCCTCCGCGTCCAGGCCGGTGCGGCCCGCGAGCGCGTCCAGCCACTCGGTCTCGGTGCCGGGGGCCGCGGGCAGCAGCGTGCCGCCCGCCTTCGTCAGGCCCCGGGTGGCGTGGGTGGCCAGCGAGAAGGTGCGCTGGCCGTGCTTGCGGTGGGCCTTGCGCAGCCGCAGGAAGACGCCGGGCGCCTCCTCCTCCGACTCGAAGCCGACCAGGAGGACGGCCGGGGCCTTCTCCAGCGCGGCGTACGTCAGCCCGCCGCCGTCCAGGTCACGGCCCCGGCCCGCCACCTGGGTGGCCAGGAAGTCGGCCTCCTCGGCGCTGTGCGCCCGGGCCCGGAAGTCGATGTCGTTGGTGTCCAGGGCGACCCGCGCGAACTTCGCGTACGCGTAGGCGTCCTCGACGGTGAGCCGGCCGCCGGTCAGCACGCCCGCGCGGCCACGGGCCGCGGCCAGGCCGGTAGCCGCCGCCTCCAGCGCCTCGGGCCAGCTCGCAGGCGTGAACTCGCCCGTCTCCCGGTCGCGCACCAGCGGGGTGGTGAGCCGGTCGGGGAGCTGCGCGTAGCGGAAGCCGAAGCGCCCCTTGTCGCAGATCCACTCCTCGTTGACCTCGGGGTCGTCCGCCGCGAGCCGCCGCATGACCTTGCCGCGCCGGTGGTCGGTGCGGGTCGCGCAGCCGCTCGAGCAGTGCTCGCACACGCTCGGCGAGGAGACCAGGTCGAAGGGGCGGGAGCGGAAGCGGTAGGCGGCCGACGTCAGCGCGCCCACCGGGCAGATCTGGATGGTGTTGCCGGAGAAGTACGACTCGAACGGATCGCCCTCGCCCGTGCCCACCTGCTGGAGGGCGCCGCGCTCCAGCAGCTCGATCATCGGGTCGCCCGCGATCTGGTTGGAGAACCGGGTGCAGCGCGCGCACAGCACGCACCGCTCGCGGTCCAGCAGCACCTGCGCGGAGATCGGCACCGGCTTTTCGAAGGTGCGCTTGTGGCCCTCGAAGCGGCTGTCGGCCTGCCCGGCGGACATGGCCTGGTTCTGGAGCGGGCACTCGCCGCCCTTGTCGCAGACCGGGCAGTCCAGCGGGTGGTTGATCAGCAGCAGCTCCATCACGCCGCGCTGCGCCTTCTCGGCCACGGGCGAGGTGAGCTGGGTCCTGACCACCATCCCGTCGGTGCAGGTGATCGTGCAGGAGGCCATCGGCTTGCGCTGGCCCTCGACCTCGACGATGCACTGGCGACAGGCGCCGGCCGGGTCGAGGAGCGGATGGTCGCAGAAGCGGGGGATCTCGATACCGAGCAGCTCGGCCGCGCGGATCACCAAGGTCCCCTTGGGGACGGAGATCTCGATTCCGTCGATGGTGACGGAGACCAGGTCTTCGCGCGGCACCGCCGCCTCTCCGCCTCCGGAGGGTGCATTGGTGGTCACGGTCATGCGGTCACCCCCAGGTGAGTGGAGCTCGGGTCGTCGGCCCAGACGGTGGACTTGGCGGGGTCGAAGGGGCACCCGCCACCGGTGATGTGCTGCTCGTACTCCTCCTTGAAGTACTTGAGGGAGGAGTAGATGGGGCTGGCGGCGCCGTCGCCGAGCGCGCAGAAGGACTTGCCGTTGATGTTGTCGGCGATGTCGGCCAGCTTGGCGAGGTCCTCCATGCGGCCCTTGCCCGCCTCGATGTCGCGCAACAGCTGCACCAGCCAGTACGTGCCCTCGCGGCAGGGTGTGCACTTGCCGCAGGACTCATGCGCGTAGAACTCGGTCCAGCGGGTCACCGCGCGCACCACACAGGTCGTCTCGTCGAAGCACTGGAGCGCCTTGGTGCCGAGCATCGACCCGGCCGCGCCCACGCCCTCGTAGTCGAGGGGGACGTCCAGGTGCTCCTCGGTGAGCAGCGGCGTCGAGGAGCCGCCCGGCGTCCAGAACTTCAGCCGGTGGCCGGACCGGATGCCGCCGCTCATGTCCAGCAGCTGCCGCAGGGTGATGCCCAGCGGGCCCTCGTACTGGCCGGGGTTGGCGACATGCCCGGACAGCGAGTAGAGCGTGAAGCCCGGGGACTTCTCGCTGCCCATCGACCGGAACCATTCCTTGCCCTTGGTGAGGATGGCGGGAACCGACGCGATGGACTCGACGTTATTGACGACAGTGGGGCACGCGTACAGACCCGCGACCGCCGGGAAGGGGGGCCGGAGCCGGGGCTGGCCGCGCCGCCCTTCCAAGGAGTCCAGCAGCGCGGTCTCTTCACCGCAGATGTACGCGCCGGCGCCCGCGTGCACGGTGATCTCAAGATCGGGCAGATCCGCCAGCCCCAGCTTCTGCCTGCGCGCGTCGGCCTTGCCGAGGTAGCCCGCCTCGTACGCCTCGCGTACGGCCTCGTGCAACCGGCGCAGCACGGGCACGACTTCGCCGCGCAGATAGATGAAGGCGTGCTGGGAGCGGATGGCGTGACAGGCGATGATCATGCCCTCGATGAGGGCGTGCGGATTGGCGAAGAGGAGGGGGATGTCCTTGCAGGTGCCGGGTTCGGACTCGTCCGCGTTGACGACGAGGTAGTGCGGCTTGCCGTCGCCCTGCGGGATGAACTGCCACTTCATCCCGGTGGGGAAGCCCGCGCCGCCGCGGCCGCGCAACCCCGAGTCCTTCACCAGCGCGATCACGTCATCGGGCGCCATGGCGAGGGCCCTGCGCATGCCCTCGTACCCCTCGTGGCGCAGATACGTGTCCATGGTCCAGGACTTGGGCTCGTCCCAGAACGACGACAGCACGGGTGCCAGCAGCTTCTCGGGGCTGCTCTCGCCCCGCTCGACGGTCACGGTCATCACTCCCCCTCCTCTGTGACCGGGCCGGACGGGTGGTGCGGGTCGGAGGCCGAGGTCCGCTGTGGCGCGTCATGGGAGCTCGGGTGCGCGGACGCCTGCTCGCCCGTCTGCTCGTCCACCGGGTGGTTCGCGGACCTGGGCGATACGACCCGGCCGGGTGCCGCCTCGCCCTTGGCCAGCCGCAGCCCGACCAGCGAGGCCGGGCCGGCGCTGCCGCCTGCCTCGACCGCGCCCGGGCGCGCGTCGGGGAAGCCGGCGAGGATGCGCGCGGTGTCCTTGAAGGTGCACAGCGGCGCGCCGCGGGTCGGCTCGACGGTGCGGCCCGCCCGCAGGTCGTCGACCATCCGCTGGGCGGACTCCACGGTCTGGTTGTCGAAGAACTCCCAGTTGACCATCACCACGGGCGCGAAGTCGCAGGCCGCGTTGCACTCGATGTGCTCAAGGGTGATCTTGCCGTCCTCGGTGGTCTCTCCGTTGCCCACGCCCAGATGGCGCTGAAGGGCCTCGAAGATCGCGTCGCCGCCCATCACCGCGCACAGGGTGTTGGTGCACACCCCCACCTGGTAGTCGCCGGAGGGCCCCCGCCGGTACATGGTGTAGAAGGTGGCGACCGCGGTGACCTCGGCCGTGGTCAGTCCCAGCATCTCGGCGCAGAACCGGACCCCGGTGCGGGTGACATGGCCCTCCTCCGACTGCACCAGGTGCAGCAGCGGCAGCAGCGCGCTACGGCTGTCGGGGTAGCGGGCGATCACCTCCTCGGCATCCGCCTCGAGCCGCGCCCTGACCTCGGCCGGGTAGTCGGGGGCGGGAAGCTGCGGCATTCCCAGCTGTACGTCGGTCACCGGTCGACGCCTCCCATCACGGGGTCGATGGACGCCACGGCGACGATCACGTCGGCGACCTGGCCGCCCTCGCACATCGCCGCCACGGCCTGCAGGTTGGTGAAGGACGGGTCGCGGAAGTGCACCCGGTACGGGCGGGTGCCGCCATCGCTGACCACATGCACGCCCAGCTCGCCCTTGGGCGACTCGACGGCCGTGTACGCCTGTCCCGGCGGGACCCGGAACCCCTCGGTCACCAGCTTGAAGTGGTGGATCAGGGCCTCCATCGAGGTGCCCATGATCTTCTTGATGTGGTCGAGGGAGTTGCCGAGCCCGTCCGGCCCCAGCGCCAGCTGCGCCGGCCAGGCGATCTTCTTGTCCTCGACCATGACCGGTCCCGGCGCCAGCCGGTCCAGGCACTGCTCGACGATCCCCAGCGACTGGCGCATCTCCTCCAGCCGGATCAGGAAGCGGCCGTAGGCGTCGCAGGTGTCGGCGGTGGGGACCTCGAAGTCATAGGTCTCATAGCCGCAGTACGGCTGGGTCTTGCGCAGGTCGTGCGGCAGCCCGGTGGACCGCAGTATCGGGCCGGTCACGCCGAGCGCCATGCAGCCGGCCAGGTCGAGATAGCCGACGTCCTGCAGCCGGGCCTTGAAGATGGGGTTCCCGGTGGCGAGCTTGTCGTACTCGGCCATGTTCTTGCGCATCTTCTTCACGAAGGCGCGCACCTGGTCGACCGTCCCGGGCGGCAGGTCCTGGGAGAGCCCGCCGGGCCGGATGTACGCGTGGTTCATCCGCAGCCCGGTGATCAGCTCGAAGATGTCCAGGATCATCTCGCGGTCACGGAAGCCGTAGATCATGATGGTGGTCGCGCCCAGCTCCATGCCGCCGGTGGCGATCGCCACCAGGTGGGAGGAGAGCCGGTTGAGCTCCATCAGCATCACCCGGATGACCGTGGCCCGGTCCGGCACCTGCTCCTCGATGCCCAGCAGCTTCTCGACGCCCAGGCAGTACGCGGCCTCGTTGTAGAAGGGCGTCAGATAGTCCATGCGGGTCACGAAGGTGGTGCCCTGCGTCCAGTTCCGGAATTCGAGGTTCTTCTCGATGCCGGTGTGCAGATACCCGATGCCGCAGCGGGCCTCGGTGACCGTCTCGCCGTCGATCTCCAGGATCAGCCGCAGCACACCGTGGGTGGACGGGTGCTGCGGACCCATGTTGACGATGATCCGCTCGTCGTCGGCCCGGGACGCGGCGGCCACGACCTCGTCCCAGTCACCGCCGGTGACGGTGTAGACCGTGCCTTCGGTCGTCTCGCGCGCGGAGGCGGAGGGGGTTGCGTGGGTGGCAGACATCAGCTGTACGACCTCCGCTGGTCCGGAGCCGGGATCTGGGCGCCCTTGTACTCGACGGGGATGCCGCCGAGGGGGTAGTCCTTGCGCTGCGGGAAGCCCTGCCAGTCGTCGGGCATCATGATCCGCGTGAGCGCGGGGTGACCGTCGAAGATCAGGCCGAAGAAGTCGTACGCCTCGCGCTCGTGCCAGTCGTTCGTCGGATAGACGTCGACGATCGACGGGAGGTGCGGGTCGCTGTCGGGGACGCTCACCTCCAGCCGGATCAGCCGGTTGTGGGTGATCGAGCGCAGGTGGTAGACGGCGCGCAGCTCACGGCCCTTGTCGGCGGGGAAGTGGACGCCACTGACGCCCGTGCACAGCTCGAAGCGCAGCGCCGGGTCGTCGCGCAGGGTCCTGGCCACCCGCGGCAGGTGCTCGCGCGCGATGTGGAAGGTCAGCTCGCCGCGGTCCACGACGGTCTTCTCGATCGCGTTCTCCGGGACCAGCGACTGCTCCTCGAGCGCGCCTTCGAGCTCGTCGGCGACTTCGTCGAACCAGCCCCCGTACGGCCGGGTGGCCGGGCCCGGCAGCCGCACCGGCCGCACCAGGCCGCCGTAGCCCGAGGTGTCGCCGCCGTTGTTGGCGCCGAACATGCCGCGCTGGACGCGGATGGGCTCACCCTGGTCGCCTCGCCGGCCGGGGAGGTTCTCAGCGTTGAGGTCCTGGTCCGGGTTGACCCCATTGGCTTCAGTCAACGCAGCAGCCCCTTCATCTCGATCGTCGGGAGCGCCTTCAGCGCCGCTTCCTCCGCCTCGCGGGCCGCGCGCTCGCGGTTCACGCCGAGCTTCTCCTCGCGGATCTTCTGGTGCAGCTTGAGGATCGCGTCCAGGAGCATCTCGGGCCGCGGCGGGCAGCCGGGCAGATAGATGTCGACCGGGACGATGTGATCGACGCCCTGCACGATCGCGTAGTTGTTGAACATGCCGCCCGAGGAGGCGCACACGCCCATCGAGATGACCCATTTCGGATTCGGCATCTGGTCGTAGACCTGCCGCAGCACCGGGGCCATCTTCTGGCTGACGCGCCCGGCCACGATCATCAGATCGGCCTGCCGGGGCGAGCCGCGGAAGACCTCCATGCCGAAGCGGGCGAGGTCATAGCGCCCGGCGCCCGTGGTCATCATCTCGATGGCGCAGCAGGCGAGCCCGAAGGTGGCCGGGAAGACGGAGGACTTACGCGCCAGTCCCGCCGCCTGCTCCACGGTGGTCAGCAGGAAGCCGCTCGGCAGCTTGTCTTCGATACCCATGCGACGGTTCTCCTCTCACTCAGTCCCATTCCAGGCCGCTTAGTCCCACTCCAGGCCGCCGCGTCGCCACACATACGCGTAGGCGACGAAGACGGTGAGCACGAAGAGGAGCATCTCCACGAGCCCGAACAGCCCCATGGCGTCGAAGGTGACGGCCCAGGGGTAGAGGAAGACGATCTCGATGTCGAAGACGATGAAGAGCATCGCCGTCAGGTAGTACTTGATGGGGAAGCGCCCACCGCCGGCCGGATGTGGAGTTGGCTCGACGCCGCATTCATAGGCTTCGAGCTTGGCCCGGTTGTAGCGCTTGGGGCCGATGATCGTGGCCATGGCGACCGAGAAGATCGCAAAGCCTGCCCCGAGGGCTCCCAGTACGAGGATGGGCGCGTATGCGTTCACCGTCCTCGCTCCCTTCAGTCGACGATGACTGGTTGGCGGACCGCAACAGACTCACGGACCGCTCCCACGAAGATCGCGCACATGTGAGGCAGTTCACAAGCCCGTTTCGCCTGCATCCTATGCCCGGCGGTATGTGATCTGCGACACGGGGTGCAACAACGTCTTTGTGATCTCCACCACCTGACGAAGGATCATGAAGTCGGATGAGCGGTGATCTTGCACTCGAAGCATCCGATCGATCACGACAGGTGACATATGGATCCATCGTCACAGGTGAGCGACTTGCGCTCACTACAAGACATGGTACCTACATGCAAATTTGCCATGGAACGCCTCCGCCTGATATGAGGCATCCATCCCGATGGGTGACCCCGTCGCGGACCGCCGCGCCGTCACCCCACCCCGCCGCTCCTTGATCGCCACTACGCGCTTTCGTTCACGAGCCGGGTCGGGGAGTGAGGTATCCCACCCCGCAAAAGGTTGTGGATCTCAATTTGATGAGGATTCTTGGTGCGCGGGTCGGATTGATGGTAGGCCGCGCACGGGCCCGTCGAGGCCGCCAAATGCCGTGCGTATGCGCATGATCGATAAATTCGGACACGGCACCCAGGGCTCCGAACAAGATCAGGAACCCAGAATTCCGGGCATGTACGCGTCAAATGTGGCGCACGCCACTTTTCTTGATCCCGGCCTTTGGACCCTGATAGCCGTTGGACCCATGTCCCAGACCGCACACATACCCAGCCACCGGAAGCCCCGTCGTGCCGCTGCCTCCACGCGTGCACTCCGCACCGGGGTCACCGGTGGCTTCCTCGCGGTCGCCGGCGCCGCCGCACCCGCCCTGGCGGCCGAGCCGGCCGCCGCCGAGTCGACGCTCGAGATGCCGACCCTCGGCTCCACCCTGGCGAGCACCGCCGCGCAGTCCGCCGACGCCACCCAGCAGGCGGCCTCCGACTACCAGCTCCAGGCGCAGCAGGACCAGGCCGCCGCCAAGGCCAAGACCGCGGCGAAGAAGGCCAAGGTCGAGGCCGACCGCAAGGCCCAGGAGGCCAAGGAGGCGGCGCGCAAGGCCGCCGCCCGCCGCGCGGCCCAGGAGAAGGCCGAGCGGGCGTCCCGCACCGCCGAGCGCACCAGCCTCAGCACCGCGACGGCCAACGCCACGTCCAACGCCACGTCCACCGCGACGAAGGCGACCGGCAATGCCGCCACGCTCATCAACTTCCTGAAGGCCCAGGTGGGCAAGGCGTACGTGCTGGGCTCCAGCGGCCCCTCCTCGTACGACTGCTCCGGCCTGACCCAGGCCGCCTTCAACCAGATCGGCATCGGCCTGCCGCGCGTGTCGCAGGACCAGTCCAACCAGGGCACCGCCGTGTCGCTGGACAACCTTCAGCCCGGCGACCTCCTCTACTGGGGCGCCCGGGGCAACGCGTACCACGTTGGCGTCTACATCGGCGGCGGCAAGTTCATCGGCGCCCAGAACCCGAGCACCGGCATCGTCGAGCGCGACCTGAGCTACGACCCGCCGACCGGCGCCGTCCGCCTCCTCTAAGAGCCATCCCGTAAGTCTTGGGGGGATGGTCCGGTATGTGGTCGCAGCGCTCCGGCGTGGTCCTTGGGCCGCTCATTCGCGGGTCGGGTCTCATCCGGGGTTGCTGCGGCGCATGTCCGGAATCTGTCGAGCAGAGGCGCGCCACCAGGCTGGATGCGTGGTCGGCGAGCTGCCACGTGACTCGCGGCCCGAAGGTGCGGAGTCTCGCCGTGGTTGACTCGACGGGGCTTCTTGCAGCCCAACATGAGAACGACGACAATCCGATGAAGTCACGGCCTTCTTCAGGCTGCATCCGGAAATCACTTACGGGATAAGTCTTAGACCCTGGGGCCCTCAGGGAGAGCCAGGAGAGCCAGGAAGTCCGAGCGAGCCGCATGGGGCCGCCTTCCCGCACGTCGCGTCCGCGTCCGGGGCGGCGGCCTCATTCCGTGCCCGGGTCAGGCATGGGCCTATGCGTAGACCTTCTCCACGAATTCGGCGATCTGGGGTTCGCTGAGGTGGTGGGCCAGATCGGCCTCGCTGATGATGCCGACCAGCCGCTTGTCCTTGTCGATCACCGGCAGCCTGCGGATCTTGTTCTGCTCCATCTCCCGGAGCACATCGCTGACGTCCGCGTCGGCCGGGATCCAGCGCGGCGTGCCCTTGGCCAGCTCCCCCGCCGTCGTCCTGGCACAGTCCTTGCCCTCGGCGACACAGCCGACGACGATGTCGCGGTCGGTCAGGATGCCGCACAGCCGTTCGTTCTCGTCGGCGATCGGCAGCGCCCCGACGTTCAGGTCCCGCATCAGCTGGGCCGCGCGGTCCAGCGTCTGGGACGCGGGTACCCACTGCGCGCCCGGGTGCATGATGTCTGCGGCCTTGGTCATGGTGTGTCCTCCTGACGGCCCACCGGCGGCGGAACCGGCCCGCGGGCCCCATCCGGTGTCACCGCGGCCGACGCCACGGCGCCCCCCTCTCCTTCAATGTCACCACCGCCCCGGCCACCTCGCGACCGGCGCCGCCCGCGGCCCTCCCGGGCCGCCTCGCCGTCCCCGCCTCCCAGCGGCGGCCTCCGGTGCCCGGTGCCAGACTGAGAACTGCCGGGGCGGCCGCCGTCGCCTCCCGCGGCGGCGCGGGATTCGGCCCCGGCGACCCCGGCTCAACGGATCCGCCAAGGAGCACGCATGCTCACCACCGACTACGTCCCCGGCGCCCCCGACTGGCTCGACCTCGGCACCCCCGACACCGACACTGCCGCCGCCTTCTACACCGGCCTGTTCGGCTGGACTTCGGAGTCGGCCGGTCCCGAAGCGGGCGGCTACGGCTTCTTCACGAAGGACCGGAAGACGGTCGCGGCCCTCGGCCCGCTCCACGAGGAGAGCGCGCGCCCCGCCTGGACCCCGTACTTCCACACCACCGATGCCGCGGGCACCGCCGCGCTGGTCGCGGAGGCGGGCGGCACGGTGCGCACCGAACCGTTCGACGTCTTCGACGAGGGGCGGATGGCCCAGTTCACCGACCCCGGCGGCGCCCGGTTCGCCGTCTGGCAGCCCGGCAAGACCCAGGGCCTCGAGGCGGTCACCGAAGAGGGCACGTTGTGCTGGGTGGAGCTGCACACCCCCGACCCGGTCGCCAATCTCGCCTTCTACCACACGGTCTTCGCCTGGACCGCCGAGGAGATGCCGTTCTCCGGCGGGACCTACACCGTGCTCTCCACGGCCGGGCGCGGCCGTGAGGGCTCCTTCGGCGGCATGGCGCCGCTCCAGCAGGGGCACGACGTCCCGCAGTGGCTGCCGTACTTCGAGGTGGCGGACTGCGACCTGATCGTCGACCGGGCCGAGAAGCTCGGCGCCTCGGTGCTGATGCCCGCCATGACGGCCGAGGACATCGGCCGCATGGCCTGGCTGGCCGACCCGGCCGGCGCGCACTTCGCCGTCATCACGAGCGCCAACCCGGCGACGGCCGCCTGAGCCTCGCCGGGCTGATCCATCGCCGGGCTGATCCATCGCCGGGCTGAGCCTTGCCCGGTCAGGCCTTAGGGGCCACCTTCGCCAGGCCGTTGATGATGCGGTCCATCGCGTCGCCGCCCGTCGGGTCGGTGAGGTTGGCCATCAGCTTCAGCGTGAACCGCATGAGCATCGGGTGGGTCAGACCGCGCTGGGCCGCCAGCTTCATGACCGTCGGATTGCCGATCAGCTTCACGAAGGCCCGGCCCAGCGTGTAGTAGCCGCCGTAGGTGTCCTTGATGACCTTCGGGTAGCGCTGGAGGGCCAGTTCGCGGCGGGCGGCGGTGGCGCGGGCGTGGGCCTGGACCACAACATCCGCCGCGATCCGGCCGGATTCCATCGCATAGGCGATGCCCTCGCCGTTGAACGGGTTGACCATGCCGCCCGCGTCACCCACCAGCAGCAGCCCCCGGGTGTAGTGCGGCTGGCGGTTGAAGGCCATGGGGAGGGCGGCGCCGCGGATCGGGCCGGTCATGTTCTCCGGGGTGTAGCCCCAGTCCTCGGGCATCGAGGCACACCACGCCTTGAGCACCTCGCGCCAGTCCAGCTCCTTGAACGAGGCGGAGGTGTTGAGCACGCCGAGGCCGACATTGCTGGTGCCGTCGCCCATGCCGAAGATCCAGCCGTAGCCGGGCAGCAGCCGGTCCTGGGGGCCGCGGCGGTCCCACAACTCCAGCCAGGACTCCAGGTAGTCGTCGTCGTGGCGGGGCGAGGTGAAGTACGTCCGCACCGCCACGCCCATCGGCCGGTCCTCGCGCCGGTGCAGCCCCATGGCCAGCGAGAGCCGGGTGGAGTTGCCGTCCGCGGCGACCACCAGCGGGGCGTGGAAGGTGACCGGCGTCTTCTCCAGGCCGAGCTTGGCCTCGACGCCGGTGACCTTGCCCGTACGGTCGTCGATGACCGGGGCGCCCACGTTGCAGCGCTCGTACAGCCGGGCGCCGGCCTTCTGGGCCTGCCGCGCCAGCTGCTCGTCGAAGTCGTCGCGCTTGCGGACCAGCCCGTAGTCCGGGTACGAGGCCAGCTCCGGCCAGTCGAGCTCCAGCCGCACCCCGCCGCCGATGATCCGCAGGCCCCGGTTGCGCAGCCAGCCCGCCTCCTCGGAGACGTCGATGCCCATGGCGACGAGCTCCTTGGTGGCGCGCGGGGTCAGGCCGTCGCCGCACACCTTCTCGCGCGGGAACGCCGTCTTCTCCAGCAGCAGCACGTCCAGGCCGGCCTTGGCGAGGTAGTACGCGGTGGTGGAGCCGGCGGGCCCGGCGCCGACGACGATGACGTCGGCGGTCCGCTCCGAGGAGGCTCCTCCGGCTACCGCCGGGCGGTGCCCCTTCTCGGTGGGTGCGGTCTCGCTCACGCGGGTCTCCCGAAGGGCTCGGTAACGGCGTGCCGGTCGCGCCGGGCACTGGACAGCTGCAGTCTATAAAGCGTGCTCCGGCCGATACGGAGGGCCACCCCCGGTGGTGCTCACCCGCGCTGACGGCTTGACGCCCCGGTGCTTACCGTTTGACGCCCTGATGCCTACGGCCTGACGCCCCGGTGCCTACGGCTTGACGCCCCGGTGGAGGGCGACGATCCCGCCCGTCAGATCGCGCCAGGCGACCTTCGCCCAGCCCGCCCGGCCCAGCCGCGCGGCCAGCCCGGGCTGGTCGGGCCAGGCCCGGATCGACTCGGCGAGGTAGACGTACGCGTCCGGGTTGCTGCTGACCGCGGTCGCGACCGGCGGCAGCGCGCGCATCAGGTACTCGGTGTAGACGGTGCGCAGCGGCCGCCAGGTGGGGTGGCTGAACTCGCAGATCACGATGCGGCCGCCGGGCCTGGTCACGCGCAGCAGTTCACGCAGCGCGGTGTCCGTGTCCTGGACGTTGCGCAGCCCGAAGGAGATCGTGACGGCGTCGAAGGCCCCGTCGGCGAAGGGCAGCCGGGTCGCGTCGCCCGCCGTGAGCGGCAGCCGCGGGTGGCGCCGCTTGCCCTCCCGGAGCATTCCGAGCGAGAAGTCGCAGGGGACGACGTACGCGCCGGCGGCGGCGAACGGCAGCGAGGAGGTGCCCGTACCGGCGGCCAGGTCGAGCACGCGCTCACCGGGGCGCGCGGCGACGGCCCGTGCCACGGCTTTGCGCCACAGCCGGGCCTGCCCGAGCGACAGCACGTCGTTGGTGAGGTCGTACTTGGCCGCCACGTCGTCGAACATCGCGGCGACTTCGTGCGGCTGCTTGTCCAGGGATGCTCGGGTCACGCCCCCATTGTTCACCCGGCCCCGCCGCGCCCCGCGCGGGACCCCGCCCGCGTCGCTCAGCGGCGGCGGTGCACCAGCCGTCCGGCGAGCACCGTGGCCACGCACGCGCCGTCCGCGTCGAAGGCCGCGAGGTCGGCCCGGCCGGTCTCGGCCAGCGCGGGCGGGCGCGGCCGGTCCAGGACGGCGACGCCGCCGCGCCGCGCGGCCGCCAGCAGCTCGGGGTCGGTGACCCGCGCCGCGACGACGGCCGTCGCTCCCAGCCGCAGCAGCGCGTGGATCCGCTCGCGCGGGCTGGGCGCGTCCGGCACCGGCGTGTCGTGGACCAGGCCCGGCCCCAGCGTGCCGGGCCAGTGGCGCACCCGGGCCCGCGGATACGTCCGGAGCAGCGCGTCCAGCGGCCCGACAGCCGCGATCCGGTCACCGTCGACCGCGACGGCGGCATCGCGCAGCGGCGCCGCGTCGTCGGGGGTGAGCCGGACGAGGGGCGCCGCGTGGAGGGTGAGCATCAGGAGGCGTCGATGAGCTTCAGCTCGGGGTGGGCGGTGCCGCCCTCCAGCGCCGTCGACGACAGGTGGGAGACGACCTGGTCGTCGACCGGGTCGTTCGCCGGGTCGTCGTGCACGACCAGGTGCTCGTAGGTGGTGGCGCGCTGCGCGGGCACCCGCCCCGCCGTACGGATGAGGTGGAGCAGCTCCATCCGGTTGGACCGGTGCCGGGCGCCCGCCGAGGAGACCACGTTCTCCTCCAGCATCACCGAGCCGAGGTCGTCCGCGCCGTAGTGCAGCGACAGCTGACCGGCCTCCTTGCCGACGGTCAGCCAGGAACCCTGGATATGGGCCACGTTGTCGAGGAACAGCCGGGCGATCGCGATCATCCGCAGGTACTCGAAGACCGTCGCCTGCGTCTGCCCCTTCAGGTGGTTGTTCTCGGGCTGGTAGGTGTACGGAATGAAGGCGCGGAAGCCGCCCGTGCGGTCCTGCACATCGCGGATCATGCGGATGTGCTCGATCCGCTCCGCGTTCGTCTCGCCGGTGCCCATGAGCATCGTGGAGGTGGACTCGACCCCGAGGTTGTGGGCGGTCTCCATGATCTCCAGCCAGCGCTCGCCCGACTCCTTCAGCGGCGCGATGGCCTTGCGCGGCCGCTCGGGCAGCAGTTCGGCGCCCGCGCCCGCGAAGGAGTCCAGGCCCGCGTCGTGGATGCGGCGGATCGCCTCCTCGGCCGAGACGCCGGAGATCCGGGCCATGTGCTCGATCTCGGAGGCCCCCAGCGAATGGATCACCAGCTGCGGGAATTCCTTCTTGATGGCCGAGAAGTGCTTCTCGTAGTACTCCACCCCGAAGTCCGGGTGGTGGCCGCCCTGGAACATGATCTGCGTGCCGCCGAGTTCGACGGTCTCGGCGCAGCGGCGCAGGATGTCGTCGAGGTCACGGGTCCAGCCCTTGGCGGTGTCCTTGGGCGGGGCGTAGAAGGCGCAGAACTTGCAGGCGGTCACGCAGACGTTGGTGTAGTTGATGTTCCGCTCGATGATGTACGTCGCGATGTGCTCGATGCCCGCGTAGCGACGGCGGCGGGCCGCGTCGGCGGCGGCGCCGAGCGCGTGCAGCGGGGCGGACCGGTACAGGTCCAGCGCCTCCCGCGGGGTGATGCGGCCCCCGGCGGCGGCGCGGTCGAGGACGGCGTGAAGCGATGCGTTCTCGGTCACCGGGGCGTCCCTTTCGGCGGGTTGCGGACGGACTGCCCCAGCGTACGCCAGCCCTCACGGCCCGCCGCCGAGGCCCCGCGACGACGCACAGGCGACTCCGCGACGATGCACAGGCGACCCCTAAGAGACCTCTAAGCGACCCCTGAGCGACCTCTGAGCGACCCCTGAGCGACTCGGCGGCGGCTCTTCGGCGGGCCCCGGAACGGGCGGTCAGTTGGCCTTGCGCAGCGTGCCGCTCGGGTTGCCCCCCTCCTCGTCCGCCGCCTTGTAGCGCACCGAGCCGTCCGAGGCGAGCGTCAACCGCTCATCGGCCGAGCCGGTGCTACAGCCCGTCTGCTGCTCGCTTTCCTTGATCCGCGAGTCGAGGACCAGCGCGGTCGAGGTGGCCGAGACCAGCTTCCAGCTGCTGTCGCAGCGGAGCACCGACAGCTCGACCCGGCCGCTGCCGACCCGGTCCCCCGGCTTCCCCGCGCGGATGGTGATGGTCAGCTCGCCCCCGGGCAGGCCGGATTCGGTGGTCAGATCGCCCTTCCAGGTGCCGAGGAACGCTTTGGGCACGCTCTTGCGGGAACCCTGGTCCGAGCCGTCGCCATCGTCGTCCGACGCCCCAGTGCTGGGCCCCTGGGTCGCGGCGGCGTCGTTACTGCCGTCCCCGCCCCCGCCGGTCCCCGGCAGCACATGGAACACGACGGCCGCCGTCGTGGCGGCGGCCAGCGCGCCCGCGATCGACAGCACCAGTGTGCAGCTGAGCGCCTTCGGCCGGTTCTTGCCCCCGATGGTGGCGGACACCGCGACCCTGCGTTCCTCGGGCGGCCGTCCGTCGGCCGGCGCGGGCGCGCCGGGAGCCCGGCCCTGGTCCACGGCCGCCTGGGCCAGGCGGCCGTACGACGGGTCCGGCGGGCCGAACGCCCCCAGGGGCGTCGCGGGCGCGTCCGCCGACGCCGCCGGGGTCGCGGGCGCCGTGGGGATCACCGGAACGGCGGGCGTCCCGGGGGGCGACTGAGCCGCCGACGTGGTCGCGGGGGCGGCGGGCGACAAGGTGTCCAGGTCGAGGAGGACCACCGCCTGCCGGCTCACCCGCTCGACCAGCGCCCCCGGCAACCACCCCGGCCGCACCAGGCCCGAGGCGCCCCCGTCCGGGGCGAGGCGGCTCACGATCCGCTCCGGGGTGGGCCGGGCGGAC
Source organism: Streptomyces sp. LZ34 (assembly GCF_053890475.1). Taxonomy (NCBI): domain Bacteria; kingdom Bacillati; phylum Actinomycetota; class Actinomycetes; order Kitasatosporales; family Streptomycetaceae; genus Streptomyces; species Streptomyces sp. LZ34. The sequence continues at coordinate 5,894,762 of NZ_CM132680.1, forward strand.
GGGTCCTTGGCCAGACAGGCGGCGACCAGGTCCCGCAGATCCCCGGTCAGGCCGCGGCCGAGCCGGGCCTCTTCGTGGACCACCTTGTAGAGCAGCGCGGCGGAGCTGTCGCCCGGAAAGGGCGGCTCTCCCGTCGCCGCGTACGCCAGCACGGCGCCCAGCGAGAAGACGTCGGCCGCCCCGTCCACGCCCATGCCCAGGATCTGCTCGGGCGCCATATAGCCGGGCGAGCCGATCGAGGCGCCGGTGGAGGTCAGCGACACGGTGCCCTGCGTGGCCCGCGCTATGCCGAAGTCGATCAGGCGCGGGCCGTCCAGGGCGAGCAGTACGTTGGACGGCTTGACGTCGCGGTGGACCAGCCCCAGCGCGTGCACGGCGACCAGGGCCTCCGCCAGCCCGGCGCCCAGGGCCCGTACGGCCGGCTCGGGCAGCGGCCCCTCGTCGGCGATGGCCCGGCTCAGGGACGGGCCCGCGACATAGCCCGTGGCCACCCACGGGACGCGCGCGTCCGGGTCGGCGTCCAGGACCGGCGCGGTCCACTCCCCGCCGACCCGCCGCGCGGCCTCCACCTCGCGCCGGAACCGGGCACGGAACCCCGCGTCGAGCGAGAAGTGCGCGTGCACGACCTTCACCGCCACGGTCCGGCCGCCCGCGCTACGCCCCACGAAGACCCGGCCCATGCCGCCCGAGCCGAGCCGCCCGAGCAGCCGGTAGGCGCCGATGACCTGTGGGTCCTCCGCTTCCAGCGGCTCCATCCCGTTGCTCCCCCTCGCCTGCTCCCCCTCGCCCGCGCCGCTCCAGCTTAGGTCCTGCCCCGGACATACCGCCTGGAGCAGGACCCGATGCGCGCGAAGCCGTTACACCGAACCGCGGGACCGTTGCGCCGAGGTCACGCCGTACCGCCCGGGCCGGAGCCCAGGTCCGCCGGGCGCACCCGTACGTCGGCGGGGTAGCCGGCCACCGGGCCGGTGCGGCGCGCGAACTCGGCGATGCCCTCCAACTGGCGCTCGCCCAGGCTGAAGTCGAGGGTGGTGAAGTAGCGCTCAAGGACCGGCGCCTCCAGCGCCTCCCAGCGCGCCGCCTGCTCGGCGACCTTGGTGACCTCCACCAGGGACAGGTCGCGGGAGTCGAGAAACGCCTCGTGCACCTTGTGGACGATCTCCGGCTCGCGCTCCATGTACTCGCGGCGCGCCGCCCACACCGCGAAGACGAACGGCAGCCCGGTCCACTCCTTCCACATCTGCCCCAGGTCGTGGACCTGGAGGCCGAGCTTCGGGGCGTAGTGCAGATTGGCGCGCAGCGCCGCGTCGCCGATGAGCACCGCCGCGTCCGCTTCCTGCATCATCAGGCTGAGGTCGGGCGGGCAGGTGTAGTAGTCGGGGGTGATCCCGTAGCGCTCGGCGAGCAGCAGCCGCGCCAGGCGTACGGAGGTGCGCGAGGCCGAGCCGAGGGCGACCCGGGCCCGGTCCAGCTGCTCGAGCGGCAGCTGCGAGACGATCACGCAGGACATGACGGGCCCGTCGCAGCCGACCGCGATGTCGGGCAGCGCCACCAGGTCGTCGGCGTTGCGCAGGAACTCCACGAGGCTGATCGGGCCGATGTCGAGATCGCCGCGGACCAGCTTGTCGTTGAGCGCGTCCGGGGTGTCCTTGGTGAGCTCGACGTCCAGGAGGGCGCCGCTGGTGGCCAGGCCCCAGTAGAGGGGCAGACAGTTGAGGTACTGGATGTGGCCGACCCTCGGCCGGGTCCGGCAGGGCGGGTGGGCGCTGCCTTCGGCGGTCGTGGCGTCGTATGTACTCCGGGCGGGGGAACTCGGTGAATTGTCCACATACGGAGGCTAGCCGCGCATGCCGCGGACGGCGGCGGCGGGGGCGGCCCCGGGGCCGGGGCAATCAGCCCGACCTGCGGTACTATCCAATCTGTCGGCCAGGGAAACCCTTCGAATTCGTGATCTTCGGCTCTTTCCCCGCGCACACGCAGCGTGCTAAGCTCGCCGCAAGTTGCAGTTTGGTTTCCTTGCAGTACAAAGCCTGCGGAGCATGTAACCGCGGGCTTTTGTAGATTTTCAGACTTCTTGCAGGTTCTGGAGCAGGGCAACCCTTTGGCCCAAGGAGGGCTTATGGCTACCGGAACCGTCAAGTGGTTCAACGCCGAGAAGGGCTTCGGCTTCATCGCCCAAGACGGCGGCGGCCCCGATGTCTTCGTTCACTACTCCGCGATCAACGCGACTGGTTTCCGCTCTCTGGAGGAAAACCAGGCCGTTACCTTCGACGTCACCCAGGGCCCGAAGGGCCCGCAGGCGGAGAACGTCAGCGCGGCCTGAGTAAGCAGTACCCAAGGAGCTCCGCCCCCGCTTCGGCGGGGGCGGAGCTCCTGCCTTGTTTTCGACCTTGAACTCTTTCATATTCGCTTAATCGCTTATTCACGTGGGTTTTCGCCGCTGTTTCGCGGCGAAGCAGCGCGGGGCGGGCACGGGAGCGCGCGCCTACGCCGGTGCGGGCTCGCCGGGCGACCAGCGTTCGCCCCGCAGCAGGTTGCCAAGACCCGCCCAGGCGAAGTTCATCAGCGTGGCCGCCGCCTCCTCGGCCGAAGGCCCCCCGCCCGCCCGGTCGCCCGCCCACTCGGCCAGCGACTCCGCCGCGCCCACCAGCGCGTACGCGAGCCCGGAGGCCTCGCCGCCGGTCATCCGGCCCGTCCGCGCCGCCCCGCACCCGTTCTCCCGCACGGCCGCCCAGAGCAGGTGGGTGACGAACTCGACGATCTCCGCCCGCATCGCGGCGACCTCCCGCGCGAAGGGGTCGCCGTGCGTACGGGCCTGGACGTGCAGCAGCGCCCATCCGTCCGGGTGCTCGGCGGTGTGGGTGAAGAAGCCGTGCAGCCCGCTCCAGAGTCGCCGGTCGGCGGGCGCGTCATGCTCGACGGCGGCCCGTATCGCCGCCACCAGCAAGGCGGCCTCCCGCCGGATGCACGCCGCGAACAACTCGTCCTTGGAGTTCAGATACAGATAGACCAGCGGCTTGGAGACCCCCGCCTGCTCGGCGATGTCGTCCATGGAGGCGTTCCTGTAGCCGCGCCGCGCGAAGGTCCGTACGGCCGCGTCGAGCATCTGCTGCTCACGCACCGCCCTCGGCATCCGCCTGCTCTTCGTCGCCCCGCCCACTGCGGCCGCCCCCTTCGCCCGTGCCCGCCCGGCGCCCCTCGGTCACCGGGTCCGCCTGGCCGCCGTCAAGCCTAAGGCTGCTGAGAACCCCTCACATCAGTTCCGGAAGATCAGGATCATGGCGTCACGCCCAGGGCCGCCCACAGCGCGACGGCGCCCACGACCGCCAGAACCGTCATGGCCGCCAGGACCCCCGCGATGCAGCGGCACAGCAGACGCCGCCGCAGCTCGTCGTAGCGCGCCGTGTACTCGGCGCGCAGCTCCTCGCAGCGGTCGACGATGCGGCGCAGCATGCGCCGGGACAGCTCGACACGCTCCTCGGCGTACAGGCGGACCACCTCCTCCCGCTGGGCGGCGGTGAGCCAGGCCAGCCGTCCGGCGAACGCCTCGGCCTCCGCCCGGGCGTCGCCGAGCTCGCTCTGGCACAGCAGATAGCCCTCCAGCCGGGCGATGCCCGACTCGATCTCGTAGGGATCGGGCACGCGTGCCTACGCCCGCTCGCGCTGCGGCGATTCGGATTCGGCCGCGATGTCGGGGTGGTGCAGGTTGAAAGCGGGGGATTCGCTGCGGATCTTGGGCAGGGCGAGGAAGTTGTGCCGCGGCGGCGGACAGGAGGTCGCCCATTCCAGCGACCGCCCGTATCCCCAGGGATCGTCCACGGTCACCTTCTCCCCGTATTGGGCGGTCTTCCAGACGTTGTAGAGGAACGGGAAGGTGGACAGGCCGAGCAGGAACGCGCCGATCGTGGAGACGGTGTTCAGCGCGGTGAAGCCGTCCGCGGCCAGATAGTCGGCGTAGCGCCGCGGCATTCCCTTGACGCCGAGCCAGTGCTGGACGAGGAAGGTGGTGTGAAAACCGGTGAAGAGCGTCCAGAAGTGAATTTTCCCGAGCCGCTCGTCGAGCATTTTTCCGGTGAATTTCGGCCACCAGAAGTAGAAGCCGCCGAACATCGCGAACACCACGGTGCCGAAGACGACGTAGTGGAAGTGGGCGACCACGAAATAACTGTCGCTGACATGGAAGTCGAGGGGCGGCGAGGCCAGGAGCACCCCGGTGAGCCCGCCGAACAGGAAGGTGACGAGGAATCCGACGGCCCACAGCATCGGCGTCTCGAAGGACAGCGACCCCTTCCACATCGTCCCGATCCAGTTGAAGAACTTCACCCCGGTGGGCACCGCGATGAGGAAGGACATGAAGGCGAAGAACGGCAGTAGCACCGCCCCGGTGACGAACATGTGGTGCGCCCACACCGTGGCCGACAGCCCGGTGATGGAGATGGTCGCGGCGACCAGACCCGCGTACCCGAAGATCGGCTTGCGGCTGAACACCGGAATGATCTCGGTGATCACCCCGAAGAACGGCAGCGCGATGATGTAGACCTCGGGATGGCCGAAGAACCAGAACAGGTGCTGCCACAACAGCGCCCCGCCGTTGGACGGGTCGTAGACCCGCGCCCCGAACTTGCGGTCCGCCTCCAGCGCGAAGAGCGTCGCGGCCAGCACCGGGAAAACCATGATCACCAGCACGCTGGTGAGCAGGATGTTCCAGGTGAAGATCGGCATCCGGAACATCGTCATACCCGGGGCGCGCATGCAGACGATCGTGGTGATGAAGTTGACCGCGCCCAGGATCGTGCCGAACCCGGAAAAGGCGAGCCCCATGACCCACATATCGCCGCTCACATTCGGCGAATGCGTCTTGTCCGACAGTGGCGTATAGGCGAACCAGCCGAAGTCGGCGGCCCCGCCCGGGGTGAGGAATCCGGCCACCGCGATGAGCGAGCCGAAGAGATAGAGCCAGTAGGCGAACATGTTCAGCCGCGGGAACGCCACGTCCGGGGCGCCGATCTGCAGCGGCATGATGGCGTTGGCGAAACCGGCGAACAGCGGCGTCGCGAACATCAGCATCATGATCGTGCCATGCATGGTGAACGCCTGGTTGAACTGCTCATTGGAGATGAGCTGGGTGCCCGGCCGCGCCAGTTCCGCCCGCATCACCATCGCCAGCAGCCCGGCGAAGAGGAAGAAGGCGAAGGACGTCACCATGTACAAGGTGCCGATCTTCTTGTGATCGGTCGTGGTCAGCCAATTGATGATGACCGTGCCCACTGTGTTCCGGCTTTCCCGGTCGGGCTCCCGCTGCTCCGCCCGCCTCGCCTCTACCGCCATTGCTCCTCCGCCCGACGCCGTACGCGTCCGACGTTCATAACGCGGCTGGGACGGAAGAGGCTGTTATGACCCTTTGGTGGGCGTGTGACGCGAGTGACCACCAAAAGACCATGTGTGAGCGGGATGGGCGGAACCCAGGACTCCGCAGATGATGCGAGCATGACAGCAAATCTGACGCGTCGTCATATTCTTGGTCTGACCGCCCTGCGCGGCGCCGCGGCCCTCGGGCTCACCCGGATAGCCCTCTCCCCGGCGGCGGCCGCCGCCCGCCCCGCCCCCACAGCGGGCTCCGAATACGCCCCGGCCGTCGTCGTCGGCTCCGGCTACGGCGCGGCGGTCGCCGCCCTGCGGCTCGGCGAGGCGGGCGTCCGGACCCTGGTCCTGGAGATGGGGCGGCTGTGGAACGCCCCGGCCTCCGACGGCAAGGTCTACTGTTCCATGACCGCGCCCGACCGGCGCTCGATGTGGTTCAAGACCAGAACCGAGGCGCCGCTGGCCACCTTCCTGTGGCTGAACGTCATCAACAAGGACATCACGTCCTACCCCGGTGTCCTGGACCGCGTCCGCTTCCCCAACATGTCCGTCTACGTCGGGCGCGGCGTCGGCGGCGGCTCACTCGTCAACGGGGGCATGGCGGTCACCCCGCCCCGCGCCTACTTCCAGGAGGTGCTGCCGCAGGTCGACGCGGCCACGATGTACGCCACGTACTTCCCGCTCGCCAACCGCATGCTCGGCACCAACACCGTCTCCTCCGCATGGTTCGAGTCCACCGAGTGGTACCAGTACGCCCGCGTCTCCCGCGAGCAGGCGAAAGCGGCGGGGCTCAAGACCGTCTTCGTCCCCAATGTGTACGACTTCGACTATATGCAGCGCGAGGCCGCCGGGACCGCGACCAAGTCCGCACTCGCCCAAGAGGTCATCTACGGCAACAACTTCGGCAAGCGCAGCCTCGACAAGTCCTACCTCGCGGCGGCGCTCGGCACCGGGAACGTCACCATCCGCACCCTCAGCCGCGCCAGGGCCATCCGGCGGGCCACCGACGGCACCTACATCCTGACCGTGGACCGCCTCGACGACACCGGCGCCGTCGTCGCCACCGACGAGATCTCCTGCCGCTCGCTCTTCCTCGGCGCCGGCAGCCTCGGCACCACCGAGCTCCTGCTGCGCGCCCGCGAGAAGGGCACCCTGCCCGCGCTGAGCCCGGAGGTCGGCCGGGGCTGGGGCGGCAACGGGAACGTCATGCTCGGCCGCGCCAACCACATTTGGAACCCGACCGGTGCCCATCAGTCCACGATCCCGGTGATGGGGATCGACGACTGGTCCAACGCCGCCAACCCCGTCTTCGCCGAGATCGCCCCGCTCCCGGCCGGCCTCGAGACCTGGGCCAGCCTCTACCTGGCCATCACCAAGAACCCCGAGCGCGGCACCTTCACGTACGACGCCGCCAAGGACACCACCGTCCTGAACTGGACCAGCGCCCAGAGCACACCCTCCATCACCGCCGCCAAGACCCTCTTCGACCGCGTCAACTCCGCCAACGGCACCATCTACCGCTCCGACCTCTTCGGCGACACCCGCGCCTTCGCCGCCGACTTCTGCTACCACCCCCTGGGCGGCTGCGTCCTGGGCCGCGCCACGGACGCGTACGGCCGGGCCGTCGGCTACGACAGGCTGTACGTCACCGACGGCTCCCTCATCCCGGGCTCCATCGGCGTCAACCCCTTCGTGACCATCACGGCCCTGGCCGAGCGCACCATGGCCCGCGTCCTGGCCGAGGACGGCGTGGGCTGACCGTCACGGCAGCTACTACGGCCGCCACTTACGGCCGCTACTACGGCTGCGCGGGCCCTTCGGAGCACGGCAGCGAGTCGAGACCGTGCCGACGCGCACCCAGGCGTTGCCGATCCGGCAAGGCAAACGCCGGCGAAAAGCGCGTCGCCCCGCTCTCTGCCGAGAGCGGGGCGACGTCGGGCAGGGGCAGCCGTTACGCGGCGGCCGGGACCATCTGGCGGTCGTCGGCCGCGTCCGCGTCGTCCAGGGGGGACGCGGAGGCGTGGTCGTAGGCGTGGCGGTCGAGGATCTTCTCGCGGGCCGAGACGAGGACCGGGACCAGCGCCTGGCCCGCCACGTTCGTGGCGGTGCGCATCATGTCCAGGACCGGGTCGATGGCCATGAGGAGGCCGACGCCTTCCAGCGGGAGGCCGAGCGTGGACAGGGTCAGGGTCAGCATGACGGTGGCGCCGGTGAGACCGGCCGTGGCGGCCGAGCCGATGACCGAGACGAAGGCGATCAGCAGGTAGTCGCCGACGCCGAGGTGCACGTCGAAGATCTGGGCGATGAAGATCGCGGCGATGGACGGGTAGATCGAGGCGCAGCCGTCCATCTTCGTCGTCGCCCCGAAGGGCACCGCGAAGGACGTGTACTCCTTCGGTACGCCGAGGCGCTCGGTGACCTTCTGGGTGAGCGGCATGGTGCCCACCGAGGAGCGGGAGACGAAGGCGAGCTGGATCGCGGGCCAGGCGCCCTTGAAGAAGTGCAGCGGGTTGACCTTGGCGACCGTGGCCAGCAGCAGCGGGTAGACGCCGAACATCACCAGGGCGCAGCCGATGTAGACGTCGGCGGTGAAGGTGGCGTACTTGCCGATGAGGTCCCAGCCGTACTCGGCGATGGCGTAGCCGATGAGGCCGAGGGTGCCCAGCGGGGCGAGGCGGATGACCCACCACAGCGCCTTCTGCAGCAGCTCCAGGATGGCCTGACTGAGGGTGAGGATCGGCTGCGCCTTCTCGCCGAGTTGAAGGGCGGCGACGCCCGCGACGGCGGCCATGAAGACGATCTGCAGGACGTTCAGCTCGGTGAACGGCGTGATGACGTCGGTCGGCACGATGCCGGTGAGGAAGTCCAGCCAGGAGCCCGCGTGGTCGGGCTTGGAGCCGTCCTGCGGGGTGAGGCCGGTGCCCGAGCCGGGGTTGGTGAGCAGGCCGATCGCCAGGCCGATGGCCACCGCGATCAGCGAGGTCGCCATGAACCACAGCAGGGTGCGGGTCGCGAGGCGTGCGGCGTTGTTGACGTTCCGCAGGTTGGTGATCGAGATCAGGATCGCGAAGAAGACCAGCGGGGCGACGGCGAGCTTCAGCAGCTGGACGAAGATCGAGCCGATCTTGTCGAGGGTGGTGACCAGCCAGCTGACGTCACCGCTGCGGGCGGCCCAGCCGAGGGCCACGCCGAGGACCAGGCCCAGCAGGATCTGCGCCCAGAACGGCACCTTGGGCAGACGTATGGAGGACGTCTTGGACGACGTCTCGGGGACGGATGACAACGGACACACTCCGAAGGCAGGGGAAGGCAGAGGAAGTCAAGCGAGGTCAGGGGAAGCCAGGAGTCCGTACGGGATCTCCGGCCGCTGGAACGAGGGAGCGGGTCAGCGGCGGCGACAGGCCGCTGACCGGCAGCGGCAGAGATCGATGTGCAGGCGCGCCACGAGCGGGACGCTCATGGGGAATCGGGGCGCGGCTGCTGTCGTCATGACAAAAACATTAACACCCCGGCTTTGAGTTCCCCATAGCCAGGCTTTTACACACGAGGAGCGAGAACAAGCAACGCCCCGCCGGTCAGCGGGGGCTGACCGACGGGGCGTCGGAGGTGTGTGAGGAGTGTTACAGGGGAGTGTTACAGGGCAGTGGGACGAAGGCGGGGCTCAGCCGAGCTCAGACGCCGTCTTCCTGGCTCTGGTTCGCCGCGAGCCGCTCCTTGGCGCGATCCACCCGCTCCGCGACCTGCACCGCCATCTCGTCGCGCTGCTTGCGCAGCAGAACGAAGCTCAGCGGCGCCGAGACGACCAGGGCCAGCAGCGCCACCCAGAAGAGGTTGGAGCCGCCGAGTCCGGAGGGCAGCACCCGGACGTACACCAGGCCCCACATCACCAGGAAGCAGCTCACGAAGATCCCCGCGCGCATGGCGGTGTAACGGAACGTCGCGCTCGGCTTGAAAGACACGGCCGTCTTCTTTCTGCTGGGAAGTCCTGCCCATCCAGTGAATCACGGACGTCCCAGGGCCTCCGCGACGACCCTGAGATCCGAGACCAGCCCCTGGTAGGCCGCCTCCCGGTCATCGGCGCGCAGCACGGCGGAGGGGTGGATGGTGGCGACCACGCACTCCCGCGCCCCCTCCTCGGGGACGGGCAGCAGCATCCCGCGCTGCTTGGTGACCCGGAAGGAGGAGCCGAGCAGCGCCTTCCCGGCCGTCGCGCCCAGCGCCACGATCACCTCGGGGTCGATCAGATACAGCTCCGCGGTCAGCCACGGCCGGCAGGCGGTGATCTCGCGCAGGCTCGGCGGCTTGTGGATGCGCCGTTTGCCGCGCCCGGGGAGGTGGCCGAACTTGAAGTGCTTGACGGCGTTGGTGACGTACGCCTCGGTCGGGTGGATGCCCGCCTCGTCCAGGGCCCGCATCAGCACCTTGCCCGCGGGCCCGACGAACGGGCGCCCCTGCCGGTCCTCCTGGTCGCCAGGCTGTTCCCCGACCAGCAGGACGCGGGCGCCCGGGTCCCCGGTGCCGAACACGGTCTGGGTCGCCTCGCGGTGCAGCGGGCAGCCGCGGCACCCCGCGGCCGCCTCGCGCAGCGCGGCCAGGTCGGCGCCGCGCGGCACGAAGGGTTCGGCGGTGTACGCGTCCTCGGGGTCGTGCGCGGCCCCGGCGACAGCCTTGGCCATACGACGGTGAGTACCCGCCCCGGCGGCCGTCAGACACCGTCCGGCGCGGGCGCCGGAGGCACCAATGGCGCCCGCGTCAGACGCGCATGGGCTGCGGTGCCTCGCGCCGGGCCGGGTCCGGCCCCTCGTACTCGCGGATGGTCTCGTAGCGGGTGTTCCGCTCCACCGGCCGGAATCCCGCGTCCCGGATCAGCTCCAGCAGATCGTCCCGGGTCAGCTTGTTCGGCGTGCCGTAGTTGTCGGCGTCGTGCGTGATCTTGTACTCGACGACCGAGCCGTCCATGTCGTCCGCGCCGTGGTTGAGCGCGAGCTGCGCGGTCCGTACGCCGTGCATCACCCAGAAGACCTTCACATGGGGGATGTTGTCGAACAGCAGACGGGAGACGGCGAAGGTCTTCAGCGCCTCCGCGCCGGTGGCCATGGTGGTCCTGGCCTGTAGCCGGTTGCGGACCTTGCCGTCCTTCATGTCCACGAAGTCGTGCTGGTAGCGCAGCGGGATGAAGACCTGGAACCCGCCGGTCTCGTCCTGAAGCTCGCGCAGCCGCAGCACGTGGTCCACCCGGTGCCGGTGCTCCTCGACATGCCCGTACAGCATGGTGCACGGGGTCTTGAGGCCCTTCTCGTGCGCCAGCCGGTGGATGCGCGACCAGTCCTCCCAGTGGGTCTCGTGGTCGACGATGTGCTGCCGGACCTCCCAGTCGAAGATCTCCGCCCCGCCGCCGGTGAGCGACTCCAGGCCGGCGTCGATCAGCTCGTCGAGGATCTCCGAGGCCGGCAGCCCGGAGATCTTCTCGAAGTGGTGGATCTCGGTGGCGGTGAAGGCCTTCAGGGACACCTGCGGAAGGGCTTCCTTCAGCGCCTTCAGCGACCGCGGGTAGTAGCGCCAGGGGAGGGTGGGGTGCAGGCCGTTGACGATGTGCAGCTCGGTGAGGTTCTCGTTCTCCATCGCCTTGGCGAGGCGGACGGCCTCCTCGATGCGCATGGTGTACGCGTCCTTCTCGCCCGGCTTGCGCTGGAAGGAGCAGTACGCGCACGAGGCGGTGCACACATTGGTCATGTTGAGGTGGCGGTTGACGTTGAAGTGGACCACGTCGCCGTTCTTGCGGGTGCGCACCTCATGGGCCAGCCCGCCCAGCCATGCCAGGTCGTCGCAGGCGTACAGCGCGATGCCGTCCTCGCGCGACAGCCGCTCTCCGGCGCGGACCTTCTCCTCCAGTTCGCGCTTGAGACCCGCATCTTCGATAGACGCAGTCATGCGGCCGCCTCCCATACGTCTGCCATACGTCTGCTTATGTAGGCCTCTGCTTAAGTGGCCTTCCTGAGACTACGCCTTGACGTCGTCGGGCAATTCCCCGACCCGGTTCTCCCACTTCGTGGAGAGCACGATCGTGGTACGCGTACGGGCGACGCCCTTGGTGCCGGACAGCCGCCGGATGGTCCGCTCCAGCCCGTCCACGTCCGAGCCGCGCACCTTGAGCATGTACGAGTCGTCGCCCGCGATGAACCAGCAGTCCTCGATCTCGGCCAGCTCGCGCAGCCGCCCCGCCACCTCCTCGTGGTCGGCGGCGTCGGAGAGCTGGATGCCGATGAGGGCGGTCACCCCGAGGCCGAGGGACGCGGCGTCGACGGTCGCGCGGTAGCCGGTGATCACCCCGGCCGCCTCCAGGCGGTTGATCCGGTCCGTGACGCTGGGTCCGGACAGGCCGACGAGCCGGCCGAGCTCCGCGTACGAGGCCCTCCCGTTCTCCCGCAGGGCCTGGATGAGCTGCCTATCCACCGCGTCCATATGCCGTGCGCCTTCCATTATTCAAAGATACAGCAAGTTTACACGCATAATCTAAGGTATAGAGGCATCACGTCCTCTAAAACTTGCGGGTGCGGCCCGCTACACGCCCCCGGCCCCGCCCCGGAGTTCCCCCTCCCACCGGCGGTACAGCTTGTGCGGCACCCCCGCCGCGTCCAGCACCCGCCCCGCCACGAAGTCCACCAGATCCTGGATGTGGGTCGCACCCGCGTAGAACGCGGGCGAGGCGGGCACCACGACCGCGCCCGCCTCGTCCAGCGCGACCAGGTGTCTGAGGGTCTGGCCGCTCAGCGGCGCCTCCCGCACCGCGACGACGAGCGGGCGCCGCTCCTTGAGCGTCACGCTCGCCGACCGCTGCAGCAGGTCCTTCGACAGGCCGAGCGCCACCCCCGCCACACACGCGGTGCTCGCCGGGACGATCAGCATTCCCTTGACGCCGTAGCTGCCGGAGGACGGGCCCGCGGCCAGATCCCCGGCCGCCCAGTGGCGTACGTCCGCCACGTCCACCCGCGCCTCGAAGGCGTCGGGCGTGCCGTCCGCGCCGCGCGCCAGCCAGCGGCCGAGGTCCTCCCGCCAGTGCGCGTCCCGGAAAGAGATCCCCGTCTCGTCCAGCAGCGTCAGCCGCGAGGCCCGGCTGACCACCAGGTCGACGGCCTCCCCCGCGGACAGCAGCGCGCGCAGTACGGAGGCGGCGTACGGCGTCCCGGACGCGCCGGAGACACCGACCACCCAAGGCCGGCGCCGGCTCACTTCCTCGTGCGGCCTGTACGGCTGTCTGTGCGGCCCGTACGGCTCGTGCGGCGGCTCCACACGACGAGCCTAACCGGCGGGTCTCACAGGCTCAGTCCCCGCACCAGCAGGTCGAGCAGCGCGCAGCAGAACAGCGCGATGCCGACGAAGCCGTTGACCGTGAAGAAGGCACGGTTCAGCCGGGACAGATCGCCGGGCCGCACGACCGAGTGCTCGTACCAGAACGCCGCCGCCACGATCACCAGCCCGAGCCAGAAGAAGAACCCGGCGCCGGTGGCCAGCCCGTACCAGCCCAGCAGCAGCGTGGTGACGGCATGGCAGACGCGCGCCCCGTACAGCGCCCCCGCGATGCCGAAGCGGGCCGGCACCGACTTCACCCCGTGGGCCCGGTCGGCGGCCACGTCCTGACAGGCGTAGATCAGGTCGAAGCCGCCGATCCAGATGCCGACCGCGAGCCCGAGGATCACCGCGTCCCAGGACCACTCCCCCGTGACCCCGATCCAGGCCCCGACCGGGCCCATCGCCTGGGCGAGGCCGAGGATCGCGTGCGGGAAGTTCGTGAAGCGCTTCCCGTACGGATAGATCACCATCGGGGCGACCGCGACCGGCGCCAGGGCCAGGCACAGCGGGCCCAGCAGCGCGGCCGAGCCGAGGAAGACGGCGAGCGCGACCAGCGCGCCGATCCAGGCGGAGCGCACGGGCACGGCGCCGGTGACCAGCTCGCGCCCCGCGGTGCGCGGATTGCGGGCGTCGATCTCCCGGTCGATGATCCGGTTGCAGGCCATGGCGAAGGTCCGCAGGCCCACCATCGCGACCGTCACCAGCAGCAGCCGCAGCCAGTGGACCGTGCCGTCCCACAGCTGCATCGCGGTCAGCGAGGCGATGTAGGCGAAGGGCAGCGCGAAGACCGAGTGCTCGATCATCACCAGCCGCAGAAAGGCGCGGACGCGGCCGGGCGGTGCGGACCCGGGGCCGAGGATGCCGGGGGTCGCGGAATCAGCGCTCACAGTCCGTACTCCTGCCAGCGGCGGGTCACCTTCGCGGCCGTCCCGGGGTCGGACTCGACCATGCGCGGCCAGCCGCCGTCGCGCGTATAGCCCTCCTCGGGCCACTTCGCCGTGGCGTCGATGCCCGCCTTGCCGCCCCAGAACTGCTGGTACGAGGCGTGGTCGAGGTGGTCCACCGGGCCCTCGACGACGGTCAGGTCGCGGGCGTAGTCGGTGTTGCCCAGCGCCCGCCAGGACACCTCGTGCAGATCGTGGACGTCGCAGTCGGCGTCCACCACGACGATCAGCTTGGTCAGCGACATCATGTGCGCGCCCCAGATGGCGTGCATCACCTTCTGGGCGTGCTTCGGGTACTTCTTCTCGATGGAGACGATCGCGCAGTTGTGGAAGCCGCCCGACTCCGGGAGGTGGTAGTCCACGATGTCCGGGATGATGATCTTGAGCAGCGGGAGGAAGAACCGCTCCGTCGCCCGCCCCAGCGGCCCGTCCTCGGTCGGCGGACGGCCCACCACGATCGACTGAAGCAGCGGGCGCCGCCGCATCGTCACACAGTCGATGGTGAGCGCCGGAAAGGGCTCCTGCGGGGTGTAGAAGCCGGTGTGGTCGCCGAACGGCCCCTCGGGCAGCGTCTTCCCGGGCTCCAGCCAGCCCTCGACGACCACCTCCGCATGCGCCGGGACCTGCAGCGGCACCGTCTTGCAGTCGACCATCTCGACCCGCCGGCCCTTGACGAAGCCCGCGAAGAGGTACTCGTCGATGTCGCCGGGCAGCGGCGCGGTCGCGGCGTACGTCACGGCGGGCGGCGCCCCGAAGGCGATCGCCACCGGCAGCTTCTCGCCGCGCCTGGCGGCCACTTGGTAGTGGTTGCGGCTGTCCTTGTGGATCTGCCAGTGCATGCCGATGGTGCGGCGGTCGTGGCGCTGCAGCCGGTACAGGCCCAGGTTCCGGGCCCCGGTCTCGGGGTGCTTGGTGTGGGTCAGGCCGAGGTTGAAGAAGGACCCGCCGTCCTCGGGCCAGGTGAACAGCGCGGGCAGCGCCTCCAGGTCGACGTCCTCGCCCGTGAGCACCACCTCCTGCACGGGCGCGTCCTTCACCTTCTTCGGCGGCACGTGCGCCACGGCGCCGAGCTTCCCGAACGCCTCGCGCAGCCCGCCGAAGCCCTGTGGCAGCTCCGGCTTGACCAGCCCGCCGATCTTCTCGCCGATCTCCTCGTACGAGGCGAGCCCAAGGGCCTTCAGGAGGCGGCGATCGGTGCCGTAGACGTTCATCGCCAGCGGCATCGACGAGCCCTTGACGTTCTCGAAGAGCAGGGCCGGGCCGCCCGACTTGTTCACCCGGTCGACGATCTCCCCGATCTCCAGATACGGGTCGACTTCGGCCTTGATGCGCCTGAGGTCTCCTTCGCGGTCGAGCGCCCGCAGAAAGGAGCGAAGATCGTCATAAGCCATGCGTTCCAGTATCCGGTACGCACTACCCTGGACCCGTCATGGGGCCACGCACGGCCCACCATCGTTCCCCGGGGACCGGCCATCATGCTCAGGTATCTGCCCTTCCTGCTCATCCTGGCGCTGTGGATCTACGCCTTCATCGACTGCCTGAACACGCCCGAAGAGGAAGTGCGCCACCTCCCCAAGGTGGTCTGGGTGATCATCGTGCTGCTCTTCGGCGAGGTGCTGATCGGCCCGATCGCCTGGCTGGTGGCGGGCAAGAACCGGACCGCGGTCGCGGGCGCCGCCGGCGGCCGCGGTTCCTCGCCCGGGCCTCGGCAGCAGTGGATCGCCCCGGACGACAACCCCGAGTTCCTCAAGTCCCTCCGCGAGGAGAACGAGGAGGAGCCCAAGAAGGACGAGGAGCTGCTCAAGGACTGGGAGGCGGACCTGCGCCGCCGCGAGGAAGAGCTGCGCCGCAAGAACAACGAGGGTTCGGGGGACGCGAACGAATAACCCTCAAGGGCGACACGAAGAGGCGTACGGGCCGGTGGGCCCGCCATGACCGCGAATCGCGCCTTGTACCTACTCGGAAGCGCCGCCCCGCCCGTGCTGAAGGCCATCGGCAAGGGCGCCGTCGGACGGGTCACTTGAGACGCGAGGTCGAGGTCCCTCAGGGCGAGGTCCCCGCGCTGGCGCTACGGCCCGGGGGGACCACTTACCCAGCTTCCCGCCTCGTTCTCTTCGGAGTAGAACCAGCCGCCGGGCCTGGGCCACCAGCCGAGGCCCATCTGCGACACGAACCCGTCCCTATCGCTGACCACCCTGACGAGCGCTTCGTTGAGGGGCCGCCTCAGCACTTGTTCGTGGTCGCGGGTCATTTCGACGCCGCGCTCTGCGAGGAGGCGGTGTGCTTCCGCCAGCTGCAGCGATGCGGCAGACGCAATGGGCCTCCGCGTGATCGCCTCAGGCAGGATCAGCGGTTCATCGCCGCTGAATGTGAGGCTGATGCCGGCGAGTACAAGGTCCAGTCCAGCCCCACGCCGGGTCCTGGATCCCCTACTGAAACACCTCATACTGAGTTCAAGCGGAGAGTAGCGGCTCTTGCTGAGTTCAACCGGACAGTAGCGGTACCGCTGGAAGCAATCATCGCCCTGCCCGTTCTTGATTCTTCTGGGCTCCCCGATCCGTTGCACCACGTCCGGTGGTGACATTCCCAAAACCAGAGGACCGAATATCCCACTTCGGCAGAATTCCACCAGAAACTCATCCATATCGCACCACTCCCCCTGGTCACGCTCCGTATGCTGATCCGCCGAGCTCACAGTCGCCTGACGAGTCACCGAAGTGAAGATGCCCCCCGGTCTGGATCGGGGGGCATCTGGCTTTCACCCATATGGGCGACGGCGGTTCAGACGTCGGCGTAGGAGTGCTTGCCGCTGATGAAGATGTTGACGCCGTAGTAGTTGAAGAGGTAGCAGCCGAAGGCGATCAGCGCGAGGTAGGCGGCCTTGCGGCCCTTCCAGCCGGCGGTGGCGCGGGCGTGCAGGTAGCAGGCGTAGGCGACCCAGGTGATGAAGGACCAGACCTCCTTGGGGTCCCAGCCCCAGTAGCGGCCCCAGGCGGCCTCGGCCCAGATCGCGCCCGCGATGATCGTGAAGGTCCACAGCGGGAAGATCGTGGCGTTGATGCGGTACGCGAACTTGTCGAGGGTGCCGGCCGCGGGCAGCCGCTCCAGGACGGACGCGAAGCGGCCGGGCTGCTCGCCCTTGGCGAGCTTCTCCTCGTGCCGGTCGCGGAAGAGGTAGAGCAGCGTGGAGACGGCGCCGATGTAGAGGCAGGCGCCGGAGATGATCGCGCAGCTGACGTGGATCCACAGCCAGTACGAGTGGAGGGCGGGAACCAACTGGGCGCTGTCGGTGTAAAGGACAGAGACAGCGAGACCGAGGTCGAGGAGGACCGTGGTGACCAGGGGGAGCCCGATCCAGCGCACGTTCTTCTTCAGCACGAGGAGGGTGAGATACGCACCGACCGCGACCATGGCGAAGGTCGTGGAGAACTCGTACATGTTGCCCCAGGGGGCGCGCTGTACGGACAGGGCGCGGGTCAGCACGGCGCCGGCGTGCATCAGGAAGGCGAGCACGGTGAGGCCGACGGCGATCCGGCCGTACAGATCGCCCTGTTCGGTGCCGCCCGCGGCGCCGGGCCCGTCGGGGACGTCGCGGGTGCCCGCGGCCGAGCGGGTGACGATCTTGGGGCGTTCGAGGACGGCGGTGCCGCCGCCCTGGGCGACCCGCACGGAGGCCCTGGACGAGGCGGAGGCGGTGGAGTCGGCGGTGATGGCGGCGGCGGTGCGGCCGACGGCGCTGCGGCTGCCGAACACCCACTCGGCGATATGGGCGAGGAAGGCGAGGGTGTAGACCGCCATGGCCGAGTAGATCAGCACATTGCTGAAATGGGCCAGGCTCTCGTTGGTTTCGGCAGCGAGGTTCACGCGCGCGCTCCTTCGGCAGGATCAGCGGGTTGTGCGGTGTCGGTCTCGGGGTCCGGCGCGGGCGGGGCCTCGGACTGAAGGGCCACGGCGAGGTCGGCGAGTTCTTCGGGAAGTTTGGCGGACTCGCTGCGGCCGAGCCCCGCCATCTCGATGACGGTGACGCCGTCGGCTCCGGTCACCGCGCGGACCCACACCCGGCGGCGCTGGATGAACAGGGAGGCGGCGAGGCCGATCAGCGCGGCGACGGCGCCCACGAGCGCGTAGTCGTTGCCCGGGCGGGTGGAGATCTGGAAGGTGGCCCAGGTCTTGATGCCCTCGAACTTCAGGGTCCCGGCGCCGTTCGGGAGCTTCATGGAGTCGCCCACCTTGAGCGCCTTCGCGAAGGCCGACCCGTCGGACTCCTTGAACTGCTTCATCCGCGACGTGTCGAGCTGGTAGACGTTCTGCGGGACCCCGCCGTCGACACCCAGGCTGCCGCGGTAGGCGGTCAGGATGAGCGCCGGATTGTCCAGCGCCGGGAACTGGGAGAACATCGTGCCCGTGCTCAGGTCGAGGGTCGGCACGAACTGGCCCTGGAAGCCGATCTGGTCCTTCTTGTTGTTCTTGTCGCGGTAGTCCGGGACCTTGATCACCACGTTCTCGGTGAGGTTGACCCCGTCGATCGGCAGCGAGGCCACGGCGCCGCGGAACGCGACCTTGCCCTGCCCGTCGCGGACCGTGACGATCGGGGCGTAGCCGTGGCCGAGCAGGTAGACCTTGGAGCCCGCGACCTCCAGGGGCTCATTGACCTTGATCGAGGTCTTGTGTTCCTTGCCGTCCGCGCCCTCCCAGTAGGTGACATCGGCGCGGAAGGTGCGGGGGGTGCGCTTCTGCGGGCCGCTGCGCTCGTAGGTCGCCGTGAAGCGGTCCAGCTGGAAGCCGAAGGGAGCGAGGTGGTTCTTGTCGAAGAGGGTGCCGGACTTGAAGTCGTCGTACTGCGTCAGGTTGTTGGAGAAGCCGTCGCCCTCGACGATCAGCTTGCCGCCCTCGGCCTTGTACAGCTGCCCGACGGCGAAGGCCACCAGCATCACGATCAGCGCGATATGGAACAGGAGGTTGCCCGCCTCGCGCAGATAGCCCTTCTCGGAGGCCACCGCGTCACCGACCGTATGGGTCCGGAAGCGGCGCCGCTTCATGATCCGCTGGGCGGCCTCCAGCACCCGCTCCGGCTCGGCGTCGGTCCGCCAGGTGGTGTACGCGGGCAGCCGGGTCAGCCGGCGCGGGGCGCCCGGCGGGCGGCTGCGCAGCTGGCCGGTGAACTGCCAGGTGCGCGGGATGATGCAGCCGATCAGCGAGACGAACAGGAGGATGTAGATCGCCGAGAACCACACCGAGCTGTAGACCTGGAAGAGCCCCAGCTTCTCGTAGATCGGCGCGAGCGTCTCGTGCTGCTGCTTGAAGTTCTGCACCTTGACCGGGTCGATGCCCGTCTGCGGGACCAGCGACCCGGGGATCGCGCCGAGCGACAGCAGGAAGAGCAGCAGCAGCGCCACCCGCATCGAGGTCAGCTGCCGCCAGAACCACCGGGCCCAGCCGATCGGCCCCATCGAGGGGACGCTGATCTCCTCGGCGGGGGCCGTGGACAGCTGCGCCCCCGCCGCGCCGAGCTCGCGCTCGTCGGCGGGTTCGGCGGCGTTGTCCTCGGCGGCGTTGTCCTCGGCGGCGCTGCCGGTGGCGGTGTCGGTATCGGTGGTGGACATCGATCAGATCCCAACGTTGAAGCGCAAGGCCCAGGCCTGCATCTCGCCCATCATGCTGTCCCAGATACCTGTGAGCAGCAGCACCCCGAGGGCGACCAGCATGCCGCCGCCGATCCGCATCACCCAGACGTAGTGCCGCTTGACCCAGCCGAACGCGCCGAGCATGCGCCGGTAGGCGATGGCCACGGCGATGAACGGCAGCCCGAGACCGAGGCAGTACGCGACCATCAGCAGGGCACCGCGCCCCGCGCTCGCCTGTTGCATCGCCAGGACGTTGACGGCGGAGAGCGTGGGGCCCAGGCACGGGGTCCAGCCCACGCCGAACAGGGCGCCCAGCAACGGCGCGCCCACCAGGCCCATCCCGGGCTTCATATGGAAGCGGAACTCCCGCTGCCCGAAGCCCTTCAGCATCCCCATGAAAGCGAGGCCCATGACGATCGTGATGACCCCGAGCACCTTGGAGAGGGTTTCCTTGTGCTCCTGCAGCGTCCAGCCGAAGTTGCCGAAGAGCGCACCGGCGGAGACGAAGACGGCCGTGAAGCCGAGCACGAAGAGGGAGGCGCCAGCCAGCATCCGGCCGCGCTTGGCCTCGCCCAGATCCGTACCGGTGACGCCTGTGACATACGACATATAGCCGGGCACCAGCGGCAGGACGCAGGGGGAGAAGAAGGAGACCAGGCCGCCGAAGACGGCGACCGGCAGCGCCAGCAGCAGCGCCCCGTTCAGGACGGTCTCATTGGCGCCGGGGACGGCGGCGGCCAGGATGCTCACGGCGTCACTTCTCCTCGATCAGCGGCTTGAGCATCTTGCGCAGGCTCTCCTCGCTGAGCGGGGTGAGCGCGCGCGCCGCGATCCGGCCTTCCCGGTCCAGGACGATGGTCGTGGGGATGGCCTGCGGATTGAGGCTGCCCTTGGGGAAGCGCAGCATGAGCTTGCCGATCGGGTCGTACAGGCTCGGGTAGTCGACCTTGAATTCCTTCTCGAACTGGATCGCGTTGGCGGGGTCCGGGTCACGGGTGTTGATCCCCACGAACCGCACCCCGTCCGCCTCGGTGTCCTTCGCGACCTTGACGAGGTTGGGCGCCTCGGCCCGGCAGGGCGTGCACCACGAGCCCCAGACATTGATCACGACGATCTTGCCCTTGTAGTCGGCGAGATCGAGCTTGCCGCCGTCGAGGGTCTTGCCCGTCAGCTCGGGGGCGTGCTTGCGGTCGCCCTTGGCGACGGTGTCCACGCCGCCCTTGCCCTGGATGAACTTGGTGTCGCTGGAGCCGCCCGACGTGCCGCCCGCGCCACAGGCGGACAGAGTCAGCGCGGCAACCGCGGCTCCGGTGGCCAGCACGGTTGCGCGACGGCGGGTCGCGAGGCGCCGAGGGGCGCGGCAGGCACTCATGTGAAAAGTTTCGCATGCGCCTTTCGGGGATCTTCGGCACCCCCCTCGGCCCCGTTCCCGGCCTCGCCGGCTCGCCCGCTCAGGCGGCCGCGGCGCTCCACTGCTGACCCACGCCGAGCGTGCGCAGGTGCGCGAGGACCTGGGGGTCCTGGGCGTCCATCCAGTCCGTGAGCTGCCGGAAGGACACCAGCCGGACATCCTTCCGCTTTTCGTCCGCGATGTGCTTGAACGCCTCCTCGACGGCGTCCATATAAATGCCGCCGTTCCACTTCTCGAAGTGATTGCCGATGAAGAAGGGAGCGCGGTTCGACTCGTAGGCCCGCTGGAATCCGGCTATGTACGCCTGGGATGCCTGCCGGCGCCAGCCCGGGTAGTTGGCCGGCGGGGCATTCGTCGAATTCCGGGACTGGTTGGCCAGGATGTTGTAGTCCATCGACAGGACTTCGAAGGAATGCCCGGGGAAGGGTATTTGCTGCAGCGGGAAGTCCCAGATGCCCTGCTTCTTCGTCGGCCACACCTGAGTGCCGCCGGGCGAGCTCGCGTCATAGCGCCAGCCGAGCTCCCGGGCGGTCGGCAGCAGGTTGTCCTGGCCGAGCAGACACGGGGTGCGGCCGCCGACGAGCTCCTTGCGGTAGTCGAAGGGCAGCGGCTCGAGGTCCTTGAAGCCGGTGTTCGTCCGCCACTTTGTGACAAAGGACACAGCCTGGTCGATCTCGGACCGCCACTGCGCGGGCGTCCAGTTGGCGACCGTGCCGGTCCCGCTGCAGAAGTGGCCGTTGAAGTGGGTGCCTATCTCATGGCCCTCCAGCCACGCCTCGCGCACGTTCTCCAAGGTCATCCGGACGTGGTCATCGGTGAGATAGCCGATGTCGGAGGCGCCGACCGGGTTGTTCGGCGGCCGGTACAGGCTCTTCTTCGACTCCGGCAGGCAGTACAGCCCGGAGAGGAAGAAGGTCATGGCCGCGCCGTGGTCCTTGGCGAGCTTGCGGAACCGCGGGAAGAGGCCGTTGCCGACCTCCCCCGCCCCGTCCCAGGAGAAGACCACGAACTGCGGCGGCTTCTGACCCGGCTCCAGCCGCTCCGGCGCGGGCGGCTGGTGCGGCTGCTTCCCGGAGTGCGCGGTCGAGCCGTCACCGATCGGCCGGAGCGTCGGCCGCGCCTGCGTCGTCCTGCCCGGCCGGGGTGTGAAGCCGGAACCCGATGACGAGGAGCAGCCGGCGACGGCCAGCGACGCCACCGCTCCCGCTCCCAGACCGAGAATCCCCCTCCGGCTGATCTCCCGCATCGTGTCCTCAATTCGCTCTCGCCGTAACCGGCGTCCGACGCCCGCCAGGTCCCGCGGACGCCCGTTGAGATGGCGAAGCGAATACTGAGGTTCCCGAATCAGCGCCACCGAATTGAATGGTCGACGCGCTGTCTCCGTTCCATTACACGCCGGTTATGCGCCGTACCCCTTGGAGGGCGCCGGGGCGCCCTTCACCGGCTTGGCGCCCGCGAGCAGATGCGCCGGGACCAGATCGCGGGCCGGCTCGCTGTAGCCGACCGAGACGATCTTGTCGCCGCGATAGGTGAAGGTGGTGAGGCTGGCCAGGGTGCACTGCCGCTTGCGCGGGTCGTGCCACAGCCGCCGCCGCTCCACGAAGCTGCGCACGATCCAGATCGGCAGCTGATGGCTGACGCAGACCGCCTCGTGCCCGCGCGCGGCGTCCCGCGCCACGCCGACGGCCGCCATCATCCGCACGACCTGGTCGATGTAGGGCTCGCCCCAGGAGGGGCGAAAGGGGTTGGTGAGGTACTTCCAGTTGGCCGGTCTGCGCAGCGCGCCGTCGCCCACGCCGAAGGTCTTCCCCTGGAAGACGTTCGCCGCCTCGATCAGCCGCTGGTCGGTGCCCACGTCCAGACCGTGTGCCTTGGCGATCGGCGCCGCCGTCTCCTGCGCCCGCTCCAGCGGCGAGGCCACGACATGGGTGATGTCGCGCTCGGCCAGGTGCTCGGCGACCCGGTCGGCCATCCGGCGGCCGAGGTCCGAGAGGTGGTACCCGGGCAGCCGCCCGTACAGCACACCCTTGGGGTTCTCCACCTCGCCGTGCCGCATCACATGCACGACGGTGATCTCGTTGTCGCTCTTCGTCATAGGGGTCATAGGGCCCATCATTCAGTCGCCTCGGCGGCGGCCCGCGCCGCCCCCGGCAAAGCCTCCGCCACCCGCTCCAGCGCCCGCTCGTCATGCGCCGTGGACAGGAACCACGACTCGAAGGCGGACGGCGGGAGGTAGACGCCCTGGGACAGCATCGAGTGGAAGAAGCCCGTGAACCGGTACGCCTGCTGCGCCTTGGCCTTCTCGTAGTCGGTGACCTCGCCCCCGGTGAAGAACACCGAGAACATGTTTCCGGCGGCCTGCACCCGGTGCTCGACCCCCTCCTTGGCCAGCGCCTCCGTCACCAGCGCCCGCAGCCGCGCGGACGCCGCGTCCACCACCGCGTACGCCGCCTCGTCCAGCAGCCGCAGCTGCGCCAGGCCCGCCGCCGTGGCGACCGGGTTCCCGGACAGGGTGCCCGCCTGGTAGACGGGGCCGGCCGGGGCGAGCCGCGCCATGACATCCGCGCGCCCGCCGAACGCCGCGGCCGGGAAGCCGCCGCCCATGACCTTGCCGAAGGTCATCAGGTCGGGCTCGACCCCGTCGATCCCGTACCACCCGGCCTTCGAGACCCGGAAGCCGGTCATGACCTCGTCCGAGATGTACAGCGCGCCGTGCTCGGCGCACAGCTCCTTCAGCCCCGCGTTGAACCCCGGCAGCGGCGGCACCACGCCCATGTTGCCCGGCGACGCCTCGGTGATCACACACGCGATCTCGTCCGGGTGCGCGGCGAAGGCGGCCCGCACCGCGTCCAGGTCGTTGTACGGCAGCACCACGGTCTCCCCGGCCTGCGCGCCCGTCACCCCCGGCGTGTCCGGCAGCCCGAAGGTGGCCACCCCGGACCCCGCCGCGGCGAGCAGCGCGTCCACATGCCCGTGGTAGCAGCCCGCGAACTTGATCACCTTCGCCCGCCCGGTGAACCCGCGCGCCAGCCGGATCGCCGACATCGTCGCCTCGGTCCCCGAGGAGACCAGGCGCACCTGGTCCACGGGCCCGACCCGCGCCACGATCTCCTCGGCGAGCGCGACCTCCCCCTCCCCCGGCGTCCCGAACGAGGTCCCCCGCGCCACGGCCGCCTGCACCGCCGCCGTGACCTCGGGGTGCGCATGGCCGAGGATCATCGGTCCCCATGAACACACGAGGTCGACGTACTCCCGCCCGTCGGCATCGGTGAGGTACGGACCGG
This sequence comes from Streptomyces sp. LZ34, assembly GCF_053890475.1. NCBI lineage: Bacteria > Bacillati > Actinomycetota > Actinomycetes > Kitasatosporales > Streptomycetaceae > Streptomyces > Streptomyces sp. LZ34. The sequence continues at coordinate 5,918,736 of NZ_CM132680.1, forward strand.
TACCGGACACCATGAAGCGGGGCGTACCACCCACGGCGCGGAACGCCCGCACGGGAGAATTCACGCCGCCAGGCGTCACGACGGCCGCGCGATCGAAAAGCGTCTGCGAAACTGGTGCTGCGTACGAATAGCTCACGCACGCCATGTTGTCAGAGGCTGACTAAGAACTGCCGCCGGGCGTTTCACGCGACTGGCGCGGGGGAGGTCTCTGACACGATGATCGGGTTGCGCGGCAGGTGCCGCGAGTGGTCGGGTGGAGATATGCATCGCGGTGGCGAACTGGGTGAAGGGACCGACGATCGAGGTCCCGAGCGCGCCCGCCCTGGACGCCATAGGCGCGGGGACGCGAGCGGCGCACGCAGAAGCGGGAGCGGCCGTATGGGGGTGACGTACAAGTACTTCGGCGCGCCCGACGGCGCGACCGCCGCCCGGGTCCCCATCTCCATGCGCCCCGAGGAGCTCGGCGGCGACGAGCTCGGCCATGGCATGTTCACCAAGATCAAGCCGGAGACGGTGGCCGCGATGGTCCTCACCGGCATCGAAGGCGTCCCCCTCCACAGGGTGCCCCCGCTCGAACTCGTCGTCCTCCACCCCGACTACGCCGTGGTCAGGCTCCCCATGACCGCCGTCGACCCGCTCCGCGGCGTCGGCGAGGAAGCGGTCGGTGCCGCCGCCTTCATCTGGTCCACCGTCCCCGACCGCGGCGGCCCCCGCGACGCCTTCACGGTCTACCGGCTGCTGCACGAGTGGCAGGACTTCAGCCACCGGCTGCACGAGGCGGGGCATCAGCCGTACTGCTTGGTGTGGCCCTGACCTTGCCCGGCCTCGTCCGGAACCGCCGCGGCCGGCGTGGGTTCCTCCGGCAGTCGCCGCAACAGGACGCCGTACCCGATCCCCGTCAAGGTCCCCACGACCGCGCACAACCCCCACAGCCACTCCGGGCCGAAGTGGTCGATGACGGTGCCGGACATGAGCGGGGCGATCAGGGCGGCGGCCGACCACGCCAGGGTGTTCATGCCTTGGTAGCGTCCACGCCCCTGAGCGGGTGAGAGCCGGACGAGGAGCACGCTCTGCGTCGGCGTGGAGCCGATCTCGGCGAGCGTCCACACGCAGACGGTGAGCGCGAAGACGCCGACCGACCCGGCGAAGGCGGTGAGTCCGAAACCGTACCCCGCGAGGAGCGAGCAGACGATCATCAATGCGCGCGGATCGCGGTGCTCGATGAAGCGCGTGACCGGGATCTGCAGGACAACGATCAGGACGCCGTTGACGGCGATGACCAGGCCGTAGTCGGCGGGCGTGAACCCGGCGCGGCCCATGGCGATCGGGAGTCCGACGTTGCCCTGCTGGAAGAGGACGGCGAGGACGAAGGACAGTCCGACGGCGGCCATGTACCGCCCGTCCCGCAGCACGGTCCCGAGGCTGACTCCGTCCTCTGTCTGTTCGGCCTTGGGCATGGGCCGGGACTCGGGCACCTTGAGGAGGACGACGACCGCGCACGCCAGCGTCATCCCCGCCTCGATGAGGAACCCGGCGAGATAGCTGGACTCGGCGATGAACCCAGCGGCCATTGAGGCGAAGGCGAAGCCGAGGTTGACGGCCCAGAAGTGCAGCGAGAAAGCCCGCACCCGGTCCTGGGGCCTGACGATGTCGGCGATCATCGCCTGCATGGCGGGCCGGGAGGCGTTGGAGGCCATGCCGACGAGGAAGGCGACGGCGGCGATGGCCACGGGGTCGCGCATGAAGCCGAGCAGCGCGATGGAGCCGGCGGTGGCGGACTGGGCGATGAGAAGGGTGGGCCGCCTGCCGAGCCGGTCGGCCATCACCCCACTCCCCAGCGCGGACACGACCCCGCCGAGCCCGTGCAGGGAGGCGACGAGACCGGCGTACGAAGCCGAATACCCGCGGTCGAGCGTGAGGTAGAGGGCCATGAACGTGGCGACGAAGGCGCCGAGCCGGTTCACGAGGGTGCTGGTCCACAGCCACCAGAACTCCCGGGGCAGGCCGGAGACGGTTTCCCGGGCGACGCGTCTCAGGGCGGCGAGTGGCATGGGTCCCCCCAGGATCAGGCGGGTGCGTAAGCGGCTCAAGCGGTGAGTGCAACGCGCCCGGACGTTGTTTGATGCGGCGCTAGGTCAGGCACCAATCGAGTACGGCCATCGCACTGGCCAGCTTCATCTGCGCCTGGTCCCAGGCCAGCGACCGGGGCCCGTCGAGTACCCCACTCGTGACTTCCTCGCCCCGGCGGGCCGGCAAGTCGTGCATGAAGAAGGCATCCGGCCACCGCGCCATCAGACGCTCGTCGACGGCGAACGGCGTGAATGCCGTCCGCCAGTCCGGATCACTCTTGCTGGTCCCGGTGGTCTGCCATTGAGTCGTGTAGACGACGTCCGCGTCGCCGTCGATATCGTCGACCCGGTGCACCTCGACGACCTTGCTGCCCCACTCCTTCGCCGTCTGCTGGGCTCGAACGAGGACCGCGGGGTCGAGCCCGTACCCGGCGGGCGTCGCCAGGGTCAGGGCGGCTCCGGGGACCAGTGCCAGGCCGTGTGCAAGGGCCGCGGCCGTGTTGTTCCCCTCGCCGAAATAGACGAGTTGGAGCCCCCGCAGCGAACCGAAGCGATGGGAGAGGAGGGCGATGTCCGTGAGGCCCTGGGTCGGGTGTTCTTCGCGCACCATCGCGTTGATGACGGGTATCGAGGCTGCGTCGGCGAGCTCGCGCAGATCATCCTCACCGACAGAACTCCTCACGACCAGGGCGTCGAGCATTCCCCCCAGGATGCGGCCGGTGTCCGACAGCGACTCACCCGTGGCGAGTTGCAGGTCGTTCCGCCCGTAGGCGATGACGGTACCGCCGAGCCGTATCGCACCGCTGGTGAAAGCCGTCCGGGTACGCGTCGAGGTGTGGCTGAACAGCGTGCCCACCACAAGATCCTGCAGAGGGCGCTCCTTGGGGCGTCTGTTCTCGTACCAGGCGCAGGAGCGACGGACGAGCGTCCGCAACTCCTCAGGTGTCAGGTCGTGCAGGGAGATGAGGCTGCGCGGAGGGCGCAGCCCGTCAGCCCGAGCGGCAGTCTGGTCAGTCATCACTTCGCCTCCGGTTTCTTCGATGTCCGGCTCCGGCCGAGGACTCCGTGTCGGCCACCATGTCGCCGCCACGTCGGGGCGGTCATGAACCCGCCTTCGCGCCGACCAGGGACTCGCCGTCTTCGGCCGATGTCCCGGCGAGCAGGCCCTCGGACGTTGCCACGCCGTAGACCAGGTCGATGTACCGGTCTCCTCGGTCGGGGAAGAGAGTGACGACGGAGGATTCGGGGCCTAGGGAAGGGATGATTTTCCGGATGGCTGCGATGACCGATCCGGAGGACCCGCCGGCGAAAATCGCCTCTTTGGACAACAAGTCATGGCAGGCCTCGATCGATTCCTCGTCCGTCACCTCGACGACACGGTCGACCAGGCTCTCGTCGAGCAGCTCGGGCACCCGGCTCGAGCCGATCCCGGGAAGTCGGCGCGGTCCAGGAGGATTGCCGAACACCACCGATCCGACGGCATCCACGGCGATCACCTGGAGCCCTTCGTAGCACTCCTTCAGCCGGCGTGCCAGGCCGTTCAACGTGCCAGTTGTGCTCACCGCGACCACCAGATAGTCAGGGTCGCCCGGCAGGTCCTCGACTATTTCCTCCGCGGTGCTCCGGTAATGCGCTTCAGGCCCCAGGGAGTTGGCATACTGGTTGATCCAGACTGCCGCGGGATCGGCGGCCAGTATGTCTTTCACCCGCGCGATACGCGCGGGCAAGTAGCTGCCTCCGGTTGCCGCACCGTCAACCATCTCGACTTGCGCACCGTAGCTTTTCAGAATCGCATGGTTGCTGGATGTGATGTGCGGATCGACCACCAGGGTGAGGCGCAGGCCGTGGATCCGGGACATCATGGCCAGCGCGACACCGAAATTCCCGGAAGTGCTCTCGACGATATGCGCCCCGGGACGCAATAGGCCCTCGCGCATGCCGGTCTCGATGATGTGCCGCGCGGTACGGTCCTTGACACTTCCCGCAGGATTGAGCATTTCGAGTTTGGCGAATACCTGCGGTCCCGTCGGGAAGAGGCGTCTCAAGTGGACCATCGGGGTGCTGCCGATACAGTCCACAATAGAGTCATGCAGCAAGAATCCCCCTCAGCTAATTCCTTGCCGTCCGATTTTTCGGCGGTTTCCCGTTCACGCCGAGTCAGGCGTACTCGACCTCCACCCGGGAAAGGTATGCCTCTGCGACGGCCAGTGAGGCATCGAATTCATCGGCCCAGGAGATGGCATGGCCGAGGCGGTCGCCGTTGTCGACCACTCCGTTGTTCTGCATGGGTCCCGAGGTGAAGGTGGCACGGAGGATTCCGGCAGGCAGTTCGGGCGGGGGCGTCACGGACGTGATCAGTCCGGTGCGCCGGGGCGTCAGATAGAGGCTTGTCGCATAGCCGCCGCGGACGTCGCCGACCGGTTCGCCGGGGGGAAGGCCCAGATACAGACGCGTATACAAGTCGATGACATCATCCCCGATGGTGCGCCGCATCAGCTCCCGGATCTGGTCGCCGCCCAGCCTCGGATTGATCTCGATCAGCGCCGGCACGCCATCGACGATCTTGAACTCGACATGGGCGGCTCCCCGGCGGTGTCCCACCGCGGCGAGCCAGTCGACGACCACCCGCACGATGCGAGCATCCTCCTCGGCCGTCCCGAAATGGTACGGAAACATGGCCCCGAGCTCGACCCGGAAGGGGAGCTCGGCCATCAGCTTCTTGGTGAATCCGAGAAACCGCCAGCCGTCGGTGCGGTCGTCCCATATCAGCTCGGCCGTGAATTCCGGTCCGTCGATGAACTCTTCCACCAGGGCGTACGGTGCGCGGCGGTAGCCGCGGAGGTTGACCGGGTGGGCGGCGATGGTACGCAGAGCCGCGCGGTACTCGTCGTCGGACGAACAGACCCGGACCCCGGTACTGCCACTGTCGTCCACAGGTTTCACCACACACGGGTACCCGAGTGGAGACGCGTCGCCCGGCTCGTCCAGCGGCACGCGTGCGGCCGCCACGGAGCGTCCAATGCCCTTCGTCAAGTTGCGGGAACGGTCCTTGAAGTGACAGTTGAGCAAGCCGTCCACCGGGGCATGTGGCAGGCCGAGCCGCTCCGCGATCACGGCTGCCTGCACCAGCCGGTAGTCGTCGAACGCGATCACGGCGTCCGGCGCGTGGTCGGTGAAGAAATGCATGAGCTTCACCAGGTCATGGGTGTCGACCACGCTGTGGGCATCGGCAATGCTGACCGGGTTCGGAGAGAACTTCGCGTACTCCGACGGATCGCGGGCGACGAAATGAGTTCGATAACCCTTTTCCTTGGTGAGCCGCATGCCTTCGGGGCCGTAGTCCAACATGTTGCTCTCGATAAAAAAGGCGGTCTTCACCTGGAGTCCCCAATTTCAGATACTTCGCGTTCGAAAATCAGATGACTTGCTTACTGGAGCTCAGACGCGGGCGACACCCACGGGGTATTCGCGAGACTCCGACAATAACACTTCAAGTCTGTTTGCGGTACAGGCTCGTGATTTTCCGCCGCTGGGTATGGCGGGCGATTATGGCGGATGTGCTGGGATCTTTCCGTCTTACGTTCGGCAAAAGCGGGCGAATACGCAGTCAGGGGCGCTGTGAAACCCGCCTCGCTCAGCGGGGGACGAGGCGCACGGCGGCGTGCGCCGGTCCGTTCACCGCGATCGAACGCAGTGGCTTCACGTCTCCGGCCGGTTCGATGACGGCGACCAGCTCCGCAAGCGTCTCCAGGAGCATCCGCATCTGATGGCGGGCCATGGTGCTCCCGATACAGACGTGCTCGCCCGTGCCCAGGGCCAGATGGCGGTTGGGCTGCCGGCCGAGGTCGAACCGTTCGGGTTCCGGGAACACCGACTCGTCCCGGTTGGCCGAGGGGATCCACAGCACGACCCGGTCCCCGGCGGCGATGCGCCGGCCTTGGACGACCGTGTCCGCCGTGGCCGTCCGCATGCTGTGCGTGGCGCTGCTCGTCCACCGCAGCACCTCCTCCGCCGCGGTCCTGACGAGTTCGCCGTCCCGCTCCCGTACGAGCCGCTGCCACGCCTGCGGATGTGCGGCGAGAGCAAGGATCCCCGAGGCCATCGACAGACCCGCGTTCTCCGCGGCTCCGACCAGGTTCTCGCAGCTCAGCAGGATCTCGGTCTCCGTCAACAGCTCGCCCTGCACCTCGTTGTTGACGAACATGCCCATCGCGTCGTCCGCGGGCTCCTCCATCCGCGCGTACATCATGTCGATGAAACAGCGCATCAGCTCCAGGTGGCTGGTGAGGGGTTTGCCGGACTCGAACGCCTCCGTGGTCCAGGTCAGCAGCCGCTCGCGGTCCTCCGGCGCCACACCGAGCAGCCTGCCGATGTTGTGGCTGGAGAGCCGGGCTCCGATGTCGTGGACCACATCGCAGGTGCCCGACTCGACAGCGCGCGTCACCACCGAGCGGATCTCGGCGCGCATCTCGCCCGCCAGGGAACGGGCGCACCGTTCGCTGAACCGGTCGGCCACCTGCCCGCGCAGGGCACGGTGCCTGGGCGGATCGGTCAGGGCCATGGTCAGACCGCTGCCGGGGTCCTCCCCCAGATCCGTCGGCCGCAGCAGGACGCCCTGCGCCGAACTGAAGACGGCCGGGTTCTGGTACACCTGCCGTATGTCGTCGTACCGGGTGAGCGACCAGAAGCCCGGCAAATCGCCCGGTTCGTGCCAGTGGACCGGGGCGTGCTGTCTCATCCAGCGCCACAGCCGGTACACCTCGCCGGAGGCGTGCAGCTCCGGGTCGACAACGTCGGCAGGGGTGAAGGTGATGTCGGTCATGACGCAGCTCCCGCGGCGATCAGAGCAAGACGGTCGTGGAAACCCTCGAGCAGCTTCAGTGCGGTGGCCTCGGCGACGGCGTCACGCCGGAACGAGAGCACCACGTCGAGCGCGCCGGCGCTGTTTTCGTCTGGCCACACCTCGAGGTGCAGCTCCAGGGGAAGGGCGGCGTACGGCTGGCGCAGATACGCGGCGACGACACCGGGCAGGTCGAGCCGGGGCGGAGCGTTGTCCTGGAGGGCGAAAAGGGACTGGAACACCGGGGGCCGGCCGGGCGTCGTCGTCCCGACTCCCTGCGCGACGGCCGTGAAGGGGATATCGCTGCGGCTGAAGGCCCGGTGGACCAGTCTGCCGGTCTCCCGGATACCGTCCTCGCCACCGCCCACCGCGGCGCCGCGCAGGCGCACCGGCACCATGTTGATCAGGCAGCCGATGGCCTGCTCCAGCTCCGGAACGGTGCGCTCGGCGACGGGCACTCCCACCGCGAAGTCCCGCTGCCCGCATGCCTCGGCCATGATGTCCGCCCAGGCCGACAGGAGCACCACGAACCGGCTCACGCCGAGCGCGGCGCCCCGTGCGTCGAGGCGCGCCGTCACGGCCGCGGGAACGGACACGTCCAGGTGTCCCGTCCCGGTCTCCCCGGGGCCGGGCCCTTCGGGCCAGCGGATCGGGGGCACGTCCTGGAACTCCTCCCGTACCCGCTCCGTCCGCCCCGCCAAGTCCGTCACGGCGATCGCCGCCGTCGTCAGCCGGACCCGCTCGGCCAGGGTGGGCGGGGCGGGGCGCGGCTCACATCCGGCATAGGCGTCGGACAGATCACGCGCCAGGACGGATTCCGACCGGCCGTCGAAGCCGATGTGGTGGACCAGCAGCCCGAACAGCCAGCCCCGTGTCCCGGTCACCGGCACCAGCGCGGTGCGCCACAGGTCGGCGTCCTGGGGTTCCAGGGGCTCCTCGAAGAGCCGCCGCAGCGCGCCGACCGCCTCGTCGACGGTCGGCCGGGCGTCCAGGAGCTCCAAGGGCGGGGCACAGATGTCGGTGACCTCGGCATGGGGCCGGGGATCCACCCGGAAGGCCGTGCGCAGCACCTGGTGCCGCTCGTGGACGGCGGCGACGGCCGCCTCCAGGGCGTCCTGGTCGAGCCGGCCGTGCAGCTGCCACGTCATCAGGCAGTATCCGGACCGGTCCTGCGGCGCCGCCAGATGGCGGGTGAGGAACACCAGCTCCATGGGGGTCAGCGGGATGTCACCGGTCGGCGGCGGTAGTGCGTCCGCGCCCTGCGGCGGTACGGCGTCCGTGCCCCGCGCCGACCGCAGCCAGGATCCGAGGCGTTCGGCCGACGCGTGCTCGTAGAGGCTCGACAGCGGAACCGGCCGCCCCGCCCGCTTGCCGATCCGGGTGCAGGCTCGAGCGGCCTGCAGCGAGGAGCCTCCCAGCTCGAAGAAAGACGTATGCGGTGGCACGGCCCGGCTGCCCAGCACGGCCGCGAACGCCTCGGCCACCAGGCGGACGAACGGGTCGCCGATGGGGCCGTGGTGGCTCTCGACGGACGCCTTGGGCACGCTCGCCAGCAGGGCCCGATCGTCCAGCTTGCCTCTGCCGGTCAGCGGGAAGGAGTCGACGAAGACGACGTCGACGGGGCGCTGGTAGGCGGGCAGATGGCGGGCGAGGATCGCCGGTATGTCCGGCGGTGCGCCGTCACCGGCCCGGCACGGCACGCAGAAAGCCACCAGTTCGAAGGCGCCGCCGAGTTCATTCCACCGGGGGACCACCCGGCAGTCGGCGACGTACGGGACCAGGCGCTCGATCTGCCGCTCCACCTCGGCCGGTTCGACGCGGTTGCCCCGGATCTTCACCTGCCGGTCGATCCGCCCGCGGAACTCGACGGTCCCGTTCTCGTCCCGGGTGCCCAGGTCCCCGGTGCGGTACAGCCGGACCCGCTCACCGTCGATGTCGACTTCCGTGAACTTCTCGGCGGTCAGGGCCGGTTCACCGAGGTAGCCGCGGGCCAGGCCGTCGCCCGCGACGCAGATCTCCCCCGGCTCCCCGGCCGCGCAGCGGCGGCTGCCCTGGAGGACGAAAACGGAGGTGCCGGGCACCTCCCGCCCCAGCGGGATGCCGCCGGGCCGGGCGCAGTCCGCGGCGGTGACGCGGTGCGTGGTGGTGAACACCGTGCTCTCGACCGGGCCATAGCCGTTGATCAGGGCCGTGTCGGGGAACCGGTCGAGGAAGCGGCCGACGTGCCGCACGGACAGGCGTTCACCGCCGATCATGACCTGGGACAGGCCGCTCATCGCCGTCAGGTCCTCATCGACCATCAGGTTGAACAGGCTGCTGGTCAGCCACACCGTGTTCACCCCGTGGTCGGCGACCATCGCGCGCAGGGCCTCGGCCGTCAGGAACGGCTCGCCGGTCAGGACGCAGGTGCCGCCGTGGTACAGCGCGGCCCAGAGTTCGAGGGAGAAGGCGTCCCACGGCAGCGCCGCCGCGAGGGGAATGACCGTATCCCGGTCGAAACGCGCGAAGGTACCTGCCCGGAAGAGCCGTGCCGTCGCCCGGTGCGGGGTGATCACTCCTTTGGGCCGTCCGGTGGTGCCCGAGGTGAAGAACACACAGCACGCGTCGGAGCCCCGTACCGCCACCGCGGCGCGGGCGGGGCCCTCCCCCGTACCGTCCTCGGCCGGTGTCCACAGCGCCGCGGACAGTTCCGCCACCGCGCCCGGCCGGGCGACGACGAGGGGCGGCCGGAGCTGCTCGACCACCGCGTCCAGACGGGGCCGCGGCCAGTCGGGATCGAGCAGCGCGTATGCGGCGCCGAGTTTGAGAACGGCCAGCAGCGTGACGACCAGGTCGACGGAGCGCGGCAGCAGGATCGGGACGAGATGACCCTGCTCGACACCGGCGGCGGCGAGCCGGCCGGCCAACCGCTCGGCGCGGGCGTCCAATTCACCGTACGAAACCCGGGCGTCCCGGGCGATCAGGGCTGTGCGCCGCGGCTGAGCGCGCGCCTGTGCGGCGAAGACGTCATGCAGTCCTTCTCCTGGTGATTCCCCAGCGACTTCTGCAGCCCACGCGGCATTCGACCGCAACACGTCGACTCCCTTCGCGATCCCGGACAACGAGGGTTTGCGAGCACATCATCAGGCGCGTACGACGTTGCCATGTCTGATCGCTTCCTGCCAGCCTCGTTTTTCTTTTCACAAAAGGGTTGAGCCTGACTTCGTCATGAATGTGACCGCGGCCGATCCCTCGTTCCAGGACGGTGAGCTGTGCCATGATCGCAGGGGGTCCGAGAAACCCGACCCCGCCTACTGTCGACGACCGTTTTCATTTCACGCGACATCAGCGCGACATCAGCGCGACATCAGCCGGAATATCCGTTTCCAACCGCATGATGGGGGACGTTGTGACGAGTCGGGATCGTTCCTTGGACATCGCGGTCATCGGTATGGCGGCGCGGTTCCCCGGGCCCCGTGGAATCGACGACTGGTGGGATTCCCAGCTCCGCGGGAGCGTGCACAGCAGGAGATACACGCGGGAGGAGCTAATCGCGGCCGGAGTGCCCGCCGCGTTGGCCGCCGACCCCGACTATGTGCCCGTACGCGGTCATCTCGACGGCTGGGACCGCTTCGACCACGATTTCTTCCAGATCCGCCGGCGCGAGGCCGAACTGATGGACCCTCAGCACCGCTGGATGCTGGAGGTGGCCTGGAACGCCCTGGAGGACGCGGGGGCTCCGGTCCGCGACGAAACGCGGGTGACCAGCGTCTACGCGTCCATGACGGGCAGCGAGTACATGCGCGCGATGGTCCGCCGCGGAAGCGTCGATCCGGGCCTGCTCGACGACCTGATCCACGGCAGCGAGCCGGACTTCATGGCGAGCCGCGTGGCCTACAAACTCGGCCTGAACGGACCGGCCTTCGCCGTGCAGACGGCCTGCTCCTCCTCGCTGGTGGGCGTGCACCTGGCGGTGCAGGGGCTGCTCAGCGGAGACTGCGACCAGGCCCTGGTGGTGGGCGCCGGGTTCGGCTACCCCCAGGCAGGTCATCTGCACCAGCCGGGCGGCGTGCTGTCCGCCACGGGTACATGCCGGCCGTTCGACCGGCGTGCGGACGGGGTGATCGCCGGGTCCGGCGCGGGTGCCGTGGTGCTGCGCCGTCTGTCGGACATCACCGAGGACGATCCCGTGCCGTACGGCGTCATCCTGGGCACCGCGATCAACAACGACGGGAACGCGAAGGCCGGTTACTACGCGCCGTCCGCTGCGGGGCAGGAGCGGGTCATCGCCGCGGCGCTGAGCGCGGCCGAGGTCGACGGCGGGTCCATCGGCTATCTGGAGGCCCACGGCACCGGCACCCGGATCGGAGACCCGATCGAGTGGACGGCGGCCGGCGCCGCGCTGCGCAGGGCGGGAGCCCGGCAGGGCAGTGTGGCGGTGGGCGCTTTGAAGGCCAGTATCGGTCACCTGGACGCCGCCGCGGGAGTCGCCGCACTGATCAGAGCCCTGCTCGTGGTGCGCAGCGGGGTGATCCCGCCCGTCGCGGGGTTCACCGCGCGCAACCCCCTGCTGGAGACCGAGGACTGCCCCCTGTACCTGCCCACTGAGGCCGTCCCCTGGACCGGGGAGCGCCCACGGCGTGCCGGGGTGAGCGCGTTCGGGATCGGCGGCACCAACGCGCATGTCGTGATCGAGCAGGCACCGCCGCGCGAGCCGGCCGCCCCTGCCCCTGCCTCCGCCTCCGCTCCCGCCCCCGCCCCCGCCCCCGAGGGACGGGCGCCGCGCGAGCGCCTGGTGCTCCTGTCCGCGGCGGACCCCCAGGCGCTCGGCCGCGTGGTCGACGGTCTGGTGGCCCACCTCAGGACCCACGACCCGGATCTCGGCGAGGTCTGCGACACGCTGGTCAACGGCCGCCTGGCCCTGGGCGAACGCCTCGCGGTCACGGGCCGGACGAGCGCCGAGGTCGCCGAGCGCCTCGCCGGCCGGTCCGGGGTGTCCCGGGGCACCGCGCCGGTGACGGGCCCCGCCCCGGTGGTCTTTCTCTTTCCCGGCGGGGGCACTCAACGCCCGGCCATGGCCGAGCCCTTCACCGCTCTCCCCGGGTTCCGCCGGGCGCTCGACCGGTGCCTCGCGGCTTTCGCCTCCCCGCTCGCGGAGCGGATCCGGCAGGCGCTGTTCGACGCCGCCTTCCCCGCCGCCGAGCTGAACCGGCCCGGACTGGCGCAGCCGGCCCTCTTCGCCGTCGGCCACGCGGCGGCGACCGCACTTGTGGACCTGGGGGTCCGGCCGGCCGCGGTGTGCGGACACAGTTCCGGCGAGATCACCGCGGCCGCTGTCGCCGGAATCTTCGGCCTGGAGGACGCGGCCGCGTTCATAGCGGCGCGCGGCGCGGCCATGCAGGACTGCCCGGAGGGCGCCATGCTGGCCATCGGGGCGGATGTGAAGCGGGCCCTCGCACTCGCCGAGGAGTGGGGTCTCGGCCTCGACGTGGCCGCGGTCAACGGCCCGGACTCCTGCGTGCTGGGAGGGCCGGTCAAGGAGGTGGGGGACTACCTGCGGCGGATCGGCGACACCTTCTTCGTACGGCGCCTGCGCTACACCCACGCGGGCCACTCCCGGCTGATCGAGCCCGCGCTGCCCGCGCTCACCCACGCGATGGCGCGGATCGAACTCCGGCCGTCGACCCTTCCGATCGCGCTCAATGTGTCCGGTCGGGTCGTCGCGGCCGGTACCGCCCTCCCGCGCGACATGTTCGTCACGCAGGTCCGGCAGTCCGTGCTGTTCGGCGCCGCCCTCGACTCGCTTGCCGAACACCTGCCGGGCGCCCTGGCCGTGGAGATCGGTCCGGGGCGTCCCCTCTCACCGCTGGCGGAGGCGGCCGGTTTCCCCGTGGTCGCACTGGACCAGGGCAGGGACGCACCGGGGTCGACCGCGCTCGGCGGTGTCGGCGCCCTGTGGACCCTGGGGCAGCCGATCACGCCGGACGGGCTGACGGACGGTGGCCGCAGGACCAGGCTGCCCGGCTACCCCTTCTCCGGACCGCGCTCGGTGGCCCCGGAAGCGCTCGCCCCGCCCGCGACGGACCCCAGCCGCTCCCCGGCTCCGGTTCTCGCGCCGTTGCCGGAGCAGCGGAGCGAGGAGCCGGAACCCGAGAGCCAGGCCCCGGTCGACCCGGCGGAGGGAGTGACACGGCTCTGGGCGGAACTGCTCGGCCGTGACAATGTCCCGGCGGACGCCGACTTCTTCGCTCAGGGCGGCGACTCCCTGCTGATCACCCGGCTCATCCGCAGGGTGAACAGCGAGTTCGACATCCGTGTCCCCGTGCGCGAAATGCTGGCCAAGCGGACACTGAACGGCCATATCGCGGTGGTCCGCCGGATCCAGGACGAGGCGGACGAGCAGGGCTTTCGACTTTGAACGCATTAAACTCCACGAAAACCGAACCGCTCGTGCTGATCCATTGCGTAGATCAATCCGCCCTCCTAGGATCACACCACCATGGCGCGGTCACTCGTGACAGCAAAAACCGCACTTTCCCTCTCGAATCCGGACCGAGCAATAAGCGAACTGACAGCTTTGGGGAGTTGTTCTCATGTCCGGTTCACAACACATGGAATCCTCTCCGTCCAGACCGAAGGACAGTGACGGAGCGATACCGGAGTGGACGGCCTCGGTAACCGGCGAACCACTGCCGGAAGACGCGTTCGTTCCCGCGCACGAAGTGGTGGCCCGCCTGGCCGCCGACCATCCCGCGGCGGTCGCCGTGCGCTGCGGCGACATCGCCGTCACCTACGGTGAGTTGATCTCCTGGTCCCGGCAGTTGTCCCACCGCCTCGCCGCGGCCGGGGTGGGCGCCGGTGACCGGGTCGCCCTCCTCGCCGAGCCCTCCGCCGCGATGATCGCGTCCGTGCTCGGCGTCCTCGGCGCGGGGGCCGCCTATGTGCCCGTCGATCTGGCCCAGCCGGACGCCCGTGTCGCCACGATCCTCCACGATGCGCAGGTGGCAGCCGTCGTGACGACGGCACACACACGGCATCGGGCGCCCGGTTCCCACCTGCCCGTCGTGACGGTCTCGAGCGTCCCCGGCGAGGAGCCGGACGCCGCGGCCTCCGGCTCCTTCGCCGCCGCGGTCGGCCCGGCGGATCCGGCGTATCTCATCTACACCTCGGGCAGTACGGGCGAGCCCAAGGGCGTCATCGTCGAGCACCGCAATCTCGCCGCCTCGACCCGGGCCCGACTCATGGTCTACCCGGGGAACCCGATCTTCCTCCTGATGTCACCGCTGGCCTTCGACTCGTCGGTCGCCGGGATATGGGGGACGCTCCAGGCGGGCGGCTGCCTGGTCGTGGCGTCCGCGGACGAACTGCGCGACGCCGATCGGCTGGTCTCCCTCGTCAGCCGCCACCGCGTGAACCGTACGCTGTGCGTGCCCGCTCTGTACGGGCTGCTGCTCGACGCCGCCGAACGCGCCGGGACAGCTCCGCTGGCCTCCCTGCGGCAGGTGATCGTGGCGGGCGAGGCCCTGCCGCAGGCACTGGTCGACCGGCACTTCGCGGTGCACTCCTCCGTGGTCGACCTGGTCAACGAGTACGGCCCGACCGAGACCACCGTATGGGCCACCTTCCACCGCTTCACCGGCGTCGAACCGGTCAGCATCGGCGGCCCGGTCCCAGGCGCCCGGCTCTACGTCCTCGACGACGAGCTCCAGCCCGTACCGCCGGGCGCGGAGGGCGAGTTGTTCATCGGCGGCACCGGGGTGACACGCGGCTACTTCGGCCGTCCGGAGGCCACGGCGGCGGTCTTCCTCGACGACCCCTTCGCCGCCGGGCCCGGCGCACGCATGTACCGGACCGGTGACATAGTGCGCCGGAACGCGGACCGCCGGCTGGACTTCATCGGCCGCAAGGACGACCAGGTCAAGGTCCGCGGCCACCGCGTGGAACTCGGTGCGGTCGAGTCGGCGCTGCGCCCGCTGGAAGGAGTCCAGGAGGCGGTGGTCCTGCCCGATGCGCGGGGATCCGGCCTGATCGGCTTCGTCGGCTCGCGGGAGGGTGCGGACCCGGTCGCGCTGCGCCGTGCCCTCGCGGAGCAGCTGCCCCCCGCGATGGTGCCCGGCGAGCTGCGGGTCCTGCCGGAACTGCCGCGCAACCTCAACGGCAAACTCGACCGCGCACTGCTGCGGACCATCGCCGCGGAGCCGCCCGCCGCCCACCCGACGGCCGCGCCCCTCAGCGACGATCCGCTCACCACCCAGGTGGCCGTCGCCTGGTCGGACGTGCTCGGCGTGGCCACGGTACCGCTGGACGTCAACTTCTTCGATTTCGGCGGCAATTCGCTGGCCATGTTCAAGCTGCAGGACGCGCTGGAGCGGCACTGCGGACTGCGGCCGTCGGTCGTCTCCCTGTTCCAGGAAACCACCGTGACAGCACAGGCCACGCTCATCCGCACCAGTCGCGAGCACGGGGAGGACACGGCGCCGGCCTCCTCAGCCGAGGCCGCCCGCAAGGCACGTACGGCCAGGCTTCGGCAGCAGCGCGCACGGAAGGGGATCCGCCCATGACGTCGTACACCTCGCGCTGGCTGGTGCGCGACACGGCCCGGCCCGAAGCGCGGACGCGTCTGGTGTGCTTCGCGCACGCCGGGGGGTCGGCCGCCTTCTACCGCTCCTGGGGTCAGTCGCTGACCGAGGTGGAGGTACACGCCGTCCAGTACCCGGGGCGCGCCGCCCGGCTCGACGAGGACCCTCCGCACGACCTCGTCCAGCTCGCCGCCGACATCGCCGACGCGCTCGAACCGCTGGCGGATCTCCCACTCGCCTTCTTCGGCCACAGCCTGGGCGCTCCCGTGGCCCTGGAAACGGCACGCGCGCTGCAGCGCCGGGGCATCCACATCGAGCGCCTGTTCGCTTCGGGCTCCCGTGACGCCCCGCTGCCCACCGGCCTCGTCGCCGAGGAGGACCCCGACCGGCTGCTCGAGGACCTGGTCAGGATGGGCGGCACCGACGCGGAGATGGCGGCCGACCCGATCTTCCAGGAGGTGGTCCTGCCGTATCTGATCGCCGACGGCCGCATGTTCCACAGCTACACCATGGCGCCCGAGCCGTTGCTCAGCTGTCCGGTCACCACCATCGTCGGTGACCAGGACGACGACGCGGACCGCCGCCCGTGGAGCGCGTTGAGCACGCTGCCCATCCAGGAGGTCAGCGTTCCCGGGAACCACTTCTACCTCATCGCCGACCCGCCGTACTCCCTTCTGCACAAGACCCTCTCCGCCCCGCGACCCGGCTCCTGCTGAACCCTGATCTTCGGCGCCCAAAGGTCTACCGGCCAACTCAAGTGATCAGGGCCGTGCGCCAGCTGCGCAATGAAGGTGTCGTAGCGACGGAACCCCGTGTCATCAACGCCAAGTCCTCGCGACCGCCCACCTCGTCAGCGGGGACATCAACGGCGTCCGCGACACCCTGAGCGCCGTGCTCGGGTCTGAGCCTCCGCGAGGAGGTCAGGGAAGCCTGTGCTCGACCCGCCCTCACGAACCCCACGGAGCCGACCACATGCCTAGTGCCGTGACCACGAATGTTCACGGTGTCGGCGGCCATGCCGTCGGCCTGCCGGTGTGGCGGTGGGAGTTCAGCCGACCTCGTTGCGGACGGCGGTGTCGAGGTCGGTGGCGGTCAGGCCGAAGGTCTCGGTGGTCTCCGTCGCGTCCATGTGGAACGGCGCGTACCACTGGTAGTCCATCTCGGCCATCTCGCGGGCGATCGGCACGATCAGCCCGGCCGTACGCGTCACGGAGCGCGGTATCTGGATTAGTTTGATCGGTGGCCGCCCTGCCGCGACGGCGTAGCGCCGCGCCAGCTCGCGAATGGTGACGGCCGGCGCGGACGGCACGTGCCAGGGTCGGCCCCACGCGCGTTCTTCCGAGGCCAGCGTGATGAGGGCCTGTGCCATGTCGCCGTTGAAGGTGAAGGTGTGCGGCATGTCCAGGTGGCCGGTGATCCAGGCCGCTTTTCCCTTCTGCAGGGCCGACTTGATGAGCAGGGAGTAGATGCCGTTGGCGTCCTTGCCGATGTAGTCGGAGCCGCGGACCTCGACGGTGCGGATCCCCCCGGCGAGGGCCTGTTCCCACATGCGTCTGCGCAGGCGGCCCTTGTGCCCGGTGGCGGCCATGGGGGTGTGTTCGTTCATCCGGCCGCCGGGCTGCGGACCGTAGGCGTAAAGGCTGCCGGTCAGCGCGAGGACGGCGTCGTTCGCCTTGGCGGCGGTGATGGCCGCCGTCTGCAGGGGCGGCAACAGGCGCTCCCACACCGTGTATGAGGGTGGATTGGCGCAGTGGTAGATCACTTCCGCGCCGCAGGACAGCTCGGTCAGGCGGGAGGGGTCGGACGCGTCCGCGGCGACCCGGTCGACCAGCGGGTGCTCGGGGCCGGAGCCGCTGCGGGTGACGATCCGGACGCTCTCGCCGCGCTCGGCGAGCAGACGAGCGACGTTGGTACCGATGGAACCGGCACCGATGATGACGTGCTTGGCCATGACGGTTTCTCCTTCTCCGGGGTATCGGTCAGTCGTCCACGCCGGAGCCGGTGTAGGTGGGCACGTCTGCGAGCATGCCGGCGATCTGCGGGTTGAGCTCGTTGCGGCGCCGGTGCAGTTCCTGGATCTTGGCGTTCAGGTCAGGGTCGTCGTCGTCACTGACGTCGAAGATCTCCAGCCGTTCGACCAGGTGCAGCCCGAGGTGGTCGGTCTGGTAGGTGGTCGGGTGCGTCAGGTAGGCGAAGAGCCCGTCGAGATGTTCGACGACGAACACCGCGCCGTACGTGTAGTCGCCGCCGTGGTCGCGGCCGACGACGAAGGACTTGATGGCGGGGTTCGACCGGCCCTGATTGCGCCAGCTCTCCAGCACCCCTTCGATCTGCTCAGGCGTCGCAGTGGCCTTCATCGTGACTCTGTTGATGTGGTAAATCATGACTTACTACTCGTTCCTAACGTCGTTATAATTCCTAACGGCGTTAACTATGACGCGCGTCGCCGGCGCGGTCAAGGCGGTGACTAGTGTTCGAGGACACCATCGAAGCGAAGTGACGGACCATGCCGACCAGCACGAGACGGGCCCGCGAACGGGCGAACACCCGGGAGCGGATCATCGAGGCCGCGCTGCACGTCCTCGAGACCGAGGGCATCGCGGCCCTGACGATCCGGCGCATCGCCACCGATGTCGAATATTCCGCGCCCGTCGTCTACCAGCACTTCGCCAACAAGGACGCGCTCGTACTGGAGCTGGTCGCGCACGGTCACCGCCTGATGCTGAGCGAGTTCCGCCAAGCCGCGCAGGAGCCCGATAGGGACCGGCGCATGACGCGCATTGCGTCGCAGTACGTCCGGTTCGCCGGCGAGCACCCCCACCTCTTCCAGGTCATGAACGACCCGATGGTCGACGCGGACGAACGCCGGCGCGTCGCGGAACCGGTCATCGACGTCCTCAAGGAGCTGCTCACCTCCTGGTCGGCTGCACACGACGTGGTCCTGGCCGATTTCGACCAGGCTTGTGAGATCCTCTGGGGCACGCTGTACGGCATCGCGTCGCTCAGTTACCTCGGCAGCGTCGGCAACGATCGCGCCCGCTACCTCGCCGAACAGGCGCTTCGCACGATCCTCCTCGGCTGGCGAACCGAGACGCCGGCGAACGGTCGACCGGCGAGCAGCTAGGTGCTCTGACCGCTGTGGTTCGCCGGGTTTAGAGGGAGGACCGGAGTGTTCGTCGAGATCGTCTTCGTGGGGCTGCCGATCGATCGTGACGACGTCGAGGAGGCTCTGGAGACGGCGTTCGAGCTCGACGGCGAGGTCACCGGCGCGGGCAGCGGCATGGGTCGTTGCCATTTTGACCTTGAAATCGCGGAGAGCCGGACACGACCGCGGCCCTGGAGCGGCTCCGGGCGGTGCTGTCCGAACTGGAGTCGCGGACTGCGCGACGTTGAACGTCAGCGAATGATCAGGCCGCCGTCCTCGCTCGTCCGCCCCATCGGATGCCCTTCTCACTGCGGCTGCGGGCGCGCTCTCGACGCTGGGCGGCAAGGACGTCGGGGTGGCGGGCGTTGGCGTTGCGCCAGCGGAGATAGGCGTGGAGGGCCCGGGTCTGTGTGGTGTGGTTGCGGTGGTTGGAGTTGGCGATGGTGAACTGTCGCAACGGCCCGAAGTGGGCCTCGATCGGGTTGGCCCAGGACGCGTAGGTCGGCGTGAAGCACAGCTCGACCCTGTTCTTCTTCGCCCAGCGGCGGATGGTGTCGCCCTTGTGGGCGGACAAGTTGTCCAGGATGACGTAGATCGGGGCGCCGTCCGGGCGAGCGGCCCGGATCGACCTGAGCGCGGCCAGGGTAGTCGCGGCGCCCTTCTTGCGACGGTTGACGCCCCACAGGGTGTCGTCGCCGATCGAGTAGCAGCCGTGGAAGTACCTCACTCCGTGAGTGCGGTGGTACGTCGCGGGATGGCGCTCGGGGTGACCAGCAGCAGCCCAGCACGCGCCAGCGGCGGGCCGGATACCAAGCGGGCCGAACTCGTCGAACGCGAACACCCGGTCAGGGAAGCGTTCCAGCACGTGCTCGATGCAGTCGAGCTTGGCGTCGCGCTCGGGGTCCGGTGACTCCTTCCAGGTCTTGGTGCGCTGGAAGGTGATGCCGCGGCGGGCGAGCAGGCACCGTAATGCCTCGCGGCCGATCCGGATCATGCGGCCGTGCACTTTCCGCAGGTAGGTGGCGAGTTTGCGGATGGACCAGCGGGTGAAGGGCTGGCCGAGCTTGGTGGGGCGGGTGGTGGCCGTCTGGATGACGAAGTCCTCGTCGTCAGGACTGAGCAGGCGGGGACGGCCTCCCGCCCACTGAGGGTCCAGGCAGGCCAGGCCGATCTCGTTGAACCGATGGATCACGTCCCGGACGGTGTCCTCGTCGGCCTGCACCAGCTTCGCGATCACCGGCACCCGGTTCCCGCCGGCCGAGGCCAGCAGCATCATCGCCCGCCGGAACCGCACCGAACTGGTGCTGCCCCGGCGCACGATCTGCTGTAGTTTCTGCCCCTCCTGATCGGTCAACCTGCGCACACGGACAGGCTCTGCCACCACACCCCCAGCGGTCGGGACGGACGTCAGTGCACATCCAACCGCCACGACCACCAACCCGGCGAACCTACGCGGTCAGAGCACTAGACGGCATCCTGACCTGCCGACCGTAGATGGCGGGCGAAGCTTTCGGGCTCCGCCCTCGTCATGCGCCGGGACGGGACATCAGACGGCCAGGGCACATTGAGCGCACATGGGTCCGGGCGAGGGCACTGACGTGCCCTCGCCGTCGGGTGTTGGTCGTCGCGGCGTTCAGCCGCGCAGGGGCTGTGCCAGCCGTCCCAGCAGCCCTGCGACCAGTGCCGTCTGGGCGGGCACGGTGTCGGGGTAGATGAATTCGCCCTGGGCGTGGGCGCCGTCTCCGACCGCGCCCATGCCGCACAGCACCGGCAGTCCGAGGGCCGCGACGAAGTTGGCGTCGCTGGCGCCGCCGACCGCGGTGTCGGACAGTTCGCGGCCCTGTTCGCGGGCGACCTCGCGGGCGAGGTCGAGGAGCGGGGCGGAGGCGGCGTTGAGGGTCATCGGCGGCCGGTTCCAGTCTCGGACGATCTCGATGCCCACGCGGGGGTCGCTGACCTCGATGGCGTCGAACTCGGCGTCGACGCGGTCCTGTTCGGCCTGGCTGGTGACCCGGATGTCGATGCCGGCGGTGGCCTTCCCGGCGACGACGTTGGTGGCGCTGCCGCCCTTGATGAGCCCGGTGTTGATCGTGGTGCCCTTCTCGGGGGCGGCGACGGCCGCGGCAGCGAGGACGAACTCGGACAGGGCGGTGATCGCGCTCGCCCCGTCCTGAGGCGCGAGTCCGGCGTGCGCTTCGATGCCGGTGGCCGTGATCTGGAAGATCCCGGAGCCCTTGCGGGCGGTCTTGACGGCGCCGTGTGCGGTGGGCTCCAAGACCAGGGTGACGTCGACCTTCTGCGCGACCTCCTCGATCACCGGACGGGAGGAGAGGGAACCGATCTCCTCGTCGCCGTTGAAGAGGAAGGTGACGGTGGGGAAGGGGGTGCCGGTCTCCCTTGCCAGCTTCAGGGCCCAGATGCCCTGGGCCAGGCCGGTCTTCATGTCGAAGATGCCAGGTCCGCTGAGCTTCTCCCGACCGTCCCCGTCGCCCTCCGGCTCCGGCTGCTCCCACCCGGCGAGCGTGCCCGTCGGCCATACGGTGTCGTAGTGGCCGACGAGCGCGACGTGCCCGGGGCCGGTGCCGGTGTAGGTCAGCGTGAGGGTGTCGCCGCACTCGCCGCCGGGGTAGCGGTGTTCGTGGTCGGGCTGCCCGAGCCGGTGGACGGCCAGCTCGCGCAGGAGGTCCAGGCCCGCCGCGAGGCCGGACAGGTCGTAGCTGCCGGTCTCGCGGTGGACGAGCGCCAGGATGTCGGTGACGATCTCCGACGAGACCTCCGTGGCACGGGCGGTGAGAGCGGCGACAGGCGATGCGGTCATGATCAGCTTTCTGGTGCGAACGGGTGGGGGGTGGTTTCGGGGAGGGGCGGGGTCAGCCGACGCCGAAGGGAAGGCCCAGCAGGTACCAGGCCACGAAGAACGCGACCCAGGCGACCCAGACGACGGCGGCGATCGGGATGGTGAAGGAGGCCAGGGTGCCGATGCCGGCGGACTTCTTGTGCTGCTGGATGAAGCCCAGCGCCATCGCGAAGTACGGGCTCATCGGGGTGACGCAGTTGGTGACCGAGTCGGCGACGCGGTAGACGGCCTGGGTCGTCTCGGGCTCGATCCCGACGAGCATCAGCATGGGCACGAGCACCGGTGCGGCCAGCGCCCACAGTGCGGAGCCGCTGGTGATGACGAGGTTCATGAACGTGATCAGTACGGCGATGCCGATCAGCACGGTCCAGCCGCTGAGGTGCAGGTCCTTCAGGGTCTCCGCGCCCTTGATGGCAAGGATGTTGCCGATGTTCGTCCACTTGAAGTAGGCGAGGAACTGGGAGATCGCGAAGAAGAGGACGAGGATCGGGGCGTAGGTGCGGGTGCCCTCGACCAGCGCGTCGACGATGTCGCGAGCGGCGCGGAAGGTTCCGCTCACCCGGCCGTAGACCCAGCCGACCAGGGTGAAGAACACACACAGCACGAGCGACATGCCCGTGATCACCGGGGATTCGACGAGGGAGCCGCCCTTGCCGCGCAGCGGTGAGGACACCGGGACCATGGCTGCCGCCAGGAGCACGATGAAGCCCAGCGCGACCAGCCCGGTCACCCGCAGCGCGCGGCGCTGCTCCGGGGCGACCTCGATCGCCTTCAGTTCGGCAGCGCTCAGGGCGGTGACCGGCTCGTCGGGGTCCAGGTCCGAGCGCTTGGCGATGACCTTGTCGACGACGAGGCTGATCACCAGGGCCACCAGGACCGAGGAGGCGAGCGCGAAGAAGTAGTTCGCGACCGGGGTGACGACGTAGTGCGGGTCGATGGTGTGGGCGGCGGCGGTGGAGATCGACGACAACAGCACGTCGGTGGTGGTGAGGGCCGGCGAGGCGTCGTAGCCGGCGGAGATGGAGACGTAGGCGACGATGCAGCCGAGGACCGGGCTGCGGCCCGCGGCACGGTAGATGAGCGCCCCCAGCGGGATGAGGGTGACGTATGCGGCGTCGCCCGCGACGTGGGCGACCATCGCCGTCATCGACAGCGCGAAGGTCAGGTACTTGCCGGGCACCCGGGCGACCATGCGCCGCAGCAGGGTCGTGAACAGCCCACTCGCCTCGGCTACGGCGATACCGAAGCCCACGATGAGGATCGTGCCGAGCGGCGGGAAGGTCGCGAAGTTGTCGACGGCCCCCTCGACCATCGTCGTTATTCCGGTCTTGCTGAGCAGGCTCTGCACCTTGATGGTCTCGTGCGTCCCGGGGTGCGCGGCGCTGACCCCGGCCGCCGCCAGCACGGCGCTGAGGACGGCGACGACCCCCGCGAGGATCCAGAACAGCCAGAACGGGTTGGGCAGTTTGTTGCCGACCTTCTCGATCGCCGCGAAACCTCGGAACGCGGCGCGCAGGACTCTCGAGGGGGGCTCGGTCGGCTGGGGTTCGGTCGCAGTGGCACTCATGGGTACCTCTTCGTGCATTTGGGGGACGTTCCAGCAAACCATGGCAGTGGAGTGAGAGATTCTCTAGCCTCCGGATGTAACATTGGGATTAACCGGCAGTCTAAGGTGGGGCAGCATGACTCGCCCTCTGCTCGACGAGCTCGACCGGCGCCTGATCGGGGCGCTGCACGTGGCACCCCGGGCCACCTGGGACGACATCGGCGCGATCCTGTCCGCCGATGCCAGCACCCTCAAACGCCGCTTCGACCGGCTGCACGAGGCCCGGATGGTCCGCGTGATCGGGCAGGCCTACTGGGGCATGCACTCCACGGCGATGCCGGTCCACGTCTTCCTGGACATCACCGGCGAGACCCCGCTCGCCGTCCTCGACCGGCTCCGCACACTCCCCCACCTGCAGCTCCTCGCGCAGATCTCCGGCGACTACCCGCTCTACGCCGTCGTCCACGCCCCCTCCGAGGCGGCCACCAGCGAGGCGATAGACCGGATGTTCTCCGTCCCCGGCGTCCGCCGCGTCAACGCACTGCCCGCGCTCAGCACCCTGCGCCGGGGCATCACCTGGGACCCGCAGTTCCTGACCGACGCCGAACGGGCCGACCTGCTGAAGCTGACCGGCACCCGCCCCGAAGGGACCGCGACCGCGACACCGCCCGCCAAACCCCTCAGCGAGGCCGAACACACCGTGGTCGCCCAGCTGATGCAGGACGGCCGGGCATCCTCCGCGAGCATTGCCCGCACCTCCGGTCTGGCCGCCTCCACCGCACACCGCGTCGTCCGCCGGGTCCTCGACGAGCGCTGGGTCAAGCCCCGGCTGGAGGTGGTGTCGGAGTGGCTGGGCTTCCAGACCTCCTTTGTGCTGCGCCTGCGGGTCGCGCCTGGTCAGACCCCCGACGTCATGCGCCGCCTCGACCAGTTCCCCCAGACCCGGCTCGCCGTACACGTCGCCAGCGACATGTCCGTCCTGTGCTCCGGGATGGTCACCGACCGCTCCGCACTGGCGGCCTTCATCGACAATGAACTCGCCACGATCCCCGGCATCCTCACCGTCAGCGTCGACGTCATGCTGACCGAGCCCCGCCGCTACTGGCTGGACCGGGACCTGACCTCAGGGCTCGGGGAGTTCCACGCGCCGACTCTGCTGTGAATCACGCGGCGCGTCCCTCACGCAGCGCGCCCCTCAGGCCGAGGGCGGGACGTCGACGTCCGCCTCGGCGTGTTTGACGAAGTCGTCGGCGAGCCGGCGGAAGAGCCCCGCGAGCTGCCCCAGGTCCTCGGCCGACCAGTCCGCCAGAGCCATCGACATGCCCCGGCGGCTGGCCTCTCGGATGCGCTCGACCGCGGCCAGGCCGGCGTCGGTGAGCTGGATGCGCTGGGCGCGGCGGTCGTCCGGATCCGGGACGCGGATCACATAGCCGCTCTTCTCCAGCTGCCCCAGCTGCCGGGTGACGTGGGAGGCTTCCACGGAGAGCCGGACCGCCAGCACTCCGGGGCGCAGCGGCTCGCTCTCGGCGATGTGCCGCAGGATCGCCACGGCGGCCCGGTCCAGGGACAGTCCGGCCAGGGCCATCAGGCGCTCGTGCTGCCGGGCCCGGCCGGCCAGGTAGGCGATGCGCGTCAGCGCGCGCTCGATCTCGATCACGTCTGTCGAGACGGGTCCCGCTGCGGATGACGGTGTGGACATGAGACCACCGTAACAGATACTTGCCTAAGTCAAGCATTTCGGGAGAAAGGTTGCTTGACTCAAGTAAGTCGTCCATGCTTGCCTGAGTCAAGCAAGTCAGCCCCACGGCGTCCCCTGCCGTGGGCACCCAGGCCGGGGCCACCTTGAGCGGAGACGGCCCCAACGCGCGCCGAACCCGTGGGGACGGGGGTTGGCGCGGTCCCGGGCCGGCGGCCGGAGCCCCCGTCCGCCGCCGGGTCCGGCGGCACAGCGGCCATGCCGCGCCCCCGACCCCCAGAAAGAGAGTCCCTCCATGGCCACGATGAAGTCCGTCCGGACCGGCGGGCAGCACAAGATCGACGTCGTCGACGCCGAACGGCCCGCCCCCGGCCCGAAGGACGCCCTGGTACGGATCCGCGCCTGCGGCATCTGCGGCACCGACACCCACTTCCTCCACCTGGGCGGAGTCCCCTTCGGCCCGGGCGGGTCGACGATCTCGCTGCCGCTCGGCCATGAGCCGGCGGGCGAGATCGTCGAGGTCGGCGCCGAGGTCAGGGACCTGAAGGTGGGTGACCGCGTGGTCGTCAATCCGCAGGGCGCCCCCTCCGGGATCATCGGCTGCGGCGGCGAACTGGGCGGCATGAGCGAGTACCTGCTCATCGAGGACGCCGTCGTCGGCAAGAGCGTCACCGTCTTCCCCGACACCGTGCCCTTCGACGTCGCCGCGCTCAACGAGCCCATGGCGGTGGCCCGCCACTGCGTCAACCGCTCCGAGGCGAAGCCGACCGACAAGGTCGTCGTCTTCGGTGCCGGGCCCATCGGCCTGGGCGCCGCCATCTGGCTGAAGCTGCGCGGGGTCGGACACGTGGTCGTCGCCGACGTCATCCCCGAGCGCCTTCAAACGGCGCTGGCCGTCGGTGCCGACGCCGTCATCGACTCAGCCGCCGAAGACGTCACCGCCCGCCTGACCGAACTGCACGGCCAGGCGGCCAACGCGCTCGGCCAGCCGCGGGCCGGTACCGACATCTATATCGACGCGGCCGGCGCCCCCGCGGTCTTCAACACCACCGTCGAATCCGCCAAATGGGGCGCCAAGCTGGTCATGGTCGCCGTACAGAAGAAGTCCGACGCCATCGACCTCGGCGGCATGCTGCGCAGCGAGCTGACCCTCGTCGCCTCCCAGGGCTACCCCACCGAGATCTTCGAGGTCACCCCCGAACTCGTCGAGCACCAGGAGCGCTTCGCGAGGCTCATCAGTCACCGCGTGCCGTTCTCCGAGGTCGAGCGGGCCTTCGAACTCGCCCTGACGCCGGGGGCCGCGGAGAAGGTCGTCGTCACCTTTGACGGACAGCCGTAGGCCCGACCGAGCCGCCACCGCTCCCCCACCCCCTCGCAGAGCCCGAGCCTGCGACCACGCCACTTACTCAAGTCACGCAATCCACTTGCTCGCCCCCTGGAGGCCCCCGCCATGTCCGACGCCCTTGCCCGACCCGCCGCCGGGGGTTCCGCCCCGCCGAGGCCGAACGCCGTGGTGGCGGTGCTGGCCCTTTCGGGAATCGTCGTCTCGCTGATGCAGACCCTGGTGATCCCGATCGTCCCCGAGCTGCCGAAGTACCTCGACGCCTCACCGTCGGACGCCACCTGGGCGGTCACCGCCACGCTGCTCGCCGCCGCCGTCGCCACGCCGGTCGTCGGCCGCCTCGGCGACATGCTCGGCAAGCGCCGCCTGCTGCTGGTCAGCCTCGTGCTGCTGGTGTCCGGATCGGTCGTCTGCGCGCTGAGCGAGTCCCTGGTTCCGATGATCGTCGGACGCACCCTGCAGGGCCTGGCCGCCGCCGTCGTCCCGCTCGGCATCAGCATCATGCGCGACGAGCTGCCGCCCGAGCGGCTGGCCGGCTCCACCGCGCTGATGAGCGCTTCCCTCGGCGTCGGCGGCGCCCTCGGCCTGCCCGCCGCCGCGTTGATCGCGGACAACTTCGACTGGCACGCCCTGTTCTGGACCTCGGCCGCCCTCGGCGCCGTCGCCCTCGCACTCGTCGGAATGATCGTGCCCGAGTCGAAGGTGCGTACCGGCGGACGCTTCGACCTGGTCGGCTCCCTCGGCCTGTCGGCCGGACTGGTGTCCCTGCTGCTGGCCGTCTCCAAGGGCGCCGACTGGGGCTGGACCAGCGCCACCACCCTCGGCCTGTTCGCCGCCGCCGTCGTCATCCTGCTCTCTTGGGGAGCGTACGAGCTGCGCGCCCGGCAGCCGCTGGTCGATCTGCGCACCACCGCCCGCCGCCAGGTGCTCTTCACCAACCTCGCCTCGATCGCGCTCGGCTTCTCGATGTTCGCGATGTCCCTGGTGCTGCCGCAGCTGCTCCAGCTGCCCGAGCAGACCGGCTACGGCCTCGGTATGTCCATGCTCACCACGGGCTTGGTGCTGGCCCCGCAGGGCCTGGTCATGATGGTTGTGTCCCCGTTCTCCGCCGCCGTCACCAAGGCCAAGGGCCCCAAGGTGACGCTGATGATCGGCGCGCTGATCGTGGCCGCCGGCTACGGGCTGAACATCGTGCTGATGTCCGAGGTCTGGCACCTGATCCTGGCGTCCTGCGTCATCGGCGCCGGCGTCGGCTTCACCTACGGCGCGCTGCCCGCCCTGATCATGGGCGCCGTGCCGGCTTCCGAGACCGCCGCCGCCAACAGCCTCAACGCCCTGATGCGCTCCCTGGGCACCTCCTTCGCCAGCGCCATCGCCGGCGTCATCCTGGCCCAGATGACCACCGGCTTCAACGGCCACGTCCTGCCCTCCGAGAACGGTTTCAAGGTGGTCATGGCCATCGGCGCCGGTGCCGCCCTCCTCGCCTTCACCCTCGCCTCCTTCCTGCCGCGCCGGCGGGCCACCGTCGCGCAGACGGCGCCCGCGGCCGCGGGGCCGGCCGAGGCGGCGGAGACCCTGGGAGCGAAGC
This sequence comes from Streptomyces sp. LZ34, assembly GCF_053890475.1. Lineage (NCBI taxonomy): Bacteria > Bacillati > Actinomycetota > Actinomycetes > Kitasatosporales > Streptomycetaceae > Streptomyces > Streptomyces sp. LZ34. The sequence continues at coordinate 5,946,377 of NZ_CM132680.1, forward strand.
CGTAACGCCCCTCCGTGTGGTGTGGGCCTTCCGAGCGGGGCCCGATGGTCACCGCGGCTGCGGGTGTGAACCCACGCGGGCAGGAGCTGTGCGGTGCAGAGCGCCGTGACGACCTGGCCGGGTGTGGCGCCGAGGGTATGGCCAGTCCCAGGTCAGGGAAGCGGTGGCGGCGGTGACGGCGATCAGGAACATCGCGGCCTCGCCGGGACGGTGGCGCAGGTCGCGCGGCCAGGCGCCACATCAGGAGCAGGCGTCCCACGGCTCAGCCCTCCCAGCTCAGCAGCGCGCCGAGCTGTGTGGTGCCGCCACCGCTGCCACCGCTGCTGTTCAGGAGGGTGTCGTCGGCCGGCGTTCCGTCGCGCAGGGAGACGACGCGGTCCGCCGTGGCGGCGACGCGCTCGTCATGGGTGACCATGACCAGGGTCTGGCCGGCGGCGCGCAGCTCGTCGAAGAGACGGAGGACGTCATGGGTCGCGGCGCTGTCGAGGTTTCCGGTGGGCTCGTCCGCGAGGACCACCAGCGGCTCGTTGACCAGGGCGCGGGCGATGGCGACCCGCTGCCGCTGCCCGCCGGACAGCTCCGAGGGCAGGTGCCGGGCCCGGTCGGCGAGCCCGACCCGGTCGAGGAGTCCGGCGGCACGGTTGCGGGCGGTGCGCGGTGAGGCGCCGGCGAGCAGCGCGGGCAGCTCGACGTTCTCCGCCGCGGTCAGCTCGTCCATCAGGTGGAAGGCCTGGAAGACGAAGCCGATGGCGCGGCGCCGCAGCCTGGCCAGCGCCCGTTCGCCGAGGTGGTCGATGCGCTGCCCGCCGAGCCACACCTCGCCGTCGGTGGGCCGGTCAAGACCGCCGAGCAGTTGCAGCAGCGTCGACTTGCCGCAGCCGCTGGGCCCGGTCACGGCGAGCGTCTGCCCGGCGGGAACGTCGAGGTCGACCCCGTCGACGGCCCACACCAGGCTCTCGTCCTGCCCGTACGCCCGCGACAGGCCGACCGCCCGCAGCATCGGCCCGGACGCCTCACCGGGCCGGCGGCCGGCCGGTCCCGCGCCCGGGCTGTCGTCCGTACCCCTCCGCTGCGACCGGCCGCTGACCCGCCGACCCTCTCTCGTCATCCGTTTCCTCCGCCTTCCCCACGCGGGGCGCGGGCGGACCAGGTCCGCGCACACGCCTCCAGCCAGCGCAGATCGGCCTGTAGCCGGAGGGCGATGCCCTCCAGGAGCAGTCCGGCCTCCGAGTTCGTGTCATGAGCGAGGACGGCGTGCTGGGCCTCGGCGAGGCTGCGTATCAGCTCCCGCCGCCGCGCGTCCACGAGCGCGAGCGGATCGGCCAGACCCGACTCGGCGGCGGCCACCAGCTTCAGGTGGAACTCCGTCACGTCCGCTCTGGGCCCGGCGCCCTCGGCCATCCACGCGGCCACCCTCTCCTGCCCGGCCGCGGTCAGCGCGTACACCTTGCGCCGTGGGCCGCGCACCGGCGCGTCCTCACGCTCCTGGACGACCAGGCCCGCCTTTTCGAGCCGGGTGAGCGTCACATAGATCTGCCCCGCGTTCAGCGTCTCGCCCAACGGTCCGAGCGCCGCTGCCAACCGCTTGCGCAGGTCGTACCCGTGCGACGGCTCCTTGGCCAGCAGCGCCAGCGCCACGTCCTGCACGGACCACCCTCCTCTGCGACCCATCAACAGATAGCGGTTAACTAAAAGGGCGTCAAACCCTTCCCTGAGCGGGGGGTCGACGCCGACCAGCGGGCGGTGACCCTGTTCATCGCCGCGACGGCGCGCGCGGCGTCGCGGCGGTCGGTGCGGATCGCGTTGGCGAACTCGACGTGCAGGAAGGGGCTGTCCTCCTCCCGGGCGGTGCGCCCCTGTTCGTTGGTGTGGCCTTCCAGGGGACAGGAGCGGACCCAGGCGCGGCATACCGTGAAGTCGCGGGCGCGGAGGGCGTCGGCGAGGGTGCGGGCGTCGGTGCGGCTCTGATGGGTGGCGCGGCCGGTTGAGGCGATGACGTCGTAGTCGGGGGCCGTGTCGTCCGCGAAGCCGTGGATCTGGATGCCGGGGAGTCCGCGTCCGGCGAGTTCGGCGCAGACCGCGGCGAAGACGGTGTCCCGGCGGTGCGCCACGTCGGCGGCGTCGCCGGTGCCCGCGTCGCGGTGGGCGCCCGCGAGTACGAGGACGCCGCCCGGTGTGCCGCGCAGGACGCCGACTCCCAGCTGCTCGGTGCGGGCGTCCGCGACCGGGTGGGGCACCTGGACGGACCAGCGCACCGGCGCCGAGAGGTCGAGGTACACCCGCCCCCAGCCGCGGGGCGAGGGGCCGGCGTCGGTGCGGTCGGAGATCTCGGCGTAGCGCCGTCCGGTGGCGCTGTCGGTGATCGTACGGAGGTCGAAGTCCAGGGCGTCGAGCCGGGCCGCGGCCTGGGCGCGGTGGCCGTCCAGGAGGAGCCCCACGGCGCGGGCCACGGCCCGGCGGTCGGAGCGCGTGGGCGGGAGATAGCCGGTGTCCGCCCCGAACCGGGCGGTGTAGCCGGTGATCCGGCGCTCCAGGTCGGTGCCGGCCGGTCCGCCGTCGCCGGTGGTTCCGTCGCCGCCACGCAGGGCAAGGGCCCCCGTCAGCAGGGCGGCCACGGCGGTGAGCGCCAGGGCTGCGAGGGCGGTCTTCCGGGGGTCGAACCGCCGGGGGGCGGTCTTCCGAGTGCGGTCGGCTCTCATGGTGGAGTCGGCTCTCATAGTGAAACGGACGATAGCGGGGCAACCGGTTTCCGGAGCCGGTCGGCATCGATCGTCACGGAGCGATCTGACTCACATTTTCGCCCCTTGGGGCAACCCTTCGCCTCGCTAGTTGATCCAATCCCCACGGGTCGCGTATTTGCGCGCGACCGCGCGCCCGCAGGGCCAGCGCGTTGGGGCGCCCCTGGGGCGCCGCGAACACCCAGGCATTTCCAGAGAGGAGCCCCCGTGGCCGCTTCGGCGCCGAAGCGGCGGCGAAAGATCCGCCGACGGGCTGATATGTCGCTGATAGGCGGCATTCGTCCTCCCATAGCCGTACTCTCGGCTCTGCTCCTCTCCCTGGCGGCAATCACCGCCCTCACCTTCGGCAAGACCGAGAACGTCCTCGTTCCCAAGGCCGTACTGACCTCCCAGCAGCACTTCGCCGAGGACGGGGCCGTCGCGCTGCGCGCCTCGCTCGACGAGTCGGTCACCGACCTCAACCGCACCGCGCTCCTCTTCAGCGAGGGCAAGCCCGTCTCCGCCGACGCCGTCCTCGACAAAACGGGCAGCGTCTACCAGAAGTGGAGCGGCACCGCGGTCATCGAGATCAAGTCGGGCAAGCTGCTCGCCGCCCGGGGCGAGACCGTGCCGCTCACCGTGATCGACCGCACCAAGCTCTCCGGCAAGGACGGCCTGGCGCCCCGCCTGGTCCGGCTGAAGAACGGCCAGACCCGGCTGCTCGCCCTCGCCCTGCTCTCCTGGAAGGGCCAGCCCCAGCAGCTCCTGATCGCCTCCAGCAACCTGAAGGTGCCCGGGATGCGCCTGGACGAGAGCCGCGCCATCGGCGTCGTGGACGCGACCGGCACGATCCTCAGCAGCGACGGGGCCCTCGACAGCGAGCGGGCGCAGCGCGAACTGAAGACGTTCGCCACCACCGCCGCCAGGAAGTCCCGGCAGAACCCCATCAGCTCCAAAGAGCCGGGCGCCGGCGGCTACGCGGGCGTCAGCGGCAGCTTCACCGGCGACGCCTCGGGCGACCGGCGGACCGTCGGCGGCTACGCCTCGCTCGCCGCCGCCGAGCCGGGCAAGTCCACGGTGGCCAGCGGCCTCGGGCTGAGCATCGTCACCCAGGTCGGCGTCACCGAGCGCGCCTCCCAGCTGGCCCGGCCGGCGTTCGGGCTGGCCGCCGCCGGAGCGCTGCTGGTCATCGGCGGGCTCGCCATCGCGGTGCTGCTCGGCACCGTCCAACGCCCCCTGATCCGGCTGTTCCTGGAGAGCCGCCGGCTCACCCGCGGCGACCTGGCCCGCCCGGTCACCGTGCCCCGGTTCGGCGAGGCCGCCCGCATCGGCCGCGCCCTGGAACGGCTGCGGCAGCAGCTGCGGGGCGAGTCCCCCGAGGGCGCGGCAGGCGCGTCCGGTGCGCGCGGCGGCCGGCGCCTGGGCACCCGCGCCCTGGTCGCCGTCTCCGCCGTGCTGCTGCTGACCTGGTCGGTCCCGCTGACCCTGCTGCTCAACCGCCCGGACTCCTCCGTGCGCATCCCGACCCAGGTGGTCAGGGACCAGAAGGCACGCACCGAGACGATCAGCGACCGGGTGCGCCGGGCCCTCAACGAGGGCCACGCCGACCTGTCCGCCGTCGCCGCCCTGATCGGCGGCCAGACCTCGGCCGACGACATGACGGCTGTCCTCACGCGCACCATCGAGGAACACCCGCGCTACGAGTCCGTCTACGTCGTCAGCGGCGACGGCGACGTGCTGGCCCGGGCCGGACACGAGCCGCACCACGCGTCCGGCGAGCGCCCCTCCGATCAGCCCCTCAAGCTGTCCGGGCACGGCGGCAAGAAGCCCGTCATCCGCGCCACGGCCCCCCTACAGGGGCAGGCGGGCGCCGCGGTCGTGGGCGAGTTCGACATCGACTTCGTCAACGCGCTGCTGCGCCGCGACGGCCTCGGCCAGGTCCGGGTGGTCGACGCCAAGGGCCGGGTCATCGCCGGGAACTCCGGCTACCTGGCCTTCCAGAAGATGCCCGGGCACCTTTCCCCGCTCGTCGACGGCAAGCAGGCGCGAGCCAAGGTCCAGCGCGGCGACAACGTGCGGATCGCGGCCGCGGCCCCGATGACGGGCGGCGGCGTGGCGAAGGTCCTCGACTGGAGGGTCGTCAGCTGGCAGCCCGCGTCCCGGCTCGACATCCCCGCGTACACCCTGCAGAACCGCACCGTGCTCGTCGGGATGCTCGGCCTCACCGCGGCGGCGGCCTGCCTGGGCTGGCTGCACATCGTGGTCGTCCGCCCGCTGCGCGCGCTCGCCGGCCAGGCCGAGGCGCTCGCGGACGGCGACCGGCGTACCGTCCTCTTCCCGCGCCACCACGACGAGGTCGGCGCCGTCATCCGCAGCCTGGAGCTCATCCGGCAGCAGCTGCAGGGGCAGCAGCGCGGGCGCGACGGCGCGCGGTCCCTCGCCGGAAGGAACTGAAAACACCGTGCTCTTCCTTTACACCGTGCTCATGGTGTGCAGCGCGATACTGCTGGTCGCCGGGGCCGTGGAGCAGCGGCGGCACTTCGCCAACCTGGACAACATCCCCACCCGGGTGCTGGTCAACGGCATCCGCGGCAAGTCGTCCATCACCCGGCTGTGCGCTGGCGCGCTGCGCGGCGGCGACCTCGTCACCGTCGCCAAGACCACCGGCACGGCCGCCCGCTTCATCCACCCCGACGCCACCGAGGAGCCGGTCTACCGCAAGTTCGGCATCGCCAACGTCGTCGAGCAGATCGGCATCGTGCGGCGCGCGGCCGCGTACCGCCCGGACGCGCTGGTCATCGAGTGCATGGCCGTCATGCCGGCCCTTCAGGAGATCAACCAGTCCAAGCTGATCCGCTCCACGATCGGCGTGCTGTGCAACGTCCGCGAGGACCACCTCGCCGAGATGGGCCCCACCCTGGACGATGTGGCGCGCTCGCTGTCCCGCTCCATGCCGGAGGACGGGATCTGTGTCACCGCCGAGAAGGAGCGCCTGCACATCCTCCAGGAGGAGGCCGACGCCCGGAACTGCCGTCTGATCTACGCGGATCCGGAGACGGTCACCGATGAGGAGCTGCGCGGCTTCAGCTGGTTCACCTTCAAGGAGAACGTGGCGATCGCGCTCACCGTCGCCGAACTCCTCGGCGTGGAGCGCAAGGTGGCGCTCCAGGGCATGTACGACGCGCCGCCGGACCCCGGCGTACTGTCGGTCGAGCGTTACCACACCCACGAGGGCAAGCGGCTGCGCTTCGCCAACGTCTTCGCGGCCAACGACCCCGAGTCGACGCTGATGAACATCAACCAGCTGCTCGACCTCGGCGCGATCCACCGCCCGCTCAATGTGGTGATCAACTGCCGTCCCGACCGCGTCGAGCGCAACGGCCAGATGGGCGAGATCATCCCCGACCTCGACCCCGAGCACGTCTTCGTGATCGGCCACCCGGCCAAGTCCGCCATCGACGCCATCCCGGCCTCCTACCGCTCGCGCGCCGTCGATCTCGGCGGCGACCGGCGCGACCCGGAGGAGTTCATGGAGCAGATGCTCGGCATGCTCGGGCCCAACTCCTCGCTGGTCGCCATCGGCAACATCCACGGCCAGGGCGAGCTGCTCCTCGAGCACCTCGCCGAACTCCCGGCCGACGAGACCCCCGACGAGCCCGGCGCCGAGCCCACCGCCGGAACCACCGCCGGGGCCACCGCCGGGGCCACCACCGGGGCCACCACCGGGGCCAGCGCCCACGGCGCCGACGCCCCCGCCCCCGCGCCCGCGCCCGCGCCCGCCGACACCCCGGCCGGCGCCGAGGGCACCCGGCCGGCCGGGCCGACCGGGCCGCCCCGGCCCGCCCTCCCCGAACACGTCGACACGATGCAGCTGTACGCGCCCCGCATCGACCCCTACCAGCGGTACCCGAAGGCGTACGAGACGCGGTACGCGCAGCGGCAGCCCACCCCGCAGCCGGCGGCGCACGACGGCCAGGTCCACCCCCGCGGCTACTTCGAGCCCCGGGTACCGCCCACGCCCCTCATGGCAGACCCGCCCCTCGTAGCGGACCAGCCGCCCGCAGCAGACCAGCCCCCCGCCGAAGACCAGCAGTGGCACAGCTCAGGAGAGCCGCGTTGATCCCCTCCGTCCTCACCCCAGAGATCGCCGCGCTCGGTATCGCGCTCGGGCTCATGTTCTCGCTCGTCTGCTATCTGACGACCAACCTCTCGCCCGGCGGCATGATCACTCCGGGCTGGCTCGCGCTCACCCTCGTCGAGGACCTCCAGCGCGCCGCGATGGTCGTCGGCGTCACGGTCCTCACCTATGTGTGCGTCCTGCTGCTGCAGCGCTTTGTGATCCTTTACGGCAAGCGGCTGTTCGCGGCGGTCGTGCTCACCGGCGTGCTGCTTCAGGCCACCGTGATGATCGCGCTGACCATCGAGTTCCCGCTGATGTACAGCAACCAGACGCTCGGATTCATCGTCCCCGGCCTGATCGCCTACCAGCTGGTGCGCCAGCCCAAGGGGCCCACGCTGCTGGCCACCGGCTCCGTGACGCTCATGGCGTATGTCGTCCTCACCGCCGGGATCCTGCTCGGCGTCATGCCGTCCGCCTGACCCCACCACCGGAGCCGACCATGTCTGCCAAGAAGACCTCGAAGAAACGCGGCGTGCTGCACGCCGTGACCGTGCTCGCGCTGCTCGGCACCAGCGCCTACCTGACCGTGGAGCTGCGGAAGGAGGAGGACGCCAAAGCCCCGGCGGTGCAGAAGGTCACGGACGACCCGCAGTTGGAGACCAGCGCCCAGGACACCGGGGACCGGACCTGGGAGCGGCTGAAGAACCCGGACCGCACCGTGCTGCGCGGCTCGAAGGGCCAGGTGCTCGCCACCTTCACGGACGGCGCCCGCACCGCCACCCTCAAGGGCCCCAGCCGCACCTTCTCCGAGCCCGCCAACACCTCGTCCCGCGTGGTGACCGAGGACTGGGTACGGCTGATGCCCGAGCCCTGGCGCAAGGGGGCGGAGAAGGAGAAGTGGTTCAAGGACTGGTTCAAGCAGTACTACGGCAGCGAGGAGGACGACATCTTCGCGATCGCCTTCCAGTACAGCCAGGGCACACCGGTCAAGAAGGACGACGAGGGCATCCCGTACGCGGGCGACGCCGTCTTCGGGCCGTTCAAGAAGGACGGTGTGGACCGCCTGGAGCAGAACGACTTCTACGACTACCTGGGCATCCCGTACACCTTCCGGGACGGCACCACGATGCAGCCGCGCAAGGAGCGCTACCGCGCGCTGGACTGCTCCGGCTTCATGCGCGTCGTGTGGGGCTATCGCGCCCGCTACCCGCTGCGGGCCACGAACACCTCCGGGGACGGGCTGCCGCGCACCGCCGACGGCATGGCCCGCTCGCAGGTGGGCACCGACATCATCAAGCTTCAGGGCCCTTCGCCCTGGTACAAGCGCCCGGCCAACATCGACGTGCTGCAACCCGGAGACCTGCTCTTCTTCAAGATGGACCACCGCACGGGGAACCACATGGACCACGTCGCGCTGTACCTCGGCGTGGACGCCGACGGCCACCGGGTGTTCATCTCCAGCCGCAAGGAGGTCAACGGCCCCACCATGGGCGACAAGGGCGGCGCCTCGCGCATCGACGGCAACGGCTTCTACGCCCAGCTGTTCCGCAGCGCCAAGCGGCTCTAGACGCCCATCCCATCAGCCGGGGACAGGCTCGGACGGCTGCGAAGAGGGGCCCTCCCCGGGGGTGGTGGGGTCCGTGGGGGCAGTGGAGGCGGTGGTTCCGCTGAGGGGCAGAGTCATCGCCACATGGCCCCAGTCGTCCAGCATGGTGACCTTCGCGCTGTACGTGGTGCCTGGCTCGGCCGAGGCGGGAGGGCTGAAGACGACCTCGAACACGCAGGGGCCGGAAGCGGACCTCGGCGGACCGGGTTTCTGGGTGGCGGGGCACGAGGTCGCGCGGACGCTCCAGGCCGTGGTGTCGCTGACGGCGAGGGTCTTCGCGTCGTCGCACTCCCAGTAGCTGTCCCAGGTGACGCTCTTCCTGTCCTGCTGCCCCGCCGCCACCGGCCCGAAGGAACCGACGCCCAGCGGGACTGGCGGGCACTGGCCGGAGCCGTAGGTGGGCTGCCCGGTGGTGGGCGTGGGGGCGGTGGTGGTGACGGGGGCGGTGGTGGCCGTCGGGACGGCGGTCGTCGCGGGCGGCGGGCCGGTGGTGAAGGTGGCGGCCGACGTGGATGCGGTGGTCGGGTCCAGCGTGCGGGTCGGGTCGAGGGACGTGACGGGGACGGTGGGCTCGGCGCGGGGGCTCTCGCCGCCCGTACTCGCGAACGCCACGAAGACGCCGCCCGCCACCAGCACGGCCGCCGCCGTCCCGATGGCGACCGGGTTCGCCGCGAACGAGCTCAGCGCCGACTTGCCGGCGGCGGCCGAGCCGTGGCCCGCCGCGTGGCTCACCGCCTGGCTCGCGGCATGGCCTGAAGCGGGGCCGCCGAGGTGGCCGGCGGCCGTGCCGACGCCGAACGACAGGCCGACCGCGACCCCGGCCGCCAGGCCGAGCGCCCGTCTGCGCGCCTCCTCCTCATGGGTGAAGTACGCCAGGTCGGCGGCGGCCCCCAGCGTGCGGGCCGCGCCCGCGCCGAGGCCCAGGACCTGCCGCCAGGCGCCCCAGCGCAGCGAACGGGCCAGGGCGGGGGCCGTGAAGCGGGCGAGGTCGCGGACGGCTTCATGGCCGCCCGCGAGCGCGGCCGCCTCCAGGACGCGGCGGATCACGGCGGACTCGGCGGCCAGGTCGTGGCGAGTGGCCCCGCGCGCCCAGCCCGCCAGCGAGGCGGCGAGGGCGGCCGGGTCCTGGGCGGGGCCGCTGCGCTCGGCGACCAGGCGGGCGAGCCGCCCCATGGCACGGATGCCACCGCCCTCCGAGGACGCCAGCCGCAGGCCCTCCAGCTCCACGGCGGCACCCCGGTCCACTCCGGCGCCACTCGTGGCTCCGGCGGGGCGGGCTGGTCCGGCAGCGATCACGGAGAGGAGCGCCGGGGACAGCGGAAGGGGGTCGACGGCGCACAGGATGCGCAGAAGCCTGCCCGCCCCATCGCTGAGCCCACCCGCCAACCCAACCGCAAGCGCCCTCTCGTCCACAGCGAGCCCGACGGGTCCGGCGGGACCGGCAGGTCCGGCGGGACCGGGGAGCCCGGCGGGATCGCCAGGTGCGCCAGAACCGGCGGATCCGGCGGGACCGGCAGACCCAGCGCGGCCGCCCGGACCGCCCGGACCGCCAGGTCCGGCGGGTCCAGCAGGTCCACCGGGGCCGCCAGAACCAGCGAGCCCAGCGGGATCGCCAGGTGCGCCGGATCCGGCAGGTTCGGCAGGTCCACCGGGACCACCGGGGCCACCGGGGCCACCAGGACTGGCGAGCCCGGCAAGACCGCCAGGCCCCGCACGCCCCGCGGGGCCCGCGGCGCGCAGGGCCGCAGCGGCCTGGACCAGTGTCAGGGGGTGCCCACGCACGGTGGTGATCAGCCGCCCCGCCGCCTCCCGCTCATCGTCCCGCAGCGGGCGGCCCAGCTCCGCGGTGAGCAGCGCGAGCGCGGGCTCCTCCAGCAGCCCGTCCAGGCGCAGGGCCCGCCCCTCGTTCCACTCCTGGCGCTCGGCGGCGACCACCAGGACGTCACACCCGGGCGCGGCCGCCACCAGCTCCGTCAGGTCCTCGGCCGAGCCCTGGAAGTCGTCGACCACGACCAGGGCATGGACCGAGGCCATCAGCTGCTGCGTCACCGCCGGCGCGGGCTTGTAGTCGGGCGCCTCGTAGCACGCCTGGAAGAGCTCCTGGACGAGGTCGTCGACGGGCACCCCGGCCGCCGGGAGATACAGCACGTCCTGACCGCGGGCCGCGGCGTCGGCCGCGAACCGGCGCAGCAGTACGGACTTGCCGACGCCGGGCGGGCCGTAGATCTGCACCGGGTGGCCCTGCGACAGCCACCGCCGCAGCGCCGCCAGCTCCCCCTCGCGGCCCAGTAGCTCGGGCGCGCGGTGCGGCAGCGCGCGCCCCGCGGGATGGGCGCGGCGGCGGGCCAAGGGCGGCGGCTCGCTCCGTACGGTCACCGAAGAGCCGCGCTCGGCGTTGATCACAACGTTGCGATCGCCGACGACGACCTGCCCCTCGATATCGCCGTGTACATGGACCCCGCCCCCACCGGCCATCGGGCTGCCCCTCCCCCTAGCGCCAACCCAAATTCGAGTTATAGCAGGAGAATTACCCTGTTAGCCAGCAATATTTCTTATTGATCGATAATGACCGTTGTATTGGGCTGCCCTTTTCGTAAGAGCTCGGAATCTTCGTGGTGGACCCCGAAAGGCAAACCCGTGGCAGCGCCCCACCACCGGCCCACCACCGGCTGACCGCCCGTACCCTTCCCCCATGCTCGCCGCACGCTCCGTTGCCCTGTTCTGCCTGGCCGCCCTCCTGGAGATCGGCGGCGCCTGGCTGGTCTGGCAAGGGGTGCGCGAGCACAGGGGATGGGTGTGGGTCGGCGCCGGGATCATCGCGCTGGGCGCCTACGGGTTCGTGGCCACGCTCCAGCCGGACGCGGAGTTCGGCCGCATCCTCGCGGCATACGGGGGCGTCTTCGTCGCCGGGTCGCTCGCCTGGGGCATGGTCGCCGATGGCTACCGTCCCGACCGCTTCGACGTGGCCGGAGCGCTGATCTGCCTGTTCGGCGTGGCTGTGATCATGTATTCGCCGCGTGGTCGGTGACGACCTCGTCCGCCTCCCTGGTCACGCTCAGGACGCAGCCGGTGTCCGGGTCGATCAGGACCTCCCAGACCTCGTGGTGGCGCTTCACGTCGACGTCCCAGACCTGCTTCTTGGACTCCTCGTGCCGCCGGTCCTTGTTCTCCTGGTCCTTGTTCTCCCGGTCCTTGTTCTCCCAGCTCTTGTGGTCCTTGTTCTCCCAGCTCTTGTGGTCCTTGTTCTCCCGCTCCTTGTTGTTGTCGCCGGTCCGCTGCTGCGGGTCCTTGCGGTGGTTCTCCTTGCGCTTGGAGTCCTCGCGCTTGTGGTCCTGGCCGTGCGCCTCGTCCTTGTTGGCCTCGTCCTCCTCCTCGCACTCGTCTTCCAGCTCGGCGCTGATGGCCCGGCCACCGACCTCGCACTCGGCGATCTCGACGGCCTCGTTGAGCGTCACGCGGCCTCCGCCGCGCTTCTGCTCGTCGTCGTGGTGTGCGCCCTTGTCCTGACGGTTCTCGTCCTCGTGACGGTTCTCGTCCTCGTGACGGTTCTCGTCCTCGTGACGGTTCTCGTCCTCGTGACGGTTCTCGTCCTCGTGACGCGCCTCGTCCTCGTGACGGTTTCCGTCCCCGTGACGCGCCTCCTGGCGGGGCTCCGCGGCGGCGTCGGACTCGGCGGCGCCGTACGGCTGCGCGAGACCGGCGGTGTACTTGGCGATGGCGGCGTACGCCGGGCCGGCGAGCGAGCGGTATTCGTTGCCCTGGTAGCCCTCGTCGCCCTCACGGGCGCCCTCGTTGGCGTTCTCGGGCTCGGCGGCGGACTTCTCGTCCATCATCTGCTGGTCGGTCGAGGGCTGCGCGAGGCTGCGCTCCTGGCCGCCGCCGTACTTCCCGCCGTTGTTGTGCTCACGGCCGTTCTCGTGCTCGCGCCCGTTGTCGTGCTCGCCATTCTCGTGCTCACGGCCGTTGTCATGCTCACGCCCGTTGTCGTGCTCACGGCCGTTGTCGTGCTCGCCCTTGTTCTCGTGCTCACGGCCGTTCTCGTGCTCACGGCCGTTGTCGTGCTGCCCCTCGTGGCCCTGCTGGCAGTTGCTGCTCGTCCCGGTGTGGGAGCCGGGGGTGGCGCCGACGGCCGCCCAGGCGGCCGTCGGCGCACCGGTCACGAGTGCCGCGGCCGCGATGGCACCGGCCGATGCGACACCCCAGCGTCGAAGGGTGCGACGGGGCAGCTGGGTAAATCTGATGTGCTGGGTCATGGGCTGTATTCACTCCTTGGCACAGGGAGGCTCCGGCCCGGCGGCGCGCCGGACGCAGTGCACCCTTCCCCGGGCCCTTGCCGCCGTAGCGGATTTCGATCTTCAGTCCCCCGATTGGCGGCAAATCTGCCCGTCATATCCTGCTTATGGATTACAAGCACAACGCATGGGCGCAGATCCCGCCCAATACGTCGCCTCAGGAGGGCCGATGACCACCCGTACCGCCGTCGTCACCGGTGCGAGCAGCGGGATCGGGGCCGCCACCGCCCGCCGCCTCGCTGCCGCCGGATTCCGTGTCGTCCTCGCCGCCCGCCGCAAGGAGCGCGTCGAGGCCCTCGCCGCCGAGCTGACCGAGGCCGGGCACGAGGCCGAGGCGTACGCGCTGGACGTGACCGACCGCGCCGCCGTGGACGCCTTCGCCGCGGGCCTGGACCGCTGTGATGTACTCGTCAACAACGCGGGCGGGGCCTTCGGCACCGAGACCGTCGCGGCCTCCGACCCGGCCGACTGGCGGGCGATGTACGAGGTCAACGTGGTGGGCGTGCTCAATGTCACACAGGCCCTGCTGCCCGCGCTGATCGCCTCCGGCGACGGCACCGTCGTCGTGCTGTCCTCCACGGCGGGCCACATCGCCTACGAGGGCGGTGGCGGGTACGTGGCCGCCAAGCACGGCGCCCACGCCATCGCCGCCACCCTCCGCCTCGAGCTGTGCGGCGACCCGGTGCGGGTGATCGAGATCGCCCCGGGCATGGTCCGGACGGACGAGTTCGCGCTGAACCGCTACCGCGGCGACGAGGACAAGGCCGCCGCGGTCTACGAGGGCGTGGCCGAGCCCCTCACCGCCGACGACGTCGCCGACACCGTCGAGTGGGCGGTCACCCGCCCCTCGCACGTCAACATCGACCTGATGGTCATCCGCCCCCGCGCACAGGCGGCCCAGCACAAGGTGCACCGGGAGAACTGACCCGCTCAGGCACACACAGACGGCCCGCCCCGGTGCAGGACCGGGGCGGGCCGTCGTGTCATTCGCGCACCCAAGCGGGCGTCAGCCCTTCACGCACACCACCTGCTTGAGCTTCGCCACCACCTCGACGAGGTCCCGCTGCTGGTCGATCACCTTCTCGATCGGCTTGTACGCGCTCGGGATCTCATCCACCACCCCGGCGTCCTTACGGCACTCCACGCCCCGCGTCTGCTCCTCCAAGTCCCGCGTGGAGAAGCGCTTCTTCGCGGCGTTACGGCTCATCTTCCGACCAGCGCCGTGCGAGGCCGAGTTGAACGACGCCTCGTTCCCCAGGCCCTTGACGATGTACGAACCGGTGCCCATCGAGCCGGGGATGATCCCGTAGTCCCCGCTGCCCGCCCGGATCGCGCCCTTGCGGGTCACCAGCAGGTCCACGCCCTCGTAGCGCTCCTCCGCCACATAGTTGTGGTGGCAGGAGATAACAGGCTCAAAAACCGGCTTGGCCTTCCTGAACTCCTTGCGGACGACGTCCTGGAAGAGCGCCATCATGATCGCGCGGTTGTACTTCGCGTACTCCTGCGCCCAGAACAGATCGTGCCGGTACGCCGCCATCTGCGGGGTGTCCGCGATGAAGACCGCCAAGTCGCGGTCGACCAGGCCCTGGTTGTGCGGCAGCTTCCGGGCCTCACCGATGTGGTGGTCGGCCAGCTCCTTGCCGATGTTCCGGGAACCGGAGTGCAGCATCAGCCAGACCGAGCCCGACTCGTCGAGACAGAACTCGATGAAGTGGTTGCCGGAGCCGAGCGAACCCATCTGCTTCACGGCCCGCTCCTCACGGAACCTGACCGCCTCGGCGACCTCGCCGAACCGCCCCCAGAAGTCGCCCCACCCCGGCGCCGAGTATCCGTACAGCTGCCCCGGATCGACCGGGTCCGCGTGCATCCCGCGCCCGACCGGGATCACCTGCTCGATCCGCGACCGCAGCCGCGAGAGGTCCCCCGGCAGGTCCTCGGCCGTCAGTGAGGTCCGGACCGCCGACATCCCACAGCCGATGTCCACGCCCACCGCCGCCGGGCATACGGCGCCCTGCATCGCGATCACCGAACCGACGGTGGCGCCCTTTCCATAGTGCACATCCGGCATCACGGCCAGGCCCTTGATCCACGGCAGCGTCGCGACGTTGCGCAGCTGCTGCATGGCCACGCCCTCGACCGTGGCGGGATCGGCCCACATACGGATCGGAACCCGCGCCCCGGGCAGCTCGACATACGACATGTTTTACTCATTCCCCCATAGAAGACTGAAAACGCAAAAGCCGGGCCAAGGCCCCCGATGTCGGCGGGCGACCGGCGGACGTGGCGGCGCGTGCGATAGACATTGTCTGCAGGCCCTGCCCACGGGCGGCAAGCAGTTTTCGCTCGGAGTTCGCTCGGAGAGATCTTGAAGGGACGGGGACAGTGCAGCCAGCGCAGCAGCGAAGGGCATCCGTACCGGGTGCCGCACGGGCCGCCGCCGTGCTCGCCACGGTGCTCGCCGCCATCGGCCTGAGCGGCTGCACCAGCACCGCCTCGCACGCGGGCCTCGACGACGGCAAGCCCGGCGACTCCGGGGCGCCGGCCGCCGCCGCGCCCGGCAAGTACCGCACCCTCCCCGAGGCGTGCGGCGCGGTCACCCCGAAGACGCTGCACGATCTGCTGCCCGGCGCCGCCGAGGACGACCCGGTCTACGACGGCCAGGCCACCGTCACCTACGACACCAACCGGCGCGTCGGCTGCCGCTGGAAGCTGGAGACGGGGAGCGGCACCCGCTATCTCACGCTCGACTTCGAGCGCGTCGTCTCGTACGACCCGACGGTCAGCGACGACGACCAGGCGAAGGAGCGGTACGAGAAGAAAGCCGCCGCCGCGCATGTCCCGGGCGTCTCGAACACCCCCAGCGCCCCCTCCAGCGCCCCCTCCGGCTCCGCCACCGGCTCGCCGGGCAAGGAGACCCCGAAGGGGTCCGCATCGGGCTCCTCGGGCTCCTCGGGCTCCGGGAAGGGCGACTCCGGAAAGAACAGCTCCGGGACCGAGGGCGCCGAAGTCGAGGGCGCCACGCCCGACGCCTCCGCAACCGCCGAGCCGGGGACCGACGGCTCCGGCACCGAGACCTCGGGCTCCGAAACCTCGGGTGCCGGCACCTCGGAGACCGCCGCGCCGCGCCGCCTGGACGACCTCGCCGACGACGCCTTCCTCGACGACCAGCTCATCACCAGCGACTCCGGCATCCACCGCGATGTCACCGTCGTCTTCAGGTCCTCGAATGTGATTGCCACCATTGAGTACGACCAGTGGTCGACCAACAAGAAGCACATTCCCAGCAGCGAAGAACTGCAGGTCAACGCCGAAGATCTGGCCCAGGAGCTGACCGGGCGGCTCAACGAATAGACCGGTGGACGGGGCGTCGCGCAAGACGCCCGAATTGGGCCGTGCGCGCATCGGCCGCGTACCGTGCCGTCTCATGACGCGGGCGGGACGGCCGCCCATCGACCGAGACCGAGCGAAGGACCCATGCACCGAACAGCCCCTCGACTCGCCCGTATATTCGTCAGCGCAGCCGTACCGGTGGTGCTCGTCGCCGGCTGCTCCTCCGGCTCCGACAAGGACTCAAAGGACTCGGCCAGCGCGTCGAAGTCGGCCGCGCCCAGCCCGACGCCGACCGTCGCGGCCGCAAAGTACAGCAAGCTCCCGGCGGTCTGCCCGACCCTGTCCGCCAAGACGATCGAGCAGCTGGTGCCGAAGGCCGAGAGCAAGAAGGGCAAGGAGCTCCCCTCCGCCGACGCCAACCAGTCGGCCAGCTGCCTGTGGACCGGCCTCAACGGGTTCAAGTACCGGCAGCTCACCGTCTCCCTCAAGCTCTTCAGATCCGAGGTGTCGCTGGGCTCCGGCGACAAGCGCGCCCAGGCCTACGCCGCCGGCCAGGCCCAGAAGGCCGCCACGTCCGACGGCGCCAAGAACGCCAAGACGGGGCAGGTGTCCGGCATCGGTGACGCGGCCACCACCGTCAGCACGGAGTCGAAGAAGGACGGCGACGAGTTCCGGAACCAGACCATCGTGGTCCGCACCGCGAACGTGGTCCTGACCCTCGAGTACAACGGCGCGGGCTACGAGGACGCGAAGACCCCGGACCCGAAGGCGCTGCTGAAGGACGCCCAGACCGGGGCCAAGGAGGTCGTCGCCTCCGTCGAGAAGGACGCCGAAAAGGGCGGCGCGAGCAGCGCGGGCAGCGGCGCGAGCAGCAGCGCCGCGTAGCCGCCACTCGCCGCCGGCCGGAGCCGTTGCGACCCCTTCCCGTCCACCGCCCTTGACGTGTATGCGACGCTGGGCGCGCCGAATGTTGTAGCACGGGGGAGGGGTCGCGGGTGGCCGCGATGCAGCTGACACGTACGCACCGCATATTGATCGGGGTGGTCGTCACCGGAGCGGTGGTGATCGCCGCGATCGGTTTCGCGGGCTCCTACTCCGCCGTGCGCGATCTCGCTCACGACAAGGGGTTCGGTGCCTTCGCCAACGTCCTGCCCATCGGGATCGACGCGGGAATCGTCGTCCTGCTCGCCCTCGACCTGCTGCTGACGTGGCTGCGGATCCCCTTCCCGCTGCTGCGCCAGACGGCCTGGCTGCTGACCGCCGCCACCATCGCTTTCAACGGCGCGGCCGCCTGGCCCGACCCGCTCGGCGTCGGCATGCACGCCGTCATCCCGATCCTGTTCGTGGTCTCCGTCGAGGCCGCCCGGCACGCCATCGGGCGGATCGCCGACATCACCGCCGACCGGCACATGGAGTCGGTCCGCGTCGCCCGCTGGCTGCTGGCGCCCGTGCCGACCTTCCGGCTGTGGCGCCGGATGAAGCTGTGGGAGCTGCGCTCCTACGACCAGGTCATCAGGCTCGAACAGGACCGCCTCGTCTACCGCGCCCGGCTGCGGGCCCGCTACGGGCGCGCATGGCGCCGCAAGGCCCCGGTCGAGTCGCTGATGCCGCTGCGCCTGGCGCGCTACGGGGTGCCGCTGGCGGAGACCGCCCCGGCGGGGCTGGCCGCGGCGGGCCTGGATCCGGCCGAGCTGGCGCCCGCGGCGCAGCCCGCCGCGCTGCCGTACGGAGGCGGGAACCCGGGCATTACCGGGGCTGCCGGTGCCGCCGGGATTCCCGGGGCCGCGGGGGCGGGCCGGGCCGCGGCCCAGGAGCGTGAGCTGCCTCTGTCCTTCCCGCTGCCGGTGTACCAGCAGCAGGGGTACCAGCAGCCGGCCACGCCCGAGCACGACGGGCGGACGGCGACCGGCTTCGAACAGGCCGCGGGGCATCCGGCGGCCGGGCAGCCGCAGCCGCAGGCGCAGGACGAGATGCAGCAGCCCCAGCCCGTACCGCCCCAGGCCCAACAGCCCTACGCCCCACAGCCCTACGCCCAGCAGCCCCAGGCCGAGGCCCACCAGCCGCAGGCGCAGCAGTTCGCGCCGGAGGCCGACGAGGCGCAGGAGGCCGGGGCGCAGCTGACCGTCCCGGTCGGCCCGGGGGGCCGAGTCCGGCCGCTCGGCGGGCAGGGCACCAGCGGCCAGGTCCCGTATGTGCCGTCGCAGCGGGACCACGAGCCCTTCGGCGAGCCCGAGCCGTCCGAGGCGGTCGGCCCGCTCGCGAACCTGCCGGACGACATGCCGCGCGACGAGGCGTACTACGGGGCCTTCCACCAGCACGTCACCAACAACGGCAAGTTCCCCTCCCCGTTCCAGTTCGGCCGGCTGCTGCGCGAGAAGTACGGCATCACCGACCTCAGCGACGGCGATGTGCGCCAGCAATGGGAGGAGTGCAAGGAGCGGTACAGGCTGGAGATGCCCGCCACCTAAGAGCTGTCCCGGGCGGCAGACGCCGCCGGCGAGTGGGCGGGCCGGACTCCCGAGGAGTCCGGCCCGCCCGGCGCTTGAGAAGCGCTGACGCGCCCGGAGGGCGTCAGACCGCGAGCAGCTTGCGCACCCGCTCGGCGCCCACCGCCAGCAGCAGCGTCGGCAGCCGGGGGCCGGTGTCGCGGCCGACCAGCAGCCGGTAGAGCAGCGCGAAGAACGTGCGCTGCGCGACCTTCAGCTCCGGCGTCGGCTTGGCGTCCGCCGCGAGCCCGGCCTGGAGCTTCGGCACGCCGTACACCAGCGTGGTCAGCCCGTCCAGCGACCAGTGGGTGTCGAGCCCGTCCAGCAGCAGCCGCAGCGACTCACGCTCGGTCTCGCCGAGCGAGGCGAGCAGCTCGGTGTCCGGCTCGTCCCGCACCCGGGTGCGCTGCTCGGCCGGGACCTGGGTGTTGATCCAGCGCTCGGCCCGGTCGAGCCGCGGCCGGGTCTCGTCCAGGGACTTCACCGGGTTGTCCGGGTCGAGCTCGCTGAGGATGCGCAGGGTCTGCTCGTCATGGCCGGTGGTGATGTCGACCACCGACGCGAGCATGCGGTACGGCAGCGGGCGCGGGGTGCGCGGCAGCTCGCCGGAGGCGGTGCGGGTGGCGCGGCCGTACGCGGCGGCGTCCGCCGGCTGGGCCGCGCCCTCGCCGATCTTGCGCTCCAGGGCGTCCCACTCGTCGTAGGTCCGCTGGATCTCCTGATCGAAGGCGATCTTGAAGGACTGGTTCGGCCGGCGGCGCGCGTACAGCCAGCGCAGCAGCGGCGCCTCCATGATCTCCAGCGCGTCGGCCGGGGTCGGCACGCCGCCCTTGGACGAGGACATCTTGGCCATGCCGCTGATGCCGACGAAGGCGTACATCGGGCCGATGGGCTGCTCGCCGCCGAAGACCTCGCGCACGATCTGCCCGCCGACGACATACGAGGAGCCGGGCGAGGAGTGGTCGACGCCCGAGGGCTCGAAGACCACGCCCTCATACGCCCAGCGCATGGGCCAGTCGACCTTCCAGACCAGCTTGCCCCGGTCGTGCTCGCTCAGCAGGACGGTCTCGCTGTGACCGCAGGCGCAGCTGTACGACAGCTCGGTCGTCTCGTCGTCGTACGAGGTGACCGTGGTCAGGTCGCGCTCGCACACCGAGCAGTACGGCTTGTACGGGTAGTAGCCCGCGCCGCCCGCGCTGCCGTCGTCCTCGCCGGCCGCGCCGGAGCCCTCGGCGGCCTCCAGCTCGGCCTCGTCGACCGGCTTCTGCTGCTTGGCGGGCTTCTTCGCCGCAGCCTTGTCCTTGTCCTTGTCCTTGGTGCGATAGCGGTCGAGCACGGCGTCGATCTGCCCGCGGTGGCGCATCGCGTGCAGGATCTGCTCGCGGTACGCGCCCGAGGTGTACTTCTCCGTCTGGCTGATGCCGTGGAACTCGATGCCCAGCTCCTTCAGCGCCTCGATCATCGGCGCCTTGAAGTGCTCGGCCCAGCTCGCATACGGGGATCCGGGCGGGGCCGGGACGGAGGTCAGCGGCTTGCCGATGTGCTCGGCCCAGGAGGGGTCGACCCCGGCCGGGACCTTGCGATACCGGTCGTAGTCGTCCCACGACAGGATGTGCACGCACTCATAGCCGCGCCGCCGGATCTCGTCGGCGACCAGGTGCGGGGTCGTGACCTCGCGCAGATTGCCGAGGTGGATCGGGCCGGACGGGCTGAGACCCGAGGCGCAGACGATGGGTTTGCCGGGGGCGCGACGCTCAGCCTCGGCAATGACCTCGTCGGCGAATCGGGAGACCCAGTCGGTCTCGGTGCTCTGAGCCACGTTCGGCACTTCCTTCCTTGCGGTCATGGCCAGACCATTGTCCCAGACGGAACGAGGCGCTCGAAGGTTTTCCACAGGGGCCGAACGCCGGACAAGAAGCCGGGCACAGCGCCGGGCAAAGCGTTGGACACGCCGTGAAATACTGAGGTGCATCCAACCATCTATCGGAACGGCATACCTCCCATGGCCCCGGTCCCATCTCTTGCCGCCACGGTCCACCAGCGTCTCGCGGACGCCCTCTCGGCTGCCCTGCCGGAGGCCGGCGCCGCCGACCCGCTGCTGCGACGTAGCGACCGGGCCGACTTCCAGGCCAACGGGATGCTGGCGCTCGCGAAGAAGCTCAAGGGCAACCCGCGCGAGCTGGCCGCGAAGGTGGTGGAGGGCCTGCCGGCCGGCGAGGTGATCGCGGACATCGAGGTCTCCGGCCCCGGCTTCCTCAACATCACGGTGGCGGACGAGGCGATCGTGAAGACCCTCGCCGCCCGCGCCGCCGACCCCCGCCTCGGCGTTCCGTACGCGGAGCAGCCCGGCACGACCGTGGTCGACTACGCCCAGCCGAACGTGGCCAAGGAGATGCACGTCGGCCATCTGCGCTCGGCGGTGATCGGCGACGCGGTCGTGCGGATCCTGGAGTTCGCGGGCGAGAAGGTGGTCCGGCGCCACCACATCGGCGACTGGGGCACCCAGTTCGGCATGCTCATCCAGTACCTGATGGAGCACCCGCACGAGCTGGACCACAAGGGCGCCAAGGGCGACCAGGGTGACCGGGACGACAAGGACCTGGCCGCCTCCGGCGCCGAGGCCATGTCCAACCTGAACCGCCTCTACAAGGCCGCGCGGGCGCTCTTCGACTCCGACGAGGCGTTCAAGGAGCGGTCCCGGCGCCGGGTGGTGGACCTCCAGGCCGGGGACGAGGAGACCCTCGCCCTGTGGCGCAGGTTCGTCGACGAGTCGAAGATCTACTTCTACTCGGTCTTCGACAAGCTGGACATGGAGATCCGCGACCCCGACGTCGTCGGCGAGTCCGGCTACAACGACATGCTGGTCGAGACCTGCCGGCTGCTGGAGGAATCCGGCGTCGCGGTGCGCTCCGAGGGTGCGCTGTGCGTCTTCTTCGACGACGTCAAGGGCCCGGACGGCAAGCCGGTGCCGCTGATCGTGCAGAAGTCCGACGGCGGCTTCGGCTACGCGGCCACCGACCTGTCCGCGATCCGCGACCGGGTCCAGAACCTTCAGTCCGACAGCCTGGTGTACGTCGTGGACGCCCGGCAGTCGCTGCACTTCAAGATGGTCTTCGAGACCGCCCGCCGGATCGGCTGGCTGAACGAGAAGACACACGCCTACCAGCTCGCCTTCGGCACGGTCCTGGGCAAGGACGGCAAGCCGTTCAAGACCCGTGAGGGCGAGACGGTGCGGCTGGTGGACCTGCTGGACGAGGCGATCGAGCGGGCGACGGCCGTCGTGCGTGAGAAGAGCGAGGGGAAGATCGACCTCACCGAGGAGGAGATCGCCGAGCGCGGCGCCCAGGTCGGCATCGGCGCGGTGAAGTACGCGGACCTGTCCACGTCGGCCGGGCGCGACTACAAGTTCGACCTGGACCAGATGGTCTCGCTCAACGGCGACACGTCGGTGTATCTCCAGTACGCGTACGCCCGGATCCAGTCGATCCTGCGCCTCGCCGACGAGAGCCAGCAGCCCATCGCCCACCCCGAGCTGCCTCTCGCCCCGGCCGAGCGCGCGCTGGGCCTGCACCTGGACCAGTTCGCGGAGACGCTGCGGGAGGTCGCGGCGGGCTATGAGCCGCACAAGCTGGCCGCGTATCTGTACCAGCTGGCCTCGTTCTACACGACCTTCTACGACAAGTGCCCGGTCCTGAAGGCCGAGGGCGGCCCGGCCCAGGTCGAGAACCGCCTCTTCCTGTGCGACCTGACCGCCCGCACCCTCCACCAGGGCATGGACCTGCTCGGCATCCGCACCCCCGAGCGCCTCTGAGCACTCCCGCGCGCCCCAAGGCGGCGGCACTGGGCCGGGAACCGGCCCGGGCCGCCGTCAGGCGTACTGGGTGAAGCCGCTGGTGGAGAGAATCGGGTTATGAGGCTGTCGGCCCATCTGCCGCCGGGCAGAACGCGTCGCGCTCCGGCCGCTCCCCGCCGACCAGGAAGTCGGTCACATACCCGTCCGAGCAGGCGTTCCCGTTGACCACGTACGCCCCGTGCCCGGTCTCGTCCGCCGTGACCATCCGGGCCCGCTCCCCGAAGGCCCGGCGCAGCTTCAGCGCGCCGCTGTAGGGCGTCGCCGGGTCGCGCCGGTTCTGCACCAGCAGGACGTTCGACGGCCCGTCCGAGGTGATCCGCACCGGCTTGTCGCGGGGCTCGTCGGGCCAGAAGGTACAGGGCATGACGTTCATCGGCATCCCGGCCGTCAGCGGATGGCTCGCCCGGCTCGCGGCGACCTCGCGGGCGATGGACGGCAGGGACTTCGGCCATGCCACGTCGTTGCAGAGCGTCGCGACGCCCACGGCCACGGTGTTCTGCATCGCCTCGTCCGGCACCGTGGCGGGCGCGGGCAGGTCCGCGCCGTCGCGGGCGGCCCGGATCAGCTCGGCGAGGGCGGCGTAGCGGCTCCCGGGGAGGTCGGCGTACCGGCTCGGGGAGTAGAGGGTGTCGAGCAGCTGCTGGCGCAGCACATTGCCGTTCAGCTCGGGCGGGTTGGCGCCCTCCCAGGGGATCGGCTCGGCGTCCAGCCGGGCCGCGAGGTCGAGGAAGAGCCGGCGGACGCCGTCGGGGGTGTCCGCGAGCCGGTGGTCGCCGGGCTCGGAGGCGTACGCGGCGAAGGCGGGGAAGGTGTCCTCCACGCCGACGGCGAAGTTGGCCAGCCAGCCGCGCCCCACGCGCGCGGGGTCGGGGTCGTCGTTGCTGTCCAGCACCCAGCGGTCGGTGCGCTCGGGGTACATCTGCGCGTACACGGCCCCCGCGTACGTCCCGTACGACACGCCCCAGGCCGACAGCTTCTTCTCGCCGAGCGCCTGGCGGATGCGGTCGATGTCCCGGGCCTCGTTGACGGTGCCGGCGCTCTTCAGCACCGGGCCGCCGTTGCGGACGCAGACGTCGGCCATGCGCCGTCCGGTGGCGACGTTGTCCGCGATGCTCCCGTCCGGGGCGGGCCAGGGGCGGGAGCGGGTGAGGGCCAGGTCTTCATGGGCGAGGCCGCAGCTGACCGGTGTGGACCGCCCCACGCCCCGGGGGTCGAAGCTGACGAGGTCGTAGGCGTCCCGTACCGACTGCGGCAGCTTGGCGCCCAGGGTGGACGGCCTGCTCAGGCCGGAGCCGCCCGGTCCCCCGGGGATCAGCAGCAGCATGCCCCGGCGGGCGCTCGGCTTGGCGCTGGAGATGCGGGAGACCGCGAGCGAGATCTGTTCCCCGCCCGGGGCGCGGTAGTCCAGCGGCACCTTGAGCGTCGCGCACTCCTGCCTCGGGTCGAGGCCGGTCCCCTCGCACGCGCCCCAGCTCAGCGGCGCGGAGCTCCGGGAGGCGGCCGCGTCGGCGACGCCGGCGGAGGCGAGCAGGGAGGCGGCGGTAGCGGTGGCGAGGGCCAGGGAGGCGGCCTTGGCGTTGGTGATTCTCATGGCCTCGAGCCTCGCGGAATCCGCTTTAAGATCCCATCAGGCCAACTGGCCACTGTGGGAGGGGGATAACCCCCGCCCACGCCCCGTCCCTGCCCCGTTCGCACCCCATGGTTTTGCGACAAATTCCCCGCCGGTCCGGCTGAAAACCACCGATGCGGACAACCTCGCCCCAATCGGGGCAGTCGGACGTCACGTACTGGCAATCGATCTTTTGGAGGAAGCCATGCGACGGTGGGGGACCGCACTCGCGGCGCTCACGCTGGCCGGCGCCGGACTGGCGACGACGGCGGGGACGGCCGGTGCCGCCGCCACGTCGGAGGCGGCTACGGCCACGACTTCGGCGGCGGCCTGCGCGACCGCGTGGGGCAGCGGCGAGAAGACCGCTCAGCCGGCCGGCTACCAGCCGCTGAAGAACATCAGGGCCGGTCAGCACGAGTGCTACGACCGCCTGGTGTTCGACCTCAAGGGGGGCGGCACGGCGGCGGACCCGGCCGGCTACCGCGTCGGCTACGTCGACGCGATGTACCAGGACGGCTCCGGGGACCCGATCAAGGTCGGCGGCGGCGCGATCCTGGAGATCCATGTGTCCGCGCCGAGCTACGACCCGGAGGCCGGCGGCGAGACGTACCCGGGGCGGGCCGGGAAGACGCTGCCCGGGGTGGACATCACCGGGTACCGCACCTTCAAGGACACCCGCTACGGCGCCAGCTTCGAGGGTGAGACCCAGGTCGGGCTCGGCGTGCGCGCCCGGCTGCCGTTCCGGGTCCTTCAGTCGGGCGACCGCCTGATCGTCGACGTCGCCCACTCCTGGGCCACCGCGCGCTGACCTCGGACGCTGCTGTCACGACCCCTCGTCACGACCCCTCGCCGGGTCGTGACAGCAGCTCGGAGCTCCAACCTCCGCTTCCTGCGCCCAGGGTGAACCCCCTGGGCTTCGCGCCGATCTTCGCCAAACCTGGGACGCGACGAGATCAGCAGCTCCGCACGATCGCGGAGCGCGTCCACGGCGGGGAAAGAACGGCGGGGAAAGAAACGGCATGAGCGAGCACACCGAGACCCTGTACGACGCCATCGGCGGCATGGACACCCTGCGCCGGCTGAGCGACACCTTCTACGAAGCGGTCCTGGAGGATTCGCTGCTGGCCCCGGTGTTCGCCAACTTCAGCCGCACGCACATCGAGCACGTCGCCGTCTGGCTCGCCGAGATCTTCTCCGGCCCCGCACGCTTCACCGAGGAACTCGGCGGCCATCAGGCCCTGCTGCGGGCACACCTCGGGCTGTCGATCACCGAGGAGCAGCGGGCCCGCTGGATGGAGCTGATGACGGCCGCCGTCGAGAAGGAGCTCCCCGACGACGAGCTGCTGCGCCGCCGCGTCGTGGAGTACTTCGAGTGGGGCACCAAGATCGCCCGCGATGTCTCCGCCGACCCCGTCGGCCAGGACCTCGGCAGCCCGGGGCCGACCCCGCGCTGGGGGTGGAACGGCCTCCAGTAAGGACCTGCCGTCGGCCGGATGTCAGTGGCGCGCGCTTCACTGTCCCCTGTGAACGAAGAAGAACTGCTGTCGCCGCTCCACGGCCTGGTGCGGCCGGACACCGGGAAGCTGGACTGCCGGGCGGCCGGGCACGGGGCGGGGCACGTGTGCCTGACGATCACCGGCGGAGCGGGCCTGGACGAGCTCGTGGACAAGCTCGGCAGCTGGTACGGGGAGCCGCGCACCCTCGTGTCGGAAGGGCGCGCCGACCCCGCCGTGAGGGAGCGGACCGGGCTGCCGCTCATCACCCCCTTCGGGGACGGGGAGCGTGTCGTCGAGATGCGCGCCTGGGCGTTCGGCGGCCGGTGGATCGGCTGCGGCGTGGTCCGCGTCGGCGGGGAGGCGCGGCTGGTGGTGGTCGTGGCCCCGCGCACCACCCCGGCGTCGGACGAGCTGCCCGCCGACGCTTCCTGGCTGGACCGGATCGTCGCCGTGACCGGCTGGGACGCGGACCAGGTGCGTATGGACCCGATCCGCATGGACCGGATGCACACGGGCCGGATCCGCACGGCCGACTGCGCGGCGGCCGAGGCCCGGCTGGGGACCGCGCTGCCGAGCGACTACAAGCGGCTGGTCGAGACGTTCGGCGACGGCTCCTTCGACGGCTACCTCGACGTCTATCTGCCCGCCGACCTCGTCAAGAGCGCCGAGTGGGCGGCCGATTGGGCGAAGGCGTACGGCACCCGGTCGTGGGAGCCGCACCCGCCGTTCCCGGAGCCGGGCGGGCTGCTGCCATGGGCGAGCACCGAGCAGGAGCTGTCGTTCTACTGGATCACCGAGGGGCCGGACCCCGACACGTGGCCCGTCTACGTCAGGGATGTCGAGCCCGAGGCGGGGGACCGCTTCGACATGACGGCCACGGAGTTCGTCTTCCGCATGCTCGCCGACCCCGAGCACCCCTACTCCATGCCCGCCGCCTTCGCCGCCCACTGGTTCATGAACTACAACCGTCCCTGCTGACGGCTCGGCGGATCTTGGGCAGTAGCGTGACGACTCGAACGGGCGAAAGGGGAGCCGGGATGCGTTACGTGATCATCGGAGCGGGCGCCGTCGGGGGCGCGATCGGCGGGCGGCTCTCGCAGAGCGGGCACGACGCCGTCCTGGTGGCGCGCGGCGCGCACTACGAGGCGCTGCGGCGGGACGGACTGCGTCTGGTGACCCCCGACGGCGCCCACCACCTCCAGGTGCCCGTGGCCGACCGGCCCGAGGCCGTCGAGCTGCGCGCCGACGATGTGCTCGTCCTCGCCGTCAAGACCCAGGACAGCGTTGCCGCGCTGGACGCCTGGGCGCCCCGCCCGGTGGCCGGCGGCGGGACGGCGGGCGACCGGCTGCCGCTGGTCTGCGCCCAGAACGGGGTGGAGAGCGAGCGGCTCGCGCTGCGGCGCTTCCGCCGGGTGTACGCCATGTGCGTCTGGCTGCCCGCCACCTACCTGGAGCCGGGCGCCGTCACCGCGCCCTGCGCGCCCTTCACCGGCATGCTCCACCTGGGCCGCTATCCCTCCGGAGCGGACGAGACGGCCCGGCAGATCTCCGCCGACCTGGAGAAGTCCGCCTTCCTCGCCCCGGTCGCGGCGGACGTGATGCGCTGGAAGTACGCCAAGCTGCTCAACAACCTCGCCAACGCCGTGGAAGCCGTCTGTGGCCCGGACGGCGGCGCGGAGGCGGCGGCCCTGGTGGAGCGGGCGAAGGCGGAGGCGATCGCCGTCTTCGACGCGGCGGGCATCGACCGCGCGAGCGCGGCCGAGCAGAGCGCGGTGCGCACCGGAAAGATGGACATACAGCCCCTGGAAGGCGGTCCGCGGGGCGGCGGCTCGTCGTGGCAGAGCTTGGTCCGGGGCACCGGATCAGTCGAAGCGGACTATCTGAACGGCGAGATCGTGCTGCTGGGCCGGCTCCACGGGGTGCCGACCCCGGTCAACGAGGCGCTGCGGCGCACCGCGAACGAGTGCGCGCGCCAACGCCGCACCCCGGGCACGGTCACCGCTGCACAGCTCACCCGGATCGTCGACGCCGGCTGAGCCCTGAACTTGTGGTGAGTATGAGACGGCGACACGCCGTGGCTTCGGCGTGTCGCCGTCTCATACTCACCACAAATCCGCGATCCCACCCGGGATGCCTCAGACGTCGCCCCGGTTCAGCCACTGCGCGACCTCGGTCGCCCAGTAGGTCAGGATCATGCCCGCCCCCGCCCGCCGCACGGACGTCAGCGTCTCCATGATCGCCCGGTCCCGGTCGATCCATCCATTGGCCGCGGCGGCCTCGACCATCGCGTACTCGCCGGAGATCTGGTACGCGGCGACCGGCACGTCCGCCTCGTCCGCGATCCGGCGCAGGATGTCCAGGTACGGCAGCGCGGGCTTGACCATCACCATGTCGGCGCCCTCGGCCAGGTCCAGCGCCAGTTCGCGCAGCGCCTCCCGGGCGTTGGCCCCGTCCTGCTGGTAGGTCTTGCGGTCGCCCTTGAGCGAGGACGCCACGGCCTCGCGGAAGGGTCCGTAGAAGGCCGACGCGTACTTGGCGGTGTAGGCGAGGATCGACACGTCCTGGCGGCCGATGCCGTCCAGGGCCGCCCGGGCGACCCCGACCTGGCCGTCCATCATTCCGCTCGCGCCCACCACATGGGCGCCCGCGTCCGCCTGCACCCGCGCCATCTCGGCGTAGCGCTCCAGCGTCGCGTCGTTGTCGACCCGGCCCTCCGCGTCGAGCACGCCGCAGTGTCCGTGATCGGTGTGCTCGTCCAGGCACAGGTCGGACATGACGACCAGCTCGTCGCCGACCTCGGACCGCACATCGCGCAGGGCGACCTGAAGGATCCCGTCCGGGTCGGTGCCCGGCGAGCCGACCGCGTCCTTCTTGCTCTCCTCCGGCACGCCGTAGAGCATGATCCCGCCGACGCCCGCCTCGACCGCCTCCACGGCGGCCTTCCGCAGCGAGTCGCGGGTGTGCTGGACGACACCCGGCATCGACGCGAGCGGCAGCGGCTCACTCGCGCCCTCCAGGATGAAGGCGGGCAGGATCAGCTCGGCCGGGTGCAGCCGGGTCTCGGCGACCATGCGCCGCATGGCCGCGTTCACCCGCAGCCGGCGCGGCCGGGCGCCGGGGAAGGCGCCGTAGGGGGTGGCGCCGTGGCTGGGGGTGCCGTGGCTGGGGGTGCCGTGGCTGGGGGTGCCGTGGGTGGTACTCAAGAGCGTGCCCTCCTCCGTGAACCCGGCCGTCGCTCGCTCGGCCGGGTGACCGGCTCCCCGGCCTGGATCGCGGCCCGCCGCCGGGCCGCCCCGAATTCCGCCAGCGCCTCGGCCAGCTTGTGCACCGAGGGCTCGGGCGACAGTACGTCCACCCGCAGGCCGTGCTCCTCCGCGGTCTTCGCGGTGGCCGGGCCGATACAGGCGATGACCGTGACGTTATGCGGCTTGCCCGCGATGCCGACGAGGTTCCGCACGGTCGACGACGAGGTGAAGAGCACCGCGTCGAAGCCGCCGCCCTTGATCGCCTCGCGGGTCTCGGCCGGCGGCGGCGAGGCGCGCACGGTGCGGTACGCCGTGACGTCGTCGACCTCCCAGCCCAGCTCGATCAGCCCGGCCACCAGCGTCTCCGTGGCGATGTCGGCGCGCGGCAGGAAGACGCGGTCGATCGGGTCGAAGACCGGGTCGTACGGCGGCCAGTCCTCCAGCAGCCCGGCCGCGGACTGCTCGCCGCTGGGCACCAGGTCCGGCTTGACCCCGAAGTCGATGAGCGACCTGGCGGTCTGCTCGCCCACCGCCGCGACCTTGATCCCGGCGAAGGCGCGGGCGTCGAGCCCGTACTCCTCGAACTTCTCCCGCACCGCCTTGACCGCGTTGACCGAGGTGAAGGCGATCCACTCGTAGCGGCCGGTCACCAGGCCCTTGACCGCGCGCTCCATCTGCTGCGGGGTGCGCGGCGGCTCCACGGCGATGGTCGGCACCTCGCTGGGCACCGCACCGTACGAGCGCAGCTGGTCCGAGAGCGAGACGGCCTGCTCCTTGGTGCGCGGCACCAGCACATGCCAGCCGAACAGCGGCTTGGACTCGAACCACGCCAGCTGGTCGCGCTGCGCGGCCGCGCTGCGCTCGCCGACGACGGCTATCACCGGCTGGGCGCCCTGCGGCGACGGCAGCACCTTCGCCGCCTTCAGCACCTGCGCGATGGTCCCCAGCGTCGCCGTCCAGGTGCGCTGCCGGGTGGTCGTGCCGGCGACGGTGACGGTCAGCGGGGTGTCCGGCTTGCGTCCGGCGGCCACCAGCTCGCCCGCGGCGGCAGCGACCGTCTCCAGGGTCGCGGAGACCACGGCGGTCGCGTCGGAGGTGCCGACCTCGCTCCAGCAGCGGTCGTCGGCCGTACGGGCGTCCACGAAGCGCACATCGGTGCCTTGTGCGTCCCGCAGCGGTACCCCCGCGTACGCGGGCACGCCCACCGCGGCGGCCACGCCGGGCACCACTTCGAAGGCGATGCCCTCGGCGGCGCACGCGAGCATCTCGTCGGCGGCGTATCCGTCCAGGCCAGGGTCGCCCGCGACCGCGCGGACGACCCGCTTGCCGCTCCGCGCGGCGCCCATGACAAGATTGGCCGTGTCCCTGAGTAGGGGTACGTCGGCGGTGCTTGACGTCGCGTCAGCTCTCGCCTGCTTCGGTGTGCCCTGAGCGTCCGCGGCTACGCCCGGCCTGACGTGCGTACGTACCACGTCGAGTACGTGTGGATCGGCGATCAGCACGTCCGCGGCGGCGAGTGCCTCCACGGCACGCAACGTCAGTAGGCCTGGATCTCCTGGGCCGGCACCGAGGAAGGTGACGTGCCCGTGTCCGGGTGGGTGGTTAGGGGCGTTGGGGTTCAATGTGCTCGCTCCCCCATAAGACCGGCCGCACCCTTCGCAAGCATCTCGGCGGCAAGCTCACGGCCCATGAGCCGGGCCGCCTCCTCGCCAGGCGCCGCGGGAACGGGACCGGTGATGGACAGCTGCACCAGCGAGGAGCCGTCGGTGGTACCGACGACGCCGCGCAGGCGCATTTCGGTGGCAGCCTGACCGTCGCCCAGCAGGTCGGCCAGCGCACCCACAGGTGCGCTGCAGCCGGCCTCCAGGGCGGCGAGCAGGGATCGCTCGGCGGTCACGGCGACCCGGGTGAGCGGGTCGTCGAGCTCGGCGAGCTGAGCAGCGAGCGCCGCGTTGGCGGCGGCGCACTCGACTGCCAGTGCCCCCTGGCCGGGGGCGGGCAGGATGTGGTCGGCGTCCAGGATCTCGGTCGCCTCGTCTTGCCGTCCCAGGCGGGTCAGGCCCGCGGCGGCCAGCACCACCGCGTCCAGCTCCCCCGAGCGGACGTAGCCGATACGGGTGTCGACGTTGCCGCGGATCGACACGGTCTCGATCCGCAGGCCGAGCGAGCGCGCCCAGGCGCGCAGCTGCGAGGTGCGGCGCGGGGAGCCGGTGCCTATCCGGGCGCCGGGCGGAAGCTCGGCGAAGGTGAGGCCGTCACGGGCGATCAGCGCGTCGCGCGGGTCCTCGCGGGTCGGCAGGGCGGCCAGGACCAGGTCGTCGGGCTGAGCGGTCGGCAGGTCCTTCAGCGAGTGGACGGCGAAGTCGACCTCGCCGCGCAGCAGCGCCTCGCGCAGCGCGGTGGCGAAGACGCCGGTGCCGCCGATCTGCGCGAGGTCCTCGCGCGAGACGTCCCCGCGCGTCGTGATCTCCACGAGCTCGACGGAACGTCCGGTGACGCGGCGCACCGCGTCCGCTATCCGCCCGGACTGGGCCATGGCCAGCGCGGAGCGCCGGGTGCCGAGCCGCAGCGGTGCCAGGCCGCCGAAGGTGCCTGCCCGGCCGGAGGCGGCGGGGGGT
This sequence comes from Streptomyces sp. LZ34, assembly GCF_053890475.1. Classification (NCBI taxonomy): domain Bacteria; kingdom Bacillati; phylum Actinomycetota; class Actinomycetes; order Kitasatosporales; family Streptomycetaceae; genus Streptomyces; species Streptomyces sp. LZ34. The sequence goes on from NZ_CM132680.1 coordinate 5,977,749, forward strand.
GTGGCGTTCATACCCGGCCTCTCTTCGGGTCGTTCTGGACGGCCGCGGCGCCGGGCCGGCCGGCGTCGGCGCTGCCGTTCGGACGGGTGCCGTTCGTGTCGGCCCGGCTGACGGCGGCCACCGCCTGCGGGTCGAGGTCGAACAGCTCACGCAGCGCGTCCGCGTAACCCGCCCCACCGGGCGTGCTCGCGAGCTGCTTGACCCGCACGGTGGGCGCGTGCAGCAGCTTGTCGACGACGCGGCGCACGGTCTGGGTGATCTCGGCGCGCTGTCTTTCGTCGAGGTCGGGGAGGCGCCCGTCGAGCCGGGCGATCTCGCCGGCGACCACATCTGCCGCCATGGTACGCAGTGCGACCACGGTCGGCGTGATGTGCGCGGCGCGCTGAGCGGCCCCGAAGGCGGCCACCTCTGCGGAGACGATGGCGCGGACCTGGTCGACGTCGGCGGCCATCGGCTCATCGACCGCGGCCTCGGCGAGCGACTCGATGTCCACCAGACGCGCCCCGCCGACGCGGTGCGCCGCCGCGTCGATGTCGCGCGGCATCGCCAGGTCGAGCAGCGCGACGGTCTCCGCCGCGCCCGGCCCTGCGGTGCCCGCCGCCAGGTGGGCCGCGCGCCGGTCGAGGGCTTCCCGCAGCATGTCGGCGGTCAGCACCAAGCCGGTCGCGCCCGTACAGGAGACGACGACATCGGCGTGCGGCAGCTCGGCGGCGACGGCGTCCATCGGCACGGCCCGGGCGCCGTCGACGAGACCGGTCAGGGACTCCGCGAGGCGCCGCGCCCGATCCAACGTCCTGTTGGCGATCACCAGTTCGGCAACACCGGCACGCGCGAGCGTGGTCGCGGCCAGCGAGGACATCGAGCCCGCCCCGATCACCAGGGCGCGCCGGCCCGCCGCCCAGTCCGCCACCGGCGTGGCCCCGGCCAGCTGTTCGAGGCCGAAGGTGACGAGCGACTGGCCGGCCTTGTCGATGCCGGTCTCGCTGTGCGCCCGCTTGCCGACCCGCAGCGCCTGCTGGAACAGGTCGTTCAGCAGCCGGCCCGCGGTGTGCAGCTCCTGCCCCAGCGCGAGCGCGTCCTTGATCTGGCCGAGGATCTGGCCCTCGCCGACGACCATCGAGTCCAGGCCGCAGGCGACCGAGAACAGATGGTGGACGGCCCGGTCCTCGTAGTGCACATACAGATACGGGGTCAGCTCGTCGAGGCCGACGCCGGTGTGCTGGCCGAGCAGCGTGGACAGCTCGGCGACCCCGGCGTGGAACTTGTCCACGTCCGCGTACAGCTCGATGCGGTTGCAGGTGGCGAGCACGGCCGCCTCGACGGCGGGCTCGGCCACGAGGGTGTCCTGCACCAGCTTGGCCTGCTCCTCGCCCGCGAGGGAGGCGCGCTCCAGCACGCTCACCGGCGCGCTGCGGTGACTCAGTCCGACGACGAGAAGGCTCATGCCGGCATCACGGCGGGTACGTCCCCGTCGGGTCCCTGGCGGCCGTTGTCGGTGCCCGCGCCCGGCGCCGCGCGGTGCGGGGCGAGCGGGGCCGGCGCGACCGCCCCGGCGCCGCCCGCGGTGGTCGCGCCGACCGCCGACTGCGCGCTCGCCGCCTCGTCGGGAGCGACCGTCTCCTCGCCCGCCTTGCGCTGCTCGTGGAAGGCGAGGATCTGCAGCTCGATCGACAGGTCGACCTTGCGTACGTCCACCCCGTCCGGCACCGAGAGCACGGTGGGGGCGAAGTTGAGGATCGAGGTGACGCCGGCGGCCACCAGCCGGTCGCAGACCTGCTGGGCCGCGCCCGCCGGGGTGGCGATGACGCCGATCGACACGCCGTTGTCGGTGATGATCTGCTCGAGTTCGTCGGTGTGCTGCACCGCGATCCCCGCGACCGGCTTGCCGGTCATCGCCGGGTCGGCGTCGATCAGCGCCGCGACCCGGAAGCCGCGGGAGGCGAAGCCGCCGTAGTTGGCGAGCGCCGCGCCGAGGTTACCGATACCGACGATCACGACCGGCCAGTCCTGGGTGAGGCCCAGCTCACGCGAGATCTGGTAGACGAGGTACTCCACGTCGTAGCCGACCCCGCGGGTGCCGTACGACCCGAGGTAGGAGAAGTCCTTGCGCAGCTTGGCCGAATTGACCCCGGCCGCGGCCGCGAGCTCCTCCGAGGAGACCGTGGGCACCGAGCGCTCGGAGAGCGCGGTCAGCGCACGCAGATACAGCGGAAGCCGGGCGACGGTGGCCTCGGGGATCCCTCGGCTTCGGGTCGCCGGTCGGTGAGTTCGGCCAGTTGCCACGGTGCTCCTGCGGGTAGAGCGGGGCTGCGGGCGTCCGCATGTTTCAGGACGGCCCCATCGACAGCAGGCTATGTCTTTGTGAACGCGTGCACAAAGATGGTGTCCGTTTTGTCCGAGCAAAGTGACCGGTGTCACGCATCCATTCGACCTGCTCGTGGAACCACAACCGGTGTCACACCGTTCCCGGCGGCCACATCCGCACGGCCGGGACGCCGGCGCCCGAGGCGGACGGGGCGGCCCCACCGGCGCGGGGCACAATGGCGGACATGAGCCCGCTGCTGCGCCGCACCCCGCGCAAGAACCCCGCCGAGCGCACGGTCACGCTGATCGGCAAGCCCGACTGCCATCTGTGCGAGGACGCCGAGGCCGTGGTCGAGAAGGTCTGCGGCGAGCTGGGCGCGTCCTGGGAGAAGAAGGACATCACCCAGGACGAGGAGCTCTACCGCAAGTACTGGGAGCAGATCCCGGTGGTCCTCGTCGACGGCGCACAGCACGACTTCTGGCGGGTGAACCCGGAGCGACTCCGGAAGGCGCTGGGCGGCTGAACGAGCCCCGCACCCCCGGGCCCTGCCGCCCGCCCCACCCGGGGCCGTTCCGGGGCCGTTCCGGGGCCGTTCCGGGGTCGCTCCGGGGCCGTTCCGGGGCCGGGAAGTCGGCGCGGCTGAATCAGCCGGACACCCGGCCGTAACGGGATGCGGGGAATGGCTGGCTATGCTCAGCCCATGGCCGCACTGGGATGGTTCACCCGTCGTCGACACCTCTCCACCGAGGCCAGCGTCCTCGCCGGAGAGGCCTCGGCCGAGGCCGCGCGCAAGTCGTCGGCCCAGACGCCCCCGCCCGAGGCCCCGGAGCCGGAATTCCCCGTGGTCGGGGACGAGCGGGCGGCCGCCTTCTTCGACCTGGACAACACGGTCATGCAGGGCGCCGCCCTGTTCCACTTCGGCCGCGGCCTCTACAAGCGGCACTTCTTCCGCAAGCGCGAGCTGGCCCGCTTCGCCTGGCAGCAGACCTGGTTCCGGCTGGCCGGGGTCGAGGACCCGGCCCATATGGAGGACGTGCGCAGCAGCGCCCTGTCCATCGTCAAGGGGCACCGGGTCTCGGAGCTGATGGCGATCGGCGAGGAGATCTACGACGAGTACATGGCCGACCGCATCTGGCCGGGCACCCGTGCCCTGGCCCAGGCCCACCTCGACGCCGGGCAGCGGGTCTGGCTGGTGACCGCCGCCCCGGTGGAGACCGCGACGATCATCGCCCGGCGGCTGGGCCTGACCGGCGCGCTCGGCACCGTGGCCGAGTCGGTCGGCGGGGTGTACACGGGCAAGCTGGTCGGCGAACCGCTGCACGGGCCGGCCAAGGCCGAGGCGGTACGGGCGCTGGCGGCGGCCGAGGGCCTCGACCTGTCACGCTGCGCCGCGTACAGCGACTCCTCGAACGACATTCCGATGCTGTCGATCGTCGGCCATCCGTACGCGGTGAACCCGGACGGTCGGCTGCGCAAGCACGCGCGCGAGCACAGCTGGCGGCTGCGCGACTACCGTACGGGCCGCAAGGCCGCCAAGATCGGCATCCCGGCGGCGGCCGGGGTGGGCGCGGTGGCGGGCGGCACGGCGGCCGCCGTGGCCCTGCACCGCCGCCGCCGCTACTGACGCCGCGAGCCGTCCCCCCACCGCCGGCGCCTCCTCTGCCGACGCCCCGCTGACGGCAACCGCAGCCACCACCGAGCGCTACAGAGCGCTACGGAGCCACGGGGCACCCAGGCACTACGGAGAGCCACAGAGAGCCACCCAGAGGCCACTGCGCGTCGCGCAGCCGTCACCCTGCGGCCTCGGCCTTCACCCTTGACCGCTTGCGCCGACCCCTGACCGCTTGCGCCGGACGATGACCGTCCGTGATGGCGGCCGCCGCGGCGCGGCCCGGCCACCGGAGCGTCACCGACTGACCACGGTCGGTCCCGGCCGGTCAATCCCCGTTTCCCGGCCCGCAAGGCCCCGGCCTGCCCTCTTACCGCCCCTTTGGCACAACACGCCACGAAATCGCGCAGACCACGACACCTACCGGTCAATAGCCCTACTGCATTCGATACTTGATCGGTCATCAACCCATAACGGAGCAGACTGAAACGATGATTTGGACAACTGGGTGTAGCGTTGCCTGTACGAAGCGTTATTCTCCTTAGACGCAAATCGGTACCCACACGTCCCTACGGCGGGTGAACGGTCCCGTACTGCACGTGATGGAAGCTCTGCCTCTGGGAGTCCCGTGTACCCACACGTCGGGGTTGACGCCTCGGGCCTGGCTACGCTGCGCGCAACGGTCCTCGACTGTCTGCGCGGCTTCGTCCCCACCGCGTATGCCGTCCCCGCCCTCGCCACACCCGTGCCCGCCGGCCCCGCCGGCGGCGCGGCCGGCCCCGCCAGCTCCTGCTATGCCCTGGCCGACGGCAGGGCGGCGGTCGGCAGACGCTCTCGCGGCGGCACGTCCACCGCCCGCCGCCCCGGCGCGGACAGCGACAGCCGCCGCATGATGGACCTCGTCGAGCGGGCCCAGTCGGGCGAGGCCGAGGCCTTCGGCCGGCTGTACGACCAGTACGCCGACACCGTCTACCGCTACATCTACTACCGCGTGGGCGGCCGGGCCACGGCCGAAGACCTCACCAGCGAGACGTTCCTGCGCGCGCTGCGCCGCATCGGCACCTTCACCTGGCAGGGCCGTGACTTCGGCGCCTGGCTGGTGACCATCGCCCGCAATCTGGTCGCCGACCACTTCAAATCCAGCCGCTTCCGGCTGGAGGTCACCACCGGCGAGATGCTCGACGCCAATGAGGTCGAGCGCTCCCCCGAGGACTCCGTCCTCGAATCCCTCTCCAACGCCGCGCTGCTACAGGCGGTGCGCAAGCTCAACCCGCAGCAGCAGGAGTGCGTGACGCTGCGCTTCCTCCAGGGCCTGTCCGTCGCCGAGACCGCCCGTGTCATGGGGAAGAACGAGGGCGCGATCAAGACCCTCCAGTACCGGGCCGTCCGCACCCTGGCCCGGCTCCTCCCCGAGGACGCCCGCTGACCGTGGGTGGCGCCGCCACCACGCCCCGTCCGATCATCGGGAGGGCGTAACCCTGGTACTGCGCCGCTCGTTGTGGAGGATGCAGGCTCCTTGTGGTCACGCCCTATCCATAGACACCCCACTCTTTCGGGTGAAAATGCATGCGGCGTGCGACCGTTGGGGTGTCCTGGGGAGTCGACCGTCATGACGAGAGGAGGTGCCGCCTGTGATCGCGAACGTATCGGCGCACCGCCGGGCGAACGCCTTCGCCAAGGCCCAGGAGGCCCTGGAGGCCCTGGAGAGGGACAGCCACCAGGATTCCCAGGGCGCGGCGGGCGCCGAGCAGCCCGGCTCTTCGGCGGACAGCGCGGAGCACAGACGGCTGCTGGCCCTGACGAGCGGGCTCGGCGAGCTGCCGGCACCGACGCTGGATCCCGAGGTCCGGGCCACCCAGCGGGCGCAGCTGGTCGCCGCCATGGAAGCGGCCTTCGCCGAGGGCGCGGCCCAGGTGCCCGGGCAGCGGCCCCCCCGCGCCCGCCGGGCGGCCCCCCTGGGCAGACTGCGCCCGCGCTCCCGCTGGGCCAAAGGGCTGGCGGCCGGAGGGCTCACGGTCGGGGTGGCGGCGGGCGCGTTCGGCGGCGTCGCCGCGGCCAGTTCCGACGCCCTGCCCGGTGACACCCTCTATGGCTTCAAGCGCGGCATAGAGGATCTGAAGCTCGAGATGGCCGACGACGACGCCGACCGCGGCCGGCTGTATCTGGACCAGGCGTCGACCCGGATGAGCGAGGCGCGTCGGCTGATGGAGCGGGGCCGCTCGGGCGACCTGGACCACGAGTCCCTGGGCGAGATCCGCAAGGCCCTCGCCGGCATGCGCCATGACGCCTCCGAGGGCCATCGGCTGCTGCACAAGGTCTATGAGCGGGACGGCTCGCTCGGCCCCATGCGGACGCTGTCCTCCTTCTCCAGCTCCCACCGCGAGGGCTGGTCCCGGCTGCGCGAGAAGCTGCCAGTCCAGCTCATGGACGTCGGGGACGAGGTGAGCTCGGTGTTCGACGCCATAGACCAAGAGGTCGGTCCGCTGCAGTCCCTGCTGCCCGCCTCCCGGGACGGGCGGAACCACACCGGCCGTACGGCGGTCGAACCACCCGAGCGCGGCGCCACGGGCGGTGCCAATATCCCGGCGCCCGCCGCGACCACGCCGAGCGCCCCCCGCCCCAGCGGGGACGATGCCCGGCAGCGCCCCTCAGCCCCGTCCCACCCCGAGGACGACGGCCTCATCGGCGGGGCCGGCGATCTGTTGGATCCCCCGACGAGCGAGCCGACCCCGCTCCCGTCCTCCGGCAAGGGCGACCCGGGTGGCAGGCCGGCCCAGCCGGAGATCACCATCCCGCCGCTGCTGCCCGACCTGCTGCCGGGCCTCGGCATCGACGGCGACGGGAAGTAGGGCGCGGGCACGCGGATCGGCGCCCGGTGTTCCATGAGAACACCGGGTGCCAACGCCGCTTCCAGCGGTCAGAAGAAGACAGAGCGTCGCTGCACCAGCAGCTTGTAAAGGGTGTGCTGGATCGTCTCGCGCACCTGGTCGGTCAGGTTGAACATCAGCATCGGGTCGTCCGCCGCCTCCGGCGGGTGCGAGTCCGTCGGGATCGGCTCGCCGAACTGGATCGTCCACTTCGTCGGCAGCGGCACCCCGCCGAGCGGCCCGAGCCAGGGGAAGGTCGGCGTGACCGGGAAATACGGGAAGCCCAGCAGCCGCGCGAGCGTCTTCGCGTTCCCGATCATCGGGTAGATCTCCTCGGCGCCGACGATCGAGCACGGCACGATCGGCGCCCCGGCGCGCAAGGCCGTCGAGACAAAGCCGCCCCGCCCGAAGCGCTGTAGCTTGTACCGCTCGGAGAACGGCTTCCCGATCCCCTTGAAGCCCTCCGGCATCACCCCGACCACCTCGCCGCGCTCCAGCAGCAGTTGGGCGTCCTCGGAGCACGCCAGGGTGTGCCCGAGCTTGCGCGCCAGCTCGTTGACGACCGGCAGCACGAAGACCAGGTCCGCGGCGAGCAGCCGCAGATGGCGGCCCGCCGGGTGGTGGTCGTGGACCGCGACCTGGAGCATCAGCCCGTCCAGCGGCAGCACCCCGGAGTGGTTGGCGACGACGAGCGCGCCCCCGCTGTCCGGGATGTTCTCGATGCCCTTCACCTCGACCCGGAAGTACTTCTCGTACATCGGGCGCAGCAGTGACATCAGGACCTGGTCGGTGAGGTCCTCGTCGTAGCCGAAGTCGTCGACCTCGTACTCCCCCGTGACCCGGCGGCGCAGAAAGCTCAGGCCGTGCGCCAGCCGCCGCTCCCAGCCGCCCCCGGGGGCGGCGCCGCCCGGCGGGTCCTGGGGCGGCAGCGGAGGCATCGCGGCGGCCGTCGCGAGCGTCTCCGGCCGCTGGTCGCGCTCCTCGTCGCGCTGCTGCGGCACGGGCTTGAGCGGGCCCTGGGCCCGGTGCGCACGTCCCGCCCGCTGGCCCTTGCGCCGGGACCGCGGCTCCTCACCGAACGGAATGACCTTGGCATCCGCCATGGTGGTTGCGCTCCTCAATTCTGGGCGGCGCCGCGGGCAGGCAACAGCCCGGCGAGCCGGTCGACGGTACGGGCGAGGGTCTCGGGCGGGAGCAGCCCGGGCCCGCGGCTGCGGGCGTAGTCGGCGAAGGCGCCGGCCGTGGAGTATCCGGGCTCGAAGCCCAGCGTCTCGCGCATCTGATTGGTGGCGACGACCCGGCCGTGCGTGAGCAGCCGGATCTGCTCGGGCGAGAAGTCGGTGATCCCGACGGAGCGCAGCGCGGTACGGGCCCATCTCAGGGTCGGCAGCAGCAGCGGGAGCGTGGGGCGGCCGAGCCGCCGGGCGGCCTGCGAGAGCAGCAGCACGCCGTCGCCCGCGATGTTGAAGGTGCCGCTGTTGAGCGTGGACCGGGCGGGCTCGGAGGCGGCGATCCGCAGCACCTCGATGGCGTCTTCCTCGTGGACGAACTGGAGCCGCGGGTCGTAGCCGATGACGGTGGGCAGCACGGGCAGCGCGAAGTACTCGGCGAGGGGCGAGTCCGCGCAGGGCCCCAGGATGTTGGCGAAGCGCAGCACGCAGACCGCCACGTCGGGGCGGCGCCGGGCGAAGCCCCGTACATATCCCTCGACCTCGACGGCGTCCTTGGCGAAGCCGCCGCTGGGAAGCGACTTGGGTGGGGTGGTCTCGCTGAAGACGGCGGGGTCGCGGGGCGCGGAGCCGTACACATTGGTGCTGGACTTGACCACCAGCCGCTTGACCGACGGCGCCTTCTGGCAGGCGCCGAGCAGCTGCATGGTGCCGATGACGTTGGTCTCCTTGACCGAGGCGCGGCTGCCGCGCCCGCCGAGCGGGGTGCCGTTGATGTCCATGTGGACGACGGTGTCGACGCCGGTCTCGGCGAGCAGCTTCCCGATCGCGGGGTGGCGGATGTCGGCGCGTACGAAATCGGCCCCGCCAAGGTGGTGTTCGGGGGTGACGGCGTCCACGCCGATCACCCGGGCGACATCGGGCTCGCGCTGTATGCGCCGTACGAAGCGGCCCCCCAGGCGGCGTGCGGCTCCGGTGACGAGCACGACCTTTCCCAAGATCAGCGCCTTCCTTCCCACCCTTGTATGAGCTGGGCCGAGTGAGCTGGGCCGAGGCGAACACCGTAACCGCTGGATGTTGCCCTGTGATGACCACTCGCCGCACGGTACGAGGTTTTAGGACGAGGCTCCGTCGGCGGGGGGAGCGCTCTCCGTGCACGCGCCGCAGCCCTCCCACCGTAGGTGGAAGGGCTGCGGGACGAACACAGCGTCGCTTGCCTACTTCTTGTTACGACGCTGGACGCGCGTGCGCTTGAGCAGCTTGCGGTGCTTCTTCTTCGCCATCCGCTTGCGCCGCTTCTTGATAACAGAGCCCACGACTACCCTCGCTCACTTCGATTCACTCGGTGCGGGGCGTCCGAGCCCACACGACCTACATCGGGCCAGCGTACCCGGCGCCGAGCGAAGCGCGTAATCCGAGGGGAGTCCTGGACCCTGCCGTCAGGCCCGTCCGGGCCTAGGCGGACTCCACCCCCACATAGGACTCGCGGAGATACTCATGAACCGCCTGCTCTGGGACCCGGAAGGACCTGCCCACCCGGATCGCCGGCAGATGACCGCTGTGCACCAAGCGGTACACGGTCATCTTGGACACTCGCATCACCGAGGCGACTTCCGCCACGGTCAGAAACTGAACCTCGTTCAGAGGCCTTTCGCCAGCAGCCATGACACACCTGAACCTTCCGCACATGTCGGGCACCGGCTTCCCCTCCGGTGACTCCTGCTCGCATGCGCGCTCCTCACCAGATTAGGGGCGCGTGATACGAGTGGGGAAGAGGAGTAGCGATCGGACGCCTACTGTGACAGACACGCCCGATTGAGTACATAGCGAGTAATCGGTCGGTAGTAAGCGGACCGCACAGCGTCGTCAAGCGGAACCGCCACCGACACCCGCCCCTCCGCCTGGCCGACGAACGGCGCGGGGTCGTCCGCGTCCGCCAGCCCGATGGCCTCAAACCCCAGCTGACCTGCCCCGCAGACCCATCCGTGGTCCCCGATGACCAACCCGGGGAGAGGGCCGCCGCGGTCGGCGGCACAGCCCAGAGCCACCCGAACCGGGAGCGGTGAATGACTGTGGCAACCCAGGTCGCGGGCCTCGTTTCGAGCGCCGGGTTCCCGCACCATCGCGACTCCTCGTACGTAGGCGAGGTGGTGAGTGCGTACGCCGAACCGGGTCGTTATGTCGATACATCTATTCTGCGCGGGGGTGAGAACAGGGCAGCCGGCCGCCGAGAGCGCCGCCGCCAACGAGACGTAGAACTCGAGGAGGCGGTGCGGATGCCCGGTCCCGAGCAGCACCGGCGCGCCCGCGGCGGCGGCCGCGGCCAGCCGCTCCGCGAAGGCATCGAGCGCGGCGATGGTCAGATCAGGATCGATCACATCCTGACCGGAGGTGTGCCGCGGATTGGCCGAAACCCCGCATTTGTCGCTCATGAGGCGAAGTAATTCCAGAAACGACCAGTCCCCTTCGGGCTCGATACCGAGCAGCACCCGGGGGTCGCGCGCGGCGAAGAGCCGGTAGCTGCGCAGGCTCCGCTCCCGACTCGTGGCCACCGGCCCGGCGAGCCGCGCGGCCAGCAGATGCGCACGCAGCGCGGCGGTACTCAACACGCCACCGATGCTGACGGATCACCACGACCGCAGGCCGAAGAACGCCGAGAGTTGCCACGGTTGGCCTAACGACACCCGAGAGCCACCACCCTCGCGGTCAGTTTTCTACAGCGGCAGCTTCTTACGACAGCAGCTCTTTACGGCAGCAGCTCTTTACGGCAGCAGCCCGTGGTGCGGAAAGGCCGCCCGGCGGGTCGCCAGGATCGCCTGATCCAGCCGGTCCGCCGGGTCGTACCCCCACTCCGCGAAGTCCCGCCACTGCGGCGACCGCCCGTCGGTCATCCGCCGCGGCGCCGGCTGCCGGGTCCGCCGGTACACCTCGTGCCGCCACTCCTCCGGCACCTCCGCCTCCGGCGCCACCGGCCGCCCGGCGGCGATCGCCACCAGATGCGTCCACGACCGGGGCACCACATCCACCACCGCGTACCCACCGCCGCCCAGCGCGATCCACCGGCCGTCCGCGTGCTCATGCGCCAGCGCGTGACAGCTCTCCGCGACCGCGCGCTGCGCGTCCACGGTCACCGCCAGATGTGCCAGCGGATCCTCCACATGCGTATCCGCGCCGTGCTGCGTCACCAGCACCTGCGGCCGGAACGCCGCCAGCAGCTCCGGCACCACCGCGTGATACGCGCGCAGCCACCCCGCGTCCCCGGTCCCGGCCGGCAGCGCCACATTCACCGCACCGCCCGGCGCCCGCTCCCCGCCCGTCTCCTCCGGCCATCCGGTCTGCGGGAACAGGGTCCTCGGGTGCTCGTGCAGCGAGATGGTGAGCACCCGGGGGTCGTCCCAGAACGCCGCCTGCACCCCGTCCCCGTGGTGCACATCCACATCCACGTACGCGACCCGCTCCGCACCCATCTCCAGCAGCCGCGCGATCGCCAGCGCCGCGTCGTTGTAGACGCAGAACCCGGAGGCCCCGCCGGGCATCGCGTGGTGCAGCCCGCCCGAGAAGTTCACGGCGTGGAGCGCCTCGCCGCGCCATACGCTCTCCGCCGCGCCGACCGACTGGCCGGCGATCAGCGCCGAGGCCTCGTGCATCCCGGCGAAGGCCGGATCGTCAATGGTGCCCAGGCCGTACGAACTGTCCGCCGAGGCCGGATCGGCCGACGCGCGCCGCACCGCCGCGATGTAGTCCTGGCGGTGGACCAGCCGCAGCGTGGACTCCCCGGCCGGCTTGGCCGCGACCACCTCGACGGCGCGATCGAGCCCGAACGCCTCCACCAGACGCATGGTCAGCGCCAGACGGACCGGGTCCATCGGATGTCCGGCGCCGAAGTCGTACCCTGTCAGGCCCTCATCCCACATCAACTGCGCGCGACCGCTCATGTCCATCACCGTATCGGGCAGGAGTGGGCGCAAACGACCTCGCATACCACAGCGTCGCCAGCACCAGCGCCATCGGCACCAGCATCGCCCCCCGGTAGTTCCATGCGCCGCCCAGTGCGCCGACGAGCGGGGAGCCGATCAGAAAGCCGACGTAATTGAAGATGTTGAGACGCGCGATGGCCGCGTCCGACGCCCCCGGGAACAGCCGCCCGGCGGCCGCGAAGGTCTGCGGCACCAGCACACACAGCCCCAGTCCCAGCAGCGTGAACCCCAACATCCCCACCCATGCGCCGGGCGCCGCCGCGACGACCGCGAACCCGCCCGAGGCGAGCAGGGTGCCGACGCGCACCACGGTGACCGCCCCGAAGCGGCGCACCCCGAGGTCGCCGAAGGTGCGGCCGAGGAGGGCGGTGACCATATAGACGTTGTACGGGACGGTGGCCAACTGCTCGGAGCTGTCCAGCACGTCCTCGAGGTACTTGGCGCTCCAGTTGGAGACCGTCGAGTCACCGATATAGGCGAACGACATCACGAGGCAGAGCGGCATCAGCAGCTTCATGCTGACGGCGGCGGGGGCCTGCGTGTTCTCCGGGCTCTCGAGCCCACTCTCCTCGCCCCCTTGGTCCGCCCTTGGACCCGCCGCTTGATCTCCCCCTTGATCCCCCGCTCGATCCACGTACCAGCGGCTGGCGAGCAGCGCGACCGGCACGAGCGTCGCGACAAGTGGTGCGTACAGCACGGGCAGCGGCACATCCCAGTGCGCGCCCGCCCAGGCGAGCGACGCCCCGCCGATCCCGCCCAGGCTGTACGCGGCGTGGAAGCCGAGCATGATGCTCCGCCCGTACGCGTGCTGAAGGGTGACGCCGAGCATGTTCATCGACGCGTCGAGGGCCCCGACGGAGAGCCCGAAGACCGCGAGCGCCAGGGCGAGCTGCCACAGCCCCGTGCCCGACCCGGCCGCGAGCAACGCGACGGAGACCACCGGCTGCGCCCAGCGGAGTACCAGCCCCGGCCGCACCCGCTTGACCAGGTGTTCGGTCCCGACGCTGCCCACGCCCGCGAGGACCGGGACCGCGGCCAGGAAGGCGGGCAGCAGCCCGTCGGACACCCCATACCGGTCCTGCAGCGCAGGTATTCGGGTGACGAGCAGAGCAAAGACCGCGCCTTGTACGAAGAAGCTGACGGCCAGCGAGGCCCGGCCGTGCCGCAGCCGCGGAGTCGGGCGCGTATCTGTCATGGCCGAGGAGCGTACGGCCCCCCGCCGTATTAGGCGAGCAATTGCGGCAGTTCTGCCATCTCCTGGAAACGGGCATGGGCGCGGGCGAGCTTGGCGGCCGGCGTCATCGCCGTGTATCCGTACACATCCATCCCGGCGGCGATGGCGGCCTGCACGCCGAGCGGGCTGTCCTCGACAACCGCACACCGCTGCGGCGGCACCCCCATCGTCCGCGCCGCATGCAGAAACAGATCCGGCGCGGGCTTACCCCTCCCCACGTCCTCGGAGCTGAAGATGCGCTCCTCGCCGAAGAGTCCGTACAGCCCGGTCTTCCGCAGCGCGACACGTATGCGCTCATGGCTGCCGGAGGAGGCGACACAGTACGGAACGCCGTCCGCGCTCAGCTTCTCCAGGACATCGGCGGCACCGGTCACAGGCTCCAGTTCCCGGCGGAAGGCGTCGAACACGCGGCTGTGGAAAGTCGCGTCGAAGTCGGCCGGCAGCCGACGGCCGGTGCGCTCGAGGACCAGCTCGTGGATCCGGTGCATGGCCGACCCCATGTAGTCGCGTATGGAGTCCTCGTAGGTGGTGGGGTGACCCAACTCCGTGAGATAGGCGGCGAGAAGCCGATTGGAGATCGGCTCGCTGTCGACGAGCACGCCGTCGTTGTCGAAGATGACCAGGTCATAGCGCATGCCGCTCAGACTACTCAGACTGCGGACGGGAAAAAGAAAAAGCCCGGTCGGGAGCCAAAGCTCCCGACCGGGCTTTTATCAAAGATTGTTCGGCGGTGTCCTACTCTCCCACAGGGTCCCCCCTGCAGTACCATCGGCGCTGAAAGGCTTAGCTTCCGGGTTCGAAATGTAACCGGGCGTTTCCCTAACGCAATAACCACCGAAACACTATGAAGAAAACAACCAGAACCCTCGCAGGGCTCAATGGTCGTTACTTCAGAACAACACAGTGGACGCGAGCAACTGAGGACAAGCCCTCGGCCTATTAGTACCAGTCAACTCCACCGGTCACCCGGCTTCCATATCTGGCCTATCAACCCAGTCGTCTACTGGGAGCCTTACCCCATCAAGTGGGTGGGAGCCCTCATCTCGAAGCAGGCTTCCCGCTTAGATGCTTTCAGCGGTTATCCCTCCCGAACGTAGCCAACCAGCCATGCCCTTGGCAGGACAACTGGCACACCAGAGGTTCGTCCGTCCCGGTCCTCTCGTACTAGGGACAGCCCTTCTCAAGACTCCTACGCGCACAGCGGATAGGGACCGAACTGTCTCACGACGTTCTAAACCCAGCTCGCGTACCGCTTTAATGGGCGAACAGCCCAACCCTTGGGACCGACTCCAGCCCCAGGATGCGACGAGCCGACATCGAGGTGCCAAACCATCCCGTCGATATGGACTCTTGGGGAAGATCAGCCTGTTATCCCCGGGGTACCTTTTATCCGTTGAGCGACGGCGCTTCCACAAGCCACCGCCGGATCACTAGTCCCGACTTTCGTCCCTGCTCGACCCGTCGGTCTCACAGTCAAGCTCCCTTGTGCACTTACACTCAACACCTGATTGCCAACCAGGCTGAGGGAACCTTTGGGCGCCTCCGTTACTCTTTAGGAGGCAACCGCCCCAGTTAAACTACCCACCAGACACTGTCCCTGATCCGGATCACGGACCCAGGTTAGACATCCAGCACGACCAGAGTGGTATTTCAACAATGACTCCACCATGACTGGCGTCACAGCTTCACAGTCTCCCACCTATCCTACACAAGCCGAACCGAACACCAATATCAAGCTATAGTAAAGGTCCCGGGGTCTTTCCGTCCTGCTGCGCGAAACGAGCATCTTTACTCGTAATGCAATTTCACCGGGCCTATGGTTGAGACAGTCGAGAAGTCGTTACGCCATTCGTGCAGGTCGGAACTTACCCGACAAGGAATTTCGCTACCTTAGGATGGTTATAGTTACCACCGCCGTTTACTGGCGCTTAAGTTCTCAGCTTCGCCACACCGAAATGTGACTAACCGGTCCCCTTAACGTTCCAGCACCGGGCAGGCGTCAGTCCGTATACATCGCCTTACGGCTTCGCACGGACCTGTGTTTTTAGTAAACAGTCGCTTCTCGCTGGTCTCTGCGGCCACCACCAGCTCCGAGCGCAAAGCCCATCACCAGCAATGGCCCCCCTTCTCCCGAAGTTACGGGGGCATTTTGCCGAGTTCCTTAACCATAGTTCACCCGAACGCCTCGGTATTCTCTACCTGACCACCTGAGTCGGTTTAGGGTACGGGCCGCCATGAAACTCGCTAGAGGCTTTTCTCGACAGCATAGGATCATCCACTTCACCACAATCGGCTCGGCATCAGGTCTCACCCCTTATGAGGGACGGATTTACCTACCCCTCGGGCTACACCCTTACCCCGGGACAACCACCGCCCGGGCTGGACTACCTTCCTGCGTCACCCCATCACTCACCTAATACAGGTCTGGTCCGTCGGCTCCACCACTCCCCTTCACCCGAAGGATCCAGGGCGGCTTCACGGACTTAGCATCGCCTGGTTCAGCGCTGGCGCTTCAAAGCGGGTACCGGAATATCAACCGGTTGTCCATCGACTACGCCTGTCGGCCTCGCCTTAGGTCCCGACTTACCCTGGGCAGATCAGCTTGACCCAGGAACCCTTAGTCAATCGGCGCACACGTTTCCCACGTGTGAATCGCTACTCATGCCTGCATTCTCACTCGTGAACCGTCCACAACTCGCTTCCGCGGCTGCTTCACCCGGCACACGACGCTCCCCTACCCATCACAACAGCCGTTAGGCCTTATGCTGCAATGACACGACTTCGGCGGTACGCTTGAGCCCCGCTACATTGTCGGCGCGGAATCACTTGACCAGTGAGCTATTACGCACTCTTTCAAGGATGGCTGCTTCTAAGCCAACCTCCTGGTTGTCTCTGCGACTCCACATCCTTTCCCACTTAGCGCACGCTTAGGGGCCTTAGTCGATGCTCTGGGCTGTTTCCCTCTCGACCATGGAGCTTATCCCCCACAGTCTCACTGCCGCGCTCTCACTTACCGGCATTCGGAGTTTGGCTAAGGTCAGTAACCCGGTAGGGCCCATCGCCTATCCAGTGCTCTACCTCCGGCAAGAAACACACGACGCTGCACCTAAATGCATTTCGGGGAGAACCAGCTATCACGGAGTTTGATTGGCCTTTCACCCCTAACCACAGGTCATCCCCCAGGTTTTCAACCCTGGTGGGTTCGGTCCTCCACGAAGTCTTACCTCCGCTTCAACCTGCCCATGGCTAGATCACTCCGCTTCGGGTCTTGGGCGCGCTACTCAACCGCCCTATTCGGACTCGCTTTCGCTACGGCTACCCCACACGGGTTAACCTCGCAACACACCGCAAACTCGCAGGCTCATTCTTCAAAAGGCACGCAGTCACGACGCAAGAACAAAGTCCTTGCGCGACGCTCCCACGGCTTGTAGGCACACGGTTTCAGGTACTATTTCACTCCGCTCCCGCGGTACTTTTCACCATTCCCTCACGGTACTATCCGCTATCGGTCACCAGGGAATATTTAGGCTTAGCGGGTGGTCCCGCCAGATTCACACGGGATTTCTCGGGCCCCGTGCTACTTGGGAAACAAGCAAGCAAGCCATACAGATTTCAGCTACGGGGGTCTTACCCTCTACGCCGGGCCTTTCGCATGCCCTTCGCCTATCCATATGGTTTCTGACTCGCCCAGCCGTCGGCAGACAACTGAAGCTCGCTCCCACAACCCCGTATGCGCAACCCCTGCCGGGTATCACACACATACGGTTTAGCCTCATCCGGTTTCGCTCGCCACTACTCCCGGAATCACGGTTGTTTTCTCTTCCTGCGGGTACTGAGATGTTTCACTTCCCCGCGTTCCCTCCACATACCCTATGTGTTCAGGTATGGGTGACAGCCCATGACGACTGCCGGGTTTCCCCATTCGGACACCCCCGGATCAAAGCTCGGTTGACAGCTCCCCGGGGCCTATCGCGGCCTCCCACGTCCTTCATCGGTTCCTGGTGCCAAGGCATCCACCGTGCGCCCTTAAAAACTTGGCCACAGATGCTCGCGTCCACTGTGCAGTTCTCAAGCAACGACCAGCCACCCGTCACCCACCCACAATCGGGATGGTTCACCGGGACTGGCGTCAAAATGAGGAAGCAGGCTCTCGCCCGTGCCCTCAGACACCCAACAGCGTGCCCAGCAGACTCAACATCCCCGCACTCACGTTCCACGCCCCGCAAAGGGCAGTACTAGAAAGGACGGATCGTCTGATCCTGCCGAGTAGTCAACGTTCCACCCATGAGCAACCGTGCGAGTCATGCGCTCGCAGTCGGCTATGTGCTCCTTAGAAAGGAGGTGATCCAGCCGCACCTTCCGGTACGGCTACCTTGTTACGACTTCGTCCCAATCGCCAGTCCCACCTTCGACGACTCCCTCCCACAAGGGGTTGGGCCACCGGCTTCGGGTGTTACCGACTTTCGTGACGTGACGGGCGGTGTGTACAAGGCCCGGGAACGTATTCACCGCAGCAATGCTGATCTGCGATTACTAGCGACTCCGACTTCATGGGGTCGAGTTGCAGACCCCAATCCGAACTGAGACCGGCTTTTTGAGATTCGCTCCACCTCACGGTATCGCAGCTCATTGTACCGGCCATTGTAGCACGTGTGCAGCCCAAGACATAAGGGGCATGATGACTTGACGTCGTCCCCACCTTCCTCCGAGTTGACCCCGGCAGTCTCCTGTGAGTCCCCATCACCCCGAAAGGCATGCTGGCAACACAGAACAAGGGTTGCGCTCGTTGCGGGACTTAACCCAACATCTCACGACACGAGCTGACGACAGCCATGCACCACCTGTACACCGACCACAAGGGGGCACCCATCTCTGGATGTTTCCGGCGTATGTCAAGCCTTGGTAAGGTTCTTCGCGTTGCGTCGAATTAAGCCACATGCTCCGCCGCTTGTGCGGGCCCCCGTCAATTCCTTTGAGTTTTAGCCTTGCGGCCGTACTCCCCAGGCGGGGAACTTAATGCGTTAGCTGCGGCGCGGACAACGTGGAATGTCGCCCACACCTAGTTCCCAACGTTTACGGCGTGGACTACCAGGGTATCTAATCCTGTTCGCTCCCCACGCTTTCGCTCCTCAGCGTCAGTATCGGCCCAGAGATCCGCCTTCGCCACCGGTGTTCCTCCTGATATCTGCGCATTTCACCGCTACACCAGGAATTCCGATCTCCCCTACCGAACTCTAGCCTGCCCGTATCGAATGCAGACCCGGGGTTAAGCCCCGGGCTTTCACATCCGACGTGACAAGCCGCCTACGAGCTCTTTACGCCCAATAATTCCGGACAACGCTTGCGCCCTACGTATTACCGCGGCTGCTGGCACGTAGTTAGCCGGCGCTTCTTCTGCAGGTACCGTCACTTTCGCTTCTTCCCTGCTGAAAGAGGTTTACAACCCGAAGGCCGTCATCCCTCACGCGGCGTCGCTGCATCAGGCTTTCGCCCATTGTGCAATATTCCCCACTGCTGCCTCCCGTAGGAGTCTGGGCCGTGTCTCAGTCCCAGTGTGGCCGGTCGCCCTCTCAGGCCGGCTACCCGTCGTCGCCTTGGTAGGCCATCACCCCACCAACAAGCTGATAGGCCGCGGGCTCATCCTGCACCGCCGGAGCTTTCCACCCAGTAAGATGCCTCACCAGGTAATATCCGGTATTAGACCCCGTTTCCAGGGCTTGTCCCAGAGTGCAGGGCAGATTGCCCACGTGTTACTCACCCGTTCGCCACTAATCCCCAGCCGAAGCCGGTTCATCGTTCGACTTGCATGTGTTAAGCACGCCGCCAGCGTTCGTCCTGAGCCAGGATCAAACTCTCCGTGAATGCTTCCGGGCTATCCCGGCAACACCACGAGAGCGGAGCAGGCCGGAGGAATAATCCAGCCCGCTCACAGCGTCCTCGCTGTGTGTGTTTCTTCAAAGGAACCTCGTCCGACCAAACCGATCCGGATTGAACCGGCCGATCGTACGGGGTATCAACATATCTGGCGTTGACTTTTGGCACGCTGTTGAGTTCTCAAGGAACGGACGCTTCCTTTGAAACCGTTTCACCGGTCTCTCCGGGCGCTTCCCTTCGGTGTTTCCAACCTTACCAGATCCGTTTTCCGTTCCGTTCCCGGTCCGAATTCCGTTTCCGGCCCCCTGTTGGAGCGGGGTCTTTCGCGCCTTCCGGCGTGCTCACTACGTTAGCGGATTTCCTCCGAGGCTCATAATCGAGCTTCTGGGCCGAATTCCGGGCACGCCGAAATCCATCCCGATGAGGGGCCGTGCAGTAGTGGTTTGCCGCCGGTGCGGCGCGAGTGGCTACCGAAGAACCGTTACGGCTCCGTGGCAGCTCGGAGTACATTACGCATCGCGCTGGGGCGTGTCAACCTATCCCCGGCGTCCGATGTCACTCCAGGTCGCGCAGCCTTCCTCCGGCGTCCGGCTGGGTCTCCTCCACCCGGCGCAGGACCCGGGTCAGCATCTCGCCGAGCGCCCCGCGCTCCTCGCTCGACAGGTCCTGGAGAAGATCCTCTTCGAAGACGGACGCCATCCGCATGGCCTCCAGCCACTTCTCCCGGCCCTCGGCCGTCAGCTCCACGATGACGCGCACCCGATTGGCCTCATCGCGCTCGCGCGTGACCAGGCCGTCGCTCGCCATGCGGTCGATGCGGTGGGTCATCGCGGCCGGGGTGAGGCCGAGCCGCTTGGCCAGGTCGCCGGGGCCCAGCTGATAGGGGGCTCCGGAGAGGACGAGGGCCTTGAGCACCTCCCACTCGGTGTTGCTGATGCCCAGGGTCGCGGTCTGGCGGCTGTACGCGACGCTCATCCGCCGGTTGAGGCGGCTGAGGGCGCTGACGACCTGCTCCACCTGCGGGTCCAGATCCTGGAACTCGCGCTGGTAGGCCGCGATCTGCTCCTCGAGGCTCGGCTCGGCCGGGCCGGGGGTGTCAGGCATCCGCGCAGTATGGCACGCAACTCATTCGCGTCGAAGTCCTTCGACATGTACTCTTTAGCTTCGAACTTTAGCTTTGAAGTCTTGAAGCTTCGACTGTTCGGCCTTCTCCTAACCCTCATTGATCTTTCTCGACTTAGGCAGGTGAGTGTGACCACCGCGATGGGCGCAGCGTTGCGCCGGATCCAGCTGGGGAACGCGCTGAGCGCGTTCGGCAACGGCTTCACCGTCCCGTTCCTGTTCGTCTATGTGGCACAGGTGCGGGACCTGGGCGCGAGCACCGCGGGCATGGTGCTCGCGGCGTTCGCCGTCGCGGCGCTGGCCGTGCTGCCCTTCACCGGTCGGGTGATCGACCGGCGGGGGCCGCTGCCGGTGGCCCTGGTGGGTGCCGTGGCCTCGGCCTTCGGGTCCATGGGGCTGGGGCTTGCCTCCGACGAGGCGTCCGTCATCGCCGCGGTGGCCCTGCTCGGTGCGGGGATCGCGGTGATCCAGCCCGCCCTCGCCACCATGATCGTGTGGTGCTCGACCACGACCACCCGTTCGCGCGCCTTCGCGACCCAGTTCTTCCTCAACAACCTCGGCCTCGGCGTCGGCGGGCTGCTCGGCGGGCTACTGGTCGACCCGGCCGACCCGTCGAGCTTCGTCCGGCTGTTCGCGATCGAGTCGGTGATGTTCCTGGTGCTCGGCGCGGCCATGGCAACCGTGCGGCTACCGGAGGTTTCGAAGCTCGACCCCGCGTCGGCCGTAGCAGAGCGGGCCGGGGGCGGCTGGCGGGCCATGCTGCGGAACCGGGCCATGGTGCAGCTGTGCGTGCTGGGCTTCGTGATGTTCTTCGCCTGCTACGGGCAGTTCGAGTCGGGACTGGCGGCGTTCGCGGTGGAGGTCGCCCATATCTCGCCCGCGATGCTCGGCGCCGCGCTGGCGGCGAACACGATGGCCATCGTGCTGGCGCAGTTCGTCGTGCTCCGGCTGGTGGAGGGGCGGCGGCGCAGCCGGGTCATCGCGCTGACCGGGCTGGTCTGGACGGTGGCCTGGCTGGTGGCGGGGGCCTCCGGCCTGATGCCGGGCAGCCAGGCCGTCGCGACGGGCGCGATCATCTCGGCGTACGCGCTCTTCGGGCTCGGTGAGGCGATGCTGTCACCGACCGTCGCCCCGCTGGTGGCCGATCTGGCGCCGCCGACCCTGGTCGGGCAGTACAACTCCGGCTTCGCCCTGGTCAAGCAGCTGGCGCTGGCCGTCGGCCCGGCGGCGGGCGGCCTGATGGCCGGGGCGGGGATGTACGTGGCGTACATCGCGCTGCTCGTCGGCTGCTCGCTCGGCATCGCGGCGCTCGCACTGCGGCTGGGCGGGCGCCTCACGGCCCGCCAGGACAACCCGCTGCGCGCCGTCCCGGGTGCGACGGTGCCCGCGCAGCGCGTGGAGCCGGCGTCGATGGAGCCGGCGTCGATGGAGCCGGTGACCACCGCGGCCTGACGGTCGGGCCGCCCGTCCGGCCGCCGGCCTGGCGCTTGCGGCGGGCCGGCGCGTCGGAGCCGCGCATCGGACCCTGGCCCAAGACCTTGGCCCCACCCCGTCCACCCCGCCCCTCTGCGGGCGGGACGCGGTCCCGACGTTCGCCCTGGCCCGCCCGCGCCGGGTCCGTCGGTCCGCCGCGGACACCCGCCAGGGCAGGGCGCGGTGGCGCCGTGCCCGGCGCGGGGGTCGGCACCTGGCGCCGGGATCCGGAGCGGAGCCCCGGCTGTGGGGCCTGCCGCAGGCGGCCTATCCCGCCGGGAGGGCGAACTCGCACCACACCGCCTTGCCCCCGCCCGGCGTGCGGCGCGAGCCCCAGGACGAGGCGATGGTCGCGACGATGGAGATGCCGCGCCCGGCCTCGTCCGCCGGCTCGGCCCGGCGGCGGCGCGGCAGATGCTCGTCCCCGTCCGTCACCTCGATGATCAGACGGCGGTCCGTACGGCGCAGCCGCAGGCGCATCGGCGGCACGCCGTGCTGGAGCGAGTTGGCGACCAGCTCGCTGGCGGCGAGCACGCCCAGGTCGCGCAGCTCCATGGGGAAGCGCCAGCTGGCGAGGACGCCGGAGGCGAACGCCCGCGCCCGAGGGGCCGCCTCCACGCCGCCGAGGAGCTCCAGGGCGGCGTTGTGGAACAGCTCGGCGTCATGGCCGGTGCGGGCGGGGTGCTGCAGGACCAGCACGGCCACGTCGTCGTCGTGCTCGGCGGTGATGCCCAGCGCCCGGATGAGGCGGTCGCACATCACCTGGGGCGCGCCCGTGGCGCCCGCGAAGACGCGCTCCAGCGCGGCGACGCCCTCGTAGATGTCCTTGTCGCGCCGCTCCACCAGCCCGTCGGTGTACAGCACCGCGCTGGAGCCCGGGCCGAAGGGGATCGAGGCCGAGGTGTGCAGCCAGCCGCCGGTGCCCAGCGGTGGTCCGGTGGGCTCGGCGGCGCGGCGCACGGTGCCGTCCTGGTCGCGGACCAGGATCGGCAGATGACCCGCCGAGGCGTAGACCAGGCGGTTTTCGTTCGGGTCGTGGACGGCGTAGGCGCAGGTCGCGATCTGGCTGGGGTCGATCTCGGCGGCCAGGCCGTCCAGGAGCTGAAGGACCTCGTGCGGGGGCAGGTCGAGGCGGGCGTAGGCGCGGACGGCGGTGCGCAGCTGGCCCATCACGGCGGCGGCGCGGACGCCGCGCCCCATGACGTCACCGATGACCAGGGCGGTGCGGCCGGCGCCCAGCGTGATGACGTCGTACCAGTCGCCGCCCACGGCGGCGTCCGTGCCGCCCGGTTGGTATGTGGCGGCGACCCTGAGGTCGTCGGGCTGCTCGAGCTCCTGCGGGAGGAGGCTGCGCTGGAGGGTGACGGCGGCCTGGCGCTGTAGGCGCTCGCTGGCGCGCAGCCGCTCGGCGGCCTCCACCTGGTCGGTGACGTCGGCGCCGAAGACCAGCACGCCGCGCAGCGGGGTCTGCTCGTCCCTGAGGCCGGGCATGGACGGCGCCGGGCCCGTCCCGGGTGCGGCCACCGGGGCAACGGCACCCGTATTGGCGTCATTGGCGTCGGTATTCGCCTCGGTATTCGCCTCGGCGTTGGCCTCGGCGTCGGCCTCCGCGTTGACTTCGGCTCCGGACGCGGAGGACGAGGAGGAGGAGGAGGGAGCGACGGCCGGAACCGAGGCCGGGGTCGGCGCCGGGGCGGGGGGCGGCGGGGCGGCCATCTCGATCGGGGAGCAGGTGAAGGTGTAGTAGCCGTGCCGCACCCGGCCGCCTGCGGCCCCGGAGCCCGCTGCCGCCGCCTCCGCCCCCGGCGCGGTCCCGGCCCTCGCCCCGGAGACGCGCCGGGACTTGACCGTACGCGGCCGACCGCTGCGCAGGACCTGGTCCATCAGCGGCAGCAGCCCCAGCTCCTGGAGCTCGGGCAGGGCCTGGCGGGCGGAGGTGCCGGGGGTCCGGGCGCCGAAGATGGCCGTATAGGAGTCGTTGACGTAGGCGATGCGGTGATCGGGGCCGTAGACGACGGCGACCAGGGCCGGAACCTGGCCGAGGACGTCATGGACGGACAGCCCGTCGAGGGTGGGGACGGCAGCGGGGAGCCCGTCCTCCAGGACCGGGTCCGTCGCGCCCGACGGCGGCGGCTCGCCGCGGTCCGAGGAGTCGGAGCGCTCGCCCCGGGCAGCCGGGACGGAGCCGCTGCCGCCGCCCGCGGCCGCGGGCTGGGGCCGCCGCGCGCCGCGGTCGGCCCTGGCGGCGGTGCGTCGCTGTGTTCGGGGAAGCCGGGCGCTCCAGCGCGTGAAGTTCACCGGGAATTACCTCGCGAGGTTGTGGCTGAGCGGCGCGCCGGCGCGGGGGTACGGAGAGGGGTGCGGGTGCGGGGGACGGCCCCCAGGGGAATGCAGCAAACTTCCGAATCCTCGCGATTGTCACTCTTTGCAGATACGAGCCCACCCATGGTCACACGTCCAGTGTGACCGACCGGACTGACATCCGTGAGACGCCGGTCGGGTAGGCGGAGTTCCCTCCTCCGCTCCGACGGGCCGAACAGGCCCCAACCGGCGTCGACTGACGTCAACTGGCCTCGGGATGGCGGCCGGTGTCGGCGGCGAGTTTGAACTCGGCCCGCGGGTTCTCCAGCGACCCGAGCGAGACGATCTCCCGTTTGAAGAGCCCCGACAGGGTCCATTCGGCCAAAACGCGCGCCTTCCGGTTGAAGGTCGGCACCCGGCTGAGGTGATAGGCGCGGTGCATGAACCAGGCGGGGTAGCCCTTCACCTTCCGCCCGTACACATGGGCGACGCCTTTGTGCAGGCCGAGGGAAGCCACCGAACCGGCGTACTTGTGCGCGTAGTCCTTCAGCGGCCGGCCGCGCAGGGAGGCGACCACATTCTCGGCGAGCACCTTCGACTGGCGCAGCGCGTGCTGGGCGTTGGGAGCGCACTCCTTGCCGGGCTCCTCCGCCGTCAGGTCCGGGACCGCCGCGGCGTCCCCGGCGCTCCAGGCGTGCTCCACTCCGTCCACATGGAGGGCCGCGGTGCACTTGAGGCGGCCGCGCGCGTTCATCGGGAGGTCGGTGGAGGCCAGGATGGGGTGCGGCTTGACCCCCGCGGTCCACACCAGGGTGCGGGTGGGGAAACGCGAGCCGTCGCTCAGCGCGGCGATCCGGTCCACACAGGAGTCGAGGCGGGTCTCCAGCCGTACGTCGATATTGCGGCCTCGCAACTCGCGGACCGCGTACTTGCCCATCTCTTCCCCGACCTCCGGGAGGATGCGGCCGGTGGCCTCCACCAGGATCCACTTCAGGTCCTCGGGCGAGATGTTGTGGTAGTAGCGGACCGCGTAGCGGGCCATGTCCTCCAGCTCGGCGAGCGCCTCGACGCCCGCGTATCCGCCGCCGACGAAGACGAAGGTGAGCGCGGCGTCCCGGACGTCGGGGTCCCGGGTGGAGGACGCGATGTCCAGCTGCTCCAGGACGTGGTTGCGCAGGCCGATGGCCTCCTCGACGGTCTTGAAGCCGATGCCGTGGTCGGCCAGGCCGGGGACCGGGAGGGTGCGGGAGACGGAGCCGGGCGCCAGCACGAGCTCGTCGTAGTGGATCTCGATCGCGCCGGTGCCGTCCTCGGCGGTGGCGAGGGTTCTGATCGTCGCGGTGCGTTTGCCATGGTTGATCGCCGTGGCCTCGCCGATCACGACCTGGCAGTGGGGCAGGACGCGACGCAGCGGCACGACGACATGGCGTGGCGAGATCGATCCGGCCGCGGCCTCCGGGAGAAACGGCTGATAGGTCATATACGGCTCGGGGTCGACCACAACGACCTGTACGTCGCCTTGCCCCAGCTCCCTCTTCAGCTTCCGCTGGAGGCGCAGCGCGGTGTACATCCCGACGTAGCCACCGCCGACAACGAGAATGCGCGCAGGTTCCTTCACCCTCCCATGAGGCACGCACAGCCGCGGTTTGTCCACAGGCCCGACGAATTGTGTGACCGGCGGCCTCGGCGCGCTCCGCCGCGCCCATTCGGTCAAGCGTGCGGAAGGTGCGCAGGTCAATAGGGGGACGCGGGGTGGTGGGCGCGCGGGGAAGCGGGGACGGGCGGTGCGGTACGCCGAACGGGGGTCGATCTGTCCTGACCTACCCCCTTCTTTCTTGACCGGTGCTCAACTATGTTCGTACTCCGTCGGGGTCGAGACTGCCCCGGCGTTCTGGGCGGGGAGTCTCCGGGGGGAGACGTCATTACCGGGGGATCACTATGCAGCTTCAGGGTTCGCATTGGTCGTCAGCCGTCGCGTCGGCGGACGGTGCCGGCGGCCGGAACACTCCGCTGCGCGTGGACGCGCAGCGCAATCTCGAGCATGTACTGCGGGCGGCGCGCGAGGTCTTCGGGGAGCTGGGGTACGGCGCTCCCATGGAGGACGTCGCGCGGCGCGCGCGGGTCGGGGTGGGCACCGTCTATCGGCGCTTTCCCAGCAAGGACGTTCTGGTGCGCCGCATAGCCGAGGAGGAGACGGCCCGGCTGACCGACCAGGCGCGGGCGGCTCTTGGCCAGGAGAACGAGCCGTGGTCGGCGCTGGCCCGGTTCCTGCGCACCTCGGTGGCCTCCGGCGCGGGCCGGCTGCTGCCGCCCCAGGTGCTGCGGGTCGGGGTCGAGGTAGAGGCCGAGATCCGGGTGCCGCAGCAGCGGCAGGTGGGGTTAGTCGACCCGCCGCAGCCGGAGCTGCGACTGGTGGAGCAGCCCAGCCCCGTCGTCCCGGGTGGCCCTGACGACGCGGGCGCTGCGGCGCTGCTTGAGGTCGTCGGGCAGCTGGTGGATCGGGCGCGTGAAGCAGGCGAGCTGCGGCCGGACGTGACGGTGGCCGATGTGCTGCTGGTGATCGCCACGGCGGCGCCCTCGCTGCCAGACGCGGCACAGCAGGCGGCGGCGTCGGCGCGGCTGCTGGACATCCTCCTGGACGGGCTGCGGTCGCGCCCGGCAGGGTGACGCCACTCGCGTGCGGAGGGCTCGGGCTGGGTTTGAGCCTGGGTTTGAGCCTGGGGCTGAGCCTGGGGCTGAGTCAGGGTCTGGGGCTGGGGCTGGACCCGAGCCCGAGGCCCAGGCTCTAGGCCAGACCCGCTGCTCAGGCCCGCTGCTCAGGCTCTCGCCAGGCAGCGGTCAGCAGTTCGTCGAGCAGGGCAATAACCTGCTCGACGGACAGGCCCGCGCCCTCGGCGCGCAGCGCCTGGGCCGCCTCGCGGCCCAGGGCGCGGTGCGCGGCGGCCGCCGTCTTCTCGGTCTCGCGCAGCGGGAGCGGAGCGCGCTGCAATTCGCCGCGCCAGGCATCGGCCGCGCCCAGCATCCGGGCGGCGAGACGCTCCTTTTCGCAGCCCACCAGGGCATGGGCGGCGGTCTCCGCCTGCTGGGCCAGCAGGAGCTCCATACAGCCGGCCTCGGCGCCCCTGCTCAGGTTGTCGCGCAGCTTGCGCAGCGCGCCGGGCGCATCGCCCTCGTCGGCGGTGATGCGGGCGTCCATGCCGTCCAGGAGCACCCAGAACTGCGGGGGCGGGGTCGCCTGCTCCCCAATGCGCCGCGCCTCTTCGCACAGCGTCCGCGCCCGGGCCAGGTTTCCGCGGAACAGCTCGATCAGGGAGCGCAGCAAGCAGTTGAAGGACTGCACATCCCGGGAGCCGCGGCGCCCCGCCTCCTGGTCCGAGTGGTCCAGCAGCTTCTCCGCGCGGTCGAGGTCTCCGGCGTTGATCGCCACATCCGCCAGCCGGGTGACGAGGAACGGCGTCTCGTTGTGCGCGCCGATCTCCCGGGCGAGCCGCCGCGCCATCTCGTAGGCGGCCCGCGCCTCGTCGAGCCGGGCACGGCTCGCGGCCATCTCGCCGGCGGCGGTCTCGACCTGGGCGAGCATCCACCGGTCGCCGACCCGTCTGCTCACCTCCCGCAGCTCCGCCCAGTCCGCCTCGGCGTTCTTCATACCGCCCGACGAGTCGATGGTCATGTGCGTGCGGAACATCAGCGCCACGCCGACCGCCCAGTCGTCGCCGTACGCCCTGCACTGTGCCACCGCCTCGTTCATCAGCGGGATCACCCCGGCGTGGCCGCCGAGGACGAACCCGGCGAACGGCCACAGCATGCCGGGGAAGCGGGCGCTGCGCGGGCCGGGGTGAGCCATGTAGGCATCGCGGATGCGACGGGCCGCGGTCATGGCCTCGGGGCTGGTCAGGCTCGGCCCGTCGGCGTTGTCGGCGTTCATGAAGAACAGCAGGAGCCGCAGGTCCATCTGGTCCCAGTAGCGCGTGACTGCCTCGTCGACGCCGTCCTGCCCGGACGGGACCTCCTCGGGGATCGAGCCCAGGATGCTGTACATGTCGTCGCGGCCCATGGAGCCGCCGAGGATCAATGCCCCGCGGACCCAGGCGACACCCTCGTCCCGGTAGTTGCGCAGCCCCCAGAACCAGCTCATGGCCATGATGAACTCGAGCGCGGTCTGCTCGTCGCGCGCCTCCAGTGACCTCTTCAGGGCGGCCCGGATGTTGTCGAGTTCCGCCTCGACGCGGTGCAGCCAGGGAAGCTGTTCCGCGGAGCGCAGCCGTGGCTCGGCGGTGCGCGCGAAGTCACGGAAGCAGGCGGTGTGGCGGGCGACGGCGGCGGCGTGGTCGGCCCGGGCGGCGGGGTCCTCGACGGCCCGCTCGCCGACGTACTCGTGGATCGTCTCCAGCATGCGGTAACGGGCCTCGGAGGGGGCCGGGCCTGAGGCACCGCTGGGATCCTCCGGGGCCGCGTCGCCCGTCGGGTGGTCGACGACCAGGAGCGACTTGTCGACCAGCGCCCCGAGCAGATCGAGCACCTCGTCGGGGGCTATGTGCGCACGGGGGCGGGCGTCGGGCCGCGTATCGGAGCGTACGGAGGCGCGTATGCCGTGGGGCGCTGTGGCGGCGGCAGGGTCGGTGGAGTCGGTGGCGGGGTCGGTGGCGGGGTCGGCGCCCGGGCTGGCGGCAGGGTCGGTGGCGGGCGGGTCGGTGGCGGGCGGGTCGGTGGCGGGCGGGTCGGTGGCGGGCGGGTCGGTGGCGGGCGGCGCGTCCGCGCAGACCGCCTCCGCCGCGCTCAGCCCCCATCCGCCCGCGAACACCGACGCCCGGCGCAGCACCGTGCGCTCGCGCTCGTCCAGCAGGTCCCAGGACCAGTCGACGACGGCCCGCAGCGTCTGCTGGCGCGGCAGCAGGGTCCGGCTGCCGCTGGTCAGCAGCCGGAAGCGGTCGTCGAGCCGGTCGGCGATCTGTCGCGGGGTCAACAGCCGCAGCCGCGCGGCGGCCAGCTCGATCGCCAGCGGCAAACCGTCCAGCCGACGGCAGATCTCCGCGACCGCGGCCGACGTGTCCGCGTCCCGCGCCGGGTCGAACCCCGGCAGGGTGGCCGCGGCGCGCTCGGCGAACAACTGGTGGGCGGGCGCGGGCCGGAGCGGCTCCACGGGCCGTACGGTCTCGCCCGGCACACCCAGCGGCTCCCGGCTGGTGGCCAGCACGGTCATCCCCGGGCAGTGCGCGAGCAGCGTCTCGGCGAGCCGCGCCGCGGCGTCTATGACGTGCTCACAGTTGTCGAGCAGGAGCAGCAGGCGGCGGTGGGCGCAGAACTCGACGAGGCGCGCGGTCGGGTCGGCGCCGTCCGCCGGGCCGATCCGCCCTTCCAGCCCGGTGGCGAGCAGGGTCGTCTCACGGTCGCCTACGGCGCTCAGGACGGCCCCGGGGACGGCGGCGGCATGGTCGAGCTTGGCGAGTTCGGCCACCCAAACCCCATCGGGGTAGGCAGTCGTGACGGTCGCGGCGGCCTCCTCGGAGAGCCGGGTCTTACCGGAGCCGCCGGGGCCGGTGAGCGTGACCAGACGGGCGCCGCGCAGATCCCTGCGAAGGTCGCCGATCTCGCTCTGCCGACCGACGAAGCTGGTGAGCCGCGCACGGAGGTTGCCGCGCGGACGGGAGCCGCCGCCCTGCGACCCGGCCGGCCCGGGGCCGCCGTACGACGGCGCGGGCGGGGCGCCGGCGGAGCGGGCCGGGTCGGGGTGGGTTTCAGGGGCGTGGGCGGCGTACGCGGCGGTGGTCGACTCGCCGCCGTGAGTGACCTCAGGTGTGAGGGTGGCGTATTCGGCGGTCGGCCCGCCTCCGTAGGTGTCAGGTGTGTGGACGGCGTACGCAGCGGTCGGCCCGCCTCCGTAGGGCGTCTCAGGATGGCGATCGGCATTCGGCCCCAGGGCGTCTGCTCCCCCACGGACCGCCGCCGCGCCGTCGGCTGCCTCCGGGGCGCGCGGCACCGCAGCCCCGCCCGCCGCCGCTACGCCATGAGCCGCACCGGGTTCACGGGCGGGATGCCCGGCGGCGGCCGGCCCGCTGGAGATGCCGCCCGGCGCCCCCGGACCGTGGGGTGCCCCGGGGACAGGTGCCCCGGGGACGCGGTCGGCGTATGCGGCGCGAGGGACTCTGCCGTGAGCTGTCGCAGCCCCGTGGGCCGCCTCGGCATCAGGGGCTGTCCGGGGGCCAGGGGCGGTCCCGGGGCCGCGAGTTGGCTCCCGGGCTCCGTCGACGCCGTCACCCCCGGCGGCTGCGGGGCCGGCTGGCCCGCCGGGACGCCGTACGGCCGCGGAGTCCGCGCCCGCCGAGGGCGGCACAGATCCTCCGGACAGCGACCCTCCGGACAGCGGCCCCCCGGGCAGCGACCCGCCGACCAGCGACCCCCCGACCAGTGGCTCCCCGGACAGCAGCAGCCCATGCAGCGCCTTGAGGTCCGCACCCGGGTCCGTGCCGAGGCGGTCGGCCAGTGTCCGGCGGACCGCCTCGTACGCGGCGAGCGCGTCGGCCGGGCGGCCCGCCGCGTGCAGCGCGCGGATCAGCTGCGCGTGGAAGGTCTCGTCGAGCGGGTGGTCCATGACGAGCTCGCGCAGCTCCGGTATGACGTCCGCCGCGTGGCCGAGCGCGAGGTCGGCGTCGATACGGCGGTGCAGTGCGGTGAGCCGCAGCGCCTCGGGGCGGGCGGCGGCCGCCTCCCGGTCCGGCAGATCGGCCAGCGCGGGGCCGCGCCACAGCGCGAGCGCCTGCCGCAGTACGTCCGCCGCCGTCTTCGGGTCACCGGCGCCGAGGGCCCGCGTGCCGTGCTTGGTGAGCGCCTCGAAGTGGAGGAGGTCGACCTCCTGGGGGCCGTCGGTGGCGAGGCGGTAGCCCCCGGGCGAGGAGACCACCGCGTCCCGGCCGATGGCCCTGCGCAGGCGGCCCACGAGCGCCTGGAGGGCGGCGGGGGCGTCCTGGGGCGGGTCCTGGGTCCACACCTCGTCGATGAGGACGTCCACGGTCGCGGGGGTGGGTCGTGCGGCGCGCATGGCGAGCGCGGTGAGCAGTGCGCGGAGACGGGGACCGCCCAGTGGCAGGAGGTTCCCGTGGTCGTCGCGCGCTTCGGCCGAGCCGAGTATCAGATACCGCACGGGGTCATTGTCCTCGGGTCAGCGGTCGGTCCATACGAACACACGGTCAGCTGGCGTGCCGCACCCGGCCCCGACCGGCCCACAGGCCGCAGACGGACCACAGCACCACGCCCCCCCATAGCCACCCGCGGCCCTAAAGGCTCGACCGCGGCACCACCCCGCCCGCCACCGCCCGCTGCCGCGGCGCCGCCGTCCCCGTCCAGCAGGTGCCGCGCCGGGCCAGCAGCCGCCGTAGCCAGACCTCCGTGGAGACGAGTTCGGCCAGCCCGTCCAGGGGCAGCCGCTCCCCCTCCGCCGCCGCGCGCAGCGCCTTGCGTACGACGCGGGCCTCGACCAGGCCCGCGTCGGCCAGCAGCGGCGCGTCAAAGAGGTTGACGACCTCGCCGACCCAGGCGCGCAGCCCGGTCCGTACGGCGGCGGCGTGGGCGGCGTGGGAGGTGGCTCCCCAGCCGGGCGGCAGGTCGCGGATGCCGGCTCCCGCGAGGACCGCGCGCAGCACGGCCGCGCGCGCCCCCGGTTGTACGCGAAGCGCTTCGGGGAGCGCGCGGCTGGCCCGTACGACCTGGTTGTCGAGGAAGGGGGCGTGGAGGCGCTGGCTGCGGACCTCGGCCGCCTGCTCGAACACCCGGTGGTCGGCGGCGTGCCTGGCCAGGGCCGCGTCGGCGCGCCGCTCCCCGGGGCGGCGCAGGGTGACGGGGCGGGCCGCGGCCTCCTCCAGGCGCAGCGACACCTCGGCCAGCGCCTCGCCGGTGAGCCAGCGCGCGGCGGGTCCTGGCCGGCACCAGGCGAGCGCGGCGAGGGAGGCGGAGACGACCCCGTGTCCGGACTTGCCGCCCCCTCCGTCTCCGCTGCCGTCGTCGGTGAAGCGCCGTTCCATAAGGCGGCTCGCGGCGTCCTCGACGCCGTCCCGATAGGACGTACGGGCCAGCTTGCGCGCCGCCCGGTAGACCGTGAAGGGCACGAAGAAGGAGTGGCCGGAGGGTCCGTCGGCCTTCGCCAGCGCGGTGGCGGGGCGCAGCAGGTGGCGGCGTCTTCGGTCGAGGAGCAGGTCGGCGAGGCGCGCCGGGTGGGCGTCGAGCGCCTGGCGGGCGCCGTGGCCGACGAAGTGGTCCGCGCTGCCCGCGACGAGCCGGCGGCGGTGGCGTTCGGCGGTGACGAGGGAGGGGCCGGGTTCGTCGGTGAGCGGGCCGCTGTCCAGGGCGGCGTACGGGAGCGCCTCCTCGCCCGCGGCGACCACGACGTGGTGCAGCCGCGGGTTGGCGGCGATGGCGCCGGCCCGCTCCAGCTCGGCCTCGCGGGCGCGGGCGCCGCCCGCGGTGGCCAGGTCGTTGAAGGTGACGGCGAGGAGGCGTTCGCCCGCCTCGGCGCCGTGGCCGAGGAGGGTGCCGGGCATGCCGGGCAGGCCCGCGGCCAGCAGGGCCAGGGTGGCGGAGGCGCTGCCGCCGGAGAGGTCGGCGCCGATGCCGGGCGCCGGTGCGCCGCGCGCCGCGCGCCGCTCGGCGGGGCCCATGCCGGGGACCGGGCCGGGGTCGAGGCCGCTGTCGGTCTCGGGGGCGTGGCGGGGCGCGGTGAGCCTGGCCCGTACGGCCTCCACGAGGGCGTCCCGGACGCCGTCCACGGCCTGTTCCTGGTCCACTTGGGGCGCGGCGACGGCGAGCGAGGCGGTGGGCTCGTAGCCGGTGATGTCGCGGGCCCCGTCGCGCAGGATCAGGGCGTGTCCCGGGGGCACCCGTCTGACGCCCATGTACGGGGTGCCGTCGCCCATCGCCTCCGGGGAGTCGGGGCAGGCCAGGAGCGCGCCGAGGTGGCCGACGTCGAGCTGTGCCTCGATGAGGTCGGCGAGCGGGAGGGCGGCCGTGGCGTACGCGGTGCCGCCGCCCCAGTCCGTGTGGAAGACGGGCCGGGCGCCGGCCAGGTCGCCGACGATGGTGGTGCGGCGGCCGACCTGGGCGACGGCGGTGTAGCTGCCGGACCAGGCGGTGAGGTGGCGCAGGGCGCCGCCGCGGGCGGCGAACAGGCCGACGCGCAGCTCCTCGTCGGAGGCGCCGCAGCAGCCGAAGACGGCGAGGCGGGAGAAGGGGTCGGCCTGGACGACGCGTACCTCGTCGGGCCGCCAGTCGCCGACCGCCCACAGCGGATCGGGGGCCTCCCACAGGAGTTGGGCGCCGACCGGCTGGATCGCGCGGCCCTGTGAGGGGTCTGGCCCCGATGCGGTACTGCTCCACCCCACCAACCACCGCATCGCGCCTCCACAGGGTGTGGGCAAACAAGGCAACCAAGAAGTAGGTGCCATCATGCACAGCACGTCGACGGTTTCGGCATCGAACCGGACAACTACATGGATCTCCTGGATGTCCTTTGACCGCAGTCGACCACAGGAACAACAGGGTTGATCACAAGACGTGATCCCGCCAAGCACGGACGCCCGCACGGGAACCGTCGTCGGTGCGACGGACCGCTCCGCCGTGGCCCATGCTGCCATGAGAGGGGCGCAAGGGGGCGCGCAAGGGCGCAGAGGCGCCAATGAGTTGTCGGCGCGGGGCGCACGCGCTGAACATCACAGAGGCGCATGCGCTGAACGCCACAGAGAGGGCTGCCGCGCCGGACCTCCCCCTCCCCGGCCCGGCGCGGGAGCCCGGCCGTGATCAGCGCACACGGAGCCACGACAGGCGCTGACAGGCGTTATTCGGCCAAACTTCCGTGGCGCTCTTGATGGGCCTGCGGAAGCCTCGCGACGCTCTCGCGGGGGTCTTGCGATGGACTTGCGGCGTCCCGGCGGGAAGTCCACACCCCCGTACCGAACCTGACTCCACGACAGTCCGGGAGGCGGCATCCGCCTCCCGGACCGCTCCGCCACCCGCGGGGAATGAGGCGGCGGCGTCCCCCAGCCCACTGATTCCGTACAGCGGGCCGACCCACGCAGGTCCCATCGAAACGTTCCCGCGAACCCTGAGACAGAGCGCACGGACAGGCGCACTGCCACACACACCGGGAGCACGCACCACGCTCCACACGTCCGTTCGTACAAGAATCTCGCCATCCGGGACACCACCCCTTAACGGTCGGGATGCGGCGAACTACGCTGGGTTTACGAATGCCCCGCGCCTATGCCGGGGCGGCCGTCGGTGCTGTCGAGGGGTGCGCATGTCCAGGGAGCCACGCGGGCCGAATGAGAAGCTCGGCACCGTTCTCGCCCTCGCGGGGATCAGCAATGCCGGGCTGGCGCGCAGAGTCAACGACCTCGGAGCCCAGCGTGGCCTGACGCTTCGCTATGACAAGACGTCCGTGGCCCGCTGGGTCTCGAAGGGCATGGTGCCCCAAGGCGCCGCGCCCCATCTGATTGCGGCCGCGATCGGGAGCAAACTCGGCCGGCCCGTACCGCTCCACGAGATCGGGCTCGCCGACGCCGATCCGGCGCCCGAGGTCGGCCTCGCCTTCCCGCGCGACATCGGCCAGGCCGTGCGCTCGGCGACCGAGCTCTACCGGCTGGATCTGGCGGGTCGGCGCGGAGGCGGTGGGATCTGGCAGAGTCTGGCCGGATCCTTCGCGGTCAGCGCATATGCCACGCCCGCGTCCCGCTGGCTCATAACCCCGGCCGACCCGTCGGTCGCGCGCGAGCCCAAGGACGCCGAGGGCGGCGGGGGCCTGGACGATTTACCCCAGCGCGTCGGGCACAGCGACGTCACCAAGCTGCGCGAGGCCGCCGAGGACGCGCGCCGCTGGGACTCCAAGTACGGCGGCGGCGACTGGCGTTCCTCGATGGTGCCCGAGTGCCTGCGGGTCGACGCGGCGCCGCTGCTCCTCGGCTCGTACAGCGACGAGGTCGGCCGCTCCCTGTTCGGCGCCACCGCCGAACTGACCCGGCTCGCGGGGTGGATGGCCTTCGACACCGGCCAGCAGGAGGCCGCCCAGCGCTACTACATCCAGGCGCTGCGCCTCGCGCGCGCCGCGGCCGACGTCCCCCTGGGCGGCTATGTGCTGGCCACCATGAGCCTCCAGGCCACCTATAGGGGCTTCGCCGACGAAGGCGTGGACCTGGCCCAGGCCGCCGTGGAGCGCAACCGCGGCCTGGCCACCGCCCGCACCATGAGCTTCTTCCGCCTCGTCGAGGCCCGCGCCCAGGCGAAGGCCGGGGACGGGCCGGCCTGCGGCGCGGCGCTGAAGTCCGCGGAGGGCTGGCTCGAGCGGTCCCGTTCGGGCGATCCCGACCCGTCCTGGCTGGACTTCTACTCGCACGAGCGGTTCGCCGCCGACGCGGCCGAGTGCTACCGCGACCTCCGACTGCCGCGCCAGGTGCGGCGGTTCACGGAGCAGGCGCTGGCCCGGCCCACCGAGGAGTTCGTCCGCTCCCATGGGCTGCGGCTCGTCGTGTCCGCCGTCGCCGAACTGGAGTCCGGGAACCTGGACGCGGCGTGCGCGGCGGGCGCCCGTGCCGTGGAGGTCGCCAACCGCATCTCGTCCGCGCGCACCACCGAGTACGTACGGGACCTGATGCACCGCCTGGAGGCGTACCGCGACGAGCCGCGCGTCGCCGAACTGCGGGAGCGGGCGCGGCCGCTGCTGATGGCGCCGGCGTGACCGGCGTGAGCGGCGCGACCGCTGATGCGGTGCCGACGTGACCGCTGAGCGGCTCCGGCCCGGCCGCATGATCACCTGACCGTGAGGCCGGGCGCGTGATCATTCGCCATGATCATTCGCCGTGATCATTCGCCGTGATCATTTGCCGTGATCATTTGCCGTGATCATTTGCCGTGGACAGAACGCCGCGCGGCCGATGACGTCGGTTTCGGGTGGTTGTCAGTGGCGCGGGTCATGATAGTCATCGGGTCGGGTGAGTGGATTGTGCGCGGTGTGGGGAGGTGAGGTGACGTGAGGGCGCTGGACTGCGATGTGCTGGTGGTCGGCGGCGGGATCGTCGGCCTGTCGACGGCGTATGCGATCACGCGCGCCGCGCCCGGCACCCGCGTGACCGTCCTGGAGAAGGAAGCCGGCCCCGCCTGCCACCAGACGGGGCGGAACAGCGGCGTGATCCACAGCGGCATCTACTACCGCCCCGGGTCGCTGAAGGCGCGGTTCGCGGTCCAGGGCGCGGCGGAGATGGTCAAGTTCTGCGCCGAGCACGGCATCGCCCATGAGGTGACCGGCAAGCTCATCGTGGCGACGGAGCGGGCGGAGCTGCCCCGGCTGCACGCCCTGGTCCAGCGCGGCCGGGAGAACGGAATCCCGGTCCGCGAGCTCGGCCCCGCCCAGCTCGCGGAGCACGAACCGTGGGTGCGCGGCCTGGCCGCCATCCATGTGGGCACGACGGGCATCTGTGACTTCAAGGCGGTGGCGGCCCGGCTGGCCCGCCTCGCGCGCGACGCCGGGGCGTCGGTGCGGTACGGGGCGGGGGTGCGCGCCATCGGGCGGCGCCCGTCGGCGGTCGCGGTCCGTACGGCCGACGGGGCCGTGCTGCGGGCCCGCGCCCTGGTCAACTGCGCCGGCCTGCACTGCGACCGGGTCGCCCGGCTGGCGGGCGACGACCCGGGCATGCGGATCGTCCCCTTCCGCGGCGAGTACTACGAGCTGGTCCCCGCGCGCGCCTCCCTCGTGCGCGGCCTGGTCTACCCCGTCCCCGACCCGGCCTTCCCCTTCCTCGGCGTCCATCTGACCCGCGGCGTCGACGGCGCCGTCCACATCGGGCCCAACGCGGTGCCCGCCCTCGCCCGGGAGGGCTACACCTGGCACACGGTCCGCCCGCGCGAGCTGGCCGGGACGCTGGCGTACCCCGGCTCCTGGCGGATAGCCCGCCGCCACTGGCGGTACGGCGCGGGGGAGCTGCGCCGCTCACTGTCCAAGAGCGCCTTCACCGACGCCGTCCGCCGTCTGCTGCCGGATGTCACGGCCGACGACCTGATACCCGCCCCGGCGGGCGTACGCGCCCAGGCGGTGCTGCCCGACGGCACGCTGGCGGACGACTTCCTGATCAGGGAGTCCCCCCGCGTCGTCCATGTGCTGAACGCGCCCTCGCCCGCGGCGACGGCGTCCCTGCCGATCGGGCGGGAGGTCGCGAGGCGGGTGCTGGAGCGGCTGTGACGCGGGCCCGGGCGCTGGGGCCTGGGCGCTGGGGCCTGGGCGCTGGGGCCTGGGCCCGTAGAATCGAAGCACTGTGTCCGAGAACCACACCGCCGAAAACCACGCCGCCGAGCACCACACGGCCCCCGCCCCCCGCCCCGAGCGCACGCTGCCGCCGCCCCCGCGCGACCGTCGCGCCGAGCCGATGTTCCCGGGCGGCCCCGTGGCCGACCCCGCCGGCTCGCACCACGAGCGGCGCATCCGCTCCTTCCGACCCCGCCGTGGCCGGGTGACCTTGGGCCAGGGCGAGGCGCTGCGCCGCCTGTGGGGGCAGTGGGGCCTGGACATCGACGGCCTGTCCCGCCTCGACCTCGGCGAGCTGTTCGGCGACCCGGACCTGCCCGTCGTCCTGGAGATCGGCTTCGGCATGGGCGAGGCCACCGCGCAGATGGCGGCCGCCGACCCCGGCACCGGCATACTGGCCGCCGACGTCCACACCCCCGGCCAGGGCAATCTGCTCGCTCTCGCGGAGCGGAACAGCCTCTCCAACGTCCGGGTGGCGAACGGCGACGCGATCATCCTGCTGCGCGAGATGCTGGAGCCCGCCTCCCTCGCCGGGCTGCGCGTCTACTTCCCGGACCCCTGGCCCAAGAAGCGGCACCACAAGCGCCGCCTGATCCAGCCCGAGTTCATCGCCCTCGCCGCCACCCGACTGCGCCCCGGCGCCCTGCTGCACTGCGCGACCGACTGGGAGCCGTACGCCGAGCAGATGCTCGAGGTCCTCACCGCCGACCCGCACTTCGAGAACACCCGACCCGACGGCGGCTACAGCCCGCGCCCGGACTTCCGCCCGCTGACCAAGTTCGAGGGCCAGGGCCTACAGAAGGGCCATGTCGTGCACGATCTGATCTTCCGCCGCAAGGACACATAGCGCCCTTTAGCGGCTGGGCATAATCCTGCGGTCCACCATTCCGCCGTTCGTTAGGGTCGTCAGGTGCACCAGTCCCCGCCCCCGCACCAGCAGCCCGGCCCACCGGCCACGGCGTACGGACAGCAGCCGTGGCCCGACGCCGCGTCCGCGCCGCCGGCCGGAGGAGGCGGCTGGCCGCACCCGCCCCACCCCGGTCCCTGGGGCGGCCGACTGGGCGCGCTGTGGGCCAACAAGTCCCTGCGCGCCACGGCGCTGGTCGTCCTGCTCTCCCTCTCCGGGCTGGTCATCCTGGCGCTGGTCCGCCGGCAGACCGGCACCGAGGGCTTCCTGGTGGGCCTCGGCCTGGCCGTCCTGCCCGTACCGCTGCTCATCGCCGCGTTCCGCTGGATGGGCCGCGTCGAACCCGAACCCTCGCGGAACCTGATCTTCGCCTTCGCCTGGGGCGCCTGTGCCGCGACCCTCGTCGCCCTCATCGCGAACGGCTTCGCCACCGAGTGGCTCATGACCACCGTCGCCGACTCCTCCCCCGACGGCCAAGCCGACGCCGACGCCTGGGGCGCCACCCTGGTCGCCCCCGTCGTCGAGGAGAGCGCGAAGGCCGCCGCCGTCCTGCTCCTCTTCCTCTTCCGGCGCCGCGACTTCAACGGGATAGTCGACGGAGTCGTCATCGCCGGGATCACCGCCACCGGCTTCGCCTTCACCGAGAACATCCTCTACCTCGGCACGGCCTTCGTCAGCGACCAGGAATTCGGCTACTCCGGCATCCGCTCCACCACCGCCGCGACCTTCTTCATCCGCGCGGTGATGTCCCCCTTCGCCCACCCCCTCTTCACCGCCGCCACCGGCATCGGCTTCGGCATAGCCGCCGCGGCCGCCCAGCACCAGCGAGCGCGCCGCGTCCTCGTCCCCATCGCCGCCCTGCTCGGCGCCATGGTCCTGCACGGCCTCTGGAACGGCTCCGCCACCTTCGGCGGCTACGGCTTCCTCGCCGTCTACGCCCTCTTCATGGTCCCCGTCTTCGGCCTGCTGACCTGGCTGGTCATCTGGTCCCGCAACAACCAGCTGCGCACCATACGCACCCAGCTCCCCATCTACCAGGCCGCCGGCTGGCTCACCCCACCCGAGCCCATCGCCCTCTCCTCCATGCGCGCCCGCGGCATAGCCCGCGACCTCGCCCGCCGCACCCAGGGCCCGGCCGCGGCCCGCGTCGTCGCCGACTACACCGCGACCGCCACCTCCCTCGCCTTCCTCCGCCACCGCGCCCACCGCGGCACGGCGGGCCCCGACTTCACCACCCGCGAGCGCGAGCTCCTGGACCGCCTCTGGCAAACCCGAGAGACCGCCCAACCGGCCCTCGCCCACGCCGCCCTCTCCGTCCCCATGCCCCGCCGCCCCCTCCCCCGCCCGCAGCCGGGAATGATGCCCCCGCCGTACTGGCCCACCTCGCCCCAGGCCACGTACGCGCCGCACCCCACGTACGCCCAGCCCACCCCGTACGGCTACCCGGCCTGGCCGCCAGCGCATCAGCCGCCGTACCCGCAGGGTCAGCCGTAACGCCCCGCCGCTCAGGCATGCCTTCCGCAGAGGCCGGACCGTGGCGCATAAGCCGCCGTCCAGCTGCCCGGACTCAATGACATCTGCCCTGGCCGGCACAATGGCCACGTGCCCGTCACACCGTCTTCCCTCGGTGTCTCCGCCCGCATGAGCCGCCAGGCCAGCCAGGACACCACCCCAGAGATGGCTGTGCGCCGTCTCCTTTATGCCAGCGGGCATCGCTACCGTCTGCACCGCCCCGTCCCGGGGCTCCCACGTCGGAGCATCGACATCGCCTTTCCTGGCCTCAAGATCGCTGTCTTCCTCGATGGGTGCTTCTGGCACGGCTGCCCCCAGCACGCGAC
Organism: Streptomyces sp. LZ34; assembly: GCF_053890475.1. Taxonomy (NCBI): domain Bacteria; kingdom Bacillati; phylum Actinomycetota; class Actinomycetes; order Kitasatosporales; family Streptomycetaceae; genus Streptomyces; species Streptomyces sp. LZ34. The sequence goes on from NZ_CM132680.1 coordinate 6,017,701, forward strand.
CCATCCGAAGGCGAACGCCGACTGGTGGCGAAACAAGCTGAATCGCAACATGGCGCGCGACCTTGAAACCACCGAACGCCTCACGACGGACGGATGGACGGTTTTGCGCTTCTGGGAGCACGAAGCGCCGTCCGATGTGGCAGGGCGGGTGGCTGCCGCCGTCGCCGACGCGAGAAGGCCGCACAGTTCATAGACCGGTGCCGGAAGAGCGCGGTTTCAGAACTTCCAACCCACTTGTCGGTCCCCTGCTCTACCGTCACCATTACTCGTACGAATCATGCGATTGCGAGTGATCACACTCCTCGCACTCCCGGATCTCAAGGCGGATGATGACAGGCTGGCAGTTCGACGTCCCCACAACCGGTAGCAAGCACCTACCTCCGGATGCCCGGTACATGGAGGCGCTGAGCAGCCAAGGGTACGGCTTCGAGGTGGCCATTGCCGACCTCGTCGACAACTCGATCGACGCAGGCGCGAAAGACGTTGTGATCCACTTCCTTCGTGACGGCGAGCAACTCGTTTCCCTCCTCGTCGTGGACGACGGACGTGGCATGGACGACGAAGCGCTGGACGTCGCCATGACGATCGGCGGTCGCCAGTCGTACGGCGCCAAGTCTCTCGGGATGTTCGGTACCGGCCTGAAGTCGGCGTCCCTCTCTCACGCCGACGCCGTCACAGTGGTGAGCACCACCAAACGCACCCGCGCCGCGGGACGCCGTTGGTTGATGGAGCACGCCAAGTCCGGATTCCAGTGCGATATTGTCGACTCCGACTTCGCACAGAGACTCGTCGACCGCTACTACGACAAGCCCATCACATGGCAGGGCACAATTGTTCGCTGGGACGGAGTGAAGGACTTCCCCAAGCACGGCGGCAGCGGGCAGACAGATCGCTACCTACAACGCACAATCAATAAACTGGGCCTCCACTTGGGGCTCTACCTGCATCGATTTCTGGCTCGCGCGGACTTCAACATCACTATCGCCGTCGAGGACGTCCTGACCGGCACGGTCTACCTGGACTTCGGTGTCGAACCCCTGGACCCGTTCGCCTACCCCGTTACCGGTGCTGCGGACTACCCGCGGAAGTTCGGCGCCTCGATCAAGAGTCTCGCTTCCCACATCGTGCTCGACGCCCACATTTGGCCCCCCAAGTCCAACATCGACGAGTACCGGGCCGTGGGCTCCGTCATCGATCGACAGGGCTTCTACTTCTACCGAAACGACCGCCTCGTCCAGGCTGGCGGCTGGAACAACTACCGCCAGCCCGAACAGCATCTTTCTCTTGCTCGCGTGGCGATCGATCTACCCGAGATGCTGGGCGACGTCTTTCGACTCACAGTCAAGAAGTCAGGCGTCGACCTGTCCCCAGAGTTCACAGCCGCACTCGATGAAGCGGTGGACGAGTCGGGCACCAAGTTCTCCCAGTACCTGACGGCCGCAGACACCACTTACCGCGAGGCCCGCAGACGAGTAGGTGTCACACGCAAGGCGGTGATCGGCCCGGGCAAGGGGATCGCTCCGGACGTACGGGCGGCCATCGAGGAGGAGTTGCCTCTCCTCCCCTATGAGGACCCGATCAGCGTCCGCTGGGACAAGTTGGACAACGAGTTGTTCTTCCACGTCGATCGCAAGCAGCGGACCATCGTGCTCAACAAGCACTACCGCAAGGCGATCCTGGGCGGCCATGACGGCAGTCTCAACGATGCCCCACTTCTTAAGTCGCTGATGTACCTGCTGCTGCATGAAGTTTTCGAGAAGGAGTACAGCGGCCGTCGCGAGAAGGACAACCTACAGCTGTGGCAATCGGTATTGGTGGCTGCGGCACGCAGTGAACTGGACCGGGTGGCCGACGATGACGGCTGATTCCAAGGCCGATTGGTCGCAGATCGAACACTTTCTTCACGCCGGCCGAGGAACGACCATCCCTCTCGGTGGCAGTGCCCTGCCCCGTGTCGACTACGTCGTGACGGACGATCGCGACATCGCCCTCCATTTGGAGCTCACGTCCCGTCAGAGGTTGCCGCGCTCGCCACATCCGCTGATACGTGTCGAGGAAATAGCGTACGACGGCCTGCGCATGGCTCGTCTCAGGACCACCCAACGACAGCTGCTGCGCGACTTTCACGACCTCCTGTGCGCCGTCGCCGATCGCGTCGTTGACCGGGGGCGGACCCCGGATCAAGCCTTCAATGAGACGGTGCAGGCCTGGCGTGCCCTTCTCGACAAACCCCGGGCGATGAGCTTGGAGAAACGAATCGGCTTGATGGGCGAACTGGTGATGCTGACAGCCATCGCCACCTCGCATGGATGGCAAACCGCCGCAGAATCCTGGAGAGGGTCGTACGGCGAGGAGCACGATTTCGGTCTGCCGTCTTATGACATCGAGGTCAAGACCACATCCTCGGAGGAACGCAGTCACACCATCCATGGCCTTTCTCAACTCACCCCGAGTACAGACCGGCCGCTCTGGCTGGTGTCTATCCAGCTCACCCGAGGCGGTGCTCACGGTCGCACCTTCACCCAGTGCGCCTCGTCCGTTCGAGAGCAGTTCGCACAACACACAACGGGTGCCGCTCTCGACACACTCGAGCAACGTCTCGCGGCCATCCTCCAACCCGGCAGCTCGAACATCCTGTCCACGGACGACGAACGTTGGTCGCTCCGCAGCACGCCGCTGGTCCTCATGGTCGACGACCATCTGCCACGCTTGGACCAGTCACTCCTTCGCCTGCTGCCGGCCGAGTCGGCCGCCCGCATAAGCAAGGTCGACTACAACATCGACGTGACAGGTCTGCCGGCTGGCCTCGAACCGCCTGCAGCGCTCCAGAGTCAATTCTTCCTACCGTGAGCCACCGCCCTTGAGGAAGCGCCACATGAGCACAGCGGACAACGCCAACGCCGACCTACTTCTCAAGGTGCATCAGGCTGCCTTGGCCGGCATGCAAGCAGCCGGCCCCGCACCTCTCGGGCGCGCCGTTGCCTTCTACGCCGAGATGCAGGCATCCGGGCACGACGTGTCCGAGACAGCATTCAGGGACATCTTGGTCGCAGGCGGCGATGGCGCCGAAGCATTGAAGCGCCTATGGCGCATTCAGCTCACCGACTGGGACTACGCGACCGGCCCCACGACAACCGACTGGGCCTCCGATACCGAGCCACGTACGGACGAACGTCGCACCGTGGTCCACGACAGACTCGGCCTTGAGCCCGTAACCCGCAAGGTTCTGGATGCCGAGATCCCGGTGCAGAAGACCGCCGGTCCAGTCGTCATCAGCCAAGAACGGAAGCCCTGGCGCGGGATCGGCACTCAGCATGGCGTCGACTGGTATTGGCCGGCATACCAGCGCTACCTGCAGGAGCAGAAGGGCTGGAGTCCAGAGACCACAGCGGACCTGGGTGACGCCGCCGAACGGGTTGTCGAGCGCCTGGCGGACCCGACCTCGCCCGAGGCTTATCAGTCGAAGGGGTTGGTTGTCGGCTACGTGCAGTCCGGGAAGACTGCCAACTTCACGGGCGTCATCGCGAAGGCCATCGACGCCGGGTACCGTCTGGTCATCGTGCTCGGGGGGACGTTGAATCTCCTGCGTGCCCAGACCCAACGCCGCCTCGACATGGAGTTGGTGGGGCGGGAGAACATCCTGCGTGGGGCCGGCAACGAGGTTGATTCCGACTACGCGGACGACACCGCATGGCTCCGCAGAAAATTCCTGACTCACGGTGGGATGCCGTCAGAACTTGGCGCCTTCGATGTCGAACGGCTCACCACACGCGCCAATGACTACAAGTCCTTGGCTCAAGGTATCCGCGCGCTCCAGATCGAGAAGCGGGAGAAGGCACTCCCACTGTACGACCCGCGTAACCTCGACCACGCGGCCGCTCGCCTGATGGTGGTCAAGAAGAATAAGAGCGTACTGAACAAGCTGGTGAATGACCTGGAAAAGATCCAGGGAATTCTGGGCGAGATCCCAGCCTTGATCATCGATGATGAGTCCGACGAGGCGTCTCCGAACACCGCCAATCCCAACAGGAGTGACGGCCCCGATCGTACAGCCATCAATCAGAAGGTGTCCGAGCTGCTGGGACTTCTTCCGCGAGCCCAGTACGTCGGCTACACCGCAACACCGTTCGCGAACGTATTCATCGACCCCAGCGACACCAGGGACATCTTCCCGAGGGATTTCCTGATCTCTCTCCGTCGGCCCCACGGCTACATGGGGATTCAAGATTTTCACGACCTGGAGTCGAAGATTCCGCCACAGCAGCGCACCGTGGCGAACTCGAACGAGAAGGCCTACGTTCGTGAAATCGGTGGCTCCACCGAGGAAGAGGACGACGTCAGCCTGCGCAGGGCCCTGGACATGTTCGTCCTTACGGGAGCCATGAAGATCTACCGAGAGGCCGAAGATCCTCGGGTGGACGAGAACCACTTCCGACACCACACCATGCTGGTGCACGAGTCCCGGCTGACGGCAGAGCACAGCGAGCTGCGAGGAAGGCTGCTGCGCCTGTGGGACGAGGGCGGGTACACCGGCCCTTCCGGCCGGCAGCGGTTGCGTGAACTCTTCGAGTCCGACCTTCTTCCCGTTTCCCGCGTCCGAGCCAACGGTTTCGCGGTCCCCAGTTCCTATGACGCCCTGGCACCCTACATCGGAGCGGCTTGGGCCCGCATCGGCGCCGACGACCGACCGGTCATCGTGGTCAACGGCGACAAGGACATCGAGAGAGGCGAAGCGGACTTCGACCGTCGCGCTATCTGGAAGATCCTTATCGGCGGGCAAAAACTGTCGCGAGGATTCACCGTCGAGGGCCTGACTGTCACCTACTTCCGCCGACGCGCGGGCAACGCGTCCACGATGATGCAGATGGGTCGCTGGTTCGGATTCCGCAAGGGCTACCGAGACCTGGTCCGCCTGTGGGTCGGCCGCAGGGAGTCGTCGGGCGGACTGCGCCCACAGGAAATCGACCTCTACGACGCCTTCGAGGCAATTTGCCGAGACGAGGAGAGCTTCCGAGCACAGCTCGAACAGTACTCCGTCATGGTGAAGGGTAAGCCACAGGTCACACCGGCTCAAGTGCCGCCTCTGGTCTCCCAGCATTTCCCGAAATTGAAGCCGACGAGTCGCAACAAGATGTACAACGCACGCCTGGTCGAGGTCAGATCGCCGGGCCAGTGGTCAGAACCCACCGCATATCCGACGGAAAACCAGACTGCTGCCCTGCGCCACAACACCGACCAGTGGCTCCCGGTGCTGGATCGACTGTCGGACACTCCGACATATTTCTCGTTTCACAAAACAGATTCCGGGACCACTAACGGATTCGAGGCCTTCACCGGGCTACTGACCCCCGAAGAGGCCATCACTGTCTTTCGGACACTGAAATGGCACGGAGAGCACTTCGCCCCGAGCCTCGCCTACTTGGAGGCCATCTCACAGTCCCGTCGAGACGTGGACGACTGGCTGGTGCTCGCACCTCAGCACTCCTCCTCGGGTCAGCGCGTCCCGCTGGGAACACGCAAACGCTCATTGTCCTGGTTCAGCCGGCAGCGACGGCCCGAGCGTTATCCGCTCTTCGGCGCCATCAGCGACCCGAAGCACCGAGCAGTGGCCATGCGGATCGCCGGCTCCCTCACACACAGCAATGATCCGGCCACAGAGCAACACATGGCTCCCCGACGCGGTGTGATCACCCTGTATCCCGTACTCGAGCAACGCCCCCCTGTCACAGCAACGGGCGAGGCCGACCTGAAGCGCTTGGTCATGGCCTTCGCCTTCGTGGCCCCCGCTACAGCACACGGCCACGACGAAAAGGTCGTGCGGTTCACCACCATCGACTCCGCCCAGGAGAACGAGGCGATCATCGACGCGACCTGACACCAGACACGTCCGGCACCAGAAATGTCCTGGCCTGCTCCGACCCACCCGGTCACCGGCCCACCATCGTTGCCTCAAGGAGAAAGCCGCATTGACCTCACCACGACTCTCCTCCCTCGAAATCTGCGCGGGAGCCGGTGGCCAGGCCTTGGGGCTGGAACGAGCAGGGTTCGATCCGGTCATGTTGATCGAGAACGACGAGAACTCCTGCAAGACGCTGAAGCTGAATCGCCCGAATTGGCAAGTCCTGCGCACCGATGTCATCGACTTCGACCCGGAAGAACATCCCTCTGTCTATGACGTGGACCTCCTTGCCGGTGGCCTGCCACGCGTCAAGTCGGCGGCGACGGTTCAGCGCCGCGAGAGCGACAGGGAGCGGAAACTCCTGGAGGCGGCGGTGTGGCTCACACACTCGGTGCAGCCACGTGCCGTCCTGCTGGAGAACGTCCCTGACCTTGTCACCTCTGACAAGTTCGAGAACATCAGGTCCTGGATCGTCGAAAACCTCGCCGACGTGGGCTACGAAGTCCAGTGGCGTGTGCTCGATGCGGCGGACTTCGGCGTCCCTCAGCACCGCCGACAAGGGTTTCTGGTGGCCATGCGTCACCCGGAGCTCAGCCGATTCGACTGGCCCGAACCCGCGGCCGAACCGGCGCCTTCGGTCGGAGAGATACTGGAAGCATCCATGGCCCGAGACGGTTGGCCCGGAGCCTCTGCATGGGCTGGACGAGCGAATGAGCCGGCACCCGCCATCGTGGGTGGTTCCGCCTTCAGGGGCGGGGCCGATCTCGGACCGACCGGCTCCAAGCGCGCCTGGGCAAGGTTGGGCGTCAACGGCAACAGCATCGGAGACGGTGTGCCAGGCCCCGACTTCCCCGTCGATGCCTTGCCCAAGCTCAATGTGCGTCAGGTCGCGATGTTGCAGTCCTTCCCTGACGAGTGGAGGTTCTTCGGCCGAAAAACCTCCGTGTACCGGCAGGTCGGCCATGCCTCACCACCGCCGGTGGCTGAGGCTGTAGGACTGTGCATCGCCCACGCACTTGGGGTGAAGGCGCAGGCAGGGGGCAGTTGAGTGTGATTTGCCGGCTTTCCGGCAGTGCCTTCCGGCCGATCACCAGGTATGTTCGTGATCACTCCCAGCGGCCGGCTAAACTCACGGTCATGAACAACCAGGAAGCCCCGGAGCCGATCAACGTTGTTGATCTCTTTGCGGGATGCGGGGGCTTCACGGAAGGTTTCCGGTCCTTCCGCACCCCTGGCGGGACGGCTCCGGTCTTCCGATCAGTTGCGGCCGTCGAGCACGACTTGGCGGCGGCCTCGACGTATGCCGCCAACTTCGCGGACGACGCCGGCGGGCTGCATCACATCCACGCGGGTGACATCGAGGACTGGCAACCTCGCGACCACGGCATCAAAGCAGACGTCATTCTTGGTGGCCCTCCGTGCCAAGGCTTCTCCGGGCTCGGGCTGGGGGATGTCAACGATCCTCGTAACAAACTGTGGCGCGAATATATGCGGGTCGTCAATGAGATCGAGCCCAAGATTTTCATCGTCGAAAATGTTGATCGGTTCTTGAGGTCCGCCGAGTTCGAGGCACTTTACGCGGCCACAGAGAAGCCCAACGGTGGTTTGCGAGACTACAAACTCGTCGAGTACTCCGTCCTTAATGCGGCGGACTACGGTGTACCCCAATCACGACGCAGAACCATCGTCATAGGAGTCCGTCGAGATCTTGAATATCTCAACGGACTCCGCTACCCCGATACCAGCCACGCCAAGGCGCCCGAAACGATGGGAACAACGCTGCCCGGAATCGAGTCCAAAAAGCCTTGGGTGGCAGTCGGCCCCGCGGTCTTCTCACGCTCCCTGGTGACACCTGTCACCACTGAACTCCCGGAAGGAACCTGCAATCCACTCGGGCTGAAGGACTTCATCCTGCCGGGAACTTTCAGAACCACGGACTTGCATTTCGGGCGGACGCCAACAGATGTCTCCTTGGCCCGATACAAAGCAATTCCTCGAGGCGGCAACAGACACGATCTTCCTCCGGAACTGTCGACTCCGAACTGGCTGGCCCACCGAAACGGATCCCACGACGTCATGGGGCGCATGTATTGGGATCGACCTTCGGTAACTATCCGAACGGAGTTCTATAAGCCAGAAAAGGGTCGCTACCTGCACCCCTTCGCATGGCGTCCCATCACCCACTATGAAGCCGCACTCATTCAGGGTTTTCCTGAGTCATTCAAATGGTGTGGCAGCAAGATCCAGATCGGGCGTCAGATCGGGAATGCCGTGCCGGTCGGCCTCTCGCGGGCGCTGGCGGGGGTCATCCACCAGGCTTTGCGAGGCTGACTCCGGCACCCGATTCTTCAGCGGTCGCTCCTCTACGCCGAAGATAGGGGGACTCCTCATGAACCTTCTCAAATATTTTCACCAGAGCGTCCACTGATGATTTGAGAACTCTTCCGTCCCTCGGACCGTCCGGCAGCGATTCCAGTGGAACAGGCGGAGCTGATTCTCCTTCCGCAATCCATTCAAGAACGGCGTCGACATCAGGTGGTTCCACTGGCGCGATGACGTCGTACATCAAGGTACTCCCGACGATGTTTACCTCGCTCGCCAACGCGTTGACGTGATCACCAAGGAGAGACGCCTTGCTCGCCGCCATATTCCGAAGAACCTGAAGAATCGCCAGTGCCGTCGGGCGGTGATCGATCGCATTCAGCCTGAGCGCCGTATTGAGCACGTCCTGGTTACCGCACGCGAATTCGGCGCTCCTGTAGTCTTCACCATCCCGGAACATTTCTGCGGCCCACCACAGCCTTGCGAAGGCATGTTTATAGTGCACCCCCACGAAGCGATCCGCGGGGGCAGTCGGACTGAGCGTGGCTGACGTAGCCGGCCCCCGGTGACGCCAGATCACGTAGTCCGGCGCCACTGCCAAGGACATAAAGTTCCACAGCTCCGGATTGGCTGCTTCGGCTCGCGTCATACGTAGGGTGGCGTGCAGGCGTGGTGCCAGCCAAGCGTCGGCTCGAGTGCGTCTATCCGCGAATCTCCGCATAGCCTCTTCGATCAATTCCCTCGCCGGCGCGGTGTACCAACGCGCAGCAGTCGTGCCAATAGGTCTACTGGCACGCTGAAGGGCGACCCTGGGCGGATTCTCTTGGCCAGTGAGCACGCTACGTGTCAGATACTGCGTGGCCGCGGAGGTGGGCAGTAGGGCAAGAACCTCTGGAAGTGCAGGGGAAGTCCGGCTCACCGGTCTGTCACCTCCGCCCGATCAAGTGCGCGAACGGCAGTTCTGAGATGCTTCGGAATGCGGGCGCGCTTGGCTGCTGCGTGATGAATATAGGTCTGCAACTCCGACCACCCCTGATCGTCCGCGCGACGCTCATGCACCTCAAGCAAGGCATCGGCCAACGAGGCTCCGGGCATCACATCCGGCAGCATGTGGCGCAACACCATTTCACGCCATCCCGACGGGATTTGAGGAGTTCCGTCGTCATCGATCTCAAGATCACTCACAGCCGCGTGGAACATGGCCGTCCACGCCTCGTCGGCGATTTGGGACACCACCAATCCTCGCGCACCCCTCTCCATCTCGTTCCCGGCGCCATTGAGCAGTGGCGCGAGACCTTCGAACCCGGTGTTGAGATAGACAGTCGGCATCTCACCACTAGTCTCCACCAGCCATGGAGAGTCCTTGAACCTGACCAACCACTCCTCGGTACCGTCGCGGAAGTCAATCTCGACGATGTTCAGTTCCTTCTTGCGCTCAGGAACACGAGCGGTGAGGTCGATCGTCCACACCGTGTCAGCGGTACCGATCACTCGGCCGGCCACGCCTCCGACGGTGGCAACGACACTCACCGTCAGGGAGGCGCGAGCACGGTGCAACGTGCGCGACACAGGGACGCTGCCGACCCATACCCCGTCCAGCTTCTTGCGCAGCGGACGCGCCAGTCGGGTGTTGGTCGCCCCTTCGGTGAGTACGGCAACACAGCCGACGTCGGTCCACGGACCCGTCTCGATCTCACGCTCCGGCAGCGAGACGCGCACCTCGATCCTTGCCTCTTCCCACTCGGCCCGCTCGACCTCGTGCAAGGCAACGACATGTTCGGTGCGGGAGATCATCGAATAGGAAAGATCCCGCCCATCGAGCGTAACCTTCTCGATCGTCACGTCTGTGTCGCCCACAACCGTGGGGTAGGGCATCAAGGTCTTCATATCCGCTCCCCCTTTGCTCGCCTGATGTCCACGGCGAGACGCGCCCAACCTGCCGAGACCGGGTGACTGCCGACTGCCGTCACGCCGGCAAACGACGCGCTGCGTACGCCAGGATGAACCCGCAAATTCATCCCGTCGACCTCACAGTTCTCAACCGCAGTGAGTGCTGCCCAGGTGATCGTGGCTCCCCCGCCTTGCTGCGAATCGAACCAGGCAACGGGAGTCAGCAACCAAGGGTCGTCCCGCTGTGGAATGCGCAATTCGATATGGACTCTCCAGGCCCCGGTGTCCTCGATCGCCCCATCCAGATGGCGAACGGTCGGATACCCCTCACTGCGGCGTGCCCCGGCCGAAGTATCCAACCGGAGAAGTTCCCGCAATGCGGACGGTCCCCCGTTGGCTCGTGCTTCAGGGCGTCCGACAACTTCACGCAGGGCAGCGTCCACATCGGCTCGGAACTTCTTGGGACGCGTCAGTGCACCCCGAGCGTACGCAACCGCGAGTTCTTCGGTTCTGTCCCACTTGTCGTGCTCGGGCGGCTCGGATGCCCGCAGGAACGCCTCCGCCGACGCCACCACCGACCCGTCCTCGCCGGTGGCATAGCCGGCCAGAAGGATGGCCTGGAAGGGGTCGGTCCCCAAAGGGATCTCCCGCGGTCGACGGGTCATGACCGTCATCCGGCTGCCACGCATGTAGACGACCCTGCTGTGTTCCTGATCCATGTCGTCCGCAGGAGTCACCAGCAACACGGCCTGATGTTCCACCGCCTTGTCCCCCGTGCCTCGCAATGGAGGAACCGACAAAGGGACTCGGACGAGCGCCACTTGATCCACCGCAGTGAGCTTTTCCACGGTGGCGCCGTCCAGATACGCCTTCAATGCCCTCACCTGAGCCGGAAAGTGCTCGCTGGGGTCCACGCGCTGCTCTGGGATCACGATCTCGCCGTTGCGCAGTGCCGCGACCGAGGCTTGCAGCAGTGGAGGCGTGCTCTCTCCACCCGTCATGGCGGCCCAGAAGTTGTCGGCCAGCGCCACAATCAACTTGGCGTGCATGTCAGCAAGATCGGGCCGTCCTCTTTCTCTCTCGCTGCCCATGTCATGAGCGCCAACGATCAAAAAGGATGTGCCCGGATCCGGGCTCTCGCGCTCCAAATGCAAGGCACGGGCAGTCTCCTCGTCCGCCCACCATGACCGAGCCACTCTCCTGAAACCTGGTGTCTCGTCCGGCTCTCCGAGCCATGCGGGTCCGGCGAACGACTCACCCTCCACCCGTCTCCACGGCAGATCCAGACGCCCGATCATGCGCCGTTCCTGATGACCTTCATATGGCTCGGAGAGAGTGCTGTTGATCAAGACGAGCCCCAGGCGGCTGTTCGCCCACAGGGTCGCCTTGCCCAGGCCGAACGACCCGCCAGCGCGCCCTGTTGTCTTGTGACTGTCCAACTGACGCCGCACGACAGCGGAGAACCTGCCGTCGTCGTACTCCGGTCCTGTCAGTCCGGCAGCGTTGTAGTCGTCGATCCGTAGGAGCAACAGGCTGTCGCTCTCGTCGAGTTCTCGCAGTCCCTCAGCGAGCACTCGCCCCACCTTCTGACGGTGGCGGGCCGCTGCCCGGAAGTGCGGCTCGAGGTCGTCCCACTGCAGGTGGTCCTTGAACGCGCGCAATTGATCGCCACTCACCTCGTGGAGCGTGTAGCGGACACGTACGGGGCGCGTGGGATCCAGTCGTTCATCGAGGCTGTTCTGGGTGGCCTCTCGGGCGAGCGTACCGAGATCGGCCTCAAAGGCGAAGGCGGCAGCGTTACCGAACTCCCTCCCTCCGTCCGCGTGCGCACGTCGGTGGTACCAGATACGGTCAACAGCCCGTTTTTCGGCGTCCTGCAGAGATGTAGCAGCCCCGGGCAGGAGACCGAAGAACTCCTCTATCAACCTGAGCTTGTCGGCTCTCGGCATGGCACGGTTGTTGACCCACGCCGAAACCCCGGCTCGGGTCATGTTCAAGGCCGCAGCCAACTCCGCCTGACTGACCCTGCTCCGCCGTAGTTGGCGCTCCAGCCAAGCGCCGAAGGAGTCGAGCTCGCCCACCGAACCTCCCCGTTCCCCTGTCGCCATGAGCCACCGAGGTTATTTGACATGGGCAGGCACGTCAAATCTAAGTTGACGCGATGTTCGAAAAGGGTGCTACCGTAGTGCGGCCGCCACACACCAACTCCTGCGCCAGCAACCGGCATCGCCCCTGACCGAAGGGTTCAGCTCATGTCCGAACCGGCACGCGTCGAGTACACCTTCGAGGTGGAGAAGGCCCATCCTGCGACCGTGACGCTCCATCATGCCGAGGGAGGCACCGCCATCGTCGTGGACTCCACCGCCCGGCCCGTGAGGATCTCGATCAACGAGGTGCCTGCAACAAGGAACGGGCTGTCGCGCTCGCACGACTCCCGCTCAGCGCTGATGGCCGAAGCTCCAGCATCCGTTGCAGACGATGCCTGGTTCAAGTCGTCGTACAGCGGCGCTGGCCACACGGAATGCGTCGAAGCAGCCTTCCTCCCGGGCGGCATCGCCGTACGGGACTCTCAGGAGCCGGATCGGGCCGTTCTCTCGTTCTCCGCCCACGCCTGGGGGAACTTCGTCGCAACCGTGCGGCGAGGGTAAGCCGGTCGCATCCAGACTCGGGGGAAGCACAGCTTCTTCAGGAGGAGCACAGTGATCAGCCAGCCGGACACCCTGGGGATTATTGGCGGGGCGCGATCTCAGTACGGATGGTCAATGATGCCAGCGCGACGCTTCGAGCCGCTTCGGGTCAAGGTGCCGGCACGGCCGAGTCGGGCTTCATAGTGCGTCGGCCCAGGAGCACGTATCACCGGAGGGTCACCCGATGGTTCCCACCTCGGCTTCGAAGTGCAGCTGCGCCCGGTCCAGTGCCGTGTCCGGGTCCTGGCCGTGTGCGCGGAACCAGTGGAGAAGGTCTGCGATCAAGGCGATTGCCGCCTCTTCCGCGATGGCGCGTCCGAATTGCGGCGAGGATCCGCTGCGATACGCCGACCGGCCGTAGAGAGTGAGCAGGGCCTCCGCACGATCAACTTGAGGCCCTTCTAGATGGGCGTCGGCCTCGCGCAGTTCCGTGGCGATCTCGCACCAGGTCGTCTTGCCGGCGTCGGTCGGCATCACGCCCCATCGGTCCGTCACCGCCATGACCAAGGCCAGCCCTCGACCGGACTCGGAGGTGGTCGTCGCGCCCAGGAGTGTGGGCAGGGCGCTGCGGTCCGGGTCGTGGATCTCGATGCGCAGGTAGGTGCCGTTCATGGAGACGGCCATTGTCGTGGGCGTGCCGGCACCGACGTGGACGATGACGTTCGTGACGAGCTCGCTGACGCAGATCAGCGCCGCGTCGATGAGATCGGGCAGGCCCCACCGGATCAGGTGCACCCGCATGCTGCGGCGAAGGGCGGGGACTTCACCGGGTTCCGCCAGGAAGGAAACGTGCCACGCCTTCCTCGGCATGCAGTGCTCGATGGCCATCTCTCAACTCCTCGCGGTCGCCTTGCCGTGCAGCGGTCACCTGTAGCAATCGTTCGGTGGCCGAGCCGTTACTCCGTGTGAGAGCATGGCATCGCGCATCCCGCTGTGCAATGTGCACGAAGGGATTCGCTCGAATGGGTGACTGACGGGTCACACCCGTCCGACGAGACTGAACGTTCGTTGCCACACGAGGAGTTCATGTGCCCGGATCACCTACTGCCCGACGCCGCCGCTTGGCCATCGAGCTGAAGAAGCTCCGCGAGGAGCACCAGCTCACCTGCAACCAGGTGGGCAAGGAGCTGGACTGGAGCGGTTCCAAAGTCAACCGCCTGGAGACCGGCCAGGGCCGCGTACAGCCATCGGACATCGATGCCCTCTGCCGTTTCTATGGAACGTCCGACGAGCTCCGCGAACTTCTCAAAGAGCTCGCCAAACAGTCCAAGACACGGGGGTGGTGGCATGCATACGGCAACGCCGTGCCCTCATGGTTTTCGGTCTACGTCGGGCTGGAGCAGGCTGCCTCGGGGCTGCGGACGTACGAGTGCGAGTTCGTGCCCGGACTGCTTCAGACGGCCGACTACGCACGGGAACTCCACCTCGCCGCGCCTGCCCAGGACCCGGATGACGTTGAACGCATGATCACCGTACGCATGGAGCGGCAGGCTCTGCTGACGAGCGCCGCGCCCCTTGAGCTGTGGGCGATCGTGCACGAGAGCGTGCTGCGGCACACCATCGGCAGCGCCAAGATCATGCGCGCGCAGTTCGAGCGCATGCTGGAGGTGGCGCAGCTGAAGAACGTCACACTCCAGGTGCTGCCGTTCGACGCCGGCAGCTACCCCGCTGTTGGCGCATTTACGATCTTGGGGTTTCCGGATCAGGAGGATCCCGACATGGTGTACCGCGACGGCCTGACAGACGCGGTGTACCTGGAGCGTCCGGAAGAGATCGCCCTCTACGGCAAGGCGTTTGACAATCTACGTGCTCTGTCCTTGAGTCCTCAGCGGTCGAGTGACCTGATCAGACAAGCGGCACAAGGACTCTGCTGATGACCGATATATCGCCTCTCCAGTGGCGGAAGAGCAGCTACAGCAACGGGAGCGGAGGAAACTGCGTCGAGATGGCCGGTCTGGCGAGCGGCGGGGCTGCCGTACGGGACTCGAAGCAGCCGGAGCGGGCCGTGCTCGCCTTCTCGGCTCACGCCTGGGGGGATTTCGTCGCGGTCCTGCGTCGCGGACAAACCGGAGGTGCCTAGACGGGGTTCGCATCGCTTTGCCCTGGTCGCACTTGGCTGATCACCGGTTTCCTCAGGCTTCGAGGAGGGTGTTGACCTCCTTGACGACGGCGGCGATGTCGACCGGCTGACTGGTGTCGATGGTCAGCAAGGGTCCGCCGAGGCGGAGAGGGCCCGGGTAAGTGGCGCGGAGTATGGCGACACGCTCGGCAACTTGCTCGGGGGTGAGCTGCGGGTCGAGGTGGCCGGGGTGGCGGGTCCGTCGCTGGAAGCGTTCGGCGGCGAGTGCCGGGTCGCAGTCGCAGAAGATCTCGATCAGACGTGCATTGAGTCGACGCAGCCGCTCGGGTGCGGTGTCGTGATGCCACCAGTTGTCGAGTACGGCTCGTTGGGTTTGGGCAGCGATGGTGAAGAAGACGTCGTCGCTGGCGCGGCTGAGCCGGTGCCGCCATGTGTGGTCGCCGGTGCCGAGGGAGTCGAAGAGGGATTCCAGGATTGCGTCCTTGTCGATGACCGGCCATCCCAGACAGTGGCCCAGGGCCGAGGACAGAGTGCTCTTCCCGCTGGCAGGCAGGCCGGAGGTGATCACGAAGACGTTGTCGGTCACGACGTCAGTGTGGCCTGAGAGTCCCCCAAGCCGTGGCTGGCCCAAGCACCCTTCCGCCCTCATCGAACGCGTCCGTGAGGAGTTCTGATGCATGAAGTGCCGATATCCACTGCAGGCGGTGCCTGGTTCAAGTCCTCCTACAGTGGCGCTGGCGCAACAGAATGTGTTGAAGCGGCCTTCCGTACGGGCGGCATCGCCGTACGGGACTCCAAGGAGCCGGAGCGCGCCGTGCTCGCGTTTTCGGCGTGCGCCTGGGGGGAGTTCGTCGCGGCGGTGCGGCGTGGGCAGCGGGATGGTGTCTAGGCTCCGGGGCCGGGCGACAGGGCGTCGTGGGGCGCGAATACCGGGCCGAGGAGTTGGCGGAGCGCAGTCGGGGTGTGCTGGAGGTGTTCGCGGATGGTGCGGGTCATGTGGGCCTGGTCGGCGAAGCCGAGGTCGGTGGCCAGGTTGGCGAGGCTGGGTTCGCCCTGGGTGAGGCGGTCCATGGCTTGGCCGACGCGGACGCGGTTGCGGTAGCGGGTCAGGGATACGCCCATCTCTTGGGAGAAGACGCGGCTCAGCCGGTAGGGGGAGACCTTGAGGTGCCGGGCCAGCGAGCATAGCTGGGTCGCCTGCGGAGCTCCCTCGGTGATTGCCTCACGAGCCGCTGCGACCAGTCTCCGGTCGGCGGGCTTCGGTCGCTGGGCCGGTTTGCCGGCGGCCGTTGCGACGAGGCGGAGCAGTTCCTCCGTCAGGGCGTAGTCGATGTCGCCGCCGGCGGCGGCTGCGAGCAGGCGCCGGTGGGTGAGGTCGATGCGGGCGTCCACGTAGACGCTCGTGCTGCCCGTAAGCCCTTCCCAGAGCCGGGGTGTGAAGGTGAGGGAGGTGCAGGTGTCACCGCCGGAGGGATGCGCGAAGCGCTCCTCTTCTTCCGGGGTGCCCAGGTATCCCACCGTCGGGTCCAGATCGACATCGGTTCCTCCGGCCGACCGGCGGAATCTGCCACGCCGTACGAGCACCATGCGGTGATCGTCGCGGGCCTCTGGCTGTGACCACCGGGTGTGGTCGGAGCGGCAAACCACCGTGGCCACGGCGAACTCGGGCCGGGCAGCGAGGGTTACGGCTGACAACACGCCGCAGACCCTATGTCGGGGGTACGACACCGATCCGGGTCCGCGAGGCCGCGACACCGCGAGCCCGCGACGCCGCAAGGATCTTCAAGACCCTCGGCACGGGAAAACGGATGCTGGGCGGGCAAGCCACGACACCGAGGAGCCATCGGCATGACCGTCCACGCGGAGCTCACCGCGATCGTCATCGACTGCGCCACCCCGAAGGAACTCGCCGAGTTCTACCACCGCCTCACCGGCTGGGAGATCACCCACAGCGACGACGACTACGCCTGCCTGGGCAACGGCCCGTTGCGGCTCGCCTTTCCGCGGGTCGCCGACTACCGCGGGCCTGCCTGGCCTGACACCGCCCACCACGCCCACCTCGACTTCCAGGTCAGCGACCCGGAGGCCATGACGAAGGAACTGATCGCGCTCGGGGCGAGCAAACCCGACTTCCAGCCCGGCGAGGGCCAGTGGACCGTCCTCGCCGACCCCGAGGGACACCCCTTCTGCATCTCCGCAGCCTGACCAGGAGTCACCCATGGCCTCCATTCACAAGGAATTCGTCGTCGACGCCACGCCCGACGCCGTCTGGGACGTGCTCAGCGACTACGGGGCGGTGCACGAACGCCTCGCGCCCGGCTTCGTGACCGATACGCACCTGAGCTCGGACACCCGTACGGTCACCTTCGCCGACGGCACGATCGTCCACGAGCGACTCGTCGACCTCGATCACGAGAACAGACGCGTCGCCTACACCGTGGTCGGCGGAAGCCTCCACCCCTCCCACCACCATGCCTCGATGCAGGCCGTCGCCGAAGCCGGTGGCCGGACCAGGTTCGTCTGGCACACCGACGTCCTGCCCGACACCCTCGCCGCCCCGATCGCGGAGTTCGTGGAACAGGGCTCGGCGGTCATACGCCAGGCCCTGGAACTGACGCCTGAAACAACGACGGCTGAAATCGCCGGTCCAGCCTGATCGCGCGCCGCCACCAGCCCGCACCGGGGGCACTCCACGCCCGCGGTGCGGGCTCCACCGCCTTGATCAGGGCGAGGTCCGTCTAGGCTTCGGGGCGTTCGAGAACGGCATCAGGGGGAAGGGGCCGCGCCATGTGGCAGGTGAAGGACCTCATCGACATGACGCTCGTCGACGAGGACGACGAGGACGACGAAGACGCCGAGGACTACGCGTGGGAGGTCCGTGGGGCCACCGCCGCGGTGGCCTTTATCGAGGGGCTGGCCGAGCGCGGCGTTGTGGTGGAGGACGTCGTCAGGGAGGTGGACGCGGAGGGGTGCGGGATGGTCGCCTTCAAGCTGGAGTTGGCTGAGGGTGGGCCCTTGTACGCGCACTTTCCCGGGATTCCGCTCGCGTGGATCCAGAGGCCGCAGGACTTCAGGGAGGAGCGGCGGGCCTGGGATGACGAGGGGAACATCGTCGAGATGTTCATCCAGCACGAGGGTTACCTCGATTGGGGAGAGGCCCTCGACGCCGGGGTGCGGGTCGCTGCTGGGTGACCGCCGGGCGGGGGAGGCGGCTGTGTCGGTCCGACGGTGGTGAGGCGGGGGTGGGCATCGTGGTGGCACCTGTGCCAGGAGGAGGCCGCCATGAGGACACTGACGCGCTGGATCGTAGTTGTGATGATGGGGGTCGTGGTCGGTGTGCCGGCCGTCTCTGCTTCCGCCCAGGCTGTTGAGGGCGTACGGGGTGACGGTGAGGGGGACGAGACGAGCCGCGCGATTGAGGTTCGTATGCACAATGCGACGGGGTGCCGGCTCACGCGGACCGATTACGGGCTGACGGCCGGGGGATTCGTCATGCGGCCCCCGGCGACGCTCGGCAAGGGGCAGGACGGTGTGTTCAAGGCGCGGTCGCGGGAGGGGTCGCTGAGGGGGGTCGCGGGCACGGTCGAGTACACGGCCGACCACTGCGATGCGAGCTGGCGCGACGGTCATGCGGTCCGGCTGACGTTCGGCGTCGCGTACAACGGGATGAACAGCTTCAACACGAATGGCGGCGGGGCCTTCGGCACCAAGCTCTCCGGCGGGAGCGGGAATCACGCCGTGCTCAGCTGGGGTGTGGGGAGGTTCTGACCCTCCCCCGGCCGTCGGCCCCCTTCGGCCGACGGTCTACGAGCGCGGGCCCAGCCCCTCCGTGACCAGCGTCAGCAGTCTGTCGACCTCGGCCGCGCCGTTCGGGTGGTGCTCCGTCGCAAGGGCGATGCCGATGACGACGGTCAGCAGGTCGGCGGCGGTCGCGTCCGCCCGTACGGCGCCCGTGGCGGCGGCGCGGCGGATCAGGGGGTCGCCGGCGGTGGCGAGGTAGGTGAAGCAGTGTTCGGCTTCGCCGGGGGACTCGGCGAGGGCCAGGGATGCCGCCATGCCGCGGGCGGAGGTGACGTAGTGGGCGACGGCGCGCAGCCATTCCAGCAGCGCAGTCCGGGGGGCCTCCCGGGTGGCCAGGTCCGTGGCGAGGGCGCACAGGGCCTCGATCCGCCGGCGGAAGACCGCGGTCAGCAGGGCTTGTCGGTTGGGGAAGTGCCGGCGCAGGGTCGCGGATCCCACCTGGGCGGTGCGGGCGACCTGTTCCAGGGAGACCTCCGCTCCGTGGACGGCGACCTCCGCCTCCGCGGCGGCGAGGAGGCGCGCGTAGTTGCGGCGGGCGTCGGCGCGCTGGGGGCGGGCTTGGGCTTGGGTGTTGGACACGTCGTGCACGTCGTCACCTTTGACCTTTGCGTAAATGGCGGACCCCTCCGTATCGTATCCGGCAGATAAACGGGGGACCCCGCCGTTTAGGGAGGCCGCAGCATGCCCACCGCACCCATACTCGTCACCGGCGCCACCGGAAAACAGGGCGGCGCGACCGCGCGGGCCCTGCTCGCGCAGGATGTGCCGGTACGGGCGCTCGTCCGGGACCCCGAAAGCGCCCCGGCCCGCGCCGTGCAGGCGCTCGGAGCGCAGCTCGTCACCGGCGATCTGCGCGACCGCGACGCCGTACGGCGCGCCGTGGACGGGGCGCGCGGCGTCTTCTCCGTGCAGATGCCGGACCTGGCCGACCTACAGGGCGATACGGAGTGGGTGTGCGGGCGCAACCTGATCGACGCGGCGGCCGAGGCGGGCGTCGAGCACCTTGTATACACCTCCATCTCCGGCGTCGGACAGCACCGTGAGACACCCGGCTGGGGCGACGAGCGCTGGAAGGGCATGGAGCATGTGTACGAGGTCAAGGCCGCGCTCCAAGACCGGGGGCGTGACGCGGGATTCCGGTACTGGACGCTCCTCAAGCCGGCCTTCTTCATGGAGAACTTCCTCGTACCCGGGTTCATCTTCAGCCCCGACGGCCGTCGGCTGGCGTCCCTCATCAAGCCCGACACCGTGCTGAAGCTGATCGCCGTACAGGACATCGGCAACGCCGCGGCAGCCGCCTTCGCCGACCCGGAGCGGTTCAACGGCGTGGAGCTGGAACTCGCGGGCGACGAGCTGACCATGGCCGAGGTCGCCGCCGTGCTCTCCCGCGCCAGCGGCACCGAACTGACCGCCCCGGACATGACCGTGGAGGAGGCCCTGGCCGCGGGGATGCCGGAATTCGCCGCCGGGCACGAGCGGCTGAACACCGTGGACCAGCCCGCCTCGCCGCGCTACGCCCGCGCGCTCGGGCTGCGGGTGACCGGCTTCGAGGAGTGGGCCGCGGAGCACGGGGCGGCGCTGCCTCCGGCCCGCCAGGCGTGACCCCATCGGCCCGCCCCCAACCGCTGTTGCAGAGTCGGTGCTTGATCATGACCCCAACGGCGCGTATGGCCGCCCCGCCCGGCATAGGGTCGAGGAAGTAGACCCTCACAGTGGAGGTAAGAGGTCATGGCCGGAATCCCGGCAGGTGTGGTGGCCGCGGGCGGGCTCGTCGGCGGGTACGGGGTCGCGCGCTGGACCAAGAAGCGGCAGCTGGGCGGGGTGGCTCTGGCAGCGGCCGGGGTCGTGGCCGCGCGTGGGTGGCAGCAGAAGGCGGGCACCGGCACGGCGGCGGTGCTGAGCGGGCTGTACGTCGCGGCCTTCGCCGGGTCGCATCCGCTCGCCAAGAAGCTGGGCGCCTGGCCCTCCGTCCTCACCGTGGCCGGCGGGGTCGCCGCCGCGTCCTGGGCCGCCGCCGATCGACGGAGCGGGGCAGCCGCAGCCGCCTAGTCCACCGCCCGGCCCACAGTTTGCGATGGTTTTGAGACAGGGACACGCCGACGTCACGGCGTGTCCCTGTCTCATGTCCACCGCAAGCGCGTGAGGCGCGAAGCCCTTACTCCGATGCCGACGTCAGCAGCGCCAGCTCCTCCTTCGTCAGCTTCAGGTCCGCCACCGCCAGCAGCGCCGGAAGCTGGTCCACCGTGCGCGCGCTCGCGATCGGGGCGACGACCGCGGGCTGGGCCGCCAGCCAGGCCAGGGCCACCGTCGCGTGCTCGGCGCCGTGGTTGGCGGCCACGTCGTCGAGTGCGGCGAGGACCTTCTGGCCGCGCTCGGTCTCCAGGTGCTGGGCCGCGCCCTGGGCGCGGGCGCTGTCGACCGAGGCGCCGGGGCGGTACTTGCCGGTGAGGAAGCCGGACGCGAGGGAGTAGTACGGGACGGTCGCCACGCCATGGCGGGCGGCGACGTCGGCGAGCGGGCCCTCGAAGGTGTCGCGGGAGACCAGGTTGTAGTGCGGTTGCAGGGCCACGTAGCGGGCCAGGCCCTCCTTCGCCGAGAAGTCCAGGGACGCCTCGAGGCGCTCGGCGGAGATGTTGGAGGCCGCTATCTCGCGGACCTTGCCCGCCTTCACCAGCTCGTCCAGCGTGGAGATGATCTCCTCCACCGGCACCGAGGTGTCGTCGAAGTGGGTGTAGTAAAGGTCGATGTAGTCGGTGCGCAGGCGCTTCAGGGACTCCTCGACGCCCGCCTTGATCGCCGCGGCGGACAGGCCGCGGGGCGTCGGGACGCCGGCGCCCACCTTGGTCGCGAGGACGATGTCGGAGCGGTTGCCCCGGGAGGCGAACCAGTTGCCGAGGATGGTCTCGGACTCCCCGCCCGAGTTGCCCGGCACCCACGCGGAGTAGACGTCCGCGGTGTCGACGAAATTGCCGCCCGCCGCCACGTAGGCGTCGAGCACGGCGAAAGACTCGGCTTCGTCCGCCGTCCAGCCGAAGACGTTCCCGCCGAGGGAGAGCGGGGATACGGACAGGTTGCCGATCTGCTTGCGGTTGTCGGTCTGCTCGCTCTGCTTGGTATCAGCCATGCATTGTTTCAGCGCGGAGGCGGAGGGGGGTATTCCGTCATACGGGCCAATGATCGGCAAAAAACCGACGGCCCTGGCGTCAAGGGGGGAGAGAGCGCCAAGGCCGCCGGGGTATGGGGGACCGGGTCAGCAGGTCATCGGGCCGACGTCGCCAGGGGGCGGGGTCGGGGCGGTCACGGGTTCAGTCCGTGGTCGCGGAGCCAGGGCATCGGGTTGATCGGGCTGCCGCCGCCCGGGCGGACCTCCAGGTGGAGGTGCGGGCCGGTCACATTGCCCGTGGCACCGACGCGGCCGACGACCTCGCCCGTCGTCACCGAGCCCGACGTACGGACCATCGACGACAGGTGGCAGTACCAGATCTCGGTGCCGTCGTTCAGCTTGAGCACGATGCGGTAGCCGTACGAACCGGCCCACCCGGCCGACTTGATCGTGCCGCCGTGCAGCGCCTTGACCGGGGTGCCGGTCGGGGCCGCGAAGTCCTGGCCGGTGTGGTCGGCCGACCACATGTCGCCGGCCTGGCCGAAGGACGCGGTCAGGGTGTACGAGGCGACGGGGAGGGTGTACTGGGCGGCGAGCTTGGCCAGGCGCTCGGCCTCGGCCTTCTTCCTGGCCGCCTCCTCCGCCTTCCGCTTGGCCTCGGCCTCGGCGGCCTTCTTCTTGGCTTCGGCCTCGGCCTCCCGCTTCGCCTCCGCGTCGGCGGCCTTCTTGGCAGTGGCGGCGGCCTTCGTGGCGGCGGCGTCGGCCGCGGCCACGCGCTGCGACTCGTCGGCGGCGTTCTGCTGGTTCTCGGCCTGCTGAAGGATGCGGGCGCGCAGCGCCTCGCCCGCGTCGGTGGCGCCGTTCGCCTCGTCCTGGGAGGTCAGGCCCGCCTGGGAGAGGGGGGCGGCCGCGGTGGTCGAGGAGTCGCCGGAGCCGGAGCCGGAGTCCGAGAGCAGCGAGCCGATGCCGGGCAGGTCCCCCGCGTCGGGGAGGGAGTCCTTCACCTTGTCGGCGACGTGTGCGAGGTCCGGCATGGATATGGGGGCCTTGGGACGGTCCTTGGCGCTCGCCATCCCGCCCGCGCCGACCGCCGCGATCACGCCGACGCCGAGGACGGCGCCGCTGCGCGCCATCGTGCCGCCGCGCTGCTTGGCGACGCGGTGCCGGCCGCGCACCGGAGCTATGGATTCCTCGGTGGGATTCCACTCGTCCCATGTCTCGGTGTCCTGGCCGGCCCTCGCCTCGGCGGCCGGTTCGAACCAGGAGCCGTAGCGGGTGGCTGTCCCCGCTCCGGCGCCGGACGTGCGGGACGGAGCCTCTTCAAGGGCAGACCTGTTGGACGCCACGCGGGCGCACTCCTTTCCTTCCCTCTCGCCTACCGGGTTAGCTGACGGGTTCGGAGCAGGAAGGTCTCCTACGGGTCAGGTTCGACCCGATTCACCCCAAGGTTGGTGGTTCCCCGGTTCCCTTGGTGTTGCTGTTGTCGCTCTGCTGCTGGTGCTGCTGTGCGTGCGGGATTCGGCGACGGCGCACGGTGCCGCCTCTTGCGACGGCTGTAACGACCGCGCTGCGTTATCGAACGTTAATAGAGAGCGTGACCTGATTCCAAGCCGTTCCCAGGAATCAGAGCAACCTTTGAGGTGAACTTAACGCCCAGCACGGGACAGATGAGGGCGAGTCGGCAGCGACCCGGGCACGCCCGGAAACACCTTCGAACTGATCGTGCGTCAATTGTTATCCGGAGGGATCATGCTCCACTACGGAGCGTGTCAGGGCCCGGCGCCCGGCATCACCGAGGCGCGGCGCAGCGCCAGCAGCGCCGCGGTCCCGCCGCCCGTATGCCGCTCCACATCCGCCACCAACGCGTCGAGCAGCTCGGCCGGTCCGGCGAAGCGGCGGCCGCGCAGCCGGGCCGCCGGGTCGTAGAACGTGCCCTGCGCGTCGCGCGCCTCGCTCACCCCGTCGGTGAACAGCAGCAGGGTCACCCCCTCCGCGAACGACACCTCCTCCACCCGGTCCGGCCACGCCCCCAGGTCGCCCATCCCCAGCGGCAGCGCCGGCATCTCGGGGTCGGCGCGGTGCACCGAGCCGTCCCCGTCCAGCAGCAGCGGCGACGGGTGGCCGCGGTTGATCAGGCGGAGCAGGGAGTCGCCGCGGGGGATCTCGGCCAGCACCGCCGTGAGGAACCCCTCGGCCTGCTCGTCGACGTCGGCCCGCCGGGCCCGCTCGCGCCGCAGCGCCCGCTCCAGCCGCAGCGCGAGCCCCTCCAGCGTGGCCTCCTGCTCGGCGGCCTCCCGGAAGGCGCCGATGACGATCGCGACCACCTCGACCGACCCCAGCCCCTTGCCCCGCACGTCGCCGATGATCATCCGTACGCCGTGCGGGGTGTCCTGCACCGCGTACAGGTCGCCACCGATCGCGGCGTCCTGCTCCGCCGCCACATAGCGGGCCGCGACGTCCAGGCCGGCCAGGCGGGCCGGTGGCTCGGGCAGTACGGCGCGCTGGGCCGCCTCCGCGATGCCGCGCGCCGAGGCCAGCTTTTTGGAGCCGCGGCGGACGACACGGTTGAAGAGGAGGGCCAGCAGGGCGACCGTCACGACGGTGGCGATCTCGGTGGCCGACTGGACCCAGTCCCTGACGCCGTGGAATTC
Organism: Streptomyces sp. LZ34; assembly: GCF_053890475.1. Lineage (NCBI taxonomy): Bacteria > Bacillati > Actinomycetota > Actinomycetes > Kitasatosporales > Streptomycetaceae > Streptomyces > Streptomyces sp. LZ34. Next base: position 6,042,134 of record NZ_CM132680.1, read on the forward strand.
GGCCAGCAGGCAGGCGGCGGCTACGGCGAGGACCGCGGTCAGGGCGGTCAGCCGCAGGGGGTAGAGCGGGGCGGCGACCAGCGGGGCGGCGGCGAGGAAAGGGGCGGCGGTGTAGGTGGCCGGGGTGGTGATGTCGTAGACGACGCCGACGATGATCAGGACGCCGGGGAGCCAGAGGGCGAAGCGGCGGCCGGAAGCGCTCCTGGGCACCTCCTCGCCCCCGCGGGGCGCGTCCGTACGCGGTTGCCCGCGCCGAGGCGCACGCGGTCTCGTACGTCGCCCCGTACGCCGCCTCATGGCCTTGTACGCCGTCTCATGCGCGGGCTCGTACGGGCACTCGCACAGACACTCACACGGGCACTCGCACGGGCGCCCGAACGAGCCCTGCTCCCTCGCACCCGCACCGGTCGCTCTCGCTTTCCCCTGGTCCGCTTCCCCTGGTCCGCTCTCGCCGCCTTCACCAGGCTCCCGGGTGACGGGGCGTCGGGCGAGTCGGTGTCGGCCAGGTGGGTGCGTCAGAAACCGGCGCGGGGGCGGAGGGGCGTCAGAGGTCGACGCCGAGCGCGCGGGCGTGGCGGTCCGCCGCCAGCTCGGCGGAGACCTCGTCGAGATACACCTCGCACACCAGCCGCCCGTCGGCGGTCAGATTGTGCTCCAGCTCCCACAGGACGATCTCGTCCCCGCCGGCCAGCAGGAACGCGTGCTCATAGAAGCGGCACCATGTCGCGTCGGGGCCGCCGGAGCGGCGGCGCGGCTTCGGGGCCAGCGCGATGTCATGGGCGAACGCCGTGGCGAGCAGCTGCTCGGTGTCCACGCCGGGGCGGTCGGGGTTCTCCGCGCGACGCAGGACGCGGCGGGCGTGGTCGGCCGAGTTGTCGGATACGTACGCACGGGGGGTCTCCACCGGCGCGACGGCGTGCAGCAGTTGCTCGGGAAGCCACAGCGGTAACCCCTCCAGCTCGTCCCAGCGGGCGCCGCCGATCCGCTCGTGCACCCGGCGCTCGGCCAGGGTCAGCGCGTCCTCGTCGGCGTAGAGCTCGAAGAGCGGGCTGCGGGCCGGGCCGGTGTTGTGCTCCAGCTCCCACAGCAACAGGCTGCTGCCGTCGGGGAGCAGGAAGATATGGCGGTAGGTGCTGTAGCCGAGCGGGCCGGAGGGCTCGTTGCACTGCCGGCAGGAGCGCAGCTCGGACTGGTGCATCAGGGCGTCGCGGGCCCGGCCCAGCACCGCCTCGTCGATCTCGAAGCCGTTCTGTGCGCGGGCGAGAAGCCCCTCCAGATGCTCGGCTGGAGTGCCGCCGCCCGTGCCCGCTCGTGAGTGCCCCATGTCTGTCTCCTCCCGCCTCCCGGCCGTCCGCTCGCCGTCCCCCCGGCGACTGTTCTCGCGCACTTACCGTAGCGGCGCGACCACAGGCCGCGCGTGCGGTTCGGCGAAGCCGTCTGTGGGCCGAGCCTCACTCAGTCCTGCGTCGGAACGCTCGGATATATCACCCGTTCGGCCCGTCGAACAACTCGGACGGTGGGATTCCGGATCCGCGCGGGGTTGACGGACCTCTTCCGTATTTCGCGTAAGAGCTTCACCACTCACCCGTCACCCGGAGCCCAATCGACCGGATTCCCTTGCAGGAAGCCGCAAGGCGAGCGAGGCAAAAGGGCGACCAATTATGCCGGACGAGTGAAGTGGAAAGCCAGCCCGAAGCTTTTACAGATTTTCTTCGTTGACGTGGATGTCCGTGATTCCGCGGCAGACACCCACCGGGAGGAATTAAGTGAACATCGCAAAGAAGGCAGCCCTCTTGGCCGCGACCGCCGGCACGATTGTGCTCATCGGCGCCAGCGGCGCGTCCGCCTACAGCGGTGGCGGCGGCGGCGTCCAGAGCAATGAGTGTGACACCCGCACCGGCACCACCCTGGACCCCTCCACGCTGGGCCCCAGCGGTGACATCGACATCTCCACCAGCTGTGTCAACGTCGACTACGGCGGCTCCGCTTACCAGAGCAACGAATGTGACACGCGCACCGGCACCACCTCCATCATTGGTGGGGCTGCCCCGTCGGGCGACATCGACATCCACACCAGCTGCTCCAACATCTCCTACCCCAAGGCCACCACCTCCCTCCGCTCCGGCGGCAGCGGCTACAACAACAACTACAGCGAGGGCCAGAACTACAGCGCGGGCCGCGAAGAGGGCCGCAACGACAACTACGGCAGCAGCAGCGGTCACCGTGGCGGCTACGGCGGCTGACCCCATGCCAAGCCCGCTGTGTTCCCCCGAATGAGAAACGCAGGGTGAACGCATCTCTGGCTTCCATCGCGGCCCCGGACACTGCTTCGTCCGGGGCCGCCTTGGCGTTGCGAGGAGGAATCGGCCAGCGCAGACTGACGATGTCTCTAATGCGCCGGACGGGTAGAGGTGCGGCGGCTCGGGGACCCATCGCCGACTGCCCTCGTTAGTCAGATGTTCGCGGATAACCGTCGAGAACCCACATTGGAGGCTTTATGCACAGGCGCAAGAGGACGGCGTTGCTTCTGGCGGCTGTAGGCGCGCTGGCCATCGGCGGCGCGGGCAGTGCCGGCGCCACCGAAAACGGCTCGGGCACCCAGTACGCGCCGGGAGGTCAAGGCGGCAGCCAGAAAAACCGCTGCGACACGAATTCCACCATCGGGCCCATCACGATCGTCGGCCTGGCTCCGACAGGAGACATCTCCACCGAGACGAACTGTGTCAACTACAGCGAGTCGGGAGTGACCGAGCAGAGCAACCGGTGCCGGACCAACTCCACCATCGGGCCCATCACCATTAACGCGGGTCTCGCCGGGTCGCCCGATATCAGCAGCCGGACGAACTGCATCAACTACAGCAAGACCGGTGGAGTCCAGAAGCAGAGCAACAAGTGCGAGACCAACTCCACCATCGGGCCCATCACGATCTCGCCGCTGGCCCCTGGGCCCAAGGTCACCACCGAGACCACCTGCTCCAACATCTCCGGAGCGGGAGACGGGAACGGGAACGGGAACGGCAAGCAGAACGACACCCGGAGCAGCAGCGGGAACAGCGGGAGCCGCTCCGGACGGTGAGTTCCTGACGGCTTCGCACACGGCCCCCGGCGGACAACTCCCGCCGGGGGCCGCGTTCATGGAGCCCCGTGTTGTGCGCTCATCTTGTGCAGCCATGAGGACACAACGGCGAAGATATCCTTACTGCGGCGGACGGGTGAAGCTGGGATCGGCCCCGGATCCTTCGCCAATTGCCTTCGTTGTTAAGGCGTCTGCGGAATTCGCGGAGAACCTAAATGGAGGCACCAACCAATGCAGATTGGCAAGAAGGCAGCTCTCATGGCCGCAGCGGCCGGCGCGATGGTCATCGGCACGGCGGGAGCCGCGAGCGCCTACGGCTTCGGACCCCTGGTCGGCTCCAGCGGCGGCATCCAGAGCAACTCGTGTGACACGCACACCGGCACTACCACGGACCCCGGTTTGGCCGCGCCCACCGGTGACATCAACATCGGCTCCGACTGCATCAACTTCACCAACTCCGGTGCGGCGATTCAGGCCAACGACTGCGACACCGCCACCGGCACCACCACCGTCGCGGGTGGGGCGGCCCCGACAGGCGACATCGAGATCGGCAGCAACTGCACCAACATCGCTCTCGCCCAGAACGGCAACGGCAACAAGAGCAACAACAAGGGCAAGAAGAGCAAGAAGTCGAACCGCCGCGGCCACAGCTACTGATGCGATAGCGGGTGCCGCGGGATCGCGGCACCGCCTCCCCGGTCGATGGGCGCGGCCCTGGAAGGAATTCCTTCCAGGGCCGCGCCCATCGGCGTGGGCCGCCGGGTCAGGATCGGCTCAGCACCCGGGCAGACCCGGCACGCAGTTGTTCGGGGTATTGCCGGACACAAAGGTCCCGGTCAGTGTCACCGACCCGGCGTTCACGAAAATACCGCCGCCCTGGCCGCCGTTGGCCGTATTTCCGGTCACCTGGTTGCCGATGAGCTGGGCATTGCCCGCGTCGTTGTACAGACCGCCGCCGTTCTGCCCGGCGGTGTTGTTGGTTACGGTGACGGATTGCATCAACAGCTGGCTGCCGAAGTTGGCGATACCACCTCCGTGACTTCCGGATGTATTACCGTCGATGGAACCGGAGTACATGGTGAAATTGCCGCCGTTGGTAGTGATCCCACCGCCCTCGAAGGCAAGGGCGTGATTGCCCCGTACGTCCACCGCCGTCAGCGTCACGTTTCCGAAGTTGGAGATTCCACCGCCCGAACCGCTGGCGGTGTTGTTGGAGATCTGGCTGCTGACGGCCGTCAGCGTTCCCCCGGTGTTGATGTGAATGCCGCCACCGTCACCGGCGGTGTTGTTCGTCACCTGGCTGGAGTTGAGATCCAGTACGGCGTTGTTCGCGACCTCGATACCGCCACCGAGATTGCTCGCAGTATTTCCGGTGACCACGCTCGACGTCAGCCTCAGCGTTCCCCCGTCGAGGATGCCACCGCCATTGATGCCCGTGCCGGAGGTGGTCGCCGACCCATTGGAGACCGTGATGCCCTGGAGGGCCAGGGTTCCCCCGGGAGCGACCTCCGCGATACGGAAGGCCGTGCCCGCACCTCGGGTGATGGTCGTGTCGGCACCGACGAGGGTCACGTTCCCGGTGATCACCGGGAGCCCGTCCGGCCCGTTCGTGCCGGGGGACACCGCCGCGCCGGTCAGAGTGTAGACACAGCTCGGCGTGAGCGTGATCACTCCGAACCCCGTGTTGTTGGCATCGTTGATGGCACTGATCAGAGCGGCGACGTCGCCGCACGCCACATCGGGATGGTCGGTATCGCCACCGCCGCCATCACCGCCGCCGCCGTTGTCTCGGTCATGTCCATCGTCGTAGCCATGGGCCTTGCCGCCGCCATGGGCGTATTCATGGTCATGGCCGTGCCCCTGGCCGTGACCCTGGCTGTGCCCATGGCCATGTCCACCGCCACCGCCGCCGTTGCCCGCGGCCACCGCCGGCGCGGGGCCGCCCCACACGGACGCCGCCAGCATCATGACCGGGACGAGGCCGCGGAGCGTTGTCACAAGTCGCACGAGGTGTCTCCTTCGCCTTGCTGGATTCCGGATGGCTCGAAGCAGCAAGATCAGCCTGAGCGGAGCGGCAGGAGACGGCATCCGCTCGGACGCAGGTGGGTGACACCACGTGCACAGACAGACGAAAACCGCAGGTCAGCGGTGCCTACCTGCGGTTCGCCACGTGGGTCATCAGGGGCTCGAACCCTGAACCAATGGATTAAAAGTCCACTGCTCTGCCAATTGAGCTAATGACCCGCACCCCCGCAGCATAGCTCGGCCGGGGGCGAAGACCCGACCCAATACCCCACGGGGTCGAAAGGCCGTGCAACAACCAGGTGTTGCACGGCCTTTCGGTCAGCCTCTCGACCGACCGCCGTCGCGGTCAGTCACGGTCAGCCGTTGCGCTTCCAGCGCGGCTTGTCGGCACGGCGGTCGAAGGACGGCCGGTCGTGCGAACGGTCGTAGGACCGGCCGCCGGAGTTGCCGGAGCGGTGGTCGTCGCGGCGGGCCGGACGGTCGTCCCGACGGTCGCGGCCGAACGGGCGGTCGCCGCCACGGTGGTTGTGGTCGCGGCGCTCGAACGGACGCCCCGGACGGTCGTCACGGCGGTCGTCGCGGCGGAAGCCGCCACGCTCGCCGTCCTCACGACGCTCGAACGGACGGCCACCACGGTCGTCGCGGCGGTCGTACGAGCCGCGCGGGCGGTCGTCACGACGGTCGTCGCGGCGGAAGCCGCCACGGTCCCCGTCCCGGCGCTCGAAGGTACGGCCACCACGGTCGTCGCGCCGGTCGTCACGGCGGTCGTACGAGCCGCGCGGGCGGTCGTCACGACGGTCGTCGCGGCGGAAGCCGCCACGCTCCCCGTCCCGGCGCTCGAAGGTACGGCCACCACGGTCGTCGCGCCGGTCGTCACGCCGGTCGTACGAGCCGCGCGGGCGGTCGTCACGACGGTCGTCGCGGCGGAAGCCGCCACGGTCCCCGTCCCGACGGTCCCGGCGCTCAAAGCCACCACGGTCGTCACGGCGGTCGTACGAGGAGCGCCGCGGCGCCTCGCCGCCCTCGGAGGCGGCGACGGCGGGAGCCGCAGGGGCGTCGGCCACCGCGGCCTCGGCCGCGCGCTGGGCGGGCACAACGACGTCCGCCGACGCGTCGGCGGCGCCCTCCGGGGCGGCAGCCTCGGCCTCCGCTACGGCCGACGCCGGGGCCACGTGCTCGCCGCGCTCCCGCGCCGCCCGCACGGTCAGCCGGTCGGCCTCCTCACGGAGCTCCGTCGCCCGCCGCTGCGCCTTCTCCAGGTCCCGGGTGAGCTCGTGGACGTCGCGCTCGGCCTGCTTGGCGGCGTTCGCGGCCGACTCGGCCTGTACCTCGGTGAGCGAGCGGGCGCCTGTGATACGCGCCACGTCCTCATCGAAGACACCGGCGCCGCCGACGATGTGGCGCGAGGCGTCCACGCCCGCGTCCTCCATCAGCCGGAAGATCTGCCGCCGCTGGTGCGGCAGCGCCAGCGAGACGACCGTGCCGCTCTGCCCCGCCCGGGCCGTACGGCCGGACCGGTGCAGATAGTCCTTGTGGTCGCCGGCCGGGTCCACGTTCAGGACGAGGTCGATGCCGTCGACGTGGATGCCGCGCGCGGCGACGTCCGTGGCGACCAGCACGTTCACATAGCCGTCCTTGAAGTCGGCCAGCGTCCGGGTCCTGGCCCCCTGCGTCATGCCGCCGTGCAGCGCCTCGGCCCGCACTCCGGCGTCGCGCAGCTGCTCGGCCACGCGGTCGGCGCCGAGCTGGGTCCGCACGAAGATGATCGTGCGGCCCTTGCGCGCGGCGATGGCGGCGGTGACCGGCGCCTTGTCCTTCGGCTTCACCACGAGCACGTGGTGGGTCATGGTCGAGACCGCGCCCGAGGAGGGGTCCACCTCGTGGGTGATCGGGTCGACCAGGTAGCGCTTGACGAGGGTGTCGATCTCGTTCTCGAGGGTCGCGGAGAACAGCAGCCGCTGGCCGCCCTGCGGCACCTGGTCGAGGATCTCGGTGACCTCGGGCAGGAAGCCCATGTCGGCCATCTGGTCGGCCTCGTCCAGGACTGTGATCTGGACCTTGTCCAGCGACGCGGCGCCGCGGTCGATGATGTCGCGCAGCCGGCCCGGGGTGGCGACGAGGATGTCGACCCCGCGCTCCAGCGCGTAGATCTGATTGCCCATCGAGGTACCGCCGCAGACCACCTTGAGCTTGAGGCCCAGGACGTCGCCGTACGGCTGGAGCGCGTCGCTCACCTGCATGGCGAGCTCGCGGGTCGGGGTGAGGATGAGGCCGCGGGGGCGCTTCTTCTCGGTGTGGCCGCCGGCCAGCGTGGTCAGCAGCGGGAGGCCGAAGGACAGGGTCTTGCCGGAGCCGGTGCGGCCACGGCCGAGGATGTCGCTGCCGGCCATGGCGTCCGGGATGGTCGCGGCCTGGATCGGGAAGGGCGTGGTGACGCCGTTCTGCGCCAGCTTGCGGACGATCTGCTCGGGGAGGCCGAGGTCGGCGAAGGTGATCTCGGGCTGCTCGGGCTGCTCGGGCTGCTCGGGTGCCTGCGGCTGGTCGGCGGTCTGGCTGGATTCAGCGGTCTGGGCGGATTCGGCGGTCTGGGTGCGCTCGGCCTGCTCGGTCAGCTCGGGCTGCTCGTCGGCAGCGGGCATGACGGCGTGGTCAGTGGCAACGGACATGCGAATTGCGAAACCTTCCGGAGTCTCGGCACGCGCCCAAGCTCCGTGTGATGTCGCAAAAAACCGCCTCAGTGCGGTCAGCCACGGGAAGGAAAGGAACGCGCCACGCGGCGCTCTTCGGTTTGGCGCCGGGCAAATGGGATCAAACGATCTACCACCATACGCACTCTCACCCCTCAAGAGCAAATCCGCCGCGCGGCGCCTGACGTGCCCTTCGTCACTCCGTCACTCCGCCTCTTCGGCCTCCGGCGCCGGTGACGCGGGCGGGGACGCCGGGGCGGAGGTGGTCGGCCGCGGCGGCTCCGGGGCGCTCGACGACGGGCTCGAGGGGGCCGCGGTGGAGGGGGCAGCCGTAGACGGCGACGAGGGCGCGGACGGCACCGGCCGCTGCGGGCCCGGTCCGCTCTTGGGGGGCTTGGCGGGAGAGGGCTCGGCCGCGCCCGGTGCGGAGGCCGAGGCCGACCGCTTTGCCTCCTTCTCCCCCTCGTTCCCTTTCTTCCCGTCCTTCTTCTCGTCCTTTTTCGCATCCTTCCCGTTCTTGGCGTCCCCTCCGTGGTCACCGTCCGGCCCGGCGTCCGGATACGTACGCGCCCTGCTGTCCGACGTCGCCACGCCCCCGCCCGGCTCAGCCGCCCCGTCGCGGTCGCGGGCGCCGTGGTGCGGGCCCGGACGCTTCGGGCCGTCGGACACGCTCGTACAGCCCGCCAGGGCCATGGCCGCGGCGACGAGGGCCGCCACCGCGCAGGGGCCCCGCAGGACGCGACAGATCCGGGACACCCCCGAGGGGCGGGCGGGGCGATCGGAACGGGGAGCGGGCGATCCGGGCATGCGGGGCGAGCCTCCAGGGCGCGTACGGACGGACGCACTGCCCAACTGGACCGGCCCCGCCCAGGACACGCGCCGGCCGGATCAGCCGTAGCCGAGCGCGTGCAGCCGATCGTCGTCGATCCCGAAGTGGTGCGCGATCTCGTGCATGTCGGGACGTGGCGCGCCACACGCACCAGGCGACGAATCGGCGAGGGTCGTGGCGTTCACGCGCGCCCTGACCGGGCTACGGCCGTGCACTCCCCCTGTGGCGCATAGCCGGAGGCCTGCGTATCCCCCACGCCACGCTCCTGTCCCTGACAATGGCCGTGTGCTGGAGATGACGCGCGAGGCATTCGAAGAGCTGGTGAGTGAGGCCCTGGACCAGATCCCGCCGGAACTGACGCGGGTCATGGACAACGTGGCCGTGTTCGTGGAGGACGAACCGCCCGCCAGCGACCCGGAGCTACTGGGCCTCTACGAGGGGACACCGCTCACGGAGCGCGGCGAGTGGTATGCCGGTGTGCTGCCCGACCGGATCACGGTCTACCGGGGGCCGACGCTGCGCTACTGCGAGACGCCGGAAGACGTGGTGCACGAGGTGGCCGTCACCGTCGTGCACGAGGTGGCGCACCATTTCGGTATTGAGGACGCACGGCTCCACGAACTGGGCTGGGGCTGATTTTTCTGGCGCCCCTGACACGCTCACACTCTGCCCCTGACCATGGGCCATAACAGGCCCGGCCAGCACGTGGCCATGCTCTTCAGCACCCCCTCCGTCGTCGGCAACGCGCGCGGCATGGTCACGGACCTCGACGTCTACCAGCGGGAGTCGGGCCCGCGTCTCCGAGGCCTCCGTGCTCTCCCTGGACCGCGACACGCACCGGCCGCAGGCCTGGGACGAGATCGACCTCGGTGGACTGGGCCTGGCAAAGGCCGAGGTCAGCCGTCACCTCCCGACCGAGAACAGCCTGGGGGCGCGCCCGATGCCCACGTCCTCGTAAACCGTTTTGGCGAACCCCACCGGCATCCCATATGCTTCTCACGTCCCCGACGGCGCCGGAAGGCGCCCAGGTGGGCCATCAGCCCTCATCGTCTAGTGGCCCAGGACGCCGCCCTTTCAAGGCGGTAGCACGGGTTCGAATCCCGTTGGGGGCACGCAACACCATGTGCGAGACTAGAGCTCGCACAAGCTTGGTCCTGTGGAGCAGTTTGGAGTGCTCGCCACCCTGTCAAGGTGGAGGCCGCGGGTTCAAATCCCGTCAGGACCGCTGCGGCTGGGTAGCTCAGTTGGTACGAGCGTCCGCCTGAAAAGCGGAAGGTCGCCGGTTCGACCCCGGCCCCAGCCACCGCAGCCCTACCAGGGCGAAGCCCCCTCCAGGGTCACCCGGAGGGGGCTTCTTCATTGCCTGTGACGCCTACGGCTGACGCCAACGGTGCCGGATCTACGCCAACCGGTCCTCCAGGCGGCCGAGGGCCTTCCGCTGCTCGTCCAGCGAAGCGTGTGCATAGACCTTCATGGTCACCCCGTGATCGCTGTGCCCGGCGATCTGCTGGACGACGTGCACCGGCGTGCCAAGATCCAGCAGCAGCGTGATGCAGGTGTGGCGAAGATCATGGAAGCGCAGATCCAGACCGAGCCGCTTCCGTACCGGGTCCCAGCTCCGACGCAGGGTTGTCCGGCTCGTACGGGGTCCCGATCCGGGACGGGAAGACCAGCCCGTTTTCCTGCCAAGCCATGCCGGCCGCCGCCCGCTCCTGCGCCTGGCGCTCCTGGTGGGCGCGGAGCGCGGAGACGGCGACGGGCGGAAGGGGGATGGTGCGCTCGGAAGATCGCGTCTTGGGCAGGACGAGCCGTAGCTCTCCCCCGACGCGCTGGAGATTGGTCAGCACGGTCAGGGTGCCGTGCTCCAGGTCCACAGCCGACCAGCGCAGGCCCAGCAACTCCGGCATTGATGGTGATGCCGTCCGACTGTGCGTTGCTGGTTGGAGGCACTGGGTCAGGGACAGGGTCGCTGGTGGAGCGTGAGCGTGTCCACCGCACGGTGATGACGGCGGCGCCTAACGCAAACGCTCCGCCGATGAAGGCGGCAACTATCTCGGTCATGGCGGTCCCCCCTGAGAGCCGGTGATTGGTCAGCAAAACCCTACCCAACAGGGGTGGTTGAGGGCATACGGCGACACCTCGCAGTCGTTGATCGGTCCGCATATCGCCGTCTGTGAGCATGCCGTTTGACTCTATGTGGCCAGATCGCTCCCTTGTGAGAGCTTCATGCACGTGTCACACAGTTGATAGGCGGACGATCGGGGGAGGGGATGCTGCATGTCTGTGCCGGGTAGCGGTGGGGCCGGGCCCTCGGGCTGGGTGGTGAAGCGATTTGGGCGGAACGCCAGCAAGCTGGCCGCTGCGGTTCCGGTGCAACTGGCTAGGGCCCACGCGCAGGCACACGCCACGCATCTCACGGCTGGGCTGAAGAAGCGAAGCCCCTACGGTTTCACTCTCGCGGAAGCGGTGCGCGAGAAGTTGGCGGACACGGCGCGGGAGTTGGGAGAGGCCGTGCGAGTCGTACGTGGATACGAGTACGCGGTGATCAACGATCACGCACTTTTCCCCTACAGATACGCGGACCGCCCAAGGCCCCTTGATCGTGCTCGTCTGCCCTCCAATGCTTCTCCTACCCGTCGTCGGCTACTTCGGGCGCATGGACCTCAGCCTCAGGAGGGGTTGTTCGATCTCGGCGACGACCTGACTACAGAGGAGTACCTGGAACTGCACGAAGTGTTCGAGGAACTGGGGGCCTCCACGAAGCTCGTCTGCTTATTCTTCACAGCCGACGTGGAGAACGGGATTCACGTCATCCACTGGGGGCAGGCTCACCTCGAATCCGACCGCACCTTCACATGGCTCCACAGCGAACAGCTCCCGGTCGCCCCTCAACCGCTTGAGTGACCCGACACGGCACCGCTGCCTGCCTCAATGTCGGCGTGAGCCGCTGATTCTTGGGCTGTCCCTGGGCCGTCTCTGGGCCGTCCGAGGCCGCTCAACAGTGGCCGAGGACGACCAACGACGACCACCAGGCGCACAGGTCTACCGCTCTTGAACAGGGAAAACGCAGGCCGCCAAGATCCCCGACAAGCCCCAGGGCAAGAAGACAGGCCCTCGACCCGCCCATCGGGACGCCGCCAGCCTCTCGTCTCGGCTCGATCCGGCCCTATGGCTCGCATACGACAATCTACCGATAGTGACGCTGTCAGTGCCTCAGTGCTTTCCGGACGAGCAAATAAATCCCGATGGCGACCAAGGCTGCCCCCATAAGGATCAGGAGCGACCCGAGGACGGTCAAGATCATCCCGATAAGGATCAAGATCGTCCCGATGATGAGAAGAAAGATCGCGAGGACGATCATGGTGCACTCCTCCCTTCCCTCCCGACTGTGGTCCCTTCCCGTCTCCCTTGCAAACGCTTCCGGATGGGACTGCGAGGTGAAGGGTGAATCGCCATCGCCGGTAGTTCGGGACGAAGAGGCCGCCTGACGCCAGTCGTGACGCCAACGACCGCGTACGCCGACGTCACCAGCGGACGTCAGCGGACCGCCGACCCAGGCGAAACGGCCCCCGGCAGCCGCCCCGCCCCGCCCCGCCTGAAAAGCGGAAGGTCGCCGGTTCGACCCCGGCCCCAGCCACCGCAGCCCATCTGGGCAACAGCCCCTCCGGAATCTTCCGGAGGGGCTGTTTTCGTTCTCGTATCAGTCGGCCACTCGCCGCTGGGGCGTCACGGGTTGCTCGGTCCCGCAGTATCGGCACTTGGCGGCGGCCTCCGGGAGGTCGGCGGCGAGACAGGCCGAGCAGGCCTTGACGGGCTCGGGATCGCCGAAGACGGTGACTCCGTGGCGCGCCTGGATCGCCTTGTACGGGAGGACGATCAGGAAGTAGACCACCGCGATGAAGATGAGGAAGTAGATCAGCGCGGAGATGAACGCGCCGATGTTGAGGTAGGTGGCCTTGTTCCCGGTCTGGCCGAGCTGCCAGCCGAGCCCGGCCGACTTGCCGCCCTGAGCGCGGGCGATGATCGGGTTGATGACGTTGTCGGTGAACGCCACGATCAAGGTGGAGAACGACAGAGCGATGATCAGCCCTACCGCCACGACGATGACATCACCGCGCATCAGGAAGTTCTTGAAGCCCTTGAGCATGCTTCCAGGACAGTCGATCTTGGATTGACCGACAACCGGAACTGCTCCGATTGACCTCCTCCGATCGCCCTGAAGGGCGAGGATTCTCCGTCTGTGGGTGGTCCTCTTCGTGAAGTCCGCCCGCTCCGGGTGGGTTCCTGTTTCCTCCCCATGATCGTGGGGGTTGTGCGCGCTGCCGGGCTGCTGCCTGGTCTCACGTGCGCTCCGCAGGCGTTTACTCGCCGCCGTTACCGGCGTGAGGCCCCCGGTCCGGGGGTGGGTGGTGCTGTCGCCGCCCGGATGCGGCGGCCTTCATAGCGGACGTTCTTGCCTGCGTTCCAGTCCCGGTCATGCCGGGTGCGGCAGGTCGGCTGGGAACACGTCCAGGCGCGGACGTGCAGCGGCTTGGGGCCGTCGCGGTGCCCGCAAGCGGAACATATCTGAGACGACGGGAAGTCGCGGGCGACCTTGGCGAAGGTGCGCCCCCGACGAATCGCCTTGTACTCGCAGAAGGACACGAACTGTGCCCATCCTGCGTCGTGCACACTCTTCGCGAGGCGGCCACGCGCCATTCCACGCACGTTCAGGGTCTCCGTGAAGACGGCTTGGTTCTCGCTCGTCAGCTTGTGAGACCACTGGTGGTGGAAGTTGCGGCGCGCATCCGCCACGGCGGCGTGAGCGCGGGCGACCTTGATCCGGGCCTTGTCCCTGTTGCTGGATCCCTTTCTTTTCCGTGACAGCTCATGCTGCCGCTTCTTCAGCTTCTTCTCAGCCCGCCGCAGGTACTTCGGGCTGGCGATGTGTGTCCCGTCCGCCAGCACCGCGAAGCGGGTCAGACCCAGGTCGATGCCCTGGTCACCATCGACGGGCGGGAGCACATCGTCAGCCGGACCGGTCTGAACGACGAACGACACCCAGTACCGGCCGGAGCGGTCCTTGATCAGGGTCACGGACGACGGGACCGACGGAAGGTCGCGGGTCCACCTGATCCGCACGTCCCCGATCTTCGGCAGCCTCAGCTTGCCATCAGCCAGCACCTTGAACCGGTCGGAGACAGTGAATCGTGCGGTCTGCCGGTTGTCCTTGCGGGACTTCCGGCGCGGCGGTTCGACCTTCGGCCCCTTGCGCTTGCCGGCCTTGGACTCCTCGTGCGCCTTCCACGCCTTGTCCAGGTCGCGGAGAGTCTGCTGGAGAACGCCGACCGGAGCATCGGCGAGGAACGCCCGCTCGGGGGTCTTCTTCGCGGTGGTGATCAGCAGCTTGCCCAACTCGGCGGCCTTCGGGATCGCCCAGTACGGCCCTTCAGCCATGCGCGCCCTCGGGTTGCCGAGCCGCTTGTTCGCTGCCTTGCGCGGCTTGTGGAGAGCGAGCGCGTCGTTCCAGACCACGCGCTTGCACCCGAACACGCGGGCTGCGCTGACGCGCTCGCCCGGCGTCAGGTAGGCGCGGTACTGGAAGCGAAGCTGCACAGCGGCCATGGTACTACGGTTGGGTTATGGCTGAGTATCAGAACATCAGGACTGGTCGACACTGTGTTTTTCTCATGCACGCCCACTTGGTTTTCGTGACGAAGTACCGGCACCACGTCTTCACCGACCGGCATCTGACCCGCATGGAGGAGATCATGCGAGCCGTGTGCGAGGACTTCGAGACCGAGCTGACCGAGTTCAACGGCGAGTCCAACCACGTCCACCTGCTGGTGAACTTCCCACCCAAGGTCGCCGTCTCCAAGCTGGTCAACTCACTCAAGGGCGTCTCATCGCGCCGGATGCGCCAGGAGTTCCCCGACCTCGTCCAGCACTACTACCGAGCCAACAAGCTATGGTCCGGCTCCTACTTCGCCGGATCCGCCGGCGGAGCACCCCTGGCGACAGTGCGCCGGTACATCGAGAACCAGAACCGCCCGCTGTAGCCGACCGGAATCAACAGTGCGGGCCCATACCCATGGCACGGTCAGAGCAGGATTGAGAAGCAATTCCCTACCGGGCTGAAGCCCGGTGCCCCCTCGCTAGATCCTGGTGGCGGACCGCCCCCGCACGGGCGATCAGCAGTCGGGCCGGCGCAACGGCTCTTCACGGCCACCGGGGTGGCGGTGGCGCCAGGTCCAGAAGACCGCGCAGCCCAGCAGGGACCACCCGGCCAGCACCAGGAACGGGAAGGCGTGCTGGTGCTCGCGGAAGTAGACCGCGGTGTGCTGGGCGTTGACGGAGGCGCCCGGGGGCAGCCAGCGGCCGATGTGGCCGAGGAGGGAGGGGAGCAGGGGCCAGGAGACCGCGCCGCCCGAGGACGGATTGCCGAGGAGCACCATAAGGGTCCAGGTCGGGATCAGCGACCACCGCCCGAAGAGGACGTTGAACAGGGAGAAGACCATGCCAGAGGTGAACATCGTCAGCGCCAGGATCATCCAGGACTCCAGGAAGGGCAGGTCGACCGCGCCCAGCCCCCAGTCCACGATCGCCGCGATGGTGAAGCCGCCGAGCAGCGCGTACAGGGCGGTGAAGACGATCCGCTCCCCCGGGTTGAGGGCTCGCGCGTTCACGCTGAGCTGGATGGCGCCGATGAAGCCGATGATCACCGCGGCGAGCGAGATATAGAAGATCGCCAGGCCGCGCGGATCGCCCCGCTGTAGCGGGTTCACGTCCCTGACCAGGACCGGCATCCCGAGCGCGCGTCCCACCCGCGGCCCGGCCGCGGTCAGCACCTCGGCCACCGACGCGCCCGAGGCACCGGAGACGTCCAGTTCCACCCCGCGGTCGCGCGGCCGGAGCACCGCGAAGACGGTCTGCTCGTCGACGGCCTCCAGGGCGCGCCGGTACGTGGGGTACACATGCAGCCGGAGCGAGGCGTGCAGGGCCTTCTCCATGCCGGTGACGAAGGCCTTCTCGGTGGGGGTGCCGTGGTCGGGGACCACGACGGCGGTGGGGATGCTGTGCGGGGTGGGGTTGGCGAAGGCGTAGGTGTACGAGCCGGCGAAGAGGCCCGCGCCCGCGGCGATGATCAGCGCGACGACCGTCGCGGAGAAGTACGGAGAGTGTCTGAAGGCCGACCACCAGGACCGTCGGTCCTGCTCCCGCCACCCGCCCTCGGCCTGCTCACGCCCACCGCCGTGCTCTGCGCCATGCCCACCGCCGGCCTTGTCGTCGCTCGCCTCGTCACCCATGAGGTCACGCTAGAACGGACATCACGGGCATACCTCTCGACGTGGCTTGGACAACACCGGACAGAAATGGTTCGCCAGCTGTTTTCGAGAGGTGAGACCCTGGAGCCCGTATGTCCACCACGCCTGCCCCCGCCCTGACCGCCCTGCTGGAGCGGCTGCCCGAGCTGATGCTGCGCGACCAGCAGCGGCTGGGCCGCCGACTCGACGGCACGCGCCGGATCCGTAAGCCCGAGGCCCGCGCGGCCGTACTGGGCGAGATCGCCGATGACATCGAGCAGGCCGAGCTGCGGGTCGCCGGCCGCCGCGCCGCCGTGCCCGCCGTCACCTACCCCGAAGAACTGCCGGTCAGCCAGAAGAAGGACGACATCCTCGCCGCGGTCCGGGACCACCAGGTCGTGATCGTCGCGGGCGAGACCGGCTCCGGCAAGACCACCCAGATCCCCAAGATCTGCCTGGAGCTGGGGCGCGGTGTCAAGGGCCTGATCGGCCATACCCAGCCGCGCCGCATCGCGGCCCGTACGGTCGCCGAGCGCATCGCCGAGGAGCTCAGGTCTCCGCTGGGCGAATCGGTCGGCTGGAAGGTCCGCTTCACCGATCAGGTGAGCCAGGACACCCACGTCAAGCTGATGACGGACGGCATCCTGCTGGCCG
Organism: Streptomyces sp. LZ34; assembly: GCF_053890475.1. Classification (NCBI taxonomy): domain Bacteria; kingdom Bacillati; phylum Actinomycetota; class Actinomycetes; order Kitasatosporales; family Streptomycetaceae; genus Streptomyces; species Streptomyces sp. LZ34. Next base: position 6,058,688 of record NZ_CM132680.1, read on the forward strand.
AGATCCAGACCGACCGCGAGCTGCGCCAGTACGACACGATCATCATCGACGAGGCCCATGAGCGCAGCCTCAACATCGACTTCCTGCTCGGCTATCTGGCCCAGCTGCTGCCCCGCCGCCCCGACCTCAAGATCGTGATCACCTCCGCCACCATCGACCCCGAGCGCTTCTCCCGCCATTTCGGCGACGCGCCGATCGTCGAGGTCAGCGGGCGTACGTACCCGGTCGAGGTGCGCTACCGCCCGCTGCTGGAGGAGGGCGGGGAGGACAGCGACCGGGACCAGATCACCGCGATCTGCGACGCCGTGGACGAGCTCCAGGCCGAGGGTCCCGGCGACATCCTGGTCTTCCTCTCCGGGGAGCGGGAGATCCGGGACACCGCCGACGCCCTCACCAAGAAGCAGCTGCGGGCGACCGAGGTGCTGCCGCTGTACGCGCGCCTGTCGCACGCCGAGCAGCACCGGGTCTTCCAGCGCCACACCGGGCGCCGGATCGTTCTCGCCACCAACGTGGCGGAGACCTCGCTGACCGTCCCCGGCATCCGGTACGTGATCGACCCGGGCACCGCCCGGATCTCCCGCTACAGCCACCGCACCAAGGTGCAGCGGCTGCCCATCGAGCCGGTCTCCCAGGCCAGCGCCAACCAGCGCAAGGGCCGCTGCGGCCGCACCAGCGACGGCATCTGTATCCGGCTGTACGCCGAGGACGACTTCCTGACCCGCCCGGAGTTCACCGACGCGGAGATCCTGCGGACCAACCTGGCCTCCGTCATCCTCCAGATGACCGCCGCCGGCCTCGGGGACATCGAGAAGTTCCCGTTCATCGACCCGCCGGACCGGCGCAACATCAAGGACGGCGTGCAGCTGCTGGAGGAGCTGCACGCGCTGGACGGCACGCAGAAGGACCCCCGCAAGCGGCTCACCCCGGTCGGCCGCAAGCTCGCCCAGCTGCCCGTGGACCCGCGGCTGGCCCGGATGGTCCTGGAGGCCGACCGCAACGGCTGTGTCCGCGAGGTCATGGTGATCGCGGCGGCGCTGTCCATCCAGGACCCGCGCGAGCGGCCCTCCGACAAGCAGCAGCAGGCCGACCAGCAGCACGCGCGCTTCAAGGACGAGACGAGCGACTTCCTGGCCTTCCTCAACCTGTGGAAGTACATCAGGGAGCGGCAGAAGGAGCTGTCCTCGTCCGCGTTCCGCCGGATGTGCCGCCAGGAATTCCTCAACTACCTGCGCATACGCGAATGGCAGGACATCTACAGCCAGCTGCGCACGGTCGCCAAGACCATGGACATCGCCATCGAGATGTCCGGCCAGGACGCGGCGCCGGACCGCATCCACACGTCGCTGCTGGCCGGGCTGCTCTCTCACGTCGGTCTGAAGAACGCCGGGGGGGAGGGCGGGAAGGACGCAGGAAAGAACGAGTATCTGGGCGCGCGCAGCGCGAAGTTCGCGGTCTTTCCCGGTTCGGCGCTCTTCAAGAAGCCGCCGCGCTGGGTCATGTCGGCCGAGCTCGTGGAGACCTCGCGGCTGTGGGCGCGGGTCAACGCGAAGGTCGAGCCGGAGTGGATCGAGCCGCTTGCCGAGCATCTGGTCAAGCGCACCTACAGCGAGCCGCACTGGGAGCAGAAGCAGGCGGCCGTGATGGCGTACGAGAGGGTCACGCTGTACGGCGTGCCGATCGTCGCCCAGCGGAAGGTGAATTACGGCCGGATCGACCCGGAGACCTGCCGGGACCTGTTCATCCGCAATGCCCTGGTGGAGGGCGACTGGCGCACGCACCACCAGTTCTTCCACGACAACCGCAAACTGCTGGGCGAGGTGGAGGAGCTGGAACACCGCGCCCGGCGGCGCGACATCCTCGTGGACGACGAGACGCTGTTCGACTTCTACGATCAGCGGCTGCCCGAACACATCGTGTCCGGGGCGCATTTCGACTCCTGGTGGAAGCACAAGCAACACGAAGGAGGGGGTGCCGCCGAGCTTCTCAACTTCGAGAAGTCGATGCTCATCAACGAGCGGGCGGCGGGCGTCACCAAGGACGCCTATCCGGACTCCTGGCGTCAGGGGAAGCTCAAGTTCAAGGTGACGTACCAGTTCGAGCCGGGCACGGACGCGGACGGCGTCACCGTCCACATTCCGCTCCAGGTGCTCAACCAGGTCACCCCGGACGGCTTCGACTGGCAGATCCCGGGGCTGCGCGAGGACTTGGTGACCGAGCTGATCCGGTCGCTGCCCAAGCCCATCCGCCGCAATTACGTTCCGGCGCCGAACTACGCCAAGCGCTTCCTGGACACCACGGCGCCGCTCCAGGAGCCGCTGACGGCCGCGCTCTCCCGCGAGCTGCAGCGGATGGTCGGGGTGCGGATCGACCCGGAGGACTGGGACCCGGACAAGGTGCCCGGCCATCTCAAGATCACCTTCCGGGTGGTCGACGAGCGGCGCCGCAAACTCGCCGAGGACAAGGACCTGGAGGCGCTGAAGCAGCGGCTGAAGCCCAAGACCCGGGCCGCCATCTCCAAGGCCTTCGAGACCTCCAAGGAGGGCGGCGGCATCGAGCAGCGCACCGGCCTGACCCGGTGGGCGGTCGGCACGCTTCCGCGCACCTTCGAGACGCGCCGCGCGGGCCAGCCCGTCAAGGCGTACCCGGCGCTCGTGGACGAGGGCGCCTCCGTGGCCGTGCGCCTCTTCGACACCGAGGCCGAGCAGCGGCAGGCGATGTGGCGCGGCACCCGTCGGCTGATCCTGCTGGGACTGCCCGCCAACCCGGCCAAGTTCGCCCAGGGCCAGCTGTCCAACCAGGCCAAGCTGGCGCTCTCGCGCAGCCCGCACGGCAGCGTGCAGGCCCTCTTCGAGGACTGTGTCGCCGCCTCGGCCGACCGGCTGATCGCGGCGCGCGGCGGCCCGGCGTGGGACGAGGAGGGCTTCCACAAGCTCTTCGACGGGGTCCGGGCCGACATCATGGACGCGACGCTGGACACCGTGCGGAAAGTCCAGGAGGTGCTGGCGGCCTGGCAGTCCTGTGAGCGCCGGCTGAAGGCCACCACGAGCCCCGTGCTGCTGGCGTCCCTCGCGGACGTCAAGGAGCAGCTGGCGGGGCTCGTCAAGCCCGGTTTCGTGACCGCGCACGGGGTGCGCCGCCTGCCGGACCTCATGCGCTATCTGGTGGCCGTCGACCGGCGGTTGCAGCAGCTCCCGACCAACGCCGAGCGGGACCGGGCGCGGATGGCGAAGGTCAAGGAGATGCGGGACGAGTACGCGTGGCTGCTGGAGCAGTTCCCGGCGGGCCGGCCGGTGCCTCAGGAGGCGCTGGAGATCCGCTGGATGATCGAGGAGCTGCGGGTGAGCTATTTCGCGCACGCCCTCGGCACCGCTTATCCGATCTCCGACAAGCGCATCGTGAAGGCCATCGACGCGGCCGCGCCGTAGTGGCCGCGGCGTAGCGGGGGCGGGGAGGCGGGCGCGAGGATCCCTGGGCCGGAAACCGGGCCGGACGCCCGGAAGTCGCCCAGACGGGCCCTGGGGCGCCTTTACGGGTGCCCCAGGGCCCGTTCTGGGCTCGCTCCGGGGCTCGTTCGGGACTCGTTCCCGGGCTCCGGCCGGGCACTGGGCCCCGGCGCTGTACGGTCCCCGCCCGGCGGCCGTACAGCGCCCCGTACGGCCGCCGGGCGCGAGTTCGACCGCACCCCCTGACCTGCTGTAGAGTCTGTCTCCGCAGCGCACGAAAGAGCGCGGCAGCCAAACGGCGCAAGCCGTATGGTCCTGTGGAGCAGTTTGGAGTGCTCGCCACCCTGTCAAGGTGGAGGCCGCGGGTTCAAATCCCGTCAGGACCGCAGCGCAAAGGCCCGGACCCGTACAGAGGTCCGGGCCTTTCGGTGTCTTGACGGCGGCACGTACCAGGGGTACCCAAGCTAGAAGGCGACATGGGGGCGCGCGCGGGAGGTACGGCACATGACGACATCCGCGAGGCATGAAACCAGGGCGCTGCTGCGCGCCCATCTGGCGGCCGCCACGGGCTACCGCCACTTCACCCGGCACTGCCCTATCTGCCATCGGCTGCTGCGGCTCGCCATGGAACCGGCGAGGGACGCGGCGGCGGATTCCCGCTCCAGGGAGGCCGGTGGCGACTCGGCGGCAACTCAGTAAGCCCTTACCGCAGTTGCGAAGCACGCGACAAGCATTGTGCGGTGTGACGGGAGTCACCGAATGGGCTTGCGGAGTGGGGGAACTTACACCCGTCCTACAACAAGTCAATTTAATATGTGCAATTGCACCGCCCACCCAAGGCCCCGGAAGGGTTCCGGAAGGGGCGATTCCGGGTCGACCCGCCCACCCGTTCCGGCCCTCCCACAACATCGCGCCACGACGTGTTACCGGTGAGTCACCAAGCCCCCGGCGCACCCCTAGCAGGGCATAAAAAGATCGCGCTGGACCCGGCGGAGTCCAGCGCGATCGACGACGCACCCCTGTCGAGCGGGCGTGGGCCTGTTGGGGCAGGCACCAGTCGTAGTGGAGCAAGTGGAGCCAAACGGGCTGTTTCCAGCTGGGGGGCCGGAAAATGCCCGGTTATGCGGTTGTTCAGGCCTCGCTGCGCTGCTGCGGGATGCCCGCCAGAAGCGCACGGACCTCCGCTTCGCGGTAGCGCCGATGCCCTCCGAGCGTGCGGATGGACGTGAGCTTGCCAGCCTTGGCCCACCGCGTGACCGTCTTCGGGTCCACGCGGAACATCGTGGCAACCTCAGCCGGGGTCAGCAGCGGCTCGGCATCAGGGGTGCGAGCGGTCATGAGCGGCCTCCTCGGGAGAACCGAACCATCACGGTTCTTTCCTCTAAATTCTGCACCTTGACCCACGTTGCCCGAAATGGCGGACGCGGGCCGAGTCGGTTATAGGACGAACGGCTTGTCCTCGGCACTACAACTACACCATCTGTCCAGCCCCGTCGGCCAAACCGATGGAATTGCCCTCTCAGGTGTTCAACCTCGACGGAAGACGATGGACCATGCCATAGCGGACAGTCACACGGCCGTGACGATCAGTCACAACAGGATCAGGAGCAACAGACCCCGCCAAGGAGTGCAATACCGATGATTCCGCCCATACTTGAGCGGAAGGAGCCCTTCCCGGACTCCTTGTCCTATTTTGACACGAGGGCGGGGGATTGCCGCAAGGCCCGAAGTCAGTGCTTTAGGTCACGATTGAGGCAAAGGCCCGGATCGGGACCTACGTCCCGCCCGTCCCGCGCTGTCCCGCTTATCGGTCTTATCGGTCTCATTGGTGTCCCGCGCATGCGCGCGCCATCGCCACGCCATCCCCGTGTCCCCGTTCATCCCCGTGCTTCCCCGTGTTCTGCCGTGCTTCCCCGTACCCGCGGTCCCGGCCGAGACCCGGTCCGGTCTCAGCTCGCGCTCTGGCGGCCGCGGACCGCCGTCCAGCGCTCCGTCAGCCGCTGGTACACGCTCCCCGCCCGCTCCCCGTCCCCGTCGCGCAGCGCCGCGAGCCCCTCCGCCACATCGGCGGCGGAGCGGTCGTCGTCAAGCTGCCCCGGGGGCACCGCGTGCACCAGGCCGCCGTAGTCGAGCTCGACCAGTGAACGCGGGTGGAATTCCTCGAGCCACCGACCAACATCTACCAGGCCGTCGATCAGCGGACCCTCGCCGAGACCATCTTTGAGCACCTTAAGGCCACGCGCCACTCGACGCCTGGCCTGGACCATGGGGGTCCGGTAGCGCAGCAGGGGCCCGTCCTCCCCCTTGCCCTCCATGTCTCCCTTGCCCCCCATATCCCCCTTGCCACCCTTGCCTCCTTTGTCATCGTATTCGCGCTCGTCGTCCGCGAAGAGCACGAACCAGCGCACCGGCACATGCCAGGTCGCCGATCTGATCCACGGCCGGGCGTCCGGGTTGCGCTCCAGCCACCGCTCGTAGTCCGCCGCCGCCTGCCGGCGCACCACCGGGGGCAGCACGGCGTCCAGCAGCGGCGCCGGGAGCTGCTCGGTGAGCTCCTCCAGGGCCAGCCAGCCGCGCAGCCGGGTGCGCCACGGACAGACGCAGGTGACCCCGTCCACGACCGCCACGAAGGCGTCGCTGCTCTCGTGCACGGGCACCGCCACGGGCGGCACCGGCAGCAGGTCGGCCAGCGAGCGCCGCAGCTCGTCCTGGACGCCCGGGAGATCGTCGCGCTTGGCGTAACGTGCCCAGTGAGAGCGTTCGGGCTCGGGAAAGGCCGCCAGCGGCTCGTAGACCCTCAGGTACGCCGCGTACGGGACAACCACCGATGACGCCAAGGTCACGCGCGCTCCCTCAAGGCCGAGACGGTCGCCGAGGGCTGCTTGTCCCCGGCTGCCCGCATCGTCCCACGCCCGGCCCGGGGGCTCGCCGCCCGCCGTCGGGACTCGGGACGGACCTGCCGTTCCGAGTCGCCCCCAAGGGCTTACTCTCTTGCCCACCGGCCCTCCCCACCAGCACGGAGGGCGCCACATCGCGGCATATGGGAGTCACCACCGTGACCGACGTACGTCATACCGTCAGCGTCGACGGTCCGACGGGCAGCGCAGTACCGGGGTCTTCGTCCCCCCTCACCACGCTCTTCGCCTCCGACCAGGGCGGCCATGAGGAAGTCCTCCTCTGCCAGGACCGGGCGAGCGGTCTGAAGGCCGTCATCGCCATCCACTCGACCGCCCTGGGCCCGGCCCTCGGCGGCACCCGCTTCCACGCCTACGCCTCCGAGACGCGCCCCGAAGAAGCGGCCGTCATGGACGCGCTCAACCTCGCCCGCGGCATGTCCTACAAGAACGCGCTGGCCGGTCTCGACCACGGCGGCGGCAAGGCCGTGATCATCGGCGACCCGGAGCAGCTCAAGACCGAAGAGCTGCTGCTGGCCTACGGCCGCTTCGTGGCCTCTCTCGGCGGCCGCTACGTCACCGCCTGCGACGTCGGCACGTATGTCGCCGACATGGACGTCATCGCCCGCGAGTGCCCCTGGACCACCGGCCGCTCCCCCTCCGCGGGCGGCGCGGGCGACTCCTCCGTACTCACCGCCTACGGCGTCTTCCAGGGCATGCGGGCCAGCGCCCAGGCGTCCTGGGGCGCGCCCGCGCTGCGCGGCCGCCGAGTCGGCATCGCGGGTGTCGGCAAGGTCGGCCACCACCTCGTCGAGCACCTGCTGGAGGACGGCGCCGAGGTCGTGGTCACGGATGTGCGGGCCGAGTCCGTCGAGCGGGTCCGCGCCCGCCACCCTCAGGTGACGGCCGTCGCGGACACCGATGCCCTGATCCGCGCCGACCTCGACGTCTACGCTCCGTGCGCGCTCGGCGGCGCGCTCGACGACGCCACCGTGCCCGCGCTGACCGCGCGCGTGGTGTGCGGGGCCGCCAACAACCAGCTGGCCCACCCCGGGGTCGAGAAGGACCTCGCCGACCGGGGAATCCTCTACGCCCCGGACTATGTGGTGAACGCCGGCGGTGTGATCCAGGTCGCGGACGAACTGCACGGTTTCGACTTCGACCGGGCCAAGGCCAAGGCGGCCAAGATCTTCGACACGACGCTGGCCATATTCGATCGGGCACAGACCGATGGAATCCCGCCCGCCGCGGCCGCCGACCGGCTGGCCGAACAGCGCATGGCGGAGGCCCGCCACGCATAGCCGCCACCCGCGCCCGCCGGACTCGGCCACCGCGCCTGGCGGTCGCGTCTGACGGCGTATCGGGCCCCGTACGGCCTCGTGCCGTCCGGGGCCCGCCCGGGGCCCGTACGGAGCGCATACGGGGCCGTACGGGGCCATCGGGGAGAGATCCCTCACGGCCTGTCGGCGGGTCGGCGTCCGGGACACGTTAAAATCGCAGCTGACCAGCGGGTACGGGGCTGCCCGCGGGTTGTGCGGAGTGGCACGTCACGCGGGCGACGTACCGTATGGCCACAGAAGCAGGTACCGTTGAAGCCCTACGGGCCGGGTTCTCTTTCGAGAGTCCGCTCCGAATTATGAACGTGAACGCGTGTCAAGACTCTGGGGCCGTCGAGCCCCGTCGTTGAGGGGGTCGAGCCATGGGGCGCGGCCGGGCCAAGGCCAAGCAGACGAAGGTCGCCCGCCAGCTGAAGTACAACAGCGGTGGGACGGACCTCTCACGCCTGGCCGAGGAGCTGGGCGCATCGACATCGAACCAGCCGCCGAATGGCGAGCCGTTCGAAGAAGATGAGCTGGACAACGACCCGTACGCACAGTACGCGGATCTGTACAACGACGACGAGGACGAGGACGACGCCGACGAACAGTCGGGTCCGTCCGCGCAACGTCGTCGCGCCTGACCATTCATTTCAGGTCGTTTCAGGCGCTCGGCTGCGAGCCGCACCTCCGCCGGTCCGGGGCACCCGCCTCGGACCGGCTTCTGTGCTGTCCCCGCAGCCGCCCAAGCCACGATCAGCCCGCGTAGTCGCCGATCATGGACACGGCCCCGTCGTGCCCGGCGGTCCGCTCGACGATCTCGCCGCTGACCCAGGCGTCGACGCCACGGTCCGCGAGTGTGGCCAGCGCCACGTCGACCGACTCCCCGGGCACGACGGCGATCATGCCCACGCCCATGTTCAGGGTCTTCTCCAGCTCCGCCCGCTCGACCGAGCCCACCGTCCCGACCAGGCCGAAGACCGGGCCCGGGGTCCAGGTGGCGCGGTCGACCACCGCGTGCAGCCCGTCCGGGACGACCCGCGCGAGGTTGTTCGCGAGCCCGCCGCCGGTGATGTGCGAAAAGGCGTGCACCTCGGTGGTCCGGGTGAGGGCCAGACAGTCCAGCGAGTAGATCCGGGTCGGCTCGAGCAGCTCCTCCCCCAGCGTCCGGCCAAGCTCCGGAACCTCCCGTTCCAGCGACCAGCCGGCCCGCTCGAAGAGCACATGGCGGACGAGTGAGTACCCGTTCGAGTGAAGTCCGGACGACTCCATGGCGATCACGGCGTCACCCGTCCGGATGCGATCCGCGCCCAGCACCCGGTCGGCCTCGACCACGCCCGTGCCGGCGCCGGCCACATCGAACTCGTCGGGGCCCAGCAGCCCCGGGTGCTCGGCGGTCTCGCCGCCCACCAGCGCACAGCCCGCCAGCGCACACCCCTCGGCGATGCCCTTGACGATGGCGGCGACCCGCTCCGGATACACCTTGCCGACGCAAATGTAGTCGGTCATGAACAGCGGCTCGGCGCCGCAGACCACCAGGTCGTCCACGACCATGCCGACCAGATCGCGGCCGATGGTGTCGTAGACCCCCATCCGGCGCGCGAGGTCCACCTTGGTACCGACCCCGTCGGTGGCCGAGGCCAGCAGCGGCCGCTCGTAGCGCTTGAGGGCGGAGGCGTCGAAGAGCCCGGAGAAGCCGCCGAGGCCACCCACGACCTCGGGCCGGGTGGCCTTCTTCACCCACTCCTTCATCAGCTCGACCGCGCGGTCGCCCGCCTCGATGTCGACGCCCGCGCTCGCGTACGTGGACCCGGCCGCGCCCGGGGAAGGCTCAGACATGACGTTGAGATCTTTCGTGTGGTGGTGATGTAAAGGGGGCTCTTCGGCGCTCTCCGCGCGCACTCGTACGGCCGATCCGCCACGGCCGGCCCGCTACGGCCGGCCGCCTGACGATCGGCCGCCTACGGACGCCGCAGCGCGTCCGCCCCGCCGACGCCCGCGGTCAGCGTGGCGACACCGTCCGCGTCGCTGCGGACCGGAGCCTGCGTCTCGGCCTCCAGGAGGTGCTTGCCGAGCAGCTCGGGGTCCGGGAGCTCCATCGGGTACTCACCATCGAAGCAGGCCCGGCACAGGTTCGGCTTGGCGATCGTGGTCGCCTCGATCATGGCGTCCGTGGAGATGTACGCGAGCGAGTCCGCGCCCAGCGACTTGCCGATCTCCTCGACCGACAGCCCGTTGGCGATCAGCTCGGCGCGGGTCGCGAAGTCGATGCCGAAGAAGCAGGGCCACTTGATGGGCGGGCTGCTGATGCGGATGTGCACCTCCGCCGCCCCGGCCTCGCGCAGCATCCGCACGAGCGCGCGCTGGGTGTTGCCGCGGACGATCGAGTCGTCGACGACCACCAGGCGCTTGCCCCGGATGACCTCCTTCAGCGGGTTCAGCTTGAGCCGGATACCCAACTGGCGGATGGTCTGCGAGGGCTGGATGAAGGTCCGGCCCACATACGAGTTCTTGACCAGCCCCGAGCCGTACGGGATCCCGCTGGCCTCCGCGTAGCCCACGGCGGCCGGAGTGCCGGACTCCGGGGTGGCTATCACCAGGTCCGCGTCGGCCGGGGCCTCGGCGGCCAGCCGACGGCCCATCTCCACCCGGGACAGGTAGACGTTCCGGCCGGCGATGTCGGTGTCCGGGCGGGCCAGATAGACGTACTCGAAGACGCAGCCCTTGGGGCGCGGCTCGGCGAAGATCGTCGAACGCAGCCCGTTCTCGTCGATCGCGACCAGCTCGCCGGGCTCGATCTCCCGGATGAACGACGCGCCGACGATGTCCAGGGCGGCGGTCTCGGAGGCCACCACCCAGCCGCGCTCCAGGCGGCCGAGGACCAGTGGGCGGACGCCCTGCGGGTCACGGGCCGCGTAGAGCGTCTTCTCGTCCATGAAGACAAGGCTGAAAGCGCCCTTGACTTCGGGCAGCACGATCGGAGCCGCCTGCTCGACGGTCAGCGCCTTGCCGTCCTTGTCGACCTGCCCCGCGAGCAGGGCGGTGACCAGGTCGGTGTCGTTGGTCGCGGCGACCTGGGTGGCGCGTCCGTTGCCCCGGGGCAGCGCCGCGACCATCTCGGCGAGCTGGGCGGTGTTGACCAGGTTTCCGTTGTGGCCCAGCGCGATCGAGCCGTGGGCGGTCGCGCGGAAGGTCGGCTGCGCGTTCTCCCACACCGAGGCACCGGTGGTGGAGTAGCGGGCGTGACCGACCGCGATGTGGCCCTGGAGAGAGCCGAGAGAGGTTTCGTCGAAGACCTGGGAGACCAGGCCCATGTCCTTGAAGACCAGGATCTGGGAGCCGTTGCTCACCGCGATGCCCGCGGACTCCTGTCCGCGGTGCTGCAGTGCGTACAGCCCGAAATAGGTGAGTTTGGCGACCTCTTCGCCCGGAGCCCAGACTCCGAAGACGCCACAGGCGTCTTGGGGGCCCTTCTCGCCGGGGAGCAGGTCGTGGCTGAGTCGTCCGTCACCACGTGGCACGGGATCGAGTCTAGGCCAGTTCCGGAGCACCTCCGAACGAGGGACCGCGAGGGGGGCGTAAGTCACATTCCCGGAAGGCCTTCCGGAAGGCCCCGCGACGCTCTGGGACGCCGCCCCGTCAGCCCAGGAGCGGCAGGTACGGCGCGAGGTCCGCCCGCTCGCCGCTGGCTGTGACGTCGGCCACCTCGACCGCCTGGTGCCAGTCCAGCCGGCCCGTGGCGAGCCGGATCCAGGTCAGCGGGGCCGTCTCGACGACGTTCGGGGGCGTGCCGCGGGTGTGCCGCGGGCCCTCGACGCACTGCACGACCGCGTACGGCGGGACGCGGACCTCGACCGAGCCCCCGGGCGCCTTCGCCGCGAGCGCGTCGGCGAGCAGGCGCGTGGCGGCGGCCAGGGCCTGGCGGTCGTACAGGAGGGAGGCCCCCAGCGCGTCCGCCAGGTCGTCGGTGTGGACGACCAGCTCGACACAGCGCGTGACGAGGAAGTCGTCGAGCCGCATCGCCCCCACCCGGGCGGCCAGGAGCCGGTCGCCGGGGGCCTCGGGCACGAGCTCGGCGAAGCGCGCGGCGGCGCGGTCCAGCAGCTCGGCCGGCTCGGCGCTCGCCGCCAGCGCGCGGGTGTCGTCGTCGATGTCCCCGGCGCGCGCCGCCATCGCGGCCACCCAGCCGGTGACGGTGACCTCGCGCGCGGGCGGCGCGGGCTGCTCGAGGTGGCGGACGACCGCCCCCACCGCCATCGACAGATGCGCCACCAGCTCGCGGACCGTCCAGCCCCCGAGCCGGGTCGGCGCGCCCAGCCGCGCCTCGTCCAGGCCGCGCACCGCGTCCCGTACGTGCTCGAACTGCGCGGCCACGGCGGCGCGCGTCTTGGCCAGGTCATAGGTACGGGCGCGGGCGCGGGGAGGCATGCGGCCGAGCCTATCCAGGGGATGGACAGCCCGGGGGCGGCGGCAGAGGATGGAAGAGAAGGTGAGAGAAATCAGCACGAAAGGCGTGAAACGCCATGGCTGAGCACCCGGATTGCGCCCTGGTCCGCCGCGGCTACGAAGCGTTCACACGCGGCGACATGGACACCCTGGCCGGGCTGCTGACCGCCGATGTGACCCACCACATTCCCGGCGACAGCTCCATATCCGGCCACCACAAGGGCCGCGAGGCCTGCGTCCAGCTGTACCGCCGGCAATACGACGTCACCAGCGGCACCCTGCGCGTCGAACTCGAGACGCTGACGGCCGACGGGCGCGGCCACGTGATCTCCGTCCACCGCTGCCGCGCGGCGCGCGACGACCGCGGCCTCGACATGAAGGAAGGCCTGTTCTTCACGATCGTCGGCGGGAAGATCAGCGACATCGACGAGTGCCACGAGGACATTGACGCCTCGAACGCGTTCTGGCGCTGACCGGACACCCCTCGACCCAACGAGACGGCCCCACGAGACGGCCCCGCTCCCTGTGTGACGGCAGGGAACGGGGCTTATTTCATGTCTCAGGTTTTCAGGTCTCAGGCGAGTTTCAGGTCTCAGGCGAGCAGGCCCGGGATCGTCGCCTCGTGAGCCTCCTTGAGCTCCGCCAGCGGCACGGAGAACTGGCCCTGGACGTCGATCGCGTCCCCGTCCACCACACCGATCCGGGCCGCCGGAAGCCCCCGCGCCCCGCACATGTCGTTGAAGCGGACTTCCTCGCTGCGCGGAACGGCCACCACGGCCCGGCCCGCCGACTCCGACAGCAGGAAGACGAACGGGTCGAGGCCATCGGGCACCACGATCCGGGCGCCCTTGCCGCCGCGCAGGCACGACTCGACGAGGGCCTGGATCAGACCGCCGTCGGACAGGTCGTGTGCCGCGTCGACCATGCCGTCGCGCGAGGCCGAGATCAGTATCTCGCCGAGCAGCCGCTCGCGCTCCAGGTCCACCCGCGGCGGCAGCCCGCCGAGGTGGTCATGGACGGTCTGCGACCAGGCCGAGCCGCCGAACTCCTCCTCGGTGTCGCCGAGCAGGTACAGCAGATGGCCCTCGTCCGCGAAGCCGATCGGGGTGCGGCGCGCCACATCGTCGATCACGCCGAGGACGGCGACCACCGGCGTCGGGTGGATGGCCACGTCCCCGGTCTGGTTGTAGAGGGAGACATTGCCGCCGGTGACCGGGGTGCCCAGGGTCAGACAGCCGTCGGCCAGGCCACGGGTGGCCTCGGCGAACTGCCACATGACCGCCGGGTCCTCGGGCGAGCCGAAGTTCAGGCAGTCGGAGATCGCCAGCGGCTTGGCACCGGAGGCCGCGACATTGCGGTACGCCTCGGCCAGCGCGAGCTGTGCGCCCGCGTACGGGTCGAGCTTGGCGTAGCGGCCGTTGCCGTCCGTGGCGACCGCGACGCCGAGGCCGGTCTCCGCGTCGACGCGGACCATGCCGGAGTCCTCGGGCTGGGCGAGGACCGTGTTGCCCTGGACGAAGCGGTCGTACTGGTCGGTGATCCAGGACTTGGACGCCTGGTTCGGGGCGGAGACCACCTTGAGGACCTGCTCGCGCAGCTCGGCGGGGGTCGCCGGGCGCGGCAGCTTGCCCGCGTCGTCGGCCTGGAGGGCGTCCTGCCACTCCGGGCGGGCGTACGGGCGCTCGTACACCGGGCCCTCGTGGGCCACCGTGCGCGGCGGGACGTCGACGATCTGCTCGCCGTGCCAGAAGATCTCCAGCCGCTCGCCCTCGGTGACCTCACCGATGACGGTGGCGATGACGTCCCACTTCTCGCAGATCTCCAGGAAGCGGTCGACCTTGTCGGGCTCGACGATCGCGCACATGCGTTCCTGCGACTCGCTCATGAGGATCTCCTCGGGCGAGAGGGTCGCGTCGCGCAGCGGCACGGTGTCCAGCTCGACCCGCATGCCGCCGGAGCCGGCCGAGGCCAGCTCGCTGGTGGCGCAGGAGAGCCCGGCGCCGCCGAGGTCCTGGATGCCGGCGACCAGGTTCTCCTTGAAGATCTCCAGGGTGCACTCGATGAGCAGCTTCTCCTGGAAGGGGTCGCCGACCTGGACGGCGGGGCGCTTCGTGGGCTTTGTGTCGTCGAACGTCTCGGAGGCCAGCACGGACACGCCGCCGATGCCGTCGCCGCCGGTGCGGGCGCCGTAGAGGATGACCTTGTTGCCCGTGCCCGAGGCCTTGGCGAGGTGGATGTCCTCGTGCTTCATGACACCCACGCAGAGCGCGTTGACCAGCGGGTTGCCCTGGTAGCAGGGGTCGAAGACGACCTCGCCGCCGATGTTGGGCAGACCCAGGCAGTTGCCGTAGCCGCCGATGCCAGCGACCACGCCGGGCAGCACCCGCTTGGTGTCGGGGTGGTCGGCCGCGCCGAACCGCAGCGGGTCCATCACGGCGACCGGGCGGGCGCCCATGGCGAGGATGTCGCGGACGATGCCGCCCACGCCGGTGGCCGCGCCCTGGTACGGCTCGATGTAGGAGGGGTGGTTGTGCGACTCGACCTTGAAAGTGACCGCGTAGCCCTGGCCGACGTCGACCACGCCCGCGTTCTCGCCGATGCCGACGAGCAGCGCGTCGGAGGCCGGAGCCTTGTCGCCGAACTGCCGCAGATGGACCTTGCTCGACTTGTACGAGCAGTGCTCGGACCACATGACGGAGTACATGGCGAGCTCGGCGCCGGTCGGGCGGCGGCCGAGGATGGCGCGGATGCGCTCGTACTCGTCCTGCTTGAGGCCGAGCTCGGCCCAGGGCTGCTGGACGTCCGGGGTCTGCGCGGCGTGCTTGACGGTATCGAGGGTCATGCGTCGACCAGCCTCTTGAGGATCGAGGTGAAGAATCCGAGCCCGTCGGTACGGCCGGTGCCGATCAGCGGCTCGACGGCATGCTCGGGGTGCGGCATGAGGCCGACGACATTGCCCGCCTCGTTGGTGATACCGGCGATGTCGCGCAGCGAGCCATTGGGATTGCTGCGCTCTTTGGGGGGGTACCCCCCAAGCCCCCCGCCTCTGTAACGGAAGACGACGCGGCCCTCGGCTTCTAGTTCATCCAGAACCCGCTCGTCGGCCACATAGCGGCCGTCGATGTTCTTGAGCGGGATGTTGATCTCCTGACCCTGCTCGTAGGAGCGGGTCCAGGCGGTCTCGGCGTTTTCCACTCGCAACTTTTGATCACGACAGATGAAGTGCAGATGGTTGTTCCGCAGCATCGCACCGGGCAGCAGATGAGTCTCGGTGAGAACCTGGAAGCCATTGCAGATGCCAAGCACGGGCATGCCCGCCTTCGCCTGCTCGATCACCGACTCCATTACCGGGGAGAAGCGGGAGATCGCTCCGGCCCGCAGATAGTCGCCATACGAGAAGCCCCCGGGCAGCACGACCGCGTCGACCTGCTTGAGGTCCTTGTCGCGGTGCCACAGCGGCACGGCCTCCAGCCCGGCGACGCGGACCGCGCGCTGGGTGTCGCGGTCATCGAGCGTGCCGGGGAAGGTGACGACTCCGACGCGTACGGTCACGACTCCGCCTTCGCGGCGAGGGCGGAGTCGGCGGCCTGGTCGGCCTCGATCCGCACGGTGAAGTCCTCGATCACGGTGTTGGCGAGAAAGGTCTCCGCGATCTCGCGGATACGGGCGAGGGCGGCGTCGTCGACCGGGCCCTCCACCTCGAGTTCAAAGCGCTTGCCCTGACGGACGTCGGCGATCCCCTCGAAACCGAGACGGGGCAGCGCGCGCTGCACCGCCTGTCCCTGAGGGTCGAGGATCTCCGGCTTGAGCATGACGTCGACTACGACGCGTGCCACTGGCACTCCCGGTGGTGTGGTGCTGGTGCGTAAGGCGGTGAGCCAAGCCTACCCCGCAGAAAAGTCTACGCGAGTAGATAAGGCTGGCCTTGCGTCACGTTTAAGCATCGGCGGCGGCATCCACTGGGGAAAGTTCCAGGAAAAACGTATGGTCCCGATTGCGGCGTGACACGCGGACAAAATTAGTGGGGCTTCACAATGTAATGCCTGCCGCTGTACAAATGAAAAGGCATTGTTCACTAACAACAGGACAGCTGCCATCTTTGCACGTCAACGCATCGATGCAGCCCGAAAGGACCGATATCCCGTGGCGCAGCGCGTAGTAGTCACGCTCTCCGACGACATCGAAGGCGGTCAGGCGGCGGAGACGGTCTCGTTCGGACTTGACGGCAAGGCGTACGAGATCGACCTCAACGCTGCCAATGCGGAGAAACTCCGCGGCCTTCTCGAGCCCTACGTGGAAGCGGGCCGCAAGCGGTCCCGCTCCGGCAAGGCCTACCGCCGCACCTCCGTCGCCCCCGACCCGGCCGCGGTCCGCGCCTGGGCGCGGTCGCACGGCATGGAGGTCCCGCCGCGCGGCCGGATCCCCAAGAAGGTCTACGAGGCGTTCAACGCGTCGAACTGAGCCCCCCTCATCGCCGAGTTGCACACCCACCCAGGTGATCCGCTAGAGTCTGGATCACGCCGAGGGGCGAGGCCGGAAGGCAAACCCCGAGGAACGCGCGGGTGTAGCTCAGTAGTAGAGCGCCCTCTTTCCAAGAGGGAGGCGCAGTGTGCAATCCCTGTCACCCGCTCTCATCCCCCTGCCGAACCACTCCGGTGGATCGGGTAGGGTGATGGACACGCCGATCGGCCAGGGTCGATCGGATGCCACGCGGGTGTAGCTCAGTAGTAGAGCGCCCCCTTTCCAAGGGGGAGGCGCAGTGTGCGATCCCTGTCACCCGCTCTCATCTTCGCCTCGACCACTTCGGTGGATGGGGTAGAGTGATGGTCGCGCCGATTGGTGAAAGCCAGTCGGATGCATGCGGACGTGGCTCAGTTGGTAGAGCATCACCTTGCCAAGGTGAGGGTCGCGAGTTCGAATCTCGTCGTCCGCTCCATGGCCCTGAGGCGCCGGTCGAATCGACCGGCGCCTCAGGGCTTTTATGGTCTTGTGGACTCTCGCTCCTGCTGACATTTGTCATCCGGGCCCATGACAGCCCGCACTACCCGCGCCCCGGGGCCGCCGGAAACCTGAAGACATGGATCTCGGGGACAGTGCGCTGGGCGACAGCGCGATAGACGTCACAGAACTTCGGCGCAGGTACGGGCGCACACCCGGCCCTTCCTCAGCCCAGGGCTTCGAGGCCGTGCGCGGCGTCTCCTTCTCGGTGGAGTACGGCGAGCTGTTCGCGCTGCTGGGCACGAACGGCGCCGGGAAGACCTCCACCGTCGAACTGCTGGAAGGCCTGGCCGCCCCGACCGGCGGCCGGGTGCGGGTGCTGGGCCACGACCCGTACCGCGAGCGGGCCGAGGTCCGGCCGCGGATCGGGGTGATGCTCCAGGAGGGGGGCTTTCCGTCCGAGCTGACCGTGAGCGAGACCGTACGGCTGTGGGCCGGGTGCACCAGCGGGGCACGGCCCGTCGGCGAGGCCCTGGAGCTGGTGGGCCTTGCCCGGCGCCGGGACGTACGGGTCAAGATGCTCTCCGGCGGGGAGCGCCGCCGCCTGGACCTGGCGCTCGCCCTGCTCGGCCGCCCGGAGGTGCTCTTCCTCGACGAGCCGACGACCGGCCTCGACGCGGAGGGGCGGCGCGAGACCTGGGAGCTGGTGCGCGCCCTGCGGGACCAGGGCACCACGGTGCTGCTGACCACGCACTATCTGGAGGAGGCCGAGTCGCTGGCCGACCGGCTCGCGATCATGCACGAGGGGCGGATCGCCGCCTCCGGGCGGGTCGCGGACATCGTGGCCGAGCGGCCCTCGCAGCTCTCCTTCGCGCTCCCGGCCGCCCTCTCCCCCGCCGACCTGCCCTCGCTCGCCCAACTCGGCGCCGCCGAACGCGAGTCGGACGGGCGGACGGTACGGCTGCGCACCCGGGACCTTCAGCGCACGGCGACCGAGGTGCTGGTGTGGGCGCGGGACAAGGGGCTCGAACTCGGCGGGCTGGACGCCCGGTCGGCGTCGCTGGAGGAGGCGTTTCTGCATATCGCCCAGGGCCTGGAGAAGACGGAAACGGCGGAGGGGAACGCCCGATGACCACCACGAACACCATGAGGACCGCGACCCACACCGTCGGCACCACGACCGCGCGCGCCCGCATCACCTCGCTCGCCCGGGCTGAACTGACGCTGCTGGTACGGAACAAGGCCGCGCTGACCTACGCCCTGCTGCTGCCCGGCTCGCTCACCCTCAGCATGACCACCTTCACCAGCGACATCGACCTCGACAAGGCCGGTCTGTCCCTAGCCACGCTGGTCCTCCCCGGCTCGATCGGCCTGGCGCTGGTCCTCGCCGTCTATATGAACCTCGTCGGCGTCTATGTCATCCGGCGCGAGGAACTGGTCCTCAAGCGGCTGCGCGCCGGCGAGCCGACCGACCCGGAGATCCTCGCCGGGGCGGCGCTCCCCGCCGTGCTGATGGGGCTGGTGCAGTGCGTGCTGATGGTCGCCGCGGTGGGCCCGGCCCTGGACGCGCCGGTGCCGAAGGCGCCGCATCTGGCGGTGCTCGGGGTGGCGGCCGGTCTGGTCCTGATGGCCGCGCTGGCCGCCGCGACCGCGGCCTTCACCAAGACCGCGGAGTCGGCGCAGCTGACGCCTATGCCGGTGATGCTGGTGTCGATGCTGGCCTCGGGGCTGTTCGTACCGCTCGACGTCATGCCGGACCGGGTGGCGGCGGTGTGCGAGTGGGCGCCGCTGACCCGGGTGATCGACCTCGTACGGGCCGGGTGGACGGGCGGGATGGGCGTGGGCGAGGTGCTGACGGCCCTGGTCACGGCGGCGGCCTGGACGGCCCTGGCAGGGTGGACCGTGCGCCGGCGGTTCCCGTGGGAGCCGCGGCGCTGACAGATCTCGGGTTGCGGTGGATCCGCGACGTCAGGGGCATGGGGACGAGGGGGCGGGGTTGGTGATACGCCGATGGCGGCGGCGCAGCCGGCAGGTGCGCGTGGAGCTGTTCACACGGTGGACGCTGTACGCGCTGCCCTGGATCATGATCGTCGTCATGGCGGGTCCGGTGCCCCACAGGCTGCGGCTGGACCCGCCGGCGAACGGGCTGGCCTGGACGCAACTCGCCCTGGTAGTGGCCCAGTGCGCGCTGTCACTTCCCCTGCTGCGGCGGGGGCTCGACCACCGGCTGCGCGAGCGTGCGGTGCCACGGGGGCTGATGGCGCTCGCCGCGGTGCTGATGGTCGCCGGGCTGGGCGTCGTGGTGGCACTCCTGACCCTGGCCGATCAGCCGCGGGACCGGACGGCGGTCGTCACGGCGGCGACGCTGAGCACGCTGCCGTTCTCCATCGCGTGGTCCCTGCTGCTGTCCATCCGCGCCTTCACGCTGGTACACGCGGGGCTCGGCGCCGCGCTGTTCGGGGCGACGGCCGCCTTGGGGGTGGATTCCTTCATGTCGGTGGCGTCCGTCGCCGCGGTGTTCCTCATGGCCTCCCTGTCCCTGTTCTCGGTCCGCAGCTCGACCTGGGTGCTGGTGGTGATGTGGGAGCTGGACGCGAGCCGCGAGGTGCAGGCGCGGCTCGCGGTGGCGGAGGAGCGGCTGCGATTCGGCCGCGATCTGCACGATGTGATGGGCCGGAACCTCGCGGTGATCGCGCTCAAGAGCGAGCTCGCGGTCCACCTGGCGCGGCGCGGGCGGCCGGAGGCCGCCGAGCAGATGGTGGAGGTGCAGCGGATCGCGCAGGAGTCGCAGCGCGAGATCCGGGACGTGGTGCGCGGCTATCGGGAGGCGGATCTACAGGTGGAGCTGGCCGGAGCGCGGTCGGTGCTGCGGGCGGCCCGGGTCGACTGCCGCGTCGACTACCGGATCCCGGACGAAGGCGAGGGCGCGGAGCTGCCGGCGGCGGTGCGGTCGGCGCTGGGGTGGGTGGTGCGCGAGGGCACGACCAACGTCCTGCGCCACGCGGAGGCGGCCCGGTGCACGGTACGGGTCCGGATGGGGCGGGCGGCGGACGGGGCCCGTACGGCGGTGCTGGTCATGGAGAATGACGGGGTGTCGGAGGCCGGGCCGCGCGTGTCCGGTACCTCGGGCAACGGGCTCAAGGGGCTGCGGGAGCGGCTGGTGCCGTTGGGCGGCACGCTGTGGTCCGGCCCCGGGGAGGGCGGGACGTACCGGCTGCGGGCCGAACTCCCGCTGGTGGAGCGCGGCGAGAGGGGCGGCGTATGAGCGGGACATCCGCGATCCGGGTGCTGCTCGCGGACGATGAGCATCTGATCCGGGGCGCCCTGGCCGCCCTGCTGTCCCTCGAAGAGGATCTGCTGGTGGTCGCGGAGGCCGCGTCCGGGCCCGAGGCGCTGGCGATGGCCCGGGCGCACCGGCCCGACGTGGCGGTGCTGGATCTGCAGATGCCGGGGGCGGACGGGGTGTCGGTGGCCGCCTCCCTGCGATCCGAGCTGCCCGGCTGCCGGTCCATGATCGTGACCAGCCACGGCCGCCCGGGCCACCTCAAGCGGGCGCTGGAGGCCGGGGTACGGGGCTTCCTGCCCAAGACCGCGTCGGCGCAGCGCCTCGCCGAGATCATCCGCACCGTCCACGGCGGCAACCGCTATATCGACCCCGATCTGGCGGCCGACGCGATCAGCGCGGGCGACTCCCCGCTGACCGCGCGGGAGGCGGAGCTGCTGGAGCTGGCGGCGGACGGCGCGTCCATCGCGGAGATCGCCCAGCGGGCCGCGCTGTCGCAGGGGACGGTCCGTAACTACCTGTCCTCGGCCGCGTCCAAGATCCCGGCCGAGAACCGCCACGCGGCGGCCCGGATGGCGCGCGAGCGCGGCTGGATCTGAGCCCAGATCCCCCGAACGATCAAATCGCACAGATATTCGGTTAGCCGGTTACCCTTGACGCATGCTCCCGTACCTCCAGGGCTCGCTCTTCGACCAGGCCGACGACATCCGTCTCGGCCCGCTGGGCGATATTCACAGGACGGTGCTCGGCGACGGGGCCTGGATCGATCTGCTGCCCGGGTGGCTGAGCGGGGCCGACGCCCTGTTCGCGCGCCTCGCCGACGAGGTGCCCTGGCGGGCGGAGCGGCGGCATATGTACGACCAGGTCGTGGACGTGCCGCGGCTGCTCGCCTTCTACGGCGCCGACGACCCGCTGCCGCACCCCGTCCTGGACGAGGCGCGGACCGCGCTCTCCGTGCACTACGCCGCCGAGCTGGGGGAACCGTTCACCACGGCCGGGCTCTGCTACTACCGGGACGGCCGGGACAGCGTGGCCTGGCACGGCGACCGGATCGGCCGGGGCGCACGCGAGGACACCATGGTCGCGATCCTGTCCGTGGGCGTGCCGCGCGATCTCGTGCTGCGCCCGCGCCGCGGCGGGGCCACCGTGCGGCAGCCGCTCGGGCACGGCGATCTGATCGTGATGGGCGGCTCCTGCCAGCGGACCTGGGAGCATGCGATCCCCAAGAGCACCCGGGCCGCGGGGCCGCGGATCAGCGTCCAGTTCCGGCCGTACGACGTCGCCTGATGGCGGGAACCGGGCCCGCGTGGGGAACGAGGTAGTTCCCCCGTCGCGGGTTTGGTTATAGTGGAGGCGCGTCGGACGGAATCCATCCCGAATCCGGACGGAAGAGACCGGCGCATGCGGACGTAGCTCAGTTGGTAGAGCGCAACCTTGCCAAGGTTGAGGTCGCGAGTTCGAGCCTCGTCGTCCGCTCTGTTGAAGAAGGCCCTGGCCATATCGGCCAGGGCCTTCGCCGTTGTCAGGACCAGCGGGTGCCGGTCAGCCGCTCGTACGCCTCCACGTACTTCGCCCGCGTCCGCTCCACGATCTCCTCCGGCAGCGGGGGCGGCGGCTGCTCGCCGTGGCGGTCCCAGCCGGAGGCCGGGGAGGCCAGCCAGTCGCGGACGAACTGCTTGTCGAACGAGGGCTGCGGGCGCCCCGGCTGCCACTGGTCGGCGGGCCAGAAGCGGGAGGAGTCGGGGGTCAGCACCTCGTCGGCGAGGACCAGCTGCTGCTCGTCCCCGCCCCCCTCGGCATCCGCATAACCGAACTCGAACTTGGTGTCGGCGAGGATGATGCCCCGATCGCGCGCGATGTCGCGGCCCCGGTTGTAGACCGCGAGCGTGGCCTGGCGCAGATGCGCGGCGGTCTCGGCGCCGACCCGGCGGGCCAC
Source organism: Streptomyces sp. LZ34 (assembly GCF_053890475.1). NCBI lineage: Bacteria > Bacillati > Actinomycetota > Actinomycetes > Kitasatosporales > Streptomycetaceae > Streptomyces > Streptomyces sp. LZ34. The sequence continues at coordinate 6,080,944 of NZ_CM132680.1, forward strand.
CTCCTCGTACGGCACGTTCTCGTCGTGCTCGCCGACCTCGGCCTTGGTGGCCGGGGTGAAGATCGGGGAGGGCAGCTCGGAGCCGTCGGCCAGCCCCTCGGGCAGGGCGATCCCGCAGACCGTGCGGCTCTCCCGGTACTCGGCCAGGCCCGAGCCGGTCAGATAGCCGCGGGCCACGCACTCCACCGGGAGCATGCTCAGCGACCGGCACACCAGCGTGCGGCCCGCCCAGTCGGCGGGGGCGCCCTCGGGCACCTCGGTGGACAGGACGTGGTGCGGCACGACGTCGATCAGCTGGTCGAACCACCACAGGGAGAGCTGGGTGAGGACCCTGCCCTTGTCGGGGATCTCGGTCGGCAGCACCCAGTCGTACGCGGACATCCGGTCGCTGGCGACCATGACGAGGTCGCCCTTCTCGTTCCGGTAGAGGTCGCGCACCTTGCCTGTGTGCAGATGCACAAGGCCCGGCACCTCCACCGGCTCGGGCTTCTCCACGAATCCGGACACGGTTCCTCCTGGTGGGTTTGTCCAAGCCCCACGATTCTGCCCCACGCCCCACCCCGCGGCCGACGTGGGGCACACCCGGCGTGGCCTGCGCCTTCAGCCCCGTTTGCAGATGCGGTCCAGGAGGTTGGCGGTGGCCCGCTGCACCCGCACGTCGGTGTGGCCGGGCCGGTCCAGCGCCGGGGTCCACGCGAAGGTGCCGGAGGCGAAGACCAGGGCTCCGCTGGGCGCGCGGTACAGCGAGGTGTCCTGATGCCGGCTGACCCCCTGGGCGTCCCGGTACGGGGAGTGGGCGAGCAGGATCCGGCGCAGGTGCGCGGGCAGGCAGGTGCGCGGGAAGTAGCGGTCGGCCTCGCCCGCGACCAGGCCGGGCAGCTCGTCGCCCTCGTCCGCGCCGGTCGCCTCCCACAGCCAGTGGCTCGTGTTCCGCACGATCAGCGGGGTCGGCTCGGACACCGGGCCCGCGTACTGGATGCCCAGCAGCTGCTGCTCGGGCGCCGTCTCCCGCCACAGCGCGGAGCGGCCGGGGCCGCGGCGCTTGTGGCAGGTCAGCAGGCGGTCCGGGCCGGAGGGCGACGGTACGAGGCCGACCTGCCAGTACATGGTGTTGGCGGAGAGGAAGACCAGCGAGGTGCCGCCGTCGCGGGCCGCCTCGACGGTGCGCCGCAGCGGGGCCGACCAGTACTCGTCATGGCCGGGGAAGACCAGGCCGCGGTAGCGGCTCGGGTCGATGCGGCCCGCGTGCAGATCGCGGGTCTCGGCGTACGCGAGGTCGTAGCCCATCCGCTCGGCCCAGCGGATGAAGTCGTACGCGTGGCCCACGTGCAGCGGCAGCCCGGCGCCCGCGTACGGCCGGTCGAAGGAGACCGTGACCGCCGCCCGCGACTCGCCGAGCAGCCGGCCGTGCTCGTCCCACGCGTGGTAGAGGCTGGCGCCGGTCCGGCCGTCCTCCGGGTAGAGGTTGTAGGCCTGCCAGGTGATGTCCGGGAGGACGAGGAGGAGATCGGCGGGGTGGGTGTCGCGGACGGTGAACGGGATGTGGTTGCGGTAGCCGTCGGCGGTGGTCAGCACGGCGACATACGCGCCGGAGTTCCAGTACGAGGGGATCTGGAGCCGCCAGGACAGCCACCAGTGGTGGCAGGAGACGGTGCGGTCGGCGGCGAGCGGGGGCGGCTGGACGATGCCGGCCAGCCGCGGGCTGCTGGTCATCTTGGCGGCGCCGTCGCCGCCGTAGTGGCCGATGCGGTAGACGTCCACGCTGAACTGCTGGGGCGGGTCGACGGTGACCCGGAAGTCGATGGCCTCGCCGGGGGCGGCGGCGGAGGCGGAGGTGAAGCCCTTGATCTGGCGGTGTACGTCGTCGGCGGTCCGGGGGGAGGGGATATGGCCGGGGCCGGTGGCGCCGGTGGCGCCCGAGGCCGGGCCGTGGTCCACGTACCACGGCACCAGGCGGCCCGTCTCGCTGAAGTAGGTCTGCCTGCCCCGCAGCCAGGGCAGCGGGCCCTGGCCGAAAGGGTCCGTCACCGCGTGTGCGAGGGCTCCCGACTCCCAGCGCCGGATCGGTTCCGTGGCGTCGTCCACGACTGGCTCCCCTCCCTGCCTCCCCTGGTGGCTCCTCGCCACCACCCCCAGCACATCACATTACGCACCCAAGCCGTCACTGATCGTCGCGACCTTTGCCGAACCCAGACCCGGAGCGTTCACGCCCGGGTTTCATCCGGTCGGCCCTTGATTTACCGCGCTGAGGCATTCAGGCGACACCCGGTGTCGGACCGGCCGGACCGGCTTCAGACCGGCCGGACGCCGGTGTCGGACCAGCCGGACCGGCGTCAGACCAGCCGGACCGGCTTCTCCGGCCGTACGCCCACCTCGCCGAGCCAGGCGCGCAGCGGCTCTGCGTCCCCGTCCTCGACCAGGCTCAGCACGGGGTGCGCCAGATCCGCCCGCCGCTGCCCGCCGAACAGCAGCGCGGGCCCGTCGAGCCAGTCGAGCCCCGGCGCGGCGCCCGCGGTGTCTATGGCGGCGCAGCACACCATGGCCGTGACGTGGTCGGCCAGCAGCTCCCGGCCGGTACGGGGCGGCTGTAGCGGGAAGAGCGGCACGAAGCCGTCGATCCACGGGTCGCCGCCGGACCCCGGCCCCTCCCCCGCGCGGGTGGCGGCCGCCTGGCCGGGTGCCCGGGTGGCCGCCTGGCGGACGGCCTCCTCGCGGGCCAGCTCCACGCTGAGCCAGGTGGCGACCTCCTCGCCGAGCCGCCCGGTCGGGGCGAGGTCGGGGGCGGCGGTCAGCCGGTCCATGACCCGGGCGAGGGTGGGCGCGGCGGGCTCGGGCCCGGGGCCCGGCTCTCCCTCCTCGGGCGCCGCGGGGCCGGAGCGGGCCTGCTCGTCGAGGACGCGGTGCAGGCGGGCGGCCTCCACGCGCCATTTGCGGTCCACGACCTCCTCCGGATACTCGCCCCAGTCGACCGGGGACCAGTCCGGGCCCGGCTCGCTCGGGCCACCGTGGAACAGCCGGGCGGCCAGCAGCGACGTCGCCTCGTCGATCAGCCCCGGCTCCTCCAGGAGGTCGCAGGCGGGCCGCTCGCTGAGGCGGGAGGCGAACCCCTCGGCCAGCCGGTCGCGGCGGGACAGCTCGGTGAGGGCCGCGACCACGCCCGCGTCCAGGCGGGACGGCCAGCGGCCCATCCGCCAGGCGGGCAGCGCGACCCGCGTCAGCAGCCGGTCCCACCCCGCGTACGCGAGGCCGACCTGCTCCTGGGCCACGATCCGCAGGCCGTAGTCGACGGCCTGGGCACGCTCCGAGGCGGCCGCGGCGACGGCCCGCTCCATCTCGGCCGCGTGGTCCCGGCAGCCGCGCAGCAGCAGCCGGGCGATCCACCCGAGGAAGGCGAGGGCGGGGCGGCGGACCGCCCGGCCGAGCGCCGCGCCGAGGGCCGCGACCGGAGCCGTACGGCGCGTACGGCCGGTTTCCGCGGCCGGGGCGACTCCCCGGGCGGCGGCGACGGCGACAGCGGCGTCCAGGCCGCGGACGAAGCGGCGGGCGGCCGCTATGTCGGGGTGTACGGAGGGGCCGGTGCCCGCGACGACGGGCGCGAGCAGGGCGCGCAGCTCGGGGACCCGCATCCACCACAGGAACGGCGAGCCGATGACCAGCACGGGGGCCTGCGGGGCCCGCCGCTCGGCTCTCCCCACGACCGGAGCGCCGGCGGGCGCGCTGCCCATGCCGCCACCGCCGCTCCTGGCGCCGCTGCTCTTGGCGCCGTGTGCCCGATGCGTACGGTCCTCCAGCCAGCTGTCGCAGTCCGGGGTGAGCGCTATCGCGGACGGCGCGGGCACCTCCAGGCGATCGGCCAGGTCACGGACGAGGCGGTAGAGATCCGGGGCCGTCTCCTCGGCGATGGGCACGGTGGGGCTGAGCGCCGGCCTGGCCCACACCACCACGGCCGCCACGGCCGCCGCCAACAGCAGAACCACCACAGCCCCGCCGACCACCGCCCAGCGGACGGCGGTCCAGCTCTCGCCATGGGAGCCGCCGAGCCGCCCCGTGGCGCCGCCGACCAGCAGCACGGCGGCGACCGCCGCCGGGAGAAGCGCGACCGCGAGTGCGGTGCTCCGGATCCGCAGCACCGCGAGAGCGCGGGCACGCGCTGAAAGCGCGCCTGCTTCCGGACCTGCCACGGTTCCATCACCCCCTGCTGTCCAGCCGATGAATGAACAGCGGACGTCGGCGGTGTTGCAGCCTTACACCCCCCACTGTCGCACCGGCCGCCCGCGCCGCAATGCCGGTGGGCCACTTGCCGCACCGCGCCTGAGCGGCACACTAGTTGGGGCCCGCGCGTGCGTCAGCAGGATGCCGGGAGGGCTCACCCGATGGAATGGCCTTGGCCAGAACCGGGAACTTCTCGAGGAACTTTCTGGACCCTTACAGGCCCTCCTCGACCGCCTCTCGACCAGGCCTCGAGGGCCCGGCCCTCAAGCGTCTCAAGGGCCTCAGGCCGACGCCACCCCGGGCCCGGCCTCCGCAACGGCCTCCTCCGCCGCCTCCGACGCCGCCCTGGCGGCGATGTCCGAGCGGTGGTGGGAGCCGTCCAGGGCGATACGGGTGACCGCCCGGTACGCCCGTTCGCGCGCCCTGACCAGGTCGGAGCCCGTCGCGGTCACGGACAGCACCCGGCCCCCCGCGCTCACCACGTCACCCGACGCAACCTCCCGCTTGGTGCCCGCGTGCAGGACATACGCCTTGGGCCCGTCCTGCTCGGCCACCTCGTCCAGGCCCGTGATCGCGTCACCCGTACGAGGCGTGCCCGGGTAGTTGTGCGAGGCGATCACGACGGTCACCGCCGCGCCATCGCTCCAGCGCAGCGGCGGCAGCGCGTCGAGCCGACTGGTCGCGGCGGCCAGCAGCACCCCGGCCAGCGGGGTCTTCAGCCGGGCCAGGACCACCTGGGTCTCCGGGTCGCCGAAGCGCGCGTTGAACTCGATCACCCGTACCCCGCGCGAGGTGATCGCCAGCCCCGCGTACAGCAGCCCCGAGAACGGCGTCCCCCGGCGGCGCAGCTCGTCCACGGTCGGCTGAAGCACGGTCGCCAGCACCTCGTCGACCAGCTTGGAGTCCGCCCACGGCAGCGGGGAGTACGCACCCATGCCACCCGTGTTCGGGCCCTCGTCGCCGTCGTAGGCGCGCTTGAAGTCCTGGGCCGGCTGGAGCGGGACCACGGTCTCACCATCGGTGATCGCGAAGAGCGACACCTCAGGGCCGTCCAGGTACTCCTCGATCACCACCCGCCCGCAGGCCAGCGCGTGCTCGCGGGCCGCCGCGAGGTCGCTGGTCACGACGACGCCCTTGCCGGCGGCCAGCCCGTCGTCCTTGACGACGTACGGCGCGCCGAACGCGTCCAGCGCCTCGTCGATCTCGGCCTCGTTCGTACAGACGTAAGCGCGGGCGGTGGGCACGCCCGCCGCCGCCATCACATCCTTCGCGAACGCCTTCGACCCCTCCAGCTGCGCCGCCTCGGCGGACGGCCCGAACACGGGGATCCCCCGCTCCCGCACCACATCCGCCACCCCCGCCACCAGCGGTGCCTCCGGGCCGACCACCACCAGCTCCGCCTCCAGCGAGGCGGCCAGCTCGGCGACGGCCGCGCCGTCGAGGGCGTCGACCGTGTGCAGCTCGGCGATCTCCGCGATGCCGGCGTTGCCGGGCGCGCAGTGCAGAGCCGTGACGTCGGGATCGAGGGACAGTGCGCGGCACAGGGCGTGTTCGCGGGCGCCGGTACCGATGACGAGGACCTTCACGGTATGCAGCCTATTGCCTCGCCCCCCGATCCCCCCGCGCCGGGGGCCCGGCCACCCTCTTTCGGCGGCCGGGCGGGCGGGACGTCAGGCGCCCGCGTAGCCGATGTGCTCGATGTGGAGAGTATGAGCATCCAGATCAACGCGATACAGGATGCGCCAGGGCCCATGCCGGAGACGGCGATGCTCGGTGCCCCACGGACGGGACGCTTCGGGCCGATGGTTCTCAGCCAGCTGGTCAGTGGCCTGAAGGAGAGCGTCAACGCCCTGGGGATCACCCTTGAGGTGACCGGCAGCGGCATTGAGGGCTGCCGGTTCCCACACCACCTGCCAGGTCACTCGCTTCGCCCGGCTGCCTCGAGAAGGGCACGTCGTGCCTCGCTGTGCGGGATGGGGGCCTCACTGCGACCGAGGGCACGGTCACGCTCGATGCGCGCGAGGGCGAGGGCGTCCTCGAGGTCTTCGAGCTCGGCGGGCGAGATCAGGACAGCCGTGGGAACACCACGGTCGGTCAGGGTGATGTGCTCGTGCTGGGCGGCTCGGCGAGCAAGGTCACCGAGCCGCCCCCTCGCTTCCGCGATGGGATATGTAGCTGACATGCATCTAGTGTACAGCTACATTACACTTCGCGGGCGCTCCCAGCCCGAGGCCACAGCTCGCCGGAGAGCACGCCCTTACGGAAGGCGTCCCACTCCTGGGCGGTGTAGCGGAGGGCCGGGAAGGCGGGGTTCTTCGAGTCGCGGATGGCGACGGCGCCGCCGGGGAGATCGGTGATCTCTATGCAGCCATTGCCACCATTGCTGAACGACGACTTGCGCCACGGCGCCCCGCTCAGGTCTATCGCGTAGAGGTCGTCCTTACGGCCGGTGGTGCTCACGGCGTGTTCCTCTCCAAGAGGTTCCTGATGGTCTCGAGGGAATCATCCACCGAAAGCGCCGCCGCGACGATGCGTTCGAACGCCATCTCGAAGAGCTTCGCGTCCTCGGCCCCCTCCAGGAAATAGCCGCCCTGGATGTTCTCGATGTCGACCACCGTGGGCCACGGCGGCGGGAAGCGCACCACTTCGAAGAGTCCAAGCATCCCGGGGTGCGGGGTCGAGTTCAGCGGCATGATCTGGATCGTGATGCTCGGCAGCTCCGCCATGTCCAGCAGATGCCGCAGCTGCTCCCGCATAAGGGCCGGATACGAGGCGAAGCGCTGGTACAGCGCAGACTCGTGGATAACGGCCCACAGCTTCATCGGCTTCTCCGGCCGGGTGAGGATGGCCTGCCGCGTCTTGCGGACCTCGGCGAGCGCCATGACCTCTTCCGTGGTGTGGGTCATGGCGGTGGCGGCGATGATCTCGCGCGCGTAGGCACCAGTCTGCAGCAGGCCGGGGATCAGGCCCGGTGCGTAGATGTATGTGCTCTCCGCGTCGGATTCCAGGGTCAGGAAGTCCTTGTACGACAGGGACACCACGTCGCCGTAGGCCCTCCACCAGCCCTGCTTCCCGGCATCGCGCGCCAGGTCGGCCAGCGCGGCGACGACGTCGGAGTCCGTCACTCCGTACAGCTTCAAGAGCTTCTCGACGTACTGCGGAGGCATTCGCGCCTTGGCGTTCTCGATACGGGACATCTTGCTCTCGTCCCAGCCCATCGCCTCACCGGCGACGACCATGCTCAACCCTGCGTCGCGGCGGTATCTCCGCAGAGCCTCACCGAGGCGACGCCTTCTCAGAGTTGGCACTGCTCGCGAATTCGGCATGGTGCTTGTTTCCCCTCCATGGTGCGCCAGACGGCGACTTTGGTGCAGTTTGGCATGGCCTGGGTTCGCAAGTCGATAGAACACTCTTTCTTCTTTATGGAAACTGACCCTCCAAGCTTGCCGGTTGTATTGCGGCGGGGGCATTCTTCCTGCACGCCACGAGCAAACTCATGCCGCTGGAGCTGCCATGTCTGCGCCGTCGAACCCCCAACTCCCCACCCCCGGAGCGGCCATGAGCAGCGCCATAGCGTCCAGGACCGGCCATCCCTCCTACAGCCAAACCCTCCCCTGCGAACCCGAATCCGCCCGCCGCGCCCGCCTCCTCGTACGCACCGCCTGCGACACCTGGCATCTGCCCGACCTCGCCGACCCCGCCGCGCTGGTGATCTCGGAGCTGGTGAGCAACTCCGTGGAGCACAGCGGCAGTCGCGTCATGCGCGTGACCGTCTCCCGCCCCGCGCCCGACCGGATCCGACTGTCCGTCGTCGACCGGTCCCACGCGAAGCCAACGCAGCGCACGGCATCCGAGGACGACGAGCACGGCCGCGGCCTGGCCATCGTCGAGGCCGTATCCGACCGCTGGGGCACGGACCCGCTGCGGTGGGGCAAGCGGGTCCGGTCGGAGCTGCGCGCGGACGCGCAGTGATCTGCCCGCACGCTTCCGATGCACCCCAACGCGCCCTGCCACCGACCGCATGCCACCCGTCAACTGGGAACTGACCAGCGATAAGAAGGAGAAACATGAGCCAGCACACCGCGACGCCGTGGGGCCTGACCCGCATGGAGCCCTATCCGACGGTCATCAAGGTCACGGGCATGGCGATTGCCCTCGACCCGGAAACGCAGACCACCGTCTACGAGGACGCGAAAGGCCGTCGGCTGGAGATGGGCAAGCACGGCACGGGCACCGGGCAGGAAACCAAAACCCGAACGAGCCGGGGCGACGGCAACGGCCCGTCGAACGCCGACGAGGGCCACGCCCAGGAGTCGGACAAGGACTGACCGATGGCGACGCCTACCCGTCCGGTCGTCGTGCTCACCGAACTGGACGACCTGACCGCGGACCACGTCATCACCGAGTTGCACGGCCGGGGCGTCCCGGTCGTGCGGCTCGACCCCGGGCAACCGGACGCCGTGACGTTCTCCGCCTACGCCGGTGCCAGACGAACCTGGCATGGCGCGCTCACCACTTCCAGCCGCACACTGGGCCTGGGGCATGCCAGAGCCGTGTACTACCGGCGGCCGTCCCAGTACAACGTCCCAGCCGGCCTGGACACCCAACAGTGCGAGTTCGTCACCACGCAGGCCCGGCATGGCTTGGGCGGCCTCCTGACGGCCCTTCCCGACTGCCTGTACGTGAACCACCCACACCGCAACTGGGGGGCGGAGTACAAGCCACGCCAGATCTCCGTGGCCACGCAGGCGGGCTTGGACGTTCCCCTGACGCTGATCACGAACGATCCGAAAGCGGCCCGGGCCTTCGCCAAGGAGAACGGACCGATCGTCTACAAGCCACTGCGGTCCACGGAATACCGGGAGCACGGGCACCTTCGCACGATCTGGGTCCGGCAGGTCGGGGCCGACGAGATCGGCGACGGTGTGGCCGTCTGCCCGCATCTGTTCCAGCAGGTGGTCCCGAAGACGGCAGACGTCCGGGTGGCAGCCGTCGGACGGGAGCTGTTCGCGACCCGCATCACCATCGACGGCGATCACCTCGATTGGCGGCTGGACTACGACCGGATCGCGTTCGCTCCTGTCGACGTCCCGGGCCCGGTGCGGCGCGGCATCCACGCCTACATGGACTCCTTCGGCCTTGCCTTCGGCGCCTTCGACTTCGCGTTCGGTCGGGACGGCACGTGGCGGTTCCTGGAGTGCAATCCCAACGGGCAGTGGGCTTTCGTGGACGACGATACGACCACAGCCATCGCCTCGGCCCTCGCCGACATGCTGGAGAAGGGACACGCCACATGACCGACCCCGTCCCACCAAGCGTGGACGAACAGCACGCCGCACACCTGCGCGAAGTCTTGGCCGATCAGCTCGAAGAGGGTGGTGAGCTGCGGTCGCCCGCATGGCGGGCCGCCATCGCAGCTGTACCCCGGCACCTGTTCGTGCCCGCCTTCTTCCGGCGGGCCGACAGTCCCCGGGGCACGTTGTGGACGCCGGTCACCCCCGCGCTGGTCGGCGTGGACACCTGGCTGGCAGAGGTGTACTCGGACGAAACGCTGGTGACCCAGCTCGACGGCGGCACACATCCCGTGGACGTCGACGGCCCTATCCCGGGCGATCCCACCTCCTCTTCCACCTTGCCGGGCCTGGTGGTGCGCATGCTGGAGGACCTGGAGCCGCAGGAGGGTGATCGGGTGCTGGAGGTAGGCACCGGTACCGGCTACTCCACGGCTCTGATGTGCCACCGCCTGGGGAGCAGACAGATCACCTCCGTGGAGTACGACCCTTCCACCGCCGCCCGCGCCCGCGCGGCGATCACCGCCGCCCGGTACGAGCCGACGCTGAGCAACGGGGACGGGCTGCTCGGCCACCGGGACAACGCCCCTTACGACCGGCTGATCGCCACCTGCTCCGTGCGCACCGTCCCGCCGGAGTGGCTGCGGCAGGTCCGGCCCGGTGGGACGATTCTGACCACGGTCTCCGGCTGGCTGTACGGCTCCGGCCTGGCCCGGCTCACCATCGGCGCCGACGGCACCGCCGAGGGCGTCTTCCTGCCGGGCACCGTCTCCTTCATGATCGCTCGCCCGCAGGCGGCGCCACCTCTCAGCAATGTCTCCGGCCTCTTGAAGCAGCCCGCCGACGAGCGGCCTGCCCGCTTCGGCCCTGATGTGCTCAGCGAGTGGACGCCCCAATTCGTCGCACAGCTTGCCGCGCCGGGCGCGCAGTATCTCGGGATGAGCAGCGACGGCGGCCCCATGCTGGACCACGTGATCGACATGTCACGTGAGTCGTTCGCCACGCTACTGCCCGACGGCGAGGGCGGATTCAGCGTCCGTCAGGGCGGGCCGGTCCGTTTGTGGGATGCCGTTGAGAACGCCGTCGCGACATGGCAGCAGGCCGGATCACCCCCTCAGACCGCGTTCGGCCTGACCGTCACTCCGGACCGTCAGCTGGTGTGGCTCGGCGACCCCGACGGGCCCAGCTGGGCCCTGCCTACGTGAGCGGAACGGGTACCTTCGCCGGTCGGTCCGACCGGCGAACAAGCGGGCCTGAGCCGAACTGTGCGCGGAGGGCTAACGCGCACCCCTCGCTTCTAGCGGCGCTAGATTTCCTACCGGCGACCTGGTAGCGTCGACCATGTTCCTAGCGCCGCTAGCTCACGGAGGAAATCATGCTCACGCCCATCGCCTACGGACTGGCCGTCTTCCTTACCCTCTTCGTCGTCTTCATCGGCGCGCGGTTCCTGGTGAGCCCCCAGGCCGCCGCCGTCGGTTTCGGCGTGCCCGCCAAGGAGAACGGAGACGCCGCCTACCTGACGGTCAAGGGCCTGCGTGACGTGACCTCGGGCATCATCGGCCTGGCCTTGCTCGCCTTCGCGGACGCCCACGCCGTGGGCTGGTACATGCTGGCCGTCGCCCTCACCCCGCTCGGCGACACCCTCATCGTTCTGCGCAACGGCGGCACCAAGGCGGCGGCCTTCGGCATCCACTTCGCCACCGCCGTAGTCGTCCTCATCAGCGCCGCCCTCCTCTTCGCCGTCTGAACCTCAGAACGCACCGACCACCGTCCAGCGTCCAACACCCAAAGGGAGTTACGCAGATGTCTCTGATCGTGCCGGAATTCAACGAGTCCGTGATCGTCCGCTCCGCGGAGGCCGAGGTGATCGGCCAGGCCCCGACGACCATCAGGCTGCTGGCCGACAGCGGCTCGACCGGCGGTGCGCTGTCCACGCAGCGCGTCACGCTGACCGACGGCGCGGACGGCGCCAAGCCGCACCACCACGCCAACTCGGCCGAGCTGTTCTACCTGCTCGACGGCACCGCCCAACTGCTGTCCGGCGAACAGGTCGTGACCGCCGAACGCGGCGATCTCGTCATCGTCCCGCCCGGTCTCGCACACGCCTTCGCCGCCGCACCGGGGCACAACGCCGACATCCTCATCGTCATCACCCCCGGCGTCGAGCGGTTCGAGTACTTCCGCCACCTGGAGCGCATCGCCTACGGGAAGGTGCCGCCCGAAAGCCTGCTGGAGGTCCAGGAGCTCTACGACACCTACTTCCGGACCAGCACGACCTGGGACCATGCCAGATCCTGAGACCGCCGAGCCCGCCGCGGGGCACTCGTTGTCGGTGCCGGGTGCGAGACTGCGCGGCATGCCGGAATCGAATGCGAAGGCCCATCTTCACCACTACCTGCGCGCCGCCCGCGAAGCCCTGCTGTGGAAACTCGACGGGCTCTCGGAGTACGACATCCGCCGCCCGCTGACACCGACCGGTACCAACCTCCTGGGGCTGGTCAAACATGCCGCCGGTGTGGAGCTTGGGTACTTCGGCGACGTGTTCGGGCGGCCGTCCGACGAGCCGCAGCCCTGGCTGGCGGACGACGCCGAGCCCAACGTGGACATGTGGGCGACCGCCGACGAGTCACGCGAAGACATCGTCGAGTTGTACCGCCGCGCGTGGAAGCACGCGGACGCCACGATCGAGACGCTGCCGCTCGACGCGACCGGTCAGGTGCCCTGGTGGTCGGAGAAGAAGCGCGAGGTGACCCTGCACCAGATCCTCGTGCACGTGATCGCCGACCTCCAGCGGCATGCCGGGCACGCCGATATCGTCCGGGAGCTCATCGACGGGGCCGTCGGTTTGCGGGAGTCGAACGACAACATTCCGGAGGGCGACCGGTCGTGGTGGGAGGAGTACCGGGGCCGGCTGGAGCGTGTGGCCAAGGAAGCCGGCCGCGGCCGACAGGCGGAGGCTCTGATGCGCGTAACGCTGCGAGAAGTGAGCGATGGCGACCTCTCCGTCTTCTGGGCTCAGTCCAATGAGCCCGAGGCGATTCATATGGCGGCGTTCACTGCCGAGGACCCCTCGGATCGCGCCCGTTTCGACGCCCACTGGGCGCGGATCCGCCAGGACCCGGGGGTCGTTCTGCGCACCGTCGTAGGCGAGGGCGGTGCGGTCCTGGGGCACGCCGCCGTGTACGGCCCGCCCGAGGAGCGCGAGGTCACGTACTGGATCGGGCGGGAGTACTGGGGCCGTGGAGCGGCTACCGCCGCACTGCGCGAGCTGCTCGGCGCCGTACCGGAGCGCCCACTGCACGCCCGGGCTGCCGCGGACAACGGCGGCTCCATCCGGGTCCTGGAGAAGTGCGGATTCGTGGTGACCGGCAGGGAGCGCGGATTCGCGAACGCGCGGGGCGAGGAGATCGAAGAAGTGGTGTTCGCCTTGGCCGATTGAGGCGATCGCCGCAGAGCGCGCCGCGACAGGTACGTTCGCCGATCATGGAAGAGACCTGGGAAACCGTCCGTCGGCTCGTCGCCTGGCTGGACGCGGAGAGCCGCCCCATGGCACCGGAGGTCGCGCGGCTGCTGCGCGTACTGAAGATCAGCGAGGAGGCGGGGGAGGTGGCCGAGGCGGTGCACGGCGTCATGGGCGGCAATCCGCGCAAGGGCGCCAGCCACACCTGGGCGGACGTGGAGCGGGAGTTGTGCGACGTGATCCTGACCGCCATGGTCGCGCTGGCAAGCCTGACGCCGGACGCCCGGAAGCGGTTCGAGGAGCATGTGTCGTACGTCGCCGACCGGTCGCTGGGGTGAGGCCGCCGCCGTTCGGCCCTGGCACTCTTTCGGGTGAGGGCGCGGACGCTCCTATATCGGATGACGCACCTCGTACGGGCGGTTATCTTGCGATCTTGGCCGCGTGGCCAGCCGTTCGGCGGTAGGTAAGGTGGTTGCGCATCAGCCGCGCGCCAAGAGACGCAGCGAGTACATGCAGCGCAGAGGGAGTGCCACGGGTGAGTCAGCCGGAGATGCAGCCCGAGGGGCTTCCTCGGCAGGAAGGCGCGAAGAAGCAGGGGGACCTGCTCGGTCGGCCCTTCCCGCACGGCGACTGGGGCGAGCCCGCCGAACGCCTCGACGAGCTGTACCGGTGGGTTGAGGACGGCGCGCTTCAGGTCGCGGAGTGGTATCTCGCCGACCGGGTGTGGAAGCGGCGGACCGCGCGGGCGTTGCGCGTGGGGGCCGCGGTGCTGGGGGTCGTGGGGGCGTCGCTGCCGCTGCTGGATCTCAACGGGGTGCTGGACGACGGGGCGGCCTGGGGCTGCCTGGTGCTGCTGATCGCCGCCGCGTGCGTGGGGTGCGACCGGTTCTTCGGGCTGACGTCGGGGTGGATGCGGGACGTGGCGACGGCGCAGGCCGTGCAGCGGCGGCTGGAGACGCTGCAGTTCGACTGGGCATCGGAGAGCGTGCGCGAGGTGCTCGGCCCGACCGAGGGCACCGCGGCCGAGGCCGTGGAGCGCTGCCTTGCCGTGCTGCGCCGCTTCTGCGAGGACGTGTCGGAGCTCGTACGGACCGAGACCGCCGGCTGGATGGTGGACTTCGGCTCGGGCTCGGCGCCGCTGTTCACTCAGGCGCTGGTGGCCCAGGGCTCCCGCCCGGAGGGCGGAAGCCCCGCGAGCCGCTTCCCCCTGCCGCCGACCACCCGCCCCAACATGCCGCGCCAGCGCCCGCCGGAGCCACCCCGGTAGCGGAGGCGTTCGAGGTCACGATCAGATCGATATGGCAGCAGCCTGACCGCGCCGCTGAAGGAACCCGCCGCTCATGATCACCGCCGGCACCACAGAGCCCCCCATGCCCGAGAAGACGCCCAAGGCACTCCGCGCCGCCATCGCCCAGCACGCCCCGAAACTCCTCGTCGACTTCGAACGGCACTGGCGCCGGGACATCACGGACACCTACGACCTCGCCCCCGTCCCCGCCTTCATGGCCCGCTGGTGGGGCGAGTACGCGCTGGCCCGCAACCCCAGCCTTGAGGCCGAAGTTCACCGCCTGGAGGACGAGGCCGTCCAGGAACCCGACTATGCCCGCGCTAAAGCCATGATCGAAGATGCCGGACGACTCCGCCGCGAAGCTGCAAAGGCGGAACCCGGTCAGTGACAAGGCTTTCCGGGGCATCGACGCCGACCGCGACCTACCGGCCCGAATGAGCGTAGACCCCGTCCAGTCCACCCGCCCCAGCGGCGAACACGTCCTCTACTTCGACCACGGGCGCGTACTTCGACCACGGGCGCGGCTGGCTCCGGTACCACTTCGTGCCCCGCACCACCGACCCGCAGATCGTGATCGATGAGTGCCACTGGCAATAGGTCCGCATGGCCATGCCCTCGCCGACGGCCTTGGGTCTGGCGGCCGTCGCAACACCCCAGATGAAGGGGTGCAATGGACTTCGAGATCCGGGAGAACCGGGGCCCTCAGACTGTGCAGCGCATCACCGTCTGCGAACGGATTGGGCCCCTACCCTCAGCGTGGCCGCCGACGCTTGGTCCTGGCGCTCGCGCGCTCGCGGAGTATCGCCTGGTAGTACGCGGACCGGTCGTCGTCCGGGTCGATGTATTCGCAGATGTCCGCCGCCGTATCGGCGTCGTCCGCGCTGCCCGTGAGCCCGATCTGCCCGATCAGCCAGTAACCCTCCCGGGCTCTGAGCCGGCACTCGTCGCCGAGACGCGTCCGTCCCTGGGCCTGCTCGGTGGCGTGGGAGTCGCCGCTGACCAACTGGCTGAGCGCGTCCAGGAGGTGGCGCCGGGCCGGCGGGGACGGCTCGCCCGCCAGCGCGGCGAGGATCACGCCGATGGCGGGCACGGCCACCTCGAAGAGGTTCGAGCCGATCTCGAGGTGGTTGTCGAGGGTGTACCCGATCATGTCCTGCGGTGTCCTGGCGGTGAGGATCGCCTCGAACATCACGGGCACATGCTCCGCGGACTCACCACAGCCGCACCTCAGCGCCGCCCAGTCGTGGCGTGCCAGCTCGGCCCGCACCAGCTCGCTGACGCTCAACCGCGCACCGCCTGCCGGTGATCGTCGCGCCGGAGCCGGTAGACCACGCTCGGGCGCAGCGGCCCTTCGGGCACGGTCAGGTCGGCGAAGTCGTCGGCCGGGTCGCGGGTCATGCCGATGCGGCGCATCACCGCCTGCGAACGGAGGTTGGTGGCCGTCGTCACCGCGAGGATCTCGGTGAGGTCGACGGTTTCGAAGCCGTAGGCGACCGCGGCCAGGGCGGCCTCGGTGGCGTAGCCGTGTCCCCAGTGCGGACGGGCCAGCCGCCAGCCGACCTCCACCCCGGTGAACGGCATGTCCTCCTCCACCGGATCCAGCCCGGTGAAGCCGATGAACGCGCCGGTGGCCTTCACCTCCACCGCCCACCATCCCCAGCCCCGCTGGTCGAGGTCGGCTTGGAAGCGGGCCGCGGAGGCCTCGCTCCGCTCCCGGGTGAGGACGTCGGGGAAGTACTCGCGGACCTCAGGGTCGGCGTTCATGGCCGCCCATGGTCCGAGGTCGGAGTCCTGCCACCCGCGGAGCACCAGACGATCGGTTCGCAGCTCGGTCATCGCGCCAACCTACGGTGGCGCACCGGCGCAGGGCGATCGAATAAGTGCGTACAGACTGGCGGCCACTGGCGGCAACCTTTGGCGTGTTCGGGGCGACAATTCAGCGCCCTGTAGAAAGCGCTCACCCCAGCGCCGATCGCGAAAGCCCTGAAGGGAGCCCCTGATGTCCGAATTACCCCCGCCCCCGCCCCCGCTCAGCCGTCGGCGCCTGCTCACCGGCACCGCCGCCTCCGCGGCCCTGCTCGCGACCGGCGCGCCCGCCCGCGCCTGGGCCGCCGGGCCGGAGACCGCACGCGTCGCCGGCCCCGACGGCTACGCCGGGATCGACGCGCTCGGCCAGAACGGCACCACCGGCGGGGTGGGCGGGCCCGTCGTCACGGTCAGCGACGCCGACACGTTCCTGGACTACTGCGACCGCAACGAGCCGTACGTCATCCAGGTCTCGGGCACCATCCGCATCTCCAGCAAGCAGGGCGTCCGCTCGAACAAGACCATCGTCGGGCTCGGCAAGGGCGCGGAGATCACCGGCGGCGGTCTTGACATGTACCGCCGGCAGAACGTGATCATCCGCAATCTGCGGTTCACCGGTGCCGACGACGACGCCATCAGCATCCAGCAGTCCTCCCACCACATCTGGATCGACCACTGCGAGTTCTCCACGGGCGCCGACGGCCTCATCGACATCGTGCGCGGGGCGACGTACATCACCGTGTCGTGGAACCACTTCCACGACCACAGCAAGAACATGCTCCTCGGCCACTCCGACGCCAACGGCTCGCAGGACACCGGCACACTCCGGGTCAGCTTCCACCACAACTTCTTCGACGGCACCACCCAGCGCAACCCCCGTGTCCGCTTCGGCGAGCCGGTGCACGTCTACAACAACTACTTCCGGAACAACACCCTGTACGGCGTGGCCTCCACCATGGACGCCGGGGTGCTGGTGGAGGGCAACTACTTCGAGAACGTGCCCCATCCCATCTACTCCGGCTACGACGAGAGCGGGCCCGGCCGGGTGGTGGAGCGCAAGAACGTGTACGTGAACAGCGGCACGCCGCAGACCCTGGGCACCGTGCAGGAGCCGTCCACGTACTACGCGTACACCCTCGACAACCCGTCGAGCCTGCCCAGCACCGTCCCCGCCGGGGCCGGGGTCGGAAAGATCTAAAAAACCGGCAGATCACCTCCCCGTGCCGGTCCCACCCGGCGGGCGGGACCGGCACGGGGACAGGCTGGGGCCTAACTGAAGACGATCATCGAGCCCTGGCCCAGGCTGCGCGTCGTCGCCGCGTGCAGGCCCAGCCAGACATGGCGCTCACGGGCGAAGGGACTGTCCTCGTACGGAATCGGCGCCGCCGGCTCCTCCAGGGTGGTGGGGCGGGCCGGGGGCGCGGGGGCGGCGGGCGGGTTGGCGGGGTCGATGCCGAGGGCCGGGGCGACCGCCTCCAGCTCTCTCAGCAGGCCGTGGCTCGACCCCAGGGGGCCACCGCCTTCGAGGAGTTCATCGTTGGACAGCGGGTGTTCGAAGTCGACGGGGACGTACGCGCCGGCGTGGTCGTAGTGCCACACCAGGTGCGACTGCTGGGCCGTGGCCTCGAACATCTCCAGCAACTGTTCGTAGTCCCCGCCGAGTTCGTCCACCGGCGTGACGGCCAGCCCGCAGACCTGTAGCAGATAGGCGCGGCGCAGGAAGTGCAGCGCGTCGTAGTCGAAGGCCGCGACCGGGGCGACGTCCCCGGACAGGCCCGGCATATAGCCGAAGACGGGCACGGGCGGCAGTCCGGCTTCACCGAGCGCCTTGTCGTACGCCGCGATCTCCTCCGCGAAGGGGTTGTCGGGGCTGTGACACAGCACATCGACGAGGGGGACCAGCCAGAGGTCACATGCCACGCGATCTCACTCTCGTTATCCGTACGGTCGGTGGTCGGCCCAGGGTAATGCTCCCCGTACGCGGCGCGAAGATGCCTGTACGTCATGAGGGCGTGACGGTGGTGGATGTCGTCCCGGACGTGCTCGCCGGTGACGTGAACGTGCCCCTCGACGTGCCCGGCAGCGTGGCTGTCGGCATGCCCGTCGGCGCGCTCGGCGATCCGCTCGGCGACCCGCTCGGCGACCCGGTGGTCGGCGTGCTGGGCGAGTTGCTCGGCGAGTTGCTCGGCGACGATGGAGACAGCCCCGTCGGGCCGGCCTCCCCGGACGAGGTCCCGGTGGGCTTGGTGGGCGACGACGTCGGCGTCGGGGTCGCCTCCGCGCCCGTCGGCGTCACAGTGCGGGTCGGGCCCGGTCCTGCGGGCGGGGCACCACGGCCGGGCAGCACGCGTACGGCCAGGGCCAGCGCCACCGCCACCAGCGCCACGACCAGCCCCGCGGCCACGGGCAGCGCCGCCCGGCGCGCCCGTACCCGCCGCCGGCCCCGCCGTACGGCCCGGGCCACGTCCACCCCCGGTGCCCCGGGGCCGGGTTCCAGCCCGCGCAGCGGGGAGAGCAGCCGCGCCGCCTCCCGTTCCAGCTCGTCGTCCCGCATGGTGGCTACTCCTTCCCCATGGCCTTGTCCACAGATGGCATCGAAGCGATCGGCTGACCGTCGAGTTGCGCGCGCAGCCGGGCGAGGCCCCGCGCGGTCTGGCTCTTCACGTTCCCCTCGGAACAGCCGAGGACCGCGGCCACCTCGGCCACCGGCAGATCGCACAGAAAGCGCAGCACCAGCACGGCGCGCTGGCGCGCCGGGATGCGCGAGAGCGCGGTGTGCACGACCGTGCGCGTCTCGATGTCCGGCACGCCCGCGACCGGCGGCAGCCCCGGCGTCTCGTGCGGGGCGCCCGAAAGGCGGACGACCCGGGCCCAGCCGAGGCGCTGCTCGTTGAGGAAGCACCGGACGAGGATCGTGTGGACGTAGCGGTCCAGGTCGTCGGCGGCGCGGGCGCGGCGCCAGTGGACGTACAGCTTGGTCAGCGCGGCCTGGACGACGTCGTCGGCGCGGTGCTGGTCCTTGCAGAGCAGATGCGCGATGCGGCGGAGCGCGGGCAGCCTCGCGGAGACGTACGCGGTGTACGCCCGCTCGGCCTCCGCCCGGTCACCGGCCGACCGGTCCTCGGCCGCCCGGTCCTCGGCCAGGGAGCCCGGTGCCGGGTGCACCGCCCCGTGCACCGCCCTTCTCCTCACGTTCCTCCGTGCACCTCCCACACCCATACGCCCCCGATCCACTCGCCCTGCCACCCCAGCAGCCGCTCCAAGGTGACACGCAGCGCCTTGTCCCCCGGTTGCGGGGCGAGCACGACCGCGCCCGCACGCCAGAAATCGAGGTCCGCACGGACGGCGCGGCGCTGCTTCTGGCCGATGTCGGGGACCCGTCCGGTGCGGCGGACCTCGGCGAGGAGGGCGGAGGTGTAGCGGTACCGCGGGCCGTAGATGCCCCTCCGGTCGGGGCCGTCGGGGCCGTTGAAGTAGCCGCCGGGGAGCGGAAAGCCGAGGTCCGCGGCGGTCTGCCAGTGCAGGGCCTCGGCGTTTCCGGGGCTGGGCAGCGGCACGGGGACGAGGGAGCGGCCCTTGGGGACGTGCGCGCGCCAGGTGCCGTCGGCGATGAAGGACGGGACAGGGGCGCGGTCGGCGGTGGTGAACGGCGTGGGCGCGATGGGCAGCAGGGCGGCGGTCACGGCGGCCCATCCGGCGATCCGCAGCGCCCGGCCCCTGCCATCCGGCTCACCGGCCCCGAATGCCTTGGAGGCGCACAGCCGGTCACAGGCCAGGGCCAGCAGGATGCCGAGCGCGGGCACCGCCGCCATCGCCACCCGCGACTCGATGACCGACTCGAACAGCGGCCGATCGGCGAGCGCCCGCCACGGCCCCGGCAGGACGATCCCCGTCCAGGGCACGGGGATCGTGCGCCCGAGGGAGAGCACCGACGCCGCGAACGCCGCCCACCCGAGCGCCCGCACCCGCGGATCCCGCCACAGCCACACCACCACGACGGCGGTCAGGGCGAGCAGCGGCCAGCCGAAGAAGGCGTTCTGCTCGGTGCGGTTGGCGGCCAGCGCGTCGGCGGTGGCCTCGTCCCCGGCCAGCGAGCGGCCCGCGAACTCCATGAACGCGCGCGGTGAGTTGCCGACCGGGCCGTGCAGCACGCTGTGGTAGCTCTGGGCGCCGAAGAACTGCCACAGCAGCGGATAGGCGAGCAGCGGCACGCACACCGCGGCGGCGACGGCCAGCCCCCTGGCCAGCGGGCGCAGCGCCGCGCGCGCCTCGGCCGGGCGTACGGCCGCGTAGCCGACCGCGAAGAAGGCGAGGCCGAGGGCGGCGAGCAGCAGCGCCTCCTCGCCGAGGAAGACCTGATAGGTGAGGAAGAGACCGAGGACCACCCCGTCGCGCCTGACGCGGGTGCCCTCGCACAGCCGCAGCAGCCGGTCGATGATCAGCGGCATCATGAACAGCACCGCGAAGTTGGGGTGCGCGTTGGCATGGGAGATCATCGGCGGGGCGAAGGCGCACAGGGCGCCGCCGAGCGCGGCGGCCCGGCGCGCGCGGACGAACCGCTTGCGCAGCAGCCAGTACCAGGCGCCCGCGGTCCCGGCCAGCCCGCAGGTGAGCACCAGCACCCAGGTCGCCGCCGGGCCGAAGAGCGCGGTGACGGGCGCGAGCGGGACGGCGAGGCCGAGCATGGCGGTGTTGGCCATCAGGTTCACCCCGAGCGGGGTGTTCTGGAGCGTGGTGAAGAACGGATCGCCGAGCCCGGATACCCCGAGAACCTTGTCGGCGGTGACCGCGAAGAACCACTCCCACTGGTTCTGGTCCTGCCCGCTGTCGACGAGATAGCGGTGGCCGACGTCCGCCCACAGCCCCTTGTAGAGCAGCACCGACAGCAGCAGATAGGCGAGGAGGACGGCCCGGTCGCCGGGGCGCAGCCGCTCCCGTACGCCCCGCCGCCACAGGCGCAGCAGCTCCAGGAGCACCCGGCCGTAGTCCAACGGACGGATCTTGGAGCCCTCCTGGTGCGCCCAGCGCACCGGCACCTCGGCGACCGGCCAGTCCGCGCGGCGGAAGGTGCGCAGGATCTCCACGTCGATGCCCCAGCCGTCGAGCCGTGACCGCCCGAAGGCCGCACGCGCCCGGTCGCCGTCGAAGAGCTTGAAGCCGCACTGGGTGTCGCCGACGCCGGGCAGGGCGACCGCCCGTATCACGCGGTTGCCCGCCCGGCCCGCCAGCCGCCGCAGCGGGTGCTGGTCCACCTCGATCAGCGCGTCGGGGTGCGCCCGGGAGCCGATCGCCGCGGCGAAGCCCGCGTCGAGCCGGTCGTGCAGCGCCGCCAACTCCTCGATCGGGGTGGCGAGGTCGGCGTCGGTCACCAGCACCCGGCGCCCGCGCGAGGCGAGCACGCCCAGGCGCAGCGCGTGGCCCTTGCCGTGGTTGCGCGCGACCGCGACGGAAGCGGGGGGCGGCGCCAGCAGCCGGATGCGCGGCTCGGCCGCTGCCGCGTCGCGGACGACGGCCGCGGTGGCGTCGCTCGACCCGTCGTCGACGACGATCAGCTCCCACTCGGCGTGGCGGCCGGGCGAGGAGCGCAGATAGCGGCAGATCGCGTCGAGGGTCCGGGGCAGCCGGTGCTCCTCGTTGTACGCGGGCACGACGACGGTCAGATCAACGGTGCCGGTGCCGGTCGCGGGCCGGGGGGCCAGGGAGCGGGCGGGCGGAGTGTGCAGCACATGAGGGTGACCACCTCGGACCCCCGGCAGGTTGTGTGTCCTACATCACACCTGCGCTCACAGCCGCGCTCACGCCTGCGTTCACGGCTGCGTTCACGGCTGCGTTGGGCGGCGGCTCAGCACTTCTCGTGTCCGGTGACCAGTCGCTCGATCAGGGCGAGAAAGTGCGTGTTGTACGCGGCTATCAGACGCTCGGAGGCCTCGGCGTCGCCGCGTGTGACGGCCGCCGTCAGCTCGCCGTGCCCGGCCCACAGCTCGCCGCGCAGATCCGGCACGCGGCGCAGATACGGCACGGTGAAGACCCAGGTCTGCACCCGCAGCCGCTGGAGGAAGTCGAGTATGTACGGGTTGCCGACGAGCCCGCAGATCTCGCGCCAGAAGCGCAGGTCGTAGCCGATGAGTATGTCGAGGTCGCCGGAGCGCGAGGCGCGCTCGGCCGCCTCGGCGCGGCGCCGCACCGAGGCCAGGGCCTGCGAGGTCATGGTGCGCCGGGTCTCCTCGACGGAGTGCCGGAAGAGGCCCTCGACCACCATGGCGCGGGCGTTGACCATGTGCTGGAAGTCCTCGAACGTGAACTCGTGCACCCTGAAACCGCGGTGTTCCTCGACGTCCAGCAGCCCCTGCGCGCACAGGTCCAGCAGGGCTTCGCGGACGGGGGTGGCCGAGACCCCGTACTGGTCGGCCATCTCCTTGACCGTGAACTGCTGTCCGGCCGGAAGCCGGCCCGCGAGCACCTCGTCACACAGCGCCTCGGCGATCTGCTGTCGCAGGGTGTTGCGCTTCACCGGGCTGGTGCCGGGCACGGGCATCGAGGACCGTCTCCTTCCGCGGCCGTCGTGTCGTACGGATGCGGACGGCCCTCGCATCACGATATGCGAGGGCCGTTGCGCGAAGTACGCGAAGAGTGCGCGGGTGAAGTGGTCTACACCGTTATTTGATCTCTTTCTGAGCCTACGGCCGGCTGAAATGACGCGGAAATACGCGATGGCGTCGGGCGGGCTGCCCCCAGGCGGGCTGCCCTCAGGCGGCGGTGTGGGCGTCGGCCACGGACAGGGCCTCGTCCAGGATCGCCAGCCCCTCCTTGGCCTCGGCCTCGGTGACGGTGCACGGCGGGACCACATGCGTGCGGTTCATGTTCACGAAGGGCCACAGGCCGCCGCGCTTGCAGGCCGCCGCGAAGTCGGCCATGGGCTGATTGGCCGGGCCGCTCGCGTTGTACGGGGTCAGGGGCTCGCGGGTCTCCTTGTTCTTGACGAGTTCGAGCGCCCAGAACACGCCCAGGCCACGGACCTCGCCCACGCAGGCGTGGCGCCCGGCGAGCTCGCGCAGCCCCGGGCCGATGACCTTCTCCCCGATCTCGGCGGCGTTCTCCACGATGCCCTCCTCCGCCATCGCGTTGATCGTGGCGACGGCGGAGGCGCAGGCGAGCGGGTGGCCGGAGTAGGTGAGGCCGCCGGGGTAGGGCCGCTGGTCGAAGTCCGCGGCGATGGCGGCGCTGATCGCGACCCCGCCGAGCGGGACATAGCCGGAGTTGACGCCCTTGGCGAAGGTCAGCAGGTCCGGGGTGACGCCGAAGTGGTCGGCGGCGAACCAGCGGCCGGTGCGGCCGAAGCCCGCCATGACCTCGTCGAGGATGAAGACGATGCCGTAACGGTCGCAGATCTCGCGGACCCCGGCCAGATAGCCGGGCGGCGGCACCATGATCCCCGCGGTGCCGGGGATGGTCTCCAGGATGATCGCGGCGATGGACTGCGGGCCCTCGAAGGCGATGGTCTCCTCCAGGTGCGCGAGCGCGCGCTCGCACTCCTGCCGCTCGTCGGCGGAGTGGAAGGGCGAGCGGTAGAGGAACGGCCCCCAGAAGTGGACGACGCCGGCCGAGGCGGTGTCCGAGGCCCAGCGGCGCGGGTCGCCGGTCAGGTTGATCGCGGCGGCGGTGGCGCCGTGGTACGAGCGGTAGGTGGAGAGCACCTTGGTGCGGCCGGTGTGCAGCCGGGCCATGCGGACGGCGTTCTCGACGGCCTCGGCGCCGCCGTTGGTGAAGAAGATCTTGTCCAGGTCGCCGGGCGTGCGCTCGGCGACCAGCCGCGCCGCCTCCGACCGCACGTCCACGGCGAAGCCCGGCGCGAAGGTGCACAGCTTGGCGGCCTGCTCCTGGATGGCGGCGACGACCTTGGGGTGCTGGTGGCCGATGTTGGTGTTGACCAGCTGGCAGGAGAAGTCGAGGTAGCGGTTTCCGTCGTAGTCCCAGAAGTACGAGCCCTCGGCGCCCGCGACGGCGAGGGGGTCGATGAGCCCCTGGGCGGACCACGAGTGGAAGACGTGGGCCCGGTCCACCGCCTTGACGGCGGCACCGGTGGCAGGGTCAGGTGTGGGGGGCGGGGCGGAGTGCGCGGGCTGTGCGGACACGTTCGCTACCTCGGATCGCTCGCGGGTCTGTCGGGCCCAGCGTACGGACCGGGGGGCGGGCGCGGCGCCGAGGCGCCGCGGGAGAATCGGTACGGACAGATATCGACACGGACAGATACGGAACCGGTAACAGATCCCACGCGTCGTCCACTTCGCTCTCAGCCCCCTTTATTCTCTGGCGAGGGGCTGATCAGGGGATCCAGGGAAGGACAGCGACGCATGGAAGACCTGGGGGCCGAGGACCCTCGTTGGATCGGCGAGTACCGGTTGATCCGTCGGCTGGGAGCGGGCGGTATGGGACGGGTGTTCCTGGCCTACTCGCCACGCGGCCGTACGGTCGCGGTCAAACTCGTACAGACCGAACTCGCGCAACAGGCCGAATTCCGGCGTCGCTTCAAACAGGAAGTGCGGGCCGCGCAGCGGGTCGGGGGTGAGTGGACCGCGCCCGTGCTCGACGCGGACACCGAGGCCGCCACGCCTTGGGTCGCCACCGGCTATATCGCCGGGCCGTCACTGCACTCGATCGTGTCCGAATCGGGTCCCCTGCCCGAACGGTCGGTGCGCATCCTGGGCAACGGTCTGGCCAAGGCGCTCCAGGCCATCCACGGTGTCAACCTGATCCACCGCGACCTGAAGCCCTCCAACGTTTTGATCACGATCGACGGGCCCCGAGTCATCGACTTCGGCATCGCGCGCGCCCTGGAGACCGTCACCGACGGCATCCTCACGCGCAGCGGCGCCGTGGTCGGCTCGCCGGGCTTCATGTCGCCCGAGCAGGTGCGCGGCGAACGGGTCAGCCCGGCCAGCGACATCTTCTGCCTCGGGTCGGTGCTCGCGTTCGCGTCCATCGGCCGCCAGCCGTTCGGCACCACCGACAGCGGGGTGCACGCGGTGATGTACCGCATCGCGCAGGAGGAGCCCGACCTCCAGGGGCTGCCCGAGGGGCTGCGGGAACTGGTCACCGACTGCCTGCGGAAGGACCCGGCCGACCGGCCGACCCTGGAGCAGCTGCTGGCGCGTACGGCCGAACCCGAAAACCCGGACGGCGCCGACGTCGCGGACGGCGCCGACGAGCCCTGGCTGCCCGGCAGCCTCGTCGCTCAGCTCGGCCGGCACGCCGTACAACTCCTGGACGCGGAGACCCCGGCCACGCCGCTGGCGGCCGGCGTGCCCGCGCCGCCGTCCACGCCGCCGGTCGGTCCGCCCGCGTTCCCGCCGGCCAAGCCGACCGTCCCGGCTCCCCCGACCACGCCGCCGACGGCCACGTCCTACCCGCTGGCGCCCGCGGAGCCGCCGACGCCCCCGCCACCGACCAACCCGCCGCCGCAGGCGGCCCCGGCCACTCCCCCCGCCACTCCTCCGGCCGCTCTCCCGGCCGTTCCTCCCGTCGTCCCCGCCGCGCCGCCGGTCGCGCCCGCCGCCGCGGCCCAGCAGGCGCCGCAGCCGACACCGCAGCCGCCCGCCACCCCGCCGCAGGCCACCACCCCGCCGCAGGCCGCTGCCGCGCCCGGGGGCGAGGCCGAGACGCCTGCCGCGGGCGCGGTGCCCGAGCCGCGGGCGGAGAACGCCACCGCCGCGCAGGCCCCGGAACCCGCCGAGCCGGCGCAGACCGCGGGTCCGGACGCGACACCGCCGGACGCGACACCGCCGGACGCGGAACCGCCGGGCGCGGAACCGGCGCCCACGCCCCCGCAGTCGTTCGGGCCCCCGCAGTCGTTCGGGCCGCCGGAGGTCACCTCCTTCGACGCCACGCCCAACACGCCCCCCGCGGGCCTCGGCTCCGTCGGCCTGGGCGGGCCGGGCGGACCAAGCGGACCCGGTGGGCCGGGCGGACCGGGCGGGCTTGGTGGCCCCGGCGGCCCCGGTGGCCCCGGTGGGCCGTTCGGGCCCGCACCCACGCCCACACCCCCGCCCGCGAAGCGCAGCAGGCGCAAGCCGGTCATCATCGTCTCCGCCGTCGTCGCGACCCTGGTCGTCGCGGGCGCGGCCGCCTTCGCCTACGTCGCCTCCAACGACGACAAGGACAAGGACAAGCCGGACTACAGCAAGATGACCAACACGCCCCCGTCCAAGTCCTCGGCCTCGGACGCGGCATCACCGTCCACCGACGACTCGCCCTCGCCCGATCCGTCCTCCTCGACGTCCCTGGGCTCCAGCGGCGATGTCCCCGACGAGTACCTGGGCGCCTGGGAAGGCGAGATCATGGAGAGCGGCTCGGCCACCGGGAAGATCCGGCGCGTCGTCATCTCCCAGGGCGCGATCGGCTCGAAGACCATCGAAACCTTCACCGCCGCCTCCGACTCCTTCTGCGCGAGCAAGGCGACCCTCAAGGAAGTGAAGAGCCTTCTGGTCGTCGAGGACGAGGAGGTGAACACCAGCATCCCCTCGGACAGTTGCAGCGCCGTCGGGGAACAGACCCTGAAGCTCGGCAACAACGGCTCCATCGCCTGGAACAACTCGGACGGCTCCGCCTCGGCCACGCTGCGCCCCTCGAAGCCCGGCGACAAGCCGATCCCCGACAAGTACCTGGGCACCTGGCTGGCCAAGGACGCGTTCGGGGAGTCCGGCGCCACCCTGAAGATCACCATCAAGCAGGGCGCGATCGGTTCGGAGGTCACCCAGGACATCGGGGAGAGCGACAGGTACCAGTGCGAGACCAAGCGGACCCTGGTCTCGGTCGAGAAGGGTCTGGTCCTGAGCCCTGGCGAGATCGTCGACGAAACTCCGGCGGACTCCTGCCCGACGAGCCACATGCTCACCTTCACCGCCGACGGGTCTGACAAACTCCGTGTGGAATACGACGATCCGAACGACTACAGCGATGAGACCGAGACGCAGACGTTCACCCGCGTAGGCTGATCGCCCGTCAGTCGATCGCCCGTCGTCGACCGAGCGCACACGGACAGGAGCCGTACGGCATATGGAGAACCTCGGGGCCCAGGACCCGCGGTGGATAGGCGAGTACCGGCTGCTCGGCAGACTGGGCGAGGGCGGAATGGGCAGGGTCTACCTGGCCCGTTCCGCCCGCGGTCGCACTGTCGCCGTGAAGCTTGTGAAGGCCGAGCTCGCCCGGCACGCCGACTTCCGCAGGCGCTTCCAGCGTGAGGTCGCGGCCGCGAGACGGGTCGGCGGACAGTGGACCGCGGCCGTCCTGGACGCCGACACCGAGGCCGAGGTGCCCTGGGTGGCCACCGGCTACATCGGCGGCCCGTCCCTGCACGACGTCGTCGCCGAGCAGTTCGGGGCGCTGCCCGAGGACTCCGTACGGACCCTCGCGCACGGGCTGGCCCTCGCGCTCCGCGACATCCACGGCGCCGGGCTGATCCACCGCGATCTGAAGCCCTCCAACATCCTCATCACCATCGACGGGCCGCGCGTCATCGACTTCGGCATCGCGCGGGCCCTGGAGACCGTCACCGGCGTGGGCACCGGTCTGACGATGGCGGGCGCGGTCGTCGGCTCGCCCGGCTTCATGTCGCCCGAGCAGGTGCGCGGCGAGGCCGTGACCACCGCGAGCGATGTGTTCTGTCTCGGATCGGTGCTGGCGTTCGCCGCCATCGGCCGTCAGCCGTTCGGCAACGTGACCAGCGGGGTGCACGCCCTGCTGTACCGGATAGCCCAGGAGGAGCCCGACCTCGTGGGCCTGCCGGAGGGGCTGCTCGAGCTGATCACCGGCTGTCTGCACAAGGACCCGGCCGTCCGGCTCTCGGTCGAGGACGTGGTGGCGCGTACGGCCCCGGCGGCGAACGCGGCCACCACCGGCCCCTGGCTGCCGGGCGAACTGCTCGCCAAGCTCGGGCGGGACGCGCTACAGCTGCTGGAGATGGAGTCGGACTCAGATTCAGACTCCGACACCGCCACCGCCACCCTGCGGTCCACCGGGCCCATCAGCCCCGTGGGGGTCGCGGCGCCCGGCGGGCCCGGCACGCCGAGTGCATACGCGACACCCCCGGGGCCCGCCACACCCGGAACGCCCGGGGCACCGGTCGCCGCCTTCCACGCTTCCGCGGCCCAGCCCGCGTACCCGATGGCCGGCGGGACCGGGCAGCCCTGGGCGGACGCCCATCACGGGTTCCCGGGCCGCATCTCCTCCCCGCCCGCCCGGAACCTGCGGATCCCGCGCAGCCTCGGCACCACCCTGATGTGGCTGTTCGGCGCCTTCGCGCTGCTGTCCGTCGCCCACCTGGGGCTGAACGGCACGCTGTTCGGCGCGTACGAGGAGTATCTGAGCAACAACGGTGGCAGGGAGGCGATCAGCAACGCCAGGGACTCCCTGCAGATCTTCGAGGTCTTCACCGGGCTGCTGGAGATCTCGCTCATCGTGCTGTTCCCGGTGTGGTTCCGGCGCGTGTACTTGAACGCCACCTTTCTCGCGCCCGGCCGCCAGCGGTACGACGGCGGCCTCGCGGCCGGCTCGTGGTTCATCCCGGTCGCCCAGCTGTGGCTGCCCAAGCAGATCGCCAACGACATCTGGACCTCCAGCGCTCCCCCGGGCACCCGGCCCGCCTCCCGCGCGGTGCTGCACTGGTGGTGGGCGCTGTGCGTGACGATGTTCTTCATCGTCATCGCCCAGACGCTGCTGGAGGCCTTCGCCGCTTCGGACCAGGACGAGCAGGCGGCCGTCGGCCTGGCCATCTTCGACGATCTGGTCGCGATCCCCGCGGCCGTGCTCGCGATGATCGTGGTGACCCGGATCAGCAAGATGCAGCAGCCCCAGCGCTGGCAGCCGGAAGGAGGGGCCTTCGGGCCTCCCGCGATGCGCTAGGAGGCCCTTCGGCCGCGACTCGGAGATTCAGCCGTGCCTCGCTCGGAGACTCGGTCGGAACTCGGAGGCTCAGAGACTCACAGGAACGAGTTGATCTGGATCGTCTCGTCGCGGCCCGGCCCGACGCCGATCGCCGAGATGGGCGCGCCCGACATCTCCTCCAGCGCCTGAACGTACTTCTGCGCGTTCTTCGGCAGCTGGTCGAAGGACTTGGCCTGGGTGATGTCCTCCGACCACCCCGGCAGCGTCTCGTAGATCGGCTTCGCGTGGTGGAAGTCCGTCTGGCTGTACGGCAGCTCGTCGACCCGCTTGCCGTCGATCTCGTACGCGACGCACACCGGGATCCGCTCCCAGCCGGTCAGCACGTCCAGCTTGGTGAGGAAGAAGTCGGTCAGGCCGTTGACCCGGGTCGCATAGCGCGCGATGACCGCGTCGAACCAGCCGCAGCGCCGGTCGCGGCCGGTCGTCACGCCCCGCTCGCCGCCGATGGTGCGCAGCTTGTCGCCGTCCTCGTCGAGGAGCTCGGTCGGGAACGGGCCCGCGCCCACGCGCGTGGTGTAGGCCTTCAGGATCCCGATCACCCGGTTGATCTTCGTCGGGCCGACCCCGGTCCCCGTGCAGGCACCGCCCGCGGTGGGGTTCGAGGAGGTGACGAAGGGGTACGTGCCGTGATCGACGTCGAGCAGCGTGCCCTGGCCGCCCTCGAAGAGGACGACCTTGCCCTCGTCGATGGCGTCGTTCAGGATCAGCGTGGTGTCCACGACAAAGCCGCGGAGCTGGTCCGCGTAGCCGAGCAGCTCCTCGACGACCTGCTCGATGGCGATGGCGCGCCGGTTGTAGAGCTTGGCGAGGACCTGGTTCTTGAAGTCGAGGGCCGCCTCGACCTTCTGCCGCAGGATCGACTCGTCGAAGATGTCCTGCACCCGGATGCCGACACGGTTGATCTTGTCGGCATAGGCCGGGCCGATGCCCCGACCGGTGGTGCCGATCTTCCGCTTTCCGAGGAAGCGTTCCGTCACCTTGTCGAGGGTGGTGTGATACGGAGTGATCAGATGCGCGTTACCGCTGATCAGCAGCTTGGACGTGTCGATGCCGCGCGCGTTCAGCCCGCTCAGCTCGGAGAGCAGGACCGCAGGGTCCACAACGACGCCGTTGCCGATGACCGGGGTGCATCCCGGGGAGAGGATTCCGGAAGGGAGGAGGTGAAGCGCGTACTTCTGGTCGCCGACGACGACCGTGTGGCCGGCGTTGTTGCCGCCCTGGTAGCGCACCACGTAGTCCACCGAGCCACCGAGCAGGTCGGTGGCCTTTCCCTTGCCTTCATCACCCCACTGAGCACCGAGCAGCACAAGTGCGGGCACAGGCGTACACCCCTTCCGGGCGGGGCATGTCCAACGTGCGTGGTGGCTTGTGCCGCCACAAGAGCCGTCGAACCGGTGCCCCGGATAGACGAAGCCCCTGGCGCAACAGCGACAGGGGCTCTTGCACCGAGAGATTACCTGAGGAAGGACCGAGGTGTCGGCTCCAGATCCCTGGCAGATTTCCCCGGACGCCGTCCAGGGGCGCCCCCTGCTCGTGCTCATCGACCCCACCGCCCGCCGAACCGACGGGGAGTCGGTGCGGATCGCGAAAGATGTGTTGTGTGCGGGCGCAGCCACGAAAATCTGTCTGCCGGAGGGGCCCGAGGAGGTCGAGCGGGCGCTCGCCCGCCGCGGCAGCCGCCGCCCCGTCGTGATCGGTGACCACCGGGCCCTGCTGCGGACCGTGGAGCTGCTGCACCGCAAGCGGGAGCTGGCGGACGCGGCGCTGTCGGTGGTGCCGGTGGGCGGATCGGCGACGGTGGCCCTGGCCCGCGCCCTGGGTCTGCCCACGGACGCGGTGAGCGCGGCGCGGACGGCGCTCGACGGCACCGCGCACCGGCGTGACCTGCTGGTCGACGAGAGCGGCGGGGTGGTCCTCGGCGGTCTGCGGATCTCCGGCGGGGAGCAGCCGGGGAGCGGGGACGGGAGCGGGGACGGGGACGGGAGCGGGGCAGGGAGCGGGGCAGGGAGCGGTGCAGGTGGGTACGACGGCGGCCACCACCCGTGGTGGACCCCCGCGGCCCGCACCGCGCGCACCGCGCTGACGCTGCTGTCGCTGCCGGGCGTCGGCCTGGGCGGCTCCCGGCGGCGGACACGGCCGCCCGCACAGCGGCTGCGGGTGGAGGCGGACGGCGTGCTGCTGGCCGATCTGGACCGGCCGGTCGAGCGGGTCTCGGTGTCCACGGCCGTGGCGGGCCGCGGCGGCCTGGCCGATGTCGTGGTGCACCCGTGTGCCGGGTCCGGCCCGGTCCGGGCGCGGGCCCGGGCGGTCACCGTCTCGGGTCCGGACTTCCGCTACCACGCGGACACCCTGACCCGCGGCCCGGTGCGCACCCGCACCTGGACGGTCCTCACCGAGGCCTGGCGCCTGATGCTCCCGCGAGGGGGCTGAGCCGGTGCCGGGGGAGTTACGTTTATCCGGCCTTCTGTTCTCCCGCGCGGGGCACCTCCTGGTGGGCGCCCTCCTGGCGGGCCCGCCAGCGCGCCAGCATGCCGACCAGTTCCTTCTGCATGAACTCGTAGAACTCCGCGGTCCTGATCGCCCGCGCCCCCGCCGGGGTGTGCGGGCCGAGGACCTTCGCACCGTCCCGCATCGTGTGCTGCCAGCGGGTGAGGATCTGGTCACGGTTGGACACGGCCTCGTACCAGACCTCGTTGTAGAGGCGATACTGGTCGCGTCGCGAGCCCGGCTCGCGCTCGCGCGTGATCAGGTTCAACTGGGCGAGGTAGCGGACCGCGCCCGAGACCGCGGCCGGGCTGATCTGCAGCCGCTCGGCGATCTCGGCGGCGGTGAGCTTGCCGGAGTCGGAGGCGAGAAGGGCGGCGAAGACCCGGGCGCCCATCCGCTGCATCCCGGCCTCGGCCATGTCCGCGCCGAACCGCTCGACGAACTGCGCCACCGCCTCTTCATCGCGCGCAGAATCCACGTCCACGCCCTCGTGCACGCTCTCCTGCCGTGTCACCTCCGTCACCGCCTCATCATCTCCCCTCGTTCACTCGTTCAATATCAGTTTATACGCTTCGCTAACTTCACAATTTTGTGAAACTAGCGTAGCTTCAGAAGCATGACAACGGCAATCTCCACCTCCGGCCTCCACAAGTCATTCGGCCGCACGCATGCGTTGGACGGCCTCGACCTGGAGGTCGAGACAGGCGAAGTCCACGGCTTCCTCGGGCCCAACGGGGCCGGGAAGTCCACCACCATCCGCGTCCTGCTCGGCCTCCTGCGAGCGGACAGCGGAGCGGTCCAGCTCCTGGGCAAGGACCCCTGGCACGACGCGGTCGAGCTGCACCGCCGCATCGCCTACGTGCCCGGCGACGTCACCCTGTGGCGCAACCTCAGCGGGGGCGAGGTCATCGACCTGTACGGGCGGCTGCGCGGCGGCCTCGACCAGGACCGTCGCGCGGAGCTGCTGCAGCGGTTCGAACTCGACCCCACCAAGAAGGGACGCACCTACTCCAAAGGCAACCGGCAGAAAGTCGCGCTGGTCGCCGCCTTCGCCTCGGACGTCGACCTGCTGATCCTGGACGAGCCGACTTCCGGGCTCGACCCCCTCATGGAGGAGGTCTTCCGCGACTGCGTGATCGAGGAGCGGGAGCGGGGCCGCACGGTGCTGCTGTCGAGCCACATCCTCAGCGAGGTCGAGGCGCTCTGCGACCGGGTCAGCATCATCCGCAAGGGCCGCACCGTCGAGACCGGCTCGCTCACCGAGCTCCGCCACCTCACCCGCACCTCCGTCACCGCCGAACTGTCCGGCCCGCCCAACGGCCTGTCCACCCTCCCCGGCATCCACGGCCTGGACGTCCAGGGCAAGCGCGTCAAGCTCCAGGTCGAGACCGACAAGCTGGACGCCGTGCTGCGGCAGCTCAGCGAGTCGGGCGTGCGCAGCCTGACCAGCACCCCGCCCACCCTGGAAGAGCTGTTCCTGCGCCACTACCAGGACGACATCCGCGACGAGGCAGAGGCGGTCGCCCGATGACCGCCGTAGCCGACACCCGCGTCACGACTCCGGAGCGCACCGGCTCCCGCGACCTGGCCGGCACCGGCACGCTGCTGCGGCTCGCGCTGCGCCGCGACCGGGTCATGATCCCGGTGTGGGTGCTGGCCATCGGCATGACCGGCAGCAGCGCCCTCAGCCGGATGAAGACCACGTACGACACGGCAGCCGACCGTGCCAAAGTCCTGCACGACATGAACACCAACGGCTCGATGCGGTCGATGCTCGGCGTCGCGTTCGGCGACTCGTACGGCGCGCTCTCCGCCTGGCGCGTGGGCGTCTTCCTCGCCGCCTTCGCCGGGATCATGAGTGTGCTCCTGGTGATCCGGCACACCCGCGAGGAGGAGGAGTCGGGCCGCCAGGAGGCGCTGTCGGCCGGCATGGTCGGCCGCCGCGCCGGACTGACCTCCGCCCTGCTCACCGTGGCCATCGCCAACGCCGCCATCGCCCTGCTGATCACGGCCACTCTCGCGGGCGAGGGCAGCGGTGGCGCGCTCGCCTTCGGCCTGTCCGTCGGCCTCACCGGCCTGGCCTTCGGCGGCCTGGCCGCCATCGCCGCCCAGATCACCGAGAA
This sequence comes from Streptomyces sp. LZ34, assembly GCF_053890475.1. Lineage (NCBI taxonomy): Bacteria > Bacillati > Actinomycetota > Actinomycetes > Kitasatosporales > Streptomycetaceae > Streptomyces > Streptomyces sp. LZ34. The sequence continues at coordinate 6,114,550 of NZ_CM132680.1, forward strand.
CGCGCGGCTGGCCAGGGGCCTGGCCGCCGGTGCCGTCGGCATCGCGTACATGCTGCGCCTGCTGGGCGACGCGGCCGAGGACGGGTCGAAGGGCTCCGGCCATGTGCTGGTGTGGCTCTCGCCCCTCGGCTGGGCGGAGTACACACGGCCGTTCGCGAACGAGCGGTGGTGGGTGCTGCTGCTGCTGACCGCCTTCGCGGCCGTCTCGTTCGCCGCCGCCTACTCCCTCGCGGGCCGCCGCGACATCGGCGCCGGCTTCTTCGCGTCCCGCCCCGGCCCCGCCTCCGCCGGCCGCTCCCTCCAGGGCACGTACGGCCTGGCCTGGCGCCTCCAGCGCGGCACCCTGCTGGGCTGGGGCCTCGGCGTCGCCGTCTCCGCCGCCGGGCTCGGCGGCGTCGCCAACGGCGCCGACGACATCATCGGGGACAGCGAGAAGAACCGCGACATCATCGAGCGCATGGGCGGGGCGCAAAACCTCAACGACGCCTTCCTCGCCGCCATGGTCGCCGTCGTCGGTGTGGTCCTCACGGTCCACACCGCCAGTGCGGTGATGCGGCTGCGCAGCGAGGAGACCGACCAGCGCGCGGAACCGCTGCTGGCCAACGCCGTCAGCCGACTGCGGTGGGCCGCGAGCCACCTCGTCATCGCCTACCTCGGCCCGGTCGCCGTCCTCGCCGCCGGCGGGCTGGCGATGGGCCTCGTCTACGGAACCGCGGCCGACGACCTGGGCGGCCAGCTGCCGCGCGTCCTGGGCGCCACGCTCGCCCAGGCCCCGGCGGTGTGGGTGGTCACCAGCCTGGTGGTCTTCCTCTTCGGCCTGCTGCCCAACTACACGGCGTCCCTCGGCTGGGCCGTGGTCGGGGTGGTCGTCGCCATCGGCTGGCTCGGCCCAGCGCTCGACGCGCCCCAGCCCGTGCTGAACATCTCGCCCTTCAGCCATCTGCCGAAGCTCCCGGGCGAGAGCGTGTCGGCGGCGCCCTTCCTGTGGCTCCTCCTCCTGTCGGCCGTGCTGACAGTCGCGGGGCTGGTGGGGCTGCGGCGCCGCGACATGACCAACTGACCCCTCCCATCGGGGCCCGGACCCCCGCCGTCGTCCACAGGCTGTGGACGACGGCGGGGGTTCTGCTGTTCAGGGGCTCGGGCGGCGCGGGCGGGCCGGGCTCAGACCTCGACCAGCAGCTCCCGCAGCCCCCGGATGACAAACCCGGGATTCCACCGTGGCTCCGCGACCAGCCGCAGCCCGGGCGCCTTCCGCAGCAACGCGCCGAAGGACGCGGTCAGTTCGAGGCGGGCCAGGGGCGCGCCCAGGCAGTAGTGGATGCCGCCGCCGAAGCTGAAGTGGGGGTTGTCCGCACGGGACAGATCGAGGCGGTCGGGGTCGGGGAAGCGCTCCGGGTCCCGGTTGGCCGAGCCGAAGAGCAGCGCGACCTCGCTGCCGCGCGGGATGGCCGTCCCGCCGACCTCGATGTCGTCCAGCACCCACCGCTCGAACAGTTGCAACGGCGTGTCGTAGCGCAGTAGCTCGTCGACGGCGGTGGGCAGCAGCGCGTCCGGGTCGGACCGCAACAGCGCGAGCTGGTCGGGGTGGCGGAAGAGGGCCAGCCAGCCGTTGCCCGTGGAGTTGACCGTGGCCTCGTGGCCGGCGTTCAGCAGCAGCACACAGGTGGAGATCATCTCCTGCTCGGTGAGCCGGTCCCCCTCGTCGTACGCCGCGACCAGCCCGCTGATCAGATCCTCCCCCGGGGCCCGGCGGCGGGCGGCGATCAGCTCGCGCAGATACGCGGAGAACTCGACGGAGGCGCGGACCGCGCGCCGTGCGGTTTCCTCGTCCGGGTTGAGCTCGTACATCCCGCAGATGTCCGCCGACCAGGGGCGCAGCGGCGCGCGATCCGCCGGCGGAATGCCCAGCATCTCGGCGATCACGGCCACCGGCAGCGGCTCGGCGACCGCCGCGACGAGATCGCCGCCGCCCTCGGCGACGAACGACTCGACCAGTTCCTCCGCCAGCCGCTCGACGACCGGCGCTAGCCGCTCGACCGTACGCGGCGTGAACGCCTTGGATACCAGGCGGCGCAGCCGGGTGTGGTCCGGCGGCTCCAGATCCAGCATCCCGTGGTCGTTGAGCGTGTGGAACGGCTCGTGCTCGGGCGGCGGGGCGGTGCGGCCGAACTCCTCGTGGCTGAAGCGGTGCAGATAGCTGCGGCCCAGACGGCGGTCCCGCAGCAGGGCCCGGACGTCCTCGTGACGCGGGATCAGCCACTGCCGGGAGGGCGCGTAGTAGTGCGCCCTGCCACGCTCGCGCAGCGCCGCGTACGCCGGATAGGGGTCGGCGACGAACGACGGCTGCCACGGGTCGAAGGCCGGGGCGGGCCCTGCGCTGCTGGTCATGCCCGGACGCTACCGCCTTTTTTCGAGGCTCGGTTCGCCTCAGCGGCGAGCGCTACGGGTATGACGGGCGGCATGGGCGAGCTCGTCGGCGACGGTGCGCGCGGCGGGGGCGGTGGGGTCGATCAGCGGGAAGTGGCCGACCGCGGCGAGGCGCACCGCCCGGACCGGCTGCCCGGCGCGCCGCGCGGCCCCCGTGAACGCGTCCGCCACCTGCGGCGGGACGTCGATGTCGGTGGCGCCCTGCACGATGGTGGTGGGCACGGCGGTGGGGAGCAGCGCGGCGGGATCGGCGAGCGGCAGCCGGTCCGGGTGGTGCGCCTTACCGTCGCGGATGCCGCGAAGGTCGCGGATGTCGAGGAACTCGTCGACGGCGTCGGAGCACACCCGCAGCTCGCGGGCGGTGGCGAAGTCCGCGATGGGGGCGAGGGCGACCACACCGCACACAGGGGGAGGCGAGGGGAGATGCCAGGGGCAGTCCGGCGGCAGGACATGGCGGGCCGCCGCCCACAGCGCGGCATGCCCGCCCGCGGAGTGCCCGGCGAGCACCACGCGCGCCGGGTCCACGGGCAGCGCCAGCCCCCGGGCCAGCCCGGGCACGGTGTCCACGGCGGCCGCGATGTCGTCCAGCGTCTCCGGCCACCGCCCGGCCCGCGGCCCCGGGGGTCGCCCAGGGGGTGCCCCGTGGGTGGTGCCGGGCCCGCCGCCCGGCTCGTCCAGGCCGCCCCGGCGGTACTCCACCGACGCCACCACGAACCCGTGCCCCGCGAGATACGCGGCGAACGGCGAGATGTGACGCCGGTCGTACGGGGCGCGCCAGGCGCCGCCGTGGAACAGCAGCACCAGCGGGGCGGGTGGCACCGCCGCGCCGGCCTCCGCCCCCGGCTCCGCCTTGGGCAGATAGAAGTCGACCACTTGGTCGCGGTGGTCGCCATACGCGGCGACGCGATCAGGCGGCACGGCCGCGAGGCCGAAGAGGGACGCCTCCTCGGCCTCGGCGGACGCGGCCGGGTTCGCCCGGCCGGTCACCGGCTCACCCGGCCCGACGACGTGAAGCCCCACGCACGGCCAGGCGCGGCGGCGCGGCACGGCTAGGCCACCTCCCCCGGCGCGCCCGCCAGCGCCGCGGCCAGCGCCCGCGCCGCGCGTTCCGTGTCGGCGAAGCCCGTGTAGAGCGGGGTGAAGCCGAAGCGCAGCACGTCGGGGTGGCGGAAGTCGCCCACGACGCCGTGGCGGATGAGCTCGGCCATCACCTCGCCCGCGTCGGCACAGCGCAGCGCGACCTGGCTGCCGCGCTGCTCGTGCGCGACGGGGGTGATCGACTCGACCCGCCCCGCCGGGACGTAGGTCTCGACGCAGCGCAGGAAGAAGTCCGTCAGGGCGAGGCTCTTGGCCCGCACGGCGGCCGGCGAGACGCCGTCCCAGACGTCCAGCGCGGCCTCCAGCGCGAGCATGGACAGGATGTCGGGGGTGCCGACACGGCCGCGGACGGCGCCGTCGGCCGGGGTGTACGCGGGCGCCATGCCGAACGGGTCGGCGTGGGAGTTCCAGCCGGGCAGCGGGGAGTCGAAGCGGGGCTGGCGCTCGCGCGCGACGTACAGGTAGGCGGGCGAACCGGGCCCGCCGTTGAGGTACTTGTACGTGCAGCCGACCGCCAGGTCGACCCCGTGCGCGTCGAGCCCGACCGGCAGCGCGCCCGCGCTGTGGCACAGGTCCCAGACGACGACGGCGCCCGCGGCGTGCACGGCCGCCGTGGTGCCGGGCAGGTCGTGGAGGCGGCCGGTGCGGTAGTCGACGTGGTTGACGAGCGCGACGGCGGTACGCGGGCCGACGGCGGCGGCCATCTCGGGGGCCGGTACGGGCCGCAGGGCGCAGCCGGTCATCCGGGCGGCCGACTCGGCGATATAGCCGTCGGTGGGGAAGGTGGACTCGTCGACGAGGATCTCGTCACGGGTCGCGTCACCGGTCGCGTCACGGCTCACGTCACCAGTCGCGTCACGGCTCTCGTCACCGCTCTCGTCGCGCCCCGCTGACCGCCCCTGAGCGATCCGTACGGCGCCGACGACCGCCTTGAAGACATTGACGCTGGTCGAGTCGCCGACCACCACCTGCCCGGGCGCGGCGCCGACGATCCGCCCGACACGGTCGCCGATCCGCTCCGGCGCGGTCCACCAGCCGCTCTCCTCCCAGGAGCGGATGCGCAGCCGCCCCCACTCGCGGGCCACGACATCGGCCAGCCGGGCGGGGACGGCGGCCGGCAGGGCGCCGAGCGAGTTGCCGTCGAGGTAGATCGTGTCGTCGAGGACGAAGGCGGCGCGCTTGGCGCGGAACTCGTCGGCGGCGTCCAGCTTCGCCGCCTCCTCGGCCAGTGGGGAGGCCGGTGGGGCGGTGATGGATGCGTTCGGCTCATACATGGCTGCGCGCCGTCCACAGCTCCGGGAAGACGTTCTTCGCCGCCCGCTTCTCCAGCCAGGCGACCCCCGCCGAGCCCCCCGTACCGGTCTTGGCCCCCATGGCCCGCCGGGTCGCGACGAGATGGTCGTTGCGCCAGCGCCACACCAGCTCGGCGACCTCCGTGAGCGCCTCGCCGAGGCGGGCCGGCGCGCTGTCGCCCGGGCCGGAGTAGATCTCCTGCCACACCCGCTCGACCGCGGGGTCCGGCTCATAACGGCGCGTGGGGTCGCGGTCCAGCACGGACTCGGGGACCGCGAAGCCCTGACGGGCGAGATGGCCCAGCACCTCGTCGTAGAGGCTGGGCTCGGTCAGGGCCTTCTCCAACTCCGCGTGCACCCCCGGCGCGCCCCGGTGCGGGACGAGCATGGACGCGGACTTCTCGCCGAGCAGGAACTCCAGCCGCCGGTACATCGCGGACTGGAAGCCGGAGCCCTCGCCGAGCGCGGAGCGGTAGGCGTTGAACTGGCCGGGCGTGAGGTGCGCGAGCGGCTTCCACGACGCGTTGAGCGATTCGAGCTCGTAGGTGGAGCGCTTCAGCGCGGCCAGCGCGGTGGGCAGATCGTCCTCGCGCAGCGCCTGCGCGGCGGTGTGCCACTCGTGCACGATGACGGTGAACCACAGCTCCATGACCTGGGTGGTGACCAGGAACACCATCTCTCCGGGGTCGTCGGAGAGCGGATGCTGGAGGTGGGTGAGCACGGACGCCTGGACGTAGTCCTCGTACGGGGTCGTGCCTTGGAAGTCGAGATTCGGGGCGTCCGGCTCGGCTTCGTGCGGGGCAGGCTGATGCGACATCGCCATCTCCTGAGGTCTGCTGCTACCGGGTAGCGGTCCGCCCCTTCATGCTCGGTATCGGAGCCCCGGTCCCCTCGGGACCCGCCGTGGGCGGGCCCCGAGCGCATCATGCGTGTCATGCGCACTCATCCGCAAGTGCGCTGTCGGCCAGAGGGAGCCGGCCCGAAGGAGTGGGACGGCTCCCAGAAAAGACGGGCCTCAGGAGAGGGACGGACCTCAGGAGAGGGTGTCCGCCGCCGTCGGGGAGCTCTCCCGCAGGAACGTCGAGCAGCGCTCGTACTCCTCCTGCTCGCCGATCGCCTGGGCGGCCCGGCCCAGCGCGTGCAGGGCCCGCAGAAAGCCGCGGTTGGGCTCGTGCTCGAAGGGCACGGGTCCGTGGCCCTTCCAGCCGCTGCGCCGCAGTGCGTCCAGGCCGCGGTGGTATCCGGTGCGCGCGTAGGCGTACGACTCGACCACACGGCCGGCCTCGTACGCCTCGTCGGCGAGCTGCGCCCAGGCGAGCGAGGAGGCCGGGTACTTCGCCGCGACCTCGGCCGGAGCGGCGCCGGAGGCGAGCAGCTCACGCGGCTCGGGGTCGTCGGGCAGGTAGGTCGGGGGCGGTCCCCCGAGCAGGTTCTCATGAATGGCCATGACCCCCAGTCTGCCTGGTCCGGGGCCCGCCGGGGCACGTCCGCGCCACCCACCCGGCCGTCACCCGCCCCGGCCACACGCCGGACGCCAGGCGCGGGCCGGGCCCGCCGGGGCGCTCACATCGCCCAGGCCGCCCGGCTAGCTCAGGTCGCCCGGGTCCAGCGGCGGGGCGCCGACGCCGCAGTGGTACGCGCACTCGGGGCGACACGGCCGCCGCGGCACGGACTCTTTCGCCGCGACCTCCTCCCCCACCCCCTCTTCTGCCGCGGGCGCACCGGCGGCCTCGGGGGGCACCTGCTCCAGCACATCCGGCCGCACCGTGCGCCAGGCCACGAAGGCGCCCAGCACCAGCACCCCGGCGCAGATCGGCATCGCGCGCCCGAACGTCTCCGCGAACAGGTCCGCCGAGCGGTACGCCTCCGGCCCCATACCGGCCAGCAGCGGCAGCGCGGCCACCGCGATCAGCCCCGCGGCCCGCGCCGCCGCGTTGTTGATGCCGCTGGCCAGGCCCGCCCGTTCGACCTCCACCGAGGCCAGCACGGTCGCGGTGAGCGGGGCGACCAGCGCCACCATGCCCAGGCCCAGCACCAGAAGCGCGGGCAGCACATCCCGCCAGTAGACCGCCCCCGCCCCGGCCCGCGTCATCAGCAGCATCCCGGCCGCGCACAACAGCGGGCCGACGGTCAGCGGGATACGCGGCCCGATGCGCCGTCCCAGCTCCCCGGAGCGCGCCGACAGCAGCAGCATCAGCACGGTGGTCGGCAGCAGCGCGGTGCCCGCGCCGAGCGCGGAGTAGCCCACCACCACCTGGAGCTGCAGCACGGACAGGAAGAAGAAGCCGCTGAACGCCGCGTACACGCACAGGGTCACCGCGTTGACGGCGGCGAACTGGCGGGAGGCGAAGATGTCGAGCGGCAGCATCGGGTCCCGCCGCCGCCGCTCCACCTGGACGAAGGCCACGCCCAGCAGCACCCCCAAGACGGCCGGAACGATCACGACGGGCGAGACGCCCTTGCCGGGCGCGGCGATCAGCGCGTACGTCACCGAGCCGAGCGCCAGCGCGCCCAGCGTGGCGCCCAGCACGTCGAACCGCCCGTGCGCACGCGGATCGCGGGACTCGGGCACATGGCGCAGGGCGACGGGCACGCACACCGCCGCCAGCGGCACATTGAGGAAGAACACCCAGCGCCAGCCCGGCCCGTCCACCAGCCAGCCGCCGACGAACGGCCCGATCGCCGCCCCCACCCCGCCGAACCCGGACCACAGGCCGACCGCCCGCGCCCGGTCGTCCGGGTGGAAGGTGGCCTGGATCAGCGCCAGGGACCCCGGCGTGAGCAGCGCCCCGCCGATGCCCTGAAGGGCGCGGGAGGCGATGAGCACCCCGGCGGTCGGCGCCAGCCCGCACAGCAGCGAGGCGGCCGCGAACCACACCACGCCGACGAGGAACACCCGCCGCCGCCCGAAGCGGTCCCCCAGCGCCCCACCCAGCAGGATCAGCCCGGCGAGGGTGAGCATGTAGGCGTTGACGGTCCACTGGAGGACGGCGAGATCGGCGTTGAGGTCGAGGCCGATGCGCGGCAGCGCGACATTGACGACGGTGCTGTCGAGCAGCGCCATCGCCGACCCGAGCACGGTGGTGAGCACGACCCAGCGCCCCACCGTCGAGGACACGCGCAGCGAGCCCGGCCCGGAGTCACCCATACGTGGATCCTCCCCGCCCCCGAGCCCCACCGCCAGCCCGGCAAGCCCGAAACGCCCGGCTCGGGGAAAACCACCGGGCCCGGTACCCCACCGAGGGGGTACCGGGCCCGGAGAAACCGCGCCGCGCGTTACTTCAGCTTGGTGCCCGTGGCGCGCAGGTCCGCGCACGCCTTGGTGACGCGCCCGGCCATGCCCTTCTCGGCCAGCTTGCCCCAGCTGCGCGGGTCGTACGTCTTCTTGTCGCCGACCTCGCCGTCGACCTTCAGCACACCGTCGTAGTTGCGGAACATGTGGTCCGCGATCGGGCGGGTGAAGGCGTACTGCGTGTCGGTGTCGAGGTTCATCTTCACCACGCCGTTCTCCAGCGCGGTGCGGATCTCGTCCTCCGTGGAGCCGGAGCCGCCGTGGAAGACGAAGTCGAACGGGTCGGACTTGCCGTGCTTCGCCGCGACGCCGTCCTGGAGATCGCGCAGCAGCTCCGGGCGCAGCACGACATTGCCCGGCTTGTAGACGCCGTGGACGTTGCCGAAGGAGGCGGCCAGCAGGTAGCGGCCCTTCTCGCCCAGGCCGAGCGCCTCGGCGGTCCGCTCGACGTCGCCGATGGTGGTGTACAGCTCGTCGTTGATCTCGTGCGAGACGCCGTCCTCCTCGCCGCCCGTCGGGGTGATCTCGACCTCAAGGATGATCTTGGCCTTGACGGCCTCGGCGAGCAGCTCCTGCGCGATCCGGAGGTTCTCGTCGAGCTTCTCCGCGGAGCCGTCCCACATGTGGGACTGGAAGAGCGGGTTCTGCCCGGCCGCGACGCGCTCCTGGGAGATCGCGATCAGCGGACGCACATACCCGTCGAGCTTGTCCTTGGGGCAGTGGTCGGTGTGCAGAGCGATGTTGACCGGGTACTTCTTGGCGACGACGTGCGCGAACTCGGCGAGGGCGACCGCGCCGGACACCATGTCCTTGTCGTACTGACCGCCCAGGAACTCCGCACCACCGGTGGAGATCTGGACGATGCCGTCGCTCTCCGCCTCGGCGAAGCCGCGGAGCGCGGCGTGCAGAGTCTGCGTCGAGGTCACGTTGATCGCCGGGTAGGCGAACTTGCCTGCCTTCGCCCGGTCGAGCATCTCGTTGTAGATCTCGGGGGATGCGATGGGCATCTGTCCGCTCCTTGTGATGTGCGGGGTGTTGTTTCTTGGCCCTGACCTAAGGGATATGGGGGCGACGTCGCCGTCGTTGCCATCCTCCCAGACTCTGCCGATTGCTCCACACGGCGCACGGCGGGATGACTCGGACGGCGGGTGGTGGTTTCACGTGAAACCACCACCCCCGGTCATCTCAGGCCAGACCGAGGTCCGCCAGCGAGTACGCGGGTACGTACCGAAGCCCCGCCTCCGCGATCGCCGGCGCGGCGCCGCGCTCGACGATCGTCGCCACCGCGACGACCTCCGCGCCCGCCTCGCGCGCCGCCTCGACGGCGGTCAGCGGCGAGCCGCCGGTGGTGGAGGTGTCCTCGACCACCAGCACCCGGCGGCCCTTGATGTCCGGGCCCTCGATGCGCCGCTGCATGCCGTGGGTCTTCTGGGCCTTGCGCACGACGAAGGCGTCGAGCCTGCGGCCCCGCGCGGCGGCGACATGCAGCATGGACGTGGCCACCGGGTCGGCTCCGAGCGTGAGCCCGCCCACCGCGTCGTACTCCAGGTCGGCCGTGGTGTCGAGCATGACCTGGCCGACCAGCGGCGCCGCCTCCGAGTCCAGGGTGATCCGGCGCAGGTCGATGTAGTAGTCGGCCTCCAGCCCGGAGGAGAGGGTCACCTTGCCGTGGACCACGGCCTTGTCCTTGATCTGCTGCCGCAGGGCGTCACGCGCATCGCTCATGGACACGAGCTTAGGTCTTACCCGAGCCGCCGCCAGCTCCAGGTCATGGAGATCTCCAGGGGGTCGATGGGGGTGACCAGGCGCGGCAGGGTGTTCAGGCCGTTGGGCGGGCCGGACTGCGGCTCCACGCAGACCGCCTCCGCCTGCTCGTCGTAGACCACGACCCACTCGGTGCGGCTGGTGACCTTCAGCTCCAGCCGCCCCGGCCAGGTGAGCGTGACGTCCACGCCCTCCGCCATGCCGAAGCAGTCGTCCCAGGGGCCGGGGCGGGGCTCGATCCGGCGGCCGGTGGGCAGGTGGTTCTCGCCACGCTCCTCCTGCCACCCGGCCTGGAAGGAGATCTCCACATCGGCGCCGTCACCCCCCTCAGCTGCCCCCTCAGCTGCGAGTGTGCGCAGGAACCACGGGTGCCAGCCCGCCTGCGCCGGGAAGGAGTCGCCCTCGGTCTCCACGCTCATCGTGGTCGTCAGGGAGTCCGGGGACAGCTGGAAGGTCTGGCTGACCCGGCCGCGGTACGGCCAGGGGTCGGCGAGGTCGTAGGTGAAGGCCGCGGCGGCGGTGTCGGCGCTGACCGTGCGCCAGGCGACCTCCCGCCCGGTGCCGTGGATCGCGTGCGGAGGCGCGTTCACGGGCAGTTGATGGCGTCGGCCGCCGTTGCGGAACTGCCCGAGCTCGACCCGGCCGCACCAGGGCACCATCGGGAACGATCCGAACCTCGGGCCCTGCCGCAGCAGCTCCGTACCGGCGATGCGCAGCGAGGCGACGCGGCAGCCATGGTCGGGTGCGACGGTCAGCTCGACATCCCCGGCACTCAGCCGTACGCCGCGGGTATCCGTTCTCTCTTCGGTGGTCACGCCCCGACTTTATGCGCCCGCGCGCGCCTCGCTCACCTTCTGCGGCGCAGCACCCGGCTGACCACGACGGCGGAGGCGAGCACCAGCGCGGCGGCGGGCGCCGCCCAGCGCAGCGCGATGCCGGAGGTTCCGGTCTCGGGCGCGGGCACGGGGGCATAGCGGCCGCGCGGCGGGGCGTGGTCGACCTCCTCCGTGCTGCGGCCGATCATCGTGCGGCGGGCGTGCGCGGCCTCGGCGGGGGGCTCGTCGTCGAGTTCGCCCAGCTCTTCGAGCTCGCTCAGCTCGCCGACCTCGGACACATCCTCGATGTCCTCGACGTCGTCAAGGTCGCCGATGTCGTCGACATCGTCGAGGTCCCCGACGTCGTCGACGGCGACCCCGTCGATCGCGTCGGCGGTGTCGACGGCATCGACATCGTCGAGCGTGGCGGCCGGCTCGCGCTCCAGGCCGGTGGCCAGCGCCGCGCCGAAGCGGTCCAGCAGCCGGCGGGCGACCATGGTGGTCGCCTGCTCGTCGAACTCCGCCAGCCGCCCCTCCCTGCGCACCGTCCCGGAGCAGACCAGCGCGGTCCCTCCGGACACGGCCTTGGGCACCACGGTCAGCGCGAGCTTCACCGAGCCGCTGCCACGCGCCTCCGTCCCCTCGCCCTCCACCTCGAAGCCGCCACCGCGCTCGGCGACCCGCAGCGAGCCGCGGTAGGTGATGGTCGAGCCGCCGATCCGCACCCGGAGCCGACCGGCGAGCGGACCCACCGTCTCATCGGCGTCCCGCTGGAGCCCGGGGACGCAGCGGGCGACGCGGTCGGACTCCGTGAGCGCCAGCCGGACGGTGTCGACGGGAAACGGAACGAACACCTCATGCTCCATAGCTCAAGACACTACCCATCGCGCCTCCCGTGAGACCCGTTCCGGCGCGACTTTCACCGCGCCCGCGTGAATTCCCGGCGATACGGCGATACAGCCATGCGGCGGCACGGTGATACAGCGGTACGGCGATGCGGTCACGGCGCGTACCGGGGGTGCGTCAGCGTGGAGGCGGGCAGCCCCGGCTCCCGCTGCCGCGCCGCCTCCCGCGAGCCCGCGCGCAGCGCGCCCGGCGTAAGCGACCGCGGGCGCGGGCCGTGGCCGGGCAGGCGCAGCCGGACCGGGGCGCGCCCGGCCAGGACGAAGCCCCAGTCGTACGGCGTCGCGGCGGCCCCGCCCGGGGAGCGGTCCGGGTCGCCGGAGGAGCCCGGCAGCCGCCCGCCGACCGCGTACGGCACGGTCCGCAGGCCAACGGAGCGCACCGTCGCCTCGACCGTCCAGTACGTCCGCGGGCCCGCGCTCAGCGTTCCCGCGTGCACCGCGAGCCGTCCGCCGGGCGCCAGCGCGCGCTCCACCAGCCCGTAGAACTCCTGGGAGTAGAGCTTGGTGCTGGGCGTGATGCCGGGGTCGGGCAGATCGCAGACCACCACGTCGTACCCGCCGGGCGAGCGGGACGTGCGGAACGAGCCGGGGTCGCCGGGGCCGCCGGACGGGTCGTACGGGCCACGCGCACGGCCCCCGCCGTCCGCCCGGCGCAGCCAGTCGAACGCGTCGGCGGTGACCACCCGCACCCGCGGGTCGCGGTAGGCGTGCGCGTTCAGGGCGGTCAGCCCCGGGTCGGTGCGGGCCAGCCGCACCACCTCCGCGTCGATTTCGACCACGGTGACCGAGCGGACCCCGGCGTACCGCAGGACCTCGCGCGCCGCGAGCCCGTCGCCGCCGCCCAGCACCAGCACGCGCCGGTGCGGCCCGGCCATCGCCGGGTGGACCAGCGCCTCGTGGTAGCGGAGCTCGTCGCGCCCGCTGACCCGCAGCCGGCCGTCGAGGAAGAGGGACAGCGGCCGCCCGTCCGCCCCGCCGCCGGTCAGCACGATCTCCTGGACGCCGGTCCGCACGGCGACGCGTACGTCCGGCCCGTACACGGCCCGCCGGGCGGCCCGCTCGAAGGCGGGGGTCAGCGCCGCGGCGGCGGCCAGCAGGGCGAGCACCACCACGTTGGCCACGATCAGCGTCCACCGGGCCCGCGCGCTCAGATCGCGGCGGAACAGCCACAGCACCAGCGCCCCGCCCGCGACCGCGTTGACCGCGCCGGTCACCAGCGCGCCGGTCAGCTGGCCGAGCGCGGGCAGCAGCAGAAACGGGAACGCCAGCCCGCCGACCAGCGCGCCCACATAGTCCGCCGCGAACAGGTCGGCGACCGCGCCGCCCGCGTCCTGCCGCCGCACCCGCTGGATGAGGGTCATCAGCAGCGGCACCTCGGCGCCGATCAGCACCCCGATCGCCAGCGAGAAGCCGACGAGCGCCACGCGCGACTGCCCTGACCAGACGAAGCACGCGTACAGCGCCATCGCCGAGCAGCCGCCGACCAGCGCGAGCACCGCCTCGACCGCGCCGAAGCCGACGGCGGCGCGGCAGCGCAGCCGCTTGGCCAGCAGCGAGCCGAGGCCCATGGCGAAGACCATGACCGACAGCACGACGGACGCCTGGGTGACCGAATCGCCCATCAAGTAGGAGGCGAGGGCGACCAGTTCGAGCTCGTAGACGAGCCCGCAGGCGGCGCAGACGAAGACGGTGCCGAGCACGACGAAGCGGCCGAGCCCGGCCGGGACGGGCAGCCGCGCCGGGCGCTCCGGCTCGGGGAAGGGCGGCACACCTGGGGCGGCACTCGGGGCGGCACCCGGGGAGGCACTCGGGGAGGCACTCGGGGCGGCGGGCACCGGCGAATCGATCACGAAGGGCACGCTACGTCACATATCACCCATGCCCCGTCACCCACACGGGTGCATTGCCCGCCGCTCATCCGTACATAAGCCCCTACCAGAAGGGGACTTCACAGCGCCGCCGCCACCCGCGCCCCCACACACGTACGCGTCGTCACCAGCCGCCCCTCCTGCGGATAGGCGTGCCAGGTCCGCCAGCTCACTATCCCCTCGCGCCACTGCGCGACCATCGCCGTGAACGCGTGGGGGCTGCCGGGGAAGGTGCCGGCCAGCCCGTGTGGATGGTCCGCCACCAGCGCGAGCAGCTCCTGCGCGCGCCTCCCGAACGAACCGCGCGACAACTCCTCGACGCGCGCCGCGAATTCGTACTCGCGGCCGTCGACGAGCGTGGAGACGCCCATCGGAAGCGGGGTGCTGTTGCCCGACATACAGGCCACGGTCTCCGAGCAGGAGCCCCCCTCGCCCTCCAGGAGGACTTGATGGGAGGCCCCGAGCAGCCTCAACTGTACGGAGAACGCGCGCAGTCGCAGATCGAGCACGGCAAGGGCCGGGAGCGGCTCCCGCCCCAGGCACCAGGCGAGGTCGTCGGCACGGGTGTCGGTGTAGGCAGTCTTGAGGGTCGTGAGCATGGGTCGGCTCCGCAAGCAGCGCAGGGGGAAGAGATGGGCCGGCCCGCCCCGCCGTGAGCCTGGGCGCGTTCGGACGCGCCGGCTCGTGCCCACGCGGGGTCCGTAGGGTCGGTGGTATACGGAATCATGAAATGAGCGCGCGACACATCGTTTTTACCCATCTTCGCCAGGTTTCCACCCCTGCGGGCGCCTATCAGTTCATGTGTTCAATAGGCACTGGCGCTCAACAGCCGTGCGCCCGGCGTGCCTTGGCACACCGGGCGCACGGGCGGATGGAGAAGCCGACCCCCCGTGAGTCAGCTGCCCCCTCCGCAGCCACCACCACCGCCGCCGCCGCAAGACGAGCCGCCCCCACACGACGACCCGCTGCCACCGCACGAGTGGTGATGTCCCCCGCTGTGTCCCCCGTGTCCCCCGTGACTGTGTCCCCCGTGTCCCCCGTGACCGTGTCCCCCGAATCCGTCGGAACCGGCCCACCAGCTGCCATGGGACCTGCCGCCGTACGCGGAAGTGCCCCAGGCCCTGGCCCGCCGGGTCCGCGCGGTGCCGAGCGCGGCCAGCACCGCGACGGCGAACGCCACCACGATCAGCATGACCATGAAGAGCATCGGACCTCACTCTCCCTTCCGTTCCCCCGTAGCGAGGTACCGGTCCGTACCTGTCATGAACGATGCCCGGGCCCCTGGGGTGTCAAAGCGGAGTTGAGGAAGTCCAGAGGTTGGGCGGAGGATGGCCCCCATGGGACGACCGCTGCTCAACCGCCGCCTGGCCGCATTCGGCACCACGATCTTCGCGGAGATGTCGGCGCTCGCCGTGGAAACCGGCTCGATCAACCTCGGCCAGGGCTTCCCCGACAGCGACGGCCCCGAAGAGGTGCGCGAGGCGGCGGTCCGCGCGCTGCGCGACGGCCGCGGCAACCAGTACCCGCCGGGGCCGGGCATCCCCGAGCTGCGCACCGCCGTCGCCGAGCATCAGCGGCGGTGGTACGGGCTGGCGTACGACCCGGACCGCGAGGTGCTGGTCACCGCGGGCGCGACCGAGGCCATCGCCGCCTCGCTGCTCGCGCTGCTGGAACCGGGCGACGAGGTGATCGCCCTGGAGCCGTACTACGACTCATACGCCGCGTGCATCGCGATGGCCGGCGGCACCCGCGTCCCGGTCACGCTCCGCCCGGACACCGCCGGGCCCCACCCCACCTTCCGGCTCGACCTGGACGAGCTGCGCGCCGCGGTCACCGACCGCACCCGGCTCATCCTCCTCAACACCCCCCACAACCCCACCGGCACCGTCCTCACCCGCGCGGAGCTGGCCGCCGTCGCCGAGCTGGCGGTCGAGCGGGATCTGCTGGTGGTGACGGACGAGGTCTACGAGCACCTGGTCTTCGGCACCGAGCACACCCCGCTCGCCTCCTTCCCCGGCATGCGCGAGCGCACCGTCACCATCGGCTCGGCGGGCAAGACCTTCTCCTTCACCGGCTGGAAGGTCGGCTGGGTAACCGCCTCTCCGGCCCTGGTCACGGCGGTCCGCTCCGCCAAGCAGTTCCTCACCTACGTCTCCTCCGGCCCCTTCCAGTACGCGGTCGCCGAGGCCCTCCGCCTGCCCGACAGCTACTTCCACACCATCCGCGAGGACCTGCTGGCCAAGCGCGATCTGCTGGCCGCCGGCCTCGCCGACGCGGGCTTCACGGTCTTCCGCCCCTCCGGCACGTACTTCATCACCACCGACATCCGCCCCCTCGGCGAGAGTGACGGCTTCGCCTTCTGCCGCGCCCTGCCCGAGCGCTGCGGCGTCGTCGCGATCCCCAACGCCGTCTTCTACGACCACCAGGACCAGGGCGCCCCCTTCGTCCGCTTCGCGTTCTGCAAGCGCGAGAGCGTCCTCGAAGAGGCCGCGACCCGCCTCAAGAGCCTCGCGGGCTGAGCCCGGGGCGCCCCCGTACGGGTCACCCCGGTCGCGGGCGGGCGCGCGAGCGCGCAAGGTCGTGGTGTGCCGGGCCCCGCCGCATTCCCGGGGCTCGGCACGCGACAGCCGCGTGTACCCCTCCGGAGGTGCCCCGTGTCCGCCGACACCAGAGCGCCCGTACGGGCCCCGGAGCCGTCGGCGCCACCCCCGGCCCGGCGCAGCGACGCGCAGCGGATGCGCGCGTCGCTGCGCCGGGCCGGGCCTGCCCTCGGGCTGTACGCCGCCGGCCGGCTGATCGGGCTGGTGTGCGTGGCGGCCTGGGCCGGGCGGGCCGGAAAGCATCCGCGTACGCTGCTCGGCTACTCCTGGGACAGCGTCTGGTACGTGGGCATCGTCCGCCACGGATACAACAGCACCCTCCCTCCGGACCCCGCCAAGCACGGCGTCACCTTCAGCGACATGGCCTTCTTTCCGCTGTACCCCATGCTCATGCGGACCCTCACCACCGTCCTGCCCGTCACCGAGGTGACCGCCGGTCTTGTGGTCGCCTGGGTGGCGGCGGGGGTGGCGGCCTGGGGGATCTACGCCGTCGGGGAGCGGCTGCACGGGCGGCGCGTGGGCACGGCGCTGGTGGTGCTGTGGGGGCTGCTGCCGCACGCGATCGTGCAGTCCATGGCGTACACCGAGCCGCTGCTGACCGCGCTGGCCGCCTGGTCGCTCTATGCGGTCCTGACCCGGCGCTGGCTGTGGGCGGGGACGCTGGCCCTGCTGGCCGGGGCGGCCCGGCCCAACGGCATCGCCGTCGCGGCGGCCGTCTGCTGCTGCGCCGCCGCCGAAGGGGCGCGCGACGGGGCCTTGCGCCGGTCGTGGCGGGTGTGGGCGGGCGCGGCGCTCTCGCCGCTGGGCTGGCTCGGCTATCTGGCCTGGGTGGGCTACCGGCGCGGCAGCTGGCGCGGCTACTTCGCCGTCCAGGACGAGTGGGGGTCCCGGTTCGACTTCGGTGTGAGCGCCCTCCGGTTCATCCGGAACCTGCTCCTCGGCAGGGCGTCGTTCGCGTACTTCGTGGCGCTGGTGATCCTCAGCGTCGCGCTGCTGCTGTTCGCGCTGCTCACGGCCGACCGGCCGCCGCTCCCGCTGATCGTCTACACGCTGGTGCTGGTCGCCATCGCCCTCGGAGGCAGCAACTACTTCGCCTCCAAGCCGCGCTTCCTGCTGCCCGCCTTCCCGCTGCTGCTCCCGTTGGCCGTGGCGATGGCGAGAGCCCGGCCGCGCACCGCCGTACTGACCGGCGGCGCGCTGGCCGGGCTCTCCTTCGCCTACGGGACGTATCTGCTGGCCGTGGCCCGTATCCCGATGTGAGCAGGGAATGCGGGCAGGGCAGGGCTGACCCGGGCCGGGGCGGGGCAGGTCGGGGTGGGGCCGTCAGGCCTCGTCGTCGCCCGGCTTCTCGTCGCCGTCGGACTCGATGTCGGCCTCCAGGCCCAGCTGCTCGACCAGCCACTTGTCGAATTCGATCGAGGCCCGCACCCAGCTGACCGTGCTGGACACGAAGTGCTCCAGGCTGACGCCGGTGCCGATCAGCATCTGCGCCTCACCGATCAGCCGGACCGTGCCGTCGTCGTTGGTGTGGCTGTAGACCTTCGGCCACAGCGTGCGACGGTTCCAGTCGTCGATCGCCTCGAGCAGTCGCGGCTTCTCGTCGATCTCGTGCGGCCGGTCGTAGAACGTCCGGACCGAGAAGACCTGCTGCTCCTCCTCACCACGGAACATGAAGTAGGTACGGAACTGCTCCCACGGCGCGGCGAGGTCCCCTTCCTCGTCGACGACGTACTTCAGCTCCATCTGCTCCAGCAGCTGCTTGACCAGGTCCTGGTCGGGCAGCACGGGGCCCGTCGGACCCGTCGGTTGCGGCTCGGGCTGGCCCCCGAAATTCGGAATCGAGGACGGGTCGATGCTCACCGTGGATTTCCCTTCGTCTGGAATACCGCCATCCTCCCTCACACCCGCCCCCGGCGTGCAAGTGCGGGCGGACTGTTCCCGAATCCGATCCGCGGCGGCCCGCTGGAGACACACGGGCGGCCCGCGGCGAAACCTCCGCCGCGGGCCGCCTGTCGCGCCTGCTGTCCCTGCTGTCGCTACTGCGCCGGACCCACCAGCAGGTCGTCGCCGACCCGGTCCACCCGGACCGTGTCGCCGTCCCTGACCTCGCCCGCCAGGATCTCCTTGGCCAGCCGGTCGCCGATCGCCGTCTGGATCAGGCGGCGCAGCGGCCGCGCCCCGTACGCCGGGTCGTTGCCCTCCTCCGCGAGCCAGGCCAGCGCGGCCGGGGTGACGTCCAGCTTCAGCTGCCGCTCGGCCAGGCGCTCGGCGAGCCGGTCGATCTGCAGCTCGGCGATGCGGGCCAGCTCGGGCCCGCTGAGCGCGGTGAAGACCACCAGGTCGTCCAGCCGGTTCAGGAACTCCGGCTTGAAGGAGGTCCGCACGGTCTCCAGCACGCTCTGCTTCTTCTCCTCCTCGCTGAGCAGCGGGTCGACCAGGTACTGGCTGCCGAGGTTGGAGGTGAGGACCAGGATGGTGTTCCGGAAGTCCACGGTCCGGCCCTGGCCGTCCGTGAGCCGCCCGTCGTCCAGGACCTGCAGCAGGACGTCGAAGACCTCGGGGTGGGCCTTCTCGACCTCGTCCAGCAGCACCACGCTGTACGGGCGGCGGCGCACCGCCTCGGTCAGCTGGCCGCCCTCCTCGTAGCCGACATAGCCGGGGGGCGCGCCGACCAGCCGGGCGACGCTGTGCTTCTCGCCGTACTCGCTCATGTCGATGCGGACCATGGCGCGCTCGTCGTCGAAAAGGAAGTCGGCGAGCGCCTTGGCCAGCTCGGTCTTGCCGACGCCGGTCGGGCCGAGGAAGAGGAACGATCCGGTCGGCCGGTCCGGGTCGGCGATGCCGGCCCGGGTCCTGCGCACCGCGTCGGAGACGGCCCGTACGGCCTCGCTCTGGCCGATCAGCCGCTTGCCGAGCTCGTCCTCCATGCGCAGCAGCTTCTGGGTCTCGCCCTCCAGCAGCCGCCCGGCGGGGATCCCGGTCCAGGACGCGACCACATCGGCCACGTCGTCGGGACCGACCTCCTCCTTGACCATCGTGCCGCGGCCCTCCTGCACCTCGGCCTCGGCCGCGGAGGCCTCCTCCAGCTCGCGCTCGAGCGCCGGGATCTCCCCGTACAGCAGCTTGGACGCGGTGTCGAAGTCCCCGTCGCGCTGGGCGCGCTCGGCCTGCCCGCGCAGCTCGTCGAGCTTCTCCTTCAGCTCGCCGACCCGGTTGAGTCCCTGCTTCTCCTTCTCCCAGCGCGCGGTCAGCCCGCGCAGCTCCTCCTCCTTGTCGGCGAGGTCGCGGCGCAGCTTCTCCAGCCGCTGCCTGCTGGCCTCGTCGGTCTCGCGGGCGAGCGCCATCTCCTCCATCTTCATCCGGTCGACCGAGCGCTGGAGCTCGTCGATCTCGACGGGCGAGGAGTCGATCTCCATGCGCAGCCGGGAGGCCGCCTCGTCGACCAGGTCGATGGCCTTGTCGGGGAGGAAGCGGGAGGTGATGTAGCGGTCGGACAGGGTCGCGGCGGCGACCAGCGCGCCGTCCGCGATCTGCACCTTGTGGTGCGCCTCGTAGCGGCCCTTGAGCCCGCGCAGGATGGCCACCGTGTCCTCGACGGTCGGCTCGGAGACCAGCACCTGCTGGAAGCGGCGCTCCAGCGCGGCGTCCTTCTCGATCCGCTCGCGGTACTCGTCGAGCGTGGTGGCGCCCACCATGCGCAGCTCGCCGCGGGCCAGCATCGGCTTGAGCATGTTGCCCGCGTCCATCGCCGAGTCGCCGCCGGCGCCCGCGCCGACCACGGTGTGCAGCTCGTCGATGAACGTGATGATCTGCCCGTCGCTGGACTTGATCTCGGCCAGGACGGTCTTCAGCCGCTCCTCGAACTCGCCGCGGTACTTGGCGCCCGCGACCATCGCGCCCAGGTCCAGCGCCACCAGCCGCTTGTTCCGCAGGCTCTCGGGCACATCGCCCTTGACGATCCGCTGCGCCAGGCCCTCCACCACGGCCGTCTTGCCGACGCCGGGCTCGCCGATCAGCACCGGGTTGTTCTTGGTGCGCCGCGACAGCACCTGGACGACGCGGCGGATCTCCTGGTCCCGCCCGATGACCGGGTCGAGCTTGCCGTCGCGCGCGGCGGCGGTGAAGTCGGTGCCGAACTTCTCCAGGGCCTTGTACGTGCCCTCCGGGTCCGCGTTGGTCACCCGCTGTCCGCCCCTCGCCTTCTCGAACGCGGCGAGCAGCTTCTTGGCGCCCGCCCCCTGTTCCGCCAGCAGCTCCCCGGCCTGGCCGCCCTTGGCGGCGATGCCGATCAGCAGGTGCTCGGTGGAGACGTAGTCGTCGCCCAGGTCCTTGGCGCGCTGCGCGGCGTCCGCGAGCACCGCCAGCAGCTCGCGGTTCGGCTGCGGCGGGGCGACGGTCGACCCGCGCACGCTGGCCAGCCCGGCCAGCAGCCGCTCGGCGCCGTCGCGTACGACGGCCGCGTCGGTGTCCACGGCGACCAGCAGATCCATCAGATTCTCGTTGTCCTGGCCCTGTAGCAGGGCCAGCAGCAGATGCGCGGGCGTCAGGTCCGCGTGCCCCGCGGCGACCGCGCGGTCGTTGGCGGCGCTCACCGCCGCCCGGCTCTTGTTGGTCAGCTCGGCGTCCACGTCCCCGTGCTCCTCCTCATCACGCTGACGGCTGGCAATCCCTGCCGTGCCCAACATCCGTAAAGTTGAGTCTATTCCACTCAAGTGTGGGGGTCGAGAGACGGATGGCCACGGCCGGCGGCACTGTCGATAGATTGGCCGCCATGGCCCTCGACCCCCGCGACCCCGGCCCCGCGTACCTCGCCTTCTGGCGCGAACGCCATCTGTGCACCCTGACCACACCGCGCCCCGACGGCACGCCGCATGTGGTTCCCGTCGGTGTCACATACGACCCGGCGGCCGGAATCGCTCGCATCATCACCAACAAGCACAGCCGGAAGGTTGCCCACATCCAGGCGGCCGGCCCCTCCGGCGCGCCCGTCGCCGTCTGCCAACTGGCCGGAAAGCGGTGGGCGACGCTCGAGGGCCGGGCGGTGATCCGTACCGAGAAGGAGCTCGTCGAGGGCGCGGAGCGGCGCTACGCCGAGCGCTACGAACGCACGCCCTCCCCCAACCCGGACCGGGTCCTGATCGAGATCACGCTGACCAGGGCGCTCGGCCGGGCGTGAGCCGTAGCCGTGCGGGGCGACATGAGGGGCGCCGCCGGGCGCACCCGACGCCACCCCTCGCCCTCCACCGTCGCTCAGCCTTTCGCCTTCGCGTAGGCGGTGGCCATGTCACCGGCGAAGTCGTACACCACGGCTGCCTCGTCGCCGACCACCCACGCTTCGTGCCCCGGTGGGATCACAAAGACATCGCCGGGTCCTATCTCGGACTCCGCTCCGTCGTCCGTCCGGATCCGCATCCGCCCCCGGGCCATGATCCCGCGGTGCGACACCTGGCAGGTGTCCGTCCCGGCGATCGGCCGGACCGACTCCGTCCAGCGCCAGCCGGGCTCAAAGGTGCCCACGGCGAAATCCAGGCCACTCAGGTGCACGACCTCCAGGTGACCCCGGGGAAAGTCGCGCCGCTCATCGGGCTTTTCGATCGTCTTGACTTCCAACATGGCGTTACCTCCTGTGCCGTACTTCCATCGTGCGCCTCGGAAGCGGGCAACGGCACGCATCGGAGGGCTCTCAACGCTCCCCGCCGCGATCGTGGTTCCGATGCACCGCCGCCCACGGATGCCGCAGCCTGATCCACACGTCCCGCGCCCGCCGCCCGGCCCGGGCCCGGCTCAGGGCCACCAGCCTCCGGGCCTCCTCGGCGGTCTCCACCATGGGCCCCGAGCCGCGCAGCGGCCTGCCCGCCGTCTCGTGCAGGAAGAGCGTGGAGACCAGCCCGACGAGACCCGCGGTCATCAGGTAGTACGCCGGCACCAGGTCGTCGCCGGTCGTGGCGGTCAGCCAGGAGGCGACCAGCGGGGTGGTGCCGCCGAACAGCGACACCGAGATGTTGAACGAGATCGACAGCGCGCCGTAGCGCAGCCGGGTCGGGAACAGCGCGGGCAGCGTGGCCGCGCTGGTCCCCGCGAAGATCACCAGCAGCAGCCCGAGGATCAGACAGCCCACCGCGGGCATCAGGATCCCGCCCGCCTGGATCAGCAGCACCGCCGGGATCGCGAGCGCGATCATCGCCACGCTGCCCGCCATGAACATCGGGCGCCGCCCCCAGCGGTCGGAGGAGCGGCCCACCACCGTGATCGTCAGCGCGACCAGGATCATGGTGCCGAGCACCAGCACCTGGGCCGTGGTGGCGTCCTGGCCGAGGGTGGAGGTCATGTACGTGGGCAGGTAGGACGTCACCATGTAGTTGGTGACGTTGTAGAGCAGCACCAGCCCCATGCAGACCAGCACGGCCTGCCAGTGCCGGGTGAAGACCTCCTTCAGCCGGCCCTTGCCGGACTGGCGCGCCTCCTCCACCGGGTCCACGCCCCCGCGCCCGGCGCCGACCGCCTCCGCCGCCCGCTCGGCCTCCCGCTGGAACGCCGGGGTCTCCTCCAGCCGCAGCCGCATATACAGCCCGATCAGCCCGATCGGCCCCGCGATCAGGAACGGCACCCGCCAGCCCCAGTCCACCATCCCCTGCTCGCCGAGCACCGCGGTCAACACCGTGACCACCCCGGACCCCAGCGAATAGCCGATGAACGTCCCGAAGTCCAGCCAGCTGCCCAGGAAGCCGCGGCGCCGGTCCGGGGCGAACTCGGCGATGTACGTGGTCGCCCCCGCGTACTCGCCCCCGGTCGAGAACCCCTGCACCACCCGGCACGCCAGCAACAGCAGCGGGGCCGCGAGGCCGATGGACGCGTAGCTGGGCAGCAGCCCCACCGCGAAGGTGCCGATCGCCATCATGATCATGGTGGTCGAGAGCACCCGCCGCCGCCCGATACGGTCCCCGAGCGGCCCGAAGACCAGCCCGCCCAGCGGGCGCACCAGGAACGCGACCGCGAAGGTGGCGAAGGTGGAGACCACCTGGGTCGCCGGTGAGCTCGACGGGAAGAAGACCTTGCCGAGGGTGACCGCCACATACGCGTAGACGCCGAAGTCGAACCACTCCATGGTGTTGCCGACCGCCGTCGCGGTGACCGCCCGGCGCAGCCGCGGCCGGTCGACGACCGTGACGTCCTCGATGGTCAGCGGCTCCTTGCGGCGGCGCAGCAGCGTCCGCAGCATCCGATCGGTGCGCTCGCTCCCGCCGCCGCGCGCCGCACGGCGGGTGCGGCGCACGGGATGACGGGGTGGTGTGCGACCGGTACTCATCCTCTTCCCTGCCGACGGGCGTCGGCACCTGCGGCCCCTCGGCTCCTTCCCCCATCGTGCGCCCGAGCGGGCACGGCCGCACGGGGCGGAAATTCTCCGAAGATTTTCTGCCGGAGCTGTCGATCCGGCCGTCTCCCGTTCGACGCGAGGATGAGAGGCGGGGAGAGCCCCCGCCCCGCGCACCGAGGAGACACCATGCCGCGCTTTATGACGCTGATCCGCATCGACGAGCAGAACGCCCCCGCCGAGGGCCCCAGCCCCGAGCTCATGGAGCGCATGGGCGCGCTGCTGGACGAGATCACCAAGGCCGGGGTGATGCTGGACACCGCCGGGCTCACCCCGACCTCCGAGGGCACCCGGGTCACCTGGTCCGGCGGGAAGCTCAGCTACACCGACGGGCCCTTCACCGAGAGCAAGGAGGTCATCGGCGGCTACTCCATCGTCCAGGCCAAGGACAAGGCCGAGGCGCTGGAGTGGACCAAGCGGTTCCTCCAGACCCACGAGGACTACTGGACCATCACCGCTGAGGTCCGCGAGATCGCCGAGGGCTGACCGGCCGCGCTTGCCCCGGCCTGATGCGCCTGCTCTGATGGGTGGACGTGACGGGAGCAAGCTCTGAAGCGGGCCAAGCGATCGAAGCGGTCTTCAGAATCGAGTCCGCGCGGATCATCGCCGGTGTCACCCGCATCGTGCGGGACGTGGGCATCGCCGAGGAACTCGCGCAGGACGCTCTGGTCGCCGCGCTGGAGCAGTGGCCGGAGTCGGGCGTCCCGGACAAGCCGGGCGCCTGGCTCATGGCCACCGCCAAGCACCGCGCGATCGACCTCGTACGCCGCAAGGAGACCTACGCGCGCAAGCTGGCCGAGGTCGGCCGGACCCTCACCGACGTGCCCCCGCCCGAGCCCGCGTACCTCGAGCACACCCCCGACGACATCGACGACGACCTGCTGCGGCTGATCTTCACCGCCTGCCACCCCGTGCTCTCGACCGAGGCCCGGGTCGCGCTCACCCTGCGGCTGCTGGGCGGGCTGACCACCCAGGAGATCGCCCGCGCCTTCCTGGCCCCGGAGCCGACCGTCGCCCAGCGGATCGTCCGCGCCAAACGCGCGCTCGCCAAGGCCGACGTCCCCTTCGAGGTCCCGTACGGCACCGACCGCGCCGCCCGCCTCGCCTCGGTCCTCGGGGTCATCTACCTCATCTTCAACGAGGGCTACTCCGCCACGGCCGGCGACGACCTGGTCCGCCCCGCCCTGTGCGAGGACGCCCTCCGCCTCGCCCGCGTCCTGGCCGGCCTGATGCCCAAGGAACCCGAGGTCCACGGCCTCGCCGCGCTCCTGGAGTTCCAGGCCTCCCGCATCGCGGCCCGCACCGGCCCCGACGGCGAACCCGTACTCCTCGCCGACCAGAACCGCGCCAAATGGAACCGCCTCCTCATCCGCCGCGGCGTCGAGGCCCTCCACCGCGCCGGCCACGGCCCGTACTCCCTCCAGGCCGCCATCGCCGCCTGCCACACCCAGGCGGTCCGCTACGAGGACACCGACTGGGCCACGATCGCCACCCTGTACGGCCGGCTGATGACCCTGACCCCCTCCCCCGTGATCGAACTCAACCGAGCCGTCGCCATCTCCATGTCCCAGGGCCCCGCCGCCGCCCTCCCCCTGGTCGACGCCCTCGCCGACGACCCCGCCCTGAAGGGCTACCACCTGCTCCCCAGCGTCCGCGGCGACCTCCTGGAACGCCTGGGCCGCCCGGCCGAGGCCCGCACCGAATTCGAGCGAGCCGCCACCCAGACCCACAACGCCCGCGAACGCCACCTCCTCCTGGAACGCGCCGCCCGCTGCGCGCGATGACATTGCCGAAGACATCGTGCGGGGCGAAGCTCCGACGCTGCTCACAGGCCACATCTCCCGGCGGCGCATGCCGTGATCGCGCACTCGGCGGCGTGCCGTGCCGCGAACGCGGAGGGGAATGGCCCGCGGCCGTGGGAGGCACGGACGGCCGGCCCGCTCGCGATCCGCCACTGCCATGCGGTGCGTGTGGCAGGGAGCGAGGGGTCAGTCGGCCAGCACTGCCAGCGCGTCGACCTCCACGAGCAGCCCTGGCGGAAGCTGCATGTAGACGGTGGTGCGGGCGGGGAAGGGCGCACCGACGGCCGCCGCGTACGCCTCGTTCATCTCGGCCAGGTGGGCGGGATCGGTGAGATACACGCGGAGCATCACGACGTCCTCCAGGGCCGCGCCGCCCGCCTTGAGTACGGCGGTGACGTTGCGCAGGGTCTGTGCGGTCTGTTCGGCGACCGTGGTGCCGACGACCTCGCCCGTGTCCGGATCGAGCGGGAGCTGCCCGGAGACCTGAAGGACGGGGCCCTTGCGGATGCCTTGGGACAGCGGAGCTGCCAGGGCGGGTGCGTTCTCGGTGGTGATGACGGTTCTGGTCATGGTGGGTCCTTGAAGGGGGTGTGGACGGATGGGTAGTAGGTCAGCTCCAGGCCTGTCGTTCCTGGCTGCGAGGGTCGTCGATCCGGGTCCATTCGGCGTCGATGCGCATCGTGGCCCGGCGCTCGTCGTCGTATGGGGCCCAGCCGGGATTGCCGGTCCTGGCGAACCGGACCCAGGTCTCGTGCATGCGGGTGGCGAGGTCCGCGGGGGGCTTGTCGGGGCCGAGCAGGGCGGCGGGTCCGTGCAGTTGGGGGAGGTGCGCGAGGTCGAAGACGAAGGGCAGCTCGACCGCGTGGGTGGCGCCGAGCTCTCCGGCCAGGGCGCGGGAGCGCCAGGCGAACTCGTAGGCGTAGGTGGCGGACTCGGGGTGGGGGGCATGTGCGCCGGCCAGGGCCCAGCTGCCCGCGCCGAACAGCGCGTCGCCCATGATGGCGGAGCGCAGCTCGCCGAAGGACGCCTCGGGGCGTGTCGTCCGGTAGGTCTCGACGAGTTGCGCCGGCTTCGGGTGCGAGCGCGCCGCCGCGTCGTCGACGTCCCCGGCGGTCGAGGTGGCGTACTTGTCCACGGGGACCAGGTAGAGGTTTCCCTCTTCGGTGTTGGTCCCGATGAGCAGGTCGATGTCGGCGCTGAGGCCGGCGGCGACGGATTCGGCGGGCTGCGTGTCGAGGACGAGGCTGAAGGGGCTGAGTCCGATCAGCGGGTCGCCGTGGCTCTCGGTCCGCAGGTCGATGCCCGCGAGCCGGGAGGCGGCCTCGACCAGGCGCTCGTCGGAGATGTCCGCGAAGTCGGCGTGGGGCTCGATGCCCAGGGCCTCGGCTGCCGCCTTGGTGACGCGGGCGGCCTGCTCGGTGGTGAACGCCCCCAGGCCGCTGCCGCTTTGGACGATGGCCCGGCGGAAGAGGCCCGTGGCCTCGCGGGTGGCGAGGACGCCGCCGACGATGGTTGCCCCGGCCGACTGGCCGAAGAGGGTGACGTGGTGCGGGTCACCGCCGAAGGCGGCGATGTTCTCCCGCACCCAGCGCAGTGCGGCGACGACGTCGAGCAGGCCGCGGTTGGCGGGCGCGCCGGGGATGTCGAGGAACCCGGCGATGCCGAGCCGGTAGTTGAGGGTGACGAGGACGACGCCGTCGCGGGCGAAGGCGGAGCCGTCGTACATCGTGGACCGCGTCGATCCGGCGACGAATCCGCCGCCGTGGACGAACACCATGACGGGCAGGCCGCCGCCGCCTGCGGCGGGCGTCCAGACGTTGACGGTGAGGTAGTCCTCCCCGCGGCTCCAGCCGGTGCCGAAGTAGGGGGACATGTCCACGCTGCCGAGCTTGCGCTCGGACTGTGGCGCGTTGGGCCCCGGGGTGGTGGCGTCCCGTACGCCGTCCCAGGGCTCGTGCGGCTGGGGCGGCTCGAACCGGCCGGCGCCGCGTGGCGGGGCGGCGTAGGGGATGTTGAGGAAAGCGACGGTGCCCTCCTGGCGCAGGCCGCGGACGGCGCCCTGCGCGGTGGTCACGATGGGGTCGGGGTGGTGGTGGTTCACAGTGGTGCCTTTCCGCAGGTCCTCAGCCCTGCTCGGTGTACGGGGCGAAGGGCGCCCAGCCCTTGATCGCGAACGTGTCTCCCTCGCGTGCCACTTCCGCGGCGCCGTGGCCGCCCAGGTGCGCGGGGATCACGAGTGCGTTGTTGTCGGCCGCCCAGCCCAGAACCTTGCGGCGGGTGGCGCGGGCGCCCGCCGGGTCCTCGCAGAAGCAGCTGTTGGAGTCCGGCTCGAGGATCTGCACGGGGCTGTGGAGCAGGTCGCCGACGAACACCGCGCGGTCCGTCCCGGAGGTGAGGGTCAGCACGGAGGAGCCGGGGGTGTGTCCGGGAGCCGCGTCCAGGCGGAGGTCGGCGTCGATCTGGTGGCTGTTCTCCCACAGCAGCGTCTGGCCGGCCTGGTGCACCGGGGCCACGCTGTCCTCGAAGACGTTCTGGTTGCCGCGGCCGAGCAGCGGCTTGTGGCCGTTCTCGGGATTCCAGAAGTCGAAGTCGTCCTTCGGCATCAGATACGTGGCGTTGGGGAAAGTGGGCACCCAGTGCCGACCGTCCAGGTATGTGTTCCAGCCGACGTGATCGATGTGGAGATGCGTGTTGATCACGATGTCCACGTCCTCGGGCTCGACGCCGGCGCGCGCGAGATTGGCCAGGAATTCTGTTTCGAGGCGGTTCCAGACCGGTGCGTACGGGCGGTCCTTGTGATTTCCCACGCCGGTGTCGACAAGGATGGTCTTGCCCCCGCTGCGCAGCAGCCAGGTCTGGATCGCGGAATTCACGATATTGGTCTCGGAATCCAGGAAATGCGGGGTCATCCAGGAGGCACCGTCGTCCCACACTTCCTTCGGGCTTTCGGGGAAGAAGGTGTCGGGCGTCATTTCGACGGACCCAAAGTACTCCCATACCCGGGCGATGGTGACATTACCGAGTGTGATTTGCTCCATGGGGTTTCCTTGAGAATTCGGAGGCTTTTCTGGAACCGTACGAGCAACCTCGGCGTGCGCGGTATCCGTAACGTGACTGCACCTGCGCGGCCCGGGCACTGGGTCCGGCCGCTTGTAGCCTGGATGGGCAAAGGCGAGGCGACCACGATCGAGAAGCCACAATTCCGGGAGACTCCGTGGACGAGCACACAGGCGACCTCGGTGCGGTCAGGAAACCGGAGCAGGATCCGGGGGAGCTGATCGTCGGCCGGGACGCGGAATTGGCACGCCTCTTTCGTACGGTGGACTCGGTGTCGGCCGACCCGGTTCTGATGCTGGTCGGCGACGTGGGCGCGGGGAAGAGCGCGCTGCTGGACCGTGCGGTGCGTCGGGCAGAAGCCGGCGGCACTCGTGTCCTGCGTGCCGAGGGGAACGAGTCGGAGTCGAGCCTGGCGTTCTCCGCACTGCATCAGTTGCTGCGGCCGGTGCCGGCCGAGGTGAACGGGCTGCCGGAGAGGCAGCGCGCGGCGCTGCGGGACGCCTTCGGCGCGGGGCCGGCGACGGCCCGGCATTCAAGCGCAGCCGATCTCATGCTCATCGGGGTCGCCGTGCTGAGCCTGCTGTCGTCGCTGGGCGACCGGAGTCCCGTGCTCGTGGTGCTGGACGACGCGCAGTGGTTCGACCGTGCTTCCCTGGACGTACTGTCCTTCGCCGCCCGACGGCTGGCAGGCGAACCGGTCACGATGCTGATCGGAGCCCGTGGCGGCGATCACCTCCCCGGATTCGACCGCCATGTGCCGACGCTCTCCCTGGCACCGCTCGACAACGCCGCGGCGGGCCGGCTGCTCGACCTTCAGCCGGCGAGCCCCACCGGCCGGACCAGGACGCGGATCCTCGAACAGGCCGGCGGCAACCCGCTGGCGCTGGTGGAACTGACGAGGGCAGCCACCGCGCACGACACGGCCGCGGGGCTGCCGTCCGCGGGTCCGCTCCCGCTCACCGAGCACCTGGAGCGGATCTTCGCCGCCCGGCTGAACGGCCTTCCCGCCCCCACCACGCGCGCCCTGCCGCTCCTGGCCGCCATGGACAGCGTCGATTCCGCGATCGCCGTCTCGGCCGGGCTGCCGCGCGCCGAGGACGCGGCCTGGCTGCCCGCCGAGCAGGCCGGGCTGATCCGGCGGACCGACCGGGACGTCCGGTTC
Organism: Streptomyces sp. LZ34; assembly: GCF_053890475.1. NCBI lineage: Bacteria > Bacillati > Actinomycetota > Actinomycetes > Kitasatosporales > Streptomycetaceae > Streptomyces > Streptomyces sp. LZ34. The sequence goes on from NZ_CM132680.1 coordinate 6,144,004, forward strand.
CGCCACCCGCTGGTCCGGTCCGCCGTGTATCACGCCGCGTCCCTCGACGCGCGGCGTCAGGCTCACCTCGCGCTCGCCGAGATGCTGCGGGACGAACCGGACCGGCGTGCCTGGCACCTGGCCGCCGCCTGCCCGGGCCCGGACGCTGCCGTGTCGGCGGAGCTGGAGCGGACCGCCGCCCGGGCCCGCCGGCGCGGTGGCCATGCGGCGGCGGCCAAGGCCCTGCAACGCGCCGCGGAGCTCGCGCCGCGGCGCGAGGACAGCGCCCGGCTGCTGGTCGAAGCCGCTTCAGCGGCCGTGTTCACCGGCGACATCGCCTGGGTCGAGGAACTGGCCGCCGCGGCACGCGCGCGCACGGATGACGTAACCCTGCTGGCCTCCGTCACCGTGCAGGCCGGACGGCTGGCGATCCTGACCGGACGCCACACCGTGGTCTTCTCCCGACTGGCCGACGCCGCCGAGGAGTTGGCGACCTCCCAGCCCGCCGCCGCGCTGGACCTCGTGGCCGGCGCCGCCGTGGTCCGTTTCTACTCCGGAGAGGACACCCAGCGGCACCGCATCCAGAACATCCTGCGGCGCCTTCCCGAACACACGTCACACGCAGGCTTGCGCACCTGGGTGCGGGCCGTGTCGGACCCCTTCGACGACCGAGCCGGACTCGTCTGCCTGCTCCCGCGGTTGGCCGCCGAGGCGGAAGCCCGGCCGGAGCAGCTCACCACCGTCGGGATCATGGCGTGGCTCCTGGACGAGACCCCGCAGGCCGTCCGCGCCTTCGACGAGGCCTTCGACCGCTGGGAGCTGCGGGGACCGCTGCCGGAGGGTCTGGGCGGCGCGGTCGCCTGGGCCTATGTGGAACGAGGGAGGTGGGGACACGCCCGTGAGGCCTGCGCCCGCACCACCGCGGTCGGCCGGGCGGCCGGCCTCGACCACGCCGTGGCCTGTGCGGCCACCGTGGATGCCACCGTGCTGGCCTTCCAGGGTGACGCGGCCACGGCCCGCGCCCGGGCCGAGGACGCGCTCACCCTGATCGATCCGCTGGAAAGCCGCTCGGTCTCCGTCTATGCCCGTCGTGCGCTCGGTGCCGCGGCAGCCGCGGAAGGCGCCTACGAGACCGCGTACGACCAACTCCGCATGGTGTTCACGGCAGACGGCGCGCCCGTGCACTACCACGCCTCCTACCCGGCCCTCGCGGATCTGGCCGCCGCCGCTGTGCGCTGCGGCCGCCGCGAGGAGGCTGTCGCGATCGTCGAGCGTTCGGCATCTGCGCTGGCGGACAACGCTTCCCCTCGCCTGCGCGCGCTGATCAGCCGAGCCCGTGGCCTGCTGGCGCAGCCCGACCACGCCGACGCCGCCGAGCCGCACTTCCGGGCGGCCCTGGCGGACCCGGTACTGGAACACTGGCCCTTCGAACGCGCCCAGACCCTGCTCGACCTCGCCGAGTGGCTGCGGCGCCGACGCCGCATCGCAGAGGCGCGAGGGCCGCTCACCGAGGCCCTGGAGACCTTCCGCCGCCTGGGCGCACGCCCGTGGATCGATCGCGCCCGGGCCGAATCCCGCGCCGCCGGCCTCGACGTCACCGACTCGACCCCCGACGCGCTCGCCGAACTCTCCCCGCAACAGCAGCAGATCATCAGGCTCGCCGCCCGCGGGCTGACCAACCGCGAGATCGGCGAAAAGCTCTTCCTCTCCCCGCGCACGGTCAGCTCGCACCTCTACCGCAGCTTCCCCAAGCTGGGCATCACCGCCCGCTCCCAGCTGCGCGACCTCATCGAGGGCGCCCTCGCGGGGGCCGGACACCAGGGTTAAGGGCACGCCCGGCCACGGAAGCAGTCACCTGACGCATACCGCGCGCCATCCCGTTCGGACCAGACTGGACACAAGGGCGAGGAACCAGTAACCCGCCAGGCGGCCCTTCGCCCCCGGGCCGCGCCCGGCCCCGCTCGTCGTGGTCGGACGGGGGCGGCCGACCACGACGAAGGAACGTAAATCCATGGTGGCTGCGAAGACAGCGTCGCTATGGGAGCGATGTGCCGCAGCCGACCCGGGGCTGCTGCGTCTGACCGCCGGGCTGCGCGCCGTCCTCGGCCTCACTCTCACCCTGGCCACGCTGACGGTACGGGATCAGTCCTCTGTCGTGCTTCTGGCCGGCGGCTTCACGGCGGTGGTCACCTCGTTGGCGATCAGCGACCTGCACCCCCGCAACCAGTTCCTCACTCTGCTCGCCGGGGCGCCCGTGACCCTTGCCGCCTTGACGGCCGGGGGCCTGCTGGCACCTTTCCCCTTCGCGTCCCGCCTGGCCTTCCTGCTGCTGATCTTCGCCGCGGTCTATGCGCGCCGCTTCGGACGACGGGGTCTGGACCTCGGGATCTTCGCCTTCATGGCCTACTTCCTGTCCCAGTTCGCCAGGATCCAGCCCCACCAACTCCCGCCGCTGACCGGGGCGCTGGCCGTCGCCTTCGCGGCAGCCGCAGTCACTCGCTTCTGTCTGCTGCCCACGACGTCCTACGGAATCCTGAAGCGCCTGAAGGCGGCATTCAACAGACGCCTTCGAGATGCGCAGCAGGCCACGGCGGATCTGCTCGCAGACGGCGGAGGCGGCACCCGCAGACTCGAACGGCGTCTCGACCGGCTGCACACCTCCGCGCTGCTGCTTCAGGAATTCCTGTACGAGGCCCCGGCCGAGCTGCTCCCCGACACGACGGCGGAGCTGGAGCAGACGGCACGTGCGGACGCCACCGCGCAGCGCCTCGGAGTACTCGCCATCCGCGCATCGGAGGATTCGACGGCCTCCCCCGCCTACCTGGTGAGGGAGGCGGAGACGGTGGACCCGACGGATCGAACAGAGCTCGACCGTGCGGCGCTCCGCCCAGGGGCAGCACAGCCCTCAGGACCGTGGCGGCATACGACGCGGCAGGCGTTCCAGGTGACCGCCGCGGCCGCGCTCGCCGTACTCGGCGGGCATCTCCTCTCCCCGCACCTGTGGTACTGGGCCGTGGCCACGGCATGGGTCGTCTTCATCAATGCCGAGCACACCGGGGACATCCTGCTGCAGAGCGGCCGACGGCTGATCGGCACCGTCGCCGGGGTGCCGTTCGGATACGGCCTCGCAGTCCTGGCCGCCGGGCACACAACCGTGGCCCTGGCCTTCCTCCTCACCTGCGTCTTCGGCATGTTCTACACCCCCTCCGGCAGCTACTGGGCGGTGACCTTCTTCATCACCGGCTCGCTCAGCATGGTGCTCGCACTCCTGCACACCCTCTCCCCGGCGCTGCTCGCCCTCCGCGTCCACGAGACCGTTCTCGGGGCCGGATGCGGGATCCTGGCAGCCGCGCTGTTCGTCCCCACGAGTGCCCGCACGGTCGCCGACATGCGTCTGAGGGAGCTCCTTGTCGTTCTCGATCACCTCGCGCACTGCCCGCCACAGGCCGGTGTCCCGATGCCCGCACCCGATGCACGTGATCTTGATCAGGCGCTGGAGGCCTTCCGCAAGGCCTGCCGCCCCCTGGCGCACCCGCTCAACCCCCGCCGCGCCGAACGCGCCCGGGTCCGCCGCGTGCTCGACGAGGTGCTGGCGGTAGCCGCCGTCCACAGACTTTGCGGATCGGGGTGGGTGGCCGCGACTGACAGCTGCGCCAAAGCGCCCCGGATGTCACGGATCATCGCTCCCGGGCGCCGGTACACATCGTTCGCCGTGAACCTCAGGATGCGGCGCACTTCCGCGCACGACATCAGGTCGTTGAAGCGAACCGTGTCCCGCTGATGCTGGGCCCGGCTGCCGTGCCACTGATAGCCCTCGATCTCCACCACCAGCCCCTGCGCCCGGAAGAAGAAATCCGGATACGCCCGCCTGCCCGTCGAGGTAGTGAGCAGTACCTGCGACTCGGGGTACAGCCCGGCGTCGCACATCCGCAGCCGGGCGATCGTCTCCGCCGGTGATCCCGCCTTGGGGTCCGCCAGGGCCAACCACTCCCGTGCGGCCTTCCTGCCGTGCATGGTGGACCCCCTCTCCATGGCGCCGGCGATTTCTCCCAGCGTCGTCAGCGGCTCCCTGCGCCGCTTCACGTCCTCGTACCGACTGGGTCGCCTGTTCACCGCCGACTCCACCGCCACCAGCGCGTTATCGCGGGGACCGGCCCGCAGCAGGTCCGCCATCGTGCGCGCCACCGTGGTCACCCTCAGCCCGCCCACCGTCGTGATCTCGTCCGCGCCGAGCCGCAGCCGGTGCAGCGTGCCGCCGTGGACCTCCGTCCTGGCCCCAGGTGGTCCGGTGAACTCCACACCCTGTGTACGGGTCTCGATGTCATGCAACACCGCGGCCGCCGTGTGGCTCACCACAAGCCGCGGATGCGCCAGTTGGTTCGCCCACAGCAACGCCATCGGCCCCACCACACGCCCGGGCTCCACCCACACCCCTGGGCGGACCTGCGTCCACCCCTCGTTGCTGAACCGGCGGTTCAACCGCCCGCGCCTCCAGCCGCCCGACAGCGCCTGAGCAGTCAGCACCACCCCGCCCTGAGCACCCGCCAGCCTGCGCAGCGAGACCGTGTCCCCCGTCCCCGTCATCTCCCCACAGTGCCCCAAGTCCTGCCCGCGTGCTGGGCCTGTGGATAACGCGGATGCGGTGGGTTTGCGTCGCCGACACGGCCATATCGGGACGCCTGGGCGACGCAAACCCACCGCAATGCCCGGCTCACCGGACCACGTGGTCGAGCTCCCCCGCCTTGGCCGCCCGGATGAAGGCCCCGAGCGGGCGCGGGGCCGTACGTATGGCTGTGCCGGGGGCTTCGCTCTCGCGGAGGTGTATCGCGCCGTCGAAGGCGGCGAGTTCCAGGCAGTTGTTGTCCGGGCCGGTCCCCGAAAAGGAGGACTTTCGCCAGCGGGCTTGACGCATGTTGTGATCCCTTACAGCTCTCGCGCGATGCGGTGAATGAAGTCTCGCGAATTCTCGGGGCTGAGTGCCGACGCCTCGACGGTACTCAGGAGGACGCGGTAGTGGTCGAGTTGCGCTTCCGCGTGCAGGAAGTCGATGCCGTGCATGTGGTCGATCTGCACAGTGTCGAGTGGTGGAACAGGACCTGCCGCGTAGGTCATCGCATACCCCATGCCCGCGAACCCCTCCGCCGAGAAGGGCACCACCTGCACGGTGGTACCCGGGAGTTCGGACCTCTCCAGGATGAAGTCCAGCTGTTCGCGGGCCGCCTTTCGATCGCCAACCTTCATCAACAGCGCGGCCTCGTGGATGATCGCTGTGAATTCGGGCGGAGCTTCACGTTCAAGCACCTCACGGCGCCGTAGGCGGAAGTCGATGACCGCCTCAAGGTGATCCACGGCACGGACGGGACGTGCGTAGGTGAACAGGGCCCTCATGTACGGCTCCACTTGGAGCAGGCCCGGAATGTGCACCACTTGCAGGCTTCGCATCCTATGGGCGTGCCACTCCAGAGCAGCGAGATCCAGTGAGGTCGCGGCGAGGGTGCCGCGATACTCCTCCCACCAGCCTCGCCCCCGCTCCCTCGCCATCGCGGCCAGTGCGTCGACCAACGCGTCATCCCCGCAGCGATATTGGTCGGCGAGCGTGCGCAGCCGCTCCTCGCTGACGCCGAGACGGCCGACCTCCATGTGACTCATCTGCATGGGGCTCACGCCGAGGCGCTTGGCGGCCTCTCGCGCGGTCATGCCCGCTCGCTCCCGCATCTTCCGCAGCTCGGCGCCCAGCCGCTCCTGACGGGCGGTGGGGTTACTCCTCGGCGGCATGTGGCTACTCCCTGCTACTCAGCGGCTGCGGCGCCACCATGCCATGAGCCGCCTCGTTTGGGCGAACTTGGCGTACTACGTTGCGCCGGTGCTACATAGCACCCTACGTTGAGTATCGCATCGCTCACCGAGCGAAACATCCGGCCAGTCGGAAGCGCACCGCCATGCCCGCATGGCGGCAATGACACCGGCCCGCCCTCGCACACCCCACCGCGCCACAGGAGGCCCTCATGCCCCTCGTCACCCCTGCCGTCGCGCCCTTCGAATACTGCCTGCACGTGCCCCACGACCCCCGTGCCGTCCGCGTCGCGCGGGCCTCCCTCCGTACGGCCCTCACCGCGCACGAGCTGCCCGACCTGGTCGATCGGGCCGAACTGCTGGCCAGCGAGATGCTCACCAACGCGATCGTGCACGCCGGAGGGGAGGCCGACCTGCGGGTGAAGTGGTCCGCCGAGAGGTTGCGCATGACGGTCTGGGACACCAGCCCAACGCCTCCCGCCCTCCAAGAGGTCCACGTGGACAGCGAAGGCGGATGGGGGTTGCGGCTGCTGGACATGCTCGCCGACGGATGGAATCACTTCCCGCTCACCGGCGAGCTCTGGAGCCCCGCGTCCAAGGTGGTCTGGTGCGAGATCAGCCGGACGCCGCCCGCGGCGTGGGGGTGAGGGGCCGGGCCCGTCGGCGTCAGGGCACCGCGACGGCCACGCGTCGGAACTCCACGGACTCGATGGTGACGCCGGGCGCGGTCCAGCCGGCGGCGGGTGGGGTGGCCGCGCGGGCCTGCTCCTCGCTCTCGAAGACGGTCATCGAGAAGCCGCGCCCGTCGACGGGCTCCAGCCAGTACCCCGTGAGGAAGCCGGGCGCCGAGCGGATCCTCGGCAGGATGTCGTCCATCAGCGCGACGGCGGCAGCGGGGGCCTGGGCCGGGTCGATGGTCAAGGTCACAAGGGCTGCGTGCATGAGGTCCTCCCTGCTGGCTGCGGATTTGTCCGGTCAGCAGGTAGGACGTCGCGACAGGGCGAAAATCATCGGTCGGGGCGAGTGCCGCCGTCACGTCACACGCGGGCCGGTGATGTCCTCCGTGATCGCGAACCCCTTCACCGGGCCCTCCGGGATCTGCACCTCGGTGCCGTACGGGACGCGGATGGCGGCGGCGTACGTCTCCTCGCCCGGGGAAGGGGAAGTCAGCACGGTCACCGTGCCGTGGTTGTCGTAGTCGTCGATCAGGACGAAGACGGGGATGCCGGCACGCGCGTAGGCGCGGCGCTTGCGGACACGGTCCCGCTGCTGGTTCTCGTGGCCGGGGGAGACGACTTCGACGACGAGCTTCACGGCGGAGGCGGTGAAGCCCAGGCCGTCCTCGGTGAGGAACTCTTCGTCGTCTTCGGGCGCTACGAACAGATCGGGGACCCACGCCTTACGCCCGTGGATGACGCCCATGCTCTGGTAGGCGGCGCGTCCCGTTCCGTCCAAGCGTCGCTGCAGGGCTCGCCGCAGGCGATTGACGGCACAGGCGTGACGGGCGAAGCCGGTCGGCACAAGCTCAATACATCCGTCCGCGATCTCCGCGCGGAAGCCTTCGGGTAGGTCCAAGGACGTCCACGCCTGCCACAGGACCTCGTCAAGCACGTGGTGGGGCTCGTACACGCCCTCACGCTGGCAGAAAAGAGGCCCGGTGACCGACGGATCGGTCACCGGGCCACTCGATGGGGTGAGGTCGGCCGCTGCGCGCGGCCGCTACTCCGGCCGCTTGGGCTTGGGCCGCCACACCACCAGCGCGCTGGTCTGCCGCACCTGGTCGTAGGGGACCAGGTCGCGGCGGTAGGAGGCGTGGACCGCGGCCTCGCGCTGCTGCATCGCCACGGCCGCGCCCTCGACCGCGGACTGGAGTTCGGCGACGCGCTCCTGGAGGGCCGCGACCTGGTTCTCCAGTTCGATGATGCGCTTGATGCCGGCGAGGTTGATGCCCTCGTCCTGGGAGAGCTGCTGCACCTGGCGGAGCAGCTGGATGTCGCGGGCGGAGTAGCGGCGCCCGCGGCCGGCCGTGCGGCCGGGGGAGACCAGGCCCAGCCGGTCGTACTGGCGCAGGGTCTGGGGGTGCAGCCCGGAGAGCTGAGCGGCGACCGAGATGACGTACACCGGGGACTCGTCGGTCAGCTCGTACGGGTTGCGGCTCCTGGCGCCGCCGCCTCGGCCTCCGGGGGCTCCGGGGATTCCGCCTCGGCCAGACATCTCCATGGGGTCACGCTCCCTTCGCGGACTGGAACAGCTCCGCCCGCGGGTCCTCCCCCGCGGTCGCCTCCCGGTACGACTCCAGCGCCTCGCGGGCCTTGTCGTCGAGGTCCTTGGGGACGGTGACCTCGACGGTGACCAGGAGGTCGCCGCGGGTGCCGTCCTTGCGCACCGCGCCCTTGCCGCGGGCGCGCATCGTGCGGCCGTTGGGCGTGCCGGCCGGCAGCTTCAGGGTGACCGGGGGGCCGCCGAGGGTGGGGACCTTGATCTCGCCGCCGAGTGCCGCCTCTGGGAGGGTGACGGGCACGGTGACGGTGAGGTTGTCGCCCTTGCGGCCGAAGACCGGGTGGGAGGCCACATGGACCACCACATACAGGTCGCCGGCCGGCCCGCCGGTCTCGCCCGGGGCGCCCTTGCCGCGCAGCCGGATCCGCTGGCCGTCGCTGACGCCCGCGGGGATCCGGACCTGCATGGAGCGGGCGCTGCTGGCCCGGCCGCTGCCCTTGCACACGTCGCAGGGGTTCTGCGCGATCAGGCCGCGACCACGGCAGTCCACGCACGGGTCGGTGAGCGAGAAGCCGCCCCCGCCGCCGCGGCTGACCTGGCCGGTGCCGACGCAGGTCGGACACACGCGCGGGGTGCCGTTCTTGTCGCCGGTGCCCGAGCAGGCCTTGCACGGCGCCGGGCTGGGGATCCGCAGCGGGACCGTGGCCCCCTCCACCGCCTCGGTGAAGCTCAGCGTCACCTCGGACTCGATGTCCTGGCCGCGGCGCGGCTGGGCACGGGTGGAGGTGCCGCGGTTGAAGAGGCCGCCGAAGACGTCCCCGAGGCCGCCGCCGAAGCCGCCCGCACCGGCGCCGCCGCCCGGCTGGGCGCCGCCGAAGAGGTCGCCCAGGTCGAAGTTGAAGCTGCCGGTGCCGCCCGCGCCCGGCCCCGGGCGGAATCCGCCGTTGCCGAACAGGGCGCGCGCCTCGTCGTACTCCTTGCGCCGCTTGGGGTCGCCCAGGACGTCGTTCGCCTCGGAGATCTCCTTGAAGCGCTCCTCGGCCTTGGCGTCGCCCTTGTTGGCGTCCGGGTGGAACTCGCGGGCGAGCTTCCGGTACGCCTTCTTGATCTCCGCCTCGGTGGCGTCCTTGGGGACGCCGAGGACTTTGTAGTAGTCCTTCTCGACGAAGTCCTTGGTGCTCATCCTCGACGTCCCTCCTCTCCTGCCATCGCTGTCACGTCAGCCCTCGTCCGGGCCACCGCTCTCCTCGTCCGGCGTCTCGTCCCCCTTGGGCTGGGCGCCCGGCTGGGGTTCGGCGACCGCGACCCGCGCCGGGCGGATCGTACGCTCGCCGATTCGATACCCCGGCTGCAGAATCTGCACGCACGTGGTTTCGGTGACATCCGGCGCGTACGAGTGCATCAGCGCCTCGTGCACCAGCGGGTCGAAGGGCTCGCCCTCCGTGCCGAACTGCTGCAGGCCCATCTTCCCCGCGACCGCCTCCAGCGATTCGGCGACGGACTTGAAGCCGCCGACGAGCTCGCCGTGGTCACGGGCGCGGCCGATGTCGTCGAGCACGGGCAGCAGCTCGGTCAGGAGGTTCGCCACGGCGATCTCCTTGACCGTGACCCGGTCCCGCTCGACCCGGCGTCGGTAGTTCTGGTACTCCGCCTGGAGCCGCTGAACGTCGGCGGTCCGCTCGTTGAGCGCGGTACGGACCTGGTCCAGCTGTGCCTGCATGGCCACCTGCTCGAGGTCCCCTGCCGGGGCCGCCGGGCCCGCCTTGTCGGCGGACCCGGCACCACCCTTGGCCGCATCGTCAGGGGTCTGTGCGGCCTCGGAGGGGACGTCGGGCTGCTCCTCGAAGCCCGGGGTCTCCTCCGTCACGCCGCACCACCCCGACCCTTGTCGGCCTTCTCGTCGTCCACGATCTCGGCGTCCACGACGTCGTCGTCGGCCTTGGCCTGGCCGTCACCGGCCGCGCCCGCCGCACCCGCCGCGCCCGCGCCGTCCGCCTGGGCGTTGGCGTAGAGCGCCTGGCCCAGCTTCTGGCTGACGGCCGCGACCTTCTCGGTGGCGGTGCGGATCTCGGCGGTGTCGTCGCCCTCGAGCTTCTCCTTCAGCTCACCGAGCGCGGTCTCGACCTCGGTCTTGACGTCGCCGGGGACCTTGTCCTCGTTGTCCTTGAGGAACTTCTCGGTCTGGTAGACCAGCTGCTCGGCCTGGTTGCGGGTCTCGGCGGCCTCGCGGCGCTTGTGGTCCTCCTCCGCGTACTGGTCGGCCTCGCGCATCATGCGGTCGATGTCGTCCTTCGGCAGCGCGGAGCCGCCGGTGACGGTCATCTTCTGCTCCTTGCCGGTGCCGAGGTCCTTGGCGCCGACGTGCATGATGCCGTTGGCGTCGATGTCGAAGGTGACCTCGATCTGCGGCACGCCGCGCGGGGCCGGCGGCAGGCCGGTCAGCTCGAACATGCCGAGCTTCTTGTTGTACGCCGCGATCTCGCGCTCGCCCTGGTAGACCTGGATCTGCACGGAGGGCTGGTTGTCCTCGGCCGTGGTGAAGATCTCCGAGCGCTTGGTCGGAATGGTCGTGTTGCGCTCGATCAGCTTGGTCATGATGCCGCCCTTGGTCTCGATGCCGAGGGACAGCGGGGTGACGTCCAGCAGCAGGACGTCCTTGACCTCACCCTTGAGGACACCGGCCTGGAGCGAGGCGCCGATGGCGACGACCTCGTCCGGGTTGACGCCCTTGTTGGCCTCCTTGCCGCCGGTCAGCTCCTTGACGAGCTCGGCGACGGCGGGCATGCGGGTCGAGCCGCCGACCAGGACCACGTGGTCGATCTCGGAGAGGGCAATGCCCGCGTCCTTGATCACGTTGTGGAAGGGGACCTTGCAGCGATCGAGCAGGTCGCTGGTCAGCTGCTGGAACTGGGCGCGGGTGAGCTTCTCGTCCAGGTGCAGCGGGCCCTCGGCGGAGGCCGTGATGTAGGGCAGGTTGATGGTGGTCTCGGTCGAGCTGGAGAGCTCGATCTTCGCCTTCTCAGCGGCCTCGCGGAGGCGCTGAAGGGCCATCTTGTCCTTGGACAGGTCGACGCCGTGGCCGTTGTTGAACTGCTTGACCAGGTAGTCGACGACGCGCTGGTCCCAGTCGTCACCACCGAGGTGGTTGTCACCGTTGGTGGCCTTGACCTCGACCACGCCGTCGCCGATCTCCAGCAGCGAGACGTCGAAGGTGCCGCCGCCGAGGTCGAAGACCAGGATGGTCTGGTCGTCCTTCTCGAGCCCGTAGGCGAGGGCGGCGGCGGTAGGCTCGTTGACGATACGCAGGACGTTGAGGCCCGCGATCTCACCGGCTTCCTTGGTGGCCTGGCGCTCGGCGTCGTTGAAGTACGCCGGGACGGTGATGACCGCGTCCGCGACCTTCTCGCCCAGGTACGCCTCGGCGTCCCGCTTGAGCTTCTGCAGAATGAAGGCGCTCATCTGCTGCGGGTTGAAGTTCTTGCCGTCGAGGTTGATGTGCCAGTCGGTGCCCATGTGGCGCTTGACCGACCGGATGGTCCGGTCCACGTTGGTCACGGCTTGGCGCTTGGCCACCTCACCGACCAGGACCTCGCCGTTCTTGGCGAAGGCGACGACGGACGGCGTGGTCCTGGCGCCCTCGGCGTTGGTGATGACGGTGGGCTCACCGCCTTCGAGCACACTGACGACGGAGTTCGTCGTACCCAGGTCGATGCCGACCGCACGAGCCATTTCGCAATCCTCCAGCTACACAGCATTGAGTGGAACAGGCTCAAGAGTGCATGATCGACTTCCCTGTGTCAACAGACCTGAGTCTGGCGGACTCAACTTTTATATGGCGCTTATGGACAGGACACGGTCAAGCGATGCAGATCACCGGCCGGTCGACTACATGGGCCACCGCTTCCCCGGGTAATCTCGGTCAAGACCCGATAAGTTACTGCTTAGTAATTCCGCTCTCGCAGGTTCGAGGAGCCCCCAATGCAACTCGCCGCGATCATCGTGTCGCTGGTCCTCACCGCGGTCGGCGTTGCCCTGCTCGGCCGCGCCATCGCGCAGTTCGTGCGCTTCTTCAAACTCGGCGCGCCGGTGCCGGCGGGCGCCCGGACCGACAACCCCTATCAGCGCAGCGTGACGCTGGCGAAGGAGTTCCTGGCGCACACCCGGATGAACAAGTGGGGCATCGTCGGCATCGCCCACTGGTTCGTCGCGGTCGGCTTCCTGACCCTGCCGCCGACCATCATCAACGCCTACGGCCAGCTCTTCCAGGCGGACTGGACGCTGCCGATCCTCGGCGGCTTCCTCCCCTACGAGCTGTACATCGAGTTCATCGGCACGATGACCACGCTCGGCATCGCGACCCTGATCGTGATCCGGCTGCTCAACCTGCCCGGCCGGGCCGGCCGCAAGTCGCGGTTCGCCGGCTCCACGGCCTGGCAGGCGTACTTCGTCGAGTACGTCATCCTCATCATCGGCCTGGCGATCATGGCGCTGCGCGGCACGGAAGGCGCGCTGCACCACGTCGACTCCTACGAGCCGGAGTACTTCGCCTCGTATCCGCTGGTGCTGCTCTTCAAGAGCCTCAGCATCGGCACGGTGCAGAACCTGACCTACCTGTTCGCGATGGTCAAGCTCGGCACGACGATGGTCTGGATGATCACGGTCTCCACGAACATCGACATGAGCATCGCCTGGCACCGCTTCCTCGCCTTCCCCAACATCTGGTTCAAGCGCGAGTCGAGCGGAGACGTCGCGCTCGGCGCGCTACAGCCGATGACCTCGGGCGGCAAGCCGATCGACTTCGAGGACCCGGGCGAGGACGACCAGTTCGGCGTCTCGCAGATCGAGCACTTCTCCTGGAAGGGCCTGCTCGACTTCTCCACCTGCACCGAATGCGGCCGCTGCCAGTCGCAGTGCCCCGCCTGGAACACCGGCAAGCCGCTCTCGCCGAAGCTGCTGATCATGTCGCTGCGCGACCACTCGCACGCCAAGGCGCCGTATCTGCTCGCGGGCGGCGGAACGAATGCGGAGGGCGAGGAGAAAGCGTCCGAGGAGCAGCTTGCCGGAGTGCCTCAGGCCGCGCTGGCCGAGGCCGAGCGGCCGCTGATCGGCACGCTGGAGGCGAACGGCGTCATCGACCCGGATGTGCTGTGGTCCTGCACCACCTGCGGCGCCTGCGTCGAGCAGTGCCCCGTCGACATCGAGCACGTCGACCACATCGTGGACATGCGCCGCTACCAGGTGATGATCGAGTCCTCGTTCCCGTCCGAGGCGGGCACGATGCTCAAGAACCTGGAGAAGAAGGGCAACCCCTGGGGGCTGGCGAAGAAGCAGCGGCTGGCGTGGACGAAAGAAGTCGACTTCGAGGTACCGGTCGTCGGCAAGGACATCGAGGACCTGTCCGAGGTCGACTACCTCTACTGGGTCGGCTGTGCGGGCGCGCTCGAGGACCGCGCGAAGAAGACCACCAAGGCCTTCGCGGAACTGCTGCACATCGCGGGCGTCAAGTTCGCGATCATGGGCGGCGACGAGGCGTGCACCGGCGACTCCGCCCGCCGCCTGGGCAACGAGTTCCTCTTCCAGCAGCTCGGCCAGCAGAACGTCGAGATGCTGAACATGGCGTTCGGGGAGTCCGCCGAAGGTGAAGAGGGGGCTGAGGGCGTTGTCGTCGAGAAGGCCAAGAAGAAGATCGTCGCGACCTGCCCGCACTGCTTCAACACCATCGCGAACGAGTACCCGCAGCTCGGCGGCCACTACGAGGTGATCCACCACACCCAGCTGCTCCAGCACCTCGTGGACGAGGGCAAGCTGCTCCCGGTCACCCCGGTCGAGGGGCTCATCACCTACCACGACCCGTGCTACCTGGGTCGGCACAACAAGGTCTACACCCCGCCGCGCGAGATCATCGCCAAGGTGCCGGGGCTGCGCAACGAGGAGATGCACCGCCACAAGGAGCGCGGCTTCTGCTGTGGCGCGGGTGGCGCCCGGATGTGGATGGAAGAGCGCATCGGCAAGCGCATCAACGACGAGCGCGTGGACGAGGCGCTGTCCCTCAACCCGGACATCGTCTCCACCGCCTGCCCGTTCTGCCTCGTCATGCTCACCGACTCCGTCAACGGCAAGAAGAACGATGGCAAGGCGAAGGAGTCGCTGCAGGTCGTGGACGTCGCGCAGCTGCTGCTCGACTCCGTCAAGGTGCCCCCGGAGCCGGAGGACGACGGCGAGACGGCGGAGGAGCCGGAGCCGGAGCCGGTGAAGTAGCGCACCCCGATGGCCAGCCGATGGCCAGACGCCTCGACGGGCTTGACGGGCTTGATCCGGCTGATCGGATCAAGCCCGTCGGGCGTTGGGCCATGGTGCTGGGCGGACCGCCCTACCCCCGCCGCTTACCGCGCTCCGGCAGCGTCTGCTCCGTCCAGATGACCTTGCCCTCCGTCGTGTATCTCGTCCCCCACCGGTCGGCGAACCGCGAGACGAGGAACAGCCCGCGCCCGCCCTCGTCCTCCGTCGCCGCGTACCGCAGATGCGGCGAGGTGCTGCTGGTGTCGGACACCTCGCAGATCAGGCTGCGGTCGCACAGCAGCCGCACCCGGATCGGCCCGGTCGCGTACCGAATGGCGTTGGTGATCAGCTCGCTGAGGATGAGCTCCGTGGTGAACGCGACCTCGCCCAGATCCCACTCGGCCAGCCGCGCCGCCACGGCGGCGCGCACCGCGGAGACCAGGGCCGGTTCCGACGGGACCTCCCAGTCCGCGATCCGCTCCGGCTCCAGCACCCGCGTACACGCGACGATCAGCGCGATGTCGTCGCTGGGGGTGTCCGGCAGCATCTCGGCGAGCACCGCCGTACAGGTCTCCTCAGGCGTCCGCCCGGCGTGGGAGAGGGAGGCTCGCAGCAGCTCCAGGCCCTCATCGATGTCCCGGTCGCGCTTCTCGACCAGGCCGTCGGTGTAGAGGGCGAGGTGGCTGCCCTCGGGCAGTTGCACCTCCACCGTCTCGAAGGGCAGGCCGCCCAGCCCCAGCGGCGGCCCGGCGGGCACCTCGGGGAACTCCACCGAGCCGTCCGGGGCGACCACCGCGGGCGGCGGATGTCCCGCCCGGGCCATCGTGCAGCGCCGGGACACCGGGTCGTAGATCGCGTACAGACAGGTGGCGCCGATGATCACACCGCCGCCCTCCAGGCTTTCCGAGGTCTCGTCCTGGTCGATCCGGGCGATCAGATCGTCCAGGTGGGAGAGGATCTCGTCGGGCGGCAGATCGAGCGTGGAGAAATTGTGCACCGCGGTGCGCAGCCGCCCCATCGTGGCCGCGGCGTGCAGCCCGTGCCCCACCACATCGCCCACCACCAGCGCCACCCGCGCCCCCGGCAGCGGAATCACATCGAACCAGTCACCACCCACCCCGGACTCCGCCGGCAGATAGCGGTACGCCACATCCAGCGCGCTCTGCTCGGGCAGCACCTGCGGCAGCAGGCTGCGCTGAAGCGTCACCGCCATGGTGTGCTCACGCGTGTACCGCCGGGCGTTGTCGATGGACACCGCGGCCCGGGCGACCAGCTCCTCCGCGAGGGAGACATCGTCCTCCTCGAAGGGCTCGGGCTTCTCCGAGCGCATGAACGTGGCCACGCCCAGGACGACGCCCCGGGCGCGCAGCGGGACCGCGATCATGGAGTGGATGCCGTGGTCGACGATCGCCCGCGCCCGCTCCGGGTCGTGCTCATGCCACCCGGCGAAGTCGGGGAGCACAGCCTCCACCGTCGTCTCGCCGCTGGCGAAGCCCTTGGCCTGGGGCGTGGCCGGGCCGTAGCGGATCACCCCGCCCAGCGGATAGAGCGGTACGTCCTCGCGGATGCCGCTGAGGGCGGTGCGGCGCAGGGAGGTGCGCGCCGTGGCG
Source organism: Streptomyces sp. LZ34 (assembly GCF_053890475.1). Classification (NCBI taxonomy): domain Bacteria; kingdom Bacillati; phylum Actinomycetota; class Actinomycetes; order Kitasatosporales; family Streptomycetaceae; genus Streptomyces; species Streptomyces sp. LZ34. The sequence continues at coordinate 6,159,885 of NZ_CM132680.1, forward strand.
CCGCTGCCCGTCGCCGCGCCCGTCGGCTCCTCGCCGCGCAGCACCGGGTCCACCAGGTCCACCGCCACGTAGTCGGCGAACCGTTCCACCGCGTACTCGGTCAGCTCCTGGGCCGTGCGCACCACATCCAGCGTGGTGCCGATCCGCAGGCCCGCGTCGTACAGCAGCTTCAGCCGCTTGCGCGCCAGATCGACCTTGCCGGACAGCGCGCGCAGCTCGGTGGTGTCCCGGAGTGTCGCGACGCTGCCGGGCGGACCGCCGTTGCTGTCGGTCGGCCGGTGGCTGACGGTCAGCAGCCGCTCCCCCGCCTTGTGCACCTCGTCGGTGGCGGCGCGGCCCGACGCCAACAGCTCGGTCGTGCTCGCGTCGAGGCCGAGGTCGGCGACGGGGCGCCCCTCGGCGTCCGGCGGCAGGTCGAACAGCCGGCGCGCCTCGTCGTTGGCCAGGAGCAGCCGCCTGTCGCCGTCGACGATCAGCACGCCCTCCCGTACGGCGTGCAGCACCGCGTCGTGGTGCTCGTACATCCGGGTCATCTCGCCCGGGTCCAGGCCATGGGTCTGCCGCCGCAGCCGCCTGCTCACCAGCGCCGTGCCGCCCATGGCCAGTGTGAGGGCGGCGGCGACACCGCCGAGGAGGATCGGCAGCTGCCGGTCGACCGCGCCGCTCACCTTCTTCACGGTGATCCCGGCGGCGACCAGGCCGACGACCTTGCCCCGGCTGTCGGTGACGGGCACCACGGCCCGTACGGAGGGGCCGAGGACGCCCGTGGACGTCTCCGTGACGGTGCCGCCCTCCGCGGCGGCGCGGTAGCTCCCGAGGAAGTGCCGACCGATCTCCTTCGCTTTGGGGTGGGTGTAGCGGATCCCGTCCGTCGTCAGGACGACGATGAAGTCGACGTCGGCCCTGTTGCGGGCGCGCTCGGTGCGCGGCTGAAGGATCGCGGTCGGGTCGGGGGAGCGCAGCGCCTCGACCAGGCCCGGGGCGCTCGCGAAGGCCTCGGCGACGGCCAGCGAGCGGCGGCGGGCCTCCTGATCGGTGTCGTGCCTGGACTGCAGCACGAGGGCCGCCCCGGCGGCGACGGCGAGCAGCAGCACGACCGCCACCTGAAGGAAGAACACCTGGCTCGCGACCGTACGCGTGAGGCGGAGCACACCGCGCAGCAAGGCGCGCCGCACGGACTGGGCGGGCCGGGCTTGGGCGGGGGCGGGCCGGGCCGGGCGGGCCGGGCGGTCTTGGGCGGGGGCGGGCCGGGCCGGGCGGGCCGGGCGGTCTTGGGCGGGGGCGGGCCGGGCGGGCCGGGCGGCCCGGCCGCCGGGCCCGCGGCTCGCCGGGGCAGGCGCACGGCTTCCGGGGACGCGGCTTTCCGGGCCGCGGCTTTCGGGGGCGCGGCTTTCCGGGTCGCGGCTTTGGGAGCCACGGCTTCCCGGGGCACGGCCTTCCGGAGCACGGCCTTCCGGGACATGGCTTTCCGGGGCGCGGCCCTCGGGCTCCGGGGGCCGCTCGGGGCCGCTGTCGGGCGGCGGTAACGGCTGCGGGACCGCTTCGCTGAGATGCTCGTCGGCCTCGGCCTCCGCGCGCGAGCGATCGTTCTCCGACTCCGGCTCCGGCTCCGGCTCCGGCTCCGGACACGGGGCATCGCTCCCCGGCCGCTGGCCGTCTTTCCCCGGGCGCGCGCGGCGCCCGCCCTGCCGCCGGTCGGTCAGCGCACGGGCCAGCGGAACCCGGGACAGACCGAAGGATCCGGCCATGCCGCCGCTTCTGTCGCTCTCGTCCTCCGGCGGGCGAGCGGCATCCGCCGCGGCCGGCCGGCCACTTGTATCCGACATCTGACTACGCTCCACCCACCCCCCTCCCCCACGTACTTTTCACCCGATCAACAACCACCCGCATGCCGTGCAGTACGACCATGGCCGCCCCCGCCTCAACCGCTCCGAACATGACTCGATCCTGACCGCGAAATGACCCTTCTCACAACAAGGTTGCGGATCTCTACAGGATCATGCCCCAAACCTCCGCACAGGAATGTCCTGAACAGCCCTTCCGCACCAAAAGTCATCTCTACAGCCAACCAGATGTTCCGAACCTGAAATGCCCTGGAAGATACCGATATACACCCACTGTCCCACCAACTCAGAGGGCGCTTCGACTCCACTCCCCTCAACCCGGCACAACGTCAACTGACCCACGCTCCCCGTCAGTTCACCTTCACAACACCCCCGCACCATGGACGCGCAACCCTTCGGACGCCCCACGAGTCCCACCCGCCAGGAGCGCTTCGCTCCGCTTCTCCGTTTCTCCGCTTCTCTGATCTCTCCGCCTCTCCCCGACTCCTGGGAGCTCTCTTGCCTACTTCGCATCCACGGAACCTGGCCATCGCCGTCGCGGCCATCGCCGTCGGCACCCTCGGCGCCCCGGCCGCCCACACGGCCCTCGCCGACGCCCGGCCCGCGGCGAGCCACGCCCAAGCGACCGACCGGGGCACCACCGCCGCCGGCGCCTCCCTCCGGGACGACTTCAACGGCGACGGCTACGCCGACCTCGTCACCGCCACCCCCAAGGCCCCCGTGAACGGCCGGGCCGGCGCCGGTGGCGTCGTGGTGCTCTACGGCTCGGCGAACGGCGTCGCTCCGTCCCGCTCCACCACCCTCACCCAGGCCACGACCGGCGTCCCCGGTACCCCCGAGGCGGGCGACGGCTTCGGCTCCGACGTCGCGAGCGGCGACCTGGACGGCGACGGCTTCGACGACCTCGTGGTCGCCTCCAGCGGCGAGGAGGCCGCCGACGGCAGCGCCGGGACCGGCTCGGTCACCGTCCTCTGGGGTGGCTCGCGGGGCCTGACGAACGGCGGTACCGCGGTCCCGGACGACAGGGCGGGCGTTCCGGTCGGCGACCCGTTCGGCATCGACGTCGCCGTGGCCGACATCGACGGCGACCAGGGCCAGAACCTCATCGTGCTCACCGGCACCAGCCTCGTGCCGTACGCCGACGGCTTCACCCGTACCGCGCCCTCCGCCGCCATGCCCGTCACCGACTCCATCCGGGAGAACCCCCACGCCCTGGCCACCGGCGACTTCACCGGGTCGGGCAGCAGCGACATCGTCGTCTACGGCTCACAGGACACGGACGAGACCAGCGGCGCCTGGACCGCCGTCTACAGCGGCGGCCCCGCCGGCGTCGAGTTCCAGCGCGAACTGACCAACGGCGCCTCGGCCGTCCCCGAGTCGGCCGCGGTCGGCGACTTCGACAAGGACGGCCGCGCGGACCTGGTCACCGGCTCGGGCACCAACTGCTGCCCCGACTCGGTGGACGACCCGTCCGCCTCCGCCGGCCAGATCACCGTCTACTACGGCGCGCAGAACGGCCTCGGCTCCGGCCGCCGCCCCGTCCTCATCCACCAGGGCACGGCGGGGGTGCCCGGGGCGAACGAGTACGTGGACCACTTCGGCGCCGCCCTCGCGGCCGGCGACGTGACCGGCGACGGATACGCGGACCTGGCGGTCGGCGTGCCCGGCGAGGAGGTCGACGGGGTGGCCGGGGTCGGGTCCGTGGTCCTGCTCAAGGGCGGCGCGAGCGGCCTGACCGGCACCGGCGCCCAGGCACTGCACCAGGACACCACGGGCGTCCCGGGCGTCGGGGAGAGGGACGACCACTTCGGCTCGGCCCTCGGCACCCCCGACATCAACGGCGACGGCCGGGCGGACGTGGCCATGAGCGCGAGGGGCGAGGACGTCACCCCCGGGGCCACGGCGGACGGCGCGGTGTGGGCGCTGCGCGGCGCGGGCGGCGGGATCACGACGGCGGGGGCCACGTCCTTCAGCGCGCCGAAGTTCGGCTTCACGTACACGGACAACGAGTTCGGCTCGGTGCTGGGCGACTGATCCGGTGATCCCTGCTTTCCGCGGGCCCGGCGGCGCCGTACGGCCGGGCCCGCGGAAGCGCCGCCCGGTACGCGAGAAGCAACAGCCGCACGAACCAACGCCCCACCCCCTAGGAGCCCCACATGCACCGCCGCAGCCGAACGACCTCGACCGCCCGCCGCCCCGCGGCCCTGGCCTGTGCCGCGGCGACCCTGGCAGCGCTGCTCACCGCGTGCGGCTCCGGCGACGACGGCCCGAAGGACCCGAAAGGCCCGAAGGACTCAAAGGGGGGCGAGCGGACCACGACGCCCGGTGGCGCCCGCTCCGGCGCCCCGGTCATCACCCCCACCGCGACCGCGCCCATCCCCCGGGGCAAGGGCAGCAAACTGCCCGACGACCTCAACGGCGACGGCTACCCCGAACTCGCGCTCCCGCTCGTCGGGAGCAAGGAGGAGGCCCAGCCCACCCGGCTCGCCTTCATCCACGGCTCGTCCCGCGGCCTCAACCCCGCCACCCGCACCGTGCTCACCCGCGAGGACCTCGGCCTCCCCGCCCGCGGCCCGGATGTGCCGTCCGTGGACACGACCAGAATCGCCACGGCCGATCTCGACGGCGACGGCTACGCCGACCTGGTCACCCCGGTCGCCGAGCGGCTCAGCGAGGCCGAGGCCGACCGCGCCCACACCACCGTACGGGTCGTTCCGTACATCACCTGGGGCTCCGCCGACGGCCCGCGGCGCGGCGCCGCCGCCACCCGTGTCCCGCTGACCGGCCCCGACGACAGCGTGGGCCTGCGGCGGCCGACGGTGGGCGACTTCGACGGGGACGGCCACCACGACCTGGCGATGGTGCGCCCGGACTACGGGTCCTTCCTCGTGCTGTACGGGCCGTTCGGCCGGGACGGCAGGGCTGCCAGGACGGTCCCGTACCAGACCCCGATCACCGACGACGGCACCGGCTCCGGGATCAGCGAGCTGGTCGCCGACACGATCGACGGCGACCGGCCCACCGACCTGGTGGTGCACGCTATGAACGACGACGACCAGTCCGCCTCCGTACTCCTGACGGCGGGCCCGGACGGCCTCGCCCGCACCGGCCACAAGCTGCGCAAGGGCAACGCGATCACCTTCGGCGACTTCGACGGGGACGGACTTCGGGACGTGGCGGTCGGCGACAGCGGCAGCCGCAACAACGAGCCGGGCTACGAGACGGAGGCGCCGGACGTGGACCACACGCTGAGCGTGTACACCAAGAAGGCTCTCAAGGACGCGCCGGTCACCCGGGACGCCTCCCCCCAGCCCATCAAGATCGTCAACATGTCGGGCGGCCTGGCCGCCGCCGACACCGACAGGGACGGCACCGACGAGCTGGCCGTGGCGCTCGAACCGGGCGGCGTCGAGATCATCACCATCCAGCCGGACTCCCCGGGCGACATCGCCCGCCGCCACACCCTGACCCGAACCGTCCCCGCCCGCGTGGACGGCGAGAAGATACGGAAGGCCCGGCGCGCCGCCCGGCTCAACGGCGCCCGGGACTTCGACCAGGACGGCAAGGACGAGGTCGTCCTCGCCTGGGGCCGCGACCCCGTCTTCGCCCTGTACGGCGACCGGCCCGAGTGGTGGTGGATCACCGATGGCACCGCCGACAAGACCGCCTTCAGCGGCAAACCCTTCACCACGGACGGTCGCTGACCGGCAAACCCCCGGCCCCCACGGGGGAAAACCCCTCAGGGTCCCCCTAGGGGATGTCACAGCTCGGCCGCAATGCCGGACCTGTTCTGAGAGGTCCGGCACCCCAGTCCCTGCGACCAGGTACGTTCGAATCGTGGCTGGATTCAGGATCGGACGCGGACGGGACTCCCGGTCCGCGCAACAGGGGCAGCAGCAGCAACCACCGCAACAGCAGCAGCCGTACGGCCGACAGGCGCCGCCGTACGGCCAGCAGCCGCCGCAGTGGCAACAGCCCGCATCACAGGGAGAGCCGGAGTACTTCGGCGGCCAGGACCCGTACCACGGCCCCCCGCAGGGCCAGGCCCCGGGCTATGGCCAGGGCGGCTCGTACAGCAACAACGATCCGGGCCATACCCAGCAGTTCAGCGTCGGCGAGGCGCCCGACGCCTACGACCCGTACGCCCCGGACCCCGGCTACGGCCCCGGCCCTGGCCCCGGCTCGTACGACGACGACTACGCCAACACCTACCGCGCCGGCTCCTCCACCGCCCCGCCCGCCGGCCCCCGCCTGCCCTGGAAGCAGCTGCTGAGCGGCATCGTGCTGCGCCCGTCGGCCACCTTCTGGCAGATGCGCGACTACGCGATGTGGGGCCCGGCCCTGATCGTGACGTTCGTCTACGGCCTGCTCGTGGTCTTCGGCTTCGACCAGGCCCGCGAGGACGTGCTGAACGCCTCGATGGGCAACAGCATCCCGTGGATCCTCGTCACCGGCGTCACCGTCGTGATCAGCGGCCTGATCCTGGGTGCGGTCACCCACACCCTGGCCCGCCAGCTGGGCGGCGACGGCTCGTACGCCCCGACCATCGGCCTGTCGATGCTGATCATGTCCATCACGGACGCGCCACGGCTGCTGTTCGCGCTGTTCCTGGGCGGGGACAGCCCGACGGTGCAGGTGCTGGGATGGGTGACCTGGCTGGGGGCAGGCGCGCTGTTCACCACGATGGTGAGCAAGTCGCACGACCTGCCGTGGCCGAAGGCTCTCGGGGCGTCGGCGATCCAGCTGATCGCGCTGCTGTCGCTGCTGAAGCTGGGCACCCTGTAAGACCGCGAAGAGGGGCCCAGCAGGGCCCCTCACCTGTCGTGCCTTGTCGCGCCTTCCGGTCCCTTGCCCTCTGCCCGGGTCAGGCGTCCAGCACCTGCCCGTCCCGCCGCACGACGGGCTGCTCAACGCTCCAGGGGAAGTTGATCCAATCCTCGGTGCGCTTCCAGACGTACTCGCACTTCACGAGCGACTGCGACTTCTCGTAGATCACCGCGCTGCGCACCTCGGCGACCGTGCCGACGCAGAAGTCACGGACGAGCTTCAGGGTCTTGCCGGTGTCGGCGACATCGTCCGCGATCAGGACCTTCTTCTGGGAGAAGTCGATCGCGTTGGGCACGGGCGCCAGCATCACCGGCATGTCGAGGGTGGTCCCCACGCCCGTATAGAACTCCACATTCACCAGATGGATGTTCTTACAGTCCAGCGCGTACGCCAGCCCGCCCGCGACAAACACCCCGCCGCGCGCTATGGACAGCACGACATCCGGCTCGTACCCGTCGTCCGCGATCGTCTGCGCCAGCTCCCGCACCGCCGTGCCGAAGCGCTCGTACGTGAGGTTCTCCCGCTGCTCACTCACCCCGGCTCACACCTTCGTCCGGTGGAAGTTCTGGTACGAGCGCGACGGCGTCGGCCCGCGCTGCCCCTGGTAGCGGGAGCCATGACGATCCGACCCGTACGGGTGCTCGGCCGGCGAGGTCAGCCGGAACATACACAGCTGCCCGATCTTCATCCCCGGCCACAGCTTGATCGGCAACGTGGCCACGTTCGACAACTCCAGGGTCACATGCCCCGAGAACCCGGGATCGATGAAACCCGCGGTCGAGTGCGTCAGCAGCCCCAGCCGCCCCAGGCTCGACTTCCCCTCCAGCCGCGAGGCGATGTCATCCGGCAGGGAGACCACCTCGTACGTCGAGGCGAGCACGAACTCCCCGGGGTGCAGGATGAACGCGTCATCCCCCTCCGGCTCCACCAGCCGGGTCAGATCCGGCTGCTCCACCGCCGGGTCGATATGCGGATAACGGTGGTTCTCGAACACCCGAAAGAAGCGGTCCAGCCGCACATCGATGCTCGACGGCTGCACCATCACTGGATCGAACGGATCAACCCGTACCCGCCCGGCGTCGATCTCGGTCCGGATGTCCTTGTCTGAGAGAAGCACGCAACGAGGATACGCAAACGAAACCCATGACCTGGGCCCGGCCCAACCGGACCGGGCCCCATCGCGATGATTCAGAAGCCGGCAGCGGCCGCTACCGCTTCCCACCCGCCACCGGCACCGCCTGCCGCAACCGCGCACAACGCGGACAGCGCAGCAGCCGACCGGGGCCGATCCGGTCGACGGTGAGGTGCTGCATCGGGAACGAAGCGGTGCTGAACACATGCCCTTCAGCACAACGGACGACGGTGCGCTCCATTGAGTCCCTTCCCCATAAACGTGGACGACGAAAGCCACATTAGGGGATCAATCAGCCACCGCTCCACGCGGCACTCCGGCCCCCACCGTACGCCCCAACTCCCCCACCCTTGTAGCCGCTTCCACCCACCCCACCCCACTCCGAGCCCCCAACAAACCCTCCCGAAGAAACACGAAAACCCCACGGCGAATGCGGCGGGGGTCAGGCATGGGGTACAGTTTGCGACGATGCGACACCGGCAGACGGTGTCTTTCGCGGGTGTAGTTTAATGGTAGAACATGAGCTTCCCAAGCTCAGAGCGCGGGTTCGATTCCCGTCACCCGCTCCACGACGAAGGCCCAGGTCACAGACCCGGGCCTTGTTTGTTGTCTAGGCCTCTCCGTGCCCCGCGTGCCCGTTCGCACCAGATCAGGTGCAGGGCATGCCGACCGGTCGCCTCACGTCGGCATTCACTCCGTACTGCACTGGCTTCGTGATCAGCGCCGCCGCCAGACCACATCAGCCATGCTGAAATCATGAGCAGGCATACAGCGGCGAAGCCATACATACTGCCGGAGTCCCTCGCCGAGTTGGACGGCCCGACGACTGGTAGCGTCACGTTGCCGCGCCACATCGACTGGGGACCGCACTACATCTACGACCTGGCCGACGAAGCAGACTTCCGGCTGATGTACGAGCGCGTCATCCGCGAGGCCCAGACACGCGACGACCTCAACGCGTATCTGAACGCGACATCGCTGCGGCAGACGTGGTGGGACCTGTTCCTTCCCCTCTCGGTCAAGATTGCTTGGGAAACTCGGTTCCCTGGGCTCCGTGGCCCCGGCACGACGGCAGCCGCGGCCGGGTGGACAAACTGCACCGTCGACTGATCCACCACGGTCTGGACGCGCTGAAGACAGTCGCTGGGACGATCCGGACGTCAGCGGAGGAGGACAGCCGCTGTCAACGTCGCGGCGGTCGGCAGCCCGCCGAGTGAACTGAAGCGGACGAGCGCATCTCCATGCGCACGAGCAGGACGAACACGTACCGTAGGGCGCAGAGCGGACCTGCCGATCCTTACTGGAGACCGCGATGACCACGCAGCCTGAACATCCGATGCACGACATCGCCGACAGTGATCCGGAAGCCCACCGCATCGCCCAGCCGGCGAGCACACCTGAGGAACTGCGCACTGCTCTTGCGCTGATCGCCCCAGACGCACTGCCGACATTTGACGCAGAGCGCGCCACGGCCCTCCGACAGTCCCGAGAGCAGGTGAGCGCGGCACCCATGCGTCGCTTCGTCGGGCAGTGGGCCGTCTACGTCGCCGTCGAGCGCCACCCGGACCGAGCCGCCCGCCTGCGGGCGCTGGAAGCCCGTGCGGCCGAGACCGACGATATCCACGAGGCTCGCGAAGTTGCGGCGGAGATCGGCCGCATCCTTGACGAAGCATGCGCTGAGGCCGGCATCGACCAGGAGCAGGGAGCGGCGTGAGCGACCGGGACCCATGGCGTTGGGAGTATGACCCGGACGCCGAGCACGTCGTGTCGGGCCTGCCCCCGCAGGTGGTCGCCGAGGTTGAACGCCTTGCGGGCGAGATGGTTGCACTGGCCGAGGTCGGCGTTGACGTCACGGATCTCGGTCAAGGACCGCGACGGGGCGTGCCGGGCGGAGTGCGGCGCATCCCCCTGCTCGTCGACGGCTGGTTCTACGCGCTGCCCCTCCCCCGTCTGCGCCTCATCGCGATCACGCGAGTGATCCCCCCATTCTCCGATCTTTAGCGGGGTGAACAGATCTCTCTTCACGAGACTGGACACTGGCGCGGATTGGTCGACGGTGCGCTGGCTTCCGCACCAGATGCGCACCAGAAAGAGCGGTGAACAGCGGTCAGTAGCGGGTGCTGCGGCAAAGGATGACAGCTTGCCGCCAGTGCCTGTCTCTGCTGGTCAACGACATGATCGGTATGGAGTGCCCGGTGATTCCCAAGCTCAGAGCGCGGGTTCGATTCCCGTCACCCGCTCCACGACGAAGGCCCAGGTCATTGACCCGGGCCTTGTTTGCTTGGAGGGACCGAGGCACCGACTGCGCGCATACTGGAGTATGCTCGCCTTATGTCTGCCACGACGCGCATCACCGTCACCCTGCCCACCGAGCAGGTCGCCGAGCTGAGGAAGCTCACTGACAACGTGTCCGGCTATGTGGCTGAAGCGGTGGCCCGCCAGATCCGGCACCAACTCCTCGGCGACGATCTGCGGCGCCACCAGGAGGAGCAAGGCGCTTTCACAGACGAAGAGCTGGCCGAAGCCCGCGCCAAGATCTTCGGTACCGCCGACCGTGCCGGCCATACGGACGCTGCGTGAGCACACACCTTGAGACCGTCGTCCTGGACTCCCAGGGGCTGTCCGCATGGGTTGCCCAGGACCGGAAGGTTCTCGCGATGTTCCAGGTGTTCCACGAAATGGGAGCTGATCTCGTCGTCAGTGCCAACACCATCGTCGAAGTCAGCCATTCGCGAGTGAACCTCCCACGCCTGAACTGGGCCCTCTCACGGGTCAAGGTCGAACCCGTCACCGAACACGCGGCCAAGGCAGCCGCCGAACTGCTCAAGTCAGCGGGACTGCACGGGCACAAATACGCGATCGACGCCACCGTCGCTGAGGCAGCACTACGCCAGCCGCTACCAGTCGCCGTACTCACCTCCGACACCGACGACATGGCCAAGCTCTGCAATGACCGCGTGCGACTGATCGCCCTATGAGGTGCAGCCTCTGAGGACAGACAGATGCGCGGTGGACGACGCACCAGATGCGCACCAGATAGAGCGGTAAACAGCGGTCAATGACGGGTGCTGCGGCGGGCACACCAGCTCCCTAACAGCACTCGTTTACACAGGTCAGCGCCCTGATCGGCGTCGACTGCCCCGTGATTCCCAAGCTCAGAGCGCGGGTTCGATTCCCGTCACCCGCTCCATAGCGAAGGCCCAGGTCAGAGACCGGGGCCTTGGTTGTTGTCCAGACCGCGCTAAGCGTCTCGTGCCAGAAGCGCTTGGGCCGCCCTTCTCGGCGCCCTTCTGCCGGTCGGCTTGCGCCCGGGCATCGATCCCAGCGGCCACCTCCTCTGCCGCTCCAAGGTCGAGTGTTGATAGATCAGCGCGGCCCGCTCCGAGGACTGCCCAGCGCGGACCATGGTGTCCTTGAGCGTCGCGCCCGACTGCGTGGCGAGGGTGTGCCCGGTGTGACGAAGATCGTAGAAGCGGAAATTCCCCGGCAGTCCGACCTTGGTCCGTGCCCGCCGCCACTTCCGCCCGAACGTCGACCGCCGGAACGGTGCCCCCTTCTCGCCGGCGAAGAGCAGCCCGTTCGGCTCCTTCTCGGCGAACCACGCCAGGTGCCGTCCCAGGTCCTTCCGCATGCAGCCGGGCAGCACGATGAACCGATTTCCCGCTTCCGACTTCGTATCGCTGACCATCCGTCGGCCGGTCGTTTAGAAGCCCAGAGGACACACCTCTAGACCAGCGGCACGTGCTTTCATTATCGCTTCTGTGGCATAGCGGCCCGATTCGTCGAGGTAGTGATTCGCCCTGTTCCGATTTCCCCGTGAGCCCCAATGCGCCGCCGACTCCCACTCTTTCGCAGCAGAGTCAGCCAGAGCATAGGCCTCGCTTATCTTTTCCTGCTTCTTGGGAGGCACCTTCACTGCCCCCCAATCTTCCAGCGCTGCGCGTATCACCTGGCCGCGCCGTTGCAGATAGTCGGTATACACCTCTGGGTCCTCACCACTGGGCTCCGGCCCCAGAGCATCCAGATCTGGCTGATGCCCAGCGCAAGCGCGATCCGCCTCAACCATATAGCTGCTTTCGGTGGTATCGTCCCAAACCTTAGAGATGACACCCCAAGCGATAGGGATCGCCGCCAAGACAACACCGGCCACAGCAATAATCATTGCAGTTCTGGCACCGGAATTTTGCGTCTGCGGGGAGCTGGTGTCGTCTGAACTGTCACTCAATCTCACTCACCCTTGTTTCGCGTTCTGGAGTGAGTGAACTTAGGGCTACCGAGGGGATCGCGCCAGACGTACAAGGTACGAAAGTGGTGCACTCAGGCGCACGAGCACGCGAGCACGCGCCGTTACCTCCGGTAATGGATCACTCCGGCATCACCCACACCCCGCTTCCGGTTGGCCTCGTGAGTCTGCTGAGGGGCGGCTCCGCGGCTTTACGCGCCTCCCTGGTCCGGGTCCCGCGTCGGGGCAACGGTGTGGAGCAAGAAGATCCACACCGACGAGACAGAGATCCTGACCGCGCTCGGCGAGATCCTGGACCTCGCCGACGAGGTGTGCTGGGCCGTGAACATCGCCGGCACCGCCCGCATCCGGCGAGACTTCACCACCCTTGATATACCCGCCCAACTCGCCGCGGATCTGGCCCTGCTGACCGGGCACCACTCCGACCTGATCGCCGACCGAGTGCGCATACTCAACCGACTCCGCGACATGCTCACCGGCATCTTCCCCGCGCTGGAGCGCGCCTTCGACTATGCCCTGCCGGGTATGGGACCGCTCGCATCCGCCGCCGGTCTGGTGCCGTTCCCCCGCGACTCCGGGCGCCGCACGGAGAACCTGCACCGTCCCAAGCACTACAGCCGACGCATCGACGTCCTGTGTGCCCTTCTACGCCACAACCGCTCCTTCACAATCACCCCACCAACTGCGGCGGCTGCAGCCTCAGCAGCTTGACAGGGCCATCAAGGCTCCGCCGACCGCGTGGTCCAATGGTCGCCGAGGGGGCAGAATGAACGAGCAGAGGCTGTCCGAAGCAAGCGCATCGAAGTACCTGATCTCGACGCTTACAACGCTCGCCGCGGATGCCGAGGATCAGATCGTGTGGCTCGACAGATACCGACTCGAAACCGACGACTTGGCCTTGGACTACGAAAACGCTCGGGGCGCCATCGTGATCCTTACCGAGGCTCGTCGTATCGATGCCGCTATGGAGTCGCACCTCTCACGCATTGACGCGACCCTCGACGCGATGAGCGGACCGGAGCACGCTTCCAGGTGGACGTACGAGGCACTGACGACCGACGCGGGGTGGCTCAAGGTCCGCCAGCTGGCACGCGAGGCACTCACAGAACTGGCCGGTACGTGGCAGCAGCCCTTGCCAACTCTGTGGATCTATAGCGGCTGCTGATGGCACTCGCCAGCGCTTGACTCGCCCATTGAGTAATCCGATCTCCTGACGGCGACTCGTGGCAGGCGGGGCGCGGGCGTAGGCTCAGCCCAGCGTCCGCAACAACGGCCAGGCTCATGATGATCGCGCAGACCGCCGCCCAGGAGACGCTGCAATGACCGAACAACCCTCTGCCCCCGACGGGCCCCTGATCTCCATGCCGGCACTCACTCCGGCAGCACTCCGCGCAGCGGTCGCCCAGATCGCCCCCGCCCAGCGGCCATCCTTCGTCGAGCACCTCGACCGCGCGGTCGAACAAGCCGCCGCCCAGAGCACGATCACTCCGCTGCGCACCTTCCTGCAGTGGTGGGGCGAATTCGTCGCCGTGCAGCGCTACCCGGCCCGCGCCGCACGCCTGCGCGAGCTGGAAGCAGTAGCGGAAGAGGCCACCGACCGCGAGGCCCTACGCTCTGCACTCGCCGAGATCCGACAGATCACGGACCTGGCACACCACGAGATCTCCGCGTGAGTGACATCTGGACCTGGGACTATGACCCCGACGCCGAGTACGTCGTAGGCGGCCTGCCCCACGAAGTCGTAGCCGAGGTAGAGCGCTTGGCTGAGCAGCTGACCGTCCTAGGCCGCGACCCGCGACCCGCGTCACGTGGCTCGGCTGAGCAGTCCCGAATATCCACCAAACGCGACTCGCACCAGACGCGCATCAGATCGGTCGGTGAACAGCGGTCAATGACGGGTATGCGGCAGGGTCTTCAACTGTTGGCGGTTTTACTGCGTTTTCCTGCATGAATCGGGCGTAGTCGGCGGGGGTGCGTGTCTTTGTGCGGTCGTCGGTCGTTAGGCCGATCGGATACGGGGATGTGCCCAGTCCGGGGGCATGGAGGGGGTGGTGGGTGTGGGCCGGTTGGTGGCGACGGCGACGTGCACCGCCTTCGGTGGTGTGGTCGAGGGCAGTGGTGAACAGGTGGGTCAGCGGCTGCTGTACCAGCGGGTGTCCTTCCTGGCCTCCTTGTGCCAGGAGCTGACCCGGGGCCTGGTGGCTTCCCGGTGGGACGAGGACTGGCTGGATGTGCTGGCCGCCGGTCTCGACGGGCTCGGTGAGGTACTGCCGGCCAAGGGGTGGATGGCGCTGCGCCGCCTGGGCTGGGCGGGGGATGCCGCGCCTGTCGAGGGGGTGTATGTGTCGGACCGGGTGCGCCGGGCGGCCGAGGAGTACGCGGCGCGTACCCTGCGCCTGGCGCTGCACCGGCGGACCCTGGTGGCGGCGGTCCTGGCCACCTGGCCCGCCGATCCGCATCGGCGCACCGAGGTGGAGTGGGCCGCGCTGCGGGCGCTGCTGCCTGCCGGGGTCAGCGGTGCGGAGATCCGCAACCGGACCCGGCAGGTGCGCGCATATCTGAGCGCGCGCGGGAAGCTGCCTGCCGGGTTGTGCGAGCTGGAGGAGGTGCCCGAGGTCGCGGCGCAGGTGCTGCTTGCGGCGATGGACCGCCAGCAGGTCACCCTTGACCGGGTGGACGAGGCGACGGCCAGGTTGCGGGTCAAGCTCCCGCTGTGTGCGGCCCCTGCCTCGGGGCGGGAGTGGGCCTGGCATGTGCTCGATATCCGGCTGCCGGGCACCGTCGATCCGGACGCGGTCCTGCACACCCCGACCCTGCGCCCCACCCGGGCCGGGCGGATCGCGGTAGACCTGCCGCACACGCGCCCCGCCCCGCCCGCGAAGGCGTCCGGGCACACCGTGGCGCTCGGTTTCGACTGGGGTGTGAACACTCTGCTCACCGGCACGGTGGGCCGCCTGACCGGCCGGGCCCCGACGGCGCGGGTGGTCACCGACGGCCGCCCTCTGATCTTCGACGCCACCACGGTCAGCGCGAAACTGCACCGGCTGCGCACCCACCGCGAACACCTCGCCGCCAAACGCGACCACTACCAGGCGCTGGCCGACGGGCTCGGCTCCCCCCACCTGCGCTGGGGCGAACACCTCGCACGGGCCCGCGTACTACAGGTCGAGCACGAGCGGGTGTGCGCCCGCATCCGCCACCTGAACCAGGCACTGGCCTGGTCGGCGGCCCGCTGGGCCGTCGACCAGGCGGCCGCGCTCGGCGCCACCGTCATCTACCTCGAAGACCTCACCACGTTGGAGGCCCGCGGCAGGCGCCGTGGCAACGCCCGCCTGTCGGGGCAGGTCCGCGGCACCGTCGCCGAAGCGATCAGGCACCTGGCCGCCAAGGCGGGCATCACGGTGGTCACCGTCCCCGCCCGGGGCACCTCCGCTCGCTGCCCCTGCTGCCTGGGCACCCTCACCCACCACCCCGCCCCCGACCGGCTGGGCGAACGCGGCTGGACATGGGCCCACTGCGCCCACTGCGGACTGTCCATGGACCGCGACCACGCCGCCGCCCGCCGGATCGTCTCGCGCGGACTGCTCGCCCAGGCCCACACCCGGGCCGACCGCGCCACCGGCACCCGCACCATCCGCACCACCGTCGACGGCACCGTCCGCAGTGTGCGCCGTCCCAAACGGACCACCCGCCGCCTGCGCCGCGCTCGTCGCCAGATGGCCGCACCACCCCGGCCGCGCGGGCCGAGGACCGCTCCCGGCAAGATGTGCCCCACACCGGCCCGGCCCTTCCCGGCCCGCCGGTCACAGGCTTCCCGCCGTATGCCCGATGTGCGTACGGTCCCCGCCACCACCCCCACCCGGGTGGTCCAGCGTCCGGCGGGGCATGACACCCAGACACCCACCCCGCACGGGCCGGTGCCAGGTCATGGAGTACCCGCCCCACCCCGGCCGGAGCCTCCTCCGGCCGGCCGGGCGCGGCTCTCACGCGGAACCTGTCGACGACGCACCCACGCCGCCGAGCGGACCGGCTTCCACCACGCGCACGCCACCGAAGTCCACCCCCTCACCCCGAGGTTCGGACCCCACGACGGCAACCGCACACGGCCACGCCGCGCCCGAAAAGCCTGAGTCACTCAGGCACACACAGAGTTCCAGAGACGCTTACTCGTCGTCCAGACCATTCCCTCTTCGCCGATGGCACATTGCCCTTTACGTGCCCTGCTGATGGGGCACGTAAAGGGCACGGGTCTTGGGGGCACCGAGATCGGGCATCACGGGAGAGTCGGCCTTCACCCCGTGACCTGCTCTTCGGCAGTAGCCGAGGCATCGACGGCGGCGAGGTGCCCTGAGTCTGGCGTTCCCTTCCCAAGCTCACGTTCACCAGATGTGCGGGCCACCATGCTTCGCCTCGCTCGGGTCCGCGCCTACCCAATCACGAGTGGGCAGGCCGAACGGGGCGGCAACGTTGTTCGGTCCGCCTGGACGGGCGCAGAGAGCGCACATGAATGAGCCGACGAAGGGCAAGGGCAAACCGCGCGCCAAGGAGGCACGTTCA
Source organism: Streptomyces sp. LZ34 (assembly GCF_053890475.1). Taxonomy (NCBI): domain Bacteria; kingdom Bacillati; phylum Actinomycetota; class Actinomycetes; order Kitasatosporales; family Streptomycetaceae; genus Streptomyces; species Streptomyces sp. LZ34. The sequence goes on from NZ_CM132680.1 coordinate 6,176,488, forward strand.
GTCGTCATAGGCCCGATGTCGGCAGCATTCCGGAAGAGTTCGTGGCCGGACGTTCATCAGGGGGTGTGGTGTCGGTGTCTTACTGGACGTGGGTGGGCCGAGGCTGCGGCTATGGTTGCGCCGGGATGAGGCGTCAGGACGTGCTGCGGCGTTCCTGGCCTGTCTGCGGGCCTTCCTCGGCGATCGGGCGGGCTCGGCCGGTGCCGGTGTCGATGAGGATCTGCTTGGCCTGCGTGATGTTGTCGACGCGGACGGCCCGGGCCATCGCGGCGCGTGCCGCGTCGGGCGTCGCGTGCGGCGGGACCACCAACAGGGAGAAGTGGTCTCGATCGCCTCGGGTGATGAGGATGGTGTCGTCACCCACCGGGAATGAGTCGATGTGCACGATACGGTCGTCGATGATCACCCGTGTCGGCAGTTCTTCCCAGGCGCTGGAGTCCAGGCCGACGCGCATGACGGGCCCGAGGTGCTCGGTCAGCGCGGTGACCAGGGCGGGAAGCTCGGCGCGTAGGTCGCGGGAACGCGGCCACCAGGCACCGTCGAGAATGCCCTCACGGGTATGTGTCGTCGCCAACCGCAGCAGGGCTGTTCCAGGTTTCACAGCATGGTGGATCGCGTCCGGCAGAAGATTCGTTTGTCGCGGGGTCTCGGCGTCGGACATGGTCTGCTCACCCTCTGCGGGGGTCGGTGGGCCGCCGGTTTCACCGTACTCCGAGCCCACGCCCATGCTCACCCACGCCCTGTGAACACAGACCCGGGTTCCTGAAGAAGTCGCTGATCACACGGGGGCTCAGCGGCCCAACGCCCGGAGTACAGTGAAAACACCGGGAGTACTTCGCACACCGGCTTCCACGCGGGTGTCGTTCTCGGCGAGCAACAACACCGGGACGTTGAAGACGCGCCCGGGGGCAGGTCCGCGCCATGACCGTGACCATCGACCGTACAACCACCTATGAGCGCGTACCCTCGCCACCGGCCCGCCTGTCCCTGGCCCCGGTGAGCCCGGTTCCAGGCCTTCTGGACGGTGCGTGGTGGCCTCGCTCCCGGGATCTCCTCCGTGAGCTGCCCGCCCTGACGGACGTGCTGGACGCACGCTGGGGCCGGATCACTCGCGTCTCCGTGAACCCGACACACTGGCCCGTGATCCCGCGCAAGGTGCCGGTGACCGGGCACACGGTGCACGTGGGCTGGTTCACTGACGAGCAGGACCCGCACAAGTTGATTCTGCTCTCCTACAGCGCAGGCCGCTGGGACCTTCTGGTGATCCCGCCGGAGACGAGTGCGGCCGCCGCCGCCCGGCTGATGGCCGCCGCAGCGACCGCCGACGGCCTCCTCACCGCCAGCGGTCTGATGGCGAGCGAGACCGCCACCCGTGACGTGCGGGAGGCGCTCAGCCGGGAGGAGGAGTGGGAGACCGATGGCGGGCCCGCCCCTATGGCGGCCGGCAGCCGAACCCGACCGGACTTCTGAGCTCCGCCCAGGGGAGGTGAGGATGTGGAGACCGTCATCACCGTGTTCGTGATTATCGCCATGATCATGCTCGGAGTGCTGCTGATCCATCTGCTCAATGGCCAGCACAACGAGCGGATCGCAGCATTCCACTACAGCGATGCCCTGGCGGGAGTCGGCCGACGGAGCCGGAAGAGCCGACAGCCGGCAAGCCCGCCGGATCACCCGTCGTCACCGCCTCACCCAGAACAGCGCGACGGGGCCGCGGAAGACGCATGACCTTCTCCTGGCCTGGGCCGGTGGGTGCGAAGCATGGCCCCACGCCCACCGCCACGTCTTCCTGATGAAACGAGGTCACCATGCAGCCACCCGAATCACCCTCGGCAGGGCGCGCCGAGGTGCGTATCGTCTCCGCGTCCCCCGAGGCCGCCCGTCAGGTCGCCGAGGTACTCCGCCGTTGCTTCGCCGGCACCGAACAGCGCAGCTACCCTGCCGGCGCCGAAGGCGGAACCCGGCTCCATCTCACCGTGGACACCACGCATAGGGCAAAGCCGGCGCGGTCCTGGCTGGTAGCAAGTAAGTCCTCCGGACAAGACCGCACGCAGACGGATGAAGTCTGAAGCGATGCCCCTCAACGGGTGCGGGCAGGGCACCGCCGCCCCGTGTCCATGCACTCCTCATCGGTGCCCTGCACGTGTGGACGGCAACCATGGCGACACTGCGCGAGCGGAAGAACTACCGCGAAGCGATCATGAAGGCTCTGTACGAGGCCGTGGAAGGCAATCGCCTCCTCGGCATCACCGGGGCGAAGCTGCGCGACGAGCTCCAGGTCCCTGAGCAGGACCTGGCGGCCGCCTGCGCATATCTGGCGGGCGAGGGGCTCATCACAGTCGACTGGGCACGAGGAAACGCACCCGCGATGGCCACACTGACGCACCAGGGGATCCGGCTGATGGAGGGCGAAGAGGAGGAGGAACGTGGCTGACGCGGCGCGGGGCCTTTCCGCCCAGGTGTCGTATTACCCAAAGAGTCAGTGATGCCGGAAAAGCACCCCAGGCATAGCATGGTGAGTGGGCCGGTGCACTCTCACGTGCAACCGACCCGAAAGGGCGGCCCCGGTGTGTTTACGCCGGGGCCGTTGCGTCGCTGTCGGCGCGACGGCAGGGAGCAGGGCATGATCCGTTCAGCCAATATCCGCGAGTGGCGCGACCGCGACGCTGCCGCCCCAAAGAGGCACAGGGGCGGCGCGCTGGAAGCGATCTACGTGGACACCACCACCGATGAGTCGGCCATGGCCCCTGTGCCTCGACGGTGCGAGCACCTCTACAGGCCAAGGAGCTTCCGGCGACCTGGCGGCAGGTGTCGCAGACCCTCATGTGCGCGATGCTGGGGTGGAGGAGGCAGCAGGACCAAAATGCGGCGAACAGCACTGAGGCTCGCCTCTCTGTGAGGCGCTGCGGCGAAACGAGGTCGCCATGACGGAAGGTGAACGGGACTTCCGTAAAGTCACCGTGGATCGGTCAGAGGGATTCGGTGAGCGGCTGCTGGGTGTGCTGCTGGACCGGGCTCACGAGATGCCGCCCCAGCTGATCGCCCCGCTGGTCGCGGAGGAAGTGGGCCGGATCGGCGGGCGGAACGTCTCGATCCTCCTTCAGGACTACGACCAGCTGATGCTGGCTCCCCTGCCGGGCATGAGACTCGTGGTCGGGGAGCCCGAGCGGATCGACGATTCTCAGGCCGGCAGGGCTTTTCTCGGCACGGCGACGGTGGAACAGCCGCAGGCCGATGGCGTACGGATGTTCCTGCCGCTGCTGGACGGCAGCGACGTGGTGGGGGTGCTGGCCGTCACCCTGAGCACCGTCGATGACGACGACCGGCGGTTGCTGCGGCGCCTGGCCGGCCTGGTCGCCGACATGCTGGTCACCAAGAACAGCTATACCGATCAGTTCTTCCAGGCCCGGCGCCGTGAGCCGATGAGCCTGGCCGCGGAGATCCAATGGTCACTGCTGCCCCCGCTGACCATGGTCACCCCGCAGGTCGCGGTTGCCGGAATCCTCGAGCCCGCCTACGACGTCGCGGGTGACAGCTTCGACTACGCCCTGAACGACAACGTCCTGCACGTAGCCATCATCGATGCCATGGGTCACGGGCTGGACGCCGCCGTGCTGGCCACCGTCGCCATCGGCGCCTACCGGCACGCCAGACGCGCCGACGTCGGCCTCGCCGACCTGTACATGTTCATGGACACGGCCATCGACAAGCAGTTCGGGCCCGACCACTTCGTCACGGCGCAGATGATGCGCCTGGATATCCGAACCGGCCACCTGCAATGGGTCAACGCCGGGCACCCGGCACCCCTGCTGATCCGTGACCACCGCGTCGTCCAGGCGCTGGAGAGCCCGGGCACCCTGCCCGTCGGCTTCGGCGGCGCCATCCCGCAGATCAGCGACCAGGCGCTGTCCCGCGGCGACCGGATCCTCTTCTTCACCGACGGTCTCGTCGAGGAGCACCGCACCGGCGAAGAGCAGTTCGGCGAGGAGCGACTGCTCGACTTCGTGGACCGCGCGGGGTGCGTGGGCCAAGGCGTACAGGAAATGGTGCGCGGCCTGTCCCACACCCTGATGCAAGAACGCGGCGGGGTCACCACCGACGACGCGACGCTCTTCCTGATCGAGTGGTGCGGGGGCACCGCCGACCATCTCGTCACGGTGTAAGCATGACCAGCAGGTTCCCCTTGGCTCCGCGGGCGGGGCGTGGCGGCCCGACGCCACGCCCCCACAGGGGCTCATCGCGGCCTCGCCCCACCTCACCGCACCCGCCCCGATGCTGCTTCGGCCCCCAGCATTGGTCTCAGCGGCTACCGTGACAGCCACAGCGGCTGGACGCGGCGCTCGGGCTTGCTTCTGCAAGGCCGGCCGCGGGCCGGGTGGGCTTGCAGTCGATGCATCCCGCTGAACCGACGGAAACGAAGAACCTTCTGCGCGTCCGCCGGCCTCGTGCCCTATCCATGCCCTTCGCAGCAGTCAGCAGCGGTCATCAGCGGTCATCAGCGGTCAAAAACGGCGCAGTCAAGCCCCCGCACACACGCCCTTGGGGCCACGTTTCCCCTGGTCAGCCGCACCACATCCCCTGAGAGTGTCATTGATTCCCAAGCTCAGAGCGCGGGTTCGACTCCCGTCACCCGCTCCACGACGAAGGCCCAGGTCAGCGGCCCGGGCCTTGTTTGTTGTCGGCGTCTTGCCGGACTTCAGAGGGGAAGGTCGTCAGGCAGGACGCGGAACGCCTTGCGACGGCCGAGGGGACGTACGGCACGGAAGTCCCGGCGGTCCAGGGTGAGGATCGCGTCCGTGTCGTAGTCGGCCGCCAGCGCAACGTTCACCACGTCGGCGAGATCGCGTATTCCGCTGCTTGTTCGGGTTGTGGCTGCCGCGGTCAGGAACCGCATACGGTCGGGTACCGTCTCGTACGGCGTCGGGGGGCGGCCGGTTGGCGTTCTCTCCTGAGCACACACGACGCGCAGGCGTGACGGGAAGGATCCAGGGGGATGAAAGCGCTCGGTCCACAGGACCCACAGTCGATCGGCGAATACCGGCTGATGGGCAGACTCGGCGAGGGCGGCATGGGCCAGGTCTACATGGCGCGCTCGGGCCGCGGCCGGACCGTCGCCCTCAAGCTGGTCCTGCCCGAACTCGCCCGGCAACCCCAGTTCCGGCAGCGCTTCCGAAACGAAGTGGAAGCCGCCCGCCGGATCGGCGGCCACTGGACCGCCCCCGTACTCGACGCCGACCTCGACGCGGAAACACCCTGGGTAGCCACCGGCTACGTCGCCGGACCCTCCCTCCACGAAGTCGTCGCAGACGAACACGGACCACTGCCCGAACGATCAGTGATCGCCCTCGCCAACGGCCTGACCCACGCCCTACGCGACATCCACAGCACCGGCCTCGTCCACCGCGACGTCAAACCCTCCAACGTCCTGATCACCATCGACGGCCCACGCGTCATCGACTTCGGCATCGCCCGCGCAGTCGGAGACAGCACCAGCGCACTCACCCAAACCGGAGCCGTGGTGGGCTCCCCCGGATTCATGTCACCCGAGCAGTGCCGAGGAGAACAGCTCACCGCCGCCTCCGACATCTTCTGCCTCGGCTCAGTCCTCGCCTTCGCAGCAACCGGACGCAGCCCGTTCGGCGACCCCTACAGCGCGATGCACGTCCTCATGCTGCGCATCATCCAGGACGAGAAGAACCTCGACAGCATCCCCGACCGGCTACGAGAACTGATCACCGCCTGCCTCGCCCCCGATCCGGCGGCCCGCCCCGGTCTGGAAGAGCTGCTGAGACTCACCACCGACGGCAACCTCTGGCACCACAACCAAAACAACAACGGCAACGGCAACGGCAACCGGTTCGTGAAACAGAGCACCGAGCCATGGCTACCCGGAACGCTCATCGCCGGACTCGGCCGCCGAGCCGTGGGCCTGCTGGACTCGGAGGAACCTCAGGTCGGCCCGACACCAACCACCGTGGCCCCCGAAACCCCATCGCCCTTCGGAGCGACCCCGCCGTCCTTCGGAGCAACCCCGACGCCAACCGCCCACGCAACCGGCTACGGCACACCACCCACGCCACCCGGCGGGGTCTCACCGTACGCACCAACCGCGTTCGGGGGGCCGCCGCCACAGCCCGGCGGCTACGGTACGCCTCCGCCGACGCCCGCCCCTCATCCACCCGGCCGACGCTCCTACCAGCCCTGGATCATCGCCGCGTGCAGCGCCGCGCTGGTCGTACTGCTCGTGATCATCATCAGCAATACGGGCAACTCAGACGACGGAGGCGGCACGACTTCCGACGCCGGCTCGAGCAACAGCTCGAGGAAGAGCATCGACGACCTGGGGACCCCGAACGGGAAGTACCAGACCTACACTTTCAGCGCCGGCGACACCGCCCAGTACAGGAGCAAGCGGACGATCACGGTATCGCCGGCCGAGGCCTACGTCCCCGACAGGGCCGACCCCGCTGCGCAGACTCCCGATCCCGGCTACAAGGCGTACACGTTCACGGTCACCATCAAGAACACAGGCAACGAGAGCATCGACACGTATTTCAGCCCCGAATTGACGGTGGACGGCGGCGCCAAGGCGGACAACATATCCGGCGATGGCTATACCACAAGCCTCGATGGCACCATACCGCCGGGCCAGAATCTGACCGGCAAGTTCGCGTACATCGTGCCAACGGACTCGAAGGTCCTCAACGTGAAACATGAACTCTACGACACCTCGGTCTGGACGCTGAAGCTGTCCTAGACGCCGTCTCCTTTGGTTCTGGTGGACGTTGAGCAGTGAATGACGGCATTGGTCGAGCGATTGGTGCCGGAGAAGTTATGGGCGCTGTTCCGGCGGGTGGTACGCCTACGGAGATCAAGCGCCCGCGAGGTGGTGGTCCGCGCCCGGCGGTGTCGCGTTCCGGTCCTGTCTGTCGGCGTATGGGTGTCGAACCGCCCGGCTGCCCCCTCGTCCCGACCGATTCGGCCTACGCGGGAGCCTTCGTGACCATACATGCAGGTAGGCCGGTTGTGTTCGCACCAGCGCTTCGTTAGTGACGCGTTACTGGAACGGTAGCCGCCACCGGCAAGGTGAGTACCACATCGGGCGGAACGTCGCCGGGCGTACTACTCCGCTGATGACGAAGAAGGTCTTCCCATGCTGATCGCCCGCCCCCGAGTCCGTCGCTCTCCCGTTCGTACGTCACGGCTATGTATTACGGCAATTTCGGCATGCACTCGCGGGGAGTTACCGATATCTCACCTCTCAACAACGACGTCAGGAGTTCGTAGATGCTTCGCAAGCGCTCACGTCTGATCGCCGCGCCGATCGCGGCTGTCGCCTTGACCTTGACTGTCGCCGGTTACCAGGCCACTGCGGCCGGGTCGTCGCCCTCGGGCGACGCAGGACGGTCCGGCAAGGCCACCGTGGCGACGGCCCCGTGCCTGGCCGGTGCCACGACGCTGGTCGGCGATCTGGACGGTGACGGCCACCCGGACAAGATCACGAATCCTGGGCACACCGGGACCAAGATGACGATCCAGTGGGGGGCCGCGGACGGTTCGTTCGGCGAGAAGCACTCCGTCAGCAAACTCTTGGGCGCGAAGACGGGAGAGGTCGCGTCCGCCGCGGTCGCCGACTTCCAGAACGACGGCACCCTGGACATAGTCGTCAACCTCGTCGAGCCGTCCGGCGCGGACGACCCCTCGACAGCGCGCGTCGCGGAATACCGCCCCGGCCCGCTCAAGCGGGCGAACCTGAGCTCCGCCGACTCCCGGCACTCCGACATTGGCGACCACGGCGAGGTCCAGCAGCTTCGGATCGCCAACTACGGCGACGACGCCTACCCGGACCTCGCGATCCTCAACAACTCCGGTGACGGGCAACTGGATCGGGACGTGCGCCTGTCGCTGCCGGACAGCGGTCCGGGGGACTTCGACTACGCGCTGAAGGAGAAGTACGGCGAGTTCGGGTCCACGGGCGAGCCGCCGGCCATGCCCAGCGACGGCTGGACCCAGTTCTACAAGCCCTGCTCCTGACCACAGCCCGGCGCCGCCGACCCTCCGGACACCGGCGGCGCCGGGCGGCCTGGTGCATGAGGGCGGAGCGGCCGTCCTCTGGACGCCCCGTCGGCGCGGGCCAGCGCAACGAGGGGGAGGTCGGGGGCAGGCGCTCGGGACGAACTGTTCTTCACTGGCGCACGTGGCTCTTCGTCAGGGGAGCACTTCGCGCAGGCAGCGCGTCGGAGGCCGCGCCGCTCATGCGCAGCCGTTCGACCAGGAGGGGCAGCCCGACGACGACTGTCAACCACACCTGCACGTAGAGCCTGTCGCCCTCCATCGCCACCGGGTGGGCCGCGGACGTCAGCAGGCCCGTACCGGCCACGGCGATCAGGCAAAGCGCGATGGGCACCGAGCGGCGGATCGCGCCCCAGGCGCCCAACACCAGGAGGAAGAGCAGGGAAGGAGCCAATGCCTCTCTCTGTAGCCACTGCCACCAGTAGTTGGCATCGAGCCGGACCAGCCGACGCCATGGGTCGGCGACTTCGGCATACGTCCAGTGGAGGGAGAAGGTGTCCTGGAGCGAGGTCTCCAATCCGGGCAACCGGAGCACCCTGCTCACCGCAAAGGCGACCAAGGACTCGAAGAGCGAGACGATGAGCAGGCAGCGCGTGCCCTTGTGCCGGGCCTGCGGAACGAACATCAGCGCCATGGCACTCGCCGCCACCAGGCATGGCCCCACCAGGGCGAAGCTTGAGTACTTGACCGCGAAGCCCAGCGCGAAGGCCCCCATGGACAGCAGAGCCCCCGCCACCCAGCGCCCCTGGCACAGCCACACCGCACCGAGCAGCATGGCCGCCATGAGGGCGATCACCGGGCCTTCCGTCATAGGCCGACTGCCCCACAGCCCTATGGGCGTGACGTAGTACAGGCACTGACCGAGCCATGCCACCGGAGGCGGTGCGCGCAGCGCGCGCAAGAGCACCAGGACCAGCAGCCCTCCGAGCGCCGTGAAACCCAGGGCAACGGCCGTCAGCCCCGCCTTGGCCCCCAAGAGCCAGACGAATGGTGCGGCCATCAGTGGATAGGCGGGGCGAGCATGAAAGAGCGCCTCGTACCGCGGATTGCTGGGGTTGAGGCCGTCCGCATGCTGAGCCAGGCAGTCCTGGAACTCATGGGCGCGCACCGGGGCCCGGAACTCGATCTGATGCAGCATGCGGTTTCGCTGGAGCATGGCCGCCGTGTCCGCGCAGTAGGCCCGCAACGCTTTGTCCTGGGCTTTCCGGTAGGGGTCGCCCAAGAACTCGTACGCCGAGCGGGCGTAGCGGTATGAGTCATTGGAGAAGCGCGTGCCTGGATAGGCGAAGACGTGCAACAACACGAAGACGACGACCGTCAGTAACGGGATGATCTTGTGTGTTCGCATCACGATACACACCCTAAATGCGAACAAACAGGTCAACATCTCGAATGGTCCACCAGGGAGCGTCCGCTTCGGCGGCAACGGCTCGGTCCGCGCTCACTCGGCACCTGGGACTGGAGAGCAGACATTGTTCGGGGCCTGGTTACCGCCGTCAGGAACCGAATACGGTCGGGTACCGTCATGTACGGCGTCGGGGGGCGGGCCAGTTGGCGTTCTCTCCTGATCTCACACGGTAAAGGCGTGGCAGGAGGGATCCCGGGGGATGAAGGCGCTCGGCCCGCAGGACCCACAGTCGATAGGCGAGTACCGACTGGTGGGCAGGCTCGGCGAGGGCGGCATGGGCCAGGTGTATCTGGCGCGGTCCCGTCGTGGCAGGACCGTCGCCCTCAAGCTGGTGCTGCCGGAACTCGCCCGGCAACCCGACTTCCGGCAGCGTTTCCGGAACGAGGTGGAAGCCGCCCGCCGGATCGGCGGCGAGTGGACCGCCCCCGTGCTCGACGCCGACCTCGACGCGGCGACACCCTGGGTAGCCACCGGCTATGTCGCCGGGCCCTCCCTCCACGAGGTCGTCGCAGGCGACCACGGAGAGTTGCCGGAGCGGTCGGTGGTCGCCCTCGCCAACGGCCTGGCCCACGCCCTGCGCGACATTCACGGCAGTGGTCTCATCCACCGTGACCTCAAGCCGTCGAACGTCCTGGTCACCATCGACGGCCCGCGCGTCATCGACTTCGGCATCGCCCGCGCGGTGGGAGACAGTACGAGCGCGCTCACCCGGACCGGGGCCGTGGTGGGCTCGCCGGGGTTCATGTCGCCCGAGCAGTGCCGGGGAGAGCAGCTCACCGCCGCCTCCGACATCTTCTGTCTCGGCTCGGTCCTGGCCTTCGCGGCGACGGGACGCAGCCCCTTCGGCGATCCGTACAGCGCGATGCCCGTCCTCATGCTGCGCATCATTGAGGACGAGAAGGATCTCGGCGGCATCCCCGACCGGCTGCGGGGCCTGATCGCCGCTTGCCTCGCCCCCGCCCCGGCGGCCCGGCCCGGTCTGGAGGAGTTGCTGAAGCTCACCGCCGACGGCAACCTCTGGCACCACGGCCGGGACAGCAGCCCGTTCGCGAAGCAGGGTGCTGAGCCGTGGCTGCCCGCGGGGCTCATCGCCGGGCTCGGCCGCCAGGCCGTGGGCCTGCTGGACTCGGAGGAGCCCCTGGCCGCCCCGACGCCGACCGCCGTGGTCCCCGATACCCCGACGCCCTTCGGGGCGCCCCCGACATCGTTCGGGGCGCCCCCGCCGTCCTTCGGCGCACCGCCGACGGCCCCGGCTACCGGGTTCGGCGCACCGCCGACGGCCGGCGGGGTCTCGCCGTACGCGCCGACCGCGTTCGGGGGGCCGCCGCCGCAGCCTGGTGGCCCCGGCCCCCGCCCCGGCGCGTACGGTTCGCTCCCGCCGACGCCCGTCCCGCATCCGGCCGGCCGGCGCTCGTCCCGGTCCTGGATCATCGCCGCGTGCAGCGCCGCGCTGGTCGTGCTGCTCGTGATCGTCATCAGCAATCTGGGCGGCTCGGACGATGGGGGCGCGAAGAATCCCAGCGCCGAGGACGTCAACGGCGGCTCCAGCAGCGGCTCACCGAAGAACAACGCCAACGGGCTGCTCGACGACCAGCAGTCGACCGCGAACGGGCCGGAGACCCGCACCTTCAGCGGCGGCGAGACCGCCAAGTACACGAGCGGCCTGCAGGTCACGGTGTCGCCGGCCGCGGTGCTCCCCAGCAGTGAGGCGCCGCACAGCCTCGAACCCGGCACTGTGGCATACCGATTCACGGTCACCGTGAAGAACCTGGGCAAGGACAGCGTCAACGCCTCGTTCAGCCCCGACGTCACGGCCGGAAGGAACGGTGTCAAGGCGAACGGGTTGTCCGGCATCAAGTTCCGGGCGAGCCTCCATCGCACTCTGCGGCCGGGCGACTCCCTGACCGGCGATTTCGCATACAGCGTTCCCGCGGGCTCCGGGGTCCTCGACGTGGAGTACAAGAGCTACGCCGTCGCAATCTGGTCTCTGCGACTGCCCTAGCCTCGCCGTTTCGTCCCGGTGACCGCCACCTGCGCTTGCGGGTCTCCGCCACGTGCCCAAGACGGACATCGCCGATCCGCACAGCGCCGATGGGGTCGATCCGGTCCGGCTCGTCCCCACCCGATGACGCACGGCCCCCGCGGGATACGCTGCGTACTCCCGGGGCCCCGCGTCCACCTCTCGGGCCGACAATGCTGATCATTCGGCGGAAGGGACGACATGATCAGTTATCCGGTGCGGCTGCGTCGGGCCGTACAGCGCCTATCACCCCACATACCGCGGTCGCGCCGCGCGTGGCGCGACCCGGCTGCGGCCGTGGCCGGGGGCCTGCTCCTCGTCGTGGCCTTCCCGCCGTGGGGGCTGTGGCCGGCCGCCGCCGTCGGGCCCGCGCTGCTGCTCGCCGTCCTCCGGTATCAGCGGCCGCGAGCGGCCTTCAAGCTCGGGGCCCTCTTCGGGCTGGCCTTCTTCGGTCCACTGCTCTGGTGGCTGACGAATCTGGGCCTCCTGCCGTGGGCCGTGCTGTGCGTCGCGTCGGCGCTGCTCCTGGGCCTGCTGAGCTGTGCTGTCCCCGCGTTCGCCCGGTTGCCGGGATGGCCGGTGTGGGCGGCCTGCTGGTGGGTGACCGCCGAGGCGGTACGGTCCCGGGTACCGCTCGGCGGCTTCCCGTGGGGCCGCCTCGCCTTCAGCCAGGCCGACTCCCCGGCGCTGGGATGGGCCTCGGTCGGCGGCGCCCCGGCCGTCAGCGCCGTGGTCGCCCTGGTCGCGGGCTGCCTCGCCGCGCTGCTGACCGCCCGGCCCGAGGGACGGCGCCAGGCCGTCGCGGGCCTCGTGGGCCTCGCGGCGGCCGTGGCCGCCTGCGCGTGCGGAGCACTGCTGATTCCCGCCACCGCCTCGGCCGGCGAGGGCAAGCGGGCCCGCGTGGCGGTGGTGCAGGGGAACGTGCCCCGTGCCCGGACCCTGGAGGAGCAGGCCCGCGCGGAGCAGGTGGCCACCAATCACATCGCCGCCACCCGGCAGCTCGCGCGCGACATACGGGCCGGGCGCACGCCCCGCCCCGACCTGGTGCTGTGGCCGGAGAACGCCACCGACATCGACCCGCGCACCGACCCCCTGCTGCGCGAGCAGATCTCCGACGTCGTGGCCGAGCTGGGCGCCCCGGTCGTGGTCGGGGCGATCCTCGACGCACCGGGCGACCGGATCCGCAACACCGGCCTGCTGTGGCGGCCCGGCACCGGCCCGGGCCCCTACTACACCAAGCAGCACCTGGTGCCGTTCGGCGAGTACATCCCGCTGCGCGACGTCTTCGGCGGGTTGGGAGAGCTCCAGCTCATCCCGCGCGACTTCATATCCGGCAGCGGCCCGGTACGGCTGGATGCCGGGCCCGTACGGCTGGCCGAGTCCATCTGCTACGAGGTGGCGTACGACAGCCAGGTCCGTGACGCCGTCCGTACGGGCGCCAACCTGATCGCCGTCCCCACCAACAACGCCACCTACATGCGCGACGGCAATGTCGCCGAACCCGAGCAGCAGCTCGCCATGTCCCGGCTGCGGGCCGTCGAGCACGACCGCTCGGTCCTCGTCGCCTCCACCACCGGCGTCAGCGCGGTCATCGCCCCGGACGGCTCGGTCACCCAGGACACCGGGCCCTGGACTCGCCAGGTGCTGACGGCCACCGTGCCACTCCGCTCGACGACCACGCTCGCCACCCGCCTCGGGCCCGTGCCGGAAGCGGCATTCGCGGTCGCCGCCTGCGGAGCGGTGGCGCTCGGTGTCCGCCGCCGCGGTAACTCTCGCGGGGGCGGCACGCCTGAACGTGCCACTTCTCGCGTACGTATCCCGAAGGTGTGACACACACACCTGTGAGGAAAGGGCGCCCGGGGTGAGGCCTCCGGTGAGGCCTCCGGCGTGAGGAGGGACGCCTCGCCGCACGCCGACGCCCGCGTGCGGATCGTCCGCGCGGGTGCGTTTTCGGTGGTCGGCGTCGGGCTGGCCGTCGTGGCTCACCATGTCGCCTCGCGCCAGCCGGTGTCCTGGGCCGTCGTGCTGGGGGCGGGCGCCCTGGTCTTCTTGGCCGCGCTGCCGTGGGCGGGGCGCCGTCGCTCGCTGCCCGGGGTCGTGGCCGCCACGTTCGCGGCCCAACTGTCGGTGCACGAGACTCTGACCGCCGCTGGTCCGGCCGGGGGCCTTGCGGCCGGGCATCACGGCATGGAGCCGCGGAGCGCCGATGGCGGAGCCGACCGGCGCCGAGGCGGGGGACGGTTCCCCGCCGGGGGAGTTTCGGGGCAGGGCCCGCGACGGCCGCCCGTGAGGCGCTCGATCACGTTCTCGTCCGCAGGGGGCCGCCGTGGCCACGGGTGCGCATCGCCCCGTGAACCACGTAACGGGCGCCCGGCAACCGGGCGTCCGCCCCTTGACGAGGAGTAGCGACGTGAGTACGTATCACCTGCCATCCATCCTGCGGCGGATCAGCGTCGTGGGGGCCGCCGTGTCGGCGGTCACGCTCGCCGCGGCCGGCCCCGCCCTGGCCCACGCGGAGGTGTCCGCGTCCGATTCAGCATCGTCGTGGAACAGTTGCCGAATGCGAAGTCCTTGCCTTTCAAGACGGTGGAGACCTATGAAGGCGGCAAGGTGTCCCGGTGGATCGAGCTGGCCCGTGACGGCGAGCCGGAGCCGGAAAATCCGGCCCCGGTCCTGAAACTCAAGGCAGCCGCCCCCGGCGCCGCCTCGAGCACCCCGTCTTCGGCTGAGGCACGGCCAAAGAGCCCGGCGCCGAGTTCGGACAGCCCGGCCCCGTCCCAGGCCGGGGAGTCGGGGGGCGGAGGAACTGGGGTCGCCGTGGGAGTCATCGCCGGTGTTTGCGTGGTGGCTCTGGTCGGAGGCGTCCTGCTGTTCAAGCGGCGAAACGGCGCGCGCACGGAGTAAGACCGGAGTAAGACCGGAGTTCAGACCGGAATGAGAGCGGAGTGAGACCGGGGGCGGGGCATCGACACGGTGCCCCGGTCCCCATCCAACTTATCTCCGGTGCAGCGGAACTGATCCATGGACCCGACAGGAATCGCTGGCCCCCCGGCAGAACACATGTGAGGATTACTCGCGGCCGACTGCACACAATCCATGAGCGGCCGCGCCAAAAGACCGTTGGGGAACAATGCGTACACACAAGGCTGCGGCCTGTCTGGCCGTCACGGCAGCTCTGCTGGCAGGCTGCTCCGACGACGGCGACAAGAGCGGCGCCGATGACAGCACGGTTACTGTCGAATTCAAGGTGACGGGGGATTCGCCGGCGAGCGTATACATCCCTGGCATCAATTCGAACCTCTATACCGACACCAAGAACAGCAGCGGTGACGCGGATCTGGATCTCGACAAGGTCAAGACGCCGTGGTCGAAGAAGTTCGAGGTGAAGCCGGGACGATCGCTGTCGCTGCAAGCGGGTTCTGTTGAGCCGAAGACGGAAATCGGCTGCCAGATATTCGTCGACGGAAAGCTCGTGGACGAGGAGACGAAGAAGAACAAGCCCGGCTCCACCCTCACCGCCGGGTGCTCGAGCAGCACCCCGAGGTAAGGCGCCCGCGGCGGTGCGGCGCCGGAGCGCCGCCGCCCGCCGGATCAGTGCACGTTGACCGGGTTGACGAACGTCCCGGTTCGGCGGGGTGACCAGCACCGATGTGGGCACGACCTTGCCGGCGTCGGTGTCGGTCGTGGGCAGCTGTCTGGGTCGCGGCGTGATCCGGAAAATATCCGGCACCATCCGGAAGTTTTCGGCAAACGCCAGCCTGAATTTTGATCTTCAGGCCGAGGCTTCCCTCATCGCACCCGGACTCGACCAGGCCGAGCATGGCCATTGACCAGGTCCGATGCTTATCCAAGAGATCTCCAGCCGCTGCAGAGTTTCCGGAATCCTTGCGGAAACTGTTGACACTCGACGGAGCCAATCCAACACTGTCGGTCAAAGCTCGCCAGGTCGTATCACGCCCCCTGGCCTCCCGCCGGCCTTCATGAGGAGGAAGCATGTACGAGGACAACGCCCCAGCCCGCCCGGTCAGCCGCAGAAAGTTCATCGGCCGCGCCGGCGCCTTGGCGCTGGGCACGTCCGGGCTGATGCTGCCCGGCACCGCCTACGCCGACACGACCATCACCACGAACCAGACCGGCACCAACAACGGCTTCTACTACTCGTTCTGGACCGATGGCGGTGGCTCGGTCTCCATGACCCTGGCGTCCGGCGGCAGTTACCGGACCTCGTGGACCAACTGCGGCAATTTCGTCTGCGGTAAGGGCTGGAGCAACGGCGGGCGCAGGAGTGTGAACTACTCAGGCAGCTTCAACCCGTCCGGCAATGGATATTTAGCACTCTATGGGTGGACCTCAAACCCGCTCGTCGAGTACTACATCGTCGACAACTGGGGCACCTACCGGCCCACCGGAACGTACAAGGGCGCAGTCACCAGCGACGGCGGCACGTACGACATCTACCAGACGACGCGATACAACGCCCCCTCCGTCGAAGGCACGCGCACCTTCAATCAGTACTGGAGTGTCCGGCAGTCGAAGAAAACGGGCGGAACCATCACCACGGGTAATCACTTCGACGCGTGGGCCCGTTCCGGAATGAATCTGGGCACGTTCAAGTACTACATGATCCTCGCGACAGAGGGATATCAAAGCAGTGGGAACTCCAATCTCACGGTGAGCGGATGAGCCAGGGGTGAGCCACGGGGTGAGCTACGGGGTGAGCGCCCCGAGCCTCTCCCGGAGTTCACCGGCGGCCGAGTGGTCGATCTCGTCGGCGATCTTCAGGGCGTGCTGCCATACGGACCGGGCCAGGTCGGGTGCGCCGCGGGCGCCGTGGCTGTCGCCGAGATGGCTGAGGATCTCGACCTCCCCGCACCGGTCGCCGAATTCACGCACGAGATCGAGGGCCCGTCGGTAGCAGGTCTCGGCGTCGCCGTAACTGCCCAGGTGGTGGTGTGCGAAGCCGAGGCTGTCCCACGCCCCGGCCTCGGCGTGCCGGTTTCCGGACTTCTGGTTGAGCTCCACGGCCTCGGTGCAGTAGTCGAGGGTGTGCTGGTATTCGCCGAGCATGGCGTGCAGCCATCCGGCGTTGTTGAGCGACTTGGCCTGTCCGGTCCGGTGGTCTGCCTGCCGATAGAGCGCGAGCGCCTGTTCGTTGTGGACAAGCGCTTCGCGCAGGCGGTCCTGCTCTACGAACACCCAGCTCAGGCCCCGGTACGCATGGGCCTGTCCGAGGCGCTCGGCTGAGCGGCCGTAGAGGTCCAGCGCGTGCTGGAAGTGGGCGTGTCCGTCGTCGAGACGCTTGATCTGGGTGTAGACCGCGCCCAGGCCGCGGTGGGCGGCGGCCTGCCAGGACAGCTCGCCGAGCCGCTGCGCGGCGAGCAGCGCGGTGTGCTGGGTGTCGGCCCAGTCGCGCCAGTGGCCGCGGTAGTCGAAGAACGGCTCGAGGGCCTGGGCCAGCATCCACACGTGGGAGTCGAAGCCGAAGGCGCGGGCGAGGTCCATGGCGCCGAGCAGGAACGGATGCTCGACGGTGAACCACTTGAGGGCGTCCTCCTCATCCGCGAATGCCTCTGGTACGACGCCTGGCCGGGGCTCGGGCAAGGGGATCCGGTCCCGGTGCGGGTCCAGGAGTTCGGCGGCGGCACAGGCGGTGTGGAGGCAGAAGTCCAGCAGGCGGTGGCGGGCGGACTGGCGGTGGGCGGTCGGCAGGGTCTCGGCCTGTTCGGCGGCGCAGAGGCGGACGAGGTCATGCATGCGGTGGCGGTGCGAGGTGTGCCGCTGGAGCAGATGAGCGGCCTGAAGGGTGCGCAGGTGTTCACGGACCCGGGGCGCGGGGAGACCGGTGAGGCTCGCGGCGGCGGGGACGCTGATGTCCGGGCCGGGGGCGAGGCCGAGGAGACTCAGGGTTTCCGCCGCGTCGGCCCCGAGGGCGCGGTAGGAGGAGGAGAACACCGCCCGCAGGTCCGCGGCGACGTCGCCGGTGTCCAGGGCGTCGAGCCGGGTGGCGGCCTCCTCGACCTCCTCGGCGAGGGCCGAGAGGGGGAGGTCCGGGTGGCCGGCGGCGCGGGCGGAGAGGATGCTGACGGCGAGCGGAAGCCCCCCGCAGTGGTTCAGGAGCGTGCGAACGGCCGCGGGTTCCGCGGCCACGCGGTGGTCGCCGAGATGGCGGGTGAGCAGGGTGCGGGCCTCGGTTTCGGAGAGTACGTCGAGGCCGAGGGCGCGGGCTCCGTGGGTGGCGGCGAGCCCGGTGAGGCGGTGGCGGCTGGTGATCAGCACGGTGCAGGTGGGGCTGCCCGGCAGCAGGGGCCGGACCTGGTCGCTGTCGCGGGCGTTGTCGAGCAGGACGAGCAGGTGTCTGCCCGAGACCAGGCTCCGGTACAGCCCGGCCTGCCCCTCCACGTCCGAGGGTATGGCGGCGGGGTCGGCGCCGAGGGCGTCGAGGAGGCCGCGTATCGCCGCCGCCACCGGGACGGGTTCGGCGGAGGGGTCGAAGCCGCGCAGGTTGACGTAGAGCTGCCCGTCGGGGAAGTCCCGCAGGTGGTGGTGGGCCCAGTGCAGGGCCAGCCAGGTCTTGCCGATGCCGCCGGGACCGGTGATCGCCGCGATCGCCATGGGGCCTTCGGCCCCGGCCCGCCCGTCCAGGAAGCGGGCCAGCCGGTCCAGTTCATCGGCGCGGCCGGTGAATCTGGGGGGTGGAGCCGGCAGGTGCGCGGGCACCGGGTGGCGCGGGGTCGGCCGGGCTGCGGGAGGGGTGGGCGGCGGGGCTGCCTGAGAGGCGGGGGGAGGGGTCTGCGGAGGGGGGTCCGGCGGGGCTGCCTGAGAGGTGAGGGAAGAGGTGGGCGGGGAGGTGGGCGGAGGGGTGAGCGGCGAGGTGGGCGGAGGGGTGAGCGCCGGGTCCGCGGTGAGGATCCGCTGGTGCAACTGCCTGAGCTGGGGCCCCGGGTCGACGCCCAGTTCCTCGGCCAGTCGGCGCCGGAAGGCGTCGTAGTGGGTCAGCGCCTCCGCGACTCGCCCGCTGCGGTACAGCGCCAGCATGACGAGGCCGCCCAGCCGCTCGTTGAGCGGTTGCTCCTCGACGAGGGTGAACAGTTCGGCCGGCAGTTCTCCGTGGCGGCCGAGCAGGAGCAGGGTGTCGCTGCGGTCCAGCACGGCGGCGAGCCGCTCCTGCCGTAATCCCTCGCGTACGGAACCGAACCACGGAGTGTCGCAGGACGCGCAGAAGTCCCCCTGCCACGTCCCCAGCGCCTGATCGAACAGCGGCGCGGCGACCGATGCCTCGCCGACGGCGCGCGCCTGCTCGGCCAGGGCACGGAAGCGGTGCAGGTCCACGGCGTCGGGGTCGACCAGCAGCGTGTAACCGCCCGTGCGCCGGGCGATCCGGCACTCCTCCTCGGCCACCGCCAGCACCCCCCGCAGGCGGGACAGATAGCTGTACAGCGTCCCCTTGGCGCGCTGAGGGGCGTCCTCGCCCCAGATCCGGTCGATGAGTTGCTCCGCCGACACCGAGCGCCGGACCTCCGCCAACAGCACGGCCAGCACCGATCGCTGCTGCGCATGGCCCAAATCCAACGCTTTTCCGTCGACATACGCCCCGACATCACCGAGCACACGGAACTCGATCGCCATGGCCCCACTCCCCCGTTGCCAGTTGTCCACTTTGTCAAAACGGGCCACAAGCAGCCAGTTCAAGTTTCGGCCAAGGTTCCGCCAACAACGGCGCTGAACTCTTCTGACCACCGCTTCCGCTTCCGAACAGATCTGGCCGACGGAACAGCGCAGGACCCGTTCGAAAGGCATGCCATGTCCTTCAGCGAGCTTCCCTGGCACAACGCCGCGTATCTGCACGAGAGGCCACCGTCGCCGACGAAGGGCGACCCGAGTCGCTGGAGCGACACGCTCGGCCCGGGCCAGGCCCTGGCGTCGGCCGTCCACGCGCTCGGGCTCACTCACGACGACTTCCTCAACCGCCTCGGCCCGCAGTGCCGTCAGGACTGGCCGACGCCGACCCCGGACTGGGTACGGGCCGTCGACCGCCGGGCGGCCCTGGGCGAGGCGGACGACGCGCGTCCCGAGGCGGGCTCGCCGTCGCGGGCGGATCCGCATCTCGTGCGCGACGAGGAGATGGCGCTCATGCGCCCGGTCGCCGCCCTGGTCCGCGGCAGCCAGCGCGAACTCCGCGCCCGGGTCGCGGAGAGCACCGCCGGGTCGCGGCTGGCGCCCCTCCCCGACCTGCTGATCCGGGCGTGGCCCAGCGAGGACATCGCCCGGACCATGGGGCGCACCATGGTGCTCGAGCTCAACGTGGCCCGGGTCGAGGGGCGGCTGCGCGGGGACACGCCTCAGGAGCGGTACGCCGACTACCTCCGTCTGCTCGGCGATCCCGCGACGCGGCGGGCGCTGTGGGCCGAGTACCCGGTGCTGCTGCGCCACGTCGGGGACCTGCTGGCGGGCTGGGTGGACTCGCGCGCCGAGCTCGCGGAGCGTCTGGTGGCCGATCTGGCCGAGCTGGACACCTGGTGCGACGGCGGGCTCGGCCAGGTCACCGAGGTGCGGTTCGGGGCGGGTGACACCCGCCGGCGCGGCCGCGGCGTGGCCACCGTCTCGTTCACCGGCGCCACCGTCGTCTACAGGCCGCGGCCGCTGGACGCCGATCTGGCCTGGAGGGAGGTCCTCGCCTGGTACCACCGGCAGGCCCCACCCCACGGCCTGATCGCCCAGGCCACCCTGGCCCGCGACGGCTACGGCTGGTCCGGGTTCGTGGCGGCCCTGCCGTGCCGGACGCCCGAGGAGGTACGGGCCTTCTCCTGGCGCACCGGGGCGCTGCTCGCCCTGCACCACGCCCTGTGCGGCGTGGACGTGCGCAACGAGAACCTCGTCGCCCACGGCGCGTACCCCGTGGTGATCGACATGGCGGCGCTGTTCCACGGCGCCCTGCCCGCCCCCGCCACCCGGCTCTGGACCACGCCGGCCGACGACCTCATGGCGGGCGGCGTGCTGTCCATCGGCCTGCTCCCCTCGAAGCTCGTGTCGAAACCCGTGTCACAGCTCGGGGCCCGCGACCAGGGGAACGCGCACGCCCTGGAGACGGGCTTCGCGTGGACGTACCGGGCGATCGCGAAGGACCGGGCGGGCTGGACCGCTCTGCTGGACCGGTTCGCCGATGTGCGGCTGCGTCACATCCCGCGCGCCACCGCGTACTACTCCTCCCTGCTGGAGGACAGCCGGCACCCCGGCTTCCTCCGTGACGCGCTCGACCGCGACCGGCTCCTCGCCCGGCTGGCGCTCGGCGCGGACGGCAGCCGGCCCTGGGAGCGGCTGGTGCCGTCGGAGCTGCGCGACCTGCGCAGGGGAGATGTGCCGTTCTTCTCGGCGACGCCCGGCTCGCGGGACCTCGTGGACGGCGACGGCGTACGGATCCCCGACTGCCTGGAGGAGGCCCCCATCGAGGTGGTCCGCCGACGGCTCGCCGGGTTCGGCGAGGAGGACCTGGCCACCCAGACGACGATGATCAAGCGGGCCTTCGAAGCGCTGCGGGCCTTCGAAGCGCTGCGGCCCGCCACGGCCACCCGCCGGGAAGCCGCCCGGCTTCCCCTGCCCGACCGTGCGCCGGCACCCGACGAGGTGCTGGAGGAAACGGTGCGGCTGGCCCACGGCCTGTGCGACGCGGCGATCAGGCGGCAGGACCGGCTCGGCTGGATCGGGCTCGACGTCATCGACGAGTCCGTCCGGCAGGTCGGGCCGACGACGCCCGACCTGGCTGTGTGTTTCTTCAAATACACGGGGATGCCGGGCATGGGGCTGTTCCTGTCGGCCGCCGCCGCGATCAGCGGCGATCCGCGCCTGCGGGAGTACGCCGAGCTGACCGCCGCGTCGCTGGCCGAGCGGGCGCTGGCCGTGGCCGACCAGCTCGCGTGCATGCCGGATGCGCTGGTGCGCGAGGCGCTGGAGCGGCACGCGGACGCGGGCGCCTTCGGCGTCACCGGCGGCCTGGTCTACTCCCTCGCCCACGCCGGCACCCGCCACCAGCGGGCCGACGTCCTCGACGCGGCCGAGTACGGCCTGGATACGCTCACCCGGCACATCGCGCTGGACAGCACGTACGACGTGACCGGCGGGAGCGCCGGCGCCATCCTGTCGGCGCTGGCCCTGCACGCCGTACGTCCCGCCTCCGCCGCGCTCCAGGTGGCCGAGCGGGCGGCGGAGCGGCTGCTCCAGGCCGCCGAGCCGGTCGGCGACGGGCTCGGCTGGCCGACCCGGCTCGGCCCGCGACCACCCACCGGCATGTCGCACGGGGCGGGCGGCATCGCGTACGCGCTCGCCCGGCTGCACGCCGTACGGCCCCGGCCGGAGTACGCGCGGGCGATCGCCGGGGCCCTGCGCCACGAGCGGTCCATCCTCGATACGGCGGTCGATACGGCGGTCGATACGGCGGTGGGCGCCCGGCCCGGCCACCGGGCCGGGCCGGCCTGGTGCCACGGGGCGCCGGAGGTCGGGATGAGCCGCCTGGGCATCCTGCGCGCCGCGGCGGTGAGCGGGGCGGGCACGCCGGACACACCGGAACGCACTGAAGAACTGGCGGAACTGGCGGAACTGGCGGAGCTCGCGGAGGAGGATCTGCGGATCGCCGAACGCGCCACCCGCGCCGCCCTGTTCGGCCCGGACGGGGACGCCCTGACATCGACGGGGAACAACGGCCTGTGCCACGGCGACCTGAGCAACCTGGAGTTCCTCCAGCTCGCCGCCCAGCGGCGCGGCGACGAGGCCGGGACGGCGCGGGTACGGCGGGCCGTCGGCGCCCTGCTCCGGCTCGGCCGCGAGGGCCGGCTGACCGGGCGGCTGAGCCCGGACTCCCTGCCCGGGCTCATGTACGGGCGGGCCGGCATCGGGTACAACCTGCTGCGGCTGACCTTCCCCGGCCAGGTTCCGTCGGTGCTGCTGCTGGAGGGGCCGTCGGATCCGGTTGTCAGGCCGGGTGGCCACTCTCGGCGACGTCCAGGAGCAGCAGGGCCGCGCTGACCTCCACGATGGTCGTGGGAGCGGAGAGGTCGAGGCCGGCCACCTGCTCGATGCGCCGCAGGCGCTGGCTCACCGTGTTGGGATGGATGCTGAGCCGCCGTGCGGCCTCCGTCCTGCTGAGCTCGCTGTCCAGGTAGGCGCGGAGCGTGCGCAGCAGGTGAGTGCCGCGCCGCAGGTCGTGCAGGCGGACCGCCGCCAGGGTGCGGTCGGCGAAGTCGACCAGCTGCCGGGCGTCGCCCAGTTGCAGGAGCAGGCCGGCGACGCCGAGGTCGTCCGGCGTCACGATGGTGTCCGAACGTCCGGTGCGCAGCGCCACATTGAGTGCGCCGCGAGCGGTCCGGTATGCCTGGAGGAAGGTCCGCCGCTCGGTGCCGGACACCGCGACGGTCGCTCCCTCCGCGCCCGGGGCCGAGGCCATCGCGCGCCGTATCGAGGAGGCGACTGTGTCCATCCGCTCGGTCTCACCGGCCGGGTCGGCTGCCGCTTCGGGGGGAACGCCGTCGCGGGGCCAGAGCGCGACCACGGCTCCCTGGTACATCGCGACGAGAGGCCTCGGCGTGTGCGCGGCGGCGAGTTCGGAGACGAGAGCCAGTGCGCGCTGGTGGGCGAGGGTCCGCCGGGATTCGGTGGCCACCTCGAGGTGGCCGACGAAGGCGACGTGGGGGCGGGACAGGTCGTGGCCCAGTCTCCGGGCACGCTCCGCGAGCGGGCGGGATTCGACGTCGGCGCCGCTGAGGATGTCGGCGAGCAGTTCGCCGCGCAGCCGGTGCTCGACCTCGGTGCCGGTGCGCAGCCGGAACAGTTCGAGCGAGATCACGATCGACGCGTGTTCGAGAGCCCGTTCGTCGAGCAGCGAGAACCCCGCGGCGCCGCGCGGCAGCCACACGCGGGCGACCACCTCCCCCGCCAGCCTGACCGTGGCGGCGATGTATCCGCCTTCTTCGCACACGATGCCGTCGCCGAGCGCGAGCGGCCCGGGCAGGCCTTCTTCCAGTGGCAGCGCGGCTCGGACGTCGCTGCCCGGCAACTCCGCGGGGGAGCCGGTCTGCGCCAGCACCGTACCCCGGGCGTCCTCGACGAGTACGGGCCGCGACACGAGTTCCGCCAGGGTGGTGACGATGCCGTCCAGCCCGCCGGCCCGGAGGGCGACCGCCAGGAGGCGTTGGTGTATCCGCTCGGATTTCGTCAGCAGGTCGCGTTGGCGGCGCAGCGAGATGTTCAGCTGCTGGAGTTCCTCGACCATCCGTGCCGAGGTGAGCGCGATGGCGGCGTGGTTGGCCAGCAGGGTGAGCCGCTCGACCTCGTGGTCGGTGAAGTCGTGCACGGCTGAGTGGTAGCTGTTGAGCGTCCCGACCACGTCCCCGCCGGCGACGAGCGGCACCGAGAGCATCGACCGGTAGCCCTGCTCCTTCGCGACCCCGCCCCAGGGGGTGAAGCGCGGCTCGCGGGCGATGTCCCGCACCGCGACGGGCCGCCCCGACCGGAAGGCCTGGCTCGACGGCGCGTGGTGGACACCGTCCTCGTGCAGGGCCACCGGACGGTCGGAGTTGACGCGCGCCACGTACTCGGCCGACAGCCCGCTCCATCCCTCGATGACGAGGTTCTTTCCGGAGCCGTCGGGGATCAGGACGCCGCAGAAGTCGAACCCCAGCAGGGACCGCGCCGTGTCCGCGACGAGGCCGAGGACCTCCCGCAGGCTGCGCCCGGCGCTCACCGCGGTGCTCAACGCCTGTACGGCCTCCAGCCAGCGGCGCAGTTCGGCGAGCGACTCGGCTCCGCCCGCCCCCGCGGGGTCCGCGCTCTCCCGTGATGTCGTCGGCATACGCCCAGCATGGCACGCCGTGGGGTGTTCGCTACGACACTCAGCCCCACTAATTGTGTCTGCCAAGACATAGAGATGCGTGGGTCCCGTCTGAATACTCGACGTACGCCGCTGCGCCGAGGCGCGGACACCGCTCGCCTCCCTCCCGCACCCGCACCCGCACCCGCACCCTTGTGCTTTTCGTGAGGACAGCCCATGAACGAGACCACCACCCCGCACCGCGATCGGGCGATCGTCAATCCGGCCACCGGCGAGGTGATCCGCACGGTCACGGACAGCACGATCGCCGAGGTGGACGAGGCGGTGCGGGCGGCGAAGGCGGCCTTCGAGTCCGGTCCGTGGCCGCGTATGGCGCGCAGTGAGCGCGCCAGGTGTCTGCTGCGGTTCGCCGACGCGATCGAGGCGCACACGGATGAGCTGTTCCAGCTGGAGACGCGGAACAACGGCCGCCCCATCACCGAGACCAGGGCGCAGCTCTCGCGCGTTCCGGAGTGGTTCCGCTACAACGCGGGGCTGCTGGCCACCCAACGGGACGCGGTCCTGCCCGGTGACGGCCCCTATCTGACCTATCAGCGTCGGTCGCCGCTCGGCGTGTGCGGCATCATCACGCCGTTCAACCACCCGCTGCTGATCCTCGCGCGCAGCTTGTCCGCGGCGCTGGCCACCGGGAACACCGTGGTGGTCAAACCCTCCGAGATGACGCCGCTCACCACCCTGGCGCTGGTCGGCATCCTGCGCGAGGCCGGGCTGCCCGACGGCGTGGTCTCCGTGGTGACCGGTGGACGCGAGGTGGGCGAACGGCTCACCGGGCATCCCGACATCGCCAAGATCACGCTCACCGGTGGCACCGAGGCCGGGCGGGCCGCGGCGGTCGCCACGGCGGCCCGCTTCGCCCGCGTCACCGCGGAGCTCGGCGGCAAGACCCCGATCGTCGTCTTCGACGACATCGACCCGCTGGTCGCCGCCGAGGGAGCGGCGTTCGCCGCCTTCGTGGCGGCCGGCCAGTCCTGTGTCGCCGGTTCGCGGTTCCTGGTCCAGCGCGGGATCTACGACGCCTTCGTCGAGGCGCTGAGCGCCCGGGCGTCGGCGATCCGGATCGGGGACCCGGCGCACCCGGGGACCCAGCTGGGGCCGCTGATCAGCGGTGTCCAGCGGGACAAGGTCCTGCGCCTGATCGCGACCGGGATCGAGGAGGGCGTCCGCGTGGCCGCCGGCGGAGACGTTCCCGACCTGCCGGACGCGCTCGGCTCCGGCTACTACGTGCGGCCGACCGTGCTGGCCGACGCCACGATGTCCATGACCGTCGCACGCGAGGAGATCTTCGGACCGGTCGCGGTCGTCGTGCCCTTCGACACGGAGGACGACGCGGTCGCGATGGCCAACGACAACCGGTTCGGTCTCGGGGCCGGCGTGTGGACCCGCGACATCGCTCGTGGCCACCGCGTCGCGGACCGCGTCACCGCCGGGATGGTGTGGGTCAACGACCACCACCGGCTGGAGCCCTCGCTCCCGTGGGGCGGGGTCAAGGAGTCCGGCGCCGGACGGGACGCCGGCCAGGAGTCCTTCGACGACTTCACCTGGATCAAGACCGTCGTGGTGCGGACCGCCGCGGACGACGTCGACTGGTACGGCAGCGCCCAGCCCGGCCGTCTCAACTGACCCGCTGCCCCACGCGGCTTCTCTCTCCTCCCTTCTGTCCGGCAACTCCCTTCTGTCCGGCAACTCCCTTCTGTCCGGCAACGTCCAACGAAGGACCCGCCCATGTCGAACACACAGGCCGGCCGGCCCCCGCGCGGCTGGCGCACGGAAATCACCCGCATGCAATGGCTCGTCCTGCTGGGGACGACGATGGGCTGGGCCCTGGACGGCTTCGCCGGAAGCCTCTACGCACTGGTCCTCGGCCCGGCCATGACCGAGCTGCTCCCCCACAGCGGCATCGCGGTGAACGCCGACGGCATCGGGCTGTACGGCGGGCTGACCGTGGCCCTGTTCCTCACCGGCTGGGCAGCCGGCGGGATCCTGTTCGGCGTCCTCGCCGACTACTTCGGGCGGGTCAGGGTGCTGTCCGCCGGCATCGTCACCTACGCGGTGTTCACCGCGCTGGCGGCGTTCGCCGACACCTGGTGGCAACTCGGTGTCCTGCGGTTCGTCGCCGGGCTCGGCTCGGGTGTCGAGGCCCCGGTCGGGGCCGCGCTGGTGGCCGAGGTATGGCGCAACCGCTACCGGGCGCGGGCCTGTGGCGTGATGATGTCCGGCTACGCCGCCGGCTTCTTCATCGCCGCCCTCGCCTACCAGCTGCTCGGCGACCACGGCTGGCGGCTGATGATGGGCATCGCGGTGGCGCCCGCCCTCCTCGTGTGGTTCATCCGCCGCTACGTTCCCGAGCCCCCGGAGATCCGGGGCGCCATCGCGGCACGCCGGATGCGCAAGGCGCAGGGCCAGGCCGCCGCGGCGGACCGGTTCGTCCTGCGCCGGCTGCTCGCCGCGCCGTTGCTGAGCCGGACGGCGGTCTGCACGGCGCTGGCCACCGGCTCGCTGATCGCCTTCTGGAGCGTGTCGACCTGGTACCCCCAGATCATCCGCCAGGTCGCCGCCGCCGACGCGCTGTCCCCGGACACGGCCAACAGCCATGTCGCGGTCGCCTCGATGCTGTTCAACGCGGGCGGCGTGCTCGGCTACGCCTCGTGGGGCTTCCTCGCCGACGCGTTCGGGCGGCGCAAGGCGTTCGCCATCAGCTTCGCCGTCTCCGCCGTGAGCGTCGGCTGTCTCTTCCCCTTCCAGCACAGCTACGGCGAGTTCCTGGTTGCCCTGCCGGTCGTCGGATTCGGCCTGTTCGGGGCCCTGTCGGGCACCTTCGTCTACGGCCCCGAACTCTTCCCGCCCAGCGTGCGCGCCACCGGCATGGCCCTGTGCAACAGCATCGGCCGCTTCATCACCGCGGCGGGCCCGCTGGTGGCCAGCGTCATCGCCGCCTCGTGGTTCGGCGGCGACCTGGGCCTGGCCACCACGTGTGTCGCGGCGGTCGGACTGATCGCCGTGGCCGGTCTCGCCTTCGCGCCGGAGACCCGGGGAGCCGAACTCCCGAGCGACCCCATCGACCTCGGCCCGGACCGGGCACAGCCGCCGACCGGGCCGATCACCAGCAAGGAGATGTACACATGAACGCGTACGACGGCGCCACCGCCGCGGTCATCGGCGGATCGATCGGCGGGCTCACCACCGCGCTGCTCCTGCGAGACCTGGGCTTCACGGTCGATGTCTTCGAGCGGACCCCCACCGCCCTGGACGGCCGCGGCAGCGGCATCGTGCTCCAGCCCGACACCCTGCGCTGGTTCACCGAGCGCAGTGAGCAGCATCCGGAGAGCCTCAGCACCTCCACGGACTGGGTGCAGTACCTGGACACCGACAACCGCGTCGTGCACCGCGAGCGGCGGACGTGGAGCTATACCTCGTGGGGCACGTTCTACCGCGCCCTGCTCAGCGACTTCGGACACGAGCGCTACCACCTGGGCGAGTACGCCTGCGGATTCGACCAGGACGACCGGTCCGTCACGGTGCGGTTCGTGAGCGGGCGTGAGGTGACGGCGGACCTGGTGGTCTTCGCCGACGGAATCACCTCGATCGGGCGCGAACGCCTCGACCCGGCCTCGGGTATCAGCTACTCGGGGTACGTCGGATGGCGCGGAACGGTCCCGGAGAAGGACCTGTCCGAGGACACCCGCGAGCTGCTGAAGGACTCCATCACCTACACCGTGGTGCCCCACTCGCACATCACGCTCTACCCGATCCCCGGCGAGGGCGGGACCGGGCCGCGGGACCGGCTCATGAACTACGTCTGGTACCGGAACGTGTCCAAGGGCCCCGAGCTGTCCGAGATGCTGATCGACAAGCGCGGCTTCCCCGGCACGGTGTCGATCCACCCGTCCCAGGTCCAGGACCGCTACGTGGACGAGATGCGGGAGGCCGCGCGGCGGATGCTGTCCCCCGCGGCGGCCGAGGTCGTGACCTCGACGGCCACGCCGTACATCCAGGTCGTCTCCGATGTGCGCGCGTCCCGGATGGCCGAGGGCCGGGTGGCCCTGATCGGCGACGCGGCGTGTGCCGCCCGGCCGCACGCCGCGGCCGGCACCGCGAAAGCGGCGGCCGACGCCTGGGCCCTGGTCGCCGCGCTGCGGGAGGCGAAGGGCGACGTCGGCGCCGCCCTGCGCACGTGGGAGCCGGTCCAGCTGGAGCTCAGTGCCCAGCTGCTGGAGCGGGTCGTCGCCATGGGCGAGCGGTCCCAGTTCTCGAACACCTGGACCCCCGGCGACCCGAGCCTGCGGTTCGGTCTCTACGGCCCCGGGCACTGACACCGGCCGCGACCCGCCCTCGACCCACCACGGATCACCCACCACGCCCCCAAGGAGCAACCATGACCAGTGACAACTTTCTCGCGGACCTGCCTCTGGCAGGCGACCTCGTCGCCACCGGGTTCGACGGATGGCCGCAGGGGCTGCGTGAAGAGTTCGAGGCGCACTCCCACGACGGCCGGGTCGGCTCCCGGCTGCTGAGCGAGAACCCGCGGGTGCGGGTCTGGGAGATCCGGCTCGCCCCCGGCGAGCGCTGGCACGCCCATCGGCACGTCCTCGACTACTTCTGGACCGCCGTGCACGCGGGCCGCAGCCGCCAGCACACGCACGACGGCACCACCCGGGAGGTCTCCTACGCCGCCGGGGAGACCCGCCACTTCACCTTCGGCCCGGGCGAGTACCTCCTGCACGACATCGAGAACGTCGGCGACACCGAGCTGGTCTTCACCACCGTCGAGCACCTCGACAGCGCCAACGCGCCGCTGGACATCCACGGCGACGGACCGGACGCCGGGCAGGAGGGACAGGCGTGATCAGCGCCCCGCTCGCCGAGGGCGTCATCGACGTCCACGCCCACTGGCTGCCCACCGAGCTGTTCCACCTCCCCCCGGGGGCTCCGTACGGGCACATGCACGACCGCGACGGCGAACTCCACCTCGGCGACATCCCGCTGTCCATTCCGACCCGGGCGATGAGCGACGTCCCCGCGATCCTCAAGGACATGGACGCTGCGGGTGTGGGCGTGCGGGTCCTGTCCGCACCGCCGTTCGCGTTCCCCGTGGGAGGCGTGCCGGGGGCCGGCAGGTACGTCACGGCGTTCAACGGCGCACTCTCCGCCGTGGTCTCCGACGCGGCCTCCGACGCGGGCGGCAGGCTCGTGGGGCTCGGCATGGTGAGCCTCGACGACGCCGACGAGGCCCGCGCCCAGATGGAGCGGCTGGCCCGGACCGACGGCATCGCCGGGATCGCGATACCGCCGCTGCTCGCCGGCCGCTCCCTGGACCAGGGCATGCTGCGCCACATCCTCACCGACGCCGCGGACCTCGACCTCGCCGTGCTCGTCCACCCGATGCAACTGCCCCGGCCCGAGTGGTCGGAGCACTACCTCTCCAACCTCGTCGGCAACCCCGTCGAGACCGCCACCGCCATCGCCGCGCTCATCCTGGGCGGCGTCAAGGAGCAGCTGCCGCGGCTGCGGATCTGCTTCGTACACGGCGGCGGATGCGCCCCATGGCTGCTCGGCCGGTGGACCCACGGCTGGCACACCCGGGCCGATGTGCGCCGCCACTCGACCCGGCCGCCGGAGGAGGTGTTCGGCGAGCTCTTCTTCGACAGCGTCACCCACGACCCCGGCCCGCTGGGGCTGCTGACCGCGCAGGCCGCCGAGGGCGGCGTCGTCTGCGGCAGCGACTACCCGTTCGACATGGCCCAGCCGGACCCCGTCCGCTTCGCCACCGACCACGGCCCGGACGCCGGAACGCTCACCGCCAACGCGCGGGCGTTCCTCGGACTGTGACATTCCCCGGGTGGCACGGGCACGACGCGACGCCATCCCCTCCACCGCTTCCACCGCTGCGACCAGCGGACAGACCGTTCCGAGAAGGGAACCCACCGTGTCAGACATCTCCCTGGCCGAGCGCCAGGCCGTCAGAAAGGCCCTGAGACGACTGGGACCGCTGGTCCTGCTCCTCTACACGGCCGGTTACCTCGACCGGGTCAACCTCGGGACCGCCGCGCTGACCATGAACGCCGACCTCGGCATCAGCGTCTCCGCCTTCGGCTTCGCCACCGGGATCTTCTCGGCCGGTTACATCGCCCTCCAGGTCCCCGGCAACCTGGCGCTCAACCGGCTCGGCCCGCGGCGCTGGCTCGGTCTGCTCACGATGTCCTGGGGCGTCGTCGCCGTTTCGTCGAGCCTGATCCAGGGCGAGGGCAGCCTCATCGCGAGCAGAATCGCGCTGGGCGCCGTCGAGGCAGGCATGCTCCCCGGCATGCTGATGTACCTGACGATCTGGTTCCCGCCGCGGATGCGCGGCCGGGTCACCGCTCTGGTGTGTCTGCCGTTCTACGCGATCCTGGGAACACCGCTGTCCGCGGCCATCATCCAGTACGCCCACGGCATGCTGGGAGTGGCCGGGTGGCGGTGGATGTTCCTCCTGGAGGGCGTGCCGACGATCATCCTCGGTCTGGTGCTGCTCCGCTTCCTGACCGACTCTCCGGCGACCGCCACCTGGCTCACGGAGCCGGAGCGGGAGGCCCTGCTGCGGGTCACCGCGGCGGAGGCCGCCACGGAGAAGCCGAAGATCCGGTTCAGCGACGTCCTCCAGCGCCTGCGCGACCTGCGCCTGGTCACCCTCTCCGTGGGCGTCAGCCTCCTGTGGGTCGGCTTCGTCGCCATCACCTCGTTCCTGCCGCTGATCATCACCGGCTTCGCCGAGCAGGCCCACACCAAGCTGAGCGTGCTCCAGACGGGCCTGCTGTCCGGGTCGGTCTACATCCCCGCGACGCTCGTCGCCCTCGTGTGGGTGTCCAGCTCGGACCGGCGCGACGAGCGGGTGTGGCATGTGGCCTGCGGTGCGCTGCTGGCCGCCGCCGGCACCGTACTGGCCGCCAACACCACCGGCCTGTGGCTGACCCTGCTCGGTACCGTCCTGCTCACCTCCGGTATCTATGCCGCCCTCTTCCTCATGTGGCAGATCCCGGTCGGTCACCTGCGCGGGCCCGTCGCCCTGTCCGTCGGCATCGCCCTCACCACCATGCTCGGCAACATCGGCAGCTTCCTGGCGCCCTACATCGTGGGGTGGCTGCGCGACGCGACCGGCAACTACAACAGCGGCCTGTACTTCATCGCCGCCTCACTCATCGGCTGTGCCGTCGTCACCGTGGCCGGCAACCGGATACGGGCGAGCGGCGCCACCTCCCCCGCCTCCACCTCGCACCGCGGCGACGTCGAAGAAGTCACCGCCCACTGACGAAGGTCACCACCCACTCACGAAGGACGAAGCACCTTGCTCACGATCGACCACATCTCGCTGGGATCCCGCAATATCTACGCGGGCACCGAACAGCTCTGCGAGGAAACGGGGTTCGGACAGTACGAGGGCGGCTGGTTCCCCCACCTCGGCATCGCCAACCGCATCGTCCCGGTCGGGCCGGACCAGTACATCGAGGTCGAGAGCGTCATCGACGCCTACTCGCCGCAGACCAACCCCAACGCACGCTGGTTCTACGACCAGATCGAGGGCGGCGACGTGTTCATCGGCTGGTGCCTGCGGGTCGACTCACGCGAGGAACTGGAGAAGCTGGCCGAGCACTTCGGCACCGACATCATCGACAAACCGTTGCGCAAGCGGACGGACGGCGTGCAGCGCAACGCGATCCGTGTCCCCGAGACGATTCCCTGCTGGCAGCGGGGAGTGCCCAACGTGTTCCTGGTCGAGGACCTCTCCGAGCACCCGGCCGCGCAGCCACGCGACGGGCAGCGGAACACACCCCAGGGGATCACCTGGATGGAGGTCGGCGGC
Organism: Streptomyces sp. LZ34; assembly: GCF_053890475.1. Classification (NCBI taxonomy): domain Bacteria; kingdom Bacillati; phylum Actinomycetota; class Actinomycetes; order Kitasatosporales; family Streptomycetaceae; genus Streptomyces; species Streptomyces sp. LZ34. The sequence goes on from NZ_CM132680.1 coordinate 6,208,700, forward strand.
ACCGCGGCGGACATGCGCGCGTGGCTCGGCGACGGCGCCACCGACCTGCCCCTCAGGTACAACGGCGGACGTCCCGGTCTGTACGCGGTCGCCGTCGCCACGGACGAGGGCGAGGTGGTCATCCGCCGCACGGCGGTCACCGAGCCCCGGTGGTAGCCGGTCTGGCCCTGCCCATCTGCGCTGGAGATAACCATCATCGTGAACCATCTCCTCGGGGTGGGAAGCAACGGCGCGTGCCAGGCGCTGGAGAGGGCGTGCGGGCAGCGATGGAGCTGCTCGCCCCCCGGCAAGTGATTCCCCGGAACCGCGTCCGCGGTTCTCTCCCCGAGAAGGTGCCCGTGTCCGCATCCACTCAGCTCCAGGCCCCGCGCCGGCCCGCGACCACGACCGCGACCACGCCCGCGACCGCGCCCGAAAAGGCCGCGCACGGGGTGCCGACCTGGCTGGTCGTGCTCCTGGCCGTCGCCTCCGGTATGACGGTCGCCAATCTCTACTACGCCCAGCCCCTGCTGTCCTCGCTGAGCCAGGTCTTCCACATCAGCACCTCGACCGCCGGCGGACTGATCACGCTCACCCAGGTCGGCTACGTCCTCGGCATGCTCTTCCTGGTCCCGCTCGGCGACCGGCTGGAGAAGCGCAACCTCATCACCGCCCTGCTCACCGTCACCACCCTCGCCCTCGTGGCCGCCGGATTCGCCACCAACTTCACCATGCTGCTGATCGCCTCACTGATCAGCGGAGCCACCTCCGTCGTCGCCCAGATCCTGGTGCCCTTCGCCGCGAGCCTGGCCCCCGACCACACCCGCGGCCGCGTCGTCGGCCGGGTGATGAGCGGCCTGCTCACCGGCATCCTGCTCTCCCGCACACTCAGCAGCCTCGTCTCCGACCTCGCCGGCTGGCGCACCGTCTTCCTCGGCTCCGCCGCCCTGATGGCCGCACTCGCCATAGCCCTGCGCGCAGCCCTGCCCCAGCACGCCCCCACCACCACCATCCCCTACCACCACGTGCTGCGCTCCACCATCCAACTGGTCCGCACACACCCCGTCCTGCTACGCCGCGGCCTCTACCAGGCGGCGATGTTCGGCGCCTTCAGCGCCTTCTGGACCACCGTCTCCTTCGTCCTCACCGGCCCCCACTTCCACTACTCCCCGATCGGCGTCGGCATCTTCGCCCTCGTCGGCGCGGCCGGAGCCGCCATCGCCCCGTTCGCCGGCCACTGGGCCGACCGCAAGCTCGTGCGCCCCATGACCGGCGCCGCCTTCACGGTCGCCGCACTCGCCTTCGCCCTCGCAGGCCTCGGCCAGCACAGCGTCATCCTGCTCGCCGTCGCCGCCATCCTGATCGACATGGCCGTCCAGACCACCCTCATCCTCGGCCAGCACACCATCTACCAACTCGACCCCGCCGCCCGCGCCCGCCTCAACAGCGCCTTCATCGCCACCTTCTTCCTCGGCGGCGCCGCCGGCTCCCAGCTCGGCTCGACCGTCTACCACGCCGGAGGCTGGACCGCCCTCACCATCCTCGGCGCCACCCTCCCCCTGATCGCCCTCCTCTACTGGACCACCGAACGCCGAGCGCAGACCCGGACAACACACTGACCACAGTCCACCGCGGACACGATCGCCGAGGCCGGTCCGGCCCCGGCGATCGCGGTGCTCGTATGCCATGCAAAATCACTCGCTTCAGCGCCACGGGACGGGGAGCATGCGCACATGCGTTACTCCGGACCCCCGCCCCGCGATGTGCGCGTACCCGCGCCGGTCGCCGCCCTGGCCGGCGACCGGCCCGTACTGCCGGTGTGGCAGAACCAGTTGGGCGGCTTGACCTTCCAACTCGGCAGCGGGGAGGGTCGGCTGTTCGCCAAGTGGGATCCGAAGGGCTCGGGGGCGGATCTGGCGGCCGAGTCCGCCCGCCTTCGCTGGGCCGGCCGCTATACGACTGTGCCTCAGGTTCTGGACCTCGGCGCCGACGAGGACGGATCCTGGATGGTGACCCAGGGGCTGCCGGGCGAGAGTGCCGTCAGCCCACGGTGGAAGGCGGACCCGCGGACGGCCGTCCGCGCGCTGGGGACGGCGCTCCGGGCGCTGCACGAGCGGCTGCCCGTGGCCGACTGCCCGTACAGTTGGTCGGTCGACCACCGCCTGGAAGTGGCCCGGCGCGCGGGCGTCGAGGTGCCCGCGGACCTGCCCGCGCCGCCGCCGGTCGACCGACTGGTCGTGTGCCACGGGGACCCCTGCGCACCCAACACGCTCCTGCACGAGGACGGCTCCTGGTCCGGCCATGTGGACATGGGCGCCCTCGGCCTCGCCGACCGGTGGGCGGACCTGGCCGTCGCCACGGGGAACACCGAGTGGAACTACGGGCCGGGCTGGGAGGATGCCCTCCTTGACGCCTACGGCCTCGGTCCGGACCCCGAACGGATCGATTTCTACCGACGTCTGTGGGACGCGACCTGAACCATGGAGCGGGGCTCGCCTTCATCGGCGTCAGCCGAGGCTTCAGCCGAGGGGAAGGTCCTTGTCGCGCAGGGCGGCCAGGACAGGGGCGTACATACGGGCCTTGATGGTGCCGAGGGCGTCTCCGGCCTTGCCCGTCTGCGCCGCGGCGAACTCGACGGCGGTCGACCGGACGGCGGCCTCGGCCACCGCACGGTCGGCGATGCCCGCGGCGAGCGCGTCATGGCCGCCGTAGCGGCGGGCGGTGACCATGGCCTCGTGGGCGGTCCGCGGGGCCAGCCGGCCCTGGATGAGAGCGGACATGCCCGGGGTGAAGGGGATGTTGATGTCCGCCTCGGGCAGGCACCAGTAGCCGCGGTCGGCGCGCATCACGCGGACGTCATGGGCCAGGGAGAACATCGCGCCCGCCGCGAAGGTGTGTCCCTGTAGCGCGGCCACGGTCACGAGCGGCAGGGACAGCATCCGGGCCAGGAGGCCGTGTACGGAGACGGCATAGGCGTGGTGTTGGTCGGCGTGGGCGAACAGCCAGTCCAGGTCCAGGCCGTTGGAGTAGATCTTGCCCGTGGCGGCCGTCACAAGGGCGCGGGGCCCCTCCGCCTGCTCGACCTCGTCCAGGGCGGCGTTGACGGAGGCGAGCCAGTCGGGGTGGAAGCGGTTCTCGCCGTCCCCGAGGTCGAGTACGAAAACGTTGTCCTGGCGGTCCAGCGTGGGCATGGCTACTCCTTCGCGCTACCTGTCGGTAACTTATGCCGCATGGCCTGCAACAGGCAAGGGCCGTGACCGCCCGCGGTTCACGCGAGAGAAGCCGGCCCGGCCAGGTGCGCCTCCCGTATCGCCTTCGCGGTGGAAGCCGGGTCGTAGTCCTCGGGGTTGCCGGGGACCAGGATGATGTCGCCCTCGATGTGCCGCGAGCGCAGCGGTGCGATCTCCTGGTACGCGGGCGAGTCCCACCAGGCCCGCGCCTCGGCCATCCCGGGGAAGCCGATCACCACGACGTGCCCGGGCCAGCTGCCCTCCTTCACCTCGTGCTGCGTGCCGTGCACGAGGAAGCGGCCGCCGTACGGCTCGAAGGTGGCGGTGATGCGCTCCATGTACTCGGCGATCTCCGGGTGCGGGGCGGCCTCCCGCAGGTGAGCGATGGCGTAGGCAGACATGGGTGGCGTCCTTCCGGTCGGCGGGCCGTGGTTCTCCGTATGCCGACGATCGTGGCGTACGGGGGCCGCCGGGGTCGATGACCTCGCAGGTAATGGCCCAGGTCGGCCACCGGATCATCGGCCCCGGCCGTCAGGCGGCCTCGCCGGGCGACCGACCGCGGGGACGGGCCTTCCCGGCGTAGCGCCCCGGGGTGACGCCCACGAAGCGTTTGAAGTGCCGGGTCAGATGCGACTGGTCGTAGAAGCCGACCGCGGTCGCCACCTCCGCGGGCGGTCGGCCGTCGAGGAGCAGCCGTCGGGCGTGGTCGACCCGTCGGGCCATGAGGTACTGGTGCGGGGCGATACCGAAGGCCGTGCTGAAGGCCCGTACCAGGTGAGTGGGGTGGGCGTGCACCAGCGTGGCGGCATCATCCAGGGTCACACCCTGGATCAGCCGCTCGTCGAGGAGCTCCCGCAGGCTGTGGGCCACGCCGGGGCCGGCCCCGGGCGGGGAGGCGGCGAGCCGGGGCAGCAGGTGTCCGCGCAGCCGTTCGCCGATCAGGGCGAGCCGGCTCTCCGCCTCCAGCTCGTCGCCGCGCTGCGCCAATGCCGAATGCAGCTGTCCGATGCGCCGGCGCAGGAGGGGATCGGCCATGTCGGGGTTGTCCACCGCGGGGCCGATGAGGCCCTCGTCCAGCTGGGGCAGGTCCAGGTAGAGCACGCGCTTGCGGAAACCCTGCGGGGTGGCGGGTGAGCCGTTGTGCGGGACCTGCGGGGGAAGCAGGGACACCGCGTCGTGCGGGGTGCCGCACTCGCGGCGGTTCAGGTCGTAGCGGACCGCGCCGTTGTCGACGATCAGCAAGGTCCACACGTCGTGGACGTGCATCGGGTACGCGTGCTCGGTGAAATGGGCGTGGAAGACCTCCACGACGCCCGGGACCTGCGGGCGCCACGCGAATACCTCGTGCCGGGACACCATGCAAGAAACGTACAAGACGATACGGCGGGGCGGTCGGCAGCCTCGGAGCATGACGACTGAGACCACGCCCGTACGTTTCGACACGAAGATCGCCGTTGTGCTGCGCGAGGATCTGCAGCCCTGGCAGCGGCTGAATGTGACCGCGTTCCTGGTCAGCGGCCTGGGCTCGGAGCTGCCCGAAGTGATCGGCGAACCGTACGCCGACGCCGACGGCACCCCGTACCTGCCGATGTTCCGCCAGCCCGTCCTGGTCTTCGAGGGGACGAAGGAGACGCTGACCGCGGCGCACGCCCGCGCGCTGTCCCGCTCACTTCCCCGGGCGGTGTTCACCTCCGACCTCTTCGCCACCAGCAACGACCGGGACAACCGCGCGGCGGTACGGGCCGTGCCGAGGGACCAGCTGGACCTGGTGGGGCTTGCCGTGTACGGGCCGCGCAACGCGGTCGACAAGGTGCTCAAGGGCGCTCGCATGCACCCCTGAGCCCTCGCGACGGCCCGAGCTCTGCGTACCGTGACGCGGGTGGGAAACGTGTTCCGGGGCGGCGGCGACGGCCTCTCCCTGTCCAACGGCGGTACGGACGTCTTCGTCGACGTCCTGACGCTCGCCGTCTCCGATCTCGCGCGCGACGCCTGGGACCACCGCTTCGCCGCCCTCCTGACCCTCCAGGACCAGAACGTCATGGGGCGCGGGGCCGTCGGGTTCGACCTGGAGGAGATCGACTGGGGGTCGACCCCCGCCGAGCGGGCCCGGGCCAAGGGCTTCGTGGTGCGTGCGGTGGACCTCGCCCTGCGCCGGCACCGCTGGGACGAGCTGGGGTACGAGCCGCCGTTCGCGGAGGGGTATCTGCGGCGGTTCAAGGCCATGGTCGAGGCGTTCGACCCGGCCGGCGCCGTACGCCGTGACGGCGGCGTCTTCCCCGGGCCCGGCGAGGCCGCGGTCGCTTCGTGCGTACCGCACCGCGTGCTGGGCGCCTTGCCGTACTGGGACGGCTGCCGCTTCTGCCATGCGGCAGCGGGCTGACGTCGCGCCCATGCCCCGCTTGTAACGACTCGTCGGCGACTTGGGCGTGGCCGGGCGCTCGCGCGGTCCCGCCCAGCCTAATGTAGTGCGGGCACAGGCGTTCGGGCGACGGGAAAGAGGACGGGCAATGCCCCTGAGTACCGGGGATCCTGAATCCATAGGCGGCTACGCCCTGGTCGACCGGCTCGGCGCGGGCGGCATGGGCGTGGTCTATCTCGGGCGCTCGGCCTCGGGGCGGTATGTCGCGGTCAAGCTCGTGCACCAGCAGTACGCGCAGGACGAGGAGTTCCGGACGCGTTTCCGGCAGGAGGTCGCGGCGGCGCGCAAGGTGAGCGGGGCGTTCACCGCTCCCGTGGTGGACGCCGACCCGGATGCCGAACGGCCCTGGATGGCCACGCTGTACGTGCCCGGGCCCACCCTGTCCCAAGTCGTACGCAAGGAAGGCCCGCTGGACGGGCGGACATTGCGGACGCTGGGGCTGGGTCTCGTCGAGGCGCTGCGCGACATCCACCAGGTCGGGGTGGTGCACCGGGACCTGAAGCCCTCCAACATCCTGATGGCCGAGGACGGGCCGCGCGTCATCGACTTCGGCATCTCGCGCGCCGCCGACAACCAGACGCTGACCGTCACCATCGGGAGGGTGCTGGGCACCCCGCCCTTCATGTCGCCGGAGCAACTGCGCACGCCCCGGGGGGTCACCGCGGCCTCGGATGTGTTCTCGCTGGGGTCGCTGCTGGTGTACGCGGCCAGGGGCGTCGGGCCGTTCGACTCCGACAGCCCGTATGTGTCGGGCTATCAGGTGATGTACGAGCGGCCGACGCTGGACGGGGTCCCGGGGCCGCTCGTGCGGATCGCCGAACGCTGCCTGGACAAGGAGCCGGCCAAGCGGCCCGACCTGGCCGAGCTGCACCGCATGCTCGAAGCGCTGCCGGACTTCGCCGCCGCGGCCCCCTCGACCGCTGACAGGCCGACCACCGAAGGGCCCAACGCCGAAGGGCCCAACGCCGAAGGAGCCCCCAAAGCCCCGCCGCCCCGGCTCCCCGGCGAGGCCGCCGCCGGGCGGCGTCGCCGCGGGCGGCTGATCCTCACCGCCGTCGGCACGGCCCTGGCCCTCGCCGGGCTGACCGTCGCGGCGGTGATGTTCGCCACGGACTCGCCCACGCCGCAGGACAGGGCCACCGAGTCCGCGCCCACCGCAGGGCTGCCCAAGGGCTGGCGCCCCTGGCGTACGTCGCTGCATGTCGCAGCCCCGGGCCCCCCTCTGGTCTACGGACAGTCCGGGTGTGTGTCCGGCGCCACCGTCCTGTACTGCGCCGGAACGGGATTCACCGTCGCGGCGGTCGACGCCGCCACCGGTCACATCCAGGGGCGATGGGGCGACACCCCCCAGCAGGCGCGGCCGATCGGGGTGCGGGACGGGGTCGTCTACGTCTACCAGAAGTCGGCGGAGAAGGGCCGACAGGTGGTGGCGCTGGACGCCGACGCCAAGGAACAGCGGTGGGAGAAGCAGATCAGCGGGTCCGCGTCGGCGGACCTGTTCTCCGACGGAGTGCTGACGCTGTCTGACGGGGAGCAGGAGCTCATCGCCTACGGGACGTCGGGGGAACTGCTGTGGCGGTCGCCGGCGCGGGCGGGGGCCTTCTGCGAGCCGACCGCGCTGGGCGGCGTCCCGTACGCCCTCTGCTCACCCGTCGACAGGCACGGGCTGGCCGTCGACGGCCCGTACACCCTGCTGCGCCTCGACCCCGCCGACGGCACCCAGCGCGAACTCGCCACCCTCCCCCGCAAGGCGCTGACCCTCGGCGCCTTCAAGGGGCAGCCCCTGTTCCTCGCGCCGCAGACCGCGAAGGACGTGTACGACTCGGGATTCGAACGGCCGTACAACGCCCTGATCCGGGTGGACCCGCGCACCGGCGAGACCAAGCGGACCGCGTTGTCCCACATCATGTACGGCTCGCCCACCCTGCTGAACGGTGTCGTCTACTTCGTCCGGGCCAACGGGATGATCAGTGCCGTGTCCGCGGACACCGGCCGGCGGCTGTGGCGGACGACGACGGACATGGAGAACCTGTCCGCGCCGGTGGTGTCCAAGAAGTACGGACGGCTGTACTTCTGCAACCGCTTCGGCCGGTTGCTGGCTCTGGACACCAAGAGCGGGGAGGAGGCGTGGCGCACCGCCACACCGAGCGACCTCGGGGGCGGGAAGGTGGCCACCCCGCCGAGCGTGTCGCTCATCAAGGACGCGATCGTGGCGACGGTCGGGGACACGGCGTTCTCCGTGCGCCCGGACCGGCCCACGGCCCGGCCCTCCCCGTCCGGCACGGGGTGAGGCCCCGCCCGCCTCAGGCCAGCATGCCGCCGTCGACCCTGAGGACCGTGCCGGTCACATACGACGAGCGGTCGCTGAGCAGCCAGGCGGCGGCCTGAGCGATCTCGTCCGGGTCGGCGGCGCGGCGCAGCGGGGTCCGGGAGTTGAGCTGCTCGATGATGCCGGGGGACTCCGCCTCCCAGTCGTGCAACATTTCGGTGAGCGTGGTGCCCGGCGCGATGGCGTTGACGCGGATGCCTTCGGGGCCGTACGTGACGGCGGCCGACTCGGTGAGGCTGTTGCCCGCCCGCTTCATGGCGCCGTACGCGGGCAGTTGGGGGTTGCCCATCAGACCGCCGACGCTGGAGGTGTTGACGATGGCGCCCGTCCCGGCGGTGGCGCGGATGGCCGCGACCTCGGCGGCCATGGCCACCCAGACGGCCTTGAGGTTGACGGCGTAGACGTGGTCGAAGTCCTCTTCCCGCACCTGGTCCAGCGGGCCCGGCGGCACGCCCGTCGCGCCGTTGTTGAAGGCGGCGTCGAGGCGCCCGTACTGCTCCACGGCCCGCTCCACGGCGGCCCGGACACTGGTCGGGTCGGCCAGGTCGCACACCACATGGTCCGCGGTGCCGCCCGCCGCCCCGATCTCCTCGGTCACCGCCTTGAGCTGGTCCTCCGTACGGGCCGCGAGCAGCACCTTGGCGCCCTCCCGGGCGAACAGCCGCGCCGCGGCGGCGCCGATGCCGCGCCCGGCGCCGGTCACGAGAACGGCCTTGCCGGACAGCAGGCCCAGCGGCGGGGCGGGGGCCGGGGCGATCGGGGTGGTGTTGTTCGGTGTGTCGTTCATGTCCCCGAGCCTGCGCCCGGCGCCATGGCCTATCCAGGCACCGGCGGTACCTGGCTGGGAGCGGCGGCGCCCGCGCACACTGGGGGCGTGGACAGACGAGAACTGGCGGACTTCCTGCGCAGCAGGCGCGAGCGGATCACCCCCGCCGACGTGGGACTGCCCGCCGGGCCCCGGCGCCGTACCCCGGGGCTGCGCCGCGAGGAGGTGGCGCAGCTGGCGTTCATCTCCACCGAGTACTACACCCGGCTGGAACAGGCCCGCGCCCCACGCCCGTCCCGCGAGGTACTGGCCGGACTCGCGCGCGCCCTGCGTCTCGTGGACGCCGAGCGCGACCACCTCCACTACCTCGCGGGCGCTCCCCCGGGCCCGCCGCCCGGGCCCTCGCGCGAGGTACGGCAGTCCATCGTCGATCTGCTGGACCGGCTGCCGCAGGCCGCGGCGATCGTGATGTCCGCGACGTACGAGGTCATCGCGTGGAACGCGCTGGCCGCCGCCCTCATGGAGGACTTCTCCGCCATTCCGCGCCGCGACCGCCATCTGATCCGGCGGGCCTTCCTCGGGCCGCACCCGGACGGGCGGCGGCTGTACGGCCTGTCGGACACCGACACCGACGAGTTCGCCCGGACCTCGGCCCGGCGCCTGCGCGCCGTCGCGGCCCGCTACCCCGAGGACCCGGAGGTGGCCGAGCTGGTGCGGGAGCTGCGCGACGGGAGCGAGGAGTTCGCCCAGCTGTGGGACTCCCACAACGTGTGCCCCGAGCCCACCCTGTGCAAGACCTTCCACCACCCGCTCGTGGGCCCGGTCACCGTCAACTGCGATGTACTGGACATCGCCGACCGGGACCAGCAGGTCGTCATCTATACCGCCACGCCCGGCACGCCGGCCGAGGAGGCGCTGCGGCTGCTGTCGGTGGTCGGCACCCAGCGCATGGACGTGCCCGGCTGAGCCGCGCAGGGCGGGTGGGGCAGGTCACCTGCCCTGGTACCACAGGCTGACGGCGAGACCGAGACCGGCCAGGGCGATGGCGATCCGCAGGGGGGTCTCGGGCAGCCGCCGTACGATCACGGGCCCCACCCAGCTGCCGACGAGGGCGCCGGCGCCGAGCGCCACGGCGGCGCCCCAGTGCACCGGCGCGACGAAGGCGTAGGCGACCGCGGCGGTCACGTTCGCCGCACCGGTGGCCATGTTCTTGACGGCGTTGGTGACCGGAAGCGGTTCGCCGGCGGCGGCGGAGAGCGAGAGCACGGCCAGCATCAGCACGCCGGAGGCCGCGCCGAAGTATCCGCCGTACAGGCCGACCAGCAGGACCGCGCAGGCCATGGGGAGCGTGGGGCGGGCCGCGGAAGCCGCCGACCGGTCACCTCGCGCCCGGGAGGTGACCAGGCGGCGCAGCGGGTCACGGACCAGGATCAGCACCGAGCCGAGCGCGATGAGCCACGGCACGACCGCTTCGAAGGCCGATGACGGGGTGCCGAGCAGCAGCGCGGCCCCGACCGCGCCGCCGAGCGCGGCGAGGACGCCCAGCCGCAGCAGGCGGGCGCGCTGGCCGCGCAGTTCGGTCCGGGATCCGGCCGCGGTGCCCACGGTGTTGGAGAACAGCGCCACCGTGTTGGTCACATTGGCGGCCACGGGCGGCAGACCGGCCGCGAGCAGCGCCGGATAGCTGAACAGCGAGGCCAGACCGGCGATCGAGCCGGCGAGCCCCGAGGCCACGCCGGCCGACACCAGCAGTGCCGAGGACCCCACTCCCATCTCCCGTTCCCCACTCCTGCCCGTGTCTGTACCCATATCTGTGTCCGCTGTCGGCTCATCCTCCAGACTCGCTGTCTCATATGCAAGACAGCGTCCACATACTTAGACGCCTACGAGCTCGTCCAGGACATCCGTCATGGTGACGAAGCCGAGCACCGCGCCGCCGTCGTCACCGGTCACCGCCGCCAGATGGGTGCCCGCGCCGCGCATCGCGGTGAGGGTGTCGTCCAGCGGGGTGCCGGCGGGTACGCGGGTGACGGTGTGCAGGGCGGTGCGCGGGAAGGGCTTGTCCCGGTCGGCCGCCCCGAGGGTGTCCTTGATGTGCAGATAGCCGAGCACCGCCCCGGCCGGGCCGATCACCGGCAGCCGGGAGTAGCCGGAGGCGGCCGCGGCGCGCTCCATCTGGTCGGGGGTGACCTCGGGGCCGACGGTGACCATCTCGTCGAGCGGCACCAGGATGTCGCCGACCCGCCGGGTGCCCAGCTCCAGGGCGTCGCGCAGCCGCTCGCTGCCGGAGGGGTCCAGCAGCCCCGCGGCGCTGGAGTCCCGGACCAGCCGGATGAGCTCGTCGTCGGTGAAGACCGACTCGACCTCGTCCTTGGGCTCGACCTTCAGCAGCCGCAGAAGCGTGTTAGCGAAGGCGTTGATGCCGAAGACGACGGGGCGCAGCGCGCGGGTGACGGCCACCAGGGGCGGGCCGAGCAGCAGCGCGGTGCGCTCGGGGGCGGCGAGGGCGATGTTCTTGGGGACCATCTCGCCGATGAGCATGTGCAGATACGTGGCCACGGTGAGGGCCAGGACGAAGGCGATCGGGTGCACCAGGGCCTGCGGGACGTGCACCGCGTCGAAGCCGGGCTCCAGCAGATGCGCGATGGCCGGTTCGGCGACCGCGCCCAGGACCAGCGAGGAGATGGTGATGCCCAGCTGAGCGGTGGCCAGCAGGGCGGACAGGTGCTCCAGCGCCCACAGCACGGTGCGGGCCCGCCGCCCGCCGGCCTGGGCGGCGGGTTCGATCTGGCTGCGGCGCACCGAGATCAGGGCGAACTCGGCGCCGACGAAGAAGGCGTTGGTGAGCAGGGTGAGGGCGCCGATGGCCAGCTGAAGGACGGTCATCGGGCCTCCTCCTTCTCGGCCTTCTCGGCCTTCGCGGCCTTCTCGGCCTTCTCGGTGGCGGGCCGCGCCGGGGCGGTGATGGTCACGCGGTCGGCGCGGTGGTGGTCGACGTCGAGGACGGTCAGGTCCCAGCCGTCGAGATGGACGGTGTCGCCCTCGTCGGGGATGCGCCCCAGGCGGGTGGCGAGCAGCCCGGCCAGGGTCTCGTACGGGCCGTCGGGCGCGGCGAGGCCGATGCCGGCGAGCTCGTCGAGGCGGACGCCGCCGTCGGCCTCCCAGACGGCGCGGCCGTCGTCGGTGGCGGGCGCGGGCAGCAGGTCGGGGGGGTCCAGGGGGTCGTGTTCGTCGCGGACCTCGCCGATGACCTCCTCGACGACGTCCTCGACGGTGGCGACTCCGGCGGTGCCGCCGTACTCATCGATGACCACGGCCATGACGCGCTCGGCGCGCAGGCGCTGCAACAGGGTGCCGACGGGCAGGGTGTCGGGCACCAGCAGTGGCGGTGTGATCAGGTCGGTGACGGGGGTGGCGGCGCGCTTGGCGGCGTCCAGGGCGAGGACGTCGCGGATGTGGACGGTGCCGATGACCTCGTCCAGGCTGTCGCGGTAGACGGGGAAGCGGGACAGGCCGGTGGCGAAGGTGAGGTTGGCCGCGTCGACGGCGGTGGCGTGGGCCTCCAGGGCCTGGACGTCCACGCGCGGGGTCATCACGTTCTCGGCGGTCAGCTCGCCCAGGTGGAGCGTGCGGACGAACAGCTCGGCCGAGTCCGGCTCGATGGCCCCCTGTGCGGCGGAGTGGCGGGCCAGGGCCACCAGCTCCTCGGGGGTACGGGCGCCGGCCAGTTCCTCGGCGGGCTCCAGGCCGAGGCGGCGTACGAAGCGGTTGGCGGTGTTGTTGAGGTGGCGGATGAACGGGGAGAAGGCGGCGGTGAAGCCGCGCTGCGGGCCCGCCACGACCTTGGCCACGGCCAGCGGGCGGGAGATGGCCCAGTTCTTGGGGACCAGCTCGCCGACCACCATCAGCACCACGGTGGACAGGGCCACGCCCAGCACGGTGGCCACCGACGAGGCGGCCCCGCCCAGGCCGACGGCGCGCAGCGGGCCGTGCAGCAGCACGGCCAGGGACGGCTCGGCGAGCATGCCGATCACCAGGGAGGTGACGGTGATGCCCAGCTGGGCGCCGGACAGCTGGAAGGTCAGCCGGCGGACAGCCGCCAGCGCGCCCTCGGCACCGCGCTCGCCCGCCTCGACCGCACGCTCGAGCTCACCGCGCCCGACCGTGGTCAGCGAGAACTCGGCGGCCACGAAGACCGCGCAGGTCAGGGTGAGGAGCAGCGCCAGCAGGAGCAGCAGGACCTCGGTCACCGCGCCACCCCCCACTCACCGCTCGACTGCCGACGGGGGATGGCACGGCCGGTACTGGGAGGTTCACCCATGGCGGGTCCGCCGCTCCTTTTCTTTGCTCGGGTTCATCGCTCATTCAACGTAAAGAGATGGTAAAGCATTCCTGTCCGGGACTACGGTGGCCATCACGCAGACTCACCTCGACCGCACCCTGCTAGTTTTTACACCACTGTAGAAACAACACACATACGGAGTTCTCATGGCCCTGTGGGATCGCATCAAGGATTCCGCCCAGACGATGCAGACCCAGCTCGTCGCGAAGAAGAACGACCTGAAGAGCGGTGCGTTCCGCGACGCGAGCATGGCGATGTGCGCCCTGGTCGCGGCGGCCGACGGCAGCGTCGACCCGTCCGAGCGGCAGCGCGTCGCCCAGCTCATCGCCACCAACGAGGTGCTGCAGAACTTCCCCTCGGACGACCTGCAGCGCCGCTTCAACGACTACCTCAACAAGATCACCGCCGACTTCGCCTTCGGCAAGGTCAGCCTGTTGCAGGAGGTCGCCAAGGCGAAGAAGAAGCCCGCCGAGGCGCGGGCCGTCATCCAGATCGGCATCATCATCGGCGGCGCCGACGGCAACTTCGACAAGACCGAGCAGGCCCTCGTCCGCGAGGCCTGCTTCGCCCTGGAGCTGCCGCCGGCCGAGTTCGACCTGTAAAAAACCCGCAGGAGCGGCCCGTCGGTCACAGCGGGGTGGCCGCGTGCAGGACGAGAAACAGCGCCACCGTCGCGTTCGCCGAGGACAGCGCGGACGCGGCGGTGCCGGCGGCCGCGATCCAGGCGGCAAGACCCGCCGCCGTGGCCGCGGGCGGCCACCGGCACGCGGGCGGCACCGGGCCCAGCAGCGCGGCCACCCGCCGCGGCACGGGCCCCGGAGCGGCGAACCCCGCCAGCGTCGGCACGGGCGTGCCCCGCGAGACCAGCGCCGCCTTGCCGACCGCCCGCGCCACCACCCTGCGGTCCCCCACCGCCCCGGCCGCCTCCTCGTCCGCCCACCGCTCCGCGCAGTAGGCCACCGCGCCCCGCAGCGCGTGCAGCAGGGGGTTCGCCCGCGCCGCCAACTGGGCCACCAGAAGGTAGCGATGATGCCGTCCGGCCAGATGAGCCCGCTCATGCGCGATCAGCGCCTGCCGTTCACCCGCGTTCAGACACTCCAGCATCGCGGTGGAGACGACGATCCGCCCCCGCGCGCGGCACGCGCCGGGCCCGCCGGGCAGGGCGTACGCATACGCCTTGCCGTCGGGCAGCACCGCGACCGGCGACTCCGGCATGCCGACCAGCGCCGCCTGGGCCCGCCGCCGCACCGTCACATGCCGCACCAGGGTGGCCGTACAGCCGGCGGCCACCACGGCCAGCGCGCCGATCGCGGCCTTCCCGGCCACCTCGTCGTACGGCACCGCCGCCCGCACCTCGGGGTCGGACCAGCCGTCCGGGAGCGGATTGCCCGGCAGTTGGGCCGTGCCGACGACGACCAGCAGCACCAGGCACAGCGTCGAGCACAGCGCGAGCACGCCCCCGACCAGCGACAGCAGGCGGGTGGCGGCGCGCGGATGCAGATGCTGCTCGGCCAGGCGCGCGATCGGCAGCGCCGTCAGCGGCAACACCAGCGGGAGGAAGACGAACATGCCCATGGGTCAGTCCTCCGGCTCCTCCGCGGCCTCGCTCAGCAGGCCCCGCAGCAGCCGCTCATCGTCCGCCGACAACCCTGTCACAAAGCTCGCCAGCACGGCCCCCCGGTCGTCCTGCCCGTCCAGCACCCGGCGCATCCGCAGCGCGGCGAGGCCCGCCTCGTCCGCCTCGGCCCGCCAGACGAACGACCGGCCCACCCGCTCCCGCGCCACGGCCTGTTTGGTGTGCAGCCGGGACAGGATCGTCATCACCGTCGTGTACGCCAGGTCGCCCTCGAGCCGCTCCTGCACCCAGGCCGCCGTGACCGGGCCGCCCGCCCGGCACAGCACCTCCAGGACCTGCGCCTCCAGCTCGCCCTGCCCGCGTCGGCGAGAACGCGGGCTGGGGCCGTCCTTCTCCGGGTCCAAGGGGTCGTGCCTCACATTCCGTCTCCCTCCGCTACGCCGCGCCGCGCCACGACGCGCCGCTCGCGACCGGCCGCCAGAGGACCGTACATCCTCGGCGATCGCACACAGCCCCCACAACTCTTCTACAGTGCTGTAGATTTTAAGTCCGGGCCGGATTCGCGGCCAACCGAAACAGCGGCCCATCGAAACACAGGAGGAGATCGTGGGAGTTTCCCTGCCCAAAGGCGGCGGAAGTTCCGCGCGCGCAGTCGGCCAGGGTTACGCCTCCGGCCTGTCGGGCATCGCCTCCGACTACGGGGTCGGCGTCTGACGTCCCGCCTTCACACGGGGTCCCGCCGGCCCTGGCTTCGCCCCCACCCCACCACCCCGCGAAGAAAGCAGGTACCGATGCTCGGGATAAGTGAGCTGTCGCTCCTCCTCATCGTCGTCATCGTCGTCATCGGGGCCAAGAAACTCCCGGACCTGGTCCGCTCCATGGGCAAGTCGGCCCGCATCCTCAAGAGCGAGGCCAAGGCGATGAACCCCGACGACCAGCCCGCCGTCTCCGAGGACGGGTCCGGACACCGCGTGATCCGGGCCGAGCCCGGCGATGTCATCCGGTCCCGGACGGAGCCCGGCCCCGGCAGCGGCACCGGCCAGCGCTGACCCCGTCCCGGCCGCCCCCGGCAGCGGCCTCACAGCACCGAGCGGAACCCGGGCAGCCGGCGCAGCCCCGCCGCGGCCGGGAACGCCGCACCCAGCGCCAGGACCGCCGTTAGGGCCCAGGCGCCGAGCGCCGGAAGGCCGTCGCTCCCCAGGGCGAACTGCACGGCCACGACGATCGGCACATGGATGATGTAGACGGCGTACGAACCGGCCGCCAGCTCACGGCGGAGCCGCCCCGAGCCCGCGCAGCGCTCGCGGAAGAGGGTGAGCAGCCCGACGCACAGCGCCACGCACAGGGCGCTCTCGCACAGCGACCACAGCGCGGACCGCCATCCTGAGCCTCCCGGGGCGAAGCAGTCGGCGTCCGGGCCGACGGCGAACAGCAGGGCCGCCCCGGCGAGTCCGCCCGCCAGCCAGATCCGGCCGGTCCGGGCGGGAAAGCGCTCCAACCAGCCGTAGCGGTGGGCCACCACACCGAACAGGAAGAAGCCCCCTGGAGCGGCAGCCGGGCGGGCTCCACCTGTAGGAAGTCCAGAAAGGGCACCCGGGTGTCCAGGGGGTAGCGCAGCCGTACGGCGTAGGTGGCCGCCGCGAGCACCACGGTCAGCAGCGCGAGCGCGCCGTGCCCCGGCACCCGGCCGCCCTCCCGGCGCGCGGCGCCGCGGTCCGTACGCCGCCGCAGCAGCCGGGCCGCCTGTCGGCACACCAGATACAGGGCGCTGTAGGCCAGCAGGTTCTGGATGAACCACAGGTGCGCGAACTGCAGATCCGGCCAGGACGGCCCGCTCCAGTCGGCCGGCTTCTCCCCGAGCCCCAGATAGACGTCGGTGAAGTAGCGGGGGTAGGAGATCGGGGCGTAGCCGCGGTAGTGGACGTAGTGCGCGTACATCAGCCCCGGCACAATCGTCAGCGCCCCGACGACCAGCGGGATGCCGAGCCGCCGCAGCCGGGACGTCAGGAACGCGCGGGCGCTGTGGCGTTCGTACGAGGCGGGCACGAAGTAGGCCGAGACGAAGAAGAACAGGCTCATCGCGAATGTGCCGTCCAGTGCGGACAGCGTGGCCAGCGCGCCGGAGCGCGGCCGGCCCTCGACGTACCACCAGTCGGCGGGGCCGTACGCCTGGGCGGCGTGATGGACCACGACGAGGACGGTCACGGCGATACGGAGGTTGTCCAGCCAGGCGAGCCGGGGTGGAGCGGAAGGCTTGGTGTTCATGCGTTGAGGATGGTGTACAGGCGAACACTTGCGCGGTAGGGCTGCCCCCCGTATCCACCCTCGGGCGGGCCCTACGTACCGTCGGGGCCGAACAGGCCGTGGAGCAGCAGCCCTTGATTGGCGGCGCTGCGGCGGGCCAGCACCTCGGGGGCGAACATCGGCTCGTTCAGGTTCGGTTGCATGACCCGCTCCAGCAGCAGCGGCCCGAGGATCAGGCACAGCAGCTGGAACGGCGCCCACTCCTCGTCCGCCCGAAGGGCCGTGGCCTCGAGGGACGCCTTCCGCAGCCGCTCCAGCTCCCCGCGCGCCCCGCTCAGCAGCCGCCCAAACAGCGCCGCGCTCGCCTCGCTGTCCTCCAGCAGCGCCTGCCGCAGATAGCCGCGCAGTACCGGATCGGCCCCGAACAGCCGCGCCGAGACCTCACCCAGCGAGGCCATCAGCGCACCGCCGTCCGCGCCCTCCGCGTCAAGGCCGCCCAACGCCTCGCCGATCCGCCCGAGTACATAGTCGTCCACCGCCGCCCGCAGCCCCTGCTTGGAGCCGAAGTGGCGGGTCACCAGGGCCGGGGAGAGCCCGGCGGCGGCCGCCACCGCCCGCGTGGACGTGGCCTCGAACCCCCGCTCGGCGAACAGCTCGAGCGCCGCCTCCCGCAGCCGCGCCCGCCCCGTCAAGTCCGTTCTGTCCACTCCGCCCACCGCTCGCATACCGGCAGGCTACTGAGGTTTGAGGGGACGGCCGACCCGGTGTCCCGATTCCTTGGCCCGGCGGGTGGCTGAGCTCAAGACCGGCTCCGCTGCGGCTGCTGCCGCGCGGGGGCGGGCCGGTCAGTACAGCGGTGCGCTGGACCGAGGGCGTGAGGAGCGCCACGAACGGCGGAACGGCGGAACGGCGGATGGTCACCCGGAGCGGTAGAAGCCGGTCCGGTTCGGGGCCTCCCCCCACCCCCTCTTAAAAAAGTGCTTGCTCTGCATCAAGTACTGCATCAATCGTTTTTCTAAGAGGGGGTGGGGGGAGAGCCGACTGACCGACTTGCCACCGCGCGGCAGCAGCTGCGGCAGAGCGCAGCGGAGCGTCTTGAGCTCAGCCGCCCGCCGGGCCAGGGAATCGGGACACCGGGCCGGCCGCCCCCTTCCCTCCTCCTGCCGGCGCTTTGGACCCGGAGGGTCCGAGACGAAAGCCGCACCCGCGTGACCCGAATGCCGCGAGACGACGCGGAGGCACAGCGAAGCGCAGCGGAGCCAACGCGCACCCAACACGCAGCGCAGCGGAGCGCGCGGGCCGCGCCACTTCAGCCGCCATTGATCAGCGGCTTCGGATGGCACCCAGCCTGGGTGATGTACATCACACCCGCCTCCGGTGCCTTGCCGGTCCGCCCCGGACGGCGAAGACCTCACCTCAGCAGCCGCGGTCGGTACCCTGATTCCGTCGCGGTCCCCCCACCACCCATCTCCTCGTACGGTGCAGTCGTCCGTCGGCGTCGGTTTGCTCAGGATCGATCAGGATCGAGGTTGGTGCACACGTGCTGGTGGCGGATCGGTACCGGTTGGAGACGTCCATAGGCCGCGGCGGGATGGGCGAGGTCTGGCAGGCCACCGACGAAGTGCTGAGACGGACCGTGGCCGTCAAGCTGCTGCTCGGGGACGACCCCGACTCGCAGGCGGCGGCCCGCTTCCGGCTGGAGGCGCAGACGGCGGCCCGGCTGAGCCACCCCAACATCGTGGGGGTGTTCGACTTCGGGGCGCGTGACGGCCGCTTCTATCTGGTGATGGAGCTCGTCGAAGGCCAGAGCCTGGCCCAGGAGCTGACCGCCCAGGGCGCGCTCCGCGCGGAGCGGGTGGCCGTCATCGCCGCCCAGGCGGGCGCGGGGCTGGCCTCCGCGCACCGCACGGGGATCGTCCACCGGGACATCAAGCCGGGCAACCTGATGTCCGACGCCGACGGCACGGTCAAGATCGGTGACTTCGGGATCGCCCGGTTCGTCGACGACCCCGCCACCGCGCTCACCACGGCCGGGCAGATCATCGGCACCAGCCTCTACCTGGCCCCCGAGCGCGCCCTGGGGCAGCCCGCGAGCCCCGCCTCCGACGTGTACTCCCTGGGCTGTCTGCTCTACCAACTGCTCACCGGCAACCCGCCGTTCCAGGCCGACACCTCCGCCGCCACGCTCGCCCAGCACGTCGACGCGGCGCCGGTGCCGCCCAGCCGGCGGGGCGTCGGCCTGCCGCCCGCGTTCGAGAACTACCTGCTCGGGATGCTCGCGAAGCAGCCCGAGGACCGCCCCACCGCGCAGCACGTGGCCGACTGGTTCGGCTCGGGCGCCTGGCAGGGCCGCCCGGAACCCATGCCGCAGCCCGCCCCCGCCCCCATGCCGGGGCCGCCCCCGCACGCCCAGGTCTTCGCGACCGGGCCGACGGCCGCACCGGCAGCCGCGCCGCCCGGTGCGCCCGAGGCGCCCTCCGTGGCCACGTACCGCCTGCCGCCGCCCGCCGCGCAGTCCGCCCCCCGCCCGGACCGCGGGCGCCGACAGGCCCCCGCACAGCGGCGAGGCGCCCGCGAACTCGTCCGGCGCCGGCCGAGGGTGGTGAGCCTGATCGCCGGTCTCCTGGCCTTCGTCATCGCGATTCTGATCGGCGTCGTATTGTTCTGAGCCGACAGCGGCGGACATCGTCGTCGACGGAGCCCACCACCGGCGTGCTCGCCGCGGACCTGGGCTTCTCCGACCAGGCACACCTGTGCCGCACCATGCGTGACCACGTGGGCAGCACACCGACCGCACTGCGCCGCCTGCCGGCCCAGAGGCGATTAGCCGGGGCGCCACTCGGACCACCACCTGTTCGTCGTTCTCCACGACGAGGCCGCCGCCGACAGCGTCGGCCAGGCGCTGGAGGCGCTCTTCGCGCAGCGGGCGCGGGGGCGGACCCGGGCCGGCTCCGCGCCCGCCCCGCGCCCGCCCCCGTTCTCTTCCGCTTACTCCGTGCGCAGCGCCGTGGCCGTACGGGTCCGGGCGGCCCAACCCGCCGGGAGCAGCGCCCCGGTGACGGCGATCAGCAGGCCGCCGAGGCCGAGCAGGAGCAGCTCGGGCGGGGTGTAGACGTCGATGGCCGTGGTGGGGAGGGTAAGGCCGGCGCTGTCGCCCATGGCGGGGACGATCGCCGAGTGCAGGGCCAGGCCCGCCGGGACGCCGAGGGCGCCGCCCGCCAGCCCCACCGCGACGACCGAGGCGAGGACCATCGCGACGGTCTGCCGCGGGGTCATGCCGAGCGCCTTGTGGACGCCAAGGTCGTGGACGCGTTCGCGGGTGTCGAGGACGACCGCGTTGAGCACGCCCGTGCCGGCGACGGCGACGAGCATCAGGGTGAGGAGGGCGGCCAGCGCGTCGATGACGACGATCATCTCGCTCTCGCCGCCGGAGGGGCCGGCGTGCGCGGTGACGTCCAGCCCGCTGAGCGCGGAGTTCAGGGCGGTGACGTAAGCGGTCGCGTCCGTGCCGGGTTTGAGGGTGATGCGGTAGCTGTCGGCGGGAGTGCTCGCGGGGGCGGTCGTCGCGGCGTCGGTGAGGACGTTCATGCCCTGGTTCCGCGGGTCGAAGACCTCTCCCACGATCCGGACCCGGACCGTCGTGCCGTGGTGGTTCAGGGTGACGGTGTCCCCGAGCCGTGTACCGGTGGCGGCGAGGAACTGGGTCGGTACGACGGCCTCGCCGGGCTTGTCGAACCACCTGCCGGAGACCTTCTGGTAGTTGGCCCAGGAGGAGTCCCCGGCGAAGGTGTGGAGGTCGGAGGAGCCGGACAGCCCGGCGATGGTCACCTGGGTGGTGGCGGTGGCGTAGTACACACGTGTCCCGGGCTGGGCCTTGATCGCCGCGGTGATCGCGGCGGGGTCGGCGGTGATCCGCGGCGGGCCGCCCGGGCCCTTGCGGTGCGGCCCGGGCGGCCCGCCGTTTGGCCCGGGCCCGCCGTTCGGGTCGGGGGCCGGCATGGCGTCGATGGTGACGTCGGCGTTGTCGTGGTCCCTGGCGTCCTGCACCCGGTTCAGCGAACTGGCCAGGCCCACGGCGAAGGTGACGGCGGTGGCCCCGAAGGCGATGGCCGCGACCATCGCGGCCGCGCGGGCGGGGCGGGCGAAGGGGCGGGCCAGGCCGAGGCCGAGCGGGCGGGACAGCGGGAGCCGTGCGGTCAGCCGGACCGCCGCCCGGCCGCGGCTCGGGCGCGCGGAGCGGCCGACGGCGAGCGCGTCGACGGCCCGGAGCCGCCCGGCCCGCGCGGCGCTCGCCCACGAGGTCGCCGCCACCAGACCGAGCGCCCCGGCGGCCACGCCGCCGACAACCCACGGGGTGATGGCCAACGCCGCGGTTCCGTAGGCCTCTTCGGCCTGGGACAGGACGGGACCGGTCAGGAGGGTGCCCGCGACGACGCCGACCACCGTGCCGAACGCGGCCGGGATCAGGGCCTGGGCCATGTAGGCGCGTACGACCTGGGCCGGGGTGAACCCGAGGGCCTTGAGGACGCCGATCCGCCGCAGCCCACCGCCGACCGCGCCGGCCACCACATTGCCCACGACCAGTACCGCCATGATCAGGCCGAGCACGCCGAAGGCGACGAGGAACGGCACGAACAGCGCGGTCTCCTGCTCGGCTTCCCGTTTGACGGTGAGCCAGGACTGGGCGCCGGCCTGGGCCCCGGCGGGCACCGCCGCCGTCACCGCCGCGCGCCCCGCGGCGATCCGGGCGCCGGTGTCCGCCGCCGCGAACCGGTAGAGCATCTGGTAGCCGGGCCGCGCGCCGGGCGCGGTCAGCGAGGCGATCTGGGACGGCGCCACCCAGGCGTCGGCGGTGCGGCTGACCGAGCGGGCCACGCCGACCACGGTCAGCGTCGGGTCACCGGGCAGGCCGGGGAAGCGGAGCCGCAGGCCCAGCGGCGAAGGGGGAACTCCGGCTTCGGCGGAGAGCACGATCTGGCCGGGCCGGGTGGCCCAGGCGCCCTGGATCAGGGTGACGCGGTCGACCGGATCGCCGCCGGGATCGGCGCGGCCGACGACCGACATCGGCATCAGCTCCTGGCCGTCGAGGCTGGGGGTGGCCGACGCGGTCGGGAACGGCCCGGCCGCCGCGGTGACCCCGCGGGCGTCCGCGGTCGCGGCCAGCTGCGCGGTCGTGGCCTTGGCCGCCTCGTACTGCACGGACAGGTGCGCGCCGTGCTGCTTGGCGAAGGCGTCGGCGAACGGCGCGCTGGAGGCCACGAGCAGCGAGGCGCACAGGACGGAGGCGGTCACCGCCATCATGGTGGCCAGCCCGATCACGGCGTTCTGCACCCGGCGGCGGCGTACGCCCGAGCGCACCACCCGGCCCAGGCCGCTCATCGGGCCGCCTCCGCCGTGGTGTCCATGGCGGTGTGCCCTGCTGCGGCGATCCGGCCGTCGACGAGCCGGATCGTACGCGTCGTGCAGGACTGCGCCAGCGCGAGGTCATGGGTCACCAGGACCACCGTCTGCCCGGCCGCGTTGAGCTCGGTGAGCAGATCGCGGACGGCCTGGCCGGCGGCGCTGTCCAGCGCGCCGGTCGGCTCGTCCGCCAGCAGCAGCGCGGGCCGGTTGACCAGTGCCCGGGCCACCGCGACGCGCTGCCGCTCGCCGCCGGACAGCCGCCCCGGGTAGGCGCCGGCGTGCCGGTCGACGCCGAGCGACTGGAGCAGTTCGGCCGCACGCCGGTGCGCGGCGCGGCGCGACTGGCCCGCCATCCGCGCGGGCAGGGCGACGTTGTCCTCGACGGTCAGGTCGTCGAGCAGGTTGAAGAACTGGAAGACCATGCCGATCGTGGCGCGCCGGAAACGCGCCGACGCCGCCTCCCCCAGGGTGTCCACGCGCACGCGGTCGACGGTGACGGTTCCGGCGTCCGGCCGGTCCAGGCCCGCGATCAGGTTGAGCAGCGTGGACTTGCCGCTGCCGGACGGCCCGAGGATCGCGACGGCCTCCCCGGCCCGCACGGTCAGCGACACGTCGTCCAGCGCGGGCGGCCCCCCGTCGTATCCGCGGCTCACATCCCGCAGTTCGATCACCGGCGTGGTCATGCTCGTCTCCCTCGGTCTGTGCGTCTGGTGCGGTTGGACGCTAGGCGCGCGCCCTGCCGGGGCACGTCGCTCGGCCGGGTCATTTCCGGTACCGCGCCGGGATGAGGGCGGCCGGTGTCATCCCTGCGATGTAGGCGACGGATGTACGGGCGGGCGCCCCGGGGACCGGCGGGAGGATGTCGCGGGCCCGGTCGGGTGGCGAGAATGGGCCGGTGATGAACGTGTCGTTGGCGGACCGGCTACGCGGGGCGGGCGGGGCGCTGAGGCGCGCGACCGGCCCGCTGCCCCGCCCCACCCGCCGCGGCCTGGTCTTCGACGTGGTGCTGGCGCTGGTCCTGGGCATCGCCGCCTTCCAGTACGCCCTGGAGTACGCGGACGGGCCCGTCGACCAGGCCGTCGACGGCGTGGTCCAGCCGTGGTTCCCCGCCGGGCCGGCCGAGCCCGCGCCCCTACCCGTACCGCCCCTGCCCCCGGGCGAGCCCCCGTCCCCCGACGAGCAGGGGGGCTGGTTCGTCCCGGCGGCCGTGGCGATCCTCGCCTCGGCGCCGCTCGCGCTGCGCCGCCGGTATCCGCTGGCCGTGCTGTGGACCGTGACGGTCGCGGTCGTCCTGACGCCGGCCGAGGCGCCCAGGATCACCTCGTACGCCTGCGTGATCGCCGCCTACGGCGCCGCGGCGTACAGCCCCTACCGGGTGGCCACGCTGGCGAGTCTGCCGGTGGCGGTGTTCGCGCTGAGCAGGCTCGCGGACGGCACCCTGCCCGTCGTCCAGAACGAGTACATCCCGCTGCTGATCCTGGTGCCGATCGTGGTGGCGGCCAACGGGCTGCGCACCTTTCAGCTACGGGCCGGCGAGAGCCAGGCGCGCATGTCCGCGCTGGAGCGCGAGCGGGCCGAGGAGTTGCGCCGCGCCGCCGAGCAGGAGCGCGCGCGTATCGCCCGTGAACTGCACGACGTGGTGACGCACAACGTCAGCGTGATGGTGATCCAGGCCGGGGCCGCCCGCAAGGTCATGGCGGCCACCCCGGACCGGGCCCGCCAGGCGCTGCTGGCGGTCGAGGCGAGCGGCCGGGCGGCCATGGCCGAACTGCGGCATGCGATGGGGCTGCTGACGATGCACGACGGCGACGGCGCCGAAGGCGCCTCCGACAAAGCCGCCACCCCGGATCTCGCGCCACAGCCGGGCCTGGGCCAGTTGGACGCGCTGGTCGCCCGGGTGCGGGAGGCCGGGCTGCCGGTCGGGCTGACCGTGTCCGGGACACCGCGCCCCGTCCCGTCCGGGGTCGGCCTCGCCGCCTATCGCGTGGTGCAGGAGGCGCTGACCAACACCGTGAAACACGCGGCCGGATCGACGGCGGAGGTCACCGTCGCGTACGGCGAGGACCGGCTGCGGGTGGAGGTCACCGACACCGGCGGCACCCCGGGCGCGTCCGCGGCGACCGGCGGCGGGCGCGGGCTGATCGGCCTGCGTGAGCGGCTGGCCGTCTACGGTGGGACCCTGCACACCGGGCAGCGCCCCGGTGGCGGCTATCTCGTCGAAGCAGCGATCCCCCTGGAGGAGATGTGACCGGGCCGCTGCGCGTGGTGGTCGCCGACGATCAGGCGCTCGTCCGTACGGGCTTCACGATGATCCTGGCGGCCGACGGCATCGACGTGGTCGCCCAGGCGGCGGACGGCGCCGAGGCCGTCGAGGCGGTCCGGCGCACCCGGCCGGATGTGGTGCTGATGGACATCCGGATGCCGGAGGTGGACGGCCTGGAGGCCACCCGGCGCATCCTGACCGGCGCCCCCGGCGAACCCCGCGTGATCATCCTGACCACGTTCGACCTCGACCACTTCGTCTACGCGGCGCTGTCCGCCGGGGCCAGCGGCTTCCTCCTCAAGGACGTCACCCCCGAGCATCTGGTCGCCGCCGTCCGCATGGTCCGCTCCGGCGACGCGCTGCTGGCCCCGGCCATCACCCGCCGCCTCGTCGAGCGGCACGCCCGCCGGGACCCCGACACGTCCGCGCTCCACCGCGACCTGGCCGCGCTGACCCCGCGCGAGGCGGAGGTCCTGCGGCTGCTGGCCCAGGGCCTGAGCAACGCCGAACTCGCCGCCCGCCTCCATCTCTCCGAGGCCACCGTCAAGACCCATGTCGCCCGCATCCTCGCCAAACTCGGGCTCCGCGACCGCGTCCAGGCCGTGGTCGTCGCGTATGAAACCGGGCTGGTCAGCCCCGGTGGACGGCGGAATACCGACGACGGCTGAGAAGAACCGCCCCGGTTTACGTATCTCCTCGGTATGCGACGACAACCCATGAGGGGCGGCCCGGTGAAAAACAGGAAGAGACATAAGCGGTCCCGCGTGATCGTGATGTCCGTGGTCGGTGCGACGGCATTAGCCGTAGGGGGCGGAGCGCTCCTGATGACCGACAACAACGCCTCGGCCGCCAAGGAGACCCCCGCGCAACAGGCCGCCGCGCGGGCCGGGATGACGGTCAAGTGCCCGGATGTCGCGACCAGCCTGTCGAGCGTGCCGCAGCAGGCGCGGCCCGCCGTCAACGACGAACTGGCGAAGATGGACAGCCAGGTCGCCGACGCCTACCAGCGGCTCATGGCCCAGGGCGCGAAGGCCGACCAGGAGTTTGTGCGCACCCGCGTGCTGGATCCGCTGACGTCCGAGCGACGGCAGACCCTGGACCGCATCGCCACCGAGATCGAGAAGGTCCAGGCCCGCCCGTCGGGCCTGGACTCGCTCGCGTCCTGCACGGTCAAGCAGGACGCCGCGGCCGCGGACGCCCAGGCCGCGGCGCCGGACACCCCCGCGGCGGCGGGCGCGACCCCGGCCGCGGGCGGTCAGCAGCAGACCGGCCCGCAGCGGTCGGACTTCGTGGACATCCGCAAGGTCAAGCCCAACGTCAAGAACCCCCGGGTGCAGGCCAAGGGCTCCAAGGGCACCTTCTCCTCGCGCTGCGGGCGCAACGAGAACAAGCACTTCAACTCCGACAACGTCATCGTGGCCCCCGGCGTGAGCAACGGCGCCCACCACATGCACGACTACGTCGGCAACAAGAAGACCGACGCCTTCGCCTCCAACCAGGTCCTCGAATCGGCCGGGACCACCTGCACCAACGGCGACCGCTCCACCCACTACTGGCCCGTGCTGCGGCTCCAGGACGGGACGAAGGAGTTCGACGCGGGCGCTCCGGGTGGCGGGACGGAGGGCAACGTGGGGCGCATCCTGCGGCCCACCTCCGTACAGCTCAGCTTCAAGGGCAGCCCCGTCTCCAAGGTCGTGCAGATGCCCAAGTTCCTGCGCATCATCACCGGGGACGCCAAGGCGTTCACCAACGGTACGGCCAACGCCAACGCGTCCTGGAGCTGCACCGGATTCGAGAACCGCCAGCTGACGGACAAGTACCCGGTGTGCCCGAAGGGCAGCAACGTGGTGCGGACGTTCAAGTTCCAGAGCTGCTGGGACGGCAAGAACGCCGATAGTGCCAACCACCGTACGCATGTGGCGTTCGCCCGCGCCGACGGCTCGTGCCAGCAGGGGTTCAAGGCCATTCCGCAGCTGGTCCAGCGGATCACCTACAAGCTCGCGCCCGGCGCCCGGAACTTCGCCGTGGACAGCTTCCCCGAGCAGTTGCACAAGCCGGTGACGGACCACGGCGACTTCATCAACGTGATGTCGTCGAAGCTGATGAAGCAGGCCGTGAGCTGCATCAACAGCGGCCGTAAGTGCGGCTGACACGCTGACCCGGCAGGGGGACGCCCCCCTGCCGGGTCTACCGCGCGTCGGCTCATCGGCCGGCTCATCGATCCATCGGCTCAGACGGCGGGCGCGGGCCGCAGGCCCAGGGCCTTGAAGGCGATGCGCTGGTCGACGTAGAGCAGGGCCATCGTGGCCCCGCACATCACCGTGGCGAAGGCCAGGTGCCCCGCCACCGACGTCACCTCGGCGCCGACCGCCCCCAGGGCCAGATGCGCGCCCAGGCGCAGGGCGATCAGCCCGAAGGCGATCTTCCGGGTGCGGGAGTTCTTCAGCATCGCCCGCACCAGCTTCATCCGGCGCCGCAGCACGGTCAGCCCCACCACGATGTTGACGGCGGCGAAGGCGGCGATCACCATCCAGGCGCCCGACCATGCGTGGCACAGGTCGTAGGCCGCGCCGAACACGCCCTCGAAGGCGAAGAACCACACCGGCAGCGGCTTGACGTCCGCGAGGTCCACGGCGGGCGCCGTGGCAGTGGCCTGCTCCTGGTCCCGCTCGGAGATGATGACGCCGCTCATGTCTGTCCGTCCCTTAGTGGTCGGTGTCGCGCTTCCTGCTGACACTTAGATCCTGCCGATCGCCCGCCGCGGCGGGCAGATTCGGCCATCACCACCTGGCGGTGACAAATGTCAGTGCCCGCCCGCTGAACGAAAGCGTCCGCTGCCGGCTCGCTGCTAGGCTCCGACGGTCCCGCCCGAGGTGGGACGCGGGGCCCCACACCCGAGAACCTGGTCCACACCGCGCCACTGCCGCGGAATCCACCGTTCTGGGAGGCCCCCTTGAGACGCCCTGCCCGTCCGTTACTGGCCGTCGTGGCGGCCCTCGTCGCGGCCGCCACCGCCACCGCGACCGGCAGCGCGAGCGCCGCGGACACCCCGCTGCCGATCCAGACGGACGGCGTCTGGGGCATCGACTTCGCGGGCGGCACGCTGGCCACGGTGGAGTACACCCCGTCCGGCGATCAGTACGTCCTGAAGCGGAAGGTCGCGCCGGACGGATCGACCGCGTCCGCCCGGGTGCCGATGGAGTACGCCGGTGAGTACGCCGACGGCGACCACATCAAGAGCGTGCCGTGCGACGCGGGCGACTGCATCCCGCTGGTCGGCTCCGGCAACGGCGACATCGGCTATGTCTTCGTGGACGAGAACGGCAAGGAGCGCGTCCGGATCCAGACGAGCCCCAACACCTACCACGGCGTGGAACCGGCCGTGACGGGCGCCCGGATCGTGGATGTCACCGGCCGGTACTTCCTCTACAACGCGCAGTCGCCCAAGAAGCAGTACCTCGACGACATCCAGCCGTACCGCACCACCGACGTCCGGATCACCCGCTCCATCACCGCCGCCTCCGTATGGGGCACCCGGCTGTGGGCCGCGAGCTCCACCGCGGGGACGGTCACCCAGACCGACATCAAGACGAAGACGCTCGTCGAGACGGTCTCCACCGGCGCGCCCTGCGTCATCAAGGAACTTCAGGTCATGGGCCGCTGGGTCTACTGGAGCTGCGGCACGGCCGGCCCGGCCGGGGTCTACGACCGCACGGCGAAGAAGAGCTTCGCCGTCCCCTCCGGCCCCGCCCTGGTCGGCGACGGCTATCTCGTACGCCACGACCGGACCGCCGGCCAACTGCTGCTCACCGACTTCCACACCGGCGCCGCCACCGCCCCGCGCCCGATCGCGGACCTCCCGGCCGGCAACACCGCCGACCAGCGCCGGCTCACCTGGGCCGTGGACAAGTGGGGCGGCGACATCTCGTACGTCGACTCCGCCAACGCGATCCACGTCGTGCCCAGCGGGGTGCCCACCCAGTCCCTGGCGAAGATCGAATCCGATGTGGACGGCAACTCGCTGCATGTGGAAAACCCGCGCTGGGGCAGCACCTGGCAGTTCAACAAGCCGGTGACCTGGACCTTCACCGTCAAGAACGCCAGCGGACGCACCGTCCGCACCCTCACCGGAAGCGGCAGCCCCGAGGCCGACGTGGCCTGGGACGGAAAGACCGACACGGGGACCCAGGCCCCCAACGGCCGCCACACCTGGACGCTGACCGCCAAGGCCGTCGAGGGCGCGGGCACCAGCACCACCACCGGGCAGATCGGCGTGTCCGGCACGCGGTGACGGCGGTATACAAGCGAAGATCGCACAACGACACTTAATGGGGGCTGTCATGGCACTGTTCGGAAACGCGCACACCGTCGACCCGGCGGCGGCTCAGAAGGACTACGCGAAGCTGCTGGGGCAGGACGAGCAGGTACGCGCCGCATACCAGTTGATACGCGACACGATCCTCTTCACCGACCGCCGGCTCATCCTCGTCGACAAGCAGGGCATCACCGGCAAGAAGGTGGAGTACCACTCGGTCCCGTACAAGAGCATCACCCACTTCGCGGTGGAGACCGCCGGCACGTTCGACCTCGACGCGGAGCTCAAGATCTGGATCTCCGGCAGCGCCACCCCGATCGAGAAGACCTTCACCAAGGGGGTCGACATCTACGAGGTGCAGGCGATCCTGACGCAGTTCGTGGCGAAGTAGCGACAAGAAACCCCGCCCGCGCGCGGGCCACCTCGCCTCAGGTGCGGTAGACGGCACCGTTGGCACGCGAGCCCATATAGGCATACGGCCGGGCGCCGATAGTGATCCCCTCAGGGATGAAGCCGTCGGGGAGCGGGAACTCGGTCGGCCATGCGGCGGCCTGCGCCGCGCCGGCACCGGCCGTCGCCCCCGCGAGCGCGGCGACGGCGACAGCGGCGCCGCGGAGAAGGGCGGAGCAGGGCTACCAGGGTGTCTTCCGTGGCCCACCCGAACGGGGCACCACCAGGCCGAACTCGTACGCCAGCATGACCGCTTGGGCGCGGTCGCGGGCGCCGAGTTTCGCCAGGACCCGGCTGACGTGGGTTTTGACGGTCTCGGCGCTCACCGTGAGGCGGGCGGCGATCTCGGCGTTGGACAGGCCCTCCGCGATGAGGCGGAGCACCTCGGTCTCGCGCGGGGTCAGGAGGGCGAGCGGGGAGGGCTCGGCGGTGTGGGGGCGTAGCCGGACGAACTCGCCGATGAGGCGGCGGGTGACGGTCGGGGCGAGCAGGGCCTCCCCGGCGGCGACCACGCGTACGGCTTCGAAGAGCCGCTCGGCGGTCATGTCCTTGAGGAGGAAGCCGCTGGCGCCGGCGGCCAGGGCGTCGTAGACGTACTCGTCGAGGTCGAAGGTCGTCAGCATGACGATGCGCGGGCCGCCGCCCGCCCCGGCACCGGCCCCCGTCCCGGCGACGATGCGGCGGGTGGCCTCGATGCCGTCCAGGACCGGCATGCGCACATCCATCAGGACGAGATCGGGCCGCGTCTCGCGGCAGACCCCCACCGCCGCGGCGCCGTCCGCCGCGCTGCCGACGACGGTCAGGTCGGGCTGGGTGTCCAGCAGCGCGCCGAACCCGGCGCGCACCACGTCCTGGTCGTCGGCGATGACGATGCGTACGGTCATGCGGCCACCTCCCGCAGCGGCAGTTCGGCCGCGACGAGGAAGCCGCCCGCGGGGCCGCGCTCGGCGCGCAGGGTGCCGCCGGCCATGGCGACGCGTTCGCGCATGCCGAGGAGGCCGTGGCCGCCGCCGGGGGCGGGGCCGGCAGGTGCGGGGCCGGCGCCGACGTCGCGTACGGTGACGCGCAGCGCGCCCTCGGCGTAGTGGAGTTCGACGTCGACCGGCGCGCCCGGGGCGTGCCGCCGGGCGTTGGTCAGGGCCTCTTGAACGATGCGGTAGGCGGTGAGCTCAAGGCCCGGTTCCAGGGGGGCGATCCGGCCGCGTACGACGAGCCGGACCCCGCCGCCCGCGGTGTCGCGGGCCTCGTCGACCAGGGTGAGGAGCTGGTCGAGTCCGGGCTGCGGCCGGCGCGCGGGCGCCTCGGCCGACGCGTCGTCGCGCAACACGCCCAGCAGGCGGCGCATCTCGGTGAGTGCCTGCCGGGCCGTGTCGCCGATCGCGAGCAGCCGCTCGGCGCCCAGCGGCGGCAGCCCGGGGGTGGTCAGCCGGGCGGTCTCGGCCTGTACGGACAGGGTGGAGATGTGGTGGGCGACGACGTCGTGGAGTTCCCGGGCGATCCGGGCCCGCTCGCCGCGCGCCGCGTGTTCCAGCACGGTGTGCGCGTAGGCCCCCTCGGCCGCGGACCGGGCGGCGGCCTCCCCACCGGCCCGCCGGGCCGCGCCGGCCGCGAGCGCGGCCGCGGCGCCCGCCAGCAGCGCCACGCCGAGGGGCTTGCCGCCCGCCGCCGAGGGGGCCGGGCCCACCGCGTACGCCACGAAGGGGACGGCGAACAGCAGCGCGGTGCGCGGCGAGCCGCGCAGCCCGGTCAGATAGAGCAGCGCGGCCAGGGCGGGCAGGGCGGCCACGCAGGGCAGCCGGCCGCTCAGCGGACTGAGCAGGACCGCGGCGGTCACCGCCGTGGCCGCGGGCAGCAGTTGGCCGCGGGCGAAGGCGAGCGGCGCGGTCGAGCCGAGGACCAGGGCCAGGGTGAGGGGGATGTCGGCGCGATAGCGGTCGTCGAGGGGCACGATGGTCTGGAGCAGCCCGGCGGCGCACAGCACGGCGGCCGCCACCAGCGGCAGGTCCGGGGCTCGGCCGAGCCGCCGCACCGCCCTCGTCCCGCGCCCGGCCGCGGCCCGTGCCGCCGCGCCGGCCAGGGGCTTTCTCCACGTCACGCCGGTCATTATGCGGCGGGCGGCGCCCTCTGCCGTCCCCCGCGCGGGGGACACCCGGGGCGGAAAGATTCCCCACGGGCGTGACGGCCCGCCGGATGCGGCTGCGTAGCGTCCCTGAGCATGGCGAAAACCATGAGGGGCCTCTCGATCGAGGCCCATGACCTGCGGAAGCGTTACGGGCCCACGGCGGCCGTGGACGGGCTGACGTTCTCGGTTCGGCCCGGCCGCGTCACCGGCTTCGTCGGGCCCAACGGCGCCGGGAAGTCGACGACCATGCGGATGGTGATGGGGCTCGACGCCCCGGACGGGGGCAGCGCCCTGATCGGCGGTCGGCCGTACGCCTCGCTGCGCGAACCGCTGAAGGTCGTCGGGGCGCTCCTGGACGCCGAGGCGGTCCACCCGGGCCGCCGGGCGCGCAGCCATCTGCTGTGGCTGGCGCGGTACAACGGCCTGCCCGCCCGGCGCGTCGACCAGGTGCTGGAGCTCGTCGGCCTCGGCTCCGCCGCGCGGCGCCGGGCCGGGGGCTTCTCGCTCGGCATGCGGCAGCGGCTCGGCATCGCGGCGGCGCTGCTGGGCGATCCGCCGGTGCTGATCCTGGACGAGCCGGTCAATGGGCTCGACCCCGAGGGCATCCAGTGGATCCGCGGCTTTCTGCGGTCGCTGGCCGCCGAGGGGCGCACCGTCCTGGTGTCCAGCCACTTGATGAGCGAACTGGAGGACACCGCCGACCACCTGATCGTCATAGGCCGCGGCCGGCTGCTCGCGGACACCGATGTGGCGACGCTGCTGGCCGCCGCGTCCAGGGGCCGCGTCACGCTGCGCACCCCGAGCCGCGCGGCGGCGGTCACCGCCCTGACCGGGGCCGGGGCCGAGGTGGCGGTGCTGGGGCCCGACCAGCTCACCGTGGACGGGCTGCCCGCCGAGCGGGTGGTGGCCCTGCTGACCGAGGCCGGGCTGCCGTTCTCGGAGGTGTCCCGGCATCGCGCCTCGCTGGAGGAGGCGTATCTCGAACTGACCCGGGACACCGCCGAGTTCACCGCACAGGAGGCCTGGTGATCCGCGCCATCCGGGCCGAGTGGACCAAGCTGGTGTCGGTGCGCAGCACCGCCGTCGCCCTGCTCGCCGCCGTCGCCCTCACCGTGCTCATGGGCTATCTCTCCGCGCAGGGCGGCCACGGCAACGCCAACGACGCCCCGCAGACCGTCGACCACTTCAGCTTCGTACACCGCGGACTCACCGGCGACGGCAGCGTCACCGCGCGCGTCGCGTCGCAGAAGGACAGC
Organism: Streptomyces sp. LZ34; assembly: GCF_053890475.1. Taxonomy (NCBI): domain Bacteria; kingdom Bacillati; phylum Actinomycetota; class Actinomycetes; order Kitasatosporales; family Streptomycetaceae; genus Streptomyces; species Streptomyces sp. LZ34. The sequence continues at coordinate 6,241,394 of NZ_CM132680.1, forward strand.
GCCCCTTGGGCCAAGTCCGGCGTGGTCATCAAGGCGTCCAGCGCCAGCGGCTCCTCGTACGTCGCCCTGATGGTCACCCCCGACCACGGCGTACGGATGCTGGCCGACGCGAAGGCCGAGGTCACCGGCAGCGGCGCTACGGACGCCCCGGTCTGGCTGCGGCTGACCCGCTCGGGTCGGAACGTGACCGGATACGAGTCCGCCGACGGCCGCACCTGGCGGAAGGTCGGCACGCTCACCGCCCGCGCGCTGCCGGCCAGGGCACAGGCGGGGCTGTTCGTGGCCTCCCACGGGCGCAGCCACGAGCGCTTGGCGGGCCCCGGCAACGTCGTGGGCGGCTTCCGCCCCACCACCGGCCGGGCCGTCTTCGGCCATGTCACCCTGGCCCCGGCAGGGGCTTCCACACCGGGCGACTGGCAGTTGACGGATGTGGCCGAGGCCCCCGTGACCAGCGGACCGCCCGTCGAGATCCGCACGGCGTCCGACCGTCCCGGCACCCTGCGGCGCGACGGCGGCACCTTCACCGTCACCGGCAGCGGCGACCTGGGCCGCATCGGAACGGCGGGCGTCGGCAGCGAACTCCACGGCTTCGACCGGGTCAGGGACAGCCTCTCCGGGACGGAGTTCGGGCTGATCGCGGTGATCGCGCTGGGCGTGCTCGCCATGACCTCCGAGTACCGGACCGGCACGATCCGTACGACGTTCAGCGCCTCCCCGCGCCGCGCCCGGGTGCTGGCCGCCAAGGCCGTCGTGCTGGCGGGCACGGTCTTCGCCGCCGGGCTCGCCGCGGCCGTCACCGCGCTCCTGCTCACCCGGCCGATCCAGAACCGCAACGGCATGGGGCCGCCGATCTTCCCCGACCCGTCCCTCAGCGACCCGACGGTGCTGCGCGCGGTCGTCGGCACGGCGGCCGTCATGGCCCTGGCCGCGCTGTTCTCCCTGGGCGTCGGCGTGCTGCTGCGGCGTACGGCGGGGGCGGTGATCCTGCTCTTCGCGGTGTTCCTGGTGCTTCCGATCGTCGCCCAGGTCAGCTCGATCGGCGTCAACACCTGGGTCAACCGGGCCACCCCGATCGCGGGCCTGGCCGTACGTCAGACGATCCACCAGCTCAGCAACTCGATCAGCCCCTGGGGCGGCTTCGCCGTCCTGTGCGCCTACACGGCGGTGGCGCTCGGTTCCGCGTTCTGGGTACAGGGCAGGCGCGATGCGTGAGGCGCGGCGCGCGGGGCGGGCACTGCACGCCGAGTGGACCAAGCTGTGCACGGTGCCGTCCCACCTGTGGACCCTGGCGGCCCTGGCCGCGCTCATGGCGGGCGCGACCGCGCTCACCGCCGCCGGCCAGGGACGCCCCCGCGACACCCCGGCGGACCCGACGGCCCTCGCCCTGTCGGGCGTCTACGTCGCGCAACTCGCCGCCCTCGCCGTCGGGGTGGCGCTGGTCGCCTCCGAGTACCAGCCGAGGGTGATCCGTACGACCCTGGCCGCGCACCCCGGCCGTACCGGCGTCCTCGCCGCGAAGGCCGCCGTCGTGACCGCGGCGGTGCTCGGCGCCGGCGCCCCCGGGGTGCTCGGGTCGCTGCTGGCCGGGCGGGCCGTGCTGGCCGGGCAGGGCTACGGCGTGGCCGCCCTGTCCGACCCGGCGCTGTGGCGGGCGGCCGCCGGCACCCTGCTGTACCTCACGCTGGTCGCGCTGCTGGGCGCCGGGGTGGCCACCGTGCTCCGGCACGCCGGGGTCGCCGTCGGGGCCACGGCGGCCCTGCTGTACGGCCCGTTTCTGGCCACGAAGGTCATCCCGATGTCCACGCACGCCCTCCACCTGGTCCAGAAGGCCTCACCCATGAGCGCCGGCCTCGCCGTCCAGACCACCCTCCCGGGCACCGGCACCGCCCCCCTCGGCCCGTGGGAGGGGCTGGGCGTCCTCGCCGCCTGGGCCGGGGCGGCGCTGGCCCTCGGCTGGGGGCTGTTGCGGTTCCGCGACGCGTGAGGGAGCCGACTCAGCCGAGGAGGCGTACGGGGGAGCCGTCGAGGAACGCCTGGATGTCCTCGACGGCGTCGCCGTAGTACCTGCGGTAGTTGTCCTGCGAGACATAGCCCAGGTGCGGGGTGGCCAGCAGCCGGGGCAGGGTGCGCATGGGGTGGTCCGCCGGGAGGGGCTCGATGTCGAACACGTCGACCCCCGCCCCGGCGAAGGCCCCGCGCCGCAGGGCGTCGATCAGCGCGTCCTGGTCGACGATGGCGGCCCGGGAGGTGTTGACGAGGTACGCGGTCGGCTTCAGCAGGGCCAGCTCGGGGGCGCCCAGCAGGCCGCGGGTACGGTCGCTCAGGGCGAGGTGCACGGAGACCACGTCGCCGGCGGCCAACAGCTCCTCCTTCGACGCGGCGAGCGCCACACCGACCTCGTCGGCCCGCTGCTGCGTCAGGTTCTGGCTCCAGGCCGTCACCTCCATCCCGAAGGCCAGCCCGATCCCGGCCACCCGGCTGCCGATCTTCCCCAGGCCCAGCAGCCCCAGCCGACGGCCGTGCAGATCCGCGCCGACCGTGCTCTGCCAGGGCCCGCCCGTGCGCAGGGCGGTGTTCTCCACGACCAGGCCGCGGGCCAGGCCGAGGATCAGCGCCCAGGTCAGCTCGACCGGCGGCGCCTGGGAGCTGGCCGTGCCGCAGACCGTCACGCCGTGGCGCTCGGCCGCGGCGTAGTCGATCACCGAGTTCCGCATACCGGAGGCGATCAGCAGCTTCAGCTTCGGCAGCCGGGCGAACAGCGAGCCGGGAAAGGCGACACGCTCCCGCAGCGTGACGACGAAGTCGAAGTCGGCCAGAGCCGCCGCCAGCTCGTCCTCGGTGCCGAAGTGCCCGGGGAAGCTCACGACCTCCACCCGGTCCAGGACGGGCGACCAGTCGGCGCTGGTCAGGGCCACCCCCTGGAAGTCGTCGAGCACCGCACAGCGCAGCTTCATCCCCGCTCCCTTACCGCGGTCTTCCGCGTCATGTTGTCCGTTTCGTTGTCCGGGCACCGCCGGTGAGACTGTTCCCGGCACAGGTTTATCGGCCATACTGCCCGCCGTGGAGCAGCGCATAGGACCGAGCACCCCGCCCGTGCCCGCCGCCGGGTTCGATCCGGCGTACATCCCCGGCCTCACGGCCCCACGCCCAACGGAGGAGGAAGCGCCGGAAGAGAAGGCGGAGAAGCCGCTCGAGGACGCCGAGGCCGAAACTGACGCCGAGGCCGAGGCCGACGAGCGGGCCGAGGCCGTGGACGTGGCCGAAGAGAAGGCCGAGGCCGAAACCGACGCCGAGGAAGCCGAGACGAAGGCCGAGAAGGCCGCAGAGGAGGCTGAAGACGAGGCCGACGGCCCCGCCTTCGAGGCCTCCGACCGCCGTGGGTCGATCGCCGCCGGCCGCGGCGGCGTCACGTTGCGGCTGGACGGCGAGACGGCCCAGTTCGACTGGGACGAGATCGGCGCGGTCGAAATCGACACCCCGCGGTTCGGGCGCCGGTTCTCCGTCACGGTCTACACGACCACCCGCCGCTGGTACACGGCCGATGTCGAGGCGTCGTCCAAGAGAGTCCTCAAGGAGTGGACGGCCGGACTCGACGCGATTCTGGACACCTACTTCGAGGACGCCAAGCCCGAGGAGGCCGCGTCCAAGGACGCCAAGCCCTCGGACGCCAAGCCCTCGGACGCGGAGTCCGAAGACGCCAAGGCCTCGGACGCCAAGGCCTGAGCCGTGGCCGCGGGGCCGGCCGGGGTGACCCCGGCCGGCCGCGCGGCCATCAGCTTCCGTACGGCCACCGGCTCGGCGAGCACCAGGTCCAGCACCTGCCGCGCATGGCGGACATGCGGGGTGGCGCCGTGCCGGGCGAGGGCTTCGGGGCCCGTCCATTCCGCCACGACCACCATGTGACCGGGGTTGTTGGGGTCGGCGTAGGCCCGGTAGGCGAGACAGCCGGACTCGTCCAAGGACGGTTCGATCAGCGCCTCCAGGGCGGTGCGGAGCCGGTCCTCCTGCCCCGGCTCGGCCACGCACTCGGCGACGACGACAAGGGACATGCCGGGGCCTCCTGTGGTTGTCGGGGGAGGCGGTCAGGGGCGGGCCGGGCCGGTGCCCGCGCCGGAGGCGGTGACGGCGGAGGCGATCTCGTCCAGGTCGGCCCGTGTCAGCTCCACGCCGCCCGCCCCGATCCAGCCGTCGACCTGCCCGGGCGTACGGGCGCCCACGATGGCCCCGGTGACGCCGGGCCAGGCCAGCGTCCAGGCGATGGCCACCTCTGCGACAGAGGAGCCGTGCCGCTCGGCGACGGGCCGCAGCGCGTCGGCCAGCCGGAGATTGGCGGCCAGCCCCGTGGTGAAGTCGTGGTGGGCGGAGCGCCAGTCGTCGGCGGACAGGTTCGCGGCGCGCTGGGCGGAGAAGGCACCGGTCAGCAGCCCGGACTGGAGCGGGGAGTACACGATCACGCCGGTGTCATGGGCGTGCGCCCAGGCGATCTCGGCGGCGGCCGAGCGGTTGATGGCCGAGAACGGCGGCTGGATGACATCGACGTGGGCGATCCGCTCGGCGGCCGCCAACTGCTCGGGCGAGTGGTTGGACAGGCCGATCGCCCCGACCTTGCCCTCGGCTTTCAGATCGGCCATGACCTGCCAGTACTCCTCCAGCGGCGTGGCGTTCGGGGACACCGCGCCGAAGCCGTCGCCGGCGTACTCCAGCGATTCGCCGGTGTCCGGATAGTGCACCTGGTACAGGTCGATGCGGTCGACGCCCAGCCGCCGCAGCGAGTCCTCGATCTCGCGGCGCACGCTCGCGGGCTTCATGATCCGGCGGGGCGCGGCCTGCGGATCGGCCGGGTCCCAGACCAGCCCGGCCTTGGTGAACAGATACGGGCGCTCGGCCTCCGGCAGCCCCGCGACGGCCTTGCCGACCAGCTCCTCGGAGTGGCCGAGCCCGTAGACGGCGGCGGTGTCGATCCAGTTGACGCCGGAGGCGACCGCGTGGCGGATCGCGGCGATCGACTCGGCGTCGTCGGTGGCTCCCCAGCTGAAGCGCCAGTTGGCCCCGGACACCGCCCAGGAGCCGAAGCCGACCCGGGTGATGTCCATGCCGGTGGTGCCGAGGGGGAGGGCCGGGAGGCCGTTGACGGTCGTGGTGGTCACAGCAGGGTCTCCTGAATGAGAAACGAGAAGGTTCGCCGGAACCGTTCCGGCGTGACCAACTCTCGTCGCCCCGCGGCGGCGTACCCAGTGGCAGCCGGTGCCTGGGCACGGCGTGACCAGGCTGGGCCGCCCGCGCCGAGCGCGGGACGGGGATACTTGCCGCATGGCACTGGACAGACGCGCGGAGCTGGGCGAGTTCCTCCGGTCCCGCCGGGCCCGGCTGCGGCCCGAGGAGCTGGGGCTGCCGGGCTACGGCGGCCGCAGGCGGGTCCCCGGGCTGCGCAGGGAGGAGCTGGCCCAGCTGGCCGGGGTGAGCGTCGACCACTACGTCCGGCTGGAGCAGGGCCGTACCCTGCACTTCTCCGAGGCGGTCCTGGACGCGGTCGCCCGCGCGCTGCGGCTCGACGCCGTGGAGCGCGAGCACCTCTACCGGCTGGCCCGCCCCTGGTCGGGGGCGGACGACCGTACGGACGCGGCGGACCGGCCGCAGCGCGTACGGCCGGGGTTGCGGCGGCTGCTGGACTCGGTGACCGACGTCCCGGCGTACATCGTCGGCCGGAACACCGACGTCCTGGCCTGGAACCAGCTCGCCGCGGCCTTGATCATCGACTTCGGGGCGCTGCCGCCGGCCCAGCGGAACCTGGCCCGGCTCGTCTTCCTGGACGAGGGGATGCGCAACCTGTACGCCGACTGGCGCGGCAAGGCGAGCGATGTGGCCGCCTATCTGCGGCTCGACGCGGCACGCCACCCCGACGACCCGGGGACGGCGGCGCTGCTCGACGAACTTACGGCCGCCGGCCCGGAGTTCCGCGAGGTCTGGGCGGAGCACCGGCTCAAGGACAAGACGCACGGGCGTTATGTCTACCGGCACCCCGTGGTCGGCGAGCTGGACCTCGGCTTCGAGACCCTGCGCCTGCCCGACGACCCCGACCAGGCGCTGATCGCGCACACGGTGGAGGAGGGCTCCCCGTCCGAGACCGCGCTGCGGCTGCTGACGGCGTGGGCGACGTCCCGGCACGACGCTCACGTGCCGTGAGCCGCCCGCCCGGTGCGGACACCGGGCGGGCAAGCCCCTGTGGCTCACGGCGCGGCTCACGGCGCCGCCAGGGCCTCCGTCGGGGAGAGCCGGGAGGCGCGGAGCGCCGGGTAGAGGCCGGCCAGGCCGCCGATGGCGAGGGTGGCCGCCAGGCCGACGAGCAGCGCCCACGGCGGCACCACGGTGGGCCAGCCCTGCGAGAGCGCGTAGCCGGCCGTGACCGTGGCGCCCAGGAACGCCCCGCCGGCTCCGCCCAGGGCGGACAGCAGCAGGGATTCCGCGAGGAACTGGGTGCGGATCTGGCCGCGGGTCGCGCCCAGCGAGCGGCGCAGCCCGACCTCCGCCCGGCGTTCCAGTACGGAGATGACCATCGTGTTGGCCACCCCCACGCCGCCGACGAGCAGCGCCACCGCGCCCAGTCCGAGGAGCAGCCCCGTGAAGGCCTCGCCCGCCGCCTGCTGGGCGGCCAGGGCGTCGGAGGGGCGGGAGACCTCGACCTCGCCGGGCGCCTCGGGGTTGGCGGTGGCGCCCAGAACGGAGGCCACCGACTCGACCGCGGAGTCCTGCGAGCGGGTGTAGATCGTGGTGGGGCGCCCGTCGAAGTACAGCTCCGCCCCGGCCGCGCGCCAGCCGACGAGGGCCGCGGTGTCCAGCTCCGGGGCCAGCGGGGCCGGTTCCAGGACGCCGACGACGGTGAACCACCGGCCGCCGATCAGGACCCGGGTGTCCGGGCCGACCTGCCCGATCCCGAGCCGTTCGGCGGCGGTGGCGCCGAGCACGGTCGTCGGGTAGGCGCTGGTGGCGGCGTTGAGCCAGGTGCCGGCGCGGAGCTTGGCGCCGAGGGTGGAGCGCAGGTCGGTGCGGGCGGCGTAGGCGGCGATGCCGTTGGTCTCCGCCTCGGGGATCTTGTCCGTACGGTAGACCTTGGCGTCGGGGAGCTTGCCGACGGCCGACACCGAGTACACCGGGCCGATCCGCGCGACCATCTCCTCCGCCGCGTCGGGGAGCTGGGACTTGTCGCCGGACATCGTCGAACCGGGCGAGACGGTGAGCAGGTTGGTGCCCAGCGCGGCCAGGGTGCGGTCGAGGTCGGCGCGGGAGGAGGACGAGATGCCGACCACCGCGACCATCGCCGCGATGCCGATGGCGATGCCCAGCGCGGACAGGAAGGCCCGCAGCGGGCGGGTGCGCAGACCCACCGCGCCGACCTTGACCACATCGCGCGGGCGCAGCCGGGCGGGGCGGAGCGCGTCCGTGTGCCGGACCTCACCCCCGTGGCGGTCCGTGGGCATACGCGACTGGGTGGGCGTGTCCGTGGCCATCAGTCCGCCACCACCCGCCCGTCGCGCATCCGCACCTGCCGCGGCAGCCCGTCGGCGATCTCCCAGTCGTGCGTGATGATCACGACGGTGGTCCCCGCGGCGTGCAGCTCCCGCAGCAGCCGCATCACCTCCGCGCCGGAGACCGAGTCGAGCGCACCGGTCGGCTCGTCGGCCAGCAGCAGCGCGGGCTCACCCGCCACCGCCCGGGCGATGGCGACGCGCTGGCGCTCGCCGCCGGACAGCTCGTGCGGCTCGTGATGCACACGGTGGCCGAGCCCGACCCGGTTCAGCATCAGGGCGGCCCGGCGGCGCCGCTCACCCACCGGCAGCCCGGAGTACAGGAGCCCGTCGGCGACGTTGTCCAGCGCCGAGGTGCCGGTGGCGAGGTGGAAGTGCTGGAAGACGAAGCCGATGCGGCTCGCCCGCAGCGCGGAGAGCTTGGCGTCGGAGAGCGCGCCGACGTCGTATCCGTCGATGCGCACGCCGCCGGTCGTGGGCCGGTCCAGGGTGCCGAGAATGTGCAGCATCGTCGACTTGCCGGAGCCGGACGGGCCGACGATGCCGACGAGTTCACCCGCCGCGATGTCCAGGCTGACTCCGCCCAGCGCGGTGACCCCGCCCGGGTAGGTCTTGGTCACATCCGTCAGACAGATCACTTCGGCACCCCGACCTTCGTGCCCTCGGCGATGCCCTTGCCCGAGATCTCCACCCGGCCGTCGGCGAACAGGCCGGTGGTGACCGGCACATACTCCGAGGTCGAGCCGTGCACGACCTCCACGCCGAAGCCGCCCTCGGCGAGCGCCAGCAGCGCGCCGACCGGCACGGTGAGCACGTCCTTACGGGTGTCGGAGGTGAAGTCGACGTGCACCGCGGCCAGGGTGTAGGCGTCGGCGGCCTTCCGGCCCGCCTCGTCCTTGAACCCGACGACCACCTCCACCTTCGTCTTCGCCTCCTCCCCCTGCCCGTTGCCCGGCTCGATCACCGTGGCGACGTCCTGGACGGTGCCCTTGACGGTCCGGTCGTCCGGCAGCACGACCTCGACGTCCCTGCCCTCCTTGGCCAGCCGCTGGTCGGCGGGGTCGAGCCCCACCGTGACGGCCTGCTCGGTGCCGGTGTACGACAGCACCTTGCCGCCGGGGCCGACCGTGTCGCCCGTGCGGGCCGCCACGCTGTCCACCCGGACCGCGCCGGGCGCGAACACCACGCTCCCCAGCTCCACGGCCCCGGTCTCCGCAAGCCCCAGGTCCTCCTGCCACTCGCGCACCGCCTCCGCCGTGGCGGCGGTGTACTCGTCGTCGGCCGTGAAGCCCGTGTAGCCGAGCGCGCTGAGGTTCTTCTCCAGCTGGCGTACGTCCGCGCCCTCGGTGCCCGTCTTCAGGGGGCGGTACGCGGGCGTCGAGCCGTACATCAGCGTGACGGGGCGCCCGTCCGCCTCGTACAGCGCCTTGCCGCGGGTGATCCGGTCCCCGGCCTCGGGCGCCTCGGTGACCGTGCCGGGCCGCCGGGCGGCCAGGGTGGTCGCCGGGCCGAAGCCGAGCTGTCCGTCGACGCTCTGGGTGTCCTTGAGCGTCCGGCGGGCCACCTCGGCGGTGTTCGGCGGCAGTTCGCTCGCCGCCTCGCCGCCCGAGGCGCGGCCGCCCAGGCCGCCCAGGCCCAGCGTCGCGGCGGTGGCGGCGCCGCCCGCCAGCAGGACGAGGACCGCGAGGGCGGCCACCTTCGTGCCACGGCTGCGGGCTTTGCGGCGGCCCTCGCGGCGGGGCACGGGGGCGGGTGTCCCGGCCGGCGCGGGGTCCGGCGCGGGGTCCGGTGTCTGCTCCGGTCGGCGCTGCTCCGGGTGGCTCCGCTCCGGTTGGCTCCGCTCCGGGCGGCGCTCCCGCTCCTGCGCGCCGTCCACGGCCACCTCCCCCATCAGCCGTCTTTCCTGTCGAGAGTGCCGCCGCCGCCCATGTACTTGTTGCAGGCCTTCTCCGCCTTCGAGAAGTCGGGGTCGTCCATGACCGATCCCTCGAGCCGGATTCCGCCCTCCGTCTGCGGGTCGGGGAATCCCTCCACGCCCTCATCGCGCATGCACTTGGCGTACTTGCGCATGTTCTCCTGCGCCTTCGCGTCCGGCTTGCGGCCGCCCCCGTTCTGCACCGGGTCGTACTCGCGGCACGCCTCCTGGGCCTTCTCCACCGTCCCCTTGGGCGTGCCCGGCGGGATGGCGAGCCTGATCCCCTTGCCGGGCTCCGGGTCCTCCATGTCGATGCCGTGCTCGCGCATGCACTGCGCGAACTTGACCCCCATCTCCTGTGGGCTCAGCTCCTTGCCGGAGTCGCTGCCCCCGCTCTTCTTCGCGCCGCCCGCCGAGGCCACCTTGCCGTCCCCGCCGCCGTCGGAGCCGCACCCGGTCAGGGCCAGGGCCAGGGTCAGCGCCAGGGGCACGGCCGCGGCCATGCGGAGAATCCGCCTACTCATCACGTTCTCGCTCTCCTTCTCCTGTCTTCTCCTGCCTTCTCCTGAAGGCCGGTACGGAGGGGATGCAACGGGAGGGCGCGTTTCCCCCGCGTTTCCAGCGGCCACTAACGGCGAGGAAACGCCGGGACGGGCACCATGGCCTCGCTCGGAAGGGCCGTGCGCAAGGACAGGGGGACGCATGCGGGTGCTGGTGGTCGAGGACGAACCCTTGCTCGCCGACGCGATCACGGAGTGGCTGCGCGACGAACCGCACGCGGTCGACGTCGCGTACGACGGCACCGCGGCGCTGGAGCGGCTGACCGTCAACGACTACGACGTGGTCGTCCTGGACCGGGACCTCCCCGGGGTGCACGGCGACGACGTCTGCCGCGAGCTGGCGGGGGCCGGGGCGACTGCGCGCGTGCTGATGCTCACCGCCGCCGCCGACGTCGCCGACCGCGTCGCCGGGCTCACCCTCGGCGCCGACGACTACCTCACCAAGCCCTTCGCCTTCGCCGAACTCGCCGCCCGCGTCCAGGCCCTGGGCCGCCGCAGCCGCCCGGCGGCGCCGCCGGTGCTGCGCCGGGCCGGCATCACCCTGGACCCGGCCCGCCGCGAGGTGTTCCGGGACGGGCGCTACGTACCGCTGTCGAAGAAGGAGTTCGCCGTGCTGACCGAGCTGCTGCGGGCCGACGGGAGCGCGGTCTCCGCCGAACAGCTCCTGGAGAAGGCCTGGGACGAGCACGCCGACCCCTTCACCGGGGCCGTCCGGCTGGCCGTGCTGAAGCTGCGCCGCAAGCTCGGCGAGCCGCAGGTCGTCGAGACCGTCACGGGCGTGGGGTACCGGATCCCGTGACCCGCCACCTGAAGCCACGGCCGCGCCGCGTCAGCCTGCGGGCCCGGCTGACCCTGATCTACGGCGGCCTGTTCCTCGCGGCCGGCGTGGTGCTGCTCGGCGTCACCTACGCGCTGTTCAACCAGCAGCTCGCGGGCGGGGGCGTGAAGGTCCTCTCCCGCGACTACCGCGCCCCCGGTCCCGCCCCGTCCACGCCCGCTGAGCATCGGGTGATCACCGGGAGCGGCGACATCCTCACCGACGACAAGGCGCAGGACTGGCTGACCGACGAGCGGGAGCGGCTGCACAACGCCGCCACCACCTCGCTCGTCACCCAGGGCGGGCTCGCGCTCCTGGTCGTCGGCGGCGTGGCAGCAGGCTTCGGCTGGCTCGCCGCCGGCCGGGTGCTGGCCCCGCTGCACCGGGTCACCGACACCGCCCGCCGCATCGCGAGCGCCCCCGCCGCGGACCGCGGCCTGCACGAGCGGATCGCCCTCAGCGGCCCCGACGACGAGGTCAAGGACCTCGCCGACACCTTCGACACCATGGTCGAACGCCTCGACCGGTCCTTCGACGGCCAGCGCCGCTTCGTCGCCAACGCCTCACACGAGCTGCGCACCCCGCTGACCCTCGGACGGGCCCTCGTCGAGGTCGCCATGCACCGCAGGACCGCCTCCGAGGACGTCAAGCAGCTCGGCGAGAACCTGCTGGAGATCAACGCCCGGCACGAACGGCTGATCACCGGGCTGCTGCTGCTCGCAAGCTCGGAGAACGAGATCACCGAGCGGCGGCCGGTCGACCTGTCCGACATCGTGGACCACGTCGTCGGACAGACCGCGTCGGAGGCGGAGGCGGCAGGAGTCGCCGTACGGCAGGACACCGCCCCGGCCCCCACCACCGGCGACGCGCTGCTGCTCGAACGGCTGGTGCACAACCTCGTCGAGAACGGCATCCGCCACAACACCCCCGACGGCGACGGCTGGGTACGGGTCGCCTGCCGCACCGGGGACGCGGGCCGGGCCGAGGTGGAGGTGGAGGTGAGCAACACCGGCCCGGCCATCCCCCCTTACGAGCTCCCCGCCCTCTTCGAGCCCTTCCGCCGCCTCGGCACCGACCGCCTGGTCACCGCCAAGGGCGCGGGCCTCGGCCTGTCCATCGTCCGCTCCATCGCCCGCGCCCACGGCGGCGACGTCACGGCCCGCCCCCGCGAGGGCGGCGGGCTGACCGTGACGGTGACTCTGCCCGCCCACGCGGAGGCCGCCGACGCGACCGCTGAGGCACTGCACGCCTAGAGTCGCGGAGCGTGGCCGGGGGCGTACTGCCCGGCGTACTCGCCGGTCGCCGGGACAGCGGTGATGACGTCGATCATGACGCCGTCCGGTGCCGCCACGATGAAGTGGCGCTGCCCGAACGCCTCCGTACGCAACGAGACCAGTTCGGGCAGCCCGGCCTGCCCGACCAGCCTTTCGTACTCGGCATCCACGTCATCGACCTCGAAGTTCAGCAGGAGCCCGCCCTGGAGAGGGACTCGGTGCCCCTCGGGGATGGTCGAATGCGTGTGGTCCAGCAGGGCGAGTTCGTACTGCGGGGCGTCCGGGCGGTGGAGGCTCACGTACCACTCAGCCTCGAAGGTCGCCTCGAATCCGAAGTGTCGGGCGTAGAAGTCGTGTGACGCGGCGACATCGCGCGTCGCGATCACCGTGTAGAAGCTGCCGAGCTCGGTCTTCATACGTGTCTCCATCTGCTCGCACACTCAATTCACATACCTTGGGTATGTGAAAGCCACGTTAACATACCGGGGGTACGCGAAAGAGAGGACGGAACGCGGATGGCTGTCACCAGGGCCGAGCAGCGGGCAGCGACACGACGGGCCCTGCTGGCCGAGGGACGCCGGCGCTTCGCCGCCGACGGCTACCACGACGTGGTCCTCGCCGAGGTGGCCCGGGCGGCAGGGGTCACCAAAGGTGCGGCCTATCACCACTTCGACAGCAAAGCGGGCCTCTTCCGGGCCGTGGTCGCCGAGGTGCAGCGGGAACTCGGCGAGCGGGTCGCGGATGCCGCCGACCAGCATGACGACCCATGGGAACAACTGCGGGCCGGCTGCAGGGCCTTCCTGGCCGCCGGATCCGATCCGACGGTACGCCGGATCGTCCTGGTGGACGCCCCGACCGTCCTCGGCTGGAACGAATGGCGGGCCATGGACGAGGACTCCTCCGCCCGGCACCTGACCGAGGCCCTCGAGACCCTCGCGGCGGCCGGCATCATCGCCGACCAGCCAGTGGAGCCGCTGGCACGCCTGCTGTCAGGGGCGATGAACGAGGCCGCACTGTGGCTGGCCCGCTCGACGAGCCCTCAGGCACTGGCGCAAACGGAGCGGGCGCTCGACCGGTTGCTGAACGGACTGCGAGTCCGGGCCTGATGGTCCGGGGGGGGGGGGGGGGGGGGGGGGGAAGAGCCTGCCCGCTTCTCCGGGCGGAGAAGCGGGCAGGCCGGTGGTCGTCGCCCCAGCAATGGCCCAGGACGGGGGGCCGAACCGACGAAGGCCACCTGGTCACGGCGGGGCGCCGGCCGAGTCCGCATCGGTCGGCGCCTCCGTGCGGAACCTGATGTTCCCGGGGTCGGTCAGCCACTCCTCGCCACCCTCAACCGGTCGCAGGAACGCGACACGTGGTCCCGACATTTTGTGGTCGAAGGCGAGCTCGCCGACGTCATGGATGGCCTGGAGAACACCTACGCGCCCCGTGGCAGCGTCGTACGCCTCCTGACCCACCTGGGGGCCCTTGTACGGCATCGGCTGCTTCATGCGGGCAACCCCCATCGGGCCGTCGGGCTCGGTTGTGCGTGGGACGGGTGACGCCGTCGCAGGGCCTCGTAGCCGCCGGCCCGGTCGTAGTCCCCCTCCTGCTTGGCCTTCTCCCTGAGCGCCGTGTACTCCTGGCACTTGCCGCACGTTCGGGTAGCGGCGGTCATGCTTCGTTCTCCCACGCCTCAGGCGATTCGGCGTGCGGGCCGAAGATCGGGCGAAACGCAGCCGACTCGCCTCGGTCCAGGTGTTTGCGGATCTCCCTGCCCAAAGCTTCCGCACGTTCCTCCAGTTCGTTCGGAGTAGGGCGCGGGCTAGATGAATGAGTCCGATGTTTTCAGTGGTCGTAGGCGATCAGGGATCGCTTGATCTTGGCGCCGGTGGTCCAGTTGTGCCAGATGCCGGCTGCGAGGGCGAGGAGTCGTTGGCCGGTGCGGGCGAACACCCCATGCAGGGTTCTGCCACCGTGTCGTTCCAGGCCGAGCTGACCCTTGAGCGTGTCGATGACGGCTTCGATCCACTGGCGGACGCGGGCGAGGCGGCCGTGTCGGACCGGCTCGTCCTTCCGGTCCGGCCGTACCAGATGGACACCCAGACGCTCGGTCAGGAACGCCTCGAACTCCCGCCCGGCGAAGCCCTTGTCCGCAAGGATCACCTGACCGGCGCGGACGAGGTGGTGGTCGCGTTCCAGCCACGCGCACATCACCTCCCGCTCGCCGAGCTTGGGGTTGGCCAGGCACCAGGAGATCGGCATGCCCTCGGCGGTGGTCAGCAGGTAGAGCCGGAAGCCCCAGAAGAAGCGGGAGTGGCTGCGGCAGTAGCCGTATCCGGCGTGCCCGGCCAGGTCGGAGCGTTTGACCGTCTCGCGGGAGGCCGCACACGGCAGTGGGGTGGAATCGATCAGCCGCAGGTCGTCGTGCCAGCTCGGCACCTGCCTGGCCAGCGCCTCGATCACGGTGCTGATCAGCGGTCCGGCGGCGTTGAGCCGCTTGTTGTAGGCGGACTGCTGGGGCAGGTAGCGGAACAAGTGCCCGAGCCGGGCGTGGGCGAAGCGAATCCAGTGCCGTGCGGAAGAGAAGCCCAGCAGGACCTGGGCAACCGCCAGGCACAGCAGTTCGGCGTCCGTCAGTTTTGGAGGTCGCCCGATCCGGCGACGGGGAGCCACATGGTCGTCGATGAACACGTACAGTGCCGCCAGAAGGGCGTCCAGGCAAGGAGTCACAACCAAGCCAACGGGCGCCCTTCGCCATAGTCGCGGCCAGCACAAACATCGGACTCAATCATCTAGGGCCCTCCAACGTTTCCGCCTCTCCCACTGCTTCGCTCCCCGGTCGGTCGGCACTGGCGCCGAGTGGTGTTCGGCATGCACTACGTAACTACGGGCAGTGATCAGGCGGTACGGTATGGGTAGTCCCAAAGCTTGCACGGCTTGAAAGTCCGCAAGGAGCGGGTTCTCATGACTCCACGTCAGCCCAACGAAGCCTTGGCCAGGCTGCTGTACGAGGCACGCTGGGAGACCAATCGGCAGTTCGCCGCGGCTGTGAACCGAGTGGGCGCGGAGACGGGTCTCACGCTGCACTACGACGGGTCCGCCGTCACACACTGGCTGAAGGGCATCACGCCCCAGAAGAAGGCACGGATCGCCGTCCTGGAGGCGCTGTCACGGCGTCTTGGCCGACCGGTCACCAGCGCGGAAGCCGGATTCGCGGCCCCGCTCCTGGTGGAGCCCGAGGCGCCTGACCACTCAACCACCAATCCCTTTGAGAGCTTGATCGACACCGGAAGGGCAGACATGGACCCATCGCGCCGCGCGGTGCTGGCGACCTCCTTGTATGCCGCCGCCCTACCCGTCCCGGTCTACGACGACCTGACCAAGCGTCTGCAACATCAGAGCGCAGGGCGCCTCTCCCGGATCGGGGCCGGCGAGGTGGCCACGGTGCGCACCATGACGGAGCGCATCGCGGACATCCTCGACGAGCTGGGCGGCGCGCATGCCCGCCCGATGGCTGCGGCCTTCCTGGTCAACTCCGTGGCTCCCTGGCTCAAGGCGGGGGCCTCGGAGACCGTCAGGTCAGACATGCTCTCCGCCGCGTCCGACCTGGTCTACCTGACCGGTTGGATAGCCATGTTCGAGAAAGCACACGGGCTTGGCCAGCGGTATTACGTCAAGGCGCTGGAACTGGCCGCGGCAGCTCAAGACCACATCACGTACTGCCGCACCCTTCGCGGCATGGCGCTGCAAGCCGCGAACCTCAAACACTCGAGGAAGGCGCTGGAGCTGGCCGACTCGGCCGCGGAGGCGGCGCCGGCCGCGGGCCCCCGCTTGCGCGCATTCCTGACAGGACAGCAGGCGCACGGCTCCGCACTGGTGAAGGATCGTCGCCAGGCGTTCGCACGCCTGGCGGAAACCGAAGGCGCGCTCTCGAAGGCTGACAACCGCCGTGATGCGGTGGGCGGATACGATCAAGCGGCTTACCACTTCCATGTGTCGAGCGTCCTCTACGCACTCGGGGACGTACCGGGATCCGTCAAGGCAATGCGGGAATCCAATCGCGTACGCCCGGTCGTGGAGAGGCAGGGCCGCGCCCACGCGAACGGGCTGCTCGCCCAGCGTCAGCTTGAAATGGGTCACCTGGAAGCGGCATGCGCCACCTGGAACGCGTTCCTGGACGATTACGCGCGCCTGTCTTCCGCGCGTGCCGACGAGCATTTCGTCACAATGCGGCGGTGCCTCCGGCCGCACCGCACCAACAGACATGTCCGGGACCTCACCGGCCGCGCTCAGGAGATCGTTCAACGAAAGACATTGGCCTGAGGAAGTACGACCCTTCACGCATGAGAAAGTGTAGGGTTCGCCGCAATTTTGACCTCCAGTGCGGCGCCGGAGGAAGCAGCGTGAGTCAGGAAACGGATGAGGCCAGGGCCATCAGACTGGAGCGGGAGTACCGCGACGCCCTCAAAGCCGACGCCGATTACGACATATTGGATTCGCTCCGCGGCGAACTCGAGGAGACCTACCGCCGCATCCTGGAGACCAACCCCGACGACGCGAACACCCTGACCGCGCTGGCCGTGCTCCGACGAGGAAGGAGCGGATGAGGTCTACCGCCAGGCCTCTGAAGCGGGAAATCTCCAGGCGACCTTCGAGCTGGCGGCGCGACTCGACGAACGAGGGGAGCTTGAGGAGGCGGAACCGCTCTACCGTCGGGCAGCCGAGGCGGGCAACGCCCACGCCGTGGCGAACCTCGCCGCCATCCTGGAGGAACGCGGCGACCACGAAGCGGCCACGACGCTCAGGAACGGCGAGAGCGCCCGCCCCCGCTAGGGGGACGGGCGCCCTGTAAGCCCACCTCGGCCGGCCGGTTCAGCCGGTTCAGCCGAAAAGGTTGTACTGCTGCCAGCCGGTGCCGATCGTGACCGGCGTGCCGAAGAGGTCGGAGGTGGCCTTGCCGGTGCCCGGGTAGAGGTAGAGCGTTCCGGCGGGGGTGCGGGCGACCAGGTCGGCCTTGCCGTCGCCGGTGATGTCGCCGACCGTGGCGAAGGCGTCGTACTGGCTCCACGTACGGACGTGGATCCGGGTGGCGAACGCCCCGGAGCCGGACTTGCCGGTGCCCGGGTAGAGGTAGACGTACGAGTTGCTGCTGCCGCGGGCGATCAGGTCGGGCTTGCCGTCGCCGGTGAAGTCGCCGTTCCCGAGCAGCCGGTTGTACTGGTTCCAGCCGCTGCCGACCGCGACCGGGGAGGCGAAGGTGCCGTCGCCCTTGCCCGGGTAGATGTAGAGCGTGCCGCTCGCCGTCACCGACAGCAGGTCGGGCAGCTGGTCGCCGGTCACATCGCCGGGTGCGACGACCCTGGTACGGGTGGACCAGTCGCCGAAGACCAGGGTGGTGGCCCAGCTGCCGCTGGCCGGGACCCAGTGCCGCCAGTACATCGCGCCGGTGGAGGCGCGGCGGATGATCTGGTCCTGGAAGCCGTCCCGGTTGAGGTCGGTCTGCAGGATGACGTTCTTGTCACTGTACGAGCCCCAGGAGACCCTGGTGGCGAACGACGTGCCCTTGGAGTCGTACTCGTAGGCCGTGTTGTCCGAGGCGCGGCGCACGAACAGGTCGGCCCTGGCGTCCCCGTTCAGATTGGTGTCGTCGATACGCGGATAGGTCGCCCCGACGTACGTGCTCACCTTGGTGAACACGCTGTACGACCCCTCGGCCACACAGTCGGTCGCGCCCCAGGAGACCACGCCGACGACCTTGCCGCCGACGACCAGCGGCCCGCCCGAGTCGCCGTTGCAGGCGGCGACGGTGCCGGTGTCCGAGCCGGTGGCCGGCCGACCCGCGCAGACCATGTGGCCCTTGATGAACTGGGTGCCGTACGTGGTACCGCAGGTGGTGTCCGAGACCATCGGCAGGGTCGCGGTGCGCAGCGTCTCGGAGATGTCCTGGCTGGTGGAGCTGGTGCGGCCCCAGCCGTACAGGGTGGCCTCGGTGCCCGCGGCGTACGACGCGGTGTCGGTGGAGGTGGTGATGGGGGCCGGCTTGGCGCTGACGGGGCCGGGCAGCGTCAGCACCGCGATGTCGTTGTCGATGGTGGTCGCGCTGTACGACGGGTGGTTCCACTGCCGCCAGACCCCGGAGACGGTGCCGCCGTGCACGTCGACCGAGCCGTCGCCGTTGTCCGTCGGCTGTTGGGCGGTGCCGGTGATGACGGCGCCGTTGGCGTTCCAGTCGTAGCCCTTGACGCAGTGCGCCGCCGTCAGGATCTTGGTCGGGGCCACGACCGTGCCACCGCAGAAGAAACCGACGTCGTCCGAGGTGTCGGTGGTGCCCTTGTCGTCGGAGTACCACAGCTGCGCCATCCACGGGGCGGTGGTGATGGTGGTCTCGGTACCGCTGATGATCTTGGGGTCGACGGTCGCCGACGGCGACGTACTGCCCGACGGCGACGTGGCGCTCGCCGAGGGCTTCGCGACCGCGGACGGCTTCGCCGGCGTGGGCGCCTGCCGCTGTTCCGCCCTGAGCGCGCCCTTGATACGGGCCAGGAGCTCGGTGTGCGATGGCCCCGCCCCACCCGCCGTCACCGGCGCGGGCGAGGCATGGGCGAGCGAGGCGTGGGCGGGCGCGAGCGGAAGCGCGGCGGCGAGGCCGGCGGCGAGCACGACGACGGCGGCGGGGAGGGCTCTTCGCGCCCGCTTTCTCCGCCCCTCCCGGTTCTGGGCAGCGAACACTCAGGTTCTCCTGTCGGTGAAGGATCGACTCGCACCCGGACAGGGAGAAGAGGCCCGACAACGGCAGCACGAATACCGCCCGTTATGCGGACGAACGCGACCAGAAAACGCGTTCCCTACCCGAGGCGGACTGATCGTATGACCGCTCACCGCTCCGTCGGCCACGCCGCGGGAAACGGGTGCACAAGACTTGGCAAAACACACGACAGAGGACGGACCTCCGGGCGGCTCGCTATGCTCGATTGGCTGAGGTCGCTGGTTCCAGGGGGGCTTGGATGGAACTCCGGATCGGTCTGCGGGCGAGTGGGGAGTCGGCTGAGGCCTCTCTCGATACATGGCTGGAGCGGTTGCGCGAGTGGCTCAGGAACGAACCAGAGTTGCGCGGCCGGGTCACACCGCTGCGTTCACGGCCAGGCTCTGAGGAGATGAGCGGCGGCGTGGTCGAGGCGCTGGTCCTCGCCGTCGGATCGGGCACGGTGGGTGTGCTGGCGAGGTCGCTGCCGATCTGGCTGAAGCAGCAGCGGTCCCAGGTCGAGATCGAGATATCCAGCGCCGATGGCGAGAAGGTGCGCGTCAAGGCGGACAACATCCAGGACGCCGAATCCCTTATCCGCAGAGCGCTCGGTGAGCCCCCGGCGTCGGACTGACCGATGGGGCTGCCCGACCCGGAACGGTCCCGCGCGGTGCTCATCGGGACCCGCTCCTACACCGTCGAATCCGGCCTGGCCGAGCTGCCCGGCGTCACGGGCGACGTCATCCAGCTCGGCCGCCTCCTGGCCACGCTCACCGGGCTGCCCGCCGGCCACTGCCGGTCCTTGCTGGACCGGACCGACGACCGTGAGGTCTGCCAGGAGGTCAGAAAGGCGGCAAGGGAGGCCGACGATCTGCTCCTGGTGTACTTCGCGGGCCATGGGCTCATCGACCCGGAAACCAACGAGCTCTTCCTCGCCCTGTCCGGCAGCGACCCCGACGATCCGCTGTACACGGCGGTGCGGTTCGCCGAGATCCGCGAAGCCGTGGCCGCGAGCCGGGCCCGCAATCGCGTCATCATCCTCGACTGCTGCTACAGCGGACGCGCGATCGTGGACACGATGGGGCCGGACGCGGAGACGATCGCGTTCGGGCAGACGGAGACCAGCGGCGCCTATACGTTGACGGCGACATCGGCGAACCTCCCGGCGATCGCCCGCGCCGGCGAGCGGTACACCGTCTTCACCGGCGCACTGCTCGAACTGCTCCAGGACGGCATCGCGGACGCAGGGCCCCATCTCACGCTGGACCGCCTCTACGAAGAGCTTCGGCGCACGCTGACGCCTCGCCCACGGCGCCAGGGCACGGACAGTGTGGGTCAGTTGGCGTTGGTGCGCAATGTGCGGCATGAGGTGTCCACGGCTGATGAGGACACGCGGGGCGGCGAGAGAGCCGAGGACGCCGCCCGCGCGCCGCGGACGGCGGTGAAGTTCCATACGAACACCCGACGCCTGATGCGGCGGCGCGCTCTCCTCCATTTCGGCCTGGCCGGCACTCCGCTGGCGGCCGCCATTCTCTACGTGGCGTTCGTGGCCCACGATGACGCAACTCTGACGGTTTCTTTTACCTTGGCACCAGCCGTCTCTATGATCGCGGTCACCTTAAATGACTGGTTTCTTTTCTTGGTGCCCCGTATCTACGAGTTGACCGTCAGCGAAGAGGGCCTACTTTTTGTGGTGGATGGCGAGAAGACTTGGCTTTCTTGGAACGACGTCCAGCGGATGATGACCGTTCGTGCGCGCCCCTGGCACGATTCCCCGCACTGGCTCGCGGCCAGAACCAGGCGCGGCTTCATTCCACCGCAGCGCTCCCACCCGTTCCACCCGCGCATGGATCGTCGACGAAACGCTCTCGTACTGGGCGACCTGCGATACGTCCAGGCGTCTCCGGGCGAAGTAGAAGCTGTGATCTCCTCCTTCTCCGGACCTCTGTGGGACAAGGATCACGGCCTGAGCAAGGCGACGCATGTGCGCTTCGGAAAGATCAGAAAATCTATCTCTACCGCGGCGGCATCCTGGCTCGCGCTCGCGGTGGCGGCCGTCGCCACGTGGGAGGGCACCTCCGGTGCCGACCGCTGGGTCGCCGTATTCTTCGCCGCCGCGTTCACCGTGTTCCTACTCTGGCTGTCGTTCCTTCCCATCCGGCTCGAGCTGGACGACCGTTCACTTCGATTGCGCTACGCGCACCGCTCGACGTGTCTGTCCTGGGACTCGATCACAGAGGTCAGGGTCGTCAGTGACGCATCGCTTCCGGAGCCCTTTCTACTGATCGTGACGTCCCCCCGCAGCGAGCGTTGGTCACTGCCGTACGACCCGCGAATCGGCGGCCTGAAAATGGGTCTCACCAACCTGGCCGCCACACCCGGCGAACTCTCTGCGGCATTCACCCACTTCGCGGGAGACCGCTGGAAGGGGTACGCGGATGAGTTCGCCGTCACGGCCGAAGCCTCCGGTGCGAGGGCCGTCTTCAAGGGAAAAATGCAGGGAGCCGCAGCTGCGACGGTGGCTGTCGCGGCGCCGGTCGCCGTACTACTGGGTGGCGCCTGGGCCATTTTGGCGTGGGACTTTCTCGCGGAGGCATGGGCAGTACTCCCCCTTCTCGCTTTCATGAGCGCGATGCTCAGCATCCCGTTCTATGTGCCGCTGGAAATGCACATCGACAACAACGCGATGGAATTGATCGCCGGACGGCGGCACACCAGAATTCTCTGGTCGGAGCTGAGCCGGGTGGAGGTGATGCCGTCGAGTCTCGTCTCCGGCCCCAGCCAGTCCATCGTCATATGGTTCAAGGAGGGGGCGGAAGTCCCTCCCCGGTGGCGCTGGGGCGGCTGTTTCCGCCCCTGGTCCGGCGGCCTGATCGTCACCCACTGCGGAAGGGCCCTCACCGGCCTCCGGGAGTCCCCCGCCCAAGTCGAGCGCGCACTGGCCCGCTTCGCGGGCCCGGCCTGGACGCGGCGCCAGTGAGAAGGTGTGTTTCATGGCTGGGTTCAGGGAGCGGTTGGTACTCAAGCCGGATTACACGTTGTCCGCGCTGAATAGAGTCGCCTGGGATCTCGGACGATCAGCCCATTGGGATGCGTTATGTCACGGTGGAGGGCGAGGGCAGCGAGGCCGTAGCCGAACAGGTCAGGGAGAACTGTGACCTGTGGTCGTGGCAGGAGGCTCAAGCGGCACTGCGGGCGGCAACCGGTCGCAGCGACACATTGGTCGCGCTCTACGCCGCGGCTCTCACCGCACCGGAAACACAGAGGCGTTCGCTGGTTGAGGATTTCCGGGCGATAACCCGTGACCCGGACCCCGGTTTGCGTCAGGCCGTGATCATCGCTACGGGCTATCTGCCGTGGCCGGGCCTGGTGGAGTTGGTCGAGGAGTTGCGCGACAACGATCCTGAGCGACACGTCAGAGAAAACGCGCGACTCCTGCTGGACGCCCCGGCGTCCGGGACGCCGGGGCCAGGGTGAGCACGCTATTGCGGGTTCTGCGGCACCACGCAGCGGTCGTCCGCGGGCGGGGTGCCCTTCGGCCAGGCCAGGGCTTCGAAGGTCAGCTTGGTGCGCAGCGGGTTGAGGCGGACGACGGCCAGGGGATTGTTGTACGGGTTGCCGGCGTTCGTCAGGCAGATCCAGCCGCCTGCTCCCTGGATCCGGAAAGCTGAGTTCAGATTCTCGTAGTCCTCTTTGATCCGTTCTTTCGACGGGACGGGCGTTTTCGTGGTCGCCGCCGCCTTCGTGAGGGCCTTCGCGGCGGTCAGGATCACGTCGTGGGTCTCGATCGCCCGTCCGTCGTCGAGCCGTACCGCGCCCAGCTTTCCCTCGTGGGCTTCGGCTTCGGTGCGCAGTTGCTCCATCGCCCGCTGCGGTTCGACCAGATAGCGCGGCTGGTTTGCTGGGTCCGCCGCCTTCGCGCCGGCGCGCTTCTTCCAGCGCTCGAGTTCCACGTTCCAGGCGTCGGGGTGCGCCGGTGCCGCGTACAAAACGTTGATGGTGGGGGTACCGGCCTTGGGGTCGCCTCGCAGCAGCGCGCGTTCCTTGCTGCCGAGGCGTTCGTCGAGCGAGGTCGCGTCGGATCCGGTGATGACGGTGTAGGACTTCTTCCGGGCGCAGTAGGTGCGGGCCAGCTTCTTCACGAACAGCTCCAGGTGGAAGGCCCGGCCCGCGAAGTAGACGACGCGTGCCTTGGATTCGCAGAGGTTCATGGCGAAGGTCTCGAACTCGTTCGGTGTGACCCCCGCGGTCTCCGGCCCGTCCGAGGTGAAGGTCATGTCCTGGGCTCCGGCACCGGCTCCCCGGGCCTCGGTGAACGCGTCCCGGAGCGACTTGTTGTAGCTGTCGCCCGGCCGGGTGTCGGCGACCAGCGCCGTCTGGGCCCGGGCCAGCCCCGGGTCGTAGTGGAGCAGCGCGGCGGCCTGGTCCTTGCTGGTGGAGACCACGCGGGCCAGGCCCGGGTAGCGGTAGGGGCCGGGGCCGTCGGTGTTGGCGAAGGCTTGGGAGGTGACCAGGCCGGCCACGACGGGGATCTTCAGGTCGTTGGTGAGGTGGCGCATGGCGTCCTGGGTGTTGTCGAGGCTCAGGTTGAAGCCCACGACCATCCGCAGCTCGGGCTCCTGGTCGACCAGCCGGTCCAGCGTGTACCGCCATGCCCGGTAGTCCCGGCCAGGGTTGGCCAGCACCAGCCGGATGGGTGGGGCCGCGTCCGAGCCGTTCGCCTGGAGCTGTCCCAGATAGGCGCCCTGTAGCTCGCTGACGATCTGCCGGCGTACGGCCGCGTTGTCCGACTCCATGGGAATCATCAGCGCCACGGTCGCATGCGCCTTGTCCGCGATCCGCTCGTTCTCCGCCTCGATCCCGGCGAACACCTCGCGCATGCCCTGGACGCGGGGCATGAACACCCCCGTCCCGTCCGAGACCCCGACGCAGTCCGCGCCCCGCATCAGCAGCCGCTCGCCACAGCCGTCCGCGCGATCCCAGGGGGCCCAGCTCAGCAGCCCGGCGAGCACCGCGAGGGCCACGCCGACGGTGCCGGCGGACAGCATCGCGGGCCCCCAGCGGCCCGCCTTGAGCGGCGGGAGCGGGGCCGGGGCCGAGGAGGCGAGGCGCACCTGGAGCACCCGGCTCGGCAGCGGTACGTCCTGGCTGCGCCGCCACCGCTCCACCGCCTCGTCCCGCTCGCGGAACCGTTCGGGCACCGCCGCGGGCAGTTCCTCCGCGGTCACGGAAGGCTTGCCGCCCCGCGGCGGTGGCGCGGCGCCCGGGGCGCAGGTGGCGATGGTGACGGGGTGCACCCGCAGTCCGCCCGGCCCCGGCGCCCCTGAAACCGTCGTGAAACCGCCGTGAACCCGGCCGCCCGCACTCTCTACCGCATGACGACTTCCCAATCCCCCCGGGCCATCACGGCGACCGGACTGCGCAAGGCGTACGGCGAGCAGGTGGTGCTCGACGGCATCGATCTGGACATCGCCGAAGGCACGGTCTTCTCGCTGCTCGGGCCCAACGGCGCCGGCAAGACCACCATGGTCCAGATCCTGTCCACGCTGATCGGCGCCGACGGCGGTGACATCCGCGTCGCCGGGCACGATCCGGCGAAGGACCCCGACGCGGTGCGGTCCGCGATCGGGGTGACCGGGCAGTTCTCGGCGGTGGACCAGCTGCTCACCGGCGAGGAGAACCTGCTCCTGATGGCCGACCTGAACTACCTGGGCCGCCGCGAGGGGCGGCGGCGGGCCGCCGAGTTGCTGGAGCGGTTCGACCTGGTCGACGCGGCCAAGAGGACGCCCGCCACCTACTCGGGCGGGATGCGGCGGCGGCTCGACATCGCGATGACCCTGGTCGGACAGCCGCGCATCATCTTCCTCGACGAGCCGACCACCGGCCTCGACCCGCGCAGCCGGCACACCATGTGGCAGATCGTCCGGGACCTGGTGGCGGACGGGGTCACGGTGTTCCTGACCACGCAGTACCTGGACGAGGCCGATCAGCTCGCCGACCGGATCGCGGTGCTCAACGGCGGGAAGCTGGTCGCGGAGGGGACCGCGGAAGAGCTCAAGCGGCGGATTCCCGGGGGGCATGTCCGGCTGCGGTTCGCCGTGCCGGGCGATCTCGAACGGGCCGCCCGCGCCTTCGGCGAGGTGTCGCGCGACGACGAAGCGCTCACCCTCCAGGTGCCGAGCGACGGCAGTGTCCGGGAGCTGAGGTCCCTGCTCGACTGGCTGGACGCCGAGTCGATCGACGCCGAGGAGCTGTCCGTACACACCCCCGACCTCGACGACGTCTTCTTCGCCCTCACCGAAAAGCCCGGCAACCCGACCGACCGGACCACCACCGCACAGAAGGTGAACGCGTGATGAGCAGCACCCTGTCCCGTCCCCTGCCCCGTCCCCTGAGCGATTCCATGACGATGCTGCGGCGCAACCTCCGGCACGCGCTGCGCTACCCCGCCATGTCGATCTCCGTCCTGGCGATGCCGATCGTCATGCTGCTGCTGTTCGTGTACGTCTTCGGTGGCGCGCTGGGCACCGGCGTCGGCCCGATGGGCGGGGCGGGCGGCGGCGACTCGGACTACATCGACTACGCCGCCCCCGGAATCATCCTGATGGCGGCGACCTCCGGATCGCTGGCGATGGCCGTGGCCATCTCCGTCGACATGACCGCGGGCATCATCAACCGGTTCCGCACCATGGCGATCTCACGGTCGTCGGTGCTGATCGGACACGTCGTCGGCTGTGTGCTCCAGACGCTGGTCGCCATCGCTCTGGTCACCGGGCTCGCGCTGGCCATGGGGTTCCGGCCGAACGCCACCGCCGTCGAGTGGCTTGCCGTGTTCGGCCTCCTGGCGCTGGTCACCATCGCGCTCACCTGGCTCGCGGCCGCCATGGGGCTGGTGTGCAAGAGCCCCGAGACCGCGAGCAACGCGCCCATGCCGCTGCAGTTCCTGCCGTTCCTCGGCAGCGCGATCGTCCCCACGGACTCGATGCCGACCGCGCTGCGCTGGTTCGCCGAGTACCAGCCCTACACCCCGATCATCGAGACGCTGCGGGGGCTGCTGATGGGCACCGAGATCGGGAACAGCGGCATCATCGCGGTGGCCTGGTGCGTGGGGCTGACCCTGGTCGGCTTCCTCTGGGCGCGGGCGATGTTCAAGCGGGAGCCGAGGCATTAACCGGCCCGGCAGTGCCGGACGTCAACCGCAGGCCCGGCAGTGCCCGCCGGGCCTGCGTTGCCCGCCGTGCCCGCCGTACTCCCGTGGAGCAGGCGTCAGAGGCTCGATCGCCGTCAGGGCCGTGGCCAGCAGCTCTTCCCGCCCCAGGGCGGCGTACGAGGACACCGCGCCCTCGTACGCCGCCCTGTCGGCCTGTTCGGCCGCGTGGCGGGCGCGGGCGGAGGCCATGGTCGGCTGGAAGCCGCGCAGGAAACGGAACCGCTCCGCCAGGGCGATCAGCCGGGCGCCGGTCGTACGGGCCGCCGCGTCCCCGGTGCGCTCCGCGCGGTCGAGTTCCACCATGGCCAGGGCCAGCAGCAGCGCGCCGCACACTGGGAGGTCCATCAGATAGGCCGGGGGCTTCTCCACGGGGTGGCTGAGCATTGTCCACAGCTTGTGGGGAAGTTCGCCGACGGTCTCCTCGATCAGGTCGAGCCGGCCGTGGTGCGCGTGTGCGACGACGGCGGCGGCCTCGATCTCCAGGGTCCAGGGCTCCAGACCGGGCGGATCGGTGCGGTAGAGCGCGCGCTCGCCGCTCTCCGACGCCCCGACGGCCCGCCGCCACTCGCGGCAGCCGGCCTCGGCCTCGCCGCGCGCGAGCAGCAGCTCCGCCCCCATGCCGAGGCCGAAGGCGACCGCCCCGACCGTCTCCGCCTCCGTCTCCGCCGCCTCCTCCTGCCGTTCGGGCGTCGTCAGCGGCAGCCAGTGCTCCGCCTCGTCGATGGCGCCGAGTTGCAGATTGGCCAGGACCAGGGCCGCCTTGATGCCGGTGATGTCCCCCCACGGCATGCCCTCCTCCATCAGCCGCAGCGCCGCGACCAGATGGCGCTTGCCCTCCTCGCCCCGTTCGGCCTGCAGGGACAGTTCGCTGATCCGGGTACGGGCCAGGACCTCGACCCAGGCGGCGCCCCGGCCCCGGAACGCGTCCAGCATCCCCTCGGCCGCCCGGATCGCGCCGTCCACATCGCCCTGCCGCTCCAGGACATAGCTCGCGAGGGAGTTGGCGACGACCGCCAACAGCGGCTCGTCGCTGTCACACAGCGCGCGCAGCGGGGCCGGATCCGGCCTCAGCACCTCGGGCGCGGCGGCCATCACGGTCGCGATGGCCCGTACGAGGGTGTCGGGCGGGGCGGGCGGCAGCCGGCGCAGGGTGACCAGCGGGCGGCCGGCGCGCAGCCCGACGACGGTGAAGGTGTTCGCGGTGAACAGCGCCGTGGCGGTCCGGGTGACCTCGATGAGCGCAGGGTCGGACGCCCGCTCGGGCCGGTAGTGCGACAGCAGCCGGCTGGTCTGCTCGGCCAGCGCGGCAACGCGCGTGTAGTTGCCCTCGACCGTCCACAAGGACACGAGTACGGCGGACGTCGCCGCGACCGCGGCGCCGTCGTCCCGGGCCAGCCCGTGCCGCAGGGCGTGGACGAGGTTGTCCTGCTCGGCCCGGATCCGGCCGAGGGGCGCGAAGAAGTCGCGTTCATGGGGCGAGTCGTGGTGTGCCACGCCGAAGTCGCGGGCCCACGCGAGGAAACGGCCGATCACGCGGTCGGTCTCCCCGGCGGCCTCCCGGTGGGCGGTGCTGAACTCCCGTACGGTCTCCAGCATCCGGAAACGCGCCCCGCCGGGGTGTCGGCGACCTTGAGCAGCGACTGGTCGGTCAGGTCCGCGAGCACCCCGAGGGCGTCGTCCGCTTCTCCCTCGTCTTCTCCCTCGTCCCCCAGGAGGTGGCACGCGGCGTCCGCCGTGAATCCGCCGGGGAAGACGGACAGCGCCCGCAGCGCCGCCTGTCCGGCCGGATCCAGCAGGTTCCAGCTCCAGTCGACGACGGCGTGCAGCGTACGGTGGCGGCTGGGCGCGTCCCGCGCGCCGCCGCGCAGCAGGGTGAACCGGTCCTCCAGGCGGCGGGCGATCTCGGCGACCGACATGACCCGGACCCGCGCGGCCGCCAGCTCCACCGCGAGCGGCAGCCCGTCCAGATGGCGGCACAGCTCCGCCACCGCGTCCGCGGGCAGATCGGCGCCGGGCCGCACCGCCCGCGCCCGCTGCTCGAACAGCTCGACCGTCGTCGCCGGGCTCAGCTCCGGCAGCAGATACACGGCTTCGGAGGACAGGCCGAGCGGGGCCCGGCTCGTGGTGAGCACCCTCAGGTCCTGGGTCGTGGACACCAGTTGGCGCACCAGCTCGGCGGCGCCGCGGATGACGTGCTCGCAGTTGTCCAGCACCAGCAGCACCGGCCCGGGGCCGAGCGCTGCCAGGATGCCGGTGAGGACGTCCGTCGGCAGACCCAGATGGCCGACCGCGCCGGGCGGGGCCTCGCCGACGCCGAGCGCCGACGCGACCTCCCTGACCACGTCCCCGTCGGAGGTGACACCGGCGAGCCCGACGAAGTACACGGCGCGCCGCTCGGCCCGGCGGCTCACGGCGTGCGCCAGCCGCGTCTTGCCCAGGCCGCCGGGGCCGACGACCGAGGCGACCCGGGAGGCGTGCAGCAGCTCCGCCACCGCGGCGGTGTCCTCGTCGCGGCCGAGCAGCGGGTTGGGCTCGTACGGGACGCCGTGGCGCACCACCGGCGCCTCGCCCCGCAGCAATTCCTCGTGCACGGCCTGGAGCGCGGGGCCGGGGTCGGTGCCGAGCTCGTCGCGCAGCGCGCGGCGGTATGTGTCGTACCTGGCCAGCGCCGCGGACGGGCCGAGCGTGGCCGCCTCGCAGCGCAACAGCTCCAGCAGCACCTCCTCGTCCCGCGGCCGTTCACGGGCCAGGCCGTCCAGCGGCTCGGCCGCCTCGGCCCGGCGGCCGAGCCGGGACAGGGCCAGCGCGCGGGCGCGCGCCAGCGTCCGATACGTCCCGGCCCGCTCCGCGCGCAGGGCCGCCACCGGATCCTCGGCCGCGGCGCCCCGCGCCGCGCCGTCGGCCTCGCCGCCCGGGTCGCCCTCCCACAGCGCGAGGCCGGCCTCGGCGTGCGCGAGCGCCGCGGCGTGGTCGCCGGCGCGCGCGTGCCGCGCGCTCGCGGCCGCGCTGAGCAGGACAGCGGAGCTGTCGACCTGGTCCTCGGGCAGGGCGAGGCGGTAGCCGGTGGGGGTACTGGCGATCACATCGGCGCCCAGCTGGGAGCGGGCGCGGGAGACCAGGATCTGGAGCGCCTTGGTCGGGTTCTCCGGCCGGTCCTCCGGCCAGAGCCCGTCCACCAGCCGCGCGGTGCCGCAGCCGGTACGCGGCTCACCCGCGAGAAGCGCGAGCAGGCCGCGCAGCCGGGGCCCGGTTATCTCGCGGCCGCGGCACGAGACCCGTGACAGCAGGGTCAGCTCGGTGGTCACCGGGTCAGGTTAGCCAGTGGGCCTGCCGTCGCGAACGCCCCGGCCTTCCCGGCTGCCCCCGGCCTCGCGGTCGGGGCCGACCCGTCGGGGGCAGCGGTGCCGAACGCGTACCGGACGCTCAGAACCCGCGCCCGCCGACCGCCGTACGCCCCACCACCGCGCCCAGCTTGCGCAGCCGCCGCCAGTCCATGGGCGGCTTCACCGCCGGGACCCCGGGCCGGCCCCTGGGGACCCGTACCCGCAGCGCCCCGGGCGCCATACGGCAGCGCACCGGCACCGACAGCATCAGCGCCTCGCCGTCCACCCCGACCTCGATCTCCCCGCGGTCGGCGTCCACCAGCACCTCGTGGGCGGTCCGCACCGTCAGGCCCGCGGACTTCCGGCCGCGCAGCAGCCCGGCGGCCTGGGCGGCGTTGTCGACCTTGACGCCGAGGACGCCGAGCCTGCCGGAGTCCAGCAGCTCGCGGCGGCCGAGCCCGGCCGGGTCGCCGGTGCGGTACGGGTTGTTGCTGACCAGCAGGGCCTGGGGAGCGGGGATCTTGACCCCGTCGGCCTGCGCGATCATGCGGGGGCCGCGCTGGCGGGTCAGCAGGTCGGGCAGCAGCTCCAGGGTGGTGCGCACCTTGTCGTCGCGGTAGGCGGGGCTCTGGACGACTGCCGCGTACGCGCCGAAGGACGCGTTGTTGACGAAGGGGTGCTCGTTCGCATAGCCGAGGTCGACGCGGAGTTCCACGCCGTCGCTCAGCGCGTCCAGACAGGCCGACGGGTCCTCGCGGTCCAGGCCGAGGTCCAGCGCGAAGTGGTTGCGGGTGCCCGCGGAGATCACCAGGAAGGGGAGTCCGCGCTCCACCGCGACGGCCGCGACCAGCGCCTGCGTACCGTCGCCGCCCGCCACGCCCAGCAGATCGGCGCCCGCGTCCGCCGCCTCGTGGGCCAAGGCGGCCACGTCCTGCGGGTGGTCGGGGTCGAGCAGCACCACGCGCGCGCCCAGGCGCTCGGCCTTCTCCCGCAGCCCGAACCGCCCCACCTTTCCGCCGCCCGAGCGCGGGTTCATGATCAGGAAGGGGCTTCGCGGCGCGGGGGTCTGGTACTCCCTCACCGGTGCGGCGCCGAAGCCGGTGCTGCGGATCGCGGCCCGCCCCGACCAGACGGCCACCCCCCACAGCCCCAGGGCGACCACCACCACCCACAGCAGGTTCCTCGTGTCGTAGAACCCGATCACGGTGAGCGGCGCCGCCACCGCCAGGACGGCCGCCGCGATCCGGGCCACCCCACGGCGGGTCAGCGCCCACCAGGCGGCGGCCGCGGTGACCGCCATGCCGCCAAGACCGACCACCACCAGGATCAGGCTGGCGGTCCCGGCGAAGATCAGCGGCAGCAGCACGCCCAGCGCGGCGGCGGCCAGGGACAGCCGTGCCGACCAGCGCTGCACGGAGTGGGCCCCCTCATCGGTCCCCCAGCTACCGCTGGAAGGTTCCCCCCCAGGCACCATCGGCCCTCCCCGGCCCGGCAAACCACTCAACGGCCTTCTCGCCCTCTCGACACTCTCAGCGCTCTGGGCACTCTCAGCACTCTCGTCACTCTCGACAGCGCGTCATGCTAGGCCTTGCGGCGGGCCGTTCGTGCCCACTCCGCGCCGAGGGCATGTCCGCGTCACCCTGGAGGACGGGCAGTCGGTGGCATGAGGTTCACCGAACCGGCCCACCACCTGGTCCGATTACCGCCAGACAGCGGCCGGACCGGCGGCGAAGAATGGCCGCGTGCTCGATTTCGACATCTGTTACCGGGCCATGGCCAGCCGTGACGCGCGGTTCGACGGCGCCTTCTACGTGGCGGTGACCTCGACCGGCGTCTACTGCCGCCCGGTGTGTGGCTCGCGCACCCCGAAGCGGGAGAACGTCCGGTTCTTCCGGGTCGGGGCGGCTGCGGAGGCGGCGGGATTCCGGGCGTGCCGGCGGTGCCGCCCGGAGGCCGGGCCCTCGTCACCGGAGTGGAACGTACGGGGCGATCTGGTGGCCCGCGCGCTGCGGCTCATCGCGAGCGGCGCCGTCGACGAGGCGGGCGTCGCCGGGGTGGCGCGCCAGCTCGCGGTGAGCGAGCGCCATCTGCACCGGCAGCTGGTCGCGGAGGTGGGCGTGGGGCCGCTCGCCCTGGCGCTGAACCGCCGCGCCCAGACCGCGCGGCTGCTCATCGAGACCGGCACCCTGCCCCTCTCGGATGTGGCACTGGCCGCCGGATACTCCAGCGTCCGGCAGTTCAACGACGGCATCCGCGCCGCGTTCGGCCGCTCGCCGAGCGAACTGCGGGGGCAGCGGGGGCAGCGCGGGGCGCGGGCGCCGCACGACGGCCGCCGGGACCAGCGGTCCGAGCCGCTGGCGCTGCGGCTGCGGTACCGGCCCCCGCTGAACGGCGCGGCGCTCCTGACCTGGCTGCGCGACCGCGCCGTCCCGGGCGTGGAGGAGGCCGACGGCGGCCGCTACCGCCGTACGCTGCGCCTGCCCCGGGGCGCGGGGGTCGCCGAGCTGGATCTGGGCACCGCCGTGTCCGGCGGCCGCCACGTCGGGCACGAGGTGCCGCTGCGACTGTCCCTGGACGACCTCCGCGACATCACGGCCGCCGTACGGCGCTGCCGCGACCTGCTCGACCTGGACGCCGACCCGGACGCCGTCGCGGACACCCTGGGCCCGGACCCGCTGCTCGGGCCGATGGTCCGGGCCGCGCCCGGGCTGCGGGTGCCGGGCTGTGCGGAGGGGTTCGAGCTGGCCGTACGCGTCCTCGTCGGGCAGGACACCTCGCTGGAGGAGGCCCGGCGGCTGTGCGGACGGCTGGCCGCCGGCTACGGCGAGCCCGTCGGCCCCGCCGTGGACGTCGGCCCCGCCGTGGACGTCGGCCCGGCCCCGGCGGCGCATCCTGGCCGGGAGGCCGGACCGAGCCAGGGAACGTCACCGCCTCGGGCCCACTCGGCTCATAACGCGAGCCCGGCCCTGGCGGTGGGCCCCACCCGGCTGTTCCCCTCCGCCGCCGCGCTGGCCGACGCCGACCTCGCCGGGCTCGGCCTCGGCGACCGACCGGCCGCCGCCGTACGGGCCCTGGCCCGCGCCGTGGACGACGGGACGCTGCGCCTGGGCCGGGACGCCGAGCGGGAGGAGGCCACGGCCCGGCTGCTCACCCTGCCCGGAATCCGCCCCTGGGCCGTCCAGCGCATCGCGGCACGCGCGCTGGGGGACCCCGACGCCTTCGCCCCCGAGGACCCGGAGCTCCGCCGCGCGGCACACGCCCTCGGTCTCGCCGACGCCCCCGCGGACCTCGCCCGGCGCGCCCGCGGCTGGCGGCCGTGGCGCTCGTACGCCGCGGTGCACCTGCGGTCCGCGCCGGCCCGCCGCGCCACCTGACCGCCCCCGCCGCCTCACCTCGCCGTACCCGCCTGATCCGCGCGCTGCCCACCCAGGCCCCAGAACAGCCGGCGCAGCCAGAGCGACCACAACGACCCGAAGAACCACCAGAACAGGACACGCCCATGTACGCCGCCACGGTGCCGACCCCGCTCGGCCCCTTCACCCTGGTGACCGCCCCGGACGGCATCCTCGCCGCGGGGTTCACCGAGGACCCCGCCGTCCTCCTCGCCGAACTCCCCCGGGCGTGGCGGGAGCGCCGACCGGCCCCGCGCGCCGCGCGGGAGCCGTACGCCTCCGCCGTGACGGCCTATTTCGACGGCGAGTTGGCGGCGCTCGACGCGCTCCCCGTCGTCCAGTCCGGCAGTGACTTCCGGCTCGCGGCCTGGCGGGAGATGCGCCGGGTGAAACCCGGGGCCACCGTCAGCTACCAGGAGTTGGCGGCCCGCGCGGGAAGCCCCGGCGCGGCGCGGGCGGCGGGCGCCGCCTGCGCGTACAACCTGGTGCCCCTGATCGTGCCCTGCCATCGCGTGCGCCGGTCGGACGGCAGCCTGGGCAACTACTACTACGGCCTGGATGCCAAGCGATGGCTGCTCACCCATGAGAACGGACACGCGAACGGACACGAGAGCGGTCACGAGAGCGGTCACGAGAGCGGTCACGAGAGCGGACACGAGAGCGGACACGAGAGCGGAAGCGGTGCCCGGTGAGGGCGTATGCGCGGGTCCTGCGCGGGTCGGGCGGGTTCGGCCGGCTGTGGCTGGGCGCCACGGTGTCGCTGCTGGGCGACGGGATGACGTTCCTGGCCCTGGCGTGGCTGGTGCTCGACGAGGGCGGCACCGGCCGGCTCGGGCTGCTGGGCGTCTGCTTCACCGCACCCGTCGTGGTCGGCGGGCCCGCGGTGGGGCTGCTGCTGGACCGGGTCGACAAGCGGACGCTGCTGATCGCGGACAGCGTGTTCCGGGCGGTCTGCGTGGCGTCGGTGCCGCTCACGGCCGCCTTCGGGGGCATGCCGACCGTCCTGCCCTTCGTGGTGGCGGTGGTCTACGGGCTGCTCAAAATGGTTCCGCTGGCGGGTTTCCCCGCGGCGATACCGCAACTCGTGGACGACGACGACCTGGACACCGCGAACGCGCTGGAGTCGCTGAGCTTCAGCGTGTCGTCCGTCGTCGGCCCGGCCCTGGCCGGTGTCCTGATCGGCGCGATCGGCGCGGCCAACGTGCTGCTCGTCGACGCCGCCTCGTACCTCGTCCTCGCCGCTCTGGCAGCGACCGTACGGCGGCCGCTGTCGCCGCCCGCGCGCGGTGGGAAACCGGCGCGGGCGAAGCCGTCCCTGAGGAGTGTGGCCGGTGACCGGGTCGTCGTGGCCACGACGGCGGCCTTCATGCTCTTCAATATCGCCGAGGGAATGCTGCTGCTGGTGATCGGGCCCTGGCTGGCCAAGCACGAGCTGGGAGGTGGCGCCTCGGTCCTGGGCGTGCTGGCCGCCGCGCTGGCGGCCGGGGAGGTGCTGGGCGCGGCGCTCGCGGGGCGCGGGCGGCCCGGGCGGGCGTCGCCGCGGCTGATCGGGCTGTGCCAGGCGGGGGCCGGGTCGGCCTTCCTGGCCGTGCTGGGGGCGCCCAGCGCTCTGGTGGTCGGCGCCGGGTACTTCGCGGTGGGCGTGCTGAGCGCCCCGATGACCGTATGGGCCCAGTCGCTGCGGATGCGCCGTATCCCGCCCGCGCTGCACGGCCGGGCCTTCACGGCGCTGCGTACGCTCATGCAGGGGACGCCGCCGCTCGGGGCCGCGCTGGCCGCTCCGCTCCTGGCGCGGGGTGAGCTCGCCACGGCCGCGGTGATCATGGCGACGGTGGCGGGCCTGCCCGGCCTGTGGCTGGTGCTGGCCGTGTCCGAGCCGACGTCTCCAGCAACTCAAGAGGCTCAACAGACTCAAGAAGCCAGAGAGGCTCAAGAGGCCTGAGCGACCGGACAATTCACGCGGCGGGCTTGACGATGCGGGTGACGAGGTCGCGCCAGCCCGCCTCCAGCCGGGCCGGCTCCATCCCGCGCTGCCGGGTCAGATGGTTGATGAGCGCGGGCTCCAGGTAGCCCAGCAGCGTCTCCGCCAGCAGCTCGATATCGCCGCCGGCCCCGGCCTCGCGCAGCAGCATGGTGACGTGGGTGAGCCGGACCTGGCGCGGGGCGCTGACCAGGCGGCGGTGGGCCTCGGGGTCACCGGCCAGATAGAGGTCCAGAAACGCGCACATCTGCCGGAGCGTGGTCACGCCGAACGCCTCGAGCCGCTCGACGGCCGGGGCGCCGGGCCCGAGCGGGGGCGGGCCGGTGAGGAAGGACTCCTGGTAGGCCTGCTCGGAGTGGTCGAGCAGCGCCTGGAGCAGACCGGTGCGGTCGCCGAAACGCCGGAAGACCGTGCCCTTGCCGACCGACGCGGCGCAGGCGACCGCCTCCATGGTCAGCTTGTCCGCGCCGTGCTCGGCGACCAGCCGGGCGGCGGCCTCCAGCAGCCGGGCCCGGTTGCGCGCGGCGTCGGCCCGCATCGGCGGCGCCTGGCCGGCCAGGGGCAGCAGCGACCGCCCGGCCGCGCCCCGGGGGGACGACGCGGGCTGAGCTGGAGGCTGGGGCGGCGCTGACGAGGTCATGACCCCTAGCGTACCGGACCGCGGTCCGGTTATATTGAAGTGGACCACGGTCCGGTTATCTGGTATAACCTTCAACTAATGAGGTCCGCGCCGCGGGCGCTTATCGATCTTGGAGAATCCATGTCTGTTCGCATCCTCGCCCTGGTCGGCAGCCTCCGCGCCGGCTCGACAAACCGCCAGCTCGCCGAGGCCGCCGTGAAGCTCGCCTCCGAGGGCGTCGAGATCACGGTCCACGAGGGCCTGGCCGACATCCCCTTCTACAACGAGGACATCGACGTCGAGGGTTCCGTACCCGCGGCGGGCGCCAAGCTGCGCGCCGCGGCCGCCGAGGCCGACGCTCTCCTGTTCTTCTCGCCCGAGTACAACGGCACCATGCCGGGCCTCCTGAAGAACGCGATCGACTGGCTGTCCCGCCCGTACGGCGCCGGCGCCATCTCCGGCAAGCCGGTGGCCGTCGTCGGCACCGCCTTCGGCCAGTACG
This sequence comes from Streptomyces sp. LZ34, assembly GCF_053890475.1. Classification (NCBI taxonomy): domain Bacteria; kingdom Bacillati; phylum Actinomycetota; class Actinomycetes; order Kitasatosporales; family Streptomycetaceae; genus Streptomyces; species Streptomyces sp. LZ34. The sequence goes on from NZ_CM132680.1 coordinate 6,277,234, forward strand.
GCGGCCTGTGGGCCCATGACGACATCCGCAAGTCCGTGGGCATCGCCGGCGGCACCGTCGTCGAGGACATCAAGCTCTCCATCCCCGGCTCCCTGACCCGCTTCGCCGAGCAGCACCCGTCGGACGACGCCGAGGTCACCGGCCAGCTGACCGACGTGCTCGCCCGCCTGACGAAGGAAGCCCGCGCCGCGAAGGCCTGAGCCCCGCTTCCTCCCCCGCGGCCCCGCCGACCGGACACGGTCGGCGGGGTCCGCTGCTGCCTCCAGTACGCTCTCGCCGACGGCGATGCCGCCGCGCCCAACAAGGGGGAGCGTCCATGGAGTTCGTCCACCACGCCGACGGGGAAGCCCTGAGCTGCGCCTCCTTCGAGCCCGCCGGGCCCGCCTCGTCCGACGCCGGCCGCGCCCGGGTGGTGATCATGCACGGGGCCGGAATCGGCAGCAAGGAGCGGAGCATCCCGCTCGCCCGCGACTTCGCCGCGGCGGGCCACCCCTCCCTCGCGTTCGACTTCTCCGGACACGGGCGCAGCTCGGGAAAGCCGGCGGAGCTGAGCCTGGAGCGGAGGTTCCGTCAGGCGCTCGACGTCATCGAGGCGTTCTCCCCCGACGGCGGCCCGCTGATGCTGGTCGGCTTCAGCATGAGTGGCCAGACCGTCGCCGATCTGACCTCCCACCTCGGCAGCCGGGTCGAGGCGATCTGCCTGTGCGCACCAGCGGCGTACGGGCCCGAGGCGTGGCCGGTGCCGTTCGGGGACGGGTTCACCGAGCTGATCCGCCGGCCCGGGAGCTGGCGCCCCAGCACGGTCTTCGACGTGTTCGGCGCCTTCACCGGCCGCTCCGTCCTGGTCGTCCCCGAGCACGACGAGATCATCCCGCCCGAGGTCACGGCCGGGATCGAGCAGGCCCTCCGTACCAGGTCCCCATGGACCAAGCTGGTCCTGGACGGCGCCGACCACCAGCTCGGCCGCTGGCTCTCGGCCCACCCGGAGCACCGCACCCGCCTCGTGGAGCTGTGCACCCGGCCGCTCGACAGCAACACCGGTCCGAGGCGTTGACGCCACGGCGCCAGTGTCCGAGCCTCGACATCAGCAAGACGAGGGGGGCGTGGCCATCCATGGCGACGGACGATGCCGTACGCGGCTGCACCGGTGTGCTGGTCCTCGGCACCCGCGGATCCGCCGGCCCCGGCGAGGTCCTGGTACGGATCAGAGGCGGCACCGAAACCTTTCTCGCCTGGTCCGACGTCCCCTTGCCCAAAGGGACATCCGTGCTCGTGATCGATTGCCGTGGCGCGCGCCAGGTCGACGTCATCGAGTGGGCTGATCCGTTGAACGCGTTGGCCGGCGAGGCCGGCAGCGCCGGTTGAGGAGACGAAACATGTTCGGTTACCGCGTTCCCGCCCCGGACCAGGCGATGCTCATTTCCGGCGGCAGGCGTGGACAGGGTGGTGCGCCGTTCCGGGTGGTGACCGGCCACGGCAAGTTCGTCATCCCGGTCTTCCGCAAGACCCGGTTCCTGACCCTGGCGATGTGCGAGTCGGAGGTCGCCGAGACCTGTGTCACCAAGCAGGGCATCGTGCTGACGGTCCGTGCCGTGATCGCCTTCAAGGTCGGCAACGACACCGAGAGCATCGTCAACGCGGGCCAGCGTTTCCTCTCCGACCAGGACCAGATGTCGGTGCTGACGGGCCGGATCTTCGCCGGACACCTGCGCGCCATCATCGGCTCGATGACCGTCGAGGAGATCATCACCGAGCGGCAGAAGCTCGCCACCGAGGTCCTGGACACCTCCAAGGCCGAGATGGCGAAGATCGGTCTGACCGTGGACTCGCTGCAGATCCAGTCCATCGACGACGGCGACACCGGCTACATCGCGGCGATGTCGGCCCCGCACAAGGCGGCCATCCAGCGCCAGGCCCAGATCGCCCAGGCCCAGGCCGCGCAGGCCTCGGCCGAGGCGGAGCAGGCGGCCGCGCGGAAGCAGGCCGAATACGCCCGGCAGACCGCCATCGTGCAGGCCGAGTACTCGGCGGAGGTGGAGCGCGCCCAGGCCCAGGCCGGGCAGGCCGGGCCGCTGGCCGAGGCCCATGCGCAGCAGGAGGTGCTCGCCGCGCGGACCGAGCTGGCCCAGCGCGCGGCCGACCTGCGCCAGCAACAGCTGGTGGCCGAGATCGTGAAGCCCGCCGAGGCCGAGGCCGAGCGGATCAGGGTGCTGGCGCTGGCCGAGGCGGAGCGGATGCGGATCCAGGCCGAGGCCGCGGCCTCGCACGGCCGGGTGGCGCTGGACCGCATGCTCATCGACCAGCTGCCGCAGATCGTCAAGGAGGCCGCCGCCGGGCTCTCCGGAGCCAATGTCAACGTCCTCAACGGCGCCGACGGCCTGGGCGAGATCGCCGCGGGCCTGGTCGGACAGGGCCTGACGATCCTGGACTCGGTACGGCGCAACCTGGGCTCGCCCGAGGGCGGCGCGGAGAAGAACGCCGGGCCGCGCCCGGCGGACGAGGGCGGCAGGGTCGAGATCAACTGACGGCCGACGGCCGGACGACCACCGGATGGCGGCCGCGCGTCAGCACATCTGGTGGTCCCTCCGGTCCGGGAACGTCACCCGGTTGAGATTGCACCGGTGCGGCGCGGCCCCGACGCACCGCGCATGCGCCTGAAGTGCGACGCTGACCAGGCACAACAGCACATCCGCGTCCCGCTCGCTGTCCAGGTGCACGGTCACCCACTGTGACTCCGGCACCAGCCGGATCGCCGTCGACCGCCCGAGATGAGCGGCCAGGTGCCGGATGGCCGGTTCGGTAAGGTGCAGGTCGGCGTCCCGGTCGGAGTGGAAGTGCACGATCTCGCACTCCGCCGTCCGCACCGCGCGGCCCATGCCACAACGGGCCGGGCCCACGTCGAGGTCCGGCCAGTCCCGCAGTCGCTCCATGGCTCGATGCGCCACGCTCACGGATACATCCTCCCCCGGTTTCCCGGGGTCTCACCCTCGCGTTGCCTGACCGTAACCATCCGATCCGACTGGCTGGTTGCGGCCCACACCGCCCCTCCCGCCCGGCTGGCGGGGGCGGTCCTCTTGTGATGCGCCGACGCCCCTTGCTACTCTGCGGTAGCCAGATCAGTTGGAAAAACAAACTGACTATCCTCGCTGGAAGAGGAGGCGATCGCCATGCGCGACGCCGTCATCGTCGAAGCCGTCCGCACCCCGATCGGCAAGGGCAAGCCCGGCGGCGCGCTCGCCGGGGTGCATCCGGTGGAGCTGCTGGCGCACACGCTGGGCGCCCTCGTCGAACGGAGTGGGGTGGACCCGGCTCTGGTCGACGACGTGATCGGCGGGTGCGTCGACCAGGTGGGCGAGCAGGCCATGAACACCACCCGGTACGCGTGGCTCTCGGCCGGGTTCCCCGATTCGGTCCCGGCGACGACCGTGGACCGGCAGTGCGGGTCCTCGCAGCAGGCCGTGCACTTCGCCGCGCAAGGGGTGATCTCCGGGGCGTACGACCTGGTGGTGGCCTGTGGAGTGGAGTCGATGAGCCGGGTGCCCATGTGGTCGAACGTGCCGGCGGGCGCCGATCCGTTCGGGCCGGGGATCGCGGCCCGCTACCCCGAGGGGCTCGTTCCGCAGGGGATCAGCGCAGAGCTGATCGCCGCCAAGTGGTCCCTCACGCGGGAGCAGATGGACGAGTTCGCCACCGCGTCCCACCAGAAGGCGGCCCGGGCGACCGCCGAGGGCCGGTTCGCCGCCGAGGTCGCCCCGGTACGGACCGACGGACGCACCGTGGACACGGACGAGTCCATCCGGCCCGGCACCACCCCCGAGGTGCTGGCCGGGCTGCGGCCGGCCTTCGCCGACCCCGGGTTCGCCGAGCGGTTTCCGCAGATCCAGTGGTCGGTGACCGCGGGCAACAGCAGCCCGGTCAACGACGGCGCGGCCGCCCTGCTGATCACCAGCAGCGACACCGCGGCCCGGCTCGGCCTGCGCCCCAAGGCCCGACTGCACAGCTTCGCCGTCACCGGCTCGGACCCGCTGCTGATGCTCACCGGCGTCATCCCGGCCACCGAGAAGGTGCTGCGCCGGGCCGGGCTCGCGCTGTCGGACATCGACCTGTTCGAGGTCAACGAGGCGTTCGCCAGTGTGGTGCTGTCCTGGCAGCAGGAGACGGGCGCCGACCCCGCCAAGGTCAACGTCAACGGCGGCGCCATCGCACTGGGCCACCCGCTCGGCGCCAGCGGCGCCCGGCTGATGACCACCCTGGTCGGCGCCATGCGCGAGCGTGGCGCGCGGTACGCGCTACAGACCATGTGCGAGGCGGGCGGGCTCGCCAACGCCACGGTGTTGGAGGCCATCGGGTGAGTCACCCCGACGGGTGCTCCCCGCCGTGCTCACGCGGTGTGCGGCGGCGGGCGAGCGCCCGCGGGCCGTCGTTGTCGGAAACCAACGGGTTCGCGGAATCTGAACGCTGGTGTGTGGGGCCTGAGTGCCTGTTATTCGAAGCTCTGGCAGGTCTAAGCTCGGCAGATGACCTTGGAATGGGAACAGGTAATTGTTCACTCGGTAGATCCGGTGGCCTTGGGGCAGTGGTGGGCTACGGCTCTTGGCTGGGTTGTGGTCCACTCCTCTGATGAGGAGTTCGAGATCCGCCCGGAGCCGGATCGCCTGCCAGGGTTGGACTTCGTCCGGATTGATGAGAGCAAGAAGGCCAAGAGCCGACTGCATCTCGACTTCAGGCCTGATGACCAGGACGCCGAGGTGGCTCGTCTGGTGGCTCATGGCGCACAGCGTGTTGATATTGGCCAGGGTGACCAATCGTGGGTTGTATTGGCAGACCCCGAAGGTAACGAGTTCTGTGTCCTTGGCCAGCGGCGTCAGTGAGGCCCACACCTGGGCCGGGTCGATGGTGAAGCGCGCGGGGTGGGCGGCGCGGACGTAGTGGATCGGAGATGTCCGATCGGTTGAGATCGTCCAGCCGGATCTCGGCGACCTGCTTGGCGCGGATGGCATAGACGAGGAACCCGCGTGCACTCCAATTGTGTTGTTCGCCGTCAGTTCCTCGGGCAGCAGGAACCGCTCGCGTATGCGGGGCAGGCTTCCGTCATGCCTGGCGGGACGCTCCGTCGGGCCATACGACGTCCACAGGCAGGCCCGCCTCACGCGCCTCGTACACCACATCCGCCGTGCCACCGCCCTTGCCGGTCGGCGGCTGCCCGTTCCACACGGCCACAAGACGGTCCGCCCGCTCCAGCAGTACGGCATTCGCCGCTTCGTACGCCTCGCGGTTCGCCGTGGCGTACGGCATCACCAACACCTCGTCCGCCGCGTCCACGAGCCGGTCGAAGGTCGCGGCGTGGACCGGTACGACCACCTTCAGCTTGGGATCGTCCACCGCCGAGCGGACGGCAAGGTGCGGATTGTCGGCCTGCTGTGTGCCGGAGCCCACCACAGTGGCCTGGCAGGCCGCGCGCAGGGAATGGACCTCAGCACGGGACTCCACGCTCGTGATCCACTGGCTGGTGGAATCCGCTGCGGCGATCCGCCCGTCCAGCGTGGCCGCGTACTTGTAGACGACGTAGGGGCGGCCCTCGACGGTGGTCCACTCGTCGGCGCCGACCCACTCGCTGATGTTCATGGGTCCCTTCCCCGGTGATTATCGGTGAGCCTAGGTCAGGCCGTGGCGACTGCTGAGCGGTTGCGGCTCAAAGGCGAGGTTCGCCATACCTGGGAGTGAACGGCCTCACACGAGAGGCGCCCTGCCTCATACCCTGGCAGTGACGAGCTGGACAGAGAGGGGCAAGGCCATGTCATCTGATGCTACCCCGAACCCGCTGGACCACCCGCTGGTCTTCGGCCAGCGGATGCAAGTCCTCCGCACACGCCGGGGCATGAGCCGTACAGTCCTCGCCGGTCTCCTCGACAAGTCCCCGAGCTGGGTGAAGCAGGTCGAGAACGGCGCTCTCCACACTCCCGGACTTCCAATGCTCTTGCGCATCGCCGAGGTTCTACGCGTCCGCAACCTCGCTGAGCTCACCGGCGACCAGACCATGCCCATTGATCTCTTCATCGGCCCCGGTCACGCCAAGCTGCCCGCAGTGCGAGCCGCGATCGACGCATTCCCCTTCGCTGCCGATCGCGAAGCACCCTCGCCCGCGCACCTGAGTGCACGCCTCGAACGCGCTTGGTCAGCCCGCCACTCCGCACCCAACCACCGCGATGTGATCGGCGGTCTCCTGCCGAATCTCATCCGGGATGCGCAGCTCGCCGTACGCCAGGCCGACCGCGCCCCCGACCGGCGGGCCGCTCAAGCGGTGCTATCCGAGGTCTACTCCCTCAGCCAGTTCTTCCTTGCCTACCAGCCGGACTCCGCCCTCCACTGGCGCGTGGTCGACCGCGGCATGGTCGCTGCCCAGGAGAGCGAGGACCCGCACGCCATCGGCGTAGCCGCCTGGCTCACCGCCCAGGCCCACCGCGACAGCGGCCCCGCCCACTTCGACGCAGCCGACGCCGTGACTCTGGAGACCCTGCGCTACCTCAAGCCTCTCCTGCCGGACGCGCCGGACGACGTGCGCGCCATCGCGGGTGCCCTGCAGTTCGAGGCCGGATACACCGCCGCACGCCGCGGAGATACCGGCACCGCGTGGAGCTACTGGGACACCGCAAGCAAGATGTCCAAGCGGCTCCCTGCCGACTACTACCACCCCGTGACCTCGTTCTCCCGGGCCATCATGGGCGCGCACGCGGTCACGGTCGCCGTCGAGCTGCATGCGGGCCCGGAGTCCGTACGGCAGGCCGCGAAGGCTGACGCCGAGACAATCCCTTCACGGCCTCGGCTGGCCCGGCACAGGATCGAGGAGGCCCGGGGCTACCAACTTGACGGGCAGCCGGAGACCGCGCTGGCAACGTTGGACAAAGCGTACGAGGCGGCGCCAGAGACGATTCGTTACAACGGCTACGCGCGCCGCATCGTCTTGGAGGAGACGGAGTCGAAGTCTCCGGAGCGTCGCCGTCGTGCGGCCGACCTAGCCGTGAAGATCGGAGTATTGGCCGCCTGAACCCCCGTTCGAGGGGCAGAATCTCTGCCCCCTCCCCACCCCCGGCGCTCTTACGGTCGGTAATCACCTGATCACCGATGACGTCGGGGGCTCCAGTGGAGACGACGAACAACCACCCCGTCCTGCCGTGGACGCCGCCCAGCGGGCATAGCGCGGAGCTGCGGCCCGTTGGCACCTCATGGGACATCGTGCGCGTCCCTCTCTCCATCGGCATCGGCGAACGCACGCTCGACTTACTGGGCGCGACGACCGGCGCGGTCATCAAGAACCCGATCGACAGGGTCTTGTATTGGCTCATCGAGCCGGGTGCGGCCAGCGGCTGGGACATGGGCCTGCTGCCCTCCGCCGAAGTGTGGGGAGCGACCGCCTACATCGAGGTGCCTCCTGCGGCCCGCACAAGCGGGCCCGGCGTCCACTGGCACGTACCGCTTGAGCACGCCCGGCACCTGACCGATCCGGCGGCCCTCTTCGCCGCGCTGCGGACCGCGACCGGCGAGGCGCTCGGCCCTCGCGTGGAGGTCCCCCGGTGACGGAGTACTGCTACCGCTGCGACAAAACCACCCGCGAGCCGATCCCCGTGGTCCGCGCGGCCGCGTCCGGGCCCGGCTGCCTGCGCTATCTGTGCCCTCCCTGCGACCGCCGATGGCCGCGTCCCGACGCCGACCTCTACAACGTGCTCGTCACCCTCCAGCGCGAGAGGCAGACGACATGACCGTCCCGGCCGGCGCCCGGCGCCTGTCCCCGTACTGCGCGCTGTACACCGCCGAACCCGACACCACGCCCGACGAGATCCACGCATTCTGCAAGGGGCCGGGCGAGGTCCGGGCGGCGCCCATACCGCCCGCGACCCGTGGCGCGCTCATCATGACCATCCGCTGTGACTGCGACTGCCACAACAACCCACCCGTCGAGGCCCTGAAGTCAGACGCCACCTAGGTGGCTTTGTGGTGAGTTTGAGACGGCGACACGCCGTCGCTTCGGCGTGTCGCCGTCTCAAACTCACCGCAAGTCCAGGCCTCGGCTGCGTAAGTCACCGGTATCGCCCCTAGCCCCCTGCCCATCCGAGGCAGGGCTGAGGAACTTCGGCCCGGACAGCAGCGAGCCGAAGTCCCGTCCGTAAAGCCTCGCCCCGGCCTCCCGCTTGCAGGCCAGCGGCCGGGACGAGGACCGCGCAATCGCGCGGGGACACCCTGCGCGCGTGAACTCACAGGAGACCCAATGCGATTACAGCATGCCGTCCGCCAGGACCCGGAAGGCGGCGACACCATGCCGGACACGGACGCCCCGACACCGGGCGGACAGACACCCGGTGACTCGGACGACGGACGCCAGTACGCGCACTAGCCCGCGTCAGGCGCCACAGGTAGACGGCGGCCCCGTCCTCAGACAGCCCCCGCCGCAGGGCGGGGCCGCTCCCACCCCATGCAGGAGCACCCTCATGACAGCACAGCCCCCACCCATGCCCATGCCCGATCACTGGCACTGCTACCGCTGGTCCGGAGAACGGCGAACGTACGACGACGAGTCCACGCGACGGCCGCCACATCTCGTCGTCCACAACATCTCCCCCCAGGAGTGGAAGCAGATCGCGTCAGCCAGCCCCACCTTCATGGCGAGCGAAGTGCCCCCGCTGGAGGTACCCCACTGGCTGCTGCGCCCAGCCAGAATGATCAAGGCCACCTTCCAGGAGCCGGAGAAAGCCTCTGCCTGGTACAGGGGCCAGGTCACCGGCTTAGCTCCGTCCTTCATGACCGACCGCGACAGGGACCTCGCGCGGTGGGCCGAGCCGTTCGCGGCCGCGGAGGCCCGGCTCGGCTGGGGCGGGGACGTCGTGGGCGGATGGTATCTGCGAGGCACCGGATTCGCCTCGATCCAAGTGGTCGCGTGCAGCGCAAACCGGACCCGTCCGACCATCCCCTGCCCCACACTCCCCTGAGCGTGTCCCGTGATCATGTGATGGCGGTGGGCAGGAGGTCCCCGCCAGCAAGGTCACCACTTCGTCGGGGAGGCGGCCGCGGCCGGTGCCGTCGTGTTGTGCGATTACGGGGGCGGAAGCCGTAGCCGCACGGTCGGGCTAACAACGAGGAAACACGTCCCGCCCTAGAACTGTGGCTCGACATCTGATTTTTCGGACTTCCGCAGAGGGAGACTTCATGGTTTCGCGTCGAGCGGCAGTGGCCGGCATCGCCTCGGTGGCGTGCGCGGCGCTGGCTCTGAGCGTGGCCGCGCCCGCCAACGCCTCGGTATCTGCCGACCCCGTCAAGGTCGGGAACGTGCAGAAGGCGATGGAAGACCTGGTGAAGACGGGCCACGTAGTGGGCGCCATCGGCGAGGTGTACGTGGACGGCAAGCGGGTCGGGAAGGGATCGGCCGGGTCCCGCCTGCTCTACGGCAAGGGCGGTGCGATCCCATCGAACGCCCGCTACCGGATCGGCTCGCAGACCAAGGGCATGACCGCCGCCGTGGTGCTGCAACTGGTCAAGGAGGCCAAGCTGAGTCTCGACGACAAACTCAGCGCGGTCCTGCCGGAGGTGGCGGAAAAAGACCTGGTCGAGCGGGCCGACGAGATCACGGTACGCAACCTGATCCAGATGACCTCGGGCATCCCCGAGTACATCGGCGCGGACACCATGGACCCCACGCGTAACTACCGCCCGACCGACCTGCTGGCGGCCTCACGCAAGAACCCTCGGCCCGTGGAGATCGGGACCTTCAACCACTCCAACACCGACTACATCCTGCTCGGCATGATCATCGAGAAACTGTCCGGGAGGTCGCTGGCGGCCGAACTCGACCGGAGGCTCTTCGCCCCGCTCGGAATGCGCGATACCTATCTGCCCACAAAGGCGTCCGAGGGCATCAAGGGCCCGCACGGGCACGGCTACGCCCCGGACGAGACGGGCACGCTGCTCGATGTCGACAAGATCAACGCCACCACCATGCTCGGCGCGGGCGGCGTGGTCTCCACCGCGCGCGACGTCAGCGCCTTCAAGCGCGCCCTCCGCCAGGGCAGGCTCCTGCCGGAGTCCCTGAACAAACTGCTCACCGACCCGCCGCCTGGCCAGCCGCCGCAGCCCGAGGGCGGCCCGTGCGCCGGCAACCCCGAGTTCGCCCCAGGAGGCGGGGGCAGCGCCCCCGGCTTCCTCGCCTCGACCTACACCTCCTCCGACGGCCGCCTGCAGTTCGCCGTGTCCATGACGCTGGCCATGGACGATGCCGAGCGCATGACCACGCCGCAACGCATCACCGACGCCCTCAAATCGGTGTTCTGCCCGGCGACATAAAGCGTGTCCCGCTGCCACGTGACGCGGACGGTACGCGAGCGACAGGGCTATGACGCAGCTCGCCAGGAAACGGTGACAGGGTGTTGTCGCGGACGGCTGCGACGGTCGACGGCATGACGATCACCGATACGGATCGTCGCGCTGCCATCGCGGACCGACTCCGCGGTCCGCGCCGCGGTGGAACAGGCCCTCACCGGCAACATGGTGCTGCGGCTGTCCTACGTCGACGCGGCAGGACGCGCAAGCGACCGCGTAGTGGAACCGGCCGGACTGCTCACCGCCGATGGCCGGTGGTACCTCATCGCCTGGTGCCGCATACGGCGGGCCGGCCGGGGCTTCCGGCTGGACCGGATCGCAGCGGCGGCTCCAACCGGTGAGCGGGCGCACCCCCATGACCTGGCCGAACTGCTGCTCGGCTCAGCCGCCGCCGGTGCGGTGCCGCCCGCTGCGCTGGCCTCGCTCACACCGCCACCATGAGGTGCCGAAGGGCGCACTGGCTGTCGCTGGGAGGCGCCACCTGATGCGCGCCACCTGATGCGCTCCGCCGGGGCTCGCCCGCCGTGCTCACGCGCGGCGCGGCGAGGCTCCCGCGCCGACCGCGGCCGAGCCGTGCACCGCGACCCCGTCCGGGCGAGCCAGCTCCAGATACATCTTGACGTCGTCGAAGCGCTCGTCACCGACGGCTATCCCGCTCGGCAACCGGCCCCACTCCTTGAAGCCGAGGTCCTCGTACAGGCCGATCGCGCCGTGGTTGTTGCCACGGACACCCAGGATCAGCAGCTCCAGACCGGCCGCGCGCACGTCGTCGATCAGCGCGGACACCAGAAGCCGGCCGATGCCCCGGCCCCGGGCCGCGGGGTGCGTCATGACCTGCTGGAGTTCGGCGCTGTGCCGGTAGCTGGCCACGGTGGCGCGGCGCCGCCACAGCGCACAGCCCAGCACCTCACCCGACCCGCCCTCCTCGGTCGCCAGGGCGAGCGCCGCGTCCCCGGCCCGTACGTCGGCCAGGATCCCGTCGAGCCAGGCGTCGGTCTCCGCCCGGCCGGGCGGTGTGAGGTAGCCGATGGCCCCGCCGGTCTCGGTGACGGCGTGGATCATCCGGTGGATCCTGGCGCGCAGCGCGTCGTCCAAGGTGGTCGGCCAGACCAGCTCGACGGGGTCGGTCATGTCATGCTCCTTGATCGCGTTCCGGCCGCTCACTACTCCACCTCATAGACCGTTCGGCAGGCGGCCCAGTGCACTCGGCCCATATTCGGGTCGAGCATGAACGACAGACGGACCGGATTCTTCTCCGTGATGATGGGGTTGCCCTGGAGTTCCAAACCGTCCGGCGGATGCAGCTCGTAGTCCGGCAGCAACTCCCCCGGCCCGTACTCCTCCACCGGCTTCATGTGCGAGCGCCCGGCGATGATGGCCCTCGTATCCATCCAGCTGATGGGCTCACCGTGGAGGCTGTGCATGACGACAGTCGTGCCCTCGGGAACCCTGGCCGGAGTGCCGTCCCCCGCGGCGATGCCGCCGTGCCCGGCTATCACCTCCTCTCCGTCCGGGCGTTCCTCGGCCCATGGCTCGAACGGATCGGATTCGTAAGGAGCGAGCCCCAGCGGGTCGAGCCAGCGATGGGGGTTTTGGACGTACGCGACCGGGTTGGGAGCGGGGGCGAGACCGAGGGGGTCGGGGGTGGTGTAGCGGGCGGTGGTGGGGTCGTAGTAGCGGTGGTGGTTGTAGTGGAGGCCGCTTTCGGGGTCGAAGTACTGGCCTGGGAAACGCAGGGGGGTGTGAGTCGGCCTCGTGCGGTCTTCCGTCGTGGTGCCCCACAGCGTCGTGCGGGGGCGCCAGGCGATGTCGCCGGTTTCGTCGACGAGTTCGGTGGGGGTGCCGGCCAGGTCGGTGACGATGGCGAAGAAGCGGCGGTCGATCTCGCGCTGGGTGGTGGCGTCCGTGACCCGCTCGGTCTGGGCCAGGGGACGGAAGCCGTGATGTTCCCAGGTGAGGGTGGTCGGGTCGGGGAGATCCGGTGTAGTGGTGGTCTGTTCGACGAGGGTGTTGTGGTCCCAGGTGAAGTCGACCTGTTCGACGACCGTTTCGCCGTCGCCGGCGAGGCGTTGTTTGGCGGTGCGGCGGCCGAGGGGGTCGTAGAGGTAGCGCCAGATGGTGCCGTCGGGGGTGGTGACGGTGGTGAGGTGGTTTTCGGCGTCCCAGGTGTAGTGCCAGGTGTCGGGCTTCTTCGACAGGCGGGTTTTCTGGCGGAGGGTGAGGCGGCCGGCGGGGTCGTGTTCGTAGCGGACGCGTCCGGCGCGGGTGATGCGGGTGCCGGTGTACGTGCGGGGGCCGGTGGTGTCGGCTGCGGAGGGGTGTTCGCCTGGCCAGGTGGCGTGGGTCTGGTTGCCCACCTCGTCGTAGGTGTAGCTCTCGGTCCAGCCCTCGGCGCGGACGGCCGTGACCCGGCCGGCGGCGTCGAGGTCGTAGCTGTGGGGGCCGCGGAGTTGGTCGTCGATGCCGGTGAGGTGGCCGTCGGGGCGGTAGGTGTAGGCGCGGTGCTGGGTGATGTCGCCTGCCGGTCCGGTCAGGGTCTGCTCGGACAGCCGCCCGGCGGGGTCCCAGATCTGGGCGAGGGTCGCGGTGTCACCGAAGCGGCGGCAGGTCTCCCGGCCTGCCGCGTCGTATGCGAAGTCCAGGGTGTGCCCGCAGGTGGTCAGAGTGGTGCGGCGGCCCGCCGCGTCGTAGGCGAACGTGGACTTCGCGCCGGAGGGGGTGGTGCGGCGTACGGTGCGACCGAGGGCGTCATAGGTGCGCGTGAGGACACGGTCACCGACGACTTCCGAGGTGATCCGGCCCATCCGGTCCCGCCGGTACGTCAGCGCCACCTCCGGGCCGACGGCCTCCACCAGCCGCCCGGTCGGGTCATAGGTGAAGGTGGTGGCCTGGCCTTCGGAGTCCTTGTGCACGATCCGGCCGCAGGCGTCGCGTTCGAGGCGGACGGTCTGGCCCAGCGGGTCGGTGCGGGAGACCAGTTGGCCCGCCGCGTCGTACTCGTAGGTGAGGGTGCGGCCGTCGAAGTCCGTCTCGCTGAGTGTGCGGCCGGTCGGGTCGTACTCGTAGGTCCAGGTCAGCCCCTGGGGATTGGTGACCTGGGTGAGGCGCAGCCGCGTGTCGTAGGCGAACTCGTAGCGGGCGCCGTCCGGGTCGGTCCGGGCGGACAGCAGATCGAAGTGGGTGTACTCGTACGTGGTCACGCCGTCGCTCGCGTCCACATGAGCGGTGACGTTGCCCTCGCCGTCGTAGGTCCGGGTCTCCTCGGTGCCGTCCGGGCCGCTACGCCGGGTCGGCTTGCCCTCGACGGTCCATTCCATGCGGGTGGGTGCGCCGAGGGGGTCGGTGACGGTGGTGGGGCGGCCGAAGGCGTCGCGGTGGTAGGCAGTGGCCGCGCCCAGAGGATCGGTGATCTCGACGGGGAGCCCGGCCGGGTCGCAGCGCACGCGGGTGGTGGCGCCGAGCGCGTTGGTGACCGAGGCCAGATGGCCCAGGTCGTCGTAGGTGTAGCGGGTGGTGTTGCCCGACGGGTCGGTTGTGGCGGTGCGGTTGCCCCGCTCGTCGTACTCATGGCGCCACCGAGCGCCGTCCGGCTGGATCACCTCCGCCGGGAGGCCCAGGGCGTTGTACGTGGCGGTTCGCTCGTGTCCATCGGGGGTGGTCAGGGAGGTCAGTCGGCCGGCCGTGTCGTAGGTGTAGCCGGTCGTCCGGCCGAGGGCGTCGGTCCGGGACAGGATCCGGCCGTAACGGTCCCGACGGGTGCGGGTGGTGTGGCCGAGCGGGTTGGTCACGGCGATGACCTGGCAGCGGTCGTTGACCAGGTAGCGGGTGGCGTGGCCTTCGGGGGTGGTGACCGTGGTGACCCGGTGGCCGGTCCGCTCATCCGTGGGGCCGTAGTCGATGCGCAGCGCGATATGGCCCTCGGTGCCGCCCTCGGCGATGCAGCGGTCGCGGTTGTCGTAGACGTAGTCGTAGCGGCGGTCGTTGGTGTCGGTCCATGCGATGATCCGGCGCTCGGTGTCGTACTCGAAGCGCAGGGGCAGCCCGGAGGAGTTGGTGACCTCGGTGAGGTTGCCGTCGGTGTAGGCGTAGCGGATGAGCTCCTGGTCGGCTCCGGCCAGGTGGAGGGCGGTGATACGGCCCTGGTCGGTGGTGATGTTGAGGTGGTAGCCGCCGCTGTGGACGATGCCGGTGGGGGCACCGTGTTGGTCGTATTCGAAGGTCAGGCGGTGGCCGTTGCGGTCGCTGATCTCCGCGAGCAGGGCCTCGCCGTCGCCCCCGCCCTCCGGCCCGGTGAAGTACCAGGTGCGGCCGGTGTCCGGATCGGTGAGCGTGTAATCCCCCTCCACCGTCCGCTCCAGCGGCCACCGCGGGCCCAGCTCGGGCAGCGTCGGCACGCCGGGTGCCGGGTGCGGATACGACAGCAGCAGCCCGTCCTCGGCGACGAACACCACACCCCGCGCGCCGATCTCCAGCCGCTGATCGGCCGAGCTCGACCACGTGGGCCCGAACCACCGCCCCGCCCGATACCCCGACTCCGCCCGCCGCACGAACACCAGCGGCAACGCCCCCGGCAACACCACATCCCGCTGCGGCAGATACATCCGCCCCGTCGCCAGATCCACCGGGTCAGTTCCCCCGGCGGTCTTCGCCCCATCGGGCGTGGCATGCGGGGCCGGGCCGTCCTTGGCCAGCGTTTCCAGAGCGGGCCGCTCGGCCCGGGCCACGGTCGCGGGCAGCCGCTCGGCGGCGGTGACGGCCGCCTTCGCCCCGCCAAGACCCTTGGTCCCGAGCAGCTCCGGCACCAACCGGCCCAGCCCCTCGGAGGGATCCTTCTGGAACGCGTCCCACATGCCCTTGAGTGCCGCGCCCGGGTCGTTGGCCATCCGCACCAGACCAGCGGCCGTGTTGTTGAGGTTGGTGACGTACTCGGCGGGGTGGGTGATGTTGTACAGGTCCAGCGGGTTCACCTGCCGCGCAAAGTTCAGCAGCCCCGCCGTCCCCTTCACCACACCACCCAGGAAATGGCCCGTATCCAGGCTCAGCCCGGTCAGCCCATCCCCCACCTGCTGCGCATACGACGGCTTCTTCGGCGCGGCATCCCGCGCCACCTCCACCGCCGCCTTCGCCACCCCATGCGCCTCGTTCCGCTGCCGCCGCGCCTCCTTCAACAGATCCTCAGCGGCCTTGATATCGGCGGCCCCCGGGTCATGGAAGGTGCCCGGCTTGTCCGGCAGGCTGGAGGGGTCACGCTTGTCGGCGGGTTTCGCGTTGTACGCCTCCACCGCGTCGTTGTACGCCGACACCCTGCCGTTGTGCGCCGAACGGGCGTCGTCGGAGGCCTTCTTCCCCTTCTTGTACTGCCGGACCGCCTCCTCCGCCTGACCCTGCGCCCACTCCACCGTCCCCGCGAACCGCTCCAGCGCCCCCGACGCCTTCTCACACGCGTCCGCCGCCGTGAACCACTTCTTCGGCTCGACCGACACGCTCTCCCGGAACGCGTCCGCCGACTTCCCCTTCAGCGACCCGGCCCCAAGCCCCTGCAGCCCCTTGCCCACGTTGTTGAACGCGGTCTTGAAGTCGGTCAGATGACTCGCGGTCGAGCGCAGCTTGCCAGGGCTGCCGTGGATCAGCTTCTTCGCATCCTCGGTCTCACCCAGCTGCATCTCATCGACATCCGCGCCCAGCGCGTTCGCCGCCGAGTCCGACTTGTCACGGACCCAGTCCGCACCGCTCTCCCAGCCGACGTCATCCAGCCGGTCCGCCGTCCAGTCCCCGGCGGCGTCGATGCCCTCACCGACATCCTCGACCCGGTCATCGACCCAGTCCTCAAGCCCATCCGGAACGAAATCGCCAAGCCCCACGCGCAGTTACCCCCGTGCAACAGTCGCAGCGGCCTGCTCCGGCCGTTGATCGGCACCGTACCCGCCAACCGGAACGCGGGTCACCGGGGGCCCGGCAGCTGGTTGCGTTCAACCCGTTTCTGCCACTTCGACTACGTCGGCGGGCGGTGGCCGGGCCGGCCGCGGCGGCCCATATGAGCGAGCGCACCTCGCGTCTCACCGCAGACCTACCGCCAGGTGTTCCGGTCCCGCTCGGTACCGTCCGGGGCGCGGCGGTCGGCACCATGGAGTCGGCACCATAGAGGTGACTGGAGGCGCATCCGAGGGAGGAGCACACCGTGACCGAGCGCAAGCCGCCCGGCATCAGCTTCGAGGCCTGGGCCGACCGGCAGATCCGCGAGGCGGAGGAGCGGGGCGACTTCGACAACCTGCCCGGGCGGGGCAAGCCGCTGTCCGGCCTGGACCGGCCGTATGACCCACTGTGGTGGGTCAAGGACAAGATGCACCGCGAGGGCCTGTCCTACCTGCCCCCGTCGCTCGTGCTGCGCAAGGAGGCGGAGGACGCGCTGGCGGCGGCGCGGGGGGCCGGGTCCGAGGCCGAGGTACGGCGGATCCTGTCGGACATCAACGACAGGATCCGCGAGGCGCTGCGGCGGCCGCCCGAGGGCCCGCCGCTCGATCTGGTGCCGTTCGACGTGGACGGTGTCGTACGGGAGTGGCGCGAGAGCCGGACCGGCTGAGACGGTCCGGCCCCCGAGGCGGTCGCTGGCCGAAAATTGTCGTTGCCTCAGGCTACCGGTGGTCGATGCAATCACTTCGGCGTACGGTGGCCGCCGGGGCGACCCGACCGGAGGGAGCGACACCGCGATGTGCGGCATCACCGGATGGATCTCGTACGACCAGGACCTCACCGCCGAGCGCGACACGCTGGCCGCCATGACCGCGACCATGGCCTGCCGCGGCCCGGACGCGGCGGGCCTGTGGACGGACACCCACGCGGCCCTCGGCCACCGCCGGCTGGCCGTGATCGACATCGAGGGCGGCAAACAGCCCATGTCCGTCGAGCGCGACGGCCGCACGGTGCTGGTGACCACCTACAGCGGCGAGATCTACAACTACCGCGAGCTGCGCGCCGAGCTCATCGACCGCGGCCACGCCTTCCGCACCAGCAGCGACACCGAGGTCGCCCTGCACGCCTACCTGGAGTGGGGCGAGGACTTCACCCACCGCCTCAACGGCATGTACGCCTTCGCCCTGTGGGACCCGCGCGAACAGCAACTCCTGCTGGTCCGTGACCGCATGGGCATCAAGCCGCTGTACTACCACCCCACCCCCGACGGCGTGCTCTTCGGCTCCGAGCCCAAGGCGATCCTCGCCCACCCTGCCGTACGCCCCGCCGTCGACACCGACGGCCTGGCCGAGCTGCTGGCCTTCACCAAGACCCCCGGCCACGCGGTCTACAAGGGGATGCGCGAGGTGCGCCCCGGCCACGTCGTACGCGTTCGCCGCCAGGGCCTGGCCGAACACCGCTACTGGGCCCCGGAGGCCAGCGACCACACCGACGACACCGACACCACCGTCCGCCGGGTGCGGGAGCTGCTGGACGACATCGTGGCCCGCCAGCTGATCGCCGACGTGCCCCTGTGCACCCTGCTGTCCGGCGGGCTCGACTCCTCCGCGATCACCGCGCTGGCCGCCCGGGGGCTGCGGGACGACGGACGGGGCCCGGTGCGCTCCTTCGCCGTGGACTTCGCCGGCCAGACCGAGAACTTCAAGGCCGACGCGTTGCGCGCCACCCCCGACGGCCCCTACGCCCACGCGCTCGCCGAGCACGTGAGCGCCGACCACCAGGACATCGTCCTGGACACCACCGCCCTGATGGACCCGGCCCACCGCCGCGCCACGCTCACCGCCCGCGATCTGCCGTTCGGCTCCGGCGACAGCGACACCTCGCTGTATCTGCTCTTCAAGGCGATCCGCGACCGCTCCACGGTGGCCCTGTCCGGGGAGTCGGCCGACGAGGTCTTCGGTGGCTACTCCTGGTTCCACGACCCGCGGGCGGTCGACGCCGACACGTTCCCCTGGCTCGCGGTGTTCCGCGACTTCGGCTTCACCGGCACCCGCACCGGCGGCCGCGAAGCGCTGCTGCACCCGGGGCTGCTCTCCAAGGTGGACCTCGACGCCTACCAGGCCGACCGCTACCGCGAGGCGCTGTCCGAGGTCCCGCACCGCGAGGGCGACTCGGCGGTGGAGCGGCGGATGCGGGAGATCTGCTATCTGCACCTGACCCGCTTCGTCCAGTTCCTGCTGGACCGCAAGGACCGCGCGAGCATGGCGGTGGGCCTGGAGGTGCGGGTGCCGTTCTGCGACCACCGGCTGGTCGAGTACGTCTTCAACACGCCCTGGTCGATGAAGACCTTCGACGGCCGCGAGAAGTCCCTGCTGCGCGCCGCCACCCGCGACCTCCTCCCCGACTCCGTCGCCCAGCGCGTCAAGAGCCCGTACCCCAGCACCCAGGACCCCCGGTACGCCGACGCCATCCGGGCCGAGCTGCGCGAGCTGCTGGCCGACGGCGACGCCCCGGTCCGCCCGCTGCTCGATGTCACCGCCGCCCGGCGCGCGGCGGACGGGGCGGGCCAGGACGCACGGCAGCCGATCGAGATGGTCCTCGGCCTGGACGCCTGGCTGCGCCAGTACGACGTCGAGCTGACGCTCTGACGTACGCTCCGCAACGCGCCCTGACGTTGCGTCAGGTATAGACCAAACCCCCGGCCCAACCGGGGGTTTCACCACCTCCGGGGCATTCACCGCATGCCGCCGCCACCGAAGGTGACACATGCTCAAGGCATACGACGATCCGTCTTGCCACTTGTGTCGAAACCGTGAAAGGCTCGGGCGGCACCACCAAGGAACCTCCCCCCAACTCCGAAAAGACGCTGGCCCCTTGGCCAGTCGCTGCCCGGCCTGATAAGAGTGTTGCCCGGCGGGGGCGCCGTTGTTCGTGAGTGAGGAAACCACCTCCATGCCCCACCAGTCATCTTCTGACGCCATATCCGAGACCGCTCTGCTCTCCGAATACTGGGACGCGGTACTCGACTACGCGAACCTGTGCACCACCAGCCCGCAGGACGGAATGCGGCTGGCCACCGAGGCGTTCCGGCGCGGCATCCGGGAGGCCCGCACCTCGCGGACGCGGGCATGGGGGCCGCGCCTGCCGTGGCTCCCGCTGCTCCTGAGCTCCGTACGGAAGACGGCCGCCGACTGGCAGGCCCAGCAGCCCGGCCACCGGCTCGATCCGGCGCTGCGCATCTGGCTGACCTCCGACCGGGCCAGACGCTACGCCACGCCACGGCGGGAACAGCCGCTCGCGCTGCGCGGCTTATGGGACCTCCCGGAGGAGGACGCCGATCTGCTGTGGTCCGTCGAAGTGGAGTCGCAGTCCCTCACCACGGTGGCCCGGCGGCTGGGGTGGGACTCCGCCTACGCCGACGAGGAGATCGCCCGGGTCCGCGCCCGGTTCCGCGAGCTGTGCCAGCGCAGCCACGTCGACGCACTCACCGACGAGGCGTGCCGCAGCTACGCCGGGCTGCTGGACGCGGCGACCCGCTCGCCGGACGCCGCCGCGCCCGAGGACCTGTGGCAGCACCTCGCCCGCTGCATGCACTGCAAGGAGGCGGCCGCCTGTCTGTATCTGCACGGCAGCGGGCTGCCCGGCGCCCTGGCCGGGGGCGTCCTCGGCTGGGGCGGGCTGCCCTACCTGGAGCGGCGGCGCAGGGTCGCGGCCGAGAACACCGGCGGCAAGCGCCTTCAGACGCTCGCGCGCAGCGTGGGGCCGCCGCTGTGGGACCGCGTCAAGGGGATGCGGGGCGCGCGCGGGAGGTCCCGTACGGGGCGTACGGCGGGGGCGGGCGTCGCGGCGGGCGCGGCCTCGGCGGCTCATGCGCCTCATGCGCCTCATGCGCCTCATGCGGCTGAGACGCCGCGTGCGCACGACACCCTCGACGGGTTCGACACCTTCGATGGGTTCGACCCGTTCGGCACGTCGGCCGGTCCGAGGGACACGGCTCACGCGCCGTACGCCGCGCGCACGGCCGACGGGTTCGAGATGTTCGACCCCTTCGACCCGTTCGGCACGACCAGTACCACCGACCCGTTCGCCGCAACCAGTGCGACCGATACGGCCGGCACGGCCGGTGCGGCCCGTACGACGGGCGCCTTCGCCGCGGTCGGCGCGACGGCCGCGACCGGGGTGATCCGCACGCACGGCGGGCCGGGCCGGAGGGCGGGCGGCGGGGGCCGGCGGCGCAGGCCCAGGAAGGGCGGCAAGACGAGGGCGGCGGGGATCCTGGCGGCCGCCGCCGCGGTCTCCGTGATCGCCGTCATCGCCTACACCAACACGGACGCGAACCAGGACGACGGGCTGCCGCCCGACGGCAGCACGGGACCGGGTGCCCTTCCGACGGTCGGCCCCACCCTCCCGTCGAAGGGCGCCCCGAGCCAGTCCCATGTCCCGCCCTCGTCCGGCACGAGCACGATCGGCCACCGGACCGGCCCGTCGAAGTCCGCGTCCGATTCGCCGTCGCCGAGCGATGGCTCGTCCCCGGACAAGCCGTCCAAGAAGAAGCCCCCCAAGCACGCCGAGCCCGCCGGGGTCACCTGCACGGCCCGCTACTCCCTGGACAACGAGTGGCCCGACGGCTTCCAGGCGAAGGTCACCCTCACGCCCCGCAAGACGGTCCGCGACTGGCGGCTGAGCTGGGAGTTCGCAAACGGACAGCGGATCACCCAGATGTGGAACGGCGAATTCGTCCAGCGCGGGCGCAAGGTGACCGTCACCCCGGCCGACTACAACGAGACCGCCCGGGGCGGCGAGGCCCTCGAGGTCGGCTTCCTCGGCTCCTGGGACGCCGGAAACGCCGCGCCCACGGACCTCGCCCTCAACGGACGCCCCTGCGACACCCGTTAGAGTTCGACGCGCTCGCCGGGCTTCAGCAGATGCAGCCGCTCGCCGAGCCCGGCCGCCTCGAAGGCCTCGACCAGCGTGTCGGCGCCCTGCGTGAAGTGCCCCCAGTGCTCGAAGTGCAGCGGGACGACCTGCCGCGCGCCGAGGATCTCCACCGCCTGGGCGGCGTGCTCGCTGGACAGGGTCAGAAAGCCCCCGGGGACCAGCGGGGTCGAGGCGGCGCCCGCGAACAGCAGGGCCACATCCACCGGCCCGAACCGCTCGGCGATCGCGCGCACCACGTCCAGCGAGGCGTTGTCGCCGCTGACGTAGACCGTCGGCAGCCCGCCGCCCGACACCACGAAGCCGGTCACCTCGCCGACCAGGTGCTCGGTGCCGTCCGGGCCGTGCTGGGCCGGGACGCCCGTGATCCGCAGCGTGCCGCCGCCCGGGCGCGGCAGCTCGAAGGTCTCCCAGTTCGGCAGCGCCGTCACGGTCGCGCCCAGCCGCTCCCGCGCGGACGCCGTGGAGAGCACCAGGTCCGCGTGGTCGAGGTAGACGCGGCCCGCGCGGTCGAGGTTGTCCGGGTGCTGGTCGTGCGAGAGCAGCACCGCGTCGACGGGGCCGAGGCCGGAGGTCGCGAGGGCCGGGCCCGCGGTCTTGACGAGCTTGCGCTCGCCAATGGGGTAGTCCCCGGGCGGGTCGAAGGTGGGATCGGTCAGCAGCCGTACGCCACCGATGTCGAGGGTCGCCGTGGGCCCTCCCAGATAGCGCACGGCCAAGGCCCCTGGAGAAATCGACTCGCTCATGGCTGTGTCCCGCTGCCTCTCACTGTGACGGTCTTCGGCACGATCGTAGGCACGGCGTGAATCCGGCCCGATCCCCCCATTGGTTCCGAGCCGGATACCGTTGTCAACCGGCACACGGGCCACGCCAAGGCGGCGCCGGCGGCCCATGAGCGGGGCCGCCGGGTATCACCCGCCCTGCTGACACCTTCTTGCCGACCCGCACCACGCCCCGCATCGCGGGCCGCGTGGCCGGGAACCTTCCGACGGGAAAGCGACGATGAGTGAAATTCCAGGGGAACGGACAGTCAGCAGACATGCGTCTCGGAGTGCTTGACATCGGTTCCCAATCGGCCCACCTCGGCATCGCCGACCTCATGCCGGGCAGTGCCCCTGAGCCGGTGACCTCGCTCAAACGGCCGGTGCGGCTGGCGGAGGCCACCGACCGGCAGGGGGTGATCGACCAGGAGGCGATCAAGCGGGTGGTCGCCGCGGTGACCGAGGCCGCCGCGGTCGCCGAGGCCCACGGCGTGGACACGCTGGTGCCGTTCGCCACCTCGGCGATCCGGGACGCCGCCAACCGGCGGACCGTGGTCGCCGAGGTCGAGGACGCCAGCGGGATCGGGCTGACGTTCATGACCGGCGAGGAGGAGGCGCGGCTCACCTTCCTCGCGGCGCGCGGCTGGTACGGCTGGTCGGCCGGGGAGATGCTGCTGCTCGACATCGGCGGCGGCTCCCTGGAGATCGCCTGCGGCAGCCGCGCCGAGCCCGCCGTCGCCCTGTCCGTACCGCTGGGCGCGGGCCGGCTGACCCGCCATCACCTGCCCGAGGCCGGGCCGGTGAAGAAGCGGGACGTCAAGGAGTTGCGCCAGTTCGTACGGTCCGTCATCGGCGAGACGACCGAGGAGCTGCACGACCGCCCCGAGCCGCGCACTCACGTCGGCGCCTCCAGGACCTTCGCCCAGCTGGCCCGGCTGACCGGCGCGCCGAAGGCCAAGGCCGGCCCGTACGCCGAACGCGTCCTGGACCGGGACCGGCTGGCGGCCTGGGTGCCCCTGCTGGCCGCCAGGAGCGACGCCCAGCGCGCCCGGCTGCGCGGCATCTCCGCCGCCCGCGCCCACCAGGCCCTGGCCGGTGCGGTCGTCGCGGAGGCCGCGATGGACGTCCTGGGCATCGAGCGGCTGCGGGTCTGCCCCTGGGCGCTGCGCGAGGGGGTCCTGCTGGACCGGCTCCGGGCGCTGGAGACACACCCGGACGCTTCACGCGATCTCCCCGCGGCCCCCGCGAGCGCGTCCGTCACGGCTCTCCCGGTGGAGCGCGGCGGGTACGGGCCCGGGCGGCTCCTCGCCGTTCCCTGGACCAGCTGAACGCGCCGCATCGGCCCCGCCCCGGCCCCGCCTCAGCCGCGCAGGTACGCCAGGACGGCCAGCACTCTGCGGTGGTCGTCGGGGGCGGGCGGCAGATCCAGCTTGAGCAGGATGTTCGCGATGTGCTTGGCCACCGCGGCCTCGGTGACCACCAGCGCCCGGGCCACCGCGGCGTTGGAGCGGCCCTCGGCCATCAGCGCCAGCACCTCGCCCTCGCGCGGTGTGAGGCGGCGCAGCGGGTCCTGCCCGCGGGCCAGCAGCTGCCGCACCACCTCGGGGTCGATCACCGTGCCGCCGTCGGCCACCCGCGCCAGCGAGTCGGTGAACTCGGTGACGTCGCCGACCCGGTCCTTGAGCAGATAGCCGGTGCCCGCGCCGCGCCGGGCCGCGAGCAGCTCCTCGGCGAAGGTCTGCTCGACGTACTGGCTGAGCACCAGGACGGCCAGGGACGGCCGCAGCGCCTGGAGTTCGCGCACCGCCCGCAGCCCCTCGTCGGTGAAGCCGGGCGGCATCCGCACATCGGCGATCACCACGTCGGGCTCGTGCTCCAGGGCGGCCGCGACCAGCGAAGGACCGTCGCCGACAGCCGCCGGGACGCGGTGCCCGAACCGCTCCAGCAGGCTCACCAGACCCGCGCGCAGCAGCACGGCGTCCTCCCCGATCACCACGCTCAGCCGCCGCACGGAATCTCCACTCGCAACCGGGTCGGCCCGCCGACCGGGCTGGACAGCAGCATTCTGCCGTCCACGGCCGCCACCCGGTCGGCGAGCCCGGTCAGCCCGGTCCCGGCGGCCGGGTCCGCGCCGCCGCGCCCGTCGTCGGTCACCTCCAGCACCAGCACCCCGCCGCGCAGCCGCCCGCCGACCCGCAGCCGGGCCGCGCCGCTGTGCCGGGCCGCGTTGGCCAGCGCCTCGCACACCGCGAAGTAGCCCGCGGCCTCCACGGCGGGCGGCAGCCGCCGCTCCAGGTCGACATCAAGGTCCACCGGCACGGGCGAGCGCGTCGCCACGTCCCGCACCGCCGCGGGCAGCCCCCGCTCGGTCAGCACCTGCGGATGCACCCCGCGGATCAGCTCACGCAGCTCGGCGAGCGCGTCCTTGGCCATCCGGTGCGCCTCCGCCACCTCGCGCGCCGCGCGCGATCCTGCGGGCAGGTCGAGCCCCGCCAGGCCCAGCTTCATGGTCAGCGCGACCAGGCGCTGCTGGGCCCCGTCGTGCAGATCCCGCTCGATGCGGCGCCGCTCCGCCTCGTACGCGTCCACCAGGCGCGCCCGGGACCGCCGTACCTCCGTCAGCTCCGCGCCGCCCGGCGCCAGTACGGCCAGCGACACGGCCGCCCGCGCCCCCGCCCAGGCGGCGACCGGGTACGCGGCCACCGGCAGCAGCAGCGCGCCCGCGAGCGGGCCGCCGACCCGGGCCCACGGCGGGGCCTCGGGCTGAAGCGGCGTGGCCAGCAGCGCGCCCGGGATCCCCGACGACACCAGGACCACCGCCAGATCGACCCAGCCGAGCGCGAGCACGGACAGCACGCCGTGCCCGGTCTCGCGCCAGGCGGCCGCGTCGCGGGGCAGCGGCGAGCGGGTCGTGCCGAACGGCGTGTGGGGCGCCACCAGGCGCAGCCGCCGCCGCTCCCACGGGCCGGCCGCGACGGTGGCGCAGCCCAGCACCAGCAACGCGCACACCACGGCCGTCACCCCGCCGATCCGCTCCCAGGACGCGGCCACGCCCGCCACCGCGAGCCCGCACGCGACGCCCGGCAGCCCGCCGGCGAGCAGATAACCGGCGGACCGCCAGGGCCAGGAGGAGCGGAGGAAGCGGGCGGGCCCGCGGGTCAGCGCTTCCAGGGGGTCTCGGGGGATCACCGCTCGACCGTAGCCGCGCGGCGGGCCGTGGGCAGTAGTGCCAGGTGGAGTATCAGGACTAGCCCGGCCACCCGTGTGCCGCCCCGCCCCTCGCCGGTTCACTCGGCGCCATGCCCACAACCACCACACCCTTGCCCCACCCCATAGAACTGTGCGCCGTCTCCCGGCGGTACGGGACGGGGGAGCGGGCCGTCACCGCCCTCGACCAGGTCACGCTCGGCTTCGCCGAGGGCACCATGACCGCCGTGATGGGCCCCTCCGGCTCCGGCAAGTCCACGCTGCTGCACTGCGCGGCGGGGCTCGACCGGCCGACCGCGGGACGCGTCGTCATCGGCGGTACGGAGACCGGGGAGTTGACCGAGACGGCCCTGACCCTGCTGCGCCGGGAGCGGATCGGCTTCGTCTTCCAGTCCTTCAACCTCGTCTCCGCCCTCACCGCCGAGCAGAACGTCGCCCTCCCGCTGCGCCTGGCGGGCCACCGCCCCGACCCCGCCCAGGTGGCCGCCGCGCTCGCCGAGGTCGGGCTCGCCGACCGCGCCGGACACCGCCCGGACCGGCTCTCCGGGGGCCAGCAGCAACGCGTGGCCATCGCCCGGGCGCTGATCACCCGGCCCGCGGTGCTCTTCGCCGACGAGCCGACCGGCGCGCTGGACATCACCACCTCGCGCGCCGTGCTCGGCCTGCTGCGCGGCCTGGTCGACCGCCACCGGCAGACCCTGGTCATGGTCACCCATGACCCGGCCGCGGCGGCCTGGGCCGACCGGGTCGTCTTCCTGGCCGACGGGCGGGTCGCCGACGAGATCGCGGACCGGCCCGGGGCAGAGGCCATCGCCTCGCGGATGTCGGTGCTGGAGGCAGCGGCATGAAGCCCGGAAAGGCTGGAGAGACCGGAAAGAGCAGGGGCGGCATGTTCGGCCTGGCCGTCGCCACCGTACGGGCGCGCCGTACGGCCTTCGCGGGTTCGTTCACCGCCCTGTGCCTGGGCGTCGCGGTCCTCACCATGAGCGCGCTGATCCTGCTGTCCGGGGACGGCGGGGTGCCCGGCCGGTACGCGGGCGCCCCCGTGCTCGTACGGAGCGCGCAGGGCGGCACCGGCCCCGACGGGGTGTTCCTGGAGCGGGCCCCCTGGTCGGCCCGGCAGACGAGGGAGCTGACGCGGGCGCTGGCCGCCGTGCCCGGGGTGCGGCGCGCCGTGCCCGACCGGTCCTTCTACGCCCAGGCGGTCGTCGGCGGCGACCCCGCACGCGATGCCCGGCAGCGGAAGGGCGACCGGCTGGGCCACGGCTGGTCCGGCGCGGCCCTCGCCCCGTACCGGCTCACCGCGGGCCGCGCCCCGCACCGGCCCGACGAGGTGGCGCTCGACCGTGCCCTCGGGGCCCGGCCGGGCGAGCGGATCACGCTGCTGACCGCGGCCGGACCTGAGCGGTTCACCGTCTCCGGCACCGTCGACGGGCCCGGCTACTACCTGACCGACGAGCGCGCGGCCGCCCTGTCCGGCGGGGTGCGGGTCATCGGGCTGCTGACCGAGCGGGGCGCGGACCCCGGCGCGGTCGCGGCGGCGGCGCGCTCGGCCCTGAAAGACGCGGGCACGGTGCTCGCCGACTCCGCGCGGAGCGAACTCGCCCCCGTACGGGACGCCAAGACGCGCTGGATCGGCAGCCAGGTGCTGACCGCCATGGCCGCGCTCTCCGCCTTCGCCACGGTCTTCGTCGTCGCCTCGACGTTCGCCTTCAGCGTCGCCGGAGGCCGCCGCGAACTCGGCCTGCTGCGCGCGGTCGGCGCCACCGGGCGCCAGCTGCGCCGCCTGCTGTACGGGCAGGCGCTCGCCGTCGGCGCGGCCGGCGCGGCGGCCGGGGCCCTGCTCGGCGCGGCACTGGCCCCCACGTTGGGCGGAGTGCTCACCGACGCGGGCTTCCTGCCGCCCGGCTTCGCGGTCCACCGCCAGGCATGGGTGCTCGCCGCGACGTTCACCGCCGGTCTGGCCGTCGCGCTGACCGCCGTATGGTCCGCCTCCCGCCGGGCCGCCGGGACCGGCCCGCTGGAGGCGCTGCGCGAGGCCGCCGCGGACGACCGCCCGATGACCCGCGCCCGCGCGCTGACCGGCATCGCCTTCACCGCCCTGGGCTGCGCGGCCGCCGCCGGGACCGCCTTCGCCGACCCGACCGATATGACAACCCTCGCCCTGTGCACGGCCGTCGGGCTGGTCACCGGCGTGACCCTGCTCGTCCCCGCGGTGGTCCCACCGCTCGTACGGGCCGTCACCCGGCCACTCGCCCGCCGCCGGGGCGCGCTCGGCATGCTGGTGCGCGAGGGGATGCTGGCGGCGGTGCGGCGTACGGCGTCGACGACCGCCCCGGTCCTGGCCACCGTCGGCTTCACCGTCCTGATCACCGGCAACACCCAGACCTCCGTGCACTCCTACGCCACCCGCGACACCGCCTCCGTACGGGCCGAAGCCGCCGTCGTCGCCCGCGACGGCACCCCGGGGCTGTCCGACGCCGCCGCCGGATCCGTCCCGGGGGCGGGGCTGCTGGCCACGACCGTCTACGGGGGCGCGGCGAAGACCCCCGTGGAGGCCGCGGGCGTCGACCCCGCCGCCTTCGCCGAGGTCCACCACCGGCTGCGGACCGTCTCCGGATCGCTCGCCCGGCTGCGCGGCCCCGGGACGCTGGCCGTGACCGAGTCGGCGCTGGCCACCCTGGGCGGACGCACCACCACAACGATCACCTTCGAGGACGGCCGCGCCGAGAGGCTGCGGATCGTGGCGGTCCTCTCCGACCGTACGGCCCCCACCCCGTACGCCGCGCTGCTCCCCCGGGACACGGTCCGCGCCCACGACCCCTCCGCCCTCACCGACGTCGTCTACCGCACCGGTCCGGACCCCGGGCCCGCCGCGCTCCGGCGGCTCGGCGCCGAGGAGGTGAGCGTGGCCGCCTACGCGGGCCGCGCGGACGCCGAGGAGGACCGCCTGGTCGAGGTCTTCACCCTGCTGCTGGTCGCCATGTCGGCGGGGTGCACGGGCGTCGCCGTCGCCAACACCCTCCTGATGTCCACCGCCGACCGGCTGCGCGACCTGCGTCTGCTGCGGCTGTCCGGCGCGACGACCCGCCAGGTCCTGTGGACCGTCGCGGCGGAGACCGCCTTCGTGGTCGCCCTCGGCTCCGTCCTCGGCGCCCTGACCGCGCTCCCCTCCTTGCTCGGCGTCCGCGCCGGCCTCAGCGGCACCCTCGGCGTCCCGGTCCGGCTGGTCGTGCCCGCCGCGCCCGTCGCGGCGGCGGTCGCGGGCTGCCTGGCGCTCGCACTCGCGGCGAGCGTGCTGCCCGCGCGGGCGGCGCTCGCCAAGGCGGTGCGCGTCGGGGCCGGTTGAGACCGCTCAGGCGCCGCGGGCCGCGAAGGGGCCACCGGCGGTGAAGGGGCCACCGGCGGCGAAGGCCCGCTCGGCGAAGCGCTCGCCCATGCGGCGGTGGGTGGCGGCGTCCGGGTGGAGGCCGTCGGGCAGCGGCAGCTCGGCGGCGTCGGCCCGGCCGTAGAGGTCACGGCCGTCGAGATAGTGCAGGTTGGGGTCCTCGGCTGCCCGCCGCGCCACGACCTGGGCCAGCTCGTCCCGGATGACGCCCAGGGTCAGCTTTCCGCTCGCCCGCTCCGCCGGATCCCCCACGGCGCGGAACCGCAGTCGCCCGGCGCTGAGATCGGTGAAGTCCGGGGCGCTGGGGCCGGGCGTGTCCTCGTGGATGGGGCACAGGACGGGCGAGACGACCAGCAGCGGTGCGGTGGGGTGGCCTTCGCGGACGGTGTCGAGGAAGCCGTGCACGGCGGGGGGGGAAGGCGCGCAGACGCATCAGGTCGGTGTTGACCAGATTGATGCCGATCTTGACGCTGATGAGGTCCGCGGGGGTGTCCCGCAGGGCGCGGGCGGTGAACGGGTCGAGCAGGGCGCTGCCGCCCAGGCCCAGGTTGATCAGTTCCACGCCGCCGAGGGAGGCGGCGAGCGCGGGCCAGGTGGTGGTGGGGCTCGCGGCGTCGGAGCCCTGACTGATCGAACTGCCGTGGTGCAGCCACACCCTGCGGCCCCGGTCCGGTGCGGGCTCGACGGGGGCGTCGGTGCGCAGGGCGACCAGTTCGGTGGTCTCGTTGTGCGGCAGCCAGATCTCGACGTCCTTGACGCCGCCGGGCAGTCCGGCGAAGCGGAGGGTGCCGACCGGGCCGGGCCGGTGCTCGGCGGTCCCGGCGACCATGTCGATGGTCAGGGTGTTGCCGCCGGTCACTGCGGCCTGCCCGGCCGGACGGCCGTCGACCAGCAGGTCGTACACGCCGTCCGGGCGGGGCGGGGCGCCCACGTAGACCCGCTTGGTGGGCAGCGTGTCCAGTTCGACGGCGGTCGCCCGGGTCCGGAAGACCAGCCGTACGCCGGAGGGCTGGGACTCCGCCATGGCGAGCTGCCCGTCGGCGCACTGGGCGCGGGCCCGGGCGGGCAGCCGGTGCGGCAGCACCCCGTGCGCGGTGCGTTCCAGGTCGAGGGCGCCGCGCAGGAGGTCAGCGGTGACGGGCGTGGTGATCCAGTCGTGTTCGGTGGTGTGCATCGTCCAACCTGTCGCTCAACGTACGGGGGTGCTGTGTCTGTCAGGGCGCGGGCCAGTTCCGCAGCAGGGCGTCGAGCGCGTCCAGGATCCGCGACCAGGTCTCCTCCGTGTCGGGGGCGCTGTGGCTGAACCCGCCCCCCAACTCCAGGCTGACGTAGCCGTGGAAGACGCTGCCGAGCAGCCGGACCGCATGCGTCTGGTCCGGCTCCGTCAGGTCGTAGCCGCGCAGGATCGCCCGCGTCATCTGCGCGTGCCTGCCGCCCGCGCTGGCGGCCGCCGTCTTCGGGTCGAGCCTGAGCTGGGCCGCGGCGTAGCGGCCGGGATGCTCCCGGGCGTATCCGCGGTAGACGTCCGCGAAGGCGGCCAGGGCGTCCTTGCCGGCCCGCCCGGCCAGAGCAGCGGAGCCCCGGTCGGCGAGTTCCTCCAGGGCGAGCAGGGCGATCCCGGTCTTGAGGTCCTGGGAGCTCTTCAGGCGCGAGTACAGGCTCGCGACCTTGACGTCGAGCCGCCTGGCGAGCTCCGAGACGGTCACCTGGTCGAACCCGACCTCGTCGGCCAGTTCCGCCCCCGCCCGGGTCAGGCCTTCCATGGTCAGTCCTGCGTTTTCCATACCCTTCCCCTCATTCGACATAACCGATTATTGATTTGCCTACGACCTCTAGGCAAATTAGCTTGCCTTTCATGAAGCCGCTGACCGAGCAAGAGATCCGTACCGCGTTCGTGAACTGCACCAAGGGCGAGGCGAAGCGCCTGTCCGTCCCGCGCGACCTGGCCGACCGACCCTGGGACGACCTGGACTTCCTCGGCTGGCGAGACCCCCAGGCCCCCGAGCGCGCCTACCTCGTCACCACCCTGGACGGCCGCCCGAGAGCCCTCCAGCTGCGCTGCCCCAGCCCCGCCTCCTGGCAGGTCCGGCGCGGCATGTGCTCGGTCTGCCTGACCGCCCACACGGGCGGCGTCTCCCTGATGGTCGCGCCGAAGGCACGGCAGGCCGGGCAGCAGGGCAACTCGGTCGGCACCTACATATGCAGCGACCTCGCCTGCTCGCTGTACGTACGGGGCAAGAAGGACGCGGGCGCCGACGGACGGATCCAGGAGTCGCTCACCCTGGAGGAGAAGATCGCGCGGACCGTGGCGAACGTCGCGGCGTTCTTCGCCAAGGTGGCGGCGTGAGTTTGGGCGGCGCGGCAGCGCGTGCCGACATGACGACGGCCCCCGGTGGCGGGGGCCGGTCGCTTCGATGGCTGGTTGCTGCGGTGGTCAGGCGGCGGGGAACTCCCCGCGCTTGACGGCCGACACGAACGACGACCAGGCGCAGGACTCGAAGGTGAGCGCCGGGCCGTGCGGCTCCTTGCTGTCGCGGACGGGGACCACGCCGCGCGAGGCGACGAGGTTGGCGGCGACCTCGATGCACTGGCCGCCGTTGTCGCTGTAGGAGGACTTGAACCAACGGGGGGATTCCGTCGTCACGGGGTGCCCTTTCGCAGCTGGTTGATCATGGCCACAGACTCTGTCTGAGAGGGCGCTTCGGCCTGTAGCTGATGGTAGGCCGTCAGCATGGGCAGCACGAACCTGTTGTCCCGTTCGAGATGGCCCCGCTGGGCAGACTCGGCGTACGACATGAGCGAGCGGTCCGCCATCGTCAGCACGGTTATCGGCAGGTTGAACGGCCGACGAGTCCCCATCTCGAACGGGGCGACGTGGACCATGGTGTTCGGCAGCTCGGCGAACTCGACCAGCCGTGCCAACTGCGCGTCCATGACGGCGGGCTCGCCGATGGGCCGACGGATACAGCTTTCGTCCAGCACCACGAAAACCAGTGGCGGAGGCGTCCGGACGAGCGCGGCTTGCCGCTCCGCGACGAGCGTCACTCGCTCCTGCGCCTGCTCGGTCGTGATCGCTCCCCGCTTGACGGCACTGTCCGCCAGGATCGTTGCGTACTCCGGTGTCTGGAGAAGTCCAGGGATGACGCCCACTTCATACAGCCGGATCTCTGCCGCACGCCCCTCATGGCCGACGAACTCCGGGAACCCCTCCACCAGGCTGCCGTGGCGGATCTCCCGGTACTGGCGTTCGAACGTGTCCTCACCCTCGAGGCCGAAGGCGCGGTCTGCACTACGTGAGAAACGGAGGGTTGGAGGTTTCCGACCATTTTCGACGGCCGAAATATGCACGCTGGAATACTCCGTACGTTTGGCAAGGTCCTCTTGAGTCCAACCGCGAGCCTCCCGCAGGCTGCGTAAACGCGCTCCGTAGGCCGCCTCGGGAGAGGCCTCCGGGTTCAACTCGTTCTTATTCACGGTTCGTTCGCCAACCTTCCATCCTTCGCTGACACATTGAACAGATCTCCAGTGTAGGCCACGCTGAACACACTCCGCAGTGAAATCACTACGGAGTGGAGCGGTGGCTGACTGAACGCGCCCCTCCATCAACTGATCGTGACGACAGGCGAGATGGCCTCGGTCACGGCCGGCTGCCTCAGGCACCGACCAGGCCGGGCGCCACAGAAACAGGCCACACGCAAGACCCCAGCAACCGCGCGACCGGCCCGGGTTCGTGGCCTCGACCACAGGAGGTTGACAGGCATGGCCTACGCCATCGCGTGGATCTTCGAAAGGCTGTTGCGGCTGCTGTTTGCCCCGTCCGGTCGTCACCGCGCGGCCCACGCTGCCGACGGCCGTCCCGCCGTGCGGCACCAGGGCGCGCCGCCGCACGCCCGTGGGGCGGTCGTGGTGCGGCCGTACGTCGTCGCGTACGAACAGCCGTGGGAGCAACGGCAGCGGGAGCAGCGGGCCGAGCGTCGGCTGCGGCGGCAGCGTCGGCGGACGCTGCGGCTGGCCGCGCACGGCATCGACATCGGCCCGCGCGTCATCCACGGCGTCAGGGTGGCGGCGTAGATGAACACCCCGGCGACACCTCCGCCGCAGCAGGAACAGGCCGACGAACAGCACGGACAGGACGGACAGCAGGGCGGCGACGACCGCCCGACCCTGGAGGAACTGCGGCAGCAATCGGTAGCCCTGAGCGAACGGATCGCTCAGCATCTGGAGCGGAGGCCGAAGTGAACCACGCACCAGCCACCAGCGCCGACACGCCCCCGATCGAGACGACCACACGCACAGATGCCGCCCCGTTCGCGGGCACCCCGGCCCCTGTCGAACCCCCTGTATATATGCGGCTCCGCTGCGTGGGGGGCTCCCCCACAGGATGGTGGGGACGGTACGGCGGGGCGCTGGACGTACGCTCCGGCGTCGTGTTCATCCCGCCGGGGGCCGACCTGCCACCGTGCCCGTTCCCGTGTGCCCGATGCCGCGCCAGGGGGAAGCAGTGAACGGCGCGGACTGGACGAGCATCCTGCCCCGTCTCGCGGTCGGCATGGTGGTCTACGACCGGCACTACGAAATTCCCGCGACCATCGCCGACTTCGACGGGCCGATGGTCTGCCTCACCCGCCCCACCGGCCTCGAATGGCGGTCGCACTGTGCCTCGGTGCGCCCCGCAACGGCGTACGAGCGGCGGCAGCTGCAGGCCATCGCCCGGCTTCATGCCCAGCGCCAGCGAGGCATGGCGCCCGCCGGGGTGCTCACCCACCCCGACCGCCATTTGTGGTGAGTATGAGACAACGACACGCCGTGGCGTCGGCGTGTCGTTGTCTCACACTCACCACAAAGTCACGACACAAAGCACTTCGCCGGAGTGATCTCCCATGGCAGATGGACCCTGGCACGCCACATGGACGTTCATCAGCACATCCGGCGTCACCACAGGAACAGCCGACCATGCACGGTACTTCGATATCCGCACCGCCATCTTCAAAGCCGCTGACAAGTCGCTACGTGATCTGGCACGCACTGAAACAGCCAAGAGAGGTGAGCCCTGGAAACTCCTCGTCGGAGCCCTGTACTCCGAAGCGATGCTGTCGGCCGACGAAACCGGCACCTGGCACTACGTGAGCCCGGACGGCTGGGCGAACGTGACGGTTCGCTTCACCCCGTAGCAGCCACAACCGTGCCGGGAAACGTCAGCCGTCGTGGCCGGGGTGCAGCACCCCTTGCCGTGAGGGCACGCCCCTCGCCCATAGACCCCCGTCTCTGCCGGGGTGCGAGGGCGTTCGCCTATGACGGCCGTAGCGGATCACCACACCGAAACCAAGGGAGCAGCAATGAACACGGTTGTAGAGAGCCCGGCGGCGTCCCCGACGACCTCGCCGAGGGTTGTCGAGTTAGAGATCACAGGGACCTGTCAGCTCCAGTGCACGCAGTGCTTTGCCGACTCGGGGCCAAGCGGCACGCACGGCGCGATGACGCCCGACAACTGGCGGCGCGTGATCAGCGACGCGGCAGCGATGGGCGTGCGCGAGGTGCAGCTGATCGGCGGCGAGCCGACCACGCACCCGGCATGGCCCGAGCTGGTCGACCACGCGCTGAGCCTTGGCCTTGGGGTCGAGGTCTACAGCAACTTGTTTCACATCAAGCCTGGTTGGTGGGGCGTGCTCGCGCGCGACGGCGTGACGCTGGCCACCAGCTACTACAGCGACCGCGCCGAGGAGCACGACGCGATCACAACTCGTCCGGGCAGCTACAAACGCACCAGGGCGAACATCTCCGAGGCCGTACGGCGCGGTATCCCGCTGCGCGTCGGCATCGTGTCCGTCCTGCCGGGGCAACGCGTGACCGAGGCGCGCCGGGAACTGGAAGCACTCGGCGTGACGAAGATCCGCACCGACCGGACGAGGCGCCTCGGCCGTGCCTCCCTGCCCGGTGCTGGGGCAGACACAGCGGAACTGTGCGGGCGCTGCGGGCACGGGCAGGCGGCCGTCCTGCCCTCGGGCGAGGTGACACCGTGCGTGATGTCGCGATGGCTGACCACCGGCAACGTGCGCGACCGTGGCTTGGCCGCAGTGCTGGGCGGCGAGGCGTGGGCCGAGGCACTGCGCGTGCTTCCGGCCCGCGCCGACGGCAACCCGTGTGACCCTGACTGCAAGCCCGCGTCCGACGGTGGCGACTGCTCGCCCGCGGAACAGGAAGCGTGCGACCCGAAGTACGACGAGTGAGGCCACTCATGGACTGGAAGCCACACGCGGAACGCCTCGCTGCCGAGGCGACCTCGCCCGTCTCGCGGTGGCGGGGCGTGGTCGCCTCCACCCCCCGGCACGTCTTCGTGCCCCGGTGGTGGGAGGCGACAGGCGGCGGCACGTGGGCCCTGCGCGATGGGCCGGCGGACGAGTCGGCATGGCTGCGCGCGTCCTATTCGGACACGTCGCTGGTAACCCGTGTCGGCCCGCTGCACGCCGACGACGCTAGCCCCGGGGACCGGCCGCGCGGAGTGCCCACGTCATCAAGCACCATGCCGGGCCTGGTGGTGCGGATGCTGCGTCACGGGCTGTTGTACGACGATGCCGACCTCGGGCTGATCGGCACGGGCACCGGGGCCAGTACCGCCCTTGCGGTGCGGCGTCTGGGGGACAAGCACGTCACGGCCCTGGACGTGGACCCCTACCTGACCGAGGCCGCGGCGGCGCGGCTTGCCTCGCTCGGTATGTCCCCCCGGGTGGTCACCTGTGACGCGTCGGGGCCGCTGCCTGGCGACTTCGACCGCATCGTGTCCATGGTGGCGCTGCGCGGCTTGGCCGAGGTACTGGCCGCGCTCCGCCCCGGCGGGCGGCTGGTGACGACGCTGGCTCGTATGCACGTGATCGTCACGGCTGACAAGGACGCGGACGGCAGCGCCCGTGGGGTCGTCGAGTGGGACCGGGCCGGCTTCATGTCCGTCCGTTCCGGCGCCGACTATCCGCCGGGGACGAGCGAGCTGTTCGCGGCCGTACGGGACCGCGAGGGCGAGGACGTGACCGAGGGCCGCTACCCGGTACTCAACGTCGCGGAAGCATGGGACGTGCGCGCCATGCTCGAACTCGCCGCGCCCGGCGTCGAGACCTATTACGAGGAGCACGGCGAGCAGCGTACGGCGTGGCTGGTGCACCGCGACGGCTCATGGGCGCGCGCCTCGGCGACATGGATCCAGCCGCCCACGGTCCACCAGAGCGGCCCGCGGCGACTGTGGACGGTGCTGGAACGCATCCGGCACCGGCTCAACGCCGAGGGCGGCCTGCCGATCTACGGCAGCCGCGTGCACATCACGCCCGACGGCGTGTGCCACTTCACGCGCGGCAAGTGGTCGGCCTCCTACGGCTGACCACACCTGACCGCACGTCTGTCCGTCGCTCCCCCGTGGCGGACGGGCGAGGCTCATTCACGCTCAGCGCGCCAGCCGGTCGAGGCGTTCGCGGTGGACCGGGGTCAGGCCGAGACGGGCTGCGGCGAGGTTCTCCTCCAGATGGTCGATCCGGGCGGTACCGGGGATCGGGAGGATGACGGGCGAGTGGTCGAGGAGCCACGCGAGCGAGACCTGCGTGGGGGTGGCGCCGAGCTCGTCCGCGATGGCGGCGATCTCCGCCCTGGCCCCCGACGCCCCCGCCGCGACGGGCCGCCACGGCAGGAACGCGATCCCCGCCGCCTCGCAGGCCTTGAGCACCGGCTCGTGCTCGCGGTCGAGCGGGTTGTAGCGGTTCTGCACGCTGACGATGTCGACGATCTCCCGCGCCTGGTCGAGTTCGGCGACGGTGACCTCGGACAGCCCGAGCCGGCCGACCTTGCCCTCCAACTGGAACTCCCGCAACGTGCCGAGCTGATCGGCGAGCGGTGTCTCCGGGTCGATGCGGTGCAGCTGGAGCAGCTCGATCCGCTCGACTCGGAGCCGACGGAGGGCATGCTCGACCTGGTCGCGCAGGATGGCCGGACGCCCGTCCAACCGCCACTCGCCGGAGGGGCCCGTGCGCGCGACGCCGACCTTGGTGGTGATGAGCAGCCCGGTGGGGTACGGGTGCAGGGCCTCGGCGAGGAGTTCTTCGTTGGCTCCCCCGCCGTACAGATGGGCGGTGTCGATCAGCGTGACGCCCAGCTCGACGGCTCGCCGGGCGACCGCGAGGGAGGCTTCGCGGTCGGAAGCGGGCTCGGTCGGCAGGTGCATGGCTCCGAACCCGAGCCGCCGTACCGCCAGGTCCCCGCCGATGTGGAACGTGTCCGATGCCATCCGCTGTCTTCGCCCCCATCGCTCGACAAGGGCACGCTAACAGCTCCGTTGGGCGGTGCGCCCGCTCTCCCGCGCCGCCCGCCGTTCAGGCCGTCGCGTGGTGCGCCAGCCGGGCGTGGGGGTCCGGGGTGCCCGGGAGCGGGGCGGGGTCGGGGTGGATCAGGGCGGCGGTGAGTTTGGGTACGGCGTGCAGCAGGGCGTGCTCGGCGTCCACGGCGACCTGGTGGGCCTCCCGTACGCTCAGCTCCCCGGCGACCACCACCGCGACCTCCGCCCGCAGCCGGTGGCCGATCCAGCGCAGGCGCAGCTCGCCGACGCCGCGGACGCCCGGGACGGCCAGGAGGGCGCGTTCGGCGGCGTCGACCAGGGCCGGGTCGACGGCGTCCATGACGCGGCGGAAGACCTCGCGGGAGGCGTCGCGCAGGACTATGAGGATCGCGGCGGTGATGGCGAGGCCGACCAGGGGGTCGGCGAGGCGCCAGCCGAGGGCGGAGCCGGCGGCGCTCAGCAGGACGGCGAGGGAGGTGAAGGCGTCGGTACGGGCGTGCAGGCCGTCCGCGACCAGGGCCGCCGAGCCGATGTCGCGGCCGACGCGGATGCGGTAGCGGGCCACCCATTCGTTGCCGAGGAAGCCGACCACGGCCGCGGCGGCGACGACGGGGACGTGGTCGATGGCGCGGGGGTCCAGCAGCCGGTCGGCCGCCGTCCAGGCGGCGAAGGCGGCGGAGGCGGCGATGGTGAGCACGATCGCGAGGCCGGCCAGGTCCTCGGCGCGCCCGTAGCCGTAGGTGAAGCGGCGGGTGGCGGCGCGGCGGCCGAGGACGAAGGCGATGCCGAGCGGTACGGCGGTCAGGGCGTCGGCGGCGTTGTGGACGGTGTCGCCCAGCAGCGCGACCGACCCGGAGACCACCACGACGGCCGCCTGGGCCAGGGCCGTCGCCCCGAGCACCGCGAACGACGTCCACAGCGCGCGCATGCCTCGGGCGGAGGACTCCAGCGCGCGGTCGGTCCGGTCGGCGGACTCGTGGGAGTGGGGTCGCAGCACATGCCCCGCCCGGTGGCGCCACCGCGCCCGGTTTCCCGTACGGCCGTGGTGGTGGCTGTGGTGGTGACTGTGCTCGTGGCTGTGGTCGTGGTCG
Source organism: Streptomyces sp. LZ34 (assembly GCF_053890475.1). Taxonomy (NCBI): domain Bacteria; kingdom Bacillati; phylum Actinomycetota; class Actinomycetes; order Kitasatosporales; family Streptomycetaceae; genus Streptomyces; species Streptomyces sp. LZ34. The sequence goes on from NZ_CM132680.1 coordinate 6,315,202, forward strand.
TGGTCGGTCACTGTTGTTCCTTCCGACGCGGGCGGTGGTACGCGGCGGGCCGCGGCGTGCCTGGACTTGGGCCTCGCCCACCCCTCATTATGTGCGTATGAGCGCACGCATGCACCTATCAGATGCGCACGGTTCGCACCCGCGAGTCCCGAGCAGCGAGCAGCTGGCCCGCGCCGCCGAGCTGCTGGGCCTGCTCGCCGACCGCACCCGGCTCGCCCTGCTGCACACCCTGAGCGCGGGCGAGGCCGATGTGACCACCCTGACCGCCGCCTGCGGCGCCGCCCGCCCGGCCGTCAGCCAGCACCTCGCCAAGCTGCGCCTCGCCGGGCTCGTGGCCTCCCGCAAGGACGGCCGCCGCGTCGTCTACGCCCTGGAGGACGGGCATCTCGCCCGCCTGGTCGCCGAGGCTCTGAGCCACGCGGACCACGAGCTCTCCGGCATCCCCCGCCACGACTGACCCATCCGCCCCCGTAGCATGGGCCCGTGCCGAGCCCTGCCGAGTGCCGTCCGTCGCCGCCCGCGTGGCGGTGGCGCGCGCTGCTCGTGCTCGGGCTGCTGGCCGGGGTGCTGGGCATGCACGCCCTCGGGCCCACCGGCGGTCTGATATCGGGCGCCCATGAGCGCCCCGCCGCCATGGGGACCGTCGTAGCCACCGCCGCCGTGCACAGCGGCTGCGACGGCATGTGCGGCGGCTCGCACATCCACCACGCCGATCCGACCTGCGCGTCACCCGCGGTCGGCAGTGGGCCCTCGCTGTCCGCGCCCCCGTCGACCCCGGTGGCCGTCTGCGGCCATGACCTCGCGGTGTCCCGGCTCGGCGGCACGGCACCTTCCCCGGCCGACGGGCGCGCGCCGCCCTCCCTGGCCGAACTCCAACTCCTGCGGATATAGGACACGCCACGTCCTCGCGGCGCCGGCCCCCCTTTTTTGGCGGGGCAGTCCGGCGCCGATCCCAGCGTGTCCAGAAATACCCCCTACTTCCTCAGGAGTTCCCCCATGCGTTCCCTCTCCCGCCGTACGGCGCTGATCGCCGCGGCCGCCACGGCCGCGCTGTCCCTGACCCTGACCGCCTGCGGCAGCGACGACGACGGCGGCAGCGGCCACTCGGGCCACGACTCGACGAAGACCACCGCGAGCGCGGGCGCGTCCGCCCCGTCCGGCAAGCACAACAAGGCCGATGTGAGCTTCGCGCAGGGGATGATCCCCCACCACCGCCAGGCTGTGGAGATGGCCGACCTGGCCGCCACCCGGGCCTCCTCCGCCCAGGTCAAGAAGTTGGCCGCCGACGTCAAGAAGGCGCAGGACCCCGAGATCCGCACGATGTCCGGGTGGCTCAAGTCCTGGGGCGAGGACGTCCCCGAGGCGATGCCCGGGATGGACCACTCACAGCACGAGGGCATGCCCGGCATGATGGGCTCCAAGGACATGGAGGAGCTCAAGAAGGCGTCCGGCGCCGCCTTCGACACCGCGTTCCTGAAGATGATGATCGAGCACCACAAGGGCGCGGTGGAGATGGCCGGCACCGAGAAGCAGAAGGGCGCGTACGGCCCCGCCAAGACGATGGCCGACGACATCATCAAGACCCAGAACGAGGAGATCACCCAGATGAACAAGCTCCTCGGCAAGGGCTGACCGGCGGCTTGTGAGCGATGGGCGAAGGCACCGGCACCCCGCCGGGCCTTTGCCCATTCAGCCGCGGCGGGCCCAGTGGTTACGATCTGGCGCGATGAGTAGTCAGCGCGACGCGAGCCGAATACCGGGCGGCACGGTGCGAGCCACCGTGCTCTCGGTGCTCCGGTGTGCCGTCCCGCTGCTCACCGTCGCGCTCTGGCTGGCGCCCTCGTTCCTCCACCCGGCCATAAAGCACGCGTCCGTCACGGAATACGCCTCCGCCACGGAGCACACCTCCGCCGCCGAGTACGCCTCCGCCACGGAACACTCCTCCGGCTCGGCGCACCGTACGCCCCGCCCCGCCAAGTCCGCGCTCGCCCGGCCGTGCCCGGACCCCGGCGACAACTGCGTGGCCGGCCCTCGGGGGGTGAGCCAGGGCCTGGTGCCCGCGCCCGTTCCCCCGCCCGCGCTCGCCGAGCTCCTCCCGCGCGACCGCCCGCACGACACGGATGCCACCCGGGCCCCGCCCGACCACGCCGTCCGCGCCCCCGGCCTCCACCAGCTCCAAGTGCTTCGCACCTAAGGCCGCCGGTATCCGGATCCGCACATCACTCATTCCTCCAGTGCAAGGACAAGGACAAACCATGGCTTCCAAGGGATCGAAGACGAAGGGCGCGGCCGCGCGCCGCGAGAAGATCGAGGAGTTGCGCCGCGCCGAGCGGGCGCGCGACCGCCGCTACCGCATCATCACGATCGTCTCGTGCACGGTGATCGTCGTCGGGCTGGTCGTCGGCGGCTACTTCATCATCGACGCCACCAAGGAGAAGGACGAGAAGGCCAAGGCGGTGACGATGACGACGGTCAAGACCGGAACCTTCAAGGGCATGAAGACCTGGAAGAACCTCGGCCGGACCCATGTCAACGGCACGGTCAAGTACGCGATGTCGCCGCCGGTCGGCGGGAACCACAACCAGGTCTGGCAGAACTGCAACGGCGACGTCTACGACAAGCCGATAACCAACGAGAACGCGGTGCACTCCCTGGAGCACGGCTCCGTGTGGGTCACCTACACCGACAAGGCGGGGGCCAAGGACGTCAGCGCCCTCGAGAAGCGGGTGAAGGCGACCCCGTACACCCTGATGAGCCCCTATCAGGACCAGGACGCCCCGATAGTGCTCAACGCGTGGGGTGTTCAGCTACAGGTCGACTCGGCGGACGACCCGCGCGTGGCGACGTTCTTCAAGGACTACGTCCAGGGCAAGCAGACGCCCGAGCCGGGCGCCGCGTGCACCGGAGGGAAGACGGAATGACGGACACCGGCCAGGTGGCGGACGCCGGCCGTGTGGGACGCCAGCCGCTGGTGGCGGGCATCTCCGCCGCCCTCGCCCTGCTGACGCTGGTGGCGGTGGGCGTCCTGTGGCTCACGGCGGACCGCTCGGACGGCACGACCGGGCCGTCCAAGCCCACGGACACCTCCGCGGAGGCCGGTTTCGCCCGGGACATGGCCATCCACCACCAGCAGGCGGTGGAGATGTCGTTCATCGTGCGGGACACCACCGGCGACGAGGATGTGCGCCGGCTCGCGTACGACATCGCCAACACCCAGGCCAACCAGCGCGGGATGATGCTCGGTTGGCTGGACCTGTGGGGGCTCTCCAAGACCTCGGAGGACCCCCCGATGACGTGGATGAAGGACCTGTCCTCGGGCGAGTCGGGCGGCTCCATGGATCACGGCTCGATGGACTCCATGGACTCGATGGGCCCTGACGGCACGTACAAGCCGCACGACGGGTCGCTGATGCCGGGCATGGCCACCAACACCCAGCTGGACACGTTGCGCAAGGCCAAGGGCCGGGCCGCCGAGGTGATGTACCTGCGGCTGATGATCGACCACCACAAGGGCGGGATCGACATGGCCAAGGGGGCCGTCAAGCTGGTCAAGGACCCGACGGTCAAGCGGCTGGCGCAGGGCATGGTCGACAGCCAGCAGTCGGAGATCCAGCTGATGAACGACATGCTCAAGGAGCGCGGCGCCAAGCCCGTGTCGTAACCGGCCCGCTCCCTCGGGCAAACCCCCGGGCGTCCCTCCCAAAGCTCCCCCGGCTACCGCTGGGGGAGCCAGCCCTGCTCGGCCGTGCGGCGCACGGCGCCTTTTCAGCGGGAGGTGGGCGTGAACTGGACCGGTATGGCGGACACGCCGCGCATCATCAGCTTGGAGCGCCATTCCAGTTCGTCGGGGGCGACGGTCAGCATCACGTCCGGGAGACGGTCGATCAGGACCTCGATCGCGGCCATGGCGATGGCCTCGGCCAGCTCGCGGGCGACCGGGGGGCAGCCGTGCGTGCCGTGGCTGAACGCCATGTGGGCCTGGTTGCCCGCCGCGCCGGCCCGGAAGTCCGGCCGTACGTCGGGGTCGGCGTTGGCCGCGGCGAGGCCCAGCATCAGGCAGTCGCCCTTCCTGATGTGGCGCCCGGCGAGCATGGTGTCCTCGGCGGCCCAGCGGCCGACCCAGTTGGGGACCGGGGTGGCCTCCCAGAGCACCTCGTTGATGGCCTGGCCGACGCTGCGGCGCCCGCCGGACATGGTGACCGCGAACCGCTCGTCGGTGAGCATCAGCCGGAGCGCGTTGCCGATCAGGTCGGTGGTGGGCTGGTGGGCCGCGTAGACGTTGCCCAGCAGGTCGTTGATGATCTCTTCGTCGGTGAGGCCCGCCGGATGGTGCACCAGGACCGTGGCGATGTTGTTCCGGTCCGGGGTCGACCGGGCGTGCTCCATCAGCGCCACCATCCGGTCGACCATGTTCTGGTGCGCTTCCGGCCCTCCCTTCCCGCTGACCAGGTCGACCGTGACCTGCTGTAGCTCGGCGGACTCGGCCTCGCCCATGCCGTACATGCGGTTCAGCACGCGCAGCGGGATCTGGCAGGCGTAATCGGCGATCAGATCGGCGTGGCCGCGGCCCGAGAAGGTGTCGATCAGACCGTCCGCGACGCGCTCGCACATCGCGCGCAGCTCGTACGGGTCCACGGCCTCCATGCTGTCGATGATCGCCTCGGCCCGCCGCTCGTGCTCGGCGCCCTCGGTGAACAGCATGGTGGGCCGGTAGCCGACGAACGTCATCAGCTCCCAGTCGGGCGGGACCCGGTCCCAGGAGTGCCAGCGGCGCGAGTCCCGGGCGAACACGTTGGGGTCGGTGGTCACCCGCACCAGTTCGCGGTAGCCGAGCACCATCCATACGGGGATCTGGCCGTCGAGCAGGACGGGTACGACGGGGCCGTGGTCGCGGCGGAGCCGCCGGTAGAGCTCTTCCTGGCTCTGCCTGAAGTCTTCGGAGTCCAGCCGCACGGCGTCCGGCTGCTCCGGCCAGTCCAGGGGCGGCTCGGCGGGGTCGAAGGGATCCTCGGGCGGGAGCGTGGGGTCCGGGGTGGTCACGCGGTGCTCTCCAGGGCGACGGCGGAGGAGGTGGACAGGGAGTACAGGTGCTTGACGAGTTCTACCAGCACGGCCTTGCTGGAGTCGCGCTGCCGGGCGTCGCAGTCGACCACCGGGATGTCGGGCGGCAGGTCGAGGGCCGCGCGCACCTCCTCCAGGGTGTGCTTCGGATCGCCGAAGTTGTTGCGCGCCACGATGAACGGCGTGCCGTGGTGCTCGAGCCGGTCGATGGCGTACCAGGAGTCGGACAGCCGGTTGGTGTCCACCAGCACGACCGCGCCCAGGGTGCCCATGAACAGCCGGTCCCACAGGAACCAGAACCGCTCCTGGCCGGGGGCGCCGAACAGGTAGAGCACCATCTGCTCGTCCAGGCTGATGCGGCCGAAGTCGAAGGCGACGGTCGTGGTGGTCTTGTCCTGCACCTGCGACGCGTCGTCGATCCCGACGCCCGCCTGGGTCATGGTCTCCTCGGTGCTCAGCGGGCGGATCTCGCTGACGGACCGGACCATGGTGGTCTTTCCGACCCCGAAGCCCCCGACGATCACGATCTTGAGGCCGTCGCGCGCGCTCTCGCTCAGCTGCGCACCCTCGGGTCGATCAGAGGTTTTGGAGTGCAACGAGCACCTTCTTCAGCATCTCGGGTTCGGGCAGCTGCCTGTCGGAGCGGACCACCTGGGGGTGGCGAGCGGTGATCTTTCCGGTGTCGAGCAGATCGCAGAGCAGGATCTTCACCACGCTGACCGGCAGCCCCAGGTAGGAGGAGATCTCCACGACCGCCAGCGGACGGTGGCACATCCGCAGGATCTTGGCGTGCTCCGACTGCATGCCCGGGGTCGGTTCGCTCTCGCTGACGATGAGCGTGACCATGTCGAACACGCTCTCGTCCACCCGGCTGCGGCCACCGGTGACGGTGTAGAGCCGGTCCGGATCCTCGCTGTCGACGGCCCCTCGGATCATGCGGTGGCACCGCCGGTGCCGCTCGCGGCCACGCGGGGCGCGGCGCGCAGATGGTCGCCGATCTGCTCGACCAGCTCGTTCATGTTGTGGCCGATGATGCCGACGTCGGCCTCGTCCTCCGCGATGACGGCGAGGTGGGCGCCCTCACCGGCCTCCACGATGAACAGGATGCCGCCGTGGAACTCCGTCATCGACTGCCGTACGCCGCCGCTCCCGTCGCCGAACTCGATGGACGCGCCGTGGGCCAGGCTCTGGATACCCGAGGCGATGGCCGCCAGCTGGTCGGCCTGGTCGAGGGACAGGTCGGAGGTGAGGCACAGCTTGAGACCGTCCCGGGAGAGCACCAGCGCGTGCCGGGCGCCAGGGGTCTTCTTCAGCAGGTTCTCCAGCAACCAGTCCAAGCTGCGATCTGTGGTGTTCATCGGGGTTCCTTCTGTCACGGCTGGTCGTTCTCGGGAGACGTCTCGGAGATGGGGGAGGCTTCGGCCGCCTGGTCCTCGGCCCGTGGGGCCGGCTCGGCCGAGGCCGCGGGGCAGGGGGCGACGGAGCCGCCGCGGGTGGCCTCGCGGAAGGCGCCGAAGCGGGCGGCGTCGGGGCGCGGGCGGTCGGCGGGCGCCTTACGCGGCTCGGCGGGGGCGGGCCGTGCGGCCGCGGCCAGCGTCTCGCCGCGGCGGCGTTTGGGCAGTCCGCCGGCCGACTCGCCGCTCGCGGGCTGCGGAGCGGGGTCCGGCACGGGGTCCGGCGCGGTCGGGGCAGGGTCCGGCGCGGCCGGGGCGGGCCGGGCAGGGGCCGCCGTCCGGGTGGCGGAGGAGGTGTCGGTGGGGACGGCGCCGGAGCGGTTCGCGGCCTGGGGGGCGGCCGGACGGACCGCGGCGGAGCGGGCGGCCGGGGCGGGGTTGGTCGCGGCGTTCTGGCTCACGTGGGTGATCAGCTGCTGCGGGATCAGGACGACCACGCCGGTGCCGCCGCGCGAGGAGGGCCGGAAGGAGACCGTCAGGTTGTGCTTACGGGCCAGCTGTCCCACGACGGCGAGCCCGAGCCGGGTGCCGGAGAGCGTGGTCAGGTCCAGGGGGTTGGAGGCGACGGCCTTCTCGGCGCGGGCGAGGGCGGCCGGGCCCATGACGAGACCGCCGTCCTCGACCGTCACCACGACGCCGGTGTGCGTCTCCTGGACGTACACGTGCACCTCCTCCGTGGGAGGCGAGAAGGTGGCGGCGTTGTCCATGAGTTCAGCGAGGGCGTGCATGACGCCCTCGGCGGCGTAGCCGGCGACCGCGGCGGTGCTGGCCGAGTGGATCCGGACCCGCTGATAGGCACTGATCCGGCCGACCGCGCCGCGCAGCACGCTCTCCATGATGATCGGTTTGGTCCAGCGGCGCCCGGAGCGGGCACCGGTGAGGACCGCGATGCTGTCCGCGATGCGGCCTGCCTGCGCGGTGGTGTGATCGAGCTTCAGCAGGTCGCCGAGGACGGCCTCGTCGTGCCGGTTCTCCATCTCGCGCAGGTCGGCGAGCATGCTGGTGGCCAGCGCCTGCACCCGGCCGGCGGCGTTGGCGCAGGCCGCCATGGCGGAGGCGCGCATGCGCTCACCGGTGGCCACTTCCCGCACCAGCGTCTTCAGCATCCGGTCGTGCGCTCCGCTCGCGGGCGAGGGCACCGAGGAGAGCACGGTGTCCACCGTGTCGCCTTCGCGGAGCTGCCGCACCGCACGTGGAATCGTTTCGTCGGCGAGTCTGGCGGCCTCGGCCTCCATCGTCGCCGTGCGCCGTGTGACCTCGGCCTCCATGAACATCGTGCGCCGCGCGGCCTCGGCCTCCACGGCCGCCACGCGCTCTTGGAGCCGCCGTACGGCTTGCGCGCGGGCGGCGGCGAACGCGGCGGCCACGCACAGCAGGACGGCGACCACAGCGCAGAACAGGCCGACTGACGCACGGCTCTCGGACGGCACTTCGGCCGTCACCCAAGCCCCCACGCCACCGACGACGACGGCCGCCAGCAGCGGTACGGCCAAGGTCTGCCGCGTCATGGAGGGCCCTTTGACGGGTTGGCTGGATATATGTGCTGACATCTCTCAGGTCCTCAGGGGCGCGATCGAGGGTTGAGGGCGGTTTCGAGCCATGGGCGGCACATCGTAGTACCGCACACAGACTTTTGACCGGCCCGGCCCACCAATCGGACCTTGACGTTCCGTCAGCTCGGGGAAAACGAACCCTGCATGACCCCCGCGTGGCGACCACTGAACCCCCGTCAAACACCGGGCATCAGAATGAGCCGTTCCGGCCCGCACGTCCACCCGCACGGCGCGTTCTCTGTCGACGCTAGAGCGTCTAGCGTTGCTAGAATTGGGGTATGTCATCCACCGAACGTCGCGAACGCGAACGAGCACAACGCCATCAGCTGATCATCACGGCCGCCCGCGAGCTGGCCGAGGCCGAAGGCTGGGACGCGGTGACCACGCGCCGGCTGGCCGAGCGCGTCGAGTACAGCCAGTCCGTCCTCTACAGCCATTTCAAGGGCAAGGACGCCATCGTCCGCGCGGTGGCCCTCGAGGGCTTCGACGACCTCGCCGCCCAGCTGCGGCGGGCCCGGTTCGCCGAGATCTCGCCCAAGGAGGCGCTGCGCGCGGTGGGCCGCGCCTACCTCGACTTCGCCGCCAACCGGCCCGCGCTGTACGAGGCCATGTTCATCATGCCGACCGACCTGCCCTTCGCCGGCAGCGAGACGCCCTCCGCGCTGCGCGCCGCCTTCGGCGAGATCGTGGCCGTGGTCGGGCCGCGGGACGGCGAGGGGCTGTACGCAGAGGTGTTCTGGGGCCCGCTGCACGGCATCGCCGTCCTGGTGCACGGCGCGCGGATGCCGGCCGTGCACCACGGGGACCGGCTGGACCTCCTGGTGGAGCGGTTCGCCCCGGAGTCGGGCTGACGGCGGTGAGCCGAAGGGGCGCGCCGCTGTCGAAAGGGAGAGCGCGCGCAGGCCCCGAGGTACGAGGGGCCGAGCACGGTCGACCGTCGACAGTGGCTGAGGCGCCCCGGAGGCGAACCGCCGCAAAAAAGGGGCGGCCCCCTTGGGCCGTCAGGGCAGCGCCAGCTCCGCCCAGATGACCTTGCCCTCGGCCGTGTAGCGGGTGCCCCAGCGCTCCGCGAACTGCGCGACCAGGAACAGCCCGCGGCCTCCCTCGTCCGTCGTCGCCGCGTACCGCAGGTGCGGCGAGGTGCTGCTGGTGTCGGACACCTCGCAGATGAGATTGCGATCGCGTAGGAGTTGCACCCGGATCGGCCCGGTCGCGTACCGAATGGCATTAGTGATCAGTTCGCTGAGCACCAGCTCCGCGGTGAAGGCCATGTCCTCCAGGCCCCACTCCACCAGCCGCGGGACGACCGCGGCCCGTACCTCGGCCACCGCCGCCGGGTCGCAGGGGACGTCCCAGCTCGCCACCCGGTCGGCGCCCAGCACCCGGGTGCGGGCCACGATCAGCGCGATGTCGTCGGTGGGGCGTGCGGGCAGCACGGCGTCCAGCACGTCCGCGCAGGTCTGGTCCGGCGTACGGCCGGGGTGGGCGAGGGCGTCGCGCAGCAGCTCGAGCCCGACGTCGATCTCCCGGCTGCGGTCCTCGATGAGCCCGTCGGTGTACAGCACCAGCTGGCCGCCCTCGGCCAGCTCCAGCTCGGCCGTCTCGAAGGGCAGGCCGCCCAGGCCCAGCGGCGGCCCGGCCGGCAGATCGACGAACTCCACCGAGCCGTCGGGGGCGACCACCGCGGGCGGCGGATGTCCGGCCCGGGCCATCGCGCAGCGCCGGGTCACCGGGTCGTAGATCGCGTACAGACAGGTGGCGCCGGTGATCCCCGCACCGCCGCCCTCGGCCCCGTCCAGGCCGAATGCGCCCTCGGCCTGGTCGATCCGGGCGACCAGGTCGTCCAGGTGGGAGAGGATCTCGTCGGGCGGCAGATCGAGCGTGGAGAAATTGTGCACGGCCGTGCGCAGCCGCCCCATCGTGGCCGCGGCGTGCAGCCCGTGCCCCACCACATCGCCCACCACCAGCGCCACCCGCGCCCCCGGCAGCGGGATCACATCGAACCAGTCACCACCCACCCCGGACTCCGCCGGCAGATAGCGGTACGCCACATCCAGCGCGCTCTGCTCGGGCAGGGCGCGGGGCAGCAGGCTGTGTTGCAGCGTCACCGCCATGGTGTGCTCGCGCGTGTACCGCCGGGCGTTGTCGATGCAGACGGCGGCGTGGGAGGCCAGCTCCTCGGCGAGGGAGATCTCGTCGTCCTCGAAGGGGGCGTTCTTCTCCATGCGCCAGAAGCTGACCATCCCCAGCATGACGCCCCGGGCCCGCAGCGGCACCGTCACCAGCGACCGGACGCCGTAGTCGACGACCAGGCCGGTCTGTTCCAGGTCCTGGGCCCGCCATCCGTCGGCCTCCCTCAGGTCCGGCTCGACCACCGCCTGTCCGCTGCCATAGCCCCAGGCCTGCGGGGTGGAGGAGACGAACGAGAAGCGGGTGTCCTCCGGGTAGAAGGGGTGGTCGTCGCTGATACCCCGGACCGCCGCGCGGCAAATCTCGACGCCGCCCACCGCCAGCGGCTCCTCGCCGCGCAGCACGGGCCCCGCCAGGTCGACCGTGACGAAGTCGGCGAACCGCCCCACCGCGACCTGGGCCAGCTCCTCGGCGGTCCGGCGGACGTCGAGCGTGGTGCCGATCTCCACGCTGGCGTCGTACAGCAGCTTGAGGTGCTTCTGCGCCACCTCCGCCCGCCCCGACAGGGCGCGCAGCTCGGTGGAGTCCCGCAGGGTCGCCACGCTGCCGGGCGGGCCGCCGTCCCGGTCCGTGAGGCGGTTGTTCACCGCCAGCAGCCGGTCCCCGGCCACCAGCACCTCGTCGGAGACCACCTGGCCCGACGCCAGCGCCTGGGCCAGGTGCGGCTCCAGGCCGAGCTCGGTGACGGCCCGGCCCTCGGGATACTCGGGCAGGTCCAGCAGGCGGCGCGCCTCGTCGTTGGCCAGCATCAGCCGGCCGTCGCCGTCGACGATCAGCACGCCTTCCCGCACGGAGTGCAGCACCGCGTCGTGGTGCTCGTACATCCGGGTCATGTCGGCCGGGTCCAGGCCGTGGGTCTGCCGCCGCAGCCGCCTGCCGACCAACGCCGTGCCGCCGATGGCCAGGACGAGGGAGGCGCCGGCCGCACCGGCGAGGATCGGCATCTGGCGGTCGGCCAGGCCGCTCACCGTGCTGACCGTGATCCCGGAGGACACCAGGCCGATGACCCGGCCCCGGTCGGTGACGGGCACGACGGCCCGTACGGAGGGGCCGAGCGTGCCGGTGAACGTCTCGATGATGGTGCGGCCTTTGAGGGCGGCGCGGTAGCTCCCGAGGAAGTGGTGGCCGATCCGCGAGGTGTCGGGGTGGGTGTAGCGGACCCCCTTCGTGTTCAGGACCACGACGAAGTCGACCCCGGCGTCCTTGCGCGCCGCTTCGGCCCGCGGCTGGAGCTCCGCGGTGGGATTGGGGGAGCGCAACGCGGGTGCGATGCCCGGTGACTCGGCGAAGGTCTCGGCGACGGCGAGCGAGCGGTGGCGGGCCTCGTTGGTGGCGTCGTGCCGGATCTGCAGGACGAGAGCGGTGGACGCGGCGGCGATCAGCAGCAGCACGATGACCAGCTGCAGCAGAAAAACCTGGCCGGCGACGCTGCGCGTACTCAGCCAGGCGCCAGGGCGCCGCTCCGCCGCCGCTGGGCGCTCACGCCGCCGACTCCGTGGGCGCCGACCGGGGAACGTACGGGCAGCCAGTACCCACGATCGACCCTTAAACCGGGCCATACACCTACATCTACACCGCGTCTTCCCGGAAGGCGAGCCACCCCGCGTCCGCAGGTGCCGACCTTGGGCGTCTATGTAAACCTAAAAAGGGAAGAATTACCCCAAAAGCCGCAATTCGATAGCTGTCCGGAGCGTCGGATCGGCAGGGACGAAGGAGCCCGCCATGGCCAGTCACGTCGGTGGAGTTCAGGCGCAGCCCGCCCCGAGTCCGTACCAGCGGGCGGCGGCGAGCGGATGGATCGTCTTCGCGGCCGTCATGATGATCTTCGCGGGGCTCATGGCCCTCAGCCAGGGGATCGCGGCCATACGCAACGACCAGGTGTTCCTGGTCACGGGGCACTACGCCTTCGCGTTCGACCTCACCGGGTGGGGCTGGGTCCACGCGATCGTCGGCGCCCTCGCCGTGGTCGCGGGCGCGGCCCTGTTCACCGGTGCCATGTGGGCCCGGGTGACCGGTGTGGTGCTGGCGGGGCTGAGCCTGATCGCCAACTTCCTGTGGCTGCCCTACTACCCGGTCTGGGCCGTCACGCTGCTCATCCTGGACGCCCTCGTCATCTGGGCGCTGTGCGCGGGCCCGGGGATGGCCGAACGATCGCAGGGACCGGGGCAGGCGCAGGCGCAGGGACGGTCGCAGGGGCAGGCTCAGGGCCCGGCGCAGGGACAGGGCCCGCAGGTCACAAACCGATGACCACCAGCGCCGTGTCGTCGGCGACGGTCCCGCCCATGACGCCGAGGTCCACCAGCAGCGCGTCGGCCAGCGGCTCGGGCTCCAGGTCCCCATGCCGGGACAGGCTGTCGGCGAGCCGGTCGAGCCCCGCGTCGATGTCCTCGCCCCGGCGCTCGATGAGCCCGTCGGTGTACAGCACCAGAGTGCCGCCCGGGGTGTACGGGAGGGTGGCCTCGGGCCGGTCCACATGCTTCGGGCGGGCTCCCAGCGGCGGGTCGGTGGCCTGGTCGAGCCGTACGACACGTCGGTCGGCCCGCAGCAGCAGCGGCGGCGGATGGCCGGCGCAGCTGTAGACGATGGTCCGCGCGGACCGGTCGATGACGGCCTGCACGGCGGTCGCGGCCAGCGCCCCCTCGATGGAGCGCGAGTACAGACCGAGCGCCTCCAGCGCCTTGGCGGACCCGCCCACGACCCGGATCGCCGCGCTCAGCGCGCTGCGCAGCTGCCCCATCACGCAGGCGGCCTCCAGCCCCTGACCCACCACATCGCCCACCGCCGCCGCGATCCGGCCGTCGGCCAGCTCGAACACCTCGTACCAGTCGCCGCACACATTGAGCGAGCCGACGGCGGGCCGGTAGCGGACGGCCACATGCAGATGCAGCCCGGGGACGACCGCGGGCAGCATGGCCTGCTGGAGGGCCAGCGCCGTCGTCCGCTCCTGGGCGTGCGCCTCCCGCAGCCGCTCGTTCAGCTCCTGCAGCTCCTGCGCCCGGGTGCGGAGGTCGGCGTCCATCTCCGCGGTGCGCGTGAGCGGCAGCCGCGCCCGCCCCCGGACGAAGTCCGTCACGTCCTCCACCCGGTGGATGATCATCTGCACCGAGCCGTCCGGGCCGAGGACCGGGGTGTTGATCGGGCTCCAGTACCGCTCCTCGAACCGCCCCTCGTCCCTCTTCCCGGCCGCCCCGCTTCCCCCGCCCTTCCCGGCCCCGTTTTCCCCGCCCTTCCCGGCCCCGCTTTCGCCGCCGGGGACCGGGATGTCGTACTTCTGGAGTGCCATGCTGTCCCGCTTGCCGGTCGCCAGGACCCGTTCCAGGGAGGCGCCCAGATTGCGGGTCCCGGTGGCGTGCGGATCCGCCGGGTTGTCGGGGAAGGCGTCGAAGATATGGCGGCCGAGCAGATCCTCCCGCCTGGTCCGGGTGGCTTTCAGATACGCCTGATTGACCGCGACGATCACCAGATCGGGACCCACCACCAGATTCGGAGTCGGAGTGGCCTCGAAGAGCGCTTCATAGTCGATCTGCCGTCCCGTGGCCCGCTCCCTGCTCCGTGCCCTGCCACGCCCAGCCCGCTCGAGGCACCCCACCGCGTCCGAGCGGCCGGCTCACCCCCAATGTATGGCGGCGTCCCGGTTACCGCACGCGGCCGGGGTGCGCGGGCGCGCGGGAAGGGCGAGGCTGAAGCCATGCTGCTGGTCGAAGTCGCCCGTACCTCCCGCGAGGTCGCGGCCACCCCCGCCCGCTCGGAGAAGATCGCGGCCCTGGCCCGGCTGCTCAGCCGGGTGGAGCCCGCCGAGGCCCCCGTGGTGATCACCTACCTCGCGGGCAGGCTGCCGCAACGCCGCATCGGGGTGGGCTGGGCCGGCCTGCGGGTACGCCCCGAACCGGCCACCGGGCCCCGCCTCGGGGTGCTCGACGTCCACCAGGCCCTGGACCGGGTCGCGGCCGTCTCCGGCACCGGCGCCACCACCGAGCGCAAACGGCTGGTCGCCAGGCTGATGTCCGCCGCCACCGAGGACGAGCAGCGCTTTCTGCACGGGCTGATCGGCGGGGAGCTGCGCCAGGGCGCGCTGGACGCACTCGCCGTCGAGGGGCTCTCGGCCGCGGTCGGCGCGCCCCCCGCCGAGGTGCGCCGCGCGGTGATGCTGGGCGGCTCGCTGGGCGCGGTCGCCCAGGCGCTGCTCGAGAACGGGCCGCCGGCGCTGTCCGAGTTCGGGCTGGTGGTGGGGCGGCCGGTGCTGCCGATGCTCGCCCACAGCGCGCGCGACCTGGACGAGGCCATGGACCGGCTCGGCCCCTGCGCGGTCGAGGAGAAGCTGGACGGCATCCGGGTGCAGGTGCACCGGGACGGAGAGACCGTACGCGTCTACACCCGCACCCTCGACGAGATCACCGACCGGCTGCCGGAGGTGGTCGCGGCCGCCCGCGAGCTGGCGGCGGCGCGGGCGGTCCTCGACGGCGAGGTGATCGCCCTGGACGCCGACGGCCGGCCCCGGCCGTTCCAGGAGGTCTCCGGCCGGGTCGGCATGCGGCGGGGCGTGGCCGGGGCGAGCGCCTCGCTGCCGCTGTACCCCGTCTTCTTCGACCTGCTCGCCGTCGACGACCGGGACCTGCTCGACCTGCCCGCCCGCGACCGCCACGCCGAACTGGCCCGGGTGGCGCCCGCCCCCCGGCGGGTCCGCAGGCTGGTGGCCGAGGAGCCGCGGGACGAGGCGACCCGGCGGGCGGCGCGGGAGTTCGCCGCCGATGTGCTGGCCCGCGGGCACGAGGGAGTCATGGCCAAGTCCCTCGACGCCCCGTACAGCGCGGGCCGACGCGGCGCGTGCTGGCTCAAGGTCAAGCCGGTGCACACGCTCGACCTGGTCGTGCTGGCCGCCGAATGGGGCCACGGCCGCCGCACGGGCAAGCTGTCCAACCTCCACCTGGGCGCCCGCCGCCCGGACGGCACCTTCGCCATGCTCGGCAAGACCTTCAAGGGCCTGACCGACGAGCTGCTCGGCTGGCAGACGGAGGCGCTGCTGCGGCTGGCCGTCAGCGACGACGGATGGGTGGTGCGGGTCCGTCCCGAACTGGTCGTGGAGGTCGCCTTCGACTCGCTGCAGCGGTCCTCCCGCTATCCGGCGGGGGTGACGCTGCGCTTCGCGCGGGTGCTGCGCTACCGCGAGGACAAGCCGGCGGCGGAGGCGGACACGGTCGAGACGGTGCTGGCACTGCGCGGTGAGTGAGGACCGTACGGAGCCGACCCCGAGCCCAGCGACCCAGGTACCTAGCGACCCAGAGCCTTGCGGGCCAGCCGGTACGCCACCAGGTCGGCCACCGAGATCAGCGGCAGCAGCCTGCTGGCCGCGAGCCGGCTGAGGTCCTCGTAGCCCGCCAGCTCCCAGTCCGGCGTGACGACCGCGCAGATCGTGGTCACCCCGGAAAGCCCCGCCAGCCGCGACAGATCGACGGCCGCCTCGGCGTGGCCCTGCCGCTCCAGCACCCCGCCCGGCACCGCGCACACCGGGAAGACATGCCCCGGGCGCCCCAGCTGGTCGGGGGTGGTCTGGGGATCGGCCAGCGCCTGGACGGTGCGCGAGCGGTCCGCCGCGGACAGGCCCGTGGTGGTGGGCCCCAGCAGGTCGACGGGGATGGTGAAGGCGTTGCTGAGCAGCGTGGTGTGCCCCTCGTCCGCCACCAACGGCTGAAGCCGCAGCCGGTCGGCGCGCTCGTGCGGCAAGGCCACACAGACCATGCCGGAGGTGTGGTCCAGCAGCTGCTTCAGCGCGCCCTCGTGCGTGTGCTCGGCGGCGAGCAGCAGGACGCCCCTGTGCGCCTTGGCCATCTCGTCGTGGACGATGACGAAGCCGCCCTCGGCGAACGCGTCGATCGCCTGCTCGACCGCCAGGAGGCGCTCCGGTGCGACCGTCTGCTCAACCACTGCCATGAGGAGGAATTTTGGCACATGCCAGCGGACCTGACGACGTGTCAATGCTCACACAGTAAGGACGGCCGCACCATCAGTGACCTTCGCCCCGCGGGGCGACCGCGCTCACGAGCGGCTCGCGGGAGAATGAGGCACCGAGCCACGGACATCAGAGAGGCCAGCGTGCAGACGACGACAGTCGGGGAGGACCGGGCCGCCGAGCCCGTCCACCCCGTACGCCGCTTGATACGGCCCGTACGCCGCTTCGCACGGCCCCCGCGCGGCCGGGCCCGGCAGGTGGCCGCCTGGTGCGCGGCGCTGCCGCTGGCCGTGGTCAGCGTGGTGCTGGGCTGCCGGGCCGCGGACAGCGACGGGATCACGCCCGTGCCCCAGCTGCTGGCCTTCCTGCCCTGGCTGCTGGTCCCCGCGCTGCTCGGCCTGGTGCTCGCGGTGGCGGCCCGCTGGCCGCTGGGGTGCGCGTGGGCGCTGGCCGCGGCCGCGGTGACCGGCTGGTTCATCCAGCCTTACGACGCCGCCTCCGCCGCCGGCCCGGAACCCGAGTCGCGCGGCCCGGTGGTGGCGCGGCTGCGCGTGCTCACCGCCAACCTGGAGTTCGGCGGGGCGACGAAGGGGCTGGTCGACGCGGTACGGCGGGAGGAGCCCGACCTCGTCTCGGTCCAGGAGTGCGACACCCGCTGCGGGGCGGCGCTCGACTCGGCGGCCATGCGCGAGACCTACCCGTACCGGAAGGTCGTCACGGTCGACGGCGACGCCGCACACGGCTCGGCGATCCTCAGCACCTACCCGCTCACCCCCGAGGCCGGGGTGTCCGGCAAGCTGGCCATGCCGGGGGCCGTCGTACGGATCGCCGGGCGGCGCGTCCATGTGCAGGTGGCCCACCCGATGCCGCCGATGCCGGGCCAGCTCGACGTCTGGCGCACCGAGCTGGGGCGGCTGCGCGCGTACGCCGCCGACCGGGGCGACGAAACCACCCTGATCGCCGGGGACTTCAACGCCACTCAGGACCACGCCGCCTTCCGGTCCCTCCTCGACACGGGGATGCGGGACAGCGCGCGGGCGGTCGGCATGTCGCGGACGCCCAGCTGGCCGAGTCTGACGGCCCCGGCGCTGGGCGCCCAGATCGACCACGTCCTGGTCAGCGAGGCGCTACGCCCCCGCGCCGCCCGCTTCCTCGACCTGCCGAACACCGACCACCGGGCGCTGCTGGTCGACCTCGACCTGCGCTGACCCCGCGCGGGCCGGACTCCCGCGGCTCAGCTCTCGCTCGGGTTGTAGGAGTTGGCCAGCTCGAAGGGGTCCGGCTCCAGACCCTCCGTCGGCCAGCGCTGCTCCCGCTGCCACTGCTCGTTCTCCAGCGCCAGCGCGTCCCACAGCAGATTGAGCGGATGGCCCGGGTCGTAGTGGGCGCGCTCCCCACGGCGGGTGAAGGCGCCGAGCAGCACCTCGAGCCGCGGCCCGGTGTCGTTGACCAGCTCGACGGCCCGCATCCCGCGCCCGTACGCGACCCGCGGGTCCCCGGCTGCCTCGGCGACGCCCTTCGTGACCAGCATGCAGCCGCGCAACAGGCCCGAGCGCAGCAGCTCGAAGCCGTAGGTGACGGTGTCGATCTCGGCCGCGATGTGCAGCTTGTTGCGGTAGTCGGCGCCGAACCAGGTGTGCAGCACCCCCGCCATCAGCCCGCTGGCCGAGACGACGAGCGGAAGCGTGCGCAGCTCGCTGCTCTCGACGGTCGGGCCGGGCAGCCGGGAATACGGCAGGTTCGTCAGCAGCGACACCCCGCTGCGGCGCCACTCCATCACATCGAACGCGTCGAGCTCGTTGTCGGCGACGTTCACCTGGGGGCTGGTCACCACACTGCCGCAGACCAGGTCCACGTCCTTGGCGCGCAGCTTGCCCAGCACGTCCCGGGTGCGGACATGCCCGACCTTCAGCTCGATGCCGCGCCGCTCGAACTCCTCGGCCACCCGCTCGCCGGCCCCCGCGAGATAGCCGAGCGTGAAGCGTGTGGTGCCCACCATCAGGGTTTTGCCGAGGCGGCGACGGGATTCGTGGATGCCCTCCAGCCAGTCGCCGAGCGTGCCGCGCGCCAATTCGACCAGGGCCTCGCCGGTGCCGGTAAACAGCACATCCTTGCCGCGGCCCTGCTTGAGGACGAGCGGTTCGCCGCACAGATCCCGGAAGTTGCGGTTCATCGTGTCCAGCTGCTTTTGCACGCTCGACTGTTCCCGGCCGAGCACCCGTGCGGCGCCCAGCGCGGTACCTGTCTCATGGACCACGATCAACGTGCGGAGCTGGTCCATCGTGGTGTCCATGAGGGCGAGTGGGCTCTGCAGCAGCCTGCTTCGCCCGTTGGCCGTCGGTGGTCCGAGCGGCCCGGGTGTGGCCATGAATCCTCTCGCTTCCCAACTCTGCCCGATTTATGGACTCACGAGTTTAGCCCCGCGATGCTTGATCACGGGGCTACTGGAAGTCACCCGGGGCTCATTTCGGATAAGCGCGGATTTACCGGTACGGGCGCTGCTCACCGCAGGCGCAGCAGGCACCACGGGCCCCGCAACGGCGAGCGGCGGAATTATCCCCCAAGACCCTTCCGGACAGGGTTTCCCGTCCGGACAAGAACTGACCGGAACAGACCACAACTGATCTGTGTGTCAGCTGAATTGGCCTCGGGGACAATTCCGCCGCGCTTAATTCCGAAGAATTCTCGGGCCGGTCAGACGCCGATGTTCCCGCCGTCGCGGCGCCACACGCTGATCACGGACGGACGGGTCAGCTTGCCCGGGCCGTCGGGCCAGGTGGACGCGGGCTTCTCCACACTCGCGCCGTCGAGCTCGCCCGGGTGCTGCACCGCCACCAGCACCCGCCGGTCCTGCACGATCGGCCCACAGGTCTCGGCGCCGGTCGGGACGGTCAGGAACTGCTTGACCTCACCGCGCCTGCCGCCGGCCGTCGCCACCCCGAACAGCCCGTCGTGGCTGCCCAGCGCGTTGCCGTCGGTGGAGATCCACAGATTGCCGTGCGCGTCGAAGGTGATGTTGTCCGGGCAGGAGATCGGGGAGACCTGGTCCTTCGGGAAACCGCCGAAGTACGTGCCCGGGTCCGCCGGGTCGCCGCAGACCAGGAACAGCCGCCAGCTGAAGCGGCGGGCCGCCGGGTCGCTCCAGCGCTCGGTCAGCTCCAGGATCTGGCCGTGCTTGTTGCTGTTGCGCGGGTTCGCCTCGTCGGCCGGGGCCTTGCCCTCCTTGCCGCGGTCGCTGTTGTTGGTGAGCGCGACATACACCTTGCCCGTGCGCGGGCTGGGCTCGACGTCCTCCGGGCGGTCCATCTTCGTCGCCCCCACCTTGTCGGCGGCCAGCCGCGTGAAGACGTAGACCTCCTCGGCCGTCATCCCCTCGACGTACGAGGTCGTCCCGCTCGCCAGCGGGATCCACTCCCCGGAGCCGTCGAACTCGCCGTCCTTCGGCAGCTTTCCGGTGCCGTCGATCTCGGCGGCCGGGCTGTCGCCGGTGAACCTGGCGACGTACAGCGTGCCCTCGTCGAGCAGCGTGCGGTTGTGCTCGCGCGCGGCCCGGCTGGTGCCCTTCATCATGCGCTTGGACGAGACGAACTTGTAGAAGTAGTCGAACTTCTCGTCGTCGCCCATGTAGAGGACCGGCCGGCCGTCGGCGGTCAGCCGGGGCTCGGCGGCCTCGTGCTTGAACCGGCCCAGCGCGGTCAGCTTGCGCGGCGTCGACTCCGGGTCGTACGGGTCGATCTCGATGACCCAGCCGAAGCGGTTGGTCTCGTTCGGCTCCTGCGCCACGTCGAAGCGCTTGTCGAACCGCTCCCACTTGCGCTCGGTGGCCGCGCCCGCGAGGCCGTAGCGCTTGAGGCGGGCGGCGGTCGTCGGGTCGGTCACCGAACCGCTGTTGGCGAAGTACTGGTTGAAGTTCTCCTCGCCCGACAGGACCGTGCCCCACGGGGTGATGCCGCCACCGCAGTTGTTCAGCGTGCCCAGGATCCGCTTCCCCGTGGGGTCCGCCGACGTCCGCAGCAGCTTGCTGCCCGCGGCCGGGCCCGTCACCTCGAACGGCGTGGTCGCGGTGATCCGGCGGTTCAGGCGGTGGCGCGACACGGCGGTCAGCTTGCCGAGCCTGCGGTCCTCCTGCGCCGCCACCACGGACAGGCCGTGCGCGGCCCACGCGATCTCGGCCTGCTCGCGGGTCGGGTTCGCCGCGTCGTACCCGGCGAACATCAGTACCTCGTCGGTGTACTCATGGTTGACCACGAGCAGCTGGCGGTCGCGCTCGTGCGGGATGTCCAGCACGGCCATGTAGTCGTTGTTGTAGCCGAACTGGCCCGCCTGCGCCTTCGCGGACTGGCTGTCCGGGTCGAACGCGGGCGCACCTCGCAGGATCGGGTCGCCCCAGCGGATCACGACGTTCTGGTCGTGGCCCTGGGCGACCACGACGGCGTCGGTGGTGTTGGGCGCGACCGGCGAGAAGCGAAGGCCGCGGGCGGCCTTGCCCGCCCCCTTGTCCGCGGCCTGGGCCGCAGCCTGGGCGCCGGCCGCCCCGTCGGCCGCGGCGGCCTCCGGCGCCCGCCCTACCGCGGTCACCCCGGCCGCGGCCGCGACCGAGACCACCGCGCCGGCGCGCAGCACCGAACGGCGGGACAGCGCACCGGCTATGACGTCACCGATGTAGGCGTTGTCGCTGGTGTTCGGCACCTCGTGAAAACAGGCGTCACCACAGCGGTACCGGCATGTGAGCGCGGAACGACCGCCCGGGTGCGAGCCTATGAGCGGCAGGAACTTGCGCACGTCTTACCCTCCGTACGGATTGCACGCATGGATTTCGCGTATGAGCCGTCCGGCGCGCAACCCGCGCCGCCACGGTGTCGGGACCCCATCCGGGGCGAAGCTATGGGCGTAGAGCCGCGGACCGGCGACCGTCGCCTGAATCAGGAGTGAACGGCGGGTAACCGGAATCGGCAGCTGAGTACTGCTGAGCGGCCCGCTAGCCTTTCCGCACCACGGACATGTACCGCCATGCCCCGGACTCGACACGTGATGAGGTATCTCCCATGGCCATACGGGACCTACTGCGCAAAGTTTTCGGACGCTCCCGCACGCCGCGGGTCGACGCTTCGGCTGCGCCGGAGGCGGCAGTTGTCCCGGACACCCAGGAGCCGCCCGCCCCCGCGCCCAAGCCTGCCCCCGAGCCTGAGCCCAAGCCCGAGCCCAAGCCTGAGCCCGAGCCCGCCTCGGCGACCCCGGCCCCCGCTTCGTCCACCACGGCCCCGCAGCAGACGGGCGACGAAGAGGCGGCGGCCCACCACCCCTCGCTGACCGAACCGCTGAAGACGCTGGACGAGATCCTGGAATCCGCGCCGGAGGCAGGGAAGAAGGGCCAGGCCGCGAAGCCGACCACGAACGAGGCGGCCGACAA
The DNA here is from genome assembly GCF_053890475.1 of Streptomyces sp. LZ34. Lineage (NCBI taxonomy): Bacteria > Bacillati > Actinomycetota > Actinomycetes > Kitasatosporales > Streptomycetaceae > Streptomyces > Streptomyces sp. LZ34. Next base: position 6,336,817 of record NZ_CM132680.1, read on the forward strand.
CGAGCCTGCGGCCGAAGCGAAGGCGAGCGCCCCCGCACCGGCCGACGACAACGCCAAAGCGGAACCCACTGGCGCGGTGGCCGACACGCCCGGGCCCGTAGCCGACGCCGCCACCGGCGACGCCGACGCTCCGGCCGACCCGGCGACCGCCAAGTCCGAAGCGACCCCGGAGCCCACCGCCGAAACAGACGCCGCAGCTGACGGCGAGCAGGCGGCCGAGCCGAAGGCGGAAGCCTCAGCCGAGCCCGCCGAGGCCGAGGCCGAGCCGGTAGCGGACAAGGCCACGGCCGACGCCGGGACGACTACCGCCGACGACCCCGCACCGAAGGCCGAAAGCGACGCCCGGACCAAGGCAGACGCAACGGCCGCCGCCGAAACGGAGCCGGAGCCGGCAGCCGCCGACGACACCGCCCCGGCCACCGAGCCGAAGGCCGAGGCCGACGCGACGGACACCCCGGCCAAGGCCGAAACCGCCTCCGCGGCAGCCGACACAGCCGAGCCCGTTGCCGACACGACGGCCGCCGCCGAAGTGGAGCCGGAGCAGGAGGCCACCGACCAGCAGACGGCCGAGGCCGAGGCGACGGACGCCCCGGCCGAGGCCGAAACCACGTCCACAGCAGTCGACACGGCCGAGCCCGCTGCCGACACGACGGCTGCCGCCGGCGACGCCGACACTCCGGCCGACCAGACGGCTGCCAAGCCCGAAGCAACCCCGGAGCCCGCCGCCGAAACGGACGCCGCGCCCGCCTCAGCCGACGGCGAGCAGGCGGCCGGGCCTGAAGCGGACAAGGCTACGGCGGACGCCGAGGCCACCACTGGCGACGCCCCCGCGCCGAAGGCCGGGAGCGACGCTCCGGCCGAGGCAGAAGCGGAAGCCGCAGCCGAGCCCGCCGAGGCGGTCGCGGTAGCGGCCGACGCGAACGAGGCCATCCCCGCAACGGCTGACGCGACCGAGCCCGTAGCCGACGCCGACGCCAAGGCCGAGGCAGCCCCGGAGACCACCCCCACGGTCAAGGCCGAGGCCACCGACGACGGAGGCGCCGCCATCCCCCTCACCGACGTGGAGTCCCGCGCGCCCGGGCTCGTCAGCCTGTACAAGAGCGCCGCCGAGGCCCTGGCGCAGAAGGGGCTCGCGGGGCGCCGGGCCGCCGTGTATCTCGTATTGGACCGCTCGGGGTCGATGCGGAACTACTACAAGGACGGCACCGTCCAGCACCTCGCCGAGCAGGCCCTCGCCCTCTCCGCGAACCTCGACGACGACGGCACCGTCCCCGTCGTGTTCTTCTCCACCGACATCGACGGCACCGCGGACGTCGACCTGGCGAACTACAGCGGCCGCGTCGAGGAGCTGCACTCCTCGCTCGGCCACATGGGACGTACCAACTACCACCACGCGATCAAGGCGGTCATCGACCACTACGAGACGTCCGGCGCCACCGACCCCGCGTTCGTGATCTTCCAGACGGACGGCGCGCCCACCAGCAAGGCCGCCGCCGAGAAGGCGCTGTGCGAGGCGGCGCGGCTGCCGATCTTCTGGCAGTTCGTCGGGTTCGGGGATCCGGCGGCGAAGGGGTTCGACTTCCTGCGCAAGCTGGATGTGCTGGCGGTGCCGGACAAGCGGGTGGTGGACAACGCGGGGTTCTTCCACGCGGGTCAGGACCCGCGCGCGCTGGCGGACGCGGAGCTGTACGGGCAGCTGATGGTGGAGTTCCCGGAGTGGCTGCGGGAGGCGCGTGAGGCGGGCGTGCTGAGCTGATCGGGGCCCGGGACGGGCATCGACGACGAGGGGGCCACCCGCGCGGCACGAATATCGCCGCGCGGGTGGCCCCCGCCGCTCGGATACGATAATGACGGCTCACAGAGCAGCTCGGCACATAGCTCACAGAGTGCTCGCAGCGTGCTCGCAGAGCGACATGTCACCCACTGCATCGACCCGGGAGCAGCCCGCGATGGCTCGACACCTCATCACCAGCGCCCTTCCCTACATCAACGGGATCAAGCACCTGGGCAACATGGTGGGGTCCATGCTCCCGGCCGACGTCTACGCCCGCTATATGCGCCAGCGAGGCCACGACGTCCTGTACATCTGCGCCACGGACGAGCACGGCACCCCCGCCGAGCTGGCCGCCAAGGAGGCGGGCCTGCCGGTGGACGAGTTCTGCGCGCAGCAGCACGACGCGCAGAAGGCGGTCTACGACGGCTTCGGTCTGGCCTTCGACTACTTCGGCCGCAGCTCCTCCCCGCAGAACGTGGAGATCACCCAGACCATCGCGCGCGAGCTGAAAGCCAATGGCTTCATCGAGGAGCGCTCGATCCGCCAGGTGTACTCGAACGCCGACGACCGCTTCCTCCCCGACCGCTACATCGAGGGCACCTGCCCGCACTGCGGGTACGACAAGGCGCGCGGCGACCAGTGCGAGAACTGCACCCGCGTGCTGGACCCGACGGACCTGATCAATCCGCGCTCGGCGATCAGCGGCAGCAGCGATCTGGAGATCCGCGAGACCAAGCACCTGTTCCTGCTCCAGTCGAAGCTGGCGGGAGAGGTCGCGGCGTGGGTGGACGAGCACGGCAAGGACTGGCCGACGCTCGCGTCCTCGATCGCCCGCAAGTGGCTCAATGAGGGGCTACAGGACCGCGCGATCACCCGTGACCTGGACTGGGGCGTGCCGGTTCCGGCCGACACCTGGCCGGATCTCGCCGCCGAGGGCAAGGTCTTCTACGTATGGTTCGACGCCCCGATCGAGTACATCGGCGCGACGAAGGAGTGGTCGGACCTGGACCCGGCGAACCGCGACTGGAAGTCGTGGTGGTACGACGTGGACCAGACGGTCCGCTACACCGAGTTCATGGCCAAGGACAACGTCCCGTTCCACACGGTGATGTTCCCGGCGACGCTGCTGGGCACCCGCGACGCGTGGAAGAAGGTCGACTACGTCAAGGCGTTCAACTGGCTGACGTACTACGGCGGCAAGTTCTCGACCTCCCAGAAGCGCGGGGTGTTCACGGACGCCGCGCTGGAGCTGCTGCCCGCCGACTACTGGCGCTACTTCCTGATGGCGAACGCCCCGGAGTCGGACGACACGTCCTTCACCTGGGAGCACTTCGCCGCCACGGTCAACAAGGACCTGGCGGACACCCTCGGCAACTTCGTCAACCGCGTGCTGTCGTTCTCCCGCAAGCGGTTCGGTGACGAGGTCCCGGCCGGGAAGGCCGCCGGCGAGGCCGAGGCGCGCCTCGGCGAGGAGATCGCGCGGCTGCTCGCGGAGTACGCGGAGCACATGGAAGCGCTCCAGTTCCGCAAGGCCGCGGCCGCGCTGCGCGCCCTGTGGAGCGCGGGCAACTCCTACCTGGAGGAGAAGGCGCCCTGGCTGGAGATCAAGACCGACCAGGAGGGCGCGGCCCTCACCCTCCGTACGGCGATGAACCTCATCCACCTGTACGCGGTCGTCTCCGAGCCCTTCATCCCGGCCTCCGCGCGGGCCATGCGGTCGGCGTTCTCGCTGGCGGACGACACGGCGCGGTGGGTGAGCCAGGAAGAGGCCACGGCGCTCGCCTCCGTCCCGGCCGGTACGGCCTTCACCGTGCCGCCGGTGCTCTTCGCCAAGATCACCGAGGAGGACCTGGAGTCCTACCGGGAGCGCTTCGGCGGTGCGCCGCAGCAGGCCAACGGCGGAGTGGGGACCGGGGCGCCGACCGGGGTGGAGACCGAGGGGAAGCCCGTCGCGTAGCGACAAGAGCGTGAGACGCGAAGGGGTGGCGGGCCGGGCCCGCCACCCCTTCGCGTCGTTGATCGCTCGACAACCGTTCGTTTAGCGCGTTCGACCAACCTGTGGAGTCCATCCACAGGGAGGTCGAGGAGCGCAGTGCCCGACGCACCACGTGTCACGGTGACGGTCCACGGCCCCGACCCGCTCTCGCGGGCCGGGGTCGTGCGTCATCTGCGGCACCAGCCCACCGTCGAACTGATCGACCGTCCGCGTCCGTTCAGCGACGAGCCGCGCGGCACCGTGGCCGTCATGCTCGCCGAGCGCCTGGACGCCCGCGCGGGCGCCGAGCTGCGCCGCCTGGTGCGGGGCGGCGAGCAGCGGGTGGTGCTGATCACGGGGGAGCTGCGCGAGACGGAGCTGATGACGGTCGTGGAGTACGGCGTACGGGCCGTGCTGTGGCAGCACCGTGCCACGCCGAGACGCCTGCTGCGCGCGGTGCACCGGGCCGCCCGCGCGGAGCGTACGGACCCGTGCGGGGTGGATCGGCGGCTCACCGAGCACTTCGTGTACTGAGCCCTCACAGGCCGGTGCCGTCGTGGGTCGTGTCGGGGTCCACGCCCAGGGTGAGGGTGGCGACGACGCCCTTCTCGATCCGGCCCTTCTTGTACTTCAGGGTGAGCAGCCCGCCCTGGGCCCCGTTGCCGGGGTAGATCGTGTCCTCGTCGAGGGTCGTGCGCTCGGTGGTGCTGGTGCTGTACGGGGCGACCTCGGCGGAGGCGAGCACGGCCTCCTCGGCGAAGAAGAGCTGGCCGGTGTGGCAGGCGTGGCCGCCCTCGTACCCGGAGTCGGTGAGGGTGCCGCCGACGTGGACCTTGGTGTGGACATGCACGCAGCGGCCCCGGTACCAGCCGGGGAAGACGGTGCGGAACTCGACGAAGCCGTGCTGGTCGGTGAGCTGGGTGCCGCGCAGATAGCGCTTGTCGTCGGTGGGCTCCTGGTGTCCCCCGCCCCCGCCCGGCGGGGTGCCGGTGGGCGCGTCGGTGGGGGTGCCGGTGGGCGGGGTGCCCGTCGGAGGGGTACCGGTCGGAGGGGTGCCGCCGCCGGTGCTGGAGCTCTCGTAGCCGGAGTAGAGCCCCAGGGCGTCGCAGTGCCAGATATCGACCGCGGCCTTCCGCACCGGTTTGCAGGTGTCGGAGTCGATCACCTTGAGCCGGAGGGTCATCGGGATGCCCTCCTTGCCCTCGGTGATGTCTTTACGGATCTTGTCCGCGTCGATGTAGTACGGCCCTTCGGTGGTCTCCGAGGTGAGCCGGTAACAGACCTCCCCCGACGTGGCCGTCGAGCTCGCGGAGGGGGAGGCGGCGGAGGCGGAGCCCGACGACGTCTCGCTCGCCGACGCGCCGGCGGCGAGCGCCGCCCCGATGCCGGTCGCCGCGACCGCCGCGCCACCCGCGACGATCATCCGGCGTCTGCTCATGTCGCGCTTGTGCGCGGGGCCCGTGGCGTCGTTCTCCCGGGCGTCGTTCCGGGCTTCGCTGAAGTCCTCAGTCATGGCAGGGGACGCTAGGAGCACAACCTGGCAGGGGCATGGCAGCAGGCTGTGAAAACCGTGTGCCCCGGAGGGGTTCCGCGGCTGCCGGGGACGGGGGGTCAGCGGGCCAGCGAGGCCGCGTCGCCCATCACCACGACGGGGTGCCGCGCCGGGTCCAGGATGAGCAGCAGCTTCTTCATGTGCTTCTTGGAGATGCTGACGCAGCCCTGCGTGGGCCCGCCGTGGTCCACATGGAACCAGATGCCGCCGCCCCGCTTCTGGCCGAGCGGCCTGGTCCAGTCGCGCGGGGAAGTGCCCGCCTTGCGGTTGTAGTTGATGGCCACGACGTAGTCGAAGGACCCGGCGAGCGACTCGCCCTCGAAGCCGGTGCCGCCGATGGTGAAGCCGCTGGACCGGTCGTACGACAGCCGGGTGCCGGGGTCCGGGAGGCGACCGCCCGCGTCGGTGAGAGGGAAGACGCCGATCGGGGAGCGCAGATCGCCGGTGACGTGGTGGCCGGTCCAGCCCTTCCGGGCGTTGTGCGCGTCCCAGGTGGCGACGGCCCGCCAGTCGGCGCCCGCGGCCATGTCCGGGTCGCCGTCGGGGTTGCGCCGCTGGTAGACCACCACGGTCGCGCGGGAGGAGTCGCGGCCCTCGCCGGTCACGACCACCACCTGACGGGCGTTGTCGGGCACCTTGGCGAGGGTACGGGGGCCGAGCCCGGGCAGATCGTTGCGCAGCGCGGCGGGGGCGGGCCGCTGGGCCGTGGCGCCGGGCCCGGGTGCCGCACTCTGCTTTCCGGCGGAGGCGTCAGCGGCGGCCGCGCCGGCTCTGGGCTCGGCGCCGCCGGACGGAGTGCCCGCCGACGCCCCGCAACCGGCGAGCGTGGCGATGGCGAGGGCCGTCGCCACGAGGGCCACGGCCCTGCGGGCGGGCCGGCGCCGGGGCCCGGCCCCGGTCCGTACCGCCCGCTCCACCCGTTCGGCAGACATTGTTACGACACTCAGATTGTCATTCACATTCAGGGAACCCGTTGGGATAGGCACCTGGTTGCCCCGCGTTCCGCCGGAAGCGGACGCGAGGCCCAGATAAGGCCCAGACAGGGCCCGACGGGGGCTCAGCCGAGCTCGTGGCTACTGGCCGGACTCGCCCGCCGCCTTGTCGCCGGCCTTGTCGCCGCCCTTGTCCGCCTGCTTGATCTGCGGCTTACGGATCGACAGGTGCAGCTCCCGCAGCCGCGCCTCGTCCACCTCGCTGGGCGCGCCCATCAGCAGGTCCAGCGCGTTGCCGTTGAGCGGGAAGGCGATGGTCTCGCGGATGTTCGGCTCGTCGGCCAGCAGCATCACGATGCGGTCCACGCCCGGGGCGATGCCGCCGTGCGGCGGGGCGCCGAAGTGGAAGGCGCGCAGCATGCCACCGAACTCGCGCTCCACCTCTTCCCTGGAGTAGCCCGCGATCTCGAACGCCTTGTACATCACATCCGGCTCGTGGTTCCGGATGGCGCCCGAGGACAGCTCCGTACCGTTGCAGACGATGTCGTACTGCCAGGCCAGAATGTCGAGCGGGTCCTTGGTCCGCAGCGCCTCGATGCCGCCCTGCGGCATGGAGAAGGGGTTGTGCGAGAACTCGATCTGGCCGGTGTCCTCGTTCCGCTCGAACATCGGGAAGTCGACGATCCAGCAGAAGCGGAAGACGTTCTCCTCGAAGTGCCCGGCCCGGCGCGCGGCCTCGACCCGCACCGCGCCCATGATCTTGGAGACCTCGTCGAACTCGCCGGCGCCGAAGAAGACCGCCGTGCCCGGCTTGCCCTCGACCTCGGCGATCAGCTTCTCGACGTCCTCGTCGGTGAGGAACTTCGCGATCGGCCCGGTCAGCTTGGCGTCCTCGCCGATCCGGACCCAGGCCAGCCCCTTCGCGCCCTGCTCGACGGCGAACTCGCCCATCTGGTCGAAGAACTTCCGCGGCTGGTCGGCGGTGTCCGGCACGGCCAGCGCGCGCACATGCTTGCCCGCGAACGCCTTGAAGCCGGAGTCGGCGAAGACATGGCTGACGTCCACCAGCTCCAGCTGGGCGCGCAGGTCCGGCTTGTCGGAGCCGTACTTCAGCATGGCCTCGCGGAACGGGATCCGCGGGAACGGCGAGGTGACATGGCGGCCGCCGCCGAACTCCTCGAACAGCTCGGTCATCACCTTCTCGATGACCTGGAAGACGTCCTCCTGCTCGACGAAGCTCATCTCGACGTCGAGCTGGTAGAACTCGCCCGGCGAGCGGTCGGCGCGGGCGTCCTCGTCGCGGAAGCAGGGCGCGATCTGGAAGTAGCGGTCGAAGCCCGCGATCATCAGCAGCTGCTTGAACTGCTGCGGGGCCTGCGGCAGCGCGTAGAACTTGCCCGCGTGCAGCCGGGAGGGCACCAGGAAGTCCCGCGCGCCCTCGGGCGAGGTGGCGGACAGGATCGGGGTCGCCAGCTCGTTGAAGCCCTGCGCGGTCATCTTCTGCCGGATCGCGGAGATCACGGCGGAGCGCAGCATGATGTTGCGGTGCATGCGCTCGCGGCGCAGGTCCAGGAAGCGGTACTCCAGGCGCCGCTCCTCGTTCACCCCGTCCTCGGGGAAGACGGTGAAGGGCAGCGGGTCGGCGCCGCCGAGCACCTCGACGCCGGTGACCTCGACCTCGATCTGGCCGGTGGGCAGGTCGGGGTTGACGTTCTCCGCGCCACGGGCGATGACCTTGCCGTCCACGCGGACGACGGTCTCCTTGGAGATCGAGCTCAGCGCCTCGTTCGCCGGGGTGTCCGGGCGGACGACCAGCTGGACCAGGCCATAGTGGTCGCGAAGATCGATGAAGAGGATGCCGCCCAGGTTCCGCCGATTGTGCAGCCAGCCGGAGAGCCGCACGTCGGTGTCGACGTCAGCGGCGCGGAGCTCGCCGCAGGTGTGGGACCGGTACCGATGCATCGTTCATCCAAGTCGTTTGGTCGGTCGTTGGGTCGGGGAAGCCTACGCACCCTCGAAAAGCTTCTCGGCAAGCCTACCGGCGCCGCGCCCCTCACTGGTAAGGCCACCGCATATCCCCATATGGTGGCCCAATGCGCACCGAGGATCTGCTCGCCGCCCTCGCGACCGGCCTATGGCGCTGGGACACTGTCTCGGGCGCCGTGAGCTACGACGCGGAGGCGGCCCGGCTGGTGGGACTGCCCGCGGAGCCCGTCACCCTCCCCGAGTCCGCCGCCCGCGCCTGCTTCCACCCGGTGGACTGGGTGGAGGTCAAGGCGATCGTGAATCTCGCGGTGGCCGAGGGCACCCTCGCCGAGGCCCGGGTGCGCGTCGTGGACGAGAAGGGCCGGGTGCTGCGCACGGTGCGCACCCGGTGCCGGCCGGTGATACAGGGCGGCGACCCCGGCAGACGGGGCGCGGAGAACGGCTACAACCTGGTCGGCACCCTCCAGGAGGTGCCCGAGACGCTGCCCGGCACCTCCGCGGTGGCCCTGGCCCCCGTCACCGGCGACTGGCGGCGCAACCGCGAGGCGTTTCTGCTGGACGCGGGGCGCGCGCTCGCCGAGGCGCCCTCGACCGCCGAGGTGCTGCGGGTGGCGGCGGGCCTGTCGATGCCGGGCTTCTCGCCGGACGGGCTCGCGGTCTTCGGGATCAAGGGCGACCGGATCTCGCTGATCGGCCGCCACGGGGACCCGGCGGGGGACGAGCGCCCCTTCACCGCTCAGCCGCTGGACGCCGACTGCCCGGCCGCCGAGGTGATCCGCACCGGCCGGGCGATCTATCTGCCCGGCCCGGAGGACTACCGGGACCGGTTCCCGGGTTCCTGGGCCCGCACCCGGCCGGTCGCCCGCCGGGCCTGGTCCTTTCTGCCGCTGATCGTCGCGGGCCGCACGATCGGCGCCTGGATGGCGAGCTTCGCGCACCCGGTGTCCTTCTCGCCCGACGAGCGCTCGGTGCTCACCACGGTCGCGCGGATGCTCGCCCAGGCGCTGTCGCGGGCCTCGCTCCAGGAGACGGAGCGCGAGCTGACGGACGGCCTCCAGCGCTCGATGCTGCCCGCCGACAAGCCGGCCATCCCGGGTCTCACGGTGGCCGCGCGCTATGTGCCGACGGGCGGCGGGCTACAGGTGGGCGGCGACTGGTACGACGTGATCGGGCTGCCCTCGGGCCGTACCGCGCTGGTCATCGGCGATGTCCAGGGCCACGATGTGCGCGCCGCCGGGATCATGGGGCAGCTCAGGGTCGCGGTCCGCGCGTACGCCTCGGAGGGACACCACCCCGACGCGGTGCTCTCCCGCGCCTCCCGCTTTCTGGCCGGGCTCGCCGAGCCGCCGGGCCCCGGCGGCGAGGCCGCCTACGATCCGCGCTTCGCGACCTGCCTGTACATGGAGGTGGACCCGGTCGCCGGCACGCTGGACATCGCCCGCGCGGGCCACCCCGACCCGGCGGTCCGGCTCTCCGACGGCACCATGATGATCCGCCCCACCGCGGGCGGGCTGCCGCTGGGTGTCGACCCGGACACCGACTACCCCACCACCCGGGTGGTGCTGGAGCCCGGCGAGACGCTGCTGATGTGTACGGACGGGCTGATCGAGACCGGCGGACACGACGTGGAGTCGGGCTGGGACCGGATCCGGGGCGTCTTCGAGCGCACGGTCCCGGACCAAGCCGCGGACGCCGGGGACGCCGCGGACCCCGCCTCGTGCGCCGCGACCATCACGGCCGCCGTGGACGCGACAGCGGGCGTGGGCGTGGCCTCCCCCGCCGCCCTGGCCGCCCTGGACGCCGACGATCTCGACGCGCTCGCCGAGGCCCTGGTCCAGGCGGTGCACGGGCCGCCCTCCCACCACACCACCGGCCATCTCGCCGACCGCCGCGAGGACGACATAGCCCTGCTCCTGATCCGGCGCGACGCCGAGGTGTGCCTGGTGGGCCCCGGCTCGGCCCCGGTGCGGCGCACGGCCGTCACGGTCGCCCAGGCCGAGCCGGAGCGCATAGCCGAGGCCCGGCAGCAGCTGCGCGACATGCTCCACGACTGGACCGACCGGGACCAGGTGGAGTCGGCGGTGCTGATGCTCTCCGAGATGGTCACCAACGTCCTGGTGCACACCGACGGCGACGCCCTCCTGGTCGCCGAGGTCAGCGGACGGCCCGGCGCCAGAAAGCTGCGCCTGGACGTCGCCGACGGCAGCGACGAACTCCCGCACCGCCGCCGCCCGGGCGAACTGGCGTCCTCGGGGCGCGGGCTGATGCTGATGGAGATGCTCGCCGACGCGTGGGGGGTGGACCCGCGCGGCGACGGCAAGTGCATCTGGTACGAGCTGTACGAGACGAGGCCGGACGTGCCGGGCTCGGCGGGCTAGCGGAAGAGCCGGGCACCTAGCGGGTGTTGTCGGTCGAAACCGGGAAGTATCAGGAAGCTCGCACTGGCGGTCGTGGTCGTGAATTCCAGCAGGGCGTCGGAATTGTCCATACGGGTGAGGGTGTTGGTAAATGTCCGTATGTCGTTCTGGAAGCTGATGAAGAGCAGGCCGGGGGCGGGTCCGTCGGTGCTGTAGGAGCGACGGAGCATGAGGCCGACGCCGACCGCGGTGGCGTGCGCTCTGCGGGCATGGGCGTCTGCCGGGACGAGGTAGCGTCCGTCCGGCGTTTTGGCGCCGAGGTCCGGGCCCGAGGCGATGGTGCCACCGGAGAGGGGCACGCCGGTGGCTCGGCGCCGGCCGAAGACCGCTTCCTGTTCGGCGACGGACAGCTTGGCGAACCGCGGCAGGTCGAGTTCCATGCGCCGTAGTACGGCAAGGGTGCCGCCGGCGACCGGAGCCGGCCCGGACAACCACAGGTCGCGTTCTTGTTCGTCCTTCGTGTGGGGGCCCACGATGCCGTCGACGAATCCGAAGAGGTTTCGTGGCGCGGCAAGGCCCTTGTCAACTCGCACGTTCGAACCGCGGCCTCCGGACTGCCGCCAGCGTTCCTGTATCCGGTCACCGGCCTGCTCCAGAAGCGCCGCGGCCACGACCGATAACACCAAGGGGTCGCCGGCGCAGATCTGTATCAGCAGGTCGCCGCCGCGTGCCTGTGGGGCGATCTGCTCGCGGGAGAACCGTGGGAGGTCCTTCGCGCCGGGCAGGGCGGGATCGACCCCGCGCACCAGTCGGGGGCCCACCCCGATCGTCACGGTCAGATCGCCCGGCGGCAGGCCCATCAGCCGTGCGTCGGTCCCCTTGGTGAGTGTGAGGATGGCCTCGCCGAGTTCGGCCAGCAACGGACGGACAGACGCGGCATCGACGAGGTCGGCCACCACGGCCAGCAGGTTCGGCTGGGCCGGTTGCGGAAGCGTGATGCCCGCCTGGTACCGGCCCGTTGGTGACACCGGCGGGGTCGGCGCGGGGCCATCGGACCGGTCTGGCCGGGCGGAATGCGATTCGCACCCGGCGGAGAGGCCGACGGCAGTCACGGTGCCGGTGGCACCGAGAAACGCGCGGCGTGACGGGCGGGAGTCGGCTTGGCGCACAGTGTGAACTGTGCCATATCCCTTGTGGTGCCAGCGACTTGGCCGGCGTCGTGCCAGGATGAGGGCCATGCCTCGTCTCCGTCTTCGCCTGATAGCCGCGGTGCTCGGCACACTGGCGCCCGTACTGGTCGGCTGCGGCGCAGACGATGACGGGTCGGACGACGGCCGACGACCGTCCGGTGAGCACGTGACGATCAAAGTGCCGGCCGACGCCCCGACGATCTCGGCTGCGGTGTCTCTGGCTCGGCCCGGCGATCTCGTACTGGTGGCGCCGGGCGTGTATCGCGAGTCGGTGAAGATATCCACGGATCGCATCACTCTTCGCGGCGAGTCTCGGGACAAGGTCGTCATCGACGGGCGACTGCGGCAGCCGAACGGCATCGTCGTCGCCGCTCCCGGGGTGGCCGTGGAGAACCTGACGGTGAAGAACAACACGCAGAACGGGGTCCTGGTCACCGGTTCCGCGAAGGCGGCTGCCGGATTGCCGGGGCAGTCCGGCGGCTACGACACCGGCGATGAGCCCGTCACCTTCCTGAAGTCATTCCTGGTCTCCCATGTGACCGCGACCCGCAACGGGCTGTACGGCATCTACGCGTTCTCCGCGCAAAACGGTGTCATCGAGCACTCGTACACGTCAGGCTCGGCCGACTCGGGGATCTATGTCGGACAGTGCAAGCCCTGTCGCATTGTGGTGCGGGACAACATCGCCGAACTCAACGCGGTCGGTTACGAAGGCACCAATGCCAGTGGCGACATGTACGTGGTCGGCAACCGCCTTGTCGGTAACCGGGTCGGACTCACCACCAACTCCGACCACCAGGAGAAGTTGCTCCCGCAGAAGGATGCCGTCATCGCGGGCAACCTGATCGCGGCCAACCAGCAGGCGGCCACCCCCGAACAGGCCGACGGCGGGTGGGGCATCGGCATCGGCGTCGACGGCGGCAACGCCAACCAGTTCGTCCGCAACCGGATCGCCGACAACAGCAACGCCGGGCTGCTGATCACCGCGACCGCCGACATACCGCCGAACGGCAACCAGATCCTGGACAACACCTTCGCCGCCAACAGCGTTGACGTCGGCTGGACGTTCCCCACCGCCACGAAGGGACGGGGCAACTGCCTGCGCGGCAATGAGCTGCGAACGACGATGCCCGCCCGGCTCGCGACAACCGCGTCCTGCCCGCGTCCCGCCCGGTCGCCCTCACCCTCCGGCACGTGGGCGAAACCGACGGCACCTGGCGGTATCCCGTTCACCGAGGTGGCGGCGCCTGGGCGACAGCCGCAGTTCCCGAAGGCCACCACCACAGGAGCCACCGCTGTTCCGGCCGTTCCGGCGCTACCGGACACGGCAGACATCCGGCTGCCGTCGGCGTCACTGCTCGCCACGGGCGCGCGGGTGCGGACGTCCTGAGCGGCGGCTACCGCGTCGGGGTGGCTCCGGGTACCGGCCGGACCGGAACGTACTTGTGGGTGTCGAAATCGATGACCACCGGCTGCGCTGCGGAAGCCACGCCGACGCGAACCCGGTACATGGTGCCGTCCGAGCCGATCCAGTAGCGCACGGCACCCGCCGTATCGGTCGTGGGCACGGCACTCGCCGTACCGGTCGTGGCACGGGCGGCGCTCGGCCCGGTCATGATGTCCACCTGATGCCCGTCCAACCGGTCCTCTCCCACCCAGGCGGCACCGTTCTGCGGCAGCAGTTCGGCATTGTCCGGCCGGTCGCTCCCGAGCTTCAGCGCGATGGCCAGCGAACTGTCCAGTGAACTGCCGTACTTTTGCAGCGGACGGCTGTACCAGCCCGAACCCGGCGGCCGTGCCGGTGCCTTCGCCGGAGTGTTCGTCATCGGGTGGACGAACACGGTGGTGGCCGTCCACTGGATCAGCCCGTCGCTGGACGTATCGCGCCCGGTGCCGCGCACCACGCCGTAACCGATCTTGCCGCGGTAGTCGATGGATCCGGTGATGGTCAGCCCACCAGCGGTGCCCGGCACGTTGATCGTCAGGGCGCGCCCGCCCGCCTGGTAGTTGAGGAACCGCGTGACCGCCAGACGGTTGGCCTCATCCGAGGTCAATTCTCTTGGACCGGTGGGGGCGGAGCCGCTGCCCGCGACCAGGAACGTGACCACCGCGACGGCCACACCGCCAATGACGACCGCCACCCAGCGTGGCCGCAGCCATCGGCGTCGGCCGGCCGCACCCCGTGAAGGACCTTGTTTTGTTCTCATACGCCGCACGTGACGCATTGATAACTTGTTCCGCTCCTTCATCCTCTGCTCCCCCCGATCTTGGCGGCCACCCGCTACAGTATCGTCGCTGGTCGGGCGGTTCAGGATGGCTATCCAGACTCTTGTTGCTGTTTCCGCGTGGGGAAGCGAGGACGAGTGCAACTGGCTTGGGGAAGGCACTCCCGAGTCCCTGAATCCGCTCCATCCGCCAAGACGACCAAGAACGACGGGGCCCACCGAAACAGCGGTGGGCCCTTTTCATGGCCGACGTGTCACCCGGGGCCGGGAAGCGGATGTACGGCTAAAAGCGGGTGGTCGGTTCACATCACGAGGGGAGAGTGATGGCTGTGCGAAAAGTGTGTAGAGAATTACGCCGGACAGCCGGGAAGCATACGGGTCCGCTGGCGCGAGTGGGCCTGTGCACTGCCTTGCTGTTGGGCAGCGCCATGGGCGCGACAGTTGGGACGGCCACCGCTTCGACTGGTGACGGCACCCTGACCGTTGAGGTGCTGCGGGATTTCTTCGGCACCGGCGTGATCAACGCGACCATGGATGTGCCGCAGCAGGGCATGAAGGTCGAGGTATCGGACCCGGCCGGCCATCGGGTCACCGGCACCACGGATGCCACCGGAAAGGTGGTGATCTCGAAGTCGACCGAGCTGGCCGGCGGCCAGTACCGCGTCGACGTCACCATCCCGGCGCCGTACGACAAGTATCTGCAGGCGGCGCCGGCCTCGACGGCGGAAAACCACTTCGACAGCTTCACGACGTTCGTAAATGTGTCGGGCGGTAAGGACGACTCGGTCATTACCGGGGTCTGGAACCCGGCCGACTACACACTGCCGGACTCGCGGTATTTCGTGCCGATCCAGAACACTGCCGACGCGCAAGACACGCGAGCACTGGTGGCGTTCGGGACGGACAAACGAGGTACGTGTCCTGGCGACACGGCGTGCCCGACCACGCTCAACACGCAGGCCCAGGTAGGCACGACGTTCGCGTTGGCCTACGACAAGTACCAGAAGCGGGTGTTCCAGGGCGCGTTCGCCCGGCGGTACACCCCGTACGGGCCGGACGGCGGTAACGCGATCTACACCACGCCGACCAACGGTGGGACGCCGACCCTGTTCGCGAAGGTGCCGGGCGCCGCGGTGACGCCGCACGACGCCACCAACATGAACAAGGACGCCGGGTTCACCAATGCGCCGGGGAAGGAGAGCATCGGCGGCCTGGCCCTGTCGGAGGACGGCTCGACGCTGTACGCGGTGAACCTGCTGACCCGGAGACTGGTCAGCTTCGACGCGACCGGTACCACGGCATCCGCACCCGAAGCGACGGTGCGCATCCCGGACCCGGGCTGCGCGAGCCCCGGTGACTGGCGGCCGTTCGGTCTTCAGGTCCACGACAACAAGCTCTACGTCGGTGGCGTGTGCAGCGCGGAGAGCACACAGAAGCGCGAAGACCTGAAAGCTGTCGTCTACGCCTACGACGGCGAACAGTTCGACACCGTGCTGACCCAGCCGCTCACCGCCAAGCGCGGCTCCGTCTTCGGTTCCGACGACGTCGCCCAGGCCACCCACTGGAACCCGTGGAACACCTCCCTGGCCACGTGGGACGAACGGAAGGTGGGCAACGTCTTCATCGATCCGCAGCCGGAGCTCGCCTCCCTCGCCTTCGCCCGCGACGGTTCGATGATCCTCGGTTTCCGCGACCGGTTCATGGACGTCGTGAGCTGGGGTGGACTGGACCCGAGGCCGCTCAACAACACCCCGGAAAACGGCATGGCCGGTGGTGACATCAACATGGCCTGCGCCAATCCCGACGGTGGATACTCGTGGGAAGGCACCGGGAGTTGCCCCAACCACGCCACCCCCGCCACCGATGGCGGCCAGGGCAGCGGTGTCGTCGAGTACTTCCCGGGCGACTACTTCCGCGGCGCGCACCTGGAGACCGCGCTGGGTTCGGTGGCCTACATTCCGCAGCAGCAGTGGGTCGTCAGCACGGAATTCGACCCGACCGTCAACGTCGCGACCTCCGGGACCGGTTACTACGACGTCGCGACCGGTCAGGGCCCGGGCAACGCTCCGACCACCAACGCGTACCAGTTCGTCAGTCGGGAACAGAGCGGGTTCGGTAAGGCCGGTGGGCTCGGCGATATCGCCTATGAGGCGGCGAACGCGCCGATCCAGATCGGCAACCGTGTGTGGTTCGACGGCGACCACAACGGGATCCAGGACCCCGAGGGTCCCAACGAGGTGCCGCTGCCGGACGCGACGGTCAACCTGCTGGACTCCAGCGGCAAGCAGGTCGCCACGACCAAGACCGATGCCGCCGGCGAGTACTACTTCGGTGGGGTCGGCGCCGACTACGAGCTCAAGCCGGGTGCGAAGTACACGGTGGAGTTCGATGTGTGTACCGCGGACACCAGCAAGGTGCCGGATCAGCCGTCGGCCGACGAGCTGCGGTTCACGCTCCCGCGGGCCGGTGACAAGCGGGCACATGACTCCAATGTGACCCCGCCGAAGACCGGGCAGCTGTGCGACGGACAGGCACCTGTCACGGCGCCGGACAAGCCGGGAGAGGTCGATCACACGATCGACGCCGGCGTGTACATCCAGAAGGAAACGCCGACTCCCACGCCGACGCCCACTCCGCCGTCGTCCGAGCCGCCGTCGTCCGAGCCGCCGACCCATGAGCCGCCCGCGTCTGTGCCGCCCAACAAGCCGGGCCCCCAGACTGGCGGAGGCGGCGGTTCGCTGGCCAACACAGGTACGTCCGGCCTGCTGACGATCATCTCCCTCAGTGCCCTGCTGGCCGGTACGGGCGCGGCATTCGCGTATCTGACCCGGAAGCGTCGTCACGCCAGGCAACACTGAGACAACCAGGCAACACTGAAAGACGGGTGATCCGCCCGTAAGCGCCGACGAGCCCCGTCCATGTCCGGACGGGGCTCGTTCGCGTGTGGTCCCGGCAAGTCTTACAGTCCGCCCTCGGACATCCCGTGCACCGCCGGAATCGTCCCCAGCCGGCCCTTCTGGAAGTCCTCGAAGGCCTGCTGGAGCTCCACGCGGGTGTTCATCACGAACGGCCCGTAGTGAGCCATGGGCTCACGGATCGGCCGGCCACCGAGGAGCACGACCTCCAGGTCCGGCGTGTGGGAGTCCTGCTTCTCGTCCGCGCGGACGGTCAGCGAAGACCCGGCGCCGAAGACGGCGGTCTGACCCAGGTGGATCGGGCGGCGCTCGGCACCGACCGCACCCTTGCCGGCCAGCACATACGCGAGGCCGTTGAAGTCCTCACGCCAGGGCAGGTTGATCTCGGCGCCCGGAGCCAGCGTCGCGTGCACCATCGTGATCGGGGTGTGCGTGATGCCGGGCCCGTTGTGACCGTCCAGCTCACCGGCGATGACGCGCAGCAGCGCGCCGCCGTCCGGAGAGGTCAGCAGCTGGACCTGGCCACCGCGGATGTCCTGGTAGCGCGGCGGCATCATCTTGTCCTTCTTCGGCAGGTTCACCCACAGCTGGAGGCCGTGGAAGAGACCGCCGGACATGACGAGGTGCTCCGGCGGCGCCTCGATGTGCAGCAGGCCCGAGCCGGCCGTCATCCACTGGGTGTCGCCGTTGGTGATGGTGCCGCCACCGCCATTGGAGTCGTGGTGGTCGAAGATCCCGTCGATGATGTACGTGACGGTCTCGAAGCCGCGGTGCGGGTGCCACGGGGTTCCCTTCGGCTCCCCGGGCTGATAGTCCACCTCGCCCATCTGGTCCATCATGATGAACGGGTCAAGGTGCTTGTAGTCGATACCCGCGAAGGCGCGCCGCACCGGGAAGCCCTCACCCTCGAAACCGCTGGGAGCGGTGGAGACGGCGAGCACGGGGCGCTGCTGGGCGTCGGCGGGTGCCGCGACGCGGGGCAGGGTCAACGGGTTGTCTACGGTCACAGCTGGCATGACGGCCTCCTCGGTCGTTCAGGATTCAACTTAGTTGAAGGGTGAACGACTCGCAAGAGGTCCTTTATTTCCGGCCACCGGCCGGGCACGCAGCGTGAGCACCCAGCGGCGGCTACCCGTACATCCGGCGCATCGCGAAGTCGACCATCTGCTCCACGGCCTTCGCGTCGAAGACCATCCGGTGGTCGCCCTCCATGTCGAGGACGAAGCCGTAGCCGGTGGGCAGCAGGTCGATCACCTCGGCGCCGGTGATCACGAAGTACTTGGACTCCTTGCCGGCGTAGCGGCGCAGCTCCTTGAGCGAGGTGAACATGGGGATCACCGGCTGCTGGGTGTTGTGCAGCGCGAGGAACCCGGGGTTGTCACCACGCGGGCAGTACACCTTGGAGCTCGCGAAGATCTGCTGGAACTCCTCGGCCGACATCGAGCCGGTGGTGAAGGCGCGCACCGCGTCGGCCAGGGACGGCGGGGAGGGCTCCGGGTACAGCGGTTGCTCGCCATAGCCGGCACCCGGCTGTGGGTGGTGTGACAGATGCGGCTGCTGCCCCGGCTGCGGCGGCGGCGCCGCGTAGCCCTGCCCTGCGCTCGCGTTCTGGTCGTAGCCGTACATGGACAGAAGCGTACTGAGTCGCCGAAGCGTAGTGCGTCACAGTTGCCCGATTGAGGGTTGCCCTTTATTACCCACGGGTAGCATCATGGCGATCGACGATCGATCACGCGATGCCAATGAAGAGGTCCGCCTCCTCCCGAGCCTTACGGAGCTGTTCGCCATGGGGCACTACAAGTCGAATCTCCGCGACATCGAGTTCAACCTCTTCGAGGTGCTCGGGCGCGACAAGCTGTACGGCACGGGACCGTTCGAGGAGATGGACGTCGAGACCGCCAGGAGCGTGCTCTCCGAGATCTCCCGGCTGGCCGAGAACGAGCTGGCCGAGAGCTACGCGGACTCCGACCGGAACCCACCGGTCTTCGACCCGAAGACGCACACCGCGCCGGTGCCCGAGTCCTTCAAGAAGAGCTACCAGGCGTACATGGACGCCGAGTGGTGGCGGCTGGGCGTTCCGGAGGGCCTCGGCGGCAGCGCCTGCCCGCGCTCGCTGCTGTGGGCCTGCGCCGAGCAGATCCTCGGCTCGAACACCCCGATCTGGATGTACGCCTGCGGTCCCTCCTTCGCCGGGGTGCTCCACGACGAGGGCACCGAGGAGCAGTTGGCGATCGCCCGGCACATCGTGGACAAGCAGTGGGGCGCGACCATGGTGCTCACCGAGCCCGACGCGGGCTCGGATGTCGGCGCGGGCCGCACCAAGGCGGTCCGGCAGGAGGACGGCTCCTGGCACATCGAGGGCGTGAAGCGGTTCATCACCTCCGGTGAGCACGACCTCTCGGAGAACATCATCCACTTCGTGCTGGCGCGCCCCGAGGGCTCGGGCCCGGGCACCAAGGGGCTGTCGCTCTTCATCGTCCCGAAGTACGACTTCGACTGGGAGAGCGGCGAGCTCGGCGAGCGCAACGGCGTCTACGCGACCAACGTCGAACACAAGATGGGCCTGCGGGTCTCCAACACCTGCGAGCTGACCTTCGGCGCGGACCACCCGGCCAAGGGCTGGCTGCTCGGCGAGAAGCACGACGGCATACGCCAGATGTTCAACATCATCGAGTTCGCGCGGATGATGGTCGGCACGAAGGCCATGGCGACCCTGTCCACCGGCTATCTGAACGCGCTGGAGTACGCCAAGGAGCGCGTCCAGGGCCCGGACCTGGCCGCCTTCACCGACAAGAGCGCCCCGCGCGTCACCATCACCCACCACCCCGATGTGCGCCGCTCGCTGATGGCGCAGAAGGCGTACGCGGAGGGCCTGCGCTCGCTCGTCCTCTACACCGCCTCGGTCCAGGACGAGATCCAGGCCCTGGAGGCGGCCGGCGAGGACACCTCCGCCGCGCACGCGCTCAACGACCTGCTGCTGCCCATCGTCAAGGGCTACGGCTCGGAGAAGGCGTACGAGCAGCTGGCGCAGTCCCTTCAGACCATCGGCGGCTCCGGCTACCTCCAGGAGTACCCGCTGGAGCAGTACATCCGGGACGCCAAGATCGACACCCTCTACGAGGGCACCACCGCCATCCAGGGCCAGGACTACTTCTTCCGGAAGATCGTCCGGGACCAGGGCCAGGCGCTGACGGTCATCTCGGAGGAGATCAAGAAGTTCCTGGCCGAGGCCGGCGGCGGGGAGGATCTCGCCGCCACCCGTGACGCGCTCGCCAAGGCCGCCGCGGACCTGGAGGGGCTGGTGGGCACCATGCTCACCGATCTCGCCGCCACCGAGCAGGACGTCACCTCCATCTACAAGGTCGGCCTGAACGCCACCCGGCTGCTGCTCGCCTCCGGCGATGTGTTCATCGGCTATCTGCTGGTCAAGGGCGCGGCGGTCGCCGCCGACAAGCTGCCCGGCGCCTCCGCCAAGGACACGTCCTTCTACGCGGGCAAGATCGCGGCCGCGAAGTTCTTCGCCCAGGAGGTGCTGCCGGGCGTCGCGGTCCAGCGCGCCGTGGCCGAGTCCGTCGACGACTCCCTGATGGACCTGGCCGAGGCGGCCTTCTGAGCACGCCATTCCGTCTCTGATTCGTCTGGTCGAGTCTGGTCGAGCCGGGTGCCCCGCGCGGGGCACCCGGCTCTTCTGTTCACGCGCCCGCGTCGGAGCCGGAGCCCGGCGCGGCCCCGCCGTTCTCGCGCCCCTGCTCGCGCAGCGCGCGCTCGAAGTCGCGCCAGGCCCGCCGCCGGATCTCCTCGCTGTGCGCGAGCACGTCCTCGACGGTCCCCCGGCCACCGCTGGGAGGTGCCCCCTCGCTCCCGCCGGCCGGCGGGAGCGGGGTGAGCTTCGCGCGCAGGTCGCGGCAGGCCGCGTCCTCCGAACGGAACCAGCGCGTATCGCGGTCCTGGGAGCGCTCACGCAGCCCCACCACCCAGCCGCCCGTCGCGGGCCGCAGGAAGTAGTACGCGTCCGGCTGGACCGGGATGTCGTGCACACCCGGGATGTCGTACAGCGCGTCGGGGACCCGGTCCTCGCGCAGGGCCCGGACGAGTTCCCGCCGGTCCACCGCGCGTCAGTTGAGGGGACGGAGGTTGCCGGCGGCGACGAGCTGGGGGATCGAGGGAGTGGTGAGGTACTGCAGACCGCCTCCCGGCTGGGCGAACCAGGGCCTGATGGGCCCCGCCTCCACCGTGAAGGGCTGCACGACCTCGTAGAGGTGGTAGCCGAAGGGGAACGCCGGATCAAGGGTGTTGAGGTTGCTGGGCGGAAGCGCGCGCTCGGCGTAGGGCGTACCGGCCGGGGCGAGGAAGTGGCCGAAACCGCTGCCGAAGAGGTCGACCTTCTGCCCCGGCTGAAGGGTGACGGTGACATGCAGCGGCGTCCCGTTGATGAGCACCCAGCCGTCCGGGGCCGGGAACCACCAGCCGGAGGTCGCCTCGTCCCAGTAGCACTCGAGGAACTCGGCGGACGACAGATGGTCCAGCCGCTCATAGCCCTTGAGCATCTCGGCGATCGGCCCGCTCCGGGGGAGCTGCGCGGGACCCAGCCGCCAGTCGTCCTCGTAGTACTTCTGGAACGGGGCCGGCGGGGGAGTACGGGCCCCCACCCGGTCCGTGGTGGGACAGGGCGAGGGGACCGGATCCTTCGGGTACGGGGCGGCGGCGTGCGGAGTGGCGGCGGCCAGGGCGGCGGGCTGTGCCACGGCCGGCACGCCGGCGCACAGCAGGAAGAGCGCCCCAAGGACAACCAGGGCCTGACGAAGAGCGCGCATCCGATATCCCCTTCAGTGCGTTATTGCACGATCACAGGAGATATGAGAGGAAAAGCGCCGCCTCTATCGCCGAGCGGCCGTCCTTCATCCGACCGGCGCAGCACGATCCCACGGAAGCGCCAACGGCACCCCCGCCGATCCCTCACCGATCCCTCACCGATCCGCCGCCGGTCCCCCGCGCGCCTCTTAGCCGTTTTCCACAGCCCCGATCGAACACGGGCTCTAGGCGGTTCTCGTATCTATGCTGTTCACATGAGCGCGCACTCCGACTTCGACCGCGGCCATACCGACGACCTGATGTCCTTCCTCGCCGCCGCCCCATCGCCGTACCACGCGGTGGCGAGGGCGGCCGAGCGACTGGAGAAGGTGGGGTTCCGGCAGGTCGAGGAGACCGCGCCCTGGGACGCCGGGACGGGCGGCAAATACGTGCTGCGGGGCGGCGCGATCATCGCCTGGTACGTGCCCGACGGAGCGAGACCTTCCACTCCGTACCGGATCGTGGGGGCCCACACCGACTCCCCCAACCTGCGGGTCAAGCCGATCCCCGACACCGCCGCGCACGGCTGGCGGCAGATCGCCGTCGAGATCTACGGCGGCGTGCTGCTGAACACCTGGCTCGACCGCGACCTCGGCATCTCCGGCCGGCTCACCCTCAAGGACGGCTCGCACCACCTGGTGGCCATCGACCGGCCGCTGCTGCGCGTTCCCCAGCTCGCCGTCCACCTCGACCGGTCCGTCAACACCGAGGGGCTCAAGCTCGACAAGCAGCGCCATATGACGCCCATCTGGGGCCTCGGCGACATGGAGGAGGGCGCTCTGATCCGCTTCGCCGCCGAGGCGGCCGGAGTCCCCGCCGCCGAGGTGGGCGGCTGGGACCTGATGGCCCACAGCGTCGATGCGCCCGCCTACCTCGGCCGGGACCAGGACCTGATCGCCGGGCCCCGGATGGACAACCTCCTGTCCGTACACTCCGGCACGACCGCGCTCGCCGCCGTCTCCGCCCGCCCCGAGCTGCCGTACATCCCCGTCCTCGCCGCCTTCGACCACGAGGAGAACGGCAGCCAGTCCGACACCGGCGCCGAGGGCCCGCTGCTCGGCAATGTGCTGGAGCGCTCGGTCTTCGCCCGCGGCGGCGCGTACGAGGACAAGGCCCGCGCCCTCGCCGGGACGATCTGCCTGTCCTCCGACACCGGGCACGCCGTCCACCCCAACTACGCGGAGCGGCACGAACCCGGCCACCACCCGCTGCCCAACGGCGGCCCCATCCTCAAGGTCAACGTCAACCAGCGGTACGCCACCGACGGCGCCGGCCGGGCCGTCTTCGCCGCCGCCTGCGAGCGCGCGGGGGTGCCCTGGCAGACCTTCGTCTCGCACAACGCCATGCCGTGCGGCACCACGATCGGCCCGATCACCGCGGCCCGACACGGCATCACCACCGTCGACGTGGGCGCGGCCATCCTGTCCATGCACTCGGCCCGCGAGCTGTGCGGCGCCCGCGACCCACAGCTGCTCACCAAGGCGATGACCGCCTTCCTGGAGAACTGAATTGGACTTCTCTCTACTCGGTCCGGTGGCCGTGACCACCGGCACCGGAGAGATCGGGCTGGGCCCGGTCAAGCGACGCAGCCTGCTCGCCATGCTGCTGCTCCAGCCCAACGCCACCGTCCCCGTCGAGCAGCTGATCTCCTGTCTGTGGGAGGAGGAACCACCCGAACACGCCCGCACCGTCATCCAGGGCCATGTCTCGCGGCTGCGCGCGACGCTCGCCGAGGCGGGCGCCGACGCCTACGGCGTCGAGCTGACCACCCACGGCTCCGCCTACCGGCTGCGGATGCCCGAACAGCTCGTCGACAGCCAGCGCTTCTCCGAACTGGTCGCCCTCGCCCGCCCCGAGACCGCCCCCGAGCAGGCCGTGGACCTCCTGCGCCAGGGACTGGACCTGTGGCGCGGCCCGGCCCTCACCGGCACGGTGGCCAGCCCGCCGTTCGCCGCGGCGGCACACGCCCTGGAGGAGCGGCGGCTGACCGCCGTCGAGGCGCTGGCGCGCGCCCACGGGGCGCTCGGCCAGTACGAGAAGGCGGCCGCCGTACTGCACCCGGTGGCCGTGGCCAACCCGCTGCGCGAAGGGCTCATCGCGGCCCTGATGCTGGCGCTGTACCGCATCGGACGGCAGTCGGACGCGATCGCCTGGTACCACCGCACCCGGCAGCTCCTCGCCGACGACCTGGGGGTCGACCCGGGCGAGCGGCTGCGCACCGCGTACGAGGAGATCCTGCGCGCCGCGCCCGCGGCGCCGCCCCAGCGGCGCGGCGCCCCCGAGCCCACCGCGCCGAACCCCCTCCCGGCCCAGGCCCAGCCTCAGGCCCCCGCGCAGGGCCAACCCCAGGTTTCCGCCCAGGTCCCTGCGCAGGTCCCTGCGCAGGTCCCCGCCCAGGCCGCCCACCGGCCCTCCGCGGCCGGGCCGCAGCTGCTCCCCAGGCCCCCGGCCGGCTTCCTCGGCCGCGACCGCGAACTGGCCGGCCTGACCCGGCTCACCCTGCCCGCCGCCGAGCCCGGCGGCCCGGCCTACGGCGCGTCCCCCGCCGGCCTCCCCCCGGAGGGCGGCATCACGCTCATCACCGGGCCCGCCGGAGTCGGCAAGACGGGCCTGGTCGTGCACTGGGGCCACGCACACGCGGACGCCTTCCCCGACGGGCGGCTGTTCGCGGATCTGCGCGGGTTCAGCGGCGGCGAGGAGACGGCGCCCACCGAGGTGCTGCGCGAATTCCTGCTCGCTCTGGGAACACCCGCGGACCGCATTCCGACCTCTCCGGAGGCGGCCAGCGCGCTGTACCGGTCGCTCGTCGCGGACCGCCGGCTGCTGGTCGTGCTCGACAACGCCAGCAGTTCGGCGCAGGTACGGCCGCTGCTGCCCGGCGGGCCCCGGTGCGCCACCCTGGTCACCAGCCGCAGCCGGCTCGACGGGCTGATCGCCACCGACGCCGCCCGCCCCGTACGCCTGCACGCGCTGGGGCCCGAGGACGGGGTGGCCCTGCTCGGCACCCTGCTCGGCCCCGACCGGGTCGCCGAGGACCCGGAGGCCGCGCATGAGCTCGTGGCCCTGTGCGACGGGCTGCCGCTGGCGCTGCGCGCCGCCTCGGCGCAGTTGCAGTCCCGGCCGCGCTGGCGGCTGGCCCGGCTGGCCACGGCGCTCCGCGACGAGCGGCGGCGGCTCGCGCTGCTGTCGGCGGAGGACGCCGGAGTCGCCGCGGCGCTGCGGAACTCGGTGACGCGCCTCTCCGCGGACGACGCCCGGCTGCTGCGCACCCTGGGCACCGGCTTCGCCCGGGAGGTCAACACCACGGAGGCCGCCGCGCTGGCCGGGGCGGACCCCGAGCTGATCCAGGACGGTCTGGACCGGCTGGCGGAGATGCATCTGCTGGACGAGGAGGCCACCAACCGCTACGTGATGAGCGACCTGGTGAAGCTCTTCGCCCAGGACAGCGAGGACAAGCGAGGCGGCGACGAAAGGCGGTGAAAGGGCGCTGAAAGCGGGACGTTAGTGGGACGTTAGCCGGGCGGCAGTGGCGCGGCAGCCGAACGCCAGCGGGGGACGACAGGCTTAAGCCGTACCGAGAAAGACACACCGGAAACGGCCAAGTCCCTTGGGGGGAACCCACCATGTCGATCACCGCCTTCACCGCCCGCCGCGCCCGCACCCTGCGCCTCGCCGCCGCCGGCCTGACCGCCGTCGCCGCCCTCACCCTCACCGCCTGCAACAGCAACGAGGGCACCGGCACCAAGGGCGAAGGCAAGGCGGACAGCGCGACCTCCACCCCGGCCGACCAGACGTCCGGATCCGGCGGCACCGGCGGCTCCGACGGCTCCGACACCGGGAGCGGCGCGAAGAAGGGCGGCGGCACCGACCAGGCCGGGTCCTCCAAGAACGGCGGCAGCGGCTCGGGCGGCTCGAAGGACTCTGCCGGCTCCAACGACTCCGCCGGCTCCCAGCAGGAGATCGGCCCCTGCGACATCAACAAGCTGACGATCGGCGTCAAGTCCGTCCAGCGGCCGGTCAACTACATGGTGCTCGAGGTCAACAACCACGCGGGCGTGGACTGCAACATGCCCAGCTACCCCCGGCTGAAGTTCGGCGAGGACGCCCAGTCCGCCACTCCGGTGAACGAGGACAGCAAGCCGCAGGCCGTCGTCACCCTCGCCCCCGGCGAGACCGCGTACGCCGGGATCCGCACCTCCTCCGCCGACGGCTCGGGCACCAACGGCTACAAGGCCACCTCCCTGGACGTGTTCCTCGAGGGCTCCGACGACTCCAAGCCGGTCGAACTGCCCGGCGGCTCCGTCTACATCGACGACAGCGCCCAGGTGACCTACTGGCAGAGCGACCTGGCCAACGCCCTCGACTGACCCACTCGCCTGACGCGCTCAGCCGGCTCGCTCACCTGACGACCGGCCGACCACCCCGGCCCACAGACCCGGGAAGCCGACTCCCCCCGGCTTCCCGTACCGACTGCCCCTGCCGCTGCCCTGCGGCGGGGGCCGTCGGCTTTCCGAGCGGGGCCGTCCCATCGCCGTCCCCGACCTCTCAGGGCAGCACGACGCGCTCCTGCGACTGCGGCGCGGGCACGTCCAGATCGCTGTACGAGCGCACGGCCCGTTCGCCGTCCAGGTGGATGGCGTTCTTCCCGGAGGACGACGGCAGGCGGAGGAACCTGTCGAGTACGCGCCCCCGAGGGCCGCACCCCGAGGTGCGCGGTGCGGCGAACCGCGTGTCCTCGATACTCGGAGTGGCGCCGGGCCCGCCGCCGTCGGGTGTCTTGAGCACCAGGTGGACCGCGTCGGTGTCCCGCCCGATCGAGCAGCCCGACGGCAGTCCGGGGCCCGAGACCGCGAACTTCAGGTCCAGTTCGCCGAGCCGCTCCGCGTTCGTATGGAAGTCGAAATACCCCGCGTATCGCGGGGTGATGGTCAGGCGAGTGCCCGGCACGGCGATCGGCTCAGCGGACAGCGCGCCGAAGACCTGGGCGAACTCGCCGTCGATCCGGCCCTCGGCGTGAGTGACCGTCATGGGCTCGTCGATCGGCACGTCGATGCGCCCGAGCGTGAGGTGGCCGGTCGCCGACATCACCTCGCATCGCCAGGCGGCGGGGTCGGCCTTCGGTGGGAGCTCGGGGCACGCCTCGAATCCGGACGCCGGGCCTTGCGGAGTGGTGGCGTGCGCCTGGCCGACTCCGGCCGTGGCGAGGCCGGCCCCGAGGGCGAGGGCCAGCAGGGCTGACGCGATACGCGACATGACGATCTCCCAGTGACGAGACAAGGCAGCACAGACTTTTCTCTGCAGACTTTTCTCTGCGGACTGACAGCTGCAGAGTAACGTCTGCAGAGAAAGTTCTGCAAGATAGAATGCGAGCATGACCGAGTCAGATGAGCGGCGTACGATCAGCGATCCGGCGGCCCTGAAGGCGCTTGCTCATCCCCTGCGCCTGAAGATCCTGCGCCACCTCGGCACCTCAGGCCCCGCGACCTCGACGACCCTCGCCTCCGCCCTCGGCGAGAACACGGGCACCCTGAGCTACCACCTGCGCCAGCTGGAGCGCGGCGGCTTCATCGAGGACATCCCGGAGCGCTCCAGCGGGCGCGAGCGCTGGTGGCGCGCCGTGCGCAGCGTGGACATCCGCAGGCCGCCGCAGGGCGAGCTGACCGAGGCCGAGCGGGCCGTCGTCGGCGAGCTCGACCGGCTGCGGCTGGAGGAGGACATGAGTCTCGCCCGGCGCTTCACGCTCGAAGAGCCGGACTCCGAAGGGTGGATGCGGGGCTCACGCAGCCTCAGCCATCTCACCAAGGAAGAGCTGGACGCCTTCCACGACGCCTATCTGGAGCTGCTGGCCCGCTTCGCGCGCGGCCCCGAGGAGGCCCCACCGGACGCGCGCCCCGTGCTGCTGCGGTGGTTCGGCCTGCCGGCCGACTGAGCGGCCGGCAGCGGCGTTCAGACCGTCTCGTCCATCCCCGCCAGCACCAGCGGCAGCCTGGTCGCGCCGCCGTCCGTGACCCGGACCGGGACGCCCCAGTCCTGCTGGTGCACATGGCAGGCCGGGTATTCGTTGGCCGGGTCGTCGTCGCAGGAGGCGGCCATCGCGGAGACGTGCAGCACGCCCTCGGTCACCCCGTCCGCCAGCACCAGCTCGCGGCTCAGGTCCGTACCGGCTCCCTCGCCCTCGGCCAGCAGCCCGGGCGGGGTGGAGCTGACGAGCAGGCGCGTGGAGGGGCCGTAGCGGGTGTCGAGCTTCTGTCCGGCGGGGGCCTGGAAGACGACGTCGAGCCGCAGCGTCCCCGGGGCGATCTCGGTGGCGGCGCGCTGGGTGCGGTGGGCCACCGCCGCCACGCGTACGGCCTCCTCGGGCAGCCGCAGCCGGGTCAGCCGGTGCCGTGCCGACTCGACGACCACGATGTCGCCGTCCACCAGCACGGCGTCGGACGGCTCGCGCAGATCCGTGGCGAGGGTGCTGACCTCGCCGGAGGCCGGGTCGAAGCGGCGCAGCGCGTGGTTGTAGGTGTCCGAGATGGCGACGGAGCCGTCGGGCAGCGCGGTCACGCCGAGGGGGTGCTGGAACAGCGCCTGGTCGGCGGGGCCGTCGCGGTGGCCGAAGTCGAACAGCCCGGTGCCCACGGCCGTGCGGACCACGAAGCCATCCTCGCTGTCCCCCCTGTCGCGGTCTCGCTCGACGTACCGCACCGCCGAGGTCTCGGAGTCCGCGATCCACAGCCGGTCCTCGGTCGCGGCCAGCCCGGACGGCTGGGCGAACCACGCCTCGGCGGCCGGCCCGTCGACCAGACCCTCGTTCGTCGTCCCGGCGGCCGCGCGCACCGTCCCGTCCGCCGGGTCGTACGTCCACAGCTGGTGGACGCCCGCCATGGCGATCCACAGCCGGTCGGCGAACCAGGCCACGTCCCAGGGTGAGGACAGGTCGACCTCGCGGGCCGGCCCGGCGGCCGGGGACCCCTGCCACCACTGGCGCCCGGTCCCGGCGACGGTCCGCACCTCGCCGGTCGCGAGGTCCAGGGAGCGCAGCGCGTGGTTGACGGTGTCGGCGACGATCACCGTGCCGTCCGGCAGCAGGGCAAGACCCTGCGGTTCGCTGAACCGCGCCTGGTCGGCGGGCCCGTCGACGAGCCCCCGCTCGCCGGCGCCGATCCGCCGCAGCACGCTCTCGCCGTCCGCCGCCAGCTCCACCAGCCGGTGCCGGGTGGTGTCCGAGACGAGGAAGGTGCCGCCGGGCAGCAGCAGCGCCTTGCCGGGGAAGCGCAGCTCGGTGGCGACCGGCTCCGGCGGCACATACGGGCCGTCGCCGCGCCGCAGGGTGCCCTTGGCACCGTGCTCGGCCTCCAGCTCGGCCACCAGCTTCTCCAGCGCGTGCGCATGCCCCTCGCCCGCGTGCTGGGCGACGACGTACCCCTCGGGGTCGACGACGACCAGCGTCGGCCAGGCCCGCACCGCGTACTGCTTCCAGGTGGCCAGCTCGGGGTCGTCGAGCACGGGGTGATGCACCTCATAGCGCTCGACGGCGTCGACGACCGCCTGGTGCTCGGCCTCGTGGACGAACTTCGGCGAGTGCACGCCGACGATCACGACGGTGTCGCGGTGCTTCTCCTCCAGCTCGCGCAGCTCGTCCAGGACGTGCAGGCAGTTCACACAGCAGAACGTCCAAAAGTCCAGGATCAATATGCTGCCTCGGAAGTCCGCCAGGGACAGTTCCTTGCCGCCGGTGTTGATCCAGGTACGTCCTTGCAGCTCAGGGGCGCGGACGCGGGCTCGCTTGCTCATGACGTCAAGGGTGCCACTCGTGCGCCGGTAGGCGTCGGGTGCCCCTCGCGTATCCGTGGGCTCGCCCTGGTGCCTGGGCGAGCCCACGGATCATGCGGCGTCCGGGAGGGTCGTGCCCTTCTTCCACCTGGGGGTCAGACAGCCACGATGTCGTCATCGCGGCTCGTGTCCTTGGCGCTCACCTCCCACTCAAGTCCGTTCTTGTTGTTCATCGTGATCGTGAACGTGATGTTGTTGTGGTCGCACCACGGGCCGTACTTGGTCCCCAGGCAGGTCTTGTGCTCGACGTCCTGTTGCAGGACGTACTGGCTGTCTGTCCCCTTGGTGATGGCGGGAGCGGTCTCCGGTGTGACCGTGACTCCGTAGAGCAAGTCGCCGGCCGTCGTCGTCGTGGCGAAGATGCGGGTGGTGCTGCTTGGCGTCAGCGCCCCGGACGAGTCCAGGCACCGCGTGATACGGATCTTGATATCGGCGGTCTTGATGTTCACCACGTGATTGCGGACCTCCCAGTGCGAGGTGTAGGTCTTGCAGCCTGCTGCCTCGAGGGCCGGCTGCGGTATTGCGGCCGCCGCGTTGACGACCGCGCCGGTGGGCTTCGCGGAGGCGTCGGTGCTGTAGAGGGGGTCGCTGGCGCCGGCAACAACCGCGGCGCCGCCGGCGAGCAGGCTGCCGGCGAGGGCAGCGATCACCAGGGTGCGGGTCCGTAGGGCTCGTACGATGCGCATGCTGATGCTCCTGTGCTGAAGGGATGAGTGGGTCCTGGGCCCCCGGGCGCCTGCTGGCGGGCGGGGGTGGGCTCCTGTCGCGCCTGCCTGCGGTCGTCGACACCGGTGGGCGGCAGGGCGGGCCCGGCATCACGCGGGGCGGCGCCTTCGACGGGGGCGCTGCCCAGCGGTGCGGGGCGGTGAGCAAGAGCCTCGGGGTGTCCGGCGGGCTCCGCAACGGTTCCGGGCGTCCGGGACCGTCCTGGATCGTCTGCGCAGGTCAGCATGGGTGTCCGAGCTCGCGCCGGCGACGTGGGACAAGCCCAGGAAAGCCGAGATCCCGTCCGGTCGTCTTGACCTGACGGGATCTCGGCGGCGACGGCGGCCGTCCGCCGTGTGGGGGCGGGACTCAGCAGCAGCGCATGTCCGCCTGGGTCTTGCTGAAGTCCCCCGCCGCGTACGCCTTCGCGGGGATCGTGAAGTACATCGTCCCGGCGTCGCCCCAGCCCCATCCGAGGTCCCCGTCCTCCGGGAGCTGGAGCAGATGGACGGCCGGGCCGTCGTCGTCGCGGTGGGTCACCCAGATCGCGTACGAGGTGTCGGGCCAGCCGAAGGCGCAGTGGTTGCCGGAGGTGTTCCCGTGGAGGTCGCCCATCGCGTCGAGGATGAGCGAGGCCGCGCCCCAGTGCTCGTCCCGGTCGAACTCGACGTCGCCGTCCTCGACGTCCCAGGCGTCCGGGAGCATGGTGACCCCGGCCGCGTGGACGGGGGTGGCCGGATAGCTCCTCGCCGGTGCGGGGGCGGCGGTCTCGACCGCCCGTGCCGGGTCCGCGGCAATGACGCGGCACGCCTCGGGCTCGTCGTCCAGCCTCGAGTACTCCTGGTACGGCAGGTCCGGGTCGAGATAGAAGAAGTTGAGCAGGCCCGGCCGCGTGGGCAGTTCGTCCCCGAGCCAGGGGGCGAGGGCGTCGGTGTCGAGGACGGCGTGCAAGGAGAGCGGGATGCCCCCGACTTCGGGCCAGGGAGTGCCCGGTTCGAGCAGGGCGGGGCCGCCGAGCCGGCAGCGGCCGGTGGCCTGGGCGTCGTCTGTCGGAGAGTCCAGCCGGAAGCCACGGCGGGCCATGGCGGCGAACTGCCGGCCGGCCTTCTCGCCGAGCCGTTCGACGCACTCTCGGCGCATCTCGGTGGGGTCGTCGAATTGCATGCCCGGATGGTCCCAACTCCCTCTGACAGTCGGCGATGTCAGGTGTCCGAAGGGGGCCTGAGCTGCGCAGACAGATCCGGACTGTCCCAGACGGCCCATGCGTTGCCGGACACCCTCGCGCCCCAGCAGCCTCTCTTTCATGCCCCGAGCCAGGGGCTCCGCGAAGGAGGTTGTGGTGGGAGAGCACATACGGGCCGCCAAGGGCCGTACCGGGTC
Source organism: Streptomyces sp. LZ34 (assembly GCF_053890475.1). NCBI lineage: Bacteria > Bacillati > Actinomycetota > Actinomycetes > Kitasatosporales > Streptomycetaceae > Streptomyces > Streptomyces sp. LZ34. The sequence continues at coordinate 6,368,480 of NZ_CM132680.1, forward strand.
GTCATCGGCCGCCCACGCCAAGCCGCGCGCCGCGCGGCGAGGGCCGCTGGCCGCTGTGGCCCGGGCGGCGGTGCGCACCGGCGCTCTGGCGGTGTTGACCGTCCTCGCGGTCCTGGCGGGGGCGCTGCTGGCCGTGCACGGGCCGGGCGACCGGGCCACAGCGCAGTCGCCCTCCCCTTCACGGCAGGTGACCTTGGCTCCGCCGGCCGAGGCGCAGGCCCCGGCCGAGCGGCCGAAGGACGAGAAGAAGGCCGACCGGGGCGCCGACGCCCGGCCGGGCACCGTCGAGCCCGCCAAGCCGACCACGGTGGTGCTGGTCTCCGGCGACACGCTGTACGGCCTCGCCGAGAAGAACCACACCACCGTCAAGACGCTTCAGCACCTGAACGAGCTGGGCAGCTCGACCCTCATCTACGCCAGCGACACCCTGAACCTGCCCGGGACGGTGCCCGCGGACGCCGTCGAGCAACCGGCGTCGGCCGACAGCGAGCACAGCACCGACGACACTGCCGACAGCGGCAAGAAGACCGCCAAGAAGCACACCAAGAAGCACACCAAGAAGCACGCCAAGCAGCCCGTTGAGAAGCCCGCCAAGCAGCACGCCACGGGCCCGGCCGCGAAGGCCGTCGCCTACGCCCGCGCCCAGCTCGGCAAGGACTACGCCTGGGGCGGCACCGGCCCCCGCGGCTACGACTGCTCGGGCCTGACCATGCGGGCCTGGCAGGCCGCCGGGGTCAAGCTTCCCCGCACCACGTGGGCCCAGCGCTACGCCGGGGAGGCCACCACCCGGGCCGCGCTGCGCCCCGGCGACCTGGTCCTGTCCAACGGCGACGGCCACATCGCCCTCTACATCGGAGGCGGCAAGGTCATCCACGCCCCGCGCCCCGGCAGCACCGTCCAGGTGGCCCTCCTGCCGGCGCCCGAGAAAGTCACCGGCTACCGCCATATCGCCGGCTGAGGCAACATCCCATGGATTTCAACCGGCCCGTCCGAATTCATCCGGATCTGTGGCAGGGAGGCGCGCACCCTACCACCGCCCTCAGCGACCGAGCGGCCAATCCGGGCCTACGATCAGAGCCGAAAGCACTCCCGGGGTGCTCGTGCGCAGCGTAACTTAAACGCACACACAAGCACCCAGCCCGCGTACCAACCGCCCGAGGGGTCCCGTGACCGTCCATCCCAGCCTGCAGACTTCCATCGACGCCTGGACCCATTCCGTCGAAGCGATATTCGAGTTGGTGAATCCGCTCGTCGAAGGGGAGTGGAACCGGGCCTCCGAGTGCCCGGGATGGTCGGTGCGCGACGTGGTCTCGCATGTCATCGGCCTCGAGTGCGAGATGCTCGGCGATCCGCGCCCGATCCACTCGCTGCCGCGCGACCTGTACCACGTCACCAACGAGCACGCGCGCTACATGGAGGTCCAGGTCGACGTCCGGCGCTGCCACACCGCGCCGGAGATGACCTCCGAGCTGGAGTACACCATCATCCGCCGCACGCGGCAGCTGCGGAACGAGAAGCGCCAGCCGGACACCATGGTGCGCTGGCCCGGCGGGGGCGAGATGGCCCTGGAGAAGGCCCTGCTCGCGCGGGCCTTCGACGTATGGGTGCATGAGCAGGACCTGCGGCGGGCGCTCGGGCAGCCGGGCAATCTCGACTCGCCGGGCGCGACGATCGCCCGGGACCGACTGCTGGCCGCGCTCCCGAAGGTGGTCGCCGAGGACGCGGGGGCGGCGCCCGGCTCGGCGGTGGTCTTCGATGTGAACGGCCCGCTGGAGTTCATGCGGACGGTCCGGGTCGACGCCGAGGGCCGGGCCACCATCGACGGCAGTGTCTCGCTGGGGCCGTCCGTGACGCTCGGGGTGGACTGGGAGACGTATCTGCGCCTGGCGTGCGGGCGGGTGCGGCCGGAGGCGGTCGCCGACAAGCTGAAGATCGAGGGCGATCAGCAGCTGGCCGAGGCGATCCTGGGCCACTTCGCGGTCACGGCCTGAAGCGCCCCGAGGCCTCCGAAGGGCCTCAGGGCGTGTACTGCCTCAAGAAGCTGCCTCAAGAAGCCGGCTCAAAGGGAACTGGCTCAACTGGCTCAACTGGCTCAAAGGGAAAGGGACGGGCGGGGTCACGCCGGTACGTGCACCGCCTCGACCCGGCTCGCGACGACGCGCTCGCGCTCCCGCCGGTGCGCCCGCCCGCGCAGCCGCAGCACCTGCGTGATGCCGATGGCCTGTAGCACGAACACCGAGGCGAAGGCGGCGCGGTAGTTGCCCCCGGTCGCGTCGAGCAGTACGCCGATGGCCAGCAGGGTGGTCATCGAGGCGGTGAAGCCGCCCATGTTGACGATGCCCGAGGCGGTCCCGAGCCGCTCCGGCGGGTTCGCGGGCCGGGCGAAGTCGAAGCCGATCATTGAGGCGGGTCCGCAGGTGCCGAGCACAACGCACAGCGTGATCAGCAGCCACATGGGCGCGTGGTCGCCGGGCCAGGCCAGCACGGCGCCCCACAGCAGCGCGGTGGCCCCGACCGTGCCGAGGGCCAGCGGCGCGCGGGCGGCGTGGTGCCGGGCGATGACCTGTCCGTAGACCAGGCCGACCGCCATGTTGGAGAGCACCACCAGGGTCAGCAGCTCGCCGGCGGACGCGCGGGACAGCCCCTCGGCCTCCACCAGGAAGGGCAGCCCCCACAGCAGCAGGAAGACCATCGCGGGGAACTGGGTGGTGAAGTGCACCCACATGCCGAGGCGGGTGCCGGGCTCGCGCCAGGCCGCCGCGATCTGCCGGCGGACGAAGCCGGCGCCGGCGTGGGTGGCCGGGACGGGCTCGTACCCCTCCGGATGGTCCTTCAGGAAGGCCAGCACCAGGACCAGGACGACCGCGCCGCCGATCGCGCTGCCCGCGAAGGTCGGGGTCCAGCCAAGGGTGTGCAGCGCCTGGGCGATCACCAGGGTCGAGATCAGGTTGCCCGCCATCCCGAACAGCGCGGCGACCTGCCCGATCAGCGGCCCGCGGCGGGCCGGGAACCAGCGCGAGCCCAGCCGCAGCACGCTGATGAACGTCATGGCGTCGCCGCAGCCGAGCAGCGCGCGGGACGCCAGCGCGAGGCCGTACGAGTGGGAGAGCGCGAAGCCGAGCTGACCGCAGGTGAACAGCACGACGCCGAACGCGAGCACCTTCCTGGTGCCCAGCCGGTCGACCATCAGGCCGACAGGTATCTGCATGCCCGCGTAGACGAGCACCTGGAGGATCGAGAACGTCGACAGCGCCGAGGCGCTGATGTGGAACCGCTCGGCGGCGTCCAGGCCGGCCACGCCCAGGCTGGTGCGGTAGGTGATGGCCATGAAGTAGACGGCGACCCCGATGCCCCAGACGGCGGCGGCACGCCGCCCGCCGGGCGGATCGCCGGGCAGCCGGACGGTGCTGCTCATCGCTCCTCACCCCGGGCGAGGTTGTTCACCCAGCTGACGTGGCGCTCGACCAGCCCGGCGGCGGCCGTGGCGTCGCCGGAGCGCAGGGCGGTCAGGATCTCGGTGTGCTCGGTGATGTTCTTGGCGATGCGGCCGGGCTCGGCGTGCATGGTGGCCACGCCCATCCGCAGCTGACGGTCCCTCAGCTGGTCGTACAGCTGGGCCAGGATGCCGTTGCCCGCGGCCCGTACGATCTCGGCGTGAAAGCACCGGTCGGCGACCGCGAAGGCGCTCAGGTCCCCGGCCGCCGCGTACCCCTTCTGCTCCTCCAGCAGCTCCTCCAGCCGGGCGATCAGCCGCGGCCCGGCCGGAACGACCTTGGCGACGGCGTGCTGCTCGACCAGCAGCCGGGTCTCGACGACGTCCGCGATCTCCTGCGCGGACACGGGCAGCACCAGGGCGCCCTTCTTCGGGTAGAGCTTGAGCAGCCCCTCGGCCTCGAGCCGGAGCAGGGCCTCGCGCACGGGCGTGCGCGAGACGCCGACGGCCTCGGCGAGATCGCCCTCGGTCAGCAGCGTGCCGCCCTCGTAGCGGCGGTCGAGGACGGCTTGTTTGACATGCGCGTAGACGCGTTCGGCGGCGGGTGGCTGTTTGGCGGTCGGGCTGACGGGGACGGGAGCCTGAGGCATGCGCACATCATAGATACAACAGGTATGCGTGGCATGGACCGTCCGAGATATGGAACGCGGTCGCGTCGCCCACGCACCCACGGCCCGGCCGCGCGAAGCAGCCGGGCCGCGGCGAACCGAGCCCTGAAAAGAGGCTCGAGTCGTACTGGGTCGGAAATCAGCCCCAGGTGATGAGGCGCTTGGGGTTCTCCAGGATGGCCGCGATGTCCGCGAGCACCTTGGAGCCCAGCTCGCCGTCGACCAGTCGGTGGTCGAAGGACAGCGCGAGGGTGGTCACCTGGCGCGGCTTGACCTTGCCCTTGTGGACCCACGGCTGGAGCTTGACCGCGCCGAAGGCGAGGATCGCGGACTCACCGGGGTTGAGGATCGGGGTGCCGGTGTCGACGCCGAAGACGCCGACGTTGGTGATGGTGACCGTGCCGCCGGACATCGTCGCCGGGCTGGTCCGGCCCTCGCGGGCGGTGGAGACCAGCTCGCCGAGTGCGGACGCCAGTTCGGGCAGGGTGAGCGAGCCCGCGTCCTTGATGTTGGGGACGATCAGTCCCCGGGGCGTGGCGGCCGCGATACCGAGGTTGACGTAGTCCTTGTAGACGATCTCTTGGGCGCCCTCGTCCCAGGCCGCGTTGACGTCCGGGTTGCGCCGGATGGCCACCAGGAAGGCCTTGGCGACCAGCAGCAGCGGGTTCACCCGCAGCCCCGCCAGGTCCGGGTCCTGCTTGAGGTCGGCGACGAGCTTCATGGTGCGCGTGACGTCGACGGTGATGAACTCGGTCACGTGCGGGGCCGTGAAGGCGCTGCTGACCATCGCCTGGGCGGTGGCCTTCCGTACGCCCTTGACCGGCACCCGGCGCTCCCGGCCCGCGAAGGCGGCCGGGGGCGCGGCCGCCTCGGCCGCCACGGCGGGCTCCGCCACGGGCGGCCGCACCGCGGCGGCGGGCGCGGGAGCCGCGGCCGCGTGGACGTCCTCGCGGGTGATGGTGCCCTCGGGGCCGGTCGGGGTGACCGTCTCCAGGTCGATGCCCAGGTCCTTGGCGAGCTTGCGGACCGGGGGCTTGGCCAGCGGGCGCGCGGCCTTGGCATGGCCGTTCAGCTCGGCCTGCGGCAGCGGCGCGGGGGCAGGGGCGGGAGCAGGGGCAGGCGCCGCCGGGGCCGGAGCCGGGGCGGCGGCAGCGGGGGCAGGGGCGGGCTGGGCCGGGACGCCCCGGGCGGGCGCCGCCCCGACGCCGGGCCGCGGCTTGCGCGGACGGCGCTTGGTGGACGAGGGCGCCGCGCCGTAGCCGACCAGGTTGGCCTGGCGACCCCCTGATCCGGCGGTCTCGGCGGCTTCGGCGTCCTCCGCCGGCTTGGCGGGCTCGGCCTGGGCGGCGGGCTCCGAGGGGGCGGCGGCGGGCTCCGAGGGGGCAGCCGCGTCTCCCGCGCCCGGCTGGGTGTCCACCGAGATGATCGCGGTGCCCACGTCGACCGTCGTGCCCTCGCCGAAGCGCAGCTCGTGCACCACACCGTCGAACGGGATCGGGAGCTCGACCGCCGCCTTCGCGGTCTCGACCTCACAGACCACCTGGCCGTCGGCGACCCTGTCGCCCGGCGCCACGTACCACTTGAGGATCTCCGCCTCGGTGAGCCCCTCGCCCACATCGGGCATCTTGAACTCACGGAAGCGCTGATCGGTTGCAGCCATGGTCACGACTCTCCTCAAGCCCTTCAGTACGCCAACGCGCGGTCGACGGCGTCGAGCACCCGGTCGAGGCCCGGGAGGTATTCGTCCTCCAGCCGCGACGGCGGGTACGGGGCGTGGTAACCGCCGACCCGCAGCACCGGGGCCTCAAGGTGATAGAAGCACCTCTCGGTGATCCGTGCGGCGATCTCCGCGCCAGTGCCCAAAAAGACCGGTGCCTCGTGGACGACGACCAGTCGGCGGGTCTTCTCGACGGACCGCTGAAGGGTGTCGAAGTCGATCGGCGACATCGACCGCAGGTCCACGACCTCGAGCGACTTGCCCTCCTCGGCGGCCGCGGCGGCGGCGTCGAGCGCGACCTTGACCATGGGGCCGTACGCCGCGAGCGTCAGGTCGGTCCCGGCCAGGGCCACCCGGGCGGCGTGCAGCGGGTCGGGGATCGCCGCGGTGTCGACCTCGGACTTGTCGTGGTAGCGGCGCTTCGGCTCGAAGTAGATCACCGGGTCGTCGCTGTCGATGGCCTGCTGAAGCATCCAGTAGGCGTCGGACGCGTTGGAGGGCGAGACCACCTTCAACCCGGCGACATGCGCGAACAGCGCCTCGGGCGACTCGCTGTGGTGCTCGACCGCGCCGATGCCGCCGCCGTACGGAATGCGGATCACGACCGGCAGCTTGACCTTGCCGAGCGACCGGGCGTGCATCTTGGCGAGCTGCGTGACGATCTGGTCGTACGCGGGGAAGACGAACCCGTCGAACTGGATCTCCGCCACCGGGCGGTAGCCGCGCAGCGCGAGCCCGATGGCGGTGCCGACGATGCCGGACTCGGCGAGCGGGGTGTCGATGACCCGGTCCTCTCCGAAGTCCTTCTGGAGGCCGTCGGTGATGCGGAAGACCCCGCCGAGCTTGCCGACGTCCTCGCCCATGATCAGGACCTTGGGGTCGTTCTCCAGCGCCTTGCGCAGCGACGCGTTGATCGCTTTGGAGAGCGACATCTTCTGGGCGGCCATGTCAGTTGCCCTCCTCGGCGGAAGCGAACGAAGCCTGGTACTCGGCGAACTGCGCCCGCTCCTCGTCGACCAGCGGGTGCCCGTCGGCGTAGATGTGGTCGAAGAGCGCCATGTCGTCGGGGTCGGGCATGGCCCGCACCACGTCGCGCACCCGCTTGGCGAGCGCGTCGCTCTCCTCCTCCAGCTCGGCGAAGAAGGCGTCGTCCGCCAGGCCCTGGGCGGTCAGGTGGGTGCGCAGCCGCAGGATCGGGTCCTTGGTCTCCCACAGCTCCCGCTCCTCGGCCCGGCGGTAGCGGGTCGGGTCGTCGGAGGTGGTGTGGGCGCCCATCCGGTAGGTGAAGGCCTCGATGAGCATGGGGCCCTGGCCGGTGCGGGCCCGCTCCAGCGCGGCCTTGGTGACCGCGAGGCAGGCCAGGACGTCATTGCCGTCGACCCGTACGCCCGGGAAGCCGAAGCCCTGGGCGCGCTGGTAGAGCGGGACGCGGGTCTGCCGCTCGGTGGGCTCGGAGATGGCCCACTGGTTGTTCTGGCAGAAGAAGACCACCGGGGCGTTGTAGACCGCGGCGAAGGTGAAGGCCTCGGCGACGTCGCCCTGGCTGGAGGCCCCGTCCCCGAAGTAGGCCAGGACCGCGCTGTCCGCGCCGTCCTTGGCCACGCCCATCGCGTAGCCGGTCGCGTGCAGCGTCTGCGAGCCGATGACGATGGTGTAGAGGTGGAAGTTGTTGCTGTTGGGGTCCCAGCCGCCGTGGTTCACGCCGCGGAACATGCCCAGCAGGTTCACCGGGTCCACGCCGCGGCACCAGGCCACGCCGTGCTCGCGGTAGGTGGGGAAGACGTAGTCGTCGTCCTGGAGGGCCCGGCCGGAGCCGATCTGGGCGGCCTCCTGGCCCAGCAGCGAGGCCCAGAGCCCCAGCTCGCCCTGGCGCTGCAGCGTGGTGGCCTCACCGTCGAAGCGCCGGGTCAGCACCATGTCCCGGTACAGGGCACGCAGCTCTTCGGGGGTGGGGTCCAGGGAGTACTCGGGGTGTTCGACCCGTTCGCCCTCGGGGGTCAGCAGCTGGACGAGCTCGGGCTGGTTGACGCCGCGCTTCCCGCTGGTGCGCTTGGCTCCGCTCCGGCGCGGTTTGCGCGCTGCAGTGCTCTCCACGGTCACGTGTGCTCCTCCGTCTGTCCGGCCCCCGGGGTCCGCCGGCGGCCAGTTGCGGCTCGCTCGCTCGGCGACAGCGCACGGGGTGGGTGCGCCGAAGACCGACCGGGCGTGACAGGTATCCCGGCGGCTGGCCCTGCAAAGTGCACGTTACCCAGTGGGTCGCATCTCTGCGAAACCCCTTCTGACCTGCAATTTTGCTTGGATTTCCAAGTAAATCGCGCAGAAGCGGAACAATCACTGGTCACAGCCCCGCAGTCCGCCGGAACAACCGCACGTTATCTCCCCACCCAACGGCGCGAAAAGACATTGAGGACACCGGAAGGCCCAGTGTGTGAGACTGGATTCGTGCGCGAAGAAGGAAAAATCAGCATTTTCCTACTCGACGACCATGAAATCCTACGACGCGGTGTTCATGACCTCCTCTCGGGTGAGCCGGACATGGTGGTGGCCGGCGAGGCGGGCACCGTGGCCGAGGCCCTGGCCCGGATCCCCGCGGCGCACCCCGATGTCGCCCTGTTGGATCTACGGCTGCCGGACGGCAGCGGCGTCGAGGTCTGCCGTGCGCTCCGCGCCCGCCACCCGGACATCCGGTGCCTGATGCTCTCCTCCTTCGCCGACGACGCGGCCCTCATCGACGCGATCATGGCGGGCGCCTACGGCTATGTCCTCAAGGACGTCGGAAGCGGCGAACTGCTCACGGCGGTACGCGACGTGGCCGCGGGCCGCTCCCTGCTCGACCCGGCCGCCACGGCCCGCATGCTGGAGCGGCTGCGCACAGGTGCCGGGGCGGGCGTGAACGCCGGCGCGGGTGGACTGGGCGACGACCGGAGCGCCGGCCTCACCGAGCAGGAGCGCCGGATCCTCCTGCTGATCGGGGAAGGGCTGACCAACCGCGCGATCGGCGAGCGGCTGCATCTGGCCGAGAAGACGATCAAGAATTATGTCTCCGGGCTGCTGGCCAAGCTCGGCATGGAGCGCCGCTCGCAGGCCGCCGCGTACGTGGCCCGGCTACAGGCCCAGGCGCAGGCCCCGGCCGCGGCCCCCGCCCAGGCCACTGCCCAGGCCTCGACGCGGGACCAGACGCGGGACCAGACGCGGGACCAAGCGCGGGACCAGGCGCGGGACAGGGCCCCGGCCGAGGGCCGGAAGACCCAGCCGCAGAAGCACTGAGCGGACCCCCGCGTCAACTCGCGCCATCCGGCCCACGCTCGTTGATCTAACATCTGGCGCGTGCCGCGCTCACATGTAACCTCCGCCGAGACCGCTCCCGACGGGGAAACCCTGAGCGCGCTGTTGCGCCGCTACGACGGCCCCGGCGAGGCGGTGTCCTGCGATCGCGTCGCCGAGGGCCTGCTCAACCGCGGCTACCGCCTGGCCACCACCCGCGGCCGGTTCTTCCTCAAGCACCACCTGGACGGGGACCGCGCCGCCATCGACCGCCAGCACCGCGTGACCAAGGAACTGGAGGCGCTCGGGGTGCCCGTCGCCCCGCCCGTCCCCGACGCCGACGGCCACACCGTCGCGGTCATCGGCGGCCGCTGCTACGCCCTGCACCCCTGGGTCGACGGGCGGCACCGGGTCGGCGGCGAGCTGACCGCCGCCCAGTCATGGCGGCTCGGCGGGCTGCTCGGGCGCGTCCACACCTGCCTGGAGCAGGTCGTGGTGGCCCGCGCGGCCGACCGGCAGCCCCCCGAGGCCTCGGCCGACCCCGAGTACACCTTCGCGCTCATCGACCGGCTGCTCACCCTCACCCGCGGCCGCCGCCGGCGCGACCCCTTCGACGAGCTCGCCGAACACCGCCTGGTCGAACGGCGCGCGCTGCTGGAGCGGCACGCCCACCGCCGCCCGGAGGCCGACGCCATCCCGGCCACCGGCTGGGTCCATGGCGACTTCCACCCGCTGAATCTTCTCTACCGCGATACGGAACCGGCCGCGATCGTCGACTGGGACCGGCTCGCGGTGCAGCCCCGCGCCGAGGAGGCGGTCCGCGCCGCCGCGATCTTCTTCGTACGGCCGGGCGGCCCACTGGAGCTGGACAAGGTGCGGCCGTACGCGCGGGCGTACCGCCGCGCGACCGGCGCCGGGGCCGCCGAGATGGCGGCGGCCGTGCACCGGGTGTGGTGGGAGCGGCTCAACGACTTCTGGATGCTGCGCTGGCGCTACCAGGACGGGGACCGGCGCGCCGATCCGCTGTTCCCCGCGGCGGCGGCCCTGGCGGTGTGGTGGACGCGGGAGTACGAGGCGGTCCGCGACGCCTTCTGCGGCTAAGACTTATCCCGCATGTGTGTGCGGGGGCGGCCGGTGTGCGGTCGTGTCGTTCCGGCGTGGGCCTTGAGCCGCGTGGGTGCGGGTCGGGTCTCATCCGGGGTTGCCACGGTGCAGGGTCCGGCATTTCGCCGAGCAGAGGCCATCCGTTGCCGGGGAAGGATGTTCCGGCGGCGGGGTTCGGCTGCCGCGCGGGTCCGGCCCAAGGGCGCGGACTTCGGTGCGGTTGACTCGGACAGGGCTTCTTGCAGCCCCTGGGCGAAGAGAATCTGGGCGGTACGGGCGCGGGCGTGGTCCAGGCGGGCGGTGGCGGGGTCGTCGGGGTCGGTAAGGGTGGTGAAGGCGGCCAGAGCGGCGGAGACCAGGTCACGGTCCCCGCGCAGCCCGCAGCCGCCATCGGCCGGGTCACAGTCATGGGTGCGCCGGCGCAGGGACTTGGGTACGCGCCGGCCGCACAGGCAGTGCTGGGACAGGGCGGTGGTGAAGGTCGAGGCGCGCAGGAGCCGCCCGCCGGCGGCCGTACACTCGGCGGCCAGGGCGGCGATCAGCCGTCCGGGGGTGGTAGCCGAGCAGGCACGGCCCCACAGGCGGAACCAGGTACGGATGTCACAGTCCTCGACGGTCAGGTTCGGACCGTGGGCGGCGACCACAGCGGCGGCGATCTTCTTCGCACGGTGGTGGGAGGCCTCGGCCGCACTCGCAGCCGCGGCACTGTGGCGAGCCCGCAGATTCCGGTAGCCGGTGCTCACCGTGTCGCGGCGGAAGGCCCGCTGGGGTTTTCCGGTCGCGGTGGTGCGCCGGGGTCCGGCCGGGACGGCGACGGCCTTCGGGGGCAGGCCTGCTGCACCCCGGCGTTCGTCGCGGGTCTGTTGGCGGGGGGAGGGCTGGTACTGGGCGGGGTTGGTCGAACGGCGGGAGCGGTCGAGGGCGCGCTGGCGTCCCCGGGCCTTCTTGCGCGCTGTGGCCCAGGCGTGTTGCTCCTGCTCGCTCAGGGTGATGCGGGAGGAGCGTACCGGCCCATCCCCCGCGTCACCCGCGTCACCGGGGGTGGTGGGGAAGGAGACGACGGCGAGGTTGGAGACGTTGCCGTCCACCCCGCCGACACGCTGCAGGGCGGCGGCCTGCCGGCGCCGGATACGGGTGGCCAAGGAGGCGTAGCCGGGGGCCAGGATCATCAGATGGGCCTCATAGGCCCAGCCGCCCGGGGCGGCCGGATCCCGCCTGCGCACCAGGTCGATCTTGTGCCACCGGCTCGGGTCGTTCAGGTAGTGCAGCAGATAGGGCCAGCGTCCGGCCCCTTGCGCAAGCCGCACCGGCAGGACGATATCCCCTCGTCCAGTGGGCCCACCTGCGAAGACAACGGTCAGCGGCCCGGTGTGGTCGAACCAGGTCGCCGCCCTCGCGCGGGGGCGGCCTGCGGCGTCGAGGGTGCCGGTGGGGATGCGGCCGGTGGGCCGGGCGGGGGTGGGCATGCGGCGCGGCTGGGCCAGCACCCGCACGCCCGGCACCAGCCGGGCGGCCTGGGCGGGGGTGGTGACCTGGGGCGGCAGCGCGGGGTTCCTGAAGGTGTCCAGGTGTCCGGCGAGGGTGCCGTGCAGGCGGAAGGTCTCCCACTTGCGCTCGGTGGTGTGCGAGCGGGCCCGGCCCGGGATGCGGGTGTACTCCCACCAGGTCCCGGTCCTGGGGCGCCCGGCCCGCCGCCCCGACGCGTCCGGGTGCAGGTGCCGGGCCACACCGGCCCACACCTCGTCGGCCTGGTGCATCACCAGCGCCTTCGACACATGATCGCTCAACCAGCCTGAGCGTTCCAGATGCCGGTACGCGCGGTGCTCCAGCCCGGTGCGGGACAGGCCCAGCTCGGCCCGCCAGGTCTTCACGTCGCTCTCGCGCCGCACGTCACCGGCCCAGTAGGCGTCGACCACATCCCGCGCGTCACGCTGCAGGGCGCGTTTGACCTGCCACATCGCCGAAAACAACTGCTCGACCCGGCGGCGGACATCCGCATCGGCGACGACCAGCGGCAGCCGGATCACCGACACCGGCGCATCCTTCGCCCGCCGCCACACCTCACCCCGGTTCGGCCCCCGAAACCGCCGCCCCGCCCCAGACACAGCCGATGACCGACCCGCCACACTCCCCCCCCTCTCTCCCGGACCGTCAGCGTCAGCGTCAGCGTCAGCGTCAGCGTCAGCGTCAGCGTCAGCGTCAGCGTCAGCGTCAGCGTCAGCGTCAGCGTCAGCGTCAGCGTCAGCGTCAGCGTCAGCGTCAGCGTCAGCGTCAGCGTCAGGCATAACGTCATGAAGTCAGTTCGGGTTACGGTCAGTTGTACGGAACTTCGTCCCGCCACCTGCTCTTCTGCTCAGTTGAAGGCGTGGACGGGGCTGTCCGGGCCGCAGCTGCATGCCCTGATCACCCGTCTGTGGCGGCGCCGCCCGGACAGCGGGTGCGGCCGGCCCTGGTCACTTACTTTCGGTGACCGGGTGCTGCTGGTCATCCTGGGCCACCGCACGAACCTCACCATGGAGCAGCCGGCCGCGCTGTTCGCCACCACGGACTCCACCGTGCACCGGGTCACCGCCGACCTCGCACCGCACCTCGCCGCCCCGCCCGGCCCGCCGCCCGCCGACCGGCGGGAGCTGTGGCTGGTGGACGACACCCTCATTCCGGTGCACGACCAGCAGAAGACGAAGAAGCCGAAGAACTACCGGCGCAGTGTGAATGTGCAGATCGTCTGCCGGGCCCGTGACCGCCGCATCGTCGCGGTCGACGACGCCTGGCCGGGCAACCGCAACGATGCGGTGGTCTTCCGGGAGACCACCGGCAAGACCCTGCCCGATCATCCCCACCTGTCCGGCGATGGTGGTTATCAAGGGATCGAGCGGATCCGCTCGCCCCGGCGCGGGCCCGACCGGAAGATCATCAAGGACCGGGATCACCGGCGATTCCGCAAGCGCCGCGCCGTCGCCGAACACACCATCGCGCGCCTCAAGGACCACCAGGTCCTCCGCCAGTGCCGCCGCAAAGGAGAAGGGATCAACCACACCGTCGCCGGCATCGCCGCCCTGCACAACCTGAAACTGGAGATCAACGGCTGACCCCAGACCCGCGACTGCCCACAGGAAAACACGTTTGACCTGGCATTACGGGATATCTCTTAGTAGCGGCTCGTAGCGGCTCGTAGGAGGGATGACGCGACGGGGCGCGCCTTCGCTCAGGCGCGCCCCGTCGGAACTCCAGTGAGCCGGCCGGCTGATCAGCGGGTCAGCCGGTCACCCCGGCGCCCCCGGCGGTCGGATCGGTGGGATCCGTGGTCGGGGGCGTCGTGGGCGGAGTCGTCGGCGGGGTGGTCACATCGCCGCTCGGAGTCGTCGGGTCATCGGTCGGCTCGTCGGTGGGCGAGCCCGTCCCCGTGTCCGTCGGAGACGGGGTCGTGGGCTCGGTGTACGTGGGCGACGACGGCTCCGCGGAGCCGGGGTAGCCGCCCGTGTCCCCGGAGGTCTCCGTGGGCGAGCTCGTCTCCGTCTGCTCGTCCGTCGCCTCCTCGGTCGGCTCCTTGGTGGGGGACTGCGTGGTCGACGTCTCCGCCTTGCCCGGCTGCTTCCCGTCGTTCTTGTCGCCGCCGAAGTTCATCGCGAACGCGACCCCGGCCGCGATGGCGATCACCGCGAGCACGGCGAGCAGCCACAACTTGCCGCGGCCGCTACGGCCGCCGGAGCCGTTGTCGTACCCGCCGTCGTAGCCGCCGTCGTCATCGCGCCGGCCCGACAGGATCGGCTGCTGGCTGGTGTCGCCGTGCCCGGGGTGGGGCAGGGCGGTGGTGCCGGCCATGCCCATCGCGCCCGTGGAGCCGCCCAGGTGCTGGGTGACCGGGCCGGTGTTCCAGGTGCCGGTGTGGCCGCCCGCGTCGGTCAGCATCTGCAGGGCGTACTGCACCAGGCCGCGCATTTCTTCGGCGCTCTGGAACCGGTCGTCCGGGTCCTTGGCCAGCGAGCGCATCACGAGCCCGTCGAGCTCCGGCGGCACCACACCGCCGGAGACCTCGGACGGCGGCACCGGCATGTCCTGAACGTGCTGGTAGACCACCGACAGCGGGGTCTCGCCGACGAACGGCGGGCGCTGCGCGAGCAGCTCGTAGAGCAGACAACCGGTGGCGTACAGGTCGGAGCGGTGGTCGACGGCCTTGCCGAGGGCCTGCTCCGGCGAGAGGTACTGGGGGGTGCCCATGACCATGCCGGTCTGGGTCATGGTGGAGGCGGCCCCGTGCAGGGCGCGGGCGATGCCGAAGTCCATCACCTTCACGGCGCCGCCGTGGGTGATGATCACGTTCGCCGGCTTGATGTCACGGTGCACGATGCCGTGCTGGTGGCTGTACGCCAGCGCCTCCAGCACCCCCGAGACAATGATCATCGCCTGGTCCGGCGGCGGCGCCTCGGCGTTGACCAGAAGATCGCGGATCGTACGGCCCTCGACCAGCTCCATGACGATGTACGGCACGACGCTTTGAATGGAACCGGCGTGGCCGACGATGTCCTCGCCGGAGTCGTAGACCGCGACGACGGCATGGTGGTTGAGCCCGGCGACCGACTGTGCCTCGCGGGTGAAGCGGGCCTTGGAGACCGGGTCCTCCGCCAGGTCGGCGCGGAGCAGCTTCACCGCGACCGTACGGCCGAGCCGCACGTCCTCGGCGGCGAACACCTCGGCCATGCCGCCGCGGCCGAGACGGCCGGTGAGTCGGTAGCGGCCGTCGCCGACCAGCCCGCCGTTACCCCACGCCTCCGGAGAGTCCGACAATCCGGACCCGGTGGCGTCAGGTTCGGAGGGCCCCTGGGCGCTCTGGGTCGGTGCCATCGGTCCTCGCCGTCTGAATCTGGATGGGGGGTCTGTCGTGATCGCCCCGCTCGCGGGCGGTACGGTTTCCTGCTAGGGCACGCTACAGGGTTCGTGCCGCTCGCCGGTTCCTGATGGACCGGCCATCCAACCTGTAGTAGGCGGGGCCATGCAAATCGCGTGACGGGTTCTTGCACATCCGGTCACGGAACGGGCACGTCGCTTGACGTGTCCGCGGCCTGGGGCAGACTGGGCCAGGGTATCGAGTACAAGAAGATCAATGGGTCAGAACGTGCGCGTCAAGGTAGTGAGTGCGCCGAGGGGGACGTAAGAAATGAGCCAGCAGGGCGCACCAGGCCGCTACGAGGGGAAATCGCTCGCCGGCGGCCGCTATCAACTGCGGGACCTGCTCGGCGAGGGCGGCATGGCCTCCGTCCACCTGGCCTACGACAGCGTCCTCGACCGCCAGGTCGCGATCAAGACCCTGCACACCGAACTGGGCCGTGAGCAGTCCTTTCGCGAGCGCTTCCGCCGCGAGGCCCAGGCGGTCGCCAAGCTGACCCACACCAACATCGTCTCGGTCTTCGACACCGGCGAGGACACGATCGACGGCGCCGTGATGCCGTACATCGTCATGGAGTACGTCGAGGGGCAGCCGCTGCGTTCCGTCCTCGACGTCGATGCGCGGCAGTACGGCGCGATGCCCACGGAAAAAGCGCTGAAAATCACCGCCGACGTGCTGGCCGCGCTGGAGATCAGCCACGAAATGGGGCTGGTCCACCGCGACATCAAGCCCGGTAACGTGATGATGACCAAGCGTCATGTGGTCAAAGTCATGGACTTCGGCATCGCCCGCGCCATGCAGTCGGGTGTGACCTCCATGACCCAGACCGGCATGGTCGTCGGCACCCCGCAGTATCTCTCGCCGGAGCAGGCCCTCGGCCGCGGCGTGGACGCCCGCAGCGACCTGTACTCCGTCGGCATCATGCTCTTCGAGCTGCTGACGGGACGGCTGCCGTTCGACGCGGACTCGCCGCTCGCCATCGCGTACGCGCACGTCCAGGAGGAGCCGGTCGCTCCCTCCACGATCAACCAGGCCATCCCCCCGGCGGTGGACGCGCTGGTCGCCCGCGCCCTGAAGAAGAACCCGAACGAGCGTTTCCCCACCGCCGAGGCGATGCGCGACGAGTGCGCCCGCGTCTCGCGCACCGGCCAGACCGGCGCCTCCCCGATCATCATCAGCGGCGGCCCGCCCGCCCGCAGCGGCTCCGGAGTCGGCTCGGCCGTCTTCCCGCCGGTCGGCCAGCAGCCCCCCGGCCCCGGCCTCGGGAACGTCCAGACCCCGTACCAGCCGCAGTCCTCGGGCGGATTCGGCGGCTTCGGCCCCTCCACCCCGCCGCCGCCCAACCAGCCGGTGGCCCAGCAGGGCTACCAGACCCCGGCGCCGGCGCCGACCCCCGCGCCGTACGCGCAGGGCGGCGCCAACACCCCGCCGCCGTACACCGTCTCGCCCGCCTCGGCCCCGTCCTCGGGCGGCGGGCAGGGCGGCGACAACGGCAACAAGCGCGTGATCATCGGCTCGGCGGTCGTCGCGGCGATCGCGGTCCTCGCCGTGGTCCTGGTGATCGCCCTCAGCGGCGGCGGGTCCAAGGACGAACAGGCCGGCGGCGACGGCAAGGAGACCACCACCAAGCCCGCCTCGGCGTCCTCGGCTCCGGCCGGGTTCCGCATGGGCGACAAGACCAAGACCATCGACCCGGAGAAGTGCACCGACGCCTCGGAGGCGTACGACCAGAAGGGCGCCTACAACGTGCCCGACTTCCAGAACCTCTACATCGACTCGGTGAAGAAGTGCATCCGGGCCGCGGGCTGGAAGTACCGCGTGACCCCCGAGGACGAGAACCTGTGGGGCAAGGGCACCGTCCTCAACTACACGTACCGCAACTACGAGGCGTACGACCCGAAGACCGACACCATCGAGCTGACGGTCTCCACAGGGAATCCGAGCTGATCCCTTCTGTTCTCAGGTCGGGGCCCGGCGGATGCCGGGCCCCGACCCTTTTATGCCGACCTTTTTATGCCGGGCCTGCCGTCTTTCGTCGGGTCACAGCGCCGTGAAGCCCGTCCGCCAGGTCGGGTGGAGCGGCCGCCAGCCGAGCCGCCGGCGGGCAAGGGTGTTGTCGGCCCCTCGCTCCCAGCCCGCCCGGCCGCCGTCCACGGCGGGGGCGGGCGCCGGCGCCCCCACCGCGGCCGCGAAGGCCGGCAACCACGCCCGGGCCGGCGCCGGCTCGTCGTCCACGATGTTCACCGTGCCGCTCGGCCAGTCCAGTGCGGCCACCGCGGCGCGCGCGGCGTCCTCGACATGGACGAACGAGCTGACCGCGTCGCCCGCCACAAGCGGGCCGATCAGCGCCGCCACCGGATCCCCCGCCGCCTGCTCGCCGCGCAGCGCGGCCTCCAGCGGCCCGCCCCGCGCGTACCAGGTACCGGGGCCGTAGAAGGTTCCGTAACGCAGTACGACATGCGTCTCGATCTCCGCGGCCGCCTCCTCCAGCGCCCGCAGACTGCCGACCATCCCGGCCCGCGGCGGCTCCGCTGCCACATCGAGCTGGGTGGACTCGTCGGCCGGGGCGTCGCCGGGCGCGTAGGCCCAGGAGATGGACTGGGCGACGATACGCGTGGCCCCGGCGCGCTTGGCGGCGTCGACGAGATGGCGGGTGCCCTCCCTGCGGATCCGCCCGTTCGCGGCGCGGTCGCCGGTCGCCAGGTCGGTCAGCTGGTGGATGACCGCCTCGGGGGCGGCGGCCGCGACCGCCCGGTGCACGCTGTCGGCGTCGAAGACGTCGACGCGTACGGCCGAGGCCCCCTGCGCGCGCAGCCGCTCCGCTCCCTCCGGGGTGCGGGTACCGCCGGTGACCTCGTGTCCCGCCGCGACGAGAAGCGGGACGAGGCGGCGGCCGACGGCGCCCGTGGCTCCCGCGACGAAGATGCGCATGGTTGGCAGACCTCTCTCTGCTCTGGGCTCTGCTCTGAGCTGATCAACGACCAGGCCAGGCTAGAAAGCGACCGGACCGCTGTCAGGGGACAATCCGGGGGCGAGGCGATGGGCCATTTCGCGTTACGGGGCAAGGCGGCGGCAAGACGGCGGCGGGCCGTCCCCGGGAGACTCACGAGTCCCGGGGACGGCCCGCCGTAGGTAAGTGCCGAGATAAGGGAGGTAGGTGGAAGGCAGAGGTAAGGGAGCCAGGCGGGTCGGTCGACGGCTGAAGGGTCGGCTATCGGCTAAAGGTACGGGCCCGAACGCGCGCCGCCGTGCTGTGGCCCGCCCTCCCCGTCCTCGCCTCCGATGCCCGGCGGCAGGGCCCGGCGCATCTGCTCCAGCTGCGCGCGCGCCGCCATCTGCTGGGCGAACAGCGTCGTCTGAATGCCGTGGAACAAGCCCTCGAGCCAGCCGACCAGCTGGGCCTGGGCGATCCGCAGCTCGGCCTCGGTCGGGACGGCCTCGTCGGTGAAGGGGAGGGAGAGGCGTTCCAGCTCGCCGATCAGCTCGGGCGCGAGCCCGTCCTCCAGCTCCTTCACCGAGCTGGAGTGGATCTCTTTGAGACGGACCCGGCTGGCCTCGTCGAGAGGTGCCGCGCGGACTTCCTCCAGAAGCTGCTTGATCATGCTGCCGATGCGCATGACCTTGGCCGGCTGTTCGACCATGTCCGTCACGGGAACCTCGCGCGACTCGTCGTCACCGCCGCTGTCGCCAGAAAAGGCGCTCCCGAGGGCCATGCCGTCCGGACCGACGACCAGGACGTGCGGGCTCTCCTGCGATCGTTCGTTCATCGGCTGGTTCATAACCCCCATTGTTCCGCACGAGCGCCAGTACGGAGGGGGAGGGTGGTCGGTATTCGGCACCGTTCTCGGGCGCCCTGGGCGCGGCCGTGGCCGGGCGGCGCCGCTACTGCCCCCTCAGTGGCGTCCTCAGTGGGCAGCCCTAGGACCGGCGCAGCCGCAGGCCGAGGAACGCGAGTCCGAGGCCGAGCCCCATCAGGGCCAGGCCGGTGCCGAGCGGCAGCACGCGCAGCGCCCGCCCGGTGGGCACGGCGTCGGTCCGCGCGGCGTCGCCGGGGTCGGCGGGGTCGCCGGGGTCGGCGGGGTCGCCGGGGTCGGCGGGGTCAGTGGGGTCGGTGAGGTCGGTGAGGTCGGTGGGGTCGGTGGGGTCGTACGCGTCGTCGGACGACTCCTGCGGCCGCTGCGTCTGCGTCCTCTGGCCCTGCTTGCGCCGCCCCTCCGGCCGCTCCCCCGTGCCCTCGCCGGCCCGCCGCGAGGGCACGGGCCCGACCGACGCGCCGGGCGGTACGGCATCGGGCTCCTCGGTGCGTCCGGGGTGGGCCCGGCCCTCTCCGGCGCGGGTCCCCGCCAGCTCGTCGTTGTCGTCGGCACGCGCCACGGCGGGTACGGCCAGCAGCGCCACACCGGCCATCACCAGCACCGTCGGCAGCGTACGCAGCGTACGAAGCGCAGGTCTCACGGTCGTCACCCTCCCGTGCCGAGCCGTCGCATGACGGATTCAGCGTCACACGACGGCACGGGCACGGCACCCGGGGCTTAGACCGTCCGGCCGCCTCAGACCGTCAGCAGTACCTTGCCGACGTGGCCGCTCCGCTCGAGCACGCGGTGCGCCTCGGCGGCCTCGCGCATCGGGATCGTACGGTCGACGATCGGGCGCACCCGGCCGCTCTCGATGAGGGGCCAGACGTGCTCGCGCACCGCCGCGACGATCGCCGCTTTCTCCGCGAGGGGGCGGCCACGCAGGCTGGTGGCCATCACGGCGCCGCGCTTGGCCAGCAGCGCGCCGAGGTTCAGCTCGGCCTTCGCCCCGCCCTGAAGACCGATGATCGCCAGCCGTCCGTTGGTGGCGAGCGCGGCCACGTTCCGGGCGAGGTACTTCGCGCCGACGATGTCCAGGATCACATCCGCTCCGGCGCCCTCGGTGGCCGTGCGCACCTCCTCCACGAAGTCCTGCTCGTGGTAGTCGATCAGGATGTCGGCGCCCAGCTCACGGCAGGCCGCCAGCTTTTCCGCGCTGCCCGCCGTGACCGCGACCCGCGCGCCGACCGCCTTCGCGAGCTGGATCGCCATGGTGCCGATGCCGCTGGAACCGCCGTGCACCAGCAGGGTCTCGCCCGGCCGGAGGTGGGCGAGCATGAAGACGTTCGACCAGACGGTCGCGGTCACCTCGGGGAGGGCGGCGGCGGTGACCGGATCGAGGCCGGAGGGCACGGGCAGCAGCTGCCCCGCGGGCACCGCCACCTTCTCGGCGTAACCGCCGCCCGCGAGCAGCGCGCACACCTCGTCGCCCACCGCCCAGCCGCCGGCGCCGGGGCCCAGCGCCGCGATCCGGCCCGAGCACTCCAGGCCGGGGTACTCGGGGGCGCCCGGGGGCGGGGGGTAGTGGCCCTGGCGCTGTAGCAGATCGGCTCGGTTCACGCCGCCGGCCACGACCTCGACCAGGACTTCGCCCTCGCCGGGTACGGGATCGGGGACCTCCGCCCACACGAGGGCGTCGGGGTCGCCGGGTTCGGGGATGGTGATCGCATGCATGGCGGCGAGGCTACTCCTGAGGTCCGGGCCATGCCGTGGACCAGGGCAGGTCCAGGACCTCGACCTCACTGCCCCGGCCGGCGCCGCCGGGCGGGATGACGGCCAGGCCGTCCGCGACGGCGACGCCGCGCAGCATGGCCGGGCCGTTGAAGCGGAGCGGTCGCGCCTCGTCGTCCCGGAAAACCACCGGGGCCAGGCGGGTGTCGCGCGGGTGACCGTGGACGGCGGCGGCCAGCGGGGCCGGGCAGGGGGTGGGCGTCGGGCGGCCCGTCAGCGTCCGCAGCAGTGGCTCGGCGAGGGTCAGCAGGCCGGACACGGCGGCCAGCGGGTTGCCGGGCAGCCCCACGAGGTGCTTGCCCGGGGCCAGCCGGGCCAGCAGCATCGGGTGGCCGGGGCGCACCGCCACCCCGTCGACCAGCAGCTCGGCGTCCAGCCGGCGCAGCGTGGGGTGGACGTGGTCGACGGGGCCGGCGGCCGTACCGCCGGTGGTCAGGACGACATCGGCGGGGGATCCGGCCACGGCCTCGTACAGGGCCTCCGCGTCGTCGGCCAGCCGGCGGGTCGCCAGCGGCTCGGCGCCGAGCGCGCGCAGCCAGGGGGCGAGCATCGGGCCGAGTGCGTCGCGGATGCGGCCGTCGTGGGGGAGTCCCTGCCGCAGCAGCTCGTCGCCGAGGACGAGGATCTCGACGCGGGGCCGGGGCACGGTCGGCAGCTCGTCGTACCCGGCGGCGGCGGCCAGACCCAGTATCACGGGGGTGACCAGGGCGCCCGCGGGGAGCAGCAGATCGCCGCTGCGGCACTCCTGGCCGCGGGGGCGGATGTCCTGGCCGGGGGTGACGGGGTGGGCCGGGGCGGCGTACAGCCAGCCGTCGCCGGCGGTGCCGTGTTCGGTGCGCAGCACGGCGGTGGCGCCGGGCGGGACGCGGGCGCCGGTGGCGATGCGGATCGCGTGGCCGTCGGGGAGCGGGTCGGTCTCGGCGTGGCCGGCCAGGATCGACTGCCCGGCGGCGGGGAGCCGCCAGGGGCCGGGGCCGGCGACGGCCCAGCCGTCCATGGCGGAGGTGTCGAAGGACGGCAGGTCGGTGAGGGCGGTGAGGGGTGCGGCCAGGACGTGGCCGAGGGCGTCGGGGAGCGTCCGGGCGAGGGGCGAGCGCGCAGCGCTTCCGTTGAGGGTGGTGGTGGTGGGCGACGGGTGGGCGAGGGGGGCGGCCTTGGCCGCGGCCTTCAGGGGGGCGCGGGCCGCGATCGCGCGGGCGTCGGGCCAGGGGGTGCCGGGCCGGTGGTGGGTCCGGGCTCCGGAGGGTCGCTCGCGCCGCGGTGCCGGGTCCTGCGGTGCCGGGTCCTGGAGCGCCCGGCCCTGGGATGGCGGGCCCTGAGACGCGGGGCCCTGGGGCGCCGGGCCCTGGGATGCCGGGTCCCATGGCTCGGGCGGCTCGGGCGGGCCGGGCGGGCCGGGCGGGCCGGGCCGCTCAGGCCATGTCTCAGGGCGGCGTTGATACGTGTCCTGGTCCTTCGCCAGCGCCAGCGCCTCGTCGAACTCGCGGTCCAGCGCGTCGCCGCCGCGGGGGTCCCGGTCCGTCATCCCGCCGACTCGGCCTCTTCCGCCCACCGGGCGGCCAGCGCGGCCGCCTTGCCGGTGGCGGCGGTCAGCGCCTCGGGGCCGCCTCCCTGCTGGGCTGCCGCGTAGCCGACGAGGAAGGTGGTCAGCGGCGCGGCGGGCCTGGCGACGCCGTGCGCGGCGTCCCGGGCGAGGTCGAGAAGGGCGGCGGTGTCGACATCGAGGTCGATACCCAGCTCCGCCTTGACTGCGGCGATCCATTCATCCAACACGTGTCCATGCTCCCTGATCCGTGCGCGGGCAGTGGTGATGTCCTCCCAGGTGTCGCAGTCGAAGGAGGCGGTGGGGTGGTGCAGGCGGCCGAGCTTCAGCTGGGCGGTGAGCAGCCGCAGGGGCAGCCCGGTCAGACCGCCGTGCTCGGCCGCGAGGAGGGCGATCTCCCGGCGCAGCGGCTCGGCCCGGTACGCCGCGACCAGGGGCTGCTCGCGGCCGTCGGAGTCGGTGAGCAGCACCCCTTCGGCCTCGCCGAGGCCCTTGACGAGCGCCCCGACGGTCTCGCCCGTGAGGAACGGCAGATCCGCGGAGAGCAGAAGGACGACGGGCGCCGTGCTCCGGTGCAGGCCGGCGTCGACGGCCGCGACCGGCCCGCCCCCCGGCGGCTCCTCGCGGGTCCAGGACACGGGCCGCGCGGTCGGTCTGCGCGGGCCGACGACGACGGTCCGGCCGGCGCCCCGGCAGGCGCCGAGCACCCGGTCCAGCAGCGGCCGGGCGCCCACCCGCAGCGCCGGCTTGTCGGCGCCGCCCAGCCGCCGGGCGGCGCCTCCGGCCAGGATCACAGCGTCATAGGTCACCCCATGAGTATGTCCCCGTGACAGCCGAGTACAGCCTGCGCCGCGGCGACCTACACCGACCGCAGCAGGACCGCCGGGTGTTCCACACAGTCGGCCACATGGCGCAGGAAGCCACCCGCGGTGCCGCCGTCGCAGACCCGGTGGTCGAAGGTCAGCGACAGCTGCACCACCTGCCGTATGGCCAGTTGGTCCTGGTGCACCCACGGCTTCGCCGCTATCCGGCCGACGCCGAGCATCGCGGCCTCCGGGTGGTTGATGATCGGCGTCGAGCCGTCGACCCCGAAGACGCCGTAGTTGTTGAGCGTGAAGGTGCCTCCGGTCAGCTCGGCGGGGGTGAGGGTGCCCGAGCGGGCGGCCTCGGTGAGGCGGGTCATCTCGGCGGACAGCCCCGCCGTGTCCCGCGCGTGCGCGTCGCGCACCACGGGGACCACCAGGCCGCGGTCGGTCTGTGCGGCGAAGCCGAGGTGGATGTCGGAGCAGCGGGTGATCTCGCCTTCGCTGACGGTCGAGTTCAGCTCGGGGTGGCGTGCGAGGGCCGCCGTGCAGATGCGGCCCAGGAGGGCGAGCAGGGAGATCTTGGGCCCCGCCGTGTTCATGGCCGCGCGGGCGGCGAGCAGCTCGGTCGCGTCGGCGTCCACCCAGCAGGTCGCGTCGGGGATCTCCCGCCTGCTGCGGGCCAGCTTCTCGGCGCCGCGCACGCCCCGCACCCGGACGCGCTTCCCATCGGCCTCCAGCGCGGCCGTCCGCGCGACACCGACGGCGACGGCGACGGGCGGGGCCTGTGCGGCTTGTGCGGTCTGTGCGGCATGCACGGCCTCTACGGCCTTCTCAACGTCGCCGCGCAGGATCAGCCCGTCGGGCCCGGAGCCCCGCAGCTGGCGCAGGTCCAGTCCGTGCTCGCGGGCCAGCCTCCGGACGAGCGGCGAGATGACGGGGACCGGGCCGGGAACCGACGAGGGCCGCGCCGCGCCGTCGGCGCCCGGGCCGCGCCCCGGCGCGGGGGGTACGGGGTGCGTGGCGACCGGGCCAGGGGTCGGCGTCGGCGCGAGGCGCCCGGCCAAGCTCCCGGCAACGCTCTCGGCAACACCCTCTGCCGGGCCGGAGGACGGTGCCGGCGGGGCCGGACGGACGCGGCGGCGCCGGGCGGCCGGGGCCGAGGTGCCATAGCCGACCAGCACATTGCCGGACCCGCCGGCAACCGCCGGGGACCCACCCCCGACGGCCGAGGACCCGCCACCAGCCACCGGGGACCCACCCCCGACGGCCACCGTGGACCCGCCCCCGACGGTCGGCAACCCGCCCTCGGCAGTCGGCACGGCGACCGTCAGCAGCGGCGCGCCGACCGGCAGTTCGGTGCCCTCCTCGCCGAAGCGGGCGGTCACCACCCCGCCGTACGGGCAGGGCACATCCACCATCGCCTTGGCGGTCTCGACCTCCACGACCGGCTGGTCGACCGCGACGACATCGCCGACCTCCACCAGCCAGCGCACGATCTCCGCCCCGGTGAGCCCCTCGCCCAGATCGGGCAGGGTGAACTCGCGCACCTCCGCCATCACACCGCCCTCCCCTCGGTCCACTCCGACTCCCACTGGAGCCGGGCCACCGCGTCCAGCACCCGGTCCACGCCGGGCAGGTGGTGCCGCTCCAGCATCGGCGGCGGGTAGGGGATGTCGAATCCGGCGACGCGCAGCACCGGCGCCTCCAGGTGGTGGAAGCAGCGCTCGGTGATCCGGGCGGCGATCTCCCCGCCGGGTCCGCCGAAGCCCGTGGCCTCGTGGACGATGACGGCCCGCCCGGTCCGGCGGACGGAGGCGCACACCGTCTCGTCGTCGAAGGGCACCAGCGACCGCAGATCGACGACCTCCAGGTCCCAGCCCTCGGCCGAGGCCGCCTCGGCGGCCTCCAGACAGACGGGCACCGAGGGCCCGTACGAGATGAGGGTGGCGGTCCGCCCGCCGGTGGCCGGGCGCCGCACCACGGCCCGGCCGATGGGGGCGACCTCCTCGGGGTGGTCGGGGGACCATTCGGCCTTGGACCAGTAGAGCCGCTTGGGTTCGAGGAAGACGACCGGGTCGTCGGAGGCGATGGCGGCGCGCAGCAGCCCGTACGCGTCGGCGACGGTGGCCGGGGCGACCACATGGAGGCCGGGCGTCGCCATGTAGTACGCCTCGGAGGAGTCGCTGTGGTGCTCCACGCCGCCGATGCCGCCGCCATAGGGCACCCGGACGGTGATGGGCATCGGCAGGGCGCCGCGGGTGCGGTTGCGCATCCGGGAGACATGGCTGACGAGCTGCTCGAAGGACGGGTACGCGAAGGCGTCGAACTGCATCTCGACGACGGGCCGCAGCCCGTACATGGCCATGCCGACGGCGGTGCCCAGGATGCCCGCCTCCGCGAGCGGCGTGTCCGTGCAGCGGTCGTCGCCGAACTCCTTGGCGAGCCCGTCGGTGATCCGGAAGACGCCGCCCAGCGTGCCCACGTCCTCGCCGAGGACGTGCACGGCCGGGTCGGCGGCCATCGCGTCGCGCAGCGCGCGGCCCAGGGCCTGGGCCATGGTGGCGGGCTTGACCGCGGTCGTCGTCATCGCTCGCCCTCCTCCGCGGCGAGCTCCGCACGCAGAAAGTCCGTCTGCTCGCGCAGCTGGCCGGTCTTCTCGGCGTAGACGTCCTCGAAGAGATCCATCGGGTCCAGGGCCGGGTCCTGGTGCATCCGCTCGCGCAGATCGGCGGCCAGCCGCTCGGCGGCGTCGCGCGCGGCCCGTACGGCCTGGTCGTCGAGCAGGCCGCGGTCGCGCATCGCCTCCTCCAACAGGGTGATGGGGTCGTGCGCGCGCCAGGCCTCCACCTCGGCGTCCGAGCGGTAGCGGGTGGCGTCGTCGGCGTTGGTGTGGGCCTCGAGGCGGTAGGTGACGGCTTCCACCAGGGTGGGGCCGCCGCCCGCGCGTGCCCGGCGGACGGCCTCGCCCAGGACCTGGTGCACGGCCACCGCGTCGTTGCCGTCGACCAGTCGGCCGGGCATGCCGTATCCGACGGCCTTGTGGGCAAGGGAGGGGGCGGCGGTCTGCTTGGCGAGCGGGACGGAGATCGCGAAGCCGTTGTTCTGGATGAGGAAGACCACGGGGGCCCGCCACACCGCCGCGAAGTTGAGCGCCTCGTGGAAGTCGCCCTCGCTGGTGCCGCCGTCGCCGACCAGGGCGAGCGCCACCACGTCGTCGCCCTTGAGTCGGGCGGCGTGCGCCAGGCCGACCGCGTGGGGCAGCTGGGTGGCCAGCGGGGTGCACAGCGGGGCCACCCGGTGGTCGCGCGGGTCGTAGCCGGAGTGCCAGTCGCCGCGCAGCAGGGTGAGGGCCTGCACCGGGTCGAGCCCGCGGACGACGGCGGCCAGGGTGTCGCGGTAGCTGGGGAAGAGCCAGTCCTGCTCGCGCAGCACCAGCCCGGCGGCGACCTGGCAGGCCTCCTGCCCGGTGGAGGAGGGGTAGACGGCGAGCCGGCCCTGCCGGGTCAGGGCGGTGGCCTGCGTGTTGTACCGGCGGCCGCGCACCAGCTCGCCGTAGAGCCGGGTCAGCAGGGCGGGGTCAATATCGGCCGCGGCATCGGTGCCCAGCAGGCGGTACGGCTCCGCGTCGGGCAGCAGCGGCGCGGCGTCGACGCGCGGCTGCCAGGCGGGCGGGGGAGTGGGCCGATAGGCACCGGGCTGCTCAAGGACCGTCATGGCGCGACCTCCTGCGGGCAGAGAGCTGATGAGACGGGCAGACCCCTCCCTACCGATTGTTCGGTCGATGACGCATTTTGGCTACAGGCGGCCTCAGCCTGTGGACAAACGGTTCGGCACGGCATGAGATGTGGCCAGGACGTCCATGAAGGGGAGGCGGGGCGGTATGCGGGGCGAACAGATGGCCAATCCGGGCGACAAGCCCCCCGCCCGCTCCCTGGATCCGATCGACCGCGACATCCTGCGCATGCTCCGGGCGGACGGCCGCGCCTCGATACGCTCCGTCGCCGAACGGGTGCATGTCTCGCGCGCCAATGCCTACGCCCGCATCAACCGCCTCATCGACGACGGGGTGATCCGCGGCTTCAGTGCCCGGGTGGACCAGGAGCGGGCCGGGCAGGGCGCGTCGGCGTACATCACGTTGAAGATCGTGCAGAACTCGTGGCGCACGGTCCGCGAACAGCTCAGAGAGCTTCCGGGCGCCGCTCACATCGCTCTGGTCAGCGGGGACTTCGATGTGCTGCTGCTGGTCCACACCGAGGACAACCGCTCACTGCGCGAGCTGGTCCTCACCCGCATCCAGGCCATACCGGAGGTGCTGAGCACGCGGACGCTGCTGGTCTTCGAGGAGACCGACCTCGACCCCGAGTTCTGACACCCCTCACCCGCCCGGGAACCCCTCACCTGTCCAGGTCCCTCAGGTGAACCGAGCCCTGGAAGAAAATTAGCTGCGCAGGCCCGCGAACGCCGTGCGGACCACCGCGTCGGCCACCTCGTCCGTGGTCGCGGCCCCGCCCCGGCCCGGCCGGTACCACTCCACAATCGAATTGATCATGCCGAAGAGCAGCCGGGTCGCCAGCCGGGCGTCCACGTCCGGCCGCAGATCCCCGTCCGCCACGGCCTGCTTGAGCAGTTCGGCGACCTCGTGGTCGAAATCCCGCCGCCGGGCCATGGCCCACCGCTCGGTGTCCGTGTTCCCGCGCACGCGCAGCAGCAGGGTGACGTACGGCACCTCCGCCATCAGCACCTCGGTGGTGCGCCGGGTCACGTACTCCAGCCGCTCGACCGCCCGCCCGTCGCGCGCGCCCGGCTCCTGGAGGATGCCGAACAGTCCGTCGAGGGCACGGCTTATGGCCAGCCGCAGCAGCTCTTCCTTGCCTTTGACATGGTGGTAGATCGACGACTTGGAGATCCCGGCGGCACGCGAGAGATGCTCCATGGAGGTGCCGTCGTAGCCACGCTCGTTGAACACCTCCACGGCGACCGCGAGCAGCGATTCGGGCGTGTAGGTGTCGCGCTTCGACATGGTCATGATTAGAACAGTTCTTCTTCTGCGGCCGCGCGCCGCATCAGCGGTTGGGACGGGGCGTAGCGGCCGGTGGGATAGGCCTGGTGAAGATTCAACAGGATGTCGCGCACCCGGTGCGCACCGAGCTCGCTCCCCCAACGCAGCGGCCCGAGCGGGTAGTTCACTCCCAGCCGCATCGCGGTGTCGATGTCCTCCGGGCTCGCCACCTCGCGCGCGGCGGCGTCCATGGCGAAGTCGGCGAGCATCGCGACCGTGCGGGCCACGATCATGCCGGGGACGTCCCGGATGACGCTGACGTTCTTCCCGAGCGCCTGGAAGAGCCCGATCGCGGCCCGCAGAGCCTCGGGGGAGACGGTCTCGCCGGGGGCGAGGGCGATCCGGGTGGCGGTGCGGTAGTCCAGCGCCAGGTCGAACCGGACGCACGGGACAGGGGAGCCGGCGGTGGCCGACGCGCCGTCGGTGAGGGCCAGGCGGGTGCCGTCGGGCAGGGCGATGAAGCCTCCGGGCGGGGTGTCGGTGGCCGGCTCCTCCCGGGTGACCGTGATGCCCGCCTCCTCGATCAGCCGCGGCAGCTCCCGCGCCGGTCCCGATCCCGGTCCCGGCCCCGGTCCCGCGTGGACCGCGACCTTCGAAGGGGCCCGGCACGGCTCGGCGGTGTGCGGCTCCGGGGGCGGCGCGCCCTCGGCGTGGTCGTACCAGCCCCGGCCCGACTTGCGCCCGTACAGGCCCGCGTCGACGAGCCGCCGCTGGGCGAGGGACGGGGTGAACTTCGGGTCGTGGAACATGGCCTCCCACACGGACCGGGTGACGGCCTCGTTCACGTCCTGTCCGATCAGGTCGGTCAGCTCGAACGGGCCCATCACGAACCCGCCGCATTCGCGCAGCACGGCGTCGACGGTGGCCGGGTCGGCGGCGCACTCCTCGTGAACGCGGAGGGCCTCGGCGTAGAAGGGGCGGGCGATCCGGTTGACGATGAAGCCGGGGGTGTCGGCGCAGCGCACCGGGGTCTTGCCCCAGGCCGCGACGGTCTCGTACGCCCGGTCGGCGGCGGCCTGGTCCGTGGCGAAGCCGCGGACCACCTCGACCAGCGGCAGCAGCGGCGCGGGGTTGAAGAAGTGCAGGCCCAGGAGGCGGCCAGGGCGCCGCAGGGCCCCCGCGACGGCGGTGACGGACAGGGAGGAGGTGTTGGTGGCGAGCAGACAGGCGTCGGAGACGACCGACTCGAGGGCGGTGAACAGCTGCTGCTTGGCGCCCAGGTCCTCCAGGATCGCCTCGATCGCCAGCTCGGCGTCCGCGAGCCCGGCGAGCCCGGCGACCGGGGCGAGCCGCCCCAGGGCGGAATCCCGGGCGGCGGGGGCGAGCCTCCCCTTGTCGACCAGCCTCTCCAGGCGGGCGGCGATGGCGTCGGCGGCCTGCGCGGCGCGGCCGGGAGCGGCGTCATAGAGCCGTACAGGGTGCCCGGCGACCAGCGCGACCTGCGCGATTCCCTGGCCCATGGTGCCGGTGCCGACCACGGCGACGGTGCCGGCGGGGTCGATCCTCCGGTCGATCGCAGTCATGCCGCTGATCCTCTCGGACGAAGTTATCCACAGGTGCGCCAGGCCCTCTTGTCCCGACCGATCGTTCGGTTACTCTAATTCTGTCGTCGTTCCCAGCTCAGCTCAATCCCAGCTCGACGAGGAGTTGGTCAGTCGTGACCGCCGGACTCACCACAGCGCAGTTGACCGAGCAGCACCGCCCCACCCTCGACCAGGCCCTGGAGGCCATCCGTACCCGCGCGTACTGGTCGCCGCACCCCGAGCACCCGAAGGCTTACGGAGGGGCCGACGCGAGCGGGCGGGAAAGCCTGAGCCCCGCCGACGGCCAGGCGGCCTTCGACGCGCTCCGCGGCCGGCGCTTCGAGCTGGACCAGCCCGGCACGGACGGCTGGACCGCCACCGAGACCTCGCCGTACGGCATCGAGCTGGGGGTGGAGTACCCGCACCCGGACATCGAGGTGCTGCTCCCGGCGATGCGGGCCGGAATGCCGGCCTGGCGGGACGCGGGTCCCGAGGCGCGCGCCATGGTCTGCCTGGAGATCCTGGCCCGGATCAGCGCCCGCTCGCATGAGTTCGCCCATGCCGTCATGCACACCAGCGGGCAGGCGTATCTGATGGCGTTCCAGGCCGGCGGGCCGCACGCCCAGGACCGCGGCCTGGAGGCGGTGGCCTATGCCTTCGCGGAGCAGACGCGCACCCCCGCCGCGGCCGAGTGGACCAAGCCGCAGGGCAAGCGCGACCCGCTGCGGCTGAGCAAGACCTTCACGGCCGTCCCCCGCGGCGTCGCCCTGGTCATCGGGTGCAACACGTTCCCGACGTGGAATGGCTACCCGGGCCTGTTCGCCTCCCTGGCGACTGGCAACGCGGTGTTGGCCAAGCCGCACCCCCGGGCCGTGCTGCCGCTGGCCCTGACCGTCCGGGTGGCGCGCGAGGTGCTGCGGGAGGCCGGCTTCGACCCGAACCTGGTGGCCCTTGCCGCGGAGCGCCCGGACGAGGGCCTGGCCAAGGTCCTCGCCGTGCGCCCCGAGATCCGCGTCATCGACTACACGGGCTCCACCGCCTTCGGCGACTGGCTGGAGACCCACGCCCGCCAGGCCCAGGTCTTCACCGAGAAGGCCGGCGTCAACACGGTCGTGATCGACTCCACCGACGACTACCAGGGCATGCTGGACAATCTGGCCTTCTCCCTGTCCCTGTACTGCGGCCAGATGTGCACCACCCCGCAGAACCTGCTCATCCCCCGCGACGGCATCGCCACGGACACCGGCCCCAAGTCGTACGACGAGGTGGTCACCGACCTGGCGGCGGCCGTCGAGCGGCTGCTGGGCGACGACGCGCGGGCGAGCGCCCTGCTCGGCGCGATCGTGAACCCCGGGGTCAAGGAGCGGCTGGAGGCCGCCCCCGGCCTCGGCGGGACCGCCCTCGCCTCCCGCCCGGTGGCCCACCCCGACTTCCCCGACGCCACCGTCCGCACCCCCGTGATCGTCAAGGCCGACGGCGCCCGGAAGTTCTGGGAGACGGCCGACGCGGAGGCGCCCTACCTCTCGACGCCTTATCTGTCAGAGTGCTTTGGCCCGGTGTCCTTCGCCGTGGCCATGGACTCCACGGCGGACGCGGTCGACCTGCTGCGCCGCACCATCCGCGAGAAGGGGGCGATGACCGTCGGCGCGTACACCACCTCCCCGGACGCCGAGCGGCTGGTCGAGGAGGCCTGTCTGGAGGAGTGCGCCCAGCTGTCGCTGAACCTGACCGGCGGGGTCTACGTCAACCAGACCGCGGCCTTCTCGGACTTCCACGCCACGGGCGGCAACCCTTCGGCCAACGCCACCTTGTGCGACGGGGCGTTCGTGGCCTCCCGGTTCCGCATGGTCGAGGTCCGCCGCCCGCTGTAGTACTACCGCGCTTTTCCACAGCGCTCTCTCAGCCGCTCATCGGGGCCTGGGCCGGCCCTCCCCAGTGGAACAGCGCCATGGCCACGCTGGTGGCCAGGTTGTAGCTGGACACCTGAGGCCGCATGGGGAGGGCCACCAGCCTGGTGGCCCTCTTGCGCACCTCCGGCGAGATCCCGTGCCGCTCGGACCCGAACGCGAGGAGCGCGTCATCGGAGATGGCCACGGACCGGATGTCCTCCCCCTCCGGGTCCAGGGCGTACAGCGGCCCCGGCGGAAGGTCATCGCTCGCCAGCCGCTCCACGGCGGTGGCGAAGTGCAGCCCCGCACCGGACCGGACGGCGTTCGGATGCCAGGGGTCGATATCGCCGGTGGTGACCACCCCCGCGACCCCGAACCCGGCGGCGAGCCGCACCACGGCCCCCACATTCCCCAGGTTGCGCGGGTTGTCCAGCACCACGACCGGCGCCGACCTGGACGGCCCCGCCAGCTCGTCCAGATTCCCCCGCCGATCGCGCCTGACCGCCAGCGCGGCCACCCGCGTCGGATGGACCCTCGGCACCAGGTCGCGCAGCGTCTCCACCGACACCTCGACGAGGCGCTCCTCGATCACCTCGGTCAGGTCCTCGGCCAGGTCGTCCGCGAGAGCGAGCGCGGCGGCCTTGTCGCTCGTGACCGCGATCCGCACCTCCGCACCGAACCGGAGCGCGTGCTTCAGCGCATGGAAGCCATCCAGCAGCACGGTCCCGGCAGCGGCCTCACGCCACCGCCGCACGGCCGTCTCGGCCTCGTCGTCACTCATGTCCACAGCCTACGGTCGGCCCGCGACGGTCTCCCCCGTCCGCTGTCGCGGCAGCCAGGCCGCCCGCGCGCGGACGCGGTCGCGGATCCGGCCCGCCCGCCTCCCGACCCAGCGCAGGAAGTTGGTCGGGAGGAAGATCGCGTCCGCCGCGATCATGGCCAGGGAGAAGAAGGGCAGCCCGAGCAGGACCGCGATCCCGACGTGCTCCAGCACCAGCACGACGAGCATCACGTTCTTGACCCGCCGGTTCAGCAGCGTGAAGGGGAAGGCGACCTGCACGATGACGGTGCCATAGGAGAGCACCATGACCAGCAGGCCGCTGCCGGCGAGCACATCGGCCAGCGCGGGCCAGGGCGAGAAGTAGTCCAGGTGCAGCGGGTAGTAGAGCGCGGTGCCGTCCTGCCAGCGCGAGCCCTGGACCTTGTACCAGCCGGCGGAGGCGTACAGCAGACAGACCTCGCCCATGATCACCACCACCGCGCCGTTGTGCGCGAGGTTGGCGAGGATGTCCAGGAGGGTGCGGGGCTCGCCGGGGGCGTAGCGCCGGACGAGCCACCAGAGGCCGTGGACCGCCCACACCCCCCACAGCGCCGTGGCCCAGCCGACGCCGGGGAGCGGGCCGTAGGCCGACCAGTCGAGGCGGGCCTCGGTGAACAGCTGCGCCCAGAGCAGGGCCGAACCGGTCAGCGCCCACAGCGCGATCCCGGTGGCGTCGCGCGGCACCGGTGCCCCGGGCCCGCGCCGCGCCGCGCGGCGGGCGTCCAGGGACCACACCTGCCCGCACCGGGTCAGCGTCAGATACATCGCCGCCAGGTGGATGACGTTGTCGCCGCCGTCCCCCACGAAAACGCTGCGGTTCTGCAGGGAGATCACACCGAGCATGAACGGCACGGACATCGTGCGGGTGCGCCAACCGAGCAGGAGCAGGGCGCTGGAGACGAGGGCGAGGCCGTAGACGGTCTCGAACCACAGGCCGCTGTCGGACCACATGAGCGCGCTGAAGGCGCCGTTGCCGTCGATGAGCTGGTGTGCCATCTCCCAGCTCCACGGGCCCTCGGGCCCGTACAGCTCCTGGCGGTGGGGCCATTCGCGCAGCAGGAACAGCAGCCAGGTGAAGGAGAAACCGATGCGCACCACGGCGGTCTGGTACGGGCCGAGCGCCGACCCGGTGACCCGGGCGTGGGCGCGGATGACGGCGGCCTCGATGCGGGCGGCGGCCTTGGAGCCGGGTGGCGCCGGGGGCAGGGAAGGGCGGGGAGGGTGCGGGGGCAGCGGCGGCTGCGGCTGCGGCTGCGGCTGCGGCGGGAGGGCTGGGAGTGTCACCGGCGCTTCGCCTCCGGCAGGTCGTCGGCGGTGACCGTCCACCAGGCCAGCTCCCGGCGGATGGGCCGGGTGTCGATCTTCTCCTCGCTCCACGACGGCGCGGCCAACTGCCGGGTGGTCGAGCGCAGTTGGATGCGCTGCACGGTGCCGCCGTCCAGCTTCCAGCCCAGGCGGAGTACCGCGAGCCGCCGCAGATACTGCTCCGAGAGCTGTCCGCGCAGCCCGTTGGGCCGTTCCTGGGCGTCATGCGAGAGAAGGTAGAAGTCCCAGGCGCGGCGCAGCTGGTTCTGCTGGGTGTGGCTGGGCAGCGGGTTGTGCCTGATGGCCGCGCCGTCCTGGGCGGACAGGTCTCGCCATTTGGTGGTCGCGGTGCCGCCCTCGGGGGTGCGGACCTCGGCGCGCACCTGCACGGTGATGTTCTGCTGGAGGGGGTTAGGGGCGAAGAGCTTCCAGTTCCGTTCGAATTCTGGATATATGTAGTCGTCTATCGCCTGGCCGTGCTGCTTGCTGACCGTGTTGGGCGGAGAGACATTCAGGAAGGCCATCCCGAGGTGCACGGCCACAGCGGCCACGGTCACCGCGAGACCCACCGCCACGACGAGCTGCGAGGGCAGCGAAAGCGGCCTCCCCGCTCGCGCCTCCCTCTCCCCCGTCTCCCTCTCCCCCGTCTCGCCCTCCCCCGTCTCGCCCTTCTGCTCGGGTTGCCCCGTCTCCGCCATTCCCGCCCCGATCCCGTGATCCCGGCCGCGCGCGCCGCACTGCCGCGCGCTCTCGGCGTCATCAGCGCTCTCCGCGCTTCCGCGGCCCTTACGCCCCGGAACGGTACCGATGAGCGCGCGCAGGGCACAGCGCCCCGGAGTTATCCACAGGCTTGACACCCTACGTTCCCCCGGCACACCATTGAACCGAACGATCGGTCGGTCGGGCCGGGCGGCAGCCCCGGCGGGACGGCGAAGGGGCTTCGCATGACGACGATGGCGGCTGACGCGGAGGCGTATCAGACGGTGTTCGACACCGCCCTGGCCGCGGACGAGCGCATTGAGCCCCGCGACTGGATGCCCGACGCCTACCGCGCCTCGCTGGTGAGACAGATAGCCCAGCACGCGCACTCCGAGATCATCGGCATGCAGCCGGAGGCCAACTGGATCAGCCGGGCGCCCTCGCTGCGCCGCAAGGCCATCCTCATGGCCAAGGTCCAGGACGAGGCGGGACACGGCCTGTATCTCTACAGCGCCGCCGAGACCCTGGGCACCAGCCGCGACGAGCTGCTCGACAAGCTCCACTCCGGCCGCCAGAAGTACTCCTCCATCTTTAACTACCCCACGCTGACCTGGGCCGACGTGGGCGCCATCGGCTGGCTGGTGGACGGCGCTGCGATCACCAACCAGGTGCCGCTGTGCCGCTGCTCCTACGGGCCGTACGCCCGGGCGATGGTCCGGATCTGCAAGGAGGAGTCCTTCCACCAGCGCCAGGGATACGAGCTGCTGCTGACCCTGAGCCGGGGCACGAAGGCGCAGCACGCGATGGCTCAGGACGCGGTGGACCGCTGGTGGTGGCCCTCGCTGATGATGTTCGGCCCGCCGGACGAGGCGTCGGCCCACTCCGCCCAGTCCATGGCCTGGAAGATCAAGCGTCATTCGAACGACGAACTCCGCCAGCGCTTCGTCGACATCTGCGTCCCGCAGGCCGAGGCACTCGGCCTCACCCTCCCCGACCCCGACCTGAAGTGGAACGAAGACCGGGGCCACTACGACTTCGGGCCGATCGACTGGGAGGAGTTCCGCGAAGTGCTCCGGGGAAACGGGCCGTGCAACACCCAGCGCATGTCCCAGCGGCGGGAGGCCCATGAGGAAGGCGCCTGGGTGCGCGAGGCGGCCACGGCGTATGCGGCCAAGCACGGAAAGGCCGGAGCATGAGCGGCGGCACCAGCAGTGAGTGGCCCCTGTGGGAAGTGTTCGTGCGCGGCAGGCGCGGCCTGTCCCACACCCACGCCGGCAGCCTGCACGCGCCGGACGCCGAGATGGCCCTGCGCAGCGCCCGCGATCTGTACACGCGCCGCTCCGAGGGCGTCTCCATCTGGGTCGTGCCGTCCGACCGGATCACCGCCTCCTCGCCGGACGAGAAGGACCCATTCTTCGAGCCGGCCGCCGACAAGCCCTACCGCCATCCGACCTTCTACGAGATCCCCGAGGGGGTGCGGCACCTGTGACCGCCGCACTCGCCCTCGGCGACGACGCCCTGGTGCTCTCCCACCGGCTGGGGGAGTGGGCCGGGCGCGCCCCGGTGCTGGAGGAGGAGGTCGCCCTCGCCAACATCGCCCTGGACCTGCTCGGGCAGGCGCGGGTGCTGCTCTCCCTGGTGGGCGACGAGGACGAGCTGGCCTATCTGCGGGAGGAGCGCGCCTTCCGCAATGTCCAGCTCGTCGAGCAGCCCAACGGCGACTTCGCGCACACCATCGCCCGCCAGCTGTACTTCTCCACCTATCAGGAGCTGCTGTACGACCGGCTGGCGCGCGGCGACGGCCCCTTCGCCCCGCTGGCCGCCAAGGCGGTCAAGGAGGTCGCCTACCACCGCGACCACGCCGAGCACTGGGCCCTGCGGCTGGGCGACGGCACCGCCGAGAGCCATGAGCGGATGCGGCGCGGCCTGGAGACACTGTGGCGGTTCACCGGCGAGCTGTTCGAGCCGGTCGAGGGGTGCGAGGTGGACTGGACCGCCCTGCACGACGAGTGGCTGGCGCGGGTGACGGCCGTCCTGGACCGGGCCACCCTGGCCGTGCCCGAGGGGCCGCGGCGCGGCGCATGGGCGGCCGGCGCCGGCCGGCAGGGCGTCCACACCGAGCCGTTCGGCCCGATGCTGGCCGAGATGCAGCATCTGCACCGCAGCCACCCGGGGGCGTCATGGTGACGCCCGCGCCCGCGACCCCGCTCGAGACCCGGCTGCGCGAGCTGGCGGGCGCCGTGCCGGACCCGGAGCTGCCCATGGTGACCCTGGCCGAGCTCGGCGTGCTGCGCGCGCTGCGCGTCAGGGCGCCGGGCCGGGTCGAGGTCGAGCTCACCCCCACCTACACCGGCTGTCCCGCGCTGGAGTCGATGGCCGCGGACGTGGAGCGGGTGCTGCACGACCACGGCATACCCGAGGTGACCGTCCGCACCGTCCTCTCCCCGCCCTGGTCGACGGACGAGATCAGCACGGAGGGCCGCCGCAAGCTGGCCGAGTCCGGCATCGCGCCGCCGGGCCCCCGTGCCGCGGGCGGGCCGGTCGCCGTCGATCTGGCGGTGCGCTGCCCGCAGTGCGGATCGACCGACACCAAGCTGCTCAGCCGCTTCTCCTCCACCGCCTGCAAGGCGCTGCGCCGCTGCGAGACCTGCCGCGAACCCTTCGACCACTTCAAGGAGTTGTGATGGCCGCCGAAGGCGTGGCGGCGCCCGTGCCCCGCCACGGCGCCTTCCATCCGCTGCGGGTGATCGCGGTCGACCGGCTCACCGCCGACTCGGTGGCCGTCACCCTCCGGGTGCCGCCCGCGCTGCGCGAGACCTTCCGCTTCTCTCCGGGGCAGCACATCGCGGTGCGGCGGTTCGCCGACGGCGCCCAGGTACGGCGGACCTACTCGATCTGCACACCCGCCCTGGCGCCCGAGGGCCCCTCGGTCCTGCGGGTCGGGGTGCGGCTGGTCGAGGGCGGCGAGTTCTCGACGTACGCCCTGAAGGAGCTGGCGGTCGGCGAGGTCGTGGAGGTGATGGCCCCGGCCGGCCGGTTTGTGCTGGACCCCAGGCCCGGCCACTTCGCCGCCGTGGTCGGCGGCAGTGGCATCACCCCCGTCCTGTCCATCGCCGCGACGCTCCTCGCCCGCGAGCCCGAGGCCCGCTTCTGCCTGGTCCGCGGTGACCGCACCACCGCCTCCACGATGTTCCTGGAGGAGGTCGCCGATCTGAAGGACCGCTGGCCAGGCCGGTTCCAACTGGTGAGCGTCCTCTCCCGGGAGGAGCGGCAGGCCGGTCCGGTCTCCGGGCGGCTCGACGAGGAGCGGCTGACCGGGCTGCTGCCGGCGCTGCTGCCGGTGGAGTCGGTGGACGGCTGGTTCCTGTGCGGGCCGTACGGCATGGTGCGCGGCGCCGAGCGGGCACTGCGCACCCTCGGGATCGCCCGCCGCCGGATCCACCAGGAGATCTTCCATGTGGACGCCGGGGACAGCGAGGCCGTCCCCGCGGGGCCGAGCCCGTCCACCGCCCCGTCCCGCGGCATGGTGACGGCGACGCTGGACGGCCGGTCGGGCACCTGGCCGGTGCGGGAGGGCGAATCGCTGCTGGAGGCCGTGGAGCGCAACCGCCCGGACGCGCCATACGCCTGCAAGGGCGGGGTCTGCGGCACCTGCCGGGCGTTTCTGGTCTCGGGCGAGGTGCGGATGGACCGGAACTTCGCGCTGGAGCCGGACGAGGTGGCGGCCGGTTATGTGCTGGCCTGTCAGTCACACCCGGTCGGCGAGCGCGTGGAGCTGGACTTCGACCGCTGAACCGCCGCGGCGCGGCCCGACGGGGTGGCCGGCGTTCCCCGAAAGGGCGGGCGTGCGCAGCCGTTCCCTTCTTGTAGAACCTGTTCTATCTTGACGGGCCGTCAGACCAGCCACGGCGCGGGAGGACGGACAGTGGACTTCACCTTCACCGAGGAGCAGCAGGCGGCCGCCGAGGCGGCGAAGGCGGTCTTCTCCTCCGCCCCGCCGGACGGGGTGCCCAGCCCCGCGCTCACACCCGGCGCCGTCGCCGACGACCTCGACCGCCGGCTGTGGGGCAAGGCCGCCGACGCCGACCTGCTCGGACTCCTCCTGGACCCGCGGTACGGCGGGGCCGGTCTCGACCCCATCGCCCTGTGCCTGATCCTGCGCGAGGCCGGCCGGGTCCTGGGCCGCGTGCCGCTGCTGGAGTCCACCGCGGCCGCGCTCGCCGTCCAGCGGTACGGCGGGGCGGAGCTGCGCTCCGCCGTGCTGCCCGCGGCCGGCCGGGGCGAACTCGTGCTCACCGTCGCGCCCCACGGCCGCACCGGCCACGACGCGGCCGAACTCGCCGTACAGGCCCGCAAGGACGGGGGCGCCGACGGCGACGGCGGCGCCTGGGTCCTCGACGGCACTCAGACCGCCGTGCCCTGGGCCCACAGCGCCGACCGCGTCCTGGTCCCGGCCCACACCGACGCGGGCCGGGCGGTTCTCGCGCTCGTCCCCCGCGACCTCACGGGCGTCACCCTCACACCACAGATCTCCACCAGCGGCGAGCGGCTCGCCGAGATCCGCCTGGACGCCGTACGGCTGGACGGCTCCGAGGTGCTGACGGCGGCCGGCGCCTGGGAGTGGCTGCGCCACCTCCTCACCATCGGCACCTGCGCGCTCGCGCTGGGCCTCGGCGAAGCGGTGCTCGCCCTGACCAGCTCCTACACCAGCAAGCGCGAGCAGTTCGGCTTCCCGCTCGCCACCTTCCAAGCGGTCGCCGTCCAGGCCGCCGATTGCTATATCGATCTGCGCGCGATGGAAGCCACGCTCTGGCAGGCCGCCTGGCGGCTGAGCACGGACAGCGAGGGCGCACCGGCCACGCCCGGGGCGCTGCCCGTCGCGGGTGATGTCGCCGTCGCCAAGATCTGGGCCGCCGAGGGGGTGCGCCGCGTCGTCCAGACCGCACAGCATCTGCACGGCGGCTTCGGCGCGGCGACCGACTACCCGCTGCACCGCTACCACGCCTGGGCCAAACAGCTGGAGCTGTCCCTCGGCCCCGCCGCCGCGCATGAGGAGGCGCTGGGCGACCTCCTCGCCGCCCACCCCCTCGGCTAGAGAGCTGGGGAGCTGGAGCCTGGCTACAGCACAAAGGCCCCATCGGCCGCGGTGGCCTGCCCGCTCACCAGCGGGCGGCCCGCCGCCTGCCAGGCGAGCATGCCGCCGTCCACATTCACCGCGTCCAGACCCTGGGCGATCAGATACTGCGTCACCTGCGCCGACCGCCCGCCGACCCGGCACACCACATGCACCCGTCCGCCGTCACCCAGCGCCTCGGTCAGCTCACCGTACCGAGCCACGATCTGCCCCATGGGGATATGCAGGGCGCCCTCGGCGTGCCCCGCGGCCCACTCGTCGTCCTCCCGTACATCCAGCAGGAACCCATCGGCCGGCACCACCGCGGCCTCCACCTCGGGAAGCGGGGCAAAACCCATCACACACACCTCTCACACGACATCGCAGCTGAGGGAAACCTACTACCGCACCAGCTCCGCCAGCTGATTCTCCTTCTCGGCGACCTTGGCCAGCAGCTGCTCGGCGATCTCGTCGAGCAGCCCGTCGGGGTCCTCCGGCGCCATCTTGATCATCGCGCCGATCGCGCCGGACTCCAGCTCGGCGGCGGCCTCGGCCAGCATCTCCTTCCGCGCGGCCAGCCACTCCAGCCGGGCGTACAGCTCCTCGCTGCGGCTCCACCGGCGCTCGGGCGGCGGCGGACCAGCCTCCCACTCCTCGGCCAGCGCCCGCAGCCGCTCCTCGTCCCCGGCCGCGTAGGCCGCGTTGACCTGCACGATGAACTCCCCGCGCCGCTCCCGCTCGGCCTCCTCCTCCGCCAGGTCCGGATGCGCCTTGCGGGCGAGCTCCCGGTAGATGCGCCGCGCCTCCTCGCTCGGCCGCACCCGCGGCGGCGGCTGCACCGGCTGCTCGGTGAGCATGGCGGCCCCCTCGGGCGACAGCCCGTCGGAGTCGAGCCAGCCGTGGAACAGCTCCTCCACCTTCGGCATCGGCAGCACCAGCCCCCGCGCTTCCCGAGCCTTGCGGATGTCCTCGGGGTCTTTGGTGCGCGCCGCCACCGCCTCGGCGATCAGCGCGTCCAGCTCGTCGAGGCGCGAGTACATCGGCCCGAGCCGCTGGTGGTGCAGCCGGGAGAAGTTCTCCACCTCGATGCGGAAGGTCTCCACCGCGATCTCGAACTCGATCAGCGCCTGCTCCGCCGCCCGCACGGCCCGCTCAAGCCGCGCGGTGGGCTCCGCCTCCGCGTCCGCATGCGCGTCCGTGCCCGCGTCCGCGTCCGCGTCCGACGGCACACCCGCCGCCTTCGACGACTCCTCTGATAGAGCTTCGGGCCGGGTGTGTGATCGCTCCTGCGATTCAGCCTGGGGCTCTGCTTCCGGCACCGGCTGCCGGGCCTGCTGCTGCGCTTCCGGGTTCGTCACCCGCTCAGCCTACGTCCGGCGGCGGCACGACCGGGGAGGTGTCACACCCCCAACTCGGCCGCTATCCGCCCGCCCCGCACGGCGGCGACAAGCCGCGCATGGTCCTCCTCCGTGCGGTCCGCGTACGCCACCGCGAACTCGGCCACCGCCTCGTCCAGCTCCTCCCCCTTGCCGCAGTACCCCGAGAGCAGCCGCGGGTCCACGCTGTGCGCATGCGCCCGCGCCAGCAGCGCGCCCGTCATCCGCCCGTAGTCGTCCATCTGGTCGGCCGCCAGCGCCACCGGGTCCACACTCCCCTTGCGGTTGCGGAACTGCCGCACCTGATAGGGGCGCCCCTGGACCGTGGCCCAACCCAGCAGAATGTCGCTGACCACCTGCATCCGCTTCTGGCCGAGCACCACCCGCCGCCCCTCGTGCGCGACGGCGGGCACCTCGAAGCCGGCCCGCACCACATACGGCAGCAGCGCGGACGGCCGTGCCTCCTTGATCTGCAGCACCATCGGCTCGCCCCGGTGGTCGAGCAGCAGCACCACATACGACCGCGTCCCCACGCTTCCGGTGCCCACCACCCGGAACGCCACGTCGTGCACCGTGTAACGGGCCAGCAGTGGCAGCCGGTCCTCGGGCAGCGTGCCCAGATACTCGCCCAGCGCCGATGCCACGGCCGCCGCCTCGGCGTCCGGCACCCGTCGCAGCACCGGCGGCGCGTCCACGAAGCGCCGCGCCACCGGTCGACCGGACGGATGCCGCTCGTCCGGCACGGCCTCCGTCGACCTGGCCGCGAACCGCGCGCTCGTGTTCCGCCGTGCCTTCTCCGAGACCCGCTCCAGCGTGCCGGCCAGGTCCTTGGCGTCCGCGTGCGAGACCAGCTCCTCGTCCGCGATCGCGTTCCACGCGTCGGCGGCGGGCAGCTTCGACAGCAGCCGCAGCGTGCGCCGGTAGGAGCCCACCGTGTCATGGGCCGCCGCCCGGCAGGTGTCCTCGTCCGCGCCCGTCTCCCGCCCGGCCAGCACCAGCGAGGCGGCGAGCCGCTTCACGTCCCACTCCCACGGGCCGTGGATGGTCTCGTCGAAGTCATTGAGATCGATGACCAGGCCGCCGCGGGCGTCCCCGTACAGACCGAAGTTGGCGCCGTGTGCGTCCCCGCAGATCTGCGCCCCGACACCGGTCACCGGCGTGGCCGCCAGATCATGGGCCATCAGCCCGGCCGCCCCGCGCAGAAAGGAGAAGGGGGAGGCGGCCATCCGCCCGACCCGGATCGGCGTGAGCTCGGGCAGCCGCCCGGCGTTGGACCGCTCGACCGCCTCCACCGCGTCCGGCCGCCCCGCGCCCCGCGGCAGCTCGCGGTGGGCCGAGCGGGGCACCCGCTCCCGCAGCGCCTTCCCCTCCTGCCGGGCCGCGCCGCTCCCCGGCCACCTGGCGAACCCCGGGACATGCGGCAGCCGCCGCACCGTCTCCTCGCCGCTCTCGCCGTCCGCCATCAAGCGCCCCCCGTTCATCACGCGCCCCCGTTTCCCCGCCGGCCCAAACACCGGCCATCTCGCGGATATCGCATACATCGCAGATATCGCAGACGACCGAACCCGAACGAAGGCCACCGAAGACTTCGACTGCCATGACCGTACAGCGCTCCGCGAAAACCCGTCACGGCCTGTGGATAACCTCGCCGATCGACGCGAATGCCCTGCTCAGAGGCTCAGCCCGGTGCGCCCGTTACGGGCATTCCCCGCCCTCGGGCATGTACCGCCCCGCCCACCGGGCCAGCTCGTCCAGGGCGGGCTCCAGCGCTCTGCCGCTCTCCGTCAGCCGGTAGGTGACCCGTAGCGGCGGCCCCGGATCGACCTCCCGCAGCACCAGCCCCGCCGCCACCAACTCCGTGAGCCGGTCGGTCAGCATGCGCTCGCTGATCTTCGGGATGGCCCGCCGCAGCTCGGCGAAGTACGCGGGCCGCTCGACCAGGACGGTCACGATGAGCCCGGTCCACCGCTTGCCGAACAACTCGAAGACGCGGGTCATCCCCCCGTCGACCCTCATGCACGTCTTCTCGTCGTGCTCCGCGCGCCCGCCGCCTCCCGCCATGCAGCACAGCGTACTGCCACCTCAACCCATACTGCGGAAAAGTAAGCTCCTATGCTATTCATAGCTACGTAGAAATTCTTCGCGCTCACCGTCCGGGCCGGCCACGAAGCCGGACCGGCACCGAGCCCCGTTATTTTCGGAAGGTCCTCATGCCCACGCTTCTGCACATCGACAGCTCCCTCTTCCCGGCCGACGCCTCCGCCTCACGCGCCGTGACGGCCACCTTCCGCAAGGAGTGGGAAGCCCAGCACCCGGGCGGCACGGTCATCTACCGCGACCTGGCCGCCGAGCCCCTGCCGCACTTGGACGGCCTCGCCGCCGCCGCGGGCTTCACGCCCGCCGAGCAGCGCACGCCGGAGCTCGAGGCCGCCTTCGCCCTGCGGGACACCCTGGCCTCCGAGCTGGAGCGGGCCGACGCGGTCGTGATCGGCGCCCCCATGTACAACTTCACGATCCCCTCCTCCCTCAAGGCCTGGCTGGACCACGTGATCATCGCGGGCCGCACCTCGATGGCCCAGCCGTCCACCACGGCGGGCACCCCGACGATCGTCGTCGCCAGCCGTGGCGGCGGCTATGGCCCCGGCACCCCGCGCGAGAGCTTCGAGTTCGTCCTCAACTACCTGGACAAGGCGCTGACCGAGATGCTCTCCCTCGATGTCGAGTTCATCGTGCCGGAGCTGACCCTGGCCCGCACCAACCCGGCCATGGCCGACCTGGTCGAACTTTCCGACGCCTCCAAGGCCAAGGCCCACGAGGACGCGGGCGCCAAGGCCAAGACCCTCGCCGCCCGCTTCGCCGCCTGACCCGTACCTGATCGCGGCTCCCCCAACACCCGCCCGCCGCCGGCCCGACCGCCCGGCGGGGCCCGAGGGCCTCCCCCGTACCCTGCGCCGCCACGCACCGTGAGGACCGTGACAGCGCCCAACGGGGGAGGCCCCACACATGGGCACATGGGCACCCGGCCCACCGATATGAACGCGGCTCAGCCGCGGCCGGAACCGGGGCGTACGCACCGCGCCACCGGGCCGGTTCACCGAAGGCGCCGTGACCTGCGGCACACCCGAAGAGACGCGCCAAAACCCACACCCGAAACGCACGCACCCGAAGCCGCGCCCCAAACGCGAAACGGGCCCCTCCGGCGCGACTTTCGTCACACAGGAGAGGCCCGCTCCGACTGGTGCGCGAGGGGGGAGTTGAACCCCCACGCCCTTTCGGGCACTGGAACCTGAATCCAGCGCGTCTGCCTATTCCGCCACCCGCGCATGGGTGCTGTCGACCGATTCACCACCGACTTCCCGAACCGATCAATCCGGTTTGGCTGGTCTGTGCGGTGCGCCTTCCGACATCCAGAACATTAGCACGCCGTCCAGGGTGGATTCACACACGTTCCCGACGCCCCCGCACCCGCCCGACCGGATAGCGACCCGGTTGCGGGACACTGTCAGGAAGGCACCTCTACGATCCCTGTGAGAGGTGACACTGCTCCGCAGGGCCAGGAAGGGGAACCACCCGATTTCCCGACGCGTGGATACGATCAGTAAGCAGTATGAGGACGACACTGAGCACGACTGAGGAAGGAGGTGCCCCGTGGGAGTACTGAAGCGCTTCGAGCAGCGTCTCGAGGGTCTCGTGAACGGCACCTTCGCCAAGGTGTTCAAGTCAGAGGTCCAGCCCGTCGAGATCGCGGGTGCGCTCCAGCGTGAGTGCGACAACAACGCCAGCATCTGGAACCGCGACCGGACCGTCGTCCCCAACGACTTCATCGTCGAGCTGAGCGCGCCCGACTACGAGCGGCTCAGCCCGTACTCGGGCCAGCTAGGCGATGAGCTCGCGGGCATGGTGCGCGACTACGCCAAGCAGCAGCGCTACACGTTCATGGGCTCCATCAAGGTCAGCCTGCAGAAGGCCGAGGACCTCGACACCGGCCTGTACCGCGTGCGCAGCCGCACCCTGGCCTCGAGCGAGTCCCAGAGCCCGCAGGGGGGCCGCGCCGCCGCCGCCGCGCCCCAGCAGCGCCCCAGCAGCGGCTACGGCTACCCCCCGCAGCCCGCGGGCGCACCTCCCATGCCCGCCGCGCCGCCGCCCGGCGCCCGCTCCGCGCCCCGCGCGGCGGGTCCCGGCGTCGGTGC
This sequence comes from Streptomyces sp. LZ34, assembly GCF_053890475.1. Taxonomy (NCBI): domain Bacteria; kingdom Bacillati; phylum Actinomycetota; class Actinomycetes; order Kitasatosporales; family Streptomycetaceae; genus Streptomyces; species Streptomyces sp. LZ34. The sequence continues at coordinate 6,413,459 of NZ_CM132680.1, forward strand.
GCAGCCGTACGGGCAGACCCGCCGGTGGATCGAGATCAACGGCACCCGCCACCAGATCTCCCGGCCCACCCTGGTCCTGGGCCGCAGCACCGACGCCGACGTACGGATCGACGACCCGGGGGTCTCGCGCAGACACTGCGAGATCCGGGTCGGAACGCCCCCGACCGTCCAGGATCTGGGGTCGACCAACGGCATCGTGGTAGACGGACAGCACACCACACGCGCTACGCTCCGCGACGGCTCGCGCATCGTCGTGGGCAGCACCACCATCGTTTACCGGCAAGCCGAAGGGTGAAGCGGGGGCAATGTCAGAGCTGACCCTCACGGTCATGCGGTTGGGTTTCCTCGCCGTACTGTGGCTGTTCGTCATCGTGGCCGTCCAGGTCATCCGTAGCGACCTGTTCGGGACCCGCGTGACGCAGCGCGGTTCGGCGCGGCGCGGCGCCCCCGACCGGCCGCAGCAGCGGCAGGCGACGCCTCCGCCCCAGCGCCAGCAGCCGGCCGGCCGGGGCGCGGCCCGCGGCCGCCGCGGCGCCCCCACCAAGCTGGTCGTCTCCGAGGGCACGCTCGCGGGCACCACGGTCGCCCTCCAGGGGCAGACCATCAGCCTTGGCCGGGCCCATGACTCGACCATCGTGCTGGATGACGACTACGCCTCCAGCCGGCATGCCAGGATCTACCCGGACCGCGACGGCCAGTGGATCGTCGAGGACCTCGGGTCCACCAACGGCACATATCTCGACCGGACCCGACTCACCACACCGACACCGATTCCGCTGGGCGCGCCGATCCGTATCGGCAAGACCGTCATCGAGCTGCGGAAGTAGTACGACCATGACGACCGGAGGGTGGGCAGCGTGGTTGGCAAGGGGCTGTACCCGGAGCCGACGGGCGAGGTGCGCATGAGTCTGTCACTGCGTTTCGCCGCCGGATCGCACAAAGGCATGATCCGGGAGGGCAACGAGGACTCCGGCTACGCCGGCCCCCGGCTGCTCGCCATCGCCGACGGCATGGGCGGCCAGGCCGCCGGTGAGGTCGCCAGCTCGGAAGTGATCTCCACTCTCGTCCAGCTCGACGACGACGTCCCGGGCTCGGACATCCTGACCTCCCTGGGCAGCGCCGTTCAGCGCGCCAATGAGCAGCTGCGCATCATGGTCGAAGAGGACCCGCAGCTGGAGGGCATGGGCACCACGCTCACCGCCCTGCTGTGGACCGGCCAGCGGCTCGGCCTCGTCCACGTCGGCGACTCGCGCGCGTATCTGCTGCGCGACGGCGTGCTCACGCAGATCACCCAGGACCACACCTGGGTGCAGCGCCTCGTCGACGAGGGCCGTATCACCGAGGAGGAGGCGGGCACCCACCCGCAGCGCTCCCTGCTGATGCGCGCCCTGGGCAGCGGCGACCACGTCGAGCCCGACCTGTCCATCCGGGAGGTCCGGGCCGGGGACCGCTATCTGATCTGCTCCGACGGCCTGTCCGGCGTGGTCAGCCACCAGACCCTCGAGGACACCCTCGCCAGCTACCACGGCCCGCACGAGACCATTCAGGAGCTCATCCAGCTCGCGCTGCGCGGCGGCGGCCCCGACAACATCACCTGCATCGTCGCCGACGTCCTCGACGTCGACGGCGGCGACACCCTCGCCGGGCAGCTCAACGACACCCCCGTCATCGTGGGCGCGGTCGCCGAGAACCAGACCCCCCTCGGGGACGGCGGCGCCGCGCACACCCCCGCCGGCCGCGCCGCGGAGCTCGGGCGCAACCGGGGCGTGGCACAGCCGGGGGAGGCCCAGGGGGCCTTCGGCCCGCCGGGAAGCGGCGACCCGTCGCTCGGCGGCCCGCCCGAGGGCAGCTACGGGGCGTACGCGGACGGCGACTTCGCCAAGAAGGGCGGCCGCAAGAAGTGGATCAAGCGGTCGCTGTACATCGTCCTGGGTCTCGCGGTCATCGGCGGCGGCCTCTACGGCGGCTACCGCTGGACGCAGAAGCAGTACTACGTGGGCGCCAACGGCGACCACGTGGCGATCTACCAGGGCATCAGCCAGGACCTCGCCTGGATCGAGCTCAACAAGGTCCATGAGGACCACCGCGAGATCGAACTCAAGTACCTCCCGGTGGACCAGCGCAGCCGGGTCGAGGACACCATCGCGGTCGGCAGCCTCAGCCAGGCCAAGAACAAGACCAAGGACCTGGCCACCCTCGCCAGCGCCTGCAAGAAGTCCGACGAGCAGCGCCAGGCCGAGGAGAAGCAGCAGGACCTGACCAAGGACAAGGGCAAGACCGGCGGGGCCTCCGGCGACAAGGCCAAGACCGACAACGAGATCACGACGCGCGCGGGCGAGGCCACGACGCCGCCGGCGCCGGGACAGCCGCAGCAGCCGAGTACGAACGACAAGAATTCGAAGTCGCCCTCGTCCACGCCCTCGTCCACCGCCACGCCCAAGCCCGGCCCCACCCTCTCCGAGGAAGAGCAGAAGTTGGTCCCGCAGTGCAGCAGCACCCAGCAGTGAAGCCGTAGGGGGCCGTTGATCCATGAGCAGTACCACCAATACGACCACCATCAGCACGGTCGGTCCGCCGAGTAGGCGCAACACCGAACTGGCGCTGCTGGTCTTCGCGGTGATCGTCCCGGTCTTCGCGTACGCCAACGCGGGCCTGGCGCTCAGCGACGAACTGCCCTCGGGCATGCTCAGCTACGGCCTGGGCCTCGGCCTGCTGGCCGGAGTGGGCCACTTGGTGGTGCGTAAGTTCGCCCCCTACGCCGACCCGCTGCTGCTGCCGATCGCGACCCTGCTCAACGGCCTCGGCCTGGTGCTCATCTGGCGTCTCGACCAGTCCCGGCGGCTGGCCCAGCGCGCCAAGAACATCGATCAGGTCTTCTCGGCCGCGGCCCCCAACCAGCTGATCTACTCGGCTATGGCCGTGGCCCTGTTCGTGGGCGTGCTGGTCTTCCTCAAGGACCACCGGATCCTGCAGCGCTACACCTACATCTCCATGGTCGGCGCGCTGATCCTTCTGATCCTCCCGGTCTTCTTCCCGCCCGTCTTCGGCGCCCGGATCTGGGTCAGGGTCGGCAGCTTCTCCATCCAGCCCGCCGAGTTCGCGAAGATCATCATCGCGGTGTTCTTCTCCGGCTACCTGATGGTCAAGCGGGACGCCCTGGCCCTGGCCAGCCGCCGCGTCATGGGCCTGTACCTGCCGCGCGGCCGTGACCTGGGCCCGATCCTCGTCGTGTGGGCGATGAGCATCCTGATCCTGGTCTTCGAGACCGACCTGGGCACCTCGCTGCTGTTCTTCGGCATGTTCGTCGTCATGCTGTACGTCGCCACCGAACGCACCAGCTGGATCGTCTTCGGTCTGCTGATGTCAGCGGCCGGCGCGGTCGGCGTGGCGTCCTTCGAACCGCACGTCAAGATCCGTGTGATGGCGTGGCTGCACCCCTTCGCCGTCTATCAGGAACACCCCCCGAGCTGGGCCACCACCGACCAGATCGCCCAGGCCCTGATGTCCTTCGGCTCCGGCGGCGTCTTCGGCACCGGCCTCGGCCAGGGCGCCTCCGACCTCATCGGCTTCGCCGCCAACTCCGACTTCATCCTCGCCACCGTGGGCGAGGAACTGGGCCTGGCCGGCACCATGGCGATCCTGCTGCTGTACGGCCTGATCGTGGAGCGCGGCGTACGCACCGCCCTCGCCGCCCGCGACCCGTTCGGCAAGCTGCTGTCCATCGGTCTGTCCGCGGCCTTCGCCATCCAGGTCTTCGTCGTCGCCGGCGGTGTGATGGGCCTGATCCCGCTGACCGGTATGACCATGCCGTTCGTCGCCTACGGCGGATCGTCCGTCCTCGCCAACTGGGCGCTCATCGCGATCCTCATCAGGATCAGCGACACCGCCCGCCGCCCGGCACCGGCCCCCGCCCCGTCCACCGACGCCGAGATGACCCAGGTGGTCCGACCGTGAACAAGCCCCTGCGCCGAATCGCGATCTTCTGCGGACTCCTCGTCTTCGCCCTGCTGCTGCGGGACAACTGGATCCAGTACGTCCAGGCCGACGAGCTCAAGAACCACAAGAAGAACCACCGCCTCGACATCGCCCGCTACAGCCAAGCGCGCGGCAACATCATCGTCGAGGGCGGCGACGCCATCACGGGGTCCGTCGAGACCAACGGCATCGACTACAAGTACAAGCGCACCTACAAGGACGGCGAGATGTGGGCGCCGGTCACCGGCTACGCCTCGCAGGTCTACGGCACCAACCAGATCGAGAACCTCGAGGACGGCATCCTCACGGGCGACGACGACCGCCTCTTCTTCAACCGGACCATCGACATGCTCACCGGCAAGGAGAAGAAGGGCGGTGACGTCATCACCACCCTGAACCCCAAGGCGCAGGAAGCCGCGTTCAAGGGCCTGGGCGACAAGAAGGGCGCCGTCGCCGCGATCGACCCGCGCACCGGCAAGATCCTCGCGCTCGCCAGCACCCCCAGCTACGACCCCTCCACCATCGCGGGGGCCAGCAAGAAGGACGCGGCCGCCTGGAAATCGCTCCTCAAGAAGAACAACCCGGACGAGCCGATGCTCAACCGGGCGCTGCGTCAGACCTACCCGCCGGGCTCCACCTTCAAGGTCGTCACCGCGGCCGCGGCGCTGGAGAACGGCCTGTACAAAAACGTCGACGACCCCACCGATTCGCCGCTGCCGTGGATCATGCCGGGCACCACCAAGCCCTTGCCGAACGAGGGCAGCATCCCCTGCAGGAACGCCAGCCTCCGCGTCGCCCTGCGCTACTCCTGCAACACCGTCTTCGGCAAGATCGGTGCCGACCTCAAGGAGGACAAGATGCGCGAGGAGGCCGAGAAGTTCGGCTTCAACAACGAGGTGTTCACCCCCGTCCGCGCCGACGCCAGCGTCTACCCCAAGGACATGGAGCCGTCGTCCAACGCCATGTCCGCCATCGGCCAGTTCGACACCCGCGCCACCCCGCTGCAGATGGCCATGGTCGCCGCCGCGGTCGCCAATGACGGCAAGCTCATGAAGCCGTACATGGTCGACAAGCTGCGCGCCCCGAACCTGAACGTCATCGAGCAGACCTCGCCCGAGGAGATGAGCGAGCCGCTCTCCGAGGACAACGCCCGCAAGCTGCAGGACATCATGGAGACGGTGGTCCAGGTCGGCACCGGAACCGCCGCCAGGATCCCGGGCGTCACGGTCGGTGGCAAGACCGGCACCGCCCAGCACGGCGTCGCCAACAGCAAGAACCCCTACGCGTGGTTCCTCTCCTACGCCAAGGCCAAGGACGGCTCCTCCCCGGTCGCGGTCGCGGTCGTCGTCGAGGGTTCCGACACCGTCCGCGACGACATCGCCGGCGGCAAGCTCGCCGCGCCGATCGCCAAGGACGTGATGAAGGCGGTGCTCGCCGGCGAGAAGTGACCCCGGTCACGTCCTGGCGCCGATCCCGCACGTCGTCGTACCGGTCACGTATCAAGTAGCGACCGAGGCCGGGTCCGGCACGGCGTCCCGGGTACGGTATGCCCGAGCAGCACACCGCCGGGCCCCCACGGGTGCGGCCGGGAATGACGGAAGAGGGCTGGAGTAGCTATGGAAGAGCCGCGTCGCCTCGGCGGCCGGTATGAGCTGGGCTCTGTGCTCGGCCGCGGCGGCATGGCCGAGGTCTACCTCGCGCATGACACCCGCCTCGGCCGCACTGTCGCCGTGAAGACGCTCCGGGTCGATCTGGCCCGTGACCCGTCCTTCCAGGCCCGGTTCCGCCGAGAGGCCCAGTCGGCCGCCTCGCTCAACCATCCCGCGATCGTCGCGGTCTACGACACCGGCGAAGACTACGTCGACGGTGTCTCGATCCCGTACATCGTGATGGAGTACGTCGACGGGTCCACCCTGCGGGAGCTGCTGCACTCCGGCAGAAAGCTGCTCCCCGAGCGGTCCCTGGAGATGACCACCGGGATCCTCCAGGCCCTGGAGTACTCGCACCGCAACGGCATCGTCCACCGCGACATCAAGCCGGCGAACGTCATGCTCACCCGGTCCGGCCAGGTCAAGGTGATGGACTTCGGCATCGCCCGGGCCATGGGCGACGCCGGCATGACCATGACGCAGACCGCCGCCGTGATCGGCACCGCCCAGTACCTCTCCCCCGAGCAGGCCAAGGGCGAGAGCGTCGACGCGCGCAGCGACCTCTACTCCACCGGCTGTCTGCTGTACGAGCTGCTGACCGTGCGCCCCCCGTTCATCGGCGACTCGCCGGTCGCCGTCGCCTATCAGCACGTACGGGAGGAACCCCAGCCGCCGAGCACGTTCGATCCGGAGATCACCCCGGAGATGGACGCGATCGTCCTGCGGGCCCTGGTCAAGGACCCGGACTACCGCTACCAGTCCGCCGACGAGATGCGCGCCGACATCGAAGCGGCCCTGGAGGGCCAGCCGGTCGCCGCCACCGCCGCGCTGGGCGCGGTCGGCTACGGCGGCGAGGACCAGCCCACGACCATGCTGCGGTCGCAGGACGCCGGCGCCCAGACCTCGATGCTGCCGCCGGTGCGCGACGACGACGGGGGCTTCGGCTACGACGAGCGCCCCGACCGCAGGCGCGGGCCCGAGAAGAAGGGCAGGCTCTCGACGGTCCTGCTGGTCCTGGCCGGAATCCTGGTGCTGGTCGGAGCGATCTTCATCGGAAAGGCGATCTTCGGCGGCGGCAAGGACAGCGGCCGCGTCGATGTGCCGCGGCTGGTCGGTCTGACCCTCCCCGAGGCCAGGCAGCAGGGGAAAAACGTGGACTTCAAGGTCGCGGTGGACGGCAGCCCCATCTTCTGCGAGGAGGACAAGGGCACGATCTGCAAGCAGAGCGTGCAGGGCGAGGAGGCCATCGAGCGCAACGGCACGGTCCAGGTGACCATGTCCAAGGGCCCCAAGCCCGCCGAGAAGGTCGAAGTCCCCGACGTCATCAACATCCAGTTCGAGAGCGCCAAGGAGCAGCTCAAGGCCAAGGGCTTCAAGGTCAACCAGACGACCCAGGAGTCGGACCAGACCGCGGGCAAGGTCATCGACCAGGACCCCAAGGGCGGCAAGAAGGTCGCGCGGGGCACCGAGATCACCCTGACCGTCGCCCGGGCGCAGGCGAAGATCGTCGTCCCGGACGTCACCACCCAGAAGGTCGCGGACGCCACGTCCACGCTCGAGGGCAAGGGCCTGAAGGTACAGACCACGGAGGTCGATAACGCCGGCGTCGAGGCGGGGACGGTCATCGACCAGACCCCCAAGGGCGGCCAGGAGGTCCTGCCCAACTCGATCGTCACCCTGACCGTCGCGAAGGCCCCCGAGCAGCAGGACAACGTCGCGGTGCCCCAGCTGCGCGGCCTGAAGCTCAAGGACGCCAAGAAGGCCCTCGAGAACGCCGGTCTCACTGTCGGCAACATCGGTGGATCGGAAGACGAGAACTCCACCGTGCTGTTCTCCGACCCGGGTGAGGGCCAGCAGGTGCCCAAGGGCCAGGCCGTCAACCTGACCACCTTCCTGAGCGGTCAGGGCGACAACGGAGGCGGTGACAACGGGGGCGGTGACAACGGCGGCACCATCCCGTTCGGCGGCCCCTCGGGCGGGCCCGCCACATAGCGCGGTAGCTGTCGCGTCAGCGAGAAGCCCCGGCGCCCGGGAATCGGGCGCCGGGGCTTCTCCGTACGTCGGGCAAGGCGCGGTCAGCGCAGCTCCTTGGGCGGCGTACGGTCCGCGTCGACCTTCTCCGTACGCTCCAGCTCGCCCCACACGATGTAGCGGTGGCGCGAGGTGTAGACCGGCGTGCACGTCGAGAGCGTGATGTAGCGGCCCGACTTCGTCGTCCCCGACTCCTTCGGGACCGGGCTGAGCACCCGCACGTTGTACTTCGAGGTCTCGGGCAGCTCCGCGTAGACCTTGTAGATGTACCAGGTGTCCCGGGTCTCGAAGACGATCGGGTCGCCCTTGTGCAGCTTGTCGATGTTGTGGAACTTGGCGCCGTGCCCGTCCCGGTGCGCCGCCAGGGTGAAGTTGCCCTTCTTGTCCCACGGCATCGCCGACTTCACCGGCTTGGTGTAATAGCCCGCGACGCCGTCGTTGAGCGTCTCCGTCGACGTGCCCTTCTTGACCAGCACCTCGCCGTTGTGCATCGCCGGCACATGCAGGAAGCCGATGCCGTCCTTTGTGTCGAGCCGGCCGGGCCCCTCCTGCTGCGCCCACTGCCGGCGCACCCGGTCGCCCTGCTTCTTCGCCTCGCGGTCGGCCAGCACATTCGTCCACCACAGCGAGTAGACGACGAAGAGGGCGAGGAGCACCCCCACGGTGATCAGCAGCTCGCCCAGAAGGCCGACGGCCGCGGCTATCCGGCCCCGGCGGGTGCCGCGCTGCCGCGCTGCCGCGGCGGGCCGCTCGCCCGGCCGCTCGTCTTGGTCGGTCCGTGCCACCGCGTCGTACCCCTTTTCCCGGTCTTCCGGGTCTTTCTGGCTTCCCGGTCCTGCCGGCTTCCCCGGCCGTGCTCGCTCACTGCACCAACGCGTCCGGCTTGCCCTTGCTCCGCGGCCGCTCGTCGACCATCTTGCCCCAGACGATCATGCGGTATGTGCTGGTGAACTCGGGGGTGCAGGTCGTCAGGGTGATATAGCGGCCCGGTTCCGTGAAGCCCGAGCCGGGCGGCACGGGACCGATCACACCCGTGTTCGAGGGCTGGGTCTGCGGCAGGATGCTGGTCATCTCATACGTGAAGTACGCGTTCTGCGTCTCCACGACGATCTTGTCGCCGGGCCTGAGGTGGTTGATGTACCGGAACGGCTCACCGTGGGTGTTGCGGTGCCCGGCCAGCGCGAAGTTGCCCTTCTTGTCCCAGGGCATCGCGGTCTTCAGCTTGCCGCTGCCGTAGTGGCCGACCATGCCGTGGTCGAGGACCTTCTGCTTGCTGATCCCTTCGGCGATCGGAGCCTTGACGTCCAGCTCGGGGATGTAGAGGATCGCGAACCCCTCGCCCGGCGAGAACGTGCCGGGATCCCGGTTCCCCCCGCCGTCCTGGTCCCACTTCTTCTGGAGACTGTTGGCGGCGCCGTTCGCCTGCTGATGGGCCCGGATGTTGGTCCACCACAGCTGGTAGGTCACGAAGAGCAGCATCAGCACGCCGAGGGTGATGAACAGCTCACCGACGAGACGGCTCACGACGACGGCCGGGCTGTCCTTGCGCGCCCGGGCGGCGCGCTTGGCCTCCATACGGGTGCGGGGCGCCGCCGCCGTCGCCCGCGGCCCGCTCCCGGCCGCGGTGGCGGTGCCCGTACCGTCGTCCGCCTCGCCCGCGCGGGCGCCCCGTCTGCCGCCGCCGTGTTTGGCCGCCTCCTGAGCGGCGCGCCGGCGGGCGGCCCGGCCCCCGGGCGGCGGCCCCTGCGGGCCGTCCGCGGCGACCGCCTCGCCCCCGCCGTGCCGGCCCGCACCGGTCTCCGCCTCGGCGGGGCCGGCCCCGACCTTCCGCAGCAGCACCGTCTGGTCGTCGCCCTGAGGGGGAGCGGCGGCGGCCCTGAGCCCCTCGGCAGTCCCCGCCCGGACCGCGCGCAGCGCCACGGTCTCGTCGTCCGCCGCCCGTCGCCCGCCCGGCGCCGCCCCGGCCGGAGCCTGCGCCGGAGCCCCCGCCGCAGGCACTGGCGGCAGCACGGCCGTCGCGTCCGCCTCGGCGGGCGTGGCGGGCCCGGTGGGTGCCGCGTGGGCGGCTCGGCGGTGGCGGGCCCGGGACGGGCCTCCAGGGGGCCGCTCGGAGGCCGGGGCGGGTTCCGGCACGGATGGCGCCGCCCGCCCCGCCACAGGCCCGGCAGCGGGCGTTCTGGCGGCCCCCGGCAGCGGACCTGCCATAGGCCCCGTCATGGGCCCCGTGGTACGCCCCGTCATGGACTCCGCCGAAGGCCCCGTGGCAGGCCCGGCGGCGGGCCCGGTGACGGGCCCCGAAGGCCGCGCGGCGGGCCCGGTCACGGTCCCCGGCACGAGTCCGGGCGAGGGTCTCGGCAGCGGATCGGTCAGGGGGTCGTCCAGCCGCTCCACAGCCGCCGCGAACGCGTCCGTGTCCCCATAAGCGTCGTGCGGCTCACTCGGCTCGTACGACGCGTATGGGTCAGGCTCCTGGGCGCCTTGGGTCGCGCCCTCGCGCTCGGGGCGCAGTGTGGTCACTCGCCGGCCTTGCCGCCGACCGCCCCCACCACGGGGGCCAGGCCCGCCGACCGCCCCACCGCCCCCGCGTCGCCGCACTCCTCGAGCCAGTTGGCGAGCATGCGGTGACCCCACTCGGTGAGCACCGACTCGGGGTGGAACTGCACGCCCTCGACGGGTAGTCGGCGATGGCGCAGCCCCATCGCGATGCCCGCCTCCGTCCAGGCCGTGATCTCCAACTCGTCCGGGACGGTGTCCCGTTCGACGGCCAGCGAGTGGTAGCGGGTGGCGGTGAAGGGCGACGGAAGGCCCTTGAAGACGCCGGTGCCCTCGTGTGTCACGAGCGAGGTCTTGCCGTGCAGCAGCTCGGCGGCGCGCCCGACGACCCCGCCGTACGCGACGGCCATGGACTGCATCCCCAGACAGACACCGAAGACCGGCACGCCGGTGCGCGCGCAGTGCCGCACCATGTCGACACAGACGCCCGCCTCTTCGGGGGTGCCGGGGCCCGGGGACAGCAGGACGCCGTCGAAGCCGTCCTGGGCGTGGCTGAGGGCCACCTCGTCGTTGCGCAGCACCTCACACTCGGCGCCGAGCTGATAGAGGTACTGGACCAGGTTGAAGACGAAGCTGTCGTAGTTGTCGACGACCAGGATGCGTGCGCTCACCGGGGGCCCGCCATCCCCTCGTCGACCGTCACGTCGTTGAACGGCAACAGGGGCTCCGCCCACGGGAAGACGTACTGGAAGAGCACGAAGACGATCGCCAGCACCAGTACGAGCGAAGTCAGCGCCCGCACCCATGCGTTGCCCGGCAGATGCCGCCAGATCCAGCCGTACATGCCATCCCTACTCACGACGAAGAAGTCGATTGCAGCACCAGAGTAAAGGGCCGGGCCTGGGGTCGGTGGGTCAGCCGAGCAAAGCTTCCGGCTTGCCTTCGGTCACTGGACGGGTGGCGTCCAGATGTGCCCATGCGATCAGCCGGTGGCTGTGCCCCCACTCCGGCTCGCAGGTCGTGAGGGTCAGATAGCGGCCCGGCCCCCGGAATCCGGACGCGCGCGGCACCGGGTCGATGACGCCGACGTCGGTGGGCAGCGTGCGGTACGGCCGCTTGTCGATGCGGTACGTGTACCAGGTCGTGCCGTCGGTGAGCACCACGGCGTCGCCGGGGCGCAGCCGGGGGAAGTCCTTGAACGGGTCGCCGTAGGTGCGGCGGTGCCCGGCGACGGCGAAGTTGCCCCGGGCACCGAGGGGGGCGGTGCGCGTGTAGTGGCCCAGCCCCTTCTTCAGGGTGTCGGTCGCGGTGCCCTCAAGGACCGGCTTGACCCAGTCGGCGCCGAAGCGCGGGATGTACATGATGGCGAAGGACGCGCCGTCCCGGTACGGCTCCGGCTCGGACTGGCGCGCCGGCGCCGCGGCGCCGGCGACCGGCCCGGTCGCCCATCGGTCCTGCAGCCGGTCGATCTCCCCGTCCATCGCGCGGTCGGCGCGGACGCCGGTCCAGTACAGGACGTAGACGACGAAAAGGACGATCAGGGTGCCGACGGTGAGACACACCTCGCTGAGCGTCCTGACGACCAGTCGCACCCTCATCGGCCGCACACCTGTCCGTGTTCATCGCGTCCGTGTTCATCGCGTTCATCGCGTCTGCCGCGTTCGCCGGGATCCCCCTCGCGGGGATCCGTTTCACCGGGGCTGGGCGTAGTGCAGGTCCACTGTGCCGGAGTAGCCGGGAAGAGTCACCCTGTCGTGCTGGGCGACTTTCCAGCCGAGCCCGTACGCCTCGACATAGCTGCGGTAGTTCTCGATGGTGGGGGAGGCGGCCAGCGCGGCGCGCAGCTTGCCCCGGTCGCCTACGGCGGTGATGGTGTACGGCGGGGAGTAGACCCGACCCTGAAGGATCAAGGTATTGCCGACACAGCGCACCGCGCTGGTCGAGATCAGCCGCTGGTCCATGACCTTGATCCCCCGCGCGCCGCCCTGCCACAGCGCGTTGACCACAGCCTGCAGGTCCTGCTGGTGGATGACGAGGTCGTTGGGCTGGGGCTCGGGCACTCCGGGGATCTTCGCCGTCGCGTTCGGCGGGGCGTCGGTGAGGGTGACGGAGAGCGCCGCTCCGGTGAGCTTCTCGGTGCCCGCGTCCCGCTCCAGCGCCGCGAGCCTGCGGCGCTCGGCGTCCGTGGCGCCGTTGTCGCGGCGGGCGAGGGCGTCGACCCGCGAGCGCAGTTGGGCGGTACTGTCGTCGAGCCCGGCGTTCTTGCGGCTACGCTCCTGGATGAGGTCGGACAGCCGCAGCATCGACTCGTCGCTGCGGAGATTGGTGCCCTGGGCGGTGTCGAAACTGGTCCAGAAGATCAGTCCGGCGAGCGCGAAGACCGCGGCGGTCAGCAGCCGCACGGGGCGGAAGGCGGGGCGGCGGGGGCCCGGGTTGGGGGTGCCGGCGGAATTGCTCAACGTACCCTTACTCCTTACGACGCCGCGGAAGGACTACGCTAACGGACGCCCCGAGTGAAGGGCGTGGTCCCCCGTCCCAGCCCCGACCCGGTGCCGTCCGTACCCATCCCGCGCGGTCACGCAGCGCATCGACAGGAGAGTTCCTCGTGCCGAAGTCACGGATCCGCAAGAAGGACGACTTCACGCCGCCGCCGGCGAAGCAGGCCACTAACATCAGCCTGCACAGCGGCCGCCGGTGGGTGGCTCCGTTGATGCTGGCGATGTTCCTCATCGGCCTCGCCTGGATCGTGATGTTCTACGTGACCACCGGGGACATGCCCGTCGCCTCCCTGGGCAACTGGAACATCGTGGTCGGCTTCGGCTTCATCGCCGCCGGGTTCGTGGTCTCCACCCAGTGGAAGTAGGATCGGCTCTCCGATCCTCCGCGCCCCGGTCGTCCACAGAGTTATCCACAGCCGGGGAAAACTCAGAAGATCTGTGGATAACTTCCGCCGCATTGACGCCGGTGTGATCGGCCGGGCACATCCGTTCGACCGCTCACACCTGCCTCTGCCTGCGAAAACGCAGATGAGTGCGGGCCCGCACTGATGTTCTCCACAGCTTGCACAAGATCGGCCACTCGCTGTGGACAACTTCGCTGTGGATATCCCCGATACGGCGGATGCGGCGGCTGCGGCAGCTGAGTCGACAGTCTGCCGGCATCGGCCGGTCAGCCAGTGAGCTGCACCGTCCGCAGCCACACCACCGCGACGATCGCGAGCAGCACCAGCACGCAGGTGACCCGCTGCACCAGCGCCCGCTTCTCACGCGGCGCGTGCACCATCCCGTACGCCACCGCCGTGCCCACGACCAGGCCGCCGACGTGCGCCTGCCAGGCGATGCCGGACCAGGCGAACGTGAAGATCAGGTTGAGCACGAGCAGCGCGATGACCGGCCGCATGTCGTAGTTGAGGCGGCGCATCAGGACCGCCGTCGCGCCGAGCAGGCCGAAGATCGCCCCGGAGGCGCCGAGCGAGGGCTGATTCTGCGCGGCGAGCAGATACGACAGCGCGCTGCCGCCCAGGCCGGCCAGCAGATACAGCGTGAGATAGCGGGCCCGGCCGAGCGCCGCCTCCAGCGGCCCGCCGAGCCACCACAGCGAGAGCATGTTGAAAGCGATGTGGTACGGCTGCTGATGCAGGAACGTCGCGGTGATCAGCCGGTACCACTGGCCCTCGGCGACCCCGACCAGTTCGGCCGCGCCCGGGTCGTACGCCCGGCCCACCAGATCGAGCGCGTTCACAAACCGGTCGCCGATCGCGAGCGCCACGAACCACACGGCGAGGTTGAGGCCGATGAGGATCTTGGTGACCAGCCGCGGGTCGGCGGTGAGCGCGCCGCCCGCTATCGTGCGCGGCCGGGCGTCCCGCACCGGGTGCCTCGCCGGGACGGGACCGCCGGAGGAGCCCGCGCCACCGCGCACGCATTCGGGGCACTGGAAGCCGACCGAGGCGCTGATCATGCACTCGGGACAGATCGGCCGCTCGCAGCGGACACAGCTGATGCCGGTCTCCCGCTGCGGATGCCGATAGCAGCAGACCGCCTGGTCCTCCATCGTCTCCCCTTGCCCTGCACTCCATGCTCGCACCGGGCCCACGTGCCCGCCTGCCTGCCGTCAAGACGGACAGGCGGGGCACGGAGTTCCCGCCGCCGGTCCCGCGAGGCCCGGTGCGGGCCCGCCACGCGGCGGCAGCCGCATATCGATACAGCCTCGAGGTCAGCTCTCGCGGGTCTCCACGACGACCGACTCGATGACGACGTCATTGAGCGGGCGGTCGGTGCGCGGGTTGGTCGAGGTGCCCGCGATCGCGTCGATGACCTTCTTGCTCGCCTCGTCGACGACCTCGCCGAAGATGGTGTGCTTGCCGGTCAGCCACGCGGTCGGCGAGACGGTGATGAAGAACTGCGAGCCGTTAGTGCCCGGGCCGGCGTTGGCCATCGCCAGCAGGTACGGCTTGTTGAACGCCAGGTCCGGGTGGAACTCGTCGGCGAACTCGTAGCCGGGGCCACCGGTGCCGTTGCCCAGCGGGTCACCGCCCTGGATCATGAAGCCGCTGATCACGCGGTGGAAGACGGTGCCGTCGTACAGCTTCTCCTTGGCCCGCTTGCCGGTCGCCGGGTGGGTCCACTCCCGGGTGCCCTCGGCGAGCTCCACGAAGTTCTTGACCGTCTTGGGAGCGTGGTTCGGCAGCAGCCGGACCACGATGTCGCCATTGTTCGTCTTCAGGGTGGCGTAGAGCTGCTCAGCCACGATCTACCTTCCATAGTTTTCATTGCGGTCCCTTGATCCTCGCACGGACGCCACGACGACGCGTACCCACGAAGCCGCGCGCGGCACACACGATTCATGCCGACCCGGACGGGAACCCGTACGTGCCCCGGATGCCCGGCCGCGCGTGCCCGGCGTCCTGGGAGCAGGCATGATCTTCATAAATAGGCATGATGTTCCATAAAACGGAAAGACGAGACGGCGCAGAACATTCCAGGACCCGCAGCACCGCCACCGAGGAGGAGGATTCCGTGACCCGCATGGAGAGCGTGCGAGCCGCGACCGGCACCGCCAAGGGCAGCGTCCTGCACGCAGCGGAGGCGGTGGCGCCCTACGCCGGCACGGCCAAGGACGCCGCCGCGCGCTACGCGCACACGGCTCGCGCACAGCTGGGGCCGAAGGTTTCGCACGCCGCGCACCAGGCCCGCCACGCCGCCGGCAGCCAGTACTACGTGCATATCGCGCCGCGGCTGACCCAGGCCCGCGGCGCCCTGCCACAAGGGGTCGACGCCGCCGCCACCCGGGCCGCCACCCGCACCCGCAAGGCGGCGCGCCGGGCCGCGCGGTACACCGCGCCGCGCGTCCAGCACGCGGTGGCCGAGGCGCGCGCCACGGCCGGGCCGGTGTGCGAGGAGGCCGTCACCCGCAGCGCCGCGGCCCTCGCCGCCCTGCGTGACCATGTGACCGCGGCCGACATCCACAAGCTCGCCAGGCGCCGTCGCAGGAGGGACCGCACCGGGCGCATCGCCAAGCGCACGGTCTTCGTCGGCCTCGTGGGCGCCGGTGTCTTCACCGCGTGGAAGTGGTGGGACAAGCAGGCCAACCCCGACTGGCTGGTCGAGCCCCCGGCGGCGACCGAGCTGAGCGGGCGCGAGCCGCTGACGTCGGTGGACGGCAGCGACCAGTCCGCACTCGACCCGGAGGCGCAGGCCAAGCAGACGGACGAGAAGGAGCGCTGAGCCGGGCCGGGCGCCGGGCAAGCGTCGGGTCGGCCGAGGTCGCACCGACCGACCGGCCACTGCGGCGCGCCCCGAGGGGCGGGAGACCACGGCGTCCCCCGCCCTTCCCCCCTTCCCCAGCCCCTCCCTGCCGGTCAGTGGGTGGCGACGCGCTCGCTGTACCGGCGCCTCTCCAAGAAGATCTCCGTGAAGACGGAGACCTTGGCACGCAACGCCCAGGGGTCGAACGGCTTGGCGATGTAGTCCACCGCACCGGCCGCGTAGCCCCGGGAGGAGTGCTCCGGGTCGGCACCCATCGCGGTCAGGAAGATGATCGGGATGTCCCGGTTGCGATGCCGCCGCTGGATATGAGCCGCGGTCTCGTAGCCGTCCATCTCCGGCATCTGCACATCCAGCAGGATCACCGCGAAGTCGTCGTGGTCGAGCAGGGCCTTGAGGGCCTCCTGCCCCGAGGACGCGGTCACCAGCTCCTGGTCCAGCGTGGCCAGCACGGCCTCCATGGCCAGCAGGTTGTTGTGCTGGTCGTCGACCACGAGGATCTTCGGCCGAGGCCCCGAGCAGGGCCTGGACATCGCGGGCTCCGCGGGGGCGTCGGGCACCCCGTCCGGCTGCGGGGCCGCCGCGGGGCGCTGGGACTCCACCATGGCCAGCTGCCGCTCCAGCATCTGGCAGCGGTCCTCCGCCAGCAACCCGCGCAGCCGCACATCCTCCAGCTCCTCGGTGAGGCGCTTCACCTCACGCTGGAGCATGTCCCGTTCCTTCATCAGCTCCGCGTGATCGGGGAGGCCCAGCTCCAGCGTGTCCGCCCGCGTGCGCTCCGTCACCCACGCCGCTTCCAGCTGGTTCAGCCGCACCTCGAGATCGGCGATGCGGTGCTGTCGATCGAGCAACGCCTCGCCCAGCACGTCCTCCTTCACGCTGGACGCCCGGGCCTCCCGGTCGGCGTCCGCCAGCTGATGCTGGAGGATCTCCATCGCGTGACCGGGCGACCCGCTCGTGTGCACCGCGGCCCGGTGCAGCTCCCGCACCAGCTCGATGGCGGCCGGGGTCGCCGCGGTGCCCCGCCGCTCGGCGAGATCGGTGAACAGGTCCTGCACGAATTCCCACGGCGGGATGCGCGTCCCGCTCAGATAGCGCGAGAGCGTGCCCGGATCGCGGTACCTGCGCGCGGCATATCTGCGCACCGAGACGTTCAGCCCCTTGAACAGGTCCCGCAGCGCCAAGGCGAAATCCCGGCATTCCTCGCTCAGACCATCACCCAATGGCCGCAGCTCACGCATCTTGTCTCCCCGCACGGCGGATCGCGCCGACCAGACGACTCCCGGGCCACTTGCCCGAGTTGAGCCCAGCGTGGGGCATCCGAAAGATGTTGCGCGCGACAACGGCAAGAGCGGCAACACCTGGCAACACATGAGAGGACAATGCCCCGGAACGGCCCTCCGGGGCCCGCGCCGAGCCAACCGCGCCAAGGGCCCACGCGGGGCATGGGGAGCACGACAAACCGGCCAGGGCACGCTCTGGTGTCCTGGCCGGTGACGAAAGTGGAGCCTAGGAGAGTCGAACTCCTGACATCCGCCATGCAAAGACGGCGCTCTACCAACTGAGCTAAGGCCCCGTCGCCGATCAGGATACCTGGTTGTGGCCACCTTTCCCGACCGGGTATCGCTCGCGCCTAGCGCCCTCCGTAGGATGCCACGCAAGATTCGCTGCAGCGAAGCGAAGGGGAGAGCGAATGGACGCAGCACAGCAGGATGCCACCGCCCGCGCACGGGAGCTGCAGCGCAGCTGGTATGGGGAACCTCTGGGGGCGCTCTTCCGCCGTCTCATTGACGACCTGGGCCTCAACCAGGCCCGCCTCGCCGCCGTCCTCGGTCTGTCCGCCCCCATGCTCTCGCAGCTGATGAGCGGCCAGCGCGCCAAAATCGGCAACCCGGCCGTCGTCCAGCGGGTACAGGCCCTGCAGGAGCTGTCGAGCCAAGCGGCGGACGGCCGGGTCAGCGCGGCCGAGGCCGCCGAGCGCATGGAGGAGATCAAGAAGTCCGCGGGCGGCTCCGTGCTGAACACCACACAGGCCACGGCGAGCACCGGTGCCCCCACCGTGCGCCGCGTGGTCCGCGAGATCCAGTCGCTGCTGCGCTCCGTCTCCGCCGCGGGCGACATCATCGACGCCGCCGACACCCTCGCCCCCACCCACCCGGAGCTGGCAGAGTTCCTCCGGGTGTACGGCGCCGGGCGGACCGCCGAGGCGGTCGCCCACTACGAGGCGCACCAGAACTGATGGGCTGACGGACTGCTGACGAGCCGATGAGTGGGCGGGGGCCGCGCGATGGGTGAAATCTTCGCGGGCCGGTACGAACTGGTCGACCCGATCGGGCGCGGTGGTGTGGGCGCCGTATGGCGCGTCTGGGACCACCGGCGCCGCCGCTACGTCGCGGCGAAGGTGCTGCAGCAGCGCGACGCGCACACCCTGCTGCGGTTCGTACGGGAACAGGCGCTGCGCATCGACCACCCCTATGTGCTGGCACCGCACAGCTGGGCCGCGGACGACGACAAAGTGCTGTTCACCATGGACCTGGTGGGCGGCGGCTCGCTGGCCCACCTCATCGGCGACTACGGCCCGCTGCCGCCTCGCTATGTGTACACGCTGCTGGACCAGTTGCTCTCCGGCCTGGCGGCGGTGCACGCGGAAGGCGTGGTGCACCGCGACATCAAGCCCGCGAACATCCTGCTGGAGGCCACCGGGACCGGCCGGCCGCATGTGCGGCTTTCCGACTTCGGTATCGCGCTGACGAAGGGGGAGCCCCGGCTCACCGAGGCCAACTTCGTGATGGGGACGCCCGGTTACTTCGCGCCAGAGCAGATGATGGGCGAGGAGCCGGACTTCCCCGCGGATCTCTTCGCGGTCGGGCTGGTGGCGCTGTATCTGCTCAGCGGGCACAAACCGGACGCGGACGCACTGATCAAGGTGTTCGAGCAGGGCGTGCCGAACGCGCCCGAAGGGGTGCCCGAGCCGCTGTGGCAGGTGATAGCGAATCTGCTGCAACCCGATCCCGAGGACCGGTTCCGCACGGCCACGGGGGCACGCAAGGCGCTCCTCACGGCCGCCGAGATGCTGCCCGAACCCGGCATCGACGACGAGATGATCGAGGTCTTCGACCATCTCGGGCCGCTCCCCGAGGGGTTCGGGCCCGAGGGCCCCTTCCGGACGAACCGGCGGGTGGACGCAGACATCAACGCCGACACCAACACGGACACCAACACGGACACCGGCACAGCCGGTGCGCACAGCGGCCCAACGCCCCAGCCACCGGGCCCCCAGGGGCCCATGCCGCCACAGCCGTCCGAGCCGTCCGTCTCGCAGCCGTCGATGTCGGACACCGGCAGCTTCCAACTGCCCCCGCCGCAGCCCCAGACGCCGCACACCGGGATACCGCCGTACCCGGCCTCGCAACCGCCCTCGGCTCCTCAGCCGCAAACACCCGAGCCGCACACCCCCAATCCGCGTACCGGGCAGTCTCACACCGGCCACAGCCCGAGCGGCCAGATCCCGAGCGGCCAGATGCCCAGCGGGCAGAACCCGACGGGGCAGTTTCCGGCCGGGCAGCCCCAAACCCCGTACCCCCCGTACGCCCCCCAGACCCCGTATTCCGGCATTCCGCAGCCGCAGACCCCCCAGCAAGCGCCCGCGCAGCCCACGCCGCCCCCGCGGCCCGTACGGCCCGCACAGCCGCCGCAGAGCCCCCTCGATCCGCGACAGCCAGGCCCTCAGCTCTCGCATACGCCCACCCCCACTCCCACTCCGGCCACCACTCCCGCTCCGGCGGCCCAGCACGAATACCCTCGTACTCGTCCATACACCGCTCCGCAGCCGCAGGTTCCCCCCACCGCCCGACGCCGCCCCGGACCGTCCCGGAAGGCGGCGATCGCGATCCTGATCGCCGCGGCCGTGTGCTTCGCGGTCGGCACATGGGCGTTACTGGCCGCGGGCTGACCCAGCGGCCGCGGGCCGTGGCCGCCCACCAGCCGGGCGCCCACTACCGGCAAGGCACCCACTACTGACAGAGCACCCACTACCGGCAGGGCGCCGCCTCCCGAGCAGCCGCCGACTACCAGGCAGGCGGCGGCCCGTACCGCCGGTGCCTGCCCGGCCCGGCCGCCGGGGCCGCGGCGGCCGGGGCGCGGCGCCGGGCCGCCAGCGTCCACCCCCCGAGCCCGAGCAGCAGCAGCGCGCCGACGGCGTAGCTCACATACCCCACCAGTCGCAGCTGGTCCTTGTCCGTGCCGGCGGCCACGGCCATGGCGTCGTCCCCCGTCGCCGGCCCCCGGGCGGCCTCCCGCCGGTCGGCGTCCGTGAGGCCGAAGCCCGCCCGGACCGCGTCCCCGTCGTACGTCGGCCCGGCCTTCGCGGTGCCCGAGATCCGTACCCGCAGGGTGAGCGGCACCGTGCCCTTGAAGAACCGCGCGACGTCCGGATTCACCGTGACCGCCAGGTAGTACCACCCGGAGAAGCTCATCGTGCGCACCGAGTACTCCGCCCGCGCGGTGCGGTTGCCGTATGCCACAGGGGCGGTGTCCGCCTTCGCGCTCACCTCCTGGCCCTCGTAGGCGACGAAGGAGCTCTTCTTCGTCAGGCCGCGCGCCGGGTTGAAGACCCGAAGCCCGAGTGCGTCGTTCACACCGGCCGTCTCTCCGGTCTTCGCGGCGGACAGTTCGGCGGTGGCGTCGAGCCGTTGTCCCCAGTCGACCGGCACCCGGTAGAAGTGGGTCTCGCCCGGCCTGATCTGATCCGCCCACACCCCTGTCGACAACGGGCGCGCGTCATTGAACCCCGTACCGCCCTGCCGCCACCGCGCCTTCCCCTGGGGCGGCTCGGGCGGCGTGGTGCGCCAACTCCTCTCCGGGGCCTGCCCCGTGTCCCCGCCCTTCACCCGCGGCTCCACCATCAGCCGGAGTTCCAGCGGCCAGTCGGCGGGGTCCTGGGAGCCGGCTCCGCGTTCCACCGTGACGAGATACCGGCCCGCCTTCCGGCAGGAGGCCACCGAACCCGACGGGACCTGGCGCGCGGCGTAGTCGGCGAGCGGATAGGCCACGCCGGTCGCCTCGATCTTCCGGTCGGAGCTGTCGCAGACGGCGCCGTCGGGGCTCTCCAGCGTCACCTTGACGCCGTCCTGGTACGAGGCCACGCCCGCCCCCGGCCGGGGCGCCGCGACCGCCGAGACATACGCGCCGGACGTGGCGTCCAGCTGGACGCTGTAGTGCCGCTTCTCGCCCCCGCCGATGCTGTCGACGTAGCCGCGCCCCGGCTTCAGCAGCGGGGCTCCCTCGGCGTCGCTGGTGCCCCGGACGGAGGTCCCCTCGGTCCGGTACGGCCGCGCTCCGGCGGCCCCGTCCGCGGGTGCGGCCCAGGCCTGGCCGACCGGTCCCGGCGTCGTGGCCACCGCGCACAGCGCCGCCACCGCGGCGAGGCCGGTCCTGACCTTGCTGCGGTCATCCATCGCGGGTCACTCCTCGTCGTACCGGCCGCACAGCCCGTTCAACTTTGCTTATGCAAGCTTTTCATTTGCAAGAGTGAATGAAGAAGGCGGTTGCCGCGTTTCCCGCGACAGCCGCCAGTAAAGCCGACAGGGCCCCGACCGCTCCAGCGGTCGGGGCCCTGTGCAGAGCTGTTGGTCTCACACACCCGAACCTGCGGGCACGGAGTCGGTCGCCTCCGTCCACAGATCCTGCTCGGCGCGATCCGCCTGGATCTGGCGGTACACGAGGAGCCCGCCGATGGCGGCCAGTGCGACCAGGAGAAGCTTCTTCACCGCGCTACCTCGTCTCTTTCCTTGACGTAGGGGACCTCTGGCGCCCGATGATACACACCGGCCGATACCGTTCGGTGACCTATGCCCGGCATTGGCCGGCCGACGGCCGTTCCCAACTGCCGGAGCGCCGCTACGGAATCAGCCCGGACGGATAAAGGATCTCCGCCCGGGCTGATCGCGCCGGTGGGGCTAACAGGACTTGAACCTGTGGCCTCTTCCTTATCAGGGAAGCGCTCTAACCGTCTGAGCTATAGCCCCGCGCTGCACCGAAAGATTAGCGCACGACCAGCCCTGTCCCAAAATCGGTTACGGACGGCCGCTACTCGTCCTCGGCGAGCGTGAGCTCCACCCCGCCGACGAAGCCCGCCGACAGGTTGTAGATGAAGGCTCCCAGGGTGGCCAGCGCCGTCGCCAGCACCACGTTGATCGCGGCGATGACCCCGGTGAAGGCCAGCACCCGCGGCAGCGACAGGAACGACTCCAGGTCGAACCCGGTGCCCTTCTTGGACTCCGTGGCCTCGCTGATCGTCCCGCCCACGGCGCTGAAGACGCCCATCCCGTCCATGACCATCCACAGCACCGCCGCGGCGATCACGGTACAGATGCCCAGCGCGATCGCGAGCAGGAAGCTGACCTTCATCACCGACCACGGGTCCACCCTGGAGACCCGCAGCCGCGCCTTGCGCGTGCGCGGGGCCGGGCGGGCGCCCGACTCGGTACGCGGGCGGCGCACCGCGGTCTGCTGCTGCCCTGAAGCGCCCTGGGCGGCCCCGCCGACGCTCGGCGGGGCGTAGGCCTGCGGCGGGTGGTACGGCTGCGCGGGCTGTGGCTGACCCGGCCGCTCACCGGGCAGCGGGCTGCCCGGGTAGCCCTCGTACGGCGGCTGCGGCTGCCTGATGTCCGTCACGGTACCCCCATGGGAGTCGGTGGCGGGGCCACGGGCGCCTGCCGAAGCGGATGATCCGCTCCCGGCCGGCGCGGCTCCCGGCACCGGCCCCTGGCCGGCATCCGCTCCGCCGCCGCCCGCCGCGGCACCCGTGGCTCCACTCACGACTTACTCCTCGGTCTCGTCGGCCGGGGGCGGTGTGCCCTCGGCCGCCTCGGACGCGGCCCCCTCGGCTGCCTCACTCGGGGTCTCGGAGTCGTCCTCGACCTCTTCAGCCTCACGACCGGCCTCGGCGTTCCGAGCGATGCCGACGACGGCATCGCGCTTGCCCAGGTTGATCAGTTGGACGCCCATGGTGTCACGGCCCGTCTCCCTGACCTCGTTCACACGGGTACGGATCACGCCACCGCTGAGCGTGATGGCAAGGATCTCATCAGTCCCCTCGACCACCAGCGCCCCGACGAGAGAACCACGGTCCTCCACGATCTTGGCGGCCTTGATACCGAGGCCGCCGCGGCCCTGGACGCGGTACTCGTCGACATTCGTCCGCTTCGCGTACCCGCCGTCGGTGGCGGTGAACACGAACGTACCGGGCCGGACGACATTCATCGACAGGAGCTCGTCGTCCTCGCGGAAGCTCATGCCCTTGACGCCGGAGGTCGCCCGCCCCATCGGCCGCAGCGACTCGTCCGTGGCCGTGAACCTGATCGACTGTGCCTTCTTGCTGATCAGCAGCAGATCGTCCGCGGCCGAAACCAGCTCGGCCCCGATCAGCTCGTCCTCCCGGCCGTCATACATCTCCCGGAGGTTGATGGCGATCACACCACCCGACCGCGGCGAGTCGTAGTCCTTGAGCGGGGTCTTCTTCACCAGGCCCGACTTCGTGGCCAGCACCAGGTACGGCGTGGCCTCGTAGTCCCGGATCGCCAGGATCTGCGCGATCTGCTCGTCCGGCTGGAACGCCAGCAGGTTGGCGACGTGCTGGCCGCGCGCCTCGCGGCCCGCGTCCGGCAGTTCGTACGCCTTCGCCCGGTAGACCCGGCCCTTGTTGGTGAAGAACAGCAGCCAGTGGTGGGTGGTCGAGACGAAGAAGTGGTCGACGATGTCGTCCTGCTTGAGCTTGGTGCCGCGCACGCCCTTGCCGCCCCGCTTCTGGGAGCGGTAGTCCTCGGTCTTCGTCCGCTTCACATAGCCGCCGCGGCTGATCGTGACGACGATGTCCTCCTCGGCGATCAGGTCCTCGATGGACATGTCGCCGTCGAAGGGGATCAGCTTGGTGCGCCGGTCGTCGCCGTACTTCTCGACGATCGCGGTCAGCTCCTCGCTGATGATCTGCCGCTGCCGCTCGGGCGAGGCCAGGATCGCGTTGTACTCGTTGATCTTGGCCTGAAGCTCGTCGTGCTCCTGGATGATCTTCTGACGCTCCAGGGCGGCAAGCCGCCGCAGCTGCATCTCCAGGATCGCGTTCGCCTGGATCTCGTCGATCGTCAGCAGGCCCATCAGGCCCGCACGCGCGATCTCCACCGTGTCACTGCGCCGGATCAGCGCGATGACCTCGTCGATCGCGTCCAGCGCCTTGAGCAGACCGCGCAGGATGTGGGCCCGCTCCTCCGCCTTGCGCAGCCTGAAGCGCGTCCGGCGGACGATGACCTCGACCTGGTGGGTGACCCAGTTGCGGATGAAGGCGTCCAGCGAGAGGGTGCGCGGCACCCCGTCGACCAGCGCCAGCATGTTCGCGCCGAAGTTCGTCTGCAGGTCGGTGTGCTTGTAGAGGTTGTTGAGCACGACCTTGGCGACCGCGTCCCGCTTCAACACGATGACCAGGCGCTGGCCGGTCCGCGAGGAGGTCTCGTCGCGGACGTCCGCGATGCCGCCGATCCTGGCTTCCTTCACCAGGTCGGCGATCTTCTGCGCCAGATTGTCCGGGTTGACCTGGTACGGCAGCTCGGTGACCACCAGGCACTGGCGGCCCTGGATCTCCTCGACCTCGACGACCGCGCGCATCGTGATCGAGCCACGGCCGGTGCGGTACGCCTCCTCGATGCCCTTGCGGCCGACGACCAGGGCGCCGGTGGGGAAGTCCGGGCCCTTGATCCGGTCGATGAGGGCGTCGAGCAGCTCCTCCGGCGTGGCCTCCGGGTTCGCCAGGAACCACTGGGCGCCCTCGGCCACCTCGCGGAGGTTGTGCGGCGGGATGTTGGTGGCCATGCCGACCGCGATCCCCGCCGAGCCGTTGATCAGCAGGTTCGGGAAGCGGGCCGGCAGGACCGTCGGCTCCTGGTTACGCCCGTCGTAGTTGTCCTGGAAGTCGACGGTGTCCTCGTCGATGTCCCGGATCATCTCCATGGACAGCGGCGCCATCTTGCACTCGGTGTAGCGCATGGCCGCGGCCGGGTCGTTGCCCGGGGAGCCGAAGTTGCCGTTGGAGTCGACCAGCGGCATCCGCATGGACCACGGCTGGGCCAGTCGCACCAGGGCGTCGTAGATGGACGAGTCGCCGTGCGGGTGGTACGTGCCCATCACGTCGCCGACGACGCGCGCGCACTTGTAGAAGCCCTTCTCGGGGCGGTACCCGCCGTCGTACATCGCGTACAGCACGCGCCGGTGCACCGGCTTGAGGCCGTCCCGGACGTCGGGCAGCGCACGGCTCACGATCACGCTCATCGCGTAGTCGAGGTACGAGCGCTGCATCTCCGTCTCGAGGCCCACCGGCTCGACGCGGATGGTGGACCCCTGAGCGGGGTCTTCGGGCGTGTTCGGGGTGTTCTCGTCGGCCATTGCTGGTCAAGTCCTTCTGTCGTCTGCGGCTGCTCGGGGCCGACTCAGATGTCGAGGAAGCGGACGTCCTTGGCGTTGCGCTGGATGAACGAGCGCCGGGCCTCGACGTCCTCGCCCATCAGGACCGAGAACAGGTCGTCGGCCTGCGCGGCGTCGTCCAGGGTGACCTGGCCCAGGACGCGGTGATCGATGTCCATGGTGGTCACGCGCAGCTCCTCGGCGTTCATCTCGCCCAGACCCTTGAAGCGCTGGACCGAGTCCTCCTTGATGCGCTTGCCCTGCTCGCGGCCGGCCTGGATCAGCGCGTCCCGCTCGCGGTCCGAGTACGCGTACTCGAAGTCGTCCCGGCCCCACTTGATCTTGTAGAGCGGCGGGCGTGACAGGAAGACATGGCCCGCCTCGACCAGCGGGCGCATAAAGCGGAAGAGGAAGGTGAGCAGCAGGGTGTTGATGTGCTGGCCGTCGACGTCGGCGTCCGCCATCAGAATGATCTTGTGATAGCGGAGCTTGCCGATGTCGAAGTCCTCGTGCACACCGGTGCCGAACGCCGAGATCAGCGCCTGGACCTCGTTGTTCTGGAGGATCTTGTCGACCCGCGCCTTCTCGACATTGAGGATCTTGCCTCGGATGGGCAGGATCGCCTGGTACTGCGGGTTGCGGCCGGCCTTGGCCGAGCCGCCGGCGGAGTCACCCTCGACGATGAAGATCTCGCACTTGGACGGGTCGTTGGACTGGCAGTCGGATAGCTTGCCCGGCAGTGACGCGGACTCCAGCAGCCCCTTGCGGCGGGTCAGGTCGCGGGCCTTGCGGGCCGCCACCCGTGCCGTCGCCGCCTGGATGGACTTGCGGATGATGTCCGCCGCCTCGGTGGGGTTGCGGTCCAGCCAGTCGGCCAGGTGCTCATGGACGATCTTCTGGACGAAGGTCTTCGCCTCCGTGTTACCCAGCTTCGTCTTCGTCTGGCCCTCGAACTGCGGCTCGCCGAGCTTGACCGAGATGATCGCGGTCAGGCCCTCGCGGATGTCCTCACCGGTGAGATTGTCATCCTTTTCCCGGAGCAGCTTCTTGTCCCGCGCGTACTTGTTGATCAAGTACGTCAGCGCGGCGCGGAAGCCCTCTTCGTGGGTGCCGCCCTCATGGGTGTGGATGGTGTTCGCGAAGCTGTAGACACCCTCGGTGTACTGGGTGTTCCACTGCATCGCGATCTCGACCGAGAGCATCCGCTCCTTGTCCTCGGCCTCGAAGCCGATGACCGTGGGGTGGACCAGCTCCCCCTTGCGGGAGTTCAGGTACTTCACGAAGTCGACGATGCCGCCCTCGTAGCAGTACTTCACGGAGAGCGGCTTGCCCTCCTCGTCCACATGGGCCGCGCGCTCGTCCGTCAGCGAGATGGACAGGCCCTTGTTCAGGAACGCCATCTCCTGGAAGCGCCGCGACAGCGTCTCGAAGGAGTATTCGGTCGTCTCGAAGACATCCGGGTCGGCCCAGAAGGTGACCGTCGTACCGGTCTCCGTGACCTGCTCGTTCTTGGCCAGCGGCGCGGTGGGCACGCCCAGCTTGTAGTCCTGGGTCCAGCGATAGCCGTCCCGCTTGACCTCGACCGAGACCTTCGTCGACAGCGCGTTGACCACGGAGACGCCGACGCCGTGCAGACCGCCGGAAACGGCATAGCCGCCGCCTCCGAACTTGCCGCCCGCGTGCAGCACGGTCAGCACGACCTCGAGGGCCGGCTTCTTCTCCACCGGGTGCAGGTCGACCGGGATACCGCGGCCGTTGTCGATCACGCGGACCCCGCCATCGGCCAGGATCGTCACCTCGATGCTGTCCGCGTGACCGGCCAGGGCCTCGTCCACGGAGTTGTCCACCACCTCCTGGACGAGGTGGTGGAGGCCGCGCTCACCGGTGGAACCGATGTACATACCGGGTCGCTTGCGGACCGCGTCCAGGCCCTCCAGGACGGTGATCGCACTGGCGTCGTAAGACGGCGGGGCCAGAGCCTCGTCGCCGTCCTCGGACGGGATCTCGGACGGGATGTTGTTCTCGTTGGGGTTGCCGGAATCGGCCACGAAGCGCCCTTTCTGGCACAGCACGAGCCGTCTCCGGGGCAAGCGGGAGCGGCTGCGTCGTTCAACATGTTTCCGCGAGCGCTCGGTGCGCAAGCGGCGACGGTGTACTCGCTCAGTCTACCGGTAGCGCCGACAAGAATGGGGGCTTGCTGGTGCCTGAGTCCGCATGTGCCGCCCTGAACCGGTCGTCACCGACTCCCCATATCTGGGGACGGGGTCCAAGAGGCTCACACCGCCACTCAGCGCTTCGGGACGTCAACCACCGGCAACCATGACAGACACCCCAGCGGCCACCCCCTGCACGACCACCCCACCGCCCGCGCTCCCGGTGCGCCCCAGGAGCGCGCGGAAGGCGCACAAACGGGCCGCGTCAGCCGTAGGTGTCCCCGGGGCCCGTACTGCCGGGGGCGCGCAGCGATCCATAGCGGCGGGCCGGGCCGCCCGGGCCCAAGACCTTGATCAGCTTGACCGTGCCCTGGCCGAGGTCCGCGTTGAGCCGGGCCACCAGCTGCGGGGCCAGCAGCCGCAGCTGGGTCGCCCACGCCGTCGAGTCGCACCGCACCGTCAGCACCCGCGCCTCCTCGTCGTACCGCTGAGGCTCGCAGTGCTGCGCCACCTCCGGCCCCACCATCTGGGGCCAGCGGCCCATCACCCCGCCGACCGCGGCCGGGGCCTCCCAGCCCCGCTCGGTGATCAGCCGGCTGATCGCGGCACCGAGCGGAAGCGGATCGCGCCCGTCGGCGCGCGCGCCGGAGCGCAAGCCCCCTCGACGCGCCTGCTTCTTCTGCTGCGCCGCCGCACCACGGGCGCGCGCCTGCTCCTTGGCGGCGCGCAGCGCCACCCGCGCCAGGTCGACCCCCGAGGGCTCCGGCGGGGTGGGCGGCTGTGCGGGCTGCTCGGTCACAGGGGCCGCACCTCCCCTTCCGCCACCGCGTAGCGGGCGCCTGCCAGCACCTTGGGGACGTCGTCCTCCACGGCCGCCGTCACCAGCACCTGCTCGCCGGGCGCGACCAACTCGGCCAGCCGCTCCCGGCGCCGCTCGTCGAGTTCCGCGAAGACGTCGTCGAGCACCAGCACCGGCTCGCCCGCCCGCCTCCCCGCCTCGGCCCCTCCGGCCTCGGCGGAAGGCCCGGCCGGCGCCCACGGGACGTCCGCGCGCAGCAGGTCGTACGAGGCCAGGCGCAGGGCCAGCGCATACGACCAGGACTCGCCATGGCTCGCATAGCCCTTCGCCGGAAGCTCCCCGAGCCGCAGGATCAGATCGTCGCGGTGCGGGCCGACCAGCGTCACCCCGCGCTCGATCTCCTGCTTGCGGGCGGCGGTGAGCGCGGCCGAGAGCTGCTCGTACAGCTCCTCGCGGGTGCCCGCGGCCGCCAGGCCGTCACCGACGGAGCTGCGGTAGTCAAAACCGACCGGGCCGCCCCCCGGGGCCAGTTGCTCGTACGCCTTGTCGGCCAGCGGCCGCAGCGCGGCGATCAGTTCGAGGCGCTGGGCGAGCAGCTCCGCACCGGCCCGCGCCAGATGCTGGTCCCATACGTCCAGGGTGGACAGCGCCGCGTCGCCCCCGGAACCGCGGCCTCCACCGTGGCGCCGGGCCAGCGCGGCGGTCTTGAGCAGGGTGTTGCGCTGCTTGAGCACCCGCTCGTAGTCGGCGCGGACCCCGGCCATGCGCGGCGAGCGCGCGGTGACCAGCTCGTCCAGGAAGCGCCGGCGCTCGCCCGGATCACCCTTGACCAGGGCCAGGTCCTCGGGCGCGAACAGGACCGTGCGCAGGATGCCGAGCACATCGCGCGGTCTGACCTGCGAGGATCTATTGATCCTGGCGCGGTTGGCCTTGCCGGGGTTGAGCTCCAGCTCGACCAGCTGCTGCCGGTCGCCCTCGACGATCGCGGCCCGCACGATCGCCCGGTCCGCGCCCATCCGCACCAGCGGGGCGTCTGCGGAGACGCGGTGGCTGCCGAGCGTGGCCACATAGCCGACGGCCTCGACGAGGTTGGTCTTCCCCTGGCCATTGGGGCCCACGAAGGCCGTAACGCCCGGACCGAGGGCGACCTCGGCCCGGGTGTACGAGCGGAAGTCGGCGAGCGACAGATGCGTGACATGCATGGTGGCGCGCCGACCTCCCCCGGCGGCTCCCTTACGGGGGCTGGTTACTTCTTGTTCTCGACCGCGTGGCCGCCGAACTGGTTGCGCAGTGCGGCGATCATCTTCATCTGCGGGGAGTCGTCCTGGCGGGACGCGAACCGGGCGAAGAGCGAGGCCGTGATGGCGGGCAGTGGCACGGCGTTGTCGATCGCGGCCTCGACGGTCCAGCGGCCCTCGCCGGAGTCCTCCGCGAAGCCCCGCAGCTTCTCCAGGTGCTCGTCGTCGTCCAGGGCGCCCACCGCGAGATCCAGCAGCCAGGAGCGGATGACGGTGCCCTCCCGCCAGGAGCGGAAGACCTCGCGGACGTCGGTGACCGAGTCCACGGCCTCCAGCAGCTCCCAGCCCTCGGCATAGGCCTGCATCATCGCGTACTCGATGCCGTTGTGGACCATCTTCGCGAAGTGGCCGGCGCCGACCCTCCCGGCGTGGACCGAGCCGAAGTCGCCCTCGGGCTTGAGCGCGTCGAAGATCGGCTGGACCTTCGCCACATGCTCGGCGGCACCGCCGTACATCAGCGCATAGCCGTTCTCCAGGCCCCAGACGCCGCCGGAGACACCGCAGTCGACGAAGCCGATGCCCTTGGCGTTCAGCTGCTCGGCGTGCTTCTCGTCGTCGGTCCAGCGGGAGTTGCCGCCGTCGACCACGATGTCGCCGGGCGACAGCAGCTCGGCCAGCTCGTCGAGGGTGGTCTGGGTCGCGATGCCCGCCGGCACCATGACCCACACCACGCGCGGTCCCTTGAGCTTGTCCACAAGGTCGCCGAGGCTGTGGACGTCGGCGAGATCCGGATTGCGGTCGTATCCGATGACGGTGTGACCTGCGCGGCGGATGCGCTCACGCATATTGCCGCCCATCTTGCCGAGACCGACGAGACCGAGCTCCATCAATGATCCTTTATGCCGTAGCCATTGCGTTTCGCACCTGAGTCCGAGCCTACGCCCAGGGGTTGCCGCTCAGCTGTGGGCCACACCCGCTCATCCGCTGAGCCGCACCGGCATGATCAGGTACTTGTACGCCTCGTCCGCCTCGGCGTCCATGGCCGGCCTGCCGCTGAGCAGCGCGGGCTTGGTCGACGTGGTGAAGGACAGCTGGGCGACCGGGGAGTCGATCGCGCTCAGCCCGTCCAGCAGGAAGGTCGGGTTGAAGGCGATCGAGATGTCGTCGCCGTCGAGCTGGGCGTCGACGCGCTCCACAGCCTGTGCGTCGTCGCTCGACCCGGCCTCCAGGATCAGCACGCCCTGCTCGAAGGTGAGCCGGACCGGGGTGTTGCGCTCGGCGACCAGGGCGACGCGCTTGACCGCCTCCACGAACGGAGCGGTCTCGATCACCGCGACGGAGTTGAACTCGGTCGGGAAGAGCGTGCGGTACTTCGGGAGATCGCCTTCGAGCAGCCGGGTCGTGGTGCGGCGCCCGGCGCCCTCGAAGCCGATCAGACCCTCTCCGGCACCCGAGCCGGACAGCGCGAGGGCCACGGTGTCACCGCTGGTCAGCGACTTGGCGGTGTCCAGGAGCGTCTTGGCGGGCACCAGCGCGACCGCGGAGATGTCGGGCGTCTCGGGCTTCCACAGGAACTCGCGGACCGCGAAGCGGTAGCGGTCGGTGGAGGCCAGCGTGACCGTGTCGCCCTCGATCTCGATCCGCACACCGGTGAGCACCGGCAGGGTGTCGTCGCGGCCGGCCGCGATGGCCACCTGGGCCGCGGCGGAGGCGAAGACATCGCCGGGCACGGTGCCGGTCGCCGTCGGCATCTGCGGCAGAGCGGGGTACTCCTCCACAGGCAGGGTGTGGAGTGTGAATCGCGAGGAGCCGCAGACGACGGTCACCCGCACACCGTCACTGGAGATCTCCACAGGGCGGTTGGGGAGGGCGCGGCAGATGTCGGCGAGGAGGCGGCCGGAGACCAGGACCGTGCCGTCGTCCTCGACATCGGCTTCCACCGACACACGGGCCGAGACCTCGTAGTCGAAGCCGGAGAGGCTGAGGGTGCTGTCTTCCGCCTTCAGCAGCAGCCCTGCGAGGACGGGCACCGGCGGACGGGCCGGAAGGCTGCGGGCCGCCCAGGCCACTGCCTCCGCGAGTACATCGCGCTCCACCCGGATCTTCACCGGAACCGCCTCCTGCTGTTGCTGGCTCGCCCTGCTGGCCTTCGTCGTCGGCGCAATCGCCGGAGACCAGTCTGACGTACGCCGCCGACAGTCGGTGCGGCTCGGGGTCAAATCGGCGCCCGAGGTGTCGGGCGGCTCGGAGCCCGGTTGTGCACAGGCCCCACTTCGAAACGAATTTCTCGCTCTAACTAAGTGGTCGTAGTAGTAGGCCCTGTGGAAACCGTGGACAACTGACTTCTCGCAGGTCAACATCGGTTTTTTATCCACCGGGCCTGTGGGCGACGGCGGTGGACAACCAGGCTCCGCTGTGGATGCCGCCGAGTTCTGCACACCCGATGCACAGGCGAGCCCCGGTTCTCCCCAGCTGCGTCCCCAGTTTTACCCACCTTCCCCACAGCCCAACCCGGCTCGTTGGTGTGACGCCTTTCACTCGTCTCGGTGACCACGCCCGTTTCCTTGCCGAACAGTGGATGAGGGTGTGGAGAAGCTGTGGGTGACGGGGCCTCGCCTGTGGGCGGGCGGTGGACAACGCGGAGCCCGCTCTGTGGGTAACTCGGTCGTCCACAGTCTGTGGACTGTCGATTGTCACAATTCCACACCCGGCTGACCTCCCCTGATGCCGTTCCGGCAGCCGCCCCTGTGGACACAGTCGGGACAACCGGGGCATCCCCAGGGTGTGGACGGTGGATCGGCCGCTGATCTGTGGAGAAGCGGGGTCCGAGGGCATGGAATCGAACAGGCTGCCCGCGTCGGCGGCGCGATGCCGGGGCGCCGGTCGGCCGGGACGAGGCGGCCGGCGGGCGGAGCGGAGCCCGGCCGGAGCGTTCCTGGAACGACAAAGGGCGCTTGCGGGAGTCGTTCCTCCCGAAGCGCCCTGGGCGGAATCCGGCGCGAAAGCCGCGCCGCGCGCCGCGTCAGCCGTTCTTGATGCGGTTGGTCAGCTCGGTCACCTGGTTGTAGATGGAGCGCCGCTCGGCCATCAGAGCCCGGATCTTGCGGTCGGCGTGCATGACGGTCGTATGGTCCCGTCCGCCGAACTGCGCCCCGATCTTGGGCAGCGACAGATCGGTCAGCTCACGGCACAGATACATGGCGATCTGGCGCGCGGTGACCAGCACCCGGCTGCGCGAGGCGCCGCACAGGTCGTCAACGGTGTGCCCGAAGTAGTCGGCGGTCGCCGCCATGATCGCGGTGGCGGTGATCTCCGGGGCCGCGTCCTCGCCGCCGGGGATCAGGTCCTTCAGCACGATCTCGGTGAGGCCGAGGTCCACCGGCTGGCGGTTCAGGCTGGCGAAGGCCGTGACCCGGATCAGCGCCCCCTCCAGCTCGCGGATGTTGCGCGAGATACGGGAGGCGATGAACTCCAGCACCTCCGGCGGCGCGTTCAGCTGCTCCTGCACCGCCTTCTTGCGCAGGATCGCGATGCGCGTCTCCAGCTCCGGCGGCTGCACATCGGTGATCAGGCCCCACTCGAAGCGGTTGCGGAGCCGGTCCTCCAGGGTCACCAGCTGCTTGGGCGGCCGGTCGGAGGACAGCACGATCTGTTTGTTGGCGTTGTGGAGCGTATTGAAGGTGTGGAAGAACTCCTCCTGCGTCGACTCCTTGCTCGCGAGGAACTGGATGTCGTCGACAAGAAGGATGTCCATGTCGCGGTAGCGCCTGCGGAACGCGTCCGCCTTGCCGTCGCGGATGGAGTTGATGAACTCGTTGGTGAACTCCTCGGAGCTCACATAGCGCACCCGTGTCCCCGGATAGAGGCTGCGGGCGTAGTGCCCGATCGCATGCAGCAGGTGGGTCTTGCCGAGCCCGGACTCCCCGTAGATGAACAAGGGGTTGTACGCCTTGGCGGGCGCCTCGGCGACGGCGACCGCTGCGGCGTGCGCGAAGCGGTTGGACGCGCCGATGACGAAGGTGTCGAAGAGGTACTTCGGGTTCAGACGCGCGGTCGGCTCACCGGGGCCGGGCGCGGGAGCGGGCTGCGCGGCGAGCGGGCCGGGGGCGCCGGTCTGCGAGGGCAGCACGGGCGGGCCGCCGCGGGAACGATCGAGCGGGTCGGGGAGCTCCCGGCGCGGCTGGTCGTAGGGCGACCGGTCGGGACCCGGGCCGGGTCCGGGCCCAGGCCGCTCCGGGCCCGGACCCGGACCCCGGTAGTCGGAGTGCGGCTGCTGGTCGTAGAGCTGCTGGTCATAGCCGGGCTGCGGACGCTGGGTGGCGTACGGGTCCCCCTCGGGGAAGCCGCCGAGCCGGGGCTGCTGCCAGCCGTAGTCGTCGCGGGGCCGGGGCCAGGCGCCGGGCTCGGGCCGGTGCTGCTCATATCCGGGGTAGGCGGGGCGGGCCGTCGGCAGTTCATCGCCCGCCGGACGGCCGTAACCGTCCCGGCCGTCGTAACCGTCGCGGTTGTCATAACCCTCGTAGACGTCGCGGCTCTCGTAGGTGTCGCGACGTTCATAGGTCTCGCGCTGCGGCTGCTGCGGGACCATCGGCTCGGCGGCGGAGTCGTCGACGGTGATCGCGATCCGGATCGGGCGGCCGCACTCGCGGCTGAGCGTTTCGCTGACGATCGGGGCCAGCCGGCCCTCCAACACG
Source organism: Streptomyces sp. LZ34 (assembly GCF_053890475.1). Classification (NCBI taxonomy): domain Bacteria; kingdom Bacillati; phylum Actinomycetota; class Actinomycetes; order Kitasatosporales; family Streptomycetaceae; genus Streptomyces; species Streptomyces sp. LZ34. The sequence goes on from NZ_CM132680.1 coordinate 6,447,706, forward strand.
CCCTTGGCGAATTCATTGGGCACGGCCAGCAGCGCGGTGTCGGCGACGAGGGCGAGCGGCTGGCACCGCTTGATCCAGTGTTCGTCCTTGGCCTCGACGCCTTCTCCGCCCTGGCCCGCGCCCTCTCCGAGCAGCCGCTCGAGCACACGTGGCCACACTGCGGCAAGATCGGCAGGTACGTCAGCCACAGGGCACGCTCTCTCACTCGCTGGGTGGGGGGACGCCGACAGGTCCCACGAATATGCGGTTCTCGGGACGGGCGGGAAGGAATCGGAGCCCAGCCACGGTAGTCAGGCCAGGGTGTGCGGTTCAAGTCGTTGTCCACAGGGTGTGTACAAATGTGCCATGCGATGTCGCCCCGCGTTCCCTTGCCCCCGGATACAAGGGGTCCGCGTCTTCCGCGGAGCGCCGCCCGGCCACGCCACCGGGCGGCGCCGGTTTGACCGGATGGCGTAATCGCGCGTACCGTAACCAGGTCGAGTTGTCGATGGCTGCTGCCGCCTGCCTCCGATGGGCAAGGGTCGCGGACCTCAGGTCTGGCGATCATGAAGCGGTGCACTCGGGCGTATTGCGAGCTACTCGTGGGCGCACGGTGACAGCCAGGCGATGTCCCGCCACCACCCGATTCATTTCTGGAGCCCCCGAGTGAGCAAGCGCACCTTCCAGCCGAACAACCGCCGCCGCGCGAAGACCCACGGCTTCCGGCTGCGTATGCGTACCCGTGCCGGCCGCGCGATTCTCGCGTCCCGCCGTAGCAAGGGTCGCGGCCGTCTGTCGGCCTGAGCAGCCTGACCCAAGGTCCATGACGTGCTGCCTACCGAAAAACGGCTGAGGCGGCGCGAGGACTTTGCGGCCGCGGTACGCCGAGGGCGCAGGGCCGGACGCCCGCTCCTCGTCGTGCACTATCGCAGCGGCCTTGCCAGCGGTGAAACGGACCCGCATGCACCTGGGGAGAGTGCTCCCCCGGCGCGTGCGGGTTTCGTCGTGAGCAAGGCGGTCGGCGGTGCCGTCGTACGCAACCTGGTGAAGCGGAGACTGCGCCATCTCATGCGCGACCGTCTCGATCTTTTTCCCGCAGGTAGCCTTGTGGTCGTACGGGCGCTGCCCGGTGCGGGCGAGGCGGACCACGACCAGTTGGCCCGCGACCTCGACACCGCGGTGCGGCGGCTACTGGGAGGGGTGCCGCGATGAAGTACCCGCTGCTGTGGTTGATCAAGCTGTACCAGTGGACCATCAGCCCGATGCTGGGACCGGTCTGCAAGTACTACCCGTCGTGCTCGCACTACGGCTATACGGCCATTGACCGGCACGGCGCGGTGAAAGGAACGGCGCTGACGGCGTGGCGCATCCTGCGCTGCAACCCGTGGTCGCTCGGTGGCGTCGACCACGTTCCTCCCCGGAAGCGTCCGGTCTGGCACCAGCGGCTGCGCAACCGCCTCGGCGGGCATTCCGCCGGGGAGCCTGCCGCCCAGCCCGAGACCCAGCCCAACGCCCAAGGAGCCTGATTCGTGGACACGATCCTCGGTCCTCTTTATGACGTAGTTTCCTGGATCATCGTCCAGTTCCACGCGTTCTACAGCCTCATCTTCGACAAGGACAGTGGCTGGGCGTGGGGTCTGTCCATCGTTTCGCTGGTGGTACTGATCCGTATTTGCCTGATCCCGCTCTTCGTGAAGCAGATCAAGGCGACGCGGAACATGCAGGCGCTCCAGCCGAAGATGAAGGCGATCCAGGAGCGCTATAAGAGCGACCGCCAGCGCCAGTCCGAAGAGATGATGAAGCTCTACAAGGAGACGGGCACCAACCCGCTCTCGAGCTGTCTCCCGATCCTGGCGCAGTCGCCGTTCTTCATCTCGCTGTACCAGGTCCTGAACCACATCGCGAACAACCGCACTGTCGGTTTCATCGACCAGTCGCTGCTGGACAGCGCCCGTCAGGCGCACATCTTCGGCGCCCCGCTGTCCGTGAAGTTCATGTCGTCCGCCTCGAAGGTCGAGTCCCTCGGCGCTTCGCTGACGGACGTCCGGGTCGTGACGGTCATCATGATCGTCCTGATGTCGGCGTCGCAGTTCTTCACCCAGCGCCAGCTGATGACCAAGAACGTCGACCTGACGGTGAAGACGCCGTTCATGCAGCAGCAGAAGATGCTGATGTACGTCTTCCCGGTGATGTTCGCCGTCTTCGGTATCAACTTCCCCGTCGGTGTCCTCGTCTACTGGCTGACCACCAACGTGTGGACCATGGGCCAGCAGATGTTCGTCATCCGCCGTAACCCGACCCCCGGCAGCGTCGCCTTCAAGGCCCGCCAGGAGCGGCTGCGGGCCCAGGGGAAGCTGAAGGAGGAGCCGGCCGAGGTCGAGGCCAAGAAGGCGGTCGAGGCGGCTCGCGCGAACCGGCAGCAGCCCAAGCGCCAGAGCAAGTCGCAGCGCCAGACGAGCACCTCGGGCCATGCCAGGGCGACGGCGCAGTCCGGGCAGGTCGAGAAGACCTCGCTGGACAAGCCCGCCCCGGAGAAGGAGCAGCGCAGCGCTGCGGAGAAGAGCAGCGCTGCGGAGAAGAGCAGCGCTGCGGAGAAGAAGGGTACGCAGGGCGGTAAGCCGGCCGGCGGCTCGGCTTCCGGCTCCTCCCGCACCGCCAAGTCCGGGCAGCGCAAGGGTCAGCAGCGTCCCAAGCACCCGTCCAAGAAGTAAGAAGGAGTCCATCCGTGACGGAAGGCACCACCCCGACTGCCGAGGGTGTCGACACCCTGACCCGCCTCGAGCAGGAAGGGGAGATCGCGGCCGACTACCTCGAGGGGCTGCTGGACATCGCGGACCTCGACGGCGACATCGACATGGACGTCGAGGCCGACCGTGCCGCGGTGTCGATCATCAGTGATTCGTCCAGTCGTGACCTGCAGAAGCTGGTGGGTCGGGACGGTGAGGTGCTGGAGGCGCTCCAGGAGCTGACCCGGCTCGCCGTGCACCGGGAGACCGGCGACCGCAGCCGGCTGATGCTCGACATCGCCGGGTACCGGGCCCGTAAGCGTGCCGAGCTCACCGAGCTGGGCACCAAGGCCGCGGAGGAGGCCAAGGGCGCCGGTGAGCCGGTGAAGCTGAAGCCGATGACGCCGTTCGAGCGGAAGGTCGTGCATGACGCGGTGGCCGCCGCCGGACTGCGCAGCGAATCGGAGGGCGAGGAGCCCCAGCGTCGCGTGGTCGTGCTTCCGGTCTGAACCGGTCCAGCCTCATGATCCACACGGCCCCGTCTGCTCGCAGACGGGGCCGAATCTTGTCAGCCTTGCATCAGCGTTCACCACAGTGTTCGGTACGGAAGGACGGTCCCCGTGACGGAAGCAGCGGAGCTCCCCCCGGCGCCCGAGGAGGCGCGGGAGGTATTCGGTGAGCGCTTCTTGGAGGCCGTCCGGTACGCCGAACTGCTCGCCGACGTCGGGGTGACCCGCGGTCTGATCGGGCCTCGTGAGGTGCCGCGGCTGTGGGAACGCCATCTGCTGAATTGCGCGGTGCTCTCCGAGGTGGTGCCCGAGGGGGTCACCGTGTGCGATGTGGGCTCGGGCGCCGGGCTGCCCGGCATTCCGCTCGCCCTGACCCGCCCGGATCTGCGGATCACGCTGCTGGAGCCGCTGTTGCGCCGTACGAACTTCCTTCAGGAAGTGGTAGAGCTGCTGGGGCTGGATCATGTGACGGTGGTGCGGGGCCGGGCCGAGGAGGTCCTGGGGAAGCTGCCCCCGATGCATGTGGTGACGGCGCGCGCCGTGGCGCCGCTGGACCGGCTGGCCGGCTGGGGGGTTCCGCTGCTGCGCCCGTACGGGGAGATGCTGCTGCTCAAGGGGGACACGGCGGAGGAGGAGCTGAAGCACGCCCGTGCCGCGCTGAGCAAGCTCGGGGTGGTCGGGACCTCGGTCCTTCACGTCGGGGAGGGGATCGTCGATCCGCTCTCCACCGTGGTGCGGGTCGAGGTCGGGGAGAGCCCCGGCGGTGTGCGTTTCGCCGCCAAGCGGGCCAAGGCGGCCCGGAAGGGTCCCCGGCGCCGCCGCTGAGGCCGGGCCGGTCCGCGATCTTTGGATCACCCGGCAGCCGACGTTGCTCCATCGGGCGGGCTCGGCTGCTCCATACAAGCTGCCAAAACTATGCATACCGGAGTGTCGCGACGAATCGGTGAGGCTGTCCGTGCATCGTGTTTCACGTGAAACGTCGCTCCTTGTTGCATGGAATCATCAGTCGTGGGCGCGCGGCCGCATTGCCGCGCGGCCGTCGGCCCCGACGGGACGTGGATTCATCCACAGGAGAACGGGCCTCGCTGGTTCACAACCCCCAAAGCATGGCAGGCTCTGTTCATCGCGAGCCTGATGTCGAGGAGAGTGAATCCTTGCGGTCCGACGCCAACATCGCGGGGCCGATGACCGACCCGGTCCCCGGCCCCCGTACCGAATCGGCGGGGGAGGATGTTTCACGTGAAACGCTGCCCCCGATGGACGACACCCCCATTGGCCGTGCCGCTGAACTGGCGGTCCAAGCCCTGGGTCGCGCGGGTGAGGGATTGCCCAGGCCGGAACAGACCCGGGTGATCGTGGTCGCCAATCAGAAGGGCGGGGTCGGCAAGACCACCACCACGGTCAATCTGGCCGCTTCTCTGGCCCTCCATGGCGGCCGGGTGCTGGTCATCGATCTCGATCCGCAGGGCAATGCCTCGACAGCGCTGGGAATCGATCACCACGCCGAGGTTCCGTCGATCTATGACGTGCTGGTGGACAGCAAGCCCCTGTCCGACGTGGTGCAGCCCGTTCCTGATGTGGAGGGGCTCTTCTGTGCCCCGGCCACGATCGATCTGGCGGGCGCGGAGATCGAGCTGGTCTCACTGGTGGCGCGGGAGAGCCGACTGGAGCGGGCCATCCAGGCCTATGAGCAGCCGTTGGACTACATCCTCATCGACTGCCCCCCGTCCCTCGGCCTGCTGACGGTCAACGCACTCGTCGCCGGGGCCGAGGTCCTGATCCCGATCCAGTGCGAGTACTACGCCCTGGAGGGGCTGGGGCAGCTGCTGCGCAACGTCGATCTGGTGCGGGGGCATCTCAACCCCAAGCTCCATGTCTCGACGATCCTGCTCACGATGTACGACGGCCGGACCCGGCTGGCCTCGCAGGTCGCCGATGAGGTCCGCAGCCACTTCGGCCATGAGGTGTTGCGGACGAGCATCCCGAGATCGGTACGTATCTCCGAGGCTCCCAGTTATGGGCAGACGGTCCTCACCTATGACCCGGGGTCCAGCGGAGCGCTGTCCTATCTCGAAGCGGCTCGGGAGATCGCGCTCCGAGGGGCCAACGTCCACTATGACGCCCAGCGGGCGCATACCGTCCCAGAGATCAGCCCGCACGACCAGCACAGCATGCAGGAGGGGAACCAGTGAGTGAGCGACGCAGAGGGCTGGGCCGTGGGCTCGGGGCCCTGATCCCTCCCGCGCCGAAGGGAACGGATGGCCCCGGGTCCGCGTCGGCGGCGGGAACGGTCACGGCGACGGGGGTCTCCACCTCGCCATCGGCGGTCCCGGTGCTGACACAGGAGCGTGGTGTGGCGGCGGCCAAGGTGGCCTCGCTGCCATCCCATGGCCTTCCACCGGAGACCGAGAGCGTGCCGCAGCAGCAGGAGGAGGTGCTCCCGCCCGTCGTGGACGAGGTGGCCGGAGCACACTTCGCCGAGCTGCCGCTGGACTCCATCACACCCAACCCGCGGCAGCCGCGTGAGGTGTTCGACGAGGACGCGCTTGCCGAGCTGGTCACCTCGATCCAGGAGGTCGGGCTTCTCCAGCCCATCGTCGTCCGGCAGTTGGCTCCCGAGCGCTATGAGCTCATCATGGGCGAGCGTCGCTGGCGGGCTTGCCGGGAGGCGGGGCTGGAGAAGATTCCGGCAATCGTCAGGGCGACCGAGGACGAGAAGCTTCTGCTGGACGCGCTGCTGGAGAATCTGCATCGCGCACAGCTCAATCCGCTGGAAGAAGCGTTCGCCTACGACCAGTTGCTGAAGGACTTCGCCTGCACGCATGACGAGCTGGCGGACCGTATCGGGCGTTCGCGCCCCCAGGTCTCCAATACGCTCAGGCTGTTGAAGCTGTCCCCCAAGGTGCAGAGCCGGGTGGCTGCGGGGGTTCTCTCCGCGGGGCACGCCCGTGCGTTGCTCGGCGTCGATGACCCGGAGGAGCAGGACCGGCTGGCGTACCGGATCGTCGCCGAGGGGCTCTCGGTGCGGTCGGTCGAGGAGATCGTGACCTTGATGGGTTCGCGACGGGGCGGTGCATCGAAGGCGAAGGGGCCGCGCGCGGGTACGAAGATCTCCCCCGCACTCACGGATCTCGCCTCCAGGCTCTCCGACCGCTTCGAGACCCGGGTGAAGGTGGACCTCGGTCAGAAGAAGGGGAAGATCGTCGTCGAGTTCGCCTCGATGGAGGATCTGGAGCGCATCCTCGGCGCGCTGGCCCCGGGCGAGGGGCCGGTTCTGGAGCAACGGCTCTCGGATGCGGTGGAAGAGGAAGAGTAGGACACCGGTCCTACGGGTAGAGCGGGGCGGGTCGTATTCCGGCGTGGTCGGAACACGACCCGCTCTTTGCTCAAGGGCGGTATCGGTGCAATCTCGGCACGGATACGATGCGATCAGGTAGGGCGATCCATGCGGAGGCGTCTTATGTGGAGGGCAAGGCCATGCGGTCGGTGAGCCGCACCGGGCTGCTGGCAACGGGATTGGGCCTGGGAGCCGTCGGCGGATTCGTCGGCAGTCTGCTCAGGGAGCGTAGTGCGCTGTCGGCCGCTCGGAACGCTGCCGACGACGGAAGTGAGGGACTGGCTTCATGGGGCGTCGGCTCGTACCGCTCACGCTGGACAACCTTCCGGACATCCCCAAGCGCTGTCGCGCCTGCGTCTTCTGGGAGCTCGACCCGGTCAGCGGCGAGGCCGCGGTAAGGGCCGGACGGCCGGAGCTGGAGAAGGAAGCCTGGATCTCGGCTGTTCTGCTGGAGTGGGGTTCCTGCGGCCGGCTGGTCTATGTGGACGATGTGCCGGTGGGCTTTGTGCTCTATGCGCCTCCGGCGTATGTGCCGCGATCCACGGCCTTTCCGACGAGCCCCGTCGCGGCGGACGCCGTGCAGCTGATGACGGCCTGGCTGATGCCCGGGTACCAGGGGCAGGGTCTGGGCCGGGTGATGGTGCAGACAGTGGCCAAGGACGTGATGCGGCGCGGGTTCAAGGCGATCGAGGCCTTCGGGGACGCCGCCTGGAAGGAACCGGCCTGTGTGCTGCCCGCGGATCATCTCCTAGCCGTGGGCTTCAAGACGGTACGGCCGCATCCGCGGTATCCGCGGCTGAGGCTGGAACTGAGGACGACGATCTCCTGGAAGGAGGACGTCGAGCTGGCGCTGGACCGGCTGCTCGGTGCGGTCCAGAAGGAGCCAGCCCTCCGGCCGCTGTAGGGCCGTGCGTGTGAGGGCCGGTAGGTGTGGGTCGCGGTTTCACGTGAAACACGAAGGGGCTGCCCCAGGTGGGGCAGCCCCTTCGTGGTGGAGCGACGGCTGACGGAGTCAGCCGATGAAGTCGGCCAGGTCGCGCTCGATGGCGGCCTTCGGCTTGGCGCCGACGATGGTCTTGGCGACCTCGCCACCCTGGTAGACGTTCAGCGTCGGGATCGACATCACGCCGTACTTCGCGGCGGTCGTGGGGTTCTCGTCGATGTTGAGCTTGGCAATGATGATCTTGTCGCCGTGCTCAGCCGCGATGGCCTCCAGGGACGGAGCGATCTGGCGGCACGGACCGCACCACGCGGCCCAGAAGTCGACAAGCACCGGCTTGTCGCTCTTGAGGACGGTCTCCTCGAAGTCGGCGTCTGTGACGGTCACCGTGGCACCGGCCATGGTTCATCTCCTTTATCGGTTTGGTGCAGGGGGGTAGGCGGAGTCAGGCGGTGGCGTTCGCGCTGTCGGCGAGAGCGGCGAGGTACCGTTCGGCGTCCAGGGCGGCGGAGCAGCCCGTGCCGGCCGCGGTGATCGCCTGACGGTAGGTGTGGTCCACGACGTCACCCGCGGCGAAGACACCGGGCAGGTTGGTCCGGGTCGAGGGCGACGCGACCTTCAGGTAGCCCTCGTCGTCCAGGTCGAGCTGACCCTTGAAGAGCTCGGTGCGCGGGTCGTGACCGATGGCGATGAAGAGCCCGGTGACCGGCAGCTCGGAGGTCTCCCCGGTCTTGACGTCCCGCAGGGTCAGGCCCGCGAGCTTGTTGTCTCCGCGGACCTCGGTGACCTCGCTGTCCCAGACGAAGGAGATCTTGGGGTCGGCGAAGGCGCGCTCCTGCATCGCCTTGCTGGCCCGCAGCGTGTCACGGCGGTGGACCACAGTGACCGACTTGGCGAAGCGGGAGAGGAAGGTCGCTTCCTCCATCGCGGTGTCGCCGCCGCCGATGACGGCGATGTCCTGGTCCTTGAAGAAGAACCCGTCACAGGTGGCACACCAGGAGACGCCACGGCCGGAGAGCTCGTCCTCGTGGGGCAGGCCCAGCTTGCGGTGCTGCGAGCCGGTGCTGACGATGACCGTCTTGGCTCGGTGGACCGTACCGGAGGAGTCGGTGACGGTCTTGATGTCCTCGCTGAGGTCGACCGAGGCAACATCGTCCGGGATCAGCTCGGCGCCGAAGCGCTCCGCCTGCGCCCGCATGTTGTCCATCAGGTCGGGGCCCATGATCCCGTCACGGAAGCCGGGGAAGTTCTCCACGTCGGTGGTGTTCATGAGGGCACCACCGGCGGTCACGGAGCCTTCGAAGACCAGCGGCTTCAAGGAAGCCCGGGCGGTGTAGAGCGCGGCCGTATAGCCCGCGGGCCCGGAACCGATGATGATCACGTTGCGGACGTCGCTCACGGATGTCTTCCTTGTCTCTGCCGAGTGCCGACTGCTGACTGAGGGCGGCGACAGTCCGGAGCTCCCCGGAAAACCGCTGCCACCCCACCCAACGGATCCTACGGGGCCCGCATTCCCGGGTGGCGTCAGGCGGCCCGCCGTGTGCCGTGTGCCGTCCGCCTCAGTCTCGCGGGTAGGTGCGGGCCACGAGGCGAGTCCCGGCGGTCGACGGTGACTGTGCGACGCACGCCGAGTCGATCACAAAGGCGTCGACAAGCTTGCTGTCGGCTCGGTGCGGCAGCACCACAAGGTAGACGTCCTTGCCGGCATAGGTGTCCTCCTGCGCGGCAAGCGGGACCTCCGAGCGGCCGGTGCCCGCCTGTACACAGTTGGGCACCGGGGGGTCCTCGGCGCGCAGCGGCATGTCCGGGGTGTCCTGCGCGCGCACATCGCCGGAGGCGGTGGACGGCTTTCGGTCGGTCAGGAGGGCATGCACCCGTGCCTGGAGAGTCGCCGCGGAGAGCGCTTCGGAACCGGACGAGGTCTGCCTCTTCGAGGTCTGTGTGCTGGTCGCATCGTTGCTGTGGGTGGAACCCGACTGAATGAGGAAAGAGCCGAGGCCGATCACGGCAGCCGCGCAGGCGGTGCCGAGGACGGCCCTGGGCCAGCGCCGGGGCTGCTGGCGCCGGGTGTCGGGTCGGGATTTCCCACGGCCCGGTCCGGTGGCGGCTCGCGGGCGCCCCGCCGGCCGCTCGGCGGCGCCGGAGGAGATCGGCGCCGCTTCGCCGATCGTCTTCCGCGGGCGGGTCGGCTCCGATGTTTCACGTGAAACGCTCGAAGGTGCTTCGGCCGAGGCGTCGAGGGGTGAAGTTTCACGTGAAACTTCGACGCAGTCATCCGGGGCGGTCGCGTCGAGGAGGGCTTCGGCGGCGAGTGCCGCGTCGATGCGCCCCGCGATATCGGCGGGCATCTGCACCGGGCCGGGGAGGGTCCCCAGCAGCGACCGGATCTCGTCCAGGGAGACCTGCACCTCGGCGCACAGCTCACAGGCGGCGAGATGGCCGCGCACATGGGCGGTGCGGTCGGGGGGCAGCAGCCCCTCGGCGAGTGCGGAGATCTCCGTGACCTCCGGGTGCTCGTCCGTGTCGGTCGACGATGTCACGCTCGGCCACCTCCGCCCTTCACGGCATCTGCGTCGTTCGGTCCCGCCGCCGGTGGGACGGATGTCCCCTGCGTCCGGTTCCTTGCCCCGCCCGGCGAGTCGCTACCCCTCCCGTTCGGATGGAGATGGGCCAGCAGGGGCAGCAGGCGTGCGCGTCCCCGGGCGCAGCGGCTTTTGACCGTGCCGGTGGGGACCTCCAGGACTTTCGCGGCCTCGGCCACGGGATAGCCCTGCATATCGACGAGCACGAGTGCTGCCCGCTGCTCGGGGGGCAGGGTGCGGAGCGCGCCGAGCAGCTCGCGGTGGAGATCTCCGCGCTCCGCGGGAGCGGCGGCCGATTCGTGGGGTTCCAGGAGCTGCTCGAGCCGCTCGGTTTCGGCGACGGGGGAGGTGCGGCGAGAGGCGGCCTTGCGGGCCCGGTCGAGGCAGGCGTTCACCGTGATGCGGTGGAGCCAGGTTGTGACGGCCGACTGGCCCCGGAAGGTATGAGCGGCCCGGTACGCGGACACGAGCGCGTCCTGGACCGCGTCGGCGGCCTCCTCGCGGTCGCCGAGGGTACGCAGCGCCACCGCCCAGAGTCTGTCGCGGTGACGCCGCACGAGTTCACCGAAGGCATCCGGATCGCCGGCGACATGGCGCTTCAGGAGCTCGCCGTCGCTCGTGTCGCCGAATCTGGCATTGTCCACCCTGGAGCCCCCTCCCGGCCCGGCCGGCTCAGCCGGTGAACTTCACGTCCGTGATCGCTTGCTTATAGGGGTGGGTGAAGTTCGGCTCCGGATCGGAGTAGGGAAGCGCGGTGAGCCAGACGAGGACGTAGCGGGTCTTCACCTTGCTTTTGAGTGTCAGCTCGGCGGACTTGCTCTTCGTATTGACCGAGTCGAGCTTCTTCAACGAACCGACGGGGTCGGACGCCGAGACGGACGGGGTGAGGGAATCCGTCGCGTACAGGGAGATCTCCGTGTAGGGGCCTCCGTAGTGCAGCCCGATGGAGGCGCCGCTCAGCGTCCGCTTCGAGCCGAGGTCGTAGATGATCCCGACGCCCTTCTTGACGCTCGGGGCGAACGCCGGACCGTCGATGTAGCTAGAGGTGCGCCAGAACGTCGAGGCGTCCCCGTCGTAGGTGAGCTTGACCTGGGCGAGGTTTTGCGCCTCGCCGTCGGGAGCGAACTCCTGCGCATCCACGATCTTGATGGGCTTGTTGGCCGGCTTCGTGGGCTTGTCGTCGTTCCCCTTCTGCTGCGACCTGCTGGGAGGGGACTTCTTCTCCTCCTTGAGGAGGGTGTCCGCGAGCTGCCAGCTGCCGAGGCCGAGGGCCGCGATCAGCAGGGCCGAGACGGTCCACTTGAGGGCCTTGCCGGCGCGGCTCTGTAGCGGGGGCGGCGGTGGCAAGGGGGCGGCCGGGCCGGCGGCGAGGGACTGGCGGCCGCGGTGCGGCGGCTGGCCGTAGAGGCCCTGCTGGTATGTGGTGCGCTGGAAGGCTTCCGGGGCCGTGAAGGCGGGCTCCGGAGGGCGGATCCGCGGCATGGCGGCGACGGCCTTGGAGAGCTCCTCGGGGGTGGTGCAGGGCTGGTCCAGCCGGGAGGCGGTGGCGCCGTCGTTGACGAGCGCGCGCATCGCCAGCTCGGACAGGCCGCGGTGGACCCCCGCGCGGACCTGGTCGGGCGCGATCAGGCCGACGCCCTTGGGCAGCCCGGACAGGCCGTGGGCGTCCCTCTCGTACGGCCAGCGCTGGGTCAGGGCGGCGTACAGCAGCGCGCCGATGGCTTCGGTGTCGGTGCGCTGCGGGTGGTCGGAGCTGATGCCGCGCAGGGCGGCCATGACGGCGAGGCCGCGGATGCGGTACTGGCCCGATTCGGTGCGCAGCACGGAGCCGGGGTTGAGCCGCAGATGTGCGAGGCCTTCGCGGTGGGCGGCGGCCATGGCCTGAGAGACCTGGCTGACGAGCTGGTAGGCGTCATGCGGCTCGAGCGGCCCGGCGGCGAGTACGGCGGTGAGTTCGGTGGCGTCGGGAAGCCACTCGTGGACCACGTAGACGAGGTCGTTCTCCTCGACGGCGTCGAGGACTTGGACGAAGCGGGGGTCGCCGAGCAGCGCCGCCGAACGGGCGGCGGCCAGCACTGGGCGGGCCCGCGGGTGGTCGGCCGGCAGCACATGGACTCCGACGGCGCGGCGGAGTTTCTCGTCCACGGCACGCCAGCTGCTGAATCCGTCCAGACGGGTGACGCATTCCTCCAGGCGATAGCGTCTGGCCAGCTTGTGGCCGCTGTGCAGCTCGGGGGCGCTCGTGTCGGCCGCGGCTCCCTTTGTGTCGGTGCCCGCGGCCTTCGCTTCCGTATTGGCTTTCGTTTCGGTTCCCACCCCGTCGGACGTGGCCTTGCCCGCCTCGGCGGTCAGCGACTCATCTCCGCTGTTGTCGGCCACGTCGACGGCAGCCGTGCTCCGTTCCGCCACCGTCGTTCCTGCCTCCCCATCCATTGCGCCTACTCCGAGCCAAGACAATTGTGCCCACAGTCCGCCGCTATGCACGACACACGGTGGCAGATGATGGTTGTGCTGAACGATCAGCGACCAAGTCGTCCGCGGACCATACCGACCATGGCGGTCAGCTCTTCAACGCGCATCCGTTTCGCCGCAATGTAGAAGACCGCGATAAGAACGAGACCGCCACCGGCCAGAGCCGCTAGAGAGCCCGTCAGGCCGGCGCCCAGGGCCCCGGTGATGACGTAGGCGGCCGCTCCGCCGAAAAGGGCGGCGGGGATGCCGGCTCCCACCAGACGGGTGTACGTGCGGATGACGTGCCGACCGTCCAGATCGCCGCCCAGCCGCTTGCGGAGGCGCTTCCAGGCCACGCCCACGCCGACGGCATAGGCCAGGCCGTAGGAGGCGGCCATGCCGGCCACGGCCCAGCGGGCGGGGAGGATGAGGTAGCAGAGCCCGGAGGCGGCGGCGTTGACGGCGGCGACGATCACCGTGTTGTAGAAGGGGGTGCGGGTGTCCTCGTAGGCGTAGAAGCCGCGCAGGACGACGTACTGCACCGAGAACGGGATGAGTCCGAGGCCGAAGGCCATGAGGATGTAGCCCAGGGAGCGGGCCTGCTCGGTGCCGGAGGAGCCGAACATCAGGGTGCACATGGGAATGCCGAGCGCGACGAACCCGAGGGCGAGCGGGACAATGGCGACCGCGGAGGTGCGCAGGCCCTGCGAGATGTCGTCGCGGACCGCGCCGGTGTCCCCGTCGTGGGCCGCGCGGGAGATCCGGGGCAGCAGGGCGGCCATGACGGAGACGGTGATGATCGCCTGCGGCATGCCCCAGATGAGCTGGGCGCTCTGGTAGCCGATGAGGCCCGTGCCGGGGAAGCCCTGGCTGTCGGCCTTCGCCCCGGCCGCGGTGGCGAGCCGGGTCACCACGACGTTGCCGGCCTGGTTGGCGAGAACGAACAGGACCGTCCACTTGGCGAGCTTGGCGGCCTTGCCGAGGCCGTGGCCGCGCCAGTCGAAGCGGGGCCGGAAGCGGAAGCCGGCCGCCCGTAGATAGGGGAACATCGCCAGCGCCTGGACGGTGAGGCCGAGGAGGGTGCCGACGCCCAGCAGCCGGACCCCTTCGGGGGTGATGGTCGTGACCCCCAGCTCGGAGGAGCTGAAGGTGCCGAACACCCAGATGAACAGGCCGAAGCTGGCGATGACGACGATGTTGTTGAGGACCGGGGTCCACATCATGGCGCCGAAGCTGCCGCGGGCGTTGAGGATCTGGCCGACCACGACGTGCATGCCCATGAAGAAGATGGTGGGCAGGCAGTAACGGGCGAAGGTGACCGCCACCTCGTTGGAGTAGGCATTGCCCGCGATCGACGGCGACAGCATGCGGATCAAGGTCGGGGCCGCGAACACGGACACCGCGACGAGGGCCGCGAGGACGACCATCACCAGCGTGAGCAGGCGGTTGGCGTAGGCGTCGCCGCCGTCCTCGTCCTCCTTCATGGAGCGCACGAGTTGCGGGACGAAGACGGAGTTGAGGCCGCCCCCCACGGTGAGGAAGTAGATCATCGCGGGCAGCTGGTAGGCGACGGCGTAGGTGTCGCCGAGGATGCCGCCGCCGATGGCGGCGACGATCACCAACTGGCGGACGAAGCCGGTCAGCCGGGAGACCAGCGTGCCGGCCGCCATCACCGCGCTGGACTTCAGTAGGTTCGCCGCACGGCCGCCCGAGCGCTTCTTCTCGGGCTCGGCCGTTTCGGGCTCGGCCACTGCCGCGGCCGCCCCCGCGGGGGCGGCCGACTGGGCGGGAAGGGGGCTGGGTGGTTCGGACGCCGACGCCGGCCCCTGCGGGGGTCCCGCGGGCGGATACCCGGCCGGGGGCTGCTGGGGGCGTTGGGGCTCGTAGGGCTGCTGGTCGCGGAAGAGGTGCGCGAAGGCGTCGGGCTGCGGCTGTTCCCCGGCGGCGTAGCCGGCCTGCGGCCCGGTGCCCAGATACTGCGTGGCCTCGACGTCGCCGCCGTACGGCTGGTGGGCGGGGCCCTCGGGGGCGGCCTCGGCCGACCAAAGCCGCGGATCGTGCCCCTGCGGGGAAGCGGGCGGCTGCTGGTAGGGCTGCTGGTAGCCGCCGGACTGAGGCGCGTGGTACCCGCCCTGGCCCTGGCCCTGGTCGTACAGCGGATCCGTCAGCGGGTCCGTCAGCGGGTCGTGGGCGTAGGAGTCCTGGCGCGCCGCGTAGGGGTCCTGCGCCGCGTAGGGGTAGGGCGTGAACGAACCGGTGACGTACGGATCCTGCATATAGGGGTCCTGTACGTACGGCAGCTGGCTGTATGAGATGTCGCGGGGGTCCCCCAGATACGGATCCTGCTGGTGCGGCTCCGGTTCGTAAGGGTTCTGGCGGGCGTACGGACCGCTCTGCGGCGGCGGTACCCGGCCGGCGGGGTCATTGTCCGCGCCATGGCCGCGATCACCGTCATACGGCGCGTTCATCGCTACCCCACCTCATCGTCCGCTGCGGCCGGCCGGCCACGCCATTGCTCAATGGTCCACTTTCTCACCTGAGCCGGATGGGCCAGCGCTTTGCGATCCGGTGTCCGACGCCGGGTCACTCGCCTGCCCGGGCACCAGGGCGCGCGGACGCTCATCCTCGCCGGGCTCGGTCCGCTCGTCCTCCGCCGTCTTTCCGTCCTGCTTCTCGCCGTTCCCCGCAGCGTCTTCATCACTCCTGGCGGCGGACCGCTTGCGCTGGAGGTAGATGCGGATCCCGGCGAGAACGAGCAGCAGCACCCCGCCCGCGATCACCAGAATGACCGTGGACGTGATTTCGGTGACATTCACCTTGAACGACATCTCGGGGCCGTAGGCCTGGTTGTCCACGGTGTACAGCTGGGCGGTCACCCAGGCGCGCCCGTTCGCGTTGGCCGTGGTGCCGAACTTCACCGACTGGCTGTGCCCACCCTGGACCGTGACCACCTGAGAGTCGCTGACCGCCAGGCGGTTGCCCTGCTGGGACCGGAGGACCAGCCGCACCTCGACGGGTTGCAGAAGGTTGTTCTGGACTGTCACCGGAATCGTGGCGCTGCGCCCGGACAGGGTCATGTCCGTCTTCTTGATAAGGCGCACCTTCTCGGTGAGGTCCTGGAGGTAGGCCTGGACGGAGTCACGGAAGCCGGTCGCGCCCCGCGGGTCGTTGCGCCACGAGGTGGAGATCTCCCGCATGATCGCGTTGCCGAACGGGGTGACCACGCGGTCCTTCGCGGTGAGGATCACCTCGAACTTGTCGAGGGTTGCCTGGGTCTGCTGGATCTTCCGGAATCCGTCAGTGGGCAGCTCCTGGCGACGCAGCACGGCCGGGTACGAGCGGGCGGCGGGCACCCGCTGGGTGGCCCCCGGGTCGGGCTGGGCCTTGGCGGCCTGCCCCAGACTGAGCGGCTGCGTCCAGCGTCCGGACAGGCCGCCCAGGGCCGCCGCCATGGCCTGCGCCTGGCTGGTGGTGGGCATCCGCTGGGGGGCCACGACGAGACTGCGCTGCCTGTCCGGCGCCTGAAGGGTGAGCATCTGGGTCTGGGCGAGGAACCTCTGGACGGCCAGCGTGGCGTTCTCCGCCCGTGTCATGTCGCCCATGAAGGCGGTGGACAGTCGCGCGTCCGCGACCACCGCCGTATTGCCTCCGCCGATCTGGCGGGCCGCGGTGGGGGTGTACTGCAGGCCGCCGGTCTCGCGCAGGCTGTCGCTGCGGGCGATGATGTTGTGTGCGCCGGCGGAGGTGGCGACGTCCACGATCGAGGAGTCGATGGCGCCGTTCACCGGCCAGGCGAAGTCGGTGCGCGGCTTCACATGCAGAACGGTGTCCACGGTCATCGAGGCGAGCGCGGTGGCGGTCTGGAGGTGGCTGAGGGCGCCCGAGACGTCCTTCCCACGGTGGGCCAGCGAGGCGAGATCGGGATCGGCGAAGGGCAGGGCCACCACCTGATGCCCCTCCACGGCCTGCTCCAGGTCGTTGAGCCACTGCTTGGCAAGGGCCTGGCCCCGGCCGTCCGTCGTCTCGTCCTCCGTCTGGCTCTGGACCTCGTACGGCTTGGTCATCGCGTCGACCGTGGCGACCAGGTCCGGGTCGATCACCCAGGTGACAGGCAGGTTCTTGCCCAGGGCCACGAGCTGCTGCAGCCGTCCACCGGGGGCGAGCTCCGCCATGAGGTCGTCGTTCTGGAAGATCGGCGTCTGCTGCTGATCGGCACCGGTCCGGGCGGTCAGGTGGGTGGAGGAGACAAGCGGCCACAGAAAGGTGAGCTTGTTCTTCTTGGGGGCGGCGGTCTGCTGCCAGGGCAGGAAGGTCCGCTCGATGCCCAGGACCTGCTGCCAGGGGCGGCTCCTGGTCTGACCGGTGAGCGAGACACCGATCTGATAGACGCCGTTCTCACCCAGGTGGAGCTCCTTCACCGGTATGGAGAGGGTGAAGTCACGGCTGATGCCGACGGGCAGCTTGCCGATCTTCTGCTCGTACTTGTCGGCGATCTCGAAGCCGTCGAGGGCGGAGGAGTAGCCCTTGCGCTTGGCGGCCGTGTCGATGGCGTCGCGGCCGCTCATGGTCGGGCCGACCCGGAGACCGACGTAGGAGGTGTTGATCGTCGAGTCGCCGTGGTTGGTGACGGTGCCGCTGACGGTGAGCGTGTCGTTCTTCGACGGCGTGGTGGGAGTGAGCGAGTCGACGGAGACATCGACACTGCGCGAGCCGCTGGCCTTGGCCTGGGCCGGGACGGCCTGAGCCGGGGCGGTCTGGGCGTGGGCACCGGGAGCCGCCGGGATCTGCAGCACACCCGCGAGCACGGGCGCTGCGGTGAGCAATGCCGCCGTGCGCCGCAGCCATCGACGGGCGCGAGCGGAAGTTGTCCCCTGGAGCTCTGCCGGCTCGGCCACGCGCTCGCCCGTCCCTCGTCGTCAGTGGTCATCATTGGTTGCCGCAAAATGCGTCCACGAAATGGTAACGATGCCCGCTGTGACGAAGTGCTGTGGAGGGCTCCACAAGATCGTCACCGGTTCGATGCGTCCGATCGACGAGGAGGCTCCGGGGCGTGCGGCCACGTACCCTGTTCTGTTGTGCCGAACGCCAACACTGACAGCCACTACCCGCAGTCGAGCAACGAGCTCAGCCAGGTGCAGCGCCGCGCCGTGGGCGAGCTCCTGCGGGTGTCCCCCGTAGCCGACGACCTTGCCCGCCGCTTCGAGGCGGCCGGGTTCGGCCTTGCCCTGGTCGGCGGGTCGGTACGGGACGCGCTGTTGGGCCGTCTCGGTAACGATCTGGATTTCACCACGGACGCGCGTCCGGAGGACGTGCTGAAGATCGTCCGTCCGTGGGCCGACGCGGTCTGGGAGGTCGGCATCGCCTTCGGCACGGTCGGCTGCCGCAAGGAGGGCGGGAACGGAAACGGGTCGAGTCAGAGCTTCCAGATCGAAATCACGACTTATCGGTCAGAAGCATACGACCGTACGTCGAGGAAGCCCGAGGTCTCGTACGGCGACTCCATCGACCAAGACCTGGTCCGTCGGGACTTCACGGTCAACGCGATGGCCGTCGCGCTCCCGCGGAAGGAATTCATCGACCCGCACAACGGCCTGGAAGACCTCGCCGCGAGGGTGCTGCGCACACCCGGCACCCCTGAGGAGTCCTTCTCCGACGACCCGCTGCGGATGATGCGTGCCGCGCGCTTCGCGGCCCAGCTCGACTTCGATGTGGCGCCCGAGGTGATCGCCGCGATGAAGGCGATGGCCGGCCGGATCGAGATCGTCTCGGCGGAGCGGGTGCGTGATGAACTCAACAAGCTGGTCCTGGCCGCCCACCCCGTCAAGGGGCTGCGGCTCCTCGTCGACACCGGGCTCGCCGACTATGTCCTCCCGGAGCTTCCGGCGCTGCGCCTGGAGCGTGATGAGCACCACCGTCACAAGGATGTGTACGAGCACACGCTGACCGTGCTGGAGCAGGCCATCGCCCTGGAGAAGGACGGGCCCGATCTGGTGCTGCGGCTGGCGGCGCTGCTGCATGACATCGGGAAGCCCAGGACGCGCCGCTTCGAGAAGGACGGTCGGGTCTCCTTCCATCACCATGAGGTGGTGGGCGCCAAGATGACCAAGTCGCGGATGACCAAGCTCAAGTACTCCAACGAGCTGGTGAAGGACGTCTCCCACCTGGTCGAGCTGCATCTGCGCTTCCATGGCTATGGCACCGGCGAGTGGACGGACTCGGCGGTACGGCGCTATGTGCGGGACGCGGGACCGCTGCTGGAGCGGCTGCACAAGCTGACGCGCTCGGACTGCACCACGCGCAATAAGCGGAAGGCCGGCGCTCTGTCGCGTGCGTACGACGGGCTGGAGGAGCGCATCGCGCGGCTGCAGCAGCAGGAGCAGCTGGATGCCATCCGGCCGGACCTGGACGGCAACGAGATCATGAAGATTCTCGGGATCGGGCCGGGCCCGCAGGTCGGCAAGGCGTACAAGCACCTGCTGGAGCTGCGGCTGGAGCACGGCCCCATGGAGCGGGACGCCGCCGTCACGGCGCTCCAGGACTGGTGGGCGGCTCAACCCCAGGGCTGACGCATCAGGTTTCACGTGAAACATCGGCCCGCGCTGCCTCGCGCTCGCCATGTTTCACGTGAAACATGATGACGAGGGCGGTCACCGCGTAGAGCGCGGCCACCAGGATCACC
The DNA here is from genome assembly GCF_053890475.1 of Streptomyces sp. LZ34. NCBI lineage: Bacteria > Bacillati > Actinomycetota > Actinomycetes > Kitasatosporales > Streptomycetaceae > Streptomyces > Streptomyces sp. LZ34. Next base: position 6,466,909 of record NZ_CM132680.1, read on the forward strand.
AGGGCGGCCGAGCGCCCGTCGGGGGGCAGCGCCAGCGCGGCGATCGCGGCTCCCCCGACGAAGGCCGCGTTGAAGAGCACGTCGTACAGGGAGAAGATCCGGCCGCGGAAGTCGTCGGCGATCGAGGACTGTACAACGGTGTCGGTGGCGATCTTGGCACCCTGAGTGATGAGGCCGAGGACGGAGGCTGCCGCCAGCATCGGAGCCGGCTCGAAGGGCAGCCCCAGCGCCGGCACCAGCACGGTCGCGGCCGCCGCGCACACCACCATCCAGCGCAGTCGGCCGTCCGAGCGGGAAGCGGGGCTCAGTCGGGCCACCGCCCCGGGCGTGACCACCGCCGCAGCGAAGAAACCCGCACCCGAGACGGCCACGGCGAGTCCCAGGAGCGCCAGGCCCTCCGACTCGGTCCGGGCCCATGCGTATCGGCAGAGCATCAGCACCATGACCGTCAGCGCGCCGTAGCAGAAACGCATCGCTGTCATCCCCGCCAGGGCCACCGTGGGATCCCGACGCTCCAAGAGGTGGCGTACACCGGCGACCAGGCCGCGCACGGTGCTCGACAGAGCCGCGCGCAGGCGCGGCTGGAGTGCCGATGGGTCGGGCCCCAGCAGTCCGGGCGCCATCCTCAGCGCCGCGATCGCGGCGCTGAGATAGAGCGCCGCGCCCATGAGGACCACAACGGCGTCCGACGATGAGCCGTCCGGGACCGCGACACTCACGACGAGGGCCAGGGCGCCACCGACGGTCGCCGCGAGCGTTCCCGCGGTCGGTGACAGGGAGTTGGCCATGACCAAGCGCTCCTGGCTGTCGACGACGCGCGGCAGCGAGGCCGAGAGCCCGGCCAGAACGAAACGGTTGACGCCCGTCACCGACAAGGCGGAGACGTAGAAAAGCCAGTCGGGAACCTGCGCGAGGACCAGGACGGCCGTTCCGGCGGCCAGCCCGGAGCGCAAGGCGTTGCCATGGAGAAGGACCTGGCGGCGGCGCCACCGGTCCAGCAGGACACCGGCGAAAGGGCCCAGCAGGGAATAGGGGAGCAGGAGGACCGCCATGGCGGAGGCGATCGCCGTGGCCGAGGTCTCCTTCTCGGGGGAGAAGACCACATGGGCGGCCAGTGCGACCTGGTAGACGCCGTCGGCCGTTTGTGACAGCAGGCGAACGGCCAGAAGACGCCGGAAGTCGCGCAGCTGTAGCAGTACGCGGAGATCACGCACAACGGGCATGGCGCCAGCCTCACACACGACACGGGCCTCCGGGTGGATTACCCGAAGGCCCGTGATCAAGCCGCGCGCAGCGCTCTGTCTCGCTAGCGCTCGACTTCACCCCTGATGAACTTCTCGACGTTCTCCCGCGCCTGGTCGTCGAAGTACTGCACCGGCGGCGACTTCATGAAGTACGAGGAGGCGGAGAGGATCGGGCCGCCGATGCCGCGGTCCTTGGCGATCTTCGCGGCGCGCAGCGCGTCGATGATGACGCCCGCGGAGTTCGGGGAGTCCCAGACCTCGAGCTTGTACTCCAGGTTCAGCGGGACGTCGCCGAACGCGCGGCCCTCCAGCCGGACGTAGGCCCACTTGCGGTCGTCCAGCCAGGCCACGAAGTCGGACGGGCCGATGTGGACGTTGTCCGCGCCCAGCTCGCGGTCCGTGATCTGCGAGGTGACAGCCTGCGTCTTGGAGATCTTCTTGGACTCCAGGCGCTCACGCTCCAGCATGTTCTTGAAGTCCATGTTGCCGCCGACGTTCAGCTGCATGGTGCGCTCCACGACCACGCCGCGGTCCTCGAACAGCTTGGTCAGCACCCGGTGCGTGATCGTGGCACCGACCTGCGACTTGATGTCGTCCCCGACGATCGGCACGCCCGCCTCGGTGAACTTGTCCGCCCACTCCTTGGTGCCGGCGATGAAGACCGGAAGCGCGTTGACGAAGGCGACCTTGGCGTCGATGGCGCACTGGGCGTAGAACTTCGCGGCGTTCTCGGAACCCACCGGGAGGTAGCAGACCAGAACGTCGACCTGCTTGTCCTTGAGGACCTGGACGACGTCGACCGGGGTTTCCTCGGACTCGTCGATCGTCTCGCGGTAGTACTTGCCCAGGCCGTCGAAGGTGTGGCCGCGCTGGACGGTGACCCCGGTCGAGGGCACGTCGCAGATCTTGATGGTGTTGTTCTCGCTGGCGCCGATAGCGTCGGCGAGGTCGAGGCCGACCTTCTTCGCGTCCACGTCGAACGCGGCCACGAACTCCACGTCACGCACGTGGTAGTCGCCGAACTGCACGTGCATCAGACCCGGCACGCGGATGTCCGGGTCGGCGTCCTTGTAGTACTCGACGCCCTGCACCAGCGAGGCGGCGCAGTTGCCCACGCCGACGATGGCTACACGAACCGAACCCATTCCGGTTGCTCCCTGTGTGTACTCGACGAAGCCCTGCGGGGGTGCGGGGCCTCACTTGGCGGTGTCATCGGACGGATCCGGCCGGGAACCACCCCGGTGCCGGGGCAGGCCGCCCGTATCTCTTGACTGGTTCTGCTCTTCTGACGGGTCCAGCTCGGGTGTCCGGCCCTGCTGCTGCTCCGGAGACCGGTCCTGGTCCGTGGGGCCGCCGCGCTGGTCGCGCCCGGCCCGCTCGCTCTCAATCAGCTCGTTCAGCCAGCGGACTTCACGCTCCACCGACTCCATGCCGTGCCGCTGCAGCTCGAGGGTGTAGTCGTCGAGCCGCTCACGGGTACGGGCCAGAGAAGCGCGCATCTTCTCCAGGCGCTCCTCGAGGCGGCTGCGCCGCCCCTCCAGGACCCGCATCCGCACATCGCGCGATGTCTGACCGAAGAAGGCGAAGCGGACGCCGAAGTGCTCGTCCTCCCACGCGTCCGGGCCGGTGTGGGCGAGCAGCTCCTCGAAGTGCTCTTTCCCCTCCGCCGTCAACCTGTAGACGATTTTCGCGCGGCGGCCGGCGAGCGTCGCCGCGAGAGCTTCCTCGGGCGCGCTGCCGGGTTCCTCGATCAACCAGCCGTTGGCGACCAGCGTCTTGAGGCAGGGGTAGAGGCTGCCGTAGCTGAACGCACGGAACACCCCGAGCGAGGTGTTCAGGCGTTTCCGCAGCTCGTAGCCGTGCATCGGGGACTCGCGGAGCAGGCCGAGGACGGCGAACTCAAGGATGCCCGAGCGTCTGCCCATTCCCGCCTCTCCTGTCTCCTGGGTCCTTTATGCCGAGCTGATGTATCGGCTCGATACATCCAGACGATAGAACCGTGATCCTGGTGAGACAAGGGGGGCCATGGTGAACGGCGTCACATCATCAATTCGTGGGACGCAAACTGACTGTTATGGAGTGAAGATCATGCCTCGGCTGGTTTTGACCGTGCGTACTCTGTTCGCCATGCACAGCACTGGGAACCAAGTGACGCCCGCAGGCGTCCTCGTCCTGGATGCAGTGCGCCCGGTTGCCGGTGGCGGCCGGAGCGCACATCGGGGGGACCGGAAGCCACCTGCCGCTTTCAGGCGATAGCGCCTGCCCGAGGAGTAGTCGTTCCATGAGCGAGCACCGTCGCAAGCCGCCGCAGCCACAGAGCGGCGGACGAGCAGCGGCCCGGCGCGCCGCGCAGCAGTCTTCAGGCCGCCGCGCGGCCCAACCGCGCAGCGCCACCGGGTCGGAATCCGCCCCGCATGGGGAGGAGAGTCCTTATGGCGGCCGGGCCGAAGCCCGGCGCGCCGCACAGCGCGGCACAAGCCGCAGACGAGGAGCCGATCCCGATGCCGGGGGCGCGGGCCACGGCGGCGGCCGACGCGCCGCCGGCGGTGGCCGGGGCGGCCGAGGGCGCGGAGACGGCGATGGACGCCCCGTCAAGAAGCGTTTCATCGATTACCCGCGCGCGGGCAAGGACGGTTTCCGGCGTTGGGTCCCGTCCTGGAAGCTGGTGACCGGGACCTTCCTGTTCTTCTTCGCGATGCTCGTCGGCGCTGTCGGCATCGGGTTGTGGTTGGTGGAGGTGCCCACGGCGCAGGCCGCGTCCAAGGTCGAGAAGAACGTCTACTACTGGGCAGACGGCAAGCAGATGGTGGTCTCGGGCGGTAGCGGTGACCTCAACCGCCAGATCGTGCCCCTCAGCGAGATCCCCGAGTCCATGCAGAACGCGGTGATCTCCGCGGAGAACGCCAGCTTCTACGACGACGCCGGCGTCGACCCGATGGGCATCGCCCGCGCGGTGGTCAACATGGCCAAGGGCGGGGCGACGCAGAGCGGTTCCACCATCACCCAGCAGTACGTGAAGAACACGTACCTGGACCAGTCGCAGACGCTCACGCGCAAGGCCAAGGAGCTGTTCATCTCCATAAAGGTCGGCGCGACCATGGACAAGGACGACATCCTCGCCGGCTATCTGAACACCGCGTACTACGGGCGCGGCGCCTACGGCTGCCAGGCGGCGGCCCGCGCGTACTACGACAAGGACTGCGCGAAGCTGTCGGCGAGTGAGAGCGCCTTCCTCGCCGCGACCCTCAACGGTCCCAACCTCTACGACCCGGCCGGCGGCTACGGCGCCAACGCGAGCAAGGAGGCGAACACCAAGCGGGCCAAGACGCGCTGGGAGTGGATCCTCAATCGCGAGGTCGAGGTGGGGAAGATGGACAAGGCCGAAAGGCAGGCGCTCGCGAAGTTCCCGATGCCCCGGGAGCCGAAGATCGCGACGAACAAGGAAGGCCAGATCGGCTATCTCACCAGCCTGGCCGACAAGTACATCACCTCCCATACCAAGATCGACCAGAAGATGCTGGACAAGGGTGGCTACGAGATCCACACCACCTTCGACCGCAAGAAGATGAACCAGCTCGAGACGGCCGTGAAGAAGGTGACCAAGGAGAACATCAACCCGAAGCTGCGGCCCAAGTACGACAAGTACGTGCAGTTCGGCGGGGCCTCCGTGGAACCCAAGACGGGCAAGATCGTCGCCATATACGGTGGCAAGGACGCACTGGAGCACTACACCAACAACGCCGACTACACCGGCGTCCAGGTGGGCTCCACCTTCAAGCCCTTCGTGCTGGCCGCCGCCATGAAAGACGGCGTGCGCGACAAGGACGGGGATCGCGAGCAGCCCGACTCGATGCGCACCCTCGTCTCCCCCAGCAGTGTCTACGACGGCGACAACAAGCTGACGCTGCGGGACTACAACGGGACCGTCTGGCACGACAAGGACGGCAAGGAGTGGCATCAGCGGAACGACGGTGACGAGGACCGGGGCAAGATCACCCTGCGCACCGCGATGCAGTACTCGGTGAACACCCCCTATATCCAGCTCGGCATGGACGTCGGCACCGACAAGGTGCGGGACGCGGCGATCGCCGCGGGGCTCAATCAGGACCAGATGGCCTCGATCACCCCGACGTTCTCCCTGGGCACCTCGGCCCCCAGCGCCATCCGGCTCGCCGGGGCGTACGCGACCTTCGCGGCCAGCGGCAAGCAGGCCGATCCGTACTCGGTCGAGAGGGTCGAGCGCAAGGGCGAGGAGCCCTACAACCACAAGGAGGAGGCCGAGCTCAGGACGGCGTTCGACGCGAGCGTGGCCGACAACGTCACCGACGTCCTGCAGAACGTCGTCGAGCACGGCACCGGTACCTCGGCGCAGATCGGCCGTCCCGCCGCGGGCAAGACCGGCACCACCGACGAGAACAAGTCGGCCTGGTTCTCCGGCTACACCCCGCAGCTGTCCACCGCGATCGGCATGTGGCGGGTGGACGACAAGGCCAAGAAGCAGGAGTTCCTCTCCATGCGCGGCGTGGGCACCGGCCGACCGAATGAGTCGATCCACGGAGCCTCGTACCCGGCCGAGATCTGGGCCGATTACATGCGCGAGGCGATGAAGGGCAAGAAGGTCGTGGAGTTCCCGGATCCCGAGCCGATCGGCAAGAAGATCTTCGGCGACGGCGCGAGTCCGACCCCGCCGCCCTCCAAGACCCCGTCGCGGCCCCCGTCCCAGACGCCTTCCGAGACCCCGTCCACGACGCCGTCCTCGCAGACCCCGTCCAGCAGCCCGTCCCCGACGGATACCTGTGACCCGCTGGACTTCGAGTGCAACAACAACGGCGGCGCCAACGGCAACGGAGGCAATGGCAACGGCGGTAACGGCAACGGTGGTAACGGCAGCGGAGGCGACGCGGGCGGCGGTACCAGTACGCCGACCACGGAGCCCCCGGGCAGCGACAACGGCGGCTGGTTCGGAGGCGGCGGCTGACGCGGGCGGCGGAGCCCCCGCGAGCGACCCTCGCCCCACCACCGGCGGCCGCGCCGGAGCGTCACCCGCTCCGGCGCGGCCGCCGCCGTTGTTCTCCTGTTCTCCTGTTTTCTGGGCTCCGGGGCCCGCACGGGCCTTCTGGAAGGTCTGCCAGGCACCCCGCCCCTTCCCGGAGCCCTTCGCCGTCCGGGGCCCTGGCGCGGGCCTCACAGCCCTCGCCCGGCTCGTACGGCAGGATGGGTCCATGACGAGCGTGCGCAGGGACCCCGGGGCCGAGCCCGTACGTCCGACCGCCGAGGACGCGGTGGCGGCGGCCGGCAGCGAGCTGATCGGCGGGCCGGCCGGGCGGCGGGCGCTGCTCGGGGTCAGCTGGTGGACGCCGGTGCGGATCATCGCGCTCGTCGCCATCGGGATGTTCGCCCTCGGCATGGTGCAGAAGCTGCCCTGCTACAACGGGGGCTGGTTCTTCGGGACCACCACCCAGTACACCCACGCCTGCTACTCCGACATGCCGCACCTTTACGTGGGCCGCGGCTTCGCGGAGAACGTCGTTCCGTACTTCGACCGCATACCGGGTGCCGCGGACGGGATGGACTACCTGGAGTATCCGGTCCTCACGGGCCTCTTCATGGAGGTCGCTGCCCGGCTCACCCCGCACGGCGGATCCGTCCAGCACCAGGAACAGATCTACTGGATGGTCAACGCGGGCATGCTCATGGTCTGCGCCGCGGTCGTCGCCGTCTGTGTCTCGCGCACGCACCGCCGCCGCCCCTGGGACGCCCTGCTGGTCGCCCTCGCCCCCGCCTTCGCGCTCACCGCGACCGTCAACTGGGACCTCTTCGCGGTCGCGCTCGCCTCCGCCGGGATACTGATGTGGTCGCGCAGCCGTCCCCTGGCGGCAGGCATCCTGCTGGGGCTGGCAACAGCCGCGAAGTTCTATCCGATGCTGCTGCTCGGGGCGCTGCTGGTGCTGTGCCTGCGGGCCGGCCGGCTGCGCGCCTTCGGGACGGCGCTGGGCGGGGCGCTGGGGGCCTGGCTCGTCGTGAACGTGCCGGTGATGATCAGCAGCCGCGGGGGCCTCCACATCCGCGAGGGCTGGCTCACCTTCTACACCTTCAGCCGGGACCGGCCCGTCGACTTCGGCTCCGTGTGGCTGGTCGTCTCCCAGCGCACCGGGAACCCCCTCGACAACGTCAACGTGTACGTCACGCTGCTGATGCTGCTGGCCTGCGCCGGCATCGCCGCGCTCGTTCTGTGCGCCCCGCGGCGCCCGCGCCTGGCGCAGATCGCGTTCCTGGTCGTCGCCGCCTTCGTGCTCACCAACAAGGTCTACTCGCCGCAGTACGTGCTCTGGCTGATCCCGCTGGCGGCCCTGGCCCGGCCGCGGTGGCGCGACTTCCTGGTGTGGCAGGCGTGCGAGGTGATGTATTTCCTCGGGATCTGGATGTACCTCGCGTACACGGGCAGCGGCGACCAGCACCGGGGGCTGCCTCCGGAGGGGTACCAGCTGGCGGTGATCGCCCATGTGCTGGGGACGCTGTACCTGTGCGCCCTGGTCGTACGGGATGCGCTGGTGCCCGAGCGGGACGTGGTACGCCGGGACGGGTCGGACGACCCGTCGGGCGGCGTGCTGGACCGGGCCCCGGACGCGTTCGTCCTGGGGGAGGCGCGGCGTGCGGCGGCGTACGAAGGGCCGGCGCGGGTGGAGTGGGGCGTGCGACGCGAGTGAGCTCCCGCCGGGCGGGATGAGAACCGCGAAGGGCCCGAAGCCGCGACGTCGTCGCGTGGCTTCGGGCCCTGACTGTTGTGGCCTGTGTTGTATGCGGGGGCTGTGCCGGGTGGCTCAGCGGTCGACCAGCCGGTCGAACTGGGTCGTGGTGTGCCGCAGGTGGGCCACCAGCTCGTCGCCCACCTGCGGGGGCGCGACATCGCCCGGTACGAACAGGATGGACACCTGCATATGCGGCGGCTCGGCAAACCACCGCTGCTTGCCCGCCCACACGAACGGCGAGAGGTTGCGGTTGACAGTCGCGAGCCCGGCGCGGGCGACGCCCTTGGCCCGCGGCATCACGCCGTGCACGGCCTTGGGGGCCTCCAGACCGACGCCGTGGGACGTGCCGCCCGCCACGACCACCAGATAGCCGTCGGAGGCCGTCTTCTGCTGGCGGTAGCCGAAGCGGTCGCCCTTGGCGACCCGGGTGACGTCGAGCACCGCGCCCCGGTACTGGGTCGAGTCGTGGTCACCGAGCCACAGCCGGGTGCCGATGCGGGCGCGGAACCGGGTCTGCGGGAACTGCTGCTGCAGACGGGCCAGCTCCTCGGACTTGAGGTGGCTGACGAACATGGTGTGCAGCGGCAGCCGGGCGGCGCGCAGCCGGTCCATCCAGGCGATGACCTCCTCGACCGCGTCCAGTCCGTCCGTGCGGTCCAGGGGGAGGTGGATGGCGAAGCCTTCCAGCCGGACGTTCTCTATCGCGGCGTGCAGCTTGGGAAGGTCCGCCTCCGCGACGCCATGGCGCTTCATGCTGCTCATGACCTCGATGACCACGCGCGCGTTCACCAGGCCGTACACGCCGTCGACGGACGAGACCGAGCGGATCACCCGGTCCGGCAGCGGCACGGGCTCCTCGCCCCGGCGGAAGGGGGTGAGCACCAGCAGGTCACCGCTGAAGTAGTCCTTCATCCGGGCGGCCTCGTACGTGGTCCCCACCGCGAGGATGTCGGAGCCGATGCGACTGGCCTCCTCGGCCAGCCGCTCATGGCCGAAGCCGTACCCGTTGCCCTTGCAGACCGGGACTATGCCGGGGAACTGCTGGATCACCAACTGTTGGTGCGCCCGCCAGCGCGCGGTGTCGACGTAGAGGGTGAGAGCCATTGGCCGGTCCCGGAACCTTTCTCATTGCCGCGGTGTATTGGAGGTATGCAGCGTAGGTGGAGAGTCAAGAATTCGGGGAAGTCAGCGGCGCGACATGTAGATGTCCAGCGCCTTGTGCAGCAGCTTGTTGAGGGGGAAGTCCCACTCGCCGAGGTATTCGGCCGCCTGACCGCCGGTGCCCACCTTGAACTGGATGAGGCCGAAGAGGTGGTCGTTCTCGTCCAGCGAGTCGCTGATGCCCCGCAGGTCATAGACGGTGGCACCCAGCGCGTAGGCGTCGCGCAGCATGCGCCACTGCATCGCGTTCGAGGGCCGGACCTCGCGCTTGTGGTTGGCGGAGGCGCCGTAGGAGTACCAGACGTGGCCGCCGACGATCAGCATGGTGGCGGCGGCGACGGCCTCGCCCTCGTGAAGGGCGAAGTACAGCCGCATGCGGTTGGGGTCCTCGGCGTTGAGGGCCTGCCACATACGCTGGAAGTAGCTGAGCGGGCGGGGCCGGAAGTGGTCGCGCTCCGCGGTGATCTCGTAGAGCCGCTGCCACTCCGCCAAGTGCTCGAACTGGCCCTGGACGACCTCGACACCGGCCTTCTCGGCCTTCTTGATGTTGCGCCGCCACAGCTGGTTGAAGCCCTTGTGGACATCTTCCAGGGAGCGGTTCTCCAGGGGCACCTGGAAGACATACCGGGGCTGGACGTCGCCGAAGCCGGCCCCGCCGTCCTCGCCCTGCTGCCAGCCCATGCGGCGCAGCCGGTCGGAGACCTCGAAGGCGCGTGGCTCGATGAAAGTCGCCTCGATGTCGCGCAGCCGCTTCACATCCGGGCTCTGGATGCCGGACTTGATCGCGGCGGCGTCCCAGCGGCGGATGATGACCGGCGGGCCCATCTTCACGGAGAAGGCGCCCTGCTGCTTGAGGTGCGCGAGCATCGGGCGCAGCCAGTCCTCGAGGTGGGGCGAGTACCAGTTGATGACTGGGCCCTCGGGCAGATAGGCGAGATAGCGCTTGATCTTGGGCAGCTGCCGGTAGAGGACGAGGCCGACGCCGACCAGCTGGCCGGTGGCGTCGAACCAGCCGAGGTTCTCCGAGCGCCACTCCGTCTTGACATCCGCCCATCCCGGGACCTGCATGTGGCTGGCCGCGGGCAGGCTCTGGATGTACGCCAGATGCTGCTCTCGGCTGATCGTCCTCAGGGTCAGGCTCATGCGGGGCGCTCCTCGGCAGGTTTGTCCCCATGGTCGGGGCTCCGGCTCTCGCGCCGAAGCCTACTGTGACAAGGGAGCGCCCCGTTTGGGCCCGGGAGCAACGGACCGGGCCGGAGCTCAGCCCAGCAGGCCGCCGAAGAGGCCGCCGTGCGCCATGCCGAGATAGAAACCGACGGCGGATGCGCCGAGCCCGATGATCAGCAGGAAGCGCTCGCCGGTGGTCGCGGAGATCAGCTGTCCCCACAGGCCGGTGATGATTCCGACCAGGCCCGTCCACGAGCTGAGCAGGTGGAGCTGGGAGAAATGAGCGGTGATGAACGCGATCACGCCGATCAGCAGGGTCGCCGCGGCGAAGGAGTTCTCGACGGGATGTGGCTTGCCGTCGGTGTCGAGGAAGGAGAGGAGTCCGCGGTGCGGTCGTGCTGCCTGTGCCATGGGGCACCTCCGTATGGGCGCATATGGCAAAGCGGCGAAACTGTAACGCCGCTCACACCCGATGTGTACAGATTGCGGCGGGAGACGGCCGGATTTCAACCCGGCGGCGGTCGGCGGGTAGTGTGTACCGTCCGCAGTGGTGTCTGTGCAGACGCCGGTGCGGTACGCATCACGACCCTCCTGCCACGGATCGACCGTGGCCGCTGAGTCCAAAGGAGGTGGGTTCCACATGCGTCACTACGAGGTGATGGTCATCCTCGACCCCGATCTTGAGGAGCGCGCTGTCTCCCCGCTGATCGAGAACTTCCTTTCCGTCGTCCGTGAGGGCAACGGCAAGGTCGAGAAGGTCGACACCTGGGGCCGTCGTCGTCTCTCGTACGAGATCAACAAGAAGCCCGAGGGCATCTACTCGGTCATCGACCTGCAGGCCGAGCCCGCGGTCGTCAAGGAGCTCGACCGCCAGCTGAACCTGAACGAGTCGGTCCTCCGGACCAAGGTCCTCCGTCCCGAGACTCACTGACCGCGTAAGCGTTCAGTGGCCATCGGGCCGTATCGCAACGAGTAGCAAGCAGCCCAGCAGTACCCGCCGAGAGGTTCCCCCAATGGCAGGCGAGACCGTCATTACGGTCGTCGGCAATCTCGTCGACGACCCCGAGCTGCGCTTCACCCCGTCGGGTGCGGCGGTCGCGAAGTTCCGTGTCGCGTCCACTCCCCGTACCTTCGACCGGCAGACCAACGAGTGGAAGGACGGCGAGAGCCTCTTCCTCACGTGCTCGGTGTGGCGGCAGGCCGCGGAGAACGTCGCCGAGTCGCTCCAGCGCGGCATGCGCGTCATCGTGCAGGGCCGGCTGAAGCAGCGGTCCTACGAGGACCGCGAGGGGGTCAAGCGCACGGTTTACGAGCTGGACGTCGACGAGGTCGGCGCCAGCCTGCGCAGCGCCACGGCGAAGGTCACCAAGACCGCCGGCCGCGGCGGTCAGGGCGGATACGGCGGCGGCCAGGGTGGCGGCGGCGGCTGGGGCGGCGGCCCCGGCGGCGGCGGTCAGCAGGGCGGCGGCGCTCCGGCCGACGACCCGTGGGCGACCAGCGCCCCGGCCGGCGGCCAGCAGGGCGGCGGCGGTGGCGGTGGTGGCTGGGGCGGCGGCTCCGGCAACTCCGGCGGCGGCTACTCGGACGAGCCGCCCTTCTAGGCCCGTATGCGCTGTTTCACGTGAAACCGCTGTTTCACGTGAAACGGTGCCCGGTCTGGTCAGGGCGACCAGCACAAACTTCTTGATCACACTGGAGAGAGACAATGGCGAAGCCGCCTGCTCGCAAGCCTAAGAAGAAGGTTTGCGTGTTCTGCAAGGAGAAGATCTCCTACGTCGACTACAAGGACACGAACCTGCTGCGGAAGTTCATTTCCGACCGCGGCAAGATCCGTGCCCGCCGGGTCACCGGCAACTGCACCCAGCACCAGCGTGACGTCGCCACGGCCGTGAAGAACAGCCGTGAGATGGCGCTGCTGCCCTACACCTCCACCGCGCGATAAGGGAAGGGTGACCGAGTCATGAAGATCATCCTCACCCACGAGGTCTCCGGCCTCGGCACCGCCGGTGACGTCGTGGACGTCAAGGACGGTTACGCCCGTAACTACCTGGTTCCGCGTGGTCTGGCGATCCGCTGGACCAAGGGCGGCGAGAAGGACGTCGAGCAGATCCGCCGCGGTCGTCGCATCCGCGAGATCGCCACGATCGAGCAGGCCAACGAGATCAAGTCGCGGCTTGAGGGCGTCAAGGTGCGTCTGAAGACCCGTGCCGGTGACGCGGGCCGTCTGTTCGGCTCCGTCACCCCGGCCGACATCGCTTCGGCGATCAAGGACGCGGGTGGCCCCGACGTGGACAAGCGCCGGATCGAGGTGGGCGCCCCGATCAAGACCCTGGGCGCGCACCAGGTGTCGGTGCGTCTGCACGCCGAGGTTGCCGCCAAGGTGGGCGTCGAGGTCGTCGCCTCCTGACCGATGCTCCCCCAGCTACCGCTGGCGGGGGCACCTCCCAGCGGTAGCTGGGGGCGCCTCGTACACAGCACGACTGAGGGCCGCGACCCACGCCGGGGTCGCGGCCCTCGGGCTTGTCGGCGTCGGCCGCGCGTGGAGACGTGGGGACTTGGCCAGGTCCGTCCGTGGTGTCTCGGCCCGCCCTCCCGGGCTCAGCCGCGCACCGCGCCGGTGACGATCCAGCGGCCCGAGCGGGCGCGCAGCCACAGGGTGGCCAGCCGGACCGACATCATCAGCGCCATGGTCCACCACAGGGCCGTGAGGCCACCGCCGAGAGAGGGCACCAGCAGCGCGATCGGGGCGAAGACGGCCAGCGTGGCGATCATCGCCCAGGCCAGATAACCGCCGTCCCCCGCACCCATCAGCACCCCGTCCAGGACGAAGACGACCCCGGCCACCGGCTGGATGACGGCCGTCACCAGCAGGGCGGGCAGCAGGGTGTCCCGCACCGCCGGATCCGAGGTGAACAAGGGGATGAACAGCGGGCGGGCCGCGATGACCAGCAGCCCGAGCACCACGCCGGAGGCGATGCCCCACTGGACCATCCGGCGACAGGCCGCGCGTGCTCCCTCGGCGTCGCCCGCCCCCAGGTAACGCCCGATGATCGCCTGGCCCGCGATCGCGATGGCGTCCAGGGCGAACGCCAGCAGGGTCCACAGAGACAGAACGACCTGGTGGGCGGCGATCTCGTCGTCGCCGAGACGGGCCGCCATCGCGGTCACGATCACCATGACGGCGCGCAGGGCCAGGGTACGGACCAGCAGCGGCACCCCCGCGTGGGCGCAGGCCCGTATCCCGGCCAGGTCCGGGCGCAGCGCGGCGCCATGGCGCCTGGCTCCTCGGACGACCACGGTGAGATAGACACCGGCCATGGCGCACTGGGCGATCACCGTGCCCCAGGCGGAGCCCGCGATGCCGAGTCCGGCGCCGTAGACCAGGGCGGCGTTCAGGGCGGCGTTGGCCGTGAAACCGCCGATGGCGACGTACAGCGGGGTCCGGGTGTCCTGGAGACCGCGGAGCACACCCGTGGCGGCGAGCACGACCAGCATCGCGGGGATGCCGAGCGAGCTGATCCGCAGATAGGTGACGGCATGAGGGGCCGCGGTCCCCGAGGCGCCGAAGAGGCCGACGAGGTCCGGGGCGGTGGGCAAGGTGACGGCGATGACGGCGCCGCCGAGGAGGAGGGCGAGCCAGATGCCGTCCAGCCCCTGGCGGAGCGCTCCGGCCGGATCGCCGGCGCCGACGCGGCGGGCCACGGCCGCCGTGGTGGCATAGGCGAGGAAGACAAAGATGTTGACGGCGGTGGTGAGGAGGGCGGCGGCGACGCCGAGCCCGGCGAGCTGCGGGGTCCCGAGGTGGCCGACGACAGCGCTGTCGACCATCACGAAGAGGGGTTCCGCCACCAGTGCGCCGAAGGCGGGGAGGGCGAGCGCGACGATCTCGCGATCGTGTCGCCGGGCGGTCTTCCGCTCGGTCGCGGGGGCCAGAGTCATGGGGGCAATCTAATCTTCCACAGGTAAGAGACACAACCCGAGTGCATCCCTTACATGCGAAGGTACGGGACGCTCTTCTCTGCGCCGTTTGTCGCGATCTTGATCCAGGCGCCGAAGTTTTTCTCCTGCACAGCCCCTGGATGAAGGAATTGCAGGTCAGGGGCGTAAGTCTGGGGTGATTGTGTGTTTGTCCACAGCACTGTCCCCCGCCCCGTGCACAGGATCGCGGGACTTCTCCACAGGATGGCTCCCATCATCCACATGCCCTGTGGATAACCAAGTTGGCTGAGGGGGGAGACAGGCCTACCGTGGTCCGGCGCCCGCCGCCTGTTCCGGCCTCGATTCCACCCGAACCCGATGCGTCGGAACCGGAAGCCGGGCGCCCTGTTTGTCATAGCCGTGGCGTAAGAAAGAGACGCGCGGCGAGGTCCGCACCATGCGGACGGGAGGAGGTGGCGGGGTGAGCATGCCCGAGCCCATGGACGACCCCTGGGCGGACTCCGGCCCGGTCGACCAGTTCCCTTCCCCCCGGTTCCGCCGCGGTGAAGGCGGCCGCGGCCGTGACGAACAGCATGAGCGCGGTCGGGAGTCGGGGGCCTGGGAAGGGGCGGGCTTCGAGCGCGTTCCGCCACAGGACCTGGATGCCGAGCAGTCGGTCCTGGGCGGCATGCTGCTGTCCAAGGACGCCATCGCCGATGTCGTCGAGGTCCTCAAGGGCAACGACTTCTACCGCCCCGCCCACGAGACGGTCTACCAGGCCATTCTCGACCTCTACGCCAAGGGCGAGCCGGCCGACCCGATCACGGTCGCCGCCGAGCTCACCAAGCGCGGCGAGATCGCCCGAGTCGGCGGCGCCTCGTATCTCCACACCCTCGTCCAGTCGGTCCCCACCGCCGCCAACGCCGAGTACTACGCCGAGATCGTCCATGAGCGGGCGGTGCTGCGCCGCCTGGTCGAGGCCGGCACCCGCATCACCCAGATGGGATACGCGGCGGACGGCGATGTGGATGAGATCGTCAACAACGCCCAGGCGGAGATCTACGCCGTCACCGAGCAGCGCACCAGCGAGGACTATCTGCCCCTCGGCGACATCATGGAGGGCGCGCTCGACGAGATCGAGGCCATCGGCTCCCGCAGCGGCCAGATGTCCGGCGTGCCCACCGGCTTCACCGACCTGGACGCGCTGACGAACGGGCTGCACCCCGGCCAGATGATCGTCATCGCCGCCCGGCCCGCGATGGGTAAGGCCCTGGCGCTCGATACGCCGATGCCCACCCCCACCGGGTGGACCACCATGGGCGAAGTGCAGCCCGGCGACCACCTGCTTGACGCATCGGGGAAGCCGACCCGGGTAGTGGCTACTACTGACGTGATGACGGGGCGGCCGTGTTACGAGGTCAAGTTCTCCGATGGCACGGTGGTCGTCGCGGACGCCGAACATCAGTGGGTCACGTGGGACCGGAAGACACGCAAGGCATACGACTACGCTGATCCGGGCGCCATGTCCTACCCGGACAACTGGCCGTCCTGGTCCCCCGCACGATCATCGGCCCGCCCTTATGCCCCCGGCGAGCGCGAGCAGACGCGCGCCTGGCGTGCCGCTGGTCTCACTTGCGCGCAGATCGACGCCAAGATCGGCAGGACCGGGACCGCGGTGCAACAGCAGTGGAACCGTCCAGAGCCCCAGAGCAAGACGATCAAACCACGCACCACCAGGGAGATCGCTGAAACGCTTCGGGTAGGCCACGAAAACAACCACGCGATTCCGGCTGTGAAGGCATTTTCACTCCCCGAAGCCGTCCTTCCCGTCGACCCCTACGTGTTTGGCTACCTTCTGGGGGACGGTGACACCAGCGGCAGCGGGCGGGTGGCTTGCGATCCACAGGACCGGGCCTGGCTGATCGAGGAGTTCAGTGCTGCCGGGTACGACGCTGTTCCGTATAAGGACGGCGGCCATTTCGGTGTCCGTGGGCTGAGAGAAGCCTGGCGCTCACTCGGCATGACCGTTGGTAAGCACATCCCGCCCCTATACCTGCGGGGTTCCTCCGAGCAGCGTCTCGCCCTCGCACAGGGCCTGGTGGACTCGGATGGGTACATTGACAACCACGGCGCTTATCGATTCACGAATGCCAGCCGGATCCTCATCGACGGCTTCCGCGAACTTGTGTTGAGCCTTGGGTGTGTTCCACAGGTTCATCAGCGGTCCGGCCGCATGCGGGCAGGCAACGTCAGCGCTGACTCGTGGGAAGTCATCGTTCCGACCAGTCTTCCGCTGGCCCGGCTTCCCCGTAAGGCACTTGCCGCCCGAGCGGAGTGGAAACGGGAGCAGGTGACCCGATATGTGACTGCGGTCCGGGAGATCGAGAGCGTCCCGGTCCGCTGTGTTCAGGTGGACAATCCGGATCACCTCTATCTGGCCACGCGGTCGATGGTGCCCACGCACAATTCCACCCTCGCCCTGGACTTCGCGCGCGCCTGCTCCATCAAGAACAACATGCCCAGCGTCATCTTCTCCCTGGAGATGGGGCGCAATGAGATCGCGATGCGGCTGCTGTCCGCCGAGGCCCGGGTGGCGCTGCACCACATGCGGTCCGGGAGCATGACGGACGAGGACTGGACGCGGCTGGCCCGCCGGATGCCCGATGTGTCCGCCGCCCCCCTCTACATCGACGACTCCCCGAACCTGTCGATGATGGAGATCCGTGCCAAGTGCCGCCGTCTCAAGCAGCGCAGCGATCTGCAGCTGGTGGTCATCGACTATCTGCAGCTGATGCAGTCCGGCGGCGCGCGGCGCCCCGAGAGCCGCCAGCAGGAGGTCTCGGACATGTCGCGAAACCTCAAGCTGCTGGCCAAGGAGCTGGAAGTCCCGGTCATCGCGCTCTCGCAGCTCAACCGTGGACCCGAGCAGCGCACGGACAAGAAGCCCATGGTCTCGGACCTGCGTGAGAGTGGTTCCATCGAGCAGGACGCCGACATGGTCATCCTGCTGCACCGCGAGGACGCGTACGAGAAGGAGTCGCCGCGCGCGGGCGAGGCGGACCTGATCGTGGCCAAGCACCGTAACGGCCCGACGGCCACGATCACGGTCGCCTTCCAGGGGCACTACTCGCGCTTCGTGGACATGGCCCAGACCTGACCGCTCAGGTGTAGGGTCTCAGATTTCGTGGCACAGTCTCAGCCGCGATGGCACAACGGTGGCACTTATGCCGCCGTTTTGAGACTCCCTTGTCCAAGCCCGAGGTGACCTTCACCTTCGAATGGACCCGACAGGTGGTGGAGTCGCGGGGATGGCGGTACGAGGTGTGGAGTGAGCCGCCGACGGCACAGCTGGAGAACATCCGTTTCCTGGCTGGCTATCGCAGGGACTGGCTGTTCAGTCCGAGCCTTTTGGACGAGCTTCTCGGCGCTGACCTGGATGGAGTCCTGTTGGGGCAGGTCCCGCGCCGTCTGCCCGACCGTCCGGAGCCACACGTGCGGTCCGCCGTTCCTTGAGACCCCACACAAGGGCGGTGGCCAGGGGCAGCCGCGGCTACACCACGTCGGCCAGCTCCTCCAGCAGCCGCCGCTTGGGGCGGGCGCCCACCATCGACCGCACCGGTTCACCGTCCCGGAACACCATCAGCGTCGGCATGGACAGCACGCCGTACGCCGCCGTGGTGCCGGGATTGGCGTCCACGTCCAGCTCGACCACCTTGAGCCGGTGCGCCTCCTCCCGCGCCACCTCCGCCAGCACCGGCGCGATCATCCGGCACGGCGGGCACCACGAGGCCGTGAACTCCACCAGCACCGGCAGCCCGGATTCCAGCACCTCCCGCCGGAAGGTCTCGTCCGTGACCGTGACCACTCCCCCGGTCTGTGTCGCCGTCATCCCGTTCTCCTCTTCGTCGTCTCGTCTCCGTCATCCGGGGCCAGCTCGCAGCGCGGCCCGGGTCCCCCCGGCGCCGTCGCCGCGGCCTCCAGCGCGGCCATCGCCCGCTCCGCCCCGGCGAGCTGCGCCCCGACCTGCTGCCGCACGTCGTTCAGCCGCGCGATGCAGTCGTCCAACTCGGCCAGCTTGCGGCGGTACACCTCGAGCGAGGCCGGGCAGGAGTCGCCCGCGGGGTGACCGGAGCGCAGGCACTCCACGAACGGCCGGGTCTCCTCCAGGCCGAAGCCGAAGTCCCGCAGCGTCTGTATCTGCCGCAGCAGCCGCAGGTCGTCCTCGTCGTACGCCCGGTAGCCGTTGCCCGCGCGGCGCGCCGACAGCAGCCCGAGCGTCTCGTAGTAGCGCAGTGTGCGGGTGGTCGTACCCGCCCGTTCGGCCAGCTCTCCGATCCGCATGACCACGACGGTAGACCTTGACGCCGACGTCAAGGCCAGAGCAGGGCGCTCGGCCGCCGCCCGCCGGCCAACTGGCCTGTGGAGCCGACCCGTCGGACCCGGATCGTGGGCCATAGGGTGCGGGCATGACCGCGCCCATGGAAGAGACCGCACAGCCGCTGCCCGCCACCCGCCGGGCCCTGCTCCGCCGGATCGCCGTCGGCCAGGCCGAGGGCCGCACGCCGTCCCTCATGGGCGCGGTGGTGCGGGACGGGCGGCTGTGGTGGACGGGGGCGCGCGGCGAGGTGGGCCGGCAGGCGCCCGACGCCGACACCCAGTACCGCATCGGGTCGCTTACCAAGACCTTTGTGGCGGTGCTGGTGATGCGGCTGCGCGACGAGGGGCTGCTGTACCTCGGCGACCCGCTGTCCCGCCACCTGGACGTGCCGGAGGCTGGGGACGCGACCATCGCCCAGCTGCTCTCGCACACCTCGGGCCTGGCGGCGGAGGCCCGCGGCCCGTGGTGGGAGCGTACGCCGGGCGAACTGCGCCCCGAGACGGCCGACATCTTCGGGGAACGCCCGCTGCGGCACCCCGCCGGCCGCCGCCACCACTACTCCAACCCCGGCTTCGCGCTGCTGGGCGCGCTCGTCGAACGGCTGCGCGGCGCCCCCTGGGACGAGGTGCTGCGACGTGAGGTGCTGGAGCCGCTGGGCATGGCGCGCACCTCGCCGCTGCCCCGGGCCCCGCACGCCGAGGGCTGGGCGGTGCACCCCTGGGCGGATGTGCTGCTGCCCGAACCCGCCGTGGACACCGGCCGGATGGCCCCGGCCGGACAGCTGTGGTCGACGGCCGCCGACCTGGCCCGGTACGCCGCCTTCCTGATGGACGGGGACGAGCGGGTGCTGGATCCCCGGACGCTGGCCGAGATGCGGGCCCCGGCGGCCGCGCCCGAGGCCGACGACTGGGACGGCGGCTACGGGCTCGGCATCCAGCTGACCCGCCGCGACGGCCGCCTCCTCATCGGCCACACCGGCTCCATGCCGGGCTTTTTGGCCGCCCTGTGGGCGAGCCCGGAGGACGGGCTGGCCGGGATCGCGCTGGCCAACGCCACCTCCGGGCCCGCGGTCGGTGCCGTCGCCGCCGACCTCGTACGGATCGCGGCCGAGCACGAGCCCCCCGTACCCGCGCCCTGGCGCCCGCTGTCCGAGGCCGATCCGGAGCTGGTGGCCCTGACCGGGCCCTGGTACTGGGGCGCCACCCCCTTCCTGCTGCATCTGTGCCCCGAGCGGGGGCTGGAGCTGCGCCCGCTGAACGGGAGGGGGCGCGGCTCGCGGTTCCGGGCGGAGCCGGACGGCACCTGGACCGGGCTCGACGGGTATTACGCGGGGGAGACGCTGCGCGTGGTGAAGGGCGCGGGCGGCGGTTCGTACGGCGGGGCGGACAGCGTCCACCTCGATCTGGGCACCTTCGTCTTCACGCGCGAGCCGTACGAGGTCGATGGCGCGGTGCCGGGCGGGGTGGACCCGAAGGGGTGGCGCCCGGGGGCGTGAGGCGCGCCCCGACTCCGATGCGTGCCTGACCCTGGCGGTGGTACGCACCGGCGGGGGCTGGGTGACCCCCGCACACCGCCGCAGGCTGATCTCCGTACGGGCCGCGGCGTGGCCTCACCTCCGGTTCTGGTGGGTGCACGTCCGGCGGCCCCGCGTCCGCCACGTCCGAAGGAGATCCGCCGTGCGCCCTTCCGCGCTCCGCGTCGGTACGTCCCTGCTCGCCCTGACCGCCGTCATGGCCGCCTCCGCCCCGGCCACCGCCCGGCCCGGGACCGCCCGCCCGGCCGGGTCGGCCTGGTCGGCCGGGTGGGCGGCCCCCGTCCAGCGCCCCAGCGAGGGCTTCGAGGAGAACTGGGCCCTCAAGGGCTTCGCCGACCAGACCGTGCGCCAGGTCGTGCGGGTGACCGGCGGTGGCACCGCGGCCCGGATCAGGCTGTCGAATCGGTACGGCACCGAGCCGCTGCGCATCGCGGGCGCGACCATCGCCCGGACCGCGAGCGGCACGTCGGCCGACGCGTCGGTGGAGGCCGGGAGCCTGCGCAGGCTGACCTTCGGGCACCGGCGGGCGGTGACGGTCCCGGCGGGCGGCGAGGCGGCCAGCGACGGGGCCCCGGTGCGTGTGGCGCCCTTCGAGTCGCTGACGGTGACGCTGTACTTCGCGGAGCCGACCGGCCCGTCCACGTTCCACGCCCAGGCATATGCGAAGAGCTACCGCGCCGAGGGCGACCACGGCGCCGACCGCACGGGCGCGGCGTTCACCGCGTACACCCATTCCTGGTACTACCTCTCGGACGTGGAGCTGACCGGCGGCGGCGCCGAACGGGGCGGCTCCGTGGTGGCCTTCGGCGATTCCCTCACCGACGGCTTCGGCTCGTCCTACGACGCCAACCGCCGCTGGCCGGACCTGCTGGCGGAGCGCCTGGCGGCGGCCGGCACCCCGCGCCCGGTCCTCAACTCCGGCATCGGGGGCAACCTGCTGCTGCACGACTCGCCCTGGTACGGGGAGCGGGCGGGCGCCCGGTTCCGGCGCGATGTGCTGGACAAGCCGGGCGTCAGGTCGGTGATCCTGCTGCAGGGGCTCAACGACATCGGGTTCAGCGAGGTGGATCTGCCCACCTACAAGCCCGATCCGCAGGTCTCCGCCGAGCAGGTGATCGCTGGCTACCGCGAGCTGATCGCGCGGGCCCACGCCCGGGGGGTGCGGGTCGTGGGCGCGACGATCCTGCCCTTCAAGGGCGCCGAGTACCACACGGCGCGCTCCGAGGCGAAGCGCGCGGCGATCAACGAGTGGATCCGCACCTCTGGCGAGTTCGCCGCGGTGGTCGACTTCGCCCAGGTCATGGCCTCGCCGTCGGACCCGCTGGCGCTCGACCCGGCGTACGACAGCGGGGACCACAAGCACCCCAACGACGCGGGCTACCGGCGCATGGCCGAGGCGATCGACCTCGACGCGCTCTAAGGGCTTGCAGGGAAGCAACACCTTGATTCCCTGCAAGCCCTTAGCTTGTTCTTTATGGTCTGAGTCGGTTTCGTTCGGTGATGCTCTCGGGTCGTTTCACGGTCTTGCCCACGTCGTAGCGGGTGGCGGGCCGCCGGTTCTTCGAGCCAAGTGGCCGTCCAGGGCCAGGAGTTGAGGGTATCGGTGCGCGGGCCGGGCAGTGCAGGTGCGGGCGGAGGTTCCGAAACCCTCGGCGGACTCGGGCCGGGGTGAGCCGGCCGGGCTCGGCGGGCTTCTCCCACGGCCGCCGCAAGTCGGCAGCGGCGTCGCGCAGAAGACGGATCTGGGTGTGCGCGGCGATGATCAGCCAGGTCCAGCGCTCGCTGGCCTCGGGGGTTCGCAGCTTCGGTCGGGTCCACCCGAGGGTCTGTTTCATCATCCTAAAGAGGTGTTCGATGTCGAATCTCCTCAGGAACGCCTGCCAGCGCACGTCGACGTCCTCGCTGTTCAGGCCGGTGGCGGACGACCAGAGCCAGAGCGGGAGCGGGTCGCCTCCGCCGGGCAGGCGGTCGACCTGGAGGCGGATCAGCGTGCCTTCGATGATGGGGAGTTCGCCGGTGTGGTCGATCCACGCGGAGCGGGTGGTCAGGCGGGGGTGGATGCGGTCCCAGGCCCTCGCGCGGGCGGTGCCGTACCGGTCGGTGACCTGCACGGTTGCCGCGTCCGACTCGCCCCAGGTCTCCGGCTTGGCGAAGCGGAACTCCTTGCCGTGCTTCGGCGGGCGCCCGCCCTGGGGATAGGCCAGGGCGTACTCCTTGAGCGAGGGCGTCGGCCGTCGCATCACCCGGTCCGACCGCATGCGTCCAAGGACCTCGACGGGGAGCCCGTCGAGGAGGTGGGCCATGCGCGGGGCGTCGTAGCCAGCGTCGAAGACAATGAGGATGTTGCGGTCGCCGAAGTGCCAGCGGCCCATCTCGATGAGGTCGGTGACCACCCGGCGGAGCTGGGCAGCGGTGACCCCGGCAACATCGTCCTCGGGTCCAAGACGGACGGCGTCCAGGAGCTGGCACCAGGACGTCCGGCCCGATTCGAGGGCGGCGACGAACGAGTACGGCCAGCCAGGGATGAACTGGTCCGAGGACCGTCCGCTGCGGCCGTAGACATGGCAGAACAAGCGGTCCGCGCTGGTCGGCGCGTCAGGTCGGAGCCAGTTGCTGACGTCGACGGCCAGGACCAGGCGCCCGTCGGCGGCCCGCGGCATCGGCAGACCAGCCAGCACCTGCCGCAGCCGGGGCACGTCCACGTTCCCGCTGTTCAACGCCTCGTACATCGCGCCGTGCCCACGCCGGTGCTCGGCCACCAGCGTCAGGTCTACCGGCGACGTCACCGGGCCATCCGCGCACAGCAACGCGTCCACCAACTCGAACAGCTCGTCCCCACGCATGGTCAGGCAGTCGAATAAGTCCTCCCGGAAGCGTGACGCTTGCGCGAACGCTTCCCCGGGACCGGCGTCAGGCAGCAGACTCACCCTCACGGCCTTCGTCTCGATCGGTGCACCTTGGTCGGAGCACATGATCAGACGAAGGCCGCCTCTACGTCCGGCGAACGCCCAGGTGAGCGGCCTAGTTCGAGGCCCATTTCGACACCGGACCCTCCGCGGGGCCGACAGCCGGGGATGACATCAGCCAGCAAACCGGCCGAAACCCTATGCGCCCACCGTGCCTTGCACGAATCGCCGAAGGTGCGCACGCACGGCGTCAGGCTGCTCCAGCCAAGGCTCGTGCCCAGCGCCCTCGATCCGCGTCAGCGGAAGATCGAGCCGGAGCGCAAGTGATTACAAGAGCCGACACAGGGCGGGGATCGTTGGCACCACCGAGGAGTTCCGTTCGCGCGGGCAGGCACGCGCGCAGCTCGGCAAGATGATCACCGAGCGGATCCGCGCGTCCTTCCCTGCCAAGTTCGCCATTCATAGTCCAGTTGACGGGGCGACGCCGCCGGGCGCCCTGCGCGGCCCAGTGCCACCCGCGTTCGGGATGGGCGTGGTCGGTGAACCAGGCCAGCGTGAGCAACTCGACTTCCTGTTCCTCCGTGCGGTCCGGCAACTCCTCCAAAGCGCGGAGCCGCTCCTGCTGTGCTGCGGACATACGGCGATCGCGCTCCGCTCGGTCCCCGGAGCGCCAATCACCGACGAACGGCCCGCACATCAACAGCATCGCGGCAACCCGGTCAGAGTGCGCCAGGCAGAACCGGCTCGCCAGGTTAGTGCCGTAGGAATGCCCAATCAGCACGGCCTTGGACACGTCCCATGCGTCGAGCAGCTCAGCGAGATCGTCGACATGCCGGGCGAGGGAATGGCGCCCCCGCCACGGCGACCGGCCCGTGCCGCGCTGGTCGTACCGGTACACGGGCGCAAGGTCCGCGACCATGGCGGCTACATCGCCCAGGTAGTCCGGCAGCCCCGGACCGCCATGGAGCATGACCACGGGCGGCCGCCGGGTGGTGTCTCCCAGCGCCATCCAGCGCAACTGCGCCTCGTCCGTCATCGACACGAGGCCCTGCGTCTCCATCAAGGTCACCGCGGAGAACCTACCGGTCTCACTGAGGCTCTGCCAAAGGTTAAAGAACAAGCTTAGAGCGCGAGCTTGAACCCCACGTGCGAGGCCTCGAAACCGAGGCGCTCGTAGAAGCGGTGGGCGTCCGTACGGGTCGCGTCCGAGGTGAGCTGCACCAGCACACAGCCCTCGCGGCGCGACGCGTCGATCGCCCACTGGATCAGCTGAGTGCCGAGCCCCCCGCCGCGCTCGTCGGCGTGGATGCGGACGCCCTCGATGATCGAGCGGGTGGCGCCGCGCCGGGACAGGCCGGGGACGACGGTGAGTTGGAGGGTGCCGACGGTGCGGCCGTCCCGTACGGCGACGACCAAATGCTGGCCCGGGTCACGGGCGATCCGCTCGAACGCCGCCCGATAGGGGGCCAGGTCGTCCGGGGACTCGCGGCGGGCGCCGAGCGGATCGTCGGCCAGCATGGCCACGATGGCGGGTATGTCATCGGCGGTCGCGCGGCGGATCTCGAAGTCGCTCATGGCGGGCAGCCTACGCGGGGGCCTACAGCCCTTTGACGGCCGCGACCAGCGGGGCCAGCTCGGGCCGTGCGGCGGCGTCCTGGAGGGCCTCGCGCAGTGCGGCGTCGTTGGTCGGGCGGGCCTGGTCGAGCAGTTCCCGGCCCGCCGCGGTGACGTCGGTGTAGATGCCGCGGCGGTCGTCCGGGCAGATGTAGCGGGACAGCAGGCCGCGGTCCTCCAAGCGGCTGACCAGGCGGGTGGTGGCGCTCTGGCTGAGGACGACGGACTCGGCGAGCTGGCGCATCTGCAGATGGCCGCCCTCGCCGTCGTGCTGCTCGCTGAGCACGTTCAGCACGGAGAACTCGCGGACGCTCAGGTCGTGCCGGGCCTGCAGCGCGCGCTCGACGTGCGTCTCGATGCGGCCGTGCAGGGCGGACAGGGCGCACCAGCCCTGGGCGAGGGTCCGCCCGCCGGGCAGCGGCTCGTCGGTCGGCGCGTCCGGCATGGAACCCCTCCTTGGGTGTGGTGTCCCCCAGGGTAGTCCACTCGACAAAAAAGACGGCGCTTGCAAATAAAGCGCGTCTGCAATTATTGTCAACGCGTTCAAAGCTTCCATGCAATCGTGCAATCGTTCTGAGGACTCCGACATGCCTCTCGCCCTGCTGGCGCTCGCGATCGGCGCCTTCGGCATCGGCACCACCGAATTCGTGATCATGGGACTGCTGCCCGAGGTGGCGGACGAGTTCCATGTCTCCATCCCCACCGCCGGATACGCGACCACCGGCTACGCCCTCGGCGTCGTCGTCGGCGCCCCGCTGCTGACCCTGCTCGGCACCCGGCTGACCCGCAAGCGGATGCTGATGACGCTGATGGGGCTGTTCATCGCGGGCAATCTGCTCTCCGCGCTGGCCCCCGCCTTCGTGCTGCTGCTCGCCGGGCGGGTGCTCGCCTCGTTCGCGCACGGCGCCTTCTTCGGCATCGGCTCGGTCGTCGCCGCCGACCTGGTCGCCCCCCACAAGCGGGCCCAGGCCATCGCCACCATGTTCACCGGCCTGACCGTCGCCAACGTCGTCGGCGTGCCCATGGGCACCTGGATCGGCCAGACCCTCGGCTGGCGCGCCGCCTTCCTCGCCGTCGCCGGGCTCGGCGTGCTCGGCCTGGCCGGCATCGCCGCCCTCGTACCCCGCCGGCCCGGCCCGGCCACCGCACGCCTCGGCCAGGAACTCGCGGCCTTCCGCAATCCGCAGGTGTGGCTGGCGATGACCATGACCGTGCTCGGCTTCGGCGGGGTCTTCGCCGCCATCACCTACATCACACCGATGATGGTGGACGTGGCGGGCTACACCGACTCCTCCGTGACCTGGCTGCTCGTCCTCTTCGGCCTCGGCCTGGTCGGCGGCAACCTGATCGGCGGGCGCTACGCCGACCGGGCCCTGATGCGGATGCTCTACCTCACCCTCGGCGGGCTCGGCGTCGTCCTGGCCGCGTTCAGCTTCACCGCCCACAGCAAGGTCGCGGCCGCCGTCACCATCGCGCTGGTCGGAGCCTTCGGCTTCGCGACCGTGGCGCCGCTGCAGAAGCGGGTCATGGACCAGGCGCCGCACGCGCCGACGCTCGCCTCGGCGGCCAACATCGGCGCCTTCAACCTGGGCAACGCCCTGGCCGCCTGGCTCGGCGGGCTCGTCATCTCCGCCGGGATGGGCTACACCGCGCCCAACTGGGTCGGCGCGCTCATGGCCATCGCGGCCCTCGCCACCGCCGTCCTCGCGGCCACGCTCGAACGGCGCACCGCGGGCGCCGGGCGGGTCGTCACGGCGGGCGGGCCCTCCACCGCCGACCAGCCGGCCGACCAGCCGGCCGACGAGCCGCGGCAGGGCGCGGCGACCGTACGCTGACCTGCCCGCCCGTCGCCCATCACCCTCACGCCTGTGAGCGGACCTGTGATCGGGCGGCCACTCGGCGGCCCGACCGCGCCCCGGCTCCGGCTCCGGCTCCGGCTCCGGAGGGACGGCTTCCGGCCCGTAGCCGACGGCCGCGCGCCGTCAGCCCCCACGGCTTGAGGACCGAGATGGCGGTGAGGAACAGATAGACGCCCAGCGCCACCGAGGGCGCGATGACGAGATCGGCGGCGGAAGGCACGGACCGGCCCGCCGAGGCGTCGGCCGCGGCCGAGGCGATCTCGGTCCGCAGCGCGAAGACGGAGGCGCCGACCGCGGGCACCGTCAGCCAGAACTTGGTGTACACCCAGCGGTACCGGGCCAGCCCCCAGGGCGTGCCCAGCGACAGCGCGACCCCGCTCAGCAGGGACGCCAGGCTGATCGGCGCGATCAGCCAGTCCCCGAAGATCTTCATGGCGCGGTAGGAGGCCTCAGCGGTGTCCGCCGATCCGGAGGCCGCCCCCGCGATGCCGAGCGCGAGCAGACAGAGGGTGAGCCCGAGCCAGCCGACGGAGACGACGACATGGACGACGAGAAGGGCCCTGCGGGCGGGCCGCGAAAGATTCGGCTGCATTCCTCCACGGTCGTGCGAGGCGCTCCGTACCGCGTCTGACGGCGGGAGTATCCGCGGGTACTCCCGCCGTACGCCGCGCCCACCGCACACCCACCGCACGTCCACCGCGCGCGTATCCGGGCCGTGGCCAAGCCCTAGGCTCAACTTCCATGACCAGACTGCATCTGTTCGATCTGGATGGAACGCTCATCCACGGCTCGGCCGCGGCCGTCGAGATATCCCGGCAGCTCGGGGTGGAGCGGGAGATCGACGAGCTGGAGCGGGCTTTCGCGGATGGGGGGCTGAGCACCTCCCAGTTCGCGCAGCGGGCCTGCGCGCTGTGGGGGGAGCTGACGGAGCGGCATGTGGCGGAGGCGTTCGAGGGGGCGCCGTGGCTGGCGGGGATCCGTGAGGTGTGGGCGGACATCCGGGAGCGCGGCGAGCGCTGCGCGGTGATTTCGCTCTCTCCGGGCTTCTTCGTGGAGCGGCTGCTGGAATGGGGCGCGGACGCCGCGCACGGGTCGCGCTGGCCGGCCGTGCCGTTCCGGGAGCCGCTGGATCCGGAGGGCATCCTCACTCCGGCGGCGAAGGTGCGCATCGCCGATGAACTGTGCGTGAAGTTCGGCTTGAGCAGGGAGGACTGCGTCGCTTACGGCGATTCGATGTCGGACGCGGAGCTGTTCGCCGTGGTGCCGCTCTCGATCGCGGTCAACGCCGACCACCATGTGAGCGAAATCGCATCGTGCGGCTATACCGGCCGCGATCTGCGGGAGGCCTACGAATTGACTGGTAACTACCGGTAATTACGGTGGTTCCCGGGTGTAACGAAGCCGCTGAGCTCGGGGCTTGTTAATTCATCCGGGCCCGGTAGGGTCGGGTCCGGGTTCTGCGCGGCGGCCGTGCCGCAGGGGCTAGATCGGGGCAATCCAGCCTAACGGAACACAGGTGCCGTTACCTGGAGTTCCGGCTATGCGTCCTGTCCGGCGAACAAGCATGGCATGCTGCCCATGGAGAAGTACGGGGCGGGCCGTCCGGACCAATCTCACCTGAACCAGTGGAACAGAGCGGGGAATTGCGGGCACATTCCGGCTTCGGAAGTGCAAAGACCGACAGAAAGATGTTCGAGGCGAGGCAACCATGGACGCTCCGACCACCACGTCGTCGGCCGGCAACGACGGCACCGGCGGCACCGGCGGAAGCAGTGGCGACTGGGGCTGGTTCACCCCGAGCAGGAGCCGGGACGAGGACGCGTCCCCGGACACGGACCAGGAGGCCGGCCGGCGGGCGCCCAGCCGCCCGGTGAGCCCGATACGGCCGGTCGGCACGGGCGCCGACCGCCGTACCCCGTCCCCGTCCCCGACCCCACCCCCGGCCCCGGCGCAGCCCGCGCAAACCGCGCCGCCCCCGCCCCCGGCCCCCGCGCAGCCCGCTCCGCCCCCGCCTCCGGCCCCTTCCGGGGCCGGGACGCCGCCGCCGTCCGACGAGTGGAGGAGGCCCGCACGCCGGGACCACGCCCCGCCCGCCGAGGCCCGGCCCGCTGCACGGGAGCGCGAGGAGCACCAGCGTCCCGACGAGGCGCCCGGCGCGCAGGACGTGCGGCCGGCGGGTCTGGTCTTCGAGGACCCCACCGCCTCGCCCGACGCGATCCTCATCCGCCGCACGATGGCCGAGATCGAACCCATCGCGGACAAGGTCACCTCGTACTTCTACGCGCTGCTCTTCGTCCAGCACCCCTACCTGCGGCCCCTGTTCCCCGCCGCGATGGACGCCCAGCGCGACCGGCTCTTCAGGGCCCTGTTGACCGCCGCCAGGCTGGTGGACGACCCGGACATCCTCACCGAGTACCTCTCGGGGCTCGGCCGCGGCCACCGCAAGTACGGCACCCAGCCGGAGCACTACCCGGCCGTCGGCGAGTGCCTGATCGGCGCGCTCACCCGCTATGCGAGCGGGACCTGGAGCGATGAGACCGAGGGCGCCTGGGTCCGGGCGTACACCGCCATCTCGCAGATCATGATCGACGCGGCCGCCGAGGACGAGCTGCGCGCGCCCGCGTGGTGGCAGGCCGAGGTCGTCGGCCATGAGCTGCGCACCCAGGACATCGCCGTCATCACCGTGCGCCCCGACCAGCCGTACCCCTTCCTCGCCGGCCAGTACACGTCCCTGGAGACCCCCTGGTGGCCCCGGGTGTGGCGGCACTACTCCTTCGCCTCGGCGCCGCGCCCGGACGGTCTGCTGTCCTTCCATGTCAAGGCGGTGCCGGCCGGCTGGGTGTCCTCGGCGCTGGTGCACCGGGCCCGCCTTGGCGATGTGATCCGCCTCGGCCCCCCGGCCGGCTCGATGACGGTCGACCACTCCACCGACAACGGCCTGCTCTGCCTGGGCGGCGGCACCGGCATCGCGCCGATCAAGGCCCTGGTCGAGGATGTCGCCGAGTACGGCCGCAACCGCCCGGTCGAGGTCTTCTACGGCGCCCGCAGCGACCACGACCTCTACGACATCGACACCATGCTGCGGCTGGCGCAGACCCACCACTGGCTCTCGGTCCGTCCGGTCGTCTCCGACAGCCCGACGAACGGGCTCAGCGGCCGGCTCCCGGACGCCGTCCGCCAGTACGGCCCGTGGAATACGTACGACGCGTACCTGTCCGGACCGCCCGGGATGATCCGCAGCGGTGTGGACACCCTGAGAGGCATCGGGATCCCGTCCCACCGCATACGGCACGATTCCCTCGAGGAGCTCGTCGCGGCGGGGGACTAGCGGGCGACTGCAACACGGCGGGGGGCCGCGACGCAGTAGTGAGTAGTGAGGAGCAGGGGACTGGGGGCCGGGAGAGCAGTGCTGCACTGACTCGAGCGATCGCAGGGTGAGGGACAAGTGAGCGTGGACGACGTCGAGCACGAGAGGGCGACGACGGAGACGACGGCATGGGCCGCGCCGGCATGGGCCGCGCCGGCCGACGCCCCCACGGGCGGCATGGACCGTACGAGACGTCCGGGCAGCGCCGGCGAGCACCTGCTGCAGCGGCGCCTGGGCACGGGCGACCGCGCCGACCGCTTCTACGACGAGCAGGTGCTGGACCGGCTCAACGATCGGATGCGGGAGTTCGTGGGCCGCCAGGAGATGTTCTTCCTGGCGACGGCCGACCGGCACGGCGAGTGCGACAGCACCTTCCGGGCCGGGCCTCCCGGCTTTCTGCGGGTGCTCGACGACAGGACCCTGGCCTACCCCGAATACCGGGGCAACGGCGTCCTGGCCAGCCTCGGGAACATCGAGGAGAACCCCCACCTCGGCATTCTCCTGATCGACTTCCTGCGCGACCGGATCGGTCTGCACATCAACGGCCGGGCGCGGGTCGTGGAGGATGCCGAGATGCGCGTCGCCCACCCCGGGCTGCCGGTCGACCCGGTGCCGGGGCGGCGGGCCGTGGTGTGGGTCGAGGTGACGGTCGAGGAGGCGTACATCCACTGCGCCAAGCACATCCCGCGGCTACAGAAGGCGCCCGTCCAGCGGCGCGTCGGCGCCGCGGTCGGCACCGGGGTCGGCACCGGGATTGGCACCGGGGTCGGCACGGGGATTGGTACTGGGGTCGACACGGGGAATGGCACCGGGGACGGCGGCGCCGCCGACCGGGACCGTGACTGGGGTACGGACGACGTCCGCCGCAAGGGCGGCGACTTCTTCGGCGCGGCCGCCGACGTACGCGAGGGCCGGCGGGCGCCCGTGGTCGGCCGGGAGCCGGAGCCGGAGACGGACCGGGGCCCGGAGCCCGCGCGCCCCGAGGAGTGGCAGCGGGAGGCCGAGCGCGTGCTGGCCAGGGCGCGGGAGCGGGCGCCGGAGAGCCCCGGGCAGCCGTTCAGCGGCTGGTTCGGGTAGCGGTCGGCTCCGGTGGCCGCCCCGCCGTGGCCGGTGGTGGTGGGGAGGGGCGGGGTCAGCCCAGGTCGTCGGCGAGCAGCGCCAGCACACCTTCGATGTTCGCGTCGAGATACGCGCGCAGCGACGGCGGCACCACCCCCACCGAGGCGATGCCCTCTCGGGTGAAGGGGACGCGCACCACCTCGTACTCCCCGCAGGGCTCGTCCACCTCCGGGCCGTGCCGCCGCGACAGGTCCATGGACCCCAGACGGCACACGAAGAAGTGCTGCACCTTCACGCCGGGCGAGGTCTCGTCGGGGTGCGGGACGGTGTCGACGAAGGCGGGCACCACGTCCGTCACCTTCGCGCCGAGCTCCTCGTCGACCTCGCGGTGCAGCGCGTCGACGACCGTGGCGTCCTCGGGCTCCATCCCGCCGCCCGGCGTGATCCAGTACGGCGCCTCGCCGGGCTTGGTCCGCTTGATCAGGACCAGCCGGGGCTCGGGGCCACCGTCGAGCAGGATGGCGCGGGCAGTGCGCTTGACCACAGGTCGTTCGGTCATGGTGGACATCTGCCGCATGTGTCGCCCGGTGAAACCCCGACTCACCAGTCAACAGCGGCGCGCAGCAGCCACTCGTGCGCCCGCGCGATGTGCGGCAGGGCGAGCGCACCCGTCCGGATCACCAGGAAATAGGTGCGCAGCGGCGGCACCGGCGGATTGAGCAGGGCGACGACCTCCCCGGCGTCCAGCGCGTCCATGCACAGATAGCGCGGCAGTACGCCGAGCCCGACGCCCTCCGCGACGCAGGTGAGCACCGCCCGCAGGTCGGGGGCGATGACGGTGCCCGCGGTGATCGGCGGGGTGTCGAAGACGGCCGACCAGTAGCGGGTGATCAGCGGCAGGCTCTCATGGACCTCGACGACCGGCAGCCGCTCCAGCGCGCTGACGCCCTTGACCTGTAACACCGCTGGGCCGCCGAGCCGGGCCGCCCAGCGCGGGGCGGCGACCAGCACATGCTCCTCGTCGCACAGCGGGGCGGCGGCCAGCAGCCGGCCGCGGGGCCGGGCGGTGGCGACGGCCAGGTCGTGGTGGCCGGCGGCCAGTCCCTCGAACAGCTCCTCGGCGCTGCCGAAGGCGCACCGCACGGCCAGCCCCTGGTTGACGAGCGGGGCGAGGGCGGGCAGGACGCGCAGCGCGGTGAACTCCGGGGGGCCGGCGAGGTGCAGGGTGCGGTTGGCGGAGCTGTCGTCGAGCCCGGCTTCGGTGATCTCCAGCAGTGCGTCGAGATGGGGCGCGGCCTTGTGGGCGAGCTCTTCGCCGACGCTGGTGGGGACGACCCCGCGCGCGGTACGCAGGAACAGGGGGCGGCCCAGCTGGCGCTCGAGGGTGCGGATCTGGCCGGTGACGGCGGGCTGGGAGAGCCCGAGCAGGGCGGCGGCACGGGTGAAGGACCCGGCTCGGTGAACCGTGACAAATGTGCGTAAGAGGGCCAGATCCATGCGGTTCCCCTCCGCTCGACGCACCCCCGCCGCAGGTCAACTATAAATATGCCGATAGGTCCATGTCGCTACTGTGATTGGACACTGACGCTGAGTCAACTAGCCTTGTTCAAGCGGTTCTCCATGAGGGAACCGGGGCGTCTCAAGCCACGAGGGGGGAGGCTTGAGACGCCCGTTGGGCATGGCCTGATCCCGAGGGGCGTGCGGCCGGCCGCTGTGAGCCGCCGTCAGCCGCGCGCCGCACCCCTTGCTTCGCCCTGTGCCTCAGCGAGTGCCCGCAGCACATCCGCGATCAGGTCGTCCGGATCCTCGGCACCCACCGAGAAGCGGATGAAGCCGTCCGGCACGGCGTCGCCGCCCCACCGCCCGCGCCGCTCGGCCGTGGACCGTACGCCGCCGAAGCTGGTCGCGTCGTCGACCAGGCGCAGCGCGGCCAGGAAACGATCCGCGTGCTCCCGGCCGGGGAGGACGAAGGAGACCACACAGCCGAAGCGCCCGCCGCGCATCTGGGCCGTCGCGACGCGGTGTGCGGGGTCGGTCGGCAGCCCGGGGTGGCGCAGCCCGGTGACCTCGGGGCGGTCGCGCAGCGCCTCGGCCAGGGCGAGCGCGGTCCGGGCCTGGCGGTCGACGCGCAGCTGGAGGGTGGCCAGGGAGCGGTGCGCGAGCCATGCCTCCATCGGGCCGGGGATCCCGCCGGCCATCTTGCGCCAGGCGCGTACGGAGGCGGCCAGGCCCGAGTCGCGGCAGGTGACATAGCCGAGCAGGACGTCGCCGTGGCCGGTGAGCGCCTTGGTGCCGCTGGCGACGGAGAAGTCCGCGCCGAGGTCGAGGGGGCGCTGGCCGAGCGGGGTGGCCAGGGTGTTGTCGACGGCGACCAGTGCGCCCCGCTCGTGGGCGGCGTCGGCCAGCCGGCGGATGTCGCACACGTCCAGGCCCGGGTTGGCCGGGGACTCGATCCACAGCAGCTTCGCGGGCTGCGCGCCGTCCAGGAGGGCCAGCTGGGCGTCACCGCCGGTGGGCGCGGTGCGCACCTCGATGCCGTAGCCCCTCAGCCGCTCGCCGAGCGGGGCCAGGAGTTGATAGCCGTCGGAGGGCAGGACGGCCGCGTCGCCCTGTCCCAGCTGGGACAGCAGCACCGCGGAGATCGCGCCCATACCGGAGGCGAAGACCACCGTCTCGGCGTCGGCGTCGGGCGACTCCAGCTCGCTGATCGCGTGCTCCAGCCGGGTCCAGGTGGGGTTGGCGTCCCGGCCGTAGGTGTACGGACCCTGCTGGACGTCGGCATCGCCGGGCAGGTGGTAGTGGGCGGCGAAGGCCGGGCCCGGCAGGGTCGGCTCGTACGCCTCGGGCTCGGGCAGCCCGGCCCGTACGGCCCGCGTGCCGTCGCCCGCCGGGCCCGCGCCTGTCGTGTGCTCGCCGCTCATGTGTTCGCTCGTCGTGTGCTTGCTGGTCATGCGTTCTCTTCTGGGGCGGTCGGTGTGACGGAGGTAACAGGGGCGGCTGAGGCGGCCGGTGCCGGGGTGTCCCGGGCGGCGAGGGCTTCGCTCACCGCGTCCAGCAGCCCTTCGCTCGCCGCCTCGATCATCTCCAGGCACGCCTCGAAGTCGTCCGTCCCGCCGAAGTACGGGTCGGGCACCTCCAGGCCGCCGAGGGCGTCCGGGTTCGCGTTCGGGTCGTAGCCGCGCAA
The DNA here is from genome assembly GCF_053890475.1 of Streptomyces sp. LZ34. Lineage (NCBI taxonomy): Bacteria > Bacillati > Actinomycetota > Actinomycetes > Kitasatosporales > Streptomycetaceae > Streptomyces > Streptomyces sp. LZ34. The sequence continues at coordinate 6,501,049 of NZ_CM132680.1, forward strand.
CAGCCGCACCTTGGCGGCGTCCTCGGGCGTCGGGGCGAGGGCGCGCAGCTCTCGCAGATGGCCGCTGTCCAGGGCGATCACCAGGTCGAGGGCGGAGAACCACTCGGCCTGGAACTGCCGCGCGATGTGGCTTTGCTCATAGCCGTGGGCCGTGAGCACGGAGATGGCGCGGCGGTCCGCCCCGTCGCCCTCGTGCCAAGGGCCGGTGCCCGCGCTGTCCACCTCGACGCGGCCGTCGAGCCCGGCTTCCCCGGCGTATGCGCGGAAGACGGATTCGGCCATCGGCGAGCGGCATATGTTGCCGGTGCAGACGAAGCAGACGCGGTAGGGCGACGGGGCTCTCATGCGTCCCATCATCCTTGACGGCGCTCAGTCCTTGTCGTCGGGCAGGACGACGTGCAGGGCCCAGGAGACGATGGAGATGATCAACGCGCCTATCACGGCCGTCCCGAAGCCCTCGACATGGAAGGCCAGGTCGAGCTTGTTGGCCAGCCAGGAGGTCAGCAGCAGCATCAGGGCGTTGATCACCAGGGTGATCAGCCCGAGAGTGAGAATGAACAGCGGAAAGGCCAGCAGTTTGACCACTGGCTTGACCACGACGTTCACCAGGCCGAATACGAGCGCCACGAGAATGAGCGTGATCGCCTTCCGCCCGGTGTTGTCACCGGGCAGTGTGATGTCCTTGAGGAGCCAGATGGCCACCCAGAGGGCGCCCGCGTTGGCGATCGTCTTGACGAGAAGATTCTTCATGGTTGAGATCGTCGCAGAACAGGCCCCGCGCTGGGCAGGGCCGGGGAGCAAGGGGCGGAGAGACAAATGAAGGCGTTCCGGCTGGACGAGTTGGAGGCGGAGCGGGCCGCGAACGACGGCGCGTATCTGCAGTTCCTGCGCGAGCGGAACATGTCCGTCGGGCTGTACGCGCTGGACGCGGGCCAGACCGACCCGCAGCAGCCGCACAGCCAGGACGAGGTGTACCTGGTGATGAGCGGGCGGGCGTCGATCACGGTGGGCATGGAGACCACCCAGGTGGCGCGTGGCAGCGTGGTGTATGTGCCGGCCGGTGCGGCGCACAAGTTCCACCACATCACCGAGGACCTGCGGGTCATGGTGGTCTTCTCTCCCCCTGAGAGCTGATGCGCCCGCCCCGCGTCCCGTAGGGGTTCGGTCAGGGGAGGACGGGGGGCGCGGGGCCTGTGTTCGCTTGTCGGCCGTCCTAGCATCGAAGGCGGGGGATCCGGGTCGGCGTAGAGGCTGCGGCCCGGACCGACTGGCTCAGCGAAGAAAGCAGGGACCGACGTGGCGACGAAGGGCATACTTCAGGGCTTGCCGTGGTGGGTGACATGGGTCGCGATTCCGATCCTCGTGCTGGCCGTGTTCGGCGGCCTGATCATGAGCGTGGTCGGCTTCGTGGTCGGCCTGGTCTTCAAGGTGCTGCTGCTGGTGGCGCTCGTCGCCGGTCTGATCTACCTCGTACGGAAGTTCAGCTCGTCCTCGTCGTCCCGCGGCGACTGGTGACCCGGCGCCGCGGGTGCGTCGCCGCGGCCCTCGGGTACGCCGTGGGCCGCGGGTGTGCCGCGGGCTCCGGGTACGCCGCGCGGGGGATACGCGCGTTCCAAACCTCAGTTTGACGGCACCGTTCCGGTTAGAGTTCGAGTGCTCGACGTCTCCCGTTCCGGGCGTCTGCCTCGCAACACACCCCGGGGGTGCCTGTTGACGAAAGCGAACATGGCCGCGGCCGGCGAACCGGCTCCGAACTCCCACGTCATAGGCCGGCGCCGCCCCGCCCGGCCCGGCGAGCGGATCCGCCCGCCCGTACCGCCGCGCTGCCCCGGTCTCCTCGAACGCCGCCGCGCGGACAGCCGCGGCAACTCTGGCCATTTCCAGTCCCTCACATGAGGCAAACCGACTCCGCCCCGCAGTCGAGTCGCTACGCTCCAGAGTCGGTCGAGATATCAGCTCCCTCTCAATCCCTATCAATATCTGAAAATTCACTTCTTATGGCCCGCTTGAGCCAGGCGGACCATGGCGTCAAGAGGCCAGGGCGTTCAGACCCGGCCATTCGCAATCAACTCGGGGCGGCGAACGATGCGTGACATGCGCGACACAGTCCAGGCAGAAGTGACGATGACCTTCCTGGTCTCCCAGGACCTCTCCTTCCGGATCCCGGTCGAGCTTTCCTACGACAGCAGCGACCCGTACGCAGTCGAGATCACCTTCCATCTGCCCGGCGACGCGCCCGTCAGCTGGGCCTTCGCCCGGGAGTTGCTGCTGGACGGGCTGAGCAAACCCTCGGGCGAGGGCGATGTACGCATCGCCCCGGCCTCACCGGAGGGGCTTTCGGACGTCTTCATCAGACTCCAAGTGGGGGCCGAGAGGGCGCTGTTCCGGGCCGGCGCCGCCCCGCTGGTGGCCTTCCTGGACCGTACGGACCGGGTGGTTCCGTTCGGCCAGGAGCAGGCGGCCTGCGATCCGGTCGGCGACCTGGACGCGGAGCTCGACCGGATCCTCGCGGAGGACCGTTACGCCGGTTAGCGACCCCGCTTCTCGCGGCTCGGCTCTCCCCGGCTGCCGCCGGGAGGTGCCCCCTGCCGCTCGGCTTCAGCGCGCCCGGCGCCGCCGTCCGCGCCCGCCCCGGCCCCCGTGGCCCCCCTGCTCCGCGCCGCCCTGTGGCGCGCGGTCCGCGGAGACCACGAGCGCGGCAAGCGCGGTGGTCACCGGCACCGAGGCGACGAGGCCGATGCTGCCCACGAGCGTCCGTACGATCTCCTCCGCGACGATCTCGCTCGTCGCCACCGTCCCCACGCCGCTGTCCGCGATCGAGAACAGGAGCAGCAGCGGCAGCGAGGCGCCCGCGTACGCGAGCACCAGGGTGTTCACGACGGACGCGATATGGTCCCGCCCGATGCGCATCGCGGCCGCGTACAGCTTGCGCCGGCCCGCCGTGGGGTCCGCCTCCCTGAGCTCCCACACCGCGGAGGTCTGGGTGACGGTCACATCGTCCAGGACCCCCAACGACCCGATGATCACCCCGGCCAGCAGCAGACCGCGGATCTCGATGTTCGGATAGAGGCCGTGGATCAGCCCCGTCTGGTCGTCGGTGTTGCCCGTCAGGCTCGCCCAGCCGATGAACAGCGAGCCCAGCAGGCCGATCAGCAGCAGCGAGATGAGCGTGCCGAGCACGGCCACGGATGTACGGGCCGTCAGCCCATGGCACATGTACAGCGCGATGAGCATGATCGCGCTGCCCCCGACCACCGCGACGACCAGCGGGTTGGAGCCGTCCAGGATCGCCGGGAGGATGAACAGCGTCAGCACCCCGAAGCTGACCGCCAGTGCCACCAGCGCGAAGACGCCGCGCAGCCGCCCGACGGCCACGACCGCGAGCGCGAACAGCCCGGCGAGCAGCGCCATGGGCAGGGCCCGGTCGACGTCCGAGACGGAGTACTGCAGATTCTTCGGCGCCTTGGGCGCGTACGCCAGCTTCAGCTTCTGGCCGGCGGAGTACGTGCGGGACGCGTTCGGCTGCACGATTTCCTCAAACCTGCGGCCTTTGTCCTTCCCCGATGTGACCTCGATGGTCGCCTTCTCGCAGATGGACTTCTTGCCGGACCCCCCGGCCCCGCTCTCCTGGTTCGCGGCCTCCTGACCCGGCTCGGCGGGCTGCTGCGGCTGGGCGTTGACGTCGGCGCAGTCGACCTCCTCGACCTTCACCACCCGCCCGGCCACGGTCTGCTGGTCGAAGCCGAGCCCGCTGCGCTCATGGGCCTTGTGGTCGGGCGTGCCGCCCGGCCACAGCACGATCAGCCCGGCGACGACGGCCACGGCGAAGGGGATGAGGACCGCCGCGATGACCTTGCGCAGATGGGCGGAGACGGGCGCGGCCGGGCCGTGGCCGTGTGAGTGGCCGTGTGAGTGGCTGTGCTCAGGGCCGGGCGCGGGGCCGTGCTCGGGGCCGTGCTCGGGGCCGCGTGAGTGGCCGCGCGCGCCGCTGTGTGTATGGCCGGGCTCGGGGCCGGGCTCATGGGGCTGGTGCTGCTGCGGTGTCGAGGTCACCGTCAGATCATCGCAAGAGCGAGGGCCCTCTGTTCATCGCCGCCGGAGAACCGTTAGCGTGGGTGACACCTTTGCAATCGCGGGAGCTCGGAGCACCGGGCTGAGAGGGTGCTGATTGTGTCGGCCCGGGGATGACCCCGGGCCCCATGCTGCGCCGACCGCTGAACCTGTTACCGGGTAATGCCGGCGTAGGGAGTGGGTCTCACATGACTCTGCAGGATGCACGCACGCCTGAAATGCGCGAGTTCGGCTGGCATAAGGGATATGTCACCGGCTCGCGTCCGGACCTCCAGGTCCCGGTCCGCCGAGTGCACCTCACCAATGGCCAGGACGTCACGCTGTACGACACCTCCGGCCCGTACACCGACCCCCAGATCGAGACAGATGTCCGCCGCGGCCTCGCGCCGCTGCGGCAGAACTGGATCCTCGCCCGCGGCGACACCGAGGAGTACGCGGGCCGCCCCGTCCGCCCCGAGGACGACGGCATCAAGCACACGACGCCGCGCGGCGGGCTGCGCAACCTCGACGCGGTCTTCCCCGGCCGCCCCCGCCAGCCCCGCCGGGGCCGGGACGGCGCCGCAGTGACACAGCTCGCCTACGCGCGCCGGGGCGAGATCACGGCGGAGATGGAGTTCGTGGCGCTCCGCGAGAACGTCTCCCCCGAAGTGGTACGCGAGGAGATCGCGGCCGGCCGGGCGGTCCTCCCGGCCAACGTCAACCACCCGGAGATCGAGCCGATGATCATCGGCAAGCGATTCCTGGTGAAGGTCAACGCCAACATCGGCAACTCCGCCGTCACCTCCTCCATCGAGGAAGAGGTCGAGAAGATGACCTGGGCGACCCGCTGGGGCGCCGACACGGTCATGGACCTCTCCACCGGCCGCAATATCCACACCACCCGCGAGTGGGTGCTGCGCAACTCCCCCGTCCCCATCGGCACGGTGCCCCTGTACCAGGCCCTGGAGAAGGTCGACGGCAAGGCGGAGGAGCTGACCTGGGAGATCTACAAGGACACCGTCATCGAACAGGCCGAGCAGGGCGTCGACTACATGACGGTGCACGCGGGCGTGCGACTGCCGTACGTCCCGCTGACCGCCCGCCGCAAGACCGGCATCGTCTCGCGCGGCGGCTCCATCATGGCGGCGTGGTGCCTGGCCCACCACAAGGAGTCGTTCCTCTACACCCACTTCGAGGAGCTCTGCGAGATCCTCGCCGCGTACGACGTCACCTACTCGCTCGGCGACGGACTGCGCCCCGGCTCGATCGCCGACGCCAACGACGAGGCGCAGTTCGCGGAGTTGCGCACGCTCGGCGAGCTCAACCGGATCGCCAAGCGGCACAACGTCCAGACGATGATCGAGGGCCCGGGCCATGTCCCGATGCACAAGATCAAGGAGAACATCGACCTCCAGCAGGAGATCTGCGAGGAGGCCCCCTTCTACACCCTCGGCCCCCTCACCACCGATATCGCCCCCGCCTACGACCACATCACCTCGGGCATCGGCGCGGCGATGATCGCCTGGTGGGGCACGGCGATGCTCTGCTACGTCACGCCGAAGGAACACCTGGGCCTGCCGGACCGTGACGACGTCAAGACCGGCGTCATCACCTACAAGATCGCCGCCCACGCGGCGGACCTCGCCAAGGGCCACCCCGGTGCCCAGGAGTGGGACGACGCCCTGTCCGACGCCCGCTTCGAATTCCGCTGGGAGGACCAGTTCAACCTGGCCCTCGACCCGGACACGGCCCGCTCCTTCCACGACGAGACGCTCCCGGCGGAACCGGCGAAGACGGCGCACTTCTGCTCCATGTGCGGGCCGAAGTTCTGCAGTATGAAGATCAGCAGAAGCATCACAGAGCAGTTCGGCGGCGACGCCAACGCGACGCCTGAGGAGGTTGAAGCGGGGATGCTTCAGAAGTCCAAGGAGTTTGCGGCGGCGGGGAATCGCGTATACCTGCCGCTCGCGGACTGATCGACCGCTAACGTACGAATGGGCCCGAAGCCGCAACTTGGTTTTGCGACTTCGGGCCCTCGTGCCGTGTCGGGGGACTACTTCAGGACGTACACCGGAGCGCCGTCCGGGGTGACCCCGGTCTGCCGGATGCAGCCGCGCTTCTGCAGCATGCGCAGCGCGTCATGTACGCGGTGCTCGGTGAGTCCGGTGACGGACGCGATGGCGTTCACTGGATAGAGGCATTCGCCTTGGTCGATGATCGCCGGCAGGATGTACACGGCCACGGCCCAGATGTCGGCGGTGATCACGAGGTTGCGCTCGCGCCACTCGGCGATCACCGAGGCCGGTGTCACCAGGGTCGGCGCGGGCAGATCCCGCAAGTGGCGTGTGCTGTCTCCGATGCCTCCCATGCGGTCCGCGAGCCGGTTGATCGTCACGGGGATCTCGCTCATGTACTGCATCAGCACATGGGCGGCGGTCTGCCCGGCGGTGAACGACTCCCGCTGGACGTTGGTGGACTCGCGGATTGCCTCAGCGATCTCGCGCTGCACGCGCTCCGCCTCCCGCTGCGCTTCCCGCTGTGCTTCGAGGGCTTCCCGCTGCGTCTTGGCGATCTTCTGCTGCGCCTCGGCGGCCTCCCGCTGTGCCTCTACGGACTTCCGCATCATCTCGGTGCTCTCGCGGCGCAGCTCCATCGCTTCGCGCTGCATGGCGATCATCTGCGCGTCCATGCTGAGGTTGTGCTCCTCGAGCCGGACGATGGCGTCGGCGACCTCCTTCGGCATGGCATAGGCGGTGGGGGCGTCCGGGACCGTCGGCTGCACCTCGGCCTTTTCGAGCGCGTAGGAGCCATGCCGCTGGATGGCGACCACGACATCGGTCACCCAGTTCTTGAAGGGCTCGGACTCCGGCTTGGTGCAGCCGTTGACCAGTCGGATGAGACCTTGCAGATTCACCATCTGCATAGACTTCTTGAGCCCGTGACCTGCAATTTTGCGCGAACCGTCTAGTCCATAGACGCTTTGCGCAAGATCTACGAGGCTTACGCAGCCTTCGGGGACGTGCCAGGTGATTGCCTGACGGGTGTTCGCGTAGCCCAAGTCCTTGGCCACATCCACCGCCGGAAACCAGTGGGTCCCGTCCGGCATCGTGAGCCGCCGCACGCGGGCTCCGGTCGCCGCGTACACGAAGTCGTTGATGTCGATCGCGTCCTGCTTGCCCGCCGGGTTCGGCGGGGTGTTTTGTGTGCTCATGGAAGCGCCACCTCCATGACGGACGTTATGCAGCCCAGTCCCTGAAGATCCCATGATTAAGGGCAAGTTCGCTCATAAGGTGGGGAGTAAGGCATTCCGCTGGCGTGAGATCACCGGCCATGAACAACCGACCCCTGGAACAGCCCCATGGACAACTGTCACGCACTGCGTACGGTCAACGCCCAGTTCGCCGAAATCCTCAGTAAGGCGAAGGAAGAGGACTGGGAGTTACCCACCCCGTGCAGCGAATGGAACGTCCGCGATCTGGTGCGGCATGTGATCGGCGGGCACGTCGCGGTGGCTTCTCTGCTGACGGGTGAGGAGCTTGTCGCCGGGCCCGGTGATGCGGTCGGGGTGTGGGCGGCGCGGGTGGAGGCGGCGGTTGAGGGGGCCGGGGTGCTGGAGCGGGTGGTGCGGCATCCGGTGTTCGGGGAGCTGAGCGGGGACGCCGCCGTGATGATCCGCTGGGGGGATGTGTGCGTCCACGCGTGGGACCTGGCGCAGGCCCTGGGCGTGGACTTCACCCCGGAGCCGGGACTGGCCGAGGCCGCGCTGGAATGGCTGGTGCCGTTCGGTCCGGGCCTCGGCGCCTCGGGGATGTTCGGGGAGGGGGCCGACCCGGGGCCGGGGGCCGACGCCTTCGCCCGGGTGCTCGCCATCACCGGGCGGGGCGCTCGGCCCGCGGGCCAGGGGCATTAGTCGGGCTGGTGTTCCGGGCCGCCGTAGTCGGGGCTGGTGAAGTCCGGGCTGCTGAAGCGGGGGCGGGTCTTGGGGACGTCGCCCTCAGTGCTGAAGCCGGGGCGGCTGTAGCCGAGGTGGGGCGTGCGGCCGGTGGCTTCGGAGCGGCTGGGGGCATAGCTGGCCGAGGGGGACGAGGGGCGCGTCGGGGAGGAGGCGGGGGACGGGGCCGGGGAGGTGTGGGAGCCGTCGGCCGCCGTCGGGTCCGCGAGCGTGTCGCGCAGGAAGGGCACCACGCCCCGTTCGAGCAGCGCCAGCCGCCAGGCTTCTCTGGCGCGGTCCACCTCTTCGCGCTGCGCGCTGCGCGCGCTGCCCCGGAGCGCGCCTGAGCCGTTGCGCAGCGCGGTGAGCAGAAGGCCGACGGTGGCGATCAGCAGGCCCGCGGCGGTGAGCGCGGCGAACAGCCAGCCCGCGGTGACCATGGGCTGGGCTATGGACGGCGCCGGGTGGAGCAGGTGCAGGAGGTAGCCGGCGAGGAGGAAGATGACCGCCGCGGTGCCGGCCAGGACCGGGGCCAGGACGGAGAGCACGGCGACGAGTCCCGCGCCGGACGCCGCGTCTCCCACCGCGGTGGCGAGTCCGCCCGTGGCCGCCACCTCGTCGGTCTCTGGCTCTGTGCCCGGGAGCGCCTCTGTGCTCGGCAGCGCCTCGCGCGCGTCGGTCCGGGCGGAGGGCGCGGGCTGGCGCAGCTTCTCGCGGGCGGCCACATAGTGGTGGTATTCGTCGGCCGCGCTCGCCGCGATGGCGGCCGCGGCGTTCATCGCCATGGTGCGCAGTTGCTCGGTGTTGAGCCGCTGGCCGACGCCGCTGAGGTCCGCGCGGCGGTCCGCGGTACGCAGCGCCTCATCGAGAACCCGCTCGAACTCCGGGCGGTCCTCGACCAGCAGGTGCGGAGCGCTGTTCATGTGCATCCCCCGATGCTCCGTAGGGCCTTGATGCCGGCTGTCACCGGGCAGTGGGGCGGAAACGGAGGAGAGCCTGCTACGGATAAGCCGATGGTAGAGCCGATCCGGCGCGGGGTGACAGTAGGTTTCCCGAATTCGCTCCGCGTCGTTGAAACTGTCTATCTTCCCCGAACGGCGTGGTATGAACCCTCAGAATCCTCAGAGATCCAGCGGGAGTTGGACGACCAACAGCTTTCCGGCCATGGTGACGCCGCCGTCCATGGCGACCGCGAGGTTGTCCGCGTAGACGTGCGGGCCCTCGACGGTCGGTGTGCCGTCGTCCTCGCCCTCCTCGGAGCCGACCTCGCCGAGCAGGTACGGGATCGGGCTGTGGCCGTGGACGATGCGCTGCCCGCCGTAGGTGTCGAGCAGTTCGCGGACGGCCAGTGGGCCGGCGTCCTCGTCGCGGAAGGCGAAGCGCTTGGTGAACTTGCGGAACAGGTCCCAGCACTCGTCGGCGTCGCTGCGCTGAAGCGTCTCGGTCACGGTGTCGTTGACGGCCTCGATGGAGTCGCCGTATTCGAGGTAGGCGGTGGTGTCGGAGTGCACGAGCAGGTGGCCGTCCTGCTCGCTCATCGCGTCGAGCCGGGACATCCACTGCAGGTGGTGGTCCTCGAGCCGCTCCATGTCGGTGCGCTGGCCGCCGTTGAGGAGCCAGGCGGCCTGGAAGGAGGCGGTGCCGGCGCCGGAGTTGACGGGGGTGTCGCCGAAGCGCTTGGCACCGATGAGCAGTAGTTCGTGGTTGCCCATCAGGGCCTTGCAGTAGCCGCCGGCGGCCGCGGCCTCGGCGGAGAGCTGCATGACCAGGTCGATGACGCCGATCCCGTCGGGGCCGCGGTCGGTGAAGTCGCCGAGGAACCAGAGCCGGGCGTTGCCCGCGGACCAGCTGCCCTTGGCGTCGATCAGTCCTTGGGCGGCCAGTGCCTCGCGCAGCTCGTCGAGGTAGCCGTGCACATCGCCCACGACGTACAGCGGGCCGGGCCCTTCGGCCTCGGGCTCCTGGGAGCGCTCGGGGTCGGGGACCGCGGTGAGCGCGACGGTCGGGCGGTCCTGCGGGGGCACCAGGGGGGTGTCCGGGAGGGTGTGCCCGGGGCCCATGACCGGCAGGGAGCGCTCGGTGGGGGTGTACTCCGCGGGCCGGGCGGGCACGGCGGGGTGCGCCGCGGGCGCCGGAGGCGGGGCGGGCTGGGCCGGATCGCGGGGGACCCGGCCGCGCGGGACCGTGCCGTAGGGCATCCCGCCGTACGGGTTCGGGGCGGGAGGGACCGCGCCGCCCGGGAGCGGGCCGGGCGCGGCGGACGTTCCGTACGCGGACACGGGCGGGACTGCCGCCGTTGTCCGTGCCGTGGCTCCCAGACCGGCCCCCTGAGTCATCGACCCCTCCACCATCGCGCCGCTGTGCCACCGTGTGGACCATGCCTGGTCGAGGGCGGTCCGTGGTGTCGTCCGCCCATCATAGGAATGACCGTACGGGCTTGTGACGCACCAGGGTGCCGTCAATCGGGGTGCGGTCCCAGTTCGACGGTCTTTTATCCCGGATTGGCCCGGTAGGGGAAGCCGATCGGGCTCGGGTGCGTCTCGCGTCATCCTCAAGTCTTCCTCAGGTTACGGCCGCCCCCAGGCCGTCAGCCCCCGGTACGGCTGCGCGGCGCGCTGACCGTGGTGCGTGGCGGACGCCGTTGCGAGGACGTCCGCACGATCAGTTCGGTGGGTATCACCCGCTCGACGGGGTGCTCGGCGCCTGGTCCCTCGATGGCGTCGATCAAGAGCTGTACGACGGCGGTGCCGATCCGGCGGGGCTTGAGGGAGAGGGTGGTGACGGACGGTTCGGTGGTGCGGTAGACGGCGGACTCGCTGCAGCACACCAGCAGCAGGTCCTCGGGGACGCGCAGACCGTGGCGGCGGGCGGCGGCCAGCAGGTCGGTGCCGTTGGGGTCGAACAGGCCGTAGACGGCGTCGGGGCGGTCGGGGCGGGCCAGCAGGCGGTCGGCGGCGACGGCTCCGGCGCACGGGTCGTGGGCCGGGTACTTCTCGTACACCGGGTCCTGTCCGACCCGCTCGCACCAGTGCAGATACGCGGTGGTGGACAGCCGGGTGTAGGTGTCGGTGGTGGTGCCGGTGAGCAGTCCGATGCGGCGGGCGCCGGAGTCGGCGAGGTGGTCGAGCAGCCCGAGGACGGCGGCCTCGTGGTCGTTGTCCACCCAGGCGGTGACGGGGAGGGTGCCGGCCGGGCGGCCGTCGCTGACCACGGGGATGCCCTGGCGCAGCAGGTCGGTGACGACGGGGTCGTGGTCGGAGGGGTCGATGACGACGGTGCCGTCGAGGGCGACGTTGGACCACACGTCGTGGCGGGAGGTGGCGGGCAGGATGACGAGGGCGTAGCCGCGGGCTAACGCGGCGGAGGTGGCGGCGCGCGCCATCTCCGCGAAGTACGCGAATTCGGTGAAGGTGAAAGGTTCATCCCCGTAGGTGGTCACGGTCAGGCCGATGAGGCCGGACTTGCCGGTACGGAGGGTGCGGGCCGCGGCGGAGGGGCGGTAGCCCAGCCGTTCGGCGACCTCGCGGACATGGCGGCGGGTGGCGTCCGGGAGCCGGCCCTTGCCGTTGAGCGCGTCGGAGACGGTCGTGATCGAGACCCCGGCTGCGGCGGCCACGTCCCGGATGCCCGCCCGTTCCAGCCGGCGGCCGGTCGACCGGCTCACCTGGTGCTTCCCTGCTGCTGTCATGGCGAGCCGATAGTAGGGCGAGGGTGGCCCCTCCGTGCGGGGGTACGCTTGCCCCAGCGAAGGCACGTTTCTGCATGAGCGCTATGCCCAATTCCCTTAGAAATCAAGCCAGTTGACGGTTTGGGTGGGTCAGTAGTCGCCTCTGGCATATCCACGCCTGCCGATTGGTCGTTGTCTCGAAGAGGTCTCAACTCACCTGCATGGGTGATGCGCGCCAGGGCGCTCGCCACCGGCGCGCGGCAGAAGCGGAATCGCTCCCCCTCAGCTGTACGCCTTCCCGCGCCGGGGCCAGCCGGCCCGTGCGCCCGGTCCTCGCACCCCGCGCGCCGGGATGCTCGCGCCCTGTGCGCCAGCTTCCCGCGTCCTGTGCGCGGGGTTCTCGCGGCCCGTGCCTCAGGCCCCGCTCGCCGGTACGCCCGGCCCAGGATGCCTCATAAAGTGTGAGGTAACGACGTGCGCGGGCGCCGCGCACGGACGGGACGGTCGAGGAGGAGCCGCAGTGACTGAGAAGAGCCCCAAGCTGCGTGCCGCGCTGGACGGCATACCGACGTACAAGCCCGGCAAGCCGGCCGCGGCGAGCGGGCCGGCGGCCTTCAAGCTGTCCTCGAACGAGAACCCCTATCCACCGCTCGCGGGGGTGCTGGAGACCGCGACGGCCGCCGCCGCCTCCTTCAACCGCTATCCCGACCTGGCCTGCACCGCCCTGACGGCCGAGCTGGCCGACCGCTTCGATGTGCCGCAGGAGCACCTGGCCACCGGCACCGGCTCGGTCGGCGTGGCTCAGCAGCTGGTGCAGTCGACGGCCGGGCCCGGCGACGAGGTGATGTACGCCTGGCGGTCCTTCGAGGCATATCCGATCATCACGCAGATCTCCGGGGCGACGTCGGTGCGGGTGCCGCTGACCGACGGCGAGGTGCACGACCTGGACGCGATGGCGGACGCGGTCACCGAGCGCACCCGGCTGATTTTCGTCTGCAACCCCAACAACCCGACGGGCACGGTGGTGGGCCGGGACGCTCTGACCCGCTTCCTGGACCGGGTGCCGTCCGATGTGCTGGTGGTGCTGGACGAGGCGTACATCGAGTTCATCCGGGACGAGCGGGTGCCGAACGGCATCGAGCTGTACCGGGAGCGGCCCAATGTGTGCGTGCTGCGCACCTTCTCCAAGGCGTACGGCCTGGCGGGGCTGCGCGTCGGCTTCGCGATCGCGCATGAGCCGGTCGCGGCCGCGCTGCGCAAGACGGCGGTGCCCTTCGGGGTCAGCCAGCTGGCGCAGGACGCGGCGGTGGCCTCGCTGCGCAGCGAGGACGCGCTGCGCGAGCGGGTGGACGCGCTGGTCGCGGAGCGGGCGCGGGTGAGTGAGGCGCTGGCCGGGCAGGGGTGGACGGTGCCCGAGTCGCAGGCGAACTTCGTATGGCTGCGGCTGGGGGAGCGCACGGTGGACTTCGCGGCGGCGTGCGAGGCGGCGGGCGCGGTGGTGCGCCCGTTCGCGGGTGAGGGGGTGCGGGTGACGATAGGCGAGGGCGAGGCGAACGACATCTTCCTGCGCGCCGCCGAGGAGTTCCGCAAGGAGCTGTGACGCGCCGCGGGCCGTCGGCGGGGAGCCGCGACGGCCCCGCATCCGGCGAAGCATACCGATACGTTCCGCTTACGCCCCTTCCACCCCCCGGTGAGAAGGGGCGTACGCATGTGCGTATCATAGCTTGTGAATGTGAATACGTTCACAAGCTCCCTTTGGGGTGCAGGCGAACCCTGCAGGCAAGACCAGGCAAGACCGTAAGGAGAGATTCCCGTGGATCTGGCTCTGGCGCCGGAGACGCTGGCGCGATGGCAGTTCGGCATCACCACCGTCTACCACTACCTCTTCGTCCCGCTCACGATCTCTCTCGCGGCCATCACCGCCGGTCTGGAGACGGCCTGGGTCCGCACCGGCAAGGAGAAGTACTTCCACGCGACCAAGTTCTGGGGAAAGCTCTTCCTGATCAACATCGCGATGGGCGTGGTCACCGGCCTCGTCCAGGAGTTCCAGTTCGGCATGAACTGGTCGGACTACTCGCGCTTCGTCGGTGATGTCTTCGGCGCCCCGCTCGCCATGGAGGCGCTGCTCGCCTTCTTCTTCGAGTCCACCTTCATCGGGCTGTGGATCTTCGGCTGGGACAAGCTGCCGAAGAAGATCCACTGCGCCTGCATCTGGATCGTCTCGCTGGGCACCGTCCTGTCCTCGTACTTCATCCTCGCCGCCAACTCGTGGATGCAGCACCCGGTCGGCTACGCCATCGACAAGGCCACCGGCAAGGCGCGGCTCACCGACATCTGGGCGGTGCTGACCCAGAACACCACCCTGGTCGTGGTCTTCCACACGCTCACTGCCGCCTTCCTCACCGGCGCCGCCTTCATCATCGGTATCTCCTCCTTCCACCTCTGGCGGGCCAAGCGCCGCCAGGACCGCGGCGAAGAGCTCGCCGAGAAGCAGAAGAAGCAGATCCCGGCGATGCGGGCGTCGCTGCGCGTCGGGCTGGTGGTCGCCGTGATCGCGGGCCTGGGGTCCGCGGTCAGCGGCGATCAGCTCGGCAAGGTGATGTTCGAGCAGCAGCCGATGAAGATGGCCGCGGCCGAGGCGCTCTGGGACACCGAGACGCCCGCGCCCTTCTCGATCTTCGCCGTCGGCGATGTCGGCAAGGGGCACAACAGCGTCGAGCTGGAGATCCCCGGGATGCTGTCGTTCCTCGCGCACAGCAACTTCACCGACTCCGTCCCCGGCATCAACGACGTGGCCGCGAGGGAGGCCGCCGCCTACGGCGGGCAGCCCGAGGACTACATCCCCAGCATCTTCATGACCTACTGGGGCTTCCGGCTGATGATCGGCTTCGGGATGACCTCGTTCGTCGCCGCGCTCATCGGGCTGTGGACGACCCGGCGCAAGAAGTGGCTGTCGCCCGCCTTCCGCACCAAGGAGGACGAGGTGCCGCGGCTCATGCTCACCAAGAAGCGCGAGATGAGCCCCCTGCTGACCAAGTGGTCCTGGCGGATCGGCATCCTGACCATGGGCTTCCCGCTGATCGCCAACTCCTTCGGCTGGATCTTCACCGAGATGGGACGCCAGCCGTGGGTGGTGTACGGGCTGATGAAGACCTCCGACGCGGTCTCCCCCGGCGTCAGCCAGGCCGAGGTCCTCATATCCCTGGGCGTCTTCACGCTGCTGTACGGCGTGCTCGCGGTGGTCGAGGTGCGGCTGCTGACCAAGTACGCCAAGGCCGGGCCGGACACCGACGAGAAGCCGCCGGCCAAGGACCCCCGGCTGCGGCTGCCCTCCGGCGGACCGGGGGCCGGGGGCGCCGCCGCCGGCGAAGCCGACGCCGACAAGCCGCTGACCTTCGCGTACTGAGCCGGAGAGAGCCATGTCACTGCACCTTCACGACGTCTGGTTCGTACTGATCGCCGTCCTGTGGACGGGCTACTTCTTCCTCGAGGGCTTCGACTTCGGCATCGGCGTGCTGACCAAGCCGCTGGCCCGGGACCGTACGGAACGCCGGGTGCTCATCAACACCATCGGCCCCGTCTGGGACGGCAACGAGGTCTGGCTGATCACGGCGGCCGGCGCGACCTTCGCCGCCTTCCCCGACTGGTACGCCACGCTCTTCAGCGGCTTCTATCTGCCACTGCTGGTCATCCTGGTCTGTCTGATCCTGCGCGGCGTCGCCTTCGAGTACCGGCACAAGCGCCCCGAGGAGCGCTGGCAGCGCAACTGGGAGAATGTGATCTTCTGGTGCTCGCTGCTGCCCGCGTTCCTCTGGGGCGCGATCTTCGCCAACATGGTGCGCGGGATGCCGATCGGACCGGACAAGAACTACGCCGGCGACCTGCTCGACCTGGCCAACCCGCACGCCCTGCTCGGCGGGGCGCTCACCCTGGTGCTGTTCACCTTCCACGGCGCCGTGTTCGCCTCGCTCAAGACGGTGGGGGACATCCGGACCCGGGCGCGGCGGTTCGCGGCGGGTCTCGGCCCGGCCGCCGCCGTGCTCGCGGTGGCCTTCCTCGGCTGGACACAGCACGACAGCGGCAACGGGCGGTCGCTGGGCGCGCTCCTGGTCTCGGTGGCCGCGCTGCTCGCCGCGCTGGTGATGAACCGGCGCGGACGGGAGGGCTGGGCGTTCGCCCTGTCCGGGGTGGCCATCGCCGCGGCGGTCGCGATGCTCTTCCTCGCGCTCTTCCCGGACGTCATGCCGTCCTCGCTGGACCCGAGGTGGAGCCTGACCACGGCGGACGCGGCATCCAGCCCGTACACGCTGAAGATCATGACCTGGGTCGCGGCCGTGATGACCCCGCTGGTGATGGCCTATCAGGCGTGGACGTACTGGGTCTTCCGCAAGCGGATCGGCACCCAGCACATTCCCGAGCCGACCGGTCACTGATCCCGCGGGTGGTGTGTTTCACGTGAAACCAGTCGACCCCCGGCTGCTGCGTCGCGCCCGGGCGACCCGTCTGTTCCTCGCCGCGTCCGTGGCGTTGGGGCTGGTTTCGGCGGGGCTTGTGGTGGCACAGGCGATGCTGATCGCCGAGGTGGTGGTCGCCGCCTTCGTCCACGGGGCGGCACCCGGGGAACTCGGGCGCCCGCTGGCGCTGCTGGCGGCCGTCGCCGTCGGCCGCGCCGCGGTCGCCTGGCTGACCGAGCTGGCCGCCCACCGGGCCGGGGCGGCGGTCAAGTCCGAGCTGCGGCTGCGGCTGCTCGCCCATGCGGCGCGGCTGGGGCCCGAGCGGATGGGCGCGCGGGGCGGCACGGGCGAGCTCACCACCCTCGCCACCCGGGGCATCGACGCCCTGGACGACTACTTCGCCCGCTATCTGCCGCAGTTGGGCCTGGCCGTGGTGGTGCCGGTGGCGGTGCTCGCCCGCATCGTCACCGCCGACTGGGTCTCGGCCCTGATCATCGCCGCCACGCTGCCGCTGATCCCGCTCTTCATGATCCTCATCGGCTGGGCCACCCAGTCCCGGATGGACCGTCAGTGGCGGCTGCTGTCCCGGCTGTCCGGACACTTCCTGGACGTCGTCGCCGGACTGCCCACCCTCAAGGTCTTCGGCCGCGCCAAGGCCCAGGCAGCGTCGATCCGCGCCATCACCGCCGACTACCGGCGGGCGACGCTGCGCACCCTGCGGCTGGCCTTCCTGTCCTCCTTCGCCCTCGAACTGCTCTCCACCGTGTCGGTCGCCCTCGTCGCGGTCGGCATCGGCATGCGGCTGGTCCACGGCGAGCTGGACCTCTACACGGGCCTGGTGGTGCTCGTCCTCGCCCCCGAGGCGTATCTGCCGCTGCGGCAGGTGGGCGCGCAGTACCACGCGGCGGCGGAAGGGCTGACCGCCGCGGACGAGGTCTTCGCGGTCCTCGATCGCGAGCCCAGGGCCACCGGCGCCGAGCCCGCCCCCGACGCCCGGGACGCGGCCCTGACCGTGGCGGGGCTGGTGGTCCGCCACCCGGGCCGCGCCGAACCGTCCCTGGCCGAGACCTCGTTCGAGATCGCGCCGGGCGAGACGGTGGCCGTCGTCGGCCCCAGCGGGGCGGGCAAGACCACGCTGCTGAACGCCCTGCTGGGATTCGCCGAGCCGGCCGCGGGTCGGGTGCTGGTCGCGGGGCGGGACCTGGCGTCGCTCGACCTCGACAGCTGGCGCGGCCAGGTCGCCTGGGTGCCCCAGCGCCCGTACCTCTTCGCCGGGACGATCGCCGAGAACGTACGGCTGGCGCGGCCGGACGCCGATGACGCCGCGGTCCGGGCCGCGCTGCGGGACGCCGGCGCGCTGGACTTCGTGGACGCGCTGCCGCGCGGGGCCGACGCCCGCCTCGGCGAGATGGGCGCGGGCCTGTCCGCGGGCCAGCGGCAGCGGATCGCGCTGGCGCGCGCGTTTCTGGCCGACCGGCCGGTGCTGCTGCTGGACGAGCCGACCGCCAACCTGGACGGGGAGACGGAGGCGGCGGTCGTCGAGGCGGTACGGCGGCTGGCCGAGGGCCGCACGGTCCTCCTGGTCGTCCACCGCCCGGCCCTGCTGCCCCTCGCCGACCGCGTGGTGCGGCTGCCCGGCCCCGCCGCCGCGCTCCCGGTTCCGGCCCCACGCGCCGTCCCGGTGAACGGCGCGCCCCAAGGCGCACACCAAGGCGCGCCCCAAGGCGCGCATCAAGCGGCGACGGCCACCGACCCGGCGTACGAGGCGCCCCGGGCCCGGGAGTACCGCTCGCCGCTGGCGTGGGTGCGGGAGTCGGGACGGGCCTGGCGGGGGCGGTTCGCGCTCGCGCTGCTGCTCGGAACCCTCGCGCTGGGCAGCGCCGTCGGGCTGATGGCCGTCTCCGGATGGCTGATCTCCCGCGCGTCACAGCAGCCCCCCGTCCTCTATCTGATGGTGGCGGTCACCGCGACCCGGGCGTTCGGGATCGGCCGGGCCGTCTTCCGCTACGCCGAGCGCCTGGTCTCGCACGACGCCGTGCTGCGGGTACTGGCCGAACTGCGGGTCGCCGTGTACCGCAGGCTGGAGCGGCTGGCGCCGGTCGGGCTGAAGGACACCCGGCGCGGCGATCTGCTCTCCCGGCTGGTCGCCGATGTGGACGCACTTCAGGACTACTTCCTGCGCTGGCTGCTGCCCGTCGGCGCCGCGCTGGCCGTGGGCGTGGCCTCCATCGGCTTCACCGGCCTGCTGCTGCCGGAGGCGGGCGCCGTGCTGGCGGCCGGACTTCTGGTGGCGGGGCTGGTGGCGCCCCTCGTCTCCGGGGCGCTGGCCCGCCACGCGGAGCGCCGGCTGGCCCCGGCGCGCGGCACGCTGTCGGCGCAGGTCGTCGATCTGCTCACCGGCACCGCCGAGTTGACCGTCGCCGGTGCGCTGCCGCGCCGGCTGGACGAGGTGCGCCGCGCCGACGGCGTGCTCACCCGGATCGCCCGGCGGGCCGCGGCCGCCACCGGCGTGGGCGCCGGACTGTCCGCGCTGGCCTGCGGGCTGACCGTCGCCGCCGCGGCCTGGGTGGGCGTACGGGCGGTGGCCGACGGCCAGCTCGGCGGGGTGTGGCTGGCCGTCGTGGTGCTCATGCCGCTCGCCGCGTTCGAGGCGGTCGCGGGGCTGCCGCTGGCGGTGCAGCACCGCCAGCGGGTGCGGCGGGCCGCGCGGCGGGTGTACGACGTGGTGGACGGGGCGCCCGAGCGACTGGGCCCGGCCCCGGCGGCGGCCACGGAGACCCCGCAGGGGGCGTATCCGCTGGTGCTGAGCCGGATCTCGGCCCGGTATCCGGGGCGGCCCGAACCCGCCCTGGACGGGTTCGACCTGGAGCTGCGCCCGGGCCGCCGGGTCGCTGTCGTCGGCCCGTCCGGCTCGGGCAAGACCACCCTCGCCCATGTGCTGCTCCGCTTCCTGGACCCGCGGGCGGGCGCGTACACCCTCGCGGGCCGCGACACCGCGGCCATGGACCCCGACACGGTACGGCGGTTGGTGGGGCTGTGCGCCCAGGACGCCCACATCTTCGACAGCTCGCTGCGCGAGAACCTCCGGCTGGCCCGCACCGACGCGAGCGACGGCGAGCTGCGCGAGGCGCTGGCCGCGGCCCGGCTGCTGGAGTGGGTGGACGGGCTGCCCGACGGGCTGGACACGCTGGTCGGCGAGTCGGGCGCGCGGCTGTCCGGCGGGCAGCGGCAGCGGCTCGCCCTGGCCCGCGCACTGCTCGCGGACTTCCCGGTGCTGGTGCTCGACGAGCCCGCCGAGCACCTGGACTTGCCGACGGCCGACGCGCTGACGGCAGATCTGCTGTCCGCCACACGGGGGCGTACGACCGTGCTGATCACCCATCGGCTGGCGGGCCTGGAGGCGGTCGACGAGGTGATCGTGCTCGATGGAGGCCGGGCCGTACAGCGCGGGACGTACGCCCAACTCACTGCGGCAGATGGTCCGTTCCGGCGGATGCTGGAGCGCGAGGCCGGGGAGGGCAGCTCGCTGGCGGCGGTCGCTCCGGTGGCACCCCACAGGTGACTTTTCGCGGCGTACGTTTACGCGCCGACTCCAGGGGCCGGGCGCGGCGGCCGCCGACCGGATGTTAGCCCGGGCAGGGCAACTCCTCACCTGCGCGGGCCAACTATCGCCGCGTCAGCATGCGCACCGCCCATCACCGGCGGTGGGATGAGCCTCACGGGCCGCTTGGTCCTTTTATCGTCCCATCGCACTCCGCGACAGCTATTGGCCCGACGCGGGGAAGGAAGTCATCACGTGAACAGCCAGAGCGCAACCTCCAAACGATCCCGGACGCGCTGCCGGGCCTTCTTGGCCGCCGCCGTGACGGCGGTGGCCCTGAGCAGCCAGCTGCTGACCTCGGCCCCCACCGCCATCGCCGACGAGAGCCCCCTGGGCGGCGGTGGCCGCCCCAAGCCGCCCAAGCCGCCGGTGTACCCCACCGTCCTGCACGGGGTGCGGGAGTTCGCCACGGGCGGGACCTTCACGCCTCCCCCGGGCGTGACCTCGGTGCACGTCCAGGCATGGGGCGCCGGTGGCGGCGGCGGTGGCGGCGGCGGCGCAGCCACTGGCTCCGGCACCGGCAGCGGCGGCAACGGTGGTGGCGGCGGCGCCGGTGGCTTCACCTGGTGCGTCATCCCGGTCCAGCCCTTGCAGAGCTACACGGTGACCCTGGGCGGCGCCGGTGGTGGTGGCGGCGCTGGGGTCGTTGGCGGCAGCGGTGGCAATGGCGGCAATGGTGGCACCACGAGCGTGACCGATCCCAGCGCCGCCACCATCCTCAACGCGACTGGCGGTGCCCGTGGCCTCGGCGGCGCCCCCGGGGTGGGCACCACCGACGGCGCCGACGGTGCGGGCGGCGCCGGCGGCACGGGCACGTGCTCCACGGGCGGTGTGAGCCGGACCGGTGAGAGCGGGCAAAACGGAGGCGAGGGCGGCGAGGCGTTCGACGGCATCGTCGGGCCGCCCGGGACCCGCGGCGCAGGCGGCGACGGTGGCACCGGCGGCACCAACGTCCCCGTCGTCACACCCAGCACGGCGGGCGATTCCGGAGGCGCCGGATACGTCGTCTTCTTCTGGTGATACCGATTCGGTCCCACCGATCCCGGGCTCGCCGAGCCGCCCCCTGGCACACGGCCAGGGGGCGGCTCAGCCCCCGCCCCGGCCCCGGGCGCCTCAATCCTCCCGGATCCCCTCCAGGATCCGCTCGATGACCGCCGCGACGCCGTCCTCCTCGTTGCTCGCGGTGTGGCTGGTGGTCGACGCCAGCACGTGCGGGTGGGCGTTGGCCATCGCGTACGAGGTGCCAGCCCAGGCCAGCATGTCCAGGTCGTTGGGCATGTCGCCGAACGCCACGACCTCCTCGGGGGCGATGCCGCGCTGGGCGCAGCACCGGGCCAGGGTGCTGGCCTTGCTCACCCCCAGCCCGCTGATCTCCAGCAGGGCGGTCGGGCTGGAGCGGGTGAAGTCGCCGTGTGCGCCCGCCACGGCGCGGCCCAGCTCCAGGAAGGCGTCGGGCGCCAGAGCGGAGTGGTGGGCTAGCAGCTTGAGGACCGGCGTGCCGCCGCACTCGCCGTCCTCGTCCAGCAGCTTCTCGGCGGCGGCGATGACCGCGCTCGGGTCGCGGTTGAAGGGCGGGTATTCCGGCTCGTAGGCGATGCCGCCGGTGCGCTCGACCGCGAAGGAGGTGCCGGGGGCCGCGCCGCGCAGCGCCTCCACGATGGCCAGCGCCCGGTCGCCGGGCAGCGGGCGCGCCTCGATCAGCCGGCCGCCGTCGTGCAGATCGACGACGGCCGCGCCGTTCGCGCAGATGGCCAGGCCGTGGCCGTGCACATGGGCGCTGACCACGTCCATCCAGCGGGCCGGCCGGCCGGTGACGAAGAACACCTCGATGCCAGCCCGCTCCGCCGCGGCGAGGGCGGCGACGGTGCGGTCCGAGACCGTTTTGTCGTTGCGCAACAGGGTGCCGTCGAGGTCGGTGGCGATCAGCCGGGGCCGGGGGGTGGCGGGACGGGATCTGCCTGCGGCCGGGGTCTCGGACTGCTCGGTTGCTGGAGTCACGGCAACCATCCTCCCGCATATGCCGCGCACGAGTGCCTTTAGGCTCGATGGCATGCGACTGAGCACCGTGATCCTTCCTGTACGCCGCTGGTCCGAGGGCGGTCGAGAGGTGTGGCAGCGCGCCGAGGAGCTGAGTTTCCACGCCGCGTACACCTATGACCACCTGTCGTGGCGCAGCTTCCGCGACGGACCCTGGTTCGGGGCGATCCCGACCCTCACGGCCGCGGCCGCGGCGACGTCCCGGCTGCGTCTTGGCACCCTGGTCACCTCCCCCAACTTCCGCCACCCCGCCACGCTCGCCAAGGAGCTGATCTCCCTGGACGACATCTCCGGCGGCCGGATCACCCTGGGCATCGGGGCGGGCGGCTCCGGCTTCGACGCGACGGCGCTGCTGCCCGGCGCCGAGGAGGCGTGGACGCCGCGCGAGCGGGCCGACCGTTTCGGCGAATTCGTGTCGCTGCTGGACCGGCTGCTGACCGAGGACGCGGTGACCTACGAGGGCCGGCACTACAGCGCGCGGGAGGCGCGCAACATCCCCGGCTGCGTCCAGCGGCCCCGGCTGCCCTTCGCCGTCGCCGCCACCGGCCCGCGCGGGCTGCGGCTCGCGGCGCGGTACGGGCAGGCGTGGGTGACCACGGGCGACCCGAAGATCTACGAGACGGGGACGCCGGCCGAGTCGGTGGCCGCCATCGGCCGCCAGATCGACCGGCTGGGCGAGGCCTGCGCCGAGGCCGGGCGGGACGTGGCGGAGCTGGGCAAGGTCCTGCTCACCGGCTTCACCCCGGACCCGGGGCGGCCGCTCTCCTCCGTCGACGCGTTCGTCGACTTCGCGGGGGAGCACGCGCGGCTGGGCATCGACGAGATCGTGCTGCACTGGCCGATCCCCGACTCGGTCTTCGCGGCGGACCTCGCGGTCTTCGAGAAGATCGCCACGGACGGTCTGGCACAGCTCGACGGGTAGCCGGGGGTGCCGCAACCCTGATCCCGCAACTTCAAATAGGGCGAATGGATCAAAAGCCTTCACTCATATGTGACCGGTTTTGCTGGGGCAAGGCAGATTTACTCCGACAAGACGGCTATAGGGAGCAGAATCGGGTGTAGAGATTCCGGCCACCACCGTTGCTGGGAGGCATCCATGCCACGCACCCGATACGCCCCCGACCGAGGGCTGACCACCCGCATGGTGACCACCATGTTCTTCATCGGTCTGCTCTATGTGGTTTTCGTCGGCGTGCTGCTGGCCCTGCTGCGCGGGGCCTGGCCGCTGATCCTGGTGATCGCGGGCGGGCTTTTCGTGGTGCAGTTCTGGTTCAGCGACCGGATCGCGGCGTTCTCCATGGGCGCCCGGGAGGTCACCCCCGGCCAGGCGCCCGAGCTGCACGGCGCGGTCGACCGGCTGTGCGCGCTCGCCGACATGCCCAAGCCGAAGGTGGCCATCGCCGACACCGATGTGCCCAATGCCTTCGCGACGGGCCGTAACCAGCGCAACGCGATGGTCTGCGCGACGACGGGACTGCTGCGGAGGCTGGAGCCGGAGGAGCTGGAGGGCGTGCTCGCGCACGAGCTGTCACATGTCGCCCACCGGGATGTGGCGGTCATGACCATAGCCTCGTTCCTGGGCGTCCTGGCGGGCATCATGACCCGCGTCGCCCTGTGGGGCGGCCTGACCAGCCGGAACAGCCGGGACAGCAACACCGCCATCGCGGTGCTGATCATCCCGCTGGTGAGCGCCGTGGTCTACGCGATCAGCTTCCTGCTCACCCGGCTGCTGTCCCGCTACCGGGAGCTCAGCGCCGACCGCGCCGGCGCGTTGCTGACCGGCCGTCCCTCGGCGCTGGCCGCCGCACTGACCAAGGTGACCGGGCAGATAGCCCGAATACCCACCCGTGACCTGCGCCGGGCGGAGCCGTTCAACGCCTTCTACTTCGCCCCGGCGCTGAGCGGGCAGAGCCTGAGCCGGCTGCTGTCCTCGCACCCCACGCTGGAGCAGCGACTCGACCAGCTGTCCCGCATCTCCGCGCAGCTCGGCCGGGCGGAGAGGAGCTGAGGGGCCATGGGGTTCTGGGACGCGGTCCTCGGCCGCAGCAAGCCCGCACGACCCGACCTCGACCAGCTCTTCGCGCTGCCGTCGGCCGCGGTGACGCTGGAGGCGGAGGCGGGGTTCACCGCTACGGGTCTTGGCTCGGTGTGCTTCGCGAGCGTCGAGGGCGGCGCCTTCGACCGGCTCCAGGAGGAGGTGCGGGCCCTGCTGGACGCGGACACCGAGCGCGGCGGGGTGCCCGTCGAGTTCAGCCGGGACGAGTACGGCTACACCTGGCTGCTGGCGCGGCAGCCACGGGACGATCTGGCGGCCCTGGTGAGCGATCTGCACGCGGTCAACACCCTGCTCCAGGACGCCGGTTTCGGCCCGCAGCTGCTGTGCTCCCTGGTCGGCTTCCGGGACACGGACGGCCGGCCACTGGCGCTGGTGTACCTCTACAAACGCGGCACCTTCTACCCCTTCGCACCGCTGCCAGGACGTGGCGAGAAGCGCGACAACGCGCTCGAGCTCCAGGTGCGGGGGCTGCTCGGCGACGATCTGCGGGTCGAGGAGGACCTGAGCCGCTGGTTCCCCGTATGGGGCGCCCCCGGCATGGTCGGCTGAGCGCCCCAGGGGCTCTCTACGGGGTCAGATGTCGCAGGTCTTGGCGAAGGCCACGAACGACGACCAGGCGGCGGCCTCGAATATGAGTGCCGGGCCGTCGGGAACCTTGGAGTCCCGTACGGGGACCAGACCGGAGGCGGCGATGTTCGGCGCCCACTCAACGCAGCTGCCGCCTCCGTTGCCGCTATAGCTGGACTTGATCCACTTGATGCTTTCTTCGTAGGCAACCTGACTACCGGAGTCCAGAGTCATCAGTGTCAACGTTCCGCCTACCAAGGCATGCCCGCCGTGATCGAACGGTAGAACCTGCACGACGGTCGTGGGGGTTTCCGTCAACTCAATGAGGCGGGCCAGTTGCGCCCGCATGACCACCGGGCCACCGAAGTGGCGGCGAATCACTGCCTCATCGAGGATGTAGAACAGGTCCGGTGCCGGGTCGGTTTGCAGCAGTACTTGCCGACTCGCGCGAGCCGACCACAGCTCATCAATCCCGTTCGGCGTGGCCTTCGGGTTGTGTTTTTCGAACTGTGCACGGGCGTAGCCCTCCGTCGAGGGCGTACAGCTTCCCGAAGATGCCGTCAGTTCCGAACGCGGTATCCAGCATGGAAGGTAGCTCCGGCGGAATCATGGATTCTGCCGTCTCGAACCGCGCCAGCGAACTCTTGCTGAACTTGGTGACCCCGGCCAGAGTGGTTCGGGGCCGTCACGCGCCGCCCTGCCTGTTGGCAACGTAGCGGGAAATAATACTTGAGGCACCTCTCGCTCCAACGCGTTGAGACAGAAACTCATCCAGGAGAACAAAGAGTGCTTTGACTGCCTTTGAATCGGCTTCCTCGTCGACAGGATACCCACTTGCCGTAGAGAGGCCCGCTACCCGCAACACCAAGGAGGACCAGGTGACGTTCGCTTCAGCTTCCGTCTTCATGGCCAGCCACTCCGGAAACCCGACAAGCAACCCCCAATCGTTGCCGGCATCACAGCCCGTAATGAAAGCGACGTGCTGCCGATAACTTCCGTCCAATCCGTATGCATTTGGACGCCTGTTTACGTCGGCGAAGAGTTTGCGATAATCCATTCTTGGCACCTTTCCTTGATCCTACGGGGCAGGGTCGAGTCTAAGATATTCGCCGTACTCCCAATGGGCAAGGTACTCGTCCATGGATTCGCCTTGACGCCCTGTCCAGGAGTCGTACACTCGACCGTTTTTGACCAGAACATCGTGGTGGCCCCAGAAGGTATCTTGGCCTCTATATTTACCAAGTTGAGGGGCGCCCATTGAGTCCGTTATTCGCATTCTCTCGCCGCCGATCCTTCTCTGAATCTCGCGGGCGACGTCCTCGCATCCACTGCTACCAGGAATAGTCTCGACCGGTTTGGTCTGCCAATCCTCCCCAAGGTCATCACAATCAGGCGCAAGCCCCAGCACATCTGATGAACCCAAGGGGCTAACAACGTAGCCATGGTGGTTGGGTGCTGGGTCGAGGCCGAGGGGGTCGGGGGTGGTGTAGCGGGCGGTTTCGGGGTCGTAGTGGCGGAAGTAGTTGTAGTGGAGGCCGGTTTCGGGGTCGGCGTATTGGCCGGGGAAGCGGAGGGGGCAGTCGACTGCGCTGGGTGGGGTGGGGAGGGGGGTGCCCCAGAGGGTGGTGCGGTGTTGCCAGGCGAGGGTGCCGTCGGGAGTGACCAGTTCGGTGGGGGTACCGACCAGGTCGGTGATGATCGCGTGGAAGCGGGCGTCGTACTCCGATTGGGGGGTGGTGTCGGCCAGGTGGAGGATGGGGGATGCATCCTCAACCGGCTCCCGCGAAGTGTGGTGCTCGGTTTGGGTCAGGGGGCGGTGGGTTCCTGGGGCGTAGTCCCAGGTTGTTGCCAAGCCGTCGGGCGTGGTTCGTTCGGCCAGGCGGGTGCCGTCCCAGGTGAAGTGGATCTGGTCGGTGGCTGTGCCGTCCTCCGCCAGGCGTTGTTTGGTGGTGCGGCGGCCGAGGGGGTCGTACGTGTAGGTCCACTCCTCGCCGTGAGGGGTGGTGGCCTTGGTGAGGCGGTCTTCCGCGTTCCAGGTGTAGGTCCAGCTGCGGGTCTGGCCGTTCAACAACTTGCGGGTGCGGCGGACGAGGCGGCCTTGGGCGTCGTGTTCGTAGGTGGTGCGGCCGGCGCGGTGGAGGATGGTGCCGGTGAACTGGCGGTCGCCGGGGGCCTCGTGGCCCGGGGCGGTGGCGTGGGTGAGGTTGCCCGCGCTGTCGTAGGCGTAGGTCTCGGTCCAGCCGTGGGCGTGGACCGCCGTGACGCGGCCGACGGGGTCGAGGTCGAAGCGGCGGGTGCCGGAGGTGAGCTCGCGGATTTCGGTGAGGTGGTCGTCCTGGCGGTAGGCGTACTCCCGGTGCTGGAGCAGCGTGGACGTGTCGCCGTGGGCGAGTGTCTGGGCGGTCAGGCGGTCCAGGGCGTCCCAGGCCTGGGTCAGGCTTACGCCATCACCGAGTGTGCGCGATGTCTCGCGGCCCGCCGCGTCGTAGACGAAACGCAGCGAGTTGTCCGCCGTGGTGAGGGACGTGGTGCGGCCAGTGGCGTCGTAGGCCCACTTTGACCGCAGGCCGGTGGGCGTAGTGCGTGTGGCGCGGTTGCCCGTCTGGTCGTAGGTGTAGGTCGTGGTCCTGTCGTTGACCGTCTCGGTGAGGACCCTGCCCCGCGCGTCATACGTGCGGCGCAGCTCCGTGTCCGGGTTCGCAGCCTGTGCCAGGCGGCCCGCGGGGTCATACGCGAATGTCGTCTCCGTGCCATCCGCCGTACGCGTCGTGACTGCGCGGCCCAATGCGTCCCGCGTGTAGGCGAGGGTTTCGCCCGCGCCGTTCTCCCGGGATATCAGGCGGCCTGCCACGTCGTGCTTGTACCTGAGGGTGCGGCCGTTGAAATCCGTCTCGGCCGTGACCTGACCCGCCCCGTCGTAGGCATACGTCCACGTCCGGCCCTGGGGGTTCGTGACCGTTGTCAGGCGTAGCTCAGTGTCGTAGGTGAAGGCGTACGTCGAGCCGTCGGGGTCCGTGCGGGTCGCGGGGAGGTCGAAGTGGGTGTGGGTGTGGCGGGTGATGTTGCCCGCCGGGTCGTTGTGTTCGACAAGGTTGCCCTCGGGGTCCCAGGTCCAGGTCTCGCGGGAGCCGTCGGGACGTGTTCGCCAGGCGGGCTTGCCCTCGATCGTCCAGCCTTGGCTGGTGACGTGACCCAGGGGATCGATGATGCGGATGATGCGGCCGTGAACTCCCCGGCGGACGGTGATCGTGTGACCCAAAGGATCGGTGATCGAGACTGGGAGGCCCGCCGCGTCCGTGGTGACCTCGGTGGTGTGGCCCAGCGGATTCGTGATCGACGACAAGTGGCCGGAGGCGCCGTAGGCGTAGTGGGTGGTCGCGCCGCTGGGGTCGGTCGTGGAGGTGCGTGCCCCGCGTTGGTCGTAAGTATGG
This sequence comes from Streptomyces sp. LZ34, assembly GCF_053890475.1. NCBI lineage: Bacteria > Bacillati > Actinomycetota > Actinomycetes > Kitasatosporales > Streptomycetaceae > Streptomyces > Streptomyces sp. LZ34. Next base: position 6,528,843 of record NZ_CM132680.1, read on the forward strand.
CGCCAGATTGCGCCGTTGGGCTCGCGGATCTCCAGGGGCAGGCCCCAGTCGTCGTAGGCGGCTTCCGTCACGGTGCCATCAGGCTGTTCGACCGCCGCGAGGCGGCCCTCGTCGTCATAGCGGTAGCGAGCGGTATGGCCCAGGGGGTCGGTCACCGCGACAGGGAGGAGGTTGGTTTCATCCCATTCGGTGCGGGTGGTGTTGCCCAGCGGGTCGGTCTGCTCGATGACCTTGTACGCCTCGTTGTAGACGTAGGTGGTGGTGTTGCCCTGTGAGTCGGTGTAGCGGGTGGTGCGGGCCTCGGTGTCGTAGTGGAGTCGGCCGGAGAGAATGCCGTCCGGGCCGATGCAGCGCAGCACCCGGCCTCTGTGGTCGTAGACGTAGGCGTACGTCGTGCCGTTGCGGTCGGTCCAGGACGTCACGCGGTGTTCGTCGTCGTACTGGTACCGCAGCGGCAGGCCGGTGGAGTTGATGACCTCGGTTGGATTCTCGGCTTCGTCATAGCCGAAAGAGAGCAGCGTGGTGCTGCGTTCGTACTTCTCGCCGTGCAGGAGACGCAAGGACCTGATTCGCAGCAACTTGGGGTCGGTGTCGATGGCGATGCGGTAGCCGCCGGAATGGACGATCTCCTGCGGTGCGCCCTGGGCGTCGTATGTGATGTCGATGCGGTCGCCGTCCCCGGTCCGATCGGTGATCGCCTTCAGGGCCAGCTCCCGGCCGCCGGTCGGCAGGGGCGCGAAGTGCAGGGTGCGGTGGTGTTCGGGGACGGTGATGGTGAAGGTGCCGTCGGGCTTGCCGTCCCAGCACAGCGGCCAGCGCGGCCCGGACGTGGGCAACGTCGGCACATCACGCTCGGGCACCGGGTAGGTGAGCAGCATGCCGTCGTCCGTGACATAGACGACCCCAGCATCGTCGATCTCCAGGCGCTGGTCGAGAGTCCCGGCCCAGGTGCGGCCGAACCAGCCCCCACACGGATGTCCCGAGACGTAGTGGCGCTCCAGCACCAGCGGCAGGGCACCGGGCAGGCTGACGTCGGTGGCGGACATGACCATCTCGCCGGTCGCCACGTCGATCGGCTCACCCGTGGTGCATTTCTCCCCGCCAGGGGTGCAGTTCCGATGGGGGTCGCTGTCGGTCCGCTTGCGGGCGCTGCCGTCCCGGCGCAGTGCGCGTTCGCGGTTGAGCAGCCGCTGGGCGGCGTTCTTGGCCGCGGAGCCCCCGCGGCGCACCGCGCCGGAGCCGCCGGTGGCCAGGGCGAGAAGGAGTTCGGGGGTGAGCTGGCCGGCGGCGCGGGCGGGGTTGCGCTGCCACTCGTCCCAGTTGGTGACGGCCTTGGCGAACTCCTTGGGGTGATCGACGGCGTAGGCGATGCCGTCCTGGATGCCGGCCAGGTGGAGGCCGATACCGTCCGGCCCGTCTTTGACGAGGTCGTCGAAACCCTCGTACCACCCGTACACGGTGTCGCCCGCGCCACCGACGAAATCCCCGAGCCCCTTCTTGACCTTGTTCCAGCCCTTCGGTGCCGGGGGCTTGTCCGGGGCCTTCTCCGCCGCCTTGCCGAGCTTTTTCTTCGCCGCGTCGATGACGGGCTGCAGCTCGCTTTCCAGCTTGTCCAGCCGGCGGTAGCAGGCCTCCAGCGCCGTGATCCCCGGATCGTCCTCCGGCGGGCGCTCCGGCAGCGGATCATCCTTACGGTCCTGGGCGTCGTAGTAGTCGTTGACGTTCTTCCAGTACTTCTTGGAAGCCGCCCGCGCCGCGTCCGCGTCCTCGATGATCGGCTTGACCCTCTTCTGCACCGAACGCAGCTTGTCCGCGTACGCGTCCAGAGCGTTCGCGGCAGCGTGGAAGTACGTCTGCGCGGACTCCAACTCCCGGGGAAGCTTCCTCGTTGCGTTCTCGAACCCCTCCGAACCGGCACCGGTCCAGTCCATCAGCATCAGGGCGTCCAACTGGTCACGCCCGTCCTTGAACGCGCCCGCGTAAGCCCGCAGTTTGACCACTAGGTCATCGACGTCGGACGGATTGCCGTAGATGACGTCCGAAGGCTCCGCGCCCGGCGGTATGCGCTCGGCGGAACTGCCCTCCGTCGAATCACCCTGGGTCATGCGATCGTCCCCTTCGAACCGCCGTCGACCTCCCAGCCGCCGTCGTAGCGCTTGCGGGGATTGGTCGGCACGTCATAGTTCCCGCCGGACCCGTAATCATCGAGCCAGGGCTCCTGATAGATCTGCGGCGGCGGATCGAACTTCGGCCGGGACCCCTCCTGCCACGCCTTCAGCCCGTGTTCCCCGAACGGCAGCTTGGCGATGTTGTCCTCGGTCGGCGCGAAATCCTTGATACGCAGCAGATCCGCCAGCACATACGCCGCGATGACCTGCCGGAGCGTGGCCACCACCGTGTCCGTGTGCTCCGCCACCCGCCCCATCCCGAATCCCCAGGACGAAAGCATCTTCTCCGCCGAGTCATAGACGTCGAAATCGGCCGAATTCTGAATGTGATCGGCCAGCGTCTTCCAATCGCCCTTGATCTTGCGCGCTGCGACGACCGACTCCTCCAACGGCGTCAACACCCCGCGCACCGAAGCGATCTCAATCTTGTAGCCATCACCCGGCTTCGGCCCACCCGAAGACGATCCCCCACCATGCTCTGTCATTCCGCACCCCCTGCGTCCGCATCCCTGAGTGCTTCCGCATCCAGCAGAAAGGGGCGCTCGCCCAGCGGGTCCACCAACGCCCGTACACCCTCGGGCAACAGCCCCACCAGGTCCTCGGCCGTCGTGGAAGCCCAGCCGCACGCTCCCGCGAAGCGCGCAAGGCCCTCGACCGAGGTGAAGACCGGCACGAGCGGGCCTGCCTCCGCCGTCTCCGAAACCAGAAAGCCAGGGCTCTCCGGGCGCTGGAAATACAGCCGCGCCTTCCGTAGCGCAGCCCACTTCTCCCGCTCCGACATCCCCGCGGCGGTCTCCTGACGCACCAGGTCCGCCAGCCGCTCTCCGCCGCCCTGACCAGGCGACCTGGTGTTCCCTCCCCCAAACATGAGGGCTATCTTCACACAGGTGACCGACACCGTGCGTGACTGACGCGCACCTCTTCGCAATCGCATGCCAGGAACACGCGGTGATCCACGGCCCCATCCCGCTTCTCCAGGTCCTGCCGAGCCGTGCCGGTACGGAGCCTGAGCGCCGCTGGACGGCATTCGGCTCCGGCGGCTGCGGGCATCGTCTCGGACCCTCCGGGTCCAAAGCGCCAGCAGGAGGGGAAAGGGGGGCGGCTGGCCTGTTGTCCCGGTTCCGTGGCCCGGCGGGTGGCCGGGCTCAAAGCAGGCTGCGCTCCGCTGCGACTGCTGCCGCGCGGTGGCTGGCCGGTCAAGCCCAGCGGTGCGCTGAACCGGGGCGTGGGAGCGCTACGGATGGGTGAGCACCGGCGGACGGGATCGGCTCTCCCCCCACCCCCTCTCAGAAAAATGCTTGATGTGACGCTTGATGTAGAGCAAGCATTTTTTTGAGAGGGGGGGTGGGGGAGGCTCCAAACCGGACCGGCGTCTACCGCTCTGGGCGACCATCCACCGTCCCATCCCACCGTCCCACCGTCCCACCGCCCCCCCCGGCCGGTGATGGCCCCCTGGGCAGGACGGCGACGATGCCTCCGGCACCCCTCCTCCTTCCCGCTGCTGGCCGCCTTGCGCCGAAGGCGCGAGACGATGCCCGCACTCGGCGGACGGAGCATGCCGTCCAGCGGTGCTCGTCCGCGAGGGCCGACCCTGCCGAAAGTGCCGTCCCCTACGGGACCGTCAGACCCGAGAACTAGGGAAAACCAGCCGTCTGGACTGACGCTCGCTGTGGCGCACGCCACTACGGTCGAACTTGTGACTGTGATCGCCACCGAAAGCCTGAGCAAGCGGTTCCCTCGGGTCACCGCGCTTGACCGGCTCTCCGTCGACATCACGCCGGGCGTCACCGGCCTGGTAGGTGCCAACGGGGCCGGCAAGTCCACCCTGATCAAGATCCTGCTGGGGCTGTCCCCCGCCAGCGAAGGGGGCGCCACCGTCCTGGGCCTCGATGTGGCCAAGGACGGCAGCGCCATCCGCGAGCAGGTGGGCTATATGCCTGAGCACGACTGCCTGCCGCCCGATGTCTCGGCGACCGAGTTCGTCGTCCATATGGCGCGCATGTCCGGGCTGCCGCCCGCCGCCGCCCGCGAGCGGACCGCCGACACCCTGCGCCACGTGGGGCTGTACGAGGAGCGGTACCGCCCCATGGGCGGCTACTCCACCGGCATGAAGCAGCGCGTCAAGCTCGCCCAGGCGCTGGTCCACGACCCGCGGCTGGTCCTGCTCGACGAGCCCACCAACGGCCTCGACCCGGCGGGCCGCGACGAGATGCTCGGCCTGATCCGCCGGGTCCACACCGACTTCGGCATCTCGGTCCTGGTCACCTCGCACCTGCTCGGCGAGCTGGAGCGCACCTGCGACCACGTCGTCGTCATCGACGGCGGCAAGCTGCTGCGCTCCAGCTCCACCCGTGACTTCACCCAGGCCACGGCCTCGCTCGCGGTCGAGGTGACCGACACCGCCGCCCACCCGGACGGCACCGCCGCGCTGCGTGCCGCCCTCGCCGGGGCCGGGCTCACGGTCCAGCCCGAGGGCCGCTCCGCCGACGGCGCGCCCGCCTCCGGGCATGTGCTGCTGGTGGACGTCGCGGGTGACGAGACGTACGACGAGGTCCGGGACGCCATCGCCGAGCTCGGTCTCGGCCTGATCCGCATGGAGCAGCGCCGCCACCGCATCGCCGAGATCTTCCGCGACGACGACGCACACGACGACGAGCACGACGACAAGCACGACGAGCGCGAGGCAGAAGAGCACGCGCCCGGCGACCCCACATCCGGCGACCCCACATCCGGCGGAAAAGCGAACGGAGGTGCCGCCGATGCCGCCTGAGACCGCGACCCAGCAGCGCGCCGATATCATCCACAACATCGGCTACCGCCACTACGACGGCCCGCGCCTGGGCCGCGCCTATGCCCGCCGCTCGCTGTTCTCCCAGAGCCTGCGCGGCGCCTACGGCCTCGGCCGCTCCGCCAAGTCCAAGGTCGCGCCGATGCTGCTGGCCGCCGTGATGTGCGTGCCCGCGCTTATCCTCGTCGCGGTGAGCGTGACGACCAAGGCGAACGAGCTCCCCGTCGAGTACACGCGTTACGCGATCATCATGCAGGCCGTCATCGGCCTGTACACCGCGGCCCAGGCCCCCCAGTCCGTCTCCCGGGACCTGCGCTTCAAGACGATCCCGCTCTACTTCTCCCGCCCCATCGAAGCGGTGGACTATGTGACGGCCAAGTTCGCCGCCATGACCTCCGCCCTCTTCGCCCTCACCGGCACGCCGCTGGTGATCATGTACGTGGGTGCCCTGCTCGCCAAGCTGGACTTCGCCGACCAGACGAAGGACTTCGCGCAAGGACTGGTCTCCGTGCTTCTGCTCTCGCTCCTCTTCGCCGGCATCAGCCTGGTCATCGCCGCGCTCACCCCGCGCAGGGGCTTCGGTGTGGCGGCCGTCATCGCCGTACTGACCATCTCCTACGGCGCGGTGTCCACCCTGCAGGCCATCGCGTGGGACCAGAACAACACCGACGCGGTCAGCTGGATCGGCCTGTTCTCGCCGATCACCATCGTCGACGGCGTCCAGACGGCCTTCCTCGGCGCCTCCTCCGCCTACCCCGGCGGATTCGGGCCCGGTACCGGGGCCGGACTCGTCTTCCTCCTCGTCCTCCTCGGCCTGATCGCCGGCTCCTACGGCCTGCTCCTGCGCCGCTACCGAAAGGTCGGGCTGTGACCACGATCGCCATCGACAATGTCTCCCGCTGGTTCGGGAACGTCGTCGCCGTCAACGACGTGACCATGAGCATCGGCCCCGGTGTCACCGGCCTCCTCGGCCCCAACGGCGCGGGCAAGTCCACCCTCATCGGCATGATGGGCGGCTTCCTGGCGCCCTCCACCGGCTCCGTCGCCCTGGACGGGGCCACCATCTGGCGCAATGAACAGGCCTACCGCCAGATCGGCATCGTCCCCGAGCGCGAGGGGATGTACGACTTCCTCACCGGCCGCGAGTTCGTCATCGCCAACGCCGAGCTGCATGGCCTGCCCGACCCCCGCGCCGCCGCCCGCAAGGCGCTGGAGACGGTCGAGATGGACTTCGCGGGCTCCCGCCGCATCGCCACCTACAGCAAGGGCATGCGCCAGCGGGTGAAGATGGCCTCCGCGCTCGTCCACGAGCCGTCGGTGCTGCTGCTCGACGAGCCGTTCAACGGCATGGACCCGCGCCAGCGAATGCAACTCATGGACCTGCTGCGGCACATGGGGGACGAGGGCCGTACCGTCCTGTTCTCCTCGCACATCCTGGAGGAGGTCGAGCAGCTCGCCGCGCACATCGAGGTGATCGTCGCCGGGCGGCACGCGGCCTCCGGGGACTTCCGCAAGATCCGCCGCCTGATGACCGACCGTCCGCACCGCTATCTGGTGCGCTCCAGCGACGACCGCGCGCTCGCCGCCGCCCTCATCGCCGACCACTCCACCGCGGGCATCGAGGTGGACGCGAGCGGCGGCCCCGAAGCCGGGCTGCACATCCAGGCGGTCGACTTCACCCGCTTCACCGAACTGCTGCCCCGCGTCGCCCGCGATCTGGGCGTCCGGCTCCTCACGGTCTCGCCCTCCGACGAGTCCCTGGAGAGCGTCTTCTCCTACCTCGTCGCGGCCTGAGCGGCCGGAAAGGAGCCCCGAAGCGATGTCCTCGCTCTACCATCCCACCGTCGCCCGGCTTACCTACCGGGCCCTGCTCGGCCGCCGCCGGGCGCTGATCCTGTTCACCCTGCCCGCGCTGCTGCTGGTCATCGCGGTGGCCGTACGGGCGCTGTCCGGCGCCGACGACGGCACCGCCGACGCCGTCCTCGGCGGCTTCGCGCTCGCCACGATGGTCCCGCTGATCGGGGTGATCGCCGGTACGGGCGCGATCGGTCCGGAGATCGACGACGGCTCGGTCGTCTATCTGCTGGCCAAGCCCGTGAAGCGGCCGACGATCATCTTCACCAAGTTCCTCGTCGCGACCGGCGTCACGGTCGTCTTCTCGGCGCTGCCCACCCTGCTGGCGGGCTACATCCTCAACGGGAACGGCCAGCAGCTGGCGGTCGCCTACGCCCTCGCCGCCACCGTCGCCTCGATCACCTACAGCGCGATGTTCCTGCTGCTGGGCACCGTCACCCGGCACGCGGTGATCGTGGGTCTGGTCTACGCCCTGGTGTGGGAGTCCCTGTTCGGCAGCCTGGTCAACGGGGCCCGTGAGCTCAGCGTCCAGCAGTGGTCGCTCGCGCTCGCCCAGAAGGCCGCCGACAGCGGAGCGATCTCCTCGGAGGTCGGCCTGCCCGCCGCCGTGGTGCTGCTGCTGGCGGTGACCGTGGCCGCGACCTGGTACGCGGGCCGGAAGCTGCGCACCTTGACCCTCGCGGGCGAGGAGTGACCTGACGGGCCCACGGCCTTACGGTGTCGCTCCCTTACGGACGCCAGCGGGCCGGGGCGGCTGTGAAGCGGCCGCCGGTCTCGGCGGTGGCCGCCGCACTCGGCGCGGCCACCGCCATCGTCTTGTGCCCGGGGGCCGAGTTGGCCTGGTCCAGGGCCGAGGCCACCGTGGCGGACGAGCCGAGCACCACGGTCGCCGCGACACAGGCCACCGTCCACGGCGCCCGCAGCATCCGCCCCCACCCCGACGTACGCTTCACAACCGCCGTGCCGCTCATGCCGTCCTCCGATCCTCGTCGGTGCCGATGAGGCGATCCTGACGGGCGGAGTTGTCGATCGGCCCTGCGTCACCTACGCGGACGCTGTGAACCTGGGCTCAGGTGCGGGCCGGTTCGGCCGGGGGCGCGGTCTTCGCGGGGGCTTCGGGCCTCGCCGCCGTACCCGGGCCGCCGCGGACGACGGCCAGTACCAGTAGGCCCGCCGCCAGCCCGGCGATCCCGGATATCACGCAGATGCGGTCGAGCCCCGCGACGAAGGACTCGTGCACCAGCGTCTTCGCCGCCGATGTCTGTCCCGCCGGAGCCGCCGCGATCACCGCGTCCGCGTGGCCGCCGCTGATCGCCTCGGCCGCCTGCCCGGCGGCGTGCGCCGGGACGGTCCCGCTGTCCTCGACGATGTCCCGTACCCGCGCCGCGAACACCGTGCCCAGGACCGCGATCCCCAGGGCGTACCCCAGCTGCCGGAAGGTGTTCACCGCGCCGCTGGCCATCCCGGCGCGCTCCGGCGGCGCCGCGCCGAGCGCCGCCGAGACCAGGACGGGCATGGCCAGACCGACGCCGAGGCCGCCCAGCATCAGCCCGGGGACAAAGGCCGTCCAGTCCGAGTCGGGCGTCAGCTGCGCGGCGGTGACCAGCGCCCCCGCGCCCACCAGCAGCAGCCCGCCGCCGAGCGCGCGCCCCGGAGCGACCCGCTCCAGCACCCGTCCGCCCGCCGCCCCGACGACCAGTGCGACCCCGGCCATCGGGGTCACCGCGAGCCCGGCCTGCACCGGGCTGAGGCCGAGCACCGACTGCAGCCACATGCCCGTATAGGTGAGGTACGGGAAGGCAGCCGCCTGTAGCAGCAGGGCCGCCGCCATCAGCACCACGAAGGTCGGGCGGCGCATCAGCGCCAGATCCAGCAGCGGCTGCCGCTTCCCGCGCTCCACCAGGACGAAGACGGCCAGCGCGAGGGCGGAGACCACCAGCGACGCGACGGTGCCGCCCTCGGACCAGCCCTCCTCACCGCCCCGTATCAGCCCGTACGTCAGCGCGCCGGCGCACAGCGTGAAGAGCGCGGCGCCCGGCCAGTCGATCCGCGCGCCGGGCGCGCCACGCGACTCGCCGACCGTACGGACCGTGATCCACACCGCGACCGCCGTCAGCGGCAGGTTGACCAGGAAGATCGCCCGCCAGTCGGCGTACTCGGTGAGCAGCCCGCCCAGCACCGGGCCGACCGCCGCGGCCGCCCCGCTGGTTCCGCCCCACACGCCGAAGGCGACGCCGCGGTCGCGCCCGGTGTACGTGGCCATCAGCAGCGGGGTGTTGGTGGCGAACATCGCCGCCGCCCCGACGCCCTGCACCGCACGGGCGGCGATCAGCACCCCGCTGTCCGGGGCCAGTCCGCAGGCCAGCGAGGAGAGCGCGAAGACGACGAGCCCCAGCAGATACAGCCGCCGCCGGCCGAAGAGGTCGGCCGCCGATCCGGCGGCCATGAGCAGGGCGGCGAGCGCCAGCGCGTAGATGTCCATCACCCACTGCAAGGAGGTGAAGGAGGCGTCCAGGCCCTGCGCGACCTCCGGCAGCGCCGTGTTCACGATCGTGACGTCGATCAACAGCATGAAATTGCCGAGGGTGATGGCCGCGAGCGGCCACCATTTGCTCCGCATGACGAACTCCGAGTTCCACAGCGAGTGGGGCCCGGCCCGAACGCCGTACCCCCCGTGATCCCAAAGTCCGTCAGTCGACCCCGCTCCTTCCAGCCAGCGCCGCCTCTGCGGCGTGATCCGACAACGACTAGCCTTCTGCGGTGATTTCCGACGCGTTCGACGACCTGGACCGGCAGCTCGTCCAGGCCCTTCAACTCGACGGCCGGGCCCCGTTCAGCCGGATCGCCGATGTGCTCGGCGTCTCCGACCAGACCGTGGCGCGCCGCTACACCCGGCTGCGCACGGCCGGGACCATCCGGGTGCTGGGGCTCACCGACCCCGCCGCGCTCGGCGAAGTCGTCTGGCTGCTGCGGGTGCAGTGCACCCCGGACGCGGCCATGTCGGTGGCCGAGGCGCTGGCCCGGCGCCCCGACACCTCATGGGTGAGCCTGATGTCCGGTGGCACCGAGATCACCGGCATCACGCGCGCGGCGTCCGGCGAGGACAGCGACGCGCTGCTGCTGCGCAAGCTGCCGAGTACCCCGCGGGTGGTGGGCGTGACCGCGCACAGTGTGCTCCACGAGTACTTCGGCGGGCCGCAGGGGCTGGTCAGCAAGTCGGGCATGCTGACGCCCCGACAGATCGAGCGGCTGGTCGTCCCCGTACTCCACCGCCCACCGGATGGCCGCGCCCGGCTGGACGACGGCGACCGGCAGCTGCTGGCCGTGCTGGCGCGCGACGGGCGGGCGGGGCTGGCCGAGCTGGCGGCCGCCACGGGCTGGTCACAGTCGACGGTACGCCGCCGCCTGGCGGAGCTGCGCGCCAACGGCACCCTCTACTTCGACGTCGACTACCACCACCGGATGTTCGGCCATGCCTCCACGGCCGTGCTGTGGCTGTCGGTGCTGCCGGCCCACCTTGCCGCCGCCGGGCAGGCGGTGGCGGAGCATCCCGAGGCGGCCTTCGTCTGCGCGACCACCGGCCCGCACAACTTGCTCGCGGTGGTGGTGTGTTCGGGTGTCGGAGCTCTGTACCAGTACCTGACCACGCGGGTCGCGGCACTGCCGGGTGTGCGGGCCATGGAGACCTCTCCGACGATCCGCCGGATCAAGGGCCCGGGGCCGGTGCTGTCTCCGCACCGCGCGGCGCGGCGCCTTCCCTGACCTTGTCGACCTTTGCCGACCTGTGTCGCCCCTTGTCGAGCCTTCGCTGAAACCCCTCGCTGAATCCCCTCGTTAAAAACTTTTGCTAAAACCCCTCGTCAGACGGGCACTTGGAGGAATCTCCCAACTCCCGTTGGTTGAACTCTGTTCAAGCAGACGACTCAATGAATCTTGACGATTGTCAGGGACCTGCCCAACCCTTGGCGTGCACCAGCGCACTACCTCGTACTCGTTCCATCTCTCTTCCCTACGGCCTTGATGAAGGGCCGTCAGAGACATCGGAGGAACCGTTGCGTCGTCTTGCCACGAGCCTCGCCGCCACCGCGGTTGCCGCGGCGGCCACCGTGGCCCTCTCCGGGCCCGCCCACGCCGCCCCCGCGGACAAGCCGCAGGTGCTCTCCAGCTGGACCCAGACGAGCGCCAGTAGCTACAACGCCTGGCTCGCGGCGCGCAACAACCAAGGCGCCTGGTCCGCATACCAGTTCGACTGGTCGACCGACTACTGCAGCAAGTCCCCCGACAACCCCCTCGGCTTCCCGTTCAAGACCTCCTGCGCCCGCCATGACTTCGGCTACCGCAACTACAAGGCCATGGGCACCTTCAGCGCCAACAAGTCCCGCATCGACAGCGCCTTCTACGAGGACCTCAAGCGGGTGTGCAACGGCTACAGCGGGGCGTCGAAGACCGCCTGCAACAGCACCGCCTGGACGTACTACCAGGCGGTCAAGGCCCTGGGCTGAGCAGCCGCTCCAGGACGAGGGCGATGCCGTCCTCCTCGTTGGACGCGGTGACCTCGTCGGCGACGGCCTTGAGCTCCGGATGGGCGCCCGCCATCGCCACGCCGTGGGCCGCCCAGCGGAGCATCGCTATGTCGTTGGGCATGTCGCCGAAGGCGATGGTGTCCGCCGCGGTCAGCCCGAGGCGGCGGGCGGCCAGCGACAGGCCCGTCGCCTTGGTCAGCCCCAGCGGCAACAGCTCCACCAGGCCCTCGCCCGCCACGGTCACCCCCACCAGGCCGCCCGCGGCCGTGCGCACCGCAGCGGCCAGCTCGTCGTCGCCCAGCCGCGCGTGCTGGAGGTAGACCTTGCTGACGGGGGCGGACCACAGGTCGGCCCGGTCCTCCAGCGACCGGGCCGCCCGCTCCGCCGGGTGCACCCGATAGCCGGGCCCGAACAGTATCTGGCCGTCGAGCCCGTCGCGGGCCACGGCCAGGAACAGCGGGCCGACCTCCGACTCGATCTTCTCCAGCGCCAGCGCGCCCAGCTGCCGGTCCAGCGTCACGGAGGTCAGCAGCCGGTGCTCGCCCGCGTGATAGACCTGCGCGCCCTGCCCGCACACCGCGAGCCCGTGGTAGTCGAGGTCGTCGAGGATGCCCCGGGCCACCGGCACCGTCCGCCCGGTGACCACGATGTGCGCCGCGCCCGCCGCGGTGGCCGCGGCGAGCGCCGCCCGCGTGCGTTCGGAGACCGTGTGGTCGCCGCGCAGCAGGGTGCCGTCGAGGTCGGTGGCGATGAGCCGATAGGGCAAGGTCCGCGACAAGGACTGTGAGTCGGGGCCGCTCATCGGGCGACCGGCTCCAGGACCTCACGCCCGCCCAGATACGGACGCAGGACCTCGGGCACCCGCACCGAGCCGTCGGCCTGCTGGTGGTTCTCCAGGAGGGCGACGATGGTCCGCGTGACCGCGCACAGCGTGCCGTTCAGTGTCGCCAGGGGCCGTACCCGCTTGTCCTCGCGCATCCGGATCGACAGCCGCCGCGACTGGAACTCGGTCGTGTTGGAGGTCGAGGTCAGCTCGCGGTACTTGCCCTGGGTCGGGATCCACGCCTCGCAGTCGAACTTCCGCGTCGCCGAGGCGCCCAGGTCGCCCGAGGCCAGGTCGATCACCCGGAACGGCAGCTCGAGCGAGGTCAGCCACTGCTTCTCCCACTCCAGCAGCCGCTGGTGCTCGGCCTCCGCCTCCTCCGGCGTCGTGTAGACGAACATCTCGACCTTGTCGAACTGGTGCACCCGGAAGATGCCGCGGGTGTCCTTGCCGTACGAGCCGGCTTCGCGGCGGAAGCAGGAGGAGAACCCGGCGTAGCGGCGCGGCAGCTCGGACGCGTCCAGGATCTCGTCCATGTGGTACGCGGCCAGCGGCACCTCGGAGGTGCCGACCAGGAAGAGGTCGTCCTTGTCGAGGTGGTAGACGTCGTCCGCGGCCTGGCCGAGGAAGCCGGTGCCCTCCATGGCCTTGGGCTTGACCAGGGCGGGGGTGAGAACGGGGGTGAAGCCCGCGGCGGTGGCCTGCGCGATCGCGGCGTTCACCAGCGCGAGCTCGAGCAGCGCGCCGACGCCCGTCAGGTAGTAGAAGCGCGAGCCGGACACCTTGGCGCCGCGCTCGGTGTCGATGGCGCCGAGCAGCTCACCGAGGGCCAGGTGGTCCTTGGGGGTGATCCCTTCGGCCGCGAAGTCGCGCGGGGTGCCGACCGTCTCCAGGACGACGAAGTCGTCCTCGCCGCCGACGGGCACGTCCGGGTGGACCAGATTGCCGAGCTGGAGCAGCAGCCGCTGAGTCTCCTCCGCGGCCTGGTCCTGCTCGGCGTCGGCGGCCTTCACCGCGGCGGACAGCTCGCCCGCCTTCTTCAGCAGCTCCGCCTTCTCCTCGCCGGAGGCCTTGGGGATGAGCTTGCCGAGCGCCTTCTGCTCGGCGCGCAGCTCGTCGAAGCGGACGCCGGACGACCTGCGCCGCTCGTCGGCGGAGAGCAGGGCGTCGACGACGGCGACGTCCTCTCCACGGGCGCGCTGGGAGGCGCGCACACGGTCGGGGTCCTCACGGAGCAGGCGAAGGTCAATCACCCCACCAGGTTACCGGTGTGCACATCCGGTGCTCGACCCGATATTCCCTTTCATCATGCTTCGCCTGTATTTGGGGCAATATGGATTCTTGAAATTCGCCCGCCTGTGGGTGACCGGCTTCCCTTGCGCGAACGGGAAGTTGGCTCGCGCGTTGTCCACAGGCGGGGTGGCTCCGGCCCGAGTTATCCACAGGCTGTGTGTGAGTTCTGTGGATGTCGGGCTGATCATCTGGTACGCGAAGTGCTCGGCGATGGATTCCCCACCCAAACCTCGTTCACACACTCTTTCGGGTGGGATTTGCTCACACCGGAGCGTCGGTCAAGAGAAAAGTGATGACGTGGGTGATAGGTGTGATGGTAGGCGGGTTGGGGTTGGCTGGGCGATATGCGGATTACGTCGGGTTGATGTGTCGACTTGTCCCCAGCCCGCACCCCATGCCTGTGGATAACTTGGCCAGGCCCAATCTGCTGTCAGGCCCGGCCGTCCCGTCAGGCCCGGCCGTCCTGGCAGCGGGCCAGCCACTCCTCCGCCGCCGCGAAGTCCTCGTCCGAGGTCCCGTGCCGCAGCGGGGACATCCCCGACGGCTCGAACCCCGCCCGCGGGTAGGAGCCCAGGAACCGCACACCCGGGCAGATCCGCTTCAGCCCCATCAGGGCGGAGGCGACCCTCCGGTCCGTGATGTGCCCCTCGAGGTCCACCGAGAAGAAGTAGCGGCCGATGCCCTGGCCCGTCGGTCGCGACTCGATGCGCACCAGGTTGACCCCGCGCGCCGCGAACTCCTGTAGCAGCTCCAGCAGCGCACCCGGGTGGTCGTCGCCGAGCCAGATCGCCACGGACGTCTTGTCCGCGCCGGTGCGGGCCGCGGGCCGCGCCGGGCGGCCGACCAGCACAAAGCGGGTCGTCGCGTTCTCCGCGTCATGGATGCCGCTCACCAGGGGGGCGAGCCCGTACGTCGCCGCCGCGAACTCACCGGCGAACGCCGCGTCGTAGCGCCCCTCCTGCACCAGCCGTGCCCCGTCCCCGTTGGAGGCCGCCGACTCCCACACGGCGTTCGGCAGATTGGCCGCCAGCCACTTCCTGACCTGCGGCTGGGACACCGGATGGCCGGTCACCGTCTTCACGTCGGCGAGCTCGGTACCCGGCCGCACCAGCAGCGCGAAGGCGATCGGCAGCAGCACCTCGCGGTAGATCATCAGTGGTTCGCCGGTGGCGAGCTCGTCGAGCGTGATGGTCACGCCGCCCTCCACCGAGTTCTCGATCGGGACCAGCGCGGCGGCCGCCGCCCCCGACCGCACGGCGTCCAGCGTCGTCGGCACCGAGACCATGGGGGTCAGCTCGCGCGTGGCGGCCTCGGGCAGCGACCGCAGCGCGGCCTCCGTGAAGGTGCCTTCGGGACCGAGGTAGGTATAAACACTGGCCGACATCACGCTGACTCCCTGGAACAGACGAGAACCGTCACGATACCCAGCGTCCGGCCCCTGACGCCGCGCTTCACCCTTCCAAGAGTGCCTGACCGACGTACTCGCCGGGGGCGCAGCCGCCCGGCACCGCGAAGAGCGCGCTCGCCTCGTGCCGCAGGAAACGCGACAGCCCGTCCCCCCGGTCCAGCTTCCGCTGCACCGGAACAAAGCCCTTCATCGGGTCGGCCTGCCAGGCGATGAACAGCAGCCCGGCGTCCGGCGCGCCGTCCTCGCGGAACCCGTCGTGGTACGAGAAGGGGCGGCGCAGCATCGCCGCGCCCTGGTTCGAGACCGGCGCGGCGACCCGTACGTGCGCGTCGCCCGCGATGGCCAGCGACCCGTCCTCGTTCACCTTGGTCAGCTCGACCGGTGTGCTCTCGGTGCCGCCGGACAGCGGGGCGCCGTCCGACTTGCGGCGGCCTATCACCCGCTCCTGCCGCTCCAGGGAGAGGTGGTCCCAGGAGTCCAGGAGCATCCGGATCCGCCGCACCACCGCGTACGAGCCGCCGGCCATCCATGTCGGCTGCCCCTTGGCCGGGACGAAGAGCCGCTGGTCGAAGTCGTCGTCCGTGGGCTTGGGGTTGTTGGTGCCGTCGACCTGCCCCATGAGGTTGCGGGCGGTCATGGGGCGGGAGGTCGCGCCGGGCGTCCGGTTGAAGCCGTTCATCTGCCAGCGCACCCGGGCCACCTCCCGCGCCTCGCGCTGTAGCGCGCGCAGCGCGTGGAAGGCGACCAGCCCGTCGTCCGCGCCGATCTGCAGCCACAGGTCGCCGTTGCTGCGCTTCGGGTCGAGCACGTCCGCCGAGAAGTCGGGCAGCGGGGCCAGCGCCTCGGGCAGCCGGTCCTTCAGCCCCACCTTGCCGAAGAAGGTGCGGCCGAAGCCGAAGGTGACGGTCAGCGACGCCGGGCCCGCGTCCAGGGCGATGCCCGTGTCGTCCGCCGGGGCCTTGCCCGCGGCCAGCTCCTCGGCCGTCTTCGACCAGCGGCGCAGCAGCGCGGCGGCCGCCTTGCGGTCCGCGCCGGGCACCAGGTCGAGGGCGACGACGTGGCCGCGCGCCTGGAGGGGGGTGGTGATGCCCGCCTGGTGCTCGCCGTGGAAGGGCACGGTGGCCGAGCCGACGGAGCTGAGCGGGTCGGGGTCGCCGCGTACCGTCTCGGCGGCGTACGCCCCGGCGGCGCCGCCCGCGACGAGCCCGGCCGCGCCGACGGCGCCGGCCGTGCCCAGCAGGCGGCGCCGGGAGATCGGGGAGGGGGGTTCTGGCTGGGTGTGCTGGGTGTTTGGGGTCGTGCTCATTGGCCGATCTTCAGGGTCCTGGTCTCCGTCACCTGGTCGATGTCGGAGGTCCGTACGGTCAGGGCGAGCCGCCAGTTGCCGCCCATGGGCAGCTGGAAGCTCTTCGCGCTCCAGTGGCCGGTGGCGACGTGCTCCAGGGGCACGGTCAGCGGGCCGATGTTCTTCTTCGGGAGGGTCAGGGTCACCTTCGCCTCCGCCGCGTCCACAGGCCGGTCGGCCAGGTCGAAGGTGAAGACATGGATCAGGTTGTCGCCGGGGAGGGCCGGGTCCAGCATGAAGATCGCCTTGCCGCGGCCGCTCTTGGGCCCGGTGTTGTACGGGATCTGGACGCTGATCGGGTCGACGGCGGGGGTGGTGTCCACTGCCACGCCGTCGGACTTCGCGTCGGCGACAGCGCTTGCGGCCCGGCCGGGCTGGGTCGTGCTGAGCACGGTGGCGACGGCGAGCAGCACGACGGCCACGACCGTCTCGGCCAGCACGGAGCGGTACAGCGAGCCCCGTGCGAGGTCGCCGTAGCGCGCGCGCAGGGTGGCGGCCTTGGTGACCGCGGCCTTCTGGCGGGCGAGCTGGGCGGTGCGCACGGGGTCGGCGGCCGTCTCTTCCGCCGGCTCGCCTGCGCCCTCTTCGCGCTCTCCTTCGGTCTCTTCTTCCTCTTCGGTGGCCTTCTCTCCGGCCTTCTCATCAGGTCCGTCCGCGAGGCGGCCCGTCCAGCGGCGCGAGAAGGAGGCGATGGCGACGAGCACCACCACGAGGCCGACCTTGACCAGCAGCCAGCGCCCGTATTCGGTGCCGGTCAGCGCGTCCCAGGAGCCGACCTGCCGCCACGACTGGTAGATGCCGGTGAGGACGAGGACGACGACCGAGCCGAAGGCCAGCCGCGAGAAGCGGCGTACGGCCGCCCGCCCGATCGGCTCCCCCGCGCGCAGCGTGGCCACGAGCGCCCCCAGGCCGCCCAGCCACACCCCCACGGCGAGCAGGTGGACCACGTCGACCGGCATCGCGATCGTGGACTGGATGCCGACCGAGGCGTGCTCGGCCATCGCCCAGGTCGCGCCGATGCCCGCCGAGAGGACGGTGCCGCCGAATGCGAGCCCGAAAGCCAAATCCTGGCGCCGCCCCTGGTCCTCGTCCTCGGCGCGGCGCGCGTACGGGCCGAAGAGAACGGCGAGGAAGACCGCCGCCGCGCCGAGCAGCAGCAGCCGCGACAGCAGCGCCGCGCCCGGCTTGGTGGACAGCACATCGCCCAGGCCGCCGAGGTCGAAGACCCCGCCGATGCCCTCGCCGTTCGCGTACGGGCCGCGCAGCAGCAACAGCAGCAGGGTCGCGGAGAAGAGCGTCACCCAGCCGCCGACGGCGAGCTTCTGGACCGGGCGCGAGGAGCGGCACAGCCCGGCGAAGACGCAGCCGCCGACGAGCGCGGCGAAGCCGCCGTAGGCGGCGTACCGCCCGATGTCGTACAGCGTCTCGACCGTGCCGTCGGCGCCCGCGTCCGAGGGGACCTTCGCCTTCGTCTTGGACGGCGCCCCGATGGAGAAGGTGAACGCCCCGGCCACCGGGTGGCTGTCCTCCGAGACCACCTTCCAGGCCACCGTGTACGTGCCGTCGGGCAGCCCGGAGTGCAGCGAGACGGCGGCCGTCGACGACTTGCCGCCCATATGGGCGGGGTTGCCGGTGTCCACCCGGTTGCTCTTCGGGTCGAGGACACGCACCGAGTCACGGGACAGCAGCACCCCCTCCGAGAAGGTGAGCCCCACCTGCGCGGGCGCGGCCTTGACCACCGCGCCGTCGGCGGGGTCGGTCGCCGTGAGCGCGGCGTGCGCGGCCGCGGGGGACGCGCCGAAGCTCAGCGCGCCCAGCAGCGCGGCGAGCAGGGCACCGCAGACCGACAGCAGTCGCCTGGTGGTCAGCCTGGTCAGGGAGGGGGTGAGCAAGGTCATCGGGTGTCAGTCCTTGGGGCGGTACGTCGTCGGCTCGACCGGGACCTTGATCTCGATGGGGGCGGAGGAGGCGAAATGCAGGGTGAAACTGACCTTGTCACCGACCTTCGGCTTGCGGGCCAGATTTGTCAGCATCAGATGATCTCCGCCGGTGGCCAGCTTGAGCTCCCCGTCCGCCGGGACCTTCAGCGATCGCACCTGCTTCATCCGGGTGCCGGTGGTGGTGTGCATGGTGACCTCGGCGGCCAGCGGGGTGGTGACGGAGGTCAGCTCGTCGGCGGCGCCGCCCTTGTTGGTCACCGTCACATAGCCCGCGGCCATGTCCGGTGTCGGGGGCTGGGGTACGTACGCGCCGCTGACGGACAGCTCCGGGCGGTCGGCGCCGTCGTCCTGGCCGCCGCAGGCGGCGAGGGCGGCGGACAGGCCGAGGACCAGCGCGGCGGCGGCCGTCCGCCGCGCGCCGGTCGCCGACCCCGCCCTGGCCCCCGCCCCGGTCCCGGCCCCGGTCCCCGTCACGGGTTCTGCCCCTTGATGATCTTGGGCAGGTCCTTGACGTACTGGTCGGCCGTCGTGTCGGTCGTGTAGAGCCAGTGGTTCTTGTCGTCCTTGGGGGAGAAACCGATCACCTGGGCGCCGTGGTTGACGGTGATGCTGCCGTCCTTCTCCTTCTTCGGCTTGTCGACGAGGATGCCCAGCGGCCGCGCGGCGGCCTGGATGGTGTCGAAGTCGCCGGTCAGGCCGACGAAGTCCTGACCGCCCTGGCCGTCCAGCCAGGAGCGCATCCGCTTGGGGGTGTCCCGCCCGGGGTCGGTGGTGACGAAGACGACCTGGAGCTTGTCGCGCTCGGCCTTGGGGAGCTTCTTCTCGGCGATCCCGATGTTGCTCAGGACCACGGGGCAGACGTCCGGGCAGTAGGTGTAGCCGAAGTAGATCAGGGTGGGCTTGCCCTTGGTCTCCTTCAGCAGGTCGTACTTCTTGCCGTCGGTGTCGGTCAGGACCAGATCGGGCTTGGCCTTGGGCTGGTCGAGGACGATCGCCTGACCGGGCTTGGTGCCGCCGGAGACCTCGGCGGCCTTCTCTGATCTGTCGCCGCTGCCGCTGCTGTCGCTGCCGCAGGCGGTGAGGGTGAGCGCGGCGGCGGTGACGAGGGCCGCGCTCAGAGACTTGGTGCGCATGGAGTCGTTCTCCGAAGAAGACAGATGGATCGGTGGTGCGGGGTGGCGGGCACGCGGGCCCGCCACCCCCTTCTTTCAGGGCTCGCGCCGACGGTCTGGCTCAGGCGTTGCGGCGGCGGCCGGCGAGCACGCCGAAGGCGACGCCGGCGGCGCCGACGACGATGCCCACGATGCCCAGCACGCGGGCGGTGGTGTCGCTGCTGTCGCCGCTGGAGGCGGACGCGGCCTTCTCGGTCTTCTCGGCCTTCGCGTTCTCGGCGCCGCTGCCCGTGCCGCCCGAGGCGCCGGAGCCGTGCTGGTCGGAGCCCTCGGCCGGCTTGACGAGCTTGAGCACCGGCGCCGGGTTCTCGGGCTCCGGCGCGCCGTCCTTGGGCGCCTCGATCCAGCGCACGACCTCCTTGTCGTCGTACGTCTGGAGGGCCTTGAAGACGAGCTGGTCGGCGTCGTCGGGCAGCTCGCCGACCGACAGCGGGAACTGCTGGAAGGTGCCCGGCTCGATCTTGCCGCCGGTCCAGGTGACCTTGGTGACCGCCTCGCTGATCTTCTCGCCGTGCACCTCGACCGGCTTGGCGAGCTTGCTCTTGGTGAGCTTCACGTCCCAGCCGGGCACCGGCTGTGCCATCACCGAGGCCAGCGGGTGGTCGGCGGGCAGGGTGACCTCGAGCTTGATGGTCGAGGCGTTGTCCTTCTCGTTGGGCACCTTGAAGGCGATGGTGCTGTAGCTGCCCTGCTCGGCCTGGCCCGGCTGCACGCTGACGTGCGCGAAGGCGGGGGTGGCCGCGAGCACTACCAGGGCTCCCGCTGCGATGCCGCCAATCATCGGAAGACGGCGAAGACGGCGAAGACGCATGGCGTTCATGACAAGACACTCCGTGGACAGGAATGAATCGGGGTGGGTGGATGGCGCGCGTGCGGCGACAGCGCGAACGCCCCGGTCCCGCCGGAGTGCGCCGCGTCGGTCAAGCCGCGAGAGCGAAGCGCGGCGGGCCCCGCCTGATCACACTGTGCTGGAGTACGAAAGTCTTGGCCCCGGCGCCGCCGTCGTCCTGCCAGGGCGTGCGCGGCCGGCGCACGGATCCACCGTGCGGCTGGTGCTGACCGGCGCGCAGCGCGCGTACGAGCCGCAGCGCGCCGCGCAGCGCCCGTACGAGCGCGGCCTCCGCGACCCCGCGCGCCCCGTCCGCCGACAGCCGCACCGCCCGCCACACGGCCACTTCGCCGCGCCGCAGCAGCCAGCCGACGGCGAGGGCGGCGAGCAGATGCCCCAGCACCATCGGCAGCGACGGCAGGAGAGTCGCCGGGTGAACGGCCTCGGAGCCCGGCCCGGACGGCGCCGGGTGCCCCGCGGCGGGGTCGAGTCCGGCGTTGGTGACGATCCCGTGCGCCGTGGCGGCGTCCAGCCGAACAGGGCCCGAGCCGCACAGCAGCCTTCCGGCCATGGCGGTCACCCCGCCCTCGGAGCCGCCCGTCCCTGGGGCCATGGCCGACTGCGGGGTGGTGCGCTGCCCGAACGCGAAGAGCGCATGCAGCACGAGCTGGCCGACGCCCAGGACCGCCGCGATACCCGGCAGTGACCGCTCCCGTCCGGCCAGCGGCGCCACCACGGCGAACAGCGCCGCGCAGCCCACGCCCACCGTCCACAGCGGCACGGTCGTGCAGGAGGCGAGCATGTGCCCGCCCGCGGACAGCACGACGCAGACCGCGGTGAACACCGCGGCCCGCAGTATCCGCAGATCGGCTCCGGCGCAGCCGTGGGGGGCAGACATGGCCGCGCCATCATCCCACTGGGCCCGGATTTCCCCGACGGCGGGTGGGGCGTACCGTCGCACACCCGGACAGCCTCATACACCGCTATGCGGAACTCGCGCTTCCGCCGAATGAGCGGAGTCACGTCAATCACACGCTTACGGACCATGGACCCAGGCAATACGTAACGGTATGTCGAGCCGTGGCCGGGAGGCTGGAGTATGAGCATCTGGTGGTCACTCCATCTGCCGCGTGAGGCGGCGAGCGTCCCGCTCGCCCGGCGCCTGCTCCTCGGCACCATGGAGACAGCCGGGGTCGATCCCGAAATCTCTTACGACTTGTCGGTCGCTCTCTCCGAGGCATGCGCCAACGCGGTCGAGCACGGCGGCGGCGCGGACGGCGCGGGTGGGGACTACAGAGTCACGGCCTTCATCGACGGCGACACCTGCCGCATCGAGGTCACCGACTCCGGTCCCGGCTTCCCCCGCCGCCCCGTCACCGCCGGTCCGGGGGACTGGGCCAAGTCCCCGCAGCCCCACCCCGCCGCGAGACAGCCGGCCCCCGCCCAGGCAGAGCACGGGCGAGGGCTCTTTTTGATCGAGGCGCTGACCGACCACGTCCGCTACCGCGACCGTCCGGGGCGCGGCGGTGTGGTGGTCAGCTTCGACAAGGTCCTCAAGTGGCGCGAGGACTCTCTGACGGGGGTGTGACAGCCGCGTCGTCCCTCTCGCCGGGGGGCGCCGTTGCGGCCCTTGTCGTGGCTGTGGTCGTGGTGGTGGCTGTGGTGGTCGTGGTCGCGATCGCGGTGGAGCTGCCGAGGTCGGGTGGGAGCCCGCGGCACAGCGCGTCCAGCGCGCCCGTGAAGGAATGGTCGGGCGGGGTGGCGTAGCCCACGACCAGGCCCTCGCGGGGCGGACCCGCGGCGTCCGGGTGGCGGTATCCGGCCAGGCCCTCGAGGGCGAGGCCCTGCCAGGCGGCGGCCCGGACGGCGGACCGCTCGGTGCCCGGCGGCAGCTCGAGCACTGCGTGCAGCCCCGCCGCCACGCCGCTGACGCGGACGTGGGGGGCGCGCTCGGCGAGGGTGGCGACCAGCT
Source organism: Streptomyces sp. LZ34 (assembly GCF_053890475.1). Lineage (NCBI taxonomy): Bacteria > Bacillati > Actinomycetota > Actinomycetes > Kitasatosporales > Streptomycetaceae > Streptomyces > Streptomyces sp. LZ34. Next base: position 6,550,958 of record NZ_CM132680.1, read on the forward strand.
GGTCGCGGCGGCGGCGGTAGCGCTGGCGCATACGGCGGATGTGCCGGTCGTAGCCGCCCGATTCGACGAAGTCGGCGAGGGTCAGCTGATCGAGCGCACTCACCCACGCCTCCCGCTCCCCTTTGGCGGCCAGAACCTCGTCCACGAGGTGGTCGGGCAGCACCATCCAGCCCAGCCGCAGGGCCGGGGACAGGCTCTTGCTGACCGATCCGACATACAGGACATGGTCGGGGTCCAGGCCCTGGACGGCGCCCACGGGCTTGCGGTCGTAGCGGAACTCGCCGTCGTAGTCGTCCTCCAGGACCAGCCCGCCGCGGGCCCGGGCCCAGTCGACGGCGGCCGCCCGGCGCCGCGGGTGCAGCGGCCCGCCGGTGGGGAACTGGTGGGCGGGGGTGAGCAGCACGGTCCGTATGCCCTGGTGCGAGGCCAGCTCCTCGGTGCGGGCGCCGTCCGCGTCCAGGGGCAGCGGCACGGTACGGATCCCCGCGGCGGTGAGCAGCGAGCGGTGGAAGCCGAGGCCGTACGCCTCCACGGCCGCCGTGCCGCGCAGTGCCGCCGTCCCGGCCAGGAGCCGCAGCGCGTGGGCATACCCGGAGCAGATGACGATCCGGCCGGCGTCGGTGCGCACACCGCGGGCACGGGCCAGGTAGTCGGCCAGCGCGCGGCGCAGCTCCGGGCGCCCGTGCGGGTCGCCGGGGCCGAAGGCCTCGTTGGGCGCGGCGGTCAGGGCTCGGCGGGCGGAGGCCAGCCACGCGGCGCGGGGGAAGGAGGCGGCGTCGGGCTGGCCCTGCAACAGATTGTGGACGGGCTCGGGAGAACGCGTGGGAGCGCTCCGAACCCGCCGTACGGGCACGCCTCCGGCCGCTGCGGCGGCGGACGGCGCGCCGAAACCCACGGCCGGGCGGCCCCGCCCCCGGGCGCCGCCCTCTTTTTGAGGCTCGGTTCGCCGGGGCGGAGGCGGCGCGGCGCGGGGCGCGACCCGGGTGCCGGAGCCCTGGCGGGCGGTCAGCCAGCCCTCGGCGACCAGCTCGGCGTAGGCGTCGGCGACGGTGTTCCGCGCCAGGCCGAGGTCGACGGCGAGGGAGCGGTAGGGCGGCAGCCGGGTGCCGGGGGCGAGGCGACCACTCCGGATGGCCTCGCGCAGAGCCCCCATCAGGGCCGCCCGGCGGCTGCCCGCCCTGGCCAGCTCCAGGTGGAGGTCACTGCCGAGGCCCGCTGCCGAACTGACCCACGATTCCGCCATGGAGCCGGACAATACCGCTGGTCACCAGCCGGGTGGCCGGGGGAGAACCGAGCCCTGAAGGAGAATCGAGCCCTAAAGGAGAGAGGCCATCCAGGCCTCGACGTCATCCGCGGTACGCGGCAGGGCGGCCGACAGGTTTCGGTTGCCGTCCTCCGTGACCAGGATGTCGTCCTCGATGCGGACGCCGATGCCCCGGTACTCCTCGGGCACGGTCAGATCGTCGGCCTGGAAGTACAGACCGGGCTCGACCGTGAGGCACATGCCGGGCTCCAGGGTGCCCTCCGCGTACGCCTCCCGGCGGGCCGCGGCGCAGTCGTGGACGTCCATGCCGAGCATGTGGCCGGTGCCGTGCAGCGTCCAGCGGCGCTGCAGGCCCAGCTCCAGGACGCGCTCGACCGGACCCTCGATCAGGCCCCACTCGACCAGCTTCGCGGCGAGGACCCGCTGGGCGGCGTCGTGGAAGTCGAGGTACTTCGCGCCCGGCCTGACCGCCGCGATGCCCGCTTCCTGCGCCTCGTACACCGCGTCGTAGATCTTGCGCTGCAGCGGGGTGAAGCGGCCGCTGACGGGCATCGTGCGGGTCACATCGGCGGTGTAGAGGGTGGGGGTCTCCACGCCCGCGTCCAGGAGCAGCAGCTCCCCGGAGCGGACGGGGCCGTCGTTGCGCACCCAGTGGAGCGTGGTGGCGTGCGGGCCCGCGGCGCAGATGGAGGCGTAGCCGACGTGGTTGCCCTCGACGCGGGCGCGCAGGAAGAAGGTGCCCTCGATGTAGCGCTCGGAGGTGGCCTCGGCCTTGTCGAGGACCTTGACCACGTCCTCGAAGCCGCGCACGGTCGAGTCGACGGCCGCTTGCAGCTGGCCGATCTCGAACTCGTCCTTGACCAGGCGCTGCTCGCTGAGGAACATCCGCAGCTCCTCGTCGCGCTCGCCGGTGACCTTGTCCGTCAGCGCCGCCTCGAGACCGGCGTCGTGGCCGCGCACGATGCGCACCGGGCCGGTCGCGGCCCGCAGCTCGTCGGCGAGTGTGCGGACGTCCTTGGCCGACAGGCCCAGCAACTGCTCGGCCTCGGCGAGGCTGTGGCGGCGGCCGACCCACAGCTCGCCCTGGCCGTCCAGCCAGAACTCGCCGTTCTCGCGGTTGGAGCGGGGCAGCAGGTACACGGTCGCGGTGTGGCCCTCGGCGCCGTCCGGCTCCAGGACCAGGACGCCGTCGTGGGTCTGGTCGCCGGTGAGGTACGCGTACTCCGTGGCGGCGCGGAACCCGTATTCGGTGTCGTTGGAGCGGGTGCGCAGGTTGCCCGCGGGAATGACCAGGCGCTCCCCGGGGAAGCGCGCGGAGAGCGCGGCGCGGCGACGGGCGGTGTACGGCGCCTGCTCGACGGGCTCCAGGTCGCGTAGCTCGGTGTCGGCCCAGCCGGACTTCATGTTCTCGGCGAGCTCATCGGAAACGCCTGCGTAAAGGCTGTTCTTCCGCTGCTTGATGGGCTGCTCCCCGGCCTCTGGGGTCTCCAGGGCCTCGGAAGTGGGCTCCTCGGTCACGTCATCCTCCTCGAACTGGACCGTGTCCATGGTAGGTGGGGGGTATGACAGCCGGGACATGCGGGATCTACCGGGTGATTGCGGTCTATGACTGGTTCCTGGTGATTGGCCGGTTGTCAGTCGGTGTGGCCAGTCTCGGTGTGGCCAGTCTCGGTGTGGCCAATCCTCACTGTCAGTCGAAGTGGGCGACGAGCAGGACGACGTCCTCCGTGCTGTCGTCCGCGTTCGCGCCCTGGCCCGCCTCGCCCCCGGGGAGGACCGTGCGCAGCAGATGGTCCGCGAAGCCGTCCGGATCGCTCCGTACGGCCCTGGGGGCGCTCGCGGCGGCCGTGTGCAGCCGCGCGAAGGCCCGGTCCATGGGCTCTCCCATGCGGTGGAGCAGCCCGTCGCTGTAGAAGAGGAGCGCTTCTCCACGGCCAGGCTCGAGCTCCACGCTGGGCGCTTCCCAGCAGGAGAGCATGCCGAGCGGCGCGGACAGGGCGGTCTCCACGAACTCGGTGCGCCGCTCGCCGGTGATCAGCGGCGGGCAGTGTCCGGCCCCGGCCAGCACCATCCTGCGCGGCAGGGGCTCGTAGTAGGCGAAGAGCGCGGTCGCGGAGCGGGCGGGCTCCGTCAGCCGCAGCAGCAGTTCGAGGTCGGAGAGCACGGCCACCGGATCCTCGCCCTCCATCACGGCGTACGCGCGCAGGGACGCCCGCAGCCGCCCCATCGCGGCGACCGCGCTGGGGCCGGAACCGGTCACCCCGCCGACGGAGAGGCCGAGCGCGCCGTCGGGCAGCGGCAGCGCGTCGTACCAGTCGCCGCCCCCGCGGGGAGCGGCGCGGTGGCGTACGGCGAGGCGGACTCCGGGGATCCGGGGCAGCCGCGTGGGCAGCAGTTCCTCCTGGACGGTCGCGACGGTGGCGCGGGCGCGGGTGAGCTCGACCAGCCGGGCGAGGTGCGCGGCGGCGTAGCGGCAGTACAGGCCCACGAGGTGGCGCTGGCGCTCCGCGGGCTCGGCCGGTTCGTCGTACAGCCACGCCGCCGCGCCCAGCCGCCCAGGGGGTCCGGCGGCCGCACGGGGGCCGCCCCCGGTGCCCTCGGTGCCTTCGGCGCGGGTGCCCCTGCCGGTGCCCGTCCCCGTTCTGGTTCCAGTTCCGGTTCCGGGGTCGGCGAGCGGGTCGAGCGCCACGGCGTAGCTCGCGGAGTAGCCGAGGCGGGCGGCGACTTCGCGGTGGCGCGGGTCGAGATCGGCCTCGCCCGGGATGTCGGGGTGGGCCACGCCGGGCCGGGGCTCGCCGTCCGGCTCGGGCAGCCCGTCCAGGAGGTGGCCGGCGGACGCGGAGCCGCGCGGGATCGTCTCGATATGGCCGAGGTCGGCGCGCCCGAGGCCGAGGCCGACGGTGGTGACCGGGCCGAGCCCGTCGGCCGGTTCCAGCGCGACCAGCCCGCGCCGGGCGCCGACGAGCGAGGCTCCGGCGCGCAGGAGTTCGTGCAGCGCGTCATCCAGCGTGCCCGTAAGGGCGAGTCGCTCGGTGAGTTCGTGGAGGGTGGTCAGGTCCGAGACCCACCCGGCCAGATGGTCCTGGACCGCGGGATCGGGGGCGGGGTTGGGGGTGGGGGGCGGCGTGACGGGGTCGGAAGTCTGCGTGGGGGCGGGGAGGGAAGGATCGATTCCGGCCACTTTCGGCGGGTGGGGCGAGCTCATGGCCCACTGCCTTCGCACGCGGCCTCCGGCTTGCTCAATAGCATCGCAAACCCCCTGTCGTGCTGCGCCGCTACTGTGCCGCTACTGTCTCCAGATGTACACGCACCCGAGAGGCGATGTCCAGCATTGTCCCGGTGGTCTTATTGGTGTCTGTGCGGAATTGAACTTGGCCGAAAAGAGGTCGTTACGTTGCCTATTTAGGGTCGACTGGCGTCAGTCGACAGCGCGTCGTCTCCGCCGCGGCGGGTACACATTCGGAGAAGGGCAGGGGCAGTTGGGACCGCCCCGGAACCCCGTGGCCGGTCCAGGCGTCATAGACGGCAACGGTCGGCGCCCATCCCCGAGTGGCGAGGGAACGCACCACTGAAGACGGCAAGCGCCATGCGCGCGCCACCCCTCGCCACGTTCCACGCTCGGCCTACGGCGTGATGCGCTGCCTTGTACGCGCAGTGACTTGTGATCCACGTGGTGTGACGGGCCGAACGACTTCGGACAGCGCCACGTAGTGCCATGTGAAGTGCCATGTAGTGCGACGGAACAGCCCTCGGCGTTAACGGAAAGGAACGAGCGCTCATGCGCGAGATCCTCGGAAGGCGACGCAAGTTCTCGCTGCGGCGCGGTGCGCGATCGCCGCTGCTCCGTGCGGCCCTCACCTGCGCCACCGAGTGGCAGTGGCCCGTACTCCCCGGCGTGGGTCTGACGCCCGGCGGCGGACGGCCGCGCGAGTGCGGATGCCCTCAGCCGGACTGTGCGGTGCCCGGCGGCCACCCCTTCGACCCCGTGCTCCTCGCGGCGACCACCGACCCGCGCATGGTGCGCTGGTGGTGGACGAACCGCCCGACCGCGCCCGTACTCCTCGCCACCGGAGGGCGCGGCCCGTGCGCGGTGAGCCTGCCCGCGGTCGCCGGGATGCGGGCGCTGGACGCCTTCGATCGTGCCGGCGTGCGGCTCGGCCCCGTGATCGCCACGCCCACCCGCTGGGCCCTTCTGGTGGCCCCGTACTCCCTCGAAGAGCTCGGCGATCTGCTGTACCGCCAGGACTGGGTGCCCAGCTCGCTGCGGTTCCACGGCGAGGGCGGCTATCTGGTGCTGCCCCCCTCGCAGATCGGTGCGGGCGGGGTGCGCTGGGAGCGGGCTCCGCTGCGCCGCGGGGGGCGGCCGTGGCTGCCCGAGGTCGCCACGGTGGTGGACGCGCTGGTCGAGGTGAGCACCAGCGCACCCGACGGCGGCAGCCGGCTCGCCTACTGACGTCTCCTGCGCGGACGCCTCCTGTGCGGAGGCCTCCTGGCTCGCCTGCTGACCCCGTCGCGCCGTACGCACCGTAGGTGCCGTGCGGGGGCCGGTACGGCCCCGAGATGCCCCGCAGAAAGCCGGAGAGGCGGCGAGCGGCGCCGCGTGCGCCGTCCTCGGGGTCCGGTGACCCCGAGGACCTCCGCGGCGCGGAGACGGCCGTGTGTGCCCTCGCGACGTTGGTTGCGGTGGCGAGGGGAAGGGCCCGCCGTCGCGGTGGGCGAGGTCCGCCGAGGCCGCCCGGCACGGGAGTCAACTCACGTCACCGCGGGGGGCGTTGGCCGCCCGCCTCGCTTGCGCGGGCCGCGGACGCGGAGCGGACATGGAAGCGCCCGGTCGCTGGCGACGGGGGATGCACCAGCGACCGGGCTTTTAAAACCGTAACAAGAGATCGGCGGTTCGCAAATTCGATCGCGGATTTCCGGACGCGTAATTGCAGGGCGTAGCGGTGAGTTGTGAGCAGTGTCACGCGTACGGTTCCCCGCATTTGAGCCCGGTATGACCGTCAGCTGAGCGTCACCTGACGGTTGGTGAGTCCGCCGCGTGCCCGCCGCTGTTCGGCGGTCAGCGGGGCGTCGGAGGTCAGCGCCTCGGCGAGCCGCTCCGCGAACGCCTCGGCGGGCTTCTCCGTCTCCTCCGCGCCCATCGCGCCGGGCAGGTCCCATACCGGCACGGTGAGGCCGTGCGCCCGGAAGGAGCCGACCAGCCGGGTGCCCTCGCCGAGCGCGGAGGCGCCCGCGGCGTGCAGCCGCGCGAGGGCGTCGAGCAGCTTCTCCTCCGGGTGGGACATCACCCAGCGCAGGTGGTTCTTCTCCGGCGTCCGACACCAGTACGCGGCCTCGACGCTGGTGAGCCGGGCGGTCGGGATGGCGGCTGCGTTCGCCCGTTCGAGGGATGCGGCGACCTCACCGGTGGCGCTCGCGGCGTCCTCGAGCCAGAACTCGAACCCCTCGTGCAGGGTCGGCGAAAAACCGCCCTTCGGATCGAGCAGATCCTGTAGCCGCGGGCCCTCTCCGGAGACCCGTTCGGCGGCGACCGGCGTCCCCGGCTCGGCGGTCAGGGCGCGCCGCAGGGTGTCGGCCAGGTCGCGGCTGAGGTCGCCGGAGGCGGTGTCGTTCTGCAGGCCGAGCAGAACGGCGCCGTTGTCGCGGCGCAGCGCCGGCCAGGCCATGGGCAACACGGTCGCGAGGGTCACGGACGGGACGTCCTCGGGCAGGCCCTCGGTGAGGTTCAGCTCGACGGTCGCGGCGGGTACGAGCTCGCGCAGCGCGACCCAGTCGCACTCGCCGGGCAGCCCCTCGAAGGGGCGCTGCACCAGCTCGGTGACGGCGTGCGCGGCCTCCCGGCCGTGGCAGGCCTTGTAGCGGCGGCCCGAGCCGCACGGGCAGGGCTCGCGCGCCCCCACCACGGGGATCTCCGCGCTCGGGACCCGCGGTCCGGCCTTCGTCGTCTGGGGGCGGCGCTTCTTGCCCATGGCGTGGCTGTCTCCCGATCGTGCGGCTCGTGGCGTCCTCGTACGGCCGCGTGCGTCTCGTACGGCCGCGGTCGCTCCGCACGGCCCGTACGACTGGTACGGGCGGGAGCCTAGCCCTTTGGCCGTACCCAGTCGGCGAACCCCGTCGGCGAGGCCGACCGCATGCCCTAGGCGAGTTCGTCCAGATCGGCGAAGTCGAGACCGGGGTCGAGATCCCCGTCGAGATCCGGGCCGAGGCCGGGGTTGAGATCGGGGTCGAGGTCGGGATCGAGCTTCGGGAGGAGGGTGACGCGCCTGCTGAATCCGTCATGGGCGGGAAGCGACGCCCATACCGTCACTTCTCCGGTGCCGTCGCGCACCCCCCAGTCCTCGGCGAGCGACCTGATGATGTTGAGCCCGCGGCCGCCACGCGCAGTGATCGAGGGGTTGGCCGGAACCGGCCTTGTCGGCCCGCCGCCGTCGGTCACTTCGACGGTCAGCCGGGCGTACTCATCGACGTGCCAGGCCGCGCGGACGGTCCTGTCACCATGGTCGGAGCCCAGTGGTCGGCCATGCCGCCATGCGTTGCTGAGCAGTTCCGAAAGGATCAGTACCGCATCGTCTATGACCGAATCCGATACCCCAGTCCTGCTCAAACCGTCACGCATCCGGTGCCGTGCCGCACCTACGCCCGCAGGACCATGGGGTACGGCCATGGTCGAAGACGTCGGCACCTGCCGTGCCACCACCAACGCCACCCCCGAGACCTCCTTAGCCCCACGCCAGGGGATGGATGCCCCGCCGGGCTGGAGCAGAAACAGGCCATGTGGCATCTGGTGACGCACTCGTCACGATCGAATACGTACCGAACGCGCCGGTGCACGCCTTGTAATGCCCATTATGAGCGCCCGAGTTGCGACAGTACCTGTTTGGGGCGGTTCGTAATCACCGCGTCGACTCCCAGGTGAGTGCACAGCTCGACGTCGGCCGGGTCGTCGACGGTCCATACGTGCACTCGGTGCCCCGCGCGGTGCAGGCGCGCCACATAGCCGGGGTGATTGCGTACGATCCGGATGCTCGGCCCGGCGATGCGCACCCCGCGCGGCAGCGCGCCGTCCCGGTGGCGCGGCAGCACGAACTGCATCAGATAGACGGTGGGGACCGCGGGCGCCGCCGCGTGCACCCGGTACAGCGAGCGCGCCGAGAAGCTCATGACGCGCACGCGCGAGGGCTCGCCGGGCGGCGGGGAGTCGAGGCCGTAGCGGCGGAGCAGGTCGAGCAGCCGCTGCTCGACCTGGCCGGCCCAGCGGGTCGGGTGCTTGGTCTCGATGGCCAGCTCGACGCGGCGGCCGGCGTCGGCGACGAGCTCCAGGAGCCGTTCCAGGGTGAGGACCGCGGTGTTGTCGCGGCTGTCGCGGTCCGGCTCCTCCTTGTCGCTCGCCTGCCCCTTCCAAGAACCGAAGTCGAGGGCGGCGAGATCGGCCAGCTCGAGCGCGGAGACGGCGCCCCGGCCGTTGGAGGTGCGGTTGACGCGGCGGTCGTGGACGCAGACCAGGTGCCCGTCCGCGGTCATGCGAATGTCGCACTCGAGCGCGTCGGCGCCGTCCTCGATGGCCCGGCGGTACGCGGCCAGGGTGTGCTCGGGAGCGTCCTCGGAGGCGCCGCGGTGGGCCACGACGGAGGGGGTGTGCGGACCGGGGCGGATGTCCCCGTCCGGGCGCGCATAGGTCACCGCGTTATGGTGCCACCGCCCGGCGCGGGGCGTCGCGGGAGGTCCCGCCCGCCGCCACGCGGATTGGCGGCGGTTCGTTTTGTCCGGGATAAAGGGTGGTAGCCCACGGGGTCACCACTCCTTACAGCGGTCTGACGCGCGGTGGGAAAAGCTTACGTCGGACATCCGTAAGCGTGGGCCGCCGAAGAAAACTGTCGTGCACATGAGGAGAGAGCTGTGAGCACCGAGAACGAGGGCGCTGCCGTTCCGCCTGAGGCCGGGTCGCGTCCGGCCCCTCCGGCGCCGCACCCCGACCCCGTCCCCGCGGTGCCCCCGGCGCCCGACTTCAAGCCGGCGGTCGGCGCGGCCCCGGAGGACCCGGAGGGGCCCATAGGCCCGTCGGGGGAGCCGGCGGCGGGCTCCCGCCTGCCAGAGCCCGCGCCCCCGGCCCCCATCCACCCGGCCGGGCCCCCGGCCCCGCCCGCCCCTCCGGCCGCCGCGCCCCCACCCGCCTCGCCTCCGGCGGTCGCGGCCGACGGCGCCCCGGTCGCCTCCGGCGCCGGACACCCCCTCCCCGACCCGGGCGCGGGCTCCGGCGGTACGGCGGCATGGTGGTCCGAAGGCGGCAGCCAGACCGCCCAGGACGGCTCGCAGGGCCCCGAAGGATCGCCAGACCCCTACGGCTCCCCCGGCGGCCCGGACGGCCCGTGGGGGGCCGTTCCCACCCCGCCCGCCGAACCCCCGGCGCGTAAGCGCTCCGGCGGGCTCGTCGCCGCGCTCCTGGCCGCCGTCCTCGTCGCCGGCGGCATCGGCGGCGGTATCGGCTACTGGGCCGCCGACCAGGGGGACAGCAGCGACTCGACCACGATCTCGGCCCTCGGCAACCCGAAGTCGGAGAGCCGTGCGCCCGGCTCCGTGTCCGACATCGCGGGCAAGGCCCTGCCGAGCGTGGTCACCATCGAGGCCCAAGGCAGCAACGGCGAGGGCGGCACCGGCACCGGCTTCGTCTACGACACGCAGGGCCACATCCTCACCAACAACCACGTCGTCGCCTCCGCCGCCGACAACGGCAAACTCACCGCCACCTTCTCCAACGGCAAGCGGTACACCGCCGAGGTCGTCGGCCGGGCCCAGGGCTACGACGTCGCCGTCGTCAAGCTGAAGAACGCCTCGGGCGCCAAGCTCACCCCGCTCCCGCTCGGCAACTCCGACAAGGTCACGGTCGGCGATGCCACCGTCGCCATCGGCGCGCCCTTCGGCCTCTCCGGCACCGTCACCACCGGCATCGTGAGCGCCAAGAACCGCCCGGTCGCCTCCAGCGACGGCGGCGGCGGCAACGCCTCGTACATGAGCGCCCTGCAGACCGACGCCTCCATCAACCCCGGCAACTCCGGCGGCCCGCTGCTGAACGGGGACGGCGGCGTCATCGGCATCAACTCCGCCATCCAGTCCGCGGGCAACGGCGGCGGCCTCGGCGGCGAGACCCAGCAGTCCGGCAGCATCGGCCTCGGCTTCGCCATCCCCATCAACCAGGCCAAGAACGTCGCCCAGCAGCTGATCAGGACCGGCGAGCCGGTCTACCCGGTGATCGAGGCCACGGTCAACATGAAAGACACCGGCAACGGCGCCACCATCGCGAGCAACGGCGCCGGCGGCAGCCAGGCGGTCGTCCCCGGCGGCCCCGCCGACAAGGCGGGCCTGAAGGCAGGCGACGTCATCGTCAAGCTGAACGACACGGTGGTCGACAGCGGTCCGACCCTGATCAGCGAGATCTGGACCCACAAGCCGGGCGACAAGGTCACCATCACCTACAAGCGTGACGGCAAACAGTCCACGACCCAGGTCACCCTGGGACAGCGCAAGGGTGACAGTTGACGCGCTAGGCTGATCCCCGCGTCGCCCCGGGTGGCCCGGCGCGAGGAGGCTTGCCCGAGCGGCCTAAGGGAACGGTCTTGAAAACCGTCGTGGCAGCGATGTCACCGAGGGTTCAAATCCCTCAGCCTCCGCCCAGGTGAGAGAACGAGCAGGTCAGAAGGGGCGCCCCCGGATTGGGGGCGCCCCTTCTGCGTGCACCTCGTCTCACCCTGTCTCGCCCGACTGGTCCGGCGGAGTCCGCGGGAGATGCCCGCGGCTCCGCCCATGGGTCAGGCGTGCGCGTCCGGACCGCCGCCTATCCCCGGCACGCTGCACTTCGGGACCTTCGACACCAGCCGGAACGACACCGCCTTGGTCGAGTTGTCCTTGCCGAACTCCGCCACGATGAGCAGCGTCGCGCCGGCGACCCGCCGGCCGTCCGGCAAGACGGTGTCGTCCGGGATCATCTCCGGGTGGATGAGGGCCTTCCCGGGGGCGGACGGGAACGTCATCGCGTAGCCCGCGGTGGCCCAGGGGGCATGGGGCGGCGCGCCCGTGGGGCAGTTCTCGTCTCCCTCCAGGGCAGCCGCCCGCACGCCCATCTTCGTCAGCTGCTTCTGCAGGCCGGGCAGGCCCTCGGGGCGGTTCAGGTGCAGGATCAGGGAGCCGTCGTCCTGCTTGGTCACGGCGTACGCGGGCGAGGTGCCCGAGCCGCTCAGCGTCGGCACGACCACCGCCGCGGCCGCGGCGGTCGCCACCGTCGCGATCGCGAGCGGGAGGCGAAGGCGGCGGGCCGGGGCCCGGGTGGCCGGGACGGGGGCCGGGGCGGTGGCCATGGCCGACAGCTCCGACGCCAGGCGCTGCTTGAATTGGGTGGGCGTGCTCATGAGGCAACCTCCAAGGCGTGTTCGGTGCGTTCGGTGACGGACGGGCGTTCGGCGCGCAGCGCGCGCTTCGCGCGGTGCAGGCGGACCCGCACCGTCGCCTGGTTGAGCCCGAGGGCCTGGGCGGCCTCGCGCGGGGTGAGGCCGTCGACGGCCACCAGATCGAGGACCTCGCGCAGCGGCTCGCTCAGCGCGCTGTGCCGCTCGACCAACTCGCGCGCCGCCCGCTGCGCGTCGATTCGCTCCTCCAGAGCGGCGATGTCCTCCGCGTCCAGCATCCGGCGCCCGTTCAGCCGGGCCACCGCGTGCTGCTCGCGGGCGCTGCCCCGGTAGTGGGAGGCCAGGACGTTGCGGGCGATGCCGTACAACCAGGCGGTGGGCGCCCCACGCTTGGGGTTGTACTGGTCGGCGGCCTCCAGCGCGGCGACGAAGATGTCGGCGGTGAGGTCCGCGGCCACCTGGGGACAGGCCGTGCGCCGGGTCACGAAGCCGAGGACGGCGTCGAAGTTCTCCTCGTAGAACGCCGCGTACCCGGCGGCGTCCGGCCGCGGCGGCGCGGCCCGGCTCGCGTGTCGTTCGGGCGCTGTGGCCCGTTCGGGTATCAAGGGCACCCGTTCCTCCAAGGTGGTCGGTGGTCCCTTCACCCGCTACTTGGCCAGGCGGCGGCCAACCGTTTCATCGGTGGCGTCGCTCGTGTAACCGACGGGGCTGCGGCCTGTGTGCGTGGCTGGGACGCCCGCTCCCACGATCTGGCCGAAAACGTGCGGTGCCTACCGTCGTTGCAGGTCACAGCCCCGAAATGGGGTGCGGTCCGTTGGCTCCTCGCGTAATTGAGCCGAAAGTGGGCTTTTAGTTGAAGCTAAAGGTGGGATCCTGACATGGTGAAGTGAGCAGTGAAGCCAGGATGCCGACCCGCGCAGTTTGGAGTGATGCATCTTGCCGTGGAAGAGCAAAGGTCTGAACGCGGAGGCCGCCGACGCCGCCGGTGCACGGCTGGCCCGGCAGGCCACCGTGGAGGTGGCCGGGATGTTGGGCAAGCGGGACATGAGCCGGGCTGACCTCGCCAGGCTGATGGGCGTGAGCCCGGGCCGGGTGAGTCAGATCCTCTCCGGTGACGAGAATCTGACGCTGCGCAGCCTCGCCGCTGTGGCAGAGGCGCTTGAACTCGACGTGAGAATCAGCTTCGTGGAGCCCAAGGCCGTCCCGCAGGACGCGACCACGATCCGGCACGACGGTTCCGACGCGTTCGTCTGCACCCATTGAAGAGGGGCGGGGACGGGCTCGTCACGGATGTGGCGCAGGGGCCTCGGCGAGCGGTTCGACGGCCATCGCCGTCTGCCGGATCCGCATGAGGTCCCTGTCGCCGCTGCGCTTCCCGTGCTTGTAGCCGAATTCGAGCATCTGCACACAGGCTTCCTTGGCCTTGGCCAGGGCCTGTCGGCAGTCCTCCGCCTCTTCTTTCGTCCGGCTGTGCAGCTCTTTGGGGAAGTCCTGCAACTCTCGCTGCCGTCGGCACGCCTCGACGTCGGCCTCGACCTTCGCGGCCTCGTTCAGTAGCTCTTCCACGTCTCCGTACAGCCCGTCGATGGCCGCCTTGTCCTTGGCCTGCAGGGCACAGCCGCGCAGCTGCGCGCGGGCGTCGAAGGCGAACATGCGCAGCTGCGCCACATCCTCGAAATCCCTGACCATCCGGTGGCAGCGGCAGTACATGTCATGGGCGAGCCGCCGCTCCAGGTGGCCGAGCAGCACGGCGATCCCCAAGGTGATCACGGCGACGAAGGGCGGGGTGGACTGCTGGTTCTGCTGCTGGCGGACCCGCGGGGCCAGCGCGCCCCCGGCGGCGGCCGCGGCCACGGCGGGCGGTACGTCGGCGGCGTGCGGCAGCAGGAGCGTGATGGTGATCAGCGCCGCGGCGCAGGTGCAGGCCATGATCGTGCCGCACAGCGCCATCGACCGCGTGGTCCCCAGCAGGCGGCCCTTCTCGGCGAACCGGTACACCAGCGAGATCCAGGTGACCAGCGCGCAGAGCCCCATGGGTAACACGAAGTGTGCGAACCACCCCTGTGCATAGAGCTCGTACACTGCTCCCCCTGGTCCCGCCGTGGTGCTGCCGTCCCGGATACCGAGCGTCCGGTCATAGGGGAGAGCGGGAAACCGGATTCACTGTCCGCCTGGGTGCGGAAGCGCCGACCAGTGGCCGTGCCATCCCCTCACGGAGCGTCTCGTCGCGCTCTCACGATAGTCCCACTGAAACGCGTAGCGCACAGGTCACTTTCTGTACAACTTTGGATCGTGGCGGCGGTGTCGCAGCCGGTGGTGGCCGAAAGTGAGTGGAAACGGTTCTCTGTTCCTCTCTCCGTTCGCCTCCCCCGTGGCGTCTTCGCGGACCGGGAGCCCTTTTCAAACGCTCCGCGCGCCCTCACTCCGCGCACCGCACCCGCGCGCCTCAATCATGCTTGCGTGGTAATGAGCCGGGTTGTGTGGTTCGCCGGGGATTGGCTGGGCAACTCTGCTTGCGCGTCTCTCCAACTCTCGTCGACCGCGGAGGAAGTGATTCATTGATTCCAGGGGACGGGTGAGGTCATACGGCCGTGCGGCGGTACTGGGGTGCCGCCGCACGGCCTTGCCCGCGGCCACACGACCTTGACAGCGCCGAATTATCTGACGGATAGTCAGAAAGCTTTCGGCCCGGACGTGCGACGCCGTCGAGCGAAGGGGAGACCGCTGCCCATGCACCTCGCCCCCACCCCCCGCCAGCGGCGGCTGCGCGAGGAACTCCGCGGCTACTTCCGCGAGCTGATCACCTCCGAGACGCGCGCCGCGCTGCCGGATGACCAGGCCCGGCAGCGGCAGCTGCTGCGGCGCATCGGCGCCGACGGTCTGCTGGGGCTCGGCTGGCCCGTCGAGTACGGCGGCCAAGGGCGCGGCCCCGACGAGCAGTTCGTCTTCTTCGACGAGGCGTACCGGGCAGGCGCGCCGGTCTCCATGGTCACGCTCAACACCGTCGGCCCGACCCTGATGAAGTACGGCACCGAGGAGCAGAAACAGGCCTTTCTGCCGCGCATCCTCAGCGGCGAAGTCGTCTTCGCCATCGGCTACTCGGAGCCGGAGGCCGGTACGGACCTCGCTTCTCTACGCACCAGAGCCGTGCGGGACGGCGACGACTGGCTGATCGACGGCGCCAAGACCTTCACCAGCAACGCGCACAACGCCGACTGGATCTGGCTGGCCTGCCGCACCGACCCGGCGGCCCGCAAACACGAAGGCATCTCCATCATCCTGGTGCCGACCGACACCCCCGGTTTCTCCTGGACGCCGATCGAGACGGTGGCGGGGCTGACCACCACGGCGACGTACTACGACTCGGTCCGCGTCCCGGCAGACCATCTCGTCGGCGAGGAGAACGGCGGCTGGGGACTGATCACCAACCAGCTCAACCACGAGCGGGTCGCGCTCGCCGCCATCGGTATGCAGGCCGAGGACTTCTACGAGGCGGCGCTCGCCCAGGCCTGTACGCCGGATCCGCAGACCGGCGTACGCCTCGCCGACCGGCCCTGGGTACGGTCCCGGCTCGCGGAGGCGCATGCCCGGCTGGCGGCCACCCGGCTGCTCAACTGGCGGCTGGTGGGGGATGTGGGGGCGGGGACGCTGAGCCCGGGCGATGCGAGCGGGGTCAAGTTCGCGGGAACCGAAAGCGCCGTCGAGGTGTACAGGATGTGTCAGGAGATTGTGGGGGAAGCGGGGCTGATCCGGGCGGGATCGCCGGGCGCGTTCGGCGACGGCGAGCTCGAGCGGATGAACCGGGCCGCGCAGATCAACACCTTCGGGGGCGGTGCGAGTGAGGTACAGCGGGAAATCGTGGCCACGATGCGGCTCGGCATGCGGCGGGGGCAGCGATGACCGGTGAGCGGACGGTCGGTGAGCGGACGGTCGGTGAGCGGACGGTCGGTGAGCGGATGGCTGGTGGTGAATCCGTCGGCCACGACTTTTACGGGCGGCTCAGGGCGTACGAGGGCCGGTCGGCCGCGGCCGGGGGCGAGGGCAAGGACCCGGTCAACGAGCCGATGATCAGGCACTGGTGCGAGGCGATGGGCGACACCAACCCCGCCTATCCGGCCATCGCACCGCCGACGATGCTGCAGGTGTGGACGATGGGCGGGCTGTCCGGCCATGCGGGCGGCTCGGCCCGCTCCGAGGCGTACGACGAGTTGCTGGCCCTCCTTGATGGCGCGGGCTGCACCTCGGTCGTCGCCACGGACTGCGAGCAGGAGTATCTGCGCTCCTTGCGGCCGGGCGATCGGGTCACCTTCGACGCGGTGATCGAGTCGGTCTCGCCGCGCAAGACCACCAAGCTGGGCTCCGGCCACTTCGTCACGACGCGTATGGACATCCGGGCGGGCGGGGAGCTGGTCGGCAGACACCGCTTCCGCATCCTCAAGTACGCCCCGGCGCGGCGGACATCGGAGACGAAGAAGCAGACCTCGGAGGGGAAGGAGCGGACGGCGGAGGCCAAGGAGGCGAGGCGGCCGCGCCCCGTGATCAACCGTGACAACGCCGGCTTCTGGGCGGGGGTCGCCGAGCACAGACTGCTCATCCAGCGCTGCACAGGCTGCGGGACGCTCCGTTTCCCCTGGCTCCCCGGGTGCGGTGCGTGCGGCTGCCAGGGGTGGGAGACGGTCGAGGCGTCCGGCGCCGGGACGGTGTTCAGCTATGTCGTCATGCACCACCCGCCGTTCCCGGCCTTCGACCCTCCGTACGCCGTAGGTCTGATCGAGCTCGCGGAAGGGGTGCGGATGATCAGCAACATCACGGGGGTGCCGTACGACAAGGTCCGCATCGGCATGCCTGTCGAGCTGGAGTTCCTGCGCGTGGACGCCGACCTGGAGCTTCCCGTCTTCCGAGGGGCGGTGGCCTGATGGACTTCTCGCCCACCGTGGAGCAGCGAGCCGCGCGCGAGCTGGCGGCGGAGATCTTCGGCGATCTGTCCACCCACGAGCGGCTGTCCGCCCTCGGCACCGGCACGGACGCCGAGCTGTGGAAGGCGCTGTGCGCCGCGGGGCTGCCGGCCGCCGTGGAGGAGATCGGCCTGGTCGGGCTCGTTCTGCTGCTGGAGGAGCAGGGCAGGACCACGGCCCAGGTGCCGCTCGCGGTGACATGTGCGTACGGAGTGCTGTCGGTGGCCGTCCATGGCACGGCGGAGCAGCGAGACCGACTGCTGCCCGCGCTGCGGGAGGGCACCGCGGTCGCGACGGGCGCGTTCGGCTCGGGGGCGGCCACCGCTCGCCGGACGGCGGACGGATGGCGGCTGAGCGGCGCCTTCCCGGTCGTGCCCTGGCTCCGGGCGGCGACGCACGTCCTGGTGCCGGCCCATGTCCTGGTGCCGGGCCATGAGGCGAAGGCGGGCCGCGCGGGCCCTGCGGGGTCACGGGCGGAGCCGCGCTGCTTCCTGGTCGAGCTCAACGCCGCCGGGGCTGAGGCCGCCGGGGCCGGGCCCGCCGGGGCCGATGCCGGCGGGACTGATGCCGGCGGGACTGAGGCTGGCGGGGCCGATGCGGACGGGACCAAAGCTGCCCTGACCGAAGCCGTTGAGACCACCGCGCCGTGGGCGGCGGGTCGGCTGACCCTGGATGATGTGTCCGCCGAGCCGCTCGGCGGCGAGGGGACCCATGCCGATGTGCTCGGCCGGGCCCGCACCGCGTTCGCCGGGTTGCAGGCCGGGGTCTGCCGGGGTTCGCTCGACCGGGTGGTCCACCACACCTCGGTCCGCGAGCAGTTCGGCCGCCCGCTGTCCACCCATCAGGGCGTGCTGATGCGCGCGGCGGACGCGCATATGGACACCGAGGCCATCCGGGTCACGGCGTACGAGGCGGCCTGGCGCTATGACCAGGCCTTGCCCGCCGCCACTCATGCGCTCACCACGGCCTGGTGGGCCTGTGAGGCGGGCAAGCGGGTGGTGCACTCGGGCCAGCATCTGCACGGCGGCATCGGCGCCGATGTGGAGCACCCGGTCCACCGGCACTTTCTGTGGGGCCGGCAGCTGGACGCGTATCTCGGACCGGCGCCCGGGCTCCTGGCCGAGTTGGGTGATGAGCTGACGGAGGTGGCCGGATGACGGTCCGGGCCGGCGACGAGCTGCCGCCGCTGCGTATTCCGATCACCCGGACCCTCATCGTCTCCGGTGCGCTCGCTTCCCGCGACTACCAGGATGTTCATCACGACGCCGAGGCGGCCAAGGAGAAGGGCTCCCCGGACATCTTTATGAACATCCTGACCACCAACGGTCTGGTCGGCCGGTACATCACCGATCACTTCGGGCCGCACGCCCGGCTCCAGAAGGTCGCGATCCGGCTCGGCGCACCCAACTACCCCGGTGACGAAATGGTGCTGACCGGGCAGGTCACGGCGGTCACTGATGGCACCGCGGAGGTCTCGGTGACGGGGCGCAACGCCATTGGGAACCATGTGATGGGCAAGGTCACCGTGCGGCTCTCCCCGGATTTCGCGCCCAGCGAGGCGGACTCCCCCCACCGCGAGACGTACTTCCCGCAGGGGGAGGCCCGATGAGCGTCCGCGGAGCCGACACGCTCGGCGGCCGGGCGGCCGTGGTGGGCATCGGGGCCACGGAGTTCTCCAAGGACTCCGGCCGCAGCGAGCTGAAACTGGCCGTCGAGGCCGTGCAGGCCGCCCTGGAAGACGCCGGGCTCACCCCCGCCGACGTCGACGGACTGGTCACCTTCACCATGGACACCAGCCCCGAGATCACCGTGGCGCAGGCGTGCGGCATCGGTGAGCTCTCGTTCTTCTCCCGCGTCCACTACGGCGGGGGAGCCGCCTGCGCCACCGTCCAGCAGGCCGCGCTCGCCGTGGCCACGGGCGTCGCCGACGTCGTGGTCTGTTACCGCGCGTTCAATGAGCGCTCCGGCCGCCGCTTCGGGTCCGGGGTGCTGCACCGCGAGCCGTCCGCCGAAGGCACCGCGCTCGGCTGGTCGCTGCCCTTCGGCCTGCTGACCCCCGCCTCCTGGGTCGCCATGGCCGCGCAGCGCTATCTCCACAGCTACGGCCTGGTTCCGGACGTCTTCGGCCATGTGGCCGTCATGGACCGCCGCAACGCCGCCACCAACCCGGCCGCGTACTTCTACGGCAAGCCGATCACCCTCGCCGACCACGCCGCCTCCCGTTGGATCGTCGAGCCGCTGCGGTTGCTGGACTGCTGCCAGGAGACGGACGGCGGCCAGGCCCTCGTGGTCACCAGCGTCGAGCGGGCGCGCGATCTGCCGCGTCCGCCCGCCGTGATCACTGCCGCGGCGCAGGGCGCGGGCCGCGGGCAGGAGCAGATGACGAGCTTCTACCGGGACGATCTGACCGGCCTGGCCGAGATGGGGGTGGTCGCGCGCCAGCTGTGGCGCAGCAGCGGACTGACCCCCGACGACATCGACGTGGGCATCCTCTACGACCACTTCACCCCGTTTGTGCTGATGCAGCTGGAGGAGTTCGGCTTCTGCGGGCGGGGTGAGGCCCCCGGCTTCGTCGCAGCCGGCGCGCTGCCGCTCAACACGCATGGCGGCCAGCTCGGGGAGGCGTATCTGCACGGGATGAACGGGATAGCCGAAGCGGTCCGCCAGATACGCGGCACCTCCGTGAACCAGGTCCCGCACGCGGCCCGCGTCCTGGTCACGGCGGGCACCGGGGTACCGACATCCGGGCTGCTCATCGGGGCAGACGGCTGAACCGCGCGCGTGTCTGCGGGCCCGGTCCCCCCACCGGCACTTTGACTCCTCATATGGACCGAAGAAAGAAGATCAGATGGAAGATCGTCGGATGTGCGGTCGGCCTGTCCGCGACGCCGGCCACGCTGATCGTCGGCGCCCCTTCCGCCGCCTCCTCCTCGATGGCGGCCCCTGCCTCCTCCTCGGCGGCGGCCCTCCCCGACCCCCGGCCGCTGGGCGCCAAGGTCTTCCAGGGCTGGGCCCTCGACACCTGTCATGCCCCCTCGCTCGCGACCCTGCGCGCCTGGAGCGGCTCCCGGTACCGCGCGGTCGGCGTCTACTACGGCGGCCGTGGCCGGGCCTGCCCGAGCCAGCCGAACCTCACCGTCTCCTGGATGCGGGGGACCCGCGACATCGGCTGGCGGGTGCTGCCCATCTACGTCGGCTCCCAGTCCCCCTGCGTCCGCAACACGAACAAGAAGCACGTCACCATCGGCGACAAGCCCGCGTCGCAGGGGCGTAAGGAAGGCAAGGACGCGGTCAAGCGCGCCAAGGCGCTGGCCATCAAGAAGCGCAGCGCGCTCTATCTCGACATGGAGGCGTACGACCAGACTCGCACCAGCTGTGCCAAGACCACCCTCTCCTTCATTCGCGGCTGGTGCCGCGAAGTGCGCTCACACGGCTATTTCCCGGGCTTCTACAGCAGCGCCGAGTCGGGGGTGCTGCATCTGGAAAAGGCCCGCGAGGCCGGCAAGCACGACCTCCCCTCCGTGATGTGGTTCGCGCGGTGGAGCGGGAAGGCATCGCTGTCCGGTGAACCGGTCCTGCCCAAGAGCGCCTGGCATCCGCACCGCCGTATCCACCAGTACGTGGGCAACGTCACCGAGAAGCACGGAGGCCGGACCCTGCATATCGACCGCAACAAGGTCGACGCACCCGTGGCGATCATCGACTGACCCCCCGGCCCCACCATCCCTGGGGCACAACCCTGACGTCCTTTCCGCCACCCCTCCGCCCGCAGGAGGTGGTGCCAGCCCTACTCCTACAACCTGAGGCTGAGGCGCCTTCGGCACTTACGGCCGATCCCCGGCCCGCGGCCCGCTCCTAGCGTGGGAGGTATGACCACGAGTGTGTGCAACGGCGCGTCCACCGCCGCGTTCCCGTGCTTCGCGTCGTATGTGCGGGCGCGGGGGCCGGTGTTGCTGCGCACCGCCCGCGCGCTGAGCGCGAACGCCTGGGACGCGGAGGACCTGCTGCAGACCGCGCTGACCAAGACGTATCTGGCGTGGGAGCGGATAGAGGACCACAACGCGCTGGACGGGTATGTCCGCCGGGCGCTGGTGAACACGCGGACCTCGCAGTGGCGTAAGCGCAAGGTCGACGAGTTCGTGTGCGAGGAACTGCCCGAGCCGGATCCGGTCCCCGCTCCGGACCCCGCCGAACAGCAGGTGTTGCGGGACGCGATGTGGCGCGCGGTGCTGCGGCTGCCGGACCGGCAGCGGGCCATGGTCGTCCTCAGGTATTACGAGGACCTGAGCGAGGCTCAGACGGCCGAGGTGCTGGGGGTGTCCGTGGGCACGGTCAAGAGCGCCGTCTCGCGCGCCCTCGGCAAACTGCGCGAGGACCCGGCCCTCACCCGGGCGGCCTGAGCCAGGGGAGCGTGTCCGGTGTGGTGGCCACCGGGTAGTGACATACCGCCCGGTCGGCTGCACAATCGGCGGACACCTTGACCCGCGCGTAACCGGAACCCTGGAGGCCCCGGTGCTCAGCACGATGCAGGACGTACCGCTGACCGTGACCCGCATCCTCGTCCACGGGGCGCTCGCGCACGGCAAGGCTCAGGTCATCACCTGGACCGGCGACGGCGAACCGCAGCGCCGTACCTTCTACGACGTGGGCCTGCGGTCCATGCAGCTCGCGAACGCCCTGCACGACGAGCTCGGCGTCGAAGAGGGCCAGGTTGTGGGCTCGCTCATGTGGAACAACTGTGAGCACCTGGAGGCGTATCTGGCGGTGCCCTCGATGGGCGCCGTGCTGCACACCCTCAATCTGCGCCTGCCCGCCGCCCAGCTGGCCTGGGTCGTCAATCACGCCGCCGACCGCGTGATCATCGTCAACGGCTCGCTGCTGCCGCTGCTCGCCCCGCTTCTGCCGAGGCTCGAGTCCGTCGAGCACGTGGTCGTCGCCGGGCCGGGAGACCGCTCCGTACTGAACGGCTGCCGGGCCGCCGTCCACGACTACGAGGAGCTGATCGAGGGCCGTCCCATGCGCTACCCGTGGCCCGTCATCGATGAGCGCCAGGCCGCGGCGCTGTGCTACACCTCCGGCACGACCGGGGAGCCCAAGGGCGTGGCCTACAGCCACCGTTCGATCTATCTGCACTCGATGCAGATCAACAGCGTCGAGGGCTTCGGCATGTCCGGGAAGGAGATGGTGTTGCCCGTGGTGCCGATGTTCCACGCCAACGCGTGGGGCACCACGCACTCCGCCTTCATGACGGGCGCCTCGATCCTGATGCCCGACCGCTTTCTGCAGCCCGGACCGCTCGCCGACATGATCGAAGCGGTCCGGCCCACCGTCAGTGCCGCCGTCCCCACCATCTGGCAGGGGCTGCTGGCCGAGCTCGACGCGCGGCCGCGAGACGTGTCCAGTCTGCGAGAGGTCTACATAGGCGGGTCGGCCTGCCCGCCGTCCTTGATGAGGGCGTTCGAGGAGCGGCACGGAATCCGGGTCGTACACGCGTGGGGGATGACGGAGCTCTCGCCGCTGGGGTCCGTGGCCCATACGCCCGCCGGACTCACGGCGGAGGAGGAGTGGCCGTACCGGGAGTCCCAGGGCCGGTTCCCGGCCTCCGTGGAGTACCGGCTGACCTCGGCCGACGGCGAGCTCGTGCCCTGGGACGGCACATCGGTGGGCGAGCTGGAGGTGCGCGGCCCGTGGATCGCCGGTGCGTACTTCGGCGGGGCCGACGGCGAGCCCTTCCGCCCGGAGGACAAGTTCACGCCGGACGGCTGGCTGAAGACCGGCGATGTCGGCGCCATCACGGCGAACGGCTACCTGACGCTGACGGACCGGGCCAAGGACGTCATCAAGTCGGGCGGTGAATGGATTTCGTCGGTGGAGCTGGAGAACCACCTGATGGCTCATCCCGACGTCGCCGAGGCGGCAGTGGTGGCGGTGCCGGACGAGAAGTGGGGGGAGCGCCCCCTGGCGACGGTGGTGCTCAAGGACGGCTCCGGCGTCGGCTATGAGGCGCTCCGGGCGTTCCTCGCGGAGCGGGTCGCGCACTGGCAGCTGCCGGAGCGCTGGGCGCTGATCGAGGAGGTGCCGAAGACGAGCGTCGGGAAGTTCGACAAGAAGGTCATCCGCAGGCGGTACGCGGACGGCGACCTGGAAGTGACGCAGCTGACCTGAGCTGTGTCACCTGACCTGTGTCACCTGGCCTGCCTGACCTGAACGTAACGCAGCTCGGTCGGACGGCCGACGGGGGGCGCGGACGACCAGCCGCGCCCCCCGTAGGCCGAACAGCCCGGCCGTGCCCGTGGACATCCCGTCCGACATCCCGTCCGACATCCCATCCGGGACAGGGTCCTGACGGACCTCAGTTGTTGCCGATTTTGGCCAGCAGATCCACGATCCGCCCCTGCACCTCCGCGCTCGTCGAGCGCTCCGCGAGGAACAGCACGGTCTCGCCCGAGCTCAGCCGCGACAGGTTGGCCGGATCGATGTCCGCGGAGGTGTAGACGACCAGCGGGGTGCGGTTGAGCAGCCCGTTCCCGCGGAGCCAGTCCACGATCCCGGCCCGGCGGCGGCGCACCTGCATCAGGTCCATCACCACCAGATTCGGCCGCATCTGCGCGGCGAGCGTCACCGCGTCCGCGTCCGTCGCCGCCCTCGCGACCTGCATGCCGCGCCGCTCCAGCGTCGCCGTCAGCGCCTCGGAGATCGGCTGGTGCTCCTCGATCAGCAGGACCCGCGGCGGGTGCTGCTCGCTGTCGCGCGGGGCGAGCGCCTTGAACAGAACGGCCGGGTCGGCGCCGTACGCCGCCTCGCGCGACGCCTGGCCGAGCCCCGCCGTCACCAGCACCGGCACCTCGGCGGCGACCGCCGCGGTACGCAGCGACTGCAGCGCCGTACGGGTGATCGGCCCGGTCAGCGGGTCGACGAACAGCGCGGCCGGGTACGCCGCGATCTGCGCGTCCACCTCCTCGCGCGAGTGCACGATCACCGGCCGGTAGCCGCGGTCGCTGAGCGCCTGCTGCGTGGACATGTCCGGCGCGGGCCATACGAGCAGGCGGCGCGGGTTGTCCAGGGGCTCGGGCGGCAGTTCGTCGTCCAGCGGCGGGGTGCGGTCGTCGACGACCTCGACGGCGCCGTTCGGCCCGTCCAGCGGCTCCGGGCCCTCGGCGCCCTCGTCGGGCGCGCCGATCGCGAAGGCACGGCCCGCGGTCTGGGGCGAGGCGGGGCGATGCGGATGCGGCCCCGGTCCCGGCTGGGGGCGCGGCTGGGCGCCGGGGGCTCCGGGGTGTGGCTGGCCCCCGGGATGGGGCGGCTGCGCGCGGCCGGCCGGTTCGAGCTCGGCCGAGGCGGCCTGGTTCGCCGGGTCGGGCCGGGCCGCCAGCTTGCGCCGCCTGCCCGCGGCAGCGGCCGCTGCCGCGCCGCCGGACGGCGTCTGGGGCTGCGCCTGCGGGTGCTGCTCCGAGACTTGCTGCGCGAACGGCACGCCCTGCCCCAGGGTCCGCACGCTGATCGCGCGCCCCTGCGAGGCGTCGGAGCCCGGCGCGGGCTCGGCGGGGGGCAACTGCTGCGGTCGGCGCTGGGGCTGGGGCTGGGGCTGCGCGGGGCCGCCCGGCCCACCCGGCCAGGGGCCCGGCTGCGGTGCGCCCTCTTCCATGGTGGGCATCCCGGCGGGCCCCGGCTGCTCGTCGGCCAACGGCCGCCGGGCCCGCCTCCGCCCGGTCGGCTGCGGGGCGTCGTCCCCGTCGTATGCGTCGTACGGGCCCTCGTCCGTGTCGTACGGGCCGTCCGGCGCGGCTTGGCCGCTCGGGGGTGGGTTCCAGTTGTTCTGCTGTTGTTCGGGGGTGCGTGCGGCGGGGAGGGCGGGCATGGCCGATCCGCCTTGCGCGGCGGGGGGTGCGTCGGGGCCGGGGGCGGCCGGCCATCCGCCGGGCCGCGGACCGGCGTTGGGCGGTACGGGGCCGCCTCGTACGGCGAGGCCGCCGCCCCTGTTCGGTACGGGCGCGCCGCCTTGGGCGGCCTGAGCGCCGTGCCCGCCTTGGGCGCCGTGTCCTCCGTGCCCGCTCTGGGCGCCTTGGGCCGCGCCTCCGCGTGGGTCCCGTGCTCCGTGCTGCGCGGGAACGAGGCCCACGGGTCCGAGCTCCGGCGGCAGCGCGGACTGCGGGGTCCGGTCGGCCGCCGCGGGCGGCAGCGCGAAGGGGGACCGGCCGCCCACCGGGTCGCCCGCGGGCTGGGGCTGGGCCTGGGTCTGGGGCTGCGGCTGTGACGGGCCTTGCGGCTGCGCCTCGTCGGCCCCGGCCCGCCCGGGCGCTTCGGCGAGCGCGCGCCGGGCTCGCCGCCGTCCGGCGGGCTGGGCGGCGGGCTGGGCAGGGGGCAGCGGGCCGGGGCCCGCGTTCGCGCCGCTCTGGGGTTGATCCCAGTTGTTCTGCTGTTGTTCGGGGGTGCGTGCGGCGGGGAGGGCGGGCATGGCCGATCCGCCTTGCGCGGCGGGGGGTGCGTCGGGGCCGGGAGCGGCGGGCCAGCCGCCGGCCGGCGGGACGGCATCGGCCGCCGCGGGCGGCAGCGCGAGGGCGGACCGCCCCTGTCCGGCCTCGGCCGGGGCACCGCGGCGGGCCCGCCGCCCGGCCGGGGGCGACGGCTGCCCGGCCACGCCCTGGGGCGGCACCGGACCCATCGCGGCGGGCTGCGGACCGGTTTGAGGGCTGGTTTGCGGGCCGGCGCCACGGGCATGGCGATGGGCCGCCGAACCCTGGCCGTCGGTATCGGCGTTCGCGCTCGCGGCCGCCGGCTGCTGCTCCTCGGCGGGGTGGCGACGGGCGCGTCGGCGTCCGGTCGGCCGTGGCTCCCCGGCCTCGGCCGGCTGCCCCGCGGCGGTGTCGTCGCCATCGGGGGTGGGCACCGCGGGCGTGGAACCGGCGTGCGCGCCGCGGTAGCCGGCGCCCTGGGTGCTGGGCGTGCGCGGGTCGGCGCCGCGCACGGGGGGCTGACCGTCCGTACCCCCGTTGGCACCGCCGCCGTTGGCACCGCTTCCGTCGGTACCGGCGCCGTTCGTACCGGCGCCGCTCGTGCCCGCCCCGTTCGTACCGGCCCCGTTGGTCCCGTTTCCGGCTCCGTCGGCCGGCCCGCGCCGCGCGCGCCGACCCGTCGGTCCCGTCGGCGTCTGGCCGGTGCCCGTGCCGTTCGTCCCGCCCGGGGCGGCCGCGGAGCCCGCGCCGGTGTTCCCGGTGGCCGCGCCCTGGCCGGACGTACGCCCCGACGCCGCAGCGGCGCTCTCGGCCTCGCCCGCGTGGTCGGCGGCGGCCGCGGAGATCGGCACCTCGAGGACGTAGGCGTGCCCGCCCATGCCCGGCATCTCATGCGTCTGCAGCACGCCTCCGTGCCGCCGTACGATCCCGCGGACGATCGGCTCGTGTACGGGGTCGCCGCCCGCGTACGGCCCGCGAACCTCGATCCGTACGACATCGCCGCGCTGCGCCGCCGCGACCACGATGGTCGAGTCGCCCGTAGCGCCGCCCGGGCCCCCGGCCGCCTTCCCCGTGGAGTCGACCCCGGCCACATCCGCGATCAGGTGGGCCAGCGCCTGCGCCAGCCGCTCCGCGTCCACCTCGGCCTCGATCGGCGGCGCGTGTACCGCGAACTGCGCCCGCCCGGGGCCGATCAGCTCGACCGCGCCCTCGACACCGGCCGCGACGACCTCGTCCATCGAGACCGCGTGCCGGGTGAATTCCTCGCCGCCCGAGTCGAGTCGCTGGTAGCTCAGGACGTTGTCCACCAGCGTGGTCATGCGGGTGTACCCGGCGGCGAGGTGGTGCAGGATCTGGTTGGCCTCGGGCCACAGCTGCCCGGCCGGGTCGTCGGCGAGCACGCCGAGCTCGCCGCGCAGCTCCACCAGCGGGCCGCGCAGCGACTGGTCGAGGACGGCGAGCAGCTGAGCGTTGCGGGCGGCCAGCGCGTCGTACCGCTCGGCGTGCGCCTCCCGCTCCCGGGCGAGCTGCGCGGTGAGCTCCTTCCGCTCCTTGACGAGCTGCGCCGTGAGCTTCTCCCGCTCCTCCGTGTGCCGCGCGGTGAGCTTCTCCAGCTCCTTCGCGTGCTTGGCCGTGAGGCCTTCGAGCTCCTCCGCGTGCTTCGCCACGAGGGTTTCCTCGGGCCGCCGGTCGGTGAAGGTCATCACCGCGCCGACGAGCTGCTCCCCGTCCCGTACGGGCGCGGTCGTCAGGTCGACCGGTACCGGGCTGCCGTCCTTCGCCCACAGCACCTGGCCGCGCACCCGGTATTTACGGCCGGAGCGCAGGGTCTCGGTGAGCGGGGACTCCTCATACGGAAGAGGGGAACCGTCCGGGCGCGAGTGGTGTACAAGAGGATGAAGCTCCTGACCGCCCAGGTCACTGGCCCGGTAGCCGAGGATCTGCGCCGCGGACGGGTTGACGAGGACCACCTTGCCCTCGGTGTCCACGCCGACCACGCCCTCCGCCGCCGCGCGCAGGATCATCTCGGTCTGGCGCTGCTGGCGGGCGAGCTCGGCCTCGGTGTCGAGCGTCCCGGTCAGGTCGCGTACGACGAGCATCAGCAGTTCGTCGCCGGTGTAGCTGTACTGGTCGGCGTAAGGGGTCCGGCCGTCCTCCAGATTGGCGCTGGTGACCTCGACGGGGAACTGCATGCCGTCGGTGCGCCGCGCGATCATCCGCGTCGGCTTGGTGCGGCCGTCCTCGTCCTGGTCGTCGGGGCGGCGCATCGAGCCCGGAATGCGATTGGAGTCGAAAGAGGGGAGAAGATCCAGCAGACCACGGCCGACCAGCGCCGTTCCCGGCACCTCGAAGGTCTCGAGCGCGATGTGGTTGGCGTTGACGACCGTGCCGTTGCAGTTGACCAGCAGCAGGGCGTCGGGGAGGGCGTCGAGTATGGCTGCGAGGCGAGCAGCGCCTCGGGATGGCCTGCTGCTCACGACGACGCTTCCTCCCTGATGTACCGCACCTTGCCCGACACTCGCGGTCATTGTGCCGCCGCGTCCGTGGAGTGTCCTCAGGGGAGTCTACGGGCAGCGGGGGCGGACGCGGCGGTAGATGAGAGGGAGGTCGCAGCACGACGTACGCGTCTCGGCGCACGACCGGACAAACCTCCTGGGCATGTTCCCTGGGCCGTTCTGTCCCAGGCCTGGCTAATCCGCAGGTCAGCTCCCAGGAAGGCGCAAAACAACGGAAAATCTGTCCCACCGGGCCATCTCGCACCCATTGACCCGCGAGAACCGCGCGTCCACCGGCCGCCCCGCCCAATGCCCACGCAGCTGCGCGGTGGCCGGCCCCCCGTACTGCCCCGTGCACATCGCCCCGGGCGGCACGGGCGCGAACGGATCCCTCCCCCACACCGTCGCCGAGTCCAGCTGATCGCACGCCCCCTGCGCGGCCGGGTGCGTCCCTCCCGTGGGATGGCACGCCAGCGTGTACGTGACAGAGTCCGCGGCACCGCCGCTCCGCGACACGGTCACGATCAGGTGATCGGTGCCCCCCTCGTCATGCGGCAGGGGCAGTGGCACGGGTGCGGCCCAGGCGGTGGCGCTCATCGCGGTGGCGGAGGCAGCCGCCGTGACGAGGGCGACGGCAAGGCGCTGCAGCAGGGGCATCGGGGCACTCCAGGTGTGATCACAGCGGGGCGCACTGCCCCTGCCCCTCTAACGCGCCGCCGTCGTGCGCGTTGCGCCGCCATAAGGGCTTTGCGATGCGTCCCGCCAGCCGAGTACCGTAGGCGGCGATTGGTGACATCCCCTTGGGCTGTGACATCATCTGCACACACCGCATCGCGCTCGCGCGAATATGCTCGGTGTGCATGGAGGCTTCGCCTAGTCTGGTCTATGGCGCCGCACTGCTAATGCGGTTTGGGGTAACCCCCCATCCCGGGTTCAAATCCCGGAGCCTCCGCACTCACCGGAGCCCCGGCCCGACGGCCGGGGCTCCGCTGCGTTTCCCCCACCCGCACGTCAACCCCCACCCGCCCCGCTGCCCCCTTCGTGGGCCCACCCGGCCCCCACCGCGGTGATCACCCAGCAGCCCCTTCCCGCGAGCGCCACGCCCCTCTCTCGCCGCCCGGGCCGGCACTCCCCGCCGATCTTCCGGATGGCCGCCAAAAGAGCGTTTTCCCAGCTCAGGTGGGGTGCGGGAAACGGATTTCGCCTGAAGCCGCAGGTCATGTAATGTTGTCCCCGCAACGCCGACCGGCAAGAAAGATCGCCGGGAAGCCAAGCGCTCGTAGCTTAACGGATAGAGCACTTGACTACGGATCAAGAGGTTGCAGGTTCGAATCCTGCCGAGCGCGCCCCAGCTCAGAGGCCCCTTCCAGTGTTGGAAGGGGCCTCTGGCGTATGGGTTGACAGTAACAGTGACAGCTACCGCCGCGCGGCACTGTAGATGTGCATGGTCACGCGGATCGAGCTGTGGCCCAGGACTTCCATGATCATCCGAGCGTCGGCCCCGTTCTCATGCCCTACGTGTTGTGAGGCTCATGGCTCAGATACGGGCTTGCGTGCCAAGACGTAGCCTTGCGGTGTCTTCTCGACAGCGTTCGGCTGCCGCGTGATTGTGGCCCAGACCTCGAACCCAGCGCGTCGCAGCAGGTCGGCGATCTCGTCCGGTTGCTGCCGGTACCAGTCGAGGCAGATGGCTTTGCCGAATGCCTCGGAGCGATGACCCCGGTCATCACCGACCTGGAAGACAAGCATCACCTGCCCGCCTGGTGCGAGCACCCGGTGAAACTCGGAGAACACTTCCGACAGTCGCTCCCATGGGACGTGGATGATTGAGTAGTAGGCGAGCAAACCGCCCATGGAGGCCTCCGGTAGACCGAGGGCCAGCATCGATCCCACCTCGAACCGCAGATCCGGGTAGGTGCGGCGGGCCAGGCCGATCATCCCGGGCGAAAGGTCGATGCCGAACGCGTCCGCGCCCAGTCGGCGTAGTGCCACCGTTGCCTGGCCGGGACCACAACCTACATCGGCAACGGGACCGTTTCCGCCTGCCTTTACCAACTCCGTGAAGGCGGCGAGCAACGCCCGGTCGAGAGGCTTGGCGTCCAAGTCAGAGCTCACCATGTCGGCGTACTCCGAGGCCATGACGTCATAAGAGGCTCTGGTCGCGGCGAGAAACGGTTCGTCGGGCATGACCATGAAGACTAGGCAGCGCGGTGCCCTCCTGCACCCTGTCTCTTGTAACGATGGCGGGGAAGGTTGACGGCAACGACGGCACATGACGCCCGGCATCGGCCTACCGCGAGCCCCAGGCCGGACCGCCGCCGAGGGCCCTCGCCCTCTTCGTCGTATTCGTCGATGTCGACCTGCTGCACCCCGCCGGCCATCGCCCAGAGGGCGGCCAGCTCGGGCGGGAAGCCGTACCCGCAGTAATGTCTGAGGTGGCCTTCTGCTTCCTCGAACTCGGCCTCGGTGGCAGGGGGCAGAATCGAAGCGTGCGAGGTAGGGGCGTGTACGCGCAGCCATTCGGTCAACTGCTGCCAGGCGGTGGCCGTCCGCTCAGGGCTTCAGCGCAAGCAACGCAGTGCGCGCCTTGGCCACAGCAATTTGCACCACCCATCTGCCTCGGCCAACTTCAGTCCAGGAAGGCGCGGATTGTCAGTCATGAACAGGAAATTATCGACGACAGTCCCCAGGAGTCAGAGCAGCCGCCACTCCACGCGCGGCAATCGTCCACGCGCACCATCAACCGGTGATTATGGGACCTTTCGTAGATGACCCTGAGGAGCCGCTTTTCGGCAGCCGAACCGTCGCGGATGGGGCACCTTCACCGGGCGCTTCAGCGGGCGGGTCTATTGACGCGTCAGCGACACCGGCGGGCGTTGAGCCGGGCGGCCTGGCGGGTCAGGTGGTCGCGTTCGGCGAGGTTGGGTGCCTTTTGGGCCGCCTCGGCGTACAGCCGTGCCGCCGTCGCCAGGTCGCCGTCGCGCTCGTGGAGGTACGCCGCCACCGCGGCGTGGCGGGGAACTGAGTCGTCCAGCGCCGCGAGCGCCGCCAGGCCGGCGCGCGGTCCGTCGGCCTCGCCGACGGCCACCGCGCGGTTGAGCCGGACGACCGGGCTGTCGGTCAGGCGCGCGAGCTCGTCGTACCACTCGACGATCTGCACCCAGTCGGTCTCCTCGGCGGTGGGCGCGTCGGCGTGGAGTGCCGCGATGGCGGCCTGGGCCTGGAACTCGCCCAGCCGGTCGCGGGCGAGGGCCGTCTGGAGGATCTCGACGCCCTCGGCGATCGACTCGGTGTCCCACCGGCCGCGGTCCTGCTCGGCGAGCGGCACCAGGCTGCCGTCGGGCGCGGTCCGGGCGGCGCGCCGGGCGTGGTGGAGCAGCATGAGGGCGAGCAGCCCCGCCACCTCGGGGTGGTCGACCTGGGCCGCGAGCTGCCGGGTGAGCCGGATGGCCTCGGCGGCGAGGTCGACGTCGCCGGAGTAGCCCTCGTTGAAGACCAGGTAGAGGACGCGCAGCACGGTGGCGACGTCGCCGGGCTGGTCGAACCGCACGCCGGAGACGGTGCGCTTGGCCCGGCTGATGCGCTGCGCCATGGTCGCCTCGGGCACCAGGTAGGCCTGGGCGATCTGGCGGGTGGTCAGCCCGCCGACGGCGCGCAGGGTGAGCGCGACCGCGGACGACGGCGTCAGCGACGGGTGGGCGCACAGGAAGTAGAGCTGGAGCGTGTCGTCCACCGCGGGCGCGGGCCCGGGCGTCGGCTCCTCGTCGACGAGGTCCTCACGCCGGCGGCGGGCGGCGTCCGCGCGGGTGGCGTCGAGGAACCGGCGCCAGGCCACGGTGATCAGCCAGCCCTTCGGGTCCCGCGGCCGGTCGGCCGGCCAGACGCGGACCGCCTCGACCAGCGCGTCCTGCACGGCGTCCTCGGCCGCCGCGAAGTCGGCTCCGCGGCGGACGAGGATGGCGAGCACGCTCGGCGTGAGGCTCCGGAGCAGGGCCTCGTTCATTGATGAGGGCACTCCGTGATGGTGGGCGACGCGGCCAGGAACGGGCGCACTTCGAGCCACTCGTGGATCGGCTTTCCGCCCGCCCCAGGGGCGGCCGACAGCTCCCCGGCCAGCTCGACGGCGCGCTCGTAGCTGTCGACGTCGATCACCATCCAGCCGGCGATGAGGTCCTTGGTCTCGGCGAACGGGCCGTCGGTGACCGGCGGGCGACCCTCGCCGTCGTACCGGACCCACGTTCCCTCGGGGGCGAGCGCCTGACCGGCGACGAACTCGCCGGTCCCCTCGAGCCGGGCCGCGAAGTCGTTCATGTACTGCACGTGGGCCGAGATCTCCTCCGGCGTCCACTGGTCCATGGGCACGTCGTTGACCGCGGCCGGAGCGCCGCGGTAGTGCTTGAGCAGCAAGTACTTGGCCATCGTGGTTCTCCTCGGTGCTGGTGCGACCCATTTTCGTCGCGTTCACCTCGGGGACGGAGCCAGTCACGGGTTCTCGACATCGCCGTCCGACTTTTTTGGCTCTCGTCGATGAGCTTTGGTGAGCCTTGGCGAGCCGTCTCGAGCGCGCCCCAGCTCAGAGGCCCTTTCCGATCATCGGAAAGGGCCTCTGGCGTATGCAGACAGGTTACGGATGCTCGCTCACCGCACGGCCCCTGCGCCCTACGCGCCGGCCGGTGCTCCCTGGGCGGCGGTCCGTTCGGCCATGCCGCCGGCGCCGGTGCGCACTCCGCCGTGCGGGGCCCGCGCGCTGTGGCCGTCGGCTTCGAACTTCCCGTCCCGTAGCTGGAAGCTCTCGGGCGGCGAGCAGCCGATCGACGGGGTGATCAGCAGGCTTGCGGTGACGGGTGCGGGGTTGGTGCTCGCCGTCGAGAACTCGCAGATCGCGCCCCGCCCGGTGACCGGGAACCAGAACCAGCTGTCCACCGCGCCGACCCGTACCTCGTCCGACAGCACGAACCGGCCGTGCTGCCGGGCGAAGGCCTTCAGGCGGACGGTGGCCCTCAGCGGGTCGGCGGTGGACCGGATCGCGGTCAGGGTGAATTTGACGTTCTCGTCCGCGTCGAGGACCGAGGACGCGATCTGCTTGGTCTCGGCCTCCCCTCCGCGGCTTGTCCCCCGGCCGTGGGCTGGGGCTTCGGTGGTTTCGGCAGGGGTGGCCAGCATGGCGACGGTCGCCGCGGCGGTGACCAGCACGGCGCCGCCGCGCACGAGCGCGTTCGCGTGTATCGGCATCTTTCCTCCCTGGTGCTCATGCGTCTTGTTCGCGCATGAATGCCACTTTTTTCCTTCCACCCGGCAACAGGAAAACCACCCGAATCACCCGTTCGCGCGCGGCGTCACCCGGTCGGGCTGTCCGAGCGCGCGGCGGTTCCGGCTGCTGGGGGTGGGGATGGAGGTGGGGTGTGGGACGGGGCGGTTCGCGCGCTTGCTCGCGGGGCGGGGGCTGGATGTCGAGGGGGTGGACGCCGACGCGGATGTCATCGGGGCGGCGCGGGCGGCCGGGGGCGGGCCCCGGTACCGGCGGGTCGATATGCGTGAGGCGCGGCTACCGGAGTCCCGCTACGAATTCATCTCGTGCATCGCCAGCCTCCACCACATGCCGTTCGACTCGGTGCTGACGTTGCGGAAGGCTCTCGCGCCGGGGGGTGTGCTGGCGGTGCTGGGGCTCTACTCGATCAAGTCGGCGGCCGACCAGATCCCGATGGTCTGGCCGCCCCCGCTGACGTACGCCGAGACCCGCGCCGAAGCCGTCCGCCTGCTGCCCGGCTCGACGCTGCGCCGCCTGCTGTTCTGGCGGTATCTGCTGGTGTACCGGGCCTGATGAGGAGGTGGGCCGTGGTGCGCGTCACCGCGCGCCCGGGCGTCCGAACGTGACGTCGGCGGCGCGCGGGAGGATCTCGGCCTCGTCGCCCAACGCCCATTCGGCGACCCGCGACACCATCGCGGCCGGAACCATGTCGCTGATGCCCGCTGCCGCCGGGATGTCGTACGTAGCATGGGCGTCGTGCGGGAGGACCACGCGGTATCCCAGCGCCAGAGCCGTACGCGCTGTCGCGCTGACGCACATCTCGGACATCACCCCGCACACGGCCAGGGCCTGTATCTCCATATCGGTGAGCAGCTCGCCGAGGCGGGTGTCCTCGAAGCCGTCGTCCTCCGACTTGCGGATCACGACTTCCCGTTGGCCTTCGCGGACCGGCAGGTACAGCTCCCAGCCCGGTGTCTTCGGCTCGTCGGCCGCGCCCGCCGGTCCGTCGTTCTGAAGGTGGACGACGAGCGCGCCCGCTGTGCGTGCTCTGGCTGTCAGGTCCTCGATGCGCTCAAGCACCCGCGGCGCGTCGGGCACCGCCTCCGGACCGGAGACGAAGGCCGACTGGACATCCACGACGATCAGGGCCTGGGCGGGCGGCACGGGGGCGGTCATGGGGTGATTATCCCGGGGGATCGGCTGGTCAAGGGCGGCACGCGGGTCACGGCCGCGGCGGGGTGTCCAGGGCGGCTGTGACCAGGGTGTGGAGGCTCGCGGTGAGGCGTTGGCTTTCGCCTTGGCGTAGGAGGTCCAGGATCGGGTCGCTGTGCAGGGAGCTCAGGAGGATGTGGGCCAGGAGCTCGGCGTCCAGGTCGGGGCGTTCCTCGGCGATGAGGGTGCTGACGTGGCGGTGCCAGGCGGTGTAGACGGGGTGCGCGTCCTGGGCGGCAGGGGAGTCCTCGGCGGGCTTGGGGGCGGTGGTCATGGCGTGGTCGAGGGCGGCGATGAGGCCCTTGTTGCGGGTGACGACGTCGACCATGGCGTCGAGGAAGGCCAGCAGGCGCTCGCGCGGGGGTGCGCCCGGGCCCAGGGGCGGCGGGCCCGTGGTGACGGCCTCGCCCAGGGCGAGGGCGCGTCCCTCCATGAGGGCGCGCATGAGGCCCATGCGGTTGCCGAACCGGTGGAAGACGGTGCCTTTGCCGACGCCCGCCGCGGCGGCGACCTGTTCCATGGAGATCTGCTCGGGCCGGTACCGGGCCAGCAGTTCTTCGGCCGCGCACAGGATCGCGAGCCGGTTCCGCGTGGCGTCGGCGCGTTCACGGCGGCCCCCGGTCATTGAGTCTTCTCCTCTCGCCTGGCCCTTCTGGCCTGTCTCGCATGGTGTCACGTGTCACGCATGGACAACTGGACCGATGGTCCAGTACGGTCGCGGTGCCTGATTAAGTTGACCAGTGGTCCAGTTGTTTGGGGAGGGCTTCAGCATGCGACGGGTGCGTTATGACGAGTACGGCGGTCCCGAGGTGCTGCGGATCGAGGAAGCGGACACTCCCGCTCCGGGCGAGGGGCAGGTGCTCATCCGCGTCGAGGCGATCGGCGCCAATTTCGTCGACACCAAGTTCCGGAGCGGGGCGCAGGGGATCTTCGAGTGGCCGCTGCCCGGCACGGTCACCGGGGATGTGGTGGGCAGGGTCGAGGCCGTGGGGCCCGGGGTCGACGAGGGGCGGGTGGGAGAGAGGGTGGCGGTGCTCGTCGAGGACGCGTTCGCGGATCAGGTCGTCGCCGACGCGGCCTGGCTGGCCCCGGTGCCCGAGGGGCTCGACGTGGGGGCGGCCAGCATGCTGCCGATGGGCGCGCCGGTGGCCTTGCGGGTGTTGCGCCTGGGGCGGCTCGCGGAGGGCGAGAGCGTGCTGGTGCACTCGGCCGCGGGCGGCATCGGCCATCTCGCCGTACAGCTCGCGCGAGTGCTGGGGGCCGGTACGGTCGTCGCCACCGTGGGTTCACCGGCCAAATTCGACTTCGTCCGGGAGCTGGGCGCCGATGTCGTCGTCGACTACACCGACGACGACTGGCCGGACCAGGTGCGGAAGGCCGTGCCGGGCGGTGTGGACGTGGCCGTGGGGTCGGTCGGCGG
Source organism: Streptomyces sp. LZ34 (assembly GCF_053890475.1). Classification (NCBI taxonomy): domain Bacteria; kingdom Bacillati; phylum Actinomycetota; class Actinomycetes; order Kitasatosporales; family Streptomycetaceae; genus Streptomyces; species Streptomyces sp. LZ34. The sequence continues at coordinate 6,586,402 of NZ_CM132680.1, forward strand.
GCCGATCCTGCATCAGACCGTCGAGCTGCTGGCCCCGTTGGGCCGGGACGTCGAGTACGGGGCGGCGAGCGGGGATTTGGGGGAGGTCGGGGTCATGGCGCTGATCGCGATGAAGCAGGTGGCCGGGTTCTCCCTGTACGCCTGGCGGGCGGCCCGCCCCGAGCGAGCGCGCGAGGACATGGCGGAGGTCGCCGACCACTTTGCGGCGGGGCGGCTGCGTACCGTCGTACACGCGCGCTTCCCGCTCACCGAGGCGGCCGCGGCCCACCGGATGCTCGAGGAGCGGGCTCAGCTCGGCCGGGTGCTGATGGTGCCGTGATACGCGGGAGGCTGGTTCCGGCGTCCGGAACCAGCCTCCCCGCGGGATGGTGGAGGAGGCGGAGCGTCAGGCCTCTGCCGCCCGTCCTCCTCCGCCTGTCCTCCTTCGTCTGTCAGTCCTCCTTGGCCTTCCAGAACACCGGCTCCTTGTCGAAGTCACTCGTGTACGAGACGACCGAAGGCGTCTCGCCCGAGGGCAACAGGAAGACCTTGCAGAGCGTGGCGGTGTCGTCCGCGTTGAAGTCGTCCGGGTCCTTGCCGGGGCACTTGGCGACGTCGCCGTCCAGGGTGATGAGGGACTTCCCCTCCTCGCCGCGGCTGTCACGCAGGCGGGTGGGGGTGTTCAGGAAGGGGTAGTGGATCGAGTTCTTGCCGATGTTCTCGAAGCTCATCGTCACGTAGTACGGCTGGAGCTTCCGCTCCTCGGCGTTGAGGGCCACCTTGTCCAGGTCGGACTGGGCGCCCTTCACCACGCTCTTCGCCGCGATCCTCAGGGTGCCCGTCTTGTCCGAGCGCTTGTACGTGATCGGGGTGGGCTCGCCGAGGGCGAGGGTCTTGCCCGCGTCGGAGTCGACCGCCTTGCTGGCGGGGGCGGACGGCTTCTTCGGGGCCTTGGAGGGCGTTTCGCTGCCGCCGTCCTGGGCGAGGTTGTCGTTGCAGCCGGTCGCGACGAGGGCGAAGCCTGCGGCGCACAGGACGGCGACGGCGGTGCGGTTACGTGTGGATCGGATACGCAGCATGAATCGGTCCCCGTTGAGTTGATTCGTCTGAGTTGATTTCGTCGTGGGCGGGCCGGATACACAGGCCCGTGGTTGTGCGGTGCACACATCATGGCCGCGACAAAGCCCCAGGCCAGAGGCGATGATCCACTCGAAGCGAGGCTGAGACCGCGTCGTTGCAAAGTAACCGGGCGATGGAACGGATTTCCCTGGGCGCTCGGAATGACGTACAGTTACACCTACCGACGCGGGGTGGAGCAGCTCGGTAGCTCGCTGGGCTCATAACCCAGAGGTCGCAGGTTCAAATCCTGTCCCCGCTACTCATACGAGGGGCCCGGCACACCAGTGCCGGGCCCCTCGTGCGTTCACCCCGGGACCTTCCAGGACACCGGCCGCTCGGTGCCGTCCCCCGTGGCGTAGGTGACGGTGGCCGGGGTGGCGCCCCTGGACAGTAGGAAGACCTTGCAGAGGGTGGCGGTGTCGCCCGTCCCGAAGTCGTCCGGATCCTCGCCGGGGCACCGCTTCACCCCGTCGTCCGCGGTGATCAGGACCTCCTGGGGCGCGCCGCCGCTGTCCTCCAGGCTGGTGGGGGTGTTCAGGAAGGGGTAGTGAATGGAGGCGTCGCCGATGTTCTTGAAGGTCATGGTGACGTAGTACGGCTGTAGCTTCCGGTCCGCGGCCTGGAGCGAGGCCTTGGGCAGATCCGCACGGGAGCCCTTCACCACGCTCTTTGCCGCGACCTTCAGGGTGCCCCGGCCGTTGTCCGAGCCGCCCTTGTACGTGATCGCGGTGGCCTTGCCGAGCGCGAGGGCTCTGCCGCCGTCGCCGTTCAGCGATCCGTCCGCCGCGGGTCCCGGCCCCCGCCCCGCCTGCCCGGAGGCGGCGTCCTCCTCGCAGCCGGTGGCGAGGAGGACGAGGCCGGCCGCGCAGGCGAGGGCGGCGACGCGGGGCAGGGCGGAGCGGTTGAGCACGTGGACGGTCCCTTTGCGGTGGTCGATTGCCGGCCGTGGTTCGTCATCGAGAAGAACGCAGTGATCTTGTATTGCAGATCATCATGGTCGCGACAAAAGGCCTCTTGGGTGCCGATGCCAACCCGCAGCAAGCCTGAGACGGGGCCGTGACGCGCCGCCCGGGCGCCCGGGGTCCCGCCGCGCTGTGCGCCCGGGGTCGGCGAAGTCGCAGGTCAGGGCGACTGTCAGTGGGGAGTGCCATGCTGCTTGCACAGTGGTCGTCACTGACCCGGCGGCGGCCGGGGCGGGCCCGACGGGGGTGGGCCCGCCCCGGCCGTGAGCCCGGCCGGGGTGGGCTTCAGGGGCTGGGGCGTCGGGACAATGGGCTACGGGGCGGGGGCTACGGGGCCGGGCTCAGCCGTCGTGGCCGAGCGGCAGGGCCTCGGCCAGGGTGCGCCACTCGGCCAGCGGGATGTTGTTCATGGTGTCGTCGGTCACGACCTGGACCGCCAGGTGGTCCGCGCCCGCCGCCAGGAACTCGTCGACGCGGCGGCGGATCGCCTCGGCGTCGCCGAGGGCGAAGACGGACGAGACGAGGTGGTCGCTTCCGCCGTCGCGGAAGTCGTCCTCGGTGAAGCCCAACCGAAGGAGGTTGTTGGTGTAGTTGGGCATCGGCAGGTAGTGGGAGAGATAGCCGCGGGCGGTGGCGCGGGCGCGGTCGAGGTCCGGTTCGAGGACGACCTTGAGATCCGGGGCGAGGAGGGGGCCGGTGCCCAGGATTTCGCGGGCCTTGGCGGTGAACTCGGGTGTGACCAGGTAGGGGTGGGCGCCGGCCGCGCGGTCGCGGGACAGCTCCAGCATCTTCGGGCCGAGGGCGGCCAGCACCCGGCGGGAGGCGGGGACGGGGGCCGGCGCGGCGTCGAGGGCGTCGAGGTACTCCCGCATCGCCGTGTACGGGCGGGCGTACTGCTTGACCATGTGACCGTGGCTCACCCCGAGGCCGAGCAGGAAGCGGCCGCCGTGGGCCGCGTCGAGGGCGGCGTGGCGCTCGGCCACATAGGCCGCCTCGTGGTCCCAGATGCTGAGGATGCCGGTGGCGACCGTGATCCGGGAGGTCGCCTCCAGGAGGAAGGCGGCCTGGTCCGGCGAGGGGCTGCCGCCGAGCCACAGCGCTCCGTACCCCAGCTCGTCCAGCTCGGCCGCGGCGTCCCTGATCGCGCCGTGCCGCTCGGGGTCCGTCGCGCGAAGGGCCGCGGTCCAGATGCCGGTCCTGCCCATGGTGGTGGCGAGTGTCCTGCCGGGCGTCGTGCCGGGCGGGTTGCCTTGTGCGTCGTGAGAGGCCATGCGGACATTCAACCGGAGGTGGCATCCGGTTGTTCCTCGCCGCGCGGCCGTACGCCGATTGGGCACGGGATTCTCACCTGAGCGGGTCTGACGCGGCCATACCGGCCATCCGGGGACCGCACAGGATTCTCAGGCTATTCACAGACAGCCGAAAGGGAGCTCTCAGACGGCCGCCCGAAGGTGAGAACCATGAAGGCGACCTCGCCCCATGGGCGTTCCGAACTGTTGCGACCTGACGGGAGCCCCGTCCGGGTGCTGGTGGTGGACGACGAGTCGGCCCTCGCCGACCTGCTCTCGATGGCGCTGCGCTACGAGGGCTGGGAGGTACGGACGGCCGGCAACGGCGCGGAGGCGCAGCGGATCACCCGCGAACTGCGCCCGGACGCCGTCGTCCTGGACATCATGCTCCCCGACATGGACGGGCTCACGCTGCTGGGCCGGGTCCGCAACGAGCTTCCCGAGGTGCCGGTGCTCTTCCTGACCGCGAAGGACGCGGTCGAGGACCGGATCGCCGGGCTGACCGCGGGCGGCGACGACTACGTCACCAAGCCCTTCAGCCTGGAGGAGGTCGTCGCCCGGCTGCGCGGCCTGCTGCGCAGGTCGGGGGCCGCGGCGGCGCGCAGCGAGTCGCTGCTGACCGTCGGCGACCTGGTCTTGGACGAGGACAGCCACGAGGTCTCGCGGGCCGGTCAGGAGATTCATCTGACCGCGACCGAGTTCGAGCTGCTGCGCTACCTGATGCGCAATCCGCGCCGCGTGCTCAGCAAGGCCCAGATCCTCGACCGGGTGTGGAGCTATGACTTCGGCGGCCAGGCCAACGTCGTCGAGCTGTATATCTCCTATCTGCGCCGGAAGATCGACGTGGGCCGCAGCCCGATGATCCACACCCGGCGCGGCGCGGGGTATCTGATCAAGCCGGGCGAGTAGGCGAGCCGGATCGTGGCGTTCTCCCCTGCTGCCGGCGTGCCCGCCGGGCCTCAGCCGTCCGTGCCCCGGCCGTCCTCCGTGCCGCAGCCGTCCTCCGGACCCCAGCCGTCCACCGCGTCTCAGCCGCCCGGCAGGCGGTCCGCGCGCCGCCGCCGCAGGCCGTGGTCGCTGCGCACCCGGCTGGTCTTCTCCGCGGTCGGGCTGATCGCCGTCGTCTGCGCCGTCATCGGCACGGTCACCACGATCGCCCTCCACACCTATCTGTACGACCAGGTGGACAAGCAGCTCTCCGGCGTCGCCATGCGCGTCGCGGGCCCGCCCTTCGACGACGTCAAGGGCCCGCGCCCCGGCGGCCAGTGGCAGGAGGACATCCGCGACGTCGTCGCCGGGCCCGGCCAGCCGATGGGGACCGTCGCCGCGGAAGTCGAGGGCAGCGCGTTCGGCGAAGGCGCGATCAGCTCCCAGCACGAGTCGAGCACGGGTGAACCCAAGATCTCCGGCAGCTATTTGACCGCCGCTCAGCTGAAGGCGCTGAGCGGGGTCCCGCGGGACGGGGCCGAGCACACCGTCGACATCCCCGGCAAGGGCGAGTACCGCGTCAAATACGTCGTCGGGGGCCACGGCGACTTCGTCGTCGGCATTTCGACGGCCGAGGCGCAGGACACCATCGACACCCTCATCCTCGCCGAGGTCTCCGTCACCGCCGCCGGGCTGATCGCCGCCGGGATCGCCGGCGCCGCCATGGTCGGCATCTCGCTGCGCCCGCTGCGCCGGGTGGCGGCCACCGCCACCCGCGTCTCCGAACTCCAGCTGCACAGCGGCGAGGTGGCCCTGAGCGAGCGGGTGCCGCCGTCCGAGGCGGACCCGCGCACCGAGGTCGGCCAGGTCGGCGCGGCCCTGAACCGCATGCTCGGGCACGTGGAGTCGGCGCTCGCGGCCCGCCAGGAGAGCGAGACGCGGGTACGCCAGTTCGTCGCCGACGCCAGCCATGAGCTGCGCACCCCGCTCGCCTCCATCCGCGGCTACGCCGAGCTGACCAGACGCGGCCGCGAGGAGATCGGGCCCGACACCCGCCACGCCCTCGGCCGGGTCGAGTCCGAGGCGGCGCGGATGACCGGCCTGGTCGAGGACCTGCTGTTGCTGGCGCGCCTCGACGCGGGCCGTCCCGTCGAGCGTGCGGAGCTGGACCTGTCTCCCCTGGTCGTCGACGCGGTCAGCGACGCCCGGGCCGCCGGGCCGGACCACAAGTGGCGCCTGGAGCTGCCCGACGACCCCGCGGTCGCACATGGCGACGACGCCAGGCTGCGCCAGGTCCTGGTCAACCTGCTCGCCAACGCCCGTACGCACACTCCCCCCGGGACGACGGTCACCGCGCGCGTGCTGTGGCGCGGCCCGTACGGGGCGGGGCACGGGACGCCGCACCCGGCTGCGTATCCGGCCGCGTATCCAACCCCGTATCCGTCCCCGTATCCGTCCCCCTGTCCGTCCTCCCCGTATCCGTCCCCGTCCCCGTATGCCGCGCCCTGTGTGTCCCTGGAGGTCGAGGACGACGGGCCGGGCATCCCCGCCCACCTCCTGCCGCATGTCTTCGAGCGCTTCGCCCGCGGCGACGCCTCGCGCTCACGCGGCGCCGGGAGCACGGGGCTCGGCCTCGCCATCGTGCACGCCGTGGTCACGGCGCACGGCGGCCAGGTGACGGTGGACAGCGTTCCGGGGCGCACCCTCTTCGGCGTCCACCTGCCCGTTCACCAGTCCGTTCACCACTCCGTAACCCACTCACAGGCACGGCACAGGCTGACCACACAGCCATGACAGCGCAGCTCGCGAATGTCGTCCCCATGCGAACTCACACACCTCTCGAGGCACCGCCCGAGACACCCCTGCAGACCTTGCCCGCTCGCGCGCATGTCACGGTCGGCCGGAGCCAGCCGGTGCTCGACGTCGTGGTCCCCGTGTACAACGAGGAGGCCGACCTCGAGCGGTGCGTGCGACGGCTGCACGACCACCTGGCCCGCACCTTCCCGTACGCCTTCCGCATCACCATCGCGGACAACGCCAGCACGGACCGCACCCCCGAGATCTCCGCCTACCTCGACGACGCCATCGACGAGGTCACCGCGGTCCGGCTGGAGCAGAAGGGCCGCGGGCGCGCGCTGCGCACGGTCTGGTCGATGTCGCGGGCGCCGGTGCTGGCGTACATGGACGTCGATCTGTCCACCGATCTGAACGCGCTGCTGCCGCTGGTGGCCCCGCTCATCTCCGGCCACTCCGACCTGGCGATCGGGTCGCGGCTGGCGCGCAGCTCGCGCGTGGTGCGCGGCCCCAAGCGGGAGTTCATCTCGCGCGCGTACAACCTCATTCTGCGCGGCAGCCTGGCCGCCCGCTTCTCCGACGCCCAGTGCGGCTTCAAGGCGATCCGCAAGGACGTCGCCGAGCGGCTGCTGCCGCTGGTCGAGGACACCGGGTGGTTCTTCGACACCGAGATGCTGGTGCTGGCCGAGCGGGCCGGGCTGCGCATCCACGAGGTGCCGGTGGACTGGGTCGACGACCCCAACAGCACGGTCCACATCGTGAAGACGGCCACCGATGACCTCAAGGGCGTCTGGCGGGTGGGGCGCGCGCTGGCCACCGGCGCGCTGCCGCTGGACCGGCTGCGCCGCCCCTTCGGCGACGACCCGCGCGACCGCGGGCTGAGCGGGGTCCCGGGCGGGCTGGCCCGGCAACTGGTCGGGTTCTGCGTGGTGGGCGCGCTGAGCACGCTCGTCTACCTGCTGCTCTACTCCCTCTTCCGGCTGGGCACGGGCCCGCAGATCGCCAACGCGCTGGCCCTGCTGCTGTCGGCGCTCGGCAACACCGCGGCCAACCGGAGGCTCACCTTCGGCGTACGCGGCCGGGACCGGGCGATGCGTCACCAGGCCCAGGGGCTGGTGGTGTTCGGCATCGGCCTCGCCCTGACCAGCGGCTCCCTGGCCGCCCTGGACGCCGCCGCCTCCGGCACCCCGGCGCACAGCACCGAACTCGCCGTCCTGATCGCGGCCAACCTCGCCGCGACCGTGCTCCGCTTCCTGCTCTTCCGGGCCTGGGTCTTCCCCTCGGAAAGCCCGCAAAGCGGGACCGCCACCGCTTACGACCTGACCGACCACGACTCTAGGAACACCCGATGACGACGTACGACCAGGGCTATCGCGCAGCGGGGCCGCCGCCCCCGACTCCCCCGGCCGCCATCCCCGCGCGGCCGGAGGCCCCGGCGGGCTCGCGCCTGGCCCGGGCGTGGCGTGGCCGGCCCGAGGACCCGCGCTGGGCGCGGCCCGCCCTGTGGGGTCTGCTGGCCGTCACCACCGTGCTCTACCTGTGGAGCCTGGGCGCGTCGGGCTATGCGAACCAGTTCTACTCGGCCGCGGTGCAGGCGGGCAGCGAGAGCTGGAAGGCGTTCTTCTTCGGCTCCTCCGACGCCGGGAACTCCATCACCGTCGACAAGCCCCCGGCCGCCCTGTGGCCGATGGCCCTGTCGGTGCGGGTGTTCGGCCTGAGCTCCTGGGCGATTCTGGTCCCCGAGGCGCTGATGGGCGTGGCGACGGTCGGTGTGCTCTACGCGGCGGTGCGGCGCCGGTTCAGCGCGGCCGCCGGTCTCATCGCGGCGGCGACGCTGGCGGTGACCCCGGTCGCGGCGCTGATGTTCCGGTTCAACAACCCCGACGCGCTGCTGTGCCTGCTGATGGTCGCGGCGGTCTACTGCGTGCTGCGCGCGCTGGAGGACGCCCGCACCAAGTGGCTGGTGCTGGCGGGGGTCTGCTTCGGGTTCGGGTTCCTGACCAAGACGTTGCAGGCGTGGCTGATCCTGCCACCGCTGGCGCTGGTGTACGCGGTGTGCGCGCCGGCGAAGCTCGGCAGGCGGATCGGCCAACTGTTGCTCGGGGGGCTCGCGATGGTGGTCGCCGGCGGCTGGTGGGTGGCGATCGTCGAGCTGTGGCCGAAGTCCTCGCGCCCGTACATCGGCGGCTCGCAGGACAACAGCTTCCTGGAGCTGACCTTCGGCTACAACGGCCTGGGCCGGATCAACGGCAACGAGACCGGCAGCGTCGGCGGTGGCGGTGGCGGTGGCGGTGGCGGGAACGGCGGCGGCCAGTGGGGCGAGACCGGCATCGACCGGCTCTTCAGCTCCGACATGGGCGGCCAGATCGCCTGGCTGCTGCCCGCGGCCTTCCTCCTGCTGGTCGCGGGGATCTGGCTGACGTGGCGGGCCAAGCGCACGGACACCCAGCGCGCGGCGTTCCTGGTGTGGGGCGGGGCGATGCTGATGACCTTCGCCACCTTCAGCTTCATGTCCGGGATCTTCCACCAGTACTACAACATCGCGCTCGCGCCGTACATCGCGGCGATCGTGGGCATGGGCGCGGCGATGCTGTGGGAGCGGCGGTCCACCGCCGCGGCGTCGATGGTGCTGGCCGCCACGGTCGCGGTGACGGCCATCTGGTCGTACGTGCTGCTGAACCGCTCCTCCGACTGGCACCCCTGGCTGCGCTGGGCGGTGCTGATCGCCGGGCTCGCGGCGGCGGCCGGGCTGCTAATCGCGGCGCGGCTGGGCGGGCGGCTGGCGCTGGGCGTGGCGGGCCTCGGCCTCGCGGCGTCGCTGGCCGGGCCCATCGCGTACACGCTCAACACGGTCGACACCCCGCACCGCGGCTCGATCGTCACGGCCGGCCCGGCGGTGTCGGGCGGCATGGGCGGCCCCGGCGGCGGCCGTCCGGGCGGCTTCCCGGGCGGGGGCAACGGCGGCCCGCCGGGGATGCGGAACGGCAACGCGCAGGGCCAGAACGGTGGTCCGGGCGGTCAGCAGGGCATGGTCCCCGGCGGCGGCCAGCAGGGCGGTCAGAACGGTGGTCAGAACGGTGGCCAGAACGGCGGCTTCCCCGGCGGCGGCCAGTCCCAGCAGAACGGCAACGGCAACAGCCAGGGCCAGGGTCAGGGCCAGCAGGGCATGATGCCCGGCGGCATGGGCGAAGGCGGCCGGCGGGGCGGCGGCATGGGCGGTCTGCTGGACGGCCCGAGTGTCAGCTCCAAGGTCAAGGCCGCGCTGGAGAAGAACGCCGGTGACTACACCTGGGTCGCCGCGGCGATCGGCTCGCAGAACGCCGCGGGTTACCAACTCGCCACCGAGGACCCGGTGATGGCCATCGGCGGCTTCAACGGCAGCGACCCGTCCCCGACCCTCGCGCAGTTCAAGGCCTATGTGAAGCAGGGGAAGATCCACTACTTCATCAGCTCGGGCGGCATGGGTGGCATGGGCGGCGGTCCCGGTGGCGGGAACGGCACCTCGTCCCAGATCAGTTCATGGATCCAGGCCAACTTCAAGAAGGTCACGGTCGACGGCACCACCCTCTACGACCTGACCCAGAAGGCGTCGAACTCCTCGACGTCCTGACACAGCCGAACGCGCAGGTCCACGGGCCGGTGACCGGAGGAATCCCTCCGGTCACCGGCCCGTGGGCGCTCCCCCTCCGGAAATCTCCTGTACGCCGTAAGGGAAGGACTGTACGGTGTACGACGCCGCCCCGGCCCCGTACACCGTATAAGCGTGCAAGGAGAGTCCATGACGGCGCAGACCGCCGACCCCATGTCCCAAACCCCGCCCGGCCGGCGAACCGGCGGGCACCCCCAGCGTTGGCTGATCCTCGGCGTCATCTCCCTCGCCCAGCTCACCGTGCTGCTCGACAACACCATCCTCAACGTCGCGATCCCCTCCCTCACCGAGGAGATGGACGCCTCCACGGCCGACGTCCAGTGGATGATCAACGCCTATTCGCTCGTCCAGTCCGGTCTGCTGCTCACCGCGGGCAACGCCGCCGACCGCTACGGCCGGAAGAAGATGCTCATCGCGGGGCTCACCCTGTTCGGCATCGGCTCGCTGGCCGCCTCGCTGGCGCAGGGGCCGGGCCAGCTGATCGCCGCCCGCGCGGGCATGGGGATCGGCGGGGCGCTGCTGATGACCACCACCCTCGCCGTGATCGTGCAGGTCTTCGACGAGGGCGAGCGAGCCAAGGCCATCGGCCTGTGGGGCGCGGTCAGCTCGCTCGGGTTCGCCGCGGGCCCGCTGATCGGCGGCTCGCTGCTCGAGCACTTCTGGTGGGGCTCGATCTTTCTGATCAACCTCCCGGTGGCGCTGCTCGGCCTCGCCGCCGTCGCCTGGCTGGTGCCGGAGTCGAAGAACCCGACGGGCGACCGGCCCGACCTGCTCGGCGCGCTGCTGTCCACGATCGGCATGACCGGCGTCGTCTTCGCGATCATCTCCGGGCCCGAGCACGGCTGGACGTCCCAGCGGGTGCTGCTGCCGGCCTTCGTGGGCGTGGTGGTGCTGACCGGCTTCGCGCTGTGGGAGCGCCGGATCCCCTATCCGATGCTGGACATGCACTTCTTCCGCGACCGCCGCTTCGTGGGCGCCGTCGCGGGCGGCATTCTCGTCGCCTTCGGCATGGGGGGCTCGCTCTTCCTGCTCACCCAGCATCTGCAATTCGTGCTCGGCTACGACGCGTTGGACGCGGGCCTGCGCACCGCGCCGCTCGCGCTGGTCATCGTCGCGCTGAACCTCTCCGGGGTCGGCGCCCGGCTGCTGCCCAGGTTCGGCACCCCAGCCGTGATCCTCTGCGGCATGGGGCTGCTGGCGCTGGGGCTGGCCCTCATCGCGACGCTCGGCGCCGACGGCTACGGCGGGATGTTCCTCGGACTGGTCGTGATGGGGGCGGGCATCGCGGTCGCCATGCCCGCGATGGCGACGGCCATCATGTCGGCGATCCCGCCGGAGAAGGCGGGGGTGGGCGCGGGCGTCAACGGCACGCTCACCGAGTTCGGCAACGGTCTGGGCGTGGCCGTCCTGGGCGCGGTCCTCAACTCCCGGTTCGCCGCGCTGCTGCCCGCGGCCGCCGCCGGGGCCGGCTCGCTGCCGGCCGCGTACGCCGCGGCGCGCACCGACGGGGATCGGGCCGCCGTCGCGGACGCCTTCTCCTCCGGTGTGGAGACCAGCCAGCTGGTCGGCTCGGTGGCCGTGCTGGCGGGCGGCGTGCTGGCGGCGGTGCTGCTGAGCCGGGCCGAACGATCTTCACAGGAGACATCCGCGGCATAGCATCGGGGTAAGACGCCATCGGCCGCGCGTCCCCAGCCGTGCGGCCCCGGCGCAAGGAAGAAAGAGAGCTCGCCATGGCAACAGGCAGCCGTGTCATCCGTCCGCGGACCAGCATCTGGCTCTCCGAACGCAAGGCCCCGAAGCGCAAGACCGAGCAGCAGCCGGCCGGGCTCGACCATGTGAAGATCGTCGCGGCCACGGTCCGGCTGCTGGACGCCGAGGGGCTCGCCGGGTTCTCGATGCGTCGGCTGGCGGCCGAGCTGGGGGTCACCGCGATGTCGGTCTACTGGTACGTCGAGACCAAGGACCAGCTTCTCGAACTCGCCCTCGACGCGGCGATGGGCGAGATGTCGCTCCCCGCGGGGAGCCTGGGCCCCATCGAGGGCTATGAGCACTGGCAGCCCGAAGCGCGGGACTGGCGCGATCAGCTGCGCCAGATCGCTTCCGAATACCGCAGGCTGCTGACCGCTCACTCCTGGCTGCCCTCGCTGGTGGGGGAGTACATGAACATCGGGCCGAACGCCATGGCCTTCGCCAGCGCCGTACAGCGGGTGCTGCGCGACAGTGGCCTGCCCGCGGCCCAGGTGCCGGGCGCGCTGGCTCTCGTCTTCCAGTTCGTCTACGGCTTCGGCACCATCGAAGGCCGCGTTGCCGAGCGCTGCCGGGCGGCGGGCATCAGCCAGGACGAGTACTTCGCCGAGGTCATGGCCACCGTCGAGGACCGCCCGGAGTTCGACGAGTCGCGGGCGCTCATGGAGGCCCGAGGCGGCGACACCGTCCAGGAGATGCGCGAGCGGGACTTCACCTTCGCCCTGGACTGTGCGATCGCCGGCATCGAGGCCCTCCGCGACCGAGACGGCGAGCGCTGAGGGTGAAGCCTCAGGCGCCCGGCAGCTCCGTGCCCTGAACCGCTTGTATGTCGAGTTCGACCCGCAGCGTCGTGCCGATGGCGGCGATACCCGCCGCGACCACCTGGTTGTAGTTCATCGCGAACTCCTCGCGCCGCAGCTGCGCCGTGGCGCGGAAGGCGGCCCGCACCCCGCCCCACGGGTCGGGGCCCGTCCCCAGATACGTCAGGTCCAGGTCCACCTCCCGTATCACGCCGTGCAGGGACAGCTTGCCGTGCACCGTCCAGCGGTCCGCGCCGGCCGGGGTCAGCCCCGTGCTCTGGTACGTCAGGACCGGGAAGCGCTCCACGTCCAGGAAGTCGGCCGACTTCAGATGGCCGTCCCGCATGCCGTTTCCCGTGTCGATGCTCGCGGCCTGGATGACCGCCTCGACGCCGGACTTCTCGATGTCCTCCGCTATCTCGATGCGCCCGCTGAACTCCGCGAACCGGCCGTGCACGCTGGAGATGCCCAGGTGCTGCGCGACGGCCCCCACCGTCGAGTGTGCCGGGTCGATCGTCCACGCGCCGGGCGGCGGCAGCTCCACCCCGCCCTGCCGCGCCAGCACCACCGTGCCGACCTCGGCGCGCCCCGAGGCCGTGACGATCGCGGTCGAGGCGGCGGGGGCATAGCCCACGGCGGTGGCGATGACCGTGTACGGCCCGGGCGCCAGCGGCTCGTGGGTGCGCACCGCGCCGTCCTCGTCGGCCTGGGCGCGCAGCACCTGAGCGCCCGTCATGTCCGTCACGGTCAGCACGGCGTGCTGCACCGCCCAGCCGTCGCGCGTACGGATCAGGGCACGCAGCCCTCCGCCCGCGCTCCCGCCTGTTCCTGCTGCAGTGGTCGTCATGCCGCCTCTCGCTCCCGCTCCCGCTCCCGTTTCTGTCGGGGCTCTGTGTACGTCTGTGGCTTGTGTGTCTGTGACTTGTGTGTCTGTGGCTGTGCGTCTGTCGTCGTGGGCCGGACCCGGGCGGCGGCGTCAGGCCGTCCCCTGCCTGGCAGGCTCGTTCTCCACCTGCTATACACCGCCGCCGGGATCCGGGTTCCGGGCCCGGCGCTCCGGCGCCGTCCCGGCCGGGGCCGGGGCGCGTCTCCGCTCTGTGCGCCCCGGCTCCGGGGGTCCTTCCGGTCCGTCAGGCCCGTCAGGGCCGTCAGGCTGTCAGGTTCCTCAGTCGAGGGGATGGGCGAGTTCGACGTCGTGTCCGTCGACTCCCTGCCCCTGGACCGCCAGCGCGCCCGCGACCGGCGGGTAGCCGCTCGCGATGACCGTGTAGTCGCCCGCGTCCAGGTCGGTGAAGGCGTACGCCCCGTCCTCCCCGGTCGTCGCGGTGGCGACCACGTTCCCGGCCGCGTCCACCAGCGTGACCCGCGCGTCCGGCAGCGGCCGCCGGTCGGCCCCGGCCCGCACCACGCCCTGCACCCGCGCACCGGCCTGTAGCGCGATCTCGACCCGGGTCAGGCCCTGGGCGCCGACCTCGACGGGCAGCGCGGCGGGCCGGAAGCCGGCGCCGTTCACCGCGACCGTGAAGGTCCCGGGGACCAGCTCCTCGAAGCTGAAGTCGCCCTGCGCACCGGTCTTCCCGGTGGCCAGCACCTCGCCGCGGACGTCGGTGATCACGACCATCGCCGCCTCGACCGGCTGCCCGTCGGCGGCGCCGCGCACGGTGCCCGCCAGGCCGCTGGTCGCCGTCAGCACGACGTCGAACGCGAGCGGCTCGTCGCCGACCATCACGGTGGACGCCTGCGGCTGGTGGCCGTCGGCGGCCGCGATCAGGACGTAGGTGCCGGAGCCCGGCGCGTCCAGGGCGTACGAGCCGTCCACGTGCGCCACCGAACGGCCCAGCTGCCGCCCGTTCAGCGAGATCAGCGTGACCGCGGCGCGCGGGACCGCGCTGCGCTCGGCGTTCCGTACAAAACCGTGCACGCCCTGCCGGGGACGGTGGTCGGCGCCGCCGTCTCCGGCGGAGGCGTACGCGGCGAGCCGCTGCGTGGCGGCAGCGTCCGCCAGAGCGTACTCCGACGAGATGTCGGACGAGTCGGCGGCCGGCGCGCCCACGAGCGCGGGCTCGAGCTGCTCGATGGCGGTCGCGGGGCTTGTGGCGCTCGTGGCCAGGTCCTGGTCCGCGGCCTGGCCGGCCGCGGGTGCCTCGGTGGCGGAAGAGGCCTGGGCACCCGACCGGGTCTTCAGCGGGACCTCCTTGATGAACAGCGTGACGAAGAAGGCCAGCAGCGCGGCCCCCGAGGCGTACAGGAAGACGTCCGCGATGCCGTGGCCGTACGCGCTCTCCATGATGGTGCGCAGCGGCTCCGGGAGCTTGTCCGGGTCGGGGATCCCGCCGCCGCCGGCGCCGCCCTGGGCCAGTGCCTTGCCCTTGGGGCCGAGCTCGGTCAGGCCGTCCTTGATGTAGTCGGTGACGCGGTTGCCGAGCACCGCGCCGAGCGCCGAGACGCCGACCGCACCGCCCAGGGAGCGGAAGAAGGTGACGACGGCGCTGGCCGAGCCCAGGTCCTGCGGGGCCACCTGGTTCTGGGTGGCCAGCACCAGGTTCTGCATCATCATGCCGATGCCCAGGCCCATGAGCGCCATGAAGATGGCCAGGTGCCAGTAGGGCGTGTCGTACCGCATGGTGCCCAGCAGCCCCAGGCCCGCGGTCAGCAGCACACCGCCGGTGACCAGCCAGGCCTTCCAGCGGCCGGTCTTGGTGATGACCTGGCCCGAGACGGTCGAGGAGACGAACAGGCCGCCGATCATCGGGATGGTCAGGACGCCGGACATGGTCGGCGTCTTGTCCCGTGCCAGCTGGAAGTACTGGCTGAAGAAGACGGTCCCGGCGAACATCGCGATACCGACGAACAGCGAGGCGATCGACGCCAGGGCGATCGTCTTGTTGCGGAACAGCCGCAGCGGGATGATCGGCTCGCTCGCCTTGCTCTCGACCAGGAGGAAGATCAGCCCGAGGGCGATCGAGCCGCCGACCATCGCGTAGGTCTGCCAGGAGACCCAGTCGTACTTGTCACCCGCGAAGGTCACCCAGATCAGCAGCAGCGAGACCGCGGCGCTGATGAAGAAGGCGCCGGACCAGTCGACCTTGACCTCACGCTTCACGACCGGCAGCTTCAGGGTCTTCTGGAGCACGATCAGCGCGATGACGGCGAACGGCACACCGACGTAGAAGCACCAGCGCCAGCCGAGCCAGGAGGTGTCGGTGATCACGCCGCCCAGCAGCGGGCCGCCGACGGTCGCCACCGCGAAGGTCGCGCCGAGGTAGCCGCTGTAGCGGCCGCGCTCGCGCGGGGAGATCATCGCGGCCATGACGATCTGGGCGAGGGCCGACAGGCCGCCCACCCCGATGCCCTGCACGACGCGGCAGGCGATCAGCATGCCGGCGTTCTGCGAGAGTCCCGCGACCACCGAGCCGGCCACATAGATGACCAGGGATATCTGGACCAGGAGCTTCTTGCTGAACAGGTCGGAGAGCTTGCCCCACAGCGGGGTGGTGGCGGTCATCGACAGCAGGGCGGCGGTGACCACCCAGGTGTACGAGGACTGGCTGCCGTGGAGGTCCGCGATGATCTCCGGGAGGGCGTTCGAGACGATCGTCGAGGAGAGGATCGCGACGAACATGCCGAGCAGCAGCCCGGACAGCGCCTCCATGATCTGCCGGTGGGTCATCGGTTCCGCCGAGTCGGAGCCGTGGCCGTGGTGACCGCGGTGGCCTCCGCCGCCGTGCTTGGCGTGGGCGGGGTGCCCCGCGGGTCCCCGCACACCGTCGTCCGGTGTGGTCGTTGCCATGACGTTCCTTATCGTTGCGTTGGTGTACGGGTGGTGCTCTCGTCCAGCAGCTGGGGAGCCCGGGACCTGGTGTCACCGAAGCTCGTCCGCAGCCGGGCGAGCAGTTCGTTGAGAAGGCCGACGTCGTCGTCGGACCAGTCGCTCAGACAGGCGGCGAGCGCCTGCGTATAGCGCTCGGACACCTCGCTGAGCAGCTTCTCGCCGCTGGCGTTGAGGCTCAGCAGCCGTGATCGCCGGTCCTGCGGATCCGGGTTCCGGTCGATCCAGCCGCGCTCGGCGGCGTGCGCGACATGCCGGCTGGTGACCGACATGTCGATGTCGAGCAGCTCGGCCAGTTTGCTCATGCGCATTTCGCCGTAGCGGTTGAGGGCCATCAGGACGATGGCCGAGCCGGCCGCGCAGTCATGGGGGAGGACACGCGACAGCCCTCGTTTGACGGTGCCGATGGCGCTGAGTTGCCGGGCCAGCTCCTCGTACTGACTCCGTGCGGCCATGGCGACTCCAAGTACTGTCCGACCATCGGTTGCTTAGGGCAACCATAGAGGTGGTTAGTTGCTGCAGGCAAATTAAATCGGGCTTCGCTGAGTAAATTGCCCGCAAAGGCTCACCCAGGGGGCGGTCAAGCCGCCGGTCAGCGGTGCGGGTGGGGCGATTGGGGACGACGGGGCCCGGGGGTGTGCGGGATTGCGCTCATTCGCTAGGGTCGTGGGCCATGGCGAACAACCCCCAAGGTCCTGAGGGCAACTACGACCCGGCCGGCTCGACCCAGATGTTCCGGGCCTTCGTCGACGACGAAGGCGGGCGGCAGCAACAGCGGGCGGCCGCTCCTTCTTCCTCCGGCGGCCCGCGCATCGGGGTGATCGTCGGCGTGATCGTCGCGATCGCCGTCGTCGCCGGAGTTGCCTGGCTGGCCCTGGCCTAATCGGTTTCCGCTGAGGGACTCCAGGTGACCGAGGCGTCCTGGGTCTCGATGTGCATGCCCAGCGGTACCCGCCAGTCGTCCACGCACACCTCCCAGGTCTTCTCCTTCTTCCCGCCCGCCTCGATCGGCGCGGGCAGGTCGCGCGTCGACTCGATCGTCGCCCAGTCGATGCCGAGGGCGTCGATGATGTGGGTCGCGAAGGTGATCTTCCCCGACGTCACGGGGGTGCCCCCGGTGTTGCGGAACTCGACGGTCACCTTCTCGCACCAGCGGTCGTCGGCCGCCGCGCGCACCAGCTCGCCGATCGTCACCTCGGCGGGGCCGCTCGGGGTGGCGGGCGAGTCGGGCGTGGACTGAGGAGGCGCCGAGCCGCCGCCCGGGCCGCCTGAGCCGCCGTCCGTGCTTCCCGAGCCGCCGGAGCCGCCGGCGGGCCCGGGGCCGCCCGAGCCGCCCCCGCCGGTGCCGTCAGGGGTGCCGCCGGTCCGGTCGCCGTCGTCGGCGTCTCCTCGCCCCGGCGTCTTCCCCGGTGATTCCCCGGGCTTCCCGGTCGCGGCGGTCCCGTCCCGCCCCGGCGAGGCGTCCGGCGCGCCGGAAGTCTTCGTACCCCCGGCCCCGGAGGGGCGCCCCTTCCCGCCCCGGCCGGAGTCCTTTCCCGTGCCGTCGCCATCGAGGGGCACCAGTTCCACGCCGCCCTTCGGCGGCGCGGTCGTGGCCCGTGGCCCGTCCGGCCCGGCCGCGTCGGCCGCGAGGTATCCGTCGTCGCCGCCGGCGCAGCCGCTGAGCAGCGCGCCCAGGCACAGCGCGGCCGCCGAGGAGGCGATCGCCGTGCCCCGGCGGCCCGTTGTCCGGCTCCACGCGTATCGCATCGGGCCAGTGTGGCTGACGACCCGTCAGATGTACAGGGTCGTGCGGCAGCCGTGCACCGGCCCGATGACGGCGCGTCAGTCGGCGATGAGCCCTTCCCGCAGCTGCGCCAGAGTCCGCGTCAGCAGCCGTGAGACATGCATCTGGGAGATCCCGACCTCTTCGCCGATTTGCGACTGCGTCATATTGGCGAAGAAGCGGAGCATGATGATCTGGCGCTCGCGCGGCGGGAGCTTGGCCAGCAGCGGCTTGAGCGACTCCCGGTACTCCACGCCCTCAAGGGCGCTGTCCTCGTAGCCGAGCCGGTCCGCCAGCGACCCCTCGCCGCCGTCGTCCTCGGGGGACGGGGAGTCCAGCGAGGAGGCGGTGTAGGCGTTGCCCACCGCCAGCCCGTCGACCACGTCCTCCTCCGAGACGCCGAGCGCCGTGGCGAGCTCGGTGACCGTCGGGGAGCGGTCGAGCTTCTGGGACAGCTCGTCGCTGGTCTTGGTGAGGGCCAGGCGCAGCTCCTGGAGCCGCCGCGGCACCCGCACCGACCAGCTGGTGTCGCGGAAGAAGCGCTTGATCTCGCCCACGACGGTCGGCATGGCGAAGGTCGGGAACTCCACGCCCCGCTCGCAGTCGAACCGGTCGATCGCCTTGATCAGGCCGATCGTGCCGACCTGGACGATGTCCTCCATGGGCTCGTTGCGGCTGCGGAAGCGGGCCGCCGCGTAGCGCACCAGCGGGAGGTTCAGCTCGATGAGGGTGTCACGTACGTAGGTGTGCTCCACGCTGTCCCGGTCGAGCGCGGCGAGCCGCAGAAACAGGGAGCGGGAGAGGGTGCGGGTGTCGATGGCGTCGCCGTTGTCGAGCACGTGCGGTGCGTCGTTGGTGAGCACCTTCGAGCTGCCCAGTTCTACGGACATGCCACCCCCTTTGGGTCGCGGACGGATCCCAGCTGCGCTCGTCGCGTCGAACGCAGCCTCCCCCTGAATACCGGAGGTCGGGCCGCGGCAAACGCGGTTCCTGCAGAATGTCACATGTCGGCAACACGCTGTAGCGCCATGTCGACATTACTGCCCGGAAGGAGTGAGGGAAGGGTCCCCCGTCCCGGTTATGACTCGATCCGGTTTGCGGACCTGAGCCTGGCGAAGCTGCGGGACAGCAGCCGGGAGACATGCATCTGTGAGACGCCGAGCTCGGCGCTGATCTGAGATTGAGTCAGATTGCTGTAGTAACGGAGCAAAAGGATGCGCTGCTCGCGCTCCGGCAGTTGGACGAGGAGGTGCCGCACCAGATCGCGGTGCTCGACTCCGGCGAGTGCCGGATCCTCGTAGCCGAGCCGGTCGACCAGCCCCGGCAGCCCGTCGCCCTCCTGGGCGGCCTCCAGTGAGGTCGCGTGGTACGAGCGCCCGGCCTCGATGCAGGCCAGCACCTCGTCCTCGCCGAGCCCGAGCCGTTCGGCGATCTCGGCGGTGGTGGGCGACCGGCCGTGCAGCACCGTCAGGTCCTCGGTCGCGCCGTTGACCTGCACCCACAGCTCATGCAGCCGGCGCGGCACATGGACGGTGCGGACGTTGTCGCGGAAGTAGCGCTTGATCTCGCCGACCACGGTCGGCATGGCGAAGGTCGGGAACTGCACGCCGCGCTCCGGGTCGAACCGGTCGATCGCGTTGATCAGGCCGATCGTGCCGACCTGGACCACGTCCTCCATCGGCTCGTTGCGGCTGCGGAACCGGGCCGCCGCGTAGCGCACCAGCGGCAGATTGGCCTCGATCAGCGCGTCCCGCACCCGCGCGTGTTCGGGGGTGCCGGGCGTCAGGTGGGAGAGCTCGGCGAACAGCACCTGGGTGAGCGCCCTGGCGTCCGCCCCGCGGCTTCTGCCGCTGTCGCTGCCGCCGTCGCCCTGGGGCGGCGTTCTGGGCGCGGTACGGGCTGACACGGTCACGCCACCCCTTCACGATGTACTCACCCGGCAAAGCGGTCATAGCATCACAAGACATGTGCACTGTGTGCAAGCACCGCATTACTACGTGTTGGTGGCTGGGTTGCCGGGTGTTCGAAGAGTGGTGAGGGGTGGGGGTCGACTCGGGGCCTGGGCGGGTCCGTCGGTCAGTTGATCAGTTCTGTCATGAACTCGCCGACGCTCTTGGCGGCGTCCGATATCCCCTCGAACCCCACCTGGACGAGGTCGGCCGCCCGCGCCGGGCTGTTGATGATCGTGTACAGCACGAAGACGATGACCATGTAGAGCGCGACTTTCTTCGCCTGTGCCATCTCGTGCTGCCTCCCCTGCGGCCTGTGTAGTCGCGTGAGTCTATCCACACGTTTGGCGCAGTGGTCTCATCAGTCCTACGAATCAACTGGTGTCTCCATCTGCGCCTTGCCCCCTCCCCGTACCCGTACGCGGGCACCGCGGGGCACGGTGGTCAAAGCGGCGCATGAGGGTGGATTCTGGAGAGGGGGCCTCGATCGGGCGAGCGGTCGGAAGGGGGCTCAGATGCGTGGGGATCAGATGCGCGTGGGCGTGCTGACCGGTGGTGGCGACTGCCCGGGCCTCAACGCGGCGATCCGCGCGATCGTCCGCAAGGGCGTACAGGAGCGCGGCTTGGAGTTCGTCGGCGTGCGGGACGGCTGGCGCGGCGCCCTGGAGGGCGGGATCGTGCCGCTGGACATCCCCGCCGTACGCGGCATCCTCCCGCGCGGCGGGACCATTCTCGGCTCCTCCCGGACCAATCCGCTCAAGAGCGAGGACGGGGTGTCCCGGGTGCGGGAGACCCTGGAGGCGTACGGCGTGGACGCGCTCATCGCGATCGGCGGCGAGGACACGCTCGGGGTCGGCGCGGCGCTGGCGGACGAGGGGATCGACGTGGTCGGCGTGCCCAAGACCATCGACAACGACGTCACCGGCACCGACTACACCTTCGGCTTCGACACCGCGGTCAACATCGCGACCGAGGCCATCGACCGTCTGCACACCACCGCCGAATCGCACACCCGGACGCTGGTCGTCGAGGTCATGGGCCGGCACGCGGGCTGGATCGCCCTGCACTCGGGCATCGCGGGCGGCGCCAATGTCATCCTCATCCCCGAGCAGCCGTTCGATGTGGACCAGGTCTGCGAATGGGTGGAGAACCGCTTCAAGATCCGGTACGCCCCGATCGTCGTGGTGGCCGAGGGCGCGGTCCCGAAGGCGGGGCAGATGGTGGTGAAGGACTCCTCGCTCGACGAGTTCGGCCATGTGCGGCTGTCCGGCATTGGGGAGTGGCTGGCGCGGGAGATCTCCGACCGCACCGGCAAGGAGGCCCGTACCACGGTCCTCGGGCACATCCAGCGCGGCGGCACCCCCAGCGCCTTCGACCGCTGGCTGGCCACGCGGTTCGGGCTGCGCGCGGTCGACGCGGTGTACGAGCGGGACTTCGGCACGATGGTCGCGCTGCGCGGCACGGACATCGTGCGCGTGCCGCTGTCCGAGGTCACCGTGGGGACCAAGGGCGTGGACCCGGCCCTCTACGCGGAGTTCGGCGTCTTCTTCGGCTGATGTGGGCTGATGCCGGCTGATGCCGGCCGACGTTCGGCTGAGGCTCGCGGGCCCGGGCCGGGCTGGACCAGCGGGTCGGGCCGGGTCAGGCCGGGTGCGGCACCACCGCGACCGGACAGTGGGCGTGGTGCAGTACGGCGTGGGCGACCGGCCCCAGATGCCGCTCGGCGACCCGGGCGGCCGTCCGGCGGCCGACGACCAGCAGCAGTGCCCGCGCGGAGGATCTGACCAGCGCCTGCGCCGGGTTGAGCAGAACGACATCGGGGACGACCTCGACCTGCGGATATCTCGTACGCCAGGGCCGCAGGGCGTCGGACACCGCCTGACCTTCCTGGTCCTCCCACATGCCGCGGTCCTCCTCGAGGACGCCGATCATCCACGCGGAGGGAGCGGCGGCGGGCAGTGCCCACGCGTGCACCACGCGCAGCCGGGCCTTGTGCGACAGGGCGGCGCGGAAGGCGAACTCGGCGGTTTCGGCCAGGTGGCCGTGCGCGTCGAGGGCGGCGACGACCTCGGCACCCTCGTCTGCCTCCCCTTCCTCGCCCACTCGCCCTGCCTCGCCTGCCTCCTCTTCCTCGCCTGCCTCCTGCCCGGCCTCGGGCCCCGCGGGGACCGTCACGACGGGGCAGTCGGCGGCGGTCGCCACCCGCAGCGCCACGGACCCCACCGCCAGCCCGTCGAAGCCGCCCCAGCCGCGCGCCCCCACGACCAGGAGCCCGGCGCTCCCCGCCGCCGTGAGCAGGGCCTCGTCCGCGGCGGCCGCGACATGCTCGCCGGTCACCTCCAGGCCCGGATGGCGGTCGGCGAGGTCCGCCGCGGCCTGCCGGATCATCTGCTCGCCGACATATCCCCAGGCGTCGGCCCCCGGCACCGGGGAGATCCGGGGCGGAAGCGGTGGGGAGGCGTGCAGGAGCAGCAGCGGAGCCGCTCGGTCCAGCGCTGCCAGGGCGGCCCGGCCCGCCGCCGCCAGACTGCACTCGGAACCGTCGACTCCGGCCACTACAGGGCCGCCGCTCATCGGGGACTCCTTCCTGTCGCCCTTCCTGTCGCCCTCCCTGCGCCTTCCTGCCGCCGCGGGCTGCGGGCAGGCCGCGGCGGCTGATGCCTCATTTAGTCTAGATATAAGGCGAATGTTCGTGAACCGGCCGGTGCGGCGCGTGCTGCGGCGCAGCGCACCGGACGCTCCGGCCCCTTCTGCCCGCTACTGCGGCGAACCGTAAGCGGCGGGCGCGAGCTGGAGCTGGCGGCGGGCGCGAGCTGAAGTGGCGGGCGCGGGCTGATGGGCCGCAATCCGGCGTGCCGGGGCCCGACGCGTCGCGCACGGCGCGCCGGGGCGTGCCTGAGGGCCTGTCGGCGGTGGGTGCTCCGCATCCCTCGCCGGTTTCTCTTGCTGGTTGAGGCCCGACTCCGTACCCTCCATCTGACGGACCGTCAGATGAGTGGGTGTCCGGTCCGCGTGCCGGACGCCAGGGGAGAGGACGGCATGACTGGCGAGACGAACGGCGCAACCGAGCTGCCCATGGTCATCAGCGTGGACGACCACGTGATCGAGCCCGCACACCTCTTCGACACCTGGCTGCCCGCCAAGTACCGGGACCGCGGCCCGAAGCCCCTGACCGCCGGAATCGGCGAGCTTGCCTATGTCGGCGGCAAGTACCGGATCACCACCGACCCGGACGGCCCGCCGACCGACTGGTGGCAGTACGAGGGGCTTCTGTTCCCGTACAAGCGGATCATCGCGGCCGTCGGCTTCTCGCGCGACGAGATGACCCTCCAAGGCATCACCCGCGACCAGATGCGGCGCGGCTGCTGGGACCCCAAGGCCCGGGTCGCGGACATGGAGATGAACCACGTCGAGGCCTCGCTGTGCTTCCCGACCTTCCCGCGCTTCTGCGGCCAGACCTTCGCCGAGGCCGAGGACAAGGAGGTCGGCCTGGCGTGTGTCCGGGCGTACAACGACTGGATGGTGGAGGAGTGGTGCGGGGACAGCGGCGGGCGGCTGATCCCGCTGTGCCTGATCCCGCTGTGGGACGTGGAGCTGGCGGTCCAGGAGATCCGCCGGAACGCGGCGCGGGGCGTGCGCGCCGTGACGTTCAGCGAGATCCCCACGTACCTGGGTCTGCCGAGCATCCACAGCGGCTACTGGGACCCGTTCTTCGCCGAGTGCGAGGCCACGGGCACGGTCGTGTGCATGCACATCGGGTCGTCCTCCCAGATGCCCGCCGCCTCCCCGGACGCCCCGCCGGCCGTCCAAGCGGCCCTGAGCTTCAACAACGCCATGGCCTCGATGATGGACTTCCTGTTCAGCGGCGTCCTGGTGCGCTTCCCGCGGCTGAAGCTCGCGTACGCCGAGGGTCAGATGGGGTGGATCCCGTACGCCCTGGAGCGCGCGGACGACGTCTGGGAGGAACACCGGGCCTGGGGCGGGGTGCGCGACCTGATCCCGGAGCCGCCGTCCATGTACTACTACCGGCAGATCTTCTGCTGCTTCTTCCGCGACAAGCACGGCGTCGCCTCGCTGGACACCGTCGGCGTGGACAACGCGACCTTCGAGACGGACTACCCGCATGTCGACTCGACCTGGCCGCACACCAAACGGGTCGCGGCCGAGCATGTGACCGGGCTGCCGCCGGAGACCGTCTACAAGATCCTGCGGGGCAACGCGATCCGGATGCTCGACCTCGACTTCGACAAGGACCGAGCGGTCTAGCGGCCCATCAGGCGCGGCTGGGCCACATGGCTGATTCTCGCCCGGCCGGGCCATCCGGCCGACAGGCCCGAGGTGCGGGCGGGGCCGGTCATGGCGAGGCTGGTCCTATGGAGGACAAGACCAGGAACCGGCCCCGCGTGGTAGTGGACGAGCCGCTCGACGGGCGCCGCCGCGTAGTGATCGACGGCGAGGACGTCGGGGTCGTCGTCAGCGCCGACGAACTGCGGGGGGTGCTGCGCCGCGCGGGCCTGATGGCGGAGGGCGCCCCCATCGATGACCCTCAACTGATCGAGTGGCACGGCGGCGGCCCCGACGACTGGCCCGCCGCGTAGGAGAGACCGGCGTGGGCGCGGTGGTTGGGGCGACGTGGCAATGTCACGGCCAGAGCGAGGAATCAGGCCATGCGCGTCCGGCTTCCTCTTCGAGTCGTCGGGCTCCGGTGAGGGCGTGACGGCTTTTCGGCGGAGCTGCGCGGACCCTGGGGGCTAATCTGCCTTCACCGCGCCCGAGCCCACGGGCGGGTATTCATCCTGGGGGGTAAACCCGACATGCGAAGACGCAGCTTATCGACCGCGACAGCGCTTGCGGTCCTTCTCGGCTCGGCCGCGCTGGCCGTGGGTCCGGCGGGGGTGGCGGCGGCCGACTCCAGCAAGGTTCTGCCCGTGAAGTCCGCGGGCGACGTGGTGGTGGACGGCGTCCACCAGAAGGTCTTCATCAGCGATCCGTACAGCGGGAAGATCGTCGCGACCGACTACGCGGGCCGGGTCCTGGCGACCGTGACCGACCTCACCGGCGTCGACGGGCTGGCCCTGTCCGCCGACTCGGGGCAGCTGTACGCGGCCGTGCCCGGCGACGACTCCATCGTGTCCGTCGAGACAGCGACGGTCACCCGGGCCGCCCGGTACGCGACTGGCGAGGGCACGGATCCGAAGTACGTCGCCCTCGCGGGTGGCAAGGTCTGGTTCGGGTACGGCGGCGGCGGTCACGGCAACATCGGCTCGCTGGACCTCTCCGGCAGTGAGCCGACGGTGGCACTCGGCCAGGACGACGACAGCACCTGGGCCGAGGCGCCGAGGCTGGCAGCCGCGCCGGGCGCCCCGAACACGCTGGCGGCCGCGTCCCCGAACGCCTCCCCCTCCCCGCTCGGCGTCTACGACGTTGCCACCGGAAGCGCGAGCCGCACGGCTCACGTCGACGACCGGAACGGCGGGATCGAGGATCTCGCGTTCACCCCGGACGGCAGCCGCCTCATCACGGCCAGCGGGGACGACCGCGTCTGGGTCCGGCAGGCCTCGGACCTGGTGGAGGCGGGTTCGTACCCCACCCCGCACTACGCCAACGCCGTCGCCACGGCACCCGACAGCACGGTCGCGGCAGGCAGCTTCTCCTGGTACGACCCGGATGTCCACGTCTTCCCGCCCGGCTCCACGGCCCCGGTCCGGCAGTACGAGTTCCCCAACACGGGCACCAGCAGCGGCGCCGACACCCTGGCCGACGGAGGTCTGGCGTGGGAGCCGGGCGGAGGCCGGCTGTTCGCGGTGTCCAGCAACAGCGAGGGCGTGTTCTCGCTCCGGGTCCTGACCGACCCGACCAAGTCGGCCCCGACGATGACGGTCACCGCCCCCGCCCAGGCCACCCGCGCCAGACCGCTCACTGTCTCCGGCAAGCTCACCGCCTCCCTGCCGCTCCCGGCCGGGACCCCGCTCACCGTCACCCGGACCGACCTGGAATCCCCGCAGGGCAAGTCCCTCGGCACGAAGAAGCTCGGCGCGCGGGGCGCCTTCTCCTTCTCGGACACGCCGCCCGCGGGGGGCAAGGTCACCTACAAGGTGTCGTACGCCGGTGACGCCACACACACCGCGACTTCCGCCTCCGCCTCGGTCGGCGTCTCCCGGGCCACGCCCGCCCTGACCGTGAACCGGAACGGCAAGGTTTACCCCTACGGCGCCGACGTCTCCTTCACCGCCCACCTCGGCACCACTTACACGAACCGCACGGTCGAGATCTGGGCCGACCCCTACGGCTCCGACAAGCCGAAGAAACTGGTCAAGAAGGGCCGCGTCAACTCCAGCGGCAATCTGTCCGTCACCGTGGACATGACCCGCGACACCATTGTCACCGCCGTGTTCGCGGGAGACGCCCGCTACGCCGGCAGGACGGTCAAGTCCACGGCGTACGCCAAGGTGAAGATCTCCACCTCGGTCTCCCGTCACTACAAGACGGGCAAGATCGGATCGAAGACGTACTACTACTTCCACAAGAGGACCAACCCGATCTTCACCACCACCATGAGCTACTACCCGGGGCGGTCCCAGCGGTTCGCGCTGGAGGTGTACTCCTCCGGTTCCTGGTACGAGACCGGCTACGACTACTTCCGGCTGGGGGCAGGCGGAAAGTCGGCCGTTGAACTGACCGGCGCCCGCGACACCGGTGTGCGCGCGCGGATCCGCTCCTCGTACGTCAACGGTTCCTCCGGGGACAACGTGAACTCCACGACGCACGGTGCCTGGAAGTACTTCACCTTCACCAGCTAGCCACCGCACGGCGCCCGAGGCACCCGGCGCCGGGACCATACGCAAAAGCACCCCTCCGGCCTGGTCTCCAGGCCGGAGGGGTGCTGTCAGCGGTAGCGGTGGGATTTGAACCCACGGAGGAGTTGCCCCCTCACACGCTTTCGAGGCGTGCTCCTTAGGCCGCTCGGACACGCTACCGAGAGAGAGCTTAGCGGACGGTTGGCCGTGCTCCGAAATCGGTTATGGGCGGGGAGTGCGGAAGAAAGAGGTGAGGAGGGCGGCGCACTGGTCGGTGAGGACGCCGGGGACGACCTCGGGGCGGTGGTTGAGGCGGCGGTCGCGGACGACGTCCCAGAGGGAGCCGACGGCGCCGGCCTTGTCGTCGGTGGCGCCGTAGACCACGCGGTCCAGGCGGGACAGGACGATCGCGCCCGCGCACATGGTGCAGGGCTCGAGGGTGACCACGAGCGTGCAGCCGGTGAGGCGCCAGCCGCCGAGGCGGCGGGCGGCGTCGCGGAGCGCGAGGATCTCGGCGTGAGCGGTGGGGTCGCCGTGGGCCTCGCGCTCGTTGCGGCCGTGGCCGAGGGGGGAGCCGTCCGGGCCCAGTACGACGGCGCCGACCGGCACGTCGCCCGTCTCCGGTGCCCGCGCCGCCTCCTCCAGCGCGAGGCGCATCGGTGCGCGCCAGGGGTCGCGGAGGGGGTCGGGGGCGGGACCGGAGACGAGGCCGGACAGCGGATCGGTCATGGCACCAGTGTGGGCGACGGCGCGGCCGGGCCGGCAGCGGTCAGCGCACCGCCTCCAGCCCCTCCATGCTGCAGCCCAGCATGTCGGCGATGGATTCGAGCGCGTCCCCGTCCAGGGCCTTCAGCTCCTTCTCGTCCATGCCGAGGTCGGCCAGGATGTCGGCGTCGCCGAGCGGGCCCGCCGGGACCGGCGCGTCCGGGTCGGCGTCCTCGTCGTCGTTCGCGTCGGGTTCGCCGTCCTCGGTGCCGTCCAGGTCGACGAGGCTGTCCAGGTCCTCGTCGGGGCCCCGGCCGAGCAGCTCGTCGGTGAGCATCTGGCCGTACGAACTGCGGGCGGCCGCGGCGGCGTCCGATACATAGATGTGCGGATCCTCCTCGCCGTCCACGCGGACGACGCCGAACCACGCGTCTTCGTGTTCGATGAAGGCCAGCACCGTGTCGTCGTCTGAGGCCTCACGGGCCAGTTCGATCAGATCCGTCAGGGTCTCCACGTCATCGAGCTCTGTGTCGCTCGCTTCCCACCCTTCTGCGGTGCGCGCGAGCAATGCGGCGAAGTACACCGTGACTCTCCCACTGGTCATAGGCGTGCTGGGGCGGGCGGGACAGTGCCCCGCCCCAATCGGAATCGTGGCAGAAACCATCGCTTCGCGAGAGGTCTTCCGCGCTGCGTCGTGCACCAGTCCAAAGAGATGTAACTCACGCGGACCGAAACGGACCGGTACGGGCCCGCCGCGGGGCCTCACCAGCGGAACGTCCGCGTGTGCGGGCACCTGGCGCATCCGGGCCGCCCGACACACCGTCGGCAGCGGCCGGAAGGGGGCGGAAGGGGCCGGAAGGGCGGCCGGGCGGCGTGGGTGTCAGGGTGCTCGGTTACTGTCGATGCCATGCGGATTCATGTCGTCGACCACCCGCTGGTGGCGCATAAACTCACCACGCTGCGCGACACGCGCACCGATTCCCCCACCTTCCGGCGGCTCGCCGACGAGCTGGTCACCCTGCTCGCGTACGAGGCGACCCGGGACGTGCGCACCGAGCAGGTCGACATCGAGACCCCGGTGACGGCGACGACCGGGGTGCGGCTGTCCCACCCGCGCCCCATGGTGGTGCCGATCCTGCGGGCGGGCCTGGGGATGCTGGACGGCATGGTGCGGCTGCTGCCGACCGCCGAGGTCGGCTTCCTGGGCATGATCCGCGACGAGGAGACGCTGGAGGCGTCGACGTACGCGACGCGGATGCCCGAGGACCTCTCGGGCCGTCAGGCGTATGTGCTGGACCCGATGCTCGCGACCGGCGGGACGCTCGTCGCGGCGATCGGGGAGCTGATATCGCGGGGTGCCGACGATGTCACCGCCCTGTGTCTGCTGGCCGCGCCCGAGGGTGTGGAGACCCTTGAGCGCGAGCTGGCGGGCGCGCCCGTCACGGTGGTCACCGCGTCGGTCGACGAGCGGCTGAACGAGAACGGGTACATCGTCCCCGGGCTCGGCGACGCCGGGGATCGGATGTACGGGACGGCCGGCTGAGCGGCGGCCTCAGTGGCCTGACCGGCGCGGGCCGGGACGTCAGCGGGCCGGGGCGTCAGCAGGCCGGGGCGGAGGACGACGGCTTCGGTGCGGCCAGGGCGGCCAGCGCCTTGACGGCGTCCTTCTGCTTGACCAGGTCCTTGAAGCCGTTCCCGATGATCAGGTCGACGTCCTTGCCCGGGCGCCCGTCGTTCTTCGTCTGGGCGCCCGCGAGCTGCGTGGCGAGTACGTCGAAGGGTCCGTCTGTGGCCGCCGGGGCGCCGAGCAGCATCCCGGGGGCCTTGACCTTCTTGTCGTACGCGCCGGGCGCGTTGCCCACCTTTCCGATCTTGAAGCCGCGCTTCCGCAGCTCGTCGGCGGTGTCCTTGGCCAGCCCCGTGCGCGGAGTGGCGTTGTAGACGTTGACGGTGATCTCGGCGGGCTTCGGCAGCGACTTCGGGGCCTTCGGGGCCGTGCGCGCGGCCTTGTCGTGGCCCTTGTCGTGGCCCTTGGCGAGCTCGCGCTTGCAGTCCGCCGTGCCCCGCGCCGCGCGCACCGTCTTGTCGTCGCCGCCGCCCGAGAACACGTCGATGAGCTGGAGCGTTCCCCAGCCGACCAGGCCGAGGGCGACGACCGTACCCATCGCGGCGAACACGAGCCGACGGCGGCCTCGGGGTCGGCGCATACGCGGGTATCGGTTGCCCGTGATGCGGTACTTTCCGCCCATGCCGGGAGGGGTGAGCATGCTCATAGGCGCAGCGTAGTGCGGCTCGGTGACGATGCCTACTAAATGATCAATGGTTGCCGCCCAGCCCAACCCGAAAGGGCCAACGGGCCCGTCGTGGCGGCGGTCGGCAAGCGGGGGTGTGGCCGGCCGGTCAGCCGAGTTCCAGGACGCGCGCGTGCAGCACCTGGCGCTGCTGGAGCGCGGCGCGCACGGCGCGGTGCAGCCCGTCCTCCAGATACAGGTCGCCCTGCCACTTCACGACATGGGCGAAGAGGTCCCCATAGAACGTCGAGTCCTCCGCGAGCAGCGTCTCGAGGTCGAGTTGCTGCTTCGTGGTGACCAGTTGGTCAAGACGTACCGGGCGTGGGGCGACATCCGCCCACTGGCGGGTGCTTTCCCGGCCGTGGTCGGGGTACGGCCGACCGTTTCCGATGCGCTTGAAGATCACACGGAAAGCCTACCGGGCAAGCGGCACCCGGCGCAGCCAAGGCGCGGGAGTGCCGGGCCGCTGTCGCCCGCTCCGAGTCCGCTCCGAGTCCGTTCCGGACCCGTTCTGGCCCGTTCCGGGGGGTGCGTCGAGGGGGCAGAAGCGAAAAAGTCGGCAAATCGGGAAAAAATGTTTGACCGGGACTAGTCGCGCAGAAGGTGCGGGAGTAACGTAATTAACAGCCTGCGGGGCGAGCGAGGGAGCTCGACCGGAGACACGTTCAGGAAAGAGAACGTCGGTACTCCAGGAAGAAGGACTTCGGTTCTTCGGAACGGAGAGGTTTTCTGGAGAGGACGCGTCCTAGATGGCCGGGCTGAGAGGCCAGAAGGTCGGGGAGACCGGAAGGCGACCTCCAGCACCTGATCCGGACAATGCCGGCGAAGGGAGCCCACCTCGCAGGTTTTGTGCTGCCCGGGCTGTCTCGATCAGCAGGTAGAGCAGCCCGTTGCACCCTCTCCCGCTCAGGGGCGGGCCAGCCGCCGCTCGCCGCCGGTGCCCGGCCGATAGCTCAGCTTGTAGTGGCTGAAGACCGCCTCCTCCTCCGTGGCGGGCAGCACGGCGTCGGTGCCGATGGACGGGGCGCCGCGCACCTGGTCCTTGGGATAGGTGACCTTCAGATAGCCCGGGCCCACGGTCGCGCCCTCGAGGGGGACGAACACCAGTCGCCGCCGGGTCGGCATGCCGACGGTGACGGTCGCGAAGGCGGGTTGGTCGGTGGCGGTGTCCACATAGATCGACTCCAATGTGCCGATCTTGCGGCTGGCGCTGTCCACCACGTCGTGGTCGCGCCACTTCCGGATGTCGTCGGCCTCGAACACCGTGCCCTCCAAACATCGCTTGCTCTCATCCTCCGACGGCCTTCGGCGGGCGGCCACTCCACGCGCCCGGCGGTTGCGCCGCCCGACGGAGGCCCGGAGCATGGCAAGGGGGAGGCCATGGAGTCGCGCAGGTGCGCGCAGCCGCTCAGTTCACGGAGTTCGGCATGGCAGATCGCCGCAGTCTCGGCCCGTCGTCCCCGTCGTCCCCGTCGTCCCCGCCGCCGCGCTGCCTGGTCACCGGAGCGACCGGCTATATCGGCAGCAGGCTGGTGCCCGAGCTGCTGGCGGCCCGGCATACGGTGCGCTGCCTGGCTCGCTCGCCCGACAAGCTGCGCCGGCACCCCTGGGCGGCGCGGGTGGGGCAGGCGCGCGGGGACGTCATGGACGCGCGGTCCGTGCGGGCGGCCATGGAGGGTATGGACGTCGCGTACTACCTGGTGCACTCGCTGGGGACCGGCCCCGGCTTCGAGGAGACCGACCGCCGGGCGGCCCGGATCTTCGGGGAGCAGGCGCGCGCCGCGGGGGTCCGGCGGATCGTCTACCTCGGCGGGCTGACCCCATCCGGGGTGCCCGAGTGCGACCTCTCGCCCCATCTGCGCTCGCGGGCCGAGGTGGGCCGCGTCCTGCTGGCCTCGGGAGTGCCCACCGCCGTACTGCGGGCCGGTGTGATCATCGGCTCGGGTTCGGCTTCGTTCGAGATGCTGCGCCATCTGACCGAACGGCTCCCGGTGATGGTCACTCCGCGCTGGGTGCGCACCCGGACCCAGCCGATCGCCGTCCGCGATGTGCTCCGGCTGCTGGTGGGCTGCGCCCGGCTGCCGTACGAGGTGAACCGCGCCTTCGACATCGGTGGGCCGGACGTGGTCACGTACCGCGACATGATGCGGCGGTACGCGGCCGTCGCCCGGCTGCCGCGGCGGCTGGTGATCCCCGTGCCGGTGCTCACCCCATGGCTCTCCAGCCTGTGGGTCGGCCTGGTCACGCCCGTGCCGGGCGCCCTCGCCCGCCCGTTGGTGGAGTCGCTGCGGCATGAAGTGGTCTGCCGGGAGGGGGACATCGCCCGCCACGTGCCACCACCCGCCAGAAGCGCAGCCGGCCCGCTCGGCGGCCCGCTCCCCCTGGACCAGGCGCTGCGGCTGGCGCTGCGGTCCCCCGCCGCCCCGGCCGCGCCGAGCGATCCGCTGCCGACGGACCCGCCCTGGGCGGGCGGCAGCCGCCGCGTCGACCACCGCGAACGGGTGGTGGACGCCGCGCCGGAGGAGCTCTGGCAGGCGGTGGAGGGGATCGCGCGCGGGGACCGCTGGCAGTCCCTGCCGCCCGCGTGGGCGCTGCGCGGCTGGCTGGACACGGTGGTCGGCGGGGCGGGTCTGCACCTCGGCCGCCGGGAGGCGGCGCCGCTGCGAGCCGGGGACCGGCTGCGCTTCTGGCGGGTGGAGGAGGTGGAGCCGCGACGGCGGCTGCGGCTGAGGTCCGAGCTGCCGCTGCCCGGACCGGCGTGGCTGGAGATCTCGGTGGGCGAGGACGGGGCGGGCGGCGCGGTGTACCGGCAGCACGCCGTCTTCGAGCCGCACGGACTGACCGGCCAACTGTGCGGCTGGGGCGGCGCGGCCTGCGGCGGTCTGGTCTTCGACGGCATGGCCCGGGACGTCGCCGCCAGGGCCGAGGCGCACGCGGCCGTGCCCGGCTGAGCGGGGGTGAGTGCCGGTGCGCGTGAGCGTCGCCCTGTTCACCGCGGATCTGCGGGTGCACGACAACCCGGTGCTGTACGGCGCGCTGCGGGAGGCGGAGAGCGTGGTGCCGCTGTTCGTCGTCGATTCCGGGATACGGGAAGCCGATTTCGTCGTGCCCAATAGGGCGGCCTTTCTCGCCGACTGCCTCGCCGATCTCGACGCGGCGCTGCGGGCGCGCGGCGGACGGCTGGTCGTCCGGCGCGGGGAGGTGGTCCAGGAGACCTGCCGGGTGGCGGAGCGGACCGGGGCCGGGGCGGTGCATATGGCGGGCGGGGTGAGCGGTTACGCGGCGCGGCGGGAGGAGCGGCTGCGGGCGGCGCTGGCCGGCGCGGGGCGGGAGCTGCGGGTGCACGACGGCGCGGTGACGGTGGTCGCGCCCGGCGCGCTGGTCCCCTCGGGCAGGGGCCACGGCGAGTCGGGCAGGTGCCACGGCAAGGACCACTTCGCGGTGTTCACCCCGTACTACCGCCGATGGCGCGGCGAGACCTGGCGCGCCCGGCTCCCCGCGCCGCGCGCGGTCCGCGTGCCCTCGATCCGCTCCGCCGCCCTGCCCACCGCGGCGTCCCTGGCCCCGGGCGCGGCCTCCCCGGACCTGCCCGCCGGGGGAGAGACGGCGGCCCGCCGCAGGCTGCGGCGCTGGGCGTCGGGCCCGCTGGCCGACTACGCCGAGCGGCAGGACGATCTCGCCGGGGACGCCACCTCCAGGCTCTCCCCTTATCTGCACTTCGGCTGTCTGTCGCCGGTGGAGGTGGCGTGCCGGGCCCTGGAAGCGGACGGCCCGGGGGCCGAGGCCTTTGTCCGCCAGCTGGCCTGGCGGGACTTCCACTACCAGGTCCTGGCCGCGCGCCCGGACGCCGCCCACCGCGACTACCGTCCGCGGCACGACCGCTGGCGAGACGACGCGGATGAGGTCGCGGCCTGGTGCGAGGGGCTGACCGGCTGTCCGGTCGTGGACGCGGCGATGCGTCAGCTGAGGCAGGAGGGCTGGATGCCGGGCCGGGCGCGGCTGCTGGCGGCGAGCTTCCTGGCGAAGACCCTGTACCTCGACTGGCGCACCGGAGCCCGGCACTTCCTCGCGCTGCTGGTGGACGGCGACCTCGCGAACAACCAGCTCAACTGGCAGTGGGTGGCCGGCACCGGCACCGACACCCGCCCCAACCGGATCCTCAACCCGCTCACCCAGGCGCTGCGCCACGACCCCGAAGGGGAGTACGTACGCCGCTGGGTGCCCGAACTCGCCGCCGTTCAGGGCCCGGCCGTGCACCGCCCCTGGCGGCTGCCCGGCCCGGACCGCGCCGCCCTGGCCTACCCCGACCCGATCGTGGACCTCGCCGAGGCGACGGCCCGCTTTGCCCGCTTCAGGCGTGCCGCCTAACCTTCGCCATCCGCATCCGCCAGCGCCGCTTTCAGGGTTCCCGTGCCGCGCGTACGCCGTCGAACTCGACGGGCAGGTGCCGCGGACCGCGCAGCAGCGCGTTCTGGCGGTACGGGGGCGGGTCCTCCAGCAGCCGGGGGTTCTCCAGCCGGCGGGCGAGCTCGGCCAGCGCGAGCTGCCCCTCCAGCCGGGCCAGCGGCGCGCCGTAGCAGATGTGGATGCCGCTGCCGAAGCCCAGGTGCTGGTTGTCCTTGCGGTCCGGATCGAACCGGTCGGGGTCGGGGAAGCGCCGCGGGTCGCGGTTGCCGGAGGCCAGGATCAGCCAGACGGCCGCGCCCTTGGGGATGGTGACGCCCGCGATGTCGATGTCGGTGAGCGGGGTGCGCTGCGGCAGCAGCTGGACCGGGGGCTCGTAGCGCAGCACCTCCTCCACCAGCGGGACGGCCAGGCGCGGATCGTCGCGCAGCCGCTTGAGGACGTCGGGGTGGCGCAGCAGGGTCAGCATCCCGTTGGTGATCAGGTTGACCGTCGTCTCGTGCCCGGCGATCAGCAGCAGCACGGCGGTGCTGACCAGTTCGGCGTGGGTCATCCGGCCGTCCGGACCGTCCCCGTGGACGAGCGAGGAGAGCATGTCCTCGCGCGGTGCGCGGCGGCGTTCCTCGATCAGCTCGGACAGGTACATGCCCAGTTCGGTACGGGCCTTCCGGACGGCGCGGCGCCGCTCGGCGACGTCCGCGCCCGCGGCGGGGTCGAGGCTGGAGGCGATGGTGTCGGCCCAGTCGTGGAAGAGCGGCTCGTCGTTGCGGGGCACCCCGAGCAGCCGGCAGATCACGGTCACCGGGAAGGGGTACGCGAAGTCGTCGACCAGGTCGACCCGGTCCCGGCCCTGGAACTCGTCGATGAGGCCGGAGACGATCCCGGCGAGCTCGCCGCGCATGTCGTGGATCCGCCGCGGGGTGTGCGGCGGCCCGAAGGGGTACGTCGCGATCCGGCGCAGCCGGTCGTGCTCGGGCGGGTCGAGCCGCAGGAAGCTCGGCGCCAGGCTCGGGTCGTCCTCCTCGTCGACGGCGACCAGGTCCGCGGCCTCCGGGTCGAGGTTGCGGGGGTCCGAGCTGAGCCGCGGGTCGTGCAGCAGGCCGTGGATCTCCCAGTACGTGCTGACGAGGTACGGGCCGCCCTCGTCCCGCAGCACGGGCGTCTTCCGCAGCTCGGCGTAAATGGGGTAGGGGTCGGCGCGGTTGGCGTAGTCGGTGATCTGCCGCAGATACGTGCCGTGCGTCATGACGGAGAGTCCTTCCGGGTGGGGGGTCAGACCCGGGCGGGGGTGAAGACGATCCGCCGGTCGGTGGGTGAGTAGCCGCTGAGGGTCACGGTCGGCCCGTGGGTCGGCAGGGAGGGGTCGGGGAAGTCGGCGGGGACCGGGCGCAGCCCGTCGGGCCGCCGGTCGACGGAGCGGAAGGGCGGCGGGAAGGGCGCGGCCGTCTCGATCTGCCGCCGGTAGAAGTCCAGCCACTTGGCCTGGTCGAAGGTGACGGCGGCGATGACGCGGCCCTGGTAGCCGTAGACGCCGGTGAAGCTGCGCTCGGCCAGCGCCCCCTGGGCGATCAGGATCTCCTCGCCCAGCGAGGGCACCCCGACGGACTTGATGTTCACCCCGAACTGCGAGGACCAGAAGGCGGGGACCCACAGGTGGGGGCGGCGGTCCGGGCCGGCACTGATCATGTTGTGCGCCGCGACCTCGGCCTGCGCGACGGCGTTGCCCCAGTGTTCGAGGGACAGGAACTGGTAGCCGAAGAGCGGATGCGGGGACCGGGCGACGTCCCCGGCCACGAACACGTCGTCGGTGACCAGGCCCCGGACGTCGAACGCCCGGCACCCGGCGTCGCACGCGACCCCCCGGGGCCCGGCGCCGAGCCCCGATCCGGCCAGCCACTCGGTGTTGCGGACGGCGCCGAGCGCGACCACGGCCAGGTCCACGTCGAGGGCGGTGCCGTCGGACAGATGGGCGCGCCGCAGCCGCCCGGCCGCGTCCCCCTCCAGCCCGGTGACCATGACCGAGCAGCGCAGATCGACGCCGTGCGCCCGCTGCAGCTCCGCCGCGACCTGGCCGATCACCCCGCCCAGGGCGCCCACCAGCGGCGTCGGGCCGCGCTCGGCGACGGTGACGGGCAGCCCCAACTCCCGGCAGGCGGAGGCGATCTCCGAGCCGGTGAAGCCGCCGCCGATGACCAGCACCCGCCGGGGCCCGGCCATGAGCCGCCGCCGCAGCCGCGCCGCGTCCCGGCTGGTGCGCAGCACGAAGACGCCGTCGAGCTCGGCTTCGGCGGGGTGCGGCCAGGGGCGGGAGCGGACGCCGGTGGCGATCAGCAGCCGGTCGTACGGCACCTCGTCGCCGTCGGCCAGGCGCACCCGGCGGGCCGTCAGATCCAGCCCCGTGGCGGCGGTCCCCAGGCGCCAGTGGGCGTCGATCGCCCGGCGCCGGGGCAGCGTGGTGCGGTCCGCGGCCGCGCTGCCCACCAGCACCTGCTTGGACAGCGGCGGACGGTCGTACGGCTGGTCGGGCTCGTCGCCGATGAGCGTGAGCGAGCCGGTGAAGCCCTCCTCGCGCAGGGTCTCCGCGGCGCGCAGACCGGCCAGGGAGGCGCCGACGATCACGATCCGCCCCTCGCGCCGCAGCCGCGCCAGGCTGTTGTCACTGGTGGACATCGGAGGCCACCGGGGGCACGTCGTCCATCAGGATCGCCTGGACCGGGCAGGCGGCCACCGCGTCGGCCACCTGCTCACGGCGCGCGTCGTCGGCGTAAGGCGTGTACCGCAGCGACTCCTCCCCGTTCAGGGCGAACACGTCGGGCGCCAGGAAGACGCACTGCGCGTACCCCTGGCACCGGTTGAGATCGACGACAAGCCTCATCGGCCCTGTCCTTCCGGTGGCTCGGCGGCCCTCCCGGGCCCAGCATGGGCGAACCGGCCCGCGCCCGCGCGCGCAGCCGGGCCGAAGGGGTGAAGGGGACGGCGGTTACATTTCCCCACACGCATTCGCACCGGCACCGGAGAGACAGGCAGCCCCACGATGAACGACCGCCCCGCAGGATCCGGACCCGCCCGGCCCGCCCGTTCCGCCTGGTTCCGGCGGATGACCGCGCGCGACACGGCGGAGGAACACCGGGCCTCCACGCCGCTGGAGCTCTTCTTCGACCTATGCTTCGTGGTGGCGGTGGCCCAGGTCGCCGCCCAGACGCACCACTACCTCTCCGACGGGCATGTGGCGAGCGCGGTCCCCAGCTACCTGGCGGTGTTCTTCGCGATCTGGTGGGCGTGGATGAACTTCACCTGGTTCGCCTCCGCGTACGACGTCGACGACGCGGTGTACCGGGGCGTGGTCCTGGTGATGATCACCGGCGCGCTGGTGCTGGCCGCGGGCGTGCCGCGGGCCTTCTCACACCACGACTTCGCCATCGTCGCGAGCGGCTACATCATCATGCGGCTGGCGCTCGTCTCGCTGTGGCTGCGGGCGGGCCGCTCCCACCCAGAGGGCCGCCGGACCGCCTACCGGATGGCGCTGGGGCTCGCGGTCGCACAGGCGCTGTGGATCGGCTGGCTGTTCCTGCCCTCCTCGTGGTGGATGCCGCTGTTCCCCGTCGTCGCGCTGTTCGACCTGTGTGTGCCGGTGTGGGCCGAGCGCGTCCGGAAGACGCCCTGGCATCCGCACCACATCGCCGAGCGGTACGGCCTGTTCACCATCATCGTGCTCGGCGAGTCGGTGCTGGCCGCGACCATGGCGGTGCAGAAGGCGGTGGACGCCCACCAGGCGGGCGGCGAGCTGTACGCGGTCGCGGGCGGCGGGCTGCTGACGGTGTTCTCCCTGTGGTGGCTGTACTTCGCCAAGCCCGCCGCGAGCTTCCTCACCTCGTCCCGGATCGCCTTCGTCTGGGGCTACGGCCACTACTTCGTCTTCGGGGCGGCGGCCGCGATCGGCGCGGGCATCGCGGTCAACGTCGACCAGGTGACCCACCACGCGCACATCGGGCGTACGGCGGCGGGCGCCACCGTCACCGTCCCGGTGGCGGTCTTCCTGCTCGCGCTGTGGTTCCTGCACGTACGGCCGCACCGCGTCGCCCTGCTGCACACCGCGCTGTTCCCCGCCGCCGCGCTGCTGGTGCTCGCCGTGACCTTCACCGGCGCCCCGGTCCTGGCCACCGGCCTGATCACGGCCGCCCTGGTGGTCGCCGGGATCGCCGTCACCGCGCGAACGAGCCCATAAAAAGAGGGGCTCAGTGCCGGCCGGTGATCGTGTCGGCCAGCCGCGCGAAGGTCGACGTGCGCTCGTGGCGGGTGCTGCCCTCGCTGAGGTCGGCGATGCGGTACAGGCCGTACATCGCGTACGAGCCCAGCCAGCGCAGCGGCTCCGGCTCCCAGCGCGGGGAGTTCCGGCCCGACCACGGCAGGCGGGTGTAGCGGGTGTCCTTTCCGGTCACGAGGTCGGCGAGGGTCCGGCCGGCCAGATAGGCGGCCGTGACGCCCTGTCCGACGTAGCCCCCGGCGTGGCCGAGGCCCGTCGCCGGGTCCCACACCACCGAGGGGGACCAGTCGCGCGGTACGCCCAGCGAGCCGCACCACGCATGCGCGAGCTCGAACCGCACGTCGGGCCACAGGCCGCGCAGCACCCCCTCCAGCTGGCCGATGGTCCAGCGGTCCAGCCGGCCGTCCCGGTCGACCCGGGAGCCGAAGCGGTACGGGAGGCCGCGGCCGCCCAGGGCGATCCGGCCGTCGGCGGTGCGCTGGGCGTAGAAGTAGGTGTGCTGGGCGCCGGAGAGTGCCTCGGAGCCGGCCCAGCCGATGTTCTTCCAGTCCGTTTCCGACAGCGGCTCGGTGATCACCATCGAGCTGTTCATCGGCAGCATGTCCCGGCGGCGGCCGGGCAGCCGCGCGGTGTATCCCTCGGTCGCGCGCAGGATGTGGCGGGCCCGTACGGTGCCGTGCGCGGTGCGCACCTGTCCGGGGAGGATGTCCAGCGCCGGGGTGCGCTCGGCGATCCGGACCCCGGCGGCTTCGACGGCCGAGGCGAGGCCGGTGACCAGCTTTCCGGGGTGCAGCCGCACGTTGTGCGGGCTGTACACGGCGCCGAGCACCCCGTCGATGCTGATCCGGCCCGCCGTCTCGGCCGCGGACAGCAGCCGTACGTCGTCCTCGGTCATGCCCCAGGTGCGTTCGGCGGCCACCGCTGCCCGGAGCCGGGCCAGTTCGGAGGGGGTGCGGCCGATCGTCAGATAGCCGCCGTGCACGGCGTCCACGTCCACGTCGTGATCGGCCATGATCCCGAGGATCTCGTCGAACGCGTCGACGGCCGCGCGCCGCAGTTCGAGCACCGCCTGCCGGCCCCCGGGGCCCTCGGCCATATGGCGGGAGAGCCCGATCATCTTGCCGGAGAGCCAGCCGCCGTTGCGGCCGGAGGCGCCGTAGCCGGCGTGGTGCGCCTCGACCACGAGGATCGAGGCGTCGGGCAGCGCCTGGCGCAGCCAGTACGCGGTCCACAGCCCGGTGTATCCGGCGCCGACGACGCACACGTCGACCGTGGTGTCCCCGTCCAGCGGGGGCCGCTCGGGGTGGGCGGCGCCGTCAGGGCCGGCGGTGTCCCGCATCCAGAAGGAGACCTGACCGTTGATCACTTCGGTTGTCCTCACACATAGGTCATGTAGCGGGGACCACGGCGGCGACGGCCGGGTCCCAGGTGGCGAAGCCGGTGTCGCCGACGCGCAGCCCGGAGGCGGTGCCGGGGCCCTCCCGGACCAGCCCGGCGCCCCCGCCGGGCAGGGCGACGGTCAGCTTGCGCGAGTGGCCGAGATACGTCTCGTCGCGCACGGTGACCGGCACCGCGGCCCGGCCGGGGGCGGGGTGCTCGGCCGACAGCCGCAGCCGCTCGGGGCGGATCACCACGACGGCGTCGCCGCGCACCGCGTGTCCGCCCGGGAGCGGGATGCCGTATGTGCCCGCGTGCAGCCGCCCCGGGTCGTCGGGGTGGACGACGCCGCGCAGCAGCGTGGACTCGCCGAGGAACTGGGCGACGAACAGCGACTCCGGCCGCTCGTACAGCTCCTCGGCGGTGCCGACCTGCACGATCCGCCCGTCGTTGTAGACGGCGATCCGGTCCGAGAGGGTGAGCGCCTCCTCCTGGTCGTGGGTGACGTAGAGGAAGGTGGTGCCGACCTTGCGGTGGATCTCCCGGATCTCCTCCTGAAGGGCCTCGCGGAGCTTCTTGTCCAGCGCGCCCAGCGGCTCGTCCATCAGCAGCACCGGCGGCCGGTAGACGATGGCCCGGGCGAAGGCGACGCGCTGCTGCTGGCCGCCGGACAGCTGGGCGGGGCGGCGCCGCTCGAACCCCTCCAGCTGTACGGTCCGCACCGCCGCGCGCACCAGCTCGCGGCGCTCGGCCTTCGGCATCCGCCGCTGCCGCAGCGGGAACTCGATGTTGTCCCACACGCTCAGGTGCGGAAACAGCGCGTACCCCTGGAAGACCATGCCCATCTCGCGCTGGTGCGGGGGCACGGCGTTCAGCGGCTTGGCGTCGACCAGGATGTCGCCCGACGTCGGCGGGACAAACCCGGCGATCATGTTGAGCGTGGTCGTCTTGCCCGAGCCGCTGGGGCCCAGGAACGTCATGAACTCGCCCGGCTCGATGGTGAGATCGATGCCGCGCACGGCCTGGCTCGACCCGTACGTCTTGGTCAGGCCGCGCAGTTCGACGGCGGCCCCGCTGCGCTTGAGGTCGGCGGCCCCGCTGTTTTTGAGGTTCCGCCGGCCCTCGCCGCGCTTGAGGTCAGCTGACACGTCGCCTCCGGGATTGTGCGAGCAGCGCGATCGCGATCAGCGCGCTGGTGAAGCAGATGATGAGGGTGGCCGCGGCGGCGATGGTGGGATCGACGTCGCGCTGGATGCTGCTGTACATCCGCACCGGCAGGGTCTCCAGGTAGGGGCTGGAGATGAACATGGACACCACGACCTCGTCGAAGGAGGTCACGAAGGCGAACATGAACCCGGACAGCAGACCGGGTGCGATCACCGGCAGGGTGACGCTGATGAAGGCGCGCGCCCGGCTCGCCCCGCAGATCTCCGCCGCGCGCTCCAGCGTGGTGTCGAACCGCGACAGCACCGAGGAGACCGGGATGATCACGAACGGCAGGGCCAGCACGGTGTGCGCGACCAGGAACCCGGTGAACGTCCCCACCAGCCGCAGCTGGAGGAACAGGGCGTAGACGCCCACGCCGAAGACGACCGTGGGCACCAGCATCGGGGCGATCAGCAGCGCGCCCACCGCGCCGCGGCCCCGGAACCGGCCGCGGGTCAGGGCGTAGCTCGCGGCCGTGCCCGCCACCGTGGCCAGCACCCCGACGAGGGCGCCGATCTGCAACGAGTTCAGCAGATCGTCCACCCAGCGGCTGTCCGAGAAGAAGTTCTCGTACCACCGCAGAGACCAGCGCTCGGGCGGAAACGCCAGCGAGCGCTGCCCGGTGAAGCTGAGCGGGATCACCACCAGCGTCGGGGCGACCAGCCAGAGCGCGACCAGCGCGCCGAAGATCTTCAGGGGGATTCGCCTGCTCACAGCTCCAGACCTCCCGTGACCCCGGCCGACTTGCCGGTCACCCGCTTGGACACCCAGGCCGTCACCGCGAGCAGCACACCGGCGGTGAGCAGCAGCGCGACCGCGAGCGCCCCGCCGCGGCCCCAGTTCAGCAACTCGCTGATCTGCGTGTACAGCGCGTTGGGCAGCAGCTCCTGGCGGGGCGAGCCGAGCACGGCGGGGGTGATGTAGAAGCCGAGCGAGAGGATGAACACCATCAGCGACCCGGCGAACACCCCCGGCAGCGACAGCGGGACGAAGACCCGCCAGAACGCCTTCCAGGGCGGCGCGCCGCAGATCATGCCGGCCTGTACCACCCGCCGGTCGATCGAGCGCATCGCGTTGAACAGCGGCAGCACCATGAACGGCATCAGGATCTGGCACATGCCGATCAGCACGCCCGTCGTGGTCCCGAGCAGATGGGTCTTGCCCAGGCCCAGCGCGTCCAGGACGGTGTTGAGCACGCCGTGGTCCTGGAGGATGATCACCCAGGCGAAGACGCGCACCATCAGGCTGGTCCAGAACGGCATCAGCACGGCCAGCATCAGCAGCCCGCGCAGCGCCGGCCCGGACACGGTCATCAGATACGCGTACGGATAGCCGAGCACGAGGGTGATCAGCGTGGCCACGGCGGCGACGGTCAGGGTGCGGCCCAGCACCTCGAGCGAGGTGGCGTCGTGCAGCAGCCAGGAGAAGTTCTGCAGCCCGGGCTCCGGCTGGGTGACGCTGCGCACCACGATCGTGGCGACCGGGTAGACGAAGCCGGCCAGCACCAGCAGCGCCGTCGGCACGATCAGCAGCCAGCGCCGGGAGCCCGGGGCCCGCTCCGTGATGGCGGAGGAGCCCCGGGCCCGCCCGGCCGGCCGGTCGGGCCGGCCGGGCGTGGTACCGGGGGAGAGCGCTGTCATCGGTTCAGCCAGTCGGACCAGGCTGTGGACAGCTTGTCCCGGTTCTTGCCCCAGTAGGTGAAGTCCGGGGTGATGGACTGGTTGAGCACCTTCTCCTGCGTCGGGTCGAGCTTCTGGGCCTGCGGGGACAGCGTGGGCTTGGAGTTGACGTTGACCGGCGCGTAGCTGGTGTACTCCGACTGCCTGGTCTGCTGCTCCTCACCGAGCGCGTAGTTGATCAGGCCCATCGCGGCCTTGGTGTTCTTCGAGCCCTTCGGCACGGCGAACACGTCGTACAGGGTGAAGCTGTTGTTCCACACCGGGCGGAAGTTCGCGCCGTTGGCATTGGCCTCGTAGATGCGGCCGCTCCAGGCCATCACCATGTCCGCCTGGCCGGACTGCACGATCTGGGTCTGCTGAGCGCCGGTCTTCCAGTACGTGAGGTCGGACTTGATGCCGTCCCAC
The DNA here is from genome assembly GCF_053890475.1 of Streptomyces sp. LZ34. Classification (NCBI taxonomy): domain Bacteria; kingdom Bacillati; phylum Actinomycetota; class Actinomycetes; order Kitasatosporales; family Streptomycetaceae; genus Streptomyces; species Streptomyces sp. LZ34. The sequence continues at coordinate 6,629,338 of NZ_CM132680.1, forward strand.
TTGCGCAGCGCCCGCTTGGTGTCCAGCGGGTACAGCTTGCTCGGGCCCACGCCGTCGGCCAGCAGGGCCGCCTCGAATATGCCCGGGGTGGGGGTCGGGCGGCCGTCGACGCCCCGCTTGCCCGGGAACTTCTCGGTGTCGAAGAAGTCCGCCCAGCTCGTGGGCGGGTTGTCGCCGTACTTGTCGGCGTCGTAGTAGAGGCCGTACCCGTAGATCAGCGCGGGGACCATACAGGGGGACTCGGGCGTCTGGGTCGGCAGCTGGCCGGTGTTGATGATCTTGTAGTCCAGCTTTTCGTACAGCGTCTCGCAGTTGGCCGCGGCGTCCCACGGCGTGGTGTCGACCACGTCCCACAGCACGTTCTTCGAGTTCACCTGCGCCTTGATCTTGGCGGGGTCGGTGGGACCGTCGGTGAGCACATCGGCGCCGGAATCCTTGGCGAACGGTTTGACGAACGCGCCCTCCTGGCCGTCCTGCATGCCCCCGCCGTACGACACATAGGTCATCCGGACGCCCTTGAGCGCGTCCTTCTTGACCGTGCCCGCCGGCTGGCCGACGAGGTCGGCCGAGTCGGCGTCCTTGCCGGGTCCCCCCTGCGCGCAGCCGGCCGTGAGCAGCACACCGACGGTCGCGAGGGCGGTCCCGGCCATCGTGGACCGCCGGGTCCGGGTACCGCGGAATGCTCCGGAGAGTGGGGATCGGGGGGACATCGGCTACTCCTTGTCGCCAGGCTGTATGGGGCCCAGCACCCAGTGAACGACGGACAGGGCATCGGTCTCGTTGACGATGCGGTGCGGCTGCCTGGAGTCGAAGTCCAGGCTGTCTCCCTCGCCGAGTACGAAGCGCTCGGTGTCGAGCAGCACGGTCACCTGGTTGGTCAGCACCACGACCACCTCGTGCCACCCGGGGTGGCTGTACTGCTCGTCCCCGGTCGAGCCCCCCGGCGCGAACTCGGCCTCGTACACCCCGAACCCGGACAGCGGCTCTCGGGTGAGCGAGGTCTTGCGGCCGCCGCCGACCCAGTCGAGCACCGGCCGGTCCTGGGGGCGCAGGGGTGTGGGGCCGATGGCCGAGGTGTCGAACAGCTCGGCCATGGTGATGCCGAGGGCGGAGGCGATGCGCGCCAGCGTCGAGATCGAGGCGCTGCTGCGCCCGCGCTCGAGCTGGCTGAGGAAGCTCCCGCTGACGTCGCTGCGCTCCGCGAGGGCGCGCAGCGACATCCGGCGCAGGCGCCGGAACGCGTGCACCCGTCTGCCGACGTCCGACTCGGGACGCTCGGCGGGCGGTTCGGGGGCCGACTTCGAATCGACGGGCACTTGAGCTCCGGGCGGGGTGGGAAGCGGAAGTGATCGACGGAGAATGATTGGAAAGCACGATGACACGATCCAACTGGTGTGACAAGAGTTACTTAACAAGCCGACGGATGTGTGAAGTAATCGTGAAGCAGCCGTAGTTGAGCCGACCGAAGGCGGGTGCCGCGCTGACCAGGGCCGGGCGCCGCGCTGACCAGGGCCGGGCGTCGCACTGACCAGGGTTCTGACCTTGGGCTGATCAGGGCTCGGGGGCCGCCGCCAGGCCTTGCCTGCCGCGCGCACCCGGCGCAAGCTGGACTCATGAGCGCCCAGGCGGCCCCTACGCTCATCGCATCCGTGCAGCGGGCCTTCCGCCTGCTGGAGGCCGTCGGCGCGCACGAGGGCGGCGCGCCGGCGAAACAGCTCGCACGCGAGGTCGGGCTGCCCCTGGCCACCACCTACCACCTGTTGCGCACGCTGTGTCACGACGGGTATGCGCGCAAGCTCGACGACGGCGGGTTCGTCGTCGGGGACAAGGTCGACGCCCTGAGCGCGGGAAGCCGCGGCCAGGCGCTGCTGGTCCGCGTCCGCCCCGCGCTCGCCGCGCTGCGGGACGACCTGTCGGTCGCCGCGTATCTGACCTTCTACGAGGACGGCGAGATCAGGGTCGCCGACATCGTCGACAGCCCGCGGGCGCCGCGGGTCGACCTCTGGGTGGGGTTCGAGGAGGCGGGACACGCCACGGCCCTGGGCAAGTGCGTGCTGCGCGAGCTGGACGCCGAGTCCCGCCAGGACTATCTGACCCGGCACCCGCTGGCCGACCTCACGCCCCGGACCATCACCCGCCGGGACGAGCTGCTCCGGCGGCTCGCCACCACCCCGGCCGGCGCGCCCGTCGTCGACCGCGAGGAGTACGCCCTCGGCACGGTCTGTCTCGCGGTGCCCGTCTACAGCGGGGAGACGCTCGGCTCGCTCGGGGTCTCGCTGCGGGTGGACCGGGCCTCGCGCGTGGGGTCCTCGCGCCTGGGGTCCTCGCGCCTGGATGAGATCCGGGCCAGGCTGATCTCCACCGGCGACCGCGTGACGAGGGGCCTTTCGCTCACCATCTGAAATTCGAACCCTTGTGGCCCCTGCCCGGACTCCTGTTATCTAGGGGACACGGACATCACGGGCATCGCGGACATCAGTGTGTGCGTGTCTGCCACGAGCGGAGAGAGTTCAGACCCGGATATGAGCCAGGCCCGAGACCATCACCATGGCCATCGGACGAATCGGCAGCCCACCCGGCGGCCGGACCCCGCATCCTGGGCTGCCTCCCTGGACCAGTCCCGCTGCGGTGCGTATATCGCGGTCGTCGTGACCGCGCTGACCACCTCCCTGGTCGCGCTGCTCGTCTTCCTCGGCGACGCCGAGATGAGCTGGCTTCCGCTGCTCGCCGTGGGCCCCGCGCTGGCCGCCGCCACCTGCCGCCCCTGGGGCGTGCTGCGCATCGGCTTCCTCGCCACGGCGCTGGGCGCGGTGCTCGGTGCCCGGGCCGGTGAGCCGGTCCGCCAGCAGGCGGTCACGCTGGTCACGCTGGTCGCCGTCACCCTGGCGAGCGCACTGGCCAGCCTGTTGCGCAGGCGCCGCGAACGGGTGCTCGCGGCCGTCCGCTCGGTCGCCGAGACCGCCCAGAACGCCCTGCTCAAGCCGGTGCCCGCGACCGTCGGCCCGTTCCAGGTGGCCGTGCGCTACAGCGCCGCCGCCGCGGAGGCCCGGATCGGCGGCGACCTGTACGCGCTGGTGCCCACCCCGTACGGCGTCCGGCTGATCGTCGGCGATGTGCGCGGCAAGGGGCTGCCCGCCGTCGGCACCACCGCGCTGGTGCTGGGCGTCTTCCGCGAGGCCGCGTACGACGAGCCGGACCTGCTGGACGTCGTCGAGCGGATCGAGCGCAGCCTGGCCCGCAACCTCGGCCCCGACGACTTCGTCACCGCCGTGGTCGCCGGATACCCCCAGCCGGGCCGGATGGAGGTCGTCAACTGCGGCCACGCTCCGCCGCTGCTGGTCGGCCCGGCAGGTGTCACAGCGGTCGAGCCGGTCCACCCGGCCCCGCCACTGGGCCTGCGCTCCCTCGTCGGCCGCCGCCCGAGCCTCCAGGTGCTGGGCTTCTCCGACGGCGACCAGTTGCTGCTGTACACCGACGGGGTCACCGAGGCCCGCGACGGCGGCCGCGCGTTCTACCCGCTCACCGAGCGGGTGGCCCGGCACGCCTGCGACGAGCCGTCCCGCACCCTGGCCGCCCTCCACGAGGACCTGCTGGCACACGTCGGCGGCCGGCTCCACGACGACGCGGCGCTGCTGCTGCTCCGCAAGCCGGCCGCCGCGGACCCGGCCGCCGCTCCGGCGGTGGCCGCCGACCCGACGACCCACGCGCCCTGAGGCCAGCTGAGGCGTTCTGAGGTGTTCAGGGCCGGGCCTCGGTGAGGACCAGCACATCAGGGCCCACCCTGCTGCTGACCGGGTCCCAGGAGACGGCGACCACGCCGTCCCCGGCGTGCGACGGCACCAGTTGCTGTGCCGCGTCGCTTCCGCTCCGGTCCAGCTCGGGCAGGCTGCCTCGACCTCCGGCGGCCGGCGGCGATGATCGGCAAGATCTGCGGGATGGTCGACCGGGACCTCACCCGGCGCGAACGCGCCACCTATCTGCCGGGGGAGCCGTCCGGCCGGGTGTGCCCGGCGTGAGGGCGACAGGCGGTGGAGGGCGACAGGCGGTGAAGGTCAGACCACGCCGTGCGCGGCCATGGCCTCCGCCACCCGCAGATACCCGGCGACGTTCGCGCCCAGGATGTAGTCGTCGGGGGCTCCGTACTCCTCGGCGGTGGCCCGGCACAGCGCGTGGACATCGGTCATGACGGCGGCGAGTCGGGTCTCGGTCTGCTCGAAGGTCCACCGGTCACGGGCGGCGTTCTGCCGCATCTCCAGTGCGGAGGTGGCCACTCCGCCGGCGTTGGCGGCCTTGCCGGGGCCGAAGAGCACCCCGGCCTCCCGCAGCACCTCGACCGCCGCCGGGGTGCAGGGCATGTTCGCGCCCTCGGCCACGGCCAGCACGCCGTTCTTCACCAGCGCGACGGCGTCCTGCTCGGCCAGCTCGTTCTGGGTGGCGCAGGGCAGGGCGATGTCGCAGTCCACCTCGAACACCGAGCCCCGGTCGGAGAACACCGCGCCCGCCTTGACCCGGGCGTAGTCGGAGATCCGCGCCCGGCGGGCCTCCTTGACCTCCTTGAGCAGGCCCAGGTCGATTCCGTCCCGGTCGACGACGTAACCGGAGGAGTCGGAGCAGGCCACCACCCGGCCGCCGAGGGCGTGCACCTTCTCGATGGCGTAGACGGCCACGTTGCCGGAGCCCGAGACGACCACGTCGCAGCCGTCGAACTCCCGCCCACGGGTGCGCAGCATCTCCTGGGCGAAGTGGACGGTGCCGTATCCGGTGGCCTCGGTGCGCGCGTGGGAGCCGCCCCAGCCGGTGCCCTTGCCGGTCAGGACTCCGGCCTCGAAGCGGTTGGTCAACCGCTTGTACTGGCCGAACAGATAGCCGATCTCGCGCCCGCCCACCCCGATGTCCCCGGCCGGCACATCGGTGTGTTCGCCGATGTGCCGGTGGAGTTCGGTCATGAAGGACTGGCAGAAGCGCATGACCTCGCCGTCGGAGCGCCCCTTGGGGTCGAAGTCCGCGCCGCCCTTGCCGCCGCCGATCGACAGCCCGGTCAGCGCGTTCTTGAAGATCTGCTCGAAGCCGAGGAACTTGACGATGCCCAGGTTGACGCTGGGGTGGAAGCGCAGGCCGCCCTTGTAGGGGCCGAGCGCGCTGTTGAACTCCACCCGGAAGCCACGGTTGACGTGGATGTCCCCCAGGTCGTCGACCCAGGGCACCCGGAAGATGATCTGCCGCTCCGGTTCGCACAGCCGCTCCACGATCCGGGCGTCGAGATGGTCCGGATGCGCGCGGAGCGCGGGCGCGAGGCTGTGCAGCACCTCGCTCGCCGCCTGGTGGAACTCCGCTTCCCCGGGGTTACGGCGCACGATCTGCGCGTACACGGACTCGATGCGAGCGGTGACGTCCATGGGTGCCCTTTCTGTCCTTTCTCTCCATCACGTGAGCTGCTCTGTGAGCGTTCAGCGAGCCGTCGGTTGAGCCGTCAGTCGAGCCGTCGATTCGGTGTGCCGGGGGTGGGGGAGCTGCCCGGCAGCGGAGTGTGCGCCGGTCGCCCGGCGAGTACCTCCAGGACGTTGTCCACCGCGAGGTCCACCATGGCGGCACGGGTGGCCTCGGTGGCCGAACCGATGTGCGGGAGCGTGATCACATGGGGTTCGCCGACCAGCGGTGACAGCTCGGCCCCCATGGGCTCGCGTTCGAAGACGTCCAGGGCCGCCGAGTGGATGACCCGGTCCCGTACGGCCTGGAGCAGGGCATCTTCGTCGACGATGCCCCCGCGTGAGGTGTTGACCAGTGTGGCAGTGGACTTCATGGAGGCCAGTTCCGCCGCGCCGATGAGATGGCGGGTCTGCGGGGTGAGCGGGACGTGCAGCGAGACCACGTCGGCCTCGGCGAGGAGGGTGGGCAGGTCCACGGCCCGGGAGTCCGGATCGGCCGCGGCCGCGGGCGCGTACGGGTCGTGGTGCAGCAGCCGCATGCCGAATCCCCGGGCGCGCCGGGCGACGGCCCGCCCGATCTGGCCGTAGCCGATCAGGCCGAGCGTGCTGCCGTGCACATCCAGGCCCAGGTAGTCATCCATCCGGAACAGGTCCCACCGCCCGGCGGCCAGCGCGTCGCGGGCGGCGCCGAGCCGCCTGCGGGCCATCAGGATCAGGGCGAAGGCGAGGTCGGCGGTGGTCTCGGCGAGCACGCCTGGGGTGTGGGTGACCACGACGCCGCGCGTCGCCGCCGCTTCCCGGTCGACCGCGTCGTACCCCATGCTCGCCAGGGCGACGACGCGCAGCGCGGGCCCGGCGGCGTCCAGCAGGGCGGCGTCCACCCGGTCGTTGCCCAGGGCCAGGATCGCAGCCGCGCCCTCGGCCCGTTCGGCCAGTTCCGCCGGGCCGGGCTTGCCCGCGCCGGGCCGGCGCACGACCTCCGCCCGGGACGCCAGGCGGGCGAGACCCCCACCGGGGAGGTCGGCACGGGTGACGAGCACACGCTGCTTCATCTATTTCTCCAGTGCTTCTACCGCGTTTCAAGCGCTTTTCGCGCTGTCCGTTCTTTGCGAATCGGACGATGTCGGTGTGCGGAAAAACGTTAGTCAGCGTGCGGTTCGGCAACCAATAGATGTTTTGTGTGACGCGATCGGCGGTCGGAATAACCGGCTCTGATCAGGCCGCGGAAGAAGCCGCGGAAGAGGAGGAGGAATCCCCCTCGCCGAAGGCGGCGATCAGTTCGTGAAACAGGTCGTGCACGGCATGGGCGGGTTCCGACAGCGGCTGATGGTCGGAGGTACAGAGGGACAGTTTGACCTGGATGGTCGGGTTCACTATCCGGCGCACCACCAGGTGCCGTACGTCGAGGATGGCGCGCGCCGCCGACCAGGGCAGCACCGTCGCCCCGAGGTCGGCCCCGACGGCGCTGACCAGCGTCAGCACCGACTCGATCTCGCCCACCACTCTCGGCTGGAGCGAGGCCTGGTGGAACGCGGCCTCGACGACCTGGCGGATGGTGTGGATGCGGCTGGGCAGCAGCAGGCCCACGTCGGCCAGCTCCTCAAGGGAGACGTCCTCGCCCCGGGACGCCGGCGCGGCGCCGCCCGGCGCGGCGATCAGGAACAGGTCCTCGGTGCGCAGCGGCTCGAACTGCACGCCCCGCAGCGGGCCGGCCCCGTAGATGAAGGCCATGTCCATGCGGCCGGTCATGATCGCCTCGCTGATGACGCCGCCGAAGTTCTCGTTGATGTGCAGCAGGATGTCGGGATAGCGCTCGCGCACGGTCCGCAGCAGCGGCAGCGCGAGCGCCGCGCCCATGCTGTACGGGGCCAGGCCCACCGAGACGCTGCCGGCCGGCGCCCGGCCGGACACATCGACCGCCGAGTGGGCCAGCTCGACCTGGCGCAGGATGAGCTGCGCGTGCCGGTACAGCGCGCGGCCCGCCTCGGTCGGCGCCACCCCGCGCTTGCTGCGGATCAGCAATTGCTGTTTGAACTGCGCCTCCAGCATCGAGAGTTGCTGGCTGAGGGCGGGCTGCGCGATATGCAGGATGTCGGCCGCACGCGTGATGCTCCCGGCATCCACGATCTTCACGAATGAGTAAAGACGCCTGGTGTCCATGAGCGAGCCTCCAGCCTCGGCGGAGCCTCATGGTAGGCGCCGCCGGGCGGCGCGGACGGTGGTGTGTACGCGGCGGGGTCATATCCAGCGGCGATCACGTCACACACAACGCGTATTTGCCGCTTCGTGTCGCCGGCATTACGTTCACCCAAACACCGATTCCCGGAGTCGCTTTCCTCAATTATTCGGAGGACGTCATGACGAATACGGTCGATCTCGTGGCCGATCTCGGCGAGGGATTCGGCGCGTACACCATGGGCGACGACGAGGCGCTGTTGTCCGTGCTCACCTCGGCGAATATCGCGTGCGGATTCCACGCCGGCGACCCCAGAATCATGGACGCCACCGTCCGCCACTGCGTGGAGCGCGGCGTCGCCGTGGGCGCCCACCCCAGCTTCCCCGATCTCCTCGGATTCGGCCGCCGCGCGATGGACCTGACGCCCGACGAGGTCCGCACCGACACGCTTTACCAGATGGGCGCTCTCCAGGCGTTCGCGGCCGCGCACGGCACCCGCGTACGGCATGTGGCGCCGCACGGCCGCCTCGGCAACCTGGTCGCGACCCGGCCGGACTACGCGGCGGCGGTGGCCGATGCCGCCGCCTCCTTCGCCTCCTTGGACGGGCCCTTGATCGTGCTGGCTCAGGACGGAGCGCTCGCCGAGGCCGCGCGCGCCCGTGGCCTGCGCGTCGGCATCGTCGGGATCGCCGACCGGGCCTACCGCGACGACGGCACGCTGGTGCCGAGGAGCGAGCCCGGCGCGGTGATCCACGACGGCGGGGAGATCGCCGCGCGGACGGTCCGGATGGTGACCGAGGGCGTGGTGCGCGGTGTCGGCGGCCGCGACATCCCGGTCGCGTGCGACACCGTCCTGCTGCACGGCGACACCCCGGGAGCCATCGCACTCGCGCACCGCGTGCGGCAGGAACTGCTCGCCGCCGGGGTGAAGATCGCGCCGCTGACCGAGGTGCTGGACGCCAAGGCCGACCGGGCTCGGATCGCCGATGGGCGCGCCTGACATGGACGGCGGCGTCGTGATCGCGGACTGCGGCGACTCGGCCGTCGTGGTCAAGGCCGTGGGCATGGGCGGCGACCGCGCCTGGCAGGTCGTCCACGCCCTGGCCGACGCGATCGAGGCGGCCCGGCCCGGCGGGGTGTACGGCATCGTGCCCACCTACGACTCGCTGCTCGTCGAGTTCGACGCTCTGGGCACCGACCACGAGACGGTCCGGCGCGCCCTGCGGCACGAGGCCGACCGGCTCGGCGCGGGCAACCTCCGCCCGCCGACGGCCCGGCGGTTCGTCGTCCCGGTGGTGTACGGGGGCGAGCACGGCCCCGATCTGCCCGTCGTCGCCGAGCAGCTGGGGCTGACCGAGCGGGAGGTGGTGGAGCTGCACTCCGGCGCGCCGCTGACGGTCCGCTGCTTCGGCGCCCCGGCGGGCGCCCCGATGACGGACGGACCGGCGTTCCCGCGGCCGGTCCCCAGGCTGGCCTCGCCGCGGACGAGCGTCCCGCCCGGTTCGATAGCGGTGGCCGGCCGGCAGGCCGTGATCTGCCCGATGCGCTCCCCCGGCGGCTGGCCCTTGCTGGGCCGTACCCCGCTGCGCGTTCTCGACCTCGACTCCGAGCCGCTGACCCCGTACCGGCCCGGCGACACCTTCCGGTTCGTACCGATCTCCCCCGAGCAGTGGGACGACCACGCCGGCGCGCCCCTGGCGGCGGCCCATGGCTGACACGCTCACCGTCCACCGGGCGGGCATCTCGGTGGTGCAGGACCTCGGGCGGTTCGGGCACTCCCGCTACGGCCTGCCGGTCAACGGCGCGCTCGACCAGCACTCCGCCCGCGTCGCCAATGTGCTGGCAGGCAACGACGAGGGCGCGCCGCTGATCGAGATCACCGCCCTGGACTTCAGCGCCACCCCGCGGACCGACGTGCTCATCGCGGTCACCGGCGCGCCCGCCGACGTGACGGTCGGAGGCGTCCGGCGACCGCAGTGGGAGCCCATGTCGGTGCGGTCCGGGGAGACGATCAGCATCACCGGGATCCGGTCGGGGATCCGGGTCTACCTCGCCGTGCTCGGCTCCGTGGAGGCTCCGTCCCTGCTCGGCAGCTGCGCCCCCGACACGATCATCGGGTTCGGGCGCTCGCTGCGCGACGCCGATGAACTGGTCGTCCGTACGCACTGCCCGCCGGTCGACCACCCGGTCTTCGGTATCCCGCTGTTCCGTATGGGCGCCCCCGTACCGCGCTTCGGCGAGTCCTGGACGATCGACGTGACCGACGGCCCCGACCTGGCGGAGTTCGGCGACTCCGCCGACCGGCTGTTCCGGTCGGAGTTCACCGTGAGCCCGCAAAGCAACCACATCGGGCTGCGCATGTCGGGCGACGTACCGCGACGGGTGGCGCGCGGCGAGGTGCTCTCCCGGGGAGTGCCGGTCGGCGCGGTCGAGGTCCCCGCGGGCGACGAGCTGCTGGTGCTGCACCGCGGCCGCGGTGTCACCGCCGGTTACCCGGTGCTCGCGGTGGTGACCGCGACCGGCCTGTCGGCGCTGGGGCAGGTCAGGCCCGGCCAGGCCGTCCGGTTCCGGCGCCGGACGGTCGCCGACGCGGTGGCCGCCCACCGATCCCAGCGCCACGCCGTCCACGCCCTGCGAACCCGCGTGCGCGCGGTCTTCGACGCCCTGAGCATCCCCGCCCCCGCCGCCCCGCCCGTTCCCTGAGCCCCCTGCCTTCACCCGTCCCCTGCCTTCCTGCCTTCACCCGCCGGCAGAACCCCCCGCACCCGCCGTAGCACCCCGTCCCCATATGCCAGTGCATTTGCCTGTAAAAAGGAGACAGCCATGAGTACCGTGGCCGCTCAGCCGGCACCCCACGTCGTCGACCCGAGAACCGCGCGGAAAGTCACCCTCGCGGGCTGCGTCGGCATCTTCGCCGAGCTCTATGACAACGGCATCTTCGGCTTCATGGCCGGCACCCTGGGCGCCGTCTTCTTCCCGGACGCCACCAACGCCGTCCAGGTCCAGCTCGTCTTCCTGGGCTACGCCGTCTCGTTCTTCTTCCGGCCCCTCGGTGCCGTCATCTGCGGCCACCTCGGTGACCGCATCGGGCGGCAGCGCATGCTCGTCTTCGTCATCATGCTGATCAGCGTCGCGACCGCGGCGATCGGCGTCCTGCCGACCTACGCGAGCATCGGCATCGCGGCTCCCGCCCTGCTCATCCTGCTACGCGTACTCCAGGGCTTCTCGGTCGGCGGCGAGGCGTCCGGTGCGATGAGCTTCCTGGCCGAACACGCCCCCGAGGGCAAGCGCGGCCTCTACACCAGCTACGCCCAGATCGCCTCCTTCCTCTCCCTCCTCACCGGAACGCTGATCGCCGCCGGAATGACCAGCGGCCTCGGCGCGGAGCGCATGGAGTCCTACGGCTGGCGGATCCCGTTCCTGCTGGCCATTCCCCTGGGCATCACCGGCATCTACATCCGCAAGCGGATCAGCGATACGCCGAACTTCACCCGCCTGAAGGAAGCGGGCGGCCTGTCGAAGAACCCGCTCAAGGAGGCGTTCGCCTCCGCCGAGCACCGGCGCGCGATGCTCCTGGCTCTGTTCATCCCGCTCATGAACGGATCCGGCTACTACGTGCTGTTCAGCTACATGCCGACGTTCATGAACACCGAGCTCCACTTCAGCAAGGTGCAGGGCCTGCTCGTCACCGCGACCAGCCTGGTGGCCATCTCCCTCGCCATCCCCTTCATGGGCTCGCTGTCCGACCGGATCGGGCGCAAGAAGGTCCTCGCGGGTGCCGCGGTCGCCATGGCGGTCGCCGGAATTCCGTGTTACCTGCTCATCGGAACCGGAAACGTACTGCTCGCCATTCTGGGCGCCTGTGTCATGGCGGTCATCTTCGCCGGCCACACGGGCGTCATCCACATCCTGCTCGTCGAGCTCTTCCCCACCCGGCTGCGCTACTCCGCCTACGGCCTGGGCTACAACATCTCCTCCGCCCTCTTCGGCGGGACCGCGCCCCTGCTGATGACCTACCTCATCAGCCGCACCGGGAACGTCAACATGCCGGCCTTCTACGCGGTCGTCACCGCCCTCGGCACGCTCATCGCGGTCTCCCGGGTGCAGGACAGGGCGCATCTGCCGCTGCGCGACGCGTAGCGCACAACAAGCACCGATCAGAACCACCCACCTCTCCCCGAGGAGCACATCAACATGCCCTTCTCCGACTACAGGACCGCCCTGGTGACCGGTGCCTCGACCGGGATCGGAGCGGTGGTCGTCGAGCGGCTGGCGAAGCAGGGACTCGAGGTCCACGCCGTCGCCCGCGACGCCGGCCGCCTCGACGACCTGGCCCGGCGCACGGGCTGTGTACCGCACGCCGTCGACATCACCGACACCGCCGCGCTCACCACACTCCTGCACGGCATCGACGTCGACATCCTCATCAACAACGCCGGGGTCTCCCGCTCCGGCAACATCCTCACCGCCGACGAGTTCGCCATCGACGAGCAGATCGCGGTCAACATCCAGGCGGTGCTGCACCTGGTGCGGCTGATCATGCCGGGGATGGTCGAACGCGACCTCGGGCACATCGTCAACATCAGCTCGATCGCCGCCGTCTACAACTTCGGCGGGAACACCATCTACCACGCCACGAAATCGGCCGTGCACACCCTCTCCCGCCAGCTCCGCGTCGACGGATACGGGCGCCGCATCCGCGTCACCGAGATCTGCCCCGGCCGGGTGGAGACCGAGATCTTCGGCCGGCTCCTCGGCGACATGGAAGAGGCCCGGCGCCAGTACTACGACGGCTACGAATCGCTGAAGCCGGAGGACATCGCCGACGCGATCGAATTCGCCATCGGCTCGCCCCGCCATGTGAACATCGGCCACGTGGAGATCCTGCCGACGTTCCAGGTGCCGGGCGGACTCAACTTCGAGAGGCGGGCCGACTGATGCGCACGGCCCAGCGCACGGCACAGCGCGTGGCCCGCATCAAGCCGTCGCCGAGCACCGCGGCCGCCCAGCGCGTACGCGAACTCAAGGCCCAGGGCCGCGACATCCTGGACCTCACCGTGGGCGAGCCCGACTTCGACACCCCCGACCACGTCAAGGACGCGGCGATCGCGGCGATCCGGCAGGGCGCCACCAAATACACCCCGGTCAACGGAACCCCACAGCTGCGGGCCGCCATCGCGGAGACATTCGAGCGGCGGCACGGGCTGCGCTACCCCGCCGACCGCATCACCGTGGGCGGCGGCGCGAAGCAGATCATCTTCCTCGCGCTGGCGGCCACCCTGGACGCGGGCGACGAGGTCGTCATCCCCGCCCCGTACTGGGTGTCCTATCCGGACATGGTGCTCGCCAACGACGGCACCCCCGTGATCGTCCCCTGCCCGGAGACGGACGGATTCACCCTGACCGCCCAGCGGCTGGAATCCGCGATCACCGCCCGGACCCGCTGGGTCATCCTCAACGCCCCGGGCAACCCGACGGGCGCCGCCTACACCGCCGGCGAACTCCGCGCGCTCGCCGACGTACTCCTCGCCCACCCCCACGTCCAGGTGCTCACCGACGAGATCTACGACGAGATCTGGTACGAACCGGGCCAGGTCACCAGCCTGGCCGCCGTGGAACCACGGCTGACCGACCGGGTCTTCCTCACCAACGGCGTCTCCAAGACCTACGCGATGACCGGCTGGCGGATCGGCTACGGCGCGGGCTCCGCCGAACTGGTCACGGCCATCAACACCCTTCAGTCGCAGATCTCCTCCTGCCCGTCGTCCATCAGCCAGGCGGCCGCCGCCGCCGCGCTCACCGGCGACCAGGAGTTCGTACGCCGAACCGTCGCCGTGTACCGCGCGCGCCGCGACCTGACGATGAAACTGCTGGGCGACATCCCGGACCTGTCCTGCACCCCGCCCAGCGGCGGCTTCTACGCCTTCGTCAACTGCGCGGCGGTACTCGGCAGGCGGACCCCGTCCGGCGACGAGATCCGCACCGACGAGGACTTCGCCCGGTACCTGCTGGAGTCGCAGCACGTAGCGGTGATCCACGGCGCCGCGTACGGATCGCCGGGGTACTTCCGCATCTCCTTCGCGACCTCCGACGACGTCCTCACCGAAGCCTGCGAGCGCCTCGGCCGCGCCTGCGCCGACCTCTCCTGAATCTCCTGAACGGAGCGCCATGATCCGCGTCAACACCGCATTCGACCGGCCCGACCCGGCGCTGGTCGACCGGCTCGCCGCCTACTCGGCCGCCACGATCCACGAGGCCCAGGGCCGCCTCGGCGCCCTCGCCTCGGTGATCAAGCCGGTCGACCCCGAGATGTCCCTGTGCGGCCCCGCCTTCACCGTCCGCTGCGCCCCCCGCGACAACATCATGCTCCAGGTCGCCATCGCCCACGCCCGCCCCGGCGACGTCATCGTGGTGTCCGCCGGCGACTACGCCGAGGCCGGCTCCTTCGGCGACGTCCTGGCCAACGCCTGCGTGGCCAAGGGCCTGGGCGGCCTGATCACCGACACCGGCGTCCGCGACACCCGGGAACTGCGCGAGCTCGGCTTCCCGGTGTTCTCCCGCAGCGTCTCCATCAAGGGCACCGTCAAGGAAACCGTCGGCCCGATGGCCGAACCCGTACTGATCGGCGGCGAACTCGTCCGCCCCGGAGACGTGGTGCGCGCGGACGCCGACGGGGTCGTGGTCGTACGCCGCGAAGACGTGGCGGACGTCGTCGCCAAGTCCCAGGAGCGCGTCGACGCCGAAGCCGCATACATAGCCGCCTACCGGGCCGGGAAGAGCGTCATCGAGGTCAGCGGCCTCGCGGCCGTGCTCGAGGCGAAGGGCCTCGTGATCGACGAGTAGCGGACAAGCCGAGGGCCCGCCCGCGACCGACGCCCGGTTGCGGGGCGAGCCGGCGGGGAAAAAGAGGGTTCATGCGCAGAACCGCTCAGAAAACCGCCAGGCGCTTCCCGCGACGACGTTCTCTCACCGCCATCACCGCGCTCGCGGGGATCATGGCGTCGATGATCTCGATGGGTGGGGCCGCCGCGGCATCGACAACACCGAAGGATCATCCACGCGGCGGCGACGTTCGGGGCACCGCCGGGCACGGCGACAAGCCGCGCGTCATCCTCATGGCCGATCCGGAACTGGACGACCAAAACACGCTCGTCCGCTATCTGCTGTACAGCAACGAGTTCAACACCAAGGGCCTGGTGTACTCCAGCAGCGGTGTGCACTGGGCCGGTGACGGAAAGGGCACCACCTGGTTCGTGCCGGGGCGCGAGTACACCCGGTTTGGTCTGAACCTTTGTCCGTGCACGTCATGGCGGTGGAAACCGGGCGAGCGCTTCATCGATGACGCGGTCGGAATCTACGCGAAGGCCTATCCCAACCTGCGGGCGCACGCTCAGGGATACCCGGCCCCGCAGGAGCTGCGGTCCAAGATCTTCACCGGCAACATCGAGTTCGACGGCGACATCTCCAAGGACAGCCCGGGATCCGAGCTGATCAAGCGGACGCTGCTGGACGATCAGCCCGGCCCCGTCCACCTGCTCACCGGCGCGGGCCAGAGCACGATCGCCCGGGCATTGAAGTCGATCAAGGATGAGTACCAGAACACGCCACAGTGGGAGTCGATTTACCGGAAGGTGTCACAGAAGGCGGTCATCCACTCCTTCGGGGATCAGGACGACACCTATGCCAAGTACATCAAGCCCAATTGGCCCGATGTGAGATTCCGCCAGATGTCCACCAACGTCTGGGGTTACGGGGCCCGTGGTGCGGTGCTCCCCCAGGACACCAAGTACCTGTCCGCCGAGTGGACGAAGGCCAACGTGTCCGGTGTCGGCCCGTTCGGCAAGTTCTATCGGGTCTGGGGCGACGGGGAGCAGATGGTGCCCGGTGACATCTTCGACTACTTCGGCTTCTCCGGCCTGACCACCGAACAACTCAGGGCAATGGGCTACGTGGTCTGGACGGCTCCCCAGGAAAAGGGCTCGTGGATCTCCGAGGGCGACACCTCGATCTTCATGAACCTGCTCGACAACGGTCTGCGCGGTGACACCGATCCAAGCTACGGCGGCTGGGGCGGACGCAACGGACCCGACACCGACCCGAGCGGCCAGTCGTCCACGGACTATGCCGCAAGCCGCTGGTTCGGTGCCGCCCAGCTGGACTTCGCCGCCAGGCTCAAGTGGACGGTCACTCCGAAGTACTCCAAGGCGAACCACGAACCGGCCGTCGAGGTGACCGGGCCGCTGAACCGGACCGTCGCGCGCGGTCAGTCAGTCGTCCTCAACGGACTCACCCGTGACCCGGACGGCGACCGGTTGACCAGCACATGGTGGGAATACGGCGATGCGGACACCTACCCGGGCACCGTTGCGCTCACCCAGACCTCACAGGCGCGCCGCCACATCGCGAAACTCCAGGTGCCTCAGGACGCGGTGCCCGGCCAGACGATTCACCTGATCCTGCAGACAACGGACAACGGCTCGCCGGCGCTCACGTCGTACCAACGTGTGGTGCTCACCGTGAAGAGCTGAAACCGGCGGCCCGGGCCCGGCTCAGCCGAGCCGGGTCGCCAGGCCGTCGAGGACCCGCTGCAACCCGTAGTCGAACTTCTCGTCCCGGGTCTCGCGCGGGTCCTTTGCCCGTTGGGCGGCGTACTGCTCGCGCAGCACGGGGTGGTCCCGCGCGGCGTCCTCGGCGGCGGGCCACATCCGCTCCACCCACTCCCGCTCGCTCAGGCCGCTGCGGGCGAGCGTGGTGAGCCAGGCGGCCTCGCTGCCGGCCATGCCGACGACGTACGCGGTGAGCGTGGAGACGGCGGGGTCGGCCTCGCCCGCGGGGAGGCCCGCCGACTCGAAGATGGCCAGCATGCCCGCGGCCAGCCGCATCGAGTTCGGCCCGAGCTGGGTGACCCCCGCCCCGCCGAGTACCGAGGCCATCCAGGGGTGGGCCAGGATCGCCCACCTGAGGCTGCGGGCGCAGCGGGTGGCGGCGTCCCGCCAGTGGGCCGGGTCCGTGGCCTCCGGTACCTCGATCTCGCCGTAGACCTCGTCCACGACCAGCTCGATCAGCTCGTCCTTGTTGGCCACGTGCGTGTACATCGAGGTGGCCCCGGCGTTCAGCCGGGTGCCGAGCTTCCGCATGCTCAGGGCCTCGGTTCCCTCGGCGTCGAGCAGTTCGAGGGCGGCGGACACGATCTGCTCGCGGCTCAGCGCGGGCTGTTCGCGCCTGCGCGGCCGGGGGCGGGTCCACACGGACGGGATCGGCTGCTTCTCGTCGGTCGGCATGCGGCCTCCTCTTCTTCGGCTGCTTCTTCTGCTTCTTCTGTCGCGGCTCAGGATAGCCGCTCGGGCGTACGGCGTACGGGCTTGCGAACAGTGTGCGGTCTCCGTACAGTGTTCGGAACAGCGCACGCCGTTCGGACGTGCCGTCCGTCATCGAGGGAGACGCCATGTCGAGCACCACGAGCCAGCTCACGCACTCCGCCCACCAGGCGCCCGCCTTCGACGCCACGCGCTGGCAGGCCCGGCTCGACGAGCTGCGGGCCGCCTGCCACGTGCCGGGCGCGACCCTGGCGGTGCTGACCGGTGGCGAGACGCACGAGCTGGCGAGCGGCGTGCTGCACCGGGGCACCGGCGTGGAGGCCACCACGGACTCGGTGTTCCAGCTCGGCTCGATCGCCAAGGTCTACACCGCCACGCTGGTGATGCGGCTGGCCGAATCCGGCGAACTCGACCTGGACGCCCCGGTGGTGGACGTACTGCCGGAGTTCGCCGTCGCCGACCCCGAGGCCACGAGGGCCATCACCACCCGGCGGCTACTGAGCCACACCAGCGGTCTGACCTGCGACTTCACCGAGGACACCGGGCGCGGGGACGACTGCCTGGCCCGCTATGTCGAGGCAGCGAAAGGGGTGGCGCTGGACTGCCCGCCCGGGACGGCGGTCTCCTACAGCAGCGTCGGGTACAACGTGCTGGGCCGCATCGTCGAGGTGCTCACCGGCCAGACCTGGGACGCGGCGCTCAAGGACCGGCTGCTCGCCCCGCTCGGTCTTGAGCAGACCATGACCCTCCCCGAGGAGGTGCTGCGGTTCCGCGCCGCGATGGGGCACCTGGGCGAGCCGGGCCAGGACCCGGAGCCGGCGCCCGCGTGGGACCTGATGCCGCGCTCGGCGGGCCCGTACGGCAGGGTCTGCGCCACCGCGGGCGATGTGGTGCGGCTGGCCCGGATGCACCTCGACCGCGGCGCGGCGCCGGACGGCACGCGTGTGCTCGCCCCCGAGACCGTCGCGGCCATGCAGCGGCGCGAGGTCGACGTCCCGGACAAGTGGACCGTGAGCGCCGACGGCTGGGGGCTGGGCTGGACCCTCTACGACTGGTTCGGCACCCCGGGCTACGGCCACGACGGCGCCTCGATCGGGCAGTACGCCTATCTGCGCGTGGTGCCGGAGGCGGGCGTGGCCATCGCCCTGCTGACCAACGGCGGCGGCGCGCGCCGGCTCTACGCCGATCTCCTCCGGGAGCTGCTCGGCGAGCTGGCCGGGGTGCGGATGCCGGACGCCTTCGCCCCGGCGGCCGAGCCGCCCGCGGTGGACATCACCCCGCACCTCGGCACCTATGAGCGCGAGGGCGTCGTCATCACCGTCAGCGAGCGCGCCGGCGCACCCCACCTGCGGTACGAGTTCGTCGGCGGCATGGCGGACTTCTCCCCGCCGCTGGAGATGGACCTGATCCCGCTCTCGGACACCGTCTTCGCCGCCTCCGGCGTCGGCCCCTCCTTCAGCGAGGACTGGATGCCCGTGGTGTTCTCCACCCTCTCCGATGGCACGGCCTGCTGCTACATCGGTATGCGCGCCGCGCCCAAGATCGCCTGAGCGCGACAAGGGCCCGCCCGCGACCGGAAGACGGTCGCGGGCGGGCCCGACGCGTGTCTGGGGTTGCTCCCCGGGCTTACCTCGAGAAGCCGTAGTTCAGCAGCTTCTTCGCGTCCGCCGTGCGGTTGTCGATCGTGGAGGAGGCGAGGACCGTGCCGATGACCGTCTTGTTGTTCCGGGTGGCGGCGAAGACCAGGCAGTACTTGGCCTCCGGGCCCGACCCGGTCTTGACGCCGATGGTGCCCGAGTAGGTGCCCAGCAGCGGGTTGGTGTTCGTCCACTCCATGTAGCGGTAGCCACCGTTCTTCGTGGTGACCTTCTGCTTCGTCGACTTCGTCTTCACGACCGTACGGAACGTGGAGTACTTCATCGCGCTGCTGGCGATCTTGGTCAGGTCGCGCGGCGTCGAGTAGTTCGCGCCGTGCCCTATGCCGTCGAACGAGTCGAAGTGGGTGTTCGTCAGGCCCAGGTTCTTGGCCGTCGTGTTCATCTTGCCGATGAACGACTTCACCCGCGCGGCCCGCGTGGACCCGGTGCCGAACTTGTCGGCCAGCGCGTACGCGGCGTCACAGCCGGACGGCAGCATCAGCCCGTACAGCAGCTGGCGGACGGTGACCTTGTCGCCGACGATCAGCTTGGCCGACGAGGCCCAGTTGTTGTCGACGATGTAGTCGCTGTACGCCTTCTGGACTGTGACCTTCGCGTCCAGGTTGAGGTTCGACTGGGCGAGCACCACCCGAGCCGTCATGATCTTGGTGGTGGAGCCGGTGGAGAGCCGGGTGTCCGCTGCCTTGGTGTAGAGGGACTTCCCCGTGCCGTTGTTCATCACGAACCCGCCCTTGGCGGTGATCGTGGGGGCCGCGGTCGCGGCGGCCTGCGCGGGGGCCGATGCCCCGGCGGACAGGAGGGCTCCCGCGGCGATGACGGCCACGGCGGATACGCGACGAATGCCCTTGATGCCGGTTTTCAAGTCAGATACTCCAAATGCCCCTGCGGGGCGGCGATATGAAAGTGCCGCTTACTCAAGAGACGCATGAGACAGGCGAATGGATGTGCCCCCGTGACAGTAGCCCATCCCCGGCGGCCCGGCGTGTGGTGGCCGTATCCAGGCCAGAACCTCCGACGCCGTTCACCGTCAGGCCGTCGCGGCGGGCGGCACCTCGGTCACCGAGGTCACCCACCTGTCCTTCGGGAAATTCCCGTATTCCGAGAGGGAACGTTTCGCGCGGCCAGCTCCTCCACAGGGCGACGGAGTTCCATCCCTGCCGTAGGAGGACCCATGCGGAACCGGCCTGACACCCCCGCCCCCACCCGCGCCGCCGCGCTCGTTGCCTCGGTGCTCACCGTGGACGCCGTGCTCCACCTGTACTGGACGACGGGAGCCACATGGCCCGCGGCCGACGACAGGAGCCTGTCCCAAGCGGTTCTCGGTACGGACGTGCCGTTCACACCGCCGATCCTGCTTCCTCTTGTCGGCCTGCTCCTCACCGCCGCCGCTCTCGTCCTCGCCCACTCTCGCCGCCCCCGCCACCTGCTACTCCGCGTCGGCACCCTGGCCGTGGCCGTGGGACTCTCGCTGCGCGCCCTGGCTGGGATTTACTGGCTGTTCGCCAAGGAGACCGGTACCGCCTTCTACTGGCTCAACCTCACGCCCTACACCCCACTGTGCGCCGTCCTGGCCGTCGCCGCCTTGCGCGTGGTGCGGTGGAAGGATGCGGCCCGTGCCCGATGAACGACCCGATGACCGGACGGTCCGGCTCGTGCGAGCCGCCCAGCGTGGCGACACCCTCGCCATGGCCGAACTCCTTGATCTCCTCGCCCCGTACGTGGGCCGCGTCTGCGCGCCCATCGCCCTGGACCAGGGCGCGGACGCGGCGCAGGAGACCTTGGTGGCGGTCTTCAAGTCGCTGCGCACCCTCAAGGAACCGGCCGCCCTGCACGGCTGGGTCCGTGCCATCGCCGTGCGGGAGGCGATCCGCACCGCGCACCGTGCCGCTCGCACCGTACCGGCCGATCTCACCGCGCTTCCCGCTCGCGGCGACCCCCAACTCTCCGCCGACATCCGGGACGTACTGGACCGGCTCTCCCCCGAGCACCGCGCGGTGCTGATGCTGCGTGACGTGGAGGGCCTGGACGAGCGCGCCGCCGCCGCGCTGCTCGGTGTCCGCACGGGCACCGTCAAGTCGCGGCTGCACCGGGCCCGCGACACCTTCCGGAAGGCGTGGACGTCATGAACGAGCCCTGGCCCATCACCGACCTCGACCCCGTACGCCGCCTGCACGCCCTGGCCGCCGGCATTCGCGGCGCCCACGTGACCGAGGCGCACATCGACGCCCCCTTCGAACGGGTCTGGGCCCTGCTGAGCGACCTGGAGGGCACCTTCGGGCAGGTCGTACCGGACATGGAGCGGCTTCGCGTCGTCCGCCGGCAGGGCGAGCACGTGGAGGCACTGGCGCGCAGCAGGTACGGGATGCGGGCCCGACTGCGCGGGGTGCAGCGGCCCGGCTGGTGCTGGCTGCAGAGCCGGTTCCTGCTGCTCGGCGTAGCGGCGGCGCCCGAAGGCGCGGGCACTCGGGTGGCGTTCACCGGAGGCGTGCGCCTGCCGACCCGTGCCGCCCTGATCCCCCTGGGTGTACGTCGTGAGGGCAGCCGCAGCGTTCAGCGCCTGACGGCCCTGCTGTGAGCCGGCCGGCACCGGCTTCGGGTACCCGGACGAGGCCGCCGGCCCGGACCCTGACGCCTTGATGGTGGCACCGGTGCCGTCCACAACGCCGACCATGAGCCGGCCCCTTATCCGCGCGACCCCGCTTTCAGCGGATGCTGTCGTCCGGTGTCGGGGGAGTGTCCGTGCCCTGTCTGACCAGGACGACGAGTCGCTCTGCTTGAGTGGCGTCGGTGGTGGTCAGGGCGATCCCGTTGGCCAGGGCGAGTAGTTCCGATGCGTTCAGGTCGGCACGGACAGTACCGGCGCTTTGCGCCCGGGTCAGCAGTGCGGACGCGGATGTGTGCATCGAGTGGTGCCAGCGGTCGAACAGCGCCGATCGCTGACCGGTGCGGTCATCAGTGATCGACAGCGCCAGTTCCCGCTTGGCTGCCACGTGTGCGATGAAATCCTGAAGCCAGTCGAAGAGGGCGTCGCCGGGAGGATCCTCGGCCAGTAGGGACTGGCTCCGGGCGCAGAGCTCGGCCACTTCCTCGGAGTAGACGGCGATGATCAGTTCGCGACGCGTCGGGAAGTGCCGATACATCGTGGCGTTGCCGACGCCGGCCCGGCGGGCGATGTCGTCAAGCGGGGCGTCGACGCCGTGGTCGTGGAAGACGTCCCTGGCCGCGGCCACGAGCAGGTCGTAGTTGCGCTGAGCGTCCGCGCGACGACGACGCTGGGGTTCCGAACGCGGTGCAGGTCCGGCGCTCTGCGATGGCATGACCCTCCTTGTTAATCGGGGACTTCCCCGGTTACGGTAGCCGAACACGGCAAACGGGGGGCTCCCCACTTGCTGCCTCACGTATCCCCACCAGAGGAGATGCCGCATGCCGCAGGGAGCAGAAGACACCGCGCACCCAGGACCGGGAGAGATTCACCGGCGCATCGTCGAGAGCTACGCGCAAATCCTGGAAGGCCGGCTCGAAGACGCACTGAAACTGATCGACCCTGAGGTCGTCGACCACCGGGGAGGCACCCAAGGCGATCACCGGGGACGCAAAGCCTGGCGACAGAAGTGGGAGCGGATGAGCGCGGGCAGCGCGTTCCACGACGTCTCGGTGACGATCGAGCAGAACGTCGTCTCCGGCGACACCTCCGTCAACCGATACACCAGCCGGGGCACCCACACGGACTCCGGCCGACGCTACGAGGTCCTCAGCATGGACATGGTCCGCGTCCGCAACGGCCGAATCGTCGAGCACTGGGCCCTGCGCGACGCCGACGCGATGCGCGACCAGTTGGGCCTGTGAAAGAACCTCCTGCCTCTGGCGGCCGGCTGGTGACCGCCGCGCCCAACGAGAACCTCGCCCGCCGGCAGGAGGCCTTCTTCAATCAGCCTCCGAACCTTCCGTGCGGGGCACCCGCGAGAAGCGGCAGATGTGATCCAGGGCAAGGTGTCGGCACGTATACGGCGACGTGTGGTCTTGGGACAGGACAAGCCCCCGATGTTGTGGGTTGTCGAGGTTTCCCGGACCTTTGCGCGTACTGGTGTCGTCCCTGCCAAGCGTGGGCGATTCCCCGCCACCTGACAGGCGGTCGGCGGCTGTTGTTACGTTCCACGGATGATGGAGAATCTGGAAGATCTCATCGTCCGGGCCATTGCCACCGGCGATGGTGACCTCCCCGAGCTCGATGAGCTGGCGGACACCGCTCCCGAAGACCTGGCGCCTCATCTGCCCCGGCTCCTCGCGGCGGACGTGGTGTATCCGGCCAAGCTGTACCGCGCGGCCGATGGTGACATCCAGCGCGGTCTCGTCGCGGAGGCCGACGCGGGCGGCAAGGGCGCACTGCATCTGAACCATCTGCTGATGGCCCTGGCCCAGACGCGGGGCCCGGTCGCCGAGGGTGCTTTCCGGCGCTGGCGCGACCAGCCGCCACCCGGGGCTGACAAGCTCTTTCTCGGGCCCGCCGAGTACATGCCGGAGGGCGGTTGGATGCTGGAAGGGGACCGGGTCCGGGAGCTGTGCGGGCCTGTCGCCCACCGGCTGGAGGCCGTAGAAGCCGTAGAAGCCGTAGAAGAGGAAGCGGGCGAAGAGGGAGCCGGGGCCGGTGCCCCGCACGGGCGCTGCGCGGGATGCGGTGGCGTGATGTGGACCGCGCTGGACCTGGACACGGCCGATGGGCGGGTGGCCGAGGCGCTGGCGCACGTCGGCTGGTCGGGGCGGCTGAGGTTGGTTGTCTGCTATGGATGCGCCGTAGACGCCGACACCGTGTTCATGAGCGTCGGAGCGGACGGCACCTGTCGTCTGTCGGATCCCCCCGAGCCCGGCACAAGCCTCCCGGCGACCGAGACGCCCACCGTGCGTTTGGTCCCCGGGCACCGATCGGGCCGCTACCCCGTCGGCTCGGCGATCGGCGGCCGGCCCGTATGGATGGACGACGCCGAGTACCCGGAGTGCCAGGCATGCGGGAAGCTCATCGCGTACATCGCCCAGATCGACACGCAGGACATCGATCACGCGGTCGGCTACCACACGTTCTTCCTGGACACCGAGTGCGGCCTGGCGGCGATGGTCTCGCAGTACGAATGACACTTCGGCGCGTCGGCGGCCTCGCGGATCCCCTCCAAGGCGCGTCCTGGACACTCCCGCAGTGAATAGTATCGCTACAGATAGTATCGGTGCCGATACTGTCGCGCCCGATAGTAGAGCCCGCTACACCCCCAGAACGGGAGCGCGCTCTCTGCCCCGCGCCCCCGCCCGTTCCTAGCCTCGTGAGCGGACATGGCGATCCATCCGATCACTTGGGGAGGGCGTACGAATGCGCAGGCAGCGGGGCGGTTTGGCGACGGTGGGCGCGGAGGGGCCGGGGCTGGTGGCCGACGCGCTCGCGCTGGAAGGGGTGAGCAGGGAGTACCGGCGGGGGACCGTCGCGCTGCACCCCGTCGATCTCACGGTGCCCCGGGGCCGGTTCCTGGCCGTGATGGGGCCGTCCGGGTCCGGGAAGTCGACCCTGCTCCAGTGTGCCGCCGGGCTCGACCGGCCGACGGCGGGGACGGTGCGCATCGGGGGCACGGCGCTGGCCTCGCTCAAGGAGGCCGCGCTGACGCGGCTGCGGCGGGAGCGGATCGGGTTCGTGTTCCAGGCGCACAACCTCGTGCCGTCGCTGAGCGTCGCGGAGAACGTCGCCCTGCCCCTGCTGCTCGGCGGCGCGCCGCCCGACGGGCGGGCCGCGCGGGCGCTGGCGGCGGTGGGGCTCGGGGAGCGGGGCGAGGACCGGCCCGCGGAGCTGTCCGGTGGGCAGGCCCAGCGGGTGGCGATCGCCCGCGCGCTGGTCACCGAGCCAGACATCGTCTTCGCGGACGAGCCCACGGGCGCGCTCGACCCGGCCACCGCGCAGGACGTGCTCGCGCTGCTGCGGCAGGCCGTCGACCGCGACGGCCACACGGTGGTGATGGTCACCCATGACCCGGTCGCGGCCGCCTGGGCGGATGAGGCCCTGTTTCTGGCGCGGGGGCAGGTCGTCGGGTGGCTGGAGCGGCCCGGCGCGGACGAAGTACGCCGCGTGATGCGGGACTTGGGGCGGGGCGCGGGCGAGGGCGCACAGGGCGCGGCGCGTGGGGAGGGGTGGGGAGCATGAGCGTGCCGGCAGTGACGAAGGAGGCCCGTGCGCTGGAGCGCGCCAAGACTGAACGGGGCGGGGTGCGCGTGACCAAGTTGCTGGCCTCCCGCGCCGCCCGTACCCACCGCAAGGCGTGGGCCGCGGTCTTCGCCGCGCTCGCCCTTACCTCCCTGCTGCTCGGCTCCTTCGGGCTCGCCGTCGCCTCGGCCGGGCTCGGACACGCCCGTGTGGAGCGGTACGGGGCGGCCGACCTCGTCGTCGCGGGCGACCAGGAGACCCGCTTCACCGCCAAGCCCTGGGGCAGCGACCCCCAGACCGCGCGGGCCGGGCTCACCGAGCGGGTGCGGGTGCCGGAGGGCGCGCTGGGCGTGGTGCGGAAGGTGCCCGGCGTGCGGGAGGCCGTCGCCGACGAGGTGTTCCAGGTCGGGCGCGCCGGGCAGGCCCTCACCGGCCGGCCCTGGGACGCGGCCCGGCTCGCGCCGTACGAGCTGCGGGACGGGCGCGCCCCGCGGCGGGCGGGCGAGGTCGTGGTGGGCGGCGGGGCCCGCCCCGGCGAGCGGGTCACGCTGCGCGTGGCCGGGGCCGACGCGGCGTACACCGTCGTGGGCGTCGCCGACGGCCCGCGCGCCGCGGTCTACTTCCAGGCGGCCGAGGCCCGCCGCCTGGCCGGGCACCCGGACACCCTGGACGCCATCGGGGTGATCGCCGAATCCGGCGTGGGGACCGGCGAGTTGTCCTCCCGGGTGCGGCACGCGCTGGACGCGGCGGAGATCCACAGCGCGGGGCGGCGCGCGGACGGCGACTCGGCCAAGGTGCGGGTCCTGACCGGCGACGGGCGCGGCGGCCCCGAGTTCCTGGCCGCCGCCCCGGCCCGCACGGGCATGCTGGAACTGCTCGGGTCCGTGGCCGGCACCGTCGTCCTCATCGCGCTGCTCGTCGTCTCCTCGACGGTCGTCCAGGCGCTGCGGCAACGCTCCCACGAGCTGGGGCTGTTGCGCGCGGTCGGCGCGACGCCGCGGCAGCTGCGCGGCGCGGTCGGCCGGGAAGTGGGGCGGGTCGCGGCCCGTGCGGCGCTGCTGGGCGCCGTGGCGGCGCTCCCCGCGTACGCCGGGCTGCGCGGGCTGCTGGACGCGCGCGGCGCGCTGCCGCCCGGCCTCGAACTCCCCCTCCCGCCCTGGCTGTGGCCCGCGCCCCTGGTCACCGCGGGGATCACGGTCCTGATCGCGCGCGTCGCGGCGTGGATCGCCTGCGCCCGGGCCGCGAAGCTCCGCCCGGCGGAGGCGCTGCGCGAGCCGGCCCCCGGCACGCCGCGCCGCGTCACCGGGCTGGTGCTGCTGTTCCTGGGGGCGAGCTCGGCGGGCACGGCCGTCCTCCAGTCCGGCCAGGCCGCCGCCGCGGCGGCCGGGGCGGCCGCGGTGGTCATGGTCATCGGGTGCGCCCTGCTCGGACCGTGGATCGCCACGGGCGCGATGCGTGTCCTCGGTGCCCCGCTGCGGCGCTTCGGCGGGCCCGGCGGCCGCCTCGCCGCCGCCAACTGCGCGGCCTCCGCCACCCGCCTGGGCGCGGCCCTCACCCCGATCATCCTGGTCACCGCCTTCGCCGCCGTACAGCTCTCGGGCGGCGCCACGCTCACCCACGCCGGCCAGTCCCAGGCCCGCGCGGCGATGCGCGCCGACCTCGCGGTGCGCGCGGACGGCGGACTGCCGCGCGGCACCGTGGAGCGGATCCGGGACGTGCCGGGGGTACGGGCGGCCACCGACGTCGTACGCGGCACGGTGGTGCTGGCCCGGCGCGAGGCCGGCGAACCCCAGCTCGACCGGCTGCCGGTGCTCGGCGTGACTCCGCAGCGCCTGCCGCACACCCTCGACCCGAAGCCGCAAAACGGCTCCCTGAGCGCGCTGCGGCCCGGCACCGTCGCGGTCGGCGGCGACCGAGCACGTTCGCTCGACGCGCGGCCCGGCTCCACGGTGACGCTCCGCTTCGGGGACGGCGCGGAGGCGAAGCTGCGGGTCGTGGCGACGTACGAACGCTCCCTCGCGCTGGGCGACGTCCTCCTCTCGCGCGACGAACTGCTGGCCCACACCTCGACGCCCGGCGCGGGCCGGGTCCTGGTCACCGTCGCGCCCGGCGCCGACCGCACGACGGTCGCGAAGGCCCTGGCCGCGGCGGTCCCCGGGGCCCGCGTGGAGCCGGACCCCGCGCCGATCCAGGTCGAGCCGGAGGACCAGGCGCTCGTCGAGGTGGTCACCGTGGCCGCGGTCGCCGCGATCGGGGCCTTCACGGCCATCGCCGTCCTGAGCACCCTCTCGCTCATCACGATCGGCCGCCGCCCCGAACTCCGCCTGCTGCGCCTCGCGGGCGCCGGCCGCCGCCAGCTGCGCCGGATGCTGCGGCTCGAGGCAGGAGCCACGGCGGTCACGGGCCTGGCCGTGGGCGCGGCGGTGGCGTCGGTGCCGCTGCTCGCGTTCAGCGTGGCGATGGCTCGTACGGTGCCGTATCTGCCGCCGGTCCAGGGGCTGGTGATCGTCGCCGTGGTCGCCGTGACCACGGTCGCGGGGACGCTGCCGCCGTCCTGGGCCGCGCTGCGCGGACGCTACCCGGGGACGGGCCCGGCGTAGCTGTGCGGTGAGTGGCCTGGGTTTGCGGTGAGTTCGGGTCGGCGACACGCCGATGCCACGGCGTGTCCGTGTCCCGAACTCACCGCAGAGCCGCTGGGGACGGGGCCTGTCTCACCCCTTGTTCAGATAGGCCAGCACCGCCAGCACCCGGCGGTGCCCGCTGTCGCTCGGCGGCAGGCTCAGCTTCGCGAAGACGTTGCCGATGTGCTTGCTGACCGCGCGGTCCGAGACCACCAGCGTCTTCGCGATCGTGGTGTTGTCGCGGCCCTCCGCCATCAGGTGCAGCACCTCGCGCTCGCGCGGGGTCAGGGAGTCCAGGGGATCGTCGCGGCGCCGGGTCATCAGCTCCGTGACCACCTCCGGGTCCAGCGCCGTGCCGCCCGCCGCGACCCGCTCCAGGGCGTCCAGGAACTCGTCGACCCGGCCCACCCGGTCCTTCAGCAGATAGCCGACCCCGCTCGCGCCCCCGCCCAGCAGCTCCGCGGCGTAGGTCTCCTCGACGTACTGGGACAGCACCAGCACGGGCAGATCGGGGATCTCCCGGCGCGCCGCGAGCGCGGCGCGCAGGCCCTCGTCGCGGAAGCCCGGGGGCATGCGCACATCGAGGACGGCCACATCCGGGCGGTGCTCGAGGAGGGAGGGGAGCACCTCGGGGCCGCTGCCGGCGACCGCGACCACCTCGTGTCCGGCGGAGGTCAGCAGCAGGACCATCCCCTCCCTCAGCAAGGCGTTGTCCTCGGCGATCACCACGCGCACGGCAGCTCCACTTCGATCACGGTCGGCCCTCCGACGGGGCTGTTCACCTCCATCGTCCCGTCAAGTGCCGCAACCCGGCGCCGCATCCCGAGCATTCCGCTGCCGCCCATGCCTCCGCCGGGGCCCGCGGCCGGGGTCTCGGCGCCGCCCCGGCCCTCGTCGCGCACCACGATCCGCAGCCGCCCGGTCGTACGGATCAGCTCCACTCGGGCGCGCTGGGACCCGCTGTGCTTCGCGGCGTTGGTCAGCGCCTCCGCGATGACGAAGTACGCGGCCGCCTCCACCGCGGCGGGGGCCCGCGGCGCCTCCTCCCCCTCGACCCCGTCCGCGGCCACGGCCACATCGCGCCCGCTGCTGGCCGCGAGCGCGCGCACCGCGCCGACGAGCCCGCGGTCGGTGAGGATCGGCGGGTGGATGCCGCGGACGACATGGCGCAGCTCGGTCAGCGCCTCCTCGGCCTGGTTCTGCGCGTCGTCGAGGAGCTTGCGCGCCGCGTCGGGGTCCTTGTCGTACGCCCGCTTTGCCAGCCCGACCCGCATCGACAGGGCCACCAGCCGGGCCTGGGCGCCGTCGTGCAGATCGCGCTCGATCCGCCGCAGCTCGGCGCCGTGCGCGGCCACGGCGCCCGCCCGGGTGACGGTCAGCTCCTCGACCCGTTCGGCGAGGTCGGCGTTGCGCCGGGCCTCGGGCGAGGGGGTCAGCAGCGCGGCCGAACAGGCGGCGTCGAGGTCGGCGAGGCGCGAGAGCAGCGGCAGCACCACCGCCCGTCGCCCCAGCAGCCCGCACCACACCCCGTCGACGAACAGCCCCACGGACCACACGATCAGCGAGATGTACGCCAGGACGAGGCCGTAGCCGAAGTGCGCGAAGAGCCAGCGCAGATCCCGGTAGGTGCTCGGGTCCCGGGTCGCCGTGCGCACCCGCTCGAAGAGCTCGCCGGTGAGCGGCTGGTACGCCTCGGGGATCGGCTTCCCCGACCAGGCGGCCACCTGCCGCCGCTTGAACCCGGCCATCCTGCGCAGCAGCAGCACCGTCTCGGGCAGCACGCCCGCACCGACCACGAAGAGCGTCGCGACGGCGGTGAACAGCAGCAACGCGATGAAGAGATATGACACCAGGGCCAGCGCGGCCCCCTTCATCAACTGGGCCGTGGCCCGCCCCGCCTGGTCCACTGTCTCCCGCATGGCCTCAGGCTAAGCGAGCGGTCGCGGGGGCGCGGGCGAGAGCGCTCCCCGGCCGATGGTGTAGCCCGCTACACCACAAGTTCGGGAGGGCGCTCCCTCGAACGACTGGGTGCCGGAGCGGCATTGTGGATCACACAAGCTCACCGGCACCGCTCACCGAAGGAACCTCACGATGAAGTCTCTGCTCTGGATCGCCCTGATGATCGCCCTCGTCGCCAACGTCCTCACCAGCTTCACCTTTGACGGGGTGACACAGATTCTGGTCAGCGTCGGCACGGGCGTCGTGGTGCTCGCGTCGGCCGCGGGCCTGTACGTGCTGCGCGACAAGCAGGCCGGGTGATTCGCGGCCGTCTTCCGGTCGGTTTCCGGCAGAGCCGATCAAACCCCTCTTGCGCTTCCGGGTAGCGAACGATGATGGAAGCAGCGTCGCGCGGCAAAGGCGGCAAGGCGGCAAGGCGGCAAAGGGGGGCCGGGCTCATGTGCGTGATGGACGTCGCGGAGTTACGCGGCAGAGCCGAACGGGCCGCGGCCGAGGCCCTGGTGTGCACCGCGTCGAACCGGCACACCGACGGGGCGCCGCCCCACTCCGCACCACCCGACCCCGCGCGAGTCGATCGCGCACGGTCCGCACTGGACGCGCTCGAAGCGGAATTGGCCGAAGCCGTCCCGGACGGCGATCCGCTGCTGTGCACCGTACGGGCCCGCCTCGGCGGCCTGTACGCCGACCGCTACCGGCGGGCCCCCACCGACGAGGACCGGGCCCGCGGGCTGGGGCTGCTGCGCGCGGCCCGCGCCACCGGGGCGCTCGACCCACGGGACAAGGCCTTCGCCACCCTCGACCAGATTCAGCTGCTGCTGACGCCCGCCATGGTGACCGGGTGGAACGGCACGCTGTCCCAGCTCATGGAGTCCTTCGAGGTGGGCCGCCGGATATCGGCCGGCGACCCGCAGCTGACCGGCGACCTCGCGGAGCTGGTCGGACTGCTGACAGAACTGACGCCGACGCTGCCCGAGAGCGTCGGCGAACCCCTGGCGTGGATCGCCGAGACCCTTGAGCGGGCCCAGTCCGTCTCGCGCTCCGGAGACCTCGATCAGATGGCCGACCTGGCCGCCCAGATGTCGGAGCGGCTGCCGGGCGGCTACTCCGAGCTGCTGCGGACCCTGAGCGACATGGCCGCCGAGTTCGCCACGGACGACGGTGTGGCCGAGCCGCCGGAGGAGTTCACCGAAGAGGAGGCCGCCCTCACCTTCGCGCAGGCCGTTCTCCTGATGGAGCTCCAAGTGCCCGGCACCATCCGGCCGGAAGACCTGGACACCCTGGTCGAGGCGGTGAGCCAGGGGCCGGCGGGCGAAGAGGCGGAGACCGCGATGCGGGCCGCGCTGAGCCGCATGGCACACGGCGTGCGCACGGGCGACGCCGACCGGCTGGCCGAGGCGGCGGAGTTGATCAACGGCGCGGTGGGGGACGGGGGATCCGGCCGGGTGGACTGGATGGCCGGTGTCATCTCGCCCGGTCTGCTGTCCGCGGCCACCGTGCTGGGCGGCAACCTGAAGGACCGCGACCAGGCGCGCGCCCAACTCGACGAGCTCTTCGGCTCCGCGTCCTCGGTGTTCGACTCGGCACACGCCACCGGCCCCGGCGCGGAGGGGCTGCGGATCTGCAACCGGTGCATGCACCTTCACATGCGCACGAACCAGGCCTTGGACGAGCGGGACAGCGAAAAGCTGGAAGACCTGCTGGACGAGCTGCTCGACCTGCTGGAGGAGAGCGGCGACCGCGACGAATGGCAGTTCCTGGTGCTCTTCCTGCTCGGCCAGGCCCAGCTGAGCCTGGCCTTGCTGGAGGGTGGGGTCACCGCCCTGCGCACCGCCGTCGCCTATATCGAGGAGGCGGCGGAGCATCCGAAGGTCCCGGCCTTCGCCCGGCCCATGATGGACGCGGCCTGGGCCCCCGCACTGACCCTGTTCTCCCTGGTCGAACCGGACCCCGCGCGGGTCCGGGAAGCCGTGGCCCGGGCCCGGCGGGCCCTGGACGGCCCCGCTTCGACGGCCGACTGGCATGTCCGTATCCGGCAGGCCCTCGTCTACGCGCTGCTGGCCGTCCACAAGTCGACCGACGACCGCTCCGTTCTGGAGGAGGCGATCGGCGAGCTGGAGCGGGCCCGCCAGGACCTCACCGAGCGCACCACCCCGGACACCCGCCAGAAGGTGCTGTGGGACCTGGCCGAGGCGTACCACCTGCGCGGCGACCGGAAGCGCGACGACCTCGGCGCCGCCGTCACCACCGCGCAGGAGTCGCTGCGGGTGCTCGCCGAGGACGTCCTGCTCCAGCTCGGCGCCGAACACGGCCTCGAGGTGGCCAGGGCGGGGGCCGGCCGCGCGCTGCTCGCCGCCGGCTGGGCAGCGGTGGACGGGCGGATCGGCGAGGCGGTGGAGTCGCTGGAGAACGGGCGGGGGCTGGTGCTGCGCGCCGCGGCCGCGGCGGGCGGGGTCCCGGAGCAGTTGGCCGCCCAGGGCGAGGCGGAGTTGGCCGAGCAGTGGCGGAACGCCGTACGGGACCTCCCGCCCCAGGCCACACCGCCGGACGGCGGCGCCGGAATCAGCCCCGGCCCCGGCACCGGCCCCGGCACCGGCCCCGGCCCCGGCCCCGGCACTCCGGAAGATGTCCGGAGCGCGCTCGCGCGCATCATGCCGAGCGAGCCCGCCCCCGGCCTCGCCATTCCCAGCACCCTGCGCCGCCGCGCCCTGCAAGCGCTGCGGCGGCCCGACGACGGCTCGGAGGGGCTGCGCGGACTGCTCGGCGCGCCCGGGCTCGCGGAGCTGCGGGAGGGGCTGCGGGCCGCCGGGTCCGACGCCCTGGTCTACCTGGTGCCCGGCCAGGGTACGGCCGACGGCGTGGCCGTGCTCGTACCGCGTACGGGCCGGCCGACCGCGCTGGAACTGCCGGGCCTCGGTGCGCTCAACCGCCGGCCGTTGGAGCGCTATCTGGACGCGGGTGCGCGGCGTTCGGCCGTGCCCGAGGGCGACTTGGACGCGTACGACGAGGCCCACCGGCAGTGGGTAGCCGCGCTGGAGGGGCTGTGCGACTGGGCGGGGCCGGACGTGCTCGGCCCGGTGCTGGACGCCTTGGGGGTCCGTCCGGCGGACGGGCCGGATGAGCAGGCCCCTGTCCGGCTGGTGCTCGTGCCGTGCGGCAATCTCGGTGCGGTTCCCTGGCACGCGGCGCGGCTTCCGGCGCCATGGGCGTACAGGTATGTGTGCGAGGGCGTGGTCGTGTCGTATGCGGCGTCGGGTGGGGAGTTTTTGCGGGCGGTGCGGCGTGGTCGGCCCGGCGTCTGGGGTGAGTGTGCGGTGCTGGTGGCTGATCCCAGTGGGGATCTGATGTGGGCGCAGGACGAGGTGGGGGCTCTGCGGGCCGCGTATTACCCCGGTGCTCGGTTGTACGGGTGGCATGAGGACGCGCCCGATGGGGCTGAGGGCACGCCCGAGGATGTGCTCTCCCACCTTCCCGGCGGTCCAACACCCGCGGCGCTGTTGCATCTTGTGGTGCATGGTCTGGCCGGGCTGCGGCCGACTGACTCGGCCCTGCATCTTGCCGAGGGCGCTCAGGGCTCCGGGCGGCTGACGGTCACCCGCATTCTGGATGTCCCCACCGTGTCAGGTGGGGACCGGTCCGCCGCCGGGCCGTTGATCGTGCTCAGCGCCTGTGAGACGGACCTCAGCAGCCGTGACCATGACGAGGCGCTGACCCCGACCACGGCGCTGCTGGCCCGTGGCGCCACGGATGTGGTGGGTTCGCGGTGGAAGGTGTCGGACAGTGCGTCCGCCGCGCTGATGGTGGTCTTCCACCACCACCTGACGGTGACCGGGCTGGCTCCGCCGGACGCGCTGCGCGCCGCGCAGCTGTGGATGCTCGACCCCGACCGTCGCCCCGTGCCCGGGCTGACGGACGAGTTGCTGGCGGAGACCGAGGGCAATGTGAGAGGGCTGGCCCGGGTCGTGTCCTGGGCCGGGTTCATCCACCAGGGCAACCCAGCGGCCCATGCCGCCGTAGCGGGAGAAGGACGGCCATGACCACCAACGATCTGCTGGAACTGCTGCGCCGACATCTGCCGGAGATCCGCGCGTCGCTCACCGCCGCGCAGTTCGCCCGCTTCCAGGACAGCGTGCGTCGGCTCCGGGAGGTCGGGGACGACGCCAGGGCCATGAGCCGGGCGGTGCGCGAGGTGCGGCTGTGTCTGCTGCCCCTGCCGCGCGAGAACGAGCTGCGCAGGCGGCTGGACCAGTTGCGCTCCCCGGGCGCCGCCCCCTCGGCGGTCCTCCCGGACGCCGGTCAACTGGACGAACTGATACGGCTGCTGGAGTCGGTGGACTGGCCGACGCTCGACCCCGCGAGCGCCGAGATCGCCCGGGGGGTCAGGCAGCGGCTGCTGACCGCCCCCGCGCGCGGCCCGGAACAGCTCACGGCCGCCGCCGCCGAGGACCCGGCCAGGGCCGGGCTCATCCGCCTGACCGACCCCGAACTGGGCGACCGTTACCCGGACTTCCAGTTCGATCCGGATACCGGGGACCCGCGCCCGGTCGTGCAGCGGATCAACAGACTGCTGCTGTTCGACCAGGACCCCTGGGGCGCGGCGGACTGGTGGCTCGCCGGCAACTCCTGGCTGCGCGACACGCCCGCCGCCCTGGTCGGACGGGTGCCGGACGCGCTGCTGACCGAGGCCGCCGCCGCGCTGGTGGGGGATGGCGCATGGTAGAGCAGGCTCCCTTTGAGGACGCGCGCATGAGTCCGGCCCTGGTCGGTCTGGACGCGGGCACCGAGCTGTGGCGGTGTCATGAAACGGCGTACCCCTGCACCGGGTTCAACCCGGTCACCGCGCACTCCCACTTCGGCGGCAGCCGCTTCGACGGCACGGCCGAGGACCCGTATCCGTTTCTGTACGCGGCTCCGGAGCCGACCACCACCCTCGCCGAGGTGCTGCTGCGGGACATGGAGTTCACCTGGCCGGCCGGGATGCGGCAGGTGCCGTGGGCGAAGGCGGCGATCCGCTCGCTGTCCAAGCTGCGGGTGACTGAAGACCTCACCCTGGTGCGGCTGGTCAAGGAGGAGGACCTGGCCGGGGTGTTCCAGAACTCGTGGCTGTTGGAGACCGACGGGCCGGGCTACGCGCAGACCCGCGCCTGGGCGCGGGAGATACGGCGGCAGGTGCCGCAGGCCCAGGGCCTGCTGTGGCAGTCGCGGCGGTACCGGACCCACCATGCCGTGGTGCTGTTCGGCGACCGCTGTGGGGCGGAGCCGCTGAAGGCGGTGCCCGGCCATGTGCACAACCTGGGGACCTTCGAGGGGGCGAACGAGGCCAACCGGCTCCTGGCTCCGCTGCGGGCGGTCATCGTGCCGGCCGGCATGCGGATGTGAGCGCGCGGGGCGGCACGGGGGTTGCCGCCCCGCCCGCTCGGGCCCGGGTCAGCCGGTGCCGGGCCTCGGCGGCTCCGGCCCGTACAGCCGTACGGCGATGCTGATCCGCAGGCCGAGCCGGAGCTGGTCGCCGTCGCGCAGCGGGGTGCGGACGCCCGGCATGAGCTTGGCGCCGTTGACGAACGTGCCGTTGTGGCTGCCCTCGGGCGGCTCCTCGGCCCAGGCGCGCCCGTCCGGCTCCACCGTGATCGACGCGTGGCGCCGGGAGACCTTCCTCCAGTCGGCGAAGTCGGCTGCGGTCCGTGGCGCCCAGGTGGGGTGACGGCCCAGGTTCAGCGGTGGGCCGGGGCCGTGTCTGAGCTCCAGACAGGGCTGGGAGCAGACCAGCAGTACATGGGTGCGCGTGCTGTCGCAGGACGCGCAGCGGGGGTCCCGGGGGGCGACCGGCGCGCGGCAGTTCCAGCAGGGGGCGGACACCTGGATCCCGTCCGGGCGGGTGTCCGCCGGGCCGGTGTCCGCCGGGCCGGGCACCTGCGGGGGGTCGGCCTGCGGCTCGGGCTCCGGTTCGGGCGATGGCACGGGCACCCACGTTCGCCCACGCCCGGCAGGCGGCTCCGGCTCCGGCCTCTGTGGTTCCTGGGCCTCCCCCGCCTCCCGTACCTCCCTTACCTTTTCCGTCCCTTCCGCCGCCGCCTCCTGCTCTTCCTCCTCCTCGCCCTCGTGCCACCAGCCCGCCGGAGCGGCCCCGCCGCTCACCGGCCGCCACCGGCGCCGGAGGCCGCGCCCCCCGCCCCTGCCACCCGCAGGTCCAGGGCCACCGTCCCGTCCTCGGCCGGTTGTACGCCGGTGACGGTGACCGCCGTGCCCGAGAGTGCCTCCTGGTCGAACAGCGCCCGCGCCAGCGGGTTGATCAGGTGCGTCTCCAGCAGCATGCCGATGCCCCGGCCGCCGTTCTCGACGTCGGCCGTGCAGTAGGCGGACAGCGCCCGTTGCGCGTCGTCGGAGAGTCTCAGGTGCACCCCCTGCTCCTCCCGCAGCACCCGCTGGATATTGCCCACCTGCGAGTCGAAGATCTCGGCGGCCACCTTGGCGTCGATGTAGTCGAAGACCACCACATTGCCGCCGAGCCGGTTCATCAGCTCCGGGCGGCCGATCTCCTCGACGAAGTGCTCCTTGACGTTGGTCAGGATGATCTCTTCCAGCTGGTGGTACGGCATGCCGGGCTCGGCCACCCGCCCCTCGCGTCGGCCCTCGCCGGTCCGCTTCCTGACCCCGAGGTTGGAGGTGAAGATCAGCACGCACTCGCTGAAGTACGTGGTGACCCCCTGCCCGTCCGTGAGCCGGCCGTCCTCCAGCACCTGGAGGAACTTGTCGAGCACGCCCTTGTCGGCCTTGTCGATCTCGTCGAACAGCACGACCCGGAAGGGGTCGTTGCGCACCGCCGTGGTCAGCTCGCCGCCTGCCTCGTAGCCCACGTATCCCGGGGGAGCGCCGAGCAGCCGGTCCACCGAGTGCGGGGCGGAGAACTCGCTCATGTCGAAGCGCAGACAGGCGTCCTCGGTGCCGAACAGCACCGTGGCCACCGACTTGGCCAGCTCCGTCTTTCCGGTGCCGGTCGGCCCCGCGAAGAAGAGCACACCGCGCGGACGGCTGCCGGGGTGGGAGGCCTGGGCGCCGGACAGGCCGAGGGCGGCGCGCTTGAGGATGTCCAGCGTCTTGCCGACCGCCTTCTCCTGGCCCTTCACCCGCGAGCGGATGTACGCCTCGCCCTTCCTGATCTGCTCGCGCACGTACTCCGCCTGCCAGGGGTTGTCCTTGACACCGAGCTGGTAGACGCGCACCGCGTCCCGCATCTCGGCGAACGACAGCCCGCGGTCCAGCGCCATGTGGGCGCTCTCCCGCATGGCGCGCAGCGTCAGCCCGGCGGTGGCCCGCGCGAAGGTGTCGATGTCGTGTTCGTCCGGCGGCCGCTCCGCGGCCGGCTGTTCCTTGTCGAGTCGCACCTGCCCGTCTCTGTCCCCGTCCCCGTCCCCATCCCCGTGACCGGACTTGGCGACGTGTTCCTCCGCGAGCAGCGTGGCCATGCGGCGCCTGCTGCCCAGGTCGGGCAGCGGGAGGCCGATCGTACGGACCCGCTCGCTGCCGGCCACCAGCCAGGTGGGCAGGTCCCGTTCCCCGTCGGCGAGCCAGATCACGGGGTTGAACAGCTTCCGTCCGCTGCCCGGGACCGGGATCGGCCGCGCGTCCTCGGCGAGCTTCAGGCTCCTGAGGAAGAAGTCCCGCTCCGGGTCGCTGAGCCGGGTGATGTCGGTGGGGATGCGGGCGGCGTAGTCGATCAAAAGGACGGCCCGGTACGGGCGCTGACGCTGGGGCCCGTCCGGGCGTGGCCGGCCGTCGGGCGTCTTCTTCTGCGCTTGCGTCTGCTGCTTCCAGCCGGTGACGATCGAGCGCAGCGTCTCTTCCGCGTCGGCCAGCTGGGCGGGCGTGTCCGTGCGCTGGGTGCGCCGGGGTCTGGGGGCGGCGTCCCGCCCGTGCAGCAGCTCGCGGACCTGCTCGGCCGCGGGACCCGCGACGACGGAGAACCCGTCCGCGATGTCGAAGCGGATCAGTGCCTCGTAGCCCTCCTCCCAGAGGGCGTTCCACAGGACCTCGGTGATGGTGTGGTGGGCGTCGTACTGCCGCTCCGCGCCGCCGTCGTCGGGGTCCTTGTCGTGGCGGACGAGGTGGACGTCCCGGATGTTGCCGTGCAGCACGTACTGGGAGTGGACGCTGAGGGTGCCGACCAGTTCCTCGGCGAAGGCCGGGAGCCTGCTGTCCCGGCGGCCGGGCGATGTCGCCGCGTCGGTCATCACTGGGCCTCCGGGTCGCGGTAGCGGACGTGGGGTTCGGTGCGGTGGTCACGGGTGGACCAATCCCTGGTGTGCGGGACTGGCCGCTCGGGTGGCTCGTCGAACTCGAACGGGACTTTGAGACCGGCCCGTGCGGCCAACTCCCGCAGCGCCCGCAGGTGCTCGGGGGCCTGGCCGCAGCGCTGCCAGTCCAGGACGCGGTCGTCGTCGGTCTCCTCGGCAGGGTCGCGCTCGCGGTGCATGGTGGAGACCTGGGCGCCCGTGGCGTCCACGCTGATCCGGAGCCAGTGCTCATCGCCCCAGCCCGGCGGGGTCCACTCGATCACCTGGACCGCCCCGGACGCGGAGTACGCGGCGGTCTCGGGCTCCGAGCGCCGGACTGCCGCGCGGATCACCTCCACGGCGTACACGCGCTGGTACGCGTCGACCCGCTCACCGACGCGCGCCTCGACGCGGACGCGCTCGGCCTCCTCCAGCCTGCCGTCCTTGTACAGGAATCCCTCCAGGAGCGCGATCTCCGCCGAGGCGTCGGGCAACGGGACGGCGGCGTCGGGCGTGGTGTCCCGGAGAAAGACGAGCTGCTGGGCCGCCCATTCCTCGGTCTCCTGCCGCTGCTCGGCCTCGCGCGTGTACCGCTCGGCGAAGTGGGTGGCCTGACGCAGATGCCGCTTGGCGGCCTTGGGCCCCCGAGAGGCGGCCTCCTCTGCCGCGATGGTGACCATCTCCTCCACCAGCCGGTAGTCCTCCACCGACACGTTCCGCGGGAGCATGGCCAGCAGGTCGGAGCCCAGGCGCAGCACCTCCTCCTCGCTGAGCGCCGCCGTCGAGGCGGTTCGCGGCGGCTCCGGGGCCGAGGCCCGCGCCTCGGCTTCGGTGGCGGCCTCCTCGTACGCCTCCAGCGCGCGGCGGCGCCGGGCGCGCAGCGTGGCGTGCCAGCCGGTGTCGGTGCCATCGGGGTGCGGACGTGCGGCGGCCTCCATCGTCGCCCGCGCGTACGCGGCTTCGGCACAGCGCAGCCGGCGGTCGGTGTCGGCCAGTTGCTTCCACACCTGGTCCAGGTTCCTGCCGACCAAGGCCAGCGGCGGCGGCAGGTCGGGGAGGGGGCCCGGCGGCCCGTCGTGTCCGGGGGGCGTGGGCGCCCGCTGGATTCGCGCGCGCAGCGTCTCGATGCGGGCGTTGGCCCGGACCGCGGCGAACGCGGCTTGCCGCCAGCACTCGGCGGCCTGGCGGGCCTCCGTCTGCCGCTGCCGCAGCCGGGCCTGGTCCTCCGCGGCCCGGATGGCGGCGGCCGCGAGCACCTGACCGCCGGCCATGGCGGCGCGGCCGACGAGCAGGGCCCCGCTGAGCGAGCCCAGGCCGATCAGGGCGGGCACCACCATGTCGTGCAGCTGGTCCATGGCGGCGTCGAGCGCATGGCCGGTGGCCTGCTGGGCGGCGTCGACGGCCTGCTGGCCGATGTGTGTGTTGATGTCGATGGGCATGCTGATGTTGTCCGGCAGCCCGGTGTTCTGAACGGCGGTCTGGGCGGGGTCCTGGACGGTGGTGACGGTGTGCTGGAACGCGTCGGCGGCCGGGGGCTGCGGGAAGGACACGTCCGGGATCACATCGTCGATGCTGGGAATGGCCGCTCCTGAACTCATGCGACATTTCCCGTCCTGTGCGCGGCGGCCACCACCGTCGGGCCGCCGGGGTGGGCCCGGTCGTCCCGGCCGCGCAGCTCGGCCAAGTGGCGGCGCCAGCTGCGCAGCCGGTACCAGGTCCAGCCCGCGAGGGCGGCGACCGTGGCCACCGGCCACACCCACGCGGCGTAGACCATGGTGAGCCACAGCAGGACGAGCGGCGGGAGGATCAGCAGGCTCTGGACAGGGAAGCGCGAGCCGGGGCGCCGCAGGAACCGGGCGACGGGCAGAGAGCGGTCGATCACCAGCCCGGCCAGCGAACGGTCCGGGTGGTAGCCGGGGCTGCCGATGCGGTATGCCGCCCACAACTCCAGGGCCAGGACGGCCGCGGCCCCCGGGACGGCCAGCATCCACGCCATCACCACGGTCTGCTGCCCCGGCCGTCCCACCAGATCACTCAGGCCGATCACGAAGATCCACGGGAAGACGAGGGCGAGGGCCCCGCCGAGGGCCCAGCCGAGCGTGGGCAGCCTGTCCTGTCTGCTCACCCACCGCGAGGCGACGTCCAGGTCCCGCGCCTGGCGGAGGACGGCGCGCTCGGTGTCGAGCCGGCTCTGTGACTGCCACGACTCCTGCGCGGCCAGCGCCGACAGCCACTCGGCCAACTGCGCCCGCACCAGGTCTTCGGGGTCGCGCACCAGCCGCTCGTACCAGGCCACCGGCTGCGGCAGCTCGGCCAGGGTGCGGGCAGCCCGCTCCGCGAGCCGGCGCCGGTGCGCGTCGGGGGCGGACGCGAGCGAGAGGAGGGCGGCGAGCCGGGGGCGGTCGAGCCGGGTGGCGGAGCGGACCTCGGCGCGCGCACCGCGCAGCCAGGGGGATTCCTCGACCACCTCGGCGACGGTGTGCCCCCAGCGGGAGCGGGCCGTCAGCCACCGCTGCTGCACCTCGGCGAGCCCTTCGCCGCCGGGGCGTGAGTCCAGCAGCGGCAGGAGGGTGTGGTCCCGAAAATCCTCGACGACGGAGAGGGCGAAGTCGTCGCCGCGCTCGGCCGCCCGCAGCAGCTCGCCCAGCCCCTGGCGGTCGAGCGGCACCCCGCGGTAGGAGGCGTCCAGGGTGGGGCCGAGCCAGGAGATCAGGCGGACCAGCGTGGCCGGGGCGGGATCACGCGGCGGAACCGCATAGGGGGGCGGCTCCAGGAGGCCGAGCAGCGCCGCCAGTTCGTCGGCGTCGCGGCCCGGCGCGCCCTCGAACTGACGCAGCCAGCGGACGAATTCCGCTCTGCCCCGGCGGCCCCCCAGGGCCCGCCGGGCCTGCCGCCAGTTCTCGCTGAAGGCCCTGGCCAGCTGCTTGGGCCTGGTGTACTCCTCGCCGAGGAAGGCAAACGGCTCGACGTCCGGGGCCCCGGCCGGGTCCGAGGCCCCGGGGGCGGCGCCCGGCTCCTGGGGGGCGATCAGGGGCGAGCCGCCCACCAGCCACTGCGCCACCTCGTCGCCGCCCCAGCGGTGGTCGGGGTCGCGGGTGAGCAGCCCCATGCACAGCAGGCGCAGGCGGTGGTCGGTGACCAGCGAAAGATCCGGTGCGCGGGAGCTGATCTCCTCCCGGACGAAGTCGTTGTCGGTGAACCGGACGGGGTGCCGTCCGCCGGCCATCTCGGCGACGATCATCCCGAGGGACCACCAGTCGGCGGGCGGGTGGATGAGCTGGTTGCGCAGCGACGCCTGCGGGGACATGTAGAGGGCCGTGCCGACCCAGCGCTCGTCCCGGGTGTAGCGCTCGGCGGGCTCGTACGCGGAGACGCCGAAGTCGACGAGGACGAGGTCCGGGGCGGCCGGGTCCAGGCTGCCGAACACGATGTTGGCCGGGCTGATGTCCCGGTGCACGATGTCCAGTTCGTGCAGGGTCGTGAGGGCCTCGTGCAACTGCCGTACGAGGGTGTGGATGAACGCCGGGGCGACGGGGCCCGGGTTGTCCTTCAGATATCTGGCCAGGTCGGTCTCGCCGTAGGACGGTGCCAGGTCGTACGGATGGCCGTCCGCCCCGGTGTCGTCGGTCTCGGTGACGTGGGTGAGGTGGCGGCGCGGCCGGTCGCTCAGCAGCTCCCACACCTGGCGGTCCGGGCCGTGGCCGCGGTGGTACCACTTGAGGATGTGGGTGCCGCGGTCGTCCTTGACGCGGTAGACGCCCGCCTGGTGCGGCTGCTCGGGGCGGCGCAACACGGCCAGCAGACGGAACCGGGCACGCAGCGAGGCGGGCAGTGCCCCGGTGTCCCCGCGCAGGTCGCGACCCCCGTGCGCGACCTGCGCGGGCGCCGCCGCGGGGATTTCGTCCTCGGTGGGACCGGCGGCGTCGGTGACCCCGGCCGGGGGCGGCTCCTCGTGTTCGGTGGGCGGCGGCCCGGCGTCGTCTTCCGGAAGCCCGCCGTGCCCGGCTTCCGGGTGTCCGCCGTGTTCGCCGTGTGCCTCCCGCTGGTCGTGCTCGCCGTGCGCCTCCCGCCCGTCGTGTTCCCGGGGTTCCTCGTATTCCTCTGCCGCTGCCTTCTCCTCTTCCTCGTATTCCGTGGCCGGCGGTTCCTCGTGCGGATGGGTCACAGCGGTCACCTCGTATGCGTGCGGACGATGTCGGAGGTCGTGGATCAAGAAAGCGGCAGTGCGAGGAATCGGAAACGTGTTCCCCTGTGGCGGGAATTGCAAAGAGCGGCCCGGCCATGACGGGGGCGATTTCCTCCTTCACGGCCGATCGCTAGCCTGGTGACCATGAGTCAGGAGCCACTGTCATCAGACCTGCCCACATACGATCAACTCCTGGACGAACTCAAAAACATCCGCAGGCCCGGATTGGCAGACCTGCGCAGAACCGATCGCCCGGCGCTGCGTGCGGCGGCCGTGGCGGGCGGCTTCTGCGAGGGCCCCGACGACGCCCCGGCCGGTATCGAGGCGCTGCTCAAGGAGGCCGTCCGGCGGCTCGGCGAGAAGGACCTGCTCGGCCGGGCCGCGGCCCACACCTTCGGACTGCTCCCCGACCGCCGGGGCGCCCCCGCCCACGACCGCCGCAAGACGGCCGCCGAGGTGTACGGAGTCACCCCCGACCGGTTCCGAAGGCACCAGGAGTCGGAGGTGATCCAGCAGCTCGCCGAGGCCGTGCTGACCGTCCTGCGGGAGCCGCCGCCCTTCCCGGGCGGGCAAACCCGACTTCCAGCCCGGCGAAGCGGACCGGCCGGCGACAGCGGCGGCAGCGGCGGCAGCGGCGACCAGCATGGCCAAGAGCCGCCGCTGCGGGTCGACAGCGTGCCGGTGGACGCGCGTAGCACGGTCACCTTGCATGTGTCGCCCATCGAACTGCTGCGGGACATCCAGGTGTTGGTCTCCTCGGAGAACGTCTACCTGGAGATGTCCAAGACCTTCCGTCCCACGACGGTGTCCGGCGCGCTGCGGCTGGCCGCCGCCGTACGCGACCCCGCCGGGGAGATCATCGACGACGTGCTCGCGCGCGAACTCGCCGCCTGGCTGCGCGCCCACGGACGCCCGGGCCTGCCGGTCCGGCCGGGCACGGTGGTGCCCACCTCGGCCGGGGCGCTCGCCGCGCGCGGCGTCCGGCGCATCTACCACGCCGCGGTGGCCATGCCGCAGGACGATACGTATCGCGTCAGCCCGGAGAGCA
Source organism: Streptomyces sp. LZ34 (assembly GCF_053890475.1). Taxonomy (NCBI): domain Bacteria; kingdom Bacillati; phylum Actinomycetota; class Actinomycetes; order Kitasatosporales; family Streptomycetaceae; genus Streptomyces; species Streptomyces sp. LZ34. Next base: position 6,672,171 of record NZ_CM132680.1, read on the forward strand.
TCGCCCGTGCGGTCGGCGCCTGTTTCGCGCTGGCCCGGGCGGAGCGTGACCGATATGAGCCCGCCCTGTCGTCCATCTGCTTCCCGCTGCTCGGCGCCGGCCGGGGCGGCCTGGCGCCCGCGGTCAGCGCGACCTGGCTGCGCTGGGCGATCCGCGACGAACTGGCCCGGGACGCCCGCTGGCGGGTGCATCTGGTGGTGCGGAGCCGGGAGATAGCCGAGGCCGTCGGCGCGCTGTGACAACTGAGACCGCCGGGACCGCTCAGGGCCGCCAGCTGACGCCGGTGAGCCGGATTCCCGAGCGCCGCAACCCGCGCTCCAGCGCCGCCAGTTCGCCGCGCCGCGGCACTCCGTAGAGCCGCACATCGCCTTCCCCCTCGACCACTTGCAGACGGGGTCCACCCGCCGTCCGGGCCAGATGCGCCTGGTAGCGGGCCCGCCCCAGTGCCGTACGCGGCAGCATGCGCTGGTTCGCCGAGCCGCGCCACACCAACTCGGTGGGCTCGGCCGCCTGGAAGCGTCCGGTCACCACCACGTCGGCGTGGCGGACGGCGGCGGAGCGCGCCGCGTCGTGCTCCACTTCCCGCTCCTCGTATCCCGTGTAAAGGAGGAAGTCGATCTCGCGCCCGGCCGCCGGGCCGCCCGCCGCCACCGCCTCCGCGCGAGCCTCCGCCGCACCGCCCAGCAGGGCAAGAAGGCCGGCCGGCTGGTCGAGCGGCTCCCCGCCGCTGACCGTCAGCCCGTCGGCGCCTCGCGCCAACGCCGCGCGCCACAGTGCGAGCAGGGACGACACCGGGCGCACCGTGCCGCCGCGCGGATCCCAGGTGTTCCGTGACATGCAGCCGGGGCAGGCCAGCCCGCACCCCTGTAGCCAGATGCCGAGCCGCCGTCCTGGGCCCAACGTCTCCACCGGGAAGTGCGTCTGGCTGATCCGGAGCACAGGCTCCCGGCACCCTGGGGCGTTGTCCACCGGCCCGTCTCCCTTTCCTCGCGCTTCCCCGCACTTCCCCGCACTTCCCCGTACTTACTCAGGCATTCCGCACGCTTCCTCGGGCGGCCCTGTTCCGAATTCCATGATCAATGACATGACGGCTGCGGAACCATTCCAGTATGACCCGGCGTCAGGCGCATATGGGGGTGTTCTCCGGTCGGCTTCTGGGCGTTTTCAGGGGCGGGCCGTACGGGGAGCGTTCCCGGGTACATCGTTACCACTACGGTCCGACAGATATTCGAATCCGCGATCGAGCGGCTCTGCGAGACGAAGCGGAATGCTGCTTTCCGCGATGGGGCGGACGGGAGCGGAATTCGGCTCGAGGAAAATCGGGGGAGAAAGCATTTCCATGATCACATCCGATAGCGTCAACCGCGTCGTGCGCCGGGGGAGACTCGGCCCCACCGCGCGCGTCAGGGCCAAATGGCGGGGCAAGCGCGACGGCGACCGGGGTGTTCCCCACCTCCCCCTCCCCGAGGCCACCTCGCCACCCGGGGGACAGGGCTACGACGTGCCGGTGTCCCCACCCCTCGAGCCGCCGGACCCGCAACTGCTGGTCACCCCGTACGTCATGGAGGTGAGGGCCACCGCACGCCGGGCCACGGAGCAGTTGCGCGCCTCCCTGATCGGGCGCGAACACGCCCTCGTCAGCCGGGTGCGCGCCGAGTCGGTGCGCGTCGTCACCCAGTACGACGTCCGCCAGGATCCCAGGCCCGCCGCCCTCGCCCGATACGGCCACTGGGTGGGCGAGTGGCGCACCAGCGTCGACCGATGCCGGTCGCACGCCCAAGCCGTCGTCGACCACGCCAACCAGCAACTCGCCTGCTACTGGGACGGGGTGCGCGGGTCCCACCCCCACCTCGCCCGGCTGCCCCGGCGACTGCCCGCGGACTGGCTGCCCGGCCGGGTGGAGCTGGACGGCTCCTGGCACCAGCCCGACGTCTGGCTGCTGGCCGACGACGAACGCGCCCAGACGGCCACGTCCCGGGCGCTCCAGATACTCGAACGGCAGAACGCCGACCGCGCCGACGGGAGGACCGCACGATGACCGTCCACAACCTCTCCTCGGGTCTGCGGCGCGCGCTGCCCGCCGCCTCGCTCCTGCTCGCCCTGGTGGCGGCCGCCACGGCCTGCGACGCGGTGTCCAACGAACCGAAGCGCTACTCCCAGGCGTGCGGCGTCGTGGTCGACGGCTCGGGTTCGGCGGACGCCACCAAGACCGGCTTCGACGCGGAGGCCAAGCTCAAGGCGACGCTGGACAGGTTCCTGAAGGACCGCGAGTGCCGCAGGACGTCCTTCGCCCCGATCACCAAGGTCTCCCAGGCCTCCAAGTGCCAGGTCAGCCCACTCGATTTGGACCCGGACGGCTCGAAGACGGCCGACCGCGACCGGACCCGCACGGCCATGCGCGCGGTCGCCCTCTCCAGCGCCCTCAAGCTGCTGCGCTGCGCCCAGGAGCAGGAGCCCGGCTCCGATGTGCTCGGCGGGCTGTCGCGCATCGCGCTGACCAAGCCGTCGGGCGACGACGCCTCGTTCGACGTGTTCGTGGTGAGCGACTTCGACCAGGGCGACCCCGACTTCCGGTTGGGGCGGCAGGACCTGTCCACCGACGCGAGCCGCACGAAGGTCATCGACGGCTTCCTGAAGTCCCACGGCAAGCCGGACCTGTCCGGCGCCGACATCTACCCGGTGGGCTACGGCATGAAGTACCACACCGACACCTCCCGCTACGGGCAGTTCGACGACTTCTGGACCGAGCTCCTGGAGGGGAGGGTCAAGGCACGTGTCCACACCACATATCGCCAGTGACGACGAGGAGCCGCCGCGGCGGCGACTGCGCCGCCGCAGGCCCGACGCCGACCGCGGGCGCCGCGCGGGCCGTGCGGGCGCGCGCCACTTCCCCGACGGATCCCTGCCGCAGCCGGAGCCCGTCGAGCCGGACGTCATCCGCGCCCGCGACAGCGCCTGGCTCCTCGACCGGGCCCGTAAGCACGGCGCGGCGGCCGGCGCCCGGAAGGTCTTCGACCCCTGGGTGCTGGGCAGCCCGGACCGGGTCCCGTACTTCGCCGAACTGGCCAGCCTGCGCGACCGCGTCAGACACCGGCTCGCCGAGGAGGCGGCGCGGGCCGAGGAGGACGGCGCGCTGGAGGCCGGGCGCGTGCGTGCGGCCGCCACCGCCGCCACCGAGCGGCTGACGCGGGCGCAGCAGCGGCGTGCCGCGCTGGAGCAGCGGCAGCGGGCCACCACCGCCCAGCTGGACCGTCTGGCCCGGCGGGCCGACCGGTGGCAGAACTTCCGCGACACCGTGCGGGGCGGCTTCGAACGGCGCTGGCTGCGCGCCCGGTTGCCCGCCGACGGCGCCAACGGCACCGACGGCACTGACGGGACCAGTGGCACCAACGGCAGCGATGGGACCGCCCCCGGCGCCACCGCGCAGCGCCGCGAGGACGGGCCGGACACCGCCCGGGACCATGCCCGCTGGCAGGCCGTGTCCGAGCGCGACCCGGCGGCGCAGGACGCCGACGGGGTCGACCGGGCCCTGTCCACCAGGGCGGCCTGGGAGGGCGCGGCGGCGCGCCCCGGTATGCCGCGCTGGATGAAGATCGGCGTGCTGGTCCTGCTGATCGTGGTGGAACTGCCCGTCTACTACTCCGTGTTCGAGAATCTGCACGGCGTCGGGCCGTTCGCCAATCTGCTCTCCTACAGCCTCATGGTGGCCGTCGCCGTGGCGATGATCCTCGCCCCGCACATCGCGGGCTGGATCCTGCGCAGGCGCTCCGCGACCGGCGCGGTCCGGCTGGCCGCCGTGCCCGCCCTCGCGCTGATCGGCGTGTGGGCGTACGGCGCCTGGGCGCTGGGCGATCTGCGGGCCAAGGTGGCGTTCAAGGAGGAGCCTCCGCTGGATCTGCCGCCCGATGTGCCCAAGGAGGTGAGGGACAGCGTCGCCAACCAGCCGAGCCTCATCGAGTCCTTGAACCTGGACCCGCACAGCGTCTCCTTGATGTTCATCGCGCTGCTGCTGCTCTCCGGCGGGATCGCCTTCCTGATCGGGCTGGGCGAGGAGCACCCGTACCTCGCGGCGTACCGGACCAACGCCGAGCGGCTGAGCGAGCTGGAGAGGGAGACCGAGGCGGACACCGCCGGCGCCGAGCGCGCCAAGGAGGCCGAGGCCACCCTGGACACCCGCGCCGAAGCGCGTCGCGCGGCCCATGAGGCCCGCCTCTACGCCGTCGACGACCTGTACGAGGCCGCGGCCCACGCCTATCTGGACGGCTTGGCCGTGCAGTCCGCGGATGCCGCGGTCACCGAGGCCGCCATGCGGCTGTCCCGGCAGTGGCCGCTGCTGCCGCACATGTGACGGCGTCCCGCACGCCAGTACGTACGCACGCAAGGAACGCACGCAAGGACCGACGGGGGTGACGCATGGAGCCGGCGGGCGCGGAGCAGTACATCCTCATCACGCAGTGCCTGCAGAACGACTTCTTCCTCAATCTGGACTGTCAGTTGTCGCTGCCGGAGAGCGCGGTCTCCAAACTGCTGCTGGACAGCGAGGGCGGTGAGACCTTCCGCACGGAGGGCCACCGCCGGGTCCTGCCCGAGGCGGAACTGCGCCACTCGCCCCTCGCCCGCTTCCTCGACGCCACCGTCGGCTCCCGCATGCGCGGCCACGGGGACGGGGTGCTCCACCTGATCAACGTCCGCGACTGGCATGTCCCGGGGGAGGCGTACGACCTCGAACGCAGGCAGTACGGCGCGCACTGCGAAGCCGACACCTGGGGAGCGGCGTACGTCGACGGCCTCACCGACCTGCTGGCCCCGGAGCCGCCGCCTCCCGGGGGTGCCGAGGACGGCTGGGGCGGCAGGCTGCGCGTCCACCACGTGCGCTCCAACACCCTCTACGACTTCCAGGACACCCCCGCACACCCACCCGGCCCCGGCCGCAGCCCCAGTGCCGGCCCCAGCTCCGGCTCCGGCCCCGGCCACCGCGAGGCCTCCCCGCTGGCCGCGCTGCTGGACGAGCTCCTGGCCGACGGCCGGCACGAGACGACCCATGTCGTCGTGATCGGCGTGCTCACCGACATCAAGATCCAGCTCCTGCTGACCGGCATCCGTTCCCGCTACGACGTCCGGCAGCTCGTCGTCTCCGACGCCCTCACCGCCAGCCGCACCCTGGAACGCCATCTGACCGCCCTGGACTTCTGCCAGCGCGTGCTGCGCACCGAGGTGATGACCGGGCTCGCGGAACTGGCCCGCTTCCTCGGCTCCCGCCCGGACGACGACCGCCGGCTGTCCCGGGGCGGGGACGCGGAGTTCGCCGGCTACTCCTCGTACATCCAGGACAAGCAGGGCATCCTCTCCTACGAGGACGCCCGGCTGCGCGACTACCGCATCCAGACCTCCGAACGCCTCAGACAGGCCCAGCGCACCGTCGGCTTCGCCAGCAAGTTCCTGCTGGGCCTGGGCACCTGTCTGCTGCTGACCGCTCTCCTGCTCTCCCTCCTCGGCGTCGTCTTCCCGGGCCGGGTCGGCTGGCAGAGCCCCGCCGTCCTCGGCGCCCTCGGCGCCGGGCAGATCGTCACGCTCTTCTTCACCCGGCCCGTCCGGTCCGTACAGGACGCCCTGGCGGAGGAGACGATCTACCGGATGGTCCTGGAGAGCCGCAGCCTGAAGGTCGCCCTCGCCCGCTACCACGTCACCACCGCGAACGCGCTGCGCAGACACGACGACTTCGGCTCGCAGTCCGATGCGCTGGAGCGGCAGCTGGAGGTCCTGGAGAAGATCGACGCGGCGGACTTCGAACGCCTCAAGGGCCTGGGCGTGACCCCGCGCACCGACCAGCCCGGCCAGGGAAGCCGGGGTCGGGGCGCCCGTCGCGGCCGTACGCGCCCGACGCGCTGAGGCCGGTCGCGGCCGGTGGCCCCCGAGGCCGCGGCGGTGCACATGTTGGCCACGGGGGCTCGTCTCAGCGTTCTTCTCGTCTCAGCGTTCTTCAGGACGGCCCGAGCCCGCCAGCCCCACCTGAGCGAACAGGACGACGCGCCGCCGCCTCGTCTCAACTCGTCCACGGCGATTTGCCGTCCGGGAAGGTGGCTGTCAGGCCGGGAACCCACCGGTTGGACACCTGTGGACGGGAGATCCGCCATGCCCCGACGATCACTGAGCCGTCGCGAGCGACTGGCCCTGCTGGGAATCATGATCGGCAGTCTCATCTCTGCCATCGCCGGAGCGGCCACCAGCGAGGTCATGAAGGGGCTGTTGCCGTGAACACGCCCGGCGTGCTGTCGCGGGCCATACGTCGGCATATTTCGCGAGGCGCGAGCCGCCGTCACTTTGTGTGTGAAGTCGCTTCCGATGCGCAAGGATGCTTCAATGGCCGGTCACAGGAGTAGTCCGCGGCAGGGCAGCCAGCGATGCATCCCGCGGCCCGTGTTCGTAACCCCAGCGGAACTGCGTGAGTTGAAGGACTACGTCTACCAGCTCTATGTGGAGGCTGGGACACCCCCCGTACAGCACATAGCCACTGAGATCGAGAACGACGACACCTTCAGCGGCAGCCCTTCGAAGGCCACCGTCCACCGGATCATCGGCTCGGAAGAAGTGCTGGCGGGGCAGGAAGACGTCGTCTCGGTCGCCGTGCTGCTGGCGCGCAAAGCGGGCCAGGACGCCCACGGCGTAGCGACCCGGGTCAAGGACATGTGGGTCGCCGCGCGGCTGGCAAAGACTCTCGGGGCCCTGGTGGGGGACCTCGATCCGTTCGCCCTGGAAGTGCACCGTGCCATCACCGTGCCCGGCCAGGAGTCGCTGCCCACGCTCCCGATCTACGTCGAGCGGGATCACGATGTCGCGCTGAGCGAGGCCGTGGAGCGGGCGGTACGGGGTGAGAGCCTGCTCGTCACGCTGATCGGGGAGTCCTCGACGGGGAAGACCCGCGCCTGCTGGGAGGCGCTGCGCCGGCTCCCCGAAGGATGGCGAGTGTGGCACCCCTACGATCCGACGCGCCCCGATGCCGCCCTCGATCACATCGGGGAAGTCGGCCCACGAACCGTGATCTGGCTCAATGAGGCCCAGCACTACCTCCTCACTCCGGACACGAAGACCGCCGAGCGGATCACCGCCGCACTGCGAACGGCGCTCCGCGACCGGCGTCGCAGCCCGTTGCTGGTCCTCGCCACCATGTGGCCACGATTCTGGGACCCGCTGACGGCCCCTTCCGCCACAGGTTCCGACGACCCGTTCGAGCAGCAGCGCAAACTGCTCACGGGGACCGGCCAGTACATCGTGGTGCCGAAGGCGTTCACCGACAGCGACATGCGGCAGGCGCGCCAGAAGGCGGAAAGCGACTCCCGCCTGGCCAGCGCCCTCGTCGGCGCCGCGGAGGGGGAGATCACACAGTTCCTCGCCGGTGTCCCGAGGCTGATGTCCCGCTACCGTTGTGCGCCCCCCGGCGCGATGGCGCTGATCCACGCGGCCATGGACTATCGGCGGCTCGGGCATGGCCCGGCGATGCCCCGTGCGCTGCTCGCGGAGGCTGCCGAGGGCTATCTCACCGACCGTGAGCTGGGATGGCTCGGAGACGACTGGCTGGACGTGGCCCTGAGGTTCTGCGGCAAGCCGTGCCACGGGGTCCTGGGCCCGCTGACGAAGATCTCCAACAAAGGGGACGACGTCGAAGAACCGGCGTACCGGCTCGCCGACTATCTGGAACAGCAGGGCCGCCTGGAGCGTCGGCTGCTGTGCCCGCCGGCTTCCTTCTGGGAGGCAGCGGTCCGGCACTGCTACGGCCATGAGGATCGCGCCGCGCTGGCTCGCGCGGCGGAGTCACGGGGGCGGCTGCGGGTCGCCACGATCCTTTACGAAAAGGCCGTCGCGGCCGGCAACACCGACCTGCGCCCCGACCTGGCACGGCTTGTGGAAGGCACGGGAGACGCCGAGCGGGCGCGCGAACTCTACGAAGCCGCCTGGGAAGCCGATGGGCGGGCGCGGTGGGAGCTCGTCCGGCTGCGGGAGATCCTGGGGTACCCGGGGAAAGCCGAGGACCTGGCCAACGACGCGGCCCGTCAGGGCGACACCACCGCCCTGATCCGGCTGGCCAGACTGCGTCAGGCGGCCGGCGACGACAAGAACGCGGAGCGTCTGATGCGGAACGCCGCGGCCAGGGGCGAGATCAATACGTTCGCCGAGCTGGCCCGGTCCAGGGAGGGGGCGGGCGACCGAGAGGGAGCCGAAGAGGCCGCCTTCCTGGCTCTGAACCGAGTCGGCAGCACATACGCCCTGTCCGAGCTGGTGCGCGTGCGGGAGAAGGCCGGCGACGGCGACGGGGCCGAGCACCTGGTGCGGGCCGCCGTCGCGCGGGGCAAGGTCCGCCCGGCGGTCATCCTGGCCAGGACGAGGGAACAGGCCGGTGACAGCGGGAGCGCGGAGCGCCTGCTGGACCTCGCCACTCGGTCCGGCAGCAGGTTCGCCCTGGCCGAGCAGGCCCGGTTGCGCAGGAGGGCAGGCGACAGCGACGGGGCGGAACGACTCCTTCGCGCGGCTGTGCACCAGGGCAGCACGACCGCCCTGACCGAGCTGGCCCGGCTGCGGGACAAGGCGGGGGACGCGGAGGGAGCGCTGCGTCTGTACCGCACCGCGGCCAAGAAGGGCAGCACCGATGCGCTGGCCGCCCTGGCTCTGCTGCGGGAGGAGGCCGGGGACAGCGAGGAGGCCGAGAGCATGGCCTGCCGCGCCGCTGACGCCGGGAGCACCTTCGCCCTGCTCGAGCTGGTGTGGCTGCGGGAGAAGACCCGCGACCGGCAGGGTGCGGAGCGCCTGGCGGAAACCGCTCAGCGCGCGGGCAACACCGGGGCGCTCGTGCTGCTCGCCCGGTTGCGGGAAGAGGCCGGCGACAAGGAGGGGGCCGAACGTCTCGTGCTCCGCGCCGCTCAGGCCGGCCACAGCCTCGCGCTCAACGAATTCGTCCTGCGCAGAGAGGCCGGCGGCGACAGCGAGGGGGCGGAGCGCTTGGCCTCGGCCAGCGGCAGCCAGGTGGTGACCCAACTGGCCCGACTGCGGGAGGGGACCGGGAGACGTAACGACGCGGAGCGTCTGTACGGTCTCTCGGCCGAGCTCGGAGAGACCCGGGCGCTGGGCGAGCTGGCCCGCTTGAAGGAAGAGGCCGAGGACTACGAGGCGGCGGACGAGCTCACCCGAAAGGCGGCGCACGCCGGTCATGTCGAAGCGTTCTCCGCGCTCGCTCGACTGCGCGCCGACAGAGGGAGATTAGAGGACGCCGACCGTCTTTACCGGGCTGCCGCCGATGCGGGTTACGGCGAGGCACTGACCCAGCTCGCGGAACTGCGCAAGCGGTGGGACCCCGACTGGGAGAAAATGTTGCGGTACGGTCTCACCGCCGACGGCCACACGTCGCAGCCCTGGTAATCCTCGCGTGGATCACACTGCTTCGCTGCATCTTCGACCTCTGAAACCAGCTCACCGCAGTTCCATCGATGATCACCACTGCCCCAGAGGACGGGCTGATTCGTCGGTCAAGCCGTTACGGGGGTGAAGCGAATGGTGACGTTCGCCCAGCCGTCCGGGCTCTCGTAGTGCCATGTGCCGGTTTCGTCGGCGGACAGCATTGCTTCGGAGTACAGGGCTCCGACGAGGAGTTTCCAGGGCTCGTCTCTGTCAGTGGTTCCCCCGTGGGACAGATCTCGTAGCGACTTGTCGGCTGCCTTGAATACGGCCGTGCGGATATCGAAATACCGCGCACGGTCGACTGTTCCTGTGGTGACGCCGGATCTGCTGATGAACGTCCATTCGGCGTGCCAGGGTCCATCTGCCATGGTTGATCATCCGATCTGGCGAAGTGCTCCCAGTGACTTTGCGGTGGATATGAGACACAGACACGCCGTGACGTCGGCGTGTCGCCGTCCGATATTCACCGCAAACTCGGGTGCCGGTGGTGCGGGGCTGGTGTCCGCGCCCCTGTCGGGGGTGTTTCCGTGGGTGGCAAACGGAAAGGGCGATCACTTGGCAGGGGCGTGGTCTATGCGGGGGCGATGCCTCATTGGCGCTGGGCGTGAAGGCGGGCGATGGCCCGTAGCTGTCGCCGCTCATTGGGGGTGGCGGGGCGCACCGAGACACAGTGCGACCGCCACGCGAGGCCCGTAGGGCGGGTGAGGCACACCATTGGCCCGTCAAAGTCGGCGATGGTCCCGGGCATCTCGTAACGCCGGTCGTAGACCACCACGCCGACCGCAAGACTGGGCAGGACCTTGGTCCAGTCCCCGCCGTTCACCGCTCGCCCCTCGCGCCGCACCGGGCGCACGTGAACAGGCACGGTGGCAGATCGGTCCCGTGCGGGATAAACACGACGCCGGAGCGCACATCCAGCGCCCCGCAGTACCGCGTCCACCATCCCTCGAGGGAGTCCTCGTACGTGGTGCCTGCGAACGGGTCGGCGGCGTCAGTATCCGTGGCCGTCTCGACGACGAACGTGTCCGTTCCCCAACGGCTCAGCGCACCGCTTCCGGTGGCTGGTGCGTGGCTCACTTCGCCCCCCGCTCCAGATGCTGGGCAATCTGTTCGCTGAGGGCGGCAGACTGCTGCCACAGTTCCTCAAGGCTCGGGCGATCGCCGTCGCCCTGCTGCTGTCCGCCCTGCCCCTGCGGTCCGTCGTCTGGTCCCTGCTGCGTCGGAGGCGTCGTCGGGGAATCCATCTACGCCACCACCTTCACGCCGTGGATCAGGCGCGGTCCCACATCGACCCCGTGCACAGCGAGCCACAGCGCCCGCCGACGCTGCCGTCGCAGCCGACGCTCGGCGCGCTCCAGCCGCTGCTGCTGTTCGTGCGCGACGGCGCAGGGCCGGACCATGGCGGCTCCGCGGCCGTCCGGCGCCCCGAAGACCGGGCGGAACGGGATGATGGGGCCGTTCACGCGATCCGCCGACATGGGCCGCGCTGGTGCGTCGGATACCCGGACTGTGCGCATCATCGGCGCGTGCTGGTGCTGCATGGTGGGGTGGCCGCCAGCCGAGTCGGCCGCGCGGTGACGGCCGGACGGCGGTAACACCATCCGTAGCAGCGCTTCGAAGAACCACGCGATGGCGTGGGCCATGCTCATCAACTTCCGACTCGCGGGGACAACTGGCTTGCGACGTGTGAAGAACTGCTGCCGTGTCAGGGGCACGGTGAGACACCACCTCTGGGCTCGCTGTGTAGGCTCACCCAGATCTTATCGCTATTCGCGAAAAGCAGTAAAGAACCTAGGTGTTGGCCAAGGGGTCGCTTACTGTGTAAAGCGGCAAGGTTGGCAAGGACGACCAAGACGGAGGAGGGGCTCGTTGGCCGGCGATGCGTGGATCAGTACGTCGATGCCTTACCTGCGGCCGGCCGGGGGAGGCCGAGGCGATGTGTGGAGTGAGGAGGCCGCGGCTCACGGACGGCGGGGTACTCAGCGCATCGTCCAGGCCGGGGAGGTGTCCGTTCCCGCAGTCGTGGCGCGGCTGTTGGGGGTCGAGGCGGGGGCCGCAGTGGTCGTGCGGCGACGGATCATGTACTTGGACGAGCAGCCTTGCGAGCTGACCGACTCCTACTATCCGGCTCACATCGCGGTGGGTACCGGGCTCGCGAGCACGGCGAAGATCCGTGGGGGAGCAGCCGCCCTGCTCGCGCAACTGGGGCACGTGGGGCGTCGGGTGCGGGAGGATGTGACGGCGCGGATGCCCGATGAGCAGGAGCGCGAGCTGCTGCGGACCGCCGAGCTGGAGCCGGTGATGTGTCTTGAGCGGGTCGTTCTCGATGGGGACAATCGGCCGATTCAGGCTGATCTCATCACCATGCCCGCCCACCGCCAGCGCCTTCGTTACGAACTCAGGATGGGATGACCGTGCCCAAGGCTGATCAGGACGCGATCGACCGGCGGTCGCTGCATGAGCGAATCGCTGCAGATCTGCGGGACGGGATCATGTCGGGCGAGCTTGGACCGGGCGCCAGGCTTCCCTCGACCGCACAGCTCAAGGAGCGGTTCAGCGCCTCGAACGCGACCGTGCAGAAGGCACTGCAACTGCTGAAGGACGAAGGCCTCGCGATCGGCCGGGCCGGGGCGGCCGTCACCGTACGGGAACACCGGCAGCGCACCATGCGGCCCGCCGCGTACATGGCGCCGGCCGCGCCGGGAGAGCCGTATCCGTGGATCAGCGAGGCCGCCACCGGGCACCAGGCGCGCGGGAGCAGCCGCCTTCTGGAGGTGGCCGAGGTGAGGCCGCCCGCGGATGTGGCGGAGGTGCTGCGGCTTCCGGAGGGCGGGATGGCGCTGCTGCGGGCACAGGTGCTGTCGCTGGACGACGAGCCGGTGGAATTGGTGAAGTCCTACTATCCGCTGGAGCTCGCTCGTGGGACGGCGATGATGGATCGCCGCAAGATCAAGGGCGGTACTCCGGCGTTGCTGGCGGAGCTGGGGTATCCGCCACGGCTCAGCGTGGACAAGGTATCCGCCCGTGTGCCGACGCAGGAGCAGTACACCGTGCTCGGCCTGCCGGGAAATCTGCCCGTCCTGCGGACGTTGCGGGTCGTGTACAGCGATGATGAACGCCCCATTGAGGCCACGGTGATGGCCAAGGCTGGTCACCTCTATGAGCTGCAATACGAGTTTTTGCCGTCCTGAGCGGTGCTGTAGCGTCCGCGGGGGCTACGGTTCCGCTGTCTCCGCAGGGCGGCCGCTCAGCCCAGGGAAGCCAACGCATTCACCACACTGTCCTGCGGGCCTTCGGGCGGGACGAGATGGACCAGATCATCGCCAAGACCACGGGATGAGCTCCCTACCCGGAAGGTGGCCGAGGCCCGGCCTGTTCCCGGGCCCGGCGGTGGTGCGGGAGCCGTCAGGAGCCGATTGCCTGGGGGTAGCGGAAGAAGCCGGTCGGGTCGTACCTCCGCTTCACACGGACCAGCCGGGGGTAGTTGACGCCGTAGTAGGCCTCCCGCCAGTCCCCCAGCTTGGGGTCGGGGAAGTTCTGGTAGGAGTGCTCGGGGGGCGCCCCGTCGAAGAGGGCGTCGTAGAACTCGTGGAGCCAGTGCAGGTTCGCGGCGGCGACCTCGGGGGAGTCGTAGTCCGCCCAGGAGGTCTCGGCGGCGAGGATGAACAGGCCGTTGCGGTGCACGAACGCGGTCGCCCGCCGCGGTACCAGGTTGATCTCCCCGCCGAGTGCGAACATCGCGAACCCCGCCCCGTCCGGGTTGCCGCTGCCCGGCCAGGCCAGCAGTTGCTCGGCCGCGGCGCCGACCTGCCGCTCGGTGAGGAGTGTCCGGGAGTTCAGGACCGCTGACTTGGCGGCGAACTTCTCCACCGGAGTGGTGGCGCTCAGCAGCGTGCTCGCCTCGGCGGGGGTGACCTCGCGGACGGCGGCGCAGTTCCGGGCGCGTTCGTCGGCCGTGCCGATGGCGAGCAGCGGGGCGAGGATGGCCTGCAGTTCATCGAGGGGGCCGTAGTACTGGCCGATCGCGTTGACGCCCGCGTTCGCGCGGATCTGGTCCCGGGTGCGGCCGCGGGTGCCGATGCCGAGGCGGAGGTGGAACCGTTTGTCGTCCAAGGTCTCCAGGGCGATCCGCTGTGCGGTCGCCATCACCGGTAGTACGGAGTCCAGGCTCCAGCCGAGCCGGTAGAACCCCACATCGCCCTGGAACCGCTCGTACTGGAACGTGAACGAGGTGTGCACCCCGAAGTTGTTGCCCGCGCCACCCCGGCAGGCCCAGAACAGATCGGGCTCCGAGTCCTCACTGGTCTCGACCACGCGGCCGTCGGCGAGTACGACGGTCGTGGCGACCAGCCGGTCGCAGGTCAGGCCGAACATCTTGTCGCTGAAGCCGATACCGCCGCCCAGCACAAGACCGGCGACCCCGACCGAGGGGCAGCGGCCCGTCGGCACGAAGATGCCCTGGTCCTCGAGCAGCGGGTGAAGGTCGCCGTTGGTGACCCCGGCCCCGACGGTGACGGTGCCCGCGCCGTGGACGACCTTGATCGGCCCGTACGCCCGGGAGCGGGCGGTGCTCCGCGGTGCGGTGACGATGTTCTTCATGCGGCTCATGTTGAGCAGCAGGCCCGTGGTGGTGGAGTAGCCGGCGTAGTTGTGGCCCAGCCCGGAGCGGGGCACCGCGGGCAGCCCCACCTCGCGGGCCCAGCGGATCGCCTCGCGTACGTCCCTGGTGGTGGCGCAGGTGACGATGCCGACGGGATGGGTCCCGGCGTACCGGTGGTTGAACGGGAGCGCCAGCGGAGGGTAGCCGGAGTTCGCGGGCCGGTAGAGGGTGGCACCGGGGGAGAGCGACGCGGCCAGCCGCTTCCAGTCCTGGCGGCTGACCCGCTCCGCCGTCTCGGTGGCCGCGGTCGCGTCGGGCGGCGCTTTCATGGCCACCGCCCCGGCGCCGAGGGCGCTCAGGGTGCCTGTCCGCAATACGTCCCGCCTGTTGATCACTGTGGCCCGCCTTCGCGAAACGGTCGGAGGCCCGATTGCCTCGGGATCGACTGGTCAACCGATCGTTCACCGACGGGGCCGCCCGGCGTGGACCGCCCACGAGCCGGCCACTCGAAAGCGTGCCTGACGCACCGCCTGATAGCCGAGCCGCAGTGGCCCGCCCGGGGCTCGCCTGTTCGCCGTGGATCAGAGCCTGAACTCGCGGATCACGGTGTTCCTGAACACCGCGCTGCCATCGATCGTGAACAGCGCCAGCCCGGTGTCGGCAGGGTCCGGGAAGGCCTCGGAGGAGTGGACGTACCGGCCGTCGTCGATGAACATCTCCACGGAGGTGCGGTCGATCAGGATGCGCAGTCGGACCGTCCGCGCGGACGGGTCGAAGGGGGTCCTGCTCTCCTGCCACCGGCCGGAGGAGTCCGGGCTCACCGTGTAACCGCGGTTGACGAAGGCGTAGTCGTTGTAGATCCCGGCGTCGATGTGGCGGCCGCCGTCGGTGGAGCGGCGCAACTGCAGCCCCGCGCCGGTGAGCTGGTCCCAGGCGATCTCGGTCGTCAGCTCGTAGGCGGTGCCGGTGTACTCCAGCACCCGCTGTCCGTCGACCTCCAGGTCGCCGAGGTTCACCGTGCGGGAGACATGGGCGTCGAGGGCCGCGACGGGCTGGGAGGCGAGGTAGTACGTGCCGCTCGCGGCGCGCTTGAGGGTGATCTCGCGGACGATGGAGTCGGTGCCGTTGAAGCCGTCGCAGTCGATGGTGGGCGTGGTGTTGGCGTAGTCCCAGTGGTTCAGCCAGCCGATCGCGTAGCGCGCGGCCGGGTCGAGGGTGCCGTCCGCGTCCCGCTTCTCGAAGGTGACGGCCGCGTACCAGTCCCAGCCGTGGTCGAGCCACTGCGGGTCGGAGGCATCGGCCGTGAAGGTGGTGCCGTCGAAGGTGCCGGTCCAGTACGCGTAGGTGCTCGGCAGCCCGGACGCCTTGCCGTTGGCGCTCACGCCCAGCACCCACTTCCGGGTGCCGTCCTCGGCCGTGATCCGGAACAGGTCGGGGCATTCGAGGACGCCGATGCCGTCCTTGATGAACCCGCTGACGTACGTCCACGACTTCAGGTCGGTGGAGTGGTAGAAGCCCACCTTGTTGTTCTCGGCGAGCGCCATCACCCACCGGCCGCGCTCCTCGTCGCGGATCACCTTGGGGTCGCGGAAGTCCCGGACCCCGGGGTTGGGCAGGACCGGGGCGGTGCCGTGGTGGGTGAACGTACGGCCGCCGTCCGTGGAGTAGAACAGGTACTGCGCCTGGGTGTTGGCGTTGTCGTCGGGCGACATGGTGGCCAGGACGATCACCGCGCCCGCGCCGAAGCCCGCCGTGTTGTCCGTGTCGACGACCGCGGAACCGGACCAGACGTCGCCGTTGGGAGTGGTGTCCTTCGGCACGGCGATGCCGCGGTCGGTGAAGGACACCAGGTCGGTGCTGGTGGCCAGGCGCCACGCGGTGCCGGCGGTCGTACCGCCGGTCAGGTAGTCCGGGTTGTAGAGGTAGTAGTAGTGGTACTCGCCGTCGATCCAGACCGGGCGCTGCGGGTCGTTCTTCCACTGGTCGGGCACGGTGAAGTGGTACGCGGCGCGGTAACTCCCGCACGACGCCCTGCCCTTGGACTTCGCCGCCGCCGGTCTCGCAGCGACAGGCAGTAACGCGCCGGCCGCGCCCACGGCCGAGGCGACGAACAGCGACCTCCTGGATATGCCCGGTGTCCAAAGCATGGTGCGGCTCCTTCCCTGACTCCGTCGTCAGGACTGCGGCTCGGTGGTTCGGAACTGTAGACCTAACTCGTTAAAGGTCAACCCTCGCGCGCGCCTTGACAGCCCCACGACAGGGTTCTCATCATCGGGAAGTCACTTCGACTAACACGAGTTAGGCTCAACACCGATGACCGACTCGCTCATCTCCCGCCGCGGCCTCATGCGGTACGGGGCGTACGGCGCCGCGGCCGCCGCCCTCGGCGGCGTCGCCGCCAGCTGGGACCGCCTCACCGGCGCCGACATCCCCGGCCGGAACGACGGCTCTCTCGTCGTCGCCACCCTCGGCCCCGCCTACGGACCGGAGGCCGTACGCACGCTCACCGAGGGCTTCCGGAAGCTGCACCCCGACATCAAGCTCCGGATCAACGCGGTGCAGGCCGTCGACTGGTCCGACTTCTTCGCGAAGATCCTCACCCAGATCGCGGGGGGCACCGCCCCCGACCTCGTCTACGTCGCCACCGAGGGCGTCCAGCTGTTCGCGCAGCGCCTCGGGGTCCCGCTGGACCGGTGGGTGAAGCGGGACGCCGAGGAGCTGCGCGAGTACTTCGCCGACGTCCATCCCTCGCTGGTCGAGTCGATGATGTACGAGGGGAGCCTCTACCAGCTGCCGGTCGAGTTCAACGCGGCCGACATGTATCTCAACAACCAGGTGCTGAAGCGGGCGGGCGCGGGCTTCCCGGCGCCCGACTGGACCCGCGACGACTTCACCGCGCTGCTGCGGGACATGAAGAAGTCGGGCGGCTCCCGGTTCACCCCGTACTTCTGGACCAACCGGCTGTGGGGCGGCGTGGTGCCCTGGCTGTTCGCGAACGGCACCAATCTGCTCGCCGAGTCCAAGGCGCCCGGCGGCGCCTGGCTGTGGGACTCCTTCTATCCGGCCGCCGACCGGCGCGGGCGCGGGGGCGGTTTCCGGTGGACGACCCCGCAGGCCACCGACGCCCGGGTGGAGGAGGCGTACGACTATCTCGCCTCCCTCATCCAGGAGGACCTGTGCACCCGGCCCGAGGGCGGCAACGGCCAGAACCTCGTCGGCGTCTTCTCCACCGGCCGGGTCGGCGTCACGCCCGCGGGCGGCTTCTGGGCGGGCGGTCTGAGTCTCGCGGGCATGAAGGCCACGGACTACGACGTGCAGTACTTCCCGCGCTGGCGCACCCAGCGCATGCAGTTCGGCGCCGCCGGCTACGCGCTGCTGCGCACCTCGAAGAAGCAGGACGAGGCCTGGGAGTTCATCAAGTACGCCGCCCGCAGGGACACCCTGATGCGGCTGTTCAGGACCAACCAGACCACCCCGGCCCGCCGCTCGATGCTCAGCCCCGACCGCTACCGGGAGACCGGCCCGGACCACTGGCAGGTCTTCTACGACACCCTCGACAAGTTCCCGGACACCGGTCCGATCCCCGCGCCGCCGCAGGTCGCCGAGGTCGAGCAGGTGCTGCTCAAGCACACCGGCACCGCCCTGGCCTCCCGCGGCGCGGTGCGCCCCGCGCTGCGCCGGATGCAGGGCGACCTGGAGAAGGCCATGGAGCGTGAGGTATGACGACAAACACGCAGGCGAACACGCAGGGGAACACTCAGGTCCCGGCCGCACGGCAGCGGCCGGCTCCACCGCCCGCCGACACCTCGCGGCCCGCGGCCCGCACCCGCTCCACCCGGCTGCTCGCCACGCTGTTCCTGGCGCCCACGATCGTCGGCATCGTGATCTTCACGGTCGTACCGATCGTCGGCTCGGTCGTCCTCAGCCTCTTCCACTGGAACGTGATCGACGACCCGAGCTTCGCCGGGGCCGCCAACTACCGTGAGGTGTTCGCCGATTCGACGGTGCTGGTCTCCTTCCGTAACACCCTCGTGTTCATGGTGCTCGCGGTCGCGCTGCAGCTGCTCATCGCGCTGGCGCTGGCGCTGGCCGTGAACGGGCGGATGCCCATGTGGCTGCGCTCGGTGTTCCGGTCGGCGTTCTTCTTCCCGCTGGTGCTGTCCGCCGCGTCGATCTCGGTGGTGATGAAGTACCTCTTCAACCAGGACTTCGGCGTGGTGAACTGGCTGCTGGGCCTGATCGGGATCGCCCCGGTGCCGTGGCTGACGTCGGAGAACGGGGCGATGGCCGCGGTGATCCTGGTCTACGTCTGGCAGCAGTTCGGCTTCTCGTTCCTGCTGTTCGTCGGCGGTCTGAACAACATCCCCAAGGAGATCCACGAGGCCGCCTCGCTCGACGGCGCGACCGGGCTGCGCAAGCACCTCGCCGTCACGCTGCCGCTGCTGTCGCCCACGCTGCTGGTCGCGTCGGTGGTCGGCATCATCAACGCGCTCCAGGTCTTCGAACAGCCGTACGTGCTCACCAACGGCGGGCCCGGCGACTCGACCCGCACCGTCGTGATGGTCATCTACGAGACCGCGTTCGAGCAGCTCCGGTTCGGCCCGGCGTCCGCGGTGGGCGTGCTGCTGTTCGTACTGATCATGGCGGTCACCGCCCTCCAGTTCCGGCTCAGCCGGCGTTTCGTCCACTACCAGTGAGCCGGGTGAGTCCCATGAGCCAAGCGACCATGAGCCGACCGACCCCGAGCCGACCGACCCCGAGCCAAGCCCCCATGAACCTGAGTCGCGCGCGGCACTCGCTCGCGCCCTGGGCCCGGATCGCCGGGCTGGCGGTGTGCGCGCTGCTCACCCTGGGCCCGGTCATCTGGACCGTCGCCACCTCGCTGCGCACCCCGGCCGAGTCCTTCGACCTGCCGCCGAAGATCATCCCCACCCACCCGACGACGGAGTCCTACCGCGGGGTCTTCGACCAGATCGACGTATGGCTGGTCGCCCTCAACTCGACGCTGGTGACCGCGCTGATCGCGGTGGGCCAGATGATCACGGCTGGCCTGGCGGGGTACGCGTTCGCGCGCCTCGAATTCCGCTTCAAGAAGCCGCTGTTCGGCCTGGTGCTGGCGACCATGATGGTGCCGCTCCAGGTCACCATCGTGCCGGTGTTCCTGGTGCTGAAGTCGATGGGCCTGACCGACACCCTCCTCGGCCTGATCATTCCGGCCTTCCCGACCGCCTTCGGGACCTTCCTGATGCGGCAGTACTTCCTGGGCATGCCGAAGGACCTGGGCGAGGCCGCGATGCTGGACGGCTGCGGCCCATGGCGGATCTTCCGCTCGGTGTACGCCCCGCTGGCCGCTCCCGGACTCGCGATCGTCGGCGTGCTGGCCTTCAACTACCACTGGAACGAGTTCTTCCGGCCGCTGATCCTCGAGACCTCCGGCCAGAACTACACCCTGCCGCTGGGCCTGGTCTCGCTCCAGGGCAACCTCGGCACCGGCTCCATCTCGGTGGTGCTCGCCGGTGTCGTCCTCTCCATGATCCCCGCCGTCGCCGTGTTCGTCGTCGGCCAGCGCCCCCTTCGCGAGGGCATCACGTCCGCAGGAGTCAACCGTTGAGCCCTGCCGCTCACTCCCCCGACCCGCACGCCCCGCGCTTCAGGGTCCGTCCGCCCGCGGGCTGGATCAACGACCCGAACGGCCCCTTCCGCTGGCGCGGCCGCCACCACCTCTTCTACCAGCACAACCCCGACGCTCCCATCCACGCGAACGTCCACTGGGGCCACGTCTCCAGCCCCGACCTGGTGCGCTGGGAGCACCATCCGATCGCGCTCGCCCCGACTCCCGGCGGCCCGGACGAGGCGGGCTGCTGGTCCGGGTGCGTGGTCGACGACGGCGGCGTGCCCACGGCCGTCTACACCGGCGTCGACCGCCACCACACCGGGCTCGGCACGATCTGCCTGGCCCGGGCCGCCGACCCGGACGACGACGCGCTGGCCGAGTGGAAGCCGCTGCCCACACCGGTGGTGACCGGCCCGCCCGCCGGTCTGGACGTGGTGATGTTCCGCGACCCGTTCGTCTTCCGGTGGGGCGGGCGGCGATGGGCGCTGGTCGGCGCCGGCCACGCCGACGGGACCCCGTCCGTGCTGCTCTACGACTGCGAGGACCTGGCCGACTGGCGGTTCGCCGGAGTGCTCGTGGCCGGCGACGACCCCGTCGCGGCGGAAGCGTTCGGCGACGGGGCGGTCGGCTGGGAGTGCCCGCAGCTGTACGCCACGGCGGGCGGGGACTGGGTGCTCGTGGTGTCGCTGTGGGACAAAGAGCCGCGCGCCACCGGCTATCTGACGGGCCGGCTGCACCCGGACGGGCGGGGCGGTGCGCGCTTCGAGGCGCGCACCGGCGGGCGGCTCGACCACGGCCGGGACTTCTACGCACCCGCCGTGCTCCAGGAGACGGACCGGGCACTGATGTGGGGCTGGTCGTGGGAGGCCCGTGCGCAGAGTGAGGTCGAGCGCGCCGGGTGGGCCGGTGTGCTCACCGCGCCGAGGGTCGTCGACGTACACCCGGACGGCGCGCTGCGCGTCGTACCGGCCCCGGAGCTCGAACTGCTGCGCGCGGCCGAGCCGTTCATCACGGCGCCGGGCCGGGCTCCGCTCCCCGAGGCGTACGACCTGACCGTCAGGGCCGGCGGCCTGACGACCGTGAGTCTGCTGCGGTCCGCCTCGGGCGCGGAGCTGACGGTGCGGCTGGACCCGGATCAGGGCACCGTGACGCTGGACCGCGGTGACTGGCCCCGTACGCCCGGCATCGGCCCCGAGGGGTCGGCGCCCATCGTGGTGCGGGCACCGGCGAGGGAGGTGCGCGTGCTCGTCGACGGTTCGCTGTTCGAGCTGTTCGTCGACGACCGGGCCACGGTCACCGAGCGCGTCTACCGGCGCCCGGACGACGTGCGCGAACTCCTCGTGGCGGGGGCCGTGGCCGCCGTCACCGGGTGGGAGCCGGCCCCACCGACGCACGGCTGATCACCGGGCCGGCCAGGCGCCGGGTGGTGGCGAGCGGTGTCCGCCCGGTGTCGATGGCCTCCAGCAGCAGCCGGGCGGCGGCCTCGCCCATCGCCCGGTGCGGCAGCGCGACCGTGGTGAGGGGCGGTGCGAGGAACTCGGCCATGTGCTCCTGGTCGTCGTAGCCGACCACCGACAGGTCGCCGGGGACGGCGATCCCCAGCCGGGTCGCGGCGTGCAGGACGCCCGCCGCGACCCGGTCGTTGTAGCAGAAGACACTGGTGGGGCGCCGGCTGGCGGGGACCCCGTCGAGCACCCGCATCGCGCCCTCGTACCCGCCGGAGATCTCGCCTCCGGTCCGCAGGACCCACTCCCTGGGGACGATGATCCCCTTGGCCCGCAGGGCGTCACGGAAGCCGCGCAGACGCTCGGCCGACGCGATGTCGTCCTGGCCGCCGACCACGGCGACCCTGCGATGCCCCTCGTCCAGCAGGAGCCGGGCCGCGGTACGGCCTCCGGCGCGCTCGGCGGGGATGACGGCCGGCAGAGAGTCGTCCTCGGGCAGACAGTTGGCAAGGACAGAGCGGGTGCGGTGCAGGCCCTCGGGGACGCGGACCCGGCGCAGCGACATGGTCGCGTAGATGATGCCGTCCACCCGCCGGTCGAGGAGTTCGGCGACCGCCGCGTCCTCCTTGGCCGGGTCGCCGCCGGAATCGACGGTGAGGACGAGATGCCCGCTGTCCCAGGCGGTCTCCATGGCCCCGCGCAGCAGCCGCCCCGCGAACGGTGACGAGGCGATCTCGTCCGTGACCAGCCCGATCACGGCGGTGCGACGGCGCCGCAGACCGCGCGCGACGGGGTCGGGGCGGTAGCCCAGCCGGGCAGCGGCCTGGCGGATGCGTTCCTGAGTGGCGGGCGAGAGGTTCCCGTCGGCCCGGTCGTTGAACACGAACGACACGGCGGTGTGGGACACCCCGGCGAGCCGGGCGACATCCCGCGACGTCGGCCGCCCGAGCCCACCGGGGGGCCCGCCGCGTCCGCCCTCGTCCCTGACCATGGCCTCCAGCCTATCCGTCCGCTTATCCGGCCGTATTCCGCGGCCGAGGAACCCCGGCGGGCGGCGGCCCGTTACGCATGAGGACTCCCGCCCCCACCCTTTACGGAGGCCCGGAACCATGACCTGGAACCACTCCCAGCCGTCCCGGCGCACCGTCCTCGGCGGCGCCGCCGTCGCCGCGCTCGCGGCGGCGACGTCCGGTGTCGGCGCGGCGCACGCCGCTTCCGCCCCGGCGCGGGCCGCGTGGCCGACCGAGTTCCCGCTCCCCGACGGCTTCCTGCCGGAGGGGATCACCATCGGCCGCAGGCCGTACGCCTATATGGGCTCGCGCGCCAACGGCGCCGTCTACCGCACCGATCTGCGCACCGGCGAGGGTGGTGTCGTCCATGAGGGCGCCACCGGCACGGTGGCCGTCGGGCTGAAGCTGGACGAGGACGGCCTGCTCTATGTCGCGGGAGGCGGCGGAGGGTCCGCGCGGGTCGTCGACTCCCGTACGGGCGAGCTGGTGACCACGTACCAGCTGACCGACGCCACCGGCCACTTCATCAACGACGTCATCCTGCTCGGCGACCGCGCCTGGTTCACCGACTCGCGCGACGCCGTGCTGTACGGCGTACCGCGCGGCCGGGCCGGAGCGGTCCGCCGCCTGCCGCTCAGCGGCGACTGGGTGCAGACGCCCAACGTCAACAACGCCAACGGCATTGTCGGCACCCCCGACGGCCGGGGGCTGATCGTCGTCAGCAGCTCGCCCGGCAGGCTTTACCACGTGGATCTGAAGAGCGGTCACGCCACCGAGATCGCGCTGGCCGGCGCGGCCGACGTGGCCAACGGCGACGGTCTCCTGCGCATCGGCCGCACCTTGTACGTCGTACAGAACCGGCTGAACCTCATCGGTGTCTTCGACCTCGACACCGGCTCCCGCACCGCGACCTTGCGCCGCACGGTCACCGACCCCCGCTTCGACGTCCCCACCACCGCCGCCCGCTGGGGCGACCGCCTCTATCTCGTCAACGCCCGCTTTACCTCCCCGCAGACGCCGGAGACGACGTTCAACGGCGTCGCCGTCCCTGTGTGACGCAGGAGAGGCGGGCTACCAGGCGCGGGCCGCGCGCCGGAGGTGGTCGCGGACCCGGACGACGTCCGGGTTGGCGTCGGCGCCTGGGCGCCGCACGAGGAAGAGAGTGTTGAGCGGCGGTACGTCCGGGTCGTGGAGCAGCGCGAGGGCGCCCGACGCGAGGTGCTCATGGCACAGCGAGCGGGGCAGCACGCTGTAACCGGCCCCCGCCGCGACCTGCACGGCCCGCAACTCGCCGTTGAACCGGTCGATTTCGGGCTGGGCGGCGCGGAGGGCGGCGGTGCCGTCGTCGGTCAGCTCCAGCACCACGGCGCGGTGCTCGCGCGGGTGTGGTCGTCTGGCGAGGAGGCCGGCCTTGGTGAGCCGCGTGACGAGCGCGGTGATCTTGACAGACGCGAGGGCTGGGCGGGAGGGTCACTTCACTGGTGAAGCGAGTCACTGGTGAAGCGAGTCACTTCTCTGGTGAAGCGAGGGTGGCATGAACGAGACTCTGGACCTGGCGGTCGCGCAGAAGATGCTGGCGGCCCAGCCCTTCAGCAACCTGCTCGGCGCCCGCCTGGTGGCCTTCGGCGAGGGCGCGGCGACACTCGAGCTGGACATCCGCGACGACCTGCGCCAGCAGCACGGCTTCCTGCACGGCGGCGTACTCGGCTACGCCGCGGACAACGCGCTGACCTTCGCCGCGGGCTCGGTAGCCGGTGCCCGGCTGCTCACCGCCGGGTTCACCATCGACTATCTGCGCCCCGCCGCCGGAGCGCTGCTGCGGGCCGAGGCACGGGTCGTCCGGGCCGGCCGCACCCGCGTCGTATGCCGCTGCGACCTGTCCACCGTGGACGGCGAGGGCATGGAGACCCTGTGTGCCGTGGCGCAGGGCACGATCGCGGTAATGGCGAGCACGGAACCTCCGAACGCGACCTGACCCGTGTCGCGGGTCCGCCCCCGACCCCCTGGCACGATCAGCCGCATGCGCGATCAGCTGCGAGTCGATGACCCGTCCTTCCCGGTGAGCCACCGGCCTCGCCTGTTGCGGAGGCTGCGCACCCTGCCCCCAGCGGCCTTCGACCTCGGCATCGCGCTGCTGGTGCAGTTGGCCGTCACCATG
This sequence comes from Streptomyces sp. LZ34, assembly GCF_053890475.1. Lineage (NCBI taxonomy): Bacteria > Bacillati > Actinomycetota > Actinomycetes > Kitasatosporales > Streptomycetaceae > Streptomyces > Streptomyces sp. LZ34. Next base: position 6,696,445 of record NZ_CM132680.1, read on the forward strand.
CCGTTCGTCGTCCCCCGAGGTCCCGAACTGCCGCCCGCGACCTGGTCCGCCTACGCACTGACGACCCTGGCCGTGCTGCCGCTGGTGTGGCGGAGGCGGGCACCGTTCAGCGTGCTCTGCGCCGTCTCCCTCGCGCAGTTCTGCTACGAGCTGACCCTCGACGGCCCGGGGCAGCCCCTCCCGTACGCCGGCCTGGTGGCCGTCTACACCGTGGCCGCCGTCTCCCCGCGGCGCACCCGCATCGCCATGATGGCGCTCGCGGCGCCGCTGATCCCGGCCGGCGTGGCGCTCAACACGGGCGAGGCCCGGGAACTGCTGTTCAGCCTGATCGTCGTCTTCGGCGCCGGCACCCTCGGCACCCTCAGCCGCACCCGCCAGGCCTACGCCGCGGCCGCCGAGCGCAGGGCGGCCGAGCAGGCGGTGGTCCGCGAGCGGGCCAGGATCGCCCGGGAGATGCATGACGTCCTCTCCCACTCCGTCGCCCTGATGGTGGTGCAGGCCGAAGCCGGCCCGGTCGCGGTGCGCGCCGCCCCCGACCGGGCCGAGGCGGCCTTCGACGCGATCTCGGAGACCGGCCGGGAGGCGATGGTCCAGCTGCGGCGGATGCTGGGGGTGCTGCGCGAGGACGCCACGGACCAGCGGGGGCCACAGCCCGCCGTCAACGGGCTGCCCGCGCTGCTCGAGCGGGTGTCGGGCAGCGGGCTCACGGTCTCGTACGACACCACCGGCCAGGTCAGATCCCTGCCCCTGGACACCGAGGCCACGGTCTACCGTGTGGTGCAGGAAGCCCTGACCAACGTCGTCAAGCACGCCGCCGCCGAGCAGGTGGCGGTCCGGCTCGACTACGGCCGTGAGACGCTCGGCATCACCGTCACCGACGACGGCCGCGGGCCGGGCGCCAACGGCCCGGTGGGGTCCCGTTCTTCCGGCCATGGCCTGATCGGGATACGGGAGCGCGCCGCCGCACACGGCGGCACCGCCCGTACCGGGCCCGGGCCGGGCGGCCAGGGGTTCGAGGTCTTCGTGAGTCTCGGGGTGGGAAAGTGACGATCCGTGTGGTGGTGGCGGACGACCAGGAACTGGTCCGCAGCGGCTTTGTGATGATCCTCGACGCCCAGCCGGACATCGAGGTGGTCGCCGAGGCCGGGGACGGCGCGGCGGCGATCGAGGCGGTACGCCGCCACTCCCCCGATGTGGCGCTGCTCGACATCCGCATGCCCGGGACCGACGGCATCGAGGCGGCCGGAGCCATCTGCCGGGAGACCGATTGCCGGGTCATCGTCCTGACCACCTTCGACTACGACGAGTACGTGCATGACGCCCTGCACGCCGGGGCGAGCGGTTTTCTGCTCAAGGACGTCCGCCGGGACGACCTGGTCCACGCGGTCCGGGTGGTGACCGCGGGCGACTCACTCCTGGCGCCCTCGGTGGCCCGGCGCCTGGTCGCGGACTTCGTACAGCGCCCCCGGGAGACCCCCGCGCCACGGCCCGACCGGCTGGCGGTGCTCACCGCGCGGGAGCGGGAAACCCTCCAACTGCTCGGCAGGGGCCTGTCCAACGCGGAGATCGCCGCGGAGCTCGTCGTCAGCGAACACACCGTGAAGACCCATGTGAGCAATGTGCTGACCAAACTCGGACTGCGCGACCGGATCCAGGCGGTCATCTGCGCCTATGAGACCGGCTTGATCACCGCGGGTTGACCGACTCCGAGACCGGCGCGACCGCCACGGGATGACCGTCGGGTGACCGACTCCCTCACACGGGGGAGCGGCGGGCCGCCGGAGATCGCTCGCTCCGGCGATCCGCCGGAGGCGCGTGATCACCAGCATGGGAGTCGTCCCTGACACCGACCCCTTCCTGGAGCGCACCGATGAGGATCGCCGCCCGCACCGCCCTGACCGCCGCCGTCGCCCTGGCCCTCACCGGGGGCGCGGCCGCCGTCCCGGCCCTGGCGCACCCGGCACCGACCGCCACGGCGCGGGCGGCCACGACATCCACTTTCGACACCTCCACTCTCGACACCTCCACCCTCGACACCGACGCCCTGCAACGCACGATCGCCGACCTGCCGGCCGACGACGCCACCGCCGCGATCATCAGGGTCGGCGGCAGAGCCGGAAGCTGGCAGGGCGCCACCGGCGTCCGCGACCTGGCATCGGGCCGGCCGGTCCTCGCCGACGGCCGCTTCCGCGCCGGCAGCGTGACCAAGGTCCTCACGGCCGCCGTCGTCCTGCAACTCGTCGCCGAGCACAAGGTCGCCCTGAACCGCCCCGTCCAGCACTACCTCCCCGGGCTGCTCCCCGCCGACTACCCGCCGATCACCATTGCCCAGCTGCTCAACCACACCAGCGGACTGCGACCCGCCGACGGCCCCGGGAACTCCTTCGAGGCCCAGTACGCCCACCGCTTCGACACCACGACTCCACAGCAGCTGATCGCCTCCGCCACCGCCGACCCGCTGGGGCTGGAGTTCACCCCCGGCCACAAGCAGCACTACCTCAACATCAACTACACCGTGCTGGGCCTGCTCATCGAGAAGGTCACCAAGGACTCCTACGAGCACCAGGTCCAGCGGCGCATCCTGACCCCCCTCGGCATGCACGACACCTCGTACCCCGGCACCGACCCGCGCATCCCCGGCCCGCACAACCTCGGCTACCAGAGCACCCCCACCGGCCTGGTCGACGTCACCGACTGGAACGTCTCCGCGGGCTGGGCGGCGGGAGACGTCATCAGCACCGCCGCCGACCTGGAGCGCCTCACCGTGGCCCTGTTCAGCGGCCGGGTCGTCCCCAAGGCTCAGCTCCGCCACATGCTGGAGGTGCCCCGGGGCATCACCATGTACGACAGCACCGACCCCGCCTCGTACACCATGGGCCTCGCCCGCGCGGTACTCCCCGACGGCACCGTCACCTACGGCAAGACGGGCGAACGCTACGGCTACGCCACGGGGATGGGCGCCACCCTGGACGCCCAGGGCCGGATCGACCGCACCTTGGTCTACGCGGTCAACTCCACCAACGCCAAGTCGGCCTCCGGCAACCCCCGCAACCTGCCGATCGTCCTGGCCGCGCTGCAGGACTCCTGATCCCGCACACGACGAGGGCCCCGGCCGCGCAGGCCGGCCGGGGCCCTCGCTCGCCCACTGGTCGTCATCGCGCACTTCACCGCGACGGATCTTGCTGGCAGAGTGAAGCGATGGATGCAGGCATGAAGCAGGGGCAGTGCCCGGACTGCGGATCGGCCGAGGTCTTTCCCGTCGACGTCCACCGGAACCAGGGCGGCGCGATCTGGCTCTTGCTCACGGACAACTACGCGCGAAGGCGCGTCGACCTCACCACGCTTGCCTGTGGCGACTGCGGGCTCATACGCCAGTACGCGGCCGAGGACGCGAAGAGCCGCAACCATTTGGCACGAGCCCTCATCCGACCCGCGGATGACCCCCAATAGCGTCATTCGCGACTCCACCGCGGGAAACGGGCTCAGGCGACCGGGCTGTGCGTCCGGCTGCGGCTGGCCCGGGGCAGGACCGCCGACGCCGCGGCCCCCGTCCGAACGGCCCACGCCCGCCACGCCGCTTGCTCACGCCTGGCGGTAGAGACTTGCCAAGTCGATGAGTTGAACGCTCGGCGAGGTCTCAGCGGTGGCGCGTGCCTTGTCGTTGAAGCCTGCTCCGCTGAAGCACAGCAGGCGGGTGCGGGTGGTGTCGTAGCGGCCGGCCTGGGCGATGAGCTCGCGGATGCGCACGAGGCGTTCGATGTGGGCGACGCCCATGGTGTCGTTCCACTTGGCTTCGCCGATGGCCAGGAGCGGCGGCTTGGCGTGGCCGTCAGCGATGCCGACGACGGCCACGTCGACCTCGTTGCCGGTGCGGGCTTTGGGGTCGTGGACCACTCCGTGGCCGACACGGGCGGGCAGGCCGCCGAGCAGACCGGGGTCGGCATGATGCAGGGCCCAGTCGCGGCAGACCTGCTCGAAGTGGGGCCCCAGGACGTTGCTGACGAAGCGGCGGCGGCTGGCCTGCCAGACCCGGGCAGCGCTGCCGGGGCGCTCCAGCTGGTCCCATACCGGGCGCATGATGGCGTGGTAGAAGCCGATCAGGGGCTCGACGATGCGGTAGGTGGGGCGGTTGTCGCGGAAAGCGTCGGCGTCCCGGTGCAGCAGACCGGCGTCTTCGAGGACGTTGATGGGATGTGCGATGTCGGTGGCCTTGCGCTCCAGATAGCCGGCCATACCCCCGCGCGTGGCGTTGCCGTCGGCTACGGCCGCCAGGACGGACAGGTACAGGGCGGTGTCGCGAAGGTCTGGTTCCTCGGCCAGCAGGTACCGAGCCTCGCGGAAGAGGGGCGTCTCGGGGTTGAGGACCGTACGTACGACCCAGTCGTCGAAGTCCTCCAGACTGGCTGGGCTGTCGCCTCGGGCGAACTCACGCCGGTAGGCGGGGGTACCGCCGACGATCGAGTTGACCTGCAGTGCAAGACGGGGGTCCGTGATGTTCCAGAACTCGGCGGCGAGACGGTGGTCGAGGGGGCGTACGACAAGTTCCAGCCCCGCCCGGCCGCGCAGCGGCGCGTTGCCTGACAGCAGTCGGCCCATGAAGGACAGGGCCGACCCGCACAGCAGCAACCGAGTCCGAGAGCCGGTGCGCTGGTCACGCAGAGGGCGCAGCGCCTCCTGGATGATCGAGGGCAGCTCCGGATTGGCCTTGGCGAGATAGGGAAACTCGTCGATCACGACGGGGACGGGACGCTCGACGCCGAGAGCGAGCAGCGCGTCGACCGCCTCCGACCAGTCGGCGAAGTGGAACGGGCTGGCAGGGCGGACATGGGCGGTCAGTGCGCTGCTGATCCGCCGTAGCGACTCGGCGTCGGCGGCTTCGGTCGCACCGAAATAGAACCCGCCGGCGGCACGGCAGGCGGCGTCAAGCAGGAACGTCTTGCCCTGGCGGCGACGTCCGGAGACCACTCCGAGAGTCGCGCCCGGCTGAGGATCCGTGATGAACCGGCTCAGTGCTGACCACTCATAGTCCCGATCGAACATCTCGGCAGGCTTGTCCACGGCTCGCCTCGCCCCAAAATATAGAAGTACAGTTCACTAAAGTGTACCGCTAGTTCTGAACGGGGTCGTCTGGGAGCACTGAGATCCGGATCCTCTTCGCATTCGACCTGGTGCACCGGGCGGTGCTGCAGGTGGCCGGCGACAAAGCCGGGAACTGGCAGGGTTGGTACGACGCCAACATCCCGATTGCCGAGAAGCGCTATCAGGCACATCTGGCCGATCTTGAAACCAGGGAGTATGAATGAGCACGGTCAGCTGGGAGGAGACCAAGCGCAAGGCACGCGAGCGGCGTGAGGCCGCTGGGCTGCCAGTGCGTTCGGCGCAGGAGAAGCAGACCGCAATGGACCGGCTGACCGCAGAAGTGCGCGCTCACAAGCTCGCAGAGGTCCGGCGTGAGCAGGCACTGACTCAGCGCCAAGTTGCCACAACAATGGGAGTCTCAACACCTCGCGTCTCGGCGATCGAGCACGGCGAACTGGACCGCGCCGAGCTGGCCACAATCCGCTCTTATGTTGAAGCGCTGGGCGGTCGGCTGCGTGTGGTCGCGGACTTCGGGGATGCCGAGTACACCGTCGCCTGAGTACGGGGGCGCGAGACGACTTCGGTACCACGGGCATGTAGCGGGCGCGAGACGCTTAGCGCGGTCTAGACATGCCAGGAGGAGCAGGAGCCGGAGCGGCAGGAGGTGGGGGTGCCATGGAAGGGCAACGGGTACGTCTTCGCGTGGCCGACTGGCTGCCACACCGCCGGGACCGTCCTGGTGGGACTCCCCGATGTGATTGCGTGCGCGATCACGGCGTGGGAGCCGGTTCCGAGCACGGGCGCCAGGGCCTCGCAGACTCCAACCGAGACGGAAACTGAGACGGAAGATCACGAAGGGCCCGACCGCTGAGCGGTCGGGCCCTTCGTTCGCCCTGGTAGGGCGGGTGCGGAGGATACGAGATTCGAACTCGTGAGGGGTTGCCCCCAACACGCTTTCCAACTGTCCGTGTGGTCGTCCGGGGGCGTTCGTGGAGGTTCGCGTGGCAGGTCAAGCGGGGTGAGCGTACGGCGATGAACGGTGGCGTTCGTCGGTGGACTGGACAAAGACCAGGACAACGAGTCGCGCGCAGGCAAGGTTGAGCCGGCAGATTTACAGCGGGCTCCGCGCATCACCTGTGGCCTGCAGTTGTGCGTGCAGTTGAGGTTGTCGGGGGACGCCTGGGGGACGTCCACTCATCGAGCGAGCGCAGCAGGCCGTCTGCGGACTTTCTGCAGTGCAGGAGGTGGGATCTCGACCTTCCGCTCCGGCTCAGCCAGCTCTGTCGCCCTGACAGTCGTGTGGCAGTCACAAGTCCATGCGTCCACGGCCCGGACGGATGCCACGGCGCATGGAGCGCACCGACCCGGGCGCCGTCCTGTTCGGGAAACGCCCCGAGTGCCTGGTGTGCCCCAAGTGCGCCTGTGTGTCAGTAGGTTGCCCTAAAGTCGGGTCCGTGGATGACTTCTTCGACGTCTTTGCAGCTCAGGCTCAGCGCAAGGGTCTGGAGCAGACGGTGCTCAAGTTCCAGAATCGGTTCGACCCGGACGAGATCGAGGGCTACGTCCGGGAGTTCCAAAGGCGTGCGGAATCGGTCCGGGTGGGTTACCCGCCGAAGATCCTTGCCGCGCCAGGGATGAAGCCCTGGTATCCGGGGCCGTTGGCGGACGATCCCTATTGGGTGCCGTACGCCGAGTTTCTGCGACAGGACGGCTGGCCCACGGATCGCCTGGAGGTGCTGGACGAGGCCTCCTCGAAGATCATCGCGTACACCAACGACCCCTCGCACGGGACGTTCTTGACGAAGGGCCTGGTCGTCGGGCACGTGCAGTCGGGCAAGACGACGAACTACACGGCGGTGATCGCGAAGGCGGCCGACGTGGGATACCGGTTGATCATCGTGCTGTCCGGCATTCACAACGGGTTGCGCCGGCAGACCCAGGAGCGGTTGGCCGAGCAGCTGTTGGCCCGCAAGGACGACGGGTGGTTCACCCTGACGTCCGCAGAGGCGGACTTCGAGGAGCAGAACTCCAAGGCGGCCGCGTATCTGCATCAAAGCGGCACCGGGGTGACCCTGTGCGTGGTGAAGAAGAACCACAAACGGCTGCAGCGGTTGATCGAGTGGCTCAGGCCTGCGGTCAAGGCCGGGACGTTCGCCGACCTGCCGGTGCTGATTATCGACGACGAGGCCGACCAGGCGAGCGTGGACACCCCCATCATCAATCCGCAGATCCGCCAGTTGCTCGACCTGTTCGACAAGCGGACCTACCTCGGCTACACCGCCACCCCCTTCGCCAACGTCCTCATCGACCCCTCGGCCGGTGATCTGTACCCGGAGACGTTCATCCTCAGCCTGCCCCAGCCGGACGGGTACTTCGGCGCCGAGAAGATCTTCGGCCGGGAGGCGGTGGAGGGCGAGGCGACGGGCAGTGATCTCGACGGCCACGACATGATCCGCATCGTTCCCGCCGCCACGGTCGACCGGCTGCGGCCGCGCCGGCGAGCAGACACCGTTGGCTTCGTCCCGACCATGACCGACGAACTGACCGCAGCGGTGCACTACTTCTGGCTGGCGACCGCGGCCCGCCGCTGCCGCGGGGACCACGAGCACTCCACCATGCTCGTGCATCCCAGCATGCAGACGGTGGTGCACGAGGCCTACCGGGAGCCGCTGGAGCGGATGCGCCAGGCCATGGTCGACGCCTTGGAGCAGGACGACGAGGAGGTGGTGGGACGGCTGCGCCGGCAGTGGGAGGAGGAGAGCCGCAAGGTTCCCGCCGCTCAGTTCGGCAATCGTTTCGTCCCCTTCGGGGATCTGCGCGAGCACCTGCCCGGCATCGTGGCGCAGACCGATGTGGTCCTCGACAACCACCGCAGCCGCGACCGGTTGGACTACTCCCGGCCCGAGCCGGTGGTGGCGATTGCGGTGGGTGGCAACACCCTCTCGCGGGGCTTGACGCTCGAGGGGCTGGTGGTGAGCTTCTTCGTCCGTTCGGCCCGCACCTACGACACGCTGCTGCAGATGGGCAGATGGTTCGGGTTCCGTCCCGGCTACGAGGACCTGCCCCGGATCTGGATGACGCAGCAGCTCAAGGAGTACTTCCGGCACCTGGCGACGGTCGAGCACGAAATCCGCCTGGACATCAGGCGTTATGAGGAGGACGATATCCCGCCCGGCGAGGTGGGGGTGCGCATCCGCACGCATCCGGTGCTGAACGTGACGGCAAAGATGGGGCGGGCCCGGACGGCGTACGCCTCCTACGGCGGCCGCCGGGTGCAGACCCGCTACTTCCCCGAGGACGAGCGGGAGTGGCTGGCTGGCAACCTGCGCGCGGCTCGTACCCTGGTCGGCGACGCGCTGCGCGACGGCGCGGCACTGGACGACCGCGGCACCGGGGAGGTGCTTTTGCGCGACGTGGACGTGCGTCACGTCCTGCACTTCCTGGAGAGCTATCGGGTGCACGAGGACTCGCCGGACCTCGAGCCGCGTCTGATCCGCGCCTACATTGAGACCGAGAACCGGCGTTCGCCGCAGAGCCTGCTCAGTTGGACCGTCGCGGTCATGGGCGGCCCCGCCGCAGACGCCCGGCACGTGGTGGAGTTCGACGAGCGGGTGCGGGTCGGCACCGTCAACCGGTCCAAATTGAAGGACAGCGGCGGTGCGAAGGCCGACATCAAGACGCTGATGACGAAGGAGCACCGGGTCGTCGACATGGACGTGCCCGCGGCCGAGGCACGGCGCCGGTTCGAGGAGGGCCTGGTGGCGCTGCGCAACGACCACCCGGATTTCCAGGATCGGGGTCTGCTGCTTCTGTATCCGATCGCCAAGGACTCCCCGCCCGACGAGGCCAACCGGGACACCCGTCGGCCGCTTCAGGCCGTCGAGCACGTCGTCGGCGCCGCCTTCGTCTTCCCCGGCAACTCCAAGGACAAGGTCGCCAACCGGTACGTGCAGGTGGGCGTCGACCACCAGGCGGTCGACGACGCGGAGTACGACGACCAGGCCAACGCCCTCGACGATGAGGCGGACGACGCATGAGCGGCGCGGACACCGACTGGCGGCGCGAGCTGCGGTTCACCTGGCCGGTGGTGGGGGCGAGGCGGATTGCCGGCGAGCACATAACGATGGCGCCGATCGGCCTGGCCGTGACGGCGGGCGAGGTGCAGGTGGGGCTGGACGCGCGGGGGGATCGCCATCTGCTGCTGCCCGTCGCCCGCCTGGAGGAGGTCCACGAGGACCTGCGCTCGGCGCACGTGCGGCTCAAGCGGGAGAGTCTGCGGGTCGAGGGCCGGGTGCAGCACTACGCGGACCTGGTATGCCACCGCACGGACCTGGGCGACCTCTTCGACGACGTGGTCAGCGAGGTCCTGCAGCGCCTGGCCGAGGACGGCGGCGCTCCCGCGCACACCTGCTGGCAGACCCTTGACGCCTGGCGGGAGATGTTCCAGGGCCGCGGAGGGCGGCTGGCGACTTCCGAACAGCGCGGTCTGTTCGGAGAGTTGACCGTGCTGGAGCACGTCCTGCACGGCGATGCGTTCCTGCGGCCCACCCAGATCTGGACCGGGCCCGACCGGGTGCCCCACGACTTCCGCCTGCCCGGCACCTGGGATGTGGAGGTCAAGACGCTGGGTCGGGGCGGCTCCACCGTGGAGATCCACGGTCTGGACCAGCTGGCCCTGCCGCCCGGCGGCCGGTTGACGCTGGTCCTGGTCCGCCTGGTCGAGGACACGTCCGGCACGTCGCTGCCCGAGCTCGCCGAGCGTGTGGTGGCCGCGGCCGCCGACTCCCGCGGCGTGATCGAGCAGTTGGCTAAGGCCGGATACAGCACAGCGGACGCGGATCTGTACGCCGGCGCGCGCTACGGCCAGCCTCGGCTGCTCGGGCTCGCCGTCGACGCTGGCTTCCCCGCCCTGACACCGGCCGACCTGCGCGGTCCCCTGCCGCCCGGCATCGACGCCGTCCGCTACACCCTGGACGTGGCCGACCGACTGCCCGACGCCCTCGACCACGAACAGGTTGTGGCCCGGCTCGAGGGACGGTCGACGCCATGAATGCTCCCGTGTGGTGGGCCCAACCCTCCGCCCCTGAGGGTGCCTCCGACGCGGAGGGCATCCGCAAACAGCTCGGCCGCCCCGACCTGGACCCCCTGCAAGTCCTGGTGCGGGAGGCCGCGCAAAACACCTGGGATGCCCGCCTAGGCACCGGGGAGGTCGGTTTCGATCTCGCACTCGCCCGACCGGGCGAGACCGGCCTGGCGCCCTGGATCGATGCCCTGTTGCCGGTGTTCGGCGACGACACGTCGCTGGGCCTGGCCGCAGTGCTGCACGACCCCGACACCGTGCTGCTGACCGTCAGCGACCGCGGCACCGGCGGTCTGGGCGGACCGCTGCGCGGCGACCGCGTCCACCACGGCAGCACGGACTTCGTGGGACTGGTCCGCGACATCGGCCGCACTAACCGCCGTGCGCACAGCGGAGGGACGTACGGATTCGGCAAGGGCGTGCTGTTCACCACCAGCGCGGCCGGCACCGTCCTGGTGCGCACCCGATGCCGGTGGCAGGACCGCGTGCAGACTCGCCTGATCGCCGCCGCGCTGGGAACCGGCTTCGACCACGCCGAGCGCCGTTACACCGGCCGCCACTGGTGGGGACGCATCGCCGGGGACAACATCCCCGACCCGCTGCTGGACGAGGACGCCGACTCCGTAGCCGACGCCCTGGGCCTGCCGGCGCGCGCTGGCGACGAACTGGGCACCGACATCGTGATCGTGGGCGCCCGGTTCGGCTCGAGCGCCCCCGTGGAGGCTGACGAACCCGAGCGCCCCCGCACGATGGAGGAAGCCGCCCAATTCCTCGGCTCCGCCATGCTCTGGGAACTGTGGCCCGTAATGATCGACAACGCCCCGGGCGCCGCGCGCATGCGCTGCCGCGTCAGCGTCGATGGCCGGCCGCTGGACCTGCCCGACCCGGACCAAGTCCCCCGGCTGCAGCCGTTCATCCGCGCCCATCGCAGCGCCCACACCGACGGGCGTCACGTGCGCAGCAGGAATCCCGCCGTCGACCTCGGCCGCTTCGCCCTCGAGGCGTTCATGACACCGGTGCGCCCGCACTGGACGGACGTAGCCGCCCCATCCGAGGGGCCCATGCACCACTGCGCCCTGATGCGGCAGGCGGGCCTCGTGGTGCACTACCGACCGGGCCCCCAACTCCCGGACAGCGATGTCTCCTACGGCGCGGTCTTCCGCACCGCGGTGGGGGTGGACGACGCCTTCGCTGCCGCCGAACCGCCCACCCACGACGCCTGGGTGCCCAAGAACATGCCCGACTCCGACGCCAGGAAGCTGGTGCGCTCGGCGTTGCGCACGATCGACAACCGCATGCGCGAGTACGCCCTCGCCGAACCCGAACGGGTGTCGGCCGCTGGCCCCCAACCGCCGTTGGGAGCCCTGTCCCACCGCTTCGCTTCCCTGGTGCCCACCGGCAGCGGCCAGGGCGCCGACCATCCGCCCCCCGCCCCAGTGCGGCCAGGGGGCGGGGGAACGGGCAGCCTACTGCGTACCCTCGCCCCGCCCCGACTCGTCGAGATCGACGGCGCCTTCTACGTCATCACCGATATCAGCGTCGCCTCGGCCGCCGCCCCCATCCGCGTCCTGGCGATGGCTTCAGTGGCCCTGGACCACGGCAGCGAGAACGATCCACCGGCCGGCGCGATCGGCCCGGAGGTGGTGGGCTTCCGCAGCTCCGACGCGGCGGAGATACGCGAGGGCGACGTTTTGACCCTCACCGTTGCCGACCGACGCGACTGGGTGGTGGTGGTGCGCCCCGTCGCGGGCGCCGCAACACGAGTCCGCGTCAGCGCCCACCTCGTGCAGGAAGGAGCCCGCTGATGGCACACGACGTCATGCCGTTCCTGCAGCCCGCCCCCCAGGTCCTGACGTGCGGCCCCTGGCAGATCGACGACGCCGAGGGCACCCGAGAGCTGCCCGCGCTGCTGCCGGACTGGGACCCCCAGGCCGACCTCACCCTTTCCCGTCATGTCACCGTCGACCACCCTCGGGCGCTGGCCGACTGCAGGTTGCCCGCCGACACCCCGCTTGCCCTGGTCGTCGACTGGCACTCTTCAGCCGCGCACTACACGGGATCGGCGTTCCGCCGCCTCGTGGTCGACGCGACGAACCTGACCGTGCAGATCAAACTGTCGGGCACCGACCTCGGCGGCACCCTCGTGATCCACACACGCCTGGTGCTCGCCGACGACGTCCCCCGCCCCGAGGCGGCGCCCCCCTTCACCCCCCGCCACGCCGGGGAGATCCTGTGCGAGCAGAGCGCAGAAGTCCGCCTGGAGGGCGGCGCCTCCCGCTTCCCGATCTCTGTGATCGACTTCGCGCTGCACGGCTTCGACGAGGACGCCCGATGGGCGCTGGGCCTGCCCGACGACCCCGCCGTCCCCGTCACCGGCGGCATCCGCCTCTACCTCAACCGGACCGACACCGAACTGGTCACCGCCGCCACCCGGGCAGCAGCCCCCACCTCAATGCAGCGCCGTCTGCTCGAGACGATGTACGACGACATCGCCCGCCAACTGGTGGAAGCTTGCCTGCGCCCCGCCTGGCGCGACGCCGTCACCGACGCGGCTGACGAACCTGGCAGCCTGGCCGAAAGCCTGACGGTATTGGTCTCCAATCTGTTCCACGGCGCGTCACTGCAAACCGTGGCTACCTGGCGCGAGGCCGAACCCTCCGTTTTCGCCGCTGCCCTGCAGGGCGCCCTGCGCCGCCAGCATCAAATGCGCCGGGAGACGCCATGAGCCTGCTGTATCCACGGATCACCCCCGCCGAGGCCACGACGCTCCTGGCCCACTACACGACTCTGACCCCACAGGACATCAAGAACCACGTCGGCCACTCCCCCACCGCCTTCTACGGCACCACCGGCGGCACCCCCGTTACCCCAGCCCACCTTGACCATCTCGCCGACACCCTGCGCGACTGTGCACAGCGCGCCGGTCAGCCGACCCCGCCCGCTGACCACAACAAGATCCTCTTCGACCGCGCTGCGGCTAAAGCCCTGCACACCACGATGGACATCACCCCCGCCGAGGCTGGCCAAGGCGACATGTGGACCTACCTCGCCACCTGCCTCGTCCCCGACGTCACCGCCTGGCGCTTCGGTACCCGCACCCCCGAACGCTGGATCGGCACCGGCCTGGTCCGTCACACCCTCGCCCGCCTGTGGTGGCAGGCCCATGCCCTCGCCGAGACCCGCGACGGCGCCACCCACTACGACCTGCTCGACCGTCTCACCGAGTCCGACCTCAACCAGATCTTCGAACGCCGCACCATCGGCGGCACACCACCCCTCGCCCGCGCCCTCGCCCGCGAACTGACCGCCCCCCACCTCACCACCCTGCCTGTCCCCCGCCGCGCCGTCGTCCGCGACACCACGAAACGCCTACGCCGCCTCCTGCCCTACACCTCCTTCACCTCCCTCGACGAAACCGTCATCCAAACCAGAATCCACACCCTTGTCGCCCAATCCATCCAGGCCCTCCAACACGCCAGCACCCACCCCTGAACCCACCCGCCAACAACCACTGCCGCATCGGCTGCAATCCTCAGAACTGTAGGGAGCCTGTCGGCAGACTTACTGTGGGCTCCGTCGACCACCTGCGACCTGCGACGTACGGTGTGCCGCCCGCTGCCGGGGGACACCTGGGGAAGGCAGTCGCTCGCCGACCGCCTCACAGTCCGGTTCGATGGATGTAGGAGATGACAGTCAAGGTCTCCTCCTCGATGGTCCACGGCGAGGTGCAGTGGAGGATTCCACCGGTCGCGGTCACAGGTTCAACGGTGCGATCCAGTTCGATGGAGTGGACGATCACAAGAGCGTTGTCCGGCGCGAACCTGCGTTGCCATTCGACCTCGGCCCGCGTCAGGATGATCTGGCTGCCGTCGGACGTGGTCCCCTTCACCTCTACGTGGAGCTTCTCGCCCCCTCGCGTCAGGTGCAGGTCGTACGGCTTGCTGGCGCCGACGTCCTTCACGGTCCATCCCTGGGCCTCGAAGTGCTCCGTGGCGAGTAGGACACTGCGCTTCTCGATGGCCCTGCGCTCGGTTGCGGTCAGGAGGAATCCTTGACCGCCCTTGCGGGCGCTCCTGCGGTTCGCGGTGGTTGCCGCGCTCTGGGTTGCCTCTCGGACCTCGACCGGCAGGTCGCCGGGAACGTGGGTCGCGTCGTCCGCGGCCTTGTAGAGACGCCCCAAGAGCCGCGCCATGAAGAGCAGATCTTCGCTCAGGGCGCCCGAGTTGGGGATGGCGTCCCTCTGGTACTCGATGGCCACGACGTTGCCCGGCTCGTAGCCTTTGCCGAGCTTCGTGCGCGCGTTGAGGCGGATCTCTGTCAGCAAGTCGCAGCGCTTGGCGGCGACTTGCTCGATGAGGGGGCGGGCCCAGTCGATGCGCTTCTTCAGGGCGGCAGGCTCGCGGGGCTTGAGCTCGCCGGCGATCCACTCGGTCGTGCCCTGCATGAGCGACAGGTAGACGCGTTCACCGTCGCCGCTGAACAGATAGGCGATGTACCAGCCGTCGGTTGCGCTCGGGGTTCTGCTCTTCGAGTAGACGCGGGTCCATACGACTTCAGCCCTCTGCCCGGCCCCGTCCTTGCCCTCCACCCCTACATCGTCGAGGGGTATCTCCATGGCTGCGGCGAGAGCCTTGGCATGCTCACGCAGCCAATCGCGGATCTCGGTACGAACGACGAAGCCACGGCGCTGCATCTCTTCGTTGTTCTTCGCCTGCCACACCTTCTGAAGGCCGAGCACCTCACTCAAGAGTTCATCCACGCCCGAACAGTAGCTACGGACACTGACATTGGGCTGCGCAAGTTGGCCTGAGACGTACTGCGATCCCGGCCGGGTGGGCAGGCCTGCCTATGTCGCAGCGCGCTGCCAGCGCTGCTCGGCGTTTCCAGCCGGACGCCTTGGGGTGGCACAGGCGACAACGCGGCGCTCTTCGTGAGGCTTGCTGGCCTAGCCCGTAGGTCTGCTAGGCCGTCGTGCTGCCGAGACGCCTGAGTGGGCAGCTACGAGGTGAAATCGAGCCCAAAGCGGTTCGGCCCGTCGATCTCTCGGTTATCGGGAAGGTCGGGCGCTAGACCGGGTTCAAGATGCAGCTCATCCTCACGAGCGCGCGCCCAGAACTGGCCGTCCAGTGAGAACTTCGGTCGCGCATCGTCAGATGAGACGGGAACGAGGCGGGTGGAGATCCATTCACCCTTGATCGGTACCGGCAGTTCGAGCGCGCGGGCAACGTGGGGGTGTGATCCTTGGTGACCCAGCACGACGATGCCCTGCCGACGCAGCTTTATCCGTGCGTCGCGGGCTCGCTTCGGCGAGTCATCCTGCTGGGCGACGGTCAACACGGTCTGTCGGCCAATGATCCGGTCCGGCACCTCGCGGAATAGCTGGTTCACCCGCTGCTGTCCCGATGAGGCTCGGCCCGGCAGTGATGCAGTGAGAATGCGCTTGCGTGTTTCGGCTTCCAGATGGAGCAGCAGGTTCGTCGGCAGATCTGTCTGGAGCCCACCCCAGAGCCAGTACACCTCAGACTTGGCGCCGTAGTCGAGCTTGCGCTTGTTGTCTCGGTTGTAGGCGCGGACGCGGTTGCCGTTAGCATCCCGCTCCTGCTTCCAGCGCAAGCGCTCATCGGTGATCCGCACTATGCCTGCGGCCCACTGGCTCGTGTCGTCGTTCATCCAGGTCAGCACTGCAACATGGTTGGCACGACCACCACGCTCGCCGTGGTCAGCGCACAGATACATCTCCATCGGGATCTCCCAGCCGCCGAGATCCTTGGAAAACTTGCAGTCGATGTCGAGGCCGGCGATGGACCAGTCGAGGTCTGCGCCGTTGTCGATTTCGAACTCCTTGGTGAGGTTCACCTCGACAGCTGTGCCTAGATACGTCTTCTCGGTCTTCGTCAGGTGCTGGTACGCCCAGCGCCCGGTCCGCGGACCATCGAGCAATTCGTCGAGGGAGTCACGGAGTGCCCATCGGAAGCGCTCTCGCGCCTCCGGCTGGTTGTCGAACCACTCCACGAACGGGGCAAGGTCATCAGGGACGTGCTGCCTAAGACCGGACTGGATCCGCCACTCGCGCGGCACCTTGCCCATGGCCTCGCGCGGGGGATCCCAGGTGCGGAACCTATTGCGGCGCGAGTACTTCGCCGCCAACGCTCGCGACTCCTGCACGCCAGCCTGAGCAGCATCCTGCGGGAACGGCAGACCCTCTTGTATCGTCACGCGCTGAAGTCTGGCAGCAGGCACTCAGCCGGGTTCGACGAGCCCCACCACAGCGGGCGCGGCCGTCAAACAGCAGGAGACGCATCCTCGACCGGCTGGCGAACCGTCCACGTGTTAAGGCCCTGCAGCTTGTCTTCACTTGGGCTGACCCAGCCGAATGCGGCGCTGAGGACATGCATAGCCAGCCGGGGAGGCACGGCGTTGCCGATCTGCTGACCGACGTCACGTCCGGACCACGGGTAGTTGCTCGGAAAGGTCTGAAGGCGGCCTGCTTCGGAGAAGGAGAAGCGGTCGAGTTCGGAGCCATCCAGGCCGACTACGCGGTTGCGGGAGATCTTCCCCGTAACCGTGGCGGACGGCTCTTCGGACCGCCTGCGACCGCGGGCCTTCGGGTCGCCCCCGGTGCCGTAGTTGGAGATGACCTCAAAGGCGGTCGCTCGGCTGACCACGTCGGCCATCGTCCGCCACGGCAACAGGTTCGTGTCCCCGGAGTCTCGAGCGACGCCCTTGCGGTAGATGCGGTGGGTCGCTGATGGGAGCCTCACCGGATCCTTGCCGTATCGGGCGATCAGGACAGCCCGCCGACGGGTCTGCGGGACGCCAAATGCTTCGGTGTGCAGGATGCCGCAGTCGACCTGATAGCCCTCCTCGACCAATGCCTTCCCGTATGCCTTCCACACTGGAAGTACGGCGGGCACCTGCTCAAGGACGATCGCCCGGTAGGGGCGGTCGAGTTTGTCGATGGCGTCGAGCGCCCACATGAGAGGTTGCAGGACGAGCCCCGTCCGCTCATCGTCCAGCTTGGAAAGATCCTTCTCGACCTCCTCGCGATCCTCTCGGGCAACGAGCCGTTCGACAAACCTCAGAACGTCGTCGAGGGCCCTGCGGCCGACGCCTGTTCCCGCGACGGTGAAGGTCTGGCACGGCGGCCCGCCGGCCAACACGTCGGCCTCGGGGAAGTCGGAGGGCCCATACAGGCGAACGTCCCCCTCGACGGTCTCCAGGCCCGCGGCACGGCGGGTAGTGCATGCAGCCGAGTCCCATTCGACGCCCACCGTGGGGACACCAAGCTTCTCCGCTGCCACGTCGAGTCCGCCGGGGCCGGCGAAGAGGTCCACGATTTTGGTGGGCTGCACTCGGGTCTCCGGATGTGTCGTAACGGGGCGACGGTGCTCCGAGCTCGGTGAGCCCGGTTGCCCGCTCTGACTGTCGCTCGCTGGCGACCATGCAGCGTACCGCGAGACACTGACAGCGAAGCCTCATGCCCTTGTGAGGTCGTCCCGCCATGACACCGGCATCCTGGGCAACGACGAGGGGCCCGTGAATCGCTGCGGCTGCTCCCGCGAGATGTGCCCCCTCGGATCGCCCGCCCCTCCCCTGTGGTCGAGTACGGCGGCCCGCCGTCCTGGTCTTTCCTTCTGGGGGCCGATCGGGCGGCTCGCACACCGGCGACAGGCCGGGCTGCGCGAGCGCAGCGAGCGCCCTGATGCAGTAGAGGAAGCTGTAACGCGCCGGGAGCACGACAACGGTTTTCAAGACCGGTCGGTTCTCAGGGCAGACACCCGCACTGACCTGCAGGTCAGCACTTCCGCCTACCACTGAGGAACTGGCCCTGGCCACAGGTTGGCCGCGAGCGCCCGGAACTGCGCCTCGCAGAGTGCTGGGCTGCGATCACCCTTGGGCCCCGGGGCGCTTGCGCTTCGGCCGTCTTTGGGCGTTGACCACTCTCCGACGACAGACGCCGGCTACTGAGTCCAGCAACTCCATCCGGCACCAACACCTCTCGCCATAGAACGCAAGTTCGAATAACCTCGTGCGCGATCGAAGTCCAGAAGTCGGGACTGAGGTGTGAACTTGCGTGGCATATTATGCACATGGCAACGTACGCAGAGTCGGTGCGACAGCTACAGCCTGTCATCCCACCGGTTTTCAGCGCCCTTGAGGAAGGACTCAAGGCCGCCAATCAGCACCACACAACCAACAGCCTGGTCCGGACGGATGACCCATGGCACTACGCCCATACGGCGCGTCGGGTCGCTCTGGAACACCTGCGGAGCAAAGGGCTTCAGGCCGAGACCGACGAGGGCCGTCCGCTGTACCCCATGTCCGGCCTGCTGCTCTTCTACAGAAGCATGGCCGTACGGATACTCCGGCCCATCGAGGATGACCAGACCGGCGGGATAGCCATCCCTCCTCCCGGCCCTTCGAGGAAGCGGCAGGCGTTCTGGAGGCAGGATGCCGACTCCGCGATCCCTGGCCTGGAGACCGACAACCTGCTGCTCCTGTGGAGGGACGACGCAGGTAAGTTGGTTGATCCGATGACGCTCGTGCGGCCCACTGGGGGCGATCATCGGCGGAACAGCGTGCGCTTCGACTGGGTTGGCAAGCTCTCCCGGAGCATGGCTACTCTTCGGGCGGCTGACCTGGATGAGCTTGAACCGGACCAGCAGTACAGGCAGCTAGGAGAGTAAGCGACATGATCCACGGCGAGCGCGTCAAGCAGGTGCGAGAGATGCACCAGATGACGCAGAGCGAGCTCGCTCAAGTGGTGCCCGGACTGTCGCAGTATCAGCTGTCTCGGATCGAGCAGGGGGGTACGCAGCCAGACGAGGAGACGGAGGCTCTTCTGGCTGCGACCTTCGGCGTCTCGGTTGATTTCTTCCGGCGGCCACCGGCGGCCGACCTAGAAGCTCTATCTCCTCAGCTCCGAGCGCGGAGTCGCCTGACACAGCGAGTCAAGACTGCGGCGATGCAGTGGGCCAGACTCGTGTATGAAGAATATCGAAACCTAAGCTCTAGCGCTCGGGACATCCCCTGCCGGATTCCCATTATGCAAGGAACGAATCCCGCCAAGGCGGCTGCGGCTACCAGGGTCGTCTTGGGCTTCACGCCTCATGAGCCGCTTCCTTATCTAATCCTGGCGGTTGAGCGTGCGGGAGTCACCGTCCTGGGTCTTCCTTTCCGGGCAGACAATCTAGATGGATTCTGCGCATGGCAGGGCAACGAACCGGTTATCGCCCTACTGTCTGAAGTACCTGGCGACAGGATAAGGTTCACAGTGGCTCACGAGTTGGGACACCTTGTCTTGCATAAGCCCGGCCAAACGGGAACTGCGGTTGAAGCAGAAGCTGATGCCTTCGCGGCTGAACTGCTGACGCCTCGGTCTGCCCTGGAGCAGGTCATGCCTGCCAGGCCGACACTGAATTCACTCGCCATGCTAAAGACGCAATGGGGGGTCTCGATCAAGAGCTTGGTCCGTGGCGCCAGAGAGATTGGCTTGATCGACCAGGAGCGCGCAATCAGCTTGTACAAGCAAATCAGCGCTCGCGGTTGGAATCGCCAAGAACCTGGACACGTACCTCAGGAGAAACCGCGCGCGCTCCGAAAACTGATGGAAATCCATTATGGTGCTGGCCTTAGCACCCAATCTGCCGCACGTGGGGCCGATTGGTCTGAAGAGCTCATGCTGCAAGTCCTTGAACAGCATGCAACGGCGGAAGAACTGCCCCTTGCCCCCGTTCGTTCTGTATCCAATCAGGAAAGCAACGTAATTCAGCTGCGCAGTCGCGTCGCGTTCTAACGCAGAAGCTTCTGAAAAATGCACCCAACGATGCCCCCGTGCTCATCTTTCTGAGGAAGGCTCCTTCGCTCCCAGACGTGCGAGGCTAGGCCACAGACGTCCGAACCTCATCAGAAGCAAAGGAGGCCACGTGCCGCAGGCCAGTCCGCGAGGTACGTACTTGCAGATCTCGGAGTCTCTGCGCCAGAAGATCGAGAAGGGCAAGATCAGCGAGGCGCTGCCCTCCGAGGCAGAGCTGATGCGCACCTACGGTGTCGGCCGCTCCACAGTCGGGCGGGCGCTTAAGGCTCTTAAAGGCGACGGAGTGATCGAGTCTGTACAGGGCGCTGGCTGGTACGTCACAGGTACAGGCGACCGCCGGCCGCTCGTGGAGAAGGTGACTGATCTCCTGCGAGGCCCGGATGTCGAGGTGGGCGCCCCCTTCCCCTCCGAGAACGAGCTGTGTGAACAGTTCGGGGTATCTCGGACGGCAGTGCGCTCCGCGATCGCGCAGATGGAGGGCCGCGGGCTCATCGCGATGGGGCCGAACCGTCGGCGGCAGGTTCGGGCTCTCCCAGAAGGGCAGGCGGACTCGTAGCCTTGGCCACCATGGATCTCACAGAGCGGGCTTATGGCCTCGCCGAATCGATGCTGTCGGAACCGCTCCCGCGGCGCTGGTCGCACTCCCTCGGGGTGGCAGAGCGGGCCAGGTCGCTGCAGCCGATACTCGGGGAAGACGCTGGCCTTATGGAGGCGGCGGCAGTACTGCATGACGTCGGCTACTCGCCCCAGATCGCCTCCACCGGGTTCCACCCGCTCGACGGCGCCCGCTTTCTGCGCGACCAGGAAGGCATCGATGAGCGCGTCGTCCGCCTGGTGGCTCACCACTCGTTCGCCCTTCTGGAGGCCGAGGAGCGCGGGCTCCGGGCAGAACTGGAGGACGAATTCGAGCTCGAGCGCCCGGAGCTGGTCGACGCGCTCGTGTTCTGCGACATGACGACCACTCCGGTCGGCAGTCCTACAACCTCCGACGCTCGCATTGCCGAGATCGTCGGCCGGTATGGGCCCGACACCATCGTGGGGCGCTTCATCCAGCGAGCCGCCCCAGAGATCCACGCGGCGGTGCATCGCGTTGAGGGACGTCTCTCTGCAGTGCAAGCGGCAGGTCAGCCGATGTAAGGAGCGGTACGCGCCCCGTCCAGGCCGTGAGTGATCCGGAGCCGCATCGACGGGTGAATATCCAGCTTGTCGAGGTCCGCCGGGGAGACCCAGCGGACCTCTTTCGATTCAGAGCTGGTGCGCAGGACGCCGCCGATGGCGCGGGCATGGAAGCAGATTGAGAACTGTTGCCGGACCTCGCCGTCGTCGTAGGCCATGACGTGCTGAGGGTCGGTGTAGAGCCCCACGATGTCTTCCACGACGACCGAGATTCCGGTCTCTTCCTCCACCTCCCGCACGACTGTCTGCGCGATGCTCTCGCCGACATCGTGCCCGCCGCCGGGCAGTGCCCACAGATCGTTGTCGGTCTTGTGGATGAGCAGGAGGTTCCCGTTCTCATCGCGTACGACGGCGGTGACCGACGGTACGACCGAATTGGCCTGGGGCGCGTTCGGGTCGCGGAAGTAGTCGATACGGCTCATGCGGCTGTGCCTTCGTAGTCGGTGGGTGAGGTGATGCGGCGAGCGGTCTCCCAGACGCGTTCCACGCTGTCCGCGTACGTGTCGAACAGCTCGCCCCCGGGGACGCGCTGCAGGTGGAGGACGGGCGCCAGGTAGGCGCCGACTCCGTAGACGTGGCCGTTCGCCAGCAGCTCGTTGTCGGCGCGGTAGATCGAGTTGTATAGCGTCGTGTCGTGGAGCCTGAACTCCACGTTGGGGAGGCCGAACAGCGGCGCGTAGTTGAGCAGCGCGTTTCGGATCTTCCCCGCCATCGCCGAACCGATGCCCTCGTCTTCACCCCGTACGGCGACGGCCGGGCTGTCGGGGTCGCCCATCATGAAGCGCACCGTGACGCCGGCCGCCGACTTCTCTCGCACGAGTCGGTGGAACCGCGGTTCCTCCGTCAGCCAGAAGCCGGAGTACACCAGCACGTCGAACTGCGTGACGGCATCGGCGTACAGCTTGGTCCAGGCATCCTGCGGGACGACGGAGCGGTGGGGGTAGAGCTTCAGGACCTCCGAATCGCTGGATGCCGCTACCTCCTCGGAGGTCCGCTCATCCGACCAGAGGTACGAGACCTCACGTCGCAGCATCGAGGCAACGGCGTACTGAAACCGCCGGTAGGGCTTGCGGTTCGGCTCGGAGATCCAGCGCTCAACGGTCTTCGGAGACACGCCTAGTCGCTGTGCTACCTGCTCCAGCGTCAGGCCACTCTCCACGATGGCCCCGCGCAGCCTTTCGTTCGCCATGCGGTCTCCCCCCGCCTGGGACGTCCTGGGACGACTTTGACTGTAGCGGGTCGTGCGCAAGCCGTACATGCGCGGAGTCGAGTGTCCGTCACTTCGTCGCGATGCTGGTCATGTTGCTGATCGAGGGCGGCAGTTCCGGCATCGAGAACCACTCAGGTTGACGACGCGGAATTGATCTGCCACCTTGAGGAACAAGTAATACATGCTCCGCTTCGGCGGTGTGTGAGACCGCGCTATGCGTGTGCCCGAAGGACCCCGCGAGACGGGCCGACGGTGCGCGCTTGGCCGGTTCAACAACTCAACAGCGTGATCCACCACAGCGTGACGGCCGTGACCACACCGGCCGAGGTGAGTGGAGACCAGTCGGTCGAGACCGGGCCTGGCAGCAACCGGAGCCCCACACCCCGTGCAGGGGGACACGCCACCGACTCAAAAGAACGGGTCTGCCCAAGGGAACGGACGCCGCGCCAAGACCCCGAGTTGCGAACTCCTCGGGCGAGCGGGATGAGGCACAGATCCAGAGCCGCGTACGACGGGTACGTCGCCTCCCGGAAAAGGCGATCAAACGCGATGGAAGAGATCGCGTACCTCAAACCCAGTGTGTTGAGCACCAGTGCTCACAGTCCCCGACAACAGCGCTCCTGCGCCGGTTGCCGGGTGGCTGTGGCCACTCGTGACGAGAGGCCCAAACAAGCGCGGTCCCCAGGGATGCACCCCCGGGGACCGCAACAGGCACCTGGTTGGAGGCAACCTGTGATCACCAGCATGACACGCGGCATCCCCGCCGCGAACCCCGACGACAGCGACCCGGACATGGATGAGGCCCTGCGGCGCGTTCGGTCGGGGGGTGGGCGCTGATGGCTGCGTGTGGCTCCTGTGGCGGCGCCGGCGGTCGGACCGAGGACACCTCGGAGGGCGGGGTCACCCGCCAGACCTGGCGCACCTGCGGTTCCTGCAACGGAAGCGGGACCCGCTGATGGGCGCCCCGGTCCGCTGCACCACCTGCAACGGGACCGGTGAGGGCCAGTGGGTCATCACCGGCAACGGTTCCCAGAGCCGACAGCCCTGTGGCTCCTGCGGCGGTAGCGGACGGAAGTAGAACCCGCTGCCTCGGCGAACCTCTCTCGCCCGACTCATCCGGGGCGGCGGCCTCCGGCCAGGACAGCCCGCCGCCCCGGCCTTCTCTTCGTCTCTCACCCAAGGAGCTTCGGCATGACGGAGCGCACGTTTCAGATGACCACGCCCGGCCCGGTCGTGCTGGGCCTCAACCTGCCGATGGGCAGCATCGACGCCCAGGTCATCGACAGTCTCACCACAGCCTCGGTGGTACTGAGCACCCAGGACAGCACCGGGTCGGCCGCCGACGCCGTCAACCGCGCCCACGCCTGCCAGAACGGGCAGACGCTGGCCGTGGAAGTCCCCGAGCTGCCGGGCCCCGTGATGACGCAGACCGTCCGTGGCAACCGGATCGTCCAGCACGTCGGGGTGGTCACCGGCTCCGTGACCGGCCTGACCATCATCAACGGCCGCGTCATCCACGGCGGCGGTTTCCAGGACATGCAGCAGGTGAGCGAGATTCGCGCGAGGGTGCTCCTGCCCTCGCATTCCTCGCTCGCGGTGGTCTCCGGGTCCGCCGATGCCGTAGTCCACGGGTTCCTGGATCGGATGGAGTTCCGTTCCGTCTCCGGCGACCTGCACGTCAATGGCGCCCGCGAGCTGCGCACACAGACCACCTCCGGTGACCTGGACATCGTCCGCGTCACCGAGCGGCTCACTGTCAGCACCGTTTCCGGTGACGTTGCCGTCGACCACTACAGCGGCAACGGCGCCGAGCTGAACAGCACATCCGGCGACATCACCCTGGCCGCTACTCCGCAGGTCGCGGGCTTCATCACCGCCACTTCCGTATCCGGCGACGTACTGGTCACCGGCGCCCGGCACCTCAACCCCCGGGTCCACAGCGTCAGCGGCTCCGCGCAGGCTCTCTGACCGCGTTTTCGCCCTGCCCCGGGGCGGCGGCCTCCGGCCAAGGACAGCCCGCCGCCCCGGCTTCCCCTGCACACCCGAAGACATCGGAGCCTCACCATGAAGAGCTTCATCGGCCACCACGAGGTGGCCACGAACACCGACTACCTCGAACTCGCCCTCGGCACCCCGCTTGAGCTGTGGCTCGGCGAGGAGGGCGAGAGCGACGAGGAGCGCGCGGCCCGCCTGGACGCGGCCCGCGACATCCTCGCCGACGACCCCGAGCTGATCGACCGCGCGACGCGGATCGCCGCCGAGGCCATCGAGGCCCACGTCCCCACGCTCTTCCACAACGTCAGCCGCCTCCCGCGCCCGGCTCGCAGCGCGGGCCGTACCGCGCCGAAGACGGTGGCGGCATGAGCGCGACCAACACCACCGCTATCCAGCCGCTGCTGGAGATGATCGCCGCTGATGAGCGGACGCTGCTGCGTACCGGCGAGGTGGCCCGCGAGCTCCTGGCCCTGCATGCCGATCTGGCGCTGACCGGTGTGCGGCTGAAGTACGGCGGTGAGATCCGCCTGAACGCGCCGGCCCCCAAGGGCGTGAGGGCGTGGGCCGAGCGGCTGCGTGCCGAGGTCACCGAGCACACCGAGGACCCCGGATACGGCTCCGTGTTCCAGCACACCTCCACCGACACCGTGATCGACGGCGTCACGGTGGATGTCTGGCACTGCCGCATCCTCACCGACGCCGAGGCCGCCGCCTGGCGCGAGAGCGGGGGCCGGCCGTGAGTCACACGCTCACCGCGATATCGGCCGCCGCGCCGCTGGCCGCCGGTTGGACCATGCACGGGCTGTGGTTCCGCCGCAGCCTCGACCAGGCCCGGCGGGACCTGCTGACCGGCCTGCCCACCCGGGCCGCGTTCGAGAAGCACGCCGAGCAGCTGCTGAGCGAGACGCGCTGCGCGGTGCTGCTCATCGACCTGGACGGCTTCAAGCAGATCAACGACATCCACGGGCACGCGGCCGGTGACGCGGCCATCCGCGCGGCCGGTGAACGTCTCGGCACCTGGGTGCAGGTCCAGGACGGGGCTGTTGGGCGTTTGGGTGGGGACGAGTTCGCCGCCGTCGTACCGATGCCGCACACCTCGGATCTGCCCGTGGAGCTGCGCACCCTGCACGAGATGGTCTGCGAGCCGGTTGCCTTCGACGGCAACCTCATCCCGCTGGGCTGCTCGATCGGCGCCCATCACGGCCCTTCCCCCGCCCCGAGCCTGTCGACCGCGCTGCGGGTCGCGGACGAGGCGATGTACGGGATCAAGCAGACCGGCGGCGGCTGGCTCATCACCAGCAACCCCACCCCCGCATACCGCACGGTCAACGGCCGCCGCGACGGCCGGCCTGGCACCGACATCGACGCCGAAGGAGGAGCGGGAGCGTGAGCACGCTGGACGCCAACCTTGCCGCCGCGCACGCAGAGGTGAAAGCGGAGATCGCCCGGACCGACAACAAGACCGGCCTGTTGCTGGCGTTCATCGGCGCTCTGCTGGCCGGTGTGTGGACCGTCGCCAGCGACGCGCACCTTCCCGCCGCCGCCTATGTGGTCGGCGGCATGGGTGTGGCCCTGCTCGTCACGGCCGCAGCTCTGCTGCTGCGGGCGGTGCGGCCGAACCTGGGCGGCACCAACCCGATGGGCTTCCCACTGTGGGCAACGCTCACAGCCGAGCAGATCCGGGCCGAGCGCGCCGAGGACCGGCGTGAGCAGGACATCGCGAACCTCTCGCGCATCGCGGTCGCCAAGTTCGCCAACCTGCGCCGCGCGGTCGATCTGACCTGCGTGGCCGGTGCCCTGCTGATCGTGGCCGCCGGTATCTCCGTGGGGGGTGTGCTGTGAGCGCACTGTCGAACGTCGCCGAACGCGATGTCGCAGCCGTCCAGGATGACGGGCGGTTGACGGGCGTCAAGGCCGCTTCGACGCCCGTCAGCGTCGAGCGTGCGATCACTGCGGTTGCGGGGGTGCTGACGGTCGTCCTGACGGCCGCGGCCTTCTGGCTGTCGTACGAGCACTTGCAGGAGGTCGCCGCCCGTCACGGGATGGCCGACGCGGTGGCCCGCTCGTGGGTGTGGCCCGCGACGGTGGACCTGTTCATCGTGATCGGCGAGCTGCTGATCCTGCGTGCCTCGCTCGCCCACAAGGTGGACTGGTGGGCAATCGGCCTGGTCACGGCGGGAGACGGCGGTTCGATCGCCCTGAACGTGGCCGGGGTCGGCCAGAACGCCGGCGCTCTGGATTACGTGGTCGCTGCCGTTCCGCCGGTCGCCGCGCTGCTGGCGTTCGGCGCGCTCATGCGCCAGGTCCACGCCTACCTTGCCCGCCGCGCTACGACGGGGGTCAACCCCCCGTTGCCGGGCGTCGAAGCACCCTCGACGCCCGTTACGACGACCATCGACCGCACGCCGGCCGAGGCGCCCGCGGACGCTGCTCTTGCCGCCGTCGCGGTGCCGGAGCTCCCGGCGGCCGAGCCTGGCGTCGAAGCGGTGCCGACGGCCGTCAACGTCGAGGCGTCGCCCGTCGAAGCGCGGTCGACGGCCGTCGACCTGTGCTCGCCGGTGATCTACCCGAACCGGGTGGATCAACTGGTGCGCGCCCTGTACGGGACGGACTTCACTCAGCCGAACACTGCGCGGATGACGGAGGCGATGGCCGCCGCCGGGCTCGGCGCTTCGGAGTCCACCGCCCGTACCGCCCGCGGCCGGGTCAAGGCCCGCGAGCCGCATCTTGCCGACTTCCCGACCGCGATCGCTGGTTGAACCCCTGTTGAAAGGACCTGTCGTGATTGCTCGGCTGTTCTCCGGCCGTACGTCCGTCCGTGAGCTGAAGCGTCTGCGGCCGGATGAGCTGGCTGCCCAGGCGTATGACCACATCCAGAGCGCGCAGATCGTGCACCAGAGCCATGACCCCGCCACGCTGGCCATCGAAACGCAGCTGGCGACCGCGCTCCTGGCCCTGGCGGCCTACCTCAACGACTCGAAGTGACGCACAGGGCAGCCCCGGCCCGCTGTCCAGGCCCGGCCGGGGCCGCCCCTCCTGCTCCTGGAAAGGAGTGTGACCAGTGTCCGACACCATCCTGACCGCCGACGAGACCGCGACCGATGACGAAGAGTCCCCCGACGCACCTCCCGCCCCGGACCGCGGCTCGGACGTCGAGCCGGACGTTTCGGGCGTGGGGCTGGCGCATACGCCGGGCGGTCTTCCTGCTGTTCCGCTGACGGTCATCGGCGCCAACAGCACTGTTGCCGCCGTATCCGCCTCCGTTCTCACCGCCGGAGGCCCGGTCACGGGCTTGGCAGCCGCGGGCATCGCGGTGACCGCTGCCGGTGCTGCGGCCCTCCGCCGCCGGTCGGCGGCCAAGCGGGACACCAGTGGCGCCCGCGCTGGCAGCCGCTCCGAGGGTGGGAAGACCGGCCCCCGCTCCGGTCGTACGGGCCTTGCCTCGGGCGGCGCCCGAGGCCGGCGCGGCTCCGCTGTGGCTCGTGGCGGTGCTGGGCGAGCTGGAGGCATACACCGGGCCCGAGGCGCCGCCTCCCGTACCGCTCCGGGCAGTGCGGGCCGCAGCGGCGCCAGGTCGCTGCGCGCATCAGGCCAGGCCGCCAAACTCCGGGCTGCTGATGCCGGCCGCAGCAGGAAGGGCCTCAAGGGCGCGCTGGGCGCGGTCAAGGCGGCTCGTGCGGATCGTCGGGCTGCCGCCCCCACGCGTGCCGAGCGGCGCCGCGCGGACACCGCTGACCGGCGGGCCCTGAGCGATGCCCGGCGGGCGGCCAGGGAAGGGCGGAAGGCCGATCGGCGGGCGGCCAGGGGCAGGGGCTCCTCCAGTGGCCGCGCGGGGGCAGGAGGCAGGCGGTTGAACTTGTCGAGGTCCCCGAGGTCCGAGGCGGCTGGCGGTCGCGACCCGCGCACCAGGGGCAGGGGCGTCAGGGCTCTGGCCGGTAGGGCTGGGGCTGCGCTGGGCTCGGTTCGGGAGCGGATACGGCAGGCCAGGCGGCGGCTGCGTTCCAGGGGCCGTGCGGCGAGGGATGAGCGCACCGCGCGGCGGCTGGCTGGGATGCGGGGGCTGCGTGAACGGGCGTGGGCCCGCTGGCGGTTGTGGCGGCGGCTGACCATGTCCGCGCTGCGCTGCTATGGCCGCAAGGCGCTGGCCGGCGTCATCAGCGTGCCGTTCTTCGCCATTGGGATGATCACTCACCCGATCGGGGTCCGGCTCGGCTGGCGCTGGCTGATGTGGCCGGGCCAGCGCGTCTACGACCGGTTGGCCGCAGCGGCGAACCGGGCCCGGGAAGACCGCGATACCGGGATCCGCGACGAGTACGCGACCACGCTCGAAGCCGCCGCCGAGGACGACGAGCCGATCTCGCCTGCGGTCCGCCGCGCTCCCCGCAGTCACCACTCCTACGCAGGCACAAGCACTGGAGGTTCCACCACCATGTCCACGCCCACAGGGCCCGGCTTCCTGTTCAACGAGTCGGCCTCCGAGATGGAGGCCGCGGCCAAGAGCTACGAACCGGCCGGGATGATGCACGTCCACGACACGATCAAGGGGTTCCCCGAAGCGCTGGAGAGCGTGGCGAACACCTTCGCGATCCTCGCCCAGAAGTCGGACGAGGAATTCCCGCTCGAGCCGGAAGTCGGCACGTCGCTGGACGCGATCTACCAGGCGCTGCAGCTCGCCATCGATGAGGCCGAGGACGCGTTCCAGACCTTCCGCACCGTCCACGAGCAGGACATCCGGCGCCACGAGGAGCCCCGCAACAACGCCGAAGAGGGCTGGGACACCACCAACAACTAACCCCAGCCCCAACCCCTGTGCCTGGGCCCGCACGCCAGCTGGTGTGCGGGCCCGGCCTCTTTCCCTGCCTGGAGCCGGACTGATGACGCAGGAATCGATGACGCGAGAACGCCGTAGCCCCAAGGAACTCAACCTCAACAGCACCAAGAAGACGAAGACCCCGGGTGCTGGCAGTACGCTGCCGCCGCTGGACTGGGCCCGCGGCCATGGGCCAATCACCGGTGCCCTGTCCGCGACCACCGGGGCCGCAGCCGCCGCGCTGCTGGGCACCGCGACCGGGATGCCGGAGGGGTGGCCGCTGCTGATCGGCGCCGCTGGAGCCGTGGGGCACGGCGTCGGCCACAGCGTGCGCCGCAAACTCACCCTGCGCACCGCTGTGGCTCGCGCCGCGTCCTGGCTGGTGGCCGGGGGTTGGACCGCCTGGGCCATGGCGCACGGGCCGCTGTCGTGGGTGGCGGCCGGATCGCTGGCCGCCCTCGGGGTGGGCATCGGGGCGGCTGTCTCCCACACCGCCGCGTGGGAAGAGGTCGCCGAAGAAGAGCGGTTCACCGCCGCCGCGCGGGCCGCCGCTGCCGAGATGGACGGCCGCCGCCGAACGGTTGCCGGTGAGTGGCAGGACCGCATCAAGCGGGTCTGCATGGTGGATGTCAAGGTCATGGCGGTGGAGTTCTGGGAGACCGGCGCCGGATTCTCCATCGAGGCCGAGCTGCCCGGCGGCGGGGTGACCTGGGACCGCATCAGCTCCCGCTCCCGTGCCCTGGCCGCCGACGCCCGCCTGCCGCTGGGGTGCACCGTCCACGTCGAGGAAGGCGCCGCACAAGGGCTGGTCGTCCTGGACATCATGACCAAGAACATCATGCGGGAGGAGAAGCTTTACCCCGAGGACTACAGTCCCCTGTCGATCCTCACCGGGATCCCCTGGTGCCTTCGGCCCAACGGGGAGGCGATCCTCGTCTTCCTCCGCGAGGCGTGCGCGCTGCTGCTCGGCCCGCCCGGATCGGGAAAGTCCACGTTCATGGACGTCATCCTCGCCGGATTCGCCCGCTGCACCGACGTCCTGACCTGGGTCATCGACCTCAAGCAGGGCGCCATCGGCATCCCGTGGGTCACGCCCTGGCTGGAGGCCAAAGGACTCATCAAGCCGGACGACCCGGAGAACCCCGCCCCGGCCGGCACCCTGCCGGGCGTGGACTGGCTCGCGGCCACCCCGAAGGAAGCGATCCGGATGCTCAAGGCCGCGCTGCGCATCAACAAGGCGCGTCAGCTGCGGTATCAGAAGCTGATGCGGCAGCAGGACACCACTCTCCTGCCCATCTCGCCCGAGCTGCCGCAGATCGAGATCGTCATCGATGAGGGTGCCGAGGCCCTGGCACATGCCAACAACCGGCGCGAGCCGGAGAAGCGGGAGCTGGCCGAGCTCATCAAGGAAGTCATGCGCACCACCCGTGCGATGGGCATCCGGAAGGTCCTCACCGCCGTGGACGGCAACCTGAGCACGATCGGCGACACCGTGGTCAAGCGGTTCTCCCCGCTGTCCATCGCTCTGACCTCCGGCGAGAACTCCGGGCACAACGTCGGCAAGCTCTTCCCCAAGGTGCGCATCGACAGCACTCAGCTCAACGAGAAGGGCGCTGGCATCATCGGCGACAGCGGCGCCAACGGCTTCGCCCCCACCGAGTTCAAGGGCTGGAAGTCCCTGCCGTCCATGGTGCGCCGCGTGGTGCTCGCCACCAACGATCGCCGCCCCACCCTGGACCAGGTCTCAGTGGAGGCAGCAGGGCCCGACTACCGCGAGCGGTGGACCCAGGAGCGGGCGGGCTGGCTGGTGACCGCGGCCGAGGCCGTCAAGAGCGGCGAGACCGACGACCAGGCCCCGGACCGGACCGGCACGGTGACCGCCGTCCTGGACAAGCCGGAACCGCCGGCGGCCGAGGCCGACGACCGGCGTCGCCCCAGGTCGCTGAACCTGTCCTACCAGCGTCGGGCCGAGGGGGAAGACCCCGACGAACTCGCCGCCAAGCTCCTCGCCCAGATCGAGGAAACCTACGGCACCACCGAGGAACCCGACCGCACCGGCCGCACGGACCGCGAGAGGCGTCGCGGCCTCAACCTCTCCTACAACCGCGACGTTCCCCCGAACCCGCCCAGCACCGACCCGGAAGACGCGACGCCCGACCAGGACCCCGCCGACGTCGAAAGCAGCGGCCACCGCGAGGGATCTGGCGTGTCCGGGCCCGACTGGCTGGCCGAGGCGATCGACGCGATCGAATCGGCCGGCCCCATGGGCATGAAGCCGTCCGCCATCGCCGACATGGTCGGCCGAGACCGCAAGACCGTACGCGCCGCACTGCGAGCCGCCGCCGAACGCGGCCAGCTGGTCTACCGCGACAACGGACCCCACTCCGTCTACGTCCACCCCGACCACGCCTAGCCATCACAACCAGTTACCGGATAGTGGGTAGTGGGGCGCACCCCACTACCCACTAGAACACCCCACTAGGCCCGAAAATCCGACTCCAACAGCCTCTTCGGCGAGCACCCCACTACCCACTACCCAGTACTCACTACCCACTAGAAACAACAGACCGTAACCGCTGCGGGCGGCTCCCTCACCCCGAGGGAGCCGCCCGCAGCCCGTTCTGGAGGCTCCCCATGGTCGTCTCGCTGTCCACCGTCGTCCTACTCGGCATCGTCGTCATCGCCATGATCCGCCAGCGCGTGCTGGGCCCCGGCGCCGCGACCATCGCCGCCCTCTTCGGCTTCTGCCTCGCCTCCACCGGCCTGGCTCCCACGATCAACGAGGCCATCGCGTCCATCTCGGCCGAACTCAGCCGCATCGCCTGACCACGCCGACCGCGCAGGCATCCACCACCCCGGAGGCAGCTATGCAGCGTCCCGACCCGCACACCATCCCTGGGCACCTCGCACCGCATATACCCGCCGACCTCTACCGGCACTTAGACGGCCGCAATGTGGTCATCATCCAGACCCCCGCCCCGGCCCCGGCCCGGTCCGCACGGAAGTGGGCCGTGCCGCTCGCCATCGGGCTCGCCGGAGCCGCTGGCGTCCTCGGGCTCGTTGCGGCTGCCGTTGCGGTCTTCGACTACGCCGTGCGCACCGCCGCCCTCATCGGCTCCACCACCGGCCCGATCGGGCTCGGCCTGTCCCTCAAGCTCTTCGGTTCCAAGAACAAGTGAGGAACGCCAACCGCATGGAAGCCCAGTACGCCCCAGGGACCCTCATCGTCCTGGTCGGCTCACCCGGAGCGGGCAAGTCCACCTATGCCCGCCGTCACTTCCCGACCGGCCGTCTGTGCCTGGACGACTTCCGGGAGATGGCGACCGACGACGCCGCCGACCAGTCCGCCACACCCACCGCAGCACAGATCCAGAACCTCCTGCTGGAAGCCCGACTCGCACGCGGCCTGACCACCGTCGTGGACAGCACCAACGTGATGCCGCACGTCCGCGCGGGACTGCTCGCCCGCGCCCGCTACTACCAGCGCCCTGCAGCGGCCATCCTCTTCAAGCTGCCGCTGGCCCTCTGTTACGCACGCAACACCACCCGCACCCGTCAGGTCCCGGAGAACGTGGTGCGCGAGCTGCACCAAATGACCCCGACAGCCGAGCAGTTGGACGCAGAGGGATTCGCCGACATCCGCACCGTCGCCCTCATCCGCTCCACGACCGGCCCGAACGGGCTCGGCCTGTCCCTCAAGCTCTTCCAGCCCAAGAACAAGTAGGGAGCGCTGATTGATGCACGCACTCACCGTGCGCCAGCCGTGGGCAGACGCCATCGCCTACGGCGGCAAGACCACTGAAAACCGCACCTGGCCCGTGCCGAAGAAGTACATCGGCAGGCGGGTCCTCATCCACGCGGGAGCGGCCTACGACCGCATGGGCCGCTTCCTCATCACTGACTGGGATGCCCTCGACTCCTGGCCGAACACCCGCAGCGCCATCGTGGCCATCGCCTCGCTCACCGACTGCCACCGCAGTACCGGCACCTGCTGCGCGCCCTGGGGCCAGAGCGACGTCTACCACTGGCAGCTCGCCGACGTCCGCCGCCTCCGCC
Organism: Streptomyces sp. LZ34; assembly: GCF_053890475.1. Classification (NCBI taxonomy): domain Bacteria; kingdom Bacillati; phylum Actinomycetota; class Actinomycetes; order Kitasatosporales; family Streptomycetaceae; genus Streptomyces; species Streptomyces sp. LZ34. The sequence continues at coordinate 6,729,668 of NZ_CM132680.1, forward strand.
ACCCCGTGCCCGCCAAGGGCGCCCTCGGGTTCTGGACTCCCGATCAGGCAGTCGTCGAGTCCGTCATCGCCCAAACCACCGCTCTCCGCCCTTCCACCTGACCCCGAACAGGAGCACAGCACCATGACCAATCCCATGCCATGGTTCGAACGTCTCACCGACAGCGTGTACGCCCTCGGCGCCGCCGCTCGCGAAGCGCAGCGCGCGGCCCGCAGTGCCGAGCTGGCCCGTGACGCCTACGACCTCGACCGGCTGCGGCCCGTCGACGGAGAGGTCCGTCTCGACGGCCGGGACCCGGGTGGCGTGCCGTTCCGCCCGCACGACGCCGCCCTGTTCACCATCGGCAAGGTCCTCATGGAGCAGGCGAACAAGCTGCGCACCCTCTACACCCAGACCGCTGAGGGCTACGCCTACGGCACCGCGTGGGCCATCCTGCGCGTCCTGGACGGCTGGCAGCCCGACGTTGTCCAGCTCGGCCGCAGCCGGGAAGGGTTCTACGTCATCCCCGGTGAGCTGTCCCCGATCCCGCCGCTCATGCCGGGCCTGGAGCGCTGGAGCGACTACAAGAAGTTCGTCCAAGCCCGTGCCCGATGGGCCATCTGCGAGGACGCGGGCCTGTTCGCCGAATACCTCGACGAACAGCCCCAGCTCTCCGACCACGAGGCCGGTGCACTCCACGAGGCCATCGACACCGCCACCGGGGCGCCGGACGCCGCGTACGCCTACGGCCAGCTCGCCGAATCCGCACTCCACTTCGCACTGCTGGAGCCCCGCGCCCAGCACGCCCGCAACGGCAAGGAGCAGTGAGGGACACCATGACCAGCCAGACCAGCACCAACGCCGCTGAACTCTCCGACACGGCAGCCGAAGCCATCCGCCAGCTCAACCACTCCACCCGCCAGACCGACGGCGGGCTGGAGTACCCCGGCGACGCCTACAGCACCATCGCCAACCTCTCCACCCTCGCCATGCGCCTGCCCCAGGCCCTCGACCAGATCCGCGCCTTCATGGACCGCCTGGGCCACGAGGGACACCTGCGCAGCGACAACGGGCCCGGCGACCTCGCCACGCGCCTGGAAGACCTGCGCGAAGGAATCACCGCCGCACAACGCTGCGCCGAAGCCCTGCACATCTGCCTGAACCGGGCCCACAACGCCCTCAGCCCCATCGGCTACGCCGAATAGCTACGCCCGGGGCGGCGGCCTCCGGCCAAGGACAGCCCACCGCCCCGGCTTCCCCTGCCCATCCACAACGGAACAGGAGATCCCGGTATGAGCCCTCCCCCGACATTACGGCTCGGCTCAGTCTGTACCGGCTACGGCGGCCTTGACATCGCAGTGCAGCAGGTTTTCGGCGGCTCAGTCGCATGGGTCGCGGATAACGATCCCGGGGCGGCACGCATCCTGGCCCACCACCACCCGCGGGTGCCGAACCTGGGTGACATCACGGCCGTGCGCTGGGAGGACGTGGAGCCGGTCGACATCGTGTGCGGCGGGTATCCGTGCCAGCCGTTCAGCACCGCTGGCAAGAGAAAGGGAACCGCCGATGACCGGCACATCTGGCCCTACATCGCCGCCGCCCTTCGCGTTCTACGACCCCGCTACGCGGTCTTTGAGAACGTCGCAGGGCACCTTCGACTCGGTTTCGACACTGTCCTGTGCGACCTTGCCGACCTCGGGTTCGATGTTGAGTGGTGCGTTGTACGCGCGGACCAGGTCGGCGCTCCCCACCAACGTCGCCGGCTCATCGTCCTCGCCACTGCTACCGACGCCCCGAACCTCGGACACGAATGGGGCGGGCGTACACGGGGACGGGGGGATGGACCTGCGGACCACGGTGACGCTGCTTCCCACGCCGAACGCGTCGTTCCCGGGGACCACAGCGAACTATCGGCCGGACGGGACACCGTACAGCGAGGGGTACGGGATGACGCTCCTCGATGCGGCACGGCTTCTCCTGCCGACGCCGACCGCGGCGGACGGCGACCGGACGAGTACCACGTACAGCAGGGGCAACCCGACGCTGCTTGGGGCCGTTTCCTCCCCGCCATCCGACGGTGGGAGCGAGTTCTCGGACGCCCCGCCCCACGAGCAACTGACGCTCTGGGGCGGCTGAACCCGCCGTTCGTCGAATGGCTCATGGGCCTTGACCACGGCCATGTCACCGCCGTTCCCGGACTGTCCCGGACCGCGCAGCTCAAAGCGCTCGGCAACGGCGTCCTCCCACAACAGGCCACGTACACCCTGCACCACCTGCTCCAGGCCAGCCATCACCAGCTGGTCACAGCTGCCTGAGCAGCGCCCGGGGCGGCGGCCTCCGGCCAAGGACAGCCCACCGCCCCGGGTTCCCCCTGCCCATCCACAACGGAACAGGAGAACCACCAGCATGACCCAACCCGCCCCCATCCGGCGAGACGCCCCCGGCGGCTCCCATCTACGGACCGCGCTGGAACTGGCCGCCGCCGGTATGCCGGCGCTTCCCCTGCGGGCCGGGAAGGTGCCGTTCGGGAACTGCCATGCCTGCACCGACATCGCCTGTGGCGGACGCCCCAACATGAAGGCCCCGGGCCCCTGCCAGTGCCCTTCGGTCTGCCACGCCTGGGCCGCCGCCACCACCGACCGCAGCGTCATCACCTCCCCCGCGTGGGCTACGGCCTGGCGGCAGGCCGTAGCCGTCGCCTACCACCCGGGCGGGGCCGGGCTGACCGTCGTGGACCTCGACAGCCCGGCCTCCGTCGCGTGGGCCCGTGAGTCCCTGCCGCCCACCCGGACCGTGCTCACCACCCGTGGGGAGCACTGGATCTACCTGGGTGCCATGCGCTCGGTGAACGGCGTTCGTGAGGGCGTCGACATCAAGTCCACGATGGCCTACGCCCGGTGGCTCGGCCCCGGAACCGGCACCATGTCCGATCTGCCGGGCGCCGTGCGCGCGCTGGCCGTGAAGGAGCCTTCCACGGTCCGGGCCGCACCGCTCGTCGTCACGGCGCCCGCGCCGGTCGGGGGCGGGGAGTGCCGCCATCGCGTGCCCGACTACCTGGAGCGTGGCATCGCTATGGCGGAGCAGCGCATCACCGAGGCCCGCAGTGCGATTCACGCGACCGTCTACCGCACGTTCCTCGCCGTGCTGTCCGCTCACGGCCGGTGCGGCTGCCTGACCGACACCCACATTGCGCGGCTGTTCGCCGCCGCTCAGGCCAAGGGGGAGTCGCCCCGGCACTGCACTGACGCATGGGCCAACGCCCGCGTCAGGTTGGGACTGTGACCATGTCCGACGACGAGAAGACCCCGGCCCGCGAGGTCATCGCCGACTACGCGCAAGCGCACTTCCGGTACTTCCGCACCGCCGACGGAACCGTGTTCGCCCAGAAGAACGGCCACCCCGTGGCCCGCCCGATCCGCTCACAGGGCACCTCGGGAAGCCACCGCCAAGAACTCATGGTCGGGCTGTTCAAGGACGGTCTCGGTGTATTCAACGGAACCGCCCTCAAGGAGGCGCTGGACTTGATCGAAGCACTCGCGATGGACCAGGACGTGCAGCCCGTTCACATCCGCGTCGCACCAGGATTCGACGGTGCGACGTGGCTCGACCTTGGGCGCAGTGACGGGCAGTCCGTCCGCATCCACCCCACCGGCTGGGATGTCGTCACCCCCGACCCGCAGGAGGTGTGCTGGCGGCGGACCCAGCTCACCGGGGAACTGCCCCTGCCGGCCAAGGACACCGACGGCAAGGGCATCGACCTGCTCCTGCGGCTCTGCAACTTCGCAGGCGCGGAGACCGAGTGCCTGGCTATCGCGTGGCTGATCGGCTGCCTCGGGCCGTCCGTGCCCGTCCCTGCCCCCTTCCTCACCGGCCCCCAGGGCGCGGGCAAGTCCACCGGCGGGCGGATGCTCGTGAGGATCATTGAGGGCATGAGCGGCGACCTTCGCCGCGCTCCGAAGGACGAGGAGAACCTGATCGCGGCCGTGGCGGCCGGGTGGGTCACGGCCCTGGACAACCTCTCCCATCTGGGCCCGGACCTGTCCGACCTCATGTGCTGCATCGTCACCGGCGCCGAGACCATCAAACGCGCCCTCTACACCGACGGCGACGTGGTGCGTGCCCGCTACCGCCGCCCCCTCCTGCTGACCGGCATCGACGTCGGCGTCATCCGCCCCGACCTCGCCGAACGCCTCCTTCCCCTCCGCCTGGAACGCCCCCGCGTCCGGCGGACCGAGGCCGAGCTGTGGGCGGAGTTCGAAGAAGTCCTGCCCGTCGTCCTCGGGTCCCTCCTGGATCTGACCGTCAAGGTCCGGGCGGCCGAGGCCGACATCCCCACCGACCTGCGGATGGCCGACTTCGCCCACCTGTGCGCGCAGCTCGACGCGGCGACCGGCCTCGGAGCGCTCAATGCCTACCGGACCAGCCTCGACGACCTCAACGACGACGTCATCGAGGGTGACCTCCTGGCCCAGACCGTGCTGAAGCACGCCGCCGGCATCGATCTGGGCGTGGACATCCGGATGACCTCCTCCGAGTGGCTGCACCGCCTCACCGGCCTGTACACCGGGGACGACTGCCGTCCCCTGCCCAAGGGCTGGCCCACCACGGGCAAGGTCCTCTCCGACCGCCTCAAACGACTCCAACCGACCCTCGCCGCTCGTGATGTCCTGATCGACTGGGGCCGCACCAAAGCGGGCCGCTACATCGAGATGACCCGACGACCGACCCCGCCGCCACATCAGCAAGAGCCGATGCTCTGACCGGCGACCCACGACCGCGGGACAAGCAAGAAGAGCACCACGCGCCCGGTGCTCTTCTTGCTGTTCGGCGGCACGCCGCCCCGATGGTCGCGCCGCGAAGCGGCTCCTTCTTCACGCCTTAACGCGCAGCGCACCACAACAGACACCCCCCTTCTCTTGTCCGAAGAGAAGAGACGCTGCGTCATCCGCGTCACCCAAGGGCGGAAAACGGCCCGTGACCTGCCGCTACAGCGGTGACGCAGGACGGCCGTGGCTGCGTCACCCCGCGTCACCTGCGTCACCGATGACGCAGAGTATCGCGCGCGGGTGACACACCCCGGGATCTCTGCGTCACTCAAAACCGCAGGTCAGAAGCGCAAATGACGCAGATGACGCGGTGACGCAGAATCCCGCACCTCGGACAGACGCGAACTCCCGAAACAGGCCCCACCCCGGAAGGGGAAGTGCCGCCCGCCCCAGACGAAGGAGTGCCCCAACCATGGACACGCCTCAGCTCGCCGATGCCGATGACCCCACGCTCGTGCTGTTGACCGTCGAAGAGGCCGCCCGCCGACTCCGCATCGGCCGGACCACATGCTTCGCGCTCATCCGCGCTGGAGAGCTGGAGTCCATCCCGGTTGGCCGTCTCCGGCGCGTTCCCGCAGACGCGCCCGCCGCATACGTCGCCCGCCGCCGCGCCGAGCAGCGCGCCGCCTGAACCACTCTCTTCCGGAGCGCTGCCCCAAGCGGGGCAGCGCTCCGGGCTTTCCGCACCTCAGAGGGAGCCTGCCTGTGGCAGAGAAAAAGAAGAAGGGCACCCGCCGCGCCAACGGCGAATCCGCGATCTACTTCGGGAAAGACGGCCGTTGGCACGCCCGCGTCCCGATGGGCTACAAGGACAACGGGGAGCCGTACCGCCGACACGTGACGCGCCCGACGCGCGACGAACTGGTTGATGAAGTCCGCCGGCTTGAGAAGCAGCGCGACGCGGGTTCGGCGCGTCAGCCCGGCAAGCCGTGGACGGTTGAGAAGTGGCTTTGGCACTGGGTTGAGGACATCGCCAAGCCGACCGTCAGCGAGAACACGTACGACGGCTATGAGGTCGCCGTTCGCGTTCACCTCGTGCCTGGTGTCGGCAAGCACCGCCTTGACCGCTTGCAGCCCGAGCACCTGGAGAGTCTGTATCGCCGTATGCAGGCGAACGGGGCGCGCAAGGCCGGCACGGCTCATCAGGCTCACCGCACCGCCCGAACCGCGCTGGGGGAGGCGGTACGGCGCGGCTACGCGCCGAAGAATGCCGCCTCGTTGGCGAAGCCGCCGCGGATGGAGGAGGACGAAACAGAGGTAGAGCCCTACTCCGTGGAAGAGGTTCAGCGCCTGTTGCTCGAAGCCAACAACCGCCGGAACAGCGCCCGCTGGATGCTGGCGCTGGCGCTGGCGCTCGGACTGCGGCAGGGCGAGACGCTCGGACTGCGCTGGTCTGACGTCGACCTGCGCAACGAGTACCTGAAGCTGCGCCGGAACCGTCTGCGCCCCAGGTACGAGCACGGGTGCCCGGAAGCCTCACCGTGCGGCCGGAAGGCGGGGTACTGCCCGGACAGGGTGCAGGTTCGGCGTGAGACCAAGAACACCAAGTCGCGAGCGGGCCGGCGTGCCGTGCCCCTGCCGGGCCCGCTGGTCGCCATGCTTCGTGCACATGCCGAGACGCAAGAGCGCGAGCGTAAGGCGGCCGGGAACCTGTGGGCCGAGTCGGAGTACGTGTTCACCAAGCCGCTGGGTGGCCCACTGAGCCCGAACACGGACTACCACGACTGGAAGCGGCTGCTGGAAGACGCGGGGGTTCGGAACGCTCGGCTGCACGACGCCAGGCACACGGCCGCCACGGTGCTCATGCTGCTCGGTGTCCCGGACCGCGTCATTGATCAGATCATGGGGTGGGAGCCGGGCACCTCCGCAAGCATGCGGGCGCGGTACCTCCACGTGCCGGACGCCATGCTCAAGGACGTGGCCCGGAAGATTGCCGATGCCATCTGGGGACCCTCGGAAACGCCCCCTGTGGACAAAAACCAGGACAACGAGCACTGAGGACAACGACGAGGGGCCCCGCTGATGATCAGCGGGGCCCCTCGTTTCGCCTGTTCAGGCGGGTGCGGAGGATACGAGATTCGAACTCGTGAGGGGTTGCCCCCAACACGCTTTCCAAGCGTGCGCCCTAGGCCTCTAGGCGAATCCTCCGCCGGAAACAATACAAGACCAGGAGCAGTGCACGCGAACTCGTTCCCGACCCGGTCCATCCGCTAGGGTGGGGGCCAGCCCCTCACGTGGCGCTATCTCACCGAACTCCCCCAGGGCCGGAAGGCAGCAAGGGTAAGTGGGCTCTGGCGGGTACGTGGGGGGCCCTTGCGTTGTGGGGAGGGCGCGGGGTGGGCGTGGGTGAGGGGGTGCGGGCGGCTTCGGATGTCGGTGGGCACCGATATCGTCGTAAGCGTGTCGTCCCTCGCGCTGTACCGCCGCTACCGCCCCGAGACCTACGCCGAGGTCATCGGCCAGGAGCATGTCACCGGCCCGCTGCAGCAGGCGCTGCGCAACAACCGGGTCAATCACGCGTACCTCTTCAGCGGTCCGCGCGGCTGTGGCAAGACGACCAGCGCGCGCATCCTGGCCCGCTGTCTGAACTGCGAGAAGGGGCCGACCCCGGCGCCGTGCGGGGAGTGCCAGTCCTGCCAGGACCTCGCGCGGAACGGGCCGGGATCGATCGATGTCATCGAGATCGACGCCGCGTCTCATGGAGGCGTGGACGACGCGCGTGAGCTGCGGGAGAAGGCGTTCTTCGGGCCTGCGTCGAGCCGGTACAAGATCTACATCATCGACGAGGCGCACATGGTCACCTCGGCGGGGTTCAACGCCCTGCTGAAGGTGGTCGAGGAGCCTCCGGAGCATCTGAAGTTCATCTTCGCGACCACGGAGCCCGAGAAGGTCATCGGCACCATCCGGTCGCGCACGCACCACTACCCCTTCCGGCTGGTGCCCCCCGGGACGCTGCGCGACTACCTGGCGGAGGTCTGCGAGCGCGAGGCGATCCCCGTCGAGGACGGAGTGCTGCCGCTGGTGGTGCGGTCCGGGGCGGGGTCGGTCCGGGACTCGATGTCGGTCATGGACCAGCTGCTCGCCGGCGCGGGCGAGGACGGTGTGACGTATGCCATGGCGACGTCGCTGCTCGGCTATACGGACGGCTCGCTGCTCGACGCGATCGTGGACGCCTTCGCGGCGAGCGACGGCTCGGCCGCGTTCGAGGTCGTCAACCGCGTGATCGAGGGGGGCAACGACCCCCGCCGCTTTGTCGCCGATCTGCTGGAGCGCCTGCGTGACCTGGTGATTCTCGCGGCCGTGCCGGACGCGGCGGAGAAGGGGCTCATCGACGCCCCGGTCGATGTCGTCGAGCGGATGCAGGCCCAGGCGTCCGTCTTCGGCGCCGCCGAGCTGAGCCGCGCCGCCGACCTGGTCAACGAGGGCCTGACCGAGATGCGCGGCGCCACCTCTCCGCGGCTGCAGCTGGAGCTGATCTGCGCCCGGGTGCTGCTGCCCGCGGCGTTCGGGGACGAGCGGTCGGTGCAGGCGCGGCTGGAGAAGCTGGAGCGGGGGGCCCTGGCGGGCGGCCTGGGTGGTCCGGGGGGCGGATTCCCGGGGGCGGGAGCCGGTGGTCTGCCCGGAGGGCCCGGGGGGCCGGAGGGCCAAGGGCCCGCCATGGGGTACGTACCGGGGCCCGACGCACACGCCCCGGCCGCAGGTCCCTCCGGCCCGGCGGCCGCGCGCGCGGCGGTGACGGGCCGTGGCGGGGCCGGGGCCGGGGCCGGCCAGGGTGCGGCTCCGGCCGCGGCGGGGCCCGGTGCGGCGAGTGGTCCGGCGGCCGGTGGTGCGGCCGGTGGTGGTCCGGCGGCTGGTGGTCCTGCCGCTGGTGGTGCGGGTGTGGCTCCGGCAGACGCCGGGGGTGGCGGACAGCAGCCCGGCGCGTGGCCCGGGGGCGCCCAGCCCGCGGAGGCGAACGGCGGCGGTCAGCGCCCCGGCGCCTGGCCCGCGGCCGCGGGCAGTGCGGCGGCTGGTGACGCGGCTGCGGGCGGTACGGACAGTGGCGGCGCGCCCGCCGCGTCCGGGCCGCGGCCCGGGGCCTGGCCGGCCGCCGCGGCTCCCGGTTCCGCCCAGGGCGCGGGGCGGCAGCCCGGCAGCTGGCCGTCGGCCGCGGCGCCTGGGCAGGGCGGTGCGCCTGGGCAGGGTGGTGCGCCGTCGGGTGGTTCTTCCGGCCCTTCTGGTGCCTCGAGCTCTTCCGCCCCTTCCGCCCCTTCCGCCCCTTCCGCGCCTTCCCCCGCGCCTGCCGGTGGTACCGCCCCAGCCGCGTCCGCGCCGGGCATGGCGCAGGGCGCCATGCAGGTGCGGCAGATGTGGCCGGACATCCTGGAGGCGGTCAAGAACCGCCGCCGCTTCACCTGGATCCTGCTGAGCCAGAACGCGACCGTCACCGGCTTCGACGGCACCATCCTCCAGCTCGGCTTCTCCAACGCCGGCGCGCGCGACAGCTTCGTCGGCGGCGGCAGCGAGGACGTGCTGCGCCAGGCGCTCAGTGACGCGATCGGCGTGCAGTGGCGGATCGAGGCGATCGTCGACCCCTCGGGCGGCGCCGGACAGCAGAGCGGGCCCGGCGGTGCGGGCGGCGGTGGCTTCGGCGGTTCCGGTGGCTCCGGGGGCTTCAGCGGTTCGGGCGGTCCCGGTGGCTCCGGCGGTGGCGGTGGTGGCGGCTTCGGGGGCGGCGGCGCCTCCGCGGCCCCGCCGCGGCAGTCGGCCCCCCGGCCCCAGGCCCAGGCGTCCGCCGCCGCGCCCGCCGCCCCCGGACCGTCGTCGTCCCCCGCCGGGGCGCCGGCCGAATCGGCGGGCCCGCCGGCGCAGTCGTCGGCGTACCGGGAGCCGGAGCCCCCGCCGATCGCGCCCGAGGACGACATGCCGGCCGAGGACGACCCGGACCTCGACGAGAGCGCGCTCAGCGGCCATGACCTGATCGTGCGCGAGCTCGGCGCGACGCTCATCGAAGAGATCGCGAACGAGTAGGAACGCGCAGGGGCGAGTCGCTTACGGGCGGGGCTCCGGTGCGCGTCGCTCGCCCTGCGCGGCGCCTGAGTTGAGTACTCGGGCGCCGTTCCGCCCTCCTCCCTACGGCGTAGGGCGGGGCGCCCCGTGAGCACGTAGGCTCGGGCTATCGGAAAGAAGAACTCTGTCGACAGCGCAGGAGTGAGCTCGTGATCCCCGGTGGTGGCCAGCCCGACATGCAGCAGCTGCTTCAGCAGGCCCAGAAGATGCAGCAGGACCTCGCCGCGGCGCAGGAGGAACTGGCCAGGACCCCTGTCGAAGGCTCGGCCGGCGGCGGCCTGGTGAAGGCGACCGTGACCGGCGCCGGTGAGCTTCAGGGCCTGGTCATCGATCCGAAGGCGGTGGACCCGGAGGACACCGAGACCCTCGCGGACCTCGTCGTCGCGGCCGTGCGCGATGCGAACAACGCCGCGCAGCAGCTCCAGCAGCAGAAGCTCGGCCCGCTCGCCCAGGGTCTCGGCGGCATGCCGGGCCTTCCGTTCTGAGACCGGCCTTACGTTCCGAGAGCGGCCGGCCGTTCCGAGAGCGGCCAGAAAGCGGTGTCACCCGGTCTGCCCAGAGTCTGACCCGGGCCTTATACCGAAGTCTGTAAGAGAAGTCTGTAAGAAGAGAAGCCACCGCGCATCAGCGCGAGATTGGAAGCGGCGTGTACGAAGGCGTGGTCCAGGACCTCATCGACGAATTGGGCAGGCTGCCCGGCGTCGGTCCCAAGAGCGCGCAGCGCATCGCCTTCCACATCCTCCAGGCCGAGCCCGCCGACGTCCGCCGCCTCGCGCATGCGCTGACCGAGGTCAAGGACAAGGTGCGGTTCTGCGCGGTGTGCGGGAACGTCGCCGAGGCCGAGCAGTGCCGGGTGTGCCAGGACCCGCGCCGCGACCAGGCCGTCATCTGTGTGGTCGAGGAGCCCAAGGACGTCGTGGCGATCGAGCGCACCCGCGAGTTCCGCGGCCGCTACCACGTGCTCGGCGGCGCGATCAGCCCGATCGAGGGCGTGGGCCCGGACGATCTGCGGATCCGGGAGCTGCTGGCACGGCTCGCGGACGGTACGGTCACGGAGCTGATCCTGGCCACCGATCCGAACCTGGAGGGCGAGGCCACCGCCACCTACCTGGCGCGCATGGTCAAGCCCATGGGTTTGAAGGTGACCCGGCTGGCTAGCGGTCTCCCAGTCGGGGGAGACCTGGAGTACGCCGACGAGGTCACGCTGGGGCGTGCCTTCGAAGGGAGAAGACTTCTCGATGTCTGACGCAACGCTGCACGCCGCCCACCCGGATCCGGACGACTTCGCGGTCCAGATCTCCGATCAGATCGAGAGTTTCATCGTCGCGGTCACCGAGGTGGCGAAGGGCGACGAGCCGGACAGCGCTGTGCCGTTCCTCCTGCTCGAGGTGTCCCAGCTGCTGCTCGCGGGCGGCCGGCTGGGTGCGCACGAGGACTTCGTCCCCGACGAGCGGTACGAGCCGGACGTCGGCCCCGAGCCGGACGTCGACGACCTGCGCGAGCGCTTCGCCCGGCTGCTCGACCCGGTGGACGTCTACTCCGAGGTCTTCGACCCGTATGTGCCGCGCAGCCAGCCCGTCGCCTGCCGGATCTCCGACGACCTGGCCGACATCCTCACCGACCTGCGCCACGGCATGGCCCATTACCGCGACGGCCGGATCAGCGAGGCGCTGTGGTGGTGGCAGTTCTCGTACCTGTCCAACTGGGGCACGACCGCCTCCGCCGCCCTGCGTGCGTTGCAGTCGCTGGTCGCCCACGTACGCCTGGACAGCCCGCTGGACGAGCTGGACGGCCTGGACACCGACAGCAATGCGGGCGGCGACGAGGAGCTCGCGGAGGAGGCGGGACGGGTGATGGCGGCGGAGATCGCGGCCCCGCTCGGCATCCGGCCCGTACGGCCCTGAGGTCGTGAGGACCCTGAGGTCGTGAGGGCCCTGAGGTCCGTACGGGCCTGAGTCCGTACGGACCCCGAAGGTGTGACCTGGGTTACCTTTCCGTGTGCTTTGGAGCGCAGCGGGCAGGGTTGGTCGCTGAGCGGGTGGGTGGTGCGACCCGGACGTCTGATCACAACGTGAGGCATGTGTCTCGCAATGTGATATTCGCGGGGTAATTTCCGGCCACTCGTTAGACTGAGCCGACCGCATTACTGAGAGCCAGGGAGCGCACGTGGGCCTTGTCGTGCAGAAGTACGGAGGCTCTTCCGTTGCCGATGCCGAGGGCATCAAGCGGGTCGCCAAGCGAATCGTCGAAGCCAAGAAGAACGGCCACCAGGTGGTCGTCGTGGTTTCCGCGATGGGCGACACGACGGACGAGCTGATCGACCTCGCCGAGCAGGTGTCCCCGATTCCGTCGGGGCGTGAGTTCGACATGCTGCTGACCGCGGGAGAGCGGATCTCCATGGCCCTGCTGGCGATGGCGATCAAAAACCTCGGCCACGAGGCGCAGTCGTTCACCGGCAGCCAGGCCGGTGTCATCACCGACTCGGTCCACAACAAGGCGCGGATCATCGACGTCACGCCCGGCCGCATCCGGGAGTCGATCGACGCGGGCAACATCGGGATCGTCGCGGGCTTCCAGGGTGTGTCCCAGGACAAGAAGGACATCACCACCCTGGGCCGTGGCGGCTCGGACACCACCGCCGTCGCCCTCGCGGCCGCCCTCGATGCCGAGGTCTGCGAGATCTACACGGATGTCGACGGTGTGTTCACCGCCGACCCGCGGGTCGTGAAGAAGGCCCGCAAGATTGACTGGATCTCGTTCGAGGACATGCTGGAACTGGCCAGTTCCGGCTCCAAGGTGCTGCTCCACCGCTGTGTGGAGTACGCACGCCGTTACAACATCCCGATCCACGTCCGCTCGTCCTTCTCCGGACTCAAGGGCACGTGGGTCAGCAACGAGCCGCAAGGGGAGCAGCCGATGGAGCAGGCGATCATCTCGGGTGTTGCCCACGACACCTCCGAGGCCAAGATCACGGTCGTCGGGGTGCCGGACAAGCCGGGTGAGGCCGCGGCCATCTTCCGTACGATCTCGGATGCCGAGCTGAACATCGACATGGTGGTGCAGAACGTCTCCGCCGCGTCGACCGGCCTGACCGACATCTCCTTCACCCTCCCGAAGACCGACGGCCACAGGGCCATGGAGGCGCTGACCAAGGCGCAGCCGACGATCGGCTTCGACTCGCTGCGCTACGACGACCAGATCGCCAAGATCTCGCTGGTCGGCGCCGGTATGCGGACGAACCCGGGCGTCACCGCGACCTTCTTCGAGGCGCTGTCCAACGCCGGGGTCAACATCGAGTTGATCTCGACCTCCGAGATCCGCATCTCGGTCGTCACCCGCGCCGACGACGTGAAGGAAGCGGTCCGGGCCGTACACAGCGCCTTCGGGCTGGACAGCGACAGCGTGGAAGCCGTCGTCTACGGAGGGACCGGCCGATGACAGGCAGTGGCGGTGCCGGTGGCCGGAAGCCGACGCTCGCCGTCGTCGGCGCGACTGGAGCCGTCGGCACCGTCATGCTCTCCATCCTGTCCGAGCGGGCGGACATCTGGGGCGAGATCCGGCTGATCGCCTCGCCGCGCTCGGCCGGCCGGAAGCTGTCCGTACGGGGCGAGCAGGTCGAGGTCATCGCGCTGAGCGAGGAGGCCTTCGACGGCGTCGACATCGCGATGTTCGACGTGCCGGACGAGGTCTCCGCGCAGTGGGCGCCGATCGCGGTCGGCAAGGGCGCGGTCGTCGTCGACAACTCCGGAGCCTTCCGGATGGACCCCGACGTGCCGCTGGTGGTCCCCGAGGTGAACGCGCACGCGGCCCGCCTCCGCCCGCGCGGCATCATCTCCAACCCCAACTGCACCACCCTCTCGATGATCGTCGCGATGGGCGCGCTGCACGCCGAGTTCGGGCTCCAGGAGCTGATCGTCTCCTCGTACCAGGCGGTCTCCGGGGCGGGCAAGGAGGGCATCGACACCCTCCGCGAGCAGCTCACCCTCGTCGCCGGTACGGAGCTGGGCACCCAGCCGGGCGACGTACGGCGGGCGATCGGCGACACCGGGCCGTTCCCCGGGCCGATGGCGCTCAACGTGGTGCCGTTCGCGGGCTCGCTCAAGGAGGGCGGCTGGTCCTCGGAGGAGCTCAAGGTGCGCAACGAGTCCCGGAAGATCCTGGCGCTGCCGGACCTGCGAGTCACCGCGACCTGCGTCCGCGTGCCCGTGATCACCACCCACTCGCTGGCCGTGCACGCGCGGTTCGAGAACGAGGTGACCGTGGCCCAGGCGCACGAGATTCTCGCGGCCGCGCCCGGCGTGGTGCTCTGCGACGACCCGGCGGAGGGGGAGTTCCCCACCCCGGCCGATGTCGTGGGCACCGACCCGACCTGGGTGGGCCGGGTCCGGCGCTCGCTCGACGACCCCAAGGCGCTCGAGCTGTTCGTGTGCGGCGACAACCTTCGCAAGGGCGCGGCGCTCAACACCGCGCAGATCGCGGAGGTCGTCGCGGCGGAGCTGACGGCCTGACGGCCAGGCGCTTTGACGGCCTGACCCTTTGACGGCCCGACGGCCCGACGGCCCGACGGCCCCAAGGCCTTGACGGCCTGATGGTCTGACGGCCGCATGCCCCGCCGCGCAACGCCCGCGTGACCCGCTCCACAGTCGCGGCCCGGCTGCCGCGTACAGTGGTGGCCTTCCAGCCCTGGGCCCCGAAACTGTGAGGTTTCTGTGACCCGAACAATGGCCTGGACCACTTGAACGGGGCTCAAACTGGGGCAAAGATCTACGGATAAGATTCCCTCCCCGCCCGCTGCAACCGACAGCGGGCGGGGAGCGTCTTTCCAGCCGCCCCGCAGTGGGCGTTGAGTAAACCGGGGCATCGGGGACGGGTTGGTGTACATGGGGGCATTCGTTGCATCGTCAAAAGCGGTGCCTCTCGCGTACAACCCTGACAGGGGGCAGCGTGTCCAACTGGCGTGGCAACAGAGGCATTCGGCATCGCAACGGTTCCTGGGCGCGGCGGCACGGCAGTGCGGCCCCCGCGTCCCCGCATCCCTGGCGGCATGCCGGTGATCGCGCCATGGTCGACCACTCGCCCCGCGCCGCAGATCTCGACAGGGCGCGAGGACGCTGACGACACGATGGCAGCGGGCACCACAGTCGATCACCTCACCGAGACCTACCGCGCGCACTACCGGTCGCTGCTCGGTCTCGCCGCGCTGCTCCTCGACGACACCGCGTCCTGCGAGGACGTCGTGCAGGAGGCGTTCATCCGCGTGCACTCCGCGCGGCGCCGGGTCCGTGACCCGGAGAAGACGCTCGCCTATCTGCGGCAGACGGTCGTCAACCTCTCGCGCTCGGCGCTGCGCCGCCGCATCCTCGGGCTGAAGCTGCTCTCCAAGCCGATGCCCGACATGGCCAGCGCCGAAGAGGGGGCATACGAGCAGCTCGAGCGCGACCAGTTGATCAAGGCAATGAGAGGACTGCAGCGCCGCCAGCGCGAGGTCCTCGTGCTGCGCTACTTCGCGGACATGACCGAGGCCCAGGTCGCCGAGACGCTCGGCATATCGCTCGGCTCGGTCAAGGCGTACGGATCGCGTGGCATCGCGGCGCTTCGCGTCGCAATGGAGGCTCCGGCATGAACGACGACACATTCGAGCCGGCCTCGGGAAACCCCGGCCGGCGGGACGGCCACGAGCCGGACGGTCGTGACCGTACGGACGACGACAACCGTACGGACGACAGGAACAACCCGGACGTCATGAACGAGGACGCCCTGCGCAGCCTCCTGCACAGCGCCGTCGACGAGCTGGAGCCGTCTCCCGACTCCCTGGAGCACCTGCGCCGCGCCGTGCCCGCCCGTCGTACGCGCCGCCGCCAGGCGCTGGTCGGCGCCGCGGCGGCGGTGGTGCTCGGCGGGGCCGCGCTCCCCGCGCTGGTCCACGTCGCCACCACCAGCGGCTCGGACGACCGCCCGGCCATGGCCGGCAGCAGCCACCGCACGCCCGGCCCCGGCCAGGACAAGCACGGCGAGGGCAGCGGCGGGAAGGAGACCGGCCGGCCCTCCGACAACGGGAGCGGGGAGAAGCAGGACAAGGGCGAGGACGGGAAGAAGGACCGCCCGTCCAGGAAGCCGGAGGGCGACTCGGGCGGCGTGGCCCCCGACCCCTCCAGCACGTTGAACGCCACCTCGCCCACCTGCGCCCGCCCCCAGCTCGGCAACGCCTCCGGGTCGGCCGGGGTGGCCGACGCCGAGGGGCGGATCTACGGCTCGTTCCGGGTCGTGAACATCTCCGGCACCCCGTGCACGGTCGTGGGCGGCGGCGTCATCAGCCCGAGCGCGCAGGGCGGCGCGGACGCCTCCCGGATCTTCGTCGTGGACCACACCTCCGGCGACGCGGCCGGCGGGCTGCCCGACCCGTCCACCGCGCCGGGCCAGCTCATCCTGAAGCCCGGCCAGGCGTACGAGGTGCAGTTCGCCTGGATCCCGCAGTCGGGCGGCGGCACCTCCGGCTGCTCCAACACCAGCACCACGCCGACCCCCGACCCCACGCCGGACTCGGCCGACTCGGCGGACGGCGGGCCCTCGGACGGTCCGGGCGACGGCTCGGGCAACGGCGGCGGCGGTGACGGCGGCGAGCAGCCGGCGGGGAGCGTCCTGCTCGGCTACACGCCCGAGGCCGGTGACCCGGCCGCGACGAGCGTGACGCTCAGCGGCGCGTGCGCGGGGACGATCTACCGCACCGGGTTGCTGGCGGGCACGTAGGGGCAGCCCTGGCCGGGGCACCTCCCAGCGGTGGCTGGGAGGGGGTTGGGAGGGGCACCTCCCAACCTGTAGCCGGAGGCGAACCGAGCCCCGAAGTACGGCGCGCGGCGCCGGGCCCGTACGGTGGTGGTGTGTATCGGTTTCTGCTGACACCCCGCTGGTGGGTGATCAACATCTTCACCGTGCTGGCCATCCCGGTCTGTCTGTTCATGGGCAGCTGGCAGCTCAGCCGCTTCGAAGCGCGCGTCGAGACCCACAACAAGCAGCAGGACGAGTCCTCCGACACCAAAGACACCGCAGAGCCGCTGCGCGAGCTGCTGCCGGTCACCGACCGGACCGCGGAGCGGTCGGCCACCGCGACCGGGCGCTATGACACGGCGCACCAACTGCTCGTCCCGGACCGGCGGCTGGACGACCGCGACGGCTTCTATGTGCTCACGCTGCTGCGTACGGACGGCGGCAAGGCGCTGCCCGTCGTACGGGGCTGGCTCCCCGGCGACGCCGACGACAAGGCCGACGTCGCCAAGGTGCCCGCGCCCCCGGCCGGCGAGGTGACCGTGACCGGGGCGCTCCAGGGGTCCGAGCACTCGGGCACCAGCGGGGTGCGGGCGAGCGGCGGGCTGCCGCGCGGCCAGCTGGGCATGATCAGCGCCGCCTCGCTGGTGAACCTCGTGCCGTACGGGGTGTACGACGCGTGGATCACCTCCGCGACCGCCCCCGGGGCCCTGGAGCCGGTGCCCCCGGCCGTGGCGGAGGGCACCGGGCTCGATCTCAAGGCGTTCCAGAACCTCGGCTACACCGGCGAGTGGTTCGTCTTCGCGGGCTTCGTCGTGTTCATGTGGTTCCGGCTGTTCCGCCGTGAGGCGGAGACGGCGCGCGACCTGGCGCTCGGGATCATTCCGCCGGAGACCCCGGCTGCTCCGGCCGGCTCTGCTGCCCTGGCTACCCCTACCGCCCCGGCTGCCCCTGGAGATCACGCTGCGGATGAGGCCGCAGATGACGCTGAGCGAACTCGATCTCCAAGCGCAACTGCTTGATCCGCTCCTCGACCACCAGCGAGCCGTGCCCCGCGTCGTACCGGTACACCTCGTGCGGGGCGCCGCGCCGCGCCAGCCGCTCCACATAGTTCTCGATCTGCCGTATCGGGCAGCGCGGGTCGTTGACCCCCGCCGAGATGTAGACGGGCGCGCGCACCGCGTCCACGTACGTCAGCGGTGAGGAGGCCTCGAAGCGCTCGGGGACCTCTTCCGGCGTGCCGCCCAGCAGCGTGCGGTCCATCGCCTTCAGGGCCTCCATCTCGTCGTGGTACGCCGTGACGTAGTCCGCGACCGGCACCGCCGCGAGCCCCAGCGCCCACGCCTCGGGCTGGGTCCCGAGCCCCAGCAGCGTCAGATAGCCGCCCCATGAGCCGCCGGCCAGCACCAGCCGCTCGGGGTCGGCGAGCCCCGAGTCGACCGCCCACCGGCGCACGGCCGCGATGTCCTCCAGCTCGATCAGCCCGACGCGGTGCTTCAGCGCGTCCGTCCAGGCCCGTCCGTACCCGGTCGAGCCGCGGTAGTTGACCCGTACGACCGCGAAGCCGTGGTCCACCCAGGCCGCCGGGCCCGCCGCGAAGGCGTCGCTGTCGTGCCAGGTCGGCCCGCCGTGGATGTCGAAGACGGCCGGGAAGGGGCCCTCGCCCGCGGGCTTGTGCACCAGGGCGTGCACCTGCCCGCCGGGCCCGTCCACCCAGACGTCGGTGACCGGCACCGACCCGGGCGCCCGCGGCCCCGGCGGGTCGAGCACCACCCGCCCGCTCGTGGACCGCACCTGCGGCGGCTCGGCCGCCGAGGACCACAGGAACTCGACCGTGCCGTCCGGCCGCGCCGTCGCCCCCGAGATGGTGCCGGACGGGGTGTCGACGCGGGTCAGCTCGGCGGAGGCCAGGTCGTACCGCCACAGCTCGCTGCGCGCCTGGTAGCTGTGCTCGACCAGCAGCGCCGTCCCGTCCGGCACCCAGTCGGCGCCGACGTCCCCGGGCAGGTCGATGGCCAGCGCCGTCTCCACACCGGAGTCCGGGTCCCACAGCATGGGCTCCCAGCGGCCCCGCCGCTGGTGCCCGACCAGCAGCCGGTTGTCCCCGGCGACCGGCGCGAACCCCATGACGGACAGGCCCAGCTCCTCCGTGCCGCCCTTGGTGTCGTCCAGCTCCGCTACGGGTGTGCCGTCCAGCCGTACGACCCGGATCGCCGAGTGCATGGCGTCGCCGTGCTCGGTGTGCTCGATCGCGATCAGCGTCCCGTCGTACGACAGGTCACCCACCCCGGCCGACTCCCGGTGGCGGTAGATCTCCTGGGGCGCGGCCCCGGGGCGTACGACGTGGACGGTGGAGCCGTCCTCGTCCGTGGACCGCCCGACGACCGCGGTGCCGTCCCGGCCGAGCGCCAGGCCGGCCGGGTAGGAGGGGGCGAGACCGGGCGTCGCGGGCTTGTCCGGTGCGCCCTCCGCCGCTGTTGCCTGGTCCGGGGCGGCGTCCGGGGCGGCGTCAGGGACGAACGGCTGGCGCAACCACACCCCGAACTCGTCGCCGTCGGTGTCCGAGAACCACCAGATCCACTGGCCGTCCGGGGAGAGCACCCCGTCCGTCGTACCGTTCGGCCGGTCGGTCACCTGGCGCTGCGCTCCGGTCGCCCGGTCCCACGCGTACAGCTCGTACGTCCCCGTCGCGTTGGATACGAACAGTGCGCGGTCCGGTGCCTCCTCTGCCCAGTCGGGCAGCGATACGCGCGGGGCCCGGAAGCGTTTCTCCCAGTCGGGCAGGGTCTGTGCGTCATTCATCCCCCCATCAAACCCGATCGGACGGCCGCCGACCGCCGTGATCCTTGCTCCGGATGGACCTCGGCAAGCTGGGCACCGCGGTCACCGACTGGAAGAGCCTGGTGAGCGATCTCGAAAAGCTCGGTACGGATGCCGACCGGGGCTGGTGCGGAAGTCGGAGGCCGCGAAATGGGCCGGACTCAACGCCACGGTGACCCGGGACTTCGTCCGCAAGACGGCGAAGGAGTTCCGGGATCTGCAGAGACTCCCGGACTGGTGGTCAAGGATTCGGGCGACGGCTCGGTTCGGGTGTCCGAGGCGCTGTGCAATGTCGACGGCGACAGCCAGCGGACACAGGACCTGATCAGGTGGTACACGGAGGCCATCACGGGGCTGGTCACCCACGCCGCGGAGATCGACGCCGCCGTCGCCCGCGCCCTGCGCGCGAGCCACGGCCAGGACCTCCACGACGCGGGCCATGCCGTCTACACCTCGCTCGACGAGGACATGGCCCCGCGCGCGGTCGAGCTGGCCTCGCTGGGGGACAAGGCGAGCCCGGAGGAGCGCGCCCGGCTGCTACGGCTGTGGGAGTCCCTGAGCCCGCGGTCGCGCGCCGAGCTCTGGGCGGCCCACAAGGACGATCTGCTGGCGGCGGGGGTCCTGTCCCCGCGGATCAGGCAGATCTCCCCGGACGCGGGGTCGGGTCGGCACGGCGTCGAGTCCCCCGGCATCGGAGAGCGGGTCACCCGGGAGAAGGCCAGGGCGCTGGCGGAGGGTGCCTCGCTGGTGGGCCTGGACGACGCGGCACGGCATCTGACCCATTACCTGGATAATTCCGGCACGACGCTGGATTTGCCCGTCGACAAAATGATGAAAGGCGACGACGCGCTTCGCGGCATGGCCGTCGACGCCATCATGGACAACGAGGACATATGGCGCGAGAAAGCGCTGACGGAATTCAAGAAGAACGGCGGCAGGCCGGTCGCCATCCCGGTGGAGACGATGAACAGCGACTATCAGTTCAGCCGGTCGGGCAATGAGAACTGGTACCTTGCCGTCGGCTCGGTCAACACCAATATCAGCGGTGTGGTCACGGTGACGCCCGCGGCCGATGGAAAGCCCCAAGTGGGCCTCGACTACCAGCTCAATGTGTGGGACCGCTACAACTGGGATTCCGGAAAGGGAACCACGATAGCCGGAGTCACCTTCTCGGACGAGGATATGGGCCGACTGCACTCGACCGGGCTGGCCCAGGAATTCGATATGCGGGGAAGCAGCTCGGCCATGCACCGCCAGCTCCTGGAGGGCCCCGGAAGTCTCAAGCCGGACTCCCTGCCGGATGGGGGCCGGGACTCCGGCGGGCGTACGGACCCCGGCCGGGACGACCCGTACCGCTGAGCCGCCGCCCTGCCGCCCCGCCGGGCCCCTCGCGGGGCACCGGGCGGGGAGAGCGGATGACGGGCCGGGGCTACTTCAGCCTCACGGGCAGCGCCTCGACGCCGTACACGATGGACAGCTTCCGGAACTCGAGCTTCTCCGGCGCGACGGCCAGGCGCATCTCCGGGAACCGCCGCACCAGTGCGGGGTAGGCCGCGCGGAGCTCCATCTTGGCCAGCTCGGCGCCGATGCACCGGTGGATGCCATGGCCGAAGGCCAGGTGGGAGGAGGTCTGCCGGTGCGGATCGAACCGCTCCATGTCCGGGCCGAGCTTCTCGTCGCGATTCGCCCCGCTCAGCGAGCACAGCACCAGATCGCCGGCGGATATCGCCGTACCGGCAATCTCCATGTCCTCCTTGGCGAACCGGGGGAAGGCCACCTGGACGACCGTGAGGTAGCGCAGCAGCTCCTCGACGTACTGGTCGACCACCTCGTCGTTGTCGCGGATCTCCGCGAACCGCTCGGGGCTGCGGAGCAGCATCAGCGTGCCGAGCGCCAGCATGCTCGCGGTCGTCTCGAAGCCGCCGGTGAGCACCCCGTCGGCCAGCCCGGCCAGCTCCTGGTCGTCGATCTCGTCGCCGTGCTCCTTCACCAGCATCCCGAGCAGCCCGTCACCGGGCGACTCACGCTGCTTCCTGACGACGTCCAGCAGATACGAGAGTGAGTCGGATATCGCGCCGAGCGGGGCGTCGGCCGCGCCGAACAGGTCGAATCGCGCCATGCTCAGCTGCTGGAAGTCGGCGCGGTCCTCGTACGGCACGCCGAGCAGCTCGCAGATGACCAGGGAGGGGATCGGCAGGGCGAACGCCTCGACCAGGTCGACCTGGCCCTCGGCCGCGGCTATCGCGGCCATCTCGTCGAGTCGCTCCTCGACGATGGAGTGGATCCGCGGCGTGAGCCTGCTGAGCCGGCGCATGGTGAACTCCGGTGTCAGCAGGCGTCGCAGTCTCGTATGCGTCGGTGGATCGCTGAAGCCGAGGCCTCCTGGATTCTGCTGTGCGGCGATGCCGATGTTCTTCTCTGCGAGGTTGGTGAAATCGGAGCTGAATCCGTTCGTCCGGCCCAGCACGGCCTTGGTCTCGTCGTATCCGGTGACAAGCCAGCCTTTCACCCCGAAAGGCAGCGAAAGCTTGCTTATGGGTTCTTTTGCGCGAGTGCGGGACAATTCGGCCACGGGGTCAAGGCCGTCGCGTCGGAACGGGACCAGTGCGGCGTCCGGCAAAAACGACATCTTGGACAGATCGAAGCCGGTCTTCTGCATTCTCGAAAAGTACTTGCGACCAAGCCAGGTGATGATGTTTGAGCGGAGATTCGACATGGGCGCAATACTGCCTTGCTCCGCCCGGGTGTCCGTAATGCCTTCTGTGGTGTTGGTCGGTGGGATGCGCCACAGCGGGCGCGCCGGCGCGCGGCCCGGCGGGCGGTCGAGGTGGCGCGCCCCGGGCAAACAGGAGAAAGTGGGACTATCGGGCATCAAGTGCGGACGGTGAAGGCTGCGCGCACGCCGCAGGACGACAGCCCCGCGCAGGACGACAGCCTTGCGCAGGACGACGGCCCTGCGCATGCGGAGGGCACGCGGCGGCGGAATGAGGTGAGCGCGGTGGAGAGGCGGGACAGATTCCGCGCCGTCCAAGGCGCGCCGTGCTGGGTGAGCCTCATGGCGACCGACCTGGACCGCGCCCAGAACTTCTACGGTGACCTCTTCGGCTGGCACTTCCGCCCCAGCCGCCACGGCCACGGCCGCTACACCATCGCGTTCACCCAAGACGGCGCCCCCACCGTCGGCATGGGCGTCCCGGCCGCGACCGGCGTGGCCCTCCCCGTCACCTGGACCACCTACTTCGCGGCCGACAGCGCCGACGAGATCGCCTGGCGCGCGCGGGAGCGCGGCGGCACGGTCGCCGTCGGGCCGCTGGAGTTCGGCAGCGGCCGGGTGGCCTGGGCGGCCGACCCGGACGGCGCAGTCTTCGGCATCTGGGAAGGCGAGCTCACCTCGGCCTGGTGGGGCGAGCGCAGACTGGGCGCCCCGGTCTGGCTCGAGCTGCGCACCCGCGACGCCTTCGAGGCCGCGCTCTTCTACGGCCACGTCTTCAGCTGGGACGCCCAGGGCCAGGACCGCTGCGACGTCCGCTTCGAGCACGACCGCGTGGTCCTGCACATCGACGGCAAAGCCGTCGCAGGACTGCTCGGCGGCGCCCTGGAGGCCACCCCGGACCCCAATGTCCGCCCCCGCTGGCACGTCTACTTCTGCGTCGATGACGTCGACCGCGTCGCCACCCAGGCCACCACCCTCGGCGGCGGCATCATCTCCGCCCCCTCCGACACCCCGTACGGCCGCATCGCGGCCCTCCGCGACCCGGAGGGCGGACTCTTCAGCGTCGCGGCGGCGACGGGGGCGGCGACCACGCGGGCGACGAAAGCGTTGGGCGGCGAGGAATCGTCGGACGGCGGCGCGGGATCGCTGGATGAGGCGGGAACGCTGGACGACGCGGGAACGCTGGACGACGCGGGGTTCCGCGACGCCGGCCCCTGACCCCTGCCCCTGCCCCTGCCCCCTGCCTTGTTCGCAGCACCAGCACGCCGATTTGCGCCCTGCCGCGTCCATAGCTGACCGTTCTATGATCGCTACTCCGTGTGCGAGGGGGCGTGATATGGCGGCTGGCGGATCGGCATCGCGACGGGCGCAGGAGGCGCGGCGGCAGGAGCGGCTGCTGAGAGAGCAGTGGCGGGCGGCCCAGCACGAGGCGCGCCGCTGGGAAGCCGCGAGCGACGGCGAACGCAGGGTCGCGGCCCAGCTGTTGGTGCTGACCGAACGCGGGTGGCGGCTCCTGGTCGACCGCAGATGGCCG
Organism: Streptomyces sp. LZ34; assembly: GCF_053890475.1. NCBI lineage: Bacteria > Bacillati > Actinomycetota > Actinomycetes > Kitasatosporales > Streptomycetaceae > Streptomyces > Streptomyces sp. LZ34. The sequence continues at coordinate 6,753,351 of NZ_CM132680.1, forward strand.
GGGACGCGAGCCGCCAACGTGGACATGCTGCTGATCGGGCCCGGCGGCGTCTTCGTCCTGGACGTGAAGAACTGGCGCTCCGCACCGGAGGTGTCGGAGGGAAGGCTCCGCGCCGGAGGCGAGTCGCGCGACGAGCACGCGGCCAAGCTTCTGGCGGTGGTGAAGGTCGTCGAAGGCGCGGTGGCGTCGCTGGGGATGTCTCCGGTGGCGGTCCAGCCTCTGATGGTCTTCGTGGGCCGGCGGGTCCACGCCGAGCTGGGCAGGATCCGTCTGCTGGGCGAGCACGAGGTCGGTCCGGCGCTGCTGTCGGAGCGCCGCAGGCTGGGCGCCGAATCCGTCCGGGCCATCGCCGACCACCTGGAGCGCGCCTTCCCCGAGTACGAGAGGTCGGCGGTGCCGGCGACGGCGCGGGAACGGCCAGAGCCCCGAGAACAGCCCCAACAAGAGCCTCAAGGAGAGCCGTCCGAGGGGCTGTTCGACATCGAGGGCCTGCGCGAGGCAGCTCTGGAAGAGGCGTTGAGGGCCCCGATCGAGCAGTGGATGACCTTCCTCGATCCCGACCAGGTCGCGCTGGTGCGCCGCAACTGGTCCGGCCCCGCGCGGATCAGCGGCCCGGCCGGCACCGGCAAGACCGTCGTCGGCCTGCACCGCGCGGCCCACCTGGCCCGGCGCACCAACGGCCGGATCCTGTACGTCACCTTTGCCAACAACCTCCCGCGGGTTCAGGCCACCTTCCTCAAGACCATGTCCCCAGCCGTCGCCGACCGGGTGGACTTTCGCAGCCTGCACTCCTGGGCGCAGGAGTTCCTACAGACCTGCGGCGTCCCGGTTCGGCTGCACGGAGACAAGGCGGAGACTGCCTTCAGCCTCGCGTGGACACACGTGGGGCGCACCAGCTGCCTGGCCGAAATCGACCCCGCACCCCGCTACTGGCGCGAGGAGATCGACCACGTCATCAAGGGCCGTGACATCACCGCCTTCGAGGAGTACGCCACGGTGCCCCGCCGACGCCGACGCGCGAGCTTACGGCGTACGCACCGGCAGGCCGTATGGGCGCTGTACGAGGAGTACGAGGGCATCCGCACCGAGCGTGGCGTACACGACTTCAACGACGTCCTCTCACTCGCACTGGCGGAAGCGGGCCGCCGGGCAGGCCGGCACCCCTACACAGCCGTGATCGTCGACGAGGTCCAGGACCTGACCCTGGTCGGAGTACGGCTCCTGCACACCCTCGTCGGCGACGCCCCCAACGGGCTGCTCCTGGTCGGCGACGGCCAACAAGCCGTCTACCCCGGCGGATTCCGCCTGTCCGACGCCGGTATCGACATCCGCGGCGATCGCGGACAGGTGCTGCGCACCAACTATCGCAACAGCAAGGAGATCCTCGACACGGCCCTCGCGGTCGTCGCCGAGGACGCCTTCGAGGACATCGACGGACTGCGTACCCCGGGCCGCCGGGACGTCGACCTGACGTACCACGACGGTCAGGTGACACGCGTCTCCGAACCCACCCGGACCGAGCACGACCAAGCCCTCCTGAAGGCCCTCCACGACCTGCCGCCCGAAGCACTCCCCGACACCGCGGTGCTGTGCCCCTCCATGCGAGCCATCGGCCACTACCAGCGACTCCTGACCCGGGCCGACATCCCCGTCTGCCTGCTCGAGCACTACGACGGCCGACCGGTCGACGCCGTCAAGCTCGGCAGCTACCGCCGGGCCAAGGGCTTGGAATTCAAGCGCGTGTACCTGCCCGAGCACGACGCCGCCTTGCCCCACGGCCCTGACACGACCGGTACGAAGACCTCCGACACCGAACGCGAGCGCGATGAACTGTCCCGCAGCCAGCTGTTCGTAGCCATGACACGGGCCCGTGATGTGTTGTGGCTGGGCAGCGTGAACCGGTAGCACGGCGCAGGGCCGGACGTCCGTGCTCCGAGGCTTCGACCACGGCCTTGACGGCGCGGACTAGAGGCGTCTGCGGAGGAGCGGGGGACCTGCCCCGGCTCGCCGTACTTCCAGACGTATTCCGGCCGGTCGCGCTCGAGGGTACCCATGATCGACAGGACGCCGACGGTCAGGCAGAGCCCGGCCAGGAGCAACGTCCAGCGGGAGGACTCCCGGAAGAAGTCGCCGTCGGCCTGGAAGAGGAGCAGTGGCACCACGAACACGCCCGCGAATCCGATCAGAGCAGCCAGCAGGACCATGCCGCCCAGCCGTGTGCGGGGGTCATCGAGGAGTCCCCACACCACGAAGGGCACTGCCAGCAAGGGCGGCAGGGCCCACAAGGCGACTTTCAGCGCCGACACCCTCCACACCCCTCCGCGGCTGCTGGCGATGGCTTCGAAGACGGTTCGCGCCTGCTCGCCCCGTACGCCCGTCGCGACCAAGTGTGCGGGCACCGGGTGGGGACCCCTCCCGATACCCGGGCCGTAGGCTCGCTCCCTGATTCGTGATTCCTGACTCCGGACAAGTTACGAAGGGCGGCATGCCATGTCGGATCCGACCACGGTGGGGCGCACACGACGTGCGGCCGGCCGCGTCCTGCTGGCCACGGTCACCGCGCTGGCCGTGGCGGGATGCGGCGATTCGGACGAGAACACCGGCAGCGCCAAGCCCTCGGCCTCCCATGCCTCGCGGAGCCCCTCTCCCGCCACGTCCAGCGCGTCCCCGGCAGTGACAGCGGCCGACGGGAGCAACCCCGAGGCGTGCACCGACGGGAACTGCGAGATAGCGGTGTCCAAGCCGGTGACGATCCGCTTCGAGCTCCCGGACGGTCCCGCGAAGCTGTCCCTGACGAAGGTCGGCAAGAACGAGGTCGGCTACAAGGTGACCTCGGGGAACAGCAAGACGAGCGGGGAGGCGAGCGGCGACGGCAGCGGCTGCGTCGCCGTCTTCCGCAGCGGCGGCGGCAGCAGCTCGTGCGGGGTGGCGGGAGCGCCGCCGGACAAGGTGGACGGAGCGGTCGTACTGCAGGTGGTGGCAGGGGCGGGCGGCACCGCGATCCTTCGACTCATCTCGGCCTGACCCCGCGGCCACGCCCTCCCCGGCCCAGGGGCCCCGGCCGGCTGCCCGGCCGGTGTCTCTCGGGCCTCACTCCCTGCGCATCCAGGAATACAGGAACCAGGGCCACAGGACCCAGCCGACGACCCCTGCCGCCAGCACGATGACCGCGATCTTCCATCCCCGTGACATTCCACTGCTCCCTCTGACGATCCGCTACTTCCCATTGGGGGATGGCCCGCTGTTCTCGGTGCCCGAGGCGCAGGAGGACGGCGGCGTGCAGTGGCAGGGCACTGACATCGCCGCCGGGCCGCATCCTGCCAGGTGTTCAGTGCGGCGCGGGCCCCATCGCGTCCCATCCGGAGGGCGGTTCGGGGGACTGGGGCGGGCGTTCACCACCGGGGCTGCCGTCCGGGTGCTGGTTAATCCAGGACAGGCCGCCCAGGTCGAGGTTGTGCCGGGCCTGGCGGTGGCGGCAGCAGAAGTGCTGACCGTGAAAATCCGTGGAATCACGTGCTCGGCCATGCCAGGCTGGGCGGCGTCCAAGGGGTGTAGCTCAGAGGCCAGAGCGCCGGTCTCCAAAACCGGATGTCGCAGGTTCGACTCCTGTCACCCCTGCCATAGCTGCATAGAACCGAGCGCGGTACGGGAAGGAACGCCGGGGACCTTGCGCAGGGTCTGTGCATCTGGCGCACGTGCGCAGCGGGTTCACTGCACATCCGCTCCGGTCGTGCGGGGGTTTGGTTACTTGTACGGGGGCGTGGGCCAGGGTGTTCCGTTCGTGGCAGCATCGAGAAGGTCGCCGAGGCGGAGCCAGGCCGTGGGCCCCGCGTAGCTGGCTGGGCTTGTCGCAAACCGTTGCCACGCCTCGGCGTTGTCGCCAAGGACGGTGCGTACGACCGAGGTGACCGCTGGGTGGGCTGCCTGGCCGCGGGGTCCTCTGGCTTTGAGGGCGGTCCAGGCGGGCAGGGCGCGGATCAGATCGGCGTCGGTGGTGAGCAGGCTCAGCACGGCGCTCACCCACGCCTCTCGGAGGTTCGGGCCACCGCCCAGGCGTCGGCGGAGGTTCTGAGTGAGGTCCAGCAGTGCGCCCTGCGGGTCTGAGTGGCGTTTCAGTACGTCGGCGAAGGACAGGTCGCGGCGGTAGGCACGGGAGGCGAAGGACAGCAGGGCCTTTTCCATGAGTGCGTCGTTGCCTTGGTGCCGTCGCACGTAGTCATCGAGGACGGCATCCGGGGCGCCCGCGAGGTCGCGCATGGTGACCTGATCCGGCTTGCCGAGGGACGCGGTGCGCGCCAAGCCAGGATTCGGGTGTGGTTCGGCGGTCATCCGCTCGATGGTGTCGAGGAGTTCACGCGCCTGCTGGACGTCCGAGTCCAGCCCGTACTTGCCGTAGTCCCGGCGCCCGGCCAGCTCTCGTCTCGCTTTCCGGCAGATCAGGTGTGCCTTCTCCTTCACGTCCGGGGTCACCACTGGCAGGTGCTGGAGCAGGTCGCGCACCCAGCGCAGATCCTCCGCCGAGCGAACCGGGGCCTCTGGGTCGGCTTCCCACAGTTCCAGAGCGACGGCCGCATGTTCGGCGAACTTCTGGGCCAGGGAGGCCAACTGGTCTTCTGAGGCTCGCCAAGGGTGAGGGCGCCCGTACTTCTGTGCCTGGTCGGGGTTGAGGATGTAGCGCCAGTTGCCGTCTGCTGCCCGCGCGGTGTGGGATATGGCAGCCCAGCAGCCGTAGCGCAGAGCGTACGTGTCATACGACAGGAGCCCGTCGATGTGTTTGCGCTGCTTGGGAAGGAGCTCCGCCAGGTCACTCGCGAAGTGCCCCCGTACCTCTTGCTCCGTTGCCCCGTCCCGGCGCATGCGGCACATCCGGGTGATGAGTACGGAGTGCGGGAAGGACGCGAGGTCGTCTTGGGCTATTTCCTCAAGGAGTTCTGGTTCGACGTCCCAGGGGATGCTGCCCAGCAGGTGCTCTCGGACGATGTGTCCGGCATCGTTGTCGTCAGACCAGTCGACGAGGAGCCGGTGGTGTTCGGGATGTGAGGCCACGACCTGCTTCCACATGGTGCGCCAGGCTCGCTCGGCGGCTCTCTGCCTCTCCAACCACGTCGAATTGTCCTCCTCGTCCTCCTGGTCGACAAAGGGGTGGGACGGCAGTAGGTCGACAGCCGCTGTGATGACGGTGCTGTGCAGTCGGTGCTGTCGCAGCACCAGTTGGGCATCCGTCGGACTGTCGAGGAGGTCGACCGTCATGGCCTGCTGGCGCGGCCCCCGTTCGTGCAGCGCCTCGGCGACGGCGTCAGCCAGGATGTCGCTTGCCTGCGCCGAGCCGAGGCGGCCGAGCTGGACGGCGGTGCAGCGCCTCAGCGACTCGTGCCGCAACTGCGGTGTGCAGGAGGGATGCGAGAGAGCCAGCAGTGCCAGATCCATGGACGGTCCGTATAGCGGATCTGACTGCGGCGGCTTCCGGGCCAGGTCGCTGTCGACCGCGGCTTCCAGCAGCCCCAACGGAGCAGAACTGTCGTAGGGGCCGCGTAACAGCGCTTCCAGCAACTCCCGTCGCTCCAGCCCCTCCTCCATCGACCGGGCTTGCTCGGCGGCCATCCGCGAGGGCGGGGCATCTGCGCCGCTGTCCGCGACGAGCGCGCACAGGAAGTTCAGGGGAAGACTGGGCGCGGCTCCACCGCTGTCCATGAGGCTCCGATCCGTGTTGGAGGACTTGCCGAGCGCTCGTCCGAGTCCCCGTCTGGGCGGCTGGCCGGCTCCTGGTCGAGACGAGGGCCACCCCGCGCTTCGGGGCGGAGAGCGTCTTCCCATGGTGGCGTAGGACACTGACAACAACGTCGTTTACGGTCGATGCCAGCCTTATCGGGAGCACTGCCCTCATGCGCCCTGCTGGTCTTCGGCTGCTCGCTCGTACCGCGGGACCTCAAGCCCGAGCCCAGGGACAGTGGCAGAACGGGAGATCCCAAGATGGCCCCGGAACGAGTCAGGGACCCGACCCGCTTTCGCGGATCAGGCCCCTGACCTGGTGTTTCTTCTGTCGGGGTGGCGGGATTTGAACCCACGACCTCTTCGTCCCGAACGAAGCGCGCTGCCAAGCTGCGCTACACCCCGAAGCAACGAGCTCTACTTTAGCGGACCTGTGGCCAGAGACGAAATCCGGTTTTCGAGGCCTCGCAGGTCGGGACGGGGTCGCTGGAGGGGGTCAGGGGCTGGGTGGGGTCAGGGTGAGGAGGGTGGCCTCGGGGGGGCAGGCGAAGCGGAGCGGGGTGTAGCGGTTGGTGCCGCAGCCGGCGGAGACGTGGAGGTAGGAGGTGTGGCCGGCGGCGTGGTGGGTGGAGAGGCCCTTGACGCGGCGGGCGTCCAGGTCGCAGTTGGTGACGAGGGCGCCGTAGAAGGGGATGCACAGCTGGCCGCCGTGGGTGTGGCCGGCGAGGATCAGGGGGTAGCGGTCGGCGGTGAAGGCGTCGAGGACGCGCAGGTAGGGGGCGTGGACGACGGCCAGGGAGAGGGCGGCGTCCGATTCGGGGCCGCCGGCCACCTCGCCGTAGCGGTCGCGCTTGATGTGCGGGTCGTCCAGGCCGGTCATGGCGATCTCCACGTCGTCCAGCTTCAGCCGGCCGCGGGTGTTCGACAGGTTGACCCAGCCGGCCGTGTCGAAGGCGTCGCGCAGCTCTTTCCAGGGGTTGTGGATCGCGCCGACGACGGGGGGATTGCCGTTCAGGCCGTGCTTGCCGCTGGCCTTCTCCAACAGGTAGCGGGCGGGGTTGCGCGGCTTGGGGCCGTAGTAGTCGTTCGAGCCGAAGACGTACGCACCGGGGAACTCCATGAGCGGGCCGAGCGCGTCCAGCGCCTCGGGTACGCCCTCGGGGTCGGAGAGGTTGTCACCCGTGTTGATGACGAGATCGGGGCGGAGCCCGGCGAGGGACTGGAGCCAGCGCTGCTTCTTGCGCTGGCCGCTGACCATGTGGATGTCGGAGACCTGGAGGACACGCAGGGGCCGCATGCCGCGTGGCAGCACGGGGACGGTCACCCGTCGGAGGCGGAAGGACCGGACCTCGAAGCCGGCGGCATAGGCGAGGCCGGCGGCGCCGACCGCCGTGATTCCCAGGGGTACTCCGTATCGCGCGCGCATGGTCACCATGGTCGCAGACGGTGGCCGGGCGAGAAATCTTCGGGTGATTCACGGCCAGGGCTGGCAGACTCGACGACATGACCACCACGCTCAAGTCCAGGCTGAAGGACGACCTCACCGCAGCGATCAAGACGCGTGACGAGCTGCGCTCCTCTACGCTCCGGCTGACTCTCACCGCGATCCAGAAGGAAGAGGTCGCGGGCGAGACCGCCCGGGAGCTGTCCGACGCCGAGGTGGAGAAGATCATCGCGCGCGAGTCCAAGAAGCGGCGCGAGGCGGCCGAGGCGTTCGCGCAGGGCGGGCGGGCCGAGCAGGCCGAGCGGGAGCGGGCCGAGGGCGAGGTGCTCGCCGAGTATCTGCCGAAGCAGCTCACGGACGAGGAGCTGGACGCGCTGGTGGCGGAGGCCGTGCGGGAGGCCGCGGCCGGCGGGGCGCAGGGGCCGCGGGCCATGGGTGCGGTGATGAAGATCGTGAACCCGAAGGTCGCGGGCCGGGCCGAGGGCGGCCGGGTGGCCGCCGCGGTCAAGCGGCGGCTTGCCGAGGGCTGAGACAAAGAGCTGAGACAACGAGAGAGAAGAGATAAGAAGGAAGCGGGCCCGGACGGTGTCCGGGCCCGCTTCCTTCGCTTACCGCGCGGCGTTCACGCTGGTGCTACGGGAAGTTCCAGCCGTTGCTGTTGCCGTTTCCGCCGTTCCCGTTTCCGCCCCGGTTGCCGCCGCCCCAGCCGTCGTCTCCGCCGCCGATCACGTCCGGCGGGAGGGTGATGTCCGGCCACGGGTCGCCGTTGCCGCCGTTGTTCCCGCCGTTGCCGCCGCCCGGCTTGTCGCCGTGGCCCTTGTCGCGGTCGGGCTTCTTCTCGTTCGGGTCCTTGATCGGCACGGTGATGAAGTTCTCCACCGGCTTGCCCGTCAGGGCGCCGCTCATGGCGTCCTTCCAGATGGGGCCGGGGGTGTCCGCGCCGTAGACCTTGTCGTGGAGGATGCCGCCGATCCGGATGTTCTCCATCTTGACGCCCTTGGAGCCGGAGCCGCCGACCCAGACCGCGCCGGCGAGGTTCGGGGTGTAGCCGACGAACCAGGCGGCCTTGCGCTCGTCCGTCGTACCCGTCTTACCGGCGCTCGGGCGGTTGTCCAGGCCCGCCTTCTTGCCGGTGCCGTCCTCGACCACGCCGCGCAGCAGAGTGTTCATGGTGTCGGCGGTCTTCTGCGACATGGCGCGGGTGCACGAGGACTTGGGGATCTCGAGGTCCTTGCCGCCCGGGCCGGTGATCGACTCGATGAAGACCGGGGTGCAGTAGACGCCGCGGTTGGCGAAGGTCGCGTACGCGTTGGCCATCGTCAGCGGCGAGAAGCCGTCGGTGCCGAGGGTGATGGCGGGCACCTGGTTGAGCTTCTCGCCGTCGGCGCGCTTCACGCCCATCTTGGTGGCCATCTCGGTGACCGGGCAGACACCGATGTCGCTGATCATCTGCACGAAGTAGGTGTTGATCGACTTCGCGAGCGCCTCCCTCAGGCCGTACGGGCCCTTCTCCTTGGGGTCCTCGTTCGTGAGGGACGCGCCCTCGTTGTTGGACCAGGAGCCGTTGCAGGTGGACACCGGGCTCGGGTAGTCCATCTCGTACGGCGAGGAGTAGCGCTGGTACGGCTTCTTGCCCTGCTCGAGGGCGGCCGCGGCGGTGATCGGCTTGAACGTCGAGCCGACCTGGAAGCCGTAGTTCGAGCCGCCCATGGCCTTGTCCGCGGACAGGTTGATCTCGAGCTCGTTGGGCCCGTAGCCGTACGGCTTGGACTGGCCCATGGCGATCACCTTGCCGGTGCCGGGCTCGACGAGCGTGACGGCGGTGGCGACCGGGTCGTCCTGGTAGACGTGGGCCTTGATCGAGTTCTGGACCGACTGCTGCGCCTCGGGGTCCAGCGTCGTACGGATCGTCAGACCGCCGCGGTCCCAGCGCTGGGAGCGCTGTTCGCGGGTCTTGCCGAAGACCGGGTCGCTGAGGAAGACCTCGCGGACGTAGTCACAGAAGAACCCGGCGCCGCTCACGGCCGTGATACAGCCGTTCTTGGGCGCGCTGACCTTGAGCCCGAGGGGCTTCTTCTTCGCCGCGTCGGCCTGGGCCTGGGTGATGTCCTTCACCTCGGCCATGCGCTGCAGCACGGTGTCGCGGCGGGTCTTGGCCACCTCCGCGTTGTTGATCGGGTCGTAGCTGCTGGGCGACTGGACGAGACCGGCCAGCAGCGCGGCCTCTTCCAGCTTCAGGTCCTTGGCGTGCTTGCTGAAGTAGCGCTGCGAGGCGGCCTCGACACCGTAGGCCTGCTGGCCGAAGAAGGTGATGTTCAGGTAGTTCTGCAGGATCCGCCGCTTGCCCAGCTCCTTCTCGACCTGGATCGCGTACTTCAGCTCCTTGATCTTGCGGCCTATGGACTGCTTCTGGGCCTCGGCGACCGCCTTCTCGTCGTTGCCCGCCTCCTCCACGAAGACGTTCTTCACGTACTGCTGGGTGAGCGTGGAGGCGCCCTGGGAGACGCCGCCGTCCTGCGCGTTCTTGTTGAGCGCGCGCAGCACGCCCTTGAGGTCGACCGCCCCGTGCTCGTAGAAGCGCGCGTCCTCGATCGCGACGATCGCCTTGCGCATGTACGGGGAGATGTCCTTGAGCTCCACGATGGTGCGGTCGCGCGAGTAGACCTTCGCGATCTCGCCGCCCTTGGCGTCCAGGATGGTGGTCCGCTCGCTGAGCGGCGGCGTTTTGAGATTGGCCGGAATTTCGTCGAATTGCTCGACCGTTCCCTTGGCCGCGAGTCCGATCGCGCCGACGGCGGGCAGCGCGAGCCCGGCCAGCACCGCTCCCGCGAGCACGCTGACGCCGAGGAACTTCGCGGCCTGCTGAGCGGAGGACAGGCCCCCGCCCGAACGCTTGTTACCCATGGAGGCAGCCTACGTGTCGAATCGCCGGACAGGGGACCACCTGTTCGCATACGCTGATTCACGCCAGTCACTCCGGTGCGGTCGAGCACCATCACCCCTCTCACTCAAGTGAGTGATGAGACCCGCCCCATTTGCGATCTTGTGTCCCACCCCGCCCCTTTTGATGTGGGTGAACTGCCCCCATTTGCGCGGGAAGTCGCACATGTCGTCAGCTCACTCCGTTGGGTGATCTGCCGCGTACCCATAGTCCATTCGGGCCATCCAAGATTGGGCCCGCAGGGGGTGTTGCACCCTGTCCGCCTTCCGTAACGTCCTCAACTGGCGACGGTGAATATGCCGTTTGTCGCCGTGGGGGAGCTCCGAATCGGGAGAGGACGGCGCCAGCATGGGCTGGGTAACCGACTGGAGTGCGCAGGCCGCCTGTCGCACGACTGATCCAGATGAACTATTTGTTCAAGGCGCGGCACAGAACAGGGCCAAAGCGGTCTGCACCGGATGCCCGGTGCGCACCGAGTGCCTTGCCGACGCGCTGGACAACCGCGTCGAGTTCGGCGTGTGGGGTGGAATGACCGAGCGTGAGCGGAGGGCGCTGCTGCGCCGCCGCCCCACGGTCACCTCCTGGCGCCGGCTGCTGGAGACCGCGCGCCTCGAGTATGAGCGCGGCGCGGGCATCCTGCCGTTCGACGACGAGGAGTACGAGCGCCTCGCCGCCGTCGGGTAGTAGCCGAGCCGGCCGGTGGTCGGCCAAGGGCCTTGGGCCTTGGGTCCCTTGTGGGCCGTGGGTCCCTTGCGTCCTCGGACAGCTCTGGGCCGTCAGGTAATCCTGGCGGGGTGACGTCTCGTTTCTCTCATCACCACGTCACGACCCAGATGCTGGTCACGCACGTGAGTCCGTGGTGGTCACGTGCGTGAGTTCGGCGTGCCGTGGTGCCCTCGCGCGGCTAGCCCGCCACGCTTTTGGGCTGCCGCTCTGCCTGGTCCGCCAGGCGCTCGCCGATCGCTCGCAACCCCGCGAGGTCGTGTACGTCGCCGGGGAGCGCGGCCACTTCCGCCACGGGAACCTCGGGGTGCAGCGTCGTGAAGCGATGGTGTGTGCGCTGCTCGCGGGAGAGCACCTGCATACGCTCCGCGTGCAGCCGGAGCAGTCCCACGGCGAGCCGCTCTGCCGACGTGGGGGAGCCGTCGGGGTCAGATGCCGAGGAGTCGTCCGCCGCTGAGGCGTTCTGCTCTTGAGCATTCCCTGAACCGGGGTCGACAATGCCGTCTTCGGCAAGATTTTCTGGGCTGTTGGCGGTGAGGGCCGCGTCCTCGGTCGCTTCGACCGCCTCGACCGCTTCGACCGCCGGATCTGCCGAGCCTGCCGGGTCGGCCGGGTCTCCTGAGTCCGCCGGATCTGCCGGGTCGGCCGGGTCAGCCGGGTCAGCTGGGTCGGCCGGATCTGCCGGGTCCGAGGCGCCCGCCGGGTCCGACGTGCCCGATGCCTCGGCCAGGCCCAGGGACAGCGTCTCCGCGGCCGCCAGCGCCCGCTCCGCCGAGAGCTGCACGGCACCGCTCCCGTGCACCCGGTTCAGCACCAGTCCCGCCAGCGGCATCCGGTCCGCGGCCAGCCGCTCCACGAAGTACGCCGCCTCGCGCAGCGCGTCCCGCTCCGGGGCCGCCACCACCAGGAAGGCCGTGCCCGGCGCCTGGAGCAGCCGATAGGTGGCCTCGGCGCGGGTGCGGAAGCCGCCGAACATGGTGTCCATGGCGGCGGCGAAGGTCTGTACGTCGCGCATCAGCTGCCCGCCCAGGACCTTGCTGACCGTGCCGGTCATCATCGACACGCCCACGTTCAGGAACTTCATCCCGGCCCTGCCGCCGACCTTGGCCGGGGCCATCAGGATCTTGATGAACTTCCCGTCCAGGAAGGAGCCGAGGCGCTTCGGCGCGTCCAGGAAGTCCAGCGCCGACCGGCTCGGCGGCGTGTCGACGATGATCAGATCCCACTCGTCACGGGCCCGCAGCTGGCCGAGCTTCTCCATGGCCATGTACTCCTGCGTGCCCGCGAAACCGGCCGAAAGTGATTGGTAGAAGGGGTTCGCCAGGATCGCGCGGGAGCGCTCGGGGTCTGCGTGCGCTTCGACGAACTCATCGAAGGTCCGCTTCATGTCGAGCATCATGGCGTGCAGCTCGCCGCCCGCCGCGCCGTCGATGCCCTCGACCCGGCGGGGCACGTTGTCCAGCGCGTCGATGCCCATCGACTGCGCGAGCCGACGGGCCGGGTCGATGGTGAGGACGACGGCCTTACGGCCCCGCTCCGCGGCCCGTACGCCCAGGGCGGCGGCCGTCGTGGTCTTGCCGACGCCGCCGGAGCCGCAGCACACGACGATGCGGGTCTCGGGGTCGGCCAGCAGTGCGTCGGTGTCCAGCCGCGGTGCCATGTCCATGCTTCTGCCGCCTCCTGCGTACGGCTCGTACCGCTCGCTCGTACCGTTCAAGCTGATTGTTCTGGTTGTCCCGATTGTTCTGGACGTTCTGGTTGTGCCGATTGCGTCGCGCGTGTCGCGTGCGCTGTCGGTGCCGCCCGCGGCGCCCGGACCGGCAGCCGGGCGGCGCGGCTCACATCGGCCACTGCTTACGCAGATCCGTCGCGAGCCGGTACAGGCCGGCCAGGTCGACGCCGTCGGTGAGCAGCTCCAGCTCGTACAGGGGCAGCTCCAGGCCCGTCAGCTCCGCCCGCTGCGCCCGTTCCAGGGCGACCCGCTCCGCGTGCTCACGGGCCTGCTCCAGCAGCGGGTCCACCAGGCGCTCGGCGAGCCCACCGCGGCGCGCGCCGCCCAGCCCCGCCTGGGACAGGGCCTTGGCGACGGCGGTGCGCCGGCCGTTGGCGGCGACGTCGACGGCCGCGTGGTCGAGGATCGCGGGCCGCACCATGTTGATGATGACCGCGCCGGTCGGCAGGCCGTCGGCGCGCAGCTCCCCGATGCCGTCCGCGGTCTCCTGGACCGGCATCTCCTCCAGCAGCGTGACCATGTGGACCGCCGTCTCGGGGGACTTCAGGACGCGCATCACGGCCTGCGCCTGATTGTGTATCGGGCCGGTCCTGGCCAGCCCCGCCACCTCGTGGTTGACGTTCAGAAAGCGGGTGATCCGGCCGGTCGGCGGCGCGTCCATCACGACGAAGTCGTAAACGAAGCGGCCGTCCTTGCCCTTGCGGCGCACCGCCTCGCACGCCTTGCCGGTCAGCAGGACGTCCCGCAGCCCCGGGGCGATGGTGGTCGCGAAGTCGATCGCGCCGAGCTTCTTCAGTGCCCGTCCGGCCGAACCCAGCTTGTAGAACATGTGGAGGTAGTCGAGGAGCGCGAACTCGGGGTCGATGGCGAGTGCGTGCACCTCACCGCCGCCCGGCGCGCCGGCGACCTTCCGCTCCTCGTAGGGCAGCGCCTCGGTTTCGAAGAGCTGCGCGATGCCCTGGCGACCTTCGACCTCGACCAGCAGGGTTCGCCTGCCGTCGGCCGCGAGGGCCAGCGCGAGTGCCGCGGCGACCGTGGTTTTGCCGGTTCCGCCCTTGCCACTGACGACATGGAGCCTGCTCACAATGGGGAGCCTAACCAGTCGTCGTCCGGGCTACGCACCAGGCCCCGGGAGACAGGCATTACAGTCGGCCCTATGACCAAGTGGGAATACGCGACCGTGCCGCTGCTCGTACACGCCACAAAGCAGATTCTGGACACCTGGGGCGAGGACGGCTGGGAGCTCGTCCAGGTCGTGCCGGGGCCGAACAACCCCGAGCAGCTGGTGGCCTACCTCAAGCGGGAGAAGACCGCGTGAGCGCGGTCGAGGACAAGCTCGCCGAGCTGGGCCTGACCCTGCCGGAGGTCGCGGCGCCCCTCGCCTCGTACGTTCCCTCGGTCCGCTCCGGGCCGTACGTGTACACCTCGGGCCAGCTGCCCATGGTCGACGGCAAGCTCGGCGTGACCGGCAAGGTCGGCGCCGAGGTGACGCCGGAAGAGGCCAAGGAGCTGGCGCGGACCTGCGCGCTGAACGCCCTGGCCGCGGTCAAGTCGGCCATCGGCGACCTGGACAAGGTTGTACGGGTCGTGAAGGTCGTGGGCTTCGTCGCCTCGGCGCCGGACTTCACCGGGCAGCCGGGCGTCGTCAACGGCGCGAGCGAGCTGCTCGGCCAGGCGCTGGGCGAGGCGGGGGTGCACGCCCGCAGCGCCGTGGGCGTGGCGGTGCTGCCGCTGGACGCGCCGGTCGAGGTCGAGATCCAGGTCGAGGTCGCGGACTAGGTCCGGACAGGGCCCAGGTCCTGCCTGGGCGGTTTCCGCGGGCGGTTTCCGCGGGCGGTTTTCGCGGCCCACCGGGCCCAGCTGCACGCTGCCGCCGCCCTCGGTGATCTTGGCGCTTTCCTTCCCGACCGGTCCCCTTGCGGTCGCTTCCCTTCCCTGCCGGATGCCCGAGCTTCCCCTGCTTCCCGGGCTCCCGCGTGGGTACGTACGCCGCCAGGGTGACAACCGCCGCTGACATCCGCCCTCCGACGTCCGCGCCGGGTCGGCCGGGCGTGCCGAGCGGGCCGGGGCGCGCGCGTCTGACCAGGCCGGACAGTCCCGGACTGTCCGGGACACCGGGAGACCTTGCCGGACGGTACGGCGCCGAAAAAGCTCCTTCATGGGCCCACCACGAGGCCCATGAAGGAGGTCGTGATGACCGAACAGACGCGGTCGGCCGAATGGGTGCGGACGGCGACCGCTGTGGCCGTGCCGTTCCTTGTCGCCGTGGCCGTCGGCGCCGCCACCGCCGCAGACGCCCGCGCCCCCGTCGCCGCGGGCCCGAAGAAGGCGTTGTCCCGGGTATCCCAGGCTTCTCAGGTGTCCCGGGTTTCTCAGGTGTCCCGGGTTTCTCAGGTGTACGGAGCCCCCAAGGCCGCCCCCAGGCCCGCCGCGGCGGTGATCGTGTACGCCAAGGGGCAGATAGGCAAGCCCTACCAGTGGGGCGGCGTCGGCCCCCGGGGCTTCGACGGCGCCGGCCTGGTCATGCGGGCCTGGGGAGCCGCCGGGGTGAAGCTGCCGCGCAGCAGCTGGGAGCAGTCGCGCGCCGGGACCCCCACCACCCGGTCCGGGCTGGTCCCCGGGGACATCGTCCTGTCGTACCGCGGCGGCCACGTCCGGCTCTACATCGGCGGCGGCCGGGTCATCCACGCTCCCCGGCCCGGTACGAGGGTCACCATCGCGCCCCTGCCCCCGTCCTCGCAGGTCGTCGCCTACCGCCATATCGGATCCTGAGACGAGGGGAACGACTCACCGTGAACACGTCGCCCGTAGACATGCCCTGGCCAACTCGCATGCGCATTAGGCTGCTTGGACAGCCCGAACGCATAGGAGCGGTCATGGAGACGGGGCCTGACCCGAAGGCGGCAGGTAATGCGGCCGAGTTCGTCGTCGCGATGCGGCAGTTGCGCAGCTGGGCCGATCTGAGCTATCGCCAGCTGGAGCGGAACGCGGAGGCCGCCGGGGAAGTGCTGCCACGCGCCACCATCTCGGGGGCGCTGAGCAGGGACGACCTGCCCAGGGAGCAGCTTCTCGCCGCGTTCGTACGGGCGTGCGGCGGGGATGAGGAGACCGTGGCCGTATGGCTGGCGGCCCGTCGGCGGCTGTCCGTAGCCGCCCCCGTCGCCGCTTCGGCCCCGACCGAGCCCGTCGTCCCGGCTTTCGGGCCCGTCCCGGCCTCCGGGCCTGCCGCCGGCTCCTCCGTGTCGGCCGCCTCCTCCGCGCCCGCCTCCGACGGCGCCGACGCTTCCGTAGCCGCCTCCGAGGCCGCGCCGGAACCCGACGCCACATCCGGGCAGGCCCCCGCGCCCATACCCGTAGCCGTACCCGCCTCCGCGCCCGTACCCGCCTCCGCCCAGCGGAGCCACGAGATCAGCCGTCCGGCCGAAGTGACCGAAGTGATCGCCTCCGGCGAGGAGCCCGGCCCGCCGGGCGGGGAGCCCCCGTCCGGCTCGTCGTGGAGAAAACGGTATCTGCCCCCGCTCGCGGTCGGGCTGTGCGCCGCCGTCGGGGTGCTGGTGCTGGCCAACTGGCCGTCTTCCGGCAGCTCCGACGGCGCGCGCCCCGACGGCCGGCCCGGGACCAGTACGGGCCCGTCGGGCGGCGAGCCGTCCACGGACACCGCCTCGCCCTCGGGGACCAAGGAACCCGTCGCCGACGCCTCAGCCGACGACACCTCGTCCGCCTCCCCGACGCGTACCGCATCCTCCTCGCCGAAGCACGAGCCGACGGCCACCACAACCGCGCCCAAGCCCGCCGGCAAGCCCCGCATGCCGGCCGCGGGCCCGACACGGATCCATCCCGTCTCGGCCCCCGGCCTCTGCCTCACCGAGGGCAAGGAACGCAAGACCGGGAGGGCTGAGATCGCGGCTCAGATGCCGTGCGCCGACGTCCCGCTGCCCCGCGTGTCCCTGGACGCGGTCGGCGACGGTGTCTACCGCATCCAGTGGTACCACCCCGGTGAGGGCAGGGGCCTCGGCTGCCTGGCCGTCGACGACGACGCGATGGGGTCGGGCGCCCTGCTCGCCCCGCGCAGCCCCTGCACGGACGCCGACAACATGAAGTTCCGGCTGGAGCCGTCCCACGGCGGGTTCCGGCTGCGCCCGGTCCACAGCGGGCTGTGCATCGGGATCCTGCCGCCCC
This sequence comes from Streptomyces sp. LZ34, assembly GCF_053890475.1. Lineage (NCBI taxonomy): Bacteria > Bacillati > Actinomycetota > Actinomycetes > Kitasatosporales > Streptomycetaceae > Streptomyces > Streptomyces sp. LZ34. The sequence continues at coordinate 6,770,079 of NZ_CM132680.1, forward strand.
GTACGGAGGGCGCCGAGGCGATTCAGAACACCTGTACCGGCGAGGCGAACCAGGCGTTCCGTTTCACCGCGTCCTGAGGCGGCTTCACCGCGTCCTGAGGCGGCTTCACCGCGTCCTGAGGCGGCTTCACCGCGTCCTGAGGCGGCGCGCCGCCCCGGTCCCCTCGAACATCCGCGCGCCAGCGCATAGCATCCGGCCATGTCCACTACGAATGGTCAGTGGTATCCGCCCGACTGGCCGGAGCGCATCCGGCAGCTGGCGACCGGCGAGCTCACCCCGGTGACCCCGCGCCGGGCGGCCACCGTGCTGCTGCTGCGCGACGGGGCCGAGGGCCCCGTCGTGCACATGCTGCGCAGACGGACCTCCATGGCCTTCGCCGGCGGGGCGTACGCGTATCCGGGCGGCTCGGTGGACCCGCGCGACGAGCGCGGGGTGGCCTGGGCCGGGCCCTCGCGCCGGGAGTGGGCGCGGCGGCTGGGTCTCGCGGAGGACGACGGGACGGTGGCCCAGGCCATTGTGTGCGCGGCGGTCCGGGAGACCTTCGAGGAGGCGGGCGTGCTGCTCGCGGGCCCGACCCCGCATACGGTCGTGGCGGACACGACAGGCGAGGAGTGGGAGGCGGACCGCGCGGCGCTGGTCGCCCGGGAGCTGTCCTTCGCCGACTTCCTGGACCGCCGCGGGCTTGTGCTCCGTTCGGATCTGCTCGGGTGCTGGGCCCGCTGGATCACCCCGGAGTTCGAGCCGCGCCGCTACGACACCTGGTTCTTCGCGGCCGCCCTGCCGCACGGCCAGCGCACCCGTAACGCCTCGACCGAGGCGGACCACACCGTCTGGATCCGGCCCGCCGAGGCGGCCGCGGGGTACGACCGGGGCGAGCTGCTGATGATGCCGCCGACCATCGCGACCCTGCGCGAGCTGGAGCCGTACGGCACGGTCGCGGATGTGCTGACGGCGGCCCCGGACCGGGACCTCACGCCCGTACTGGCCCGGGCGCGGCTGGAGGAGGGCCGGGTCGTACTGAGCTGGCCGGGCCATGACGAGTTCACCAAGCACATTCCCACGGGTCCCACGGGTCCCACGGGGGGAGCGACCTGATGACGTACGCAGCAGCCTTGCCCGGCCAGCCGCGGGGCGGCGCCGTCGGCGGCCCGGCCACCGACCGGGCGGTGTGCGTCCTCGCGCCGAACCCCTCCCCGATGACGCTCGACGGCACCAACACCTGGATCGTCTCCGAGCCGGATTCCGACCTGGCCGTCGTCATCGATCCGGGCCCGCTCGACGACGCCCACCTCAAGGAGGTCCTGGCCACGGCGGAGCGGGCGGGCAAGCGGGTCGCGCTGACGCTGCTGACCCACGGCCACCCGGACCACGCGGAGGGCGCGGCGCGCTTCGCCGAGCTGACGCGTACGCGCGTACGGGCCCTCGACCCGGTGCTGCGGCTGGGGGAGGAGGGGCTGGGGACGGGCGATGTCATAACCACCGGCGGGCTGGAGCTGCGGGTGGTGCCCACGCCCGGCCATACGGCCGACTCGCTGTCCTTCCACCTCCCGGCGGACGCCGCGGTCCTGACCGGCGACACGGTGCTGGGGCGCGGTACGACGGTGGTGGCGCACCCGGACGGGCGGCTCGGCGACTATCTGGACTCGCTGCGGCGGCTGCGCTCGCTGACGGTGGACGACGGGGTGGGCACCGTCCTGCCGGGGCACGGGCCGGTGCTGAACGACGCGCGCGGCGCGGTGGAGTACTACCTCGCCCACCGGGCCAACCGACTGGCGCAGGTGGAGACGGCCGTGGAGAGCGGCTACCGGACGCCCTCAGAGGTCGTGGCGTATGTGTACGCGGATGTGGACCGGTCGCTGTGGCCGGCGGCGGAGCTCTCGGTCCGCGCCCAGCTGGACTATCTGGGCGAGCACGGGCTCATCTGAGGCCGAGCGCGGCATGCGGGCTGGGGGCTTGGCCCGGCACGCGGACGTACGGGTCGGGCACGCAGATGTGCGGGCCTGGCACGCGGACGTACAGGTCCAGCACGCAGATGCACGGGCCCGGCACGCGGGAGCATGAGAAGGGCCCCCGCGGGGAATCCGGCGAGGGCCCTCTCGTACGCGTCAGCGGGATATGCGCGTCAGCGGGACCGCTTGGCGAGCCGCTCGACGTCCAGCAGGATCACCGCGCGCGCCTCCAGCCGCAGCCAGCCGCGGCCCGCGAAGTCGGCGAGCGCCTTGTTGACCGTCTCGCGAGAGGCGCCGACCAGCTGGGCCAGCTCCTCCTGAGTGAGGTCGTGGACGACGTGGATGCCCTCCTCCGACTGCACGCCGAAGCGGCGCGAGAGGTCGAGCAGGGCGCGCGCGACACGCCCGGGGACATCGGAGAAGACCAGGTCGGACATCTGGTCGTTGGTCTTGCGCAGGCGCCGGGCGACCGCGCGCAGCAGCGCCGTGGCGACCTCGGGCCGGGCGTTCAGCCACGGCTGGAGGTCGCCGTGGCCGAGGCCGAGCAGCTTGACCTCGGTGAGGGCGGTGGCGGTGGCGGTACGCGGGCCGGGGTCGAAGAGCGACAGCTCACCGATCAGCTCGCCGGGTCCGAGCACGGCCAGCATGTTCTCGCGGCCGTCGGGAGAGGTGCGGTGGAGCTTCACCTTGCCCTCGGTGACCACGTACAGGCGGTCGCCGGGGTCCCCTTCGTGGAAGAGGGCGTCACCTCGCGCGAGGGTCACCTCTCCCATGGAGGCGCGCAGCTCAGCGGCCTGCTCGTCATCGAGCGCCGCGAAGAGCGGGGCGCGCCGCAGAACGTCGTCCACGAGTCTCTCCTTGTCGACATGCACAGGGGACCGTCGTCCCCATGATGCCGGACGGTAAAACAGTGCGATCAATCACAAGTTTGACGCACCTGCCTGCGGCACTGTGCGGCAGGGGTCCGATTGAGCGGCTCTTTCGGGTGGTCGGAGCGTATGTCAGTGCCGGGGCTTAGGCTGGCTGGGTGTCCAATAGGCCGGTGAAAGCACGGGGCAAGGGGGCCGGACGGGTGAGCGCACCTGGAAATTCCGCTGTGGGCGAACAAGGGTCGGCCGAGCCGACGGAAACGGCAAATCCGCACAAAACCATCAAGGGGGCAAGGGTCGCCAAAGCAGCCGAGGCCGCCCAAGCCGCCGGCGCGGCCGGAGCGCGGAAGACCGCCGACGGCGGCAGACCGCGCAAGGCCGCCGCTGCCCGCCCCGAATCCCGGCTCGCGCTCGTCCGCCGGGCCCGCCGGATCAACCGCGAGCTCGCCGAGGTGTATCCGTACGCGCACCCCGAGCTGGACTTCGAGAACCCCTTCCAGCTGCTGGTCGCCACGGTCCTGTCCGCCCAGACCACCGACCTGCGGGTCAACCAGACCACCCCCGCCCTGTTCGCCGCCTATCCGACGCCCGAGGACATGGCCGCCGCCGACCCCGAGGCGCTGGAGCAGCTGATCCGGCCGACGGGCTTCTTCCGGGCCAAGGCGAAGTCCCTGCTGGGGCTGTCCGCCGCGCTGCGGGACCGCTTCGGTGGCGAGGTGCCGGGCCGCCTGAAGGACCTGGTGACGCTGCCGGGCGTCGGGCGCAAGACGGCCAATGTGGTCCTCGGAAACGCCTTCGGGGTGCCGGGGCTGACCGTGGACACCCACTTCGGTCGGCTGGTGCGGCGCTGGAAGTGGACCGGCCAGGAGGACCCGGAGAAAGTCGAGGCGGAGATCGCCGCGCTCTTCCCGAAGAGCGAGTGGACGATGCTCTCGCACCGGATCATCTTCCACGGCCGCCGCGTCTGCCATGCGCGCAAGCCCGCCTGCGGCGCCTGCCCGATCGCCCCGCTGTGCCCGTCGTACGGGGAGGGGGAGACGGATCCGGACAAGGCGAAGAAGCTGCTGAAGTACGAGCTGGGCGGCCAGCCGGGGCAGCGACTGCGGCCGCCGACCGGCTATCCGGGCCGGGCCGCCGCCCCTCTGGGGGCCACCGCCTCCCTGGGGGCCGCCGCTTCTCTGGGGACGGCCGCTCCCGTGGAGGCCGCCGAGTGACGAGCACATACGGCGGCGTGGCCGGTGTGACCAGTGAGGGGCTGCCCGACTGGCTGATGCCCGTGGCCCGCACCGCGGAGACGGTGGAGGCCCGGCAGCTGAGCCGGTTTCTGCCGCCCGCGCGGGGTGGCGGCCGCCCCTCCGCCGTGCTGGTGCTGTTCGGGGAGGGCGACCGCGGGCCCGAGCTGCTGCTTCTGGAGCGTGCGAGCTCGCTGCGCTCGCACGCGGGCCAGCCCTCCTTCCCCGGGGGCGCGCTCGACCCGGAGGACGGCGATCCGGAGGGGGCCGGCCCGGTGCGCGCGGCACTGCGCGAGGCCGAGGAGGAGACGGGCCTGGACCCGACCGGGGTGCAGGTTTTCGCGGTGCTGCCGCGGCTCTACATCCCGGTGAGCGGCTTCGTGGTGACCCCGGTGCTCGGCTGGTGGCGCGAGCCCAGCCCGATCCGGCCCGTCGACCCCGCCGAGACGGCCCGGGTCTTCACCGTGCCCGTGGCGGATCTCACGGATCCGGCACACCGGGCGACCACGGTCCACCCGAGCGGTCACACCGGCCCCTCCTTCTTTGTCGAAGGGGCTCTGGTCTGGGGGTTCACGGCCGGAGTGATTGACCGGATCTTGCACTTCGCGGGGTGGGAAAGACCTTGGAACCGTGACAAGCGCGTCCCGCTCGACTGGCGTGCATGAGACGGTGTCCGGGTGAATGTGCTGGATATCCTGCTGCTGCTCGCCGCCGTGTGGTTCGCGATCATCGGTTACCGCCAGGGCTTCATCGTCGGTGTCCTGTCGGTGATCGGCTTCATCGGCGGTGGCCTGGCCGCGGTCTATCTGCTGCCCGTCATCTGGGACGGCGCCACCGACCGGGCGTCCCCGGGCACCTTCGGCGCGGTCATGGCGATCGTGCTGGTGATCGTGTTCGCCTCGGTCGGCCAGGCCGCCACCACCCACCTGGGAAACAAGCTGCGCCAGCACATCACCTGGTCACCGGCGCGCGCTCTGGACGCGACCGGCGGCGCGCTGGTCAATGTGGTGGCGATGCTGCTGGTCGCCTGGCTGCTCGGCTACAATCTGGCCGGCTCCTCGTTGCCCACCGTGAGCGAGGAGGTCCGTGACTCCAAGGTGCTGCTCGGGGTCTCCCGGGTGGTCCCGGAGGAGGCGACCACCTGGTTCTCCGACTTCCGCACGGTGCTCGCGCAGAACGGGTTCCCGCAGGTCTTCTCGCCCTTCGCGAACGAGCCCATCACCTCCGTGCCCGCGCCGGACCCCGCGCTCGCCACGAGCCCGGTGGCCACCGCCGCCAAGCAGAGCATCGTGAAGGTGGTCGGCACCGCCCCCAGCTGCGGCAAGGTTCTGGAGGGCTCCGGCTTCGTCTTCGCGCGGCACCGGGTGATGACCAACGCCCACGTCGTCGGCGGGGTCGACGACCCGACCGTGCAGATAGGCGGCGAGGGTCGGCCTTACGAGGCGAAGGTCGTGCTCTACGACTGGAAGCGCGACATCGCCGTCCTGGACGTGCCCTCGCTGAACGCGCCCGCGCTGAAGTTCGCCGAGGGCGACGCGCGCACCGGCGACGGCGCGATCGTCGCGGGATTCCCGGAGAACGGCGCCTTCGATGTGCGCGCGGCCCGGGTCCGCAACCGTATAGAGGCCCACGGCCCGGACATCTACCGGCGCGGCAACGTGGAGCGCGACGTCTACTCCCTGTTCGCGACCGTGCGGCAGGGCAACTCCGGTGGCCCGCTGCTCACCCCGCAGGGCCGGGTGTACGGCGTGGTCTTCGCCAAGTCCCTCGACAACGCGGAGACCGGATACGCGCTGACCGCGGACGAGGTGCACCAGGACGTCGAGCAGGGCCGCACGGCCCAGGCCCCGGTGGACACCCAGGGATGTGCCCTGTAAAAGCCCGACCGCGCCGACTGCCGACCAACCGAGCCGACCGTCCGCCTGTGGCCGCGAGCAGCCTCGCGGCCACAGTGCGTGTTACGGCGCGCCACGGCGTACGCGCGGTCTACGGGGTAAGCGGTTACTCCTGTGTGAGCGGCCGTTACTGACGGCCGCGCGGATGGCGCAGCCGAGCCGAGACCCAGCGGGCCCTGCGGCGGATGATGCGCGGGATCCCCATATCTGGGTCATGGCCTGCGGAAGGCCCGGGACCGCCCCGTTCGGAAACGCTCAGCGCGGCATTGGCAGCAGCGGCGGCTTCGGAGCCGCGGTCGCTTGGTGCGTCACGGTAGTCGTGCGTCCAGCCCATACTTGGGTCTCTGCCCGGGGCCCATGGTCCGTAATCGCCCCTGGCTGCGGCAATTGGCCTATGCTCCAGGCAAGTAGCCGTTCGAAAAACAGGTGTTCGCCAGTGTGCCGCCAGCGTGTCGTCGGCGGTGCCGACAGCGGTGCCGACAGCGGTGCCGACAGCGGTGCCGACAGCGGTGCCGACAGCGTGTCGGCGGCCTATGGCCTCAGCGGTCGGGCTCGGGGTCCTTGAGCCAGTTGATCAGCTCGGTGGAGAAGGCGACCGGATCCTCCTCGTGCGGGAAGTGCCCGAGGCCGTCGAAGAGCCGCCAGCGGTAGGGCGCCTCCACGTACTCCCCGGATCCCGCCGCGCTGCGGGTGCGCATCACCGGGTCGAGTGACCCGTGCAGATGCAGCGTGGGCACCCGCACCGGCCGCCGCATCCGCCGGTTGAACTGGAGACCGTCCGGTCGCGCCAGCGACCGCACCATCCAGCGATACGGCTCGATCGAGCAATGGGCCGTCGACGGGATGGCCATCGCCCGCCGGTAGGTCTCCACTGCCTGGTCCTCGGGCAGCCGCGGCCCCGACCAGTCCCGGATCAGCCGCCCCACCAGCGCCGCGTCGTCCGCGGTCAGCTGCCGCTCGGGCAGCCAGGGCCGCTGGAAGCCCCATACGTAAGAGCTCGCCGCGCTCTGCTTGACGTCCTTGAGCATGGCCGAGCGCCAGCGCCGCGGATGCGGCATCGAGGCCACCGCGAGCCGCCGGACCAGCTTCGGGCGCATCACTGCCGCCGTCCAGGCCAGGTATCCGCCCAGGTCATGGCCGACGAGCGCGGCGTCGGGCTCGCCGAGCGAGCGGACCACCCCGGTGATGTCGAGGGCGAGGTTGGCCGGGTCGTAGCCCCGGGGCGTACGGTCGCTGCCGCCCACCCCGCGCAGATCCATCGCCACCGCCCGGAAGCCGGCCTCGGCCAGGGCGGTCAGCTGGTGCCGCCAGGCCCACCAGAACTGCGGAAAGCCGTGCAGCAGCAGGACCAGCGGGCCGTCACCCAGCTCGGCGATATGGAAGCGCGCGCCGTTGGCCGCGACGTCCCGGTGGGTCCAGGGTCCGTCGAGCCGTACGACCGAGGCGGAGGTGTCAGGGGCCGTCATGCGGTCGAGCGTGTCACATCCCGCGCCGGGCGGCCGCCATTGGATGCGGCGCGCGGGTGTGGCTTGACGCTCCCCAGTACGGCAGCCGTCTCCTTGGCCGAGGCCATGGACTTCTTCGGCGCCTTGACCTTCTTGAACTTGGCGAGCGCGAGGCCGCCGAGGATCGCGGCGATCAGCCAGTAGATGCCACCCACGATCAGAAAGCACCAGGCGAGGCCGAGGCCGGTCCAGGCGCGCAGCCCGTAGGCGAGGGCGAAGCTCAGCACCGGCAGTGAGAACAGCATCAGCACCCCGGCCACGATGGCCGCACTGCTGCCGAACAGGGTGCGCCGGGCGCTGTCCCGGAATTCGGCCTTGGCCAGCGCGATCTCGTCGTGCACCAGCGCCGACAGTTCGGTGGTCGCCGTTGCCACCAGCTGGCCGAGGCTGCGGTTGCCGCCGTCGTCGGCTGCGCTCATCGCCATCTCCCTCTGCTCTCGCACGTCTTATGCGTCCCGCACGTCTTACGCGTCTGCCACGTCTTCTGCGCTTCTCCGCGGTCGTCAAGCCTCTCAGATCATGCCGGACCATCGTCACTGGAGTCGGACGCGGCAGCCACTTCGGCAAGTCGGCGGTGTTCGGCGGCCTTGGCCTCGTGGATCGCGGCCATCCGAAGGTGGTATTCCGGGCTGTCCAGTTCGTAGATGTCGGGGATGCCGTCCTGATCCTCGTCCCGCTCCTCTTCCTCGTACAGCTTCCGGTAGGTGTTGTTACGCATCTTCAGCAGGACGCCCGACAGGACCGCGGCGAGCAGCGAGCCGATGAGCACCGCCGCCTTCACCTCGGCGGCGAGCGTGGGGTCGCCGGGGAAGGCCAGCTCGCCGATGAGCAGGGAGACGGTGAAGCCGATCCCGGCCAGCGAGGCGATCGCGAACACATCCGCCCAGGCCAGGTCCTCGTTCAGCGCCGCCTTGGTGAAGCGGGCGGCGAGCCAGGAGCCGCCGAAGACGCCGATGGTCTTGCCCACGACGAGGCCGAGGACCACGCCGAGCGTCTCGGGGCGGGTGAAGACCTGCCCGACGGCGTCGCCGGAGACCGGGACCCCAGCGGCAAAGAAGGCGAACAGCGGGACGGCGAGACCCGCCGACAGGGGGCGCACCCGGTGTTCGATGCGCTCGGCGGGGGAGCGCTCCTCGCCCTCGCGCACGGTGCAGCGCAGCATCAGGCCCATGGCGACGCCGGCGACCGTGGCGTGCACTCCGCTCGCGTGCATCAGCGCCCAGATGACCAAGGCCAGCGGGATGTGGACGAACGCGCTGCGGACGCCCTTGCGGTGCAGCGTCCAGAACACGACGAGACCGGCGAAGGCGAGGCCGAGGGCGACGAAGTCGATATGGGTCGTGTAGAAGATCGCGATGATCAGGATCGCGCCGAGGTCGTCGACCACCGCGAGGGTGAGCAGGAACGCGCGCAGGGCGGCGGGCAGCGCGGTGCCGATGACGGCGAGCACGGCGAGGGCGAAGGCGATGTCGGTGGCGGTCGGCACCGCCCAGCCGTTGAGGTTCCCGCCGCCGGCCGCGCCCACGGTCACATAGACGAGGGCGGGCATGGCCATGCCGCATATCGCGGCCACGACGGGGAGCGCGGCCGCCCGGGGGTCGCGCAGCTCGCCCGCGATCAGCTCGCGCTTGAGCTCGATGCCGGCCACGAAGAAGAAGACGGTGAGCAGGCCGTCCGCGGCCCAGGACGCGACCGACAGCCGCAGATGCAGCGCGTCGGGGCCGAGGGAGAAGTCTCTGACGTCCTGGTAGAGGCCGCTGAGCGGGGTGTTGGCGAGGAGCAGCGCGGCGATGGCGGCGACCAGCAGGATGATGCCGCCGACGGTTTCGGTGCGCAGGGCATTGGTGACGAAGGTCCGCTCGGGCAGCGACAGACGTCCGAGGAACTTGCGGCGGATGGGCGCGGCCACGGGGGAAGCCTCCTGGGGTCGGACGGACGTATACACGCGTGCGGATACACGTGTGGTGTGTGCCGACCAGACTTCCCGGCGCGCCCTCGAAAGCTTGTTCTTGTCACGTTTTTGACGCGATGGCTTTCCACCCTAACCGGAATGCGCGGAGGGCGCCCCGCCAGGCCGGACGCCCTCCGTTGTCGTATGCCGTGACCAGGTCAGTCCTCGCTGGCGGCGGTCGGCAGCTTGCTCTGGATGAGCTCCATGACGGAAGAGTCGGTGAGGGTGGTGACATCGCCGAGGGCGCGGTTCTCGGCGACGTCGCGCAGCAGCCGACGCATGATCTTGCCGGAGCGGGTCTTGGGCAGCTCGGCCACCGGCAGGATCCGCTTGGGCTTGGCGATCGGGCCGAGCTGCTTGGAGACATGCGCCCGCAACTCCTCGACCAGACCGTCGCTCTCCGCGGCGCCGCCGCGCAGGATGACGAAGGCGCAGATGGCCTGGGTGGTCTGGGGGTCGGTCGCGCCGACCACCGCGGCCTCGGCGACCTTGGGGTGTGCGACGAGCGCCGACTCCACCTCGGTCGTGGAGATGTTGTGGCCGGAGACCAGCATCACATCGTCGACCCGGCCGAGCAGCCAGATGTCGCCGTCGTCGTCCTTCTTGGCACCGTCGCCTGCGAAGTAGCGGTTCGAGAAGCGCGACCAGTAGGTGTCCAGATAGCGCTGGTCGTCGCCCCAGATGGTGCGGAGCATGGACGGCCAGGGCTCGGTCAGGACGAGGTAGCCTCCGGAGCCGTCCGGCACCTCGTTGGCGTCGTCGTCGACGACGGTGGCGGAGATGCCGGGGAGCGGGACCTGGGCCGAACCGGGCTTGGTCTCGGTGACGCCCGGCAGCGGGCTGATCATCATCCCGCCGGTCTCGGTCTGCCACCAGGTGTCGACCACGGGCGTCTTGTCCGCGCCGATGTGCTTGCGGTACCAGACCCATGCCTCGGGGTTGATCGGCTCGCCGACCGAACCGAGGATGCGCAGCGAGGACAGGTCGAACTTGGCCGGGATGTCGTCGCCCCACTTCATGCAGGCGCGGATCGCGGTCGGGGCGGTGTAGAGGATCGTGACGCCGTACTTCTGGACGATCTCCCACCAGCGGCCCTGATGCGGGGTGTCCGGGGTGCCCTCGTAGAGCACCTCGGTCGCGCCGTTGGACAGCGGCCCGTAGACGATGTACGAGTGGCCGGTGACCCAGCCGACGTCCGCCGTGCACCAGTACACATCCGACTCCGGCTTGAGGTCGAAGACGGCGTGGTGCGTGTAGGAGACCTGGGTGAGGTAGCCACCGGTGGTGTGCAGGATGCCCTTCGGCTTACCGGTCGTGCCCGAGGTGTAGAGGATGAAGAGCGGGTGCTCGGCGTCGAACGCCTCGGGGGTGTGCTGGTCCGGCTGGCGGTCGACGAGCTCGTGCCACCACACGTCGCGGCCCTCGGCCCAGGCCACCTCCTGGCCGGTGCGGCGGACCACCAGCACATGGCGCACCTTGTCGGCGCCCGGACGGGTCAGGGCCTCGTCGACGGCGGGCTTGAGCGCGGAGGGCTTGCCGCGGCGGTAGCCGCCGTCCGCGGTGATCACGACGCGGGCGTCGGCGTCCTCGATGCGGGTGGCGAGAGCGTCGGCCGAGAAGCCGCCGAAAACCACGGAGTGCGGGGCGCCGATGCGGGCGCAGGCCAGCATCGCGACGACGGTCTCCGGGATCATCGGCAGATAGATGGCGACCCGGTCACCGGCCTGGACCCCGAGCTCGGTCAGGGCGTGCGCCGCTTTGGAGACCTCGCGCTGCAACTCGGCGTAGGTGAGGGAGCGGGTGTCGCCGGGCTCGCCCTCGAAGTGGATGGCCACCCGGTCGCCCAGCCCGCTCTCCACATGGCGGTCGACGCAGTTGTACGCCACGTTGAGCTTGCCGTCGGCGAACCACTTCGCGAACGGCGGGTTCGACCAGTCCAGCGTCTCGCTCGGTTCGGCGGCCCAGGTCAGCCGACGGGCCTGCTCGGCCCAGAAGCCCAGGCGGTCAGCCTTCGCCCGCTCATACGCCTCCGCGGTGACGTTGGCGTTGGCGGCCAGGTCAGCGGGGGGAGCGAAGCGACGCTCCTCCCGAAGAAGGTTGGCCAGGCTTTCGTTGCTCACGACATCTCCCTTTCCCAGGGTGACCGTTGTGTCCCGGGCCTTAGCTCATCAGCCCGCGGTGCACCCTGACAAGGGCCGTCGGCAAAAATTGGTTTAGACCTGTAGTCACATGAGCCCCACGCCCCCGTACAGAGAACCGCCGCCCGCACCCGCCGCGGCTCTGCTGCCCGCACAGGCGGCGGCCGCCGCCGCGCCATGGTCCGGCCGCACGGCCGAAAATCTGCCCGATCCCCCCGCCTCCAGCACATACGCCTGAGCCTCCCCCACATGGAAGTACATTCCCTGAAGCACCAGCGCGCCCTCCGCCACCCGTCGGGCCACACAGCCATGCGCCATCAGATGGTCGAGCTGCTGCACCACATTGACCAACGCCAGGCGCTCCAGCTCATCGGCCACCGGCCTGTCGCCGAGCGCCACCTCGCCGCGCCCCAGCCGCCCGATCCGCTCCATACGGGCCAGGCCCGGGCGGCCATGGCGCAGCCACCGCGCGAGCGGCGTCTGTGCCACGGGCGGCGTCGGCCCGCCGGACGGGGCGGGCACCACCGAGCCGAGCAGCGCCTGCATCGCCCCGCACCCCGAGTGTCCGCACACCGTGATGTTGCCGACCTTCAGCACCTCCACCGCGTATTCGATCGCCGCGCCCACCGAGTCACAGGCATCTCCCGAGCCGGGCGGCGGCACCAGATTGCCCACATTGCGCACGGTGAACAGGTCGCCGGGCCCGCTGGAGGTGATCATGCTGGTCACCAGCCGGGAGTCGGCGCAGGTCAGGAAGAGCTGAGTGGGCCGCTGCCCCTCCCGCGCGAGCCGCGCCAACTCCTCCCGCACCAGCGGCGCGGTGTGCCGCTGGAAGGCGCTCACCCCGCCGAGCAGCTGCCCCCCGCCGTTCTGCACGGCCGTCGGGGCGGGGCGGGTGCAGTGATGGTTGCGCCAGGGCGTCCACGGCCGGCAGGCATGGGCGCTGGCCGGCTCGGCGATCGGCCGCCCCGACCGGCCGCCGAGCCTGACCCAGCCGCCGCGCGCCCGGTGCCCCTCGGCCCAGGAGTGCAGCGCGTCATACGCGGCGTGGTCCATGAACCAGCCGCCCAGCTCCACCACCACGCTCGCCCCGGCCGGCGGCTGCGCCAGAGCCCGGCTGAGCCGGGGCACCGCCAGGAACGTCAGCTGCCCGCTCACTCGCACCCGGTACAGCCCGGCCTCCTCGGCCACGGTGATCCGGGTATGGGCCAGCCGGCGCAGCGCCGTGAAGACCGCGACCGCGATCCCGACCGCCACCCCCTGCAACACGCCCAGCAGGACGACCGCGCCCAGCGTGGCCGCATATACCGGGAACTCCCGGTTCCGCTGCACGTTCTTGATGTGCGCGAAGCTGACCATCTTCACGCCGACGACCATGACGAGTGCGGCGAGCGCGGCGAGCGGAATCAACTCGAGCACCCCGGCGAGCAGCCCCGCGCACAGGGCCACCCACACGCCGTGGAGCACCGTGGACCGACGGGTCACGGCACCGGCCCGGACATTCGCCGAGCCACGGATCGCGCCTCCCGCGATCGGCAGCCCGCCCAGCAGCCCGGAGACCATATTGGCCGCACCCTGCCCGACCAGCTCGCGGTCCAGCCGGGTGGGCTGCTTCCCCGGCGCCACGCCAGGCGCCTCCGTCCGCGGGCAGGGGTCCGCGGTCTGCAGCCGGTCGACGGCGACGGCGGACAGCAGCGATTCCATGCTCGCGACCAGAGTCACCGTCAATACGGCGGCGACGAGTCCGAGCACCGGCCCCTCCGGGAGCCCCGGCAGCGCCGGGACCTCCCAGGACGGCAGATCGACGCGCGGCACCGCCATGCCCGCGCTCACCGCGGTGGCCGCCACGACGGCGACGAGTGCCGCCGGCACGGCACGCGCGACCCGCCCGGCCCTTCCCGGCAGCCAGGGCCACAGCACGAGCACTCCGACGGTGATCGTGCCCACCAGCAGGGCGGCCGGGTGCGGATGTCTCAACTCCGTGGGCAGCGCGGCGATGTTGTCGAGCACCGAGCTGTCGGGGTTGTCGCCGAGCACCACATGCAGCTGGCCGACCGCGATGACGACACCGATGCCCGCGAGCATCCCGTGGACGATGGCCGGGCTGATCGCAAGCGCCGCCCGAGCCACCCGCAGAGCCCCGAAGGCCAGTTGCGCCGCGCCCGCGAGCATGGTGATCGCACAGGTGGTGCGCCAGCCGTAGCGCTGCACGAGATCGGCGGTGACCACGACCAGGCCGGTCGCAGCGCCGCTGACCTGGAGAGGGGCGCCCCCGAGCAGCCCGGCCACGATTCCGCCCACGACGGCGGAGACCAACCCGGCCTGCAGCGGGGCGCCTGTGGCCAGGGCGATCCCGAGGGAGAGGGGGATCGCGATCAGAAAGACGACGATCGAGGCGGAAAGGTCCCGTCGGCAGGAGACCCCGCCGATCCGGTTCAAAAGCTGCGACATTCCCGTCTCCTCCGGGGCTTCGCGGCCGCGTACGAGAACACGGCCGTGGGTCACGGCGTACTGCGGTCTGACTCCCAAGCCCGGCACTGACCCCCAAGCGTTGGTAAATGAATCGTAATGCTGGGTAAAGTCCGCAGGAAGTCTTTTCGGGAGAAACGGGTACATCTTCCATCTAACGGGTGAATAGTCATTTGAAATGGCTTGTCATCCTCTGTCTTTTCTTCGTTCCGTGCGAGCTTGGCTGTCGGGCCGAGCTCCCGCGGCGCGGAACGACGAGAGAGACGAGGCGGCGGCATGAGGGCCAGGAGAAACGTCACTGCATGGCTCGCCGTGATGGCCGCGCTGGCCGCGGTGGCCAGCTGCACGGGGAGCTCGCACGACTCACAGCGCTCAGGCAGCCCGGGCCAGCCACGGACGGACCGCGACGCGCAGCGGAACGGTCCGGCGGCGCCCAAGCACCTCAAGCGGGCCGGGAAGCAGGGCCGGCTCATCGGCGACGGATCGACCTCCTACACCGGACCGCAGCCCGGGCAGCTCAGACCCCGGCGCCTCAAACCAGGCGGCAAGCCACCGCAGTTCGTCGTCTTCTCCTGGGACGGTGCGGGCCAGGACGGCCAGAAGCTCTTCTCCCGCTTCCGCGCGGTCGGCAAGAAGTACGACGCGACGATGACGTACTTCCTCAGCGGCGTTTACATGCTGCCCGCCAAGAAGCGAGACCTCTACGACCCGCCGAGACACTCGCGCGGCTCCTCGGCCATCGGCTTCAATGACGTCAAGGGTGTCAAGGACACCGTCGAGCAACTCGGCGCCGCCTGGCGCGAGGGCAACGAGATCGGTACCCACTTCAACGGCCACTTCTGCGGCCCGGACGACGGGGTGGGCACCTGGAGCCCCGGCGAGTGGATCGACGAGACCCGGCAGGCCGTGTCGTTCGTCAAGCGCTGGAAGACCAACACCGGCCTTCGGGACGGCGAACCGCTGCCCTTCGACTACGGCAAGGAGCTGGTGGGCGGCCGCGCCCCCTGCCTGGAGGGGCAGAAGAACCTGATCAAGGCGGGCAAGAAGATGGGATTCCGTTACGACGCCAGCTCCGTGGGCGGCCGCCAGGTCTGGCCGAAGAAGATCCACGGGATCTGGGACTTCCCGCTGCAGGAGATCCCCGTGCCCGGCCACTCCTTCGAAACCCTGTCGATGGATTACAACTTCCTCGCCAACCAGTCCGGCACGACCAAGGGGGACCCCTCCAAGCGCGCCGCCTGGGGCAAGCAGATGCGCGAGGGACTGCTCGCCGCCTTCGACCGGGCGTACAAGGGCAATCGGGCACCGCTGTTCATCGGTAACCACTTCGAATCCTGGAACGGCGGAACGTACATGAACGCCGTTGAGGACACCATCAAGAAGATCTGCCCGAAAAAGGGCGTGCGCTGTGTCTCCTTCAAGCAGATGGCCGACTGGCTGGACGCGCAGGACCCCGGAGTCCTGCGCCGGCTGCGCAAACTGGACGTCGGGAAGCGGCCGAAGGGCGGCTGGGCGGGCTTCTTCGCCGCCGAGCCGGCCTCCACGCACTCGGCGCTGCCGGCTAAGCGGAAGCGGAAGTAGCCGCCGGCCGCCCGGCCTGGACGGATTCGTCCAGCACGAAGGCGGGGTCGACCTGGGCGGCCAGGTCGGCGCCCGTCTTCTCGTTGCCCCAGCTCTGCGCGTTCTTCAGGTGGAAGTGCACCATCTGGCGGGTGTAACGCTGCCAGTCCCGCCGCTCGTACGACGCGTCCACCGCCTCGTGCAGCGTCCGCAGGGCGCGGCGGTTGACCGCCTCGAGCTCCTCGAACCGCGGTGAGCGGCCCTTTTCCATGGCCCGCACCCACTCCGAGTGGCCGACCGTGACCAGCAGGTCCTCGCCCACCTCCGCACGCAGGAAGGCCAGGTCCTCCGGGCCCTGCACCTTGTTGCCGACCACGCGCAGCGCCACGTCGAAGTCGGCGGCGTACTCCTTGTACTGGCGATAGACGGCGACGCCCTTGCGCGTGGGCTCGGCGACCAGGAACGTCATGTCGAAGCGGGTGAAGAGGCCCGAGGCGAAGGAGTCGCTGCCGGCGGTCATGTCGACGACGACGAACTCGTCGCGACCGTCGACCAGATGGTTCAGGCACAGCTCGATCGCGCCGACCTTGGAGTGGTAGCAGGCGACACCGAGATCTGACTCGGTGAACGGGCCGGTCACCATCAGGCGTACCTGCCCGCTGTCGAGCCCGACCGTCCGGGCACAGGTTTCGTACACCGGGTTGTCCTCGTCGACCCGCAGGAGCCGTGAGCCCTCGCCCGGCGGAGTCGTCTTGATCATCGTGTCGGGGCCGGAGATGCGGGGGTTGGTGCCGCGCAAGTAGTCCTTGATCAAGGGGAGGTGGGCACCCATGGCGGGCAGGGCGGCGGCTTCCGGCTCGTCCAGGCCGAGGGCCGCGCCGAGGTGCTGGTTGATGTCCGCGTCGACGGCCATGACGGGGGCGCCGGTGGCGGCGAGGTGGCGGATGAACAGCGAGGACAGCGTCGTCTTGCCGCTGCCGCCCTTGCCCACGAAAGCGATCTTCATGTTCACCTAGCGTAGGTGAGTGATCGTCCCGCATGGCGGATACGGTGAAGAAGACCACTCCAATGAGGGGTGGGGGCGGTGGGTGCGTAGGGTCGTACTCATGAGTACGACAGCAGACCCGCTCGCCGCCCTGGCCGCGCTTCCCGGTGTCGCCGACTCCGTGGAAGCCGTACGCGAGGCCGTGGACCGGGTCTACGGCCACCGGGTGATGCGCCGCCGCAGCAATGAGGTCACGTCCGAGGCGGCCCTGCGCGGCGCGCGCGGCTCCGCCGCCCTGGCCGGGGCCGACTGGTCGCTGGAGGAGGTGCGGCGCCGCAGCGACTTCGGATCGGAGGGCGAGCCGCGCGCGGTGGGCGCGGCGTTGCGGCTGACCGCCGAGGCCGGACAGCTGCTGAGTGTGTGGCGGCAGTCGCCGCTGCGGGTGCTGGCCCGGCTGCATCTGGTCGCCGCGGGGGGAACGGAGACGGCCGACGCGGTGGGGCGGCCGCGGCTGGCGGGTGAGCCGGTCGAGGAGCCGCTGATCGAACTGGCGTTGCCGGACGCCGATGAGGTGGCGGGGCGGTTGGACGGGCTGGTGCGGCTGCTGATCGCGGGGAGCCGGGCCCCGGCACTGGTGACGGCCGCCGTGGTGCACGGCGAACTGCTGGCCCTGCGGCCCTTTGGCTCCCATAACGGTCTGGTGGCCCGCGCGGCGGAGCGGATCGTGCTGGTGGGCAGCGGACTTGACCCGAAGTCCATCTGCCCGGCCGAGGTCGGACACGCGGCGCTGGGGAGTGCGGCATATGCCGAGGCGCTGGAGGGCTATGTCTCCGGGACGCCCGAGGGCATGGCCGCGTGGATCGCGCAGTGCGGGCGTGCGGTGGAGTTGGGGGCCCGTGAGAGCACCGCGGTCTGCGAGGCCCTGCAGCGCGGCGCCGCCTGAGTCACGATCGGACTACGTCGGCTCAGTCCGCGCCGGATCGGGTCGTGCGGGATGGGGAGCGCCGCGGGCGCCGGACATGGTTGCGGCGGCACCGAGTTCGGTACCGCCGCTGGCACGTCCACCGGGTTACCATGCGTGCACGAGAATTCGCCCATCAGGTCGGGATCTTCGCCCGTCACCTGGTGCGGCTGGCCCGTAATCGACGGGTCGGCGTCGCGTGGGTGCCCAGTATTCATGCTCGGTCCGTGGGCCTTGGTGCGTCTGGGGGGAATCCTCCGGATGCCCCTGGTCTCGCGGGCCTTCGATTCCTTTCTACTCCTGTGTCAGGCCAAGCGGAAGCTCTCATCGCAGATCTTTGCGACGGGCTTCAAACACGGGCATACGGTGCGCGACGCCGACTGGCGTACCACATCAGTCCGGCGGTGGCGGCGGCCGCGCCCACCGCCGCCGCCACGGCCAGCACCGGACGCGGCGGCATGGAGAGGGAAGGCACGCGCTGCTTCAGCCGTACCGGTTTGTTGAAGGAGAGGACCGGCCAACCGCGGGCCACGGCCTCACGGCGCAGCGCGCGGTCGGGGTTCACCGCGTGGGGGTGGCCGACGGACTCCAGCATCGGCAGGTCGGTGGCCGAGTCGCTATAGGCAAAGCAGCGGGAGAGGTCATAGCCCTCGGATTCGGCCAGCTCGGCGATGGCCTCCGCTTTGGTCGGCCCATATGCGTAGTACTCCACCTCGCCGGTGAACGCTCCGTCCTCCACGACCATGCGGGTGGCCACCACGCGGTCCGCGCCCAGCAGCTCGCCGATCGGCTCGACGACCTCGGCGCCCGAGGTGCTGACGATCACCACATCGCGGCCGGCGGTGTGGTGTTCCTCGATGAGAGAGGCGGCCTCGTCATAGATGATCGGGTCGATGAGGTCGTGCAGGGTCTCGGCGACGAGCTCCCGCACCTGCTGGACATTCCACCCACGGCACAGCGCCGAGAGATACTCCCGCATCCGTTCCATCTGCTCGTGATCGGCCCCGCCGGCGAGGAAGACGAACTGCGCATATGCGGTACGCAGTACGGCGCGGCGGTTGATCAGCCCACCTTGGTAGAAGGACTTGCTGAAGGTGAGCGTGCTCGACTTCGCAATGACCGTCTTGTCCAGGTCAAAGAAGGCGGCTGTTCGAGGCAACGAGTGGTTTTCCACGACGCCGAGCATAGGGCCCACCATTCGGCGTAAGCTGGGCGCGTGGGTTTGCCTGAGAAGGCTCTCGGGTACACCATGGAAGTCACGGATCGTTCGCGACCGTGCTAACCCGGTCCGACTCCTCCCCCCCCGAGTCGGCCGTGGGGACGACCCCCGCTCTCCCCCCCGGCGGGGGTCGTCGCATGTCCGGACGCATTTCCGGTCTTTTCACCTGATCATTTCCCCTTCCCGGGCCTCTGCTCGCGGCCTCCGCCCCACCAGCCTGATTCGTGACTGTGCGTAATCGCAAGGCTGCTCTCCGGAAGTCACTGGTTTAGGTGACTGGGATATTCACAACTGATGAGTTGTCCACAGTTTTGGACCAAGATCCCCAAGATTTCCTGGATCGCCGGACGCTGATTCTCCGCGGCGTTCGCGCTCATCGTTCGCGGAAGTGAGAGCGCGTAACGAGATGGGGCGCGTAACGAGATGGGGAGGGGATCGTGGCTGGATCCATCACACCGAATCGACCGGCGGCGGATGGGCGACAGCGCAGACCGCTGATCGTCACGGAGGACGAGGAGCTTCTCGACGACTTGCTGCGGCTGTGCGCGGCGGCGGGGGCCGAGCCCGAAGTGGTGCATGGCGTCCCCACGCGCCGGGGCAGTTGGGAGGGCGCGCCGCTGGTTCTGGTCGGTGACGACGCCGCGGCCCGGCTGCGCGGTGGCACCCGCCGGGAAGGGGTGCTGCTCATCGGACGGGATCTCGATGACCACGGCATCTGGCAGCGAGCCGTCGCCCTCGGCGCGGACAATGTGGCGTTTCTGCCCGATGCCGAGCCCTGGCTGGTGGACCGCATCGCCGACGTGGCCGAGGGCGTCGGCCGCCAGGCCTTCACCATCGGGGTCGTCGGCGGGCGCGGCGGCGCGGGCGCCAGCACCCTCGCCTGCGCCCTGGCGGTCACCGCAGCCCGCGCGGGGCGGCGCACCATGCTCATCGACGGAGACCCGCTGGGCGGCGGCCTGGATGTGTTGCTCGGCGGCGAGGGCGCGGAGGGGCTGAGGTGGCCCGCCTTCGCCGAATCGCGTGGCCGGGTCGCCGGGAGCGCGCTGGAGGAATCGCTCCCCGAGCTCCACTCCCTGCGGGTGCTCAGCTGGGACCGCGGCCAATCGGTGGCCATCGCGCCGTCCGCGATGCGAGCGGTGCTCGCGGCCGCGCGGCGGCGCGGCGGGGTCGTGGTGGTGGATCTGCCGCGGCGGGTGGACGACACGGTGGCCGAAGCCCTCGACCAGCTGGATCTGGGCCTGCTGGTCGTGCCCGCCGAGCTGCGGGCGGTCGCCGCCGCCCACCGCGTGGCGTCGACGGTGGGCATGGTGCTGCGCGATCTGCGCGCGGTGGTGCGCGGGCCGTGCGGACCGGGGCTCGACGACGAGGAGATCGCCCGCCTTCTGGACCTGCCGCTGGCCGGTGAGCTGCCACCGGAACCCGGGCTGTCGGACGCGTTGGACGGCGGTGAGCCGCCGGGCGGCAGCCTCCGCGGGCCGCTCGCCCGGTTCTGCGCGGAATTCTGGGGGCGGGTCCTGGCAGACGCGGAGCAGCAAGGGGGCGGGGCATGAGCGTCAACATGAACGTCAAGTGGAGCGAGCGGGGCGGCGCGAGCGTCGAATCGCCGGAGCTGCTGGACGCGGTGCGGCTGCGGCTGGCGCGAAGCGGGGCGGACCCGACGCCCGCGCGAGTGGCGGCGGCCCTGCGCGAGGAGGGGCGGCTGCTCGGCGACACAGAGGTCCTGGGCGTCGTCGCGGCTCTGCGCTCGGAGTTGGTCGGCACCGGGCCGCTGGAGCCGCTGCTCGCCGCCCCCGACGTCACGGACGTACTGGTGACTGCCCCCGACGAGGTGTGGGTGGACCGGGGAGCCGGACTGGAGCGGACGGATGTGAAATTCACCGACGCGGCCGCGGTGCGCAGGCTCGCCCAGCGCCTCGCCGCTGTGGCCGGCCGGCGGCTGGACGACGCCAGGCCGTGGGCGGACGCCCGGCTGCCGGACGGCACGCGGCTGCATGCGGTGCTGCCTCCGGTGGCCGTCGGGTCGACCTGCCTGTCGCTGCGCGTGGTGCGCCCCCGGGCGTTCTCCCTGGAGGAGCTGGTAGCGGCGGGGACCGTGCCACCCGGCGGTCAGGAACTGTTGCGGGCGATGCTGGACGCCCGGCTGTCGTTCCTGATCAGCGGTGGCACGGGCTCGGGCAAGACGACCCTGCTCAGCACGCTGCTGGGGCTCGTCGGGCCCGACGAGCGGATCGTCCTCGCCGAGGACTCGGCCGAGCTCAGGCCGGAACATCCGCATGTGGTCCGGCTGGAGACCCGGCCCGCGAACCAGGAGGGCAGGGGCCAGGTCACCCTCCGGGACCTGGTGCGCCAGGCGCTGCGAATGCGTCCGGACCGGTTGGTGGTCGGAGAGGTGCGCGGCCCCGAGGTCACCGATCTCCTGGGCGCGCTCAACACCGGGCACGAGGGCGGTTGCGGCACGGTGCACGCCAACACCGCGGCGGATGTCCCGGCCCGGCTGGAGGCGCTGGGATCGACGGCCGGTCTCGACCGGGCGGCGCTGCACAGCCAGTTGGCGGCTGCCCTGTCGGTCGTGATCCATCTGGTGCGGGACCGCGGCGGGCGGCGCAAGATCGCTGAGCTGCACGTCCTGGACCGGGACCGGGCGGGCTATGTCACGACCGTCCCGGCCGCGGTGTGGACCCCCGAGGGATTCGGGAGGGCGGCCGGCTGGGAGCGGCTCCGGCGGCTGTGCGTACGCGGCGGGGGTGCGGCATGACGGGCTTGGGCGGTGGAGCGGCCCCGGAGGCGCTGTCGCTGTGCGCGGCCGTGCTGTGCGCGGGCGCGGCGGCCTGGCTGCTCTCCGGCCGGGACAGGGATCTGCGACGGGCCAGGCTGCTGTTCGCGGGCGGCGGAGCCGTCGGGCCCGCCGGGGCGGATCCACAGCGCCGGCTGACCGAGACGGTCGCCTGGCTGCGGGAGCGGTGGCGGACCACATACGGCGGGCGGATGGGGCGCGAGCTGCTGTGTCTGCCGGCGGGATGCGCGCTCGCGCTGGTGGGCGCGTCGGTGCTGCCGCTGCTGGCCGGGATGGCGGCCGTGCCGGTCGTCGGCCGGTGGCGGCGGGCGCGGAAGCACGACCGGCAGCGGGAGTGGCGTGCCGCGGCGGTGATCGAGCTGTGCGGAGCCGTGGCGGGCGAGCTGCGGGCCGGGCGGCAACCGGTCGAGGCGCTGTTGGCCACGCCCCCAGGACATATCGGGGAGCGGTGGGGCCTGGTCTCGGCGGCGGCGCGGTTCGGCGGTGATGTGCCGGAGGCGCTGCGCAGGGCGGCCCGTTCGCCGGGTGCGGAGGGGCTCACCGGGGTCGCGGCCTGCTGGCAGGTCGCGGTCGACGAGGGGGCGGGCCTCGC
The DNA here is from genome assembly GCF_053890475.1 of Streptomyces sp. LZ34. Taxonomy (NCBI): domain Bacteria; kingdom Bacillati; phylum Actinomycetota; class Actinomycetes; order Kitasatosporales; family Streptomycetaceae; genus Streptomyces; species Streptomyces sp. LZ34. The sequence continues at coordinate 6,792,198 of NZ_CM132680.1, forward strand.
GGCCGGCCTCGACCGGGTCGCGGCGGCCCTGCGGGCCGAGCGGGACCAGCGGCAGAGCCTGCACTCCCGACTGGCGGGCGCCCGGGCCACGGCCGTCGTGCTGGTGCTGCTGCCCGTCCTCGGGTTGCTGATGGGCAGCGCGCTGGGAGCGGACCCACTGCATGTGCTGCTGCACACCCCGGCCGGGCTGGCCTGCCTGCTGGTGGGCGGGCTGCTGGAGTGGGCCGGGTTCACCTGGACCTCGCGGGTGATCCGGGCGGCGGCCGGCCAGGAAGGACGCGAGGGTCATGACGGCTGAAGTCGTCCACAGCCTGTGGACCGCGACGGCCTTCTCGGCCGCCACCATGTCCGTCGTGGGAGCGGTTACCGAGGCCCGCCGGGTGCGGACCGCCCGGCGTCGGCTCACGGTGCTGCTGCCGGAGGCCCACCAGGAGCGGCGGCGGCCGGGGCTGCGGGAGAGATGGCGCGCCGACGGGGCGGCCGACGCGATACGGGGCTGGGCTTCGGCCGCCGGTGCCCTGCTCGCCGGCCTCGTCCTGGTCGGCGGCCCGCTGGGGTGCGTGCTGGGCCTCGCCGCCGGATACGGGGCGAGACGGTGGCAGCGGCACCGCCAGGCCACCTGCGGCGGACGGTCCGGCAAGCACGCCAAGGACGGCGTGGCGCGTCAGCTTCCGCTGGCCGCCGATCTGCTCACCGCCTGTCTGGAGGCCGGAGCCGGTCCGCGCAAGGCGGCAGAGGCGGTGGGGCGGTCGCTCGGCGGCCCGGTCGGCGAGCGGCTCGCCCAAGCCGCGGCGGAGCTGCGGCTCGGAGGCGAACCGGCCGCCGCCTGGGGGCGCATGGGAGCTCTGCCCGGTGCACACGGACTGGCGCGCGCCCTGGAGCGCGCCGGGACGACGGGCGCGCCGGCCGTGGGGCCGGTGTCCCGGCTGGCCGCCGATTGCCGGGCCGAGCAGGGAAGACAGGCGGACAAACGGGTGGAGCGCGCGAGCGTGCTGGCCACCGCCCCGCTGGGGGCGTGCTACCTGCCCGCGTTCCTGCTGATCGGGGTGGCGCCGGTGATGCTCGGGCTCGCGGGCGCCCTGGCGGGCGGTGGCTGAAGAAGGGGCGCGTCCGGCAGAGCCAGCACGGCGCCACTAGCAAGCACGGAAACGGAAGCGCGGCAGTCAGAAGCGCGCGGTCAGAAGCACGCGGTCAGAAGCACGCGGTCAGAAGCACGGGATTCAGCACAGATCGGGGAGGCCGACATGGTGATGCGGTGGTGTCTGCGGCGGTACGCGGCGGCGAAGGCACGAGCCGACGCGGGGATGGCGACCGCCGAGTATGCGATGGGGACGATCGCGGCATGCGCCTTCGCCGCGGTTCTGTACAAGGTGGTGACCGGCGGGGCGGTCGACGAAGCGCTGCGGTCGGTGATCGGGAAGGCGCTCGATGGGCAGTTCTGATGCGACCGGCCGGTTCGGTCCAGGCGGTCGGCGCGGCCCGGACGGACCGGGCGACCGGGGGTTTGTCACGGCGGAGGCGGCCGTCGCGCTGCCGGTACTGGGACTGTTCGCCCTGATGCTGATCTGGGGCCTGATGGCCGCGTCCGGGCAGATGCGATGTGTGGACGCCGCACGGGCCGGGGCGCGCGCCGCCGCGCGGTCGGAGCCGCGAGCGGCCGCACTGGCCGCCGCCCGGTCGGCCGCACCGCGGGGGGCCCGGGTCGAGCTGCGGCGCGAGGGCGACCTGGTGCGGGTGCGGGTCGAGGCCCGCGCGCCCGGCCCTGGCCCACTGGCGGTGCGCCTGCGCGGCGAGGCGGTCGCCCTCGCTGAGGAGTCGGTGGGCCGAGGTGAGGAGGTGACCGGCTCGGCCGGGGAGCCGCCAGGATCGGCCGCGGCGCCGACGGGCGAGGCCGGGCCATGAGGAGGGAGAGGAGGGATTGGGGAGACCGCGGGTCGGCGACAGTGTGGGCCGCCCTGACCGCGACGGCGCTGTGCGCGGTGTTCGCGGTCGTGCTCGCCGCCGGACAGGTCATGGTGGCCCGCCACCGGGCCGGTGCCGCCGCGGACCTGGCGGCGCTCGCGGCGGCGGACCATGGGCTGGAGGGACCCGAAGCCGCGTGCGGACTCGCCCGGCGGGTGGCCGCCGCGCAGGGCGCCCGCGTGGTGAAGTGCGCTCTGCGCGGCGCGATCGCCGATCTCAGGGTGGAGGCGCGAGCCGGTCCGTTCGCCCCCGAAGTCCGGTCCCGCGCCGGACCCGCGGAGCCGCCCGGGCCCCAGGCCGGGCGAGACGCGCCCCGGTGATGGGCCGGGCGGGCGGCCGCGGCGGCGGCCGGAGCGGGCCGTGCGCCCGCCGCCGGGGTTGCGCCGGGCCGCAGCCGAGCCGCCGGGGATGCGCCGGGGCATGGACAAGCCGCCGGGATGCCTATGGACACAGCCGCACGGATATATGGCCGCGTGGTTGCGAGGAAAGGGGGCCAGGAAGGGGCTCTGAGGGCCGTGAGGGGCCCTCAGAGCCGGGCGCAGGGGCGGGATGGTGCTGGGTGCCCGGTGCCGGCTGTCAGGCGGCAGGCGGCCGGTGCTGGCCGTCAGGTGTCAGGTGCCCGGTGCCGGCTGTCAGGCGTCAGGTGTCGGTCGGCTGGGGCGGTGCCTTGGCGAGGAGGGTGGTCAGGAGGCGGATGGCGGCCTTCTTGTCGAGCGGGTCGTTGCCGTTGCCGCACTTGGGGGACTGGATGCAGGACGGACAGCCGGATTCGCACTCGCAGGCGGCGATCGCCTCGCGGGTGGCCGTGAGCCAGCGGGCGGCGGTGTGGAAGGCGCGCTCGGCGAAGCCCGCGCCGCCGGGGTGCCCGTCGTAGACGAACACGGTCGGAAGGAGCGTGTCGGGGTGGAGCGGGACGGAGACCCCGCCGATGTCCCAGCGGTCGCAGGTGGCGAACAGCGGCAGCATGCCGATGGAGGCGTGCTCGGCGGCGTGCAGGGCGCCGCCGAGGGCTTCGGGGGCGACGCGGGCGTCCTCGAGCTGGTCGTCGGTGACCGTCCACCACACGGCCCGGGTGCGCAGCGTTCGGGGCGGGAGGTCGAGCCTGGACTCGCCGAGGACCTCGCCGCTGATCAGCTTGCGACGCAGAAAGGAGACGACCTGATTGGTGACCTCGACCGAGCCGAAGCACAGCCGTGCGTCGCCCCACGGGACCTCGGTGGTGGTCTCCAGGACGGAGATCGCCGTGGTGTCGCGGGCGGTCGTCGAATACGGCGGGGAGGCCTCCTCCACGAGCGCGACCGAGTCCTCGAGGTCGAGCTGCTTGACGAGGTAGGTCCGGCCCTGGTGGAGGTGGACGGCGCCCTCGTGGACGGTGGCGTGGGCGGCTGAGGCGTCCACGGTGCCCAGCAGCCGCCCTGTCGCGGCCTCCACGATCTGCACCGGCCGCCCGCCCTCGCCGCGGATGTCGGTGAGGTCGGCGGCGCGCTCACGGCGGGTCCAGTGCCAGGCGGTCGCCCGGCGGCGGAGCAGTCTGCGCTGCTCCAGCTGTGGCATCAGCTCCTCGGTGGCGGGCCCGAAGAGTTCCAGGTCCGTTTCGGTGAGCGGCAGCTCGGCGGCGGCCGCGCAGAGGTGGGGCGCGAGGACGTACGGGTTGTCCGGGTCCAGCACGGTGGATTCGACCGGCTGCCGGAAGAGGGCTTCCGGGTGGTGGACGAGGTAGGTGTCCAGCGGGTCGTCCCGGGCGACGAGGATCGCCAGCGCGCCCTGGCCGGTGCGTCCGGCCCGCCCCGCCTGCTGCCACACGGAGGCGCGGGTGCCCGGGTATCCGGCGAGGACGACGGCGTCCAGCCCGGCCACGTCCATCCCCAGCTCCAGGGCGGTGGTGGCGGCGAGCCCGAGGAGGTCCCCGGAGTGCAGGGCGCGCTCCAGGGCGCGGCGCTCCTCGGGGAGATAGCCGCCGCGGTAGGCGGCGACCCTGCCCGCCAGGGACCGGTCGACCTCGGCGAGCCGCTCCTGGGCGATCAGGGCGATGAGCTCGGCGCCGCGCCGGGAGCGTACGAAGGCGACCGTACGGACGCCCTGGACGGCCAGGTCGGTGAGCAGGTCGGCGGACTCCGCCGTGGCGGTGCGGCGGACCGGGGCGCCCTGCTCGCCGTGCAGCTCGGTCAGCGGCGGCTCCCACAGGGCGAAGACCACCTCGCCCCGGGGCGAGGAGTCGTCGGTGATCTCCACGACGGGAAGTCCGGTCAGCCGGGTCGCGGCGACGGCCGGGTCGGCGGCGGTCGCGGAGGCGAGCAGGAAGACGGGCGAGGATCCGTAGCGGGCGCAGACGCGGCGCAGTCTGCGCAGCACCTGGGCCACGTGGGAGCCGAAGACGCCCCGGTAGGTGTGGCACTCGTCGATGACGACATAGCGCAGCGCGCGCAGGAAGGAGGACCACCTGGGGTGTCCGGGCAGGATGCCGCGGTGCAGCATGTCGGGGTTGGTGAGCACGTAGTTCGCGTACTGGCGGACCCACTCGCGCTCCTCGACCGGGGTGTCCCCGTCGTACACCGCGGCGCGGATGCCGGTGCCCAGCGGCGCCGCGAGATCGGCCACCGCGCGCCGCTGGTCGGCGGCCAGCGCCTTGGTGGGCGCCAGATACAGGGCGGTCGTGGCGCGTCCGCTGGGCGCCTCTGAGCCGTCCAGGAGGGCGCTGAGGACGGGGGCCAGATAGGCCAGGGACTTCCCCGACGCGGTGCCCGTGGCGACGACCACCGATTCGCCTCGCAGCGCGTGCTCGGCCGTACGCGCCTGGTGGGCCCACGGGCGCTCGATTCCGGCTGCCTGGACGGCATCGACGACTTCCGGCCGGATCTGACGAGGCCAATCGGCATGGGTCCCGATACGCGGGGGCAAGTGCTCCGTATGAGTGATGCGCGCAGCCCGGCCCGCCCCGGTGGTGAGCCGACCGAGGACGGTCCGGGGTGAGGTGCGTATGCCCGCCTGCCGCGGGAGTTGGTTGTGGGCCATCGACACCGAGTCTGTCACTGGTCTGACGGACAATGGGCTCAAGGCGTCGTGCGCGCCTGCTGGTAAGTGATTGAATGCCATCGCGGCTGCCGATCCATGGGGGGCGACCGCTCGATGCAAGGTGCTGGAGGATCCGTGGACCTGTCCCTGTCGACCCGGACCGTTGGCGACCGCACGGTCGTCGAGGTCGGTGGCGAGATTGATGTATACACCGCGCCCAAGCTGCGCGAGCAGCTGGTCGAGCTTGTCAACGACGGCAATTACCACCTGGTCGTCGACATGGAGGGCGTCGACTTCCTCGACTCCACCGGACTCGGCGTGCTCGTCGGCGGGCTCAAGCGAGTGCGGGCCCATGAGGGCTCGCTGCGCCTCGTCTGCAACCAGGAGCGCATTCTCAAGATCTTCCGTATTACCGGCCTGACCAAGGTGTTCCCGATTCACACCTCGGTCGATGACGCCGTCGCGGCGACTGACTGATCAGTCACCAACGGAAGAACGAGGGGGTACCGGGCGGGTCCGCCCGGCCCCCTGAGATGCACGCCCATACGCCCGAGGGGGATGGCATGGCCACCGTCGAACTCCGCTTCAGTGCCCTGCCCGAGCACGTCAGAACCGCGCGCCTGGTGGCGGCGGCTGTGGCGCGCCGGGCCGGGGTGGACGAGGCCGTGCTCGACGAGGTGAGGCTCGCGGTCGGCGAGGCATGCACGCGCGCGGTCGGGCTCCACCTGAGCAATGGGGTGGAGGCCCCGGTGCGGGTGGTCCTGACCGACGAGGAGAAGAAGTTCTCCATCGAGGTCGGCGACGAGTCGCCGACATCCGCCGGGCTGACGCCCGGCTCCCATCCCGACGTGGACGAGGAGCCGGCGGCCGAGGGCGAGGACGAGATGGGGCTCGCCGTCATCAGCGGGCTGGTCGACGACGTCGAGGTGACGACGGGCGAGACCGGCGGCCGGATCCGGATGAGCTGGCCCACCGCCCCTCAGTCTCTTCTGCCGTAGCTCCACAGCTCGCGCCGGGGTCCATAGCGGACGTCGGCGCAGGGTGCTCTGCCCTGCTCTGGCCATGCGCTGAGCAGGGCTTTTTATATGACACTGAGATCGTTTATCTAGATCATTATCTATGCGTCAGCGAATTAGGTGCCTTCCTTCATCCGAGGGAATTCATGAGGCCGAAACCTATTGATCTTCGCTGGTGCGGGCGAATTCCTATTCCGGCGCCCTGTTTTGATCCGGTGCCGCTCCCTACAATCCGTCCACATCTTGAGCTCAGGACGCCTGAGCGTGGCGGCTCTTCTGCGGTCGCAGAACTGCTGCGCGCCCATGTGCCAAACGTCAAGGAGGACGAATGGCGGGGCAACTCACCCCTCATCCGCTGGACCTTCCCCCAACCCTGGCCGCCGCAGAACTGACCGACGACAACAGAGTGATCGTGCTGGTGATCGCCGCGGTCGCGGTGGCGGCACTCGTGGTCGCGGTGACGCTGGTACGACAAGTGCTCGCGGCCGACGAGGGCACCGACACCATGAAGAAGATCGCCGCGGCGGTCCAGGAAGGCGCGAATGCCTATCTGGCCCGGCAGCTGCGCACTCTCGGCGTATTCGCCGCCGTGGTGTTCTTCCTGCTCATGCTGTTGCCGGCGGACGACTGGAAGCAGCGCATCGGGCGATCGGTGTTCTTTCTGATCGGCGCCGGATTCTCCGCGGCCACTGGCTATATCGGGATGTGGCTCGCGGTGCGCAGCAATGTGCGGGTCGCGGCAGCCGCCCGTGAGGCGACGCCGGAGAAGCTGTCCGGGGCCGCTCCCGTCAATGGGAGTTCCCCCTCTTCCACGCCCCCTTCCACGCCCTCTTCCCCGGGCGAATCGGGCGTCGATCTGACGGCTGTCTCGCACAAGGCCATGAAGATCGCTTTCCGTACGGGCGGCGTGGTCGGCATGTTCACCGTCGGTCTCGGCCTGCTCGGCGCGTCCTGCGTGGTGCTGGTTTACGCGGCCGACGCACCCAAGGTGCTCGAGGGCTTCGGCCTGGGCGCCGCCCTGATCGCGATGTTCATGCGGGTCGGCGGCGGCATCTTCACCAAGGCCGCCGACGTCGGCGCCGACCTCGTCGGCAAGGTCGAAAAGGGCATCCCCGAGGACGACCCGCGCAATGCCGCGACCATCGCGGACAACGTCGGCGACAACGTCGGGGACTGCGCGGGCATGGCGGCGGACCTGTTCGAGTCGTACGCCGTGACCCTGGTCGCCGCGCTGATCCTCGGCAAGGCCGCCTTCGGCGACGCGGGCCTGGCGTTCCCGCTGCTGGTCCCGGCCATCGGCGTGGTCACCGCCATGATCGGCATCTTCGCCGTGGCCCCGCGGCGCTCCGACCGCAGCGGCATGTCTGCCATCAACCGCGGTTTCTTCATCTCCGCGGTGATCTCGCTGGCGCTCGTGGCGGCCGCGGTCTTCGCCTATCTGCCGTCCAGCTACGCCGACCTGGACGGCGTCACCGACCGCGAGATCCTCGGCCACAGCGGGGACCCGCGCGTGCTCGCGCTCGTCGCCGTCGCCATCGGCATCGTGCTCGCCGCGCTCATCCAGCAGCTCACCGGCTACTTCACCGAGACCACCCGGCGGCCGGTGCGGGACATCGGCAAGACGTCCCTGACCGGTCCCGCCACGGTCGTGCTCTCCGGGATCTCGCTCGGGCTGGAGTCCGCGGTGTACTCGGCGGCGCTCATCGGCCTCAGCGTCTACGGCGCCTTCCTGCTCGGCGGCACCTCGATCATGCTGGCGCTGTTCGCGGTCGCGCTGGCCGGCACGGGCCTGCTCACCACCGTGGGCGTGATCGTCGCGATGGACACCTTCGGCCCGGTCTCCGACAACGCCCAGGGCATCGCCGAGATGTCCGGCGATGTCGAGGGCGCGGGCGCGCAGGTGCTCACGGACCTCGACGCGGTCGGCAACACCACCAAGGCGATCACCAAGGGCATCGCCATCGCGACGGCGGTGCTCGCCGCCGCGGCGCTCTTCGGCTCGTACCGCGACGCCATCGCCGAGGCGATCGCCGAGGTGCACACGACCGTGTCCGGGAAGATGAACCTGAGCCTGGACATCTCGCAGCCGAACAACCTCGTCGGGCTCATCCTCGGCGCCGCCGTCGTCTTCCTCTTCTCGGGGCTGGCGATCAACGCGGTGTCGCGGTCCGCGGGCGCGGTGGTCTTCGAGGTGCGGCGGCAGTTCCGCGAGAAGCCCGGGATCATGGACTACAGCGAGCAGCCCGAGTACGGGCGGGTCGTGGACATCTGCACCAAGGACGCGCTGCGCGAGCTCGCCACGCCCGGGCTGCTCGCCGTGCTGGCGCCGATCGCCGTCGGCTTCAGCCTCGGGGTCGGCGCGCTCGGCTCGTTCCTGGCCGGCGCGATCGGCACCGGGACGCTGATGGCGGTCTTCCTGGCGAACTCCGGCGGTGCGTGGGACAACGCGAAGAAGCTGGTGGAGGACGGCCACCACGGCGGCAAGGGCAGCGAGGCGCACGCGGCGACGGTGATCGGCGACACGGTCGGCGACCCGTTCAAGGACACGGCGGGCCCCGCGATCAACCCGCTGCTGAAGGTCATGAACCTGGTGGCGCTGTTGATCGCCCCGGCGGTGGTGAAGTTCTCCTACGGGGACAACGCCAGCCCGGGTCTGCGGGCCGGGATCGCGACGCTGGCTTTGTTGATCATCATCGCCGCGGTGTATGTGTCCAAGCGGCGCGGCATCGTGGTGGGTGACGAAGACAACACCGAGCGGGTCAGCAAGTCAGCCGACGCCGCGGTGGTGTCCTGACCCGGGGGAGCGGGCCGCGGGCCGGCGGGGGGAGAGCCCTGCGACAGGCGGGCGGACAGGGTGTGTCGGCACCCTGTCCGCCCGCCTCCGCGCCCGGCCCCAAGGTGAGGCAGACAGCACACCTGGCTTGGTTCAAATGGCTTCAGAAGGTCCCATAAGGGAGGCTCATCCCAGGGCCCCGGCCGTTCGGCCGTGTATGTTCCGGGGCCGAGAAGAGCCATGGAAGGGACCAATCCGGTGAACAAGAAGCTTGTGGCGGCACTGTCCGGCGGTGCGGCACTTGTCGTGGCGCTGACCGGCTGCGGAGGCGGCGAGAGCGAAAGCAACAAGAAGGCCAACGACTGGGCCAAGACGGTCTGCGACGAGGTGCAGCCGCAGCTGAAGAAGATCCAGAGCGCCAACGCCTCGATCCAGGCCGCGTCCGACGAGCCGGACTCCAAGAAGCTTCAGCAGACGGACTCCAAGGCCTTCCAGGACATCTCCGAGGCGTACGCGGCGCTCGGCAAGGCGGTGCAGGACGCGGGCGCCCCGCCCGTCGAGGGCGGCGAGCAGACCCAGAAGCAGGCGGTCAAGGAGCTGAACGCCACCTCCAAGGCGTACAAGGACCTCCAGACGACCGTCGACAAGCTCGACACCTCAAACAAGGCGAAGTTCGCCGAGGGCCTCAACGGCATCGCCGACGAGCTCAACAAGCTCAGCAATTCGGGTGACAAGGCCCTGAAGAAGCTGCAGGAGGGGGATGTCGGCAAGGCGATGGCCAAGCAGCCCGGCTGCCAGAAGCCGAAGGGCACCAGCACCGCGTCGCCGTCGTGACCGCGCGGGCGGCGCGCCCCCACCGCGCCGCCCGCCGCCGGCCCCACTCCAACCGCCCGCCGTCGGCCCCACTTCAACCGCCCGCCGACCGCCCCACTCCAACCGCCCGGCGCCGGCCCTCAACTGCCCCCGCCCGGCGTCGCCCGCTGTCAGTGGTTCCCCCGACAATGGGGGCGTGAGTACGCACCGACTCCCCAGCCCCGCCGGCCCCGAGCGCATCGCCCGCCTGCGCGACGCGCTGCTGGCCGCCGCCTTCACCGCCGACGGCCTGTTGGACCTGCTCGGCGCGCCCGCCTATGCCGCCCTGGCGCGCAGCGAGACCGTCCCCGCCCTGCGCGCCACGCGGGGCGGCAGCCCGCTGGAGACGCTGGTGCGGCTCTTCCTGCTGCAGCGTCCGGTGGCGTACGGGCGGGTGGCCGCCGCGCTGCCCGCCGAGGACTGCCTCGCCGACGGCTGGCTGGTGCGCGACGGCGACGAGGTGCGGGCGACCGTGGACGTGCGCCCGTACGGCGGCCCGCGGGGCGAGGACTGGTGGATCGTCTCCGACCTGGGCTGTGCGGTCGGCGGCGCGGGAGGCATCGGCGGGCCCGGTGGCGCTCCGGGCGGCGTGGACCGCTCCGGGCTCGTCCTCGGGGTCGGCGGGGCGTCCACGACCCTCGCCGGTCTCACGGTCCGCGCGCCGGTGGCCCGGGCCCTCGACCTGGGCACCGGCTCGGGCATCCAGGCGCTGCACGCCTCCCGCCACGCCGCCTCTGTCACCGCCACGGACACCAATCCGCGCGCCCTGCGCATCGCCCGGCTCACCCTCGCCCTGTCCGGCGCGGCGGAGCCCGATCTGCGGGAGGGCTCGCTCTTCGATCCGGTCGCCGACGAGACGTACGACCTGATCGTCTCCAACCCGCCCTTCGTGATCTCGCCGCCTTCCCCCGAGGGGGGCCGGCTGGTCTACCGGGACGGCGGGATGTCCGGCGACGACCTGTGCCGCACCCTGGTCCAGCGGTCCGCCGGTCATCTCACCGACGGCGGCTGGTGCCAGCTGCTGGCCAACTGGCAGCACGTGGAGGGCGAGGACTGGCGCGAGCGGATCGCCTCCTGGGTGCCGAGCGGGTGCGACGCGTGGATCGTGCAGCGCGAGGTGCAGGACATCACGCAGTACGCCGAGCTGTGGCTGCGGGACGCCGGGGCCCATCTCGCCGGCCCCGCCGCGTACGCCGCGCGGTACGACGCCTGGCTGGAGGAGTTCGAGGCCCGCAAGACCAGGGCCGTCGGGTTCGGCTGGATCACCCTGCGCAAGTCCGGGGCCGACCGCCCGGCCGTGACCGCGGAGGAGTGGCCGCACCCCGTGGAGCAGCCGCTGGGGGAGGCGGTCGTGGGCCACTTCGAGCGGCAGGACTTCCTGCGTACGCACGACGACGCGGCGCTGCTGGCCGCCCGTTTCCGGCTGGCCGACGAGGTCGTCCAGGAGCAGGTGGGGCTGCCCGGGGCGGAGGACCCCGAGCATGTGGTGCTCCGTCAGAACCGCGGCATGCGGCGGGCGACGAAGGTGGACACGGTCGGTGCGGGGTTCGCGGGGGTGTGCGACGGCACGCTCAGCGCGGGCCGCATCCTGGACGCGATTGCCCAGCTACTCGGGGAGGACCCGGTGGTGCTGCGCGACCGCACCCCCGAGTCGATCCGGCTTCTGGTCGAGCAGGGGTTCCTGCGTCCGGTGGACGAGCCGGTGGACGGGACGATGGGCGGACGGGAGTAGCCGGGGGACGAGCCGGTGGACGGACGGGGGAGCGGGGGTAGTGCGCCGGAGCGCGCGACGCTCCGGAGCCCGCCCGGATGGCAAGAAGTTGCCACCCAGGGGCGTGATCTTGGCCGGAAGCCCCGGAAGAGCGGGTTGTGCGCTGTTCACCCGCGGTTCGCGCGTACGCCTCACGCGGGTGCCACGCTCTCCCCATGGAGAGGGGACCCGCGATCTTCGCCGGTACGGCATTCGTCGTGTTCGGCGCCGCGCTGCTGCTGTGGACGGCGGCGCGGACGCGGCTGCGTGCGCCGGTCGCCCACGGTGTGAGCCCTGTCGCTTCGGCGGTCCTCTCCGTTCTCTTCGGTGCCGCCGCTCTGAGCGGCGGAATCTGGTGCCTGGTTTACGCCTGACAGGGCTCTCACACGACGCCGAGTGCCGGTCCGGGCGGCAGACAGGACGCTTGTCGGGTTACCGTTCGAGTGGCGTTGCGGGCTTTTTCCGTTTGACACGGGGCCGGGAGGTACCGTCACACTCCGCAGCGTCACCGTAGTGGTGTACGTGTACGCATAACCCGTGAGTAGTGCCCGTTCACCGAGCGTCGACCGGAGAGAAGAGCGAAGTTGTCCCCGACCAGCGAGACCGCACAGGGCGGCCGCCGACTCGTCATCGTCGAGTCGCCTGCCAAGGCGAAGACGATCAAGGGCTATCTCGGCCCGGGCTACGTCGTCGAAGCCAGCGTCGGGCACATCAGGGACCTGCCGAACGGTGCGGCCGAGGTGCCCGACCAGTACACCGGGGAGGTCCGCCGCCTCGGTGTGGACGTCGAACACGACTTCCAGCCCGTCTACGTCGTCAACGCTGACAAGAAGAGCCAGGTCAGGAAGCTCAAGGAGCTGCTCGCCGATTCGGACGAGCTCTTCCTGGCCACCGATGAGGACCGCGAGGGCGAGGCCATCGCCTGGCACCTCCAGCAGGTGCTCAAGCCCAAGGTCCCGGTCCGCCGGATGGTCTTCCACGAGATCACCAAGGACGCGATCCGCGAGGCCGTCGCCAATCCGCGTGAGCTGAACCAGCGGCTGGTCGACGCCCAGGAGACCCGCCGCATCCTCGACCGCCTCTACGGCTACGAGGTCTCGCCGGTCCTGTGGAAGAAGGTCATGCGCGGCCTGTCCGCGGGCCGCGTCCAGTCGGTGGCCACCCGCCTGGTCGTCGAGCGCGAGCGCGAGCGCATCGCCTTCCGCTCCGCCGAGTACTGGGACCTGACCGGCGTCTTCGCGACCGGCCGGGCCGGGGACACCAGCGACCCCGGCACCTTCGGCGCCCGGCTGACCGGCGTCGACGGCCGCCGTGTCGCCCAGGGCCGCGACTTCACCTCGACCGGGCAGCTCAAGGGCGGCGCCCAGGTCCTGCACCTGGACGAGGCGGGGGCCCGCGGGCTGGTCACGGCCCTCGCGGACACCGCCTTCACGGTGCGTTCCGTCGAGTCCAAGCCGTACCGCCGCTCGCCGTACGCCCCGTTCCGTACCACCACCCTTCAGCAGGAGGCCAGCCGCAAGCTGGGCTTCGGCGCCAAGGCGACTATGCAGGTGGCGCAGAAGCTGTACGAGAACGGCTTCATCACCTATATGCGTACCGACTCCACCACCCTGTCCGAGACGGCGGTGTCGGCGGCCCGGGCGCAGGTCACCCAGCTGTACGGCGCCGACTACCTGCCGGACAAGCCGCGCACCTACGCGGGCAAGGTCAAGAACGCCCAGGAGGCGCACGAGGCCATCCGCCCCTCGGGAGACCGCTTCCGCACCCCGGCGGAGACCCGTCTCACCGGCGACCAGTTCCGGCTGTACGAGCTGATCTGGAAGCGGACCGTCGCCTCCCAGATGAAGGACGCGGTCGGCAACTCCGTGACCGTCAAGATCGGCGGCCGGGCGAGCGACGGCCGTGACGCCGAGTTTTCCGCCTCCGGCAAGACGATCACCTTCCACGGCTTCATGAAGGCCTACGTAGAGGGTGCGGACGACCCGAACGCGGAGCTCGACGACCGCGAGCGGCGTCTGCCGCAGGTCGCCGAGGGCGACCGGCTGGCCGCCGAGGAGATCACCGCCGACGGCCACGCCACCAAGCCCCCGGCCCGCTACACCGAGGCCTCGCTGGTCAAGGAGCTCGAAGAGCGTGAGATCGGCCGCCCCTCGACCTACGCCTCGATCATCGGGACCATCCTGGACCGCGGCTATGTCTTCAAGAAGGGCACCGCGCTCGTCCCGTCCTTCCTGAGCTTTGCCGTGGTCAACCTGCTGGAGAAGCACTTCGGCCGACTGGTCGACTACGACTTCACCGCCAGGATGGAGGACGACCTCGACCGCATCGCGCGCGGCGAGGCCCAGGCCGTGCCGTGGCTCAAGCGGTTCTACTTCGGCGAGAGCGCCACCGCGCCCGAGGCCCGGGGCGGCGCGGCGCCGGGGCCCGTGGGCGGCGCCGCTGAGGCCGGAAACGGCGACGGCGACCACCTCGGCGGCCTGAAGGACCTGGTCACCGACCTCGGCGCGATCGACGCCCGCGAGATCTCCTCCTTCCCCGTGGGCGGCGGCATCGTGCTGCGGGTCGGCCGCTACGGCCCGTACGTCGAGCGGGCGACCGAGACCGAGGGCGAAACCGGGCAGCGCGCCGACGTCCCCGACGACCTGCCGCCGGACGAGCTGACCGTCCAGTACGCGGAGGAACTGCTCGCCAAGCCGAGCGGCGACTTCGAGCTCGGCACCGACCCGCAGAGCGGCCGCAAGATCGTCGCCAGGGACGGCCGCTACGGCCCGTACGTCACCGAGGTGCTCCCCGAGGACACCCCGAAGACCGGCAAGAACGCGGTCAAGCCGCGCACCGCCTCGCTCTTCAAGTCGATGTCCCTGGACACGGTGACCCTGGAGGACGCGCTGCGGCTCATGTCGCTGCCGCGCGTCGTCGGCACGGACCCCGAGGGCGTCGAGATCACCGCGCAGAACGGCCGCTATGGCCCGTATCTGAAGAAGGGCACCGACTCGCGCTCGCTCGACAGCGAGGAGCGGCTCTTCACGATCACTCTCGACGAGGCGCTCGCGATCTACGCGCAGCCCAAGCAGCGCGGGCGGGCCGCGGCCAAGCCGCCGCTGAAGGAGCTGGGCACCGACCCGGTCAGTGAGCGGCCGGTGGTGGTCAAGGACGGCCGCTTCGGCCCGTACGTCACCGACGGCGAGACCAACGCGACCCTGCGCCGCGACGACGACGTCGAGACGATCACCCCGGAGCGCGGCTTCGAGCTGCTCGCCGAGAAGCGCGCCAAGAGCCCGGCCAAGAAGACCGCCAAGAAGACGGCGGCGAAGAAGACGACGACGGCCAAGAAGACGGCGGCCAAGAAGACGACCGCCGCCAAGAAGACCGCCGCCAAGAAGACGACCGCGGTGAAGAAGACCGCGGCGAAGAAGACGGCGACGGCGGCCAAGGCGGCCACGAAGCCGGCGGCCGACGCCGACTGAACCAGACGGCTGAATCGGTCGGCTGAACCAGACGGCTGAACCAGGTGGCCGAGGCCCACCGAACCCGGTGGCCAAAGTCGGCTGAACCCGGCGGATCACACGGACGCCCGCCCGTTTGTTCGGGCGGGTAGCCGTGTATTCACGTGATCCGGATAGGCTGGCGGGATGACGCGAGAGCAGCCTACGGACGTGACCCCCACATCCGGCGCCCTTGCGGCGGATTCCCGCGAGCGTGCCGTACGAGCCCTGCTGCGCCATCCGCCGCTGCGCCGCCTGTGGAGCGCCCAGCTCGTCGGCGGCACGGCGGACGCGCTGGCCGTCCTGGTGCTCGTCCTGCTGTCGCTCCAGGCGTCCGTCGCCACGGGCGCCTTCGGCGACGGCTACCGCGGCGCGGCCCTCGCCGTCGCGGCGGTCCTGGGCGTGCGGCTCCTGGCGACGGTGCTGTTCGGGGCGGTGCTGCTCGGCCCGCTGTCCGCGCTGGTCGGCCCGTCGGGGCCGCTGGACCGCCGCTGGACCATGATCGGCGCGGACGTGGTGCGGCTGGCTCTGCTCGTCGTCGCCCCGCTGTGGATCGACTGGACCCCCGACGACGCCGTCGCCTGGCTGCTCATCACCACCTTCGTCATCGGCGTCGCCGAGCGGCTGTGGACCGTGGCCAAGGACGGCGCGGCGCCCGGGCTGCTCCCGGCCCCGCCGGCCGAGGGCGCGGCCGTCCGCCCGCTGCCGGACCACCTCGACGCGCTGCGCCGGCTGTGGCTCCGTACGAACTTCGTCGCACTGCCCATCGCCGCCGCCGCGCTGCTCGTCGCCACGCTCTTCGCCAGGCTGCTCGCCACCGGCGTCGTGTGGTTCGACGGCCACCAGGCGGCCCTGGGCTCGTACGTCGCCGCCGGACTCTTCTCCGCCTCCGTGTCGATCCTGTACTTCGTCGAGCTGCCCGGCGCGCAGACCCCCCGCGCGCGCTCCCCGCTGGAGGGGCTGCGCCGCCCGCGCGCCGCGTCCGGCTCCGGCCCCGACAAGGGCCGCACCGGCGCCGTCCCGCTGCTGGTCCTCGCCTGCGCCGCCGTCGCGGCCGCGGTCGCCGCCGCCGTGGGCGTGGCCGCGCTACAGGCGGTCGACCTCGGAGGCGGGCCGGTCGGCTTCTCGCTGCTCGTCCTGGCCCTCGGCGGCGGCCCGGCCGTCGGCATCCGCTGGGCCCCCAAGGTCCTGCCCGGCCTGTCGCGGCGCCGCCTGCTCGCGCTGGCGATCGCGCTGACCGGGCTGGCGCTGCTGGTCGCGGGCCTGGTCCACGACGCCACGACCGTGGTGCTGATCGCCGTGGTCGCCGGGGTTTCGGCGGGGATCGCCGCCAACACCGGTCACGTGCTGCTCGACCAGGAGACCGAGGAGTCCCGCCGGGCCCGTACGACCGAGCACCTGCACGCCGTCGTCCGCGTCTTCGTCGGGCTCGGCGCGGTCGCCGCTCCGCTGCTGGCCGCCGTGATCGGACCGCACCGGCTGGGCAGCGGCGACTTCGTCTTCGCCCACGGCGGCGCGGCCTTCACCCTCATGCTCGTCGGCGCGCTGCTGCTGCCCGTCGCCGCCCTCGTCCTCGGCAAGACCGACGACCGCCAGGGCGTGCCACTCCGGCACGACCTGCGCGAGGCGCTGCGCGGCGCCGACCCCGTGGAGGCACCGGCCGGGACCGGCTTCTTCATCGTCGTCGAGGGCGGCGACGGAGCGGGCAAGACCACCCAGGTCGAGGCGGTCGCGGAGTGGATCAGGGCCAAGGGCCACGAGGTCGTGGTGACCCGGGAGCCGGGCGCGACCGCCATCGGCAAGCGGCTCCGCTCGATCCTGCTCGACGTCTCCTCGGCCGGGATCTCGCACCGGGCGGAGGCGCTGCTGTACGCGGCCGACCGCGCCGAGCACGTCGACTCCGTGGTCCGCCCGGCGCTGGAGCGCGGCGCGGTCGTCATCTCGGACCGCTACATCGACTCGTCCGTCGCCTACCAGGGCGCGGGCCGCGACCTCGCCCCGACCGAGATCGCCCGTATCTCGCGCTGGGCGACCAACGGCCTCGTACCGCATCTGACCGTGCTGCTCGACGTCGCGCCGGAGACCGCGCGGGAGCGCTTCACCGAGGCCCCGGACCGGCTCGAGTCCGAGCCCGCCGAGTTCCACCAGCGGGTACGGAACGGATTCCTGACCCTCGCGGCGGCCGACCCGGCCCGCTACCTCGTCGTCGACGCCGGCCAGCTGCCCGAGGCCGTCACCGCCGTCGTACGCCACCGCCTGGACCTGATGCTGCCGCTGTCCGAGGCGGAGGTGAAGGCCCAGGAGGAGGCCCGGCGCAAGGCCGAGGAAGAGGCTCGCCGCAAGGCCGAGGAGGAGGCACGCCGCAAGGCGGAGGAGGAGCGGCTGGAGCGCGAGCGGCAGGAGGCCCTCGCCAAGGCGCGCGCCGAGGAAGAGGAGCGCAAGCGCATCGAGCTGGAGGAGGCCCGCCAGCGCGAGGCCGAGCGGCAGGCGGAGGAGGCCCGCAAGCGGGCCGAGGACGCCCAGCGGCGCGCCGAGGAGGAGCGCAAGCGCATCGAGGCCGAGGACCGGGCCCGCGCCGCCGAGGAGGAGCGGCGCCGCCGCGAGGCCGAGGAGGAGGCCCGGCTGCGGGCCGAGGCGGAGGAGCGCCGCCTGGAGAAGCAGCGCAAGGCGGAGGAGGCGCTGCTGCGGGCCGAGGAGGCGCGGCTGGCGGCGGAGTCGGGCACGTCCGGCTCCGCGAGCACGCCGCCCGCCCCGCCGGTCCCGGCTGCTCCCCCCTCCGCGGGTGCTTCCCCGACCGCGGGTGCTGACGCGCCGACCGTCGAGACCCCGGCCGCGGTCCCGCCGCCGGCCCCCGCCCCGGCCGACGACGCGGACACGACGAAGACCGTCCAGACACCGCGCGTCGACCTCGGGACCGCCCGCCCAGGCGGAGGGGCCGCCGACGCCGACGCGACCGCCGTGCTGCCGCCCGTACGGCCCCAGGGCGGCTCGGACGCCGAGGAGACGGCCGTACTGCCCCAGCCGCCCTCCCCGCAGGCGGGCGCGGCCGACGAGACAGCCGTCCTGCCGCCCGTACGGGACGACCGGCCCGCCGAGTCCCGGTCCGGCGACTCCCGGTCGGGCGACCCGGCGGACCGGGTGCCGCCGTGGCTGTTCCGGCCGGAGGAAGGCGCTGCGCAGGACAGCGGGCAGGGCGGCGGGCAGGGCAACGAGCGCACCCGCGAGCTCCCGCAGTTCGGCGAGGGGCAGCCGCCCCGGCAGCCCGAGCCGCCGCGCCGCCCCCGGCAGCGGCCCCGCCCGGAGTGGGCGGAGGAGACCCCGCTGGACGACCTGCCGACGCTGGCCGACGAGCTGCTGGGCCCGCATGACGACGAGGACGGGCGCCGCCGCTGACCTGGTGAGGCTGCCCGCGCTGCCCGCGCTGTCGGTGCTTGTCAGCGGGATGACCCACAATGGGATGCCCTGAGGACGAGCGGCGGAGGCGGTCATGGCGGTGTGGGACGACCTGGTCGGACAGGACCGGGTGGCGAGCCAGCTGACCGCTGCCGCGCGCGACGCGGACGCGCTGGTCGCGGCCGCCGCGTCCGACGCCGCGTCGGCCGCCGCGCCCGCGGGTGAGTCGGCCGGCGCCGGGAGCGAGCCCCCCGCCTCGTCGAAGATGACCCACGCCTGGCTGTTCACCGGCCCCCCCGGCTCCGGCCGTGCCGCCGCTGCCCGCGCCTTCGCCGCCGCGCTGCAGTGCGTCAGCCCCGACCGGGCGCTCGGCGGCGCCCCCGGCTGCGGCTTCTGTGAGGGCTGCCACACCACGCTGATCGGGACGCACGCCGACGTCGATGTGGTGCGTACGGACCAACTGAGCATCGGCGTGAAGGAGACCCGCGACCTCGTCCGCCGCGCCCAGCTCTCGCCGGCCGGCGGCCGCTGGCAGGTGATCGTCATGGAGGACGCCGACCGCCTGACCGAGGGCGCGGGAAACGTCCTGCTGAAGGCCGTCGAGGAGCCCGCGCCTCGTACGGTGTGGCTGCTGTGCACGCCCTCCCTGGAGGATGTGCTGCCCACGATCCGCTCCCGCTGCCGGCTGCTGACCCTCCGCACGCCGCCGGTGGACGCCGTCGCGGACCTCCTCGTCCGCCGGGACGGCATCGAGCCCGGGCTCGCCGCCTCCGTGGCCCGGGCCACCCAGGGCCATATCGACCGGGCCCACCGGCTGGCCACTGACGAGCGGGCGCGGGCCCGCCGCGCGGCGGTGCTGAAGATGCCCCTCCGGGTCGACGACGTGGGCGGCTGCCTGAAGGCCGCCCAGGAGCTGATCGACGCGGCGACGGAGGACGCCAAGCAGGTCGCGGAGGAGACCGACACCAAGGAGACCGAGGAGCTGCGCGCCGCCCTGGGAGCCGCCGCCGGGACGGGCGGACGGCTGCCGCGCGGCACCGCCGGAGCCATGAAGGAGCTCCAGGACCGCCAGAAGCGCCGCGCGACCCGCACCCAGCGCGACAGCCTCGACCTCGCCCTGACCGATCTCGCGGGCTTCTACCGGGATGTGCTCGCGCTCCAGTTCGGCTCGCGTACGGCCCTCGCCAACACCGACGTCCAGGACGCGATCGAGCGGATCGCGGCCGGCTCCAAGCCGGAGCGGACGCTGCGCCGGATAGAGGCGATCAGGGCCTGCCGTGAGGCGCTGGACCGCAATGTGGCGCCGCTGCTTGCGGTCGAGGCCATGGCCATGGCGCTGCGCGCGGGCTGAGCCCGCGGCATCCGCGATCACCCGTACTACGAGTCCGCCCTTGTCCACAGGCGTGATCCACAGGCGTGTCCACCAATGAGCACGGAACGCGTCGATGCGGCTACGCTCCGGATATCCGAACCGATCGAGGACTGCCGATGGACATCCGCCGCAGCACGCTCAACGCCACCGGCGCCGCCTTCGCGGCCGTCGCCCTGCTGCTCTCCGGCTGCACCTCCGGCGCCGCCTCGCCGCGCACCCCACCGCCGACGAAGGCGGCGGCCCGGGCCGCCCTCGCGGCGTACTACGAGCAGAAGCTGAGCTGGCAGGAATGCGCCGGGGGCGCGGGCTTCGAGTGCGCCACGCTGAAGGCCCCGCTGGACTACACCCGGCCCGCCGACGGCCATGACCTGAAGCTCGCGGTGTCCCGCAAGAAGGCCAGTGGCCCGGGCAAGCGGCTCGGCTCCCTCATGGTCAATCCCGGCGGCCCGGGCGGCTCCGCGATCGACTATCTGCAGAGCTACGCGGGCATCGGCTACCCGGCCCGGGTCCGCGCCCGCTACGACATGGTGGCCATGGACCCGCGCGGCGTGGCCGCCAGCGAGCCCATCACCTGTCTGGGTGACAAGCAGATGGACGTCTTCACCCAGACCGACCAGACCCCCGACGCCCCCGCCGAGACCCGTCGCCTCGTCGCCTCGTACCAGAAGTTCGCGCGCGGCTGCGCGACCCGCTCGGGCGAAATCCTCGGCCATGTCTCGACCGTGGAGGCGGCGCGCGACATGGACCTGCTGCGGGCGGTCCTGGGCGACCGGAAGCTCACCTACGTCGGCGCCTCGTACGGCACCTTCCTCGGCGCGACCTACGCCGACCTCTTCCCACGCCGCGTCGGCCGCCTCGTCCTCGACGGCGCGCTCGACCCGGCGTTGTCCTCCGAACAGATCAACCGCGACCAGACCGCCGGCTTCGAGACCGCCTTCACCGCCTTCGCCAAGGACTGCGTGCGTCGCACGGGCTGCCCCCTGGGCACCGGGGACGTCACCCAGGCCCGCGAGCGGCTCACGGCCTTCTTCACCCGCCTGGACGCCCACCCCGTGCCCACCGGCGAGCCCCGCCGCCTCGGCGAGTCCCTGGCCACCACCGGCGTGCTCGCCGCCCTCTACGACGAGGGCGCCTGGCCCCAGCTGCGCACCGCCCTCCGCTCGGCGATGCGCGGCGACGGCAGCGGCCTGCTCACCCTCGCCGACCTCTACTACGAGCGCGACGGCGACGGCTCGTACGCCAACCTCATGTACGCCAACCCCGCCGTCAACTGCCTCGACCTCCCGCCCGCCTTCCACACCCCCGCCGATGTCCGCAAGTCCCTGCCCACCTTCCAGAAGGCATCCCCCGTCTTCGGCAAGACCCTCGCCTGGTCCGCCCTGAACTGCGCCTACTGGCCCGTGCGCCCCACCGGCACCCCCCACCCCCTGCACGCCAAGGGCGCCGCCCCCATCGTCGTCGTCGGCACCACCCGCGACCCCGCCACCCCCTACACCTGGGCCCGCTCCCTGGCCTCCCAGCTCTTCTCCGCCACCCTCCTCACCTACGACGGCGACGGCCACACCGCCTACGGCCGCGGCAGCACCTGCATCGACACCGCCATCGACACCTACCTCCTGACCGGCACCCCGCCGTCCCCCGCCAAACGCTGCACCTGACCAGCGGGAACGCCTCACGCCCGGTTCGAGATCAACCCCGTACGGAGCACCCCTCGAAACTGTGTAGACTTGGCGACGCTGCTGATGCCAGTCTGGCCAGGCGGCATGCCGCCTTAGCTCAGTCGGCCAGAGCGACGCACTCGTAATGCGTAGGTCAAGGGTTCGATTCCCTTAGGCGGCTCCACTGGAACCCCAGCCCAGACAGTGTCTGAGCTGGGGTTTTTGGTGTCAGCGGATACGGCGGCGCCGCGCGCGGGCCGTCCGGCTGTTGATGGTGAGCATGTCCACGTCCGGCCCACGGACAATGATCTTGCAGTGAGGACACAGCGATGAATGCCTGGTTACTCTCGTGCAATCGCAGGAAGTTCGACCTCGACAGGTTCCGGTTTGACGGCCAGAAGCTGACGTCATGGAGTGTTCATCGGTTCCGGGGCGAGCTGGGGGTGGGGGACCGGTTCGTTCTGTGGCTATCGGGGGCTGACGGCGGCCTTGTTGCACGCGGTCACCTGACAGGATCACCCTCCAGGGATGCGTCCAATGACGCCTCGTATTGGCGTGAAGCCCCAGGCGTTCGCTGGTACGTCCCATTGGAGGTGGACCACTGGCTGGACGCGCCGATTCCTCGCGAGAGCTTCCTGGACGATCCGGCAGTGGTAGGGGCCAGCATCGTCGCACAACCGTTTGCGGGAAATCCGCATCGATTGTCGGAGGAGCAGTGGAATGTAGCCCGTCGGCTCTTCCAGGAGGCGGCGGAAACCCCTGGTGCCCAGGGGCAGGTACAGGCCTTGGGCGTCGCGTCATCGGGCGGCTCGGCCGACATTCCCGTTGGTGGTGCTTACCGGGCGGTGGGGGAGAGTGCACCGCCAGCGATCGGTCGACGGGGCGTTCCTGACCCTGATCTTGTGGGCAGGAACTTCGCGGCGCACAGCCGGCTTCAAGGGCGAGGATCGTACGCGCTGTTCTATGGGTTGAGCGCGAGCCAGCCGAAGGCCGCTGGCTCGGCATCTGCCGTCGGGCCGGAGTCGAACTCGCGTGGCCCGGCAGTGAGGATCGGGTGTGCAACTTGGCGGGCTGCTCAGGTGGGGAAATTCCCGTCCTTGAGGGCTGCGAGGAACAACGACCAACTGTCCGCGGAGAAGACCACCGCGGGGCCGTGGACGGTCTTGGAGTCACGGACGGGGACGCCTGACGGGTAGTCGTCCAGGATTTCTATGCAGCTGTCCGCGTTGTTCCCGCTGTAGGACGACTTGCGCCAGCCGCTCAGCCTGCCAGCATCCAGGATGGTGTGCTCAGCCATGGTGTCCGTATTCCTCCGCTGTTGCCCTCAACAAGGCGAGTGATTCCTTCCGCGGCAGTGCGTCGCTCAGTGCGCAATCGTAGGAGGCCCGGAGCCGTTCGACCAGAAGCGGACTGTCGT
This sequence comes from Streptomyces sp. LZ34, assembly GCF_053890475.1. Lineage (NCBI taxonomy): Bacteria > Bacillati > Actinomycetota > Actinomycetes > Kitasatosporales > Streptomycetaceae > Streptomyces > Streptomyces sp. LZ34. The sequence goes on from NZ_CM132680.1 coordinate 6,814,888, forward strand.
GCAGCTTCGCCATGTGCACTGCTTCGGTATAGGCCACCGGGGGCTGATCCTCGAACCACATCAGAGTCAGCATGCTCTGCTGGAGCGGATGAGCGCCAAGGGTGTTCGGAAGTACGTGAACACGTACTCGCCGGTCCTCCGTCAAGCGCACGATGTGCATGATCTGTTCCGCCATGACATCCGGTCCGCCCACCTGGCGACGCAGCACCGCTTCGTCCAGCAGCACCCACACTACGGGCGTCACCGGGGCGTTGAGGATCTTCGCGCGCTCAAGCCGTGTGCGAACGATCCTGTCACACTCGTCCTCACTCCAGAGAGGGACGGCGGTCTCCAAAACCGCACGCATGTACCTCTCTGTCTGAAGAATGCCGGGCACGAGTGTCAGGGCGAACTCGCGGATGGCCGTCGCCTGTTGTTCGAGTCGCCGGGCCGTTTCGAAGTAGTCGGCGACCGGTGCGTCATCACTCGGCAGGAAGCTGCTCAGCACATTACCCGTGTTCAGAGCCCGGTCCAGGCGCCGCGCGTCCTCCTTGGACGGGAAGCGGCGGCCCGCCTCGATGTGTGCGATGTGCGAGCGGGTCATGAATGCTGCGTCGGCCAGCTCCTGCTGGGTCATGCCCGCCGCTTCGCGTTGCTCCCTGAGCCATTGGCCGTACGTGTTGCCCACCGTCAACCCCCTTGTGACAAAACCTCTGTCACCTGCTGATTACTGGCGAGCCTAACCCGTTCCGTCTCACTCTGTGAGTGGATCGCTACACAGCGATGTCCACATGAAGGACCCCCGCGACCGCTAGCGACGGCCCGGGGCGTGGCCATCAACGACCCAAGGAGTTGACGACATGCTGGACTTTATCGCCCGCCTCATCGAGCCGCTGCTGCGAATGCTCTGGCCCGCCCCGGGCCGCCACCGCGCACCATTAATCACCGCCGCTCCCACCACGCCGACCATGCCTATGACCGCCGCCGGGCCACGGGCCGTTGCCCCGTCCGTCGGGGCCGTGCGGGCCGTGCCATGTACCGGGGAGGCCCCACTCGTCCGCCCGTACGTCGTCGCCCAGGAACGGCGTGTGGAGGCGCGGCGACAGCGGGCACGACGCCGGGCGCTCTGGCTGGCGCTGCACGGTGTCGACATCGGCCCGCGCCTCATCCACGGTGTGGAGGTGACCACGTGATCAGGCTGCCGAGCGGGGCTCGACTGCTCCCGTGGTCCACTCCGGAGGGGAAGCCCTGTTACGTCGTCGGTGACGGGACCGGGTACGTGTCCCGTGTCGCCGACAACGTCGAGCGCGTGCAGCTCGACATGGCCGCCAAACTGCTCGGCCACGCCGACGACATGCTTGCCGACCGCAAGGCCACCCCCGTGCAACTCCGATTTCTCGCCACACGCCTGGCCGAGTCCCTGCGCGATGCGCACCGGATCGCCGAGAGCCGGGGCGCCCGGCTGCCCGTAGGCGAGGACGCCCACAATCCTCACGTCGAGCCTGATGAGGACCCCGACGGCCCCGACAAGCGCGCCCCGCTCCTGACAGAGACCTGAGCCGCATCCGCCGAGCCCGGCGATGCTTACCGCTCGCAGCCCTGGTACGCGTGACGCCGCCCTGTGCCGTATCAACGCCGGGACCGGCCGGGTCACAGGGCCTGGAAGTGCCTCTTGCGGTACTCGCCCGGTGAGATCTCGTAGGCCTTCTTGAAGGCTCTGCCGAACACCGCGTCGTCTCGGAAGCCCCAACGGGCGCGGATGACGGCGACGGTTCGGGTGCTCAGCCGCCACCTGACACGGCACCTCCATCCGGACCGCCGACTTCCCCCAGCGAACAGCCCGGGCGCCGGCGCGCCCCGCGCAGTGCTCGGCGACGCCTGCTTCTGGCCGCGGGCCTGGGGTTGGTGCTCCTGCTGTCCCTCGGCCTCGTCTTACTGCCGTTCAGCCCGTTCAGCCCGTTCGACTCCAGGCCATCATCCCCGGCCCCGACGAGCGGGTGCCGCGACTACGACGCGGAGATTCGTGCCTATGGTGTCGGGACAATCTGCTGGACATCGGCCAGAGCCACGGTGACCGGATATGTGAAGAACCCGGATGTCACCGGGAATGCGGTGGCCCAGCTGTGTATCTCCAATCAGCCGAACGTCTGCTCGCAGACCATTGATCTGGCTGTTGCGGGGCCGGGCGGCACCTCCCGGTACCACCGGACGGTCACCCTTCCGGTCGGGCATGGTGTGTGGGTCCGCACCTGCGCGGAGGATCTCTGCACCCAATGGGACTAGGGCCTGTCCGGAGTTCTGATCACGTGGCGTCGCCGTCATCGACGCGCCCGGTCACGGCGGCCGACCCCAGGATCACCGCCGCGGTCTTCGGCGTCTTCTGGCACGAGTCGCTGGCCGAGACGGCGAAGCGGATCACCATCCCGATCGAGTTCGTGCTCCAGTGGGACGACGAGCACCACCTCGGCCCCCAATAGGGCGGCCGCCGCAGGGGTGAAAACCAGCCAGCGTGTGGTGCACGATCTCCGTGGCTGAAAATGATCTAACCCATGGCTGGATTCGTACATATGCTCGACGAGCAAACGATCGTGGGACGTCATGAGGATGGCCCCCACAGAGCAAAGGGAACGTGTTGAAGAGAAACAAGATGTGGGCAGCGGTCGCTCTGCCTCTCCTGGTCGGCTCGGCCACCTTGGCTGCCGCCCCATCGGCCGGTGCCGCCACCACGGGCACCGCCGCATGCACCCACCCGTCCTGGTCCGACAAGGACACCGGGACCGGCTATCTCCTGGACCGGGATGGCTCCGCGCCGCTGCGCAGCGGCCCTAACGCCGAGTGCTCGACGAGCATCACCGTCTTTTCCGGTCGTCTCTCCTACGACTGCTACGTGGTCAACTCCGCGGGCAACACCTGGACCCATGCGAAATACGACGACACCGGGACCAGGGGCTGGATCTGGGACGGCAACCTGAACGACGGCGGTGCGCAGACGCCCTGCTGACGTGATGACGTCTTGAGGCGGGGCGGCAGAACGCGGCTGCCCCACCTCTGTAGGGACTCCGACTACCGCGCCGTGGTGCGTCTCGGCACGACGAGCGGGGTGCCCGTGTGGGGGTGGGGCAGGACGTCGACGGGCTGGCGGTAGACGTGGGTGAGCAGGTCGGCCTGGAATGCCTCGGCGGGTGGGCCCATGGCGGCGATGCGGCCGTTGTGGAGTACGGCGGTGCGGTCCGCGTAGGCGGCGGCGAGGCCCAGGTCGTGGAGGACGACCACGACGGCGTCCCCTGCTGCCGCACGGCGACGGCAGATGCGTAGGACCAGTTCCTGGTGGCGCAGGTCGAGGGCTGCGGTCGGCTCGTCGAGGAGGAGCAGGGGCGTCTGTTGGGCGAGGACGCGGGCGAGGGCCACGCGGGCCTTTTCGCCGCCGGAGAGGGCGGAGAAGGGGCGGGTGGCGAAGGCGGTGGTCTCGGTCTGGGCGAGCGCGGAGGCGACGACGGTGTCGTCGTGGTCCTCGCCTGGGGTGCCGGACCAGGGGGCCCGGCCCATGCGTACGACCTCCTCGACGGTGAACGGGAAGGCGAGGGAGGCCGACTGGGGCAGGACGGCGCGGCGCAGGGCCAGTTCGGGGGCGGACCAGGCGGGGGCGTCGCGCCCGCAGATGACGACCTGGCCTTGGTGCGGGGTCAGGTCGGCGGCGAGGGCGGCGAGGAGGGTGGACTTGCCTGCGCCGTTCGGGCCGACGAGGGCGAGGACTTCGCCCTCGTGGGCGGTGAGGTCGACTCCGGTGAGTACGTCGTGCGAGCCCAGGCGGATGTGCAGGTTGTGGACGGTGGCGACGGCGGCCCCGGGTTCGTACGGGGTGGGGGGTGCGGTTCGGTGGGGGGTGGTGAGGAGTGACTTGAGGAGGGGGAGCGGCGGCTTCACGCCCAGCCTCCCTGTCGGCGTCGGGTGCGGCGCAGCAGCCAGAAGAAGAACGGGCTGCCGAGGAACGCGGTGAGCACGCCGAGGGGCAGTTCGGCGGGTGCGGCCAGGGTGCGGGCGGCGAGGTCGCCCGCGAGGAGCACCGCCGCGCCGCCGAGCGCGCTGCCGAGGACCAGAAAGCGGTGCCCGGGGCCGGCGGCCATGCGCAGCAGATGCGGTACGACCAGGCCGACGAACCCGATGACGCCCGAGACGGCGACGGCGGCGGCCGTCAGCAGGGCGATGACCAGGATGAGCGCGATCCGCAGCCGCTCCACGTCCACGCCCAGGTGGCGGGCCGGGCGCTCGCCGAGGGCGAGGAGGTCGAGGCGGCGGGCGTGGAGCGGAGCGGCGATCAGGCCCAGGAGCGTGCACGGCAGGACCGCGAGGACCTTCGGCCAGGTGGCCTGGGCGAGCGAGCCGAGCTGCCAGAAGGTGATCTGGTTGATGGCGGCGGTGTCCGCGAAGAAGATGAACAGGCCGATCACAGCGCCCGTGAACGCGTTGACGGCGATGCCGGTCAGGATCAGGGTGACCACCTCGCTGCGCCCGCCCGACCTGGACATTCCGTAGACGAGCAGCACGGTCGCCAGGCCCGAGACGAAGGCGGCGGCGGGGACGGTCCAGTTGCCGAGGAAATTCAGCCCGAGCGAGATGCAGCCCACCGCGCCGACCGCCGCCCCCGAGGAGACGCCGATGACACCGGGCTCGGCCAGTGGGTTGCCGAACACGCCCTGCATGAGCGCTCCCGCGCAGCCCAGCGAGGCCCCCACGAGCAGGGCGAGCACGATGCGCGGGAAGCGCACGTTCCACAGCACCGATTCGCCGACCCGGTCCAGGGCCGCGCCGCCGAGCCCGATGCGGTGCTGGATCGAACCGAGCACCTCCCCGATCGCGAGGGGATACGCGCCGAGCCCGGCGGAGGCGAGGACGAGCAGGATGAGTGCCATGGCCATGGCTGCGGTCAGGAGCCAGGTGGTGCCCCGGCCGCCGCCTCGCGCCAGAGGTACCGGCGCGGTGGGTGCCGGGGTTCGCGGTGGGGTCAGCTGGGTGCCGGGATTCGGGGTCACGCCGCCGGCCTGGCTTCCTCGCCCAGTGCGCGGAAGACGGCCCCGTTGAAGTCGAAGGCGCGGTTGCACTCGTCGATGACGCGCTGCTTCTCCAGGTCGTCCACCGCGATCGCGTCCAGCAGCGCGCGGTAGTCCCGCTTGAAGGCGGCCGGATTGGCGATGCGTTCGAAGACATAGAACCGGACGCCGTCTCCCCGGTGCGCGAACCCCCAGATCTTCTCGGCCTTGGCACGGATGATCTGACCACCCGACAGATCGCCCAGGTAGCGGGTGTAGTGGTGCGCGACATACCCGGCGGGCCAGGTTCTGGCGCACTCCCCGACCCGTGCCGCGTACGCCAGCGTGGCGGGCAGGGCGCTGATCCGCTCGCGCCAGCCGGGTCCGCGCAGATGGGAGAGGTCGCGTTCGATCTCGCAGACGCGGAACAGATCGGGCCGGATGAACGGCCCGGCGACCGGGTCGTCCCGGAGGGCGTGGGCGGAGTCCTCGAGCGCCTGGTAGACGTACCAGAGCTGTTCCGTGTAGCGCGTGTACGCCTCCACGCCGAGCGCGCCGCCGAGGAGGTTGGTCATGAAGCTGGAGTTCTCGGCCTCGGTGTGCTGCTCATGCGAGGCCGTGCGGATCAGCGTGGAGAACGGGACGTTCTGGTGCACAGCGGACCTCCAGTCAGTTGTCGACAGCGCGTCGGGAACTTCGCGAGTGGACCAGCCAGCCCGCCGCGATCAGCAGGGCGGCCACCGCGGCGAGGCCGAGGACCGTGATGCCGGTGGCGGCCAGGCTGCCGGAGGGACCGGTCGTGGATGTCGCTCCGCCTCCGGAACTGCCGCCGCTCGCCGTGCCGCCGGTCGAGTCGGAGCCCGACGAGCCGCTGGTCCCTCCGTCGTCCGCTCCGGTGTCGTCGTCCGTGTCCACCGGGGGCTGGCCCACGAAGGACACCGGGACCTTGACGTCCTGGGAGCGGTCTCCGGAGAGGGTGTGGTCGGCCCGGGTGGCCAGGACGCAGGTGACCTTGAAGCAGTCGGTGTACTCGTCCTTGGCGCCGACGGTGAGTTCGACCTCGAAGGTGCCTCTCTCGCCGTACGGGATCGCGAGCTCCTCGCCGTAGTCGGGCGGGGCGGAGGAGATCCACGCGGAGGTGTGGGAGCCGCCGGTCATATCGACCCCGCCGATGCAGGGTGTGGGCAGTTCGCCGTCGCCGTTGTCGACGCACAGGGCGACGTAGATGCCCTTGGTCTCGTCGTAGCCGCTGCCGGTGATCTTCAGCTTCTGGTCGTCGACGGCCAGGTTGTTGACGGGGGTGACGGTGAGTTTCTGGCCCTCGGGGCCGGTGACGGTCTTCGCGCCGGACGGTTCGCCGTCGCCGTGTCCGTTCCCGCCGTCGCCGCCCGGGCCGTCGCCCTCCTCGGTGACGGTGAGCGTCACCGATGCGGTGCGGGTGGTTCCGCCGGCGTTGGTGAACTCGGCGCGGTATCGGTACCCGTCGTGTGCGGCCCGCGCGGCGAAGGTGTACGCGTTCCCGGTCGCGCCCTCGACATCGGTCCAGGTCCGGGACCCGTCGCGGCTGACCTGCCAGCGTACGGAGGGCTTCGGCTCACCCTCGGCGGCGGCGGTGAACGTGACCGTCTCGCCGGGCCTCGCCGACCGGTCCGTGGGCGCCTGGGTGACCTTCGGCGACATCCGGCGGACCAGCTTGGTGATCTTGCCCTCGGCGGGGCTGGTGACATAGACGGTGCCGCCGCCCGGGGCGACGGCGAGCGCCGCCGAGCCGGACTGGGAGTGGTTGCCCGCCAGGGTGACCGGCTCCGCGGCCTCCTTGTACGTCGTGGTGTCGTACACCGTCAGCGAGCCGTTGTTGTCGTCCCCGCCGCCCGTGTCGCCGCCGTCCTGGCGGACGACGAAGGCGCGGCCGGTGGAGGTGTCGAAGGCGGCGGCAGCGGCCCCGTCGGCTCCGTCAGTTCCGTCGGTGCCCTCGATGGTGGCCAGCCGCTCGGCGTCCCGGTCGAAGACGAGAACGGAGCCGCCGACGCCCACCCAGACATTGCCGGTGGCCGGGTCCGTCTCGACGAACCCGACGGCGCCGTTCGGGAGCTGCGCGGTGGCGGTGACGGTGAACGCCGTGGTGCCGGAGATGTCGACGCGGCGCAGCGGTCCGCCGGAGGAGCCGGCGGACCAGGCTGCCTTGCGGGCCGGGTCGACGGCCAGGCGCCGACCGCCCTCGAGGGTGATGGTGCGCCGTGCGGTGCCGGTGGCGGTGTCGATCTCGGAGAGGGCGTCGCCCTGGGCGACCAGGACTGTTGAACCTGCCGTGCCGGTGGTGCCGGGGCCGATGTCGGTGATGGCGGCGCCGGTCAGCCACACACCCCGCGCCGCGGCGTCGCCGTCCTTGGCGGTGCCGACCCCGCGCAGCGGGTAGCGGTAGACCACCCCGTCGCCGGGGAGCGGGGCGGCGATCGGGGCCGCGGCCGCAGGACGCAGGGCGCCGGTGGCGCTCGGCGCCTGGCTGATCCGGCTGCGTACCGCTCCGTCGCCCGGGTCGAGGACGTACAGGCCCCGCTCGTCGACGTCGGCGGTGTCGGGGAGGTTGTCCGCGCCGACGTAGAGGGTGCGCGAGTCCGGGTGCAGCAGGACGTCGAGCGGCTTGCCGGCTCCGGCGAACTGTGCGGCGGAGCGGTACGTGACGGTGCCGGCGGGCACGTCCACCCCGCCGCCGTCACCGTCGCCCGGGTCACCGCCGCCGGGGGCCTGGCCCTTGAAGGTGACGGGGATACGGACGTCCTGGGAGCGGTCGCCGCCGGCCCGGTGGTCGACCCGGGTGACGACCGCGCAGGTCACCTCGGAGCAGTCCAGGCCGTCGCCTTCGGCCTTGACCTCGATCCCGACGTCGAACGTGCCGCCGTCGCCGTACGCGATGGCGAGGTCGCCCTCGTACGGGCCGCCCTTGGGCACGATCCACTGCGAGGAGCCGCCGCCACCGGTCATGTCGGCGCCGCCCAGACAGGGGGTGGGGATCCGGTTGTCGCCGTTGTCCTTGCAGAGGGCGACGTAGATGCCCTTGGTGTTGTCGTAACCCTCGCCGGTCACGCGGATCGTGTCGCCGTCCGGGTCGAGGTTCGCGGAGGCGGAGACGGTGAGTTTCTGACCGTGCTTGCCCAGGCCGGTCTTCGGCGTGTCGGCGGCCTGTACGGCCGGGCCCGCGGCGACCGAGGCGCACAGCAGGGCGACGGCCGGCAGGAGGCCGCGCAGCCGGGGTCTGGCGAATCGGGGCTTGGCGAGTCGGGGCTTGGCGAGTCGGGGTCTGGCTGGTCGGGGTCTGCGTCTGTGTGGTCCGGTGCCCGGGCGGTGCCGGGCTGTCGTGGTGTCTGTCATCGAAATCCTCACGCGTGAGCCGCGACGGGCCCGGGCACTCGGCAGCTCGCAGGCGGTCAGTCGGCGGTCAGTTGAAGGTCACCGGGACGTGGACGTCGTACTTGCGGTCGCTCGAATCGGTGTGGTCGGCGCGGGTGACGATGGCGCACTCGACGGTCTCGCCGCAGACAGAGCCGTTGCCGAGATCGGCCTTGACGAAGATGCTCACGCTGAAGGAGCCGCCGGAGCCGAACGCCGAGCTGTTGGGCAGGGTGCCGCCGCCGAGGTTGGACACCCAGTGCGAGGCGCCGGTGGAGCCGGACTGGTCCTGACCGCCCAGGCACGGCGTCGGCTTGTTCGCGCCCGGGGCGCCGTCCACCGCGCACAGACCGACGTAGATGCCCTGGAGCGGGTTGTAGCCGGAGCCGGTGACGGTGACGACCTGGCCGGAGGCGGCGGCGTTGTCCGGGGCGGTCAGCGACAGGGTGTACGTGATGCCCCCGTCCGTGACGGTCCGGGTCGCGGTGGCGGCAGAAGGCTGAGCAGAGGCTGCGGTGGCCAGGCCGAGTGTGAGCGCGGCGGAGGCGCTGACCGCGAGGCCCGCTCGGACGGTGGTACGGGCGGACAACAGAGCTCTCATGATGTGTGAGCACCTTTCTCGGTGTCGGGTTTCTCGGTGCCGGGTTTCCATGGCGCGCTGTGGTGCGGGAGTTGGCTTCTGGGGTGGGGTACGCCGACGGCTCAGGACGGTGCGGAGGACCGTTCGAGGGCGCGTACGGTGAACTCCGCCACGGCTCGGCGACCGCCGGTCACCGCGTACAGCTCGACCTTGTGCGTGCCTTCGGCGGCATTGGCGTACACCGGGAACGCCCTGGTCAGCCGGCCCGACGCGGCGGCCGCAGCCTGGTAGCGGGTGTCGTCGTCGATCGCCACGAGCACGACCTCGCCCGGCGCGAAGCCCTCGGCCGTGACCCGCTGTTCGCCACCGGCCACCAGGCTCGGGTGCGCCGCCGTCGCCGAGAGCGCGGATGTGTCACCGGACGTGTCACCGGTGTTGCCGGTGCCGGGAGTGCTGGGTGTGCCGGGGGTGCTGGGGGTTGGCTGTTCCGCTTCGGGCGCGCCGTCGGTGCCCGTGCCCACGGTGACGTCGAGCGGAGCGAGCTCGTCCCCCTGCTCGTACGGCTGCCCGCTCCAGTCGGCGAGGAGCCCGGCGCCCTCACGGGTCAGGGAAACCCGCAGGCCGGACCATGTCACCCCGCCACCGCGTACGGTCGGTGGCGTGGCACCCCTGCGGACGGTGGCCAGGGGCAGAGCGCCTGTCTGCCCGGCCGACTCCGCCCGCTCGTACCGCGCGTACAGGGTTCCGGTGCTGTCGTCCAGCCGCAGTCTCAGGTCGCTCAGGGTCAGTTGATCCGCGCCGTCCCCGGGAAGGCCGAGGCGGACCGTGCCGGTGAAGTCGACGGCCGCGTCCCCGGCGCCGGGGTCCACGCTGCCGCCGCCGACCGGAAACCAGCTCCGGTCTCCGGACCCGCGTGCGGCCGGTGCCCCGGGCGTGACCGACACGTCCTGGTCGGCCGGTGCCGTCAGGGTCAGGGCCCAGCTCGCGTATCCGCCGGACACCGCGTGTGCGGGCTCCGCCGCGTCCTCGGCCGCCGCCATCCCCTGGCCGAGCAGGCTGAGCAGGGCTCCGGCTGCCGCTACGGCGGCACGAGGTCTGTTCGTCACCGTGAAGGCTCCCCTCGGGTGTTGATGAGTGATCAGCTCGCGCCTGTGCCGACGCCTGTGCCCGCGCCCGCGCCTGCGCCGGTGCCCGCGCCCGCGCCTGCGCCGGTGCCTGTGCCGACTGCGGGCCCGGCGCCGGCGCGGCGCTTACGTGCCCAGATCCAGGCCGCGCCGCCCGCCGCGACCAGTGCGGCCGCGGTGAGCCCGAGGGGTACGGCGACCTCGCTGCCTGTGCCGGCCAGGGGGTCGTCCGAGGTGTTGTCCGAGCCTGAAGAATCGTTTCTTCCCTCGGCCTTCGCGCCCCCCGTCTTCGCACCGCCCGTCGAGCCCGATCCGGACCCGGCGGGCGCCGACGCCGACGGTTCGTCGGCCGCCGTCCCGCCGCCGTTGCCGAAGGTCACGGGGACGCGGACCGTCTGGCTCTGGTCGCCGCCCCGGGTGTGGTCATTGCGGGTGATCACGGAGCAGGTCACACCGGACTTGGTGCAGTCGGTGTTCGCGTCCTTGGCGCGCACCTTGATCCGTACGGAGAACGAGCCTTTGTGCCCGCTGCCCTGGTACGGCTTGGCCAGCCCTTCTCCGTAGGACGGAGGGTTGGAGGAGATCCAGGCCGAGGCCCCGGACTCACCGGACATGTCCACCCCGCCGACGCAGGGCGTGGGGGTCTTGCCCTGCCCGTTGTCCACGCAGAACGCGACGTAGATGCCCTTCTCCGTGTTGTAGCCGGACCCGGACACGGTCACCGTCTCGCCGGCCGGGTCGAGGCCGGAGGCTGTGGAGACGGTGAGCTTCTGCCCTTCGGGGCCGACCGCCGAGGCTCCCGCGGCGGCGGCTGCCCCCGGGGCCGCGGGGAGCAGCAGGGCACCCGCGGCGACGGCCGCGGTCGGGACAACTCGCAGGAATCGCACGCCACTTCTGTGCATGCCGTCAGCACTCCCCCCGTAGGCAACTAAGGTAAGGCTAACCTAAGGTAGCGAATGATGGATTCGAATGGGAGACCGGAAAAGCGGCAGGGAAGGCGGAGCGATGCACATGCCCGGAAGACCTCAACTCCCCTTGCTGCGAAGAGGAGTTGTCGCTGTCGCGCTCGTCCTCGCGGTGTTGCCGGCGGTTGGCTGTGGGGAGGGAGGCGGGCAAGGCGGTGCCGCCGGGGCGGACCCGTCGCCGTCCTCCGCGAGTGAACGAGCCGCCGCGGCGCGCAAACAGCTCGCGACGAACTCCGTGGTCCCGCTCGAAGGCAAGGCCCCCCGACCCGAACTGCCCGTCACCGTCGGCTCCTCCGACGGCCGGGAGGTCACCGTCCGGGACGCTTCCCGCGTCCTGCCTCTCAACGGCGGCATCGCCGAGATCGTCTTCACCCTCGGCCTCGGTGACAACGTCGTCGGCCGGGACGTCACCGCCACCTTCGACGAGGCCAGGAAACTCCCCCTGGTCACCAAAGCCCATGACGTGAGCGCGGAGAGCGTCCTCTCCCTCAGGCCCACCGTGGTCCTGGCCGACACCGACACCGGCCCCAAGGAAGCCCTCGACCAGATCCGCGACGCCGGCATCCCCGTGGTCGTACTCGACCCGGCCACCGGGCTCGACGACGTGGCCACCCGCACCACCCGGGTCGCCGAAGCCCTCGGCGTCCCGGCGGCCGGCAAGGCCCTCAACCGGCGCATCGGTGACGAACTGGCGGCGGCCCGGGCCGCCGTGCCCAAGGGCAGCAGGCCCAAGGTCGCCTTCCTCTACATGCGCGGCACCGCCGCCGTCTACCTCATCGGCGGCAAGGGCTCCGGCGCCGACTCCCTCATCGCCGCCGCCGGGGCCGAGGACGCCGGCACCGCCTCGGGGCTGACCAAGCCCTTCACCCCCATCACCAGCGAGGCCCTCATCAAGGCCCGGCCCGATGTGATCCTGATGATGACCAAGGGCCTGGAGTCGGTCGGCGGCATCGACGGCCTCCAGGACATCCCCGGCATCAGGGAGACCCCGGCCGGAATGGACCGCCGCATCGTGGACCTGGAAGACGGGGTGCTCCTCGGCTTCGGCCCGCGCACCCCGCTCGTCATCGACGTCCTTGTCGACCGCATCCACCGGACATGAGCCGACCGCGCCGCGGCACGGCATCTCCCGGGCAAAACGGTGAAACCGCCCGGCCTGTGGGCCGATTGGCGGCTGCGGCATGCTTGCTGCCCGTCAGGCGTGAGCGAAGCAGGGAGCAGGCATGGGAACGCCCGAGTCCGTCGTGGCCACCGAGACGAAGGCGGCGGGGGCTCCGCCGTCCCGGACGCGCCGGCTGGTCAACTCGCTGGTGTGGGGCGTGTCGGTGCCGCTGATGTTCACCATGGCCGCGTGGCTGGCGCAGTACCCGTCGGTGGGCATCTTCGCCGGAGTCGTGCTCGCGCTGGGAACGTTCGCCGTCGCGGCCACCGTGGCGGGCGGCATCTGGCACCGGGCGGGGGCGGCGGTGCTGGTGTCCTGCGCGGGGTTCGCGTTGACGTTGTTCGCGGGGCCGGGGCTCTACGAGGTCTACATGAAGACCGTGGGGGAGAAGGCGCCCGCGGTGGTCACGAAGGTCGAGGACCGCGGCGAGAAGCGGGGGGCCGACATGTACTGCACGGTGCAGGAGACGGCCGGGGACCACGCCGTGCATGAGATATCGGAGCAGCAGAACTGCTTCGACCACATCAAGCGGCTACAGCGCGTCACGCTCCGCAAGGACCCGATGGGGATTCTGGAGCCGCGGCTTCCGGACGGGCCCGACCAGGAGGGGCAGACGGCTCTCACGCTGGCGATCTCCGGTGGGCTGTTCGTGGTGACCGGCGCCTCGATGTTCTACGCGGGGCAGCGCAGGCGCTGACGGGGGCGGGGAGCAGAGGGGGCTGCCGGGCGCTGGAATACGGGGCGCGGACGGGCGGGTTTCCTCGCTGTGGTTGCCAGGGAGCGATTCAGGCGGCTGTCGGCGGTCGTGGGGCGGTCCTGCCGGATCGGCGGTGGGCGCCGGCGCCGGCGAGCGGGTTCCCCCAGGCCTCCTGCGACGGCCGTCAGGTCTCCTGCGACGGCCGTGGACTGCCGGTGTCGTGGGGCCTCTGGTATGGAACCGGGGCCCGACCCCGACCCCGACGCCGTCTCACGGCTGCGGCGCTTCGGGGAGTCGCTGCTCCGCGGCGACCAGCGGGGGTGAGAGCGGGTGCGAGGGCGAAGGTGAGGTCGAGGGTGGGGCCGCGGGTGAGGCCGGGCGGCCGCGTGTCACCACGTCGCACAGGTCCTCCAGCGCACGCCGCGCCGCGCACGCGGGCAGCGGCGCCAGGGCCGCGCGGGCCTCTTCGGCGTAGCGGTCCGCGGCGACGCGGGCCTGTTCCAGGGCGGGGTGGGCACGGAGGCGGCGCAGCGCCTCCGTGTAGCGCGTCTCGTCCGTCTCGTTGGTGAGTTCGGTGGTGAGCAGTTCGCACAGCTCCCGGTCCTCGGGGGAGCCAGTCGCCTCGGCCCGCGCCCGCAGATACAGGACCGGCAGCGTCGCGAAGCCCTCGCGCAGGGCGGCGCCCGGGCGGCCGCGCGGCACGCCCCCGGCCCCGCCGGCCTCGGCGATGTCCAGCACGTCCTCGGCGAGACGGCAGGCCACGCCCAGCCGTTCGCCGTACCGGGCGAGCACGCCGGCGACTTCCCGCCCGGCGCCGGACGCCAGCGCGCCCAGCCGCCCGGAGACCGCGATCAGTGAGCCGGTCCTGCCCGCGAGGACCTCCAGGTAGTGCTCGATCGGGTCGCGGTCGCCGCTGGGGCCGGCCGTCTCCAGGATCTGGCCGGTGACCAGCTGTCTGAACGCGTCGGCCTGGATCCGTACGGCCTCCGGGCCCAGGTCGGCCAGCAGGTGCGAGGCGCGGGCGAAGAGGAAGTCGCCGGTGAGGACCGCCACCGAGTTGTCCCAGTTCGCGTCGGTGGGGGGCGTTCGGCGCCGGGCGTCTGCGTCGTCCAGCACATCGTCGTGGTAGAGCGTCGCCAGGTGCGTCAGCTCGACGACTACGGCGGAGGGCACCACGCCCGGCGCATCCGGGTCGCCGAACCGCGCGGCCAGCAGCACCAGCAGCGGCCGCAGCCGCTTGGCGCCCGCCCGCACCAGGTGCTGGGCGGCCTCGGTGATGAATGGCACGTCGCTCTTCGTGGCCTCCAGCAGGCCCGCCTCGACCGCCGCCAGCCCGGCTCGGACGCCCGCCTCCACCGTGCGGTCCCGCATGCTCAGCCCCATGGGCCCGGGGAGGGTCACGGGCGGGTCTCCTGTCTGTGGGCGGTGCAGCCGGCCTCACCGGCATCAGGAACGTAGCAGGGGGCAGGAACGTAACGGCGGAAATGTCCCCTATGCCGCCGGGCTCGGAGCGCTGGAGTGCCGGAGCGTCGGCGTGCCGGCGTGTTTGTGAGGGTTTACGGCTCCGCCGGGACCGTGGCCCGGATGCGGCTGCCCTGGCCCGGCCGGCTGTCCACGTTCAGCGTGCCGCCCACCTCCCGGGCCCGCTCCCGCATGGACAGCAGACCCAGATGGCCCGGGAAGGACCTCCGGGAGTCGAAGCCCACCCCGTCGTCGGCGACCGTCAACGTGACGGTGCCCGGGCCACTGAGCAGGTGGAGGCGCACATGCCGCGCCCCCGAGTGCTTGGCGACGTTGTGCAGCGACTCCTGGGCTATCCGGTAGAGGGCGTGCTTGGCCTCCGGAGTCGTCTCCGGTTCCGCGCCGAGCGTCGCCTCGGCGGCGATGCCGTACCGGTCGCGGAGCGCCGTCACATGTCGCGCGAGCGCGGCGACCAGGCTCTCGGCCTCCAGCGTTTCGGGCCTGAGCCGACCCAGCAGGACCCGTGTCTCGGCGATCGCGGCGTCGGCGAGCTGCCGGATGTAGTCGATCGGCTCGGCCAGCTCCGACATGCCGTTCGTGTGGCCGGCCCTGTCCCTGTCCCTGTCGCACCCCCCGTCCCCGCCCGTCTCGTCGCCCGTGTCCCGGTCCAGCAGCTCGCGGGCGGTGCGCGCGCCCAGGGCGATGCCGTACAGGGCCTGGGAGACGGAGTCGTGCAGCTCTCTGGACAGCCGGCGCCGCTCGTCCAGGGCGCCCTTGTCTCGTGCGGCCGCCCGCCACCGTTCGCCCTCCACCGCGCGGGCCGCGTGCCCGGCGATCCCTTCGAGGAGGGTCAGATCGAAGCCGTCGGGCCGCCGGCCGGGCGGGTAGCGGCAGTGCAGCACCCCGGTCACCCGCCCCTGGCACAGCAGCGGCCAGGCCGCCCCGGTGCGGTCGTCGCGGAGCGTACGGATGACGGGGGCGGCGGAGGCGATGGCCTCCTGAGCCTCTTCCGGCATCCCTCCCGAAGTTGGTTCCGCCGCTTCCGGTGCCAGCAGCCGGATGGCGCCTTCCGCCGCGCTTGTCTGTGCCACGGCCGCGGCGGCGAGCCGGTCCAGCGTCCGCCACAGGCTGTCCGCGGCTCCGGTGGCGGCCAGTCGGCGCAGCTGCTCCCGGGTGCGGAGCTGGGCGGCCGCCAGGCCGGCGGGCGCGGCGAACCGCCGCATCGTGCGCCGGTCGCCCGCGGTGAAGCGGCGTCGGCCGCGGCCGGCCGCCACCTCCAGGACGCCCACGGTCCGTCCGCTCACCGTCAGCGGCGTGTCCAGGACGGCCGTGAGCCCGGCCGTACGCAGTGCGCGCCGCCGCGCGGCCGCCGATGGGCCGCCGGGAGCGGGCGCCTCGGTGCCGTCGGCGGCCCGTACGGTCAGGGCCCCGCCGGGCTCCGCCACCAGCACCCGGGCCGCGTCCGCGCCGACGGCTTCCCGCGCCCGCCGTACGACCAGCCGCAGCAGGTCCTCGCCGGGCTCCGCGTCGAGCACGCGCCGGTGGATGTCGGCCAGGGCGCGCCGCCGTGCCCTGGCCGACATCCACCGGCGTCGGACAGCGATCACGCCGACCACCAGTGGTCCCGTGCCGCGTCCAGTGGCTCGGGCGTGGTGAGCTCCCCGGCCGGCACCAGGCCCGACTGGACGGCGTACACCGCGGCCTGGGTGCGGCTGTGCACCCCGAGCTTGGTCAGGATGTGGCTCACGTACGTCTTCACCGTCTGCTGCCCGATCCGCAGGTCGCGCGCGATCTCCTTGTTCGACTTGCCGCGCGCGAGCATCGTCAGGACCTCGGCCTCCCGCTCGGTCAGCTGTTCCGGCCCGCTCGGGGCCCTGACCTGGCCCATCAGCCGGGAGGTCGCGTCGGGGGAGACCTGGATCCGGCCGGCGGCGGCGCCCTTCACCGCGCTTCGCAACTCGTCGGCCTCGGCATTCTTCAGCAGAAAGCCGATCGCGCCCGCCCGGACCGCGCCCATGACCATGGTGTCGTCGAGGGCGCTGGTCAGCGCCACGACCTCCACTTCGGGGAGGTCCTGGCGGATCTCGGCGGTGGCCGAGATCCCGTCCATGACGGGCATCAGCAGATCCATCAGCACGACGTCGGGGCACAGCTCGCGGGCCAGTCGTACGGCTTCCCGGCCGTTGGTCGTCTCGCCGACCACCTTGATGTCGTCGTCGAGGCTCAGGATCATCCGCAGGCCCTGCCGGACGACCGCGTGGTCGTCGGCGATCAGTACTCGAAGTGCCACTTTGGCTCACCTGCTCACGGAACGAGTGCGGACACGGGCACGTGCGGTCGGCCGGGGGCGAGCGCGCCCCGGGCCGGCTGAGCCGTCTGCTCCGGCTGAGCGATCTGCTCCGGCTGAGCGATCTGCTCCGTCCGAGCAGCCGCTCCGCCACGGTGACGCTCGCGGCGGCGGCCGGCAGGAGGATCCGATGGCTGCGGCGCATGGGGAGGAAACCCGGCGCGGTGTGCCCGGAATTCCCCCGAGTGGGGATTTTGTCTCCCCTGGTTGGTGGCAGCTGGTTGGTGTCAGCCAGTCCGCGTCACTCGGGTTCCACGTGGCGGAACCCCCAGCCGGCGGCCTTCGCGACCGCCTCCAGCTGGGACCGCACTTCCAGCTTCTCCAGGATCTTGCGCACATGCGTGCGTACGGTGGCGTAGCTGATGCTCAGCCGCTCCGCGACGGCCCGGTTGTCCAGGCCCTGGCTCATCAGGGTCAGGATCTCCTGCTCACGCGGGGTCAGGCTCTCCAGCCGCTCGGTCTGATGGGCGGAGGAGCGCGCGCTCTCCCGGTGCCGGGACAGGACCTCGACGAGGGTGCTGGCCGGGATGAGGGTCTCGCCCTCGGCCGCCGAGCGGATGGCCGAGGCGATCTCGTCGCCGCTCGCCGACTTGAGCAGATAGCCGCAGGCCCCGGCCTCCACCGCGGCCAGCAGCGCCGAGTCGCTGGCGTCCGCGCTGAGGATCACGATGGCGGTGGAGGGGTCGTTGGCCCGGATCGCGGCCGCCGCGTCGGCTCCCGTGCCGTCGGGCAGGCGGAAGTCGACCAGCGCCACGTCGGGGCCCAGCTCCTTGGCCATGGGGACGACCTCCGCGACCGAGTCGGCCCACCCCACCACGGTCAGGTCCGAGTACTCCGCGAGCAGCGCCCACAGCCCCTCGGCCACCACCCGGTGGTCCTCGACGATCAGCACCTTGGTGAGATCGGCCGGCGCGGTCACGGCTGCGTGTCCCCTTCCGAACGGCCCAGTTCCGGGTGGCCCAGTTCCGGACGGTCCCGTTCCGGACGGTCCAGGAGGGCCGACGCGTCCGGTGAATCCGGTGAATCCAATGAGTCCGGTACGTCCAGGGAACCCAAAGAGCCGGGCGAACCCAGAACATCAGGCGGGCCCAGGGAATCCGGGTAGCCCGAGGCGTCCGCGGGGCCGAAGGGGAGCGGGCCGTGGCCGGGGGTCTCGCCCAGCGGCACCCAGAACTCGACCGTGGTGCCCGCGCCCGGCGCGCTCTCGATGCGGCACCAGCCGCCCGCGATCTGGGCCCGCTCCTGGATGAGCGACAGCCCCAGATGGCCGGGGCGGGACTCCACCTCGAGCGGGTTGTAGCCCTGGCCGTCGTCCACGATCCGCACCAGGCAGCCCTCGTCGAGCCCCAGCAGCTGCACATGGACCGTCTTCGCCCGTGCGTGCTTGCGCACGTTCATCAGGGCTTCCTGCGCGGTGCGGTAGATCAGGGCCATGGTCTCGGGCGGCGGCTTGGCCGCGAGCCGGTCCTCCAGCCGGTATTCGACGCCGGTCTCGGTGCGTATCTGCTCCAGGAGTCCGCGCAGAGCCCCGGCCAGGCAGCCGTGCTCCAGGCTGGACGGTCGCAGATCGAAGATCAGCTGGCGCAGTCGGCTCAGCGACAGCTTGAGGGTCTCGTCCAGCTTCTCCATGATCCGCTGCTCGTCCGGGTCGCGCAGCCGCCGCCGCAGCTGCTGAAGCCGGAGGCTGGCCGCCGTGATGACCTGGATGGTGTCGTCGTGGATGTCGGCGGCGATGCGTCCGCGCTCCGCTTCCTGGGCGTGGACGAGGTGGCTCAGCAGCGCCTGGCGGTCCCGGTCGGTGACCTCCAGCAGCTCCAGGCTGCGCTCCAGGACGAACTGGGCGCGCTGCACCTCGGTGATGTCCCTGATGGTCAGCACGGTCAGCAGCCCGTCCTCGGTACGCAGCGGGCTGATGCTGACGTCGGCCGGGAACTGCTTGGCGTCGCTGCGCCGCCCGACCAGCTCCATGCTGTGCCCCATGGGTTCCTCGGAGGCGTCGGCCCAGTCGCGCAGTGAGATGGTCAGCGGCTGGTCGGGGAGGAGCGCCTCGACGGCGCGGCCGATCAGCTGGTCGCGGTCGTAGCCGAACAGGGCCTCGGTCCGGCGGTTGGCCGTCTGGATCCGCCCGGCGGAGTCCACGATCACCATGGCCTCCGGGGAGGACTCGATGACCTGGCGGAACCGGCTCTCGGCCGCCCGCAGCTGGCTCAGGTCGGCGACGAAGACCACACACCGGGGCCGCCTGCCCTGTAGATGGCCGCCGCTGAACTGGGCGGGGAACTCGGTGCCGTCCCGGCGTCGGCCGGTCATCGCGGAGGGGGCGGTGAACAGCCGCCCGATCAGCTGCTCGGCGGCGGTGCGGTAGCGGTCGGGGACCAGGTCGCGCATCCGCTTGTCGCGCAGCTCGGCCGAGCTGTAGCCGAACATGTGCCGGGCGTGTGCGTTGGCGGATTCGATCCGCCCGCGGGGGCCGACGATCAGCACCCCGCAGGGCGCCTGGCCGAGCAGCTCCAGGTACGACTCCTCGAGTCGGCCGCCCACCAGTTCCTCGAACCGCCAGGAGGCGCGGTCGGCCCGCCGCAGCGGCTCGGTGCAGTCGGCCACGAGCTCCCCGGCCATGCTGAACTGGTCGCGGGCGGCCCGGGTGATCGCCTCGAGTATCTCCTCGGCGGGGGTGCCCTTGACCAGGTAGCCGGTGGCCCCGACCGCGAGCATGTTGAGCACGGTCTCCCGGTCGCCGTGGGCCGAGAGAGCCACCACGCGGGCCCCGGGCACCTGCTCACGGATGGCGCGGACGCTGCCGGGCGCGTCGCCCTTGGGCATGTGCACGTCCATGACCACGACGCGGGGGCGGTGCTCCACCGCGGCGCGGACGGCCTGCTCGTGGTTGACGGCCAGGCCCACCAGCGCCAGGTCGGGGTGGGAGTCGATCAGGTCCGCGAGCGCTTCCCGGACCACGGGGTCGTCATCGGCCACCACGACTCGGATCCGGTCGTCGCGCATCAACCTCCACCTCCCTTGAGGACGGCACCCTGGAGCTCCAGGGTGGAGAGTTCGTCACGCCGGCAGTGCGCCAGCGACGGCATGACGGCGGCCAGCGGGGCGACCAGCACGTTGTAGTGGCCGCCGATGCGGTCGCATACGGCGACCGCCGCCGCGGCATCCCACACCGCGGCCCAGAAGGCCCAGTCGTGCCGGCCGTGCGCCCGGGCGGTGTCGAGGGCGGCCCGGCGCGCCACGGAGGCGGCGACCAGGATCCGGTACTGCTCCTCGTCGGACGTGGTGCGGTGAACCTCTGCCCACCCCTCGGCGCGGGTTTGGCTGGAGGTCTGCTTCCACAGATCGGCCACGCGGTCGATCTCCTCCGGGGAGAGGTCCTCGATGTGGGTCAGGAATTGTAGGACTCTTCGAGAATTAGGGCCGAAAATAACACTCATAGGACACTCCAGGACATGCATGGTACAACTATGGAACACCGGGCTTGTCTGTGACTGTCCCCAGCCGGCCCCCCCGGCTCCGTGAGCACGTGTTTCTAGTGCCCCTGGCCCTGGCCGCTCGTGTTGTTGATGCCCGCCTTGGCGACCCCGCCGCTCTTGGAGCCGATGAGCTTGAAGGACACGCCGTTCTCGTCGGCCGTGGTGATCCGGTACGAGCCCACGGCGGCCGCCTTGCCCCGGCCGTCGACCTGGAAGACGGCGATCTTCCGCCCGGCGACGCTGCCGCTGCCGGCGTAGACGGTCACTGTCTCGTTGGGCGCGAACCCGGCGCAGTAGAAGCTCAGCGTGGTGCCCGCCTTGCCGCCGAAGGTGCTGGGCTCGGCGCTGGGGGAGTACGGCAGCACGGTGAAGCCCGAGCGGACCACGGCCCGGCTCTGGTCGCCGATCGCGGTCAGGCTCTGCCTGCCCTTCAGCCCGAACGGCACGTCGAATGCCACGTCGCGGATCTGGCCGAAGGAATTGGCCTGCGTGGTGAAGGCGGGGAGACCGCTGGTGGCGTTGATGTAGACCAGCACCCGCTCGTTCGGCGCGAACCGGTTCCCCGACAGCCTGATCCGCTGCCCGGCCTTCAACGCGTACGGAGAGGACTTGATCGCCGGGTACAGGCTCAGCATCTGGAACGGCGCGGTGGCCGTGGTCTTGCTCTGCTGGCCGACCAGCACCAGGGTGCTCTGGCCCGTCGGGGCGACGCCGACCCTGATGTCGGCGCGGCCCACCCCGCCCGAGCCGTCGGTGCGCAGCCTGGCGACGGGGGTGCCGGTGGTCCGGCCCCAGAAGACGTTGATCTGCTCGCCCGGCTTGAAGCCGCGGGCGCTGATCGAGACCACGTCGCCCGGCCTGCCGACCATCTTGTTGATCTTCGCGGTGCCTATCGCGCCGCCGGTGATCAGCTCGGCTTCGGCGGTCCGGCCGCCGCCGCGCTGCTGCGCGACCAGCGTGCCGGGCCTGCCGCCCAGCGACTCCGGCATGGTGAAGTTCACGTAGAGCGAGCCGTGCTTGTCCGTCCGGACCGTCCGGATGGCGCGGCCCTTGGTGCCCGACCGCTTGGTCTTCAGCAGCAGGTCCACCGTGCTCTTGGGGGCGAAGCCGCCGCCTTCGACGGCCGCCTTGCCGCCGGGGGCGACCAGGCCCGGGTTGATGACGATGATCGGGCCGGAAGCCTGCGGGACCCGCTGGTTGCCCAGCTTGATGGTCTTGGGCTTCTTCGTCGGGACGACCTCCTGCTGCTGGGTGTCGCTCTTCTTCTGGCCGCCTCCGCCGCCGGTCGTGTTGAGGGCGTCCCCGATGCCGCCGTGCGTGACCATCTGGACCAGCGATCCGACGATCGCGATGGCCACGAGGCCCAGCAGGGCCGTCTTCCAGGAGAGCCGCTTCCGCTTCCCGTCGGTGGCGCCCGACTTCTCCTCGGGGGCGCTCGGCTTCCTCAGGGCGGCCTTGGAAGCCTTGGGGGCGCGCCTCTTCGGGGGCTCGTCGTAGTCGTCGTAATCGTCGTCGTAGTTGTCGTACTTGTCGTAGCCGGCGCCCCTGTCGCCCCTGCCATCCCTGGCGCCGCTGTCGTCTCTGACACCCCTGTCGTCTCCGACACCCCTGTCGTCTCTGTCGTCCCTGGGTTGCTCGTCTGCCTCGCGGGTGTCGTAGTCGTCGTACTCTTCGTACTCTTCGTACTCGTCGTAGTCGTCGTACTTGGGCATGGCCTTCACCTCCTCTTCCGGCGGGCTACTTGTTCACCCGATAGATTTCCAGCCTGATGCCACCCCGGATGTCCGCCCATACCCTTTCCGAATTCCGTAGCGCCGCCAGGATCCAGTTCTCCCGGCCGTCGCCGTTGTTGCGGTGAATTGAATTGCGCATCTTGTTGGACATGATGATGTAGTCGATGTTCTGCCATCTCTTGCGGAAGAGTTTGTCCCGCAGGGCAGGGTCGGACGAGGCGTTCCAGTGGGAATGCGCGTACGGGTAGAACGGATGCACGTCATGCAATTCACCCCACATGTCGTCGTCCATGATGATGCGCGCCTTGGGCGAGACGTGTTTTCGCACCCAGGCGATCTGCGCCTGCTGCATATGGGTCAGGGCCAGCTTGGACTGGTATTGGTCCGCGACCGCGACGCGGCCCTCCGTGTTGACGGTCAGGACATATCCGCTGGAGGGCGCGGCCAGCAGCAGTACGCCGAGCATCGCGGGCACCGCGATCCGCACCTTGGAACTCGCCCGCCCGAGCAGCCGGCGGAGAACCGGCCGCCTCAGCAGTCGGTCCGTGACCATGCCGATATTCATGGCGAACATCGGAATCAGCGGGGTGATGTAGAAGTCCAGCACCACGCTGCCGCGCAGCAGATAGAAGGCATATCCGAAGGCCAGCGTCCCGGCGACGAAAAACCCCAGATCCCGCCGGTGTTTCCGCATTCCCCACCACAGGCTGATGACCGTGGCGCCCATCCCGGCCAGCAGCAGGAACGCGTCCCGGGGCAGCCAGCTGGTGTACAGCAGGCCGTGGTGGTTGAGCAGGCTGCCCTGACTACGGTTGATCTGCCACCACAGGGTGTAGAGCAGCGAGACGTGGTCCGCGGGCGGGTTGGCCAGGTCGAAGTCGAGCCCGCTGGGCAGCAGCTCGTTCTTGAGCAGGGCGTAGGTGACATACGCGCCGACCGGCGCCGCCGCGGCGAATGGCCACAGCGTCCGGGTGAATCGCCGGCCCGCGGAGCCCTGGATTCTTCGATAGAGCAGATACATGAAGGTCGGGGCGAAGAAGAGCGCGTTCTCCTTGGTGATCAGCGCGATCCCCAGGGCGATCCCGCCGCTGAACGCGGATCTGATCGTGGTCTCGCGGCGCAGCAGGGCGTACAGGGCCAGCAGCACCCAGAACATCATCAGGTTGTCCAGCAGCACCTGGCGCTGGTAATAGACCGAGATCGGCGAGAGGTTGAAGAAGAACGCGGCGATGGTGGCGGCCAGCACGGTGCCGGACAGCCTCCGGGTGACCTCGAAGAGCAACACGACCGAGGCCAGGTGCACCAGCAGCATCAGGAACCGGCCGGTGTTGATCGCGTTGCCGAAGGCCTCGAACTGTTTCGGCAGCGGGAACGCCCAGCCGGCCAGCGTGATCCAGCCCGCCGGGGCGTGGTCGTAGTCGTAGGTGTACGGGGACAGCCTGGTCTCCCGGACCAGCGACCAGGCCCGCTGCATATAGATGCCCTCGTCGGTGAGGTACAGGGGATAGCGGAACAGGTGGTAGCCGTGGCTGAGCAGCCCGGAGAGTACGGAGAAGAGCAGCGCCAGCCGGCCGTTGCGGCTCAGCCGGGGGAAGATGCCGCGCTCGACGGACAGCCGGGGCGGGCGGCGCCGCCGGGGCCGCCGCGGCGGCTCGTCCACCGCGACCGAGCGCGGGGGCCGCGGGGGGCGTTCGGGCCGCTGGGATCGTTCGGGTCGTTCGGGCCGCGGCGGTCGCTCGGCCCGCTGGGGTCGCTCGAGCTGCTGGGATCGAGGAGGCCGCTCAGGCCGCTGGGGCCGCTCGGGTCGCGGCGGTCGCTCAGCCCGCTGGGGTCGCTCAGCCCGCTGGGGTCGCTCGGGCCGCAGCGGTCGCTCGGGCCGCTCCGGCTGCGGGGGCCGCGGGGGCAGCGGAGGTGTGGGGTCATGCGACACGGGAGTCCGCCTCCTCGGTACGGGCCCGGTGGGCGCCCACATGCTGGGTCTTCTCCCAGTCGTGGCGGCCGAGCAGCTCCCGCCGCATGGCGCGCACCGCGGCATAGGCGAGGACCATCTGGAAGGGGAACCAGGAGATCGCCATCTTCACGACCGTCCCCGGTGTGGCCTCGAGCCCGTGCGCTCCGGTGAACTCGTACAGTCCGACCGCGGCCACCAGGAAATGCGCGCACAGCAACAGGACGGGCAGATAGGAGAAGAGCGCGATCAACACGGGCACCTTGAGGACGAGGATCATCCCCAGGGAGATCGGCAGATACAGGCCGAGCAGCGCCTGGCCGTGCGGGAACGCGAGGACGTAGAAGGCGAGCCACCGCTGTTTGCGCGTGGGCATCTGTTTCCAGGTGCCTTTTTTGAGGGTCTGCATGAACCCCTGGCTCCACCGGGTGCGCTGCCGGATGAAGTGACCGAGGGTCGGCGGCGTCTCCTCCTTGGTCACATAGCGGTCGTCGTAGACCACGCGCACCCGCTCGCCGCTGGCCGACACCCGCAGGCCCAGGTCCGCGTCCTCGGTGAGATTGCGGTCGTCCCAGCCACCGAGCCGGACCAGCAGCTCACGGGCGAAGAAGACGGTGTTGCCGCCGAGCGGAATGGATCCGTAATGGGCGTGGTAATGCAGCCGGCTCTTGAACCAGAAGAAGTACTCCAGGACGTTGAGCGTGGAGTACCAGTTGGAGTCGAAGTTCATCAGCTGGACGCCCGCCTGCACCACCCGCACCCGCTCCCTGAGCATGACGGTGTTGACGAGCAGAAAGATCTCGGGGTGGATGTCGTCCTCGGCATCGAAGATCGTCACCACGTCGTGAGTGGTGTGCGGGAGGGCCACGTTGAGTCCGTGGGGTTTGTTGACGGGCTTGTCGTCGAAGACCACGACCTCGACGTTCTGCAGACCTTCCCGGTCCAGCTCGGCGATTTTCTCTTCCGCCTTTTTGATCGTGCCGGTGTCGTCCTGCGAACAGATCACGAAGACCTCCAGCAGTTCGGCCGGATAGTCGGCCCGCACCACCCGCTCGATGGTGGTCTGGATGACGTCCTCCTCGTGCCGCGCGGGCAGCAGCACGCTGAATGAAAGACGCGGGCGGACAAAGGTGTCCGGGGCCCTGGCTTTTCGCTCGGCATCCGCCCGGTCCCAGGTGTAGAGCATCAGGTAGAGCACATGGGCCGACTGAATGGTGAGCAGCACCGAGACCAGGACGAGGCCCAGGTAGATGATGGATGTCATCGGCCCCGCCTCCCCCAGACCCAGCCCGCGCTGGCGGCGAAATTGGCCGTGAACGCGGCGGCGATGCCGAGGCCGCTCGCCAGCAGGAGATGGATTCCCGAGCGTTCCAGCAGCCAGACCACCAGAACGTTGACCGCGAGCCCGCCCAGCACGGACACATTGAATTTCAGAAACCGCCGGAAGGACGGGGGGGACACCGCGAAGGTCCATCGGTCGTTGAGCAGATAGTTGTGGACCACGGCGAGCTCCACCGCGACCGGGGAGGCCGCGAGCAGCGGCCAGTGGGCCCAGCGGTAGAGCGCGAAGAGAGACGCCGTGTTCACCAGCGCGCCGCCCACGCCGACGACCGCGAATCGCAGGACCAGACCGCTCAGGGCGGCCAGCGGGCCGCTCATCGAGAGCGTTCGAAAGAACATTCCTTTTCGCTTGCGGGTGTTGTCCACCTGTTCGCTCGGGTCGCTGGTGCGATCGCTGAACGTTCCGAAACGCTGCATCGCGACTCCCTACGCAGGGGGCTCTTCCGCCGATGTCAGTCCAAGAGTGCGCCCCCGGATTTCCGAGGACATCACGCCTTCGGGGGAGGGCGTACTCCACCTTCGGTGGACCGGCTTTCTCCCCCGTTTTGGGGAGGCCCGGAAACAGCGCCTGGAACCGGTCCCCCAAAAAGGGGAGCGGTAGGTCCCCCGCTCGCGGGTGTCCGCACCGCGGAGACCCGCAGAAGATGAGACGGCCAGGCGTCCGCCGACGGCCTCGCGTCCCACTGGGATGAAGGTAGGTGACGTAATGTCAGGTCACGTGATGTCGCACCGCTCATTCGCCGCCCGGACCGGGGCCGTTATCGCCCTGATGGCGCTCTCGCTCGCCCCCTCGGCGGCGATCGGTGTTTCCCAGGACGTTTCCCAGGACGTTTCCCAGGGTGCTTCCCCGGATGTTTCCGAGGATTCCGATTCCGGAGCGATGCACGATTCCGAATGGGCGCTGACCGCTCTACAGGCCAAGAAGGCATGGAAAATCAGCAAGGGCGCCGGGGTGACCGTCGCGGTCATCGGCACCGGCGTCGACGCCGCCCACCCGGATCTGCGCGGGCGGGTCCTGGCCGGCAAGGACTTCGGGGACGGCCCCAGCGGCACCGGCACCCGCGACCAGGGGGTCGCGATGGAGCAGGCCACTCACGCGGCCGGGATCATCGTGGGGACCGGCCGCAACTACCGGGGCAACGGGCTGCTGGGACTGGCGCCCCAGGCCCGGGTGCTGCCGCTCGGGGTGTATGAGGACCGGAAGCCGCTGGCCGACGCCACCGCCAGGGCCATCCGCCATGCGGTGAGCCGCGGCGCGAAGGTCATCGATGTGGCGGTGTCCTTCAAGAAGCCGAACGCCGCGCTGCGGTCGGCGGTGACGTACGCGCTCGCCGAGGACGCCGTGGTGGTCGCGGGCGCCGGCGACAACGGCAAGGACGGCAACCGCCCGACCTACCCCGCTGCCTACCGCGGGGTGGTCTCCGTCGTGGCGACCGACGAGAAGGGCGCCGTGTGGACCGACTCGCACCACGGCGGGGGCGTGACCCTGGCCGCGCCCGGCGTCTCCATCCTGACCACCGCCCCGAACAGCGACTACTGGACCGGCGCGGGCACCGCCTACGCCGCGCCGTGGGTCGCGGCCGGCGCCGCGCTGCTGCGCTCGGAGCACCCGCGCTGGACCGCGGGCCAGGTCGTGCAGAAGCTGATCGACACGGCCGACCGCAAGGGGTCCTCGGGGCGTGATCCGCGCTATGGCTTCGGGCTGATCGCCCCGGCCAAGGCGCTGGCGGACCGCGCCGCACCGCCCGCCTCCACCAGCCCGCCCGGCTCCGCGCGGACGACCGCCGAGCCGGACCACAAGCGCTCCGCGGCCCGGTCCGATGAGGGATCGGCGCTGGTGGCGATAGGAGCGGTGGCGGGGGCCCTGGTGGTGCTGGCCATCATCGCGGTCTTCCTGATCAGCCGCCGCAAGCCCCCGTCGAACAACTCCGACAGCTGAACGGCGGCCCGGCGTGAGCGAGAGAACCCCCGGGACGGCGGGGTTTCGCGGGCGGATGGGGTTCTGGCAACGGCTGCGGCTTCAGGCGCTGCTGCTGGGGCTGATAGTTCTGCCGAGGTGGCTGGGGCTTGCGGGGGTGCGGAGACGGCCGACGTGGCGGGGGCGGCCGGGCCGTTCCGGCCGCAGGCGGCTGCGCCGGGAGCGCCGGGAGCGCCGGGAGCGGCGTGCGTGGCGTACATGGCGGGGGCGGGGGCGGTGCCCGGGCCGCCGGTCCCCGTTGCGGACGGGCAGAGGCATCGCCCAACTGCTGGCCCTGGTCCTGATGGCCGAGGTCGCGACCGCCGCGACCACGCTCCATCCGCCGACGGGCTGGGCCGGCGACGAGTCCGCCTTCCCCCTGCCCAAGCCGTACTTCCCGGTCACGACCCGGTTCTACACCGACCCCGACAACCCCGCGGCGCAATGGGTGCGCGACAACCCCCGCGACCGCCGGGCGGCGGTCATCCGCAAGCGCATCGCCGATGAGCCGCAGGCCGCCTGGTTCACGGACACCGACCAGGGCCGGGTCGAGGCCCAGGTGCGCCAGGTGGTGCGGGCCGCCCGGGCCCGCGGGCGGCTGCCCGTGCTGGTCGCGTACGCCATCCCGCAGCGCGACTGCGGAAAGCACAGCTCTGGGGGCATGGCCGAGCTGTCCGGCTACCGGCACTGGATCGGCGGCTTCGCCCGGGGGATCGGCGCCTCGCGCGCCGTCGTCATTCTGGAACCGGACGCCCTGGCGCATCTGACCTGTCTGAAGCGGCGGCAGCAGGCCCAGCGGTTCGCGGCCCTGTCCCACGCCGGGCGGACGCTGCGGCGGCAGGCCGCGCACACCCGTATCTACTACGACGCCGGGAACTCCGGCTGGCTTCCCGCACAGGTCATGGCCGAGCGGCTGGGGCGCGCGGGGATCGACCGGTACGGGGACGGCATCGCGCTCAACGTCTCCAACTTCAACGCCACGCGCGACGAGGTCCGCTACGGCCTGTCCGTCCTCAGAGAGCTGCGCCTCCCCCGGCTGGGGGCCGTGATCGACACCAGCCGCAACGGCGCCGGGCCCACCCACGACCACCGGTTCTGCGATCCGCCGGGGCGCAGGCTGGGCACGGCGCCCACCGCCCGTACCGGGATCCCCGGGATCGACGCGTATCTCTGGGTCAAGCAACCGGGCCAGGCCGACGGCTGTGCCGCGACCGCCGGGCTCTTCGTCCCGGGCTATGCCTTCCGCCTCACCCGCTGAGCGCCCGGGGCCCTGACCCTCCCCGCTCCCCCTCTCTCCTCCTCTCTCCCCCTCCTCTCTCCCCTCTCCGGCCTTCTGCTGCCTACTGTCGTCACTCTATGTAGCTGACCAACTGCTGATCGGAGCGAGGTCGCCCGGCCAAAGTCGGACATAAGCGCATCAAAATGGCCGAATTCTGCCTACCTCAATCGAGGTAGGCCGAATTCGGCCATTTGGCGTGCCCGGAATTCCCGCAATTGAGGTAGCGAGATTTCAGTCATGCGTACGGTGATTCGGGCCCGGTGGATTCCCTAATGTCGTTGAACGAAAGGGAAAGCCGCCTGAAGGAGCTCCACCGATGAAAAGAGTTCTCGTCGTGGAGCACCACCATCTGGTTTCGAGTGCGATCGCCGACCTGGTCGATGAAACACCCGGACTGGAGCTGACCGGCGCTGCCAGATCGGTCCGCGAAGCAATTTCGCTGGCCGAGCGCAGGCAGCCGGATGTGGTGCTCATCGACGTGGACAAGTCGAGCTGGAAATCACTCCGTCTCGACCTGTTGGTCGCAGATCTCCTTCCACGTGCGCGGCTTGTCCGGCTGACCGCAGTCTCCGACCCGCGAGTGGAATGTCTGGACCCTCCGACGAATACCCCCAGCGTCCTGAAAACAGCCATCCCCCAATTTCTCAGGAGTCTCACCGAATGAATTCCCCCATGGACAACAACGTTCCGACCGTCTCCGAAACCACTGAGTCGAAGCGTGGCCCGCGTTCCTACCGGCTGCGCGTCGGTATCGCGGCCGGAGTTGTCGTGGCTGCTGCCATCGGTGGCACCGTGACGGCGTTCGCTCTGAATTCCGATTCCGATTCCTCGTCCGGCTCTTCCGCCTCGTCCGCGACGGCCAAGGGCGCGGCCGTCGACGGTCCGCTGTCCACCCGCGGTGGCGACATCGTGGACTCCAAGGGCCACAAGGTGGTGCTGACCGGTATCAACTGGTTCGGCATGGAGACGGGCAGCTTCGCGCCGCACGGCCTGTGGACCCGTAACTGGAAGAGCATGCTCGACCAGATCGCGCACAACGGCTTCAACACGATCCGGCTGCCGTACTCCAACGAGATGTTCGCGGCCAAGAGCAAGCCCAACGGGATCGACTTCAAGCAGAACCCGGACCTCAAGGGCCTCACCGGCCAGCAGATCATGGACAAGATCGTCAAGGGTGCCACCGACCGGGGCATGATGGTGCTCCTGGACCAGCACCGTCCTGACCAGTACGGCCAGAGCGAGCTGTGGTACAGCCAGAACCTCACCGAGAAGCAGTGGCTGGACGACTGGACCCAGCTGGCCAAGCGCTACAAGAACAACCCCCGCGTGATCGGTGCCGACCTGCACAATGAGCCGCGTGGCCAGGCCACGTGGGGCGACGGCAACCCGAAGACCGACTGGCGCCTGGCGGCCCAGAAGGCCGGTAACGCGATCCACTCCGTCAACAAGAACTGGCTGATCTTCGTCGAGGGCACCGACCGTCACAAGAACGAGCAGTTCTGGTGGGGCGGTGACCTCCAGGGTGTGAAGAAGTACCCGGTCAAGCTGAAGGAAGCCAACAAGGTCGTCTACTCGGCGCACGACTACGGCCCGGGTGTGTACAACCAGAACTGGTTCATGGCCAAGGACTTCCCGAAGAACATGCCGGCCATCTGGAAGAAGCACTGGGCCTACATCAAGCAGCAGAACATCGCTCCGCTGCTGCTCGGCGAGTTCGGTGGCCGCAAGACCGCGGGCAAGAGCTCCGAGGCCGTGTGGCAGAACGCGCTGATGGACTACCTCAAGAAGAACCAGATCAGCTACACCTACTGGTCCCTGAACCCGAACTCGGGTGACACCGGGGGCGTCCTCAAGAACGACTGGAAGACGGTCGACAAGAACAAGATGAAGATGCTGTCCAAGTACCAGACGCCGCTTCTGTCGGCGAAGGGGAAGACGTCGGAGTAACCCCGACGGTACAGCCGCCGCACCCCGGCGGTGGACAGCGAGGGCCCGCAGGCAATGTCGCCTGCGGGCCCTCCGTCGTGCCCCGCGGGGCAGCGCCGCGAAAACGCGGCCTCGGTAAAGCGGTCTCGGTAAAAACGCGGGCTCATCGGGAAGCGAGACGTCACCTCGCCGGGTTTCCTGTCCGGGCCCGCTTCCCGCGCCGGTCACCGAAGGCGCGAGGAGGCCGGCCGCGAGGAGGCCGACGATGAAGCCCCAGCAGCGCACCGGCCGCGTACTCTTCCCGCTGGCCGCACTCGCGGTGGCGGCCGCCGACCAGGTGAGCAAGGCCTGGGCGGTGGCGGCCCTCGGCGGCACCGTGGGGCCGCAGGGCGAGCTCGGGCCGGTGCACACGCTGCTGGTGCGGAACACCGGGGTGGCCTTCGGGCTGGGGCGGGGCCGGCCCCTGCTGATCGTTCTGATCACCCTCGTCGGCGCGGTCGGCACGCTGGCCGCCGTGAGCGCGGGGCTGCGGGTCCGCAGCCGGGCCCGGGCGCTGGCCCTCGCACTGATCGCCGGGGGCGCGCTCGGCAACGGCGCCGACCGGGCCGTACGACACCCGGGACCGCTGCGGGGCGCGGTCATCGACTGGATCATGGTGACGGCCCGCGGCCCGGTGTTCAATCTCGCCGACGCCGCCCTGGCGGTCGGCGCCTGCCTGATCGTCCTCGTCCTGCTGCGCGACCTCACGCTCCCGCTTTGGGGACCGCGCTCTCGCTGGCGTCCGGCTCTCCCGGCGACAGCGGCGCCTCTTCAGGCGCCGGCCCCGGGGCCCCGTCCTGAGCCCGCTCCAGCCCCTGGACCCCGTCCTGGCTCCGGTCCTGGAGCCGGTTCCGGGTCTGGTTCCGGGTCTGGCTCTGGGGCTGGTCCGGGGCCGGGTCCGCGAGGGAGCCCGCGAGGGAGCCCACGAAGTCGCGCAGCCGTCCGAGCGCGGCTCCGTCCGGGCCCTCGCGGGCCCCGCGGGAGGTCAGCGCGTTCGTGATGCGCTGATACGCGGCCAGCTCCCGGGCACAGCGGTGGCACCGCGCCACATGGGCCCGGACCCGGCGCGCGGCCGGCGCGTCCAGCTCACCGTCCAGATACGACTGGAGCTCCGCGCCGTCCGCGAGGCACTCCCCGGCCTGTCGGCGCTCGGCGCTCCACCACCACATCCACCACCTGCTCATGCCCCACCTCGCTGTCCTTGAGGTCCCGCGGCCACCAATCGATCCCGGATCCGTTTGCGCGCCCGGTGCAGCCTGCTCATCACCGTCCCCTTCGGCACGCCCAGCACCCGCGCGGCCTCCGCGTACGACAGCCCGTCCACATGCACCAGCCGCACCACCTGCTGGTCGCGCAGCGGCAGCGCGGTGAACGCGGCGTCCACGGCCTCGTCGAAGGCCGTGTCGACCACCAGTTCCTCGGGCGTCGCGCCCGTGGCGGACGCGAGCCGGTCGAGTTCGGTGTCGGGGTCGTCGAGCAGATGCGGTCTGCGCTGACGGTGTCGGCTCACCTCCGCGTGCCGCATGATCGTCAGCAGCCAGGCCCGCGGATGGCGTCCGTCGAACCGGCCGACCGCCCGGTAGGCCCGGAGCAAGGTGTCCTGCACCAGATCCTCGGCGTCGGCGGGCTGCGCGGTCAGTGACATGGCCACCCGCAGCAGCACCTCCACCTCGGGCAGCACGTACTGGGCGAACATGCGCTGTTGACGGGCGTCCGGGTCAGCCACGGGTGCCTCCTCGGATCCTGACCCCCGGGACACGGTGACGACTGTCACACTCTGTGTAACACCGCGCACACGTCGGCGCACGCCATGACCGGCGGTCCGAGTGATGGTCGGTCCGAGTGATGGTGGGGGGTGGGGGAGGAGGCTGCCGGCAGGAGGACGCTGCTCGCGCTCAGACCTTCACGGAGACCAGGAGCTTCCCGTCGAGCGTGCGGACCTCGAAACGGTCGATGTCGGCCAGCTGGTAGGCCGCGCCGCCCTGGGTGAAGAGGGGGGCCCGGGCGCTCTTGTCCGGGCTGTCCGGGATGCCGTACCCCTGAGGGGGCACCGACCAGGTCGTCATGACCTGCTTCTCGCCGCTCTTGGAGACCGCGATCAGGCTGCACGCGAGAGGGCCCTTGACGTTCTTCAGCCGCAGCATGCCGTCGGTGCCCCACTTCTTGTCGTCCAGGGCGATCGCGGCGTTCACCTTGGTGTCCGGGTCGGTGGCCTGGACCTTGGCGGACATCCGCTCGAAGGCCTCGCTCACGGTGGTCGCGGCACTGACGGTCGTATTCGAGCCGTCGTCGGAGGTGAGGGCCACCGCGCCGAGCGGTCCGCCGATGATCAGGACGGCGGCCGCGGCCACCAGGGAGAGGTGCCGGCGCCGCCGCTGACGACGGACCACGGCGACCTCGCCGACCATACGGTCCAGCAGCCCGGGGCCCGGGCTCGCGTTGAGCGTCTCGATGGCGTTGGGGGTGGCGGTGAAGGAGTGGGGGACGCCTGTGAGCCCGGGCCGGCCGGGGGCGCCGTGGATACCGGGGACGCCGGAGGCCAGCTCCGCCAGCATGGGTTCCAGCCCCGCCAACTCGTCGAGCCGGCGTCCGCACTGTTCACAACCGGCGAGGTGCTGCTCGAAATACGTGGCGTCCGCGTCGTCGAGGACGCCGAGTACGTACGCGCCGACGGCGTCGTGCCCGGCGTGGTGCGCCTGCGCGGTCATGCCGTCACTCCTCTTTCCTCGAGCGCGAGCTTCATGGAGCGCAGCGCGTAGAAGACACGGGACCGCACGGTCCCGCTGGGTATGCCGAGCGTCTGGGCCGCCTCGTTGACCGTGCGGCCCTTGAAGTACGTCTCGACGAGCACCTCCCGGTGCGCGTCACTGAGGTCGTGCATCGCGTCCGAGAGGGTCATCAGCCGCAGGGCGCGGTCGATCTCGTCCTCGGCGGGCATGAGCTCCAGCGGGGAGGGGTCGACTTCCTGCGGGCGGGCCTGGCGGCTGCGGTGCCCGTCGATGACGATCCGCCGGGCCACGGTGACCAGCCAGGGCCGGATCGAGCCGGTGGCCCTGCTGAGCTGGTCGGCGTTGCGCCAGGCGCGGACGAGGGTCTCCTGGACGACGTCCTCGGCCCGGTGCCGGTCGCCTGCCACCAGGCGCAGTACGAAGGCGAGCAGCGGCCCGGCGTGCTCCTGGTAGAGCGCGCGCATGAGCTCCTCGTCCGGCGTACCGCGCTGGGATCTCGACCGATGTGCATCGGTCACGGCGGCGTCGTCGCGCACCAGAACCTCCAGGACGGAACCCGAGTTGGACATCATCAGCAGACACTCCCGGTGTGTTGGCCGGGGGTTGTGTGGCCCGGACGGCCTCTTCCTCCATCACTACGGACGGGGCGGGACCGCCGCTCAACTCGTGGCGAAGATTCTTGAAGCGATCGCGGACGGCGCCGTTCCGCACCGGCCGTCAGGGGGCCAGGGGGTCCAGGACGACGGGCCGCACCGAGCCCTCGAGCATCGCGCCCAGCCCCAAGACCGCGCAGGTGTCGGGGTGTTCGGCGATGTGCAGCGGCATGCCGGTCGCCTCCCGCAGGAGATCGTCGAACCCGGCCAGCCCCGCGCTTCCGCCCGCCAGCATGATGCCGCGCTCCGCGAGGTCGGCGACCAGGTCGGGCGGACAGCGGCGGAGCACCGCGCCGACCGCGTCGAGCACCCCGGTCAGCGGGGTCTGCACCACGGCCCGGATGCCCTCGATGTCGATCCGCACCGAGCGGGCGAGGCCGGTGGCCACATCCCGGCCGTGCACCTCCGTGTCGTTCACGGCCGTGCCGGTGCCGCTCAGGGCCAGGTGCAGCGGGCGGACGGCCTGGCTCGGCAGCATCAACGCGTGCTCGTTGCGCACATGTTGGACGACGGCGTGGTCGATCGTCTCCCCGCCGACCGGCACCCGCTCGGCGGCGACGATCGAGCCCAGCGACAACACCGCGACCTGGGTGCTGGCCGCCCCACACACCACGATCATCGTCGCCTCGGGCCGGTCGACCGGCAGGCCGCAGCCCACGGCGGCGGCGATCAGGGTGTCGACCAGCTCCACCCGCCGGGCGCCGAGTCCGGTCAGCGTCTCGACGGCGGCGCGCTCCGCCAGCGGGTCCGCGTCGTGCGGGACGCAGACGGCGGCGCTCAGCAGCGGCTTGCGCCGCCAGGCCCGGCGCAGCTTGTTGCCGACGAGGAACCGCAACATGCGCTGGGCCATGGCGATGTCGACGACCCTGCCGCCGGACACGGGCCGTACGACCCGGATATGGGCGGGGGTACGGCCCGTCATGCGCTCGGCGAGCGTCCCCACCGCGATCAGTCCCCCGGTGCGGGTGTTCACGGCGGCGACGGTCGGCTCGTCGACGACGAGGCCGGTGCGCTTGAGATAGACCCGGGTCCTGGCGGCGCCGAGGTCGACGGCGATGGAGCAGCGGCGCAACCGATCGAGGCTGATGGTCATGTCAGGTCTCCTGCGTGCTCAGGTCGCCTGTGCGGGCGGCGTGGCGGGCCGTCGCCCCGGCGGCCCTGTGATCATCGTGTGTGCCGGACCGCGCGCCTCGCCTGCGGTGCTGCGCCGGTCGGGCGAGGAACGGCCCCTGCCGCTGCCGATCCGGGCCGCTTGGTGCCTGCTGGCTAGTCCTTGGCGTCCGCGTGTTTGGCGTATGCGGCGTGTCCGGCGTGTTCGCCGGTGTCCGGGTGGTCCTTGGCGTCCGCGTAGCACTCCACGGCGGCCGTGGTGAGCGAGAACCGCACGGGCGTCTCGCCGAAGGCGATCCGCCCCGCCGTCTCGCCCGCCGCCGCGATCGCCTCCCGCACCTGTGGAACCTCCTCGGCCGGGCAGTGCACGATGACCTCGTCGTGCTGGAAGAAGACCAGCTCCGCGCGGAGCCCCGCCCCGGCCAGCGACTGC
The DNA here is from genome assembly GCF_053890475.1 of Streptomyces sp. LZ34. Classification (NCBI taxonomy): domain Bacteria; kingdom Bacillati; phylum Actinomycetota; class Actinomycetes; order Kitasatosporales; family Streptomycetaceae; genus Streptomyces; species Streptomyces sp. LZ34. The sequence goes on from NZ_CM132680.1 coordinate 6,850,241, forward strand.
CGCAGCGCGGCGAGCATCAGCACCGCCCAGTCGGCGGCGCTGCCCTGGACGACGAAGTTACGGGTGAACCGCCCGCGGGCGCGGGCGCCGGCCGTGCTGCCGTACGTCGGCTCCTCCTCCTGGTCGCGCGGCAGGCCCGCCTCGTCGGCCGGGTCCCCGCCGGCGGAGGCGGGCGGGCAGGTGCGGCCCAGCCAGGTGCGCACCAGCCGCCCCTCCTCGCCCGCCCGGGCCGCCTCGTCCACGTACGCCACGGCCGCCGGAAAGCGGCGCCGCAGGGCCGCGAGGTGCTTGAGACCGTCGCCCGAGGTCTGGCCGTAGATCGCGCCGAGGAGCGCGAGCTTGGCCAGGTCGCGCCGGCCGGAGAAGGCGCGGTCGGACAGCGTCGCGTACAGATCCCGTCCCCTGCCCGCGATCTCCATCAGGCCCGGGTCGCGGGAGACGGCCGCCAGCACACGCGGCTCTATCTGGTCGGCGTCGGCGACCACCAGCCGCCACCCCTCGTCGGCGACCACCGCCCGCCGCACCACCTTGGGGATCTGGAGCGCCCCGCCGCCGTTGGTGGTCCAGCGGCCGGAGACCGTGCCGCCGGGCAGATACTCGGGCCGGAAGCGGCCGTCCCGCACCCAGGACTGCAACCACGCCCAGCCGTGCGCGGTGTGCAGGCGGTAGAGCTTCTTGTAGCGCAGCAGCGGCTCCACGGCGGGGTGGTCGATGTCCCGCAGCTCCCAGGCCCGGGTGGAGCCGAGGGCGATGCCCTCGCGCGCGAACGCCTTGACGACCTCGGCCGGCAGATCGGGCCGCACCCGTACGCCCCCGAAGGCGCGGGACACCTCGTCGGCCAGCTCGGCCAGCCGCTGCGGCTCCAGGCCGCCCGGATAACGCTCGCCGAGCAGCTCGTCCAGCAGCTCGCGGTGGCGGTCGGCCCGCCAGGGCACCCCGGCGCGCCGCAGCTCGGCGGCCACCAGCGTCCCGGCCGACTCGGCGGCCGTCAGCAGCCGCATCCGGCCGGGGTGCTCGGCCGCCTCCGTACGGGCCAGCTGTCCGGCGTAGACTGCCAGCAGTGCGTCGAGGGGGTCGGTGCCGGGCGGCAGGGGCACCGGGCCGGGCTCGAAGAGCGACGGCTGGGTCTCGGCCGCCCGCAGCGGCGGGTCCTCGGGGACCGGCAGCCCGCGCAGCCGCGCCCACGCCGCGGCCAGTGAGCGCGGCTCGCCGGACCGCCCCTCGTGGCCCAGCAGCAGGGCTTCGGCGGCCTCCAGGTCGTAGCACCGCTCGACGCGGAGGCCCGCGGTGAGGAGCCGCGGGTAGAGCTCGGAGGTCGACCGCCACACCCAGCGGTCGACGTCCGGCCGGGATCGTACGGCCTCGACGGCACCGCCGGCCGCGGCCGTGACCTCGATGATGGGACCGGCGGCCCGCCCCATGGGGTCCAGCGGGCAGAGACGAGCACCCCCGTCGCCCGTCTCCGCCACCGCCCATCTCATGTCGGTGAGTGTGACAGGGGGGTCTGACAAGGCCTGTCGAGGCGAGGTACGGCTGTGAAAGGGGTTGACCCTGAGACGTGGCAGCTCTACGTTCCGTCCGGAATGACGAATAGTGTTCGAAATTTCGAACCTTGGAGCCGTCAATGACCCGCATCCGTACCAGAGCGCTGCCGCTCCTCGCGGCGGCCCTCCTCGCGTTCCTCGCCTTACTCCAGACGGGCGGCGCACCCGCGGCCAGGGCCGACTCGCCCGCCGCCGGAGCCGGATCGCCCGCCGCCGGAGCCGACTCCGTTGTGGCGGCCGGGACGTTCACCAACCCGATCGTGACGCAGAACGGCGCGGACCCGACGATCATCCGCTACGCCGGGTACTACTACCACCTCGGCACCACCTGGGCCTCCCACTGGGAGATGCGCAGGGCCACCACGCTCGGCGGCCTGAAGGCCGCGGCCCCGACCACGATCTACCGCGAGACCGTCGCGTCCCGCTGCTGCAACTTCTGGGCGCCCGAGCTGCACCGCCTCAACGGCCCCAACGGCCTGCGCTGGTATCTGACCTACAGTGCGGGCGTCTCCACGGACATCGACCACCAGCACGTCCATGTCCTGGAGAGCGCCGGGAACAACCCGCTGGGCCCGTACACGTACAAGGGCCAGGTCGATCCGTACGGCGACAACCGCTGGATGATCGACAGCAGCTATCTGTCCATGCCCGACGGCCGCCTCTACATGCTCTACTCCTTCTGGGAGGGAGGCACGCAGAACCTGTACGCGGTCCGGATGAGCAACCCGTGGACCCCGACCGGCGGCGCCGTTCGCATCGCGACCCCCACCTACAACTGGGAGAAGGCGGGCTCCGGGGTCAATGAGGGGCCGACCATCCTCCAGCACGACGGGCGGACCTTCCTGACCTTCTCCGCCTCGCACTGCGACACCCCCGACTACAAGCTGGGGCTGATGGAGCTGACCGGCGGCGACCCGCTGGCGGCGGGGGCGTGGAAGAAGTTCGCCAACCCGGTCTTCCAGCGCAATGACGCGAACGGGGTCTACGGGCCCGGTCACAACTTCTTCTTCCCGTCGCCCGACGGGAAGGAGGTCTGGATGGCTTATCACGCCAACTCCAAGTCCACGGACGGCTGCAGCGGCACCCGGACGACCCGGGCCCAGAAGGTGAACTGGAACGCCGACGGCACTCCCAATTTCGGCACTCCGGCCTCCATGTCCACCGCGCTGGCCGAGCCCTCCGGGACGCCGACCGCCGCTGGGCGCTGATTCCCCACGAGAAGAGCGCGAGAACCGCAGGCCCCGCCACTGGCCTGCGGTTCTCGCCGTCTGGGGGGTCGTGTACGCGCGGGAGCTTTTGCATGTCATGCCCGGAATGGTGGAATCCGGGAGAATTTCCATATGTGGGCGAACCTGTCGGGCGTCTCCTGCGTCACCTCTATCGACCGTATATGTCGACCGTACGGATCGCCGTTGCCCTACGCTTCCCGGTGATCATCGGGTGATCGTCTGGATACTCATGGTGCACGTGCATCTGCTGATGCATCTGCGAATGCATTTGCTCAGTTGTATGCTCATGCATTCGCGCTCCAACAGGGTTATGATCCGGGTCAGTTGACAGCTGCACCAACCAGTGGAGAGCCCTGTGCGCGACCACCCGTACAACGGCATGGCGGCCGCGGACCTTCATGGGGCCGCCTGGCAGAAGAGCAGCCACAGCAATTCCCAGGGCTCATGCGTGGAGTTCGCCAAGCTGCCGGGCGGACATGTCGCCGTACGGAACTCCCGCTACCCCGACGGCCCGGCCCTCATTTACACCCCGGCCGAGGTCGAGGCGATGCTGCTCGGCATCAAGGACGGCGAATTCGACCACTTGGTGCGCGACCCCGCCTGACCTGACCCGGCCTGACCTGACCCGGCCTGACCCGGTCCGGCCTGACGCGGCCCGTTCCGGCCCCGCCGCGGTGAGCGACACTGGTAGGTGGGTGTAATGCCCGGCTGGATGAGACGGCTGGGGTGATACGGCTATGAACGGGTCGGTGCGCGTCGGACATGTTCTCGGGGTGCCGCTGCGGATGCACTGGAGCGTCCCGGTGCTGGTGGCCCTGCTCGCCTACGGCCTGGGCCATGAGACGCTCCCGGCCTGGACCCCGGGCCACTCGGACGCCGTCTACGCCGCCGCCAGCGTGATCGGAGCCGCGCTGCTGATGGGGAGCCTGCTGCTGCACGAGGCCGCGCACGCGGTCGCCGCCCGCAGCAAGGGAGTCTCGGTCGAGGACGTGACGCTGTGGGCGCTGGGCGGCATGACCCGGATGGGCCGGCCGCGGACCGCCGGGGCGGCGCTGCTGGTGGCCGTCAGCGGCCCGATCACCAGCCTGGTGCTCGGGGGCGCCGCGATCGGGGCGGGGATCGGGGCACACGGCCTGATCGGCTGGGGGATCCCCGCGGCGCTGCTGGTGTGGTTGGGATGGGCCAATCTGCTGCTGGGTGTCTTCAATCTGGTGCCTGCCGCGCCGTTGGACGGGGGCCGGGTGGTGCAGGCGGTGCTGTGGTGGCGCACGGGGGACCGGGAGCGGGCCGAGCGGGCGGCGGGCCGCAGCGGACAGATCTTCGGCATGGCGATGATCGCCTTCGGCTGGGTGGCGTTCATCCGTGGGTCCACGGGCGGTCTGTGGTTCGCGCTCATCGGTCTCTTCATGGTGATCATCGCCAATGCGGAGCGGCAGCACGCCACTGTCACCGCGGCCCTGCGCGGGGTGCGGGTGGCCGATGCCATGTCCCACCCGGTGGCCGCCGGGGCCGACTGGCTGACCGTGGACCATTTCATCGACGAGGTGGCGGCGCCCGCCCGGCATTCGGTGCTTCCGGTCATCGACTTCGAGGGCCGGCCGAGCGGGCTGGTGAGTCTGCGCGGTCTCGCGGCGGTGCCGTCCGAGAGCCGGGGGGCCCAGCGGGTGCGCGATGTGGCCACGCCGGTCTCCCGGTGCACGCTCGCCGTGCCGGGCGATCTTCTCAACGAGGTCATGGAGCGAGGGGCGCGGCCCGGGGGCGGTATGCCGATCCTGGTCGTCGACCATGGCCATCTGGAAGGGATCGTCACCGCCCACGATGTGACGCGGCTCTTTCAGCTGCACGCGCTCGGCATGACGGCGGCCCCGCCGAAGTCCAGCCCCCTCTGAGCGCCGACCCAGCCCCCTCTGAGCGCCGACCCAGGCCCTTCTGAGCGCCGATCCCCGCCCGCTCTGAGCGCCCGGACGGAACACCTAGCGCGGGCGCGGCAGCAGGAACAGCGCCCAGACGACCTTGCCGTTCAGCGTCCCGGCCAGCGGATGCCAGCCCCAGTCGTCGGTGAAGGACTCCACGAGGCAGAGCCCTCGTCCCGACTCCTGGCTGGAGTCGGCCTCACCGGCCACCGGGCTGTGCTCGCTCGGGTCCCGGACCGCGCACACCAGGCGTGAGCGCCAGCGCATCAGGTGCAGACGCACCTGCGTCTCGGCCTCCGCGTCCGGCCGGCCGTCGGGGCAGACGCCGGGGACGGCGTGGCGCAGGGCGTTGGTGACCAGTTCGGAGACGACCAGGGCGACCTCGTCGAACATGTCCGGAAGTTCCCACTGCGCGAGCGTGGCCCCGGTGAAGCGCCGAGCTCCCTGGACCGCTTCGAAGCAGGTGGGCAGCGAGCAGGAGGCGGAACCGGAGACGCCCGGGGCGTCGATCGGGGGAAGCCCCAACCACACGGGCTCCAGCATGGTCGAGCCTTCGGTCCCCATGCGAGCACTCCTGCATCCGTGGCCCTGACGAATCCTGGCCAGATCTCGTACGAGCTTGCACGTGCGCAAGACCTATGGTTCCGAATGCGCACAACGGATGCAAGGGCAGATGCACGTGCACGCAGATTTTTTGAGACTATGTACCCAACTTCGACACACATTCTCCCTACGTCCCCTTGTGTACGCCTCACACTTGAGTAACGACATGTGTACAGGGCGGAGCCCGAATAGTGGCAGACTTCGGCCTCAGGGCTGCGGGGGTCGCCTTCGGAAGGGTGCGTTCCGTACAGGGAGGGTCGCAGACATGAGCGCGAGCGAGTCGAGCGGATCGGTGGTGCGCCGGATTCTCCTGGGCTCTCAGCTCAGGCGGTTGCGCGAGTCCCGTGGCATCACGCGCGAAGCGGCGGGTTATTCCATCCGGGCCTCCGAATCCAAGATCAGCCGGATGGAGTTGGGCCGGGTGAGCTTCAAGGCGCGCGACATCGAGGACCTGCTCACGCTCTACGGGGTCACGGACGAGACCGAGCGCGCGTCCCTGCTGGGCCTGGCCCGCGAGGCCAACGTCGCGGGCTGGTGGCACAGCTACGGCGATGTGCTGCCGAGTTGGTTCCAGACGTATGTCGGTCTGGAGGGCGCCGCCTCGCATATCGCCTGCTACGAGGTGCAGTTCGTACACGGCCTGCTGCAGACCGAGGGCTACGCCCACGCCGTCGTCACCCGCGGCCAGCCGCATGCCTGCCACTCCGAGGTGGAGCGGCGGGTCGCGCTGCGGATGGAGCGGCAGAAGCTGCTGGTCTCCGAGCGGGGGCCGGCCTTCCAGGTGGTGATCGACGAGGCGGCGCTGCACCGGCCCTACGGCGGACAGGCCGTGATGCGGGCCCAGATCCAGCACCTCATCACGGTCTCCGAGCAGCCCAATGTCACGCTTCAGGTGATGCCCTTCTCCTTCGGCGGACACGCGGGGGAGAGCGGCGCGTTCACTCTGCTGCGCTTTCCCGAGTCCGACCTGCCGGACATCGTCTATCTGGAACAGCTCACCAGTGCGCTCTACCTCGACAAACCCGAGGAAGTGGGGCAGTACCGGCGGGTGTTGGAGCGGCTGAGCGCGGACAGCCTGTCCGCGGAAAAGAGCCGTGACTTGCTGCGGGGCCTCCTTCAAGGCCGTTGACACGCCAGTAGGATGACGTTCCGTCAGCAATCCCCCACGCGTACGCGGTGTCGTCGGGCGGCACCCCGTCCTTCAGATAGGGATGGCATGTCCTACTTCTCCGAGCTGGCCTTTCAGTACATCGACGGTGAGTGGCGGACCGGCAGCGGTTCCTGGGACATCGTCGATTTCAACCCCTACAACGGGGAGAAGCTCGCCTCCATCACCGTGGCCACCGTCCAGGAGATCGACCTGGCCTACCGCGCCGCCGAGCGGGCGCAGCCGGAGTGGGGCGGCACCAATCCGTACACCCGGCGCCTGGTCTTCGAACGGGCCCTGCGGATCATCGAGGACCGTGAGAAGGAACTCACGGAGGCGATCATCGCGGAGTGCGGCGGCACGCATGTGAAGGCGGGATTCGAACTGCACCTCGCCAAGGAGTTCCTGCGCGAGGCGATCCAGCTGGCACTGCGGCCCGAGGGGCGCATCCTGCCCTCGCCGGTCGACGGCAAGGAGAACCGCCTCTACCGGCTGCCGGTCGGTGTGGTCGGGGTCATCAGCCCGTTCAACTTCCCCTTCCTGCTGTCGATCAAGTCGGTCGCCCCGGCGCTCGCGCTGGGCAACTCCGTCGTGCTCAAGCCGCACCAGAACACTCCGATCTGCGGTGGCGGGCTGGTCGCCAAGGTCTTCGAGGACGCCGGGCTGCCCGCCGGGCTGCTCAATGTGGTGGTCACCGATATCGCCGAGATCGGCGACGCCCTGATCGAGCACCCGGTGCCGAAGGTCATCTCCTTCACCGGCTCGGACAAGGTCGGCCGCCATGTCGCCACCGTCGCGGCCTCCCACTTCAAGCGCTCCATCCTGGAACTGGGCGGCAACAGCGCCCTGGTCGTCCTCGACGACGCCGATGTGGACTACGCGGTGAACGCCGCCGTCTTCAGCCGCTTCGTCCACCAGGGCCAGGTCTGCATGGCCGCGAACCGGGTGCTCGTGGATCGCCGGATCGAGCGCGAGTTCACCGAGAAGTTCGTGGCCAAGGTCGGGTCGCTGAGAGTCGGCGACCCGAGCGACCTGACGACACACATCGGCCCGCTGATCAACGAGGGCCAGGCCGAGGCCATCAGCGCCCTCGTCGACCAGACCATCGCCGAGGGCGCCACCGCGCTGCTGCACGGGCGGGCCGAGGGCACGCTCGTCGCGCCCAGCGTGCTCACCGGGGTCGCGGAGGACGCCGCGATCCTCGGCCAGGAGATCTTCGGCCCAGTGGTCCTGCTGATCCCCTTCGACGGGGACGAGGACGCCATCCGGCATGCCAACGCCACGGAGTACGGGCTCAGCGGCGCCGTGCACACCGGCGACATCGAGCGCGGGGTGCGCTTCGCGAAGCGCGTGCGCACCGGCATGATCCACGTCAACGACAGCACGGTCCACGACGAGCCGATCGTGCCCTTCGGCGGGGAGGGGAACTCCGGGCTCGGGCGGCTCAACGGCGACTCCTTCGTCGAGGACTTCACCACCACCAAGTGGATCTCCGTTCAGTACGGCCGCAGCCAGTTCCCGTTCTGATCCGCGGCGCTGTTGAGGTGTTGGTTGTTGAGGACAGATGCTGTTGTTGAGGACAGAAGCTGACCGCAAGGGTCCGTAGCGTCGGAGACATCGGGAGACAGAACTCCCGAAGAACCGACGGAAGGCGGACCCATGCCCACTCTGGTGAACCAGGAAGCCCACGGCGACGAGGCCGGAGCCCTCCTGGGCTTCCTCGAGGCCCAGCGCGGTGCCGTCCGCCGGACGCTGCACGGCCTCACCGACGAGCAGGCGGCCCTCAAGCCGTCCGCGAGCGAGCTGTCGCTGTTCGGCGTGCTCAAGCATGTCGCCGAGGTCGAGCAGGGCTGGGTCGAGGACGCCAAGCAGGTGCCGCACTCCATCCCGCGCGACTCGTCCAACTGGCATCTGAGTTTCGAGCCCGAGGAGGGGCGGGCGACGGTCAAGGACGTGCTCGCCTTCTGGGACGAGGCGGCGGCCGAGACCGAGAGGTTCATCCGCTCGCTGCCCGACCTCAACGGAACCTTCCCGCTGCCCCCGGCGCCGTGGTTCCCCGAGGGCAGTGTGCGCTCCATGCGCTTTCTGCTGCTCACCTTGATCCAGGAGATCGCCCGGCACGCCGGCCACGCCGACGTCATCCGCGAGACCCTCGACGGCAAGACCGCCTTCGAGCTCATCGACGCGATTGCTGCGGGTCGGTAGCCGATGGGGTCGGCAGTCGGCGGGAGGGGGGAGGGGGTAGCCGAGCGGGGCCGGCAGCCGGCTCACCGCCGAGAGGTGAGCCGGGGCCGCAGCGCACACCAGGCGGGCAGAACGGAGGAGACCACCGCCAGCAGAGCGCAGGCGGCCACCGCCGCGCCCACCGCGTCCCAGGGCACCGCGAGCGCGGCCGGCACCGACAGCCGCCCCAGCGCACCCCACAGGCCGAGCAGTTGGACCCCGGCCACCGCCGCCCCGAGCAGCGCGCCCACGGCCACGGTCAGCACCGCCTCCGCCGCCACGGCGCGCAGCACCTGGAAGGTGGTGGCACCGGCCAGCCGCAGCGCCCTCAGCTCGGGTATTCGGTCGGAGGTGGCCATGACCAGCGTGCCGGCGAGCGCTATGCCCGCGTAGACCAGGGCGATGCCGACCACCACCAGCAGGCCCAGCCGGGTCTGTGGGCTCGTCCGGGGATGGACGGCCGCCACCCAGGCGTCCCGGGTGAGCACCCGCCCGCCCTCGGACCGCACCGCGGCCCGCAACCCCTTGGCGACGCGTGCCGCATCGGCCCCGGGCCGCAGCCGCACCTCGATCCGGTCCACGGCGGCGCCGCGCGCGTTCCGCCAGGTGACATACGCGCCGTTGTCACCGGTGCCGGTCCGCAGGACGGCGACGATCCGCAGCGTCGCCTTCCGGCCGTCGCCCAGCCAGACGGTGACCCGGCGGCCGACCGTGGGCCGCTCCCACTCCTCGTTCACCACGATGCCCCGGTCGTCCAGGTCACGGACAGAGCCGGAGGCCACGGGCAGCCGCCCGACGGCCGCGAGCCGCGCCGGATCCACCGCCCGCGCCGCCGATCCGACCAGCGCAGAGTCGCCGTCACGGGTGAACACGGCGGTGGTCGCGGACGCGGACGTCAGCGCTCCAGGGACGTCGGACACGCGCCGCACCGCGCCCGCGCTCAGGCCCCCGGAGCCCGCCCCCGCGGTGACCACGAAGTCGGCGCGGGTCTGGGCGCGCAGCTCGGCCGCCTTCGCCTGGCTCACCGTCGCGGCCGCGCCCAGGAGGGATCCGGTGAGCGCGACCGTGATCAGCACCGGCGCGGCGACGGACGCGGTCCGCCGCACCCCGGTTGAGGCGCCCTCCCGGGCCAGGATCCCTGTCGCGCCGGGCAGCCGGGCCGGCAGATGGCCCAGCGCCCGCACCACCGGCCGTACCAGCAGGGGCGCCAGCAGGCCGACCGCGGTGATCAGCACCATGGGTTCGGTGGTGTAGGTCTTCCGCTTGAGCAGCTCTCCCGGGTCGTCGGCCAGTGTCCACCCCAGCGTCGCCACCCCGGCCAGCAGCAGCCCGGCGCCCAGCAGCCGACGGGTGAGCGGCATGGTCCGGCTGTCCACGGCGGCCTCGCGCAGCGCCTCGGCCGGCTCGACCCGCCCCGCGCGCCGCGCCGCGGCCCACACCCCCGCGAGCGCCACCAGCAGGCCGGTCGAGAAGGCCACGGGAAGCGGCCAGAAGTGATCGGCGATGGTGAACCACTCGGGGGCCACCCCGCCCTCCACCAGCCGGCGCGCGAGCCATGGCGCGCCCCAAGCCCCCAGCGCGCAGCCCGCGGCCGAGGCGAGCACCCCCACCGCCGCGGCCTCCGCGAGGACCACCCGTCTGAGCTGACCGGGGGTGGCCCCGGCCATGCGCAGCAGACCGAACTCCCGGCGCCGCTGGGCCACCGCGAAGGCGAAGGTGGAGGCGACCACGAAGACGGAGACGAAACCCGTCACCCCGGCCGCGGTGCCGAGCAACGCGTTGACCGTGAGCAGGGCCCGGCTGTCGCGGTCCGGGTCGGGGTCGGCCCGCCGCCGGTCCGCGCCCGTGAGGACCCGCACCCCGGCCGTGCCCGCCACCGCCTCGCGCACGTCGGCGGCGGGAGCGCGCACCACCAACGCGTCGATCCGGGGCGAGAGGCGGGCGGCCTCGTCGTCGGTCAAGAACACCGCGCTCTCGAAGGCCGACCGGGGGACCGTGCCCACCACGACGCGGGTTCGGTACTCCGAAGCGGTCCCCACGCCGATCCGGTCGCCGACCTTCACCCCGCCACCCGCGACGACCACCTCCCCGGCCCTCTCCGGCGCCCGCCCGGCGGTCAGCCGGTACGGAGTGAAGGCCGCCGCGGACCAGGGATGGCCGACGGTGCCCTGGGGGAGCGCGGCCGAGCGCACGGGGAAGGTCCGGTCCGGCGTCACGGGGCCCAGCCGCCCGAGCCGTGTCACCAGCCCGGGTGGCACCGGGCGGGGGTGGGCCAGCGGCGCCGACACCTGCTCGGTGTCCGGTCCGCGCCGTACGGGGACGGTGAGGGTGTCGGCGCCGCGCACCACCACCGGCGCGGCGGCGAACCGCTCCGGGCCCCGCCGGGGGGCGTCCAGCGTGGAGGCCAGGGCCAGGCACATGGTGGCGATCAGCGCGACCCCGAGGCCCAGCGCGACAAACGTGCCGACGAGCGTGGTCCATCGGGTCCGCAGACCGCCGAGCGTCATCCTCAGCACGGGACCGTCTCCAGCCGCGTCATCCGGGCGGACACCTGCTCGGCGGTCGGCCGCTGGAGCTCTCCGCTCACCCGCCCGTCGACGAGGAAGACCACCCGGTCGGCATACGAGGCGGCCACCGGGTCATGGGTGACCATGACGACGGTCTGCCGCTCGGCGTCGACCAGCTCCCGGAGCAGCCGCAGGACATCGCGGCTGGTGGCGGAGTCCAGGGCGCCGGTCGGCTCGTCTCCGAACAGCACCTGGGGCCGCGTGATCAGGGCGCGGGCGAGCGCCACGCGCTGCTGCTGGCCGCCGGACAGCTGGCTGGGCCGGTGGCCGGCCCGGTCCGCCAGCCCCACCCGGGCCAGCGCCCCCTGTATCTCCGCGCGCGCGGGAGCGCGGCCGGCCAGCCGCAGCGGCAGAGCCACGTTCTGCGCGGCGGTCAGCGAAGGCAGCAGATTGAAGGACTGGAAGACGAAGCCGATCCGCTCCCGGCGCAGCCGCGTCAGCCGGGTCTGGCTCAGCCCCTCCAGCGGGGTGCCGCCGATCGACACCGAGCCGGAGTCGGGCCGGTCCAGGCCAGCCGCGCACTGTAGAAGCGTGGACTTGCCGGAGCCGGAGGGGCCCATGACCGCGGTGAAGCTCCCCACGGGAAAGGAGAGGCTGACGTCGTCGAGCGCCGTCACCTCGCCCGCGCCGGAGCCGGAGTCATAGCGCCGGCTCACCCGCGAGAGCCGGACCGCCGCGGTGTCCAGGTCAGTTCGTGTCATGCCTTCCAGACAACCGGCCCGGGCCCGCCCGTTCACGACCACTGGGCATAGTTGCGGGGTATGGCCAGCCATACCCTCAAGACGCCTACTGGACCGACTGTGGCGAGGGGTTGCCGGGTCGTACCGTTCTCGCATGTCCACACGAAATGTCCGGCAGGCGCTGTATCAGCCCGGCTATCTGCGTTCCGCCTGGCCCTGGCGCGCGGTGCTGTATCTGATGAGCAGTGCGCCCGTCGGGCTGCTCGCGCTGCTCGGCATCGTCGTCTTCGCCCTCGTCGGCGGGGTGCTGACGATCCTCGTCATCGGGCTGGCGGTGCTGGCCGCGCTGGGGCTGGCCGGGGTGCCGGTCGGCGCGGTCGAGCGCCGCCGGCTGCGGCTGGTGGACAACAGCCCGGCCCGCAGCCCGCACCGCACACCGGACGAGCCGGGGCTCCTCGCATGGGCGCGCGTGCGGTATCAGGAGCGGACGACCTGGTACGAGCTGGCGTACACGGTGCTGTTCGCATTCGGCCTGTGGATGGCGGACGCGTTGGCCCTGCTGGGCGCGCTGGGGGCGCCCCTGGCGATGATGGCCACTCCGATACTGCTGGCCCTGGACGGCGGTGGCCAGGCCCAGGTCCTCAAGTACTGGGCCGTCACCTCCTATCCCGAGGCGTCCGCGTGGTCCCTCGCGGGAGCGATGCTGTTCCCGGTGGCCCTCTACTGTCTGGGCGTCTTCGCAGGGCTGCGCGCCGCGTTCGCCCATCTGCTTCTCGTCGGTCCCGAGGGCGAGTTGCGCGAGGAGCTGGGGGAGGTGGCCCGGTCGCGGGCCCGGCTGGTGCACGCCTTCGAGGCGGAGCGCCGGCGCATAGAGCGGGATCTGCATGACGGCGCCCAGCAGCGGCTGGTGGCGCTCACCATGGCGCTGGGCCTGGCGCGGCTGGACGCCCCGCCGGGGCCACTGGCCGACCAGCTCGCCAAGGCGCATGACGAGGCGGGCAAGGTGCTGGCGGAGCTGAGGGAGTTGATTCACGGAATACACCCCCAGGTGTTGGCCGACCGGGGCCTGGAGGCGGCGCTGGAGGACGCCGCGGACCGTTCGCCGGTCCCCGTGCAGGTGAATGCCCCGGGGCTGGGGCGGCTGCCCGAACCGGTAGAGAAGGCCGCGTACTTCGTGGTCTGCGAGGCGCTGGCCAATGTCGCCAAGCACAGCGGCGCGGCGCTGGCCGAGGTCGGGGCCGAGGTGCGGGACGGCTCGCTGATCGTGTCCGTCGTGGACGACGGGGTGGGCGGTGCGGCCCTGCTGCGGGTCGGCTCGGGTGGCGGGGCGGGGGGCAGCGGGCTGACCGGGCTGTCCGACCGGGTGGCCGCGCTCGATGGGACACTGTGGCTTTCCAGCCCGCCTGGCGGGCCGACGATTCTGGGCGTGGAGATACCGTGCGAGCCGATCGAAGTCTTCGGCTAGTCCTGGCCGAGGACAGTGTGCTGCTGCGTGAGGGTCTGGTGGGGCTGCTGGCCCGGTTCGGGCACGAGGTCGCCGCGGCCGTCGGCAACGCTCCCGCGCTGCGGGCGGCGGTCGTCGAACACTCCCCGGACCTGGTGGTCACCGATGTGCGGATGCCGCCGGGGCAGAGCGACGAGGGGCTGCGGGCGGCGGTCGCCCTGCGCAAGGAGCGGCCGGGGCTGCCGGTTCTGGTGCTGAGCCAGTATGTGCAGCGGACGTACGCGACCGAGCTGCTGGACTCCGGCGACGGCACGGCGGTGGGCTATCTGCTCAAGGACCGGGTCGGGCAGGTCGAGGAGTTCATGGACGTGCTGTGCCGGGTGGCGGACGGCGGCACGGTCGTCGACCCGGAGGTCGTGCGCCAGCTGTTCCGCCGTCGGCGCGACCCCCTGGAGCGCCTCACCTCGCGTGAGCGGGAGGTGCTGGCCCTGGTGGCCGAGGGCAAGTCCAACGCGGCCATCGCCCGTGAGTTGGTCGTCTCCGAGGCCGCGGTGGGCAAGCACATCGGCAACATCCTGGGCAAGCTCGACCTGCCCCCCGGCGAGGACACCCACCGCCGCGTCCTCGCGGTCCTGACGTTCCTCCGGGCGTAGGTCCTGTCCTCCCCGAACGCCGCGGGGCCACCCCGAACTCTTCGGGGTCCGGGGGCTCCAGTGCGCGGCCAGCAGCCCGGCAGCCATGGCGGAGGCCAGATCCGCAGCCCAGCCCACCCGCTCGGCCAGCACGGCGGCCGACAGCACCTCGCCGGTCTATCTCCACCACGCCGGTACGCAGCAGGCCACGGACACAGGCGGTGCGGGCCGTCTCGCCCTCACCGAGCGGCAGCTTCCGGCTCACCGGCCCCCCTTCCCAGTCCGTGTTTGCTGTCAACCGGTCAACGACAGCTCTGAGGAAAGGTACGCATTCGACCCACGCACTCATATACGACTCCGGCAGACGACCACTGCGCATCACTACAGTTCCCTAAGGGAAAGTGTGAGCCTGGACAGCGGCGGGCTCTCGGAGGGGTCCGAGAGGGAGAGAAGACGGGCGATGTCAGCGATCCGGCTGCTGGTGCTGGGGGCGGTGCGCCAGCACGGGCGGGCCCATGGCTACCAAGTCCGTAACGACCTGGAGTTCTGGGGCGCCCACGAGTGGTCCAACGCCAAGCCCGGATCGATCTACCACGCGCTCAAACAGATGGCCAAGCAAGGCCTGATGGTCGCTCACGACGTCGCGCCGAGCACGGCCGGCGGCCCGCCGCGCACCGAGTACGAGCTGACCGACGCGGGGGAGGAGGAGTACTTTCGGCTGCTCCGCGAGGCGCTGGTGCGCCATGACCAGAAGATCGACGAGCTGACGGCCGGGGTCGGCTTTATCGTCGACCTTCCTCGTGCCGAGGCGATCTCCCTGCTGAAGGAGCGGGTCGCGGCCCTGGAGGAGTGGCGGGCCGCGGTCACCGCGCACTGGGTGCCGCCGGAGGCCACACCCGACGCATGGGGCCACATCGGCGAGATCATGAAGCTCTGGGTGCACTCGGCCGACAGCGGGGCGCAGTGGACGCGCGGGCTGATCGAGCGGCTCGAGGGCGGGGCGTATGTCATGGCGGGCGAGGGGAAGCGCTCAGTGGAGGTGCTGATGGACAGCATGGCCGGCGTCGAGGGCGGCCCATGCGCGCCTCCGAGCGGCGAGGACGACACCGAGGCCGGCCGGCGCTCGCCGGGCTCGATCTGACCGTCCCGTACGGCACGGTCCACGCCCTGCTGGGCCCCAACGGCGAGGGCAAGACCACCTCCGTACGGCTCCTGTCCACGTGGCCGCGGTCGGGCTGCTGCTCCTGCTGCGCTTCGCCATGCTGTGGCTCGGCATCCACCTCGCCATGGCGGCCGGACACCCCGGCCAAGGCGGCGGTTCCTGGCCTGGGGACCACGCCCAACTGCTTGCCGTCGGCCGGCCGCTGGCGCTGCTCGCGGTCTTCTTCCCCTTGGCCGTGGGCCGTTACAAGAGCCTCAGCCGCTGAAACGAGTCCAGACACGCCCGAAAGCCGCGTGAGCCACACCATCACCCGTCGTGGGCGGATCCGGATACGGTGCTGACATGGTGAACGACAGGGGGGACACGGGCGGGAGGGCGACGGGCGGGGCTGGATACGCCCTGCTCGTCGCCGCCGCTCCGGGCGGCAGACAGCGGCTGATGGACGCGTCCGGGGCACTGCACCAGCTCGCGGCCGTACCGCCCGCCGCGCTGCTGGGGACCGCGGGTGGGGCGAGCGTCGTACAGCTGGTGGACCCGGCCGACCCGCAGACGGTGCTGACGCATCTGCGGACCGCGGCCGCCCACGAGGGGCCGGTGCTGATCTATCTGGCGGGCCAGCTCACCTTCGACGCCAAGCAGCGGCTGCCGCACTTCGCGCTGGCCCGTACGACGCCGAGGACCGCCCGCTACACCGCGCTGCCGTGGCACTGGCTGGCGGCCGAGCTCGCGCGGCGGCCGTCGGCCGGCACCACGGTGCTCGTCGATCTGGTGGCCGACGAGACGGCGTGGCCGCGGCTGTCTTCCGACCCCGTGCTGGCCGGGCGGCTGCTGGCGGCCGGGCTCACCCTCTACGGGTCCCTCGTGCCCGTTCCGCCCAAGCGGCGGACCGCGGCGCCGCTCTACAGCCGGGCGTTCGCCGCGGCTCTGAGGGGCGCGGCCGAGGGCGTGTCGTTCGCGTTGCTGCACGAGCGGGCGGTCGCCGAGGCGGGTCTCGGCGGCGGCCCGGAGCTGCTGTTCGACGGGTCCGCCGTCGCGGCCGACGCTCTGGCGGCCCCCCTTGCGGGCGTCCCTCACCAGCTCCAGGCCGCCGGGGTAAAGGGCTTAGTGACGCGCGTTGCGGACGGCGTGACGAGGGCGGCGGGGGAGGGAGAGGCGGGGTGGGCCGGCCCGACGCCCCGCCCGCAGGACCGCCTGCCGGGGGTGCCGGCGCCCGCGCCGTTGCCCGCCGCGCGGGAACAGACCCCGCCGCCCATGCCGGATCCGCACGCCGCGATCTTCGAGGCCGCGCACGCCGGGCGGCACAGCGAGGCCGCCTCCATGGCGGCGGCCTGGGAGCAGGAGGCCCTCCGCTCGACCGGTCCGCACTCCGGCGAGGCCATTCACTGGATGGAGGTACGGGCCGACCTCGCGCGGCTCGCCGACGATCCCGCCCGCGCCTGCGAGCTGTGGATGTCGGTGGCCGATGCCCGGCTGGGCAATGGTGAGGCCGCTGACCACCCGGAGGTCGAAGGGGCCGTGGACCGGGCCCACCACCAGTGGCAGTACGTCCAGGACCCGGCCAGGGCCCGCTCCCTCGCCCCCTTCCTGATATCGCTGCGCGGACGGGTGCCCGGCCGCAGGCCCGGCGCCCTGGAGGCGGTCCAACGCAGGGCCGAGATACTGCAGGAGGCCTCGCAGACAGGCTGACGGCCGCGCCCCGGACCGGCTGACGGCCGAGCCCCGGACCCGGGTCGGCTCAGTGGTGGAAGGCCGTGGCCAGGTGCTCGGGCCGGCCCAGCGGGTGCGGCTGGCTCCGCAGTTCGGGCAGCAGCGTCTCCAGGTCCTCCAGGAAGAGGTCCGAGAGGTCCATCGAGAAGCCGTTGCGGCACACCACCCGCAGTACGGACAGGTCCTGCCGGTTCGGCGGGAAGGTGTAGGCGGGCACCAGCCAGTTGTGCTCGCGCAGCCGCCGCGACACATCGAACACATCGAAGTTCTGCACGCTGTCGGCCGTGGTGAAGGCGAAGACCGGCAGTTCGTCCCCGCGCGTCAGCAGCCTGAAGTCGCCCAGCGCCTCGATCCGCTCCGCGAGCGAGCGCGCCACGTCCCGCGTGGTCTGCTGCACCGCGCGGTAGCCCTCCCGCCCCAGTCGCAGAAAGGTGTAGTACTGGGCGGCCACCTGGGAGCCGGGCCGGGAGAAGGTCAGCGCGAAGGTCGGCATTTCGCCGCCCAGATAGTTGACTCGGAAGACGAGCTCCTCGGGGAGGCTCTCGGCCGTGCGCCACAGCACCCAGCCCACGCCGGGGTAGACCAGGCCGTACTTGTGCCCGGAGGTGTTGATGGAGGCGACCCGGGGCAGCCGGAAGTCCCACACCAGGTCCGTATCGAGGAAGGGGGCCACCATCGCGCCCGACGCGCCGTCCACATGGACCGGGATGTCCAGTCCGGTGCGCCCCTGTAGGTCGTCGAGCGCCGCGCAAACCTCCGCGACGGGTTCGTACGAGCCGTCGAACGTGGACCCGAGGACGGTGACGACCCCGATGGTGTTCTCGTCGCACAGGTCCGCGGCCGCCTGGGGGTCGAGGTGGAACCGGTCGCCCTCCATGGGCACCTGGCGCGCCTCGACCTCCCAGAAATTGCAGAACTTGTCCCAGCACACCTGGACGTTGACTCCCATGACCAGGTTGGGCCGGGCCGCCGTCGGATAGCGCACCGGATTGCGCTTGGTCCAGCGGCGCTTGAAGGCCATTCCGGCGAGCATGCACGCCTCGCTCGAACCGGTGGTGGAACAGCCCATGACCGAGTCGGGGGCGGGGGCGTGCCACAGATCGGCCAGGATCGCGACGCAGCGCCGCTCCAGCTCGGCGGTGCGCGGGTACTCGTCCTTGTCGATCATGTTCTTGTCGCGGCACTCGAACAGCACCTGGTCCGCCTGCGGCTCCATCCAGGTCGTGACGAAGGTGGCGAGGTTGAGCCGGGCGTTGACGTCCAGCATCAGCTCGTCGTGTACGAGCTGATAGGCGGTGGCGGGCGTCATCGGGTCCTCGGGCAGCCGGTTGCGTGGCACCTCGTCGGCCATGCCGCCGACGGGGTCGGCCGCCCCGTAGAAGGGGTTGACGGCGACAGAGCGCCGCCGCCTGTCCTCGTCCGGCTTGCCGTGCCTGCCCGTGTGGAGCGTCATGGGCCGCCCAATCCCCTCAGTCGTGTGAGAGCCGTCGGCTGACCATGGCGACAATACGGGTATATCAGTCGAATATCCCGTTCCCGCGCCGGTCCGCGCCGGTCCCCCGTCACGCCCCCGCTGTGCCCCCGTCACGCCCCCGTTGTGCCCCCGCCGTGCCCCGCGCCGCTACCCCGCGCTGCTCAGCGACAGCTTCACCGCGAACCCCAGAAACGCCGCGCCCGCCGCCGCCGACAGCCCGGCGGTCAGCCGCTTCCGACGCCGGAAGGCCGCAGCCAGATGCGCGCCACTGAAGATCAGCACCGACAGATAGGTGAGGCTGAACAACTGCACCCAGGCGCCCAGCGCCACAAAGGACAGCACCGGGTGGGCGTAGTCCGGGTCAACGAACTGCACAAAGAAGGAGACGAAGAACAGAATCGCCTTCGGGTTCAGCAGGCTGATCACCAGCGCCTTGCGATACGGCGGCTCCGCCGCCTTTGCGCCCCCGGCCCCAGCCTCGGCCCCGGCCGCCGCCGGTCCGCCTGAGCCCTCCGCGCCGCGCGAGCCCCGCGTGCGCCACAGCCGCACCGCCCCGCGCAGCATGCCCACCGCCAGCCAGCTCAGATAGCCGGCGCCGGTGAACTTCACCACGGCGAAGAGCGTCGGGCTCGTCTGCAGCAGCGAGGCCACCCCGCCCGCCGACAGCACCATCAGCACCGTGTCCCCGCACACCACGCCCAGCGCCGCCCGGTAGCCGGTCCGCGCGCCGCTGCGGGCGGCGACGGAGACCACATACAGCGAGTTCGGCCCCGGCAGCAGGATGATCAGGGCGAGACCCGCCAGATACGTCGAAAGATCGGTTATCCCCAGCACAGCAGGCAGGATGCCAGGCGCCCCGGACGCCTCCCGGCGAGTTCCGGGATCCGGACTTGCACCTCACGCCACGTGAGGACGCACCGTGGAGCGCGTACCGAGGAAGGAGCGGACAGGCCATGAGCTACTCCGTGGGGCAGGTGGCGGGCTTCGCCGGGGTCACGGTGCGCACCCTGCACCACTACGACGAGATCGGGCTGCTGAGCCCGAGCGCCCGCAGCCGGGCCGGGCACCGGCGTTACGACGACGCCGACCTCGACCGGCTACAGCAGATCCTCTTCTACCGGGAGCTCGGCTTTCCGCTCGACGAAGTGGCGGTCCTGCTGGACGACCCGGACGCGGATCCGCACGAGCACCTGCGGCGTCAGCACGACGTGCTGACCGAACGGATCGAAAGGCTCCGGAAGATGGCCGCCGCCGTCGAACACGCCATGGAGGCACGGAAGATGGGCATCAACCTCACGCCGGAGGAGAAGTTCGAGATCTTCGGCGGGAACTTCGACCCGGACGACTACGCCGAGGAGGCCGAGCAACGCTGGGGCGGCACCGAGGCGTACCGGGAGTCGCAGCGCAAGGCCGCCACGTACACCAAGGACGACTGGCTGCGGATCAAGGCGGAGGCGGACGACATCAACGCCCGGCTCGCCGCGCTGATGGAGTCCGGGGTCGAGGCGCGGTCCGCGGAGGCCATGGACCTCGCCGAGGAGCACCGGCAGCACATCTGCCGCTTCTCCTACGACTGCGGCTACGAGATCCACAGGGGGCTCGCCGAGATGTATGTGGCGGACGAGCGCTTCACCGCCACGTACGAGGCGGTCAGGCCCGGTCTCGCCGCGTACATCCGGGAGGCGATCCTCGCCAACGCCGACCGCATGGCCTGAGCGTAATGGCCTGAGCATGGCCTGAACGTCGAGATCCGTACGGCCGGGGCGGCAGGGGCGCCGCCCCGGTCGGCGGAACCATCAGAGGGAACCGAGGGCACGCACACGGCGTTGATAGTTTTGGGCGGCACACTATGAAGACCTCACCCTGTCCGCCCCCACCCTGCGGCCGGGCCTCGCACGAGCCTGCACCCCTCGACCCAGGAGCCTGTCACCCGTGACCACTCTCGCGCTCGGCCCCAGCTGGCTGGACCCCGACTACCTGATCAACACCTTCGGCCTGCTCGGCGTCCTGGCGATCGTCTTCGCGGAGTCCGGCCTGCTCATCGGCTTCTTCCTGCCGGGTGACGCGCTGCTGTTCACCACCGGCCTGCTGGTCGCCACGGACGCGATCAAGCAGGACCTGTGGCTGGTCTGCATCGCCATCGTCGCCGCCGCGATCGTCGGTGACCAGGTCGGGTATCTCTTCGGCCGGAAGGTCGGCCCCGCGCTCTTCCGCCGTCCGGACTCCAAGTTCTTCAAGCAGGAGAACGTGGAGAAGGCCCACGAGTTCTTCGAGAAGTACGGGCCCAAGTCGCTGATCCTGGCCCGCTTCGTGCCCATCGTGCGCACGTTCACGCCGATCATCGCGGGCGTGAGCCGGATGAACTACCGCTCCTTCATCACCTTCAACATCATCGGCGGCGTGCTGTGGGGCGCGGGGGTCACCCTGCTCGGGGCCAGCCTGGGGAAGGTCGACTTCGTCCACGAGCACATCGAGATGATCCTGATCGGGATCGTGCTGCTGTCGGTGATCCCGATCGCCATCGAGTTCCTCCGTGCCCGCGGCAAGGCCAAGAAGGAGGCCGCGTCGGGCCCGGCTGAGCCGGCCGGCGCCCAGGGCCCCGCGGCGGGCCCGGCCGGGCCGGGCACCGGCCCCGAGGCGCGCTACCAGGCGCAGCAGCCCTCGGGCCCGGCGTCGCGCGGCCGCCACGCCAAGCGCTGACGCCGAGCAGCCCACCGCCCCACCGCCCCCCACAGCCTCTCCTCCCACCGCCCCACCCTTTGGATGGCGGCCACCGACCCGCACAATGGGCTCGGTGGCCGCCATGGTGCATGGTGGCCGGAGTACATCAGGCACAGAGGCGGGTGAGGAGCGAAGCGACGTGGGGTCCGAACGACAGCGCGGTCAGCGCGGTGCGAGCGTGCCGGAAGCGGAGGCGGCGGGAAGCCGCAAGCCGCAGTCGGACGAGGCGCACAGCGCCTTCACGCCGCCGCTCGGCATGCCACTGCCGCCCGTGCCCGAGGACGACCACCCCACCTCCGAGTTCGCCATCCCCGACGGGCTGGCCCCCGAGCCCGCCACCGACGCCGAGGGCTCGGCCTTCGTACCGCCCGCCGGGGTCAAGACCGGCTCGCAGGCCGCCCAGGCCGCGAACTTCCCGGCGTTCACCCCGCCCAATGGCATCCCCGTCGTCCAGCTCACCAAGGAAGGCCCCTGGCAGGACCGCATGCGCACCATGCTGCGCATGCCGATCAGCGAGCGCCCGGCCCCCGAGCGCCAGGAGCGGCAGGACGAGGCCGGGCCCGCCGTGCCGCGCGTGCTGGACCTGATTCTGCGCATCGGCGAGCTGCTGCTCGCGGGCGGGGAGGGGGCCGAGGACGTCGAAGCGGCGATGTTCGGCGTGGCGCACGCGTACGGGCTCGACCGCTGCGAGCCGACCGTCACCTTCACTCTGCTCTCGGTCAGCTACCAGCCCTCGCTCGTCGACGACCCGGTCACCGCCAGCCGGACCGTACGCCGCCGGGGCACCGACTACACCCGGCTGTCCGCCGTCTTCCGCCTGGTCGACGACATCACCTCCAGCGACGACTTCACCCTGGAGGAGGCCTACCGCCGCCTCGCCGAGATCCGCCGTAACCGCCACCCCTACCCCGGATGGGCGCTCACCGTGGCCGGCGGCGCGCTGGCCGGCGCGGCGAGCATGCTGGTCGGCGGCGACTGGCCGGTCTTCTTCGCGGCGGCGGTCGGCGCGATGCTCGGCGACCGGCTGGCCTGGCTGGCCTCGGGGCGCGGGCTGCCGGAGTTCTACCAGTTCGTGGCCGCGGCGATGCCGCCCGCAGCGATGGGCGTCGCGCTCAGCCTGGCCGGGGTGGGGCTCCAGGCGTCCGCGGTGATCACCGGCGGGCTGTTCGCGCTGATCCCCGGGCGGGCGCTGGTGGCGGGCGTCCAGGACGGGCTGACCGGCTATTACATCACCGCCGCGGCCCGGCTCCTGGAGGTCGGCTATCTGATCGTCGGGATCGTGTGCGGCGTGCTGACCGTGTTGTACGGGGGCCTCCAGCTGGACGCGAAGCTCAACCCGGAGGCGGCGCTGCGGCAGGTCGACCGGCCGGTGACGCAGATCATCGCGGCCATGCTGCTCGCGCTGACCTTCTCCATCCTGCTCCAGCAGGAACGTCACACCGTGCTGTTCGCGACCCTCAACGGCGGGGTGGCCTGGGTCGTCTACGGCGCGCTGCACAACACCGCGGGCGTCCCCGCGGTCGCCGCCACGACCGTCGCCGCCGGGCTGGTGGGGCTCTTCGGCCAGTTGCTGTCCCGCTATCGCTACGCGTCCGCGCTGCCGTACGTCACGGCCGCCATCGGGCCGCTGCTGCCCGGTAGCGCCACGTACTTCGGTCTGCTCGCGCTGGCCCAGGGCAATCTGGACCGCGGTGTCACCCACCTCACCCAGGCGGCGGCGCTGGCCCTGGCCATCGCCATCGGGGTGAACCTGGGCAACGAGGCCGCGCGCCTGTTCCTGAAGGCCCCGCGGCCCGAGACCGAGGCCACGGGCCGCCGCGCCGCCAAGCGCACCCGCGGCTTCTGAGGCCCGGCGCGGCAAGACGAAAGCGACGAAGCGGCAAGACGAAACACAAAGGGCGGGCCCGGAAAACCGGCCCGCCCTTTGCCAAAGCCCTCAATGCCAGTCAAAGCTCTTAAGGCTCTTTAAGGCTCAGCGCAAATCAAGAGAGGTCAGCACACGCTCAGTGCGCGCCGCCCGCGGCCTCCAGGCGCTTCACGGACGCCTCGACCTCGGCCTCGGCCTCGGCGCGGCCCACCCAGTTGGCCCCCTCGACCGACTTGCCCGGCTCCAGGTCCTTGTAGACCTCGAAGAAGTGCTGGATCTCCAGGCGGTCGAACTCCGAAACGTGGTGAATATCACGCAGGTGCTCGACCCGCGGGTCGGACGCGGGCACGCACAGCAGCTTGTCGTCGCCGCCC
Source organism: Streptomyces sp. LZ34 (assembly GCF_053890475.1). Lineage (NCBI taxonomy): Bacteria > Bacillati > Actinomycetota > Actinomycetes > Kitasatosporales > Streptomycetaceae > Streptomyces > Streptomyces sp. LZ34. Next base: position 6,873,528 of record NZ_CM132680.1, read on the forward strand.
GCCTCGTCCGTCATCCGGAACATGCCGATCGCACGGCACTTGATCAGGCAGCCCGGGAAGGTCGGCTCGTCCAGAATGACCAGCGCGTCCAGCGGGTCGCCGTCTTCGCCGAGGGTGTTCTCCACAAAGCCGTAGTCAGCCGGGTAGCTGGTCGAAGTGAAGAGTCGACGGTCGAGACGGATGCGCCCCGTCTCGTGGTCCACCTCGTACTTGTTGCGCGAACCCTTCGGGATCTCGATGGTGACGTCGAACTCCACGGGTGGCTCCTCCATGATCAACACATACGTCTGGTGATTAAGTGTCCCCCACGCAGGTGTGTGGTGGCGAAAGGGGCTGGTCCGACGTGCCTGAAGCCAGATCATGGCAGGTCAGGTGGTGGCAGAGCCGGTGGCAGAGCGCCACGGGCCGGTGGCGGAGCGCCACGGTGGAGCAGCGGCTGACGTGGCGACTGTCGGCGATCTCCGCCGTCGTCGGCCTGGTGGTGGCGGTCGCGTCGGTGTTCGCGGCCGGGCCGTGGGACTCCGGGCAGCGTACGGCCGAGCGGGCCCGCGCCGCCGGGAGTCCGGGCACAGGTGGTGAGCGTCACGGCGGTGGCTCCTCGCGGTCCGCGCCCAGCGCCTCACCGGTGCTGGCCCCCCTGGGCACGGCCGCCGTCGCGCCCTCCCCGGACAGCGGCGACGACGCGGTCCCGCAGCCCACCCGGGCGGGGCTGGCCGACGCGCTGGAGCCGCTCCTGGACGACGGCGCGCTGGGCAAGCCGCGCGCGGTGTCCGTCGTGGACGCGGCAACCGGGCGGCAGCTGTACGGGAGGCAGTCGGACACCCAGGCCGTGCCCGCCTCGATCATCAAGCTGGCGACCGGCGTCGCCGCGCTCTCCGCCCTCGGACCCGACCACCGCATCAAGACCACCGTCGTCGTCCCCGGAGACGGCGGGAGCGGCGAGAAGGGCGAGGGCGAGAACAAGAACGGCAGCGGCAAGAGCGGCAAGAACGGCAAGGCCGACGTCGAGGAGAACGGCCGCATCGTGCTGGTCGGCGGCGGCGACCCCACCCTCACCGCCCGCGCCACCAAGGGCTCCGGCGACCCGGCCAGTCTGCGCAAGCTGGCCGACAAGACCGCCTCCGCCCTCAAGAAGAGCGGCACCGAGAGCGTCCGGCTGGGCTACGACACCTCGCTCTACTCCGGCCCGGTGCTGCACCCGATCGGACCCAACGAGAACATCTCGCCCGTCACCCCCCTCATGGTCGACGAGGGCCGCCTGGACGACAGCGACCACGGGCCGGCCCCCCGCTCCCAGGACCCCGCCGCCGACGCGGCGAAGACGTTCGCCTCGATGCTGCGCGACCGCGGGATCGACGTGAAGGGCGACCCACGGTCCGTGGAGGCCGGGAAGACGGTGCGGCCGCTCGCCACCGTCCGCTCCCAGCCGCTGTCCGCCCTGGTCGAGCGGGCGCTGACCAACAGCGACAACGACATCGCCGAGGCCCTCGCCCGGCAGACCGCCGTCGCCGCCGGCGAGCCCGCCAGCTTCGACGGCGCGGGGCGGGCCGTCATGGACCGGCTGAACAAGCTCCGGCTGCCGCTGTCGGGCGCCCGTATCGCCGACGGCAGCGGCCTGGACCGCGCCGACCATGTGACCGCGGCCCTGCTCGCCCAGGTCCTGGTGCGCGCCGCCGACCTCGACCACCCCGAGCTGCGCCCGGTCCTCACCGGCCTGCCGGTGGCCGGCTTCACCGGAACGCTGCGCGGCCGCTATGCGCAGGAGGCGGTCGGCCGCGGTGTGGTCCGCGCGAAGACCGGGACCCTGACGGGCGTCAACACGCTCGCGGGCACCGTCGTCGACGCCGACGGCCGCCTTCTGGTCTTCGCGTTCATGACGAACGAAACCACCGACCCCCAGGGCGCACAGCGCGCGCTGGACCGTATGGCGTCCGCACTCGCGAACTGCGGTTGCCGCTGATGCCCTCGTCGCCTCCCGGAAGGACCGTGCGCCACGTACCGTGAAGCCATGACGAGCATCGGTGGTGCGGAGATGGTCGACTGGAACCTCGCGGTCGCGACCGCGACCCGGCTGGTGCGGCCGGGCCCCGACGTGAGCCGGGACGAGGCGCGCGCCGTCGTCGCGGAGCTGCGCCGGTACGCCAAGTCCTCGGAGGAGCATGTCCGGGCGTTCACCCGAATGGCCCCGGCGGGCGGACCGGACTCGGACACCCCGGTTCTCGTCGTGGACCGCGCGGGCTGGATCAAGGCGAATGTGGCGGGCTTCCGTGAGGTGCTCAAGCCGCTGCTGGGCAAGATGCAGGAGCGGCGCGGCGGGCTGCCGGGCGGCGCCGTGCTCGGCGCGGTCGGCGGCAAGGTCACCGGGGTGGAGCTGGGGATGCTGCTGTCCTTCCTGGCCTCCCGGGTGCTCGGCCAGTACGAGACCTTCGCGCCGCCGAGCCGTGAGCTGCCCGCCTCCGCCGGCGGCGGGCGGCTGCTGCTGGTGGCGCCCAACGTGGTGCACGTCGAGCGCGAGCTGGACGTCGCCCCCCACGACTTCCGGCTGTGGGTGTGTCTGCACGAGGAGACGCACCGTACGCAGTTCACCGCGGTGCCCTGGCTGCGCGACCACATCGAGTCCGAGATCCAGGCCTTCCTCGGCGAGACCGAGGTGGACCCGGCCACCCTCTTGGAGCGGTTCCGCGAGGCCGTGCAGTCGCTGGGCGGCGGCCGCCCGGAGTCGGACGGCGACCGGGAGGGCAGCACGCCCAGCATCATCGAGCTGGTGCAGACCCCGGCCCAGAGGGAGATCCTCGGCCGGCTGACGGCCGTGATGTCGCTGCTGGAGGGGCACGCGGACTATGTGATGGACGGCGTGGGGCCCGAGGTCGTGCCGTCCGTCGCGGAGATCCGCGAGAAGTTCCAGAAGCGCCGGGCCAGCGGCGCGGGCCGGCTGGACCAGGCGCTGCGCAAGCTGCTGGGGCTCGACGCCAAGCTGCGGCAGTACCGGGACGGGGAGCGGTTTGTGCGGTCCGTCGTGGACCAGGTCGGGATGGACGGTTTCAACCGCGTCTGGACCTCTCCGAACACGCTTCCGACCAAGGCGGAGATCAGCAAACCCGCGGACTGGGTCGCGCGGGTGCACCGCAGGACGGAGCCGTAGTACGGAGCCGTAGTACATGCCCCTCTTAATCACTCGTCCGAGGGACCGTGAGCGACGGGTAGGCGTGCGATGCTCGGGGAACAGCTCGCTTCTGTCACCATCGACATACTCTGCGTGACGAACTCAGGGTGACGAACTCAGCGTGACGAAATCCTCGTAACGGCCCCGAGGCACCCCCTCGAACGACAGATGGGAAACGGACATGGGTCCCCATCCAGCGGTCGCCGCGATACGCCTGGCGGTCCGCCGCGTCCTCCATGACGTACTCGTCGACTTCCCGACCGTCCCGACCTCGCAGCCCGCCCCGGCCCCCGCCCCGCCCCCCGCCCCGCCCCCCGCCCCGGCCCCCACCTCGGTCCCCGCCGGCGGTGCCGCGCGGCTGGTGCTCGTCGCCTGCTCCGGCGGCGCCGACTCCATGGCGCTCGCCTCCGCCCTCGCCTTCGAAGCCCCCAAGCTCGGGGTGCGCGCCGGAGGGGTCACCGTCGACCACGGCCTGCAGGACGGCTCCGAGGTGCGCGCCGCCGAGGTCGCCGAGCGGCTGCGGCTGCTCGGGCTGGAGCCGGTCGAGTCCATCGCCGTGTCCGTCGGCCGGGACGGCGGCCCCGAGGCCGCCGCCCGTGACGCGCGCTACGCCGCCCTCGACGCCGCCGCCGAGCGCCATGGCGCGGTCGCCGTGCTGCTCGGCCACACCCGCGACGACCAGGCCGAGACGGTCCTGCTGGGGCTGGCCCGCGGCTCCGGCATCCGTTCGCTGTCCGGCATGGCCCAGGTCTCCGGGGCGGGCGGCCGCTACCGCCGCCCCTTCCTGCGGCTCGACCGGCAGACCGTCCGCCGGGCGTGCCTGGCCCAGTCGCTGCCCGTATGGGACGACCCGCACAACGTGGACCCGGCCTACACCCGCTCCCGGGTCCGCCACGAGGCGCTGCCCATCCTGGAGAAGGCCCTCGGCAAGGGCGTCGTCGAGGCGCTCGCCCGCACTGCCCAGCTCTCGCGTGACGACGCCGACGCCCTCGACGCCTGGGCCGCCCGGGCGGAGGCGGAGGTGCGCACCGATGTGCGGCCCGCCGGTGCCGCCCCGGCCGGCGGCGAGACCCTCACCGAACCCGACGCCGTCGAGCTCGACGCCGTCGGGCTGCACGCGCTGCCCCCCGCCGTCCGCCGCCGGGTGCTGCGCCGCGCCGCGATCGCCGCGGGCGCCCCCGCCGGCTCGCTCTTCGCCCGCCACATCGAAGAGGTGGACCGGCTGATCACCGGTTGGCGCGGTCAGCGGGCCCTCAACCTCCCGGGCCGCGTTGAGGTCCGCCGGGAGGGTGGCAGACTGGTCATCCGGCAGGGCTGACCCGCCCAGCCAGTGAAGCCGGTAACCCTAACGAGAGTGGCGCGGGTGGACGACAAGGACATGGGCACCGACCTGAAGTCGGTCCTTATCACCGAGGAAGAGATCAACGCGAAGCTGGCCGAGCTGGCCGCCAAGATCGACGCGGAGTACGCGGACAAGGACCTGCTGATCATCGGAGTCCTCAAGGGCGCGGTGATGGTCATGGCGGACCTGGCACGCGCCCTGTCCACCCCGGTCACCATGGACTGGATGGCCGTGTCCTCGTACGGCGCGGGCACCCAGTCCTCCGGCGTGGTGCGCATCCTCAAGGACCTGGACACCGACATCAAGGGCAAGCACGTCCTGATCGTCGAGGACATCATCGACTCCGGCCTGACCTTGTCGTGGCTGCTGTCCAACCTGGGCTCGCGTGAGCCCGCCTCGCTGAACGTCTGCACCCTGCTGCGCAAGCCGGAGGCGGCCAAGGTCGCCATCGACGTGAAATGGGTCGGATTCGACATCCCCAACGAGTTCGTCGTCGGCTATGGCCTCGACTACGCCGAGAAGTACCGCAACCTGCGCTTCGTCGGCACGCTCGCCCCCCACGTGTACGGCGGCTGAGCCCCTTCCGGGGTGCTTGGGAACCTGGCGCGGTTTCCCGCCGTTGGAGCAGGGGAAGGCGGATTTGTTAACAGTCCACGGCGGCGTCGGGTGACAATGCTGGGGTACCGTCCGAAGGTCAGTCTTTTTTGAGACTGAGGATTACACAGCTCATACACCGCAAATACACCGCAATACACCGCACGCACAGGCGCCCCTCCAGGGCTGCCGTGCCTCACTGTGGCAGGAGGGACGGGGCGATTCCGCCCCGTATGGATGGACGTGAAGCGCTACTTCCGTGGGCCGGTCATGTGGATCGTGCTGGCCGTCCTCGCCGTGGTCGTGTTGATGCAGGTCGTCGGCTCGTCCGGCGGCTACAAGTCGGTGGACACCAGCCAGGTCGTCAAGGCGATCAACAGGAACCAGGTCCAGTCCGCCGAGCTGACGACCGGCGACGAGCACAAGATCAAGATCAAGCTCAAGGACAACGTCGCCAAGATCTCGGGCAGCGACAAGCTCCAGGCCACCTACATCGGTGACCAGGGCCTCGACATCGCCCGGACCTTGCAGGCCAATGCCCAGAAGCAGGGCGGGATCCCGGACGGGTACAACGTCTCGACCTCGAAGCAGAACCCGTTCGTCGGGATCCTGCTGTCGCTGCTCCCGTTCGTGCTGATCGTCGTGGTCTTCCTGTTCCTGATGAATCAGATGCAGGGCGGCGGCTCCCGGGTGATGAACTTCGGCAAGTCGAAGGCCAAGCTGATCACCAAGGACACCCCGAAGACGACGTTCTCGGACGTGGCCGGGGCGGACGAGGCGGTCGAGGAGCTCCACGAGATCAAGGAGTTCCTCCAGGAGCCGGCGAAGTTCCAGGCCGTGGGCGCCAAGATCCCCAAGGGCGTGCTGCTGTACGGCCCGCCCGGCACCGGCAAGACGCTGCTCGCGCGCGCCGTCGCGGGCGAGGCCGGTGTTCCCTTCTACTCGATCTCCGGCTCCGACTTCGTCGAGATGTTCGTGGGTGTGGGTGCTTCCCGCGTCCGCGACCTGTTCGAGCAGGCCAAGGCGAACGCCCCGGCGATCGTCTTCGTCGACGAGATCGACGCCGTCGGCCGCCACCGCGGCGCCGGCATGGGCGGCGGTCACGACGAGCGTGAGCAGACGCTGAACCAGCTGCTGGTCGAGATGGACGGCTTCGACGTGAAGGGCGGCGTCATCCTGATCGCCGCCACCAACCGGCCCGACATCCTGGACCCGGCGCTGCTGCGCCCGGGCCGCTTCGACCGGCAGATCGCCGTCGACCGCCCGGACATGCAGGGCCGTCTGGAGATCCTCAAGGTCCACCAGAAGGGCAAGCCGGTCGCGCCGGACGTCGACCTCTCCGCCGTCGCCCGCCGCACCCCCGGGTTCACCGGTGCCGATCTGTCCAACGTGCTGAACGAGGCCGCGCTGCTGACGGCCCGCAGCGACAAGAAGCTGATCGACAACCACTTCCTGGATGAGGCGATCGACCGCGTCGTGGCCGGCCCGCAGAAGCGGACCCGGATCATGAGCGAGAAGGAGAAGAAGATCACCGCGTACCACGAGGGCGGTCACGCCCTGGTCGCGGCGGCCTCTCCGAACAGCGACCCGGTGCACAAGGTCACCATCCTCTCCCGCGGCCGGGCCCTGGGCTACACCATGGTCCTGCCGGACGAGGACAAGTACTCGACCACGCGCAACGAGATGCTCGACCAGCTCGCCTACATGATGGGCGGCCGCGCCGCGGAGGAGCTCGTCTTCCACGACCCGACCACGGGTGCGTCCAACGACATCGAGAAGGCGACGGCCACGGCCCGCGCGATGGTCACGCAGTACGGCATGACCGAGCGGCTGGGCGCGATCAAGTTCGGCTCCGACAACTCCGAGCCGTTCCTGGGCCGTGAGATGGCTCACCAGCGCGACTACTCCGAAGAGGTCGCCGCGCTGGTCGACGAGGAGGTCAAGAAGCTCATCGAGGCCGCGCACAACGAAGCGTGGGAGATCCTCGTCGAGAACCGCGACGTCCTGGACAACCTGGTCCTGGCGCTGCTGGAGAAGGAGACGCTGAACAAGGAGCAGATCGCCGAGATCTTCGCCCCGATCGTCAAGCGCCCGGCGCGCCCGGCCTGGACCGGCTCCTCGCGGCGTACGCCCTCGACCCGCCCGCCGGTGCTCTCCCCCAAGGAGCTGGCCCCGGCCAACGGCGCCCAGCCCACCTCGGCGGCCGGCCTCGCGAAGGCCACCGCCCCCGAGGACAGCGCGGAGCGCCCGGAAGAGGCCGGACCCGAGAGCTGACCCGCGGTCCGTATCGGCCCCTAGCGGCCTATACCGGCCCGGAATGAATGCCGCGTCCCCCAGGTTCTAGCCTGGGGGGCGCGGCATCCGCGTTTAGCGGCATCCGCGTTTAAAGGTTTTCAGGTTTCGGTGTGCATGAGGAACGAGGCAGCTCCATGACCGACCCCATTTCGCTGGACGGCCAGGGCCCCGTCGGCGTCTTCGACGAGAAGCGCGCCGAGCAGGCGGTCCGGGAGCTGCTCATCGCCGTCGGCGAGGACCCGGACCGGGAGGGGCTGCGGGAGACGCCGGGGCGGGTGGCCCGTGCGTACCGGGAGATATTCGCGGGGCTGTGGCAGAAGCCCGAGGAGGTCCTGACCACGACCTTCGACCTGGGCCACGACGAGATGGTGCTGGTGAAGGACATCGAGGTGATGTCCTCGTGCGAGCACCACCTGGTGCCTTTCGTGGGTGTCGCCCACGTCGGCTACATCCCGTCCAACGACGGCAAGATCACCGGGCTGTCCAAGCTGGCCCGGCTGGTCGATGTCTTCGCCCGCCGCCCGCAGGTCCAGGAGCGGCTGACCACGCAGATAGCCGACTCCCTGATGCAGATCCTGGAGCCGCGCGGCGTGATCGTGGTGGTCGAGTGCGAGCACATGTGCATGACCATGCGCGGGGTGCGCAAGCCGGGGGCCAAGACGCTCACCTCGGCCGTGCGCGGCCAGCTGCACGACCCGGCGACCCGCGCCGAGGCGATGAGCCTCATCATGGCGCGCTAGCGCCCAGCAGCACCCAGAAGCCCGGCAGGCACCCAGAAGCCCAGCAGCACCCAGAAGCCCGGCAGGCACCAGAAAAGCCCGGCAGGACCCAAGGGCGCGGCTGGCCTACGCCCGGGCCGCCGCGCCCGGCCCGTTCCCGGTGTCGTCGTCCTCGGGCAGCTTGCAGACCCGCTCGATGAAGAACGCGGCGGCGACCACGGCCGCCCCCGCCAGCACCGAAGCCGCCGCGTAGATCGCCTGGTCCTTGCGGGCGGGCACATCGAGCTGCTCCATCAGCAGAAACACGCCGACGCCGCCGTACATCCCCGAGACCAGCGCCGCCACCAGCGCGCTCGCCTGGCCGAAGACCACCGCGCGGGCGGCCACCAGCGGGTCCACGCCCTTCGCGCCGGGCCGGCGCTCGCGCTGGGCCCGCAGCCGGGCCCGCAGGGACAGGGCGGTCGCGGTCAGCACGACCGCGATCAGGGCCAGCACGATCGGCGCGGCCACCGGCACGCTGGGCAGCGAGCCCAGCGTGTCCCACAGCCGGGCGCCCGCCCATGACACCACGCCGGCCACGGCGAACAGCCCGACCAGCACCCTGATCCGAAGTTGCCTCACCGAGCGGTCGCCCCTCAAGTCGTACGTAATCGCGAAGTCGTACGTCGTCGCGCGGAATCTACGGGATCGCGGAATCCACGAGATCAACGTCTATTCGGGCAGCCGCAGTTCCAGGTCCGCACGCACCTGTACGCCGTCCTGGCCCACCTCGGCCAGCAGCCGCGAGACCGCCCCGAGCCCCGGGACCTCGGCCCCCGGGTCCACGTCGTGCCAGGGGACGAGCACGAAGGCACGCTCGTGCACACGGGGGTGAGGCAGGGTGAGCACCGGGTCGTCGGAGATCACGTCCTGGTACGTGACGATGTCCACATCCAGCGTCCGGGGGCCCCAGCGCTCGTCGCGCACCCGCTCGAAGGCCTCCTCGATGGCGTGTCCCCGCTCCAGCAGCGATGAGGGCGGCAGCGTCGTCTTGATCAGCACCACCGCGTTGAAGTACGTCGGCTGGGCGCCGGGGTCCACCCCCCACGGCTCGGTCTCGTACACCGGCGAGACCGCCTTGACCCGCAGGCCCGGGGTGTCCTCCAGCGCGTCGACCGCGCCCTGGAGGGTCTCCAGGCGGTTGCCCAGATTGCTGCCGAGTGAGATCACCGCCCATTTCGGGTTCGACAACGTCACATCGGCGGCGTCCACCCGCTCCACGACGGAGGCTGGGACGGGCTGCACGGTCGGGTCGCTGCTGCTCATGCTCGGCTCCGGGTGATGGTGATGGTCACGTCGTCGAAGGGCACGGTGATCGGGGCCTCCGGCTTGTGCACCACGACCTCGACCTCCCGCACCTGCTCGTGCTTGAGGCACCGCTCGGCGATCCGGTCGGCGAGGGTCTCGATCAGGGCGACCGGCTCCCCCTCCACCACCTCCACGACCTCCTCGGCCACCACGCCGTAGTGGACGGTCTTGGTGAGGTCGTCGGTGGCCGCGGCGGGCCGGGTGTCCAGGCCGAGCACCAGGTCCACGACGAAGGTCTGGCCCTCTTCGCGCTCATGGGGGAAAACCCCGTGGTGCCCGCGGGCCCTCAGGCCGCGCAGCGCGACACGATCCACCCGAATCACTCCTGCTGTCGTCGGTCGGGGCACGTCCGATCTGCCCGGAACGCACCACCTGTCCCCCGCCGTCGGCGGGGGCACCTCCTTCGAATCTACCTGCGAGCAAGGACAGCACTCGCCCACGGGGGGCCGTGGCGCGCGCTCCCGGGAGCCCCCGCGCCACTTCCCCCTACCCGCCCATGGCGCACCTCGAACGAGCGGACCACCGGCGAGTGAGCCGAAAAAACCGGCGAGTGAGCCGGAAGGCGAGCCGGAAAAGGGAGGGACCGCAGCCGGGCAAAAAGAGGGGCAGCAGCCGGGAAAAAAGGGGGGCGCGGCAGCCGGCGCTCAGGGCAGCAGCTGGTCCGGGTCGTCGTCCGGGCCCTCGGCGTCCGCCGCGGCGTCGGCCGCGTCGTCTTGCTCCGCCAGCACCGGCGACCCGTGGTGCGCCCACACCTTCCAGCCGTCCTCGGTCCGCCGGAAGACGTTCGTGGCCACCACCAGCTGCCCGACCAGCGGGCCGAGCTGGCCCTCCTCCTCCGCCGGGGCGCCGCTGAGGATGTTCTCCGTGCAGGTCACCATCGCCGTGTCGGACATGATCGACACCTCCACATCCGTCAGGAAGAACTGGATGTACTCGGTGTTCGCCATGATCAGCGCGTAGGAGCGGAGCACCTCGCCGCGCCCGCGCAGCACCGGCCAGCCCGGGTGCACACAGGAGATCTCACTGTCCGGGTCGTCGAGCCACAGCTGCGACATCGCCCCGTGGTCGCCCTGCTCCATGGCCTCGTACAGCGCGGTGTTGGCCAGTGCCACCCGCTCGCTGTCCGTCAGGGAAGTCACACCGCTCCCGCCGTGTCCGCCGTGTCCGCCGCTTCGATCGCCCGGGCCACGCGTACCGCGTCGGCGCTCGCGCGCACCTCGTGCACCCGCACCGCCCACGCGCCTTCCCGCGCCGCGATCGCCGAGACCGCCGCCGTCGCCGCGTCCCGCTCCCGGGCGGGGGGCGGGCTGCCGCCGTCCCCGGCCAGTACGCGCCCCAGGAACCGCTTCCGTGAGGCCGCCACCAGCAGTGGCCGCCCCAGCTCCCGCAGCGCGCCCAGCCGCGCGACGAGCGCCAGGTCGTGCTCGGCGTTCTTCGCGAAGCCGAGGCCCGGGTCGACCACGATCCGCTCCGGATCGACGCCGCCGACCACCGCTCGCTCCAGGCTCGCCCGCAGCTCCGCGACGACCTCGCCGACCACATCCCCGTAGACCGCGCGGTTGTTCATGTCGATCGACTGGCCGCGCCAGTGCATCACCACGAAGGGCACCCCGGCGGCGGCCACCACCGGGATCATCGCCGGGTCGGCGCCGCCCCCGCTCACGTCGTTGACCAGCCGCGCCCCGGCCTCGACCGCGCGCTCGGCGACCGAGGCCCGCATGGTGTCCACGCTGACCACCACCCCCGCGGCGGCCAGCCCGCGCACCACCGGGACCACCCGCCGCAGCTCCTCGGCCTCGTCGACGCGGGGCGCGCCCGGGCGGGTCGACTCGCCCCCGACGTCCACCAGGTCCGCCCCGGCCGCGACCAGATCCAGGCCGTGCTTGACGGCCAGCTCGGTGTCGAACCACCGCCCGCCGTCGGAGAACGAGTCGGGCGTGACGTTGACCACGCCCATCACCGCGCACCGGTCCCACTCCGGCAGTCCGGCCACCCGCCCCCGTTCACGCAACGTCCTCATGACCCCAGCCTAGGCGTACCCGGCCTGCCTGCCTCGTCCGCGCCCGGTCGAGCGGGCGCGTCACGCGGCCTGTTCGAGGCTGCCGCGCGAGCGAGCGACCTGGTGAGCGCAGGGCCTCGGCTCGGCGCGCCGCCCGCGGCGCAGCAGCCGGGGCAGGGCCAGTGAGACGAAGCCCTCGGCCTGCATCGCCGCCAGGCCGATGCGCGGCAGGTCGCGCGTGTGGCGGAAGACCACGAAGCGCGGCTCCCAGCGCGGCTGGAACTTGGCGTTGAACTTGTACAGCGACTCGATCTGGAACCAGCGCGACAGGAACACCAGCAGCGCCCGCCAGCCCCGCAGCACCGGGCCCGCGCCCAGCTTCTCGCCGCGCGCCAGCGCGGAGCGGAACATCGCGAAGTTCAGCGACACCCGGGTGACCCCGAGCCCCCCGGCCGCCTGTAGCGAGGCGACGATCAGCAGCTCGTTCATGCCCGGGTCGGCGCTGCGGTCGCGTCGCATGAGGTCCAGCGACATCCCGTCCCGGCCCCAGGGCACGAAGTGCAGCACGGCCTTGAGGTCCCCGTACGGGCCGGGCTCGGCGCCCTCCTCGGGGGCCTTGTGGGCGGTGGCGATGACCGCGTCCCCGTCCGCCGGGTCGCCGATCCGGCCCAGCGCCATGGAGAAGCCGCGCTCGGTGTCGGTGCCCCGCCAGTCCGCGGCGGCCTTCCGGATGGTCTCCAGCTCGTTCTCGCTCAGGTCGGAGGCGCGCTGTACCCGGGTCTCGTACCCGGCCCGCTCGATGCGCTTGACCATCTGGCGTACGTTGCGCATGGCGCGCCCGGAGAGCGTGAAGTCCGCCACGTCCACGATCGCCTCGTCGCCCAGCTCCAGCGCGTCAAGGCCGGTCTCCCGGGTCCACACCTCGCCCCCGGTCTCGCTGCACCCCATGACCGCCGGGGTCCAGGAGTGCGCCCGCGCCTCCTCCATGAAGCGGGAGATGGCGCCGGGCCAGGCCTCCACATCGCCGACCGGGTCGCCGCTGGCGAGCATCACCCCGGAGACGACCCGGTAGCAGACCGCGGCCTTGCCGCTCGGCGAGAAGACCACACCCTTGTCGCGGCGGAGCGCGAAGTGGCCCAGCGAGTCGCGGCGTCCGTGGTCGGCGAGCAGGGCGCGCAGCCGCTCCTCGTCCGCGAGGGTCAGCCGGGCGGCGGGGTGCTCGGGGCGGAAGGCGAGGTAGGCGGTGGTCGCGACGGTCAGCAGGCCGAGCGCGCCCAGGGAGTAGCCGACGGTGTAGTCCGTGCCGTCCCGGTAGCCGACCGGCCCCTCGAAGCCGAACAGCCCCCACAGCACATGCTCCAGCTGCTCCCTGAACGACGGCCGTCCCACGACGTCGTCGGGGTGCGAACGTACGATCAGCAGCCCGACGCCGACGCTCACCGCGCCCAGCACCACGAAGTTGGCCAGCGCCATCCAGCGGCTGCGCGGATCCGGCAGCGCCGCGAACTCCTGGCGGTAGCGGATCAGGACGGCCAGGAGCACCAGCGAGAGGACCGCCCCGCATATCGAGTGCCGGTACAGCAGCTGGGCGGCCGCGCCGACGGGCAGCAGCCCCACAGCGGCGACCCAGGCGCGCCGCTTACGCCGCTTCAGGCCGTGGGCCAGCATGAGCAGCAGCAGCCCCACCACGATGGACGCGGCGGCGGCCAGCGAGCTCACCGCGCCCGGCAGCACGTCGGCGAGGGCGTGCACCTTGCTGTAGCGGATGCGTGGGAAGACGATGTTCAACAGCCCGATCAGCGTGCAGGCGGTGCCCACGGCGGTCGGCACAGCCTCCGGCCGGGGTCCGTGCGGCCGCCTCCGCACCCGGGAGGCAACCCTTCCGGACTTTTCGGCATCTTGACTGTCAGACATTCGCTTTCCCGTCGCTCCGGTCTAGAGATCCGTCTCTGACGCAGTATCTGGACAATTCGCGCCTACCAAGACGGCGTTTGACGGGGCGGGGTTCCATCGCGGCACGGGGGAGCCGGCCGCCCGGCAGAGGGACAGTGATGGGTCTTACGAGCAACAACGTCGTGATGCTGTCAGTCGTCGCGTCGGTGCTGCTGTTCGGCGCCACAGTATGGCTCTGGCCGCGGCTCGGCCGGCGCGGAGTGGCCCCGGTGTTCGGCCGGATCGGCATGCTCCTGGTCACACAGGTGTCGCTGTTCGCCGCGATCGGCCTGTTCGCCAACCAGTCCTTCGGCTTCTACGGCTCCTGGTCGGACCTGTTCGGCACCGAGACGACCCCGGGCGTGGTCGTGAACCACGACGCTCCGGGCTCCACCCGGGTGCAGGTCACCGACATCCGGAAGATGAACGTGCCCGGCGGCTCGGCGCCGGCCGCCGCCGGGCGGATCGAGAAGGTGAACATCAAGGGGCCGCGCTCCGGGCTGGCCAGCCCGGCGTATGTCTATCTGCCGCCGGAGTACTTCCAGCCGGAGTACTCCCGGCGCGTCTTCCCCGCCGTGCTGGTGCTGACCGGGTACCCGGGCACCACCGAGGCGCTGATCAACGGCCTGAAATACCCTCAGAACGCCCATAAACTGGCCAAAGACGGCCGGATGCAGCCGATGATCCTGGTGATGCTGCGCCCCACCATCGCCCCGCCGCGCGACACCGAGTGCATGGACGTGCCCCGCGGCCCGCAGACCGAGACGTTCTTCACCAAGGACGTGCCGGCCGCCGTGGCCGGCCACTACCGGGTGGGCGAGCACGCCCGCAACTGGGGCGTCATCGGGAATTCCACCGGCGGCTACTGCGCGTTGAAGATGGCCATGCGCCACCCCGAGACCTTCTCCGCCGCGGCCGGTCTCTCCCCCTCGTACAAGGCCCCGATCGACGCGACCACCGGCGATCTGTTCGGCGGCAGCAAGCAGTTGGAGCGGGAGAACAACCTGATGTGGCGGCTGGACCACAAGCCCGCGCCGCCGGTGTCCCTGCTGGTCTCCAGCAGCGAGCACGGTGAGAAGAACTACAAGGACACCGTGAAGTTCATCGAGAAGGTCAAGGAGGTCAACCGCAGGGGCGAGCCCACCAGGATCTCCTCCATCATCCTGAAGACCGGCGGCCACAACTTCAACACCTGGAAGCGCGAGGTGCCCGGCGCGCTGGCGTGGCTGGGCGGCCGCCTCAGCGACCGCTGAGCCGCACGCGCCGAGCAGCCACACGCGCCGAGCAGCCACACGCGCTGAGCAGCCGCACGCGCCGAGTGGCCCGGCCCGCCGCCGAGCCGCCCCGCCGGAGAGCCGCCGCCTTGCCGCCGAGCCGCCGCCCCGCCGGAGAGCCGCCGCTCCCGCTCACACGTCGGCGACCGTCTGCAGCTCCACCTCCGCCCGGGCGATGCCTCCCGCGTCGGCGTCGATCGAGCGGCGCAGCGCCTCGTGGAGGCGGGCGGGGGTGAGCACGCCGAGGAAGCGGTCGTCGTCGAGGACCGCTATCCAGCCCGCGTCGTGCTGCAGCATGGTGCTGAACGCCTGCTTGAGCGAGGAGCCGACCGGCAGCCACGCCTCCATGCGGCGGGCGTGGTCCCGTACGGTCCCTCCGGCCGCCTCCTTGCTCACCTGCTCCGCCGCGTCCGCCGCGTCCGCCGCGTCCGCCGGGATCCAGCCGTGCAGCCGGTCCGCGTCGTCCAGTACGACGGCCCAGCGCGCCCCTTCGGCCGACAGCCGGGCGGCGGCCTTGGCCAGCGGGTCGTCGAGGTGGACCACCGGGGGCTGTTCGAGGTCGCCCGGTTCGATGGGGGTCACGGACAGCCGCTTCAGACCGCGGTCCGCGCCGACGAAGTCCGCGACGTACGGCGTGGCGGGCGCGCCCAGTACCGACGCGGGCGTGCCGAACTGCTCGATCCGCCCCTCCCCGTACACCGCGATGCGGTCGCCGAGCCGGACCGCCTCCTCGATGTCGTGGGTCACCAGCAGCACCGTCTTGCGCACCTGGGACTGGAGCCGCAGGAACTCGGTCTGCAGCCGCTCGCGGACCACCGGGTCCACGGCCCCGAACGGCTCGTCCATCAGCAGCACCGGCGGGTCGGCGGCCAGCGCCCGGGCCACGCCGACCCGCTGGCGCTGGCCGCCGGAGAGCTGGTCGGGGTAGCGGTCGCCGTAGACGGAGGGGTCGAGGCCGACCAGGTCGAGGAGTTCGGCGGCGCGGTCCCGGCCCTTCTTGCGCTGCCAGCCCAGCAGCGCCGGGACGGTGGCCGTGTTCTCCAGCACGGTCTTGTGCGGGAAGAGGCCGACCTGCTGGATGACATAGCCGATGCGGCGGCGCAGCTTCACCGGGTCGACCGCGGTGATGTCCTCGCCGTCCAGGAAGATCCGGCCCGAGGTCGGCTCGATGAGCCGGTTGACCATCTTCATGGTGGTGGTCTTGCCGCAGCCCGAGGGTCCGACGAGCGTGACCAGCTCGCCCTCCGCGACCTCGAAGGACAGATCGTCCACGGCTGTCGTGCCGTCGGCGTAGCGCTTGGTGACGTTCTCGAAGCGGATCATGACTCCCCATTGTGGCCGCATTCCAGGTTTGAATTGTTGCTGTTGTGTGGCGAGCCGACGAGATTGTCGGTGGCCGGGGTTAGGGTCGCCAGGTCACCGGATACTGACGGGGAGGTGACCGAGTGGCCGGGCAGAGCTGCCTGATCAGCAATGACTGGATCTGCGGGGAATATGTACGTACGCGCAGTCAGGAGCTGACGGACGCGACGGTCCAGCATGTGTGGATCACGGTGGCGTCGGTCGCCATCGGTTTCGTGGTCGCTTTTCCGCTGGCGCTGCTGGCCCGCCGATGGCGGTCCGTGGCGGGTCCGGTGCTGGGGCTGACGACGATCCTCTATACGGTGCCCTCGCTGGCGATGTTCTCGCTGCTGCTGCCCTTCTTCGGGGTCTCGGCCGCGGTGGTGATCACCGGCCTGGTGCTGTATTCGCTGACGATCCTGGTGCGCAACATCATGGCCGGGCTCGCCTCGGTGCCCGAGGAGGCCCGCGAGGCGGCCCGCGGCATGGGCTACGGCCCGGTGCGCCTGCTGTTCGGCGTGGAGTTGCCGCTCGCGCTGCCCGCGCTGATGGCCGGGTTGCGGATCACCACGGTCTCCACCGTCTCGCTCACCACGGTCGGCGCGATCATCGGCTACGGCGGCCTCGGCAATCTTGTTTACGAAGGCATGCGCAGCTTCTTCAAGGCCCAGGTGCTCACCGCGTCGGTGCTGTGCGTGGCGCTGGCGGTCGTGGCGGATGTGCTGCTGCTCTTCCTGCAGCGGCTGCTCACGCCATGGGCCCGAGGAGGAACAAAGAAGGCGCGGAAGGCGCAGAAGAGGGCGCAGGAGAAAGCGCAGGAGAGGGCACGGCAGAAGGCGAGGACGGCCTGATGGGGGTCATCGGCGAGGCCTGGTCATGGCTGGCCACCGGGTCGCACTGGTCGGGCACCGACGGCGTATGGCACCGCCTCGGGCAGCATCTGTACTTCACCTTCGTCTGCCTGGCGATCTCGTGCGCGATAGCCCTGCCGGTCGCCGTCGTGCTCGGCCACATCGGCAAGGGCGGCGCCCTCGCGGTCAACATCTCCAACGCGGGGCGCGCGGTACCCACCTTCGCGGTCCTGGTCCTGCTGCTGCTCAGCCCGCTGGGGACGCACGGCGACTGGCCCACGATCATCGCGCTGGTGCTGTTCGCCATCCCGCCGTTGCTCACCAACGCCTACGTGGGGATGCGCGAGGCGGACCGCGAGATCGTCGAGGCAGCGCGCGGCATGGGGATGACCGGCGGTCAGCTGGTCGCCAGGGTCGAGCTGCCGCTCGCCTTCCCGCTGATCATGACGGGGGTGCGCTCGGCCGCCGTGCAGGTGGTGGCGACCGCGACGCTCGCGGCGCTGCCCGGCGGCGGCGGGCTCGGCCGTATCATCACGGCGGGCTTCCGGACCACCGACACCCCCCAGGTGGTGGCCGGAGCGGTGCTGGTCGCGGCCCTCGCGCTGGTGATCGAGGGCGTGTTCGTCGGCCTCCAGTGGCTGCTGGACCCGATGCGCCGCAGGCGCGTACGGCCCGCGGCCGCCGCGGAGCGGCGCCCGCCCGCGGACCAGTCGCCGAAGACGCCGGCCCTGACCGGTGCGGCAGGTCGGCCCTCGTGAACAGGCGTGGTCCACGGCGTTGTGGGCGCGCTGAATATTCGTGACGTCTCATGACACCTCATGACATCGCATGTCATCTATGGACGGGGAATCCCAATGAGCAAGATCTTCCGCGTGGCCGGGGCGGCCGCGACCGTCACGGCGCTGGCGGCCGGCCTCACCGCGTGCGGCGGCGACAGCCTGGAGAAGAAGAGTGAGGGCTCGGTGGTGGTCGGTTCCGCCACCTTCACCGAGTCCAAGATCCTGGCGGCGCTGTACGTGGGGCTGCTGGAGGACGCCGGCTATAAGGCGTCGATCAAGACGCTCGACTCGCGTGAACTGTATGAACCGGTTCTGGAGAAGGGCGAGATCGATGTCGTGCCGGAGTACGCGGCCACGATGGCCGAATATCTGAATCAGAAGAAGAACGGGCCGAAAGCCAAGCCCGTCGCCTCCCCGGATGTCGACGCCACGGTGAAGGCGCTCCGGGAACTCGCCGAGCCGCGCGGGCTGAAGGTGCTCCAGCCCGGCGAGGCCGTCGACCAGAACGCCTTCGCGGTGCGCAAGGACTTCGCTTCGGAGCACGGTCTCAAGACGCTCTCCGACCTCGGAAAGTCCAAGCAGAAGATCAAGTTGGCGGCGGGCGACGAATGTCCCAAGCGCCCCTTCTGCCAGCCCGGCCTGGAGAAGACGTACGGGATAGACATCACCGGCATCGACTCCGTAGAGGTCGGCAGCGTCCAGGCCAAGCAGGCGGTCAAGGACGGCAAGGACCAGCTGGTGCTGACCACGACCACGGACGCCACCCTCAGCCAGTTCGGACTCGTTCTGCTGGAGGACGACAAGAAACTGCAGAATGCCGACAACGTCCTGCCCGTCGTGAATGCGAAGTCCGCGGGCTCGAAGAAGATCACGAACGCGCTCAACAAGCTCAACGAGGTACTGACCACCGCCGATCTCACCGAACTCAACAAGAAGGTGGACGCGCAGCGGCTCAAGGCGGCCGACGTCGCCGAGGAGTACCTGAAGGAGAAGGGACTCGTGAAGGACTAGTCTCGTGAAGAACTAGTGAAGTGCTGGCCCGGGATGAGGCATTGTCAGGGCCGACGCGCACTTCACCGGCCTATCGACGGCGGATGCGCGGTGGTTCCCGAGCAGATCGATGACGGATCGACGCGGATCCAAGGCGGTTCCAAGGCGGATCGGGCGCGGAATTTGGCGGGGCGGGGCCCCATAAGAGCCGCCCGCACGGTAAGTTTCGGGCCATGCCACGTGGACGCCACCGCCAATCCCCACCTCTGCACAGGCTACTTCCCCCCTTGTCGGTCGCAGCCGCGTCAGTAGCGTGCGCCTCCGGTGCCTGGCTGGTCGGCGATACGGTCGTGATCCGTGGCCTCGCGGCGACCGCGGCAGCCGCCGCGGTCGTCGGTGCCGTCCTGATGCGCAACTGGGACCGCTCCGCCGGGCGGCGGGTCGCCGAGGTCGCGAGCGAGAACGCACGGCAGGAGCTCAAGTACGAGGACCGGATCGCCGAACTCGAAGCGGACGCCGAGAAGGCCGCCGAGCTGCAGACCGCCCTCAACGCCAAGCTGCGCGCCAAGCGGGCCGAACTGGCCCGGCTGCGCAACGAGCACGCTTCGCTGCTGCGCCGCTACGCCACGGCCGAGACGGAGCGGGCCAGTGCCCTGGAGGGTCGCCGCCGGCTGGCGCTGGAGGCCGCGGCCCCGGCCAGGGAGCTGGAGTCCGAGCTGTCGGCCTCCGAGGTCCCGGCCGCCGGCGCCCCCGTGGCCGGTGCTCCGACCGCCGAGGCGTACGCGCGGGCCGATGAGGCGCTGCGTCACCTGGTGCGCAATGCGGGCAGGCAGCGCGAGGAGCGCGAGCGGGTCCCGCGCCAGCCGCGCGCCGAGGAGCGCGCGGAAGCGGAAGGTGAGCGGGCGGAAGGCGACCGCGCGGAGCGCGCGGTGGACGAGCGCGCGGCAGCTGACCGTGCGATGGGGGACCGGCCGGTTGAGGACCAGTCGGTTGAGACCCGGTCGGTTGAGGACCAGGCGGTCGAGGACCAGGCGGCTGCCGCTGAGCCCGTGGCTGGGGAGTCCCGGCCCCACACCCGTACGGCCGCCTCCGCGGTGGTGCCCTACGCCGCGGCGCGCCGGGCCGCCTCCCGCGCCGAGGGCGGCTTCGACTACTTCGGCACGCAGAAGAAGCAGCAGCCCAAGAAGCGGCAGCCGGAGCCCGTCGAGTCAGCCGCCGAGTCGCTCGCGCCGACCGAACCCGCCGAGCCGACCGAACTGGCTGAGTCGACCGAGCCGGCTGAGCCCGTCGAGCGCCCGGAGACGCCGGACGAGGACCTCGCCGACGTGATCGGCGCGGAGACGCTCGCGGAGGCCGGGAAGGGCGCCGTGGGCGAGGTCATCGACCTGACCGAGCACGACGAGACCGAGCACATCGAGATGCCCCAGCTGCGCAGCGCGATCTCGTAGGGCCGCCGTACCCGCCGGTCATTTGTCGATGTCGCCGACGACGAAGAAGAGCGAGCCGAGGATGGCCACCATGTCGGCGACCAGCGTGCCCGGCAGCAGCTCGGTCAGCGCCTGGATGTTGTTGTACGACGCCGACCGCAGCTTCAGCCGGTACGGCGTTTTCTCGCCCTTCGAGACGAGGTAGTAGCCGTTGAGGCCGAGCGGGTTCTCGGTCCAGGCGTAGGTGTGGCCCTCGGGCGCCTTGAGCACCTTGGGCAGCCGCTGGTTGATCGGCCCCGGCGGGAGCTCCGCGATCCGGTCCAGGCAGGCGTCCGCGAGGTCCAGGGAATTGTGGGTCTGCTCCAGCAGGCACTCGAAGCGCGCCAGGCAGTCGCCCTCCTCGCGGACGACGACCTTCAGGGTGTCCCGCAGCTCCCCGTACGCCAGATACGGCTCGTCGCGCCGCAGGTCGAAGTCGACGCCGGAGGCGCGGGCGATGGGTCCGCTGACCCCGTAGGCGTGCACCGTCTCGCGCGCCAGCGCGCCCACCCCGCGGGTGCGCCCCCGGAAGATCTCGTTGCCGAGCACCAGCCGGTCGTACACGTCCATGCGCGAGCGGACCTCGGCCACCGCCTGGCGGGCCCGGCCGAGCCAGCCCGCCGGGAGGTCCTCCTTGAGGCCGCCGACCCGGTTGAACATGTAGTGCATCCGGCCGCCGGAGACCTCCTCCATGACGTGCTGGAGGTCCTCGCGCTCGCGGAACGCGTAGAAGATCGGCGTGATGCCGCCCAGCTCCAGGGGGTAGGACCCCAGGAACATCAGGTGGTTCAGCACCCGGTTCAGCTCGGCCAGCAGGGTGCGCGTCCACACGGCGCGCTCGGGCACCTCCATGCCCAGCATCCGCTCGACGGCGAGGACGACGCCCAGCTCGTTGGAGAAGGCGGAGAGCCAGTCGTGGCGGTTGGCGAGCATGATGATCTGGCGGTAGTCCCGCGCCTCGAACAGCTTCTCCGCGCCGCGGTGCATATACCCGATCACCGGCTCGGCGCTCTGGATCCGCTCCCCGTCCAGGACGATGCGCAGCCGCAGCACGCCGTGGGTGGACGGGTGCTGCGGGCCGATGTTGAGCACCATGTCGGTGCTCTCGGCGGCACCGCCGATGCCGACTGTCGTCTCCGTCATGAGCCCAGTCTCTCAGCCGCCGTTTCTCCACCCCGCCGGCCTGGCCCCAGCAGCCCGCCGCACGCCGCCACCGTCGGCTGCAGCAGCCAGGCGAAGCCCCCGAGCCCCGCCGGGTCCAGCAGCTCCGCCGCCTCGCCCGCCCCGCTCAGCGCGCGTACGTACGCCGCCGGGTCGTCGGTGGCCAGCGCGAGCGGCGGCCGCCGCCCCTTGAGGCCGAGGGCGCGCAGCGCGTCGCGCTGGGGGAGGGCGACGGGCGCGAGCGAGGGGTCAGTGAGCGGGGGGTCGGTGAGCGAGGGATCAGTGAGCGAGGAATCCGCCGCCGCCCTGCCCCGCAGAGCCGCCCCGCCCCGCAGAGCCGCCCTGCCCCGCAGAGCCGCCGCGCCCGCCGCCGCGCATGCGTCGATCGCCACATGGGAGGTCAGATCGCAGGAGCCGTCCGGCACGGGCCGCACCTCGCGCCCCTCGCGGAAGCCGGTCAGCGTCCCGAACAGGGGCCGCGCCCCGCGCTCGTGCGCGTAGTCGACGGCGACCGCGAGCCCCGACCGCAGGGCCCGCACCGCCGCCGCCCACGCCTCGTCCCGTGGCCGGCCGATCTCCGCCCGCAGCCCCGGCTCGTCCCGTGCCGACGGCCACCAGCGCGCCAGCCAGTCCGCGTCCGCGCCGCCCACCGGCTCGCCCAGCCGTTCGGCGCCGTCCTCGGGGGCGACCAGGACCCGGCGCCAGGCGCCGTCCGCGTCGGTCTCCACCACGTCGACGGGGACATTGTCGAGCCATTCGTTGGCGAAGAGGAGTCCGTCGAGGCCGTCGCGCGGCAGCTCGCCGAGGTCCCCGAGCCAGGCGATCCGGGGGTCGAGGCCGGGCGGGCGCGGCGCGCGCTCCACGGCGTACGGGCGCAGCCGGTCGCCCAGCCGGGAGCCCCGCGAGCCCCGCCGGGCGGGCATTCCCGCCGCGCACGCGAGCACGCCGGTCAGCAACTCGCCGCGCCCCGCGCCCACATCCACCAAGGCCAGCTCGTCCGGGTGTCCCAGCGCCCGGTCCACCCGCGCCAGCAGCTCGGCGACCGCCGCCGCGTACCGGGGGGAAGCGTGCACCGATGTACGGAAATGACCGGCTGGTCCTTCCGTACGGCGGAAGAACCCTTCCGGTCCGTAGAGGGCGTATTCGGTGGCGTCACGCCACTCCAGCCATTCCCGCGTCTCGCTCGCCACACGCCTACGCTAAGCGGAGCGGTATCCACCTTGGGTCGTAGGGCGGCGGCTCACGGATCGCCCGTCCGGCTGACCCCCGGACGTATCCACCATGCCTACGCTGGGTGACGTGCAGCGCCTCTACGATTTCCTCCGCAGGCACCCGACAGGGGTGGACAGCTTCTGGGCCGTCCTCCTCTTCGGCTTCTCGCTTCTGTGGGTCGTGAACGCGCGCATGCACTCGGTGCCGCGCGTCATGGCCGTGCCGGTCGTCCTCGCGCTGTGCGCCGCCGTCGCGCTGCGCCGCCGAGCACCCGAAAAGATGCTGATCCTCGTCACGGCGTGCGGGCTGGCCCAGGTCGCGCTGAACGTCGAGCAGAACCCCGCCGACTTCGCGATGCTGGTCGTCGTCTACACGGTGGCGGCCGAGGGAGAGCGCTGGGCGTCCCGCTTCGCGCTCGTCGCCGCCCTGGCCGCGCCGCTCCTCGCCGCCATGCGCTGGCCCAGCCCGGAGCACCCGGAGGCGGGGGAGCGGACGTGGTGGGGCGCCGCCATCGCCACGGTCTTCATCACCATCCCGTTCGTCCTGGCCTGGGTGCTCGGCGACTCCATCCGTACCCGCCGCGCCTACTACGCCCAGCTGGAGGAGCGCGCCGCGCGCCTGGAGAAGGAGCGCGAGGCGCAGGCCAAGGTGGCGGTGGCCGCCGAGCGTGCGCGGATCGCGCGCGAGCTGCACGACGTCGTCGCGCACAACGTGTCGGTGATGGTGGTCCAGGCCGACGGCGCCGCGTATGTCATGGACGCCGCCCCCGACCAGGCCCGGCAGGCCCTGGAGACGATCTCCGGCACCGGCCGCCAGGCGCTCGCCGAGATGCGGCGGCTGCTCGGCGTGCTGCGCTCGGGGGCGCCCAGCGACGACAGCGACTACGTCCCGCAGCCGGACGTGGAGCAGATAGACGACCTCGTGGAGCAGGTGCGCGGCGCCGGGCTGCCGGTGGACTTCAAGATCGTGGGCAGTCCGCGCCCGCTGCCCAGCGGCGTCGAGCTGACCGCCTACCGCATCGTGCAGGAAGCGCTCACCAACACCCGCAAGCACGGCGGCCCGGACGTCGGCGCGAGCGTGCGGCTGACCTACTTCGACGACGGGCTCGGCCTCCTGGTCGAGGACGACGGGCGGGGAGCGCGGCAGGAGGTGTACGAGGACGGCGGCGCGGACGGCCAGGGGCACGGCCTGATCGGGATGCGGGAGCGGATCGGCATGGTGGGGGGCACCCTCGACGCGGGCCCACGGCCGGGCGGCGGCTTCCGCATCAGCGCGCTGCTGCCGCTCAAGTCGGCCGGCTGAGCGGCGCGGCCGCACGGCCGATCAGTAGTGTCACCACACACCGTGACTTGCTCGCCGTCACTTGCTCACCGAGGGAAGGGACCCGACCGGATGCCGATCCGCGTCATGCTCGTCGACGACCAAGTGCTGCTGCGCACCGGCTTCCGGATGGTGCTCGCGGCCCAGCCCGACATGGAGGTCGTCGCCGAGGCGGGCGACGGCGCGGAGGCCTTGGAGGTGCTGCGCACCGCCGAGGTCGACGTCGTCCTCATGGACGTCCGGATGCCCAAGCTCGACGGGGTCGAGGCGACCCGCCGCATCTGTGCGCAGGAGGGCGCGCCCAAGGTGCTCATCCTGACCACCTTCGACCTCGACGAGTACGCCTTCTCGGCGCTCAAGGCCGGGGCGGGCGGCTTCATGCTCAAGGACGTGCCGCCGGGCGAGCTGCTCGCCGCGATCCGTGCCGTGCACAGCGGGGACGCGGTCGTCGCCCCCAGTACCACCCGCCGCCTGCTGGACCGCTTCGCGCCGCTGCTGCCGGGCACGGCCGGCGGCAACGGGCCCGGCGGATCGGCCCGCCCGGAGCTGGCGCGGCTGACCGACCGCGAGCGCGAGGTCATGCTGCTGGTCGCGCAGGGGCTGTCGAACGGCGAGATAGCGGCGCGCCTGGTGCTCTCCGAGGCGACCGTCAAGACGCATGTGGGCCGTATTCTCACCAAGCTGGAGCTGCGCGACCGGGTGCAGGTGGTGGTGATGGCGTACGAGTCGGGGCTGGTACGGGCCCAGGGCCCGGGCGGCGGCTCCCGGCCCTGATCTCCGGCGCCCCGGTACTACCAGCACCCCCGGCACTACCAGCTACCCCCGGCACCCCCGGCATCACCAGCGCCCCGCCACCACCGGCCGGGAGCGCCTACGGCGTGCGCTGCTCCTCGTCCCGCAGCACGAGCGCGAGCAGCCCCGGGAAGCGGTGGTCGAACTCCGCGCGGCGCAGCCTGTTGACCCGCTTGGCGCCCATGTCGCGCTGCTCGATGAGGCCCGCCGCGCGCAGCACCGCGAAGTGGTGGCTGAGCGCCGCCTTGCCGACCGGTACGTCGAAGGTGCCGCAGGTGCGCTCCCAGTCGGCGGCCCCGGCGAGCTCGCGGACGAGCTGCAGCCGCACCGGGTCGGCGAGCGCCGCGAGCGCGGTCAGCACGGGGACGTCGTCGGGGTGGGTGTGGTCGGGCGCGGCCCGGTGGCTGCGCTGGCTCATCGCGGCCCTCCTCGCTTGTCACGGTGACCCGTTGCCAAGTGTTCGATGAGATACGTACACTCGGGTGTGTTCGCTTTTGCTTGAACATTCTAGGCGGAGGGCACCGGCATGCGCGCGATTGTTGTGGAAGAGCTCGGGGGACCGGAGGCTCTGCGCCTCACACAGGTCGAGGACGTCTCGCCCGGGCCCGGCGAGGTGACCGTCGACGTCGCCTACGCGGGCGTCAACTTCGCGGACATCAAGGCGCGCGGCGAGGGCTACCGCGTCTCCGCGCTCCCGTTCGTCCCCGGTCTGGAGGTCTCCGGCCGCGTTCGGGCCCTCGGCGAGGGCGTCACCGGCCTGCGGCCCGGCCAGGAGGTCGCCGCCTTCACCGACTCCGGCGGCTACGCCGAGACCGTCGCCGTCGCCGCGGAGACGGTCTTCCCGCTGCCGGACGGCGTCCAGCCGCGCACCGGGGCGACCCTGCCGACCGTCCTGCCGACCGCGCACGCGCTGCTGCACGAGGTCGGGCGGGTGCGCGAGGGCGAGACGGTGCTGGTCCAAGGCGCGGCGGGCGGCGTGGGCCTGGTGGCCGGGCAGCTGGCCCGGCTGGCGGGCGCCGGGACGGTGTACGGCGTCGTCTCCCGCCCGGAGAAGGTGGACGAGGCGCTGAAGTACGGCTACGACGAGGTGTTCGTCGGCGAGGACTTCCCCAAGAGCGTACGGCGGGCCACCGGTGGCCGCGGCGTGGACCTCGCCCTCGACCCGGTCGGCGGCGACAGCCTGCGGCGAGCCCTGGACTCCCTCGCCATCTTCGGCCGCCTGGTCTCCTTCGGCAACGCGAGCTCCGCCGCGCCCTGGCAGCTCGGCCAGGCGGAGCTCTACCCGGCCGCCCGCTCGGTGTCCGGCTTCTCGATCCTGGAACTCGCGCGGCGGGAGCCGGCGGCGCTGCGCGCCATCGCCGCGCGCGCCTTCGACACCGTCGCGAGCGGGCGGGTCACCCTCCCGATCACGGCGGAGTTCCCCCTCGAAGAGGCCGCCGAGGCCCACCGCCTGATCGAGACCCGCACTACCACCGGCAAGCTCCTTCTGCGGGTCGCGGGCGGCTGAAACCCGACCTGTGGGACGCCCTGGCGGGTCGGGGCCCTGGCGGGTGTGCGGGCGCGCTGGCCGGCCGCGCAGCGCCCAGTTCAGCCGCCCGCCCCGCCTCGCGGAAGCCGCTCCAGGAAGGCGGCGACCGCGGCCGCGACGTCGCTCGCCATCCACTCCAGTGCGGATGAGGCGACGGTCACCTCGGTCATGGCCAGGCCCGGCGGCCCCGGCTCCCACCACCGGCCGAACAGCGTCGTGCGCGTCTCCTCCGCCAGCCGCAGACCCGCCTCGTCCAGGTCACTCGCCGGATACGGCAGCCACACCTGGAAGCGGTGGGTGTGCGGCGGGTGCGGATGCACCCGGAACCAGGCCACGCCGGCGGCAGTGAACGCCTCGCCCAGCGCCTTCGCCACGACCTTGGCGTGCGCCACGTACGACGGCAGCCGGGGCAGCTCGCGGTCCAGGCCGACCAGCGCGGCCAGGGCCGCGGGCCACTGCTGGAACAACTGCCCGCCGTACCGGTGCCGCCACGCCTTCGCCTCCTCCACCAGCGCCTCGGGCCCGGCCAGCGCGGCCCCCGAAATGCCGTCCAGCGACTTGTAGAACGACACGTACACCGAGTCCGCGAGGGAGGCGATCTCCGACAGCTCACGCCCGAAGTGCGGGGTGCACTCCCAGAGCCTGGCCCCGTCGAAGTGGACCACCGCCTCCCGCTCCCGCGCGGCCTCCACCACGGCGGTCAGCTCGTCCCAGGTGGGCAGCACAAAGCCCGCGTCGCGCAGCGGAAGCTCCAGGGCGAGCGTCCCGAAGGGCTCGTCCAGCTTTCGGATCTCGTCGGCCGTGGGCAGCCGCGGCTCGCTCGTCGGCCGCACCGCGCGCAGCCCGCTCACCGTCAGATAGGCGTCGCGTTCATACGTCTCCAGGTGCGAGAGCGGATGCACGGCCACGGCCGGGTTGCCGGTACGCCCCGCCCAGCAGCGCAGTGCGATCTGCTGGGCCATGGTGCCGGTGGGGAAGAAGGCCGCGGCCTCCATGCCGAGCAGATCGGCGACCCGCCGCTCCAGCTCCTCGACGACCCCGTCCCCGTAGAAGTCCACCCAGTCGTCCAGGTCGTACGCCCCGGCCGCGTCGGCCGTCAGCCGGGCCAGCCGCTCGCCGATCTGCTCGCCGACCGCGAGGCTCGTCAGCGCTCGCGTCGAGCCGCGCCATGCCGCGAGCCTGCGGGCCCGCGGCTGTTCCGGCCCCTCCGGCTGGCCCGGCTGTTCCGGGCCTTCCGGCCGCTCCGGCTGCTCCGGCCGCTCTGTTCCGTCCGCCATGGGCCCGAGCATGTCGTACCCGCGCTCGCGCGGGCCACAGGGTTTTCCACAGCCCTGGGACAGGATCGGATCATCTGGAAGCACTCGCGTAGCATGGCGGGGAATCGTCCGGTACCCCCTGAGGACTGGAACGGAAGGCCGTCGTCGAGTGAACGCACATCCACTTCCCGAGCCGCAGGACCGCCCGGCCCGGCTCACCGTCGGGGTCGTCGGCGCCGGTCGCGTCGGCCCTGCCCTCGCCGCCTCGCTGCGGCTCGCCGGGCACCGCCCCGTCGCCGCGTCGGGCGTCTCCGAGGCCTCCGTGCGCCGGGCCGCCGCCCTGCTCCCCGAGGTTCCGATCGTCCCGCCCGCCGAAGTGCTGGCGCGGGCCGAGCTGGTCCTGCTGACCGTCCCCGACGACGCGCTGCCCGACCTGGTCAGCGGCCTCGCCGAGACCGGTGCGGTGCGTCCCGGGCAGCTGCTCGTGCACACCTCCGGGCGGTACGGCACGTCCGTGCTCGACCCCGCCCTGCGCGCCGGGGCGCTGCCGCTCGCGCTGCACCCCGTCATGACCTTCACCGGCACCCCCGTCGACGTCCAGCGCCTCGCGGGCTGCTCCTTCGGGGTCACCGCCCCCGAAGAGCTGCGGATGGCGGCCGAGGCCCTGGTCATCGAGATGGGCGGCGAGCCCGAGTGGATCGCCGAGGAGGCCCGGCCGCTCTACCACGCCGCCCTCGCCATCGGCTCCAACCACCTGGTCACGCTGGTCGCCCAGGCCATGGACCTGCTGCGCGCCGCCGGGGTCGGGACCCCCGACCGGATGCTCGGCCCGCTGCTGGGCGCCGCCCTGGACAACGCCCTGCGCAGCGGCGACGCCGCGCTGACCGGCCCGGTCGCGCGCGGCGACGCCGGCACCGTCGCCGCCCATGTCGCCGAGTTGCACCGCCACGCCCCTCAGGCCGTCCCCGGCTACCTCGCGATGGCCCGTACGACGGCGGACCGCGCGCTCGCCGCCGGGCTGCTCAAGCCCGAGCTCGCCGAGGACCTGCTGGGCGTCCTCTCGGACGTCTCCGACGTCCCCGGCCTGGGAGGGGCGGGAGCATGAGCCCGAAGCTGTGGCGCAAGGCCGGCCCCGGTGAGGCGGACGTGGAGCTGTTCACCAGTCGCTCCGACTTCGACGCCGCCCTGGCGCAGTTCGCCACCCCGGGGCGCGTCGCCGTCGTCATGACCATGGGCGCGCTCCACGAAGGACACGCCTCCCTCATACGCGCGGCCCGCGCCCGGGTCGGCGCCAAGGGTGTGGTGACGGTCACCGTCTTCGTCAACCCCCTGCAGTTCGGCGCGGGCGAGGACCTGGACCGCTATCCGCGCACGATCGACGCCGACCTCCAGGTCGCGGCCGCCGCGGGCGCGGACATCGTCTTCGCCCCGCCGGTCGAGGAGGTGTACGGGGGCGGCGAGCCGTGGGTGCGGATGACCGCGGGTGCCATGGGGGAGCGGTACGAGGGCGCCTCGCGTCCCGGGCACTTCGACGGGGTGCTCACCGTCGTGGCCAAGCTGCTCCACCTCACCCGTCCGGACGTCGCCTTCTTCGGCGAGAAGGATGCCCAGCAACTGGCCGTGATCCGACGCATGGTGCTCGACCTGGACTTCCCCGTCGAGATCGTCGGCGTTCCGACGGTCAGGGAGGTCGACGGCCTCGCGCTCTCCAGCCGTAACCGCTACCTGTCGCCGCCGGAGCGGAGCACCGCCCTGACCCTGTCCCGCGCGCTGTTCGCGGGGCGCGACGCGGGGCGGGACGCGGCGGCGGTCCGGTCCGCCGCGCGCGCGGCGCTGGATGAGGCGGCCTCCCTCGAACCACCCCTCACCCTCGACTATCTGGCGCTCGTCGATCCCTTGGACTTCACCGAGGTCCCCGACGACCACACCGGCGAGGCCGTCCTCGCCGTCGCCGCCAAGGTCGGCACCACGCGCCTGATAGACAACGTCCGCCTGTGGTTCGGAGCCGCGCGATGATCCAAGAGAAGAAGCCGGCGGCCGTCGGCGCGGCCCTGCGTGCCCCGGCCCCCGGCTGGGCCATCGAGGCCGGCGTCGTGGTCGTCGGATCGGGCGTCGCCGGCCTGACCGTCGCGCTGCGCTGCGCCGCCGCCGGAGCGAAGGTCACCGTCGTCACCAAGGCCCGCCTCGACGACGGCTCCACGCGCTGGGCCCAGGGAGGCATAGCGGCCGCCCTCGGCGAGGGCGACACCCCCGAGCAGCACCTCGACGACACCCTGGTCGCCGGCGCCGGGCTCTGCGACGAGACGGCCGTACGCACGCTGGTCACCGAGGGCCCCGACGCCGTACGCCGCCTGATCGACACCGGCGCCCGGTTCGACGCCGACGACGACACCGGCGAGATCCTGCTGACCCGCGAGGGCGGCCACCACCGCCGCCGCATCGCGCACGCGGGCGGCGACGCGACCGGCGCGGAGATCTCCCGGGCGCTGGTCGAGGCGGTGCGCGCGGCCGGGATCGAGACCGTTGAGAACGCGCTGGTGCTCGACCTGCTCAAGGACGCGTCCGGCCGCGCGGCGGGCGTCACCCTGCATGTCATGGGCGAGGGCCAGCGGGACGGCGTCGGCGCGGTGCGCGCGGGCGCGGTGGTCCTCGCGACCGGCGGCATGGGCCAGGTGTTCTCCGCCACCACCAACCCGGCCGTGTCCACCGGCGACGGCGTGGCCCTCGCGCTGCGCGCCGGGGCGGAGGTCTCCGACCTGGAGTTCGTGCAGTTCCACCCCACGGTGCTGTGGCTCGGCCCGGAGGCGGAGGGCCAGCAGCCACTGGTCTCGGAGGCGGTACGGGGCGAGGGCGCGTATCTCGTCGACGCCGACGGCGTCCGCTTTATGCAGGGGCAGCACGAGCTGGCCGAGCTCGCGCCCCGCGACATCGTCGCCAAGGGCATCATGCGGCGGATACGCGAGCAGGGCGCCGAGCATATGTACCTGGACGCCAGCCACTTCGGCGCGCGGATGTGGGAGCACCGCTTCCCCACCATCCTCGCCGCCTGCCGCGCCCACGGCATCGACCCGGTCACCGAGCCCATCCCGGTGGCGCCCGCCGCGCACTACGCGAGCGGCGGCGTACGCACCGACCTCACCGGCCGCACCACGGTCCCCGGGCTCTACGCCTGCGGCGAGGTCGCCTGCACCGGCGTCCACGGCGCGAACCGGCTCGCGTCCAACTCCCTCCTGGAGGGCCTGGTCTTCGCGGAGCGCATCGCCGAGGACATCACCTCAGCCCCGAACCCACAGACCCAGACCCCACAGACCCAGACCCCACAGACCCAGACCCCGCAGACCCAGACCCCGCAGACCCAGACCCCGCAGACCCAGACCCCGCAGACCCAGACCCCACAGACCTCGGCCCCACAGGCACAGCACAAGCACATCCCTGTCGCCCGGACCGCCATCGTCGAGGGGCCGCTGCTGCCGATCGAGGCCCGGTACACCATCCAGCGGATCATGACCGCCGGGGCCGGGGTGCTCCGATCCGCCGAGAGCCTGGCCCACGCCGCCGCCCAGCTGGAACAGGTCCACAACGAAGCCGCTGAGACGCTGCGCCGCGACGGCAAGACCGCCGAGCCGGGGGTCGACACCTGGGAGTCGACCAACCTCCTCCTCGTCGCCCGCGTCCTGGTGGCCGCCGCCCTCCGCCGCGAGGAGACCCGCGGCTGCCACTGGCGCGAGGACCGCCCCGACCGGGACGACCCGGCCTGGCGCCGGCACCTCCTGGTCACCCTGCGCCCGGACGACACGCTGGACGTCCGTACGACGGACTCGGAGGCGTTCCCCACGACCGGCGGGGCGGCCTCAGCCGAGGCGTTCCCAGCCGAGGCGTTCCCCCCACTCACCACCCCCCGAACGAAGACGGAGTCCCACCCGTGAGCAGCACCCCCGACGACCGCCCACAGCCAGTCGCCCTCCCGCTGCTGCAGATCGGCCTCCCCGGCGGGGGCCCCGGCTGCGGTGACGCGTGCGGCTGTGGCGCCGACGACGAGGCGTACGACCTCGACCCCATGGAGTGCGGTCTGGACCCCGACCTCGCCCAGCTCCTGGCCGACGCCGGGCTCGACCCCGTCAAGGTCGAGGACATCGCGCACATGGCGATCGAGGAGGACCTCGACAACGGCGTGGACGTGACGACCGTGGCCACCATCCCCGAAGACGCCATGGCCACCGGCGACTTCACCGCCCGCGAGGCGGGCACCGTCGCCGGGCTGCGTGTCGCCGAGGCGGTGCTGTCCATCGTCTGCACCGACGAGTTCGAGGTCGAGCGGCATGTCGAGGACGGCGACCGGGTCGCCGCCGGCCAGCAGCTGCTCACCGTCCGCACCCGCACCCGCGACCTGCTCACCGCCGAGCGCAGCGCGCTCAACCTGCTGTGCCGGCTGTCCGGTATCGCCACCGCGACCCGCGCCTGGGCGGACGCGTTGGAGGGCACCAAGGCCAACGTCCGCGACACCCGTAAGACCACCCCGGGGCTGCGCGTGCTGGAGAAGTACGCGGTGCGCTGCGGCGGTGGCGTCAACCACCGTATGTCGCTGTCGGACGCGGCCCTGGTCAAGGACAACCACGTGGTCGCGGCGGGCGGCGTGGCACAGGCGTTCAAGGCCGTGCGCGCCGAGTTCCCGGACGTGGACGTGGAGGTGGAGGTCGACACCCTGGACCAGATTCCGCCGGTGCTCGACGCGGGCGCGGACCTGATCCTGCTCGACAACTTCACCCTGGAGCAGACCCGGCAGGCCGTCGAGCTGGTCGCGGGCCGCGCCGCCCTGGAGTCCTCGGGCCGTCTCACGCTCGCCAACGCGCGGGCGTACGGCGAGACGGGCGTCGACTATCTCGCGGTCGGCGCGCTCACCCACTCCTCCCCGATCCTCGACATCGGCCTGGACCTGCGCGAGGCCGAAGAAGAAGAGGCCGAGCGCGAGGCCGAGGGCGGGGCCGAGGCGAACTGACCATGTTGCTGACCATCGACGTGGGAAACACCCATACCGTGCTGGGCCTGTTCGACGGCGACGAGATCGTCGAACACTGGCGGATCTCCACGGACGCCCGCCGCACCGCCGACGAGCTGGCCGTCATCCTTCAGGGTCTGATGGGCATGCACCCCCTGCTCGGCGAGGAGCTGGGCGACGGCATCGAGGGCATCTCCATCTGCTCCACCGTCCCCTCCGTCCTGCACGAGCTGCGCGAGGTGACCCGCCGCTACTACGGGGACGTGCCCTCCGTTCTGGTCGAGCCGGGAGTGAAGACCGGTGTGCCGATCCTGATGGACAACCCGAAGGAGGTCGGCGCCGACCGGATCATCAACGCCCTGGCGGCCGTCGAGCTGTACGAGGGCCCGTGCGTGGTCGTCGACTTCGGCACGGCGACCACCTTCGACGCGGTCAGCGCGCGCGGCGAGTACGTGGGCGGGGTGATCGCGCCGGGCATCGAGATCTCCGTCGAGGCGCTCGGCGTGCGCGGCGCGCAGCTGCGCAAGATCGAGCTGGCCCGGCCGCGCAGCGTCATCGGCAAGAACACCGTCGAGGCGATGCAGGCCGGCATCCTGTACGGGTTCGCCGGCCAGGTCGACGGCGTGGTCCGGCGGATGGCGCGCGAACTGGCCGACGACCCCACAGATGTGACGGTCATCGCCACCGGGGGCCTGGCCCCCATGGTGCTGGGCGAGTCCTCGGTCATCGACGAGCACGAGCCGTGGCTGACCCTGATCGGCCTGCGCCTGGTGTACGAGCGCAACGTCTCGCGGGGCTGACCCGGCCCCTGCCTCCGCCTCGCTGCCTCCCCTTCCCTACTCCTGCTCACAACTTTCCGTTCACCGGAGGGCAACCATCCGGTCAGCGGGACTGTCTTGCGAGCGAAGGTAATCGGGTAACCGCGAGGTGGGCATGGGACGCATGTGGCATAAGGGGAAAACGATTCACGTGGCGGCCGCGGGGGCGGTGATCGCGCTCGGGATGGCCGTCGGTGTGCCCGCCGCATACGCGGAGGACGAGCCGACCCAGCCCTGGGCCGAGATCCTCGCCCCCGAGCACATCGCCCTCCCGTCGGCGGCCGACGGGCAGGGTGCCGTCGCCCCGAGCGTGAGTTATTCGTTCGCCGACGACGGGGCCGAATTCCCCCTGCCCAAGAACGCCAAGATGGTCATCGACGCGAGCGGCCTCGAAGGCGTTGCGACGATCAAGGCCAACAACGAGCAGTGCACCGGCTCCGGCGCGGTCGTCACCTGCCTCGACAACGGCAACCTCCACGGCCCCTGGGAGCCGTTCACGCTCACCGCCGACTCCGACGCCGAGCCCGGCGCCTCCGGCACCATCAGCTACGAGGTGACGGCCGACGGCGCGACCGGGGACAAGAGCTCCTCCAAGGTCGTGGTCGGCTCGCCCCGGCTGGTCGTGGGCAAGCTGCCGGACCGCAGCGGCCTCAAGACCGGCTCCACGGTTGACCTGCCCCTGGCCGTACGCAACACCGGGAATCTGCCGACCGAGCGCGTCGACATCCAGCTGACCAGCGTCCCCGGCGTCGAATTCACGACGAAGCCGAAGAACTGCCGCTTCGACTCCGATTGGGACGACTCCGCGCGCGTCTACTGCTCCATCGACACCGCCCTCGAACCGGGCCAGTCCGCGAAGCTCAGCACCCCGCTGACCGTCAAGGTCACCAAGGCCGCCCTGGCCCCCTGGATCGACTACGAGGTCGAGGCCGTCCCGGCGGGCAGCGAAGAGAACCCGAACGGCACCCCCGGCACCGGGTCCCCGATCGCCTTCACCGCCGCCTCCGCCGGTGACTTCGAGGCCGATGGCAAGAGCAGCGTCTCCCTCCGCACCGACAACCACGCCGACTTCCGCGCCGTGGGCGGCGTCATCGACCCCGAGGCCGACAACGGCACCACGGGCGGGCTGAAGTTCGGGCTGACCAACGACGGCCCGGCGGCCGCGTACCGCAAGGACCGCAAGCCGATCCTGTACGCCGACATCACGCTGCCCGAGGGCGTCACCGGGCTCACCAACCGAATCGACGAAGAGCCGGACCAGGACACCACCGGCGAGTGCCTGACGTATGTGAACGAGACCGAGACCAAGAAGTTCGAGCCGGGCCACCGCCGCTATCTGTGCCCCGAGGCCTCGACCGAGCTGCCCGGCGAGGGCCAGACGTACGGCCTCGGCGTGAAGATCGCCAAGGACGCCGACAAGAACGCCACCGGCACCGTCAAGCTGGTCCCCGGCCCGGCGGGCTTCAGCACCAATGACCCGAACTCCGCCAACGACACCGCGAAGATCACCTTCAAGGGCGCGTCCGGCGGCTCCGGCGGGTCATCCACCGGCGGCGACGACACGGGCGGCGACGGCTCGACCGGCGGCTCCGGTTCCGGCTCGGCTTCCGGTTCACAGGACGGCGGCACGTCCGGCTCCGGCGGCTCCGGTGACGGCGCCACGAGCGGCGGCTCCTCCGACGGCGGTTCCACCGGCGGCACGATGGCCCTGACCGGCGCGGGCGGCATCAGCCTGATGGCGGGCGGCGCCGCGGTGGCGCTCGCGCTCGGCGGCACCGCGGTCGTCGTCACCCGCCGCCGCCGGGCGGCCCGCGTCTGACGCACCCGCACATCCTCCGACCCGACACCTCCGACCCGACACCTCCGACCCGACACCTCCGACCCGACACCTCCCGACGCCCCCGGCCGTCGGCCCGCTCGCGCAGAGAGCGGCCGCGGCCGGGGGCGTCGGCTTTGTTGGGGCCTGCTGCGCCGTCTACATCTGCCGTACCGTCCGTGGCCGCTGTCCGACTGGCCGTCCGGCCCTGCCTGCCGTGTCAGCCGTTTATTTGCGGCGGCTGTGCCCGCAGTGCCTTCCGGCGCCTCGCGGCGCCATCACGCACGCGTTCCATGCCTTTCCGTAACGTGCCGCACTTTTCCGCAACGCGCCGCACCGCCCCGCGCTCAGCGAATTTTGTCCGCTTAGCACTTAAAGTCGGCCCATGCCCACGCCATATGGATCTCGCGGCGGAATGGCGTTCAGTGCGGATGAGCTGCGTGTGCTCCGACGCGCCCTCGCCATCGCCCTACAGCCCCATCCCGTCACACTCTCCCCCGGCCACGGGGGCCCGGACCGGACGGAGGAGGTCCAGGACTGTCTCCGCCTCGCCGAGGCCGTGGACGAAGCGGTCCGCGAGGGCGGGCGGCTGAGAGCCTTCCTGCTCGACGAACTCGCCCGCTACCGCGCCGCCCTCCCCGGCGCTGCCGTCGGCTACCTCGATCAGCTCGAAGGCGTCCTGGCGGCCGGCTACGAGCCGCTTCCGGAGGACCTGGCCGCGCTGCGCCAGCTGTGCCGGTCCGCCGCCGGGACCGGCGAGGCCGAGCGCCGCCGCACCCTGCTGCGCCATTGTGAGCGGCTCGCCGAGCGGGGCGTACGGGCCCGGCTCGCGGAGCGCGCGGCGGGGGCCCTGCGGCCCCACGACGGCCGATCCCCGGCGGTCCGGCTGAGGGTGCTGCCCGGCGGGGCCCCCGCGGGCGGCGCCCGGGTGGTGCAGAAGGGCGGCGAACCCGGCCGGGAGCCGCGCGGGAAGCCGTCCGCCCCCGACCGCGGCGGCCGCGAGGAGCCCAAGGGCGGCGAGCCGGCGCAGGGGGAATCGAAACAGAATGAGCCCCAAAAGGGCGGCGAGCCGGCGCAAGCCGAGCCCAAGCGCGAGGAACCGAAGCAGGACGAGCCCAAGAAGGGTGAGCCCAAGCAGAGCGAACCCAAGCAGAACGAGCCCAAGAAAGCCGAACCCAAGAAAGCCGAACCCAAGCGCGCTGAGCCGACGCGCGGTGAGCCGGGGCGCGGCGAACCAGGACGGGGTGAGCCGGGCCGCAGGGCGCCGCGCCCGGGCCGTCCGGTGCCCACCCCCGCGGAAGTCTTCCCGCCCAAGCGCCGCCGCCCGGCCCAGCCGCCGGAAGGCGACTCCCGGCTCGGGCGGGTCCCGGCCTGAGCCGGGGCCGGCGCACCCCGTAATCTGGAGGCCTCGAGCCAGCTCGAGTCAGCTCGATCGAGCCAGAAGGAGCGACAGCCATGGATTACATCTCCGCGCTGGTCCCGCCCGTGGTGATGGCCGTGGCCTTCACCGCGCTGAT
Source organism: Streptomyces sp. LZ34 (assembly GCF_053890475.1). Classification (NCBI taxonomy): domain Bacteria; kingdom Bacillati; phylum Actinomycetota; class Actinomycetes; order Kitasatosporales; family Streptomycetaceae; genus Streptomyces; species Streptomyces sp. LZ34. Next base: position 6,910,036 of record NZ_CM132680.1, read on the forward strand.
TGTGACGATCGTGAAGAGCCAGGGCGGTGCCAACAAGGCCAAAGAGGACGCCGCGGTCGACGCGGCGCTCGCCCGCGCCGAGGCCGAGCGGCAGGCACGGCCCAGCGCTTCCTGACCTGCCCGAAGCCTCCGGAGCTTATGGGGTCGTGCGTCCCGGGATGACATCATCTCGGGATGTGCGCCCTTTTTTGCGCGCATGAACCCGACATTCGAGACATCTACCACTATTATTCTCGTGTGCCTCGGCCATTGGGAGATCTCGAAGACGCGGTCATGACGCGGGTGTGGAAGTGGAACCGCCCGGTCACGGTCCGGGAAGTCCTGGAAGACCTTCAACAGGAACGCTCGATCGCCTACACGACGGTCATGACCGTAATGGACAACCTCCATCAGAAGGGCTGGCTGCGCCGTGAGGTGGAAGGGCGCGCCTATCGATATGCCGCGGTCTCCACCCGCGCCGCCTACTCGGCCGCACTGATGAACGAGGCATGGTCCGCGAGTGACAACCCGGCCGCCGCGCTCGTCGCGTTCTTCGGGATGATGTCCGAAGCGCAGCGAGATGCGCTGCGAGATGCGATGCGCGTCGTACAACTCGAAGAGCCCGGTGAGAGCCCCGGTGAGTCGGGACGATGACACCGGCGATAGCGTCCAAGCATGTCCTTGGCTCAATCTAAAGCAGTCACCGTCCGCCGCGCCCGGACCTCCGATGTGCCGGCCGTGCGCCGCCTCATCGATCGCTACGTGGCCGATCGCATCCTCCTCGACAAAGCGACGGTGACGCTTTACGAGGACATCCAGGAGTTCTGGGTGGCGGAGCGGGACGGGGACGCGGAGGTCATTGGCTGCGGGGCGCTGCATGTCATGTGGGAAGACCTCGCGGAGGTTCGCACTCTCGCGGTGGATGCCGCCGTGAAGGGCAGTGGTGTAGGCCACCTGGTGCTCGACAAGCTGTTGCAAACGGCGCGCTGGCTCGGCGTACGGCGCATTTTCTGCCTCACCTTCGAAGTCGACTTCTTCACCAAGCACGGCTTCGTGGAGATCGGCGAGACGCCGGTCGACGGTGATGTCTACAGCGAGCTGCTGCGTTCCTATGACGAGGGCGTCGCGGAGTTCCTGGGTCTCGAACGGGTGAAGCCGAACACCCTTGGCAACAGCCGGATGCTTCTGCAACTGTGATCACGGTCCCTATGTCCGAATCGCTCCCCTATCACATAGCTCCGGAACAGAGGGTTCCCCTGCGGTCCATCGACCGAACCTTCCCGGGGGTTTGTGTTTTTCCGGGAAAAGCGGTTTCCTATTCTCCCGTAGTGTAATTACCTGGGGGGTGGGGACATCAGCGCCTAACGCTGCGGCCCGAGCTCCCCGGTTTCTCGGAAAGGAACCCCATGGCACAGAAGGTTCAGGTCCTTCTTGTCGACGACCTCAACGGCGGCGAGGCGGACGAGACTGTGACGTTCGCGCTGGACGGCAAGAGCTACGAGATCGACCTCACCACGGACAACGCGGACAAGCTCCGTGATGCCCTGGAGCCCTACACCAAGGGCGGCCGTCGCACCGGTGGCCGGGCGGCCGCCACGCGCGGCAAGGCGGCGCGCGCGACGACCGGCGGCAGCCAGGACACCGCGAAGATTCGCGCCTGGGCCAAGGAGAACGGCTACGAGGTCAACGACCGCGGGCGTGTTCCGGCGACTGTGCGTGAGGCATACGAGAAGGCCAACGCCTGAGCGCGTCACCTTCTCCGGCTTCTCCGGCTCGCCGGGCTCCCCGCTGTCCCGGCAAGAGCCGAGCGCGCAACAACCGGGCACGGTGGCACTCCGTAGCCGCCGCGCCCACGAGCCGTACGAGATCGGGGGCGTCCCCATCGCCCCCGAACCCTGCCACCGGCAGCGTCGGCTCCACCCCGCCCCCCGGCTCGGGAGGTCGCAGCCATACGGCGGCCTCCTGCGGGCTCGGTTCTCCGAGTGCCGTCCGAGACGGCCGGGAGGAGGGGCATGGCGCAGTGATCCGGCCGCCCGCACCGATCGCGGCCAGATCGAGGGGGACATCGCCCCATTCCAGCCAGTCGAGCAGCCCCGGCAGCTCGTCGGCGCTGCCCGCGGCTACCAATAGCCGCATTCTGGGGCCCTCCACCGCGACCGGACCGGTCCGCGGTACGCGCCGCAGCAAGGCGAAACCGGCGTCGGCCGGCAGCTCCAGTACGTCGAAGCGCACCCCCGTGAGCAGTTCGACGGGATCGCTGCCGGTCGTCAGCCACCCCAGCTCGTCCTCGTACCACTGAGCCCACGCGCCCCGGACGGCGGGCGCGGCGGGCAAGGCGGGCACGGCCAGGCTGTCCGCAGCCGAAATGCCCGCAGCCGGAATGCCCGCAGCCGGAATGCCCGCAGCCGGAATGCCCGCGGTCGAGATGTCCGCAGCAGGAATGCCTGCAGTCGGGATCCCCGCAGCGGGGAAGCCTTCGGCCGGAATGCCCGCAGCTGGAATGCCCGCGGTCGGAATGCCCGCGGCCAGGCTGTCCGCGGCCAGGCTGTCCGCTGCCGAGAGGTCCGCAGCCGGGATGTCCGGGGTTGTGAGGGCCATGCCCGGAGCAACTGCGTCCCTCTTCGAAAGTTACGTGAAGTCACGCCGAGTTACCGCGCCCCAGGTTGCGCAATGTCGTGACGCGTACGCGTTCCGTGCCCGCCAGAGGGCTGACAGGGGTGACGAACGGGCGCAAGGTTGTTCGCCCGTAGCGGAGGGAACCGGCTCGTGCCGCATGGAGTGTCAGCCCATGCGGGTAAGACATGCCTAGTGGGAGGGGCGGTCCACGGGTCGGGAGGCGGTCGCGTTCGCCACGGGCGTAGTGGCGGCGGGCGTAGATGCCTGGCCTGCGGGAACATCGTCTCGCACCATCGGGTTGGAGCTGTTGTCGGCTGTTCGGGGAAAGGAAGCCAGCGGGCTGCCTTCCTCGCGAGAGCGGGGGGTGATCCGGATGGGTGTCGGCAGTTGGAATGAGCGGTCCCCGCTTGCGGGACTAAGCTGCGGAAGGACAGAGAGGGGAGCGCCCCCTTACTGCCTGACCGCTCTGAGGAGCGATTAACGATGTTCGAGAGGTTCACCGACCGCGCGCGGCGGGTTGTCGTCCTGGCTCAGGAAGAAGCCCGGATGCTCAACCACAACTACATCGGCACCGAGCACATCCTCCTGGGCCTGATCCACGAGGGTGAGGGTGTCGCCGCTAAGGCCCTGGAGAGCCTCGGGATTTCGCTCGAGGCGGTCCGCCAGCAGGTGGAGGAGATCATCGGCCAGGGCCAGCAGGCCCCGTCCGGGCACATCCCCTTCACCCCCCGTGCCAAGAAGGTCCTGGAGCTGTCGCTCCGCGAGGCCCTTCAGCTCGGCCACAACTACATCGGCACGGAGCACATCCTGCTCGGCCTGATCCGCGAGGGCGAGGGCGTCGCAGCCCAGGTCCTGGTGAAGCTGGGCGCCGATCTGAACCGGGTCCGGCAGCAGGTCATCCAGCTGCTCTCCGGCTACCAGGGCAAGGAAGCCGCCACGGCCGGCGGCCCGGCGGAGGGCACCCCCTCCACCTCGCTCGTCCTGGACCAGTTCGGCCGCAACCTCACCCAGGCCGCCCGCGAATCCAAGCTCGACCCGGTCATCGGGCGCGAGAAGGAGATCGAGCGGGTCATGCAGGTGCTCTCGCGCCGCACCAAGAACAACCCGGTCCTCATCGGCGAGCCCGGCGTCGGCAAGACGGCGGTCGTCGAGGGCCTGGCCCAGGCCATCGTCAAGGGCGAGGTGCCCGAGACCCTCAAGGACAAGCACCTCTACACCCTCGACCTGGGCGCCCTGGTCGCGGGCTCCCGCTACCGCGGTGACTTCGAGGAGCGCCTGAAGAAGGTGCTCAAGGAGATCCGCACCCGCGGCGACATCATCCTGTTCATCGACGAGCTCCACACCCTGGTGGGTGCGGGCGCCGCCGAGGGCGCGATCGACGCCGCGAGCATCCTCAAGCCCATGCTGGCCCGCGGCGAGCTTCAGACCATCGGCGCGACCACGCTCGACGAGTACCGCAAGTACCTGGAGAAGGACGCGGCCCTGGAGCGCCGCTTCCAGCCCATCCAGGTCGCCGAGCCGTCGCTGCCGCACACCATCGAGATCCTCAAGGGCCTGCGGGACCGCTACGAGGCGCACCACCGCGTCTCCATCACGGACTCCGCCCTGGTCGCGGCCGCCACCCTGGCCGACCGCTACATCTCGGACCGCTTCCTGCCGGACAAGGCGATCGACCTGATCGACGAGGCCGGCTCCCGGATGCGTATTCGCCGGATGACCGCACCGCCGGACCTGCGCGAATTCGACGAGAAGATCGCCGATGTGCGCCGGGAGAAGGAGTCCGCGATCGACTCGCAGGACTTCGAGATGGCCGCGGGCCTGCGCGACAAGGAGAAGCAGCTCCTGGCCGCCAAGGCGAAGCGCGAGAAGGAGTGGAAGGCCGGCGACATGGACGTCGTCGCCGAGGTGGACGAGGAGCTGATCGCCGAGGTCCTGGCCACGGCCACGGGCATCCCGGTCTTCAAGCTCACCGAGGAGGAGTCCTCCCGCCTGCTGCGCATGGAGGACGAGCTGCACAAGCGCGTCATCGGCCAGAAGGACGCCATCAAGGCGCTCTCCCAGGCCATCCGGCGCACGCGTGCGGGTCTGAAGGACCCCAAGCGCCCCGGCGGATCGTTCATCTTCGCGGGCCCGTCCGGTGTCGGTAAGACCGAGCTCAGCAAGACCCTCGCCGAATTCCTGTTCGGCGACGAGGACGCGATGATCTCGCTCGACATGTCGGAGTTCAGCGAGAAGCACACCGTCTCGCGGCTCTTCGGCTCCCCGCCCGGATACGTGGGCTACGAGGAGGGCGGCCAGCTCACCGAGAAGGTGCGCCGCAAGCCGTTCTCCGTGGTCCTCTTCGACGAGGTCGAGAAGGCCCACCCGGACATCTTCAACTCGCTGCTGCAGATCCTGGAGGACGGTCGGCTGACCGACTCCCAGGGCCGGGTCGTGGACTTCAAGAACACGGTCATCATCATGACCACCAACCTCGGCACCCGGGACATCTCCAAGGGCTTCAACCTGGGCTTCGCCGCCCAGGGCGATGTGAAGACCGGCTACGAGCGGATGAAGGCGAAGGTCAACGAGGAGCTCAAGCAGCACTTCCGGCCCGAGTTCCTCAACCGCGTCGATGACACGGTCGTCTTCCACCAGCTCAGCGAGGAAGACATCATCCAGATCGTCGACCTCATGCTCGCCAAGGTGGACGAGCGGCTCAAGGACCGCGACATGGGCATCGAGCTCAGCGGTGACTCCAAGAAGCTGCTCGCCAAGCGGGGCTACGATCCCGTGCTGGGCGCCCGGCCGCTGCGCCGGACCATCCAGCGCGAGATCGAGGACGTGCTGTCGGAGAAGATCCTCTTCGGCGAGCTGCGCCCCGGTCACATCGTGGTCGTGGACACCGAGGGTGAGGGTGAGGAGAAGAAGTTCACCTTCCGCGGCGAGGAGAAGTCGGCCCTGCCGGACACCCCGCCGATCGAGTCCGCGGCGGGCGGCGCGGGCCCGAACCTCAGCAAGGAGGCGTGACCTCCCGCCCGGGAGTCACGCGAAGCGCCCAGGGGCTGCCCCGGACCGTGTGAACGGTCCGGGGCAGCCTTCTTTTCTCTCTTCCTTGCGTTTTCTCTCTTTCCTGCCCCAGGGGCCCCACCTGCCCCAGGGGCCCCACCTGCCCCAGGGGCCCCACCTGCCCCAAGGGCCCCACGCCGCGCCCTCCTGGGCTCTCGTGAAAGCCCCTGAACGCCCTCCTGCGGCCCTGGCGCGCCCGGGGCGGCCTCGGGGACTGCCCTCGGGACTTTCCCCGGGGCGGACACCCCTCAGGGCCCCGTCACGATGACCTGTACGCCCTCGGGGACCCCGGTCACCCCGGCGTTGCGGGAGCTCACCCGCAGCGTGTGCAGCCGGGGGAAGGCTCCCAGCCACCCCAGGTCCAGATGCGTCCCCAGGTCATAGGCGAGCCACAGCTCGGTCAGCCGGTCGGCGACCAGGTCCTCGACCAGCCGACGCGGGGTGAAGGCCCCGGCTATCTGTACGCAGGGGCGCCCGCCGAGGCGGCGCAGGGCGTGCAGCTCCTCCAGGTTCGATACCGGAAAGTCGAGTTCCCGCTCATCGAGATGGGCGATGATTTCATCGGCGTAGCGATCGGTGTCATAACGCCGCCAGGCCCCGGCGAGCTCGGAGCGTACGGCCCAGGAAGTGCGGTCCCGCAGCCGGACGAGATAGTCGATGGCCCGGTCGTCGGCTATCGAGGTCGCGGTGACGGCCAGCCGGTGCGCTTCCTCGTCCGGGACAACCGTCGGATCGGGCAGCATTTCCAGCACGATGGGGCCGATCCAGCCGAGCGCCCGGGCTCCTTCCAGGGTGGTCGGCCGTACCAGATCCCGGGTATAGCGGTGCACCCGGTCACGTACCTCCGGATCCAGCTCGGTAGCCTGTTCCAGGCAGGCCGCCGCAAGCAGTTTCCGATGGCGCGCCTGTACCGGGCGCGCGCCTTTCCGGGCGGCGAGCAGCCCGTCCAGGATGTACGCGCATTCATCGGGCCGGGCCAGCGCCACCGACATTCTGATCACCTCTTCCCAGTCTTCCTGGTGGGCGTGTTCGATCAGGAAGTCGAAATCATGCCGTTCGACGACCGCTCTCGCGCTCAGATAGTCCTGGAAGGTCCGGTGCACGAAATCGACCGCGCCCGGCGCGGGCTCGCGCAATAGTCCGGTGCGGTTGAGCAGATGGCGGTAGATCTCCTCCGGGCCGCCCTGCCGTGCCGCGTACGGAATCGCCGGAAGGTGCTGGGCGAGGGTGGAGACGGCGGTCGCCCGGTCCATTTCCGCCCTGCCGTTGACGAGCATCCAGCGCGCGAGCTTCTGCAGCAGCTGGATCTTCGGTTCCTGGGTGAGATCGATTCCGTCCAGCGGCGGCATGGAGCGCTCGCGGTCACGGCGTTCCAGGAGCATGGAAAGGGCCGCGTCGTAGAGCGCTTTGCGGCCGCGCGGAAGATAGCCGCGGCGGTCCCGGTGGAGTGCGCAGATCAGCCCGCACATCAGCGGATTCGTGGCCAGCCGCCCCAGCTCCCGGTTAATCCGGACCGCGTCCAGCAGCGTTTCCTCGTACGCGTCCAGCCGATCCAGATCGGCCGCCGCGTCCTCCCGCGCCGCGGCGTGCCAGCGTTGGATGAATGCGGCCACGCCCTCACGGCTCAGCGGCGCGAGTTTCAGCTCGGTGAATCCCTCCGAGGCCAGCCAGTTCTCCCGTACGGCGGACGGGCGCGAGGTGACCAGCCAGACATTTCCCGGATAGCGGGCGAGCGACCGGCGCAGCGCGTGCCTCAGCCGCTCACGGTCTTCCTCGGGCACCTCGTCGACCCCGTCGACGAGCAGCAGCCCGCGCCCGCCCGACAGCACCCGCTCGGCCCACCCGGCCGGCTGCCCGCCCGCCCGCGGATGGCGTACGGAGGCCAGGAAGCCCCCGGGCGTGGGGAAGCCGTCCCGGCCGAAGCGGCGCACCTGTAGTACGAACGGCACCCGGCCGCGCAGCCCCTCCAGCTCCGGCGGCAGCTCCCCGCGCGCCACGGACACCGCGAGCCACTGCACCAGCGTCGTCTTGCCGGAGCCCGCCACGCCCCGCAGCAGCACCCGCTCGCGCCCCGACAGCGCCTGGTCCGCGGTGGCGGAGGGGCCCGCGTCGGTCTCGGCCTCCAGGCTCAGATACGCGCTCTCCAGCGGCCAGCTGTCCGGTGAGTGCGCCAGGTCGATGCCGTAGATGGTGAGGTGGTCGTGGCCGGTGACGATGTCGCGCGCGTACTGCTCCTCGAAGGCGGCGTCGGAGGGGGGTGCGGCGTCGTTCGGGGATGTGGCGTTCTCGGCCGGCTCGCTCGGTTGACCGCCCGACTCGGCCTCCTGCCGGTCGCCTGCCCCGGCCTCCCGCCGGTCGCTTGCCCCGGCCTCCCGCCGGTCGCCCGATTCGGCCAGCGCCCGGGCGACGAACTCGGACCGCCGGGTGAGGAACCGCAGCATGTGCAGGCACGCCAGCTCCAGCAGCGCGCCGTGCAGCCGGGCGGCACCCGCGGACAGATCGCGGGCGGCGTCCGGCGCGGCCACCGCCAGATGCCTGGCGAACCGCTCGGGCCCCAGCCGGACCGCCTGGACGTCGTTCAGGTCCACCGTCCCCAGCGCATGCAGGGTGCGCGCGAGCGCGTCGACCACGGCCCGCTCCTGGGCGGCGGCCAGCTTCGCCTCACCCGGCGCCACCGCCCCCAGCGCCTCGCGCACCAGCCGGGCCGCCAACCCGGTCAGATCCCGCTCGGTCAGCGTCCGCGCGTCCCCCTGGAACGACACCAGCCCACTGATTCTGACCGGCCGGTCCACCGGCCCCGCGCCCGGCCCCTCCCGCACGAACAGCTGTTCCACGATCGAGGCGATGGCGACCGAAGCGGCGGCGTCGGATAGAGCGGCGTCGGATAGGGCGGCGTCCGAGTCGGCGGCTCCTAAAGCAAAGCGGGCGGCTATGACAGCGGGATCCATTTTTTCCCCCGACCGCTGGTTCCAGCGGCTCAATCGGCACGTCGTAGATCCCGGTACGTACCCCACCACCGCACGCCGAACCTCGGGAGGCGCCCGTTCCGGGGGCGCGTCCGGTCAGGATGGCGCGAAGGCGCGCTGAAGGAGGTCTGCCAGGAGCGCGGCGCAGGAGCCGTCGGGGTCGAGATCGGGGTCGTAGATGGTGAGGTTGAAGCCGACGCAGCGCTCCGACCGCACCAAGGTCCCGAGGATGGAGGCGAGTTCATCGGGCAGCAGCCCGTCGGGGTCCGGGCTGTCGACCGCGGGCATGACGGAGGGGTCCAGCACATCCGCGTCCAGATGCACCCAGAACCCGTCGGTCACGGGCGCTTCAAGGGATCGCAGAACCTCGCGCGCCAGATCCTCCGGGCCCCGCTCCCTGATCTCTCCGACCGACGCGTTCGCGATCTTCAACTCGGAGAGTTCGGCGCGGTCCTCGTCGTAGTCCCGGATGCCGAGGATCCGTATGTCCTCGTCCTTGAGGTACGGCCGCAGCCCTTCGAGGTCCGTCAGGTCCTCCTGCCCGCGCCCCGTCCCGAGCGCCAGCTCCTCGCCGCCCGCGGCGCCGACGCGCTCGGAGTTCCCGGGGTGTCGGAAGTCCGCGGAGGCGTCGATGGCGGCGAGCCCGTACCGCCCGATGCGGCGGAGCGCGAGCGAGGCGCCGAGCTGGATGGAACAGTCCCCACCCAGAACCACGGGGAAGTCCCCGGCCCGGACATGATGCTCGATGCGGTCGGCGAGCTTGCGGGTGTACGCGGCGATGGCCGCGGCGTTGAACACGCCGTCGCCCTCCCGCCAGCCGCCCCGGTCGTAGCGGGGCGGTACGACCACCCCGCCCTCGTGGGCCCCGAGCCGCTGCAGCAGCCGCTGCTCACGCAGCGCGCCCGCCAGCTTGTAGCACCCGGGCACGGTGCCTTCGGCGGGCGGTCTGAGGCCGAGGTTGGACGGGGCATCGATGACGACGAGACGGCGCATCCGGCCAGTTTGGATCTGCGGATCTTCGGTGCGCCAGGGGCCTTCGCTCGCGGCGGAAGACCGGGGTGACCGGGCACGGCGGCGGTATCAGCGGAGCGTGACGTCACGCGGACCGTTGAACGGCGCCAACGACAGCAGCGTCTTCGGCGTCCGCAGCCCCTCTTCCTCCGCGAACAGCTTCCGCGCGGCGCTGAAGGGCACGTCGTCGCCCGTCACCAGCGCGGCCCGGTCGTGCAGTTCACGGAGCGCGTCCGTCATCTCCATATAGTCGCCCGTTCCCGTTCCCGTTCCCCAGATGTCCCGCAGCAGCGTCTCCACCTTGGTCAGCGCGGCGAGGTCGAGCCGGACGTAGTGCGCGACGAACCACTCCCCGCAAAGCGGCCCCTCCTCCGGCGGGTGGAGCCCGAAGGTCTCCGGGTCCGCCTCGCCCGCCCGGATGGCCCGCCACGCCTTGCCCGCGACCAGGAAACGGTCGTGCGGCACGTCCATCGGGTCGAAGTCCACTTTCCACGCGTCGACGACCATCGGGTCGGCCAGCTGCGGATCGGCGAGCAGCCAGCCCCGCTCGTCGTCCCAGTACTCGGTCACCACGTGGTCGCCGTGGAAGCCGTCCGCGCCGAAATAGTCGGCGAAGCCGCACCGCGGCCGGGCCGGCACGCCCGCGTGGCGCAGGAACGAGCAGTACAGCAGCGCGAAGTCGCGGCAGACGCCGACGAAACGGTCGTCGGCCTCGCGTCGCCGCGTCAGCGGGGCGTCGTTCCGCTCGACGATGACGCGGCAGATTTCATCGACGTAGCGCGTCTCGGCGTCGTTGTGCAGGCGATCTTTTGGAATGGCACAGCGGAATTGCTCGCCTTCCAAACGGTGGACCACCAGGTCGCGTGCCACACGGGCGAGTTCAGCCGGATCATCTGGTAGATCGGCATAGCGCGGCGCGTGGCCGCCGGGATCGGAGAAAGCGCTCTGTCCGACGTAGAAAGCGGCGGCGTCCTGGGAGAGGTGGGCGGGCGACAAGACTGGACCCCCAATGAAGCATCGGCCACATGTTCGATTAATGGGCCGGTGCCCCTCACCGTGCCAAAATCTGCCTGAAAATGTCCGGAAGCCTTGGGCCTTAGGCCCGCGCACCGCCGTCGACCGGCAGGACCACACCGGTCACATACGAGGCGCGGTCGCTGAGCAGCCAGGCAGCGGCCTCGGCGACTTCGGCCGGGTCGGCCTGGCGGCGCAGCGGGGTCCGCGCGGTGATGCGCTCGACGAGACCGGGCGAATCCGCTTCCCAAGTGCGGATCATCTGCGTCGCCGTACCGCCGGGGGCGATCGCGTTGACGCGGATGCCTTCCGGGCCGTACGTGACGGCGGCCGACTCGGTGAGGCTGTTGAGCCCCCGCTTCATCGCGCCGTAGGTGGGCAGCTCGGGGTTGCCCCTCAGACTGCCGATGCTGGAGTTGTTGACGATGGCGCCGGTCCCCGCAGTGGCCCGGATGGCGGCGACCTCGGCGGCCATGGCCAGCCACGGGCCCTTGAGGTTCACGGCGTAGACGTAGTCGAAGTCGGCCTCGCTGACCTGGTCCATCGGGCCCGGCGGCACGAACGTCCCGCCATTGTTGAAGGCGACGTCGAGCCGGCCGTACAGGTCCACGGCGCGGTCCACGGCGGCGCGCACGCTTGCCGCGTCGGCCAGATCGCACACCACGTAGTCCGCGGTGCCGCCCGCCGCCCGGACCTCCTCGGCCACGGCCTTCAGCTGCGCTTCCGTACGGGCCGCGAGCAGCACCTGGGCGCCCTCCCGGGCGAACAGCCGCGCCGCGGCCGCGCCGATACCGCGCCCGGCACCGGTGATGAAGGCGACCTTGCCAGCCAGCAGGCCCAGGGCGGCGGGGGCGGACGGGTCGGTGGTAGGTGTGTTGTCCATGGCGGTGAGCCTGCGTCCGGTCGCATCGCCTATCCAGGCACCGGCGGTACCTGGCTCAGGGCCGCGGCACCCGCGCACACTGGGGGCGTGGACAGGCGAGAACTGGCGGACTTCCTGCGCAGCAGGCGCGAGCGGATAACCCCCGCCGACGTGGGGCTGCCCGCCGGGCCGCGGCGCCGTACCCCGGGGCTGCGCCGCGAGGAGGTGGCGCAGCTGGCGTTCATCTCCACTGAGTACTACACCCGGCTGGAGCAGGCCCGCGCCCCGCGACCGTCCCGCGAAGTGCTGGCCGGACTCGCCCGCGCCCTGCGCTTTACGGACGCCGAGCGCGACCACCTCCACCACCTCGCCGGCGCGCCGCCGGGCCCGCCGCCCGGGCCCTCGCGCGAGGTGCGGCAGAGCATCCTCGACCTGCTGCACCGGCTGCCGCAGGCCGCCGCGACGGTGATGTCCGCGACGTTCGAGGTGCTCGCCTGGAACGATCTGGCGGCCGCCCTCATGGAGGACTTCTCCGCCCTGCCCCGGCGCGACCGCAACTTCGTGCGCCGTGTCTTCCTCGGGCCGCACCGGGAGGGGCGGCGGCTGTACGGGGTGTCCGACGCGGACGCGTTCGCCCGCAACTCGGCCCAGCGGCTGCGCGCCACCGCCGCCCGCTACCCCGACGACCCCGAGGTGACCGGGCTGGTGGATGAACTCCTCGCCGGGAGTGAGGAGTTCGCCCGGCTGTGGGCCTCCCATGACGTGTGCGCCGAGCCCACACTGTGCAAGACCTTCCAGCACCCGCTGGTCGGCCCGGTCACCGTAAACTGCGACGTCCTCGCCATCGCCGACCGGGACCAGCAGGTCGTGATCTACACCGCCGACCCCGGTTCGCCCTCCGAGGAGGCGCTGCGGCTGCTATCGGTCATCGGCACCCAGCGCATGGACGTGGCCCGCTGAACCACGCACTGGGCTCCGCCGGGCCGCGCTGGGCTCCGCCGGGCCGCACTGGGCCCTGCTCCAGCAGAACTCCACCATGACTCCGGCAAAGCACCTGGGCCCCGCGAGCACACTGCGGTGAGTGTCATGTGCTCCGCGCCGGGTGCTCGGTGCGCCCGGTGGGCGCGGAGCACCCGCGAAAGAAGGAGCCCCTTCATGCTCAGCGTCCGCTCGTTCGCCATCGCCTCGGCCGCCCTGGTCGCGGCCCTCGGGACCGTATCCACCGCGACCGCGGCCCCCACGGCCCCGACCCGCCCGGCGGCCTACAACTGCTCCGCCGGGTACTTCTGCATTTACAGCGACTGGGACGGCGGCGGCACCCGATGTCAGTGGTCGCAGCCCAGCAAGGCCAACACTGCCGACGACTGTTCCTTCATCCGCAACGGCCAGAACGTCCGCTCTGTGTGGAACGGAACGGGGCAGCGGAAGCAGTACTACACCCAGACCAATTACCACTCCCGCGTAGGGTCCACGTCCGCCGGCGCGGGCGGCAACCTGCAGGGCAGCTACCAGATCCGGTCCTTCAAGCCCCAGTAGGGCGGCGCGGTCCTCCCTCCTCTCTGGCTGTGCCTCTCCCTTGCCTCTCCCTCTGCCTCTCGTGGCGTGGTGAGGGCGTTTCGCGGCAGGCGGCGCGTGGGGCGGGGCGTGCCCGGTAGGGGTACCGGGTGCGCTCCGCTGCGCTGTGCGCCGTCTACACGTCGTTGGACGGCATTCGGTTCGGGAGGAGTGTGGGTGGAGTTCCGGGTTCCGGACAGTCACTCGAAGGGGTGTAGTTGGGGCTGTGGCCTGGTTGGATTACGGAGAGTGAGGGAGGATGGAGGGGTGAGCCCGCCTGGGGAGGCGGGTGTTGAGCGCATCACTGGGGGGTGATCGCCATGGGGGACAACGCTACGACCACTGCTACGGAGACCTCCCGTCCGTCTCCAACTCCGGCGTCGGTGTTGGTTCCGGGGACGCCGGATGAATGGGCTGCTTACCTGGCCGGTATGGCCCCGGGGCCACAGACCGCAATCGTGTTGCCGCTCCTGGACCCGGAGAAGCTCTCCCACGCGGGCCGTATCGACGCACTCAGGGCTCTGGAGCGGCATGCGGCGTGGATCCAGGCGCAGCAGGTGTACATCCTGGCGGCGTTGGATGCCGACGCGCAGGCGGCGCTGCCGGAGGGGAAGTGGAGCGAGAGTATTGAGGGGGAGTGGAACTTTGCGTGTGAGGAAGTGGCCTGTGCGCTGAAGTTGTCGGGGACGACGGCGGCTAAGCGGCTTCGGGTGGCCCGTGAGCTGGACAGCCGCTACCCGACCACGCTCGGGCTGCTGGAGCGTGGGGAGATCTCTTACATGCAGGCTGTCGCTGTTACCGAGGCCTGTGGCGTTTTGGACCCGCTGCTTGCCGCGCAGGTCGAAGCCGCTGTGGCCGGGAAGATGCCGGGGCTTGCGACCGGGCAGACCCGGCGGGCGCTGGCCCGGGAGATTGTGCGGGCGGATCCGCATGGGGCGGAGGAGCGGCACCGGAAGCGGAAGCGGGAGCGGCAGTTGGTCCACTATCCGCAGGATGACGGCATGGCCATGTGGGGTGCGATCCTGCCGGCCGGGCAGGCCGCCCGTATGAACCAGGCTGTGGACGCGCATGCTGCCACGCTGCCGGATGAGGGGCGGACGCTGGAGCAGAAGCGGGTGGATGCCCTGTTCGACCTGGTCGTCAACCGCACCGTCACCAGCGGCACCAGCGGTGAGCAGGAGGCTGGTGGGCGGTCGGCGGCCGTGGTGCAGGTCACGGTCCCGTTGGATGTGCTGATCGGGGAGAGTGAGGAGCCCGCGCAGTTGAAGGGGTACGGTCCGATCACCGCGGGGCAGGCGCGGGAGATCGCGTTCGCGGAGGGGACGGTCTGGCGGCGTCTGATCATCGAGCCGAAGACCGGGATGCTGGTCAAGACGGATCCGACGACGTACAAGCCGACGGCGGAGACGGAGCGGCATGTGGTCGCCCGGGACGGCCGGTGCACCTTCCCCACCTGCCAGATGCCTGCCCACCGCTGCGACCTCGACCACATCCAGCCGTTCGACCATGACGCTCCAGAGGCCGGGGGACAGACCGTCCCTGAGAACCTGGGCCCGCTGTGCCGGCGGCACCACCTGATGAAGACCCATCACCCCGGGTGGCGGGTCACCCGGGATGCCGACACCGGGGTCACCACCTGGACCGCGCCCACCGGCCACACCTACACCAACCCACCCCACAACTACCTCGAGTAGCGGCCCAGTCCGCAGGACAGCCGACCACCATCCCCTCCCGCCCAGCGGGGACACCGGGACCACCGGGAGGGGGGCCACAGGCATGCCCTACCGGCGCCGGACATCCGCTTCGTCCACAGCAGCCGGATCTCCGCCCCACCCACCGGGCCGCCGGACGGCCACGGCTCGGGCCCGGCCTCCTTCCTCCCGGTAGCCCGCCCCTTTGCGCCTGAAGGCGCGAGACGAAACCCGCACCCGCCCCAGCCGAATGCCGACCCAGGGCGCTAAGGCGGCGCCCAGCAAAGTGGAGAGCCTCCACCTCGCCGGGGGCGGGTCAGGCCGGAGGAGGGCGTGCTGTGGCCGGTCGGGTTAGACGGTGTGGTCGAGCTGGCCGGTCTTCACGGCCCGTATGAAGGATCGCAGGGTGGCGGGGGTCGTACGGATCACCGTGCCGGGCTCGTCGCTCTCCCGCATGCGTATGCCGTCGTTGACGGCGGCGAGTTCCACACAGTTGGCCCCGGAGGTGCTGAAGGAGGACTTACGCCAGTTGAGGATGGGCATGATCGCGATTCCTAGTAGTGACTGTAGAGGACGTATTGGATCAGCCCCAGTGAATCCCGCCCCTCGTGATTGAGGGACGTGACCTTGGCGTCCACCGGAGGAAGAGCGATCGAGCGTAGCTGCTCGAACTGCTTCTGGTACTGGGAGATTGATTCTGAGGTGTGCAGAAACATGGACTGGTCCGCATGATCCATCTGCACGGTCTCAAGCGCTCCGCCGTGTGAGGTGAGGAGACAGAACGGGGTGTTCACGGCGGACACCCCCTCGGCTGTGAAGGGTAGGACCTGGATCCGCACGTGCGGTAGTTCAGCCAGCTCTACGAGGCGCAGGAGCTGCTTGCGAGCTACTGCTGCACCGCCGAATCGCATGTGTAGCGCAGCCTCGTGAATCACGGCGTGGACCTCCGGCGGATCATCGCTCGTGAGGATCTTTTGGCGTCTCAACCTGAAGTTGACTGCTGCGTCGATGCCCGCTGGGGTGGTGACAGTGTCGTTCGCTCGGAAGATGGCGCGTGTGTAGTCCTCCAGTTGGAGGATGCCCGGGATGAACAGTGACTCATACGAATGGATGCTGCTGGCCCGGGATTCGAGTTCGGCCAAATCCAACGTAGCTGACGACAGGTTCTGCCAATCCCTCACCTACGGAACGCCACGGAGGCGTCTCATGGGAGTACATGTAGAGCCGGGTGCGGCCAGCCCCGGGAGTTCCACTGGCGGAACCGAGAAACATCCGCACCACTACACCTTGTCCGCCCCCAACGTCATGATCGCGCCCAGACTGTGCCGAGACTTCGTACGCAACCTGCTCGTGGCCTCCGGGCTGGGCCAACTCGCCGATGCGGCGGCGTTGTGCACATCAGAGCTGGTGACCAATGTGCATCAGCACGGCAAAGGAGATGTGCGGGTCGCCGCCACCATCGAGTGCACCCGCGTGCGGGTCGCGGTCCATGACGACAGCCCCGCGTTGCCGTCGCCCCGTCGCGCGGGGAACGACGACACGCATGGACGCGGTCTGTTCCTGGTCACCGCGCTTTCGGATGTGTGCGGGCTGACGGTCGACGAACAACTCGACGGCACGGGCAAGGCCGTGTGGTTCGAGCTCAGTCTCCCGCCTGGAGACAAGGCGTGAGCGCCCGGGCGGGACACACCGCACACCCCGGTGAGCGGGTCGCCGAATTCGTTCGGGACGAGTTCGCCGCGCTCGACGTCCGGCTGCCCGGCATGCGTGCGGATCTTCATGACCCGCAACGGCCCCTGTTGGTCGTCGGGACGGTCCCCTTGGGGACCGGCTTCGCGATGCTGCGTGTGCTCGCGGACTACCAGAGACTGTTGAAGGCTGAGCGAGTCCGGTTGGGCAGGATGCGTTAGCCCTCGGACTGGTTCTCACAGGTCAGCACTTGACGGACTCGAAGTGTGGCGACGTGGTCAGGGCCGAGAATCCGCTCACACAGCGGGAAGGCTTCGTGGGCCAGTCTCCCGGCCTCGTCCGTATGGCCCGCGCGCGCGAGGTAGTCAGCCAGTTCCGAGTAGTTCTCCACAAGGAAGGGGTGCTCAGGCCCGAGTGCCCGCTCTCGTGCTTCGATGCAGCGTCGAGTCAGCCGGATGGCCTCGTCCCAACGGCCAAGCGACGCGGTGACAGCGCCCAGCAAGGCCGTGACGGCGAGCGTTTTGGGGTGGGTAGGCCCTTGGATGCGTTCCCGATCGGCCAGTGCTCGTCGAGCGAGTGGTTCGGCCTCTTCCGCTCTGCCGAAGAGGGACACTCCGAACGCGTACGTGTGTCGGGCCGCCAGCGTCGTGGGGTGGTCGCAGCCCAGGAACTGCGCACAGTCTTCGACGGTCTGCCGGGACGTCCGGTCGAATTCTGCCTCCTCCTTGCATACAGCAAGGCCCTCGATCAGCATCGCCCGGCTGCGCAGCGCTCCGGGATGCTCCACGCCCAAAGCGCTCCGCAGCCCAACCGCCGCACGACGCAGGAAAGACAGCGCTTCCGCTCGCCGCCCCAACCTGAAGAGCGGTTGCTGGAGTCCGTGACAGGACTCAAGGGTGTCGGGGTGATCAGGGCCCAAGAGGCGTTCACGGACTCGCAGCACCCGGCTGTGTACCTCCTCCGACTCCGCAATGCGACCGAGCCGGAACAGCGAGCGCCCCGCGCGTTGCAGCGCGCTCAGCGTCAGATGGTGCTCAGGGGCGAGCACCCGTTCCGCTGTCCCGGCGGACTCCTGGGCCAGGGCCAGGGCGGCGGTGTAGTCGCCGGTCTCATGAACGCATGCAATGAGGCGTACGGCCAGGTCCACCACCCGTTCCGCCGTCCTGACGCCCACCTCTCGCAGCAGCGCCACCGCGTGCGGCACGAGCAGCGCAACGAATCCGCCCCCGCCCCCGGAGCCGGTGGCGTCCTCGGCCGGAAGCGCTGCCTCCAGCAGGGCGACCGCCGCCTCGGTGAGGGCCGGGCGCTGCTCGGCGGGGATGCCCGAGGCGACGCTGTTGAGCAGCACGCCGTGCACCTGGACGCAGCGCACCGGTCGTTCCCCGTCCGCGCCGCCCGGCACGGAGACGATTGCGGCCAGGGAGTGGTCGAGCAGTCCGCGCAGCGCCGGTTCGACGCGCGCGGCGTCCAGCAGGCCCGTCGCGCCCAGGGACGCCGGGGACAGCACCGCGAGTGGCAGCGGGTCCGGGCCCCAGCAGGACAGCAGCCGCAGCAGCGTCGTCGCTTCGGGGAGGCCCTGGTCGGCGAGGGCATCGAGCGACAGATGCCAGGTGCGGCTGACCAGGTGTCTGGACTCGGGGCGGCCGGAATCCAAGGCCGCTCCCTGGTCGATGAGGCCGGTCGGGTCGTCTTCGAGGCGGTTTCGGTACTCGTCCATGGACCAGGACTCCAGTAGCTGGTGGTGCAGGTAGGACCCCGCGAGGGTCAGGGCGAGCGGGAGGCAGCCGAGGCGGATGGCGACCTGTTGGGCCGCCGCCGGAGTGCCCGCGTGGGGCGCGAGGTCGCACAGGACCTGGGCCGCGTCTTCGGTGGGCAGCACCCCGACGGGGTGCAGGACCGCGCCCCGCCAGGCGCGCGAGGTGGCGTATCGGGTCGTGACCAGCACCGTGCCGCGTGGGCTGGGGCGCAGCCAGCCGCCTTCCTCCAGGATCGCCGGGTCGTCGGCGTTGTCGATCACCAGGAGCCAGGGCTCCGCGGAGTGGTCGAGGTGGTGCCATACGAGGTCGGCGGCGGCCCGCTGTCCGCTGTGTGCGGCGGCCAGTTCGCCGGGGCCCGCGCCTCGGTCGGCGGCGACGGCCAGCATGCCTGCCCGCAAAGACAGCCGCTCCGAGGCGGTGACCCACAACCCGACCCGGGCCCGTCCGTGCACGGCCTCGGTCTTGGTCTTGGTCTTGGCCTTGGTTACGGCCTCGGCCTCGGATACGGCCTCGGATACGGCCTCGGATACGGCCTCGGATACGGCCTCGGTCACGGTCTCGGTGAACAGGGCATGCGCCACTGCCGTTTTGCCGCAGCCGCCCATGCCGTGCAGCACGTGGATCTGTCCGCCGCCGCTGTCTACTGCCGCCCGTAATCGCCGCATGAGGTCCGCGCGGTCCCGCAGGACGGCCGGGGCGCGGCCGACCAGAGGGATGCGTACGGAGTCCGGGCCGAATCCCGGGCCTGGAAGGGGAGCCGGCGGGGCGGCCGTCCCGGCGAACAGGGACGCGCCGGGGTCCGGCGCGTAGTGGTGATGGTGTTCGGTGATGTGCTGGTCGCCGGCCGACTGGAAGACCCGGCCCTGTCCTGAGGCTTGGCCTTCCGCGTACGGAGGAGGCGGGCCGCTCACCGCTCGGTGATGTGCTGGTCGCGGCCCGCCTGATAGACCCGGCCGCTGCCGAACGCCTCGGCTCGCATACGAATGGTGGTGTTCATCGCCTGATCGTTGCCCGGCAGGGCCGGGCTCAACTCGTCCAGGATCCGGCGCAACTCGTCGACGACCTCCGGATGCGCGGCGAGGAACCGCCGCATACGGCCCGCCCACTCCTCGCTCAGCTCGCGCTGGGTCTGCTCGCCCTCCGAGTCGTCCTCCGCGTCACGCGCGGCCAGGAGGTCGTCGTGCGTGGTTTCGAGTTCGCCGTCGATTCCGTCGGCGCGGTCCGGCTGGGCCCTGCGCCATAACGCGACGATCCGCTCCCGCGCGCGCTGCCACGCGTCGGTGGCCATCAGAGCCACCACGGTGGACCCGGCCGTCCGCGCGAGATCTGCGATCTGCGGCTCCATCCCGCCCCCTCATCCCCCTCGTCCGTGCCGATCATCCGTGCCGACGTCGGCTTTTCACGATACGGCGGCTGTGGGGGCGCTGGGGGCCGGCCGGGAGGTCAGGCTGAATCGGGCGGCCTCAGCCTGGGAGGATGATCAACTTGCCGCGGACGTGGCCGCCCTCGCTTTCGCGGTGTGCTTCGCCGGCCTCGGCCAGCGAGTACGTTCCGGCCACCGGCAAGATCAGCTCGCCGCTCGCAGCGAGCGCCGCGGCTCTGGCGAGCCGCTCGGGAAGCTCACCGGCGTCGGCAGACACGAACCGCACACCGAGTTCGGCCGCGTTGAAGGCGGCGATGGTCGCCACCCGCTCGGGCCCGCCCGCCACATCGATCAGCGCCGGCAGCGAGCCCTTGCCCGCCAGGTCCAGCGCCGCGTCCACGCCCTTGGGCGCGATCGCGCGGATTCGGTCGGCCAGTCCGTCGCCGTAGGTCACCGGTTCGGCCCCGAGTGAACGCAGGTACTCATGGTTGTGTTCGCCGGCGGTGCCGATCACGGTGGCGCCGAGGTGCCTGGCGAGCTGCACGGCAACCGTACCGACCCCGCCTGCGGCGCCGTCGACGACCAGAGTCTCCCCAGAGGTCAAGCCCACGTCAGCGAGCGCCTGATAGGCCGTGTTGGCGGCCACCGGCAGCGCGGCCGCGACTTCCCAGGACACCGCCTCCGGTTTGCGCGCGAACTGCCCCGCCGGTGCCAACGCCAGCTCGGCATAACCGCCGGAGCCGATCGACCCGAACACCTCGTCACCGACGGCCAGGCCGCTCACGCCGTCACCGATCGCCTCCACCACGCCGGCGACGTCGCCGCCAGGTACCGCGGGGAACTCCACCGGCATCATCGCCGCCAGGACACCGGTGCGCAGCTTCCAGTCGATCGGGTTCACACCTGCGGCGCGGACCCTGACCAGTACCTCACCCGGGCCCGGGTGAGGAGCCGCCAGTTCGACGACATCCAGCACCTCGGGGCCGCCGTACTCCACGTACTGAACCGCGCGATACGTCTTGGTCATGTCTGTTCTTTCCGTCCTTCCGAATTTTGCGTCCGGATTTTGCGTCCGGATTCTGCGTCCGGCCGTCAGACGGTCTCGTCGAGGAGGCGGCGGTGTTCGGCGGGCAGTCGCAGGCGGGCCCCGGCGAGTGCCTCGTCGAGCTGCTCCGGGTCGCTGACGCCGACGATCGGAGTGACGGCCGGCTTTCCGTCGATCAGCCAGGCCAGAACAACCTGGTTCCGGCTCACCCCGAGTTCCCCGGCCACCTTGTCCAGGGCCGCCAGCCGCCGGGAGGTGCCGGGGTGGTCGTAGGCCTCGGGAAGGGGGCGGTCCGGACGGCTGTAGGAGCCGTTCAGCAGGGCGGTGTACACCCACAGGGACAGGTCCGGTTCGCTGTCGACGTAGTCGATGACTTCGTCGGTGACCCAGCCGAACCGGTGGGACTGGTCGGGCACCGGCACGCCGGGGCGGGGCTGAAGGTAGGAGTGGCGCAACTGGAGCGCGGTGTACCCGGCCCAGCCGTTGTCACTGGCGATCTGCCGAGCTCGCTCCACCCGCCACACCGGGTGGTTGGAGCACCCCAGCCGCCCCACGATTCCCTCGGCCACCAGTGAGCCGAATGCCTCTGCGGACTCCGCCAGAGGGACCGTACGGTCTTCCATATGGGCCCAGTACAGGTCGATCCGGTCGGTGCCCAGCCGGCGCAGGCTGCCCTCGACAGCGGCCTTGATCCCCGATGCGGACAGGCCCTCGCGGTTGGCAGGCCAGTCGCCGGGGCCGACGGGTTGGGCACCCGCCTTGGTGCTGAGGTACACCTGGTCGCGTCGGCCGGGGCGGCGGGCCAGCCATCGCCCGATGACCTCCTCGCTCTGCCCGCCGCGACCGCTCGGGTCGGACCAGAAGGCGTAGCAGTTGGCCGTGTCGACGATCGTCCCGCCGGCGTCCGCGAACCGGTCGAGCAGAGCTGACGAGGTTGCAGCGTCGACCTTGGTGCCGAATCCCATTGTTCCCAGCGCGAAGTTCACATCGGGCACAGCTCGGTCCTTTCTTGGCGAATGGCAGAGACATGCATGGCGCGCCGGTCATCGTGGCAATTGAAGTGCGCTCAAACGCAAGGCTGTTGTCAGTGCGGTCTCGGTCTTCGGCGATCAGCCTTCGGCGATCAGCCTTTGGTGATCCGCTTCTCGAACCAGTGGTGGGCGTACGGCTCGTCGTTGAACGCCGGGACCTCCTGGAAGCCGAAGGAGTGGTACAGGCCGATCGCGGCGTCGAGCGCCTTGTTGGTGTCCAGGCGCAGTACGTCGTATCCGTGCCCGGCCGCCCGTGCCTCCAACTCGGCGAGGAGCCGGCGGGCCAGGCTGAGGCCGCGGGTGTGGGGCGCGACCCACATGCGTTTGATCTCGGCGGGGGCGGTGGGCGGTAGCTTCAGTCCGGCGCAGCCGACGGGTTCGCCGTGCAGCCGGGCGACCAGGAACAGACCGTGCGGGGGCCGGAGTCCGCCCGCGTCGGGCAGCAGGCTCCGGCCGGGGTCGAAGCCGGTCTCGAAGCGCTCCTGCAGTTCGGTGAAGTAGGACCGCAGGCAGTGCTGGGCGTCGGGGTGGTCGGGGTCGACCACCTCCAGGGTGACCGTCGCGGCGGTCAGCAGCCGGTCGACCTCGGCCATGGCCGCCACCAGCCGGGTGCGCTGGGCGGCGTTGAGCGGCTGCAGCAGGGAGCCGGCCAGCTCGTCGCTGCGGCGGTCGAGCGCGGCGCGCTCCGCGCGGCCGGATTCGGTGAGGCGGACGGTGCGCACCCTTCTGTCCTCCGGGTGCGGCTCCAGCGTGACGAGGTCGTCGCTCTCCAGGGAGCGCAGCAGCCGGCTGACGTACCCGGAGTCGAGTCCGAGGCGCTCGCGCAGCTGCCGTATGTCCTGGCCCTGGTCGCCGATCTCCCAGAGCAGCCGGGCCTCGCCGATGGGCCGGTCGCGGCCCAGGTAGTGGTCGTGGAGCACGCCCACGCGTTCGGTGACGGTGCGGTTGAACCGCCGCACCTGGTCGATCTGTGCTGCATGCATTCTCTGACTCTAGTCAGAGAATCATGGGGTCTCCAGTCGTCCCGCGGGGTCGGCCGGGAGGCCCGTGCTCCTCGGCACGGTGTCGAGCGCCGTGACCGTGACATCGGTGAGCGATTCGGCGCCAGTGATCTCCGCGCGGGCGACGGTGACGGCCTCAAGGGAGGAGAGCCCGGCGAGCAGGGGCAGGTCGAGTCGGCCCGTTTCCGGGCTGCTGCGGAAGGTGATGCCCAATTGGCGGAGGTCGGGGAATGCCTCGGCGATCCAGGCGGCGTCCAGGTCCGGGAAGTAGACGTGCAGGTCGAGCCAGGTGATGTGGGCCGGGAAGGCGCGCGGCGGGATGCTGGGGGACTCGAGGTTGATCTTCAGGTGCTTCAGCGTCGTCAGGGTGTCCAGACCGCTGGGGAACGTTTTCCCGGACGCACCCGCGCGCCACGGGGCGAAGTCGAGGCTCTGGAGTGACAGCTCGGACAGTGGGGTGAGGTCCCGGACCATGGGGCACCTGGTGAGGACGAGGGTGCGCAGGCCTGACCGATGGCTGAGGGCACTCAGGTCGGCGATGACGTCGTTCCGGTCCAGCCTCAGATGGGTGACCTGGTCGAGGGAGCGGCTGGCACGCAGCTCATCCTCGCTGAAGTCGCCGCGCAGCTGGAGTTTGGACACACAGCCCATGCTGTCGAGGAGGCGCAGGTGCTCTTGGGTCTCCGCCATGAAGTACAGGTCGTCCGGGGCCAGGCGGGCGATCACCTCGGTGAAGTAGCGCTCGGTGTCGAACCTCCCCCAGCTCGCGGTGAGTTGTGAGCGGACGAGCAGCGCGGGATGGTCGGTGAACCGGGACAGGTAGGGGGTGGCGGCGTCGGTGCCGATGTGGGAGGCGGTGACCACGCAGTAGTAGGCCTGATCGTCGGTGAGTTCGGCCGGTGGCGGCAGGAGCTCCAGGACGAGCGGGCCGACCGTGGCCAGTTCGCGGGCGCGCTCCATGTTCGGGGGCGGGATGAAGCGCTTGGCCTGCGAGGTGACCTCGTCACGCACCTGGGGGTCCAGGTCGGGCGCGTGTTCCAGGCACGCCAGGGCGAGCAGGACGAGGCGGAGGGCCGAGTCGGGGTTCTTCCTGGCCCGCTCCAGCAGCTTGTTGAGGATCTTGGCCCGTTCGCGCGGCCGGGCGTGGGCGACCGCCATGCGGATGACGTCCTCCCACTGGGCGTCGGCGGCGTGCTCGACGAGCAGCCCGAAGTCCTCCTCCTCCACAGCCGCCTTCGCACCGAGGAAGTCCTGGAACGTGCGGTGGACGAAGTCGATCGTGCCGACGGACGGTTCGCGGAGCAGGCCGCTGCGCAGCAGCAGATGGCTCAGGATGCGCGGGGCGTCGCCCAGCGCGGTGGCCGAGGGGACGGCGGACAGGGCGTCGTCGATGATGCGCTCCGCCTGGGCGCGGTCGAGCTCCGCCTCGCCGTTGCGGATGAGGTAGTACGCGAGCCGCTGGAGGAGCTGGATCTGCGGCTCCTCGTCGAGCTGGACGTCACCGGGGGCGTAGATGTGGCGTTCGGTGTCGCGCCGGGTGAGGAGCATGGACAGCGCCGCGTCGTACAGCGCCTTGCGGCCGGGCGGCAGATAGCCGCGGCGCGCCCGGTGCAGGGCGCAGATCAGGCCGCACATGAGGGGGTTGGTGGCGAGGAGACCGAGGTCCTGCTTGGTGCGTACGGCGGTGTGGAGGGCCGACTGGTAGCCGTCGAGGGCGGTGCGGTCCTCGTCCGTACGGCAGGTCGCGCGGGCGGCGTCGTGCCAGCGGTTGATGAACGCACCGAGGTCGTCATGGCTCATGGGGGCCAGGGCGAACTCGGCGAAGCCTTCGGCCTCCAGCCAGTTGTCGGCGACGGCGGAGGGGCGGGAGGTGACCAGCCAGAGGTTGTCGGGGTAGGCGAGGAGCAGATCGCTCAGCCAGACGCGGGTGCGTTCCCTGTCGTGTTCGGGGATCTCGTCGATCCCGTCGATGAGCAGCAGCCCGCGCCCGGCGCGCAGCACGCGGTCGGCCCAGCGGGCGGGCTGGGCGCCGTGCCGGGGATTGTGGACGGCGGCGAGGAAGCGGTCGGGGGTGGGGAGTGCGTCCTGGCGGGCGATGGTACGCAGGGGCAGGACGAAGGGGACACGGCCGATCAGCTGTTCCATGCCGCGCGGCGGCTGCTGGCGGGCGGCGCAGACGGCGAGCCACTGGACGAGGGTGGTCTTGCCGGAGCCCGCGACGCCGCGCAGCAGGACCCGGCTGTGACCGGACAGGGCCTGGTCGGCGGGGACGGGGGCTTCGGGGGCGGCGTCGACCTCCCCGCCGAGCACCGCCGGGGCCCGGTCCTGCGGGGCGATCGCCTCCAGGCTCAGATACGCCGCGTCCAGGGGCCAGCTGGCCTCCGCGTGGCTGAGGTCGATGCCGACGATGGTCAGCGTCCCGTACTTCTTCTGTACGAAGTCGGCGTAGTCCTTCTCGAAGCCCGCGTCCTCGGCCGACTGGGAGGGGATCCGCTCGATCAGGATGTCCATCTTGGTGATGAGGTCGGTCAGCCGGCCGCTCTGCTCGACGAGGGTGCGGGCGACAAAGGTCGAGCGCTGGGTGAAGAAGTGCAGGATGTGCAGGCAGGCGGTGTGCAGGAGAAGGGTGTAGAGGCGGGAAGCGGCCAGGGAGAGCTGGTCGTCGGGGCGGTCGGCGGCCTGCCGGAGTTCCTTGGCCAGCGGCGCCGGGCCGAAGTGGACGGCCTGGACATCGTCCATGGCCAGATCGCCCAGCGCGTGGAGTGTGCGGGCCAGGGCGTCGGCCAGCACTTCGTCCTCGTCCGCGGGGATCGGCCGCTCGCCCTCTCCTGCGGACTCCACCGCGCGCTCCACCAGCTGGGCGGCGATCTTGTGGAGGTTCTTCTCCGTCAGCGTGCGCTTCTCGCCTGTGAACGAGACGAGCCCCGAGACACGGACCGGCTTGTCGACCAGACCGGCGCCCGGCCCCTCCTGAACGAAGAGCTTCTTGATCAGCGGCATGACGGCGGCCGAGGTGAGGCGAGCGCCGAAGGTTGCGGGATCCACGTTCCCATCCCCCCGATGGTTTGGTGCGGACAGCGTACAGGACCGTATGGTCTTTGGTCCCGAAACGGACATCTAATGCCCGGGTCCGATGATCGGCGATCTTAAGGCGCGGTGATATCGCACACAGGCCGCCGAGGCTCTACTACGGAAAATAGTGAATTCCTTCGACTGTGGGGCGCGCGTGCGGCCGGAAGCGCGGGCCGAGTTTCGGTATGTGGCTTCCGGATGGCTTAAATGCGCAGGTCAGACAGGTATTCGGAGGCTGATGATCCGGATTCTTGGGTGCGTGATCACGAATATCGAGCCGTGCCTGAGCCGCGGATGAAATGCGGGTGCGACCGCTTTTCGTACGGCGCGGATTAGTAGTGACGCGGCTTGGCCTGATGGCCGGGGCGGGTTACGAAAGAACGTCCGTTCCGGTCCCCCGCCGGGACTCACTGATGTTTCCGGAGGTAGTCCCCCTATGTCCCCGCGCGCCAAATCCCGGCACCTTAAATCCCGTAAAACGAGCAAGTCCGTTCTGCGTACCCGCGCCGCCGTGCTGGCCGCGGGCATGGGGGCATCGCTGGCGTTGGGGGCGGGCGGCGCGTTCGCCGCGGACGCGGCGCAGGGCAGCGGCGCGCTGTCGGTGGCTCCGGCCGCTGACCTCGGCAAGTCGGTGCAGGCGCAGGCGGACGCCCTTCAGAAGGCGATCGACGCCGAGAAGGCGGCCGCGAAGAAGGCGGCGGCCGAGAAGGCCGCCAAGGAGGCCGCGGCGAAGAAGAAGGCCACGGAGCTGGCCGCCGCGAAGAAGGCGGCGGAGAAGAAGGCGGCGGAGGAGGCCGCGGCGAAGGCGCGGCAGGCCGCCCTGGCGCGCCAGAAGGCCGCCGAGGCCGCCAAGAAGGCCGCCGAGGCCAAGGCCAACTCCTGGGAGACGCCGGTCGCCTCGTACCAGATCGGCGCCGCCTTCGGTCTCGCGGGCAACCTGTGGGCCCACAACCACAGCGGGCAGGACTTCGTCGTGCCGTCCGGCACCTCGGTGCGCGCCGTCCACGGGGGCGTGGTGGTCAAGGCCGGTGGCAACGGCGCCGGTGACGGCCCGGCGTACGGCAACGCCATCGTCATCAAGCACGACAACAACACGTACTCGCAGTATGCGCACCTGTCGCTGGTGAAGGTGTCGGTGGGCCAGACCGTGACGACCGGTCAGGAGATAGGCCTCTCCGGGAGCACCGGCAACAGCACCGGCCCGCACCTGCACTTCGAGATCCGCACGACGCCGAACTACGGCTCGGCCGTCGAGCCGCTGGCCTTCCTGCGCTCCCACGGCGTCAAGGTCTGACCCTCGACCCGATGTGCGCCGACGGGGCCCGGCACGGGGCGGGCCCCGTCGGCGCGTGTGCCTGTCAGAGGGCTTCCGGAGTGTCGGTCGGTCAGGCCGCGTCCGGGGTGTCGGGCCTCTCGTGCGGGTGCGCCTGCGCCAGCAGGTCGAGGGAGACTTCGAGGACGGCCTTCTGCTTGTCCTCGGGGTCGGCGTCGATCTGCTGCATGGCGAACAGGGACGTATGCATGACGAAGAGCGCGCTGAGGCTGCGGACCTGGTCGGTCAGCGGGGCGTCGGGATCCCTCAGCAGGTCGCTCACGGCGAGCATCCGGTCCTTGAGTGTTTCGCCGGGGCGCAGATGGCTCATCGCGGCCTGGTTCTGCTGCATGAACCGGAACAGCGGGAGGGCGCTTTCGAGGGCCACGCTGTAGCGGCGCATCAGCTCCTGCTTGGTCTCCAGGGTGCGGGGCTGCTGCTGGCCCCAGGCGAGCAGCTCGTCCAGCGGCCGGGCCAGGTCCTGGAACAGGCTGATCAGGATGTCTTCCTTGGTCTTGAAGTGGTAGTACAGCGCGGCCTTGGTGACCTCGAGCCGCTCGGCGATCTCGCGCAGCGAGGTCTTCTCGTAGCCCTGCTCGGCGAAGAGCTCCAAGGCCACGTCCTGGATGCGCTGCCGGGTGTCGCCCCGGCGCGCCTGCGGTGTGCTGCCCATGGTGCTCTCCTGTGGTCGTGGGGCCTCGCGCGGCCGAACAAAACTTACTTGACGCCCGGCTAGTAGACGCCGTACCTTCTCCACTGTACTCAACTAGCCGGGCGGCAAGTAAGTAGCCGGTCGCAGCAATTGGCCGCACCCCAGGGGGGAAGTGGAGAGAATGTCCCAGAAACAGTCCGGAGGCGGAGCGCCATCCGCATCGCCGCAGTCCAGTGCGGAGGCCCCGCAGCCCGGCGCGGAGGTCGCGTCCGGCCGCAAGCCTCGCTCCACGGGTGTTGTGATCTTCGCACTGATGATCGCCATGCTGCTCGCGATGCTCGACAACATGATCGTCGGCACCGCGATGCCGACCATCGTGGGTGATCTCGGCGGGCTCGAACACCTCTCCTGGGTGGTCACCGCGTACACCCTGGCGACCGCCGCCTCCACCCCCATCTGGGGAAAGCTCGGCGACATGTACGGGCGTAAGGGCATGTTCCTTACGTCCATCGTTGTCTTCCTGGCCGGTTCGGCCCTGTCCGGGGCGGCTCAGGACATGGGGCAGCTGATCGGCTTCCGGGCCATTCAGGGCCTGGGCGCGGGCGGTCTGATGGTCGGTGTGATGGCGATCATCGGCGACCTGGTCCCGCCCCGGGAGCGCGGCCGGTACCAGGGCATGATGGCCGGTGTCATGGCCGTGGCCATGATCGGCGGACCGCTGGTCGGCGGCACCCTCACCGACCACCTGGGCTGGCGCTGGATCTTCTACATCAACGTCCCGCTCGGCGCGATAGCGCTGGCCGCGATCACCGCGGTGCTGCACCTGCCGAAGAAGCGCGCGAAGGCACGGATCGACTACATAGGCGCGGCGCTGCTCACCATAGGCATCACCGCTCTGGTGCTGATCACGACCTGGGGCGGGAACGAGTACGCGTGGGACTCGTTCGAGATCATCGGGCTGGGCGTGCTGGGGGTCGCCTCGCTCATCGCCTTCGTGGCCGTCGAGCGGCGGGTCGCCGAGCCCGTGCTGCCGCTGCACATATTCCGTAACGGCAACTTCTCCCTCATCACGGTGATCGGCTTCCTCACCGGGTTCGTGATGTTCGGGTCGATGACCTTCCTGCCGCTCTTCCAGCAGACCGTCCAGGGCGCCACGGCCACCAACTCCGGGCTGCTGCTGCTCCCGATGCTGCTGGGCATGCTGGCCGTCTCGCTGATCGCGGGCCGGGTCACCACCCAGACCGGCAAGTACCGGATCTTCCCGATCCTCGGCGGCGGCCTGATGGTGGCGGGCATGTTCCTGCTGGCCCTGATGGACACCGGCACCACCCGCCTGACCTCGGGCATCTACATGGCGGTGCTCGGCGCCGGCATGGGCTTCCTGATGCAGACCTCCATGCTCATCGCGCAGAACAGCGTCGAGATGAAGGACATGGGCGTCGGCTCCTCCTCCGCCACCCTCTTCCGCACCCTCGGCGGCTCCTTCGGCGTCGCCATCCTTGGCGCGCTCTTCAACAACCAGGTGAAGGACACGATGATCGCCCGGGTCGGCGAGAAGGGCGCGGCGGTCACCTCCGGCGGCGCCAACCTCGACCCGGCGAAGCTCAAGAAGCTGCCCCCGGAGATCAAGGACGCGTACACCCACGCGGTCGCGAACGGGGCGCACCAGGTCTTCCTGTGGGGCGCGGTGATCGCCGTCGTCGGCTTCCTCGCGGCCTGGTTCATCAAGGAGGTTCCGCTGCGCGGGGCCGGGCCCCAGCCCAAGGGCGAGGAGCAGGCGCCGGCCGACCAGCCCCCGTTGGTCGAGGCGGTCTGACCCCCGGCGGCACGGGCGGGAAAACGTGAGGCGCGGTCGGTGCGGATGCACCGGCCGCGCCTCGTGCGTCAGGTCAGTCAGAACCTCCAGGGTCAGTCAGACCCTCAGGTCAGTCAGACCCCCAGGTCAGCCAGAATCCCCAGGTCAGTGCAGAACTTCGCAGGTCGGCGCAGAACCTCGCAGGTCGGTCCAGACCGTCCTGACCCCGGTCAGTCCAGCACCTCGATGACCGGGAAGCTGCCCGTATTGGTAGGCGCGGACTCCGGCAGCCACAGCACCGCGACCGCGCCCTCCCGCCCCTCCGCGGTCGGCTCGGCGTTGCGGAACGTCAGCCGGGCGCCCAGAACGCGCGCCTGGCCCGCCGCGATGGTCAGGCCCAGGCCGTGTCCGGTCCCGGCCCGGTCCTTGCTGCCGGTACGGAAGCGGCTGGGCCCGTCCTTCAGCAGCGCCTCGGGGAAGCCGGGCCCGTGGTCGCGGACGCGCAGCACCCGCCCCTCCACCGTGACCTCGAACGGCGGCTTGCCGTGCCGGGCGGCGTTGGCCAGGAGATTGCCGAGTATCCGCTCCAAGCGGCGCGGGTCGGTGGAGACATGGGCGTCGCGCAACACGTTGACCAGGGCGTCGGGGGCCGCGACCCGGACGCGGCGGGTGACGAACTCGGCGAGGGCGATCTCCTGCAACTCGGCACGCTCCGCGAAGCCGTCCAGCCGGGCGACCTCCAGAACGTCCTCGACGAGCTGGCGCATCGCCTGCGCGCGGTCCCGTACGAGCTCGGTCGGGCGCCCCGGCGGCAGCAGCTCGGCGGCGGTGAGCAGGCCGGTCACGGGGGTGCGCAGCTCATGCGCGATATCGGCCGTCACCCGCCGCTCGGCCTCCAGCCGCTGCTGCAGCGCCTCGGCCATGCCGTCGACCGCGCGCGCCAGGTCGTCCGTCTCGTCCCGTACCCGGCCGCCGATCGCGTCCCGCACCCGGACCTCGGAGTCGCCCTCGGCGAGCTTACGGGCCGCGGTGGCGGCCTTGCGCAGCCGCCGCGAGAGCTGGTCGCCGATGAGCACACCCAGCGCGATGCCGCCCATCACCACCGACACCGAGCCGAGAACGAGGACGCGGTCGAGGTCCTCCAGCACCCGGGCACGGTCCTTGAACTGGGTGTGCACGGACAGCACCCGGCCGTCCCGCAGCGGCACAGAAGCCCACACCTCAGGGCTGCCGGAGCCCGTATCCCCCAGGTAGGTGGCGCGCAGTCCGCGCGCGGCCTCCTTCTTCAGCTGCTCGGGAAGGCGCGCGTCGTCGAGCTTCGCGCCGAACCCGATGGTCCCGTACTTCTCGTACATCTTCTGCGCGGACTGCACCCGGTCGTTCATCGCCGCGCGGCTGTTGTCGAGCATCGAGACGCGGGCCGCGTTGTGCACGACCAGGCTCAGCGCGATGGCGACCAGCGCACTCACGGCCGCGATCGCCAGACTGACCTTCCAGCGCAGCCCCGAGCGCAGGGCGAGCTTCACCATTCCCGGCTCAGCCCCTGAGCTTGTAGCCGAAGCCGCGGACCGTCTCGATCCGGTCCTGGCCTATCTTCCCGCGCAGCCGCTGCACATGGACGTCCACGACCCGGGTGTCACCGCCCCAGCCGTAGTCCCACACCCGCTCCAGCAGCCGGTCGCGGGAGAGCACGGTGCCCGGCGCGGCCGAGAACTCCAGCAGCAGCCGCATCTCCGTCGGCGTCAGCGCCACCTGCGTACCGGCCCGGCGGACCTCCATTCCCTCCGGGTCCACCTCCAGGTCGCCGAAGCGCAGCACTCCGCCCTCGGGCTCGTCGGGCGCCGTCTCCGCGCCCCGGCCAGGTCCGCTCGCATGCCCGAAGCGGCGCAGCACGGCGCGGATCCGGGCGACCAGGACCGCGCCGTCGAAGGGCTTGGTCACATAGTCGTCGGCCCCGGCCTCCAGGCCGAGCACCACGTCGATCGAGTCGGCGCGCGCCGACAGCATGATCACGGGCACGGTGGACTCGTCGCGGATCCGGCGGCACAGACTCACCCCGTCCAGCCCCGGGACCATCACATCGAGCAGCGCGATATCGGGCCGGTCGGCCCGGAACCGCTCCAGCCCGGTCAGCCCGTCCGGGGCGGCGGTGACGACAAAGCCGTCGCGCTCCAGGGCGAGCTGGGTGGCCTCGCGGATGACGTCGTCGTCCTCGACGAAGAGCACATGGGTTTCGGCCACGGCCTTGCTTCAGCCTTCCGTTCCGTCGTCGGGCGCGGGCGTCTCGTCCTCGCTCACGTTCCTGATCTTGTGATCGGTCACGAGGAACTGCCGGCGCGTCTCGGCCCACCGGTACGTCGTCACGTCCTCGCTCGAGGGGCAGCAGACCGAGTCGTTGGAGGCGTAGATCAACTTCGTGACGCGGAGGTTGCCCTTGGTGGTGTCGGCGTAGACGGGCGGGCGCTCGTCCGCGAAAACGTTCTCATATGTCCCGTCCACCTTGCGGTACACATACGAGCCGAGGCCGAAACCCTCGGTGCAGGTCATCACATTGACTACCAGATCGGACGCGGTGGAGCCGGTCAGCCGGCCGTAGGCCACGTCGATGGGGTAGCCCTGTGACTTCGAGCCGC
The DNA here is from genome assembly GCF_053890475.1 of Streptomyces sp. LZ34. Lineage (NCBI taxonomy): Bacteria > Bacillati > Actinomycetota > Actinomycetes > Kitasatosporales > Streptomycetaceae > Streptomyces > Streptomyces sp. LZ34. The sequence goes on from NZ_CM132680.1 coordinate 6,942,127, forward strand.
CCTTCGTCGTGTCCTGGGGGGTGTCCTTCGTGGCATCGTTCGTGGCGTCGTTCGTGGCGCTCTTCGCGCAGGGTTTGAGGTTCGCCTTCAGGTGCTTGCTGACCTTCGGGTCCTTCTTGACCAGCGCGACGGCGTCGACCTTCTGCTTGGCCGACGTCGACGTGGGGGAGGTGCCGCGCGCATACGCCCCCGGGGAGTCGGCCTGCTCCGGGGCCCACGAGGTGCGCGCCGGGCCTTCCTTGCGCAGGCCCTGGCTTCCGGTGCCGCATCCGGCCAGCATCAGCCCGCCGACGGCCGCGAAGCCGACGACCGCGCCCCCCGTGATCAGGGCGGCCCGGTGCGGCGGAGCGTCCTTGTGTGGAGCGTCCTTGTGTGGAGAGGCCCTGGTCAGGCCGCGCACCGGTCCTGCCCCCGCTCTTGGCCTCGACGCCGGTCCTGCGGGGTCTGGCGGATCTGGCGGGTCCGGGGGAGCTGGCGGTGCGGGCGGCCGCCCTGGCCGCCGCCGCGGCGCTCCGGCCCGCCCTGACGGCCGAGCGGTTCCTGGTCCTGCCGGCCCTCCTGGGCGCCGTCCTGGCCCTGCTGCCGGCCCTTCCGCCCGCCGTCCTGGCTCTGCTGGCCCTGCTGGCCCTGCCGGCCGTCCCCGCGGCCGAGCGCGCGGGCGTCCAGCTCGCGGCTCTCCAACTCCTGCCGCAGCCTGGCCAGCGCCCTGTGCAGCGTGCTCTTGACCGTGCCGGTCGACATCCCGAGCGCCTCCGCGGTCTCCTCCGTGGTCATCTGCTCCCAGTGTCGCAGCACCACGACGCTGCGCTGCTTGGGAGCCAGAACTCCGAGGATGTCCATCAGCAGCGCGCGGTCGGCGTGCTGCTCGGTGCTGTCCTCGACGCGCGCGTCCGGCAGCTGCTCGGTCGGCACCTCGTCCAGCTTGCGCGCCCGCCACCACTCGGTGCGGGTGTTGATCATGACCCGGCGGAGGTACGCGTCGGCCAGCGACTTGTCGGCTATCCCGTCCCAGCGGCCGTACGTGCGCACCAGCGCGGTCTGGAGGAGGTCCTGTGCCTCGATCGGGTCGGGGACGAGGCGGCGGGCGCTGCGCAGCAGCGCGTCCTGCCGGTTGCGTACGTACTCCTCGAAATCCAAAACCTTGCCGCTGCCGGACATCGCCAGCCTCCATCCCGCTGTTTCCCCACCTGTGTGCCCGGCGGTCGCCGAACACGAAGAGGACGCTACGGAGCGGCTGTTGCGGCGCCATGTGCATCTGACCTGCGGTGAATGCACAGCTACCCATAGGTTGTGTAACAGCCGGGCCCGGTCGGACGGAGTGTCAGAGTCGGGTCGTGGCCGTGTCACAGCCTTGTCACAGAAACGGTCCCGGCGGGGGAGGGGAGCTCGGGGCGGGTCAGGTCAGCGGCAGCCGGTAGAGCCCGCCGTCGAGCGGCTCCACGAGGCCGTCGGCGACCAGCCCGTCCAACGCCCGGGCCCGCTGCACCGGCTCGTCCCAGACCTTGTCGAGCGCCGCCTGCGGCACCGGTGCGACCGCCTCCCGCAACACCGCGAGCAGCTTTCCGCGCACCTGACGGTCCGTACCGGCGTAGGTCTGGCCGCGGCGCGGCGGCCCGTCGTGCGCCGGGGAACCGGCCGCCCGCCAGGCGCACTGCGCGGTGATGGGGCAGCGCACGCAGTCGGGCGTGCGCGCCGTGCACACCAATGCGCCCAACTCCATCGTCGCCGCGGCCCAGCGGGCGGCGCTCGGCTCGTCGTCGGGGAGCAGCGCGCGGGCCAGCTTGCGCTCGGCGGCGGTCGTGGCGTCCGGCGGGAACTCCCGGCCGCTGACCGCGCGCGCGAAGACACGGCGGACGTTGGTGTCCATGACCGCGTGCCGCTGCCCGTACGCGAACGAGGCCACGGCCGCCGCCGTGTACTCGCCCACACCCGGCAGCGCCAGCAGCTCCGCGTGTTCGCTCGGTACGTGACCGCCGTGCCGCTCCCGTATGGCGACCGCCGCGCCGTGCAGGCGCAGCGCGCGCCGCGGATAGCCGAGCCGCCCCCAGGCGCGGACCGCCTCGCCGGGCGGTTCCGCGGCCAGGTCCGCGGGGCTCGGCCAGCGGGCGAGCCACTGCTCGTACACCGGCAGCACTCGGTTCACCGGGGTCTGCTGGAGCATGAACTCGCTGACCATCACGCCCCATGGGCCGGCTTCGGGGCGGCGCCAGGGCAGGTTGCGGGCGTGGGCGTCGAACCAGTCGATGACGGGGCTGTGAAGGGCGGTCCCGCCCGGGCTTGCGGTTTCGTCGGAGCGGTCGGCGGTCCCGTTGGGGCGACCTGCGGGCCCGTCGGGGCGGCTGGCTGAGGGCGCGGAGTCAGCGGGGATGGCAGTCATGTCACCGACGATCCTGGCACGTCGCCCGCCCGCCCGGGAAACGCCGGGCCTGCTCGGGGCGTGTCAGCGGTATGGCGGGGTGGCGTCCGCCGGGCGGGCCTGACTTTCGTCAGGGGCGGCGGCGTACTCCCGCTTGTAGCGTCAGCGTCCGGAGTCTGAGGCCGGAGTCTGAGGCCGCCGCTGAACGGCGGCGGCCGGCGGTGATGAAGGGAATGGCGGGTGCGGATGGGGAACGAGCCGACGATCAGGGTGTTGCTCGCGGACGACGAGGCGATGATCCGCGCCGGGGTACGGGCCGTCCTGGCCGCCGGCCCCGGCATCGAGATCGTCGCCGAGGCGGCCGACGGCCGGGAGGCGGTGGAGGCGGCGCGCGCCCACCGGCCCGACGTCGCGCTGCTCGACATCAGGATGCCCCGGCTGGACGGGCTGTCCGCGTGCGAGGAGATCCGCCGTACGCTGCCGGACACCGCGGTCGCCATGCTCACCACCTTCTCCGAGGACGCGTACATCTCCCGGGCGCTGGGCGGGGGCGCGACCGGCTTCCTGCTGAAGGCCGGAGACCCGCACGAACTCATCGCGGGGGTAAGGGCGGTGGCGGGCGGCGCGGCGTTTCTGTCGCCCAAGGTGGCCCGTCACGTGATCACCGAACTCGGCGGCGAGCGCCTGATCCGAGGCGCCGCGGCCCGTGCCCGCACGGACGCCCTGACCGCCCGGGAGCGCGAGGTGCTGGCGCTGGTCGGCGCGGGCCTGTCGAACGCGGAGATCGCCCGGCGGCTGCACCTGGTCGAGGGCACGGTGAAGGGGTACGTCAGCGCGGTCCTGGACCGCCTGGAGGTCGGCAACCGCGTCCAGGCGGCCATCGTGGCGTACGAGGCTGGGCTGGTCGCTGACGCGGGATAGGGCGAGGGCTGGTCGGAATCCGGTCGGATAATGAGAAAACTAGGGCGGAGACCGGTGGTTATTGGCGGGCACTGCTGCGGATCTCTCGTAGAGTTTCCGCGTGGGATCTCTGCGCAATCCGATCGGGCCGCTTCCCTCCTCCATTTACTGGCGGCGGAGGGCTGTTGCGCTGGCCCTTTTCATCCTTGTCCTCCTGCTCGTCATCTGGGCCTTCGGCTGGGGCGGTTCCGGTGGCGGCGGCGGAAGAGACGAGGGCAAGGGGTCGGGCGGCGGTGGCGCCGCGAGCACCATCACCCCGGGGCCCACCTCCTCCACGCCCGTCAACAGCCAACGGCCGGGCGGGCGCGATGAGTCGGACGACGGCGGGACCGGCACCGGCGACAGCAGCGGCGCCGACAGCGGCGGCAGCGGGGACGGCGGCGCCGGCGGCAACGGTGGCACCGGCGGCGGCAGCGACACGGGCGGCGCCGGCGGTGCGGGCGGCAGCGGGGGCGGGACCGGCGGCGGCCTCGGCGTCGGGGACGGGCGGAGCGTCCCGGCCGGGTCCAGCCTGCCCGACTGCACCCGGAGCGCGGTCGAGCTGACGGTGCGCAGTGTCAAGGACTCGCGGGTGAAGAACACTTACGAGCCGGGCGAGGAACCGACGTTCGAGATCACCGTGAAGAACTCCTCGAACACCGCCTGCAAGGTCGACTTCGGCCGGGCGTCGGCGACGCTGACCATCACGGACGCCGAGAACGACCACGTGTGGGCGTCCGACGACTGCCCGGAGGGCGGCAAGTCCGTGCTGGTCGAGGTGGCGGGCAAGGGCCAGACCAAGCGCACGGTGCACTGGGACCGCAAGCGCAGCGTCGAGCACTGCGCGACGCCGGCCGGCAGCGCTTCGGCCAAGGCCGGTACGTACCTGGTCGAGGCGAAGGTGGAGGGGCTGGGCACCGCGCGGGTGTCGTTCGTACTGGACGAGGACTAGGGCCTGGAGACTGGGGCCGACCAGGCAGGCACGAGACGTACCCCTCCGGCCAGACCGAACGCACTGCTCGCTTCTGCCAGACCGGAGGACGTACGGCCAGACCGGACGTACCGCTCTGGCCAGACGTACCGCTCCGGCCAGACCGGACGTACCGCTCGCTCCTGGCTAGACGTACCGCTCCAGGATCGAGGACTCCGCCAGCCGCGACAGCCCCTCGCGCACCGACCGGGCCCGGGCCTCGCCCACGCCGTCCACCATCTGCAGGTCGTCCACGCTCGCCGCGAGCAGCTTCTGTAGCCCGCCGAAGTGCTCGACCAGCCGCTCGATGATGGCGCCCGGGAGCCGCGGCACCTTCGCCAGCAGGCGGAAACCGCGCGGCGAGACCGCGGAGTCGAGGGTCTCGGGCGAGCCGCTGTAGCCCAGGGCGCGGGCGACATTGGCCAGTTCGAGCAGCTCGGCGTGGGTCAGCCGGTCCAGTTCTGCCAGCGCCTCGGGGACCGTACGGGTGCGCTTGGCGGTGGGCTCGGGGACGTAGTCGCGCACCACCAGCTCACGCTCCGGCTCCACGCCCGCGATCAACTCGTCGAGCTGGAGCGACAGCAGACGGCCGTCGGTGCCCAGCTCCACCACATACTCGGCGATCTCGGTGGCGATGCGGCGGACCATCTCCAGCCGCTGCGAGACCGCCGTCACATCCCGGACCGTCACCAGGTCCTCGATCTCCAGGGCCGAGAGCGTGCCCGCGACCTCGTCGAGTCGGAGCTTGTAGCGCTCCAGCGTGGCCAGGGCCTGGTTGGCGCGGGAGAGGATGGCGGCCGAGTCCTCCAGGACGCGGCGCTGCCCGTCCACATACAGGGCGATCAGCCGCATCGACTGGCTGACGGACACGACCGGGAAGCCGGTCTGGATGGAGACGCGCTGCGCGGTGCGGTGGCGGGTGCCGGTCTCCTCGGTGGGGATCGCGGCGTCCGGCACGAGCTGCACGCCCGCCCGCACGATCTTGGTGATGTCCTTGTCGAGGATCAGCGCGCCGTCCAGCTTGCACAGCTCGCGCAGCCGGGTCGCGGTGAACTCGACGTCCAGGACGAAGCCGCCGGTACACAGCGACTCGACGGTCTTGTCCGTCCCGAGCACGATCAGGCCGCCGGTGTTGCCCCGCAGGACGCGCTCGAGGCCGTCGCGCAGCGCCGTGCCGGGGGCGACGGCGCTCAGGGTGGCGCGCATCAGACCGTCGGCTTTGCCGGGAGCCGCTGCCCGGTCGCCTGCTGCCACTGCACTCCTCCGTCGCAAGGTCATTCGCTGCCGCGGGCTGCCCTGCTGTGCCGGTGCGCGGGCTACGTACGGGCGAGACCAGGGCGAGACCAGGGCAAAGTCTACCGGCGGTCACCGCCCTCCCGCCGGGTCTCCCGGCGTACGCCCGTGGGCGGGAGCGGGAGCGCGGCACCCGCGCCCGCGCTCACCAGGCCGGGGCTCAGCCACCCGGCGCGTCCTGCGGCGCTTGCTCGGCCCGCTTGCGCCGGGGCAGTACGCGCAGTGCGTCCCCTATGTCTGCCACCTCCAGCACCCGCATGCCGTCCGGAATCTTCCCCGGGTCGCCGGGCACCAGGGCGTGGGTGAAGCCGAGCCGGGCCGCCTCGGACAGCCGCCGCTGCACGCCCGTGACCCGCCGGACCTCTCCCGCCAGGCCCACCTCGCCGATCGCCACCAGGTTCTTCGGCAGCGGGGTGTCGCTCGCCGCGCTGGCCAGCGCGAGCGCCACGGCCAGGTCCGCCGCGGGCTCGGAGAGCTTCACGCCGCCGACCGTGGCGCTGTAGATGTCCCGCTTGCCGAGGGCGCTGATCCGGCCGCGCTGCTCGAGGACGGCGAGCATCATCGACACCCGCGAGGTCTCCAGGCCGGAGGTGGTGCGGCGGGGGGACGGGATCTGGGACTCGACGGTCAACGCCTGCACCTCGGCCACCAGAGGCCGGCGGCCTTCGAGGGTGACGGTCAGGCAGGTGCCGGGCACCGGCTCGTCGCGGCGGGTGAGAAACAGCCCGGACGGGTCGGCGAGGCCGATGATGCCCTCGTCGTGCAGTTCGAAGCAGCCGACCTCATCCGTCGCCCCGTAGCGGTTCTTCACGCCGCGCACCAGGCGCAGTCGGGCATGGCGGTCGCCCTCGAAGTGCAGCACCACGTCCACCAGATGCTCCAGGAGGCGCGGGCCGGCGATGGCGCCGTCCTTCGTCACATGGCCGACCAGGAGCGTGGACATGCCGCGCTCCTTGGACGCGCGGATGAGCGCCCCGGCCACCTCCCGCACCTGGGCCATGCCGCCGGGCGCACCGTCGATCTCGGGGGAGGCGACGGTCTGGACGGAGTCCATGATCAGCAGGGACGGCTTGACGGAGTCGAGATGGCCGAGGACGGCCGACAGATCGGTCTCGGCGGCGAGATAGAGATGCTCGCTCAGCGCGCCGATGCGGTCGGCGCGCAGCCGGACCTGGCTCGCCGACTCCTCGCCCGTGATGTAGAGGGTCCGGTGGTCGTCGGTGGCGGCCTTGGCGGCGACGTCGAGCAGCAGCGTCGACTTGCCGACCCCCGGCTCCCCGGCCAGCAGCACCACGGCTCCGGGGACCAGGCCGCCTCCGAGGACGCGGTCGAGCTCGTCCACGCCCGTGGAGCGGGCGGTGGCCTGACGGCCGTCCACCTGCCCGATGGGCACGGCCGCCGAGGTGACCCGGCCGGGCGCGGTCGTCCGCACCGCGGGCGCGCCGAACTCCTCGACCGTGCCCCACGCCTGGCACTCCGGGCAGCGGCCGAGCCACTTGGCGGTGGTCCAGCCGCACTCCGTACAGCGGTAGGAGGGCCGGTCCTTGGCGGACGATCGGGAGGAGCTACGGGCAGCCATGCCGTAACGCTAGCGCCGGGCACCGACAGCCGGGCGGACAGGCTGGCACCGACAGCCGGGCGAACAGGCTGGGGCGCGGCCCTGGCGCTTTGCGCGTAGCAGATCCTGGGCGCGCGGGGAGGACACCTGTCCCCTTATGAGGGAGATGGTCACCCGTAAGGGTTAAAACAGCGCAAGTAGCGCGATGGAGTCTGCATCATCCGCCTACCGTCGCCGGGTGATGAGCAGCAGGTCCGAGCACTCGACACACTCGCCCGGCGCGCCCGGCGCATCCGGTACGTCCAGCGCACCCGGCGCCCCCGGTGCGCCGCGTCGCGCGCCGCGCGCTTCCGCCGCGCACCCCCAGCGTCCCCCTGCGCGCTACGAGCCGTACCTGGACGGCCTGTTCACCTACTGCCTGTCGGTCCTGTGCGAGCACGACGCCGCGACCGCCGCACTCGGCGAGGCGCTCGCCGTCGCCGAGCGGCAGCACGGGCGGGGGCGGGGGCGCGTGGCCGCCGAGGGCGATCTGCGCCGCCCCTGGCTCTACGCCCTCGCGCGCTGGGCCTGCCTGCGCAAGCTCGCCGAGCGGAGGGAGCGGAGGGAGCGGAAGGGTCTGAAGGGCTCGGGGGACTCCGGAGACCATGGAGACTCCGGAAGCCGGGGGGACTCCGGAGACAATGGAGACTCCGGAAACCGGGGGGACTCCGAAGACCGGCGGGCCCCTGAAGGCCGGGGGGAGCTCAGGGCCGCCGACGGGCCGGGCGGGATCGAGAAGCGTGTGGGTCGGCCCCGGTCGCCGGAGGTGCCGACCCAGCGGCGTCACCGCGACCGGCGCGCCCCGGCCACAGCCACCTCGCCGCCCCCCGTTTCACCCACCGCCGCGCAGCGCCGCCGCGAGCTGGCCGCGCTCGCGTGGCCCGAGGCCGCCGGGACCACCCCCGAGCAGCGCGAGGCGCTGGAGCTCGCCGTACGCCACCGGCTGAGTCCGAGCGAGGTCGCCGCGGCGCTCGGCAAGGAGCGCGACGAGACCCGCGCCCTGCTCGCCAGCGCGGCCTGCGAGGTGGAGCGCACGCGCGCCGCGCTCGCCGTCGTCGAGCTCGGCAACTGCCCCGTCGTCGCCCGGCTCGCGGGCGACACCCAGGTGCTGCTCTCCGCCGCGCTGCGCCGCGAGCTCGTACGGCATGTGGACGACTGCCGTGAGTGCCGCGGGATGGCCGAGCGGGCCACGGCGGGCGGCCCCTGGCCCGGCACGGCGGCTGTCCCCGCGGCCCTGCCGGTGCTGGAGGCGCCGCGCGCCGCCGTGCACGCCGCGATGGTGGGCGCCCAAGGCGCGCGCCCGGCGCGCGCCGTCTCCCGGCCGCGCTTCGACCGGCGCGGCTTCCCCCTGGACCCCAAGGACCAGGCCGTGCGCCGCAGCCGGATGCGCAGCCGCGCGCTGACCACGACGGTGGTCGCCTCGGTCGTGGCGGCCCCGCTGCTCGCGCTGTGGGCCGCCTACCGGGGCACCCCGACGGCGGGTGACGACCACGACACGGACTCCGTGGCCGCCGCCAACGCGGACGGGGCGGCGGAGCGCACCCCCGACCGGTCCGGCGGCGTCGGCGACGAGCCGACCGGGAGCTCGTACGGCCAGGCGGGCAGCGCGCAGGACCGTTCCGCCGGTTCCCGGCTGAAATCCGGCCGCGGTGGCACCGCGGGTAAACAGTCCCCGGACGTGTCCGTGGAGGTCATCGGTGGAGACGAGCACGGGGACGGGAACGGGGACGCGAAGGGCGACCGGGACGGAGACGGGGAGGCGGAACGGTCCGGCACCGCGACCGGCGGGCGGCCGGGCCCGCACGCCAAGCCCGGCACCCACGGCGCCGGGGGTCGGCCCGGGGGTCGGCCGGGGGCCGGGTCCGGCCCTGGGCGGCCCGAGCCCGGCCCTGGACGGCTGACGGTCGAGGCGCAGCCCAGCGGCGAGGTGACGGTCATCACACTCAGGGCCTCGGGAGGCAGCCCGGTGCGCTGGTCGGCGTCCGCCAGTGCGCCCTGGCTCCAGCTGAGCCATACGGCCGGCGTGCTGCGGCCCGGCGAGACGACGACGATCACCGTCTCCGTGGACCGGGACCGCGAGCCGCCCGGGCACTGGTCCGCACGCGTCGGGGTGGATCCGGCCGGGGCGGTGGTGGTGATCGAAGGCCGTGGCGCGGAGCCCGAGCCCACGCCCGAGCCCTCGGACCCGCCGAGCGAGCCCACGCCGACCTCGGGCGACGCGCACCCGGCACCCGCCGACACGCCATAGGTCACCGACGCGCCACAGGTCACCGACGCGCCTTAAGCCATTGATCAGCTCATCGGATCTGCTGGGTGCGGGGCCACGAGCGGCAGGGAGGACGCCAGCCGCTGCTGGCAGAGCTCGGCCAGCCGGTCGTAGCCCGCCTTTCCCATGAGTTCCGTCAGCTCCGCCCGGTAGGACACATACACCGGCTCCCCGCCGCCGTGCGCGGAGGTCGCCGAGGTGCACCACCAGTGCAGGTCATGGCCGCCCGGGCCCCACCCGCGCCGGTCGTACTCGGCGATGGTGATCTCTAGCACACGCGTCTCGTCGGGCCGGTCGATCCAGGCGTACGACCTGCGGATCGGAAGCTGCCAGCAGACGTCCGGCTTGGTCTCCAGCGGCTCGCGGCCCTCTTTGAGCGCCAGGATGTGCAGCGCGCAGCCCGCGCCGCCCTTGAATCCCGGCCGGTTCTGGAAGATGCACGAGCCCTCGTAGCGGCGGGTCTGGCGCTCGTCGTCCTCGTCGCCGTCCTGGGTCCAGCCCGTCTTGTGCCCCACGTCGTGGAACTGCCAGATGCCCGGGGTGAGCCGGGCCACGTGGCGACCGACGCGCTTCTCGTCGTCCTCGTCGGAGAAGTGCGCGCCCAGCGTGCAGCAGCCGTCGCTCGCGCGCCCCGCCTGGATGCCCTGGCAGCCCTGGCCGAAGACGCAGGTCCAGCGCGAGGTCAGCCAGGTCAGATCACACCGGAAGACCTGCTCGTCGTCGGCGGGGTCGGGGAATTCGACCCAGGCGCGAGCGAAGTCCAGACCGACCTCGTCTTCGGCCGGGTCGGCCGCCATGCCTGCCATGCCTGCCCTGCCCTCCATGTCCGCCCCGCCTCCTCCGGCCGTTTTATCCGCTCCGTTCGTTCCGTCCGTTTCATCCAGGGCGAACGCGATGACCAGACCGTCCGGGGCCGTCTCGGCCTCGCCGGGCCGCCCGGCCGCCTCGGGGCGCCGCTTCCGGACTTTGTCCTGCTTCGCCTTTTTCGTCTTTGCCACGGGCCAAGCGTATGCCCATGCGCAGCGCGTAAAGGCCCAGGCCCGTACCTGACCAGGCAATGTGGGCAGTAGCGTTCTGGCCATGAGACTCGGTGTCCTGGACGTGGGTTCGAACACGGTCCATCTGCTGGTGGTGGACGCGCACCCGGGAGCACGCCCGCTTCCCGCCCATTCGCACAAGGTTGAGCTACGGCTGGCGGAGCTGCTGGACGACGGCGGGGCCATAGGGGCCGACGGCATCGAGCGCCTGATCGCGGTGGTCAAGGAGGCGCTGCAGGCCGCCGAGGACAAGGGCGTCGAGGACGTGCTGCCCTTCGCCACCTCCGCCGTCCGGGAGGCGGCCAACGCCGACGACGTACTGGCCCGCGTCGCCGAGGCGACCGGGGTGCGGCTGGACGTCCTGACCGGCGAGGAGGAGGCGCGGCTCACCTTCCTCGCGGCCCGCCGCTGGTACGGCTGGTCGGCCGGAAAGCTGCTGGTCCTCGATATCGGCGGCGGCTCGCTGGAGATCGCGTACGGGCTCGACGAGGAGCCGGAGCCGGCCGTCTCGCTGCCCTTGGGCGCGGGCAGGCTGACGGCCGGCTGGCTGCCCGGCGACCCGCCCACCCCGGAGGAGGTGCGGGCCCTGCGGCGGCACGTACGGGCGGAGATCGCGCGGATCGTCGGCGACTTCAGCCGCCATGGGGCGCCCGACCACGTCGTCGCCACCTCCAAGACCTTCAAACAGCTGGCCAGGATCGCGGGCGCGGCGCGCTCCGCCGAGGGCGTGTACGTGCAGCGCCGGCTGACCCGCCAGGCGCTGGAGCAGTGGGTGCCGAAGCTGGCCGCCATGCCCGTCGACAAGCGGGAGCAGCTGCCGGGCGTCTCCGACGGGCGGGCGCCGCAGCTGCTGGCGGGGGCGCTGGTCGCGGAGGCCGCGATGGATCTGTTCGGGGTGGAGGAGCTGGAGATCTGCCCGTGGGCGCTGCGCGAGGGCGTCATCCTGCGCCGTCTGGATCACCTACCGGGATGACGCTGTGACCTGCGCTGTGACCTGCACCGCTCGCGGCGCCGGGAGTGGTGCGGCGAGCGGTGGCGGTTTAGCCGTCCGGGGGAGCGCCGTACCCTGTCCCTCGTGACACAGCCAGTGGTGCGCATCCCGGATGCGAAGGTCGCGCTGTCCACGGCCTCGGTCTATCCGGAGTCGACGGCGACGGCCTTCGAGATCGCCGCACGCCTGGGCTACGACGGTGTCGAGATCATGGTGTGGACCGATCCGGTCAGCCAGGACATCGAGTCGCTGCGCCGGCTTTCCGACTACCACGGGGTGCCGATTCTCGCCGTGCACGCGCCATGCCTGCTGATCACTCAGCGGGTGTGGTCGACCGACCCATGGGTGAAGCTACAGCGCGCGAAGGCGGCCGCCGAGAAGCTCGGAGCCTCCACGGTCGTGGTCCATCCGCCCTTCAGATGGCAGCGCGCGTACGCCCGAGAGTTCGTACGCGGAATCTGGCGGATGGCGGGCGAGACGGACGTGCGGTTCGCTGTCGAGAACATGTACCCGTGGCGCTACCGCGACCGGGAGATGCTCGCGTACGCGCCCGACTGGGACGTCACCAACGACGACTACCGCCACTTCACGATCGACCTCTCGCACACGGCGACCGCCCGTACGGACGCGCTCGGCATGGTGGACCGGATGGGCGACCGGCTGGCCCACCTCCACCTCGCCGACGGCATGGGCTCCAACAAGGACGAGCACCTGGTGCCGGGGCGCGGCACCCAGCCGTGCGCCGAACTGCTGGAGCGGCTGGCCGCGACCGGCTTCGACGGGCATGTGGTCGTCGAGGTCAACACCCGGCGGGCGATGTCCACGGCCGAGCGCGAGGCCGACCTGGCGGAGGCGCTGGCCTTCACCCGGCTCCACCTCGCCTCGCCGAACTCGGCCGTCTCGCCCAATGCGGCCGTCTCGCCCAATGCGGCCGTCCCGCCCGATACGGCCGTCCCGCCCGATTCGGCTGCTTCGTCGAACTCGGCGGCCTCGTCGAGCTCAGGCGCCGCATCGGACTCCGCCGCCTCGTCGACCAGGGCGGTGCCCGGCTCGTGACCCCGGCCCTGCCCTCGCAATCCCCCGCTCCGCGCCGCCGCGGCCGTCCGCCCCGTACCGAGGGCGCCGCCGACGCCCCCGCGGCGCGCGACCGGATCCTGACCGCGGCGCGCAACGAGTTCGCCGAGCGCGGCTACGACAAGACCTCGATCCGCGGCATCGCGAAGGCGGCGGGGGTGGACCCGGCCCTGGTCCACCACTACTTCGGCACCAAGGACCAGATGTTCGGGGCGGCCGTCGAGCTGATCTTCGCGCCCGCCATGGGTGCCCCGGACGCGATGCACGGCGGCAGCCGGGAGGGGGCGGGCGAACGGATGGCCCGCTTCATGTTCGGCGTCTGGGAGAACCCCGTCACCCGCCTGCCGCTGCTGGCCGTGATGCGCTCCGCGTTGACCAACGAGGCGGCGGCCGCGGTCCTGCGGGGCATGATCCAGCGCCGGCTGCTGCTGCGGATGGCGGACGAGCTGGATGTGCCCGACCCGGAGTTCCGGGCGCAGCTGGCGGCCGGGCACATGATCGGGATCGCGATGCTGCGGTATGTGATCCGGATGGAGCCGATGGCCTCCGCGCCCTTGGAGGACATCATCGCCATGGTGGGGCCGACGCTCCAGCGCTATCTGACCGAGGACTGAGCCGCGCGTCTTGGGATCCGGACCCACCGTCCGTATCCCGGATGGGAGGCGTACGCTCAGAAGACTCAAGAACCCGGACTACCGGGACGACCCGGAAACGAGGGAGTGGAGCACCGTGCCCGAGCTGAGGTCCCGCACCGTCACCCATGGCCGCAACATGGCGGGCGCCCGAGCCCTTATGCAGGCCTCGGGCGTAGCGCGCGAGGACTTCGGCAAGCCGATCATCGCGGTGGCGAACAGCTTCACGGAGTTCGTGCCGGGCCACACCCACCTCCAGCCGGTCGGCCGGATCGTCAGCGAGGCGGTCCACGCCGCGGGCGGCATCCCGCGCGAGTTCAACACGATCGCCGTGGACGACGGCATCGCCATGGGCCACGGCGGAATGCTCTACTCCCTGCCCTCCCGCGACCTGATCGCCGACTCGGTCGAGTACATGGTCGAGGCGCACTGCGCGGACGCGCTGATCTGCATCTCCAACTGCGACAAGATCACGCCCGGCATGCTCATGGCCGCGATGCGGCTGAACATCCCCACCGTCTTCGTCTCCGGCGGCCCCATGGAGTCGGGCCGGGCGACCCTGGTCGACGGCACGGTCCGCAAGCTCGACCTGATCACCGCGATCTCCGAGGCCGTCAACGACAACGTCTCCGACGAGGACATCGCCCGGATCGAGGACAACGCCTGTCCGACCTGCGGCTCCTGTTCCGGGATGTTCACGGCGAACTCCATGAACTGCCTCACCGAGGCGATCGGCCTGTCCCTCCCCGGCAACGGCTCGGTGCTGGCCACCCACACCGCCCGCAAGGCGCTGTACGAGACCGCCGGCCGCACCGTCGTGGAGATCACCAAGCGCTACTACGAGCAGGGCGACGAGACCGTCCTGCCGCGCGCCGTCGGCTCCCGCGCCGCCTTCGAGAACGCCATGGCCCTCGACATCGCCATGGGCGGCTCGACCAACACGATCCTGCACCTGCTGGCCGCCGCCCAGGAGGCCGGGCTCGACTTCGACATGAAGGACATCGACGGACTCTCCCGCCGCATGCCCTGCCTGGCGAAGGTCGCCCCGAACGTCGCCCCCGGCGGGGTCTACTACATGGAGGACGTCCACCGGGCCGGCGGCATCCCCGCGATCCTGGGCGAGCTGTACCGGGCCGGGCTGCTCAACGAGGACGTGCACACGGTGCACTCGTCCTCGCTCGCCGACTGGCTCAAGCAGTGGGACATCCGCGGCGGCTCGCCCTCCGCCGAGGCCGTGGAGCTCTTCCACGCCGCCCCCGGCTGTGTGCGCTCCGCGACCGCCTTCTCGCAGTCCGAGCGCTGGGAGACCCTCGACACCGACGCCGAGAACGGCTGCATCCGCGACATGGAGCACGCCTACTCCACGGAAGGGGGCCTGTCCGTCCTGTACGGCAACCTCGCCGAGGACGGCTGCGTGGTGAAGACCGCGGGCGTCGACGAGTCCATCTGGACCTTCGAGGGCCCGGCCGTGGTCTGCGAGTCCCAGGAAGAGGCCGTCGAGAAGATCCTCGGCAAGCAGATCAAGGAGGGCGACGTCGTCGTCATCCGCTACGAGGGCCCCAAGGGCGGCCCCGGCATGCAGGAGATGCTCTACCCCACCTCCTTCCTCAAGGGCCGGGGCCTGGGCAAGGCCTGCGCACTGATCACCGACGGCCGCTTCTCCGGCGGCACCTCGGGCCTGTCCATCGGCCACGCCTCGCCCGAGGCGGCCTCCGGCGGCACCATCGCCCTGGTCGAGGACGGCGACCGGATCCGCATCGACATCCCCGCCCGCACGATCGAGCTGCTGGTGAGCGAGGACGAGCTGACCGCCCGGCGCGAGGCCCTCGGCGGGGTGTACGCGCCGAAGAACCGCGACCGCAAGGTGTCCGCCGCGCTGCGGGCGTACGCGGCGATGGCGACCAGCGCCGACAGGGGCGCGGTGCGGGACGTCAGCAAGCTGGGCTAGCGCAGCCGGGTAGCGCGGCCTCGGCCGCGGAGCGTACCTCGGGCCCGGACGCGAGCCGTCCGGGCCCGAGCCACGCTTCCGCCGGTTTTGCTGCTCAGCCCCGTGCTCAGGCCCGCGTTCAGGCCCGCGTTCAGTCCCGCGTTCAGGCCCGCACTCAGCCTTGTGCTCAGTCCTGCTGGTCGGTGGGCGGGCGCTTGGTGGTGTCCTGGCTGAAGACCGCGACGTTGTCGTACCCGTACACCCCGTACAGCGCGTCGCCGATCAGCATCACCTGCGCCGGCGCCCCGCCCGGATCCGTGCGGGCGTTGTCCCGCCACAGCACATGGCCGTCGGAGAGCGCCAGGGCGACCACCCGGCCGCTGGCGGTGGCGAGGTACATGGCGTCGCGCCGGGACGAGACGGCGGGGCCGCTCAGCCACTCCACCTGCGTGGCCCGCGTCCACAGCCGCTTGCCGCCCGTCGTGACCGCGATGACCTCGCCGTTCTGCCGTACGAAGAACAGCGTGCCGCCCGCCAGGGAGATCTCCAGCTGGCCCATCCGGAGGCCCGGGGGCAGCGGCGCGCGGTTGACGGCCCCGCTGTCCGGGGCGATCGACAGCACGGCGGTGTAAATGTCGTCGTCCTTCCCGCCCACCTCCAGGTAGACCAGCTTGCCCGACCGCACGCCGATCGCGTCCAGCTGGACGGGGCGGGAGACGATCCGCCTCGGCTCGCCCGAGCCGGGGTCGAGGGCGTAGATCTCGGTCCGATCGGGCGCGGAGTCGGCTGCGGGGCGGCACTTGGCGTAGGGGCGGTCACCGCCCATGACGGCGGGCTGGCAGCTCAGGGCCTCGCTGATCCGGCGCGACCAGCGGACGTCGCCGGTGCGTGCGTCTACCGCCTGGAACGTCTCGTCGTCCCAACTTTGGGTGAGTACGGCATGGCCACGGCCCCTGGCGAACGTGGAGCCCTGGGAGGTGCCGCCGATATCGGTCCGCCACATCCGCGTGCCGTCCTCGGCCCGGTATCCCTCCAGCCGCGTCTTCCCGTCGTCGTGCTGGACCACGGCCTGGACCAAGCCATCGGACACCCCGACGAGTTCGTCGGTGGAGCCGCTGTCCGGATGGCGCCACACGACGTGGCCCGTGGCGGCGTCCAGCCGGGTGAGGGGAGCCCCGTTCCCACCGCAGTACAGGTCACCGCCGGACACCAGGCAGCGGTCGGCGTACTCTATGCCGCGGTTGATGTAGTCGACGGACGACCCGGGGATCGTACGGTCCCAGGCCCGCCAGCCGGACGGCAACGAAGCCGCCACCGTCACGGTCGGACCGGACGGGGCGTCGTCCTGGCCGTGGTCGGCGGAGCGGAAGGGGGCCCTGGCCGCGAAGACCGCCCCGGCCAGGGCCGCGGCCGCACCGCCCGCGACCAGCGCTCGCCGTACCCAGCGCGCCCGGCGGCTTCCTGCCGTGGTGTCTGCCGCGGTGTTTGTCGCCGCGCCTTTCGCAGTGCCTGTCGTCTTGCTGGTGCTGGTGCTGGTGCTGGTGCTGGTGCTGGTGCTGGTGCCGGTGTAGTCCGCGGCGGGCAGCGCCCGTAGCCGTTCCAGAAGCCGGTCGATCCCAGGCCGGGCCGCCGGGTCCTTCGCGAGGCAGTCCGCGAGCAGGGGGCGCAGTGGTTCCGCCACCCCCTCCAACGAGGGCTGCTCGTGCACGACCTGATACGCGACGATGTACGGACTGTCGGCACTGAACGGGCTGTGGCTCGTGGCCGCGAACACCAGCACCGCCGCCAGCGAGAAGACGTCCGACTCCGGCCCGACCTCGCGCGGCGTCCGCAGCTGCTCCGGGGACATGAAGGGCGGTGTGCCCATCACCCGCCCCGTCATGGTGAGGGTCTGGTGGTCCGCCGCCCGCGAGATGCCGAAGTCGATGACGCGCGGGCCCTCGTCCGACAGGACGATGTTCGCCGGCTTGAGGTCCCGGTGGACCACACCCACCCGGTGGATATCCCGCAGCGCCTCGGCGAGCCCGATCGCCAGCTTCCGTAACTCGGCACCGCGCAGCGGGCCGTTCGCCGCGACCCGTTCGGAGAGGGTGGGGCCCGGTACGTACGAGGTGGCCATCCAAGGACGGTCGGAGTCGGGGTCGGCGTCGACCACCGCCGCGGTGAACGCACCGCTCACCCGCCGGGCCGCCGCCACCTCCTGCCGGAACCGCAGCCGGAACTCGTCGTCATCGGCGAATTGTTGGTGGACGACCTTCAGCGCGGTCCGCCGCCCCGAATCCGACCGCGCCAGATACACGGTGCCCATCCCACCGGCCCCCAGTCGGCGCTCCAGCGTGTAGCCGCCGATGGACGCCGGATCCCCTGCGCGCAGTGCCATCCCGTCTTCCTCAGGTTGTGTCCGGCCCCGACCGGCTGCCGCCCGGAAGCCGCGCCCGGACCAAGCTCGGCCAGACCACTCAGCCGGACCAAGCTCAACCGGACCAAGCTCAACCGGGCCGAGCTCAGCCGGACCAAGTGCGGCCGGACCGAGCCCAGCCGACACACGGTGCGGCGTCACTCTAGCGGCGTGCGCGGCGGCCCCGCCGCCCTCATCACGGGTCCCTCACCAGCGGCCCGGGTCCCGTCCCGACACCCCGAAGACCGTGCCGTCCGGCGCCGACCCGTACACCTTGCCGTCAGCCGCCACCGGCGCGGGCACCAGTTCCAGATAGCTCTTCTGGGCCTTGCCCGTACGCGGCGGGGTCTGCCCCAGCAACTCGCCCCCCACCGCGTCCACGGCGAGCAGCCGCCCGTCCGCCGCCGAGAAGTACAGCCGGTCGCCCGAGGCCACCAGCGGCGACGCATTGCCCACCGAGGTCTCCATCCGCCAGCGCTGCGCCGCGGCCGGATCCGTACGGCGCGGGTCGACGGCCACCAGACCGCCGTCCGAGCACAGCAGGTAGACCATGCCGCCGCGCACCGCCGCGCTCGTCGCGGCCACCGGCGTGGCCAGCGCGACGCGGTGTTCGGCGCGGTGCGCCGGGTCGTACCGGACGACGGTGGCGGTACGGGTCTGTTCGTCGGTGCCGGTGAGGTACAGGACCCCCTCGGAGTCGGCGCCGGCCGGGGTGAGATTGCCGCGGAACGACCGCTGCCAGCGGGTCGTGCCGCGGGCCGTGTCCACCGCCGTGACCAGAGTGTGCGACCCGTCGGCCGACGTGGTGAGCGCGTAGGCGGTGCGGCCGTCGCCGTACGAGACGAACGCCGGGCGGGAATGGCCGGGGACGGCATGGCTCCAGCGCCGCTTGTCCGTGGCCCCGTTGACGGCCGTCACCACGCCGTCCGCCGCGACCAGCAGCACGGTGTCACCCGAGGGGTAGACCCGGCCCTGGTACGAGGCCACGTCACGGCTCCAACGGGGGTGCCCCGTCTTCGGGTCGAGCGCCCGCAGCCGCGCCCCGTCCGGCGACACCACCTGGACCAGGCCGCCGGAGAGCGCGGGGGCGGTCGGCGTGCCGTCGTCCGGGCGGCTCGCGGCGGCGGGGCGCGACCACACCACCTTGCCGTCGGCCGGGTCGAGGCGGACGGCCTCGACGCCGCGCCCGGCGCAGTACAGCGCGCCGCTTCCGTACGAACAGAACGCGGCCCGGGTGCCCTGGCTCGCCGTGTCGGACCCGTCGGCGAGCAGCGTGCCCTCCCACGGCCGCCAGGCCGCCGCCTTCGTGGCGCCGCCCGGCTGCCGGTGCGCCGAGCGCCGCCCGTCGTGGTCCCGCTGCAGCGCCCAGACCGTGCCCGCGCCGAGCATCACGACGGCCAGCACCCCGACCGTGACCCAGCGCCGCGCCGTCCGGTGCGGCCGCCGGCCTGCCGTGACCGCGCGCACCGAGCCTGCCCTGACCCGGGTGTCCGCGTCCCGCCCGCCAATCAGGGGGTTGTCGGTGTGGCCTTCGTCGGCCGGGCCGCCGGTGCCGACCGGGTCGGCAGCGGGGCCCGTATCAACTACGGAGTCCTCGCCTACGGCGTTATTGGCAACGGCGCTATCGACTACGGCGTTATCGGCAACGACGCCATCGGCAACGACGCCATCGGTCACGGCGTCGTCGGTCACGGCGTCCAGGCAGCCATCACCAGCGGCGGCTTCCGTACCGGCCTCGGAGTCCGCGTCCCGCCCGCTGATCGAGACTCCGCCGTCGTCATCGGCCCACAGCGGGCCCGTACCGTGCCCGCGCTGGGCGGGTACGCGCGGGAGCGGGCCGCGCAGGGCGGGCGGATGGGGGCCGCCGATGGCGCGCAGGACCGTCATCAGCGCGTCCGGCGTGGGGCGTTCGGCGGGGTCCTTGGCCAGGCAGCGCTGCACGAGCGGCAGCAGCTCGCGCGGCACGCCCGCCAGATCCGCCTCGTCGTGCACGACCTGGTACGCCACGATGTACGGGCTCTCGGACTCGAAGGGCCCGCGCCCGGTCGCCGCGTGCACCAGCACCGACCCCAGCGCGAACACATCGGCCGCGGGCCCCACATGGCGCGGCCGCTGGAACTGCTCGGGCGCCATGAACGGCGGCGTGCCGATCAGCTTCCCCGTCTCCGTGCGCAGTTCGCTGTCGGACGGCCGCGAGATGCCGAAGTCGATGACCTTCGGCCCGTCCGCGGCGAGAAGCACATTGCTCGGCTTCAGATCGCGGTGCACCACCCCCGCGCGGTGGATGTCGCGCAGCGCCTCGGCGAGTCCCGCGGCCAGCCGCACCATGTCCCCGGTCGGCAGCGGGCCGTTCCGCTTGACGTGTTCGGCGAGGGTGGGGCCGGGGATGTAGAGGGTGGCCATCCAGGGCCGTTCGCCGTCCGGGTCGGCGTCCACGACGGGCGCCGTGAACGCCCCGCTGACCCGCCGGGCGGCCGCCACCTCCTGCCGGAACCGCGCCCGGAACTCGGGGTCTTCGGCGTACTCCGCGTGGACGACCTTCACCGCGAGGCGCCGGCCCGAGGCCGAGCGCGCCAGGTGCACCACGCCCATGCCGCCGGAGCCGAGGCGCGCCTCGAGCCGGTACTGCCCGGCGTACTCCGGGTCCTCCGCTTCCGGGCCTCTCCCGGCTCTGCGCACCGGCGGCATTCCCCACCCCCGTGAATTCGGCCGCAGTCGCGACTCGGCGAGCCTAGTCGATGACACGTGCGAGCCCTGTTAGCCTCCGCTGGTCGTGTCACGTAACGCGACATGTGCACAAGATGTGCACAACATCGGAATGAAGTCAGACGGGGGAGGGCCGATGGCCATGAAAGAGACCGTGGAGACGACCGACGCCGAGGCGGCAGTCGAGGCAGGGACGGTCGAGGCGGGGACCGTCGAGGTAGGGACGGTCGAGGTAGGGACGGTTGAGGCGACGACGGTCACCTATCCGATCGCGCCGGGCTACCAGGTGAACGTGCGCAGCGGACCCAGCACGACCAGCAAGCTGGTCAAGGTGTTGCCGTACAACACCCGCGTCCCGATCCGCTGCCAGCGCCGCGGCCAGAAGGTTTCGGGCCCGTACGGCACGACGGACATCTGGGACAACATCGCGCCGGGGCAGTACGTCTCCGACGCGTATGTGAAGACCGGCAGCGACGGGTTCGTCACCGTCGTCTGCGGCGGCTGACCGGCCGGCGGACTCGGCCGGACGGGCCGCGACGGCTGAACCGGCCGGTCCCGCTGAACCGGCCGGTCCGGCCGGGCCCGGGCCGTCAGGGCTTCGGGGCTGTGGATGCCGAGGGCTGCGCGGACGTCGTCGACGTGTCGGCGCCCCCAGGTTTGGTCTCCCCAGGTTTGGTGTCCGCCGGTTTGGTGACCGCGGGCTTGGCGTCCGGGTGGCGCGGGTCGACCGAGAAGAGCGTGCCGTCGCTCGCCCAGGCCACGATCGAGCCGCCCACCCGGAGCACCTGCGACGATGCCAGATCGCCGCCCGAGCCGCTGACATCGCTGTGTGGCGCGGACTGCCACAGCTCCTCGCCCGTCCGCAGGTTCAGCGCCAGCAGCCGCCCGCTGCCGCTGCACAGATACACCGCGTCCTCGGCGGCCGAGACGATCGGCATGCCCAGCCGCTCCACCGTCGTCTGCCGGCTCCACAGCTGCTTGCCGCTGTCCGCGTCCATCGCGGTGACCCGACCGCTCTCCTGGACGAAGAAGAGCCGGCCGTCGACCAACGCCCCCGCGCCCTGCGCAAGCTTCGGGAGCGGGACCCGTCGCTGCTCCCCGGTTCGGGTGTTCAACCGGAGGAGGTAGGGGTAGGGACCGCTGTCGGCGTTGGTCACCATCGGGAGGATCAGCAGGTCGTCGCCGTCGAGCCCCAGACCGTCCTCGGTGTCCTTCAGCCGGGCCAACTTGGTAGCGGAGCCATCGCGCTTGTCGAGCCGCACGATGGTGGACCACAGGACTTCTTCCTCGTTGCTGTCCCAGCACAGGCCGTACGGCACGTTCCCGTACGCGATGGGCGAGCACTGCTGTCCCCGGGGCACCTGATACGCCCACCGGATCCTGCCGGTTGCCGCGTCCCGGGCGACCAGGGACCGATCGTCGGGGGCGCTGGAGATGACCATGCCGTCGAAGAGCGCCGAGTCGAGGCTCGTACTGATCTCCCGTGCCCACTTCTTGTCGCCGGAGTCCGCGTCCAGGGCGAGCAGCTGGGCGGTCGTGTCCGACGGGGTGTCGTGGACGAAGACCAGCCCGCCGTGCACCCCGACCGGTTCCGAACCGGTCGCCGAGCTGCTGCTCTCGGTCAGCGCCTTGGTACTCCAGTCGACGTGCCCCGTGAGCGCGTCCACGCGGGCCGTCGGGAAACCTGTACCGCCGCAGTAGAGCTTGGTGCTCTGCCGTGCACAGCGCGGGGCGACCTCGCCGCCGATGTCCACGAACCCGCCCGCCGAACGCGCGGTCCCGGCGGCCTGGGTGAGCGACAGCTGCCACGCCCGCCAGCCCTGGGGGAGCGGGATCGCCCGAGGCGTATCGGTCGGCGGGCCGCTCGTACGGACCCCACCGCCGCCGTCGTCGCCCGGTGAGTACAGCGCGAAGGCGCCGCCACCCAGTGCCAGTGCCGCGACGGCGACCATGGCGGCGAGCACGGGGCGGCGCCGCCGGGCCCCGCCCCACGTCGGCCAGGTGCCCTGATCCGCCCCCGCCTTCCCGGCCCCGTCCTGGCCTTGTCCCTTCCCCTTCCCCTTGCCTTCGTCCTCCCCTTTGTCCTTCCCCTTGCCTGAGCCGCCGCCCGAGCCGCCTCCTGGCCGGCGGTCGCCCGAGCCGCCGTTGCCCGGCCCGCCCTCTGTCGCGCGCACCGCGCCCTTGGCCGGCAGTTTGTCCAGCAGCCGCACCAGCTCGGCGATGTCGGGCCGATCGTCCGAGGCCTTGGCCAGGCAGCGCTCGACGACGCCACGCAACGGCTGCGCGACCTCGCTCAGCGCGGGCGGCTCGTGCACCACCTGGTACGCCGTCAGGTACGGACTCTCGCCGTCGAAGGGCCCCTTGCCGGTCGCCGCGTACACCAGCAGCGCGCCGAGCGAGAAGACGTCCGAGGCCCCGGTCACCTCACGGGGTCTGCTCAGCTGCTCGGGAGACATGAAAGGAGGGGTCCCCATGACCCGCCCGGTCACCGTCAGCGCCTGGTTGTCCGCCGCCCGGGAGATCCCGAAGTCGATGACGCGCGGGCCGTCGTCCGCCATCAGCACATTGGCCGGCTTGAGGTCGCGGTGGACCACACCCACCCGGTGGATGTCGTGCAGCGCCTCGGCCAGGCCCAGCGCCAGCTGCCGCAGCTCGGCCGCGTTCAGCGGGCCGCGTTCGGTCAGCTGCTCGGAGAGCGTCGGCCCCGGCACGTACAGGGTCGCCATCCAGGGGCGGTCGGCGTCCGGGTCCGCGTCCACGACGGGCGCGGTGAACGCGCCGCTCACCCGCCGGGCCGCCGCGACCTCCTGCCGGAAGCGGGTCCGGAACTCCTCGTCCTCGGCGAACTGCGCGTGCACCACCTTGACCGCAACCTGTCGGCCCGAGGCCGAACGCGCCAGATAGACGACACCCATGCCGCCGGATCCGAGCCGGTCCAGCAGCCGGTAGTCGCCCATGATCTTCGGATCACCGGCGCTCAGCGGCACCGCAACCCCTCCCCGAGTGCCCGTCGGCACGTGCGTGTTCGTACGTGTGAAGCTGTCTCAGCCTAAAGGGCGGGTCGCACGGGCGGCAGACCGATCCCGGGCAACGAACGGCTTCGATCGGGCATCGGAAGGACATCGGGGGGAACCCTGAGACGCCCCTGACGCTCCCCCAACCGCCCCGGAAATGTGCGGGTTTGCTTTGACGCGCGCAACGGCGGCTGCCAGCGTGATGGACAACATCCGCGGACGGCCGTGGATCGTTGGTGGGGGAACCTCTCAAGGAGACATCCGAATGAACGGCGAAGCCGCAGGGGTGGTCGGCGCAGGCGGAACCTTCCTGCTCCTGATCGTGGTCGTCTGGCAGATCGCCGTGACGTGGCGGGCCCGGATGCTGAGCGCGCGCGAGGAGCAGTACAAGCAGCTGGCGATGAAGTACGCGAAGCTGATGGAGGACAACCTGGAGCTGCACCGCCGCAGCCTCGACGAACTGACCCAGGCCCGGCTCTCCATCGAGGCGCTGGAGAAGCAGACGCACGCGATCGAGTGACCGGGGCGTGAGGGCCACGCGGTGCGGGCCCCCGGCGTTCATGGCGCCGAGGACCCGCACCGCGTTGGTACCCCCCGCTGGTACCCCCCGCTGGTACCCCCCGCTGGTACCCCCCCCGCTGGTACCCCCCGCTGGTTCCCCTGTCGGTACCCCCGCTGGTTCCCCCGTTGTTACCCCCGTTGGTACAACGACGTGCGACTACGCCAGAGCCCGCTCATCGGTGGCACCGGCGTCGGCGGCGTCAGCGTCGCTGTCCGCGTCGTCCGCGTCCGGTGCGCCCGAGGCGCCGGTCTTGCGGGAGCCCGGCTCGGTGCCCCGGCTGACCACCGCGTTGTGCCGCTCGGCCCACGTAGCCAGCGCCATCTCGCAGGCGTGGTCCACATGCCGCAGCCCGCTCAGATCCAGCCGCACCTCGCGCTCGCGAGGCAGCGCCTCCAGCTCGTCGAGCAGCTTGGGAAGCCGCAGGAAGGTGGCGTTGCCCAGCACCTGTACGCGTACGGGGCGGTCCTCCGGCGCGTCCTTCAGACCGGTCACCTCGACATGCACATGCGAGGTCTCCCAGGCCGACTTGGCGATCGCCATCAGCAGACCGATGATCACACCCTCGAACATGTTGGTCACCACGATCGCGCTCGCGGTCACCACCAGCACCACCGCCTCGCCACGGTGCGTACGCCACAGCGGGACCAGGTCCTTGGTCGGGATCAGCTTCCAGCCCGCGTGCACCAGCACGCCGGCCAGCGCCGCCACCGGGATGACGCCCAGCGCCGAGGGGAACAGCACCGCGAAGACCAGCAGCCACACGCCGTGCAGCACCCGCGAGGCCTTCGTCCTGGCGCCCGCCTGCACATTGGCGGCGCTCCGTACGATCACCGCGGTCATCGGCAGGGCGCCCAGCGCACCGCACACCGCGTTGCCCGCGCCCTGCGCGATGAGCTCCTTGTCGTAGTTGGTCCGCGGGCCGTCGTGCAGCCGGTCCACGGCCGCCGCGGAGAACAGGCTCTCGGCCGAGGCGATCAGCGTGAAGGCGAGCACGGTCCCGAGCACGCCGATCTCCGCGAGCTGCGCGAACTCACTGCCGCCGGGCGGCTGCACGGCATCCAGCAGACCCTGCACCTCGACCCGCGCGACGGGCAGGTCCATGCCCGCCGTGGCCAGCGTGGCCAGCGCGACCGCCGCCAGCGGAGCGGGCAGCACCCGCGCCCCCGGCCGCCAGCGCGGCCAGAAGACCAGCACCGCGATCGTCCCCACACCCACGGCCACCGCCTTCAGCGCGGTGCCCGACCCGGCCACATCGGCGACCAGACCGGGCAGCTCGCCCAGCTTGCCCAGACCGCTGCTCGGCGCCTTGGCGTCGGCGAGCGCGTACAGCTGCCCGGCGATCAGTACGAGACCGATGCCCGCGAGCATGCCCTGGACAACCGCGACGGAGATCGCGCGGAACCAGCGCCCCAGGCGCAGCATGCCCATCGTCAGCTGCAGCAGCCCGGACATGAGGACCAGGACGCCGAGGGCCGCGAGGCCGTATTCCGCCACCGCCTCGTACACGAGCACGGTCAGACCGGCCGCCGGCCCGCTGACCTGAAGGCTGCTGCCCGGCAGAAAGCCGGTGACCAGGCCACCGACGATGCCGGTGATCAGGCCGAGCTCGGCCGGGACCCCCGAGGCGACCGCCACGCCCACGCACAAGGGCACGGCGACGAGAAAGACGACGAGAGAAGCGGTGAAGTCGGCGCGGAAGGTGCCGGCACCGGCGGAAGAGCCGTCGGTGCCGCCCGCCCCGCGGAAACGGTTGAGAAGGGTCTTTTGCAATGGCATGAGGGTTGCCTCCAGTGCGCCCCGGCACCGGCACAAGGGCAGGCGCGGGCGCGACGTAGCGCTGCGTCAGTCGGGATCGATGGAATCGGTCG
Organism: Streptomyces sp. LZ34; assembly: GCF_053890475.1. Taxonomy (NCBI): domain Bacteria; kingdom Bacillati; phylum Actinomycetota; class Actinomycetes; order Kitasatosporales; family Streptomycetaceae; genus Streptomyces; species Streptomyces sp. LZ34. The sequence continues at coordinate 6,967,757 of NZ_CM132680.1, forward strand.
CTAGCTGATGAGTTCGCTGGCTGATGAGCTGCTGTTGCGCTGCTGATGAGCGGAGAGAGCGTGGTTGACCGCCGCGGCAGGGCGGGGTGTCTCTCAGCAGCGGAAGATCTGGAGGGAGACCGGCAGTTCGCCGGATCTCGACACGGGGACGGCCTGCCGTCCCGTGAGAGGCGCGACGGCCGTGGTACGCGGCTCCAGCCGCCCGGCGTCGCAACCGCACACACATCCGGGTTTGCCGCTGGGGGTGGGTGCGGTGAGGGGTGCCCGTGCGCCGCGGAGCCCCTGGCAGTCATCGGCCCCGGCGTCGTCATGCGAGGACGCGGTGACCTTGACGGCCGGCCGGGACTCGGCCACGGATGCGGTGGCCACCATCTGGGGGTGGGTGACCTGCGCCGATGCGCAGTCGGCGGCGATGAAGAGGGCGAGCAGCACGGACACCGCGGCGAACAGCACACGGCCGGCCTGCCCGATGGTCCTCACCATCGCCTCCCCTCTGGTCACGAGTTGGACACCGAACTCCATTATGTCCAAAGGGTCGTGACCATTTGCAAGTCGCTATGTAACCGAACTGTGAACGCGGAGTCATCTAACGGGAGTGAGCAGCTCCGATTGCCCCGGCGGACGCCCGCGCGGACGCGCCCCCGCGACGCGCCGGGCCTCCGTACCGCCACCTGGACGCTTCACACACCTACCCCGCCCCCGGTGCGAGGATGGCTCCGTACGCGCAGCAACACAGCAATTCGCGAGGTGAGCCGCACCATGACGGAGAAGGCCACGGAGAAGGCCACGGAGAAGGTCACCGAGAAAGTCACGGGGAAGGTCACCGAGAAGGTCGCCGTGCTCGGCACGGGAAAGATCGGCGAAGCCCTTCTCAGTGGAATGATCCGCAGCGGCTGGGCCCCGTCCGACCTGCTGGTCACGGCCCGCCGCCCGGAACGCGCCGAAGAGCTCCGGGCCCGCCACGGCGTCGAGGCCGTCTCCAACGCCGAGGCCGCCAAGATCGCCGACACCCTCATCCTCACCGTCAAGCCGCAGGACATGGGCGCACTCCTCGACGAGCTCGCCCCGCACGTCCCCGCCGACCGGCTGGTGATCTCCGGCGCGGCGGGCATCCCGACCGCCTTCTTCGAGGAACGCCTGGCCGCCGGCGCCCCGGTCGTCCGGGTCATGACCAACACCCCCGCCCTGGTCGACGAGGCCATGTCGGTCATCTCGGCCGGCAGCCATGCCACCGAGGAGCACCTGGCACACGCGGAGGCGATCTTCGGCGGCGTCGGCAAGACCCTGCGCGTCCCCGAGAGCCAGCAGGACGCCGCGACCGCGCTCTCCGGCTCCGGCCCCGCGTACTTCTACTTCCTCGTCGAGGCGATGACCGACGCGGGGATCCTGCTGGGCCTGCCTCGCGACAAGGCCCACGACCTGATCGTCCAGGCGGCGATCGGCGCCGCCGTGATGCTCCGCGACAGCGGAGAGCACCCGGTCAAGCTGCGCGAGGCGGTGACCTCACCGGCCGGCACCACGATCAGCGCCATCCGCGAGCTGGAGAGCCACGGCGTGCGCGCCGCGCTGATCGCCGCACTGGAGGCGGCCCGCGACCGCAGCCGCGAGCTCGCCTCCGGCAACGGCTGACCGGGCGGGAGCGGGGGCGGAGGCTGCGACGGGGACGGCCGGGAGCCGGAGCCGACGGAGCGGCCGCGACCCGACGGGCTCAGCCGGGCAGGCTGGGCTCAACCGGGCAGGCCGGGCTCAGCTGGGCGGCAGCAGCCCCACCGCCTCGTACGCGGCGTCCACCCGCGGCCGCGCCAGCCCCCGCGCCCGCTCCGCCCCCGCCCGCAGCACCCCGTCCACATATGAGGGGTCGGCGCACAGCTCCGCGTGGCGGACCCGGATCGGCCGCAGCAGCTCCACCACCGCCTCGGCCGTGTCCTTCTTCAGCGCCCCGTACGAGGAGTACACGCCGGCCAGCTCCTCCGGCGTCCCGCCGTCGGTGCACGCTGCGAGCATCTCCAGCAGATTGGCCACCCCGGGCTGCGCCTCCCGGTCGTACGCGACCTCGCTCCCGCTGTCCGTCACCGCCCGCATCACCTTTCTGCGGACCGCGTCCTCCTCGTCGAGGAGATAGACGATGCCCGCCGCCTCGGCGTGCGACTTGCCCATCTTCGAGGTCGGGTCCTGAAGGTCCATGACGCGGGCGGCGACCGCCGGGCGCGTCATCCGGGGCACGGTGAAGACCGGCCCATAACGCTGGTTGAACCGCTGGGCCAGCGTCCGGGCCAGCTCCACATGCTGCGCCTGGTCGTCCCCGACCGGCACCTCGTCCGTGCCGTACACGAGGATGTCCGCGGCCATCAGCGCCGGATAGGTGAGCAGCGACAGCCGCACACTGCGTCCGCGCGCCTGCTCCCGCGCGGCCTTCTCCTTGTACTGGATCATCCGCCGCATCTCGCCGTCCGTGGCTGTGCACTCCATCAGGTAGGACAGCCGCGCATGCTCGTCCACGTGGCTCTGCACAAACACCGTGCAGCGATCCGGATCCAGCCCGGAGGCCAGCATCAGCGTGGCCGCCTGCCGGCTGAGTCTCCGCACCCGGGCCGGGTCATGCTCCACGGTGAGGGCATGCAGATCGACGACGCAGAGGAGCGCGTCGGCGTGGTGCTGGTCCTCCCGGACCCACCGCCGTACGGCTCCGAGGTAGTTCCCGAGCGTCAGATGGCCCGTGGGCTTGATCCCGCTGAAGATCCGCGCTTGTGCGTGTGGCTGTGGCATGAGGTGCCGTCTCCCGCCGTCGTCGGGACCGCCGCGGACCGGCCGGACCGGCTTGTGCGAGAGGGAGACGCACGAACGGCCGCCGGAGCGGCGGCCGTGTGGATGCGATGCGCAATGGTGGGCCGCCGGTCAGGCGGGCCACCACTGGTGAGTGCGCAGCGCATGGTTGGTCATGGGCCCAGACCGTACGCCCTGCGGGTACGCAAGGCCACAAGGTTGATGGCCTTCGGAGTGTCGTGTACTGTTCTCCGGGTTGTCACAGAGCCTTAGCGGTTCCTCGACAGCCACTCACGCCGCACCGGCGGCAAACCACTACTGCACGGCCCCTCATCGGGATGGATTTCGGCGTGCCCGGAATTCGGCCCAGAAGCTCGATTATGAGCCTCGGAGGAAATCCGCTAACGTAGTGAGCACGCCGGAAGGCGCGAAAGACCCCGCTCCAACAGGGGGCCGGAAACGGAATTCGGACCGGGAACGGAACGGAAAACGGATCTGGTAAGGTTGGAAACACCGAAGGGAAGCGCCCGGAGAGACCGGTGAAACGGTTTCAAAGGAAGCGTCCGTTCCTTGAGAACTCAACAGCGTGCCAAAAGTCAACGCCAGATATGTTGATACCCCGTACGATCGGCCGGTTCAATCCGGATCGGTTTGGTCGGACGAGGTTCCTTTGAAGAAAAACACACAGCGAGGACGCTGTGAGCGGGCTGGATTATTCCTCCGGCCTGCTCCGCTCTCGTGGTGTTGCCGGGATAGCCCGGAAGCATTCACGGAGAGTTTGATCCTGGCTCAGGACGAACGCTGGCGGCGTGCTTAACACATGCAAGTCGAACGATGAACCGGCTTCGGCTGGGGATTAGTGGCGAACGGGTGAGTAACACGTGGGCAATCTGCCCTGCACTCTGGGACAAGCCCTGGAAACGGGGTCTAATACCGGATATTACCTGGTGAGGCATCTTACTGGGTGGAAAGCTCCGGCGGTGCAGGATGAGCCCGCGGCCTATCAGCTTGTTGGTGGGGTGATGGCCTACCAAGGCGACGACGGGTAGCCGGCCTGAGAGGGCGACCGGCCACACTGGGACTGAGACACGGCCCAGACTCCTACGGGAGGCAGCAGTGGGGAATATTGCACAATGGGCGAAAGCCTGATGCAGCGACGCCGCGTGAGGGATGACGGCCTTCGGGTTGTAAACCTCTTTCAGCAGGGAAGAAGCGAAAGTGACGGTACCTGCAGAAGAAGCGCCGGCTAACTACGTGCCAGCAGCCGCGGTAATACGTAGGGCGCAAGCGTTGTCCGGAATTATTGGGCGTAAAGAGCTCGTAGGCGGCTTGTCACGTCGGATGTGAAAGCCCGGGGCTTAACCCCGGGTCTGCATTCGATACGGGCAGGCTAGAGTTCGGTAGGGGAGATCGGAATTCCTGGTGTAGCGGTGAAATGCGCAGATATCAGGAGGAACACCGGTGGCGAAGGCGGATCTCTGGGCCGATACTGACGCTGAGGAGCGAAAGCGTGGGGAGCGAACAGGATTAGATACCCTGGTAGTCCACGCCGTAAACGTTGGGAACTAGGTGTGGGCGACATTCCACGTTGTCCGCGCCGCAGCTAACGCATTAAGTTCCCCGCCTGGGGAGTACGGCCGCAAGGCTAAAACTCAAAGGAATTGACGGGGGCCCGCACAAGCGGCGGAGCATGTGGCTTAATTCGACGCAACGCGAAGAACCTTACCAAGGCTTGACATACGCCGGAAACATCCAGAGATGGGTGCCCCCTTGTGGTCGGTGTACAGGTGGTGCATGGCTGTCGTCAGCTCGTGTCGTGAGATGTTGGGTTAAGTCCCGCAACGAGCGCAACCCTTGTTCTGTGTTGCCAGCATGCCCTTCGGGGTGATGGGGACTCACAGGAGACTGCCGGGGTCAACTCGGAGGAAGGTGGGGACGACGTCAAGTCATCATGCCCCTTATGTCTTGGGCTGCACACGTGCTACAATGGCCGGTACAATGAGCTGCGATACCGTGAGGTGGAGCGAATCTCAAAAAGCCGGTCTCAGTTCGGATTGGGGTCTGCAACTCGACCCCATGAAGTCGGAGTCGCTAGTAATCGCAGATCAGCATTGCTGCGGTGAATACGTTCCCGGGCCTTGTACACACCGCCCGTCACGTCACGAAAGTCGGTAACACCCGAAGCCGGTGGCCCAACCCCTTGTGGGAGGGAGTCGTCGAAGGTGGGACTGGCGATTGGGACGAAGTCGTAACAAGGTAGCCGTACCGGAAGGTGCGGCTGGATCACCTCCTTTCTAAGGAGCACATAGCCGACTGCGAGCGCATGACTCGCACGGTTGCTCATGGGTGGAACGTTGACTACTCGGCACAGTCAGGTGTGAAAGCCTCTAGTACTGCTCCTTCGGGGGCGTGGAACAGGGTTTTGATCATCGGGTTGTGTCGGGCACGCTGTTGGGTGTCTGAGGGCACGGGCGAGAGCCTGCTTCCTCATTGACGCCGGTCCCGGTGAACTGCCCTGATTGTGGGTGGGTGACGGGTGGCTGGTCGTTGCTTGAGAACTGCACAGTGGACGCGAGCATCTGTGGCCAAGTTTTTAAGGGCGCACGGTGGATGCCTTGGCACCAGGAACCGATGAAGGACGTGGGAGGCCGCGATAGGCCCCGGGGAGCTGTCAACCGAGCTTTGATCCGGGGGTGTCCGAATGGGGAAACCCGGCAGTCGTCATGGGCTGTCACCCATACCTGAACACATAGGGTATGTGGAGGGAACGCGGGGAAGTGAAACATCTCAGTACCCGCAGGAAGAGAAAACAACCGTGATTCCGGGAGTAGTGGCGAGCGAAACCGGATGAGGCTAAACCGTATGTGTGTGATACCCGGCAGGGGTTGCGCATACGGGGTTGTGGGAGTGTGCTTGATCAGTCTGCCGGCTGGTCGGAGAGTCAGAAACCGTTGTGATAGGCGAAGGGCATGCGAAAGGCCCGGCGTAGAGGGTAAGACCCCCGTAGCTGAAATCATGACGGCTCTCTTGTGTATTTCCCAAGTAGCACGGGGCCCGAGAAATCCCGTGTGAATCTGGCGGGACCACCCGCTAAGCCTAAATATTCCCTGGTGACCGATAGCGGATAGTACCGTGAGGGAATGGTGAAAAGTACCGCGGGAGCGGAGTGAAATAGTACCTGAAACCGTGTGCCTACAAGCCGTGGGAGCGTCGCGCAAGGACTTTGTTCTTGCGTCGTGACTGCGTGCCTTTTGAAGAATGAGCCTGCGAGTTTGCGGTGTGTTGCGAGGTTAACCCGTGTGGGGTAGCCGTAGCGAAAGCGAGTCCGAATAGGGCGGTTGAGTAGCGCGCCCAAGACCCGAAGCGGAGTGATCTAGCCATGGGCAGGTTGAAGCGGAGGTAAGACTTCGTGGAGGACCGAACCCACCAGGGTTGAAAACCTGGGGGATGACCTGTGGTTAGGGGTGAAAGGCCAATCAAACTCCGTGATAGCTGGTTCTCCCCGAAATGCATTTAGGTGCAGCGTCGTGTGTTTCTTGCCGGAGGTAGAGCACTGGATAGGCGATGGGCCCTACCGGGTTACTGACCTTAGCCAAACTCCGAATGCCGGTAAGTGAGAGCGCGGCAGTGAGACTGTGGGGGATAAGCTCCATGGTCGAGAGGGAAACAGCCCAGAGCATCGACTAAGGCCCCTAAGCGTGCGCTAAGTGGGAAAGGATGTGGAGTCGCAGAGACAACCAGGAGGTTGGCTTAGAAGCAGCCATCCTTGAAAGAGTGCGTAATAGCTCACTGGTCAAGTGATTCCGCGCCGACAATGTAGCGGGGCTCAAGCGTACCGCCGAAGTCGTGTCATTGCAGCATAAGGCCTAACGGCTGTTGTGATGGGTAGGGGAGCGTCGTGTGCCGGGTGAAGCAGCCGCGGAAGCGAGTTGTGGACGGTTCACGAGTGAGAATGCAGGCATGAGTAGCGATTCACACGTGGGAAACGTGTGCGCCGATTGACTAAGGGTTCCTGGGTCAAGCTGATCTGCCCAGGGTAAGTCGGGACCTAAGGCGAGGCCGACAGGCGTAGTCGATGGACAACCGGTTGATATTCCGGTACCCGCTTTGAAGCGCCAGCGCTGAACCAGGCGATGCTAAGTCCGTGAAGCCGCCCTGGATCCTTCGGGTGAAGGGGAGTGGTGGAGCCGACGGACCAGACCTGTATTAGGTGAGTGATGGGGTGACGCAGGAAGGTAGTCCAGCCCGGGCGGTGGTTGTCCCGGGGTAAGGGTGTAGCCCGAGGGGTAGGTAAATCCGTCCCTCATAAGGGGTGAGACCTGATGCCGAGCCGATTGTGGTGAAGTGGATGATCCTATGCTGTCGAGAAAAGCCTCTAGCGAGTTTCATGGCGGCCCGTACCCTAAACCGACTCAGGTGGTCAGGTAGAGAATACCGAGGCGTTCGGGTGAACTATGGTTAAGGAACTCGGCAAAATGCCCCCGTAACTTCGGGAGAAGGGGGGCCATTGCTGGTGATGAGCTTTGCGCTCGGAGCTGGTGGTGGCCGCAGAGACCAGCGAGAAGCGACTGTTTACTAAAAACACAGGTCCGTGCGAAGCCGTAAGGCGATGTATACGGACTGACGCCTGCCCGGTGCTGGAACGTTAAGGGGACCGGTTAGTCACATTTCGGTGTGGCGAAGCTGAGAACTTAAGCGCCAGTAAACGGCGGTGGTAACTATAACCATCCTAAGGTAGCGAAATTCCTTGTCGGGTAAGTTCCGACCTGCACGAATGGCGTAACGACTTCTCGACTGTCTCAACCATAGGCCCGGTGAAATTGCATTACGAGTAAAGATGCTCGTTTCGCGCAGCAGGACGGAAAGACCCCGGGACCTTTACTATAGCTTGATATTGGTGTTCGGTTCGGCTTGTGTAGGATAGGTGGGAGACTGTGAAGCTGTGACGCCAGTCATGGTGGAGTCATTGTTGAAATACCACTCTGGTCGTGCTGGATGTCTAACCTGGGTCCGTGATCCGGATCAGGGACAGTGTCTGGTGGGTAGTTTAACTGGGGCGGTTGCCTCCTAAAGAGTAACGGAGGCGCCCAAAGGTTCCCTCAGCCTGGTTGGCAATCAGGTGTTGAGTGTAAGTGCACAAGGGAGCTTGACTGTGAGACCGACGGGTCGAGCAGGGACGAAAGTCGGGACTAGTGATCCGGCGGTGGCTTGTGGAAGCGCCGTCGCTCAACGGATAAAAGGTACCCCGGGGATAACAGGCTGATCTTCCCCAAGAGTCCATATCGACGGGATGGTTTGGCACCTCGATGTCGGCTCGTCGCATCCTGGGGCTGGAGTCGGTCCCAAGGGTTGGGCTGTTCGCCCATTAAAGCGGTACGCGAGCTGGGTTTAGAACGTCGTGAGACAGTTCGGTCCCTATCCGCTGTGCGCGTAGGAGTCTTGAGAAGGGCTGTCCCTAGTACGAGAGGACCGGGACGGACGAACCTCTGGTGTGCCAGTTGTCCTGCCAAGGGCATGGCTGGTTGGCTACGTTCGGGAGGGATAACCGCTGAAAGCATCTAAGCGGGAAGCCTGCTTCGAGATGAGGGCTCCCACCCACTTGATGGGGTAAGGCTCCCAGTAGACGACTGGGTTGATAGGCCAGATATGGAAGCCGGGTGACCGGTGGAGTTGACTGGTACTAATAGGCCGAGGGCTTGTCCTCAGTTGCTCGCGTCCACTGTGTTGTTCTGAAGTAACGACCATTGAGCCCTGCGAGGGTTCTGGTTGTTTTCTTCATAGTGTTTCGGTGGTTATTGCGTTAGGGAAACGCCCGGTTACATTCCGAACCCGGAAGCTAAGCCTTTCAGCGCCGATGGTACTGCAGGGGGGACCCTGTGGGAGAGTAGGACACCGCCGAACAATTTTTAGCCTCGGTCCCGAGTATCGAAAGATACTCGGGACCGAGGCATTTTTGCGTTGAGGACCGTGTTGGGGACCGTGTTGAGGACCGTCCTGCCAGGCGGAACCAGCCGCGGTGCACGGGAGGATCCCTCAGCCGACCAGGGTGCGGTGCGGCCACCGTGCGCGGGCCTGCTCCTGGGAGCGCATCAGGGCCAGTGTGGGCAGGCCCTGCGACGCGCCCTGGGCCAGCAGGTCCGGCAGCTGGGGCAGCGGTGCCACGGCCGCGACGTCGTCCAGGACGAGGGTGAGTGGTGGGTCGAGCCGACCGGAGGATGACCGTTCGGCCATGCGCCGGCCGTGCTCGACCACGTGCGAGGCGAGTGCGGTCAACAAGGGCATCGCACCCGGATGGGTCCGCGGGTCCTCAATGGACTCGCCCATCACATACAGCGTTCCCCCTTCGCCGATGAATGACTCCAACGCGAGGGTGTCGGAACGGCCGGGGTTGCAGGCGTCCCTGATGTGGATCGAGGACAGCGCGGCGAGGGCACGGGCCGTCAGTTCCTGGGCCATGTCCCGGCGTTCGGGGTGAGCGGTGAGCATGGCCTCCAGCTCGCCCGCGGCGCCGCCGGCCGCCTTCGCGTGGGTCCGCAGGATCCGTACTGGCTCGTGTGCCGAGTTCCCCTGCGCCCAGCGGTGCACGTGGCGGAACGGGCGGCCGTCCACGGCGGCCGCGTGCAGCCAGCAGCGGAGCATGGTCTCCGCGGCCTCCGCCATGGGCCGGTCCACGGCGTGGAGGGGGCGTACGGGGGCGAGGAGCGCCGTGGCCCGGGCGGCCGCGGCATCGCGGGACTCACAGCCCGCCGCTGGGTTCCAGCGCAGCCGGGCCGGGGTGTCGAGGAGGTGGGACGGGTCGAAGACATGGGTGGGGCCGAACTTCGCGCGCGCGTCCTTGGTCGTCGTCCACAGCGCGGCGTCACTGGTGACGACCAGGACCGGGCCGACGGCCTCCAGAACGGCCTGGGACGCGGCGTCGCCGCGCTGCGTGCCGTAGAGGACGCGGGAGTGCGTCACCTCGGCGCCGGGGAACCCCGGCCCGCCGCGAGGGGTGGGCACCGGCTGAGCCGCAGCCGCCGAGCGCTCGGCGGGAGGCCCCACGCCCGCGCCAGCCGTGTTGGCCGCGCCGTCGGGACCGCCCGCGCCGCCCCATGCGCCCGCCCGCTGCTCGGCGATGTGGTGGGGCGCCGCGGTGCCGGCGTCGCCGTTCCAGGGCCCGTACGGGGCTGTGGGGGCGCCGGGCTGCCCGGTGGCGGCCGTTGCCCGGTCGGCCTGCCGTGCGGTGGGGCCGGGGCCGGGACCGCCGGTTGTCCGGTCGTCGGTGCCCGCCGTGTCGCTGTCGATGCCTCGCTGTGTCCCCTGAGCCGTACCGGCGCCATGGCCCGGGACGCCGGCGGGTGTGGCGTTCCACCCCGGCGGGGCGCCCGCTGAGGAACCCGCTTCGGGGTTCGGGGCGCTGTGGTCGTATGCCGCGGCGCCGTTGGGCCATGCGCCCGGCGAGCCCGGCCGGCCGTGCGGCGGTGGGCCCGACGCCGCTCCGAGGGCGGTGGCGTCCTGCCCCGGACCTCCCGGCCCTCCCGGCGTTCCCAGTCCTCCCGGCCTGTCGGCGGCGTGCACGGGGCTGTTCTCGGGCCCGTACGGGTGTCCCGCGGCGGCGCCCGCCCCGGGAACGTACCCGTGTCCTTCCTCAGCCCGGCGCCAGTCCGTGTCAGAGGCCCGTCCAGAACCTCGACCCGTGCCATGCCCCCCGCCCCGCCCCGGGCGGGCGGCGGGCGGGCCGGGCGCGTCGTACTGGGCGGTCCGCCACTTCGCCGCGGCGGCCTCCTGCCGGGCCGCGCGGCGCCTGGCGCGTACGGCGCGATAGCGGGTGAGCGTGCCGATGACGAATACCGTCAGCACGATCAGCACCATCAGCTCGCTGATGAACAGGCCCCAGAACAACCCGTATCCCGACAGCTGCTCCTTCGGCGTGTCGGGCCATGCCGCGCCGAGGTCGTGGGGCTGTTGGGCCAGTGCGCGCATCGCCAGGGGCGTACGGAGGAAGCGCACGCCGTCCGGCCAGGCGCCGTGGGCGAAGAGCCCGGCCAGCCCGGTCGCGGTCCACACCAGCCCGGTCAGCCCCAGGAGGAAGACGATGGAGCCGAGCAGCAGCCCGTCCGGGATGCCGCCCTGCGCGGCCGGGGGTCTGCCCGGCTCTCCGGGACCGCCATGGCCGTCGTGGCCACCGTAGTCCCCGTGGCCGTCGTAGTCCCCGCGGCCATGGTGGGCCCGCCCCGCCGCCATGTCAGGCCACCGTCGACCCGTACGAGGGCCCGTCGTACGCGCCCGCCTCGGCGGCCTCCTCGGCCATCCGCCGCTCCACCGCCGCGGCCGCCCGCTCCTCGGCCTCCGCTTCGGCTTCGGCCGCCAGCTGGACGGCCAGCGCATCCTCCGTCATGGCCCGGTCGGTGTAGACCAGCGGCCGCTCGGCCTCGGTGATCAGGTGCTTGACGACCTGGACATTGCCGTTGACGTCCCAGACCGCGATGCCGGGCGACAGGGTCGGGATGATCTCGACCGCCCAGCGCGGCAGGCCCAGCACCCGTCCCGTGGCCCGTGCCTCGTCGGCCTTCTGGGCATAGATGGTCCGGGTCGACGCCATCTTGAGTATCGCCGCGGCCTCCCGGGCCGCCGCGCCGTCGACCACGTCGGACAGGTGGTGGACGACGGCGACGAAGGACAGGCCGAGGCGGCGCCCGAACTTCAGCAGCCGCTGGAAGAGCTGCGCGACGAAGGGCGAGTTGATGATGTGCCAGGCCTCTTCGACCAGGAAGATGCGCTTCTTGCGGTCCGGCCGGATCCAGGTGTGCTCCAGCCACACGCCGACGATCGCCATGAGGATCGGCATGGCGATCGAATTGCGGTCGATGTGGGACAGGTCGAAGACGATGAGGGGCGCGCTCAGGTCGATGCCCGCCGTCGTCGGACCGTCGAACATGCCGCGCAGATCGCCGTCGACGAGCCGGTCGAGCACCAGGGCGACGTCCAGGCCCCAGGCCCGTACGTCGTCTATGTCGACGTTCATGGCCTCCGCCGAGTCCGCCTCGGGGTGGCGCAGCTGGTCGACGATGTCGGTCAGCACCGGCTGGCGGTCGACGATGGTCTGGTTGACGTAGGCGTGGGCGACCTTGAGGGCGAATCCGGAGCGCTCGTCGAGGCCGTGGCCCATCGCGACCTCGATGATCGTACGGAGCAGGGCGAGCTGCCCCGTCGTGGTGATCGCGGGGTCCAGGGGGTTGAGGCGGATGCCGCCGTCCAGGGCGGCCATCGGGTCGAGCCGGATGGGGGTGATGCCCAGCTCCTGGGCGATCAAGGCCCACTCGCCGACGCCGTCCTCGCCCTGGGCGTCGAGCACCACGACCTGGCGGTCGCGGAACCGCAGCTGCCGCAGGACGTAGGTCTTCTCCAGGGCCGACTTGCCGTTTCCGGACTCGCCGAGCACCAGCCAGTGCGGGGCGGGCAGCTGCTGTCCGTACAGCTGGAACGGGTCGTAGATGTACCCCTTGCCGGAGTACACCTCCCGCCCGATGATCACGCCCGAGTCGCCCAGGCCCGGTGCGGCGGTGGGCAGATAGACGGCCTGCGCCTGCCCCGTGGACGTACGGACCGGCATCCGGGTCGTCTCCACCTTCCCGAACAGGAAGCTGGTGAACGTCTCGGTGATGGCGCCAATCGGATCGGCCACGGCAGAGCCCCTATCGTCCCAGTCGTCTCTATCGCTCTATCGCTCTATCGCCGGATGCCGGTCGCGAACGGCAGTGTGTTCACAAAGGCCCGGTGGTGCTCGCGGTCGCACCACTCGAGCTTGAGATAGCTCTTGCCCGCCGAGGCCCTGATGGTCCGTTTGTCGCGGGCCAGCGCCTCGGGGGAGCGGGAGGAGACGGTGATGTAGCCGACGAGGTTGACGCCCGCGGCGCCGCTCGCCAGGTCCTCGCCGCGCTGGTCGAGCCGTCCGTGCGCGGCGATGTCGCGCGGGTCGACGGTGCGGTTCATCTTGGCGGCGCGGCTGGCCTCCGCCTCGTCGTTGGTCTTCTCCGTCAGCATCCGCTCGATCGCGATCTCGGTCGGCTCCAGGTCCATGCAGACGGCGACCGTACGGATGACATCGGGGGTGTGGACCAGGAGCGGGGCGAGGAAGTTGACCCCGACGGGGGTCATCGGCCACTCCTTCACCCAGGCGGTGGCGTGGCACCAGGGCTCGCGGGTGCTCGACTCGCGGGTCTTGGCCTGTAGGAAGGTGGGCTCCATCGCGTCCAGCTCGGCCGGCCAGGCGTTCCGCTGGGTCATGGCCTGGATGTGGTCGATGGGGTGGTCCGGGTCGTACATGGAGTGGATGAGCGAGGCCAGCCGGCCCTGGCCGAGCGGCTGGCGTACCCGGATGTCGGCCTCGGCGAGCCGGGCGCAGATGTCGGTCAGCTCGCGCGCCATGACCACGGCCAGGCCCGCGTCCTTGTCGAGCCTGCGGCCGCCGGCGCTGTGGCGGGTGGCGCGCGCGATGGCCTGGGCCTCGGCCGCCAGATCACGGGTGTAGTGCATGCAGGCGACCAGGTAGGCGCGGTGCTGCTCGGAGGAGGTGGAGACCATCGACTGCAACTGGTCGTAGGAGTCCTTGAGCCAGATGGGGGCGTCTGCGTCGCCGCGCCGCTCCACGTCCTTGGCGTGTGCGTCGGGGTCGGCGGGGAGGGTGCGGGCCAGCATCTGCAGGCGGGTCACAAAGCCGTCGCCGTTGGCCACGTGCTTGAGCAGGGTGCCGAACCGATCGACCAGCGCCTCCTGGTCCTCGCTGTCCCGCAGCCCGACGCCCGGGCCCTCGATCTCGATGGCGGCGGTGACGGTGCGGCGGTCGGCGTGCAGGAGCACCGCGATCTCGTCCGGGCCGAACGGGGCCGCCAGCCAGTTGATCCTGCCGATGCCGGGCGGCGGGCCGACCTCGACCTCACGGCCGTCGAGGCGGGTGCCGGCCTCGGCGGTGGTGGAGCGGTAGGCGGCGCCGTTGCGCACGATGCGCTTGTAGGAGCGGTTGATTTCGAACCACCTGTAGAAGGTGCGGCCGTTGTACGGGACGTAGACGGCGGCCAGCGCGAGGGTCGGGAAGCCCACCAGGGTGACGATGCGCAGCATCAGCACCGGGACCAGCAGCCCGCACATCATGCCGAGGAACGCGCCCCCGATGATCAACGCGATCTCGCCGGTCTCGCGGTTCTTGCCGACGATCGCGCTGGGGCGGGCGCGCCCGATCAGATATGTGCGGCGAGGCGCGATGTGAGACGGGGCCTCGATCGTCACCGCCGGTCACCTCCGGGGTTGTTGCTGGAACCACGGTTCTGCGCGCGGGCCGCGGAGGCGGCCCCGCCGCCTCCGCCACCGGCGCTGCTGGGGCGTGCGGCGCCGCCCCCGCCTCCGCCGCCTTGACCGCCCCCGCCTCCGCCGCGGGAGCCGTGCGCGGCGACGCCGCCGGAGACCGGGTTGGCGGGCTTTGCCTGCGTGGGGCCGGACGCGCCGCCCCCGCCTCCGCCGTCGCCTCCGCGGGCGCTGTGGGTGTTGATGCCCTGCTTCACCAGGGCGGCCGGAGAGCTGATGATGGCGGCGGCCTGGCGGGACGCCGGGTCCGCGCTGGCGCTGCGGGCCTTGACGATCTCATCGCCGAAGCCGGGCACGAAGCGGTAGATCATCGCGCTCGCGAAGATGGCGAGGATGATGATCGCGAGGCCGGAGACAACGGCCGAGAAGGCGTCAGGTCCCTTGTCGGACGCGGACAGCGCCCCGGCCAGGGCGAGCACTATGACGACCACCGGCTTGACGAGAATCACCGCGATCATGATCCCCGCCCAGCGGCGTACATGCCCCCACATGTTCTTGTCGACCAGGCCCGAGTAGACGGCGGTGCCCAGCAGCGCGCCGACGTAGAGGAGGGCGGCGCGGATGACGAGCTCGAGGCAGAGCACGCCGGCGGCGAGGATGGTCACCAGCGACACGACGATGAGCATGATCGGCCCGCCGCCGATGTCCTCGTCCCTCTTCAGGGCCTGGGCGAACGAACCGAAGAAGGCGTCGTTGTCCGCGCCGGTGCCCGAGGCGATGGCCTTGGTGACGGCGTCGGTCGCCGTGACGACCGTATAGAGGATGAGCGGCGTGAAGGCGGAGGCCAGGACCGTCAGCCACAGGAAACCTATGGCCTCGGACAGCGCCTCGCCGAGCGGAACCCCGCGGATGGCGCGCTTGGCGACGGCGAGCAGCCAGAGGATGAGGGTGAGGACGGTCGAGGCGGCGAAGACGACGGCGTACTGGCGGAGGAAGGCCTCGTTGGTGAAGTCGACGGTCGCGGTCTCTTTGACGAGGTCGGAGAGTTTGCCGACGAGCCAGGAGGCGGCGTTGGCGCAGCCGCGGGCGAGGGAGGCGGCGGGGTCGAGGGGGGAGGTGGGGTCGGAAGTGCCGCCCCCGTCACTGTTGCCGTCACACAGATCGCTGTACTGGCCGTCAAGTCCGCAGTCGTCACTGCCGGAGGGGGTTGGGGTGGGCGACGGGGCGGCGGCAGCGTGACTCGCGAGAAGGACGACTGCGGCTTGGATGACTGCCGCTGCGGAACTGATCAAGAGGGCGCGACGGCGGTTAGCGGGCATATGTGAACCCTCCGAAACCTTTTACAGCGTTCGCCATGTCCTCGGCGGAGGCGGCGGCTTGGTCGCGGCCGACAGGTGCCGGGCCGTCCTTCTGGGTGTACTTGGTTACCTTCCAGTCACCCTTGATCCATTGCAGTTCGAACGTGTCCGTGTACCAGCCCTCGGAGACAGGTTTGGTCGACCCTTCACCTGCGATGCCGAAGAGGAGGGATTGCCATACCGCGATTTGGGCCGTGTCGCCCTTGAATTTCTCCACCTTGGTGCCCACCGGGTTGGCACGGGATACGAATGTCATGCCGTCCGGAGGGTTGCCGTTGGAATCAAGGCCTGCGCTCGGCAAGATCTTGGTACCCGAGAAGGCCTTGTCGAGGCGCTTCAGTCGGGCGGTCGCGGCGTCCGGGGCATAGATCGCGCTCACGATCTGCCGCCGACTGGCGGTCTTGAACATGTCGGCCGACCCCAGCGCCACCGCGTAATTCGCCGCCGCACTCTGCGCCCCCTGCTCCGTCTTGGCGAACCCCGACGCGATCCCCGTCGCGTCGTTCTTCCCCTCCACGGGCCGCTCCCCCGTCGGGGCTGTCGCCCGGCTGTGCGTGCTGGTGCCGGAGTCGTTGTTGGTGTCGCCGTCGGAGGAGCTCTTTCCGCCGCCGCGGTTGGCGAAGGCGATGGCCGCGATGAGGAGCACGACGACGCCCACCACGGTGACCAGGTTCCGGCTGGGCTTGCCGGGGCGGGTGGCGCCTCGGCGGGGTGGGGCGAAGGGGTCGTCGTCGCCTTCGGGGAGGCGGGTGCGCGTCAGGTGGCCTCTGGAGGACGCGCCGCCCGTACGGATCGGGTCCTGGCCGTAGTCGCCGCCGTATCCGTCATCGCCGCCCAGACTCATCGCACGTACGCCCCTTCAAACGTGTCAACCGAGACAGCCTCGCCCCTATACGACGGTAGCGGCGCGGACTGACTCTGGAGCGCGACGGTGTGAGTGGACATCAAGCTGACACGACCTCAAGGGGCGAAGCGGGCATCAGGAAGCAGCCTCGGTGGGGGAGGGGACCGGTAGGGGGCTCGGGGGCGGAGGCTTGGGGACGGGGGTGCGCCGCGCGTGGGGGGTCGGCTGTGTGAGCGGGTGGTGCGCTAGACGGCCATGCCGTACACGATCGTGAAGACAGTGCCCAGTGAGCCGATGATGAACACACCGGTCAGCCCGGCGACGATCAGACCCTTGCCCTGTTCGGCGCTGAAGGTGTCGCGCAGCGCGGTCGCGCCGATCCGCTGCTTGGCCGCGCCCCAGATGGCGATGCCGAAGCAGAGCAGCAGGGCTACGGCCATCACCACCTCGATCATGACGCGGGCCTCGCCGCCCAGGTCGCCGAAGGGGCCCCAGTCTGGGGCGATTCCGCCGATGATGGTGTTGATATCGCCCTTGTCGGCCGCTAGAAACATTAGAACTCACCGCCCCTTATGGGTAGTTGTGTGCCATCGTCGGTTGGCACATGCCAGCCTCTATCTTCGCTGACGATCCCGCTTCCGCATGTCGACTTGGCGGCATTTCTTGGCGGATCTCGTACGTGTTGTGGACCACGATGACCTGACCGGCGTACAAAAGCGTCAACGTAGGGCTCTCTGGTCACTGTGTGTATCACGCACGTGGGCGCTGGGCAACGATCAGTGGCGGGGGCCGGAGATCGGCGAGCCCCTCGCCGCTCGCGCTCCGCCCCGGCTCTCTCGCCGCTCGCGCCGCCTTACTCCTCCGCGAAGTCGTCGAACTCGCCGGCCTTGACCCCCTTGATGAACGCCTCCCACTTCGCCTGGGTCGTCACCACGATGTTGTCGGGGTCGTTGCTCTCGCGCATGTAGATCCGGCCATCGGGGCCCGCGGCCACCTCCAGATAGGCCTCCTGCTCTCCGTCCTCCGGGGTCGCGGCCCGCTGCCAGTCGAGCTGTGTCATCGCAATGGTCCTTAAGGAGTGTGAGGTGCTCGGACGCGCCGGACTTTACGCGCTTCGTGCCCGTACGGGAGGCGGTCGAGGGGTGGGGCCGGGCGTACCGGGGGCAGGGGTGGGGCGCAGAGGTGGGGAGGGCCGGGGCATGCGGTGCGGCGGCCCTGCCCCGTCCGTATGGTTTCGGCTGGCGGGCGGCGGATTTTCGCCGTACGTGCGGAAACACGTTCGTATGACGGGCTGATGGGGGAGGATGGGCGGGTGCGTAAGGTCTGGCTGGGCGTCAGTGTCGGTCTCGGGGTTTCCTTTTCCTTCGTCGCGCTCCTCGTCGTCGGTACGTACATGGTCGCCGCGGACCTCGCGGGCGGTAACAGCGGTACGACGGTCGGGCTGGCCAGGGGTGCCGTCCCCGCCGCGTACCAGCCGCTGGTCCAGAAGTGGGGGAATCTGTGCCCCGCGATCAACCCCGCCCTGCTCGCCGCGCAGCTGTACCAGGAGAGTGGCTGGAACCCGACGGCGCAGAGCCCGGCGAACGCCAAGGGGATCGCGCAGTTCATCCCGAGCACCTGGGCGGCCCATGGCGTGGACGGCGACAAGGACGGCGACCGGGACATCCTGGACCCGAATGACGCGATCCCGTCGGCGGCCGCCTATGACTGCTCGCTCGCGAAGTACGTGAAGGACGTCCCGGGCGATCCGACGCACAACATGCTGGCCTCCTACAACGCGGGCGCGTACGCGGTGATCAAGTACTCCGGCGTGCCGCCGTACCGGGAGACCCAGAACTATGTGAAGACCATCACCACCCTGGCCAAGAGCTTCGCGGCGCCCGTCCAGAAGGTGCGGCCCTCGCGGCAGTCGGCCGGGGCGATCTACTTCGCGCAGAAGCAGCTCGGGAAGCCGTATCTGTGGGGCGGTAACGGGACCCCGGAGGACGGCGGGCGGTTCGACTGCTCCGGGCTGACGAAGGCGGCGTACAAGACCGTCGGGATCGAACTGCCGCGGGTCGCCAACGATCAGTGGAACGCCGGGCCGCATCCCAAGCGGGACGAGCTGCTCCCGGGTGACCTGGTCTTCTTCGCGTACAACCTCAACGACCCGAGATCCATCCACCACGTGGGGATCTACGTCGGCGGCGGGCAAATGATCAACGCCCCGTACACTGGGGCGGTGATCCGGTTCGACAAGATCGACACGCCGGACTACATCGGTGCGACGCGGGTGACCAAAGATGGCGCAAAAGCGTTGCCGACGGCGAACTCCGCGTAAAGGCTCCGCGCTGAGCTGCGACGATGGGTCACCCTTCGATAACGTCCTGGTGATCGTTGGGTAGAGAGCGGAACGCCTCGCTCGATGAGGGCGTTTCCTGGAAGTGGATCGGCAGCGGACACAATCGGCATCGATCGCGTTCACCAACGGGGGCCGGCAGCCGCATGTAGCGACAGGCAAGAGATAAGGGGCCACGGCACATGGCTGGACTCGCACTGGACGGGTCGAACCCTGATGTCAGCCTGCTCTACGACATCAATGGACTCGCCAAGGACGCTCCGCACTGGTTCGACCGCGTCATGGAGTTCGTCGGCGAGTACGGGATCATCATCGGGCTGGTCCTGGTCCTGCTCGGCGCCTGGTGGAGCGTGCGCAAGCGCCCGCAGGACGCGCCGTCGGCCGTCGCCGGGCTGGTGTGGGCGCCGCTGGCCGCCGGTCTCGCGCTGCTCGCCAATATCCCGATCAGGGAGTTCGTGGAGCGGCCGCGGCCTTTCAAGGACCACCAGGGGCTGGACGTCCTGGTGGCGGGCAAGTCCGACTTCTCCTTCGTCAGCGACCACGCGACGCTGACCATGGCGATCGCCGTGGGCGTGTTCATGGCCAGCCGGACCTACGGAGTGGCCGCGATCGGCCTCGCGCTGCTCGAAGGGTTCTGCCGCGTCTATATGGGCGTGCACTACCCGACGGACGTCATCGGCGGGTTCGCGCTGGGCACGGCGGTCGCGCTGCTGCTGGCCCCGCTCGCGATGATGCTGCTGACCCCGCTGACGACGGCCATCGCGGGCTCACGGGCGGGCTGGCTGGTCCGGGCCGGCGCGGCCCCCGCGGCAGGGGAGGCCGCGGAGGAGGACGTGCCGGAGCTGTCCGGGCCCCGCTCCTCGGGCGGCGGCAGCGAGTGCCGCGGCAAGGACCTGGCGGCCTGAAGTAGTCCTAATGGCCCCAAATGGGGCGATGGGCCTCAGGGGCCTGAGGGCCCCAGCGCTCACAGCGCCTGCGGGAAGTCGAACAGCCGGTTCGGGTCGTAACGTTTCTTCAGCTTGGTCAGCCGGTCCGCGGCCGACCCGTAGTACGCGGTGCGCCAGTCCTTGAGGGACGCGTCCGTGTAGTTCTGGTACGCCGCCCCCGACGCATGGCGCCGCATCGCCGTATGGGCGCCGTCGAGCCAGGAGAGCTGTGCTGTCCCGGCCCCGCCGGCCGCCCAGGAGGCGGTGTACTGCGCCAGGAAGCGCGAGCGGCGGTGTACGAAGGCGGTGGCCAGCGGCGCGACGCGGTTGACGGCCCCGCCGAGCGCGGTGAGCGCGATGCTGACCCCGCCCCCGCCGCCCGTACGGCGCCCGTACGCCTCCACCTGGCCGAGCATCGCGCGCACGCCCGCCTCGCTCAGGGACCGGGCGTAGAAGTCGGAGCGGGCCGCGTAGGTCTCCCGCTGGAGGACGCCGGACGAACTGCGGCCCGGCGTGCTGCCCGGGAGGTGGCACTGGGTGGTGCCGGTGTCGCCGCATCCGGCGTACATCCGCATCGCCTCCACATAGCCGCGCCGGCGCAGCGTGACTCTCGAGGCGGGGCCGGGCCCGCCCGGGCCGTCGGCGAGCCGGTCGACGGCGTTCTGCAGCTCGCCGTACGTGCCGAGCGAGAAGCAGCTCACCGAGACGGTCGGGGTGCGTCCGGGGGAGGCATCCAGGTGGAGCGCCGACCAGATCTCGTCCGGCTGGTCCGGGCCCCACTTCTGCCAGGCCCGCAGCACCGTCGCCGCCTTGGCCCACGGCCAGGTCATATAGCAGGTGACGCCGTCGGCGGCCCGGTGGGTGCGGAAGCGGAGCTCGGTGACGACGCCGAAGTTGCCGTTGCCGGCGCCGCGCAGGGCCCAGAACAGATCGGCCTCGCGGTCCTTGGACACCTGGAGGGTCCGGCCGTCGGCGGTGACGACGCTGGCGCCGGTGAGGTTGTCGGAGGTGAGCCCGTATGCCCGGGAGACGACGCCGTGGCCGCCGCCGAGGGTCAGACCGGAGATGCCCACGGTGGGGCAGGAGCCGCCGGGTACGGTCACGCCCGACGCGCCCAGGGTGGTGTAGACATCGATGAGCTTGGCGCCCGCGCCGATCCGGGCCTCGCCGGAGGAGGTACGGATCGACTTGAGCGCGGAGACGTCGATGACGAGGCGGCCGTCGCCGCTGGACCAACCGGCGTAGCTGTGGCCCCCGTTGCGGATGGCGACGGGGGTGCCGTGGCGGCGGGCGAAGTCCAGGCACTCGGAGATGTCCGAGGTGTTGGCGATGTAGGCGACGGCGGCGGGCCGCAGCCGGTCGAAGCGGGTGTTGTAGAGCTGGCGGGCGGTGGCGTAGTCGGAGTCGCCGGGGCGTATCAGATCGCCCTGTAGGCCCTTGCCCAGCGCGGTCCAGTCGGCGGCCCGCGGTTTGCCGTCGGAGCCGCCGGCGGAGGCCGAGGCGGAAGCAGAAGCGGAGGACGAGCGGGTGGACGGGTCGTCGTCGGCCGCCGCCTGTCCCGAGTCCTTGTCACACGCTGTGGCCCACGCCCCCGTGGTCGCCAGTGCCGTGCCCGCTGCCAGTAGTGTCCGCCGGTTCATGGCGGCCTCCCGTCCCACTTGACGCTGCTGCCCCACCAGTTGGCCGGGCGGTCGCGCGCAGGCCCGGTCCCCTACTCAGAGGGCGAGGCGGTGCATCCGGTTCCGTTGGCATGGCCGGCCGCGTCGGTGCGGGCCTTGTCCCGGGACCGGCGGGCGGGGCCGTGCCAGCCGCAGGAGCAGCGGGCGGTGCAGAAGGAACCCTTTTCCACAGTGGTGGTGCGGTGTTGGTCGGGACGGGAAAAGCCGGAGTCGAGCACATGACCACGCTACCCGGCCGTGACGGGCCCTAGGGGCGAGTCGTTAAACGAACAAGTACCAAGGCGTGGACGAGCGTGGCCAGGGGGTCGGCGGTCGATGGAAATCCAGCGGCGTACGGGCGGTGCCCGGACGAGGCGCATGGCGGCCGCCGTGGCGGGCGCGCTGCTGGCCGGGCTGATGGCGACCACGACCATGGCGACCTTGACCGGCTGTTCCGCCGAGACGGCCGCCGACGAGCTCCCCGGCGGCGAATCGCGCGCGGCCGCGGTCGCCGCGCTGCACCACGCCGCCGATGTGCTGGTCCGGTCGGGCAGTTCCCGGGTCCGTACGACCATGGAGACGGCGACGGGCGGCACGCGCGTGTCGATCCGGGGCAGCGGCGCGTACGACTTCGTCAGGCGGATGGGGCGGCTGCGGCTGGTGCTGCCCAGGGACGCGATGGGGGCCGCCGAGCATGAGCCGATCACCGAACTGCTGGCCTCGGGCGCGCTGTTCATGCGGAACCGGGGCGCGGGCATTCCGCCGGACAAGTGGGTCCGGGTGGACACGGCCGGCATCCCGGACGGAAATCTGGTCACGGGCGGGGCGACCGATCCGCTGGCCGCCGCCGAGCTGCTGCGCGGGGCGCGGCGCGTGAGCCTGGTGGGTGAGGAGGGGCTGGGCGGGACGGTGGTGCGGCACTATCGCGGGACGACCGACATCGGGCGGGCCGCGCGGGTCGCGTCGCCGGGCGTGCGGGGCCCGTTGGCAGCCGCCGCTCGGGGGTTCACCGAACACGCGGTGCCCTTTGACGCCTATCTCGACCGGCAGGGGCGGCTGCGCGAGGTGCGGCACCACTTCACGGTGACCAGAGAGGCCAGCGGTCAGGGCGGTCAGGGCCGTCAGTCCGGTCAGGGCGGTCGGGACGGTCAGTCTGGTCAGGACAGCCAGGGCAGTCAGTCCGGTCAGTCCGGTCAGTCCGGTCAGGACAGCGCAACCGGAACCGGAACCGGAGGCGGGACCGCAAACGGAAGCGGGAGCGGCACTGGACGACCGGGGCAGGGCGCTCCGGGACACCCGAGCACCCCCGGCCCCCAGGGCGTACGGCGCACGCTGGGGGTGGCCTCCACCATCGAGCTGTACGACTTCGGCGCACCGGCCGCCGTAACGCTCCCCAAATCATCGGATATTTACACAGGAAGGGTTGGATCCCCCCAGACCTAGCCAGCGCATGCCGTTCAGCCCCGTGAAATGGTCCATCCGTGCCATGCGCGGAGTGTGTGCCGATCCCTACGCTGGGAAGCCGCTGCTCGGAAGTGCTCGCAGATGCTCGCAGGAGGAGGTGAAACACGTGGTTGCGCGTCGCGGCTCGTCGGGCCCGGACCCCGTGGCCCTCGTCGAGATCGATCTCTACGGTGAGTTGATGATCGCTGCGTCCAGCGCGGACGAGGAAAGGCTCAGTCCGGACCGTATCGACGAGGTGCTCCAGGTGGCGGAGGACCGATCAAATCCAGCCGAGGGCGACGGCGAGGGCGCCCGGCCGTAGCGCCGGCGGCGGCGGTCGTCCGCCGACGAGGGCCGGAGGGTCGGCAGGCCCAGAGGCCCGGCGGGCCGGAGGGGCGGGGGCCCAGCGGGTCGGAGGGGCGGGCGGGTGGCGTCGTCAGGTCCGCAGCAGGCGGGCGATGGCGGCGGTGGCCTCGGCGACCTTGGCGTCGACCTCTTCGCCGCCCTTGACGGCGGCCGCCGCCACGCAGTGGCGCAGGTGCTCCTCCAGGAGCTGCAGTGCGAAGGACTGGAGCGCCTTGGTGCTCGCGGAGACCTGGGTGAGTATGTCGATGCAGTAGACGTCCTCCTCGACCATCCGCTGCAGGCCCCGGACCTGGCCCTCGATGCGGCGCAGTCGCTTGAGGTGCTGGTCCTTCTGCTTGGCGTAGCCGTGGCCGGTGTGCTCGGCGAGGGGGGCCTCCGCCCCGGGCTCGGACGCCTGGCTCCGCTCCTCGCCCTCGGTGGGGGCGGTGCTGTCGGCTGCCGTGGTCGTCATGGCGTCCTCCCGTTGTTCGCACTATATCCGCATATACCCCAGCTGGGTATATGGTACCGGGTCTGCCTGGTTGGACCGGGTCCCTGTGATAAGCACTCTGCCCTATGGGTCACACTGGGGAACGCCGGTTACCGTGGCCGGATGATGCACCTAGCATCAACGAGACAGACCCCGATGCATTCCGAGGATCCCCAGTGCGCTTTCGTCTGACCCCCAGGGAGACGAGCTTCTACGACATGTTCGCGGCTTCCGCGGACAACATCGTTACCGGCTCGAAACTCCTGATGGAACTGCTCGGGGCGGACTCCTCCGCTCGTACCGAGATCGCCGAACGCATGCGGGCCGCGGAGCACGCGGGGGACGACGCGACACACGCGATCTTCCACCAGCTGAACTCCTCCTTCATCACGCCGTTCGACCGCGAGGACATCTACTCCCTCGCCTCCTGCCTCGACGACATCATGGACTTCATGGAGGAGGCCGTCGACCTGGTCGTCCTCTACCAGATAGAAGAGCTGCCCAAGGGGGTCGAGCAGCAGATCGAGGTACTGGCGCGGGCCGCGGAGCTGACCGCTGAGGCGATGCCGAACCTGCGCACCATGACGAACCTCACCGAGTACTGGATCGAGGTCAACCGTCTCGAGAACCAGGCGGACCAGATCCACCGCAAGCTCCTGGCGCACCTGTTCAACGGCAAGTACGACGCCATCGAGGTGCTCAAGCTCAAGCAGATCGTGGATGTGCTCGAAGAGGCGGCCGACGCCTTCGAGCACGTGGCCAACACGGTCGAGACGATCGCCGTCAAGGAGTCCTGAGCCTCGGCATGGACACCTTCGCGCTTGTCGTGACCATTGCGGTCGCGCTCTTCTTCACGTACACCAACGGCTTCCACGACTCGGCGAACGCCATCGCCACCTCCGTCTCGACCCGGGCGCTGACCCCGCGGGCGGCGCTCGCGATGGCCGCGGTGATGAACCTCGCGGGTGCCTTCCTGGGCAGCGGGGTCGCCAAGACCGTCAGCGAGGGCCTGATAGCCACCCCCACCGGCAAACAAGGCATGATGATCTTGTTCGCCGCGCTGGTGGGCGCGATCACCTGGAACATGGTGACCTGGTATTTCGGTCTTCCGTCGTCTTCCTCGCACGCCCTGTTCGGCGGCTTGGTGGGGGCGGCCCTCGCCGGGTCCAGCACCGTCCACTGGAGCGGGGTGGTGGAGAAGGTCGTCATTCCGATGTTCCTGTCGCCCGTCGTGGGCATGGTGCTGGGCTACTTCGTCATGGTGGCCATCCTGTGGATGTTCCGGAACGCCAACCCGCACAAGGCCAAGCGCGGCTTCCGCATAGCCCAGACCGTGTCCGCGGCGGCCATGGCGCTCGGCCACGGTCTGCAGGACGCCCAGAAGACCATGGGCGTCGTGGTGATGGCCCTGGTCATCGCGGGTGTGGAGGACGAGAGCGACGCGATCCCGGTATGGGTGAAGATCGCCTGCGCCGCGATGCTCTCGCTCGGTACGTACGCGGGCGGCTGGCGCATCATGCGCACGCTGGGCCGGCGGATCATCGAGCTCGACCCGCCGCAGGGGTTCGCGGCGGAGACCACGGCGGCCTCGGTCATGTACAGCGCGTCGTTCATGTTCCAGGCGCCGATCTCCACGACCCATGTCATCACCTCGGCGATCATGGGCGTCGGCGCGACCAAGCGGGTGAACGCGGTGCGCTGGGGCGTGGCGAAGAACATCATCCTCGGCTGGTTCATCACCATGCCCGCGGCGGGCGGTGTCGCCGCGCTCAGCTACTGGATCGTCAACCTGGCCTTCGGCTGACGGCGGTACGCACTACACAAAAACACACCGCACAAACGCGGCGGGCCCGCCCCCTGAGTGATCGGGGGGCGGGCCCTTCGTCCTGTGGTGGCACCGCCATGCAGCACCACAGGACGTTCCTCGTCCGCGCCGGCGCACCGGCGCGGGAGGCGGTGGGTCAGCCGAAGCGGCCCGAGATGTAGTCCTCGGTCGCCTGGACGGACGGGTTGGAGAAGATCCGCTCGGTCTCGTCGATCTCGATGAGCTTGCCCGGCTGGCCGACGCCCGCCAGGTTGAAGAAGGCCGTGCGGTCCGAGACGCGCGCCGCCTGCTGCATGTTGTGCGTCACGATGACGATCGTGAAGCGCTCCTTCAGCTCACCGATCAGGTCCTCGATGGCGAGCGTGGAGATCGGGTCGAGCGCCGAGCACGGCTCGTCCATCAGCAGCACCTGCGGCTCGACCGCGATGGCACGCGCGATGCACAGCCGCTGCTGCTGGCCGCCGGACAGGCCCGCGCCCGGCTTGTTCAGCCGGTCCTTGACCTCGTTCCACAGGTTGGCGCCCTTGAGGGACTTCTCGACGACGCCCTCCAGCTCGCTCTTCTTGTACGAGCCGTTCAGCTTCAGCCCCGCCGCGACGTTCTCGAAGATCGACATCGTGGGGAAGGGGTTCGGGCGCTGGAAGACCATGCCGACCGTACGCCGCACGGACACCGGGTCGACGCCCGTGCCGTACAGATTCTCGTCGTCCAGCATCACCTTGCCCTCGACCCGGCCACCGGGGGTGACCTCGTGCATCCGGTTCAGGGTGCGCAGGAAGGTGGACTTGCCGCAGCCGGACGGGCCGATGAAGGCCGTCACCGAGCGGGGCTCGACGGTCATCGAGATGTCCTCGATGGCCTTGTGGCTGCCGTAGTAGGCGGTCAGGCCGCTGACGTCGATGCGCTTGGCCATGTGAATCACTTCTCTTCTTCGTGGCGTGGCCTCAGCGGCCGGTCTTCGGGGCCTTCCAGCGGGCGATGCCGCGGGCGAGCAGGTTGAGGATCATGACGAAGGCGATCAGGACGAGCGCCGCCGCCCAGGCCCGGTTGTACGAGGCGTCGTTGCCGAGTTGCCACTGCTCGTACACGTAGTACGGGAGCGAGGACTGCGCCCCGTCGAAGGGGTTGTTGTTGATCCCCTGGGCGCCGAACACCAGCAGCACGATCGGGGCCGACTCACCGGCGATACGGGCGACCGCGAGCATCACACCCGTGATGATGCCGCCGATCGCGGTGGGCAGCACCACCTTGAGGATGGTGCGCCACTTGGGCACGCCCAGCGCGAGGGAGGCCTCGCGCAGCTCGTTCGGGACGAGCTTGAGCATCTCCTCCGTCGAGCGGACGACGATCGGCATCATCAGGATGGCCAGGGCCATCGCGCCCGCGAAGCCGGAGTAGTCGAAGTCCAGGATGATGATCCAGAAGGTGAGGATGAACAGACCGGCGACGATCGAGGGGACGCCGGTCATGACGTCCACGAAGAAGGTCACGGCCTTGGCGAGCCGGCCACGCCCGTACTCCACCAGGTAGACGGCGGTCAGCAGGCCGATCGGGGCCGCGATGACGGTGGCGATGAGGACCTGCTCCAGCGTGCCGATGATCGCGTGGTACGCGCCGCCGCCGGGGAGGATCGTCTGCACGCCCTCCATGGAGTGGCCGAGGAAGTAGCCGTCGAGGACCTTGCTGCCCCGGTCGATGGTCTCCCAGATCAGCGAGATCAGCGGGATCACCGCCGCCAGGAAGGAGACCCAGATCATGCTGGTGGCCAGCCGGTCCTTGGCCTGGCGGGAGCCCTCGACCCTGGCGGTCAGAACGAAGGAGATCAGGACGAACAGCAGCGCGGCGATCAGGCCCCACTGGACCTTGCTGCTCAGATCGCCGGCGACGCCGATGCCGATGCCCAGGCCGGCCGAGAGCAGCGCCAGGGCGATCGGGGCCCACTTGGGCAGCCGGGGCTGCTGGAGGGCCGGACGCGGCGCGTCCCCGGCCACCTGGCTTTTGTCGATGACTGCGTTACTCATGCGCCGCCCCTTTCGTTCGCCCCGCTGCGGCAGCAGCTGCTCGTTCCATCAGCGGCTCCGCCGCGGGCACTGTCGCCCGCGCGGCGCAGAGGCGCGGCTTTCGCGGTCGTCTGCGGCCCGGCGGCCGCGCGTGCGTCGCTCACGCCGCGGCTCCCGAGTACTCCTTGCGGCGGGCGATGATCAGCCGCGCGGCGCCGTTCACCAGCAGGGTGATGACGAACAGCACCAGACCGGAGGCGATCAGCGCGTCACGCGCGGGGCCGTCGGCCTCCTTGAAATGGCTGGCGATGTTCTGGGCGAAGGTGCCGCCGCCCGGGTCCAGCAGGCTGGGGATGATCTCGTAGTTGGGGGAGAGCACGGTGGCCACGGCCATCGTCTCGCCCAGCGCGCGGCCCAGGCCCAGCATGGAGGCGCTGATGATGCCGGAGCGGCCGAAGGGGAGGACCGACATCCGGATGACTTCCCAGCGGGTCGCGCCGAGCGCGAGCGCGGCCTCCTCGTGCATCTGCGGGACCTGGCGGAAGACCTCGCGGCTGACGCTGGTGACGATCGGGATGATCATGATCGCCAGCAGGATGCCGATGGTGAACAGGGAGCGCGCGGCGCCGTCGTTGTACTCGAAGATCTTGGTCCAGCCCAGGTAGTCGTCGAGCCACTTGTACAGGCCGGTCAGGTGCGGGACGAGGAAGAGCGCCCCCCACAGGCCGTAGACGATGCTGGGGACCGCCGCGAGCAGGTCGATGACGTAGGCGACCGGGGTGGCCAGCCGGCGCGGCGCGTAGTGCGAGATGAACAGTGCGATGCCGACCGCGACCGGGACGGCGATCAGCATCGCGATGATCGAGCTGACGACCGTGCCGTAGGCGAGGACGGCGATGCCGAAGACCATCGGGCGGCTGCTGGTGTTCCACTCGAAGGTGGTCAGGAAGTTGCCGTGGTCCTCGGAGATGGCAGAAACCGCGCGCACGGTGAGGAAGACCGCGATGGCGGCCATGATCACCAGCAGCAGTATGCCGGAGCCCCGGGAGAGGCCGAGGAAGATCTTGTCGCCGAAGCGGCCGGTGCTGCGAGACCTGGCCTGAGCCGGCGGCTCTGTGGGGGATGTGGGTTCTATGTCCGTTTCCATGGGTTCTCCGGTCTGCGGAGCCGGTGGGGCGTGGCTCCTTGCGCGGCGGTGCACCGGACGGTGCGGCCGGCTCCGTGTCGTCGGAGCCGGCCGCACTCAGATCAGGAGAGGCTCGCGACGCTCTCGCGGACCTTCGTGGCGATCTCGGTCGGCAGCGGGGCGTAGCCCAGGTCCTTCAGAGAGGCCTGGCCGTCCTCGCTCGAGACGTAGGTCAGGAACGACTTGGTGGCGGCGAGGGTGTCGGACTTGTTGCCCTTGTCACAGGCGATCTCGTACGTCACCAGCGTAATCGGGTACGCGCCCTCTGCCTTGGTGTCATATGCCAGGTCGAGGGCGAGGTCCTTGCCGGTGCCCTTGACCTTGGCCGCGGAGATGGCCTTGGAGGCGTTGTCGACGGTGGCCTGGACCGGGGCGGAGGCGCCGGTGTTCAGGTCCACGGTCTTGATGCTACTGGCGGTCGCGTACGACAGCTCGAAGTAGGAGATGGCACCGGAGTTCTGCTTCACCTGCGAGGAGACGCCGGCGGAGCCGTCCGCGGCCTGGCCGCCGTCGCCCTCCCAGGCCTTGCCCGGCTCGTGCGGCCACGACTGGGGGGCGGCGGCCTTGAGGTACTTGGTGAAGTTGTCGGTGGTGCCGGAGTCGTCCGAGCGGTGGAAGGCCTGGATCTTGAGGCTCGGCAGGCTGACGCCCTTGTTGAGCTTCTTGATCGCCTCGTCGTTCCAGTTCTTGATCTTGTTGTCGAAGATCAGGGCGAGGGTCTTGGCGTCGAGGGTCAGCTTGTCCACGCCGGGAACGTTGAAGCCGACGGCGATCGGGCCGCCGACCATCGGCAGGTTGATGCCCTGGCCGCCGCCCTTGCACATCTTCTTGGAGGAGGCGACCTCTTCGGGCTTGAGCGCCGAGTCGGAGCCCGCGAAGGCGGTCTTGCCCTGCAGCCACTCCTGGATGCCCGCGCCGGAGCCGGTGGCCTTGTAGTTGATCTTGACGTCCTTGCAGGCGCCGCCGTAGTTCTTGACCCACAGGTCCATGGCGTTCTTCTGGGCGGACGACCCGGACGCCAGCAGCTGGCCCTTGCCCTCGCACTTGATGTTGCTGGCGTCGGCCTTGGTGCCGCCGCCACCGCTCGAGGAACCGCTGTTGTCGTCAGAGCCGCAGGCGGTGAGGACCAGGGCGCCGGAGACGGCAAGGGCACCGGCGGCAATGGCGCGAAGCCGGTTGTTGCGCTGAAGCTTCACTTTCGGGTTTTCCTTCCAGAAGCCGCCGGTGGGGACGGCGCACGAAGAGGTAGGTGTTGCGCGTTACTGGTTGTGCTCAGACGCGCGCCGGTCGTGCCAAGGGCGCGGCCAGCACTCTGTAGGGCCGAAATTAGGCAGATCAGGTGAAGCAGCTGAAGGGCATGGGTGAACGGGGGGTGAACCTCGGCCGTCAGGGTGGTGGCCCAGGGAGGCACTGATTCCGGTTGGGTGGGGGTGATGGGGAAGGCGATCGGCGCGTGACTCTGTCGGATTGCGGTACGGCATGTCACTATCCGTCCCTACGTACCGGTAAGTCAGCTCAGGCACGCGGGTTACGCGACGGCTCGTGGAGGTCCGCAGGTGATGAGGAAGCGGAAGGTGCGGCGGGACGGCAGGGGAGGGGGCGCGGGCGTCGCCGCGGCCACCGCGTTCGTCTGCGCCGTGGGGATGTCGGTGGGAGCGGAGCGGGCGCAGGCCGCCCCGCGCGAGCCCACGCCCGGGGCGGGGACGGAGTCGGGGACGGGGGCGGGGTCGGGGTCGGGGTCGGGGTCGGAAGGGGCCGCGGGCGCCGGGTCCGGGAGCGGCACCCTGCAAGAGGTGCACAAAAAGGTGGAGAGCCTCTACCGCAAGGCCGAGGCGGCCACCGACGCGTACAACCTGGCGCGCGAGAAACAGGCCCGCCAGGAGAAGCGGATCGTGAAGATCGCGCAGGCCGTGGTCAAGGCACAGAAGCGGATGGCGGGCCTGCGGAAGCGGGCCGGGGCGGTGGCCCGGGCCCAGTACCGCAACGGCGGAATTCCGCCAGAGGCGCAGCTGCTCCTCGGCGACGACCCGGACAGGTTCCTCGACGACGTCACGCTGGCGCGCAAGGGCCAGCACGCGACCCGGGGTCTGATGAACCAGCTGGAGAAGACGCAGGCCACGCTCGACCGCTATGCGAAGGCGGCCTCCCGGGAGTGGGAGCGGCTCGACTCCAGCCGCGCGAAGAAGGCCGCGGCGCGCAAGGAGATCCGGGCGAAGCTCACCCGGGCCAGGCAGCTGGAGTCCCGGCTCCGGGCGAAGGAGCGGGAGCGGCTGCGGCAGCTGGAGGAGGAGCAGCAGCGCCGGGCGCAGACGACCTGGCTGGGCTCCGGGATACTGCGGAAGGTCGGAGGAAAGGGCACCTCGCAGGGGCGGCGGGCGGTGGACTTCGCGACGGCGCAGCTCGGCAAGGACTATGTGTGGGGCGCGGAGGGCCCCGACACCTACGACTGCTCGGGGCTGACGCAGAAGGCCTGGGCCGCGGGCGGCCGCTCGATCCCGCGCACCTCGCAGGAACAGTGGCGGCAGCTGCCGAAGGTGGGCGTCGAGCGGATGCGGCCGGGGGACCTGATCATCTACTTCAAGGACGCGAGTCATGTGGGGATGTACGTAGGGGACGGCGCGATCATCCACGCGCCGCGCCCCGGGCGGCAGATCACGGTCGCCGGGGCGGGCTCGATGCCGATCCTCGGTGTCGTACGCCCGGAAGGGGGTTGAGGCGGGGGTTGAGGCCGGGGACCGACGTTGAGGGCTGAGGGCTGAGGGCTGAGGGCTGAGGGCTGAGGCAGCGGCAGGGGTCGCGGCCGGAAGCTGAGCGGCTATTCGGTCATTTCGCCCTACGCTGGCGTGATGTTTGTCATCCCGCCGTCAGGCCTCGGCGTGTCAACTCCCCGTCTTGCTTTGGCATATGACAAAAGTGGCTGTCCGAAGGTCATTCCGCTGGGGCCTGCCCTAGCGCTATGGTCGCCTCTTCAGTGTCCGGCGCTGGGTCGTTGAAAACGGCCGTGGAGCGCCGCGCTCCCGGGGGGAGGGAAGGAATCGAGCGATGTCCGTACCCGCGACCGGGCAGCTGGAGGCGCCGGCCACCGAGGCCCTGCCCGCCGCGCCGCCCGACAACGGGCTCACCCTGCTGGTGATCGGGGAAGACCCCGCCGGCTCCTTCACCGTCCCCGAATTGCTGGACACCGAGGGGAACCGGGTCCGCATCCGCATGGCTCGCAATCTCACCGAGGCCGAGCGGCTGCTCACCGATGACGTCCAGTGCATCCTGCTGGACCTGGCCCTGCCCGGCCCCTGCAAGAAGGCGGAGGACGAACTCGACGCCCTGCGCGCGGTGCTGCGGCTCGCGCCCGCCCACGCGGTCCTCGTGCTGACCGCCGTGGAGGACGGGGAGCGCGCCGCCGAGGCCGTACGGGTCGGCGCCCAGGACTTCCTCTTCCGCGACGAGCTGGACGGACGGCTGCTCAGCCGCGCCATCCGCTACGCCGTCGAGCGCAAACGCTCCGACCTCGCCCAGCGCCAACTGACCGAGTCCCGGCTGCGCGCCCAGGAGAACGCCCGGCTGGAGCGCGGGCTGCTGCCCACCCCGCTGTTGCAGGGCTCGGGCCTGCGCTTCGCCGCCCGCTACCGGCCCGGCCGCAGCCGCGCCCTGCTGGGCGGCGACTTCTACGACACGGTCCGCACCCCGGACGGCACCGTGCACGCGATGATCGGCGACGTCTGCGGACACGGCCCCGACGAGGCCGCCCTCGGCGTCGAGCTGCGCATCGCCTGGCGCGCCCTGACCTTCGCCGGGCTCTGCGGCGACCAACTGCTCGGCACCCTGCAGCAGGTCCTGGAGAACGAGCGCGCCGACGAAGAGATCTTCGCCACCCTGTGCACCGTCGACATCGCGCCGGACGGGCGGCGGGCCGGGGTGTGCCTGGCCGGCCACCCCGCACCCCTGGCGGTACGCCCCGGGCGGGCGCCCCGGCTGCTGCCCGCCGACGACAACGGCCCGGCACTCGGGCTGCTGCCGGGCGCCCGCTGGCCGCGCCGGGAGATCGAGCTCGGCGGCTCCTGGAGCCTGATGATGTACACCGACGGGCTCATCGAGGGGCGCGTCGGGAAGGGCGTGCAGCGGCTGGGCCAGGAGGGGATGGTCGAGATCGTGGCCCGCGGGCTGACGGCGGGGCTGCGCGGCGAGGAGTTGCTGGACAACACCGTCACCGAGGTGCGGGCGCTCAACGGCGGGGAGCTGACGGACGACCTGGCCGTGCTGCTCCTCGACCGCGGCTGACACCGCCGACCAGGCTGACACCCCCGGCCAGGCTGACACCCTCCGGCCAGATCGCTCGCCGGCCAGACCGCTCGCGCGCGCCGCGCCGCTCAGCGGCCGTTGAAGGGCCCGTACGGGCCGTCGGAGCTGGAACCACGGCCGCGCGGCCAGTTGCGGCCGCCGCCGGAGACCTGCCGGAGCGCGGGCCGCACATCGACGAAGTACACGATGGTCGCGATGAGCCCGAGGATCGGCAGGAAGTCGAGGATCCCCATGAAGAAGTTCACCGCGGCGGCGATCCCCAGGATGATCAGCCAGAAGGGCTTGTTCTGCTTGTCCGCGGCCCGGTAGGCGTCCTCGCGGCGGATCGCGGCGTCGACGAAGGCGAACAGGCTGAACAGGAGCAGCCCCCAGGAGACCCAGTACAACAACTGGTTGAAACCTTGTACCAGCACGCCGTCCACCGCCTAGACCACCTAGAAGATATGTATGGGAAGCGTTCCATCGGCCACCGTACCCGCTGCCAGGGCCGGGCACGCAGTGCGTACCCGGCCCTAGGTGTGCTCTCCGGGCGGACGCCCGTCCCTCAGCCCTGAGGCTTCGGCGGCGTCTTCTTCGCGCCGGGGGCGGGAGCGGGGGCCGGCTTGCGGGCCGGGGCCTTCTTGGCGACGGGCGCCGGCTTGACCGCGGTCTTCGTCGCGTCCTTGGACGACTCGCCCGAGACCGGGACCGGCTCCTCCTTCGGCTCGATGGCGCTGGCCACCTCGACCATCTCGTCGGCCGCCTCGCCGCGCCAGGTCTTCACGACCTCCTGGCCGTGCTCGGCCACCTCGTCGTACCGCTCCCGCGCCTTGACGGCCAGCTCGGCGGCGCGGCCCACGCCCTGGAGCGCCAGGTCCTGCGCCGTGTCGCGGAGCTTCTTCAGGTCGGTGTCGAGCGTGCCCAGCAGCTCGGTGAGCTTCTCCTGGGCCTCCTTCGCCTGCTGGGTGACCCGGTCCTGGACGGCCTTCGGGTCGGTGTTCTTCACGGCTGCCAAGCGCTCGGGGGCCTCGGCGACGATCTTCTCGACCAGCGACGGCACCTCCTTGAGCTTCTGGGCGGCAAGGTCGGCCGTGCCCGCCACGAAGTACAGGGGGGTCGGGTCGGTGAGCGTCTTACGCACATCGTCGGTGATGGCCATGCTGATGGTCCTCCCGGATCAAATCGAGGGTTCGGCGTCGTCGTCGGCGCTGCCGGAGGGGGTGCCCGAGGGGGTGCCCGATGGGGTGTCGCCCGCGGCGGGGTCGGGTGCGTTCTCCTTGCGGAACGACTCGTAGATCTGCAGCAGCACCTGCTTCTGCCGCTCGTTGATCGACGGATCGGCCAGTATCACACTGCGCGTCTCCGTCTCGTCCCGGTCCCGCTCATCGAGAATCCCGGCCTGCACATAGAGGGTCTCGGCGGATATCCGCAGCGCCTTCGCGAGCTGCTGGAGGATCTCCGCGCTCGGCTTGCGCAGCCCGCGCTCGATCTGGCTCAGATACGGATTGGACACCCCGGCAGCGTCGGCGAGCTGGCGCAGCGAAAGCTGCGCGCTGCGTCTCTGCTCACGCAGAAACTCACCGAGGGTGCCGACGTTCAGTGATGCCATGCCTCCATGCTGCCGCACTGATGCTAACTATTGCAAGCATTTGCTTGCAGTCGTACGTCTGGGGCTCCCTGTGGACCCCCACCGCCGGGTTCAGGGGCTTCGGCTGGACGACGTCGAGCGTGAGCACTGGCGCAGGCGGCCAGCACGCCGCGGGACTGAAACGGGTCAACCACCCGCAGGTCGGGCGCATGGACCTCGTCTACGAGAACCTGTACCCGGCCGGCGACAACGATCTGTCCATCCTCACATTCAGTGCGGAACCGGACGGTCACTCCTGTGATCGCATGGCAGGTCTGCATCATCTCGCCCACGCACAGACGGCCTGACCTCGACGGACGTCGGGCTGGACGTGGGGGTCACTCGGCGTGACTCCCTCACGGAGGGGCGGCTCCTTGGCGAGCGGGACATCCGGGTCGCGGACGTCCCGGGCCCTCAGCTGGCCGCCGGGCCGGACGCCCGTCGGCCGGATGTTCGCCACGAACGGCGGAGTCCGCGCTGGCATGGCGCCGGTCCGCGCCTACCTCGAAGCACTCCCGCCCGACGTCCTCTCCGGAGCGATCCAGCCCGGCAAGGTGTTCGACGCCGAGGTCGCCCTCGACAACATCGCCGAGGGCTACCGCGCCATGGACGAACGCCGCGCCATCAAGGTCCTCGTCCGCCCCAACCGACCGACCGACCGACCGAGCGCCGCGGCGGCAGCCCGCCGCCGCGGCGGAGAAATGAGTGCGATGCGCTACCGCCGCTTGGGCAACTCCGACCTCGAAGTCTCCGAGCCCGCCCTCGCCACCGCCGCCACCCCCGGCATCACCCGCCGCACCCAGGCGCGGCGCTGAGAGACGTGGCACCAAGTCTTTCCGGAAGCAGTTGCCCGCTGCCGGGACAGCGGAGCGGCAGGGGCTTATCTGGCGAGTTCGGCCGGTTCGTCCAGTCGTGTCAGCTTCTGTGGGTTTCGCACCACGTAGATCCGGGTGACCTGCCCGTTCTCCACCGCGAGGCTCACGGCGGCCGGTTCGCCGTCGAAGGCGATCCGGCCCGCAGGCTCGCCGTTGAGCCATACGGTCGTCGTCTCGAGCGCGGTCACCACCCGGTTCGCGCGCGCCAGCAGCGGCGCCACCAGTTCGGCCCCGTGGATCGGAGCCAGAGCGGCGGCCACGAGCCCGCCGCCATCGGCGATCAGGACCACGTCGGGTGCCATGATCTCCATCAGCTCCTGCAACTGCCCGGTGCGCAGCGCGATCAGGAACCGCTCCACCACGGCCTGTTGTTCCGACCGGCTCACCCGTACCCGGGGGCGTCGGGCCGCCACATGCTCGCGTGCCCGCCGGGCGATCTGGCGTACCGTGGCCGTGGATTTTCCGATGGCTTCGGCGATCTCGCCGTAGGGTAGTTCGAAGACCTCGCGGAGTACGAACACGGCCCGTTCTGCCGGGCCGAGTGTTTCCAGCACGGTCAGCATCGCGATCGAGACGCTCTCCGCGAGTTCGATGTCCTCGGCGACATCGGGGCTGGTCAGCAGCGGTTCCGGCAGCCACTCGCCTACGTATTCCTCGCGGCTGCGTGAGAGGGTTCGCAGGCGGTTGAGCGCTTGCCGGGTGACGGTCCGGATGAGGTATGCCCGTGGGTCGCGCACCTGTGCGTGGTCGACGTCGGCCCACCGCAGCCAGGATTCCTGCAGCACGTCCTCCGCGTCGGCCGCCGAGCCGAGCATCTCGTAGGCGACGGTGAACAGCAGGCTGCGGTGGGCGACGAACGGGTCCTCGGTCATGCCGTCGACGCTACGCGGGACGTCTCAGGACGCGCGGCGAGCGGTATCTCGCAGGCATCGGAGTAGCCCTGCGACGTGACTCCGTTCGCGTTGTTGTTCCTGGTCGCCATGTTGACGAAGGCGATGTACGCGGTGAGCTCGACCATCGCCGCCGGGCCGAGCCGGTCGAGCAGGCTCGCGTACAGCTCGTCGGTGACGGTCGGCGGCGTGTTCGTCATGGCCTCGGCGTACTCCAGGACATCCCGCTCCAGCGGGGTGAACACCTCCGACTCCCGCCAGCGCGGCACCTGGCTCGCCTTGGCCAGGTCCAGGTTCTGGTTCAGCGCCTGGAAGTAGCCGACGTCGAGGCACCAACTGCAGCCGACCTGCGCCGCGACGGCCATGTGCGCGAACGACTTGAGACTCGCGTCGGCCGCGTTCCACTCGGCCAGCTTGGCCGAGAACTCCAGGTTGTCCGTGGCGACGTCGGGGTTGTTGAACACCACCTCGACGGGCTCGGGCACGGCACCGAGCTGCTTGATCATGTTTTCGCTGAGCTCGGTGGGGAGCTCGGCCTTCGGGACGCGTAGCGCCATGGTGTCCTCCGTGTACGTGTGCGTGTTTGGCATGAAGACACCGCCGGGCCCGCGAATGTGACAACCACCGACACCGCGCATGGAGCGTCAGCGCGTGATGCTCCGCTCGCTCTCCTACCGGTTCTTGCTCAGCCACGCCTCGAGGGTCAGCAGCTCCGGGTACCGCTCGCGGAGGGCGGCGGTATCGGCCTGGTAGCCCTTCTCGTTGAGCCAGTCGAACATGTTCGCCACCTCCTCGGCCTCGGCCCGCAGCTGCTCGATCGGCTGCCGCCCGAAGCGGGTCGGGACGCCGTCGACCCTGGTGAACACCTCGGCGACCTGCCGCACCGTCAGCTCGTCACCGGCGATCTCGATCTTCTTGCCGATGAACTCGGCCGGCTTGTCGAACGCGTCCGCGGTGATCCGGCCGATATCGGCCAGCGCGATCATCTGCAGCGAGGTGTCCGCGTCCAGCGCGATCGAACCGACCCGCTCACCGTTCTCCGCCTCCGGCACCATGTACGGCCAGTTCTCCATGAAGAACACCGGCCGCAGCACCGTCGCGGGCACCCCGATGGCATCGATGTGCGCCTCGATCTCCGCCTTGGACTCGAAGTGCGCGACGCCGGACTTGCGCTGGGCGCCGCCAACGGAGCTGTAGACCATGTGCGCGACGCCCGCGGCCTTGGCCGCGTCGGCGACGTTCTTGCCCTGCCGCACCTCGGCCTCGGGGTGTGGGTCGGTCAAGTCGGCGGGCTGCACGCTGAAGACGCCGTGCACGCCCTGCGCTGCCGCGCGCAGCGACTCCGGGTCGTCGAGGTCGCCGGTGACCAGTTCCGCGCCGAGCGCATTGAGCTCCTTGGCCCCCGGCTTGTCCGGGTCACGGACGAGGGCGCGCACCGCCCAGCCGTTGTCGAGCAGCCTGCGGGCGACGGCGCCACCCTGGCCGCCGGTCGCGCCCGTGACCAGGACGGTCTTCGTGTTCGGCACTGCGAGATCCTTCCGACGAGGTGTCATTTTTGGGTGAGGCCGCAGTACGGACGTGTGAGCGAGCGGGCGCCGGCAGCTGTCCCGCGACGATCGCGGCGAGTGAGAGTCCGAACCCCGCGAGTTGGATCGGACCGAATGTCTGGCCGAGCAGGACGGCGCCGAGAACCGCGGCGACCAGGGGCGAGAGCAGGACGAGAACCGCGACAGAGGTGACGGGCAATGTGGTGATGCCGCGGAACCACAGGACGTAGGCGATCAGACCGCCGACCAGACCCAGCCAGAGGTAGCCGAGGGCGGCGGTGGGGCTTACTGAGGGAGGCGGCCCCTCGACGAGAAAGGTGACAGGCACCAGGGCGAGGCCTCCCGCGGTGAGTTGCCAGCCGGCGAAAGCGGTGGGGCTGGCCTCGGCGGGACGTCCCCAGCGTTTGGTGAGCGTCACCCCGAGCGCCATTGCGGCCGCGCTGCCGAGGCCCGCCACGATCCCGACGAGGTCGAGTGCCGCGTTCGGCCCGATCACCACCAGGCCGACGCCGAAGACGCCGGCCACTCCCCAGGCGATGCGCCAGGCGGAGGGGCGCTCGTGCAGGACGGTCACGGCCAGAGCGGCGACGATGAGCGGCTGGGCCGCCGCCAAGGTGGCGGCAACGCCCCCCGGCAGGCGCTCGGCCGCGGTGAACAGCAGCGGGAAGCACAGGCCGATATTCAGCACCCCGAGCGCCGCGGCCTTCCCCCACCAGGCTCCGCGCGGCAGCGTCCGGGTGATCGCCAGCGCGATCAGACCGGCGGGCAGCGCACGCAGGAGCCCGGCGAACAGTGGATGCCCGGGCGGGAGAAGCTCGGTGGTGACGACGTATGTCGTGCCCCACGCCACGGGCGGGAGCGCCGTCAGGGCGGTGCGAGACAGATTTCCTCGGGGAACACCGCTTTCTCGGGGGACACCGCTGTCGGCTCCGCCGGAAACCCTCTGTGCTGCTGGACTTGTCATGCTCGCAGTCTCAGCTGGCAGCGATCAATGAGTCCAACACATGTTTGTCACCTCATTGATCTCGATACACGATAGATCCATGGAGCTCCAGCAGATGCGCTACGTGATCGCCGTCGCCGAGACGAACAGCTTCACCCGGGCCGCCGAACGATGTCTGGTTGTCCAGTCCGCCCTCAGCCACCAAATCGCGCGTCTGGAACGGGAACTGGGCGCGAGACTCTTCGAGCGCACCAGCCGCCGGGTGCGGCTGACGCCGGCCGGCGCGGCGTTCCTCCCCGCCGCCCGCCAGTGTCTGGACGCCGCCGAGCGCGCAGCCGCCGAGGTCGCCGCGGCTGTCGGAGAGGTACGCGGACGGCTCGCCGTGGGCCTGATCCCTACCGTCGCCGCGGTCGATATCCCCGGTGCGCTGCGCGACTTCCGCCAGCAGTACCCGCACGTGCGCATCGGCCTGCGGGTGGGCGCGAGCGAGGACCTGGTCGAGCAGGTCAAGGAAGGAGCCATCGACGTGGCTTTCCTCGGGCTGCCGACCACAACGCGACCTCAGGGCGTCGCCGCCCACGAACTCGCCCGTGACCGACTCGTCGCCGTGGTCGCGCCGGACCATCCACTCGCCGACGAACCAGCGGTCAACCTTCGCAGGCTCTCCTCCGAGGTGTTCGTGGACCTTCCGGCCGGGACGGCCGGACGCGCCCAATCCGACCAAGCCTTCTCAGCGGCTGGTCTCAGCCGCGACGTCGCCTTCGAAGTGACCACCGCGGACTTCATCGCTCGACTGGTCGGGCAGGGCCTCGCCATCGCCATGCTTCCCTCCGCCTATGTGCCTCAGCTCACCGGCGTCACCACCATCGAGGTCACTGACGCGCCGGCCCGCGTCGAATACGTCATCTGGAGCCCCGTCAGCCGCCCACCCGCGGCGACCGCCTTCCTCGCCATTCTTGACATCCCAGCCACGCTCGGCGCGGACTGAAACCAGCAGCTCAGGCGTCATCGCGGTTTGCGGGCCAGGAAGGTGGCGATCTTCCTCTTCATCCCTTCCTCGGGCTCCTGCACGAGTCGCGTGGTGACGACCAGCCCGGCTCGGTGCAGCAGTTCGGCGATCCGGTCTGCCGGCAGCAGGTAGGACTCGTAGGACACCGGATGGTCGCCGTAGGCCCGGGTCGGGCGCACATGCTCGTCGTTTCCCACGTAGCCGGCCAGCATCAGATGGCCACCGGGCGCGAGCGTGCGGTGGAACTCGGAGAAGACGGCCGGCAGCCACCGCGGCGGTGTGTGGTGGGTGGAGTAGTAGGCCAGAATGCCGCCGAGCTCGTCGTTCCCGATCGTCAGCGCGGTCATCGAGCCCACGGTGAACCGCAGGCTGGGGTAGGCCTGTCGGGCGTGTTTGATCATCTCCGGCGACAGGTCGACGCCGAATGCGGACAACCCCAGTTCAGCCAGGTGAGCCGTCACCCGGCCGGGGCCGCAGCCCAGGTCCGCGACCGGCCCCCGGCCGTCGGCCTGAACGAGTTCGGCGAACGCGGCCAGCATCGCGCGTGACAAGGGATCCAACTCGGCGGGAGTCTTGACGCGTGCGACGTATTCAGCGGCGACGGTGTCGTACGACTCGCGAACGGCGGTCAGATAGGAGGCCTCGGTCACGCCGCGAATCTAACGAAGGGCACTGACAGCGGGCACTGACAGCGGGCACTGACAGCGGGCACTGACAGGAGCTCGAACGGGAGTCGGTCGAGAGTCACCTGCCCCGCAGGGCCGTGATCGCGACGGGTTCGCCGACCTGACCGCTTCGGCCGCCTCCCTCCGGCGGCTCATCGCCGCGGCCGCGTCTGACGTGGCTGGGACCTGCGCGGTGCACACCGCCGGCATCACCGAACGGTCCGCCGGCTTGCCGCCGATCAGGTTGCCGACCGAGCCGCCGATGCCGAAGAGCAGCAGCAGTGTTGACCTTGACCTTGGGGGAGGCCACAGCATCGAGAGGCCGGGCGAGGCGCCCGGGGTGAGGAGGCGCGGGCATGGGTCTGCTGACCATCGGGGCGTTCGCGAAGGCGTCCCGGCTGTCGCCGAAGGCACTGCGGCTCTACGACGAGCTGGGGCTGCTGGCCCCGGCCCGCGTCGACCCGGCGACGGGCTATCGGCTCTACGCGCCGGAGCAGCTCGAACGGGCCCGGCTGGTGGCCTGGCTGCGCCGGCTGGGCATGCCGCTGGCCCGTATCAGCGAAGTCTGTGAGCTGTGTGAGCTGGACGCGGACGCGGCGGCGCGGGAGGTCCGGGCCTTCTGGGCCCGGGTCGAGGCCGAGACCGCCGCCCGGCGGGACCTGGCCGCCTTCCTCATCGACCATCTGTCATGGAAGGACCCTGTCATGTCCTCGACCGTCCAGCCCCTGAAAATCCGTTACGCCGCGCTGTCCGACACCGGCCTGGTCCGCGAGAGCAATCAGGACACCGCCTACGCCGGGCCCCGCCTGCTCGCCGTCGCCGACGGCTTCGGCGCGGGTGGAGCCCCGGCCGGCGCGGCCGCCGTCCAGGTGCTCAAACGCCTCGACGCAGAGGACGTCGGTTCCGGCGTCCCGGCGGGCGACCTCCTCAACGTGTTGGAGGACGCCGTCGAGCAGGCGGGCCGGGCCGTGCGCGACATCGCCGGATCCGGCCCCGCGCCGCATGAGGTGGGCACGACGCTCACCGCGATGCTGTGGACCGGATCCCAGCCGGCCCTGGTGCACATCGGCGACTCCCGCGCCTACCTGCTGCGGGACGGTGGGCTCTTCCAGATCACCCACGACCACACCCTCGTGCAGTCGATGGTCGACGAAGGGCGCCTCAGCCCGGAGGAGGCCACCTCCCACCCGCAGCGCTCGTTGCTCCTGCGGGCCCTGACGGGAGGGGCCGGAGGTACTGGGGGCACCGGGGGCACCGCCGACATACGGCTGCACGACGCCCGGCCGGGGGACCGCTACCTGCTCTGCTCCGACGGGCTGTCCGCCGTGGTGCCGACCGAGGACGTACGGCAGGTCCTCACCTCGGCCGACGACCCCGAGCGGGCGGTGCGCGAGCTCATCGCCCTGGCCAACCGCGCGGGCGGCCCCGACAACGTCAGCTGCGTGGTCGCCGACGTCCTGGAGCCCGGCCAGAAGAAGGAGAAGCCGCCTGTCACATCTCCGCGCCCCGATCCGTCAGAGAAGTGAAAGCGACAGAGCAGTGAAAGCGACGGACAGACAGGCGAAGGAGAGCGACGATGCACGCACGCATGAAGAACCCGGCCGTGGTCATCCCCGAGGCCATGCCGGCGATCCAGAGTGTGATCGCGGCCGCGAGGAAGGGGGGCGTTCCCGAGAGCACACTGGAGCTGGTCCACCTGCGCGCGAGCCAGATCAACGGCTGTGGGTTCTGCGTGGACCTGGGCGCGCGCACCGCCCGTAAGAACGGCGAGACCGAGGAGCGGCTGTTCGCGGTGGCGGCCTGGCGGGAGGCCCCCTACTTCACCGAAGCCGAGCGCGCCGCGCTCGCCCTGACCGAGGCCGCCACCCGCCTCGCCGACCAGGCGGATCCGGTGCCGGACGAGATCTGGGACGAGGCGGCGGACCACTTCGACGAGAAGCAGCTCGCGTCCATCATCCTCATGATCGGTGTGACCAACCTGTTCAACCGGCTCAACGCCACCATCAAGCAGCCGGCGGGGGCGAGCTGGGCGCAGTGAGCGGGTCCGAGCCGGTCAGCTGCTCAGGTCGCGCAGCGCGGCGGCGACGGTGTCCCAGTCCGCGGGCATGGGCGGGTAGGCGCGGGTGCCGGTGGCGCTGTCCTTGAAGCCGCTGGAGGTGGCGACGCACACCACGGGGCCC
This sequence comes from Streptomyces sp. LZ34, assembly GCF_053890475.1. NCBI lineage: Bacteria > Bacillati > Actinomycetota > Actinomycetes > Kitasatosporales > Streptomycetaceae > Streptomyces > Streptomyces sp. LZ34. The sequence goes on from NZ_CM132680.1 coordinate 7,010,224, forward strand.
GAGGCGTCGCGCGGGCGGTCGGGGCCCTCCCGACGGGCGCGCAGCGCGGCCAGCCCCGCGGCGGAGGACAGCTCGACCCACATGCCCTGGGCGGCGAGTTCGGCGCGGGCGGCGGCCATCTGCTCATCGGTGACGGTCAGCGCCGCGCCGCCGCTCTCGCGCACGGCGACCACCCCGCGGTAGCTGCCCACGGGGCAGGAGATCGCGTACGCCTCGGTCGGCCCGACCGGAACCTCCGCGGCGGGGCGGCCGGTGCGGATCGCGGTGGCCAGCGCGCCCGCAGCGGCGGGCTCGCACGCGTACAGCCGCGGGGTGCGGTCGGCCAGGCCGAGCAGGGTCAGCTCGTGGAAGCCCTTCCAGACGCCGAAGAGCAGTTCGCCGTAGCCGGTGGGCACATACACCGCCTCGGGTGTCTCGCCGAGGTCCAGGAAGATCTCGTACGCGATGGTCTTGTAGCCCTCGGGGCCGAAGGGGTGGCCGGTGTGGGCGGAGTCGGTGAAGCTGCTGACGGGGTGGTAGCCGAACTCCTCCACCACGCGCCGCGCCAGCGCACGCACCGACTCGCGGGGGACGGTGAGCACCACGGCCCCGTAGGCGCGTAGGAACGAGGCGACGGCGGGCGGGGCGAAGGGGGAGGCGAACACGGCGCACGGCAGCCCGGCGCGGGCCGCGTAGGCCGCGGCGGCGGCGCCGTGGTTGCCGGACGAGGACACCACGACGCCGCGCGCACCGCTCGCCTTCGCCGCGCTGACGGCGACGCGGTTGAGCCGGTCCTTGTGGCTCCAGGTGGGGTTGCGCGACTCGTCCTTGACGTAGACGCCGTCGGTGAGTCGGACCAGGGGCGTGTTCCCCTCGCCGAGCCCGGGGGCGGCCAGCGGCGGGAGCAGCGGGGCCCAGCGCTCGAGGCCGTGTGCGGCGGGGCGTCCGAACAGGTCGGCGGGCGCCTGGTCGTAGGCGTAGTCGACCTCCAGCGGATACGCGACGGCGTCGGTGGAGGTGCGCGGGCAGCCGTTGGTGAGCGGCGGCCACAGGGGGTAGTGGACCGCGGGATCCCCCAGCGACCGCTGACCGGTCGCGAGCGACCGCGGCCGCTGCGTGGTGCGCTGTGGGTCGGGGCGCTGTGGGTCGGGGCGCCGGGTGTTGGGCTGGGCGGGCTGGGAGGTGGGCTGTGTGGGACGGGAGTTGGGCTGTGCGCGCTGGTAGTTGGGCCGTGCGGGCTGGGAGTTGGGCGGCTGCATGGGCGGATCATGTCAGGCCGTAGCTGCCCGGCGTGGGCGCGGAGCTCCTCGGTGGAGACCCGGCCCGCGCCGGTGGGCCTCGTACGGGGTCAGCCCTGGTACGGGCGGGCCGCGCGGCCCTCGCGCAGCGCCCGTGCCCACCACACCAGCTGGTCGAGCATGGTCTCGGCGGCCGCCTCGGGACCCTTCGGCTCCTTCAGCGTGCCGTCCGCGCCAAAGAGATCCCCGGCGTTGTGGAAGCTCACCGTGTCGCGCACGGTGACCGCGTGCAGCTCGGCGAAGACCAGCCGCAGGTGCTCGACCGCGCGCAGGCCGCCGGAGATCCCGCCGTACGAGACGAAGCCGACGGGCTTGGCCTGCCAGGGCTTGTGGTGCCAGTCGATGGCGTTCTTGAGGGAGGCCGGGTAGCTGTGGTTGTACTCGGGAGTGATCACGACGAACGCGTCGGCGGCCTCCAGCCGGGGCGTCACTGCCGCCAGGGCCTTGGCGTCCTCGGGGCCCGGCCGGTAGCTGAGGGTCCCGGGCAGAGGCGTCTCGGCCAGGTCGACGACGTCGGTGCGCAGCTCCGCGCGGGATGCGGTGCGACTGGTGAACCAGTCGGCGACCTTCGGGGCGAAGCGGCCCTCGCGGGTGCTGCCGACGATGACGGCGAGGCGGATGGGGTCAGTGGCTGCGTTGTTGGCGGTAACCATGACCACAGCCTCGGACTTAAACATTGGTTGAAGTCAAGCTACTCTCGTTTCCCATGAGCCATATGTCGTGGAAGACCCATGAACTCACGGTCGGCGACCTGTCCCAGCGCAGCGGCGTCCCCGCCTCCGCACTGCGCTTCTACGAGCGCGAAGGGCTCATCCACAGCCGCCGCACCTCCGGGAACCAGCGCCGCTACACCCGCGACACGCTGCGCCGGGTCGCCTTCGTGCGCTCCTCGCAGCGTGTCGGCATCCCGCTGGCCAGGATCCGGGAGGTCCTCTCGCTCTTCCCCGAGGACCACGTCCTCACCAAGGAGGACTGGGCCCGGATCTCGGAGTGCTGGCGTGCCGACCTCACCGAGCGGATCGAGCAGATGCAGAATCTGCGCGACAGTCTCACCGACTGCATCGGCTGCGGCTGCCTGTCGATCGACAAGTGCGCGCTCGCGAACCCGTACGACCGGCTCGGCGAGCAGGGCCCGGGTGCGCGGCGGCTGCTGAAGTCCTGCTCCGATTCGGAGGAGCCGGGTGTCTGCGGCCCCTCCGCTCAGGACGTGGCCAGCCCGGCCAGCAAGGAGAGCGTGCGCGCCTGTTCCTCGGGCGTGCCGACAAGTGCGGCGATGAACTCGGTCGCCCCCGCGTCGACCAGCTCCCGCAACCCCTGCTCGACGGTGGACTCGTCGCCCAGGATGGCGGTGTCCTGCGGGCCGGCCGAGCCGTCGCGGTCCAGCACGGCGCGGTAGTGCGGGATCTGGTCGACCTGGTTGAACTGTTCGGCCAGCGCCGCACGGTGCGCCTCCGGATCCACGGTCACACCCACGGCCTTGAAGACGACGACGCGCGGCGCCGGCCGCCCCGTACGGGCCGCCGCCTCGGTGATCGTGGGCACGATGTGGTCCGCGAGGGCGGCCCTGCCCGCCCAGACGGCGATGGTGCCGTCGGCCAGCTCGCCCGCCACCTTGAGCATGGCCGGACCGAGCGCGCCGACCAGCAGCGCCGGCGGCTCGGCGCCGGGCGCGGTCACCGCGCCGACGGCCTTGAGGGTCTCGCCCTCGTACGTCACGCTCTCGCCGCGCAGCAAGGGCACCAGCGCGGACAGGTATTCCCGCAGATGGCGGGCGGGCCGGTCGAAGGAGTGGCCGAACTGCCCCTCGATGATGTGCCGGTGGCTGACGCCCACGCCGAGGGTGAGCCGGTTGCCGGTGGCCGCCTGCGCGGTCAGCGCCTGGGCGGCGAGCGTCAGCGGGTGGCGCGGATAGGTCGGGACCACGGATGTGCCCAGCGCCAGCCCGGGCACCTGGGGGCCGAGGGCGGCGGCCGTGGTCAGGGCGTCCCAGGCGCCCATCTCGGGCAGCCAGGCCGTGCCGAGGCCGGACGTGGCGATCTCGCGCGCCTGCTCGACGACCGTGTCGAACGGGGTGCCCAGGAGGTTCAGGAGGAGTCCGATGCGCATGGGGTGCCTTTCACCGTGTCGTAGCGGGCGTCGTAGCGGGCGTCGTGACGGGTTCGGTGGCCGGGTCGGTGGAGCGGGTGGCGGTGGGTTCCGTGGCGGGGGCGGCGATGTCGAGTACGGCCTTGCCCGGCACGCGCCGCCCGAGCAGCGCGTCGGCCGCGTCCGTGACCCGCTCCCAGGAGCCGCGCCAGCCGATCTCCGGTGACAGCTCGCCGCGCGCGAGGAGGCCGACGAGGGCGGCGAGGTCCGGGCCGGGGTGGGAGGGGTCGGCGAATGAGTGCAGGGACTTGGCGGGGCCGAGCGAGAAGATGCTGTTCGGCGGGAACACCGCGGGCTGGTCGTGGGCGGCCCAGCCGATGCTCTGCAGATTGCCGCCGGGCGCCAGCAAGCCCCACGCGGCGACGAGCTGAAGCCCGCCGACGTTCTCCAGGACCACGTCCACGGGCTCTTCGATCGGCTCCAGGCCGACCACGACCTCGTCGGCGCCGAGCTCCTTCAGCCCCTCGCCGCGCGCGGGGGAGCCCACCGAGGCGATGACGTACGCCCCGGCCCGCCGGGCCAGCTGAACGGCCAGCCGCCCGACGCCGCCCGAGGCGCCGGTGATCAGCACCCGCTTGCCCAGGACGTTCCCGGCCGCGCGCAGCGTACGCAGGGCGGTGATACCGACCAGCGGAAGTGCGGCGGCGTCGGCCAGGTCGACGGAGTCGGGCAGCTCGGCGAGGCCGTCGCTCGCGAAGGCCGCGCGCTCGCTCCACGCGCCGGGGCCGAAGGCGACCACGCGGCTGCCCGCCGCCGGTCCGGAACCGTCGGCCGCCGCGCGGAGCACGACACCCGCCGCGTCATAGCCCATGACGGAGCCGGGCGACTGATGGGCGGCCCACCGGACCTCCCCGTAGTTCATCGACGCGTGCCGCACCTCGACCAGCGCCTCGCCGGGCCCCGGCTGGGGCTCCGGTACGTCCGCGAAGCGCAGGGACCCCGGAGCCTCGGGATCGACGATCAGCGCGCGCATGGTGGCTGTGCTGCTGCTCATGGCTGCCTCCCCAGGGCAGACGGGTGAACCGGACCAGCAGTCCGGTTGGTCTGGGGTGGATACTATGGGGACCAGCGGTCCGGTTACAACCGTCGACCGGACGGGACCGGATGGGAGGAGGGGGCCGTGAGCGAGGCCACGGCAGTGCGCGGCGAGCGCGCCGACGCCGCGCGCAACCGGCGCGCGATCCTGCGCGCCACCGAGGAGTTGCTGGCGGAGTGCGGCGCCGAGCATGTGTCCCTCGACCGGGTGGCGGCCGCCGCGGGGGTCGGCAAGGGCACCGTCTTCCGCCGCTTCGGCAGCCGTACCGGTCTGTTCCAGGCGCTGCTGGCCGACCGCGCGGCCCGGCTGCTGGAGGCCATCCACGAGGAAGCGGCGCCGCTGGGCACCGCCGCCGCCCCGTGCGAGCGGCTGCTGGCCTTCCTCGACGCGCTGGCCGACATCTCCCAGCGCCACCTGTCCCTGATCGCCGCGCACGAACGCGCCTGCGGCGACGACAAGTTCGACGACCCCACCTACCGGGGGTGGCACGACCATGTCTCCGCGCTGGTCCGGGAGCTCAGGCCGGGCCTCGACGCCGAATTCGTGGCCCACATGCTGCTGGCCGCGTTCGACGGGGAGCTGGTGCGACGGCTGACGGCGGGCGGGGACTGGACGCGGTTCCGTCAGTCGGTCAGGGACCTGGCCGACCTGCTGGTCGGCCAGGGCAAGTAACGCCGGTCCCCATTCAGCAGGGCCTTGCTCAGAAGATGTCCGGGCACCAAGGGCGGCGCGGGGTGCGCAGCAGGAGGTCCGCCAGCGCCGCGGCACCCGCGCGCTCCTCGGCGACCCGCCCCAGCGCGGCCAGCCGGACCGCGGACTCGTCACCCAGCCACAGCGTCCCCAACTCGCCGATGTCCATGGTCAGGTCGGCGGACCGGGTGGTCGGCGCGCAGGTGGCGCCGTCGGGTCCGGCGTCCAGCAGATAGCGGCCGCCGGCCAGGCCCGCGCGGTCGGACAGCTCCAGGACCAGCGAGCCCGGGACGGGGTACGTACGGGCCTCGAGCAGCCGGGGGACGTCCAGTGGCCGCAGCCACAGGAAGTCGGCGTACGTCGTGACCTGGGCCGCCCGCGGGTCGCCCAGCAGCAGCGGCAGCACGTCGTCCGGCGGGCGGTGGCCGGTGGCGACGTGGGTGACCCAGTCGACGGAGAACAGGAAGTGCCACAGCGCGCGCTCGGCGGCCGGGGTGACCGCGAGCATCCCGAGCACCTTGGCGGTGTCGTGGGGGCGCTTGCCCTCCCACTTGTCGTCGCTGGTGTAGGCGAGCAGACCGTCCACGGAGCCGTCGGGGGAGCGGTACAGGACGTAGAACGGCTCCGTCCACGGCTGGTTGGGGTGGGGCAGCAGGCCGGTGTTCACCCGCCACCACAGCTCGCGACGGTCGATCATGCCGTGCTGCCGGGCGCGCAGCCGCTCGTGCAGCGCGGGGCCCAGCTCCCGTACCTCGGCGCCGTCCGCGAAGTCCACCCGGCCGCCGCACGCGGGCCCGGAGTAGCGCGCGTCGAGCCCGGCGCGGGCGACGTCCACCCGCCACTCGGTGACCCAGGTGGCCGGGCCGAAGCCGTACCGCCCGTAGATCGGGTACTCGGCGGCGGTCAGGGACGCCACCACCTCGCCGCGCTCCTTGGCCGCGCGCAGATCGCGGTCCATCATCCGGCTGAGCAGCCCCTGGCGGCGGTGCGTGGGCGAGACCGTGACGTTGCTGATGGCGTCGGCCGCCACCTCGGCCCCGCCGACCGCCGTCAGCCGCTGCGCGAAGCTGCGGAAGGTGCCCACACAGCGGCCCCGGTCGAAGGCCCCCTGCACACGGTCCAGTTCGGAACCGATGTGCGCCCGCCCGATGTCGACCTCTTCCTTGCTCGTCTCCGGGGGCCGCAGAAATCCGGTGTGGAGCGCGCGGGTCCAGTCGGTGAGGTCGGAGTCGGCGACTGTACGGATCTCTGAGGCCATGGACCCCACGGTAGGCGGCCGGTGCGGCGGGGCGCACCTGGATATCACCCGCGCCCGTACGGGCCGGCGGGACCGTACGGGCGCGGAGGGCTTACGGCCGCGGAGGGCTTACGAGAGAAGGTCGTCCACGTGTGCTTCCCCTTCACGGTACCTTCGGGTGATTTCCGCACCGCAATCGTCCGCCGTGCGCTGTAGCTCCCGCCGCCGCCGCGAGACCTGCCGCTCGTAGCCGACGAGACGGCCCATCGCGCCGCTCAACTCCTCGTCCGTACGCGCCTGGAGGTCGGACAGGCCGACCTCGGCCAGCATCTCCTCGGCCAGCCGCCGGGACTCCGCGCCCTGCGGAGTGCCGAGCGTCACATGCCGGGCCGAGGAGCGGTGCCCTGACGGGCCGTCGACGAGGATCTCCGGCAGCAGGTCCACCAGCGCGGCCGGAGGGCGGTCCTCCGCCGCCGCCACCGGCGAGTCGGGGGCCGAGCGGCGGTTCAGCTCGGCGCGCAGGATGTCGATCCGGCCCTGGAGCAGCCTGCGCACATAGCTCAGATCCGCCTCCTCGTTCTGGGCCGAGCGGCGCAGCCCCCGCAGCTCCGGCAGCCGCAGCCCGGCCAGCTCCCGCGCCGCCGAGGCGGGTGCTGAGCCGGGCGCCGAGCTGGGTACCGCGCTGGGTGCCGCGCTGGGTGCCGCGCTGGGTGCCGAGCCGGGCGTCGAGTCGGCCTGCCGGCCGCCGCGCTGGCTCGGCGGCCGTGGCGGCTGCACTCCGGGCAGCCCGGGCAGTCCCGGCTGCTTCAGGTCCGTCGGCTGGAATCCCGGCTGCTGGAGCGCCTCGGTGGCCGCCTGGAGCAGGTCGCCGTCTTCCAGGCGCGTCGGTGCGGGCCCGGGCGGCTGCCCGGTGCCGGATGTGATCATGCGGTTTCCGTCCCCTCCATGCGGTGCGACGCGAGCTGATCGCGTTGTGCCCATTGCGCACCGCTTGCACGCATCGTGCCACTGTGTACGGTCCGTCCGCAGCGGGCTTCCACCCGATCGGCCCCGGAAGGAGGCAGGGCATGATGGACCGTATGCGTGCTGTGGTACAGAGGGTGAACGGGGCGAGCGTCGTCGTGGACGGCGAGACGGTCGGGGAGATCGTCGGCCAGGGGCTGTGCGTCCTGGTCGGAGTGACTCACGACGACACTGCTGAGAAAGCGGCGCAGCTGGCCCGCAAGCTGTGGTCCGTACGCATCCTGGAGGGCGAGAAGTCCTGCTCGGACCTGGGCGCCCCGCTGCTGGTCATCAGCCAGTTCACGCTCTACGGCGACGCGCGCAAGGGGCGCCGGCCCACCTGGAACGCGGCCGCGCCGGGCGAGGTCGCCGAGCCGCTGGTGGACGAGGTCGTGGCGCGGCTGCGGGAGCTGGGCGCGCATGTGGAGACGGGCCGGTTCGCGGCGGACATGAAAGTCTCGCTCACGAACGACGGCCCGTTCACGGTGATCGTCGAGGTCTGAGGCCCCGCCTACGTCTTCCTCTACGGCTCGACGACGACCTCTTGCGCCGCGGCCGTCGTATCCACGATCAGCGCCGCGTCTACGGGCACGTTCCGCTTCACCAGCGCCAGGGCGATCGGCCCCAGCTCGTGGTGGCGGGCCGATGTCGTCACAAAGCCCAGCGGGCGTCCCGCCGTGCCCTCCGAGGCGAGCCGTACGGGCGCGCCGTGGCCGGGCAATGTCACCTCACTGCCGTCCAGGTGGAGGAAGACCAGCCGGCGGGGCGGCTTGCCCAGGTTCTCCACCCGGGCGACGGTCTCCTGGCCGCGGTAGCAGCCCTTGTGGAGGTGTACGGCGCTGCCGATCAAGCCCAGCTCGTGGGGGATCGTCCGGTGGTCGGTCTCCAGGCCGAGCCGCGGGCGGTGCGCCTCGACGCGCAGCGCCTCGTACGCCAGCAGACCGGCCGGCGGGCCGCTCGCCGCGGCGAAGGACTCCAGGTCGGCGCGGGGCAGGAACAGGTCCCGGCCGTACGGGGTCTCGCGGACGACGGCGCCCTCGGGGGCCTCGGCGATGCTGCCCGCCGGGAGGTGGACGACCGCGAACTCCTCGGTGCGGTCGGCGACCTCCACCCGGTAGAAGAACTTCATGCTCTCCAGGTACGCGAGCAGGTCGCCCTGGGTGCCGGGCTCCACATGGGCCCAGGTGGTCTCGCCGTCGTCGACTATGTAGAGCACGTGTTCGATGTGGCCGTGCGGGGAGAGGATCAGCGCCTCCGTGGCCTGACCGGCCGGGAGTTCGCTCATGTGCTGGGTGAGCAGCAGGTGCAGCCAGGTCAGCCGGTCCGGGCCGCCGACCGTGACCACGCCACGGTGCGAGAGGTCCACGAAACCGGAGCCGTCGGCGAGTGCGCGCTGCTCGCGGAACAGGTCGCCGTAGTGCGCGGCGACGCCTTCGTCGGGGCCCTCGCCGGGGACGGCGCCGGGCAGCGACAGCAAAGGGCTCTTCATGAGCTCAGCCTACGACTCGGCCCGGTCAAGGACGCGACCCAGGACTCGGCCAACGGCCCCTCGGCTCAGGTCACGGCCCTGGCCTGGGACACGGTTCAGGACCCGGCCTAGGACCCGGCCTCGGTCGTGCGGCCCTTGTCGCGGCCCTTGCCGCGGCCCTTTTCGGAGTCGTCGCCCGCTCGATTGGCCGAGCACTTGGCACAGCGGCCGAAGATCGCGAAGTGCTTCATGTCGGTGTCGAAGCCGAAGTTCGCCCGCAGCTGCCGGACGAACGGCTCGGCCACCGACAGATCGGCCTCGATCACATCCGTGCAGTCCCGGCAGACCATGTGGATGTGGTGGTGCCGGTCGGCCAGGTGGTACGTGGGGGCGCCGTGGCCGAGGTGGGCATGGCTGACCAGCCCCAGCTCCTCCAGCAGCTCCAGGGTGCGGTACACCGTGGAGATGTTGACGCCGCTGGCGGTGCGGCGCACCTCGGTCAGGATCTCGTCCGGGGTGGCGTGCTCGAGGTGGTCGACAGCCTCGAGCACGAGCTGGCGCTGCGGCGTCAGGCGATAGCCGCGCTCCCGCAGATCTGTCTTCCAGTCGATGGTCGCCACGGAGCCCAGTGTAGGCGTGGGCCCGGGCGCCCGTGGGCCGGCGGGAGGTCAGGGGGAAGTCGGCGGGAGGTCAGCGGCCGGTCAGCGGAAGAAGGCGATGCCGTCGTCCGGGAGGTCCTTGAGGTCCTTGGCCCATTCGCGCGGGTCCACGACCTTCTTCAGGTGCGCGGACATGTACGGCCGCAGCGGCACCTCGGGGGTGGCCTTCTCGCCGACCCACATGAGATCGCTCTTGACGTAGCCGTAGAGCCGCTTGCCGCCGGAGTACGGGCCGGAGGCCGCGGTACGGGCCACGGCGTCCGTCACCACGTCGATCTGCGGTTTGCCCTCCGCCAGCTCGCCGTACCAGACCTCGACGACGCCCTGGTCGCGGATCATGACGATCTCGACCTTGCGGTCCTTGTCGATCCGCCAGAAGCCGTACTCGCTCTCCAGCGGGCGGACCTTCTTGCCGTCGCCGTCGAGCACCCATGTGTGCGAGATGTACTCCAGAAAGTCGCGTCCGTCGTGGGTGAAGGTCACTTCCTGCCCGAAGTTGCACTTCTCGGTCTCCGGGAAGTCATAGACGCCCGCGCCCTCCCAGTTGCCGAGGAGGAAGACGAGCGGCACGAGGTCCGGGTGGAGGTCGGACGGGATCTCGATCATGGATTCAGGCGATCTGTGGGGAGGGGAGTGGACGGGGTGCCGGGTGGCAGGGGAGTGGCGGGGGAGAGGAAGGTCAGCGCTGGCCCTGGTACAGCTTCTTCCAGGTCAGTGCGGCGAAGCCGAGGACGGCGACGACGACCAGGATCAGCAGGGTGGTGAAGACTGCCTCAAGCACGAGCGCGCTCCTTGGAGGAGTGGGGTGTTCCGGTGGGACTCGCGGAACGGTCATGGACCGGGGCCGAGTCTAGTCGCCGGTGTGGTGGTCGGCTCTTCGAGGTCTCCCATGAGGGGAGGCCGCGGGGGAGGCATCCGGCCCGGTCTTAGGCTGGCCGTATGGCGAAGAAGCTGGTGATCAAGGTGACGGCGGGCGCGGACGCGCCCGAGCGGTGCTCCCAGGCGTTCACGGTGGCGGCGGTGGCCGCGGCGAGCGGCGTGGAGGTCTCGCTGTGGCTGACGGGGGAGTCGGCCTGGTTCGCGCTCCCGGGACGCGCGGCGGAGTTCGAGCTGCCGCACGCCGCGCCGCTGCCGGAGCTGATCGACGGCATCCTCGCGGGCGGCACGATCACCGTGTGCTCGCAGTGCGCGGCCCGGCGGGACATCGAGGAGAAGGACCTCATGGAGGGCGCCCGGATCGCGGGGGCGCAGGTGTTCGTCAGCGAGATCATGCCGGACGGCGTACAGGCGCTCGTCTACTGAGCGGGGGGCTGCTGACCGAAGATCGCGTCAGCGGCGGTGGTTGTACTCGTCCAGCTCCCGCCACCAGCGGTCGGACTCCGCGTCGCCCGACTCGTCCCACCACCGGTCGTCCGGGCCCCTGCGGTTGGCCACGATGGCGGCCAGCGGCGGGATCACCATGGCGATGACGCACATCACGACGGCGGCCGGGACGGACCACAGGCGCACGAATCCCCATGCCGAGATGAAGAGCGTCAGACACGCGCCCATCAGGATGAAGTATGCGTGGCGGCGTCGCGCGTACATATCCCCAGGATACGTCCGGGGGCGCCGCCCGGACAGGCTTGAGACGGCCCCGAACAGCCCGGAGGGCCGCACCCCGCCGAGGTGTCCAACCCCGGGGTGCGGCCCTCCGGCCGTGCCTGTCCGTCCACGCGCGGAGGGCGTCAGACGGCGATGGCGACCTCCGCCAGGCCACCCTTCTGGGCGACGACGGTGCGGTCCGCGGTCGCGCCCGGGACCAGGGCGCGCACGGTCCACGTGCCCTCGGCCGCGTAGAAGCGGAACTGTCCGGTCGCCGAGGTGGGGACCTCGGCGGTGAACTCGCCGGTGCTGTCCAGCAGCCGGACGTAGCCGGTGACCGGCTCGCCGTCACGGGTTACCGACCCCTGGATGGTGGTCTCGCCGGGCTTGATGGTCGACGCGTCGGGGCCGCCGGCCGTTGCTCCACACATGGGTGACTGTCCTTACGTTTCGGGGAGAGGGAGGGGAGGGAGGGTCAGCTGTTGGCGCCCAGCTCGATCGGCACGCCGACGAGGGAGCCGTACTCGGTCCAGGAGCCGTCGTAGTTCTTGACGTTGGTCTGGCCGAGCAGCTCGTGCAGGACGAACCAGGTGTGAGCGGAACGCTCACCGATGCGGCAGTAGGCGATGGTGTCCTTCGCCAGGTCGACGCCCTCGCCCTCGTAGAGCTCCTTGAGCTCGTCGTCGGACTTGAAGGTGCCGTCGTCGTTGGCGGACTTCGACCAGGGGATGTTGCGGGCGCTCGGGACGTGGCCCGGCCGCTGCGACTGCTCCTGCGGGAGGTGCGCGGGGGCGAGCAGCTTGCCGGAGAACTCGTCGGGGGAGCGGACGTCCACCAGGTTCAGCGAGCCGATGGCCGCCACGACGTCGTCGCGGAAGGCGCGGATCGCGGTGTCCTGGGCCTTGGCCTTGTACTCGGTCTGCGGCCGGGACGGGACCTCGGCGACCAGGTCGCGGGAGTCGAGCTCCCACTTCTTGCGGCCGCCGTCGAGGAGCTTGACGTCCTGGTGTCCGTAGAGCTTGAAGTACCAGTAGGCATAAGCCGCGAACCAGTTGTTGTTGCCGCCGTAGAGCACGACCGTGTCGTCGTTGGCGATGCCCTTCTCGGACAGCAGCTTCTCGAAGCCCGCCTGGTCGACGAAGTCGCGGCGCACCGGGTCCTGGAGGTCCTGCTTCCAGTCGATGCGGATGGCGTTCGTGATGTGGTTCTTCTCGTAGGCAGAGGTGTCCTCGTCGACCTCCACGATGACCGTCTTGGGGTCATCGATGCGGGCCTGTACCCAGTCGGCGTCCACCAGGACGTCACTGCGGCTCATGTTTCTCTCCTCCGGGGCAGTTGCGGCGGTACGGGTACGCGTCGGAACGCGGGCTACGCGCGGTTCGGTAGCGAGCGTACGAACGGAGTGCGGGCGGGCTCGGCTGACGGGCCGATAGGAGCGGGGCCGTGAGGTCAAGGAGCGGGCCGCGCGTCCTCGTCAGGCGGCGCGACAGAGCATGGCGGCCACGCGGCAAAGGTCTACTGCCCGCCGCTTCGTGAGATCCGCCTGTCGCTTCATGCGTCCGATCGTAGGGACGGATCGGCGGGCATGTCACCGGCGTGTCGGATGGTGAGACGAGATTGTCCGCGATGTGAAACGCGAGAGCGCCCGGCGCCCCGCGGAGTGGTCGGCGGGGCGTCGGGCGCCCGTGAATGTCTGTCATCGCGGACGAGATCGTCTCAGCGGATGGACACAGCGTATGGAGATAAGGAACGGCCTGAGGGAAGGGACGTGGGGGACGGCCGCAAGGGGAGGGCGGCGGGGTGATCAGCCCGCCAGCTCGACGTTCTTACCCGTGACCGACACGTCTATGCCTTCCTTGTTCGTCTCCACCTTGTCGAGCCGCATGCCCGCCGGCAGGCCGTCGATCTTCCGGTCCATGTCCGTGCGCTCGCGCACCTTCTCCTCCCACCGGGGGACGCTGCTGCCCGGGACGGACTCGGCGTGCAGCCGGATGGTGTCGCCATTGACGATGGTGACCGTGGAGTACGTGCTGAGGCTGAAGCCCAGCACCTGCCCGGTGATCTTGACGCGGCTGCGGCCCGACTCGTCCTTCCCGGCGTAGCCGACCGTGATGCCCTGACCCGCGGCCGTGGACAGGTCCGCGTAGCTGATGTGCGCGGACCCGGAGGCGCTGTCGGCGGTGGCGGACGAGAAGCTGCTGGATATCCGGACATTGTGCAGCGTGGCGCTGAGCTTGGTGACGCGCACCGTACGGCCGCCCCCCGCGTCCGTGGTCAGCCCGTCCATGCCGATCTCGACCTCGTCCAGCTCCTTGCCGGCGACCTGGGTCAGAAACGGGAAACCCTTGATCGAGACATCGGGGGTGCTGGTCAGCCCCTGACTGGTCTTGATCTTGTCGGCGGCCTCGGATTCCGCGAAATACACCGCCAGGCGGTCGGCGGCGACGAACAGAATGCCGAGTACGACGAAGACGATCAGCGTGATTCGCAGTGCGCGCATTGCGTTGGGTCCCCCATGTTCTGGCTCAGGCCCACGCCTGAGGCTGCGAGCCTAACCGCAGCGGTCTGGGCGTTGCCGGGCGGCGAGGCCTGGATCACACCAGCGCGCGGCCGATCACATAGACAGCCGGGGCCGCGGCGGCGAGGGGGAGGGCGACGCCCGCGGTCATATGGACGAAGCGGGACGGATAGTCGTAGCTGGCCACGCGCAGTCCGATCAGCGCGCACACCCCCGCCGCCAGGCCCAGCAGCACGCCGCTGGTGGTGCCGGTGTCGGTCACCCGGGTGGCCGCCAGGCCCGCGCCCGCGGACGCCAGCAGCGCCAGCACCGCCGAGGCTGCGCCAGGCAGCGGCAGGGCGCGCACGAGCGCCGCCACGGCGACGGCGGCCGCCCCCACCACGACGGCGTCCGAGGACTCGGCGACCGCGGCCAGGTGCCCGGCCGCGATCACGGTGACCGCGGTCGAGGCGACGGTCGCCGTCAGGCCGTACAGGCGCTCGTCGGGCGAGGCGTGGCTGCGCAGCTGGAGGATCAGCACCAGCAGCAGCCAGACGCCGAGGGTGCCCATGATCACCGTCGGGGCGTGGGCGCGCTCGGTGGTCAGCAGGCCGATGTCCGCGGCCAGTCCGCCCGCGAAGGCCAGCGCGATGCCCTGCCGGGCGGGCCACATTCCGTTGAGCCGGAACCAGCCGGCCGCGGTGACCGCCTGTAGCAGCGCCACGACGACGGCGACGGCGGGCCGGGCCAGCGGCGCGGTGGCCGCGAGGAGGGCGGCGAGCACGGCGGTCAGGGCGGCGGGCGTCAGCCCCGGCGCGATGATCGGCGAGCGGCCCTCGGCGCGGGCCCGCTGGGCGGCGGTGAGCGGCTGGGCGGCGGGCTCGGCGGGCTCGGCGGATGTGGTGGGGCGCTCCGTGGGAGCCGAGGGTGAGGGCGCGGCGGCGGTCCGGGACGCGGGCCCGGCCTGGGCCGGGGTGCGCGGCGCGCGGCCGGGCTGGGTCTGGGGCTGAGGCTGGGAGGGGTGTGTGGCGGCCGTGAACCGCATGGTGTCCGCCGTCGTGTGGCCGGCCGGGGCGTGCTGCCGCTGACCGTCCCAGGTGGAGGCGTACGGCTCCTGGTACCCCTGGCCTTCCTGCTGCCCCTGGTGCGCCTGGCCCTGGTACGTCTGCCCCTGGTGCGCTTGGCCCTGGTATCCCTGGCTCGGGTAGGCCTGCTCCTGATATCCCTGGCCCTGGTATCCGCCCTGGCCGTCCTGATATCCCCCCTGGCCGGCCTGGTGGTACCCCTGCTGTGCGTGCCCCTGCTGTGGGTACCCCTGCTCCGGGTATGCCTGCTGCTGCGGGTGCTGGTACGCGGCCTGCTGCCCGTCGTACCCGGACGGTCCGACGTACGCGGCTCCGTCGTACGCGGACCCGTCGTGCCCCTGCCAGGAGGCGGGCGGCTGCCCGTGTGGGTCGTACTGCCCGCGCGGGTCGTACTGCCCATGCGGGTCGTAGGACCCGTACGTGCCCTGCTGCCCCTGCCCCTCGTAACCCTCGTATCCTTCGTAGCCCTGATACGGCGGCTCGGCTGACCCGTTCGGCCCATAAGGGTCGTACGGATCATTCCCGGGATGCTGCGGCTGGTTGCTCATGACGTCGGGGTCACCCTCCTGCGAACGGCGGGAGCACCTCGACCGTGCCGCCCTCGGCCAGTTGGACCGTCTTGTGATCACGGGTGCCGACGGGGCTGCCGTCGACCAGGAACGAACAGCGCCGCAGCACCCGCGCGAACTCCGGCCGCGCGGCGTGCCGCTGCCGGGCGGCGTCCAGGGCCTCGGCGAGCGTCGCCGCGGCGTACGGCTCCTCGGCGGTGCCTGCGGCCGCCTTGGCCGCGGCCCAGTACCGGATGGTGCCGGCCGGCGGTCCCGCCGTGTTCTTCATCGCCATCGCGATCCCTCTCCCGTCATCTGCCGCCCCCCATGATGACGGGGTCCGGCGGCAGACCGGTAAATCCAGGGGCACGCCCTAAGACCCTCGCTTAGGGTTCCGGTGTGCTGGTCCGACTTATACGGGCGTACTTGAGGCCCTACACCCAATCGATTGCCTTGATCGTCGCGCTGCAACTGGTGCAGACGCTGGCGACGCTCTATTTGCCGACCCTCAACGCCGACATCATCGACGACGGTGTCGTGAAGGGTGATACCGGTTACATCCTGCAGGTCGGCGGTGTGATGATCGCCATCACGCTGGCGCAGATCGTCTGCTCCATCGGCGCCGTCTACTACGGCGCCCGGACGGCGAGCGCACTCGGCCGCGATGTGCGCGCGGCCGTCTTCGACCGTGTGCAGTCCTTCTCGGCGCGCGAGGTGGGCCACTTCGGTGCGCCCTCCCTCATCACCCGTACCACCAACGACGTGCAGCAGGTCCAGATGCTGGCCCTGATGTCGTTCACCTTGATGGTCTCGGCGCCGATCATGTGTGTGGGCGGCATCATCATGGCGCTCAACCAGGACGTCCCGCTCTCCGGGCTGCTGCTGCTCATCGTCCCGACCCTGGGCATCATCGTCTCGCTGATCGTCCGGCAGATGCGCCCGCTGTTCCGCGGCGTCCAGGAGAGCATCGACACCGTCAACCGGGTGCTGCGCGAGCAGATCACCGGTATCCGCGTCATCCGGGCCTTCGTCCGTGACGAGCACGAGCGGGAGCGCTTCGCCGGGGCCAACACCGAGCTGCTCGACGTGTCGATGAAGGCCGGCCGGCTGATGGCGCTGATGTTCCCGGCCGTGATGATGGTGGTGAACCTCTCCAGCGTCGCAGTCGTCTGGTTCGGTGGGCACCGCATCGACAGCGAGGACATGCAGATCGGGGCGCTGACCGCGTTCCTCAGCTATCTGATGCAGATTCTGATGGCTGTGATGATGGCCACCTTCATGTTCATGATGGTGCCCCGTGCCGAGGTGTGCGCCGAGCGCATCCAGGAGGTGCTGGACACCGAGACCAGCGTCCCCCCGCCGCTGAAGCCCGCCCCGCCCCTGGAGCGCCGGGGCCTGCTGGAGCTGCGCGGCGTGGAGTTCCGCTATCCGGGCGCCGAGGAGCCCGTGCTGCGCGACGTCTCACTCGTCGCCAGGCCCGGCCAGACCACGGCCGTCATCGGCTCCACCGGAAGCGGCAAGTCCACCCTGCTGGGCCTGGTGCCCCGCCTGTTCGACGCGACCGACGGCAGTGTGCACCTCGACGGGGTCGACGTGCGCGACATGGACCCGGTGTTGATGGCCGAGTCCATCGGCCTGGTGCCGCAGAAGCCGTACCTCTTCTCCGGCACGGTCGCCTCGAACCTGCGGTACGGAAAGCCGGACGCGACCGACGAGGAGCTGTGGCAGGCCCTGGAGATCGCCCAGGCACGTGACTTCGTCGAGCGCATGGAGGGCGGGCTCGAGGCCCCCATCGCGCAGGGCGGCGGCAATGTGTCCGGCGGCCAGCGGCAGCGGCTGGCGATCGCCCGCGCGCTGGTCCGCAAGCCGGCCGTCTATCTCTTCGACGACTCCTTCTCGGCCCTGGACTACGCCACGGACGCGCGGCTGCGGGCCGCGCTGGTGGGGGAGACGGAGGACGTGACGGTGGTCATCGTCGCCCAGCGGGTGTCCACCATCCGGGGCGCGGACCGGATCGTGGTCCTCGACGAGGGGCGGGTGGTCGGCGCCGGCACCCACACCGAACTGATGGAGAACAACCAGACCTACCGGGAGATCGTGCTCTCCCAGCTCACTGAGCAGGAGGCAGCGTGAGCGTGTCTTGGCGCGCTGCGCGGGCTGGACTGAGGAGCCGCGCAGCGACGGAGGAGCGAGCAGTGACGAGGGAAGCCCGCGCGTTGGAGCGCGCCAGGACTGAGCGGGAGGGAGGGGCGTGAGCGAGAGGAGCGCCCCGGCGTCCAAGGCCCCGGCGTCCGGCACCGCGGCACCCCGGAGAGGCCCCGCGCCCGCGGCCGGCCCCGCGCGCTTCATGGGCGGCCAGCCGACCGAGCGCTCCATGGACTTCAGTGGCTCCAGCCGCCGGCTGCTGGCGACGCTGCGGCCCGAGCGCGGCCTGGCGCTGGTGGTGCTCGCGCTGTGCACGGTCAGCGTCGGGCTGTCGGTGCTCGGCCCGAAGATCCTCGGCCAGGCCACGGACCTGATCTTCGCGGGCATCATCGGGCGGCAGCTGTCCGCCGACGAGACCAAGGCGGAGGCGGTCGAGGGGCTGCGGCGGTCGGGCCAGGACACGGTGGCCGACATGATCACGTCCATGGACGTGGTCCCCGGCCAGGGCATCGACTTCGGCGCGGTCGGGACCGTGCTGATGTGGGTGACCGTGATCTACGCCTTCTCCTCGCTGCTCAACCTCTTCCAGGCGCGCGTCGCCACGGTCGTGGTGCAGCGCGCGGTCTTCCGGATGCGCGAGGACGTCGAACACAAGCTGGCCCGGCTGCCGCTGTCGTACTTCGACAAGCAGCAGCGCGGCGAGGTGCTGTCGCGGGCCACCAACGACATCGACAACGTCCAGCAGACGCTCCAGCAGACCCTCAGCCAGATCATGGCCTCGCTGCTGACCATCGTGGGCGTGCTGGCCATGATGTTCTGGATCTCGCCGCTGCTGGCGCTGGTCGCGCTGGTGACCGTGCCGGTCTCGGTGGTGGTCGCGACGCGGGTCGGCAAGCGGGCGCAGCCGCAGTTCGTGCAGCAGTGGAAGACCACCGGCAAGCTCAACGCCCACATCGAGGAGATGTACACCGGCCACTCGCTGGTGAAGGTCTTCGGCCGGCAGAAGGAGTCGGCCGAGCTCTTCCGGGCGCAGAACGAGAAGCTGTACGAGGCGGGCTTCCGCGCGCAGTTCATCTCCGGGATCATCCAGCCCGCGATGATGTTCATCGGCAACCTCAACTATGTGCTGGTCGCCGTGGTCGGCGGGTTGCGCGTGGCCGGCGGGGCGCTGTCGATCGGTGACGTCCAGGCCTTCGTCCAGTACTCGCGCCAGTTCAGCCAGCCGCTCACCCAGGTCGCTTCGATGGCCAACCTGGTCCAGTCGGGCATCGCGTCCGCCGAGCGGGTCTTCGAGCTGCTGGACGCGCCGGAGCAGGAGCCGGACGCGGCCCAGCCGGTGCGGCCGGAGCGGGTGCGCGGCCGGGTCGAGTTCGAGGACGTCGCCTTCCGCTACGACCCCGACAAGCCGCTGATCGAGGACCTGTCGCTGGCGGTGCGGCCGGGCCAGACGGTGGCCATCGTCGGCCCGACCGGCGCGGGCAAGACCACCCTGGTCAATCTGCTGATGCGGTTCTACGAGGTCAGCGGTGGGCGGATCACGCTGGACGGGGTGGACATCGCCGCCATGTCCCGGGAGGAGCTGCGCTCCAACATCGGCATGGTGCTCCAGGACACCTGGCTCTTCGGCGGGACGATCGCGGACAACATCGCGTACGGGGCGGAGGGCGCTTCGTTCGACAAGATCGTGGAGGCGGCCAAGGCCACGCACGTCGACCGCTTCGTACGGACCCTGCCGGACGGCTACGACACGGTGATCGACGACGAGGGTTCCAACATCAGCGTCGGCGAGAAGCAGCTGATCACCATCGCCCGGGCGTTTCTGGCGGAACCGGCGATCCTGGTCCTGGACGAGGCGACGAGCTCGGTCGACACCCGTACGGAGGTGCTGATCCAGCACGCGATGGCCTCCCTCCGGTCCGGCCGCACCAGCTTTGTGATCGCCCACCGTCTGTCGACGATCCGTGACGCGGACGTGATCCTCGTGATGGAGGCGGGGCGGATCGTGGAGCAGGGCACGCATGAGTCGCTGCGGGCGGCGGGCGGAGCCTATGCGCGGCTGTACGAGGCGCAGTTCGCGGAGCCGGTGGCCGAGACGGAGTGAGCTGCCCCGGTCGGGTGTGGCCGGTCGGGTGTGGCCGGGCGAGACCGCCCCGGCCAGGTCTGGCCGGTCAGGTCTGGCCGGTCAGGTGTGGGCCGTCGCCCAGGCGGCGATCCGGTTCAGCAGGGTGGCGTCGGCCGCGTTCTCCGCGTGGCCGAAGCCCGGCTCGATCCACAGCTCTGTGGACGACGGGTCCGCCGCGTCCGCGAGCGTCCGTGGGTGGTCCAGCGGGAAGTAGGGGTCCCGGTCGCCGTGGACGATCAGCAGGGGCGTGGGGGCGATCAGCGGCGCGGCGGCGACCGGCGAGAGCGGTTCGGGGTCCCAGCCGCGGGAGTCGATGCGGGTGCGCAGCCCGTAGCGGGAGACCAGGCGCCCGGCCGGCTGGGTGATCGCCCAGTGCACGCGGCGCATCGGGGCGGTCCCCCGGTAGTACCAGCGGGCCGCCGCGCTCACCGCGACGGCGGCGTCGGTGTGCGCCTCTTTGTGCGCCCCTGCGCCCGCTTTCGCCTCAAGAGCCCCCGTGCCTGTTTTTCCCTCCGGTTCCCCCTTCCCCTCCGGGGTCCCCGCCCCGTACAGCGCCGCGTGCCGCAGCACTACCGAACCGCCCATCGAGAACCCGACCGTGGCGACGCGCCGGTGCCCGAGGCGGCGCGCCCACCGCACCGCGGCGGCCAGGTCCAGGACCTCGCGGTCGCCGACCGTGGAGCGCCCGCCGGAGCGTCCATGCCCCCGGAAGGAGAAGGTGACCACGGCCGCGTGCCGCCCCAGCGCCGCCGCGGCACGCCGCAGCGCGGGGCGCTCCAACGCGCCCGTGAAGCCGTGCGCGACCACGATCGCCAGAGCCGGATCCGGGCCCGGCTCCGGCCCCGGACGGCCCGTGTCCGGCCCCGGTCCGTACGGCTGGAACGGCTCGTACGCGGCCTCGATCGCCACCCCGTCGTCTGTCAACAGCCTGGCCCGCCGCCCGCGCTCCGTGATCAAGGAAACAGGATGCGGCGCGGACGCGGCCTTAATCCCACGTGTCATGTGGGTTATTCTTCTGGGAAGAGGATCCGGGCAAAGCAGCCCCCGGGTCCTTTTGTGCTTTCAGGCGCGTTCCGCGCGTTTGAGCGCACACGCGCTCCAGGGCGCGGAGCCGCAGCCAGCACAGAGTGGTGCCAAGCCGCGTAAAGCAGTACACACGAAGCAGTACGTGTACGAAGCGGTGCACGGAAAAGCAGTACGAGTCAGCCAGGTACGAAGCAGTAGCCGCATACTCCCCCAGGCCGGGCCTGGGAGGTGCCCCCTCTCGCAGGGACCGAGGAGGAACCGACGTAATGGGCGAGCGAAGCGTGCACGACCGTAGGACGACAGCCAGGGCGGGTGATCACCGATGAGCTCCCTCCTCCTGCTGACCAACGCGCTGCAGCCTTCGACGGAGGTGCTCCCCGCGCTCGGACTGCTGCTGCACAGCGTGCGGGTGGCCCCGGCCGAGGGGCCGGCCCTGGTCGACACCCCCGGCGCCGATGTGATTCTCATCGACGGCCGCCGTGATCTGCCCCAGGTGCGCAGCCTGTGCCAGTTGCTGCGCTCCACCGGACCGGGCTGTCCGCTGATCCTCGTGGTGACCGAGGGCGGCCTCGCCGCGGTCACCGCGGACTGGGGCATCGACGACGTCCTGCTCGACACCGCGGGCCCGGCCGAGGTCGAGGCCCGGCTGCGGCTGGCGATGGGCCGCCAGCAGATCACGACGGACGACAGCCCGATGGAGATCCGCAACGGCGACCTGTCGGTCGACGAGGCCACGTACAGCGCGAAGCTCAAGGGCCGTGTGCTGGATCTCACATTCAAGGAGTTCGAGCTCCTCAAGTACCTGGCGCAGCACCCCGGCCGGGTGTTCACCCGGGCGCAGCTGCTGCAGGAGGTCTGGGGCTACGACTACTTCGGCGGCACCCGCACGGTCGATGTGCACGTACGGCGGCTCCGGGCCAAACTCGGCCCGGAACATGAGTCCTTGATCGGCACCGTGCGGAATGTGGGCTACCGATTCGTCTCGCCGGAGAAGGGCGATCGCGGCACCGAAGGAGCCAAGCTCAGGTCGGACACCGCGAGGGCGGCGCGCGAGGAGGCTCCGGGCGACGGGGCGCCGGGCGCGGAGAACGTGAAAACCGGCGCCGCACGCCCGGCCAACACGTAGCTGGACCCGCGTAGACTGCCGCGCGTGGCCAAGGTGACGCGGGATGATGTGGCAAGGCTGGCGGGAACTTCCACGGCGGTCGTCAGTTACGTCATCAATAACGGACCAAGGCCGGTTGCCCCGGCCACGCGCGAGCGGGTACTCGCCGCGATCAAGGAGCTCGGCTACCGGCCGGACCGGGTCGCGCAGGCGATGGCCAGCCGACGGACCGACCTCATAGGGCTGATCGTGCCGGACGCGCGCCAGCCGTTCTTCGGCGAGATGGCGCACGCCGTCGAGCAGGCCGCCTCCGAGCGCGGAAAGATGGTGCTGGTCGGCAACTCCGACTACCTCGACGAGCGCGAGGTGCACTATCTGCGCGCCTTCCTGGGCATGCGGGTGTCCGGGCTGATCCTCATCAGCCAGGGCCTGAGCGAGAACGCCGCCGCCGAGATCGAGGCCTGGGACGCCCGCGTCGTGCTGCTGCACGAGCGCCCCGAGGCGATCGACGACGTGGCGGTGGTGCTGGACGACACAGGCGGCGCGCAGCTGGCCGTGCGGCACCTGCTGGAGCACGGGTACGAGTACGTGGCGTGCATCGGCGGCATGGAGATCACCCCGACCGTCGGCGACCCGGTCACCGACCACGTCGAGGGCTGGCGCCGGGCGATGATGGAAGCCGGGCGGTCCACGGAGGGGCGGCTCTTCCAGGCCCCGTACAACCGGTACGACGCCTACAAGGTCGCCCTGGGCCTGCTGTCCGGCCCCGACCGGCCGCCGGCCATCTTCTGCGCGACGGACGACCAGGCGATCGGCGTGCTGCGGGCGGCGCGCGAGCTGCGCATCGATGTGCCCGGGGAGCTGGCGGTCGCCGGCTTCGACGACGTGAAGGAGGCGGCGCTGACCGACCCGCCGCTGACGACGGTCGCCTCCGACCGGCCCGCGATGGCGCGCGCGGCGGTCGACCTGGTGCTGGATGACGCGGTGCGGCCCGCGTCGTCGCGGCGGGAGCGGGTGCGGCAGTTCCCGTCGGCGTTGGTGGTGCGGCGGTCCTGCGGCTGCGCGTGACGCGCGGCTGTTCCCCCGCATCCGGCTTTCCCCGCATCCGGCCGTGGGCTTCCTTATGTCGGGCATACCGACTTCTGCCGGGCTTCTCAGCGAGCACTCAGGAAGTTCTCATATTCGCTGAGCACAGTCATAGACATGACGGAGAACACGCCCCGCAGCGGCGATCACGAGCCCCCGCAGTCCCCGCAGCCCCCGTATGGCGGGCACCCGCACGGCGCCTGGTCCGGCTACCCCACGCCGCCCGCGTACCAACCCCAGGAACCCGTCACCACCCCCTCGGGGGTCACCGTGTGGCCCGGGAGCGGCGGCGCGGACGGGGGCTCGGGTGACCCCGCGGCCGTTCCGCAGCCCGGTGGCAGGCGCCGCAAGCGGCGCGTCTCCAAGTCCTCCCTGCTGATCGCGGCGGTGGCGGTGGTCTCGGCGCTCGTGGGCGGCGGGGCGGCGGCGCTGGTCACGAACGCGGCCCAGAAGTCGGACAGCTCCACCACGACCACCGTCGTCAACGCCACCTCCAGCAAGGTCGGCGGGGTCAGCGCCGTCGCGACGGCGGTCAGCCCGAGCATCGTGGAGATCAGCGCCACGTCCGGCAGCGGTCAGTCCACCGGCTCCGGCGTGGTCATCACCAGCGGCGGCGAGATCATCACCAACAACCACGTCATCGCCGGCGCCGACACCATCAAGGTCACCTTCAGCGACGGCAGCACGAAGAGCGCGACCGTGGTCGGCACGGACAAGGGCAAGGACCTGGCCCTGATCAAGGTCTCCGGCGCGAGCGGGCTCAAGCCCGCCACGCTCGGCGACTCCAGCGGGGTCCAGGTCGGCGACCAGGTCGTGGCCATCGGCTCGCCCGAGGGGCTGACCGGCACCGTCACCAGCGGCATCGTCTCCGCGCTCGACCGTGATGTGACCGTCTCGGCGGACGAGAGCCAGGGGCAGGAGCAGGGGCCGGGCGGCGGCCGTGGGCAGTGGCCGTTCGAGTTCGGCGGCGGCCAGTACAACGGTGACGTCGGCTCCTCGACCACCACCTACAAGGCCATCCAGACGGACGCCTCGCTCAACCCCGGCAATTCCGGCGGCGCCCTCATCAACATGAAGGGCCAGATCATCGGGATCAACTCCGCGATGTACTCGTCCGCCGCGGACCAGGGCTCCAGCAGCGCGGGCAGTATCGGCCTGGGCTTCTCCATCCCCGTCAACACCGTCAAGGCCGACCTCGACAACCTGCGCAACGGCGGCAGCGACAGCAGCGGAGGCACCAGTAACAGCTGACCGGCCCGCCGCCTGGGATCATCAGGCCCGTGCCCGTCCGCCCGTGCGAGGCTGAAGGCAGCGGATCCACCGCCCTGCCGTCGCCGCCTTCCGCCGGCGCGTTTCGTCGACTCCGAGTGAGGAACCCGTTCCATGAGCCCCGCCGAGCACGGCGACCAGCCCGCCCGCATCCTGATCGTCGACGACGAGCCGGCCGTCCGCGAGGCCCTCCAGCGCAGCCTCGCCTTCGAGGGCTATGCGACCGAGACGGCCCTGGACGGGCTCGACGCGCTGGAGAAGGTCGGGGCGTACGACCCCGAGCTGATCGTGCTCGATGTGCTCATGCCCCGTATGGACGGGCTGACCGCCGCCCGGCGGCTGCGCGCCACCCAGGTGACCGTGCCCATCCTGATGCTCACCGCGCGCGACACGGTCGGCGACCGGGTCACCGGGCTCGACGCGGGCGCCGACGACTACCTCGTCAAGCCGTTCGAGCTGGACGAGCTGCTGGCCCGGATCCGCGCCCTGCTGCGCCGCAGCTCGTACGTCACGACCGCGGGGGCCGTCCCGGACACCGGCGGAGACGAACTGACCTTCGCCGATCTGCGGATGAACCTCGCCACGCGCGAGGTGACCCGGGGTGGGCGCGGGGTCGAGCTGACCCGCACCGAGTTCACGCTGCTGGAGATGTTCCTCGCCCACCCCCGCCAGGTCCTCACCCGCGAACAGATACTCAAGGCCGTCTGGGGCTTCGACTTCGAGCCGTCGTCCAACTCGCTGGACGTGTATGTGATGTACCTGCGCCGCAAGACCGAGGCGGGCGGCGAACCGCGGCTCGTGCACACCGTGCGCGGCGTCGGCTATGTGCTGCGCACGGCCGAGGGCGGTACGACGCCGTGACGAGTCGGTTCCGTAAGCTGCCGCTCCGCTCGCGGCTGGCGCTGCTGACCGCGGTGGCGGTGGCGGTCGCGGTGGCGGCGGCGGCGTTCGCGTGCTGGTTCCTCACCCGCCAGGAGCTGACCAGCGCGCTGGACCAGAAGCTGCGCGACAGCGTGTCCCCGGACCGTATCGAGCGCCTGCTCGGCCTGCCTTGTTCGGCCAAGCCGCAGACCAATGACCGCCTGGGCCCCGACCCCGCGGGCCTGCAGTTCGTCCGGGAGAACGGCGACCGGTGCGTCGTCGGCTCGACAGCGGTGAAGGTGACGGACGAGGACACCGAGGTCGCCAACGGCCGGCTGCGGGAGGTCACGCGCGACGGCACGACCACGACCGGCCGGGCGGTCCGCGTCTACACCAAGGAAACGCTGGTCCGAACCAGTACCGGCCCCGGCACGCTGACCGTGTCCGTCTCCCGCCCCCTCGACGAGGTGACCGACCCCCTCGACACCCTGGCGCTGGTCATGCTTCTCGTCGCGGGCGTCGGCGTCCTCGGCGCCGGGGCCGCCGGCCTGTGGATCGCCAGGACCGGGCTCAAGCCTGTGGACCGGCTGACCGAGGCGGTCGAGCACGTGGCCCGCACGGAGGACCTGGCCGTACGCATCCCCGCCGAGGGCGAAGACGAGATCGCCCGGCTGTCCCGCTCCTTCAACTCCATGACGGCCGCTCTCGCCTCCTCCCGCGAGCGGCAGCAGCAGCTGATCGCCGACGCCGGCCATGAGCTGCGTACGCCGCTCACCTCGCTGCGTACCAACATCGAGCTGCTCGCCCGCAGCGAGGAGACCGGCCGGCCGCTGCCGACCGCCGACCGGAAGGCGCTGATGGCCAGCGTCAAGGCGCAGATGACCGAGCTGGCCGCGCTCATCGGCGACCTCCAAGAGCTGTCCCGGCCGGACGCGCTGCCCGGCACCGGGCCGCTACAGGTGGTCGCGCTGCACGACGTGGCGGCGGCCGCGCTGGAACGGGCGCGGCTGCGCGGCGCCGACCTCACGATCGACGCCTCGCTGGGGCCCTGGTACGTACGGGGGGAGGCGGCGGCGCTGGAGCGGACGCTGGTCAATCTGCTCGACAACGCCGTGAAGTTCAGCCCTTCGGGTGGTGTGGTCGAGGTCGTGCTCAAAGACGGCCAGTTCACGGTCCGCGACCATGGCCCCGGCATCCCCGCCGACGAACTGCCGCATGTCTTCGAGCGGTTCTGGCGCTCGCCGTCCGCCCGCGCCCTGCCCGGTTCCGGCCTCGGCCTGTCCATCGTGGCCCGCACGGTCCAGCAGTCCGGCGGGCAGGTGGGGCTCCAGCCCGCGCCGGGCGGCGGGACGCTGGCCTGGATCCGGCTCCCGGGCGCGCCCACGCCGCCGCCGGAGCTCGACTGATCTCCGGCCGCGGGGTCGGCTGACCTCTTGTCCGCTGGCCCTCTCAGCCGCCGGACACGCCTGACTCAGCCTGCGCACAGGCTCGGCGGCGAGGTTGGAGCCCATGCATGAGACAGCCCGGATTCTGGTCGTGGACGACGATCCCGCGGTGCGCGACGCGCTCAGCAGAACCCTGAGGTTCGAGGGGTACGACGTCGACACGGCCCAGGACGGCCTGGAGGCTCTGGCCCGGCTTGAACACCTGGCCCGGATCGGACCGGGGCCGCTCGACCTGGTGCTGCTCGATGTGATGATGCCCGGCCTGGACGGGCTGGCGGTCGCCCGCCGGATCCGGGCCGGCGGCGACACCGTGCCGATCATGATGGTCACCGCGCGGGATTCGGTCGGCGACCGGATCGTCGGCCTCGACAACGGCGCCGACGACTACCTGACGAAGCCCTTCGCGGGCGAGGAACTCCTGGCCCGGGTGCGCGCCCTGCTGCGCCGCGGCACGCACGGCCCCGCCGCTGCCCCGATGAGGGCTCAGCCGGCCCGGGCCGCCGCCCACCTGTCCTTCGAGGACGTGACGCTGGACTCGGGCACTCGCCAGGTCACCCGGGCCGGGCGGCGGCTGGACCTCACCAGGACCGAGTACGCGCTGCTGAAGCTGTTTCTCTCCCGCCCCCGCCAGGTGCTCACCCGGGCGGCGATCCTGCGCGATGTGTGGGGGTTCGACTTCGAGCCCACGTCCAACACGCTGGATGTGTATGTGATGTATCTGCGGCGGAAGACGGAGGCGGGCGGCGAGCCGCGGCTGCTGCACACGGTGCGCGGAGTGGGGTACGTCCTGCGCGCCCTGGCGGGCGACTAGGCCGTGTTCTGGAACGTCAGGCCCGGCGGGGCTCCGTGAGCTCCGTGCCGTTCTGGGAGCCGTGCAGCCGCGCGTACGTCCCGCCCAGGGCCAGCAGTTCCCGGTGCGTCCCCGTCTCCACCACACGCCCGTGGTCGAGGACGAGGATCCGGTCGGCGTCCGGCGCCAGGTTCAGATCGTGCGTGATCATGATCGTCGTACGGCCGGACATCAGCCGCCTCAGCGGCCTGACCACCCGCCGCGCGGACAGCGCGTCAAGCCCGGTGGTGGGCTCGTCCAGGACCAGGACGGGCGCGTTCCGCAGCATCGCGCGGGCGATCGCCACCCGCTGCAACTGGCCGCCGGACAGCTGCGCGGTGTGCGGGTCGATCCGGGTGTCGTAGCCCTCGGGGAGGGCGGCGATGAAGTCGTGGGCCGCCGCGTCCCGGGCCGCCTGGACGATCTCGTGGTCCGTGGCCCCCGGCCGCCCGCAGGTGATGTTCTCGCGGATGGTGTCGTGCAGGATGAGCGTCTCCTGCGGCAGGAGGGTGACGTTCTCGCGCAGGAAGGAGAGGGGCATGGCTTGCAGCGGCACCCCGTCCAGGCGTACGGAGCCCTCGGCGGGGTCGTAGAAGCGCAGCAGCAGCTTCGAGACGGTCGACTTGCCCGCCCCGCTCGCGCCGGTGATCAGCACGAACTCCCCGGGGGCGGCCGTGAGCGCGACCCCGGCCAGGGTGCGCTTCTCGGCGCCCGGGTAGCGGAAGCCCACCCGGTCGAACTCCACCGTGCCGTGCACCCGCCAGGGCGCGACGGCCGTTCCCGGCGGCGGGTCGGCCACGGCGGGCTCGGCGTCGAGGATGTCCAGCAGCCGCTCGGCGCCCGCGGTCGCGGCGGTGAGGGTCAGGCCGAGCTGCCCGAGGTTGCGGATCGGCGGGTAGAGGTAGCCGAGGAAGGCGGCGAAGGCCAGGAGCTGGCCGATGGTCATCCGGTCCTGCGAGATCTCCCAGGCACCGAGCCCGATGACGGCGAGGACGCACAGCGTCTCGATGACCTCGACCAGCTGTTCGTACAGCTCGCTCATCCGCGCCCCGGCCACCGACGCGCGCATCCAGGCGCGCGCCTCCCGGTGCAGCCGCTTCTCCTCGGCGGCCTTCCGGTTGTAGGCCTGGGTGAGCACGATGTTGCCCAGCGACTCCTCGACCACCGAGGTGATCGCGCCGTCGGCGACGCGTTCCTCCCGCGCGACGGCCTTGATCCGGCCGGAGAAGCGCCGGGCGGCCAGCCAGAACAGCGGCGCCAGCACGAAGGTGGCCAGCGCCAGGTCCCAGCGCAGCCAGAAGGCGGCGGTGGCGAAGAAGACCGTGCTGAACAGGGCGGACACGGTGCCCACGACGCCGGAGACCACCATCTGCTCGATGGCCTCGACGTCCCCCGTGAGGCGCTCGAGCAGGTCGCCCTGGCGGTGGCGCTGGAAGAAGTGCGGCGGCAGGTCCTGGACGTGTCCGAAGACGCGGGCGCGTAGGCGCAGTACGAAGCGCTCGGCGGTCCATACCGCGAGCGAGTTGCCGGTGTACCCGACCGCCGCGCCGAGGACCGCCACGGCGAACCACTGCCCCGCGGGGGACCAGAACGCGCTGAGCGAGCCCTGCTGCAGGGCGTGGTCCGTCAGGTCGGAGAACAGCAGGATCGCGGCCGTCTCGGCGAGCGCGGCGGCGACCACGCAGACGCAGATCAGCACCAGCCAGCGGCGGTCGCCCCGGGTCAGCGGCCAGAAGCGGCGGAAGGCCACGCGCGCGGGCAACTGCGGGGTGGCGTGCTCCTCCGCCCTCTCCTCCTCGCCGCCGATCTCGTAGGCGATCTCGTAGGCGTACGGCTCGGGGCGCCGGTGGCGCCCGCGGCCGGGGGCGGGATCGGCTCCGACCATCCGCAGCTGCATCGTCGGCTGGTCGTCATGGCTGGGCGCGGTGCGCGCTGTGGGTTGCGCTGGGGGCACTGGGGGCACTGGGGGCATTGCCGGGGTCATTGTCTCTGTCTCTCCCGCTCCTGGCGTCGGCCGGCTGCCGGGGCCGTGCCGGGTCCGGACATGGCCGAGGCGGGCCCGTGGCACAGTGCCGCGGGCCCGCCTCCGGTATGTGGGTCAGCCACCGATCGGGCGACGGCGCTGGTGCTTCTTGTGCTTCTTGCACGCCGGCTTCGGGTGCTGGTTCTTCTTCTCCTCGGGCTTGCGGGCGGGCTTGACCGGAACGACCTTGCGGATGCTCATGGTGAATTCCTTTCGGTTTTTCTTTTCTGATGTCTCGCCGTTCGGCTTCGACACGGAAAACATTAGGAGGGGTTTCCGTGAGCGAGGTCAGAGGAGCCTGTGTATTTGCCAAGACCCTCATGGCGGACATGCCGAAGGGGGCCGGTGGCGTGTGCCACCGGCCCCCTTCTGTGACCTGACTCAGGTCGGCCCAGCCTGCGCTCAGTGCTCGATCGGACGGCGCGGGGGCTTCTTCGGGCCCTTCTTCGGCTTCGGCAGCGGCTTCGGGAGCGGCTTGTGCGAGTGCTTGGGCTTGGGTAGCGGGGCGACCTTCTTGAAGCTCATTTCAATTCCTCTTTCGTCTTCTTTTGCTGCGCCTGTCCGGTGCAACGAGAAAGACACTACCGAGGAATTCGACAACGGAAAGTCAAATTCGGTGAGACCTGATTGAGGAAACAATGAGATTTCCTCATGGAGGCTCACCCGGCCGAGTGCCGGGCGGCGCCCACGGCCAGCCCCGAGCCCGTCAGGTCGGCCCGGATGCCCTCGCGCTCGACGGTGATGTTCCGCAGCCGAAGGCCCTTGGCCTGCTTCGGCAGCTGGAAAGAGAACGCGACCCGCTCCGTCAGATCCTGGGCCCGCAGCCGCACCAGGGCCCGGGCCAGCACCGGGTCGACGCCGACCTTCTCCAGCGTCTCGGGGCGGTCGGCGACCAGGTCCACGAGGTTGGCCCGCGTCAGCCGGTCCGTGAAGCCCGGCCGCCCGGTGATCCGGCCCAGCCGCTCGTCGTCCCGCAGCGCCTGCTCCACGGCCTCGGGCGCGAGGCCGAGCTGCCGCGCCACCGATGGCACCGCGAGCAGCGCCCGCGTTTTCTTCTTGTCGCGGCTGATGCGTTCCGCGGCCTCGGGGTGCAGCCTCAGCTGAGCGGGCTGGCCGGGCCGGTAGGTGGCGATGCCGGGGACGTCGAGCCGCATGTCGCTGACGCTGGTGGCGACCCCGCGGTCGCCGTCCCGCCGGATGTGCGCCAGGGCGTGGATGCGCGCCTGCCGTCCGGCCACCGGCAACTCGCCCTCCGCGCGCACCGACGCGCGGTCGAGCACCCGGAACGTCACCTGCGAGGCGCCCAGTTCGCGGTTCAGGTCGTCGAAGGCCAGCAGTACGTCCCCGTCCACCCGGGCCGCCTTGGCCCCGTCAAGGGGCAGCGGCAGGCCCCCGACCAAATCAATGTCCGTGGCCTCGGCCCGTACCTCGGCGAGGGTCACCCGGCCGGCCGCCACGTCGGGGATGGTGACGTCCACCCCGTCCAGGTGCTTGCCCAGCACCTGGGTGAGGAACGGAAACCCGTGGATGTTCACCTCGGGCGTCGCTGCCAGACCGAGCTTGTGCCGCAGGGTCTGCTCCGCCCGTTGCTCGGCGTACATCACGGCCAAGCGGTCCACGAGCACCAGCAGCACGGCGCCCAGCAGAAGCCCGATGACCACCTTGGTGGTGCGCGGTACGCGGGCGAGCCCCCGGGGAACCTTTCGCTCCGGATCCGGGTCGACGCTCTGGGGGGATTGACGGGACAGGGGGGAGAACATGCGCACGGGAGATCGCATCACTCCATCCCAACACGCCCGCCCGGCCCGAACGCAAGTCCTGATAAGGGTTCGTGGCGAACGGCACGCAGCGCGTAGCGTGGCCCGCATGACCCGTTCCCGCAGCAAGCGTCGGCTCGTCGTCGGCGACGACACCTATCTGTGGTCGGTGGGCCATACCCACGAGGGCGGCAAGCGGCCGGACGTCTCGACCTGCCGGGAGACCCTGTCCCTCCGCCTGGACGGCAGCCGCGGCCGCCTGCTGCTCGCCTTCCACCAGCCTCCGGCCATCGGCCCCACGAGCACGGTCGGCTCCCCCGATCTCGGCTGGCTGAACCTCCACGAGCCGGGCGTGGTCCGTGCCTTCCTCGACGCGGCCCTCGCCCAGGGCTGGCAGCCCGGTGCGACCTCGGGACAGGAGATCGACGGCTTCACCCTCTTCCCCGAGGTGCTGAGCGCCCGTCGCGCGAAAAGCGATGGTGGGACGGGCACCGAGGCGTGAGGATGCCGCCATGAACAAGAAGCGGCTCACGCACATCCCGGCTCCGGAGGGCGTCGCCCCGGGGAAGGGCTACACCAACGTCGTCACGGGCTCCGGCCGTATGGTCGCGGTGTCCGGGCAGATCGCGCTCGACGCCCTGGGCGAGGTCGTCGGCGTGGGCGATCCCGCCGCACAGGCCCGGCAGGTCTTCGAGAACCTGCGCCGCTGTCTGGCCGCCGCGGGCGCGACCTTCGACGACGTCATCAAGCTCACGTACTACGTCACCGACGTGGCCCACCTGCCCGCGGTCCGGTCCGTGCGTGACGAGTACGTGGACATGACGCGCCCGCCCGCCAGCACGGCCGTCCAGGTCGCGGCGCTGTTCCGCCCCGAACTGGTCCTGGAGGTGGAAGCCTTCGCGCTCGTCGGGGAGTCACCCGCCGAGACCGCTTAGGCGGCCGCCCGCCAGCCCAGCGCCGGGCCCAGCTCGGTGGCGAGGTCGGTGAGGATCTGGACGTAATCGTCGTGCTCGAAGGTGAACGGCAGCGCGAACGCCACCTCGTCGATCTCCCGGAAGGCGGCGTGGGCGTAGAGCCGTTCGGCGATCTCGCCGGAGGTTCCGACCAGGTCCGGCGCGAACATCATGCGGGCCGGGCCCTGCGGTGTGGCCGTACGAGGCGTCCGCTTGCGGGCGTACGCCTCGTACTTCGCCCGCTGCTCCGGCGTGGCGGTGTCGGTCGGGATGACCACCAGCCCCTGGGAGACGCGGGCACGGTCGCCGTCGGGGTGGTGGGCGCGGAAGGTCCGGATGTGCGAGAGCTGGATCTCGGCGAAGTCCGCGTACTCCTGCGCCTCCTCCGCCTCCTCCGCCTTGACGACGCTGCTGGTCAGGAAGTTCATCCCGTGCTCACCGGCCCACTTCGCCGATCGCAGGCTGCCGCCGCCGTACCACAGGCGGCGGCCCAGGCCGGGAGAGTGGGGCTGGACGCGGTCGGAGAAGGCCTCGAAGCCTTCCGTGCCGCTGAAGTCGGTGGCCGGTTCGCCGCGTACGAAGTCCAGCAGGCGCCGTACGCGCTCGAAGCTGAAGTCCTCGCTGTCGGCGGTATCGGGATAGAGCGCGTCCTTGACCCTCGCGTAGTGCATCGGCGGGCCGACGCTGATCCCCGGGTTGAGGCGACCCCCGGACAGGATGTCGACCGTCGCCAGGTCCTCGGCGAGACGTAGCGGATTCTCCCAGCCCAGGGGGATGACCGCCGTGCCCAGCTCGATGCGGCTGGTGCGCTGCGAGGCCGCGGCCAGGACGGCGACGGGGGAGGAGATGCCGTACTGCAGATGGCGGTGGCGTACCCAGGCGCTGTCGAAACCCAGCCGCTCGCCCAGTTCGATGATCTCGAGGGTCGACTCATGGCCCCGGCGGGGGTCGGCCTCGTCGAACAGCCCGATGGTCAAGAAGCCCAGCTTGCGCAATGGTTCCGAGGTCAGCGGCACAGGGCTCCTCCATCGTCCGCGGGTGCGTTCTGCCGTACACCGACGCCGCCCGATTCTGGCAGGTGGTTGTTGCACGGGCCTGTCTAGAACATGTCCGGGGACGCGGCGGTCAGGTCGGCGAGGAGTCGCAGGGCCTCCTCGGACGGTGAGCCCGGCTCGGCGTTCATCACGGCCACCCGCTGCCCCTCGTCCTCCGGGAGCGCCAGCAACTCGCACATGAGCGTCATGGTGCCCACCACGGGGTGGCGGTAGGTGCGGGTGGCGGTGCCGCAGTCGCCCACCGTATGCGCGGCCCACAGCTTGGCGAACTCCGTGCTGCCTACGGTCAGTTCGCCGATCAGGCCGGTCAGCGCGGGGTCTCCCGGGTACCGCCCGGCGATCACCCGCAGGTCGGCGACGGTGGAGCGGGCCTTGCGGATCCAGTCGGCGTACAGCTCGCGCGTGTGGGGGTCGAGGAACAGCAGGCGGGCGATGTTGGGGCGCTCGGCCGGGCGGTTCGGCGCGTCGAAGTCGAGGTGCCCGGCCATCAGGGCGTGGGCCATCCGGTTCCACGCGAGGACATCGCAGAAGCGCCCCATGACCAGCGCGGGCACATCCCCGAACGACTCGATCATGACGCGCACCCCCGGTCGCACCTGCTCCGGCCTGGCCGCCCGGCGGCGGGCCCTCGGCTTCGGCCGGGCCAGCGAATACAGGTGGGTCCGCTCGGCCTCGTCCAGCCGCAGCACGCGGGCGACGGCGTCCAGCACGGCGTCCGAGGCGTTGGGGCTCTGCCCCTGTTCGAGCCGCGTGTAGTAGCCGGCGCTCACCCCGGCGAGCTGCGCCAGCTCCTCACGCCGCAGCCCGGGCACCCGGCGGCGTCCCCCGTACGTGGGAAGCCCCGCGTCCTCGGGCCGCAGCCGCGCCCGCCGCGACCGCAGGAACTCTCCCAGCTCCTCACGCGTGTCCACGCGCCCCAGTCTCGCGGACGCGCGCCCGCGGTGCCTGCACCTGCCAGGTGTAGTCACCGCGGGTGTATCTCCGGCAGGGGGCTGGGTACGGCTCGCCGCCCGTCGCAGCCTGGCACCGAGCGCGGGAAGACCAGCGAAACGGACAGGACAACGAATGAAGATTCTTGTGATCGGCGCGACGGGAACCATCGGCAGCGCGGTCGCCGACGCGTTGGCGGAGCGGCACGAGGTGGTGCGTGCGTCACGCCGTGGCCCGGTACAGGTGGACATGGCGGACACCGCGTCGATCGACGCCCTGTTCGCGGGCCTGGGGGACGGCCTCGACGCCGTGGTGTGCTGCGCCGCGAGCGGGGGTCTGACTCCGCTGGACGCCCCGTCGGACGAGCGATTCTGGAGCGGGCTCGACGGGAAGCTGATCGGGCAGGTGACCCTCGTACGGCGAGCGCTCGCCCACGTACGGGACGGCGGCTCCGTCACCCTCACCAGCGGACGCTTCACCGAGCCCATCCCCGGCAGCTCGCTCGGCTACCTGGTCAACGCGGGCCTGGAGGCGTTCGTGTACGCCGCCGCCACGGAGATGCCGCGCGGCCTCCGCCTGAACGCGGTCAGCCCCGGCTGGGTCCGCGAAACCCTCATCACCCTGGGCATGGACCCGTCCATCGGCACCCCGGCGGCGGATGTCGCCCGCGCCTACGTGGACGCGGTGGAGGGCGACGCCCACGGGCGGACGCTCACGGTGGGCGCGGCCTGAGCCGCCTGCCCGGGCCGTCTGCCTGCCCCGCCTGCCTGAGCCGCCTCCACGCCCTCTCACCGGGACCGGTCCCCCACCACCCCGAATGGCGAACCGACGACCGCCCGGACCTGCGGAAATGGTTACGCGGCAAGCGCATCGGAGTCCGGATCGCCCGCAAAGGCATCGAGTCCAGCGAACGGTTGGGCCGCCGCAGGTAGAGGATCGCTGTGCGGTCGCAGTAGACGATCTACCACCCGTCTCACGGCAGCGCGTGTTCCGCTACTCAGCGGTGCGCTTCTGCTTCCAGTCCCGTTCCGCGAGGCGCCTGATTCGCCAGCTCGGCAACGGGTGACGGGCCTCCATGGTGAGGAAGTGCATCATGTCGATCAGCATGCGCCGAACGTCGGAGATGGGGACGGCCAGCTCTTCCCACTGGTTGTAGTTGGCGTGCAGGCGGATCTGGTTGTCGGAGATGCGCTCCAGCCGACAGCTTTCCACTCCCAGCTGGGACTCTTCACCGGCTTCGATTCGGAGCCATTGCAGGAGGACCGCCGAGACGGCCCAGTCGGGCCCGCACTGCGAGACGATCTCCTCTGCCGCCCAGCACAAGGTCTGGGGCGTGCCCGCGGGAGCCTTGATGAGGGTTGTACCGAAGGCGGAGGCAACACGATGAACTGCCCCGTCCTGGCCCTTGCCGGAGGCGGGGATCTCCTCGAGGCCGAAGACCCAGCGGTCGTCCAAGGCGTCCCGGTGCTCGTTCGTATCGCTCACGTGCACGAGGATGCCAGGCGAGTCAAGCCGCGATGTCGAACGCGTCGCGACGCGGGGTGAGTTCGAACCACAGGAGCTTGCCGCTGATCCCGAAGAGCTCGTCGGCGAGGGGGTAGCCGCCCCAGTTGTCCGCGCAGAGCCGGACGATGAGCAGGCCACGGCCGTGGGTGTCGTCGGTCTTGGCGGCGGCCTCGGTGAGGGCGGTGAAGCGGTCGAGGGGGCCGGGTGGGGTGTCGAAGGGGGCGGGGATGAGCGGGGTGGTGTCCCAGATGCTGACCCGGAGGCGGCTCTCGCAGAGGTGGCGTAGGCGGAGCTGGGCGGGGCCGTCGGAGTGGCGGAGCGCGTTGGTCACCAGCTCGCAAGTCATCCGCGAAAGTATGTCTTTCTCGGTGGAAAGCTGATCGGGCAGGTGAACCTCGTACGGCGGAACGCGGTCGGCCCCGGCTGGGTCCGTGAAACCCTCGTCACCCTGGGCATGGACCCGTCCATCGGCACCCCGGCGGCGGAAGTCGCCCGCGCGTACGTGGACGTGGTGGAGGGGGACGCCCACGGGCAGACGCTTGCGGTGGGCGCGGTCCACGGAAGTGTGGCATAAGTCACTAGAACGGATAGGGGCTCGCGGACAAGACCGGATGTGGAATTTCTGATGCACGCCCGGA
Source organism: Streptomyces sp. LZ34 (assembly GCF_053890475.1). Taxonomy (NCBI): domain Bacteria; kingdom Bacillati; phylum Actinomycetota; class Actinomycetes; order Kitasatosporales; family Streptomycetaceae; genus Streptomyces; species Streptomyces sp. LZ34. The sequence continues at coordinate 7,046,202 of NZ_CM132680.1, forward strand.
TACGGGCGGGGGATCCTGAGGCGTTCCGGGAGCTGTTCCGCGATCACGCCCAGCTGGTCTACCGGCATGCGGTGCGGGTGGCCGGCGACTGGGCCGTGGCTCAGGATGTCGTCTCGCTGACGTTTCTGGAGGCGTGGCGGCTTCGGGACAAGCTGCGCGACGAGGGAGACAGCCCACGGCCCTGGCTGATGGGCATCGCAACGAATGTGCTGCGCAATACGACGCGCGCCGCCCGTCGCCATGACCGCGCCCTGGCGCGCATGCCCGCGCGGGAGGCCATGCCCGATTTCGCCGAGGAACTGGTCGGGCGGATGGCGGATGCCGAGCAGCTCGCGGCCGCCAAGACCGCGCTGGCGCAGCTTCGGCGGTCAGAGCGTGAGGTGTTCACTCTCTGCGTGTGGTCGGGTCTCGGGTATGCGGAGGCCGCCGAGGCTCTGGGCGTGCCGGTCGGGACGGTCCGCTCGCGGCTTTCGCGTGCCCGAACGCGGCTGCGCAAGCTCGCTGCGAAGGAGCTGAAGAAAGCACGGGACGCCGGAGGAAACAGGGAACCGCTGGCCGGGGACGGACAAGTACGGGCTGGCCGCACCGATGCGGCCCGGTCGATGAAGGAGTGGAACCGATGACGCTCAATCCGTGGCGACGGCGGCATGAGCCGCTCGACCATGCGGAGTTGGCCCGGCTGCTGCCGGCGCCGGGCGACCCGGCTCTGCCACCCGACCGCCACCTTCTGCTCGGGGACCACCTCATGCGAGAAATCCAGCACCAGCAGAACACCCCAGCCGCCTCGGCCCCGCCCCGTCGCTTCCGGCGGCGTCTGGTCTATTTCGCCGTTCCCGGCGCGCTCGTCGCTCTGGCCGGCGGCGCTGTGGCCGCGACCACCCTTATGGGCAGCTCGCCCGCCTCGGAGCCCAACAGCGTCCGCTGCTACAGCGCGGCCGAACTGTCGGCGCAGTACAGCGACATGGCCGTGGCGCAGCCGGCATCGGGCACCTCACCCGCGGATATCAGTGCCACCGTCTCCGCCGCGATCAACGCCTGCGCCGGCATGTGGGAGAGCACGCTTATCCGGCCCGGGAAGGTCGGGCATCCCACGGTCCGGCCCGGTGAGCCCCTGATCATCCCCTCTGCCACGCCTGGTCAGGGGAAGGTGCCTCCCCTGACCGCATGCGTGCTGGAAGGCGGGCAAGCCGCGGTCTTCCCCGGTGATGAGCGCAACCTCTGTCAGAACCTCGGACTGGCGCGACTCGCCGACCGGTCGTGACCCGGACCATGGATTTTCAGGAGGGAAATCGTGAAAACGACCAGACTACGGCTGCCCCGCAGGAGAGCATGGTCAACCGGCATGGTGCTCGGCTTGCTGAGTGCGACCGTGGCGGTCGTCGGGATCCCGTCGCCCGCCGGCGCCGATGAGGTAACCGGCCCAGCATGGAAACACACCACGGTCCCGGTTCCAGGCGCGATCCTCGCGGATGTCGCCGTGGACAAGACGACCTGGACCGTGGGCTACTCCCTGGCCGGTGATGGATTCGGCTTCAAGCCCAACGCATCCCAGCGGACCGATGGCAGGTGGTCGCCCAATCGTGCCGCCGGTCTTCCTGCCCATGGCCGCCTCGATGGCGTTGACACCGTCGGCGGTCATACCTGGGCGGTGGGAACCGAGGAGATTCCTGGCCCGGAGGAGGGAACCGTCATCGGTTTCCGGGCCTTGGCGGCACGGTGGGACGGCACCACATGGGAACCGGCGCGGCTGCCCCTTCCCCAGTCCGACTCCGCCTTCACCCAGCTCCAGGCCATCGACGTGCTGCCCAACGGGCAGGCATGGGCAGTGGGCTCTCAATCTGACCACGCGGCCGGCACCGAAAGCGGTCTCGTGCTCCATTACGACGGAACGCGTTGGAAGCGCCTGACACCTCCCGAGGGCGCTTCCTTCATCAGCGATGTCATGGCCGTCAGCGATCACAGTGTCTGGACCACCTCCAACAACCAGGTCAGCCAGTGGAACGGGACCCGCTGGACGCATACGCGGCTTCCAGCAGTAGACGGCGCGAAACCGAATCTCGAGGCCCTCAAAGGCCTGAGCGATCGCGACCTGTGGGCCGTCGGCTACACGCAGACCGGGGGTATCGACACCCGCAAGCCTCTCGCCCTGCACTTCGACGGCCACACTTGGACTCGCATCACGATGCCGCAGCAGGACAAGGCCACTCTGCTCGATGTCGCGATGACCGCAAAGAACCGCGCCGTGGCCGTGGGCTACACCCCTGGCGAGCGGTTCTACACCCTCGCCCTGTCCCTGGCCGGGGCCCGGCACGCCCCAGTACCCGCACAGTCCGCTGACACACCCGGCAGCCTCAATGGCGTCAGCGCCTCCCGAGCAGGGCTGTGGACCGTCGGAGCTGTGACCGCCGACGGGAACCAGCAGCCCGTGGCCGCCCACGTCAAACCGACGGTCGGCACCCCGGCGGCGGACATCGCCCGCGTGTACGGGGACGGGTGGAGGGCGACGTCCAAGGGCCGCCACCGGCTGGCGGGCGGCGGAGCGGCGGATGGTCGCCCAGAGCGGTAGACGCCGGTCCGGTTTGGGGCCTCCCCCCACCCCCTCTAAAAAAAGTGCTTGATGCAGAGCAAGCGTTTTTTTAAGAGGGGGTGGGGGGAGAGCCGGTCCCGCCCAGTGTGAGCTCAGCCGCTCACCGGGCGAAGGAATCGGGACACCGGGCCAGCCGCCCCGGTTGTCCGCGCAGTGCGAGCCATGGTCGCCCCTCGGTTGGTCGTTGAGGCAGGGGTAGGCCTCATGCAGGAAGACGGTGGTGTACACCAGCACGTCGATGCGTTCGCGGCCTGCGTCAGTATGTCCACGAACGTGGACACGGGGATGTCCGCGCGCGGTGACTGGTGGGGGTAGCTCATGGCCCTCTGGAGGGCGGGACGGTCCCGGGAGATGATCTCTTCATGAGCGAGATCATCCTGATGTCGGACCCGAAGGTCTCAGCCATCCCCATCCAGGAATGCGGCGAGCCCCTGGTGGACGTCCGCCGCGGCGGCTCTCTCCTGGTCGACATCCGCAAGCAGGACCCCGCGGGGGCCTTCGCGCACCTGCGCCAGGGCGTCCTCGACCGGCTCCTGGCCGCCCAGGCCCTGCTGCCTGATGGGCTGCGACTGCTGTTCGTCGAGGGATACCGCCCGCCGTCCCTGCAACGCCGGTACTTCGAGGAATACGCCGCCCAGTTGCGGGCCGCCCACCCGGACTCGTCCACCGACCAGATCCATGCGGCGACCAGCCGCTATGTCTCCCCGCCCGAGATCGCCCCGCATAGTGCGGGAGCAGCCGTCGACCTGACTCTCGCCGACGCCTACGGACACGAGCTCGATCTCGGCACACGCCTCAACGCGGACCCGGAAGAAAGCCACGGCGCCTGCTACACCCACGCCGACAACATCAGCGCCCAGGCCCGCGAGCACCGCGACATCCTGGGGTCTGCCCTCAGCGCCGTGGGCTTGGTGAACTACCCCACCGAGTGGTGGCATTGGTCCTACGGAGACCGCTACTGGGCCCTGGACACCGGTGCGGACACCGGCCTCTACGGGCCACGCGACCTGCTGGTTGCTCGGTAGCTTGCCCCGATGGATCAAGCGCGGGTGATGCAGGCTCTTGACGGCGGGTCCGACGCGTTCATCCGCGGGCTCCGCGGGTTGTCGGACGAGGAGTGGGAGCGTCCGACGCGATGCGAGCCATGGCGAGTACGGGAGCTTCTGGGACACATCCACGTCGTGGTTGGCCGGCTTCCGGGATGCCGGCTTCGCTGTCCTGTGGCAGCAGATGGCCCTGCTGTGCCAAGCCCAGCCGCACCGGCCGCCGGGGAGCTGATCGTGGGGCTGCTGCTGCTGCTGGGCCAGGGCCAGGCAGGACTGGTGCGTGAGCTCGGCTGGGATACCGCGGGTTTTGTGCGCAAGGCCACTGGACGGGAGCCGCTGAACGGCCGGGATGCCGCCCATGTTGAGCGGGTCGGCCTGCAATGGCTCACGCTCGGCTGACCATCTTCGTGGGCGGATCAGGCCGCGATGTCGAACCTGTCGCGGTGCGGGGTGAGTTCGAACCACAGCAGCTTGCCGCTGATCCCGAAGAGCTCGTCGGCGAGTGGGTAGCCGCCCCAGTTGTCCGCGCGGAGCCGGACGATGAGCAGGCCACGGCCGTGGGTGTCGTCGGTCTTGGCGGCGGCCTCGGTGAGGGCTGTGAAGCGGTCGAGGGCGAGACCGCCCTGACCTGCGATGACGGGACCTGTCCCGATGTTCACGGGGTCAGCCGAGATAGGGCCGGTCGCGGTGTTCCAGGAAGTGGCGGAGCCGGAGCCGCTGCGTGCGGTGCATGGGCAGGTCGGCAAGTCCCTCCGGCGGGACGAAGCGTAGTTCCATGCCGCCGCCGGGTGGTGCCCAAAGGGCATTGTCCCGGCGGCGCTGGAGCAGAATGCGGTCGGTCTCGTCGGTCTCGTCGGTCTCGTCGGTCTCGTCGGTGACGACGGCGGATGCGGCGACAACCAAGCTGTTCACATCGCCGTCACCCCGCGCCCGTAACGGGCGGACCGCACGGGCGCTGTGGGTGGCGGCAGGGTGGGTCGGATACGCCGGGTCACCCCGCGAGGGCCGCGCCGAAGGACGCCTTGACCGCCTCGTAGCCGAATGAGTCCGGGCCGAAGAGGATCGAGCCGGTGCCGGTGAGACCGTCGCCGCCGCCGTACAGCATGCTGACGGCGCCGGTGCCGCGCCACTTGCCGCGGGCGCCCACGGCGAGGTCGGCCGCCCCGTCGCCATTGTAGTCGCCGGGGGCCATGGCCGAGCCGAACAGGTCGCCCGTCTCGGCGACGCCGACGACGCCCTTGGTGTCGAGCGACAGGGTCTGGGTCTTTGAGTCGGCCAGCCAGTTCGCGCTGCCGGGCACGACCGTGAGCGCCCCGGCGTTGGAGAAGCCGTCGCCGTCCTCCGCGTTCGGGTCGCCGATGAGCAGGTCGGCGTGGCCGTCGCCGTTGACGTCCGCGAGCCGGGCCGCGGTGCCTTGGTGCGGGCCGCCGTCCCACACCACGGCGCCCGCCGCGTCGAGGCCGCTCGCGCTGCCGGGGAAGGTGCGCAGCAGATAGTCGTCGGGTCCGTCGGAGAAGCCGGTGTCGATGACGACGTCGTCCTTGCCGTCGCCGTTGATGTCGCCGACCACGGCCTTGTAGTCGGCGAAGGGCAGGCCGATGTTCCGGCCGAGCGGCGTGCTCTTCAGGCCCGTCCTGGAGCCCGGCAGTACGCCGAGGGTGCCTTCGTCGGCGGGGTCGTCGAAGTAGGCCACGGTGACGAGGTCGTCGTAGCCGTCGCCGTTGATGTCGCCGCTCGATATGCCCCGGGTTCCGGCGCCGCCGCCGGGCGGGGCGATCCGGGTGATCTTCGGGGTGGGCGTCGAGCGCAGGTTCTTGGCCCCGAGGACGAGGTCGACCTTGGTGCCGTCGACGACGGCGAGGTCCTTCAGCCCGTCGTGGTTGTAGTCGCCCAGGGCCAGCCGGCCACCGAAGCCCTGCCGGGCCGTGACGGTCGGCGCGTGGAACGCGATGGCCTTGGTGGACAGTCCGGTCCGGGAGCCGAAGACGACGGTCACCGAACCGGCGCCCTTCACATCGCCGATGGCCTCGCCGCTCGCGCCGACGACCAGGTCCGCGTATCCGTCGCCGTCCATGTCGCCCAGCGCGAGCGCGGATCCGAACCGGTCACCGGCCTCCGGCGTGCCCGGGACCCCGGTGGACGACTGGGTGAGCCCTTTGTGCCGGCTGACCTGGATGCCGTTCTTGGTGCCGTACGTCAGGGCCACGTAACCGGCCTTGGCGTACCCCTTGGTGGCGGCGTCGGGCGCTCCGACGGCGAGGTCGTCGTAGCCGTCGCCGTCCACGTCGGCGGCCTTGCCCGAACCCGCGGTGGCGGCCGCCAGGTTCATGGCGCCGCTGCCGCCGCCCGGGGCGCCGGTGTTCGCGGCGACGTGCGAGGTCCCCGCCAGCGCCACCCCCGTGACCACGGCCGTCACGGCACCTACGGACAGCAAGCGTTTGCGCATACCCGTTCCCTCTTCCGGTGGTTCGTCGTCTCGCGGCCCCCGGGGCGCCGGCCATGGCGGTCGTGGCGGTCGTGGGCGCGCTGGGTGAGACCAACGAGAAGGTGGAATGGTTGGGGTGACACGGAGACCAGAAAGTGAACGGCGCCTGAAGCGGCAGCGGCCCGGCGCTTCTGGGCGATGCCTACGACGAGTCAGGCCGCGATGTCGAACGCGTCACGGCGCGGGGTGAGTTCGAACCACAGCAGTTTGCCGCTGATCCCGAAGGGCTCGTCGGCGAGGGGGTAGCCGCCCCAGTTGTCGGCGCAGAGCCGGACGATGAGCAGGCCACGGCCGTGGGTGTCGTCGGTCTTGGCGGCGGCCTCGGTGAGGGCGGCGAAGCGGTCGAGCGGGCCGGGCGGGGTGTCGAAGGGCGCGGGGATGAGTGGGTTGGTGTCCCAGATGCTGACCCGGAGGCGGCTCTCGCAGAGGTGGCGCAGGCGGAGTTGGGCGGGGCCGTCGGAGTGGCAGAGGGCATTGGTGACCATTTCGGACGTCAGCAGCTCGGCCGTCTCAGTCAGCTCGGCCATGCCGTGGCCGGAGAGAACCGCCCGAAGGGTGACCCGTGCGATCCGGGCGGCCCTTGGGTCGTTGGGAAGGCGGAGGGTGTACGTCCAGGGCTGTTCGGCCTCGTCGGATGCACCGGGGTCGGAGTTCTGCGGCGAGACGGTTGCCATGCGAGTCTCCCTCGAGCGGGTGGAGTTCAGTGGGCTGGGCCACACCGTAGAGCAGTTAGTGGTAGACCTGCTACGAAATCGACAGCAGTGCTGCCAAATGACTTCGTGTGGGTGACAAGGGAGAGCCGATGCCGCCGAGTAGTACCCCGACGTTGACGCAGCGCCGCCTTGGCACGGAGCTGCGGAAGCTTCGTGAACGAGCGGGCTTGTCCTCAACCGCTGCCGCCGCGCGGCACGGGATCATTCAGGCTCGTCTGAGCAGTATCGAGGCCGGTCGGTATCCGGTGAGCGCGGATCGTGTGCGGCTCTTCGCGCGCAACTACAGTTGCGCGGAGGACGGTCTGGTGGACGCGATGGCAGAGATGACAGGCGGGCGCACACGAGGCTGGTGGGACGAGTACCGGGAGCATCTACCAGCCAGCTTCGCCGATCTGGCGGAGCTGGAGCACCATGCCCGGGAGATCCGTGTCGCGCTGGTCATGCACATCCCCGCGCTGCTGCAGACCCTCGATCACGCGCGTGCGTTGATGCGGGCGGTGGTGCCACCGCTACGGGCGTACGAGGTGGAGCACCGGCTGTCCCACCGGATGAAGAGGCAGGCGATCCTCTACGGTGACTGCCCGGTCCCGTACTCCGCGGTCATCCATGAGGCCGCGTTGCGCATGGAGTTCGGCGGCCTGGACACCGTCCGCGCACAGCTGGCTCACCTCGTCGAGATGAGCCAGATGGACAACGTCACCGTCCGGGTCATCCCTTTCAGCGGTGGCAGGACCTTCCCCGGGACGGGTCAGGCATTCGATTATGTTCTCGGCGCCGTTCCGCAGCTCGACACGTTGCAACTCGACGCCGCTCATGGATGCCAGTTCATCGACGCCGAGGCCGAGGTGGCCAAGTACCGGGCCGTCTTGCAACGTATGGAGGCAACTGCCCTTGAGTCGGCTGAATCCCGGGACTTCATCCACGGCATCATGCGCAGCAGGTGAAGCAGCATGTGAAAGGTGAGAAACGTGTCAACGTACCTGTGGCGTAAGTCTTCGTTCAGCGGCGATGCGTCGAACTGCGTGAACGTCGCCGCCGACAACGGCGTCATAGCACTCCGTGAGAGCGACGAGCCCGACGTCGTCCTGACGACGACACCCGCCGCTCTGCGCGCCTTCATACGTGGCACCAAGGCGGGCCGCCTCGACCACGTCAACGAGCGGCCCAAGCACGCATAACGGCGGAGGTCCGCGGCCACGAGCGCCATGGCGCTGCTCGTGTCGCGGGCCTCGACCCGGGCTGACGGTTGACGCGTCCGATCGCGATCGGGCGGACAGGCGCTAACTGGTGCGGGGGTAGCGGGCGCGCATGGCGGGGCTGGCAGCGGGGCCGGCGGTGAACGCGTAGGTGTGGCTGTCGTCGAGGCGGCGGCCGGTCTTGGCGTCGACGACCACGGGTTCGACTTCTTCGCCGCTGCTGGTGTCAACCAGGATCATGCTGCGCTGCTCGGGTGGGAGGCGGGAATTGCCCCATGCCGCCAGTGTGACGATCACCGGGCGCAGGGTGCGGCCCAGGTCGGTCAGGACGTACTCGTAGCGGACGGGGTTGGTCTGATAGGGGCGGCGCTCCAGCAGGCCGTCGGCGACGAGGGTCTTCAGGCGGGCGGTGAGCATGCTGGTGGAGATGGAGAGGTTCTCCTGGAACTGGTCGAAGCGGGTGTAGCCGTCGAAGGCGTCGTGAAGGATCAGCAGCGTCCACCATTCGCCGACGTGCTGCACGGTCGTGGACAGCGGGCATTCGAGGTCTTCCGCCCTGATGCGGCCTGCCATGGTTGACCACCCCCGGAGAGTTACTGCTAAAGTCGAAGTTAGTAGCTTCTATTTTAGCAGTAACTACGGGAGCGGTGCTCCTCCTGCCCGCATCCGGGAACGGAACTCGTCGTGACCACCCCCATCAGTGAATCCCTCGAGGCCCGGCGCGCCCTGGTCACCGGCGGCACCAAAGGGGTCGGGGCGGCCATCGCCCGACGCCTCGCCGACGCCGGCGCCACCGTGCTGGTGACCGCCCGCAACCGACCGGACGACATCGACCCCTCGGACATCATCGCCGCCGACCTCGCCACCCCCGACGGGGCTGCCACCGTGGTCGGCGAAGCCATCCGCCGCCTGGGCGGGATCGACATCCTGGTCAACAATCTGGGCGGCTCCAGCTCGCCCTCGGGCGGATTCGCGGCCCTCAGCGAGGACGACTGGGCCGAGGAGCTCAACATCAACCTCCTCGCCGCCGTCCGCTTGGACCGCGGCCTGCTGCCCGGAATGATCAAAGCGGGCAAGGGTGTCATCGTCCACGTCACCTCGATCCAGCGCCGCATGCCGCTGTGGAACGGCACCCTCGCGTACGCCGCGGCCAAGGCCGCGCTCACCACCTACAGCAAGGGCCTCGCCAACGAGGTCGCCCCACACGGCGTCCGCGTCAACACGGTCTCCCCGGGCTTCGTCCAGACCACCGCCGCCGACCACCTCGTCGACCGGATCGCCGAGAACGCCGGCATCACCCACGAAGCGGCGCTCGAGCAACTGATGGCATCCCTCGGCGGCATCCCTCTGGGCCGCCCCAACCGGCCGGAGGAAGTGGCCGAACTCGTCGCCTTCCTCGCCTCCGACCGCGCATCGGCCATCGTCGGCGCCGAGCACGTCATCGACGGCGGCACCGTCCCCACCGTCTGACCCCCACCGTCTGACCCCGGCCGTATGGCCCCCGCCGTCTGCCCCCCACCGTCTGCCCCACTCCGCCCCAGGGAACCGCCATGCGTGACAACCAGCCCCGCAGCATCGACCCGGCCGCTCTGCCCGAGGTGATCACCCGCTATCTGGACGCGCACCGCGCGCATGACACCGCCGCCGCGATCACGGCCTTCCACCCCGAGGCCACCGTGGTCGACGAAGGCAAGACCCACCAGGGGACGTCAGCGATCGAGAGCTGGCTGACCAGCGCCGCCACCGAGTACACCTACACCACCGAACTCACTGGCGCGCAGGAGATCGACGCGTATCACTACATCGCCACACACCACCTCGAAGGCAACTTCCCGGGCGGCGTCGTCGACCTGCGGTACCGGTTCACCCTCAGCGGTGATCTCGGCGGCGGCCTCATCATGGGGCTTCTCATCGAACCCTGACGCGTGCCCTCTCGGCGCGATGGCCACGACATCCTCCGTCGTGGCCATGCTCGCCGTCGTACCGCGGTCAGGTGCGCCTGGTGGCTCGGGGCCTCGCCTCGTCGACCTGGATCGAACGGCCGTCGACCTCGGTGCCGTTGAGGTCGGCCACCGCCTGCTCCGCCGCGTCGTTGTCGCTCATCTCGACGAAGCCGAAGCCCTGGGAGCGCTGCGTGTCGCGGTCGTGCATGATCTGGACGCCCGCCACCTCACCGCACTGCTCGAACAGTCGATGAAGGTCGTCTTCCGTCGTGTCGAAGCTCAGGTTGCCCACGTACAGCTTCTTCATGACCGGCTCTCCCTCTCGCCGTGGCGTTGGCCGGACGGATCGTCGCGAGCCGGGTCAATCGTCGCGAGGCGGAGGGCGGTCGGCCATCGCGGCTGGGCCGAACGGGTGAGGTTGGGCGGGGCGCATGGGAGCGGCCCGGCGCCCATCAGAGGTTGATGGGGGCCGGGCCGCGTCCGTGACGCTCAGCGCCAACGCTCAGCGCGCGCCGGTCACTTCAGGATCTCGCGTCACTTTACGATCTCGGGTCACTTCACGATCTTGATGCGGTCCGCCGCCGGTGGAGCCAGGGGCGAGGCGGCTGAGGAGTGCGCGCCCAGGTAGGCCGTGAAGGCCTCCAGGTCGGACGCGCCGACCAGCTTGTTCTTGCCTTCCTTGAAGACGGGGAAGCCGTCCCCGCCACCCGCGAGGAACTCGTTCATCGCGACGCGGTAGGTCTTGGCCGGGTCGATCGGCTCGCCGTTCAGCTTCACCGAGTCGGCGACGACGCGGTCGGCGCCGGTCTTGGTGAGGTCGAGGGTGTAGGTGAGGCCCTTGGAGACCTGGAGGATCTTCGGGGAGGCCTGGTTCGAGCCGCTGACCTGCTGCTTCAGGGCGGTGATGAGCTGGTCGCCGGTGAGGTCGATGACGTTCATCATGTTGGTGAAGGGCTGCACGGTGAACGCCTCGCCGTATGTTACGACCCCGTCCCCCTCGCTGCCCGACGCCGCGTAGGCGAGGTCGGAGCGGATGCCGCCGGGGTTCATGAGGGCGAGCTGGGCGCCGCCCTTGTCGGCGGGGGCGAGCGCTTCGAGCTGGGCGTCGGCGATGACGTCGCCGAGCGGTGACTCGTACGCCGTGGAGCCGCGGCCCGGGATCTCGGCGGAGACGTAGCCGACGGGCTTGTTCGCGATGGGCGCGGCCAGCTTGTTCCAGCGGCCGATGAGGGAGGTCATGTCGGCGGCCTTGGGCTGCTGCCGGTCGACGACGTGATTGGCCGACTTCACCTTCGTACGGACGATGTCGCCGGTGCGGCGGTCGTAGGTGAGGGTGGTGTCGGTGTAGAGGCGGCCGAAGGAGGCGGCGGAGGTGACGGTGCGCGGGGTGCCGGAGGGGTCCGGGATGGTGCACGCGTAGGCCTGGTGGGTGTGGCCGGTGACCAGGGCGTCGACCTTGGGGGTGACGTTCTTGGCGATGTCGACGATCGGGCCGGAGATGCCGGCGCCCGGGCCGGAGCTGTCGCAGTCGTAGTTGTACGAGGAGGAGGCGGGCAGCCCGCCCTCGTGGATGAGCGCGACGATCGACTTGACGCCCTTGCGGTTGAGCTCCTTGGCGTACTTGTTGATCGTCTCGACCTCGTCGTGGAACTTCAGGCCCCTCACGCCCTCGGCGGTGACGATGTCCGGGGTGCCTTCGAGCGTGACGCCGATGAAGCCGATCTTGACGCCGTTGCGCTTCCAGACGGTGTAGGGCTTGAGGACCGGCTTGCCGGTCTTCTCGTCGGTGACGTTCGCGGCGAGGTAGGGGAAGTCGGCGCCGGGGAAGGTCTTGCCGTCCTCGTAACAGCCGTCCTTGGGGTGACAGCCGCCGTTCTGCATCCGCTCCAGCTCGGCGCGGCCCTCGTCGAACTCGTGGTTGCCGACGGCCGTGACGTCCAGGTCGAGCTTGTTGAGCGCCTCGATGGTCGGCTCGTCGTGGAAGAGACCGGACAGCAGCGGGCTCGCGCCGATCATGTCGCCGCCGGCGGCGGTGACGGAGTACGGGTGGCCCTCGCGCGCGGTGCGCAGGGAGTTGGCGAGGTACTCGACGCCGCCCGCCGGGACGGCCTTGGTGGTGCCGTCCGGCTGGGTCTCGGTGACGGTGCCGGAGGAGCCCTGCGGGGGCTCCAGGTTTCCGTGGAGGTCGTTGAACGACAGCAGCTGCACATCGACGGTGCGGGCTGGGTGCGGCTTCGCGGGGGCGCTCGCGTTGGCGCCTGCCGGGCCGGCGGCGGACATGACTCCGGCCGCTGCGGCCAGTACGGCCGCCGCGGCGGTCAACCGGCGGGCCGTGCGGCGCCGTTGAGGTGTCGCTGGCATGTGGTCCCCTCTGTGCACCGTGGTGGTTGTGCGCGGCAGCTTACGGTCAACGCGCGTAGCGGGGCAGGGGGATCGAGGTTACGAGCTGATTGCGCGTGGGCGACCCCGCGGCCGCTGGTGGAGAGGCGGCATCCGTTCGTCACCCGTCCGTCGCCCGTTCGGCGGTATGGCGTGGGCGTGGGCCGGGGCGTGGCGCGTGGGTCGGGGTGCGGCGTGGAGGGTGCGGCGTGGAGGGTGCGGCGTGTGGGCCGGGGATCCGTCGGGCGAGTGACTCATCGGTAACGGAATGCGCGGCCGCCTGTCCGGCCAGGGCCTGGCCGTAGGCTCGGGAGCATGAATGACGTGCTGAACGAGGCGGCCGGCGCCCGCCGGATCGATGTCCTCGACGAGGTGACGCCCGCCGTGGCGCAGGACGTGCTGCGGCTCGTCGCGGAGGCCGCGCGCACCGATGGTCAGCAGGCCGTGTCCGAGCAGGGGCGGCTACAGCTGCGGGGGCGGCGGGAAGGGGTGCGGCATCTGCTGCTGAGCGAGGAGCCGAGCGGGAAGCTCGTGGGCTACGCGCAGTTGGAGGACACCGACCCGGTGGAGGCCCCGGCCGCCGAGCTGGTCGTGCACCCCGCGTATCGGGGGCAGGGGCACGGGCGGGCGCTGGGCGTGACGCTGTTGCGCGAGTCCGGCAAGCGGCTGCGGGTGTGGGCGCACGGCGGGCACTCCTCGGCGCGCCATCTCGCGCAGGTGCTGGGGCTGACGCTGTTCCGGGAGCTGCGGCAGATGCGCCGGCCGCTGGGACCGCTGGCCGGGCTGGACATCCCCGAGCCGGTGCTGCCGGAGGGCGTGACCGTGCGGAGCTTCCGGCCGGGCGAGGACGAGGCCGCCTGGCTGGCGGCGAACGCGTCGGCCTTCGCGCACCACCCCGAGCAGGGCTCGCTGACCCTGCGCGATCTCGAGGACCGGATGGGGGAGCCGTGGTTCGACCCCGAGGGCTTCTTCCTGGCCGAGCGGGGCGGGGAGATCGTCGGGTTCCACTGGACCAAGGTGCATGCGAAGGAGCGGCTGGGCGAGGTGTACGTGGTGGGGGTGCGGCCCGAAGCGCAGGGCGGCGGGCTCGGCCGGGCACTGACCGCGATCGGGCTGCGGCACCTGGCCGGGCGGGGGCTGCCGACCGCGATGCTGTACGTCGACGCCGACAACTTCGCCGCCGTCGCCGTCTACGGACGGCAGGGCTTTACGACGTACGAGACCGATCTCATGTACCGCACGGAGACCTGAGCCGGGGAGGTGAGCCGGGGAGGTGGGCCCGGCGGGGCCGGGCCGGCGGGTCGCCTGCGGGATGGATCGCGATTTCCTACGCGCCATGTCTCCGTTACCGGCGATTCAAACTTGGTTGCGAGCATCGCTGAATGCAGCCCGCCGTGCCGCCCACCTCGAACCGGAGGCTCCATGCCGCTTCAGCATCGGCTTCCGGTAAGCCGTTCTCGCCTTCGGCGCGGAACAATGAGGACATGAACCACTCCAGCGGACAGGCCCCCATTACCGCGCAGCCCCACCCACAGCCCCAGCCCTCGGTCGGCTCCATCGCGGCCCACCGGCCGCATGCCGTCGCCGCGCCGCCCGTCCGCAACCTCGACCCCGACCTCGACGGCGACCTGGACTCGTACGAGGACGACAGCGTGGACGTAGAGGGGGAGGAGCTGCCCCAGGGGCGGTTCCTCGACCGTGAGCGCAGCTGGCTGGCGTTCAACGAGCGGGTGCTGGAGCTCGCCGAGGACCCGAACACGCCGCTGCTGGAGCGGGCGAACTTCCTCGCGATCTTCGCGAGTAACCTGGACGAGTTCTTCATGGTGCGGGTCGCCGGCCTCAAGCGGCGCATCGCGACCGGCGTCGCCACCCGCTCCGCCTCCGGGCTGCAGCCCCGCGAGGTGCTGGACCTGATCTGGACCCGGTCGCGGGAGCTCATGGCCCGGCACGCGGCCTGCTTCCAGCAGGACATCTCGCCCGCGCTCGCCGACGAGGGCATTCACCTGATCCGCTGGCCCGACCTCACGGAGGACGAGCAGTCCCGCCTGTTCACGCTCTTCCGCCAGCAGATCTTCCCGGTCCTGACGCCCCTGGCGGTGGACCCGGCGCACCCCTTCCCCTATATCTCCGGGCTCTCCCTCAACCTCGCGGTCGTGGTGCGCAACCCGGTCAGCGGCCATGATCACTTCGCGCGTGTGAAGGTCCCGCCGCTGCTCTCGCGGTTCCTGGAGGCGTCGCCGCAGCGGTACGTACCGCTGGAGGACGTCATCGCGGCGCACCTGGAGGAGCTGTTCCCCGGCATGGAGGTGCTGGCGCACCACATGTTCCGGGTGACCCGCAACGAGGACCTGGAGGTCGAGGAGGACGACGCGGAGAACCTGCTCCAGGCCCTGGAGAAGGAGCTGCTGCGGCGCCGCTTCGGGCCGCCGGTGCGGCTGGAGGTCGAGGAGTCCATCGACCCGTACGTACTCGACCTGCTGGTGCGCGAGCTGAAGGTCTCCGAGGCCGAGGTCTATCCGCTGCCGGGGCCGCTGGACCTCACCGGGCTCTTCGGCATAGCGGCGCTGGACCGGCCGGAGCTGAAGTACCCGAAGTTCGTGGCCGGCACGCACCGGGACCTCGCCGAGGTCGAGTCCGCCTCCGCGCCGGACATCTTCGCCGCGCTGCGCGAGCGGGACGTGCTGCTGCACCACCCGTACGACTCCTTCTCGACCTCCGTCCAGGCCTTCCTGGAACAGGCGGCCGCCGACCCCGACGTGCTCGCGATCAAGCAGACGCTCTACCGGACCTCCGGCAAGTCGCCGATCGTCGACGCGCTCATCGACGCCGCCGAGGCCGGCAAGCAGGTGCTGGTCCTCGTCGAGATCAAGGCCCGCTTCGACGAGCAGGCGAACATCAAGTGGGCGCGCAAGCTGGAGGAGGCCGGCTGCCACGTGGTCTACGGCCTGGTCGGCCTCAAGACCCACTGCAAGCTGTCGCTGGTGGTCCGCCAGGAAGGCGACACGCTGCGCCGCTACTGCCACGTCGGCACCGGCAACTACCACCCGAAGACGGCCCGGCTGTACGAGGACCTGGGGCTGCTGACCGCCGACCCGAAGGTCGGCACCGACCTGTCCGACCTGTTCAACCGGTTGAGCGGCTACTCCCGGAGGGAGAACTACCAGCGGCTGCTGGTCGCCCCCAGGTCGCTGCGCGACGGGCTGATCAGCCGGATCAACCGCGAGATCACCCACCACAAGGCGGGGCGGCCCGCGTACGTACGGATCAAGGTCAACTCGATGGTCGACGAGGCCATCGTCGACGCGCTGTACCGGGCCTCGCGGGCGGGTGTGCCGGTGGACGTGTGGGTGCGGGGCATCTGCGCGGTGCGGCCGGGGGTCCCCGGGCTCTCGGAGAACGTCCGGGTCCGCTCGATCCTCGGCCGGTTCCTGGAGCATTCGCGCGTCTTCGCGTTCGGGAACGGTGGAGAGCCCGAGGTGTGGCTCGGCAGCGCCGACATGATGCACCGCAATCTGGACCGCCGGATCGAGGCCCTGGTGCGGGTCACCGACCCCGCCCACCGCGCCTCTCTCAACCGTCTGCTGGAGTCCGGCATGTCCGACTCCACCTCCTCCTGGCACCTGGGCCCGGACGGCGAGTGGACGCGGCACGCGACGGACGCGGACGGACAGCCGTTGCGGAACATACAGGAATCGCTCATAGACGCCCGGAGGCGACGGCGTGGTACAGCGACATGATCTGTCGTCGCCGGTCGGGGTTACGGAGGCCGGCCGGTCGCACGGCGCTCCACCCGCCGCTGCCCTCGGCCCTGGGGGGTACGACACGATGACGGACGGTGTGATGGGGGTCGACGCGGCGGTGGCCGGGCCGGCGCTCGCGACGGCCACGGCGGGCGATGTGCTGTCGTGGTACTTGAACACCCAGGCCGGGGACTTTCTGCGGAGCCTGCGGCAGCAGCGCGAGAGCGGGGCGGACGCCGAGGAGGCGGCCGAGGCCGCCCGGCTGCTGCGCCGCTGCGCCCGGCGTATCAGCGGCACGCTGTGGGTCTACCGCCCGCTCACCGACACCGCCTGGGCGGATCAGCTCCGCTCCGAGCTGGTGTGGCTGTCCGGCACGCTCGCGCTGGAGCACGCCTACGCGGCGCGCCTGACCCGGCTGCGCGGCGCCCTGCACCGGCTCTCGGGCGCGGTCGCCCCGGCGGACGCGGCGGCGGATGGGGTGGCGGGTGCGGCGGGTGCGGCGGGTGCGGGCGGGGACGTCCGGGGGGGTGCGCGGGTGGACGCGGCTGCGGACGTGCGGAGGGAAGCGCGGGCGGAGGTGCGGGTGGACGCGGGGGTGGATGCGCGGGGCGACGTGGCGGCGGGGGACGCGGCGGCGCAGCGCTCGCCCCGGGCCGCACGCCGCGGCGTCTCCCTGACGGCCGACGCCCCACAGGACCCGCCCGGCCCGCGCGGGAGCGGTACGACGAGTGGGGGTGCGGCGGACGCCGCACATGACGCCCGTGACACTGCCCGTGACGCCGCGAAGGACGCCGCCGGCGACGCGGCTCAGGCCGCGGCAGGCGCGGACGGGACAGCCGCCGCGGCCCAGCTGCGCGAGGCCGGGGCGGCCGGGGCGGCCGGGCAGCGGGGCGACAGGGCGAAGCAGCAGCCGGGCGGTGGCGCCGGACCGCGGTCGGGCGGTGGCGCGGACGAGGCCCGGGGCGGGGCGCTCACGGTCGGGGCCGCGCGGGCCGGGGCCCTCCTGGAGCGCCAGCTCACCCTCGCGCGGACCCGCGCGCACACCGCCGCCCTTCAGGTGCTCGGGTCCTCCCGCTTCCACGCGGTCGCCGACGCGGTCGCGCTTCTGGCCTCCGAGGCCCCCCTCGACGAGGCCGGCGCGGCCCGCCCCGCCGAACTGGCGTTGCCGCCGCTCGCGGAGCTGGCCCACCGGCGGCTGGTCGAGGCGGTCGAGACGCTCCCGCTGGGCCGGGCCGGGCATCCGTACAACGCGGAGGCGCTGATCCACGGCCTCGCCGCGACCCCGGCCGCCGACGCCCCGCCCGCCAGCGAGCGGCAGGACGCGCCCTGGGACCAGGTGCGGAGGCTGCTGCAGCTGCGGCGTTACGCCCTGGAGGTGCTCGACGCGGAGCAGCGGCCGGACGGCACCGGGCCGGTGGAGGCCGACCCCTCGCTGTCCGTACGGCTGCTGGCCGCCGGGCAGGCCCTCGAACGACACCGGGACGCGGCCGAGGCGGCGGCCGCCGCGGCCACCGCGGCCCGGACCCCGCGGATCGCCCCCGCCACCGCCTACGCCCTCGGCGTGCTGCACGCCGACCAACGACACGAGGTCGAGGCCGCCCGCTTCGCCTTCGGGCGGATCTGGCAACGGGTAGTGGCCTCGGCGTCCTGACGGCCGGGCGAGACCGGGCGACCGGGTCGGACAAGGAGGTCGGTGTATGGATGAGAAGTCGGTGATCCGTGCGGCGGGGTGCGTCCTGTGGCGGCGTTCCCCGCGCGACGGCCGACCGGAGATCGCGCTCGTACACAGACCGCGTTACGACGACTGGTCGCACCCGAAAGGCAAGCTCAAGCGGGGCGAGGAGCCGCTGCGGGGCGCGGTGCGCGAGGTGCTGGAGGAGACCGGAGTGGCCTGCGTGCCGGGGGCCGCGCTGCCCACCGTGCGCTATCTGGCCAAGGGCCGCCCCAAGGAGGTCCGTTACTGGGCGGCGGAGCCGGCCGAGGGCGATGCCGGTGAGGGCTTTGTTCCCAACGACGAGGTCGACCGGCTGGTATGGCTGCCCCCGGACGAGGCCCGTGCGTGGCTGACCCATGACCACGACCGGGCGCTCGTCGAGGCGTTCCTGGACACGCGGCGCCGCCCGGGCTGAGGCGGCCTCAGGCGCCGGGCCGCCGGCGACGCTGTGCCTTGTCGGCCAGCGCGGGCGGTGCGTAGTAGCTGTCGTCCCGGTTCAGGTCCGTACCCGGCGGCACGATCTCGTCGATGCGGTCCAGGACGTCCTCGCTCAGCTCCACATCCGCCCCCGCGAGCAGGTCCTCCAGCTGCTCCATCGTGCGCGGGCCGATGATCACCGAGGTGACGGCCGGGTGGGACCGTACGAACGCGATCGCCAGGTGCGGCATCGAGAGCTTGGCGTCCGAGGCCAGCTCGGCCAGCCGGCCGACGGCCTCCAGCTTGCGTGCGTTCTCGGGCAGCGAGGGGTCGAACTTGTGCTTCTCCATGGCCGTCCGGCCGCCGGTCAGGTCGATGTCGGAGGCCTTGGTGTAGCGGCCGGACAGCCAGCCCGCGGAGAGCGGACCCCAGGTCAGCACGCCCATCCCGTACTTCTGGGCGGTCGGCAGCACCGCCGCTTCCACCGAGCGCGCCAGGATCGAGTACGGCGGCTGCTCGCTGCGGAAGCGGACGTGGCCGCGCCGTTCGGAGGCCCACTGGGCCTCCACGATCTGCTCCGCCGGGAAGGTGGACGAGCCCACGGCCCGCACCTTCCCCGCCCGGACGAGGTCGGACAGGACCGAGAGGGTCTCGTCGATGTCGGTCGCCGGGTCGGGGCGGTGGATCTGGTACAGGTCGAGGTAGTCCGTGCCGAGGCGGCGCAGGCTGTTCTCGATCTCGCGGGTGATCCAGCGCCGGGAGTTGCCGCCGTGGTTGGCGTCCGGCCCCATCGAGCCGTTGGCCTTGGTCGCCAGGACGACGTCGTCACGGCGCCCCTTGAGGGCCTTGCCGACGATCTCCTCCGACTCGCCACCGGAGTAGACGTCGGCGGTGTCGACGAAGTTGATGCCCGCGTCCAGGGCGCGGTGGATGATCCGTACCGAGTCGTCGTGGTCCCGGTTGGCCCAGCTTCCGAACATCATCGTGCCCAGGGCGTATTCGCTGACCGAGATGCCGGTGCCGCCGAGGATTCTGCGCTTCATGGGGGTTCCGCCTCCGTGAATAAAATACGTTTGGGGTGTCTGGTTACAGCCTTCGGCCTGTGCGGCTCAGGGACCAGGCCCGGCTCAACCTGGGTCCGGCAGAACCACCTGGACGGGCCCCTTCCGGGTACCCCCGCGGATAATGGAGCGATGGGCGATGCGGAACCAGAGATCAAGGCGTTCCTGAGGGCGCGGCGCGCGGCGCTCGACCCGGCCGAGCTGGGGTTGCCCGATGGGCTCGTACGGCGCCGGGTGCGGGGGCTGCGCCGCGAGGAGGTCGCGCAGCTGGCGGGGATCAGCGTCGACTACTACACCCGCATCGAGCAGGGCCGCGCCCCCGCCGTCTCGGACTCGGTGGTGGACGGCCTCGCGCGGGCGCTGCGGCTGACGCCGTCCGAGCACACGTATCTGCGCAACATCACGCTGCCCCGGCGGCACGGCCAACCCCTGCGCACCAGCCCCCGGCCGCCCGTACGGCCCGAGGTCCGGCTGCTGCTGGACGCCATGGACGAGACCGTGCCCGCCTATGTCTTCGGGCCGGGCGGGGACATCCTCGCCTGGAATCTGCTGGGTGGCCGGGTCTCCTTCGACTATGCCGCGCTCCCGGAGCTCGAGCGCAACTCCTCCCTGCTGGTCTTCCTCCACCCGGACGCCAAGGCCCTGCACCCCGAGTGGGACAAGGTCGCCGACGAGACGGTGGCGAGCCTGCGGGCGGAGGTCGGACGCCACCCCGACAACCTCCGGGTATGCCAGGTCGTCCACGAGCTGCTGGAGCGGAGCGAGGAGTTCCGGCGGCGGTGGGAGGCGCAGGTGGTACGCGAGCGCACCAGCGGTACGAAGTGGATCCGACACCCGGTGGTGGGGGATCTGGTGCTGACGTACGAGGCCTTCGTGCTGCCCTCGGACCCCGGCCAGGTGCTGTGCACCTACGCGGTGGAGAAGAGCTCCCCGACGGCCGAGGCACTGCGGGCGCTGGCGCGCGGCACGGTGCCGGTGGGGTAGGTGCCGGTGGGGGTAGGTGCCGGTGGGGTAGGGCGTCGCGTACCCGCTGCCCGCCTGCCGCTGCCCGCCCTCCTCTCTCTCGCTACCCGCCCTCCCGGGAACGGGTGAACACCCGCTCCCGGGCCGCCTCCAGCCCCGTCGCCACCGCGCCCAGCAGCACCGCGTCCTCCCCGAGCGCGCTCGGCGCCACCTTCGGCCGCAGCGGCCCGATCCGCTGCAAGGTCAGCTCCACGGTCCGCAGCAGCAGGTCCGCGCTGTGGCCGACGCCGCCGCCGAGTACCACCAGGTCGGGGTCGAGCACGGCCGCGACCGCCGCGACCACATGGGCCAGCCGCTCGGCCTCCTGCCGTACGGCCTCCAGCGCGGGCGCGACGCCGTCCCGCGCCGCGTCGAAGACGGCCTTGGCAGTCAGGGGCTCGGACCTGGTCCCGGACATGCCGAGCTCCCGGGCGGCCCGTACGACCGCCTCCGCCGCGACGGCGCCTTCCAGCCCCCCAGGGCCAGGGCCGTACGGGCCCGGTCCGCCCACCCGGGGCAGGAGCGGCAGGAAGCCGATCTCCCCGGCCGCTCCGTGCGCGCCGGTGAACAGCCGTCCGTCGGCGACCACGCCCATACCGAGCCCGGTGCCGACCAGGACGTACACGAAGAGCCTGCTGCCTCTCCCCGCGCCGAAGGTGTACTCGCCGAGCGCCGCCAGGTTCGCGTCGTTGTGCACCGACAAGGGCGTGGACAAGGGCGTGCCCAACTCCTCGCGCATCCGGTCCAGCAGGCCCGCGCGCCCCCACCCGGGCAGGTTTCCGGCGTAGCGCACCCGCCGCCGCTCGGGGTCGTACACCCCGGGCACGCCGACGACGGTGTGCGCGACCAGGGCCGGGTCCACCCCGGCGTCGGCGATGACCCGGCGGGCCGCGGCGACGGTGAGGTCCGCCATGGCGCCGGCGCTGCGGCCGCGGTTGCGTACCTCCGCGCGTGCGACGACGGTGCCGTCCAGGTCGGCGGCGGCCACGCGCAGCCAGGCCCGCCCGATGTCCAGGCCGAGGACGTAGCCGGCGGTCGGATCCGGCTCGTACAGCACGGCGACCCGGCCCCGCTCCGGTGGCGCCTGCCGGCCCGCCTCGCGCACGAGCCCGGCCTCTTCGAGGGCGGCCAGGGCGCTGGAGACGGTCGGCTTGGACAGGCCCGTTTCGCGGGCGAGCTGGGCCCGGGAGGCGGGGCCCTCGGTGCGCAGCCGGGCCAGCAGCAGACGTTCGTTGTTGCTGCGCAGCCGCTGCCGGTTCCAGGGTTCCGACCCTTGACTCATCAAGTAAGGCTCCTTAACTTAATCACACTCGCACAGCGAGCCAGGGAGGTCCAGATGGCCGGAGGCCCGGCGCCCAGCAAGACCCCGCCAGCCGGTGGGAGTGGCGGGAGCAGCGCAAACGGATTCGTCCGCCGGATCGGACTGTTCCAGGCCACGGCCATCAACATGAGCCAGATGTGCGGCATCGGGCCGTTCGTGACCATTCCCCTCATGGTCGCCGCCTTCGGCGGGCCGCAGGCCGTGATCGGCTTCCTCGCGGGCGCGGTGCTGGCGCTGGCGGACGGGCTGATCTGGGCCGAGCTCGGCGCCTCGCTGCCGGGCGCCGGGGGCAGTTACGTCTATCTGCGCCAGGCCTTCCAGTACCGCAGCGGCAAGCTGATGCCCTTCCTGTTCGTATGGACGGCGATGCTGTTCATCCCGCTGATCATGTCCACCGGCGTGGTCGGGCTTGTGCAGTATCTCGGGTATCTGTGGGACGGCATGACGCAGACGCAGGGCGACCTGGTCGGGCTCGGCGTCATCGCCCTCGTCGTGGCGCTGCTGTGGCGCGGAGTGGAGCACATCGCCAGGATCACGGCCGTGATGTGGGGCGTGATGATCACCGCCGTGGTGCTGGTGATCGCCGCGGCGCTCAGCGACTTCGATCCGGACAAGGCCTTCACCTACCCGGCGCACGCCTTCGACCTGGGGTCCGGTCAGTTCTGGACCGGCTTCGCGGCGGGGCTGACCATCGGCATCTACGACTACCTCGGCTACAACACCGCCGCGTACATGGGCGCCGAGATCAAGGACCCCGGCCGCACCCTGCCCCGCGCGATCGTCACCTCGATCGTCGGCATCATGGGCATCTACCTGCTGCTCCAGATCGGCACCCTCGGCGTCATCGACTGGCATCAGATGCTCGACTCCCATTCGGTGGCCTCCCAGTCCGTCGCGTCCGCGGTCCTGGAGGAGACCTGGGGGAAGGGCGCGGCCGACGTCGTCACGGTCCTCATCCTGGTCACGGCCTTCGCGTCGGTCTTCGCGGGGCTGCTCGGCGGCTCCCGCGTCCCCTACGACGCCGCCCGCGAGCGCGTCTTCTTCCGCCCGTTCGGCACGCTCCACCCGCGCCACCACTTCCCCATGCTGGGCCTGGCCACGATGGGCGTGGTCACCGCGGTCGGCTTCCTGATCGGCCGCCACACCGACCTGGCCACGCTGATCCAGCTGCTCACCACCGTGATGGTCATCGTGCAGGCGCTGGCGCAGGTCCTCGCCGTGACAGTGCTGCGCCGCCGCCAGCCGGCGCTGCGGCGCCCGTACCGGATGTGGCTGTATCCGCTGCCGAGCGTGGTCGCGCTGGTCGGCTGGCTGGTGATCTACGGGTACGCGGACAAGAACTCGCCCGGGCGCCACCCCATCGAGTGGTCGCTGGCGTGGGTCGCGGCGGGGTGTGTGGCGTTCCTGCTCTGGTCCCGGTTCGAGAAGGTGTGGCCGTTCGGGCCGAAGGAGATCAGCGAGGAGTATCTGGGCGGGGACCCGGTCACGGGCGCGGCGCCAGCGCCTCCCAGCTGACGGTGACCTCGCCCTGACGCCAGCGCCGCGGGCCGTCCACGAGCGGCCAGCCCGCGGCGCGCAGCGCCTCGGCGCTGCGTATCCAGCGCTGGCGGGCGCTCAGCGCCGCGTACGGGGCGGCGGCCGCCCAGGCACGGTCGAAGTCGCGCAGGAAGGCGTGCACCGGCTCGCCCGGCACATTGCGGTGGATGAGCGCCTTCGGTAGCCGTTCGGCCAGGTCGGACGGGCGGTCCAGGGAGCCGAGCCGCGCCGCGAAGGTCACGGTGCGCGGGCCGCGCGCGGTGAGGGCGACCCACACATGCCGCCGCCCGATCTCGTCGCAGGTCCCCTCCACCAGCAGCCCGCCCGGCGCCAGCCGCGCGCACAGCCGCCGCCACACCTCGGCGACCTCGTCCTCGTCGTACTGCCGCAGCACATTGGCCGCCCGGATCAGCGCGGGCCGCGCGCCATCCGGCAGCGGCACCTCGAACCCGCCGTGCGCGAAGTCCAGCCCTTCCCGCCGGTACGGCCGCGCGGCGGCGACCCGGACCGCGTCGATCTCGACGCCCACGACCCGGGCGTCCGGCCGTACCGTACGCAGCCTGCCCAGCAGCTCGACGGCGGTCCACGGCGCGGCCCCGTACCCCAGGTCCACGGCGATGGGCGCCTCGGCGCGGCGCAGCGCGGGGCCGTGGGCGGCGGCGATCCACCGATCCATGCGGCGCAGCCGGTTGGGGTTGGTGGTCCCCCGGGTCGCCGACCCGATGGGCCGACCCGGCGGCGGAGGGACACGGGCAGACATGTCGCCGAGCCTAAGCGCAGGCGCACCCTGCGCCGGGCCGGGGGACCGGGGTCCGGGGCGCGGCCGCGGGCCGCCCGGAGCGAGCCGTCCGGAGCGAGCCGTCCGGAGCGAGCCGTCCGGAACATTCCGTCCTCAGAACATCACTTTTTGGCAAAGCGGAAATGGGAACGAGAGGTTCCGGTGTTGAGGGGTCGGAGGGGAAAGCGGAGTCCGCCCGAGTCCGCCCCGGCAAGGAGGTATCGCGCGGTGAGCCAGCATATTTCCCGGCTCGGCGGCCTGCGCGGCCGTTCCCATGGGCACGGAGCGTTCGGCGGGCCGCACCACCAGCGCCTCAGACGCGTCGGGCGCCGCCCGCGCCGGATCGCGATGCTCAGCGTGCACACCTCGCCGCTGCACCAGCCCGGCACCGGTGACGCGGGCGGCATGAACGTCTACATCGTGGAGCTCGCCAAGCGGCTGGCCGCCATCGACATCGAGGTGGAGATCTTCACCCGTGCCACCACCGGCACCCTCCCGCCCGCCGTCGAGCTCGCGCCCGGCGTGCTCGTACGGCATGTGGACGCCGGGCCGTACGAGGGGCTGGCCAAGGAAGACCTCCCGGCCCAGCTGTGCGCGTTCACGCACGGGGTCATGGGGGCCTGGGCAGGTCACCGCCCCGGGTACTACGACCTCGTCCACTCCCACTACTGGCTCTCCGGCCACGTCGGCTGGCTCGCCGCCCAGCGCTGGCGGGTGCCGCTCGTGCACGCCATGCACACCATGGCCAAGGTCAAGAACGCCGCCCTCGCGGAGGGCGACACCCCCGAGCCCGCGGCCCGTGTCATCGGCGAGGAGCAGATCGTCGGGGCCGCCGACCGGCTCATAGCCAACACGGCCGAGGAGGCGGAGGAGCTGCTGCGCCACTACGGCGCGGACCCCGAGCTGGTCGCCGTCGTCCACCCCGGGGTGAACCTCGAACGCTTCCGGCCCGCCGACGGCCGCGCCGCCGCACGCGCCCGCCTGGGTCTGCCGCCCGACGCGCTGATACCCCTGTTCGCGGGGCGCATCCAGCCGCTGAAGGCGCCCGACATCCTGCTGCGAGCGGTCGCTCACCTGCTGGACGAGGAGCCGCGGCTGCGCGAGCGGATCGTCGTCCCGGTGGTCGGCGGGCCGAGCGGCAGCGGGCTGGCGAAGCCGGAGCGGCTGCACAAGCTCGCGGCGCGGCTCGGCGTCAGCGACGTGGTCCGCTTCCGGCCGCCGTGCACGCAGGACGAGCTCGCGGACTGGTACCGGGCGGCGTCGGTGCTGGTCATGCCCTCCTACAACGAGTCGTTCGGGCTGGTGGCGGTCGAGGCCCAGGCCTGCGGTACGCCGGTGATCGCCGCCGAGGTGGGCGGCCTGCCCGTGGCCGTACGGGACGGGCACAGCGGCATCCTGGTGCCCGGCCACGACCCCGCCGACTACGCCCGGGCGCTGCGCCGCTTCTCCGACGACCCCGGGCTGCTGAAACGTTTGAGCAGCGGGGCTGCCCACCACGCCGAGGGCTTCGGCTGGGACAAGGCGGCCGCGGCGACGGCGGACGTCTACGCGGAGGCGATGCGCGGGTACCGTCGCCTACGATCGGTTCATGGGTGACGCCGAGGCCAGGAACGAGACCGCCAGGAACGTGACCGCCGGGAACAAGGCCGCCAGGAACGTGACCGCCAGGGCCGAGACCGCCAGGGCCGTGATCGAGCAGACGCTGCGCGACGCCGAGCTGGCGTGGGAGAGCCCATCCGACGGCACGTACGTGGTCACGCTGCCCGGCACCCGCAAGCTGTCCACGACCTGTTCGCTGCGCCTTGGCAGGCACTCGTTGTCGGTGAACGCCTTCGTCGTCCGCCGCCCGGACGAGAACCATGAGGCCGTGCACCGCTGGCTGCTGGAGCGCAACACCCGCCTGTACGGGATGAGTTACGCGATCGACCAGCTCGGCGACATCTATCTGGTGGGTCGGCTGCCGTTGGCGGCGGTCACGCCGGAGGAGCTGGACCGGGTGCTCGGTACGGTGCTGGAGAACGCCGACGGCAGTTTCAACACGCTGCTGGAGATGGGGTTCGCCAGCGCGATCCGTAAGGAGTACGCGTGGCGTACGGCGCGTGGCGAGTCCACGCGGAACCTGGCGGCGTTCGCCCATCTGACCCGCGAAGCCTGAGCGCTGCGCTCGATCCGCTCATGCACGACCCCTTCCGCCCGCCCCTGCCCCATGGCATCCTCACGCCGTCGCACATCTGAACGCCGTTCACATCCATGGAAGGCGGGCTCATGGACAGCATGGACAAGGGGATCGACCGGAGAAGACTGCTCGGTGGCGCGCTCGGCGCCGCGACGGCCGCGGCGGGCGCCTCGCTGCTCGGCGCCACCTCGGCCACGGCACAGCAAGCAGCCGCACAGGGCACAGCCGCACACAGCACGGCCGCGGAGGGCACAGCCGCACAGGGCGCAGCCGCGCAAGGGGCCGCGGGGTCCGGCACCTCGGCCCTGTGGCGGGAGTTCCGCGCCGCCCCGTACACCCACCCCCAGATCCCCTACGTCGGCCGGGCCGGCTTCCGAGGCGGGCGCGCGGACTTCCCGCGCTACCCGGTCGTCGCCGACGTCCGCGCGTACGGCGCCAAGCCGGACGGCTCGGCCGACGCCGCCCCCGCGATCAACCGCGCCATCGCCGACGCGGGCCGGCGGGGCGGCGGCACGGTCCTGGTGCCGCCCGGCACGTACCGCGTGGACGACGTCATCCGCGTCGGCCACGACAACGTCGTCCTGCGCGGCGCGGGGAGCGGCCGCACCACCCTGCACGCCACCCGCAACCTCACCGAGCTGATCGGCCCGTACGGCAGCCGGTACGGCGGCGACAAGTCCTCCTGGTCCTGGGCGGGCGGCCTGATCTGGATCTGCCCGACCGACCGCTGGCGGACCCTCACCGACGCGATCAAGGCGCAGGCCTGGCCCTTCGAGGGCTGGACCGGCAACAAGCGCGACGAGTGGCACACCCTCACCGCCGTCACCGGCTCCGCCCGGCGCGGCGACTGGACCGTCACCGTCGCGGACACCTCCCGGCTGCGCCGCGGCGACCGCGTCCTGCTTCAGCTCAGCGACGACGGGGACCACACCCTGCTGCGCCACATGGCCGGAGACGCCGAGGGCGCCGCCGACTACGTCTGGACCGACAAGACCAAGCTGACCTCGTACGTCCCGTACGAGTGGCCCTGCCGGATCACCGCCGTCGACGCCCGCCGCCGCCGGGTCACCCTCGACCGCCCCCTCCCGCTCGACGCCCGGCCCGCCTGGCAGCCGCGGCTGACCACCCTGGTCAAGGGCGTCGTCGGCGCCGGCGTCGAGGGCGTCACCCTCGACATCGTCGAGACCCCGCAGGCGCAGCACCTGCTCGACAAGGGATACAACGGCGTGGCGCTGCAGTGCGCATGGGACTGCTGGGTCGACGACGTGACCGTCAACAACGCCGACAACGGCTTCCTGCTGGTCGCGGCGAAGGCCTGCACGCTCAGCCGGGTACGGGTCTCCGGCCGCGGCAGCCACCACCCGTTCTGCTGCCGCGAGGGCTCCCACGACAACCTCATCGAGGACTTCGTGCTCAGCGAGCGCACGGTCCCGGCCCCCGCGGGGACGCAGCTGCACGGGATCAACGTCGAGGGCCTGTCCAGCTACAACGTCTGGTCGCGCGGGCGCATGGAGACGGGCACCTTCGACACCCACCGCGGGATGCCCTTCGCCAACGTCCGCACCGACATCACCGTGAACAACACCGGGCGGCACGGCGGCGACGCGAGCGCGGGTCCCCTGTACGGCGCGCGGTTCAGCCACTGGAACGTCACCGTCACCAACCAGCGCGCGGGCCTGATCAAGATCGACGGGATCGCCCCGTACAGCGCGACGGCCGGGATCAGCGAGGTCCGCGAGTTCGACCAGATCGACGTCCCGGACTTCACCGGCCCGCTCCACTCCCGCATCGAGTCCTACGGCCACCCCGAGGCGCTGCGCCCCCGCAACCTCTACGAGGCACAGCGCGACCTGGACTGCTGAGCGGGGGCCAACGGCACCCCCAAGTCGCTCCGAATTTCCCGCGGTTCACGGTGAAGAATCGCGTCCCCTGAGGCCTCTTTATGGTGAACCGGTCACCGACCGGGAAGCATCAAAGGGGACAAGATGGGGGCCGGGTATGAGTGACGCGGTCGAAGAGGCTACGGGCGGCGAGGAGTTCGAGGACTTCGAAGATTTCTACGCCCGCACCTATCCCTGGCTCGCCGCCCGCGCGGTGATGCTCAGCGGCAATCGGCAGAACGCAGAGGACGCCGTCCAGGAGGCGTTCATCGAGGCGATGCGCCGCTGGCCGACCGTGCGGGCGTGCGCCTCGCCGGAGGGGTGGGTCGTGACCACCATGCGCCGCAAACTGTCGCGCGACGGCCGGCGCTGGTGGTTCCGGTGGAAGCCGGTCGAGCTCACCGTACCGGCCGCCACCACCGCCACCGTGGAGGAGACCTCGGAGGCGCTGGCCGCGCTGCGCGCGCTCGGCATGCTGCCGCCGCGCCAGCGCCAGGTGGTCGTGATGCACTCCCTGGAGGGGATGAGCTACGCGGAGATCGGCGCCGAGCTCGGCATCAGCGCCGGGAGCGTCGGCAGCAATCTGCACAAGGCCCGCGCCCGGCTCAGCCTGTTGCTCGACGTCTCCCCGGAGCTCGGCCGGCCCGGAGATTCCCTGGTCCCCGGCGTGAGGACCGACCCACTGTCCACGGCGCTGCGCGGCGCCGCCGCGTGGCTGCTGGACGGGCTGCTCGGGGACGCGCGCACCCGGGACCGGCTGCGCACGGGTCCGCCCGCCCGGCCCGACGGACCTCACGACCGCGACGCCCGGGACAACCGGAGGCGGAGATGATCGCCGCCGCCATCGCCGCCGCCCGCGCCGTGCTGGCCCTGGTGCTGCTGGTCGCCTTCTACGCCCTGGTCGCGCTCCTGGTCCTGGTGTGGCTGGCCTTCCTGGTGCTGGGGCTGTGGGCCGCCGGGGCGCCGGGGAGCACGGCACCGCCCACCAGCGTCATTCTGGCCTGCGCCGCGTTCGCGCCGATCCTGGCGGGCATGGTGTGGGCGGTGGTGCGCACCGCGCGGCCCGCCGCGCCGCTGGAGAACACGGTGTGGGTGAGCCGCCGCAGGGCGCCCGCGTTATGGGCGGCGGTCGAGGAGCTGGCCGAGGGCGTGGGCACCGCCCCGCCGGACGCCATCCGGCTGACCGCAGAGGTCAACGCCTCCGTCACCGAGGACGCCGCGTTCCTCGGTCTGGTGCCCGGCCGCCGCACCCTCTACCTCGGCCTGCCCCTGGTGGTGGGCCTGCCGCCCGCCGAGCTGCGCGCGGTGCTCGCGCACGAACTGGGCCACTTCTCCCGCCGCCACAGCCGCTTCGGCGCCCTCGCCTACCGCGGCTCGGCTGGGCTGGCGGCCGCCTGCGAGGCGATCCGGAGCGCGGCGGCGGCCAACGACCTGGTGCGGATGTACGCGGGTGGGCCGCTGCTGCTGCTCCACGGCTACACGCGCGTCTTCCGCCGGCTCACCCGGCCGGTCCGGCGGCGCCAGGAGATCGAGGCCGACCGCGAGGCCGCCCGGGCGGCCGGGGCGCGGACCGTCGCCGACGCCCTGCGCTCCGCGGCCGCGCTGGAGGTGGCCTGGCTGGAGTTCGTCGCGGGTTTCCTCACCCCCGTACGCCGGGCCGAGGGCCGGGTACCGGACGATCCGTTCCGCGCCTTCGCCCACATGGTCGAGGCCCCCGAGCTGCGAGAGCCGTTCGCGGCGCTCCGGGCGCGGGCCGCCGAGCGGCCCGCCGACCGCGACGACCCGCACCCCGACCTGGCCACCCGCCTGAGCCACCTGGCCCGCCTCCCCGACCAGCCCGCTGGGACCGCCGGGGGCGGCGGTATGGCCGAGCCCCTCGACGTGCCGTCGGGGTACGCGGCCGAGCTGGGCCGCAGGCTGCACCCCGGCCCGCACCATGGCCCGCGTACGGCGCCGACCATGCCGTGGCGGGAGTGGCTCGGGCTGCTGGCCGAGCACCGGGCGACGCGGCTGCTGAGGCCGCTGGCGGAGGCGGTCCGTACGGTCGAGGAGGCGGAGGGGATATCCGGGGAGCGGCCCGTGGGGCTGACGATCCAGCGGGTCCTGCGCCTGCTCGACAGCGGACGTCGGATGCCGCTCGCCCGCGCGCTGGGCAGCCGCGTACCGCCCGAGGAGAGGGCCGAGGAGAGGGCCGGGGAGAGCGACGGGGCCGGGCGGGGGCCGTTGGGCCTGCTCGCCGAGGCCCTGTACGTGCTGATCGGGGCGCAGCTGGTGGCGCGGGGAAACGCGCACTGGACGATGAACTGGACCGGCCCCGGCACCCTCGTGCCGCCTGAGGGCATCGCGCCCGAAACGATTCGGGACTGGGCCGACACCGCCGTACGCCAGCCCGGCCAGACCCAGCGGCTCGGCCTGTACGTGGCCGCCCTGGGGGTGGACGAGCAGGCGCCGCTGCCGGGGGAGACGGCGCCGGACCGGGCGAAGGGGACTGGCGAACGGCCTTCCGGGGCTTCCAGGACTGCCAGGCCTTCCAGGGCGCAGATCAGCATCACCCCCCGCGTGGACGCGCCCGCCCAACGGCGCATCTCCGGCATCCGGGTGCTGGCGCTCACCGTGCTGCTGGGGATGACGGCCGTGTCCTGGCTGCTGTGGGCCAACCGCGAGGAGCGGCAATACCCCGGGACGGGGTGGCAGCGGGTGAACCCGACCAGTACCTACGACCCGGCCGCCGGCGGCGCCGGGCTGCCGGGGGAGGTGCCAGGCTCGGGAGGCTACTCGGGCTGGCCGACGACGGGGCCGTCCTATCACCTGCCCACTGCCCCGATCTGGACGCCGGGGACGTTGCTGCGGCCGAGTTTCGACGTCGAGTCCCTGGTGCCCAGGCTCACTCCGTGAACCGCGGGGGCTCAGCCCGCCGCGACGGTGCGATCAGGCCGGGAGCCGCCCCCAACGCGTTCCCCCACGTCTTCCCCCGCACAGTCCCCAGCACCATCCCCCGCACCTTCCTTCTCCGTCCCCGGCCCGACGGCCCGCATCAGCGCCGCGTACCCGGCTGCGGCCAGCGTCCCCACCACCGCGCACGCCGCCCACAGCACATCCGCCCCGTAGCGGTCGATCACCGCGCCGCCCGCCAGCGGGGCGATCAGCGCCGCGAGTGACCAGGAGAGCACGTAGACCCCCTGGTAGCGGCCGCGCCCGTGGGTGGGGGAGAGCCGGGCCACGAGTCCCATCTGGATCGGGGTGTTGATGATCTCGCCGATGGTCCAGACGCACACGGTCAGGGCGTACATCCAGACCGATCCGGCGAAGGCGGTGAGCCCGAAGCCGTAGCCGATCAGCAGCGCGGCGCCGACCAACAGCCGAGTCGGCTCGCGGTGCCGCTCGATGAACCGGGTGACCGGGATCTGCACGGCCACGATCAGCACGCCGTTCACGGCGATCGCCAGCCCGAAGTCCGAACTGGACAGGCCGCTTGCGCCCATGGCCACCGGCAGCCCCACGAACCCCTGCTGGATGAGCGTCGCGACAAGGAACGACAGCGCCACCACGGCCATGAACGACCGGTCGCGCAGCACGGTCCCGAGCCCGGTCTCCGGCTGCCGCGCCCCCGCCGCCCCCGCCGTCCCCTCCCGCGCCGGGCGGGATTCCGGCAGCTTGACGAAGACGACGACGGCGCACAGCAGCGTCATCATCGCCTCGCCCAGGAAGAGCGCCAGATAGCCGTGCTCGGCGATCAGCCCCGCCACCGCCGCGGAGAAGGCGAAGCCGAGGTTGATGGCCCAGTAGTTCAACGAGTAGGCGCGCACGTGGTCCTCGGGGGCGACGATGTCGGCCAGCATGGCCTGCACCGCGGGCCGTGACCCGTTGGTCGCCATGCCGACGAGGAAGGTGACCGAGGCGATGGCGACCGGATGCTCGACGAACCCGAGGACGGCGACGCTGACCGCCGTCGCGCTCTGCGCGATCAGCAGCGTGGGACGCCGCCCCAACCGGTCCGTCATGACCCCGGCACCCAGCGCCGACACCGCCCCGCCCAGCCCGTACAACGCGCCGACCAGACCGGCGTACGTGGCCGAATAGCCGCGGTTCACGGTCAGGTACATGGCAAGGAACGGGGCGACGAAGCCGCCTAACCGGTTCACCAGCGTGGAGGTCCACAGCCACCAGAACGCGCGCGGCAGACCCGAGACACTCTCCTTCGCTGCCTGTGTCAGCCTGGCGACGGACGGTAGGGCGAAGGACATCGGGCGACCCCTGGTGCAAAACGTGACATGTAAGTGGTGCGAGCGGTACCCGCAAGTTACCGACCCCGCCTCCCGCGCGCCACCGGATTGACCGGGTGCGTCCAGCGAGGCGTCCATGCGGGTCAAGTAGGCTCGACGGCATGGCCGACGCACCGTACAAGCTGATCCTCCTCCGCCACGGCGAGAGCGAGTGGAATGCGAAGAACCTGTTCACCGGCTGGGTGGACGTCAACCTCAACGAGAAGGGCGAGAAGGAGGCAGTCCGCGGCGGTGAGCTGCTCAAGGACGCCGGCCTGCTCCCCGACGTGGTCCACACGTCCCTCCAGAAGCGCGCCATCCGCACCGCGCAGCTCGCCCTGGAGGCCGCCGACCGCCACTGGATCCCGGTCCACCGCTCCTGGCGGCTCAACGAGCGCCACTACGGCGCGCTGCAGGGCAAGGACAAGGCCCAGACCCTCGCCGAGTTCGGCGAGGAGCAGTTCATGCTCTGGCGCCGCTCGTACGACACCCCGCCGCCTCCGATCGACGACGACTCCGAGTGGTCGCAGGCCGACGACCCGCGCTACGCGACCATCCCGCCGGAGCTGCGGCCGCGCACCGAGTGCCTCAAGGACGTCGTCGGGCGCATGCTCCCGTACTGGTACGACGGCATCGTCCCGGACCTGCTGGCCGGCCGTACGGTCCTGGTCGCCGCCCACGGAAACTCGCTGCGAGCGCTGGTCAAGCACCTCGACGGCATCTCCGACGCCGACATCGCGGGCCTGAACATCCCCACCGGCATCCCGCTCGCCTACGAGCTCGACGCCGACTTCCGCCCCGTCAAGCCGGGCGGCACCTACCTCGACCCGGAGGCCGCGAAGGCCGCCATCGAGGCGGTCAAGAACCAGGGCAAGAAGAAGTAAGCCGACGCCAGTAAGCCTCCTACCTGCGGTTTCTCCGCGAGTAGGGGGCTTACTGCTGGGCTGGGGCCGTCTCTGGGCCGTCAGGTGCGGGACGGCCCCGGTCACCGACTGCCGTCGCCAGCACCGTTCCAGCGGCGAGGAAGGCGGTCACGATCTTCCCGTCCGGGACCTTCGCCACGTAGAAGTTGGTGGCGCACCGGTCAACAGCGACGACGCCCCGGCCGCTCTCCTCGTCGTCCCCCGCGATGACCTGGACGGGTAGATCCGTCGAGTAGTCGCGCACGTGAACGTGAACACCGCGCGGGCCAGTCACGACGGTCAGATGGCATCGTCCGTCGGTGTGCTTCCAGACGTTGGTCAGGAGCTCGGTGGTCACGAACAGCACTTCGTCCACTACCAGCGCGGAACCCGGAGCGCTGAGGAGGGCACGGAGCAGGCGGCGGACCTCGGCCGGGCTCCTTTCAAGCACTTTTGAGAACCGGCAGGTGTACCGCTGGTGGGAAGCGAGCCCCGGGTCTACGTCGACAGCCATGTGCGTCTGCGGCCTCTCCGGCTGGCCATGAAGGCAAGGAGTAAGTGACAAGTTCGAGTGAACCGTCCCGGCTTGCCCCGCTCCACGGCATCCTTGCGGCACTCTGAACGCACACCGTGCAGGAATGAGGCAGCGGTCCGGGATCGGGCGGGCGCGAAGGGGAGCGGGCGTGGGCCTTGCTGAGCGTCGGAGAAGTCTGGGCTTCGGTCAGGAAGGACTCGCCCACGCCCTCGGCATCGATCGCACGACGGTCTGCCGCTGGGAGAGCGGTAAGACCGTGCCTCAGCCACCGTTACGACCGGACCTCGCCGCGGCACTCCAGCTCGACCTTGCCGAACTCGACGCCCTGCTGGCTCAGCCACGAACCGCCGAGGAGCCCGCAAGCGCGCCGCCCAGCGACCACTACGGCCCGGGGAGCGCCGACGACATGATCCGACGTGAGTTCCTTCGCGTGATAGCCGTGACCGGGGCACTCACCACCGTCCCCACCGACGAGGCCGAAGACCTCGCCGAAAGCCTCCGCCGCGCGTCCTCGCAGGACTTCCTGCGTATGAACGGCCACCTGTGGCAGGTCTACCAACTCGCCCGAACCAAAGGCGCGGTGTATCCGGTCGTGCGCGACCAGCTGTCGAACCTCAACGACGCCTTCTCCGGCCATTCCCAGCCCGAGTTCCGGACCATGTGCGCCGCCGCGAGCGACCTCTTACAACTGGCCGGCGAGTTGTCCTTCGACAGCAACCGGTACACCGAAGCCGCGACCTCCTACACCCTGGCCGCCTCCGCGAGCAGGGACGCAGGCGCATACGACCTCTGGGCCTGTGCTCTCGTACGGCACGCCTACATCGACGTGCACGAACGCCGCTACCAGGAAGCGGCGCACACACTGTCAGCCGCCGAGAAGGTGGCCAGACGCGGCGACCACTCGCTGTCCACCCGCCACTGGGTAGCTGCCGTGCAGGCCGAGGCGTACGCGGGACTTGGCGACCTCAGAGCCTGCGAGCGAGCCCTCGACACCGCCGAAGAGGTCCTGCGCCTGTCCTCCCCGGGCCACAGCAGCGGCTGGCTCCGCTTCGACGGCTCCCGCCTCGCGGAGGCACGCGGCGCCCGCTACACCCAACTGGGACGACTCGACCTGGCCGAGCAAGCACTACAGGGCGCCCTGAAACAACCAGTTCTCGCTCAGGGCCAGTCCTACCGGCGACGGGCAGCCGTCCTGACAGACCTCGCCGCCATCGGCGCCAAGCGCAGCAACACCGACCAGGTCATCACGTACGGCCGTGAAGCCCTGCAACTGGCTCGCCAGTCCGGCTCCGGGTACGTGGCTCGCAAGCTCCTCAGCTTGCGTACTGCTATCAGCCCCCTGGCCCACAACACCCGCGTCGCTGATCTGGCAACCGAGATCGCCGCACTGACCACCCCACGATGAAAGGCAACCGCATGCCCCACCCCGACGGCGCCCGCCTGTTCCGGGAAGCCTGGATCGCCGGCGTACGCAAACACTTCCCAGGAGAGCCCAAGCCCGGCTACGTCACCCCATGGGAGGAAACCCCGGAGTGGGAACGCCAAGCCGCGGGAGCCGTTCACGAACAGGTACGCCAGTTCCTCGACCTCAGCGCCGGCCACGCCACGCGACTCACTCGCGAACAGAAAGGCCGCTTCGTAGCCACCTGCTGGACCGCGCAGATGTACAAGCACTTCGATGCCCCAAAGCCGGGCTACGTCGCAGACTGGCCAGACCTGCCGGACTGGCAGAAGGAAACGGACGCGGACATCTTCGAGGCTATTGAGGATGCTCTTGACTGACCAAAATGCTTCTGGCCGCCGCGCTGGCTCCTCGGCCGCCTTACCATTCGAAGTGTCAAGCATCTCCCGGGACCGGACAGCCGAAGGGAAACGCAAGGCACAAGACATGCCTCCGGCGGGGGCGCTCAGACTCCGGGATGGACCGGGCGCCGTTCGCGAGTGCCGGCCGAATCGTGGCGAGCGTTGTGGGCTCCCATCCCGGCCACCTTCGCCCCAGGCAGAGCCGAGCAGTCGCGGCCCAGGGCGTCAAGGTCGTTCGTACAGTGGCGCGCTCCACCTTGACACCCTGAACCACGCCCGCTCCACGGTGTGTGGGTCGAAGGCGGACGGGATGGGAGCTGGGGTGAATGGTGGGTTGATGTAGCAGGCAAGGGGTGCTAGAGCTGCTTCAGCTCATGAAAAATGGATGGAGGGGGTCAGCGATGGCAGAGCGGGCGTGGGCCACGGCGGGCAAGAAGGACAGTCCCGACCGGAAGTCGCCGGGCCGGGCGCGGCTCACGGGCGTGGCGCTGATCGTGCTGTCTTTGATGTGGGCGGTGCTGAGCTACCTGGCGTTCACGGTGTGGGTGCCAGGCCAACAGGAGCGCTACGAGCACTACCGGGCAGCCGAGCCGTGCCCCGCGCAGGCGACCCCGCAGGAGGTGGCTGCGAAGGACTGCCTCACCACCTGGCACTTCACCGTCACGAAGGCCGAGTCCACGTTCACAGGAAAGGTCACGGCCTACGAGGCGACCCTCAAGGACAAGGGCGACGACTCCTGGCAGAGGGTCGTGCGGTTCAGCGACTCCGGGCCGCTCTTCGACAAGCTGCATCGGGGCGACGAGGTCACCGCGACCGGCTGGCGCCGCGACATCGTCGTCCTCAGCAAGGACGGCGTCCGCCAGAACACCTCCGACGCACCCCGCGACGAGCACCAGGCGAACGCCGCCCTAGGCGTCCTCGTCGCATTCCTCGCGGCCCAGTCGCTGGTATTCGGCGCGGTCCGCCTGGCCAGGCCGACCGCCTACGCGCCCTTCGTCTGGGAGCCGTACGGCAGGTGGTTGGCCTTCACCAACATCTGCGTCGGCGTGGGCGTGGGGGCCGCGTCGGTGTGGCTCGGCATCCCGTGGTGGACTGTGCTCGTGACCGTGCCGGTCGTGGTGTGCGCAGTGATGGTGCGACTCCTGCGCCGGCAGCGGCGCGCGGCGGCGTCCTCGGCGAAGGTGCGGCGGCCGAGGTGGCAACAGGACTCGCGAGTGAGTTCGCGATAGTTCAGAAGTTCCCCCGTGCCACAACCGCGCCAGATCGGGCGGGGACTCACGGGGAACCGCAGCTGCTGACGGTGGCCGAAGCCAGTAGCCGTCGAAGTCGGCATCCCACAGGCCAGACCCCAACACGCCCCACCTCGCTCCTAAAGAGGTTGTAGGAAACGGTGGGCTGTCTGTTGTCAGCCCGCGCTCGTCCATGCATCTGGGCGGGGCACCAGCACTGCGGAGACCACCGTGTGGGACAAGGTCATGACATCGACCACGAATCGCAGGCGCCCGATGCCGAGTAGGCGCAGTGCCGGACCGTGGTCGGCGGCGACGACGAGAGAGACCGCGAGCAGAAGAAGTCGCCACAGGGTCATCACCGGGCGGCGCATTGCGCGGGGCAGCTCCGCCAGGGAGGCGTGCAGTCGCTCGCAGTGGAAAGGGACATGGCGCTGCTCGTCAGACAGGATCCGCCCCGCCACATCCGCAGTGAGCGAGTCGTCGGTGCCATCGCGCAGGACCCGGTAATAGCGCAGCGCCACCACTTCCGCGATCAGCAGCACCAGCAGTTCCATACGTAGGCCCAAGAGACGCCGCAGCCGTACGAAGAGCACGTCGCTCCAGTGCCCAGTCAGAGCCGGTATGCCCCCCGCAGCCAGCAGCCGAGCAAGTAGACGGGCGTGATTCTGTTCCTCGGAGATGAAGAGCCGGACCGCCTGCCCGTAGTCGGCGTCGCCGGCCTGGTCCGCTTTGCCGACGAGGTTGGCGCCGTCACCGTCCTCGCCGACCTGGAAGCGCTGGATGCTGGCCCACACCGCCGGATGCAGCGCCGCGCCTTGCCCCCAGTCCGGATCACCCTGGGCGCGCCTGTACGCGCGCTCGTCCTCGAACCGCTTTGTCCACTTGGCGAAGCCGCCCGCATACACCCGGTCTCCCCTCTCCGGGACACAGCCACCGTGCCCCGGAGAGGGACGACGCAGGCGGACACCAAACCGTTCCACTGCTGCCAGGCGCCCACAGTTCACAGATTCACATGCACGCGCCGCGCGAGAGACCCGCCGGTCCCCTCGTGAACAGCCACTTTCCCAGTGCAGGTTGACATCAGCAGCTGACATCAACGTTGTCGGACAATCATGGATCCAGGTAGTCAGAGGTGGATCAGCCACCGTCCCGGAGCACGACTACGAGCAGGCCACGCGCTCCGTTGATCGAACTCTTAAAGCGGGTGTCGCAGGTTCGAATCCTGCCGGGGCGCAGGAAAAAGGGCCAGCTCAGGAGGGGGTTCCCTCCCAGGCTGGCCCCTCGTCATCCCGGACGCCGGTCCATTCGGAAACACACGGCGCCGGGCCCCGGCTGAGGGGACCCGGCGCCGCGGGTGCTTCATCGTTGCTTACTGAACGTCGACGTAGTCGGCGGTGACGGTGGCGGTGCCGGTGGTGGAGGTGCCGGCGAATGACCAGCGCCAGTAACCATCGGTGGCGGCCTTGACTGTGGTCTTCAGAGCGCCGCCGGTACCCGTGGTCACCGTCTTGACGGTGGTGTAGGTGTTGGTGCCCTTCTTGCGGAACTGCAGTTTCACCGGCTGGCCGGTGTAGCCGGCGTACTTGTAGGTCTCCCAGTTGGCGCGGGTCAGCTTGCCGGTGACACTGAGGGTCTTGCCCTTCTTCACCGGCTCCGGCGAGGCGTTGACCGTCA
Source organism: Streptomyces sp. LZ34 (assembly GCF_053890475.1). Classification (NCBI taxonomy): domain Bacteria; kingdom Bacillati; phylum Actinomycetota; class Actinomycetes; order Kitasatosporales; family Streptomycetaceae; genus Streptomyces; species Streptomyces sp. LZ34. Next base: position 7,084,584 of record NZ_CM132680.1, read on the forward strand.
GCTTGGCGTAGCGCCTGACCTTCACCGTGGCGGCGACGTCCTTGCTGACGTAGTCCCAGTCGTTGCCACTGGCGCTGGCGCGCACCTTCCAGGTTCCGGCCGTGGTGTTGTCTTGAGGGTCGATCCGCGGGTTCATGGTCAAGGTGAAGGTGCAGGTGGTCGTGGTGGTGCTGTGAGCCACGCAGTCACCGGACACGTCGTCGGGGACAACCAGCCCGTAGGGGTCGTCGGGCATTTTCTGGCCGGGCCCGTGCCACAGCACGGGGAAGGTGTAGTTCTCCTTGATGCCCGAGTTGTCGGTGGCGGTCACCGCGATGGTGAAGGTCTTCGGGTTCGTGGTGCCCAGGACGATGTTGGACCCGCCGTTGACGACCACCTTGGTGATTTCGGTGTCGCCCACGGCCTCATCCGCCTGGGCGGCGCCTGGAACAACGAACGCGGACAGGGCCAGGGCGCTGGCAACGGCGGCCACGGTGGCGCGCTTACGCATAAGTGTGTTCCCCCCACACTCTGGTGGTCCCGGGACGTCCGGGACCAAAACCGGCGAGGCGCATCCGACGCAGGGGAGGCCAGCTCATCCGGGTAAAGGCGGCCTCATCCGCTCGGCGGCACGGACGGCACCGAAGATGACTGCCGAACCCCCGGAATGGTTGCACCGGAAGGAAACCCAAGCACACCCGCGAGCGCGGGAGGTGCCCATCAGCTCATAGGCCGCCGGGCCGTTATCCGGGCCGTCCCTGGGCCGTCCGAGGTCGCTCAACAGTGGCCAATGATGACCAGCGACGACCGTTCCGCCGCTCATGAACACCGCTCTGAGCAGCGAAAACCCAGCTCACCAAGATCCCCGGTAACACCCAGGGCAAGAAGAAGTAGGACGCACGTCTCACCAGACGCCGAAGGGTCTTCGACCGGGTGCCGGCCGAAGACCCCTTCGCTGTTCGCTGTGAGCTACGGGAACTCAGCCGCAGTTGCCGCCGCACGAGCAGGAGCCGCCGGACTGGCAGCCGCAGGAGCAGCCGGAGCCGCAGCCGCAGGCGCCGAGGAGGGGCAGCGGGGGGCGGTGTTCGGCGGCCGGCCGGGTGGGGTCGGCGGGGGTGGGAGTCGGGAAGTCGGCCATGAGTCGCCTCCTGGGAGGTCTTCGGGAGGGGTCAGCTCCTGCCCATGGTGCCGGTCCTCCGGCCCCCGCCCGTAGCGGCGCATGGACGGCGCGCGGATGCACGGGTCCCGCCGTGCGGCGGGCGCGTGCCCGGCGTGTGAGGGCGCGCCGGGACGCCCTCGCGCCCCTGGGCAGGCCCTGCACACGCCCCTGGGTAGCGCCTGGACTAGCCCTGGGCACCCCCTCGGGCGCCACAGGGCCGACGGTCACGCCCCCTCCGGCCGTCACAGCGACGGTCACGCTCCTCGGGTGCCACAGGGCCGACGGTCACGCCCCCTCGGGCGCCTCCGTCTGCTGTGCGATCTCGTCGGCGTGCTCCCCGGTGACCAGGTACACCACGCGCTTGGCCACCGAGACCGCGTGGTCGGCGAACCGCTCGTAGTAGCGGCCCAGCAGCGTCACATCGACGGCCGTCTCTATGCCGTGCTTCCAGCGGTCGTCCATCAGGTGCTGGAAGAGGGTGCGGTGCAGCAGGTCCATCGCGTCGTCGTCCTCCTCCAGCTGCAGCGCGAGGTCGACGTCCTTGGTGATGATCACCTCGGCGGCCTTGGCCATCAGCCGCTGCGCGAGCTGGCCCATCTCCAGGATGGTCGCGTTCAAGTCACGCGGAACGGCCGAGTCCGGGAAGCGGAGCCGGGCGAGCTTGGCTACGTGCTGGGCGAGGTCGCCGGACCGCTCCAGGTCGGCGCTCATCCGCAGGCTGGTCACCACTATCCGCAGATCCGTGGCCACCGGCTGCTGCCGGGCCAGCAGCGTGATCGCCCGCGCCTCCAGGTCGCGCTGCAGGTTGTCGACCTTCTCATCGGCGGCGATGACGCTCTCGGCGAGCTTGAGGTCCGCGTCGAGTATCGCCGTGGTCGCTCGACCGATTGCCGAGCCGACCAGCCGGGCCATGTCGACCAGGCCCTCCCCGATCGAATCGAGCTCCTCATGGTAAGCGTCCCGCATCACTGACCTTCTCTCGCTGGTTGTCGCTGTTGACTCTCGGTGGACTCGTGACTCGCCGCCCCCCAGGCTTCCACGTTCCGGCTGAAACGCGTCGGGCTCCGGCATCCGGAGTGAACCGCTACTGACTCCCCGGTGAACTCTGGGAAACGTCTCCCCGAGGGTGCCCGTCTGGGGCTGTGGAGCTGTCTCGTGGCACGCATAACCTGGATGCATGAACGTGAACGCGGCGATCGCCGCACTGGCGGCGCTCGCCGGGCTGTGCACCGGCGTCATCGCCATGCTGGCGTTCCGCTGGAGCGAACGCGAACAGGCGAAGCCTACGCGCTCCTCACTGCACACAGACGCTGCGCTGCCGCCCGGCGTGGACACTGTCCTCTCCGTCCTGCGCTCCTCGGCCGTCGTCCTCGACGAGGCGGACGCCGTGGTCAAGGCCAGCTCCGCGGCGTACGCGCTCGGGCTGGTCCGCGGCGGGAAGCTGGCCGTCGAGCCGATGATGCAGATGGCCCGCGACACCCGGCGGGACGGAGAGATCCGGCAGATCGAGCTGGACCTGCCCCGGCGCGGCACGGGCCGCGGCGAGGCCCTCGCGGTGTCGGCCAGAGTCGCCCCGCTGGGCTCCCGCCTGGTGCTGCTGCTGGTGGAGGACCTCACCGAGGCCCGGCGGATCGAGGCCGTACGGCGCGACTTCGTCGCGAACGTCAGCCATGAGCTCAAGACCCCCGTCGGCGCGCTGTCCCTGCTGTCCGAGGCCGTGATGGACGCGTCCGACGACCCCGAGGCGGTCACCCGCTTCGCCGGGCGGATGCAGATCGAGGCGACCCGGCTGACCAGCCTGGTCCAGGAGCTCATCGACCTCTCCCGAGTACAGAACGACGACCCGCTGGAGGACGCGGAGCCGGTCCGCGTGAACGAACTGGTCGCCGAGGCCATCGACCGGTGCCGCCACCAGGCGGGCACCAAACAGATCACCATGGCCACCGGCGGCACCGCCGATCTGCACGTATGGGGCAACCGCGGCCAGCTGGCCGCCGCGCTCGGCAACCTCGTGGAGAACGCGGTCAACTACAGCCCGGCCCGTACCCGCGTCGGCATCGCCGCCCGCCGTATCCCCTCCACCGGCGGCGAACAGATCGAGATCGCCGTCACCGACCAGGGCATCGGCATCTCGGAGAAGGACCGCGAGCGGGTCTTCGAGCGCTTCTACCGGGTGGACCCGGCCCGCTCGCGTCAGACCGGCGGGACCGGGCTCGGGCTCGCCATCGTCAAGCACGTGGCCGCCTCGCACGGCGGGGAGGTCACGGTGTGGAGCGCCGAGGGACAGGGCTCCACCTTCACCCTGCGGCTGCCGGAAGCCGGCTCGGTACGCGACCGCGACCGAGACCGCGACCGCTCGTCGCGCGAGCCGTACGAGACCAACGCTGACCTCGATGGAGAGGACCAGGACGGGCCGTACGAGACCAATTCCTGTGAACACCTTTCTGCCCCGGAGGTCCTTCCGTGACCCGAGTTCTGGTCGTCGAGGACGAGGAATCGTTCAGCGACGCACTGTCGTACATGCTCCGCAAGGAGGGATTCGAGGTCGCGATCGCGGCAACGGGACCCGAGGGGCTCGACGAGTTCGAGCGCAACGGCGCCGATCTGGTGCTGCTCGACCTGATGCTGCCGGGCCTCCCCGGCACGGAGGTGTGCCGTCAGCTGCGCGGCCGCTCCAATGTCCCGGTGATCATGGTGACCGCCAAGGACAGCGAGATCGACAAGGTCGTCGGCCTGGAGATAGGAGCCGACGACTATGTGACCAAGCCCTTCTCCTCGCGTGAGCTGGTGGCCCGCATCAGGGCCGTGCTGCGCCGCCGCGGAGAGCCGGAGGAGGTCGCCCTGGCCGCGCTGGAGGCCGGGCCGGTACGGATGGATGTCGACCGGCACGTGGTCACGGTCGGCGGCGGCAAGGTGGACCTCCCGCTGAAGGAGTTCGACCTGCTGGAGATGTTGCTGCGCAACGCGGGCCGGGTGCTGACCCGGATGCAGCTGATCGACCGCGTCTGGGGCGCGGATTATGTGGGCGACACGAAGACGCTGGACGTTCACGTGAAGCGGCTGCGCGCGAAGATCGAGCCCGATCCGGGGGCGCCGCGGTATCTGGTGACGGTGCGTGGGCTGGGGTACAAGTTCGAGCCGTAAACCCGGGCCCCAGATCGCCGGACGGAGTCCGGCGCAGCGTCCCGAAGCCCGTGAGGCCCCCTGGGGCCGATCGGTGCGAGGGGCGCACGGGGGAGCTTCGCCGCGAGGGCCCTGGAAGTCGCTTCCAGGGCCCTCGCGGCGGTTGCTGTCGCTGTCGTTGCTGTCGGCTCAGTGACCCGTCGGCGCCGGTTCGCCCGACGCGATGCCGTTGGCCGGCGTGCCGCTCTCGTTCGCCGCGCCGGACGGCTTGTTGGTCGCCGTGGCGGTGCCGGACGCCGGGGAGCTCGGCTTGTTGGTCTGCTCGCCGCCGGGGGTGGTGGGCGCCGTGGTGGATGGGGTCGTGGACGGGGTCGCGGTCGGCATCTGCGACGGGCCCCAGTCCTCGAAGTAGTGCGTCGCCGGGACCACGAACGCCGTGATCGGCACGTCGCCTGTCTTGCTGAGGTCGAAGACGATCGGCTGCGCGTCGCCGTTCCTGGGGGCCTCGCGCCCGTCCACGATGACCGCGGAGGCGTTGCCCTTGCCGCCGAGGAGTACCGAGCCGCCGGCCGGGACGACGACCGCGCCCTTGCCCTTGGCCGGGGACACCTTCACCTTGGTGGCGGTCCCGGGGAGCGTGATGGCCTTGAGGGTCTGGTTGTCCCCGCCGTTGTTGAAGATCTTGGCCGTGATGACGGCCGGGCCCTTCGTCTTGCGGTCCGGCTGGGTCACGACAGTGGCGTTCTGGATCTTGATATCGCCGACGGACGTCGCGGCGTTGTCCGGCTTGACCTGCAGCGTCTGCGCGTCGTTCCCGGCCGCGCAGGCGGAGAGTGAGGCGACCGAGACCACGAGGGCGGCGGCGGCGAGGGCGCCGCGTCGAAGGCTGCTGCTCACGGCGGCGGCATCTCCTAGGGCTAGGTAAAAGTTGGATCAGCGGGCTTAGGTTACCGATCCCCTTGTCCGGGGCCACACCCGACCCACCCGGGGTCGCCCCCGCCTGTCCGGCGCACCGCCCGGGGTCGTACCCCGGGCCGTACTCGGGGCGGTGCCCGGGGGGTACGCGGCGCTGTACCCGGGCCCGGGTACGGCCCCCGCGTACGGGCCCGCGTCCCGTCCATCCGGCCGTCCATCCGGGGCCGCTCCCCGCACCGCTCCCGATCCGATCTTCAGCTTCCCGGATCCACTTCTGACGTGTGTGTCTGATGTGCGTGTCTGATGTCTGATGTGCGTGGCGAATATCTGTCCGGTGGGGGAAGCGGGCGATTATCGGTAAGGAATGTGTGGACGTCCGAGAATTGATCAACACTCTTGATCCACTCTTGATCCACCCCTGATCCACTCTGGCGTGATCAATTCGGGAAAGAGGATGGGATCAGTAGCTCCGGGCCCGAACGGAGTAGCGGAAGTCCTTCGACCGGACTCCGGCAAAACGGGACGTAAGGTCACTCGTGAGGGGGTGCCGGGGGGTGTAGCGTACGGGTTTCAGTGCGCCCGTGCAGCCGCTCCCACCTGCGAATACCCGCTTCCGCTGCCCTCGCACAGCACGTTCCGCCTGCTGTTGTCAAGCCCCGAGATATGCCCTGACCTGCGAAAACGCCATTCAGAAGAAGGCGTTCCCGTGTTACCCTGGATAGCCACGGAAGGGGTACCTGTCACATGACGTTCAAGGTTGGCGACACCGTGGTCTATCCCCATCACGGGGCCGCGCTGATCGAGGCCATCGAAACTCGCCAGATCAAAGGCGTGGACAAGACCTACTTGGTGCTGAAGGTCGCTCAGGGTGACCTGACGGTTCGTGTGCCGGCGGACAATGCGGAGTTCGTCGGTGTGCGTGATGTGGTCGGCCAGGACGGGCTGGACCGGGTCTTCGAGGTGTTGCGCGCACCGTACGCCGAAGAGCCGACGAACTGGTCCCGTCGCTACAAGGCAAATCTCGAGAAGCTCGCCTCCGGCGACGTTATCAAGGTCGCCGAAGTGGTGCGCGACCTGTGGCGCCGAGAGCGGGAGCGCGGACTCTCTGCCGGTGAGAAGCGCATGCTTGCCAAGGCACGCCAGATCCTGGTGAGTGAGCTCGCCCTCGCTGAGAACACCAACGAGGACAAGGCCGAGGCCCTGCTCGACGAGGTCCTCGCGTCCTGACACATAGATGCCGCGGTGCCCGAGTGACTCAGACGACATAGCGTCTGTCGCCGGGCGCTGCGGCATGTGCGCATGCCGGTGTCGCCGAACATTCCGGTGCCCTGAACGTCCGGCCTGCTGTCACCGCGCCCGGCGCTCCGGCCGACTGTTCGTCGGCTCCGCGCCGACGGTGCTGGTGTGCCGGGCCCGGGCAGCTGGCTCGACCAGTCGTCACGGAAGGGGCTGGTCGGGTCATCGCGCCCGGCACGCTGTGGCCATACCCATTTCGGTCGAGGAAGCAAACCTGAACGCCAACTCAATGTCCGTATCAGGGCAGTCCGCTGATTCCGGGGGCACCGAGAGCCCCGCCCGCCCCACCCGTACCGCCGCCGTCATCCCGGCAGCGGGCCGCGGGGTGCGGCTGGGGCCCGGCGCGCCGAAGGCGCTGCGCCCGCTCAGTGGCACGCCGATGCTGGTCCACGCGGTGCGCGCCATGGCCCGGTCGCGTTCCGTCACGCTGGTCGTCGTGGTCGCCCCGCCGGACGGGGCCGATGAGGTCCGTCGGCTGCTCGACGCCTCTCCACTGGCCGGAAACACCGAGGTGGTGGTGGTGCCCGGCGGCGAAACCCGCCAGGAGTCCGTCCGGTGCGGCCTGGCCGTCGTACCCGAGGACATCACCTGCGTCCTCGTCCATGACGCGGCGCGCCCGCTCGTCCCCGTCGACACCGTGGACGCGGTGGTCGCCGCCGTACGGGAAGGGGCGCCCGCCGTCGTCCCGGCGCTGCCGCTCGCCGACACCGTCAAGCAGGTCGAGCCGCGCACCGGCGACCGGGCCGGCGAGCCCGAGCCGGTGGTCGGCACCCCGGAGCGCGCGCTGCTGCGCGCCGTGCAGACTCCGCAGGGCTTCGACCGGGCCACGCTGGTCGCCGCGCACGAGAAGATCGTCCTGGAGGGCGAGGGGGCGACGGACGACGCCGGGATGGTGGAGCGGCTCGGGGTCGGGGTCGTGGTCGTGCCCGGGCACGAGGAGGCGTTCAAGGTGACCCGGCCGCTGGACCTGGTGCTGGCCGAGGCCGTGCTCGCCCGGAGGAGGGCCACCGATGGCTTCTGAAATCTCCAAACCCTCTGGGCTCTCCGGGTCCTCCGGGTCCTCCGGGCTCTCCGGGTCCTCCGGAACTGCCGCGATCCAGGGGATGCCGCTCGTGGGCATCGGCACGGATGTGCACGCCTTCGAGAAGGGCCGCGAGCTGTGGTGCGCGGGTCTGCTGTGGGAAGGCGATGAGTGCGGAGAGTACGGCCTGGCCGGGCACTCCGACGGCGACGTCGCCGCGCACGCCGCCTGTGACGCGCTGTTCTCCGCCGCGGGGGTCGGCGACCTCGGGGCGCACTTCGGGACCGACCGCCCCGAGTGGGCCGGGGCCTCGGGGGTCACGCTGCTGGCCGAGGCCGCCCGGATCGTCCGCGCGGCGGGCTTCGAGATCGGGAACGTGGCGATCCAGGTGATCGGCGTACGCCCGAAGATCGGCAAGCGGCGGGACGAGGCGACGAAGGCGCTCTCGGCGGCGGTCGGGGCGCCCGTGGCGATCTCGGGCACCACCACCGACGGCCTGGGCCTCACCGGCCGGGCGGAGGGTCTCGCGGCGATCGCCACGGCCCTGGTGGTGCGAGTGGGCTAGCCGCTCGCGGTGGGTCGGGGGAAGTCGCTCCGCCGAACGGTTCCCCCGTGGGGATGTGACGGTGTGTCGGGCGCCCATCGGGTACTCAGCACACCGTACGTACCTCACGTACCTCACGTATCTCGCGAGGGAAGGAACCGCCGTGCCAGCCGCACTCTCCGACGAGCTCAAGCGTCTTCTCGACACCCCCATCTTTGTGACCGTCGGGACCATCCAGCCCGACGGCAGCCCGCAGCTCTCACCTGTGTGGGTGAAGCGCGACGGCGACGAGCTGCTGTTTTCGACCACCATGGGGCGGCAGAAGCAGAAGAACATCGCCCGGGAGCCGCGGGTGTCCGTCGTGGTGCAGCCCTCCGAGGATCCGTACAACTACGCGGAGATCCGCGGCAGCGCCGCCTACACCACCGAGGGTGCCGACGACCTGATCGACGAGCTGTCGCTCAAGTACACGGGGAAGAGGTACGCCGAGTTCAACCCGGCGTCCGCGCAGGATGCCCAGCGCGTCGCCGTACGGATCACCCCGCGCAGGGTCGTCGGCAGCATCTGAGCGGGCCGGGCCGTGCCGACCGGAGCGGCGCATGCCGACGACCGGAGCGTCCCAAGTGTCACGCTTCTGTGTCCCTGCGGCCATAAGGTCGCGGGGCACTGTCGCCTTCCGTCTACCCTTGATGCGTGACTATTCGCCTGTACGACACCAGCGCCCGGCAGATCCGTGACTTCAACCCGCTCACGCCGGGCTGCGTCTCGATCTACCTGTGTGGCGCTACCGTGCAGGCCGCCCCGCATATCGGGCACATCAGGTCGGGGCTCAACTTCGACATCATGCGCCGCTGGTTCACCTACCGCGGCTACGACGTGACGTTCATCCGCAACGTCACCGACATCGACGACAAGATCATCGCGAAGTCGGCGGAGCAGAACCGCCCATGGTGGGCGATCGGCTATGAGAACGAGCGCGCCTTCAACTCCGCGTACGACGTCCTCGGCTGCCTGCCCGTGACGTATGAGCCCCGGGCCACCGGCCATGTGCCGGAGATGATCGAAATGATGCGGGGACTGATCGAGCGGGGTCACGCCTACGCCGCCGAGGGCAGCGTCTACTTCGACGTGCGCTCGTACCCCGGCTATCTGCAGCTCTCCAACCAGGAGCTGGACGGGCTGCGCCAGCCCTCCGGCGAGGGGGAGAACGGCAAGCGCGACCCGCGCGACTTCGCCATGTGGAAGGCGGCCAAGCCCGGCGAGCCGAGCTGGGAGACCCCGTGGGGGCGCGGCCGGCCCGGCTGGCACCTGGAGTGCTCGGCGATGGCCCACAAGTACCTGGGCTCGGCCTTCGACATCCACGGCGGCGGCGTCGACCTGATCTTCCCGCACCATGAGAACGAGATCGCGCAGGCCAAGGCGTTCGGCGACGACTTCGCGACGTACTGGACGCACAACGCCTGGGTGACCATGAGCGGCGAGAAGATGAGCAAGTCGCTCGGCAATTCGGTGCTGGTCTCCGAGATGGTCAAGCACTGGCGCCCCATCGTGCTGCGCTACTACCTCGGCACCCCGCACTACCGCTCCATGATCGAGTACAGCGAGGAGTCGCTGCGCGAGGCCGAGTCCGCGTTCGCGCGCATCGAGGGCTTCGTCCAGCGCGTCACCGAAAAGGCAGGGAAGGTCGTCCCGCCCGCGCCCGAGGTGCCGCCCGCGTTCGCGGAGGCGATGGACGACGACTTCGGCGTCCCACAGGCGCTCGCGGTCGTCCACACCACCGTCCGCCAGGGGAACTCGGCCCTGACCGCCGACGACAAGGAGTCGGCGGTCGCGCGGCTGGCCGAGGTGCGCGCCATGCTCGGCGTGCTGGGTCTCGACCCGCTCGACGAGCACTGGGCGGGCGGCCCGGAACGGGGTGAGGATCTTCACGGCGTGGTCGACTCGCTCGTACGGCTGGTCCTGGAGCAGCGGCAGGCCGCGCGGGGCCGTAAGGACTACGCGACGGCGGACGCCATCCGTGACCAGCTACAGCAGTCGGGGCTGGTCATCGAGGACACCCCGAGCGGGCCGCGCTGGGAGCTCGGCTCGCGCTGACCCCGGCGGCCCCGCCCCGACCGGCCCCGCCCCGCCCCGACCGACCCCGACCGATCCCCGACTGAAGCGGTGCGCCTCCGGCACACCCACACGACATGACCCAAGCAGGCAGCCGCCGGACCAGGTCCGGCGGCACAGCCGCGCGAAGCCGTGAGGCCCGCCAGGGCCGGGCGGCCGGCGGGCGGCCACGGATGAGAAACAGGTGAACCCCATGGCCGGCAACAGCCAGCGCAGGAACCGTCGCACCGCCAACAAGAAGGGCGCGACGGTCGGCAGCGGCGGCAAGCGGCGCCGGGCCCTGGAGGGCAAGGGCCCCACCCCGCCCGCCGAGATGCGTAAGGGCCACGCCAAGCAGCGCGTCGCCAACGCGCGCGCCAAGCAGGCGGCCCGCCGCCCCGCCCCGCGCCGCGGCGCGGGCAAGGGCTCGAACGAGCTGGTGGTGGGCCGTAACCCGGTCGTCGAGGCGCTGCGCGAGGGCGTCCCGGCCAGCATGCTGTACGTCCAGCAGTTCATCGACAGCGACGACCGGGTGCGCGAGGCGCTGAAGCTCGCGGCCGACCGCGGCGGCATCCACCTCATGGAGGCCCCGCGCCCCGAGCTGGACCGGATGACGAACGGCCTCAACCACCAGGGGCTCGTGCTCCAGGTGCCGCCGTACGAGTACGCGCACCCCGAGGACCTGCTCGCGGCCGCGGCCGACGAGGACCAGGACCCGCTGATCGTCGCCCTCGACGGGGTCACCGACCCGCGCAACCTGGGCGCGGTGGTGCGGTCGGTGTCGGCGTTCGGCGGCCATGGCGTGGTGGTGCCGGAGCGGCGCGCGGCCGGGATGACGGCGGGGGCGTGGAAGACCTCGGCGGGCACCGCGGCGCGTACGCCGGTGGCGCGGGCGACCAACCTCACCCGCGCGCTGGAGGCGTACAAGAAGGCGGGCCTGATGGTGGTCGGGCTGGCCGCCGACGGCGAGACCGAGGTGCAGAACGCCGAGGCGCTGGATGGCCCGGTGGTGATCGTGGCCGGCAGCGAGGGCAAGGGGCTGTCCCGGCTGGTCGCCGAGACCTGCGACGTCCTGGTGCGCATCCCGATGCCCGGCGGCGCCGAATCGCTCAACGCGGGCGTCGCGACGGGTGTCGTGCTGTACGAGGCGGTCCGGCACCGGGGCTGACCGGTCCGGCACCGGTGCTGAAACGGTCGGGCATCGGGGCTGAGCGGTCCGGCATCGGGGCTGAACTGATCATGGCTTGACGGGCCTCGGACACCTCGGGGCGGTCACGGCAGTGTCCTATCCGCGCGTCACTCGGTTAGATGAGCGTGGAGACCAGAACACCCCGCACGCCCATGGGGGGACGCGCACCGGGTTTTGACGACGAGCCACAGCTGACCATGGCCAAGGTGCCGAGCGATCCGGCGCAGGTCACCGTCAATCCCGCGAGCTTCCGGGTGCAGCTTGCCGCCCCGGTGGTGAGCGGCGCGCTCGCGGACACCACGCGGCTCGCCCGCGTCCCGGCCGCCGCCCGGCGCCGCCCGCCCGTGGTCTGGAGCGGCCGCACCCGGCCCGGCGGCGACGCGGCGGCCACCCGGCTGCTGCAGGCCGTGCGGTACGCGGGGGTGGGACTCGAGGGTCCCGGCCCCGGTGTCGGGGCCGGCGGCGAGGACGTGGCCGCCACACAGGTGCTGCCGCGGCTCACCTTCGACGACGGGCCGCCCACGGTCGTCGGCCCGCGCCGCAGCCCGCGCACGGAGGCTGTGCCATCGGCCGAGAGGGCCGGGGCGCGGTACGGGGCCCCGCGGGAGCCGCGCACGCCCCAGGGCCGGGCGCCCCAGGGCCGGGCGGCGGCCCGGGGCGGGGGCGCCGAGGTGCCGCGCCAGCGGCGCCACGCCGACTCCGTACGGCATGCCTACTACCCCGGCCGCCGGATGAACCTGGGCGTGGTGCTGCTCCCGCTGCGCATCTTCCTCGGCCTCATCTCCATCTACGCCGGCATGGGCAAGCTCTCCGACCCGGTCTACTTCGACGGCGGCGAGCGCGGCTCGATGGTCACCTGGCTGCGGTCGCTGCACCCCTGGCCGATCGCCGAGCCGCTGCGCGACTTCGCGCTCGGGCATCCGGTGGGCGCGGGCCTGACGGTGGCCTTCCTCCAGGTCGTGGTCGGGGTGCTCACGGTGCTGGGGCTGTGGCAGCGTCTGGCGGCCTTCTTCGGCGCGGCGCTGTCGGCCGCGCTGATCCTGACCGTGAGCTGGCGGACCGTACCGGTGTACGACGCGCCGGACATCATCTATCTCGCCGCCTGGAGCCCGCTGATCATCGCGGGCGCCCCGGTGTACTCGACGGACGCCCGGCTCGCGGGCGAGGCGTGGCGGCGGCTGGGGCCGCGGGTCGGGCTGTGGGCGCTGCGGCGGCGGGTGCTGCGCCGGGGCGGCTTCATGGCGATGATCGTGGTCGGGGTGACGCTGCTGCTCGGCTCGATGCTCGGCGGCGCCGTACGGGCCTCGGAGACGGTGCGCGCGCCGGAGCCGAGCGACGTCCCGACGAACAACCTGCCCGGCTCGCCGCTGCCTCGGCGGGCCGACCAGAGCCCCACCGGCGCCACCCGCGGCCCCCTCGGCGCGGGCGGCGCGCCGTCCCCGCGCGCCCCGGTGACCAGCCCGACCGCCCCGTCGGCGGCGTCCTCGGCGGGCTCGCCCAGCGCGTCGGCCCCGGCCGGCGGCTCCGGCCGCCCCAGCCCGTCCCACGGTGGCGGCGCGCGGACCGCCCCCGGACAGCCCCGGCGGCCCGCCGACCCGGCGACCACGGAAGGGTCGTCGTCGGCGGGCGGGCGGAGTGGCCGGGGCGGCCGGGGCGGACTCGGGATCGGCGAGGGCGAGACCTGGCCCGAAGTGGCCGCGGGCAGCGGCGGCATGTCCGGCGACTCGTACGGCTACGGCGAGGGCTCCCCGGAGGGCAGCGGAGCCCTCGGCGGCCTCCTCGGCTGACGCGTCCGTCGGCTGACGCGTCCGTCGGCTGACGCGTCAGCCGGTTGGCGCGTCGGTCGATTGACGCGTTGGTCGGTTGACGGGCCGGTCGGCTGACCTCGCCGGTCGGCTGACGCGTCCGTCGGCTGACGCGCCGCGGCCTGGTGCCTGGTGCCTGGGAACACTCTTGCTGGAATCATCTTGGGGGGCGGACCGCGGTCCGCCCCCCAAGTCAGTGCGCAGGCGCGGCCATTCAGGCGGCCATGCGGAACGTGGGCGCGGCCCGGCTCATGCGCGCTGGGCGGTGTTCATGCGCGCTCGGCGGCGGGCGCCTGGCCCGGCGCGCCGTGCGGCGGCTGTCCGGCGGCCAGCTCCTTGGCGGCCTCGGTCAGGTCCTTGGCCGTGTCGATGGCGCGCCAGTACGCGCCGTGGGGCAGTGGGAACCCGGCCAGGCGGCGCTCGCGGGCGAGCCGGGGGAAGGTGGTGCGCTCGTGGTCCCCGCGGTCGGGGAGCAGCGCGGTGAAGTCGGCGGAGAAGACGTAGACGCCGGCGTTGATGAGGTACGGCGACGGCGGCGCCTCGATGAAGTCGAGGACGTGGCCGAACTCGTCGGTCTCCACCGCGCCCCAGGGGATGCGCGGGCGGGCCAGGGCGAGCGTGGCGACCGCGTCCCGCTCGCGGTGGAAGTCGGCCATGTCGCGGAGCGAGAAGCGGGTCCAGATGTCGCCGTTGGTGGCGTACCAGGACCGGTCGGGGTGCGGGAGCGACGCCGCGGCGAACTTCAGACCGCCGCCGCGGCCGAGCGGCTCCTTCTCGACGACCGTCGTCACCCGCAGCGGCAGGTCCGCCGACTCCAGCCAGTCCTGGAGCACCGCCGCGAGGTGACCGCAGGAGACGACGGCGTCGGTGACGCCCTCGGCGGCCAGCCAGGCGAGCTGGTGGCCGATGATCGGGGTGCCGGTGCCGGGGATCTCGACCATGGGCTTGGGGCGGTCGTCGGTGTACGGGCGCAGCCGCGAGCCCTGGCCTCCGGCCAGGACGACGGCTTGCGTGGGGCGCGCGGGCAGTGGGTGCCGCGCCGCGGTGCGGGCGTCATCTGTCATGGGCCGCACGATATGCGGGACCGCCAGGGACATAACGGTGGGGGCGGCGAGCCGCGTCAGCGGCGGGCCCGGGCCACGCCGGTCGCGTACGAGGTGTCGCAGACCGGGCGGGAGTAGGCCTGGGCGCGGTCCGCGCCGCCGTACTTGGCGACCGCGGCGCGGCCGAGGGCGCGGGCGATGGAGGCGCAGTGCCTGGCCAGCGACGGCCGCTCGGACGTGGCGGCCTGGAGGTGGGTGAGCGCCACGGCCGGGTCCTTCTCCTGGAGTTCGGCGAGCAGCCGGTCGCGCAGCGCCTCGTGCGGGGCGCGGTGGGCGGCGCGGGTGGACGCCTTGTCGGAGGAGGCGGTGAGGATCTGTGACTCGGACGCCGGGGAGGCCCACGGGACGCGGGTGACGGCGAGTGTCCCGGAGAGGACGAGGACGACGGGGAGGACGAGGGCGAGAGTTCTGCCGATGCGGCGTGCTGCGGTGTTCAAGGACGTTCCTCGCGGTTCGTGGCCGTGCTCGACGGTCGGTGCGTACGGGACTGCGGTACGCGGCGATCGTAGCGAGGAGCGATGATTTGGCGACATTTAGTCACCGTATCGAGGGACCCGATAGGCCAGAGAGCGGGGCGAGCCTTGACGAGTTGGGGTGAAATGCCCGATCTGGCAGGGTATTTATCTGTCGGGGTATTTGTCGATACAGCAACAGGCGGCGGCAGTCGGCGGCAGGCGCCGGCGGCAAGGCGGTGATGGCAGGCGGCGATGGCAGGCGGTGATGGCGGGACGGCGGTGGCAAGACGGCGGCGCCGTCCGTCAGCGCAGAGGCGGACGGACGGCGCCGTGGGGTCTACCGGTGGCGAGCTCAGTCGCTCAGGCGCTCGCCGGTGGACGTCGAGAAGACGTGGATCTCGCCCGGGCGCGGGACGACGTGGAGCTGGGTGCCCTTCTCCGGCACCTGGCGGCCGTTGACCCGGACGACCAGGTCCTTGACCTCGCCGCTGACATCGGCGGTGCCGTAGACGTAGCCGTCGGCGCCGAGCTCCTCGACGACGTTGACGGTGACGGCCAGACCGGCCGGGGCGTCCTTGCTCGCCTTGGTGAGGGCCTTGGCGGCGGCGCCGTTCTCCTCGACCACGTCGAAGTGCTCGGGGCGGACGCCGACGGTGACCGTGCTGTCGCCCTTGTCCGCCGCCGCGCTGAGCGCCTCGCGGCTGACCGGGACGACGCTGTTGCCGAACTTCACGCCGCCGTCGGTGATCGGCACCTCGACGAGGTTCATCGCCGGGGAGCCGATGAAGCCCGCGACGAAGAGGTTGTTGGGGCGGTCGTACATGTTGCGCGGCGAGTCGACCTGCTGAAGCAGCCCGTCCTTGAGCACGGCCACCCGGTCGCCCATGGTCATGGCCTCGACCTGGTCGTGGGTGACGTACACGGTGGTGATGCCCAGGCGGCGCTGCAGGCTCGCGATCTGGGTACGGGTCTGCACACGGAGCTTGGCGTCCAGGTTGGACAGCGGCTCGTCCATGAGGAAGACCTGCGGCTCACGCACGATCGCGCGGCCCATCGCGACACGCTGCCGCTGACCACCGGAGAGCGCCTTGGGCTTGCGGTCCAGGTAATCGGTGAGGTCCAGGATCTTGGCCGCTTCCTCGACCTTCTGCCGGATCTCCGTCTTGTTGACGCCGGCGATCTTCAGCGCGAAGCCCATGTTCTGGGCCACGGACATGTGCGGGTACAGCGCGTAGTTCTGGAACACCATCGCGATGTCCCGGTCCTTCGGCGGGAGGTGGGTGACATCGCGGTCACCGATCCGGATCGAGCCGCCGTTGACGTCCTCGAGGCCGGCGAGCATCCGCAGGGAGGTGGACTTGCCGCAGCCGGAGGGGCCGACGAGAACGAGGAACTCGCCGTCCTCGATGTCGATCTCGAGCTGATCGACGGCGGGCTTTTCGGTGCCCGGGTAGATCCGGGTCGCCTTGTCGTACGTGACCGTAGCCATGCTGATCTGGTCCCTTCACCGGCAGGAACGTGCCGGACGATCCGAGTAAAGGCAGGGGTCTAGTCCACTCGCGCGGACTGGCCGTGACCTTACTTCGGGGTGGGGCTCCCTGTCTCTACTTGTGCGGACCAAACTTTGGACGAGCGGAGGATTTCGAACGGATCACCCCTCGGCGTGGGTACACTGCTGGGGACGCGCCGACTTAGCTCAGCTGGTAGAGCACCGCTCTTGTAAAGCGAAGGTCGTCGGTTCGAACCCGACAGTCGGCTCTGTATGCAAATGCGCTGACCTGGGGTTTCTCCCCAGGGAAGCGTTTTACTCGGCCTCGGACTCCTCGTCCGGGGCCGTTTGCGTGATCGATGCGTGAGCGGACGGGCCGCCAGGCCCTGATACCTCTCCCGACGGATCAGCACCATTCGGCACGGGCTCCGGGCCCGGCCTCTTCCGCCTCGTCGGGCTCGGGCTCCGCTTCGGGCGCCGGTTTCCTCGGAGGTGACGCGTGCGCGTGGCACAAGCCGGGCTGCGGCCTCGCTTCGGGTCGTCCTCCGAGGTCGTCATGCGGCCCACGGAAACACCCTCGGACGGGCACGCCGAGGTACGCATCGTCGCTGCCTCCCCCGAGGTCGCCCGTCGCGTCACGGAGATTCTCCGCCACTGCCTCGCCGGCACCGAGCAGCGCAGCTATCCCGCGGATGCCGAGGGAGGGACCCGCCTCCAGCTCACCGTGGACTCCGCCCGCGCGGCAGAACCGGCACGGTCCTGGCTGGAGACCAGCCGCTCCTCGGAGGACTGCCGCCGACGGAAGTGAGCGGCGTCCAGGAGCGGTCCGTTCGGCCTCTTCGGGGAGTAGCGTGAACTCATCGGGAGCATTTCGCACACCGGCCCCCATGCCGGTGTCGTTCCCGGTGAGCAACGACACCGGCCGACTGCCCACGCGCAGAGGTCCGGAGACGGGTTCGCGCGATGTCCGCGACCACCGACCATCCCCCGCTACGGGCCGTGCCCTTCAGGGCCCCGACCGCGCGCCTCGCGCTGAAACCCGTGAGTCCTTCACCAGAGCACGGCGAGCTGGACGGCGCCTGGTGGCCTCGTTCACGTGACCTGACACACGAACTCTCCGCTCTGGCGGACGTACTGGATCCGCTGTGGGGACGGATCATCCGTATCGCCGTCAACCCGCGCCACTGGCCGATCATCCCGCGCGAGATCGTCGTCAACGGCCATATGGTGAAGGTCGGTTGGCTGACGTCGGAGCAGGATCCGCACAAGATCCTGCTGCTGTCCTACACAGCGGGCCGCTGGGACCTCCTGGTAATACCCCCGGAGACCAGTGCCCCCTCGGCCGCCCGGCTGATGGCCGCCGCGAGCGCGAGCACCAGCCCGCTGACCGCGACCGCTCTCATGACAGCGGAAGAGGCCAGCGACACTTCCTCGTCGTACGAGGCCACGGCCGGACGGCCCGGCCGATTGGTGTCAGGGATGTGATGGTCGCCGTCATCGCCCTGGTCGTCAGTGCCCTGGTGATTCGCCGGCCCGTCCATGGTGGGCCGAGTCAGACGTGACCGCCCGCAGCGGATGCCATGAGCGGTTCCGCGGCCTCCTCCGTCGTGTCCGGAGGGACGACCAGCAGGTCCCAGCGCCCCCGGCCGGGGGCGAGCAGGACGACCGTGTGCGGGGCGGATGCCGCCGGTGTCCTGCGCAGTCGTACGACCTGGTTGGAGACGAGCGTCCGGCCGGGCGTCGCGGACCACTTCGCCCCGTTGACCGTGACGCTGCTGATGTGGCCCCACGCAGGCGGCAACCCGGCGAGCAGTGGCGGGAGTTCCGCGAGCAGGTCGTACGAACGAGGCCACCACGCGCCGTCGATGGGTCGGGGCAGACCGCCGAGGGGTGCCAGGCGCAGACGGAGAACAGGGCGGGAGGGAAGCGGGGGTTGCAGTGCGGTGGTCATGAAGGCTCCTGCCAACTGCCGTATATCAATGAGTGGTTGACGTCAGGCGCGACAGGCGGCGACGCGGGCCGGCGTCGGCCGGCGCACCTCGCACACCCAGCTGGTACGGAACGGGCGCTCACCGATCATGGTGGGACAGCGAGTTCGCGCTCCAGGTGACATGGTGGAGCAGCGCGATCCGCACGAGTCCCGCCCACAGCAGGGCGGTCACGCCGGCCACCCAGGTGCCGCCGATCGCCCAGCCCGCCGCGAACGGCAGCGTGAGGGTGAGGACGCACAGCACCGGAAGGCGCGGGCGACGGCACGGATGTCGCGGTCGGCCAGCAGAGCGGGGCGTAACGTTCCGTCGGCGTGCGGGCGGTGCGGAACAGCCAGCCGACATGGGCGTGCGGCAGCCCGCGCAACTGGCCGCGCAGATGCGTGCCTTAGCGGTAGGGGGAGTGCGGGGTCGCCGGGCCGGTCCGTCAAGAGGTGATGACGGCGGTGGGTGGCGACCCAGCCGATGACATCGCCCTGGAAGGTCATCGAACCGGCCACCGCCAGTGCGATGCGTACCGGCGGAAGGCCCGGTAGCCGCCGTGCGTGAGACCGCGGTGGAATCCGGCCGTGACGCCCAGACCGGTGAAGGTGTGGAGAACGACGGCCAGCAGGATGTCGGCGGGATGGATGAGGCGCCCCCACAGCAGCCAGCCGACCAGGCCGAGCGCCACGAACGGCAGGACGACGATCACCGCCGTCACCGCGACATACAGCCGCTCCGCGCCGTCGCGCGCGGGCACCGGGCCGTCCGGCGGAAAGGGGGATGTCCCGTCGTAGCACCTGGGACGGTGAGGCGATGTTCGGCGGAATCGCCGTCGTGGATGCGGTGGAAATGAGCGACATGGGGGCTCCTCGGCCTCGGTGCGGGTGGCGCGGCCGGGGTCAGGGGCTACCCCTGTGATGGGAGTCGCGAGGACTGGGCCGGTTCGGATACCGGCATACGAAGAGCCTCGCCACCCCCACCGTACTCCCGCACGCTCCGAAACGAGGCGGGCCGGATCGCGTGGCCACCGCGTTGAAAGGGCTGTCGCCGGACGTTGACTGGCAGCACGGCGTAGGGCCATGCCGCTCCGGAACACACGGCGAAGCATTCCGTCTTCCCGCCTCGCCCGGACCCCGCGGGAACCCGCGGGCCAATCCGGGGGGCCCGCAGAACGCCGTACCCCGGGCCCGGAGGCGCTGCTCCCGTCGGCCGAAGGGGACGAGATCGTCCTGCGCCTCCGGCACCGACAGTCCGCGCAAGGCGCTGGAAGAGGCCGAGAGCGCCTACCACGAAGCCACCGCCCAGCTCGTGAACGCCCTCGCGGAACGGCGGCGTGCGTCTCCTCCGCGCCGGCTGGCAGGACCAGGTCCCTGAGACACAGTCCGACGAACTTCGGCACGCGCTGAGGCAGTACCGGGAGATCACACAACGACTGCTCCACCTCTAGGCGGCCGCAGGTCCGCGCTGCGGCGGAGCGGGGAGTAGCGTAGACACTACCGAGGGCATTTCGTACACCGGCTTCCATGCCGGGTCGTTCTCGGCGAGAGATGAAAACCGGGCCGCCGCAAAGGCGGCCCGGAGACGGGTCCGCCTCATGTCGGCAACGTTGTACCCAACCCTGCCGCACCACGAGTCCGCCGCAGCCCCGGCCGCGCGTCTCGCATTGAAGGCCGAGGGCACGTCCCGCGGACTCCTGGACGGGGCCTGGTGGCCCCGCTCCCGGGATCTGTTGAGCGAACTGCCCGCATTGACCGACGTGTTGGACCCCTTGTGGGGCCGCATCACCCGCATCGCCGTCAACCCGAAGTACTGGCCGGTCATCCCCCGCAAGGTTCCCGTGGACGGCCACATCGTCAAGGTCGGCTGGTTCACCCCGGAAATCGATCCGCACAAGCTGCTGCTGCTCTCCTACGGCACCGGCCGCTGGGACCTGCTGGTCATCCCGCCCGAAACCGGGGCGGATTCGGCGGCCCGGCTGATGGCTGCCGCGTCCGACTACGACGGCCCGCCACTGACCGCGAGCGCACTCATCGCCGCGGACGAGGCCCGGCACGCCGTCTCCGCGACCGACCAGCCACTGGACCCGGACGAGACATGGGAGTACGAAGGCGGCGCCTCCGCGGTGTCCGCGGCCGTTCCGGAACAGACCGGTCCGTCCAGTCAGACCAGTCGTCTGATCGTCGGTATGTGAGGTGGCCGCCATGAACGCCTTCCTGACAGTCGCCGCCTTCGTGGTTCTCATCGCAGCGGCGGCATACGTGATCCACCGGCTCAACATCCAGCATGCCGACAGAGTCGCCGTGCACCGGTACAGCGTCGCCCTGCCCGGCCGCCGCGGCCCCCGGTGGGACCGGCCCGGTCCGAGTCGCCGACCACCGGCGAACGACGGGACCACCGTGACGGGGGCCGTGGCCGCTTCCCGCCGCGCCGCCGCGGCAGCCGCACCACTCACCACAGGTGACCATCCGGTTTCCGTCACCGGCCTCGCGCACGGACCGCCGACTCGGCTCGTACCGACGCGTGCGCCCGGGAACACACACCCGGGCCATGGACCGCGCGAGGAGCGGCCGGGACCCATGAACCGAGGCGTCATGACTCTTCCGCAGCTGAACATCTACCGGCACGACCGGGGCACACGAACACTGATCACCCTGGCCGGTGAGATCGACCCGACCACCGCGCCCCAGGTGCGGACCGCTCTGGAGCGGTGCCTGCGGGACGGCATCACCACCATCGACGTCGACCTGACCACCGTCGGCCGCTGCGACAGCAGCGGCCTGCGCGTCTTCCTCGACGCGTCGCGGCACGCCGCCGAGACCCACGCGTCCCTGCGACTGCACTACCCGTCCCCGCAGACCGCACGGCTCCTCGCGGAGACCGGCTCCGATCGCGTGTTCCTGTGATGGACCGGGCCGGAACGGCGCAGCTAGGGACCGGAGTTGATGAGCCGGCTCCCTGAACGCGATCCGCCTGCGCCGGCTGAACCGCGGGCAGGCCGAGAGCCTGCGTGAGAACCTCGCGGACCTGTACGTGAAGTCCGCCGTCGGGGCGGGCGGCGAGGAGTACCGGGACAGGGAAGGTTTCCTGCGCCGCCTGGCGGGGGCCGTCCAGCGTCCGCCCGCACGACCAGAACCGCGACATCGCCGACCGACTGCAGGAACGCCTGCTGACCGACCTCCACGCCGCGCTCGGAGTCACTCTGGTTCATCCGTACGACCGGAGCGCCCTTGCCGCGTTCCAGTCCTGGGGGTGGCTGGACATCGGGGAGATCGTGCGGCTGCCCGGCCCGGTCACGCTGCGGGTGCTGGTCCTGCCCGTGGCACGGTCGCTCCGGCCGGATTCCCCGGCGAACCGCACGCCAGACCTGAGGGGTGCCGGGAACTCCCCGCACCCCGTTCCCCTCGTCCCGAGGAGCCTCCCCTGCAGGCCCTGATCGTTCTCATCGTCGTGATCGGCCTCCTGACCCTCCTCGGCCTCGCCCTCTCCGTGAAGGTCGTCAAGCAGTACGAGAAGGGGGTGCTGTTCCGCTTCGGCCGGCTCGTCGGAACACGCTCCGCGGGGCTGCGCTGCCGTGTCCGCGGTCGCCTACTTCCGCTTCGGACCGTCCATCACACGACGCGAGGACTATGCTGCTGTATAGACGTCCCAGACCCCGGCGGCATGCTGTTGCTGAACACAGATGGCTGCGGGGTGCGGACTCTTCGTCCGCCACCCGGCGCATCCCTGGAGGGAACCGGGTGGATCCTCTGTCCTGCTGCGCAGGCTGTCGGACCGGCCGTTGCTCTGCCTCCTCCGAAAATACGCCCCCTGCCGGGAGCGCGCCCAGGGGCCGGGACTCCGGCACCACCGCGCCCGCTGCCGGATGGTCTTCCGAACCGAGGCGTCATGCCCCTGCCACAGCTCACCGTCTACCGCCATGCCCGAAGTAAACGGGCGCTGATCACCCTGGCCGGTGAGATCGACCTCGAATCCGCGCCGTTGGTGCGCGTGTCCCTGGAGAGGTGCTTGCGAGACGGTATCCGCACCATCGACGTCGACCTTACCCCCGTCACCTTCTGCGACTGCAGCGGACTCAACGCATTCCTCCACGCTGCGCGGCAGACCACCGAGGTCGGCGGGACCCTGCGACTGCACTACCCGTCGGCGATGTTCGCTCGGATTCTCGACCTCACCGGCTGCGGGTTCCTGCTCCTCGGCATTCCGGTCGGCCACCTGCCACCTCCTCTCGGCGACACCCCGGCCGCGTCCATTCCAGCCTCGCCGCACCGGTCTGTCCCACTTGCGCCTGTTCGCTCGGGCGATGTGCGATGACGGCCGAACCCGGGCGGGGACAGTCACGGAAGTCGGGGGACGGCGAGACCTCCACCATGGCTCCGGTGAGGTTGCGTCGGCTGAACCGCTGGCTGGTGGATAGCCTCCGTGAGGAACTGGCGGATCTGTATGCGGAGTCCCGCGTAACGGCGCCGGGTGATCCATACCGCCGTCCCAGCCGCCAGAACTTCTTGGACCGTCTCGCCACGGACATGCGCCGACCGGGGTTCGCCATGGTGATCGCCGGGACGGACAGCCTGATGGGATGCGCCTTCGGATTCCCGGTACGCGGCGACGGCGCCTGGTGGCTCGGCTTCGAAGGACCATTGCCGCGCAGCATCGAGCAACTCAAAGTAGCCGGCAGCGTATTCGCGTTCGCCGACATCCTGATCGGGCCGCACCCGCAGGACCGAGGTCTCGCCCGTCGTTTGCGGGAGCGGCTGCTGACCGATCACCAGGCATCACTCGGCGCCACCTTTCGCAGGTCAGCGGGGACCACCACGTTCCGCGCGCTGGTATTTCCGCTCGGGGAACGCACCACGGCGAGGCTGGAGGGCCTCGTCACGATGCCTGGAGGCGGTGGCCCGGGTGGGGCCTGACAGCCGGTCGGCCCGCATTCAGATGCTGGTGGCCGAACAGGCGGTCCGACGAGGTGCCCGGGTCGGTGTGGTGGATGTGTGCACTGCGGCCGTGGCCGCGCTGCCGATCGGCGGGGCCGGGCTGTCGGCGATGTCCCGGACCGCGGCGAGTCATCCGTTGTGCAGCACCGACGACATCAGTGAGCAACTGGAAGAGCTCCAGCTCATGCTGGGTGAGGGACCTTGCGTGGACGCCTTTGTACGCGGCTCGGCCGTCCTGACACCCGATCTGCTCACCACTGAACTGCAGGATCACTGGACGGTGTTCGCCGATGCGGCCCTGGAAGCCGGAGCCCGTGCGGTGTTCTCGCTCCCCTTGCAGATGGGGGCGATCAGCCCGGGAGTTCTGGACCTGTACGCCAATGTTCCGACCGTACTGGACACGGAGGAACTGGCCGACGCACTGGCGTTCGCCGATATCGCGACGCTGCTCCTGCTCGATACAAGGCTCGGCGAGACGGGCGCGCCGGCCGGCGGGCCGATGCCGGACCGCAGCTTCGAGGACCTGGGCGCGTACCGGGCGGAGATCGACCAGGCCAGCGGCATCCTGACCGTTCAACTCGGAGTCGGCATCGAAGAAGCCTTCGTCCGGCTCCGCGCCTACGCCTATGCGCGGGGACGCCGGCTCGCCGACGTGGCCGCGGATGTGGTGGCCCGTCGGCTTCGCTTCTCCCCGGACACGAAGCCGGATCAGGCCGAGGAGGAAACCTGACGTATCGGTGCCAGCCGACGAACGTGCCGTACTTCCCGCCCCTTCGGGCAGGGATCAGTCTCAATGGAGGGTGCCCACGATGGATCAACAGCTTCTGGCCAAGACCTTCGTCGAGCTGGCCGACAACCTCGTCGCCGACTTCGACTTTATCGATTTCCTGCGCCTGCTGACCGACCGCTGTGTCGGCATGCTCGACGCGAGCGCCGCCGGGGTGCTGCTCGCCGACCGGGACGGCAAACTCCGCGTCATGGCCGCCTCCAACGAACAGGTGCGCTTGCTGGAGCTCTTCCAGCTCCAAAACGACGAAGGCCCCTGCCTCGAGTGCTTCCGCACCGGCACACCGGTGATCGTCCCCGACCTCAGTACGGTGACCGCCCGCTGGCCGCGCTTCGCGGTGGCGGCCCAGCGCAGCGGGTTCGGGGCAGTCCAGGCATTGCCCATGCGTTTGCGGGACGAGGTCGTCGGCGCGCTGAACCTCTTCCGCACCACTCCCGGCCCTTTCGATCCGGCCGACACACCCGTCGCCCAGGCCCTGGCCGACGTCGCCACCATCAGCCTGCTGCAACAACGCACTGCTCAGCGCAGCACGGTGCTCAACGAACAACTGCAGACGGCGTTGAACAGCCGGGTACTGATCGAACAGGCCAAAGGGAAACTCGCCGAACGCCAGGGCATCGACATGGAGCAGGCGTTCACCACGCTGCGTGGTTACGCCCGCGCCCACAACCGGCGCCTGGCCGACGTGGCCCGTGCCCTCATCAACGACTCGGAACCCCTCGCCGGTCTCGGGTCCTGACCCACGCCCTTGCCGGGCCCGCTACCGCTCTGCACCGTCCTCGATCAGACGGCGGTGGAGTTCCGTGGAGAGTTGAGCTCACAGCTCCCGGTGCCGTCCGCTGGGCACGTACGCCGTCATCTCCAGTCCGCCACATGGAGGCGCCGCAGTGCTCGGCGCAGCTCCCGCTGTATCGGTTCCGGGAGCGTCCGGTCGTTCGGCATGGCGACCAGAGCCGCAGCCACGTCCCGGAGCTTGATGTTGCAGTGCTGCGACACGTCCACCAGCAGGTCCCAGGCCCGGTCGCTGGAACACGGCGCCAGGGCCATCACCATGCCGCGCGCCTGGTCGATCACCGCACGGCTCACCAGCGCCCGCGCCAACTGCTCGTTTGTGACGCGCAGTTCGCCGACCTCGGCCAGCAAAGCAGCGGCGTCCCCCGCTGAAGGCACAGTCCTCAACAGCCGCTGTTCTTCACGGGGCGGGGTCACCCGGTGCATGGTGCGTACCTCACAGGGCAGTCATCCTGTCCGTAGGTGGTCAGCGGCGCGCCGGTTGCCGTTCTCCGGCCGCACCGGGGCGGCCTGCTTCACCAGCGTTCTGACATAGCCGAGCCTGAGATAGCCCGGCCCGGTGATCGCGTCCTCAAGAGGGACGAAGACCAGACGGTGCCGGGTTCTCGGACGTTGGCTGCGTGAATCACGGCTTCTCCCTACCTGGACGACCCGCCCGGTTGTCGTGAGTCGCACCCCTGGTTTTCCGCGTGAAATCGCCGCAGCGCACGACGCAGCGCCCGCTGTATCCGGCCCGGGAGCGGCTTGCCCTCCCAGGCGGCGACCAACGCCGCGGCCACCTCTGGAAGTCTGGCGTCGCACTGCCGTGAGACATCCACCAGCAGGTCCCTGGCCGCCCCGCGGCGGCAGGGGGTCAGGACCATCACCATGCCGCGGGCCTGGTCGATGACCTCATGGCCGGCCAGCGCCCACCGCAGCTGATCGTTCTCGGCGCGCAGTGCGACGACGTCCTGGCCCG
Source organism: Streptomyces sp. LZ34 (assembly GCF_053890475.1). Lineage (NCBI taxonomy): Bacteria > Bacillati > Actinomycetota > Actinomycetes > Kitasatosporales > Streptomycetaceae > Streptomyces > Streptomyces sp. LZ34. The sequence continues at coordinate 7,110,194 of NZ_CM132680.1, forward strand.
CAGGTGCGTTCCCCCACGTGGCCTCGGCCCGCAGATCCCACCACTCCTCTTGGACCCCGCTTGTGCGCTGCATGGCATGTACCTCTTAACGATCTCGACGTGTCCGGCCTGGCTGAAGCTGTGCCCAGACCCCGTGGCTATCGGGCCACTTCGCGGTTCACCTGCGGTGTTCGCGGTCCCGACGGTCCTCGCGCCGCCAGCGCGCCCGGTTCTGGCGGCTGTAGCGGCGGTCCCAGCGTTCCTGACGATTCCGGCGCTCCTGGTAGTCCCGGTAGTCCCCGAGATCGGAACTGCTGCCACGGCTCCGGCCTCCGTCACGATCGCGGCCGTAGCGGGTGGCGCCGTAGACCAACACCGCCGCGGCCACCCACCAGATGGGATTGAGGAAGCCGAAGCCGAACAGGACCACGATGAGGATGAGCAGCAGGACGAACACGGTGGGCCTCCCCGGGAGCAGGACACAGCATCGATACCGGGGACTGGGGCTCACCCCACAGCGTAGTCCTGCCCAGCGGTTGCGGATACCGTGCGACGTAAGACCGTCCTGTCCGGCATGGATGGCTACTTGACACCTGTCGGGGAACTGCGGCGAGGGCTAGCGTGCGACATGCCGCCCCTGCCCCCGGCAGCGTCGCACCGCCAGCGCGCTCCCAAGGGGGCGCACCCTGCGCATCGGTGCCGGAACCCGCCGCGTCACCAGCGGGGCGGTTCCCGCACACGCCCATCGTCACGCGATCCCGGCGCGCCCCGATGCGCCCCAAGCGGGCACCGATCCGCTGCCCGCCACGTCGCACGCATCCCGCAACAGGCGGTACACATGTACGCGCTGATCCTTCCCGCTTCTACCCCCTTCGTCCTGCTGGCCACCGTGATGGCCCTGTCCTGGTGGGAGGACCACATCCTGCCGACGCCGCCGACCGAGCCGGCCGAAGCCTCCGCCGAGGCTCCGTTCACTCCAGCGGCCCCTGCCCAGCTCCCAGAACTCCGCAGTGTCGAAACTGTGTTGACGAGGGACGTTGCCGGGCGTTGACTGGCAGCACGGCGTAGGGCTATGCCACTCCGGATTAATCGGCCGCAGTATTCGACCCTCCCGCTCCGCCCGGACCCCGCGGAATCAAGGAAATCCCCGCGTTCTAGAGGCCCGGCAATGTTCTGGATTCTTCTCCTTCTGCTGATCCTGGTGGTCTTCTGGTTCGGCTTCACCATGCAAATTCTGTGGTGGGTCGCGGCCGCCACTCCACGCCCCATCCCCCGCGGGAACGACCGCCTGTACGGCGACCACGCGCGGGAGTCCATCCAGCCGATATGCAGAGGACAGACATGAGCGTCGGACAGACGATCAAGCACAAGACACAGGAATTCAAGGGTCGGATCACCGAACGCATCGGCCGGACCACCCGCAATCGGCGTCTGCAGCGCGAAGGCAGGACCAACCGGATATTCGGAAGCCTCAAGCAGGCCGGCGACAAGGCCAAGAACGCCTTCAGGCGCTGACCACAAACGCCCCGGGTGCCCACGTCGAGTGGACACCACCCGCCCGGCCTCAATGCTCAATGAGCCGCCGGGAATTGACGGCGATGAAGCAGACCAACGTGCGAACCGAGAGCCAAAGAAGGCAGCGATGTTCACCTTCGTGATCACCGCCGGGATCGTCATCGGCCTGGCCACCCTCCTCTACCTCGGACGCGGGCGTACGAAGCCTTGCACTTGCTAGGCGGCTTCGCGTCGTTCTTTGTTGCCCTGCAGCGACTTACGTTCCTTGACTGGTGCGGGTCGGCGATCAGGACCGGCAAGACCGACATGGATAAGGCCCTGGCGCGCTTGCTGGAGGGTGAAGAAGGCGATTAATCATGGCGACGCGGCGCCGTCAAGCGGCGCACGACAGCGGAGAGGACATCTGGAACCGAGTCGAGAAGGCTGGCGAAGCCGGTCTGCTGACGGAGCAGGCCACGGGACGAAACACCCGCGGTCAGTTTGAGCGCGGCAAGGCTTGGATCAAAGAAAATAAGTGCAAGAGTGAGAAGAAAGGCTGGGTCTACCATCACGGTGTCTACACGATCACCGTAGACCCCTATAAGTGCACTCTATACGCGACCGACCGGCTCCGTTCCCCGCAGGCTGCCGTGAAGTCCGCCGAAGCAGACCCCAAGGCGGCCGGCCTTTCACGGCGCAGCCGCAAGGCGCCGTCGCGCTGATATGCAAGGTCAAGGGCGGAGTGTTTCGGTAGAAATACTCCGCCCAGACCACGTCCCAACCGGATTACGCGCGATCTGCCGGACAGCGCCACTGGTGCGCCCATGAGGGTGGCCCGGCCGCCGAGGGCGGCTCGTCCTGGCCGGCATCGGCGTGGTCGTGACCGCCCAGCACTCCGGTTCCCGAAACCGGTGGTCGGCGGGGTGAATGCGTGAGCGATGCGTGAGCGGACGACGGAGCATCACCCGTCATGAGCGGGATCAAACGTCATGCCGGGTGGTGCCGACCTGCGAGGACAGCACCACCCGGCATGAACTGACATCCTCGATCAAGGATTCGATCCCACTTGTAAAGTGAAGGTCGTCGGTTCGAGCCCGACAGTCGGCTCCGCGAGCGCACGGCCCTTCGTGGCGGACCATGGAGGGCCGTTCGTCTCGCCCTTCACACGCACCCCGTGCGCCGGGTTCCCGCCGAGGCTGTCAACAAATTGCCAGCCGCGCCCCGGCGTGATCGCCCACCGTTGCCCTCCGAGTGCGCTGCGCGTTCGGAGTGGGGTCAGATGGGGCGGAGTTTCCGGGTCGGAGTGCAGCTTGTTGACAATCCCGCGCTGCCACGCCATGGCGCTAAGCAGAAGCTGCGCAAAAGTGGGCGATTTTACTTGATCTTTACCAACTGTAGTCCGTTGACTGGCTTGTGGAGGCGAACTAATGTCGCGCCGCAGGGGCTTGTACGGCCTTTCCGGCCACAATCCACCTACTGGACAAGGGCTTCTGGGCTGCGGGGAGGAAGGGCTACTCGCAAGTCAAGAACCAGTGGGTCACGGTGGCGCGGAAGTTCGTGATGCGGAAGTTCGTGATTCTGATCGGCGGCTGTGTAATTGCGGATTCAATTACGGGGCGGCCGCCGATCGCCATCGCGGCCGTTCTTGGTGACCTTGGACGGTCGGCAGTAACCGACGGGTATGCGACGGACGGGTCGTGTGCCGCATGGGGGAGTCATGGCTGAACTGTCCAGTACGGCTGAACTGTCCAGTACGAAGGAAGAGCCGGCGACGTCCGTACTCGGCGTCCCGATCCAGTCCCCGGCGATGGTGCTGGCCACCGACGGCCCCGGCGTCAGACAGGGCATCGGGCAGCTCCTGACGCGAGCCCGGCACAGCGTCAGTCTGATCGTGCCCGGCACCTTCGAGCGGGCCAAACCGGTCCTCCCGATGATGGGCCGGTTCACCGCCGTCGCGAGCACCGGGGTCACCGTGCGCGTGCTCTGCGCCCCGCAGGTCCTGGCCCCGCTCGGCATCCTCGCCGCCGCGCGGCGCGGCCCGCTGGGCTATGAGGTCCGGGTCGCGGACGTCGATCTACAGGGGACCGTGATCGCCGACGGCAGGGCCGCCTTCGGCCGGTCGGGCGGCGAATGCGGCGGCCGGTACGTGAGCTTCAACACCGACCCCGCCTCGGTCCGCGCGCTGGATCTGATGTTCGCCGGGGCCTGGGGCAGCGCGATGCCGCTGGATGAGCACCAGCGCCTGGCCGACCGGCTGCGCTCGGACTCGGTACGGATGATCCTGGAGCGCCTGCGCGAGGGTCACACGGACGATGTGGCGGCGCGCCAGATCAGGGTCTCGCTGCGCACGTACCGCCGCCATGTCGCGGCGATCATGCGTGACGTCGGGGCCCACTCCCGCTTCCAGGCCGGGGTGCGCGCCGTCGAACTGGGGCTGTTGTCGGACGTCGGCTGACGTGACCGGGCACGAGGAGGACGGCGCCGAAAGCGAGCGGGCCGAGCGGGCCATCGCCCAGGAACTCCTGGCGGTTCGCGCGTTCATAGAATCCACGGTCGCCGCATCGGCTGCGGCTGCCGAATCCGCCGTCGGCGATTCCGGGGCCGGTGATTCCGAGGCCGACCAGGGCGCCGGGCGACCGCACGGGAACTCCTGGGTCGCGGCGGTGGAAACGGACGAGGAAGAAATTCGAACGGCCGCGGAAGAGCTGATCCGGGAGGCCGGCGGGAATGTCGATGTCGTGCTCGCGGCGGAGGCCGCGCATGTCGGTGCGCTGCATTCCGTACTGAGTGAATGGCTCCGCTCCGGCGGTGAGGACGTGAGAACACGTGTTCTGTGCGCCCAGAACTCGCTCGACTGGAATTTCGTCCGGCAGCACGCCAGGGACCGGCGGCACCTGGAGGTCCGGGTCGCCCGGATTCCGCTGCTCGCCGCGTTCATCGTCGACGGCCGCGCCGCGCTGGTCTGCGCCGACTCCGCGGTCGGCCGCCGGGCCTCCGCCATCCGCGACCCGGGGGTCATCGAGACCCTGCAGACCCTCTTCGACGGCATCTGGCGCAATGCGGTGGTGGTGAACGAGCAGGTCGGCTTCGGCGACCACGCCCGGATGGAGATGGTGCGGCCGATCCTGGAGTGGCTCAGGCTCGGCGTCACCGACGAGGTCGCGGCGCGCGAGCTGTCGGTCTCGGTGCGCACTTATCGCCGCTATGTCGCCGAGATCATGGTCCTGTTGGGCGCGAGCTCCCGGTTCCAGGCCGGGGTGCGCGCCGCTGAGCTGGGGCTACTGCCGGTCACACCCCCCGGGGACAGCCCGCGGGACCCCCCGCGCCACCGGCGCTGAGCCGGTGGCGCGAGGGGCGGTGACCGTGGCCGGTTGAGGTGCTGGCAGCTTCCTGTAGGCGCGTTGCGGGTGCTCTGGGCGTCCGGCTAGACATGATGAACTGACCTGACGAAAGCCGTAGTTGCGGACGGTCCTGGCGCATGGGAGTGACCGGCCCGACAAGGAGGCACTCTTATGACGATTTCAACTCCCGAAAAGCTGCTGACGAGTCACCGGAAGACGACTCGGGGAAACACGGCCCCGGCCGCCCCGGTTGCTCCGGCCGCCCCGGAAAGGATGACTCCGGAACGGAGGTCTCCAAACCGGACCTCTCCAGATCGGACCTCTCCGGACCGGACCTCTCCGGAGCAATTGCTGAGCGGGGTCGGCGTGCTCGACAAGGCCTCGCTCCTGCTCGGGGTGCTGGAAGCGGGCCCGGCCTCCCTGGCCAGGCTGGTCTCCGCCACCGGCCTCAAACGCCCCACCGTGCACCGGCTGGTGCTCGCCCTGGAGCGGCTGCGGCTGCTCGCCCGGGACGCGCAGGGCCGGTTCATCCTGGGGCCGAGGCTCGGGCTGATGGCCCTGGAGGCCTGCCGGGACCACCTGGCGACGACGGCGGAGCCCGTGCTGAGCGAGCTGCGCGACGTGACCGGCGCCAGCGCCCGGCTCTACCGGCGCCGCGGATATATGCGCATCTGCGTCGCCGAGGCCGCGGTGGTCGGCAACCCCGTCGCGCAGGACCGGGTGCCGGTCGGCGCCGCCCTGCCGATGAACGCCGGCCCCGTCTCCCAGGTGCTGCTGGCCTGGGAGCGGCCCGAGGACCTGTGCGAGGGGCTGCGCGGCGCCCAGTTCACCGCCGCCACGCTCTCCGGCGTACGGCGCCAGGGCTGGGCCCAGAGCGTCGGCGGGCGGGAGCACGGTATAGCCGCTGTGGCGGCCCCGGTGCGCGGCCCCGGCGGCCGGGTGGTCGCCGCGCTGTCGATCTCCGGGCCCATCGGACGGATGTCCGGCACCCCGGGCCGGGTCTACGGCAGCGCGGTGATCGACGCGGCGGTCCGGCTCGGCAGCGGGTTCCAGCGCTGACACGGGGGGCGGGCCGCCGCCTGTCGCGGGGCGGCCGCCGCTGCGGGATGCTGTGCGCATGCCGACGCCCGCCGAGCAACAGCTCGCCCCCATGACCCTCGATGACTACACCGCCCGGATGTCCCGGGCGGCCCGTACCGCCGCCGACGCCGGGCTGTCCGGGCTGGTGGTCACCCCCGGCCCGGACATGGTCCATCTGTGCGGTTACCGTCCCCCGGCGGAGACCGAGCGCCTCACCGCGCTGCTGCTCGTCCCCGGGCAGACGCCCCGGCTCCTGGTGCCGCTGCTGGAGCGGCCGGACGCTCTGGCCGCGACCGGCGTGGGGGCGACCGAGGTGACCGGCTGGACCGACGGCAATGACCCGTACCGCGCGGCGGCGGACATGCTGCCGCCGCGCGGCCGCTACGGGATCTCCGACGAGACCTGGGCCGTCCACCTGCTCGGCCTCCAGCGCACCCTCCCGGACACCTCCTACTCCGCGATGGGCGAGGCGCTGCCCATGCTGCGCGCGGTCAAGGACACCCACGAGGTGCAGCGGCTCGCGTCGGCGGGGGCGGCCGCCGACGCGGCGTACGAGGAGATCGTGCGGGTCCGCTTCGCCGGGCGGCGGGAGCGCGACATCGCCGCCGACCTCAGCGCGCTGCTGCTGCGGTACGGCCACAGCCAGGTCGACTTCACGGTCGTGGGCTCCGGCCCCAACGGCGCCAACCCGCATCACGAGGCCGGAGAGCGGGTGATCGAGGAGGGCGACATGGTGGTGCTGGACTTCGGCGGCCTCAAGGACGGCTACGGCTCCGACACCACGCGTACGGTGCACGTCGGCGAGCCCACGAAGGAGGAGCTCAAGGTCCACGACGTCGTACGCGAGGCGCAGCAGGCGGCGTTCGAGGCGGTCCGGCCGGGGGCGGCCTGCCAGGACATCGACCGGGTGGCGCGCCAGGTGATCACCGAGGCGGGCTACGGCGAGTACTTCATCCACCGCACCGGCCACGGCATCGGCGTCACGACGCACGAGCCGCCCTACATGGCGGAGGGTGAGCAGTTGCCGCTGGTGCCGGGGATGTGCTTCTCGATCGAGCCGGGGATCTATCTGCCGGGGCGGTTCGGGGTGCGCATCGAGGACATCGTGACCTGCACGGAGACGGGTGGGCGGCGGTTGAACAACACGGCGCGCGAGCTGCGGGTGGTGGCCTGAGGGGCGGGGGCCTGAGGGTCGGGGATCCGAAGGGGCCCGCCCCCGGGCCGCCGGGAGTGCCCCTGGCGGGGCGGCGGCTGGAGAGGCCCGCGGCGGGGCGGTAGCTGGTTGAGGCCCGCCGGGGCCGGCCCCGCTCTCCCCTCGTGGAGCGGCACCGGCCCCGGCGGCCCGGTCTGGTTACGGCACCGGGACGGCTACGGCACCAGGACGACCTTGCCCGTCGTGGCGCGCGTCTCCAGGGCCCGGTGGGCGGCTGCCGCCTCGGCGAGGGGGAAGCGGTGCACCCCCGGGACGAGGCGGCCGGCCGCGGCCTCGGCCATGGAGCGTTCCTCCAGCGTGCGCAGCGGGTCCAGGCCGCCGGCCTTCGCCAGCATCGGCGGGCCGAGCACGACCTGGGAGGTGATCCCGCGTGCGGTCAGCTCCTCCTCGCTCAACTCCAGCGGGCCGTCACCGCCGGTGAGCGACCCGCCCGAGGACCAGCCGAAGACGAGGTGACGGCCGCCGGGGCCGAGCAGGTCCACGCCCGCGCGGCCGGGCTCGCCGCCGACGCCGTCGAACAGCACGGTCGCGGCCCGGCCGCCGAGGGCGGCGCGGACCCGGTCCGGCCAGCCCGGGGCCGTGTAGTCGACGGCGATGTCGGCGCCCAGCTCGCGCACCAGCGCCACCTTCTCGGGGCCGCCCGCGAGCCCGACGACCGTGGCGCCCGCGTGCCGCGCGTACTGCACCAGGAGTTGGCCGATCCCGCCCGCCGCCGAGGTGACGACCGCGACGTCGCCGGCGGTCAGGTCGGCGAACTGAAGGATCCCCATCGCGGTCCGGCCGGTGCCGATCATGGCGACGGCCTGCGCCTCGTCCAGGTTCGCGGGCACCTCGTAGAGCTTCCCGGCGGCGACCACGGCCAGTTCGGCGTAGCCGCCGGGGACCATCCCGAGGTGGGCGACCACGCGCTTGCCCAGCCACGTCGGGTCGGTGCCCTCGCCGAGCGCCTCGACGGTGCCCGCGACCTCGCGGCCGGGGATGGTCGGCAGTTCGGGGGCGGCGTGTATGGCGGTGGTCCGGCCCTCGCGCAGGGCGGTGTCGAGCAGATGGACCCCGGCCGCGGCGACCGCGATCCGGACCTCACCCGGGCCCGGCAGCGGATCGTCGGTCTTCTCGAAGACCAGGTTCTCGGCGGGGCCGAAGGCGTGCAGGCGGATGGCGTACATGGTGGTCTCCCAGGGCTCGTGGGGCTGTCGTACGGTCACCCTCCAACCTCAACCAAACTTCAGGTCAAGGGCTGTTGAGCCGCGCGGAGACGTGACGGCGGTCACCGGGGCGCCCCCGGCGCAGCCCCCGAAGCGGCCCCCGGCGCAGCCACCGACGCGCCCCCGGTCCGCCCGCCGAGCGCGAGCGTGGCCGCGGTGAGCGCGCTGTTGAACGACACCTCACAGAGCACCCCCGGCGCGGCCACCTGGTCACCCGCCAGATACACCCCGTCGCCCCGGTGGACCGCCGGCCGGTCCCGCCAGGTGGTGCCGGGTGCGTCCACCGCCCCCGTACGCCCGGTCGCCAGGGCCACCCGCCGGAAGACCGTACGCTCGCGCCAGCCCGGAAAGCCCAGGTCCAGCAGGTGTTCGGCGCGGGCGACGCCGTCGGCCCTGGTCTCGTCCGGGGCGATGGGCACCTGGCCCTGGAGCAGTTGTTCGCCGGGCGGGGCCAGCGAGGGGTCCTGGGCCGTGAAGCGTTCGAGCCAGCCGGGGGAGTCGAGGTCGGAGACGGCGAACGCGTCGCCGCGCCGGGTGCGTACGGCCAGGTCGACCAGGACCGTACGGCCGCTCTCCCCGGTGAGCGAGGCGTCGCCGAGGAGCGCACGGGCGGCGGACAGCGCGGTCGCGACGATCACCGGGCCCTGGTCGGTGGGCAGCGCGTCCACGCGGGAGCCGGTCTCGAGCCGTACGCCGAGCTTCCAGGCGTGGTCGGCCATCCGTTCGACGACCGAGCCCCAGCCGCCCCGCACATAGTGGGCCTCCGGCGGCACCTTGGCGGAGCGCCGGAAGCGCTCCTGGACAAAGGCGGCGGACAGCCGCCCGGGGGCGTGGTGGAAGGTGGCGACGCCGACGTAGTTCGCGGCCGCGCGAGCCCCGGCCGCGCCGGCGACGCTCGTCGCCCAGGTGGTGAAGTCGGCGTCGACCGGCGCCCGTTTGGCCAGCAGCAGCCTGAGCATGGCGGCCGGCGGCACGCGGCGCAGCCGCCCGGCGCGGTGGAAGCGCAGCCGGGCGGCCTCCAGGGGCGGGATGCTCGCGAGCGGGCCGAGCAGCCCGCGCTTCCTCAGCCACGACCAGTGCGGCCCGCCCGCGTAGAAGGCGTGCGGGCCCTCGTTGGTGCGGTACGGGCCGGGGGCGGTGCGGGCGCGGCCGCCGAGCGTGTGGTGGGCCTCGTGCAGGGTCACCACGGCTCCGGCCTCGGCGGCGGCGATGGCCGCGGTGAGGCCGGCCAGGCCGCCGCCGATGACGGTGATACGACGCATGAGCAGCACTCCTTCCCGTACTGCGACCCGGGTCGGATCGCGCTTCACGAGTACGACGACGGGGCGGGGCGAGGTGTGACATCGGGCCGTTGTCAGTGGTGTGGTTCACGATGGAGAGCGGGTCACGGCGAGCGCGACATGGTGAGCGGACGGGACGGAGCGGGTATGGCTGGGCGCGGCAGGAGCGGGGCGGCGGGCGGGGTGCGGGCGGCGCGGCGGCCGGAGGTGGCGCTGCCCGAGCTGCGGCCTTACGAGGGCGGGGAGCTGGAGCCGGAGGGGGACTACGACGGGCTGGACTTCGCCGACCTGGACTTCGCCGGGCAGCGGGCGGGCGGCGCCCGCTTCCTGGACTGCGGGTTCCGCCGCTGCGGGTTCGACGAGGCCAGGCTGTCCCGGGCCAGGTTCCTCGACTGTGTGCTGGAGGGCGTGCGGGGCGTGGGCGCCGATGTCTCGGAGGCGCGGCTGCGGGATGTGGAGCTGGTGGACGCCCGGCTGGGCGGGGTCCAGCTGCACGGGGCGGTGCTGGAGCGGGTGCTGGTGCGCGGCGGGAAGATCGACTATCTGAATCTGCGGACGGCCCGGCTGACGGACGTCGTCTTCGAGGGGTGCGTGCTCGCGGAGGCGGACTTCGGCGGGGCGGTGCTCGAGCGGGTGGAGTTCGTGGACTGCGCGCTGCGCGGGGCGGACTTCACGCAGGCGCGGATGACGGACGTCGATCTGCGCGACGTCACGGAGCTGGACATCGCGCGGGGCGTGGAGCACCTGGCGGGCGCGGTGATCAGCCCGTCGCAGCTGCTCGATCTGGCTCCGGCGCTCGCGGCCCGGCTGGGCATACGGGTCGAGGCGGCGGTCCGGACCGGGGGTCAGACGCGGGGGTAGCGGGCCTGAAGCTCCCACACCGCCGGGTTGTCGGCCAGCCCCTCGTGCATATCGGTGAGGTCCTCGATCAGGTCGTGCAGAAAGTCGCGGGCCTCCCGGCGCAGCGCGGCGTGGTTGAAGGTGAGCGGCGGCTCCTCGGCCGGCGCCCAGTCGGCCGTGATGTCCACCCAGCCGAAGCGCCGTTCGAAGAGCATCCGGTCGGTCGACTCGGTGAAGTCCAGCTCGGCGTGGACGGGGCGAGCGGAGCGGCTGCCGAGCGGGTCGCGGTCGAGCCGCTCGACGATGTCGCTCAGCGCCCAGGCGAAGTCGAGCACGGGCACCCATCCCCAGGCTGTGGACAGCTCGCGGTCCGCTTCCGTGTCGGCGAGGTAGACGTCGCCGCAGAACAGGTCGTGGCGCAGGGTGTGCACATCCGCGGTGCGATAGTCCGTCTGCGGGGGGTCGGGAAAGCGGCGGGAGAGGGAGTAGCCGAGGTCGATCACACGGTCGATGGTGTCACGGCGGTCGCGGCCCCACCGGCCCGCACCCACCGGCCCGTACCCGGCCCGTACCCGGCCCGCACCCAGCCGTATTTACCGGTCCGCGCCGGCCCGCCGGACGGGACGGCGCGGACCGGCGCGGGACGCGCTCAGTGGCCGCGGGCGATCCACTCCTCCAGGTGCGGGGCCTCGTCGCCGATGGTGGTCGGGTCGCCGTGGCCGGTGCGTACGACGGTCTCGGGCGGGAGCGGCAGCAGCTGCTCCCGGATGGAGTCGATGATCGTCGGGAAGGACGAGTACGAGCGGCCGGTCGCCCCGGGGCCGCCCTTGAAGAGCGTGTCCCCGGAGAAGACCGTGGTCAGCGCGGGGGCGTACAGGCAGACCGCGCCCGGTGAGTGGCCGGGGGTGTGCAGCACCCGCAGTTCGGTGCCGGCGACGGTGAGGACGTCGCCATCGGCCAGCGCCCGGTCCGGCTTGCGGTCGGGGTGGCGCATGCGCCACAGCACCTCGTCCTCCGGGTGCAGCAGGATCGGCGCGCCGGTGCGGTCGGCGACGTCCGGGGCCGCGTCGATGTGGTCGTCGTGGCCGTGGGTGCACAGGATGCCGAGCAGCCGCCGGCCCCCGACCGCCCGGGCGATCGCGTCCGCGTCATGGGCGGCGTCGATGACGTACACCTCGCTGTCGTCGCCGACGAGCCAGACGTTGTTGTCCACCTCCCAGGTGCCGCCGTCCAGGGAGAAGGTGCCGGAGGTGACCAGCCGGTCGACGCGTACGGGCGGGGGAGTCATCAGAGCGTCACCACCGAGCGCAGCACCTCGCCGCGCTGCATCTTCGCGAACGCGTCCTCGACGTCGTCGAGCCCGATCGTCTCGCTGACGAACGCGTCGAGGTCGAGCCGCCCCTGGAGATACAGGTCGATCAGCAGCGGGAAGTCGCGGGAGGGCAGGCAGTCCCCGTACCAGGAGGACTTGAGCGCGCCGCCGCGCCCGAAGACGTCCAGGAGCGGCAGCTCAAGCTTCATCTCCGGGGTGGGCACGCCGACCAGCACCACGGTGCCGGCGAGGTCGCGGGCGTAGAAGGCCTGGCGGTAGGTCTCGGGCCGGCCGACCGCGTCGATCACGACGTCGGCGCCGTGGCCGCCGGTCAGCTCCTGGACGGCCTCGACGACGTCGGCCGCCGTGCCGTTGATGGTGTGGGTGGCGCCCAGCGTGCGCGCCATCTCCAGCTTCCGGTCGTCCACGTCCACCGCGATGATCTTCGAGGCTCCGGCCAGCAGGGACCCGGCGATCGCCGCGCCCCCGACGCCGCCGCAGCCGATGACGGCGACCGAGTCGCCGCGCCCCACCGCGCCGGTGTTGATCGCCGCGCCGAGGCCGGCCATCACGCCGCAGCCCAGCAGGCCCGCCGCCGCGGGCGATGCGGCCGGGTCGACCTGGGTGCACTGCCCGGCCGCCACCAGCGTCTTCTCGGCGAACGCGCCGATGCCCAGGGCCGGGGACAGCGGGGTGCCGTCGGTGAGCGTCATCGGCTGGGCGGCGTTGTGGGTGTCGAAGCAGTACCAGGGGCGGCCGCGGCGACAGGCCCGGCACTGGCCGCACACCGCACGCCAGTTGAGGATCACGAAGTCACCGGGGGCCACCTCGGTGACGCCCTCCCCGACGGACTCCACGACGCCCGCCGCCTCATGGCCGAGCAGGAAGGGGAACTCGTCGTTGATGCCGCCCTCCCGGTAGTGCAGGTCGGTGTGGCACACACCGCACGCCCGCACCTGCACCACCGCCTCGCCGGGCCCGGGGTCCGGCACCACGATCGTCTCGATCCTGACCTGCTCGCCTTTGCCCGGGGCGATGACACCGCGTACGTGTTGAGTCATGGCAGCAGCGTAAGTGCCGATCAGCGCCGGGGACAGGAGCGCCGGGGACAGGAGCGCCGGGGGCACGGGCGGCGGGGAGAGGAGCGCCGGGAGGAGGGGCGGGACAGGAAACGGGCCGCACCGGGTTGCGGTGCGGCCCGTCGCCGCGCCTACTTCGTGGTCACTTCATGATCACTTCACGTTGATCGCGGTCCAGGCGGCCGCGACGGCCTTGTACTCGGTGCTGCTCGCCCCGTACAGGTCGGTCGCCGCGCTGAGCGTGGCGGTGCGGGCCTGCGCGTACTTGGAGGTGGAGGTCAGGTACGTGGTCAGGGCCCTGTACCAGATCTTGATGGCCTTGTCCCGGCCGATGCCGGTGACCGTGGAGCCGTCGTACGTCGGGCTGTTGTAGCTCACGCCGTTGATGGTCTTCGCGCCGCTGCCCTCGGACAGCAGGTAGAAGAAGTGGTTGGCGGGCCCGGAGGAGTAGTGGACGTCGATGTTGCCGAGCGTCGAGGACCAGTAGTCCTTGGACGCCCCGTCCTTGCTGGGCTTGTCCTGGTAGCGCAGCGGGGTGCCGTCGCCGTTGATGTTGATCTTCTCGCCGATGAGGTAGTCACCGACGTCGGCGGAGTTGGCGGCGTAGAACTCCACGGCGGAGGCGAAGATGTCGGAGGTGGCCTCGTTGAGGCCGCCGGACTCGCCGCTGTAGTTGAGCTTGGCGGTGGCCGCGGTCAGGCCGTGGCTCATCTCGTGGCCGGCCACGTCGACCGAGGTGAGCGCGTTGGCGTTGCCGGAGCCGTCGCCGTAGGTCATGCAGAAGCAGGAGTCCTGCCAGAAGGCGTTGACGTAGCTGTTGCCGTAGTGGACCCGGGAGTACGAGCCGACGCCGTCGTTCTTGATCCCGTTGCGGCCCAGCACGTTCTTGTAGAAGTCCCAGGTCAACGCGGCGCCGTAGTGCGCGTCGACGCCGGCCGTCTGGCGGCCGCCGCCCCACACGTCGTCGGCGTCGGTGAACAGGGTGCCGGTGCCCGACGAGCCCTGGTTCAGGTCGTAGGTCTTGTGGTTGCCGCGCGTGCTGTCGGTGAGGCTGTAGGTGCTGCCGCTCTTGGTGGTGCCGAGCGTCACCGTGCCGCTGTACTTGCTGGTGCCGCTGCCGGTCTCGACGGCCTCGTCGGCGAACAGCTTCTTGCCGGTGGCGGCGTCGGTGATGACATGCAGCTCGCTCGGGGTGCCGTCCTTCTGCATGCCGGTGACGACGGTCTCCCAGGCCAGGACGGGCTTCCCGGTCGCCGCCCAGATGACCTTGCGCGGCGACTTGCCGGCCTTGTCGTCGGTGGGCGCCGCCTTGAGAGCTGCGCTCTTGGCGTCGGCGGACGGCACGTCGGCGGAGGTGGTCGGCACGGAAATCTTGGCCGAGGTCGCCTTGGTCACGCTGCGCGCGCCGCCGGCCTTCTCGTGGACGACCAGGTCGCCGCCGAGGACGGGCAGCCCGGCGTACGTACGCTCGTAGCGGGTGTGAACCGTGCCGTCCGCGTCCTTGATGACGTCCCGCACCAGGAGCTTCTCCTGGGCCCCGAGCCCGAGGAACTCGGCCTGGGCGGAGGCGTCGGCCTGCGCGGCCTTGATCGCGGACGCGCGCTCCTGGGCGGAGAGCGGCAGCGCCGTCGCGCCCGCTTCACGGCTGCGCTCGGCCTGGGCGCTGGCCGGGCCGGTCTGTACGCCGATCACGACCATCGCGGCGGAGGCGACGAGGGCCGCGGTGCGAAGGGTCTTCTTGCGGGTGGCGGAAGCGATGGATCTCACTCGGTCTCCTTGCCTTGGGGTCCGCGGGGTCGCGGCCCTGTGTAGGGGGTGCGGGCAGCCATGGGTGGGCCGCCCGGTGGTGCGAGGAGTGGTGCATGAGTGATGCGTGAGTGGTGCATGCTTCGGTGGTGCCGGCACCTGGCGCGCGGTCATCTGACGTGCATCTGACATGCGCGGTGACCGAGCAGAGATTGTCATCGAACGACCTGTTCGGACAGGTCTGAAACAAGAATTTGACTTGGCGTTGTCTCTTCGGAGGCGATTCAGGTCAGGTTTTCGCCACTCAGCCGCGCCTGGAAGATGAGGGCTTGTCACTTTTCGCGCGGCCGCCCTCGGCCGCCGAACCCGCCCCGCCCTGGCTGGCCGCCCAGCTCGCGAGCACCGCCAGCTTCTCCGCGGCGGCCGAGCCCGGCACGGCTGTGTACGCGACCAGGAGCTGGTCCGGATCGCCGGGCAGAGCGAGCGTTTCGTATCCCAGCTCCAGATCGCCCACGACCGGATGGCGCATGAGCTTGACCCCGTGTGTCTTCTCCTTGACCGGGTGGTCGGCCCAGAGTCGGCGAAATGTCTCGTTCTTCATGGCCAGTTCACCGATCAGCGATGCCATCAGCGGGT
The DNA here is from genome assembly GCF_053890475.1 of Streptomyces sp. LZ34. NCBI lineage: Bacteria > Bacillati > Actinomycetota > Actinomycetes > Kitasatosporales > Streptomycetaceae > Streptomyces > Streptomyces sp. LZ34. The sequence continues at coordinate 7,125,399 of NZ_CM132680.1, forward strand.
CGCCCGGGTGCCGTCCCGCGTCCAGCCGCAGATAGGCCACCGTCTCCGCGGCCACGGTGGCCCAGTCGGTGTAGAACTCGCGGGCCGCCGGGTCCAGGAAGGTGTGCCGGGCGGCGTTGCGCTCCCCCTCGGCCATCGCGGAGAAGCCCGACACCGCGTCCGCGAGGGCGTTCCACGCCAGGATGTCCATCCGCCGTCCGAGGACGAAGGCGGGTGTGCCCGTCATGGTCTCCATCAGGGTGCGCACCCCCATACGGAGCGCCCGCCCGCCGCCCTCCCGCGCCGCCCCTCGGCCCCGGCCCCGCTTCGGCCTGGCCAGATCCCGCAGATGGGTGTGCTCGGCCTCGGTCAGCCGCAGCACCCGCGCGACCGCGTCGAGCACCGCGTCGGACACGTTCGACCCGCGCCCCTGCTCCAGCCGGACGTAGTAGTCCACGCTGACCCCGGCCAGCTGGGCCACCTCCTCCCTGCGCAACCCCGGTACCCGGCGGCGCCCATGGGAGATCAGCCCCACCTCTTCGGGGCGTATACGGGCGCGCCGTGAGCGCAGGAAGTCACCGAGAGCGTCGTCGTGCATGCCTTGAGGGTAGGCGAGCCCTCCGCCGCCAACCTGGTACTGGCAGACCCAGGAAAAGCATCACCCTGGGTACGGCGGCGCGAGGGCCGCAACCTTGAGGACGTGGCGGGGGGTTCCCGCACCGCACGACACCACCACGCGACACCACCGCACGACACCACCACGCGACACCACCGCACGACACCTCAGGAGCACACGAGATGAACCACGCAGACTCGCGCCGGACCGACCTCGCCGGGCGCACGACCGACCACGCCGCGGGTACCGCCGACCTCGCCGGGCGCACCGCCGTCGTCACCGGGGCCGCCAGCGGCATGGGTGCCGCGACCGCCCGGCTGCTCGCCGCCCGGGGCGCCCGGGTGGCGCTGTGGGCGCGGCGCGCCGACCGGCTGGAGGAACTGGCCGGGAAGATCACGGCCGACGGCGGGCAGGCCCTCGCGGTCCCGGTCGATGTGACCGACGAGGCCGCGGTCGCCGCCGGTGTCGCCCGGGTCCACGACGCGTTCGGCCCGGTGGACCTGGTGGTCAACGGCGCCGGGGTGATGCTGCCGAACCCGGTCGAGGCCGGCCGGGCCGACGAGTGGACCCGCATGGTGGACACCAACCTCACCGGAGCGCTGCGCGTCGTGGGCGCCTTCACCCAGGACCTGCTGGCCGCGGCGGCGGACGGCAGGCCCGCCGACCTCGTCAACATCTCCTCCATCGGAGCGCATATGACGTTCCCCAACTACGCGGTGTACTCGGCGACGAAGGCCGCGCTCACCCATCTGTCGGCGTCACTGCGCTCCGAACTCGGCCCGCGGAACGTGCGCGTCACCAACCTCGAGCCCGGGCTGACCGAGAGCGAGCTCGCCGACCACGTCGACAACGCGGAGGCGACCGGCCAGCTGGACGACATGTTCGCCGCCCTCGGAGGGCTCTCCTCCGAGGACATCGCCGACCTGATCGCGTATGTCACCAGCCGCCCGGCCCATGTGAACCTGCGCCAGGTGATCGTCCTCCCCACGCGCCAGGCGTGACCTCGGCCCGCGCTGCCGGGGGCGCGTGGGCCCTACCCGGCGGGCCCTACCCGGCGGGCCCTACCCGGCGGGCCCTACCCGGCATCGGCCTCGCCCGGCGGGGCAGCGTCGCCCGGAGGGGCGAGCAGTCGGCGCAGCGAGGCCGACACCTCGTGGGCGAGCCCGGCGTCCACGGGCGCGTGCCGACTCATGAGCCGGTACCACATCACCCCGAAGGCGAGATCGACGGCGAGGTCGAGCGAGGCCGCGTTTTCGCTCAGCTTCCCCTGCCGTACCGCCCGCTCCAGCACCTCGCGCAGCGCCCGGCGGCGCGCCGCGAGCAGCCCGGCCTGCAGCCGGTCGGCGAGCTCGGGGTCGCGCTGGGCCTCGGCCATCAGCCCGGCGACGGCCTGGCCGGTCAGCCGCGCGGTCATGGTGTAGGCGGCGACCAGGAACGACTCCAGATCGCGGAGCGGATCGCCGGTGTCCGGGAGGAGGGTCGGGGCCTCGCGCTCCGTCAGGTCGCGCAACGCCTCCAGCAGTACGGCCTCCTTCGTCGGCCACCAGCGGTAGACCGTCTGCCGCCCGACCCCGGCCGCCTCGGCGATCCCCTTGATAGTCAGCGGCTGGAAGCCGTCGCGCTGGCACAGCTCCAGCGCCGAGGCCAGGACGGCTCGCCGTGCCTGCTCACTGCGCGGTCTGCCGCGCGCCGGGGTGCCTGTCATGGAACCCACTTTACAAGACACCATGCCTCGAATTAGATTTAACGAGTCACCGTGCCTCGTAAATGGTGTTGAGGAGAAGCAAGCAATGACAGAACGAATCGTGGTCATCGGCGGTACCTCGGGCATCGGGCTGGCCGCGGCCGAGCGGCAGTCGGCCGCGGGCCGCGAGGTCGTGATCACCGGGCGGGACGCGGACCGTCTGGCGGCCGCCCTGGAAAAGCTGGGCGAGGGCGCCACCGGCCAGTCCGTGGACGCGCGTGACGAGGCGGCGATGCGCGCCTTCTTCACCGGCCTCGGCACGGTCGACCATGTCGTGATCACCGCCACCGGCGCCTCGGCGGCCGGCCCCTTCAAGGACCTGGCGGTCGACGAGCTGCGCACCGCGGTCGAGGGCAAGCTCATCGCCCAGACGGTCGCCGCGCGGGCGGCGCTCGAGGTGCTCGCCCCCGAAGGCTCGCTGACGTTCATCACCGCGGGATCGTCCGGCGCGTCGCTGCCCGGCACGGCGGGGTTGGCGGCGGTCAACGCGGCCGTCGAAGCCATGGTCCCGGTGCTGGCCGTGGAACTCGCGCCGGTGCGGGTCAACGCGGTTTCCCCGGGCGTCGTCGCCACCCCGTGGTGGGACTGGATGCCCGCCGAGGCGCGGCAGCAGGCCTTCGACAGCTACGCCAAGGTCACCCCGGCCGGGCGCGTGGGCATGGCGGAGGACATCGCCGACGCCATCGGGTATCTGATCGGCAACAGCTACACCACGGGCACCGTCCTGTCGGTCGACGGCGGCCTGCGGCTCAACGCGGCGGCGCTGTGACGGTGCGCCCCGCGGTCGCGGGCCGGACCGTACTGATCACCGGCTCGACGGACGGGCTCGGGCGCGAGCTGGCCGTGCGGCTCGCCGCCGAGGGCGCGCATGTGCTGATCCACGGACGGGACGCGGAGCGGGCGGAGGAGGTGTGCGAGCGCGTCCGGGATGCGGCGGTCGGGTCCGGGCTCGGGTCCGGTGCGGGTCGCGGCAGCGCCGAGGTGCTGCTCGCCGACCTGGCCGACCTGCGGGCGGTGGACCGCCTCGCGGACGAAGTCCTCGCCCGCCACGACCGGCTGGACGTCCTGATCAACAACGCCGGCCTCGGCGGCGGCCCGTCCGGCCGGGGCCGCGAGGAGAGCGCCGACGGCTACGAACTCCGGTTCGCTGTCAACTACCTCGCGGGCTATCACCTCACCCGCCGCCTGCTGCCCCTGCTCACCCGCTCCGCCCCGGCCCGCGTCGTCAACGTCGCCTCCGTGGGCCAGCAGGCGCTCGACTTCACCGACGTCATGCTGGAGCGCGGCTACGACCGCTCGCGCGCCTACGCGCAGAGCAAGCTCGCCCAGATCATGTTCACCTTCGACCTGGCCGACGAACTCGACCCCGCCGCCGTCTTCGTCGGCGCGCTGCACCCCGCGACGTACATGGCCACGACCATGGTCCGCGAGGCCGGCGTCGCGCCGTGGAGCACGGTCGAGGAAGGCATGGAAGCGGTCCTTCACCTCCTCGCCGCACCCGCGCGCGGCGTGCCTTCCGGCCGCTACTTCAACGGCGCGGAGGAATTCCGTGCGGCTTCCCAGGCCTACGACGCGCAGGCGCGGCGGAGGCTGCGCGAGCTGTCCGAGGATCTTGTCGCGCGGGCCCTGGTGCAGGGGCGGACCTGACTCCTGACGCTCTGCTTCTGCTCGCCGCCTCCGTGGAGCGAGGCATGAACGGCTCGGTGGCGGGCGCTGTTATGACGCAGCCTCCATAGTTCTTCTCCAGGGGGCAGGGCCCGACGAGGCGCTGGGCGTGCACAGTGGCCCTGCGCTGGGGAAGGCGTTCGTAGTCGCGGACGGTGCGGCGGGCCGGGGCACACCTGGTGGGTGTGCCCCGGCGGGCTGGGATGACTGCCGGGCCGGTGCGCGGCCCTTTGCGCGGTGGGTCGTCAGTAGACCTGGGTGCATCCCAGCGACGCACCCGATGCGGTGCGGCCGCAGGAGTTCGCGACGTATCCGGCGTCGTTCACCATGCGGGTGTGTGCGTCGCTGCCGGAGTTGACGCGGCTGGTGTAGTAGTTGCTGGGGGCCTTGCTGTTCGCGACGTCGACCCTGTCTCCGACTGACGCCCTGATGATCTTGCCCCAGGCGGCTCGGCAGGACGGGCTGTACCGCAGGATGATGGTGCGCCCCTGGGACGTCGTGGTCCGTACGTTGCGCGCGTCGTTGGCACATGTCGTGCCGTTGGTCTCCTGCCCGGTGCAGGTGGGTCCGTGGCAGGTGGCCGCGGCGGTAGCCGGGGCCGCCGTCGCGGGAGCCCCCCACGCCGCAGCACCAAAGGCCAGCAGTGTCGCGGCGATGACGGTACGTGTTTTCACGAATCCTCCTGGAGCCGTGGCAGCGGGTCTCCTCGTCGACCACGCCGCCAAGAGGTAGGACTGGGTCACGTGCTGACCTGCGGGAACGCTGGACATTTCTCGTATGGGTGATGTCTGGCCCATTCACCCCTCGGCTGCTCGCCTAGGCTGGGAGTGTCGCTCCGTACGAAGGAGGTCCACCGTGGCACTGATGGCCTCCGAGCGTGTACCGCACACGGACACCGACGGGAACACCGCTTCATCGGTCGAGGAAGCCTTCGTGGCGTTGAGCGCGGCAACCCCTGAGGGGTGGCGCGTGGAACTCATCGAAGGGAAAATCCACGTGGTGCCTCCCGCCGATGGCGAGCACGAAGAGATTGTGTCCGAAGTGACGGGGCAAGTGCGCGACCACCGGAAGGACCTGGGGCGGTACACCGGCATCGGGCTTCTCATCCCGGGCGCGTCACCCACCGGCAAGGTCGTACCCGATCTCGTCATCGCGCCCAAAGGCAGCTTCAGCGACGCGCTGGAGTACCACGACCCCAGCCCCACGCTGCTTGTCGGCGAGGTCACCTCGCACTGGACCGCCGAGAACGACCGAGGACCGAAGCTGCGCGGTTACGCCCAGGCGGGCATCCCCTGTTATCTCCTGATCGACAGGGATAGGGGCCACGTGGTCGTGCACACCGAGCCGTCCGGGCAGCGTTACGCTCGGCGGACCGAGGTGGAGATCGGCAAGACGGTCGCCCTGCCATATCCCTTCGAATTCGAGCTGGACACCAGCGAATTCTGATCCGCTGCTGATCCGCCGGGACCGCTGACACGGCTGAGGGCCGCCCCTTGACGGGGCGGCCCTCAGTGTTTCGTGCGCTACGTCCGTCAGACGTTGACGCCGAAGTCCTTGGCGATGCCGGACAGACCCGCGGCGTAGCCCTGGCCGACCGCGCGGAACTTCCACTCCGCGCCGTTCCGGTACAGCTCGCCGAAGACCATGGCGGTCTCGGTCGCCGCGTCCTCGCTGAGGTCGTAGCGGGCGATCTCGGCGCCGCCGGCCTGGTTGAGGATGCGGATGAAGGCGTTCCGCACCTGGCCGAAGTTCTGGCTGCGGGACTCGGCGTCGTAGATGGAGACCGGGAAGACGATCTTCTCGACGTCGGCGGGCAGGGCCGCCAGGTTGACGTTGATCTGCTCGTCGTCGCCCTCGCCCTGGCCGGTGACGTTGTCACCGGTGTGGACGATGGACTGGTCCGGGGTGGACTTGTTGTTGAAGAAGATGAAGTGCTGGTCCGAGTAGACCTTGCCGCTCGGGTTCACGGCGATGGCGCTTGCGTCCAGGTCGAAGTCGGTGCCGGTGGTGGTGCGGACGTCCCAGCCGAGGCCGACCGTGACGGCGGTCAGGCCCGGTGCCTCCTTGGTGAGCGAGACGTTGCCGCCCTTGGACAGGCTTACAGCCATGGGGTGTCCCTTTCGTGGTGGTCGAGTCCTCAGGGCTTCGTACTCCGGACGAAGCTACCGTCACCCTCCACAACGCCGTCAGCCGCCCGCCGGTTCCAGGTTCCTTTACCTTCTTTGCCAAACCTTATCGCCGAGCGGCTCGCCCTCGCCGCGGCGCAAAAGCAGGTGACGGCCCTCCGCCGGCGCGGGATCATAGGGGGCATGTCCGGGCCCTATGTCATCCGTGGCTCGGTCTCCCTGCCGGAGGCCGAGCTCATGTGGCGTTTCTCGCGGTCGTCCGGGCCGGGCGGGCAGCACGTCAACACCAGCGACAGCCAGGTGGAGCTGCGCTTCGACCTGGCCGAGACCGAGGCGCTTCCGCCGGTGTGGAAGCAGCGCGCGCTGGAGCGGCTGGCGGGGCGGCTGGTCGGCGGAGTGGTGACCGTACGGGCGTCCGAGCACCGCTCGCAGTGGCGCAACCGTGAGACGGCGGCGGTCCGGCTCGCGTCGCTGCTGGCCGAGGCGACCGCGCCGCCGCCCAAGCCGCGCCGTGCGACCCGTATCCCACGCGGTATCAACGAGCGGCGGCTGCGGGAGAAGAAGCAGCGCGGCGACACCAAGCGGGGGCGGTCCGGGCGGGACTGGGGCTAGGGGACTGGGATTGATCGGGGCTGGTCGGGGTGGCGCGCTTTGAGGGCTTCGTGGAGGAGTTGCTCGACTTCCTGCTGACGCGGCTGGATGAGGCGGGCTTCGAACGGCTCGTCGCCCATGAGCCCAAGCGGATGGGCGCCTCATACATCTTCACGGGTGGTGGTCGGTGCGAGACGCGGGTCGACATGTTCACCGGCTGCGTTACCTGCTCGCAGGTCACTCCGTTGTCGCTCAAAGTCGAAGCATGGCCGTGCCTGCCTGTCCGCACCCTGGCACTGCGGTTCGCCGACGACCCGGACTTCGCCTACGGGTGGCGGCCGGAGTACGCCGTCTTCGCCTCCGGGAAGCTCGTCCACCCGGTGGGTGATGTCGAATGGCCCTGGGGCCTGTCCAGCGACCCGGCCGAATAGCCGAGGCTGGCTAGGGGAGGGTGGAGCGGACCGCGTCCGGGGTGCGGCCCACCACCGCCGTGCCGTCGTCCGCCGTGATGATCGGCCGCTGGATCAGGATCGGATGGGCGGCCAGCGCCTCGATCCACCGGGCGCGGGCGGACTCCTCGCGCGGCCAGTCCGCCAGGCCCAGTTCGGCCGCGACGGACTCGCCGGTGCGGGTGATGTCCCAGGGCTCCAGGCCGAGGCGGCGCAGGACGTCCTCGATCTCCTGGGCGGTCGGCGGCGCCTCCAGATAGCGGCGCACCGTGTACTGGGCGCCCTCGGCGTCCAGCAGGGTCAGCGCGGAGCGGCACTTGGAGCAGGCGGGGTTGATCCAGATTTCCATGGGTGTTTCGGGTCTCTCGGTCGCTGGGGGAGCGTGGGGGAGGCTACCCCAGCGTGCGGTAGCGGCCCCGGAAGTACATCAGCGGGCCGCCGTCCGCGCTCGGGGTCCCCGCCGACAGCACCCGGCCCACCACCAGTGTGTGGTCGCCCGCCGTCACCCGCTGCTCGGTGCGGCTCTCCACGACCGCGAGCGCTCCGCCGACGAGGGGTGCGCCCGTGGCGTCACCGCGCGTATAGGGGATGTCCTCGAACAGCAGTCTGTCGCTGATACGACCCTTCATGGCGAATCGTCCCGCTATGTGGCGCTGACTTTCCGACAGGACCGATACCGCCCAGAGGGGCTGTCGGGTCAGTAGGTCGTCCATCCGCGAGCCGTTGCGAACGCTTACCATGACGAGCGGCGGGTCAAGTGACACCGACATAAACGCGGTGGCCGTCATGCCGACGTCCTCGCCGCGCGGCCCGTCCTCCGGGTCGTGGGCGGTCACCAGTACCACGCCCGTGGAGAGTCGGGACAGGGCGGCACGGAACTCGTCCTCACTCACCCCACCAGCATGGGGGATGGCGGGCTGGGCCGGGGCGGAACTCGATGGGTGCGGCACGTACCGAACGCTAACGCGGGCCCGGGGGGCCCCGCATCGGGCCCCGGGACCAGGCCGGTCCTAGGTCGCGGGCCGTATCCGCCGTACGCCGGGGGCGGCAGTCCGCGACCTTCGGATGAGTGGCTGAATGGTGTTTCGGGATTTGCATTCACAAAATTCAGGAGCGCTCCCACGCTTGTCTCCAAGGCTTGAACACTGTCTGTGACATGACTCACACCAGGCAGTAATTGTTGACCCTGTGTACCGAGTGAACAGCTCGCTGTGATTCAGTGGCCATGGCAATCGGACGACAAGTCGGACGACAAGAAGGACGACAAGAAGGACGACAAGAAGCCAGGAGTTGCTGTCGAGGTCTCGGGGGAGTAGCGAGCGATGGAGACCGAGTCGGAGCCGTACATCCGCCTTGCGACCCTGCGGTTGTTGCACCAGGTGGTCGCCGATCTGAACACCGCCCGCAGCCTCGCCGACACCGTGCAGACCGTCGCCGACGGGGTGATCGCCGGGCTCGGCTACGAGCTCTCGGCTGTCAATCTGGTCCGCCAGGACGGCGATCTGGTCGTCGCGGCCGTCGGCGGCAACGCCGGGGCCGAGGCCCTGATGGCCGGCCGGGTCGGCTCGCGCGCCTCCTGGGAGCGCCGGCTGTCCATGGGCGACCGCTGGGGTGCCCTGCGCTTCATCCCGTACACCGAGGGGTGGGTGCTCGACGACGACGACGTTCCGCAGTGGCACACCCCAGGGCCGGTGCCCCGCTTCCCCGACGAGTGGCATCCCATGGACCGGCTGTTCGCCCCGATGTACACGGCGGGCGGCGCGGGCGGCGAGCTGATCGGCGTCATATCCGTCGACCGGCCGAGCAGCGGCCGCCGCCCCGGCGCATGGGGGCGCGAGGCCCTGCAGATGTACGCCTTTCAAGCCGCCACCGCGATCGGCAACGCCCGCCTGCGCGCCAACATGCAGCGCGCGCTGCTGCGCCTGGAGCGCGAACAGCAGGCCCTGCGCGCCAGCGAGGAGAGCTTCCGGCAGGCCTTCGAGTACGCGCCGAGTGGCATGGCCATCGCCGAGATGGGCGGCGACCAGCACGGGCGGCTGCTGCGCGCCAACGACGCGCTGTGCCGGCTGCTGGGCCGCCCGGCCTCCGCCCTGCGCCGTTACTCCTTCTCCGACCTCGTTCACCGCGAGGACATCGGCACCCTGCTGCGCACCTCCGCCGAGGGCGGCCGCTCCGAGCTGCGGCTGGCCCGCCGGGACGGCAGCTACGTCTGGGTGAGCCTGCGCAACTCCGTGGTCGCCGACGCGGCCGACGGCCCGCGCTTCCTGCTCACCCACGTCGAGGACATCGAGGAGCGCAAGCATCACGAGCTGCAACTCGCCCACCGCGCCAGCCACGACTCGCTGACCGGCCTGCCCAACAGCGCCGAGCTGCGCACCCGCCTCGGCAGCAGGCTGTGCGGCAACCCGCCGCGGCCCGGGGAGTCCGGGTCCGGGGAATCGGGGTCCGGGGAATCCGGGTCCGGGGGCGACGCCGCCGGGGCGGGCGGGCTCTCCCGCGGCTACGACGAGTTCGAGGGGCTGGGCGTCTTCGACGAGCCGGGGGTCTTCGGCACGCCAGGCGTCTTCAGCACGCCGGGCACGCCAGGCACGCCGGCTGTCTTCGACGGGCCGGGGCCGGGCGGGCCCGGCGGGTCGGGTGCGTTCGACAGGCCGGGCGGCGGCATCCCGTACGAGCCCCATGTGCACGCCATCGCGCCACGGGAGGACGACGACGTCGACGACGGCCACAAGGGGCTGGCCGTCCTCTTCTGCGACCTGGACGGCTTCAAGTCGATCAACGACCGGTTCGGCCACCACGCGGGCGACGCCGTGCTCATCGAGGTCGCCCGCCGGCTGGCCGCCGGGGTGCGGGAGGGGGACACCGTGGCCCGCCTCGGCGGCGACGAGTTCGTGGTCCTCGCGGACGGCCTCGGCCGGGCCGACGCCAAGGACCTGGCCGTCCGGCTGCGCAACGCGATCACCCCGCCGATCCGGGTCGACGGCCGGGCCGTCCGGGTCGGGGCCAGCTTCGGTATCGGCTGGGCCAGTTGCGGGATGACGGCCGAGGAAGTGCTGCAATCGGCTGACCAGCGGATGTATATCGAGAAGCGGTCGCGCTCCAGGGACCGCCGCCGCGCCGGATGAGCCTTCGCTGACTCGCGTTCTCTTTGGCACGGTAGGCTGCCCCGATGCGGCACTGCCGCCGACGGTGAATCGACCATGAATATTGGCCATCCGGACAGTGCATGCCCTGTTGCGGCCTTCCCGGCCCTGATATGAGCTGTCATGGCGCGTTCGCACCTGAGCGCCGTTGGCCATATGTACAGGGGAGTGACGAGAGGGATGACGGCCGGCAACAACGGCTCGGACACGCCGGAGAATGACGACCCGTTCGCCTATCTGTACCGCTCAGAGGGCGGGCAGGACGGTCAGCCGGGACAGTCGGGCTCCGCCCCCCGGACCGGCGGCTACGGCTACCCGGGCCCGACCGCCCCGCACCAGCCAGGGGTCCCCCGCACCTCGTACAACCACGTCCGCGCGGTCGGCGAGCGCACCTACGGGCAGCAGAACCAGCAGCAATACCAGCAGCAGTACCAGCAGCAGACCCAGCAGATTCCGAACCAGCAGGCGCACGGCAGCCAGGGTCAGCAGCAGGGTTACGGGCAGCAGAACGCCCACTACGCCGCCCCCGAGACCCTGCCCGGCGGTGCCCCCCGCCAGCCGGGGCCCTCGCGCGGCGGCCGCGGCCGTGGCCCCAACAACAAGGGGCTGCTCATCGGCGCGCTCGCCGTCGTCGCCGTCGTCGTGGTCGGCATCGGCGTCGCGATGATCACGAACGGCGGCGACGACGAGAAGAAGGACAAGGCCGACCCCACCAACTCGTCCACGGCGGGCGCGAGCGTCAAGCCCAGCGAGACCGCCAAGCCGACCAAGAAGCCGTCCCCGCTGCCCACCGAGGACGCGTGGGGCATGAGCCTGGAGGGCGGCGCGGCGCCCGCGACGGACATCCCGGGCGCCAAGGCCGACGGTGGTAAGTACGTCGGCGGGCTGAACACCCCCGGCGCGTCCGCGACCTGGAGCGTGGACGTCGACAAGAGCGGCTCGTACAAGCTGTACGTGCAGTACGGCGTGCCCGGCGAGGACCAGGGCCTCTCCCTCAACGTCAACGGCAAGCAGGCCACCGAGCCGCTCCGCATGAAGAACTACGCCAAAGCGAAGCAGGGCGACTGGGAGAAGGGCTGGACGTACACCTGGACCATCGTCAACCTCAACCCTGGCACCAACACGGTCAAGGTGTCCTGCGAGGCGGGCGACAAGTGCAACGTCAACCTCGACCAGATGTGGCTCGAGAACAAGTGAGGCCGCGAGGGCCGCTCAGGCCGCCGGGTCCTCGGTGACCTCGATCCGCCCCAGCAGCCCCTCGTAGGTGGCGCGGTCGAACTCGCCCGCCGCCGGGGCCCGTACGGCCGCCGCCGACAGGGCCACCGCGCGTGCCAGCCGGTCCGGCCACGGAGCCCCGTCGACCAGACCGGACAGCAGCCCGGCCACCGCGGAGTCCCCCGCCCCCGTCGGGTTGCCCGCGAGGCGGCGCGGCGGGGCGGCCCGCCAGGTGCCCTCGGCGGTGACGGCGAGCATGCCGTCCGCGCCGAGCGAGGCGGCCACCGCGCGCGCCCCGCGCCGCCGGGCGTCGCGCGCGGCGCGCAGCGGCTCGGTGGAGCCGGTGAGCCCGGCGAGTTCGTCGGCGTTCGGCTTGACGATGTCGGGGCGGGCGGCGATGCCGCGGCGCAGCGGTTCGCCGCTGGTGTCCAGCAGCGTGGGGACGCCCGCCGTGCGCGCCTCCCGGATGAGCCGGGCGTACGTCCCGACGGGGACGCCGGGCGGCAGGCTGCCGCACAGCGCGACCGCGGACGCCTCGCGCAGCAGTTCGGCGTACGCGCCGAGGAACGCGGACCACTCGGGGGTGGTGACGATCGGGCCGGGCTCGTTGAGCTGGGTGGAGTCGCCCGAGCCGGCGTCGACGACGCCGACGGTGCGCCGGGTCGTCCCGGCGATCGGCACCAGGGCGTCCGTCACCCCGCCGCCGAGCTCGGCGAGCCGCTCCCGCAGGACCGTCCCCGTCACGCCCCCGGCGAAGCCCGTGACGACGGTGCGGTGGCCGAGGGCGGACAGTACCCGGGCGACGTTGAGGCCCTTGCCGCCGGGCCGCTCGGTGACCTCGGTGACGCGGTGGGTGGTGTGGGCGCGCAGGCGTGGCACCTGGTAGGTGATGTCCAGGGCGGTGTTGAGCGTGACCGTCAGGATCACCCTGGCATCCCCTTCGTCCGTCCCCCGGCCCGGTGTGCGCCCGTGTGTTCCGCGGGTGTGTGCGGCTGTGAAGGATCATGCCAAAACGGCGGCGGCGGGCCCAGCCCCTATGGGGGCCGGCCCGCCTGACCAAGGTGGCGAATCAGCCCACTTCGGGATCGATCACCCATGCGCCCCGGCGCATCACGCCCACCACCGCGAAGTCCTCGCCCAGCACGACCAGATCGGCGTCCTTGCCCGCCTCCAGCGAGCCCACCCGGTCGTCGAGGCCCAGGACCTTCGCGGGGGTGGCGGACAGCGCCCGTACGGCCTCGGGCACGCTCAGCCCGTCGAGGGTCACGGCCCGGGCGAAGGCGCGGTCGAGGGTCAGGGTCGAGCCCGCGATCGAACCGGCCGTCGGGCCGCCGCTGATCCGCGCGACTCCGTCGGTGACCTCGACCTCCATCGGGCCCAGCGGGTAGACCCCGTCGCTCATGCCGGCCGCGCCCATCGCGTCCGTGATGAAGGCGACCCGGTCGGCGCCCGCGCGGCGGAAGGCGAGGCGCAGCGCGGCGGGGTGCAGATGCGTGCCGTCGTTGATCAGTTCGACGGTGACCCGCTCGTCCTCCAGCAGGGCGGCCACCGGCCCCGGCTCGCGGTGCAGCAGCGGCGGCATCGCGTTGAACAGGTGCGTCGCCACGGTCGCGCCCGCCTCGACGGCTTCGAGCGCCGCCTCGTACGCCGCGTCGGTGTGGCCGACGGCCGCGATGACGCCGCTGTCGGCCAGCAGCCGCACGGAGTCCAGGCCGCCGGGCAGTTCGGGCGCCAGGGTCAGCATCTTCGCGGTGCCGCGCGCGGCGTCGACGAGCTTGCGCACATCCGCGGGGGCCGGGTGGCGCAGCAGCGACGGCTGGTGGGCGCCGCAGCGGTGCGGGGAGATGAAGGGGCCCTCGAAGTGCACGCCGGCCAGCTCGCCCTGCTCGACCAGCTCGGAGAGGACCGAGGCCTGCCGCGCGAGGTCGTCGAGGTCGCCGGTGACGGTGGAGGCGAGCAGGGTGGTGGTGCCGTGGCGGCGGTGCGTATGGGCGACGGTGAGGGCTTCCTCGGCGGTGCCGGACGAGAAGGACGCGCCGCCGCCGCCGTGCACATGCATGTCGATGAAGCCGGGGACGATCCAGTGGCCGGTCAGATCGAGCGCGGCGCCGCCGGGGGCGGGCTCGCCGCTGCCGGTCGCCGCCCCGCCCGCCTCGACGATGTGCCGGCCCTCGACCGTCACCCGCCCGTCCTCGACCACACCGGTCGGCAGCACCACCCGGGCGCCCATGAGAACCGTTCGAGCGGTTGGAGCCGTTGGAGCCGTTCGTCCGACCATCAGGCGCTTACCTCCGTGGAGAGAAGATCCCAGGCGAGCAGACCCGCGCCCAGGCATCCGGCGGTGTCCCCGAGGGCCGCCGGGACGATAGAGGGCAGCTTCTGGAACGTGATCCGCTCCTCGACCGCCGTGCGCAGCGGCGCGAACAGGGTCTCCCCGGCCTCGGCCAGGCCGCCGCCGACGATCAGTACCCCGGGGTCCAGCAGGGTGACCCCGGTGACCAGGCCGTCGGCGAGCGCGCCCACGGCCTCCTGCCACACCGCCACCGCCCGCGGGTCGCCGGCCTCGACGGCCTTGGCGCAGTCCGCGGCGTCGGCATCGGGGTCGCCGCTCGCCCGCGCCCAGGCGCGGCCCACCGCGGAGGCCGAGGCGAGCGTCTCCAGGCAGCCGGACTGCCCGCATCCGCACGCCGGGCCGCCCGGCCGTACGACGATGTGGCCGATCTCGCCCGAGGAGCCGTTGGCCCCGGGGTCGACGTGTCCGTGGATGCCGATGGCTCCCGCGATGCCGGTGCCCACCGACACGAACAGAAAGCGGTCGGCTCCTTCGCCCGCTCCTATCCGTCCCTCGGCCAGCCCGCCCATGCGTACGTCGTGGGCCAGCGCGACCGGCGTCCCGGCGAGCCGTTCGGCCAGCAGGGCGCGCAGCGGCACATCGCGCCAGCCGAGGTTGGCGGCGAAGACGGCGATGCCGCGGTCCTCGTCGAGGACCCCGGGCACGCCTACCCCGGCCGCGGCGGCCGGGGTGCCGTAGCGCTGCTCGCCGATGGCGCGCAGCTCGGCGGCGAAGTCGAGGATCGTGGCGACGACGGCCTCCGGCCCGCGCTCCCGGCCCGTGGGCCGTCTGTCCTCGTGGAGGAGCGCGCCGTCCGCCCCCACGAGGGCGGCCTTCATACCGGTGCCGCCCACATCGAGGGCGATGACATGTTTCACGGGAACAGTCTCGCGCGATCCCCCGTGAGAGGTCTAGTCCACTCGCCGTTCGGGCGGTGGACTACGCTCCGGTTGTCCGCGTAAAGGTGAAGTTCGATACCGAAGCGATATCCGTATGGTGTAGACCCTGTGGAGGTATACGGGGCAGACTCGCTCGACCCTCCTGGGAACCGGCCAGGAGGATAGTCAAGCCACGAGGGTGGGGAAGAGCAGTGCAGCGTCGGCGATTCATGGGTCTGACGGCGGCGGGTGCCGTGACGGCGGCGATGTCGCCCGCGCTGACGGCGTGCGGAAACGAGGGCCCGGGCTCGGGTGATGTCACCCTGAAGGTGGTGGCCGCCGACTACGGCGACAGCTCGGCCAACAGCTCTCAGAAGTACTGGGACAAGCTGGCCCGGGAGTTCGAGGCCAAGCACGAGAACATCAAGGTCGATGTCCAGATCCTGAGCTGGACCGAGGTCGACAAGAGCGTCGCCGCCATGGTCAAGCGCGGCGAGGCCCCGGACATCGCGCAGATCGGCGCGTACGCCGACTTCGCCGCCGCGGGCAAGCTCTACCGCGCCGACCAGATGCTCTCCATCCCCACCCAGGCCGGGTTCATCGAGTCGCTCGCGCGGGCGGGCGAGGTCAAGCGGGTGCAGTACGGGCTGCCCTTCGTCTCCAGCGCCCGGCTGTTCTTCTACAACAAGAAGCTGTTCGACGAGGCGGGCGTCACCTCGGCCCCGGAGAGCTGGGCCGAGCTGAAGGACGCCGCCGTCAAGCTCAAGGCGATCGGCGTGAAGATCCCCTACGGGCTGCCGCTCGGCCCCGAGGAGTCACAGGCCGAGACCATGATGTGGCTGCTCGGCGGCGATGGCGGCTACACCGACACCAACGGCAGCTACACCATCGACTCGACCCAGAACATCAAGACCTTCGAGTGGCTGCGCGACGAGCTGGTCGGCGAGGGCCTCACCGGCCCCGACGCCCCGGCCCGCACCAACCGCCAGGACATCTTCGACGCCTTCACGCGCGGCGAGGTCGGCATGCTCAACGGCCACCCGACCCTGATGCAGCAGGCGGACGGCCACGGCATCGAGTACGGCACCGCGCCGCTGCCCGGCCGCGACGGGAAGTCCAGGGCCACCATGGGCGTCGCCGACTGGGTCATGGCCTTCAAACAGAACGGCAACCGCCGGCAGGCCGGGCTCTTCCTGGACTTCCTGTACGACGAGCAGAACGTGCTCGACTTCACCAGCCAGTACGACCTGCTGCCGGTGACCAGCAAGGCCTCCGGCGCGATGCGCGGGGACCGCGAGTACAAGCGGCTGTGGAAGTTCCTCGACGAGCTGGAGACGGCGCAGTTCTACCCGGTGGACAAGACGTCCTGGGCGACGGTTCAGGCGGACCTGAAGAAGAAGATCGGTTCGGTGGTCGCCAAGGGCGGCGACCCGGCGGGTGTGCTCAGCGAGGTCCAGCGCCAGGCCGACGCGATGGAGACTTCGGCGGGCTAGCGATGCAGGGCGAGCAGGGCGAGCAAGATCAGCAAGGCGGGCCTGGGGACGGGCGCGCGGAGGAACATGCGGCAGTGCCCGGCGAGGCGGCCGAGGGGCCCGTCGAGGCGGTCGGCGAGGCGGCTGGGGAAGCGGCCGGCGAGGTGGCCGGGCTGTCCGAGCGGGACCGGGCCGTGCTCGCCGTGGAGCGGCGCGGCTGGCCGGGGCCCGGCGCCAAGGAGCGCGCGATACGCGAACAGCTCGGCATCTCGCCGACCCGCTACTACCAGCTCCTGAACGCCCTCCTGGACGACCCCCGCGCCCTCGCCCACGACCCGGTGACCGTCAACCGCCTGCGCCGCCTGCGCGCGGCGCGGCGCGACCGCCGCTGACCGGGACCGCCGGCCACCCCCATCGCCCCACCCCACCCGCCCCCGTGGCGATAGGGTCGGCAGCATGGGCAGCCACCCTCTTCCCGTACCCACGACAGCGGCCGGCCGTGAGGGCCTCGCGGCGATCCTTCAGCGGCCCGGGGAGGCCGTCTTCGCCTTCGACTTCGACGGCACCCTCGCCGACATCGTCCCCGACCCCGACCAGGCCCGCGCCCACCCCGGCGCCGTGCCCGCGCTCTCCCGGATCGCCCCGCTGCTGCGCTCCGTCGCGGTGATCACCGGCCGTCCGGCCGCCCTCGCCGTGGAGTACGGCGGGTTCGCCGAGGCCGCGGGCCTCGACCACCTCGTGATCCTCGGCCACTACGGCGCCGAGCGCTGGGACGCCGCCGACCGCGAGGTCACCGCCCCGCCCCCGCACCCGGGCGTCGCGGCGGCCCAGGCGGAACTCCCGGACGTACTCGCCGCGGCCGACGGCGCGCGTGGCGCCACCGTGGAGGAGAAGGGGCGCGCCGTCGCCGTCCACACCCGCCGCGCCGCCGACCCGCAGCGCGCCTTCGAGGCGCTGCGCGAGCCGCTGCGCCACCTCGCCGAGCGGCACCGGCTGATCGTCGAGCCCGGCCGCCTGGTGCTCGAACTGCGCCCGCCGGGCGTGGACAAGGGCGTCGCCCTCACCGAGTACGTACGGGAGACCGGGGCCGGGGCCGTGCTGTACGCGGGCGATGACCTGGGGGACCTGGCCGCGTTCGCGGCGGTGGAGCGGCTCAGGTCGCGCGGGGTGCCCGGGGTGCTGGTGTGCAGCGGCAGCGCCGAGGTCACCGAGCTGGCCCAACGGGCCGACCTGGTGGTCGACGGCCCCGCGGGGGTCGTGGACCTGCTGACCGCGCTGGCGGCGGCGGTCGAAGGCGGGTAGGGGGCAAGGCCCGCCGCAGGCGTCACGCGTCCGTCAGCTCCCGCAGCTGCGCGAGGAACCACTGCGCGGGCGGCAGCGCGGTCGCGGCGGCCACCAGCCGCTTCGTACGCTCCGCCCGCTCGCCGTCCGCCATCGACAGCGCCTCGTGCAGCGCCCGAGCCGTCGCCTCGATGTCGTACGGGTTCACCACCAGCGCGTCGTCGCCCATCTCCGCGTACGCCCCGGCCTCCCGCGACAGCACCAGCGCGCAGCCCTTCTCGGAGACCACCGGCACCTCCTTGGCGACCAGGTTCATCCCGTCCCGGATCGGGTTGACCAGGGCCACGTCCGCCAGCCGGTAGGCGGCGAGCGACCGCGCGAAGTCGTCCTTCACATGGAGCGCGACCGGCTGCCAGCCCTCCGTGCCGTACTCGGCGTTGATCGCGTCGGCGACCCGCCGCACCTGCTCCGTGTACTCGCGGTAGACGGCCAGGTCCTGGCGGGAGGGGTAGGCGAAGGCCACGTGCACCACGCGCTCCCGCCACTCGGGGCGGGTCTCCAGCAGCCGCCGGTAGGCCAGCAGCCCGCGGACGATGTTCTTGGACAGCTCGGTGCGGTCCACCCGGACGACGGTCTTGCGCCCGGGGCCGATCTGCGCGCGCAGGGCCGTCAGCCGCTCGTCGACGTCCGCGGCCCGCGAGCGCTTCCGCAGGAAGTCCGCGTCCGCGCCGAGGCCGTGCACGCCCAGCCGGGTCTCGCGCCCCTCGAGGCGCACGGACAGCCGCGCGCCGTCCCGCACCACCTCCGCGCCGAGCACGGCCGCGGCGCAGTCGGCGAAGGCCAGGGCCCAGCGCTCGGTGAGGAACGCGGCGCGGTCGCCGCCCAGGATGCCGCGCAGCACGCTCGCAGCCACGTCGTCCGGCAGCAGCCGGTAGTAGTCCGGCGGCGCCCAGGGGGTGTGCGAGAAGTGGCCGATCCGCAGGTCCGGCCGCCGCTCCCGGAGCAGGCTGGGCACCAGCGCCAGGTGGTAGTCCTGGACCAGCACGGCGGCGCCCTCGGCGGCCTCCTGGGCGAGGGCGTCCGCGAAGGCCGCGTTGTACGCCTGGTAGGCGCCCCACTGGGCGCGGAACTCCGCGTCGAAGACCGGCTCGAGCGGCGTCTGGTAGAGCAGATGGTGGACAAACCACAGCACCGAGTTCGCGATGCCGTTGTACGCGGCGTCGAAGACCTCCGGCGCGATGTCGAGCATCCGCACCAGCTGCCCGCCGGTGTCGCCCGGGTCCAGATGCCCGGGCCCGGCCCGCCGGGCCGCCTCGCGGTCGCCGTCGCCCAGCGCCGCGCAGACCCATACGGCGTCGGTGTCCGGCCCTATGGCACTGAGGCCGGAGACCAGCCCGCCGCCGCCGCGCTTGGGGTCAAGCGAACCGTCCTCCCGCAGGGTGTACGAGACCGGGCCGCGGTTGGACGCGACGAGGACCTGTGCAGCACTGCGCTCGGAGGCCATGTCGCGTACCTAGCCACCTCACGAGTCGCGCAAACGTGCGTGCGGCTTCTTGCCCCGGTCGGGGCAGGCGGGCGTCACGCCGCACGCCGCTCCACATACTCCGGGATCTCGATCATCGGCGGCCGCTCCTCCGTGTCCACGGCGCTCGTCCGCGCCACGAAACCGGCCTCGCCCCGGTCGAACTGGGTCAGCCGCGGCCGCACCAGATGCCCGCGGGCCAGCCGCAGCTGGGCCGTGCGGTAGATCGTGGCCGCCATCCGGCCGAGCGCCTGCGCGTCCTGGTGCCGGTGGATACGCACGCCGAGGTCCACCTGGGCGAGCGCGTCGAGCCCGACCGTGTGCAGCGAGTCGATGAGAATGGCGAGCTCCACCCCGTACCCGACCGGGAAGGGCAGCCGCTCCAGCAGCGTGCGGCGCGCCGCGTACTCGCCGCCGAGCGGCTGTACGAAGCCGGCCAGCTGCGGCCAGTGCAGGTTCAGCAGCGGCCGGGCCACCAGCTCGGTGACCCGTCCGCCCTGGCCGGCTGTGTTGCCGGCTGTCCTGCCGACTGTCTTGTCGGAGGCGAGCGCGTTGAACTCAGGGCGGAGCGGCCGGTCGTACATCCCCTTGACCAGGTGCACGTCCGGGTCGGTCAGCAGCGGGCCGACGATCCCGGAGACGAAGCGCGCATCGAATTCCCGCAGGTCGGCGTCGATGAAGCAGACGATGTCGCCGCTGGTCGCCAGCAGCGAGCGCCACAGCACCTCGCCCTTGCCGGGCAGCGTCGGCAACTCGGGCAGCAGGGAGTCGCGGTGCACGACCCTCGCCCCGGCCGCCGCGGAGACCTCGGCGGTGCGGTCGGTGGACCCGGAGTCCACCACCACCAGTTCGTCGACCAGGGGCGTGGCCTGGCTCATCAGCTCGCGGCGGATGGTCGCGGCGATCTCACCGACCGTCGCCTCCTCGTCGAGGGCGGGCAGGACGACGCTCACCGTTCTGCCTGTGGCTCGCTTGGCGGCCAGCAGGCGGTCGAGCGGACGGTCGTCGGCGGACCAGGACCGCTCCTCCAGCCAGCGCTCCACCTCTTCCAGCACGTCCATGTCTCCCTGCTGTGTGTGCGGACAGTTCGCGGTAAGTACGTCGGGGTCAGCCGCGTCCCAGCACGTCAGCTGTGATGCATCTCGCGCTTCGGACGACTATCTCAACCATCCGGGCCTTCGGTTACAGTCTTGAACAACGCACGTGACCGTCGTATGTCGGGGGTCTTCGTGCGACAAACACGCCGGGCTGGGCCCGGCGTCATACCGCTCATCCAGAGGGGCAGAGGGAACGGCCCGTTGAAGCCCCGGCAACCCTCCAGCCGGTCCTGATTCGATTCTCAACGAAGCGGGGCCCCGGCTAGGGAAGGTGCCAATTCCGGCTCGCGGCGAGATGCGCCGTGAGGAAGATGAGGAGAAAGGGCCTCGCCTCCATGGCTGTGCAAGCTGTCGAAAGTTCAACCGCTTCTTCTGGTTCCGCAGGTTCTGCCGGTTCTTCCGTTTCGCTCGGCCCCGCCGTCGCCCTGTCCTGTCGCGAGTGCGGTGAGCGTTTCCCCCTCGGCCCCATTTTCGCCTGTGTGGAGTGTTTCGGACCGCTCGAAGTCGCGTACGACCTGCCGACCGGCGACCCCGAGGGGCTGCGCCGGCGGATCGAAGCCGGCCCGAACAACATCTGGCGCTACGCCCCGCTGCTGCCCGTCCCGGCGGACGTGGCCGACAAGCCCAACATCAACCCCGGCTTCACCAAGCTGGTGAAGGCCGACAACCTGGCCCGCGAGCTGGGTGTGACCGGCGAGCTGTACATCAAGGACGACTCCGGGAACCCGACGCACTCCTTCAAGGACCGCGTCGTCGCCCAGGCCGTCGAGGCCGCGCGCGCCTTCGGCTTCACCACCCTCTCCTGCTCCTCCACCGGCAACCTCGCGGGCGCGGTCGGCGCCGCGGCGGCCCGCGCGGGCCTGCGCTCCTGCACCTTCATCCCGCACGACCTGGAGCAGGGCAAGGTCGTCATGGCCGCGGTCTACGGCGGCGACCTGGTCGCCATCGAGGGCACGTACGACGACGTCAACCGCTTCTGCAGCGAGCTGATCGGCGACCCGGCGGGCGAGGGCTGGGGCTTTGTCAACGTCAACCTCCGGCCGTACTACGCGGAGGGGTCCAAGACCCTCGCGTACGAGATCTGCGAACAGCTCGGCTGGCGGCTGCCGGACCAGCTGGTCATCCCGATCGCGTCCGGCTCGCAGCTCACGAAGATCGACAAGGGGCTGAAGGAGCTCATCGCGCTCGGCCTGGTCGAGGACAAGCCCTACAAGATCTTCGGCGCTCAGGCCGAGGGCTGCTCCCCGGTCTCCACCGCCTTCAAGGCGGGCCACGACGTGGTGCGGCCGCAGAAGCCGAACACCATCGCCAAGTCGCTGGCCATCGGCAACCCGGCGGACGGGCCGTATGTGCTGGACATCGCGCGCCGCACGGGCGGGGCGGTTGAGGACGTGAACGACGAGCAGGTCGTCGCGGCGATCAAGCTGCTGGCCCGTACGGAGGGGATCTTCGCGGAGACCGCGGGCGGGGTGACCCTGGGCGTGACGAAGAAGCTGCTCGAGAACGGGGTGCTGGACCCCGCCCTCACCACCGTTGTGCTCAACACCGGAGACGGCCTCAAGACGCTCGACGCGGTCGCCCCGACGAGTGGGCCCACGGCGGTGATCCGCCCGAGTCTCGACGCGTTCCGCGAAGCTGGTCTGGCCTGAATCGGCCCGGCTCAAACCAGCTGGCTTGAATTCGTCCCTCGCCCCCGCTGCAATTCCCACAGAAGGTGAAACGCTCATGAGCGTCAATGTCCGAATCCCCACCATCCTGCGCACCTACACCGGCGGGCAGGCCGAGGTCAGCGCCGATGGGGCGACCCTCGCCGAGGTCCTGGCGGACCTGGACCGCAATCACCAGGGCATCGCGGCCCGCGTTCTGGACGAGACCGGCAAGCTGCGCCGTTTCGTCAACGTCTACATCAACGACGACGACGTGCGCTTCGCGGAAGGCCTGGAGACGGCGACCCCGGACGGCGCCGGTGTCTCGATCATTCCGGCGGTCGCGGGCGGCTGCTGAGCCGCTCACGGCCCGGTTGTACCCCCCGAGGTAAACGGAATCGCCTCGTCCTGATAGAAACGGACGAGGCGATTCCGTGTTTAGAACCGCGATACAGTTGAAGCGATCCCCTTCTGTCGGCTTCTGGCGGCCTCCGCGCCGACCGCATATGAGAACTCGTCAACTTGTGCGTGAAGTGTGCGCGCGAATTGCCGGGTTAATCCCTTATGTCCGGCCCTGCTTGCCCTGAATTCGCAGGAATTTGCCGCTTATTACCGTTCGACCGTCGCCAGAATTCTCGTCCGATTGACCTGTTGCACAGGGCAGTGGGACAGATACATTCAGCGGCGGTCGACGCGTTCCGGCGCACACCCCCCTCGACTCGGGGGGTGAGGTCTGACCCGGGTCCGCGGAGTGCGGTCCTGCGCAAGGGCCAGCAATAGGGGAGTTAGGAATGGCTCAGGGCACCGTCAAGTGGTTCAACGCGGAGAAGGGGTACGGCTTCATCGCGGTCGACGGTGGTGCGGACGTGTTCGTCCACTACAGCGCGATCCAGATGGACGGTTACCGCACCCTCGAGGAAGGCCAGCGGGTCGAGTTCGAGATCTCGCAGGGTCAGAAGGGGCCGCAGGCGGACATGGTCCGCGTGGCTGTTGGCTGAAGCGCGCCGACGCGAGGCAGCTGACTGGACCGTTCAAAGGGCCCGTACCCCCTGGGGGAACGGGCCCTTTGACGTGGGTGCAGACGACCAGCTTGTCCCGTCCTGTCACCCACTCACGCTTGCACTCTCGGGGGTCGAGTGCTAATCATTGGCGTTAGCACTCTAAGAGTGAGAGTGACAGAAGGATCGGGTTGGTGAGGTCCGTCAGGCCGTGCGGGGCAAGGAACCGCAGGGCAGGCAGACCGTCCGTCGCGGGCGCCAGGCGCGGTCCGGAGCAATCCACCCCGTCTTGGGAGGACCACTTCACATGGCCAAGATCATCGCGTTCGACGAGGAGGCGCGGCGCGGCCTCGAGCGCGGGATGAACCAGCTCGCCGACGCCGTCAAGGTCACCCTCGGCCCCAAGGGCCGCAACGTCGTCCTCGAGAAGAAGTGGGGCGCCCCCACGATCACCAACGATGGTGTGTCCATCGCCAAGGAGATCGAGCTCGAGGACCCGTACGAGAAGATCGGCGCCGAGCTGGTCAAGGAGGTCGCGAAGAAGACGGACGACGTCGCCGGTGACGGCACGACGACCGCGACCGTCCTCGCCCAGGCGCTGGTCAAGGAGGGCCTGCGGAACGTAGCCGCGGGCGCCAACCCGATGGCCCTCAAGCGCGGCATCGAGAAGGCCGTCGAGGCCGTCTCCGCCCAGCTGCTCGAGCAGGCCAAGGACGTGGAGACCAAGGAGCAGATCGCCTCCACCGCCTCCATCTCCGCCGCCGACACCCAGATCGGCGAGCTCATCGCCGAGGCGATGGACAAGGTCGGCAAGGAAGGCGTCATCACCGTCGAGGAGTCGCAGACCTTCGGGCTCGAACTCGAGCTCACCGAGGGCATGCGCTTCGACAAGGGCTACATCTCCCCGTACTTCGCCACCGACATGGAGCGTATGGAGGCGTCGCTCGACGACCCGTACATCCTGATCGTCAACTCGAAGATCACCAGCGTGAAGGACCTCCTCCCGCTGCTGGAGAAGGTCATGCAGTCGGGCAAGCCGCTGCTGATCATCGCCGAGGACATCGAGGGCGAGGCCCTGGCGACCCTGGTCGTCAACAAGATCCGTGGCACCTTCAAGTCCGTCGCCGTCAAGGCCCCGGGCTTCGGTGACCGCCGCAAGGCCATGCTCGGCGACATCGCCATCCTCACCGGTGGCACCGTCATCTCCGAGGAGGTCGGCCTCAAGCTGGAGAACGCGGGCGTCGACCTGCTCGGCCGTGCCCGCAAGGTGACCGTCACCAAGGACGAGACCACCATCGTGGACGGCGCCGGCGACACCGACCAGGTGCAGGGCCGCGTCAACCAGATCCGCGCCGAGATCGAGTCCTCGGACTCGGACTACGACCGGGAGAAGCTGCAGGAGCGCCTGGCGAAGCTGGCCGGCGGCGTGGCCGTCATCAAGGCCGGTGCCGCCACCGAGGTCGAGCTCAAGGAGCGCAAGCACCGCATCGAGGACGCGGTGCGCAACGCCAAGGCCGCCGTGGAGGAGGGCATCGTCGCCGGTGGTGGCGTGGCCCTGCTCCAGACCGTCTCGGTCTTCGACAAGCTGGAGCTGGACGGCGACGAGGCCACCGGCGCCCAGGCCGTGCGCCTGGCGCTCGAGGCCCCGTTGAAGCAGATCGCGGTCAACGCCGGCCTCGAGGGCGGCGTCGTGGTGGAGAAGGTGCGCAACCTCACCCCGGGCCACGGCCTGAACGCCGCGACCGGCGAGTACGTCGACCTGATCGCCGAGGGCATCATCGACCCGGCCAAGGTCACGCGCTCCGCGCTGCAGAACGCCGCGTCGATCGCCGCGCTGTTCCTGACCACCGAGGCCGTCATCGCCGACAAGCCGGAGAAGGCCGCCGCGGCGGGCGCTCCGGGCGGCATGCCGGGCGGTGACATGGACTTCTGATCGACGCCTCAAGTCGATCGGCTGTCCGCCCGAAACATCGGGTACGTCGGGGCGGCACCCTCTCCCAGGGTGCCGCCCCGACGGCGTTTCACCGCGCGGTCATCACGGCTGTGCGGCCTCCAGGGCAGCCCGCAGGTGGCCGTCCGACTCGCTCAGCAGCCGGGCGGCGGTGGAGGCGTCCACCCCGCCGAGGAGGGCCAGGATGGCGTGCTTCGTCTCGCCTTCGCTGGCGGCCAGCGCGGCCTCGATCTGCGGATCGGGGGCGCCGGTGGCGAGGGAGACGATACGGCGCGAGCGCGCGCGCAGCTTCTCGTTCGAGGCGCGCACATCGACCATCAGGTTTCCGTAGGTCTTGCCCAGCCGGATCATGGTGATGGTCGAGACCATGTTGAGCACGAGCTTCTGGGCCGTGCCCGCCTTCAGCCGGGTGGAGCCGGTGAGCAGCTCCGGCCCGACCACGACCTCGATGCCGTGCTCGGCGGCCGCCGCGAGCGCCGAGCCCGCGTTGCAGGACAGTCCGACGGTGAGCGCGCCGAGCCGACGGGCGTGCTCGACCGCGCCGACCGCGTACGGGGTGCGGCCGGAGGCGGAGATGCCGACGACGCTGTCGTCCGCTCCGACGCCCAGTGCGTCGAGGTCGGCGGCGGCCAGCTCCTTGCTGTCCTCGGCGCCCTCGATGGAGGTCACCATGGCGGCGGGCCCGCCCGCGATCAGCCCGACGACCTGGTCCGGGGCGGTGTTGAAGGTGGGCGGGCACTCGCTGGCGTCGAGCACGCCGAGCCGCCCGGCGGTGCCCGCGCCCGCGTAGATCAGCCGGCCGCCGCGGGCCATGCGCACGGCGATGCCGTCGATGGCGGCGGCGATCCGCGGGAGCTGGGTGGCGACGGCCGCGGGCACGGCCGCGTCCTCGCCGTTCATGATGCGGGCGATCTCGATGGTCTCCAGCCGGTCGATCTCGGCGAGTTCGGGGCGGAACGCCTCGGTGGTGAGCGTGTCCAGCTGGGCGCGCAGCTGTTCCTGGTCAGCGGCGGAAGTCATGGCGAAGCGGCTCTTTCCGGTACGGGGGTGGTGGCGGGGCCCCGCCGAAACGGGGGTCCCGCCGATACGGGGGGTGTCCCGACTCGGTCAGCGCTCGGTCAGCGGGGGCCGGGCCGGGGGTCATGCCGGTGGGCGAGAGCTTCGTACGAGGCCGACAGCGCGGGCGCGGCCGCCTCGTACGTACGCTGTGCCACACCTATGAAGAGGCAATCCACGACGAGAAGTTGACTGGTGCGGCTGGACATCGCCGCCGGGCGCAGCTCGCTCTCGCGGGCGGTGGACGTGGTGAGCACGAAATCCGCGTACTGCGCGACCTCGCCGTCGGGGCGGCCGGTGATCGCGACGGTGGTGGCTCCGCGCTCGAAGGCGACCCGCAGGGGCTCGATGACGTCGGTGGTGCGCCCCGAATGGGTGATCGCGATGGCGACGTCGCCGGAGTGCAGCTGCACGGCGTTGGTGACCGCGAGGTGCGGGTCGCCGTGTGCGTGGGCTATCAGGCCGATCCGCAGCAGCTTCTGGACCAGGTCCTGGGCGACCAGGCTGGAGGCGCCGACGCCGTAGACGTCGATCCGGCGGGCGGTGGCGAGGGCGGTGACGGCCGCCTCGAGCTGGCTGGTGTCCAGCCCGGCGGCGGTGTCGGCCAGACACTGCTGCTCTTCCTGGGCGAGCTTGGTGACGACGTCGGCGATCGGATCGTCGACGGCGATGTCGGCCGTGACGGCCGGGGCGCGGCCGGCCGCCTGCTGCGCGGCGAGCGCGGCGAGCGCGAGGCGCAGATCGCGGTAGCCGGGGTAGCCGAGCAGGCGCGAGGTGCGGACCACGGTGGCCTCGCTGGTGCCGGTGAGCTCGGCGAGCCCGGTGACGGTGAGCGCGGCACAGCCGGCCGGATCCCCCGCCACGGCCTCGGCGACGCGCTGCATGGAGCGGGTCATGGAGGGCGCGAGGGTACGGACCTTGGCCGCGAGGGCGGCGGGGGCGGGTGGAGTGGCTTCGGGCACGATGAAAGTTTCCTTCAGCTTGCTACTCACCACTGAAAGATATTTTCGGCGATCGGGGGCCGTCAAGGGGACGTCCCGGGGCTCTGCCCCGCCGCCCTTCGCGCGTACCGACGGGCGCCGGTTGTGCTCAAAGGTGACAATGGGTCTCATGAAGCTCGAACAGGCACTGCATGCGGCACGGGCGCTGGTGCTCGCCGATCTCGCGGCGGGCGAAGTGGCCCAGGCGGACATCGTCTCGCTCGTCGAGGACTCCATCGCGCACCGCAGATGGTGGGTCGAGCAGTGGCCGGAGGGCGCCGCGTACGTGGCCGGGCTGGTGGCCCAGGACGTACAGGACGCCCTGCTCGAGCGGTACGGCCGCTGGCCGCTGTGCCCGGTGTGCACGGAGGGCGGCGATCTCCACGCGCTGGACGTGGAGCCGGAGTTGGGGCCGGATCCGCACTGGGTGTGCGGCAAGACGGCGGTGGCGGTGGCGCGGGTGGGGGCGCTCGGGACCGTGTGACCGCCCACGCTTCGTACGCTCCGAGGGCGGCCGGTCCCCTCAGGCCCCGAACCGGCGCCGGTACGCCGACGGGGTGAGGCCGATTTCGCGGCGCATGAGCGCGCGTAGATTGGCGGCGGTGCCGAGCCCGCTGTGCCGTGCGACCACCTCGAAACGGGACTCGCCCCGCTCGATCAGCCGGCACGCCAGGGTGAGCCGCTCCCCCGTGAGCCACGCCAGCGGTGTCGTGCCCAACTGCGTCCGGAAGCGCCGGTGCAGCGTCGCCGGGCTGACCGCCGCGCGCGCCGCGAGGTCGGACACGGTGAGCGGGACGTCCAGCCGTTCCTGGGCCCAGGCCAGGACGGGCGCCAGGGACTCGTCCGGGAGGTCGGGCACCGGGCGTTCGATGAACTGCCGCTGCCCTCCTTCCCGGTGCGCCGCGAAGACCAGCCGTCGGCTCACCGAGTTGGCCACTTCCGCGCCGTGGTCGCGGCGGACGATGTGCAGCCCGAGATCGAGCGCGGCGGCGCTCCCGGCGGCGGTGAGGATGTCGCCGTCGTCCACGAACAACACATCCTCTTCGAGCTGGACGGATGGGAAACGGGCCCGGAAGGAGTCCGCCCACTGCCAGTGCGCGGTGGCCCGGCGCCCGTCGAGGACCCCGGCTTCGGCGAGCGTGAAGGCGCCGCTGCAGAAGCCCACCAGTCGCGCCCCGCCCCGGTGCGCCCGCCGCACCGCAGCCAGCACGGCGGGTCGGCGCGCCACCTCGACATCGGGCCGATTGGGGACGATCAGGGTGTCCGCCGTGTCGGCCGCGTCCAGCTCGGCGACCCCCGTGAGCGTGAAGAAGCCATCTCGCATCAGCGTGTGGGGCTCGGGCGAACACAGCCGGAAGCTGTAGAGATCGCGGCCGATCTCGGGCCTGCGCAGACCGAAGATCTCGGTCGCGCAGCCGAGCTCGAAGGGGTTGGAATTCTCGTCGACGATCACGACGACCCGGTGCGGACCCGCCTCTCGAACTTCCTGCGAGGATCCTTGCGCCATATGCGATTCCTAGCGCTCACCGCTCTTGTGCGCAACCGGCGAGGATTCCTCTCGTGAACAATGAACCCATCGCCCTCGGCAAGGCCCTCGCCTCCTTCGACGCGCTGTGGAGCCCCCGCATCGTCACCCGCGTCAACGACTACGACGTGCGCGTCGCCAAGGTCGAGGGCGAGCACATCTGGCACGTCCACGACGACACCGACGAATTCTTCCTGGTGCTGGACGGGGAGCTGCATATCTCCCTGCGAGAGGCCGCCGGGGAACGCACGGTCCGGCTTCCCCGGGGCGCGGTCTTCACCGTCCCCCGTGGCACGGAACACAAGCCGTACGCCCCGGCCGGCGCCGCGATCCTCCTCTTCGAGCCCGCCGGGACACCGACGGTCGGCGACCGCCACGACGAGATCCCCGACCATGTCGACGCGACGACGGGGCACGCGCTCGAGGTCTGAGGTATCCGGACGGCCGTGTCGATGCCGTGGGTGACTGTCGCCCCGTTTGCTAGCACTGCTAGATATTCGAGCGTCGAACATCTAGCATAAATTTGGGGCCCTGGGAGGGCACATGCAGGACGTACTGGCTGTTGTCACGGTCGTGGTGGTCGGGCTGATGGTGGGTGTGGAGCTGGCGGTGGCGGCGTTCGTCAACCCGATCCTCGACCGGCTCCCGGAGGACGGCGGTCTGGCGGCCCGGAGCGACGGCGCCCGGGTGCTCGGCCGGGTCATGCCGTTCTGGTACATCGGCTCGATGGTGCTCGGGGCGGTGTGGGCCGTTCAGTCATGGGGCGGAGCGCAGGCCTCGCTGGTCCTCACGGCCACCGTGCTGCTCGTGGCGAGCGTGGTGATGTCGATCGTGCTGCTGGTGCCCATCAACTCGCGGGTCGCCCAGTGGACGGACGGCGACATCCCGGCGGACTGGCGGGAGCAGCTCGGCCGGTGGGACCGTTTTCACTTCGTCCGCGTGGCCGTCATCATCAGCGCGTTCGTCCTGATGGTGGTCGCCCTCGTATGACGGCGGCCCGCCGTCCCCCTGCGGTCCGGACGTGGCCCGAGCGGACCGCTCACCCCGTCTGTCGAAGGCCGTCGCGCCGGTCAATGCCGTCGCGACGGCCTTCGCTGTGCGGCTCCTCTCCCAGGGCCTCCGAACCGACGACCACCCGGGACGCGCCCCGCGCGTGCGGCAGCCGCGCGGCGGCCGCCGTCGTCCCGACGGCGGCCGCCGCGAGCGCCGCGCCCGTCCAAGCCACGGCCGGGTAGCCCCAGCCCGCGTCGATGACGAGCCCGCCGAGCCAAGGGCCGAGTGTGTTGCCGATGTTGAAGGCGGAGGTCGTGGTCGCGCCCGCGAGGGTCGGGGCGGCGTTCGCGACGTTGAACATCCGGGCGTTGAGCGCGGGCGCGGTGAAGAAGGCGGTCACGCCGAGCAGCAGCGCCAAGCTCACGGCCACGACGGCGTGGTGCGCGGTCAGCGCCAAGGCGGTCAGCACGACGGTGGAGGCCGTGATGCCGCCGTACAGCGTGCCGAAGGGGTGGGCGTCCGCGATCCGCCCGCCGATCGCCGTCCCCACCAGGGCCCCGACGCCGAACAGCGCCAGCACCGTCGGCACCCAGCTCTCGTCCAGCCCGGCCACGTCCGTCAGCAGCGGCGCGAGATACGAGAACAGGCAGAAGACGGCGCCGCCGCTGAGCGCGGTCATGGCCAGCGCAAGCCACACCTGCCGGTCGCGGTAGATGGACAGTTCGGTACGGAGCCTCGGCCGGTCCTGCCCGGTCGGCACCTCCGTACGCGGTACGAACCCGACCACGCCCACCAGCCCGAGCGCCGACAGCGCCGCCACCGCCCAGAAGGCCGCCCGCCACCCGGCGTGCTGCCCCAGGAGGGCCCCCGCGGGCACCCCCGCGACGTTCGCGATGCTCAACCCGCCGAGCATCACCGCCATCGCCCGCGCCCGCGCGTTCACCGGCACCAGCGACACGGCCACCGCCGCCCCCACCGCCCAGAACCCCGCACACGCGAGCGCGCTGACCACCCGGGACGCGAACAGCACCCCGTACGAAGGCGCCACCGCCCCCGCGACCTGCCCAAGACCGAACGCCGTCAGCAGCGCGATCAGCGTCGTCCGGCGCGGCAGCCGCAGCGTGGCGGCGGCGAGCAGCGGCGCACCGACCACCATCCCGATCGCGAAGGCGGAGATCAGCAGCCCGGCGGTCGGGATCGAGACATCCATGTCGCGGGCGATGGGTTGCAACAGCCCGGAGAGCATGAACTCCGAGGTGCCGAGGGCGAAGACGGACAGGCCGAGGATGTAGACGGCGACGGGCATGCGGACACGAGCGCGGTCAGTGGGGGCCATGCCATGGGCCAACCACGGCTCGGATCTTGGTATTCCGCGTCCGACTCCGCGCGCGTCAGTTCGGCTCCGGCTGTCGGAGGAGGGTGTTTGACTCTTCGTATGGATCCGAAGACGACTCTGGCAGCGCTGCGTGACTTCTGCGCGGAACATCTCGGCGCCGATCTCGCCGACCGCGTGGTCAGCCTGGCCCGGCCCGGTTTCTCGCTCACCGAGGCCGCCCCTGGCCAGGCCGCCGGACACAGCCGCTTCGGCGGCAGGGCCATGCTGGAGCCCGGCACCCCCTGGCCGGTGTGCGAGGACATCCCGCTCAGCCTGATCGCCGTCCTCGACACCGACGCCCTGGCCCCCTGGCTCGGCGACCTCCTCCCACCCGGCACCGGTCTGCTCAACTTCTTCCACCTCGACGCGGAATCCGAGCAGGGCGACCCCGCCGCCTGGGAGGTGGCGCGGGGCTACGGCCCGGAGGACCCGGAGGTGGGGAGGGTCATCGCGGCCCGTTCCGCCCTCGCCGTCGAAACCGAGCCGCCCGCCCGATCCAGCGTTTTCGCCCCCGTCCCGTGGGCGGCGGAGCCCGGGTTCGCCCTCCCCGACTCCTTCGATACCGCCTGGGACACACTCGACCTGGGGTACGAGGGGAGCGACTATGAAGCCGTGGAGGCGTTCAAGTACGCGATACGCACCGAGTGCTTTCCCCCGGGCATGCTGTTCTGCGAGGACATGGCCTTCGGCCGGCCCGTCTTCCCCACGGGAAGCTCGTCGGTGATGTTGAACGGCGACGACTCGAACCGTTACCACCACCTGCTTCAGTTCTCCGGCCGGCACGAGTGGCACCTCGACGGGGACGGCGGCTGGATGCACTGGTCGATCCCCACCGAGGCACTGCGCGCCGGTGACTTCACCCAGGCGATACCGACCCCGGACATCTGGTGATTCGCTACGCCGCCGGGCGGTAGGTGGTGACGGTCCCGCCGTGGCTGAAGGTGAGCGTCTCCACGGGCGCGAACGGGCGGGGCCGGAACCCTCCGGCGAAGGCGGGCACGCCGCCGCCGGCGACGACCGGGTACCGCTTCAGCACCAGCTCGTCGATCTCGGGCAGAAGGTGCCCGGCCAGCACACCCCCGCCGCACAGCCAGATGTCGCCGCCGCCGTCCTCGGACTTGAGTCGCCGTACGAGGCCGATCGGGTCATCGGGGACCAGTTCGACGGCCGGGTCGGCGATCTCGGGGATGGAGCGGGAGACCACGTACTGGCGCAGATGCGCGTACGGGCTGGTCACGCCGGCGTCCAGACCGGGCTGGTAGGTGCCGCGCCCCATGACCACGGTGTCGAAGCGCTTGTTGGGCACTCCCTCGAGACCGATGTGCGGTCGGATGTGGGTGGGCATGGTTTCGGGGAGCTCCGCGCGCAGGTACTCCACCATGTCCGGCGCCTCCGGATAGAAGTCGAACTCCCCGCCTGGGCCCGCGATGAAGCTGTCGATGGAGACCGCGACGTAGTACACAAGCTTTCGCATCTGGAACCTCGCCCCCCGGAGAAACTCCGGATGTAGTACTTTGTTTGGAGTGGTTAGACCGTAGTACTACAAGTGAAGTGGTGTCAACGACGAAATGGTGCGACGCAATCCAGAGAGAAGGGCGGCGCTGCTCGACGCCGCGATCGAGGTGCTGGCCCGCGAGGGCGCGCGAGGGCTGACCTTCCGCGCCGTCGACCAGCAAGCGGCCGTGCCCGCGGGCACGGCCTCCAACTACTTCGCCAACCGCGACGACATGCTCACCCAGGCCGGTGAGCGCGTGTACGAACGGCTGGACCCTGGCGAGGCGGAGCTCGCCTCCGGCCTCGAAGGCCCCCGCGACCGCGCCCGGGTCACCGAGCTGATGCACGGCTTGGTGGACAGGGTGGCCGCGTTCCCCACAGGTTTCCTGGCCATGCTGGAGCTGCGCCTGGAGGCCACCCGCCGACCGGAGTTGCGTGAGGTCCTGACTCGCCGCATCCGTACCGACGTCGACTTCAACATCAGCTATCACTTGAAGTCCGGCCTGCCCGGGGACGGGACCACGGTGGTCCTGCTGTACCTGGCGCTCAACTGGCTGATCCTCGAGCGGCTCACCCTCCCCGATCTCTTCTCGGAGGAGCACCGCCGCGACCTGGTCACCGCCCTGGTCGAGCGCCTCCTGGCCGGCGGGCCGGGCAGTCAGTGACTTTGTGGTGAGTATGAGACACCGACACGCCGTGGCGTCGGCGTGTCGCCGTCCCAAACTCACCACAACTCAGGTGCCGGACGGGCCCAGACAGCAGCCGTGCGAGGAGCCGGAGCCCCTCGCACGGCCGTTTACGGGTCGTTAGATCCCGAAGGGCGCCGCGTAGCGGACGGTGCCGCTCGGCAGCGGGTGGGCCTCGTCCAGGGTGAGGGCCATCATGGCCTCATCCGGGACGTCGAGGGTCACGCCGATGCCGTGGGTGGAGGCGCGGGTGAAACCGAAGCGCGGGTAGTACGCCGGGTGTCCGAGGACGGTGACGTAGTACTCGCCCAGGCCCCTGGCCGCGGCGAGCGCGGCACGGATGGCCACGGACCCGGCGCCGGTCTTCTGGTGCTCGGGGAGCACGGAGACCGGGGCCAGGCACAGGGCCGGGGTGTCGCCGATGTGGCAGCGCGTCAGCAGCGCGTGGCCGACGGGCCGGCCGTCCTCGTCGGTGCTGACGACGGACAGGCCCTCGATCCACGACACGTCGGCGCGCAGGGCGTCGATGAGATCGGCCTCGTACGGGGTGTCGAAGGCGGCGAGGACGATGTCGCGGATGGCCGGGATGTCGGCCTGCGTCTCGGCGCGGGTGATCCACTGGTTGTGGGTACGCATGATGGGATGAAGATCCGTTTCATGGTGAGGTTCGTGCAGGAGTGCCTCGCGAGCTCACGCTCCCAGCGAGGCGAGGTTGCTTGGATCAGGCCGTCGCCCGGGACGTGAGGACGGTCCGGGCGCTGCGCGGCGCAGTGGCCTTCGGCGCGGCCATCAACTCACCCTCCCCGTCATCCTCAACCTTGATCGACACGAACCACCGGAGCGTACCAAATGCCTTGAGCCGAGGTCACCTTGAGCGGTGTCGGGCGGCTCACGGCCTCCGTGCCGTCAGGGACTCGGCCGCGCTCGCCGATTGAGCAGCACCGCCACGGCCCGGGCGGCGGGCGGGGTGGCCGACCACACCGTCGCGATGACGACGGCGGCCCCGAGCGCCGCGCCGGCCAGCACATCGTGCGGATAGTGCACGCCCGCCGCCACGCGCGCCACCGCCACCACCGCCCCCAGCGGCAACGCGACGGCCGCCAGGCGCGGGCGCACCATGGCCAGGCCGACGGCGAGCCCGGCCGCGAGGGTGGCGTGGTTGCTCGGGAACGACCAGTCGCCCGCCACCGGGCAGTCGGCCAACACCTCGGCCCCACGAACCGCCCGACACGGCCGCTCCTCGTCCACCACCAGCTTCAGCGCCTCGCTGACCGCGTACGCGACGACGGTCCCGACACCGATCAGGACCACCCCGGCGACGTCACGGGCACTGCGCCGCCGCACGGCCGCCCACCCCGCCCACGCCAGGAGCAACCCGAGGACGACCAAGAGCCCGTCGGCGACGAGGTCCACCAACGCCCCCACCCACGACGGCGCATTGCCCACCGCCCCGTTCACCGCCCGGTACACCGCCACCGAGGCGCCGCCGGTCACCTCCACCGGCCCGGCCTTCCCCAGCCCGCCCGGGTAGAGCAGCGCGAGAGCCCCCGCTCCCGCGCCCAGTGCCACCAGCGAACCGAGTACCCGACGGCGGGCGCCGTGCGGAGTTTTGGATTCCATGCCGCCCGACGCTAGAGACGGTGGTCGACGGACACCCGACCCGAAAGACACCCCCGCCCCCTGACGATCGTCAGGGTTGGCGTGTGATGTCAGGTCTCGTCGTTGTACGCGAGCAGCCGCCCGCCCCTGCTCTCGGCCACACGCAACGCGTCGCTCAGCGCCTCGGTCAGCCGGTGGGCCAGGAAGCGGAGTTCGCGGCTGCTCGCCTTGTTGTCGGCAAGCAGTGCGGCGGCGTGGCCGAGCAGTTGGCTGCCCATGCCGAGTTGCAGTGCCTCGATCTCGTCTGCCCTGCGGCTCAGTCGGCTGTTGCCGTCATCGGTCGACAGGTAGCACGGCTTGCCGTCCGGGCCGGACCATGGCAGGAGACGCAGACCTCTCATGGCTTCACCTCTTCTCGTCCCGGCGCCCGCATAGGCATAGGCACCGTGTGTAGTCAGTTGGTCACCCGGGAAACGCGGTTTCCAATAGAATGAGGTGGCTTGACCGGCGGTGCGCAAGTCGGCGACCTGCCGCGATGCGCGCTGCGATCACATGGCGAGAGGTCACGGCAGTGGACGAGACGACCCCATCCGCACACTTGAATCCCCTCCAGCGCTTCGGACGTGACGTCAAACAGGTCCGTCTCGCCCGCAAGCTCACGCAGAAGAACCTGGGCAGGGCCACCGGCTACTCGGAGGCGTACGTCAGCAGGGTGGAGGCCGGGAAGATGCTGCCCAGGCCGAGTGAGAAGTTCGCGAAGGGGTGCGATATTGCCTTCGGCACGGGGGAGTTGTTCGCGGGCATGCTGCGGAGGATCGACGAGGGCGACCACCCGTCGTGGTTCGTGCCCTATCTCAACCTGGAGCGGAAGGCGTCGCGTGTACTGGACTACTCGACGAACCTCGTGAGCGGCATTCTCCAGACGGAGGAGTACGCACGGGCCATCTTCCGCGCGTACTTCGCACGGGAAGAAGACGAGGTGATCGAGGGCAAGGTCGCGGCCCGACTGCGGCGGCGTGAGGTGTTCGAACTGGATGCTCCGCCGTTCTGGTGGGTCATCCTGAATGAGGCGTGCCTGCGAACGGTCGTAGGCGGTGCTGAGGTCATGACCGGACAGCTTGAGTACATGCTGGCGGCAGCCGCGTCACCGCACATCAGGCTCCAGGTCTTGCCGTTTTCGGCAGGCATTCCGGCCGCACACGCGAAGCCCTTCACTGTGTTGCGCTTCACGGACTCTCCCGCGGTGCTTTACACCGAGACCAGGGTAGGAGGCCGGATGCACGACTCCGCTCAGACAGTCGCCGCCGCCCTGGATGACTACGACTTGCTCAGGGCGCACGCGCTGTCCCCGGACCGATCATTGACTCTGATCAAGACTCTGGCGAAGGAGTTCCGCGCATGACGAGTGCCGACTTGGACATCACTGGCGGCGAGTGGGTCAGGTCTTCGTACAGCGACGCCAGCGGTGGCCAGTGCGTCGAGTTCTCCCGCACCTTCACCCAGACCCACAGCGCCGTCCCGGTCCGTGACTCCAAGGCCCCCCACGGCCCGGCGCTGATTTTCTCGGCAGAGGGCTGGTCGTCGTTCGTCTCTGCCCTCATACGCGGAGAGTTCCCCGACGCCTGACCCTGGCTGCCTTACCCGAACCACTCCTCCGCCTCATGCGCCATGCCGAGCCGCGTGGCGAGGAGCGCTACCTCGTGGAAGGTGCTCTGGTAGCGCATGGCGACTGAGGCGAGGGCGGGGAGTGAGATGGGGCCGATGCGGCTGTCTTGGGTCATGGACTCGGCAGTGGCGGAAGTGTACGGATCAAGGACTTCCGCGAGGACTTCTTCGGCGGCGATGTCGGCCCTGAACTCAGCGGGAATTGGTTCGACTACCAGCCCCAGGCGGGTCAGACCGTCAGCGATGTCGTCCATGCTGCTGTCGATGAGTTGGGCGGTTGCATACAGCTCTTCTTTAGTGATGGGCTCCTTATGGCTGCGATTCGGCACATTGGTGAGTTCTGTGGCGTCTAACCTCTGCAACAGCGCAGGGTCTGGCGCGATGTGGTAACCGATGGCTGTTAGACGCACCGTCAGGTCGTACAGTGAGGTCGTGGTTCGCTCTCCCAGTTTCCTGAGGGTGAACACGTCCAGGGGCTCTTCCTCGGCGGGCCATCGGGCTCCGCTCACCCGGCGACGGTTCTTGAACAGCTCCGCATCCTCGGCGGTCACGAGGCTGGCATCAGGGAGGGGATCAGGAACCCGAAAACCCAGCGTGGTCAGGCGCTGCGCGACCTCGGACACCGGGCGGCCGAGGCGCAGAGCAAGAGCTGCCAGCTGTCCGCGGGGGACGGGCCGATCAACAGGCAAGTCGTCTGAGAGCAGGATGCTGTCGTCGTCCTGGGTGAGATCGAGCCGCGCTGTCTCCGAAGGAGCCGCGAAACCGGCTTCTTGCAATAGCTCAACAAGAGCACCAACCGACCGCCCGCGACTGAATGCCAGGTAGGCGATGCGGGCCGTCGAGATCTCGTGGGCCCGGTCAGCCGGGATGGGCTTCTCGCCGTCGAACCACAATGCCCTCAGTACCTGCGCGTCCTCCGGAGCCCAGGGTGTGGTCCGATACGAGTGGTCTGGCATTCGGTAGCCCAGTTGAGTCAGGCGTGCGGCGGCCTCGGAGGGGGAGCACCCGGCATGGGCTGCGCTGTAGGAGATCTGAGCCATCGAGAGTACGGAGCCGGGAGAGAGCCAGCCTTTGTGTTGGCCAATGGGTTTCAGCAGGGCCACGTCAGCGGCAACCACGTCCACCGCACCGAAAAGCTCTGGCGTGTAATAACCCAGCTGGCTGAGCCGGGTTACGACATATGCGGCGGAGCGCTGAGTCCGTGCTACGCAGGAGAAGACGTCGGCCGCCGTGACGTTAGCGGACGGCGACCGCCAGCGGAAGAGCCCTTGGAGGGTGGGCCACCCGGTCTTCTGGAATGCGGATAGGTGCGCACCCCTGATTTGCCGCGCCGAGTCCCTTGACGTGACTGTTCCGTACCAGGCCCTGGGAGTGCCATCGGATTGGGAGCTCAATAGATACAGGTCCGATGGGCGGGCGATAGGTAGCGATTGAGTGTGCTCAAGGACAGGGCTGGGACCGTCGCCGATTCCCGCCGCGTACAAGACAGGCAGCCGCCACCGGAGGACTGCAGCCGGGATCATGCGCACGAGGAACGGCCATTTCCGCCGGTGGCCGACTGGCGGTGAATACGCACCCGTCACCAGAGACAGCAATAGGGTGTCAGGGGGGAAGAAGCCGGTGATCGCCGCAGGCAGCTCTTGGCCTTCCACGGGCCAGGTGACACCTACTTCTCCTGCCTGATCGGTGACCTCGTCGGCGAAGGTGACCGTGTGCTCACTCACTTCGCCCAGCCAGGCGCGGGTTACCACCGATTGGGCACCTGGGAATGTGTTGTCAAACAGGCTGGGAATCGCGGCCCGCATCATCGAATGCACGCGGGCGGCGCTGTATGAGCGCATCCGCCGTCGGTCCACGGAAAGCAAGGGGCGGTCCTTGCCGTGCAGGTTGACGATCACACCCTTGCTGTAGAAAAGGCCGATGTTGTCGGTCAGGATGCCGTCGGCGAGCACGATGCCGCTTTTCTGCGCCCACCAAAGATTTGGATCACACGACGGATAGGAATGGCCCAACTTGCGGGCAGGGAAGCGGGGCTCCTCATAGAGGGCGGCGAGATCCGCCCGCAAGATCCCCGGCTCCCACTCCTGCGTCCGAGATCCATGCACCACCTGCGTCCGGTACGGCGCCACCCACAGTACCTTGGTTAGTTGATCCAACGCCGACTGCTGCGCCGCCCGTGTGGTGAGATGCAGCCGCACCCGTGTGCCCGCCCACTCGCCCGGCCCCTCGTCTTCGATGCGGAAGAGGTTGCCGGGGCCCGCGATCGTGACCTTCACCAGGCGCCGAGGGTGCCCCTCACGGTCCAGACGACACGTATGGACCGTGATTTCGTCGGCGAGCATGAAGTAGCTGAGCACGCCGATGCCGAACCGGCTATTCGGGAACAGCTCGACGGGCGGGTCGAGCTCGGCCCAGTCGGCGGCCTCCTCGACATACTCCGGCAGGTCCACGAAGCGCGCCCCGCCTTGTGAGAACGTGCGGCTCAGTTCGTTGACGCCCATGCCGATGCCGTTGTCCCGGCACTCCAGGTAGGGACGGCCCGATTCGTCGACGCCTTGGACGAATTCGATCAGCCCTTCCCACTCCTCCACCCGCCGACCCGTCCGGCGCAGATACGTCGTACGTGCGTCCCGGTAACGGCACGCGTCCAGGGCGTTCTGGTAGAGCTCGCGGACAGCCAGCCCTCGGTCGCCGTACAGCTCCTCACCCATCAACAGCTCTTGCACCCGGTCCTCGGCGAGGTGGAAGCGAATGCCAGAGGAGAGGTTGGCGGGCGCGCTGCCGCTGGGGCGCACTCGGCCTGCGTTGGCGTACGGGGGCAGGGTGCTCAGCGGGGCGAGAGCATGGCCCGCCTTGGCCGAGGACTGGTTGATGTCGCGGAGCAGGGAGTCCACGCGCTGGGCGTGCTCCTGAAGGGCGATCTCCACGGCCGGGTGCTGGCATACAGTCGCCAGAGCGCGACCGGCGCCGGAGCTGAGCCATTGGGATGCGCACAGGGTGGTGCGTAGCTCCGTCAGGTCGACGCTGTCGGAGATGCCGAGGTGCTCGGCGACGACTTCGGGGAGGTCGACCGGATCGACGGCCAGCGCGTGGGCGGCCTTGGCAAGGCAGGCGACGAGGGATTCGCGGACCTCGTGCTCATGGATGGTGCTGGCGGCGATCGGCTCGTGGTCGGCGAGTTCGCCGAGGCGAGGGGTTGCGAACGGGGCGGTGCGCTGATCCTTGATGAAGCGGATGAGGCGATCGCCGGACAGTACGTCGCGCGTCCACGCAGGATGTTCCGGTCCACACGGCAGAGATCCGAGAAGTTCCTTGAGGGCCTGTGGCGCGTAAACATCCGGTTGTTGCAGCAGCCAGCGGTGGAACAGCCACCACCGGATGTGGTGCGCCGACTCGTCCGTCGCCCCCGTCTGCCGCAGCCGCCGCAACCTGCGGTCCAGTCGGGGGTAGCTCTGGATGAAAGAGCTGAAGGCGTCGCTCTCTGGGGTGCGGTCGGCCTCGTCACCACTGAGCGCAGCGATACGGCGCGCGGCCTCCTGGGCCCAGAACGCCTGGCTGACGAACGGCATCAGCGTCAGCACCGCGGCCTCGGTCGGCGACAACCGGGCGTCCTTGGCGAGTTTGCCGGTAAGGAACTCGGCCTTCTCATGGACGCGCTTGGCCAGCTCGGCGTCGTGCCAGGGATCGTCCCGCAGCGCCGCGGCGTTCCGCTCGTACGCCTCCGCCAGCCGCCCCGCCCGCTCGACGCACAGCTCCTTGAGCGTGTCGCGCGCCGCGCACAGATCCGGATCGATCCGCTCCCACGCCGGGTGGCCGGCGACCGCGCGTACCCAGGGGTGCTCGCGGGGATCGCGGAGGGGGCCGGGCAGCACGGCGAAGGCCGACTTCTCCGCTTCCGTCCTCACCCGGACCAGCTGCAGCGGCCTGGACTTGCCGTAGGCCGTGTGCAGTTCGGCGATCCGCTCCTGCACAGCCGCCTCGAACTCTGCCAAGTCCAGCGCATGCGTCAGCCCGCCGACCACATCGCACACGGCCCGCGAGAAGAGGCTGAACGACTCACCGGGCACCGTCTCGACGTCCGCCCCCTCCCGGACGGCCTCCCTTTCCTGCACGAACAGCGCGTACTGTCCGGGCGAGCACGCGTACACATACGCGACCTCACGCCGCAGCGCGGCGGCCTGCTTCCGCCTGCTCCACCCCTCGACACCCGCCGGTCCCATCGAGTCCTGCTCGATGCCCTCCCGGCAGGCGTCGATGAGGAAGACGACCCGTTGCGCGGGGCACTCGTTCAGCTCCTTGCCCCAGTCGATCGGAACGCAGCTGGAGGCGAAGGGATGGACGTGGAAGCTGGCGTCCTCGGGGATCAGATAGTCCGTCCCCTCGTAGTGCTGGCCGTGCCCGCTGAGCAGGATGATCAGCGAGTCGTCCCGCTTGGCCTCCCGCAGGAAGCGGCTGACCTGTTCCTTCACAAAGTTCAGCGTGATGCCGCGCTTGGACTCCGCCACCTCCGCCGAGTGGAAGCCCCGCTCGGTGAGGGCCGCCGACAGCCGCGCGAGGTCGTCCCGTACGAAGGGAAGCGAGCGGATCCCCGGCTCGTCGTAGTCGCTTGCGCCGATGAGCAGCGCCCTGTGCCGTGTGGTCATGATGCCCGGCGCGGCCTTACGGGCGCTTGAAGGTGAGGGTGAGCCCTCGGGTGCCCTGGATCTGGCCGGTGCCTATGAGCTGGACGCCGCCGCTCGCGGTGACCTGGAAGGACAGCTGGGCCTCCGCCAACGGAAGGGTGCCACCCCGCGCCGCGACGTCGGCGAAGACCTGCTGCAGCGCGTCGACGGTCGCGGCGAGGTTCTTGCGCAGCGGGCCGAGCGGGACCAAGCGCAGCTCGGGGTTTCCGCCGCCGAGGATGGCCATCGAGTCGTCGTCGGAGTCCTCGGTCACCTCGACCCAGAAGGGCAGGGCCTGGTCCTCCAGCTGTGCTGCGTTGTCGTCCATGCTGCCCCCCTGGCGTGCGCGGATGGTCCGTCAACTTTAGAGCTGTGAGCGGTACATATTACGCATCCAGCAGCCGCAGCTCCGTCGCGAGATTCCGGCGGGCCGCGTCCTCCCAGCGGTCGTGGGCCTCCGGCGTACGGAACAGCCCCGGCATGGTCAGCAGTTCGCGCAGTACACCCGCCCGGCCCTCGCGGAAGGCGTCGTCCGGGACGAAGGCGTACTCCTCGCGGACGGCGGCGGCGTATGCGGCGTAGTCCTCGGGGGTGCCTGCCAGCACCGCCAGGTCGGCGTCGCACAGCACCTCGCCGTTGGTGTCGCCGGGGGCGGGGGCGTGGGTGCGGGTGAGGCGGACCAGGCGGGCGACTTCGGCCGTACGTGCGTGGGGGACGCCCGCCTCGGGGAGGGCGCGCTCGGCGAGGCGGGCGCTGCGGTCCTCGTTGGTGGAGCGGTCGGGGAGGTAGACGGCGTCGTGGAACCAGGCGGCGAGGTGGACGGCGGCGGGGTCGGCGGCGTGGTCGATCAGCTCGTCGACCCGGTCCAGGATCGCGATGAGGTGGTCGGTGGTGTGGTAGCGGCGCTGGGGTTCGGCCCAGCGGGCGAGGAGGTCCTGGCCGTACGGGGTGGGGGAGGGGGCGCGGACGGGCTCGCGGGCGCTGTCGAGGTGGGTCGCCCAGCGGGTGAGGAGGGCGTCATGGGCGGGGTGGCGGGCTGCGGGGTCGGCCATGGGCCCATTGTGTGGGGTGATGGTTTCAGGGCGCACGGGGTGTGGCAAGCTGTTCAGCATGTCTAGACCAATTCTCGAGGTGATCGCCCTCGACGTGACGGACGCGGTCGCGGCGCAGGCCGGAGGGGCGGACCGGCTCGAGCTGGTCACCGATATGGCCGCCGACGGGCTCAGCCCCTCCCGCGAGACCTTCGCCGCGATCCGCTCGGCCGTGGACATCCCGCTGCGGGTGATGCTGCGCGCGTCCGACGGCTTCGCGGCCGGCGGCGCCGCCGCGCTCGACGCGCTGTGCGCGCGGGCGGCGGCGCTGCGGGCCGAAGGGGCGGACGAGTTCGTACTCGGCTTTCTGGCCCCCGACGGGCTGGCCGACCTGGCCGCCGTCGGCGCGCTCGTTGAGGTCATCGGTGCGGGCCCTGGGCTCGACGAGAGCCGGTGGACCTTCCACCGGGCCATCGACCGGGCCGCCGATCGTGATGTGCTCCGTCAGCAGCTCGCGGGTCTTCCGGGTCTGGATACGTATCTCACCGCCGGGTCGCCCGCCGGGGTGGACGACGGGCTTCCGGTCCTGGCGGACGAGGCGGCGCGTGGCGCGGCCGGGCCCCGGATCATGGTGGGCGGCGGGCTGCGGCTCGATCACCTGCCCGCGCTGCGCGCCGCCGGGATCGACGCCTTCCACATCGGCGGCGCGGCGCGGCCCTCGGGGTGGGACGGGCCCGTGGACATCGCCTCGGTTCACCAGTGGCGGGCCGCGCTGGACGTGGCGGTGCCGGTGGGCTGACCGGGCGGTGCCCGGCCCCGGCCCTGAGGACACGGCCGGGGCAGGCGGCCGCTCAGTCGACGGCGGCGAGGCTGGTGGCGGAGGGGCCGATGGTGGTCCAGGTGCTGCCCTGGCCGCTCCAGCGGGAAACGGTCTTGTGGTCGCTGGAGACGCGGTACACCGAGCTGTCGGTGACGACCAGGTCCGCGCCGGCGGTGCCGATGAGGGTCCAGGAGAAGGGACTCCCGTTGTACTTGAGGATCTGTCCGGTGGACTCGCGGACGATGAACATCCCGGCACCGCCCGCGTAGATCTTGTCGGCGGCGCCGCCGACTTGGAACCATGCGTCGCCGTTCTCGGACCATTGCAGGACCATGTCGCCGCTCGGGGAGATACCCCACAGGTGCTCGCCGACCGCGAAGTCCTTGCCTGGCCCGCCGACCCTGTCCCATTTTTCCGGGGTGCCGCTGTACTTGTAGATGTCCCCGCTGTCCGGGTAGGTGCCGAACAGTCCGACCGGGCCGGCATAGAGCTCTTTGGTCTTGAACCCGACGCGGGTCCAATCTTTGTCCCGGTCCCAGCGCATGACCGCGTCTTGCTGCGGCTTGAGCCCGTAGAGCGTGCTGCCTTGCTGGATGAACTGGAAGCCGGGAGAGCCGATCGGTTCCCAGGTGCGGGACGCCGGACGGTACTGGGAGATCCACTTGTCGGACTTGTTGATCCGGAACAGGCCGGCTCCTCCCGCGACGACGCTGTCGGCGTCGCTGCCGATGGACCGCCAGGATGTGCCGGTGCCGCCCCATTGCAGCACTTTGCCGTTCTTGGAGACGGCGTAGACGCCGGCCGGGTCGGTGACGTCCGCGTCCTTGGCGTCCTCGGCGTCCGCCGAGTCGTCGGTGTCCGGCCGGGCGTCCTCGTGCCGGGGCGAGGAGGCGGAGGGGCTGGAGGTCGGGCCGCTGCTCCGCGAGCCGGAGGGGCCGACCGCGGCCGGACCGGAGGGGGACGGCGGCTGCGGGGCCGATGAGGGTGGGCTGCTTGCGCCGGTGTCGTGGCGGTCGGGGGAGCCGTAAAGGAGCACACCCGCCGTGGCGATCGCGACGGCGGCCCCGACCCCGGCCCCGGCGGCCAGGATCAGCTGGGTACGGCGGCGGTGCGGGCGGGCGGCCGTGGAGCGGCTCCCGGCGACAGGGGCGTTGGTGGCGGCCCCAGCACCCCCAGCACCCCCGGCACCCCCAGCACCCCCGGCACCCCCGGCACCCCCAGCACCCCCGGCGCGCCCGGCGGCGTTGTCCGCGCCGCTCCCGGTTCCTCCGGGGATTCCGCTGGTCAACGGATTGTCCCGGCGTTCCAGGACAATGCCCTGGACGATGTCCGACCCGGGGAGCGCCGGGCGGATCTGCTGCCACAGGCGGGCGACTTCGGTTCGCTGCTCCTCGACTTCGTCGTGCACCAGAGCCGACTGGAGGATCAGGCCCCCGCGGGCCGACACGGCCGGCAGACGGGCGTCGTCGCGGTCGTCAGCGCGGTCGTCAGCGCGCTCTTCGTCACGGTCTTCAGCTCCGCCCCCGTCACCGGCCTCAGCGCCCGGCGCGCCTGCCCGACCCGGATCCGGCGAGGCACCTCCCTCTTCCCGGCCTTCTGCTACCTCTACCTCTACCTCTCGTTCCACCTGCTCCGCGGCCTGCTGGACCTGCCGCACGATGCCCAGCCGGTGGCGTGCCGCGGCCAGGTGCTGCTGCACCAGCGCCGCGTCCGCTCCGGCCACGAC
Organism: Streptomyces sp. LZ34; assembly: GCF_053890475.1. Classification (NCBI taxonomy): domain Bacteria; kingdom Bacillati; phylum Actinomycetota; class Actinomycetes; order Kitasatosporales; family Streptomycetaceae; genus Streptomyces; species Streptomyces sp. LZ34. The sequence continues at coordinate 7,169,715 of NZ_CM132680.1, forward strand.
GGGCTCGTCCGGGTCCGTGAGGGCGGTGATGATCTGTAGAAGCGCCTTGACGAGCTTCTCCGACTCGGCGCGGTCCGCCTCGGCCTGACGGCGCGCCGCGCCGGGGTCGTCCGCCGAGCGGATGTTCTGCTCGGCCGTGATCGCCGCCTCGTACAGGCGCCGCGCCTTGGCCAGCATCGTGGTCCGGCCCTGCTCGTCCCGGAAGCGGTCCTTGATCACGGCGTTGAGCCGGCCCAGCGGGATGATCCGGGCGCCGGAGCGGTACTCACCCCAGAGGGTCTTGCTGATGTGGTAGCGGTTCTCCAGTTCCCGTACGGTCATCCCGGCGGTGAGGTCCCGCAGGAACCCCGCCAGAGCGTTCGCTTCTTCCGTGCCGCCCTTCGGCGGCCCCTGCGGCCGCCCGGCTCTGCTCATGAGTCCCCCTTGTCCGCGGACAACCCCCGTTGTCCGCCAGTCCCCTGCGCCTGCCCCGCGGCGATGCGATCCGCTGCGGCGGCCAATTCCCCGTGGCCCGCAGCGTGGTGTCACCACCCGATCACACCACCTCGGAGGCCGCGGTGACACTCGGATCCACGAAACGCCCCGCCAGATACGCGGGTCGGCTGCTGGCGGTGACCACGGCGGCTCTCATGGCGCTGACCGCCTGCGGTTCCTCCGACCAGGCGCCCGCCGACGGCGCGAAGAAGATACCCGCCGACGGCACCAGGGAAGCCGCCGCGGCGAAGTCGACCGAGCTGGGCGCCGGGCAGCTGCCCGGCGGGGCGCGGCAGGGCTGGAAGGCGGCGGCCGCCCGGAGCGTCAAGAACCCGAAGGACGTCCAGCTCAACGAGTGCACCGCCGTCCACGGCGCCACCTCCTGGCGCCAGTTGACCCACACCGGCAAGCGTCACGCGGTCGCCACGCAGGACACCTTCACCTTCGCCGACCAGAAGCACGCCCAGAGCGCCTACAAGGCCGTGGTCCGGGCGATGGGCGCCTGCCAGGCCCGCTCCCGCGCCCTTCAGGCCGGCGGCCGCCTCAAGGCCGACGCCGTGGTCGCCCCGGTGGTCAGCGCCCCGGCGAGCCGCGCCTGGGCCCGCACCTGGACCGCGATCAACACCCTGTCCGCCGACGGGCACAACAGCGACCGCCTCTACGCCGCGCACCGCGCCAACACCCTCACCGTGCTGCAGGTCACCGAGCCCGGAACCGGGCCGGGATCGGCCAGGACCGCGGCCGACCGCGCCGTTCTCACCGCCCTCGCCCAGCGCCTGGGCTCTCAAGCGGCCGGCCGCGTCGCGACCAATCCGCGCACGGGCGACCTCTACAAGTACGGGGGCAACGGCCCCAAGAGCTGGAGTCGTGTCGGCGGTCCCGGCCGTACGTTCGCGGTGAACGGCAGCCACCTCTACGGTCTGTCGCCGGATGGCAGTGGGGTGTATGAGTGGACCCGTCGCGGTGACACGTGGAAGAGGATCGGCGGTGCGGCCGCGAACATCTACGCGGGGGGTGCGGGGCTGTTCGCGACCAACCCGCGGACGGGGGACGTCTACAAGTGCAACGGGGGTACGGGTAACGGGAATTGGAGCCGTATCGGCGGTCCTGGCCGTACCTTCGTCGTCAGCGACAACAACATCTACGGGCTCTCCCCGAACGGCAGTGAGGTGTTCCGGTGGACCGGGCGTAAGGACAAGTGGTCTTACGTCGGCGCCTTGGCGGCGTCCGGCTGACGCGACCCCGAGCCAGTGGCATGAGGGCCGATCTCCTGAGGATCGGCCCTCGCTCTTCTCTGACGAGTACGAAGGAGAAACGAACGCATGGAGACCAGGCAGGTCATACGAGCGGTCGGACGGCGGACGGCGCTGCGCTACCTGGACACTGGGGCTGATGGCCGCCACGGTCGCGGCCTGCAGCCGCGACGGCGACTCCACGAGCGTCAAGGAACAGGCGCTGAAGGCGTTCATCAAGGGGGAGTGGGAGTTCAAGGCCGAGAACGGCAGCGGTGGGAGGCTGTCCGTCTCAGACGACGGGACATGGGCCGGCGAGGGCATCACGGGCCGTTGGGAGCACAAGGGTGGCCGGCTGACCGTGACCGGTGATTCCGGGAGCGATCTCGGTGATCGCGAGCCGTTCCTCATCCAGGACGTGCCCGGCACCACGCAGGAAGCCCTGTCCAGGGACTACCAGCTGACGGGCGGCCTGACGGACGGGCAGGACGCGGGGTACCGGAACATGCAGGTCCGCTACCGCAAGGGAACGGTCACACTCACCTTCCCCGACTACGAGGTCGAGGGCGCGGCCCGGGTCGTCACCTGTGCCCGGGTCGGCAAGGCGTCACAGTGACCGGCCGGCCTCTGCCGCGGTCTTCCCGCGGGCGGGGGCCGAGGGTGTCGGGGGCTCGGGCGCGCGCGGTGCGCGCGTCGTCGTCAGGACCGTGGCCGTGGCGAGCAGCGCCAGCAGTGTCGCCGTCAGCGGGAACCACCGGTCGCCGAGGAGCGCGACGGACACGCTGCCCGCGCCGCCACCCGCCGCCATCCCCAGGTACAGCGCGCTGCTGTTGAGGGAGATCAGCAGGGGCGCGTTCGGCGGGTCGAGGGAGGCCAGGCGGTGCGGGAGGGCGACCGAGGCGGACCAGCCCGCGGCCGGGGTCACCAGGGCGTAGAGCAGCGCGCCGGGCATGGTCAGGCCGAGCCAGGGGAGGGCCAGGAAGGCGAGGGCGGTGACCCCGCTCCCGGTGAGGAGCACGCTCCGTACGCCCCAGTGGTCCACCGCCCGGCCGCCCAGCCAACTGCCCGCCACCGACGCGACGCCCATCACCAGCATCACCAGGCTCAGCCGTTCGGCGTCGCCGCCCGTGGCGGGGCGTACGGCGGTGGCGATGTAGATGTACACGGAGTTGAAGGCGAGGAAGAAGAGGAAGGTGGTGGCTGCGGCCCCGACGACGCGCCGGTCGCGCAGCGGCGCCAGCCGCTCGCGCAGCCCGGGCGGGGCGGGCGTGGTGGTGGGCGCGGCATCGGCGTCGGCGTCGGCGGCGGGGGCGGCACCGGGCGCGGCGCCCCGTGCAGCACCCGGCGCGGCACCGGCCGAGCCACGGGCGCCGGGCAGGCCGGACAGGCGGGACCGGCGGGACCGGCGGGGTCGGCCGGACGGGCCGGGCAGGCCGGGCAGGTCGCGCAGCAGCAGGGCCTGGCCCGCGAGGGCGGCCGCGCCGAGGGCGACGACCAGCCACATCGTCAGCCGCCAGTCCGTGCGCCCGATCCAGGTGCCCAGCGGTACGCCGAGCGCGGTGGCCACGGTCATGCCGCCCAGCACGGTGGCCAGCGCCCGTCCGCGGCGCTCGGGCGGGACGAGGGAGGTGGCGACGGCGTTGGCGGTCGGGGTGTAGAGCGCGGCTCCGGCGGCCGCCAGCACGCGGGTGGCGAGCAGCAGGGGGTAGGTGGGGGCGAGCGCGCTCAGCGCGTTGGCCGCGGTGAAGAACGCGAGCGCGGTGAGCAGCAGGCCTCGGCGCGGCCAGCGGGCGGTGACGGTCGCGAGGACGGGCGCGAGCAGCGCGTAGGAGAGCGCGAAGACGGTGACCATCTGTCCGGCCGTGGGGACCGATACGTCCAGGTCGCGGGAGATTAGGCCGAGGATTCCGGCCATCACCATGGAGTCGGTGCCCACGGCGAAGGTGCCGAGGGCGAGCAGGAGCAGGCGGAACCGCAAGGGTGTCCTCCCCGAGTGACGGTTGGATGCCCGTCCAACAATAGGGATGGTTGGACGGGTGTCAAACTGTTTCGGGTTGATGAATGTCAAACTGTTTGGAGCCGCACGGGCAAGCACGGGCGAGCAAAGGCAGGAAACAAGAAAGAGGAAAGAGAGGGAGAGGGCGTGGTGGAAGAACGGCTGCCTCAGCCCGATGCCGAGGACATCGAGCTGGTCAAGGTCATGCACGCCCTCGGCGACCCGGTGCGCCTGTGGCTCCTCTGCGTCTACGGCGACGGCGAGGAGCACAGCTGCGCGCCCGAGGCGGTGAGCCTCGACCATCTCCACAAGTCGACCGTCTCGCACCACATGCGCGTGATGCGCGAGGCCGGGATCACCACCACGAGGGTCGCCGGGCGCAACCGCTATGTGCGGCTGCGCCGCGACGAACTCGACGCCAGGTTCCCCGGCCTCCTCGACGCGCTGCTCACATCCATGCCGTGGAGCAGGGATCCGTCGTAGGCGGTAGCGGGCCCGCTCAGGCCAGCTGCTCCGGGAGCGGCGCCGCGTGGACCACCGTGAGCCCCGACACCGCCCGGGTCAGCGCGACATACAGGCGGCGCAGGCCGGTGCGCTCGTCCGGCTCTCCGTCGACCACCGCGGCCGGTTCGTCCAGCACCACGTAGTCGTACTCCAGACCCTTGGCGAGCGTCGCCGGGACGAGCGTGAGGCGGGCCTCGGCGCTGGTCTCCTCGCCGGGGGAGAGATACGCCAGGCCCGCCGCGTCGAGGGCGCCCGCCAGCACCGGGATCCGCGCGTCGGCCGCGATCAGGCCGACCGAGCCCTCGCGGCCCAGCGCCTCGTGGCAGGCGGCGAGCACAGCGGAGTCGAGCGCGGCGGAGTCGAGGGCGGCGGAGTCGAGCGCGGGGGAGTCGGGCGCGGCGGGGCCAGGAGCGGCGGGGCCAGGAGCGGCGGAGCCGGGTGCGGCGGGGGCCACCGCCCGTACGGAGAAGTCGCCCGCCGCCTCGCGGATCGAGGTGGCCTCCGACAGGTCGGGGGCGATGGCGGGCAGCAGCCGCGAGGCGTACGCGATCACCTCGCGCGGCACCCGGAAGCCCTGGGTCAGCTCCTCCACCACCGCCCCGGACTTGCCGAGGTGGACGAGGGCCTCCTCCCAGGTCGCCGTCGCCCACGGGGTGGTGCCCTGCGCGATGTCGCCGAGGATGGTCGCCGAGCCGGTGGAGCAGCGGCGGCCCACCGCCCGGTACTGCATGGGGGACAGGTCCTGCGCCTCGTCCAGGACCACATGGCCGAGCGAGTGCGTCCGCTCCACGAGATCGGTGGCCTCGTCGATGAGCACCGCGTCCGCCGAGGACCACTTCGCGGACTTCACGCTGCGCGGCGGCTTGGCCCACAGGATGGTCTTCTGCTCGTCGGCATCGAGGATCCCGTCCGCCTGCTCGGCGAGGAAGTCGGGGTCGGAGAGCAGCCGCAGCACGAGCTTGGCCGGGTCGACGGGCGGCCAGATCGCCTTGACGGCCGCCTTCACGGCGGGGTTGCGGGCCACCGCGTTCTGCACCCGGTCGTCGGGTGCCTCGCCGGACTGTTCCATCCGTACGAGCACGGCGTGCGCGATCCGCTGCGGCAGCGCCTCGCCGGCCGCGCCGTACCGGATGTCGCGGTCCAGCAACTCGCGGACGATCTCTTCCAGTTCGTATGCCGGGACCCGCCAGCGCCGCGAGCCGCGCACCACCATGCACGGCTCGGTCGGCAGGGTGACATGCGAGCGGACGGCGCGGCGCAGCACCTCGGCCATCCGCGCGTCGCCCTTGAGGCCCGCCGCGTCGGCGTCGTCCGTGCCCCGCACCTCCACATGCGCGACGAGGTCGTCGACCGTGGCCTGGCCGACCTGCAACTCGCCGAGCGCGGGCAGGACTTGCTCGATGTAGTGGAGGAAGGAGCGGTTCGGGCCGATGACGAGGGTGCCGGAGCGGGCGAGCCGCTCCCGGTGCGCGTACAGCAGATAGGCCACTCGGTGCAGACCGACCGCCGTCTTCCCGGTGCCCGGCGCCCCCTGCACACAGACCGTGCCGCCGATTCCGGCGCGCACGATCTCGTCCTGCTCGGGCTGGATCGTGGCGACGATGTCCCGCATCGGGCCCACGCGCGGCCGCTCGATCTCGGCCTGGAGCAGCTTGCTGGTGTGCTCCTCCTCGGCGGGGTCGGTGAGGCGCTCGTCCTCGTACGCGGTCAGCTCGCCGCGGGTGTAGCCGAAGCGGCGGCGCAGCCCGATGTCCATCGGCGCCTTCTTCGACGCCTGGTAGTAGGGCTGCGAGACGGGGGCGCGCCAGTCGATGACCATCGGGTCGCCGTCGGCGTCGTGGACATGGCGCCGCCCGATATAAAAAGTGTCTTCTGAGCCGCCTCCGGCGGCGGGCTGTTCCCCTTCCGCGCCCTCCGCCGTCTCCGCGCCCGGTGCGTGCAGATAGTCGAGGCGGCCGAAGAACAGCGGGGTGTCGGCCAGGTCGGCGAGGGCCTTGATGCGCTCGTCGATCTGGCGCTGGAGGACTTCGGCGTTGACCCAGTTGGCGGTGACGTCCTTGATGTCGAGGGCCTCGACATCGGCGCGCATGGCGCGCAGGGCGGCGCGGGACGCGGCGAGGTGGCCGCGCTCCCGCTCGAGCGGGTCGGGGTGGTCAGGGGCGTGCGAGGGCACGGCGTAGCCTCCGGCGTGTACACGAAGCAGACAGACAAGGTGCAGGGCTTGAACGGCTCAAGTGAGAAGCCGGCCGGTTTCCGTCCGGGCGGCGGCTCTCCCTGGTGGTCGGGAGGCGGCAAGACGGGCGATTGTAGCCAGTGCTCCGCTGGGCCGCGAATGGTTTATCGCCCGACCAGGCCTGGTTGGATGGCGTGGGTCGGACGATCCGATTCATGAGCGCAGAGGGAGGTGGCGCATGCCCCGTGCGGGTCTGACGCCTGAGCGGGTGACGGAGGCGGCGGCGGATCTGGCGGACTCCATCGGCCTGGAGAACGTCACGATCTCCGCGCTGGCGCGAAGCTTCGGAGTGGCCGACGCGAGCCTGTATTCGCACGTCAAGAACGTCCGGGACCTGCGCGTGCGGGTCGCGTTCCGCGCCGCGAGCGACTTCGCCGACCGCATCACGGCGGCCGTGGCCGGGCGGGCCGGGCGCGACGCCCTGATCGCCTTCGCCAACGCCTACCGGGACTTCGCGCTGGAGCACCCCGGCCGGTACGCGGCGACCCACATCGAGATCGACCCCGAGGTGGCCGCCCAGTCCTCGGGCGGCGCCCGGATCATCCAGGCCACGTACGCCGTCTTCCACGCGTACGGGCTCGACGAGCCGGATCTGACCGACGCCGTACGGCTGCTGCGCTCCACCTTCCACGGCTACGTCGGCCTGGAGGCGATCGGCGCCTTCCGGGACCCGCGCGACGTCCAGGCGTCGTGGGAGCGGGGCGTCAACGCCCTGGCCACGCTGCTGGAGAACTGGCCTTCGGCCGCCACTGCCCGCTGAACGTCAGCCGAAGGTCACCGAACGTCAGTCGAAGGTCAGCGATCGTCAGCCGCGGATCAGCTGGGGCTCACACCGTCCTCGCCCGCCAGCAGCGCGCTCGCGTCCACGATCCGGTAGGCGTACCCCTGCTCGGCGAGGAACCGCTGGCGGTGGGCGGCGAAGTCCTGGTCGATGGTGTCGCGCGCGACGACCGAGTAGAAGACCGCCGGGTGGCCGTCCGCCTTCGGCCGCAGCACGCGGCCGAGGCGCTGGGCCTCCTCCTGGCGGGACCCGAACGTCCCCGACACCTGGATGGCGACCGTGGCCTCCGGGAGGTCGATCGAGAAGTTGGCGACCTTGGAGACGACGAGGACGGAGATCTCGCCCTGCCGGAAGGCCTCGAAGAGCTTCTCGCGCTGCGCGTTGGTCGTCTCGCCCTTGATGACGGGCGCGTCCAGATGCTCGCCCAGCTCGTCCAGCTGGTCGATGTACTGGCCGATGACCAGGGTCTGCTGCCCCTTGTGCCGCGCCACCAGTGCCTCGGTGACCTTGCGCTTGGAGGCGGTCGTCGCGCAGTAGCGGTACTTCTCGTCGGCCTCGGCCGTCGCGTACGCCAGGCGCTCGGTCTCCGTCAGATTGACCCGGACCTCGACGCAGTCGGCGGGCGCGATGTAGCCCTGCGCCTCGATCTCCTTCCACGGCGCGTCGAAGCGCTTGGGGCCGATGAGGGAGAAGACGTCGGACTCGCGGCCGTCCTCCCGCACCAGCGTCGCGGTCAGGCCGAGCCGGCGGCGCGCCTGAAGGTCGGCGGTGAACTTGAAGACGGGCGCGGGCAGCAGATGCACCTCGTCGTAGACGATCAGGCCCCAGTCGCGGGAGTCGAAGAGCTCCAGGTGCCGGTAGATGCCCTTCCGCTTGGTCGTGAGGACCTGGTACGTGGCGATGGTGACCGGGCGGATCTCCTTGCGCGTACCGCTGTACTCGCCGATCTCGTCCTCGGTGAGGGAGGTGCGCTTCACCAGCTCGTGCTTCCACTGGCGGGCCGAGACGGTGTTGGTCACCAGGATCAGGGTGGTGGACTTGGCGGTGGCCATCGCCCCCGCGCCCACCAGCGTCTTCCCGGCGCCGCAGGGGAGGACGACGACCCCCGACCCGCCGTGCCAGAACCCCTCGACGGCGTGCTTCTGGTACGGCCGCAGCGCCCAGCCGTCCTCGCGCAGCTCGATCGGGTGCGCCTCGCCGTCCACATACCCGGCCAGGTCCTCGGCGGGCCAGCCCAGCTTGAGCAGCACCTGCTTGATCTGCCCGCGCTCGGAGGGGTGGACGGCCACCGTGTCCGGGTCGATGCGCTCGCCGACCAGCGGCTGGATCTTCTTCGAGTGCAGCACCTCCTGGAGGACCGGGCGGTCGGAGGTCTCCAGGACGAGGCCATGGGTGGGGTGCTTGAGCAGCCGCAGCCGCCCGTAGCGGGCCATCGTCTCGGCGACGTCGACGAGGAGGGCGTGCGGGACGGGGTAGCGGGAGTACTGGACGAGCGCGTCGACGACCTGCTCGGCGTCGTGCCCGGCGGCGCGGGCGTTCCACAGGCCGAGCGGGGTCACCCGGTAGGTGTGGATGTGCTCGGGAGCCCGCTCCAGCTCCGCGAAGGGGGCGATGGCGCGGCGGCAGGCGCCGGCCTGCTCGTGGTCGACCTCGAGCAGGAGCGTCTTGTCGCTTTGGACGATCAGCGGTCCGTTCACGCGCCTGGGCCCTTCATGACGGGGATGGGGGGCAAGCATCCAGTGTTACGCACTCGGGAGGGTGAACGGGAACGGAGCGGCGGACGGGTGGGGGGGGGTGGGGGCACCACGCTGAGGGCGATGGCTCCCGAGAACGAGGTGGCGTGATGAGCGTCGTGCATGATCCGCACTACGGCCCTTGGACGGTCGCGGAAGTTCTGGCCTTGGGGGAGGACCGCGGACAGCGGCGGGAACTTGTGGGAGATGCGCTTCTCCTGTCACCGGCTCCGCGAACCAAGCACCAGCGAGCTTCGTCCTGTCTGTGGCGCTTGCTGGACGCTGCGGTCGAGGCGGCCGGTGCTCCGGTGGAGGTGCTGAAGATGATCAATGTGGTGCTGCCGGAGGGGCTGGTCATTCCGGACATCGCCGTGGTGGATGCCGCAGCCGCCTATGAAGACGCTGTGGCGTGTGATGGCGAGGCGGTGCTGCTCGTCGTGGTGGTTTCGCCGTCGCTGGCCAGCCGCCGCATCGACCGCCTGCTCAAGCCGCCGTACTACGCGGAGGCCGGGATCGAGCACCTGTGGCGGCTGGAGCTGGAGCCGGTGCCCGCGCTGATCGTCTCCCAGCTGGAGAACGGCCGCTATGTGGAGCGGCTTGCGGCCGAGGCCGGGCGGACGACGTTGATCGAGAAGCCGTTCCCGGTGGAGGTGGACCCCGGGGCGCTGGTGCAGCGCAAGCGCTGACGCGCCGACGGGCTGAACGTCGCTCACGCCGAGTCGTCCGCCAGCTCGGCGACCCCCGTGATCCGGTGCAGCGGGTACGTCCGCACCTCGTCGGCCGTGTGGTCGTACGCCGTCACGAAGCCGCCCTCGACGCGCACCGGGGCGATGACGCGCTGGCTGGCCGCGCCGTCCGCGTTGACGTAGCCGATCCAGACGGCCGAGCCGGTGAGGGCCGCGGCCTGCATGGTGGCGAGGGTGTCGGCGGAGGTGGTGCGGGGGAGTCGGCCGCCCGCGGTGGCGGTCGCCGGGGCCGGCTTGTGGGGGGTCGTCGCGGCGCGGTCACCGGCGCGGATGGCGCGCACCGCCGCGCCGAGCAACGTGTCGTCGGGCAGCGGCGGGCCCTCCGGTACGGGGGTGGGGGCCGAGCGCGGCGGGGTGCGGTGGGCCTCGGCGCGGGTGATCAGCACATCCCCCTCGGCGGACTCGGCGGCCGGCGCGTACCCCATGGCGCGCAGGCCCTCCAGGAGCGCGTCCGGCGCCGCCTGCGCGGCCAGCACGGTCGGCGCGAGACGGCGCAGCCGCAGGCCCGCCGAGCGGCGGTCGGCCAGGATCTCGGCCAGCAGGGCGTCGTCGTCGCAGCGCACATACGCGGAGGCGGCGCCGACGCGGAGCCGGCCGTGCTTACGGGCCACGTCGTCGATGAGATAGGCGAGCGGCTGGGGCACCGGGGTGCGGGAGTGCTCCTTGAGGAACGCGTGCAGGTCGGACGCTGCACGCCCGGCGTCCAGCGCGCGGCGTACGGAGGTGGGCGTGAAGCGGTAGACCGTGGCGCCGCCCTTGGACTCCACGTCGGCGAGGACCCCGAGCATCGCCGCGAGCGGCCGCTCCAGCGGGCCGGGTGCGACGGCGGTGAGGTCGGCCTGGAGGAGGACGTGGTCCAGCGGCTGGGGCAGCAGCGGCGCGAGCAGCCGCGCGGCCGCCGCGGCGGCGGCAGCGGCCTCGGCCCCGGACAGGGGCCGGCCGGGCGGGGACGGGGCGTGGGCCCGGCTCCCGGGCCCGGCGGCCGTCCGGCCGGTGGCCCGGCCTCCGGGCTCAGCGGCCGATGGATCGGCCGCCCGGCCCTCGGGCCCGGCGACGGTCTCGCCTTCGGCGGTCTGCGATGCGGTGCCCTGGCCACCGACGCCCCGGCTCCGGGCCCGGCCTCCGGGCTCGGGGGTGCCCCGGCCGTCGCCGCCCCTGCCGCCGGGGCCACGGCGCTTGGCGCCGCCCGCCTCGCCGCCTGCCTCGTCGGCCGAGGGGCCCGCCGGGGAGGGGACCGTGGGCGGGAGTGGGCCGAGGAGGGCGCGGCCGTGGGTGGAGAGGGCGCCGCGGCCGGTGACGCCGAGCAGTTCGGCCTCGGCCGACGTCCACTGAGCCAGCCGGGATCGCAGGTCGTCGGCGGGCGCGCCGCGGTGGGCCGGGCGCTCCCAGCGGAGGCGGGCCAGCAGCGCTTCGGCGGCGGGCGGGGCGCCGGGCGGGAGGGCGCCGAGGAGTTCGAGGGCGCGGCGGCGCACCTCGGGGGCGGGGGAGCGGTCCAGCTCCGGGCCGAGGGCCGCGAGCGTACGGCCCTTCGCGTCGCGGGCGCCGACCAGGCCCGGCGTGCGGGTCGCGGTCAGCCAGGCGGCGGCGAGCCGCGCCCAGCGCTCCTCGGCGGGCAGCCCCAGCCAGTCGTCGTAGGCGGGGGTGGGCGCGTAGCGCTCGTCCGTCTCGCTGTCCGAGGCGAGCAGCCCGGCCGCGTACGCCAGCTCGATCCAGAAGGCGGCCACCGGCTCGGGCACGTCGAGCGCCGCGGCGGTCCGCTTGAGGTCCCGTACGCTCAGGCCGCCCGCGCGCAGGACGGACGGTCCGGCGGTCCCCCACTGGCCCAGCAGCTCCTCGACCGTGGACAGGGCGGTGAAGGCCTGGCCCGCCGCGGTCGCGTCCACAGCCTGTGGATCGTGCCGCGTCGCGGGCGGGAGTGGCGGTGGCAGCGGCTCGGGCGCGCGGTGCGCGCGGCCGCCGCGCAGATGCAGGGCCACCTCGCGGGGCAGCACCACATTGCGCGGCCCGGACGGCAGCAGCAGGCCGCGGGCCAGCAGCCACTCGACGGGCGGGCTGGGCGAGGCGACGGACGCCTCCCCGTACGGCGGGCCCCAGGTCAGCTTGGCCAGGACCGTCGTCGCGGCGGCGGGGGCCTCGGCGAGCAGCGCCGCCATGCGGGGGCGGTCGCCGAAGAGCGCGGTGAGGGCGGCCACCGCGGTGACCGGGTCGTGGGTGGGCGGCAGCCCGGCCGCCGCCAGGATCTCCTGTAGCCGGCCGGGGGACATGCCGGCCGTGGCCTCCTGGACGGTGGGGCCCAGACCGGTCGGGGACGGGGCCGTGGGAGAAGGGGCCAGCAGTTCGTGGGCGGTGCGGACCAGGCGCAGCCGGTCGTCGCCGCCCCAGGCGAGGGCCTGGGCACGCAGGGTGGCCACGGCGCGGGGGAGCTCGGCGAGAATCTGCTCGCGGGTGGCCCTGGGGGGCTTTTCGGGGGGCGTGGTCGTGGTCGCGGGCTGGGGCGTCTCGTGCGTCGCGTCGTGCGTCGCCTCAAGGGGCTCCGGGGTGTCGCCGGCCATCAGGGCGCTCAGCGTCTCGTACGAACACGGGTCCGGCGCGACGGCCAGCGCCTCCGCGGTCTGCAGCGCGAACCGGTCGAGCCGCTCCACGGCCCGTACGACCGAGGCGCGGGTGCCGGCCCGGGTGGCGAGCTGGGTGAGGTCGTTCGGCACGGGGGACAGCAGGTCGGGGCGGGCGCGCAGAAGGGTGGCGAGGGCATCGTCGGGGCGGGTGCGCAGCTCTTCGGCGAGCGTGCGCGGCGCTCCGCGGCCGCTGTCCGGTGGGCCGGTCTCTGCAGGCACGGATGCCTCCCGATTCCGCGAGCTGGTCATTCGATCCACGATACCGGGGGGCGGTGACGAGCCGGAGGTGCGGCGGGCCGCCGGTCCGGCGCGGTACGGTCGGAACGATCTGATACGCCAGCGGTGCGCATTGTCAGGGGTCTTGGTGGGGATCGAGAGCGAGCAGCTCGTCTACGACTATCTGAGCCGTGTCGGCGATCTGGCACAGCAGCGGGGTCTGCCGTCCGGCGACCGGATGCGGCTGGTCGCCGAATTGCGCGCCGACATCGACCAGCGGCGGGCGTCCGCCGGTTCGGACAGCCCGGCGGGGGTGAAGCGGATCCTCGCGAAGCTGGGTACGCCCGCGGAGGTGGTGGCCGCCGCGGGTGGCCGCCCGAGCGATGGCGCCGCACCGGACGGTGGCGCGGCGGGCGCGGGGGCCGCAGCGGGCGCGGGGAGCGTGGGCGGGGCGTACGGGGGTGCGGAGCCGCCGCGCGGAGCGGGCGCGGCCGGGATGGCGCGCGCGGCCCGCGACAAGCTGTCCGGATTCGCCGAGCGCAGCGGGCTGATCGGCAAGGTGCCCGCCCCGCGTGACGGCGACTCCCCGGCCCGGCCCGAGTCCCCGTCCGGCGCGGCGCCGACCGACGACCTCGGCAGACCGTCGCCCCGTCGGCGGTCGCCCGCCGCCGCGTCGCCGCCTCATCTCGCGGGCGAGGACGAGCTCGGCCCCCGCGAGTCCAACCCCGACTGGTGGCACGTCGAGCCGGGCCCGTTCGTCCAGGCCGAGCAGCGTGACTCGCCGCTCGGCCAGGTGGAGGGGTTCGTCGGCGGGGTGGAGATCCCCGAACTGCTCGGCTTCGCGACCGAGACAGACACAGAAGCCGAGGAGGCCGCGGGCGCGGACACCGACCAGGGCGCCGACGAGGCGGAGGCCGACACCGGCGGCGGCAAGGCGGCCCGGAAGCCCGGGCTGCTCCGCCGCGCGCTGCGGCGGCGCGGCGCGAAAGGCGGCGGGGGCGGGGACGGAGAGGGGGGCGGGGCCCAGCGGGCCGGCTTCCTCAGCCCGCTCGTCCTGCTGGCGGCCGCGCTGCTCGTGGCCGGCGCCGCGCTGGGCAATCTCATCGTGATGGCTTTCGGCTGGGTGATCGCCTACAGCACGCGCAAGCTCTCGCGCGCCGAGGTGAAGTGGGCCGTGCTGGGCATGCCCGGCCTGGTCGCGGCCGCGACCATGGCGTGGCTGTGGGGCCGGGCCTCCGGCAAATGGGGCGAGCCGATCCCCGAGAACGGCATGGGGGACGCGCTGCGGGCAGCCTGGCCGGTCGTCGTGCGCGCCGCGGCGATCACGTCGGCGTTCTTCCTCGTCTGGCGCGCCAGGCGCCGGCGCTGACCCCCGCACCCGGCCGCCTCGTGGTGGGCGCCCCGTGACGGGCGCCACGCCGGGGCGCGGAGTTCGCGGTTCCGCACGGGGGAGAATGTCGGGCATGTCTTCGCCTTCGCCTTCGCCTGCGCCCGCGCACCCCGTGACCGTCGGTTTCGACCTCGACATGACCCTGATCGACTCCCGCCCCGGCATCAAGGCCGCCTTTGAGGTGCTCTCCGCCGCCACCAGCACCTTCATCGACGCCGATCTCGCCATCAGCCGCCTCGGCCCGCCGCTGGAGCAGGAGCTCGCGCACTGGTTCCCGAAGGAGCGGATCGACGAGGTGGCGGAGATGTACCGCACGCTGTACCCGGAGTACGCGATAGCCCCCACGCGCGCCATGTCCGGCGCCCGGGAGGCCGTGGCCGCGGTGCAGGGGGCGGGTGGGCGTGCGGTCGTGGTGACGGCCAAGCACGAGCCGAACGCCAAGCTGCACCTGAGCCATCTCGGCATCGAGGCGGACGCGGTCGTCGGCTGGCTGTGGGCCGAGGCCAAGGCGGAGGCGCTGCGCGAGTACGGCGCATCGGTGTACGTCGGGGATCACACGGGCGACGTGCGCGGCGCGCGCACGGCGGGCGCGCTGTCCGTGGCGGTCGCGACCGGGCCGTGCGATGCGGAGGAGCTGCGTACGGCGGGGGCCGACGTGGTGCTCGACGACCTGACCGCCTTCCCGGAGTGGCTGGCCCGCCACCTGGCGGGGTGACCCTGCTCAGGCTGGGCACACCCCCTCAGGCTGGGGACTCCCTCAGTCGGGGTGGGTCGCCCGGTCGGCCGCGCGCCGCTGCGCCGCGATCGAGCGCAGCAGGCCCGCCGCGGCGAGCGCGAAGCCGACGCCCATCAGCATGCATACGAAGTACGCGGCCGACGGCAGCGCGTGCAGGCCCAGGAAGAGCGGGGCTACCGTGATCAGAGTGGCCACGGCGCCCACGCCGAAGACGATCACCCCCAGGCGCACCAGCCGGTCGCCGGGGGCCGTTCCGTCATGTGGTGTTTCATTGCTCACCGCAACAGGGTAGGTCGGAGCAGAGCGCGCGTAGGAACCACCACCCGGAATCAGCCGGGTACGTCTTGTCACCAGGCTCCGGACCATTAGCCTTGGTGCTGGCGGGTCTTACGACCCGCTGTAGTGCTATCCAGAGCAGTTTTTACGTGTTTTCCGACGAGTGACGAGGACGAGGACAGACGTGCCTACCGGCAAGGTCAAGTGGTTCAACAGCGAGAAGGGCTTCGGCTTTCTCTCCCGTGACGACGGCGGCGACGTCTTCGTACACTCGTCGGTGCTCCCGGAAGGCGTGGACTCGCTGAAGCCGGGACAGCGGGTCGAGTTCGGCGTCGTGGCCGGCAACCGCGGTGACCAGGCACTTTCGGTGACGGTACTGGAGCCCGCCCCCTCCGTCGCGGCCGCCCAGCGGCGCAAGCCCGACGAGCTGGCGTCCATCGTCCAGGATCTGACCACGCTGTTGGAGAACGTGACGCAGCAGCTGGAGCGCGGGCGCTACCCCGACAAGGCACACGGCCACAAGATCGCGGGCATGCTGCGGGCGGTGGCCGACCAGCTCGACGTCTAGAAGTCCGGCCGGACGAAGAGAAGTCCGGCCAGAGGAAGTTCGCTTGAGCGAAGTCCGCTGAACGAAGTTCGCTAAACGAAGTCCAGCGCGTTGTGGCCGAGGGGCGGTACCAGCCCCTCGGCCGCCGCGCGTGTGAGCAGCCCGCGCACCGCGGCGTAGCCGTCCTCGCCCAGGTCGGCGGTGAATTCGTTCACGTAGAGCCCGATGTGCTGGTCGGCGACCGCCGGGTCCATCTCCTGCGCGTGCTCCAGGACGTACCCGCGCGAAGCCGTCGGGTCGTCCCAGGCCGCCCGTACGGATGTACGAGTCGCCTCGGCGACGGCCCGCAGCCGCTCGGCGCCCAGCGACCGCTTCGCGACGATGGCGCCGAGGGGGATCGGCAGGCCGGTGGTGAGCTCCCAGTGCTCGCCCATGTCAGCCAGGCAGTGCAGGCCGTAATTCTGATAGGTGAACCGGGCTTCGTGGATGACCAGCCCGGCGTCGACCCGGCCGTCCCGCACGGCGGGCATGATCTGGTCGAACGGCAGCACGACGACCCTGCCCACCCCGCCCGGCACCTCGACGGCCGCCCACAGCCGGAAGAGCAGATACGCCGTCGAGCGCTCGCTCGGCACGGCGACCGTCTTGCCCGCGAGGTCCTTGGCCCGCCCCGGCTCCTTCGTGAGCACCAGCGGGCCGCAGCCGCGCCCCAGCGCCCCGCCGCAGGGCACCAGCGCGTAGTCGCGCAGGATCCACGGCAGGACGGCGTACGACACCTTCAGCACATCGCGCTCGCCGCGCTCCGCCATGCCGTTGGTGATGTCGATGTCGGCGAAGGTGACATCGATCGCGGGCGCGTCCGGGACGCGGCCGTGTGCCCAGGCGTGGAAGACGAACGTGTCGTTCGGGCAGGGCGAGTACGCGATGCTCAGCGGCTGCGGGGGCGTCTGGGCAACGGTCATGATCTGCTGGGTTCCTTCCAGGTGGCGAGGGCGGGCGGGAGGTGACGGAAGGCGCCCGCCAGGGCGTCGAGCGCCTCGCCGATCCGCCAGGCGGCTCGGTCGCGCGGGCCGACGGCGTTGGAGACCGCCCGTAGCTCCAGAACGGGCACGCCGTGCGCGGCGGCCGCCTCGGCCACCCCGAAGCCCTCCATCGCCTCGGCGGCGGCGCCCGGGTGCCGCCGGCTCAGCTCCGCGGCGCGCCCGGCGCTGCCGGTCACGGTCGAGACGGTGAGCACCGCGCCGCGCACCGCCCCCGTCGCCTCGGCCACGGCCCGCACGAGCGCGGGCGGCGGGAGGTGCTCGACGGTCCCGAATCCGAGGTCGGTGACGGCGGCGAAGCCGTCGGGGGTCTCGGCACCCAGGTCGGCGGCGACGATCGCCTCGCCGACGACGACGGAGCCGAGGGGCGCGGGGGCGAAGCCGCCGCCGATGCCGGCCGAGACGACGAGCCCGTACGGCGCGTGCCCGAACTCGGCGGCGGTAAGGGCCGCGGCGGTCGCCGCGGCCGCGGCGGCGGGGCCGACCCCGGCGTGCAGCGCGTCCACGGTGAGCGGGGGCCGCACGACACGGCACAGCGTCCGCCCGCCCGGTACGAAGACCTCGGCTTCGGGTTCAGTCTCGGCCGCTGCCGCGCTTACGCCACGTACCACCGCGTCCCGTTCGGCGGGTACGGCGGTGACGACGAGTACGCGCATCAGCGGCTCCCGGATCTCCCGGCTGCGGCGGCCGGCGGCTGCCCACGGTCAGGTCAGGCGTCGGGTGTCAGACGTCGGGTGTCAGGCGTCGCGCTTGAGCTTGATCGGCCACGCGCCCTTGATCCCGGTGCCCTCGCCGGTCTCCACCACCACGATCGTCACGCTGTCGAGGGTGGTCGTGGCGCCGGTCTGCGGGTTCGTCTGCTGGAACAGCTTGTCGCTGTCGAGGCTGCGGTAGGTCTTCTTGGACTGACCGTTGATGAGGCCTTGGGCCTCGCTTATCACCAGCCAGCCCGACTCGGCGATCTTCGGGTCCACGCCGACGCGCACCTTCTCGCCGGGGCTGACCGACAGCGTCTGCTCGGGCTTCCGGGTCAGGCACGCCGTGACCTTCTTCTCGGACGTGGCGACGACGTCGCCGTCCTTGTAGCAGCCCTTGGGGGCCTCGGTCATCACGGTCTTCGAACCGACCGTGACCGTCGCCAGCGGGGTCGGCTTGTCGCAGGCGGAGAGAGCGACGATCCCGAGGGACATGGCACAGGCGGCGGTGGCGGCCCGGCGGCCCTTGCCCCTGGTAAACAGCGCAGCGGTCATGCGGGCAGGCTACCGGGCCGCTGTGATCACGCCACGAGGGGGTGTGTCGCTCCACGCCGGGCGGCGGCCAGCAGCCCCCGCACGCTCGCCGCCGCGCCCAGCGCGATCATCGCGCCGGCGGCGGCCATGCCGAGCACGCCGTTGAGCGGGAGGACGATGCCCACGGCCCCGCCGAAGACCCACCCCAGCTGAAGCGTGGTCTCCGAGCGGGAGAAGGCGGAGGTACGGACCCGCTCGGGCACATCGCGCTGGATCAGCGCGTCCAGCGACTGCTTGGCCAGCGCCAGCGCGATCCCGGCGGTCGCGGCCACGGCGGCGACCATGACCGCGCTGTAGAGGGCGGCCGCCGCGACGAGCACCCCCAGGGCCGAGGTCAGCACCACCGCGATGATCCGCTCCGGCCCGCGCTCCCGCAGCCAGGCGCCGATCGCCGTACCCAGCGCGTTGCCGCCGCCCGCCGCGACGGCGGCCACGCCGAGCGAGATCTCGGGGCTCAGCCCGCCCAGTGGGTGCTCGCGGAGCAGGAAGGCGAGGAAGAGGGTCAGGAAGCCGGACAGCGCCTTGAGGGAGGAGCACGCCTGTAGGGCGTGCAGCACGGAGGGGCTGACCTTGCGCAGGCCGACGCGGCGCGGGGCCTCGTCGCTCGTCTTGTCGCCAGCCTTGTCGCCCGCCTCGTCGTCCGCCTTCTCGTCCGCCTTCTCGCCCGTCTTCTCGCCCGTGTCGCCCGCCTTGTCGCTTGTGCCGCTTGTGTTGCTTGTGTCGCTCACCGGGTCGGGGGAGGCGTGCGTGGACGGGTCGGCGGACTCGTGGGCGGGGTCGCGGTGCGTGGGCTTCGGCAGGTGCAGATGATGCTCGCCGGAGGTGAGCTGCAACTTGCCCTCGCCCTTTGCCGAGTCGACCTTGTGCGGCAGCGTGAAGGAGAGGAAGCCGCCGCCGACGAACACCGCGCACGCCCCGTACAGCGGCCAGCTCGGCCCTATCTGGTGCAGCCCGGCCCCGATCGGTGCCGCCAGGCCGGTCGCCAGCAGCCCGGCGAGCGTGACCCGCGAGTTCGCCTTGACCAGCGAGAAGCGGGGTGGCAGCAGGCGTGGCACGACGGCGGACCGTACGACGCCGTACGCCTTGGAGGCCACCAGCACCCCCAGCGCCGCCGGATACAGCTCCAGCCCGCCGCCCACCACCGCGCCCGCCATCGTGAGCGCGAGCACCGCGCGCGTGAGCATGGCGCTCGCCATCGCGGCGCGGCGGCCGTGCGGGAGGCGGTCGAGCAACGGGCCGACGACGGGGGCGAGGAGGGTGAAGGGGGCCATGGTGATGGCCAGGTAGAGGGCGACGCGCCCGCGCGCCTCTGCGGTCGGTACGGAGAAGAAGACGGTGGAGGCCAGGGCGACGGTGATCAGCATGTCGCCCGCGGAGTTCACGGCGTGCAGCTCGATCAGTTTGCCGAGGCCGGATTCGCCGGCGCCGTGCGCGTGGGTGGCCCGGCGGATGCCTCTGCCGGTCGCGGTGAACGGGAGGTGCAGTGCCCGGCCGATCCGACGGCCTGACCGTCGGATCGGGCCGTCGCCGATGAACCTCGTGACTACCACCCGACCATGGTGCAGCCAAGACGGCCGGTATGTGAGGCCCCCGACCGCCATCCGGAACTATGTGTTCCCCTTTGGTGGCCCTTTGGATGGCTCCTTTGGCGGCTCGGTCGGCGGTTCCCGGGTGGCTTCTTCCACGGCTTCCGGGCGGACGGGGGTAGGGCCGGGTGGGCCGGACAGGGTAGCGTGCGTTAAGCGCCACCGACGGTCGTTCTTGGCCACGTGCCGAGTCGCCATCCCGCAGAATGGGACGTACAAGGTGCGCCCGAGGCCGGATCGGGCGCGGACGTCGACGCGGCCCTATGGTCCGCTCCGTCCGCGATCCCGCGTCCCGGCCGTGCGGCTGGCGCACTCGTCAAACGGCTGCGACGGCGTGGAAGAGAGAATCGATCCTGTGAGTGCTGCGATGCGAAGCCGTACCCCCGACCGCCTGTGCGCCGAGGCGGTCGAACTCGCGCGTGAGGCGGCCGCGGAAGCCGCCCGTCCAGGTACGGTCGGCGAGCATGTGCGCGCGGTCGCCGACGCGGACCGCGTCGTCACCCACCTCTTCGAGTGCCAGGAGCTGGGCTACCGGGGCTGGCGCTGGGCGGTGACCGTCACCCGCGCCTCCCGCGCGAAGCTCGTCACCGTCGATGAGACGGTGCTGCTGCCCGGCCCCGACGCGCTGCTGGCGCCGGAGTGGGTGCCCTGGAGCGAGCGGCTGCGCCCCGGCGACCTGGGCCCGGGCGACCTGCTCCCCAGCGAGGCCGAGGACCTGCGGCTGGAGCCCGGCTACTCGGGCGAGGACGCCCCGCTGCCGAACTCCGTCGTCTCGGAGGAGATGCAGCAGCTCGCGGCGGTCGAGGACGCCGATGTGACGGCGGGCGCGCCCGCCGCGCAGGAGATCCCGCCCGCGGTCGGGAGTATCGGGGCGGTCGCCGAAGAGCTGGGCATGCGCCGCGCCCGGGTGCTGTCCCGCTACGGGCTGCACGTCGCGGCGGACCGCTGGGACGATGCGTTCGGCGCGCAGACGCCGATGGCGCAGGCCGCCCCCGCGTCCTGCGCGACCTGCGGCTTCCTGATGCCCCTCGCGGGGTCGCTGCGGCAGGCGTTCGGGGTGTGCGCGAATGAGTTCAGCCCGGCGGACGGGCGCGTGGTGTCCCTGTCGTACGGCTGCGGGGCGCACTCCGAGGCCGCCGTCATGCCGAAGCCGCCGCGCCCGGCGCAGCCGGTGATCGACGAGACGGTCGTCGAGCCGCTGGCGCTGCGGGGGCCCGCGGAGCGGACCGGAGGGTCGGTCGAGGCGGATACGCCGGCGGAGGAGCTCGGCCACTCCTGACCGTTCGGCGGCTGGTCTGCCGGCTCTGGTCGTTCGGCGGCTGGCTGCCGGCGCCAGATCTGCCGGCGCCAGATCTGCCGGCGCCTGGTCTGCCGACGTCCGGTCTCTCGGTTTGTCGCCTCCCGCTCTCTCGTCTTCCGATCTCGCTGCGCGCTCGCGCGCAGGATGGAAGGAGGGCGGGGCGAGATCGGGAGCGGGGTGACGGTACGTTCGGCGACAGCAGTGGGGAAGGCGGGCCGCGGGGGAACTCAGTGACGCGGGACGCATCCCCAGGGACGGCCCCAGACTGACCCAGACGGCCCCAGACTGACCCCAGAGGGTCTTCCCAGACGGACCCAGACCAGGACCCCGGAGGCGACACGTGAGCAGCACGGCGATGGTGCGAGGCGCGACGGAGGACGCGGATCCGTTCGGGACCGCGCGGCTGCGGCGCGGCGTGCTGGACGCCTGGGCCGCTTCGCCCGCGAGGTTCCGGGAGGACGCCAACGCCGAGGAGGACCTGGCGCTGGGCGGCCACCGGGACCGCCTCGTGGTCGAGCTGGCGCAGAACGCCTCGGACGCCGCGGCCCGGGCCGGTGTGCCCGGCCGGCTGCGGCTGACCCTCCACCCGGCGCGGGACGGCGAGCCCGCCGCGCTGGCGGCGGCCAACACCGGGGCGCCGCTGGACGCGGCCGGTGTGGAGTCGCTGTCGACGCTGCGGGCGTCCGCGAAGCGGGACACCGCCGGGTGGGACGAGCCCGGCGCGGTGGTCGGCCGGTTCGGGGTGGGCTTCGCGGCGGTGCTCGCGGTCAGCGACGAGCCCGCGGTCGTGGGCCGCTCGGGCGGGGTGCGCTGGTCGCTGGCGGAGGCGCGCGAGCTGGCGTACGGCGCGGCGGCGGCGAGCCCCGGCCTCGGGGACGAGCTGCGCCGCCGCGACGGGCACGTACCGCTGCTGCGCCTGCCGCTGCCCGCCGAGGGCACCGCGCCGGAGGGGTACGACACGGTGGTCGTGCTGCCGCTGCGCGACGGCGCCGCGCAGGACGTGGTGGAGCGGCTGCTGACCGCCATCGACGACGCGCTGCTGATCACGCTGCCGGGCCTGGCGGAGGTCGTGGTCGAGACGCCCGAGGGCGTACGGACGCTGCGGCAGACACGGGCAGAGGGGACGGGCCCGTACACGGTCGTGGAGGACAGCGGCTCCGTACACGCGAACGGGGTCCGCCGGTGGCGGACCGAGACCGCGGGCGGCCCGCTGGACGCCGCGCTGCTCGCCGACCGCCCGGTGGAGGAGCGGCTGCGGCCGGTGTGGTCGGTGACCTGGGCGGTGCCGGTGGACGCGGAGGGCGCGCCGGAGCGGCCGGGCACGGCCCCGGTGGTGCACGCGCCGACGCCGACGGACGAGCCCCTGGGCGTACCGGCGCTGCTCATCGCCTCCTTCCCGCTGGAGCCGACCCGCCGCCACACCGCCCCGGGACCGCTGACGGACTTCTTGGTGGAGCGGGCGGCCGAGGCGTACGCGGCGCTGCTGCGCGACTGGCACCCGGTGGGGGTGGGGACGATCGGCCTGGTCCCCGGCCCGCTGGGCAAGGGCGAGCTGGACGGCGAGCTGCGTCGGCGGATCCTGGAGCTGCTGCCGCGCGTGCCGTTCCTGCCCAGCGCCGCCGCTCCGGTGGGCGGCGGAGAGGCTGACGCCGGGGCTGTCGGGGCCGAGACCGGCTGGCTGGGCTCGCCGGACGCGCTGGGCCCGGACGCCGCGCAGGGCGGTCCGGGGAACCCGGGCGGCGGTGCGCCGGCCGAGCCGTGGGACGACGACATCCTGGGCGATGTCCTCGTGGGCGGCTCGGGCAGCGAGCCGTACGCGCTGCGGCCCCGGGACGCCGAGATCCTGGAGGGCGGGGGCGCCGAGACCGTCGGGGTGCTGGCCGAGCTGTTCCCGACGCTGCTGCCCGCCGGTCTCGAACGGCGGCAGGAGCTGCGGGTGCTGGGCGTGGCGCGGGTGCCGCTCGGCGAGGTGATCGACCGGCTCGCGGGCGTCGAGCGCGCCCCGGCGTGGTGGCGGCGGCTGTACGACTCGCTGGGCGGCACCGACCCGGACCGGCTCAGCGGGCTGCCGGTGCCGCTGGCGGACGGGCGGACGACGATCGGGCCCCGGCAGGTGCTGCTGCCGCTGCCGGGCGAGACGAGTGGCGCGGGAGCGGGCGGCGAGGAGGCGGGGAGCGAAGCGGGAGAGGGCGCGCACGGCGGCGACCGGCACCGCACGCTGGCGCGGCTGGGCCTGAAGGTCGCGCACCCGGACGCCGCCCACCCGCTGCTGGAGAAGCTCGGCGCGACCCCCGCGACCCCGCGGGCCGTGCTGACCACGCCTCAGGTGCGGGCCGCCGTCGCGCACTCGCTGGACGCGGAGGACGAGTACGACCCGTTCGCGGAGGACGAGGGCGCGCCCGCCGCCGCGCTCGACCCCGACACGCTCGCCGAGACGGTCCTCGGCCTCGTCCAGCAGGCCCGGCTCGCGCCCGGCGACGAGCCGTGGCTGGGCGCGCTGGCGCTGCCCGACGAGGAGGGGGAACTGGCCCCCGCCGGGGAGCTGGTCTTCCCCGGGAGCGCCTTCGAGCAGGTGATGCGGGAGGGCGAGCTGGCCGCGTGCGACGCCGAGCTCGCCGAGCGGTGGGGCGAGGAGACGCTGGCCGCGGCCGGGGTGCTGGCCGGCTTCACGCTGGTGCGCGCCACCGATGTGGTCCTGGACCCGGACGAGCTCGAGCCGCGGGAAGGGGACTACGCCGAGCCCGACGACGTGGGGCTGCTGGACGCGGTCGACGTGTGGTGCGAGGACGTCCTGGACCGGCTGCCCGAGACCCCGGTGCCGCCCGTGTCCACCGAGATCGTCGCCGTACGGGACCTGGACCTGGTCGACGACGACGCCTGGCCCAGGGCGCTGGCGATGCTCGCCCAGCCGCCGCTGCGCGACGCGCTCACCGCGCCGGTGCGGGTGTTGCTGCCGGACGGCACGACGGAGTCGGTGCGCTCGTACACCGCCTGGTGGCTGCGCGGCCACCCGGTGCTCGACGGGCGCCGGCCGGCCGGTCTGCGCGCGGCCGGGGGCGACCCGCTGCTGGCCGGCCTGTACGAGGCGGTGGACGCGGCCGGCTTTGAGGACGAGCAGGTGCTGCGCGCGCTGGGCGTACGCACTTCGGTCGCCGCGCTGTTGGACGAGCCGGGCGGGGCGGCGGAGCTGCTGGCGCGGCTGGCCGACGAGGACCGTCCGGTGAGCCCCGCCCAACTGCTGGCCATCTACGGGCTCCTGGCCGACCTGGAGCCGGAGCAGGTGACCCTGCCGGACGAGCTGCGCGCCGTGGCCTGTGGCGAGCCGAGTGTCGTCGACGCGGGGGACGCGCTGGTCGCGGACGCGCCGGACCTGATGCCGCTGGCCGAGGCGGAGGGCCGGGCGCTGCTGCCGGTGCGGCCCGCGCGGGCGGCGGACGTGGCGGAGCTGTTCCAGGTGCGGCGGCTGAGCGAGGCGTACCCGGCCCCGGTCGTCTCCCAGGGCGAGCCGCACGAGGTCCCGGCGGCGGTGCGCGAACTGCTGCCGGGCGCCCCGCTGTCGTACGTCGAGCACGAGGAGCTGCTGGTCGAGGGCGGCGCCGGGCCGGACCAGCGGGCCGAACTCGACTGGCGATATGTGGACGGCACGCTGCACGCCTCGACGCTGGAGGGCGTGGCGGCGGGCCTGGCCTGGGCAGCGGGCCAGTGGGCACGCCGCTTCGAGGTGGCGGCCCTCCTGGAAGACCTGACCCGCACCGAGGAACTGGCCCGCGCCCGCTGGTTCGACTGACCGGGCCACTGACCTGGCCACCATGCCGCGCCCCCGAGATCTTGGGGGCGCGGCGGACACGTGCGCGGGGGCGCTACCCCTTGTGCCCCACCCCTGCGTAGATCCACAGGTCCTCCGCCTCCGCCTCGGCCCGCTCCCGCTCGCTCGCCGGCCTCCACCGGTGCGGCATCACCACGCCCGGCTCGATGAGCTTCAGCCCGTCGAAGAAGGCCGTGATCTCCTCGTGGGTGCGCCCCTGCACATGGATGCCGCTCGCGCGGTAGAGGTTGGTGACCGCGTCGGAGAGCCCGGGGCGGGGGTCGATCGCGCCGTGGGAGAGGACGAGGTAGCTGCCCGGTGCCAGGGGGGCCAGCAGCCGCTGGACGATCTCGTACGGCTTCTGGTCGTCGCCGATGAAGTGCATGAGCGCGTTGAGGGACAGCGCGACCGGCTCGCTGAGATCCAGCGTGGCGTGCAGCTCGTCGGCGGCCAGGATGGCCTCGGGGTCCGCGACGTCGGCGTGGAGGTAGGCGGTGCGCCCTTGGGGGTTGGAGAGCATCAGCGCCTGCGCGTGGGCCAGGACGATGGGGTCGTTGTCGGCGTAGACGACCCGGGAGTCGGGGGCGGCCTTCTGGGCCACCTGGTGCAGATTGGGCTCGGTGGGGATGCCGGTGCCGATGTCGAGGAACTGCCGGATGCCCGCCTCGGTGGCCAGCCAGCGCGTGGCGCGGTGCATGAAGGACCGGTTGGCGCGGGTCCACGGGATGACGTCGGGCCAGACGGCCTCGACCTGTTCGGCGGCGCGGGCATCGACGGAGTAGTGGGTCTTCCCGCCGAGGAAGTAGTCGTACATGCGAGCCGAGTGCGGCTTGCTGGTGTCGATTTGGTCCGCTCGAAAACCATGGCCGGTCATGAAGGCCACATTACTGGTCAGTTGGCGTCGGAGGTGAGCAACTTCCATACCCAGAAAGAATCGCGACGCCACGGAAACGCTTGTGAACGATCAGTGAAGATCGTACGGTTGTTCCCCGTTGGGCTCCGCTGCCGCACGCCCGCGGCCGGGCCCTCTCAGTCCTGTGGGGGGACAGATGCGTAAGCACACCACCTTCGCCATGCTCGCCGCCGCCACCGCGCTGGGCGGTCTGGCCGCTCCGGCGGCCCGGGCGGCCCAGACGGACGGGTTAGGCGACACCACGATCACAAACGTCACGGTCGACGGCGCGGGGAAGATCGCCGTCGGGACGACGGGCGCCAGGACCTTCAAGGTCGCGGTGACCGCGAAGGATGACTCGGGCATCAAGCGCGCCGAGCTCTACCTGGACGGGCCGTCGTACGGCTACCTTCAGCCGGACGCCAAGGTGACATGTGTCGCCTCGGCCACGGACGCCACCACCTCGACCTGCACGGGGACCTTCACCGTCGACCCGGAGCTCGACTTCGTCGACAACGCCCCGGCGGGCACCTGGTACGTCAACGCGTGGGTCGACGGTAAGGACGGTGACTACTTCACCTCCGACACGGCCGGCTCCTTCGCGATGCAGCGGCTGTCCAAGCTGACGGTCGACGCCTCGCCCGAGCCGGTGAAGAAGGGCAAGACCCTCACCGTGACCGGCGCGCTGACCCGCGCCAACTGGGAGACCGGCGCCTACGCGGGCTACACCGACCAGCCCGCGCAGCTCCAGTTCCGCAAGCGGGACAGCGACACGTACACCACGCTCAAGACGGTGAACACGGGCAGCCGCGGCGCTCTGGCGACGACCGTCACCGCGACGGAGGACGGCTGGTACCGCTGGACCTTCGCGGGCACCTCGACCACCCCGCCGGCCACGGCGGGCGGGGACTTCATCGACGTGCAGTGAGGGGGAGCGGGAGCAGGTAGCGGTCGGGGCGCTCAGGGCTCGCGGGAGCGGCGGATGGTCGCCTCGCGGACGCGGACGTACCAGATGCCGAGCAGCCCCAGGCCACCGCCGGCCAGGCAGGTCCACAGCCACCACAGATGGCCGTGGTCGTCGTACCAGCCGTAGAAGGGCAGCTGGACCAGGAAGAGGACGAACCACACGATCGTGCCACCGGTGATCGTGGCGACGACATTGCCCTCCAGGGGCGCCGGGGCCTCGTGTTTGGGGGTCCACTTCGTCATGCGCACAGCTTACGGGCCGGGTGTGGGGACGGTGGGAACATCGTCCCCACACCCGGTCCGCTGCTCATACGCGCGGGATTGGCTCATACGCGCGGGATTGGCGTTTTTACACTTCATGTATTCATACTGAAACGGTCCGGGTCTGGCTGGATTGTCTTGTCTGATCATCCAAAAGGCCCGTTGGTTATGTTCACGCACCTTTGAGGTACTTCATGTCCCCCTCGGCCCCCGCGCCGGCCGACGCCAAGCAGCAGGCTCCGGCACCCCCCAGCAACGGCCTGGACAGGTTCTTCCGGATCAGCGAGCGGGGGTCCTCCGTCCCCCGGGAGGTCCGTGGCGGTCTGGCGACCTTCTTTGCGATGGCGTACATCATCGTGCTGAACCCGATCATCCTCGGGGCCGGTACGGACAAGTACCACCATCAGCTGGACAACACCCAGCTCGTCACCGCCACCGCCCTGATGGCCGGTCTGACCACCCTGCTCATGGGGGTCATCGGCAACGTCCCGATCGCGCTCGCCGCCGGCCTCGGCATCAACGCCGTGGTGTCGCTGCAGCTCGCGCCCAAGATGAGCTGGCCGGACGCCATGGGCATGGTGGTCCTGGCGGGCCTGGTGCTGATGCTCCTGGTCGCCTCCGGGCTGCGGCAGCGGGTGATGGACGCGATTCCGGGCGGGCTGCGCCGCGCGATCGCGATCGGCATCGGACTGTTCATCGCCCTGATCGGCCTGGTCGACTCGGGCTTTGTCACCCGTAACCCGGACAATGCGCATACCACCGTGCCGATGGGGCTGGGCATCGACGGCAGGCTGCAGGGCTGGCCGGTGCTGATCTTCGTGGCCGGGCTGGCGCTCACCTTCGTCCTGGTCGTCCGCAAGACGCGCGGCGCGATCCTCATCGGCATGGTGACCATGACGGTGGTCGCGGTGGTGGTCAACGCCGCGGCCGACATCCCGGGCGGGAACTGGGGGCTGACCGTCCCCGAGCTGCCGGACAAGGTGGTCGCCACCCCGGACTTCGGCCTGATCGGTCAGGTCAGCCTGTTCGGTGGCTTCCATGAGGTCGGCATCCTCACCGGCTGTCTGTTCGTCTTCACCGTGCTGCTGTCCGGCTTCTTCGACGCCATGGGCACGATCATCGGCGTCGGGGAGGAGGCCGGGCTCACGGACAAGCGCGGCCAGCTGCCGGGGATGGGCCGGATCCTGATGGTGGACGGCGTCGCGGTCGCGGGCGGCGGCTTCGGCTCGGCCTCGGCCAACACCTGTTTCGTGGAGTCCACGGCGGGTGTCGGCGAGGGCGCCCGCACCGGCTTCGCGAACGTGGTGACCGGCGGGCTGTTCCTGCTCGCGCTGGTCTTCACCCCGCTGGCCAAGGTCGTCCCGTCGCAGGCGGCGACCCCCGCGCTGGTCGTCGTGGGCTTCCTGATCATGGCCGCGAACGTCAAGGAGATCGACTGGAGCGACTTCACGATCGCGGTCCCGGCGTTCCTGGCCATGGTCTCGATGCCGTTCACGTACAGCATCACCAATGGGATCGGCCTCGGCGTGCTGTCGTACCTGCTGCTGCGGATCGCGACCCGGCGGACGCGGGAGGTGCCCTGGCTGCTCGGCGCGGTCGGGCTGTGCTTCCTCGTCTACTTCCTGCTGGACCCGATCCAGCAGGCGCTCGGGTCCGGCTAAGTGGCCGGGCCGTAGAAGCGCTCCGTCTCGTCGACCGAGGTCTTGAAGCGTTCGTCGAAGTCCTCGCGAATGAGCGTCCGGATGACATAGTCCTGGACGCTCATTCCGCGTTTTGCGGCATGCTCCCGGACCCGGTCCAGCAGCTCGCCGTCCATCCGTAGGCTGAGCACTTTCGATCCCGTGGGCGATCCCATACGGCCAGGGTCCCCGTGACTTGCGTCTCCCTGCGTCACTTTCTGGAACGGACTCACTCGTATGGGTGAAAATAACATCGTGTCGTAACGCGGGTTTTCATTAGACGAGGTAATGAGTTATGCTAAAGACCATGCCGGATCTGTCCCATGGTGGCAACGAGGACACAGCCGCCGTGAACGCACTGCGATCCGCCGTGATGCGCCTGTCGCGACGGCTCAAGCACCAGCGCGTCGACGAGTCGCTGAGCCCCACCGAGATGTCCGTACTGGGCACTCTGGCCCAGTGCGGCTCCGCCACCCCGGGTGAGCTCGCCCGCAAGGAGCATGTCCAGCCGCCCTCGATGACCCGCATCGTGGCGCTGCTCGAGGCCAAGGGACTGGTCAGGCTGGAGCCGCATCCGGAGGACCGGCGGCAGAAAGTCGTCTCGCCGACCGAGCGGGCAGAGGCCATGCTCGAAGAGAGCCGGCGCAGGCGGAACGCCTGGCTGGCCGAGCTGGTCGGCGGGCTGACCGAGGAGGAGTGGGCCGCGCTTCGCGCCGCCGCGCCGGTCTTGGAGAAGCTCGCGCAGATGTGAGAGAAAACGAGCCGCCTAGGAGGCGAACGCGCTTTGAGTACGGGACCCGGAGCAGACTCCGCACCCGCACCTGATACCGACCCCGTGACCGTTCCCACTGGTGACGCCGCAGCCGGGCGTACCAGGGGCGGGACCTTCAGCTCCCTGAAGATCCGCAACTACCGGCTGTTCGCCACGGGTGCGGTGATATCCAACACTGGCACCTGGATGTCGCGTATCGCCCAGGACTGGCTCGTCCTCAGCCTCACCGGCTCCTCCACCGCGGTCGGCATCACCACCGCGCTCCAGTTTCTCCCCATGCTGCTCTTCGGCCTGTACGGCGGCGTCATCGCCGACCGCTACCCCAAGCGCCGGCTGCTCCTGCTTACCCAGGGCGCGCTCGGGCTGTGCGGGCTCGCGCTCGCCGCGCTCACTCTCAGCGGCCAGGTGCAGGTCTGGCATGTCTATCTGATCGCCTTCCTCCTCGGCATGGTCACCGTCGTGGACAACCCCACGCGGCAGGCGTTCGTCGTCGAGATGGTCGGCCCCAAGGACCTGCGCAACGCGGTCAGCCTGAACTCCGCGAACTTCCAGTCCGCCCGGCTGGTGGGCCCGGCGGTCGCCGGTGTGCTGATCACCGCCGTCGGCAGCGGCTGGGCCTTCCTGCTCAACGGGCTGTCGTTCGGCGCCCCGCTCATCGGCCTGCTGATGATGCGCACCGCCGAGCTGCACGACGTCGAGCGCGCGCCGCGCGGCAAGGGACAGCTGCGCGAGGGGCTGCGCTATGTCGCCGGGCGCCCGGACCTGATCTGGCCCATTGTGCTGGTCGGCTTCATCGGCACCTTCGGCTTCAACTTCCCGATCTGGCTCAGCGCCTTCGCCGACGGCGTCTTCCACGCGGGCCCGGGCACCTACGGCCTGCTCAACACGCTGATCGCGGTCGGCTCGGTGACCGGCGCGCTGCTGGCCGCCCGGCGGACCACCACCCGGCAGCGGGTGCTGGTCGGCGCGGCGCTGATGTTCGGCCTGCTGGAGATCGCGGCGGCGCTGTCCCCGGCCTTCTGGCTCTTCGCCGCGCTCATGGTGCCGATCGGGATCTTCTCGCTGACCTTCAACGTGACGGCGAACTCCAGCGTCCAGCTGGCGACCGACCCCGCGATGCGCGGGAGAGTCATGAGCCTGTTCATGATGGTCTTCGTGGGCGGCACCCCGCTCGGCGGCCCCCTGGTGGGCTGGCTGACCGACACCTATGGCGCGCGGGTCGGCTTCGCGGCGGGCGGCCTGGTCTCCGCGGCGGCCGCGGCGACGGTGGGCCTGATCCTCGTCCGGGTGGGTGGCCTGCGAGTGAAGGTGGACCTGCGGCCGGGGCGCCCGCACCTCACGTTCGTACCGCGCTCCCCGGAGAACGCGCAGGACAAGCCGGTGCCCGCGGCGGCCTGACGCGGGCGGCGGCGTGTCGCGTCAGGCCGCGCCAGATGGGCGGGGCCTGGTCATGCCGCGGCCGTGCCGGGCGGGTGGGGCGGTCGCTGCGGGAGACTGGGCGGGTGAGACTCTTCGCCGCCGTACTGCCCCCCGAGGCGGCCGTCGCCGAGCTCGCCGCCCGGGTGGGGGCGCTGCGCAGGCTCCCGGGCGCGGACGGGCTGCGCTGGACCGAGCGCGCGGGCTGGCACTTCACGCTCGCCTTCTTCGGCCAGGTCGATGAGAGCGTGCTGCCCGCGCTGCACGAGCGGCTGGCCCGGGCGGCCCACCGCCACCCGCCCCACGAGGTCCGGCTCGCGGGTGGCGGCCGCTTCTCCGACAAGGTGGTGTGGGTCGGCGTCGACGGCGACCGGGCGACCCTGGGGCACCTGGCCGACTCCGCCGAGGCCGGGGCCAGGCGAGCTGGCCTCCACATGGACCGGCACCGCCCCTACCACCCGCATCTCACGCTCGCGCGCTGCCGCGGCGGCGCGGACCTGCGGCCGTATGTGGCGGGGCTCGAAGACTTCGCGGGCAGTGCCTGGACGGTGGCCGAACTCAGCCTGGTGCGCAGCCATCCGCCGACGCCCGGGGTCACGGGCGCGCAGCCACGCTACGAAGTGGTGGCCGCCTGGCCGCTGGGGCACTGAGCGGTCCCGTTACCCTCAAGAGTGTGGATCCCAAGACCAGGAACCTGATCATGAGCGGTGCGCTCGTGCTGATACTCGTCGTCGTCGCCGTGGCGGCCGCGTTCGGCTGAGCCCGAGCCGAGCCGCTGCCGCCACGGCGTGACGTGGTGGCCGCGAGTCCTACCAGGCGAACGCCTCGGGCGAGGGGCCCGTACCCGGGAAGATCTCGTCCAGCGCGGTCAGCAGCTCCTCGCTCAAGGTCAGCTCGCTGGCGCGGAGCGCGGAGTTCAGCTGCTCGGCGGTGCGCGGGCCGACGATCGGGCCGGTCACCCCGGGCCGGGTGAGCAGCCATGCCAGGGCCACCTCGCCGGGCTCGAGGCCGTGCTTGTCGAGCAGGTCCTCGTACCGCTGGACCTGGTCCCGTACCTTGCTGTCCTTCAGCACGTCGGCGCTGCGCCCGGACGTGCTGCGCGCCCCGCCGCCCTGCTGCTCCTTGCGGATCGCCCCGCCCAGCAGCCCGCCGTGCAGCGGCGACCAGGGGATCACCCCGAGGCCGTACTCCTGCGCGGCCGGGATGACCTCCATCTCGGCGCGCCGCTCGAACAGGTTGTACAGGCACTGCTCGCTGACCAGCCCCAGCGAGCCACGGCGGCGCGCGGCCTCGTTGGCCTGGGCGATGTGCCAGCCGGCGTGGTTGGAGGAGCCGGCGTAGAGGACCTTGCCCTGCTGCACCAGGACGTCGATGGCCTGCCAGATCTCGTCCCACGGGGTCGAGCGGTCGACGTGGTGGAACTGGTACAGATCGATGTGGTCGGTGCCCAGCCGCTTCAGGCTGGCATCGACGGCGCGGCGGATGTTGAGCGCGGAGAGCTTGTCGTCGTTGGGCCAGGGCTCGCCGTCGACGCCCATGTTGCCGTAGACCTTGGTCGCCAGCACGGTCTTCTCGCGCCGGCCGCCGCCCTGCGCGAACCAGCTCCCGATGATCTCTTCGGTGCGGCCCTTGTTCTCGCCCCAGCCATAGACGTTGGCGGTGTCGAAGAAGTTGATGCCCGCGTCGAGCGCGGCGTCCATGATCGCGTGGCTGTCGGCCTCGTCGGTCTGCGGGCCGAAGTTCATGGTGCCGAGGACCACTCGGCTGACCTTGAGTCCCGTACGTCCAAGCTGCGTGTACTCCATGAACACCTAGCCAAGCCCTTGGAGTGCGCTCGAATCAAGGGCCCGCCGGGGCGCGTCAGGGCCAGATCACTTCCCCGTCCGTCACCGACACCGGCGCGAACGCGGTCTCCTCGTGGAAGCGCATATGGCACTGGAAGGCGAGGGAGTCGACAGCCCGTTCGTGCAGCCAGACCAGGAGCTCCTCCGCCCTGTCGAACTCGTCGGGGTGGAACTCCTGGCGGGAGGTCAGGGCCCAGCCGCCGCGGGGCCCGGGCTCCAGGGCCGACAGGAGTACGCCGCCGGCGCGGGCGGCGGGGCCCTTGGCGGCGAGGACGGGGTACGGCTCGTAGAGCATCAGCCAGTTGCCCTGCTCGTCCTCTTCCGGTTTGCCGTCGTCCCCGATCAGCGGCTCGGCGTAGCCGGTCACGAGGGACAGGGCGGCGGCGGGCTGGGGGGCGAGGCCCAGGTGCCAGCGAAGCTCGGATATCTCGGCGTCGGAGAGGGTGTCGGGGAGGTTCACCGACAGGATCAGGTCATAGATATCGGCCACGCGGCGATCATAACGCGGGCGGTCCGGGGAAATCGTCGGTTGGTCCCGGGAAAACTGTGGGCGGTCTCGGGAAATTACCGGGCGGTCCCGGAAAATCCGAATGCCCGCATTCTCGGCCGGGGTGCGACCGAAAAGCGGGCTCTCGGATGTTGCTTGCCGAATTAATTCTTTCTTATCGGCTGTCGCGGGACTTCATGAAGCCGAGCACACCGAAGATGACGGTCAGCAGCGCGCCGATCAGCACCATGTAGAGGCCGGGGCCCGCGGAGATGTCGAGCTGCTTCACGGCCGATTCCGCGGCCTTTTCGGCGACGCTGTCGGAAACCTTCTCCTCGTCCACGAACTTCGCGGCGACCAGACGAGCCGGGTCGGCCATGTTGATCACGGCGAAGACAGCGGTGACCAGCGACAGGATCGCGCCGCCCAGGTAGAGCGCCGCCTTCTTGGTGACCAAGGCGCCGACCAGGGCCAGCGCGGCGACGATGGAGACGATCAGCGTGATCACGCCGTCGCCGTCCATGCCCTTGATGCCGCCGTCCGCGCCATCGACGCCGGAGACCACCCAGTTCACCATGGAGCCGACCAGGGCCAGGACCGCGCCGACGATCCCGATGATCGCGAACTTCTTGGACTGCCCGGAGTCCGCCGGAGCGCCCCCGGGCGCGGGCGCGGTTTGCGGGTAAGAGGAACCGTAATTGCTCATGGGGCAGACCGTAGGGCGGGTTTATTCTTCGGCGCAACGCCGTGGTCCGCTTTGCCGCCAATTGACCGATAAATTTCCAAAAATTAATCTCCGGATCAG
The DNA here is from genome assembly GCF_053890475.1 of Streptomyces sp. LZ34. Classification (NCBI taxonomy): domain Bacteria; kingdom Bacillati; phylum Actinomycetota; class Actinomycetes; order Kitasatosporales; family Streptomycetaceae; genus Streptomyces; species Streptomyces sp. LZ34. Next base: position 7,203,336 of record NZ_CM132680.1, read on the forward strand.
CACAACTAATCCGGAGATTATGAATTTGTGTGTCGAGTCGGTGTCGAGTGCTCGCTTATTCGTTATCTGCCCGTTCTCGACGAAGTCAATCAGACAGGTGTAGCAGCCCGGTGACCCGCCCCTGGCTGACTGCCGCCCCCTCAGGTCCACGCCCAGATGGCAGGCTTGGCCCCATGCGTTCGCTTCCGTCCGTCCTCGGCGCCGCCGCGCTGGCGGTTCTGCCCGCCGCCGCCCCGGCCGTTGCCGACGACCACACGTCGCCGTCCTCCTTCACGATCGAGGACTCCAGGATCACCGAGTCCAGCGGCCTGGCGGCCAGCCGCGCCCACCCGGGCGTCTACTGGACGCACAACGACAGTGACGACGGCCCGTACATCTACGCCGTCGACAGCAAGACCGGGCGTACGGTCGCGACCGTCACCATGCGCGGTGTCGGCAGCCCGCGCGATGTGGAGGCCATCTCGATCGGGCCGGACGGCGACATCTACGTCGGCGATATCGGCGACAACCTGGGCGGGACGTGGTCTCATGTGTGGATTTACCGTTTCCCCGAGCCGAAGACGCTGAAGAACACCACGGTCAGGGCGGTCCAGTACACCGTGAAATACGAGGACGGTCCGCGCAACGCCGAGGCGATGATGATCGACCCCAAGACCGGCCGAGCTTATATCGCGAGCAAGAGCCAGGAGGACGGCGGGCTGTACGCCGGGCCGAAAACGCTGTCCCCTTCCGGAGCGAATATCTTCCGGCGGGTCGACGACATCGGCATGGAGGTGACGGACGGGGCCTTCGCCCCGGACGCCAGCAGGCTCGTGCTCCGCGGGTACTTCGACGTCGCGGAGTTCGGATGGCGCGGCGGCAAGCTCGAAGACCTGAAGGAGGAGCCGGATCTGCCGCTGCAGCGGCAGGGCGAGTCGGTCACCTTCACGACCGACGGCGGCACGCTGATGTACGGCACGGAGGGCCCGAGCAGCAAGGTGACCGCGGTGAAGCTGGGCGGGGAGCTGCTGCCGGACGCGACGGCGAAGGAGCAGAAGAGGAACGGGGGCGGGGACTCCACGGGGGCCGGCGCGTCCTCGGAGAAGGAGAAGGACGGCAATCTCTTCAAGGGCGCGCTGACGTTCGCCGTCGCCGCGGCCCTGTTCTTCGGCCTGCGCTCGGTCTTCCGCCGCCGCCGCTGATTCTCCGGGGGCGAAGGTCTACTGCTCGGCGGCGTCGCGGGCGCGGCCCGCGATGAACGCCCCGATGCCGTCGAGGAGGCTCTTCAGGCCGAATTCGAAGACCTCCTCGCCGCGCCCCGCGAAGGCGTCCTCGCCGAGCGCCGCCTGCATCGGAAACCTGCCGCTGGCGAGCGCCTTCTCCATCGCGGGCGTGTGCGCCTTCCAGAACTCCTCGTCGCTGACGCCCGTGCGCTTCTCGGCCATCGCCGAGTTCACATAGGTGCGGGCGATGCCGGTGGCGAACCCCTCGACGGTCACGATGACATGGACCCGCTCGCGGCCGGTGAGGCCGAGGCCGTCGAGGCCGCGCAGCGCCCACTCCAGCCCCGCCATGGCGTTCGGCCCGAGGATGGGGCGCGCCTGGTCGACCTGGAGCAGCCAGGGGTGGCGCCCGAGTAGCTGCCAGAAGCCGCGCGCCACCATCTCCAGCGTCTCCCGCCACCCCGGATGCGGGGCGTGGGCGTCGGGGTCGAAGGCCTGGACCTGGTCCAGCATCAGGTCCAGCAGCTCGGCCTTGCCGGGGACGTAGCGGTACAGCGACATGGTGCCGGTGCCCAGTTCGGCCGACAGCCGCCGCATGGAGACCGCGGCGAGCCCTTCCGCGTCGGCGACGGCGATGGCGGTCGTCACGATCCGCTCCAGGGTCAGCCCGGGCTTGGGGCCTCGGCTGGGCCGCTCGCCGGTGCCCCACAGGAGCTCCAGGCTGCGGGAGATGTCTCCGCTGCCGCTGTGTTCGGTGGTCGTCATCGCGCGCCAATCCTAACGCCACCCCCGAAAACTGAGTACGGTGTACCCGAAACTGGGTACGCTGTACTCGCCATTGGGTACGGTGTACCCAATGGTGGCCTGGCGGCCGCCGACCGACATGGGGTTCCTATGGGGGTTTCTTTGGACACGGCGCGATGGGCGGTCCTCACCGAAGGACTGCGGAAGCGATACGGACGAAAATGGGCGCTCGACGGCTTTGACCTGGCCGTCGGCCGCGGCACCGTCCAGGGGCTGCTCGGCCCCAACGGCGCGGGCAAGACGACGGCCGTACGGATCCTGTCCACGCTGGCCCGGCCGAGCGGTGGCCGGGCTTTCGTCGGCGGGTTCGATGTGACGGAGCAGCCCCGTCAGGTGCGCCGCCGGATCGGGCTGACCGGCCAGTACGCGGCGCTGGCCGAGATGCTGAGCGGGCGGCAGAACCTGGTGACGTTCGGCCGCCTCTTCCACCTGGACAAGGCGCGGGCCGCACGGCGGGCCGACGAACTGCTGGGCACGTTCGGGCTGACCGAGGCCGCCGACACGGTGGCCAAGGAGTACAGCGGCGGCATGCGGCGCCGGCTCGACCTGGCCGCGAGCATGATCCTCGCCCCTCAGGTGCTGTTCCTCGACGAGCCGACGACCGGGCTCGACCCGCGCGGCCGCAACGAGGTGTGGGAGGCGGTCCGCTCGCTGGTCGCGGGCGGTACGACGGTGCTGCTGACCACGCAGTACCTGGACGAGGCCGACCAGCTGGCGGACCGCGTCGCCGTGATCGACCGGGGGCGGAAGATCGCCGACGACACGCCGGCCGAACTCAAGCGGGCGATCGGCGGGGACCGGATCGAGGTGGTGGTGCGGGAGACCGCCGACCTGCCGGCCGCGGTCGAGGCCGTGGCGCGGGTGATGGACCGGCGCGTGGGTGTGGGTGCGGGAGCGGGCGCGGCAGGCGGTGCGGCAGGCGGTACGGGCGAGGGCACGGGGTCCGCCGAGCCGGAGGCCGACCGGGAGGACCGGCGGGTGACGGCCCCGGTGCGCGACCGGGTCGCGGCGCTGACCGAGGTCGCACGGACCCTCCAGGAGCGGGGCGTGGCCGTCGAGGACATCGGGCTGCGCCGCCCGACCCTGGACGAGGTCTTCCTGCGGCTGACCGGACACCGCACGGACGAACGGAGTGCCGGCCAGAGCACGGACGAGCGGACGGAGGTGCCGGCATGAGCACCGCGACAGGGGCGACAGGGGCGGCAGGGGCGGCAGAGGCACGAGCGGTCGTGGACGGGCCGGAGCGGCGGGCGTACTGGGCGGTCGCGGACTGCCTGACCATCGTCCGGACCGAACTCATCGCCCGGCTCCGCTACCCCGCCGCCATCGCCTGGCAGCTCGGCACGCCGGTGATGTTCGTGCTGCTGTTCGTCTATGTCTTCGGCAGCGCGATGGAGGTGCCCGGCGGGGCCGACTACAAGGACTACGCGCTGCCCGGCATGTTCGCCATGACGATGGCGAACGGCTTCATGAACACCGCCGTCATGGTCGCCGCCACCAAGGAGAGGGGCGTCATGGACCGCTACCGCTCCATGCCGATGGCGCCCTCGGCGGTGGTGAGCGGGCGCGGCGTCGCCGATGTCATCGGCGCCGTGGTGGACCTGGCGGTGCTCGCGGCGATCGCCCTGGCCGTCGGCTGGCGGCCGGACGGCGGCCTCCTCGCGGCACTGAGCGCCTTCGCGCTGCTGATCCTGCTGCGGTCCGCGCTGATCTGGGTCGGGGTGTACCTGGGGCTGCTGGTGCCCACGCAGGAGGCGGCGGGCAACCTCTTCGCGGTCGCCTTCCCCCTCGGGATGATCTCCAGCGTCTTCACCCCGCCCGCGATGATGCCCGACTGGCTGGGCGCCATCGCGCTGTGGAACCCCGTCTCGTCGACCGCGAACGCGATTCGGGACCTGTTCGGCAACCCGGTCCCCGGCGGGGGCGGCTGGGTGGAGCAGCACGCGACACTCATGGCGGTGGTCTGGCCGGTGGCCCTCACGGCGGTGTTCCTGCCGCTGGCCGTACGCCGCTTCCAGCGGCTGAGCAGCTGAGCGGCCCGCCTCGTACGTACGTACGCGAAGGGGCCCGCGGCCGTCGAGTCGGCTGCGGGCCCCTTGCGGAATCCTCGGATCACTCGGGTCAGAGGTGCTCGATGACGTAGTCCACACAGGCGGTCAGCGCCTGCACGTCCGACGGCTCGACGGCCGGGAACATGGCGACCCGCAGCTGGTTGCGGCCCAGCTTGCGGTACGGCTCGGTGTCCACGATGCCGTTGGCCCGCAGCGCCTTGGCGACCGCGGCGGCGTCGATCTCGTCGTTGAAGTCGATCGTCCCGACGACCTGCGACCGCTTGGCCGGGTCGGTGACGAACGGCGTGGCGAACTTCGACTCCTCCGCCCACCCGTACAGCGCGCCCGAGGAGGCCGCGGTGCGGCGCACGGCCCAGTCCAGCCCGCCCTGCCCGTTGATCCACTCCAGCTGGTCGTTGAGCAGGAAGAGCGTCGCGAGCGCCGGGGTGTTGTACGTCTGGTTCTTCAGGGAGTTGTCGATCGCCGTCGGCAGCGAGAAGAACTCCGGGATGTGCCGGCCCGAGGCGTGCACGCGCGCGGCGCGCTCCAGCGCGGCGGGCGAGAAGGCCGCGATCCACAGCCCGCCGTCGGCGGCGAAGGACTTCTGCGGCGCGAAGTAGTAGACGTCTGTCTGGGCGATGTCGACGGGCAGGCCGCCCGCGCCCGACGTCGCGTCCACCAGTACCAGCGCGCCCTCGTCGGCGCCGGCCACCCGCTCGAGCGGCATGGCGACACCGGTCGAGGTCTCGTTGTGGGTGAGGGCGTAGACGTCCACGCCCTCCTCCGCCCGCGGCAGCGGATGCGTGCCCGGGTCGGCGGAGATCACGGTCGGCTCGTCGAGCCAGGGCGCGAGCTTGGCGGCCTTGGCGAACTTGGACGAGAACTCGCCGAAGGACAGGTGCTGGGACTTGGTCTCGATCAGGCCGTGGGTCGCGATGTCCCAGAAGGCGGTGGAGCCGCCGTTGCCCAGGATCACCTCGTATCCCTCGGGGAGCTGGAACAGCTCACGCACGCCCTCGCGCACCTTGCCGACCAGGTTCTTGACCGGGGCCTGGCGGTGGGAGGTGCCCAGCAGAGAGCTCCCGGTTGCGGCCAGCGCACTGAGCGCCTCGGTGCGCACCTTGGAGGGGCCCGAGCCGAAGCGACCGTCGGCGGGCTTGATGTCAGCGGGAATCCGGATCTCAGCCACGGACGGAAGCCTAATCCGTCGGTATGCCCAGCCTGCCCCGGCGTCCACCGGATGAGACACGGCGTCTCTTCTCCGGGATGGCCCACGAGGCGCCGAGCTCGCCGCAGGCCACGACCGCGAAGACGGCGAAAGCGCTGGTGTAGCCGGATTCGGCGGGAAAACCGGGGGCCTTGGCGGGGCCCGCGGCGTCGAGGACCGCGACCGCGATCTGGGCGTCCACGGCACCCCCGACCGTGCGGGCGATCGTGTTGACGCCGCCGGCCACCCCGATGTCCGCGGGCCCCGCCGTGTCCACGACCAGGTCTTTGAAACGGAACTCGACATTCTCATCCGGGCCCTCGCCATGGACCATGGGAAGCATGGTTGATCACGAGACAGGTGAGGCAGGCGGAGTAGGCGAACTGGAACGGGCCCTGCGCCGGGCCGTCCGCGGCGAGGTCTCCTTCGACACGGCGAGCCGCGCGCTGATGACGATGGACGCGTCGAACTACCGGCGCGTGCCCGCCGGGGTCGTCGCCCCGTACGACGCCGACGACGTCGCGGCCACGCTGGCCGTGTGCCGCGAGCGCGCGGTGCCCGTGGTGGCGCGCGGAGCCGGCACGTCGATCGCCGGACAGGCCACCGGGGTCGGCGTCGTCCTCGACTTCACCCGCCATATGCGGTCCATCGTCTCCCTCGACCCGGACACGCGCACCGCCGTCGTCCAGCCCGGCGTGATCCTCGACGACCTGCGGGCGGCGGCCGGCGCCCACGGGCTGACCTTCGGCCCCGACCCGTCCACCCACAGCCGCTGCACCCTCGGCGGCATGATCGGCAACAACTCGTGCGGCTCCCACTCGGTCGCCTGGGGCACCACCGCCGACAACGTACGGGAGCTGGACGTCGTGACGTACGGCGGCGAACGGCTGCGCGCCGGGCGCGGCCTGGACGGGCTGCCGCCACGGCTGAGGGACGGCCTGCGCGCCCTGGTCGACGCCGACCTCGCCCTTCTGCGCACCGGCTTCCCCGAACTGCCCCGCCGCATCTCCGGCTACGCCCTGGACGCGCTGCTGCCCGAGAAGGGCGCCGACGTGGCCCGCGCGCTCACCGGCAGCGAGGGCACCCTCGGGGTGCTGACCGAGGCGACCGTACGCCTCGTGGACGCGCCCGCCGCCCGCGCCCTCGCCGTCCTCGGCTACCCCGACGAGAGCGCCGCCGCCGAGGCCGCCCACACCCTGCTGCCCCACGGCCCGCTCACCGTCGAGGGCATGGCCGCCGACCTGGTCGCCGGGGCGACCGGCCTGCCGAAGGGCGGCGCCTGGCTGTTCGCCGAGGTCGGCGGCGCGACCCGGGACGAGGCCCTCGCCCGCGCCGAGGCCCTGGCCCGCGCGGCCGCCGACTCCACCACCGGCCACACCGTCGTCGCCGACCCGGCCGGCCAGCGCGCCCTGTGGCGGATCCGCGAGGACGCCTCCGGCACCGCGACTCGCATGCCGGACGGCAGCGAGGCCTGGCCCGGCTGGGAGGACTGCGCGGTGCCGCCCGCCCGCCTCGGCGCGTATCTGCGCGACTTCCGCGCGCTGATGGCCCAGCACGGGCTGCGCGGCACGCCGTACGGGCACTTCGGCGACGGCTGCATCCACGTACGCATCGACTTCGACCTGCTGAGCGATGCCGGGATCCGCGTCTTCCGCGCCTTCTCCACCGACCTCGCCGAACTCGTCGTCGCCCACGGCGGCTCGCTCTCCGGCGAACACGGCGACGGCCTGGCCCGCGCCGAGTTGCTGCCCAAGATGTACGGCGAGGAGATGGTCGGGCTCTTCTCCCGCTTCAAGGACCTGTGGGACCCGGCCGGCGGCCTCAACCCCGGTGCCCTCGCCCGCCCGCAGCGCATGGAGGAGAACCTGCGCTTCGCCGTGCTGCCCAGGCGCCCGGTGGACGTGGAGTTCGGCTACCCGCACGACAACGGCGACTTCTCGGCGGCGGTGCGGAGGTGTGTGGGCGTCGCCAAGTGCCGCAACGAGTCCGTCTCCGGCGCCGCCGTGATGTGCCCCTCCTACCGCGCCACCGGCGAAGAACAGCACTCCACACGCGGCCGGGCCCGCCTGCTGCACGAGATGCTCGCGGGCGAGGTCGTACGCGACGGCTGGCGCTCGGAGGAGGTGCGCGGGGCGCTCGACCTGTGCCTGTCGTGCAAGGGGTGCCGCAGTGACTGCCCGGTCGGGGTCGACATGGCCACGTACAAGGCGGAGTTCCTCCACCACCACTACGAGGGCCGCCTGCGGCCCGCCGCGCACTACTCCATGGGCCGGCTGCCGCTCTGGCTCCGGGCCACCGCCGCCCTCCGAGCGGCACCGGTGGCCAACGCGGCGGCGGGCGTGGCGCCGCTGGCCGCGCTCGCGAAGCGCGCGGGCGGCATCGCGCCCGAGCGAGACATCCCCGAGCTGGCCCGGGAGCCCTTCACCCGATGGTGGCGCAAGCGGGCGCGGGCCGCTGCGCGGGGCGGCGGCCGCGCGCAAGCCCCCACCGTCGTGCTGTGGCCCGACACCTTCACCAACTACCTCTCCCCGTCAGTCGGCAGGTCGGCCGTCGCCGTGCTGGAGGCGGCCGGGCTGCGGGTGGTCGTGCCGCCGGGGCCGGTGTGCTGCGGGCTGACGTGGGTGTCGACCGGGCAGCTCGACCGGGCCCGGTCGGTCATGCGGCGGACGCTGGACGTCATGGCCCCGGCCCTGGACGCCGGGCTCCCCGTGGTCGGCCTGGAGCCCAGCTGCACCGCCGCCCTCCGCACCGACCTGCCCGAACTCCTCGGCCCCGCCGACCCCCGCGCCGCCCGCCTCGCCGACTCCGTCACGACATTCGCCCAGGCCCTCGAGGACCACGCCCCCGACTGGGAACCCCCGAAGGTCGACCGCCCGGTCGCCGGCCAGACCCACTGCCACCAGCACGCGGTCCTCGGCGACGCGGCGGAGCGCCGGCTGCGCGCCCGCGCGGGGCTGACGGGCGAGTTGAGCGGCGGCTGCTGCGGGCTCGCGGGCAACTTCGGCTTCGAGAAGGGGCATTACGACGTGTCCGTCGCCTGCGCGGAGGAGCAGCTGCTGCCGTCCGTACGGGGCGCCGACCCCGGCGCCGAGATCCTCGCGGACGGCTTCTCCTGCCGTACGCAGCTGGAGCAGTTGGCGGACCGCCGGGCCCGCCACCTCGCGGAGGTCCTGGCCGAGCGGTTGCCCTGACCGCGCGACTGCCCTGACCGCGCGGGCCGCCTGACCACGCGACTGCCCTGACCGCGTGGGCGCCCGGCGCGCTCACCGGCCCGAGATCGGCTGGGCGCGGTTGACGATGACGCCGTTGACGACATTGCGCGGGGCCTCGCCCGACAGCACCCGGTCCAGGCTCTCGATCAACCGCGCCCTGATCGCGTGATACGCCTCGTGGGTGACGCCCGCGGTGTGCGGGTTGAGCAGTACGTCGGACCGGCCGCGCAGCGGGGAGTCGGCGGGCAGCGGCTCCTCGGCGAACACGTCGAGCGCGGCACCCGCCAACTGCCCGCTGTCCAGGGCTCGTACCAGCGCGTCCTCGTCGAGGACCCCGCCGCGCCCGGCGTTGACCACATACGAGCCCCGGTCCATGCGGGCCAGCAGGGCGTCGCCGACGAGGCCGCGGGTGGCGTCGTTCAGCGGCAGGTGCAGGGTCAGCACATCGGAGCGGGAGGCGAGTTCGTCCAGGCTCACGTACTCGCGCTCCGGCTCGGACGGTACGGGGTCATGGACCAGGACGCGGCTGCCGAACGCGTCGAGGCGGCGCGCGACGGCCCGGCCGATGTTGCCGAACCCGGCGATGCCCACCGTCAGCGCGGACAGATCGCGCCCCCGCAGGCCATCGGGGCCCCAGCCGCCCTCGGCGATCCTGGCGTGGCCGGCCGCGTAGTGCCGCACCAGAGACAGCAGCGCGCCGACCGTCCAGTCGGCGACGGCGTCGGTGTTGAACCCGGGGAGGTTGGCGACCGGGATGCCCAACTCGGCGGCGGCGCGGTGGTCGACTCCGTCGAAGCCGACAGCCACGGACTGCACAAGCCGGCACCGCTCCATCCCCGCCAGCAGTTCCGCGGTGATGCGGCGCTCCTTGCCCAGCGGGGCGAGGACGACCGTCGCGTCGGCGAGCGCCTCCCGGTGGTCGTGCGGGTCCTCGTCGGGGCCGATCTCGGTGATGCGCAGGTCCGGGTGGCCGGGAAGCAGCCGCCGCAGCTCGTCGGAGCCCAGGTCATTGAGGTGATACAGCGTCACGAGGTGGTGCTCGGGCATGGCGGGCGGCTCCAGATCATCCAGGGCGTAGGGCGTCCTGGGGCGCTGTGGGAGCGGCCCTGTGGACGCCAAGAGTTTTCGCCACCGGTAAGATCGTGTCAACGGTTAACCGATGACGGTTGCCTGCGAGCGTGCCCCGGGCGGCCCCGAGGCCTACGCCGCGCCCGCTCGCCGCGCGCTCCCGCTTTCCGTACCGCCCGCTCCCGCACCGCCGAGGGAAGGACCCGGACCATGACCGCTCAGCGCACCGTCGTCACCGCTCTGACCACCCCGTTCACCGCGGACGGCGACCTCGACCTGCCCGCGGCCCGCGCCCAGTACGCGTTCGCCGCCCGCACCACCGGACAGCTGCTCGTGGCCGGCACGACCGGTGAGTTCCCCGCCCTCAGCGAGGGCGAGCGCACGCTGCTGACCGAGACCGCCCTGACAGAGGCGGGTGCTGGCGGCGTCATCGCCCACATCGGCGCCCCCGACGCCCACGGCGCCGCCCGGCTGGCCCGCGCGGCCGTGGCGGCCGGCGCCCGCCGCCTGGCCGCGCTGACCCCGTATTTCCTCCCGGCGAGCGCCGACGAGCTCCTGACGTACTACGGCCGCATCCGCGACGCCGCCCCCGCCGCCCAGCTGTACGCGTACCTCTTCCCGGAGCGCAGCGGCCTGACGGTCGACCCGGTCCTCTTCGGCAAGCTGGCCGTCTCCTGCGGCCTGTCCGGCGTCAAGCTGAGCGGCGCCCCCTCCACCGAGGTCGCGGCCTACCGCGCCGAACTCCCCGAGGAGTTCGAGGTCTACTCCGGCAACGACCGCCGCCTCGCCGAGGTCCTCGCCGCGGGCGGCGCCGGTGTCGTCTCCGGCTGCTCGGCCGCCTTCCCCGAACCCTTCCTCGCCCTGGCCGAGGCCCTGGCCTCCGGCCCCTCCGCCGACCTGCCCGCCCTCCAGGCCCGCGTCGACCGCACCGTCGACCTCCTCGGCCCCGGCATCGGCCGCATCAAACACGCCCAGCGCACCCGCGGCCTCCCCTCCGGCACCTCCCGCATGACCGTCGCCGACCCGGACCCGGAGACGGCCGCGGTGATCGAGGCGCTGGGGCGGGAGCTTCTGGGCTGATGGGCTGAGGCGGGGCTCGCCGCAGACTGTGTCGCCACATCCCTGAAGGGGCCGCACACTCCTCTGACCTGCGGCGCGCCCGTCACTCGACGTTCGGCGAGCACGCTCGGGCTTCGCTGCGAGAGGTCACCTTGGCGGCGGGATCCGGGGTGCTGTGTCGAGTGAACGCCCACAGCGCGAGCCCGAGGCAGCTGAACGCGGCACCCAGTGCGCACACCGCACCCCAGCCGGCCACCGTGTAGAGGGAGGTCGCGGCGATGGCGCCGGTGGCGCTGCCGATCGAGTAGAAGACCATGTATCCGCCGATCAGCCGGCTGCCCGCGTCCGGGTGCAGCGCGTAGATCAGGGTCTGGTTGGTGACATGGACCGCCTGCACGGCAAGGTCGAGGAGGATCACCCCGACGGCCAGGGCCCAGAGCGAGCTGCGGGTGAAGGCCAAGGGCAGCCACGAGGTGGCGAGCAGCGCCAGGGCGATGCCGGTGGTCCGCCGGGAGAGTCCGCGGTCGTTCAGGCGGCCCGCCACGGTCGCGGCCAGGGCGCCGGCGACGCCGATCAGCCCCAGTGCCCCGATCGCGCTGTGGGGCAGGAAGTACGGGGCCTCGCTGAGCGGCAGCGCGACGCTGCTCCACAGGGTGCTGAAGGCGGCGAAGATGAGCAGACCGAACAGGGCCCGGAGCCGCAGCAGCCGTTCCCGTGCGAACAGGGTGATCGTGGAGCGCAGGAGCTGTCCGTAGCGCAGGGGTGTCGGCGGAGCGTCACTGTGGCGCGGCAGCACTCGGTACAGGACCAGGGCGAGCAGAGCGGTGAGCGACGCCGAGGCGAGGTAGACGGAGCGCCAGCCCGCGAGATCGGCCATGAGGCCGGATGCGGTGCGGGCGAGCAGGATTCCGGTGACCACGCCGCTGGTGACCAGACCGACGATCCGTCCGCGCCCGGCGGGAGGGGCCAGCGATGCCGCGAAGGCCACCAGCGTCTGCGTGACGACCGCGAGAAGCCCCGTCGCGGCCATGCCCGCGAGCAGGATCGCCGCCTTGTGTGCGGCGGCTACCACGGCCAGCGCCATCACCAGGAGCAGCAATTGGGCCACGATGAGCCGTCTGCGGTCGGCCACGTCGCCCAGCGGTACGAGGAAGAAGAGTCCCAGCCCGTATCCGACATGCGTGAGGGTGACCACGCTGCCGACAAGTGCCGGGCTCATGGCGAGGTCGTGACCCATGGTCACCAGGAGCGGCTGGGAGAAGTAGACGTTGGCCACCGCGGCCCCGCAGGCGACGGCGAACAGTATGACGACGCCACGGGAGAGGACGAACGCGGAGCCTTCCCCGTTTCGGGCCTCGGTCCGTGGTGTCACAGCCTCGCCGTTGCCGGGCATCAGCACTCCTCCGCATATCTGGTTTCATCTTGCTACCAATGGCGACGGCGACGGTAGCCCTTTTGGTAGCATGTTGCAACCGTGCGAGAGTGAGGGACGCCATGGTGGCCAGGACGCGCTTCGACGACAGCGAATGTCCCGTCGCCCGGTCGGTGGACGCGATCGGCGACTGGTGGTCCCTGCTGATCGTGCGGGACGCCTTCGACGGAAGTCGGCGCTTCGGGGAGTTCCAGCGCAGCCTCGGCGTGGCGAAGAACATCCTCACCGCGCGTCTGCGCACCCTGGTCGCCGGAGGTGTCCTCGAATCCGTCCCCGCCTCGGACGGCAGCGCCTACCGCGAGTACGTACTGACTCCGAAGGGCAAGGCGCTCTTCCCCGTCATCGTGGCACTGCGGCAGTGGGGCGAACAGAACTTCTTCGCCCCCGGCGAACCACACTCACAGTTGGTCGACCGCCGACAGGGACATCGTCTCCGCCCACTGGAAGTGCTGTCCGCGGACGGGCGACGGCTGGACCCCGACGACACCACCGTCCAGAAGATCTCCACCCAGTGATCTGAGCCGGAGACCCGGTGCTCACCGCTCGGAAGGGCTGACGGCCCACACGTCCTCAGCCGGTGCCCGATCGCCTGCGGTGCGGGGCCGGGCACCGTTGCCGCTGCGAGATCGAGGCGGGCGGCCGGGCTGAGGGCCCGTTGTCGCGACCGGTGAGGCGGAACCGACGGTGGTCAGCCGGTCTTGGAGAGCAGGTGCGGTGCGCACGCCTTGACCGCGTCCATCAGTTGCTTCTTCGAGGGGTTCACCATCGCCCGCCCCGCCACCGTCACGGTCGGCACGGTCTCGTTCCCGTCCGCGACCGAGCGGACGAACGCAGCCGCCTCGGGGTCCTTCCAGATGTCGACCTTGGTGTACCGCAGCCGCGTGAAGCGCAGCCGGAGGAGCAGCTTCATGCAGTACGTGCACATGGGGCGCCAGTGGACGACCACGCCGTCCTGGTCCTCGACCACTGATCTCCCTCTCCGCCGGATCGGCCGGAAGGCCGTGGAGGCGAGTGTGCCAGGCCGCCGACCTCAGGAGCGTTGCAGGGAGGAGAGGCCCCACAATTCCGCGATGCGCCCGTCGCGCACGCGGAAGATCTCCAGCATGGTCGCCGGCTGTTGTCCGGGCACACCGCGCACGCTCGTGCGGACGGCGGCCTTGTCCCCCTCGACGACCATGTCCTCGACGACGACCTGGGCGTCGGGGAACGCCTCGTGGAATCGCTGCCACGCCCGCGTCACGCTCTCGTGCCCGGTGGCGTCCAGCGGGTGGCTGTAGAAGTCCACCGCGAAGATCTCCTGTGCCGCGGCATGGTCGTGGGCGTTGAACGCCGCGTACATGCGCCGGGCCACGGCCCGCACATCCTCCGTCATGGGTTCTCCAGCTCGGTCACGTTCGTGCGGATGCGCCGTAGGGCACCGAGCACGATCTCCTGCCCTTGTGTGGTGACGCCGTCGAGCAGCCGCTCCTGGTACGCCTGGTGCGCTCGCTCCAAGTCCGCGGCTGCCCGCTCGCCGGCGGGCGTCAGTGCGGCCAGGGTGTAGCGGTTGTCCGCCGGATCGAGGCGGCGGCCGGCCAGCCCCTCGGCTTCCAGCTCCTTGACGAGCCGGGTCACGCTGGCGCCATCGATGCCCAGCGCCTGCCGCAGGTCGCTGTGGCTGGTCTCCCCCTCTCGCCGCAGTCGGATCAGTATCTGCACTCGCTGGGCGCCCATCCCCACATGCCGGGCGAACGCCCGCCGCAGCTGCGCGCAGGCACCGCCGAGCTCCTGGAAGAACCTGTCCTCAGGCGTCTCTTCACGCACGCTCTCTTTATATGCTCAACTCTTGAATAGATCAAGAGATTCGGGTCCCGCGAAAACCAGTGGCACGGCTTGGTGTGTACCAATTAGCTTGCGGGCTCGTGACCGATGGTTCGAAGGCTCAGGGGCTGTTCTCCCGGACGTACGTGGCCGCCACCGCGAGCTTTGCCGCGGTGATGTTCCTGACCGGGTTCGCCGCGCTCGCCGTGGTGCCGACCCTGCCGACGGCGGCCCGGGACCTGGACGGGGTATCCCTGTTTCCCGTGGTCGCGGGGTGTTTCGTGACGGCGAGCCTGTTGGGCGGGGTGCTGGGCGGGCACTGGGCGGACCGGGCCGGGGCGCGCAGGCCGCTGGCGGCGGGGGTGGTGCTCACGGTGGTCACCCTGGTGGTCTCGGGTGCCAGCAGCTCCATCTGGCAGCTCGCGGCCGGGCGTTTCCTGGACGGGCTGGCCGCCGGGATGGTCGCGGTGTCCGTCAATGCCGCCATCGGGCAGGCGTATCCGGAGCGGCTGCGGCCTCGTGCGCTGGCGCTGATGAGTTCCTGCTGGATCATCCCGTCGCTGGTGGGGCCGCCGCTGGCCGGGCTGGTGTCGGAGTGGTGGTCCTGGCGAGCGGTGTTCTTCGGGCTGGCCGCCCTGACCCTGCTGCCCTCGCTCGCGCTGGTGGTCGTGTTGCGCGGCCGTTCCCTGCCGGGCGCCGCGCTGTCGGACGACCACCCGTCGCGCCCGCCGCTGCTGATCGCGACCGTGGTGAGCCTGGGCGCGGCGCTGGGGCAGTACGGGGTGTCGGGCTGGGACGTCCGCCATCTGCTGTTCGCGGCCGGGGGGCTGGGGCTGCTCGTGGTGTTCGCGCCGCGGCTGCTGCCCGTGGGCACCTGGAGTGCCGCCCGGGGCCTGCCGGCGACGGTGTTGTTGCGTGGTCTGTCGTCGGGCACGTACTTCACGGTCGAGGCGCTGGTGCCCCTGATGCTGATCGACGAACGGGGCGCGCCCGCGGTGGTGATCGGCCTGGCGTTCACGGGCGCCGCGGTGGTGTGGGCGGGCGCCTCCTGGGTCCAGGGACGGCTGGAGAACCGGCCCCGGCATCTGTTGGTCGCCGTGGGCGCGTTGGTGATGGCGGTGGCGGTCGGGCTCGCCGTGGCCGGGGCGCTCAGCCGGGGGCCGGTGGTCATCGCCGCGTCATCCATGCTGGTCGCGGCCGTTGGTATGGGCATGCTGGCACCGTCCCTGACCGTGCTGTCCCTCTCGCACAGCCCGTCCGGCCGACTGGGCCGCACCAGCGGTGCGATGCAGACCAGCCAGAACCTCGGTCAGGTCACGGTGATGGCCCTGTCCTTCGCCGTGCTCAACACCTGCGTGGCGACCGGCGCGTCCGCGATGGCCGGTTACGGGGCCGCCTTCGGGCTGCTGCTCGTGCCGACCCTGCTGATCGCCCTGCTCGCCGGGCGCGCCCGTAACGACACGGGAGGCAGAGTGGTCACCGCTGCCACCACCGCCGGTGAGCCGACCTTGGCCGGCAGCGGTTCCGACTGAGCAGGACGGGCAGTGGCTGCGAACGCGCGGGCCTGACGGGCGAGCTGAGGTGCGGCTGCTGTGGGCTCGCGGGCAACGTCGGCTTCGAGTGAGGGCATGACGACGTGTTCGTCGCCTGCGCGTGCTTGGTGCCATCGCATAGCCATGCCCAGTCAGTACCGTGCCATCTGACCCCAACTTCCGCAATGGAGGGCATATGGGCACGGCAGGGCAACAGGGCGGGCCGGCGGACGGGCACTGCCGCACCACCGCATACCGGCATTCGCTGGACAAACGGCGCCTGAGCGCAGCCCACGCCTTGACGTGCGCCACTCCGAACGCAATATTCATCACATGATGAATTACTCTTCCGGTGTCTCCGCCCGAGAGGGAGACGCCGTGAGCGAGGCGCCTGCCGTCCGAGCCGTCGGCCTCACCGTCGTGCGCGGCTCGCGCACTGTCGTGCTCCGCGGCCTGGACTTCACCGTCCCGCGCGGCCAGATCACGGGCCTGCTCGGCCCTTCCGGCTGTGGCAAGTCGACCCTCATGCGCTCGATCGTCGGTACGCAGGCCAAGGTCACCGGCACCCTGGAAGTCCTCGGCCGCCCGGCGGGCGACGCCTCCCTGCGTTCCCGTGTCGGCTACGTCACGCAGAGCCCTTCCGTCTACGACGACTTGACGGTCCGGCAGAATCTCGACTACTTCGCCACCGTCCTGGAACCTGGCCGTGCGGCCGTCGAAGGGCGCCGTGAACGTGTCACCCGCGCCATCGCCGACGTCGACCTCACCTCGCGCAGCGACGTCCTCGCCGGCAATCTCTCCGGCGGCCAGCGCAGCCGCGTGTCCCTGGCGGTGGCCCTGCTCGGCGCCCCCCAACTCGTCGTACTGGACGAGCCCACCGTCGGCCTTGACCCCGTACTCCGCCGCGACCTGTGGACTCTCTTCCACGCCATCTCGGCCGAGCGCGGCGCCACGCTCCTCATCTCCTCACACGTCATGGACGAGGCCGAGCGCTGCCACCGCCTGCTCCTCATGCGCGAAGGTGAAGTCCTCGCCGACGACACCCCCGACGCCCTGCGCGCCCGCACCCACACGGAGACCGTCGAAGCGGCCTTCCTCCACCTTGTTGACCAGGCGGCCGAAGCCGCCGCGGCCCGTGTCCGCTGAGGAGCCCCTCGGAATGAATGCCTCCCGAACCGTCGCCACCGCGGCCCGTGTCCTGCGCCAGCTCCGCCACGACCCGCGGTCCATTGCGCTGATGATCCTCGTTCCGTGCGTGATGCTCTTCCTGCTCCGCTACGTTTTCGACGGCAGCGCGCGGACCTTCGACTCGATCGGCGCTTCGCTGCTCGGCATCTTCCCACTGATCACGATGTTCCTGGTGACCTCCATCGCCACCCTGCGCGAACGCACCTCGGGCACCCTCGAACGTCTCCTCGCCATGCCCCTTGGCAAGGCTGACCTGATCGCCGGGTACGCCCTCGCTTTCGGCGTGCTGGCCGTCGTCCAGTCCACTCTCGCCACCGGCCTTGCCCTGTGGGTCCTCGACCTGGACGTGACGGGCTCCCCCTGGCTCGTGCTCCTCGTGGCCCTGCTCGACGCCCTGCTGGGCACGGCGCTCGGACTCTTCGTCTCGGCCTTCGCGGCCTCCGAGTTCCAGGCGGTCCAGTTCATGCCGGCTGTGATCTTCCCGCAGCTACTCCTGTGCGGTCTCTTCACTCCCCGCCCGCGGATGCATCCGTTCCTCGAAGGCATCTCCGACGTCCTGCCCATGTCGTACGCCGTCGACGGCATGAACGAAGTCCTCAGGCACACCGACGTCACCGCCGATTTCATCCGCGACGTGGCCGTCGTCGCCGCCAGTGCCCTCCTGGTTCTCTCGCTCGGCGCGGCCACTCTCCGCCGCCGCACGGCGTAAGGCCGAGGTCGGCCGGGGCACTCCCCGGGGGTCGCACACCGGTGATGCCTGAATCATGCAAGCGCGCTTGATTGTTTCTTGCTGTGCTGCCACGCTCCCTTCCCGGGACGCACGACAGGGACCCCACACGACGGGAGCGCAGCGTGTCCGAAACGGACGTCGTGCTCGGCGATCTGCTGGCCGAGGGCGAGGAGTTGGACGGCCTGGTGGCCGGGCTCGCGGACGAGGCGTGGGCCGCGCCGACGCCCGCCGAGGGCTGGACCATCGCGCATCAGATCGCCCATCTCACCTGGACCGACGAGCGGGCGGCGCAGGCCGCCACCGACCCGGCGGGGTTCGCGGCCGAGGTGCGGAAGGCCGCCGCCGAGCCGGACAGGTTCGTGGACGAGGCCGCCGAGCTGGGCGCGGCGCAGCCGCCCGCGGAGTTGCTGCGGCGCTGGCGGGAGGGGCGGGAGCGGCTGCGACGGGTGCTGGTCGGGCAGCCGGCCGGGGCGCGGCTGCCGTGGTACGGGCCGTCGATGAGCGTGGCGTCCATGGCCACCGCCCGGCTGATGGAGACCTGGGCGCACGGGCAGGACGTCGCCGACGCGCTGGGCGTGCGCCGCGCGCCCACCGTCCGGCTGCGGCATGTGGCGCGGATCGGCGTGCGGGCGCGGGGCTTCGCGTACGCGGTGCGGGGTCTGGAGCCGCCTGCCGAGGAGTTCCGGGTCGAACTGCGCGCCCCGGACGGGGAGCTGTGGACGTACGGACCCGAGGACGCGCCCCAGCGGGTGACCGGGCCCGCGCTGGACTTCTGCCTGCTGGTCACCCAGCGCGCGCATCGTGCGGATCTGGCGGTACGGGCCGAAGGCCCGGACGCGGACCGGTGGCTGGACATCGCCCAGGCCTTCGCGGGCCCGCCCGGCAAGGGCCGGCCTCCCCGGCCGGGCGAGGGCCGCGCATGACGCCACCCCTGCGCATCGGCAACTGCTCCGGCTTCTACGGCGACCGCTTCGACGCCATGCGCGAGATGCTCACCGGCGGCCCCCTCGACGTGCTGACCGGCGACTACCTCGCCGAGCTGACCATGCTCATCCTCGGCCGGGAGCGCCAGAAGGACCCGACACGCGGCTACGCCGACACCTTCCGCCGCCAGCTCGACGACAACCTCCGGCTCGCAGTGGAGCGCGGCGTGCGGATCGTCAGCAACGCGGGCGGGCTCAACCCGGCCGGGCTCGCCGACGCGATACGTACCGCCGCCGACAAGCAGGACCTCGCCGCCCGCGTCGCCCACGTCACCGGCGACGACCTCCGCACCACCCACGACTGGCCGACCCACACCCTCACCGCCAACGCCTACCTCGGCGGCGCCGGAATCGCCGAGTGCCTCCGTGCAGGCGCCGATGTGGTGGTCACCGGGCGGGTCACCGACGCCGCCCTCGTCACCGGGCCCGCCGCAGCGCACTTCGGGTGGCGGGCGGACGACTGGGACGCGCTCGCCGGGGCGGTGGTGGCCGGGCACATCCTGGAGTGCGGTGCCCAGGCCACCGGCGGCAACTACGCCTTCTTCACCGAGCACGACATGCGCCGCCCCGGCTTCCCGCTGGCCGAGATCCACCCCGACGGCTCATGCGTGATCACCAAACACCCGGGCACCGGCGGCGCGGTGACCGTCTCCACCGTCACCGCCCAGCTCCTCTACGAGACGGCGGGCGCCCGCTACGCCGGGCCCGACGTCACCGCCCGGCTCGACACCGTACGGCTCACCCAGGACGGCCCGGACCGGGTGCGGGTCCACGGGGTGAAGGGGGAGCCGCCCCCGCCGTCGCTGAAGGTGGGCCTCACCCGCATCGGCGGCTGGCGCAACGAGGTCGTCTTCGTGCTCACCGGCCTCGATATCCACCCCAAAGCCACCCTCGTACGCGACCAGATGGAGGCGGCCCTGACCAAGCGCCGCCCCGCCGAGGTGCGCTGGACCCTCGCCCGCACCGACCACCCCGACGCCGACACCGAAGAGGCCGCCAGCGCGCTGCTCCGCCTCACCGTCCGCGACCCGGACCCGGAAAAGATCGGCCGGGCGGTCAGCGGCGCCGCCGTGGAGCTGGCGCTGGCCGGATACCCCGGTTTCCATGTGACCGCCCCGCCCGGCAAGGGCTCCCCGTACGGCGTGTTCGAGGCCGCGTACGTCCCCGCCGCCGACGTCCCGCACACCGCCGTACTCCCCGACGGCACCAGCACGCCCATCCCCCCACCCGCCACCACCACACCCCTCGCCCCCGTCCCCGAACCGCCCCTGCCGCCCCCGCTCCCGCCCGGCCGCCCCACCCGCCGCGCCCCGCTCGGCCTGGTCGCCGGGGCCCGCAGCGGGGACAAGGGCGGAGCCGCGAACGTCGGGGTCTGGGCCCGCACCGACGACGCCTGGCGCTGGCTGGCCCACACCCTCACCTCCGACCGCTTCCGCGCGCTGCTGCCGGAGACGGCCGGCCTGCCCGTCACCCGCCACGCGCTCCCCGCCCTGCGCGCCCTCAACTTCGTGGTCGACGGTCTGCTCGGCGAGGGCGTCGCCGCCCAGGCCCGCTTCGACCCGCAGGCCAAGGCCGTCGGCGAGTGGCTGCGCTCGCGTCACCTCGACATACCGGAGGACCTCCTTTGACCCGGCTCGCCTCCGCCCTGGACCCTCACGGCGCCGACTACACGGCCCATCGCGAGGCGATGCTCACCAAGCTCGCCGAGCTCGAGACCGAGCACGCCAAGGCGCTCGCCGGAGGCGGCGAGAAGTACGTCGCCCGCCACCGCAAGCGCGGCAAGCTCCTGGCCCGCGAGCGCATCGAGCTGCTCCTCGACCCCGACACCCCCTTCCTCGAGCTCTCCCCGCTGGCCGCCTGGGGCAGCGACTACCCCGTCGGCGCCTCGGTCGTCACCGGCATCGGCGTCGTCGCGGGCGTCGAGTGTCTGGTCAGCGCCAACGACCCGACCGTACGGGGCGGGGCCAGCAACCCCTGGACCCTCAAGAAGTCCCTGCGCGCCCACGAGATCGCCCGCGCGAACCGCCTCCCCGTCATCAGCCTCGTCGAGTCCGGCGGCGCCGACCTCCCCAGCCAGAAAGAGATCTTCATCCCTGGCGGCGCCATGTTCCGCGACCTGACACGCCTGTCCGCCGCCGGAATCCCCACCATCGCCGTCGTCTTCGGCAACTCCACCGCCGGAGGCGCGTACATCCCCGGGATGTCCGACCACGTGATCATGGTCAAGGAGCGGTCCAAGGTGTTCCTCGGCGGGCCGCCCCTGGTCAAGATGGCCACCGGCGAGGAGAGCGACGACGAATCCCTCGGCGGCGCCGAGATGCACGCCCGCACCTCCGGCCTCGCCGACTATTTCGCGCTCGACGAGCCCGATGCCATCCGCCAGGCCCGCCGCGTCGTCGCCCGCCTCAACTGGCGCAAGGCGCACCCCGACCCGGGCCCCGCCGAGCCCCCGAAGTACGACCCCGACGAACTGCTCGGCATCGTCCCCGGCGACCTCAAGACGCCCTTCGACCCCCGCGAGGTCATCGCCCGCATCGTCGACGCCTCCGACTTCGACGAGTTCAAGCCGCGTTACGGCCCCAGCCTCGCCACCGGCTGGGCCACCCTCCACGGCTATCCGATCGGGATCCTCGCCAACGCCCAGGGCGTGCTGTTCTCCGCCGAGTCCCAGAAGGCCGCCCAGTTCATCCAGCTCGCCAACCAGCGCGACATCCCGCTCCTCTTCCTCCACAACACCACCGGCTACATGGTGGGCCGCGAGTACGAGCAGAGCGGGATCATCAAACACGGCGCCATGATGATCAACGCGGTCTCCAACTCCCGCGTCCCCCACCTCTCCGTCCTCATCGGCGCCTCCTATGGCGCCGGCCACTACGGCATGTGCGGCCGCGCCTACGACCCCCGCTTCCTCTTCGCCTGGCCCAGCGCCAAGTCGGCCGTCATGGGCCCCCAGCAGCTCGCCGGCGTCCTGTCGATCGTCGCCCGCCAGTCCGCCGCCGCCAAGGGCCAGCCGTACGACGAGGACGCCGACGCCGCCCTCCGCGCCATGGTGGAACAGCAGATCGAGTCCGAATCGCTGCCCCTGTTCCTCTCCGGGCGGCTGTACGACGACGGCGTCATCGACCCCCGCGACACCCGCACCGTCCTCGGCCTGTGCCTCTCCGCGATCCACACCGCCCCGGTCGAGGGCGCGCGCGGCGGCTTCGGCGTCTTCCGGATGTGAGGATTTTCAAACCCGTGATCCGATCCCTCCTCGTCGCCAACCGCGCGGAAATCGCCCGCCGTATCTTCCGCACCTGCCGCGAACTCGGCGTCGCCACCGTCGCCGTCCACTCCGACCCCGACGCCGCCGCGCCCCACGTACGCGAGGCCGACGCGGCCGTACGGCTCCCCGGCGCCGCGCCCGCCGACACCTACCTGCGCGCCGACCTGATCGTCAAGGCAGCCCTCGCGGCCGGCGCCGACGCCGTCCACCCCGGCTACGGCTTCCTCTCCGAGAACGCCGACTTCGCCCGGGCCGTCACCGACGCGGGCCTCACGTGGATCGGGCCGCCGCCCGAGGCGATCGAGGCCATGGCCTCCAAGACCCGCGCCAAAGACCTCATGCGCGCCGCCGGCGTCCCCCTCCTCGCCCCCGTCGACCCCGACCGCGCCACGCCCGACGACCTCCCCCTCCTCGTCAAGGCGGCGGCGGGCGGCGGCGGGCGCGGCATGCGCGTGGTCCACGACCTCGCGGCCCTCCCGGCCGAGCTGACCTCCGCCCGCGCCGAGGCGCTGTCCGCCTTCGGCGACGCGGAGGTCTTCCTCGAGCCGTACGTCGAGGGCGCCCGCCACGTCGAGGTGCAGATCCTCGCCGACGCGCACGGCACGGTGTGGGCGCTGGGCACCCGCGACTGCTCCCTCCAGCGCCGCCACCAAAAGGTCATCGAGGAGGCCCCGGCCCCCGGGCTCCCCGACGAGCTGCGCCGCGCCCTCGACGAGGCGGCGGTCGGCGCGGCCCGCTCGATCGGCTACCGGGGGGCGGGGACGGTGGAGTTCCTGGTGGGGCGGGACGGGCGGCCGTACTTCCTGGAGATGAACACGCGGCTCCAGGTGGAGCACCCGGTGACGGAGTGCGTGTACGGGGTCGACCTGGTGGCGCTGCAACTGCGCGTCGCTGAAGGCGAACCCCTGCCCACGGAGCCGCCCCGGGCCCAGGGCCACGCGGTGGAGGCCCGCCTGTACGCGGAGGACCCGGCGCGGGGGTGGCGCCCGGGGACGGGCACGATGCACCGGCTGGCCGTGGCGGGGGGCCCGGGGCTGCGGGTCGACTCGGGATTGGCCGACGGCGACGACGTCACCATCCACTACGACCCGATGCTCGTCAAGGTCATCGCCTGGGCCCCCACCCGGGCCGAGGCCGTACGCAGGCTCGCACACGCCCTGGAGCGGGCCCGGCTGCACGGGCCGGTCACCAACCGGGAGCTGCTCGTACGCGCCCTTCGCCACCCCGAGTTCCAGGACGCCCGCATGGACACGGGCTTCCTCGAACGGCGCCTCGACGAACTCAGCCCCACCGCCGCCGACGAGACCACCGCCCCCCTCGCCGCCCTCGTCGCCGCCCTGGCCGACGCGGCACAGCGGACCGGGACCGCGACCGCGGCCGGGACCGCGACCGTGGCCGGGCGGCTCGGCGGCTGGCGCAACGTACCGTCGCAGCCTCAGCTCAAGACCTACCGGTCGGCGCCCGATGGCACCGAGCACGAGGTCCGCTACCGCCTGACCCGCGACGGCCTGACGGCCGACGACCACCCGAACACCCGGCTGGTCGACGCCGGCCCCCGGCACGTGGTGCTGGAAGTCGACGGCGTACGGCGCCCGTTCGACGTCGCCGTCTACGGCGAGGACGTCTACGTCGACTCGCCCCTCGGCGCCCACGCCTTCACCGCCCTGCCCCGCTTCCCCGACCCCACCGCCCGTACGGAACCGGGCTCGCTGCTGGCCCCCATGCCGGGCACGGTCGTCCGCCTCGCCGAAGTGGCGGTCGGCGACCGGGTCGAGGCCGGGCAGCCGATCCTGTGGCTGGAGGCCATGAAGATGGAACACCGGGTCACGGCACCCGCCGCCGGTCTGCTCTCCGCCCTGCACGCCACCCCGGGCCGCCAGGTCGAGGTCGGGGCGGTCCTGGCGGTGGTGGTGGCGGAGGGGGACGAGACGCACCGCAACCCAGCGCCCGCACCCGGGAGGAGTCGCACATGAAACCCGACACGACCGCCCTCATAGACGGCCCCGAACGCACCGCCCTCCGCTCCGCCGTGGCGGCCTTCGCCAAGCGCTACGGCAGCGACGGGGGAAACACGGGAAACGTGGGAAACACGGAAGAGCTGTGGGCCGAGGCCGGCAAGCTCGGCTATCTCGGCGTGAACCTGCCCGAGGAGTACGGCGGCGGAGGCGGCGGCATCGCCGAGCTGTCCATCGTGCTGGAGGAGCTGGGCGCGGCCGGCTGCCCGCTGCTCATGCTCGTCGTCTCGCCCGCGATCTGCGGCACGGTGATCGCCCGCTTCGGCACGGAGGAGCAGAAGCGCGCCTGGCTGCCGGGCCTGGCGGACGGCAGCAAGACGATGGCGTTCGGCATCACGGAGCCGGACGCCGGCTCCAACTCGCACCGCATCACGACGACGGCCCGCCGCGCCCCCGGCGGCGGCTGGCTGCTGACCGGCCGGAAGGTGTTCATCTCGGGGGTGGACATCTCGGACGCGACGCTGATCGTGGGCCGCACGGAGGACGCGCGGACGGGCAGGCTCAAGCCGTGTCTGTTCATCGTGGAGCGCGGGGCGCCCGGCTTCTCGTACCACCACATCCCGATGGAGCTCGCGGCGGCGGAGAAGCAGTTCGAGGTGGTGCTCGACGAGGTGCCGCTGCCCGCGGAGTCGCTGGTCGGGGACGAGGACGCGGGGCTGCTGCAACTGTTCGCGGGGCTCAACCCGGAGCGGATCATGACGGCGGCGTTCGCGCTGGGGATGGGCCGGCACGCGCTCGCGAAGGCCGTGGAGTACGCGCGCGTCCGCCAGGTGTGGAAGGAGCCGATCGGCGCGCACCAGGCCGTGGCACATCCGCTCGCGCAGGCCCATATCGAAGTGGAGCTGGCGCGGTTGATGATGGCCAAGGCGGCCCACCTCTACGACGCGGGCGACGACGCGGGCGCGGGGGAGGCGGCGAACATGGCGAAGTACGCGGCGGCGGAGGCGGCGGTGAAGGCGGTCGACCAGGCGGTGCACACGTTGGGCGGGAACGGCCTGACGACGGAGTACGGGCTGGCGAAGCTGATCACGGCCGCGCGGGTGGCGCGGATCGCGCCGGTCAGCCGGGAGATGATCCTCAACTTCGTCTCGCACCAGACGCTCGGGCTGCCCAAGTCGTACTGACGCTGACGGAGCAGGACTTACGGAGGGATCCGACATGGCGTGGCGCAGTGAGTACCCCGATGTCCCGCCCCTGGACCTGCCCATCCACGAGGCCGTACTGGGGCGGGCGAGCGCCGAGTTCGGCGATCTGCCCGCGCTGGTGGACGGGGTGGACGGCACGGCGCTGAGCTACGCCGAGCTGGACCGCGCCACGCGGCGGTTCGCGGCGGCGCTCGCCGAGGCGGGGGTGTGCCAGGGGGATGTGGTGGCGCTGCACAGCCCCAACTCGGTGCTGTATCCGGTGGTGCTGTACGGCGTGACGCGCGTGGGCGCGGCGGTGACCACGGTGCATCCGCTGGCGACCGCGGACGAGTTCGCGGCGCAGCTGCGCGATGCGAAGGCGGAGTGGATCGTCACCACCTCGGCGCTGCTGGGCGTGGCCCGGCGCGCCGGGGAGCGGGCGGGCGGGGTGCGCGAGGTGTTCGTGTGCGACAGCGTGGAGGGGCCCTGGCCCCGGCACAGGTCGGTGCCGGAGATGCTGGAGTGCACGGCGCCCGAGCCGGTGGTGGAGATCGACCCGGGCGAGGACATCGCGGTGCTGCCGTACTCGTCGGGGACGACGGGGACCCCGAAGGGCGTGATGCTGACGCATCGCAACCTGGCCACGAATCTGACGCAGCTGCATCCGGTGGTGCCGACGGGGCCCGAGGACCGGATCCTGGCGGTGCTGCCGTTCTTTCACATCTACGGTTTGACGGCGTTGGTGAACGCGCCGCTGCGGGAGGGCGCGACGGTGATCGTGCTGCCGCGCTTCGATGTGGAGCGGTTTCTCGCGGCGATCGAGGAGCACCGGGTGACCGCGCTGTATGTGGCGCCGCCGATCGTGCTGGCGCTCGCCAAACACCCGGCGGTCGCCGGATACGACCTGTCGTCGCTGCGGTACGTGATGAGCGCGGCGGCGCCGCTGGACGCCGGCCTTGCCCAGGCGTGCGCGCGGCGGCTGGGGATTCCGCCGCTGCTCCAGGCGTTCGGGATGACGGAGCTGTCGCCGGGCTGCCACATGGTGCCGCGCCATGCGCGGGACGTGCCGCCGGGCACGGTCGGCAAGCTGTTGCCGAGCACCGAGATGCGCATCGTGGAGACGGCGGGGGCGCGGCGGGACCTGGGGGTCGGGGAGGACGGCGAGATCCTGATCCGGGGGCCGCAGGTGATGAAGGGGTATCTGGGCCGGGCGGCGGAGTCGGACGCGATGGTCGACGCGGAGGGCTGGCTGCGCACCGGCGACGTCGGGCATGTGGACGCCGACGGCTGGCTGTATGTGGTGGACCGGGTCAAGGAACTGATCAAGTACAAGGGGTACCAGGTCGCCCCCGCCGAACTGGAGGCCGTGCTGCTCACCCACGAGGCGATCGTGGACGCGGCGGTGGTCGGGGTCCCCGACGCGGACGGCAACGAGATCCCCAAGGCGTATGTGGTGCTCAGGCCCGGGGCCGAGCTGCCGGCGGAGGAAGTGATCGATTACGTTGCCGGGCGGGTGGCCCCGTACAAGAAGGTGCGCCGTGTGGAGTTCACGGACGCCGTGCCGCGCGCGGCCACAGGCAAGATCCTCAGGCGTGAGCTGCGCGCCAGGGAAGGGAGTACGACGGCCTCATGACGGACGCGCCACCACCTCAGCCACCACCTCAGGCAGCGGCTCAGCCGGCAGCTCAGGCGGCACTTCAGCCCCCGTCTCAGCCGCCTCTGGTACGGCGTGCGTACGCGCGCGGCGTCACCACGCTGACCCTCGACTCGCCGCACAACCGCAACGCGCTCTCCGCGCGGCTGGTCGCCGAGCTGGGCGACGGGCTGGCGGCGGCCGGGCGGCACGCGGGCACGCGGGCGGTGCTGCTGACCCACACCGGCACCACGTTCTGCGCGGGCGCGGACCTGAGCGAGCCGCCCACGCGGTCGGCGGCGCTGAACCTGGTCGCGCTGTTGCGGGCGATCGTGGAGCTGCCGAAGCCGGTGGTGGCCCGGGTGACCGGGCATGTCCGGGCGGGCGGTCTGGGGCTGCTGGGCGCGTGCGACATCGCGGCGGCGGGCGGGGGCGCGAGCTTCGCCTTCACCGAGGCCCGGCTGGGTCTCGCGCCCGCGATGATCTCCATACCGCTGCTGCCCCGGCTGGACCCCCGCGCGGCGGCCCGCTACTACCTGACGGGGGAGCGGTTCGACGCGGCCGAGGCGGCGCGGATCGGCCTGGTGACCCTGGGGGACTCGGCGGGAGACCCGGCCGGAGATGTCGACGAGCTGCTGGCGCCGGTCCTCGACGGGCTGCGGCGCGGCTCTCCGCAGGGGCTCGCCGAGTCCAAGCGGCTGGTCACGGCGGAGGTGCTGGCCGCCTTCGCCCGGGAGACGGACCGGCTGGCGGAGCGGTCCGCGGCGCTGTTCGCCTCCGCCGAGGCCCGCGAGGGCATGACGGCCTTCCTGGAGCGGCGGGATCCGGCGTGGGTGGCGGAGCTCCTGGGCGGCGACGGGGAGGCGCGGTGACCCCGCCGCGTACCCCGCCGCCGCGTACCCCGCCGCGTACCGCGCTGCGCGACCCCAAGCAGGACCGCAGCCGCGCGACCCGCCGGCGGCTGCTGGAGGCCGCCGTCGCCTGCCTGGCCGAGCACGGCTGGGCCCGGTCCACGGTGGCGGTGGTGGCCGAGCGGGCCGGGGTGTCGCGGGGCGCGGCCCAGCATCACTTCCCGACCAGGGAGGACCTGTTCACGGCCGCGGTCCAGCACGTCGCGGAGGAGCGCTCGGCCGCCCTGCGCGCGCTGCTCTCCCAGGAGCGCCCGGCCCAGGCGCAGGCCGTGGTCGGGGAGCTGGTCGACCTGTACACCGGCCCGCTGTTCCGGGCCGCGCTCCAGCTGTGGGTGGTCGCCTCGTACGAGGAGCAGCTCGGCGCGCGCGTGGTCGCCCTGGAGGCGCGGATCGGCCGGGAGACCCACCGGATGGCGGTGGAGCTCCTGGGCGCCGACGAGACCGTGCCGGGCGTACGGGAATCCGTCCAGGGCTTCCTGGACATGGCCCGCGGCCTCGGCCTCGCCAACCTCCTCACCGACGACCGCGCCCGCCGCGACCGGGTCGTGGCGCAGTGGGCGCGGATCCTCGACGACGTGCTGCGCGCGGCGGTCAGCCGGTGATGTCCCCGAAGCCCTCGATGTCGTGCGGGCTGCGCGGGCCGGGGCCGGTGTAGCGGGCGGAGGGGCGTACGAGGCG
Organism: Streptomyces sp. LZ34; assembly: GCF_053890475.1. Lineage (NCBI taxonomy): Bacteria > Bacillati > Actinomycetota > Actinomycetes > Kitasatosporales > Streptomycetaceae > Streptomyces > Streptomyces sp. LZ34. Next base: position 7,231,230 of record NZ_CM132680.1, read on the forward strand.
GCCGGTGCGCTTCTGCTCCAGGATGTGCGCGCTCCACCCGGCGGTGCGGGCACAGGTGAACATGGAGGTGAACATGTGCGCCGGAACCTCCGCGAAGTCCAGGACGATGGCCGCCCAGAACTCGACGTTGGTGGCCAGCACCCGGTCCGGCCGCCGGTTGTGCAGCTCGTCCAGGGCCGCCCGCTCCAGCGCCTCGGCGACCTCGAAGCGCGGCGCGCCCAGCTCCTTGGCGGTGCGCCGCAGCACGCGGGCGCGCGGGTCCTCGGCGCGGTAGACGCGGTGCCCGAAGCCCATGAGCCGCTCGCCGCGGTCGAGGGCCTGCTTGACGTACGCGGTGGCGTCGCCGGTGCGCTCGATCTCCTCGATCATGTGGAGCACGCGGGAGGGCGCGCCGCCGTGCAGCGGGCCCGACATGGCACCGACCGCCCCGGAGAGCGCGGCGGCGACGTCGGCGCCGGTGGAGGCGATGACGCGGGCGGTGAAGGTGGAGGCGTTCATGCCGTGCTCGGCGGCCGAGGTCCAGTAGGCGTCGACGGCGGCGATGTGCTTGGGGTCGGGCTCGCCGCGCCAGCGCCGCATGAAGCGCTCCACGACGGTCTCCGCCTTGTCGATCTCCCGCTGCGGGACCATCGGCAGGCCCTGGCCGCGGGCCGACTGGGCGACGTACGACAGCGCCATCACGGCGGCGCGCGCCAGGTCCTCGCGGGCCCGCGCCTCGTCGATGTCCAGGAGCGGGGTGAGGCCCCAGACGGGCGCGAGCATGGCCAGCGCGGACTGCACATCGACGCGGATGTCACCGGAGTGGACCGGGATGGGGAACGGCTCGGCGGCGGGCAGACCGGGGTTGAACGCGCCGTCGACCAGCAGGCCCCACACGTTCCCGAAGGAGACATGGCCCACCAGGTCCTCGATGTCCACGCCTCGGTAGCGGAGCGCGCCGCCCGCCTTGTCGGGTTCGGCGATCTCCGTCTCGAACGCGATGACTCCTTCGAGTCCGGGTACGAAGTCGGACATCAGGCGGCTCCTCGTGATGTGGTCGACGGTGGACGAGCGGCGGGTGGGGACTCGGACCGTACGGCGGAAACTGATGCGGATCCCGGTACTGGGTGGCCCGGGATGTCGTGGGGGCTCTCGGTGCCGGGACGGCTCCACGGCCGCGCGCGGCTCGCGGTCCGTACCGGTCACCCCGGTGATGCCCCGTGCGGGCGGGTGTCATCCGGCCGCGCCGCGTACGCGACCGTACGCGCCCGGCGGGCGGATGGCCTGCCACAGTCTGGTCTCTGAGGTACCCCCGGGGAAGCGTGAGAAGCGGCACACCCCGCGCCACCCACGGAAAGGGTTACGGCGCGGCCGGAAGAGGGCAAAGTAGGGAGGCGGATCGCCCGTTCGGGGCAGTAGCCGAGGCGCGGCGTTGATGTTGCAAGATATGCGCGTGCCTCACGTTGACCCGCAATTCTCGGCGCGTCCGGCCGCGCGCACCTATGACCCGGCCGCCATGCGCGAGCACTACCGCGCCGAGGGGATCGCCGAGCGCGATCTCGCGGCCGACCCGTACGGGCAGTTCACGCGGTGGTTCGAGCAGGCCGTGGCGAGCGGTCTGTTCGAGCCCAACGCGATGGTGGTCTCGACGGCGGACGCCGCCGGGCGGCCCAGCTCCCGCACGGTGCTGATGAAGAGCTTCGACACGCGCGGATTCGTCTTCTACACCAACTACAAGTCCCGCAAGGGCCGTGAGCTCGCCGAGAACCCGTACGTCTCGCTGCTCTTCCCCTGGCACCCGATCGCCCGCCAGGTCATGATCACGGGCACGGCGCGGCGGACCGGCCGGGACGAGACGGCGGCGTACTTCAGGACCCGGCCGCACGGGTCGCAGCTGGGGGCGTGGGCGAGCGCGCAGTCCTCGGTGGTGGGCTCGCGGGAGGAGCTGGACCGGGCGTACGGGGAGCTGGCGGACCGCTATCCGCCGGGGGAGCAGGTGCCGGTGCCGCCGGAGTGGGGCGGCTTCCGCGTGGTGCCGGACGCGGTGGAGTTCTGGCAGGGGCGGGAGAACCGGCTGCACGACCGGCTGCGGTACGTCCCGGGCCCGGGCGGCGAGGGCTGGCGGATCGAGCGCCTGAGCCCGTAGCGGGCTGTGGGGGGCTGCGTATTGGGGGAAAAACGCAGGGCGGGCGGGGCGGGGGAAACGCAGACGACCCGCGGGTCTTTCCCTGCGCCGTGAGGCGAGGGAGCCGGTCGGACGTACCGGCGACCCGCGGGTCGGGTGACTGCTTGGGATTGGCCGGCTGCGCACCTGCTTCAGTGCGCCTGTCCGGCGAATGCGCTGAGCGCGACGACGGACTACTAGCCCGCAGTCACCTCACGCGTCCGGATTTGATACATCGGCCGAACCACCTCCCTTCTCGTGTGCTCCACAGCCTAAGAACCGGTTTGCCGCGCCACAAGTGAATTTCCGGGTCGCAACGATTTAGCGGAATCCGGTGTGGCGCGTGTCACGTTCGAGTTGAATGTCACGGCGTGCACCACCGCACGCGGCCGTGGCTGTCAGGTCAACCAGGGGGTGCCCGGTGAGCGCTTCGCGACGTTCCGAGCCCGCACAGCCGGCTCGTGCCGTGCCATCCGCTCCGGCGCCGCCGCGGGCCGCCGAGGACGAGCCGCCGGGGGCCGCGGCAGACCCGGAGGACGACTCGGGGCTGCTCGCCGCGCTGCTGGACGGCATGGACGCGGCCCTGTGCGCCTTCGACGCCCAGGGCACCGTCACCCACTGGAACCGCGAGGCCGAGCGCATCCTCGGCTGGTCGGCGCGGGAGGCCGTCGGCCGCAAGGGGTTCGCGGGGTGGGCGGTGCGGGCGGCGGACGCGCGCGAGGTGGAGGCGCGGCTGATGGCGGCGATGGACGCCCCGGGGCGCCAGGTGCACGAGTTCGCGCTGCTGACCAAGGACGGCGGCCGGGTCCTGGTGCGCACCCAGTCCTCGGCGGTGCCGCGGGCGGACGGGCGGCCGGGCGGGGTGTACTGCGCGTTCAGCGAGGTGCATACGCAGATCGACCTGGAGCGGTCGATAGCGCTCAGCGAGGCGCTGCTCGACGACGCCTCGTGGAACGTGGTCCTGGTCGACGCCGATCTGCGCCCCGCGGTCGTGAACAAGAACGCGGCGCGCGCGCTGCGCACGGGCCGTACGGCGGCGCTGGGGCGGCCGCTGGGGGAGCTGCTCGACCAGGGCCTGGAGGAGCTCGAGTGCGCGCTCCAGCACGTCCTGGCGGAGGGCGCGCCCCCGGCGCCCACGGAGCTGTGGGTGAGCCTGCGGGAGGCCGGTGAGGGCCTCAGAGGTCTACGGGGCGGCGGAGGCGGAGCCGTCGGCGGGGCCGGTGACGGCGGCGCCCCCGCGCGGCGCTGCTGGCGCAGCGGCTTTCTGCGGCTGGCCTCGCCGCTGGCGGAGGAGCCGGTGCCGCTCGGCGTGGCCTGGATCTTCCAGGACGTGACGGAGCTCAAGCGCCACGAGATGGACGGCTCACGGCTGCGCTTCCGCGGCAATCAGCTGCACCGCGCGGCGCGGGCGGCGGCCGAGTGCGAGGACCCGGCCGAGGCGGCCACCGTCCATCTGGACTTCGCGCTCGCGGGCTTCGCCGACCACGCCCTGATCGACCTGGTCCTGGACGCCCCGCAGGCCCACCGGCCCGGCAGCCCCGACCCGGACCGGGTCCGCCTGGTGCGGGCGGCGGCGACGCCGAGCGGCGCCCCGGGCCCCTGCCCGGCGATCGTCGCGGGAGGCATTCCGCTGGCCTATACGGAGAGCCATCCGGCGCTCCAGGCAGCCGAGCGCTGCGGCTCGGTGCGGGTCAGCGCGCCCCGCGCGGAGGAGGCGGCCGCCACCGGGTGGGCGGCGGCCCGCAAGTGGCCCGACGGCACGGTCCACGGCCTGTGCGCGGTGCTCCGCAGCCGCGGCCGCACCCTCGGCGTGATCACCTTCCTGCGCTGCTCCGGCCGCCGCCCCTTCGACCGTGCGGACGCCGCGTACGCCGAGGACGTCTGCGCCCGCGTCGCGGCCGCCCTCGACCTCGCGCAGCAGCTGGGCTAGGCCGGACAGGGCCTAGCGCGGCCTGGCGCCTCCGGCCGTCCGGTGCTCAGCGCTGGTAGAAGATCCGGTCGCCGTACTCGGCCATGACCCGCCCGTTCCAGTCGTGGCCCCCGTCCACGTTGCCCGAGCGCAGCATCGGCGGGTCGATGCCGCGCGCGGCCAGCTCGCCCGCCGCCGTGGCCATCACGGCCTGCATCAGGGCGGAGGTGACGACCGTGGAGGCGGGGGCGAAGGGGGCCCCGACGCCGTCGGCGGTCAGCTCGGCGTCACCGACCGGGATCTTGCTGTCGAGGACCAGGTCGCAGTGGTCCTTCAGGAAGTCTCCGGAGCGGTGCCGCGAGGTGGTGGCGGTGGTGTACGCGACGGAGGTCACGCCGATCACCTTGAGGCCGAGCGCCCGCGCGGACATGGCCATCTCCACGGGCAGCGGGTTGCGCCCGGACAGCGAGATGATGAAGAGCAGGTCGCCCGCCCGCGCCGGGCTGTTGTCCAGGACGACGCCGGCCAGCCCGTCGACGCGCTCCAGGGCGCTGCCGAGCGTGGCGGGCATCACGTCCACGCCGACCATCCCCGGCACCGGGAGCAGGTTCATCAGGGCCAGGCCGCCCGCGCGGTAGACGACGTCCTGGGCGGGCAGCGAGGAGTGGCCGGCGCCGAAGGCGAAGAGGCGGCCGCCCGCGGCGACGGTCTCGGCGACCAGGGCGCCCGCCGCGCCGATGGCCTCGGCCTCCTCGTCGCGTACCCGCCGCAGCAGGCCGATGGCGGCGTCGAAGTACTGCCCGGCCAGCTTGCTCTCGCTCATCCCCGAGTGACCCTTCCCGTTGGTGTGGGTTGCCGCGGTCGGTGCCGCGTGGCGCGGATCACGTTGGGCCGTCGGTCAGGGCGCTGTCAATACTGGGTCGATTCCGAACTGCTCCAATGGGCACAGTGCCGCCGGACTCGACCCCGTTGTCGGCGGGATGCGTCAGAATTGGGGTCAGGGCCACCGCACGACACACTCGAGGGGCACGCATGTCCGGACTGATCGACACTACGGAGATGTATCTCCGCACCATCCTCGAGCTGGAGGAGGAGGGTGTCGTCCCGATGCGCGCCCGTATCGCGGAGCGACTCGACCAAAGCGGCCCGACGGTCAGCCAGACCGTGGCGCGCATGGAGCGGGACGGCCTGGTGAGGGTCGCCGGCGACCGTCACCTGGAGCTCACGGAGGAGGGCCGCCGCCTGGCGACCCGCGTGATGCGCAAGCACCGGCTCGCGGAGTGTCTGCTGGTCGACGTGATCGGGCTGGAGTGGGAGCAGGTCCACGCCGAGGCCTGTCGCTGGGAGCATGTGATGAGCGAGGCGGTGGAGCGGCGGGTGCTGGAGCTGCTGCGCCACCCCACCGAGTCGCCGTACGGGAACCCGATCCCGGGCCTGGAGGAGCTGGGCGAGAAGGCGGAGGTCGACCCGTTCCTGGACGACAGCATGGTGAGCCTGCGCGAGCTGGAGCCGGGGAGCGAGGGCAAGACGGTGGTCGTGCGCCGGATCGGCGAGCCGATCCAGATGGACGCCCAGCTGATGTACACGCTGCGCCGGGCGGGGGTGCAGCCGGGCTCGGTGGTGAGCGTGACGGAGTCGCCCGGCGGCGTGCTGGTGGGCAGCAGCGGCGAGGCCGCCGAGCTGGACGCGGAGATCGCCTCCCACGTCTTCGTCGCCAAGCGCTGAGCGCCGCGCCCCGGCCGGGCAGCCGGGCACGCCCCTTTCGCGCCCGGACCCGGCCGCACGCCCCCGCAACACGGCCCCGAAGCACCGCCTCGGGGCGCCGAAACACCGCCCCGAAACACCGCTTTCGCCCGCGTCACCTCCCGCGTCACCCCCGTGACACGCTGACCGAATCGACCGGTTCGGCGGTCGTGACCTGCGGCGGGGTCTTTTCCTGAGGTTTTCCCGATACCGGAGTTGGTGGAATCCGAGCGGTCGGGCCCGCCGCGTGCGACTCTGTCGCTGAGGCATATATGCACGAGCGCGCTCGTGCGCCGAGAGGTGTGCAGGGACCTGGGGCTGGGGCATTCGAGGTCTGCTCGTGTGCTTCCCCGGGTCGGGGGGAGGGGGCTCATGGGCCTGACGGGCGATGCCGCCCTGCGGGCGATCGGCAGCGAGGAGAGCGAGGGCCCCGGCGCCTTGAGTCGCCGGGGCCCTGCTTCCCCATGTCCCCCCTCTGGGCCTCCGGCCGTACGGCCCGCTGTGACGCGGCCCGTACGGCCGGAGGCCCTGTCGACCCGGAGCCCCGAGCTCCCAGGGTCGGCCCCCGCGGACTTCCTTCCCCGAGCAGTCCGCCTCCCGCTAGCTGTCTCCCCTCGGTGTGGACGATCAACCCCCTGGCACGGTCACTCAAACGAGGGGTGTTGCCCGGCCGTAACGGCATGTTCGAATAAGAGTTCGATATCCTGGGGCTGGTCGAGGGAGGAATGGAGGTGCCAGAACACATGGTGCGGCGCATCGGTGTGACGGGAGCCGGCGGCGTGCGTCTCGCCGCCTGGGAGTTCGCCGACCCGCCCAAGGCGGGCGGCGGCGCGCGGGCCTCGCGTGGGCCGGGTGTTCTTCTGCTCCATGGCCTGATGGGCCGGGCGGCTCACTGGGCGCGCACGGCGCGCTGGCTGGCCACCCGCCATCGGGCCGTCGCCCTCGACCAGCGGGGCCACGGCCGCAGCGAGAAGCCCGCTGACGGCCCGTTCGACCGCGGCGCCTATGTGGCCGACGCCGCGGCCGCGGTCGAGCAGCTGGGCCTGGCCCCCGTCACCCTCATCGGCCACTCCATGGGCGCGCTGACCGCCTGGCAGCTCGCCGCCCGCCGCCCTGACCTGGTCCGGGCCCTGGTGATCTGCGATATGCGGGCCTCCGCGCTGGGCTCCGCCTCGCAGGCGGAGTGGACCCAGTGGTTCGCGTCCTGGCCGCTGCCGTTCGCGACCCTCGCCGATGTGCGCAAGTGGTTCGGCGAGGACGACCCGAGGCTGGAGCGGCCCAATCCGGCGCGGGGTGACTTCTTCGCCGAGATCATGGCCGAGCGCTCGGACGGCTGGCGCCCGGTCTTCTCCCGCCGCCAGATGCTCAAGGCCCGTGAGACCTGGGTCCATGACGCCCATTGGGAGGAGCTGGCGCTCGTGCAGTGCCCGACCCTCGTGGTGCGCGGCCTGGACGGCGAGTTGGGCCGGGCGGAGGCGCAGGAGATGGTGCGCGTTCTGCCGCGCGGTCAGTATGCGGAGGTGACGGACGCGGGCCATCTCGTCCACTACGACCAGCCGGACGGCTGGCGCCGGGCCGTGGAGCCCTTCCTGGCCTCGGTGCTGCCCGCGTAGCCGGTTCACCGCGTCACCGCGCGCGGGCGCGGGATTCGGCGGTGGTCTTCAGGTCGTGCAGCCAGGCTTCGAGGCCCGCGCCGAGGGCCGCGGTCGCGGTGGGGACGTCGGCTTCGACCTGGGCGCCGGTCCAGGTCTCCTCGGTGTGGACGCGGACGCCGCCCTTGACCTTGGTGAAGGTCCACAGGTGGACGCCCTCGTCGATGCGCAGCCCGTCACCGATCGCGGGCCCGCGCCACAGGATGCAGTGGTTGCGCTGGAGTTGTTGGACGGTGGAGGTGATGTCCAGGGTGGTGGCGGGGGTCGATGGGGTGGCGGGCGCCGGGGTGGTCCACCGGAACTGCGAACCCTTCCGCAGGGGGCCGGGGTCGAGGCGCTTCATGGTGAGGACGGGGGGCTGCCAGGTCGGCCAGCGCTCCACGTCGGTCTGTAGCTTGAAGATGGTGCTCAGCGGCGCGTTGATCACCATGTCGGACTGGTAGCGGATACGGGCGCTGGTGTCGACGCCTTCCCCGCGGCACTGGGAGGGACCGCTGTGGTGGGCGGCCTGGGCCTCAGCGGGGGCGGCCCCGAGGACGCCGGCGACGGCGAGCGAGACCGTGAGGGCGGCGGTGCGGACGCCGGTCCTGAATGTGTTGCTGAGCATGGTGTGCCTCTCGTCGTGGGTGGGCGGGATCGAACGTTCGGGTGTTCGGGTGTGAACGGCGCCGTGCGTTACGGGGTCAGCACGACCTTTCCGGCGACGGTGCCGGATTCGGCCAGCCGCAGGGCGTCGGCGACGCGGGTGAGCGGCAGTTGGGCGGCGATCTTGGTGGTGATGTCACCGCGCTGGAGGGCGGCGAAGACCTGGGTGAGGTCGGCGCGCAGCCGGGCCCGGAACCGGTTCTTGGCCAGGGCCCGTCCGGCCCAGGCGTTGTAGAAGTAGGCCCGGCGGCGGTTGGGCAGGGCGTTCCACAGCCAGACGCGGCCGAGGAGTTTGAGTACGGGCCACTGCTTGGAGCCCTGGTCGTCGCGGGTGGAGGCGCTGCCGTAGGAGACGAGGGTGCCGCCGGGGGCGAGGAGGCTCCAGGAGTCGCTGATGCCGCGGCCGCCGACGTGGTCGAAGACGGCAGCCACTCCGCCGGGGGCGAGTTCGCGGATCCGCGCGGCGACGTTCCCGGCGCGGTAGTCGACGGGGGTGACTCCCTGCTCCCGTAGGGCGGCGTGGTGGCGGGTGGACGCCGTGCCGATCACCTTCGCGCCGGCGGCGTGGGCGAGCTGGACCAGGACGGAGCCGACGCCGCCGTTGGCGCCGTGCACCACGACGGTCTGTCCCGCACGGACCCGGGCCTTGCGGTGGAGCATCTGCCAGGCGGTGATCCCGTTGACGACCAGGGTCTCCGCCTCCGCCGCGCCGATCCCGTCGGGGACCTCCACCACGTCCGCCGCTTCGACGACCACATAGTTGGCCCAGCCGCCGACCTTGATCAGCGCGGCCACCCGGGTGCCGGCCAGTCCCGGCTCGACGCCTTCGCCGATCGCCGCCACCGTGCCGACCAGGTCGTAGCCCGGCACGAAGGGGTACGCCGGCTGGTCGTAGTAGCGGCCGCGCCGCATCTGCTGCTCGGCGAACGAAACCCCGGTCGCCTCCATCCGGATCACGACCTCCCCCGGACCGGGGGACGGAACGGCTCCACCGCGCCGGATCTGCAGCCCTTCCGGCTCGACCGTGCCCGGCAGGACGACCTCGACGAGTCCTTCGGCGTTCATGACGACCTCCACTGCGCTTCACGCTTTGCTAGATGCCGTTGCGTTCGTTAGAAGTTATAACGCTATGACGAAGAGGCTGTCAACGACCTTCGTGATAGCTTCTAACTAAACCTTGATGCTGTAGTTGCGCAGGTGTGGAAGGGCGGCAGACCATGGCGGAAACGGGCATCACAACCCCGCGCGAGCGCTACCGCGCCCAGGTGCGCGCGGAGGTCAAGCAGCGCGCCTGGGAGCAGATCGCCACGGCGGGGGCGTCCGCGCTCTCCCTCAACGCGATCGCCAAGCAGATGGGCATGAGCGGACCCGCGCTCTACCGGTACTTCGCCAGCCGCGACGAGCTGATCACCGAACTCATCAGGGACGCGTACCGAAGCCTCGCCGACACGATCCGCGCGGCGTCCGAGAAGTCCGGCGCCGACGTGGCCGCGCTGGCGCACGCCATGCGCGGATGGGCCCTGGAGGACCCCCAGCGGTACTTCCTCATCTACGGCACGCCCGTTCCGGGCTACCACGCGCCCGACGACATCACCGCCATCGCGTCCGAGATCATGGCGAGCTTGCTCGACGCCTGGAACGCGCTGCCCTCGGACGCTCCGGCGACGCCACTCGACGCGCACCTCGAGGACCACCGGCAGTGGGCGGGCGGCCACCCCGCCCCGTCGGCGGTCCTCCACCGGGCGCTGATCCTCTGGACCCGGCTGCACGGCGTGCTGTCCCTGGAACTCGCGGGCCAGTTCGCCGGGATGGGATTCGACCCCGCCCAGCTCTTCGCGGCCGAACTGGACGGCCTGCTCGCAGGCCGCTGAAAACACGCTGAACGGTCAGCGCGCCTTGGGGAAGGCGGCGCGCAGCTCGGGCCGGTTGACGATGAACGCGGTGGGGGCGAGGGCGAGGGCGCCCGCGATCTGCGGCACGACGAACCACAGCGGGAGTGCGCCGGGGATGGAGTCGATGGCGACGATCGCGACCGGCACGACGACGGCGATGATGCGCACGCGTGTATAGGCCCATCGCGCGCCCCGTGAGGCGACGACGGTCAGCCAGTACGTCACGACGGCGCTCGCGAACATCCCGCCGGTGCGGCCCCACATGAACGACGTCACCTCGCGGCCCATGACCGAGAGGACGACGACCACGACGAGGACCGCGACACTGAACGCGCCGTAGGCCACGACGCATTTCTTCACCGTGCCGAAGGCCTGCTGGGTGGCCGGGTGGCTGACGTGACCGGCTTCGACCGTGGTGCGGTTCGGGGTTGCCATGTTTCTTCCTTCTCTTCCTCGATCTACTCCGGGTTTCCGGCGCGGATTCGAAGCTAGGGAGCGCCCGGCCGGGGCGGTATGCGCCTGGACGCACGGTGGGGTGGGTCTGGACCCACTTCTGCGCCGATCTGGCCGGAAACAGACTTCGCCCGGCGCACAGTGGACTCACTGGGCCACGAAGTAAGAAGGAGCATCATGAAACCGCTGGTGTCGTGGGTGACGAGCGCATGCGTGGGGTTTGCCCGCGCATGCGTCGTGGTGGCCGTCGCCCTGCTGGTCCCGGCCGTATGGGCCGCCGCCGTGGCGCTGTGGATGTGGTGGGGCGGAAACCCGTGGTCGTGGACAGGCCCGTTCATATGGGCGTGCATGGGCACCCTCGCCCTGTCCCGCCCGGTCTGCCGGATGGTCCGCTCCCTCGTCGCGAAGTGGACGGGCACCGTCATCCCCGCCGGGTATCGGGGGGCCACCCCGGTGACACAGATGTCGACCGGGTACTGGTGGAACGGCTACTCCTACTCGCGCACCAGCAAGGACGCCCGCCGGGAGCAGCGGCTGCGGCTCTGGTGGAGTGATCCCGCCACCTGGCGTGATCTGCGGTTCACGGCGATGGTGCCGATCACCATCGGGGTGATCGCGGCCATCCCGCCGGCCGGAGCCGTGGCGGCGGTCCTCGGGTTCAGCCAACTGGGGTCCGCCGGCCTCCTCGTCGTGGTGGTCGGCGCGGTCGTGGCCATCGCCACCGCCCCGTACGCCTGGCGGTCCGTCGAGCCGGTGGCCGTACGCTTTCTGCGCCCGTCGTCGGCGATGGCGCTGGCCGACCGGGTGGAGGAGCTGACGGCCCAGCGCGCCGACACCACGATCGCGCAAGCCGCCGAGATCCGCCGCATCGAACGGGACCTGCACGACGGGGCGCAGGCACGCCTGGTCATGCTCGGGCTGTCGCTCGCGACCGCGGAGAAACTGATGGAAACCGACCCCGGCCAGGCCAAGGCGCTGATGCGGGAGGCGCGGGTGGGCGCCGCCACCTCACTGAGCGAGCTCCGCGAACTGGTCCACGGGATCAACCCGCCGGTACTGAACGACCGGGGGCTCGTCGACGCCGTGCGCACCCTCGCCATGGACAGCCCGCTGGAAACCAGCGTCAGCGCCGACGGCCGGCTGAGCCTGGACCCGCCGATCGAGTCCGCCATGTACTTCGGCATCGCCGAACTGCTGACCAACGCGGTCAAGCACGCCCATGCCACCCGGGGCCGGATCTCCATCGCCCGGGACGACACCGGGATCGTCGTCGAGGTCGAGGACAACGGCCGGGGCGGGGCCGATGTGCGGGCAGGCGGAGGGCTCGCGGGGCTGCGCCGCCGTATCGCGGTCTTCGACGGCACCGTGGAGCTCACCAGCCCGGCGGGCGGTCCGACCCGCGTGAGGATGATGGTGCCGTGCGAATCGTTGTAGCCGAAGACCTGTACCTCCTGCGTGACGGCATGGTCCGCCTCATCGAGGCGTGCGGACACCAGGTGGTGGCGACGGCGGCCACCGGGCCCGAGACGCTTGGCGCGCTGCTGAAGTGGCGGCCGGATGTCGCCGTCGTCGATGTCCGCATGCCGCCGACCCAGTCGGACGAGGGCCTGCGGGCGGCTCTCGCCGCCCGCAGCGAACTGCCCGGGCTGCCGGTCCTGATCCTCTCCCAGTACGTCGAGCAGCTGTATGCCCGCGAGCTCCTGGCCGACGGTGCCGGTGGCATCGGCTATTTCCTCAAGGAGAGCGTGTTCGACGCCGATCAGTTCATCGACGCCCTGGAGCGCGTCGCCGCCGGCGGTACTGCCATGGACCCGGCCGTCATCACCAAACTGCTCTCCAGCGGGTCCTCGAACCGACGACTGGGACGGCTCACCGAACGCGAACACTCCGTGCTCGCCCTCATGGCCGAAGGACTGTCCAACCAGGCCATCGCCCAGCGGCTCTTCCTCAGCGAGAGCGCCATCAGCAAATACACCACCTCGATATTCGGGAAACTCGGCATCACCGACGACGGCAACAACAACCGCCGCGTCCGCGCCGTCCTGGCCTACCTCAACAAGCTCTAGCTCTTGGCGAGGGCTTCGCGGCGGATCCACTGGAGCAAGGTGGGATTCTGGACGGTGGTGATCACGCTGACGGTGGAGCGGAGGTGACGGTCGTCGTCCAGCAGGGCCAGCATGCTCGCGGCCAGGTCCGCACGGGCGGTGAACCTGCCGTCGGCGTGGCCCTCGACCACGGCGTAGTCGGTGACCGACGGCAGGTGGTACAGCCCGCTCGGGCGCACGATCGTCCAGTCCAGATCGCTGGCCCGGACCAGCGTTTCCATCCGCCGCATATCGTCGTACAGCGTCTTGCCCAGCACCCGCGTCACATAGGGCAGAAGCACTCGGTTGAACAGGAACCCGCCCTCGGAGTACGGGCGCGGGTCGACCCCGCTCGAGCTGACCACGGCGAGCCGACGCACCCGGTGCCGTTTCATCGCGGCGACCATATTGGCCACTCCCCGCGAATACGTGCTGATCGGTTCCTTCCCGGCGGGCACCCCGAGCGTCGACAGCACCGCGTCCCGCTCCGCCACGGCGGCGTCGACGGCCACCGGGTCGAGCACATCGGCACCGACCACCTCGAGCCGATCGTGGCGCAGCGGAAACGAGTCGGGCTGCCGGGTGACCGCGGCGACCCGATGTCCGGCGGCGAGCGCCTGGCCTGTCAGCAGGCGGCCGGTGGGACCGTTGGCCCCGAAGACTGTGATGCGCATGACGACTGTTCTTCCTCGGTTGCTATGCCTTCTGGTGGTCGTTCCGGGGAGCTGCGCGCAGCGGGTCCCGGTCAGTCCGAGTCCCGGCGGGCCTGCTGCGTTTCGCGCAGGACCGCCCAGGCATCCGCCACGGGGCCCACATGCCCGAGCTTGTCGGGGTTGCTCACCGTGCGGATCGTCTGGATCTGCCCATCGAGGATGTCGAGCGTCCAGGTGTTGATGACCTTGCCGTCCCGGTCGCGGAAGATCGCGCCCGGCTGGCCGTTTACCTGGTGCGGTTCCACGACGCCGCCGATCCGGACGAACGGCGGGAGGAGGGCGGCGATCACCCGGGACACCTGGTCGGCGCCGAAGAAGCCCCCGGCCCATTGCGGTGCCTTGCCGCCGCCGTCCGCGACCAACCGCACGTCAGCGGCGAGCAGTTCCCGCAGCGCGTCGACGTCCCCGTCGGCGAAGGCGCCGAAGAACCGCATCGCCAGTTCCTCGCGTTCGCGCCGGTCGGCCTCGAACCGGGGGCGGCCCTCGTTCATATGACGGCGTGCCCGCACCGCCAGCTGACGGCACGCCGCCTCCGAGCGGCCCACCGCCGAGGCGATCTCCGGGAAGCCGAACTCGAACACCTCCCGCAGCACGAACACCGCGCGTTCGAGCGGGGTGAGCCGTTCGAGCAGGAGCAGGGCCGCCATCGACACCGAGTCGGCCAGCTCGGCCGAGCGCTCGGGGTCCTGGTAGGGGTCGGTCAGCAGCGGCTCGGGGAACCATGGCCCGACGTACTCCTCGCGCCGGACGCGGGCCGAGCGCAGCACATTGATCGAGATCCGGGTGACCACGGCGGACAGGAACGCCTTGGCCGAGGTGGGGAGCGTCGGGGACACCTCGTAGCGCAGCCAGGCCTCCTGGACCGCGTCCTCGGCCTCGGCCACGCTGCCCAGGATCCGGTAGGCGATCGAGAACAGCAGCGGCCGCAGCTCATGGAACTCCTCGGCCCGGGTCATGCCAGCTCCTCCTTGAAACCCTGCCGCCACGAGGGGTAGCGCGGCTGCTGGCCGAGCTCCCGCTTGGTCTTGGCGTTGGATCTCGCCGGAGCCGGTTCGTCGTCGACGATGTTGAACACGCCCGTCGCCCTCCGGCCCAACGCCGCCAGCAGGTGGTCCGTCCCCTCGGTGCGCAGCCGGTTGGTGGCGGCGAACCAACGGTCTGGACGCGGTCCCGCCTGCCACGAACACCCGCATGATCATCACCTTCCCGACATGAGCGTCTGTCTTCGCTACCTGAGACAAGACAGCCCCGTCCGTCTGTGACATGGGAGGGAGGACGGTTGGGAGACGGGAGTTCCGCCTCACCACGTAGGACACGGTCTTCAGGGTGCGGGCCGTGAAACGGAAAGTCCGCTGCCCTGGTGTGACGCACCGGGGCAGCGGACTTTCATGGCACAGCTCTGGGCTGGTCAGCCGATGGGGTTGACGAAGGTGGCGGGGCGGGTGGCGCCGCGCTGGTCGACGAGGCTGTCGGTCTCCCAGGGCCACTCGATCTTGAGGGACTTGGTCTCGTTGGGCGGGGTGATCTCGACCCAGGCCGGCTGGTAGAAGCCCTCTTCCTCCTTGGTGAAGGCGAGGTTGAGGGTGAACTCGGTGCTCTGGCCGGCCTCCACCTCCAGGGAGCTCCACTTCTGCGAGGAGCGGGCCAGGGACCAGCGCTCGCCGCCGTTTATCGAGGTCAGGTCCACACCGGGGAAGCCGCCGATCCTGCAGGAGCTGGTGCCCTTGTTCATCAGGACGATGGTGGCGGTCGTCGCGCCGCCCGCGCTCTCCTCCGGCACCGGGAGCGCGTCCTCACCCGTGGCGAACGCGGCTTTCAGGTCCTGGGTGTGGCAGCGCTCGACGCCCGCGTGCGCCCTGCCGCCGCCTTCGGTGGCGCCCTGCCCGCTGCCCGACTGATTCTCCGCGGCGCCCGCCTCCGAGCCCCCCTTGGCCTTGGCGTCGGAACCCTGCGCACCGTCGGAGGAACCCGGGGAGCTGCTGGACCCGGCCGGGGCCGTGTCGGCCTGGCCCGCGGACTTCGTGTCGCCGTTGCAGGCCGTCAGGGTCAGGGCGGCGGCTGCGGTCAGGACTGCGGCGGCGACGCGGAGGGTACGACGGCGGGCGATGCGGGCAGTGGTGTTGGAGCGCATTTCGGGTCCCCCAGAGAGGTCGGTGTCGTCGTCTGCTCGGTACGACAACAACTCTGACCGGGGCCGCTACCGCAACACTGCCGCCTCACTAACATCCGGCTAACACGACTGTGACCAGGGAAAAGACGCCAAGGGGAACTGAGGAGCCAGGTCACACCCGCCTACTGAGGCCTGTCCGGCGGATCAGGTCGGCTGGCAACGCGGGGGTGCGGTGTTGGCAGGGTCGAGCGGGGTCTGGTGCGTGCAGCTGCAAGGCGGAGGAGGGCGTCAACGCGGAGCGTTGGCAACCGACAGCAGCCGCTGGACGAGGGGCTACTGTGCGCCGAACTGCAGGGTGGCCGGGGTGAGCGACCGCCGGCTCGATCGCGCGGGCGCTGTCGCCGGGACGGCGAGCGCCGTGCGGTAGGCGTCCAGCACCGCGCCCGGTGAGCCATCGGCGCCGGCCGCGGCGATCCCGTACACCGCGGTCACCGCGGAGATCCCGACCGCCGAGCCGAACTGGGTGCACGTGTACAGCAGCCCGCCCGCCAGGCCCTGCTCCTCCTTGGCCACGCTGTCGGTCGCCGCGATGGTGATCCGCCGCCGGCCCAGCAGGTCGGCGGCACGGCCGCCGAGCAGGGTGAAACCGGCGTAGCCGAGCACGTAGCCACTCATCACCCACGCCGCGGTGCCGGTGGTCAGGCCGAGGTCGGCGCGGATGGTGGGGATGGCAACGGCCAGCATGGCGACGTCGCTGCCCTCGAGGAAGATCGTGCCGCACAGGACGAGCAGTAGGGCCCAGGCTGGTCCGCTCTTGCGGGCCGCAGGGACGGTGGACACGGATGCGTTTCTCACCCGTTGAGTCCCTTGGTCACCTCTGGCTCATCAGCAACGGACGCTGTCCATCGCGCGACTGCACGAGCCCAGCCACGCCGCCCATGCCCGCACGTCGAACCGTCCATCCCGGAGCCTCCACGATCGCCATGGCCGCGACCGTACCGAGCAGCCAGGAACCTAGGCCACATCTTTTGTCTGTACCCGGAGGTTCGAGTGGGTGCCGTGCGACGTCGCCGAGGTGGGCGCCCCAGGGCGGCGTACACCGACACCGCGTCGGCGTACGCCGCCCTCTCGGCGCTCGCACCCGCCGCTGGACGGCATGGTCGGATGGGCGGGAGCAGGTATCGTCTCGCGCCTTCGGCGCAAAGCGGCCAGCAGCGGGAAGGGGAGGGGCGGCGGAGGCATCGTCGCCGTCCGGCCCCGACGGGCCGTCACCGGCTGGCGGGTGGCGGAACGGTGGTTGGTCGCCCAGAGCGGTAGACGTCGGTCCGGTTGGGGCCTCCCCCCACCCCCTCTTAAAAAAATGCTTGATGCAGAGCAATCGATTTTTTTAGAGGGGGTGGGGGAGAGCCGGTCCCGCCCAGTAGTGCTCGCCTGCCCGTCGCGCTCCCAGGCCCCGGTTCAGCGCACCGCTGAACCGACCAGCCCGGCCACCGCGCGGCAGCAGTCGCCGCGAAGCGCAGCGGAGCATCTTTGAGCTCAGCTGCCCGCCGGGCCAGGGAATCGGGACACCGGGCCAGCCTTCCCCCTTCCCTCCTCCTGCCGGCGCTTTGGACCCGGAGGGTCCGAGACGAAAGCCGCACCCGCGTGAGCCGAATGCCGCGAGACGGCGCACAGGCACAGCGAAGCGCAGCGCAGCCAACGCGCAGCGCAGCCAACGCGCAGCGCAGCCAACGCGCAGCGCAGCCAACGCGCAGCGCAGCGGAGCGTTCGAGCCGCCTCCCGTAACTCGCCTCGCTCGAGGGCGGCGCCCACCGAGACCGCGTCGGCGTGCGCCGCCCCGTTCGTGTGCAAGGAGGGCTCGGTGAGGGCCTAAAAGAGGGTAAGGACGCGCCCACTCGCCGGATTGGTTCCATCCGGTCGGTCAACCTTGCTCAGAGCTAGGGGAGTTGCTACCTCGCGATTCCGGAGGCGTCGCGTCGTGAATGCCCGGTGCTACTCTCTTCTGTGCGATGACGAAGATTTTCCTGATCACGGGGGGTGTGATCGCATGCAGATCAAGTACAGAGCTTCGGCAATCGCGTTGACGGCGGCGTTGCTGCTGGGGGGATCGATGGCCATGGCGCCGACGGCGTCCGCGGTGGGGTCGTCGGCGTGCCGGTTCAATTCACCTGATGTGAATTTCAAGGTCCGCACCAGCGGCGCGACATTCCGTACCGGGCCCGGAGCGCGTTATCACGTGATCGGGACGCTTTACCGGGGGGATTCCTTCCGCTACTTCTGCCGGACGGGTGGCCTCCAGGACTTCAAGAAGAGCTGGTCCTACGGAAAGATCACCAAGCGGACCCACTCGGGAATTCGGGCCGGTACGAAGGGCTGGGTCTACAGCAAGTATCTGGACTGACGTCCGGTCACGCGCCGAGGTGGTCGAACTTACCTGCCTTGATCCCGCGTATGAGGGTGCCGAGGGGGCGGGGCGCTGTTGTGATGACGACGTGGGGGTCGTCGCTCTCCCGGAGGCGTATCGCGCCGTCCACGGCAGCCAGCTCCACGCAGGCTCCCGACGTCTCGGAAAAGGATGACTTCTGCCAGGTGATGGGTGTGGTCATGGGCGTACCCTTCACAGTTGCTTTGCTGCGGTGTGGATAAAGTCCTGCGACTCGGTGCCGCTCAGCGCTGCGGACCCGACTGCGGTGAAGACGGTGCGGTAGCTTTCGAGATGTGATTCCGCGTGCAGGAAAGTTGCGCCAAGTGCGGCCTCGATCTGCACGGTATCGAGCTTGGGCACCGGGCCGCCCGAATAGAGCATCGCACGGCTGGCGCCTGTGTATCCCTCGGACTCGAAGAGGACCACTCGCACGGAGACGTTGGGTCGATCGCATTGGTCCCGAAGGTGTTCGAGCTGGGCCCGTGCGACTTTCCGGCCGCCGAAGCGCATTCTCAATGCAGCCTCGTGAATGATGGCGTCCTGGGTCGGCGGTACTTCCCGTTCGAAGATTTTTTGACGCTCTATCCGGTGAGCGACGCGCGCGTCCAGCTCTGTCTGCGGGAGCTGCGGAATCGTGTGGCCGAATACTGTGCGCGCGTAATCCTCGGTCTGAAGGATCCCGGGGATGTGCGTGATGTCGATGGAGCGCAGGTAGGTGGCGTGGTACTCCATTTCGGCAATGTCCAGGAACTGAGCGGGAAGCGTCCCCCGGTACGCTTCCCACCAGCCTTCACCGCGCTGCTCGTACGTCATCGCGGACAGCGCGTCGACAAGCGCCGTATCGCCGCACGAGTAGAAGGCCGCCAGGCGGCGTACGCGCTCCTCGCTGACGCCGACACGGCCGGACTCGATGTGGCTGACCTTTGCCGGATCGACGCCCAGCAGCCTTGCGGCATCGCGGGCGGTCATGGCCGCGGCCTCGCGCATCTTGCGTAACTCGATACCAAGGCGCTCCTGGCGAGCAGTTGGGGTGCTCCTCGGTGGCATGGCTTCCTTCCCTGGCTCCTGATGAGTGTGGCGCGCCGCCGTATCACGGTCTACCTCGTTTGGGGGCGGTTTCGGCTTCAAGGTTGCCCCGGAGTCATCTTGAACCCTACCGTCTGTGGCGTACCTCTCACACACCGCTCATGAGAGAAGGCCACCGCATGGGCAATTCCAGGCCGAACCGCCCCCACTCGTACACGCTGTACTGCCCACCCCTTGAAACATCCCCCTGCATCGCCCGCGACTTCGTCGCCTCCGTCCTGCGTCGCTTAGAGCTCAACGACGCAGTCGACACCGCGGCACTGTGCACCGCCGAACTCGCCGCCAACGCCTACGCCCATGCCGCGGGCAACGGCTCCGTTCTCTGGCTCGCCGTCGAGCCCGCCGAAGTCTGCGTCACCGTGTACGACGGCAACCTCACCGAACCCCTCCTCCGCCCGCCGAGCCTCGACGCCGAGGGCGGCCGTGGTCTGCGGATCGTCGACGCGCTCGCGGACAAGTGGGGCACAAGCCCCGGCGCCCCGCTGGGGGTCGGCGGGGCGCGCGGTAAAGGCGTGTGGTTCTCGCTCGCGACAGGAGCTTCGTAACGGCCGGCTCAGCCCTTGGTGACCGCCGCCAGGATCTCCGGCAACCGCGCCGCCGTCCGCGGCGCGGCCAGCTTCAGGCCGCCCAGGGCGACCCCGGCGCCGTACGCCGCGCCCAGCGGAAGCAGCAACCACAGTTGGTCGTCCGCCCCCGAGACATGCATCCAGACCGTCGCCGCCAGCACCGGTGCGCACAGCACCGCGCCGGTGATCATCCCGCCGAGGATGCCGATCCACGCCAGCCCCGCCTGCCCTGGCGCCACGTTCTTGTAGCCGCTGTCCTGCGGAATCGAGTACGGGTACAGGGCCGAGGTCATGGCGCCGGTCGCCACCAGCGCGCCGAACAGTGCCAGGGCGAGGCCGAGCGCGTCGGGGACCGCCGCCCACTCGTCCATGAACGCGGCCGAGCCCAGCACCGCCAGCGTGACGTAGGGCACGCCCACCAGCGTGAGGGCCAGCGCGCGCCCGCGCAGTTCCAGATAGGCGTCGCGCGGCGAGGAGATCGTCTGCGCGACCATCCAGAAGGCCGAGGAGTCCTGCCCGAACTGGTTGTACATCTGCATGCCGAGCAGCCCCGCGGCCCAGCAGGAGGCGTAGACGCTGCCGGCGCCCTGGATGGTGGTGACGACCGGCACCAGCAGGCCGACGGCCAGCGAGGTCACCCACGCGGACTTGGTCTTCGGGTCCCGCCACGCATAGCGCAGCGTGCGCAGCACGACCGTGCCGGTGCGGTCCTCGGGCAGCAGCCGGTGCAGCGCGGGCCGCGCCGCGCCGGGGCGCTTCCGGCTCGGCTCGGCGGCCTGGATGGTCGAGGAGTCCGGCGAGGTCATCAGGTGTGTCAGACCGCGCTGCCACCACCACAGCAGCAGCGCCAGCAGGCCTGCGGACAGGGCGAACTGGGCGGCCGCGGTCCCGTACGAGCCGTCGCCGACACCCTGGACCGCGTCGACGGCCGCGGCGGGCGGCACCCAGCGCAGCACGTCCGCCACCGGCTCCAGGGAGGACAGCCCCTTCTCGCCGGACAGCTGCCCGATCCCCACGTTGACCAGCTGTGCGCCCACCGCCACGAACAGGCCGCTGAGCAGCGCCAGATCGCGGCCCCGGCGGCTGGTCAGCAGCCGGGTGTTGGCGGTCGCGACGGCCCGCGACAGCGCCACGCACAGCAGCATCGCCACCACCACGGCCAGCACACCCGCCGCCGCGGCCGCCGCGCCGTGCGCCACGGCGATCACCGAGCCGGCGATGAGGGTGACGGTGAACAGCGGGCCGATGCCGATCAGCGAGGACACCAGCAGGGCGACGACCAGCGGGCGGGGCCGCAGCGGCAGCATCACCAGCCGCGTGGGGTCCAGGGTTTCGTCGCCGCCGGGGAAGAACAGCGGCATCACGGCCCAGCCGAGGGCGAAGAGCGCGGCGAGAAGGGTGACCAGCGCGGCGGCGTGGTCATTGCCGCGCAGCGCGATCAGTCCGAGCAGTTGGAGCGCCGCGATGAGGAGCGTGACGACGATCGAGGCGACATACGCGGCGCGGCGCCCCGCGGACTGCCGCAGTCCGTTGCGCAGTAGGGACAGTTTGAGCTGGACGAACAGGGTGGTGAGCGGGCCGGTGGCGGTCATCGGGCGCCGCCGCCCAGCCAGTCGAGGTCGTGGTCGGCCGCCCGGTCGCTCGCGCCGACCAGCTCCAGGAAGGCGTCCTGGAGCGACGGCGCCGCGCCCCGCACCTCGTCCAGCGGGCCGTGGGCCCGGATCCGCCCGGCGGCCAGCACCGCGACCCAGTCGCACAGCGACTCCACCAGCTCCATCACATGGCTGGAGAAGACGACGGTGGCGCCGGAGCGGGTGTAGCGCTCCAGCACCCCGCGGATCGTCTGCGCGGACACCGGGTCCACGCCCTCGAAGGGCTCGTCCAGGAAGAGGACTTCCGGGTTGTGGAGGAGCGCGGCGGCCAGACCGATCTTCTTCCGCATACCGGTCGAGTAGTCGACGACCAGTTTGTGCTGCGCCCCCGCGAGGTCCAGCACGTCCAGCAGCTGGGTGGCGCGCTTGTCGACATCCTCGGCGGGCAGCCCGCGCAGCCGCCCGGTGTAGTCGAGGAGTTCGCGGCCCGACAGCCGCTCGAACAGCCGCAGCCCCTCGGGCAGCACCCCGATCCGCGCCTTCACCGCGACCGGGTCCCGCCATACGTCGTGCCCGCCGACCTCGACCGTGCCGGAGTCGGGCCGCAGCAGCCCGGTCACCATGGACAAGGTGGTCGTCTTGCCCGCGCCGTTGGGTCCGACCAGTCCGATGAACCGCCCGGCGGGCACCTCCAGATCGATCCCGGCGACGGCGACCTGGTCCCCGTAGCGCTTCCACAGCCCCCGCACGAGCACGGCTGGTATGGCCGACGCCCCCTGCTCCTCCGACTCCTTCGCCACCCGGTCCCCCTTTTTCCGAACATGCGGGAGGCCCCGGTCACGCCCCCGTCCGCCGTCCACGATAGGGGCATGCCCGGCGCGGACGCCGGTAGTCCGTGCGTCGGCGCGCCTAGGGTCTGTCGTCGAAGGGGGCGTCCGGCCGCGAGCGGCGTCTGGCGCGGTGCATCGCAAGGCGGAGCGTCGCCCTCGTACTGGGCGTACTTGGGCGATGCGACAACGCAGCGAGGTGCCGTGCCAGACGTCGCGAGCAGGGCGCCCCCTTTGACGACAGGCCCTAGCGCCCCTCGCGGCCGCAGGCGTAGGCGAGGGCGCTGACCAACTCCTGGGCGTCCGGGAGCCAGCGGTTGGCGGCGGTGGGCCGGCGCGCCCACTGGACCGAGCCGTGCGGGCCCACGCGCGTGGGCGGCGCGACCACGTAGTCGCCCTCGCCGCGCGCCACGAGGTCGATCGACGAGGGCGGCCAGCCCTGGTTCCGTACCAGGTCCGGGATCTTGGCGGCGGCGCCCGGCAGCACGAAGAAGAGCATCCTGCGCCCCGGGGTGCGGGTGACCGGGCCGAGTTCGACGTCCAGGCGCTCCATCCGCGCCAGTGCCAGACAGCCCGCCGTCTCCGGCACGTCCAGCGCGTCGAAGGTGCGCCCGGTCGGCAGCAGGATGGAGGCGCGCGGCGTCCTGGCCCATGTGCGGCGTGCCACGACGGCGCTGCCGGTCGCCTGGTCCGCCCAGTCGGCGCGGGTCGGATGGGCGCCGGGGGAGGGGCAGTCGGCCGCGCCGCAGCAGCATTGGTCCCACCACTGGCCCGCGTCGGCCACGGGCTCCAGCCAGGCGCCGGGGAGCACGTCCCAGTGCCGCTCCTCCGCGTAGCGCACCGCGGCGTCCCGCAGCGGCTCCCCGCGCTGCTTGGGGATCTGTGGTGCTCCTGTCATGTCATCCGTCACGTCGTTTGTCACGTCCATGGTCTCGTCCACGACCAGCACAACTTGAGGGATCGGCAAGGGTTACGCCCCCGGGCCGGGCCCGGGAGGCGAACCGAGCCCCTGAAAAACGGCATGCGGGGCGCATGGGAGCACGGCTGGGGGCGCGCACGAGGACGCGACTGCGTGAGCGGGTAGCCACCATGCGTGACGGGCGTACGAGTGTCCGGTAGGCCGTGCCGTGTTCCAGGGCGCGGTCCCGGACTCCTGTCGGCGCCGTACGCGCACGATCGCGGTCAATTCGGGCAAGTCCTGCATTCTCCGCACATGCCTGGCGTATCCGCGATATCTGCGGGGCACTGATCAACAGGGACGGCATCCGCCGTAAACGCACAGCAGTCACTGTGGGGGTAAAGCCATGGCCGCTAGGCCGCTTGTGGCGCGGCAGCCGAACGAGAGGCTGCAGGCGCTCATCCAGGAAGCCGCGTGTTCCAACGCCGGCTTGGCGCGCAGGGTCAACATGTGCGGCGCCGAGCACGGCCTCGATCTGCGCTACGACAAGACCTCGGTCGCCCGCTGGCTGCGCGGCCAGCAGCCGAGGGGCCGGGCCCCGGGCATCATCGCCGAGGCGCTCGGCCGCAAGCTCGGCCGTACGGTCACGATCGACGAGATCGGCATGGCCAACGGCAAGAATCTCGCCTCGGGCGTGGGGCTCCAGTTCTCGCCCACCGTCCTCGGCGCGATAGAGCAGGTCTGCGAGTTGTGGCGGAGCGACGTCGGGCGCCGTGACTTTCTGAGCGGTTCGACGGTCGCCGCCTCGGCGCTGGTGGAGCCCAGCCGCGACTGGCTGATCACCGGGGCGGACTCCCAGGTCGCGCGGACGGCCGGGGCGAAGGTCGGCAGGTCCGACGTGGCGGCGGTGCGGGCGACCACCGACGCGCTCACCGAGCTCGACCACCGGTACGGGAGCGGCCATGTGCGCCCCGTCGTCGTCCACTATCTCAACAGCGTGGTCTCCGGGCTGCTGGCCGGCTCCTACCGGGAGTCGGTCGGGCGCGACCTGTTCGCCGCGGTCGCCAGGCTGACCGAGCTGGCCGGTTATATGGCGGTCGACACCGGTCAGTCCGGGCTCGCCCAGCGCTACTACATCCAGGCGCTGCGGCTGGCCCAGGCCGCCGGGGACCGGGGGTACGGCGGGTATGTGCTCGCCGCGAGCATGAGCCACCTCGCGGCCCAGCTCGGGAACCCGCGGGAGATCGCCCAGTTGGCGAAGGCCGCGCAGGAAGGCGCGCGCGGGCAGGTGCCGCCGCGCGCCGAATCGCTGTTCCTGGCCGCCGAGGCCCGCGGCCACGCCCTGCTCGGCGACGGGCGCGCCTGCCAGGCCGCGGCGGGCCGCGCGCTCGACGCCATGGAGCGGGCGGCGGGCAGCGGGGGCGAGTCCGGCGACGAGCCCGCCTGGATCCGCCACTTCGACCACGCCTATCTGGCCGACGAGTTGGCCCACTGCCATCGCGACCTCGGCCAGGCCGAGCCCGCCAGGCGCCGCGCGGAGGAGGCCCTGGAGGGCCACCCGGAGGGCCGGGTGCGGCGGCGGGCGATCGGGCTGTTGCTGCTGGCCACGGCGCATGTGCAGCAGCGCGATGTGGAACAGGCCTGCCACACCGGGACCCGGGCGGTCGAGCTGCTCGGATCCCTGCGCTCCAACCGGGGGATGGAGTATCTGGACGACTTCCAGCAGCGGCTGGAGCCGTATCGGGACGAGCCGGTGGTGCGGGAATTCGGGGCGCGGCTGGAGGTTCAGGCGGCCTGAGACGGTGACCAGCGTCTCGTTGTCCCGCGGGTCCGCCGGGCACCGCACCGTCCGGGGACCCGGTAGCGTGAGCCGTTGATTCCGTAAGTCGTATAGCCCCAAGGAGTCCCGGTGACGCAGAGCGGACAGGGGGATGAGCCGCAGCTGCCTGCGGTCCCGCCCGCGCAGCCCCCGCAGCCCGTGCGCGAGGGTGTCGTGCTGCCCGCTCAGGGCGATCAGCGGGCCCACGAGCAGCACCAGGCGGCCCCGGCGGGTGGCCAGGCTTGGGGACAGCCATGGGGTCCGCAGGGCGCCCCGCAGGCCGCCGGGCAGCCCGGCGCGCCGGGGCAGCCTCAGCCGCTGCCGCAGCCCCAGGATGCCGCCGCGGCCCAGGCCCAGCCGGGCTGGCCGCAGAACGGTGCGCAGAACGGCTTTCAGGGCGCCCCGCAGAACGGCTTCCAGAACCCCCCGCTGAGCCCGCCCCCCGGTGCGCCGCAGAACGGAATGCCCGCCGGTCCCGCCGGTCCTGCCGCTCCGCACAGCGTGCCGCCCGGTGCCTCGTACGGTGGGCCTCAGGGTGCGCCGCTGCCCGCCCAGGGGCAGCCGTACGCCCAGCAGGGCTGGCCCCCGCAAGGGCAGCCACAAGGGCAGCCGCCGCAGCCGCAAGGGGGGCCACCGGCGCCGGACAGACAGGCGCAGCCCTTCGCCGGAGCCGCCGACCAGACCCAGATGCTGACGCCGCAGCCCGGCTTCTCCGGGCCGCCCGCGGCCGACTCCGCGGCGACGCAGTACATACCGCCCGTCTCCGGACAGGCGCCCGGCGCGATGCCTCTGCCGCCCGAGGGCACCGCCCCCGCCGCTTCCCCCGCCCAGGCCGCCTCTGGCCCGGCCCCCGGGCAGCCCGCCCCCGCACAGCCCACCCCCGCGCAGCCCGCCCCCTCGGGCACGCCGCTGCCGCCGGAGAACCGGTCTGCTCACCCCCAAACGCAGCCCGAATCGGACAACGAGTCCACCACGCTTCTGCGGGCGGTCCGCCCCGGGCGCGCCCGCCACGGCGCCCCGCAGGCCGCACCCCAGCCCGCACCCGGCCAGGCGGCCCCCGGCCAGCCCGCTCAGGCCGCGGCCCCCGGCCAGCCGGCCCCCGGCGCCGCCGAGGAGACCCAGGTCCTGCCCGGGCCGATCCCGGCGGCCGGGCCGCCGCCCCAGCAGCAGGGCCACCGCGCCGCCCAGGCGGGCGGCCCGCCGCGGCCCGGTTCCGCGCCGTACGCGATCCGTCCCGGCATGCCGGGGGACCGGCCGCCGCCGTCGGAGTTCGACGGCCTGTTCCGCGCCGACGCCGGGCCCGCCGAACCGGCGGACTCGACCCAGCAGCTGCCCCAGTTCAGCGACCAGGGCCCGCTGCCCGGCCCGACCGCCGCCGCCCCCGACGGCGGCGGCCCGGGCAAGCGCGGAGGCGGCCGCCGCCGTATGTCGCCCGCCGCCCTGATCGGCATCGTCGTCGGGGTCTGCGCCATCGCCGGCCTCGCCGCCGGAGCGGCGCTCAGCGCCGGGGGCGACGACGACAAGAAGAAGACGGACGTCGCGGAGAAGAGCCAGACGCCGGAGGCCAAGACCGACGACCAGACCAAGGCGGCCGACCCCGTCGAGACGCAGGCCAAGGCTCTCGACGCGCTGCTCGCGGACAGCAACAACAGCCGCGCAGCGGTGATCAAGGCCGTGGAGGACATCAGGTCCTGCAAGAACCTCTCCAACGCGGCCACGAACCTGCGCACCGCCGCCGGGCAGCGCACCGACCTGGTGACCCGGCTCGGCAAGATCTCCGTCGACCAGCTGCCCAACCACGCCCAGCTGACCTCGTCCCTGACCAAGGCCTGGCGGTCCTCCGCCACGGCCGACAACCAGTACGCGGCCTGGGCCGACCAGGTCGGCGGCAAGAAGGGCTGTCACAAGGGCCAGGCCCGCAGGACCGGGCGGGTGGCCGCGGCCGAGCGGGCGAGCGGCGAGGCGACCACGTCGAAGAAGAAGGCGTCCGAGCTGTGGAACCCGATCGCCACGAAGTACGGGCTGACGTCACACCAGCCGACGGAGCTCTAGCCGGCACGGAGCTCTAGCCGCCACAGAGCTGTAGTCGGCGCGGAGCTGTCGGCGCGGCGGGCCGGGCTTCCCCGAAGGAGGGGACCTAGCCCGCCGTGGCGTACCGCCGGAGCGTCTTCGAGACGTCCACGAACCCCTTGCGGACCGCGACCAGCCGTCCGTCCCGCACCACCTGGTAGGTCACGTCCGCGTTCACGATGCGCGGGTAGCCGTGGATGGACAGCATGTCCTTGTAGCCCCAGCGGAGTTCCGGCGTGAGGCCGCCGGTGCCGACCGCGTGGCCGTTGTCCAGCGTGCGCCGGATGGAGCGGGCGCTGATGTCGTCGGCCTTCAGCGAGTTCAGGACGGACCGCAGCACGGTGTAGGCGATCCAGGTGGTCTGGGTGCCGGGGTCCTCCGCGTCGATGCGGGCGTCCTCGAAGGCGTAGTCCTTGATGACCTTCTTCATGGGCGCCCAGCGCGGATCGTCCGCGGCCGGGTACCAGCCGGTGGCGTACGCGCCCTCCAGCGGGCTCTCGCGGCCGCCGGTGCTGTCCACGAGGGACTGGCGGACGCTGCCGAGCACGGAGGCGATCCGTACCTTCGGGTGGTCCTCCTGGAGTCGCCGGAAGGAGTCGAAGAAGGTGCCGGTGCGCTCTCCCAGTGCCGCGGTCACGCAGGAGCCGGGCAGCTCGGAGCCCTCCGCGGCGCCGCCCAGGGCGGACTCGGCGCCCACGCCGTTCAGGGCGGTGCGGGCCTGCCGCGTGTAGTCGCCGGCGTCCTCGGGGGCCCGTACGTCGGTGGCGGCGCTGCGCTTGCCGGCCTTGAGGCCCGCGTCGAGGAGCTCGGGCAGCTCGTCGCCCGCGATGGTGTCGGGGCGGACGAGGGAGACGCGCCGGCACACGGAGGCCAGCTGCCGTCCGTTGCCGGCCAGCAGGGCGGCCTGGCCGCCGTTGACGGGGTAGGAGTACGGGCTGTCGAACTCCTCCTCGGTCAGCCCGTATCCGCCGATATAGGGGATGCCCGAGCCCTCCAGGGCGGAGATGAAGTAGCGGCCGAACTGGCTGTACGAGCCGACGACCGCGACGACGTTCTTGTCGGCGGCGCGCCGGGCGCAGCGGGCCGCCGCCGAGGGGTCGTTGCGCTCGTTGCAGGTGAGGACCTTCAGCTTGCGGCCGTGGATGCCGCCGTTGTCGTTGACCCAGCGGGCGTACGCCTCCGCCATCGCGGGCATCCCGGGCATATTGGTCGCCTTGGTGTTCTCGGGTGCCCAGGTCATGACGGTGATGGGGCCCTTGGATCCCGTTCCGGAGAGGGCGCCGCAGCCGGTCAGCGCCCCCGCCCCGACCGTCGCGCAGAGCGCGGCCGCCAGCCACGGCCGCGGGGAGAAATGTCGCCATCCGGTCATGGCATGTGAGCGTGGCGTTCCGCTCGTAACGGGGCGGCTATCGCAATTGACGAAAAAGTGACGAGAGGGTGAATTGCGGGGGTCGATGCGTGCTCATCCGCGAAGAACGTACGATCGATCACCGTGCAAGGTTCGGAGAAGTCTTCCCGTCGCGGCCGTCGCTCGACCACCATGGGCGGCATGCCTGTCAATGACATGCCGTGGTGGCGCTGGCGCAGCAATGTGCGCTCGGCGCTGCATATGCTCTCTGACCCCGTCTTCCAGCAGGGGTGCTGGCTCGCGGGCCTGGACGGATACGGGGACGTCACCGACGCCGTGTACCGGCTGGTGGAGGACACCTGGCTGGACAACTGGTCGGCCGAGAAGTACGTCGGCACGATCTTCCGCGACTCGCAGGAGGCGGCGCTCGTCGATGTCGCCGTCCTCAGAGTGCTGCGGATCATGCACCAGGTCGGCGCGGACGCCCCGCCCTCGGTCTACCTGGAGCACCACGCCTGGCCGGAGGCCGTCCGGGCGGCGCGCGAGGCGCATGTGCGGCTCGCGGCCAACGACGGCGAGGACCCCGATCTGCCCCCGCACACCCTCGAAGTGCTGGCGATCATGACGCGCTCGGTCTAGCGATCTTCGTGGGTGTGCGACGCTATGGAGTCATGAGCCAGTCGCATTCCGCCACCGCCGACCAGTACATCCTGACCCTGTCCTGCCCGGACAAGCAGGGCATCGTGCACGCCGTGTCCAGTTATCTGTTCATGACCGGCTGCAACATCGAGGACAGTCA
Source organism: Streptomyces sp. LZ34 (assembly GCF_053890475.1). Taxonomy (NCBI): domain Bacteria; kingdom Bacillati; phylum Actinomycetota; class Actinomycetes; order Kitasatosporales; family Streptomycetaceae; genus Streptomyces; species Streptomyces sp. LZ34. Next base: position 7,260,004 of record NZ_CM132680.1, read on the forward strand.
GCAGTTCGGCGACCGGGACACCGGGCTCTTCTTCATGCGGGTGCACTTCCGGGCGGTCTCGCCGGTGCGGGTGGAGGACCTGCGGGCGAGCTTCGCGGCGGTGGGCGAGTCCTTCCAGATGGACTGGCAGATCCACTCGGCCGCCGAGAAGATGCGCGTCGTGCTGCTGGTCAGCAAGTTCGGCCACTGCCTGAACGACCTGCTCTTCCGCTCGCGCATCGGGGCGCTGCCCGTGGAGATCGCGGCGGTGGTCTCCAACCACACCGACTTCGCCGAGCTGGTGGGCTCGTACGGGGTCCCCTTCCGGCACATCCCGGTGACGAAGGAGACCAAGGCCCAGGCGGAGGCGGAGCTGCTGGAGCTGGTGGAGGCGGAGAACGTGGAGCTGGTGGTCCTGGCCCGCTATATGCAGGTGCTCTCGGACGACCTGTGCAAGCGGCTGGCGGGGCGCATCATCAACATCCACCACTCCTTCCTGCCGAGCTTCAAGGGCGCCAAGCCGTACCACCAGGCGCACGCCCGCGGGGTGAAACTGATCGGTGCGACGGCCCACTATGTGACGGCCGACCTGGACGAGGGCCCGATCATCGAGCAGGAGGTCGAGCGGGTGGGCCATGGGCTCACCCCGGACCAGCTGGTGGCGGTGGGGCGCGATGTGGAGTGCCAGGCGCTGGCGCGGGCGGTGAAGTGGCACAGTGAGCGGCGGGTGCTCCTCAACGGCCACCGGACGGTCGTCTTCGCCTGAGGGGCTGTTTCCGCCTGAGGGGCCGGCGTCGCCTGAGGGGTCGCCTTGGCCTGAGGGCCGTCTTCGCCCGGGGCTGAGGGTGGCTCACAGACGCGACAGGGACGCCGTCGCGAAGAGGACGTCGCGGATCGCCTCCGTGTCACCGAGCTGCCCCGCTGCCGCCTCCTGGGGCGGTACGTGCCCGGCCGCCAGCTGATAGAAGGCCTCGCGGTCGAGCGCGATATGGGCCACCGCCTCCTCCGGGGAGGGCTGTGCGGCGGGGGAGTCCAGCGGGATGTACCAGTCGCCGCTGCCCTCGACCTCCAGATGGAGTGTACGGCCCGGCGCGCCTGCCTCGACCAGCCGCCGGGGCGGCCCCGCGAGCCCGGCGCGGCGGCGCTCCGCGAGGGCGTCGGGCAGCAGCCGGGCGCACAGGTCGACCATGGGTCTGAGATGGGCCGAGGCGGGCGGCTCGTACGGGTAGTCGATCGCCTCGGCGATGTCCCCGGCGTGCACCCAGCACTCGAAGGCGCGGTCGAGGAACGAGTCGCGCATGGGCAGGGAGAAGTCCCCGTACGGCACGGACAGATCGCGCGCGCCGCGCCCGGCGAAGGACACCGTCCGCACCAGGGCGTGACCCTGCTCCCGCCACGGCTCGCGCACCGCCCCCGGCTCCCCGGCGGCCTCGTGCTCCCGCGCGGGCTTGCGGCGCCAGTACGCCTCCGTACGGCCCGCCGGGGAGTCCGGCGCGTGGGCGCCGAGCGGATCGGGCAGGCCGAGGGACGAGGCCAGGATGCCGTCGACCACCATCAGGTGGCCTATCACCCCGGCGACGGTGGTGTCCCGCCCCACCAGCCGCTCCCCGTCGAACCATCTGAGCCGCACCGGCGCCCGCCACTCCGCCTCGCCCATGTCGCGCAGCAGCGCGTCCAGCCGGGCGGCCTCCGCGTCGTACACCCTGGCCCAGTCGGGCACCGGGATACGGGCCGGGCGGCGGCCCAGACAGCCCGCCAGCACGCGGGAGCGCAGCAGCGGGTCGAGGTCCAGGCTCTGCTCGGTGTGCAGCAGACCGACCGCCTCGCGCAGCCGCAGGGCCTCCTCGGCGCACGGGGTGCAGTGGTTGAGGTGCGCCTCCACGGCGGCGGTCTCCTCGGGCGAGCAGGCGGTCAGGGCCCAGGCGCCCAGCAGCGACTTCAGCACCGTGTGGGAGAGGGGCGGCGGGGGCGGTGAGGGCAGCGGATCGCGGCGCTCCGCGTCCGGCCGGGCGTCCGGGGCGGCCGCGGGGCCGGCCGCGGGGCGCCACCGGGCGGGCCAGTGGCCGCTGTCCTCGGCGGCCGGGCGCGGCGGGGGTATGCGCGGCGCGTCGGCGGGCTCGGGCGCGAGGGGCGGCTCGTCGCCGCGCCCCGGGCCGCCGGTGCCGTCATCCGGCCTGTTCACAGGGCCCGTCCGTAGCCGGGGGGCGGAACGGAGTCCGGGGGTGGGACGTTGGCCGTGGCCAGCAGCTGTAGGCCCAGTCGAAGGCGGCGTCTGGCCTCGTCCTCCGTCACACCGAGCTCGGCCGCGGCCTGGCGGTAGTCGCGGCGGTCGAAGTAGGCCAGTTCGAGGGCGGCGCGCAGCGGGGCGGGCATGGACGTGACGATGTAGTCGGCGCGGGCGGCCACGGAGGCTTCGCGGATCTTCTCCTCGATGTCCTCCTGCGTGCGCCGTGCCAGGCCTCCGGCGGGGTCGTCTCCGGCGGAGTTGTGTCCGGCACGGGCCCCTCCGGCGGGGTCGTCTCCGGCCGGGCCGTCTCCGGCGGGGCCGTGCCCGGTCGGGCCGTGTCCGGTCGGGTCGGCGGCGGCCCGCGCCTCGGCCTCGCGGAGCCGGTGCACCGCCTGACGGTGGGCCAGTGTGGCGATCCACGAGCGCAGCGTGCCCTGCTTGGGGTCGTACGCGTCCGGGTTCTCCCAGGCGTAGCCGAACACTTCGCGGGTGACGCGGTCGGCGGCCTCCTCGTCCTCGAGGACGCGGTAGGCCAGATTATGGACGAGAGAGGCGAACCGGTCGTACAACTCGCCCAGCGCGGCGGCCTCGCCGCGCGCCAGGCGCTGCTGCATCCTGCGGTCCCAGCGGGGCGGTGCGTCGTGTGCCATACGGCCCCCATCCCTCGTGCTCGAGTCGTCCGGGCGTCGGCTCCAGGCGTTCGGGCCTGATGCCACCGTCATATCGAATGTAGTGCGGGGGGTGGCACAACACGCCCCCATGCGGCAAAGTGCGGCACGGTGGGGCTGCGGATGGTATTGGGCCCGTCACTTTGCGCAGGAATCCCGCGACGAAACGCTTCCGCACGGCATAAGGTCGTCATCTCTGGCTTGTGCCGGGGGGTGTTTGGTGGGGCACCGGGCGGGCAGCCGCTGGGGAACAGGCAATTCCGGTTAGCGGGCGAGCGAAGGGCTTCGGGCGCGTGACGTTGAAGGTGATGGAGGGCCAACGGGGGGAGTGGGTCGTCCTCCAGGTCTCAGGAGAGATGGACCTGGTGACCTCCCCCGCGGTCCGGCAGCACGTCCACGACGCGGTGGCCGAGGGCCGCCACTGGCTGGTGCTCGACCTCCAGGAGGTCCGCTTCTGCGACTCCAGCGGGGTCGGCGTCCTCATCGCGGCGCGGCGGTTGATGCGGTCCTGTTCCGGGCGGCTGCGGCTGATACTGCCCGCGCAGGGCGAGGCCCACGGCTCGCACGTCAACCGGGTGCTCGCGGCGCTCGGTGTCCGCCGGCTGTTCGACTGCTATCCCGACCTGGTCGCCGCGACCGAGACGGCCGTGGACCCGCTGAGCGCTTAGGGCCTGGCGCCCGCAGCCCGGCGCCCGGCGCTCAGCTCTGGGCCTGCCGGGGCGTGGGCCGGACTCCGGGGAGCCGGGCGCGTACGACGAAGCCGCCGTCGGGCAAGGGGTGCGCCTCCAGTGTGCCACCGAGCAGTTGGGCGCGCTCGCGCAGGCCGATCAGCCCATGGCCGCCGCCCGGCAGACCGGGCGCGGCGGCCGTCGCGTCGGGCGCCCCGTTGCGCACCTCGACCCGCAGCTCCCGCGCGCCCTTCCCATCGCCTTCCGCCCCGCTGCCTTCCGCCCCGTCGCCTTCCGCACGGACAGCGCCGATAGCACCGACCTCGCTGACCCGGACCCGTACCCGCGCCCCCGGGGCGTGCTTGCGCACATTGGTCAACGCCTCCTGCACGATGCGGAACACCGCCCGCTCGACCGCCTCCGACTGCCCTAGGTCCTCCAGCAGCCCCTCCCCGTAGTCGGCCTCGTAGTCCACGTCCAGCGCGCTCAGCTCGATCAGCCGCGGCAGGTCGGCCAGGCACGGCTGCGGGGTGAGCTGCTCCAGGTCTCCGCCCGCCGCGCGCAACACGCCCACCATGTGGCGCAGCTCGTCCAGCGTGCGCACCGACAGTTCGCGGATCGTCCGGGCACTCTCCCGCGCCTGGGTGTCCCCCGCGCTGATCTGCACCGCCCCGGCCTGAAGGCTGATGAGACTGACCTGGTGCGCGACGACGTCGTGCATCTCCCGGGCGAGGCGGGCCCGTTCGGTGCTCAGCACCTGCTGGGCCAGCAGATCGTCGGCGTGGCGGCGGCTGCGCGTCAGGTCCTCGATACGGGCGGCCAGTTCGCCACGGGTGCGCACCAGCAGGCCGAGCGCGATGGGGGCGACGGAGGTCACGGACGCGTCGATCAGGGTCAGGGTGTTCTCCCGGTACGCGGTCGGCTCGAAGTCCGAGACCGGCCACGGCACGAAGTGTGCGACGGCCAGCAGCAGTGCCGAGACCGCGAGCAGCCGGCGGTCGGGGCGGCGCGCGGCCACGGTGTACAGCGCGATCATGGGCGCGAACCAGACGTAGCCGATCAGGATCCCCGGGAGCGTGGCCAGGAACACGGTCAGCGGCAGCTTTCGGCGCAGCAGCAGCGCGGCCGCGGCGACCAGTGACACATTCAGCTCCAGGCCCAACGTCACGCCGTTGACCAGCAGCGCGTCCGCCACCGCGAGGGCCACGGGGACGACCAGCGACGCCCAGCGCGGCACTCGGGCGGTCATCGCGGCCCCCCTGATTCCCCTGGCATCCCTGGCACCCTTGGCACCGCTGTGGCTCTGGGTACCCCTGTCGCTCTTGGTACCTCTGTCGCCCTTGGCACCCCTGTGCATGGGATGCCCGCCAGCAGCCCCGCCCGGTCGGCCACGATCGCCGCCTGCACCCGGTTGACCCCGCCCAACTTCGCCAGCAGCGCCCGCACATGGTCCTTGACGGTGCTGGGCGCCAGCCCCATCCGCTCCGCGATCTGCGGATTGGCCAGCCCCTCCCCGAGCAGCGCCAGCACCTCCCGCTCGCGCGGCGTCAGCGCCTCGACCGCCGCCGAGGCCGTGGCCTCCGCTTCGGCGGCCAGATAGCCGCCGATCACGGCCCGGGTGACGCCCGGGTCCAGCACGCTGCCGCCCTGCGCGAGCGTCCGTACGGCCCGTACCAGCTGTTCCGGATCGGTGTCCTTGAGCAGAAACCCCGCCGCCCCCGCGCGCAGCGCTGCCGTGACGTACTCCTGCGCGTCGAAGGTGGTCAGCATGGCGACGGCGGGGGCGCGGTCCGCCTCCAACAGCCGTCCGAGCACGGTCAGCCCGTCCACGTCGGGCATCCGGATGTCCAGGAGGACCACGTCGGCCGCGCTGCTCCGCACCGCCGCCACCGCCTCGGCGCCGGAGCACTCCGCGACCACCTCGATATCCGGGGCCGTGCCCAGGATCAGCCGCAGCCCGGACCGTACGAGCGCCTCGTCGTCCACCACCGCCACACGGATCACCGGCCGCTCCCTCCCCTTGGCTGTCATGCTCATTGCCCGGACAGCCTGCCGCATGCGCGGTACAAAGTGGAGGGGCTACCTCCGCCCGTTGGGGGGGAACACCCCCGCCGGTCGGCGGGGGTGACGGGAGACCAGGGGCGGATTCCCCGGCCGCCCGCCGCCGGGCACAGTGGTTCCACGCCGCGTCACCCCGCGGCCCCCGGGCCGCCGCGGCCCCCACACGCGGCGGCCCCCTTTTTTGTGGCTCGGTTCGCCTCCGGGGCGCCTCAGCCCCTGTCGACGGTCGACCACGCGGCGGTAGCCGCATATCGATCGCAGCCTCGGCCCTTCGTTCCTCAGGGCCTCCGCGCGCTCTCCCTTTCACAGCGCACATCAGCGCCTCCGGCGCGCGAGGCCACGCCCCTTCGGCTCGCCCCCAGCTACCGCTGGGAGGTGCCCCCAGTCGGCCCGAACGCGCATGGGCTCGCAAGGGGGAGGGACCGGCAGGCCCGAGCGGTCTGAGGCCGGGGGTCCGGCCGTGCGCGGGCGGCCCCTGGTCTCACACCGGCGGCTCCGCCGGGGCGGGGCCCAGGGTGGTCGTGCCGGGCGCCGCGCGGTGGCCCAGACCCATGCGGTACGCGTCCATCGCCGCTTCGGCGCGACCGCCGCGCCGCAGCAGATCGCCCAGCAGCCGGCACAGGTCGGCCAGGTCCCCGGCCGCGCCCGTCCGCTCCAGCAGGGACAGGGCCGCGCGGTAGTGCTCCTCCGCCGTCGCGGCGTCGCCGCGCTCCTCCGCGATCAGGCCGAGCAGCCGGTGCGCCCCGCCCGCGTGCACCGCGCCGGCCTCGGCGGTGAGCGCGGAGGCCGCCCCTCCGCCCCCGCCGTCCCCTCGGTCCCCGCCGTCGCCTCCGCCCCCGCCGTCCCCCGCGACCTCGGCGTCCGCACCGCTCGCCCCTTCCGCCCCACCATCCCCCGTGGCCCGCTTCAGCAGCGGCAGCAGCAGCGCCTCCGCCTCCGCCGTCCGTCCGCGCCGCCGCAGCACATCCGCCAGCTCCACCTCCACCTGCACCACGTACAGCGCGGCCCGCTTGGACGCCAGCATGTCCCGCGCGATGCACAGTTCGCGCTCCGCCCGCTCCAGGTTGCCGTCCTGCGCGTGGACATAGCCGCGCATCCAGTGGCAGTGGGCCAGGTCGGTGTGTATGCGCAGCTGCTCGTACAGCTCCTGCGCCTTGGCCAGCGAGGCGTCCGCCTCGGCGGTGCGGCCCTCGGCGATGAGCGTGCGGGCCACGCCGCGGTGCAGCCGGGCGATCAGCCCCGGGTCGTCCACGCTGGGGGCCAGCGCGAGCGCCAACTCGGCGGAGCGTGCGGCGCGGGCGTGCGCCCCCATGTCCATGTACGGGGCGATCGAGGCCGTGTAGAGCAGCAGCAGGGCGTTCGGGTCGTGCAGGCCCGAGGCGTTGAGCTCGTCGATGGCGCTCTCCAGGAGGTAGCAGGAGTAGCGCAGTTCGCCCGAGAGGAAGTGGGCCACGGCGCGGCCGCGGATCGCCGGGACCCGCCGGGGCAGCGGCTCGTCGGCCAGGAGCTGTTCCGCCGCCTCGTAGTGAGCGCGCGCCGCGGCCAGCTCGCCGGTCTCCTGCGCGCAGTCGCCGAGCCCCACCAGGGCTGTGGCCCGCTCGTCCCGGAAGCCCAGCCGCTCCGCCTCGGCCATCAGCTCCTCGAACAGCGCGGCCGCGTCCTTCGGGTCGCCGGTGGCCAGCAACTTGCGGGCGTCGGTGAGCCCGGCCCGCAGCCGGATCGCGTCGTGCGGGTCGCGGCCCGTGGTCAGCTCCTCGTAGCTGATGCCGAGGCGCTCGGCGAGGTGGCGCAGCGCGGCTTCGGAGGGGCGTACCTTCCCGGACTCCAGCGTGGAGACATACGCGGCGGTGTAGGCGGGCTCGGCCAGCTGCCGCTGGGTGAGCCCGCGTTCCGTACGCAGCCGGAGCACCCGGCGCCCGATCTCCGCGGCTCCGTCAGCCGTTCGTACGGCCCCGGCGCTTCTCTCGCCCACCGTGCCCTCTTCTCCTCGGCGGCAACTTAATCGCCGAGCTAAGTCCATTTACGCGAGGATTGAAACATGTCGAGCTGATGGATCAGGGGCCGGTCGAGTGGGAGGCGGCGACCGTCCGTCGGCCAGGACCCCCACTGACCGATCACCACTTCGACGTACCGTTCGACCATACGGCTCCCGGCGCGGAGTGGATCGTGGCACATCCTGAAAACACATGGTGAGACGCCGTCTGGGACGCTGTGGCCGGTGCCTGGGGAGACGCCCGTGACTACTGACAACTGCTGACGATTACTAGCGACTTCCCTAATCCTTATTGCCGGATCGCGCCCCGAGCCCCTAGGTTGAGCGGCGACTTAATCGTGCTTAACTGGCTGCTTACGAAGTTGAGTTCGGGGGGTATCGACCGTGCGCAGACGTCTGCCCAGACGTTTCTCCATACGCACCGCAGCAGTCGCCGGCGGTTTAGTCCTGACGGCGGCCCTGGCCGCCACAGCGTCGGCCACCCCGGCGCCACCGCCACCCCCCGCCCGGGCCGCGGCGGTTCACGGCGCCGAACGCACCCACGAGGTGGAGTACTTCACCCGCCCCGGCGCCCACCCCCGCCACACCGAGGTCCCGGCCGCCACCCCCGCCCGCATCGCCCGCGCGGACCGTGCCCTGTCCGCCTCCGAGGCCGCCGCCGACGGCGACGTCAGCTCGGTCATCCAGACCGGCCCGGTGGCCGACAAGCTCGACGTCGTCTTCATCGGCGACGGCTACACCGCCGCCCAGCAGGGCGACTTCCACGCCGACCTGCGGTCCAAGTGGGAGCAGATGTCCGCCGTCGAGCCGTACGCCTCCTACAAGGAGCTGTTCAACGTCTGGTCGGTGGACGCGGTCTCGAACCAGTCCGGCGTCTCCGGCGACCCGGGCAAGGACGTCGTCAAGGACACCGCGCTGAAGTCGTACTTCTGGTGCGACGACATCGAGCGGCTGCTGTGCGTCGACACCGACAAGGTCGAGTCGTACGCAGGCAAGGCCCCGGACGCCGACCTGGTCGTCGTGCTCTCCAACTCCACCAAGTACGGCGGCGCGGGCTACACCCTCACCTCCCAGGTCGGCTACGACGGCATCGCCACGGCCTCCTCCGACCACGCCGACTCCGACCAGGTGGCCGTCCACGAGACCGGCCACTCCCTCGGCAAGCTGGCCGACGAGTACTTCTACGACGACTACGGCACCTACACCGGCGCCGAGCCCGGCGAGTCCAACGCCACCAAGCTCAGCGCCGCCCAACTGACCGCACAGCAGAAGAAGTGGTATCGCTGGATCGGCCAGACCTCGCCCGACGGCGGCACGGTCGGCGCGTACGAGGGCGGGCGCTACTACCCCAAGGGCATCAACCGCCCCACCGAGAACTCGATCATGCGCACCCTCGGCCGGGAGTTCAGTCTCCCCGGCCGTGAGGCGATGATCGCGGGCTTCTACCAGCACGCACGTGTCCTCGCCAGCACCACCGGCACGGACACCGCCCTCAAGCGCGACGCGACCATCAAGGTCACCTTCCCGTCCTCCGCGTCCGTCACGTGGTCCGTGGACGGCACCGAGGTCACCGCCGCACGCGGCAAGAACTCGGTCACCCCGGCCTCCCTCGGCGTCGCCTCCGACGGCCGTTCGCACACCGTCACCGCCAAGGCCACGGACACCACCAAGGCGGTCAAGGACCCCGCCCTGCGCAAGCTGCTGACCAACTCCCGCACCTGGAAGGTCACCACCTAGCCGCTCACCGCCGCCACCCCCCAAGCTGCCGCCCCGTGGACCCCCGCCGCGGGGCGGCTTCTTTTCCGTGCGACCGCGCCCAGTTGCGCGTTACCGCGCGTAGGGACGCAGCGGCGGCTCCTCGCGGGCCCACGGCTGGCTGTGGATCAGGACATCGATCGGGAGGCTCAGCAGGCTCGGCAGGGTCTCGACGGCTTTCTCGGTGTTGAGGGGCATGAGCAGGGTGGCGCAGTCCGCGCGGTTGATCCTTCCGGGGTCGGCGGGGCCGGGGTGCTCGATCGCGTCGGCGGCGAGCTCGTAGGACACCAGGTCGACGAGCAGGCCCATATGGCTGGGCCACGCCCGTCCGGGGCAGATGTCCTGGACTCCGATGTTCCGGGCACCCGGCAGGACCGAGGGCTGTCCATCGATCACCACGGACTCGTCGGCCAGGGAGTAGACCGAGGTGTACGAGGGGCCCGCGGGCATGGGGGTGCCGTTCGCGGTGAGCGCCTTCGTCCAGTTCGAGTCGCGGGCGAACTGCAGGGACGCGGCCGGGCAGCCCGTGATCTCGGAGAGGGGACGGCAGGCGCTGCCGATGCTCGTGCCCTGGAACGGGGCACCCAGGGTCACCACATCATCGACCTTGGCCGCGAGGTCTGGCCAGAAGCGCAGCGCCCATGCCGCCTGGAGGCCGCCTTGGCTGTGCCCGACCAGGTCCACCTTCCGGCCGGTGCGCTCGTGGACCGTGCGCGTCGCGTACACCACGTACTCGACGGTCTCCTGCATGTCCCTGAGGCCGCGGCCGGGGTAGTCCACCCAACAGGACGGATAGCCGCTCTTCTTCAGCTCGGCCATGTAGTTCCAGGCGTAGGCCTCCTCGCCCTTGAACCCGGTACCGGGAATGAACAGCACGGTCGGCTTTTCGCTGTCCGCCTGGCCTGGCTGGTCTGCCTGGCAGTGCAGGCCCTTGGCGAGCTCGGCCACCGGGGTTTCCAGGGGCGGACCGGGATCGGTGTCCGCCTCCGCGGACAGAGGGAACAGAGTCGGCGTCAGCAGGGCCGCCACGAGGCCGGCGGCCCATGTGGGTAATCGCATAGGAACCTCCGCAGGGGAGCGAGTGAAAGGAGCCTCCCATCGTGCGCAGACGCCACAAGGCCGTCAATATCCCTCCCTAACGCCCCCACATCCCTCCGCAATCCCCCACCGGTCAGGGGCGGTCCGCCGTCAGCCCGCGGAGCGGCTTTCCGGGGGCTCGACGGGCGCTCCGGCGCGGTAGATCCGGAACTCGCCTCCGTACCCCTGGGATCCGGTGATCAACGAGACCGCGAGCATGCTGCCGTCCGGCGACCAGGCCATGGCGGGGAGGATGTCGCCGCCGGACCGGCAGCGCATGAGCAGCGCGCCGTCGGAGACGCGCCACAGGTCGATCAGCTCGCCCCCGTCGATCTCGTCGTCGGACGGGCCCTTCCCACCGCCGGCCACCAGGTAGGCCCCGTCCGGCCGGACGATCGCGTCGGACCGGATTCCGGTGAGTGTGCCGAGGACGCGGCCGCTCTCCGGATCCAGGATGTGCACATCGCTGCCCTGGCCGACGAACATCCGGGTCTCGTCACCGGTGAAGGAGACGCTTCCGACCTCCGCCTTGCCTCGCGGAAGGTGCAGCCGGCGGGGCGATTCGCCGGACGAGCACAGTACGTCGACCCAGCCGCCGTAACCGGTGAACCCGCCGTAGCCGCCGTCGGCGCGGTAGCGGCCGAAGCCGGTGTCGGCCCGGTAGCGGCCGGTGCGCGAGCGGGCTTCCCGCGGCTGCGGCGGGACATCCACCTCGGCGTCGCTGTCGACGTCGTAGGCGCGGGTCGGGGCGCCGGCGTCCCCCTCCCCGCCGCCCCATCTGACGCGCGCGGTGATCTGGTGGGTGCCGGGCACCCACTGGATGTCCTGGCCCCACAGGGAGCTGTCGGGGACGCGGACGTGCTCGCTCCAGTCGTCCGTACGGAACACCACCAGCTCGCACGCCTGGCTGGTGACCGCGAGATACCGCCCGTCGTCCGAGAAGGCCAGATCGCTGGGGGTGCCCTCGTCGCCTCCCTCCCCCGGGAACGGGGCGAGCGTCACCGCCGGGCCGCGTAGGTCCAGCACCGTGGGGGCGTCCTCCTCCAGCACCTGGTCGGCCGTGATCGGATAGGAGGCGGTCGCCCAGCCATGGCCGGGGCTCAGCGACCCCAGCCAGCGCGCGTCGGTGACCTCGACGTCGTAGTCGGCCTGGACGAGGAGGTCCTCGTCCTTCCAGCGGCCGTCACGCTCGTAGTAGAAGTCGTGGAGGCGCTGCCAATCCGCCTCGGCCACGGGGTGGTTGCGGGTGGCCGTCCGCTCGATCCGCCGGACGTACCGATGGGTGTGGGCGGCGAGCCACTCAGGATCGAGGATCTCGTCGACGCCGACCATCCGCAGCGGGTGGGGCGAGCTGACCGGCAGGCGCTCCGCCGCCTCCCACAGCAGCGCGAAGAAGAAGCTCGGATCGTCGGGCAGCGGCGCGTGGGTGCGGCTTCCGGTGTCGTAGTACACGACGAAGACGCGGAACCGGACGCGCAGCTCGTCGGGCGCGACGTCGAGGACGCGGATGCCGTACAGATCGGTGGCCATCGGACCTTCCACAGCAGGGGACTTCGGGAGTCCGGTCCATGGTCACAGAAGCGTCCGACAGCCCGCCCGGCCGGCGGGCCCCGGCCTTCGAAACCGGCCCGGTTCGAAACCGCCTGGGCTAGGGACGCCGCAGCAGTCCCCGCTCCAGGGCCACCACCACCGCGCGCGTCCGGTCGTTCACGTCGAGCTTGGCGAACAGGCGCAGGAGATGGGTCTTGACCGTGGCCTCCGTGATGACGAGGCGTTTGCCGATCTCGGCGTTGGTCAGGCCGTCGGCCACGGCGCCCAGCACGTCGGTCTCGCGTGCGGTCAGCGGGTCCTGAGCCGGGCGGCGCATGCGCGCGATCAGCTTCTCGGCCACCCGGGGCGCGAGGACGGTCTCGCCGCGCGCCGCTGAGCGGATCGCGTCGGCGAGCTGTTCGCGGGTGGTGTCCTTCAGGAGATAGCCGATGGCGCCGGCCTCCACGCCGCGCTCGATGTCCTGGTCGGTGTCGTACGTCGTCAGGATCAGGACCCGGGTACGCGGGTATCGGGCGACGATTTCGGCGGTCGCCCCCACCCCGTCGAGCACCGGCATCCGCAGGTCGATGAGCGCGACGTCGGGGTCGTACCGCGCGACGAGTTCGAGGGCCGCCCTGCCGTCCCCCGCCTCCCCGACGATCTCGATGCCGTCCTCACCGGCCAGCAGAGCGACCACGCCCGCCCGCATCACGGTGTGGTCGTCCACCACGACCACCCGGACTCGTTCACAGGTCATCCCGTCCCCTCACTCCCCTTGTCGGGTTCCTCGTCGCCGGCGGCGTCGCTGTCCTCGTCGCTGTCCTTGCTGTCTCTGGACATCTCCACAGGAACCACCGCCAGGACCCGCGTCCCGTCGCCGACCGAGCTGGTGACCGTCAGCCGGCCGCCCAGTTCCGCCAGGCGTTTACGCATCCCGTCGAGTCCGAACCCCGTCGACTCCTCCGGGACGAAACCGGTGCCGTCGTCGGTGACCTCCAGCTCCACCCCGTACGGCCGGTGGGCCAGGATCACCCCGACCGTGGACGCCCGCGCGTGTTTGCGGACGTTGGCCAGGGACTCCTGGGTACAGCGCAGCAGCGCGATCCGGGTCTGCTGGTCGCATACGACGTCCGCCAGGTCGGCGACCACCGTGAGCCCCGTGTCCTCCGCGAAGCGGTCGAGGATCCGGCGCAGCGTCCGCGCCACGGATCCGGCCGCCGCACCGTCCTGCCGCTGTGCCGAGCCCACCAGCTCCCGCGCCTCGGCCAGGTTCTCGCGCGCCGTCGACTCGATCGAGCGCAGCTGCTGGGCGCTGCGCGCCGGATCGGAGGCGAGCTGGGCCCGGGCCGCCTCCGCGAGCACGACGATCGACGCGAATCCCTGCGCGAGGGTGTCGTGGATGTCCCGCGCCATCCGCTCCCGTTCGTCCGCCGCCCCCTGGCGCTGGTGCGCCTCGGACAGCTCGGCCTGGGTCCGCTCCAGTTCGACGATCAGCCGGGCCCGTTCGGTGCTCTGTGCGACCACCGAGTGTGCCCACAGACCGATCAGGACCCCCACGGCCACGACGATCAGGGTGGACACCAGCGTCTCGCTGAAGAACTCCAGTGACCAGCCCTGCCGGGACCAGGTCCCCACCAGTGTCGCCGCGGTCGCCAGCCCCAGGAACCCCATGGAGGCCCTGGGGGTCCGCCCGAACATCCAGTAGTGCGGCAGCGTCACCATGAACAGCGCCGCATAGCTGCTGCGCAGATACGCGATCCCGCCGAGCGCGAGCACCAGCACGGACAGATAGACGTGCGGCCGTACGACGGGATTGCCGGGGAAGCGGTCGAGGAGCGCGTAGCACAGCACCACGCAGCCGAGCAGCGCGAGCGCCCCGTATCTGCTCCCGCCGGGCCGGTCCATCGCGGCGAGCCCGACGGCCATCGCGGCGAACAGCACCCAGCACACCGCGTTCCAGCGGCGCAGCGACGCTGCCCAGAAGGCGTCGGCGGAGGGCCCGGCAAGAGCAGTCATACCGATCAACGTACGTTGACCACCGGCTGTTCGTGGGCCGCACGGCCCGGCACGGCCGCGGCCTCTCGCCTCGGCCGCGACGGCCGCGACGGCCACCAGGTCGCCTCGCCGAGCAGGAGCAGCGCCGAGGGCAGGATCATGATCCGGACGACGAAGGCGTCGAGCAGCACGGCCGCCGCCAGGACGAAACCGATCTGCTTCATCTCGATGATGTGCAGGAAGACGAAGCTCACGAAGACGGTCGTCATCACGACCGCGGCGCTGGTGACCACGCTCGCCGAGGTGCGGATCCCGTCGAGCACCGCCTGCCGCGTGGGGACGCCGGCGAGCACGGCCTCCCTGATCCGGCTGACCACGAACACCTGGTAGTCCATGGAGAGTCCGAAGAGGATCACGAAGAGGAAGAGCGGGACGCGCGACCCGATCGAGCCGGTGGAGGTGAAGTCCAGCAGCCCCTCGGCCCAGGTTCCCTGGAAGACGAGGACGAGCAGCCCGAGCGCGGCCGCGGCCGACAGCAGGTTCAGTACGACGCCGATCAGGCCGAGCACCACGGAACGGAAGGCGTACACGGTCATCGCGAACGTCACCAGAAGCAACGCCCCGATGACCAGGGGCAGTTTGCCGTTCTGGTGGGCGGGATAGTCGGCGTAGCGTGCGACGTCACCGCTGACGCCGTACTCCGCGTCCGCGATCCGGCCGACGGTGGCGGGCAGGTAGTCGTGGCGCAGGTGGTTCAGGGAGGCCTTGGCCTCACGGGAGTTGCCGAGGTGCGGCACCTTCAGCCGCAGCACGCTGATCCGGTGGTCGGCCGATGTCATGATTCGAGAGCCGTCGGCGAACAGCGGATCGCGGTCGGCCAGCTCGGCGAGGCCGCGCAGCGCCCCGGTGACCTCATGGGTGCGCGAGGCGTCGGCGCGTACGACGACGTCGTGGGTGACCCTCTGGTCGGGGAACGCCTCGTTGAGGCGGTCGTACACCCGCATCGCGGGGATCTCGCGGGAGTGGGTGTCCCGGCTCATCTCCGTGATCTTCAGCTCCGCCAGCGGAACGACGAGGGCGAGCAGGGCGAGGACCGAGACGCAGAGCGTGGCGAGGGGATGCCGGGCGGCGGGCCGCAGCAGCGCCGTCCAGATCCGGCCGCCGCCCTCGCCGCGCGTCCGCCGGGCCGGCTTGCCGCGCTCCGCCCGGCGCCGTGCCCTGCGTTCCGCCCGCTTTCCGAGCACGACCAGCAGTGCGGGCAGGGCCGTCAGGGAGCTGGCCACGGCGACCAGGACGACCACGATGGTGCCGGTAGCGAGCGAGGAGAAGATCACGTCGGAGGCCAGATACAGCGTCGCGGTGGAGGCGACGACCGCCAGCCCCGACACCACCACCGCACGGCCGGAGGTGGCCGCCGCCAGCTCCACCAGCGCCTCGGTGCTCAGCCGACCGCCGGCGCGGGCCCGCTCCTCGCGCTCCCGCTTGAGGTAGAAGAGCGTGTAGTCGACGCCGACCGCGAGGCCGATCATCAGGATGACGTTCGTGCCGACCCCGGCGTCGGGGGAGAGATGCGAGGCCACCATCGCCAGGCCGACCGCCGCCGCGATCGACGACAGGGCGAGCAGCAACGGCACCATGGCCATGACGACCGAACCGAAGACGACCAGCAGCGTGATCAGGGTGACCGGAAGCGTGATCGCCTCGGACAGCGCCAGGTCGTCGCTGCGCTGCTGGTCGACTCCCTTGCTGACGGAAGGCGAGCCGGTCTCCTCGAACAGCAGCCGGGGGTGGGCCTTCTGGACGGCCTCGGTCTGCGCGACCAGCGCGTCGACCTTGTCCTTCGCGTCCCGCTCCTCGCCCTTCAGGGACACCTCGACCATCAGGATCCGGCCGTCGTCGGACCACAGCGGCGCGGCCACGCCCTCGACCTCGGGCAGCGGCTTCATCCGGGCCGTGAGGTCCCGCGCGGCCGCTTCGGCGGCCCGCTTGCCGGCCTGACCGTCGAGGGCGCCGGAACGGGCGGAGATCAGCACCTGCTCGGTGGAGCGGCGCTCCAAATGCCCCTCGGCCGCCATGGCCTCGGCCCGGCCCGCCTCGCCGACGCGGTAGTCCGCCGTCTTGGCGCTGTTGGTGCCGACGGCTCCGCCGACGACCAGGCACAGCGCCACGAACACCAGCCATCCGACGACCGCCCGCCAGGGGTGCCGCGCGCTCCAGCGGGCCACCCGCACAGTGAGTGATTTCATGCCCAGAAGCCTTGTTGACCAGGGCGGTTGCCGGACAGAGGTGTCAGGTTGAACCTGCCGTCCACCGATCGGTGGACCCGGGGGAGGGGGTTATCCCCCGTACGCCCACCACGCATCCCTCAAGGCCCGGTGCCGTGGCCTCCTGCCGTGACACACCGCCCGGCTCACGCCTCCCCACCCCGGCGCCCGTCCCGCGGCAGCGTCAGCGTCGCGCCCGCCGTCAGTACGAGCCCGGCCGCCGCGAGCAGCATGCTCCACCGCATACCGGCCAGGAACGTGTCCGCTCCCGCCAGCAGCGCCCCGAAGACCGCCACCGCGATCGCCCCGCCGACCTGGCGGCCGGTGTTGAGCACGGCTGATGCGGTGCCCGCCCGGTCCCCGGGTACCGCGTCGAGCAGCATCGCGGTCAGCGCCGGCACCGTCAGCGCCCCGCCGAGGCCGACCGGCACCATCAAAGCCGCCACCACCCACACGTTGGTATGAGCCCCGACGGTGAGCAGCGCCAGTAGCCCGGCTGCCCCGATGAGTTGTCCCGCCACCATCGGCACCCGCGGGCCGAACAGCTCGGCCAGCTTCGCCGAGGCCAGGTTCACCACGGCGACCAGTGCCGTCATCGGAATGAACATCAGGCCCGCGTGCAGCGCGGTCTGCCCGCGCTCCTGCTGCAGGTACAGGCTGAAGATGAACACCCCGCCGTAGTACGCGGCATTGAGCATGAAGCCGACCGCCAAGGACACCGCCACCACCCGCGAGCGGAACAGCGGCAGCGGGAGCATCGGGTGTGCGCCCTTGACCTGCGCGGCGAGGAAGGCGGCTGCCGCGGCCGCAGCCACCAGCAGCGACACCACCACGAACGGCCGGCCGAAGCCCTTGTCGCCGCCCTCGATCACGCCGTACGTCAGCGCGCCCATCGCGACCACCGCCGTCACCTGCCCGACCACGTCAAGACGCGCGGGCAGCCGCGGCGAGGCCGGCACGCGGGCGAGCAGGGCGAGCGCCAGCAGGCCCGCCGGGAGGTTGACGAAGAAGATCCACCGCCAGCCCACGGAAGCGGTGAGTGCCCCGCCGAGCACCGGCCCGGCCGCCACCGCGACCGCGCCGCCCACGGTCCAGATGGCGATGGCCCGAGCCCGCTTCGCCTGGTCGGGAAAGCCCTGCCGGACCAGGGCCAGCGACGCCGGCATCATCACTGCCGCCGCACCCCCCTGCACCAGTCGCGCCGCCACCAGCACGCCGAGCCCGGGCGCCAGTCCGCACGCGGCCGAGGCCAGCCCGAAGAGCACAAGGCCGCCGCCGTACGCCTGCCGGGCCCCGATGCGGTCGGACAGGGCGCCCGCGGAGAGCATCAGGGCGGCGAAGATCAGCGTGTATCCGTCCACCACCCATTGCAGGCCGGACATGCCGCCGCCGAGGCTGCGGCCGATGTCGGGCAGCGCGACGGTGACGATCAACGCGTCCAGCGAGATGAGGAAGAAGCCCAGCAGGGCGGCACCGAGCACCGTCGGGGACCCACCCCGGGCCGCCTCCGGCGCCGAGGCCGCGGTACGGGCGTCCGGGGAGAACTTGAGCAGGGATTTCACCAGGACACTCCTGAGAGGCGGTGGGCGGGGAAAGGGGCGGAGGCGGCTGGAGGCGTCAGTCGTCGAAGTCGGTGGAACGGGTGAGCTTTTCCCAGGAGCGGAGTTCGGTGTGGGCACGGTCGAGGTGGTCGGTGATCGCGTCGGCGGCGTCGTTGCCGAGCAGCAGACGCAGTGGCGGTTCGTCGGCGTCCAGAGCGGTGAGGATGGCGGCCGCGGCCTTGGCCGGGTCCCCGGGTTCCTGGCCGCTTCCGCCCGGCAGCCCGGAAAGGACGGGGCCCACGGTGTCCTGGTAGGCGTCCAGGGCAGCCGCGGAGGGCCGCAGTGCTGCGGTGCCGGCGAAGCCGGTACGGAACGCGCCGGGCTCGACGATCAGCACCCGAATGCCGTGCGGGGCGACCTCGGCGGCCAATGCCTCGGAAAGCCCCTCCAGGGCGAACTTGGTGGCGCAGTAGGCGCCGACTCCGGCGAAGGCGAACCGCCCACCCATGCTGGTCAGCTGCACGATGGCGCCCGAGCCCCGGCGGCGCATATGCGGCAGCGCGGCCCGGGTGAGCGCGGCCGGGCCGAAGAAGTGCAGGTCCATCAGGTCCCGCAGCTCCGCGTCGGTGGTCTCCTCGACCGCCCCCACCATGCCCCGTCCGGCGTTGTTGACCAGGATGTCGATCCGGCCGTGCCGGGCCGCCACGCCGTCGACCGCGGCTTGGACGCCCGCGATGTCGGTGACGTCCAGCGGTAGAGCCTCGACCTGGTCCGGGTGCGCGGCGACCAGGTCGTCGAGCAGCGCGGTACGGCGGGCGGCTGCGACCACGATGTCGCCCGCAGCCACCGCCGCTTCGGTGATCGCCCGGCCGAACCCGCTGCTCGCCCCGGTGACCAGCCATACCTTGTTCATGTTCTTCTCCTTGTGCAGGGTGATCCGCTGTTCTCGGCGGTCCGTGTGTGCACCACCTTGCGAGGCACACCGTTTGCGCGTCCAAGATCTGCTGTGATAGCCGATGGTTATGGACGTTCACGGACGGGACCTGAGGTACTTCGCCGCAGTGGCCGAAGAGCTGCACTTCACGCGCGCGGCCGAGCGGCTGTACATCTCGCAGCCCGCGCTGAGCAAGCAGATCAGGATGCTGGAGAAACAGGTGGGGGAGGCGTTGTTCGAGCGCGACCGGCGCGAAGTGCGCCTGAGCGCGGTCGGTGCTGCGCTGCTGCCGCATGCTCAGCGCATTCTCGCCGAGTGGGAGGCAGCCAAGGAGGCAGTCGCCCGCGTTGCGGCCGACCGGGCGGCCGTCCTCGTCGTGGGGATGAGTACCAGCCCGGGGCGCGGGGGCGTGCTGCCGGCGATCCGCTCCCGCTTCACCGCCGCGCGCCCTGATGCCCGACTCAGGCTTCGCCAGGTCCCCTGGCAGGACTCGACCGCCGGGCTCGCCGACGGCACGTGCGACGCGGCGTTCGTCTGGCTGCCGCTGCCCGATCCGTCCCGCTACCGGTGGGTGGTGGTCGCCGAGGAACCCCGCCTGGTCGCCCTGGCCGATACTCACCCGCTCGCCGACAGGGAGATCATCGACTTCACCGAACTGCTGGACGAGCCGTTCCTCGCTCTGCCCGACAGCGCCGGGCCGCTGCGGGACTACTGGCTTGCCACCGATGCCCGCGGCGGGAAGCCGGCACGCATCGGCGCGGAGGTGGCAAGCACCGAGGAGACTTACGAAGCGCTTGTCGCGGGTCTCGGAGTGGTCCTGCTGGCGGCCGGGAACACCCCGCTGATCACCCTCGGCGGAGTCGTCACCCGTGCGGTGAGGGGCATCTCGCCCAGCCGCTTCGTCCTCGCCTGGCGCGCCGACGACCGCCGCCCGCTGGTGCGGGAGTACGTGCGCGCGTGTGAGCTGGCGACCGAGACAACGGACTGAGGCAGGGCGCAGCCGCGAGAAGTGCTCGGTCAGGGGATAACCGTCCGCGACTCCAAGAATCCCGGCGGCCCCCGCCTTCACTTCACCGCCACTGCCTGGCGCGCCTTCCTCGCCCCCGCCACATCTATGCCGCCAACTCCCGCTCCAGCGGCGTACGGAACCGGGGCGTGACCCGGACCTCCCCCAGCCATCCGCTCAGCCGCGCCGCCTCCGCCTCCACCGCGGCCGTCGCCTCCCGGCCCACATCGGTCAGCGCGCGCCAGACCACCTCGCCGTTCGCGCGCTGGGCCCAGCCGCCGACGATGCGGCCGTTCCACCACACCGTGGGGCCGATGTTGCCGCTGCCGTCGAAGAGCGGCTTCACATGGTCCGGGTCGAGATACCAGCCGCGGGCCTGCCAGCCCATGGCGGTCGGGTCGAGGCCGGGCAGCAGCGCGGCCCAGGGCTCGTCGCCCGCCACCGGCTCGTCGTCCCCGGGCACATCCCCTGGCACCACGTACCCCGGCCCCTCCACCAGCGTCACACCCTCCGCGCCGATGTCGGCCAGCGCCCGCCGGGTGTCGGTCAGCGTCCAGCCCGTCCACCACTTCAGATCGGCCTCGGTCGCGGGCCCGTACGCGGCCAGCCAGCGGCGGGCCAGTTCGGCTTTCGCCTCGCGGACGGGGAGGTCGGGGAGCGGCGGAACGAGGGCCCACGGGTAGAGGCTGCTGGTCCAGGAGCCGCGCGGGCGGCAGCGGCGCAGATGCCCGTCGGAGGCGAGCAGGCGCAGCAGTCGGCTCCCGACGGTCTGCCGGGCCGCGTACGGCTTGCCCGGCGCCATCACGATCCGTTCGCGCAGCGCGGGCACGTCCTCGGCCACCTCGGCGGTCGTCGCCTCGCCCCGTTCGGCCACGGCCGCCAGTACGGCCTGCTCCACCTCGGCCAGCCGCGCCTCGTCCCAGTGCTCCTCGGCGCGCTCCCGCAGATGCTTCAGCAGCGTGGCCCGTTCCCGGACCGCGATCGCCCGCGCGGTCGACGAGCCGACGACCGGCGCGAGTTCCGTCGTCACGGCGAAGATCGTGCGCCGCATGCTCAACAGCTTGACCAGCGAGACATCCTCGTACAGCGCCCGCTCCACCTCCCCGGCCCCCGGCTCCCGCAGCCGCGCGCACGCGGACAGATACACGGTGGCCGGATCGGTCGCATGCAGCCCGACGACCGCGTCCGCCACCGCTTCGACGGCGGCCGCCCGCGCGGACGGTGCCAGCAGATGCCGCCGCCCGAGGCGGGCGCGGCGCTGGGCGGGGGTGATGTGGGGGAGGGAGTTGCTCATGGGGCCGACCGTAAGGGCCGTACCTGTCATCTTCTGGCAGGTACGGCCGACGACGCCATGGCCCGTTGGCTGGGCCGGTTGGGGACTCCCGCGAGCGTTACGGCACGGCGAACGTGGCCCAAACCACCTTCCCTCGCAACGGCCTGGCGTGATGCCCCCAGTCCTTGCTGAGCGACGCCACGATCACCAATCCCCGCCCGCGCTCCTGGCTGTCGGGCACAGGACCTCCGGGCCAGACCGGCGGCCGACGGTCCGGGTCGTCGACTTCCAGCCGCAGCCACTGTGCGCTGCGCAGCATGGTCAGGGCGATCACGCCATGGGCCTGCCCGGCGTGCCGCACCGCATTCGTCACGAGTTCGCTGGCCACCACCTCGACGCATTCGGCCAGCTCGGCGTCCACGCACCAGGTGTCCAGGACGTCGCGGACGTGGCGCCGGGCGTTGGCTGCTGCCTTGGGCGCGTGGGGGAGAGGCATGCGGCTGATGTGAAGTCCAGGGTAGCCGTGCCGAATCCCAACGACCTCGACCCATCCCGGTCCCCGCTGGCCTTCTTCGGCTCGGAGGTGCGCCTGCAGCGCGAGAAGGCAGGCATGTCCCAGCAGGACCTCGGCAAGGCGCTGTACTGCTCCGGCGCGCTCGTCGGGTACATCGAGGCGGCGAAGCGGTATCCGACGCTGGAGTTCGCGGAGCGCTGCGACGACGTGTCGACTCCAAGAACCCCGACGGCTCCCGCCTCCACTTCTCCGCCACCGCCTGGCATGCCTTCCTCGCCTACGCCACTACGCCCCCCGTCCCCTGCTCCGGCGGCCCAACGGCATAGTTGACCAAAGCCGGCGCCGCCCGCAGGGCGGCGCCAAGGCGTACGCCCGTCGGCGTACCGCAGGAGTCTCTCCCGGCAGGACGACGCGTGCCCGCGCGGCCCGCACGCTGGGGCCATGACACAGCAAGCCCCAGTGGTGACGATTCACCAACTCACTAAGCGATATGGCGACCGGGTCGCGGTCGGCGACCTCACGGTCGAGGTCCCGCGTGGCGTGGTCGCCGGATTCATCGGCCCGAACGGCGCCGGCAAGACGACCACCATGGCGATGCTTCTCGGCCTCGTGCGCCCGACCTCCGGGGACGCCACCGTCCTCGGACGGTCGATCCACCACCCCGAGCGCTATCTGGGCCGCGTCGGCGCCCTGCTCGAGGGACCGGCCATGTGGCCCGCGCTGACCGGCGTGGAGAACCTGCGGGTGCTCGCCCGGCTCGGTGGGCAGGACGAGCGCCGCATCCCCGAGGTCCTGGAACTCGTCGGCCTCGCCGATCGGGCGCGAGACCGCTACGGCAGGTACTCCCTCGGCATGAAGCAGCGGCTCGGCATCGCCGCCGCCCTGCTCGGCGACCCCGAGTTGCTGATCCTCGACGAGCCGACCAATGGCCTCGACCCGGCCGGGATGATCGACATGCGCGACCTCATCGCGCGGATCGCGGCCGAGGGCCGCACTGTGCTGGTCTCCTCGCACATCCTGAACGAGCTGGAGCAGGTCTGCGACTGGCTCCTCATCATCGAGCAGGGAACGCTCGTCTACGCCGGCTCAGCACGGGAGTTCGCCGGCCGGACCGGCAACGACATCCTCCTGGCCCCCGCGGACGGCGCGGATCTCCTGAAGCTCGCCGACATCGTCGCCGCCGAAGGGCTGGAGCCCAAGAGCGACGGGGGCCGGCTCATGGTGCCTATCGATCACCGCGACCCCCGGCAGGTGGCCGCGTCTCTCAACCGCGCGGCCTTCGCGACGGGCATCGTGCTGGCCGAACTCACGGTCCACCGGCCCACCCTGGAATCCACCTACCTCCGACTCATCGAGGGAGACGTCGCGTGATCCGCTCATTCCGTGCCGAACTGGCCAGGCTGATCCGCCGCAGGGTGCTCATCACCACGATCGTCGTGGTCCTCGCGAGCTCTGTCGGCGGCGCGGCGATCGAGCTGGGCGGTGCCAAGCCCACGTCGGAGATGTCCCCGAACAGCATGACGCCGACGCTGGAGACCCTTGCCGGGGCTGGCGGCGGCACCGAGGTGTTCCGCGCCGTCGCGGCCTTCTCCGGCACCCTCGTGTTCGCCTTGTTCGTCGGCCTGTTCAGTCTGGAGTTCTCCCGCGGCACGTACCGCACGATGCTCTTCCGGCAGCCCAAGCGGACGAGCCTGCTGATCGGCAGGCTGGGCGCGCTGCTGGCCTTCGCGGCCGCGGCCCTGGCGTGCGCCGAGGTCGTCACGTGGCTTGCCGCCCGGTTCATGGCGTCCGGCTACGACGTCCAGACCGACGCGTGGACCGGCGCCGACGCTCTCGGCGCGGCCGTCACCGACTACGCGTCCGTACTGGTGTGGGTCACCGGCTATGCCGTGCTCGCCATGCTGATCGCGGTGCTGCTGCGCTCCGTTCCCCTGGCCCTCGCCGTCGGCATCGCGTGGGCCGGGCCCGCCGAACACCTCATCGGGGACGCGTGGGACCCGGGCCGGCGGTTCTTCCCCGGACTCCTCCTCGAGACGCTGGGGCAGGGCGGGACGTCGGAGGTGAGCGCGACACGGGCGCTGCTCACCGTGGCCGCCTACGTCGTCGCCGCCGCGGCGGTCGCCGGCACCGTCTTCGCGCGCCGCGATGTCACGGCCTGAGCCCGCCACGGAACGCGGTGCCGGCCATCGCGGTCCACGCCAAGCCGGCCTCCGGACCCCCACCCCCTTGCAAAAAATGCTTGTCCTTGGTCAAGCGTTTTTTTGTAAGGGGGTGAGGGAGGCGCCGAGCCGACTCAGCGGACGTGCGGCGTCGCGGCGGCGATGAAGTCGCGGACGCCCTGCCGGGACCGCTCGCGGATGTCGTTCAGCCGGTCGCGGTCCCCGGCCCGGTGCAGCTCGGTGACGTGCTCCATGATCCGCTCGGCGAGTTCCACGAGCGCGGGGTCGTCCGAGACCATCTGCGCGCGGAACATCGCCTCCTGCGCCGCGTAGCGCAACTCGTAGACGTGCTCCCGCAGCTCCGGGGTGTCCTCGTCAACCCGGTTCTCGTGGGTGACGTACCACCGGTGGACCAGCACCCGGCGGTAGTTGAGCAGCGCCCCCGCGTAGGCGCAGTACGCGTCGATCCGCTCCTGCCGCAGCTTCTCCTCCCGGGCGAAGTGCTCGCTCCGGTCGGCGGATCGCCGCTGGAAGGTATGGGTGACCGCGGAACCCAACACCGTGCCGAGCACGGCGATAACACTCGCCAGGACTGCCTCCATGGGGGAAGTCGACCACAGCGCGGGCGGGTGTGGGCGGGCGTTGGCGGGGTCGGGGGCGGGGGCGGGGGGAGTCTCGGGCGTGCGGCAAGATGAGGGCATGGGTAGCTTCGGGGGAAGTGATCGTCTGCTGGCCGGGCGCTATCAGCTGGTGTCACGGCTGGGGCGCGGCGGCATGGGCACGGTGTGGCGGGCCGTCGACGCACTGCTGGGCCGGGATGTGGCGGTCAAGGAGCTGCACATCGACGACGGGCTGGACGGGATGTCGGCCATCGACGTCCAGATGCAGCACGAGCGCACGCTGCGCGAGGCCCGTACCGTGGCGCAGATCAAGCATCCGAATGTGATCGTCCTGCACGATGTCGTGGAGGAGGACGGACGCCCCTGGATCGTCATGGAGTTGGTCGACGGCCGCTCGCTCGCCGACCAGCTGGCCGCCGAGGGGCCCGTCGGGCCGGGTGAGGCGGCGCGGATCGGGTTCGCGCTGCTGGACGCACTGCGGGTGGCGCATGCGCGCGGGGTGCTGCACCGGGACATCAAGCCCGCCAACGTGCTGGTGGAGGCGGGCACCGGGCGGGTGGTGCTGACGGACTTCGGGATCGCGCAGGTGACGGGGAGCACGACGATCACGGAGACCGGGACGTTCGTGGGCTCGCCCGAATACACCGCGCCGGAGCGGATGTCGGGGCGCCGCACCGGCCCGGAGTCGGACCTGTGGTCGCTGGGCGTGCTGCTGTGCACGCTGGTCAGCGGCGAGTCCCCGTTCCGCCGTGACTCGTTGGGCGGCGTGCTGCACGCGGTCGTGTTCGACGAGATACGGGCGCCCGAGGCCGCCGGGGTCCTGGCCCCCGTCATCGAGGGGCTGTTGCGGCGCGACCCCGACCTGCGGCTGACCGGGGACGAGGCGGCCCGGATGCTGCGGATATGCCTGGAGCCGGGGGACACCCCCGAGATCCCCCTGGAGTACACGCCGACGCAGCCCGCCGTGCCGGTGGCGACCGGCCATGGGCCCGGGTACGGGGCCGCCACCCCGGCGACCCCGGCGGCCCCCGTGGCCCCGGAGCCCCCCACCCCCGTCGCCCCCGCCCCGCGCCTCCGGGGCCCCCGCCGCCGTACGGCGCTGATGGCGGCCGTCGCGGTGGTCGCGCTGGCCGGCCTCGGTGCCGGGGTCGCGGCGCTGGCCATGGACCGGGGGGACGGCGACACCGCGGACAAGGGCACGGCCAGTGCCACGACAGACCCTGGCAAGAAGCCGTCGAAGGCGTCGCCCACGCCCTCGAAGACGTCCTCCAAAACCGCCGTCCCGGACGGCTACGAGCTGGTCGATGACCCGCTCGGCTTCACGATCGCCGTGCCCAAGGGGTACTCCCGCGTGGTCAAGGCGCCGCGCGTCTACTACAACTCGCCCGGCATGGAGTTCCGGATCGGGATCCACGTCCAGGAGCAGGACCCCAAGGGCCCGCTCCAGCTGAGCCGGGAGGCGGACGCCAGGGGGCCGCAGGACTACGAGGGCTACCGCAGCGGCCAGGTCATCGAGACGGACCGCAACGGGCTGCCCGCCGCCCTGTGGGCGTTCATCTGGAACGGCTCGGCCGACGACGGCGGCTCGCGCCAGACCTATGACCTGACCTGGAACGAAGCGGGCAAGATGTATGACGTGTGGGTGTCCGCGCCGGTCGGGCGGAAATCCGAGGGAAAGCAGTACTTCGACACGGCTGTCACCACTTTCTCCCGATCCGCCGACCAGAACTGAACGGCACCGCAACGGCTTTGTCACGAGCGGTCACAGCCGCTCCGGGGCCGGTGGCGGGCCGTGCACCCGACCAGGTAATGATGGAGCCATGACGAACGACGGGGGACGGGCGAACGAGCCCACCAGCTACGAGCTGCGGCCACCGAACGCTCCGGCCGCGCCCGCGCCGCCTCCACCCGCGCCGGTGCCGTCCCCGCACACCCCGCACACCCCGCACACCCCGCACACCCCGCACACCCCGCACACCCCGCACGAGCCGACGCAGTTCGACGGCCGGGTCACCCCTGAGCAGCCCGCCTCCGGGCAGCCCGACCCCCGTACGGCTCCGCCCTCGGCCGCCGCCCACGACCCCAACATCGGCCGGGTCATCGGCGGCCGCTACCGCCTCGACTCCCGCCTGGGACACGGCGGCATGGGCACGGTCTGGAAGGCACACGACCAGGTCGTCGACCGCGATGTCGCGGTCAAGGAGCCGCGGGTGCCCGACACCCTGCCGGAGGGTGAGCGACAGAAGGTCTACCAGCGGATGCAGCGCGAAGCGCGCGCCGCGGCCCGGATCGACCACCCCTCGGTCGTCTCGGTGTACGACGTGGTGATCGAGGACGGTCGGCCCTGGCTGGTGATGGAGCTGGTGCGCGGCGACTCGCTCGCCGACCGGCTGGCCGAGGGCACGCTGGACCCGCGCGAGGCGGCCCGTATCGGCGTCGCGGTGCTGGGCGCGCTGACGGCCGCCCACGAGGCCGGGGTGCTGCACCGCGACGTCAAGCCGGACAACGTCCTGCTGGGCCGGAACGACCGGGTGGTGCTGACCGACTTCGGCATCGCGCAGGTCGAGGGCGAGCAGGGGCTGACGGAGACCGGCGCGTTCGTCGGCTCCCCCGAATTCATCGCGCCCGAGCGGGTGCTGGGCCAGCGGCCCGGGCCCGAGTCGGACCTGTGGTCGCTGGGCGTCGTGCTGTACGCGGCGGTCGAGGGCATGTCCCCGTTCCGCCGCTCGCACGCCCCCGCCACCCTCCAGGCCATCCTCTCCGCCGAGCCGCAGACGCCCGCGCGCGGCTCGGGCGCGCTCGGCACGCTCATCATGCAGCTGCTGCGCAAGGACTCGGCGGCGCGGCCGACGGCGGCCGAGGCGCGGCAGGCGCTGGAGGAGGTGGCGCGGCCCCCGCAGCCGGTGCCGACGATGCTGACGACCAGACTGTACGGCCAGGCCGGGGCCGGGGCCGTGGCCGAAGGAGGGG
Source organism: Streptomyces sp. LZ34 (assembly GCF_053890475.1). NCBI lineage: Bacteria > Bacillati > Actinomycetota > Actinomycetes > Kitasatosporales > Streptomycetaceae > Streptomyces > Streptomyces sp. LZ34. Next base: position 7,287,238 of record NZ_CM132680.1, read on the forward strand.
CCGAGGCCGGGGCCGGGGCGGCGCAGAGTGCGGGCAGCCGCTTCGTACCGCCCATCCTGCACAAGAACCGCAAGGCGCAGCTGGGTCTTGGCGGTGTGGTGCTGGTGGTGGCCGCCGCGCTGGTGCTGATCCTGCTGAAGCCGTTCGCGAGCGAGGGCAGCGGCATTCCCGCCGGGTGGACGGTCCGGGACGAGCGCGAGGTGGTCGCCGCGTCGCTGGCCGTACCCGAGAACTACAAGCGGGTACTGGACGACACCGACGAGAACAACCAGGCCGTCACCTTCAAGGATCCCAGCGGCGTCTACACCATCTATCTCCTCCGGGCCCTCAAGGACGGCGAGGCGGACGTCACCGGGCTCGCGGACGCGGTCAAGCAGGTGATCGCATACCGCGAGAGCAGTGGGCAGACCGACTACGCGGACGCGGAGAGCAAGCAGGAGAAGTCCTCCCAGCAGGGCCAGCCGGCGGCGGACGTGAACACCACCTACCGCCCCTTCTCCAGCAACCGCGACGACTACATCCCCTATCTCGAGCGCACCCACATCTACGTCGGCACCGACAAGACGCAGTGGCAGCTGAGCGTGATCATGCCCGCCGAGGGGGAGGCCCGTAAGACCGGGAACAAGCTCTATGAGGACGTCGTGAAGCACCTGGAGATCCAGGGCCTCAAGAAAGCCGCGGAATAGAGTTACCGTCGGGTAGTCAAACCGGCCGGGCCGGGCCTACCCTCGCCCCCATGACGGACTCGCAGGACAGCGCACAGCCCACGCAGGACGCCCCGCAGGAGGCCGCACCCGACGCCGCGCCCGAGGCCGGACCTGACGCCGGACAGGAGACCGGACAGGGCACCGCAGCGGCCCCCGCCGACGGCAACCCGGTCGCCCCCGCGGGCGCCCGCACTGCTTCCCACGTCGTCACCCCCGAGCTGATCGCCCGGCTCTCGCGCGGCGTGGTGGGCAGCTCCAGCACCACCAGCCACACCCCCTTCACCGGGGAGGTCGTGGCCGAACTGCCCGAGTCCACCCCCGAGGACGTCGCCGAGGCATACGAGCGGGCGCGTACGGCGCAGCGGGCGTGGGCCCGTACCCCCGTGCGCCGACGCGCCGCCGTGCTGCTGCGCTTCCACGACCTGGTCATGCGCCGCCAGTCCGAGGTGCTGGACCTGATCCAGGTGGAGACGGGCAAGACCCGGCTGCACGCCCATGAGGAGGTGCAGGAGGTCTGCCTCACCGCCCGCCACTACGGGCGCAAGGCCCCCGCCTACCTGGGCGCCCGCCGCCACACCGGCGCCGTTCCCGTCCTCACCAAGGTCACCGAGCTGCGCCAGCCCAAGGGCGTCATTGGCCTGATCTCCCCCTGGAACTACCCCCTCGCGCTCTCCGCCGGCGACTCGCTCCCCGCCTTCGTCGCGGGCAACGCGATCGTGATGAAGCCGGACACCGAGACCGCGCTGACCGCCCTGTGGGCCCGTGAGCTGCTGATCGAGGCCGGGCTGCCGGAGGGCGTGTGGCAGATCGTCCTCGGGGAGGGCCCGGTCGTCGGCCCCGCCGTCGTCCAGCACGCCGACTACGTGTCCTTCACCGGCTCCACCCGCACCGGCCGCGAGGTCGCCCAGCGCGCGGCGGCCCGGCTGATCGGCTGCTCCCTGGAACTGGGTGGCAAGAACGCCATGTTGGTACTGCGGGACGCCGACCTCGACAAGGCCGCCGACGGCTCGGTGCGCGCCTGCTTCTCCTCCGCCGGGCAGCTGTGCGAGTCCATCGAGCGCCTCTACGTCCATACGTCGGTCGCCGACGCCTTCCTGGAGCGGTTCGTCGCCCGGACGAAGGCGATGCGCCTGGGCACGGCCCTCGCGTACGGGGCCGAGATGGGTTCCCTCGCGGGCGAGCGCCAGTTGGAGACCGTCGTACGCCATGTCGACGAGGCCCGGGAGAAGGGCGCGAAGGTGCTCACCGGTGGCCGCGCCCGGCCCGACATCGGCCCGTACTTCTACGAGCCGACCATCCTCGACGGGGTCGAGCCGCCGATGGCGGTGTGCGCCGAGGAGACCTTCGGCCCGGTCGTCTCCATCTACCGCTTCACCGACGAGGACGAGGCGGTCGAGCGCGCCAACGCCACCCCGTACGGCCTCAACGCCAGCGTCTGGACGAAGGACGGGCGGCGCGGCCGCGCGGTCGCCGCCCAGCTGCAGGCCGGCACGGTCAACGTCAACGAGGGCTACGGCGCGGCGTACGGCAGCGTCCGGGCGCCGCTGGGCGGGATGGGCGACTCCGGCCTCGGGCGCCGCCACGGCTCGGAGGGGATCCTCAAGTTCACCGAGGCGCAGACGGTGGCGCACCAGCGGCTGCTGCCGCTCGGCCCGGCCTTCGGCATGACGGACGAGAAGTACGCGGCGTTCATGACCCGCAGCCTGCGCGCGATGAAGGCGCTGCGCCTGCGCTGACCGGCGTACGGCGAGGGAGCGGGAGGTACTGCTGTGGACGAGGCGTACGACACGTACGACACGTACGACACGTACGACTACGACGTCATCGTCGTCGGCTCGGGCTTCGGCGGCTCGGTGACGGCCCTGCGCCTGACCGAGAAGGGGTACCGCGTCGGCGTCCTGGAGGCGGGCCGCCGCTTCACCCCCGAGACCCTGCCGAAGAACTCCTGGCACCTCCGCGACTACCTGTGGGCCCCCGCCCTCGGCTGCTACGGCATCCAGCGCATCCACGTCCTGGGCAAGGTGATGGTGCTGGCGGGCGCCGGGGTCGGGGGCGGCTCGCTCAACTACGCCAACACCCTCTACGTACCGCCCGAGCCCTTCTTCCGGGACGCGCAGTGGGGCGCCATCACCGACTGGCGGGCGGAGCTCGCCCCGTACTACGACCAGGCGCGGCGGATGCTCGGCGCGCGCCTGAACAGGACCATGACCCCCTCCGACGAGCACCTCAAGGCCGCGGCCGAGCGGATGGGGGTGGGCGAGAGCTTCCATATGGCGCCGGTGGGGGTCTTCTTCGGGGACGGCGACGACGCGGACGGGACGGCGACGGCGGCGCCTGGAGAGCGCGTCCCCGACCCGTACTTCGGCGGCGCGGGCCCGTCCCGCAGGGCCTGCACCGAGTGCGGCGAGTGCATGACCGGCTGCCGGCACGGCGCGAAGAACACCCTCAACGAGAACTACCTCCACCTCGCCGAGCGGGCCGGCGCCGTCGTCCACCCCATGACGACCGTCGTGGCCGTCGGCGAGGACCGGCGGGGCGGCTACCGGGTCACCACCGTCCCCACCGACCGGCGCCGCAAGGCCCGGCCGCGCGCGCTGCGCGCCCGCCAGGTCGTGCTGGCCGCCGGGACGTACGGCACCCAGACGCTGCTGCACACCATGCGGGACAAGGGCCTGCTGCCCCGGATCCCGGACCGGCTCGGCATGCTCACCCGCACCAACTCCGAGGCCCTGGTCGGCGCGCAGACCACGGACCGCCGCTACCGCAAGGTCCGGCCGGGGCGGGGGCGGGCCGACTTCACCCGTGGCGTGGCGATCACCTCCTCCATCCACCCCGACGACACCACCCACATCGAGCCCGTCCGCTACGGCAAGGGCTCCAACGCGATGGGGCTGCTGTCCGTCCTGCAGATCCCGGAGGGCGGCCGCCTGCCCCGCTGGCTGCGGTTCCTGGGGAACCACCTCAGGCACCCGGTGCTCGTGGTGCGCTCGATGTCCACCCGGCGCTGGTCGGAGCGCACCATCATCGGCCTGGTCATGCAGACCCACGACAACTCGCTCACCACCTACCGCAAGCCGAAGGGGATCGGGAAGGGCCTGCTGACCGCCCGGCAGGGCCACGGCGAACCCAACCCGGACCACATCCCCGAGGGCGCGCAGGCCGCCCGCCACCTCGCCGAGTCCATCAACGGATTCCCGGGCAGCAACGTCGGCGAGCTGATGGGCACCCCGCTCACCGCGCACTTCCTCGGCGGCTGCCCGATCGGCGCGGACCCCGGGCACGGTGTGATCGACCCGTACCACCGGCTGTACGGGCACCCGGGCATCCACGTCGTGGACGGGGCGGCGGTCTCCGCGAACCTGGGCGTCAACCCGTCCCTGACGATCACGGCCCAGGCGGAGCGCGCCATGTCCCTGTGGCCCAACAACGGCGAACCGGACCCGCGCCCACCCCAGGGCGAGCCGTACCAGCGCCTGCCCCCGGTGCCGCCCACGTCCCCCGCCGTCCCCGAGGACGCCTTCGGCGCCCTGAAGCTCCCCCTGCTCCCGGTCCCCAAGGTGCCCCCGGCGGCTGACCACTGAGCCGGTGAGCGTGCGAGATGTGAAAATGTCGGCTCGGGCGGGCGGCCGCGGCGACTATGCCCGAGGCCCGTAGGCCAGGCGGCGCAGGACGATCTCGGCGGGGCCGGCCTGCTTGCGCTTGTCGAGCAGGCGGGCGATCAGAACGGTCATGAGCCAGACGGTCACCGCGATGATCAGACCGGTCGCCGTGGGGCTGCCGAAACGGTCGCCGAGGGCGAGCGTGAACGGCGCCAGAAGGACCAGCCAGGCCACCGACTGAAACAGGTATCCCGACAGGGAACGCCGGCCCAGGGCCGAGAGTGCGCCGACGACGGGGCCGGGCCGGTTGACCCGCATGGCGATCAGGCCGAAGACGGCCACGTAACCCGGGCCGGCGAACATGCCGCTGGCGCCGTGGAGCATCATCATCAGGCTGGTGGCCGACTCGTCGACGTGCAGCCATCCGGCGCCGACCAGAGCGGCCGGGAGACCTCCGGCGATGGCGACGCCGAGCCCAAGGGCGGCGGTCCACTTGAGCAGGGACTTGTGGCGGGCCGGTTCCTCGAGGACGCGGCGGCGGGCGGCCCACATGCCCAGCCAGGTGATGATGATGAAGGGCAGGACGGTCAGCGTGTGCATCGGCCATTCGCCGAGGCGACCCAGCATGGACGCGAGGTAGTCGGGCGCGGCGAGGGAGTCGACGTGGCTCGACGGCAGCGGGGCCGACCCGCCCGAACCTCCGATGCCGCTGACCACGACGGCGCCGATGACCAGGACCTCGACCGCCGAGAGCGCCCAGAGCACCAGCGCGGTCCGGTGGAACTTGTCGCCGCGGCGCAGTAGCACCAGGGTCATCACGATCCCGACGATCCCGTAGGCGCCGAGGAAGTCGCCGTAGTACAGCAAGGCGGCGTGCGCGAAGCCGAAGACGACGAGCCACAGGTTGCGGCGTAAAAGCACCGAACGGACCTGCTTCGGCGTGGCGCCGGAGGCGTCCTGGCGGCAGGCGAGTTGGACGAGTCCGTAGCCGAACATCACGGCGAAGACCGGGTACCCGCGGGCGTGGACGAGTTCGAAGAGCACGAAGTTGAGGCCGCGGTCGGCGCCTTCTGGTGTGGTGTCGAGGCCGGGCTCGCCGGCGAAGACGACTCCGGCGGCGTTGGCCAGCGCGATGATCAGCAACATCGCTCCCCGGGCCAGGTCCGGCGCGAGGGCGCGTTCGGCGCGCCGCACCGGCCCTCTCGGTGTCCGCAATGCGGTGTCAGTGCTCAAGTTCGTCCCTCTCCCCGAGATCGCGCGCTTTAGTTTCTCAGAGAAAGTATCACAGGCATACTAAATCCAACAGGCGCACTGGATCTGGCATGATGGGCCTCATCGATCGGGGCGAACGAGGGAGCCATGACCAGCGAGGACTTCATTCCGGCGGCGCTGCGCCGGCTGTGGGGGATCTCGGAGTCCTCACGTCTCGGGCGGCCCGCGGTCCTCGACGTCAATCTGGTCGTCGCCGCGGCGGTGGAGATCGCCGACCGCGACGGGCTCGGCGGCGTGACGCTTCCCAAGGTCGCCAAGAGCCTCGGCTTCACGGGGATGTCGCTTTACCGGTACGTCGGATCCAAGGACGAGCTGCTCACGCTCATGGCCGACTCCGCCCTGGGCGCGCCGCCGGACATGGACACCGACGACTGGCGCGAAGGGCTGTGCGGCTGGGCCTTCGCGCAGCGCGCGGTTTTCCAGCGTCGGCCGTGGCTGACGCGCGTGCCCGCCTCCGGACCACCCTCCGGACCGAACCAGATCGCCTGGATGGAGTCCGCGCTGGCGATCATGTCCCGCACCCGCCTCGACTGGGCGCACAAGGTCGGCGTCCTCATGCTGATCAGCGGCTACGTGGTCCAGTCGGTGCGGCAGTACAGCGAACTCGCCGAGGGCAGGGCCGAGGGCCAGGGGCAGGCCGACGCCGAGCGCGAATACGGTCGCGCGCTGGCGCGGCTCGTCGAGCCCGAGCGCTTCCCCGAGACGGCCCGGCTGTTCTCCTCGACGCTGTTCGAGGCACCGCCGTCGGACACCCCCGACGCGGCGATCGCCGACGCGGACTTCTCGCTCGGGCTGGAGCTGATCCTCGACGGCGTCGCCGTCCGGATCGAGGGCCCCGACTCCTGAGGGGGCGGCATCCCCGGCGACGCTTCGGAGCCCTGAGGCTCCCGGTGCTGCCGGTCCCGAAGGTGCCGCCCGTCGCCGATGGCGTTCACGCCCGTTTGACTTGGAGCGCACTCCAACTCCTAGCGTCTTGGACAGACGGTTCGGAGCACAGGAGTCGCAGCCCAGGAGGCAGCAGCATGACCATCGTTCCCACTCGGCACCTCGGCGAACTGGCGGTCTCCGCGCAGGGGCTGGGATGCATGGGCATGAGCCACGGCTACGGCGCCGCGGACGACGCGCAGTCGATCGCGACGCTGCACCACGCCCTTGACCTCGGAGTGACCTTCTGGGACACCTCCGACTTCTACGGCGGCGGGCACAACGAGGAGCTGATCGGGCGGGCCATCGCCGGGCGTCGCGACGAGGTGGTGCTGGCCACGAAGTTCGGCTTCGCCAACCGGCTGGGCGAGCCCACCCGGATCCGCGGTGACGCCGCCTACGTGCGGGAGGCGTGCGAGGCGTCGCTGCGCCGGCTCGGGGTCGACCACATCGACCTCTACTACCAGCACCGGGTCGATCCTCAGGTGCCGATCGAGGAGACCGTCGGCGCCATGGCCGAACTGGTACGGGCCGGGAAGGTCCGCCACCTCGGGCTGTCCGAGGCCGGTGCGCAGACCATCCGGCGGGCGCACGCGGTGCACCCGATCGCCGCGCTGCAGAGCGAGTGGTCGCTGTGGACCCGCGACCTGGAGGCGGAGATCGCCCCGGTCTGCCGCGAGCTCGGTATCGGCCTGGTCCCGTTCTCCCCGCTCGGGCGCGGCTTCCTGACCGGGCGGTACAGCTCGGTCGAGGGGCTTGCGGAGACCGACATGCGGCGCGGCCAGCCGCGTTTCGCCGACGGCAACCTCGAACGGAACCTGGCGATCGTCGAGAAGCTGAACGAGCTGGCCGCGGCGAAGGGAGTCACCGCCGGCCAGCTCGCCCTGGCCTGGGTGCAGCACCGGGGCGACGACGTGGTGCCGATCCCCGGCACCCGGCGGCAGCGGTACCTGGAGGAGAACCTCGCGGCCCTGGCCGTCGAGCTGTCCACCGAGGACCTCGCCGCCATCGAGGCCGCCGCCCCGGCCGAGCAGATCGCGGGCACCCGCTACGACGCGACCAGCCTCACCTTCGTCAACGGCTGAGACCGCCGCGGGGCCGGGAACGCGCGAAGGGGCCGCCCCGCCCGGGGCGACCCCTTCGACACGGCCCGGCGGCGGTTCAGGCCGCCGCCGTCAAGCCGCCGTCAAAGCGTCAAGGCGTCAAGGCGTCACGCCGCCGCGCCACCGCTGCGGCGACGGCGCACCACGAACACCGCGCCCGCGCCCGCGGCCATCGCGACGCCGCCGATCACGGCGATCGTCGGCAGCGCGGAGGAGGAGCCCGTCTCGGCGAGGCTGCCCTTGGGGTTGATCTTCGTGTCGCCCGCCGGCTTGGGCAGGGGCTTCTTGCCGCCATGCGGCTCCGGCTTGGGCTCGGCCGGCGGGACGTGGCCCGGCTTCGAGCCGGCCGGGAGCACGTCGAACTCGTAGTAGTCGCCGGTCGAGAAGACGCAGTTGCCCTCGTCGTCCGTGTACACGCCGAAGGTGAGCGCGTAGCCGAAGCCGTCACCGAGGGCCTTGGCGGAGACGCTCAGCCGCATGTCGATGGTGACGGTCTCGTGGGCGCGCACGTCGGTGTAGCCGATGTAGCCAGAGGACGGGTCGTTCTCGTCGGTGGAGATCGACGTCCAGACGCCGCTGTCCGGGTCCTTGTACTGAAGCGTCAGGAACTTGCCGGTGCCGTCGGGGTGCTTGGAGTCCGCGGTGCCGGCGAAGACACCGAAGTCCACGCGCTTGAGGGACTTGTCCGAGTCGTTCTCGACCTGGAACTTGAAGCTGTGGAACCCGCTGCCCGCCACGACCTTCGACGGCAGGCCGGTGATGGTGGTGGTGAGGTCGGGGTCCTCGTTCCACGAGCCGTCGTCGTTGCAGTCGTCGCCCGGCGTCGGCTCGTCGGTCGGCTCGGTCGGCGGGGTGGTTGTGGGGGTGTCGGTGGTGGGAGGGGTGGTTGGCGGAGTGGTTGTGGGGGTGTCCGTGGTGGGCGGCGTGGTCGGCGGCTTGGTGTCCGTCGGCTCGTCGGTGGGCGTCGGGTCGGTCGGGGACGGAGTGGTCACCGTGGGGTCGGGGGCCGGGGTGACGCTGGTGGTCGGGTCGGCCGACGGCGTCTCCTCCGCGAAGGCAGCGGGCGCCGCGAGCAGCGCGGCGGGGACTATGGCGGCCGTAACTGCGGCGGTCGCCAGGGCGCGGCGAAGCTTCATGAAGACCTCTTCTGGGTCCGTTCGTGCCGCTGGTGGGGCCAGAGGCACGCATGTGGAAGGCCGTCGCGGTGGGGGCGCGGTCTGGCCGTGCGTTTGCACGTACATGACCAGCCGGGTGGCCGAAAGGTTGCCCCGGAGGTTGCTCACAGAATGGTCACAGAAAAACCCGATCAAAGTCACGGATCTCTGGAGCCGCGTGAAGGCAAACGTGAAGGGAAACGCGAAGGGCCCCGGGGACGTCCGAGCGGGGCGGGCGTCCCCGGGACCCTAGGCGGTCAGCACCGGCGTCAGGGCAGCGCCGGTGCTGAGGGGCGGCGCCGGGGGGAGCGCCGCTGGCTTTGGGGGCCGCCGGCTTTCGGGGTGGTGCGCTTTCGAGCGGTGCGCTTTAGGGGTGGAGCGCGGTGGTGAAGCGGCGATGCAAGGGGGGCGTGCGCCCGCGTGGTCGGACCAATGACGGTAGGGAGGTCCGGGGCGTCTTCCCTCAGTGCATCGTGGTGGATGTGGCGCTTCCGGCGCAACCGTTTCGACCGGATACGGTCGGTCCCAGGCGTCCCCGGGACCGACCGTTCTTTGGGGTGGTGACCGGGCTGCTGTCCCCTGCTGACCGGTCACCTCGCCGAAGCGAGGTCCCACGACGCGCGCCGCCTGAATCACCGCAGGGGGGCACGTCTCATCGCTTCGGCGGATCTGAGCCACGCGTGGATTTTTCCGGGCCGCTCCTGGCTGGCGCGGACACCGGGCTCAACGAAGCGGCTCACGGCCCGGTCACGTGGCGTACGGGTGACGGCGCGTGACGGCCCGAGCCCGGAGAGCGCCCGGAAAGCGCCCGGAAAGTGTCGATGACGAGCCCGTTAGAATCGATGGTCCAGCCCCTGAGAAACACCGCAACCTCCGCCGGAAGGCCGCCGAAGTGCCATCAGCGTCCCCTGCTGCCGCCCCCGACACCGTCCTGGTCGTCGACTTCGGCGCGCAGTACGCCCAGCTCATCGCCCGTCGCGTCCGCGAGGCCCGGGTCTACAGCGAGATCGTCCCGTCCACGATGCCGGTGGCCGAGATGCTCGCCAAGAAGCCGAAGGCGATCATCCTCTCCGGCGGCCCGTCGTCGGTCTACGCCGAGGGCGCCCCCACCGTCGACCGTGCGCTGTTCGAGGCCGGGGTGCCGGTCTTCGGCATGTGCTACGGCTTCCAGCTGATGGCCACCGTGCTCGGCGGCACCGTCGACAACACCGGGGCCCGCGAGTACGGCCGTACGCCGCTGACCGTCACCAAGCCCGGTTCCACGCTCTTCGAGGGCACCCCGGCCGAGCAGACCGTGTGGATGTCGCACGGCGACGCCTGCTCGGCCGCCCCCGAGGGCTTCGCCGTCACCGCCTCCACCGACGTGGTGCCGGTCGCGGCCTTCGAGAACGACGAGAAGAAGCTGTACGGCGTGCAGCACCACCCCGAGGTAATGCACTCCACCCACGGGCAGCAGGTGCTGGAGCACTTCCTCTACCGGGGCGCCGGGATCGAGCCGAGCTGGACCACCACCAATGTGGTGGAGGAGGCCGTCACCGCCATCCGGGAGCAGGTCGGCACCAAACGCGCGATCTGCGGCCTGTCCGGCGGCGTGGACTCCGCCGTCGCCGCCGCCCTCGTGCAGCGGGCCATCGGCGACCAGCTGACCTGCGTGTACGTGGACCACGGCCTGATGCGCAAGGGCGAGTCCGAGCAGGTCGAGAAGGACTTCGTCGCGGCCACCGGCGTCCAGCTGAAGGTCGTCGACGCCGAGGAGCGCTTCCTGACCGCGCTCGCCGGGGTGTCCGACCCCGAGGAGAAGCGGAAGATCATCGGCCGGGAGTTCATCCGGGTCTTCGAGCAGGCCCAGGCCGAGCTGGTCGCCGAGGCGGGCGCCGCGGGCGAGGCCGTGGAGTTCCTGGTGCAGGGCACCCTCTACCCGGACGTGGTGGAGTCCGGCGGCGGCACCGGCACCGCCAACATCAAGTCCCACCACAACGTGGGCGGGCTCCCGGACGACCTCGAGTTCCAGCTGATCGAGCCGCTGCGCCGACTGTTCAAGGACGAGGTGCGGATGGTCGGCCAGGAGCTCGGCCTCCCGGACGAGATCGTCCAGCGCCAGCCCTTCCCGGGCCCGGGCCTGGGCATCCGTATCGTCGGCGAGGTCACCAAGGAGCGCCTGGACCTGCTGCGCGAGGCCGACGCCATCGCGCGCGAGGAGCTGACCGCCGCGGGCCTTGACCGGGACATCTGGCAGTGCCCGGTGGTCCTGCTCGCGGACGTGCGCTCGGTGGGCGTACAGGGCGACGGCCGCACCTACGGCCACCCGATCGTGCTGCGCCCCGTCTCCTCCGAGGACGCGATGACCGCGGACTGGTCGCGGCTGCCGTACGACGTGCTCTCGCGGATCTCGACCCGGATCACCAACGAGGTGGACGAGGTGAACCGCGTGGTCCTGGACATCACCAGCAAGCCGCCGGGCACCATCGAGTGGGAGTGACCCCCCGCTTCCCGTACCCGCGCCGACGCCGTCGCCCGCTTCACCGGGCGGCGGCGTCGCCGTGCTCCGAGCCCTGAAAGGCGGCCGCGGCTCTGGCGTCCTGTGATACCCCCAGGTAGCTTCCGCTCCGAGCCCTGAGAGCAGCAGTGCGCCAAGGAGTGAGCCGCCGATGCCGCCGACGCCGGAGCCGATCCCCACCGACCAGTTGCACTTCACCCTGCCGCCGCAGCACACCTCGTTCGAGGAGGAGCGGCACCACCGCAAGGAGCGGCTCGCCGCGGCCCTGCGCCTCTTCGGGCGGTTCGGGTTCGAGGAGGGCGTCTCGGGCCATATCACCGCGCGGGACCCGGAGTTCACCGACTGCTTCTGGGTGAACCCCTTCGGGATGCCCTTCGACCACATCACCGTCAGCGATCTGATCCTCGTCAACCAGGCGGGCCGGGTCGTCCAGGGGCGCCACCACGTCAACCAGGCGGCGTTCGTCGTTCACTCGTCCGTGCATCAGGCGCGGCCGGACGTCGTGGCCGTCGCGCACTGCCACTCGCTGCACGGCCGCGCCCTGTCGGCGCTCGGCGAACTGCTCGAACCCATCACCCAGGACGTCTGCGCCTTCTTCGAGGACCACGCGCTCTACGACCGCTACACGGGCGTGGTCGTGGACGAGGCGGAGGGGCGGGACATCGCGGCGGCGCTCGGCATCCACAAGGCCCTCATCCTGCGCAATCACGGTCTGCTGACGGTCGGTGGCTCGGTCGACGCGGCCGCCTGGTGGTTCATCGCGATGGAGCGCTCCTGCCAGGTGCAGCTGGCCGCGAAGGCCGCGGGCAAGCCGGTCCTGATCGACTACAAGAACGCCGTGCAGACCCGCGAGCAGCTGGGCACCGATCTCGTCGCCTGGATCAACTATCAACCTCTGTACCAGCAGATCACCCGCGGTGAGCCGGACCTGCTGAGCTGAGACCCTCCGACTTACGGCACAATCCCCTGTCGAGACCTGTCAGTTGGGTCGAGACCTGTCAGTTGGGACGAGAGCACGACTGACCCGAGAGAACGATGAGCGGGAGCGCCTCGTGGCGGTGAAAGCGGCGGAAGACGCCACGACGGCAGAGCGCCATACGCACAGCGGATGCGAGTGCCCCGACTGCGCCCGGGACGGGCATCGGCGGGCGGTGGCCGCGTTCCTGGCCCTGCGCGACCGGTTCGCGGCCGGGGAGGGCCTGCCGGCGGCGCTCGCGCACTCCGCCGAGGCCTCCCGGCAGTGGGTGTCGGACGAGCTGACGCAGGCGGCCCGGACGACCTGGGACACCGGCCGCGCCGAGAGCTTCGCGTGGGGCGGGGCGGTGCGGCGGCGCACGCTGATCGTGGTGTGGGGCGCGGTCGGGGCGCTGCTGATCGGGCAGCTGGCCACGGCGGTCGGCGCGGGCTGGTCGGCGGCGCGTACGGCCTCCCTGGCCGTCGCGCTGCTCGCCGCCGGGCTGCTGACGCTCGCCGCCCGGCTGCACCGCGGCAGCGGCGGCCCGCTCGCCCCGCTCGTCGGTGAGGACAACCGGCTGTCCACCTCGCGTGCCGTGGCCGCCGCGTGGGTGCTGTTCGCGGTCTTCGCGGTGCTGATGCTCGCGGTCGAGCTGGCCTTCGCCCCGGGGACGGGGGAGCGGACGGCCGACGGGCTGGCCCTGGACGGCGCCGCCGGGCTGCTCACCGTCACTGCCCTGACCTGCCTGGCGGTGGTGGCGGCCCGGCTCGTGGTGGCGGCGCGGGTGCGGGCGCAGCGGCTTCAGAAGGTGCGGGCGCTGCGGCCGCGCGCCGCGGACCTGCTGACCGACGACGCGGGCCGCGGCAGCCTGGCGGACGCGCAGTACGTGGTGGTGCACGCGGTCGCGCTCGTCTTCGCCGCGGTGCGGCTCGCGCGCGAGCCCTGGCGGCTGCCCGACCTGCCCTGGGGCCTGGCGCTGCTGGCCGCCGTCTCGGCGCTGATGTATCTGGCCGGGAAGTACGCGGAGGGCGGGCGGCCCACGGTGCTCTCGGTGGTCCGGGTCCGGCCCGAGGAGGGCGGCTTCGACCGGGACGCGCCGATCCGCACCGGGGACGACATCGAGATCCGCGGCAGCGGCTTCGTACCTCCGGGGGCGCAGGAGCCGGACCGGCTCGCCCGTATGGTCGTACGGATCGGGGCGGTGCATGTGCAGGTCCCGCTGGTGCCGGTCCCCGGGGGCTTCAGCAACCCGACCGACACCGTGCTGACCGTGCCGGTGCCGGTGGATGTGGAGCCGGGGCGGGTGGAGGTGCAGGTCGTCACCGCGGCGGGGGCGGAGACCAACCGTTATCCGATCGACGTTCTGGACTGAGTCCCGGGCCTGGGCGCGCGCCGGATCTCGGGTCGGTCTCGGCCTGGTCCCGGGCTCATTCCCGGCGTTCTGGGCTGAGTCGCCCGCCCGTTCTCTTCGTAAGGTTTTGTTGACGAGGCAACGGGAGAGGCGGGCGTCATGAGGCATGCTGACAGAACGGTCGGAGCCGGCTCGGGCAGTGTGAGCGGCGTGGGCGGGGTGGGCGGGATAGGCGGGAGCGGCGGGCAGACCGGCGGCTGGCGGGACTCCGCCGCACGGTACGCCCTGCTGCCGCTGCGGATCTTCCTCGGGGTGACGTTCATCTACGCGGGGATCGACAAGCTGACGGACTCGGCCTTCCTGGCCGACAGCGGCACCGGCTCGATCGGCGAGCTGATGCGGAACGTGCGCGACAGCTCCGCGGTGCCGTGGCTGATAGACCAGGCGCTGAAGGACCCGTCGAGCTTCGGGTACGCCATGGCCTTCGGGGAGCTGGCGGTCGGGCTCGGCACGATCGTGGGGCTGCTGGGGCGGCTGGCGGCGTTCGGCGGCGCGCTCATCTCGCTGAGCCTGTGGCTGACGGTCAGCTGGCAGTCGGACCCGTACTACTACGGAAACGATTTGGCGTATCTGATGGCGTGGCTGCCGCTGGTCCTGGCGGGCACCCCCTATCTGTCGCTGGACGTGGCCATCTCCAAGCGCCGCAGGCGCCAGGGCGCGCAGCTGTTCGGTTAGACGCCTCCTGGTCCTCCTTGGTCCTGGCGGGGCTCCTGGTTCCGGCGGGGCTCTCGTACGCCGCTGCCGCGCCCTGCTGGCGGCGATTCGTAGCGGCGGCGCAGTTCGTCCATGGGCAGGTCGCCCAGCGGCGGGGCGGTGTGCTCGGAGAAGCGGGCGCGGCGCCGCCGGGCGCCGAAGGCGAGCGCCGAGACGAGCCCCGCCAGGCACAGCCCGCCCAGGAGGACGGGCAGGGGCGCGAAGGGCGGCAGATTCCACTCCCCGGCGGCGTCCAGGCCGTACGCGAGGCCCGCCCCGAGGACGACGAGTCCGGCGATCAGCTTGCCCGGCTCGAAGCGGTGGCGCTTCATGACCGGCTCACCTCCACATTGCCCAGGCCGATCTCCAGGTCCAGCCGCAGCGTGCCCTTCGCGGCGCGCCCGTCCGACGGCGGCACGGTCACGGTCCGGTCCCTTCCCGGCTTGATGTCGATGTCGTCGCTCTTCTCGCCCGGCAGCCGTATGTCGCCGAGCCCCACATGGATCGACAGCTCGAGCCGCGCGTCCTCGGGCACGGTGACCGCGAGCTTCCCGGCGCCGACCTCGGCGTGCGTGGTGACGATCTGGCCCTTCTCCAGCGACAGGCGGTCCAGCTTGAGCTCGCCGACGCCCCCGCCCAGTGCGTACGAGCCGCGCAGGGCCGCCGTGGACGTGGGTGCCCAGGTGCGGCGCGTCCAGTCGGTGGTGACGGACTTGGGGAGCCAGGCGGCGGCCGCCAGCAGCGCGCTGGTCACCACCGCCAGCACGATGGTGCCCGCGCCGGTGCGGCCGTACCGGGAGCTGACCGCGATGCCGAGCCCGAAGACGCCCAGCGCGCACGCGAGCCCGATCTCCAGACTGGTGCCGAGCGGCCGGGAGCCCCACGACGCGCCGGTGCCCGCCACGGCCGCCGCCAGGGCGAGCAGAAACGTCCAGCCGCCGATCGACGTCCCCTCGGGCGCCTTGCGGGACCTGCGGAACGCCCCCCGCCCTGCGCCCCTGGTGGCGTACGAGGCGCCGTCCGAGCCGTCGTCGGGGCCCCACAGATAGCCCGTGTCCTCGCCGACCGGGCCCGTCGTGCCGTCCTTGACGATCGGGTCCCGCCACCAGGACGGGCCGCCCCAGGCCGGCGGCGGGGCCTTGGTCTCGGGGGGCGCGTCGGCCACCGCCTGCGCCGTCGCCGGGTCCACCGCGCCCCCGCTCTCCGCCTGGTGGCGGTGGCGGGACCAATAGGCGGCGCCCACCGCGGCTATGGAGAGCATCACGGAGAAAAAGATCACGCTGCCGTTGTTGAGCATGGACAGGAACAGGCCGCAGCCCACCAGCGCGCACAGCACCGCGGTGAGCGCCGGGCCCTCCACCCGGCCCGAGAGCAGCCTGCGGCCCTCGTTCTCCTCCTCGCCCTGGAGCGGGACCAGCAGCCAGCAGAAGCCGTACACGATCAGGCCGAAGCCGCCCGTGACGGCGAGCACGGACAGCACCACCCGGAAGATCACCGGGTCCACGTCGCAGAACCGGCCGAGCCCCCCGCACACGCCCGAGATCATTTTCTGCTCGCGGCTGCGGCGTAGCAACGCCCTCGCCGGCGGGGGCGGATCGCCGGAGCCGGCCGCGCCGGGGGTCGGATCCGTGACGGTGGGTCCATCGGTCATGCTCACCATGGTGACAAGCCGGCGGGCCGGGCGGCATCCGGCTCGACCCTGGCCCTTCCCTGAGATCGTCCCTTAGAGAGCGACAGCTATCGTGTCGCTTCGAACGTATGCGGGGGCCATGGTCAGCCGGGGGAGCGGGAGGGGCAACAGTGTCAGATGAAGGGCGGCTGATCGCGGGGAGGTACCGGCTGGCCGAGCAGATCGGCCGCGGTGGCATGGGCACGGTCTGGCGTGCCGCGGACGAACTGCTGGACCGCCAGGTCGCGCTGAAACAGCTGCACATCTCGCCTCACCTCACCGAGGACGAGGTCGCCACCCTCTTCGAGCGCACCCGCCGCGAGGCGCGCAGCGCCGCCCGTATCGCGCACCCCAACGTGGTGGTCGTCCATGACGTGGTGGACCACCTGGGGCTTCCGTGCATCGTCATGGAGTACGTGCCCTCGACCACGCTGGGCGATCTGCTCAAGACCGGCCGGACCATCAGCCCCGACGAGGCGGCCAGGGTCGGCCGGGGCATGATCGCCGCGCTGCGGGCCGCGCACGCGGCCGGGGTGCTGCACCGTGACGTCAAGCCCGGCAACGTCCTCCTCGGCGACGACGGGCGGGTCGTGCTCACGGACTTCGGCATCGCCATGGCCACCGGCACCTCCACGCTCACCAAGACCGGCGAGGTCGTCGGGTCCATCGACTACATCGCGCCCGAGCGGATCAGGGGCCGGACCCCGGGGCCCGCCTCGGACCTGTGGGCGCTGGGCGCGACGCTCTATCAGGCTCTCGAGGGGCGGCCGCCGTTCCGCAAGGCCACGCCGATCGAGACCGGGTACGCGATCGCCGTCGACCCGCTGGAGCCGCCGCTGCGGGCCGGGCCGCTGACGGGGCTGATCGAAGGGCTGCTGGCCAAGGAGCCCGAGGACCGGCCGACGGGGGAGCAGACCGAGCGCGCGCTGCGCGGCCCGGCGGGGCTGCCCGAGACGACGACGATGCCCAGGCCG
Organism: Streptomyces sp. LZ34; assembly: GCF_053890475.1. NCBI lineage: Bacteria > Bacillati > Actinomycetota > Actinomycetes > Kitasatosporales > Streptomycetaceae > Streptomyces > Streptomyces sp. LZ34. The sequence continues at coordinate 7,304,196 of NZ_CM132680.1, forward strand.
GACCCGACGTCCGACACGACCCGGCTGTCCGTGCCCAGCTTCGACCTCGCGTCCACGCCTACTCCCACGCCCACCCCTACTCCCACGCCTACTCCCACCCCCACGCCCACCCCCACGCCTACTCCCACCCCCACGCCCGCTCCCGCTCCCGCTCCCGCGTACGCGCACCCGCCCATGCAGGCCCCCACGCACGCCCACGGCCCCGTCTTCCCGCCCACCCCCGGGCCCGCCGCCCCGGGCGGCGGCCGGCGCCGCGGGCGCACGGCGCTGTGGAGCGCGTCGGCGGCCGTGGTGGCCGTGGTCGGGGTCGCGGCCGGGCTGTATCTGTCGGGCGTCGAATTCGGCGGGGGCAAGGACGACGGAGCGGGTTCCGGGACCCCCACGTCCACCGCGTCGTCGACGCCGACGTACAAGATCCCGGAGCTGCCCGACGGCTACCACCGGGAACAGCTGACGGACTTCGGCGTCTCCCTGCCCGTGCCGGACGACTGGACCCGCCAGCCCGACTCCAGCTCGCAGGGCACGGTGGACGGCACCCAGGAGGTCAGGTTCCTGGACCGCACCCAGAAGGTCAGGCTGATGGTCAACGTTCTGGACTTGGCGGGCCCGGACCCTGTGCAGCACTTCAAGGACATCGAGACCCAGCTGAAGCAGGAGTACCCCGTCTACGAGCGGCTGCGCATGGACAAGACGACGTACCGGGACCTGCCCGGGGCGATCTGGGAGTTCAAGTTCCAGGGGCGGGAGCGCTGGTACCGCGCCATCGACCTCGGCTTCGGCGAGGAGGGCGGCAAGGCGTACGCGCTCTACCTGAGCGCGCCCGCGGACGAGTGGGGCGACTATCTGCCGGTCTTCCGGAACGTCCGGGACGGCTTCAAGATCGAGAGCAGTTCCTCCTAGGTCGAGTCCTAGGTCGGGGAACGATCAGGGGCGACCCTGATACCCGGGGGAAGCCGTTCGTGTGACGATCGGAGCATGACCGCCGCCGCGCCCCCCGCTGCCGAGCCGCCCCCGCGCAAGCTGTACCGCAGCGCCGAGGGGCGGATGGTCGGCGGTGTCGCGCGCGGGCTGGCCGGGCATCTGGGGCTGCCGGTGTCCTGGGTGCGGTTCGTGTTCATCGCGCTGCTGATGGCCGAGGGCTTCGGCGCGCTGGTGTACGCGCTGTTCTGGTTCGTGGTGCCGCTGGGCTTCGGCGGCGTCGAGACCGCCCGCCCGGCGTCCGACCGGGGCCCCGACGGCGGGCGCCGGATCCTGGCCCGCAAGCCGGACAAGGGCCAGGTCTTCGCGCTGCTCGCGCTGCTGGTCGGCGTGGGCGTCTTCGTCGAGAAGTTCCAACTGGGCCGCGCCAACACCTACATCTGGCCGCTGCTGCTCATCGGCGCGGGCGTGGCCCTGGTCTGGCGCCAGGCGGACAACTCCCGGCGCGCCCAGTGGGTCGAGCTCAGCCGCCGCAAGCAGGTGCTGCCGATCGCGCGAGGCGCCGCCGGGGTGGTGCTGGTCGGCGCCGGGGTGACGGGCATCGTCGTGCTGCAGGGCTCGGCCAAGCACCTGGGCGCGGTGCTCCAGGCCGCGCTCGCGGTGCTGGTGGGCATCGCGCTGCTCGCGGGCCCGTACCTGGTGCGGATGGCCCAGGACCTCTCCGAGGAGCGCCTGATGCGCATCCGCGCCCAGGAGCGGGCCGAGGTCGCCGCCCATGTCCACGACTCCGTGCTGCACACCCTGACCCTGATCCAGCGGAACGCGGAGGACCCCCGGGAGGTCGCCCGGCTGGCCCGGGCCCAGGAGCGCGAGCTGCGCGCCTGGCTGTACCGGCCGGAGGGCAGGGGCAAGGACGAGGCCGAGGAGCCGGACACGCTGGCGGAGGCGGTCAAGGCGGCCGCCGCCGAGGTCGAGGACCACCACGGCGTGCCGATCGAAGTGGTGGTCGTCGGCGACTGCCCGCTGGACGAGAAGCTGGCCGCGCAGCTCCAGGCCGCGCGCGAGGCGATGGTCAACGCCGCCAAGTACGGTGGCGACGGCGGGGCCGTCCAGGTCTTCGCCGAGGTCGAGGGGGCCATGGTGTTCATCTCCGTACGGGACCGGGGCCCGGGCTTCGACCTGGACGCGGTGCCGGAGGACCGGATGGGCGTGCGCGAGTCCATCATCGGCAGAATGCGGCGCAACGGCGGCACGGCGCGGCTGAGATCCGCGCCGGACGGGGGCACGGAAGTGGAGCTGGAGATGGAGAGGGCGGCGACGACGACATGACCGACGCGAGTCAGGCGGCGAACGAGACGGCGAGCGAGACGGCGGACGGGGCGGGGAACGAGGTGGCACAGCGCCGGGTGCGGGTCGTCCTCGTCGACGACCACCGGATGTTCCGGACCGGCGTCCAGGCCGAGATCGGGGAGACGGCCCGCACGGGCGTCGAGGTGGTCGGGGAGGCGGCGGACGTCGACCAGGCCGTCACGGTGATCGGCGCCACCCGGCCGGAGGTCGTCCTCCTCGACGTCCACCTCCCGGGCGGCGGAGGCGTCGAGGTGCTGCGCCGCAGCGCGGCGCTGATGGCCGCCACCGACCGGCCGGTGCGCTTCCTGGCGCTGTCGGTCTCGGACGCCGCCGAGGATGTCATCGGGGTGATCCGCGGCGGCGCCCGCGGCTATGTCACCAAGACCATCACCGGCACCGACCTGGTCGACGCGATCTTCCGGGTCTCCGAGGGCGACGCCGTCTTCTCGCCCCGCCTCGCCGGCTTCGTCCTCGACGCCTTCGCCTCCACGGACGCCCCGCCGGTGGACGAGGACCTGGACCGCCTCACCCAGCGCGAGCGCGAGGTGCTGCGGCTGATCGCCCGCGGCTACGCCTACAAGGAGATCGCCAAGCAGCTGTTCATCTCGGTGAAGACGGTGGAGAGCCATGTCTCGGCGGTGCTGCGCAAGCTCCAGCTCTCCAACCGCCACGAGCTGACCCGCTGGGCGACGGCCCGCCGCCTGGTGTGACCCCGATGGCCTGCGGCTAGTAGCCGATCGTGAACCGCCGCTGTACGAACTGGGGCAGCTCGGCCTCGTCGACCAGCGCGACGGCGGCGTCCTCGATGGAGATACGGCTGCGCCCCTCGGCGTCCAGGACCGGCTGGTCGCCGCCGAGCCGGAAGCGGCCGGTGCGCTCGCCGGGGGCGATCTCCTCGGCCGGGCTGAAGTAGGTCCACAGCCGGTTCGAGGCGCGCAGCACGTTCAGCGCGTCCCGGTGGCCGCGCACCGCGGCGGCGTACTCCCTCGGCAGGCCGAGGGAGTCCAGCGCCTCGTACAGCTCCTCGGCGGAGTCGGCGCGCGTGACCCCCGGCCGGATCTCCAGGCTTCCCGCGCCGCCGATCACGATGAGCCGGGTCCGGGGGCGGCTCTCCAGGGCTTTCAGCAGCGCCTTGGCGGCCGTGGCGTAGACGGTCGGGTCGGCGATCGAGCGCCGCACGGTGTCCGCCATGTCCTGGGCGGCGTTGCCCGGCTGGAAGCCGCTGATCAGGACGTCCAGGCCGGGCAGGGCCGCCGCCACGCCGTCGGCGTCGAGGACGTCGACGCTCTTCCACACCACGTTCGCGCGGTCCTCCTCGATCCGGGAGGCGTCGCGGGTGAACGCGGTGACGTCATGGCCCCGGTCGAGGGCTTCGGTGACGACGCGCTGTCCGATGTTTCCGGTGGCGCCAATGATTCCCATACGCATGAAAACAAATCTCCAATGCCGGAAGGCGAGTTGATGCGCGCCGTGTATCTGTACGGCGCACAGCTATACGGCGTGCAGCGACTATACGGCGTGAAGTTTTGATACGGCAACCAAGGATTGTGACGCTGTAGAGTGCTCCCGTGGGTACGACGACGGGACGCCGGGAGAGGCTGCGGGCCGAGACGACGGCCGAGATCAAGAAGGTCGCGCTCGGGCTGATGTCCTCGGGCGGGCCGGACGCGATCACCCTGCGGGCCATCGCCCGCGAGATGGGCATGACGGCCAACGCCATCTACGGCTACTTCGCCACCCGGGACGACCTGGTCACCACGCTGATCAGCGATGTGTACACCTCGCTCGCCGACGCCGTGGACGCCGCCCGGGACGCCTGCCCCGCCGACGACCCGGCCGGCCGCATCGCGGCCTGGGCGAACGCCTTCCGCGACTGGGCGCTCACCAATCCCGAGGGCTTCCGGCTGATCTACGGCGACCCCGTACCCGGCTACCAGGCGCCCGAGACCAGCGCCGCGCCCGAGGCCGAACACCGCGTCTGCGCCGGGCTCACCGGCCTGGCCGCCGGGGCCTGGCCGCACGCCAAGGAGCTCTACCCGGAAGCCGAGTTCGAGTGGTCGGACTTCGACCCCAAGCTCGCGGCCGAGGTACGTGAGGAATTCCCCGGCCTGCCGCCCGCCGCCGTGGCCATCGCGCTCCGCATCTGGGGCCATCTGCACGGCCTGGTCTCACTGGAGATCTACGGTCATATGCGCGTCCAGACCCCGCGCCCGGACAAGATCTACCGCGCGGAGCTGGCCCAGCTGATCTGCGGTCTTGGCCTGCCCGCGTAGGCCCTTCCCCAAGCTCTCGGCTTCGCCCGAGCAGGGGATACCCCATCCGAGGACGACTCGCCGGGCCCTCGTGCGCGGGGGTTCGGTGAGCCACGAACTCCCCTAAAGAACGTGGGTAAAGAACTCCCCACCCACCGGCTGTTGGAAGGGTTCCCGGAGTACGTGACGCATGAGGCCCGAGCGGCAGAGGTCAGACTCTATGAGGTCGGAGTCGTCCCCGGTCTGCTCCAGACACCGGAGTATGCGGCGCGCTGGAGGCGGACGCCGTACGCCGGGAAGCGATCACCCCCGAACAAGCCAGTGAGCGAGTCGCGTTGGTGACGCAGCGGCAAGCCGCACTTGCCTGTACCCCAGCACCCTTGATCCTCGCGGTGCTTGACGAGGGGTGCGTCCTCCGGCCGATGGGGGATCGCGCGATCATGGACGCTCAGTTCGCCCGGTTGCTGGAGTTCGCCGAGCGTCCGAACACCGTGCTCCAGATCGCCCCGTTCCGCATGGGGGCACGTCGGCCGTTCAGCCTGCCCATTACGGTGCTGACGATGCCGGATCGCTCGCTCATGTCGTACGCCGAGTCCGCCCACCGGGGGCACCTGGAACGAGAAAGCACCTTCGTGCTGCCCATATTGACGGCCTACCATCAGTTGCAGGCCGAAGCCCTCTCCCAAGCGGCATCCGTGGCCATGGTCGAGCAGTTACGAAAGGGCGCCCCGTGACGACCGAATCCCCCCGTTGGTACAAGTCCTCATACAGCGGCAACGGCGGCCAGTGCATCGAGGTCGCCGCCAACCTCGTCGCCTCGCGCGGCGAGGTCCCCGTCCGCGACAGCAAGGACCCGCACGGCCCGGCGCTCGCCTTCGAGCCGTGTGCCTGGTCTTCGTTCGTCGCCGCCGTCAAGGGCGGAGAGTTTCCCGCCACCTGACACCCACACCCACACCCACACCCATCAGCCATCCATCAGCCACCAAAGCGTGCTCCTCGCCCATCCGGGCGCCGGTGGTGTGCGACTGGCTGAGGTCGTCCCCGTTGATGTGACTGCCGTACACCGGTGGAGGGGTGCGCTTCGCTTTGCTACGCGCCGCCTATGCGCCGTCTCGCGGATTCGGTTCACAGCGGGTGCGGGTTTCGTCTCGGACCCTCCGGATCCAAAGCGCCGGCGAGAAGAGGGAAGGGGGCGGCTGGCCCGGTGCCCCCGATTCCTCGGCCCAGCGGATGGCTGAGCTCAAAGAGGCTCCGCTGCGCTCCGCCGCAGCTGCTGCCGCGCGGTGGCCGGGCGAGGGGACCAGCGGTGCGCTGGACCGGGGACGTGGGAGCGCGACGGATGGGCGGGCGCCGGGGGACGGGGCCGGCTCTCCACCCACCTGCTCTTAGAAAAACGTTTGATGCAGTACTTGATGCAGATCAAGCATTTTTTTAAGAGCAGGTGGGGGGAGGGCCCCAACCGGACCGGCGCCCACCCTTCGGGCGACCGTCCGCCGTCCCCCGCCCGCGAGCCAGTGACGACCCCTTGGGCAGGACGGCGACGATGCCTCCAGCGCCCCTCCCCTTCCCGCTACTGGCCGCTGTGCGCCAAAGGCGCGAGACGATGCCCGCACGCGGCAACCGGACCGTACCGCCCAACGGCGCTGGCCCATTCGTCGCACTCCTGCACCCCCTGTCGAGCGCACCGCTGGACCAACCGGCTCGCCACCGCGCGGCAGCAGTCGCGGCGGAGCGCAGCGGAGCCAGCCTTGAGCTCAGCCACCCGCCGGGCCGAGGAATCGGGGGCACCGGGCCAGCCGCCCTCTTCCGTGCACCCCGCCACAATTCCTTCTCCATGTGCGGGCCGAGTGGCCCGTGCGTGCCGTCCGTAGGCCACTGCGAACGGCCCTGTGCTCCCGCTGTGCCTCCCCGGTGAGCCCCAGGAATGCGGTCCTACGCATCACGCGGCCCTCCGCCTTGCGATCGCACGCGCCCCCAGCTACCGCTGGGAGCTGCCCCCTGACGCCGCAGGGCCTAGCGGCCCGGTCAGCTGCCGGCGCCTGCCATGGTCTGCTTGGCCAGCTCGTACGCGGGCAGCATGGCGTCGTGCTCCTCGGTGTCGAGCCCGCCGAGGTGCAGCACGACGCCTCCCTTCGGGGTCATCACCGCGAGCGCCCGCTCCCGCTTGGCGCCCAGATCGGGATTGTCGAGGATGTAGCTGATCTCCGCGGCGGGCAGGTCACCGGCCTTCAGCTCGCTGTACCGGGCGTCGCGGGCATCCTTCTCCTCGGCCATGAAGGCCTTCAGCAGCTGCCGGGGCTTGGTGCCTGCCGCGGCCTCGTCCTTGTCGCCGGTCCACACGCGCAGAAAGCCGATGTGCCCGGCGGGCTTCGCGTCGATCTCGCAGACGAGGGTCACCGGCCCCTGCTTGAGGAGGGTGGAGCCCAGCTCGGGGTCGGCCCCCTCCACTTCCTTCACCGCCTCCGGCTTCCACGACTTGGCGAGGCTGAACCGCACCGGCAGCGGGCACGCCGTGTCCCGGCCGCCGAGTTCGCCGCTCGCGGCCGCCACGTTGACGCCGCTGCCGCTCTTGGCGCCGCCCTTGTTGCCCTTGCCGCCCTTGTTGTCGCCCGAGTCCGACGAGCAGCCCGTCAGTGCCCCGAACATGCCGATCACGCCGATCGCCACCGCGGCGCCCACGGCTGCCCGACCAGTTATGCGCATCGCGCTGTTCCTCGCCTTCTTCACAGAAAAATCGAAAATTCGCCGCAGCATATCCGGAACGGAAGCCAACCGGTCGGGACCGCTCAGAAGTGATCGTCCCGAGCCTCAACCGCAATGATTCCGGGCCGGTCGGGGCGGTGTCCCTGTGGTAGAAATCGGCCACGCACGGGGGCTGAACGGTCGCCTCCGGCCAACGGGCGGAGGAAACCACATGAAAGCGCGCATGCTCGCGGGATGTGCCTTGACGGTGGGGGCGCTGCTGTTCACCAGCGCTTGCAAGGACGGCACGGAGGGTGGCCAGAAGGAGGCATCCGGCGGTCCCGCCGCCACGGAGAGCCGGAGCCCCGCATCCGCCACCAAGACGCCCACCGCGGTTCCCTCGCCGGCCGGCACGATGGCGAAAATGCCCGCGGGCACGGACCCGGGGCTGCGGACCGAAGGTCGGCTGACGGTCTGCAGAGGCGCGGCGCAGACGCCGTTCCTCACGTCGAGCGAGGAGGTGCCGTCCGCAAACGGCGCCACGGTCGGCAAAGTCAAGGGCTTCGACGTCGAGATGCTCAGCCTGATCGGCCAGCGGATCAATGCCGTGCCCCAGTTCAACGGCAACGTCCCGGTCGACAAGGTCTACAACGGGGAGGCGCTGAAGCAGAAGTGGTGTGACGTGATCGGCGGCATATCCACGGACTCCAAGGCCGCCTTCCCGCAGATGTCGTTCAGCGTCCCGTACTTCACGCGCAAGAGCGCGATCCTCGTCCAGGGCGACGCCCGCTACGCCTCGCTCGACGACCTGGTCGGCAAGCGGGTCGCCGCCAGGACGACCACGCCCGACTTCCCGGACGAGATCGACGCCTACAACGACAAGCACAGCAAGAAGATCAACGTACAGCGGGTCGAACAGGACGAACTGCTGATCGGCATGCTGACGGGCGGACACGTCGACGCCGTCGTACTCGGAAACGGCCAGGCGAAGTACTTCGCGGCCCTGCGGAAGGAGTCGGACCTGCACATCACGGCCGAGTTCGGCAAGAGCTACCAGGCCATGTTCGCGGTGCGGAAGGGCAATTCCGCACTGCTGAAGCAGATCGACGCGGCGCTGGCCGATGCGGGCCGTAACGGCCTGTACGCGGAGGCCTACCGCATGTGGTTCAGCGAGGAGCCGAAGTCCGTCCCGCCCACGGGCTGAACGCGTAGCGCGCCGCCCGCGACCGGCCGGCCCGTGGCCCGCATGCGTTTCCGGCCCCCGGACTGCTGTGCATAACGTGCTTGGGCCGCCCGCGTCTTGTGACCGCGGGCCGGAAGGAGGCGCAAGCGATGGGTACTGCGGGACCGTCGACGGAAGCGGAACCGGAATCGGGAGTGCAACAGAGATCGGGAGCGGAACCCGAGTGGTGGCAGACCTGGGAGGCCGAAGCGGAGCGGCGCCTGCCGCCGCACGCCTATGCCTACTACGCCTCCGGCGCCGGGCGTGACGTCACCCGGGACGAGGGGCTGCGCGACTGGGACGCGCTGCGGCTGCTGCCGCATGTGCTGCGCCGCGTGTCCGGGGTCGCCACCCGTACGACGGTGCTGGGCACGGAGGTCGCCACCCCCGTGCTCGTCGCCCCCATGGCGGGCCAGGAGTACGCCCACCCCGACGGGGAGCGGGAGATGGCCAAGGGCGCGGCCGGCGCCGGGTCCCTGGTGGGCGTGACGACCTGGACCGCCAGCCGCTTCGAGGACGTCGCCGCCTCGGGCGCGCCCTGGTGGTACCAGGTGTACGTCATGCGCGACCGCGGCCTGACCGCCGAACTCGTCCGGCGCGCCGCCCACCACGGCGCCCGCGCCCTGCTGTTCACCGTCGACCTGCCGGTGCTCGGCCGCCGCGGGGACAGCCGGCGGGCCGCCGACCTCGACCCGACCGTGCGCCTGGTCAACCTGGGAGAGGGGCCTCAGGTGCTCCCCCGTGAAGAGGCCGCGATGGAGCCGGACCTGACGCCGGAACTGATCGGGTGGCTGGGTGAGACCAGCGGGCTCCCGGTCGTGGTCAAGGGCGTGCTGCGGGCGGACGACGCCAAGGTCGTCGCGGACCACGGGGGCGCGGGCGTGGTGGTCTCCACCCACGGCGGCCGCCAGCTCGACCGGAGCGTGACCTCGGCGTCCGCGCTGCCCCGCGTGGCCGAGGCGCTCGCGGGCACCGGCGTCGAGGTCTACGCCGACAGCGGGGTGCGCCGCGGCGAGCACATAGCCGCGGCCCTCGCGCTGGGCGCCCGCGCGGTGCTCGTCGGCCGGCCGGCGCTGTGGGGGCTGGCGACGGAGGGGGCCGCCGGGGTCCAGGAAGCCGTGGACCGGCTCACCGCCGAACTCGCCCACACCATGACCCTGCTCGGCGCCGAGACCCCCGCCGCGCTCACCCCCGACCTCGTCGCCTGAGCGGGGCCCGGGCCCCTGAACGCTGTCACGCGAAGCCGAAGCGGCGCGGCGCGGCCACGTCCAACGTGTCCTTGACCATGGCGAGTGCCGCGCCGAGTGGGCTGGAGCGCCCGCCGCTCACCGTGATGTCGCCCGCGTCCGGACAGCCGTAGACCACGGCCTTCTCCGGCCCGGTGAGCGCGTACAGCGGGTCGCCGGGCGCGGTCCGTTCCAGGCGGACCCGGACCAGCAGCGGTTCGTCGGCGCTCGCGCTCGCGACCGCACGCAGGCGGTGGCCCGAGGCGGCGGCCTCCCGCGCGGCCCGCGCCGTGCCGTCGTCCACCGCCTCGGTCTCGGTACGGACCGCCGAGGCGTCCCAGCCCCACAGCAGGGCCGCCAGCAGCCGCGCCTTCGTGGCGGCGTCGGAGCCGGACAGGTCGGCGCTTGGATCGGCTTCGGCGATGCCGCGCCGCCGCGCCTCGGCGACCGCGGCGGCCAGGGAGTCGCCGGCCGCGAGGCGGTCGAGCACGAAGGTGGCGGTGCCGTTCGGGCAGGCGCGGACCGAGCGGCAGCCCAGGCCGCGCACACCGGCCCTGGCCAGGTCGCCGGCGGGCAGGGCGGCGCCGGTGGCGCCCGAGATCCTGATCAGGCTGCCGCCCTCCGCCGCGGCCCGGGCCAGTTCCCGCCAGTGGCTGAGCAGATGGCTCTTGGTGGCGGTGACCACGTGCACGCCGCGGCGCAGGGCGAGCAGCGCCTCGGTGGCCGCCTGGTCGCGCACCTCGGGGGAGGAGGGCAGGCACTGGACCAGCACGCCGGCCCCCGTACGGTCCAGCGTCTCGGCCAGTGACGGCAGTGGGCCCCACCCGGGCCGGGGCGGCGGGGGCGCCCAGGTGTCCGTACCGTCGGCCGGCGGCAGGTACGCGGCCGAGCCGGTCCGTACGGCCGCGAGGCGCAGCCGCACCCCGTGGCGGTCCGCGAGGGCCTCGCCCTGCGCGGCGAGGTGGTCGACGTAGGCCCGGCCGACCGGGCCGTAGCCCGACAGCACGACGGAGGCCCGGGTGGCGGTGTGCTCCGACACGGATTCAGCTCTCTTTCGCACCTGGCTGGATACGGCCGTCGGGGTCGGCCGGGCCTCTTGGACGGTGTGCCGCGAGCCGAACACTTCTCGTGGCACGGTACGCCCGCCCATCCACCGGTCTGCCGGTCGGGTCCGTCGGTCAGCCGAAGCGGACCGAGGAGATGTCGTTGTCGAAGCCGATGGCGGCCAGGTCGGCGACATCGCCGGTCACGACCTTGGACCTGCCCGTGCAGTCGGGCCCGGACCAGATCTTCAGCGAGCCGTCGGCCGACAGGGAGGAGGCGATGTCGTCGCGCGCCACGTTCTGGCAGCCCGGACCGGCCAGGCCCTGCGCGCCGTTGTCGGCGAACCCGGCGTCGTCGAACAGGACGACGCTGGTGGCCTTGGCCGCCCCGCCGCCGTTCGGAGCGGAGCCGCTCGGAGCGGGGTCGGCGGGGTCGGCGGGGTCGTTCTGGGGTTGACCGGCCTTTCGGCCGTCGGGCGTCACACCGAACCAGGTGCCGCCCACGCCCTGGCCCTTGGTGTCTCCGGGCTTGGTGTCCTTGCTGAAGCGGTAGACCGGCCAGCCGTTGATGGTGACCTGGCGGGTGCCGTCGGCGCGCTTGATCACACCGATCGCGGACGGCTTGACCCCGTCCACGAAGATCTTGCCGCCGGGGGCGATGAGGACCGGCGGCCAGGTGGTCGCGCAGGCCCCCTCGCAGTTGGACCTGGACGGCATGGCGGTGTCCTTGTCGAAGCGGTAGAGGGTGAAGCCGGCGCCGTTGACCACGACCGGGTTCAGCGCCCCGGCCCGGCCCGCGGAGAGCTGGACCCACGTGCGGGCCTTGGGAGTGCCGGCGCCCGCCCAGTCGCCGGTCTTCGGGGCCGCGCCGCCCTGCTCGGCGGTGCCGCTCCGGAACGAGAGGTCCATGGCGCCCGAGGCCGCCGAGGGCTGCTTCGACGCCTTTGAACCCTGCGACGAGTCGTCGCCGTCCCCGCAGGCGGAGAGCAGCAGCACACCGGTCGTGGCGAGGGCGGCGAATGCGGCGGAACGCTTACCGAACATGAGGATCTTCTCCTGTAGGTCATTCGCCCCCGAACCACCCGGGTGCGATCACCCCTCAGCACGTACCCGCGGTCGGATCGGCCGGGCCCATGACGTATCAGGGACACACCCCCGACGTGATGCGGACAAGCCCCACACGACGGTGACGGAGCGGACAGTTCCGTGACACGGAACCCCGGCCGCCGCTACGCGGGGCGGGTCGCGCCCGCGAACGGCATCTGGTCGATCGGCGCCACGCGGACGGGCGCGCCGGGGCGCGGGGCATGGATCATGCGGCCGCCGCCGATGTAGAGGCCGACATGGCTGACGCCCGAGTAGAAGAAGATCAGGTCGCCCGGGGCGAGCTCGGTGCGCGAGACCCGGCGGCCCGCGTTGATCTGGGTGTAGGTGGTGCGCGGCAGGGCCACCCCGGCGGCCCGCCAGGCGGCCTGGGTCAGCCCCGAGCAGTCGTAGCCCTGCGGGCCGGTCGCGCCCCAGACGTACGGCTTGCCGAGCGCCCCGTACGCGTACGAGACGGCGCGGGCCGCACGGCCCGACGCGGCGTACGACGTGGCGTACGGCGCGGAGCCGGCCCGGGTGCCCTGAGCCTCCCGGGACTCCTGGGCCTTCTGGGCCTCCTGGGCCTCGTAGCGGCGGCGCTGCTCGTCGGTCAGCCGGTCCAGGAGGGCCTCGGCGGCGGCGAGCTTCTTGCGGGCGACGCCCTTGTGGCGGGCGAGCGCCGCCTGAGCGCCGCGCAGTTGGCCGAGCCGGTCCTGCGCCTCGCCGCGCACCTGGCGTAACTTCCGGGCCTGGCGGGCGAGGCCCGCGACGGCGGCGGCCTGGCGGCTGCCCGCGCGGTCGGCGAGCGAGGCCCGCCGCAGATACTGCTCGGGGGAGGACGACAGCGCGAGCTGGAGGGTGGGCGCGACGGTGCCGGAGCGGTACTGGGCGGCGGCGAAGGCGCCCAGCGCGTTGCGCGAGGCGTTCAGCCGCGCGGTTTTGCGGGCCGCCTCGTCGCGCAGCTTGTCGAGCGCCTGGCGGGCCTCGCCCGCCTTCTCCTTCGCGCCGTTGTACTTCTCGTTGGCCTCCTCGGCCTCCCGCTGGTACTGGTCCACCTTCGCTTTCACCTGGGCGGGGGTGGGGCGGGTCTCGGCGTGGCCGGTGCCGCTCATGGCGGTGGCGGCGGCCCCCGCGAGGGCGACGGCGGCGGTCCAGGCGGTGCCGCCCGTGAGCGAGCGCTGCTTGGGCTTCCTGTGCGACGCCACGGCGGCGGGTCACCTTCCCTTTCCTTCGCGTTGTGTCAGGCAGGTGGCAGCCCGCCCATGAGGCGGGGACCCTCGGTTAACGGGAAGCGGACTGCCACCTGGGGGAGGAAGCTAGGCGGGCGGGCGCGGGCGGGCGGTGCGATGAACGGGAGTGGACGGATTCGGTGCCCTGATGCCCGTAACCGACCGCCTGGCGCACGGCCGCCGATGACTCGCGGGGCAGCCGTGATCGAAACGGCGATCGTGGCCCACCCGGTTGCCGGGGGCTGCTATGGGCAGGGCTACGCTCGCCAACCATGGACGTCCTCATCAATGTTTTCGTCGGGCTGCACATCGTCGGCATCGCCGCGCTGCTCGGCGGCTTCCTGGCGCAGCTGAAGCCGATGCGCGCGGGCGAGGGGCGGATGACCCCGGGGATGCTGCACGGCGCGCTGACCATGCTGGTGACCGGTGCCGCGCTGGTAGGGCTCAACCAGGCCGACGACAACAGCGTCAACAACATCAAGATCGGTGTGAAGCTGGCGCTGCTGATCGTGATCCTGGGGCTGGTCTATGTGAAGCGCGACGAGGAGAAGGTCGAGTCGGCGGCGCTCGGCACGGTCGGGCTGCTGGCCACGGCCAACATCTTCATCGCCGTCCTGTGGACCTGATACGCGCACGCGTACGAACCCGCGAGTGACCGTCAGGTTCCGCACAACCTCCCGGCCCCACTGTCTGTCTTACCGGGCAAGGCAGCCGAAGGGAGCGGGCAGTGGGGGTATTTGCGGGATGGGGCCGCCGGACGGGCGTGGCCTTGGGGGTGGCGGGGATGGTGGTGCCGCTGGCGGTCGCGCTCGGCACCCCGGCGCAGGCCGCCTCGTCGTGCACGACGAGCGTCGGGCCGTACCAGAAACAGGTGGAGAAGTTCCTGGGCCGCCCGGTGGACGGGCGGCAGTCGCGGACGGACTGTCTGGCGATCCAGAAGTTCCAGGTCAACCATGGGATCAGCCCCACCATCGGCTACGCCGGGCCGGTCACCTGGGGCGTGATGAAGGTGATCAATTCGCAGAAGGCGGCCGGGCGCAACCCGAACAAGGCGAGAAAGTGCCCCACCAACAAGGGCCGCATCGCCTGCGTGGACCTCACCCGCCAGCTGAGCTGGATCCAGGACGGCTCGCGGCTGAAGTACGGCCCGGTGCCGGTGCGCAGCGGCCGCGACCGGTATGAGACCCGGGGCGGGCTGAAGAAGATCTACTGGCGGCACATCGACCACTGGTCGACGATCTACGACGTCGCGATGCCGTACAGCCAGTTCTTCGACGGCGGCCAGGCCTTCCACTCCATCGCGGGGAGCGTGTGGTCGCCGCCCGGCTCCCACGGCTGCGTCAACATGCGCAAGGCCGACGCCAAGAAGTACTGGAGCCTGCTGCGCAACGGCGACGACGTGTACGTCTACGGCCGCAAGCCCGGCACCTGAGCCGCCGCCTCCCGGGGTCCCGGAGAGCCCCTCGGGACCCCGGGGAGGCTGCGAGCCGCTACGCCGGGCGGATGCTCCCGTAGATCGGCATCTCGGTGATCGGCGCCTTCTTGACCACATCGCCCGGCTTCGGGGCGTGGATCATCATTCCGTCGCCTATATAGAGGCCGACATGGCTGATGTCGTCATAGAAGAAGACGAGATCGCCCGGCTCGAGGTCGGAGGTCGATACGCGCGTGCCGACCTTCACCTGGTCCCAGGTGGTGCGCGGCAGTGAGACCCCGGCGGCCTTCCAGGCGGCCTGGGTGAGCCCCGAGCAGTCGTAGGAGTTGGGGCCGGTCGCGCCCCAGACGTACGGCTTGCCGAGCTGTGACCGTGCGAAGGCGATGGCCTTGTCGGCCTTGGTGGCGTACGAGCCGGAGGAGCCCGAGGACCCAGAAGACCCAGAGGACCCCGAGGACCCGGAAGACCCCGACGAGTCGGAGCCGCTCTCCTGGTTCTGCTCCCGCTGCTCCTGCTGCCGCTTCGCCGCCTCCTCCCGCTGCTTCTGCGCCAGCTCCGCCGCCTTGCGCCGGGCCTCCGCTTCCTTCTTCTTCTCGATCGCCGCCAGCCGCGCCTTCTCCTCGGCGGTCAGCTTCGACAGCAGCTGACGGGCCTGGGTGAGCTTGTCCTGGACGGTCTTCTTCTTGGTCTTCAGCTGCTGCTGCGACCGGGTCAGCGAGGCCAGGCTCTCGCCCGCCTTCGTACGCTCCTTGGCGGCCTTGGCCTGCTGCGACAGGAAGTCGTCGACGGTCTTCTTCTGCTCGCCGGTCAGCCGGTCCATCAGATGGGACTGGTCGAAGATGTCCTGCGGGTCGGAGGCGAACAGCAGGGTCGCGGCGCTGGAGGCCATGCCGCCGTTGCGGTACTGGGCCGCCGCATAGCTGCCCAGCTTGCGCCGTGCCTCGTTCAGCTTCTCGGTGCGCTTGGCGACGCTGTCCAGCAGCCGGTCGACCTTGGCGCGCTGCTCGCCCGTGTGCTCCTTGGCGGCGTTGTAGCTCTGGGTCGCGGATTCGGCCTGGTGGTAGAGCGTGTCGACCTTCTTCTTGACCTCTTCGACCGTCGGCTTGGGCTTGCCGGGCTCGGCGCTCGCCGTCTGGGAGAGGAGGGTGACGGAGGCGAGGGCGGCCGTGGTGACCCCGACGGCGGTGCGGCGGCCGGTGGCCGAGTCCAGTATTCGGGTCCGCGGCTTGCGGTGCGACGCCAAGGGAGGCGACTCCTTCCGTGGACCGCCTACCGGGTTAGCTGTCGGGTTCGGGCGTCGGAAGGCTGCCCTACGGGCCGTGCGGCGGACGGCTGGCGTCGCCGCGTGGACCGATTCACCCCAGTGGTGCCTCTGGGTCCCCGGCTCCGGCTGCCTCTTACGGCGGGGCCGGACTCGGCGGAGACAGCCCGTGTCGACGCGGTCGCCGACGGGTTCCGGACCGCCTGTCGCAGGACGGTAGCGGGCGTGTGGGGCTCGTGTGAAGGCTGGTGTTCGATTTGCCCCGAAACCGTTTCGTGACATCCGTACGTACGCTGTCAGTGCGGCGCCCTAGACTCGGTGAGCGATGAGCAGCCTCTTTGACGACAGCTTCCTGGCGGACCTCGGGCCCTCGGACGAGCAGCCTCCGCCGCCCGAGGACGACGGCCGGTCCGCCGGTGAGGACGTCCCGCACGACCTCTTCGACGGGGCGTTCGACGCGCCCGTCCCCAGGGACGCGTACTACCGCGACGGCGCGGCGCGGCCCGCGGCGGACCCGGCCGCGCTGCTGGAGGGGCTGAACGAGCAGCAGCGGGCCGCCGTGGTGCACACCGGCTCGCCGCTGCTGATCGTCGCGGGCGCCGGGTCCGGCAAGACCCGGGTGCTCACCCACCGCATCGCGTATCTGCTCGGCGCGCGCCAGGTGCACCCCGGCCAGATCCTCGCCATCACCTTCACCAACAAGGCCGCGGGCGAGATGAAGGAGCGGGTCGAGGAGCTGGTCGGCCCGCGCGCGAAGGCCATGTGGGTGTCGACCTTCCACAGCGCCTGCGTGCGCATCCTGCGCCGGGAGTCCAAGAAGCTCGGCTTCACGTCCTCCTTCTCGATCTACGACGCGGCCGACTCCAAGCGGCTGATGGCGCTGGTGTGCCGGGACCTCGATCTCGATCCGAAGCGGTATCCGCCCAAGTCCTTCAGCGCCAAGATCTCCAACCTGAAGAACGAGCTCATCGACGAGGAGACCTTCGCCGGACAGGCCTCGGACGGCTTCGAGAAGACGCTCGCCGAGGCGTATGCGATGTACCAGTCGCGGCTGCGCGAGGCCAACGCCCTCGACTTCGACGACATCATCATGACGACGGTCAATCTGCTCCAGGCGTTCCCCGACGTCGCCGAGCACTACCGCCGCCGCTTCCGGCACGTCCTGGTCGACGAGTACCAGGACACCAACCACGCGCAGTACACGCTGGTGCGCGAGCTGGTGGGGACGGGCCCGGTGGCCGCCGCCGACGGCGATCACGGCGAGGGCGACGGCGAGGGGCTCGGGGTCGCCGAGCTGTGCGTGGTGGGCGACGCCGACCAGTCGATCTACGCCTTCCGGGGCGCCACGATCCGCAACATCCTCCAGTTCGAGGAGGACTACCCGAACGCCACGACCATCCTCCTGGAACGGAACTACCGCTCCACACAGACGATCCTCAGCGCGGCCAACGCCGTCATCGAGCGCAATGAGAACCGGCGCCCGAAGAACCTGTGGACCGACGCCGGCGCCGGGGCGACCATCACCGGCTATGTGGCCGACACCGAGCATGACGAGGCGCAGTTCGTCGCCGACGAGATCGACCGGCTGACGGACGCGGGCGACGCCAGGTCCGGGGATGTCGCCGTCTTCTACCGGACCAACGCCCAGTCCCGTGTCTTCGAAGAGGTCTTCATCCGGGTCGGGCTGCCGTACAAGGTCGTCGGCGGTGTGCGCTTCTACGAGCGCAAGGAGGTCCGCGACGTCCTCGCGTATCTGCGGGTGCTGGCCAATCCGGAGGACTCCGTCCCGCTGCGCCGGATCCTGAATGTGCCCAAGCGCGGCATCGGCGAGCGCGCCGAGGCGATGATCGACGCGCTGGCGCTGCGCGAGAAGACCACCTTCCCGCAGGCGCTGCGCCGGGTCGACGAGGCCTATGGCATGGCGGCCCGCTCGGCCAACGCGGTGAAGCGGTTCAACGTGCTGATGGAGGAGTTGCGCACGATCGCCGAGTCGGGGGCGGGGCCGGCCACCGTGCTGGAGGCGGTGCTGGAGCGTACGGGCTATCTGGCGGAGCTACAGGCGTCCACGGACCCCCAGGACGAGACCCGTATCGAAAACCTCCAGGAGCTGGCGGCCGTCGCCCTGGAGTACGAGCAGGAGCGCGGCGAGGAGAACCCGGGCACGCTCGCGGAGTTCCTGGAGCGGGTCGCGCTCGTCGCCGACTCCGACCAGATCCCGGACGACGACACCGAGGGCGCCGGGGTCATCACGCTGATGACGCTGCACACCGCCAAGGGCCTCGAGTTCCCGGTGGTCTTCCTCAGCGGCATGGAGGACGGGGTCTTCCCGCATATGCGCGCGCTCGGTCAGACCAAGGAGCTGGAGGAGGAGCGGCGGCTGGCGTACGTCGGCATCACGCGGGCGCGCGAGCGGCTGTATCTGACCCGGTCGACGATGCGCAGCGCCTGGGGCCAGCCCGCGTACAACCCGCCGTCCCGCTTCCTGGAAGAGATCCCGGACCAGTATGTGCGCTGGCAGCGGACCGGGCCCGCCACCCCGTCGGCGTCGATGGGTGCGGTCGGGGCCGCCGCCGGGGTCGCGTCCTCGCTGTCCTCGTCGCGTTCGAGGGCGGGGGCCGGGGCGGGTGGCTTCGCCACGCGCCGGGCCAAGGAGCGGCCGGTGGTCGCGCTGGTCATCGGCGACCGGGTCACCCATGACACGTTCGGGCTCGGCACCGTCGTCGCGGTGAAGGGGAGCGGGGACAACGCGGAGGCGACGATCGACTTCGGCGACGAGAAGCCGAAGCGGCTGCTGCTGCGGTACGCACCGGTGGAAAAGCTGTGAAGCTGTAGGGGGCGCTGCGCCGCCGGTCGGCGGCCTCGCCGCCGACCCGATCAGCGTGGTGGATCAGGGCGGTGAGGGCCTCAGCCCACCGCTGATGGTCCTAGGTCGGGTCGAGCCCGTGGGTGCGCAGCCACGGCAGCGGGTCTATGGCCGAGCCGCCGCCGGGGTGCACCTCGAAGTGCAGATGCGGCCCGGTGGAGTTGCCCGAGTTCCCGGAGTACGCGATGACGTCCCCGGCCTTGACCGAGCCGGCCCGGATCTTGGTGCTGCTCAGGTGGCAGTACCAGGTCTCGGTGCCATCCGGGCTGGTCAATATGACCATGTTGCCGTAGGCGTCGTTCCATTGGGTGCGCACGGTGCCGTCGGTCGCGGCCATGACCGGCGTGCCGTAGCTGACCGGGAAGTCGATGCCGGTGTGCACGGACATCCAGTTGATACCCGCCTGGCCGAACGTGGCGCTCAGCCCGTGCTGCGCGACGGGAAGCGCGAACTTCGGCCGCAGCGCCTCCTTGCGGGCGGCCTCCTGGATCTTGCGCTGCCGCTCGGCGGCCTGGCGCGCCTTCAGGTCGATCCGCTCCTGGGTGCGGCTGGCGCGGTCCCGGAAGTCGTCGGCGTCCTCGAGGCCCGCGGCGAGCTGGGTGTCCAGCTTGCTGTTGGCGACCGAGGCCTTGACCGGCGGGGCGTCCGGGGCGGCCTGGGTGGTCTTGGCGTCCTTCGTGTCGTCGCCGATGTTGGCGACGGAGGCGGCGGCCACGGCGGTGACGCCCAGCGCGCAGACG
Source organism: Streptomyces sp. LZ34 (assembly GCF_053890475.1). Classification (NCBI taxonomy): domain Bacteria; kingdom Bacillati; phylum Actinomycetota; class Actinomycetes; order Kitasatosporales; family Streptomycetaceae; genus Streptomyces; species Streptomyces sp. LZ34. The sequence goes on from NZ_CM132680.1 coordinate 7,323,500, forward strand.
GACGGGACGGCGACGGTGAGGAGCGCCGAGCGTTTGGGGCGGGCCGAGGGGGCGCGGCGGCGGCTGCGGCCGCCGTCCCGGCGGGGAGAGGGAACCGATGCCGCCTCGGGCCCGGCGGCCTCGGAGTCGGCGGTCGTGCCGCCTTCCGGGTGAGCGGGGTCGGTGGCGTCGGCGGTGTCGGCCTCGGGCGAGTCGAGATCCAGGGCCATGAGGGCGGCCTGGGTCTCGGCCTCGTGCACGGCCCCCGCCCCGGGTTCCGGCTCCGTCTCGGGGACGGCGTACGGCTGCTCGGCGGACTGCTGATATCCGCCGTGCTCGTACCCGTCCTCGCGGTACTCGCGGTACTCGCTCTGGCCGTGGTCGGTGTGGCCGTGGGCGGTGTGGCCGTGGTCGTTCTGGCCGTATCCGCCTCGGTCGTACCCACTCTGGTCATATCCGGCCTGGTCGTACTGCGACTCGTCGACGGTCGCGTACGCGCTCATGTCCCAGCACTGGGTCTGGCCGGTGTCGACCCCCGACGTGTCGTACTGCCCCGTGGCGTCCCACTGGGCCGCCGTCAGATCGTGGTGGCCGGTGGTGTCCCAGGCGGAGGCGTCCCACTGGCCGCCGGTGTCCGAATCCTGCTGGGCCGGGATGGCGCCCGCCAGCGGAAAGCCGGAACCGGCCCACATCGCGGTGGTGTCATAGGTCCCGGAGTCGTAGCCGCCGGAGTCGTAGCCGCTGTTCGCGGCGCCCCACTGCGTGGCGTCGTACTGCCCGCCGGCGGATCCGGATCCGTCATGCCCGGTCCCATAGCCGCCGTCGTGGCTGCCGGGAAGGGAGCCGAAGAGGGGGTCGCCGTCGCCATATGCGGCGGCGAGGCTGTCGAAGTTGCCGGTGGAATAGCCGTCGTACCCGGCATAGCCGTGCGCTGCGCCCTGCTGGTCGTAGGCCTCGTAGTACTGATATGAGGCGTCAGGAGCGGGGACGGTCGAGGTTGTGATCCCCGACGGGTGACGGTCGTTCACCACCAACTTCTCTTTCGCCTCGGCAGCAGGAGAATTAGCGGCGACTGTACCCGCCGGTTCGGGACGGCGACAATCTTCATCAGGTTTTGAGTAATGCCGGAACGGGCATTTGGCCGCCTTTCGGCTGACTGGCTGTCGTAATTTGGCCGGGTGTTCGATTACTGTTCGGCAACTTCCGGCCCCATCACGCAACCGAAGCGGCGTCGGAAGCGTCCGCCGGTGCCCCTTCGGCGGCGTCCAGCGCCGCGCGGACTTCGGCGGCGATCACATGGTGCACCGGGAGGGCGAGATGCCCCATTCCGCTGACGCGGACGCTGCGCGCCCGTAGATCGGGATGGTCGATACGGGCCGTCTCCGCAGGAATCATCAGCTGATCCACATCGCTCCAGAAGCTGATGAACCGGGTGCGGCAATCGGGGGCGGGGAGCCGCAATTCCTCGATCAGATCGGAATCCGGGCACATCTGGCGTACCAGCGGATGCGCGGACAGCAAGGGCGCGGTGCGGGTGCCGGAATGCGGGGTGCCGAGGGTGACCAGCGTATGCACAGATGCGTCCCCGCCCAGCCGCTGCACGTAGTAACGGGCGATCAGACCGCCCAGGCTGTGCCCCACGACATCCACCCGGCTGTGGCCGGTGCGCGCGCAGATCTCCTGCACATGGCCGTCGAGCAGCGCGGCGGCGGTGCGGATGTCGCAGGTCAGCGGGGAGTAGTTGAGCGCCACCACATGCTGCCGGCCATGTCGGCGCAGGGAGCGGCGCAGCAGGACGAACACGGAGCGGTTGTCGATGAAGCCGTGCAGCAGAAGGACCGGGCGGTGGGCCCGGCCGTCGGTGGGCAGCCGGGCCGCGGCGCCGGGCGGCGGCGGGGCGGGCGGGCGCTCCTGGAGCAGGCCGGTCGGATAGAGGAGGAGGTGCCCGGCGAGGATCGCCAGGTCGAGGACGGTAGCGCGGATGCGGGTGAGGCCCATGACGGCCGACCTCCTGAACGGCGCACGGGAGGCGGCGCTCTCCCCGTGTGCCCTCGCGGGCAGCCGGCGGCGGGTGTCGTGGTCGTGGCGGTGCAACCGCTCCGTCGCACCGCGGCGCCAGGCGGCTCGTGCTGACGGCGCTGCGCGGTGCGACGGTCCCCGCTGCGGCTCCCCTGATGGCCGGCCCGATGCGTGAAACCGCCACGCGGCGGTCGAGGCGGAGGGTGGGTGCGGCCGAGGTGAATGTGTCCCACGTGTGATTTCCCCCTCGCCGCGCGCCGTGAAACTGCAGCCTGCGGGATGCTGTAGATAACGTTCGTTCACGTCCACGTCCCGCGACGGCGGCCGGCGAGATCCGCGCGACGCGCCGCGGGGTGGGATGACGACATGGAGGCTGCGATGGGTGTGACCGGTCCGATTCGTGTGGTGGTGGCCAAGCCTGGGCTCGACGGTCACGACCGAGGGGCGAAGGTCATCGCGCGGGCGTTGCGGGACGCGGGCATGGAGGTCATCTACACCGGCCTCCACCAGACGCCCGAGCAGATCGTCGACACCGCGATCCAGGAGGACGCCGACGCGATCGGGCTGTCCATCCTCTCCGGTGCGCATATGACGCTCTTCGCGAAGGTGCTCGAGCTGCTGCGGGAGCGCGACGCGGAGGACATCAAGGTCTTCGGCGGCGGCATCATCCCCGAGGCGGACATCCCGCTGCTGAAGGAGCAGGGGGTGGCCGAGATCTTCACTCCGGGGGCCACGACCACCTCGATCGTGGAGTGGGTCAGGGCGAACGTACGGCCGGTGGCCGCGTAATCCCGCGACCGACCGCGGCGGGGAGCGGCGGGGAGTGACGCGGTCAGCGACTACGGCGGCTACGGGGTTGGCGCCGGGCGGGTCGGGACTGTGGCGGGGGGTTCGAGTTCGCGGCGCATCGCGGCGCGCAGCCGGAGCGTGCCCACCAGGCGCTGGAACGCCTCCGACCAGTAGCCCCCGGCACCGGGCGAGCCGTCCGTCGGCTCGTCCGATATCGCGGTGAGCACTTCCAGCCGGTCGGCCTGGTCCGGGTCCAGGCAGCGCTCGGCCAGCCCCATGACGCCGCTGAAGCTCCATGGGTAGCTGCCCGCGTCACGGGCGATGTCGAGCGCGTCCACGACCGCCCGGCCCAACGGCTCGGCCCACGGCACCGCGCACACCCCCAGCAGCCGGAAGGCGTCGGACAGCCCGTGGGCCGCGATGAAGTCCGCGACCCACTCGGCCCGTTCGGCCGGCGGCAGGGCGGACAGCAGCTTCGCCGGGTCGCGCCAGGACGCGGCGCCGGGCGGCGCGGGCGAGGCGACAGGCGAGGCAACGGGCGCGGAGGCGGGCGGCGCGGCCGGGGCGCCGAGCAGGGCGCGGGACCACTCCACGTTTCGCTGCCGGACGGCCGCCCGGCACCACGCCGCCTGAAGGTCCGCCTGCCAGCCGTCGGCGACCGGCAGCGCCACGATCTCGGCCGCGCCACGCCCGCCGAACCACTCGCTCCAGCGCTCCAGCGGGGTCGCCTCCACCAACTGGCCCAGCCACCACGCGCGCTCGCCGCGCCCCGAGGGGGGCTTGGCCACGACGCCGTCGCGCTGCATGCCGCCGTCGCACTGGGTCGGCGCCTCGACGGCGATGACCTCGGCGGTGGCCCCGGCGGTGAGCGAGACGCAGGCGCGGGACCGCTCGGCCATACGGAAGGCCAGCGCGGAGCCGGGGAGGGCGGACAGCAGCTCGGCGGCCGTGGCCCGGACGTTCCGGCTGCGGTCGGCCAGGGCCTGCTCCAGGAACGGCTCGTCGGAGGGGGAGAGCTCGTCGCGGAGCGAGTCCAGGAACATCAGCCGGTCTTCGGCGCGCTCCATGGACCACGTGCCGCCGAGCAGCGCGAGGCCGAGCTCCGGGTCGCGGTGGCGCACCGCCGCCAGCAGCGAGACTCGCTCGGCGAACAGGCCCTCCTCCCACTGGCGCTGTATCTCGGCGGGCACGGCCGGACCGCCGGGAGTGGCCAGGCCGCCGGGCGCGGCCGGGCCGGGCGCGGCGGGGCCGTCGGCCGCGGCTGTTTCAGCGGCCGCCTCAGCGGTGGTTCCGGCCGTGGCGGCGGGGCCCGTGGCCGCGGCGGCACCCTGGGACCCGGGCGCTCCGACCGCTTCCGCCGCTTCTGCTGCCCCTGCCGATGCCGCCCCTGCCGCTGTGGTTTCTGCCGGTGCCGCCGCGCGCCCGGCCCCGCCGCCACGCAGCGCGAACCTCCACTCCGGGTTCAGCCGGGCCAGCCACAGGGCCCGCGGCCCGCCGAGCGTGAGCGTCTCCGGGCGCAGATCGGTGCGCGCGCGGGCCGCGTCCAACAGGGCGGGGAGGAGGGCTTCAGGCGTGCGGTAGCCGTACTGGTTGGCCATGGTGAGCCACTGCGGGAGCAACTCGGCGAGGTCGGGCGCGGAGCGCCGGCCGCCGCCGGGGGCCGAGCGGCCGGCGAGCAGCATGGCCAGCCGGTTGCGGGCGGCCGGTGGCAGTGGCGGGCGCGGGTCCTCGGGTGCGGGGGAGGGGGCCGGCCGTGCGGCGGCGGGCCGCAGCCCGGCCCGCCGCCGCACGGTGCTGAGCGCGGCGGCGTCCAGCAGGGCGGCGGGCGCGTCCTGTCCGGGGCGCGGGGTGACGGGCGGGGTGCGGCGCTCGGTGCCGAGCAGGGCGGCGGCGACCAGGTCGTCCCAGGGCGCGGTGGTGCTCACGGCATGCCTCCATGCGGTGTCGATCCGGTGCCGGACGGGCTCTGGAGCGGGACGGGGGCCGGATCCCAGGTGGTGATCGGGGCGAAGCCGCGGTGGCCGCACTCGCCGAAGACCGTGACGGGGCCGCCGCCCGAGACCGCGGCCAGCTGCCACAGGTCCGTACGCCCCGCGCACCGCGGGTCGATCGGCAGGGCGGAGCCGGTCCGGGTGTCCGCCAGCTGCCAGCCTTCCTCGCCGCCCGGGATCGGGGTCACCCCCGCGAGGACGACCGGCCAGGCGTCCAGCCAAGGGTCCTCGCGCAGCGCGTCCCCGTAGGCGGCCAGGGCCGAGGCGATGTCACTCCCCGGCGGCACTGCGGGCGACGGCGCGAGGGATGGCACGGGGGACGGTGGCGGGTCCGGGTGGCGGGTGCCGAGCACGGCGCGCAGCGGGCGCCCGGCCGGGTGGTACGTGAGGTCGGCGTCCAGCACGATGCCGGTCGGCAGGGCCAGTTCGGGGGAGTGCCCGGCCGCGCCGAAGGAGAGCAGCAGGGCCATCCGCCCCGTGTCCTGGCCGCGCAGCCAGACCCGGCGCGTCGTCAGCCTGCCGTCGGCACTGTCCTGCAGGCCGAGGACGAGCCAGCGGTCCCGGACGGCGGTGCCGGAGGCCAGCAGCTCGGCCGTGGTCGTGGTGAGGCCGACACGCGAGCGGGTCGTGGTGGCCAGCGCCTCCGGGAGCCGGTCCAGGCGCAAGAAGCCCTGGGTCAACAGGTGGAGCAGGGCGCACTCCTCCAGCAGGCGCGCGGGCCAGCCCGGCCCGGAGGACGGGATGGCGCCCAGCTCCCGCACCCGCGCCTCCAGGCCGGGCGCCTGCGCGTCCACCATGCGCGCGGCCGTCTCGTCCCACGTCGCATAACCGGCGTGGTCGGCGCCGGCCAGGCCGTCGCGGAGCAGATCCGCCAGGCGCTGCTCCAGTTCGGTGGCGCCCGCGGCGATGCGCTGGGCGCGCCGCTCGGCCCGCCGCCTGGCCGCCTCCGGATCGGCGACGCCGCCCGACCCCTTCCGCTCCCCTGCGGCCTCGTCAGCTCCGTGGGCGGCTCCGGCGACGGCCGCGGACGCCTCGCGCCCGGCGCGCTCACGCCGCCCGCTCAGCCACTCCCCGGCCCACTCGGGCGGCCCCTCGGCCTCCGGAACGCTTCCGCCGCCCGCCCACAGGAGCAGCAGGCCGAGCGCGTGCTTGCACGGGAACTTCCGGCTCGGGCAGCTACAGCGATAGCCCGGCCCGTCCAGATCGACCACGGTCTGATACGGCTTGCTGCCGCTGCCCGCGCACAGCCCCCACACGCCCCGGCCCTGCGCCCCCGCGCCCGACCACGGGCCGGGCGTGGCGAGCTTGCCGCCCGCCTTGCGTGAGGCGGCGTCAGGAGCCAGGGCCAGCACCTGCTCCGCCGTCCAGCGTTCCCCCTGCGCATTCATGTCCTCGACGGTACGGGTGCCCACTGACAACGGCCGTGACCTGCGGGTTCGTTGACGAGCGGGCTGGTTGTCAGTGGTGTGGTGCAGGGTGGTCGACGGGTCCGGAAACGGACGGAGAGACGAGTCGTGGGGGAGCTGTGACCGTGCCTGTGCCCAGCGGAGACGAGACCGCCGAGGTCCGCGGCGGCAACGACGCCGCCGACGCTGCCAAAACCACCCAAGCGGCCCAAGCGGCCCAAGCAGCCCAAGCGGCCGGAGCCGCCGACGGCACGGCGGGGGCCGCCGGGGGCGAGGCCCTGCGCCCGCACGCCGAGGACGCCTTCGCCGACGAGCTGAAGGCGCTCGCCGCGGCCGACGACCGCCCGCGGCCCGCTCGCTGGCGGCTGTCGCCGTGGGCCGTCGCGACCTATCTGCTCGGCGGCACGCTGCCGGACGGCACCGTGATCACGCCCAAGTACGTGGGCCCCCGCCGCATTGTCGAGGTCGCCGTCACGACCCTCGCCACCGACCGCGCGCTGCTCCTGCTGGGTGTGCCCGGCACGGCCAAGACCTGGGTCTCCGAGCATCTGGCGGCGGCGGTCAGCGGTGATTCGACGCTGCTCGTCCAGGGCACCGCGGGCACGCCCGAGGAAGCCATCCGTTACGGCTGGAACTACGCCCGGCTCCTCGCACACGGCCCCAGCCGCGAGGCGCTCGTGCCGAGCCCGGTGATGCGGGCGATGGCCGAGGGCATGACGGCGCGCGTGGAGGAGCTGACCCGTATCCCGGCCGACGTCCAGGACACGCTGATCACCGTCCTCTCGGAGAAGACCCTGCCGATCCCGGAGCTGGGCGAGGAGGTCCAGGCGGTCCGCGGCTTCAACCTGATCGCCACGGCCAACGACCGGGACCGGGGGGTCAACGAGCTCTCCAGCGCCCTGCGCCGCCGGTTCAACACGGTCGTGCTGCCGCTGCCCGCGACCGCGGAGGAGGAGGTCGACATCGTGGCCCGCCGCGTGGCCCAGCTCGGCCGCTCGCTGGACCTGCCCCCGGCTCCCGAGGGCGTGGCCGAGATCCGGCGGGTGGTCACGGTCTTCCGCGAGCTGCGGGGCGGGACGACGGAAGACGGGCGCACCAAGCTCAAGTCGCCGTCGGGCACGCTGTCGACGGCCGAGGCGATCTCCGTGGTCACCGGCGGACTCGCTCTCGCCGCGCACTTCGGCGACGGCGTCCTGCGGGCGGGCGACGTGGCCGCGGGCATCCTGGGCGCGGTCGTCCGCGACCCGGCGGCGGACCGGGTCATCTGGCAGGAGTATCTGGAGACGGTGGTCCGCGAGCGCGACGGCTGGAAGGACTTCTACCGCGCGTGCCGCGAGGTGAGCGCGTGAGCACCGCCGCCCCGGGCCGCGCGGCGCCCCCGCCCGGGCCCCGGCCGGACGCGGCGGAGCCCCCGTGGCCGCTGCTTTTGGGCGTACGGCACCACGGCCCGGGCTCCGCGCGGGCCGTACGGGCGGCGCTCGACGCGTGCGAGCCCGACGCCGTGCTCATCGAGGGACCACCGGAGGCGGACGCGCTCGTCGGCTTCGCCGCGGAGGAGGGCATGCGGCCCCCCGTGGCCCTGCTCGCCCACGCGGTGGGCGACCCGGGGCAGGCCGCGTTCTGGCCGCTGGCCGAGTTCTCGCCGGAATGGGTGGCCATCCAGTGGGCCCTGTCCCGCGGCGTCCCCGTACGGTTCATCGACCTCCCGGCGACGAACTCCCTGGCCATGGCCGCCCGCACGGGTACGGAGGGAGAGGCCGAGCCGGAGGGCGCGGCCGGCCAGGGCGACCCGGGCGGAACGGCCCGCGTGGCCGGAGCGGAGCCCATCGCCGACCCGGCCGGCGTGCGTGGTGAGGGCCGGGCCGCCGGTGACGAGGTCTCGGAGGAGGATCCGGCCGGACGGCTGCGGGTGGATCCGCTCGCGGTGCTCGCGGAGGCCGCCGGATACGACGAGCCGGAGCGCTGGTGGGAGGACGTCGTCGAGCACCGCGGCATCGGCCCGGGCGCGGCGGGGGGTGCGGGGCCGGCCGACGAGGCGGGCGGGGCAGGCGGGGCACTCGGGACGGGGGGTGGGACCGGGGCCGTCGCGTCGTTCGCCGCGCTCGGCGAAGCCATGGCCGTTCTCCGCGCCGAGTACGGCCACGGCGGGCATGAGCACGACGCCGCGCGTGAGGCGCAGATGCGGCTGCGGCTGCGCGAGGCCCGGCGGGAGTTCGGGGACCGGGTCACCGTCGTGTGCGGGGCCTGGCACGTCCCGGCGCTGGCCGAGCGGACGACCGTGACGGCCGACCGCGGGCTGCTCAAGGGGCTGCCGAAGGTCAAGGTCGAGCTCAGCTGGGTGCCGTGGACACACCGTCGGCTGGCCCGGCACAGCGGCTACGGCGCGGGGATCACCTCCCCCGGCTGGTACAGCCATCTCTTCCACGCCGCGGACCGCCCGCTGGAGCGCTGGTTGACCAAGGTCGCCGGGCTGCTGCGCGCCGAGGACTTCGCCGTCTCGTCCGCGCATGTCATCGAGGCCGTACGGCTCGCCGAGACCCTCGCCGCCGTGCGCGGCCGGCCGCTGGCCGGGCTCGCCGAGACCATGGACGCGGCGCGGGCGGTGATGTGCGAGGGCTCCGATGTGCCGCTCGCGTTCGTCCACGACCGGCTGGTCGTCGGGGACGTCCTGGGGGAGGTGCCCGAGTCGGCACCCGCCACTCCGCTCCAGCGGGATCTGGCGCGCACGCAGCGTTCGCTGCGGCTCAAGCCGGAGGCGCTCGAGCGCGAGCTGGAGCTGGACCTGCGCAAGGAGACCGACGCCGCGCGCAGCCGCCTGCTGCACCGGCTGCGGCTGCTCGGCGTCGACTGGGGGACCCCGGCCGCCTCGCGCGGCAGCACCGGCACCTTCCGGGAGACCTGGCGGCTGCGCTGGGAGCCGGAGCTGTCGGTGCGGGTCGCCGAGGCCGGGGTGTGGGGCACCACCGTGCTGTCGGCCGCCACGACGAGGGCGGAGGCCAAGGCGGTGGACGCCACCGCTCTCGGCGAGGTCACGGACCTGGCCGAGCGCTGTCTGCTCGCCGGGCTCCCGGACGCGCTGCCGGTCGTGATGCGCGCGCTCGCCGACCGGGCCGCGCTCGACGCGGACGTCGGGCATCTCGCCCAGGCCCTGCCCGCGCTCGTCCGGTCGGTGCGCTACGGGGACGTGCGCGGCACGGACACCGCCGCCTTGGCCGAGGTCGCCGTGGGGCTGGCCGAGCGCGTCCTGGTCGGGCTGCCGCCCGCCTGCTTCGGCCTCGACACGGACGGCGCCGCCGAGATGCGCGGCCATCTGGAGGCCGTGCACCAGGCCATCGGCCTGCTGGCCGAGATCCGGGCGGGTGGCGCGGAGCACGGCGAAGCGGGCCGGGACGGTCCGAGCGGCGCGGTCGGCGGGGGCGGCCCGGAGAGTGCGGGTGGCGGGGGCGACCCGGGCGATGGGGGTGGCCCGGACAGTGCGCATGACAGGGGCAGCGCAAGTGGCAAAGGCGGCTCTGGCGGCGCGGAGCGCGGCGATGCGGGCCCGGACGGCCCAAGCGGCCCGGACGGCCCAAGCGGCCCGGACGGTCCGGTCGGCGGGGGGAGCGGGGGCGGTCCGGGCGGCGCGGGCGGTCGGACCGCCGTCGGGCTGCGGGCCCGCTGGCTCGCCGTGCTGCGCGCGCTCGCCGGACGTGACGGCGTCTCAGGGCTGATCCGCGGCCGGGCCGCGCGTCTGCTCCTGGACGACGGCCGGCTGGCCGAGGGCGAGGCGGCGCGGCTGATGGGCCTGGTGCTCTCGCCCGGCACCGCACCGGCCGAAGCGGCGTCCTGGATCGAGGGGTTCGTGGGTGGCGGCGCGGGCGGCGGAATGCTCCTGGTCCACGACGAACGGCTGCTCGGCCTGCTCGACAGCTGGCTCACCGGCATCCCGGCGGAGGCGTTCACGGACGTACTGCCGCTGCTGCGGCGCACGTTCGCGGCGTACGACGCCGGGGTGCGCCGCACGCTCGGCGAGCTGGTCCGCCGCGGACCGGCTGCGGCCGACGGCCCGCGCCCGGTCGGCGGCCCACCCGTGCCCGGGTTCGGCCTCAGCCTGGACGAGGAGCGCGCGGCGGCCACCCTGCCGATGGTCCGCCTCCTCCTGGGGTTCGACGACAACCACAACAGTCACGACAACCACGACAACCACGACAACCACGCGTCGGAGGTGGCCGAATGACCGGGGAGACGACCGGGGAAGCCACACCGCCCGCGCCCGCCGCGGCCGGGACGGACGAGCGGCTGCGCCGCTGGCGGCTGGTGCTCGGCGGGCAGGGCGGCGACGGGACCGGGTGCGCGCTGAGCGGGCAGGACGCCGCGATGGACCGCACGCTCGAAGCGCTCTACGGCGCGGGCGGCGGGACGGGCCCCGGCGGCGGCGCGGCGGCCACCGCCCGCGGCGGCTCCCCGGGGGGCGGCCCGCGTTCGGCCGGGCTCGGCGGCTCCGCACCCCAAGTGGCCCGCTGGCTCGGCGACATCCGCAGATATTTCCCCACCTCCGTGGTCCAGGTCATGCAGCGCGACGCCATCGATCGGCTCGGCCTGTCCGCCCTGCTCCTCGAGCCCGAGATGCTGGAGGCCGTGGAGGCGGACGTCCACCTCGTCGGGACCCTGCTCTCGCTCAACAAGGCGATGCCGGAGACGACCAAGACCACCGCCCGCGCCGTCGTCCGCAAGGTCGTGGAGGACCTGGAGAAGCGGCTGGCCACCCGCACCCGCGCCACCCTCACCGGCGCCCTCGACCGCACCGCCCGGACCAGCCGTCCGCGCCACCGCGACATCGACTGGGACCGCACCATCCGCGCGAACCTGAAGAACTACCTCCCCGAGCACCGGACCGTCGTCCCCGAGCGGCTCATCGGATACGGGCGCGCGGCGCGCGGGGTGAAGAAGGACGTCATCCTGTGCATCGACCAGTCGGGGTCGATGGCCGCGTCCGTCGTCTACGCCTCCGTGTTCGGCGCCGTACTGGCCTCGATGCGCTCCCTCGCCACCCGGCTCGTCGTCTTCGACACCGCCGTCGTGGACCTGACGGAGGAACTGGACGACCCGGTGGACGTGCTCTTCGGCACCCAGCTCGGCGGCGGCACGGACATCAACCGCGCGCTTGCCTACTGCCAGTCGCAGATCACCCGCCCCGCCGACACCGTGGTCGTCCTGATCAGCGATCTGTACGAGGGCGGCATACGCGACGAGATGCTGGGCCGGGTCGCGGCGATGAAGGCGTCCGGCGTGCAGTTCGTCGCGCTGCTCGCGCTGTCCGACGAGGGCGCGCCCTCCTACGACCGCGAGCACGCCGCGGCGCTCGCCGCGCTCGGCGCGCCCGCCTTCGCGTGCACCCCCGATCTCTTCCCCGACGTCATGGCCGCGGCGATCGAAAAGCGCCAACTGCCCATACCGGACAAGGAGCTGTATCAGTAACCGGGGGGTTGCGCCGCCCCCCGCCCGTCGTGCAAGGATCAACCCGTCGCCACGGAAGTGAATCTGACCTTCCGATTGGTCGATCCAACTCTGCTTCGCCCTGCTCCGTATGCCCGTATGCCCGTACGTCTGGGAAGGCCCCTCTCTTGTCTGCTGTGTCCGCCATGCCTGTCGCAGTGCGCCTGCCGCGCACCGCGGCCGCGCGGCGGGCGCTGCTGGCGGCGCTGTTCCTCGGGGGTTTCCTGGCGCTCGCGTTCCTCTTCGGGGGCAGCGCGCACGCCGCGGAGCGTACGGACGCGGGCGGGGCGGCCGACTCGTCGACCGCCTCAGGGCTGCTCGACCCGGGCAGCGCCGATGACACCGCGGCACGGCACACGAAGGACGCCGCCGAGGTTACCGACGACACAGCCCTGGTCACCGACGACGCCGTACGGGAGGCCGTACGGCCGGTCGAGAAGCAGACCCGGGACCTCACCGAGCCGGTCACCGACCTGCTGGACCAGGCGGGCCAGTCCCTGCCCGTCCACCTGCCCTCCGACGTGCTCGGCGGGGCGGACGACGACACCGGTCCGAGCGGTTCCGTGCCTGCTCAGCGCCCGTCCGACGGCCACCGGGCCAAGGGCGGCAAGGCCCCGGAGCACCCGGTCACGCACGCCACTTCCGCCATGGGGCCCACGGCCTCGTGGTCGGCCGTGACCGCGCCGCGCACCGTCGCCGACCACGACCGGACCCCGGTCGTCCGGGCGGCGCACGGCCCGGCTCAGGGTGACGGCGTTCCGGCGCCGCTTCCCTTCCCCTTCTCCGGTTCCCCGGTGGGGACCGTCTCCCAGTGCACCGGCGACAGCGGCGCCCCCCGTAACGGGGACACCCATGCCGCCCTCGTGCCGGGCGGCCCGGCGAGCCACTGGCTGCGGCCCGGCGCCGTCCGCGCGGAGAGCTCCGCGCCGACGCGTGAGCGATTCAACGAAGTCCTCGAATTCCCCGGCTAGGGCAGACCAACACTCCGTCTGTTTAGACCTGCCGCGCGGGGGCGGGTCAGGTCTGCCCGTCCGAACATCCCCCTGAATTCGAAGGACTTCCCCCTCATGCGTAACAACATCCGCCGTTCCATCCTCGTCGTCGCCGCCGCCACCGGTATCTGGGCCCTCGGCACCGCCGCCGCCAACGCCGCCGACCTCCCCGAGGTTCCCTCCACCGACAGCGTCACCAGCACCGTCGACGGCGCCACCAAGACGGCCGGGGACACGCTGCCGACCGACGGCGTGAAGGACGTGACCAACGGCGTGGCCGACACCTCCAAGGTCACCGACACCGTCGGCAAGACCGTGGACGGCGCCAAGGCCACCGTGGACGGCGCGGCCTCGAAGGTCACCGGCACCGCGAAGGGCGCCCTGCCGGGCGTCGGCGACGTGACCGGCCTGACCGACGGCCTCACCAACGGCGCCACCGACAAGGCCGACCCGGCGAAGACGGTCAAGAAGGCCAAGAAGACCGTCAAGAAGGCGCAGAAGGCCGCCAAGAAGGTCACCGGCGGCGTCGACCTGCCCACCGGCGAGGTGCCCGGCGTCGTGCCGCAGCTCCCCGGCCTCGGCTCGCTGCCGTCCGTGCCCGTCACCCCCTCGGTGCCCGCCCTCCCCTCGGTCCCGGGCGAGCTGCCGGCCGTTCCGGCCACCCCTGAGCTGCCCGCCACCCCCGGCTCGGCCGACAACCTGCTCGCCGCCCTCTCCGGTGCGGGTGTCCGCCCGGAGGAGCTGGCCGGCAAGGCCCAGCGCGTCGTGGGCGACGCCCAGGCGGCCGCCGGTTCCATCGCCCCGGGCGAGCCTGCCGGGAACGGCGTGATCGCCAAGGTGACCCCCGTGGCCCAGCAGGCCGTCGGTGACGCCGGCGTGCTGGCCGACGACGTGTACCTGCAGGTCGCCCCGTACGCCCAGAACCTGGCCAACGGCGCCCAGGACAGCGCGACGGGCGTGGCCGCCGACAGCGTGCTGCTCGTGCAGGGCCTCACCCTGACGGTGACCACCGACGGGCAGATCACCGCCGGCAACGCCGTCGCGGGCGCCCGGACCCTGGTCCCGGCGCTGCCCGGCGACCTGACGGACGCCGCCAACATCCCGGCGCTGCCGATCCTGCCGGGCGTCCCCTCGGTCCCGGCCGACCTGCCGACCCTCCCGGTCACGAGCCTGCCGACGGTCCCGGCGGACCTCCCGACCGTTCCGGCCGACCTGCCGGCCGTTCCCGCTGACCTGCCGACCGTTCCGGCCGACCTGCCGACCGTTCCGGCCGACCTGCCGACCGTTCCCGCTGACCTGCCGGCCGTCCCGGCGGACCTGCCGGCCGTCCCCGCGGACCTCCCGGCCGTTCCGGCCGCGGAGCTGCCGACCGTCCCGGCTGACCTCCCGGCCGTTCCGGCCGAGCTGCCCGCTGTCGGTGGCATCGACGGCGTTGACGGCCTCGGCGGCCTCGGTGGGCTGAACGTCTGATGACACCACCAGCCGTACGCCGTACGGCAACTGCTTGACCGATCGGGCGGTCCTCTTTGGGGAGAGGGCCGCCCGATCGGCGTTCCCCCCGCTCAGGCCCCTCACACCCCTCCGAGCAGCACGGCTGTACAAAGATAGGTGGGTATGGTCGCGATCTGTGACCGTAATCACCGCGCCAGTGTGATCTGCGATTTAGGGACGCAGGTCCTGCGGGGATAACCTGCGAGACGGACATGCCGCGTACCCGGCGCACGTGTGCCGCCCTCGTCAAAGATCGCGTCCTCACGCTGCCAGCCGCGGCACGCCCGCGCAGACAACGAACCGCGATTTCCAGGAAAAGGGACGGACGCGCGTGGACCTGTTCGAATACCAGGCGAGGGACCTCTTCGCCAAGCACGGTGTACCGGTGCTGGCCGGTGAAGTCATCGACACGCCTGAGGCGGCGCGCGAGGTGACCGAGCGACTGGGCGGCCGCGCGGTCGTCAAGGCGCAGGTCAAGGTCGGCGGCCGTGGCAAGGCCGGTGGCGTCAAGCTGGCCTCCGACGCGGATGACGCGGTCGAGAAGGCCACCCAGATCCTGGGCATGGACATCAAGGGCCACACGGTCCACAAGGTGATGCTGGCCCAGACCGCGGACATCAAGGAGGAGTACTACGTCTCCTTCCTGCTGGACCGGACCAACCGCACCTTCCTCGCCATGGCGTCCGTCGAGGGCGGCGTCGAGATCGAGGTGGTCGCGGAGGAGAACCCCGAGGCGCTCGCCAAGATCCCGGTCGACGCCATCGAGGGCGTGACCAAGGAGAAGGCCGCCGAGATCGTCGCCGCGGCGAAGTTCCCGGCCGACATCGCCGACCAGGTCGCCGAGGTCCTGCAGACCCTGTGGAAGGTCTTCATCGCGGAGGACGCCCTCCTCGTCGAGGTCAACCCGCTGGTCAAGACGGGCGAGGGCAAGATCATCGCCCTGGACGGCAAGGTCTCCCTGGACGAGAACGCCGCCTTCCGCCAGCCGGAGCACGAGGCGCTCGAGGACAAGGCCGCGGCCAACCCCCTCGAGGCGGCCGCCAAGGCCAAGGGCCTCAACTACGTCAAGCTCGAGGGCGAGGTCGGCATCATCGGCAACGGCGCGGGTCTGGTCATGTCGACCCTCGACGTCGTCGCGTACGCCGGTGAGAACCACGGTGACGTCAAGCCCGCCAACTTCCTCGACATCGGCGGCGGCGCCTCCGCCGAGGTGATGGCCAACGGCCTGGAGATCATCCTCGGCGACCCGGACGTCAAGTCGGTCTTCGTCAACGTCTTCGGCGGCATCACCGCCTGTGACGCCGTGGCCAACGGCATCGTGCAGGCCCTGGAGCTGCTGAAGTCCAAGGGCGAAGAGGTCACCAAGCCGCTCGTCGTGCGCCTTGACGGCAACAACGCGGAGCTGGGTCGCA
Source organism: Streptomyces sp. LZ34 (assembly GCF_053890475.1). Lineage (NCBI taxonomy): Bacteria > Bacillati > Actinomycetota > Actinomycetes > Kitasatosporales > Streptomycetaceae > Streptomyces > Streptomyces sp. LZ34. The sequence continues at coordinate 7,339,054 of NZ_CM132680.1, forward strand.
AGATCCTGACCGACGCCAACCACCCGCTCGTGCAGCAGGTGGACACCATGGACGGAGCGGCCGAGCGCGCCGCCGAGCTCGCGGCTGCGAAGTAAGGGAACAGGTCACCAACACCATGGCTATCTTCCTCACCAAGGAAAGCAAGGTCATCGTCCAGGGGATGACCGGGTCCGAGGGCCAGAAGCACACCCGGCGGATGCTTGCCTCGGGCACCAACATCGTCGGCGGTGTGAACCCGCGCAAGGCCGGTACGAAGGTCGACTTCGACGGCACCGAGGTACCGGTCTTCGGCGGCGTCAAGGAGGCCATCGAGGCCACCGGCGCCGACGTCACCGTCATCTTCGTCCCGGAGAAGTTCACCAAGGACGCGGTCATCGAGGCGATCGACGCCGAGATTCCGCTCGCCGTCGTGATCACCGAGGGCATCGCGGTCCACGACACCGCCAACTTCTGGGCCTACGCCGGCCAGAAGGGCAACAAGACCCGCATCATCGGCCCGAACTGCCCGGGTCTGATCACGCCGGGTCAGTCGAACGCGGGCATCATCCCGTCCGACATCACCAAGCCGGGCCGGATCGGTCTGGTGTCGAAGTCCGGCACGCTGACCTACCAGATGATGTACGAGCTGCGGGACATCGGCTTCTCGTCCTGCGTCGGCATCGGTGGTGACCCGATCATCGGCACCACCCACATCGACGCCCTGGCCGCCTTCGAGGCCGACCCCGACACCGACCTGATCGTGATGATCGGCGAGATCGGCGGCGACGCGGAGGAGCGGGCCGCGGCCTTCATCAAGGCCAATGTCACCAAGCCGGTCGTCGGCTATGTGGCGGGCTTCACCGCGCCCGAGGGCAAGACCATGGGCCACGCCGGTGCGATCGTGTCCGGGTCCTCCGGCACCGCGCAGGCGAAGAAGGAGGCCCTGGAGGCCGCGGGCGTGAAGGTCGGCAAGACCCCGTCCGAGACCGCCCGCCTGGCGCGCGCCGCGCTGGCCGGCTGACGCCGCCGGCCGGAGCGTACGGCTCACGGGCGCGGGCCCGCACCACCCACGGGGTGGTGCGGGCCCGCGCCTTTTGCTGTCCCCGTTGCCTTTCACCGCCGCCTCTACCGCGAAAGGTACATAAGCGCAATCTTTACGACACGGCGACTAATCGCCTGATGTACGGATGAAACGGAGGTTATTGGCAGCATGGGCGCGTGACCCAATTGACCGATCGCAGCCCGTCGTTGTCCTCCCCTGGCCGCGCCGCGCTTCGGCGCCCCTCCTCCGAGGTGAGAGAGGCGTTCCTCGGCGGCGTCGTCGCCGCGGGGCTCGGGCTGGGCGCGCTCGCCGTCGTCGTACTCCTGCTGTGGATCACCTCCTCGGCCCCCGACAGCAGCCCGGACGGTGCCCTGCACATCGCCGCCGACCTGTGGCTTCTCGCGCATGGCGCGGAGCTCGTACGGACCGAGACGCTGTCGGGGGACTCCGCGCCCGTCGCGCTCACCCCGCTGTTGCTCAGTGCCCTGCCGTGCTGGCTGCTCTACCGGGCCGGGCGGCACGCGATCGAGACGGGAGTGCCGGAGGAGGCGGAGGAGGCTGCTGAGGCGGCCGGCGGCGCGGGGCTGTGGGTGCCCGGGGAGGGCACGCTCCACCCGCGCACCGCCTTCGGATGGGTGACGGGCGGCTATCTGCTGGTCGGGGTGGCCGTCGTGGTGTACGCCTCGACGGGGCCGCTGCATGTCGAGCCGCTCAGCGCTCTGCTGCATCTGCCGCTCATCGCCGCGGCGGCCGTCGCGGTGGGGGTGTGGGCCGCGGACGGGCGGTTCCCCAGACCGCTGCTGCCCGCCTCCGCGCGCGAGGCGTGCCGCCGGTGGCGGGGTCGGCTGAAGGACTGGTTGCGTGCGCGGTTGCTCGCCCGGCTGCCGCGCGCCGTACGGCTCGTTTCGGCCCGTCACCGGCTCAAGCGCCTGGTACGCCTGGTGTGCCTTGTGCCCTTCGTGCGGCTCCGCTCGGCCGCCGGGCGCCGGGGCGCCGCCCCCGGGGCCGCCGGGCTCCGGCCCCCGGCGTACCGGACCCCCGTCTTCCGCGCCGCCGTGCTGCGGTCCGCCGGGGGCGCCGTGATCGTGCTGCTCGGCTGCGGCGCGCTGCTCACGGCGGTGTCGCTGATGAGCCACGCGGGTGCGGTGCAGGTGGCGTTCCTGGAGCTCAGCGACGTGTGGTCCGGCCGTTTCGCGGTGCTGCTGATCAGCCTGGCGCTGCTGCCGAACGCGATCGTCTGGGGCGCGGCGTACGGACTCGGCCCGGGGTTCACGGTCGGCGCCGCCGCCGTCGGCCCGCTGGGCGTGGCGGACTACCCCGACCTCCCCCACTTCCCCCTGCTGGCCGCGCTGCCCGCCGAGGGCGGGGGCGTCCCGCTGAGCTGGCTGACGGGGTGCGCGGCGGGGGCGTCGGTGGCGTGGTTCGTCGCGGTCGCGGCGGTACGGCGGGTGGACGGCGGCCAGGGCGCCCAGGGCGGCGAGCGCGGTCGGGGCGGTCAGGCCGTCCAGGGCGGAGTCGAGGGCGGCAAAGAGGGCGGAGGCGGGGACGGGGCCGGAGAAAGAGGCGAGGCCAGAGGCGGGGCCGGAGGCGAGGGGCGGGCGCTGCGGCCGGCCGTGTCGGTGTGGGGGTGGGCGCAGACCGCCCTGATGGCCGCGGGCGCCTCGCTCGGCTGCGCCGCCGCGATGGCGCTGCTCGCCGGAGCGTCGGGCGGGGCCCTGGGCACCCACGGGCTCGCCGAGCTGGGCCCGAGCTGGTGGCATACGGGCGTGGCGACGCTGGCCTGGACGGCCCTGCCCGGGATTCCCGGAGCGGTCCTCCTGCGGTGGCTGCGGCTGTTCGTGCCCGCGCTGATGGCCTGGGTGGCCCGTAAGGCGGAGGCCCGGGCCTGGGCCGCCTCGGCGGCGCCCGCATCGCGTCCGGAGGCCGAGGGCCAGAGCGAGCAGGGCGCCGGGGACGGCGGGGACGGCGGGGCGGGCGGCGCCGCCGCGCCGTCGTCCTCCGTGTCCTCCGCGTCCTCCGTGTCCTGGTGGCGGCAGTTCTTCCCGCGCTACGACACGGCTCCGGGCCCCAAGGCCGACCCGCCCGCGGCGCCGCCCGCCGACCTGGGCCGTGAGGCGCTCAGGGCCTGTCCCGCGGGGGAGTGCGCCGACGGTCCGCCATGTGTGACGGCGGCGAACAGCACGAAGACCGTGGCCGGATGCCGGGGTTCGGGGTGCTGGGGAACGTGAAAGGGGCGGGCGGCTACGACGTATCCGCGTCGCAGCCGCCCCTGTGTGCTCAGGCCTGGTTTGCCGGGGCCCGGCATGCTGAGGCCCGGCGTGTCGGGGCCCGGTTTGCGCAGGGCTCCTCGGGCCCCTCGGTCCCGCTCAGTCCTCCGTGCTGAGCAGCGGCCGGAGCTGCTTCGGCAGCAGGTCCTCGCAGGCGTTCCGGGAGGTCTGGGTGAGGGAGTCGTCCACACATGAGTAGTAGTCGCTGTAGACGACCTGGACGGTGAAGGTCGCCACGACGATGGCCAGCGCGAGACCGCCCGTGACCAGCCCGCTGATCGCCGCCGTGGCCTGCGGCTTCGAGGGGCCGGTGCCCGGTGCCGGGAGATGGGCCGGGGTGGCGCCGGGGGTGGGCGGCGGGGCGTTCAGCGGGACGGCCGCGGGCGGCGTCGGCGCCGGCCGGCGCGGCTTGGCGCGCAGGGAGCTGATGCCCCAGTAGAGGGCCAGCGCCCCGAGCAGCAGCGCGATCTCCGGCAGGCTGAACAGCGCGAAGAAGAAGGCCCACATGCCCGCGAGCAGGGCGTAGCGTCCGCGCCGCTGGGCCGGGTCGTTCGGGTCCCAGCGCGGGCTGCCCGAGCCGCCCTGGCCGCCCGTCCCGGACGGTCGGCCAGGGTTCGAGCCGAAGTTGCCGTTCTGGCGGCCGGGCTGGCGGCTGCTCCACTGGCTGCCCCAGGCCGGAGGCTGCTGCGGCGGGCCGTCCTGGCCACCCTGGCCGTCCTGGCCGCCCTGTGCGCCGTCGCCCGGGCCGCCGGGCCCGCCGGGGGCACTGGGCCACGGGGCGCCGGGCCCACCGGGCGCGGCGCGGCCGTCATCGGGGCCACCGCTGCCGTTGTCGCTGCCGTTGTCGTTGCCATTGTTGCCGGCGCCCTCACCGCCGCCCGGCGCGGCGTCGGGCCGGTGCCTGGGCTGCCAGGGCTGGTCCGGCCGTCCCTCCGGCGGCGGCGCGAAGGGGTTGTCCTCCTGGCGCCCGGCGGGCGAGCCCTCGGGCGAGGTGGAGGAGGACGGGGACTGCTGCTCCCGGAGCAGCGGCGTCGTGCGCGGCGTGCGGGCGTGCCTCATCGCGGCCCCCCGGTACGGGCAGGGGTCGGCGTGAGGCAGTGAGCCGCGCGGCGGCGTCGGTCCGGCATGTGGAGGTGTCTTCCCCTTGTGTCGTCGTGATGCACGCAAGGCTTCCGTACAGCCTGCGCCGTACGGCTCCCCTGCGCGGGCGCGACGGTGGTTCCCACGGCGTCAGTCGGATTCGCAGTCCAGACGCTACCTCCCGCGCCCGCCCCCGTCCCCCGGGGGCCGTTTCATGTGCCGGTATCGTTGCTGACGGTCGGCGGCTTCGTAGAGTTCCCCGGAATTCAGGACTCCGCGACCTTGTACGACCACACAAACGCAGTCGCACCACCACAGAGAAGCACCCGCCCGAGCCTTCACACCACCCCGCCGCGCCACCGCGCCCGGCGTCCGCACCGCCTGCCCCACCCCGCCCCACCCCCGCTTCGCCCCGCATCGCCCGCGAGAAAGATCCCCGCCGTGGCCTCCCCGCCTCCCCTCGCCGCCCGCCCCGAGCGCCCCGCCCGCCTCGTCGTCCTCGTCTCCGGTTCCGGGACGAATCTGCAGGCGCTCCTCGACGCGATCGCCGCCGAGGGCGCCTCCGGCTTCGGGGCTGAGGTCGTGGCCGTCGGAGCCGACCGCGCCGGCATCGCAGGCCTGGAGCGCGCCGAGCGCGCCGGCATCCCCACCTTCGTATGTCGGGTGAAGGACCACGCCACCCGAGCCGAGTGGGACCGGGCGCTGGCCGTGGCGACGGCCGTGTACGAGCCGGACCTCGTGGTCTCGGCGGGGTTCATGAAGATCCTGGGCCAGGAGTTCCTCGCCCGCTTCGGCGGCCGGTGCGTCAACACCCACCCCGCGCTGCTGCCCAGCTTTCCCGGTGCCCACGGCGTGCGCGACGCGCTCGCGTACGGCGTGAAGGTGACCGGCTGCACCGTCCATCTCGTCGACGACGGAGTCGACACCGGCCCGATCATCGCCCAGGGCGTGGTCGAGGTCCGGGACGAGGACGACGAGTCCGCTCTGCACGAGCGGATCAAGGAAGTCGAGCGCTCGCTGCTCGTCGAGGTCGTGGGGCGTCTGGCCCGCAACGGCTACCGCATTGAGGGACGAAAGGTAAGGATCCCGTGACCGCCGAAGGTACGAAGCGGCCCATCCGCCGCGCGCTGGTCAGCGTCTACGACAAGTCGGGGCTCGAGGAGCTGGCCCGGGGGCTGGACGCGGCCGGGGTCCAGCTCGTCTCGACCGGCTCGACGGCGGCGAAGATCGCCGCCGCGGGCGTCCCGGTCACCAAGGTGGAGGAGCTGACCGGCTTCCCCGAGTGTCTCGACGGCCGCGTCAAGACGCTGCACCCGCGCGTCCACGCGGGCATCCTCGCCGACCAGCGGCTCGACTCGCACCGCGAGCAGCTCGCGGAGCTGGGCGTCGAGCCCTTCGAGCTGGTCGTCGTCAACCTCTACCCGTTCCGGGAGACCGTCGCCTCGGGTGCCTCGCCCGACGAGTGCGTCGAGCAGATCGACATCGGCGGCCCCTCCATGGTCCGCGCTGCCGCCAAGAACCACCCGTCGGTGGCCGTGGTCGTCAACCCCGGGCGCTACGCGGACGTGCTGAAGGCCGCCGCGGAGGGCGGCTTCGACCTGGAGCAGCGCAAGCGGCTGGCGAGCGAGGCGTTCCAGCACACCGCGGCGTACGACGTGGCGGTGGCCAACTGGTTCGCCGACGGCTACGCCGCTGACGAGAGCCCCTGGCCGGACTTCATCGGCGCCACCTACGCGCGCGAGCAGGTCCTGCGCTACGGCGAGAACCCGCACCAGCCCGCCGCGCTCTACAGCGACGGCAGCGGCAAGGGCCTCGCGCACGCCGAGCAGCTGCACGGCAAGGAGATGTCGTACAACAACTACGTCGACACCGAGGCCGCGCGGCGTGCGGCGTACGACCACGACCAGCCCTGCGTCGCGATCATCAAGCACGCCAACCCCTGCGGCATCGCGGTCGGAGCGGACGTCGCCGAGGCCCACCGCAACGCGCACGCCTGCGACCCGCTGTCGGCGTTCGGCGGCGTGATCGCAGTCAACCGCCCGGTGACGGTCGCCATGGCCGAGCAGGTCGCCGAGATCTTCACCGAGGTCATCGTCGCCCCGGCGTACGAGGACGGCGCCGTCGAGGTGCTGGCCCGCAAGAAGAACATCCGCGTGCTGCGCTGCGCCGACGCGCCCGCGGCCGTCGTCGAGCAGCGCCCCATCGAGGGCGGCACGCTCGTCCAGGCCAAGGACCGCTTCCAGGCCGAGGGCGACGACCCGGCCAACTGGACCCTGGCGACCGGCGAGGCGCTGGACGCCGACGGCCTGGCCGAGCTGGCCTTCGCCTGGCGCGCCTGCCGGGCCGTGAAGTCCAACGCGATCCTGCTCGCGAAGGACGGCGCGACGGTCGGCGTCGGCATGGGCCAGGTCAACCGCGTCGACTCGGCGAAGCTGGCCGTGCAGCGGGCGGGCGAGGAGCGGGCGGGCGGCTCGTACGCGGCGTCCGACGCCTTCTTCCCCTTCCCCGACGGCCTGGAGGTGCTGGCGGAGGCCGGGATCAAGGCCGTGGTGCAGCCGGGCGGCTCGGTCCGCGACGAGCTGACCGTCGAGGCGGCCCGGAAGGCGGGCGTGACCATGTACTTCACGGGCACGCGCCACTTCTTCCACTGAGGCGCACTGAGGCGCGCCAAGGCGTACTGAGGCGCACCGAGGCATACGGAACGAGGGACCGAGGGCCGCACCCCCGAGAGGTGGGGTGCGGCCTTTCGGCCCTGATTGGAACAGACGTCCCCGCATCCGGGAGGATGAAGCCATGACCGCGCAGATTCTCGATGGCAAGGCAACCGCAGCCGCGATCAAGTCCGATCTCGTCAGCCGAGTGGAGGCGCTCAAGGCCAAGGGCATCCACCCCGGCCTCGGGACCGTGCTGGTCGGCGAGGACCCGGGCAGCAAGTGGTACGTCGCGGGCAAGCACCGCGACTGCGCCGAGGTCGGCATCTCCTCCATCCGGCGCGACCTGCCCGAGACCGCCACCCAGGAGGAGATCGAGGCGGCCGTACGGGAGCTCAACGAGGACCCGGGCTGCACGGGCTACATCGTCCAGCTGCCGCTCCCCAAGGGCATCGACGCCAACCGTGTGCTGGAGCTGATCGACCCGTCCAAGGACGCCGACGGGCTGCACCCGACGAACCTCGGCCGGCTGGTGCTGAACGAGACCGGCCCCCTGCCGTGCACCCCGTACGGCATCATCCAGCTGCTGCGCCACCACGGCGTGGAGATCAACGGCGCCCACGTGGTGGTGGTCGGCCGCGGCATCACCGTCGGCCGGTCGATCGGGCTGCTGCTCACCCGGCGCTCGGAGAACGCCACGGTCACGCTGTGCCACACCGGCACCCGCGAGCTGTCCGGGCTGCTGCGCCAGGCCGACATCATCGTGGCGGCGGCCGGGGTGCGGCACCTGATCAAGGCGGAGGACGTCAAGCCGGGGGCGGCGGTGCTCGACGTCGGCGTCAGCCGGGACGAGCACGGCAAGATCGCCGGTGATGTGCACCCCGACGTGAACGAGGTCGCGGGCTGGATCTCCCCGAACCCGGGCGGTGTCGGCCCGATGACCCGCGCCCAGCTGCTGGTCAACGTGGTGGAGGCCGCGGAGCGGGCCGCCAAGGCCGCCGACGGCGACGGCGACAGCGGTGCCGGGCATGCCGGCTGAGGCCGGCGAGCCGGCTGCGGAACCGGCCGGACAGCTCCCCCCGGCGGCGTCCAACGGAGCGGCGGCGCCCCCTGCCGCCAGATCGCGCCGCTTTCCCCTGATCACCCGGGACACCGCCCGCCCCGAGGGCGGCGGCCGCGCGGCGTCCGGCGGCGCCCCGGCGCCCGCCCGCCAGTGGCCGCTGCTGGTGGTGGTGGCCGGCGTCGGCGTGGGGCTGCTGGTGGTGGCCCTGGACGCGTTCCGCGCGGGCACGGTCCTGGTGGGGCTGTCCCTGCTGACGGGCGCGCTGCTGCGGTGGGCGCTGCCGGAGGTCGGGATGCTGGCGGTGCGCTCCCGCTTCACCGACATGCTGACGTACGGGGTGCTGGGGTCGGCGATCGTGCTGCTGTCGCTGATGGCCCAGCCCGACCCCTGGCTGGAAGTCCCGTTCCTGGAGGACGTGGTGCACTTCACCGTCCGATAGGACGATGAGGTCTTCGCCACCTGACCGCTCACCGCCCGCGCACTGCGACGGCCCGTCCTCTCCCCCGAAGAAGGACGGGCCGTCTGAGATAAGGGTTCTGTTAAGAGGGCTGCTGGATCAATGGACGTCGAGGGCCTGTGGCGCGGAAGTGACCATTCCGGTACGACATCTCGGGTGCGCAACAGCCGTGTAGGGGCGCATGGGGAGCGCGCCCAGGTCCGGAATGCTCCGGTGCGCCCCTGCTGGGGGAACTGTCATCCTTGGGCGGGCCATCTCCCTGGGTAACGGATCCAGGACTCTCGGAGGGCCCAAGCGGGGGCAGAGCACGGGAAGTTCACGGATACACGGGGGGACAGGGGGAGGCAATGCCTCGTTGGAGGGAGCTGCCGGAGGAGCTCGATCCGCAGGTTCGGGAGTTCGTCGGGCAACTGCGCAGGCTTGTCGAGAACAGCGAGCTGGGCCTCGTCGCGGTCGCCGACCGCACCGGCTACAGCAAGACATCCTGGGAGCGCTACCTCAACGGTCGTCTGCTGCCGCCCCAGGGCGCCGTGGTGGCGCTGGCCGAGGCGACGGGCACGGACGTCGAGCATCTGAGCACCCTGTGGGAGCTGGCGGAGCGCGCGTGGAGCCGCTCCGAGTTACGGCACGACGTCACGATGGAGGCGATCAGGGTCGCGCAGGCACGGGCCACGCTGGGGGAGGCGAGCCCGCTGCCGCAGTCGAGGAACGGCCGCACGGCGGAGGAGGCCGGAGCCGAGTCGACCCGTGTCGAGGCACCCCGTACCGAGGCACCCCGCGTCGAGGCACCCCGTACCGAGGCACCCCGCGTCGAGACACCCCGTACCCGGGCACCTGGCGCCGAGATGCCCCGTACCGAGGCGGCGGTGCGCAGGGCTACAGCCGTGCCGCCCGTGGCGCCCGTGGCGGACCCTCCGCTCGTCTCCGCCGCACCGGCCTCGCTTCCCGAGCCGCCTGATCAGCCGGGCCCGCCGCGCGCGGGCGATCCCGACGCCGGGTCGCCGCCGCCGGACGGGCGCCGCCGACGCGTCCCGCTGTTCGTCGCCGCGGCGGTCGGGGTGCTGCTCATGGGCGCGGCGGCGGTCCTGCTGGTCAACCCGGGCGGCCGCGCGGACGAGCGAGCGAAGGCCCCGACGCCAGGGTGGACCACGACCACCGGCCCCAGCCTGCCCAGCGGGGTGAAGTGCGCCGGCCAGGAGTGCGCCGGCAAGGACCCCGAGGCCATGGGGTGCGGTGGCGCGTACGCCAGGACGACCGCGAGCGTGACCGTGGGCAGCGCCTATGTCGAGGTGCGCTACAGCAAGGTGTGCGGGGCGGCGTGGGCCCGGATCACCAAGGCCGCCCCGGGCGACCGGTTACAGGTGACCGCGCCCGCCCGGGGCGCCGTCGGCCCGGCGCGCGCCGGGAACGGCAAGGTCAACGCCGACGGCGACGCCTACACCCGGATGATCGCGGTCGACTCCACCGCCCGCGCCAAGGCCTGCGCCACCCTCACCACCGGACAGCGCGGCTGCACCGCGACGGCCGCGGGGCACACCAGCACCCCCTCCCGCACCAGCGCCACGTCCCGCACCGGCACCCCCTCCCGCACCGGCGCGCCGTAGCGCGACCCCCGACAAGGGCCCTCGTCCGAGGGGATCTCCAAGGAATATCCGTGTCGGGGGGAATGCGCTCGCCGAATCGGGGCAGGCGCACGCCGAGCCCCCCACGGGTGCGGCATGGCACCGTGGCGGCCGCCTGCTACTCCCCCCTCCTTGCGGCAGGCGGCCGCCGAATGCCCGTCCCGGGCCCGGCCTGTCTGCGGCCGGGCCTTGTCTGTCGGCGGTGAGCGGTTACACAGTGGCCCCTGGGGCCCCGTGCATCCTCGTCGGATAGCCTGACGCCGGTATCTCGACACCAAGAGATCGACAGAAAACACAGCGCAGGAGACCGCCATGACCCGCACTCCCGTCAATGTCACCGTCACCGGCGCGGCCGGCCAGATCGGCTACGCGCTGCTCTTCCGCATCGCCTCCGGCCAGCTCCTCGGCGCGGACGTGCCGGTCAAGCTGAACCTCCTGGAGATCCCGCAGGGCCTGAAGGCCGCCGAGGGCACCGCGATGGAGCTCGACGACTGCGCCTTCCCGCTGCTTCAGGGCATCGACATCACCGACGACCCGAACGTGGCCTTCAACGGCGCGAACGTGGCGCTCCTGGTCGGCGCCCGGCCGCGGACGAAGGGCATGGAGCGCGGCGACCTGCTGGAGGCCAACGGCGGCATCTTCAAGCCGCAGGGCAAGGCCATCAACGACCACGCCGCGGACGACATCAAGGTCCTGGTCGTCGGCAACCCGGCGAACACCAACGCGCTCATCGCCCAGGCCGCCGCCCCGGACGTACCGGCCGAGCGCTTCACCGCGATGACCCGTCTGGACCACAACCGCGCCCTCTCGCAGCTCTCGAAGAAGACCGGCGTCCCGGTCGCGGAGATCGCCAAGCTCACGATCTGGGGCAACCACTCCGCCACCCAGTACCCGGACGTCTTCCACGCCGAGGTCGCGGGCAAGAACGCCGCCGAGGTCGTGAACGACGAGCAGTGGCTGGCCGAGACGTTCATCCCGACCGTCGCCAAGCGCGGTGCCGCGATCATCGAGGCGCGCGGTGCCTCGTCGGCCGCCTCCGCCGCCAACGCCGCCATCGACCACGTGTACACCTGGGTCAACGGCACCCCGGCCGGGGACTGGACCTCCGCCGGTGTGGTCTCCGACGGCTCGTACGGCGTGGCGGAGGGGCTCATCTCGTCCTTCCCGGTGACCGCCAAGGACGGCAAGTTCGAGATCGTCCAGGGCCTGGAGATCAACGACTTCTCGCGCTCCCGCATCGACGCGTCGGTGAAGGAGCTCGAGGAGGAGCGCGAGGCCGTGCGCGGCCTCGGCCTGATCTGATCGGCCTGATCTGAGCGGCCTGATCCGAGGCCCTATCCGAAGGGTCATCTTCCGGTATTCACTCCGGAGGGTGGCCCTTTTGCCATTTCTCTATGGCTGTGGCTCAGCTTCCCCTATTTTGAGAGGAGTTGCCGGTAAGGGGTGACGCCGGCCTCGGGGGGAGAGCATGGCCAGGGACACGGGCGCGGAGCATGGGCAGGATCCCGCCGGGGCGGGCGGGCGTGCGTACGGCGACATCCACATCGGCAATGTCCGCGGCGGCGTCGTAGGCATCGGCGACCACAACCACATCGTGAACGTGCGCGGGGAAACGGTCCCGTGCGACCCCGCGTACCAGCAGTTGCTGGAGGCCGTGCGGCAGCTTGCCACGGATCTTGACCGGCTTGTCGAGAGCCCCGCGGTCAGCGCGCTGGCGGACGAGCTGTCCGAGGCCGAGGACGAGATCCGGCGCACCGGGGCGGCGGCCCCCGGCCGCCTCACCCGGCTTCGAGCGCTGCTTCAGGACGCGAGCGCGAGCATCGGCGTGCTGGCGTCCGGTGTGGCCCTGGGGCAGACGCTCGGCGCGCTGCTGGGCGGCTGAGATCGCGCGACGCGCGCGGCGACAGAAGCGGCGGCAGAAGTTGCAGAAGAGTTCAATCGTCGGGGGGCTTGGATGAGCGACGCGGACGCGGAGCGGCAGGAGTGGATGGACGGCGGCGCCGCACCCGCGCCGCCATCGGTCGGGGATGCGCGGCGGGGCCTGCGGGCGGCCGCCGTGGCGGTGGTGTTGTGCGGCGCGCTCGCGTTCGCCGGATGGGTGGCGTTCGGGAGCGACGGCAAGGGCGGGTATCGGGCGGGCCCCGTCCCCGGGGTGGGTGAGAGTTCGGCGCCCGGCCCGTCGAGCACGGACGGGACACCGCCCGACGACGCGTTTCCGACCCCCGGCCAGGAGTCCGGCACCCCGTCGGCCTCCCCGTCGGCGGGCCCGTACGACCCGCCGTCCGAGTCCCCGGCCCAATCCCCGTCCCTGTCGCCCTCGGCCACGCCCTTCGGGTCCCCGCCCGCGGGATTCCGCACGGAGGACGACCCGGCGGGCTTCACCCTCGCCGTCCCGGACGGCTGGCGGCGCACCGCGGAAGGCCCCAGCGTCTTCTACACCTCGTCCGACCAGGCCACCATGGTGCAGATCTTCGAGCTGCACGGCCCGGAGCGGACGCCGTACGAGTCGGCGCAGGAAGCCGAGCGGATCGCCGCGCGGCAGAGCGGCTATGAGCAGATCGCCCTGGGGCGGACCGGGCAGGGCGCCATGGACCCGGCGGAGCTGGAGTACACCTACGACAGCGAGAAGTACGGGGGCTCCCGGCGCGTCCTCGACCACCGCTTCACCGCGTCCGACGGCACGATGTACGCCGTCCTGGTCATTGGCCCGGCCGACGACCGCGCCGGACAGCAGGAGATCCAGCAGACCGCCGTCGACTCCTTCCGCCTGAGCTGACGCGATCCATCGAGTCGAACCATCGAGTTGTCCCATTGAGTCGAACCATCGAATTGACCCATGAATCCGCAGTGAGAATGCACCTTCCAGCCGGTCTATCGCGGCCATAGATTCATGGTCATGACGAACGACAACACACACAGCAACACGCACAGCACCCCGCACGGCAACACAAACAACCACGCGCCCCGGGTCGAGTTCGCCAAGGCCGCGCCGAAGGTGTTCAAGGCCCTGATCGGCTTCGACGCCGCCGCCCGCGAGGGCCTGGACCCCGCGCTGGTCGAGCTGGTCCAGATCCGCTCCTCGCAGCTCAACGGCTGCGCGTACTGCCTGCACATGCACACCTCGGACGCTCGCAAGGCCGGGGAGAGCGAGGAGCGCCTGCACATGGTCGCCGTGTGGCGGGAGGCCGCCCACTTCTTCACCCCCGAGGAGCGGGCGGCCCTCGACCTCACCGAGGCCGTCACCCTGGTTTCCCAGGGCGGGGTGAGCGACGAGGTCTACGCCCACGCGGCCGCCCACTTCGACGAGTCCGCGCTGGCCCGGCTCCTGGCCCTGATCTCCACCATCAACACCTGGAACCGCATCGCCGTCACCACGGCCAAGGTGGCCGGCAGCGACGAGCGCGCGGCCCAATGAGGCCTGCGATGAGCATCTGTGCGTGAGTGCGCACAGTTTGTGACCACGTGAGCCCGACCACTTTCGAACGACAATCACGCATAGGTCCGGGCCTTTCGGGGAGGGGCTCCGCGTTGCCGGCGCGGTCGGCGGCGCGAGTCCCGTAGCACCGGAAGGCAGAGCGACGTGTCGGCAGTCGAGACCATTCATGTGGACGGGGCGTGGCGCGCCGCCGCGTCCGGCGCGCAGCGGGAGGTCCTCGACCCCGCGGACGCCAAGACCCTCGCGGTCGTATCCGAAGGCGGCGCCGACGACGCCGACGCGGCCGTCGCCGCCGCCCGCCGCGCCTTCGACACGGGCCCCTGGCCGCATACGCCCGTGGCCGAGCGGGCGGGGCTGCTGCGCCGCGTCGCCGATCTGCTACAGCGCGACCGCGAGAAGATCGCGCTGCTCGAGAGCCGTGACACCGGCAAGACGCTCGAAGAGGGGCGGGTCGACGTCGACGACGTCACCAATGCCTTCCGCTACTTCGCCCAGCTGGTCGTCGGCGAGTCGGCCGGGCGCGTGGTCGACGCGGGCACCCAGGACGTACACAGCGTGGTCGTGTACGAGCCGGTGGGCGTCTGCGCGCTGATCGCCCCCTGGAACTACCCGCTGCTTCAGGCCAGCTGGAAGATCGCCCCGGCGCTCGCCGCGGGCAACACCTTTGTCGTCAAGCCCAGCGAACTGACCCCGCTGTCGACGATGTACCTGATGGAGCTGCTGGTCGAGGCCGGGCTGCCGGCCGGGGTCGGCAATCTGGTGACCGGCACCGGGGACCCCGTCGGCGCCCGGCTGGCCGAGCACCCCGATGTGGACCTGGTGTCCTTCACCGGCGGCCTGGCCAGCGGTACGAAGGTGATGGAGGCGGCCGCGCCGGGGGTGAAGAAGGTCGCGCTCGAGCTCGGCGGCAAGAACCCCAATGTCGTGTTCGCCGACGCCTGCGACACCGCCGAGGACTTTGACACCGCCGTCGACCAGGCCCTCAACGCCGCCTTCATCCACAGCGGCCAGGTCTGTTCCGCCGGGGCCCGGTTGATCATCGAGGAGTCCGTGCGCGAGCGGTTCGTCGCCGAGCTCGCCCGCCGGGCCCAGAAGATCAAGCTGGGGCGCGGCACCGAGTCCGGCGTCGAGTGCGGCCCGCTCGTATCGGCGCGGCAGCTCGACAAGGCCGAGGCGTATGTCGCCTCCGCACTGGAGGAGGGCGCGCTGCTGCGCTGCGGCGGCGCGCAGCCCGAGCCGTCCGACGTCCGTCCCGCGACCGGCTACTTCTACCTGCCGACGATCCTCGACCAGTGCCACCGCGAGATGCGGGTGGTGCGGGAGGAGACCTTCGGCCCGATCCTCACCGTCGAGTCCTTCCGCACCGAGGACGAGGCCATCGCGCTCGCCAACGACACGGAGTACGGGCTCGCGGGCGCCGTCTGGTCCGGTGACACCGCGCGGGCGCGGCGCGTCGCGGGGCGGCTGCGGCACGGCACCGTATGGATCAACGACTACCACCCCTACCTTCCGCAGGCCGAGTGGGGCGGTTTCGGCAAGTCCGGCATCGGACGCGAGCTGGGCCCCTCCGGCCTGGCGGAATACCGCGAGACCAAGCACATCTACGAGAACCTGCGGCCCACCCCCGTCCGCTGGTTCGCCGGCTGAGCCGTCCCCCTCCGCACACCCGCACGTCCCCCCACCCGGGCCTCGGTCCGGGGCGCCGCGAGGAGTAAGCCCATGTCCGTACCTGACGCAACCGATCATTTCGACTATGTCGTCATCGGCGGCGGCACCGCGGGATCGGTGATCGCCTCCCGGCTCACCGAGGACCCGGGCATCCGCGTCGCCGTCATCGAGGGCGGGCCGTCCGACGTCGACCGGCCCGAGGTGCTGACCCTGCGCCGCTGGCTCGGCCTGCTCGGTGGCGAACTGGACTACGACTACCCCACCACCGAGCAGCCACGGGGCAATTCGCATATCCGGCACAGCCGGGCCCGGGTGCTCGGCGGCTGCTCCTCGCACAACACCCTCATCTCCTTCAAGCCGCTGCCGGGCGACTGGGACGAGTGGGCGAAGGCGGGCGCGGACGGCTGGGACGCCGCTTCCATGGACCCGTACTTCGCGCGGCTGAACAACAACATCGTGCCGGTCGACGAGAAGGACCGGAACGCCATCGCCCGCGACTTCGTCGATGCCGCGCGGGCGGCGCTCGGCGTGCCGCGCGTGGAGGGGTTCAACAAGGAGCCCTTCCACGAGGGCGTCGGCTTCTTCGACCTGGCCTACCACCCGGAGAACAACAAGCGGTCCTCCGCCTCCGTCGCCTATCTGCACCCGTTCCTGGACCGGCCCAACCTCCAGCTGATGCTGGAGACCTGGGCGTACCGGCTGGAGCTGGACGAGTCCGGCCGGGCGACGGGTGTGCGGGTCCGTACCAAGGACGGTGCGGAACTCCTGGTCGAGGCGGGGCGCGAGGTGCTGGTCTGCGCGGGCGCGGTGGACACCCCGCGGCTGCTGCTGCACTCCGGCATCGGGCCCCGGCGCGATCTGGAAGCGCTCGGCATCCCCGTCGTGCACGACCTGCCGGGCGTCGGTGAGAACCTGCTCGACCACCCCGAGTCGGTGATCGTCTGGGAGACGGACGGCCCGATACCCGAGAACTCGGCGATGGACTCGGACGCGGGCCTGTTCGTCCGGCGCGACCCCGGGGCACAGGGCCCGGATCTGATGTTCCACTTCTACCAGATCCCGTTCACCGACAACCCCGAGCGGCTGGGCTACGAAAAGCCCGAGCACGGCGTGTCGATGACCCCGAACATCCCCAAGCCCCGCAGCCGCGGCCGCCTCTACCTCACCAGCGCCGACCCGTCCGTCAAACCCGCCCTGGACTTCCGCTACTTCACGGACGAGGAGGACTACGACGGCCGCACCCTCGTCGACGGCATCCGCATCGCCCGCGAGATCGCGAAGACCGAGCCGCTGGCGGGCTGGCTGAAGCGCGAGGTGTGCCCCGGGCCCGAGATCACCTCCGACGAGGAGATCGGCGAGTACGCCCGCAAGGTCGCGCACACCGTCTACCACCCGGCGGGCACCTGCCGGATGGGCGCGGTCTCCGACGAATCGGCCGTGGTCGGCCCGGACCTGCGGATCCGGGGGCTCAAGGGCGTCCGGATCGCCGACGCGTCCGTCTTCCCGACCATGCCCGCCGTCAACCCGATGATCGGCGTGCTGATGGTCGGCGAGAAGTGCGCGGAACTGCTCGTACGAGAGCGCAAACGGGACCAGGCAACGGCGATTGGCAGAGGTGAGGCGTGATGACCGCGACCGATTCGACGGATTCGACCGGTTCAATCGATTCGGCCAAGACGGCCGAGCCCCAGCCCCCGACCCCCGCGTCCGGGCCCCGGCGCGCGGCGCCGGTGTTCTCCGTGCGCGGGCTGTGGAAGGTCTTCGGCCCCAGGGCCGACCGCGTCCCCGGCTCGCCCGCCGCCGACCTGCCCGCCGAGGAGCTGCGCCGCCGTACGGGGTGCACGGCCGCCGTCCGCGATGTGTCCTTCGAGGTGCGGCAGGGCGAGGTCTTCGTCGTCATGGGCCTGTCCGGCTCCGGCAAGTCCACCCTCGTACGCTGCCTGACCCGGCTGATCGAGCCCACCTCCGGCACCCTCCACATCGACGGCGAGGACGTGCTGGCCATGGACAAGGTGCGGCTGCGCGAGCTGCGCCGGCACCGCGCCGCCATGGTCTTCCAGCACTTCGGGCTGCTGCCGCACCGCACCGTGCTCGACAATGTCGCCTACGGCCTGGAGATCCAGGGCATGGGCAAGGCCGAACGCCGCGCCAAGGCCGCCGAGATGGTCGCCAAGGTCGGGCTCACCGGCCTGGAGCGCCGCCGCCCGGGCCAGCTCTCCGGCGGCCAGCAGCAGCGTGTCGGCCTGGCCCGTGCGCTCGCCGCCGACCCCGAGGTCCTGCTCTTCGACGAGCCGTTCAGCGCGCTCGACCCGCTGATCCGGCGCGATATGCAGGAGGAGGTGATCCGGCTGCACCACGACGAGGGCCGCACGATGGTCTTCATCACCCACGACCTGAGCGAGGCCCTGCGGCTCGGCGACCGCATCGCGCTGATGCGCGACGGCGGCATCGTGCAGCTGGGCACCCCCGAGGAGATCGTCGGCTCCCCGGCCGACGACTACGTACGGGACTTCGTCCGCGATGTGCCGCGCGAGCAGGTGCTGACCGTGCGCAACGCGCTGCGCGCCGCCGAGGACGGCGAGCGGGACAGCGGCCCGGCGCTCGCGCCCGACGCGACCATCGCCACCGCCATCGAGGCCGTCGCCCGCTCCGGCGGCCCGGCCCGGATCATGGACGGCGCGCGGCTGCTGGGGGTGGTCGACCATCAGCGGTTGCTCGCGGTGGTGGCGGGACTGCGGGTGAAGGGGGCACCGGCATGACCCCGGGCACCGGCCTGATTCCGGGCACCGGCCTGACCGTGGGCACCGGCCTGGTTCCGGGCACCGGCATGACCGCGGGCAGCGCTGGCCTGATCCCGGGCGTCGGCATGACCCCGCGCACCGGCCTGATCCCGGGCACTTCCCTCCCCGGCACTTCCCTCCCCGGCGTGCGGAGGCGCGTATGACCGTCGCGACCACCACCCCCACCAAGGCTTCCCAAGGCGCCGCTGACGCGCCCCCGGGCGCGCTGCGTGCCGCGGCCCGCCGCCCCGCCGTCCGCAAGCTGGCCCTGCTCGCCCTGATCGCCGCCGTTCTCGTGCCCCTCGCCGCCACCCGCTGGCACAGCGGGAGCTGGCCGGGCGCGCTGACGGTCGATGTGTCGGAGCCGCTGGGCAAGGCGAGCGACTGGATCATCGACAACCGCGACAGCCACCCGATCTTCCTCTACTTCTTCGGCCACATCAGCAACGCGGTCATCGTCTCCGTCCGCGCCGTCTACCTCACCCTGCTGGCCCTCGGCTGGGCCGGGGTCACCGCCGCCGCGACGCTGCTGGCCTGGCGGGTCGCCGGGGTGCGGGTCGCGGTGACGGCGGCCGTGTCGTTCGCGGTGTGCGGGCTGCTGGGGATGTGGGTGCCGACCATGCAGACCCTGGCGCTGATGGCCGTCGCCGTCTCCGCGTCGGTGGCCATCGGGGCGCTGCTCGGGCTGGCCGGCGGGCTCTCGGAGCGTACGTACCGGGCGCTGCGGCCGGTGCTCGACACCATGCAGGTGCTGCCCGCCTTCTCGTATCTGCTGCCCTTCGCGATGGTCTTCGGCATCGGCGTGCCCGGCGCGGTGCTGGCCACGGTCATCTACGCGGCCCCGCCCATGGCCCGGCTGACCGCGCTCGGGTTGCGCGAAGCGGACGCCGGGGTGATGGAGGCCGTGGCCTCGCTCGGCGCCACCGGGCGGCAGCGGCTGCTGTCGGCCAGGCTGCCGCTGGCCCGCAAGGAGCTGCTGCTCGGCGTCAACCAGACGATCATGATGGCGCTGTCCATGGCCGTCATCGCCTCCGTCATCGGCGGCGCCGGGCTCGGCGACCGCGTCTACCAGGCGCTGTCGGCCGTCGACGTGGGCAAGGCGCTCGCCGCCGGCATCCCGATCGTGCTGCTCGCCGTCGTCATGGACCGCACCACCGCCGCCGCGGGGCTGCGCCTGGGCACGGACCGCGACGCGGGCCCGCGGTGGCTGCGCGGCTGGTACGCCTGGGCGGGGGTCGTGGCCGGCACCGCCGCCGTGGCGCTCGTCGGGCGGACCGCCGGCTCGTCCAGCTGGCCGGAGGGCTGGACCCTCGCCATCGCCGAACCCGTCAACACCGCCAAGGAGTGGATGGTCGACCACCTCTACTCCGGTGTGCCGGTGGTCGGCGGCACCGCCGACTGGGCGGCCGGCTATGTCACCTGGGTCCTCGACCCGCTGCGCGGCGCGCTGCAGGGCCTCCCGTGGTGGTCGCTGCTGCTGATCGTCGCGGCGCTGGCCTGGCTGATCGGCACCTGGGGCACCGCCCTGACCGCGGTCCTGGCCCTGGCCGCGATCGGCGTGCTCGGCGTGTGGGACCCGGCCATGGACACGCTCTCGCAGGTGCTGGCCGCCGTCGCGGTGACGCTCGTCCTCGGCTTCGCGACCGGGATCGCGGCGGCCCGCTCGGCCCGCCTGGAGCGGCTGCTGCGCCCGGTGCTGGACATCTGCCAGACCATGCCGCAGTTCGTCTACCTGATCCCGGTGGTCGCGCTGTTCGGCGTGGGGCGGGCCCCGGCGGCGGCCGCGGCCATCGTCTACGCCCTGCCCGCCGTCATCCGCATCACCACCCAGGGCCTGCGCAACGTCGACCCGGCCGCGCTGGAGTCGGCCCGCTCGCTGGGCGCCACGCGCGGCCAGCAACTGCGCCAGGTCCAGCTCCCGCTCGCCCGCCCGGCGCTGCTGCTCGCCGTCAACCAGGGCGTGGTGCTGGTGCTGGCCGTCGTCATCATCGGCGGCCTCGTCGGCTCCGGCGCGCTCGGCTACGAGGTGCTCTTCGGGCTGGCCCAGGGCGACCTGGCCACGGGCCTGGTGGCGGGCGTCGCGATCGTATGCCTGGGTCTGATGCTCGACCGGGTGACGCAGCCGACGGCGCGCCGCCCGAGGAAGGGGGCCTGACCATGGCTCTTACCCGCATGCGGCGTCGTACCCGCACCCGGCTGCTGATGGCCGCCACCGGGGTCACCGCCCTGCTCGCCGCGACCGGCTGCGGCGCGGCGGACATGACCAAGCAGTCCTCGCCATACGCGAACGTCGGCGGCGCCAAGAGCGTCACCCTGTCCGTCCAGTCCTGGGTCGGCGCGCAGGCCAACGTCGCCGTCGCCGAATACCTCCTCGACCACAAGCTGGGCTACCGCGTGGACACCGTCCAGGTCGACGAGGTCCCCGCCTGGGACGCGCTCAGCCAGGGGCGGGTGGACGCCATCCTGGAGGACTGGGGCCACCCGGAGCAGGAGCAGCGCTACGTCAAGGACAAGAAGACGATCGCGCGCGGCGGCGACCTCGGTGTCACCGGCCACATCGGCTGGTTCGTCCCGAAGTACTTCGCCGACGCCCACCCCGACGTCACCGACTGGCGGAACCTCGACAAGTACGCCAAGACGTTCCGTACGGCCGAAAGCGGCGGCAAGGGCCAGCTCTTGGACGGCTCGCCGTCGTATGTCACCAACGACACGGCGCTGGTGAAGAATCTGGGCCTGAACTATCACGTCGTCTTCGCCGGCTCGGAGGCGGCGCAGATCACCCAGATCAAGCAGTTCGCCAAGGAGAAGAAGCCGTTCCTGACCTACTGGTACGAGCCGCAGTGGCTGTTCAACCAGGTGCCGATGGTCGAGGTGAAGCTGCCGAAGTACACGGACGCGTGCGCCGCGAAGGGCACCGAGGACCCCGAGTCCATCGACTGCGCCTATCCGACCACCCCGCTGCAGAAGTACCTCAACGCGGACTTCGCCAAGGAGGGCGGCAAGGCGGCGTCGTTCCTGAAGAGGTTCCACTGGACCGAGAAGGACCAGAACGAGGTCGCCGAGATGATCGCCTCGGACGGGCTCTCCGCGCAGGACGCGGCGGAGAAGTGGGTCAGGAAACACCCGGACGTCTGGAAGAAATGGCTGCCCTGATACGCCCGGCTGCCCTGACACGGCGGCTGTTCTGATACGGCGGCTGCCCTGATACGGCAACAGCCGCACGCCGACCCACGTCGGCGTGCGGCTGTGCCGCGTTTCAGCCCGCTGTTCAGCCAATAACGCTGTACAGCCAGGAGCGGTGGTAGTTGAGGTCGGTGTAGATGTCGGGGGTCGTCCCGCAGATCTCGCCGACGCCGCGGCTGTCCACGCCGACGAGCTGCCAGCGGCCGTTGACCTTCCTCAGCAGCGGCGAGCCCGAGTCACCGCCGCACGGGCCGTAGGTGTCCTGCGGGTTGTCGGTGCACACATCGCCCTCGCGGATGCCCCACGCGTCGTCCCCCGTGGAGTCCACCCGGCACTTCTCCGTGGTCGGGTTCAGCACCTTGGTGTCGAGTTCCTGAAGCTTGACCGGAAGCTTGGTCGGGTCGCCGACGTCGGCGGTCGCGGTGTAGCCCCAGCCGAGCTGCCGGACCGCGGTGCCCTCCCTGGTCGACGTGGGCGCCAGGGGGACCGTCTTGTTGGTCAGCGCGGTGTCGAGCTGGAGGAGCGCCACGTCGTAGCCCTCCGAGCGCTCGTCGAGCGCCTTGTACCCGGGGTCGACCTCGATCTTCTTGATCTTCGCGACGGTGCCGCCGGTGGTCCGGTCGTTGGAGCCCACCCGGACGTGGAACAGCGCCGGGTCCATGACCGTGTACGGGGCCGAGTCGGTGCCCGCTGTGGTGACGCAGTGCGCCGCGGTCACGACCCAGTCCTTGCGGATCAGCGCTCCGGTGCAACGGTGACCGTCGGGGTCCCCGTTCCTTTCCTTCTGCAGGGAAACGATGAACGAGTAGTTTTCGGTGGCGTCATGGCCGCCGATAATCTTGGGGGTCGGAGTCGAGGGATTTTCGTCGGCCTGCGCCGACCCGGCACCGGCCAGCGCGCCGACGGAAAGCGCCGCGGCCAGCACCGCACGGGTGGCCAACCGCCTTCCGGCCCCCCGGCGTTCGCCCGCTCCGCGCTCCCCTATAAGATTGTTCATTCTTTTGTTGCTCCCCGATTTCTGTTCCGCTTTTTGTGGTTTCCGCGGAATTCGAGTGCACGATAACGCCGCCCCGCAGACGTGTCCAGCGGCTTTATATGCCGCTGAGTTCCGGGGGAATCCGGTTGGCGTTATTGGTCGGCTTTGCGGTGAGAAATCGGGAGAGCTGTATTCTCTTGGCGGGTTCTCTTGTCGGGAATATGGCACTACACCGGGCGCAGCTGCTCGGCGATGTCCTCCACCGCCGTCAGCGCCCTGCGGAAGAGACCCGGGCCGAACGTGACGCGGGTCGCACCCAATGCGCCGAGTTCGGGGACGGAGGGGCCGTCCGGCTTGGCGAACGCGTTGAGCGGGGCGCCGATGCCGGCCGCGAGCCGGGGGAGCAGCGGCGGGGGCGCGAAGATCGGGTAGGCGCAGTCGGCGCCCGCCGCCACGTACCGCCGCCCGCGGTCGATGGCCTCCTCGGCCAGCCGGTCCGGGTCCGCCCCGGCGCCGCCGCCCACGGAGGCACCGCCGCGTACGAAGACATCGATGCGGGCGTTGATGACCAGGCTCTCGCCCGCCGCGGCGCGGACCTCGGCGAGCCAGTCCGCGTGCCGCCGCGCGTCCTTGAGCCCGTCCGCCGCCCGGTGGCCGTCCTCCAGGTTGCACCCCGCGGCGCCGGCCTCCAGCAGCCGGTCGACGATTTCGGCGGGGGCGAGTCCGTATCCCTCCTCGATGTCCGCCGTCACCGGAACGTCCACGGCGCGGGCGATCCGGGCGACCGCGGCGAACATCTCGTCGGCCGGAGTCTCGCCGTCCCGGTAGCCCAGCGAGGCCGCGATCCCCGCGCTCGGTGTGGCGAGCGCGGGGAAGCCCGCGGCGGCGAAGACGCGGGCGGTGGCCGCGTCCCAGGGGTTGGGCAGGACGAGCGGGTCGCCGGGGGTCCGGTCGTGGTGCAGGGCGCGGAGCGTCGTGGCGCCGGTCATGCCTTGCCCGGGACCATGCGGGTGGTGACCCCCACTTGCGCTCTGTAGCCGCGAATCCATCGCCTCAGCCTAGACGGGCTGAAACGTGGGAGGTACACAGACTAGATGGCTACGCCGACGCGAGTACTCAACCTGCACACCAGCACAGACAGGTACGTCGCATCGTACGGACGTGTGAGCCTGGATGAGCAAAAAATCGGGCACGGAGTAAAAAGCCAGCACGAGGAAAACGAAGAGTTCGGGGAAGAGAACGGCGCGCCGGTTAACCGTTGGTATCAGGACGTCGGTATCAGTGCGTTCTCTGGTGTTGATCGCCCCGGCTACCTCGAATTGCTGGCAGACATTGCGGCTGGGCGTATCAGGATTGTGATTGTCTGGCACGCGGACCGGCTAACCCGTGACGTTGGCGAGGGGCACGACTTCATTAAGTTGTGCCGCAAGCACAATGTGAAACTGTTCTCTCAGCAGCGCGGCGCGGAATACAACTTCGAACGCGCGAGCGGTCGTGCCGACTTCATCGCCGACATCAACGCAGCGAACAAGGAAAGCGGGGTTAAGTCGGAAAGGGTCGCGCTGGCACGCAAGCGGCAAGCGCGAAACGCGGAGTTCGGTGGCGGCAAGCGGCGATACGGCTGGGGGGTTGAGACTGGCCGCTATCGGTCCGTCTGTATCAACCCCAAAGCTGATATCGCTGATCGCGTGTACGAGGATCGCCCGATTCTCGACATGAACAAGCACCGACCGAACGAGCGAGACGAAATCCGTCGCTGGAAGAACGAGATCTTTGCTGGTGTTTCGGTGCGGCAAATTCTGCTCGACCTGAATAAGCGAAAAGTTCCGACGCAATCACAGACTGACGAACGCTTCGTCAAGCGCAATGGCAAGGAAGTCAAAAAAAATCGGTGGCGACGCGCTACAGTCGTCGGCATTCTCGTTAACCCTCGCACCGCCGGGCATATCGTGTACCGGGGGGAGATTGTAAAATGGAATGCCCTACCGCCGATCATTACCGAAGATGAGAGGCAAGCTCTCATTACCTTGTTCAGTGATCCGGCGCGCAAGACGACACCAGGGACTACCCCCAAATGGTTCGGCAGCCTCATCTATGAGTGCCCGACATGCCCTGATGCTGTGCATACTGTGCGCGGTCTATCAAGGACCGGAGTACCACTGTACCAATGCCAGGAGTGCGGGCGCGGGCGCCAAATCGCCACGCAAGTTGACGACTACGTGACGAAAGTTCTAATCGAGCGCTTGTCCCGTCCCGACATTGTGAGCCTGATCGACACAGGCCCGGAAGTGGATATCGAAAAGCTCCGGGCCGATCTGGTGCCACTGCAAACGCGAAAGAAAGACGCCTCGCTACTCTTCTCGCGCGGAAAGATTGATGCGGAACAGTTCGCGACGTCAACAGCCGACATCAACCAGCAAATCAAGAAGATCATGGATGACCTGAAAGCCGCAGTCGGCGAAAGCCCCCTAGCCCCGTTCGCGCTGAATCATGAACGAGCGGAAGAGACATGGAAGGGCTTGTCTCTCGGGCGCAGGCGGCAAATTCTACGCACACTGTGCACTGTGGAGCTCAAGCCCGCGCCGAAGCGTAAACCCGGGCGACGCATCAAAGATGCACCGCCGGAAGAACTCGACCTAAGCACAATCATCATCACTCCCAAGCAAGCAGCCGCGTAGGGGCGCATTGGCGCCCCGAAAGGGGCGACACCAATGCGGAAAGCCAGCCTGAAAGAATGGACGTTTACGCGCCATGCGCTGAGCCGCGCCGTAGATATGGCGCTCGACGCAGACGAATTGCGCGCGGCACTGGCCGCAGATGTCCGGCCCCTTCCGTCACCCAAGCAATATCCCGGACGCCACATGATCCATACAGAACGAATCATCCTCTGTGTGGACCTAGAGCGCCGCATTGTCCACACGGTCATCTGGAATACGTGGGATGGCCGTACGTGGCGAGCACACGGCAGGAATGGCACCCCGGACGAAATCGAGATGTGCAGAGACCAGGGCACGCAACACAAGCGGGCCCCAAATCAAGGGGGTTGAGAATGGCAGACACGATTACCGCGCAGATGGCGCAAAGGAAAGGCGAGAACGGACGTAGCTACTGGCGTCTGTACGTGTGTCTCATGGGCGAGACGCACTGGCCCGAGCGCGTATTCAAGGGGCCAAAGGTGCCCACCGTGGCGCAGCGGGCAGCCGCGCTCGCCTCGCTCGGCTACACGGTCGCCCTGCCGCAGGGCGCAGACGGTTTCTGGGACTGGTCTGAGGTGAGCATGGACTATGACGACCCGTCCAGCGCCGTGACCCTCATCGCGTCCGTGCCAGTCCGGGCGGCGCAGCCGGAAGAACTGCGCGACGTGGTCCCAGTCAGCTAACCTCGCCGGCCGGTTCGACCGGCCCCGCCATCGTGGGAGTGTGCGGGGCAATCACAGCCAACAAGACCAACAACCGAATACGAACCGAGCGGGCACAGGGCGAACTCACCTTGTGCCCGCTCTCTGTATTTGCGGCTCTGCTTGTTGTGGGGAGCGCGCCCCAGTCTCACCAAATCACGGAGAAAGGAACTGCGTTGCCCAATCGGAACAAGGCAAAGGGGACTCAGGCTGAAACAGACGTTGTGAATTGGTTGCGGGAGGGCTGTGGCTTCTGGGATGCGCGACGCAACGTGCTCGGCGGTCGATTCGATCCGGGCGACGTCGAGCCAATCCCTGCCGCAGTCCCCCCGATAATCATCAGCGTCAAGGATGGAGCAGAGGGGGCCTACTGCCCGCACTGCCGACAGAAACGCGAACTGCACTCACAAACTGTGCTGTTCGGAAGATGGTGGGGGGAACTAGTCAAGACCTGCGAGCGTCGCAGTCCTCTTGCGCTTCCCCTTCTGTGCCACAAGCGGGCGGGCAAGGCTAGCCCCGAAGAATGGAAATGGTACTTGCCATCTGAGCACCTGGGACGCTTTCGAATGGGCCCCGTGGCCATCACAGGATCGCAAGCACGCTTTGTGATGTGGAGCCACATAACGCGATGGGCGAAAGAATGACGCACAGCGAACCGGAACTAATCACGCCCGATGAGGTAGCGGCGCGCCTCAAAGTCAAGCCCCGCCGTGTCCGCGGGTGGGAACGGCGAGGATTCCTCACCCCCATTCGGACGTTCCGCGGTGAGCGCCGGTACCTCACGACGGAAGTTGCCCAGTTGGCGGCGCGCAATGGCCGGTGAGAAATACCGGTGCCCCGTGTGCCTCAAAGACATAGGCATAACGCAGGCCGAGAAGTACCGCAAGCACAATGCGGAGTCGGGCGAGGAATGCGACATGTCCCGCGTGTTCGTACCCGATCACGTGCTGAATGCCGGTCCGGTCACCAGCAATTCCGATGTGCCGGTCAAGGGCAGAGACTACGCGGACTGCCCCGCATGCGGGCGAACGCCCAGGCTCGACCAGGAAGGCGCATACGGCACTCACAAAATCGTGTCGGGCGGAAGCGAGGATTGCCCGATGTCCGGCAAGCCGTATGAGCCTGCCGACGCGAGCGACGATGACATGACGTCGGCTCAGTCGATAGCGACCGGGGAGGACATAGCGAAATGGCGCGAGCGGAGAAACCAGCGCCTAGGGGTGACCCAATCCCAGGAATCGACGGATACGCCGAACACCTCGCCCGCGCAGCCGACCGGCGAGGAGTCGAGCGAGACGCAGGCGACATTCCCGCCGGATGCCCCCACCCTGGACGACACAGCCAGCAATGCGCCCCCGACACGTGCGGCTGCCCAGGAACCGCCGGACCTGTCGGCGCAGCAACTGGACGCGTACCGGGACAGGGCGATATCGAATGTCCCTTTGCCACCGATGGACGATGCCCCGGAGAACGCGACGATTGAATTCGTCCAGCCGGCGCCGCCGTTCGAGCAACCCGCGCGGACCGCTCGTGTCCTGCGCGAGGCAACCCCCATGACGGACATGGGGCGCGAGGTAGCGGCGCGGCTGAAAGAAGTATTCCACTCGTATTGGAATCGCTCGGCCCGCAGCACACAAACCACGCTGGGGCCGAGCGATATCGGCACACCGTGCGACCGGCAACTAGCCCTGTCTCTCTTGCGTGTTCCTCCGGTCAACCCGGGGGGCGATGGTTGGGCAACATTCGTCGGCACGGCCGTTCACGCTGCGCTGGCCGACATGTTCGTCTGGGCCGACGCCAACACGGGGCGGTACGCGGTAGAGACACCTCTCAAGTACCCGAATGCCTACGTCCCGAAAGGGACTGGGGATTTGCTCGACCGGACATTGCTGATGTTCCTGGATCACAAGGTTATGGGCCGGTGGTCGCTCGACAAACTCAGCACGACCGGCCCCATGCCTAAGTATCGCGTCCAGATTCACACATACGCGTACGGGGCGAGACTGAAAGGCGAAAAGGTCGATTACGTGGCCATCATCGGATGGCCCCGCGAGGCAAGCACCCTAGATGACCTTTACGTGTGGACGGAACGCTATGACCCCACGGTAGCCATTGGCGCGCTCGCCCGCGTCGAGCGGATAGCGCAAACCGTCAAGGGACTGACGGAAGACGGGGCGTCATGGCATGAGGCCGTGCGCTATCTCCCCATTGCCGACGACTGCCGTTACTGCCCGTTCTACGCCCCGGGCGATAAGGCAGGCGAGCGAGGATGCAACGGAAAGGCGTAAGAGGTGGCACAGAGCAAGAAATCGAAACCCCACAAGCGCGAACCCAACTCCGACCGGATGAACGGGAAGGCTTGGAAACGCCGGAAATGCTGCGGCAGGCGGCACGCACCAGGGGCATGCAAATGATCGCACTTCTGTTGAGGGCACTGCATTGGGTAGTGCCCTCTTTGCATGTCTGGACGGAAGTGGACACGCCCCGTGGCCCTATGCGCTGGGCGTGCATCACCTGCGGCAAGGAATCGAGAGAGTTGAATTGATCCTCAGTCTTTGCTCTGGCGTTGGTGCACTTGATTACGCCGTAGAGAAACTAACAGGCGCTCGGGTTGCCCTGTATGCCGAAAAGAGCTATTGGCCATCGCTGGTCATGGCTCGACGCTATCCGGATGCTGTGAACCTAGGTGACATCAAGCTAGTTGACTGGCGGGCAGTCGCAGCGCAGCACCCGGAAATAACCATCATTACGGCGGGATTCCCCTGCCAGGACATATCGAACGCAGGGCCACGGGAGGGTATCAATGGTCGACGGTCCGCAGTCTGGAAGTACGTTGCCCGAGCCATTTGCACAATACGACCCCGATACGCATTCTTGGAAAACGTGGCCAGTCTCCGGACACGTGGCCTCGACGTTGTCACGGCCGACCTGGCCGGCGGCGGGTATGACCTCTCATGGACGAGCCTACGCGCGTCCGACGTTGGGGCGGCTCATGCGCGATACCGCTGGTTTGGTATCGCCACTCCTGCCAACCCCAGTAGCGGCGGATAGTGTTCGGGGCCCCGATTATGCCCGCGCCGAACGTAATGGGGCGGGCGACGACTTGGTTACCGCAATCGCGCGACTCTTCCCAACTCCGCTCGCTTCAGCCGGATATCACGGGAGCCCCAATCAACATGGTGCACGCGGTGATTACGCACTCTCGGGCACAGTCGTCAACCTACTTCCCACACCAACGGCGCGGGATTGGAAATCCGGAGCGTCCAACTTGCTGGACGTGAATAGCCGTCCGCTGGCTGAGGTTTCGCTGACGCTACCCAACGCTGAGGCGACACAGGAATGGGCGGAGTTCGAGCCGGCCATCCGTAGATGGGAGCGAGTCACGCGACAACCCGCGCCCCTTCCAACCGAAATCGGGCCCAGGGGTGGCAGACGTCTCTCCGCACGCTTTACCGAGTGGCTTATGGGGTTGCCGCGCGATTGGGTTACAGGGGTGCGCAAACTGGACCGAACGGAACAACTCCGCGCCATCGGCAACGCTCCCGTACCACTTCAAGCCTACAGAGCTTATCGGTATCTCATGAGGGAGATCTCTAAGTGAGTACACCCATGTTCAACCAGCCCGCGAAAGGCGACAAGTTCACGCCGCGGGATCACCCCGAGTGGCTTGGAAAGCTCTTTCTGATCTACCCGGACAGTTGCGCACCTCAGACGTTCAACCGGCCCGACGGGACACAAGACACGTCGGACATCGTTGAAGCCGATGTTGCAATCATCGACCTTATCGACCTGCAGACTGGGCAGCCGACAACGCTTTCCGGCGCCCGCATCGGCGGAAAGGGTATCGTCCCGCAGTTGCGGAAAATGATTGGCTCTATGGTGCTCGGGCGCCTTACGAAACTCCCCTCGCAGGGGCAGAAAGACGGAGCCTATGTGCTCGCCGATTTCACGCCCGACGACGCGCAGATAGCCACCGCGTACGTACAGACGCACCCGCGTACACAGTTCGGGCAGCCGCAGGGACAGGCACAGCCGCAGGGACAGCCAGCACCCCAGGCGCAGGCCCAGGCGCAGCCGACTCAGCCGCAAGGGGCGCAGTACGCCTCTCAGGCGCTGCCATACGACCCGTGGGCAGGGTCCGGCGCCCAGGCGCCCCCGCAGGCCCAGGCGCAGCCGCAGGCGCAGGCGCCGCAGGGTCAGGGCTGGCAGGCGGCGCCCGCGCAGGCCCCCGCAGTTCCCCCCGCAGGGGCCGACCAGGGATCGCCCCTCGCGCAGTGGCTGGCAACCAAGGGTGTGCCGACGCAGGGAATGCAAGACGAACAAATGCGCATGATCGCGTTCACGTTCCCTGACAACCCATTCCGGTGAGCGCCCGCATAAGGCGCTTCGGCGGTTAAGCGATACGGGCCGGATGCCCACATGGGCGGAGAGTCAAAGTCCGGAGCGCGGAAGAAGGTACCCGCGCCTGTCCATGGATGGCTAACCAAGTGGAGTGGATGAAATGCCCCCCAGGCGACGCAAGGCAGCAGAGGAAAACGCAACGGAGGAAGTAGACATGACGCAGCCCGTTACGGCAGAGCCGTACGAGGAAGACCCTGACTGGGACGGAGAAATTGAGGACGCGCCGACGGCCGGCGTGCCGCAGTCGGACGACGACGTAGTGACCGTGCCCAAGCGGCGTGGGCGTGCTCCGCTTCAGCTTCCCGCCGCAGCGAAGCGGTACGAAAAGGCGAAGGAAGCGGTGGCCCGGCTGAGTGCGACGGACGTCACGGCCGAGCGGGAAAAGCTCGCTGCCCGCATAGAGCGGGAAACAGCGCGCCTCGCCGAACTCGACGGACACGACGACCAGGTGAAGGAAGCGCAAGAGGAACTGACAGCGGCAGAGCAGGAATTCAACACCGCGCTGGCCGCAGTGCAGAGCAAGTAAAAACACCGAAGCAACGGGCCACCCTTCCGGCGAGGGGTGGCCCGGTGCTTTTCAACCGTGGGAGAGACATGGACAGGGAAGAACTGCACACACTGATTGATGCGGCCCTCGACTCCATCGGCTGCGACGAATGCAAAGGCGTATTCGCCGACATGATGGGCGCCCAAGCAGTGAGCAATGCGGGCGCACACAACGTCAAGGAATTGACGGACAAGATTTCAGCGGGGGAAATCACCCCGGTAGCGGCGTACGACCGACTGTCAACAGCCATGCGCCCCGTGTACGCCGCGATGGGCATGACCGTTTCGGACGAGGAACACGCACGGCTGCGCAATCTTTTTCTGAGGATCACGACCAGTGGCCTCAACTGAGAGCCGCGCTGCCTACGCGCTACAGGCGCGAGCGCGAGGGTTTCACGTGTTCCCGGTCGAGCCGCACGAGAAAACACCGCACACGCTCTACCCGGATCAGCCGTACACGCTCCGATGGAGCGAGGCAGCAACAAACGACCTGGGGCGAGTGGTCGAGTATTGGGCGCGGTGGCCGAGCGCGAACGTTGGCATAGCGTGCAAACCGTCTGGGCTGTTGGTCGTCGACTGCGACATGCCGAAACGGGAATACCAACTCGCCGACACACGATACGCCGAACTACACGACAGGTTCGGCCCCCTGGTCGACGGAACCGACGTATTCCGGCACCTATGCGAATCGCTCGGGCAAGACTGGGCAGAGACGACAGACACCTACCGCGTATGTACCGGGTCCATGGGTTGCCACTATTACTACTCGTGGCCGGACACCATGAAGCCACCGCGGGCGCCGGAACCGTCACAAGCGAGCATCGTCCGGGGCATCGTTGATATCCGTAGCGGTGGTGGAGAGCGCGGCGGGTACGTGCTCGGCGCGGGAAGCGTCACGACGAAAGGCCCTTACTGGGCGGAGAATTACCGGCCGATTCGGATAGCGCCCCCGTGGCTGGTTGCGTTGTGTCGCGATGACGTCGAGCCTTTCAGGCCCGCGCGCCCCTCGATTCCGTTCAAGCACCCCACGCGCGGGGGCGCCCTGTCCGGTCTGGTCGCCACCGTTGAAGGCGCGCCCCAAGGAAACCGAAATCAGGCGCTGTTGTGGGCGGCGCGCTCGGCGTGCGCAGACGGAACCCCTATGGAGAACGCCATAGAGGAACTGTCCGCCGCTTACACGGCCGTCCACGGTGACGGGGGCGCGAGGCAGGCAGAGCAGACCATTCGGAGCGCCTACCGGCTACAGGGGCGCAAAGCATGAAGACCAGGAAAGGAGAATTCCCGTGGGCGCTCTGACGGTCCTATGGCTGGTCGTGCTCGGCGCATGCGGCGCCCTCGAAACGGTGGCATGGTTCGCCGACCGGCGCGGCAGCAGCCTGTCCATCCAAATATGGGCGTGGTTCGCCTCGACCGACCGGCGCCGCGCCGCCTGGACGCGAGCGCGGCACGTGGCATCACTGGTCGCCATCACGTGGCTAGCGGTCCGCTTCAACACCGCGGGACACATCTGAGGGTCCATCAATTCCGTTGCGCCAACGCGTAGACGAGTGTTGCCATGAGTTGACCGACGGTAACGCCACCCTGCGCGTTGGCGCAGTAAGTGTATGAAGCAATGAAGGAGCAACCCCATACAAGATCATCGACAGATAGTCCGTAGCCGATGCCAGCACACCGCGGCATCGGTTACGAAGTAATGGCAGGGGCGAGGCTCGGCGGTTACACGTCCCTGGACACAGGAGAAGGGGACGGAAAGCACCATGCACATCAACCGCGTGGGTAACCGAATCGTCGTCACCCTGGGCGGGCAGAGATGCATTCTCACGACGCGCCAGGCATTCGAGTTCGTGACCTGTCTCCTAGTCGCCATCGATGAAGCCCGCGAATTCGGAAAATACCTGCGCGGGGAAGTGCCTGAGCCTGACAGGCACAAGCGCAAGAGCTGAACACCGACCAGTGAGGGACCCATCATGGTGCACCCACTTGTCTTGGCTGAACTCAAGTCGCGTGCTGCGGCACTGGAGTTGCAAGCCGAAAAACTCAACTACCGGGTACCTGGGGAATCCCTATCCCTCGCGTCGAGCCGACGGCACATGGAGTGCAACCGCGCTCGCGCGATGGCCCAGGATTACCGCAAACTCATTGAGATAGCGGAAAGTGCCTGAACGCTACTACTGCCCCGCGTGCGGGCAAGTGGCAGGCACGAGCGAACGACACATAGCGCGGGTGCGGGGCAACAAAGTGTGCCCCCACCCGCGCATTTCGTCTCTCAGCCTCATAGTCGGCGAACGGCTCGACCATGCGCGGGAGATATGCCCCGGGGGTCCTATCGACAAAGAGAGGGACCGTGCCCCATAGATGCAGGCACTGCAAACAACCCATTATGTACGCCCCATTGTGGCCCGATGCCCCGCGCTGCCCCCCAACATGGCGGCACGTGCCATCGGGCCTTTTCACGTGCTCTCAGGTCCCGATTGATTGGCCTGGGCGCACATGGCCAAACGCAGAACCGGAGCGCTGCAATGCATCAAGTCATCCCGAGCGGTAGCCACCGCGGGCGCGAAATCTGGTCGTGTGCCTGCGGGCACTCCGTAGCCATCACATGGCCAATGAGGGGCCGACTGTTCACTGTGTCCGTAATCCATGCCGGCGGGCGCCCCTGCCTCGCAGACGAAGAAGGGGGCGAGAATGCCCAGGCGGATTCAGACGGTGTGCGGCGCGGGACTTCACCGGCTGGACAACCCGCGCAACGTCTACATCACGTTCGACAAAGTGAGCGGAAAGCATCGGCGTAAGTGTCGCTCCTGCGCGCTCGCCCGCAAGCGTCGAGCCACCGCCGAGCGCGACCAGGTGCATCCTGCCCGCCGTGAACTGCCCTGGTGGCAACAGCTCGAATGGGTCGGTCCCCACCGCGCCGCAAGCGCGAGCGGTCGAGCCGACAGGCGCAAGCACACAGTGCAGCAATACGCGCCGAGCGGCCACCCGATGGAATACCGGCCGACACCTCAACAACTCGAATATCTCCAGGCACTTGCCGACGGGCTAACGGTGCCCGAAGTGGCCGAGCGGTTGTGTGTGACCCTCAACGCCGTACACAACGGCCTGTATGACCTGAGACGGAAATACGGTGTGCACTCAAACGCTGCCGCAGTCGCCCAGGGCCTCAAGCGCGGCACCATCCGGCCCGACCGGAAAACAGGGAAGGGCCTGCCGCGGAACAACTCGGTACGCACTCACACGCGCTCGATACGGGCCCTGATACGCGGCGAGCGCGCCCCGTACCGGGGCAACGCAGCCGCGCTCGCCCGCGAACTTGACGCGCTGCTGTCCTGGTCGGAAGCGCACGCCGTAAGCGTCCTATGGGGCGCTGATCGGCTCACGTCGCGGGACGTGCCGCAGACACGCAACCAATACCGCAGGCGCATCAAGAAAAGACGGGAGGACACGGCCACATGGAACAAACCTCAGGCCACGAAGTAGCCCCTACCGCACTGGTCTAGGCGACCATTCAAGAGGCCATCGTGTCGGAAGAACCAACCGCCACCGACTTTGAAATATCCGTCCGCCTCGCACTGTCCTGGTTGCTTCAGCCGCGGACGGTTGCGCTGGAAAACCTCGGCGAGGATGCGCAACGCATCGTCACGGCCATATCGGCGCGCGTGCCCGTGCCTGGGCTGGACGATCGGACACAGGCGCTCATCGACGCGCAGCGGCGCGAGGCGGCCGAGGTAGACAAAGCGCGGGAGATAGCGAGCTACAACCGCGCGAAAGAACGCGCTCTAGATATCGAGGAGCAAGACCAGCGCGGGCGCGTCGCACAGCTCGTTGACGCGCTGCTATCCGAAACCCTCACAACGGATGCGCTGGACGACATCGAAGAACTCACGCCCGTAGTTGATGGCCTGATGTACCGGGGCACCGTGGCGCGCATCAACGGAAAACCCGGGGCAATGAAGAGTTTCGTCGCCCTCGACATTGCCGGATCTGTCGGAACGGGCATTTCATGGGCAGGAAAGGAAGTGATTCAAGGTGACGTCATCTACCTAGTGGCCGAGGGTGCCGCAGGCTTCAAAAAGCGGGTTCGCGCCTGGGAGCAAGAACACGGGGGCAAAATGAGTGGCGTGCTATTCCTGCCGCGCCCAATACAAGTGGCGAGCATTGAATGGCTCGTTCTTGAGGAAGCATGCAAACGACTCAGACCCGCTTTGATCATCGTGGACACTCAGGCACGCGCAACCGTCGGCATCGAGGAATCATCGAATGAGCGCATGAGCGTCATATTCAACCGCATTGAGACTCTGGCGAAAGAGGCCAGCGCCTGCGTCTTGCTTATCCACCACACAGGCCACACGGGCGACCATGGGCGCGGCGCATCCACCATGCTCGGCGCAGTCCAGACAGAACTACTCGTCAAGAAAGAGGGCAAGGGGGCAGACAGAGTCATAGTCATACGCATTGACAAGACCAAAGATGACGACGACGGAACAGAGGTACGCATGCTCCCGCGCGTCGTGGCAGTCAACGGCATGACCCGCATGTCCGGCGCCCAGGAAACATCCATCGTGCTCGCCCCCGAAAATTCGGCGGTGTTCGGCATACCTGGGCTAGACCCTGCCGTGTCCGCCGCGGTGCAAATGCTCGACAAACACAACGCACCGATAGACCTGGGGCGAGACCGTATGCGCGCATGGCTGACAGATAGACAGATCAGCATCGGCAACAGCGTTCTGGCGCCCGCGATTTCCTACCGGAAAAAGCGAGACGCGCCACTGCAAAAACCCGACCAGCCTCAAACGCCCCTCGACGCAGCCGACTAGGCGCCGGACCTGTCCGCAGACGCGCGGACAGGTGCCCATTCGACCTGTCCGACTGTCCGCGGACAGTTTTGCCTATCTGCCCAGGTCAGACCTGTCCCGGACAGGTTTTCCAAAACTGTCCGTCGCCTGCCAAAACCTGTCCGTCCGGTCCTCCCCCTTTAGGGGGAGGACAGGTGGGGACAGGACAGCCGGACAGGCAGGAGAAAGGAAGATCGCTTGACGTGTCTCAGTACCTTGTCGACACTCGCCCCACACTGGCCGTGTGCGCTCGCTGCGGCACCTGGGTGCTTACCTGTCTGGTCGGCGGCGCCTGGGCGGGGGTGGACACGGCGCCCCTCAGCCTCGACGCGTTGCGGGCGCTCCTGGTCGCCGGCCGAACCGTCTACCGAGTGGTCGAGTACGCAGGCCGTGCCCAGGCGCTCACCCCCGCGCGCCTGGGCGACGTCGAGCGCGGCGCGCAGCTCCTGGGCGAGCATGCCTGCGGCGGACACCCCATGGACGCTACGGCCGTCCGTCCGGCGCCCCAGGTCCCTCCCTCAGCCCGTGTGAGCGCTACTGGGCCCCAGGGCCCCCGCTCTGCCTCAAAGACGTCTCACACGGGCGCACAGAGCCGCGCTGCTGTGAGCGCTGCGACCCACCCCCGTTCTAGGCCCCGACGCTGCGCACAGTGCCGCAGAACCATCAACAGCGACGAACTTTATTGGGGCGTTGAATGCGGAACCTACATATGGGCAGTGCACGACCAGTGCCCGGAGGATGAGAGGTAATGTCCCGCGACCTAGAACGCATACAGACTCTGGCCGATGAGCTCACACGCGGATTTGATGAGCGTGTGGAATACGACTTGCGATTTACCAACCACACAGACGAGTGCACGGAGAACAACCCTCGCTGGGCTATGTGTCTATGCCCCAGCGTCACAGAGCGGCGCGTTAAGACAGTGCATCACCCACCACTCATAGAACAGTTGCAGAACGCCATAGCCGACCAGACAACAGGACCTGACAATGACGGGCGATCCGGCACACGGGTAGACCCTGGTTTGCCGGGCAACTTCGATGCGCTCGACTTGATACGCGATATCCGGCGCGAACTATCGAGCGCCGTACGCCGAGCGCGCCAAATGCTCGGCTATGACGTACCCCCATCATCCGTCATACGTGGTGCCGTGTGTGGAGGATGCGGGGGCATGCTAAGTCTTCAGAAGAACAAGGCAGTTTGTATCGGCTGGATAGACGAGACGTCGCCATGCGGCACCGAATACACGTGGCAGGAGATAGAGGATTTCCTCAATGAACACCGAAGTTAGGCGGCGCCTAGTCGACACGGAAGCGGCAGTGTGCTGGACGCGTCGCCCCCGAGGCACGCTTTATCGCTGGGCGAGCGAGGGGCGCATTACTCGACACGGCACACGCGGACACTGGGGCGCACGCTGGGACCTAGACGAACTCCCGCGGTATCGGCATCGATGCTCGCCCGAGTGCGCCGAGCGCGGTGCCTGCCCGCCCCTGCCCGCACCACCACCCGCGCGGAAATTCGTCCTTGACCCCGTGGGGGTCAGAGAGTGAAGATGGTCGCACGTCCGGCATGCCCGGACGCAGGGCTAGGGCCCCGGTGATCCTCCCACGGTACCGGGGCCCTTTCTCATGCCCAGGCGATACGGCTACGGGGGGTGAGCGCGATAACCGGACGTAAGGAACTCACGGAATACGCCTACCGACAAGCCCGCGCAAGCGTGCTCGCCGAATCAGACACGTGCATATGGTGCGGGCACGGCGGGGCCGACTCGACGGACCACATCATCCCCGTGAGCAAAGGGGGCGACCCTTATGCGCGGGATAACCTCGCCCCCATTCACGGCGTACGCGGCTGCCCCGTGTGCCTGAGGAAATGTAACAATGAGAAAGGCGCACGCCTGCCCAGCGAATACGGTGACAGGCTCACAACGTCAATCGATTGGTACCGGCGATAGCCGCGCGGCTCGACGTCGGCCACGACCAGGACGCGCCCGAGCACGCCCGCCCCAGGCTTGCGTGAGTGCTGCCACCTTCCTGCCATCCGGGCGCGGCAGGCACGCGAGGCGCAAACGCTCTGGCCTATCGCCATGTGCCCATGTGCACACGAAGCAATAGGTCAGAGTGTTCCGCGCTCCGTCATCTGATTTTTTGGTGAGGGGCCTTCTCAGCCCCACGCCCAACTTTTCTCTTTTTGTGCGAGGCCGATTCCGGGGGGTTGATCATGGGCCCGATCGAAACGGCCATCCGCGCAGACGTCGCAGCACTCGGCGAATTGCTCGGCACGGAAAAGACCCTGGCCGAACTGGCCTACCGAGTGGCGCGGGAACTCGACTTCGGCGGTGGGCCAGAGGGGCGCCAAATGGCCGCGCTCAGTAGGGAATTGCGTCTCGCTCTCCAGCAACTCACGGACGGACACGCGGGGGGCAGCGATGACGTCTTTGGCGACCTGGGCGCCCCCGACTGACTACGCCGAAGAACTGCGCGAGGCGTACGGGCTGGAATGCGCGCCACGGTGGGGCACTCCTCGCAACTGGGCGCGTCCGACGCTGGGCGGTAAGGCAGCGCGCATCATGGAAGCGCTCGGGTGCACTCCGATGCCATGGCAACGCTATGTGCTCGACGTCGCCCTAGAACTCGACCCCGTGACTAAGCGGCTGGTCTATCGCAAGGTGGGTTTGTCGGTCCCCAGGCAACAGGGGAAAACGGAAACCGTGTTGACGGTCATGGTGCATCGCATCATGGCGTGGCCGGGCCAGAACGTCAGCTATACCGCGCAGACGAGAATTGATGCCCGGAAGCGATGGGAAGACGAATTTCTTGCCAAGCTCGACACGTCCAGCCTCAAAGGGAAGTATCACCCGCGAAAAACTACGGGCAATGAGGCGATCATCTGGAAGGCCACTCGCTCACGCCTGGGCATCACCAGCACGACGGAACGAGCGGGGCACGGTCCGCCGCTCGACCTGGGCGTGATTGATGAAGCGTTCGCCCACAAAGACGACCGGGTGGAACAGGCAATGTCCCCTGCGATGCTCACGCGCCCCAATGCGCAACTCTGGTGGGCGAGCGCGGGCGGCACGCAGGACAGTCGCTTTCTCAATGAGAAGCGGAAATCCGGACGTGAACTAATCGAGCGGGCATGGCTAACCGGCGAGTGGCCGAGCGTCTGTTATTTCGAGTGGTACGCACCCGATGATTTGCCTCGCAGTGATCCAGCAACGTGGCGAATGTGCATGCCGGCGCTCGGCCACACAGTCACGGAAGAAACAATCCGCAGCGAGCTTGAATCCCTCGACGAATCCGAGTTTGACCGCGCGTATCTCAACCGCACGAAAACCGCTCGACCGCCCGCAGACCCAAATGTGCCGCGCGAGGAATGGAAGCGCTGCGCGCGTCCGGACTCGAAACCCGTAACAGACCGGTTGGCGTTCGCGGTTGAGGTGTCGGCCCTGCGCGACTGGTCGTCAATCTCGGCAGTGGCTGAGTTGCCAGATGGCGCGGTGCACGTCGAGCTAGTGGACAGGCGCCCCGGTACGGATTGGGTTGCTCCCGCGCTCGCTCGACTACGGGACCTGTGGAACCCCGTAGCGATAGGCATCGACTCAAAGGGGCCTGTTGCCTCTCTCCTGGGCGAGCTTGAGGCGTACGGCATGACACCCCCCGAGGATGCCGACAGGCCCCTACGGGGCGACCTAGCGGTTCTGCGTACCCCTGATGTGGCGGTGGCTTGCGGGCAGATGGCCGACGCCATACGGCGCGGCACCGTCGTGCACATCGACCAGCCGCAACTAACCGGCGCGCTCAATGGCGCCCGCACTCGCCCCCTGGGGGACGCCTGGGCATGGAGCCGCAGCCGTAGCGCGAGCGTCGACATTGCCCCCCTGGTCGCTGCGACCAATGCGCTATGGGCGCTTTTCCGGCGGCGCGATGTTGTCGACCAGGGCGAATACGACGTTTTGGAATCTGTGTTGTAGGGAGCGTAAGGATGTCCCGGTTTACCGCGGCGGTCCGCCGCGCCTTTTCCCGCGTATGGGAGTCGCGGGCGATTACCTCGTTGCCGTGGGTTGCCGGGGGTCCTAGCCCAAGTCAGGTAAGCGCGCAGGCAGCGACTAGCCTTATCCCGCTGTTCGCCTGTTGGCGCATCCTCGCTGACTCGATAGCGAGCCTGCCCATACAGACGTTCATGCGGAACGGGCCAACCCGTGAGCCAAACCAGTACTTGCCTCAATTGCTGTTCCAGCCGGCCGTACGGGACAACCTATTCCAGTGGCTGCATAAGTGCGTGATCAGCCTGTGCGCGAGGGGCAATGCCTACGGCATGATCACCTCTCGCGACGAGTTCGACTATCCCACACGGATTGAATGGCTCTACCCCGATGATGTGTGGGTTGACGAGACGGACCCTGTAAGGCCCAAGTTTTACTACAGGGGTTTCGAGCTACCGCGGGAGGATGTCTTTCACATCCCGTGGGTCGTCATGCCTGGATACGTGGTGGGGCTTTCACCTATCCAAGCTTTCGCCCAGACAATCGGCGTTGGCCTCAGGGCCACCGAGTACGGCCTGAGTTGGTTTGAGAACGGCGGCACTCCGCCCGCCACGATGAAGAACAACGCTAAGACGATCAACCCGGGTGAATCCAAGGAAATCCAGAATCGGCTATCGGCTGCCATGCGCAGTCGTAAGCCGATGGTGTTCGGCAACGATTGGGACTTCTCCGCGCTTCAAGTCAACCCGGAAGAGTCGCAGTTCATCGAAACCATGCGACTCAATGCCACACAGATAGCGGCGATCTACGGTGTTCCTCCGGGGAAAGTCGGGGGCGAGGCGGGCGGCTCTATGACCTACTCGACGGTTGAGCAAGAGTCCATAGATCTGGTCTCCATCACACTCCGCCCGTGGCTGGTGCGCATTGAGTCGGCCCTGTCGGCACAGATTGCCGGACGCGAACAAGCACGTTTCAACAGTGACGCGATGATCCGGACCGACACTCTTACCCGCTATCAGGCATACGGAATGGCGCTTGATCAGGGGTGGTTGTGTGTGGACGACATCAGAGCCATGGAAAACCGCGCGCCCCTGCCGAACGGGGCCGGACAGATCTATAAGCCACTCGTAGACACTCCGCAGCCGCAGGCCACCCGTAGCGCGGAAGCTGACGCGTTCCTTGAATTGCTCATGAGCGAAAGGGGGTTGACCCGCGATGCGTGAGCTTGAGCGCCGGTACACGAAGATTCCGGCCGAGGTACGAGCGACAGACGACGGAAAGCGGATTGCCGGATACGCGGCGGTGTTCCGCAAAGAGTCCTCCAATCTGGGCGGATTCGTGGAGGACATAGACCCAACCGCATTCAACAAGTCCCGCGGGGACGGGTGGCCCGACGTCATGGCGCGTTATAACCATGACGATAATCTTTTGCTTGGCACGGTGGCCGCGGAAACCCTCACACTGACCATTGACGACACCGGCCTAGCCTACGAAGTAACACCCCCGAGCACTCGCGCCGATGTCCTCGAATTGGTCGCCCGTGGCGACGTACAGAAAAGCTCGTTTGCTTTTAGGACCATCGAGGACGACTGGGCGCAGACGACACAGGGGTTCCCTAAGCGCACTCTCCTACGCGTGCAGCTCGTTGACGTAGCCCCCGTGAACGTTCCGGCATACCCGGACACGTCGGCCGGGTTGCGTTCCCTCGCGCGCCGGATGGACGCGCCATATGCCGACGTGCGCGACTTGGCCGAGCGAGACGAACTGCGAAAGCTGTTCTCCCGCACCGACCGGCCGGCCGAACCGCACCGCACAACTCCCCAGCAAGCGCGGGTAACTCTCCTCGCGCTCCGCAACGCACCTCACAACGGGCAGGCGTAAGCCACCCGCAGGCGAGGCGGTAACAGCACCACATCGGGACAGGGCGCAACCCATCCTGCTAACTGAATATCGATGACACCAGGCAGGGCGAAACCCACCTGAATTCCAGAGCGACATAAGGAATCGGTGGGCATAGCCATGTCCCAAATCGTGAAAAGGCTCATGGAGACGCGCCTGCGCGCGTGGAACGAAGCCAAGGAACTTGCGGACCGCGCGGCCGACGAGAAGCGCGCGTTTACCGCGGAGGAAGACCAGAAGTGGGAAGCGCTCAACACCGAAATCAATCGGTGCGATGAGCGAATCAAGGAAGTACAGGAGCAGGAGCAGCGGGCAGAGGAAGCGAGCGCACTTCTCAGCCGCGGAGACCAGCGCGGGAGTAGCCCCAACCCTGCGACTCAGCCGACCGTTTCGGATGAACTCAGGTCCTGGGCGAGGGGCGAGCGCGGGCGCTTTTTCGACGTCGCCCCGAGTGGTCCTGTCGACATGCGTGCCCTCTCTAAGCTCACGGCGCCCGCAGGCTCCGCCACAGTCCCGCAGGGTTTTTACAACAAGCTCATGGCGCATCTGATCGAAAACAGCGCAATTCTGCGGGCGGGCGTAACAGTCCTCAACACGACATCGGGCGAGACAATCCCGGTGCCCAAGACCACCGCCCACAGCACCGGCGCACTCACACCGGAAGCGGGCACTATTCCGACGAGTGAGCCGCAGTTCGGTTCCGTCCCTCTGGGTGCCTACAAGTACGGCACGAAGATTCAGACCAGTACGGAACTTCTGACAGATACCGGTGTCGACCTAGAGGGTTATCTCTCTATGCAGGCAGGGCGAGCGCTCGGCAACGCTTTCGGCGTTCACGCCATTGTCGGCACAGGCACCGCGCAGCCGCGCGGCGTGGTCACGGATGCCACCATGGGCGTTACCGGCGCAACCGGGATCAATGGGGGTTTCGGCGCGCAGACGACTGCGGGGCAGGGCGCGGACTACGTGATTTCCGTATTCCACTCTGTGATTGCTCCGTATCGGCAGTCGGCATCGTGCAATTGGATGATGTCGGACGGGACCGCGGCGACCATTCGCAAGCTCAAGGACTCTACGGGGCAGTACATTTGGCAGCCTGCGCTAGTTGCGGGCGCCCCCGATTTGCTGCTGAGTAAGCCGGTCATTATTGACCCCAACGTTGCCGCGGTTGGGCTCGGCGCAAAGTCTCTGATTTTCGGGGACTTCTCTCAGTACTTCGTGCGCCTCGCAGGTGGTATCCGTTTCGAGCGGAGCGACGATTTCGCTTTTGACTCGGACCTGGTGACTTTCCGGGCGCTCATGCGGGCGGACGGGGCGCTTGTCGACCTTACCGGCGCTATCAAGTATTTCCAGGGCGGCGCCACCTGAGAAGAACGACCGGAGCGAGGGGGCGCCCGCGTGGGGCCCCTCGCTCGTACACCCATATGTGAGAGGCAGTCATGCGAATTCGATTGCTGGGCGACGTGTCCGGCCTGCGCAACGGAAAGCCCTGGCCGAAGCGAGGAACGATCATCACCATTCCCGACGATGAAGGGGATGCGCTTTGCGCTAGCGGCATGGCCGAGCGCGTACAGGGCCGCGCCCCCGTAGAAAAGGCGACACCCCGTAAGGACGACACGGAAATGCGCTAAGGGGGTGGCGTCGTGGCCACCGAATACACGGACCTAGCGACGCTGAAACTCGCCCTCAACAGCACTGACGCCACACGGGACGATTTGCTGACCACAGCGATAGCGGCAGCGTCGCGCGGAATCGACCGCAACACTGGGCGCCGGTTTTGGCTCGACGCTGCCGTAAGTCTCCGCACCTATAACCCCCAGGGTCGGACCGTATGCGGTGAGTCGGGCGAGCTCTTGATTGTGGACGACATCGGGAGTGCTGCGGGTCTGGTCGTGGCAACGGGCAGCGTCGGCGGCGCCTACATGCCTGTTACCGACTACGAGACGCAGCCGGAAAACGCGCTCGCCCGCGGGGAGCCTATAACCGGGTTGCTGCGTTCTGCGGGCACCTGGGGGCGAGGAACGGCACGCGTACAGATAACTGCGCTGTGGGGCTGGCCGGCGGTCCCAGACGAGATAGCGCAGGCAACCGCCATTCAGGCCCTGCGTCTCTATAAGCGCAAGGATTCCCCCGAGGGCATCCTAGGGTCCGCGGAATGGGGCGCTGTCCGCATGGGGCGCGTTGACCCCGACGTTTACGAACTCACCAAGCACTTTGTTCTACCGGGCTTTTGAGGGGGCATCGTGGACATTGCCAGTATCCGCGAACAGCTTGC
This sequence comes from Streptomyces sp. LZ34, assembly GCF_053890475.1. Classification (NCBI taxonomy): domain Bacteria; kingdom Bacillati; phylum Actinomycetota; class Actinomycetes; order Kitasatosporales; family Streptomycetaceae; genus Streptomyces; species Streptomyces sp. LZ34. The sequence continues at coordinate 7,382,593 of NZ_CM132680.1, forward strand.
GTCGGCCGCATCGGCCGTGAGCCTGCCGAATACTTCCCTCACGTGCACCGGATTCATCCCCGATGGCGTCAACGTGCCTTGCTTTTTCATCGCGGATTACACCATCGAATACGACAAGGTCATGAATCGCGCCCTCGACACCATCGCTTTTACGGGGCGCGTCCTGGTCAGTCGAGCCGATGACATGTCGGGACAATCGCTGCTTGACGGAATGCTGTCCGGCGCCGGACCGTCATCCCTCAAAAGCGCCATTGAAGCGGCGCGCGGTCCCGCGGGAAATCCCGCACTCGGCGGATACGCCCATGACCTACGCGTCACACGAGTTCAGGGCCTACGGCTCTACGAGCATGCCGGAACTCAGTACCTGGGCGCGGAACTCAGCATCGACGTGATAGGCGACGGGAGGGCATGAAATGGCGTTCTTGACCCTAACCAATGTCCGATTGTTCGCAGTGGGCTGCGACCTTACCGGCGCATCGAATAAGGCCGAGCTTTCCGCAGAGGTTGAGGAAAAGGACAAGACGACCTACGGGTCTGGGGGTTGGAAGGAAGTAATGGGCGGTCTTGGGTCCGCCGAGATCTCCGCAGAGGGATTCTGGGAGGCGGGCGACCCTAGCCGCGTTGATGACGCGTCGTGGGCGCAGCTCGGCGGTACCGGCCCATGGTCGATCGGCCCAGTGGGCGCGTCCGTGGGCGACGTCGCGTACGTCCTGGGCGCGCTCCGCACTGAATACGGCGCCATGGGCACCGTGGGCGACGTCGCCCCATGGAAGGGCAAGGCAGTGTCCACGTGGCCCCTTGTGCGCGGACAGTGGGCCCACAACCCCGCCACTGCCCGGACGTCGAGCGGGACAGGCCCAGGCGCCAACCTGGGGCCCGTGGCGGCCGGACAGCGGCTCTATGCCTCGCTCCATGTGCTCAGTGCCGCAGGCACTACGCCGACGCTCGACGTCGCCATAGAGAGCGACGACGCAGCCGGTTTCGCGTCGGCCACAACGCAGCTCACGTTCCCTCAAGCAACCGGCATTAGCGGGCAGATCCTGCGGTCGAGCGGCAGCGCCATAACGGATACGTGGTTCCGCCCCAAGTGGACTATCACGGGCACAAGCCCATCTTTTCTATTCGCTATCGCCTACGGCATTAGGTAAAGGGGTGAACTGCGATGGCATTCATGGTTCTTACGTCAGAATATCTTTCCCTCGCCGGCACGGACCTTAGCGCCTACACGAATAAGGCTGAGGTGGGGGTGGAAGTTGAGGAAAAGGACGTCACCACCTATGGGGCGCAGGGATGGAAGGTAGTTATAGGGGGCCTCAAGTCCGGAACCCTTGGGATCGAGTTCAAGCAGGATTTCGCCGCGGGCGCGCTCGACGCCATTCTGTGGCCGCTGCTCGGCGCGGTTGTCGCGTTCGAGGTACGCCCGACGTCGGCCGTAGTCGGAACGAGTAACCCCAAGTGGACGGGCAACGTGCTCGTCAAAGAGCTCAAGCCCATTTCCGGCGGAGTCGGCGATGAAGCAAGTCAGTCCGTGAGCTTCCCGACCAGTGGCGCAGTCACCCGCGCGACGTCCTAATGCCTGACTCCCCTGTCGACGTATCAGTCACTCAGGAAGGGCTACGGGCCCTGGTGCGTGCCCTGCGCGAGGAGGAAGACGGCCGAGCGCTCCGCAGGGACCTAGCTAAGGGCCTGCGCGAGGCAGTCAAGCCCTACGCCGAGGGCGCGAGCAATGCGGCCCTATCAATCCCCTCGCACGGCTCCAGCGCCTCGCCCGCGCTCCGCCCGGCCATCGCTAAGGGCATCAAGCCCCAAGCCGACTTGACCGCACGCAGGACTGGCGCGCGGGTCCGGGTAAGGCGCACGCCTAACGTCCGTGGTTTCTCGAATGCACCGAAGCGCACGCAGTCCCGTAAAGGGTGGCGCACGCAGTCGTACGGCAATGACCGGTGGCGCGTCCAGTTCGGCAAAATCGGTTGGTTCGATGATGCGTTCAACGGCGTTGAATCCCAGGCGCGCGAGGCGATATTCAGGGCCATGGAAGACATGGCGCGGCGGATAGCGGAAAGGGCGCATTGATGTTCTTCGTGTATCACCCTGCGGGGCAGGATGAGCCGACCCGTTGGAAGTACGTACCGCAAAAGCTCATGTCTGCCGAGCGGGAAATGTTGGAGCGGCACACGGACCGTAACTTCTCGCAGTTCACGCAAGACGTACTACAGGGCAATAGCCTGTGCCGCCGAGCGCTGCTGTTCATGTTCCTGAAGAGGGATCACCCCGGCAAGATCAAGTTTGATGACGTCGATTTCGCCTGGGATGAAGTGCGCCTAGAGTTCTCTAAGGCCGAGTATCAGCAGATGATGGACGACGCCAGAGAGCGCCTTTCCGGCGATCAGTTGGCCACGGTGCTGGAAAAGTTCGAGGCTGAAGCGGCAGACGCGTACGACGATCCGGACGACTCGGGAAAAGCCTTTTCGCCCGTCGCAGAATGAGACACCTCGCGCTAGCCGCAAAAGTTCTCGGCATACGACCGTGGGAATGGTCGCTACTCACGGTCGAGGAAGCGGATTGCGTCTGTGACGCGCTCGACCAGTACGAGAAGGAAATACAAGAGCTTGCCAACCAGCGCTAGGGGGGGTGATTTCCCGTGGCGTCGGACACAAGCCTTGTTTTCAATCTGATTGCCCGCGATCAGGCTAGTGGTCAGTTGGCCACCATGAAAGAGAAGTTCGCCACCGCTTCCGCAGCCATCGGGACGGGAGTTGCGGCAGCGCTCGGCGTAGGTGTAGCCGCGAACCTCGACATGGAAGCAGCCAATGCGAAGTTGGCCGCACAGTTGGGTGTCGGTCCGGCTAAGGCTGCCGAGCTTTCCAAGGTTTCCGCGCGCATCTACGGGAATGCGTGGGGCGACTCGACCGCAACCGTAAATGAGGCAATCAAGGGTGTCTATCAAAACATCGGGGACACCAAGAATGCCGAGGGCGGGCTAGAGGGAGTCACGACAAAGGTTCTGGCACTGTCTCAGACTTTCGACCAGGATCTAGGCGGGACGACTGCCGCAGTCGGCCAGATGATTAAGACTGGCCTCGCCCGAAACGCCGATGAAGCCCTAGACATCCTCACGCGCGGATTCCAGTCCGGAGCGAATAAAGCGGACGACCTCTTGGATACCATGAATGAATATGGTACCCAATTCCGCAAATTCGGCATTGACGGCAAGATGGCTACGGGTCTGCTTACGCAGGGGCTGAAGGCCGGTGCCCGTGACGCCGATTTGGTGGCCGACGCCATCAAGGAATTTTCCATTCGCGCTATTGATGGCAGCACTACCACCGCGGCGGGCTTCAAAGCAATTGGGCTCAACGCAGGCCAGATGGCGGCGCAGATAGGCAAGGGCGGCTCCAGTGCGAATAAGGCCCTTGATCTCACTCTCGACAAGTTGCGCGGAATCCATGACCCCGTAAAGCGCGAGGCTGCCGCAGTCGCCCTTTTCGGAACTCAGGCTGAGGATCTAGGCGCGAGCCTTTACAAATTGGACCCCTCAAGCGCCGTACAGGCATTGGGCAAGGTTTCCGGCGCCGCAGACAAGATGACTAAGACTGTTGGCGATAACCCTGCGGCTGCGCTCGAAAGGTTCAAGCGGCAGGCGACTATGAAGCTTGCGGCAATCTCCGGCGGTTTCATTAGTTTCGCTATGCAGAATCAGGGGGTTTTCAAGCCTCTTGCCGTAGTGCTCGGCATTGTGGCGGGTGCGGTCATCGCGGTGAGCATCGCTCAAAAGCTCTACGCGACCTATACCGCCATCGCTGGGGCAGTTACTGCGATCTTCACCGCGGAGACTTGGGCGCTCAATACCGCATGGCTGGCCAACCCCATGACGTGGATCGTCGTTGGCATTGTCGCCCTGGTCGCTGCCATCGTCCTGATAGCCACCAAAACCCGATGGCTGCAACAGGGTTGGTCTATAGCGTGGGGCGCCATCAAGAGGGCAATTTCTGCTGTCTTTGACTGGGTCAAATCGATCTGGCCGATGATTCAGTCGATAATCACCAAGCCGATTGGGGCCGCGGCAAGCTTCGTGTCTCGGCAATGGGGCAACATCAAGAGCAAGACTGTCTCTATATTCACCTCAGTCATCAGCTGGATAAGCGGAGTACCGGGCAGGATTTTCGGTGCAATCGCTGGTCTCGCTACTGGGCTATACAACAGGGCCCACGGCGCATGGGTCCGTTTCAAGAGCGGCACTACGTCCGCTGCGTCGTCGGCCGTCTCATGGGTCCGCGGACTGCCCGGACGGATAAAGAACGCGATAGGAAACCTCGGGAGTCTCCTGTACGGCGCGGGAAAAGCCATCATCCGGGGTCTCGTCAACGGAATCAAAGCGATGGCAGGCAGCGTCAAGAATGCCGTTTCCAACGTGCTCAGCTCCGCGCGGAACCTCTTGCCATTCTCCCCAGCGAAAGAAGGTCCCTTCTCCGGGCGAGGCTGGACACTCTACAGCGGGCAGTCGATGATGACGGGCCTAGCGCAGGGCATCACGTCCAAGTCTGACGATGCGCGACAGGCAATGACGGATGCTTTGGCGTACGCCTCGCCGACGTCGAGCGCGGGGGGAATAGGCGCCCAGTCGATATCGCAGGCCGGCGCAGGCATGCGCCCCATTCAGGCGAATCTGGTTGTTGACGGCCGTGTGTTGGCGTCGATTCTTATCGACCACTTGCGCGGGGAAATCCAGCACATAAGCGGGGGCAACGTCCAACGCGCTCTAGGAAGGGGGTAGCTATGGCATTCCCGACCACTCCGCTTGATACGACGGTCGAGCTGTTCATCAACAGTGTTTGGACGGATGTAACCGCGGATTGCTATCTGCGGGACCCGATCACCATCACGCGAGGCAGAACCGCGCAGGGCGACCAGGTTGACCCATCGCGGTGCACGGTGACTTTCAACAACCGCAACGGCAAGTATTCCCCGCGCAACCCGACAGGCGCCTATTACGGGAAGATCGGCCGGAATACTCCCCTGCGCGTGAGCGTCAGGGCAGGCAGCAATGCCCTTGACCTCCCGCAGGGGGCGAGCGCGTACGCGAGCACACCGGACGTTTCCGCCCTCGACATCACAGGAGACATTGACATCCGGGTTGATGGCACGCTGACTAACTGGCTATCACCGGAAACCAACACGCTAAACACGACGGTTCTTGTCGCCAAACTCGGCCCCGCAGGAAATAAGTCGTGGATGCTCGCAGTCCGTGACTATGGTCTTTACTTCGAGTGGAGCCCGGACGGAAGTACCGTACTTAGCGCAGGCTCAACGCTGCCGCTGCCTGCGGGGCCGGATACGAGGACGGCCGTACGCGTCACACTCGACGTCGACAACGGCGCAGGCGGGCGCACAGCCACCTTTTACACGGCGTCGAGCATGGGCGGCACATGGGCGCAGCTTGGGGACCCTGTCACGGCGTCGGGCACCACGTCTATTTTCAACTCGACCGGCCCCGTGCAACTGGGCAGTCAGACCTATTTCGCTTTCAGTGCCAGCCGCGGGAAAATCCACGCTGCCCAGATACGCAGCGGCATAGCCGGAACGGTCGTTGCCAACCCGGATTTCAGCGCGCAGGCCACGGGCACCACATCGTTTACCGACAGTGCCGGACGCACATGGACGACCCAAAGCGGCGCCACCATCACTAACCGGCAAATCCGTTTTGTGGGCGAGGTAAGCGAGTGGCCTACTGAGTGGGACGTTTCAGGGCAGGACGTTTACACACAGGTCACGGCTGCGGGATTGCTCCGCAGGCTGACACAAGGTGTTTCGCCTATCAAGTCGACGTTGACACGGCGCATCCCCACAATGGGGCCACTGGCGTACTGGCCTATGGAGGAAGGGGCGAGCGCGACTAAAGCGTATTCGCCGATTGAGGACGTCCCGGATATGCAAGCCGTCGGCTTCACCTGGGCGTCGGTCGATACGCTGGCTGGCTCGGCTGCGCTGCCGACCGTAGGCAACACAAGCATTCTCCGCGGGCCCGTTCCTCGCCCATCCGGCACGCCGACAAGTTGGCACGTGGAATTCGTCTACAACCTGAGTTCCGTTACCGCCACACCCCGAAGTGTCATGAAGATTGCGTCTTCCGGGACGGTACGGGAATGGGCTCTACAGCTCTCTACGGGTGCCGCCCGCATTTTCGGCACAGATGAAGACGGAGCGGTAATCGTCAATGACACCTACGCCGTGGGTAGTGACCTATACGACGGTCGGTGGAATCGCTGGCAATTCCGCCTGTCGGCGAGTGGCGGCACCGTCACGTACACGTCGCAATGGGCGAACGTGGGTGGAGTTGGCGGCAGCGCGTCCAACACCTACAGCGGCAGCATTGGCCGTGTCCTCGACGTGCATTCACCCGAGACTGGGTTTAGCCAAGACCTAAGCGGCATGGGCCTGGGGCACATAGCGGTGTTCTCACCTCAGCAGCTAAGTGCCTATGAAAATGTCGACATCGGCCTGAGTGGGGAAACGGCCGGTACCCGAATGGTCCGTCTCACCGCCGAGGAACGCATCCTTTTCGCGCTGTTCGGAAACCCTGGAATACAGGCGCCTGTCGGGCCGCAAAAACCGGCTACGGTGCTAGACATCCTGGGCGACGCTGCCGAAGCTGACGGCGGAATTCTCTACGAGCAGCGCTCTAATACGGGACTGATCTACCGGGACACGTCCAGTCTCTACAACCAGCCCGTACGCCTCGCGCTGAACTACGCGACGGCCGGGCATATCTCACCGCCGTTCAAACCGTCTGATGACGACCAGTACCTACGCAATGAGGTAACCGTGACGCGCCGAGATGGCACGTCTGCGGTTGCCTCGCTCGACGTCGGCCCGCTATCCACTCAGGCCCCGCCCAACGGTGTTGGCAGATATCAGGATTCGAAAGACATCAACTTCTATGACGACGACCAGCCGGCACAGATGGCGCAATGGCTTATCTATATGGGCACCTGGGATGAGGCGCGATATCCGACGGTGCACGTTGACCTGTCGGCAGGCGTGAGCCTCACAGAGGACGTAACGGCCGTTGACGTGGGTGACCGCATCACCATTTCGAACCCTCCCCCGTGGCTACCTCCCGACCAAATCGACTTGATAGCCCAGGGATATACGGAAGTGATTGGCGTCTATGACTGGGACGTCACCTTCAATTGCACGCCTGGGGGTCCGTGGTCCCACGTCGCCCAGGTGGGCACGTCACGTGCGGACACGGCAGGCAGCACACTGGCCACGGGCGTGACCGCAACCGCAACGGCACTGAGCATTGCGACCGGTTCGGGGCCCGTGTGGGCCGACTCTGTCACCTATCCATCAGACTTTCCCTTTGACGTCCTCATGGCGGGCGAGCGCATGACCGTGACCGCTATTAGCGGCTCGACGTCGCCCCAGACGTTCACGGTTGTCCGGTCGGTCAACGGAGTGTCTAAGGCCCAATCTGCGGGCGCCATTGTGCGTCTTTTCTCGCCTGCCTATGTTGCGCTCTGAGGGGGTGCACGAATGACAGCATGGAAAGCCGGAATGTTGATTACGGCTGCGCGTCTGCTGGACGACACGCCGACCACCACCACATCGGGAATCGTGGCTGCAACCGGATTCACGGTGACCACCTTTACCGGCTACCGGGTCGGCAACGCTATCGAGCTCAACGCGAACATTCAGCGCACGGGCGCCGATATCCCAGCAACCACAGGCAATATCAATGATGTTCAGATCTGCACTATGCCCGTAGGGTGGCGCCCCACGGTAGGCACGACTGATTTTTTCTGGGACAGCGGTTTTGAATCCGGCGCTTTCGTGATGGGCACGGACGGAATATGTACGCTGAGAACAGCGACGGACAACATCAACACAAACGCCAACATCCGATTGCACGCCGTATTCATCGTGGACAGCTAAGGGGGCACCTAGTGCCGGACCCGCTGAAAGCCCATCTATTGGTCCGCATCGAAACGAAACTAGACCTGGTCTTGCGGCACCAGGAGGACCACGAGGGGCGTATACGCGTGCTGGAAAGTCACGGCACCATCGACCACGACCAGCGGATAGCCTCGCTCGAAAAGTGGCGCCATGCGCTGCCTACTGCCGCGATTCTCAGCCTCGCATCCGTCATCACAGCCGTGATTACCGCCGTACTCAAGTAGGGGCAGGCATGATAAAGGGCATTGACGTTGCGTCCTATCAGAGCGCCACATACTCAACCGCGGGACTGGATTTCGTCTTTGTCAAGGCGACCCAATCAACCAACTACACCAACCCCAAGATGGCCGCCCAGGCTAAGCGAGCTCGCGATGCGGGTCTAGTCGTCGGCTATTACCACTTTCTAGTCAAGGGCCACCCCAAGGAACAGGCAGCCTATTTCGTCGCCCAGGCGGGCGAGCGCGCAGGCGACATATTGGCCTGCGACTGGGAGAGCAACACAAACGGCACCTACCCGAGCAACGCCGAGAAAGACACGTTCATTCGGGAAGTGAAGCGCCTGCGTCCACAATGCCGAGTAGTGCTGTACTGCAATCGCTCCTTCTGGACGACGCGTGACACCACGTCCTATGCGGGCGACGGCCTATGGATTGCCGATCCCGACCGGCCCGCGGGACATCCGAACATCCGACACCCCTGGACGTTTCACCAGTACTCAAGCGCGGGGGGCATCGACCGCAACGTCGGTAACTTCCCGGACCGCGCGGCACTCAAGAAATGGGCTGATGGGGTCACGCCGGCGCCCCCTTCCAAGCCAGCCCCGAGCACGCCCAGCAATGGAGACAGCACCGTGCCTCTCACCGCCCAGCAAGTACACGACGCGGTATGGACGCTCGACCAGATTGCGGCGCCGGACACTGCCCCGGACCGCAAGACCAATCCGACCTGGCAGGCACAGAGTTGGCTCAAGGACGCGGGTAACGGCGTCCGGGCGCTGCGCGTCGAGCTCGGCGCAGTCAAGGCCCAGGCGGCCGACAACGGGCGCGCCCTGGGCGCTGTGCTGGCACGGCTCGACGCGCTCACGGCCATCGTGGTGCAGCTCGCCGACGGTGGGAGCGAGGGACAGTGATGAAGACGTACGCGTACGTGATGCGCCTCGCCGAACAGACGGCCGTTACGGCCCTGGCTGCCTTTCTGACGGCCTGGGGAGCGTCCGGCTACAGCCTCGCTCGCGGAGCGCTCGGCGCAGCCGCAGGCGCGGCCCTGCGGGCGCTCTACGGCGTACTGGCGAAGCCGGTTGGCGACCGGACGCAGCCGAGCATCAAGTAGGCCCAGGACACGCGAAAACCCCCTCAGGCCCTGTCGTAGGGCTTGAGGGGGTTTTCTTTATTGCTGGTGTCCCTTACCCACACTCCCAGCATTCCGCCACATGCAAGGCTAGGTACCTTTCCTTCCTTTGCTCTGCCTTGCCCTGCGCCTCTGTCATTTCTTCCTTGTCCTGGCGCCCCCTCGCTTTCCTCGTTCGCTCACTCCACATGTGAACCTCTTTGTTGAAATGCCTTGCCATCCGTGCATACGCATCGCAGCGCACAGTCCCAATCTGCGGCGGGGGTCCTGAACACTTGCGGCAGTTCACCGCGTGCGAGGAAAGTGCATTCTCTTTCTTTGTCTGGTAGCTCGCTGCCAGCGAGAGCGCGAGTCTCGCGACACCCACATTTCCGCCTGCGTTCGCGGCTCTCCGGTCGTAGTGCGCTATTCTCTCGTCGAGCATTGCGGACATCCCTTTGTAGACGTCGCAGGGGAACGGTGGTTTCTCCCGAGTTTGCATCGCGTGCCTTTCTGTGTGGGCGAGGGGGCGTTTTTGGTTGCGCTTCGGCTGGTCACTCGCACATGGAGCAACGCACCACGTGCGCTACGAGAGCTGTTTGTTTCTGGATGTACGCGTTCGATACGACTAGCTGAGCACTAACCCTTTCTACGCCGGTAGTCGCGTCCCGTTCCTGTTGAATTGCATCCCCCAGCCTTTTCCCCAAGCGCTCGGCTTGATGCGTGTATAGCTGGCACCGAGCGGGGCGTTTCGGCAGCGGCTCGCACACGGGGCAGGCATCCACGTGGGCATTGAGGGTCTTGGTTTTGACTGCCTTGCCCTCTTTCAATTCTCGCTCCGCTGCGGTTCGCAGCCTTTCGTCAGTGAGGTGTTGCGATTTGCGGGCTTCAATGTCGATCGCTTCATCAAGGCGCTCGGCGATCATTTGAAACCAACTGCAACGCATGGGCTCCACTGCGTTTCCCCCAACGTGATTTGCTGTGCTCATAAAGTGCCCCCTCACCCTTTACCGGGCGAGGGGGCACTTTTGCGTTTAATGGTTCACTGCCCAGCGCCCGCGCGGCGCCCCGGAATGGCAGCCGTCGGGGGCATCACTTTGTTTCGGTCTCGCCGATCTTGGCGCGTGCCGCGCGCCATTTCTCCCGCAGCAATGCGGCATGACCACAGTCACGACCGTGTGTCAGGCAACTGTCGTGACACAGTGCGGCATGCGTGATGAATGCCCCCCATGCCTTTTTCACTGCCTCTTGTACCGCGTCACTGTCTGCGGTCATGGGGTGGTATTCAGCCTCGGTCGATGAGTCGTCGGCCGACCGTGCGTGTTCGGTCATGGGCGCCGCGCCCCTTCCGGCCCTGGTGCCTGTCCGCCCGTGTGGAGCGCTGCGGCGCGCTGCTGCCTGTCGTGCTCGATCACGTGGGACCGTACGAGCGGCCCCATGACTAGCCAGTCTGCGGACGGCTCTGAGGGGGGCGCGGGCGGTGGCTCGGCCCTGCCGTGCCGCGCTTCGCGGCGCAGGCGCCCAGACTCGACGCAGGGGGGCCATACGTCCGGCATCGGCCGGTTGGGAGCGGCTACCGGCGCCGGTCGGCCGGCGGGCGCCTGGGCGCCCTTCCTGTGCCTGCCTCGCGGGCGAGGTGGCCAGAAAGCCACGGCCCAGGCGAGCAAGCGAACGATAAGGTCTAACACGGTCAACAGCCCTTTCTGTTGGCTGCCCCGGTTCGGCTCTGCCCGCCGTTCCGGGGCGCTTCTGTGTTGGGACGCAGGGGCCCCGGCCCTGCGGAGACTGCGGGGCCCCTGCGCGGGACTCGACCAGCCGCGACGGGGGCGCATGCTGGGAGTCCTCTTGCGCCCGCTACACGGTGATTTCCTGCCGTGTAACGGGAATCTGGGGGGTGTGGCGCGTCGGATGCTGGGGCGGATCGATCGCGAATAAGCGCCGTTCACCGGCCACGGATATCCGCATTTCGTACCTGTGCCCCCGGTACAGCTCTAGCGCCACTGAGCGGTAATTGTGGGTCGTGTACCAGCGGTCGAAAGCGAAACGCTCGCCGCGGGTTAGCGGCAACTCTCGAACCACACGGGCCATGGCCCGTATCGCCTGCGTCCTAGTCCGGTAGGACTCTGACCGCTTGCCGTAGTTCAGTCGGTACACGTGACCTCTTTTGCGATCACGAAACGCGCCCAGACGCATTTTCCGTATGTCCTGGACCTGAACCCCCAGGACTCCGCAAGCCGAGCAACGAGTAGCAACCCGCGCCCGTTTTCCTGGTCGTCGGTGGCGATCCGGATTCGGGGAATTTTCTCTGTGTCTGGGTCGGACACCTCAAGTACTAAGGCGCCACCTTGAACAGAGACAGTGATCTCAATTTCGGCGAACGTGATGCGGCAATGTTTGATCGCGTTGGACACCAGTTCGTCAGCCGACAGGGTGACGTCGTCGGCAAGATCGCCGTCAACTCCCCAGTCAGCAAGGGTCTTCCGCACCCGGATTCGTGCATCCGGGACGCTGCGCTTGTGTTTGGAGACACGGAAGGTGTCTCGTCGCTGGTCCGCCGTAGCGGTAGTGGGCATCTGCGCTACCCCCTGACTGTGCGTCAAGATCGCGCCACGTAGCGGCGCGTACACGAGGCTAGGGCCCAAGTCGACAGGTTCGCAAGCATGTCGCGATGCATACATGCTGTGCGTACCTCTATCGTGGCAGCAAGCCCTACAGTTGTGCCCGAGACGCGATGGGTGCCCGATGAGAGGGGAAGCGATGCCCGCAGGAGGACGGCCGACCGTGCGCAGTAGGCGACTCGGCGCAGCGCTCAAGAGGTACCGACTCGGCGCCAAACTCGACCAGCCGCAGGCGGCCGAAGTGCTGGGGGTGCATCAGGCCAGGGTCAGCCGAATTGAAAGCGGGCATGTAACCGCTCGAATCCCGGAAATTCGCGTGTTGCTGGGCGCCTATGGCATCGATGACCCCAAAGTCGGCGCAAAACTCGAAACGTTGGCCAAGAACGCCAACCGGCGCGGGTGGTGGCTTGAGCATGCGGCGCACCTACGGTCGGATTACCTCGACCACATTTCACTAGAGGATGACGCCACCTTTATTCGAGAGTGGCAACCTTCTCTGATCCCTGGGCTACTGCAAGTCCCTGCCTACGCTGAGGCGATTATCACGAGTTCGCATGTCTTCATCGATCCTGACAAGGTGACGAAACTAGTGGAGGTAAAGGAAGACCGACAAGCGAAGATCGAAGAGAGGGAGGGCGCGGCAAACTATGCGGCGATCATCTGGGAGCCGGTAATAATTCACTCGATTGTGAAGCCTGAAATCCACCAAGAGCAACTAGCCCATATGCTCGAAGTGGGTAAACGGCAAAACGTGACGCTACAGGTGTTGCCCGTATCTGCGGGAGCGAAGGCGGGTATGCCTTCCGCTTTCTCGTGCTTCTCGTTCGATGCTGAGCCGATCGTGGAAGCGGTCACGTTGGATAACCTGCGCGGGTCGTCCATCCTCGAAGCAGCCGAGGACCTTACCGCTTACTCTCTCGCGTTTGACCAGCTACGATCGGCAGCACTGGCACCGGATGAAAGTTCACGTCTCATCCGGCGCGTCCTGCGGAACAGCAAGGAAGAAAAATGACCGTTGAGGTTATAGGGGCCTACCGGAAGTCGACGTATTCCGGCCCAGAAAACAACTGTGTAGAGGTTGCGGAAACGGCCGATCATGGCCGTGCCGTACGGGACAGCAAGGATCAGAGCGGACCGCATCTGACGTTCACAGGCGCGGCATGGCAGGCATTCCTGCTGGACGTCAAGGCAGGGCAGTTGGACCGCTAGGCAGTGCAGGAGCGCGAGGGGCCCCCGGCAACGGCTTGCCGGGGGCCCTGTCGTGTCGTCGGCCGTCCGCTCGCCCTGGGCGCCCCCTGTGCGGGCCCTCGCGGGCGCCTCGGATGCCGGTCGGGCGGAGCCTCGCGCAGGGGTGAGGATGGCCGTTTCACCCCTTGCCCGCAGCGCCTGCGGCGAGGCTCACGGATGGTTAGCTGCGCCTAACTTTCCGTGAGTCCCCGGATATGTGTAAAGCTAAACGCGAGACCAAATCTTCCCCAACTGCCCAGGTCAGGCCGGATATTTGATGGCTCATCAGATTTTTTTCTAGGTAAGTAGCAAAGACGGCCTTGACACGTGGTTTACCTGAGACCACCGTGGATGCCTTCCGAACGGATCATGTCGTTTCGGACATCCGCATAGTTGAGGCCGGTTGGAAGAACCGTCGCCAGATGACCCAAGGGTCGGCGGCCAGATTGTCACCGGTATGCCGCTAGGACATGGCGTCGCGACGATGCGCCTACCGGTCCCGATTGAGTCGGGGCACGGCGTGAGCGATGGGCACAGTTGGCGGCCATCAAGGAAAAGCGCAACGGCGCATGTCTTGCCCCGCACTGGGCGACGCGCGCCGATTCCGCATCACTGCGACGTCACCTCAAAAGGGAAGTGCGAGATGCGGAAATGATCGCTACTGGAATTCACATCGGATGAGGGTGGTCCCCATTGCATCCGTGCATGAGGTAACCGGCACAACAACGGACAAGGAAAGCAAGGAACTCAACCCCTCGCAGGCGACACAGAGCCGTCAACCGTCATCGCATACGCCCAAGGAAGGGGGCGCCGCCGAGATGCTGAGGGACGGCTCAGGCGGCGCCGCGGGGGCCATGTGCGGCGGTTCAGCGCCCAGGGCGGGCGGGGGCGCGGCTCAGGTCGACGCGCAGGCCCAGGACGACGACAGGGCCCAGGCCACCGCAGACGCCATCCGGCGCATGGTCGACACGTGGCCTCCCCTCACGGAAGGGCAGCGCGCGAGGCTGACTCTGCTGCTCCGACCTGGGCGAACACGGGTTGCGGACGAGTAGCTACCGGGCGTGGCGGTCGTGTGTCAGAATTGCAGCGGCAGAGCGCGGGTGGTGACGCCGATGCGGTTCCAGGCGTTGATGGCGATGATCGCGGCGATGACCTGGGCCAGTTCGGCCTCCTGGAAGTGGGCCGCCGCCCGCTCGTACACCTCGTCCGGGACGAAGCCGTCGGTCAGCACGGTGACGGCCTCGGTCAGCGCGAGTGCCGCCCGCTCCTTCTCGGTGAAGAAGCCCGTCGCCTCCTCCCAGGCGCTGAGGAGGTAGAGGCGCTCTTCGGTCTCGCCCGCCTTGCGCGCGTCCCGGGTGTGCATATGGACGCAGAAGGCGCAGTGGTTGATCTGCGACGCACGGATCTTGATGAGGTCGACGAGGGAGGGGTCGAGGCCCTTACGGGCGGCCGCGTCGAGGCCGACCATCGCCTTGTAGAACTCGGGGGCGAGCTTCGCCAGCCCCATGCGGGGGCCGTGCTCGTGGGTGTTCCGGGGTGTCTCGTCGGTGGTTGTCACGGCTCTCACGCTAGGACGTCAGTAGCCCAGCGGTATGGTCCATTTCCATGGAGGATTCATGGGCCACTTCCCGCCAGTCCCCGACCCCTCAAACCTCGCGGTCGCCGTCGGGGCTCGGCGCCGATCTGCATCTGGATCTCCAGCTTGACCTGCCGGAGCGCGGCGCGGCCGGGGTGCGCGCCGCGCTCATCCGGTCCCTGCGCGACGCCGCACGCGGCGGCCGGCTCGCCCCCGGCACCCGGCTGCCCTCCTCCCGCTCGCTCGCCGCCGACCTCGGCATCGCCCGTAACACCGTCGCCGACGCCTACGGCGAGCTGGTCGCCGAAGGCTGGCTCACCGCCCGGCAGGGCTCGGGAACCCGCGTCGCCCGGCGCGTCGTACCGCCCGAACCCACGCCCCCGCGCACCCCGCCGACCGCCGGGCCGCGCCGCCGCCCCACCTACGACCTGCGGCCCGGCTCGCCCGACGTCTCGTCCTTCCCCCGCGCGGCCTGGCTCTCCGCCGCCCGGCGGGCCCTGACGGCGGCGCCGCACGACGCGTACGCGTACGGCGATCCGAGCGGGCGGCCCGAGCTGCGCCGCGTCCTCGCCGACTACCTGGCGCGCGCCCGGGGGGTGCGGGCCGACCCGGAGCGGATCGTGATCTGCGCGGGGTTCAAACAGGGCCTGGCCGTCCTCAGCAGGGTGCTGCCGGCCGCGGGCGAGCGCCATGTGGCCGTGGAGTCGTACGGACTGGATCTCCACTGGGACATCATGCGGCGCGCCGGGCTGCGCACCGTGCCGCTGCCGGTCGACGACCGCGGCGCCCGCACCGACGAGCTGGCCGGGCTCACCGGCGTACGGACCGCACTGCTCACCCCGGCGCATCAGTTCCCGACCGGGGTGTCCCTGCACCCCGACCGCCGCGCCGCCGTGGTCGACTGGGCCTCCCGCACCGGCGGGCTGGTGGTGGAGGACGACTACGACGGGGAGTTCCGCTACGACCGCAACCCGGTCGGGGCGCTCCAGGGGCTCGACCCCGAGCATGTGCTCTACCTGGGCACATCGAGCAAGAGCCTGGCCCCCGCGCTGCGGCTGGCCTGGATGGTGGTGCCCGGCCACCTGATGGACGAGCTGCTGGCGGCGAAGGGGACGGGGGAGTGGCCGACGGCCGGACCTGACCAGCTGACGCTCGCCGAGTTGCTCGACTCCGGGGCGTACGACCGCCATGTGCGCGGCATGCGGCTGCGCTACCGACGGCGGCGTGACCAGCTGGTCGCGGCGCTCGCCGAGCGCGCCCCGCAGGTGCGGGTGAGGGGGATCGCGGCGGGGCTGCACGCGGTGCTCGAAATCCCGCCGGGGACCGAGGCGTCCGTGGTGCAGGGCGCGGCCTGGCAGGGCCTGGCGATGGACGGACTGGCCCGCTACCGGTACGCGTCAGCCGCCCGGCCCGGCGAGGAGCCCGGCGACGCGCTGGGCGACGCGCTGGTGGTCGGCTACGGGACCCCGCCCGACCACGCCTTCTCGGGCGCGCTGGAGGCGCTGTGCCGGGTACTTCCGGTGTGAGGCTTTCAGCGATTCTCTGAGGGGCCGCCGAGCGCTGCTCGACGGCCCTCCGATCAGACGCTCACCCTTCGAGCGTCCGATCACCCGGCCAGGACCGCCCGCAGCTGGTCCAGGCCCCAGTCCAGGTCCTCCTTGCTGATCACCAGTGGGGGCGCGATCCGGATCGTGGAGCCGTGGGTGTCCTTGACCAGCACCCCCCGGTCCATGAGCTTCTCCGAGATCTGCCGCCCGGTGCCATGCGCGGGGTCGATGTCCACCCCCGCCCACAGCCCCCGTCCGCGCACGGCCCGCACGCCGCCCCGGTGCGCCGGGCTCTCCACCAGCAGCCCCAGCTCACCGTGCAGATGCTCGCCGAGCTCCGCCGCCCGCTGCTGGAACTCACCGGTCCGCAGGATGGCGATGACCTCCAGCGCGACCGCGCAGGCCAGAGGGTTGCCGCCGAACGTCGAACCGTGCTCGCCCGGGCGGTACACGCCGAGCACCTCATGGGAGGACACCACGGCCGACACCGGCACCACGCCGCCGCCCAGCGCCTTGCCCAGCACATAGACGTCCGGGACGACGCCCTCGTGCTCGCAGGCGAAGGTCTTGCCGGTGCGCCCCAGGCCGGACTGGATCTCGTCCGCGATGAACAGCACGTTCCGCGCCCGGGTCAGCTCCCGGACCCCGGCCAGATAGCCGGGCGGCGGCACCAGCACCCCCGCCTCGCCCTGGATGGGCTCCAGCAGCACGGCCACCGCGTCCTCGCCGGCGGCCTCCAGCGCCGCCTCCATCGCGGCCAGATCGCCGTACGGCACGATCTCGAAACCCGGCGTGTACGGGCCGAAGTCGGCCCGGGCCTCGGGGTCGGTGGAGAAGCTGACGATGGTGGTCGTCCGGCCGTGGAAGTTGTTGTCCGCGACGATGATCTTCGCCCGGCCGTCCGGGACGCCCTTGACGCGATAGCCCCACTTCCGGGCGGTCTTCACGGCCGTCTCCACCGCCTCGGCCCCCGTGTTCATGGGCAGCACCATCTCCATGCCGCACAGCTCGGCCAGCTCCGAGCAGAAGGTGGCGAAGCGGTCGTGGTGGAACGCGCGGGAGGTGAGCGTGACCCGCTCCAGCTGGGCCTTCGCGGCGTCGATCAGCCGCCGGTTGCCGTGCCCGAAGTTGAGCGCGGAGTACCCGGCGAGCATGTCGAGGTACCGCCTTCCCTCGACATCGGTCATCCAGGCGCCCTCCGCGGACGCGACGACGACCGGAAGCGGATGGTAGTTGTGCGCGCTGTGGGCCTCGGCGGCGGCAATGGCGCGTTCCGTTGAGGTCAAAGTCATGCTCCGTTCGGTGTCGGGGCTGATCAGTGCTCTTTTCTATCGTCGCTCGGGTGGTTTGCGAAGAGACTTTGCGGCGCCGGGGTCCCGCTGGAGCGAGCCGATGCCCGGCCGGGGCGAAACCGCGCCTCGGCCGCGACCGGGTGGGGGCGTCGAGTGGGGGCGCCGAAATGATGTCGGCGCCGAGGGCCCCGACTGCCTAGAGTCCTGCCCGTGAGAGATCTTCGCCTCCTGCCCAAGGCTCATCTGCACACCCATCTGGAAAGCACCGTCCGTCGCGCTACGATCCGCGAGCTGGGAGGCGTGCCGCCCGTCGAGGACCGGCCATTCACCAGTTTCAGGGAGTTCGCCGACCAGCGGGCCGGGGTGCGCGCGCTGCTGCGCGACCATCGGCACTTCCGCCGTATCGCCGAGGAGTTCTGCCAGGACGAGGCAGGCCAGGGCGTCCGCTACGCGGAGGTCACCTTCACCGCGGCGGCCCACGGCGAGCGCCTCGGCGATCCGGAGATGCCGCTGGAAGCGGTGCTGGAGGGGCTGGCCGCCGGCGCGGAGCGGTACGGCATCCAAACCCGGGTGATCCTGGACCACTCGCGCCGTCGCCCCGTCGAGCGGCTGTGGCGCAGTCTCGAGCTGGCCACCCGGTACCCGCAGGTGATCGCCATCGGCCTCGCAGGAGACGAGTCCTACCCGGCCGCGCCCTTCGCCGAGGTGTTCCAGGCCGCCCGCGAGGCGGGGCTGCACCTGGTGCACCATGCCGGGGAGACGGCCGGCCCGGCCAGCGTCCGGGAGGCCCTGACGGTGGGGCATGCGGAGCGGATCGGCCACGGCATCCGCGCGCTGGAGGATCCGGATCTGGTGGCCGAGTTGCGGAGGCGCCGTGTGCCGCTGGAGGTCTGCCCCTCCTCCAACGTCTTGCTCGGCCTGGTGCCGTCGCTGGCGGAGCACCCGCTGCCGCGCCTGGTCGAGGCCGGTCTGACGGTCACCGTGAACACTGACGGGGAGACGTCGTTGGCGGCGGAGTACCAGCGCGCCCGGGAGATCTTCGGGTACGGCGACGCCGAACTGGCGAACCTGGCCCGTGCCTCGGTCGACGGCAGCTTCGCTCCCGCGGGGTTGAAAACGCAGATCAGCGCTGAGATCGAGCAATGGCTGCGTGATGACGGCAGGACGCGGATCCGATCCGCGGAGGAGGCGGACGCAGCCGTGATCGCGCGCATCCATATGGCCTCTCGGTCGGCGACCATGCCCTATCTGCCCCCGCAGAAGCGCGGCCACGAGCAGGTGACCCGATGGGTCCGGGACGTCCTGCTCAAGCAATGCCGTACTTGGGTCGCGGTGCGCGATGCGGAGATCGCCGGCTATGCGGCCCTTGACGGTGACATGCTCGAACACCTCTATCTGCGGCCGGAGGTCCGGCGCCAGGGCATTGGCACGCTACTGCTCGATGAGGTCAGGCGGCACAGCCCCGACGGGGTGTCCCTCCACGTCTTTCAGCAGAACACCGATGCCCGCGCGTTCTACGAGCGCCACGGGTTCACCGTCCTCGACACCAGCAATGGTGATCGCAACATGGAGAACCTGCCCGATATGACGCTTCGCTGGACACCGAACAGCGCGCGGTAAGCCGTGTCGGCCTCGTCCGCCCCGGCACCGATCGCCTCGCTGCCGCGGCTTGCCACCATGGGTACCTCAGGGGGCACCTCCCAGCGGTAGCTGGGGGATCATCGGGCAGGGGATCGTCGGGCGGATCCGATTCGCGCTGCACGCGACCACCTGGACGGAGGCGAATCCGGTACCCCGCAGATACCACCCGCCCACGACGTCCCCGCCCCAGCCGAGCCGGTCTTCCGCGGCCGCGCACTGCTGGGCCCGCCGAGTGGGGCCCTTGTCGTGGTCGGCCATGAAGGACGGGGCTAAGTCGGTGACCTGGTCCCTGTACCAGGCAGAGGCTTTCTCCGGCTCCTCGAAGGTCGCTTTGATCATTCTGGCCGGGCGCAGCAGCCAGTGGGGTACCTCCAGCGGTGGTACCTCGCTTGCCATGAAGGCGGGGCCGGCCGCCGCGATCTGCTTCCATTCCTGGGGCGAGATGTTGTGGACGACGAGATGCGGCGGCCGACGTGCGGATTCGTCGTCGTACGTTCGACGTTCTCCGGACCAGCGGTAGCAGTGCCAGTGGGCGGGCATGGGCGGGGGTGGTGCTGTCATGAGGGGGGCTCCTGCGTAGTGGAAGCGGCCCCGCCCTGCGGCGGGGGTGTCTGAGGACGGGGCCGCCGTCTACCTATGGCGCGTGACGCGGGCTACCTCGCGTACTGGCGTCCGTCGTCGGAGTCGCCGGGCGTCTGTCCACCGGGTGTCGGGGCGTCCGTGTCCGGCATGGTGTCGCCGTCGTCCGGGCCCTGGCGGGCGGCATGCTGTAATCGCACTGGGTCTCCTGTGAGTTCACGCGCGCAGGGGTGTCCCCGCGCGGTTGCGCGGTCCTCGTCCCGGCCACTGGCCTGCAAGCGGGAGGCCGGGGCGAGGCTTTCTGGAACTTCGGCTCCGTGTTGTCCGGTCCGAAGTCCCTTGGCCCTGCCCCGGATGGGCAGGGGGCTAGGGGCGATACCGGTGACTTACGCAGCCGGGGCCCGGACTTGCGGTGAGTTTGAGACGGCGACACGCCGAAGCGACGGCGTGTCGCCGTCTCAAACTCACCACAAAGCCACCTAGGTGGCGTCTGACTTCAGGGCCTCGACGGGTGGGTTGTTGTGGCAGTCGCGCTCACAGCGGACGGTCATGATGAGCGCGCCGCGGGTCGCGGGCGGTATGGGTGCCGCGCGGACCTCGCCCGGCCCTTTGCAGAACGCGTGGATCTCGGCGGGTGTGGTGTCGGGCTCGGCGGTGTACAGCGCGCAGTACGGGGACATTCGCCGGGCGCCGATCGAGGCAGTCATGTCGCCTGCCTCTCGCGCTGCAGGGTGACGAGCACGTTGTAGAGGTCGGCGTCGGGGTGCGGCCGTCGGCGGTTGCAGTCCGGGCACAGGTGCCGCAGGCAGCCGGGGCCGGACGCCGACGGACGAAGCACGGTGATCGGCTCGCGGGTGGGCTTGTCGCAGCGGTAGCAGTACTCGGTCACCGGCGAGCCTCCGCGCGGGGGCCGAGCGCTTCGCGGGTCGCGGTCTGCAGCGTGGCGAGGAGGGCCCCCGGGTCGGTGAGGTGCTGGTCCCGGGGCGGCACGCGCCAGTGGACGCCGGGCCCCTTCCGACAGTCGACGGAGGGCACCTCGATGTAGGCGGTCGCTCCCCACACCTCGATGCTGGGCAGTCGGCTCATGTCCCACGCGGTGGCCGCCCCGGGAGCGATGAGCCAGCACAGCACCCCGTCGAAGGGATTCTCGATGACCGCGCCGGTGGGTTCGTCGAGCAGGTCCAGGACCTGTTTACCAATGAAGCGCGGGACGCGTACGACGTCCCACCACTTACCAGCGGCCTGCAGCTGCGCGTCGCGGCCGCTTGGCGGTGTCCATGGTTCGGCTTCGGTCGTCATATGCGCCCGTGCTGTCATGCGTAGGCGGCGCCGGTCTGCCCTGGTAGGGGTCGCGCGATCGGGGCCGCTGTCCAGTGAGGCGCAACTTAGGGACACCGCATGCGATCAGACAGTGACGAGCCGTCCTACTTTCGCGCCTGGGTAGGACGCGATGCCCTACCCGTCCAGGTGAAGACGATCTGCGAGTTGCGTTACCGGAGAGGTACGGTGCCGCTCCCGGCTGCGCAGCTCGGCCACAAGCTGCCGCGCGGTGCCGTGGTACCTCATCCACTCGGGTGCGTCCTCCTCAGCTTTCAGCAGGGCACGGATGGCCGACGCATCCCGGTGGAGATCGGAGTACGCCAGGGCGCGATCCACATGAAACCGAGCCCGCCACGTCGCTGGAAGCGATCCCACGCCCTGCACAGTGCGGGCCGTAGCTACCGCATCGGCGCTTTGCTCCATCTCAACCAGGAAATTCACCTTCGCCACACCTACGTTGGTCGGGCCAAACGGAGTGGCGTAGTCGAGGCGATCGGCCCCGATGCTTGCTGCGGCGCCCGTTGACAGCCTCAGCAGCTCCTTCACCCTGTCGTACTTGCCCTCGCCCTGACGCACGGTCGCAGTGGCCGCCCGCAGCAGCAGAATTCCCCACAGCGAGAGATCAACAGGCTGGGAGCGGAAGCCGGGGTTGATCTGGTCGGCATACGTCAGTGCCACGCGCTCGGCATCTTCAAGGCGTCCTTGCTTCGTGAAGATCCATGCCAGGGTCGAGGCGCCAATGGATTCGAGGTGGGGGTCGTCGGAGCGTCTGGCCGCCTCCGTAGCGCGCTCCATGGCGGTGAACGCGGCATCTTCCTTGCCCAGCGCTGTGAGCGTGGTCGCCGCCACTTGGTATGCCTCGGCCAGGACGGCATGGGCGGCTGCTTGGTCGCTGCCGTGGTAGGCGCGGGCCGCAGCGCGAGCGTCTCGGATGAGCTGAGGCAGAAGCGAACCGATTTCCCCCATGCGTCCCTCGCGACGGATGACTTCGGTCGAGCGAAGCGAAGCGCGCAGCGCTCCCACGGATGGTGGGTCTTCCGTGTCAGGGTCCTCGCCGAGCAGGTCGGACAGCGGTGAAACCGCCTGCCTCAATGCGAGCACGGAGGGAGTGTCGCCATCAGAGCGCACTTCGAAGGTGGTCGGCTGACCGATCAGTGCGGACGTCTCGACATCCAGGGCGCGGGCCAGCTGGTTCAGCGTGGAAAGCCGAGCCGTCAATCGCCGGTTCTGCTCAAGCTTTCGCACGGTGTCTACCGACACGTTCGCGTGCTCGGCGAGCTGCTCTTGCGTCAGCTCCCGTCGCTCACGGAGCCGACCGATCCGATCGCCGATCGTCTCGTTCGCGTATTGCATAGTCACCCCCACCAGGTGAACGGTTCATCCACGCTACGCCGCAGGGAGCACCACGCACGAGTCTGTTCACCCGCCGGGCGTACGAGAAGGCCCGTCGTCCCCGACGCCCAGATGGGGCGAAACCGGGCTATGGCTAGAGTGGGTGCGTGCACGCCGTGACTGGCGAACGTGGAAGCGACCACGAGGAAGCGGTGTGCGGCTCCAGCCACCACGAGGTGCCGCCCGCCTGGGCACCCCGGGATCACGACCGGACCAACCGACCGATCGCCCGGAGGACACCGATGAGCCAGCCCCTTTCCCATCCCGACTCCGCCTCTTCCCCCGGCCCCTCCCTCTCCCACCCCGCGCTGGCCGCGGCCGACCCGGAGCTCGCCGGGCTGGTGGGTGCGGAGGAGCGGCTACAGGCGGAGACCCTGCGCCTGATCCCCAGCGAGAACTATGTCTCCAGCGCCGTTCTGGAGGCCTCCGGCACGGTGCTCCAGAACAAGTACAGCGAGGGCTACCCGGGCCGCCGCTACTACGAGGGCCAGCAGATCATCGACCAGGTCGAGACCCTCGCGGCGGACCGCGCGAAGGCCGTGTTCGGCGTCGAGCACGCCAACGTCCAGCCCTACTCCGGCTCGCCCGCCAACCTCGCCGTCTACCTCGCCTTCACCGAGCCCGGCGACACCGTGATGGGCATGTCGCTGCCCATGGGCGGCCATCTCACCCACGGCTGGGGCGTCTCCGCCACCGGCAGGTGGTTCCGCGGCGTCCAGTACGGGGTGCGCCAGGACACCGGCCTGATCGACTTCGACGAGGTGCGCGACCTGGCCCGCAAGGAGCGCCCCAAGGTGATCTTCTGCGGTGGGACGGCCGTGCCCCGCACCATCGACTTCGCCGCCTTCGCGGAGATCGCCCGGGAGGTGGACGCGGTGCTGGTCGCCGACATCGCGCACATCGCCGGACTGATCGCGGGCGGCGCCCACCCCTCTCCGGTGCCGCACGCCGATGTCGTCTCCACCACCACCCACAAGACGCTGCGCGGCCCGCGCGGCGCGATGCTGATGTCGCGCGAGGTCCACGCCAAGGCGATCGACAAGGCCGTCTTCCCCGGGCTCCAGGGCGGCCCGCACAACCAGACCACCGCGGGCATCGCCGTGGCCCTGCACGAGGCCGCCCAGCCCGCCTTCCGCGACTACGCCCACGCCGTCGTCGCCAACGCCCAGGCCCTCGCTGAAGCCCTGCTCGCCCGAGGCTTCGACCTGGTCTCCGGCGGCACCGACAACCACCTGATCCTCATGGACCTCACGCCCAAGGACGTGCCGGGCAAGGTCGCGGCCAAGGCCCTCGACCGGGCCGGGATCGTGGTGAACTACAACACCGTCCCCTTCGACCCGCGCAAGCCCTTCGACCCCTCCGGCATCCGGATCGGCACCCCCTCCCTGACCTCGCGCGGCCTGCGCGCCGAGCACATGGCCACCGTGGCCGAGTGGATCGACCGCGGCGTGGGCGCCGCCGGGACCGGCGACGAGGAGACGCTCACCAAGATCAGGGCCGAGGTCGCCGAGCTGATGGCGGCCTATCCCGCCCCCGGTCTGCCGACCGACTGACGCCGCCTGGCCGCCTGGGCCGGTCGCTCGCGGAGCCCTGTCCGGCCGTCAGGCCGGGCAGGTCCCGCCACTGCTCCTCCGCCCAGACCCGGACCCGCCCGTCCCGGCCCGGAGCGGTCGCGGACCCGGCGGCCTCCGGGTCGCTCGCCGGGGCGGCGCCCGAAGCGCCCACTATCCGCGCCATCACCCGCTCGACCAGAGTCTCCCCGTCCACCGGTGGCACGCCCGGCGGGGGCGACTCCAGCGCGCGTCCGAGCGCCCGCAGCTCGTCGGGCAGCCGTCCGCCCCCGCCCCCGCTCCGGGCCACAGCCTCGGCGGCTGCTTGGCCCGCGGCCTGTGCTCCGGCGCTCGTGGTGCTCTTCGCGGGCGACCCTGTGATCATCTCCGCGTCCCTCTCCGCCACTTCCTCGCCTTCCTTCCTCCTCCGCCGCCGATCCCGTCCCGAGCAGCAGCTCCAGCCGCCTCAGGGCACGGCTGAGCCGGGATTTGACCGTCCCGCGCGGCCAGCCGAGCGCCTGCGCGGTCTCCGCCTCGTCCAGATCCAGCAGATAGCGGTAGGTGACCACCCGCCGCTGTGGCTCGCTCAGCTCGTCCAGCGCGGCCAGCAGCCGGGCCCGCCGCTCGCCGGCCAGCGCCGCCACCGCCGGGTCCGCGGATTCCGGTATGGCCGGCTCGGCCCCGCCCAACGCCGCTTCGCGGCCCACCGCCGTGCGCAGCCGCCGCGCCGAGCGGAGCAGGTTGCTCGTCTCATGGGCCACGATCCGCAGCAGCCATGGCCGGAACGCCGCGCCGTCCCGGAATCCCCCCAGCGCGAGATACGCCTTCACAAAGGCGTCCTGCACCACGTCCTCCGCGTCGGCGCCGGCCCCGAGCAGCACGGCGGTGCGGTGCGCGATCGGGGCGTGTGCCCGCATCAGCTCCGCGTACGCCTCGGTGTCCCCGGCGCGCACCCGCGCGATGATCTCTGCTTCGGTCCCTGCTTCGGACGAAGCCGTCTCGGCCCCTGCCGTCTTCCGCACGGCGAGGTCCCCCTCCCGCGCCCTCTCACGAGTCCTCACACCTTTCATACACCGGCGGACCGAGACTGGTTCCACACCTGAGAGAATGGGTGCCATGGCCCTCGATCGTCCCCGTGCGCTCTCCGGTATCCAGCCCACCGCAGGCTCGTTCCACCTCGGGAACTACCTCGGTGCGATCCGGCAGTACGTCGCGCTGCAGGAGACCCACGACGCCTTCTACATGGTCGTGGACCTGCACGCGATCACCGTGCCGCAGGATCCGGCGGAGCTGCGCGCCAACACCCGGCTCGCCGCCGCCCAACTGCTGGCCTCCGGGCTCGACCCGGACCGCTGCACCCTCTTCATCCAGAGCCACGTGCCCGAGCACGCGCAGCTCGGCTGGGTGATGAACTGTCTGACGGGCTTCGGCGAGGCGTCCCGGATGACCCAGTTCAAGGACAAGTCGGCCAAGCAGGGCTCGGACCGGGCCACCGTCGGCCTCTTCACGTACCCGATCCTCCAGGTCGCCGACATCCTGCTCTACCAGGCCAGCCATGTCCCGGTCGGCGAGGACCAGCGCCAGCACGTCGAGCTGACCCGCGACCTCGCCGAGCGCTTCAACGGGCGCTTCGGCGACACCTTCACCATTCCCGCTCCGTACATCGTCAAGGAGACCGGGAAGATCTACGACCTCCAGGACCCGGCGATCAAGATGAGCAAGTCGGCGTCCACGCCGAAGGGCATCATCAACCTGCTGGACGAGCCCAAGGTCTCGGCGAAGAAGATCAAGAGCGCCGTCACGGACACCGAGACCGAGGTCCGCTACGACGAGGAGAAGAAGCCCGGCGTCAGCAATCTGCTGACCATCTACTCCACCCTCACCGGCACCACGATCGCCGACCTGGAGCGGAAGTACGAGGGCAAGGGCTACGGCGCGCTCAAGACCGAGCTCGCCGAGGTGCTGGTCGAGTGGGTCACCCCCTTCCGCGAGCGCACCCAGGAATACCTGGCGGACCCCGAGACGTTGGACGGGATCCTGGCCAGGGGTGCGGAGAAGGCCCGCGCCGTCGCGGCCGACACGCTGGCCCGCGCCTACGACAAGGTGGGCTTCCTGCCTGCGAAGCACTGACTGAAGCACTGTTTGAAGCACTGGCTGAAGCACTGACCGAATCACCGGCCGACGCTCCGAAGCCCCCTTCGCGGGGGGCCGTGAGTACGTGCGCCGATGGACCGACGAACCTAGCCGCGAAGGCGGCCCAGCCGCCACACTGACACCGATGGAGCGGCTGAGGCCCACAACGCCCGGGAGGGCCAGGAGGGAGAACGCAGTGGGGACCGTAACGCTCGGCGTTTCGATCGCGGTCCCGGAGCCGTACGGCAGCTATCTGCAGCAGCGGCGCGCGGGCTTCGGGGACCCCGCCGCACACGGCATCCCCACCCACGTCACGCTGTTGCCGCCCACCGAAGTCGACTCCGCGGCGCTGCCCGGCGTCGAGAGCCATCTGGCGACGGTCGCGGCCGAGGGCCGGCCGTTCACGATGCGGCTGGAGGGCACCGACACCTTCCGCCCGCTGTCCCCGGTCGTCTACGTCAAGATCGTCGAGGGCGTCGAGGAGTGCACGGCGCTCCAGGAGCGGGTGCGGGTCGCTTCCGGGCCGTGCGCCCGCGAGCTCCAGTTCCCCTACCACCCGCACGTCACGATCGCCCATGGCATCGACGAGCAGGCCATGGACCGGGCGTACGCGGAGCTGAAGGACTTCGAGGCGGCCTGGACGATCGGCGGCTTCGCGCTCTACGAGCAGGGCGCGGACGGGGTCTGGCGCCTGGAGCGCGAGTACCCCTTCGGCGACGGGCCCGGCCCCTCGGGCACCGGCCCGGTGGTCCCTCGCCAGGTCAACCTCTCCCGCCCGCCCGCGCCGTCCCTGTAACCGGGCCCGCAGCGCCGTGGCAGGGCTGGTCGGCCCTCGCCAAAAGGTCGCCAAAAGAGTGATGAGCGGAGTGTCGGACAAGTCGATTCCGGTTGACGACCCGTCGTAGCGAGACTCTGACGTCGCGCCGGGGACTGGAAGACGACCGAAGGGTACTCGCTGATCATGGACTGGTTGACCAGGCTGCCCGTGATCGGCCCCGTCGTCGTCCGGCTGACGCACACCCACGCATGGCGCTCGTACGAGACGCTGGAGCGCGTCCACTGGACCCGGCTCGCCGCCGCCATCACCTTCATCAGCTTTCTCGCCTTCTTCCCCCTGATCACCGTCGGCGCCGCGATCGGCGCCGCGACGCTCAGCGAACAGCGGATGCGGCAGCTGGAGAAGAAGCTCGCCCAGCAGGTCCCCGGGATCTCCGGCCAGCTCGACCTCAGCGGTCTCATCGAGAACGCCGCCACGATCGGCCTCGTGGCCGGAGTGCTGCTGCTGATCACCGGCATCGGCTGGGTGGGCTCGCTGCGCGAGTGCCTGCGTGCGGTGTGGGAGCTGGAGGAGGACCCGGGCAATGCGGTGAAGCGCAAGCTCAAGGACGCCATCGTGCTGGTCGGCCTCGGCGGCGTCGCGCTCGCCTCCTTCGCCGTGTCCGCCTTCGCCGTCACCGCCGTCGGCTGGACCGCGCGCCATCTGGGCATCCCCGAGAACGGGCCCGGCGGCTGGCTGCTGCGGCTGGCGGCCTTCGCGGCCGCCGTCGTCGCCGACTTCCTGCTGCTGTGCTACGTCCTGACCTGGCTGCCCGGCGTACAGCCGGCGCGCCGGAGCGTCGTCGTCGCGGCGCTCATCGGCGCGATCGGCTTCGAACTGCTCAAGCTGCTGCTGAGCAGCTACCTCCAGAACGTCGCGGCCAAGAGCATGTACGGGGCCTTCGGGGTGCCCATCGCCCTGCTCCTGTGGATCAACTTCACCGCCAAGCTGACCCTCTTCTGCGCCGCCTGGACCGCCACCAAACCCGTCCCCGAGCCGGAGCGGCCCGGGCTGAAGATCCCCCAGCCCGAGCGTTCCTGAGCCCGGCGTTCCCCAGGCCGACGGGTTCAGCCGCCGGCCGGCGGGTTCAGCCGCGCGAGCGGCGCCGTACCAGCTCCGGCAGCGGCCACCGGCGGTGCACCGCGTACGCCACGCCGCCCAGCAGCACGAGCGAGCCGCCCGTGACACCGACCGCCGTCCACTTCCCGCCCGAGCCGCCGCCGTCGCCGGGCGAGACGGCCGCCTGGGCGTGCTCCTTGGCCTTCTTTCCGGCGCCGTCCGACGGAGACCCGTTCGTGAGGCCCTTCGGGCCCGGCCGGACGAGTGTGCCCACCGGCTCGACCGAGTCGGCCGCCTTGAAGCCCCAGTCGAAGAGTTTCGCGGTCTCCTTGTACACCTCGTTGCCGGCCTCCTTCTGCGGGTTCATGACGGTGACCAGCAGCACCCGGTCGCCGTGCTGCGCGACCCCGGTGAAGGTCGAGCCCGCGTGCGTCGTGTAGCCGTTCTTCACCCCGGCGATGCCCTTGTACTGCGAGATGCCGAAGCCGGTCAGCAGCCGGTTGGTGTTCTGGATCGCGAAGCTCTCGCGCTTCTTCTTGCCCTTGTTCTTCTTGTCCTTCTTGTACTCGCCGGGGAACTGCGCGGTCGCCGTCGAGCAGTACTCCCGGAAGTCCGCCTTCTGCAGCCCTGAGCGGGCGAAGAGGGTGAGGTCGTACGCGCTGCTGACCTGGCCCTTCTCGTCGTAGCCGTCGGGGGTGACGACATTCGTGTCGAGCGCGTTCAGCTGCTTGGCGTGCGCCTGCATCTCCTTCACCGTTTTCGCCTTGCCCCCGTTCATCGCGGACAGCACATGCACCGCGTCGTTGCCCGAGCGCAGGAAGACACCGAGCCACAGGTCGTGCACCGTGTAGGTCAGGTTCTCCTTGACCCCGACCAGGCTGCTGCCCGCCCCCATGCCCGCCAGGTCGGACGGCGCCACCTTGTGCTCGCGGTCCTTGGGGATCTTGGGCAGCACCGTGTCCGCGAAGAGCATCTTCAGAGTGGACGCGGGCGGCAGCTCCCAGTGGGCGTTGTGCGCGGCGAGGACGTCGCCGGACTCGGCGTCGGCCACCATCCAGGACCGTCCGCTCAGCCCTTTGGGCAGCGCGGGCGCCCCCGCCTTCAGCGAGACCTGGGTGCCCGCGCGGCCGAGCCGCTTGCCGCCCACGACGGACATCTTGGCGGGCGGCTTGGCGGTGTCCTTGTCGTCCGCGCGGTCGGCGGTCGTCGCGGCGTGGGCCGGGGAGGTGGACAACAGGGCGGCCAGCAGGAGGGCGGCGGAGGCGGCCAGCGGGGCGGCGGTGCCCCGCTTGGGGGCGCAGGAGGAGGTCGGCACGCCTGCGAACGTACCGGCCGTCGAACCCCTAGGCGAAACGGCCACGGCCTTACGAGTGTCCGACCCGCGCGAGGCTCGCCCGCCAGGCGTGCTCATACTGGAAAGCATGAAGCTCAGCCGCCCCGTTTCCTGGTTCCTGCTCGCCTTCGGGATCTGGAGCTGGGCCATCTGGTTCACCTTTGTCAAAAACTTGTGGAAGGACAGCAGCGGGCTGGCTTTCGACGACGCCGGAGATCCCACCGCGTACTTTTGGGTGCATCTGCTGCTCGCGATCACCTCGTTTCTCTTGGGGACGGGGATCGGCGTGATCGGGTTCCGTGGTCTGCGTGCTCTGCGCCACGAGGACGCCGCCGAAAACAAGCAGTAGCGGAGCAGTAGTGGCGTGACCGGGCGCCCTGGAGGCGCGAAACGGGAGGACCTGGGTTGGTCGTGCTCTTCGCCCTCGTGGCGTTCGCCGTCGTCGGACTGCTGTCCGGCGTCCACTGGTATCTGTGGCGTCGGCTCGTCCGCGACACGACGGCGCGGGGCGGGCGCGCCCGGCGCGCCGGTACGGTCGCCGCGGTGGTCCTGCCGCTGATCAGCGTGGGCGCGCTGGTCTCCGGGCGGGCCGGAGCGCCCTTCGCCCTGCAGCGTGTCCTGGCCTGGCCGGGGTACCTGTGGCTGGCGCTGGTGCTGTATCTGACGCTCGCCCTGCTGGCGGGCGAGGCGGTGCGGCCGCTGCTGCGCCGGTGGCTTGAGCGGCGCGACGCGGCCCGGTCCGCTCAGCACCACCACGTGCCGAACAGCCACGTGCCGACCGCCGTGCCCGCCGCCGTGCCCGCCGACCTTCCCGCCGACCTTCCCGCGGAGCGGTCGCCGGTGGCGGTGGGCACCGTCGACGAGGCGGTACGCACCGAGACCGCGACCACCGACGCCCCACCCCCGCCCTCCCGGCGGCTGTTCGTCGCGCGGACCGTGGCCGTCGGGGCGGCCACCGTGGCGGCGGGCACCGTGGGGTACGGGACGTACACCGTGCTGCGCGGGCCCCGGCTGAAGCGGGTCACCGTGCCGCTGGCCAAGCTGCCGCGCCAGGCGCACGGGTTCCGTATCGCCGTGGTCAGCGACATCCACCTCGGGCCGATCCTGGGCCGCGCCCACACCCGGCGGATCGTGGAGACGATCAACCGCACCGGCCCCGACATGATCGCCGTCGTCGGCGACCTCGTCGACGGCAGCGTCGAGGACCTCGGCCCCGCCGCCGAGCCGCTGCGCGGACTGCGCGCCCGCCACGGGGCGTACTTCGTCACCGGCAACCACGAGTACTTCTCCGGCGCGGACCAGTGGGTCGACCACGTACGCGAACTCGGGCTGCGGCCGCTGGAGAACCAGCGCACCGAGCTGGGCGGCTTCGACCTCGCCGGGGTCAACGACGTCGCGGGCGAGGACGACGGCCAGGGCCCCGACTTCGAGGCGGCGCTCGGCGACCGCGACCCGGCCCGCGCCTGCGTGCTGCTCGCCCACCAGCCGGTGGTGATCCACGACGCGGTCGACCACGGTGTGGATCTACAACTGTCCGGGCACACCCACGGCGGGCAGATGTGGCCCGGCAACTACGTCGCCGAGCTCGCGAACCCGACCGCCGCCGGGCTCGAGCGCTACGGCGACACACAGCTCTACGTCACGCGCGGCGCGGGCGCCTGGGGCCCGCCGGTGCGGGTGGGGGCGCCGCCGGACATCACCGTGGTGGAGCTGGCCTCGACCCGTGCGTGATGGGGTCTGTCGTCCGGCGCGTGATGGGGGCTGTCGCCGCGCGCGGACGGCAGGGCCACCACGGCCGTCAGCCCCGCGCCCGGGGCGGTGGTGACCCGGACCGTGCCGCCGTGCGCGTCGACAGCCGCCCGTACGACCGCCATGCCCAGGCCGCTGCCCTCCGCGCCGCCCGTACGGAAGAAGCGGTCGAAGATGCGCTCCGCGTCCTGCGGGTGCATGCCCGGCCCCTCGTCGGCGACCCGCAGCACCCCGTACCCGCCCTCCTCGTCCTCCTCCACGCTCACCCGCACCCGCGCGTCGGCGGGCGTGTGGATGCGCACATTGGCCAGCAGATTGCTGACGATCTGGTGGAGGGTCGGCTCGTCGGCGAGGACCGGGCAGTCCGCGGGCAGGCGCAGCTCCACGGGGCGGCCGGGCTGCTGGGCGCTGAGGTCGGCGGCTGCGCCGCGCGCCACGCCCGCCAGGTTCACCGGTGCGGCGCGCAGCCGGGGCCGCTGGTCGAGGCGGGCCAGCGCGAGGAGTTCGTCGACGAGCCGGGCCATCCGTTCCGCCTCGGCGTTCATCCGGGCCATCGCGCGCGCCCGTTCCGTCTCGTCCTTGAACATGCCCTTCTCGTCCAGCTGTAGATAGCCGCGGATCGCGGCGAGCGGCGTCCGCAGCTCGTGCGAGGCGTCCGCGACGAACCGGCGCAGCTGCCCGGCGGCGTGCTCGCGGGTGTCGAAGGCGGTCTCCAACTGCTGGAGCATGGCGTTGAGGGCGGTGCGCAGCTGCTCGACCTCGCCGCCGCTGTGCCGGTGGCCGCGGGAGGCGACCCGGCGGGAGAGGTCGAGCCCCTGGGGGCAGCCCTCGGCAATGGCGGAGGCGGTCTCGACCATGTCCTCCAGGGGGCGCAGCCGCCGCCGCGCGCCGATGAACGTGGCCGTGCCCAGGCAGGCGACCAGGGCGGCGCCGACGGTCAGCACCATCCGTACGACCTTGTGCATCGTCTCGGTGACGGCCGTGGTGGAGTTGGCCATCAGGAGCAGCTGGCCGTCGGGGCCGCCCAGGCGCAGGGCGGTCACCCGGTAGCCGGTGCCGTGTGCGGTGGCGTCCATGGCCGTGTCGCGGCGGGCCAGCGCGGCGGCGTCGGGGACGGCGTCGGCGAGGGCGCGCTGGGCGGCGTCCGGCTCCACGCTGCCGAACGGCGCGGCCTTGCCGTCGCGGCCGACGACGGTGAACAGGGTGCGGTTGGAATGGTTCTTGGCAGCGAACTTGCCGGTCAGGTCGGCGATCGCGGCGAGGGACGCCATCTGGTCGCCGGTCAGCCCGGTCCGCTGGAGCCCGTTGCGGGAGGCGAGGAGATCGCTGTCGATGTTGGCGACCATGTAGTGCCGGATGCCCATGGTGCTGACCCACAGGGCGGCGGCGATGCCGATCGTCAGCATGGCGATGATGCTGAGCGTCAGCTTGGCCCGCAGCGTCGCGCGCTGGTGCTGCTCCTTCCGCCGGCACCGCCCGCACCCCCAGCACCAGCACTTCACGCCGGCTCCACGGGCCGCAGGCCGTAGCCGACGCCCCGCCGGGTGCGGATCAGGGGCGGCCCCAGCGGGTCGAGCTTGCGCCGCAGATAGCTGATGTACGTCTCGACGACCGTGGACTCGACGGGCTGCTCGTACCGCCACACGTCCCGCAACAGCTGCTCCTTGGGCACGATCCGGTCGGCGTGCCGCACCAGATGGCGCAGCAGCGCGAACTCGGTCGGGGTCAGATCCGCGCTGCGCCCGCCGCGCCGCACCGTGTACGTGGCCTCGTCGAGCTCCAGGTCGCCGTGGCGCAGCACGGGGGGCCGGGGCGGCGGCGGGGCGTCCGGGGCCGGGCCCGGCGGGCGGGTACGGCGCAGCACGGCCCGGATCCTGGCGACCACCTCGTCGACGTTGAACGGCTTGGTGATGTAGTCGTCGCCGCCGAGCGCGAGGCCGCGCACGATGTCGGCGGGGGCGTCGCGCGCGGTGAGGAAGACGACCGCCAGATCGGCGCGTTCGGCGCGCAGCACCCGGCACACATGGCGTCCGTCGCCGTCGGGCAGGGCGATGTCGAGCAGGACGGCGTCCGGGCGCGCCTCGCGGGCGAGTTCGACGGCGGCCCGCGCGCTGCCCGCGCACACCACCGAGAAGCCGTGGAAGCGCAGGGTGATGGCGAGCACGTCCGCGATGCTCGGCTCGTCCTCGACGATCAGGACGGTCGCGCTGCCGGGACCGTTGGGGGTACCAGCGCTGCCGTTGCTGTCTGCGGCATTCATCTCCCCAGTATCGGCCGCGGAATTGCGCGATCCCGTGGGGAAGCCTGGGAGCTTCTTGTGAGTCCGGGGGCCGTCGCCCTGCCGCCCCGTGCCGGCGGCCGAATCTTGGTGCGTACCTCGGGGGCGGACATCAGAACATCACGAGAAACAGGGAGCGGAACGCATGGCGGCATGGGCACGGTGGTGCCTCAGACACCGGCTGGTGGTGCTTCTGCTGTGGGTGGGGGCGCTGTTCGGCACGGTCGTCGCGAGCGGGGTCGCGGGCAGCGCGTACTCGAACGTCTTCAGCTTCCCGGGGACCGAGTCCTCGCGGGCCATGGAGCGGATGGAGAAGGCGTTCCCGCAGCGCGCGGGGGACACCGACAGCGTGGTGTGGGAGGTGGACCGGAACAAGTCGGTCAAGGACCCGGCCGTACGGGAGCGGATGTCGGTGGCGCTCGCCGACATCGGAAAGCTGCCCGGGGTCGGCACGGTGGTCAGCCCGTACGAGCCCGAGGGCGCGCGGCAGATCAGCGCGGACGGGCGGATCGCCTACGCCGAGGTGACCTTCACCAAGCAGGCGTTCGAGCTGCGGAAGGAGGACATCCAGAAGGTCGTCGACCGGGCCGAGGAGGCGCGCACCGCCGGGCTGCGGGTGGAACTCGGCGGCCAGGCCATCGAGCAGACGCAGGAGCCGCCGGCCGGGCTCTCGGAGGCGGTGGGCATCGTCGCGGCGGCCGTGGTGCTCTTCCTCGCCTTCGGATCGCTGTTCGCGATGCTGCTGCCGCTGCTCAACGCCGTCTTCGCGGTGGGCATCGGCCTGTCCACGCTGGTCCTGCTCAGCCATGTCGTCGACCTGCCCGAGGTGGCGCCGCTAATGGGC
The DNA here is from genome assembly GCF_053890475.1 of Streptomyces sp. LZ34. Taxonomy (NCBI): domain Bacteria; kingdom Bacillati; phylum Actinomycetota; class Actinomycetes; order Kitasatosporales; family Streptomycetaceae; genus Streptomyces; species Streptomyces sp. LZ34. Next base: position 7,416,830 of record NZ_CM132680.1, read on the forward strand.
AGCCTGATCGGGCTCGGCGTCGGCATCGACTACGCGCTGTTCATCGTCACCCGGCACCGCAAGGGCCTGCGGGCGGGCCTGGACCCGCGCGAGTCCGCGACGCGGGCGCTGGACACCTCAGGCCGCGCGGTGCTGTTCGCGGGCGGCACGGTGTGCGTCGCGCTGCTGGCGATGTTCTCGCTGGACCTGAGCTTCCTCAACGGCATCGCGATCGCCGCGACGCTCACCACACTGCTCAGCGTGGTGGCCGCGGTCACCCTGCTGCCCGCGATGTTCGGCTTCCTCGGGCACCGGGTGCTCAGCCGCAAGGAGCGGCGGGCCCTGGCCGAGGAGGGGCCGCGGGAGGGCGAGAACCCCGGCGGGGCGGCGGTGCGCTGGGCCTCGTTCGTGGAGCGGCGGCCCAAGGCGCTGGCCGCGGTCGCGCTCACCGTGATGGCGGTGCTGGCGATCCCCACGCTGTCGCTCCGCCTGGGCACCAACGACCAGGGCAACCAGCCCGAGTCGCAGACCACCCGCAAGGCGTACGACCTGCTGGCCGAGGGCTTCGGGCCCGGCTTCAACGGGCCGCTGCTGATGGTCGCGGACGTCTCCGGCGGGGCGGCCGAACAGCGGGCGCTGGACCGCCTGGTGCGCCAGGTGGGCGACACCGAGGGCGTGGTGCGGGCGGTACGGCTTCCCGCAGGGCCCGAAACGTCTCAGGACACGGCGGTGGTGCAGGTGGTGCCGGCCACCTCGCCGCAGTCGGAGAAGACCGACCGGCTGATCAACAAGCTGCGCGACGAGACCGTGCCCGCGGCCGAGCGGGGTACCGCGCTCGAGGTCGACATCGGTGGTGCCACGGCGATCCAGAAGGACTTCGCGGCGGTCATCGGCGAACGGCTGCCGCCGTTCATCGCGCTGATCGTCGGGCTGGGCGCGCTGCTGCTGCTCGTGGCGTTCCGCAGCGTGGTGGTGCCGCTGACGGCCGCGGTGATGAACCTGATCGCGGCGGCCGCGTCCTTCGGCGTGCTGGTGGCGGTCTTCCAGTGGGGCTGGGGCATGGACCTGCTGGGTCTGGGCAAGGAGGGGCCGATCATCTCCTTCCTGCCGGTGATCATGCTGCCGCTGCTGTTCGGCCTGTCCATGGACTACCAGGTCTTCCTGGTCAGCCGGATGCACGAGGAGTGGGTGCACACCAAGGACAACGTGCGGGCGGTGCGGGCCGGGCTCGCCGACACCAGCCGGGTCATCAACTGCGCGGCGCTCATCATGATCTGCGTCTTCTCCTCGTTCATCCTCAGCGGCGACCGGGGCGGCGTCATGGCCGGCCTCGGGCTCGCGGGCTCCGTGGCGCTGGACGCGTTCATCCTGCGCATGGTGCTCGTACCGGCCCTGATGCAGCTGATCGGCCGGGCCAACTGGTGGCTGCCGCGGGCGATCGACAAGCGCCTGCCGCACCTGGCGGTGGACCCGCCGGACCGCCCGTACCCGGGGGTCTCTCCGGAGCCCGAGGGGGAACGGGAGTTGGTGGGCGACCGCTGAGGGTACGGGGTCCCGGCGTCCCCTGGGCCGTAGGGTGACGGTGATCGGCGTTCGCCGATCCGCCGGCCGAACGGCGCCTCGCCCAGGGGGGTTGGGATGACGGGCTACGACGGGAGCATGGAAGGGCTTGCGCCGGAAGCCCGGGTCGGGCCCTATCGCATCCTGTCGGTGCTCGCCAGCGGGGGCATGGGGCGGGTGTACCTGGCCCGTTCGCCCGGAGGCCGGCTGGTCGCGCTCAAGACGATCCGTGAAGAGGGGCCGGTCAGCGACGCCGCCCGGCAGCGGTTCGCGCGTGAGGTGAAGCTCGCCAGCCGGGTCGCGGGCATCTACACCGCCAACGTGGTGGACGCCGACCCCGCCGCCGATGTGCCGTGGATGGCCACCGAGTACATCGCGGCACCTTCCCTGGCCCATCTGGTGGAGACCTGCGGGCCGCTGCCCGTCCCCGCGGTGCGGTGGGTGGGCGCCGGGGTCGCCGAGGCGTTGGTGAAGGTGCACGCGGCGGGGCTCGTGCACCGGGACGTCAAGCCCTCCAATGTGCTGCTGCCCGAGGGCGGCCCGCGTGTGATCGACTTCGGCATCTCGCACGCCGTCGACGTGACCCGGACCACGGCCACGCTGGGGACGATCGCCTTCACCTCGCCCGAACAGGCGCGGGGTGAGGCGAGCAGCGCGGCGTCCGATGTCTTCTCCCTCGGGGCGACGATGTTCTATCTCGCGGTCGGCCGTCCCCCGTACGCCGACACCGGCGAGGTTCTCCAACTGCTGGGGCGGGTCGCCCAAGGGCGGCTCGACCTGACCGGACTGCCCGCTGAGCTCGACGGCCTCGTGCGCGGCGCTCTGGCGGCCGACCCGGCCGACCGGCCGTCGCCGCGGGAACTGCTCGAGGTCCTGGCCGCCGAGATAGACGCGCTGCCCACGGCCTCGGACGACACGGCCTGGCTGCCGCCGAGCTGGTTGCGGGCCATCGGCGCCTTCCGGGAGCGCGGTTCGGCCTCCGCCCGGGAGCGCGGCTCGCAGGGCGGCACGCTGGACGGCTCCTGGGACCTGGTGCAGCTCCAGGACGCACGGACCGCGCCGGTGCCCCCGCCTCCGCCGACCTGGCACCACACCGTCCTGGCCGGTCCGCCACGGCGGTCGGGCGGGCCGGGCCGACGGAAGACGGCGGTGGCGGTCGCCGCGATCGTCGTGGTCCTGGCCGTCGTGGCGGCGGTGCTGATGTTCGGCGACGTGCTGTCCGACGACGGGGACGGGCCAAAGGCACGGGCGGGCGGGAGCACGTCACCGTCGCAGAACTCGTCGCCGTCGCGGAGCACGTCGGCGTCGCCGGGCTCGGCGAGTCCCACGCGTACGGCGGACACGGCCGGGGAGCCCACGGTACGGACCGGCGAGTGCACCGACGTCTTTCATGACGGCAGCGCGTGGTATCCGGCCGACAAGGTCCCGGGGTCGGTCGACTGCGCGGCCGACGATGCCTACTACAAGGTGGTCGACCGCGCGGAACAGGGCGAGGGGATGGACTGTCCGGAGACCTGGCAGCTCGAGTGGAAGCCGGCCGAAGCGGACCGGCCGGCGCTGTGCATGGAGCGCCTCTACCGGGTGGGGCAGTGTTTCCCGCTGCGCACGGACGGGTGGGACGACGCGATCGTCGAGGCGCGGGTCGGCGCCCGGACGCCGTGCCCTTGGCAAATCCCCTTCACCGACAGCGGCTGGGCGAAGGTTCGGATCTTCAAGGTGCTCCAAGGCCAGGACGAAGTCCACGCGGACGCCTGCGGCGACGACTACGAGACGTACACGGTGATCGTCAGGCCCGGCGAACTCGGTCTCTGCGTCCGGGAGATATGAACCGGGCCCGACCGCGCTGACCGACCGCCCGGGCGCCGGGCTCAGACGCTGGTGAGCGTCTTCTGCCGCGGGGCGGCTGCGCTCACGGCGACGGGAGCGGGGACGGCGACGGGAGCGGGGACGGCGACGGGGGCGGGGGCGGCCACCGTGGTGTGGGGGCGCCGGGCGCGGGTGTGCGGCAGGGCCTCGTTGCGGAGCCCCGAAAGGGTCTCGTGCGGGCCGAGGCCCTCGGGGTGCCGCAGCGTCCGCAGCCCGTACGCCAGCAGCATCGTGATGGCCAGTACCGTGCCGAGTGCCTGCCCCGGCGAGGACGCCATGAGGTACACCGCGTCCTCGCCGTTCGCCTGCCGCACAGCGTCGATGAGGTCAGGCTCGAAGAGCAGCACCGCCGCCGCGAGCGACAGCCCCGCCAGCAACGGCAGCGCGGCCACGCCGAGCACCAGCGCCCGTACGGCCGGCCGCCAGAAGGGGAGCGCGCCGCCGTCGGAGGGCACCAGCCGCAGCCGCAACAGCCGCTTGCCGGGCGTCGCCCCCGTCAGATACGGCAGGACGACGAACCACCCGGCGAAGGCCGCGACGGGCACCCACGGCACCAGGTCCGCCTCGCCGAGCCCCTGGCTCACCACGACAGCGACAAGCGTCGCCGCCGCATACCCGACCAGGTCGACCACCAGCGCCGTCAGCCGCCGTCCGAACGGCACCGGGTGGCGCGCCAGCGCCCGCCCGTCCAGCGTCTCCAGCGTGGGCAGCCGCCGCGCCACGGGCCCGGCCAGGACCCAGCCGAGCATCGCGCCCGAGGCGTTGACGATCAGGTCGTCCACGTCGAAGAGCCGGTACGGGCACGCGTAGAGGCCCCACACCCCGCTCCACTGCGTCAGCTCGAAGAACAGCGAGGCGCCGAAGCCGAGGGCCGCGGTGGCCCGTGGCCCCCGCCGGAAGTGATAGCGGAGGAAGACCCCGAGCGGCAGGAGCAGCAGCAGGTTGAAGAGGGTTCCGGCGACGGCGGGGTTCTGCAGGACCAGTGCGTTGAAGCTGACCTTGCCGTGCGCCTCCTTCCAGATGTCGCCGAAGGTGTTGCCCGGGATCAGCTGCGGGTCGGCGACCGCGGTGTAGCCGGCGCACATGTCCGCGGACCGCCTGGGCAGCGGGACGACCGTCATGCAGAACGCGCTCAGCGCGTAGTACAGGAAGCCGTACAGCGACAGGGCCCGCCCCCGCGACATGACGCCGTGTCTGCGGTACAGCACGACGGCCGTCGGCAGGAACAGGGCCAGCGCGATGAGGGGGAACAGGGCCGCGGCGGTCTTGATCGGCAGCAGGTACGCATCGGTCATGCGGAGCACTATACACACGGCGTATACACCGCGTGTATACGTGAATCCTCGGCACGGCCGCGATCAACTTCCTTCATAATTCGACTACTTGACCGGTGGGGATCCGGTCCCGAATCCCTGTGGGGGGAACACCACATGACGCTCATCCGACGGCGTGCGAGACGCGCCCTGGGCCGCCTCGCGGCCGCCTGTACCGCCGTGCTGACCCTGAGCCTGGGCGTGGGCACAAGGGGTAGCGTCGAGGTGAGCCCAAAAGCCGCCAGTTGTTGATCTTGCGGACCTGGTGGCTCCACTGCGCTGACTTCTCTACGTAGCCAAGGCCGCAGCCGTGCGTTCGTCGTGTTCGCGCAGCATCCGCATGACCGTCGCTGGCGAGGGGTGCTGTCCCTTCTTCGCGCCGGTGGTGATGACGAGCCGCTTGGCAATGTCGCGCAGGCTCATCTCCTTCTCGTCGCGCAGGTGGAGGGCCATAGAGAGCATGGAGTCGTCGGTGACGCCGGCGCCGCCGATGGTCTTGCCGCGCTTGCGGGCGGACTCGTGCCCTTCGAGGGTGCGGTCCCTGATGTATTCGCGTTCCATGCCGGACGTGGCGGCCAGCACGGTGAAGACGATGCCGGAGGGGTCGTGCGAGCCCTTCAGTTCCCCGGTGAGGAACTCCAGGCCGACGTCGCTCGCCTTCAGTTCCTCGGCGAGCATGGCGAGTTCGATGCCGCGGCCGAGCCGCTTGTGTTCGTGGACGACGAGGGTGACGCGCACACCGGAGGAGCGGATCTCCCCGGCGAGATTGACGGCGGTCTCCAGTTCGGGGCGTCGGGTGGCGCGGGTGGAGATCTTCTCCGAGAAGACCCGGGTCACTCCTGCTTCGGCGAGGGAGTCCAGTTGCGCGTCCAGGGACTGCCGTGCGGTCGAGGCGCGCGCGTACCCGAGACGGACGTGTCCGACTGGCTCGGCGCTGGCGCTCGCGGGCCGGGGCAGCTCGGTCCAGACCGAGCCCGGCTTCCGTACGGCGGGGGTCGGAACGCTGAGCGCCTTGGCGAGTTGGGGCACGAGGCGGAATCGGGCGGTGTGGTACTGGATCGCCACCTTGCCCTTGCCGGTGCGGCATGGGGAGCCCGCCGGGGCGGCGCAGGTGGACATCGGGCAGGCGTGCGATTCCACGCGCTTGAAGTCGTCGCTCACGCCCCAAACCGTTTCATGAGGGTGTTTCAGACGTCCAGCCGCTTGAAACAACTCATGAAACATGATCGCCGCAGGTGGACCTTCGGGCGGCGGGGTGTTTCACGAGCGACCACCTATGAAACGGGTTGCTCCGACGACCAACCGTTACCCCTCCGCCATGGCGGAGGCGAACGTCCCCAGCCTTACCCCTCGGGTGCATCCAGCTTCGGCGCTATGAAGTCAATCTTTGTGGCAGGCAGGACCCGAACGCTGCGATCAGGAAAGTCGATGTGCCGGTAGATTTCGTTGTGATGGGCGATCGACTGGTCTGGAGGGATGAAGTCCGTTGGCTGGGGGCGAACCGATGTGGTGTGCCCGTCCGCCACCAGCACCAGGTCGTAGCCGTGGCTGAGGGCCTGGCGGGCGCTCGTCTCCACGCAGTTCTCGGTGGCAAAGCCGGTGACCAGGACCTCTGTCACGCCGAGCCGGATTAGCGTCTCGTCGAGATCGGTGTCCAAGAATGCGTCTGCACAGGTCTTCGTCACCACCGGCTCTCCGTTCCGCGGTGCCAGTCCGGGCAAGGCATCGCCGCACCCTTGCTGCTGAACCGTGATGACGGGAACGTTCGCAGCACGCGCCCGGGAGCTGAGCCCCGCGATGGTTCCGACGGTTTGGTCAGGGCGGTGCATGATGGGCCTCATGTTGTGCTGCATGTCGATGACGAGGAGCGCGGCACGGTGCGGTGTCGGCGGCATCGACCTACCGTAGCTGTCCTTCTGCCGTGGCGACGGACAGTCCCGAGGCATCGTGTTGGCCTGTATCCGTGACGCGTGTCCGGCCTGCCAGGCAGGCGGCAACCGCAATCGGAAGGATCAGGAGCGCGAATGCTCCGGCAAATGCCGGGAGGCGGTTCGTTGACGCCGCTGAGACTGCCGTGAACAGAGCCGACGTCACGGCCAGGACCAGGGTCTGGCCGAGGTTCTGCGAGGTCTGCATCGCGCCGCTTGCGTAGCCCTGCCTGTCAGCCGGAGTGTGCGCGAGCGACAGCAGTGTGAGTGACGGCGTCGCGAGCCCCATGCCGACGGCGGCTATCGCCATTGAGGACACCGCCGCGGCCGGGGGCACCGCCGGTATGGTGCACAGTGCTGCCACCGCCACCGCGGCCGCCATGATTCCGGCCCCGATGGCGACCAGTCGGTGCCGCGACACCCGGTTCTGCAGGCGGCCCTGCATCCAGGAGGCTCCGGCCCAGGCAAGTGCCGCCCCGGTGAACGCGAACCCTGTAACAACGCCTGGCACCTGTCGGGCTGTGCTGAGCATCAGGGGGACGAAGGCTTCTAGCGTGAAGAACGCGCCCGAGGTCAGCGCGCGCAGGAGCACCGTAGCGGGCAATCCGCCCCCGGCTCGCCACGTGTGCGGTGGCAGCAGCCTCGGTGCGAACGCCACAAGCACCACTACACCGACCGACGCACACGCCGCGTGCCATACATTCCAGGTGGAAACGCCGTACTGGGTGAGAGCCGCGGCCACGCTCACTGCCACTGCCGCGCGCAGGGCGGGCCGCCGCACGGGTGCCTCGGGACTTTCAGGTTCTTGCGATGCTCCTGGCTGTGCTGATCGTCCGCGAAGGAGCAGCACAGCGGCCGCGGCAGGGATCAGGGTGAGCCCGGCGACGCCGAAGAACACCGCTCGCCATGACCACGACGCGGCCACGAACCCGGCGAGCGGGGGGCCGGCTAGTGACGGCACAATCCAGCACGCACTCATGAGGGCCAAGGCGCGGGCGCGCAGGTGATCCGGGTAGGACTGCCCGATGGCCGCGTTGACGGACACCGCTACCAGGCCCGCCGCGATCCCGTCGGTGAAGCGTCCCAGGACCAGTTGCCAGATGGTGGTACTGGTTGCGGAGACGAGGAGTGTCGCGACGGTCAGGATCACCCCGGCTGTCAGCGGTCGCCGGGCCCCGCCGCGATCCGCCCATGCTCCGCCCAGCACACCACCGAGCAGGCTCGCCGCCACGAATGCCCCTGCCACCAGCGGGTAGAGACCGACTCCGTCGAGGTCTCGGGCGGCCACCGGCAGCAACGGCATCACCGCCAGCGCTGCGAACCCGGTCAAGAACATCACCGCGGCGAAACTCGCGGTGACCGCCAGATACGTACGGGAGAAGAGTTCGGGGGTAGGAAGGGGATCCGACGGTTCACGGGGGTCGCTTGTCACCGGCAGCAAGGTACGGCCCAGCCCCGGTCCTGGCCAGTGCTTTTAGCGTGGGTGCACGGGAGTGCACCGTCGGACAGACGCCCCCGACGGTCACGGGGTGGATGAGGCAGCCTGCGCCGCAGTCTCTTCGGCCTGCTGCGGACGAGGAATCGTCGTGGGTGCCAGGTTGACCCCGCGACATCACGCTCCGCCAGTCCATCCGGCCCGCCCGCGACGAGGAGGACCACGGGGCACGCGATACCTCTGGACGCATCTACCGGCACCAGTGGTTCGTACGGCAGCGCCGCCACACCTACCTCGACCACGACGATCCGACGGGCTACTCGGGGTGCCGGTAAGAACCGTGTCACCAGCCGCAAACGGCGGTGATCAGTCTGCTGACCTGGAGGGTCGGGGCAGTTCTGCCGTGTTGTTCGACTCAGCGAGCGCGAGACGGCCGCCCTTCAGTTCGGGCACGTAGTTGTAGATGGTGTTGCGGGAGACCCCGAGGAGCTTCGCGATCGAGGTGACGGTGTTCTCCGGGCGGGCGAGCAGGTCGCGGGCGTGACGTACCTGCTCCTCGGTCATCGCCGGCGGGCGGCCGAGTCGGGCACCGCGGGCGCGGGCGGCGTCCAGGCCCTCGTTCGTGCCCTGGACGATGAGTTCTCGGATGAACTCCGCGAGGGCCGCGAACACGTGGAAGACCAGGCGTCCGCCGGGCGTGGTCGTGTCGAGCGCCTCGTGCAGCGAGGTGAAGCCGATGCCGCGCTTGCGCAGGCCGGACACGATCGCGATGAGGTCCTGGAGAGAGCGGCCGAGCCGGTCCAGCGACGGGACGACGAGGGTGTCGCCCTCGCGCAGGTAGTCGAGGGACTTCCGCAGTTCCTCGCGTTCGGCGTTCTTGCCGGACTTCTTGTCGGCGAAGATCCGGATGCACCCTGCTTCGGTGAGTGCGTGGATCTGCCGGTCGAGCAACTGCCCCTTGGTGGACACGCGTGCGTATCCCACGAGGCCGCCGGTCCGTACGGCCGGAACGGGGGCAAGGAGATCGCCGGCGTCGTCGTCCTGGGGTGGCTGCACCCGCCAGATCGTACAGAAAACGGTGCCCTTCAAGTTCTTGAGCACACCGACTTTCTGACACCGTTTTATGTGCATGATCTGGCGCCGTTCCGGCCGTGAGTTGCCGCTTACTGATCTTGTTCAGAAATCGGTCGATAGATGAGCAGAGTGCGAGGCGGGACCTCGCTACCGGATCAGGTGATCACACTCTTCGGCGGCGCTTTCGTAGCTGCCCAGAAGGAAGGTGTGGATCGTCGCCAGTTGGTCACCGGAGAAGGTAGCCATCAATCGGCGGCTGCGGGCGTCGATTCCGTCGTAGAACGAAGCGATCCGTTCGAGTCCCGGGGCCGAGGCTTCGACGAGAACGCGGCGGCGGTCCTGCGGGTCCGGTTTCCGCCGGACGTACCCCGCCTTCTCCAGGCGGTCGATCATGTGCGTGACCGCGCCGGTGGTGCGCCCGAGCTGAGAGCTGAGCGCGCCCGCGGTGGAGGCTCCGGCGCGGTTCAGTACGTGCAGGCAGAGCAGATCGGTCTGCGCGATTCCAAGACGCTGGGCGATCAGGTCGTTCAGGCGTCCCAGGGCTCCGGCGAGGTCCGTCATGGACGCAATGATCCGGTCGGCCAGCTCGTCGGCCTGGCCATCCTCTGGTTTGACGGGCATGCGGCACTCCATTTATCTTCGCGATTCAGATACTTAGCGATGCAACTAATGTATCCGATGCCCATTCCTGCGAACTGGAGGCCCTCGGTGTCTACCGACGCATCAGCCCCAGCCACCACACCTGTCACCGGGAGAGCGCGAACGGTGGCACTCGTCGTCATTCTGCTGGCGAGCTTCATGGACCTGCTCGACGTCACCATCCTGAACATCACTCTGCCGTCCATCGAAGCGGAGCTCGATGCCTCGCCCGCGCAGTTGCAGTGGATGCTCGCCGGCTACACGCTCACGTTCGCCCTGGGAATCATCACCGGGGCCAGGCTCGGCGACCTGTACGGCTACAAGCGCGTCTTCCTCGTAGGGATCGCGGGCTTCACCGCCGCTTCCGCCCTGTGCGGCGCCGCCCCCACAGCCGAGGTGCTGGTGACCGCCCGCATCGTGCAGGGCCTCTTCGCCGCGGTGATGGTTCCCCAGGTGCTCTCACAGATCCAGGTCATGTACGCCCCGCATGAGCGCGGCGGAGCCATGGCGGCCTTCTCCTCGCTGACCGGGCTGGCGGCCGCTACCGGGCCCATCCTCGGGGCGGCCCTGCTGGATGCCGACTGGTTCGGCCAGGGCTGGCGAACGGTGTTCTGGCTCAACGTCCCCGTCGGCATCCTGGCTCTGGTCGCGGCATCCGCCGTTCTGCCGGAGGCACGGGGCACCACACGGCCACGCCTGGACGCAGCCGGTGTCCTCATCTCGTCAACGGGTCTGGTCCTCGTCCTCTATCCGCTCATCAAGGGCAGCGAGGAACGCCCCTGGCCCCTGTGGACATACGTGAGCATGATCCTGGGAGTCGCCGTCCTGGCAGGCTTCGTCCGGCACCAGCAGCGGCTCTCCGGCCGGGGGAAGTCCCCCCTGGTCGAGGTCGCGCTCTTCCGGGTGCGCTCGGTCGGCGGCGGCCTCCTGGTCCAGTTCCTCTTCTTTCTCCCGGTGATGGGCTTCTTCCTCACCTTCATGCAGCTCCTCCAACCCGGTCTCGACATGACACCCATGAACGCGGGACTGACGATCCTGCCGTGGCCGATCGCCACTACCATCGGCGCCGGAATCGGAGCAGCGGTGCTGCTTCCGCGCCTCGGCCGCACGACGGTGCAGATCGGACTCGTCGTTCTGGCTGTCGGCTTCGTTCTGCTCGCCGTGGCCGCGGGCTCCGCCACCCCCGACACGGGCTGGATCAGCTTCCTGCCCGGTGTCGTCGTCGGCGGAGCCGGGATGGGGCTGACCGTCGCGCCCCTGGCCCAGCTCACTCTGGAAAGGGTCCCCGCCGGCCACGCGGCCTCCGGCTCCGGCCTGTTCAACACAGTCGCCCAGCTCGCGGCGTCCGTGGGCGTAGCCCTCTTCGGCACGGTCTTCTTCGCTCAGCTGTCCGCACACGGCGGCGAGCCGGCCGACCGCTACACAACCGCCTTCACCACCACCATCTGGGGGAGTGTCGTTCTGCTCGCCGTCACCTTCGGCGTTAGTTTTCTGCTGCCCCCGAAGGAGGCTGCCGCACCGGCATCCTCCCCGGCCTAGGTGCTGAACCCGCGAAACCATGACGAAGGCGGCCGCACCTGTTTCCGGCGGATTCGGCTGCCTTCATCGTGCCCACCGCCTCAGTGTGCCCCGACGCTGTCGGAGTCGTCGGATGGTGCCCGGTCCGTCGATCACATTGCGCTCTTCGCCGCCTCGGCATCGGTCGGCATACGAGGGCCGGGCACAGTGGCTGCGGCGAGGTTGAGGCGAGCGGCCATGTCGAGATTGACCTCGCCGTATGGACGTACATGGGACCAGAACAACGGGGTCAGGCCGCGCCGGTCGGCGGGGGTGAGCAGGTTGGCCCACTCCGGCTCGTCCAGGACGTCTTGGAGCATGAGGGTGTTCACGTAGACCAGGGCAGATTGCAGGATCCGCAGGCAGAGCACGAACATCTCCTGCTCGTCGCGCCGGTTCGAAGCGATCTCCCCGCCCTTGCCGTACGCGATCGCAGAGTTCGCACCGTTGGAGGACTCCATCACGTTCAGGCCCTCCTCGACCTCCCGCTGAAGGTCCCGCAGCCGCAGGTAGCGGGCCACGAAGATGGTCTTCTGGGCACGGCCGACCTCCAGCATCGCCGCGTAGGTGGGGTGGGAGGCGTTGCGGGTAAAGCGCCGCAGGATCGCTTCGGTGGACGCGGTGCGGGTCCGGATCGCGGTGGCATACTTGATCATCTGGTCGTACTGCTGGGCGATGAGTTCTCAGCGGATCGGCCGGGTCAGCGCCGGGGTGAGCTGCGGGTAGGCGTCCGGTTCGCCGGCCACCGGCCGGTACAGCTTGACCTTGTTGATCCGCTTGATGCGCGGCAGCAGGTCGAAGTTCAGCAGTCTTGTGATGCCGAACCCGATTTCCGACTGGCCGTGCGAGTCCGTGTAGTTGGCTTCGACGTCCATGGTGGTGCCGTGCCGCATGGCGCCCTCGATCATCGCGGCGACTTCGGAGGCGGTGCAGTTGATCAGCTGGGAGTGGATAGCCAGCGACTTCTGCTCCACGTGCCAGTAGATGAGCACCCCACGGCCGCCGTAGCGGGAGTGCCACTCGGTGAACAGGTTCTGGTCGTAGGCCCGCACGTGGGTGGAGTCGGAGGCGACCGCGGTCGAGCCCTGTCCCCACAGCTCGGTGCTGCGGGCGGCGAAGGTGGCGTTCGCGATCTGGATGGCGATGGCGCGGGCGGCCTCGGCGGACAGATACCGGCGCCGCACGTACCGTAGTTCGTCCTCGGTGTGGCCGTGGCCGCCGGACGCCACGGCCTTGATCCCGGTGTTCGTTCCGTACGCGTAGATGACCAGCAGCAGGCGTTCGGCCAGCACCTCCGGCGAGAGGCTGCCGCCGCCGGAGACGGAAGTGACCGCGTCCAGGCAGCCGTCCGCAGCACCGCTTCCTTCAGCATGTCGACGAGCGGCACGATGCCCCACCGGCGCTGTACCTCGCCCTTGATCCTGCGCAGGTTGCGCGGCTCGGGCTGGGCCTCGGCCGCCGTGAGCCGGATGGCGCCGGACTTCCGCTCGGCGATGTCCAGCCAGGACAGCTTGGGCATCCGGTCGTTGAGCAGGGTCAGCTCGGCCGTCATCTGCTCGCGCAACTGGTTCACGAACACCGCGGCGTCCAGCGGCTTGCGTAGCTCCCGGTAGTTCTCTACCCGCCGGGCCTCGAAGTCCTGCGGCAGGTCCTCGTCCGGGTTGCGCCACTTGTCGGCGCCGACCACCCAGATCTCCTTGCACTTGAGCTGATCGCGCAGGGCCTGGAAGGCGACAACCTCATAGACCATGCGCACCACCCGGCGCCGGCCGCGCTTGTCGGCACGGTGCACGACCTCCGCCCAGTCCCCGCCCATCGCCTTGTGGACCGGCACCGTCTCGCCCAGCGGATAGTAGGTAGTGTTCCCGGCGTTCGCGTACCGGGTCACCAGCGCCAGGGCCTCGATCACGGGCCGGTGCGCATGGTTGGACGAGCGGAACTCCAGCACGTCCAGCAGCTTGATCAGCCCGCGCCGGTAGTGGTTGGTGTAGGACGCCTTCAGTATCGTCTGCACCGTGCGCCGGTAGACCGGCCCCCGGGTCTTGAACTCGTGCACCAGCTCCCGCAGCGTCGCCTCGCCCCCGGACACCGCCGGGAACACGACCTGGCGGACCGTCCCCTCTGGGGTGCCGAGCGATGCCTCGGCGAGCTTGAAGAGGATGTTCTCCTTGCCCGACACCTTCTTGAACGCGTTGACCAGCTGCTCGGTGACCTTCTTCTCTGCCCGCGCCCCGATCCGGTGCACCGTGGAGATCAGCAGCTCCACCAGCGTGTCCGTGATCTCCCGCTCCCGCTCGTGCAGCAGCGCGGCCAGCAACGTGACTCGCAACGGCAGCGGATGTGTCCGCAGGTGCGAGGGGGACTCCACCGCCGCCCGCGCCCGCCACCCGGCCACCACCTTCGGCGCGACGTCGGCGAACAGATCTGCAGACAGCCCGACCGCCCGGACCGCGAGCAGCTTGCCGATCTCGGTGAGCATAGTCTCCAGGCTGACGTTGCCCGGAGCCTCCTTGATCTTCCCCAGGACCGGCACACTGTCCTCGACCTCACCAGCACCGGCGTCACCGGGCACCGCGTCGTCTTTCTGGTCGGCGCCGGCGACCAGGGCCACGATCCGTTCGACGCTTTCCGCTGTGATCCGTGCCGAGATCCTCGCTGTCCCCTCTGGCAGCTCGACCGTACGGCGGACGAAGTCGACCACCATCTCCGGATACTCATCCGGCTTCGGGAACCGCCCCATGCGCTGATACGACTTCAGCGCCAGCAACAGCGCGAGCTGATGGCCATCGGAGTCCATCCGCTCAGCGGCCCACGCTGTCTCCTCCCGCGTCGGCGCGAAGAACAAGTGCAGCTCGTGCGCGGTGATCAGCCGCTTGAACCGCGGATACGCGGTCCGCTCGATCGAGGTCACAGTCCCGCCCCAGGTCCAGACAGCAGTCAGCATCACCACCAACGACCTTCGGTCAAATGGGTGACGGCCAGGCATCGAGCCGCCCCTCAAGATCAACTATTGGCGGCTTTTGGGCTTACCTCGGCGCTACCCCCACAAGCGCCCACGCCCAGGCGGCGGCCGACCAGCCGCGGATCATCTACATCGAGACCCGGACGGTGGACGATGTGCGGCACTCCACCTTCGTCACCGTCAACATGGACGGCACCGACCGCCGTACGCTCACCCCGAGCGGCCCCGACCTGCCGGCCGCGGACCTGGTCAGCCCGGTCTACTCACCCGACGGCCGCCACCTGGCCTTCATCAGCGATTTCTCCGACGTCTGGGTGGCCGACGCCGACGGGACCGACGCCCGGCCCGTGGCGCGGGACGTCCAGGATCCGGACGGCTGGCTCAGCCACCTCGCCTGGGGACCCGACAGCGACATGCTGTACCTGGACTTCCGGTCGAAGCCGGGGCACAGCCGCCTCCGGCTGATGCGGGTGAACCTGGACGGCACCGGGCTCGGCTACGTATTCGCCACTCCCGCGCAGACCTGGGACACCCGGCCCTCGGCCGCCCCGGACGGCCGGCTGGCGTTCCAGCGCGGAAGCTCGGTCAGGATCCACGACCCCCGGACCGCGGGCGAACCCCAGCTGGTGGGCCTCGGATACGCGCCCACGTTCGCCCCCGACGGCAAGAGCGTCGCCTTCACCCGATTCGTGACCACCACCGAGGTGATCGTCCACGACCTCACGACAGCTACCGACACACAGCTCACCGAGGGCACCAATGGCGTGATGTACCCGTCCTGGTCACCCGACGGCGAGCATCTGCTGTACCTCAGCGGCGGCACCCCCAGCTATCTCACGGTCCACTCGGCGCGTACGCCCGGCGGCGCCGGCACCAAGCTGACCGGCAGGGACGTCGAGGTGGCGGACGCCTCATGGGTGATCCCGCCCCAGGGCTCGTAGGCCGCCCGCGATACGGCCGCGATACGGCGAGTGCCCCGCTTCCCGGGCGGGAAGCGGGGCACTCGGCAGCTGCCTGCGGGCAGCTGCCTGCGGACAGTGGGGGATCAGAAGCGCCGCGTGATCAGCGCGCGCTTCACCTCCTGGATGGCCTTGGTGACCTCGATGCCACGCGGGCAGGCCTCCGTGCAGTTGAAGGTGGTGCGGCAGCGCCAGACGCCGTCCTTGTCGTTCAGGATCTCCAGGCGCTGCTCACCGCCCTCGTCGCGCGAGTCGAAGATGAAGCGGTGCGCGTTGACGATCGCCGCCGGGCCGAAGTACTGGCCGTCGTTCCAGAACACCGGGCACGAGGAGGTGCACGCGGCGCACAGGATGCACTTGGTGGTGTCGTCGAAGCGCTCGCGGTCCTTGGCGGACTGCAGGCGCTCGCGCGTCGGCTCGTTGCCCGTCGTGATCAGGAAGGGCATCACATCGCGGTACGCCTGGAAGAACGGCTCCATGTCCACGACCAGGTCCTTGAGGACCGTGAGGCCCTTGATGGCCTCGACCGTGATGGGCTTCTCAGGGTTGATGTCCTTGATCAGCGTCTTGCAGGCCAGCCGGTTGCGGCCGTTGATCCGCATGGCGTCGGAGCCGCAGATGCCGTGGGCGCAGGAGCGGCGGAAGGTCAGCGTGCCGTCCAGATCCCACTTGATCTTGTGGAGGCCGTCGAGGACGCGCTCCTTCGGATCGATGTCGATCTGGAAGTCCTCCCAGAACGCATCGGCGGCGACCTCCGGGTTGAAGCGGCGGATCCGGAAGGTGACCGTGATCAGGTGCGAAGCGGTGGCCTCGGCCGCCTCCGGAGCCTCGGAGGGCTTGTCAAGCGTCGGGGTGCTCATCAGTACTTACGCTCCATCGGCTGGTAGCGGGTCTGCACGACCGGCTTGTAGTCGAGGCGGATGGACTCGGAACCGTCGGCGCCGACCTCGCGGTACGCCATGGTGTGGCGCATGAAGTTGACGTCGTCGCGGTTCGGGTAGTCCTCGCGGTAGTGGCCGCCGCGCGACTCCTTGCGGGCCAGGGCGGAGACGGCCATGACCTCGGCCAGGTCGAGCAGGTTGCCCAGCTCGATCGCCTCCAGCAGGTCGGTGTTGAACCGCTTGCCCTTGTCCTGGACGCTGATGTTCTTGTAGCGCTCGCGCAGGTGGCCGATCTCCTCGACGGCCTCCTTCAGCGTCTGCTCGGTGCGGAAGACCATGACGTTCTTGTCCATGGTCTCCTGCAGCGCCTTGCGGACCTCGGCGACCCGCTCGGCGCCGGTGGCCGCGCGCAACCCCTCGACCTGGTCCACGACCAGCTGCGCCGGGTCCTCAGGGAGCTCGACGTAGTCGTTCTCGGCGGCGAACTCCGCGGCGGCGATGCCGGCCCGGCGGCCGAAGACGTTGATGTCGAGCAGCGAGTTGGTGCCCAGGCGGTTGGCGCCGTGCACGGAGACACAGGCGACCTCGCCCGCCGCGTACAGGCCCGGCACGACGGTGTCGTTGTCGGACAGCACCTCGCCCTGGACGTTGGTCGGGATGCCGCCCATCGTGTAGTGCGCGGTCGGCTGGATCGGGATCGGGTCCGTGTAGGGCTCGATGCCCAGGTACGTCCGGGCGAACTCGGTGATGTCGGGCAGCTTGGCGTCCAGCTGCTCCGGCGGCAGGTGGGTCAGGTCGAGGAAGACGTGGTCGCCCTCGGGCCCGCAGCCGCGGCCCTCCCGGATCTCGGTGTAGATGGAGCGGGAGACCACGTCGCGCGAGGCGAGGTCCTTCATGACCGGCGCGTACTTCTCCATGAAGCGCTCGCCGTCCTTGTTGCGCAGAATGCCGCCCTCACCGCGGGCACCCTCGGTGAGCAGGATACCCATCCGCCAGATGCCGGTCGGGTGGAACTGGAAGAACTCCATGTCCTCCAGCGGCAGCCCGCGCCGGTAGGCGACCGCCTGGCCGTCACCGGTCAGGGTGTGGGCGTTCGAGGTCACCTTGAAGAACTTGCCGCAGCCGCCGGAGGCGAAGACGACGGCCTTCGCCTGGAAGACGTGGAGCTCGCCGGTCGCCAGCTCGTAGGCCACCACACCCGCGGTGCGCTGGACGCCGTCGACCTCGGTCATCAGCAGGTCCAGGACGTAGAACTCGTTGAAGAACTCCACGCCCTCCTTGACGCAGTTCTGGTACAGCGTCTGGAGGATCATGTGGCCGGTGCGGTCCGAGGCGTAGCAGGACCGGCGGACCGGGGCCTCGCCGTGGTTACGGCTGTGGCCGCCGAAGCGGCGCTGGTCGATGGTGCCGTCGGGGGTCCGGTTGAACGGCAGACCCATCTTCTCCAGGTCGAGGACCGAGTCGATGGCCTCCTTCGCCAGGATCTCGGCGGCGTCCTGGTCGACCAGGTAGTCGCCGCCCTTGATCGTGTCGAAGGTGTGCCACTCCCAGTTGTCCTCCTCGACGTTCGCGAGGGCGGCGGCCATGCCGCCCTGGGCGGCGCCGGTGTGGGAGCGGGTCGGGTAGAGCTTGGTCAGCACCGCGGTGCGGCTGCGCTTCGTCGACTCGATGGCCGCGCGCATCCCGGCGCCGCCGGCGCCGATGATGACGGTGTCGTACTTGTGGATCTTCATGAGTGGATACCTCAGCCCCGGGGCCTAGCGGATGTTCGGGTCGAAGGTGAAGATCACCAGGGTGCCGAGCACAATGGTGAATCCTGCCGCCGTGTAGAGCAGCCCCTTCAGCCACAGGCGGGTGTTGTCCCGCTCCGCGTAGTCGTTGATGATCGTGCGCAGGCCGTTCGCGCCGTGCAGCGTGGCGAGCCAGAGCATGATCAGATCCCATGCCTGCCAGAACGGCGAGGCCCAGCGGCCGGCCACGAAGGCGAAGCCGATCTTGGAGACGCCGCCGTCGAGGACCAGCTGGATCATCAGGTGGCCCAGGACGAGCACGACCAGCAGGACGCCGGACAGCCGCATGAACAGCCAGCCGTACATCTCGAAATTGGTGCGGGTCGCCTTCGGCGACTTACGGGTACGGGCGCGCGGCGGCTCGATGAGCGGCGCGGGGTGGTCCACGTCGTACGCGGGGACGCTGTCGTGCGCGGGGGTGGTGGTCTCGGCGGACATCTGTGTCAGCTCCCGAACAGCTCGCGCAGGGTGTGCTGGAGGATCGGGTAGAAGGCACCCGCCATCAACACGACCCAGATACCGACAACGCTCCACAGCATCTGCCGCTGGTACTTCGGGCCCTTCGACCAGAAGTCCACGGCGATGACGCGCAGACCGTTGAGGGCGTGGAACAGGATGGCGGCCACCAGGCCGTACTCCATCACGTTCACGATCGGATTCTTGTACGTCGCGACGACGTCGTCGTAGGCCTCGGGCGAGACACGTACAAGCGAGGTGTCCAGGACGTGGACGAACAGGAAGAAAAAGATGAGGACGCCGGTGACTCGATGAGCCACCCAGGACCACATGCCTTCCCGGCCGCGATACAGCGTTCCAGCCGGCACGGAAAACCCTCCGGAAACGGGGATTGGGGCCTGCCGGCTTCTGTCGGTCGGGCCCGGCCGGGTACGGTCCACCGGCCCTGGCCATCGTAGCGACGTGTTGTCGGTTCGCTCGCCCGGGGGGCTCCAGTGTGATCGATCAGGCACGTACGGCCTAGATCAGGCAGGGCGGAACCGTTTGATTCCGGACACCTGGGCGTGGCCCGTGATCAGCCGAAGGAGCCGGCCGCGCGCGATTCGCCGCAGCTCCTCGGCCGCCTTGACCCGCTCGGCGTCCCTCTCGTTGTCCAGGCGGGTGTGGATTTCGGCCAGCACCCGATTCCGTATTTCGGCCGGGTGCAGGCCGTCCAGGCAGATCACGAAGACATGGCCGAAGCGGCGCTCGTACTCCGCGTGGGCCGCCCGTAGCGCGGTGTGGGCGGCCAGCGCCCCCGGCCCGTCCGCCGTCGGCAGCTGCCCGACCACCGCCTCGTCGGCGAGGGCCTCGTCCAGATCGGCGGGGGTGAGGTCGTAGCTGGCCTCGTCGCCGGCCGCGAGCAGCGCGTCGAGATCCGGATAGGGGCGGTGCGCCACGATCAGCCGCGCCCAGCGGCGGCTGCCGCAGCAGGCGAGCAGCGCGTCCTCGGCGGCGCCGGCCGCGGCGGCGTTGAGGTGGTCGAGGCGGGCGGCGCCGATCCGGCCGGGCGCGGCGGAGGTGGCGGAGGCGGCGGAGGCGCGCTGGACGGGCGGCCGGGGGGAGCGGAGCGCGGACGGGGTACGCGGGGAGTCGCTGGGCCTGGACAGCATGGGCTCCTTGGACACGCGTGTTCGAAGGGGCGGCGCAAGAGGTTCAGGAGGTACGTAACGGGCGCAAGGGGTTGAAGTGGTGCGATCGGCAGTTCAAGGTAACGATATGTGTCAGTCGCTGCCCGGTGGATGTACGAAATTCACCCGGAAGTGGAGGTTTCGTGGCGTGCGGTGGACGCCACGGGGCCCGGGATGGGAGGTCAGCGCCATGAGAGACCTGTGTGAGCTGAGAGACCTGAGAGACCTGAGCGATGTGAGAGACCCGAGCGATGTGAGAGAACGGGCCGTGCCATGGGATTGCCGTATATAAGGCGGCCAGGGCGACACGCGGCCGACCGGGCGACGGCCACCCGTGGGGCGGCCACCCGTGGGGCGGGCACCCGTGGGGCGGGCACCCCCGTCGTCACGGCGGTCGCCACGGCCGTCGTCACGGTCCTCGCCCTGGTCACCGGCTGCCAGCAGCAGGGCGGCGAAGGCGGGCACCCGGCCACCACCAGCCACCGCCCGACCGGCACCCCCACCGCCACCACCCCGAGCCCCCGCCCCCCGGCCACCACCAGCCCCCGCCCCACGACCACCTCGCCCCGGCCCCCGGCCAGCCCGTCGGCACTCCCCGCCGCACCCCGCACCATCCCGTCCGTCCGCGACTACGTCCCTCAGGCCGGCCCCGGCTGGCGGCCCGGCGCGGGCAGCCGCGTCGTCGCCGACACCCGTGGCCCGCTCGCCGACGAGGCCGCGCTGATCGCCCGTGAGCTGGGCCTTCGCGTCAGCCCGGGCCCCGCCCGCCGCGGTGACCTGGAGCTCGCCCTGAACCCCAAGCAGAGCGGCGGCCGCGAGGCGTACATACTCACCGTGCGCGGCGGCCGGGCCCGGATCACCGGCTCCGCCGACGCCGGCGTCTTCTACGGCACCCGCACCGTCAAGCAGGCGCTGCGCTCCGGGGGCCGAGTGCCGCAGGGCGTCATCCGCGACGCCCCGGACCGCTCGCAGCGCGGCCTCAACCTCGACATCGCCCGCAAGTACTTCTCGCCCGCGTGGATCGAGGCGCGGCTGCGCGAGATGGCCGACCTCAAGCTCAACCAGCTCGGTCTGCACTTCTCCGACGACCAGGCCTTCCGGATCCAGAGCACCTCGCACCCGGAGATCGTCGCGCCCCAGCACCTCACCAAGCAGGAGGTGCGCCGGATCGTGAGCCTCGCCCAGAGCCTGCACATCACGGTCGTCCCCGAGATCGACTCGCCGGGCCACCTCGGCGCGGTCATCCGCGCGCACCCCGCGCTCCAGCTGCGCACCGGGAGCGGAGCGTCGTTCCGCGGCGCCGTGGACATCTCGAACCCGGTCGCCGCTCGCATCGTGGACGACCTGATGCGCGAGTTCGCACCACTCTTCCCCGGCCCGTACTGGCACCTCGGCGGCGACGAGTACGGCGCGCTGATGTCACGGAACCCCGAGGCCACCTATCCGGCCCTGGCCACGGCCGCCCGTCTGGCCTACGGACCGAGGGGGCGCATCCAGGACCTGGCCACCGCATGGCTCAACGCCCGCGCGGCGGTCGCGCGTGAGCTGGGCAAGCAGCCCAAGGCGTGGAACGACGGCTTCTTCTCCGGCGGCGTCGTCACCCCCGACCGATCCATTCAGGTCGAGTACTGGACGGGCCGGGAGAGCGGCGCCCGGCAGCCGGCGGAGTACCTGCGCGAGGGGCGCACGATGGTCAACCTCAACGACGAATACCTCTATTACGTGCTGGGGCAGCCGAATAATTTCCGCTACCCGACCGGCGAACGTATATACGAACAGTGGTCCCCGGCGGTACTGCGCGGCACCACGCCCGTACGCGACCCGGCGCTGACCGGTCCTGCCCGGGTGCAGGGTGCACGCTTCGCGGTGTGGTGCGACCTCGCCGACGCGCAGACGCAGAAACAGGTGGCCGACGGAATCAGGCTGCCGCTCGCGGCACTGTCCCAGCGGCTGTGGGATCCCGGGAAGCCGCCCTTGAGCTGGAAGGATTTCGTCGCGCTCAGCGACCGGCTGACGAAGTGAGCTCCGCGGCCCCTCGACCGGGCCCCTTGCCGGATCCCTGAACAAACCGGGCTTCTGACCGGGCCTCTGAAGGAGGAGGGACGGTCGGGGCCGCCACCCCCCACAGGAGAGGCCCCGACCGTCGTCCAGGTACGGGCCCGCGAAGACCCGTACTCCCTACAGCGTCGCACGCCCCGAATGCGTCACACCTGCCGCGGACGAGATCGAGACCGGATCGAGGCGCCCGGTCCGGGTCCGGCGCCCGGTCGGGCTCTGGACGTGGCCGGTCGAATCCCCGTAACGTGCAGGTCCGCGCTGCGGGCGCGGTGTGTTGCTTATTCCTTGCGCGGCCGAATAGGGGCCACGTTTTCAGGGGGACTTCAAAAAATGTATCCGTGTGGGAACTGCCGCGCCGTGGCCGTCGGCCCCGACGGGCGCTGCGCCGCATGCGGGACCTACCAGCAACAGCTACAGCAGGGGCCCATACCGGCCGCGCCGCCACCGCCGCTGGCCTACCCGGCCGCCCCGGCGATGGGGATGCCGACCGGCGGGGTGGATCTGCGGCGTGGGCTGTCGACCACGCTGGTGGTGCTGTTCGGTGTGGCGATCCCTGCCCTCATCTTCGTTCTCGTGGCGCGCGGTGACCAGTACGGCGTCATCGGGGACATGCTCGACGGCGAGTTGGTGTCCCGCAGGGACCTCAACGACGCCGACGACTTCTATACGGGGGCGGCGGCCCTCTACTTCTGTCTGATGGTCGCGATCGTCATCGTGTGGGCCATCTGGTTCCGGCGGCTGAGGCTGAACGCCGAGGTGTTCGCCCCCGGGCAGCACCGGTTCGGCAGCGGCTGGGCCGCGGGCTCCTGGTTCACCCCGGTTGTCAACCTCTGGTTCCCCAAGCAGATCGCCAACGACATCTGGCGCGCCAGTTCTCCCCAGGGGCCGCACAACGTGCGCCGCGGACTGCTCAACGGATGGTGGGTGACCTGGATCGCCGGCTTCGTCGCCAACTTCGTCGGCACGATCCGGTACAACACACTGCGGAACAAGGTCGAGAGCGACAGCTACAACCCGAGCCTCTCGGAAGCCAAGAGCGACATCGAGGACCTGCACGGCATCCTCGCGCTCGACATGTTCGCGGTCCTCGTCTTCATCGCCGCGGCCATCCTCGCGCTGCTGCTCGTCCGCCAGATCACCGCGATGCAGGAGCAGCGCGCCTCGCTTCCGCCGCAGGCCGGCGGCCCCGCCCCGTACGGCACGCCCGCCCCTCCCTACGGCACGCCTCCCTCGCCTCCCTACGGCCCGCCCGGTCCGGTGAACCAGCAGTACCCGCCCTATGGCCACGGCTAGCCTCGGCTACGGCATCTCTGGACCTCCGTTTCTCCGAGTGGGGCAGGTAGAGGGCGTGCAGGGGGACGACGCGGAACTCACCGCCGCGGTGCGCGCGGCGCAGGACGGGGACGAGGCCGCTTTCCGGACGGTGTACCGAGCGGTCCACCCTCGCCTCCTCGGGTACGTACGGACGCTGGTCGGCGATGGCGACGCGGAGGACATCACCTCCGAGGCGTGGTTGCAGATAGCCCGCGACCTGGCCAGGTTCAGCGGCGACGCCGACCGCTTCCGCGGCTGGGCCGCGCGCATAGCCCGTAACCGGGCGCTCGACCACATCCGTATGCGTGGGCGGCGCCCGGCGATCGGCGGCGACGAGACCGAACTGGAGGGCCGGGCGTCCGACGCGGACACGGCGGACCTGGCGCTGGAATCGCTCGGCACCGGCCGCGCCCTCGGGCTCGTCGCCCAGCTGCCGCAGGACCAGGCCGAGGCGGTGGTGCTGCGGGTGGTCCTCGGGCTCGACGCCAAGAGCGCGGCCGCGGTGCTCGGCAAACGCCCCGGCGCGGTGCGCACCGCCGCCCACCGGGGCCTGCGGCGTCTGGCCGACCTGCTCGACGCGGGGAACGGGGCCGAACCAGGGGTACTGGACGGAGTTCCGCTGCAGCGGGAGTCACACAGAGGGACCGCGAGGTCCGCCGGTGTGACGGATTCCGGCGCCCCGACGCAGAAAGACATGTGATGGCCGACGACCACCGCTACAGCTGGCTGGATGACGATGCGGCGGAGCGGTTGCTTCGTGGTGAGCCTGCCTGGGCGCGACCCAGCGACTTCGAAGGCGGGCAGAACGGACGGTCGAGCCAGTCGCGGAGTGAAGCGGAGCGGTTGGCCGCCGTGCTCAGCGCCGTGGCCGAGGCGTCCAGCCCGGTAGCGGGGGACGGCACCGCCGACGGTCTGAAGCCCCTCCCGGGCGAGGAGGCCGCGGTGGCGGCGTTCCGCGCGGTGCGGGCCGAGCGGGTGGAGCAGGCCGAGCAGGTCGGCCGGGTCGGCCGGGCGGTACGCGGCATACGGTTCGGCGCCGACGGCGGCTCGGAGCCCCCTGGGACGTTCCGGGTGGCGCGGCCGTCGAGCGGTCAGGCGCGGCTGCGCCGACCGCTGCATATAGGAGTGGTCGCCGCGCTGGCCGGTTGTGCGCTCAGCGGATTCGCGGTCGCGACGGCCGCGGGCGTGCTGCCTTTCGGGCAGCACGGCGGCTCGCCGGGACCCGCGGTGAGCATGCCGGCCGACACCGGCGGAACGTCGGTCGGGCCCCGGATCTCCCCGGACGGCCAGACGTCGCCCGGATCCGGAGGACCGGCCGACAACGATGCCAGCGGCGGGTCCTCGTTCGGCTCCGGCGGTTCGCGGACGTCACCCGGCCAGGGCCAAAAGGGTGACACGGACGACAAGAACAAGAAGGATAAGAAAAAGAACAAGGGCCAGGACGACTCCTCGGCGTCGGGCTCGAACGGAAGCGGCTGGCCGCTCAATGCCTGCCGCCAGTATCTGGCGGCGGAGAACGGCGATGCCGCGGCCGTCGGCGCCAAGAAGCTGCGCAAGCTGGAGAAGGCGGCGGGCAGCGCGACCGGGATCCACACCTACTGCGTTGACGTCGTCGGCAACGGCGGCAGCAACGAGGGGACCCCGCGCAGCGCCGAGAACGGCGACAGCGGCGACAACAACGGCGGTGGGGAAGACCAGGGAAAAGAGGACGGGGGCACAGGCACTGACAACGCGCCGACGCCCCCTCCACCGCCACCCTCGTCCGACCCGGTGACCCCCGACCCGACATCGACCCTCGACAATGCGACCGAGACCGCCGAAGACACCGCGACCGAGACCCCTGATGACGTCGGCGGTGTCACCGCCGGCAACACCGGCAACACCGGCAACACCGGCAACACCGCCGACAACACCGCCGGTGACGCCCTCGATGGCGTGACGGATGACGCCACCGGCTCCGCCCACTGAGGTTCCGGAACCCGGGTGTGACGTTTTTTTCAGCCGTGACGCTGTAAGAAACAGGCCGACTGGTCATCGGCCTCGCGCGGGAGCCGAGGTTCCCCCCGTACCGACGGCTCCGCGCACATGGCGCGGGCAGGGCACGTTCCCCCGGCCCTGCCCGCGCCCTTCTCATTGACCTGGCAGGCCCTGGCCGGCCCTACTTGTAGACCACGACCTTGTCACCCGTCCGGACCTGGTCGAAGAGGCTTGCGATCTTCTTCTTGTCCCGCACGTTGACGCAGCCGTGCGAGGCCCCGCTGTAGCCGCGGGCGGCGAAGTCCGCCGAGTAGTGCACCGCCTGGCCGCCGCTGAAGAACATCGCGTACGGCATCGGGGTGTGGTAGATCGTCGAGACGTGGTCGCGGCTCTTGAAGTCGACCTGGAACAGCCCTTCCCGCGTCGGGGTGTACTGCGAGCCGAACCGCACGTCCATCGCCGAGACGACCTTGCCGTTGACCATCCAGGCCAGCGTGCGGCTCGTCTTGCTGATGCACAGCGCCCGCCCGGTCGTACAGCGCGGATCGGGCTTGGCGAGCGGGTTGGTGGTCGGCGGGTACAGCTCGTCGCGGGTGGGCCGCTTGGTGGCCGTGCGCAGCGAGTTCCAGGTGCGGCGGTCGACCGAGCCGGTGGCCGTCAGGCCGTGGCCGCGCTGGTAGGCCTGGACCGAGGAGCGGGTGACCGTGCCGTAGTAGCCGGTCGGGTTGCGGTCGAAGAGACCGAGCCCGCGCAGCCGCGCCTGCAACTCGCGCACCCGCTCACTGCTCGTCCCGAAGGCGATCACGGCGGCCGGTGCCGGCGGGGCGGTCCGCCGGGGCGGCACGGCCCGGTGCGCGGGGCGCGGCTTGTGTGATGGCTTGTTCCAGGTCCTGTGCGGCCGCGGCTTCGCGGGTGATGTGTGGGCGGGTGCGCTGGTGCTCGTACGCACCTCCGGTCTCGCGCGCGCATGCCCGGCGTCGGCCGCGCCCTGCTCCTTGCACCCCGTGACCAGCGTCGCCACCGCAGCCGTGGCGAGCGCCGTACGAGCCACCGATATCCGGTGCATCCTCCCCAACCCCCCAGTCCCCGTCCCTGCCCGGTCTTGTCCTGTCGCCGTTCCTTGCCGCTGTGCCCTGTAGTCGTTCGCAGTTCGCTGTCGCTATCCGTCTTCCATGCTTCCCGGGGCTGCCGCGCGGCGAACATCGGCGCATGCTGTGAGGAGAACCACGGCCACCGGACCAGCAGGAGGCGTGAACGCATGGCGCGCGAGTCGGAGTCGGGTTTCCCCATCGAGCCGGTGTACGGGCCCGGGGAGCCGGCCGGGTGGGACCCGGAGGAGGCGCTGGGCGAGCCGGGCACCTACCCCTACACGCGCGGTGTCCATCCCTCGATGTACACCGGCCGCTCCTGGACGATGCGCCAGTACGCGGGCTTCGGCACCGCCGCCGAGTCCAACGCCCGCTACCGCCGGCTCATCGAGCACGGCACGACGGGCCTGTCCGTCGCCTTCGACCTGCCCACCCAGATGGGCTACGACTCCGACGCCCCGCCCGCCCACGGCGAGGTCGGCAGGGTCGGCGTCGCCATCGACTCGATCGAGGACATGCGGACGCTGCTCGCCGGCATCCCGCTGGACCGCGTCTCGACCTCCATGACCATCAACGCTCCCGCGGCCCTGCTCCTCCTGCTCTACCAACTCGTCGGCGAGGAGCAGGGCGTGGCGGCCCGGAACCTGACCGGCACCATCCAGAACGACGTGCTCAAGGAGTACATCGCGCGCGGCACGTACATCTTCCCGCCGGGCCCCTCGCTGCGGCTCGTCGCGGATGTCTTCAAGTACTGCAAGGCCGAGATCCCCCGCTGGAACACCATCTCCATCTCCGGCTACCACATGGCGGAGGCGGGCGCCTCGCCCGCGCAGGAGATCGCCTTCACGCTGGCCGACGGCATCGAGTACGTCCGCACGGCACTCGCCGCGGGCATGGCGGTCGACACCTTCGCCCCCCGTCTGTCCTTCTTCTTCGTCTCCCGTACGACGCTTCTCGAGGAGGCCGCCAAATTCCGGGCGGCGCGCAGGATCTGGGCACGGGTCATGCGCGAGGAGTTCGGTGCCCGCGACCCGAGGTCGCAGACGCTGCGCTTCCACACCCAGACGGCGGGCGTCCAGCTCACCGCCCAGCAGCCCGAGGTGAATCTGGTGCGGGTCGCGGTCCAGGGGCTCGCCGCGGTCCTCGGCGGCACCCAGTCCCTGCACACCAACGCCTTCGACGAGGCCATCGCGCTGCCGACCGACAAGTCCGCCCGCCTCGCGCTGCGCACCCAGCAGGTGCTGGCCCACGAGACGGATGTGACCGCCACGGTCGACCCGCTCGCCGGTTCGTACGCGGTCGAGTCGCTGACCGACGCCGTCGAAGCCGCCGCCCTCGATCTGATGCGGCGGGTCGAGGACCTGGGCGGGGCCGTGGCCGCCATCGAACAGGGCTTCCAGAAGGAGGAGATCGAGCGCAACGCCTACCGCATCGCCCAGGAGACGGACGCGGGCGAGCGGGTGGTCGTCGGCGTGAACCGCTTCCGGCTGGAGGAGGAAGAGCCGTACGAGCCGCTGCGGGTGGACCCGGCCATCGAGGAACAACAGCGGGACCGCCTGGCGAGGCTGCGCGCCGCGCGCGACCGTACGGCGGTGAGCGCGGCGCTGTCCGCGCTGAAGAAGGCCGCCGAGAGCGAGGCGGGGACGGCGAACGTCCTCTACCCGATGAAGGACGCGCTCGCCGCCCGCGCCACGCTGGGAGAGGTCTGCGATGCGCTGCGGGACGTATGGGGTACGTATGTGCCCGCCGATGCCTTCTGACCGGGGCGCGTTTTCTGGTCTACTTTCAGGACCGACTTGGGGCCACAGGGTGCAGAACCACGGGGGGCGGGCCGATGAGGAGCGGATGGGCGCGCGGATGGACGCGGGGCGCCGCGGTGGTGGCGGGGCTGCTGCTGGCGGCGTCCGCGGTCGCGGGGTGCGACGACGGCGGCGGGAGTGACGGCGCCGGTGACAAGGGCGGCGGCATCGGGGGCGCCTTCGACCCGCCGACGAAAGCCCCGTCGTCGAGCGGTGGCGACGGGGGCGGCAGCGCCGCGGGTGGCGTGGTGAGCGGGCCGCCGCTGCAGTTCCTCCCGGTCGAGCGGGAGGAGCCCGGGCCCTGCCCGAGCGGCGCCACCGACGCGTACACGGACACGCCGAAGGACAAGACGGGCGGGACGGAGACGGGCGGGAGCGGCGAGACGGGCCAGGCCGGGCAGTCGTGCCTCTACATCGATCCGGATGCCGGGATGACGGTGCGCCGGACCGAGTCGGCGAAGGCGACCTTCGACCAGCAGTACGGTCAGGGCTTCATCGTGACCATCGACCTCGCCAGTGCGGACGCCGCGCGCTTCGGCCAGTTGTCGGGCAAGCTCGCCCAGCGGCAGAGCCCGCAGAACCGGCTCGCGATGGTGCGCGGCGACAAGCTGCTGTCGGCTCCGTCCGTCCTTTCCGCCATCCCCGGGGGCAAGGTCCAGATCACCGGGTCGTTCACCCGGGACGAGGCGGAGCAGCTGGCGCGGGACCTCGGCGGCGGCTGAGCCGCCAGGGGCACTCCCTACGGGTGCTCCATGGTCAGGGTGAGGGCGGTGCCGGGTTCGAGGGCCTGGCAGATGTGCGGGGCGTCGCCGGGATAGCCGATGTAGTCGCCCGGCCCCAGCTCCACCGGCTCCTCGCTGGGGCCGATGAGCGCCCGCCCGCTGCTGACGACCGCGTGTTCCACCGTGCCCGGCTGGTGCGGGTCGGACGCGCGCGGCGGGCCCGGCTCCACATGCACCAGGTAGATGTCCCGGCGGGCGTTCGGCGGGCAGGAGGCCAGCAGGGTGGCCACGTAGTTCGAGCGCTCGGACGGGACCGCGATGCCCTCGCCGTGGCGCAGCACGGTCACCGGGGGGCGGGGCGGGTCGACCAGCCTGCTGAACGGCACGTCCAGCGTGACGCTGATCGCCCAGAGCGTCTCCACGCTGGGGTTGCCCGCGCCGGACTCCAGCTGGGACAGCGTGGACTTGGCGATTCCGGCGCGTTTGGCCAGCTCGGACAGGGACAGCCCGGCCCGGCCGCGCTCTTTGCGGATCGATGCCGCGATCCGTTCCAGCGGGGGGCGGGCTGGCTGGACTCGTTCCCTCTGCCGGTCCATGCGTTCTCCTTGACGAACGGTCGATGGTCTGTTCACTATATCGGCCATGCGTTCGTTGTGGAAAACGCCCCCGCTGGAACGCCGGCTGCTGCGCGATATCGCGATGGTGGGTGTCGCCATCGGCGTCGTGGGCGTGTCCTTCGGGGCGATCGCGGTCTCCCGTGGCGAACCGGCCTGGGTGCCGCTCACCATGTCGCTGACGGTGTTCGCCGCCGGGGCGCAGCTCGCCGCGCTGGACATCGCGCTGGGCGGCGGCGGAACGGCCGCCGCCGTGGCCGCCGGGCTCGTGCTCAACGCCCGCCTGCTGCTGTTCGGCCTGGCCGTCTCCGATGTGCTGGGCGGCGTGCGGTGGCCGGCCCGGCTGCTGGGCAGCCATGTGCTGGTCGACCAGTCGGCGGCGTTCGCCCTGGCGCAGCGCGACCCGGCGCGGCGCAGAGCCGCGTTCTTCGGCTGCGGCGCGCTGCTGTTCGTGATGTGGAACCTCGGCACCCTGCTGGGCGTGGTGGCCGGGCGGGCCATGGGGGATCCGGGCGCACTGGGCCTGGACGCGGCCGAGCCGCTGGTCCTGCTGGCCCTGGTGCTCCCGGCGCTGCACGAGCCGCGCACCCGCCGGGCCGCGCTGCTCGGCGCCGCGATCGCGGTGGCCTGCACGCCGTTTCTGCCGGGTGGGCTGCCCGTGCTGGTGGCCCTGCTGGGCGTGGTGGCCGCGGCGGGCGGTGGGTCCCGTGGCGCAGGCGGGTCCCGTGGTGCGGGCGGGACACATGACACTGGTGGGTCCCATGGCGCGCCGGGGGCGGAGGGCCGCACATGACTCCGCTGGCCATTCTGCTGCTGGCCGTCGGCACCTTCGGGCTCCGGCTGTGCGGCCCGCTGCTCTCGGACCGGATCGAGCTGGGCGACCGTGCCCGACGGCTGCTCTCCGTATCCGCGACCGTGCTCCTGTGCGCGCTGGTCGCCACCTCATCGCTCACCGCCGACCACGGCTTCGCCGGCTGGGCCCGGCCCGCGGGGGTCGTGGTGGGCGGGGCGCTGGCGGCCCGGCGGGCGCCGTTTCTCGTCGCGGTGGTGGCGGCAGCGGCGACCACCGGGGCGCTTCGGTGGCTCGGGGTGGACTGAGGCGGGACGAGGGGGTTAGCCCGTCGCGGCCGTGAAGTCGCTGCTCAGCAGGCCACAGGCAGCTTCTCGGCAGAGGCGGCGGATGCCGGAATGTCCCCCTTGGACCGGCAGTCGCGGCAGCGGGTGGGCTCCGCTGCGCGGAAGGGGCGTTCGCAGCCGTCGCAGGTCTGCCAGGGCAGGGGTACGGCCGGGGGTGGTGTGCGGGGCGTGGGAGCGGCGGAGTCGGGTACGGGGAGGGGCGGTTCGCTGAGGCGGAAGGCCAGGATGCGGGCCGGACGGGCGAGTAAGCGGTCCGGGAGGCGGGTGGTGAGCGCGCTGGTGATCTGCCTGGGCCCCACGCCTGCCGCGAGCCACTGCGCGACGGCGGGGGCGAGTTGGGCCACTTCGTGTCGGGAGAGGATCAGCCGTGGGTCGGCGATGCGCAGCGAGGCGAGGAGGGCGACGGCCTGTTCATCGGCCTCGGCGAGGGTGGGTTGCGGCGTCGGTGCCGGTGCCGGTGCGCGTACGGTTGTTGCGGCGAACGTAACCGCCTGCATCCCACACCCGCAAGCCGGTCACTCGTACGGGTGACGTGGAGGAAGGGTGGGTGGGTGGGGAGTTCTTTACCCAGGTTCTTTAGGGGAGTTGGTGGCTCGCCGGACCCCCGCGTACGAGGATCCGGCGGGTCGGGTTCAGAGGCGGTGGCCGGCCGGTCAGTCCAGTGAGCGTTGTGCAACATGAAGACGCTGGTGACGGGGCTGGTGTGGATCGGTGGTCAAGAGCTGCTGCAGGACATGTAACCAGCGTCCGTCTTCGGGTGGGGGAGTTGCGTTGCAGTCCGTAGGCGTACGCGACCTCGAGCTGCTGGACACGGCACGCGCCTGGGCGAAGGGATACCTGGACGAGCTCATCGACGCCCGCGAAGCGGCGTCGCGCGCCGGCCGTACCAGCTGATTCAGTAGCCCGGACGCCCCTGAGCGTCGGTGTGCCTGCACTTGAACTCTCGCCGACGTCCAGTGCACGCGTTGCTGCCTCACTCGCGGAATTTCACCCGGCGCCATGGCTGCGAATGCGCGACACCTCAACATGCGAGCTCGCCAGTCTCGAACGCATCCGGCGGCGTCGCGTCTTGCAGGGCCCGAGGCCAGGCGTTCGCCTGGCCCGGACAAGAACACGAACAAGGCGGTGACCAGGCCGGACAGCCTTCAGGGTCAGCTTCCGGTCGTCTCCGCAGGTTTCTCGTCCGTCCACTCGGTCTTCCTGACCACCTGCGAGAAGGCGATTGCACCTGGCTTGAAGCCGACGTAGTCCCCGGTGGGCTCGACCACCACCGTGTCGGCGGTGAGGCCACGGGACGTCGCCCGGTCGAAGATGATCCGGTGCTGAGCCGTTCCCCCGCCCCTGCCCTCCTTGTTGATGGTGACCGCTGTGCCCGTCCGGCCACTGACGTCGGTGACGTGGTCGAGTACGGTGATGCCGTCCAACTCGGCGAGCATCCGGAAGGCCGCGGCGCGGACGGCAGGCTTGACCGGAAGGTCGAGGATCAGTCCCTGGGCCGCATCGAACAAGAACTCCTCGCGGGACGCGCTCAGCCGCTTCGCCCGACCGGTGTAACCGGTGAGGAGGTCGGCCTTGAGCTTGTCCGGATCGGTAGGCAGGGCTTGCAGCTCAGACAAGTCGACCGCCCGACCGATCACGTACGGTTTGCCGGGGGCGCTGCCGGGGCGGGAGTTCCGCTCAACCTGGGCGTCGTCTGCCGGGGCGCCCAGGATCCGAAGCTTGTCACCCGCCTCGAACCCCACCGGGTGGTAGGGCACGCCCTCGTGAACGGGTACCGGGTTCGGCGATCCTGCCTGCTTCCATGCCGCCTCGGTTGCCGGAGCGTACGGGACAGGCTCGGCAGGCCCGTGCAACGTGCCGGTCTTCGTGTCCGACCAGTCCGTTGCGTGGTAGCCGCCGGCGACAGCGTACTTGTCGTCTCCGTTGCGCGCCGCGAACTGCTGCCACAGGTCGTAGTCGACCCGCCAGTAGCGGCCCTCGGCGGGCTCCCTGAGTGCCGTCTGAGCTGCGGCCAGCAGAACATGGCTGGCGGAGAGCCTGTCGGCCTGCGCGCGCGCTGTCCCCAAGTGCCAGTTGTAAGCCTGCTGGTGGCTGCCGGGTTCGGAGGCCGTGGCAACCACGACGACGGCGACGGCCGTGGCGGCGGCGAGCATGCCCCAGGCCGGGCGGACCAGCGAGCGGCGACGCGCAGCCGGAACAGCGGTTGTCCCTGTGGTTTCGAGCATTGCCCGCTGCAACTCGGCCGTCCGGGTCCCCGGAGCCACCGGCCGGTCGGGATCCAAGTGAGCGGGGCGCGCGTCGGCCAAACGCTGCATCACATCGTGGTTCATCGAGCGCTTCAACGGACTTCCTCTCCTGCGATCCGGACATGGGGGCGGTGTGTAGTCGGAGTGGTCCCGAAGACCCAGCCGTTTCGCCCGTCGAGGTCCCGTCCCGGGCCTCGTTCACTACGTTGTCGAGAGCCCGTACGAGCCGCTTGCGGGCCCGGTGGAGGCGCACCCGCAGCGTGGTCGGAGCACAGCCGAGGACGTGCGCGGCGTCGCGCTGGTCGAGACCCTGCCAAGCGGTCAGAATCAGCAGGTCGCGGTCGTCCTCGTGGAGGGTGGCCAGGGCATGCAGCAGCGTCATGCGCTCCGTGACGAGGACGGCGACGTCCTCCTCAGCCGGGTCCGTCCAACCGGGTGGCAGAGGGTGGCGGACGACTGCCACCGCCTGTTCGCGCGGGTGCTTTCGCGCAGCACGTTGCGGGCGACGCCAAGCAGCCAGGGCAGCGGCGGCTCCGGGACGTCGCGGATCCGTCGCCATGCCACGGCGAACGTCTCGCTGACCGCCTCGTCGGCGGCCTGTTGTCCGGCGCGTGCGGCAGCGTAGGCCCATACACGCTGTCGGCATGCGTCGTACATGGCAGTGAAGCGGTCTGCGTCGTCAGGCTTCTCATCCATCGGCCACCGCCGGTACCTCCCGTAAGCCTCGGTGAAAGTGCTGTTGTGAGGTAGTGGCGCCGACCCGCAGATTGTTTCGGCCCGGCATGAGGAAAACACCATCCACGCTGAACCGGCTCGCCCAGCGGCTTCTCGACATGGCCGGCGGTAACGGCGTCTCCCACACGACGGTGCGTCGCTGGGTGCTGGAGGTGATCGAACTGCTCGCCGCCCGCGCCGAGCGGCTGGAGCGTGCGGGGCCGCCTGGTGTGGATCTCGGCCGCCCGCCCGGGCCGGTCCTCGGAGATCACCACTGCCCGCCACGACAAGAGCCGCCTGTAGGCCCGTCACGCCACCCCGCTCCTGCGGGTTCTGCTCGTACTGACGAACATCGAGATCGCCCGCTGACGGACGATCTTCACCGCAGACACCCGCCCCCGACCAGCACGAGCACTCTCCACGGCGACCACACCAGGCCCGCGACCAGCAACTTCAGGATGAACAATCTTCAGTCCCCCCACCCCCTCTTAGAAATACGCTTGATGTAGTACTTGATGTAGAGCAAGCATTTTTTTGAGAGGGGGTGGGGGGAGAGCCCCACCGTTGGGCGGGACAGCGACGATGCCTCCGGCGCCCCTCCCTTCCCGCTGCTGGCCGCTTTGCGCCAAAGGCGCGAGACGATACCGGCTCTCGGCGACCGGACCATGCCGCGGTCGAGGAACTTCGCCGCCGTGGTGGCGAGGCGGATGGGGAACGAGGACCGAGCAGCGGACTACCTCAGCCAGTCGCACGCCACCGGCGCGCGGATGGGCCAGGAGTACCGGGCGCGCGGGACGCTCTTCGGCCCTGTGTCCGCGACCACTCAGGCCGTCGGCATCTAAGGGGCGTAGCGGTCGGCCCCGGAGTGGGGGGCAGACATCAGGCGCTGCCCTCGGTCATCGTCCAGAAGGTCGGAAAAGCCTCCACGTCGTCACCGCCCGCCGCGCGATCGTGGCCGTCCTCGCCGGGGAGAAGAGCGACGCCTACTCATTGGGGCAGGCATGGCCGCCATGCAGGGCGACGCTGCCGCCGCCGTCCGGCACCAGCCGCTTGGCGATGGCGAGGCCAGGTGGCTCGGGGCGGACTGGCGGGACGGGGCGAGACGGGGGCTGTCAGCCCGTGACCGACTGCGGCGAGCCCGTGACCAGCCGCGAGTGGATCCGTACGCCCGGGCAGCCCTCCTTCAGGGCCGCGGTGAGCGCGTCCCCGGCGGCCGTCAGGGCGGTGTCGTCCATGGGGCCGAGGGCGTCGAGGACGAACATGGCGCGGGTGGTGGCGTGGGTCAGCCGGGTGCGGGTGCACTGGCGCCAGTTCCAGCGGCGGCAGGTGACGCCCGCGTCGTCGCGCCAGACCACCTCGCCGGGTGTGGGGTGCTCCACGACGGACTCGCCGCCGGCCGTGGTCTCGAAGGTCTCGTCGCCGTCGGCGCGGACCAGGCGCGCCGGTCCGGCGTAGTGGTCGAGGTCCTCGCCGCCGAGCGGCAGGACATGGGCGACGGAGATCGCGTTGTAGATGTCGGTGAGCCGGTCCACCCGGGGCAGCCCGGCCGCCACCCGCCGCAGCAGCGCCTCCGCGCTGGGCCGTGTGCGCTGCGGCTTCGACCCGAAGGCGCGGAACGCCTCGCGCCACGCGGCGATGTGCGGGTGCTCCTCCACGGCCCCGTCGCCCAGCAGCTCGCGCGCCGTGGACTCCGCGGCCGCGAGCATGCCCTCGCTGAAGTCGTCGCTGGGGCCGGGGCGCAGCCCCTCGGCGGTGATCAGGAGCGCGCGGTAGTCGGGGCGCAGCGCGAGGACGGCGGGGTCGATGGTCGCCGAGTCGAGCCATTCCGCCGCGTCGAGTGTCACGGTTCGCGTCTCCCTGCGTAGTTCACTATCTATGACGATTGAGTACAGCGTACTGGACGGAAGAGGGTGTCGCAGGACTCGCGTCCCGGGGCAAGGTGCACTCAGCTCCACCCGAGGACGGCGGGCTCCCCACATGGTGGCGAGCGGCCCGACGCGGAATCCTTTAACACATGACGACATACACCACCGGCCGTGGGCCGCACCGCAGCGAACCGACCGCCTCCGCCCCGCTCGCCGCCCCCGCCTCAGCGGGCATCGCGGCGCCGACCGGCCCGTACCCCGTCGGCATGATCTCCCTGCCCCTGGTCGACCGCGACCGGCCCGAGTCCGGGGTGCGGTCCAAGCCGTTCCGCGAGCTGACGGTCGACGTCCGCTACCCGGCCCGCGAGGTCGAGCGGTACGAGCGGACCCCGGGGACCTTCGTCCACGAGGACGCCCCGCCCGCGCTGGACCCCAGCGGCCCGCGCCCGGTGGTGCTCCACTCGCCCGGCGTCGGAGAGGCGTATGCGCCCAGCCCGCTCGCCGAGGAGCTGGCCTCGCACGGCTATGTGGTCGTGACCATCGTCCACGACGACGCGCGGGTGGATGGGTTCCCGTACGACCGGGTGGCGGACGTCCGGTTCGTGCTCGACCAGCTCGTTTCGCTCGCCCCTGGTGTACTTGACCTGTCCAGGATCGGGCTGTTCGGCCGGTCCGCGGGCTGCCTTGCGGGCCTGGAGGCCGGGTACGACGACCCGAGGATCAAGGCGGTCGCCGATCTGGACGGAAACCTGGCGGCGGTTTGGAGCGACGACCGGCGTGCGCCCCTCGTCGCGTTCTTCGACCGCCGGCTGCGCGGTCGGCAGGAGGAGGCCTTCGCGGCTACAGCAGTCCGAGCTGGACGGTGAGCATCGCGATGACAACGGTCAGAACCCAGCCGAGGATGGTTTCCAGCGACCCGTCGTCGGACGGTCCGCCGGTCCGGAGCCGGAAACGGGTGCGGCGTGCCGCGATGTCGGTCATGCGGGTGTCCTTCTCACTCAGCGATGATTCGGCATGAGGCAGCCGTCACCCCGCCCAGGGTGCGCAGACGCGTCCCGTGAGGTAAAGCGGGAGTGGCCGAACTCACGAGCACCGGTTCCTGCCCGCCGGGCGCGGGCGAAGCGAGTCGAGGAGGTCCGCCGTGACCAGCGTCATTCCGAAAGGCTTGAGCGAGCAGGTCCGCGCGCTGGCCGGCGGTGAGGTGTCCTCCCGTGCGCTGGTCGAGCGGGCGCTGGACCGTATCGCCGGGACACAGGGCACGCTCAACGCCTTCCGGCGGGTACGCGGCGAGGCCGCGCTCCGCGAGGCCGAGGAGGCCGACCGGCTGCTGGCGGCCGGGCGACGGCTGCCGCTGCTGGGGGTGCCGGTCGCGGTCAAGGACGACACGGACGTGGCGGGCGAGCCGACCGCCTTCGGGTGCTGCGGGGATTTCCCGCCCAAGACCGAGGACTCCGAGGTGGTGCGGCGGCTGCGGGCGGCCGGTGCCGTCGTCGTGGGCAAGACGAACACACCCGAGCTGGGGCAGTGGCCGTTCACGGAGGGGCCCGCCTTCGGCGAGACACGCAACCCATGGAACCAGCGCTACACCCCGGGCGGTTCCTCCGGCGGAGCCGCGGCCGCCGTGGCCGCGGGCCTGGTGCCCGCCGCGCTCGGCTCGGACGGGGCGGGTTCGGTCCGTATCCCGGCCGCCTGGACGCACCTGATCGGCATCAAGCCGCAGCGCGGCCGGATCTCCACCTGGCCGTACGCCGAGGCGTTCAACGGCATCACCTGCAACGGCCCCCTCGCCCGTACGGTCGAGGACGCCGCCCTGCTGCTGCACGCGGCGAGCGGCAACCGCCCGGGCGACCTGCACCAGCCGCCGCCCGTGGACGTGGTCTCCGCCGTGCGCCGCGACCCGGGGCGGCTGCGCGTCGCGCTGTCCCTGAAGCCCCCTTTCACCGGCACGCCCAAGCAGCTCGACCCGGTCGTCCGGGCCGCCGTCCTACGGCTCGCCGAGCGGCTGACGGCCCTGGGCCACGAGGTCGTGGAGGCCGAGCCGCGCTACGGGGTCGGGGTCGGCCTGTCGTTCGTGCCGCGGGCGATGGTGGGCCTGTGGGAGTGGTCCGCGAACGTCCCGGACCGGGCCCTGCTGGACGTACGCACGCTCACCGCCGTCCGGCACGGCAGGCTCCTGGGCGGCCGGCCGCTGCGCCTGGCCCGGGCCGCCGAAGAGCCGCTGCGCCGCAGGGTCGGGGAGATCTTCTCGCGCGACGGCTTCGGCTTTGACGTGGTGCTCTCCCCGACGACCGCGACGCCGCCGCTGCGGATCGGGGCCCTGGCCGAGCTGAACGGCTGGCACACCGACCGGGCGATGATCGCGGCCTGCCCGTACGCCTGGCCGTGGAACGTCCTGGGGTGGCCGGCCGTGAACGTACCGGCCGGATTCGCCGGCGAGGACGGCACGCTGCCGCTGGGCGCCCAGCTCCTCGGCCCCGCCGACAGCGAGCCGCGGCTGATCTCGCTCGCCGCGCAGCTGGAGGCCGACCAGCGGTGGTACGAGCACTGGCCGACCGGGGTGTAGCTCTCGCCCCCGCGCCGTTCAGAGCGTCTTTTGCGTGTCTTTGGCGCGCCCTTACGGCGCCAGGATGTCCAGCTCCCGCAGCGCGCCGACCGTGATCTCCCGTGTGCACGCCTCGGCCCGTACCGCGTCCCGCGCGCGTACGGCCTCGGCGACCCGTACGTGCAGGGTGACGGCCTCCGGGTCCGGGTCGCTGAACATCACCTGGTGCTCGGTGCGCCCCGTCAGCACCTCCGCGACCACGTCGCCGAGCCGCGCGAACATCTCGTTGCCGGAGGCCTTGAGGATCACCCGGTGGAACGCGATGTCGTGGATCAGATAGGCCGACAGCTGCTGGCCGCGTGAGGTGGCCACCATGTTGAGGGCGTGTCCGGTGAGTTCGGCGCACTGCTCGGGGGTGGCGTGCTCGGCGGCCAGCGCCGCCGCGGCCGGTTCGATCGCCGAGCGCAGCGCGGTCAGCGAGCGCAGCTGGCGCGGCCGGTCGGAGCCCGCCAGCCGCCAGCGGATGATCTGCGGGTCGAAGACGTCCCACTCCTCGGCCGGGCGCACCGTGACCCCCACCCGGCGGCGGGACTCCACCAGGTGCATGGATTCCAGGACGCGCACCACCTCGCGTACGACGGTGCGGGAGACGTCGAAGCGCTTCTCGAGCTCGTCCGTGCGCAAAACGGTGCCTGGCGGGTAGTCGCCTGCTGTGATCGCGGGCCCGAGGGATGCCAGCACGCGTGCGTGCAGTCCCCGCCCCTGGATGTCCATGGGCTCAGCCTACGTGCCCATCCGTATCTCAAATAAGTATGACTTTTAAGTCACAGACTCTTGAATACGTCGTACCTGTGGGGTTGAGTGTGCCGCGGCGCCGAAGTCGAAGAAGACAGCGCCGGAGAAGACAGCGAGGTATCGATGCAGACCCCCCAGGTTGTCGTCGTCATGGGAGTGTCCGGCACGGGCAAGACCACGGTCGGCGAGCAGCTGGCCGCCGAGCTCGGCGTTCCGTACGCCGAGGCCGACGACTTCCACCCCCCGGCCAACATCGCCAAGATGTCGGCCGGCACCCCGCTCGACGACGACGACCGCCGGCCCTGGCTGGACGCCATCGGCGCCTGGGCCCGCGAACACACTGCGGGCGGCGGAGTGGTCAGCTGCTCCGCGCTCAAGCGCGCCTACCGCGACCGGCTCCGCGCCGCCGCCCCCGACGTCTTCTTCCTCCACCTCACCGGCGACCGCGATCAGATCGCCGAGCGGCTGGCGGCCCGCAAGGGCCACTTCTTCAAGCTCGGTCTGCTCGACTCGCAGCTGGCCACCCTCGAACCGCTGCAACCGGACGAGAACGGCGTCGCGGTGGACATCACCCCGAATCCCGGAACCCTCGCGGAGCAGGCCGTCGCCGCACTGCGGCGGTCCGAAGCGCGGCGGTAACGCCCCGTCCCGCCCCCTGTCCCGTCCTCCCGACCCGTTCCCCGGCGTAGCCGGATAAACAAACGTACGGCCAAGACACCTTAAGGAAGCCTCCGTGACCGGTCTCAGCGTCGAGATCCTGGCAGCGGACACCGCCGACCCGATCACGTCGGCCGGTCACGCCCAGCTGGGAATCGCCGTCCTTGTCGGCATCGCCGTCATCGTCCTGCTCATCACCAAGTTCAAGCTGCACGCCTTTCTGTCGCTGACCATCGGCTCCCTGGCCCTCGGCGCCGTCGCCGGCGCGCCGCTGGACAAGGCGATCGCCAGCTTCACGGCCGGGCTCGGCAGCACGGTCGCGGGCGTCGGCGTGCTGATCGCGCTCGGCGCGATACTCGGCAAGCTCCTCGCCGATTCCGGCGGCGCCGACGAGATCGTCGACACGATCCTCGCCAAGGCGAACGACCGCACCATGCCGTGGGCGATGGCGCTGATCGCGGGCATCATCGGGCTGCCGCTCTTCTTCGAGGTCGGCATGGTGCTGCTGATCCCGGTGGTGCTGCTGGTCGCCAAGCGCGGCAACTACTCGCTGATGCGCATCGGCATCCCGGCCCTCGCCGGCCTGTCCGTCATGCACGGCCTGGTGCCGCCGCACCCCGGCCCGCTCGCCGCGATCGACGCGGTCAAGGCCAACCTGGGCGTCACCCTGGCGCTCGGCGTGCTGGTCGCGCTGCCCACCGTCGTGATCGCCGGGCCGCTCTTCTCGCGCGTCGCCGCCCGCTGGGTGGACGTCACCCCGCCCGACCGGCTGATCCCGGCCCGTCCCTCGGAGGAGCTGGAGCGCCGCCCCGGGTTCGGGGTCACCGTGGCCACGGTGCTGCTGCCCGTCGTCCTGATGCTCGGCAAGGCGCTCGTCGACATCGTCGTGGACGACCCGGCCAACGGCGTCCAGCGGGTCGCGGACGTCGTCGGCTCGCCGCTGATCGCGCTGCTGGCGGCCGTCATCGTCGGGATGTTCACGCTCGGCCGGGCGGCGGGCTTCGCCAAGGGCCGGCTGGCGTCCACCGTCGAGACCTCGCTCGCCCCCATCGCCGGAATCCTGCTGATCGTCGGCGCGGGCGGCGGCTTCAAGCAGACGCTGATCGACATCGGCGTCGGCAACATGATCATGGACTTCTCCAAGGACTGGAACGTCTCGGCGCTGCTGCTGGCCTGGCTGATCGCGGTGGGCATCCGGCTGGCGACCGGCTCGGCGACCGTGGCCACGATCTCCGCCGCCGGTCTCATGGGCCCGCTCGCGGCCGATATGAGCACCACGCACACCGCGCTGCTCGTCCTCGCCATCGGCGCCGGGTCGCTGTTCTTCAGCCATGTCAACGACGCCGGATTCTGGCTGGTGAAGGAGTACTTCGGGATGAGCGTCGGCCAGACCGTACGGACCTGGTCGGTGATGGAGACCATCATCTCCGTCGTCTCGCTCGGCTTCGTCATGCTGCTTTCACTGGTCATCTAGCGATCCGGTCATCCAGCGATCTGGGGGAACACACACCCATGACGACACATCCGCTCTTCGACATCGCGGGCCGCACCGCCCTCGTCACCGGCTCCAGCCGGGGCATCGGCCACGCGCTCGCCCGGGGCCTGCTGGAGGCGGGCTGCACGGTGGTCCTCAACGGCCGTGACCCGGAACGGCTCAAGGCCGCGGCGGCCGAACTCGCCGACTCCGTGGAGGCGACGGGGAACACCGCCACCGTCCACACCGCCGCCTTCGACGTCACCGACGGACCCTCCGTCGCCGCCGGGGTCGCCGAGGTGGAGGAGCGGGTCGGCCCGCTCGACATCCTGGTCAACAACGCGGGCATGCAGAACCGCGCCCCGCTGCTGGAGTTCACCGACGCCGACTGGCATCAGATCGTGGACACCAACCTCACCAGCGCCTTCCTGGTGGGCCGCGAGGTCGCCCGGCGGATGACCGAGCGCGGACACGGAAAGATCGTCAACATCTGTTCGCTCCAGAGCGAGGTGGTGCGCCCCGGCATCGCCCCCTACGCGGCGACCAAGGGCGCGCTGAAGATGCTCACCAAGGGCATGTGCGCCGACTGGGGCCCGTACGGAATCCAGGTCAACGGGCTGGGCCCCGGCTATATCGAGACGGAGCTGACCCAGCCGCTCGTCGAGGACGAGAAGTTCAGCGCCTGGGTGCGCGGACGGACCCCGGCGGGCCGCTGGGGGCGGACCGAGGATCTGGTCGGCGCGCTGCTGTATCTCGCTTCCCCCGCGGCGGACTTCGTGAGCGGGCAGGTTCTGTACGTAGACGGCGGCATGACGAGCGTGCTCTGAGCACGGAGACGTGAGAAACACGGAGAGGCGTGGGTGGAGGACATGGTGCTGGGCTGTGTGATTCATGGGCAGGGCGATCTGCGGGTCGACGGACTCCCCGAGCCGACTCCGGCTCCCGGGCAGGCCGTCGTCGCGATCCGCTACGGCGGCATCTGCGGATCCGATCTGCACTACCACCGCCACGGCGGGGTCGGCGACTTCCGCCTGAGCGAGCCGATGGTGCTGGGCCA
Source organism: Streptomyces sp. LZ34 (assembly GCF_053890475.1). NCBI lineage: Bacteria > Bacillati > Actinomycetota > Actinomycetes > Kitasatosporales > Streptomycetaceae > Streptomyces > Streptomyces sp. LZ34. The sequence goes on from NZ_CM132680.1 coordinate 7,458,457, forward strand.
CGAGGTCGTCGGCACGGTCGTCGGATACGGCGAGGGCGCCAGCGGGCCCGCGCCCGGCACGCCCGTCGCCGTCCATCCGGCCACGCCCTGCGGGGTGTGCCCCGAGTGCGCGGACGGCCGGGCCAACGTCTGCCGCGACACCCGCTACCTGGGCAGCGCCGCGCGGACCCCGCACGTCCAGGGCGGCTTCGCGGCCCGTATCGCCGTCCCGGCGGCGCAGCTGCGGGCCCTGCCCGAGGGGCTCGACCTGCGCCGCGCCGCGCTCGCGGAGCCGCTCGCGGTCGGCCTGCACGCGGTACGGCGAGCCGGTGACCTCAAGGGCCGTCGTGTGCTGGTCACGGGCGCCGGGCCGATCGGCTGTCTGGTCGTGGCCGCGGCGCGCGCGGCGGGCGCCGCGGAGATCACGGTGACCGATCTGCTGCCGCGCGCCCTGGAGTTCGCGGCCGCGGCCGGGGCCACCGCGTGCGTACGGGCCGATGACCCGGCCGACCCGAACTGGCCGGACGACGAGGTGGACGTCGCGATCGAGGCCTCCGGTGTGGCGGCCGGCCTCGACACCTGTCTGCGCCGGCTCCGGCGCGGCGGCGTCGTCGTACAGCTGGGCATGCTGCCGCCCGGGCAGAGCCCGATCGCGGGGAACCTGCTGGTCAGCCGGGAGATCGAGGTCCGCGGGGCGTTCCGCTTCCACGCGGAGTTCGACGACGCCCTGCGACTGCTGGCGGCCGAGCCGTCCCTGGAGTCGCTGATCAGCGCGGTCCGGCCGGTACGGGACTCGGCCGACGCCTTCGCCCTGGCCGCCGACCGCAGCCGCTCCTGCAAGGTGCTGCTGGAGTTCGGGGAGGAGTAGGGGGCGGACATGCAGGCCGACTACCGTCCGGCGGGGGCGGCGTGGTCGCCCAATCCGGCCAGGTAGTCCCGGAGCCCGGCTTCCTCGCCCGCCGCTTCCGAGCCATCCGCCGCGAGGCCGACGTAGCCGTCGGGGCGGACGAGGAAGGTTCCGAAATCCGCGCACACGGCCGCATGATCTCTTCCATGCGCCGTACATGGCTGGTTCGGCGAACACGTTGTGCCATGGCCCCGGCCCACCGGGGCCAATAGCCCCGGCGGTCCCGGGCTGCGGCGGCGCGGCCTACGCGGTCGCCGCACGCGGCAGGCCCAGCGGCGCCGAGCCGCTGGGCCTGACCACAGTCAAACCGGGGCGTCAGTCGACCAGTTCAGGTTCGCGGCGCGGAGGCGCCACCCGCCCGGCCGGGGCCGTGCGGGAGAGCTTCTCGCCCTCGACGTCGAGGTTGGGAAGCAGCCGGTCGAGCCGGCGCGGCAGCCACCAGGCGTGCTTGCCGAGCAGGGCGAACAGGGCGGGGACGATCGTCATGCGGACGATGAAGGCGTCGAAGAGCACCGCGGCCGCGAGGCCGAATCCGATCATCTTGACGAAGTCGTTGTCCTCCACGATGAAGCCGGAGAACACGCTGATCATGATGGCGGCGGCCGCGGCGACCACCCGGCCGCTGTAGCGGAACCCGGTGACGACGGCCTCGGCGGGCCGCGCCCCGTGGACGTACGCCTCCCGCATGCGGGTCACCAGGAACACCTCGTAGTCCATGGCGAGGCCGAAGACCACCCCGATCATGAAGATCGGCATCGTGCTCATGATCGGGCTCGGCTGGTCGACGCCGAAGACATCGGCGAGCCAGCCCCACTGGAAGACCGCGACGACGGCGCCGAGCGCGGCGGTCACCGAGAGCAGGAAGCCGAGCGCGGCCTTGAGCGGTACGAGGACCGAGCGGAAGACCACCATCAGGAGCAGGAACGCCAGGCCCACGACCAGGCAGAGATAGGGAAGCAGCGCGTCGTCGAGGGTCTTGGAGAAGTCGATGAACATCGCGGTCTGGCCGGTGACCAGGACCTCGGCGCCGGTGTCGGCCTGGAAGCCGTCGGCCAGGGAGCGCAGGTGGCGCACCAGGTCCTCGGTCGCGCCGTCGGTGGGGCCGGTGGCCGGGACGACGCTCAGGATCGCGGTGTCGCCGGCCTCGTTGGGCGTGGCCGGGGTGACGGTGGCGACGCCGTCCTGCTCGGCGAGTCGTCTGCCGACGGTGTCGGCCGCGACGGCCGCGTCCTGGCCCTCCACGGTGATCATCAGCGGCCCGTTGAACCCGGCGCCGAAGGACTCCGAGAGCATGTCGTAGGCCTTGCGCTGGGTGGTGTCGGGGGCCATGGTGCCCTCGCCGGGCAGACCGAGCTCCAGACTGGCGGCGGGCACGGCGACCGCGCCGAGGCCGACGACGGCCAGCAGCAGTACGGCGACGGGGTGGCGCAGGACGTAACCGGCCCAGCGGGAGCCGAGGTTGGGCTTGCGCCGGGCGTCCTTCTCGGCGTGCTCGGCGGCCTTGCGCTGCTGGCGGGCGTTGAGCGGCTTGCTGGAGAACCGCTTGCGGTCCCGGCGGCGAAGGACCTTGACCGGCGCGAAGCCGAGCAGCGCGGGCACGAAGGTGAGGGCGACGAGTACGGCGACGGCGACGGTGCCCGCGGCGGCCAGGCCCATCTTGGTGAGCATCGGGATGTTCACCACGGCCAGGCCCGCGAGGGCCACGATGACGGTGAGCCCGGCGAAGACGACCGCGGAGCCCGCGGTGCCGACCGCCCGCCCCGCGGCGTCGGCGCGGTCGCGGCCCTCGGTGAGTTCGGCGCGGTAGCGGGAGACGATGAACAGGGCGTAGTCGATGCCGACGGCGAGGCCGAGCATCATCGCCAGGGTCGACGTGGTGCCGGACAGTCCGAGGGCGGCGCCGAGCGCCGTGATCGCGGAGATGCCGATACCGACGCCGATGAGGGCTGTGAGCAGCGGCATCCCGGCGGCGACCACCGAGCCGAACGTGAGGACCAGGACCACGGCGGAGACCAGGATGCCGATCTTCTCGCCGGTGCCGCCCATCGCGGCGTCGATCTTCACGGCGTCGCCGCCGGCCTCCGCGGTCAGGCCGCTGTCGCGGGCCTTGGCCAGTGCGTCGTCGAGCGCGTCGTGCGCCTTGTCGCCGACCTCGGTGGCGGGGACCTTGTAGGTGGCGATGGCGTAGGCGGTGGAGCCGTCCTTGCTCACCGCCTTCGTCGTGAACGGGTCGCTCACCGAGGCCACCTGCGGGGACTTCTTCAACTGCGCGACCAGCGCCGCGACGTGGGCCTTCGGTGCGGGGGCGGAGATCTTCCCGCCCTCGGGCGCACGGACCACGACCCGGGCGCTCGCACCGTCGGCGCTCGCGTCCGGGAACTTCTTCTCCAGCAGGTCGAAGGCCTTCTGCGACTCCGTACCGGGCATCGAGAAGGTGTCGGCGGGCGGCGCCGGGGCGGAGGAGGCGGCGAAGCCCGCACCGCAGAAGATCACCACCCACAGCAGCGCTATCAGCCATCGCCGCCGGAAGGCGAGACGGCCCAGCTTGTAGAGGAAGGTAGCCATGGCTGGGAACTCCTGTCGGTGGGCGGGAAAGGTCGAAAACGCACAGGGCCGAGCGGGGTGCGGCAGCGGGACGCGGAGCGGCCTCAGCGATAACGCCAGACCGGCAGTGCGGTGGCGTCAGATCCGTCGCTCGAGTGGTGCCATAGTGGCATCACCGAAGACCTACCGCAAGCCACCTCGTCGCCAGTGCGGCGCCACGACACGCTAGTCGGGGGAGGAAGTCCCAGGTCAAAGCCGCGTGCGCACAAAGAAGCCAATCCGGCTCGCAATAGCGCCATCGATGTGCCATGATGGCGTCATGAACCTCACGCCCTACGTCGACAGCCTCCGGCAGGAGCTGGCCGCCGCCGCGGACGCCGGCGGCGACGACGCCCGCGCCCTCGCCGAGCGGCTCACCGCCCCCCTGGAGTCCGCCGCCCGCCTGACCCTCCTCAACGCACTGTCCGCCGCCATGGGCGAGGTCACGCGGGAGCTGGCGCCGGGCTCGGTCGACGTGCGACTGCGCGGACTCGACCCGGAGTTCGTGGTGACGGCGCCGCCCGCCCCCGAGCCGTTCCAGGAGGCGCAGGAGCCGGATTCGGCCCCCGCCGCGCCCGCGCCGCCACCGCCGCCCGCGGTCGCCGACGACGGCGCCATGGCGCGGATCAACTTCCGCCTCCCCGCCCACCTCAAGGCCCGCGCCGAGGACGCCGCGGCGGCGGAGGGCCTGTCGGTCAACGCCTGGCTGGTGCGGGCCGTGTCCACCGCCCTCGACGGCGGGGAGCGCGCGAGCCAGGCGGGCCGCGGCAAGAACTCGGGCAGCCGGGGCTTCACCGGCTGGGTCCGCTAGGGCCGCCCACCCCACTTTCACCGGCGGATCGCCGATCCCGCCGACGTCAGTCATCACCCGCCTCACCAGCGGGATCGCCCACCCAAGCCAAAAGGACGGAACGGCCATGCCTGCTTTCGAGACCCCCGAACCGATCTCCGTCACCCTCGAGTTGGAGGCCGGCACCGCCCGCATCACCGCGGGCAAGCGCACCGACACGGTCGTGGAGGTGCTGCCGAGCAACGGATCCGACGACAACGACGTACGCGCCGTGCAGCAGACCCAGGTCACCTGCTCGGGCGGCCGCCTCACGGTCAGGACACCCAAGAAGCGGACCCTGTTCGGCAAGCCGGGCGCCATCGAGGTGAGCGTCGAACTGCCCGCCGGATCCGATGTCCGGGGCACCACGGGCATGGGCAGCTTCTACTGCGAAGGCCGCTTCGGGGAGGTCACGCTCAAGACCTCGCTCGGCGACCTCCAGGTCGACGAGGCGGCCGGCGCCAGCCTCAAGACCGACCTCGGCGACATCCGCCTGGCCCGCTCGGCCGGGGACGTCGAAGTTCTCGGCGCGGGCCGGATCGAGGTCGGCACGGTCGCCGGCTCGGCGACCGTCAAGAACGGCCTCGGCGCGATCGAGGTCGGCGAGGTCACCGGCGGTCTGAAGACCAGCGCGGCCAACGGCGCCATTTCCGTCGGCATCGCGCACGACAGTGTCAGCGCCAAGGCCGCCAACGGCCGGATCGAGGTCGGCGTCGCCCACGCCGGGGTCGACGCGAAGTCCTCCAACGGCGGCATCCGTGTCGGCGACGTCACCCGCGGCCGTATCGACCTGCACACCTCCGTCGGCGAACTCGAAGTGGGCATCCACGAGGGCACCGCCGCCTGGCTCGACCTGAACACCAAGTACGGCACGGTACGCAATTCGCTCGGCTCTTCCGCCGGCCCCGCCGAGTCCGACGAGACCGTCGAGGTGCACGCCCGGACCGCGGCCGGCGACATCATCATCCGCCGCGCCTGACAGCGTGCGCCTGAGTGGGACAGCTCACGGTTGGCGGCCGTGTCTTATTGTCCGTGCCGAGCACAATGAATGTATGACCCAGCGAATCGACGCGGCCACCGCTCACGTGTGGGCGACCCTCGGAGGCGCGGCGCAACTGACCGAGAGAGTGTCGTACGCCCCGGCCGACGAGGTGCTGCCCTCCCGCCTGCCCGTACGGGAGCTCGCCCGCGCCACCGTGGGAGCGTGCTCCCTCGCCGCCGCCGAACTCGGAGCGCGGCGGTCCGGGGAAGCGGTTCCCGCCGTACGGGTGGCGGAGGCCGCGGTCGCCACGGCGTTCGTCAGCGAGCGGCATCTGCGGATCGACGGCCGGAAGCCGACGAACTTCGCGCCGCTGTCCGGTTTCTGGCGCGCGGCCGACGGCTGGGTGCGCACCCACGCCAACTACCCCCACCACCGCACCCGCCTCCTGGCCGCCCTCGGCATCGCCGACCAGGAGCGGGACGAGGCCGCCCTCGCCAAGCGCCTCGCCGAGGAGCTGGCGGCCCGCCCGGCTCACTGGATCCAGGAGACGGTCTACGCGGCGGGCGGCCTGGCCGTAGCCGTGGCGCCGCCGGTCGCACCACCGGCGGAGGCCGTCACCGAGTCGGCGCTGGTCGAGTCCCGGCGGGTCGGAGACGCCGCCCCCCGCCCCTTGCCGCCCGCGCCCCTCCCCGCGAGCGGCGTACGGGTCCTCGACCTGACCCGGGTCATCGCCGGGCCGGTGGCCACCCGCACCCTGGCCCTGCTCGGCGCGGACGTACTGCGCATCGACTCCCCGCACCTCCCGGAGGACCCCGACGCCCACGCCGACACCGGCTTCGGCAAGCGGTCCACCCGGCTGGACCTCGGCGACCCCCGGGACCGGCAGACCTTCGAAGAGCTCCTCTCCCGCGCCGACGTCGTGGTCACCGGCTACCGCCCGGGCGCCCTCGACCGCTTCGGCCTCGGCCCGGACGCCCTGCTGGAACGCCGCCCGGGACTCGTCGTCGCCCAGGTGTCGGCCTGGGGCTGGTCCGGCCCCTGGGCCGACCGGCGCGGCTTCGACAGCCTCGTCCAGGCCGCGAGCGGCATCGCGACCCTCGAAGCCACCCCCGACGGCGACCCCGGCGTACTGCCCGCGCAGGCCCTGGACCACGGCACGGGCTATCTGCTCGCCGCGGCGGTCCTGCGCGCCCTGAACGAACGCCAAGAGAGCGGCGGCGGACGCCACCTGCGCCTCTCCCTCACCGCGACGGCCTCCTGGCTGATGCACGGCATCACCCCCGCCACCGCCCAGAACACCCCGGCAGCCCCCGCCGCCCCGTACGACCCCCACCCCTGGCTGACCGAGCGGCCCGCCCCGTACGGCCATCTGCGCTACGCCCTTCCACCCCTCGGCTACGACAACGCCCCCCGCGACTGGGCCCACCCGCCCACCTTCTGGGGCACCGACCGCCCGGCCTGGGCCTGACTGTGCCCGGCTATTTCGGGTCGCGGTTGAACACTGCCTTGGACCAGTGGTAGCCGAGCACGGTCAGGCCCAGGCACCAGGCGATGGTGATCCAGCCGTTGTTGCCGATCTCGGTGCCGAGGAGCAGGCCGCGCAGGGTTTCGATGGCGGGGGTGAAGGGCTGGTATTCGGCGATGGGCTGGAACCAGCGGGGCATCGCGTCGACCGGGACGAAGGTGCTGGAGATGAGGGGGAGGAAGATCAGTGGCATGGCGTTGTTGCTGGCGGCCTCGGGGTTGGGGCTGGACAGGCCCATTCCGACGGCGATCCAGGTGAGTGCCAGGGCGAAGAGCGCGATCAGCCCGAATGCCGCGATCCATTCCAGGGGTGTGGCGTTGGTGGAGCGGAAGCCGATGGCCAGGGCGACGGCGCCGACGAGGATGATGCTCATGATCGACTGGAGGACGCTGCCGATGACGTGTCCGATGAGTATGGATCCGCGGTGGATGGCCATGGTGCGGAAGCGGGCGATGATGCCTTCGGTCATGTCCATGGAGACGGATACGGCGGTGCCGATGGTGGTGCTGCCGATGGTCATCAGCAGGAGGCCGGGGACGAGGTAGGCGAGGTACTGGGAGCGGTCGGCGCCGCCGCTCATGCCGGCGCTCATGGTGTCGCCGAAGATGTAGACGAAGAGCAGCAGGAGTATGACGGGTGTGAGCAGCAGGTTGAGGGTCATGGAGGGGTAGCGCCGGGCGTGCAGGAGGTTGCGGCGCAGCATGGTGTTCGAGTCGCGTAGGGCGAGGGAGAGGGCGTTCATCGGGCTGTCTCCTTGGGCTGGTTGGGCTGGTTGGTGTTGCTGGTGAGGGCGAAGAACACGTCGTCGAGGTCGGGGGTGTGGACGGTGAGTTCGTCGGCTTCGATGCCGGTGGAGTCCAGCCGGTCGAGGATGGAGCGCAGTTCGCGTTGGCTGCCGTCGCTGGGGATCTGGAGTGCGAGTGCTTCGTCGTTGCGGGTGGCCTCGTGCAGGGCGTCGGCGGCGGAGTGGTAGGTGGCCGGGTTGGTGAAGCGGAGTCGGATGTGTCCGCCGGGGATGAGTCGTTTGAGTTCGTCGGCGGTGCCTTCGGCGGCGATTTTGCCGTTGTTGAGGAGGGCGATGCGGTCGGCGAGTTGGTCGGCTTCGTTGAGGTATTGGGTGGTGAGGAAGACGGTGACGCCGTCGGAGACCAGTTCGCGGATGATCTGCCACATGTTGTGGCGGGAGCGGGGGTCGAGGCCGGTGGTGGGTTCGTCGAGGAAGATGATGCGGGGGTTGCCGACCAGGGTCATGGCGATGTCGAGGCGGCGTTTCATGCCGCCGGAGTAGGTGGAGGCGGGTTTCTTCGCGGCTTCGGTGAGGTCGAAGCGCTCCAGCAGTCCGGCGGCGACTCGACGTCCTTCGCGCTGGGGGAGGTGGTGCAGGTCGGCCATGAGGAGCATGTTCTCCTCGCCGGTGATCAGGCCGTCGACGGCGGAGAACTGCCCGGTGACACCGATCGCCGCACGCACCTTGTGTGGTGATGTGGTGATGTCGTGGCCTGCGACCTGGGCTTGTCCGCTGTCGGCGGTGATGAGTGTGGACAGGATGTTCACGGCGGTGGTTTTGCCGGCGCCGTTCGGGCCGAGCAGCGCGAACACCGTGCCGGCTGGGATGTGCAGGTCGATGCCGTCCAGGACGGTCTTATCGCCGTACGACTTGCGCAGATCGGCGGTGGAGACGGCGGCGGGCGACGCGTGACCGTCGGCACGCATAGACGTGGGCATGACAAATGAAGCCATGGAGCTCTCCCTTTCGAAGGGTGAAGTAATAGGGGTGGTAGGTGAGTTACCGAACCGCGGGCCGCCTCCGCCGCCCGGCCGGACGGCCGCCCGACCCCGTGGTCCCGGGCGCCGGGCGCCGTGGCGGTGTCACTCGCAGAACACCTGCACCTTGGCGTCGGGGTCGTCGAGGTCGACAATGACCTCGTCGAGATGGTCGATGAGCTCCTCGAGGTGCTGCGGCTTGAGCTCGGTGAGGTCGATCGGTACCCCCGACTTGTCCAGTTCCGCGTTGGCCTTGGTGAGCGCCTGCGGAGGGATAAGGCTCGTGAGCCGGACCCCGGCGCGCAGCAGCTGTAGCGGGACCCGGACGTTGACCCGGCCTGACCCGTCGCCGCCGGAGCCGTCCGCCCAGCTCACCACCACGCGCAGATACTTGGGTCGGGGTTTCGGGCGGGACGCGGCTCCGGTCGGCGACTCGGGCTGTTCTTGTCCGAGGGCGTCGATCAGCCGCTCGGCCTCGTCCGCGGTGATCTTGCCCTCGGCCAGCATCTGAAGGATCTGGCGGCGCTGCTCGTTCAATGTTGCTCTCCCTCTCTGGCTCATCTGACGCTTACCAGCACGGCCGTTCGGCCCTGCTCGATCTCGAACCGGGTGCCGGGCAGCGCCCACAGCAGCCGCCCGATGCCGCGCAGCGCGCCCACCGCGCTCACCTGGGTGACGAGGCATGCGACCACTCCGCCCAGTACGGCGAGCAGCAGCAGCGGCGACAGCACCAGCACGACCGGCAGCACCGGGACGTACAGCCGCCGCCAGCGGCCGTCGGGTCGGCGATGGCGTACCGTCACCAGCTGCGGGATCATCGGGACCGCTCCAGCTCGGCCAGCGCCTCCTGGACGCTGATCTCCCCCCGCTGCAGGCGGTCGACGACGTCGGCGCTGGTGGGCGCCGGGTCGGTGTCGACGAAGTCGAGGTGCTCGGCGATCCGTTTCAGCCGGGACTTGATCGTCGGGTAGCTCACCCCGAAGATCCGCTCCATCTCCTTGATCGAACCGTGCGACCGTACGAACGCGGCAACGAACACCTGGTCGTCGACGCCGAGCTGAGCCAGCTGCGGCGGCTCGAACTGCCCCTCGACCACGACACCGCTGTCGGCGAGGCGGACCCGCTCGACCACGAACGGCCGCCCCTGCGTCAGGTCCGTCAGCTCCTGCCAGTCCACCCTCGGCTCCCTTGCTCTCGGCGATACGCTCGCCATTCTTTTGTACCTTGAGTTTCTTAAGGCGTCAACGCACAGATCTTGATTTTCTTAATCCGACCTTCGAAGAACTGGATCGCGGACTCCCGTCGTCCGTGGCCGGCGGTGCACTCGTCCCAGCCGGCATGCCGTCGACGTACCCGCGCTCCAGCAGCCCGAGTGCGGTCGGGTGGTACGCGTCCAGCTCACGGGCAGGATCGTGCTGATCGTTCGGTGACCGCCGGAGCGTCTGCGGTGCCGAAGAAGGCGAGACCACGGGAGAGTGGCATGACTTCTCACGACAGCCGGGCAGCCGCATACCCGGCACAGCTGTATGCGCACTTCCTGGGTGACAGAGCAAACAGCGGGGGCAGGGAAGACGATGGGGACCCCGTTCCCACACTGGCCGAACGGATACAGCAGCGCGTGCCCAGCGTCGGGCTCATCGCACGCAATCAGCGTCTCTTCGTGATGCGGGCGGTACGTATCCTCGCCGGGCAGTACGGCATCAGGCAGTTCCTCGACATCGGCTCCGGGCCGGACCACGCACCGAACGTTCATGAAGCGGCCCAGGCCGTCGAGCCGGCCTGCAGGGTCGTCTACGTCGATCGGGATGAGGCGGCCATGGCGGAGCTGTCGGCCAGGCGGGTGGGGGACGCCCGAGTCGGCTACCTCACGGCCGATGTGCGTGATCCCGAGGCCATTCTGGGCTCGTCGGCCGTGCGGGGGACTATCGACTTCCAGCAACCCGTCGGATTACTCCTGGCCTCGGTCTTCCTGTTCGTCCAGGACGAGGACGACCCGGCTGGCATCGTCGAGCGGCTGGTCGCAGAGCTGCCGTCCGGCAGCTACGTGGCCTTCTCGCAGGGCACCTACGACTATGACGGCGACCGGCGCACCGTGGAACTCCTGACCTCCTTGTACGCGGAGGGCGGCGTGATCGTCACACCGCGCGACAGGGCCACCATCGCGGAATTCCTGGAGGGGGCCGGACTGGAGATCCTTGCTCCCGGCATCGTCGCCACCAACCGTTGGCGACCGGACGCGGACGCGCATATGAACCTGGACGCCGCCTTGCCGGGGGACGAGGCCGACTCCTGCATTCACGCTGTCCTCGCTCACAAGCCGTAAGCGTTGTTGGCCGTGGCACATCCGTGCGGGTCGTCCTCGATACCGCTGTCGGCCTCCTGGGAAACGGACCGGATGACGGCATTCGGGCGCATCAGCGGGCGGGGGCTGCTCGCCCAGGGCGTGGCACAGGGCCGCGTGCAACTGCTCCGCCTCAGCGGGGGTCAGCTCCAGTTCGGCGATGGCGCGGTGCTGCCCGCAGCTGCTGATCTGGAGCGGCAGTGCGGGCACTCCATCGTGTGTACGGTGCAGGCCCCGCCCGGGACGGGCCCGACCTGCCAGCCGGTCATGATGCCCTCGGCACTCATAGGGGCGGGACCCCTGCCCTGGCAGTCGTCCCGCGCAGCACGTCGCGCAGCGCTTCACACAGCCGATCCGCCAGGAACCGGAGTTCGCCTGCGTCCGCCTTGTGGTCCCCGAGCAGCGCACGGGCGTGGCTGAGGAGCTCCCTCCCCATCGACACCTGTAGCGCCTCGATCTCGTCCGCTCTGCGGCTCAGAGGGCTGTTGTCGCCGTCCGCCGCCAGGTAGCACGGCTTGCCGTCCGGGTCGGACCACGGCAGTAGCCGCAGGCCGGACATCGCGGTCACCGAGCCACCCCCGCGAGCATGCCGTGAATCCGCTCGGGGCCCGCGTCGATGCCGTCGGGGGCCAGGGGCAGCACGCGCCGCCGCCCCTGCTGAAGCTCCCGCCGCGGCGTGCGGCGGACGGGCGGCGGCGGAGGCGCCGCACCGGCGGTGCTGGGCTCTGAGGCTGGCGGGCAAGCCCGGTGACGGCCACACGGCCGTAAGGCGAGAAGCGTACTCACCCATGTGAAGAACCACCCGATAGGGTTGTTCATTGTTCATCAGCTCCTGTGAGGCTGGTGGGCCACGCCCCGGGGCCGCGGACACGGTTGCCGGGGTCTTGTGTGTGGCTTTGCAGTCAAAGACTGGCCTCCCGAAGCAGACCTATCGCCACCCAAAGCGGAGACGGTTGGGGCGTACCGGCGTTACCGTTGAAAACGCCCAAACGTCCCCAGGGGGATCCTTGAATACAGCCTTACGATCAGCTATCGAGTCCGCTGGGCTGTCACCGAGGCAGCTTGCTATCCGGGTGGGTGTCTCTGGCAAGACCGTTGAACGATGGATCGCGGACGAAGAGCTCATCCCGCACGCCAGGAACCGGGTAGACGCCTCTGAGGTGTTGGGAGTTGAAGCAGAGATGCTGTGGCCGAAGGCTGTTCGGGATCGGTTGAAGACCGGCGGTGACCGGGAGCTCGTCCAAAGCTACGCCTACAGGTCCGCATGTCCTTCGACAGTCTGGGCTGATCTGATCGCCGGGGCGACCGAGGACCTGTTCTTCGCCGGCTTTACGTCCTACTTCCTCTGGACACAGGTGCCGGCTCTTCCCGAGACGCTGCGGAGGAAGGCGGAGAGCGGTTGCCGAGTTCGCTTCCTGCTCGGCGACCCGGATGGACCGGTGGCCCGACAACGCGAAGAGATCGAGGACGTTGCCCTGACGGTCTCCACGCGCATCAAGATGACCCTGGAGCAACTGGCCAAGATAGGTGGGGTGCACGGGCTGGAGGCGCGATTTTCCGCCCCGGCCGATGCCGTGAACCACGTGTCCCTCTCGGTCTTCCGCTTCGACGACGATGCACTTGTCACGCCGCACTTGGCCCGGCTCGTCGGCCATGATTCGCCACTGATGCATCTGCGGAGCCATAGTGACATGGGGATGTTTTCTCGCTTCGCGGAACACGCGGAGGAGCTGTGGTCCGGTGGCGTCCCCATCCCGAGGATCACTTCGTCCGCGCCGCGATAGCGGTAGCAGCCCTGCGCTGGGTCGGTGCAGGTGCGGCGACCCGGACCGCGTCGCGCCCTCCTCGCGCTGCAAGTTCGGTTGCTTGAAGCGCGCTTCAAGTCCCTAGCATCGCTGGCATGACGGGTGATCAACGGCACCCCGTGGAAAGGGCTTGAGCGCCATCATGAGCAACGCCATTGAACAGATCAGCAAGGTCGAGCTGGGCCACGGCGGCCCCCTCGTCGGTGTCCAGGGCTTCGGCGCCATGGGCATCAGCCACGCCTACGGACAGACGGATGACGCGGCGGCCCGCGACACCCTGGAGGCCACCGTCGAGGCGGGCGTCACCCTCATCGACACCGCCGACATGTACGGCTCCGGTGCCAACGAGGAGTTCCTCGCGCCGTTCGTCGCCGCCCACCGGGACGAGATCACTCTGGCCACCAAGTTCGGCATCGAGCGCCGCGCCGACGACCCGGACTACCGGGGCCTGCGAAACGATCCCGCCTACGTCAAGAAGGCCGTCGAGGCGAGCCTGCGCCGCCTGAACGTGGAGGTCATCGACCTCTACTACATGCACCGCCGCGACCCCGCCGTCCCGCTCGCCGAGTCTGTCGGCGCCATGGCCGAACTGGTGCGGGAGGGCAAGGTCAAGCACCTCGGCCTGAGCGAGGTCACCGGTGCCGAGCTGCGCGAGGCGCACGCCGTGCACCCGATCACCGCCGTGCAGTCGGAGTGGTCGCTCTTCAGCCGGGACGCCGAGCGCAGCGCGGTGGGCGCGGCCGCCGCGCTCGGGGTCGCCTTCGTGCCGTACTCGCCGCTCGGCAAGGGCTTTCTGTCCGGCGCCTTCACCGACGTGAGCAAAGACCTCTCCAGCAGCGACGTCCGGCAGTCGCATCCGCGCTTCACCGGCGACAACGCCAAGGCGAACGCCGCTCTCCTGGCGCCCCTGCACAAGCTCGCAGCCGACCATGGCGCCACCACGGCCCAGATCGCCCTGGCCTGGGTGCAGCAGCGGGCCCAGGCGCACGGCCTGACCGTCGTACCGATCCCCGGAACCCGCAAGCGCAGCCGCCTCCTCGAGAACGCCGCGGCCACCCGGATCACCCTGACCACGGAAGAGCTGGCGCTGCTGGAGCCGATCGCCGGCCAGGTCGCGGGCGACCGCTAGCCGGACATGTCGCTCACCTCCGCGGCCCGGGAGGCCTAGGAGTTGGGGATGAGGGCCGGGGCGGGGACAGTGGGCGAGCCGGCGCCACGCTTCGCTGTCGGCGTCGGCTATGCGCTGTACCGGGGACCGTCGGCGGACGGCTCCTTCCACCGGCACGCCGCCTTCCAGATCGCCATCGCGGCCGGGGCCGGGGCCGGGGCCGGCGGCGAGGTGGGCATGGTGGACTCCGGCGACACCTGCCATCGAGGCGCGGTACTGCTCGTGCCTCCGATGGTGCGGCACCGGATGCTCCCGACGGAGGACCAGCTCACGTTCTTCGTGGACCCACACTGCGCGTTCGCCGACCGGTTGCGTCGGCGCTGCGGCCCCGGCATCACGGCCGCCCCCGAGCTGCACGAGCTCGGCGAGGGGGACGTACGCCGGGCCGGCGCGCGCCCGTCGGGCGAGCTCGCCCCCCGGCTACTGGCCGCATGCCGGATCTGGCCGCAGGCGTTGGCCTGTCGCCCCAGCGGCTGCGTGCGCTGGCCCGCGACCAGCTCGGCCTGCCGCTCGTGCGCTGGCGGCTGTGGTTGCATCTGCGGCGGGCCGCCGAGGGGCTGCACGAGGGCCGGTCACCGGCAGACGCGGCCGTCGCCGGCGGCTTCGCCGACCAGGCGCACTTCACCCGGCAGATGCGGGAGCTGATCGGCCTCACCCCGGCTGCCGTACTGCCGGTGCTCCGCCCGTCCAGCCGCCCGTCAAGCGCGGCGCGCGACGTACACCGAGATCGAGCCGCTGAGCGTTGAGACCACCTCAGCCTCGCGCACGCCACTGAAGCCGGCTTCGGAGATCAACCGGGGCAGGACCCCTTCGGCGTTGGGCCGGGTGTCCTCGGTGCCGTCGGCGAGCTGCACAAGGCGGAACGCCAGGCGCATCGTCCGGGTGCGCTGCAGCCCGTAGTCGGCGATCACCAGTTTTCCGCCAGGCCGTAGCACCGCATGCATCGAGGCGAGGATGGCCCGCTTCGTGTCCATCGGGCACTGGTGCAGCACGAGGCTGGAGACCGCCGTGTCCACCGAGCCGGCGCCGAGAACCTCCGCCACCTCGTCGCCCATGCCGACCCGCCACTCCACGGCGGTACCGGTGGTGGCTGCCGTGTCGGCCTTGTGGCGCGCGATGGCCAGCACGTCGGGGTCGGGATCGACACCGATGATCCGTGCCCGTGGTTCGACGCGGTGCAGCAACAGCGCCAGCGAGCCGGTGCCGCAGCCCACGTCGACGATCTCGTCGCCGGGCCGGGGAGCCACGTGCATGGTCAGCAGACCGCGCCACAGGCGCTCGCGCAGCAGGGCGGCCACGGGATCGTAGAGACGCGCGGGGGCGAACCGGCCCAACGCCGGGGTGAAAGCTCGTTCGGTCATGCAGGCAGTCTCGGGCGGCTGCCGCCGCCCGGTCTTGAACAGATCGCTTGTGCCCGGCCTGATCGGCGCTCCTTTGACGACAGGCCCTGAGCTTGTTTTCAACCCTCTTAGAGGACAAGGCGGTTGGGTTGGCTCCCCGAGGCTCCCCGAGCCCCGCTCGCCTAGCCAGATGCCACACCTCGATCATCCGGTCGGGAGGACCGGCATCAGCAGTGCCGAACCCACACGTTCGGTTCCACCAGCTCTCCTAGATCACGCTCGCGATTGATCACCACCGGGGCGAGGGCGCCAGGCACCACGTAGGAGCCGGAGTCGGGGATGGTCAGGGGTCCAGCGGAGCACCGTCCGCCCGCGTCCAGGTCTTTTCGCGGTACCGCATCTGCGGAGCGGCCGACTCGCTCTGGACGAGACGGTGGTTGACGGGTTCGAGCGCATCGTGGACGCGTTCCTGGGAATGCTGCGCGGCCGGAACACCGGCAAGATC
Organism: Streptomyces sp. LZ34; assembly: GCF_053890475.1. NCBI lineage: Bacteria > Bacillati > Actinomycetota > Actinomycetes > Kitasatosporales > Streptomycetaceae > Streptomyces > Streptomyces sp. LZ34. The sequence goes on from NZ_CM132680.1 coordinate 7,474,185, forward strand.
ATCGTGCGAGACCGCACGCAAGCCCCGTGCGCGAACTGACACCCCAACGTCAATGAGGCCGAAGCCGCCGCGGTGGACGTCTCGGCCGGCGGCCTGCGCGCACGGCCCAGGCCGCCGGGCCCGCGGTCAGCCGTCTTCGCCGGGTGGTGTGCCGCAGCTCAGGCCGCCCGGGCCGTCGAACTGCACCGAGCTGAGGAAGTCCCGGTAATCGGGGTAGAAGTTGCCCTTGCCAGTGGGGTCGGCGGAGGTGACGACCGCGCAGCCCGTGTAGTTGGCGTCGGACCAGAGGTAGATGGTGGAGGAGGTCCGGTTCCAGTCCGACTTGGCCCGGTCGTTCATGCCGAGCGCCGCGAGGTCCGGCGTGCTCCCCCTCAGCGTGATCATGTCGCCGGTGCCGTCGAGGCCCGAGAACATGCAGTAATAGCCGTCAGGACACCGGTCGTACCCATCGGCCGCATGGGCCGTGGAGGCGGGCAGCGCGGTGGCGGCCGCGACGGCTACCGGCACGAGCAGGGCACGTAAAGTGTTCCTCATCTATTTTGTCTCCTTGGCCTGAATTGCGGGTGCGTGAACGATCAGGGCAAGACCCTACGGTCGTGCGCTCGGCCTGCCAAGAATCAAGATCCAGTGCTTGGTGCAGGCAGTTCAGGAGCGGCGGCGCTGCGGCGGGCACGCAGCGCGCGGACCCTGCCCCGGCTCGCACACGACGGGGACGGGCACCAGCGTCGGCGCCCGGGCGGATCGATGAAGATCCCCCGGCAGTCGTGTTCAGGGCAGCTTTTCAGCGTCAGCCGGTCCGAGCTGCTCAGCTGGCCCACTGCCTGACGGGCGATGCGGGTCAGAGCATCCACGGTCGTCGTTGGTGGTTCGCGGCGCAGCCGGTCGTCCGCTGTCAGCCGGATCGGGTCGTCATGTGCGGAGAGGAACCCGGCCAGGTCCGCCACGGCGCCTGCGGGCGGCGGCTGCTCATCGACGGTTGCCAAGGCCAGGACGCGCAGGGTCTCCCGCAGCTGCCGCGCCTGCTCCAGGTCTTCCTGGCCCGGTGGCCGAGTGGGGGACAGCTCGCAGTGCTCCAGCCATTCGGCGAGCCGGGCGGGCGTGGCGAGCCGCTCCACCGGCTCCGCGCTGAACGTGCGGCCTTTGGTGGCGAGCAGGTTCAACCAGAGGGCGCCGCAGTCGAAGCGGAAGGCGAACTTGTCTTCCTTGGTCATAGCGTGAGTGTAACGCTTCAGTCGTTACCACTGCTATCGTTCCGTAACGCTTGAGGCGTTACGAAGCTCGAGGGAGGACACGACCATGGCAACGAACCCCGGACTGTCGGAGCACCTGACACAGACCCGCCTGGATCGCGATGAGGGATACCGGATGCTGGACCTCCTCCAAGACGAGGCCACCCAGCAGGCGACCCTGCCGGGACTGGAGCGGATCGCGCCCGGATACGCCGACTGGATCATCACCGCCCTGTTCGGCGGCACCTACCTCCGCGAGGGGTTGTCGTTGCGCGACCGGCAGCTGGTCAACCTGGCCGCCCTCACCGCACTCGGCGGCGTGGACCCGCAGCTGAGCGGCCACGTCAAGACCGGGCTGCGGATCGGAATGACCCGGCAGCAGATCGTCGAGGTCTTCGTCCACCTGGCGCCCTACATCGGCGTGCCCAAGGCGCTGGCCGGGCTGCGTGTCGCCGCGGACGCACTCGCCGACGCGGAGCAGGAGCAGGCGCAGGAGAGCACGCGATGAGCCCCGCGATCCGGACTGTGCTCGGGGACATCCCGCCCGACGAGTTGGGCATGTGCGACGCCCACGACCACCTGTTCATCCGCTCGCCCATGCTGCCGGGCCAGGAACTGGACGACGCCGAAGCCGCATGTGCCGAACTCAATGCCTTCGCCGCGCTCGGCGGAGGCGCGGTCGTGCAGTGGACCCCCTGGGGGATGGGGCCGCGAGCCGAAGAACTTCCCGGCCTGTCGCGGCGGTCCGGCGTCCACGTCGTCTCCGCCACCGGATTGCACCAGGCGAGACACTACGACCACGACGAGCTGGAAGCTGTTCGCGACGGGCTGGCCGAGCTGTTCGTCCACGAGGTGACCAGCGCCCCCGTGAAGGCCGGACTGATCAAAGTCGCCGGGTCCTATCACCGCCTGGACGACCACGCCCGGCACGTCATGGCCGCCGCCGCCGAGGCACACCACACCACCGACGCGCCCATCGGCGTCCACCTGGAGGCCGGCACCGCGGCCCTGGACGTGCTCGAGCTGCTGTGCGGATCACACGGGGTCGAACCACGCCGTGTGATCCTCGGCCACCTGCATCGATTCCCGGATACCGGAATGCACCGGCAGGTCGCCGAGGCCGGCGCCTTCCTGGCGTTCGACGGCCCGTCCCGCGTGCACCATGGCACCGACTGGCGCTTGCTGGACTCCCTCGCCGCCCTCGCCGACGCCGGTCACGCCCACCAGATCCTGCTCGGAGGCGACACGGTCACCTCGACGGCCAGATCCACCGCGGACGGCCCAGGCATGCCGTTCCTGCTGAGCGGCCTGCGGCCGCGGATCGAGAACGAACTGGGCCCCGACATCGCATCCGCGATCTTCACCGAGAACCCGGCCCGGGCCTTCGCGGCGCAATGGCGGCAGCCATGACCCGCAAGCTGCGGCCGGCCCTTGGGGGGCCGGCGCTCATGAGGAGTCAGCGCACCCGGACCGCCGTCAGCGACCGCTTGATGACAGGCGTCAGGCGTTGCTCCACGAAGCGGTAGAGCAGCCAGGCGAGGGTCAGCATCAGCAGGATGGTCAGGGCGAAGGTGCCGTAGGAGGGGATGCCCAGCTTCTGGTGGAGCAGCTCGACCACCACCCAGCCCAGGTGTTCATGGACCAGGTAGAAGGGGTAGGTGAGCGCGCCCGCGAGGGTGAGCCAGCGCCAGTTGGCCCATTGGAACTTCCCCAGGGCGATCAGGGCGACCGCGAGATAGCCGAAGGCCACGATGGCGACGATGCCGAGCGTCGAACGGTAGGAGAAGAAGGAAGGATTCGGCGCGTGCCACAGCTCGGCCACCGCGTAGTGCTGGCCGATGAGGAAGCTGAGGACGACGACGCCCCAGGCCAGGGCGTCGTGGCCGTAGCGGTGGATCAGGTAGAGGCCGATGCCGCCGATGAAGTACGGGGCGTACTGCGGCATCAGGACCAGCTCCAGGAGGGGCTGGTTCGCCGCGTCCGCGAGGGCGGCGGCCAGGGTCCACACGGCGCAGAAGAGGATGACGCGTTGGCGGTTGGCGCCGGGGAGGACGACGAAGAGGGCGAAGAGGGCGTAGAACCGCAGCTCGGCCCAGAGCGTCCAGCACACGCCCAGCACCCGGTCCACGCCGACGGGCTGCTGAAGCATGGTGAGGTTGACGAGCGTGTCGCTGGGCGAGACCGACTTGAACGCGACCCAGGGCAGGGCGAAGACGGCGGTGACGATGAGGATCGCGGCCCAGTAGGCGGGGTAGAGCCGCGAGACGCGTGAGGCGAAGAACGAGCGCAGGGGGCGGCCCCAGCCGCTCATACAGATGACGAAGCCGCTGATGACGAAGAAGATCTGGACGCCGAGGCAGCCGTACGCGAAGTAGGTGGAGGCGGTGGGGAACTGTTCGCGGGGGGAAGTGCCCCACGCCTGGCTGATCTCCCCGCCCCTGCCGCCGTAGTGGTACGCGGCGACCATGAGGGCGGCGAGCAGCCGCAGCCCGTCCAGCGCGCGCAGCCGTACGGGCGCGCCGCGGGACGGGCGCGAGTCCTCGGGGGTGGGTGAGGTCGCGGGTGTCTGCGGGAGTGCGGGGGGCAGGGGGAGCGCGGCGGTGGGGGTTGCGGGGGATGCGGCGGATGTGGGGGATATCGGGCCCGTGTCGCCCGCGCCGTTGTCCGTCCCGTCGGACGGGCTGCCGCCCGGGCCGGTGGACGAGGGGGCGGGTGCGCCTGCGGTCGCGGTCACGATGTCGCCTCGTTCCGCGTCGCCTCGTTCCGCGTCGCCCCGTTCCGCGTCGCCTCGTTCCGCGTCGCCTCGTTCCGCGTCGCCTCGTTCCGCGTCGCCCCGTTCCGCGTCGCCCCGTTCCGCGTCGCCCCGTCACCCTCCTGGCGTATTCGGCGCATGGGGCGTATTCGGCCGAGCTCTCTGCCCGTGGTCATGGTGCCGTTCCCGTTCCTTCGCACTCGTCGCCTGCGCAAAGCCATCCGGCTTGTCCCCCGACTTGTCTACCGACTTGTCTCCCGCCCCCGGTTCACCCCGTGGCCGCTCGCTTCAGCGCCGACCGCTTGAGCGCGCGCGCCCGTCGCGCGACGCGGCGTACGGTCTCGTTGCGCGGGATGAAGGCGAGCTGGGACGGGACCGCGCCGGGCAGGGCGAGTGCCGTCAGGCGGCGGCGCTTGAAGTACCGCCAGGTGTGGGAGTCCAGGTGGGCGTTGAGATAGCGCTCGGCGGCGGGACGGAGCGATGGGTAGATCTTGGCCTGCATGGCGAAGCCGACGGCGCTGACCAGCCCGGTCAGCCGCTGGCCGGTGCGCTCGTCCGTGGGCGGGGTCCACGCGGCGACGGCCTTGTGGTCCTCGAGGTCGGGCAGCAGCGCGTCGACGATGGTGACGGGCACCCGGTTGCTGTTCTGGTAGGGGGTCAGCCGCTCCAGCAGCACCTCGGTGCCGATGCGGGCGACCGGCAGCCCGTAGAAGACGCTCGCGGTGAGCAGCGCGGTGGAGAAGCAGCCGATGACCAGGGCCGGGGCCATCCGCTGGTAGAGCACCTCGGCGAGGACGGGCGTGTCCATGACGGTCAGCTCGGCGCCCAGCTCCGCGGCCTTCTTCTCCAGCATCTGCGACCAGCGGGCCGGAGCGGTGGGGTGCGGCTTGAACACGACGCTGCGGTGGCCGAGGGCCACGGCGCCGCGCAACATCCGTACGTGCAGCTCCTCTTCCTCCTGCGGAGTGAGGATGTCGAGCGCCGAGAGGTACTGGCCGAGCATCAGGGCCGGGCCCACACCCGTGGCGATCCGCTCGCTCGCGGAGGCGACGCTGCGCGGGGCGGCTTCGCCGATCTCGGTGAGCACCTTGGTGAAGACGTCGGTCGGGATGACCTCCGGCTTGACGCCGAACTCGGTGAGCAGCAGCGGCCGCAGCCCCGGGACGAGGTCGAGGTGGAGGAGGCGGCGGATGCGGGTGCCGATCAGCGGGTCGAGCTTGTTGCGGGTGGGGCCGTAGCTCATCAGCCCGTCGGCGTAGACGTCGATGGGCGCGCCCTGGAAGACATTGGCGATCGCCATGGCCGGGTTGACCTGGATGGACTCCAGGACGATCTCGATGTCGTCGTCGTCGAGGTTCCACAGCAGCCGCAGATGGCGCTCCCACAGCGGGGCGTCGTCGGCGCGCGGGGACCAGCCGCCCGGGTGGAAGGGGCTGATCGTCTCGTTCCAGGACAAGACGCGGTCGAAGCGGCCGCGCAGCCGTTCGAAACCGGGCATGTCGTCGATGGCGGGGGTGGTTTCGGGCGTCGCCGCGTTGTTGCTGATGAGCAGCAGGCGGCGGTCGGCCGGGCCGATGCGCTCCGAGTCGATGGCGGCGGCGATCGTGGCGGCGCCGTAGAGCGTGGAGGCGAGGAAGATCTGGGTGCGCTTGCGGAGGGCGCGGGAGCGGCGGGCGGGGGCGAGGGCGGACATCAGGCCGCCACCTCCGTCACCGAGCGGCGCTTGAGCCGGCGCAGCCGGGCCGCACGCTCGTAGTCCATCGAGTCCAGCGCTTCTTTGAGTACGTCCTGTGGCATGCGCTTCATCGCGGCCGCGGACATGGAACGCAGTTTCCTGGCCACGGTCGGCTCGAACCTTTCGATGTTGCCGAGATGGTGGGAAATGATCGCGCAATAGGTGCGCACGGCCTTCGGGAGAAGGGCGTCCGCGTCCTGGTCCTGGGCCGTTTCCTCGATTACCTGATCGAATGCGCGAATGAAGTCGAGCTGCCGTACGTCGCCGATCTGGGTCAGCGAGGACGCGACGCCGCGCCGGTAGAAGACGCCCAGCAGGCCGACCGCCGCGAATGAGCGTGCCTCGCGGTGCAGCTTCCAGATCCAGGGGCGGTCCTCGGCGGTGCGCAGACCGTGGGTGAAGTGCAGCAGGCCCTGGTCGGCCAGGCGGCGGTGGTAGATGCCCGCCCAGGCGTAGGCGTAGTCGACGGAGGTGGAGCGGTCGGCGGGGAGGATGGCGTCGCGCGGGTTCATGACCACGCCGCGGAGGCCGTGCGGCACGCGGTGGATCGTGCGCGCCCGGCCGGTGCACTGGACGTGGTCCGTGCGCAGGAAGTCGCAGTCCAACTCCTCGATGGCGGAGAGCAGTTGCTCGTAGTAGCCGGGCGCGAGCCAGTCGTCGCCGTCGAGGAAGGTCAGGTACTCGCCGCGGGCCGCGTCAAGACCGGTGTTACGGGCGGTGGCCAGCCCGCCGTTCTGCTCGTGCCGCACATAGACGGCCCCGGGAAGGTCGCGCTCGGCGCGCTCCAGGATCTCCGGCGTCCCGTCGGTGGCACAGTCGTCGACGAGAATGAATTCGAAGTCCTCACGCGCGTTCGCGCGCAGGCTCCTCAGCGTATCGGGGGCATAGGTCTGCACGTTGTAGAACGGCACGATGACGGAGAGCTTAACCACTTGCGTGACGGTAGGTCGCCGTCTGGCATTCGTCTTGACGAGGGGTGTACGTAAAGGTGAACGAAGAACGTCAGGACGGTTAACCCGCCGCCTTTGTCGGAACATCTGCGCGGTTGACCGGGTGCTTCGACCGGCTTCCAGGAGGCCTCCCGACAGCTTCCGGACGGCTTTCCGAAGGGTGCCCGTCGGCTCCCGTCGGCCGATTCGCCAATCGTCGATGTGCTGTTAACCCTTTGTTGCTCCTGCGTTGGGCCGTGAATCGAAATCGCTTCCTAGCGTCATGGTCGTGCCCTCACGTACCAATTCCCCCCTACGAGTCGCCGTGCTCGCGGACTCCGACACCCGGTGGAAATGGGGCGCGCTCACCGCGCACCGCCTCGTCCCGGATGACTCGGACTCCGGCCGCCGCATGGACGGCTTCCTGCTGCGCGGCCGGGCGACGCCCACGGTCCGGCAGCTCGCCGAGGTCGGGGTGCGCGCGGACTCGCTGCGCGAGGTGACGGGGGTCGAGTTCGTCTCGGCGGTGGACCGCGAGCGGTACGACGTGATCGTGCTGTCCCTGGTCGGCGGCGCCGTCCAGGCCATGCTGCACGGCCTCGCCCGCGCCTGGGAGGGCGCCGAGCGCCGACCCGTCGTGGTCACCGGCTACGTGGGCGTGGTCTACGAGAAGCTCGCCGACGGCCTGCTGCTGCGGCACGGCGCGGACGTCGTCCTCGCCAACTCCCGCCATGACGCCGAGCGGTTCCGCGACGTCTACACGGGCGTCGGAGCGTCGGCGGACAGCGTCGTGGAGTGCGCGCTGCCGTTCCTCGGGGGCGCCCGGTACGACGAGAAGGCGCGGGAGGGGCGCGCGTACCCCGGGGGCACCGTGGTGTTCGCGGTCCAGCCGTCCGTCCCGGACAACCGCACCGACCGGATGTACCTGCTGCGCCGCGCCGTGGAGCACGCCCGGGCGCACCCCGACCGCGAGGTTCTGGTCAAGCTGCGCAGCAAGCCCGGTGAGCACACCACGCACATCGAGGAGCTGCCGTACCAGAAGCTGGTCGGCAAGCTCGGCGACGACGTGCCGGGGAACTTCCGCCTCGCCTACGGCAACATGGGCGAGGTCCTGGACACCACGGACCTGCTGGTGACGGTCAGCTCCACGGCCGCCCTGGAGTCCCTGCACCGCGGTATCCCGACCGCCGTCCTCACCGACCTCGGGGTGCGCGAGGTGCTGGGCAACCACCACTTCCTCGGCTCCGGCTGCCTGGCCTCCTGGGACCAGCTGGACGCGGGCCATCTGCCCGAGCCCGACCCCGACTGGGTGAGCCGCCAGGGCGTCGCGGCAGACGGCGCGTACGAGACGGCCTTCGACGCCGCGCGGCAGCGGGTCGCCGAGCTGGCCGCCCGGCAACTGCCGCCGCTCGCCCCCTACTACACGCGGACCACCGCGCCCGGCTATCTGCCCGCGAGGCTCGCCCGCTACGGCTTCGAGCCGGACGGCCGGCCGCGGCCGGGCGCCGCGGCCGGGGATGCCGCGCAGATCAGCGGGTTGCGCCGGGTCGTACGCAACACCATGCGGGAGGCGGCGCGCGGCGCCTATCGGCACGGCGTCCAGCGCGTGGCGCCCGTGATCCGCCGGATGGGGGAGCTGTGAGCGCCCCGGCAGAGCAACGCGCGGCAAAGCAAGGCGCAGCAAAGCAAGGCGCAGCAAAGCAGCGCGCAGAAGGCACCGAAGGCACTGAAGGAGCCGCCATGTCCCCGTCCGACCGGCGTGTGGTCGCCGTGATCCCCGCCCGTGGCGGTTCGAAGGGCGTGCCCGCCAAGAACCTCGCCGCCGTGGGGGGCGTGCCGCTCGTCGCGCGCGCCGTCCGGGAGTGCCAGGCCAGCCGCCTGGTGACGGACGTGATCGTCTCCACCGACGACGCGGGCATCGCCGCCGTGGCCCGAGGCGCGGGCGCGGAGGTCGTCCAGCGGCCGACCGCCATCGCGGGCGACACCGCGACCAGCGAGGCCGCCGTGCTGCACGCGCTCGACGCGTACGAGGCGATGCACGGGATCAGCGCGGAGGTCGTGCTGCTGGTGCAGTGCACCAGCCCGTTCATCGTCCGAGAGGACGTGGACGGCGTCGTCGAGGCGGTGCTGGACGGCGGGGCGGACACCGCGCTGACGGTGGCCCCGTTCCACGGCTTCGTCTGGCGGGACGCCGAGGACGCGACCGAGAACGGGAACGGGAACGGGAACGGGACCGGCACCTCGACCGGCACCTCGACCGGTGCCACGCCCGACGGCGGGTTCGGCGTCAACCACGACAAGTCGTACCGGCCGCGCCGCCAGGACCGGCCGCAGGACCTGCTGGAGACCGGCGCCGCGTACGCGATGCGGGTGGGCGGCTTCCGCACCGAGCGGCACCGCTTCTTCGGCCGGACCGCCCTGATACGCACCGACGCGGCCCGCGTCCTGGAGATCGACGACCCGCACGACCTGGCGCGGGCCCGCGCGCTCGCGCCGCTCCTGGACGCCCCGCGCCCCGGTGCGCTCCCCACCCGCGAGGACATCGACGCGGTGGTACTCGACTTCGACGGCACCCAGACGGACGACAGGGTGCTGATCGACTCCGAAGGACGCGAACTCGTCGCCGTGCACCGCGGCGACGGGCTCGGGATCGCCGCCCTGCGCCGCGCTGAGCTGGCGCTGCTGATCCTGTCCACGGAACAGAACCCGGTCGTCGCCGCACGCGCCCGCAAGCTGCGGGTCCCCGTGCTGCACGGCATCGACCGGAAAGACCTCGCACTGAAGCAGTGGTGCGAGGAGCAGGGCATCGCGCCGGAGCGCGTGCTCTATGTCGGCAACGACGTCAACGACCTCCCGTGTTTCGGCCTCGTCGGCTGGCCCGTGGCGGTCGCAGGTGCGCACGACGTCGTGCGCGGCGCCGCACGCGCGGTCACCTCCACGCCCGGAGGGGACGGTGCGATCCGCGAGATCGCCTCGTGGATTCTTGGAAAGGAACTGTCTTAAGTGAGCTCCAACAATCGCCTCCGTACGCTCGGTGACAAGATCGCCGGCCCCGGCCACCCGGTCTACGTCACAGGTGAGATCGGCATCAACCACAACGGCGACCTGGAGAACGCGTTCAAGCTGATCGACGCCGCCGCGGACGCCGGCTGTGACGCGGTCAAGTTCCAGAAGCGCACCCCGGAGATCTGCACCCCGCGCGACCAGTGGGACATCGAGCGGGACACCCCCTGGGGCCGGATGACCTACATCGACTACCGGCACCGCGTCGAGTTCGGCGAGGACGAGTACCGCGCGATCGACGAGCACTGCGAGAAGCGCGGGCTCGCCTGGTTCGCCTCCCCGTGGGACACCGAGGCCGTCGCCTTCCTGGAGAAGTTCGACGTGCCGGCCCACAAGGTGGCCTCCGCGTCGCTGACCGACGACGAGCTGCTGCGCGCCCTGCGCGCGACCGGCCGCACGATCATCCTGTCGACGGGCATGTCCACCCCCAAGCAGATCCGCCACGCGGTGGAGGTGCTGGGCAGCGACAACATCCTGCTCTGCCACGCCACCTCGACCTACCCGGCCAAGGCCGAGGAGCTCAACCTGCGCGTGATCAACACGCTGCAGGCCGAGTACCCGAACGTGCCGATCGGCTACTCCGGCCACGAGACCGGTCTGCAGACCACCCTCGCCGCCGTCGCGCTCGGCGCGGCCTTCATCGAGCGCCACATCACCCTGGACCGCGCGATGTGGGGCTCCGACCAGGCCGCCTCGGTCGAGCCGCAGGGCCTTCAGCGCCTGGTGCGCGACATCCGCACCATCGAGGAGTCGCTGGGCGACGGGGTCAAGAAGGTCTACGAGAGCGAGCTCGGGCCGATGAAGAAGCTGCGCCGCGTCGCGGGGGTCGTCGCCGAGGACGAGGCCGCCGAGCGCGAGCCGGCCGGGGTCTGACGAGCCGGTCGGAGTCCGAGAGGTCTAAGAGGCCAAGGAGCCGTCTGCTGTGAACTCATCGGCCGGTCAGCCCGGCCCACGCCCGGAAGCGGCGGGTCCCCGTGACTCCTCGGGGGCTGCCCGCCGCTTCCGGGCCCTGTCCCGGGACGGCGCGAAACGTCCCGGTCCCACCGGCGCCGGCTCCGGCGCCACCCTGGCCTTCGTCGAAAGCCCGGTTCAGCTGCTGAACGTCCTGGAGTGGGCGCACGCGGACGGGGCCGACCCCGAAGCGCTCACGGTCGTGGTGCTGTCGCCGCACGACCCGATGACGCGCGGCCAGCTGCGCCGGATGGCGGAGCTCGCGCGGGACGAGGGCATGGGGGTGCGGTGGGAGGAGGCGCGCGGTGGGGCGGGCGCGCCGCTGAAGACGATCGGGGGGCTGCGCGGCCCGCTGCGCCGCGCCGACCGGATCGTCATCGGCGATCCGTTCTCGCGCTATGTGCAGCTGCTGCTCACGCTCACCCGCGCCCAGGACCTGGTCGTCGTCGACGACGGCACGGCCACCATGGAGTTCGTCTCCCAACTGGCCAGCGGTGAGCCCCTGGTGCGCTGGCACCGGCGCGGCACCGGCCGGGGGGCGCGCGAGATGGTGTTCGCGCCGGTGTCGGCGACCGCGCGCCGCCGTCTCACTCCGGGCGGCAACCGGCGGGTCGAGGTGTTCAGCTCGATGCCCGTCGAGCCGCCCGCCGGGGTGACCGTCACGGCCAACTCCTTCGCCTGGACCCGGGACCGCTTCGGCCCGCCCTTGCTCACCCGCGGCACCGACCTGGTGGGCACGTCCCTGGTGGAGACCGGGGTGGTCGACCTGGAGCGGTATCTGGAGGCGGTGGCCTCCCTGGCGCGCACGCACGGGGCGACCCGCTACTTCGCGCACCGCCGCGAGAGCGCGGAGAAGCTCCACCGGGTCGCGGTCGAGATCGGGCTGGAGATCGTACGGCCGGACCTGCCGCTGGAGCTGATAGCCCGCCGCGGCCCCATCGGCCATACGATCGTGAGCTTCCCGTCGACCGTCGTGCACACGCTGCCGCTGGCACTCGCGGGCACGGGGGTCAAGGTCGCGGTCTGCGATGTGGACCCCGCCTGGCTGAGGAGCGACGCCTCGCCGCGCGCCCAGGGGTTCCTGTCGGGTGTCACGGGCACGGCCCGGGACGCGCACCGGCTGCGGTCGGTGCCCGCGACCGGGGGGCTGACGACCACATCCTGAGATGCCGGCGGCAACTTCCTGTCAGGCTTCACCTGTACGCCATGTGGCGCTCGTCACTGTGGAGCGGCCTTGAAGGGACCTGTTATACCCCCTGACTAGGGAGATCATGCGCAAGGGGTGGCAGTTTCCTGTCCTCGAACGGGTTGAAGTTTTGTTGATCGACATCCGGTCGCCCCACCAGCCGTTCTACGCTTCATCGGGTGAAGCAATTGATGTCCCCCGAGACCGATTCCGTCACCGCTGAGGCCGAGGCTGTCGCGGCCGAGGCCGCACCCGGCCTCAGCGCGATCGCCCTCGCGCTGCCCGGCCGGCTTCCCGAGGAGCTGCGGACGGAACTGATCGCCTTCCGGCGGGACATCCACATGCACCCGGAGCTCGGCAACCGCGAGTTCCGCACCACCGCCGCCATCAAGGCGCGGCTGGAGCAGGCCGGCCTGGAGCCGCGCGTGCTGCCCACCGGCACCGGCCTCATCTGCGACATCGGTCCGGGAGGTGGTACGGGCGCCGGCGCGGGCGACGCCGTGACCCTGCCCATGCTGGCGCTGCGCGCCGACATCGACGCGCTGCCCATCCCGGACACCAAGTCCGTGCCCTACCGCTCGACCGTCCCCGACCGCGCCCACGCCTGCGGCCACGATGTGCACACCACCGTCGTCCTCGGCGCCGGTCTGGTGCTGGCGGAGCTGGCCCGCGAGGGTCGGCTGCCGCGCCCCGTACGGCTGCTGTTCCAGCCCGCGGAAGAGGTGCTGCCGGGCGGCGCGCCCGACGCCGTCGAGGCGGGGGTGCTGGACGGGGTCGGCCGGATCCTGGCGCTGCACTGCGACCCCAGGGTCGACGTGGGCCGCATCGGGCTGCGCACCGGCGCGATCACCTCCGCCTGCGACCGCCTGGAGGTCTCCCTCGACGGCGCGGGCGGCCACACCGCGCGCCCCCACCTCACCACCGACCTGGTGACGGCCGCCGCGAAGGTGATCACGGAGGTGCCCGCGCTGCTGTCCCGCCGGGTCGACACGCGCTCGGGCCTGGCCGTCACCTGGGGCCGGGTGGAGTCGGGCCACGCCTGCAACGTGATCCCGCAGCACGCCGAGCTGTCGGGTACGGTCCGCTGCCTGGACCTGCCCGCCTGGCAGGAAGCGCCCGACCTGGTGCACGCCGCGGTCGACGAGATCGCGACCCTGCACGGCGCCAAGTCGGAGATCAACTACGTCCGCGGGGTGCCGCCCGTGGTGAACGAGGGCAGCTCGGTCGAGCTGCTGCGCCGCGCGATGGAAACCCGCCGCGGATCGTATGCGGTGGAGGGTACGGAGCAGAGCCTAGGCGGCGAGGACTTCTCCTGGTATCTGGAGCGCGTGCCCGGCGCGATGGCGCGGCTGGGCGTCCGCAGGGTCGGTGACACGGCCCGGCGTGATCTGCATTGTGGTGATTTCGACGTGGATGAAGGGGCGATCGAGGTTGGCGTGGAGCTGTTCACCGCCGCGGCTTTGCTTGATTGACATGTTCCGGAGGCGCCCGGGACAAGTCAGATTCGCGACGATCCGATAACGGCTTCCGGGTGCCCCTTTATCTGCCATCTACGCGCGTTACGATGCGGCGAAACCAGCGCCGAAGGAGGCGCTCAAGCCGAAGGGGAACCCTTGTGCGCCGGGTATCCAGCATCGCCGTCGCGGGCATAGGCATCGCGGCCCTCGCGTTCACCACCACGGCCTGTGGTGGCAGCTCATCCGACTCCAAGAAGGACAAGGGCGTCGCGATCGCCTATGACGTGGGCGGCCGTGGCGACCAGTCCTTCAACGACGCCGCGTATGCCGGCTACGCCAGGGCCAAGAAGGAACTGGGCGTCAAGGGCGACGACATCGAGCCGTCCGAGGGCGAGTCCGACGCCGACAAGGTGCAGCGCCTGACCGAGCTGGCCCGCGAGGGGCACAACCCGGTCATCGCCGTCGGGTTCGTCTACGCCGGGGCGGTGAAGGAGGTGGCCAAGAAGTACCCGAAGGTCACCTTCGGTCTCATCGACGACGACACCGTCCACGCCAAGAACGTGGTGAACATGGTGTTCAACGAGGAGCAGGGCTCCTACCTGGCGGGCGTGGCGGCCGCCCTGACCACCAAGTCCAAGACGGTGGGCTTCGTCGGCGGCGTGGAGAACCCGCTGATCAAGAAGTTCGAGGCGGGTTACGTCCAGGGCGTGCACGACACTGACAAGTCGGTCAAGGTGAAGGTCCAGTACCTGACCCAGCCGCCGGACTACAGCGGCTTCAAGAAGCCCGACTCCGGCAAGGACACCGCCAACGGCCAGCTGGACGCGGGCGCGGACGTCATCTACCAGGCCGCGGGCGACTCGGGCAGCGGCGTCATCGAGGCCGCTGCCACGCGCGGCAAGTGGGCCATCGGCGTCGACAGCGACCAGTACCAGCAGAAGGGCCTGGCCAAGTTCAAGGCCAAGATCCTGGCCTCGGCGACCAAGGGCGTCGACGACGCCGTCTTCAACCTGGTCAAGTCCGTCAAGGACGGCAAGCCGGAGGCCGGTACGGTGCGCTACGGCCTCAAGACGGGCGGCGTCGGCCTGGCCGACTCCAACCCCGCGTACAAGAAGATGACCAAGGTGGTCGCGGCGGTCGAGACAGCGAAGAAGAAGATCATCAGCGGCGAGATCAAGGTCAAGACGACGCCGTAGGGTGGCATTCGATCTGCTGAGCACATGAGCGGGGCCTGGGGAGGGAGCTTTGGGCACACCACCTCAGGTCCCGCTCGCTGTGCGGCCCGTCGCCCCGCGAAACTCCTCCAGCTACCGCCGAGACTCCTTCTTCGAGGAGAGTGCGCCATCAACGCGTCCAGCAGTCCGCCCGCAGTAGAACTCAGCGGGATCACCAAACGCTTCCCCGGTGTCGTCGCCAACCACGACATCCACATCGCCGTCCGCAAGGGGACCGTGCACGCCATCGTCGGCGAGAACGGCGCGGGCAAGTCCACCCTGATGAAGACCCTCTACGGCATGCACAAGCCGGACGAGGGGACCATCGCGGTCGACGGCGAAGAGGTCTCCTTCCACAGCCCCGCCGACGCCATCGCCCGCGGCCTGGGCATGGTGCACCAGCACTTCATGCTCGCCGACAACCTCACCGTCCTCGAGAACGTCGTGCTCGGCGCCGAGAAGCTGTACGGCATCGGCGCCAAGGCCCGCGAGAAGATCAAGGAGATCTCGGACGCGTACGCCCTCGGGGTGCGCCCCGACGTCCTCATCGAGGACCTGGGCGTGGCCGACCGTCAGCGCGTGGAGATCCTGAAGGTCCTCTACCGGGGTGCGCGGACGCTGATCCTGGACGAGCCGACCGCCGTGCTGGTCCCGCAGGAGGTCGACGCGCTCTTCGACAACCTCCGCGAGCTCAAGGCGGAGGGACTGACCGTCATCTTCATCTCGCACAAGCTCGGCGAGGTGCTGTCCGTCGCGGACGACATCACCGTCATCCGGCGCGGCACCACGGTCGGCTCCGTCGTCCCCTCCGAGGTCACCGCCCGGCAGCTGGCCGAGATGATGGTCGGCAGCGAACTGCCCTCGCCCGAGACGCGCGAGTCCACCGTCACCGAGGTGCCGCTGCTCCAGGTCGAGGGGGTGAGTCTGACCGCGCAGGACGCCGAGCACGGTGCCCGCACCGTGCTGGACGACATCACCTTCACCATCCGCAAGGGCGAGGTGCTGGGTCTGGCCGGGGTCGAGGGCAACGGCCAGACCGAGCTGATCGACGCGCTGGTCGGCACCCGCAAGCCCGACAGCGGCACCATCCTCCTCGGCGACGAGGACATCACCGGCTGGCCCACCCGGCGGCGCCGCGAGGGCGGCGTCGGCTACATCCCCGAGGACCGGCACCGCCACGGCCTGCTGCTGGAAGCGCCGCTGTGGGAGAACCGCATCCTCGGGCACGTCACCGAGCGGCCCAACACCAAGGGCAAGGGCTTCTGGCTCGACCTCCGGGGCGCGCGGGCGGACACCGAGCGGATCGTGGCCGAGTACGACGTGCGCACCCCCGGCATCGAGGTCACCGCGGCCTCGCTGTCCGGCGGCAACCAGCAGAAGCTCATCGTGGGGCGGGAGATGAGCCACCATCCGCGGCTGCTCATCGCCGCGCATCCCACCCGCGGCGTGGACGTCGGCGCGCAGGCGCAGATCTGGGACCAGATCCGCGAGGCGCGCCGGGAGGGCCTGGCCGTCCTGCTGATCTCCGCGGACCTGGACGAGCTGATCGGCCTGTCCGACACCCTGCGGGTCATCTACCGCGGCCGGCTGGTCGCGGACGCGGACCCGGCGACCATCACCCCCGAGGAGTTGGGCTCGGCCATGACCGGCGCGGCCACGGGCCATCTGGAGCACCCCGCCGAGGAGGGGGCGGCGCGATGACGAAGACCGACAAGACGAAGCCCATCAGCGGCACCGCGGGCAAGAGGTTCAGCCGCGACCAGCTGCTGCTGGCCGTGGCCGGCCCGGTGCTGGCGCTGGTCGTGGCGGTGGTGCTGACCTCGGTGGTGCTGCTCGCCTCGGGCAAGAGCCCGTTCGAGCCGTACACGCTGATGTTCCAGTACGCGGCCAACGCCGATATCCAGGTGCTGATCATCAACCAGGCGAGCTCCTACTACCTGGCGGCCCTCGCGGTGGCGGTCGGCTTCCGGATGAACCTGTTCAACATCGGCGTGGACGGCCAGTACCGGCTCGCGGCGATGGCCGCCGCCCTGGTCGGCGCCAACGTCGATCTCCCTGGCCCGCTGAGCATCGCGCTGATCCTGATCGTCGCCATGCTGGTGGGAGCCTTCTGGGCGGGCATCGCGGGCATCCTCAAGACCACCCGCGGCGTGAGCGAGGTCGTCTCCACGATCATGCTCAACGCGATCGCCACCAGCCTGATCGCGTATCTCATCCTGCCCGAGCAGTTCGGTGTGCAGCCCAAGGGCAGCAACAACCTCACCACCGGCGACCTGCCCGAGTCCTCCTGGTTCCCGGGCATCCACGTCAGCGATGTGGCCGGTGACATCTACGGCTTCGTGTTCGTCGCCATCGCCTGCGGCCTGGCGTACTGGCTGGTGCTGGGCCGCACCCGATTCGGCTTCGACCTGCGCGCCACCGGCGCCAGCGAGAGCGCGGCGGCGGCCAGCGGCGTCGACGCCAAGCGCATGGTGCTCACCAGCATGCTGATCTCCGGCGCGGTGGCGGGCCTGGCGGGCATGCCGGTGCTGCTCGGCGACTCGCACACCTACAGCCTGAACTTCCAGACCGGCATCGGCTTCACGGGCATCACCATCGCCCTCCTCGGCCGCAACAACGCGGTCGGCATCGCCTTCGGCGCGCTGCTGATCGCCTTCCTCGACAAGGCGTCCCAGACGCTGGACTACAACGGCTACGAGAAGGAGATCGCCACGATCATGCAGGGCCTGATCGTGATCTCCGTGGTCGTCTCCTACGAAACCGTCCGCCGGTACGGCCTGCGCCGCCAGCAGCGGAAGGTCGGCGAGGAACTCGCCGCCGCGGCCCGTACGACGACGACCCGTAAGGAGGTGCCGGCATGACCACCACCACTACGGAGAAGCCGCAGCCGCGGAAGCCGGTGCGCCAGAAGCTGTCCCTGCCCGTGGTCCTGCTGATCGTCGCGGGCGCCATCGTCCTGGTCTCGGCGGTCCGGATGATCACCGGTGCCGATGACATCACCTCGGTGGGCCAGGTCTCGGGCGCGCTGGAGCTCGCCATCCCCATCGGCCTGGCCGGGCTCGGCGGGCTGTGGGCCGAGCGGGCCGGCGTGGTCAACATCGGCCTCGAGGGCATGATGATCCTCGGTACCTGGCTCGGCGCCTGGGCCGGATACCAGTGGGGGCCGTGGAACGGTGTGCTGTTCGGCATCGTCGGCGGCGCGCTCGGCGGGCTGCTGCACGCCGTCATCACCGTGACGTTCGGCGTCAACCACATCGTGTCCGGCGTGGCGATCAACATCCTCGCCGTCGGCGCCACCCGCTATCTGTCCAACTTCACCTTCCTCGAGTCGTCGGGGTCCGCCCGGAAGTCGCCGTCCATCGACCCGATCACCCAGATCACCGTGCCCGGGCTGTCCGACGCGATGAAGACCCTCAACGGCAAACACTGGTTCCTGGTCTCCGATCTCGCGGGGCTCGTCGGCGGTGTGGTGACGGAGCTGTCGCTGCTCACCGTCGTGGCGCTGCTGCTGATCCCGGCCACGTGGTGGGTGCTGTGGCGCACCGGGTTCGGGCTGCGGCTGCGGTCCTGTGGCGAGAACCCGGTGGCCGCGGAGTCGCTGGGCGTCAACGTCTACCGGTACAAGTACCTGGCCGTGATCATCTCCGGCGGGTTCGCCGGGCTCGGCGGCGTCTTCCTCGCCGAGGTGGCCTCCAACCTCTACCAGGAGGGCCAGACCGGAAACCGCGGTTACATCGGCCTGGCCGCGATGATCTTCGGTAACTGGATGCCCGGCGGGCTGGCCATGGGCGCGGGCCTGTTCGGCTACACCGACAGCCTCAACCTGCGCTCCGGCGGCACGAACGTGCACGCGCTGCTGCTGTTCCTGGTGGTCGTGCTCGCGCTGGTCGCGCTGTGGCAGCTGTACCGGAAGAAGTACGTGGCCGCGGCCATCGGCGCGGCGGCATCGGCGCTGCTGCTGGTCTGGTATTCGCTGACCGAGGAGGTGCCGAGCCAGTTCGTGACCGCGGCACCGTACATCGCCACGCTGCTGGTGCTGGCGCTGTCCGCACAGCGGCTGCGCGCGCCCAAGGCGGTGGGGCTGCCCTACCACAAGGGAGGCGGATGATGACCACCGCCGCGACCCCGGCCCCGACCGCGCCGGTCGACTGGGAAGCGCTGCGCGCGCAGGCCCGGGGCGTCATGTCCCGGGCCTACGCCCCGTACTCCAGCTATCCCGTGGGCGCCGCCGCGCTGGTCGACGACGGCCGCACGGTGACCGGCTGCAATGTGGAGAACGCGGCGTACGGCGTCGCGCTGTGCGCCGAGTGCGGCCTGGTCTCCGCCCTGTTCGCCTCGGGCGGCGGCCGCCTGACCGCGTTCACCTGCTGCGACCGCCACGGCGCGGTGCTGATGCCCTGCGGCCGCTGCCGTCAGCTGCTGTGGGAGCACGGCGGCCCGGGGCTCCAGGTGGACACCGCCTCGGGCATCCGCCCGCTCGCCGAGCTCCTCCCGGACGCGTTCGGGCGCAACGACCTGGAACGCTGAGCCGCTACGAGCGTTGCGGCGCTCGATCGCCCGATTCCCCCGAAAGGCCCGCACCCCACCATGGACGCCATCACCGTCATCCGCGCCAAACGCGACGGCGGCCGCCTCACCGACGCCCAGATCGACTGGATCATCGACGCCTATACGCGCGGTGAGGTCGCCCACGAGCAGATGTCCGCGCTCGCGATGGCGATCTTCCTCAACGGCATGGACCGCGCGGAGATCGCCCGTTGGACCGCCGCGATGATCGCGTCCGGCGAGCGCATGGACTTCTCGTCCCTTCCGCGCCCGACCGCCGACAAGCACTCGACCGGCGGCGTGGGCGACAAGATCACGCTGCCGCTGGCCCCGCTGGTGGCCGCCTGCGGCGCGGCCGTGCCGCAGCTGTCCGGGCGCGGCCTCGGCCACACCGGCGGCACGCTCGACAAGCTGGAGTCCATCCCGGGCTGGCGGGCGCGGCTCTCCAACGAGGAGATGCTGCGGGTGCTCGAAGACGTCGGCTCCGTCATCTGCGCGGCGGGCGAGGGGCTGGCGCCCGCGGACCGGAAGCTGTACGCGCTGCGCGATGTGACCGGGACCGTGGAGTCGATTCCGCTCATCGCGAGCAGCATCATGTCGAAGAAGATCGCCGAGGGCACGGGCTCGCTGGTGCTGGACGTGAAGGTCGGCTCCGGCGCCTTCATGAAGGACCTGGCCTCGGCGCGGGAGCTGGCCGCCACGATGGTGGGCCTGGGAACCGACCACGGGGTCCGTACGGTCGCCCTGCTCACCGGCATGGCCACCCCGCTCGGCCGCACCGCGGGCAACGCCCTGGAGGTCCGCGAGTCCGTGGAGGTCCTGGCGGGCGGCGGCCCGGCCGACGTCGTCGAGCTCACCCTCGCCCTCGCCCGCGAGATGCTGGACGCGGCGGGCCTGCCGGACGCCGATCCGGCCAAGGCCCTCGCGGACGGCTCCGCCATGGACCACTGGCGCCGCATGATCGCCGCGCAGGGCGGGGACCCGGACGCGCCGCTGCCCGTCGCCCGCGAACAGCACGTGGTGACGGCCGAGTCGACCGGCGTGCTGACCGGCCTGGACGCGTACGCGGTCGGCGTCGCCGCCTGGCGGCTGGGCGCGGGCCGCGCCCGCAAGGAGGACCCGGTGCAGGCGGGGGCGGGCGTGGAGATCCACGCCAAGCCGGGGGACGCGGTCCGGGCGGGCGAGCCGCTGCTGACGCTGCACACGGACACGCCGGAGAAGTTCGACTACGCGCTGGAGGCGCTGGCGGGGGCGGTGCGATACGCCCCGCCGGGGACGGAGTTCACGGCCGAGCCGATCGTCCTGGACCGCATCGCGCCGTAGGAGAACGCGGCAGGACAGGATGGGCGAAGGGGCCGCTCCGCCGGGACAGTGGCGGAACGGCCCCTTCGGGCTCTGTGGTTCTTCTCGGGCGCCGGGCCGTTACGCCTGTGCGGCCAGCCGACGCAGGCCCTGCGTGGTCTCGTTGGTCTTGGTCTGGTGGGACGGCGCACACCGCTCGGGCTGCCGCGCCGACCGGGCCACGATCTCCGCACGCCGCTCGGCCAGCGCCTTCCGCGTCGCGTAGAGCGTGATCGCCGCCGCGCCGGCCACGGCCACCAGGCCGAGCACGACCGTGCCGGTCCAGCCCGCCGTGTGGAAGGCGAGCGCGCCGAGGGTGCCGCCCACGCTGCTGCCGATGTAGTACGCGGTCTGGTAGAGCGCCGAGGCCTGGGCGCGCCCGGTCTTGGCGGCCCGGCTGACCGAGGAGGAGGCCACGGCGTGCCCCGCGAAGAAGCCCGCGGTGATCAGCACCAGGCCCAGCAGCACCGCCGTGAGCGAGTCGCCGAGGCTCAGCAGCAGCCCGGCCGCCGTGGTGGTGACCGCCACGTACAGCGCGCCGCGCCGGCCGAGCCGGCCGACCAGCTTTCCGGCCGCCGCGGAGGAGGCCGTACCGACCAGGTAGATCAGGAAGATCGAGCCGACCAGGGACTGCGAGAGGTTGAAGGGCTCGGCGACCAGGCGGTAGCCGATGACCGTGTAGACGCCGCCGAAGACGGTCATGAACAGCGCGCCGATCGCGTACAGCCTGCGCAGCAGCGGATCGGACAGGTGCCCGCCGACGGTACGGGCCAGGGCGCGCGGGCTGACCGCGGAGGGGGTGAAGTGGCGCGCCTTGGGCAGCAGCAGCCGGAAGGCGATCGCGCAGAGGAGCGACAGGACGCCGACCGTGCCGAGCGACACGCGCCAGCCCCAGCCGTCCGCGATCCAGCCGGTGAGCAGCCGGCCGGTCATGCCGCCGAAGCTGTTGCCCGCCACGAACAGGCCGATGGCGCCGATGAGGGAGGCGGGGCGCACCTCCTCCGAGAGGTAGGCCATCGCGGAGGCGGGGATGCCGGCGATCGCGGCGCCCTGGACGGCGCGCAGCGCGATCAGCCAGCCCAGGTCCGGGGCGAAGGGCACCGCGAGGCCGACCGCGACGGCGACGGCGAGCGAGCCGGTCATCATCGCGCGGCGGCCGAACCGCTCGGACAGGGCGCTGAGCGGGAGCACCGCCAGGGCCAGCGCGAGAGTGGCGGCGGACACCGTCCAGCTCGCCTGGTCCGGCTGGACATGGAGATCGGCGGAGATCGCGGGCAGCAGTGCCTGGGTGGAGAAGAGAAGGGCGAACGTCGCGAGACCGGCGGCGAAGAGAGCGAGCCTCATCCGGCCGAAGCCGGGGTCTCCGGGGCTCATCCGGCCGGGGGTCGGGGTCGACGATGTATCGGCGGAGGCGTCCACAGGGGTTCCGGTGGACGCCTCGGTATCAGCAGGAGACATGCCTCGACCGTATGTGTCCCTCTTTTGATGCGTCCAATGCACGGAATTGCCATAATCGATGCTGTGGAGCATCAGCCAAGGTCAGCGCGATCACTGTCACGCCTCAGCAATGAAAAAGACATTCCCGTGACAACCGGGCCCCCGGCTGTCGACCAGGTGATGGCCGAGTTCGAGGCCGACTCCTGGGCCGCGTCCCTCACGCCCCGCCTCGTGCAGTTCGCGGCGGTGGCCCGCCACGAGCACGTCACCCGGGCCGCGCAGTGGCTCGGCGTACCCCAGTCGACGCTCAGCCGGGCGATGGTACGCCTCGAAGCGGACCTGGACGTCGCCCTGTTCGCCCGCCGCGGCCGCACCGTCGCGCTCACCCCCGCCGGCCGCACGTTCCTGCGTGCGGTGGAACGGGCGCTGGCCGAGGTCGAGCGCGCCGCCGAGTCCGTACGGGCCGACGCCGACCCGGCCGCGGGCAAGGTCGCCTTCGGGTTTCTGCACACCCTCGGCCCGGAGACGGTACCGGGTCTGATCCGGGCCTTCCGGGTCGACCATCCGCGCGTGCGCTTCCAGCTCGTCCAGAGCTACGGCGAGGCGATGATCGAGCGGCTGCGCGCGGGCGACCTCGACCTCTGCCTCACCTCACCCATCCCCGACGCCCCGGACCTGGTCGCGCGCCGCCTCGACGAGCAGCGGCTGCGCCTGGTGGTGCCCGGCGACCACCGGCTCGCCGGCCGCAAGCGGATCCGGCTGGCCGAGGCCGCCGCGGAGCTCTTCGTCACCCTGGAACCGGGCTACGGGCTGCGGCGCATCACCGACGCGCTGTGCGCCGAGGCGGGCTTCAAGCCGAAGATCGCCTTCGAGGGGGAGGAGGCCGAGACGCTGCGCGGCCTGGTGGCCGCGGGGTTCGGGGTGGCGCTGCTGCCGCCCCCGGCGGTGCCGCGCCCCGGGGTGGCCGAGCTGACGGTGACGGCTCCGCGGGCGGTCCGCGAGATCGGCGTCGCCTGGCTCGACGGCCACCCGGACACCGCGCCGGTCGCGGCGTTCAAGCGATTTCTGCTGGGCCGCCGCGGGCAACTGCTGCCGAGGTGAGCCCTGTCCAGGTGAGCCCTACCCCGGCTCGGCTCACCGCGGCAGCGAGGAGCCGAACCCCGCCGCCAGCGGCATGCGCAGCCCCAGCGGCGGCGGGGCCGCGAGCGCGTCCGCGACCGGGCGGGAGAAGCCGTGGGCGAACAGCGAGCCGAGCAGGAAGTCGGCGGCCAGCGCCTGGACTTCGGAGCGGTGGTGGTGCAGGCTGTGCCCGTCCGTGTGGACCTCGAAGCGGCACACGTCCCGGTTGGCCTTCTTGGCCCGCTCCGCGAGCCGGTACGACAACTCGGGGTCGGTCCGCTGGTCGTTCGTCCCGTGGGCGATGAGCACCTGCCGCCCGACGAGCTGCTTCACCGGCTCAGGTTCCAGCGCGGACTCGGACGCCGGCAGCCACGGGGCCAGCGCGACCACCGAGACGACGGCGTCGTGCCCGGCGGCCCGCAGAGCGGCGCGGGCGCCCATGCCGTGGCCGACGAGGCACACCGGCACATCGCCGTAGCGCCGTATCACCTCATCCGCCGCCCACTCGGCGTCCGCCGCGGGGTCGGCCGCGGCGTCGTTCCAGCCGCGGTGGCGGTAGTGGACGACATGGGAGGTCAGCCCTTCGGCGCGGCCCGCCCTGACCAGCCGCCGGGCCAGGGGCAGCACCGATGCCGCCGACAGCGGCGAGGGCCGCCCGGTGCCGGTCTCCGGCCCTCCCGGGAGCAGCAACACCACACCGTGGACGGTGTCTTGCGCGGCGGCCGCGCCTCTCGGCCGCCCCAGCCGGGCGCCCCGCTCGGGCAACGCTTGCTGAGCCATGTCGACACGATCGCAGAAGGAGCGGTGTACTCCACCACTCGTGCGGGTCACTGTTGCATATCTATCGGAAGCCATCTACGCGCGTAGGGGTATGGTGCGCAGATGACGAGCGAGTACCACGACCGACCCACCCCCGAGCAGATCCGCCGCGCCCCGAAGGTGCTGCTGCACGACCATCTGGACGGCGGGCTGCGCCCCGCCACCGTCGTCGACCTCGCCCGCGAGACGGGCTACGACGCGCTGCCGGAGAGCGACCCGGCGGCGCTCGGCCGCTGGTTCCGGGAGGCCGCCGACTCCGGTTCGCTCGAGCGCTACCTGGAGACCTTCGCGCACACCTGCGCCGTCATGCAGACCCGCGACGCGCTGTTCCGGGTCGCCGCCGAGTGCGCCGAGGACCTGGCCGAGGACGGGGTCGTCTACGCGGAGGTGCGCTACGCCCCCGAGCAGCACCTGACCCGGGGGCTGACCCTGGAGCAGGTCGTCGAGGCGGTCAACGAGGGCTTCCGCGAGGGGGAGCGGCGGGCCCGGGAGAAGGGCCTGCGCATCCGCGTCGGCGCCCTGCTCACCGCGATGCGCCACGCCGCCCGCGCGCTGGAGATCGCCGAACTCGCCAACAGCTACCGCGACCGCGGCGTCGTCGGCTTCGACATCGCGGGCGCCGAGGCGGGCTACCCGCCCACCCGCCACCTCGACGCCTTCGAGTATCTGAAGCGGGAGAACAACCACTTCACGATCCACGCGGGCGAGGCCTTCGGGCTGCCCTCCATCTGGCAGGCGCTCCAGTGGTGCGGCGCCGACCGGCTCGGCCACGGCGTCCGCATCATCGACGACATCCAGGTGGCCGACGACGGGAGCGTGACCCTCGGCCGGCTCGCCTCGTACGTCCGCGACAAGCGCATCCCGCTGGAGCTGTGCCCGACCTCGAACCTCCAGACGGGCGCGGCCCGTTCGTACGTCGAGCACCCCATCGGGCTGCTGCGCCGACTGCAATTCCGGGCGACCGTGAATACTGATAATCGTCTGATGAGCGGTACGAGCATGAGTGCCGAATTCGAGCACCTCGTTTCGACGTTCCACTACACGCTCGACGACATGCAATGGTTTACGGTCAATGCAATGAAATCGGCGTTCATTCCTTTTGGTGAACGTCTGGCGATGATCAATGACGTGATCAAGCCCGGATATGCCGAATTGAAGTCCGAATGGCTGTTCCGCCAGATGGCCTCAGCATCGCCCCTGGCCAGGGGGTATGGCGGCGAAGGAAGCTGATCGTACGGGCGGGGAAGCGGGCGGGGATAAACCGCCGGAAGGCAAGCGGCAGTCGTTTTTCCGGGTTTGCGGGAAGCCGAAATCCATCGCTACGTTGCCGTACCGGTCAAGCCCCCGTCTCAAGGACAAGATTTCTGATGAAGCAGGGAACCATCAAGACTCTCGGCGCCATTGCCCTCGGTGCGGTCGCCGTCATTGCCGGAGGCGGCACCGCGGCTGCGGTCGGCAACGCCCCGGCCGGGCCCGCGAGCCCCGCCATGGGAGCCGGGCAGGCGAAGGCGGTCGCCGGGCAGGGGCCCGCACCCCAGGGCCCGGCCCCGCGGCCGGGCCAGCCCGCCGCCAACAACAAGACCCTGTTGGACAACCTTCCCCTCCACACCAACTCCCTGAAGGCCGGCGGTCTGCCGGGCGGTCTGCTGGGCTGACCCCCGTACGCCCCCAGCTACCGCTGGGAGGTGCCCCCTGGCAGTGGGGCCCGCACACCCGGACCGGGCGTGCGGGCCCCACTGTGTGCCGCCTGTTGTGCCGTCTCGCCCTACGGCGCGACCCCGACGCTGTGGATGGAACGGGCCATGGCCTGGACGCCCCCGTCCCGTTCCCCTTCCCAGCCCTCGTCGCCCTCGCCCTGGGGGAGGGCCGCGGCCCGCCTCCGGTCGGCCCGCCGGCGGAGCCAGGCCCGTACGGCGGGGACCACCGCGAGGTGCGCGAGCGCGACGCCCGCCGTGTTGAGCAGCACCGTGTCGACGTTCATGATCTGGCCGGTGAGCTCGCTGTGCACCAGCGCCATCGTCAGGGAGATCATCGCGCCGGTGAAGACCGTCCGGACGAACGAGGCGAGCGGGTACACCGTCACCCGGCCCCCCGCCAGCGGCAGCAGCACCCCCAGCGGCGCGAGCAGCAGCAGCCCCCCGCCGATGCTGCGGGTGGCCTCCCAGGGGCCGAGCGCCAGGTCGGCGCGGATGGTGGCCAGCGGCTCGAGGGACACGGCGGTCACCCAGGGCGCGGACAGGGGGCGCAGAGTCAGCCAGCACACGTACGAGAGGTGTGCGGCGAGAAGGACGAATCCCGCGGCGCGGAAGCGGAAGGCGGCCCTGCGGCGGCCGGAACCATGACCCTGCACGCCTCTCATGACGCCTGGTGCGGGGGTCGCGGTTCCGCCGGAGCCGCGCTGGTGAGAAACGGGTTACCGGTGAGTCGGGCCGGCAGCCGGGAGCAAGGCGGGAGCGCGGGGGGACGCGGCGGACTCAGCGGCGGACTCAGGAGACGAGCACGCCGGAATTCACCGCGATCTCGGGGTGGCGGCGCATCTCCTGCGTGCACTCGTACCGCCTGAGCGGATCCTGGCCGGCGTCCGGGCCGCCGAGCACCACCCGGTGCCTGGAGTCCGCCACGGTGGTCTCCGCGTAGGTGCAGACGATCTGCGCGAGCGCGTAGGACTGCAGCTCCTCCGGCAGCCGGTTCAGCCGCAGCGCGTGATCCGGGTCGCCCTTGGCCGGCCCGGAGATCCGTACCCAGTCCTCCACCGCGGTGGAGAACCCCGCCCCCTCCTCGGCCACCGACGGCGGCTCCCGCAACTGGTCCAGCAGTGCGCGGGCGACCTGGAGCGGCTCGGGGGGCGTCTTCTCGGCCGTCAGCCGCGTGGAGCGGCTCACCGAGAGGATCCGCGAGGTGCAGAGCAGATAGACCCGTACGGTGACCCGGCCCGCCCCCTCGGCCGACCGCCCGGGCTCGGGCGCCTGACACGAGGCGCGCGAGGGGGCGGGGCCCGCGTCCACCGGCACCGACGTACCGCGGATGCCGCATCCCGAGGCCAGCAGCGCCACCGCCCCGAGCAGGGCGCCCGCCGCTCGCCGCCTCATCGCTCGCTCCCCTCGTCCGGGCCGTCCTGACGGGCGTCCCGGCTGCCGTGCTGAGTGTTGTCCTTGCCGCCGCCCTGGCCGCCGCCCTCGTCCGGCTCGCTCAGCCGCGAGGCGTCCATGGGCAGGCGCAGCGTGAAGACGGCTCCGCCGTCGGGGGAGTTGTCCGCGGTGATCTCGCCGCCGTGAATGTGCGCGTTCTCCAGCGCGATCGACAGGCCGAGGCCGCTGCCCTCCGACCGGGGCCGGGAGGCGCTGGCCTTGTAGAAGCGGTCGAAGACATGCGGAAGCACGTCCTCGGGGATGCCCGGACCGTGGTCCCGGACCCGGATCAGCAGATCGTCGTCCTCGGGCCGCACCGAGACCCGGACCGGCGAGCCGCCGTGCTTGAGGGCGTTCCCGATCAGGTTGGCGAGGATGACGTCGAGCCGCCGGGGGTCCAGCCGGGCCACGATGCCGCGCTCCGCGTCGAGCTCGACCGCGTCCAGCCAGGCCCGGGCGTCGATGCAGGCCGTCACCTGGTCCGCGACATCGACGTCGTCGAGGACCAGCCGCGCCGTGCCCGCGTCGAAGCGGGTCACCTCCATCAGGTTCTCCACCAGGTCGTTCAGCCGCCGCGTCTCGCTCACCACCAGCTGCACCGCCGGGGCGATCATGGGGTCGAGCGCGTCGGTCTCCTCTTCCAGCACCTCCGTCACCGCCGTGATCGCGGTGAGCGGGGTGCGCAGCTCATGGGACATGTCCGCGACGAAGCGGCGGCTGGCCGCCTCCCGCGCGCTCAGCTCCTCCACCCGCTTCTCCAACCGCTCCGCGGCCCGGTTGAAGGTACGGGAGAGATTGGCGAGCTCGTCGGTGCCGGAGACCTCGAGCCGGGTGTCGAGGTGCCCCTCGCCCAGCCGGTGCGCCGCCTCCCCCAGCCGCTGCACCGGCCGCAGCACGGTGGTCGCGGCGGCCTGCGCGAGCAGCGCGGAGCCGATCAGCGCCAGGGCGGTGGCGATGCCCAGTGACCAGGCCAGGGAGTTGAGGTCCTGGCGCTCGGTCTCCAGGGACTTGAGCATGTAGCCGGTCGGCCCGCCGCCGTTCACCCGGGCGCCGCCGATCAGGTACGGGGTGCCCTTCAGCGTGATCCGCTGCCAGTAGAGGTGATACGGGGAGGTGTTGGAGCCCGCGACGGCGCGTTTCTTGTCCACCGCGCTCCGCAGCGCCGCCGGAACCGTCTTCAGCGTCAGCAGATCGTCCGCGGAGGCCGCGGTGCACGGGCCGCCGCCCCCGGTCCGGGCGATCAGCAGCACCTCGTACTTCTGGGTGTTGTCCGCCATCCGATCCGCGGCATCTTGCAGTTCGGGACAGGTCGGCAGGGCGGGCAGCGGGTCGGTGACCTCCTTCAGCGACTTGCGGAAGTCGTCGAGCGCGGCGTCCTGGGTGCGGGTGAGCACCGCGTCACGGTTCAGCCAGTACGCGATCGCCGACGCGGACACGGCGGCGGCCAGCGCCACCAGACCGAATACGAGCATCAGCCGCAGCCGCAGGCTGAGCCACCGCAAGAGCCCCGCGGCCCAGCCGCGCGCCCGGCTGGGCTTCTCGCTCACTGTGGCGCGTCCAGCCGGTATCCGACCCCGCGCACCGTGCGGATCAGCGTCGGGGACGACGGCACGTCCTCCACCTTCGCGCGCAGTCGCTGTACGCACGCGTCCACGAGCCGGGAGTCACCCAGATAGTCGTGCTCCCACACCAGCCGCAGCAGCTGCTGGCGGGACAGCGCCTGCCCCGGTCTGCGGCTCAGCTCCAGCAGCAGCCGCAGCTCGGTGGGGGTGAGCTGCAGGTCCTGGCCGTTCTTGGTCACGGTCATGGCCGCGCGGTCGATGACCAGACTGCCGAACGACGCGGAGTCATTGGCCTCCCGCTCGCCGCGGCGCAGCACCGCGCGGATCCGGGCGTCAAGCACCCGGCCCTGCACGGGCTTGACCACATAGTCGTCCGCGCCCGACTCCAGCCCGACCACGACGTCGATGTCATCGCTCCGCGCGGTCAGCAAGATGATCGGCAGCTGGTCGGTGCGCCGGATACGGCGGCACACCTCGAAGCCGTCGATGCCGGGCAGCATCACATCCAGCACGATCAGATCCGGCCGCTGCTCGCGCAGCAGTTTCAGGCCGTCCTCGCCGGTCGCCGCCGTCGCCACGCGGTGGCCCTGGCGGGACAGGGAGAGTTCGAGGGCCGTGCGGATGGCGTCGTCGTCCTCGATCAGCAGAAGGAAAGGCACGTTGGTCATTCTGGCCTACAAGGGGCCTGTAGTTCGACCGTCAGGCGGTCAGGAGGTTCATTCACCCCCTACCCCTGTGACGAGGCTGTGACAGTCGGCAGACAGGGCCATGAAACTGGCCCGGCAGTCTTTTGGTCACCGGGAGGGACGACGGCCCGGGAAGCACAGCGAAACCGAGCAAGCTCTACCGACGGGGGGCGCGAGATGAACACACTGCACTTCAACAACGCCAGCGCAGTCATTCGCACGCGCCTCCACGACGCCGGCCGGAGCAATGAGAAGTCCGGTGCCGTGAGCGGGCGGGGGTGCGCTCGCGGCACCGGGCGTCAGCGGCCTTCTTACATGGTGGCCATTGACGCGACCGAGCAGGGGGGCTCCGCGGACCAGGGGGGACGCGGAGGAAGCGGGGGGAGCGGGGGAAGCTCGTACAGGGAGGCATCGGGGGAGCGGTGCGGGGCGTCGGAGGTGGAGTTCACCGCCTACGTCCAAGAGCGCCGCGCCTCCCTGTACGCCACCGCCTACCACCTGACCGGCGACCGGTTCGAGGCCGAGGACCTGCTGCAGAGCGCGCTGTTCTCGACCTACCGCGCCTGGGACCGGATCAGTGACAAGGCGGCGGTCGGCGGCTATCTGCGCCGCACCATGACCAATCTGCACATCAGCGCCTGGCGTCGGCGCAAGCTCAACGAGTACCCGACGGAGGAGCTGCCGGAGACGGCGGGCGACCACGACGCGATGCGCGGCACCGAGCTGCGCGCCGTGCTGTGGCAGGCCCTGGCCCGGCTGCCCGAACTACAGCGCACGATGCTGGTGCTGCGCTACTACGAGGGTCGGACAGACCCGGAGATCGCGGACATTCTCAACATCAGTGTCGGAACGGTCAAGAGCAGCATCTGGCGCTCGCTGCGCCGGCTGCGCGAGGACGAGGTCCTCAGCTTCGGCCGGGACGAGGAGGAGTCCTTCGGCGAGCTTGTCGCCTGAGGATGAACGGGGGATACGGGGGAAAGCGGGGGGACCACGGGGGCCGGCGTTCGGGGGAGCGTCGGTAATACGGGGGAAGCACGGGGGATCACGGGGGAAACGAGCGGGTCCGGACGACCGGGGGGGTCTGTCCGGGCCCGCCTTTCCGTGTGTCAGGAGGTCCTGCGCCGGGAGGTCCTGCGCTGGGAGGTTCTGCCCCGGGAGGTCCTGCGCTGGGAGGTTCTGCCCCGGGAGGTCCTGCGTCAGGAGGTTCTGCTCGGCGCCGTCGGCTCCGCGGTCCTCGCGCCGGGGAAGGCCCGCCCGGAGGCCGCCGCGGCCGCGATCCGGCCCATCGCCACGCCCTTCCCGCACGGGTACGCCCCCAGCGCCGTCTGCCGCGCCACGATCCCGCGCTCCGCGCGCATCAGCCGCCAGCCCCGCCGCAGCAGATAGGGCGCGGACTTGCGCCCCTCCCGCAGATCGCGCACCAGCCGTCGGCGGAAGGTGGTGGAGGGGCGCCCGCGCAGGCAGAGGGCGTCGGCGAGGACGCCGAGGGCGCGGCAGCGCTCGATGATGTCGGCGGCGAAGATCCCCTCGGCGACGAACAGCGGCGTGCGGCCGATGTCCAGCGGCTCGGCGCCGACGCGGGCGCTGGTGGCGATGTCGTACACCGGCACCGTCGTACGGGACGTACGGCACAGCGCCTCGATCGCCGCGACCGCCGCGTCCGCGTCCCATGACAGCGATGAGTCCCAGTCGGCGCCCGCCCCGCCCGGGAGCTGTGGCAGCGAGGGGTCGTCGCCCTCCTTGTAGAAGTCGTCCAGATTGAGCACGGGCAGGCCGGTGCGGGCCGCCAGGGACGACTTCCCGGAGCCGGAGGGGCCGGACAGCAGGACGACGCGGGCAGGTATGGGAGGAATGGTCACGGGACACCAGTGTGAGGCATGGCGCTGCCGGAGGGACCCCTCAGGTGGTGTGGTGTTCCCCCGGCGGTCGCGTGGCGTTCCCCCGGCGCGTCATACCCCCATCGGGTGCCACACCGTCTTCGTCTCCAGGAAGGCCAGCAGCCGGGCCGTGCCCGGGTCGGCCGACCAATCCACAGGCTGTGGACGGACGACGCGCTTGAGGTTGTCCGCGGCCGCCTCCTCCAGCGAGCGGGCCAACTCCGCGTCCGCGCCCGCGAGGTCGATCGCGTTGACGTCCTGGTGGGCGGCGAGCGGGGTGGCGATCTCGGCGGTGCGGCCGGAGAGCACGTTGACCACGCCGCCGGGGAGGTCGGAGGTGGCCAGGACCTCGCCGAGGGAGAGGGCCGGGAGCGGGGCCCGCTCGCTCGCCACGACCACGGCCGTGTTGCCGGTCACGATCGCCGGGGCGATCACGGAGACCAGGCCCAGGAACGGCGACTCCTGGGGCGCCAGAACGGCCACCACGCCGGTCGGCTCGGGCGTGGAGAGGTTGAAGTACGGGCCCGCGACCGGGTTGGCGGCCCCGGCGATCTGGGCGACCTTGTCGGACCAGCCCGCGTACCAGACCCAGCGGTCGATCGCGGCGTCCACGACGGCGGCGGCCTTGGACTTGCCAAGACCCTCCGCGTCGCCGACCTCCCGCGCGAACTGCGCGCGGCGGCCCTCCAGCATCTCCGCGACGCGGTAGAGGACCTGGCCGCGGTTGTAGGCCGTGGCCCCCGACCAGCCGCCGAACGCCTTGCGGGCGGCGACGACCGCGTCGCGGGCGTCCTTGCGGGAGGAGAGCGGCGCGTTGGCGAGCCAGCGGTCCTTAGGGTCGGTCACCTCGTACACCCGCCCGCTCTCGGACCGGGGGAACTTGCCCCCGACGAACAGCTTGTAGGTCTTGAGAACGCTCAGCCGGTCAACCGTGTTGTCAGACATCGAGGTACGCCTCCAGGCCGTGGCGGCCGCCCTCGCGACCGTATCCGGACTCCTTGTAGCCGCCGAAGGGAGAGGCCGGGTCGAACTTGTTGAAGGTGTTGGACCACACCACGCCCGCGCGGAGCTTGCTCGCCATCCACAGGATGCGCGAGCCCTTCTCGGTCCAGATGCCGGCGGACAGGCCGTACGGGGTGTTGTTCGCCTTCGCGACCGCCTCTTCCGGGGTGCGGAAGGTGAGGACGGAGAGCACCGGGCCGAAGATCTCCTCGCGCGCGATGCGGTGCGCCTGGGTGACGCCGGTGAACAGGGTGGGGGCGAACCAGTAGCCGGAGGTGGGCAGCGCGCACTCCGGGGCCCAGCGCTCGGCACCCTCCGCCTCGCCCGCGTCCGCGAGGGTACGGATCCGGGCCAGCTGCTCGGCCGAGTTGATCGCGCCGATGTCGGTGTTCTTGTCCAGCGGGTCGCCGACCCGGAGCGTGCGCATCCGGCGCTTGAGCGCGTCCAGCAGCTCGTCCTGGATCGACTCCTGGACGAGGAGGCGGGAACCCGCGCAGCAGACGTGGCCCTGGTTGAAGAAGATGCCGCCCACGATGCCCTCGACGGCCTGGTCGATCGGCGCGTCGTCGAAGACGATGTTGGCCGCCTTGCCGCCCAGTTCGAGGGTGACCTTCTTGTCCGTACCGGCGACCGTACGGGCGATCGCCTTGCCGACCTCGGTGGAGCCGGTGAAGGCGACCTTGTTGATCCCCGGGTGGGCCACCAGCTCCGCGCCCGTGGAGCCGTCGCCGGTGATGATGTTGACGACGCCCTTGGGGAGCCCGGCTTGGCGGCAGACGTCCGCGAAGAAGAGGGCGGACAGGGGGGTGGTCTCGGCCGGCTTGAGGACGACCGTGTTGCCCGCGGCGAGGGCGGGGGCGATCTTCCACGCGAGCATCAGGAGCGGGAAGTTCCAGGGGATGACCTGGCCCGCGACGCCCAGCGGGCGGGGGTCCTTGCCGTATCCGGCATAGTCGAGCTTGTCGGCCCAGCCCGCGTAGTAGAAGAAGTGCGCCGCGACCAGGGGGAGGTCGACGTCGCGCGACTCACGGATCGGCTTGCCGTTGTCCAGCGACTCCAGGACCGCGAGCTCGCGCGAGCGCTCCTGGACGATGCGGGCGATGCGGAAGAGGTACTTGGCGCGCTCGGCGCCGGGCAGCGCGGACCACTTGCCGAAGGCCTTGCGGGCCGCCTTGACCGCGCGGTCCACATCCTCGGCGCCCGCGTGGGCCACCTCGGACAGCGTCTCCTCGGAGGAGGGGGAGACGGTCTTGAAGACCTTGCCGTCGGCGGCCTCGGCGAACTCGCCGTCGATGAAGAGCCCGTAGGACGGGGCGATCTCGACGACGGAGCGGGACTCCGGCGCGGGCGCGTACTCGAATGCGTTGGTCATGGCTGGGTTTGTGTCAGCTGGGTTTGTCATGGCGCCTCAGTCCACCGTCACATAGTCGGGACCGGAGTACCGTCCGGTGCTCAGCTTCTGGCGCTGCATCAGCAGGTCGTTGAGGAGGCTGGAGGCGCCGAAGCGGAACCAGTCGGCCGTCAGCCAGTCCGCGCCCAGCGTCTCGTTGACCAGCACCAGGTACTTGATCGCGTCCTTGGAGGTGCGGATGCCGCCCGCGGGCTTCACTCCGACCTGCACCCCGGTCGTGTCCCGGAAGTCGCGCACCGCCTCCAGCATGAGGAGGGTGACGGGGGGCGTCGCGTTGACCGCGACCTTGCCGGTGGAGGTCTTGATGAAGTCGGCGCCCGCGAGCATCGCCAGCCAGGAGGCGCGGCGCACATTGTCGTAGGTCTGAAGCTCGCCGGTCTCGAAGATGACCTTGAGGTGGGCGGCCGTGCCGCTGCCGTCCACGCGCCGGCACGCCTCCTTGACCTGCCTGATCTCCTCGAAGACCTGGAGATAGCGCCCGGACAGGAACGCGCCGCGGTCGATCACCATGTCGATCTCGTCGGCACCGGCGGCCACGGCCTCCCGGGTGTCGGCGAGCTTGACGGCGAGCGCCGCCCGGCCGGAGGGGAAGGCGGTCGCGACGGAGGCCACATGGACCTCCGACCCGCCGGCCTCGGCCAGGGCCTGCTTGGCGGTGGCCACCATGTCGGAGTAGACGCAGATCGCCGCGACCTTGGGGACGGAGCGGTCGGTCGGGTCGGGGCTGACCCCCTTGGCGCACAGCGCCCGGACCTTGCCCGGGGTGTCCGCCCCCTCCAGGGTCGTCAGGTCGATCATGGAGATGGCCAGGTCGATGGCGTACGCCTTCGCCGTGGTCTTGATCGAGCGGGTGCCGAGCGCGGCGGCACGGGCCTGAAGGCCGACCGCGTCGACGCCCGGCAGGCCGTGCAGAAAGCGGCGCAGCGCGCCGTCGGTGGCGGTCACATCCGCCATCGACGCCAGTCGCTCGGCCGCCTCCGCGCCGTATGCGGGAACTGTGGTGGGCATGGTCACCAGGGGAGCATATCTACGCGCGTAGCCGAATGTCACCCCCCGGCCCGTTCCCGTGGGCGCTCCCCGGGCCGGGGACACCCGGCGGTCCCGCGCCGTACCGGCCGGGAGGCGGGCGGGGCACGGGCCGAGCGCGCGGGCCCGCGCCTGTGCGGCAGAATCGGCCACATGACGAGCCCGGACGACTCCTCGCACGACTCCTCGGCCCCGCGCGGGCCCGACCCGGAGACCGCCGCCCCGGAGACCGAGTACGCGGACCGCGTCTACCGCTCACCGGGCGGCATCGCGGGCGGCGTGCTGCTGCTCGCGATCGGCGTCTGGCTGGGGATCGACGCGCTGATCCGGGGTGAGGGGCGGACGCCGTGGGTGGCGCTTGCCGGGCTGCTGTTCGCGGTGCCGCTGGTGATCGCCTTCACGGTGCGGCCCGCGGTGCACGCCGGTCAGGACCGGCTGCGGGTACGCAACCCCTTCCGCACGATCACCCTGCCGTGGAGCTCGGTGGAGG
Source organism: Streptomyces sp. LZ34 (assembly GCF_053890475.1). NCBI lineage: Bacteria > Bacillati > Actinomycetota > Actinomycetes > Kitasatosporales > Streptomycetaceae > Streptomyces > Streptomyces sp. LZ34. Next base: position 7,509,144 of record NZ_CM132680.1, read on the forward strand.
CGGTGCGCGCGGGCTACTCCAGCGAGGTGCTCGCGGGCGGCGCGAAGTACCAGATGTGGGCCATCCCGGTGTCGCTGCGGCAGCGCAAGCGGTCCGCGCGGCGGCAGGCGCGGGCGGCGACCGAGGACCCATTCCGGCGTACGTCCGTCCAGGCCGCGGCGGACGCGGACGAGCAGCGGCGGGCCCAGGCCGACCGGTCCATCGACGAACTGCGCGGTCTCGCGGAGGCGCACGCCGCGCGGGAGGGCGCGCAGGGCGAGCCCGAGGTGCGCTGGGCGTTCGAGGTCATCGCCCCGGCGGTGGCCGGGGCGGTGCTGCTCGCGGTGGTGCTGGCGATCACCTGAGCGGCCGGAGTGGGACCGGGACGGCGAGGAGACCGAGCGTGACGACGGCCCCGGGGGACAACGGAACAGCGGTTGGCGCTTGCCGGTGGGGATGATCAGGTCGGGCTGGATCTGCTCGACCGACTCGCCGTTCGCGCGGCGCCGCAGCACGGTGGTCTTTGAGTGAGAACGAGTTCTGCGAACCGAACCGGTGCTTCGCGATCGCCGGGCCGCCGTCTTGGATCTTGCTCGGGCAAAGGACCGTTTATGAAAATCGGGGCAGGGGGCCGCGCTGCGCCATCCCGGAGAAACGGGACCAGGCCGCCGCCCACTGGAAGAAGATCGTGCGCCTCGACTTTCCCGGCAGGCGCTGACAGGCGAATACCGACACGCGCCAAGGTGGCGTTAGGCGGGTTGCGGGGCGGGCGTTGCCGGAGCGGCCGCGACCTTGCGGGTCTCGCGCATTATCAGCAGGCCGTTGACCACCATCAGTGTCGCGGTCAGGCCGTGGACGCCGAGCGCGGTGGCCACGGAGCCGTGGTGGGCCAGCACGGTGGTCATGTCGCCGTACGCGGCGAGGGCCTCCACCAGCAGCGCCCAGCCCAGCGCCCGGCGGTGGCCCGTCACCAGCAGGATGCCCAGGACCAGGGCCAAGACGACGTCGCGGATGCCCTTGATGATCAGGAAGCCGTCGCCGTCGCCGGACGGCCAGCTCGGCAGGCCGAAGCCTGGTGCCGTCGTCTCCGGGCGCAGGATGAACTCCGTCCCGAACCAGAGGATGAAGAGGATGAAGGCGGCGGCCAGGACGGTGTTGATCTTCTTCAGCGACATTGTTCTTCTCCTTGCGAGTCTTCGTCGGCTTGGTGAGCTTCGTGGAGCTTGCTGAGTCATGTGGGGCCTGATCAGGCCGCGCGGACGCGGCTGATCGAGGGGCGTGGTTTGTCGGGATCGCCGTTGTGGGATCTGAGCGGCAGCCGCATTCCCGGATGTCGGGATTTCGGTGGCCGGCTGCCGCCCGGGGAGTGGGGATGGTGCGCCACCGGCGCGGTGTCGGCCCGCGGGGTCGGTAATCCGAAGCCCTGTCGGGCTCACCCCGACGGGGCGAAAGCCGTCGACGTAACGGGGCGAATCAGTGCATGTCGGGGCGGCTTTGGTATCAGGTGAGGGCGGCGACCAGCAGGGCGAAGGCGGCGATGATGACGGCGACGCGGACGTAGTGGAAGCGTTCCCAGCGGTTCATCTGCTGCTTCCAGTCGGCGGGCCGGTTGTCAGGGGTCCACGTCTTGTTCCGGTTGTTGATCGGGACGAGCAGCAGAATCGACATGATCACGCTGAGCATCAGCAGCGCGCCGGCGGTGACGACGAGGCCGGTGCCGTGGTGGTGCCATCTGGCGATGGCCCAGACCGCGACGAGGGCGAGCGAGCCGATGTACCAGACCGGCATCACGGCGCCGAGCATCCGGCCCCCGTGGGCATGGCCGAGTTGGCCGCTGTCCTCGGGGAGTGCGTTGAAGATCCGGTTCATGACGAAGGCGACGGAGAACTCCACCCCCACCATCACGCCGACGACCACGGTGGTGACGACCTCAAGTGCATCGAGCATAATGACCCCTTCGGGAATCTAGCGTCGCTAGGTGATGAGGTAACGCTAGTACTACTGCCGCTCGGTTGTCTAGCGGTGATAGGATCGAATCATGTCGGTACAGGAACGCAAGCAGCGCGAACGGGTGGAGCGCGAGCGCCTCATCGTGGCGACGGCCCGCGAACTCGCCGAGCAGCAGGGCTGGGACGCGGTCACTACCCGCCGGCTCGCCGAGCGCATCGAGTACAGCCAGCCCGTCCTCTACAGCCACTTCCGCGGCAAGCGCGAGATCATCGGCGCCGTCGCCCTGGAGGGCGCCGCGGAGATGGCCGTGGCGGTGCGGGCCGCGACCGCCGCCGCGGACGGCCCGCGCGCCCGGGTCGCCGCCCTCGCGCGCGCCTACCTCGACTTCGCCGCACGCAACCCGGCGGTCTACGACGCCTTGTTCCAGCTCGACGGCGGTCTCGCGTACGCGCAGGAGGACACCCCGGAACCTCTCAAGGACGCCTTCGCCGCGCTGCTGGAGAGCCTGGGCGAGGTCGCCGGGGACGGCGTCCACCCGGGGCTGTTCACTGAGGTGTTCTGGGCGTCCCTGCACGGGCTGGCCACCCTGACCCGGGCGGGACGGCTGCTGCCGGAGGACGCCGCGCAGAGGGTGGAGCTGCTGGTGGACCGGCTCGCCGTGGTCTGACACACCGTCCCGGCGGGCACGCAGCCGGGGCCCTCGGGCCCCCGCCGCTGCCTGCGGCAACGCTTCGTCGCCGGGTCACGCAGTGGGCGCAGGCCCTCGCGTGGCGGGCGGGCGGCGAAGCTGTAGCGGCCCAGGCAGTTGAGGTTGGCGTGCTTCAGCGGGGAGACCCGGGCCACGTCCTTGTCCAGGACGTCATGCTCCCGCTCCTCGGGCGGCAGGGCCCGCAGGCGGTCGACGGCGGCGTCGAGGTAGCGCGTTGTCCAGAGCACGGCGGCATTGAGGACCAGGCCGAGCGCGCCGAGTTGGTCCTCCTGCCCCGTCCTGTATGCCTGCATGATCTGTCCGCGCTTGCCGTTGCAGATGTCGCGGGCGAGCTTGTGCCGTGACTCCTGGACGGTGAGTTGCCGGTTCATCTGGCGCCGGTAGGTGTCGTCGACCGGGTCGACGACCCGGAGCAGGTGCAGGGTCTTGGCGATGCGCCCGTACTCGGCGAAGGCCTGGCCCAGCGGGGTCGGCCGCCCCTCGCGGCCGAACATCCGCAGCAGGTCGTACGCGCGGACCTGCCCGGTCACCAGTGAGCCGGTGACCCGCAGCATGTCCGGCCAGTGTGTGGTGACCTTGGTCAGGTTGACCTTGTTGCGGGCCAGGTCCTCCAGCGGCCCGTAGTCACCGGTCTCCACACCGGGCATCTCCGCCCGCCAGAACCGCTGGTCGCCCAGGTCCTTGAAGCGCGGCGAGAAGTTGTAGCCCAGCATCGTGAACAGGCCGAACACCATGTCGGAGTACGAGGTGTTGTTGGTGGCGACCATCTCCGGCTTCACCCCGGAATCCAGGTTCAGCAGCGCGTCCAGGATGTGCAGGGAGTCGCGCGGCGTGCCCGGCACGGGCATCTGCCCAATACCCGCGACCTGGTCATTTACTGCGTTCAGCCAGGTGATGCCGCGCTTGAAGTGGTAGTACTTCGGCGACGGCCCGGCGTGGATGGTCCGCTTCGGGACAACGAACCGCAGCCCGTCGACCGAGGCCAGCAGGCCCTCACCCCAGAACTTCACGATCGGCACCTTCGCCTGCGCCTCGATCAGCTTCGCGTTCGCCGCGGCGATGGTGTCCACCCGCAGGTAGTACTGATCGACGTGGACCAGCCGGGCCCGCGTGAGCGCCTCGTCCTCGGCGTCGATGACCGGCGTGTACCCGATGTTGCACGCCTCGCTCACGAGCAGCGCGACCAGCGAGGTCTTGATGTCCTCCATGCGCGTCCGGCCGTCGCCCAGGTGCACGAAGGCGTCCAGGAACCCGGTCCAGGAGTCGACCTCGAACAGCAGGTCTGGCAGGTCGATCTTCGGGAGCATCTTCGCGGTGGTCTGGCGCAGCCACTTCAATGAGGCGCTCTCGCCGAGTGCGCCGAGCCGGTCCACGTTCAGCTTCAACCTGCCGTTGGGCTGGATCTCGAAGCTGAGCTTCGCGTCCTGCGCGGCCTTCTCCAGGCGCTCCGCCATCAACTGCCAGGCCGCATCTAGCGCCTTAACCCGGCCTTTGAGATGCTCCTCGACCGGCTCGTTCAAGCTCAGGCCCGCCAGGGTGTCCTCGCGCACCGCTTCCCACGCCTTGCCATCCAGCAGCCGCGCCCGCGGGTCGGACCACCGGTTCGACGGTGACGCGAACACGTCCCGACGCTGAAGTGCGCGATAGAGCTGTTCCAGCACGCACACCACGTACGCGTCACGGCCCACCGCCCCGGCCGGGAGGCCCGCGTTGTTGAACACCGCCCGCCGCCAGGCCGGCGGGACCAGCTTGCTGTCGATCTCCCTGGGCAGCAGCGGCTTGTCCTTCACCCGGCGCCTCGACAGTGCGGGCAGCTTCTGCACGGCGGCCAGTACCCGGCGCCCGCCCGACGCGGCCCCGAGCGCTGTCGACTCCCCGAGCAGGGTCAGGAACGGACGCACCGTGTTGTACCGGGAGGCCAGCAGCGCGCGGACCGCCGCCTCGGCCGCGTCGTCCCCGGGCGGTACCAGTTCCTCCACCGTCGCCGCGGCGGCGTGACCTCCTCGCGAGGGGCGACGGACTCCACCGCCCGCCACAGCGCGGCCACGTCCAGATCGGTGCCGTGCTCCTCGACCAGCCCCATCTCCTTGCCGAGCACCCGCCAGACCGCCGTCACCAGCCGCGATGCCTTCTCCAGCCGGGGCAGCGTCGACAGCCGGTTCGGCGGAATCTGCTCGACCTTCACCTTCCCCAGGCGGAAGGCCGCGATCTCGTCGGCCCGCTCCAGCGCACCCTTCATCGCGTTGCCGAGTCGGCGGCCGGCGCATCCGCTCCAGCTCCGAGAGCCGCTTTCCCTCCGGCACCTCCAGCAGCGCGACCAGGTCCCCGGGCAGCGAGGCGTCCGCGCGGCGGGCCGCGTTCGCCACCGTCGCGTACAGCCGCTGCTCGGCGATCCTGCGCACTTCCGCGACCTGCCGGGCCAGCACGCTCACCCCGGGCAGCAGCACCCGGTTCCGGCGCAGCCAGTGCACCGACTGGTTGAACAGCGCCACCGGCCCCTCGGCATTCGTCCACGCCCTGCCGTGCAGGAACGTACGGAACAACCGGCCCCACTCAGGGTCTTCGTACTGGTGGTAGCCGTAGGCGTCGCGGATCTCCCACGCGTGCTCGTACGCCGTCTTCAGCCGCTCGGTGTACTGCTTGATGCACGAGACGTCCTCGATGCCCAGCTCCTGGCCGAGGTGCTCGATGACCGGCCACGGTACCGCGAGCGGGTCCTCCAGGAACAGCCCGACGTAGCGCACTGTGCACATCTGGAGCGCGAACCCAAGCCGGTTCTGATCCCCACGCCGCTTGCCGATCAGCGCACGGTCGACGTCATCGAGGTAGAAGAACCTCTCCAGCTCGGGCCTCGTCGGCTCCTCGGCGAACTTCCCGTACGCCTCGGCCTGCTCATCAGTCAGAAATTCCACCGGCACGGCCGGACCGTAGCCCCGCGGCGACCAGCTCAACCGAGCTTTGCCGAACCTCGGCAGAGCCGTTGGACGCTCTGCTAGACGGCAAGATCAGCCCTCAGCGCCAACCGCTGTCCATTGTTCCCCGGGGCCGGACGACAAGCGATACGCCCAAGAGCGACACACCCGCCGAACCGCGGCGGGTGTGGCTGCTGTGGGTGGTGGCCGGTATCGCGTACGCCATCGACTTGGGGAGCAAGCTGGCGGTGGGCGCGGGGCTGGAGGGGCGTGCCTCTGTCCCGGTGATCGGTGCCTGGATGGAGCTGCGGGTGCAGCGCAACCCTGGCGCGGCGTTCGGCCTCGGTGAGGCGACGACCATCGTGTTCACGCTGATCGCGGCGGCCGTTGCCGTCGCCATCGTCTGGGTGTCACGCCGGTTGACCAGCACGCCGTGGGCGATCGCGCTGGGGCTGCTGCTGGGCGGGGCGCTCGGGAACCTGACGGACCGCCTCTTCCGGTCCCCCGGCGGCATGCAGGGCGCGGTGGTCGACTTCATCGCGGTCCGCGACTTCAGTGTGATGATCCTCGCCGACTGGGCGATCACGTGCGGGGGCGCCCTGGTGGTCCTGCTGTCCTTCCGCGGGGAGGAGCTGGGTCCCATGAGCAGTCCATCCGATGCCGCGGGCGACAGCGGTCCGACTCGGCAGGGAGGGGTCGGCGCTTCATAGGTGACCGCCTTGAAGCACCGTGCCGATTGACCGCTATCGCCTCGCTCTGAACTGCCCCAGGAGTTCACGGCTTGCGACCGTGAAAGGATGGTCGAACCCCAGGCTACGTTCTCGTCTTGCCACGACATCAACCATCAAGTCGACTCCCGATTCTGTATAACCGAGTGCGAACTGGGTCCGGGCGAAGAGCTGTTGCGCTGCCAGTGCCGTCGGGTAGTCGGGGCCAAAGCGATCTTTATAGGCCTGGCAAACCAGCTGTATCGCCTCGTCGGCGGCAGTGAACTGACCCAGCACATACAGTGCCCAAGCGTAATTATGTCGGGCGCCTAGAGTAACTGTGTGCTCGGGGCCGAGATGGAGATCACAGTCCGAAGGCAACGAAAGTAGTGTATCGCTATTGGCAGTCAGCTCATCGGCAGACAACATCGTGAGCAGGCTGGCACGGGAACGCAAAGTCAGTGGGTGCGCCGCCCCGAGTACTGCTTGGCGTCCCGTCACTACTGACTTCAGAAGCGTAAGGGCTTCCTCGCGCCTGCCGAGATTTGCGAGTACGAGTTGGAGGCCGTGACTGGTATCGAGAGTGTCGGCGTCGTCATTCCCGAAAATGCCCTCTTGGGCCGCTCGTACGTTGCGCAGTAGCAGCTCGGCCTCGGTGTATCTACCCAGCCGGAAGAGCGCCCGGCCGGCCCTTGAACGTGTTGCCAGTACCAGCCGATGTTCTGCTCCGAGGGACTGTTCCGTGAGGTTCGTCGCAGCATTGGCCGTCTCCCAGGCGGACATGTAGTCCCCGGTGCGGTGAAGAGCGATGGACAAGCGTTTGGCTACAGTCAACACGTCAGAAATAATCGATGGTTGTGAGGCATGCCCCAGCAGAGCAAGCGTGTGAGGGGCGAGTAGGCGTAACTGCGGATCGTACGGGCCGGCGTCGGGACGGGCGGGGACGGCCGCGTCAAGTAACCGGGCAGCCGTCGTGTCGAGAGTGGGGAGTCTGTCACGAGGTGTGGAAGCGGCGACACTGTCGAGCAGTACACCGTGGCTCTGCGCACAACGAACGCCAACGTCGACCAGTTCGGTCAGTGAATGGTCCAACAGCGCTCTCAACGCTGTTTCACACCGAGCGCGAGGGAGAACACCACTGATTTCAGGCCGGTTCAACAGAGACAGTGGCAACGGCTCGGGAGCGAAGCGAGCCAGCAGCCTGAGAAGGGAAGCCGCCTCCGGAAGGCCGCGGGCTTCGAATGCATCGAGTGACAGCTGCCAGGTTCGACCGACCAGGTGCCGGGGGTCCGCGTCGGACAAGACGTCAGCTCCTTGATCTATGAGCTCGACCCACTCGCCATCGTCCAGGTGGCGCCCGTAGGCGTCCATCGTCCAAGGGTCGAGTACCTGGTGGGACAGGAAGCCACCCGCGAGCGTGAGCGCGAGCGGCAGCCGCCCCAGTCGGTCGGCTATGGCAGCGGCCTGCTCCCTCGTGCCACTCTGCGGAGCAAGGTCGCACAGCACTTGGGCCGCGTCGTCGCGCGGTAGTACGCCGATGTGCTGCAACTCCGCACCGGGCCACCAGCGAGCGGCCGCGCGACGAGTAGTGACCACGGTTGTACCTCGCGAACTGCTACGGAGCCAGCTGCCATCACGAAGGATCTCGGGGTCGTCTGCATTATCGAGCACCAACAGCCAGGACTCAGGGGAACGGTCGAGACAGTGCCACACGAGATCAGCCGCAGGCCGGAGCCCATTTCTGGCAGCCAGTAGTTCGCCGTCGCCGGCACCTCGGTCAGCTGCGACGGCCAGCATGCCGGCACGTAAGCTCGCACGGTCAGCAGCATTCACCCACAGGCCGATCCGCCCGCTCTCCTCAGTGGCGAACTGGAAGAGGACATAAGCCACGGCTGTCTTACCGCAGCCACCCATGCCATGGAGCACGTAGACCTCACCACCGCGCTCCCTTCCGACACTTGCCTGCAAGCGCTCCAACACCTCGGCGCGGTCGCGCAGGACCGTGGGCGCCCGACCAATCGCCGGACGACGAACAGAGTCCGGACCGCCCATTACGGCTCTTTCGGCCCCATAGTAATGATGCTCATTGATGTGTTGGTCGCCTGCGGACTGGTAGACACGACCGTCATCCTCAGCGTGGCCGTCCATGGTTGCGCTCATCGAACTGCAATTTGTCGATACGGCTCGGTTGCGGAAATCCGCGCCCTGTGTGAAATGGATGTCTGCATGACTCCCTCTGTGGCCATCGAACAAAGGTCCGGCTTCGCGCCAATAGATCGGATAGGATGGCTATGCCGTGATTGCGTGATGATGCTTTGTGGCCGCATATCATTTCACTGCTGAGCCCACTCAACAAGGATCACCACTCAGTCGTTTGCCTTTGGCATATGCCTGATGACTTGAACTGTGCGCCATGCGTGGTCAACCCGATGTCGCAGCAGTATGGTTGGCCAAAATCTGGGTACGGTCAGGGAGTGATGGCTATGGCTAGGCCGTGGGAAGCCGACCCGTCGACGACCTTCAAGAGGCGTCTGGGTAAATCACCCCAAGAACTAGGGACGACGACGGATAATCCGGACTGCCCTGATATCTGGGAACTTGGTAATGGTGATGTCGCTATTATCGGAAGGGACCTCACGGACTCACTCGGCAAGTCCCTGCCTCCAGGAGTCTCTGTGGGAGCCGACGAGCGGCTGGTAGTAATCCCCAGGAGCATGATGATCGCAGCGAAGCCGGATATCCCCAGTGTTTGATTCGTTTCCGAGCGGCGCCTCCGAGCGCTTGATGCGTCCGGCGTATCACGAGGATTTTCGCCGCGTTTATGAGGGCGGCATCGGATTTCTGAACAAGCTGGAGCGCGGCCAGAACTTCAAGGAGCGAGGCTTCTCGAGCTGGGAAGCCTTTGCTGCCGGAGAGTGGACTGAAGCGCTATCTCTTATCGAGGAGAAGCGCGAAGTATACGCCAAGCAATTCCGAAAGGCTTCCGAGCTCAACGTCACAGAGCGCCGTCTTCGGGTTGTGGAGTTCCCTGTTACTCCCTACGTGCAGTGGGAGCTGTTCGTGCTCCGTCTGCGCGTCGAGTTGGGTGATCAAATCAAGGTCGTCGATGCCCGTAAGATCGTGGATGTCGAAGAGCGACGTCCTGTCCCCGAAGTTGTGATTCTTGGGGATGTGGCCATGTATGAAGTTGTTTATGATGACGACGGAAATGCGGCAGGGGCCAATCGGTTCACGAATCCAGAGCTGATCAAAGAAACATCGGTCGGCTTCAACGCTCTTTACGATCGCGCCGAGCCGTTTTTTGATTTCTTCGACCGGGAAATCGTCCCTCTATCGCCTCCCGTTGTTAACTAAGACGCCGTTTCTGATGGCGGCACACCGCACAGGACCGACTGTCCGCGGACACCGAGGGCGCCCGTCTCCTGCAGACCGTCGGCGTCCCCACCGGGACGCTCCGGCTGCGTGAGCCCGACGAGGACACCGGCCGGCTGCCCCTCGTCCAGGGCGTCGCCGACGCCGACGACTTCGAGGACGCCTCGGAGGACGCGGGCGAATGGCCTGTCATCGGCTGGCTGCTCAACGCCCATCTCGCCCTCGACCCCGGTTCCGGCAAGGTGCACGCCTTCGACGCCGACGAGGAGACCGTGCAGGAACTCCACACGGACGTCTCCTCCCTCGTCCAGGTCACCCTCCGGTTCCAGTGCCTGCTCGAGGAGTTGACCTTCAGCGGCGACGACGGCGACGAGGAAGCCGACTTCGAGCGCCTGGAGCGCGAGGTCGAGCGTATCCGTCAGGAGACGAGCAGCATTGACCTGCTCCCCTTCCAGGACGACGAGACCGTCTGGTCGGTGGTCGGCGAGGAGATCGCCGCGGGCCAGCGCTTCAAGGGCAACAGCCCGGGAGCCCGCTCGCTCTACGGGTGATCGCCGGCCGATGCCGCCCACGCACCGCGCGGTCTGCGCGGTGCGCAGGCCGCCCTTTCTGGGGATATTTGGTGTAGGACCAGTTCGGGCGTACGTCCGTCCAGACCGCGGTGGACGCGGAGCTGGCGATCACCTGAGCGGGCACGGTCCATCGTCTGTCACGCCGGACGGCTCAGTCCTCATCCCCGTCGTCTTCGTTGTCCTCGTCGAAGTCTTCGTCGAGGTAGTCGTCTTCCATCGCGTCCGCCAGGCGCTCATCGACCGGGTTGCCCAACTCGTCCCGGTCCATCAGCACGCGGCGCAGCACGTTCAGCGGGTACAGGCCCTTCTCCGGGCCGTCGGTGGAGAGGCTGACGCAGGGGGTGTCGAGGACGCCGGGCCGGTCGGCCGGGTCGAACAGCGGGGGAGTTGTCCGGGTGTCGATGTCCGGCTCGTACTTCCACACCGTGCCCCGGGTGCGGCAGATCGCCTCGCCCAGATACCAGACGGCGCCCTGGACGAACGGCTCGCGCCGCCGTGCGGCGAGCTCCGCATCGGTGTCGAACGTCTCCTTCAGCAGAATTTCGAGGACGTCGAGGGAAGCGGGCGTGAAGTCGAACCGGTCCGCCGGGCCGTTGCTCTGCGCCCAGGAGGGGAACGCGGCCTGGCGTTCGGCCAGCCATGTCAGGAGTTCCGGGTGCCGAGTCGGGTCGGTGCCGTGGTCCGCGTGATCGGTCATGGCCGCTCACCGTAGTCGTGGTCCTCGTCGTGCGCAGGCAGGCGACTGCCCCTGCTCTCGGCCACGCGCAGCACATCGCACAGCGCCTCACACAGGCGGTTCGCCAGGAACCGGAGCTCCCCGGCGTCCGCTTTGCGGTCGCCGAGCAGCAGGCGGGCGTGGCCGAGAAGCTGCGTCCCCATGGACAGCTGGAGGGCTTCGATCTCGTCCGCGCGTCGGCTCAAGAGGCTGTCGCCGTGGTCCGCTGCCAGATAGCACGGTTTACCGTCCGGGCTGGTCCAGGGCAGAAGGCGCAGGCCGGTCGTGGCGTTCATGCGGTCGCCTCCGCGCGGGAGGCCAAAAGGGCCCTGACCCATGTGGGTGCGCACCGGTTAGGGTCGATCACGTCATCAGCTCCTCTGTCGTTGGTGGCCACGCCCCCGGGCGGTCGCGCGTCGCGGGGGTCCTGCATGTGGCTGGGCCTGTTGACTCTTTGTAGTGCAAGGGTGACTCTCGGCGCGTACGCTCGGCAGTGGTTGGACTCCCAACCGCACCTTGGGAGGCAGGAGTTGCGTACATGGCCGCGCGGAAACGCGAACTGACACCCGAACGAAGCGTCCGCCATCTCTTCGGCGCCGAGCTGCGCCGGCACCGCGAAGAGGCGGGGATGAGCCTGGATCAGCTCGCCGAAGTGGTGTCCTCGAGCCGCAGTCACCTGGGTCGGATCGAGCTCGCGGAGTACATGATCCCTCCCGAACTCCCCGCTCAGCTGGACGCTGCGTTCGGCACGGACGGGATCTTCGTGAAGCTGTACGCGCTGGCCCGGCGCGAGGTGCACCCGGACAAGTACCGGCGACGCATGGAACTGGAGACGCGTGCGCAGGCCATCGCCTGCTACGCCGGGCAGCTCGTGCCCGGTCTGTTGCAGACGGAGGACTACGCACGGGAGCTTTTCCGGGTCAGCAATCCCGAGGCGACGGCAGAGGAAATAGAGGAGAAGGTGGCGGCTCGGATGAGTCGGCAGGCTCTGCTGCGAGGCGCCCCAGCGCCTCATCTGTCGGTGGTCCTGGACGAGGCGTCCGTGCGGCGGCCGATCGGCGAGCCGGTGGTCATGCGCGCCCAACTGGCCCGCCTCGCCGAGCTGGTGGACACTCCCACCAGCGTGATTCAGCTGCTGCCGTTCGAGCACGGTGGGCATGCGCTGATGGGCGGCACGCTGAATCTGCTGACGCTGGACGACGGTACGACCATCGCCTATGAGGAGAGCATCGCTACGGGTGAACTCCTGGAGGACAGGGAGAGGGTGGTGAGGCGTATGCGGTCGTACGATCTGCTCAGGGCATACGCCTTGTCGCCGACCCAGACGGCGGCATTCATCCGTTCCGTCATGGAGGCATTGACGCCATGAGTAGCACCCCTGATCTCTCCCGCGCGGAGTGGGTCAAGTCCAGCTACAGCAACGGTGATGGCGGTGATTGCGTCGAGTGGGCGCCCGCGTGCGCGTCCACCGGTCGGGTCCCCGTCCGCGACAGCAAGGACCCGCACGGCCCCGCCCTGGTCTTCCCGGCGGCGGCCTGGTCGTCCTTTGTCTCGGCCGTCAAGGGGGGAGAGTTCCCCGCCGCCTGATACGCCCAACGGCACCAGAGCACGGCCCCCGTCGTCCGGCGGGGGCCGTTGCGCCGCATCGTTCGTATCCTGGCTGTCGTATGCCCGAGTCGACGGGGGTGGGCGTTGGAACGCGGGGAGTTGATCGCGGGCCGGTACGAGCTGATCAAGCGGCTCGGCCGCGGCGGCATGGGCGAAGTGTGGGCCGGAAGAGACCGGAGCCTGCGCCGCGATGTCGCGGTCAAGCTGCTCGTCCTCCAGGATGCGCCCGACTCGGAGCTGGCCCTGCGGTTCGAGCGCGAGGCCGTGGCTGCTGCGCAGGTCAACCATCCCAACGCCGTCGCCCTCCACGACCGCGGTGTTCACGAGGACGCGCTGTTCCTGATCATGGAGAAGGTCGAGGGCGCCACGCTTGCCGAACACATCCGTGACAAAGGGCCGATGCCCCCTGCCCGAGCGCTGGAGATCGCGTACGGGATCTGTGCGGCACTCGTCGCCGCGCATCAGGCCGGTGTCATCCACTACGACATCAAGCCGCACAACGTGATGATCACCCCCGACGGGCACGTGAAGGTCGTCGACTTCGGCATCGCGGGGTTCATCCAGACCATGTTCACCGTGGCGGGTTCCTCCCAGCTGACTCCTGCAGGCACCCCTGAGTACGGCGCGCCGGAGCAGTTCCTCACCGAACGCGGCGATGTGCGTTCGGACCTCTACGCCTTCGGCGGGGTGCTGTTCGCCCTGCTCACTGGCCGGCCACCCTTCACCGGGCACAACGCCTTGGCGCTCGTACGCCGCAAACTGGACGAAGACGCACCCCCGCTCGCCTCACTTCGCCCGGACTTGCCGCCCGCGCTGACGGCGCTGGTCGCCGAACTCCTGGCCCGTGATCCCCAGCGACGCCCCGAGTCGGCACGGCACGTCCTAGAACGCCTCAGCCGCCTCCGGGCCGCGCCCGCGTACGGTCCCGCGGACAGTTCGGCAGAGGCTCGTAAAGCGCTGCTGGCCAGCACGGCCGGGGCGATGAAGGCGGTGCTTGCCAAGGCAAGGCTCGCCCGGGCCCCGCTCACGCAAGGAGTCCTTTGGGCACTGGTGTCGTCCACGGAGACGGCAGTGCAGACGCGGCGCCTGCCCAGCTCCGCCAAACCGTTCGACGCGGCCTGGACCGGCGAGGAGCGGCTGTCCACCTACGCGGGCAGACCGGGCCGCTTCCGTGCCTGGTTCTGGGCCGTGGGCTTGTCGATGGCGGCGACAGGAATGATCTACTTCCCGATCGGTACGGGGCGCTTCCAGAGGGGACCTGAGGCCGATGACAACCCGTGGGCGCTTCTCTTCGTATTGGGGGGCCTTGTTGCGGTCATCGCGGCCCTCGCGGTCGTCTGGGCAGTCGTGATCACCTTCTGGGAAGTGCAACACGCGCTCCTGCGCAAAAAGAGAGCCGGATGGGCGCTGCACGTCGGCCCCCAGGGCATCGTGACCCACAGCGGCGCAGGAAGACACGAGTTCCCCTGGGACCGGGTCGAGCGTGTCGCCATCGAAGAGATCCAGGGCTCACCGTCGTACCGTTACACCGGAGTTCACCTCGACCTTGCACCCGGCGCTACGCGGCCGACGATGATGCGGCCGGCAGGATGGATCTATCCCGAGCCAGGCACGGTCAAAGTCCGCCCGAGCGGGCGGATCCCCATCTGTGTCCTCGGCCCGATGACGGAGCGGCAGCGGACCGACCTGATGGAAGCCCTTGCCGCGTACGGCGGTCAGCGGTGGGTGTCGTCGGCCTCCTTTGCAACGCTGCCCGTCGATCTCTGATCAGGGTTGCCTCGGGCGGTAACTCCGCTGTGTCCAACCATCGTTGCGATGTCTGACCCGGATGTTTGGATGTCGACGTGAACATCGAAGACGTGGACTGGGCATCGCTGAAGCACGCGTACGGCGCGGCCACCGACGTTCCCGGGCTTCTGGGTGCGCTGCGGTCGGCCGATGCCGAAGACCGTAACGGTGCTTTTTATGACATGTACGGGAGCCTGTGCCATCAGGGGTCGGTGTACGAGGCGACAGCCGCGGCGGTTCCGTTCCTGGTCGATATCCTCCTGGAGCCCGGATATCCGGATCGTCAGGATCTGCTGTCGTTCCTGGGCGATGTGTGCCACGGCGGCGACACAGGGCACGCCGCTGCGCTGGCGGTGATGGCCGTGCAGGTGCCTCGGCTGACGCCCCTGCTGCGGGACGGCGACGCGGGGGTGCGTTTTCGGGTGCTGTGGGCCCTGTCGTCGGCCGAACTCCGTGAGGCTGCCGACGATGTGGCGCGGCTGACAGCCGATCCGGAGCCGTCCGTGCGTGCGGGCGCCTGGCTGGCGTTGGGCGAGATGGACGCAGGGCGGCTGTCGGCCGACTGCGGCGAGGCGGACGGCGGCGAGGCGGACGGCGCGGTGCGGCTGGCATGGGCGCTGGCCCGCGCGCCGCGCGGTGGGGCGGAAGTGGCGGACACGCTCACCGGCCTGCTGTGCGACGGGGAGAGCCTGACGCGGCTGCACGAGTGGACCCGCGCGCTGACCCGGGACAGTCCGTTGGCCCGCTGCGAGTCTCTGCTGGCTTCCGGCGAGGCGTCCCCGGAACTGCTCGACGCGGTGTGCGCCCTCCTGGTCTCGGAGACGGACGAGGACCGGGCGATGTCGCTGTACGAGATGCTGCTGGCGGCGACGTTCGGGCCGCGGGCCCGGGAGTCCTTGCCGACTCCCTTCACGCGCGACGACCTCGATCCGCGGCAGCGCCGGGTATTGGCGGCCATCGCCGCCGGCGACGCGGCCTGGGCACTGGGCAATGTGTGGGTGACCTTGAGCGAACACGGCATCGAGCCTGCCTTCGATCGGGAGGAGTTCGCCGACGCCTTCGGCGACGCTGCCGACGGGGACAATAGGGCGCTCATTCTGCGTCCCCGGCAGGTGCCGGCCGCGGTGGAGGCGGCGCATGCGGTGGATCGGGAAGAGTGGCTGGACACTCCGTTCGTCTTCCTCAACCGGTGCGTCAAGGAGATTGAATCCGCGATTCCGGAGGACCCGGACGACTTCCCGCCCGAGGTCATGTCCGCTGCCACAGAGATCGCCCGGCCGCTGATGGCCCTGGTGGTGGGGCACCAGCTTGTGGGGAGCTACTCGTGGGCCTTCTACCCGCAACTGGACGGTGCGGCAGCTGCCGAGACGGTGTTCGCGGAGCTGGGCTATACCCTCCTTCCGCCTGATCTGACGCGCATCGATGACGAACCCGCGCCGGTGGCGTCGGGCGGGGACGACCAGCGGGAGGCGGGGGAGGAAGAGGATGCCGGGGCGCGGCAGCGGGCGTGTGTCCCCTCCATCGAGCTGCCCCCGGCCCTGCGGGCCGACCTGGACGCGTTCGTCGAGTGTCTGGCGGAGGGCGGCTGGTCCGAAGTCCGCCAGTCGTACGCGTTCGCCAAGAGCAGGGTGGACGGGGGCGGTTCGGTGGGCGTGACTCCGCTCGCGCTCGGTCGCCGTTTCGGAACTGCCCTCCGTGCCCAGGTTGGTTTCCATGTGGAACGCGCCGTCGACGGCGATGACGGCGGCCTGGTGGCGTATCTCGGCCTGGTTTTGGACGAGCAGGGTGGAGAAACCTACGGGGCGAGGCTGGTCTGGCATGACGCCAGGCCGTTGTTCGTCGCGCTCGCGGGCATCGATATGAGCGGTTCGGCCGTGGACGCGTTGGAACCGCTGACCGACCTGGCCTGTTTCTCCCGCCTGTGAGCAATGCCGGCGTGTTTGTGGTGAGAATAGGACGGCGACACGCCGACATCACGGCGTGTCGCCGTCCTATTCCCACCACAAAGCCAAAGCTCCGCCGGGCCGTTTGCCCTCGGTCAGAGGTCGTCCTCGGCGGCGGCCTCGCGCAGCCTTCGCACCACCGGCTCGTAATTGGCGTGACCGTTTTTCACCCACTCCTCGGCACACTCCAGCGCGGTGCTGCCTTGGTACGACGTGTCGCGGACACCGTGGCGGAGGAGTTCGTCGACGAGTGCGAGAAGTATCTCGCCGGGCACCTCGCGCTCGTAGTACCCGGTGAAGTGGAGCAGCGCGTGCAAGGCCGGGCCGTCCTGATCCCGTAGCCACGGCCGCTGGGCGGCCACCTCGGCGTCCTCGGGACGGGCTCCCGACTCCAGGAGGAACCGCACTTCGCTGACGCGTGTTTCGAGGGCTTGTCGGCCGCCGCGGTACGGCAGGTCGGCCAGGAGGCGGCCGAAATCCGGATCCGTGAGCCGGACACTGCGTGCGCCCTTGCCGACGAGGAAACGGATCGTCTCCTCGGAGTAGGGCTGGGTGGCGATCGCCAGGTCGAGCAGCGTCGAGCCGTCGCGGTTCTGCGCGTTGATGGGGGCTCCGGCCTCGATGAGTGTGCGCAGGATGTCCAGGTGGTCGGCGTCCTCGATCCGCTCCGTGCCGGCCGCGACCCGCTCGATGTCGTCGAGTGCCGCGAATTGGGGGGCGTTGTTGTAGGCGGCCTGGAGTCCGGGATCGGCTCCTGCCGCGAGCAGCGCCGTCACGGCGGACGGCCGGCGGTGGGCCACGGCGATGTGGAGTGCGCTCATGCCACGCTCGTCCAGCGCGTCGATGTGGGCGCCCTCGCTCAGGGCCTCGGAGATGGCGTCGGCGTCACCGGCCTCGGCGGCGTCCATGAGCGCGCGGTCGGCGTCCGTGGGCTCGCCGGTGGGCTGGAGTTCGAGGATGCCGTAGTCGGCTTCCTGGTTGGGCGGGACCGCTGTGCTGAGGAAGACGATGCGGGCACCGGCGAACCAGCCCGCGCCTGCGCTCGTGTCCACGTCGATGGCGCCGTCGTAGCCCATGAGCAGGCACGCGAGAGCGCGGTGCGCCGGTGAGTGGATGCCGTCCAGCCGCTGGAGGTCCGCCTCCCTCATGTCGTCCTCGCCGGGCGGATCCCCCACCTCGTCCAGCACGGCGGACGCCAGGATGTCCAACGCGTCGTACACGGATGTGGCCTCGCCCAACGCGGCGAGGGTCTCGCATTCCTCGCCCTCCTCGTCGTCGATCCCGTCGAAGAGGTCGAGGGGCAGCGAGGAGGCGTCGTCATGGGAGTAGCGGTTGGCCACGGACACATAGCGCCTGCCGGAGAGTTCGGGCCGACGCCGGTCGGTCTCGGCCTCCTTGAGGCAGCGCAGTACGTCGTTCAAATCCATGGTCGCGATTGTGTACGACGGTCAGTGCCCGCGCTGGTCGATGAGTACGGCCAGACCGTCCAGGATGCGCTGGAGGCCGAACTCCCACGCCTGGTCCTGCCCGCCGGGCTGCTCCGCCGAGGCGAGGGCGGCAGCCAGGGCGGGGAAACGCTCACCCTGTGCCCGCATCAGGTCGGCGAGGATGCCGCTCAGCTCCGCCTCGGGGGTGCCCGCCGGGCCCGCTGCCCGGGCCTGCTGGGTGATGCCGCGTACATGGCCGACCAGCAGGACGACCGCGTCCATCCGCTCGGCGCCGCTGAGCCCCGTACCGTCCAGTGCGGAGACGGCACGCTCCATCCAGGTCAGCTCCGCGGGCCCCATGACCCGCGGTCCGATGGTGGCGTCCAGCGTCCATGGGTGTTGCTGAAAGACGGAGAGCAGACAGCGGGCCCAGTCCGCCAATTGCCCCCGCCAGCCCGGCGGCTGTGAGTCCGCCGCCGGGTACGGGCCGATCGCGGCATCGACCATCAGCGCGACCAGCTCGGCCTTGCCCGGGACGTAGCGGTACAGCGCCATTTTGGTGACGCCCAGTTGCGCGGCGACCCGCTGCATGGAGACGCCGGCCAGGCCCTCCGAGTCGGCGATCTCGATCCCGGCCCGCGCGATGCGGTCCAGGTCGAGGGTCGGCCGGGGGCCGCGCGACGGCTTGGTGTGGGGGCCCCACAGCAGCCGCACGGTCTCGGCGTGGTTGTCGCCCACGTCCGTCGCTCCTCTCACCGCGCGATGCCTTGGCGTCTTGGCGTGCCAAATAACTGCGTCTATGGTACACAGTAATTAATCGTGTCCATCGGACACAGTTCTCAGGGATGGAGGCACCATGAACCGGAACGTCCTCATTTCCGGCGCGAGCATCGCCGGTCCGGCGCTGGCCTATTGGCTGGGGCGCCACGGCTTCAACCCGACGGTCGTCGAGCTGGCCCCGGCCCTGCGCGGCGGCGGCCAGGCCGTCGACTTCCGGGGCGATACGCACCTGACCGTGCTGGAGCGCATGGGCCTGCTGCCCGAACTGCGCGCGATGCAGACCGGCGGCTCCCCGATGAGCTTCGTCGACGAAAGCGGCCGGACCTTGCTGCACCTGCCCGCGGAGTTCGCCGGCGGCGCCATCGAGGTGCTCCGCGGCGACCTGGCCCAACTGCTGTACGAGCGCGGCCTGGACCACACCGAGTACATCTTCGGCGACTCGATCACCGGCCTCACCGAGACCCCCTCCGGCGTGCGGGTCGACTTCCGGCACGCGGCCTCGCGCGAGTTCGACCTGGTGATCGGCGCGGACGGGCTGCACTCCAACGTCCGGCGCCTCGCCTTCGGCCCCGAAGAGGACTACGTGAGCCACCTCGGCTACTACGCCGCCACCTGGCAGCTCGCCAACGAACGGGGGTGGGAGCGGGGCTCGGTCGGCTACAACACGCCGGGGCGGCTCGCGTCCGTCGGGGCCGACCACCGGGACCCGGCGCGGGCCGGGGCGTTCTTCGTCTTCGCCGCGCCCGAGCTGTCGTACGACCGCCACGACCCCGAGCAGCAGAAGCGTCTGATCGCCGACGCCTACTCCGGGCTCGGCTGGGAGGTGCCCCGCCTGCTCGATTCGCTGCGCCGCGCCCCTGAGCTGTACTTCGACTCGATCAGCCGGGCGGACGTGGACACCTGGTCACGGGGCCGGGTGTGCCTGGTGGGCGACGCCGCGTGCGGGGCCACCATCGGGGGGATGGGCACTGGGACCGCCATGGTGGCCGCCTATGTGCTGGCCGGCGAGCTCGCGCGGGCCGGAGGCGACCATCGAGCGGCCTTCACGCGCTACGAGGACAGGCTCCGGAAGTACGCCAAGGGCTGCCAGACCGGCGGCAACCGCACCGGGAAGTTCCTCGCGCCCGGCACCGCGACCGGCCTGCGCTTCCGCAACGGCCTGCTGTCCAAGCCCGTCTTCCTGAACTGGATGCTCAGGCTCGGGGAGAAGGTCAGCAGCGGTGTGGCCCTGCCCGACTACGCCGGCGAGCCGCACCGGCGGGCGGGCGCCGCCCGCTACTGAGACAGTTCGAAGGACATGTACGAGGACAGCGCGCGGAGGAAGCCGGGCGCGTCGAAGATCTCGCCGGCGGAGGCGACACCGACCGTCCTGGTCTGGCCCGTGAGGATGCGGTGAACGGCTTCCACCGCGAGCGGCGCGGTGACGGCGTAGATGTCCTGGCCCCTTGCCACGGCGCGTCGTTCGGTGTCTCCGGAGCGCACGACGACATCGACGAGGAAGGTCTGCGCGGACCGCCCACGCTCGTCGACCGCAGTCGGCGCCGGTGTGTCCGGGGCCGACAGGTCCCTGGCCGCCTCGACCGCCATATAGGTGCGCACCTCGGGGACGGACAGATGGCTAGGGACGGTGACGACGTCGGCCATCGTGAACTCCCCGATGACGGCCCGGGGACCCATCGGGTCGGGGAAGGGCCACTCCAGGGTCGGCAGCTCATCGTTGTGGTGTTCCAGCTGTCCGTTCGTGTAACGGATGCGCTGGCCGCCCCGCCGCTGCTGGGAGACCGCGCCCGCCTCGCGCGTCCCGGCGGTGGGGTGCCAACTGTTCAGCCCGTACGCGATGTGCGCCTCGTCGGCGGCCGTCCAGTCGCCCATCGCGGCGGTGGCCAGCAGGTCGCCGAGGCCGCCGTAGAAGGCCATCGCGGGGACGATCACCGCTCCCGCGGCGCGGGCGCGGTCGGAGAAGTGCGCGAACGTATCGACGTTGGCCTCGATCTCGGCCGCCACATCCACATACGGGATCCCGGCGCGCAGCGCCGCCTCGATCACGGGTGCGGCGGTCGTGGCGAAGGGCCCGGCGCAGTTGATCACGGCCGCGGCACCGGCCAGGGCGCGGTCGAGCGAGGCCGGGTCGTCGACCGACGCTGGGCGGGCGTCCAGGCCGGATTCGGATTCCGCCAGGAGCTTCAGCTTGTCGGCGTCGCGCCCGGAGAGAACGGGCACGAACCCGTGTTCCCGCAGCTGTGCCACCACAAAGCGCCCGGTGTGCCCGTACGCGCCGAACACCGCTACCTTGAGCCCCGATCCCATGGGTTCCCCCTCGTGTTCACATGATCTGCCGTGGTCTGTCACGGACATCCTGACGAAGGCGGGGGTCCCACACGAGTGTCCGGAACGACATGACCCATACAATTCCGGACGTGGACACTGTCGCGCTGGCCGTCACCGACGGAATGCTGAACTTCGAACTGTCCTTGGCGTACGAGGTCTTCGCCGCCGACATGACTGGCGTGGCCGACCCCTGGTACGACGTCGCCGTCTGCGGACCGCGCGCCGTGCGGCTCGGCCGGTTCCGGCTGGAGCCCGACCACGGCCTCGACCGGCTCGCGCGCGCCGACACTGTGATCGTCCCGGGCTGGGCCGACGTCGACGAGGACCCGCCCGCCGACCTGGTCGACGCGGTGCGCGCGGCCCACGAGGCGGGCGCACGCGTGGCCTCCCTGTGCACGGGCGCGTTCGTGCTGGCGGCCGCCGGTCTGCTGGACGGGCGGCGCGCGACCACGCACTGGGCGCACACCGATGTCCTGGCCGCCCGCTACCCCCGGGTGGAGGTGGACCCGGACGTGCTCTACGTGGACGGCGGCAGCGTGCTCACCTCCGCCGGCAAGGCCGCCGCCATGGACCTGTGCCTGCACCTCGTCCGCCTCGACCACGGCTCGTCGATCGCCAACACGGTCGCCCGCCGCCTGGTCGTGCCGCCGCACCGGGACGGCGGCCAGGCCCAGTTCGTCAACACCCCCGTGCCCGCCCCGGACAACCACCCGCTCGCCGATCTGTTCCCCTGGGTGATGGAACGGCTGGACCATCCGCTGACCGTGGAGGACCTGGCCCGCCGAGCGAGCATGAGCTCGCGCAATCTGGGCCGTCACTTCAAGGCGGTGACCGGTACCACCCCGCTGCAGTGGCTGCTGACCCAGCGGATCCGCCACGCCCAGGAGCTGCTGGAGACCACCGACGACAGTGTCGACGTCATCGCGGAAGCCACCGGCATGGGCACCGCCACGACCCTGCGCCGGCACTTCAACCGCACGGTCGGCGTGCCCCCGGACACCTACCGCCGCACCTTCCGCGTCCGGCGGATGGGTGGTTGATACCGGTTTTCCGCCGCCGGCCAGGTGCGGCCCGCCGGGAACCCGGCGGGCCCCTTCAGGCGTCCCGGACGCGGCCTGCCTCAGATACCCGCCGCCGTCGCGAGATCCGCCTTGAGCGCCGACAGGACCTGCTCCGCCGTCGCGCGCGCCGCCGTCAGCGCGTCCGCCCCGGGGACGTCGACCACCACCTCCAGGTAGCACTTCAGCTTCGGCTCGGTGCCGCTCGGGCGGACGATCACCCGGGCCGACTGGATCGTGCTCCCCGGGCTGATGCCGATGCGGCCGGAGAGGCGGTAGCGCAGGCCGTCCGTCGGGGGCAGGGTCGCCGTACCGCGCGAGAGGTCCTCGCAGGAGGACACGGCGAGGCCCGCGAGTTCGGTGGGCGGCTGTTCGCGCAGCCGCTTCATGGCCTGGGCGATCAAGGACAGGTCCTCGACGCGGACCGACAGCTGGTCGGTGGCGTGCAGCCCGTGCTCCAGCGCGATGTCGTCGAGCAGATCGGTGAGGGTACGGCCCTGCTCCTTGAGCTCGGCCGTCAGTTCGGCGACGAGCAGCGCGGCTGTGATGCCGTCCTTGTCACGTACGCCCTCGGGGTCGACGCAGTAGCCGAGCGCCTCCTCGTACGCGTAGCGCAGCCCGTCGACCCGGGCCAGCCACTTGAAGCCGGTCAGCGTCTCGGCGTACGGGAGGCCCGCGGCGTGCGCGATGCGGGACAGGAGGGAGGACGAGACGATCGAGGTCGCGAAGGTGCCGCGGGCGCTCTTGTGGATGAGGTGGGTGGCGAGGAGCGCGCCGACCTCGTCGCCCCGGAGCATGCGCCACTGGGTGGGGGTGGCGGCCGGTACGGCCACCGCGCAGCGGTCGGCGTCCGGGTCGTTCGCGATGATGATGTCGGCGCCCCCCGGGCCGAGGCCGCGAGCGGTGGCGAACGCCAGGTCCATCGCCCCCGGCTCCTCCGGGTTGGGGAACGCTACGGTCGGAAAGGCCGGATCCGGGTCGGCCTGCTCGGCGACCACCGTGGGCGCCGGGAAGCCCGCGCGGGCGAAGGCGGCGGTGACGGTCTCGCCGCCGACGCCGTGCAGGGGCGTGTAGACGACGTGTACGTCCCGCGGGGAGCCCGGGGTGAGGACGGCGTCGGTACGGGTCAGGTAGGCGTCCAGGGCGTCGTCGCCGAGGGTCTCCCAGCCGGAGTCCGGGCGGGGGACGTCGTCGAGGCTGCCGATCGCGGCGATCTCGGCGGCGATGTCGAGGTCGGCGGGCGGCACGATCTGGGAGCCGTCGCCCAGGTAGACCTTGTAGCCGTTGTCGCGGGGCGGGTTGTGGCTGGCGGTGACCTCGACCCCGGCGACCGCGCCGAGGTGGCGGATGGCGAATGCGAGAACGGGGGTGGGGAGGGGGCGCGGGAGCAGAGCGGCCCGGAAGCCCGCGCCGGTCATGACGGCGGCGGTGTCGCGGGCGAAGTCGGCGCTCTTGTAGCGGGCGTCGTAGCCGATGACGACGAGGCCGGGCTGCTGCCCGGTGGGGCCCGCCTGCCTGGTGGAGCCCGCCTGCTTGGTGAGGTACGCCGCGAGGCCGGCGGCGGCGCGGATGACCACGGCGCGGTTCATGCGCATGGGCCCGGCGCCCAGCTCGCCGCGGAGGCCGGCGGTGCCGAACTGCAGGGTGCCCGAGAAGCGCTCGGCGAGCTGGTCGAGGTCCCTGGACGTGCCCGCCTCGCCCGCGTCGGCCGCCTCCAGCAGCTTGGCCAGCTCTTCGCGGGTCTCGGGGTCGGGGTCCTCGGCCATCCAGGCGCTGGCCTTGGAGATGAGTTCGGACTCGGGGGTGGGCGCCATGGGCGGCCTCCTGGGGGTGGCTGTGGGGGTCTCGGGGGGCGTGTGTCGGTTCCGGGGCGGGCCCGAGCCGCGCTGCCGCGCCCCCGCGCCCGCCGGCTCGGCGCTGCCGGGCACGGCCGCCGAGCGTGGCTGACCAGTGAGTACCCCGGCAAACGGCCGTGACGCCCGGGACCGTCCGGGACCGTCCGGGACCGTCCGGGTCCGGCACGGGATGGGTCCGTGCCGAGTGGTGGTCGATAGCTGTCACCCCGTCGCCCGGCCGGCGGTCGCTTGTCCACCGGTCTGGTGGTTGACGAGGTCGGCTGGGCAGGGCAGCAGGGCAGCAGGGCGTTTCGGTAGATCGGATCCGCGGCCCGGGGTCGGCGGGTGGGGACAGTGGCTCGGGGCAGGGGACCGGGGGCGGTGGCTCCAGTCGGCGGCCCGAGGACGACGGCCCTGGGCTGGCGGGTCGGGCCCCGCCGCCCCGGAGCGTCGTCGGTGGCCGGGGTCAGATGCGGTCGAGGACCTGTGCCAGGAGGCTCCCCATGCGCGCGGCGGAGTCGCGGCCCGCCTGGAGGACCTCCTCGTGGTTGAGGGGTTCGCCCGTCATGCCTGCCGCGAGGTTGGTGACCAGGGAGATGCCGAGGACCTCGGCGCCCGCCTCGCGGGCGGCGATCGCCTCCAGGGCGGTGGACATGCCGACGAGGTCCGCCCCGAGGGTGCGGGTCATGGTGATCTCGGCGGGCGTCTCGTAGTGCGGGCCGGGGAACTGCGCGTAGACGCCCTCCTCGAGGGTGGGGTCGATCTGCTTGCAGAGCGCGCGCAGCCGGGGCGAGTAGAGGTCGGTGAGGTCGACGAAGTGCGCACCGGCGATCGGGGAGGCGGCGGTGAGGTTGATGTGGTCGCTGATCAGCACCGGCTGGCCGGGGCGCATGCCCTCGCGGAGGCCGCCGCAGCCATTGGTGAGGACTACGGTCTTGCAGCCGGCGGCGACGGCGGTCCGTACGCCGTGCGCGACGGCGGCGACACCGCGGCCCTCGTAGTAGTGCGTGCGACCGAGGAAGACCAGCGCTCGCTTGTCGTTGATCTTGTACGAGCGGATCTTGCCCGCGTGGCCCTCGACGGCGGGCGGCGGGAAGGAGGGGAGATCGGTGACCGGGAACTCGTGCTCCGGGGCGCCGAGGGCGTCGGTGGCGGGTACCCAGCCGGAGCCGAGGACCAGGGCGACGTCGTGGGTCTCTTCGCCGGTGAGTTCGCGCAGGCGTGCGGCCGCGGCGTCGGCGGCGGCGTGGGGGTCCCCCTGATGGGTAACTGATGCGTTCACGCGCATGAGACTAGCCGGTGATTGCCTACGCGCGTAGAAGTATCGACAGCGGTGTTCGATTCGTTGCCAAGGCGCGATCGAACCGCGCGGAAGAGGTGCACGGACGAGACGCGGAGAGGCGCGCGGAAGAGGCGCGCGGAAGAGGCGCGCGGAAGAGGCGCGCGGAAGAGGTGCGGAGGGGAAGCGGAGAGGAGGCGGAGAAGGCGTCGCCGGGCCGCGGTCTCAGCAGGGGCGCTTGCGCAGTTCCATGACGTAGTCGTGCGGGGCCCCCGCGGATTCGGCCGCGTCCGCGATCTCGCCGAGGTAGCGGGCGGAGGGCAGACCGCCCTCGTAGCCGTTCAGTACGTACAGCCAGGCCGCCTCGTCGCCGTCCAGGGTGTGGACGCGGACCCGCATCCGGCGGTAGACGTCGAGGCCGACCCCCTCCCAGCGGTCCATGGATTCCTCGTCCATGGGGGCGATGTCGTACAGGGCGACGAAGACCTGGGAGCGCGGGGCCTCGACGATGGTGACGAGAGCGCCCTCCCAGCCCATCTGTTCGCCGCCGAAGGTCAGGCGCCAGCCGTTGATCCACCCCGTGCCGCGCAGCGGGGAGTGCGGTGCGCGGCGGGACATCAGCCGCGCGTCGAGGTTGCCGGCGTACGCGGCGTAGAGCGACATGGCTCAGAGGGTACGGGAGTGGGAGGTGAAGGTTTCGGGGGCGCCGGGAACCCCCGGAGGAGTGATCTCGAACGGGTGCGGGACAATGGAGCATGTGACTCGGATCGTGATCATTGGTGGCGGACCCGGCGGCTATGAGGCGGCGCTCGTCGCTGCCCAGCTCGGCGCGGAGGTGACCGTCGTCGACTGCGACGGTCTGGGTGGGGCATCGGTGCTCACCGACTGTGTGCCTTCGAAGACGTTGATCGCCACTGCTGAGGTGATGACGAACTTCGACTCTTCTTACGAGGAGTTGGGGATCATCGTCGCCGATGACACCCCGCCCCTGGAGCAGGCGGCCCGGGTGGTGGGCGTTGACCTGGGCAAAGTCAATCGACGGGTGAAGCGCCTGGCGCTGGCCCAGTCGCATGACATCACCGCTTCGGTCACCCGCGCGGGCGCGCGCGTGATGCGCGGGCGTGGGCGGCTGGAGCCGGCGCAGGCGCCCGACGGGTCACGGAAGGTGATTGTCCGGGCCGCGGACGGTACCGAGCAGACGCTGGTCGCGGACGCCGTGCTGGTGGCGACCGGGGCGCACCCGAGGGAGATCCCGGACGCGCTGCCGGACGGGGAGCGCATTCTGAACTGGACGCAGGTGTACGACCTGGACGAGCTCCCGGAGGAGCTCATCGTGGTCGGCTCCGGTGTCACGGGTGCCGAGTTCGCGGGCGCGTACCAGGCGCTGGGTTCGAAGGTCACCCTCGTCTCGAGCCGGGACCGGGTGCTGCCGGGCGAGGACCCGGACGCGGCGGCGGTGCTGGAGGACGTCTTCCGCCGGCGCGGGATGAACGTGATGGCGCGCTCGCGGGCGCAGGCCGCCAAGCGGGTCGGGGACCGGGTGGAGGTGACCCTCGCGGACGGGCGGGTGATCACGGGCACCCACTGTCTGATGGCCGTCGGCTCGATCGCGAACACGGGCGAGATGGGCCTGGAGGAGGCCGGGGTCCGGCTCAAGGAGTCCGGGCACATCTGGACCGACAAGGTCTCGCGGACCAGCGCGCCGGGCGTGTACGCGGCGGGCGACTGCACCGGGGTGCTGGCGCTGGCGTCGGTGGCGGCCATGCAGGGCCGGATCGCGATGTACCACTTCCTCGGCGACGCGGTCGCTCCGCTGAATCTGAAGACCGTCTCGGCGAACGTCTTCACGGACCCGGAGATCGCCACGGTCGGCTACTCTCAGGCCGATGTGGACGGCGGGAAGATCGACGCCCGGGTGGTGAAACTGCCGCTGCTGCGCAACCCGCGGGCGAAGATGCAGGGCATCCGGGACGGCTTTGTGAAGATCTTCTGCCGTCCGGGTACCGGCATCGTGGTCGGCGGTGTGGTGGTCGCGCCGCGCGCCAGCGAGCTGATCCACCCGATGTCGCTCGCGGTCGACAACAACCTGACGGTGGAGCAGATCGCCAGCGCCTTCACGGTGTACCCGTCGCTGTCCGGCTCGATCGCCGAGGTGGCGCGGCAGCTGCACACGCGCAAGACGCAGGAAGAGGCGTAGTTCGCCCCCTATATCCGCCCTATACCATCTCGTGGGGTCGCAGACGAACAACATCTGTTAATTGGGGCAAGCTGCTGAAACCAGACGGTCGCTGGCGTTACTGTCAGTTTCGTGTTCGCTGCTGAACGTCGCCAATTGATCCTTGAAATGGTGCGTGCGAACGGAGCGGTGTCGCTCCGCGAGCTCGCCCGCGTCGTCCAGACCTCCGAAGTGACCGTACGGCGGGATGTGCGGGCGCTGGAGGCAGAAGGACTGCTCGACCGCCGGCACGGCGGTGCGGTGCTGCCGGGCGGATTCACCAGGGAGTCCGGCTTCCCGCAGAAATCCCATCTAGCGACCGCGGAGAAGACGGCCATCGCCGATCTCGCGGCCGGTCTCGTCGACGAGGGCGAGGCCGTCGTGGTCGGCGCCGGGACGACCACGCAGGAGCTGGCCCGCCGGCTCGCGCGCGTCCCGGGCCTGACCGTGGTCACCAACTCCCTGCTGGTCGCGCAGGCGTTGGCGCATGCCAATCGGGTGGAGGTCGTCATGACCGGCGGCACCCTGCGCGGCTCCAACTACGCGCTGGTCGGCAGCGGTGCCGAGCAGTCCCTCCAAGGGCTGCGGGTCAGCCGGGCCTTCCTGTCCGGCAGCGGGCTGACCGCCGAGCGCGGCCTGTCCACGTCCAACATGCTGTCGGCCAGCGTCGACCGGGCGCTGGTGCAGGCGGCGGCGGAGGTGGTGGTCCTCGCGGACCACACCAAGCTGGGCACCGACACCATGTTCCAGACGGTGCCGACGGATGTGATCACCCGTCTGGTGACGGACGAGCCGCCCCCGCACGACGACCGCGCCCTGACCGAGCTTCAGGCCCTCGCCGACCAGGGCGTGCAGATCGCGGTGGCCGGCCCGGGCGCGGGCTCGGGCCCGGCGGGCGGCGGTGAGGGCGGCCCGGCGGGGCCGGGGCGCCAGCAGCCCCGGCTCGGCGGCCCGCCGCGCGGTACGGAGGAGGGGCTACCGCTCCCCGGACCGCGCCGCAACCACCCGCACCCACCGGGGCCCGGGCCCGGTGCCACGCTGCGCGGCGCGGCGCCGCTGGCGGAGCAGCCGGGAGGCCGGGTCGCGGACCTGGCGCCACGGCGGCGCTGAGGGCGGTGAGGGCGGTGAGGGCGGTGAAGCCTCAGCCGGCTCAGCGGGGCTTGAGGCCGGTGAAGGTCAGGGCCAGTAGCCGGTCGGCCAACTCCGGGTCGTCCGGCGACTGTTCCACGGCCAGCGAGATGGCGTTGGTCAGCTGCATCAGATCGTCTATGCCGACATCCGACCGTACGTTCCCGGACTGCTGGGCGCGGGCGAGCAGGGCGCTGCCCGCCTCGCGCATCGGCAGACCGCACCCCTGGGCCAGCGATGAGCTCTCGTCCCCGGAGGCCGCCATCAGGGCGTGCGAGAGCCCGCGGTAGGTGCTGGCGTAATCGATGATCTCGCGCAACCAGTCGACCAGCGCATGGCACGGCCGCGGCGCCTTGGCCAGCTCGCGGGCGCGCGCCAGCAGCGCGCACACCTCTTTCTGGAAGACGGCGCCCATGAGCGCGGTGCGGTTGGGGAAGTGCCGGTAGAGGGTGCCGATCCCGACGCCCGCGCGGCGCGCGATGTCCTCCAACGACGCGTCGGTGCCGTGCTCGACGAACGCGGTCCTGGCCTCGGTCAGCAGCCGCTCGTAATTGCGGCGCGCGTCGGCGCGCATGGCGCGCGGCGGGGTGTGCGCCGTGGCTGTCTCGGTTGCCATCGCGGTCCTCCCTGCGCCGTCGGTCGTACGGGTGGTACGGGTGCCTGGACCAAGCATGCCATTACGAGCCGGGGCCGGGCGGCGTCGGCGGCGGGGGCTGCGGCCAGACCAGCGGCGGCTGGGGATCGGCGCGGTACGGGTCGAGGGCGGCCGCGCGCTCGTGGTAGGGGAGCCGGGACAGCCGGGAGACCAGCGTCCACATGGTGCGCTCGGCGGCCAGCGCGGGCGGCAGCGCCAGGCCCAGCGACTCGGCCAGCGGCTTGCGGCCCACGTTGACCAGCGCCCGTACGGCGGCGGTCCACTCGTCGGTGGCGGTCACGGCGGACCGGTACCACAGCGGGATCAGCGCGACCAGGACGGCGGCGGTGGTCAGCAGTACGGGGCGGTCCGCGTCCCCGGAGGCCAGGGCGGCCAGCGCGGCCGCAGCCACCGCGGCGTGGCCGTAGAGCAGGGCGATGAAGAAGTCGACGCTGGCACGGGCCAGTTCCTCGTGGCGGCGGACCTGTTCCGGCGCCGTGCCGGTCAGTTCGCCCCACAGCACCTGGGTGTCGAGGCGGAAGCGGTCATAGCCGTACTCCTCGAGACGGCGGATGGCGTTGCCCAGGCGGGTGGGGGCGACCTGGTCGTCGTCGATGGGGTAGCGGATCAACCGCTCCTGCAACAGGGCGCGTTGGGCCGCCGTACGGAGGCGGTCCCTGCGGGCGGCGCGGGCGATACGGGGGTTGGCGCGCAGGCCGGCCAGTTGCCGGGCGGCCTCCGGCGGCAGCCCGCCCTCGCGCTCGCGGCCCTCCAGCCGCAGCAGCGTGAGGCGGTCGCGGAGGTCCCGCTTGGTCTGCCGATGGCGGCGGCAGCGCGCGTCGTAGGCGGTGGCGGGCCACAGGACATAACCCTCCAGGAGGCGGTAGAGGAGGGTCTGCACCGCCGAGACGACGAGGCCGAGGAGGAGGGAGACGGTCAGCAGGAGGAGGGCGGTGTTGACCTTCGACGAGGGCCACAGGCGCTGCGCCAGGTCGATGTGGTGGAGGCTGGGCGCGACGGCGAAGAAGAAGACGGACAGGTTGAGGGCGGTGGGCAGGATCCAGCCGACGAGCAGGGTCCAGGCGCCGCCGAGCACGCCCTTGGCGATGTCACCCACGGGGGCGGGCCTCCCGTGGGTGGGTGTCGGGCGGACGGGTCACGCGTTGTCGTCCGTCTCGTCGTCCCAGTCGTCGTCGCCGAACGGAGGGCCGGGGGGCCGGGCGGCGTGGGCGTCCCCGAACGTGATGCTTTCGTGGAAGTCCCGTCCTTGGATGACAGGGCCGTTGATGTTGATGGATCCGCTGATCTCGTTGTGGACCTCGCCGCTCCCGGCGATCGTGCCGTATCGGCTCGTCCACTCCTGGAAGGCCTGGGCGAACTGTTGGTCCTCGCGGCTGCGTTCCTCGATCAGTACGACGAGTTGGTGCGGAGCCATCACAAGGTCTCCCGGGGCGGCCTCCCGCCGCAGCACCAGCGCGATCAGCGCGTCCCACGCCCGCCGCGCCGCCGGGTCCCCGCTCCGCGCGGCCGCCTGGATCCGCCTGATGAGTGCTTCCAGATTCTCCTGCGCCATGGGCTCCCCCTGCTCGGCCGAGCTCACATCCTGCCGCGCGGGCGGCGCCGGTCGCCACCGTATGCACCTGGGCCCCGGTCGAGGGATCGACCGGGGCCCAGGGTTCGGCTGTCTGCCTGGCTGTCAGTCCTTGATTTCGCAGATGACGGCGCCGGCGGTGAGGGAGGCGCCGACTTCGGCGGACAGGCCCTTGATGGTGCCGGCGCGGTGGGCGTTGAGGGGCTGTTCCATCTTCATCGCTTCCAGGACCACGACCAGGTCACCCTCGGCGACCGTGTCTCCTTCGGCGACGGCGACCTTGACGATGGTGCCCTGCATGGGCGAGGCCAGCGCGTCACCCGAGGCGGCCGAGCCGGACTTCTTCACCGCCTTGCGCTTGGGCTTCTTCGCTCCGGCGCCGCCGCCCGTGGGGGCTGTGGCCATGCCCAGGGATGCGGGGAGGGAGACCTCCAGCCGCTTGCCGCCGACCTCGACGACCACCGTCTCCCGCGCGACGGGCTCCTCTGCCTCGTCGGTGCTGGTGGGGGTGTAGGGGGTGATGGTGTTGGTGAATTCGGTTTCGATCCAGCGGGTGTGGATGGTGAAGGGATCGCT
This sequence comes from Streptomyces sp. LZ34, assembly GCF_053890475.1. Taxonomy (NCBI): domain Bacteria; kingdom Bacillati; phylum Actinomycetota; class Actinomycetes; order Kitasatosporales; family Streptomycetaceae; genus Streptomyces; species Streptomyces sp. LZ34. The sequence continues at coordinate 7,540,250 of NZ_CM132680.1, forward strand.
GGTGAAGGCGGGGTCGGTGACGACGGCCTGGTGGAAGGGGATGGCGGTGGCCATGCCTTCGACCTGGAACTCGGCGAGGGCGCGGGCGGCGCGTTGGAGGGCTTGGGTGCGGGTGGCGCCGGTGATGATGAGTTTGGCGAGGAGGGAGTCCCAGGCGGGGCCGATCACGCTGCCGGATTCGACTCCGGCGTCCAGGCGGACGCCGGGGCCGGTGGGGGGTGTGAAGGTGGTGACGGTGCCGGGGGCGGGGAGGAAGCCTCGGCCGGGGTCTTCGCCGTTGATGCGGAACTCGAAGGAGTGGCCTCGGAGTGGGGGGTCGTCGTAGCCGAGGGGTTCGCCGTCGGCGATGCGGAACATTTCGCGGACCAGGTCGATGCCGGTGACTTCTTCGGTGACCGGGTGTTCGACCTGGAGGCGGGTGTTGACCTCGAGGAAGGAGATGGTGCCGTCGGTGCCGACCAGGAATTCGACGGTGCCGGCGCCGACGTATCCGGCTTCTTTGAGGATGGCTTTGGAGGCGCGGTAGAGCTCGGCGTTCTGGGTGTCGGTGAGGAAGGGGGCGGGGGCTTCTTCGACGAGTTTTTGGTGGCGGCGCTGGAGGGAGCAGTCGCGGGTGGAGACGACGACGACGTTGCCGTGGGTGTCGGCGAGGCACTGGGTTTCGACGTGGCGGGGTTTGTCGAGGTAGCGCTCGACGAAGCATTCGCCGCGGCCGAAGGCGGCGACGGCTTCGCGGACGGCGGAGTCGTAGAGTTCGGGGACTTCTTCGAGGGTGCGGGCGACTTTCAGGCCGCGGCCGCCGCCGCCGAAGGCGGCTTTGATGGCGATGGGCAGGCCGTGTTCCTGGGCGAAGGCGAGGACTTCGTCGGCGCCGGAGACGGGGTCGGGGGTGCCGGCGACCAGGGGGGCTCCGGCTCGCTGGGCGATGTGGCGGGCTGCGACTTTGTCGCCGAGGTCGCGGATGGCCGCGGGTGGGGGGCCGATCCAGGTCAGGCCGGCGTCGAGGACGGCCTGGGCGAATTCGGCGTTCTCGGAGAGGAAGCCGTAGCCGGGGTGGATGGCGTCCGCGCCGGACTCGGCGGCGGCGGCCAGGACCTTGGTCTGGTCGAGATAGCTGGCGGCGGGGGTGTCACCGCCCAGCGCGTACGCTTCGTCGGCCGCGCGCACGTGTACCGCGTCCCGGTCCGGATCGGCGTAGACCGCAACACTCGCGATCCCGGCATCCCGACAGGCACGGGCAACGCGGACCGCGATTTCGCCACGATTGGCGATGAGCACCTTGCGCACGATGGCTCCCTCCTCGAAACAAGCCGAGTTTAGGTACTGGCGACACCACACGCCGAGAAGAACTCGGGCGTGAGCTTGACCACACGGAGCGTGAACCCTGCCGAGAAGAGGCAGCCGACTCCCCCGTCGTTCCACGGTACGCCCGGTTTTTCGGGCCGTACGGCGGTTCACGCCGTGGCCAGGATCTCCGGTGACCCGAGCGGCGGTGCTGCATGTTTCTTTGTGGGATCCCTACGAACGGGGGACGGAAACTTTGCCGCGGGGTTCCGGTCGTACAAGTGCGTTCGCGCCCCCTTGTCGGGGGGCTTACTCGTTAGTAGCGTTCACAATGTCGAACCTCCTCGGGGGGACGGCCCCGAGCCGGTGCAGCGGAAGAGGTGGGCGGGGTGGCGCGCAGACCCGTGGCCGTGGTGACGGCCGTGATGCTGATCGTGGAGGCGGCCGGGATAGCGCTGCTCAACTGGGTCCTGGGCCTGGTGGTCGACCGGCAGCAGATGTCCCTGGGCGGCCTCGACACGGACGCGATGTCGATCGGCACCTGGGTCGCGGGCGGGGTCTTCGGCCTCTATCTGCTGCTGTGCGGCCTGGTGCTGCTGCGCACCGCTGTACGGGACCGCGCGCCCGGGCGCCTGGCCCGCATTCTGCTCGTCACCTGCGCGGTGGTGCACGGCCTGGTGGGCGCCTTCTCGGTCGGCCTGGTCGGCTGGTCGGCCTTCGCGCTCATGATGGTGATGCTCGGCCTGATTGTGCTGAGCCTGTTGTCGTACGACGAGCCGGCGGGCGCGGCCGAGGGCGACGCCGCCGCCCCGGGCACCACGGCGGCCCGGGGAGCCTCAGGCGGGGACGCGCCGCATCCGGATCCGGCCTGAGGGCTTGAGGGCCTGAGGGGCGCCGAGCGGTCGGCGCTCTGACTGGCCTCGGCGGGTCACCGCCCGGCGGTCATCGCTCGGCGTCGGCCCACAGGTCGGTGATGCTCACGCCCAGCTCGGCCAGGAGTCGGCGCAGCAGCGGCAGGGACAGCCCGATGACGTTCGCCGCGTCTCCCTCGATGCCGTCGATGAAGGGCGCCGAACGGCCGTCGAGCGTGAACGCGCCCGCCACGTGCAGCGGTTCGCCGCTGGCGACGTACGCCGCGATCTCGGCGTCGGTCGGCTCGCCGAAGTGGACCGTGGTGGAGGCGGTGTCGGAGGTGCGGCGGCCGGTCGCCGTGTCGATCAGGCAGTGCCCGGTCCGCAGTACGCCGGAGCGGCCACGCATGGACTTCCAGCGGGCGGTGGCCTCCTCGGCGTCCGCGGGCTTGCCGAGCGCCTGGCCGTCGAGTTCCAGGACCGAGTCGCAGCCGATGACCAGCGCCCCGGCCGCCTCCGGGAGCGCGGCCACGGCGCCCGCCTTGGCCTCGGCGAGTATGCGCGCCAGCTCGGCGGGGGTGTCGGCGTTCAGCGCGTCCTCGTCCACGCCGCTGACGATCACCTCGAAGGCCAGGCCGGCCTGGCGCAGCAGGGCCCGGCGGGCGGGGGAGGCGGAGGCGAGGATGAGAGCGCGCTGCGTGTCAGTCATGCGCCTAGGTTAGGCGGGCGGCACCACGCGGCGGAGCCGCCCGGTGATACGAGCCCCCGCCTCGCCCTTTGCGCGGTTTCGATGTGCGGCTCCGCCGCGTGGGGGCTGCGCCCTGGGCCCGCGCTCGGGGCTGTGCCCCGGGGGCCCGCCGGGCCTTGCCGCGGGGCCCGGCGCGGGTTGTCGGGGCATGCTGTGGTTTCGGCCCGATGGCCCGAGACAGGGGCCGGGGGCGCGACCCGTCACCACTCGCGTACCGCGTCCGCCGGGGGCAGTCGGGCCGCGCGGTGGGCCGGGAGCCAGGCACCGAGTAGGCCCGGCCGCCGGTCACGGGTGCAGGCTCAGCAGCAGCATCAGGGCCAGGGTCGCGACCGCGAGCACGGTGCCCGCGCGGCGGAGCATGTTCTGGGCCCGCCGCAGCTCGTCGGGCGGCTCATCGGGCGGGTCGGACCACAGCATGCGGTCGATCCTGCGCCGTTCCATGGCCGTGGCGCCTGAGTACCCGTACTCAGGCGCCACGGGCGGAAGGGACTATTTTCGCGCAAACGATGACTTGGGCAAGGCCGTGAACGCCGCTACGACCTGGCCGGTACGCGCCTCAGCTCGGCCAGTACGTCGTACGCCACGCCCTCGGCCCCGGGTGTGGCACCCGGCGGGCGGGGATGGTGCGGGCCGGGTCGGACCACTCCGGTGGCGCGCCCTCGCCCTGCGCGGCGGCCGCTGCGGCCGCCGCGCGCGCTTGGACCACCGCGAGCGCGGCGGCGAGCTCCTCTGGGGTCGGATTGCCCCGTATGATCTTGATCATGGAAACAGCCCTTCCTGGGATGGGGATGGGGGATGTCGCCTACAGCGGGATGTTGCCGTGCTTCTTCGGGGGCAGGCTCTCGCGCTTGTTGCGCAGCGAGCGCAGGCCCCGGACGATGTGGCGGCGGGTGTCGGACGGCATGATCACCGCGTCGACGTAGCCGCGCTCGGCGGCGGTGTACGGGTTGAGGAGCGTGTCCTCGTAGTCGGCGATCAGCTCGGCGCGGGTCGCCTCGGGGTCCTCGGCGGCCGCGATGGTCCGCCGGTGCAGGATGTTGACCGCGCCCTGGGCGCCCATGACCGCGATCTGCGCGGTCGGCCAGGCCAGGTTGAGGTCGGCGCCCAGGTGCTTGGAGCCCATGACGTCGTAGGCGCCGCCGAAGGCCTTGCGGGTGATGACCGTGATCAGCGGGACGGTCGCCTCCGCGTAGGCGTAGATCAGCTTGGCGCCGCGCCGGATGATGCCGTTGTACTCCTGGTCGGTGCCGGGCAGGAAGCCGGGCACGTCCACGAAGGTCAGGACCGGGACGTTGAAGGCGTCGCAGGTGCGGACGAAGCGGGCGGCCTTCTCGGAGGCGTCGATGTCCAGACAGCCCGCGAACTGAAGCGGCTGGTTGGCGACGATGCCCACCGGGTGGCCCTCGACCCGCCCGAAGCCGGTGATGATGTTCGGCGCGAAGAGCGGCTGGGTCTCCAGGAACTCGCCGTCGTCCAGCACATGCTCGATCGCCTTGTGCATGTCGTACGGCTGGTTCGCCGAGTCCGGGATGAGCACGTCCAGCTCCCGGTCCTCGTCGCCGACCTCCAGGTCGGCGTCGTCGGGGAAGGCCGGCGGCTCGGAGAGGTTGTTGGACGGGAGGTAGGACAGCAGCGCCTTGACGTACTCGAAGGCGTCCTTCTCGTCGGCCGCCATGTAGTGGGCCACGCCCGAGGTGGTGTTGTGCGTACGGGCCCCGCCCAGGGCCTCGAAGCCCACGTCCTCGCCGGTGACCGTCTTGATCACGTCCGGTCCCGTGATGAACATGTGCGAGGTCTGGTCGACCATCACCGTGAAGTCGGTGATCGCGGGGGAGTAGACGGCCCCGCCCGCGCACGGCCCGACGATCAGGCTGATCTGCGGGATGACGCCGGAGGCGTGGACATTGCGGCGGAAGATCTCGGCGAACAGACCGAGGGCGACCACGCCCTCCTGGATCCGGGCGCCCCCGCCGTCGTTGATGCCGATGATCGGGCAGCCGGTCTTCAGGGCGAAGTCCATGACCTTGACGATCTTCTCGCCGTAGACCTCGCCGAGCGAGCCGCCGAAGATCGTGAAGTCCTGGGAGTAGACGCAGACCGGACGGCCGTCCACCGTGCCGTAGCCGGTCACCACGCCGTCGCCGTACGGGCGGTTCTTCTCGATGCCGAAGTTGGTCGAGCGGTGCCGCGCGAACTCGTCGAGTTCGGTGAACGAGCCCTCGTCGAGGAGCAGGCCGATGCGCTCGCGCGCGGTCAGCTTGCCCTTGGCGTGCTGCTTCTCCACCGCTCGCGCCGAGCCCGCGTGCGTGGCCTCGTCGATGCGGCGCTGCAGATCCGCGAGCTTGCCCGCGGTGGTGTGACGATCGGGAATCTCGGAGGAGATCTCAGGCTCGGACATCGGGATGCGGCTCCTGCTCGTCCTCGGGGGCTTAAGAATCGGGCCCGGAAGCGGGGGCTGGCGGGCGGGATCAGGGCGCTTGCGCCGGCTGGGCTACTGGCACGTAGCGTATCGGCGGGACAGTATGCGGGCACTGCGTCGTTGGCCACACCTCCTGACCTTAGGCTGGCCCCTGTGACGCCTTCTGACACCCCGGGGAGCCCGGGAACCCCGGGCGGCCCCGGCGGCCGCTGGTCCGACCTGGAACGTCCCCCGCTGGTCGCCGCCGCGCTGCGCCGCGCGCTGGTGCGCCCCGGTCGGCTGTGGACCGAGCTCGACGTGGTGCAGGCGACCGGCTCGACCAACACCGACCTGGTCACCCGGGCGGCCGCGGGGGCCCCGGAGGGCGCGGTGCTCATCGCCGAGGAACAGACCGCCGGGCGCGGCCGGCTGGACCGCACCTGGACTGCCCCGCCCCGCTCCGGGCTGTTCTTCTCGGTGCTGCTGCGGCCGGGCGCCGCCGGGGTGCCCACCGAGCGGTGGGGGTGGCTGCCGCTGCTCGCCGGGGTCGCCACCGCCGGGGCGCTCTCCCGGACGGCGGGCGTGGACACCGGGCTGAAGTGGCCGAACGACCTGCTGGTGACGGTCGGGGAGGAGGAGCGGAAGTTCGGCGGGATCCTGGCCGAGCGGACCGGCGACGCGGTGGTCATCGGCGTCGGCCTGAACATCTCGCTGCGCGCCGACGAGCTGCCCGTGCCCACGGCCGGGTCGCTGGCGCTCGCGGGCGCCGTCTCCACCGACCGCGACCCGCTGCTGCGCGCGGTGCTGCGGTCGATCGAGGAGTGGTACGGGGAGTGGCGCAGGTTCGGGGGCGACCCCGGGCCGTGCGGGTTGCAGGAGACGTACGCGGCGGGGTGCGCCACCCTGGGCCGTAGGGTGCGCGCCGAGCTGCCCGGCGGCGGGGAGCGCGTCGGCGAGGCGGTCGCGATCGACGGCGACGGACGGCTGGTGCTCGCCACCGAGGGGGGCGTGCAGGAGCCGGTCTCCGCCGGGGACATCGTGCATCTGCGCGCCACGCCATAGCTCGCGGGCAGCGGGCAAGCAGAGATCCGCGAGAATTTTTGCGCCCCTGAGCAAAGAGTTTTCCCAGCTTCGCAGGGGAGAGTGAGCTAGGGCACACCTGACGTATCGTTGTGGCGGTCCGCCCAGTTCGGGGCGGCCGTGGGCCGGAACCGAACCGGAAGAGGGAACGGAAGGGCAGTGCGCAGGGATCGGACAGGGGGCCGCCGGTGACCGCCGACGACAGGGATTCCGGCGCGGCTCAGGAGGCCGGAGCCCGGGACGCGGCCGCCGACGAAGGCGCGGTCGGTGACGAGGCGACGGCCGGTGACGAGGTTGCGGCCGACGACGAGGTTGCGGCCGACGACGAGATGGCGGTCGGCGCGGACATCGTGGCGGGTGCCGGCGAGATCGAGCTGGACCCCCTCTCGCTACGGCTCGAGCAGCTGATCCTCGGGGCGGAGCGGCAGTACACCCCCTTCCAGGCGGCCCGCAGCGCAGGGGTCTCCGTGGAGCTGGCCACGCGTTTCTGGCGGGCCATGGGCTTCGCCGACATCGGCCAGGCCAAGGCGCTCACGGAGGCGGACGTGCTGGCGCTGCGGCGGCTGGCCGGCCTGGTGGAAGCGGGGCTGCTGAGCGAGCCGATGGCCATCCAGGTGGCGCGGTCGACGGGACAGACCACGGCCCGGCTGGCCGACTGGCAGATCGACTCCTTCCTGGAGGGGCTCACCGAGCCGCACGAGACCGGCATGACGCGCACCGAGATCGCCTACCCGCTGGTGGAGCTGTTGCTGCCGGAGCTGGAGGAGTTCCTGGTCTACGTCTACCGGCGGCAGCTGGCGGCCGCGACGGGCCGCGTGGTGCAGACGGCGGACGACGCGGAGATGGTCGACCGGCGGCTGGCGGTGGGCTTCGCGGACCTGGTGAGCTTCACCCGGCTGACCCGGCGGCTGGAAGAGGAGGAACTCGGCGAGCTGGTCGAGGCCTTCGAGACCACGGCCGCCGACCTGGTGGCCGCGCACGGCGGGCGGCTGATCAAGACGCTGGGCGACGAGGTGCTGTACGCGGCCGACGACGCGAGCATCGCCGCCGAGATCGGGCTGCGGCTGATCGAGACGCTGACCCACGACGAGACGATGCCCGAGCTGCGGGTCGGGATGGCCTTCGGGACCGTCACGACCAGGATGGGCGATGTCTTCGGCACGACGGTGAACCTGGCCAGTCGGCTGACCTCCATAGCCCCGAAGAACGCGGTCCTAGTGGACGGCGCGTTCGCGGAGGAGCTGGGGCGGCTGCGGGCGGCCCCGGTGTCGGAGGCCGAGGCCGCTGAGGAGGCGGCCGCCGCGGAGAAGGAGGGCGAGGAGCCGCCCTCGTACCGCTTCGCGCTCCAGCCCACCTGGCAGCGGGCGGTGCGTGGGCTGGGGGTCGTGGAGCCCTGGCTGCTGACCCGGCGGGGCTGAGCCCGGCGGCGGCGCGCCGGGTGGCGGGCTGGGGATGGTCGGGCGCCGCCGGGGACGGTCCGGCGCCGCTTATGGTTCTGCGTACTAAGGAACTGCGTACTGGTGTGCGCAGTTCCTGTGCCACTTCGTGGAAGGCCGGGGTGCATCCCCGCCGTCTCGCGCTAGCCTACCTGCGCGCGATGCGAGTGGATCTTGTCGATCCCAGGCGAGCCCTGCGCTCGATGCCCTCGCGCTGTCGGCCCTGTACCGAAGACAGAAGCCAGGAGCACTGTGAGCCAGCCTTACGAATCGGTCCCTCAGCCGACTGCCGTTCCCCCGCCGGGCTGCCCGGCGCACGCGGGCGGCACCGGAGCCGAGCCGCTCTACTCGCCCGAGTTCTCCCAGGATCCGTACGCCGTCTACAAAAGACTGCGCGAGACCCACGGCCCGCTCGCGCCCGTGGAACTGGACCCAGGCGTCACGGCCGTGCTGTGCGTCGGCTACGAGACGGCGCTGGAGATCATGCGGCGGCCCGAGACGTTCTCCAAGGACCCGCGGAACTGGCGGGCGATGACCGAGGGCCGGGTGCCCGAGACCACCCACGCCGCACAGCTGATCAGGCCCCGGGCCCAGGCCGGCTGGGTGGACGGGGAGGCGCACCGGCGGCTGCGCAGCGCCATCGACGACAGCATGAGCCGGATCGACCCGGGGGCGCTGCGCGGCTATGTGGAGCACATAGCCGACTCGCTGATCGACCAGTTCAGCGCGGCGGGCCGGGCCGACGTGATCGCCGAGTACTGCGCGCTGCTGCCGATGCTGGTCATCGGCGAGCTCTTCGGCTGCCCGAAGGACATCGCGGACCGGCTGTTCGCGGCCATGGCGGGGCTGCTGGACGGGCGGGACCCGGTGGCCGCGGCCCAGGCCGTGGACGCGGCGCTGCGGGACCTGATCGGGCGCAAGCGGACCGAGCCGGGGGCGGACGTCACCTCCTGGCTGATCGCCCACTCGGCGCGGCTGGACGACGAGGAACTGGTCGAGCAGCTGCTGCTGCTGATGGGCATGGGCAGCGAGCCGGTGCCCAGCCTGATCAGCAACGCCCTGCGGTTGCTGATGACCGACGAGCGCTTCGCGGGGGACCTCGCGGGCGGGGGCATGCTCGTCGAGGACGCCCTCGACGAGGTGCTGTGGACCGACCCGCCGCTGGCCAATCTGGCGGTGCACTTCCCGCTGCGGGACGTCACGATCAGCGGGACCCGGCTGCGCGCGGGCGAGCCCGTGGTGATCAGCTTCGCCGGGGGCAACCAGGACGCCCTGCACTCCTCCCAGTACAAGCAGGGAAACCGGGCCCACCTGGCCTTCAGCGCCGGGCAGCACACCTGCTCCGGCCGTAGCCAGGCGCGGCTGATCGCGACCGCGGCCATCGAGAAGCTGCTGGACCGCCTCCCGGACATCGAGCTGGCCGTCGACGCCGAGAAGCTCCAGTGGCGGCCCGGGATCTACGGACGCGGGCTGTTCGAGCTCCCCGTTCGGTTCGCACCGGTCGGTGAGCCGCCCAAGAGCGCGGAGTGGGACGCCGTGCCCGAGCCGGCGGCCCCTGCCCCGGCTCCGGCTCCTGCCCCGGCGGCCCCTGCCCCGGCTTCTGCCCCGGGGGTCCTCCCGCCCGCCCCGCCGGCTGTGCCGGGCGCGGAGGGGACGGCCGCGGTGGAGCTCGTCAGCGCTCCGGCGGACGCGGAAGCGGCCAAGCCGAAGCCGACCGGCGTGCTGGCCTTCCTGGCCAGGTGGCGGCGCTCGCGCAAGTGATCGGCGACTGACCGGCGGCTTGTCGCCCCCCGGCCTCCACTGGCCGGGGGCGGCGCGGGCTGCGATGATCCGTCCCGACGTGTTCACGGTCGTTAACCGGGAGGGTCGTGTGAGTGAGCAGCGGTACGGCGAGTGGGTCGCGGTCCGGCGGGAAGGCTTCGTGGCCGAGCTGGTGTTGGACCGGCCGAAGGCCATGAACGCCGTCTCCACGGGGATGGCACGGAGCATCGCCCAGGCGTGCGCCGCCCTGGCCGAGGACGGGTCCGTACGGGCCGTGGTGCTGTCCTCCACGCACGAGCGGGCGTTCTGCGTCGGCGCGGACCTCAAGGAGCGGAACTCCCTGAGCGACGCCGAGCTGGGGCGGCAGCGCCCGCTGGCGCGCGCCGCCTACACCGGGGTGCTGGAGCTGCCGGTGCCGACGGTGGCCGCCGTGCACGGCTACGCGCTGGGGGGCGGCTTCGAGCTGGCCCTGTCCTGTGACCTGATCGTCGCGGACGGCACGGCGGTGGTCGGGCTGCCCGAGGTCTCGGTCGGGGTGATCCCGGGCGGGGGCGGCACTCAGCTGCTGCCCCGCCGGGTGGGGGCCGCGCGCGCCGCCGAGCTGATCTTCACGGCGCGGCGGGTGGCCGCGCAGGAGGCCCGCGAGCTGGGCCTCGTCGACCGGCTGGTGGCAGACGGGGAGGACCGTACCGAGGCGCTTGAGCTGGCCCGGCGGATCGCCGCGAACTCACCGGTCGGGCTGCGGGCGGCCAAGCGGGCGCTGCGGGTCGGCTACGGACTGGATCTGCGGGCAGGGCTCGAGGTCGAGGACGCGGCGTGGCGGTCGGTGGCCTTCTCCGGAGACCGGGCGGAGGGCGTGGCGGCCTTCAACGAAAAGCGCACACCGAACTGGCCCGGCGAATAACCCGGGACGGGACAAGGCGGAATTCGCCGAACATTCCTACGCTGGACTGTGCGGTGTGCGCGGCAGGGGAATGCGAGGCGTGGTGACGGGCGAGGGTGATGCGCGGCTGAAGGCCGTGGTGGGACTGGCGCAGTCGATGGCGGCCGCGCCCACCCCGCGTGGGGCGGTGCGGTCCGCGGCGGAGGCCGCGCGCCGCGCGCTGGGCGGGAGCTTCGCGGCGGTCTCGGTGTGGGAGCGGGAGCTGGGGCGGCTGCGAGTGCTGGTCAACAGCGGGGAACGGGCCGCGGGGGAGGAGGAGTTCCCCGAGGACGAGTTCTATCCGGTGCATGAGTTCCCCGAGATCACCGAGTTTCTGCATGAGCAGTGGGCGCGGGGCGGGGAGCCGCACGCCTGGGTGCAGGTGGCCGCCGGGCCGGACGGAGCCGGCCTGGGCTCGGACCTGGGACCGGCTGCGGCTGCGGGCGCGGCGGGGGCGCTGCGCGGCGTCAGCCCTGGGCGGGTGGCGGCGCTGCGGCGGCGCGGGCGGGGCAGCTGTGTGGTCGCGCCGATCGTGCTGCACGGGCGGGCGTGGGGCGAGCTGTATGTGGCGCGGCGGGCCGGGGAGCCGGTGTTCGGCCGGGCGGACGCGGACTTCGCGACCGTCCTGGCCGCGGTGACCGCCGCCGGGATCGCGCAGACCGAGCGGCTGGAGGAGGCCCGCAGGCTGGCCTTCACCGACCCGCTGACCGGGCTCGGCAACCGCCGGGCGGTGGACATACGGCTGGACGAGGCGCTGGAGGCGCACCGCCGGGACGGCTCGGTGGTGAGCCTGGTGATGTGCGACCTCAACGGGCTCAAGCAGGTCAACGACATGCTGGGACACGCGGTGGGCGACCGGCTGCTGGAACGTTTCGGCTCGGTGCTCTCGCTGTGCGGCGCCATGCTCCCGGGGGCCCTGGCGGCCCGGCTGGGGGGCGATGAGTTCTGTCTCGTGGAGGTCGGTCCTTCGGCGGACGAGGTGGTGCGGGTGGCCGATGAGCTGTGCCGCAGGGCCGCCGAGCTGGAGATGGGCGAGGGGGTCGCGTGCGGGGTCGCCTCGACGGGCGATCCCATCGGCCCCGTACACACCGCCCGCCGGCTGTTCCGGCTGGCGGACGCCGCCCAGTACCGGGCGAAGGCCGCCCGCTCGGCGAAGCCGGTGGTCGCGGGGCGGGAGGGCGGCCCCGAGGACCCGGTGGTGCGGCTGGCCGACAGCGCGGCCTCGGACAGCTCGGCCCGGGCGCCCGAGCGCCGTCGTTTCCGGGGCCGCCTTTAGCGAGAGCCCGGCGCCGCCTCTAACGAGAGCCCCGGGGCCGGTCCGGGGGCGGGTGACAGATGGGGATTCACTATCTAGGGTTCCTGAATATGGATATGCATTCTGTGGTGCTGGGCGCCTCCGGGACGACCGCTGCCGATGTGATCGCCGTCGCGCGCGACGGGGCGCGGATCGAGCTGTCCGAGGAGGCCCTGGCCGCCGTCGCCGCCTCCCGCCGGACCATCGACGACCTCGCTGCCAAGCCCGAGCCCGTCTACGGCGTCTCCACCGGCTTCGGTGCCCTCGCCGTCCGCCACATCAGCCCCGACCTCCGCGTCCAGCTCCAGCGCAACATCGTGCGCTCGCACGCCGCCGGCATGGGGCCGCGGGTCGAGCGCGAGGTGGTGCGCGCGCTGATGTTCCTGCGGCTGAAGACGCTCGCCTCGGGCCGCACCGGCGTGCGCCCGGTGGTCGTACGGACCATGGCCGCCATCCTCAACGCGGGGATCACGCCGGTGGTGCACGAGTACGGCTCACTGGGCTGCTCCGGCGACCTCGCGCCGCTGTCGCACTGTGCGCTGACGCTGATCGGCGAGGGCGAGGCCGAGGGGCCGGACGGAGTGCTGCGCCCGGCCGGCGAGCTGCTGGCCGAGCACGGCATAGAGCCGGTCGAGCTGCGCGAGAAGGAAGGGCTCGCGCTGCTCAACGGCACGGACGGAATGCTGGGCATGCTCCTCATGGCCTGCGAGGACCTGGGGCGGCTGTTCACCGTCGCCGATGTGACGGCCGCGCTGTCGCTGGAGGCGCTGCTGGGCACCGACCGGGTGCTGGCGCCCGAGCTGCACGCCATCCGGCCGCACCCGGGGCAGGCGGCGAGCGCGGACAACATGCTGCGGGTGCTGGCCGGATCGGGCCTCACCGGACACCATCAGGACGACGCGCCGCGGGTCCAGGACGCCTACTCGGTCCGCTGTGCGCCCCAGGTCGCGGGCGCGGGCCGGGACACGCTCGCGCACGCCCGGCTGGTCGCCGACCGCGAGCTGGCCTCCGCCGTGGACAACCCGGTGGTGCTGCCGGACGGCCGGGTGGAGTCCAACGGCAACTTCCACGGGGCGCCCGTCGCCTACGTCCTGGACTTCCTCGCCGTCGCCGTGGCCGACCTCGCCTCGATCGCCGAGCGCCGCACCGACCGGCTGCTGGACAAGAACCGCTCGCACGGCCTGCCGCCGTTCCTGGCCGGGGACGCGGGCGTGGACTCGGGGCTGATGATCGCGCAGTACACCCAGGCGGCGCTGGTGAGCGAGCTGAAGCGGCTGGCGGTGCCCGCCTCCGTCGACTCCATCCCGTCCTCGGCGATGCAGGAGGACCATGTCTCGATGGGCTGGTCGGCGGCGCGCAAGCTGCGGACGGCGGTGGACAACCTGACCCGGGTGCTCGCGGTCGAGCTGGTCGCGGCCACCCGCGCGATCGAGCTGCGGGAGGGGCTGACGCCGGCCCCCGCGAGCCGGGCGGTGCTGGCGGCGGTGCGCCGGGCGGGCGTCGAGGGCCCGGGGGCGGACCGCTATCTGGCGCCGGACCTGGCGGCCGCGGACGCGTTCGTACGGTCGGGGCAGCTGGCGGAGACGGTGCAGCAGGTCACCGGGCCGCTGGCCTGAGGGCCTGCCCTGGTGGGTGTCCTGAAGGGTGTCCTGGTACCGCCTGGGCGGGCGTAAGCGCTGGTGCGCCTCCGGCGCCCTAGTACGCCTCCGGCCGCGTGCGGCGGACTGAGGCGGTCACCATGGCGACCCCGAGCCCCAGGAAGGCGGTGCCGCCGACCAGGTAGGGGGTGACATCCACGCTGCCGGTGTCGGCCAGGTTCTCGCCGGAGGCGGGCTGGGCCCTCGTCTGTCCGGCGGGGGCCTGCCCGTCGTGCTCGACGGTGGCCTTCGCGGACGGGACGAACCACAGGGCGCACAGCAGCGAGCCGGCGGCGGCGGCGGTCAGCAGCGGTCGGCGTGCGGACAACGGCATCCTCCTTGAGGCTGCGGTGAATTGGCCCCGTGCGTCCGATCGTAGTGACAACTGCGGGTCGCGCGGAAGCGAGAGCGCCCAGAGGCATACCCTCCGTCGTATGGGCAGTCCTGAGACGTCATATTTTGTAATGCTTTGCACAGTTTTGGTCCCGGCAGTTCCGGGAGATCCGCGAGCCCGACGCGCCGGAGTGGAACGGAGTTCGGGGCGCCAGCGTCCTGGAGGATAAGAGGGGACGAGACGACTGCGCCGCATGGGTGCTGGGTACCCCGGTCGGGCCAGGGGCTTGACCGGCGCCTTTGCTAAGTGGCCTTCCGCACAGTTTTACTGTGCGAGGAACCGGCCAAAAGGTACAGGCGTTCTTGTCGGATAGGTCCGGGGTTTCTTGGTCCAGATCAATGGAGAAGCGTGTGATGACGGACGGCAAGCGCCGTAGGGGGCTGGTGGCCGCGGCCGCTGTGCTCAGCGGAGTACTGACCCTCGCGGCGTGTGGTGGGGACGACAAGGGCGGCAGCGACGGCGACAAGAACAACGCCGGCGGCGACAAGTCCCAGTCGCAGGTGGACGAGGCGGCCGCCAAGGACGCGTCGGAAGCCCACATCAAGATCACGCCCAAGGCCGGGGCGACCAACGCGGGCATCAACAGCGACACCAAGGTCACCGTCAGCGGCGGCAAGCTCAAGGACGTGACCATGACCGCGGCGGCGACCGGCACCAAGGTGCCCGGCTCCATATCGCCCGACATGAAGTCCTGGAAGCCGAGCGGGCAGCTGGAGCGGTCCACCCAGTACAAGATCGCCGCGACGGCCGAGGACTCCAAGGGCCGCAAGGCGACCGAGAACTCCTCCTTCACCACCGTCTCGCCGACCAACAGCTTCATCGGCAACTTCACGCCGGAGAGCGGCTCGACGGTCGGCGTCGGCATGCCCGTGTCGATCAACTTCGACAAGGCGATCAGCGACAAGAAGGCCGTCCAGTCGCACATCACCGTGAGCTCCAGCAGCGGTCAGCAGGTGGTCGGCCACTGGTTCGGCGGCCAGCGCCTGGACTTCCGGCCACAGGACTACTGGAAGGCCAACTCGACCGTCACCCTGAAGCTGGACCTCGACGGCGTCGAGGGCTCGCCCGGGGTGAAGGGCGTCCAGGAGAAGACCGTCACCTTCAAGATCGGCCGCTCCCAGGTCTCCACGGTCGACGCCGAGGCCAAGACCATGAAGGTCGTGCGCGACGGCAAGCTGTTCAAGACCATCAAGATCTCGGCCGGCAGCCCGGACAACACGACGTACAACGGTCAGATGGTGATCTCCGAGAAGTTCAAGGAGACCCGGATGAACGGGGCGACGGTCGGCTTCACGGACAGTGACGGCAAGGGCGAGTACGACATCAAGGACGTGCCGCACGCCATGCGCCTGACCACCTCGGGCACCTTCATCCACGGCAACTACTGGGGCGCCAAGTCCATCTTCGGCGCCGTCAACACCAGCCACGGCTGTGTGGGTCTGTCGGACACCAAGGGCGGGAACGACCAGGGCACCGACGGCTCCTGGTTCTACAACGAGTCGCAGATCGGTGACGTCGTCATCGTGAAGAACTCGAAGGACAAGACCGTCTCGCCGGACAACGGCCTGAACGGATGGAACATGAGCTGGAACGAGTGGGTCGCGGGCAGCGCCACCGGCGCCTGACGCACCCTCTGACTCCCGCCCCCGGGCGGCGGTCGGCCCTCTCCCGGCCGGCCGCCGCCCGTCGGCTTTCTTAAGGCCGCTCTCATGCTGTCCTTATCCGCTCATCACACGGCGCCCCTACCTTCGCGCCATGTTCTTCACCTACCTCCGGCGCGAGTTGCGCCGCCGTAGAAAGGCGGCGCTCGTCGTCGCCTCGGGTCTGGCACTGGGCATCGCGCTCGTCATCGTCGTCACCTCGGTGTCCTCCGGCATGGAGCGCGCCCAGGGCAAGGTGCTGGAGTCGCTGTACGGCCTGGGCACCGACATGACCGTCACCAAGGCCCGCCAGGCGCCCTCCGGCAACGACCAGAACTCGCGCCCCCGCTTCGAATTCGACGCCCGCGACAGCGACGACGACAAGGAGCAGAGCAGCGACCGGGTGATGGTGCAGGGCTTCCAGACCCTGTCCGCCGCGACCGTGACCAAGATCGGGAAGCAGGGCGGGGTCGCCGACGCGGTCGGCGGGCTGAATCTGCAGGTCCTGAAGGTCAGCGGGCAGTTCCAGCGGGGCCAGTTCAAGCAGGACCCGAACGCCGGAGGCAACCGGCAGGGCGGCCCCGGCGGCGAGGGCGGCGGCGGGCCGCAGGGGCAGGTCGAGGGCGGCGGCGCCCAGTTCGACGTCAACTCCTTCTCCGTCTACGGGGTCGACGTGGCCCACCTCGGCCTCGGCCCGCTGACCTCCTCCAAGATCAGCAAGGGCAAGGGCTTCACCAGCGCGCAGAGCGATGCCAAGGTCGCGGTCGTCGACAGCTCGTACGCCAAGGAGAAGAAGCTGGCGCTGGGCGACAACGTCACCATCTCCGGCACCAAGTTCGAGGTCATCGGGGTCGCGACCGCCGACAGCGGTTCGGCCGCCGCCAACGTCTACATCCCCCTCAAGCGGGCGCAGACCCTCTCCGACTCCAAGAACAAGGTCACCACCGTCTACGTCAAGGTGTCCGACTCCCAGCGGATCGACAACGTCAAGTCGGCCATCCAGAAGAACGTCTCCGGCACCACGGTCACCACCTCGGCCGACCTCGCCGACACCGTCTCCGGCTCCCTCTCCACCGCCTCCGACCTCGCCTCCAACGTCGGCAAGTGGCTGTCCATCGCCGTCCTGGCAGCCGCCTTCCTGGTCGCCGGGCTGCTCACCTCCTCGGCGGTCAGCCGCCGGGTGCGGGAGTTCGGCACGCTCAAGGCGCTGGGCTGGAAGAGCGGCCGGGTCACCCGCCAGGTCGTGGGCGAGGCCCTCGTCAACGGTCTGCTCGGCGGCGCGCTCGGGATCGCGCTCGGCCTCGCCGGCGCCTACGCGGTGACCGCGATCAGCCCCAGCCTCACCGCCCAGCTGGGCTCCTCCGGCAGCGGCCCGGGCATGGGCGGCGGGCCGGGCGGCGGTGGCCCCGGCGGCGGCATGGGCGGCGGGATGCGCCAGGCCGCGGCCAAGACCCTGGACGTGGCGCTCACCGCCCCCGTCAGCGCGGCCACCATCGCGCTCGCGGTCGGCCTCGCCGTCGCGGGCGGGCTCGTGGCGGGCGGCTTCGGCGGCTGGCGCGCCTCGCGGCTGCGCCCGGCGGACGCGCTGCGCCGCGTCGAGTAGCCCGGCATCCGCCACACCCGGCCCTCCCGGGCCGCCCAACAACTTACGGAGTCACCCCATGTACCAGCTCAGCGGCGTCACCAAGCGCTACCGGCGCGGCAAGGACACCGTCGACGCCCTCGCCGACGTGGACCTGACCATCGAGGACGGCGGCCGCCTGGTGATCCAGGGCCCCACCGGCGGCGGCAAGACCACCCTGCTGCAGATGCTCGGCGGCCTGGACCGCCCCACCTCCGGCACGGTCGAACTCGACGGCGTCGATCTGGCCTCGCTCAGCGAGGCCAGACTGACCAGGGTCAGATCCGAGAACATCGGCTTCGTCTTCCAGAGTTTCAATCTGATCCCCACGCTCACCGCGCAGGAGAACGTGGAGACCGCCCTGGTCCCCCTGGGCGTCAAGGCCGCCGAGCGGCGTGGGCGCGCCGCCGAGGCGCTGGAGTCGGTCGGGCTCGGCGAGCGGCTCGGGCATCTGCCCGGCGAGATGTCCGGGGGCCAGCAGCAGCGCGTGGCGATCGCCCGCGCGCTGGTCAAGCGCCCCAAGGTGCTGCTCGCCGACGAGCCGACCGGCAACCTGGACGAGTCGATGCGCGACGAGATCATGACCCTGCTCGAGGGGCTGTGGGAGAAGCACGGCCTGACGTTTGTGATGGTCACCCACGACAGCGCCCTCGCCCGCCGCGCCCCGCGCCTGGCCACGATCGAGAAGGGGAAGGTGAAGATCACCGAGCGGGCCGTCTGAGGGCCCGGCTCAGGCTGCCGGAGACCGGTGGGGCCGTCAGTGCCGCAGGTCCTTGGCGCGTACGTAGCGCAGCCCGCAGGCGTCCTCGTACGGGTCGCCGTCCGCCCCGATCAGACTCCGCAGCGGCTGCATCGGAAGCCAGGTCAGCCCGTACGCCCAGCGCGCGACGGCCTGCCAGAAGCGCGGCCGTCCGCCGTCCGCTTCGCGCACCACCCGGGCGAGGAACAGGAATTTGCCGATCGTCGTCCGGAAGACCCAGGGCCCCAGCACATGGTGGAGCAACGACAGCCCGAACACGCCGGCGAGGACGGTGCCCCAGAACGGCTTCGGCCCGCCGAGGGCGGGAACGAGCCGCACGGCGAGGGCCAGGCCGCCGATGAGCGCGACCATGCTGTCGACGGCCGCCGAGAACCACCGGCGGAACTCGCCGATGGGCTCGGGAACGGCGGGTGGCTGGGGCTGCGGCGGCTGGGGCTGCGGCGGGTGTGGCTGTGGCTGGGGCTGCGGATGCGGCGGGTGCGCGTACGGGTGTGCGTAGGGCTGCTGCCCCTGGGAGTCGATCATGCCGGGCATCCTGCCGCACGCTTGTGACCGTCGTTTCTCAAGTTGGTGCGCGGGCGGTATCGATGAAGTGAGAGGTCAGGGGTGAGGTGACAGGCGTGTGGTGCGGCGTCGAGTGGCGGCGCGGCCGCACCACGGGACAATGGGCCGAGGGGGTGTTCCGTCCGGCCGCCGCGACGGCCTGGGCCCGACCCGGAGGCGCCGATGCCCGAAGTCACCGAGCCCTACCAGCCCGGTACCCCCTGTTGGATCGACGTGGTGGCCCCCGACCAGGCGGCCGCCCTCGACTTCTATGCCAAGGTCTTCGGCTGGGAGGGCCGCGCCGGCCCGCCCGAGACCGGCGGATACGCGCTGTGCACCCTCAAGGGCAAACCCGTGGCCGGCATCATGTCGGCCGAGGCGATGGGCGACCAGCCCGCCCCGCCGCCCGTGTGGACCACGTATTTCTCCTCCGCCGACGCGGATGCCACGCTTCAGGCGATCACCCGCAACGGGGGCACCGCGTTCACCCCGGCCGTGGAGGTGATGAACCTGGGGCGGATGCTGGTGGCCGCCGATCCGACCGGGGCCGTCTTCGGCGTCTGGGAGCCGCGGGAGTTCCCCGGCGCGGGCATCGTCAACGAGCCGGGCGCCCTGATCTGGAACGAGCTCAACACCACCGACCGCGAGGCGGCGGCCGCCTTCTACGCGGCGGCGCTGGGGTTCGAGACCGCCCCGATGGAGGGCGCCGAGGACTACTTCTCGCTGTCCGTGAAGGGCCGTCCGGTGGGCGGGATGCAGCCGCTGGGCGAACCGGGCGAAGCTGCCTCGCCCGAGGCGGCCGCGCACTGGCTGGTCTACTTCGCGGTCGCGGACACCGACGAGACCGTGGCGAAGGTGACCGAGGCCGGCGGGACGGTGTGCCGGGAGCCCTTCGACATGGTGGCGGGCCGGATGGCCGTGGCCCAGGACTCGCAGGGGGCGCCGTTCGCGCTGATCGCCCCGAAGCCGATGACGGGGTGAAGGTGCCAGGGTGAAGGTGTCCGGGGTTCAGGCCGCGTCGGCCCGCTTGAGCACGAAGTAGCCCCCGCTGGAGCCGAGATACGCGTACCGGGCGTCCGGGTGCAGCTGCTTCGCGTACTCGACGAGGTCCTGGGGCGTGCGCTCCGGCTCCTGGAGGGCTATGTAGTCCGGCACGACATCGCGCGTGTTGCCGACCCACAGCACCCGGCAGCGGCTGGTGAGCCGGCTGATCGGCCCCACATTGGCCTCGACCGACGCCCCGTCCGGTATCCGGTCCAGCAGCCGCTCGACCGCGGTGACCTCCTTCGGCTTGTCGTAGAAGTCCGGGTCGGTGAGGTTCTCCAGGGGCAGTGAGGCGGTCAGCGCCAGCGCCGCGGCGGCGACCATGCCGGGCAGCTGCCGGGCGTAGGAGGCGAGCCAGGGGCGGTGGCTGTCGCGGGTGCGGTCGACGGCGTCGACGAGGGCGAGCGCGACGATCGGCATCAGCACCGCGCTGTAGTGCCAGTCCGTGCCCCAGTAGTGGTCGTCGTGGGAGACGAGGCGCCAGCCGAGGGTGGGCACGGCGGCCAGCAGCAGCGGGGAGCGCAGCGCGAGCAGGCCGCTGGTGGGCAGCAGCACCCACAGCAGGGTGCGCACCGCGGTCTCGAAGGGGATGGTTCCGGTCTGCTCGCCGCCGCTGCCGACCTTGTTCCAGTAGTCGTACGAGCCGGAGCCGTTGAAGCTCGGGATGATCACGCCGAGCGCGAGGGCGGAGGCGAGCACGCCGTAGCCGATGAGGCCGACCGCGAGCGGGACGATCCGCGGCGGGCGCTCCCGCCAGGTGCGGATCAGGATCACGGCGCCGATCGCGGCCACCGTGGCCCCCATGTCCTCCTTGACGAAGGCCAGCGGGGCGGCCCACAGCATCGCCGCGTACCAGCGCCTGCGCACCACCGCCTCCAGGGAGAAGGCGAGCAGCGGCATGGCGAAGGCGATCTCGTGGAAGTCGAAGTCGACGGCCCGCTGGACGCCCCAGGACAGCCCGTACGCGACGCCGATCGCCAGCCCCCGGCCCCGGCCCAGCAGATGGGCCGCGACGCGTGTGACGGGGATGGTGGAGACGGCGAAGAGGGCGGCCTGGGCGACGAGCAGGGTGACGGGGGTGGGGAAGACCCGGTAGAACGGGGCGAGCAGGGCGGTGACGGGGCTGAAGTGGTCGCCGAGGATGTTGAAGCCGGGGCCCTTGAGATCGGCGACGGGGGTCTGGAAGTGGGCGTAGGAGCGTATCGCCTGCTCGAAGATGCCCAGGTCCCAGGACATGCTGGCCATCCGCCGGAAGCGGGTGATCGACACGGCCGCGAAGGCCACGAAGAAGGCCGCGGCCAGCCAGTACGGGTCCAGACGGGGGTGGCGCAGCGTGGCTGCCGGGGTGTCGTCCGGCCGGGCGCGGTCCAAGGTGGCGGCGGTCGCCCCCTCGGCGGTGGTGCCGGGCGGGCTTGCGGCAGCCGTGTCCATCCAGGGTCCTTATCGTGTGGGCGGTCTGTGCGAAAAGATACGCGAAGGAGGCCGGAGGGTTGCAGAGACGGTTTGGGCAGGTTCTGATTCCGGGCGTTGTCGTGCTGCTGGCCGTCGCCGGGTGCTCGTCCGGGGGCGGGGACGGCGGCGGGCGGGACCGCGGCGGGCGGGACGGCGGCGGGCAGGCCGAGGGCGGACAGCGGAGCGCGGCGCCGGACGGGCGGGCGGTGGGTCCGCTGCAGAACCCGGACGGTACGAAGCCGGGCCTGGGGCCCGTGACGACCGCCGCGGACAAGGCCGCGGCCCGGCGGATCATCGACCAGCTGCTCACCAAGGGGCGGGGGCCGAGGACCGGCTACGAGCGGGACAAGTTCGGTTACGCCTGGATGGACACGGCCGACGGGGTGCCGCTGGCGAGGAACGGGTGTGACACCCGGATTATCTCTATCATTCACCGGGTGAATGAGGCATTTGCGCAGCTCACGCAGGGGGTGGTGGGTTGTGCTTACTGAGAGGCACATGAGTCACGAGGGAGCAGGGGGCGCGCGCTTCTTTCGCGCGATGGCGGTGGCGGCGGCTGCCGTCTTCCTCGTTTCGGGGTGTGAGGGCCTCAGCGAAGACGAGTCTTCCACGGGATCGGGATCGGCTGCTTCGGACGGACGGACGGTCAGCCCGCTCAAGAACCCGGACGGCACGAAGTCCGGGCTGGCGCCCGTGACAACTGAGACGGATAAGGCTACGGCTCGCCGGCTCATCGAGGAGTTGTTCACGAAGGGGCGGGGGCCGAAGACGGGCTACGACCGCGATGAGTTCGGCTACGCGTGGATGGACACGGCGGATGGGGTGCCGTTGGCGAGGAACGGTTGTGACACGCGGAACGACTTGCTGAAACTCCATGGCCAGAACGTCCGGTTCCGTTCTGGTTCCGACTGCGTAGTCGTCTCGATGGACCTGTACGACCCGTACACCGGCAAGGACATAGCCTGGAAGAAGGCGAAGGCCACCGAGGTGCAGATCGACCATGTGGTGCCCTTGTCGTACGCCTGGCAGATGGGCGCCGCCCGCTGGAGCGAGGAGAAGCGGCGGCGGCTGGCCAACGACGTGCTGAACCTATTGCCGGTCTCGGGCCCCACGAACTCCGCCAAGCGCGACTCCGGCCCGGCGTCCTGGCTGCCGCCGAACAAGGCGATCCGTTGCTCGTACGCGGTGCGGTTCGCGCAAGTAGCGGAGAAGTACCAGCTCCCGGTGACGGCCTCGGACAAGATGGTGATGCTCGCCCAGTGCGGCGGCTGACACCGGTATCCCGGCTACTGCACTGCTTCTCCGGCGACCTGCCGGGAGCTACCTGGATCGGATAGAAAGCTCTCGACAGCGTTGGCGAACCGGGCCGGAGCGTCGTGGTGCACGACATGGCCGGCGGGCAGCTCGACGAAGAGCGCCTTGCCGGCACGGCGGGTGATCATTTCGCGAGCGTGGGAAGCTGACAGCTCATCGCTGTGCGTTCCACGGATCAGAAGAGTGGGGCAGGTTACGGCCGTCCAGTCCTGCCAGTGGTCACCGTTGAGTGCCTTCTGGGACGCCACCGTGTGCTCGATGTCGAACGAGAACCTCCAGCCGTCCGCCGACCGGCGGAAGGCGCATTCCAGATAGGGAGCCGTCGAGCCCAGCGCGGCCGCTAGCTCCTGGCGTGAGGGTGCATGCCTGGGCAAGCGCAGGGTGAACAGCCAGTCGCTGTCCACGACCGCACCGATGTCCTCGACGATCAGCGCATAGACCTGATCAGGTTGCCGGGCGGCGTACTGGTAGGCGTTCACCCCGCCCAGAGAGTGCCCCAGCACCGCCACCGGCCCGATGCCCAGATGCCGGTGGAAGGCGGCGACATCAGCGATGTAGTCGGCCCGTTCGTAACACGAAGCACGATCGGACGCGCCGTGCCCGCGTTGATCGAGCGCGATCACCCTCCACTGCGGCGACAGCGCCTCGGCCAGAGGCGCGAACGCCGACGCCTCGTTGTAGTGCCCGTGCAGGGCCAGAAGCGGAGTACCCGGACCGCCGAAGTCCAGATACGACAGTCTTCGCCCACCAACCATGAAGAACTCGCGCATGGCGTAGATGCTATGCAGCAGCACTGACGTTCCACCGACTGCCCAAACGTACGAGAGGAGCCGGTGGCGGGTCATCAGCGACTTGGGACTGCCCGCATCGCCTTGCGGAGACTCGCGCGCGCGGCCGTGAGATCGTCCTCGGTCTCCTGGAGGCTGTGCTCCAGCGCGCTCTGGATGCCCTGCGACTCTGCCAGCTCAGCACGTAGGGCGGAATTCTCCCGTTCCAACTTGTCGATTCGATCGATTAGTTGAGTTCGTCCTGTCGCTTCCAGTTCCGCGCCCAGTGAGAGGCGTACGCGTTCACGGAGGCGGTCGCGTTCCTTCTTGAGGTCCTTGATCTCTTCGCGGGCCAGCGCGAGATCCGTCCGCAGCCCGGCAGGGGACACCTGCGGTGCCTCCGGGACCGGGGAGTTCTGGCGTCCCCGCTCTCGCCGGGCGGTGATGCCGTCCTGCACGGCCTGGTGCACCTGAGGCTGGTTGTAGACGAACCAGGTGGACACCGCTGCTTCCCGCGCCACCTGAGCGACGGTGATACGCCGTCCCGAGCGGAGAAGACCGTCCACTGCGTCGAGCGCACGCCTGGTCTTGTCCTTGCTGTCCTTGGCGCGGCTCGCCCGCAGGCGTTCGACCCATGCGCTGCGGTCATTGGCGCCGGGAGCGGTAAAGAACGAGAAGACCGGCCAAGCCACTCGCCCGAGGAACTGCCTCACCATCTGATCGGCTCCAACGTTCCGCCCACGCATTGGGGGCACGGCACTTTGAACATGTTGTGGCATGTCTGGCAGCCGAAGAAGCCGAAGCATTCGGGGCACCAAATCGACCGGTGCCCAATGCAGGTTCGGCAGTAGGTCTTGGGGACCTCCGGCTGTGCCTCCGCTGCCTTTGGAGGGCGCTTCTGCCGTGTGGGCTTGCCAGCTCGCTTGCGGGTGGCTTCGGTGCGGGTCATCCGCTTTTTCAATCACCTGCCCTGCGATGCGGGTGATTTTCCATCTCGTCGTTGCAGTCCTGGACCGTGGTCCCGCTGCCGTTCTGGCGCGCAGCCTCACGCTGCTTCGCCAGTGCAGCACAGACACCGCACCCTTTTGCAGGCTTCGGAACATCGGAGGCGAACGACAGATAGACTGGTGGTTTGATCGTCGTCTTTGTGTGACTCATCGCCTGCCCCTTCGAGGATCCTTGGTCGCCTATCCAAGATAGAGGCGGGCACTGTGTGAGCCTGTCAATATTTCTGTAGTCGGGTAAAGATCATGAGCGAAACTGGTTGGCCCACTCGGACGGCCGTTCTCTGCAACTCTCCCCGAACGAGGCGAGCCCTTCATATGCTGCGAACTCATCCAGGTATGCCGACACATCCCGATGGTCCCGGAAAACCATTGCACCCGTCTGTGTCTCGACTGTCGCAATTCGCGTGTCATAAATGGTAAAGGTGTTCAGCGGGCCGACCGGGATATGACCGCAGAGGGGGATGACTCCGAGGCGAATGTTTGGCAGCAGGCTAATAGATGCCAGCCGGTCAATCGTTCCAGCTTCCTGGCAATCGCCTTACCGTGGTCTCCGGGGATGTGGGCGAGACTCGCCCTCACGTATTCGGGGGTAGCCAGTAGGCCGGTCACCATGGACAGGAGGAAGTACCGAAACTCCGTGGAAGAACGTTCGAAGCCGGCCAGCTCATTTTGTTTCTTCTCCAGGCCGGTGCGGCGCTGCGACCAAACGTCTTGCCATTCGGTGTTTGCGGTACGAGCAAGGGACGCCACCTGGGAGACGAGATCGGGCGGCGCTTGCAAAGCCCTGAGAATCAGCTCTACGTCAACAAGGCTAGGCGTCAGCTTCGCCCCTTCGATGTTGCTGATCTTCGTCTGAGACATATTGCAACGCTGAGCGAGCCGGGTCTGAGTGATCCCGGCCCGCTTGCGAAGTTTCTTGAGCGTGTCGGCCAAGTCCGCTCTGGACTGTCCTAGCTCTTCCGGCTCAAACGTCAAGACCCTTCACGTACTCCTCAAAGGGCACCGACTCGGCCAGAGCGATGCGCTGGTATTCGAGGTACGGCGTCACATCGCCCTCGTACACTTCACGGCTGATCTGTGTGCCGTCCGGCTGGTAGTGCATGAGGACGACTTCCTTTTTGTCGAACATCCAGAAGTCCTGGACGCCGTCCAAGGGGTTTTCTCCGTCGGTCACGTCCATGATCCGGATGTCCTCGCCGGCCCATACGTGTGGCCGGTAGTACATGAACTCGTAGCGGAGATACGTGGCGAGCGGGCGAGTAACGATGTGCACGCGACCCTTGCTCTTACCTTCACGTCGTACCCGCTTCAGATCCTCCGTGTACGCGTTGGAGTGCGTGCGAGGATCGATACGGTCACCCGCCAGATAGGCCCGGATCTCTTCCTCTTCCTGCGGGACCTTGTAGGAAGGCAGAGTCTCAAGCCTCCACGCCTCGCTCTGGAAATCCCGGAATTTGGCCTGCCACACTTCACCCTCCAAGAGCACGGACGGCCTCCCTCAGGACGTGCTCGGGGATCTTCACCAGCGCCTCACCGGCCGGAGGCTGGAACGCTTCACACACGTCGCCCTGCACGACGATTCCGCCGTCAGTTTCGTCCCGGTAGATGTTGGGACAGTCGTTCTGATTGCACTCCCCATTACCGCTGCCGGTGAGTCGGGTCAGTTCCTCCCGTGCCATACTTGCTCGCGGACCTGGTTGGGCCGACTGGCCATACCGTACGAGGGCGGTCACTAGCCGTCCATGTGGTATTGCCAATATTCGCGTTGTCGGGTAAGGATCTTGCTGTGTGCCCCCATGCGGTGTTCACGGGTCGCTGGGCCGGTCGCAAGGCCGGGGGCCGTCCGCCCCCGCACCCTCGGATCCAGCAGGCCACCGGGCGCCACATCCAGGTGGGTCGTGACGACCTCCATGGCCGCGACGCCGACGCGCGCGAGGCGAACTTCCTCGGCCTGCGCATCGGCTCGCCCATCCTCGCGGGCGCTCACCGGCTGTGGGATGACGAGGGTGTGATCGAGTACGGAGAGTGGTGCCTGCCATACCGGCTGGTTGTCGGCTACGAGTACAGCTTTGAGGCGGCGTCGGACGCTTCCTGACGCCGAAGACGACGCGTGGAAGCTCGCCCAACTGCGACGGGAAGCAGGCGACAGGGGCCGATTCGGCCAGCCGCAGGGGCGGCCAAGGGTTTATGCCGTCGCCTCCCTGCGGGGCGAGGGCGCGCGGGGCCTCGGGAGGCATCGGTCCTCCGTCGTGCTCTCCCCCGTCTGCCTGCGCGATCTGCGCTGTCACCAGGTCACGCGGGTGCCGGAACCGGACTCCGCGCCAGCCTTCCGCGTCGGGCGTGCGCGTCTCGTACCTGTCGACGGGCGGGTCGGCGACGGCTGGTCCCAGGTGTGGTGGGGCCAGCCGCCGCCGTGGAGTGTGGTGCATGGGCAGATCGGCAAGTTCCTCCGGCGGGAGCGTAGTCCCGGGCTCGTCGGAGATCGCGAGTCGTCGGTGACGACGGCGGATGCGGCGACGACCAGGCTGTTCGGCTCGGGGGCGTCCGGTTCGTCGTGGTACTCGGTCCGAGCTATGGTCACCCCTTGTGTGCGGGCGTCGCTCCTCGATCAGCTGGTCCATGCCCGCCGTGACCCGTGAGGAGTTCCCGCCCCGCCGCCGGCATGGTCCGGTCGCCGAGAGCGGGCATCGTCTCGCGCCTTCGGCGCAAAGCGGCCGGCAGCGGGGAGGGGAGAGGCGTCGGAGGCATCGTCGCCGTCCAGTGGTCCGTCACCGGTTGGTGGACGGCGGAGCGACGGATGGTCGCCCAGAGCGGTGGATGCCGGTCCGGTTTGGGGGCCTCCACCCACCCCCTCTTAAAAAAGTGCTTGATGCAGAGCAAGCGATTTTTTGACAGGGGGTGGGTGGAGAGCCGGTCCCGCCCCGTAGTGCTCGCCTGTCCGTCGCGCTCCCAGGCCCCGGTCCAGCGCACCGCTGGGCTGATCGGTCGGCTACCGCGCGGCAGCAGTCGCAGCGGAGCCTGTCTTGAGCTCAGCCGCCCGCCGGGCCGAGCAACCGGGACACCGGGCCAGTCGCCCCCTTCCCTCTTCTCGCTGGCGCTTTGGACCCGGAGGGTCCGAGACGAAAGCCGCACTCGCGTAAGCCGAATGCCGCGAGGGGGCGCATGGGCGGCACGCAGCACAGCCAACGCGCAGCGCAGCGCAGCACACCCACCCGCAAAGCGCACCTGCACCCGCGAAGCCAACGACGAGACGAGCCGCGATGCCGAACCTGCCGCGGTACGGGGTGAGTTCGAAGCACAGGAGCTTTCCGCTGCTGCCCAGCAGCTGCCCGGCGGTCTCAGGGCCGACACCGAACAGCTCCAGCAGCGCGGGGCGGTCTGCTCGACCAGCGGGCCGATCTCGGCGTCCAGCTCGGCGATCTCGGCGTCCATCGCCTGGTGGCGGTGGGCCAGACGGTGCAGGGCCGCCTCGTGGCCGCCAGCGGCCGGGCGAGGCCGTCACCCGGCCGCACCCGGGCCAGGGTCCGTATCAGCGCGGGCCAGCCGCATGGCCCGCCCGGACAGCACGGCGGTTGCGGCGGCATAGGCATCGATCGGGTCCGACTTGCCCCTCACCCGTCGCGTCTTATGCCCGTCCTTGCGAGTCCGTTCCGAGGGCGGCACGCGCCGGGCGGGCGGGCGGACAAGACAGTGACGGGGCTTCTGGACCAAGCTCCTGACTTGTTCAATCGAGCCCGGACGCACGGTCTGCAGCTGTAGCGTCCAGGGTGCCAGTCGGCACGGGCCCGCAGTGCTCCTATGAGGCCACAAGCGCCCGTCCGGCCGCGTGCGTGGTGACGCCCGGCGGGCCGACAAATCCCGAACAGGACAGTCGAGACGTCAGTCAGCCGAGGGGCAGACCCACCAGCAGCGTCACCACGTCACATCCTCACTGTCAGCCGAGGGCGTCGAGGTCGACGATGTCCCCGGTCGGGGCCTTGGCGTCGACCGGCTTGTCGAAGTCGCCGAACGTCACCGTGCCGGGCTCCTTACCGCCCTTGATGACCATCTTGAGGATGTACGGCTTGCCCTCCGTGGCGACATAGGTGGTGTACGTCTCGTCGCCGTCGGTCTCGGTGAGGGTGATGGCGGGCTTGCCGTCGACCGTGGTGGTCTCGCCCTTGCGGGCGAGGTTGGGGCCGGACTCGAAGCCGGACAGCATCTCGTCGGAGTCGCAGGCGCTGGCGAAGTCCTTGAAGTCGGAGCCGGAGGCCTTGGACTTGGTCCAGCGGTCGCCGATCGAGTCGGCCGCCGCCGCGCCGTCCTCGCCGCCCTGGGACTTCCAGAAGGCGCGGTCGAACTTCATGTAGATCAGGTCGCCGGTCTTGATCAGCTCGACCTTGCCCTCGGTGCCGAAGGCCATGTTGCCCACGCACTCGCCCTTGCTGTTCGAGGACATGTGGTACTTCATGGGGCCGCCGTCGACCGTGCCGTCCAGGTCCGTGGTCAGGGACGTCGCCGACTTCATCGCCTTCATGGCCTTGTTGGCTATCTGCGGGCCGGTCAGCTTCTCCAGCTCGGAGCCGGGGGCCTTGCTGGAGGGGGAGCCCTTCGAGCTCGCCGAGACCGTCTGCCCGGACTTGCCGGCGTTGCCGTTCTTGTCGTCGTCGGTGCCGCAGGCGGTCAGGGCGAGTGCGGTCACGGCGCACAGCGCCGCCAGGGTTGTGGTGGAGCGCATCAGCTCGTCTTCTTCCAGTTCTTACAGCCGTTGGTCTTGAAGTATCCGTCTCCGCTGCCGATGGTCACGATGGAGTTTCCGGAGACGTTGTCGTTGGCGATGATCGAGTCGATGCCGTGCAGGGCGTCCTTGCTGCGTTCCCAGTAGCAGGTCGCGTCGTTGGCGTTGCCGGTCGACTTGTACGTACCGGGGGCGATGTCGGCGCCGATCCGGTACATGCCGCCGTTCCCGGACAGCTCGGACTTGGGGGTGCCGGAGGCCTTGGCGGGGACCGCTTCCCAGCCCTTGCAGCCGTTCGACTTGAAGATCTTGTCGCTCGCCTTGATCGTCACATAGGCGCTGCCCATGACGTTGTCGTTGGCGATGAGCGAGTCGGTTTCGCCACTGGAGTCCTTGGCCCGCTCCCAGTAGCACATGCCGTCGGTGTTGTCGGTGGATCTGTAGGTGCCGGGCTTGACGTCGGAGCCGACCTGGAAGGTGCCCTCGCCGCTGATGGCGGCCTCGGCCTTGGGCTTGTCCTTGCTTTTGTCCTTGCCCTTGTCCTTGTCGGACGTGTCGGACGCGGCCCCCTGGGCCGCGGTGCCCTTGTCCTTGCCCGACTCCTTGCCGTCGTCGCCTCCCCCTCCCGCCAGGGCGCCGCCGATGGCGATCACCACGACGAGCGCCCCCGCCCCCGTCAGGACCTTGTGCCGGGCAAACCAGTTCTGCTTCTGCTGCTGCGACATGCGACAGCCCACCCCTTCTGACGCTTATCCCGGAGCCGGATCGGACTCCGTGAACCGATGCGTCAATAAGAGCAGAGACTGTGAACCGAGTCAACAAGGGTCAGTTGGGGGGTAGAGTTCACAATGTGAACGGATCTCTTGGAGATCCCTCTCGGTATGCTCGACGCCACAGCCGCACCACGGGATGGAGTCAGCCAGGTGCCCGACAACGCAGCAGAGGTCACCGCCGCCGGGATCGCCCGGCTGGCCGGGGTCGGCCGCGCCGCCGTCAGCAACTGGCGGCGCCGCCACACGGATTTCCCCAAGCCGGTCGGCGGCACCGAGACCAGCCCGACCTTCGCCCTCGGCGACGTCGAGCGATGGCTGCGCGCCCAGGGCAAGCTCGCCGAGGTGCCGCTGCGCGAGCGCGTCTGGCAGGCGCTCGCCGGGCATCCGGCCGGGGCCGCCGCCGCGCTCGGCCCCGTCGGCGCCGTACTCCTCCTCGTACGGGACCGGCCCGCCCAGTGGCGCCGGCTGAGCGAGGCCGCCGACCCGCAGCTGGCCGAGCTGCTGCCGCTCGCGCTCGCCCCGGTGCTGACCGCCCGGCTCGGCGAGGACCATCCGGTGCCCGTCGCGGACCCGGCCGGGCTGCTGCCCTTCGTACCGCTGCTGCGCCAGGCCGCCGAGCTGGCCGCCGAGTCGAGCCCGCGCGAGACGTACGAGTTCCTGATCGGGCGCCATCTGGACGCCAACCCGCGGCAGTACACCGTCACCCCGCCCGAACTCGCCGAGCTGATGGCCGCCCTGGCGGGCGTGGTGGGCGAGTCGGCCGAGCTCACCGATCAGACCGATCCCGCCCCCACCGTTCTCGACCCCGCCTCGGGCACCGGCGGGCTGCTGTGGGCCGTTCTGCGTACCCACAGCGCGGCCACGCTGTACGCCCAGGAGCTGGACCGCGACCTGGCCGCGCTCACCGCGCTGCGGCTGGCCCTGGCCCACGACGCCCACGACGCCCATGACGCCCACGACGCCCATGACGCCCACGACGCCCACGGCGCCCACGGCGCCCAGGTGCGGGTGTACGGCGGCGACAGCCTGCGCGCGGACGCCCTGCCGCAGCTCGCCGCCGACGCGGTCGTCTCCCACCCGCCGTTCAACGAGCGCAACTGGGGCCACGACGAGCTCGCCTACGACCCTCGCTGGGAGTACGGCTTCCCGGCCCGCACCGAATCCGAGCTCGCCTGGGTCCAGCACGCCCTCGCGCATCTCCGCGACGGCGGCACCGCCGTGCTGCTCATGCCCCCGGCCGCGGCCTCCCGCCGCTCCGGCCGCCGCATCCGCGCCGACCTGCTGCGGCGCGGCGCGCTGCGGGCCGTGGTCGCGCTGCCCGCCGGGGCCGCCCCGCCGTACGGCATCCCGCTGCACCTGTGGGTGCTGCGCCGCCCCGGGGCCGGGCAGCCGACCGCGCCGCGGCTGCTGCTGGTCGACACCGCGGCGGCCGCGGCCTCGGCGGCGGGCCCGGCCGACGGCCCGGCGGGGGTCCCCGGGTACCCGGCGGCCGCGGCCTCCCCGGGCCGGGACAGGCTGCCCTGGCCGACCGTGCGCGACACCGCCCTCGACGCCTGGCACGCCTTCGACCGCGGCGACGGCGCCCCCGAGCGGCCGGGGGTGTGCCGGGCGCTGCCCGTGATCGAACTCCTCGACGACGACGTCGACCTCGCCCCCGCCCGCCATCTGCCGCCGCCCGCCGCGGGCGGCGGCGCCGAGGAGCTGGCCGCCGTCCGCGACCGGCTCACCGCCACCCTGGCCCGCACGGTCGAACTGACCCCCGTCGCGCCCCCGGACCCGGCCGACCCCGATGACCAGGGGGCGGGCGCGGCGGCCGGCGCGCAGGGCGCGCGCTGGCCCATGACCACCGTCGGCGAACTGGCCCGCGCGGGCGCCCTGGTGCTGCGCACCGGCGGCGCGACGACGGCGCCAGGACCGGGACGGCAGCCGGCGGGCGGGGGGCCGGGGGCGCCACCGGTGCTGACCGAGACCGATGTGCTCGCCGGGACCGGCCCCACCGGCACCCTCCCCGCCCCCGCCGCCCCGTCCCCCGCACCCGGCCCGGCCGCCACCGCGGCCGTCGGCGAGCGGCGCGAGGCGCCCGCCGAGGAGCCGGTGCTGACCGAGCCGGGCGATGTCGTGGTGCCGCTGATCGGCGGCGGCACGGTCGCCCGCGTGGTGGACGAGGCCGCCGCCGGGGCCGCGCTGGCCCGCAACCTGTGCCTGCTGCGGCCCGACCCGGAGGCGCTCGACCCGTGGTTCCTCGCCGGGTATCTGCGCGGCAGCGCCAACCAGCGGCAGGCCAGCAGCTATGCCTCCACCGCCACCCGGCTCGACGTACGCCGACTGCGGCTGCCCCGGCTCCCGCTCCCGGACCAGCGGCGCTACGGCGAGCACTACCGCACCCTCGCCTCCTTCGAGGAGGCGCTGAGGCTCGCGGGGCGGCTGGGGGACCAGTTGGTACGGGGGCTGTACGACGGCCTCGCCGACGGTACGGTCCAGCCCCATTGATCACGATTGTGTGATCAAAGAGACGACGGATCCATACAACCCGGGCCCGGCCCGCCAAGTCGATGTATACGCTCAAGCGCGCGCCCGCACGCGCGCGAGCGCCCCTCGGCACCAGGTCCTCCAGGAGCAGCCATGCACGGCCACGCACCCGCGCCGCCGCCCCGCCCCGCCTCCACCGTGACGGTGGCCGTCCTGCGGGTGGTCTTCGTCGGCCTGACGATGCTGACCTTCGGCCTGCTGTCGTGGGTGACGATGCTGCGTGTGGCCATCCTGCGCCGCCGCGCGCTCGACTGGCTGCTGTTCTGGGGCACCTGTGTGGTGGTGGTGCTGGCGTTCGTGGAGTTCGGGACCGGCCCCGACGAGCCCGACGCGCTGGCGTACACGACCCTGGCGGGCATGTTCCTGCTGTCCTGCGCCGTGGCGACGCACTACCTGATCGTGGACATCAAGCACCACCGCCCGGCGCCGGCCGTGGGGCCGGGCGTCGCGCCGTACGTCCCGCCGGGGTATCCGCCCGTGCCCGCGCCCGGGGCGTACGGCTACCCGGCCCCGCCGCACCAGGCCGTGCCGCCGCAGCAGCCCCTCCAGCCGCACCAGCCCGTCCAGCCCCAGCCGCAGCCCCAACCCCAGCCCCAGCCCCACCCGCAAACCCAGCCCCAGCCGCAGCCGCAGCCCCAGCCGCAGCGCATCCAGCGCGTGCGCGCCGAGCTGGATGAGCTCAGCGACTACCTCCGCAGAGAGCAGGGCCGTTGAACGGACGCGTCGTCGCCGACCGCTATGAGCTGGCCACGCTCCTCGGCCAGGGCGGCATGGGCCAGGTGTGGACCGCGTACGACCGGCGGCTCGACCGCCGGGTCGCGGTCAAGCTGCTGCGCCCCGACCGGATGGCGATACCCAGCGACGGCGGCGACGGCGTCGACGAGCTGCGCCGCCGCTTCGTACGCGAGTGCCGGGTCACCGCGCAGGTCGACCACCGAGGGCTGGTCACCGTGCACGACGCGGGCAGCGACGACGACGACCTGTACCTGATCATGCAGTACGTGGAGGGCGCCGACCTCGCCGACCACCTCGCCGAACACGACCCCTATCCCTGGCAGTGGGCGGTGTGCGTCGTGGCGCAGCTGTGCGCGGTGCTCTCCGCCGTCCACGCGGTACCGATCGTGCACCGCGACCTCAAGCCGCGGAACGTGATGATCCGCCCCGACGGCTCGGTGACCGTGCTCGACCTCGGCGTCGCCGCCGTCCTCGACACCGACACCACCCGCCTCACCCACACCGGATCGCCCATCGGCAGCCCCGCCTATATGGCCCCCGAGCAGGCCATGGGCGGCGCCGTCGGCCCGTACACCGACCTGTACGCGCTGGGCGTGCTGCTGCATGAACTCCTCATCGGCGATGTGCCCTTCGCCGGCTCCACCGCCCTGGGCGTGCTGCACCGCCACCTCTACGAGCCGCCGGTCCCGGTCCGCCAGGCGCGGCCCGAGGTGCCCGAGGCACTGGAGGCGCTGGTGCTGCGGCTGCTCGCCAAGGACGCCCAGCACCGGCCGGCCGACGCCCAGGAGGTCTACCAGGCGCTGGTTCCGCTGCTGCCGTACGCCGCCGCGGCGCCCGGTGTCGCCGCCACCGGCCCCATGGACCCCACCCGCCCCTTCCTGCGCCCGCACGCCCCCTGGCCGGACCGCCCCGCCCCGCCACCCGCCGCTGTTCCGCCGGCGGCTCCCCCCGCCGCCCCCGCCCGGGCGGACGTGGCGGCGGCCGTCGACGAGGTCAAGCGCCTGCTCGACCAGGGGTGGATCACCCAGGCCGTGGACATCCTCGGCGCGATCCTCCCGGCGGCCGCCGCCGAACACGGCGAGCTCTCCCCGGTCGTACGGTCGCTGCGCAAGCAGTACGCGGTGACCCTCATGGACGACGGGCAGTACCGCCGCGCCCTGCCCGAGCTGCGCCGGCTCGCCGACGAGTACGCCGCCGAGTCGGGCCCGGAGGCGCTGCGCACCTCCCTTCAGTTCCGCTACGAGGCGGCCCAGTGCCTCGAACAGCTCGGTGAGGCGGCCCAGGCACTGGTCGAATACCGCACGCTGCTCCCGTACTTCGAGCAGTACGCGGCCACCGACCCGGCCACACCGCTGGAAGTCCGCCGCAGGATCGGGCACTTGCTGCTCTCCCTCGGCGACCGCCCGGCCGCCCACGACATGCTCGCCCGTCTCCTGTACGACGCCGAGCGGCTGCACGGCCCGCACCACCCCTTCCCGGAGGAGATCCGCCGCACGCTGCACTGGCTCGGGCAGGTCCGCGGTTAGGGAGGTGGCCGGAGCTCCGGCGAATCGTTGTCGAATCAGTGGCTTCGGCCGCGCCGACTCCATACCATCGTCAACGCCAGGTCGATCTATGCCGGGAGACTTGATGCTGCATCCCTTTGGGGGGCGTCCCCCATACCGTCGGAAGAACGCGGCTACGCCGCGTGGCCGAGCGGCCCTCGCCGTTCCCGCCGCTTCCGCGCTGCTCGCCGCCCCGCTGCTCACCGCCTGCGGCAATGACGCGCACCCCGGTGCCGCCGCCGTCGTGGACGGCAGCCGGATCACCGTCTCGCAGCTCCAGGCGCGGGTC
Organism: Streptomyces sp. LZ34; assembly: GCF_053890475.1. Classification (NCBI taxonomy): domain Bacteria; kingdom Bacillati; phylum Actinomycetota; class Actinomycetes; order Kitasatosporales; family Streptomycetaceae; genus Streptomyces; species Streptomyces sp. LZ34. The sequence continues at coordinate 7,574,790 of NZ_CM132680.1, forward strand.
AACGACGTCCGGGACGCGCAGCGCGGCTCTGCCAAGTCCGAGCAGCTGGTGGCCAACAGCGGTCAGCTGAGCCAGAGCACCCTGATCCGCATGATCCAGTTCCGGGTGATCGAGCGGGCCGGCAAGGACAACGGGGTGCGGGTGACCCCCCGCGATGTGCAGCAGTGCCGCAAGGCCGTCGAGGGGGCGGGCGGCGCCGAGGTGCTGCGCGACCTCCAGATGGGGCAGACGACGAAGTGCCGCCCGACCGCCGGGGCGCAGCCGGGTGGCGCCGCGGCGCTGCGCGACTTCTATCTGGAGCAGGGCATCGCCCCGGACCGCATCGACGACGCGCTGCGCGTGGAACTGATGCGCAACGCCCTGGTGCACAAGCTCGGCACGGCCAAGGTCAACGCGGTCTTCGCCAGCACCTCCAAGAAGCTGGCCATCGACGTCAACCCGCGCTACGGGACATGGGACGACACGCGGGGCACGGCGGTGCTGACCAAGGAGACCTGGCTGCGGACCTCCGAGGACGTGAGCCGGCAGGCGTAAGTTACGTTTCAAGGGTGATCGCCTCCGAAGCCCGCCACACAGTCCCTGCCGCAGGCCCTACCGGCCGTATCGTCCTGCTCACCACCAGCCACCGGGTGGCGCCCGGGCTGCTGTCGTGGCCCGCGTGGCAGGCGCTGCGCGGCGCGGACCGGGTGCTGTGCGCGGACTCGGCCCATCCGCAGCTGCCGTATCTGCGGGAGGCGGGCGTCGAGGTGGAGGAGGCGGCGCCCGATGCGCGCGGGCTGGTCGACTACTGCGTCACCGCGCCGGGCCGCACCGCCGTGGTGATCACCTCGGCGGACGGGGAGTCCGCGCTGACCGACGGGCTGGCCCGGCTCGCCGGGTCCGGGCGGGAGCGGATGCCGGACCTGGAGCTGCTGCCCGGGGCGTACGACCTGCCGGGCGCCCGCCTGCTGGACCTGGTCCAGGTGATGGACCGGATCCGGGTCGAGTGCCCGTGGAGCGGCGCGCGCACCAGCGAGGAGCTGGTGAAGTACGGCATCGAGGAGGCGTACGAGCTCGTCGAGGCCATCGAGCAGGGCGACCGCGAGGCGCTGCGCGAGGAGCTCGGCGATGTGCTGCTACAGGTCGTCTTCCACGCCCGGATCGCGCAGGAGGACCCGGACGAGCCGTTCTCGATCGACGAGGTGGCGGGCGGGATCGTGGACAAGCTGATCCGCCGCCATCCGCATATCTTCGGCGAGGAGGCGGCCGAGACCGCCGAGGACGTCAGGGCGCACTGGCTGCGTACGAAGGCGACCGAGAAGCAGCGCGACTCGGTCACCGACGGTGTGCCGCTGGGCCAGCCCGCGCTTGCGCTGGCCGCCAAGCTGGCGTCCCGCGCCGGTACGGCGGGCCTGGAGGTGCCGGTGCCCGAGCGGGAGGGCGTCGGCTACGAACTGCTCGCCCTGGCGGTGCGGGCGGCCGGGCAGGGCATCGAGCCGGAGACGGCGCTGCGCGCCGCGGCCCGTACGTACCGGGACGCGATCCGGGCGGCCGAAGGCGCGCGGCGCGGCGAGGAGTAGCCCTCGCGAGCGCTGCCGCGAGCCCCTGCCGCCGGGAGTACTGCCTCGGGGGCTGCACGCCGATTGCGCGGCCCGAAGGGTACGCGAGCCGCGGCGCGGACGCGGCGGCGCGGGGAGGCCCGCCACGCTCGGCGCGCCGCGCTGCCCTGCCGTCGCGAGGCCCCTGCCGTCGCGGGGCCCGCAGGCAGGTCAGGCGCCCGCCTCCCGTCCGGCGGCGATCACCGATGCCATGAGCTCGGCGTCCAGCAGGCTGGTGTCGGCGAGCCGGCTGCTGGACGCGTAGGAGTTCAGCAGCGTCTTGGTGACCCGTAGCGCCGCGGCGGAGCGGCGGACGACGGGCCGGGTCCACTCGTCGACCACACGGTCCAGCTCGGCCTCCGGGACGACCCGGTGGAGCACCGACAGCCGCTCTGCCTGGACCGCGTCGAACCCGGCGCCGGTCAGGATCAGTTCGCGGATCCGGGCGGCTCCCGCCTCCTGGAGCAGGCGGGGCAGCGAGCCTCCCCAGGCGGCCGGGAGGCCCAGGGCGAGCTCCGGCAGCCGGAAGCGGCAGTCGTCCGCCCCGACGCGCAGATCGCAGAAGAGCGCCAGGGCCAGCCCGGCGCCGATGACCTGGCCGTGCAGCCGGGCGATGGTGACGGCGCTCGTGGTGGCCAGGGCGTCGCACACCCGGCGGGCCTTGCCGCCGGTGGTCCGCAGCCCGGCGCCGGTGGAATCCGTGGCGAGCTGTTCGGCGTATTCCCTGCGGTCGCCGCCCGCGCAGAAATTGGCGCCGGCCCCGGAGAGGACGACCACGCGGATATCGGGGCGGTCGTGCACGGCGCCGAGCACCGCGAGCAGATCGTCCAGCACGCGGTCCGTGATGGCGTTTCCGTTTTCCGGGGTGTTGAACCGTACCTGCACCACGGGGCCGTCGTGGGTGACGTACAGAGACTTGAGCGACACGGTGTTTCCCTCTTCCCGCTGCTCAGCGTTCGGCGACATGGAGCGCGGTGAGTCGACGGAATGCCATACGGGGTTCCCAGAGGGGCGGTGTGGTGACGCGCAGGGTCGGAAAACGGCGGTTGAGGCCCTGGAGCAGTTCGGTCGCCTCGAGCCGGGCGAGTGCGGCTCCGATGCAGTAATGAATCCCGCCGCCGAAACCGAGGTGGGCGGCCGTGCGTCCGATGTCGAAGCTGTCCGGATCGGCGAATTGGGCCGGGTCATGATTGGCTGCCGCGATCATGACATGTACTACCTCGTCCCGCTCTATTCGAATTCCGGAGAGATAGGTGTCCTCCGTGGCGACGCGGGTGGTCAGATGAATGGGGGGATCGTAACGCAGGACCTCTTCGACGGCGTTCGGGGCGGCCGCGGGGTGGTCCAGCAGCCAAGCCCGCTGCCGTGGATGCTGGTCGAGCAGCCAGACCATGTTCGACAGCAGGGTGGAGGTGGTCTCCAGGGAGGCGATGACGATGAACATCACCAGGTGGTAAAGCGTTTCGTCAGCGACCTCGCGGTCCGGTTCGAGCTCGTCCCAGGTGCGGATCCAGCGCGAGAGGGCGTCGTCGCCGAGGGAGCGCCTGCGCTCGGCGACCACCGCGGTGAAGTACTCGCGCAGACCTTCGGCGGCGATATTGGCCTGGGCCAGCTGGCTCGCCGAGGGGAGTAGTTCCTGGGCATATGCCTGGCCGTGGGTGAGCTCCCTGAGCAGGGCGTGGTCGGCCGCGGGCAGTTTCAGCCAGTGGCTGATGGTGGCCACCGGCAGCTCCTCGCCGACCAGGGTGGCGAAATCGGCCTCACCGGCCGTGCGCAGCCGGTCGGAAAGCCGGTCCAGAAGGTCTTCGACGGTCTGCGCGACAAAGGGCTGCAGACCGGACAGCGTGGAGCGGTCGAATACATTGCCAAGGGCGCGCCGCTGCTGGGTGTGGAACGGCGGATTGAGTCCCTGGAGAGTTTTGCTCAATTGACGTGAGGCGGGCGCGTTCCAGCGATTTCCATCGCCCTGGCGCGCCCGCCACTCGGCGTCGAAGGTGGCCCATGTCTTGCTTCGGAGGACCTGGTCGCACAGTTCGTGAGACAGCAAGAGGTAGCCGTTCCAGGGCGCGGGCACGACGTCGCCCATCGCCCTGAGTTCGGCGTAGATGGGGTAAGGGTTCGCCTGCCCCCGGGAAGCTCGTAGGCGGGATATGAGTGAAACCATAGAACGTCGGTCAACAATGGTGCTGGCGGCGGTAGGTTCCACAACCACTCCTTCTGGGCAGCACCCCGGTTGGGGTCACAGTAAGTCGCGTAATTGACCGGAACGGATCAGTCCGCGCGAATTCGCGATACGTCCTACCCGCACGATTGAACATCCATTCATACGGAAACTGGTTCGAATTGTGGGCAAGATCACGACTTCCACCAGGCGAGGAAGGAGCTCCACGCGCTGCTCTTCTGCGCCTTGCCCCGGGAGCGTGTCTGGGGCGCGGCCGCGGGGGTGACCGCGGGGCCGGCCTGCGGGGCGGGAGTCATCATCGAGGGCTGCTGGGCGCGGACCGGGGCGAAGCGGGCCGGAAGCGAGGTGAGGGCCCGGTGGAAGGGGCCGGGCCGCCAGGCCAGGCTCTCAACGGGCACGGCCAGTTCGACATCCGGCAGCTGGTTGAGCAGGTTCTCGATGGCCGACACCGCGATGAGCTGGGCAGGGTCCTTGGCCGGGCATGCGTGCGGACCGGCGCTCCAGGCCAGGTGGGCACGCTTGCTGAGGACCTGCCGCGAGGAGGACAGCGCGGGGTCGGTGTTCGCGGCGGCGAAGCTGATCACTACGAGGTCGCCCGCCTTGAGCAGGTTGCCGCCGAGCTCGACGTCGTACACCGGGTAATGCGGGGCGTAGTTGGCCATGGGCGGGCTGTTCCACAGGACGTCGTCGATGACGTCCTGGACCAGGAGCCCGCCGGCCTGCGAACCGCCGGCGTGCTTCTCGTCGCACAGCAGCAGGTACAGACCGTTGGCGATCAGGTTCCGCTGGGGTTCCGTACCGGCGCTGATGAGCATGACCAGCTGATGGATCATCTCCTCGTCGGTCAGCTTGGCCGGGTGGGCCATCAGCCGCGAGGTGACGTCGTCGCCCGGCTGCCGCCGCTTGAGGGCGACCAGCTCGATCAGGGCCTGGGTGAGCTCCTCGTTCGCCTTCTCGGCGTCCATGCTGGCGTCGAAGATGCCGGAGGTGCCGATGACCAGCCGGTCACCGATCGACGGCGAGCAGCCGAAGAGCTCGTTGAACACCAGCAGCGGCAGCATCTTGGCGTAGTCGTTCAGCAGGTCGGCCTCGCCGAGGGCGCTGAACTGGCTGATGAGATACGAGGAGACGCGCTCGACCTGACGGCTGAGCCAGTGGGCGTCCACACCGGCGAGGCTGTCCGTCACCGCCTGGCGCAGCCGCAGATGCTCCGCGCCATCGGTGAACAGCGCGTTCGGCCGGTAGGCCAGCATGGGCAGCACCGGGTTGTTCGGCGCCACCTTGCCCTCGTTCAGGTCGCGCCAGCGGCGCGAGTCCTTCCGGAAGGTGTCGGGGTTCTGCAGCAGCTGCAGCGCCGCCGCGTAGTCCGTGACGAGGGTGGCGTCCACGCCGGGGGCGAGCTCGACCGGCGCGGTCGGCCCGTACTGGCGCATATGGGTGTAGAACGCCTGGGGATCGGCCGCGAACTCGGGCCCGTACATGGGCACTCGCCGACCGCTGTTGTGTGCGGGGCAGCCGGGTGGTGGTTCGGAGAAGGCCGATTGGTTGTTCATTGTTGCTCCTAGCGGGCACGGTCCTGCAGATAGCGCACGAGCGTGATCAGTGCGTTGGCCGATGACTTCGTGTCGCGTGCGTCACAGGTGACGACCGGGGTCTCCGGCAGCAGGTCGAGAGCCTCACGCAGCTCGTCGTCGGAGCGGGCCGGCGTGCCGTCGAAGTGGTTGACGGATATCGCGTAGGGGAGCCCGTACTGTTCGACCAGGTCGATGACGTCGAAGGACTCCTTGAGACGCTCGGGGTCGACCAGCACCAACGCCCCGAGGGCGCCGCGGGTCATGTCCTCCCAGACCTGGACGAAGCGCTGCTGTCCGGGGGTTCCGAACAGATACAGGACAAGTCGGTCGCTGAGGGTGAGCCGACCGAAGTCCATGGCCACGGTGGTCGTGGTCTTGCCCTGGACACCGCGCAGGTCGTCGACGTGAGCCGCCGCCTGCGTCATGGTTTCCTCGGTACGCAGCGGGGGAATCTCCGACATGGTGCCGATGAAGGTCGTCTTGCCCACGGCGAAATGCCCCACCACCAGGATCTTGGCGGCTATCTGCACATTGTTGCGCAGATAGACGTCCTCATCCGAAGCGGGCCTGGAGACCATCCAGTACCTCCTGAAGGACCGATACGTCGACGAGTTGGGCGGGAGGTGCCGGGGCGCGTGTGACGAGATAGCCGTCCGAGGAGAGATCGGACAGCAAAACCTTCACGATGCCGATGGGAAGTCCCAGGTGGCCCGCGATTTCGGCAACCGAGAGGTAGCCTCCGCCACACAGGTCCAACAGGCGGCGCTTCTCCGGGTCGTAATGGCTGGGCGGCCGTTGTTCGGAGGCGGTGACCAGCGTGATCAGATTGAACTGGTCATTGTCCGGCAATCCGCGACCGTTGGTGATGACGTACGGTCGCACTAAGGGTGCGGCCTCTGGCTCTTGCTCACCCGGTGTAATCATGCCTGAATACTTGTGCTCTCTCGAGGCGGTGTGCTGAGGGCCTTGCCGAGCTGGCCGACAAGCTGCTGCATCCGGAAGGTGATGTCCGCCATGTCGACGTCGGGGGCGGACGAGACGGCCAGATAGGCGCCTTCTCCGGCGGAGATCAGAAAGACCCAGCCGCCGTCGAACTCCACCAGCGTCTGACGCCAGCTCATCCGGGGGTCGCCGCAGAAGCTGGACATCGTGCGGCTCAGCGACTGAATGCCGCTCATCGCCGCGGCGATCGAGTCGGCCTCGTCCTTCTCGACATCTTTGGAGCGGGCCATCAGCAGACCGTCGGCGGAGACCAGGAGCGCATGACGGGCGCCCGGTACCTCCAGGGCGCTCTCAAGCATCCATGACAGATCGTTGTTCACGAAAGATCGTGCCCTTCCCTGCTCGGGTTTGCGGAGCGGCCGGACTGAGTGCCGCGCTGGAAGGCGCCCATGATCGAGGCGGTCTCCTCGCTGGACCGGGCCCCGCCGGGTGTGAAGTCCGCTTTCGGCACGATGGAGATCGAGCCCTTGCGCCGGCGTTTGGGCAGGCCCCCGGTTGTGGAGGGCTCGGCGGGAGCCTCCTCGGCGTGCCTGCCGGCGGGCGAGGCGGTCGCCGGAGGCTCCTCCGGCTCGGGCATGTTGGTGAGAAGGTCCTCGGGCAGAAGTACCACCGCGCGCACACCACCGTAGGGAGAGGCCGAATCCACGGAGACAGTGAAGCCGTATCGGGCCGCGAGCACGCCGATGACCGCGAAACCGAACTGCGGGGGGTTCCCCAGGCCCGTGACACCCGACGCGCGCTTGGAAGCCAGCAGCTCGTCGGCTCTGTTCTTCTCTTCCTCGTTCATACCGACACCGGCGTCATCGATGATGATGCAGACGCCCTTGGGCACGGTGCGGATCGTGATGTCGATCGGGGAGTCCGGCGCCGAGTAGCTGGTCGCGTTGTCCAGCAGTTCGGCCAGCGCCAGCGCGACCGGTTCGACGGCGCGGCTGACCACCGCGAAATTGGACTGGGAACGGATCTCGACGCGCGTGTAGTGGCGGATACGGCCCTTCGCGCTGCGGACCACGTCGTACACCGAGGCGACGGAGCGCTGACGGCCGAGCCAGCCGTCACAGAGCACCGCGATGGACTGGGCACGCCGACCGAACTGTGAGTTCATGTGGTCGATCTCGAGGAGGTCCTGGAGCATGTAGTGCTCCCCGTACTTCTCCTGCGTCTTGGAGATCGCCAGCTGCTGCTCGTTGGCGAGACCCTGGAGCGTGCGCATCGCGGACTTCAGCGCGCTCTTCGTGGCCTCTTCCGCGCGGGTATGGGCTTCCTGTACCGCTGCCGAATAATTGCTTTCGAGCTCGGTATAGCGATTCTGGAGCTCGGTCTTCTCGTTGACGAGCTTTGTGCGCGCCTTTCGCCCGCGGAATATGGCGGTTGCGGCGAGAGGAGTACCAACGATCAGAGCCCAGAGCGCTGGATCCTGTATGTATTGCGTCATGAGACTCTCTTTAAACGACTAGACCGCCAGGGACTGAAAAGGTTTCGTACGATGCGTTCCGAATTCTCATCTGGGCGGCGGCGAGTCAGTGCCCGGACGGTGCCCGCTCGGCCCGAGGGCAGCGCGCCCGTCTGCACGGCGCCAGTGCGGGGGCGTCGGTCTGCCGGATCGGCTCCACATGCCCGACTGGCGGCATAATGCTCCTCAGAGTGATGACCCTTTTCGGCTTTTTGCCGGATCGCCGCGTGTGTACGCGCCCATGGCTCGCCTGGCAAGCGCGGTGATCGTATCACCAGGGTCAGGGGCCGACGTGCATGTGCCTCCGTCCCATTCGCATACCTGACGCTGATTCAGCCACGTGCTCTTCGCTCCCCGTTCACCGGGGTGGCCGAGCGCGGCAGGACATCGCGGGGCGGTGCGCGCCGAGGCCGCCGCCGGACGTGCGGTGGCGGTCTGATATCGGCCAAATCGCGCTGTGCTGGAGCGGGTGGCCGGGCATTCGTACACGCATCGGATAAACGCCCGGTGTTTATGCCCTTTTTCTACGGAATCAGGGATTCCGGTGCCTTGCCGTATTGTCGGGGGGTGTCAGACCAGCCCCACCCCGCCTGCTCCCCCGCCCTTTTCAGCTGGGAGTTCGCCGCCGATCCGTATCCCGCGTACGCCTGGCTGCGGGAACACGCCCCCGTCCACCGGACCACTCTGCCCAGCGGCGTCGACGCATGGCTGGTGACCCGTTACGCCGACGCGCGGGCCACGCTCGCCGATCCCCGGCTGTCGAAGAATCCGATTCACCACAGCGAGGCCGCGCACGCCAAGGGCAAGGTCGGCATCCCGGGCGAGCGCAGCGCGGACCTCATGACACATCTGCTCAATATCGACCCGCCCGACCACACCCGGCTGCGGCGGCTGGTGTCCAAGGCGTTCACCCCCCGCCGCGTGGCGGCTTTCGCCCCGCGCGTCCAGGAGCTGACCGACCGCCTCATCGACGGCTTCCGGATAAGAGGAGAGGCGGACCTGATCCATGAGTTCGCCTTCCCGCTGCCCATCTACGCCATCTGCGATCTGCTGGGCGTCCCCCGCGAGGACCAGGACGACTTCCGGGACTGGGCCGGGATGATGATCCGGCACGGCGGCGGGCCGCGCGGCGGGGTGGCCCGGGCGGTGAAGCGGATCCGCGCCTATCTCTCCGACCTCATCCACCGCAAGCGGGAGTCGCTGCGCGCGGCTGACGGGGGTAAGGCCGACGACCTGATCTCCGGGCTGATCCGGGCCAGCGACCACGGCGAGCAGCTCACCGAGAACGAGGCCGCGGCCATGTGCTTCGTGCTGTTGTTCGCGGGTTTCGAAACGACCGTCAACCTCATCGGCAATGGCACCTATGCGCTGCTGCGCGACCCCGCCCAGTGTGACCGGCTGCGGCGGGCCGCCTATGAAGGGGACGAGGGGCTGTTGGCGACCGGCGTCGAGGAACTGCTCCGCTATGACGGGCCGGTGGAGATCGCGACCTGGCGGTTCGCCACCGAGCCCGTGGTGATCGGTGGGCAGCGGATCGCCGCGGGCGAGCCGGTGCTGGTGGTGCTCGCCGCCGCCAACCGCGACCCCGAGCGCTTCGACTCACCCGATGTGCTCGACCTCTCCCGCACCGACAACCAGCACCTCGGTTACGGTCACGGCATCCATTACTGCCTGGGCGCACCACTGGCCCGGCTGGAGGCCCGGACCGCCATCGGCACCCTGCTGCGCCGCCTGCCCGACCTGCGGCTCGCGGTGGACCCGGAGGAGGTCCGCCGACGCGGCGGCCTGATCATGCGCGGGCTGCGCGAACTGCCCGTGACCTGGGGCCCGACGGACCGGGGTGGTGCCCCGTTCGAGGCCTAACAACGCCTTTAGGGCCCGGCATATGTGACATAACCTCAGCCGCGTGATCACTGCGTGACCTGGGATACATCTGCTTGTGATGATCAGATGGCGTCGCTATGTTCAACCGACGACTCAGCCGCCACACGAGAGGCAGAACCCATGCGCTCCGGGAACGGTCGACACCGCCGCCCCCGCCAGGCCCCGGCAATCGTGGTCGCCGCGGGGGTGACGGGCGCGGGCATCGCCATGCCCCTCTTCGGCGCCGTCAGCGCCCAGGCCGCGGACACCCACACCTGGGACCGCGTCGCCGAGTGCGAGAGCGGAGGGATGTGGAGCGCCAACGGAGGCAATGGCTTCTATGGCGGTCTTCAGATCACCTTGGACATGTGGAAGAAGTACGGCGGCCAGCAGTACGCCCCACGCCCCGACCTCGCCAGCCGCTCCCAGCAGATAGCCATCGCCCAGGCGATCCTCGGCGACCGCGGCCCGGACGCCTGGCCGAGCTGTGCGCTGGGCGCCGGGCTCGCCGGCCTCGGCGACGTGCTGGAGGTGGACCCCGGCGGGAAGGGCGCGCCGGGGGCCAAGGGGTCGAAGGAGCCCACGGGGATCGACGACTCGACGACGGGTGAATCGTCCGATAACTCCGATCGGGGCGATCAGTCCGATAGTTCTGATAGTCCTGGTAACTCCGGTAGTTCTGGAGAATCCGATACGTCCGACAAGGCCGGTAAGCCGGATCCCTCCGCGACCGCCGACGGCAAGTCCGGCGAGAAGGACGGGAAGTCCGGCGACGCCGCCGACGAGACATCCCGCGAGGAGGGCGGCTCCGCGTCCGACGAGGGCGACGCGAAGGGCGAGGACTCCTCCACCTCCACCGGCCGCCACCGCGGTGCGCCCGACGCCCGGGAGCAGGAGTCCGGAGACGCGGTGGACGACGACGCCCGGTCCTCGGGGCGCCACGCTTCGCGCGACGGTGCGGAGCGCACCGAGACGCCCCTTCCGCCCCTCGGGCGCGCGGACAACGCCGTGCGCGGCGGTGACAACCTGTCAGACATCGCGGACGACCAGGAGGCGGATGGAGGGTGGGCCGAGCTCTACGGGGCCGATGAAACCCTCCTCGGAACCGACCCGGACCTCGTTCACCCTGGTCAGCGTCTCGATCTCAGCGCCAGATAGCGGCAGTTCGGGGTGAATTGCCCGATCTGGCGGCGGTGAGACATACATCTCGTCACATCGCCCGGCGTGTGTCAGCTGTCCGATCTTTCCGCACCCGGCCTCACCTGCGTAGATGTGGGACGGCTGGGTGCGGATACCGCCTCATTCGCTGGGATGTCGGGGTTTGAACCTCGTCGGAAGGTGTGTTTAACGTCTTTCCGCTCGCCACCGCGGGCACCGTCGATCGTCACGCCGAGTCCTGCCGGCGGTCGGGGGGAACCCGACGCGTCAGCGCCGAAGGCAGGAGCGGGGGAACCAAGGTAGGCGCCGTAGCGGCCCGGAGACGGGCTCGTTCGGCTCGGGGTGAAGCCAAGGTGCGGTCAGCCGCACCCGGCCGGGCAACTCACATGGCCCGAACCCGACAGCTCACCTCGTAGGCGTCGGTGAGGAACGAACATGCGTAACGACAAGGGTAAGCACCGCCGTCCCTCCAAGGTCACCCGCATCGCCGCGCTCGCCGGCATCGCAGGTGCGGCCGTCGCCGCACCGCTCCTGGGGGCCACCTCCGCATCGGCCGCGACCACCGCTCAGTGGGACACGGTCGCGCAGTGCGAGTCCGGCGGCAACTGGTCGATCAACACGGGTAACGGCTTCTACGGCGGCCTCCAGTTCACCAACTCCACCTGGGCCGCGTACGGCGGCACGGCCTTCGCGCCCCGCGCCGACCTGGCCACCAAGGACCAGCAGATCCAGATAGCCGAGAAGGTCCTGGCCGGGCAGGGCAAGGGCGCCTGGCCGGTCTGCGGCACGGGCCTGACCACCACGGGCACCCCGACCCCCGCCACCACCACGACCCAGCCCGCGAAGCCGGCCCAGCCCGCCAAGCCGGCTGCCAAGCCCGCGCAGCCGGCCGCGCCGAAGGCGCAGCCCCGCGGCGAGGACGAGCACGCCGGGCGCGGGCAGGCCCGCCACGCGGTCAAGAAGGGCGACGGCGAGTACAAGGTCAAGTCCGGTGACACCCTCTCCAAGATCGCCGATGCGCGCCACGTCGAGGGCGGCTGGAAGAAGCTCTTCGAGCTGAACAAGGACATCGTCGAGGACGCCAACCTGATCTACCCGGGCCAGCAGCTCCACCTTTCCTGACCCTCCCCGCCGGGCCTCCCCCACCCCGGCCCCCCTCGACCCCGACACCCCCGAAGACGGCCCCGGCCGGGTGCGCCGCCCCCCCCACGCGAGGCGCGCCCCGCCGGGGCTTCGTCGGGTGGGCCCCCCGGGCCCGTTAGGCTCGTGCTGCAGAACCACAGACCCATACGAAGGAGATCCTCGTGCCGTCCATCGACGTCGTCGTAGCTCGCGAGATCCTCGACTCGCGAGGCAACCCCACGGTCGAGGTCGAGGTCGGCCTCGACGACGGCAGCACCGGCCGTGCCGCCGTGCCCTCCGGTGCCTCCACCGGTGCCTTCGAGGCCCTTGAACTCCGCGACGGCGACAAGAACCGTTACGGCGGCAAGGGCGTCGAGAAGGCCGTCCTCGCCGTCATCGAGCAGATCGGTCCGGAGCTCGTCGGCTACGACGCCACCGAGCAGCGCCTGATCGACCAGGCGATGTTCGACCTGGACGCCACCCCGGACAAGTCCTCGCTCGGCGCCAACGCCATCCTCGGTGTCTCGCTCGCGGTCGCGCACGCCGCCTCCGAGGCCTCCGACCTCCCGCTCTTCCGGTACCTGGGCGGCCCGAACGCCCACCTCCTGCCGGTCCCGATGATGAACATCCTCAACGGCGGCTCGCACGCCGACTCCAACGTGGACATCCAGGAGTTCATGATCGCGCCGATCGGCGCCGAGTCCTTCTCCGAGGCGCTGCGCTGGGGCACCGAGGTCTACCACACCCTGAAGTCCGTGCTGAAGGAGCGGGGCCTGTCCACCGGCCTCGGCGACGAGGGCGGCTTCGCCCCGAACCTGAACTCCAACCGCGACGCCCTGGACCTGATCGTCGAGGCGATCAAGAAGGCCGGCTACCAGCCGGGCCAGGACATCGCGCTGGCGCTCGACGTCGCCGCCTCCGAGTTCTACAAGGACGGCTCCTACACCTTCGAGGGCCAGTCGCGCAGCGCCGCCGAGATGACCGCGTACTACGCGGAGCTGGTCGACGCGTACCCGCTGGTCTCCATCGAGGACCCGCTGAACGAGGAGGACTGGGACGGCTGGAAGACGATCACCGACCAGCTCGGTGACCGGGTCCAGCTGGTCGGCGACGACCTGTTCGTCACCAACCCGGAGCGGCTGGCCCGCGGCATCGAGAGCGGCACCGCGAACTCGCTGCTGGTCAAGGTCAACCAGATCGGCTCGCTGACCGAGACCCTGGACGCCGTCGAGCTGGCCCAGCGCAACGGCTTCAAGTGCATGATGTCGCACCGCTCCGGTGAGACCGAGGACGTCACCATCGCGGACCTGGCCGTCGCCACCAACTGCGGCCAGATCAAGACCGGCGCCCCCGCCCGCTCCGAGCGCGTGGCCAAGTACAACCAGCTGCTGCGCATCGAGGAGATCCTCGACGACGCGGCGGTGTACGCGGGCCGCTCCGCCTTCCCGCGCTTCAAGGGCTGAACCGCCCCGACCTGGCAGTCGCGTCGCCTGACAGCCGCACCTGACTGGCAGGCGCCGCCTGACGCACGTCCCCGGCCCCGGTCCCGTACCGTGGCCGGGGACGGCGTACGTAGCGAAGTCACAACCGGGGAGGCGACGTGCCGGCGGATCGGGATCGGTTCTCCACCGCGACCAGGCTCAGGGCGCTCGGCGAGCAGGCCGCCGCCCGTGTCTACCGCGCCCGCATCCGACGCCGCCGCAGCCGGCTCACCGGCCGGGCCGCGCTGCTCGCGCTGGTCGTCTGCTCGCTCGTGGTGGCCCTCGCCTACCCGATGCGGCAGTACATCTCGCAGCGCTCGGACATCTCCGACCAGCGGCGCCAGGCCCAGAACGAGCGCGAGGCCGTCAAGCAGCTGCGCGAGGAGAAGGCCAGGCTCCAGGACCCCGCGTATATCGAGCAGCAGGCCCGCGAGCGGCTGCACTTCACGCTGCCGGGGGAGACCGGCTACAGCGTGGTCGACGGCAGCGGCAAGGCCGAGCGCTCGTCCGACCAGAGCGCGGCCGGCCGCCCCTGGTACAGCAACATGTGGGAAAGCGTCGACGCCGCAGACAACGCAGACGCCACAGACGCCGCGGGCCGCGCGAAGCGCTGACCGAAGAACCGGCCGCCGGAGGCGACCGGCCCCGAACCGATCGAAGAGAACTTCCGAGCCATGGACACGCCCCCTCCGCAGACGGAACCCACCGCGCCCACCGACGCGGACATCGCCGCCGTCAAGGAGCAGCTGAACCGCCTCCCGCGCGGGCTGCGCGCCGTCGCGCACCGCTGCCCCTGCGGCAATCCGGACGTCGTCGAGACCGCGCCGCGGCTCGAGGACGGCTCGCCCTTCCCGACCGTCTACTACCTGACCTGCCCGCGCGCCGCTTCCGCGATCGGCACGCTGGAGGCCGAGGGCGTGATGAAGGAGATGACGGCCCGGCTGGCGACCGACCCCGAACTGGCCGACGCCTACCGGGCGGCCCACGAGGACTACCTCGCGCGCCGTGACGCGATCGAGGTGCTGGAGGGCTTTCCGAGCGCGGGCGGGATGCCGGACCGGGTCAAGTGTCTGCATGTCCTCGTCGCCCACTCCCTCGCCGCGGGCCCGGGGGTCAACCCGCTCGGGGACGAGGCCCTCGCCATGCTGCCCACGTGGTGGGCGAAGGGGCCGTGCGTGGCACCGTGCGGCGGGGCGGCGGATGCGGAAAAGAGCGCGGAAAAGAGCGGGGAGAAGAGCGGGGAGAAGAGCGCGGGGGAGAGAGCATGACCCGCGTCGCGGCCGTGGACTGCGGCACCAACTCGATCCGGCTGCTGGTGGCCGACGCCGACCCGGCCACCGGCCGGATCACCGAGCTCGACCGCCGGATGCGGATCGTCCGGCTCGGCCAGGGCGTGGACCGCACCGGGCGGCTGGCCCCCGAGGCCCTGGAGCGCACCTTCGCGGCCTGCCGTGAGTACGCGGAGGTGATCGGCGGGCTCGGCGTGGAGCGGGTCCGCTTCGTCGCCACCTCCGCCTCCCGCGACGCCGAGAACCGCGACGAGTTCGTGCGCGGAGTCGTGGAGATCCTGGGCGTGGAGCCCGAGGTGATCAGCGGCGACCAGGAGGCGGAGTTCTCCTTCACGGGCGCCACCAAGGAGCTGACCGACCGTGAGGGGTTCGCGCGGCCGTATCTGGTGGTGGACATCGGCGGCGGCTCGACCGAGTTCGTGGTCGGCGACGACCATGTGCGGGCCGCGCGCAGCGTGGACATCGGCTGTGTGCGGATGACCGAGCGCCATCTGGTCGTGGACGGACGGATCACCGATCCGCCGACGGTCCATCAGATCACCGCCATACGGGCCGACATCGAGCGGGCCCTGGATCTCGTCGAGGAGACGGTGCCGATCCGGGAGGCGGGCAGTCTGGTCGGGCTGGCGGGCTCGGTCACCACCGTCGCCGGCATCGCGCTGGAGCTGCCGGAGTACGACTCCGCCGCCATCCACCACTCGCGCGTCTCCCTCGACCAGGTCCGCGAGATCACGGACAAGCTGATCGGCTCCACACACGCCGAGCGGGCGGCCATCCCCGTGATGCACGAGGGCCGGGTGGATGTGATCGCCTCAGGTGCGCTCGTACTGCTGGCGATCATGGAGCGGTGCGGGGCCCGGGAGGTCGTGGTGAGCGAGCACGACATCCTCGACGGCATCGCCTGGAGCGTCGCCTGACGGGGTCGGGAGGGGGTGTGGACCCCCTGTGAGGGGCCCGTGGAGACCCGCCCGCAGAAAACTTCGTGAAAAGCTTCACATGAAAAAGGTGCCTGGTGGCCGCATGGTGCGACCGCCGGGGCCGGTTCGGGGGCCGTTTCGGGGGGCGTGCCCGCCCGACGGTCCCGCCGGCGCTCGTGGCGGTCGTGTGGCGACCCCTCCGAAAACGCCGGTGGTCTACTGCCGCGTTCAGTCGCAAGCGCAGATCAGCGGGGTTGTCAACGCGCCGTCGGACCTGGTGGTTCCCCTGTACGGGTATGGCGTGTGTCACGGGGGCGGCGGAGTGTAGCAGACCCTCCCACCTTGCTTGTGAAGGGGCTCACGAGGCACCCCCCAGGGGGTGCTGGATACTCGAAACATGAGCACCACGGAGCGTCCCAGGATCCTCGTTGTAGGCGGTGGATACGTAGGTCTGTACGCGGCGCGCCGCATCCTGAAGAAGATGCGGTACGGCGAGGCGACCGTCACGGTCGTCGACCCCCGCTCGTACATGACGTATCAGCCCTTCCTCCCAGAAGCTGCGGCCGGCAGCATCTCTCCGCGCCACGTCGTGGTCCCGCTGCGGCGTGTGCTCCCCAAGGCGGAGGTCCTCACCGGCCGTGTGACGACCATCGACCAGGACCGCAAGGTAGCCAACATCCAGCCGCTCGTCGGCGAGGCGTACGAGCTGCCCTTCGACTACCTGGTCATCGCTCTCGGCGCCGTCTCCCGCACCTTCCCGATCCCCGGCCTCGCCGAGAACGGCATCGGTATGAAGGGCATCGAGGAGGCCATCGGCCTGCGCAACCACGTCCTCGAGCAGCTCGACAAGGCCGACTCCACCACCGATGAGGAGATCCGCCGCAAGGCGCTGACCTTCGTCTTCGTCGGCGGTGGCTTCGCGGGCGCGGAGACCATCGGCGAGGTCGAGGACATGGCGCGGGACGCCGCCAAGTACTACCCGAACGTGAAGCGCGAGGACATGCGCTTCGTCCTCGTCGACGCCGCTGACAAGATCCTTCCCGAGGTCGGCCCGAAGCTCGGCCAGTGGGGCCTGGAGCACCTCCAGAAGCGCGGTATCGAGGTCTACCTCGGCACCTCGATGGACTCCTGCATCGACGGCCACGTCGTGCTGAAGAACGGCCTCGAGGTCGACTCCAACACCATCGTGTGGACCGCCGGCGTCAAGCCGAACCCGGCGCTCGCCCGCTTCGGCCTCCCGCTCGGCCCCCGCGGCCACGTGGACACCGCGCCGACGCTTCAGGTGCGGGGCACCGAGTACATCTGGGCCGCGGGCGACAACGCCCAGGTGCCGGACCTCGCCGCCGGCGAGGGCGCCTGGTGCCCGCCGAACGCCCAGCACGCGCTGCGCCAGGCCAAGGTGCTCGGCGACAACGTGATCTCGGGCATGCGGGGCTTCCCGCAGCGCGAGTACAAGCACGCCAACAAGGGTGCGGTCGCGGGGCTCGGTCTGCACAAGGGCGTCGCGATGATCGTCTTCGGCAAGACCAAGATCAAGCTCAAGGGCCGGCTGGCCTGGTACATGCACCGTGGCTACCACGGCATGGCCATGCCGACCTTCAACCGCAAGATCCGGGTCGTCGCCGACTGGACGCTGGGCATGTTCCTCAAGCGCGAGGTCGTCTCCCTCGGCGCCATGGAGAACCCCCGCGAGGAGTTCTACGAGGCGGCCGCCCCGGTCTCCGCGGCAGCCGCCGCGAAGCAGGCCGAGAAGGCCAAGGCCTCCTGAGGTCTCTGCACAGCTGAACGCCGAAGGGCGTCCGCCATCCGTGGGGCGGACGCCCTTCGGCGTTTCCCGCGCGCCCGCCCCCGCACGCGTGCGAGCGGATGGTCTTTGCCGATTCCAGACGTGTCGGCGGGACTGTACGGTGGGCCTCATGGTGTTTACGTGGTGAGTGAATCTTCTTCCTGACTCACCATCACGGAGGTGTCTGACATGCCCGACGCCGCCCAGCGGCTCGCCGCACTGGCCGAGGAGGTGCTGGGAGCCCCGCTCCCCATCCGGATCCGCGCCTGGGACCACAGCGAGACAGGCCCCCCGCACGCCCCCGTCCTGGTCGTACGGCGCCGCAGGGCGCTGCGCAGGCTGCTGTGGAAACCGGGCGAGCTGGGCCTGGCCCGCGCCTGGGTGGCCGGCGACCTCGACATCGAGGGTGATCTCTACGCGGGGCTGGACCTGCTGGCCGGACTGCTGTGGGAGCGCGCCGGCGCCTCCTCCGGGCGGCAGTCGAAGGCGGCCGCCGCCCTCAAGGCGCTGCGCGACCCCGTGCTGCGCTCCGCCGCCCGCACCCTGGCCGGCCTCGCCGGGCCCGGGCTGCCGCCGGCCCCGCCCCGCGAGGAGGCGCGCCGGGCGTGGCGCGGGCCGCTGCACACGCTGCGCCGTGACAAGGAGGCCATCAGCCACCACTACGACGTCGGCAACGACTTCTACGAGCTGGTACTCGGCCCCTCCATGGTCTACTCGTGCGCCTACTGGGAGGGCACCGAGGCCGACGGCGCCACGCTCGAGGACGCCCAGCGCGCCAAGCTCGACCTCGTCTGCCGCAAGCTGGCGCTCCGACCCGGCCAGCGGCTGCTGGACGTGGGCTGCGGCTGGGGCTCGATGGTGCTGCACGCGGCGCGCGAGTACGGCGTGCGGGCCGTCGGCATCACGCTCTCGCAGGAGCAGGCGGCGTACGCCCGTAAGCGCGTCGCCGACGCCGGGCTCACCGACCAGGTCGAGATCCGGGTCCAGGACTACCGGGAGGTCACCGACGGCCCCTACGACGCGATCTCCTCGATCGGCATGGCCGAACACGTCGGCTCCGCGCGCTACGCCGAGTACGCCGCCGACCTCCACGCCCTGCTGAAGCCCGGCGGCCGGCTGCTGAACCACCAGATCGCGCGGCGCCCGGAGCCCGACGAGGAGGCGTACCACGTCGACGAGTTCATCGACCGCTACGTCTTCCCCGACGGCGAACTCGCCCCGGTCGGGCGGACCGTCGCCCAACTGGAAGAGGCGGGCTTCGAGGTGCGCGACGTGGAGGCGATCCGCGAGCACTACGCCCTCACGCTGCGCCGCTGGGTCGCCAACCTGGAGGCCCACTGGAAGCGGGCCGTACGGCTCACCTCGCCGGGCCGGGCCCGGGTGTGGCGGCTGTACATGGCGGCCTCGGCGCTGTCCTTCGAGCGCAACCGGATCGGGGTGAACCAGGTCCTGGCGGTCCGGACGCCGGAGGACGGGGCGTCCGGCATGCCGCTGCGCGCCCGCGACTGGCGGGGCTGAAACGAGGGGCTGACAAGCGCGGGCGCCGGACGGGTTCGGCCCGTCCGGCGCCCGAGGGGTGGGGCGCGGGGTGGGTCGCTACTCCGCCTTGATGGCGGCCAGCATGTTGAGCTTCGCCGCCCGCCGGGCCGGCCACAGCGCGGCCAGGATGCCGACGAGCGCGGCCAGCACCAGGAAGACGGTCATCCGCCCCCACGGCAGGACCAGTTCGTAGGTGGGCAGCCCGTTCGAGATCAGCTCACCGGCCGCCCAGCCGAAGAAGACGCCGAGGCCGATGCCGAGGACCCCGCCGAAGAGCGAGATCACCAGCGACTCCAGGCGCACCATGCGCTTGATGCCGCGCCGGTCCAGACCGATGGCCCGCAACATGCCGATCTCCTGGGACCGCTCGAAGACCGACATCGCGAGGGTGTTGATGACCCCCAGCACCGCGACGATGACGGCCATGGCCAGCAGCCCGTAGAGCATGTTCAGCATCAGGGTGAAGAACTGCGCGATGCCGTTGGAGATGTCCTGCTTGTCCTGGACCTGGATCGCGGGGTTGTCGCCGAGCGCCTTCTCGATGGCGTTCTTGGTGGCGTCGGAGGCCCCGTCCTTGGTCTTCAGCATGACCTGCATATCGGTCACGGTGCGCATATGCGGGGTGAGGGTGGTGTTGTCGAGCATGATGCCGCGGATCATCTGGTTGCCCTCGTAGACGCCCACGACGTTCAGCCGGCCCTTGCGGCCGTCCTCGTAGGTGACCGTGAAGGCCGAGCCGCGCTTCCAGCCGTTGCGGTCGGCGGTCTTGTCGTCGACCACGACCTTGTCGCCGCCGAGCCCGGCGAAGGAGCCTTCCTTGAAGTCGACGCCGACCAGGTCCTGGATCGCCTTGCCGTTGACGCCGGTCAGGTATTCGGTGTCGCCGTTGATCCGGGACGCGGAGTTGCGCAGCGGGCTGAGGGTGGTCACCTGGTCGAGCTTGCCCAGGGTCCGCTCCACGTCGGGCGACAGCGGGCGGACGCCGTCGAAGCCGCCCAGGCTGACCACGTAGTCCGACTTCAGGGCGCCGGTGGCCAGGTTGTCGATGCCCTTCTGCACGCTGCCCGCGATCACGGTCATGCCCGTGATCAGGGTCAGCCCCACCATCAGCGCGGAGGCGGTGGCGGCGGTACGGCGCGGATTGCGCACCGCGTTCTGCCGGGCGAGCTTGCCGGAGACCCCGAAGGCGCGCAGCGCGGGGGCGGCGGCCGCGATGAGCGGCCGGGACAGCAGCGGGGTGAGCACGAACACCCCGACCACCAGGACGGCCGCGCCCAGCCCCATGGGGAGCTTGCCGTCGCTGCCCATGCCGCTTCCGGCCAGCACGCCCGCCGCGCCCGCCCCGGCGAGGACGGCGCCGATGGTGTTCCGTACCACCAGGCCGCGGGTGGTCGGCGCGGCGTGCACGCTGTTCATCGCGGCGACCGGCGGGATCTTCGCGGCGCGGCGGCCCGGCAGCCAGGCGGCGAGCACCGTCACCACGACGCCGACCAGCAGCGAGACCGCGATGGCGGTCGGGGAGACGACCAGCGGGCCGTCGGGGACGGTGGCCCCGGTGGAGTTCAGCAGCGAGCGCAGCCCAGCGCCGATGCCGATGCCGGCCGCCAGGCCGGTGACGGCCGCGACCGCGCCCACGGCGGTGGCCTCGATCAGCACCGAGCGCGTCACCTGGCGGCGGGACGCGCCGACCGCGCGCATCAGGGCCAGTTCGCGGGTGCGCTGGGCGACCAGCATGGTGAAGGTGTTGGCGATGATGAAGACGCCGACGAAGAGCGAGATTCCGGCGAAGACCAGCATGCCGGTCTGCATGCCGCTCATCTGCTGCTTGATCAGGGCGGCCTGGTCGTCGGCGAGCTTCTGACCGGTGGTGGCCTCGGCCTCCTTCGGCAGGATCTTGTCGACGCCCGACTTCAGGGTGGCCTGCGAGGTGCCCGCGGCGGCGTTCAGGTCGATCTCGTCGAACTCACCCGGCTTGGCGAACAGCCGCTGTGCGGTGGGGGTGTCGAACAGCACCAGGCTGCCGCCCGCGGCGACATTGCCGTCGTCGGTGGTGAAGACGCCGACGACCTTCTCCCGGCGCACCGGGCCGTCCACGGACAGCCGGACGGTGTCGCCCACCTTGTAGTGGCCGCGGTCGGCGGTCTTGGAGTCGAGCGCGACCTCGCCCGCGGACTTGGGGGCGCGGCCGTCGGTCAGCGTGTAGCGGAGGTCCTTGCCGCCGGTGCCCGGGTAGTAGTTGGCGCCGGTGTTGGCGAAGCCGTTGCCGAGCAGGTCGCCCTTCTTGTCGGCGATGGCGGTGTAGCCGGAGACGGCGCCGGTGGCCGAGGCGGCGCCGGGCACCCGGCCGGCCTGGTCGAGCAGGCGCTGGGTCAGCCGGGGCGCGGCGCCGGGGTTTCCGGAGTCCTCGTCGGACTTGTCCGGCTTTATGGCGACGTCGACGCCCGCGAAGCCCTTCTCGGAGCTCTTCTGGTAGGCGCTGGAAATGGTGTCGGTGAAGACCAGGGTGCCGGAGACGAAGGCCACGCCGAGCAGAACGGCGAGCACGGTCATCATCAGCCGGGCCTTGTGCGCGAGCACGTTGCGCAAGGCGGTACGGAGCATGGTCAGTCCAAGTGAGGAGAGCGGCTTGAGGAGCGTCGAGGGGGCGGGTACGGACCTGGTCCGGGCGGTCGGCGCGCCCGGCTCAGCTGGTACGGCCCTTGGCGTCGAAGCGCTTCATCCGGTCCAGGACCGCCTCGGCGGTCGGGTCGCGCAGCTCGTCGACGATCTGGCCGTCGGCGAGGAAGACCACCCGATCGGCGTACGCGGCGGCGACGGGGTCGTGGGTGACGATGACCACGGTCTGGCCCAGCTCGCGCACCGAGTTGCGCAGAAAGCCCAGGACCTCCGCGCCGGCGCGCGAGTCCAGGTTGCCGGTCGGCTCGTCCGCGAAGATGATGTCGGGCTTGCCGGCCAGTGCGCGGGCCACCGCGACGCGCTGCTGCTGGCCACCGGAGAGCTGGGCGGGGCGGTGCTTGAGCCGATCGGACAGGCCCACGGTGTCCACCACCTGGTCCAGCCACGCCTTGTCCGGCTTGCGGCCGGCGATGTCCATCGGCAGCGTGATGTTCTCCAGCGCGTTGAGCGTGGGCAGCAGGTTGAACGCCTGGAAGACGAATCCGATCTTGTCGCGGCGCAGTTGGGTGAGCTTCTTGTCCTTGAGCGAGGTCAGCTCGACGTCGCCGATGCGGGCCGAGCCGCCGGAGACCGTGTCCAGGCCCGCCATGCAGTGCATGAGGGTCGACTTGCCCGAGCCCGACGGGCCCATGATGGCGGTGAACTCGGCCTGCCGGAACTCGACGGAGACGCCGTCGAGGGCGACGACCTGAGTCTCGCCCTGCCCGTAGACCTTGGTGAGGTCCGTGGCGCGCGCCGCCGCGGTGGCGCGGGCGGCGGCCTGGACGCCGGAGGGGGTCGTGGTCACGGTGAGGGCTCCTGTCGTGCGGTCGGGACATCAGGGCGTTCCTCCCATGGTCCTCGACCGGGGGAGCGCCGGTATCAGTCCGCGCTCCGGTTTCCGTACGGGACTCGGGACGTATGCCCGGGCCCCCGGGTCCTCCTTGGGGAGGAGAAGGACCCCCGTCCGGGGGCGTCGAGATTGCGTCAATCCCGGTCGTGGGGGTGGCGCGGCATATGGCCAGGTCCGATGGGCGCGGGTGTGTGCGGTTGCCCCACCCCGATGCTGATGGACCCTCAGTTGCCAATAAAATAAGACAACCTCGGTTCGTCGATCCGCTGTTCGGGGGCGTGCCCCCGGATAGGCTCGTGGTTGCTCTCCTATGGGGAGGGACGTACGCGCTCGTACGGCCCAGGGAGCCGCTGCCCGGATGGTGGAATGCAGACACGGCGAGCTTAAACCTCGCTGCCCCTCGCGGGCGTACCGGTTCAAGTCCGGTTCCGGGCACACCCAGACCTTGTTGCCGCACGCTGCGTGCGCATCCGGTCGCCCAACGTCTATCGCGCGGGGCCCGCATGGGCCTCGCGCCGCACGCGCGCGCGTGAAAAGATCCTCCTTGGGCACTAGGGTGCTTTTTTTGCTTACCCATTACTCTGGAGTGAAGGTCGCGCAGGGCGGCCATGGAGGAGTGAGATGAGGAGCAGCAACCCGGTCTTCTCGCGACGGGGGTTCAGCCGCGACGGCGGCTACGCGGGCTTCGGCGCGGCACCGCAGGCCGGGGGCCCCGCCGCAGCCCAGGGCAACCCGTACGCCGGTGGTAATCCGTACGCGCAGACGCAAGCACCGACCAACCCTTACGCGGCCGGTGACCAGCAGAATCTGACGCCCGACCAGCTGCAGCAGATGTACGGCGCGCCGCCGGCGGGCCCGCTGCAGACCGGCCGTATGACGATGGACGACGTCGTCATGCGCACCGGCATGACGCTCGGCACGGTCATCCTCGCCGCGGCGGCCGCCTGGATCATGGAGCTGCCCGTTGCCGTCGGCATCGGTGCCGCGCTCGTGGCGATGGTGCTCGGCCTGGTGCAGTCGTTCAAACGCAAGGCCTCACCCGCGCTGATCATGAGCTACGCCCTCTTCGAGGGCGTTTTCCTCGGCGTCATCAGCCAGGTGTACAACGAGCGCTGGTCCGGCATCCCGATGCAGGCCGTGCTCGGCACGATGGCCGTCTTCGTCGGTGTGCTCGCCGCGTACAAGACCCGGCTCATCCGGGTGAACGCGCGATTCCAGCGCTTTGTGGTCGGCGCGGCCATCGGCTTCCTCCTGCTGATGTCGGTCAACCTGCTGTTCGCCGCCTTCGGCGGCGGTGACGGCCTCGGCTTCCGCAGCGGCGGCCTCGGCATCGTGTTCGGCATCATCGGCGTGGTGCTCGGCGCCGCGTTCCTGGCGATGGACTTCAAGCAGGTCGAGGACGGCGTCCGCTACGGTGCTCCGCGCGAGGAGTCCTGGCTGGCCGCGTTCGGTCTGACCCTGTCCCTGGTGTGGATCTACCTGGAGCTGCTCCGGCTGATCTCCATCTTCCGGGACTAGATCTTCGGGGCCTGGTCTTCGGGGGCTGAGCCTTCGAGGGCCAGGCCCTCTGGTGATCACGAAGGGCCCGCGGGGCAGTCGCCCGGCGGGCCCTTCGCCATGTTCCGTTGTGTCGGGGAGGGGAGGGGAGGTCAGAGCAGCTTGCGCGCGGCCCGCCTCAGATCGTGCTCATGAATGATCGCCTTGGCGTGGCCGTACGCGAGCTGGTGTTCGCCGCGCAGCCAGCTGACCTTCTCCTCGAAGCGGAAGAGAGCAGGTCCTTCGTCTACGGTGCGCAACCATTCGGCGACTTCACGGCCGGTGCATTGGGGGATTCGGGAGAGCAGGTTCCGGTGGGTTTCTTCGGAGAAGATTTGGGACATCGGCGCCTCCGACGCGTCCGTTTTCCGGGCCGTTCGTCACGACCCGGGTGTGGTCCTTCAGCTCACCGTGCCTGACTGTTCGGCCGTTGGCAACAGTCTGCGGGTGGCGCATAGGCTCGCGATGTGAATGACGTGACCCCTCTGCTGACCGCCGTCGACCGCCTCGCGGACCGCCTGCGCGCCCTTCCGCAGTCCCGATTGAGCAAGGGCGCGGCGGCCGAAGGGCTGGCGCTGGCAAGGGAATTGTCGGTTCGGGCCCAGCGGATCGAGGAGCCCGGGAGCGGCCCGAGGATCATGCCGGACGTGGGGATGTTCGCGGTCGCGGACCAGATGGCGGTGGCCGGTCATGATTTGGCGCATGCGCTGGAGCGCGCGCCGGAGGGCGGCGAGGAAGGCAGCGCCGGGAAGGCTGAGGGAGGCAGCGCCGGGGAGGCTGGGGACGCGCTGGCCTCCGCGGTGGCGCTTGTGGAGGTCACGGCCAGGCGCTGCGGCCTCTGAGCGCGCCGCGGCCCTTCCGGCCGGCGGCCGATGGCGGGGCCTGAGGCGCCTGTGGCGGGCTTGTGGGGCCCGTCAGGGAAGGGAGGCGGGGCCGGGCCGGTAAGGCTACAGCGAGGCGATGACGCGGTCGGCGAGGACGTACACCTGCTCGTCCCCGCAGCCGAAGGTCAGCGCGTAGGCGCCGAGGACGCCGGAGCTGCCCAGCAGCACCGGGGTGGGGCCTTCGAGCACCGCGTCCGCGAGCCGCTCCGCGGTCTCGCGGTGGCCGGGGGTCATGCAGACCGTGGTGCCGTCGGCGAAGACGTACACATCGAGGGTGCCCAGCGGGCCGGGGCGTACGTCGGCGAGCGGGGTGCGGGCGTCGGCCAGCGCGGTGAGCCGGGCGACGGTCCGGTCGTGGTCGGCGACGGCCGGGTGCGGCGAGAAGTCGGGGTGCGAGGGGTGGCGCCGGCGCGCGGCCTCCAGCTCGGCCGACTCCACGGTCTCGGCCGCCGGCTCGGCGTCCAGGCGACCCGTGTCCAGGCGACCCGTGTCCAGGCCGAGGTCCACCTCGACCTCCGTCCCGACCTCCGTCGCGGCTTCCGGCTGCCGGTCCGGCTCTCCGGCGGGGTCGAGGGCGTCGGGGCCGGGCACGTCCAGGTCCAGCAGCGGCTCCACGCCGCCCGGGTCGGCCTGCCGCGGCACATACGGGATGAGGTCCGGCTGGGGCTCCTCGCCGAGCCCGGCCAGCCTGCCCAGCAGCGGATGCGCGTCGGCCGCCGCCGCGGTGTCCCGGGCCTCCTGCGCGGCCCAGAACGCCCGCGCCTCGGCCAGCTCGCGCTCCCGCTCCTCGGCGAGCGCGTCGGCGACCGCGGCGCGTATCTCGGCGGCGGGGGCGGCGGGGGCTGCGGCGCGGGGCGCGGGGACCGCGACGGCGTCCGGCTCGCCCGCCCGGTCCGCTCCGCCGTCCCGGACGGCGGTGGGAGTGACCGCCGCCGCGAGCTCGGCGCGCAGCTCGGTGATCTGCCGCCGCACACCGCGGGCGGCGAGCAGGGCGGAGGCGCCCACGGCCGTGGCGGTGGCCGCGGCCAGGAGGGCGGCAAGAGTCATGGGGCTCACTGACGTAACTCCCGGTTCCTGTAGATCCCCCGAATTCCTACCTCAGCTTGGCCCGCGGTGCCGCCCCGTGTCAGTGCATAACATCACCAAGTGGATGGAAATCGGGCTCGGGAGGTGCGGAGGGTACCCGGGACACCCCCGCTGAGCTGGGTTTACACCACTCCCCCGGGACGTTGGTCACATCCTGGGGGAGATTCGGTCACAACTCATGTGCTGGACGCAAACGCTCGGCTCGGCTCAGCTCAGCCGCTCCAGCACCATGGCCATGCCCTGGCCACCCCCGACGCACATGGTCTCCAGCCCGAACTGCTTGTCGTGGAACTGCAGCGAGTTGATCAGTGTGCCGGTGATCCGGGCGCCCGTCATCCCGAAGGGGTGGCCGACGGCGATCGCGCCGCCGTTCACATTGAGCCGGTCCAGGTCGACGCCCAGGTCGCGGTAGGACGGGATGACCTGCGCGGCGAAGGCCTCGTTGATCTCGACCAGGTCGATGTCGTCGATCGTCATCCCGGCGCGGGCGAGCGCCTGCTTGGACGCCTCCACCGGCCCGTAGCCCATGATCTCCGGCGAGAGCCCCGTGACGCCGGTGGACACGATTCGCGCCAGCGGCGTCACGCCCAGCTCGCGCGCCTTGGTGTCCGACATGATCACCAGCGCCGCGGCGCCGTCGTTGAGCGGGCAGCAGTTGCCCGCGGTGATCAGCCCGTCGGGGCGGAAGACCGGCTTGAGGCCGCGCACGCCCTCCAGCGTGGTCCCCGCGCGCGGCCCGTCGTCCTTGCTGACGACCGTGCCGTCCGGGGTGGTCACGGGGGTGATCTCGCGCTCCCAGAAGCCGTTCTTGATGGCCTCCTCGGCGAGGTTCTGGGACCGTACGCCGAACTCGTCCATCTCCTCGCGGGTGATCCCCTTGAGCCGGGC
Organism: Streptomyces sp. LZ34; assembly: GCF_053890475.1. NCBI lineage: Bacteria > Bacillati > Actinomycetota > Actinomycetes > Kitasatosporales > Streptomycetaceae > Streptomyces > Streptomyces sp. LZ34. Next base: position 7,601,635 of record NZ_CM132680.1, read on the forward strand.
CAGGTTCTCGGCGGTCTGGCCCATCGCCATGTACACATCTGGGAGCAGGCCCGCGGCGGAGCCGCTATCAGACACAGTCTCGCGCGGGTCGTGCCAGTCCGTGCCCTCCTGCTCGGCGCGCGCGGCGGTGCGGGCCTCGGCGTCCGCGAAGAGCGGGTTGTGGGTGTCCGGCAGCCCGTCCGAGCTGCCCTTCACCGAGCGGGAGACCATCTCGACGCCCGCCGAGACGAAGACGTCGCCCTCGCCCGCCTTGATCGCGTGCAGCGCCATGCGGGAGGTCTGGAGGGAGGAGGAGCAGTAGCGGGTGATGGTGCAGCCGGGGAGGTGGTCCATGCCCATCTGCACGGCCACGATCCGGCCCAGGTTGTGTCCCTGCTCGCCGCCCGGCAGGCCGCAGCCGAGCATGAGGTCGTCGATCTCGCGCGGGTCCAGCTCGGGGACCTTGGCGAGCGCCGCCTGGACGATCTCGGCGGTCAGGTCGTCCGGCCGCAGGTCCTTGAGCGAGCCCTTGAAGGCCCGGCCGATGGGGGAGCGGGCGGCAGAAACGATCACGGCTTCGGGCATCACGGCTCCAGGGGGCACGAAGGGCTTGGCGGGGCTCTGAGGGAAGTTACCCGCACGTATCGCAGGGGTCACGGCATCGGGGCTGTGATGCGGACCTCTTTTCCAAGCGTACGCTCAGCGCCTTGAGCCCCGTGGGCGCCTTGAGCGCCTCATCGGCCCGCCGGGGGCGGGCCGGTGGAGGAGGGGGCCTCGGCCGCGTTCGGGGCCGAGGGAGCCCGCTCGCCCGAGGTGCGGCCGTCGCGGCGCAGCAGCCGGGCCCAGGGGCCGCGGGCCGCGGTGACCTCGCTGCCGCCCTCGGCCGCCGCCTCGGCCGCGGCCTTGGCCACCGGCAGGATGCCCACGTCGCGGGTCTCCTCGGGCTCCTCGGGCCACAGCCCGAGCGCCCCGCACAGTGTCGGCAGCACCGCCATCGCGGCCGTGGCGTACCCCTCCGCCGAGGGGTGGTAGTTGTCCGGCCCGAACAGCTCCCGCGGATTGGCCGCGAACTCGGGCCCGAGCAGATCGCCCAGCGAGACCGTACGGCCGCCCTGCTCGACCACCCCGATGGTCTGCGCGGCGGCCAGCTGGCGGCTGAGGCGGCGGGCGACCCAGCGCAGCGGCTGGTAGACGGGCTCGATGGTGCCGAGATCGGGGCAGGTGCCCACCACCACCTCGCAGCCGCTGTCGCGCAGCCTGCGCACCGCCTCCGACAGCAGCCGTACGGACTGGGCGGGCGGCATGCGGTGGGTGACGTCATTGGCGCCGATCATGATCACGCAGACGTCGGGGCGGGCCGCCGGGTCCTCGAGCACCAGCGCCACCTGGCGCTCCAGGTCATCGGACTGGGCGCCGGGCTGGGCCACGTTGCGCAGGTCGACGGGGCGCTCGGCGACTGCCGCGAGCCCGGAGGCGAGCAGCGCGCCCGGGGTCTGGCTGGGCCGGTGCACGCCCTGCCCGGCGGCGGTGGAGTCGCCGAGGAAGGCCAGTCGCAGCGGCGGCTGGCCGGTGCGGAGGGCGAGGTCGAAACCGTATCGGCCGTCGGCGCGCGGGGGCGGGTCCTCGGACCCGCCGACCACCCGCTTCGCGTGGGAGACCTCGGTGAGCAGCAGAACGGCGGCCACGCCGCCCAGCAGCCCGATGCCGCCGCCTCCGTACGCCGCCGCGGCGGCGATCCGCCGCGCGACTCTCGCTCTCGACATGGACATGGGTTCAGCCCACCTCCGTCCACACGCCTCGTTGCTCATTTGTACCCTTTTTTGTACGACTTGCTAACCACTTGCGGCCCGGCTTGTTGCCGCGTTCGCGCCGGGGCTCGGCGCACCGGTGGACGGGCACGGCGCGCAATAAGCTGGGCAGCACGGGCCCGCGATGGCGGCCGCCCTGACCGCGGAGATCCCGCTGACTTCGGACCTGGAGCAGGTGTGCAGTACTACGATTCGATGATTGAGCTGGTCGGCAACACCCCGCTGGTAAAGCTCAACAGCGTCACCGAGGGCATCCGGGCGACCGTCCTGGCCAAGGTCGAATACTTCAACCCCGGCGGCTCGGTGAAGGACCGCATCGCCGTACGGATGATCGAGGCGGCCGAGCGCTCCGGGGCGCTGCAGCCGGGCGGCACGATCGTCGAGCCGACCTCCGGCAACACCGGTGTCGGCCTGGCGATGGTCGCCCAGCGCAAGGGCTACAAGTGCATCTTCGTGTGCCCCGACAAGGTGTCCACCGACAAGATCAATGTGCTGCGGGCGTACGGCGCCGAGGTCGTGGTCTGCCCGACGGCCGTGGACCCCGAGCACCCCGACTCGTACTACAACGTCTCGGACCGCCTGGTGCGCGAGACCCCGGGCGCCTGGAAGCCGGACCAGTACAGCAACCCCGACAACCCGCGCTCGCACTACGAGACGACCGGCCCCGAGCTGTGGGAGCAGACGGAGGGGAAGATCACCCACTTCGTGGCGGGCGTCGGCACCGGCGGCACGATCAGCGGCACCGGCCGCTACCTCAAGGAGGCCGGCGAGGGCCGGGTCCAGGTCATCGGCGCCGACCCCGAGGGCTCGGTGTACTCCGGCGGCACCGGCCGCCCGTATCTGATCGAGGGCGTCGGCGAGGACTTCTGGCCGACGGCCTACGACCGGACCGTCGCCGACCGGATCGTCGCGGTCTCCGACAAGGACGCCTTCCAGATGACGCGGCGGCTCGCCCGCGAGGAGGGGCTGCTGGTCGGCGGCTCGTGCGGGATGGCCGTGGTCGCGGCGCTGCGGGTCGCCGAGGAGCTCGGCCCCGACGATGTGGTGGTCGTCCTGCTCCCCGACAGCGGCCGCGGCTATCTCTCCAAGATCTTCAACGACGAGTGGATGGCGGACTACGGCTTCCTGGAGGAGGAGGGCCCGGCGGTGCGCGTCGGCGACGTGCTCCAGGGCAAGGAGGGCGGGCTGCCCTCGCTCGTCCATATGCACCCGGACGAGACGGTCGGTCAGGCGATCGAGGTGCTGCGGGAGTACGGCGTCTCGCAGATGCCCATCGTCAAGCCGGGCGCCGGGCACCCGGATGTGATGGCCGCCGAGGTCATCGGCTCGGTGGTGGAACGCGAGCTGCTGGACGCGCTGTTCGCGCAGCGCGCCGCGCTGAGCGACTCGCTGGAGAAGCACATGAGCCCGCCGCTGCCGCACGTCGGTTCGGGCGAGCCGGTCGAGGACCTCATGGCGGTGCTGGGCGGGGCGGACGCGGCCATCGTGCTGGTGGAGGGGAAGCCGACCGGGGTGGTGAGCCGGCAGGACCTGCTGGCCTACCTCGCCAAGGGCGCGCAGGGCACCACCCAGCGCTAGCCGCACCGGGCGCAACTCCCGCCGCGCAAAAGGTCGTACGCCCTTCCGGTAAGTGGTACGTGGGTGTCACGCGCCCGCAGCACGGGCTTAACACAGCTCCGGCAGATTAGTGGGTGTCGGAACGGATGACACCGACACCCCAAGTGCGGCGACACGGACCTCCGGAGCGGCTCCCGGACCTCCACGGTCGCCCGGACGCGACGGCCCGGCCCAGTGCCGGCCCGCGTCCCTGGCGGGGACCGCCGTCGTCCCGCCCTCGGTGCTCGCACCGGGGTGCGGCGGTCCCCCCTAATCTTTCTCCTGCTACTCGCCGTGCGACGCGCGCGCCTCGCGGCGGCGGCGCAGCCAGGAGAACGCCCCGGCCCCGTGCACCGCGTTGACCGCGAAGATGCCGGCCCAGGTGACCAGCAGCCCGCTCAGACCCGCGTTGACCACGGCGACCGTGCAGAGCGGGATGGCCAGCACGAGCGAGACCGTGACGAAGGCGAAGCGCTCGCCGAACCCGCCCCCGAGCCCGAGCCCCTGGCCCTCCCCGGGCCGGCCCGCCGGGTGGGGGCGCGCACCGCGCGCGGCGGCCATCTGCTGCTCCGCCAGCTGCCGCCGCACCTGGCGGTCCGCGGTGTCGTGGAACCGCTGCTCGACCTTCTCCATGAAGGAGTCGACCAACTCCGTCTCGTACTCCGCCCCCAGCTCCTTGCGCGTCTGGAGGGTCGCGTCGAGTTCGCGCTTCAGATCGGCGTCCCGGCTGTCCATGCTCCGACGGTACGGTCACAGGGACGCATTGTCGGTAGGGCTAGCCCCCCGAATCGCCTGGGGGGACAGGTACCCGTACCCCGGGGCCCGCCGTGGCCGCTGTGGCCCGCTGTGGAAGGAGCCAGTCCGTGTCCGCACCTCTGCTTACGTCCCTCGCCGAGCCGGGAGGCGACCGCCCCGACGCGCTCACCGTGGGCGGCCGTGCCTGCTCCCGCGAGGAACTGCTCGGCGCCGCGGGCGCGGTCGCGGCCCGGATCGCCGGGGCGCCGGTCGTCGCCGTGCGGGCGAGCCCGACGGCGGAGACGGTGACGGCCGTGGTGGGCGCGCTGCTCGCAGGGGTGCCCGTGGTGCCCGTGCCGCCGGACTCCGGGCCCGCGGAACGGGACCACATCCTCCGGGACTCCAAGGCCGCGCTGCTGCTGACGGGCGCGGGGGAGGGCGCCGGGCCCGCCGCCCCCGTCGAGACCGTCCCGGTGGACCTGGCCGAGCGCGCGGCGTGGAGCGGGCCCGAGCCGGACCCGGAGTCGACGGCGTTCGTCCTCTACACCTCCGGCACCACCGGCGCGCCCAAGGGCGCCCTGATCTCCCGGCGCGCGGTCGCCGCCGACCTGGACGCGCTGGCCGGGGCCTGGGCCTGGACGGCGGAGGACACGCTGGTCCACGGCCTGCCGCTGTTCCATGTGCACGGGCTGGTGCTCGGCGTGCTGGGCGCGCTGCGCGTGGGCAGCCGCCTGGTGCACACCGGCCGGCCGACCCCCGCGGCGTACGCGGCGGAAGGCGGCAGCCTGTACTTCGGCGTGCCGACGGTCTGGCACCGGGTCGTCCAGGACCCGGACGCGGCCCGCGCCCTGTCCGCCGCCCGGCTGCTGGTCTCCGGGAGCGCGCCCCTGCCCGCCCCCGTCTTCCGTGACCTGGAGTCGCTCACCGGCCACCGGCCCGTCGAGCGCTACGGCATGACCGAGACGCTGATCACCCTCAGCACCCGCGCGGACGGCGAACGCCGCCCGGGCTATGTCGGCACCCCGCTGTCCGGTATCCGCACCCGGATCGCGGCAGAGGAGGGCGCGGAGATCGGCGAGCTCCAGCTCACCGGCCCGACCCTCTTCGACGGGTACCTGGGCCGCCCCGAGGCGACCACGGGCTCGTACACCGAGGACGGCTGGTTCCGCACCGGCGACATCGCCGCCATCGAACCCGACGGCTTCCACCGCATCGTCGGCCGCGCCTCCACCGATCTGATCAAGTCCGGTGGCTACCGCATCGGCGCGGGCGAGGTCGAGAACGCGCTGCTGGACCACCCGGCGGTCCGCGAGGCGGCGGTCGTCGGCGCTCCGCACGAGGACCTGGGCCAGCAGATCGTGGCGTATGTGGTCGCCGACGGAGTGAGCGAGGCGGAGCTCATCGACTTCGTGGCCGGACAGCTCTCCGTCCACAAGCGCCCCCGCAAGGTCCGCTTCCTGGAGGCGCTGCCGCGCAACGCTATGGGGAAGCCCCAGAAGAAGCTGCTGCCCCCGGCCTGACCTGAGAGTTCAGGGGCGGGGTGAGGGCAGCGCGGCCCGGGCGGGGCCGCCCTGCCCTTCGGGGCGGTGCTAACGCTTGGCGAGGCCGTTCCGCTCGACCCAGTCCGCCGCCACCTCGTCCGGGTCCTTCTTCTCCACGTCGACCAGCTTGTTCAGCTTGGCCAGCTCCGGCGTGGTGAGCGCGCCGCCCAGCCGGGCCAGGGCCCTGCGGACCTTGGCGTCGGCCTTGGCGCTGCGGATGACGGGGACGATGTGCTGGGCGGGGATGAGCCGCTTGGGGTCGGCGAGCATGACCCAGCCGTTGGCCTGGATGTCGGGGTCGGTGCTGAAGAGGTTGGCGACGTCGACGTCGCCCTTCTTCAGGGCGCCTTTGACCAGCGGGCCGGAGGCGTCCAGGGACTTGAACTCCTTGAAGGTGGTGCCGTAGACGTCCTTCAGGCCGATCAGGCCGACGACGCGCTTCTTGTCCTCCGCCGGGCCGCCGAAGACCAGCTTGCCGTCGAGCCTGTGGAGGTCGGCGAGGCTGCGCAGCCCGTGCCGGTCGGCCGTCTCCTTGGTGACGGCGAAGACGTCCTTGTCCTCGGCGGCGGCGTAGGGGAGGGCTTCCAGGGCGCTGGGGAGGGCGACGGCCAGGGCGTTCTGGAGGTCGCCGGCCTCCGTCTGCTTCGCGGTGTCGTCGAAGTGCAGGAGCAGGTTGCCCTGGTATTCGGGGAGCAGGTCGATGTCGCCCTGCTGGAGGGCGGGGATGACGATCTCGCGGGAGCCGAGGTTGGGGCGGACGCTCGCCTTGACGCCGGCGCCGCGCAGCGCCTCGGCGTAGAGGTAGCCGAGGATCTGGTTCTCGGTGAAGTTGGCGGTGCCGACGACCAGGCCGCCCGCGCTGCTGCCGCCGCCGGAGCCACCGCCGCCGGAGCCTCCGTCGAGCGAGGTGACGCCGCCGCAGGCGGCGAGGGCGGGGAGGGCGGCGGCGCCGAGGAGGCCGCCGAGCAGGGCCCTGCGGGTGGGGCGGGGAGTGCGGGATGCCTGGGAGTTCCGGGGGTTCAGGGGGGTCATGCGGGACTACTCCTCAGTGCGAGTGGGCGTGCGAGGGCGCGGGGCGGTGGCGGAACAGCAGGCGCTGCACTCCGGCCAGCACCAGGTCCAGGGCGATGGCCAGCACGGCGACCAGCACCGCCCCGCCCAGCACCTGCACCAGGTCGCGCTGGGCGAGCCCGTCGAAGACGTACCGGCCGAGCCCGCCGAAGCTGACGTACGCGGCGATGGTGGCGGTCGCCACCACCTGCACGGCGGCCAGCCGCAGCCCGGTCATGATCAGGGGGAGCGCGAGGGGGAGCTCGATCTGCAGCAGGACCTGGTGGGCCCGCATGCCCTGGCCGCGCGCGGCGTCCTTGACCTCGGGGTCGACGGCGGCCATGCCCGCGTAGGTGTTGGTGACGATGACCGGGACCGCGAGGGCGACCAGCGAGATGTACACCGGCCACATGCTCAGCCCGCTGGCCAGGAAGACCAGCGTGACCAGGCCGACCGTCGGCAGCGCGCGCCCGAAGCCGGCGAGGTTGATGGCGAGGAAGGCGCCGCGGCCGGTGTGGCCGATGAGCAGGCCGACGGGGAGGGCGATGAGGGTGGCGACGAGGGTGGCCAGGAGCGAGTACTGGAGGTGTTCCAGGAGGCGTGTGGCGATGCCCTCGGGCCCGGACCACTGGGCGCCGCTGGTGAGCCAGTGGGCGAGGTTCTTCAGCAGCTCGATCATGTCAGGCACGCCTCCTCAGCCACGGGGTGCACAGCCACTGGACGGTCACCAGTACGGCGTCGGCGGCCAGCGCGAGCAGCAGGGACAGGGCGACTCCGGCGACGACGGGGGTGGGGTAGTTGCGCTGGAAGCCGTCGGTGAAGAGCTGGCCGAGGCCGCCGTATCCGATGTAGCTGGCCACGCTGACCAGCGAGATCGCCATGACGGTGGCGACCCGGACGCCCGCCATGATCACCGGGAAGGCGAGCGGCAGCTCGACGGTGAGCAGGGTCCGCAGCGGGCGGGTGCCCATCGCCTTGGACGCCTCGCGGACCTTGGTGGGGACGCTGTCCAGGCCCTCGACGGTGTTCCGGAGCAGCACGACCAGCGTGTAGATGGTCAGGCCGGTGATCGCGGTGGTGCGGGTGAGGCCGGTGACCGGGAGCAGCAGCACGAAGACCGCGATGGACGGGATGGTGAACAGGATGTTGGACAGCCCCAGCAGCACCCCCCGCAGCGGCCGTACGCGGTGGGCGAGCACGGCGAGCGGCAGGGCGATCAGCAGCCCGAAGAGCACGGAGGGGACCGCGGTGGACAGATGGTCGAGGGTGAGCCGGACGAGGTCGTCGCGGTGGTCGGGGAACCAGCCCCAGTCGATGGTCATGCCGTCACGCCCGCGGTGGCGTCCTGGGCGTCGGGGTCCTGGGCGTCGGGGTCCTGGGGTGTGGCGGTGCCGTCCGCGGGCGTGGCGGCCCGTGCCGCTGCGGCGTGGCGCCGCCTCGCGTGCTCATGGATCCGCTCGCGGTCGGTCACGCCGGTGAGGACGCCGTCGGCGTCCACGCGGGCGACCAGCCCGGCGGGGGAGGCTATCGACTCGTCGAGGGCGGTCAGCAGGGAGTCGCCGTCCCGCAGCGGGCGCACCGGCAGCAGCGGGGCCCGGTCGCCCTGCGGGCCCTCGGCGTCCCGCCAGCCCAGCGGCTCGCCGCGCTCGGAGGTCACCAGCAGCCAGCGCCCGCCGGCCGTGTCTTTGTCCAGCCCCGTCCCGGCGGTGCGGGCCGGGCGCTGCGGTACGTCGGCGAGCGTGGAGAGCGAGAGCAGCTTCAGGCCGCGCTCGGCGCCGAGGAAGCCCGCGACGAAGTCGTCGGCGGGGTCGGCCAGCAGCTCGGCGGGCTTGGCGCACTGCACGAGATGGCCGCCGGTGCGGAAGACCGCGATCCGGTCGCCGAGCCGCACCGCCTCGTCGATGTCGTGGGTGACGAAGACCACAGTCTTGCGCAGTTCGCTCTGTAGGCGCAGCAGCTCGTTCTGGAGCTGGGTCCGTACGACCGGGTCGACCGCGCCGAACGGCTCGTCCATCAGCAGCACCGGTGGGTCGGCGGCCAGGGCGCGGGCGACGCCGACGCGCTGCTGCTGGCCGCCGGAGAGCTGGTGCGGGTAGCGCTTGCCGGCTTCGGCGGTCAGGCCCACCAGCTCCAGCAGCTCGGCGGCGCGCGCCCGTGCCTTGCGGCGGCCCCAGCCGAGCAGCAGCGGGACCGTGGCGATGTTGTCGAGCACCGTGCGGTGCGGGAACAGCCCGGCCTGCTGGATGACGTAGCCGATGCCGCGCCGCAGCTCGGCGGCGTCGGCCTGGCGTACGTCACGGCCGCCGACGCTGATCGTGCCGCTGCTCGGCTCGACCATCCGGTTGACCATCCGGAGGGTGGTGGTCTTGCCGCAGCCGGAGGAGCCCACGAGGACGGTGATGTCGCCCTCGGGGAGTTCCAGATCGAGGTTGTCGACGGCAGTGGTGCCGTTCGGATAGTGCTTGCTGACTCGCTTGAAGCTGATCATCCGCTTCCCCTTGCCCTGTCTGCATATAGTCATGCACAGTCATAGGCGAGTGAATAGAAGTCAAGAGTTTGGTGTTAATCGACGGTTACTTCTGCTCACAATGCGGGACGGAAGGTAGGTCTCCGTCCGATTAGGGTGCGGATGGAAGGGGCTTCTCTGGATGTTGTCTCAGATTCTGGACTCCGCGGGTACTGTCGGCGACGCCGCGCCGCGGATCGTGCTGGACGGGCGGACCCTGCGCGTGGCCGACGTCGTACGGCTCGCCGACCGCACGGGCCGGCCCGCCGCGCCCGACCCGGAAGCCCTCGCCCGCGCCGAGCGCGCCTGGGAGACCGCGAGCCGGCTGGCCGCCTCCGGGCGCGTCTACGGCCGCAGCACCGGCGTCGGCGCCAACCGCACCGAGGACGTCGGGGCCGCCGACCAGGACCACGGCCTGCGCCTGCTGCGCAGCCACGCCGGAGCCATCGGCGCGCCGCTGCCCGCCCGCGAGGTTCGCGCCATGCTCGCCGTGCGCGCCAACCAGCTCCTCGCGGGCGGCGCCGGGCTGCGCCCCGCCGTCGTCACCGCCCTCGTCGACGCCCTGGACAGCGGCGCCCACCCGGTCGTCAACGAATACGGCGCGGTCGGCACCGGCGACCTCGCCGCGCTCGCCCAGACCGGCCTCGCGCTCGTCGGCGAACACCCCTGGGACCTCACCGACGCCGCCCCGGGCGGCCACGCCCCGGCGCCGATCGAGCTCGACAGCAACGACGCCCTCGCCCTCATCAGCAGCAACGCCCTCACCCTCGGCCAGTCGGCGCTCGCCCTCGCCGAGCTGCACCGACTGCTGGCCGCCTCGCTCACCGTCGCCGCGCTCTCGCTGATCGCGGTCGGCGGCTCGCTGGAGGCCTACGCCCAGCCCGTGCACGAGGCGCGCCCGCACCCCGGCTCCATCGAGGCGGCCGCCCGCATGCGCGCCCTGCTCGGCGCCCCGGCCCGCCCGACGCCGCCGCTCGGCCGGATCCAGGACCCGTACGGCTTCCGCTGCCTGCCACAGATCCACGGCCCGGCGCTGGACGCCGCCGACGCGCTGGGGCGGGTGCTGACCGTCGAGTTCAACGCCGCCGCCGAGAACCCGCTGATCTGCCCCGACGACGAGGCCGCCTACCACCACGGCAACTTCTACGCCGCGCACACCGCCCTCGCCCTCGACCACTTCCGGCTCGCCGCCCTCCAGACCGCCCGCCTGTCCACCGCCCGGCTCGCCGCGCTCTCCGAGCCGGACTTCACCCGGCTGCGCCCCTTCCTCGGCGACACCGCGCCCGCGAGCTCGGGCGTGATGATCCTGGAGTACGCGGCGGGGGCGGCCCTCGGCGAGATGCGGGCCGTCTCCCACCCCGCCTCCCTCGGCCACGCCGTGCTCTCGCGCGGCGTCGAGGAACAGGCCAGCTTCGCCTCGCTCGCCGCCCGGCAGACTCTGCGCGTGGTCGACAACTACCGGCAGGTGCTGGGCTGCGAACTGGTCGCGGCCATACGGGCGCTGCGCCAGCGCGGGCTGGAACCGGACCCCGGACTGCCGGTCGGCGCGGCCTACGCGTTGGCGGAGAAGGCGCTCGATCCGAGGATGGAGGACCGGCCGCTGACGCAGGATGTGGCGGTGGCCGCGGGCCTGCTGGACGGGCTGGCGGACATGAGCGCCATGAGCGCGGAGAGTTGAACATCGGGGAGTGGGCCCGGGAGGGCCGAGAGGGGCAGGAGAAAGCGATGAGTACGGACACGGGGGCGTCGGCGGAGGCGGGGGCTCGGCTGGTCGGCACGGCCGGGGCGGCCGGGGCGGTTGGCGCGGTTGGCGCGGCCGGGGCGGCCGGGGCAGGTGACACGGGGAGCGGCGCCGCGCGGCTTCAGCAGCTCTTCGAGGGCCACCGCCTGACGCCGACCCAGCGGCGCATCGCCCACTGCATGGTGCGGCGGGCGGCCGACGCGCCGTTCCTGTCGAGCGTCGAACTCGCCGAGCTGGCCGGCGTCAGCCAGCCGTCGGTGACCCGCTTCGCGGTCGCGCTCGGCTTCGACGGCTACCCGGCGCTGCGCAGGCATCTGCGGGAGGTCGCCCCCGCCGCCGCCGAGCGGTCGGCGGGCGAGGACGCGTACAACGAGTACCAGCAGGCGGTGCAGTCGGAGATCGACAACCTGCGCCATCTGGCGTCCCTGCTCGCCGACCCGGCTCCGGTCGCACGGGCCGGGAGGCTGCTCGCCGAGTCCCGGCCGCTGCCGGTCCTCGGGCTGCGCGCGGCCTCCGCCCAGGCGGGCGGCTTCGCGTACTTCGCGCGCAAGGTCCACCCGGACGTACGCCTGCTGGACGAGGGCGGCACCATGCTCACCGACCGCGTCGACGCCGCCGTGCACGCGGGCGCGACCGCCCTGCTGTGCTTCGCCCTGCCGCGCCATCCGCGCGAGGTCGTCGAGGGCCTGGAGTACGCCCGGTCCGCCGGGCTGACCGTGGTCACGGTCGCCGACAGCGCCTTCGCCCCGGTGGCCCGCCACAGCGATCTGCTGCTGCCCGCGGCGGTGGGCACCGGTCTCGCCTTCGACACGGCGTGCGCGCCGATGCTGCTGGGGCGGGTGCTGCTGGAGGCGATGTGCGACGCGCTGCCGGACGCGCAGGCGCGGCTGGAGGAGTTCGACGCGAAGGCCGCGGAACGGGGGCTGTTCGTGGAATGAGCGCGTCTCAGGGAATTCTCACCACCACTGACTAGAGTCCCTTGCCGAACGGATGTATGTACGGCTTGTGTGAGCCGAAATTCGGTGACGAGGAGGAGGTCTGTCGTGGGGCGCGGGGCGTATGCGCTGGCGCGGGTGGCCGTGGTCGTGCGGGCACCGGCGGGGTGGCTGTGGTGGCTGGGCCTGCTGGCCGCGGGCGTCGGGGTGTCGGTGCCGGGGCTGACAGGGTTGACGGGGCGCCGGATCGGAGTGCTGGCCGGGGCGGCGCTGTTCCTGATCGCGGCGGCCGTGGCCTTCTCGGTGCGCCGGGGGCGGTATCTGGAGCTGGCGCGCGGTGCCTCGCGCGCGGGCAAGTCGGTGTTCCTCCAGGACCGCGCCGTGACCGTACGGGCCAGGCGGCGGGCGCTGCGCTGGTGGCTGCTGCTGGTGTTCCTGGCCGCGGTGGGGTCGTCGTTCGCCGTGCCCGCGGCCGTCGGGATGCTGCTGGCGGGGATCGGCGCCGGTCTGTGGGCCAAGGCGCTGTGGCTGGGCCGCTGGGAGCGGGCCAACGACGTGCTGCTGTGGGTGCGCGCGGAGTGGGTGGCCCGCGGCAGGCCGGCGGCCAAGGGCGTCAGCGCCTACCAGACGACCGGGATCGTCGCCGGGGACGCGGGGCCGGGCGGGACCAGGCGGGGCCGCGCGGAGGCCGCGGCGGCGCGCTGACGTGCGGCTGTTCCTCTGCGTACGAAGGGCCGTGCCGTGTACGGGAGAGGTATGACGCAGATAGCTGATCCTCAGTCCTTCGACCGGTTCGCCCTCGACTACGACCGCTTCGTGAGCCTGCTCCCGGGGCAGAACACCGCCTGGGTGCTCGGACTGGGCCTGAAGGGCAAGCGTGCTCTGGATGCCGGCTGCGGTTCGGGGCACGCGGTCGAGGCCCTGGCGGACAGCTTCGAGGAGGTTGTCGGCCTGGACCTGAGTGGCCCCCTGATCGAGATCGCCAAGGCCAAGAGGGCACGGTCCAATGTGCGCTACGTGGTGGAGGATCTCTTCGGGCTGGCAGACGAAGGCGGCTTCGACCTGGTCTACAGCCACACGATGCTGCACCACCTGGAGGACTACCGCGCGGGTTTGGAGCATTTGAAGAGCCTCGTGCGGCCTGGCGGCACCGTCGCGCTGATCGACAACGTGTGTGATCTGTATCCAACGCCGCCGCGTAAGGCGTACACCTGGCCTGCGGTGTGGGGCTTCCCCGGTGAGATCCGACGCGTGGGGCTTCGTGACGGATGGTTCCAGCTGCGTTTCTGGCACAGCCGACCGTGGCTGGCCCATCTGCTCAGCGACCGCTACCTGTCGCGCGAGCAGTTCCGCGAGCTCTACGGGAGTGTCTTTCCCGGGGCCCGGTTCGATGACCTCGGCTTTGCCCTGGCGATGGCCTGGACGGCTCCGTCGAGCGGGAGCGAGGTCCAGTGACGCGGTTGTCGGCCGCGATCCTCAATCGCCGGACGGCCCGGAAACCGGGCCGTCCGGCGATCGTGGACTATGCGGAACGGGCGGGGGTTGGGAAGAAACCCCCGGACGGTCACCGGGGGATGTAGGCCGGAGTGAACTCGACCGGCAGGGCGGCCACGCCCCGCATCCAGACGGACGGCCGCCACTCGATCTCATCGGCGGGGAGCGACAGCACCACATCAGGGATCCGGTCGAGGAGCACCTCGATGGCCGCCTTGGTGATGATCTCGGCCAACTCCGGCGCCGGCTCCGGGCAGCGGTGCTCACCGTGACTGAAGGACAGATGGGCCTGGTTGCCGGCGGAGTTGGCGGCGAAGTCCGGCCGTACCTGCGGGTCGGTGTTCGCGGCGGCCAGGCCCAAGATGACGCAGTCGCCCTTCTTGATCTGCTGCCCGCCGAGCGTGGTGTCCTGGGATGCCCAGCGCCCGATGAAGTTCTGGGTCGGAGTGTCCTCCCACAGCACCTCGGTGAGCGCCTGGCTGACGCTGCGGCGCCCGCCGGAGATCGTGACGGCGAACCGGTCGTCGGTCAGCATCAGCCGCAGGGTGTTGCCGATCCAGTTGGACGTGGGCTGCTGACCGGCGGCCATGATCGAGATCATGTCCTGGGCGATCTCTTCGTCGCTGAGCCGGGCCGGGTGAGCCGCCATCCGCGAGGGCACGTCCGCCTTGGGCGCACGGCGGCTGCGCTCCACCAACTCCGCCATCTTGGCGGCTATTCGGCCGTACGCCGCGACAGCTCCTTCGCCGTCGTCCAGTGAGGCGGTCATGTCCCGCTCCAGGTCGGCCGTCTCGGAGGGTTCAAGGCCGCAGATCCGGGCCACCACGCGCAGCGGGACCTGGCTCGCGTACTCGGTCATCAGCTCGGCCCGGCCGCTGCCCGCGAAGGCGTCGATCAGCTCGTCGGCGACCTGCTCGCTGTGCGCGCGCAGCTCGAACTGGTCCGTTGCCGACAGGGCTTCGCTGATCGCCCCCGAGCGCCGCTGGTGCTCCGCGCCCTCGGTGAACAGCACGGACGGCTGATAGCCGACGAACGGCAGCAGCGGCCAGTCGTCCGGGATCCGGTCCCAGGCGTGCCAGCGGCGAGAATCGCGGGCGAACAGCTCGGGGTTGGTGGTGACGCGGTGCACCTCGCGGTAGCCGAGGACCAGCCAGGCGGGGATGTCGCCGTCGAGCAGGACCGGGGCGACCGGCCCGTGTTCCCGCCGCAACTGTCCGTACAGCTCGGCCGGATCGGCCTGGAACCGCAGGGCGTGCATGCGTACGACGCCGGGGTTGTGGGCGGGGCAGCCCACGGGGGGCGAGGGGACCTGGGGATGATTCATGCGGTGTGCTCCTGAGCGGGCGGCACGTTTGCCGACGCGTCGAAGGAACCCCGCATCGCTCGAACGATCGACCGGCTCACCGTGCACGGGGCTGGCATAGGGCCGCCCGACCATGCGGAACCTTGGGTTCCATATCGCGGACGACCTGGGCAGAAGGCTAACAGCCACCCCTCGTGGAAAGGGAAGTTGTTACCGTCCACGCCCGTGCTGATCCGCACCGCGGGGAGATACCGCGGGGAGATGCGGGGGAGCAGTCAAAGCCCCGACAGCGCATCCGCGTGTTCGCCGCCGCTCTCGGCGACGATCTCGTCGAGGGACTGCGGCGAGCGTACGGGGGCGAAGCGAACGTGGCCTTTCCTGCCGCCGCTGCCGCCGCCGTCGACCGAGAAGCCGTAGATCCCGGGGCGGGGCAGGCTGTTGTACGCGAAGTGGTTGGAGAAGTAGTACGCGCCCGTGTCGAGCAGCGCGACCAGGTCGCCCGCCTTCAGCGCGGGCAGCGGCCGGTTCACGGCGATCAGGTCACCCGCGAAGCAGCACGGCCCGGCGACGTCCTGGGCGACCGGACCGTCCGGCCCGGTCGGCTTGGCCACGCCCTCCCAGTCGTAGGCCACGACCCGCAGCGGCCATGACTCCGGGGCGAACACGGTGCGCATGGCCACCTGGGCGCCCGCGTGGGTGATGGCGATCGGCCGGCCGCCGGCCGACTTGGCGTACTCCACGCGCGCCAGCACCGTGCCGGACTTGGCGATCAGCGACCGCCCGAACTCGGTGACCAGCCCGTACCGGCCGTCGAACAGCCCGGGGACGGTGTCGAGCAGCAGCCGGGCGTAGTCGCGGTAGCCGGGGGTGATCTCGTCGGAGCCGAAGTTGACGGGCAGCCCGCCGCCGATGTCGAGCGTGTCGATCTGCTGTCGGCCGACGGCCCGGTTGATCTCCTCGGCGAGCTCGTACGTGGCCCGTACGCCCGCCGCCATCAGCTCCAGCGGGCAGCCCTGCGAGCCCACGTGCGCGTGCAGCCGGGTCAGCCAGGGCCGTTTGGTGAACGCGTTCACAACCCACTCGCGCGCCCCCGGGTCCAGCAGCGCCACCCCGAACTTCGAGGTCGCGGTGGCGGTGCTGAGCGCTCCGATGCTGCCGCCGCCCACCTGCGGATTGACCCGCAGCCCGAGCGGGCCGGGCGGCAGTGTGGGCCCGGGGCCGTTCTGCGGCCATACGAGCGCGTGGAGGCGCGCCAGCTCCTGCGGGTTGTCGGCGTTGACCGCGATGCCGAGCTCGATGGCCTCGCGCAGCTCGGCGGTGGTCTTGGCGGGCGCGTCGAGCACGATGTGCTCGGGCCGGACCCCCGCGGCCCGGGCCAGGGCCAGCTCGCCGGGGCTGGCCACCTCGCAGCCGATCCCCTCGTCGGCCAGCAGCCGCAGCACGGGGACCAGCGAGGCGGCCTTGACGGCGAAGGTGTGCAGCACGGGGGTGCCGGGCGCGACGACCTCGTCGAAGGCGGCCCGCAGCTCGGCCGCGGCCGCCCGGATGCCGGCCACGTCCAGCAGCCCGACGACGGGCTGATCGGCCCCGATCAGCCCCTGCTCCACGGCGGCCCGCACCGCCCGCTCCCGCCGGGCGACCGTCCGCGCCGCCGTCCCTGCCCTCGTTGCCATCGGCTTCGATGTCATGTCACCAGCCAACCACCGAGTCCCGGCCGGCGACCAGCTCCAGCCGGGACGGTCAAAGGAGAACGCGCTTCCCTGCGATGAAGTCAGGGATATCGGGAACGGGGAGAACACGGACGCCGTCCGCTCCCCCCACCAGTACATCGCGGTAGGCGACGAGATCGCGGGGGTCTGACGTCACTATGACCGCCTCTGGGTGCCTCGCGGCGATGACGACGGCCAGCGCATCCACCGCGTCAGGCCGCTTCTCCACGGGCAGCGCCGCCATGGCCAGCAGCTGACCGGCGCGCTTGGCGTCTTCCTGTACGTGCCCGGCTTGGCAGACACCGCATCCCCAGGTCTCGGTGGTGCGGGCGCCGAAAACGACGCACTGCGGGATGACGCGACTCAGCGGTGTCCAGCGGCCGGGACGCCACCCTTGGGCGAGGACAGGAAGGGGCACGACCGGGGGATGATCGCGCTCGGTGAGCACGGCATGGAGAACGTGGGCGGCCTTGTCCTGCCGCTCCAGCGCGATGAGCATGCCGGTGTCGTAGACGAAGACGGCCGTGCTCACGCCGCTTCCTGTGTAGACGGCGCGAGGGCCCGCGCGATTCCGGCGCGCGCGGCGGCCAGATCAGCCTCGCCAATCACCGGATCGGCGGTTGCCGGGGCCGGCATGGCTTCCGTGGCCGAGATCGCGGCGTCCACCTCGGCGAAGCGCCGGGCGACAAGGTCGTCCTCCGCCATCTGTCTGCGCAGAGCCGCTGTGATGTAGGTCGAGACGTCAAGCCCCATCGCCTCGGCGTGCTCCTTCACCGAGGCGCGGACATCCGGGTCCATGCTGATGCTGAAGCGTTCCTTGGCGGCCATACGAGACACCGTAGCACGGTGTGTTACGGGGCGGGGTGCCGAAGGTGAACGGCTCACAACTCCACCAGGACGGCCCCGACACGGCGGCCCTCGACCAGCTCGCACAGCGCGCGCGGCGACTGCTCGACGCCCCGCAGCCGGGCGTGCGGATAAGTCATCGTGCCCTCGCTCAGCGCGCGGCCGAATTCGCGCTCGTACTCCGGGTACGCGTCCATGCGGTCGAAGGCCGCGATGCCGCGCAGTGTGATCCCCCGTGCAATGAGGGCGAAGGTGCTGATCCGGGTGGTGGCCAGGGCGTCGCCGGTCAGCTGCGCGGCCAGCGCGCCGACGAGTATTCCAGCTCCGGTCAGGTTGCCGTTCGCGGCACCATGCGCGTCGGCTGCGGCTACCTGCGCCTACAGCAATCGCAAAGGTGACGCTCACGTCGTAAGTTACCGACACAAGCTGTAAGCGGTCGATGCGGCTAAATGGCAAGGAGATGCACATTCCGCGCACGCTGCTGGAGGATACCTCCTGGGTGCGGCACGCCGGACTGCAATCGTATAGCAACCCGGATTCTGTACGGGTTCAGTATTTTACAAGAACAGACCCTCTCATTTAGTGCGCGCACGAGGGTCGTAATGGAATGTTCCCAGCAGAACGATCTTGGGTTGCCTGGCCCTAATCGTGCTGTGGCACCTCATGCTCAGCTCAAGACGAACGGGTGCCTGGACAACACGGCGCAGCGGCAGGGATTGGAGTACTGCCGCGCGGGTGGCAACAGTGGTAAGCGCCGGCGTGGCCGTGGTGGCGTATTTCTTCCCCCGGTGAGTGGTCAGATAGGCAGATAGGCAATGACGGGGCATGTCATGCTGACCCTGTTCCGAGACGCAGTGATCAGCGCTGACCGGCAACAAGAGTGACGGCTCGGAACTGCTGAAGGTCCCAGGCGGTGCAGCATCAGAGATTTCTCCGGCGGGCGAGGAGCGTCGCTGGCGGAGTCCGGGCAACCCCGGTTCTATGAGGCGCCCCGATCGCGCGGATCCAGGTACTCAGCCGCGCTTCAGCTCTTTGGCCATGACGGCGAATAGCGGCGAGTCGAATGACGGCCTCGTTTCGCCCGCCTTGTTGTATTCCCAGCTCTCATACAAGGCCTGGACTTTGTCGTGAGCGGAGTCAACCAGGAGCGTTACGGCATCGGCTTTGATCGATTCGAGTAGTGCGTCATGAAGCTGCTTTGCCCGGCCGGTCCCGCGCCACCGGGGAACTACCTTCAATTCCGACAGTGCGAAGACTGACCCCTTGGTACGGGCCGGCCGTTGGTGGCCTTTCCACCACCCACCCGGCTTGAACATGGCGCCGTATGCATATCCGACAGGGCCGTCCTCTTCCCAACCCAACACACACTGCCAGTTTTCACGTGAGGACCACAGATCGACGAAGTATGAGAAGCGTTCGCGCGAGTGAAACGGGTCTGGATCGTTCGCGTACGCCTCGTCGTGAATGTCGAGCAGCAGGGACCTGATGTCCCGTGCATCGGCATGCGTGTAGTGCTTCAGATCCATTGACTGGACTCCTCGATCCACTGGACGACGTCGGGACTCTTTGAGCCTGTGGCTGTGATCACCTTTCGTGTCGCGGCGAGAGTGTGAGCGGTTCTCCTCGATCCGGAAGAGGGCACCAGCAATGCATGGGCCTGCCTACCTGTCGCACAGGCCAACTCCAGGTCGCCCTGTCTAGCCTGAGTTAGCGACAGGTGGGCTGTGTACAGGGCCCTGTTGCGGGCCCTGCTGTCAGGGATGGCGGTGAGCGTGCGATGCAAGCAGTACTCGGCCCGTACGTGATCATCCAATGCAGACCACAGGAACGAGGACAGAGCGTTCATCTCACTGGCGTCGAAAAACTCGATCCACTCTGGCCGTTGCTCGGCGGCGCTACGGGCGAAGGCACGCTCCGCGTCGGCGAGGGCTCGCAGAGCTTCTGAACGATGTCGGATGCGCGCGAGTCCGTTGGCGTTCCGGATATGTCCGAGAGAGGCGTACAACGGGTCTCTCCGGGCGATGGAGGAGCGCTTCATCACCTCTGCCCCGGCGACGGCTTCGGCGTGGTTCTCGAGTTGCCTGGAGGTGAGGGTCAGATGGTTCCAGACCTGGTACATCGTCTCGCTGTCGCGAGATAAACCGGCGAAGGTCAGAGCCTGGTGGAGATGCGCGCGTGCCCGCTGCGGAGACCTTGCGTCGATGGCTGCGAACGCCGCGGAGCTGAGTACGTTGGCAGCGAGTCGATGAAGCATGTCTCGCACGCGAGTCGAGGACGAGGACACGGCAAGGGTGGACTGAATCCGGGAAGCCAGTCCCACCGCGAGGTTTTCCACCTTCTGTGATCCTCCTACGGCTTGATCCCGTCGGACGATGGTCACGTACTCCTGATGGAATCGCCGGACATCGTTGACTCCAAGGCTCCCCTGGGCGGGTGCGTACGGAGTGGCTATGGTCAGAGCTGCACCGCTCGTGGCGGTGAGGAGCGCACGTCGGTGCACGGGATCTTCCTCCGGTGGTGCGATGCGCTTCTTGCGAGGCACGAACCCTAGGTTTTCGGCGCCGGTACCAAGAACCTTCTCCAGACACAGCCTGATGCGGTCCTGCGGCCACTTGGTTTCGCCGCGCAGCCATCGCCGGATGTCGGCATCGGTGACATTGCCTAGCTTGCCTGTCAGGAGTTCGATCTCGGCGTTGAGCTGACGTGCTAACTCGGCCTGAGAGAAGCCGAGGTCGGCGATCCGTGCTGCGAGGCTGCGGTTCTCCTGTGCCATGTACTCACGGTAACGGTGTGCGATCGCCCAGACACGGGCGAAGGTAAAAATCACCGGGGTCATGCGATGGGGAGACGGGCTCCTTCACCTGTCCGTCGGGCCTCGCTGGCCGTTGACTAGGCATCACCAGGTCAACGGTCGACGGAGGCGGAAGCTCTTCAGCCGGCACGTGTCCGTGCCTGACACCAAAGACCCCCGCGACGCGGCGAACGTCCGGGGGCGTGGCCACCAACCCCACGGAGGTTGACGACGTGAGCAAACATATCCGAACGATCCTCGAATTGCTGCTGCAACTGCTGTTGCCCGCTCCCGGGCGCCATCGAACAGCCGACGCCGCGACGCCCGCCCCGCCCCGTGCCGCCGTGCCCGTACCCGCCCTGACCTGCGTACCTGCTTCTGTCTGCTCCGCGGACCCGCCCACGCTCCGCCTCACTCGCGTCCCGGTCGGTGAGCGCTTCTCGATCGCCGGGGACACCGACCCCGTGGGGTTGTACGTCCTCCGGTACGAGCGGGAGCGAGCGCTGGGAGCGACGCGGTGAGCGCGGACAAGCCCTTGCCCAAGCCGCAGGAGGCGCAGCAGGGCTCGTCCAACCGCCCGACGCCGAAAGAGTTGGACGCGCGGGCGGAGGCACTGAAGAAGGAGATCGACAAGCACCTGGGGCGGGGGACGGTGCGATGACCAACGAAACCCGAGCCTGCGCAAAGTGCCAGCTGTACAAGGCGCTCCGGGAGAAGGCGAAGCAGGAGGGCGACTACGACCGGGCCGGCGACTACGAGGCACTCCGCCGTCGTCACCCGTCCCACACCCAGCCGGACCGGACGGCCCGATGGGGGTTGCCCGTATGAGCCAGCCGACGCCGTACAAGGGCCCCAAAGTAGGCCACGAAGCCTACGACGCCGCCACAGGGCGCGTGGGCGTTCTGCAGGCTGTCTGTCACGTTGACGATCTCGCCTTCGACCACAAGATGCCGGGACCGCGCGTTGCGTTCCTGCGTCCGGCTGAGGGAGGGCGGGAGTGGCTGACCGACGCTGAGAATGTCAGGTTCCCCGAGGAAGCGAGATCGCATCTCGCCCTTGGTGACGAGTCGCCATGGTCGTGACCGCAATGGCAGTAGCCCCATAGCCAAACCAGACCCCCGCTTGGTCGTCCTCGTGGCTGTTGATGGCCGGGCGGGTCAGCAAGTGCACGGCGGCGCTGGGAAGTCCCCTGCGTTGGCAGAGCACAAGGAGGAAAGGTGGAGGAGTTCACGCCCCCGCCGAGGCGCGCTCGTCGCTTCGAGAGGTTGTTCACGACCAAGGTGCAGCGCCGGGTTCAGTCACCGGCTGAGACGCACGAGTACAAGAAGACCTCGGGTTCGTCTGACGGTGCCAAGACGTACGACACCACCGCCACCTGAGTCTGTCGGTCTCAACGCCCGAGGGGTGCGGTCTCACCGCCCCCTCGGGCCCGTCGGAAGGGAGAGCACACTTGATCAAGGTACGCCTCACCCCGTACGCAAGCACGGCATGGACGTGGGACGGCAGCAGCTACGTCACGGCCGACAGGACGAGCGAGATCACGCCATACGCCCACCCGATGCTGGAACAGGTCGCCGTCACGGACGGGAGCCGCACTCTCCTCGTCGTACGTGAACGCGTCGCAGGCCGGGAGACCACCGATCCGAGTCCCCGCAATCTCCCGCCGGGAGACTTCGACAAGGCCCGCACGCTGGCCGAACAGTGGCCTACGGACTACGTGCTCGTGGAGACCGCCCCTGGTGACCCCTGCCGCGTCACCGCAGGCCCCGGAGGCATCGCACCGCTCTACGTCGCGCACGACCGTACGAGCCTGCACGGGTCGTGGGACATGGCCGACCTCGCCGAACACGCCGTCGGGCTGAGCCCTCGCGAAGTCGCGCGGCTGCTGGTCTACCGGCCCCGGTACAGCGCCGAAACCGTCTTCCGAGGCATTCACCGAGTGACCGAGCGCACGACGGCGGTCTTCGGCGGTCACCTGTACCTGCACTACCCCGAACCCGCCTTGCACAGTGGCCCGCGTGAACTGAAGCCTGATGCCGATGTGCTCGGCGCCTTCGTCAACGCCATGGACGACGCCCTTGACCTCCGGCCGCTCGACTCTGTGGAGACAGTGCTTCACCTGACGGGCGGGTTCGATTCCGGCACCGTGGGCACCCGTCTCGCGGAGCGCTACCCGAACCGGTTCCCCACGGCCGCCCTCCTCATCGGCGGCCCCGGGCGTGCTCACCAGATCCGGCGGCGTACCGAAATCCTCAGAACCCTCCCGTTCGCCGAGCCGGATCACCTGATCGACGCCATGGAGTACGCCCCGCTGTCGGCCGACTGCGCGCGTGTCCGGGGCGAGCGCATCAGCCCGTACGAGGAACCCTTGCACCGCCCGTTCACTCGACTGACCGACGTGCTGGCCGAGCACGGGGCCCGCGTGGTCGTGACGGGACTCGGCGGGGACGAAATGGTGGCCCTCTCGCAGGACGAGTACCCGCACAAGTCCATGGGCGAGATCAGCGACGCGCTTCCCTGGGTCGGCCAACGAGCACGGGCGGCGCTCGAATACGCGGACGACGGCATCGCACCGCCCGCCGCAGTCAACAGCATGACCTTGCTGTCTCTGGAGACCACGGCCCCCGTGCTGATGCGAGCCGGCATCTGGCCCCTGCACCCCTTCGCCGACCCCGGCATGGTCCAACTCGGAGAGTGGCTTCCCATGCACTGGCGCGAGCTCAAGCAACTTCAGCGGCGACGTCTCGCCTCACTTGGGCTGAGCCCGGACGTCACCGAGTCCCGCGTGCGGGAGTCTTTCGCAGAAGTCGTCCAACACTCACTGACCACGTACGCCCGGCAGTTGTTCGCCCGGATGCTCATCGACGGTTCGCCGCTCTTCGACGAACAGCTGGTCGACCCTGATGGCCTGCGCCTGGCCGTGCGACGACTGGCCGAAGAGCCCTACCGCGAAGACGGTGACGCGCAGCTCCTCGAAGTGCTGGATCTGCACTTCGCCGCCCAAGCCTTCCTGTAAACCATGCGGGTAATCACACCGGTTTGCCGCCGACCGATCGCAGGAGACAAGGTGTTCGCAATGCGCCCGGCCACCGCCGACGACATCCCTGCCGTAGAGAACATGATCCTCGCCCGCTCTGCGTGGCTGGAGGAGCGAGGGCATCCGAGCTGGCGGGAGAACGCTACCGAACTCGCACGGCAGGCAGAGAACTCTGACGGTGATGTGTGGGTCCTCGCCGAGGACGGCGGACAGGTTATCGGGTGCACCACCGTGCAGGAACAGACCCCACCCTGGGGCTGGACGCAAGACGAGCTGAGCGAGTCGGCCCACTACCTCTACTCGACAGTCACCGACCCCGCGCACTGTGAGAGGAAGCCGGGAACCGTCATGGGACTGTGGGCGGTGGACCGGGCTGCCCGGGAGGGGAAGGCATGGGTCCGTCGTGGCTGCAACTTCCCCGGATTGGTGAGGTACAACGAGACCCAGGGCTTCAGCCTGGTGCACGAAGTGCGGCGCACGAACAACCGGGTCTACCTGATGAGCCGACGGGCCGAGCGCATCGCTGACCTCGAAGAGAGGTTCCAGGCCCTGTAGCCGCATCGCGAAGGCCCTGCTCAATGTTTCGGCAGGCGTTGAGCGGGGCTCTCCTGCCGATATGCGGCTCCGCCGCGTGGAGCCGGACACTGTCCGGAACTAGCCCGCGAGGTCGCGGCCGAGGTCGCGCAGCGGGCCGCCGACCCGCTGCGCGAGGCCGTCGCGCAGCTCGGTCAGCCGCTCGATGCGCTCGTCGAGATACGCCAGCCGGCGCCGGACGATCATGTTGGGGAGAGTGCACAGGCCCGGCTCCCCGTCGGCCCGGGGCTCGCTGGGCGCGGGGCGGTCGCGGCGGTTCGCGGGGAGCGCTTCGATGGCCGCCACGAGGGCCCGTACGTCCTCGATGGTCAGGCCCGCGGTCAGCAGCTCGCGCACGGCGCGCAGATGTCGTACGTCCTCGGCCGTGTAGTCGCGGTGGCCGGAGGGCGTGCGGCGCGTGGTGAGCAGCCCGCGCTGTTCGTAGTAGCGCAGCGCCCGCGGCGTCAGCCCGGCGGCAGCCGCCGCGTCCCCGATCCGCATGGGTGTCTCCCCGTCCCCCGGCCTCTTCCGTGCTTTCCGTGCTCCTGCACTGAGGGCCATTGTCGCGCCGGGCCGCCTACAACTCCACCAGCACCGCGCCGACATGGCGGCCCTCGACCAGCTCGCACAGCGCCCGCGGCGCCTGCTCGACGCCCCGCAGACGGGTGTGCGGGTAGGTCATCGTGCCCTCGCTCAGCGCGCGGCCGAATTCGCGCTCGTACTCCGGGTACGCGTCCAGGTGGTCGAAGGCCGCGATGCCGCGCAGCGTGATCCCCCGTGCGATGAGGTCGAAGGTGCTGATCCGGGTGGTGGCCAGGGCGTCGCCGGTCAGCTGGGCGGCCAGCGCGCCGACGAGGGCGAAGTGGGCGCCCCGGCGGGCCACGGCCAGCGCGGCCAGCAGCTGCTCGCCGCCGACGTTGTCGAAGAGCACATCGATGCCGTCGGGGGCCGCCTCGCGCAGCTGGTCCTCGATCGGCCCGGCGCCCCGGACCACGGCCGCGTCGTAGCCGAGCTCCTTGACCAGGTACTCGGCCTTGCGCCGGGAGCCGGTGGAGCCGATGACCCGGGCGGCGCCGCGCAGCCGGGCGAACTGTCCGGCCAGCGTGCCGACCCCGCCGGCCGCGCCGGTGACGAACACGGTGTCCCCGTCCCGTACCTCGGCCCCGCGCACCACCCCCAGCCAGGCGGCGAAGCCCTGCGACAGATACGCGGCGGGGTCGGGCAGCGCCCCCGGGCTCAGCCGCTCCGCCTCGGCGGCGTCCACGACGGCGTACTCGCGCCAGCCCAGCCGGTGCCGGACCAGCTCGCCGGGGGCGAGGCCGGTGCCGGGCGCGGCGACCACCTCGCCGATGGCCGGGCCGTGCATGGTGTCGCCGGGCCGTTGCAGCAGTTGGGGCAGGGCGAAGCTGCCGGGGTCGGACACCGTGAGGGGCCGCATCACGGCGGCGACGCTCATGAGCTGGTTGCGTACGAGCACCTGGCCGGGGCCGGGCTCGGGCACGGGGGCGGTGACGACCTCGAAGTGGTCGGGGGTGAGCGTGTCGTGGGGCCGGGCGGCCAGCAGCACCTGGCGGTGGGTGGCGGGCACGGGCAGCGGCATGGAGCGCTCCTCGGTATGGCGGGGTCCGGCGGGAGTGGCGGTGTGGCGGTGGAGCGGAACGCCCAGACGGTAAGACCTGACGTATACGTCAACCGCAAGCCCGTCCCCCCGGAACACTCCGTGAGGCGTATTGACTAGCTCTATTCATCATGGCAAAGATGTGAATATCTCGATCCAGTCGACGGCAGGGAGGCACGGCCCATGTCAGGACCGCGACCCGTACGCGCACCGCGCGGCACCGAGCTCAGTGCCCGGGGGTGGCAACAGGAAGCCGCCCTGCGGATGCTTCAGAACAACCTCGACCCGGAGGTCGCCGAGCACCCGGACAAGCTCGTCGTCTACGGCGGCACGGGCAAGGCGGCCCGCGACTGGCGCTCGTTCGATGCCATGGTCCGTACGCTCACCACGCTGAAGCAGGACGAGACGATGCTGGTCCAGTCGGGCCGGCCGGTCGGCGTGATGCAGACCCACGAGTGGGCGCCGCGCGTGCTGATCGCCAACTCCAACCTGGTCGGCGACTGGGCCAACTGGGAGGAGTTCCGCCGCCTGGAGGCGCTCGGCCTGACCATGTACGGCCAGATGACCGCGGGCTCGTGGATCTATATCGGCACCCAGGGCATCCTCCAGGGCACCTACGAGACCTTCGCCGCGGTCGCCGCGAAGCTGCATTCAATGGGTAAAGGGGTCAACGGCACCCTGGCCGGGACCATCACCCTGACCGCCGGGCTCGGCGGCATGGGCGGCGCCCAGCCGCTCGCGGTCACCATGAACGACGGCGTCGCCCTCTGCATCGACTGCGACCCGCGCGCCATCGAACGCCGCATCGACCACCGCTACCTGGACGTACGGGCCGACAGCCTGGACCACGCCCTCCAGCTGGCCGTCGAGGCGCGCGACGCCAGGCGGCCGCTGTCCATCGGCGTCCTGGGCAACGCGGCCGAGCTGGTCCCCCAGCTGCTCGCGATGAACGCCCCCATCGACATCGTCACCGACCAGACCAGCGCCCACGACCCGCTGGCGTATCTGCCCCTGGGCGTGGACTTCGACGAGATGGCCTCGTACGCGGCCGAGAAGCCCGCCGACTTCACCCAACGGGCGCGCGAGGCCATGGCAAAGCACGTCGAGGCCATGGTCGGCTTCATGGACGCGGGCGCCGAGGTCTTCGACTACGGCAACTCGATCCGCGGCGAGGCCCAGCTGGCCGGATACGACCGCGCCTTCGCCTTCCCCGGCTTCGTGCCCGCCTACATCCGCCCCCTCTTCGCCGAGGGCAAGGGCCCCTTCCGCTGGGCGGCCCTGTCCGGCGACCCCAAGGACATCGCGGCCACCGACAAGGCCATCCTCGACCTCTTCCCGGAGAACGAGTCGCTGGCCCGCTGGATCAAGCTGGCGGGGGAGCGGGTCCACTTCCAGGGCCTGCCCGCCCGGATCTGCTGGCTCGGCTATGGCGAGCGCGACAAGGCGGGCGAGCGCTTCAACGAGATGGTGGCCGACGGCACGCTCGCCGCGCCGCTCGCGATCGGCCGCGACCACCTGGACTGCGGCTCGGTGGCCTCCCCGTACCGCGAGACCGAGGCGATGCTCGACGGCTCGGACGCGATCGCGGACTGGCCGCTGCTCAACGCCATGGTCAATGTCGCCTCGGGCGCCTCCTGGGTCTCCATCCACCACGGCGGCGGCGTCGGCATGGGCCGCTCCATCCACGCGGGCCAGGTCACCGTCGCCGACGGCACACCGCTGGCGGGTGAGAAGATCCGCCGCGTGCTGACGAACGACCCGGGCATGGGCGTGATCCGCCACGTCGACGCGGGCTACGACCGCGCGGACGAGGTGGCGGCGGAACGCGGCGTGCGCATCCCGATGCGCGAGGAAGAAACGGCATGAGTGTGGGCAATCGTCCCGCGGAGGGGGCACCTCCCAGCGGTAGCTGGGGGAGGGACGGGTGGGCACACCCCACCCACCGGCCCGCACCCGCCCGCGAAACGGAATCCACCCCCGGGCCGGGCGCCTCCTTCCACGAGATGTGGCGCGACCTCCTCCCCATCGGCCGCAACGCACAAACCCACGGCTACCGCCGCTACGCCTGGACCGGCGCCGACGCCGACTGCCGCGCCTGGTTCCGCGCCCAGGCCGAGACCCGTGGCCTCGGCTACGAGGAGGACCGCAACGGCAACCAGTGGGCCTGGCTCGGCGACCCGACCGCCGGGGACGCCGTCGTGACCGGCTCGCACCTGGACTCCGTGCCGGACGGCGGCGCCTTCGACGGCCCCCTCGGCGTCGTCTCCTCCTTCGCCGCGCTGGACGAGCTCCGCTCACGCGGGGCGCGCCCCGCCAAGCCGCTCGCCGTCGTCAACTTCGGCGACGAGGAGGGCGCCCGCTTCGGCCTGGCCTGCGTGGGCTCGCGGTTGACCGCCGGGCAGCTGAGCGCCGAGCAGGCGCATGCGCTGCGCGACGGCGACGGGGTGAGCCTGGCGCAGGCCATGGAGCGTGCCGGATACGACCCGGAGGCGATTGGCCCCGACCCGGAGCGGCTGGCCCGCATCGGCGCGTTCGTGGAGCTGCACATCGAGCAGGGCCGCGCGCTCGCAGAGACGGTGCACCCCGTCGGCGTGGCCTCCGCGATCTGGCCGCACGGCCGCTGGCGGTTCGACTTCCACGGCGAGGCCAACCACGCCGGGACGACCCGGCTGGAGGACCGCCGCGACCCGATGCTGACCTACGCCAACACCGTCCTGGCCGCCCGTAAGAAGGCCCGGGTCGCCGGGGCGCTGGCGACTTTCGGCAAGGTCAGTGTGGAGCCGAACGGCGTCAACGCCATCGCCTCGCTGGTACGGGGCTGGCTGGACTCGCGGGCCGCCGACGAGGAGACGCTCGCGGCCGTCGTCGGCGAGATCGAGCGCGCGGCCGTCGAGCGCGGACAGCGGGACGGCGTGGACGTCAAGGTCACGCGGGAGTCGTTCACACCGGTGGTGGAGTTCGCCCATGGCCTCCGCGACGAGCTGGCACGGCTGCTCGGCGGCGTCCCCGTCCTGCCCACCGGCGCGGGACACGACGCGGGCATTTTGTCCGCGTCCGTGCCGACCGCCATGCTGTTTGTAAGGAACCCCACCGGCGTCTCGCACTCACCCGTCGAGACGGCGGCCGAGGATGACTGCCTCGCCGGGGTGACGGCACTCGCTGACGTACTGGAGGGCCTGGCGTGTCGCTGACGGCGCAGACCTACTGGGCGGAGCACGCCTGGCTGGGCGAAACCGTGGAGTCGAACGTGCTCATCGTGACGGCGGTCGACGGCCGGATCAAGGAGGTACGGGCGAACACGCCCGTGCCGCCCGCCGGTGCCGTCGGGCTGCACGGCCTGACCCTCCCGGGCCTGGCCAACGCCCACAGCCACGCCTTTCACCGCGCCCTGCGCGGCGTGGTCCAGGCCGGCAGCGGCACGTTCTGGACCTGGCGTGAGGTGATGTACGGCGTCGCGGACAAGCTCACCCCGGAGAGCTACTTCGAGCTCGCCCGCGCCGTCTACGCCGAGATGACCATGGCGGGCATCACCTGCGTCGGCGAGTTCCACTATCTCCACCACGCACCCGGCGGCACCCGCTACGACAGCCCCAACGCGATGGGGGAGGCCCTGATCGCGGCCGCCGCCGAGGCCGGGATCCGGATCACCCTCCTCGACACCTGCTATCTCTCCTCCGGCTTCGGGGCCGAGCCCAACCCCCACCAGCTGCGCTTCTCCGACGGCACGGCGGAGGCCTGGGCGGAGCGGGTGTCCGCGCTCAAGGGCGACGGCAACACCCGTATCGGCGCGGCCGTCCACTCGGTGCGGGCGGTGCCCGCGGACCAGATCGGGACCGTCTCCGGCTGGGCCGACCACCACGCGGCGCCCCTCCACGTCCACCTCTCCGAGCAGACCGCCGAGAACGACGCCTGCGTCGAGGCACACGGCTTCACCCCGACCCGGCTGCTCGCCGACCACGGTGTGCTGGGCCCGCGCACCACGGCCGTGCACGCCACCCACCTCACCCCCGGGGACATCCGGCTCCTGGGCCACTCGGCCACCGGGGTGTGCATGTGCCCCACCACCGAGCGTGACCTCGCCGACGGCATCGGCCCGGCCGCCCAGCTGCAGACCGCGGGCTCCGCCCTCTCCCTGGGCAGCGACAGCCACGCCGTGATCGACATCCTGGAAGAGGCGCGCGCCATGGAGATGGACGAGCGGCTGCACACCCGCACCCGGGGCCACTGGAGCGCGGCCCGGCTACTGCGCGCCGCCACCATCGACGGCCACGCCGCCCTCGGCTGGGGGGACGACGCGGGCCGGATCGAGCCCGGCGCGCTCGCCGACCTCACGACGATCGCGCTGGATTCCGTCCGCACGGCGGGACCGCCGCCCCGGCTCGGGGCCGAGACGGCCGTATTCGCGGCGACCAACGCGGATGTACGGCATACCGTGGTCGGAGGGCGCCATGTCGTACGGGACGGGGCGCACCAGCTCGTCCCGCGTGTCCCCGAGGCCCTGGCCGAGTCCATCGCGGCTCTGCGGGACTGAGCCGCGACCCCACTAACGGCCTGCACGGCCCGAACGGCCCGCGCGGCCCTACGCGCGGCCCTATGAAGGAGAGCGCCCCCGCGATGACGACCGCGACCGCCATCATCGACATCTCCACCCTCGTCACCAACGACCCCTCCCTCGGCGAAGGCCCCCTCGGTCTGATCCAGGACGCGGCCGTCGTCATCGACGGCGACCGCATCGTCTGGGTCGGTGAGTCAAGCAAAGCACCCGCCACTGACAACCAGGTCGACGCGGGCGGCCGGGCGCTCCTCCCCGGCTTCGTCGACTCCCACTCCCACCTGGTCTTCGCGGGCGACCGGACGGAGGAGTTCAACGCCCGGATGTCCGGCCGCCCCTACAGCGCGGGCGGCATCCGCACCACCGTCGCCGCCACCCGCGCCGCCTCCGACCAGGACCTGGACGCGAACGTGGCGCGCTACGTCCGCGAGGCGCGCCGCCAGGGCACCACGACGCTGGAGATCAAGTCCGGCTACGGCCTCACCTCCCAGGACGAGGCCCGCTCGCTGGAGGTCGCCTCCGCCTACACCGACGAGGTCACCTACCTGGGCGCGCATGTCGTGCCGCCCGAGTTCGCCGACGACCCCGCCGCGTACGTCGACCTGGTCACCGGCCCGATGCTGGACCTCTGCGCCCCGCACGCCCGCTGGATCGACGTGTTCTGCGAGCAGGGCGCCTTCGACGGCGACCAGGCCCGTACGATCCTCACCGCCGGAGCGCGGCACGGTCTGACCCCGCGCGTGCACGCCAACCAGCTGACCCAGGGCCCCGGCGTCCAGCTGGCGGTCGAGCTGGGGGCCGCCTCCGCCGACCACTGCACCCATCTCTCCGACGCCGACGTCGACGCCCTGGCCCAGGGCGACACGGTCGCCACCCTCCTGCCGGGCGCGGAGTTCTCCACCCGCTCGCCGTACCCCGACGCGCGCCGCCTGCTGGACGCGGGCGTGACCGTGGCGCTCTCGCCCGACTGCAACCCGGGCTCGTCCTTCACCAGCTCCATGCCCTTCTGCGTGGCGCTGGCCGTCCGCGAGATGGGGATGACCCCGGACGAAGCGGTCTGGGCGGCCACGGCGGGCGGGGCGCGGGCCCTCGCCCGCACCGACGTCGGCCGGGTCGCCCCCGGCGCCCGCGCCGACCTGGCCCTGCTGGACGCCCCCTCGCACGTCCACCTCGCCTACCGCCCCGGCGTCCCCCTCGTCGAGGCGGTCTGGCAGGGCGGCACCCTGATCTGACCCGCGCTACGGCCGCGCTACGCCGACACCTCCAGGACCGCCTTTCCGCGCACCCGGCGGCCGAGCAGCGCCTCGGCCGCCTCGGTGGCCCGTGACCAGTCGCCCCGCCAGGCGATCTGCGGGTCCAGCTCGCCGCGCGCCAGGAGCCCGGCCAGCCACGACAGGTCCGCGGCCAGCCCGTCCGCGTCGTCCAGCAGGAAGTACGTGGTGATGGAGCGGTTGTGCCGGCCGTCGTTGCCGAACAGGGCCCCGTGCGGGAAGCTCTCGCCGTCGCCGCCGCTGTGCCCCAGGGCGACCAGCGTTCCATGCGGGGCCAGGGCCTCGTACGCGGCGACCAGCGCCGCGCCGCCGACCAGGTCGATCACGCCGTGCACCGGCTCGGACGGCTTCGCCGCGGCTGTTTCTCCGGATTCTCCGGAACCCACGAGGACCTCGTGCGCCCCCAGGGCCCGCAGCTCCGCCTCCTTCGACGGATCCGACGTGGCGGCGACGACCTGCGCGCCGCCCCGGGCCGCGAGCTGCACGGCGAAGCGCCCGACCCCGCCGCCCGCGCCCGTCACCAGCACCCGCCGGCCCAGGATCGGCCCGAGGCGGCGCAGCCCGCGCAGCGCGGAGCCCGCGGCCACCGGCAGGGTGCTGACCGCGCCGGGGTCGACGCCGGGCGGGACGGCGGCGAGCAGACCGGTGTCCACCGCGCGCAGCTGGGCCCAGGCTCCGTCGACGCCGAGGGTGACCACGGGCGTTCCGGCGGCCGGGCCCGAGCCGTCCGCCGCCGGCCGGACCACCACGCCCGCCGCGTCCCAGCCGGGCACGGCTCCGTCCTCGCCGCCGGGCACGACGGCGGAGACCTCGCCGTAGTTGAGCGAGAACGCCTCGACCCGGACCAGCGCCTGGTGGGGGGCGGGTTCGGGGTCCGGGACATCGGTGAGGGACAGCAGTCCGGGGGCCGCATGGTCGATCGTCAGTGCGCGCAACTCCGCCTCCGCGGTTCACAGGTGTTGATCAGGTGTTGATCAAGGTGTTGCTCGGGGAATCCGCATAATGCCACTGAGTGGCATAAGCCTTCAAGTGGCAAAAGTGCCGCCGGCGCGCCGGACGGTAGGCTGCCCGGCGTGGTGAACGAACTGCCGCTGCGCGAGCGCAAGAAGCTGCGCACCCGCGAGGCCCTCGTCGAGACGGCTCTGGCGCTCTTCTCGGAGAAGGGATTCGGCGCGGTCACGCTCGATGAGCTGGTGGGCGCGGTGGAGGTGTCCAAGCGCACGTTCTTCCGTACGTTCGCCTCCAAAGAGGACGTCGCGCTCGCGCCCGAGAAGGAGCTGTGGGGCGCGTACACCGCGCGCATCGAGGCGCACCCGCTGACCGGCCCGCTGCTGACGGCGCTCGAGGACACGCTCTTCGCGGCCGTGGCGGACATGGCGGACGGCTGGGAACGCCGCTTCCGCACCAGCCGCGTCCTCGCCGACGGCACGCCGGCGCTGACCGCGCACAGCCTCAGGCACTGCGCGGAGGTCACCGACGCCGTCGTGCGCTCCGTCGCGGGCCGCCGGCCCGCGGCTCCAGGTGCCGAGCTGCGGCTGCGGCTGTTGCTTGAGCTGATGCTGTCGGCGTGGCGCTTCGCGCTCAAGGAGTGGGTGTCGATGCCGGGCGACCCCGGGCGCGAGGCGCTGCGGGCGCGGACGCGGGAGGCGTTGGACGCGATCCCAGGTGTCGCGGAACTGGTTTGCCGAGGGAGCGACCCGAGTAACGAGCACGAGCGCGGGCGCGGATAAGGGCCCGTCCCAAACGGGGGCGGGCCCTTATTCGTCTGCGGTGAGCGCTTACTCCTCGATCATCAGGCCCCTGCGGAGCCGGACGAGTGTGCGCGACAGCAGCCGGGAGACATGCATCTGGGAAATGCCCAGCTCATCACCGATCTCCGATTGCGTCATATTCGCCACGAAGCGCAGCGAGAGAATCTTCCGATCGCGCGGCGAGAGATCCGCGATGAGGGGTTTGAGGGATTCGACATATTCGATGCCCTCAAGTCCGTGGTCCTCATAGCCGATGCGGTCCGCGAGCGCGCCCTCGGTGTCGTCCTCTTCCGGCTGGGCGTCCAGCGAGCTCGCGGTGTACGCGTTGCTCGCGGCCATGCCCTCGATGACCTCGGCGGTGGTGAGGCCCAGCCGCTCGGCCAACTCGGCGGCGGTCGGGGCGCGGTCCAGCCGCTGGGCCAGCTCGTCGCCGGCCTTGGCCAGGTCGAGCCGTAGTTCCTGCAGCCG
The DNA here is from genome assembly GCF_053890475.1 of Streptomyces sp. LZ34. Taxonomy (NCBI): domain Bacteria; kingdom Bacillati; phylum Actinomycetota; class Actinomycetes; order Kitasatosporales; family Streptomycetaceae; genus Streptomyces; species Streptomyces sp. LZ34. Next base: position 7,634,939 of record NZ_CM132680.1, read on the forward strand.
CCTGGGCACCCGCACCGACCAACTGGTGTCCCGGAAGAAGCGCTTGATCTCGCCGACGATGGTCGGCATCGCGAAGGTGGGGAATTCGACGCCTCGGCAGAGCTCGAAGCGGTCGATGGCCTTGATCAGGCCGATGGTTCCGACCTGGACGATGTCCTCCATGGGTTCGCTGCGGGAGCGGAAGCGGGAGGCGGCGAACTTGACCAGGGCCAGGTTGAGCTCGACCAGGGTGTTGCGCACGTACGCGTATTCGTGCGTGCCTTCCTCGAGGATCTCGAGCCGCTCGAAGAGCGTCTTGGACAGCGCCCGCGCGTCCACCGGTCCCACCGTCTCGTACGGCGGGATCTCCGGTAGGTCGGCCAGCTCGGGCAGGTCCTCGAAAGAATGGCCGGTGGCCGTGGGGCCATCCGGGCCGGATGTGAACTGTTGTGACGACGCGATTGCCGACGAGGCGGTGAGCCGAGTGTCCTGCGTGGCCTGGGTGATCACAGAGGAATCGGTGCGCGATTCGTCGAGCCGGGGTGACATAAGTCTCCTCCATCATTCTCGGCATATGGCTGCCGATGCCATTACGACTGCTGCGGTTTGCGGCGCCTCCAAGCCGGCCGTGGCGGATGTGTTCCTCTACGCCTACCCTCAATCACCCGCAACTAGCAAGTCCATCTTGTCCATATTTGCCGAAGTATGTGGAATGTTCAGGTACCGGCGGGCGTGGAGAAGGCGTAATGTTCGACGCGCGCAATCGAAAGCAACGAGACGCCAGAAGAGGTGCGCACATGGACCGCCAGATGGTCGGCAGCGCAAGCAAGGGCCGACTGCAGGTCGAGGTTCGGCACCATGGGGCGAGCGCGGTCGTGACACCGGCGGGTGAGCTGGATCACCACACCGCCGAGGCGTTGCGCGAACCGCTGGAGGCCTGCGTGGAGGAGGGGCATGCGCGGCTGGTCGTGGACTGTTCCAAGCTGGAGTTCTGTGATTCCACCGGGCTCAACGTCCTCCTCGGCGCCCGACTGAAGGCCGAGGCCGAAGGCGGTGCGGTCCATCTGGTCGCGATGCAGCCGGTCGTGGCCCGTGTGTTCGAGATCACCGGCGCGGAGGCCGTCTTCACGGTGCATGAGTCCCTGGACACGGCGCTCGTCGAGTAGCGGTGGCCCCCTCCTGTTTCCACGTTCCCCGGGTGCGTCTTCGGCGCGTCATGGATACGTAGTCCTCGTCACACGAGACGTTCGGGGGAAGTGGGTGTTCTCACGCTTTCGCCGGGCAGGAGACAGGCTGAAACTGTTGAAAAGATCAGGTATTCCTTCTTCCTGAATCGGCGAATCGGTGAGGTGAAGCCGCTGATGAGCACCACCCGGCCGTACCCGCCGGGCGACCGTGGCCCGGAGCCGGACGGCCCCGCCGCTTCGGCCACCCCGACGGCGACCCCACCCGTCGGGCACATCCGCCAGACCCGCAGGCTCCACCTGATCGGAGCCAGCGGCGCCGTGCCGCGCGCCCGCGACTTCACCCGCGAGGCGCTGCGCGACTGGGGCTGGCTGCCGGCCGTGACGGCCGATCAGCGGGCCGCCGCCGAGGATGTCCTGCTCGTCGTCTCCGAGCTCGTCACCAACGCCTGTCTGCACGCCGACGGGCCCGAGGAGCTGCGCGTCAGCTGCTCGGCGAAGGTGCTCCGGCTCGAAGTGGTGGACCTCGGCTCGGGCACCCCCGCCCCCCGCACCCCGCACCGCGCGGGCCGCCCCGGTGGCCACGGCATGTTCATCGTGCAGCGGCTGTGTCTCGACTGGGGGGTCGTACGGAACCCCGACGGCACCGGCAAGACGGTCTGGGCCGAACTCGCCGCTCCTTCTTGAAGCCCTGGGTTCCAGACGCCTTGGGCTTCTGAAGCCTTGGGCTTCCTGACGCCTTTGGCCACTCCTGGCCACCTGGCGATCTGACGGACGCGGGCCCGCGCGGGCCCCGGTTTCCGTATCTTCACCCGCTGCGCGCCGAACCGGCGCGCACTTTGTCTTCCCTCGGCAAGGTCCCCGGCGTACTGTCAGCGCCCGATCTGATGTGTCGTCAGTAACATTCGGCTGCGGCACTTGACGAGAGGGGATCTCGAGGTGTCCCACACAGAACGCCACGCGGTCGGCCGTGGCGCAGCCCTCGCACTTGCCGCGGCCATGGCCGGTTCGGCCGTACTCCTCACCGCCCCGGCCGCGCGGGCCGCCACCGTCGATGTCAACTACAAGTGCAAGACGCCGATCGGTGACAAGAGCGCCGTGTCACCCATCGACATCAAGTCCGTGAAGAGCGGCAGCGCGTACAAGCTCACCATGTCCTTCCAGAAGGGCGTCTCCTCCAGCCCCGTCGAACTGGGCAAGGGCGCGATGCATCCGAGCGCGCTCATCAAGCTCGGCGGCGCGGAGGCCGGCACGCTCCAGGTCTCCGGGCCCCCCAATGCCGAGGCCATCCCCGCCAACACCCCCATCAAGATCACCGACCTGACGGGTACGTACACCCCGAAGAAGACCGGGAAGGTCACCTTCACCGCCTCGACCCTCACCATCAAGGCGCTGGGCACCACCACGACCTGCACACCGGGCAACAACCCGGGGCCCTCGCTGACCCTGGACGTCACGGGCGCGGGCGGCTCGGGCGGCTCCGGCGGCTCCGGCAGTACAGGCGGGAGCGGTACGAGCGGATCCGGTACGGGCGGCACCAGCGGCACCAGCGGTGCGCAGAGTTCCTCCGGCGGCGGCCTCCCGCAGACCGGACCGGCTGACTCCGCCATCGCCCTCGGCACGCTCGGCGCCACGGTGGTCCTCGCCGGAGCGGCCGGAACGCTCTGGCTGACCCGCCGCAGGCGCCCGCACCGGCTCTAGGCCCCGCGGGGCCACCCGGCACACGGAAGCACGGACATGCGGTCCGCCTCGGGCGGCGGGCCGGGCCGTCGCCGCCCCGCGGCCCCGCACGAGCACGAGCACCAGCACCCAAGGAGCCGCCGATGCCGTCTCGTATCCGCGCAGCATGGACGGTCGCCGCCGTGCCCGCTGTCGCCGCCGCGCTGCTCACCGCGCCCGCCACGGCCGCCGGGCCGGACTGGTCCGCGAGGCCCGCGGCCGGTGGCACGGCCGGGCCGGGCACCGGCGACCGGCAGTACTTCTACCTGGAGGGCGGGCCGGGCAGCGCGCTCCGGGACCGGCTCTCGATCGTCAACCGCGGCAAGCGGCCCCGCACCGTCCAACTGCGCCCCGCCGGCACCACCCCTGACGCATCCTCGGCGGCGCAGGGCAGCGGCGCCTGGATCTCGCTCGCCGCCAAGCGGGTCACGGTCCCGGCCCGCACCCGGGCCGACGTCCCCTTCACCCTCACCGTCCCGCCCGAGGCGCCGCCCGGCGACCACCCCGGAGCCATCGTCGTCACCGGCGGCGGCCGGGAGGCCCGGGTACCGGTGCATCTGCGGGTCAGCGGGCGGACGCTGGCGGCGATCTCCGTCGAGGACGTGAAGGTGGTCAAGGCCGGCGGCGGGGCCACCATCCACTACGCGCTCGTCAACCGCGGCAACACCGTGCTGACGCCCCGGCTGGCGGTGCGCGCCGACGGGCTCTTCGGCGAAGTGCTGCGCCGGGACGCCCGCGGGCTGCCCGTCGAACTGGCGCCGGGCCGCCGGGCGCGGCTCACCGAGAAATGGCCGGACGCGCCCGCCCTCGATTCGGTGGACGTCACCCTCACCGTCACCGCGGCGGGCGGCGCCCACGCGGCCGCCTCCGCCGGTTACACCGCGGTGCCCTGGGGCGTCCTGGCCGGTGCGGCGGCCGTGGCGCTGGGCGCGGTCGCGGGCGCAGGCGCCTGGCTGCTGCGGTGGCGGCGCGGCCGGCACCGCCCCGGCGACGGCGACGGCGACGGCGACGGCGACGGCGACGGCGACGGCGACGCGCCCGCGGAACCGGCGCGGGAGGCACGGGAACCAGCAGGCACGGGGTCAGGAGCGACGACGTGACAGGCCGTACGGACACCCAGCCGACCCCACGCTCGGCACCCGGGCCCACACCAGCACCGGCACCGGGGCCCACAGCCACCCGCGTACGCCGCCCGCTCGCCGCGCTGTTGGCCGTGCTCACGCTCGTCGTGCTCGCCCTGGGCGCACCGCCGCAGGTCCGGGAGGCCGCCGCAGCCGACGGCCCGACCGCGACGGTGTCCAAGGAAGAGGCGGGCGCGGGCGGCACGGTCACCGTGAGCGGGCGGGGATGGCGGCCCCGCGCCCTGCTCATGATGCTCATCTGCGGACAGAACATGATCGGCGGCACCAACTCCTGCGCCAACTCCGACGGCAGAGCGGTCACCACCGACTCGAAGGGCACCTTCCACAAGAAGCTGCCGGTCACCGAGCCGCCCAAGCCCTGTCCGTGCGTCATCCATGTGGCGACCGTCACCGGCGAAGCCGCCTACGCCGATGTGCCGTTCCGGGTCGCGGGGCATCCGGTCGCGCCGCTGCCCAAACAGGAGGGGGCCGGAGGCGAACGGCTGCGGGCGCTGTCGGCGCGGCTCGACGGGTCGAGCGGGCTGCTCACCTGGTTCGGCGCGCCCCCGCAACGCCGCCTGGTGGTCACCGTCGCCAACCTCGGCTCCACACCGGCCCGCGACCCGGTCTTCAAAGTCGGCACCTCCCACGGCGTGTTCGCCCCCTCCTGGGAGGAGCAGCAGTGGCGGGGGACCATACCGGCCGGGAAGAAGGCGCAGGTCAAGCTCCCCGTCGAGCTGTCGGCGGGCGCGCACGGCGACTATCAGGTGTCGCTCAAGTACGGCCGGAAAGTGCTGGTCGAACAGCCGTGGACGGTGGGGCGGCCGTGGGGCGTCACCCTCTTCTGGATCCTGCTGTGCGTGGTGGTCGCGGCGGCGGTCTTCCGCATCGGCATGGCCGTCGTGGACAAGGTGCGGCCACGTACGGCGGTGGTCGCGGCGCGCGGCGGCGATGACGACGGCGGCGGCGCGCTGCCCTGGTTCACCCCGGACACTCTGCCGGGCAGCGCGCTGCCGCACACACAGAGCGCGCGGAGCACACAGAGCGCGCAGAGCACACAGACGCAACACCTTTCCGCACCGTCCCAGGAAAATCGACCGACTTCGAAAGGATCGACGTGAGTACGCAACGAAGAGTGAGCGCGGCAGCGGCTGCGCTGCTGCTCGGCGGTGCGGGCGTGCTGATGGGCGCGGGCACCGCACGGGCGGCCGAGGTCTCGTACGCGACCGAGTGCCTGCCGCCGCCGATCTCCGGCCTGCCTCCGGTGCAGGGCACCACGACGGTGGAGGTGCAGGCCCCGGCGACGGCGAAGGTCGGCGACGAGGTCGAAGTGGTCTGGAAGACGGTGCAGGCCGCCTCCAAGAACCCGCCGATCCTCGACATCGAGGAGAACACCGTCAAGCCGACCGGCACCCTCACGGTGGGCGGGGCGCAGACGGGCGCGCTGGCCATGGAGGGGCCGCGGGAGAACCCGGCGATCCCCAAGGACAGCCCGATGAAGCTGTCCGACATGAAGGGCAAGCTCAAGCTGACGCAGGCGGGGGAGGTGACGCTGACCCCGGGCGCGTACGACATCAACGTCAGCAAGCCGCTGTCCACGGACACCAAGTGTTCGGCGAAGGAGACGGTCAAGGCCGCGGCCACGATCAAGGTGACGGGCAGCGGCGGCACCACGACGGGCGGCTCGACGACCGGAGGCAACACCACCGGGGGCAACACCACCGGGGGCAACACCACGGGCGGTAACACCACCGGGGGCAATACCACCGGGGGTAACACCACGGGCGGCAACACCACCGGGGGTAACACCACGGGCGGTAACACCACCGGTGGCGGCGGGGGCGGCGACTCGTACACCGGCAAGGAGGTCTCGGTCGCCTACGCCTGCAAGACCCCCATCGGCGACAAGAACGCCACCTCCCCGGTGCGCATCAACGCCGTCAAGAACGGCGGGAGCTTCGACCTGACCGTCAAGTTCGGCAAGTCCGTCATGGACAGCCCGGCCGACATCCCCGCGGACTCGGTCAAGCCGTCGATGGACGTCAAGGTCGGCGGCGCGGACAAGGGCACGGTCCCGGTGGTGGGCCCGACCAACAAGGGGCCGATCAAGTCCGGCGAGCCGATCGAGATCCCCGACCTCACCGGCACCTACAAGCCCGGCGCGAGCGGCAAGTCGACGCTCACCCCCGGGGTGCTCACGGTCAAGGCGCTCGGCACGACGACCACCTGCACCCCCGCCAAGGACACCCAGGCCTCGCTTGAGCTGGACACCACGGCCCAGTCCAGCGGCACCTCGGGTGGAAGCAGCAGCAGCGGCGGCACCTCGGGCAGCGGCGGCAGCTCCGGCGGATCCACCGGCGCAAGCACCAGCGGCGGTCTGGCCGAGACCGGCGCCAGTGACCACGGCGGCCTCAAGGCCCTCGGGCTGGTGGCCGGCACGGCCATCCTGCTCGGCGCCGCCGTCTTCACCCTGACCCCCTGGCGCAAGCTGCGCGGCACACGCTGACGCACGGCGTACGGCGTAGGGCGTAGGGCGTACGGAGCAGGGAGTACGGAGCATGCGAGGGGCCCGGCGCGATCACCGCGCGCCGGGCCCCTCACTCATCCGTGCCGCCTCAGTGGACGCCGCCCATCAGCCGCACGACCTTCCGGCGGTACAGGTAGATCGCGACACCGGCCGCCGCGGCCACGGCCGCCTCCAGCGCGATGATCCCCACGCCGCTCAGGTCGACCCCCGCGATGGACAGCAGGCCCGTGGTGCAGTCACCGGCGGTGACGGCCAGGAACCACACGCCCATCATCTGGCTCGCGTACTTCGCGGGCGCCATCTTGGTGGTCACCGAGAGCCCCACCGGCGACAGGCACAGCTCGCCCATGGTCTGGATCAGATAGATCGACACCAGCCACATCGGGCTGACCTTCGTGCCGTCCGAGGCCATCCCCATCGGGACCACGAAGACGAAGAACGACGCGCCGATCAGCATCAGGGCCAGGGCGAACTTCGCCATCGTGCCCGGCTCCCGGCTGCGCCGTGCCAGGGCCAGCCAGGCCCAGGCGAAGACCGGCGCCAGCGCCATCACCATCAGCGGGTTCACGGACTGGAACCAGGAGGACGGGAAGTGCAGACCGAAGATGGTGTCGGCGGTCTTGGTCTCGCCGAAGGTGGACATCGTCGAGCCGCCCTGGTCGTAGATCATCCAGAAGACGGCCGCGGCCACGAAGAACCAGATGTAGCCGCTGACCTTGGTCTGCTCGACCGGGGTGAGGTCCTTGTCGCGCTTGATGCGGACCAGTACGCCGGTCGGGATGATCAGCCCGAGGATGGTGATCGGCACCAGCGCCCAGTTGAGGGTCCAGAGGCCGGTGGCCACCACCACGGAGTAGAAGACCGCGGCGACGACCAGCCAGATCAGGCCCTTGCGCAGCCAGGCGTCGCGCTCCGCGACCGCCAGCGGGGTCGGCACCACGCTGCTGCGCGGGTTGAGGTGGCGGGTGCCGATCAGGAACTGGGCCAGGCCCAGCGCCATGCCGAGCGCGGCGAGCGCGAAGCCCAGGTGCCAGCTGTAGCTCTGGCCGACGGTGCCGATGACCAGGGGAGCGGCGAAGGCACCGAGGTTGATGCCCATGTAGAAGATCGTGAAGCCGCCGTCCCGGCGCGGGTCGGAGGGGCCGTCGTAGAGGTGGCCGACCATCGTGGAGATGTTGGCCTTCAGCAGGCCCGAGCCGAGGGCGACCAGCGCCAGACCGGCGAAGAACGTGGCCTGGCCGGGCACGGCGAGCGCCAGGTGGCCGGCCATGATGATGCCGGCCGCGATGGCGACCGTCTTGCGCGGGCCCCAGACGCGGTCGCCGAACCAGCCGCCCGGCATGGCGAGCAGATAGACCATGGCCAGGTACACCGAGTAGATGGCCACCGCGTTGCCCTCAGGCATCCCCAGGCCGCCGCCCTGGCTGCCGGGCTTGGCGTCCGGGCCTCCGGCGATCAGATACAGGACGAGGAGGGCCCGCATGCCGTAGAAGCTGAAGCGCTCCCACATCTCGGTCATGAAGAGGGTGGCCAGGCCGCGGGGGTGGCCGAAGAAGGTCTTGCCGCCGTTTGCAGGGGTTCCCTGCCCGGCCGCGTCCTTCGTCAGGCTGGACGCCATGGTGGTTCCTTGCATGTGCACACGACGAGGACCTTCGGCGCTGCGTCGCGGCCAAAGGTCCAGAAAAGTTGCTACGGACTCCGTGTCACCATACGACACGCCATGCACGACAATGACCGGTTTGAGATATAGCTCACGGATGGCGTGTGCAACCTTTTGTGCTCCGTCCGTAGTCCTGTGCGCGCCCCGTGCGCGAACCTGGTCGGACTACCATCACCCCATGACCCGAGTACTGCTCGCCGAGGATGACGCATCCATCTCGGAGCCGCTCGCCCGCGCCTTGCGCCGTGAGGGTTACGAGGTAGAGGTGCGGGAGGACGGACCGACCGCGCTCGACGCCGGCCTGCAAGGAGGCGTCGATCTGCTCGTCCTCGACCTGGGCCTGCCGGGCATGGACGGCCTGGAGGTCTGTCGCCGTCTGCGGACGGAGGGCCACGGCTTCCCCGTTCTGGTGCTGACCGCGCGCGCGGACGAGGTGGACACGGTGGTCGGCCTGGACGCCGGCGCCGACGACTACGTCACCAAGCCGTTCCGCCTCGCCGAGCTGCTGGCCCGGGTGCGGGCCCTGCTGCGGCGCGGCGCCGTCGAGACGCAGGCGCAGCAGCCGGCCACCCACGGGGTGCGCATCGACGTCGAGTCGCATCGCGCCTGGATGGGCGATGAGGAGCTACAGCTCACCGCCAAGGAATTCGATCTGCTGCGGGTCCTGGTCCGGGACGCGGGGCGGGTCGTCACCCGTGACCAGCTGATGCGCGAGGTGTGGGACACCACCTGGTGGTCGTCGACCAAGACGCTCGACATGCACATCTCCTGGCTCCGCAAGAAGCTCGGCGACGACGCGGCCAACCCCCGGTACATCGCCACCGTGCGCGGGGTCGGGTTCCGATTCGAGAAAAGCTGAGAATACGAGAATTCCCAGCGTGACACGGTAGGGCTATGCGCCGTCGCTTGATCAATTCCACGCTCGCCGTGGTGCTCGTCGTCATCGCCGTCTTCGGCCTCTCGCTGGTCATCGTGGAGACGCGGACCATCGAGGACAGCGCCCAGGAGAGCGTCTACTCCGACGCGGTGCGCCTGGTCAGCATCGTCGACAGCAGGCTGCTGGGCGGCGAGGGAGTGACGCCCACGGTGCTGCGCGAGCAGATCGAGCCCGGCCGCTACGCCGTGATCAAGATCCCGAACCACGATCTGGTCGAGATCGGCAAGCGCCCGACCGGCAGCGTGATCTCCTCGCAGGAGCGGGGCGAGCAGGGCGAGACGGTGCGGGTCGAGGCGTCGCGCTCGACGGTCAGCCGGGAGATCGGCCGCACCATGCTGATCATCCTGGCGGTGGCGCTGCTCGCCGTGCTCGCCGCCGTCTTCCTCGCCGTACGGCAGGCACACCGGCTCTCCGCCCCGCTCACCGACCTCGCCGAGACCGCCGAGCGCCTGGGCTCGGGGGACCCGCGCCCCCGCCACCGGCGCTACGGAGTGCCGGAGCTGGACCGGGTCGCCGATGTGCTCGACTCGAGCGCGGAACGCATCGCCCGCATGCTCACCGCCGAACGCCGGCTGGCGGCCGACGCCTCGCACCAGCTGCGTACGCCGCTGACCGCGCTGTCCATGCGGCTGGAGGAGATCACGCTCACCGACGACCCGGAGACGGTCAAGGAGGAGGCCACGATCGCGCTGACCCAGGTGGAGCGGCTCACCGATGTCGTCCAGCGCCTGCTGACCAACTCGCGGGACCCGCGGACCGGCTCCGCCGTGGTCTTCGACCTGGACGAGGTGGTCAAGCAGCAGATCGAGGAGTGGCGCCCGGCCTCGCGCAGCGAGGGCCGCGCCATCGTGCGGTCCGGGAAGAAGGGGCTGCGGGCGGTCGGCACCCCGGGAGCGGTGGCCCAGGTGCTCGCCACGCTGATCGAGAACTCGCTGATGCACGGTGACGGCACGGTCGCGCTGCGCACCCGTGTCACCGGCAACCAGGCGGTGGTCGAGGTGTCCGACGAGGGGCCCGGTGTGCCGCCCGACCTCGGCGCGCGGGTCTTCGAGCGCACGGTCAGCGGGCGCAACTCCACGGGTCTCGGGCTCGCCGTCGCCCGCGATCTCGCGGAGGCGGACGGCGGTCGTCTGGAGCTGCTGCAACAGCACCCGCCGGTCTTCGCGCTCTTCCTGAGCCGCGAGGGCGATCCCAGCCGCGAGGGCGAGCCCGAAGCCGGCTCCGGCACCGCCTGAAGCGTTCCGGAGCGTCCGGGGTGGCTACTTCCGGGCCGGCTGGTCGCTCGCCTCGGAGAGGAAGGATTCGGCGGTCTCCACCGCCTCCCGGGCGGGCAGCGCGCGGAACACCCAGGTGCGGTAGGACCAGAACCGGAAGAGCGTGGCGATGCCGATGCCGACGAACTTGAACACGTTGTTCTGCAGCTGGCTGTCCCAGCCGAAGCCGTACGTCGCCGCGTAGAGCACGCCGTTCTCGATGATCAGGCCGACCGCGCTGAACAGCAGGAAGAGGGTCAGCTCCTTGGTGCGCCCCTGGTTGTCGCGGTCCCGGTAGGTGAAGTACCGGTAGCCCAGGTAGTTGAAAAGGGTGGCGACCACGGTCGCCACGATGCTGGCCCGTACCGTGGGCAGTTCGGTGATGTGCTTGATCAGGTTGAAGACACCGAGGTTGACGAAGACACCGGCACCGCCGACGGCGCCGAACTTGAGGATCTCATGGGCGAGTTGATCCACTCGTGCGCGCAGCCTGCCGATCGTGCGCTGTTCACTCATGGCGACTACTCAGCCCCGTCCGTCGATGTCGATAACTCCGCCCATGCTAACCAGCGGCCGGAGCCCCTGCCTGTCGGTGTGCCGAAACCGGTCTTTTATCACTGATCTCTCACCGGCCCGCCACGGGTGCGCTCCCGCAGCTCCAGCACCGCGGCCACCGCCTCCAGCCACCGTGCCACGGTCTCGTCCCCCGCCACGCCCTTCACCATGGGCGCGGCCGTCTCCAGCCACTCGCGCGCCAGCGCGCCCGCCTCGGCCCCGGGCAGCGGTTCCGGCAGCTCCGAGGCCATCCGGGTGCCACCGCGCCGTACCACCTCCGCGAGGTACGCCACCGACCGCGGCTGCACCTCCAGCCGCTCGGCCCCGAGCGCCGCGGCGATCGCCCCGTCCCCGAAGAGAGCGGTGCGGTGCGCGCCGCCGAACATCAGCCCGTAGCGGATCATCAGGGGGACGTCGAGGGCGAGCAGCTCCGCGTCGGTCATGTTCTGGTGTGTCATGAGGGTCTCGCTCAATGTCGGCGGACTGGTTGGCGGACGGCTACCCGGCCGGCGACGGTGATGCTGGTCACTTCGGCAGACTGTATTCGTAGGCGTCGGGCAGGCGCTTGTCCGAAGCCTTGTCCATGTGGTTGTTGACGAAGTCGTCCTCGCTGACCCAGGTGGTGTACCCCCAGGGGTTGTAGACCTCCAGCTTGTCGCCCTCGTGGCCCACGATCATCATCGCGTGCCCCACCGGGACCCGCTCCCCGTCGACGGTGTCGAACCCCTGGACGCCGATCGGGACGGGCTTGCCCTCGTCCACCGCCTGCTCGATCAGCGGCAGGGCCTCGCGCCGGGAGTCCGGGGTGCGTACTTCGCGCTGCTCGTAGCTGGAGCCGGTGCGTGGCGCGATTTCGTCGTTGAGGACTTCGTTCTTGCCCGTCAGGTCCATGCCGCCGTCGGGGAGGGGGCCGCCGTCGCCCTCCTTGTGGACGCGTACCTGCTCGTCGAGCAGCCGCTTCTTGAACGCGGCGGGGCTGTCGTACGCCGGGTCCCCGGGGTGCCCGCCGGTGGTCAGCCGCAGCGTGTAGACGGGGTCGACCAGGGCGCGGGCGGCGACGGTGGACGAGGACACGCAGGTGCCGTTCTTGCCCTGCGTCCACTCCGCCCCCTTCGCGCCGGGGACGTCGAACTCGGACGCCGAGTCGACGCCGATCCTGGTGTCCCCGCTGGTGTGGAACGGCGCGAGGTGTTCGCGCAGCCAGGTCGCGTCCCGGCCGTGGATGTCCTCGCCGAAGGACCGCAGCGTCTTGATGTCGTATCCGGCGGCCAGGGCCTTCATCAGATACGCCCCCTCCTGCGGGGACTTGGCGCGGGAGATCAGCCGGTCGAACTCGGCCTGGTCCTGCGCGCTCATCTTGTCCCTGAACTGCGCGGAGCGCTTGAGTTCGTTGCTGCTGAGGATCTCGTTGAGGTTCGTGGGGCCGCCCGGATCCGCCGCGTCGGCGATGACCAGCCGGTCCGCGTCGGTGAGGCCGTTCGCGGTGACCTTCCGGGTCCGGGCCTGTGCGGCCAGCTTGTTGAGCTTTTCCGCCGCCTTCTTCCCGCCCTCCTTGGCCCGGTCGTCCGCCTCGATCATGTACGTGATGCCGTCGAGGACGGCCTTCTTGGCTTCCAGGAGCTGTTCGCGGTCGCTGAAGAAGGGGCTGCACAGCGACTGTGCGTAGTCCAGCGCGACGCGCGCGTATTCGTCCGTCGCCTGCGCCGCTCCGATATCTATGCCCAGCTGCCGCAGCACCGGCACGGCCTCCCGGAGCTTTTCGGCCGTCTCGTCGGTGGAGCGCGAGGCGGCGCCCACGACCTCGCTCGCTTTCTCCCCGGCCGTGCCCACCCACACCGCGGGCAGTCCGGCCTTCGCCACCTTTCCCAGGTCGCCCTGCGCGGACTCCAAGAGCTCTGCGGCCCGCGTGTAGCTCGCCGCGACACCGTCGATGTGGTCCGGGTCACCGAAGGGCGTCGGACTGTCCCGTGCCTTGCCGATCGCGTCGGACAGATCCGAGCAGAACTCGATCGCCGCGAAGCCCTTGTCCTCGAGCTTCAGGGCTTGCACGTGCTTGTGCAGCGCGTCCAGCTTCTGTCGCTTGGTCTGATCCTGCGACTTGTGCTGCGTTTTGTCGCCCTGCCCGGCCATGTGTGCCCTGCCCCTCAGCGGTTCTGCGAGTAGCGGTCGATGGCGCTGAAGTCGCTCTCCCTGGCATGGTCGGTTCCGCGATACGCCTTCGAACTGACCCCGATCTTCTTCTGGAGCTCGCGCACCGCGCCCTCAAGCGTCTTGCACTCGGCGATCCAGGCGTCGGAGAACTCGTTGAAGGCGGGCGCGGCCCCGTACTCGCCGAAGTGCATCAGGGAGGAGGGCAGTTCGAGGAAGCCGCCGAACCCGCCGAGCCCCCCGCCCTCATCGCTCTTCTCCAGCAGCCCTTTGGCCGCCTTGATGTCGTCGGCGGCGAGCCCCAGGCGCTCCCCCTGGCTGAGCGTGCCGCCATGCTGGATGCCGAGGTCCTTGTCCCGTCCCATAAAGGCCTCCCCCGAGGAAGTGGACGCGGCTGGTCCGCGTCAAATACGGCCGAATCCTAACCATCGTCGCTGAGACCGGGACCGGCAGGTCATGGACGCCGCTCCCGGGACGTCGGATCAGCGCACGGTCACCCGGTAGGTGACGGTGCGGGGAAGGTCGGGGGAGTAGCCGCCGGCGGACTTGTCCGTGCCGAAGGAGTTGGCGAGGACGATCCGGACCTGTCCGGCTTTCAGCGCCTCGAAGGTGAAGTACTTGGTGTGGCCCCCGCCGATGAGTTCCTTCTCACGGGCGGTCTGGTACGAGCTTTCGCCGACCTTGCGCAGCACCGCCGATGACGGGCCGGGCTTGGCCAGGCTCCAGTCGGCGCGCGCGGAGATGTTCTGCCGCATGGCGATCGAGAACCGCTCGCCGCGCTTGACGGTGATCGGGCCCTCGGTGCGGTCCAGGGCCTTGGAGTCGGCCCGGTCCTGGTGGACCGTGCCGAGACCGGTGGGGATCGGGTCGGGGGACGGCGAGGAGGAGGTCGAGGACGAGGGCGAGGACGACGAGGGGCCCGCGGACTTGGCGGGGGAGCCGTCGTCCGACTGGCAGCCCGTGGCGCCCAGCGCGAGGCAGGAGACGAGCAGGGCGGAGAGGCGGTGTGTGATGGTGCGCATGGTCACTTCGGCAGGTAGACGGAGTAGGCGGTCGGGTAGTAGCCGTTGGTCGTGTAGCCCATCCTGTCGTGGACGAAGTCGTCCTCGCTGATCCAGGTGGTCGTGCCGTTCGGGTTGTAGACCTGGAGTCGGTCGCCCTCGTGTCCGACGATCATCATCGCGTGGGCGCCGGTGGAGCCCTTGACGTCGACCGGGACGGGCACGCCGCTGTCGACGTGACGTTCGATCTCGGCCAGGGACGCGTTGCGCTCCGCGGCGTTGTCCAGCTTCCGTTCGGCGTAGTTGGCGCCGGTGTGGCCGCCCACCTCGACGTCGTTGACGTGCTGCTGGCCGTAGGGGTTCATGCCGCCGTCGGGAAGGGGATCGCCGCCGCCCTCCGCATGGACGCGGTTCTGCTCCTCCTTGAGGCGGTCGGCGAACGCTATGGGGTTGTCGTACGTGGGGTCGTCGGGGCGGCCGCCGGTCGTGAGGCGGAAGGCGTACAGGGGGTCGATCATCGCCCGGGCGTTGACGGTGGACGAGGCGACACATGTCCCGTCCGGCCCCTGGTCCCACTTGGCGCCCTGGTAGTTCACATAGTTGGTACCGGCGTCGGTGCTCTGGATGACGACCGGGGTGAGGCGGTCGCTCAGCCACTGCGGGGACCGGCCGTGGATCTGCTGGGCGAAGCGGTCGATGTCCCTCACGTCGTGCCCCGCGGCCAGGGCCTTCATCAGGTACGCCCGCTCCTGCGGGGACTTGGCGGAGGAGAGCAGCCGGTCGAACTCCGCCTTGTCGTGCGCGTTCATCTTGTCCATGAACTCGGAGGAGCGCTTGAGTTCATTGGCGGTGAGGATCTCGTTGAGGTCGGCCGGGCCGCCGGGGGCCGCGGCGTCGGCGAGAACGAGCTGGTCGGCGTCGGTGAGCCCGTCGGCGGTGACCTTCCGGGCCCGGGCCTCGGACGCCAGCTTGGTGAGCGCCTTCTGGGCCTCGATGCCGGCCGCCTTGGCCTGGCCGGCGGCCTCGCTCATGTAGGAGACGCCGTCGAGGATGGCGGTCTTGGCCTCGCGCAGCTCGTCGGGCGGCATGATGAGGTCGCCGTTGTTCAGGATCGACGCCGCAACTTCGAGCGCGGTGAGCCCGTAGTCGTGCCTCGCCTGGGCCTTGCCGATGCCCATGGAGAGGGCCTTCAGCACGGGTACGGCCTCCTGGAGCTTCTGGGCCATCTGATCGGCGGAGTACGAGGCGGCGTTGATGACCTCGCTCGCTTTCGCCCCGGCGGTGCCCACCCACACGGCGGGCAGCCCGTCCTTGGCGACCTTCCTCAGATCTCCCTGAGCCCTCTCCACGATCGCGGCCGCGTTCCGGTAGCCCGCCGCGACGCCGTCGATGTGGTCCGGGCTGCCGTGCGGGGCGGAGAACTCCCGCGCCTCGGTGATCGCGCCGGCCAGGTCGTTGCGGACCCTCATCTGGTCGTCGAAGGAATCGGGGTCCACCTGGATCGCCTGGACGCGCGCGTGCAGCTTCTTCAGCCCGTCCTGGTTGTCGGTGAACTTCTCTCTCAGCCTGCGCGTCGTCATTCGGCTTCCCCCTGTAGGACGCGCGCGGCAGGTTCACGCCAAACCGTGCTCGGCAGGTCCATGTCGAATGCACGGAGATCATAACGTTCTGGAGGAACATCCAATAGGTCTGCCGAGGTCAGGGCCCTTGCCACGCACCCGGGGGCCCGCCTGGCCGGGAAGCTACCCTGGGGGCGTGACATTCCCGGTAGTCGGCATGGTCGGCGGCGGCCAGCTCGCCCGTATGACCCACGAGGCGGGCATCCCCCTCGGCATCAGGTTCAAGCTGCTCAGTGACACCCGCCAGGACTCGGCGGCCCAGGTGGTCAGCGACGTTGTGGTGGGCGACTACCGCGACCTGGAGACCCTTCGTGCCTTCGCGCAAGGCTGTGACGTGGTCACCTTCGACCACGAGCATGTCCCGGCCGAGCATCTGCGCGCCCTGGAGGCGGACGGCGTCGCCATCCGCCCCGGAGTCGAGGCGCTGCTGCACGCCCAGGACAAGGGCGTGATGCGGGAGAGGCTGCGCGCGGCCGGGGTGCCCTGCCCCCGCCACCGCATCGTGGCCGACCCCGCCGACGTCGAGCGATTCGCAGCTGAGGGTGACGGTTTTCCGGTCGTCCTGAAGACGGTCCGCGGCGGCTATGACGGCAAGGGCGTGTGGGTCGTCCGCGACGCCGAGGAGGCAGCCGAGCCCTTCCGCGCCGGGGTGCCCGTGCTCGCCGAGGAGAAGGTCGACTTCGCCCGCGAGCTCGCCGCCAATGTCGTACGGTCCCCGCACGGCCAGGCCGTCGCCTACCCCGTCGTCGAGTCGATCCAGGTGGACGGGGTCTGCGACACCGTCATCGCCCCGGCCCCCGGGCTCTCCGGGGAGCTGTCCGGCCAGGCTCAGGAGATGGCGCTGAAGATCGCGGCCGAGCTCGGGGTCGTCGGCCATCTCGCGGTCGAGCTCTTCGAGACCCGGGACGGGCGGCTGCTGGTCAACGAACTGGCGATGCGCCCGCACAACTCCGGCCACTGGACCCAGGACGGCGCCGTCACCTCCCAGTTCGCCAACCATGTGCGCGCCGTGCTCGACCTGCCGCTCGGCGACCCGCGCCCGCGCGCCACATGGACCGTGATGACCAATGTGCTCGGCGGCGACTTCCCCGACATGTACACCGCGTATCTGCACTGCATGGCCCGCGACCCGGCCCTGAAGATCCATATGTACGGCAAGGATGTGAAGCCCGGCCGCAAGGTCGGCCACGTCAACACCTACGGCGACGACCTGGCCGACGTGCGCGAGCGCGGCCGCCACGCCGCCGACTACCTCCGAGGGACCATCACCGAATGAGCAGCCCCAGCGCCCCCGTCGTCGGCATCGTCATGGGTTCCGACTCCGACTGGCCCGTGATGGAGGAGGCGGCGAAGGCCCTCGACGAGTTCGAGATCCCGTACGAGGTGGATGTCGTCTCCGCCCACCGCATGCCGCGCGAGATGGTCGCGTACGGAGAGAACGCGGCGCCCCGCGGTCTCAAGGCGATCATCGCGGGCGCCGGCGGCGCCGCCCACCTCCCGGGCATGCTGGCCTCCGTCACCCCGCTGCCGGTGATCGGCGTGCCGGTCCCGCTGAAGTACCTGGACGGGATGGACTCGCTGCTGTCGATCGTCCAGATGCCCGCGGGCGTGCCCGTGGCCACCGTCTCCGTCGGCGGCGCCCGCAACGCCGGGCTGCTGGCCGCCCGCATGCTGGCCGCCCACGACACCGAACTGCTCGCCCGGATGCGTGACTTCCAGGAGGAGCTGAACGAGCAGGCGACGCAGAAGGGCAAGCGGCTGCGGGCCAAGGTGGACAGCGCGGGCTCGTTCGGCTTCGGGAAGTTCGGGAAGTAACGGGAGGGGCACCCGGGGCGACCGGAGACGCGCGAGGCGCACGGGGCGCGTCTGCCCGTGGCCCCCGTGACTTGGACCGGGCCTCGTAAGAGGATGGGGGAATGACCGACCGACTCGTGCAAGCCCGTGCACTGCTGGCCGCCCACCCCGTCGTCGACGGCCACAACGACCTCCCGTGGGCCCTGCGCGAGCAGGTCCGCTACGACCTCGACCGGCGCGATATCGCCCTCGACCAGCGTGCCCATCTGCACACCGACATCCCGCGGCTGCGGGAGGGCGGCGTGGGGGCGCAGTTCTGGTCCGTCTACGTCCCCTCGCGCCTCAGCGGCGACGCGGCGGTCAGCGCCACCCTCGAACAGATCGACGCGGTGCGGCAGCTGGCCGACCGCTACGGCTCCGACCTGCGGCTCGCCCACACCGCGGACGACATGGAGGCGGCGCGGGCCGAGGGCCGGATCGCCTCCCTCATGGGCGCGGAGGGCGGCCACAGCATCAACAGCTCGCTCGCCACCCTGCGCGCGCTGTACGAGCTCGGCGTGCGCTACATGACGCTCACGCACAACGACAACATCCCATGGGCGGACTCGGCGACCGACGAGCCGCGCGCCCATGGCCTCACCCGCTTCGGTGAGGAGGTCGTCCGGGAGATGAACCGGCTCGGCATGCTCGTCGACCTCTCGCATGTCTCGGCGGACACCATGCGGGACGCGCTGCGGGTGACCGACGCCCCCGTCGTCTTCTCGCACTCCTCGTCGCGCGCCGTGTGCGACCACCCGCGCAACATCCCCGACGACGTGCTCGCCCAGCTGCCCGCCAACGGCGGTGTGGCGATGGTCACGTTCGTCCCGAAGTTCGTGCTGCCGGAGGCCGTGGCGTGGACGCGGGCGGCGGAGGAGAACCTGCGCGCCCACGGCCTGGACCCGCTGACCACCACGCCCGAGGCGATCAAGGTCCACCAGGCGTACGAGGAGGCCAACCCCCGACCGGTGGCCACGGCCGCCACCGTCGCCGACCACCTCGAGCACATGCGGGAGGTGGCGGGCATCGACCACCTCGGCATCGGCGGCGACTTCGACGGCACGCCCTTCGTCCCCGCCGACCTCGCCGATGTCGCGGGCTATCCGAACCTGATCGCCGAGCTGCTGGAGCGCCGCTGGTCCGAGGCCGACCTGGCCAAGCTGACCTGGCAGAACGCGGTGCGGCTGGTGCGCGACGCGGAGGCGGTGGCGCGGGATCTCAGCGCCCACCGGGGGCCTTCCCTCGCGACGATCGACGAGCTGGACGCGGCGGACGCCTGACGCCGGGGGCGGCTATGCGGTGGGGCGGCTACGCGGTGGGGCGGCCCAGCGCCCGGTAGGTCCAGCCGGCCTCGCGCCACCGCTCCGGGTCGAGCGCGTTGCGCCCGTCCAGGATCCGGCGCTCCGCGACGGCCCCGCCCAGCGCCGCCGGGTCCAGCTCGCGGAACTCGGCCCACTCGGTCAGGTGCAGCACCGCGTGCGCGCCCTGCGCGGCCTTCAGCGCGCTGGGCGCGTAGGCGAGGGTCGGGAAGAGGGCGCGCGCGTTGTCCATGCCCTTGGGGTCGAAGACGGTGACCTGGGCGCCCTGGAGGTGTATCTGGCCCGCGACGTTGAGCGCGGGGGAGTCCCGTACGTCGTCCGAGTCCGGCTTGAAGGTGGCCCCCAGCACCGCGACGCGCTTGCCGAGGAAGCTGCCGCCGACGGCCTCGCGGGCCAGCTCGACCATGTGGCCGCGGCGCCGCATGTTGATCGAGTCGACCTCGCGCAGGAAGGTCAGCGCCTGGTCGGCGCCGAGCTCGCCGGCGCGCGCCATGAAGGCCCGGATGTCCTTGGGCAGACAGCCGCCGCCGAAGCCGATCCCGGCCCGCAGGAACTTCTTGCCGATCCGCTCGTCATGTCCGATGGCCTCGGCCAGCTTGACCACATCGCCGTCCGACGCCTCGCAGACCTCGGCCATGGCGTTGATGAACGAGATCTTGGTCGCGAGGAAGGAGTTCGCCGCGGTCTTCACCAGCTCGGCGGTCGGGTAGTCGGTGACGACGAACGGCGAGCCCTCGGTGAGCGGCGTCGCGTACACCTCGCGCAGCTGCTTCTCGGCCCGCTCGCTCGTCACGCCGACCACGATGCGGTCCGGGTGCAGGGTGTCCTGCACGGCGAAGCCCTCGCGCAGGAACTCCGGGTTCCAGGCCAGCTCGGCGTCCGCCCCCACCGGGGCCAGCTCCGCCAGCCGGGCCGCGAGCCGGACCGCGCTGCCGACCGGGACGGTGGACTTGCCGACGACCAGAGCGGGGCGGCGCAGATGCGGGGCGAGCGCGTCGACGGCGGCGTCCACGTAACTCATGTCACACGCGTACTCGCCGTGCTTCTGCGGAGTGTTCACGCAGATGAAGTGGATATCGCCGAACTCGCCGACCTCCTCGTAGGAGGTGGTGAAGCGCAGCCGCCCGGTGGTTCCCTCGAACCCCGCGACATGCCGCCGCAGCAGCTCCTCCAGACCCGGCTCGTACATCGGCACCTTGCCCGCCGCGAGCATCTCGATCTTCTCGGGGACGATGTCCAGGCCAAGCACCTCGTAGCCGAGCTCGGCCATGGCCGCGGCGTGCGTGGCGCCCAGGTAGCCGGTGCCGATCACGGTGATCTTGAGGGCCATGCGTGCTCCTGTAGGCGTGCGGGCGGGATGCGCTGCATGAGCATAGTCGCGCGCCGGCGCGAGCTCCGATCCGCTGCCCCTCTCCTTGTCCCTCTCCAGGCCGCTCCCTGCCGTCCGCTGTCGGCAAAGTCACCTGTACCTGCTTCGGACGGCGCTCTAGAATTCAGTTACTTAACGGTAGTTAGCACTCAGGGGAGTGAGAAGATCTTGGCGAGTTCCATGGACTTCGACCTGTACCGGCCGCTGGAGGAGCACGAGATGCTCCGCGAGTCGGTGCGCGCGCTCGCCGAGGCGAAGATCGCCCCCCATGCGGCAGAGGTCGACGAGGAGGGCCGGTTCCCTCAGGAGGCGCTGGACGCCCTGGTCGCCAATGACCTGCACGCGGTGCACGTACCCGAGTCGTACGGCGGCGCGGGCGCGGACGCCCTCGCGACCGTGATCGTCATCGAGGAGGTCGCCCGCGTCTGCGCGTCCTCCTCCCTGATCCCGGCCGTCAACAAGCTGGGCTCCCTCCCGGTGATCCTCTCCGGCTCCGAGGAGCTGAAGAAGAAGTACCTGGCGCCGCTGGCCAAGGGCGACGCGATGTTCTCGTACTGCCTGAGCGAGCCGGACGCGGGCTCGGACGCGGTCGGCATGAAGACCAAGGCCGTCCGCGACGGCGACCACTACGTCCTCAACGGCGTCAAGCGCTGGATCACCAACGCCGGGGTCTCCGAGTACTACACCGTCATGGCCGTGACCGACCCCGAGAAGCGCTCGAAGGGCATATCCGCCTTCGTCGTCGAGAAGTCCGATCCGGGCGTCTCCTTCGGCGCCCCCGAGAAGAAGCTCGGCATCAAGGGCTCCCCGACCCGCGAGGTCTACCTCGACAACGTCCGCATCCCCGCCGACCGCATGATCGGTGAGGAGGGCACGGGCTTCGCCACCGCCATGAAGACCCTCGACCACACCCGCATCACCATCGCCGCCCAGGCCATCGGCATCGCCCAGGGCGCCCTCGACTACGCCAAGGGCTATGTCCAGGAGCGCAAGCAGTTCGGCAAGCCCATCGCCGACTTCCAGGGCATCCAGTTCATGCTCGCCGACATGGCCATGAAGCTCGAGGCCGCCCGCCAGCTGACGTACGCCGCCGCCGCCAAGTCCGAGCGCGTCGACTCCGACCTCACCTTTTTCGGCGCCGCCGCCAAGTGCTACGCCTCCGACGCCGCCATGGAGATCACCACCGACGCCGTCCAGCTCCTCGGCGGCTACGGCTACACCCGCGACTACCCGGTCGAGCGCATGATGCGGGACGCCAAGATCACGCAGATTTACGAGGGCACCAACCAGGTCCAGCGCATCGTGATGGCGCGCAACCTGCCGTAGCAGCCGAGAGAGTGCCCCTGCCATCTCCGGCAGGGGCGCTCGTATTTGCACAGGTCTGTGCTGGAAGATCACTGTTTTACGCCGCGTACGATCAGGGTTCCGATGTGTCCCTCTGTCGGAGCGGCCAGGACGGTCGCATCGATGTCCCGGAAACCACTCTTGGCGGGATGGCCGGGGGCTGGGAGAAGGCCAGGGTGCCGCGCGGGGTGAGCCGCTGCGCGATCAGCGGAAGAAGCTTCACCGGGTCGGTGAACCAGACGGCCCCGAAAATCGAATAGATCGCGTCGTACGTGTTCGTGCTCGCCGCCAAGTGATCAAGCACTTCCGCGCAGATGAACTCCGCGCCCGTCGATCCCCAGCGTTCGGTCAGGTGCTTGACCGCGACCGGTGACAGATCCAGGCCAGTGACCTTGACTCCCTGGTTGAGCAGGAACGCCAGGGCACGCCCGGTGCCGCAGCCGATTTCCAGTGCCGTTCTCGGTGATCCCAGCAGTTCCGGACCGGGCCCGTGTCCGGCGTACTGGGTCCAGCAGAACACCGGGTCGGCCGTCAGTGCCTTGTCCTTGGTGCTCTCCGCGAATGCATCCCAGAGTTCGCGTTCGGAGTCGATGTCGTGCTGTGCGGGTAACTGTCGTCCTCGGTCTTCACGGATGGTTTGTGTCCCCGCCCGAGGGGAAGGCGAGGACACCCGGACAGCCTTTAGGCTTGTTTGTTGCTTCGCTACCCGAGCGGACACGTCAGTTCGGGCATTGCCCGATTAGGGGAGCAGCACACCAAGGCCAGGGACAGGAACGAGGGCCGCTCCAAGTAGAAGCCCTGCGACACATCCCCACCCCAACCCAGCCGCTCAGCGGCGGAGTTAAGCAGTATCGCCAGGCGCGTGCTGCCGCGGTCTGCCTCGGAGGCGAACCGGGGCGCGTACTCGGCAAGCCGTTCCCCGAGCCATTCCGCTGCTTCCTTCGGCTCCTGCCACGTTCCCCGGACCAGCTTCCCCGGTTTGATCAGCCAGTACGCCGTTTCCAGCGGCGGCAAGTCCACGACGGGAAACTCCGCCTTCACTTCCCGATAGCGCTGGATCAGCTCTGGCCTGCCGTCGGACGGGGGCGCATCAGGATGCGGAGGCCGCCGCAGCGCCTCCTCATCAAACCGCTGTTTCGGACCGGTCCACAGATACCCATGGTGGTGCAATCGTCGTCCCCTTTGGGGGAATTAGTGAGGAGTGGAGCCCGGCCGAGCCCCGCCTGTTGGAGGGGGACGGAGACCGGCCGGGGACACGGGGAAGGTCAGGCGGAGACGCCGAAGCGCGCCGGGTCGATACCGGCCGCGTCCAGCTCGGCCGTGGTGAACCGCAGCGCGGGCATGTCGGGACGCTTACTGTCACCCAGCGCCCACGCGTCATCGCCGGTCTTCGCCAGGGTCACGCACCCTTCGGTGCACGGGCCGCCGCACGCCTTCACGAACTCCGCGCCGCCAATGTCGAGCGCGTACAGCTTCTGTCCGTCGATCATGGGTGTGCCTTCCTGATCGTCTGACAGTCCCAGGGCGGGACTGTCCTCCCGCCCCTTGCCGGGCGGAAGTCACGGGAGGGTCTGAGATGCCGTCTCAGGCGGAGTGGCGAATCTTGGAAACGACGGTCACGCCCGGCCCTTCGGCAACGGCGTGACGGTGAAACAGTTCCTGCATGATCGAGCGAGCGCTACCGATAGCGTCGGCCAGCCGTTCACTCAACAACTCCGCTTCGAAGGGCAGCAGAACCATTTCCGTGTCGACCATGTGCTTCCCATTACGAGTGATCCACATGGGGCCCGCACGTTTCCGGCATCATCCCGAATACGCCTTTCGGCTTGAGATCGGGTCAAGACGCCAATCTTGCGGGGCCTTCTCTTCGCTCGCCATGAATCCATCATCGGGCGCCAACAGAAGTAAAAGAAGGGCTAGTTACGTTGACGCCTAAAAGCCTCTGACGTCTCATTCAGAAACACCGTAGCGGCCTCGCCTATGAGGGCGTGAGACCAGAAGAGGTCGAACAGATTCAGGTGTTGAGTGATATCCCTGGGGTCGCGCAGGACGACTTCCCCAGAGAACAGTTCGACCGTCACGAGGCGGTCGTCGTAGATAACGAAGATATTCATAGGGGTGCCTGGAACCTGCACTCCCTGCGGAACTATCGCTATCTCGACGTTGGGCTTTCCATTGACCTCCGCCATGTGCGCACACTGCGCCGCCATGGCTCCGGGGCTTGCTCGCTGCCACTTCACAGCCTGCTCGGTCATCAGGAACCAGAACGACCGTGACGCGTCGTCCAAGATGGCCTGGCGGTCTATGCGGGCCTGCACAGCCCTGGAAACGTCCCTTGCCGGGTCACTGGCCACGGTGGGTGACAGCGTCTCAATGGCGTACTCACGGACATGCAGGAGACCCGTAGGGATGGCGGGCAGGAAGTGCCGCATCACCCGCGAAGAGGACTCAAGCGCCTTCAACTCGGCTTGCTTGTGATGGAGGCCAACACGCGCATGTGCCCGCCAAGATGCGTAATCAACATTGGCTCTGCGCGCCAGCCGTAGAAGCTCGTCGGCAACCTCATCGGGCACGGCAAGAGCCTTAAGAATTCGCTCAACGTCAATAACCGTGGGCAGTGCACGACCAGTCTCGATACGGCTGATCTTCGTTTGGCTCATGTTGCAGCGAATCGCTAGTCGTTCACCGCTGAGACCGGAAGCCCGGCGGAGATCCCGCAGGACCTCCGCTAGATCCTTCCGTTCCCGTGCTTGTGTTTCAGGCTCGATAGGCACTGAACGGTACGGCGCTTTCCAGGGCGAGATCCCGCCATGCGAGATACTTGCCCATGTCTGGGTCTTGGATCAGTTCGCGGTTGATCTGTGTTCCATCGGAACGGTAGTTGAGGTGCACGACTATCGATTCGTCGAACATCCAGAAGTCTTGTTCCGGAAGTCCGGGATTCGGTCGGTCGGTCAAATCGACTATTTGGTAGTCTTCCCCGGCTGTCACATTTCCGGGGATGCACCACTCGAACAGATACCGGCTGTACGACGTGAGCGGTCGGCGCACGATCTTGGCGCGGGTCATCGTCCGCCCGGCCGCCGCGTGGTCTCGGATCGTCTGGTGCCACGACGCGTTGAAGCCGTCCGGCTTCTGGGCTCCGGCGAGGAAGTCGCGGACCGTCTCAGCCTCGGCGGGCATGGTGTACATCTGGTGCACTTCGAGCCGGAAGGCGGAACGCTTGAAGTCGCGGAAGTACGCCTGCCACTCGTCGCCGTCCAGCCGTACAGGGCTAGAGCCATCCACGGGCACGGGCCGCCTCCTTCAGAACGTCTTCCGGGATCAACACGACCGATTCGCCATCGGGCGTCGGGTGGGTCACGTCGTATCCCTGGATCGCCAACATGCCGGGTTCCGGTGTGGCGTACACGGTCGGGCAGTCGCCGTTCCCGCACTTGTCGTCGTCGCCGCTCCTGCACGGTCCGCCGGCTATCATCCGCAGTTCGTCCACTGAGACACCTCCGGTCTGTGTGGTCGATAAGCTACGGACGGTAATAACCTCCCGGCAAGGGTGGCCCGCAGTCCAGTCACGTTGTCGCATGGAACCGTGGGTGCGAGTTACGGCAGAAGGTGACTTGGCCAGCCACTACGCAGGTGGGGCGCACGATCGGTGCATGACCAGGGGCGTCAGGTCGGCCCCCAGAAATGATCACGGGGAGATGCTGGGAAAGCACCCCTTGATGGGCATGTTCATGCAGGTCAGGGCACTGCACGCCGTAAAGCATCTATGAAGGCACGAACCAGGTCCAGCGGAATTGTCATGGCGCGCAACCTGCCGTAGGGGCTCGCGGCACCGCCCCGGCGCGACGCCAGGGGCTGTGGCCACACCCACCCTCAACCTCCTTGGCCGAAGGACCTTTGACCGGTGAGCGGGGACACGCCTCCGGCGCGGCCGGAGGAACAGCAGGGCAGCGGCGAGCGCCCCACTCCGAGGGAGTTGGAGCAGCGCGCGGAGGAGCTGAAGAAGAAGATCGACAAACACCTTGGGCGGGGAGCGCGGCATGACCGGCGGGACCAGGGCATGTGCGGGGTGCCAGAAGTACACGGCGCTGCGGGAGAAGGCGAAGCAGGACGGGAACTACTCGGCAGCGGCCGATTACGAACTTCTGCGTCGTTGCCACTCGTCCCACGATGTGCCGGACGGGACGGCCCGATGGGGGGTGCCCGCGTGAAGGAGCCGGTGCTCTACAAGGGCCCTCAACCGGGCCAGGAGGCCTACGGCGCTGTAACGGGGCGCGTGGGCGTTCTCCAAGCCATCCATGAGGTCAGTGAACTGGCCTTTGATCACCGGATGCAGGGCCCGCGTGTCGCGTTCCTCCGGCCGGAGAGGGGCGGGCAGGAGTGGATGACCGACGCCGGGAACGTCAGGTTTCCCGAGCGCGCGAGAAGTCACCCCTTTCCCGATGACGAGTGCCCGGGAGGGCTCGGTCGGTGGAACCTGTCGCTGTTCCTGGTCGTCGAAGCGCCACATTGATGCGGAAACTACGCGGTGGGGGCAGCCATGGGCAGAGTGCGCGCGGGGGCGCTGGTGTTGATGCTGGCGCTGGGCGGGGTGGCGTGTGGCGGGGACGGCGGCTCGTCGGGGGAGCCGCCCGCCGAGGAGCGGCTGAAGGCGCGGAAGATGGCGGGGGAGCACTGGGAGGAGGGGCCGAAGCGTCCGAAGGCGCAGGTGGCATATCCGTACGACATGTCCAGCCACTGCGGCATCGGATGGGCGACCTTCGGCGGCAAGACCTGGAAGATCTCCGGGGTCGGCCCCCGCATCAGCACGCGGGTCGAGGGCGATGCCCCGGAGGGGGGTAATGCCACGGCGGGCTATATGACGCTGCTGTCGAAGGACGAGGCGGTGTTCGAGGCGGCGGCCTTCCCACCGGTGTACTTCACGGTGACGAAGGAGACCCCGCCCACGTGTGAGTGAGCCCTTGGCGAAGACCTCAGGGGCTCAAGGCCTCAGGGGCGGTCGAGGCGGAGGCGCTCAGCTCGCGGCAGACCCGCGACCACCAGGTCGTAGGAGTCCTCGATGAGCTCCCGGACCAGCCGGTCCGGGAGCTCGGCGTCGACCGTCACCGTGTTCCAGTGGCGCTTGTTCATATGCCAGCCCGGAACGATCAGCCCCGGGTGCTCGGCGCGGAGACTGATCGCGTGCTCCGGGTCGCACTTCAGGTTCACCGTGAGGGGGCGCGCGTCCAGGGTCGTCAGGGCGAACATCTTGCCGCGCACCTTGTAGACCGAGACCTCAGGGACTCGGGGGAAGGGGAACTCCTCCACAGCGGCGTTGAAGGAGAGGAAGAAGGAGCGAAGCTGCTCGGGGGTCACTCCGGTATCTCCTCATGCTCGACTGGCGCGTTTCTCATCGGGAATGACTCCCGCCTTCAGGCGGGGGATCCGGTTACATCGGTCGACACCGTCGCCCTCTCCTTGGGGAGACCAAGTGGTGAATCCGCACTTCGATGTTGTCACGAGGCACCGACAGCCGGGCGGCGTGCGCTCAGCGGTAGCCGGTCAGGCCGTCCGCCAGCTCTTCCTCGTCGCCGTCGCGGACGGCGTAGAGGGCCTGCTGCAGGGCGAAGGTGCCGCGGATCGCGGAGATACGGCCGGCCAGGCCGCTGTCCGGCCGGCCGGACAGGGCGAGCACCCGGCTCAGCATGTCCTCGCCGTGGCCGGCGCCGATGGCCGCGAGGTCCTCGGCGGGGTCGCCGAGTGCGGCCTCGTCCCAGTCGACCACGCCGCTGAGCCTCGGCCGCCCGCCGGTCATCTCCCACAGGACGTTCTCGGCGCCGAGGTCGCCATGGACCACGGCGGCGGTGAGGTGGGGGAGTCCGTCGAGCGCCGCGAGTTCCCGCTCGGCGCGGCGGCGGCCGCCGTACGACATGAGCGGGAACAACTCGGCGCGGACGCCTGCCGCGAACTCCTGCCATCGGTCCCGCGGCGCGTGCGGCAGCGCCGCCCGTACCCGCTCGTCGGCCCCGGCCGCGGCCAGCGCCGTCAGCAGGGCGGCGTACTGCGCCGCCACCGACTCGGCCGCGCCGGGGTGCCGGAGGTCATCGCTCTCCAGCGGCGCCCCGGGGATCCGGCCGAGCACCAGGTACGGCGGCTCAGCCGTATCCGGGGCGTCGCCTTCGGCCAGCGGCTCGGGGGTGCGGAAGCCGAGGTCGAGCCGGGCGAGCGCGCCCAGTACGGCCGCCCGCTGGGGCAGCCGGGCGGCTGCCGCGGCGGTACGGGGCAGGCACACGACACGGTCCGAGCCGAGCACCACATGGTGGAACTGCCGTTGCTTTGTTCATCAAGTGATCTCAGCAATCCCGGCGTTTCCGCTGGAATGGTCCGTAACGGTCTCACCAGAGCGCGAGTTGCGCACCGGTGTCCTGTTGACGGTCTCCCGTTTCCTTCCCAGCCTGGGGCTGGGGATTGCGCCACCTGCCCGCCCCGTCCCTGCCTTGCGGCGCGGGCGGGTGGTGCGGGTCTTCCGGTCGGCTCCATGGGGCTTCGACTCCGCCTTGGTGGGGTCCAGGTCTCCGGCCACTCCGGTACCTGTCGTGCGGGCCGCGAGGGCGACCAGGTTGTGTCCGGCGTTGGCGTCCCGGTCGAGGACGAGGCCGCAGTTGTCGCACTCGAAGACGCGCATGCTCAGGGGCAGCTTGGCTTTCACCGCACCGCACCGCAGCGGGAGCAGGTCTTCGAGGAGGGGAACCAGCGGTCGGCGACGACGAGTCTCGTGCCGCGCCGACGGGTCTTGTAGGTGAGCTGGCGTCGGATCTCGCCGAACGCGGCATCCGCGACGCGGCGGGACAGGCGCCGGTTGCGGCCCATGCCGGCGACGTTGAGGTCTTCGACGACGATCGTGCCGTACTCGGAAGCAAGGCGGGTCGTCATCTTGTGGAGGGTGTCCTCGCGAAGGTTGGCGACCCGGTGATGGATCTTGTTCCGCGCCTGGTTGGCCTTCTCCCAGCGCTTCGACGGCTGCTGCCCGGTGCACCGGTCGGGGCCCTGCCGGCGGGAGACGACCCGGCTGGCGCGGCGCAGCTGCTTCTGCGCGCGGTCGAGGTGGCGTGGGTTGGGTTCCTCGCCAAGGACACCGTCGCTGTCCGCGAGGACGGCCAGCGTCTTGATACCGAGGTCGATACCGACCGCCGCGCCTGGTCGGGTGACTTTCACCAGCTGGTGCTTCTCCTCGACCTGGAGCGAGACGAACCAGCGGCCCCGGTCCAGACGTACGGTCGCGGACAGGATGCGCATATGCCCGGCGTCGGCAAGGGCCCTCAGGTGGGAGGCGTCCTCGTGGAGGCGGACCGTGCCGATCCTGGGCAGGGTGATGTGCCGCCCGTCAGGCTCGATGCGGATCGTGCCGGTGGTGAACCGGCAGGCAAGGCGCGCTTTCCGCTTCGGCTTGAAGCGGGGGATGCCCATCTTTGGGCCCTTGCGCTTACCGCTCTTGGACTTCGTGTAGTTGTCGAACGCCGCCGACGCGTTGGCCAGGCCGGTGTTGTACGCCTCCTTGGAGTTCTCCCCCCACCAGTGGGCGAAGCGCGGGTTGGTGCGCTTGTCCTCGTTGAACGCCTTCCGCAGCGAGGGCAGCGACCATGACCGCCACTCGGTCAGCTCGTCCTCGGGTATGCCGTACGACTGCTCGGCCCTGCGCTGCCACCACACGGCGGTGATGTACGCGACCGCCCAGTTGTACGCGGCCCGCGCGGCACCTCCGTGCGAATGCAGGTTGCGGGTCGTCGTGGCGTTGGGGTCCAGCGCGAGCTTGTGCGCGAAGACGGTGAAGCCCGGCTGCGGCTTGAACTTCTTCATCCGGCCACCTGCGGGCCGGTGGCGACGGCGACAGCCCGGGCGGCGCGGTTCTTCGCGGAGCGGCGGCCGTACAGGCGGGCGCACATCGAGGTCAGGACCTCGATGATGTCCCGTACGAGGTCGTCGGCGGTCTCTGCCGGGTCCAGGACAACCAGGCGCCGTCCCGTGGCCGAGAGAGCCGCTTCCAGGTGCTCGACGCCGAACCGGGCGAGGCGATCTGGGTGCTCGACCACGATCGTCCCCACATCCGGGTCGGCGAGCAGGCGGTGCAGTTTGCGGCGGCGCCCGTTCACACCGGAGCCGACCTCCGTCACCACGTCAGCGACGGTGAGCCCCCGGTCCGTTGCGCCCTGCACGGTCCGGGCGACCTGGCGCTCCAGGTCTGTTTTCTGGTCACCGGACGAGACACGGCAGTACGCCACGACCCGCCCGGTGGCCTGCGGGGCGGGCTCGGTCACGAGCCATGTACCGGACGGCGTCTGGACGACCGGGACCGGCATACGGCCCTCTTTCGCCCAGGTCCACGCGGTCTGGTAGTGCACGCCGTTGCGTGCCGCCCACTCGGAAAGCTTCACAACATCACGATATTCACTGAGAATCCTGGATATCCACTGAAAAAAATGGGAACTGTTGTTCACCCCTCGCGGACGGCGAGACCATCCGGCGGATCGTCGGGCAGCAGCCGGTTGAGCAGCGCTCGGTGTGTCTGAAGGACTCCCATGACGCGGGGACCCTATCGGGCCCGCGGCCGGGTCCGGCGGAGCTGCTAGCATCCCGCCTAATTTCCGCACGGGGTGAGGAGTCGGGATGGGGGACGGCCAGGTCGTTTATGAAATCACGGGCGTCACCAAGAGATTCGCCGGTGCCGATCGGGCGGCGAACGACGATATTTCGTTCACCATTGAGCAGGGTGAGTTCTTCGGCATGCTCGGCAGCAACGGCGCCGGGAAAACCACCCTGATCAAACAGATGGTGGGACTGCTGAAGAGCGGCTCGGGCACCATCCGGCTCTACGGCAAGGACGTGCTCGCCGACCCCGTCTTCACCAGCATGCGGGTCTCCTACATGCCGCAGACCGCGTTCGCCCTCAACAGCCTGACGGCCTCCGAGGCCATCTACGTCACGGCGCATCTGAGGGGGCTCGGGCGGCGGGAGGCCAGGCGCCGTCGGGACGAGCTCATCGAGCGGCTGGACATCGGGCGGATGCGGGACAAGGCCGCCCGGCGGATGTCCGGCGGGGAGCGCCGGCTGCTTCAGCTGGCGGTGGCGCTGGTGGCCGATCTGCCGGTGCTGATTCTGGACGAGCCGACGAACGAGCTGGACCCGGCGCGCCGGCGCATGGTCTGGGACCTGCTGCGCGAACTCAACCATGAGCAAGGGCAGACCATCGTCCTGATCACACACAACGCGCTCGAGGCCGAGCAGGTGATCGAGCGGGTGGGCATCCTCCGCGAGGGCAGCCTGGTGGCCGTGGGACGGCCGGCGGAGCTGAAGAGCGGGCTGGCCAAGACGCTGAGCGTGCATCTGACCCTGCGCGAGGGGCCGGCCGCCGAGCTGCCCGACTACCTCCTGGTGCAGAGCCGGCACCGGGGCAAGGTGGTCGCGCAGGTCTCCCGTACGGACGTCGCCCGGCTGACCGCCGACCTCGATCTCGACGAAGTCCTGGAATTCCGCCTTCAGTCCAAGACACTAGAAGAAGTGTATTTTGAATACGGAAATTGATCGTGCGCCGCTTCCGTTTCATCGCGCGGTGTGGACCCTGTTTCTGGTGCAGCTCTCCAACTGGCGGTGGTCCTGGCAGGGGATGGTGATCACCGGCATGGTGGCGCCCATCCTCACCCTGGCCGCGATGGGGGTTTTCGCCAAGGAATCGGGCGGGCAGTCGGTGCAGCAGGTATTCGTCGGCAGCCTGACCCTGGCGCTGCTCTTTGAGACGCAGAACAAGGTCGCCTCGAACTTCGCCTTCATGAAGTTCAACGACGCCTTCGATTTCTACGCCGCGCTGCCGGTGCGCCCGCAGGCGCTCATCGTCGGCACGGCGGCCGCGTTCACCCTGCTGGCGCTGCCCGCGCTGGTGTGCACCACGCTGTTCGGTGTGCTGATCCTCGGGCTGAAGGTCAGCCTGTCGCCGCTGGCCGTTCCGGTGCTGCTGGCGGTGGTCCTGCCGTTCGTCGCCTTCGGCGCATGGGTCGGGAGCCGGGCGAACAGCCCGGAGGAGGCCGGTTCGCTGAGCCTGCTGTCCGTCCTGGCCATGGTCTCGCTCGGGCCCGTGGCGGTCCCGGCCCATCTGCTGCCGGACTTCATGGTCTGGATCGGCTGGGCGAACCCCGCCTTCTACGCCTCTTCGCTGCTCCGGCAGGTGTTCTTCGGCCCGGTCGACGGCACGACCGTTGCCTACTTCGGTGTGCTGCTCGGCTATCTGCTGCTCATGTGGGTGCTGAGCAGCAGGCGGATAGCCGGCTTCGGCGGGTCGGTGGAGTCGTAGCCCAAGCACAGTCGTAGCCCGCGCACAGTCGTGGCCCACGCACACCAGAACGTGAAACGGCTGCCGCACCCGGTTCGGTGCGGCAGCCGTTTCACGTTCACGGAGACCCCGGCTCGCGGCGGCCTACTTGCTGGAGACGGTCACCTTCTCGTCGTTCTGCAGCTCCTTCACCAACTGCTTGACCTTCGGCATGTCCCACTGGACCGCGCTGCCCTTGGAGGTGGCCAGGCCCGGGTTGGAGACGGGCATGTTCATCTGCTTGCCGTCACCGCCGGAGACGCTCTTCATTGCGAAGAACATGTCCTTCACGTCCCACAGGCTCATGTCCTTGTCCACGATCAGCGAGTCCAGGCCCGAGCCCATGGTCGGGTAGAGCTTGAAGGGGTTGAGGACGGTGCTGGGCGTGGCGGCCTTGTTGGCCAGCGCGGACAGGAACTTCTGCTGGTTCCTGGTGCGGTCCAGGTCGCCGCCGGCCAGGCCGTAGCGCTGCCGTACGAAGGCGAGGGCCTCCTCGCCGTTCAGCGTCTGCTTGCCCTTCTTCAGGTTGGTGCCGGCGTGCTTCTCCTTCATGTCCTGCGGGACGTCGATCTCGACGCCGCCGACCGAGTCGACGATCTTGGCGAAGCCGTCGAAGCCGATCTCCGCGTAGTGGTCGATGTGCAGGCCGGTGTTGTACTCGACCGTGCGGACCAGGAGCTCGGGGCCGGCCATCGAGAAGGAGGCGTTCAGCTTGTTCTGCGAGTTCTGGTACCGCTTGCCGGTGTCCGGGCCGGTGAAGGCCGGGATGGTGACCCAGGAGTCACGGGGCAGGCTGACCATGGTGTTTCCGTTGTCACCGACGTGCAGGAGGATGATCGAGTCGGTGCGGCGGCCGTCGGCGGAGCCGGTGTGCAGTTTCTTCTTCTCCTCGTCGGACAGGCCCTCGCGGCTGTCCGATCCGACGATCAGATAGTTGGTGCCCTTGCCGCCGTCCGGCCGGTCCTCGACCTTGCTGAGGTCCACCTCGCGCCGGAGCTTGGAGTCGGCCCAGAAGTACGTGCCGACGCCGACCGCGAGCAGCAGCACGATGAAGGTGATCAGGCCGATCGTTATCCGGCGCTTCCAGTTCTTGGGCCGGGCCGCGCGCGGGGCGCCGCCGTGGCCGCCGGGTCCGCCGGACCCGCCCGGGTCGCCGGGGCCACCGGGGCCGCCCGCGCCGTGGCCGTAGACCTGGCCGGTGTTGTAGCCGTCGTCGCCGTGGCCGCCGTACTCGTCGAAGTCCTGAGACGCCTGCTGCCGCTGCTGGTGCGGGACCGGGCCGCGCGGCGACAGCTCAGGGGGGAGCGGCGGCTCGGCCTGCCGCGGCGGGCCGCCGACGCCCTGGCCCGCGCGCCGCACCTGCGGCATGGCGCGGGCGCCTTCCGGTTCGGCGCTGCCGCTGCCGCGTCCGTGCCGGTCCCTGCGGTCGCTCGTCCACCCGTCGGGCCAATCATTCATGCGGTGAAGTCTGCCTTCCCGGGGTGGTCGCCTTACAGGGCGGGTGCCGGATCGGGGCACGGCTGTTGCAGACCTGATAAGAATCCGCCCGGCATAAGGTTGAGGCCATGACCTTTCAGGCCTTGAATCCGGAGTCAGAAATTCCGGGTAAGCCCACTTCCGCCGCGCGCATCACCCTCTCCCACATCATGACCGGCAGTGACACCAATCTCCTCGGCACGGTGCACGGCGGCGTGATCATGAAACTGGTCGATGACGCGGCGGGGGCGGTCGCCGGGCGCCACTCGGAGGGGCCCGCCGTCACGGCCTCGATGGACGAGATGGCCTTCCTGGAGCCGGTCCGGGTCGGGGACCTCGTCCATGTGAAGGCCCAGGTGAACTGGACCGGGCGGTCCTCGATGGAGATCGGGGTGCGGGTGATGGCCGAGCGGTGGAACGAGTCCACGCCCGCGACCCAGGTCGGCAGCGCCTATCTGGTCTTCGCGGCAGTCGACGCCGACGGCAGGCCGCGGTCCGTGCCGCCGGTCATACCGGAGACCGAGCGGGACAAGCGGCGGTACGAGGAGGCCCAGATCCGGCGTACGCACCGGCTCGCCCGGCGCCGCGCGATCAAGGAGCTGCGCGCCCAGCGGGCCGCGGACGGCATCGAGGACTGAGCGCGGCCACGCCTTCACCCCTCAGCCGGCGCCGTCCGCACCCCTTGGCCGCAGGTGATCAGACGCAGGCGACCTCGGCGCCGGTGACGGCTTTGCCGGCGCCCTTCTCCGCCGAGGGGTCCTCGGCCCGTACCGGGTGCACCGCCCGGAAGTCCGTGCCCAGCGTGACCCGCATCACCGAGCCCTGCCGCGCCACCGGCTTCAGCCGGGCGCCGGGCAGGGCGGCCGCCAGGGAGCGGACCGAGCGGTTCCAGATCGGGTCGTACTCGATCAGCGTGCGCCGCACCCCCTGGGCCGCGGCGTCCGCCGGGGCCCCGGTGGTGGCGAAGCCGTAGGCGCGCAGCGCGCGGTAGGTGCGCCGGGCCAGGCCCGCGGTGCTGGTGCCGTTGAACACGCGGACGCGGACCTGCGCGGGGGGCACGTCGACCAGCGTGGCCCGCAGCCGCTTGGGGCGGCGGACGGCGAGCGGGCGGTCCTCGCGGAGCGCCTTGAACAGGCGCGCGGCCCGCACCCGGTCCCAGCGGAGCGTCGAGCCGAGGCCCTTGACCGGGGTGCCGGGCAGCCGGACCGGGACCGAGACGAACTCCGAGGACTCGACGGTGAAGCCGCGCATGGCCTGGCCGAGCGCGACCATGTCCGCCGCGCCGAAGCCCCGGTCGGCGCGGACCGAGCCGAGCAGGGTGGCCGCGACCCGGCCGAACTTCACCGGGTTCAGCAGGGTGCCGCTGCCGGTCACCTGGTGGATGACGGCGGCCAGGAACCGCTGCTGGCGGCGGATCCTGCCCAGGTCCGCGGCGCCGTCGAGGTGGCGGGAGCGTACGTACTGAAGCGCCTGGCCGCCGTCCAGGGCGTGGGTGCCGGCCGGCAGGTTCAGGCCGGTGTAGGCGTCCTTGAGCGGCCGTGTCGTGCACACCGTGACCCCGCCCACCACGTCCACGGTCTTCATGAAGCTGGTGAAGTCCACTTCCAGGTAGTGGTCGATGTGCACGCGTGTCATGTGCTCGACGGTCCGTACGGTCAGGCTGGGACCGCCCTCGGCATAGGCGGCGTTGAGCTTCTGGTGGTGCGCGGGGCGCACCCGTCCGGACGGGGTGGTGTACGCGGGGATCCGGGCGTACGAGTCGCGGGGGAGGCTGACCACGCTGGCGCGGTCCCGGTCGGCCGACAGATGCACCAGCATGATGGTGTCGGTGCAGTGGCAGGGGGCGCCGCCCAGCCGGTAGCGCCGCTTCTGCGCGCGGGTGATCTTGTCGCGGGCGTCGGTGCCGACCAGCAGGAAGTTGACGCCCCGGTCGCTGTCCACGGGCCGGTCGTCGAGGCCGCCGAAGGCGTCGACCCGGTGGATGCCGGACTCCAGCTCGGTGACCAGCAGATGCCCCACGCCGCCGGCGAGCAGCACCAGGGCGGCGGCGCCCGTGGCGATCCGCAGGCCCCAGCGGGGCCGGGAGGGCTGCCGGGGGCGCGGCGGGCGGGCCGGTGCACTCACTGCGGGGACCTCCGTGACGGGCGAGGGGCCTGGCGGGGCCGGCGGGACTGCGGGGCACAACCGCCGACACCGTAGGGCCATACGATGAGCGGTACGGCGGCCCCACGCCGCCCACCCCACCCGCTGCCACCCGGGCGGCGCGCTCCGGTGTCCCCCATTCGCGGTAACGTGGCCTCTCGAAATTCGCCAACCGCAGTCTTCTGGGGGGCCACCCCCCGACCCCCGAGGTGCCATGCCCCCGCATCAGCTCCCGGCTGTCTCCGTGATCATGCCGGTGCTCAATGAGGAACGTCATCTGCGCAACTCCGTCCGGCACATCCTGGAGCAGGAGTACGCCGGGGAGCTGGAGGTGGTGATCGCCCTCGGCCCGTCCACGGACCGCACCGACGAGATCGCCGCCGAGCTGGTGCGCGAGCACCCGCGGGTGCACACGGTCCCCAACCCCACCGGCCGCACCCCGGCCGCCCTGAACGCCGCGATCAAGGCGTCCCGCCATCCGGTGGTGGTGCGGGTCGACGGCCACGGCATGCTGTCGCCGAACTACATCGCGACCGCGGTGCGGCTCATGGAGGAGACCGGCGCGCAGAACGTCGGCGGCATCATGCACGCCGAGGGCGAGAACGACTGGGAGCGCGCCGTCGCCGCCGCCATGACCGCCAAGATCGGCGTGGGCAACGCCGCCTTCCACACCGGCGGCGAGGCGGCCCCGGCCGAGACCGTGTATCTCGGGGTCTTCCGCCGAGAGGTGCTGGAACAGCAGGGCGGCTACAACGAGGAGTTCATCCGCGCGCAGGACTGGGAGCTGAACTTCCGGATCCGCGAGGCGGGCGGGCTGATCTGGTTCTCGCCCGAGCTCAGGGTCTCCTACCGGCCGCGGCCGAATGTGCGGGCGCTGGCCAAGCAGTACAAGGACTACGGCCGCTGGCGGCATGTGGTGGCCCGCTACCACCAGGGCTCGATCAATCTGCGCTATCTGGCGCCGCCGACCGCCGTCGTCGCCATCGCGGCGGGCGTCGTGGTGGGCGCCGCGCTGACCCCGTGGGCGCTGCTGGTGCCGGGCGGCTATCTGGCGGCCATCGCGGCGGGCTCCGTCCCGGCCGGCAAGGGGCTCCCGGCGAAGGCCCGGCTGCGGATCCCGGTGGCGCTGGCGACCATGCACATGTCGTGGGGCTGGGGCTTTCTCACCAGCCCGCGCTCGCTGGCCAAGAAGGTCATCGCCAGCCGCCGCCCGGCGGTCAGGGCGAGCCGGTAGCGGGCCCGCCCCCGGATACGCGTACGCCGAAGGGGCCGGATCCTTAACTTCCTGGATCCGGCCCCTTCGGCCTGGTCGGGTGCTGCTCAGGAGGGCGTGCTCAGAACGTGTAGCCCGGGTTGACGTCCATGCACTTCTTCTCCTCGCCGTTGATCTTGTCGTCGATCTGGGGCGCCTTGTCCTCGTCGGCGGAGGCCCCGGACTTCGGGTAGGCCGTGCCCTCGCGCCAGTCGTTGCCGACCACCAGCGTCACCTCGGTGACCGACTGGGACTCCTTGACCGCGCTCTTCGGCAGCCCCAGCGCCTTGGCCACGGCCAGCGCGTCGCCCTGCTTGGCCTCGCCCGGGTAGCTGATGGTGGTGTCGGCCTGCGAGGTCAGCTCGGTGTTGGCGTCGGCCTTGGCGTAGCCGAGCCGGATCAGCTCATTGGTGATGTCGCCGGCCCGGCCGGAGACCGGCCCCAGGACGGTGGAGCCGGTGCCGTTCTGCACGACCACCGGGAGCTCGCCCTTGGCCTGGCTGGGGGCCGGGACCTTGTCCTTCTTCTTCTTGTCCTTGCCGTCCAGCGAGGTGTCGTTGCGGATGAGCGAGAAGGTCTTCTCGGCGTCGCCCGGCTTGGGTACGACGTACTCGCCGTTGTTGCGGTACTCCCACGGCATGGTGACCATCGTGGTCCGCTTGGTCGGCACCCGCTTGAGGTCGTTGCCCAGGTCGTAGAGCTTCTTGACGGTGCCGAGGCCGTGGTCGACGGTGAGCGCGCTGGTCGCGGCCTCCGCCAGGTCCATCAGCTTGCCCGGGTCGGAGAGCTTGGTGCCGGACTTGAGCTGCCGGATCATGGAGGTCATGTACATGTGCTGGGCCTTGGCCCGGCCGATGTCGGTGTTGTCCTCGAAGCCGTACCGCGTACGCAGCCACTGGAGGGCTTGGACGCCCTTGACCGGGTGGGTGCCCTTCTTCAGCCGCAGACCGGAGCCGTGGCCCTTGCTGTCATGGGAGTAGATGTTCTTGTTCACGCACACCGGGACGCCGCCGATGGCGTCCGCCATGGACACCACGCCCTTGAAGTCGACCATCATGAAGTGGTCGATGTAGATGCCGGTGAGCTCCTTCCAGGTGGCCACCGTGCAGCCGGGGCCGCCGTGCGTGAGCGACTCGTTGATCGGACGGAACGTCTTCGGGTAGACCTCGTCGTTCTTCGGGTCGGTGCACCTGGGGATGGTGACCCTGGTGTCGCGCGGGATGCTGATCACCGACATGTTGCTGCGGTCGGCCGAGACGTGCACCAGCATCTGCACATCGGCGAGCCCCTTGCGGCCGAAGTCCTGCTTGGCGCCGCCGAGCTTCTGGTTCTCCTTGTCGTTACGGCTGTCCTGGCCGATCAGGAGGATGTTGAGGGGGGTCTGGCCCGCGGCGTTCGGCTCGGGTTTGGTGAGCTTGCTGTCGCCGAGGTCGAGCTCCGCCTTCCTGAGGTTGCTGTTCAGGTGCTCGTAGTAGAGATAGCCCGCGCCGGCCGCGCCGACTATCAGCACGGCCAGGGACAGCGCGGTCCAGCGAAGTATTCGCACGCCCTTGCTCCTCTTACGGCGCGGGGCCTTGCCCTTGCGGCGGTGTCCGCTGCCCGCGGACTCGGCGCGGGCGGCGCGCCGGGACTCCGCACGGCCGCCGGCCCCCGCACCGGCGGCACTCGCGGTGTCCTTGGCTCCGGCGCCCTCGCCGCCCCTGGCCTCGGCGCCCCTGCCCCCGCCGCTCCTGGCCTCGGCGTCACGCGGTGCGCCGACGCCGGCGCCGCC
This sequence comes from Streptomyces sp. LZ34, assembly GCF_053890475.1. Lineage (NCBI taxonomy): Bacteria > Bacillati > Actinomycetota > Actinomycetes > Kitasatosporales > Streptomycetaceae > Streptomyces > Streptomyces sp. LZ34. The sequence continues at coordinate 7,673,490 of NZ_CM132680.1, forward strand.
GTCCTCATGCGGGTTCCGTTCCCCGCCTCCGTCGCGGGGTCCGGGCACCCGCCGACGGGAGCCCTCCCCCCGCACACTGCTGTGCCGCACCAGGCCTCCCCTGTTCAACAACGGTGGTTCCGGCCCGATGGGCGAGCATGCTCCGATGGCCGGCAATGATTACTTCGCGCAGACGCTCTTGTCGTCCGCTTCGACTCTCTGAATGTCCTTCGGCGCCTTTGCCGGAGCGGTAATCGGTGTGCCGGCGCCCTTGAAGTCCGCGCCGAGCGTGAGGGTCATCTCCGCCATGGGAGCGGCGTCCTTGGTGCCCTCCTTGAGGGCGGAGGCGGGCAGTCCCATGCTGTCGGCCAGGCGGCGCGCTTGGTCGGCCTGGTTCGGGGCGTACTCCAGCGTCGTCTTCTTCAGATCCGCCGAAGCGTTTCCGCCGTTGCTGGAACGGAGCATCCCTTCGCTGTTCTGCATCCAGTCGACCGTCTCCTGGGCGGCCCCCATCTTCCCGCTGCCGTTGAGGACCTTCACCCGGACGTTCGCGGGGTCGGCCTTGGGGCCCTTGAGCTTGGCGGCCTGCTTGGCCTTGTCGGCCTTCTCCTTCTTCTTCACCTCGGTCAGCGACACGTCCTGCCTGACCATGGCGAACAGCGGATCGGCCTTGGCCTCGTCGAGCTTCACCGTCGCGCCGTCGGTGTTGTCGACCACGGGGACCGTGACGAAGGTGACGTTCTTCAGGTCGACCTTGCTGAGGTTCAGCGCCAGGTCCTTCAGCTTGTTCACGGTGCCGATACCGGTGTCCACCGCGAGTGCCTTGGTGGCGGAGTTGGCCAGCTTCCACATCTTCGAGGGGCTGGTTAGGGTGCCGCTCGACTTCATCTTGCGCATCATCGAGCTGAGGAACTGCTGCTGGAGCTTGATCCGGTCCAGGTCGCTCTCGAAGCCGACGCTGTGCCGGGTCCGTACGAACGCGAGGGCGTCCTCGCCCTCGATGGTGTGCCGGCCCTTGCTCAGCTTCAGATGCGACTTCGGGTCGTCGATGTCCTTGCCCAGGCAGACCTCGACCCCGCCGACGGCGCTGGAGAGCGTCTTGACGGCGTTGAAGTCCGCCATCAGGAAGTGGTTGATCTCCAGCCCGGTGATCTTCTCGACCGTGTCCCAGGTGCAGCTGGGGTCGCGCCCCTCCTGTCCGAGGCTGGTGTTGAAGCGCACACCCTCCTCGCCCTTGATGATCTTTTTGGTGCCGTCTTTCCTGGTGGTGCACTGCGGGATGTCGGTGATCATGTCGCGCGGAATGCTCAGCGCGGTCGCGTTCGTCCGGTCCGCGGAGACATGGAAGAGGAGGGTGGTGTCGGCGTGGCCGACGCTCCCCGCGTCGCCGTATCCCTCGTTGCCCTTGCCGTCGCGTTTGTCGGTGCCGATGACCAGGATGTTCATCGGGCCGTCGCTGACCGCGGCGTTGTTCTCGCCGACGTCGTACTTCTCGATGTTGTTGTTGAGGTGCTGGTAGACGAGGTACGCCGCGACGGACCCGCCGACCAGGATGAAGGCGAGGGTGCCGCTGGTCCAGTACAGCGCCTTCTTCGCCTTGGACTTCTTCGGCTTCGGCTTGCGGCGGCTGGTGGGGCCGGCCGGCTTCTCCGGCTTGCCCGCCGCCCTGCGCCGGCCGCGCGGCGGCGACGGCGGCTCGGGGTCGGCGGCGCGGCGGCGGCTCCTGGATCTGGGGGCCGGCCGGTCCTGGGGGGTGACATCTGCCGAATCCCCGGCAGGATTCAGCCGCAGCTCATAGCTGCCGGTGTTCGGGTCGAACACCCACTGATCGGCGGGATCGAAGTCGTCCGCCTGCCCATGGCCTTGCGCGTCCACGGTCCCCTGAGTCCTCCGTTGGTGCCACGCGGCGCCTCCCCCTCAAGGCGCACCGGTCGGTCGAAAAGGTAGTGCGCGGCAACCTGGTAAGCGCACTGGATCGCTCACACTATCCGTCCAGTTCAGCGTCAAGCGACGCTGGTGACAAATTCCACTTCCCTACAACTGGGCAATCTGCCCAATCCTTTCGAGTTCTTTGAGGAACAGTTGAGCGTACCCTTTGGGGCTTTTATTGGCACATGTCATGTGCCGCGGTAGTTCCTTCATACGGTGTGGACGTCCCGCTCTTCGGGTCGTCGCCGGAGGCGTGGGTGACCTTCTTGGCCACCGATACCGGGTGGTCGAGACGCAGTTGCCGAAACAGCCGGTCGGCGTCGGGCTGGACCAGCTCATCGCGGTTCCGGTTGTAGGTGTAGGGCTGCCGCGGAATCGTGAGGAACCGGATCTTCTCGCGTGGGATGTGCCGCATTCCGCGCGCCAGGTCGTACAGGTCCTTGAGCGAGCTCAGGCCCGGGTCCGTGGTCAGTGAGGACGTCGCCGCGTCGAGCACCGGGTACAGCCGGGCCGGATTGAGCAGTACACCATTGCTCTGCAACTTCTTCACAAGCGCGCCGAGGAACTCCTGCTGCCGCCCGATACGCTCGGTGTCGCTGCCGTCGCCGATGCTGTAGCGCGCCCGGACATAGCCGAGGGCCTGCTCGCCGTGCAGGACCTGGCGGCCCGCGGGGAGCTGCAGATGCGCCTCGTCGTCGTCGATGGGCTCCGGCAGGCACACCTCGACGCCGCCGACGGCGTTGACCATCTTCTTGAAGCCGCGGAAGTCCACGATCATGTGGTGGTCGACGCGGATGCTGGTGAGCTTTTCGACGGTGCGGATCGTGCAGGCCGGCCCGCCGAATTCGAACGCCCAGTTGAACTGGGCGAACCTGGCTTCGGCGCGCGCCCCGTCCGCCCCGGTGCAACTGGGGATGTCCACCATCAGGTCGCGCGGGATGGAGATGGCGGTGGCGCTCTTCCCGTCGGCCTGCAGATGCAGCAGGATCGTGGTGTCCGAGCGCTGGGTGCCGGTGTCCTTGCCGTACTTGCCGTTCCCCGCGCCGCCGCGGTTGTCGGAGCCGATGAGCAGGATGTTCTGCGCGTCCCGGACCACTGGCACCGGCCGCTCGGCCGCGTACTTCCGCAGCTCGTTGTCGGTGCGGGTGTCGGTCTTGATGTTGCCGTCGAGGCGCTCGTAGAGCCACCACCCCACCCCGGCCCCGGACAGCACCAGCAGGGCCACCGCGAGCGCGAGCAGACGCAGCCAGCGGTGGCGTCCGCGTCTTCGTTTGGGCGTCTCTTCGGCGCTCTCCGTCGTCACGTCTGCGTCCTCCCACCCGTCCGCCTCCTCGGCCGGGAGGAGCGGCAGCGGCCCATGCCGGGGCCGTGATTACTGGAGCAGACATGCGAACCCCGCACATGGTTGTACGTCGCGTCGATCATCGCGCGGGGTGGGCGGCGGGGCCCGTGGGCTCGGCCCACGGGTCCGCCGGACGGGTCAGGGGCCGACGCGGTTTCCCGGGGGAACGGCCGCTACGGCGCGGTCGCGGTGACCCGCTCGTCGGCCCGGCGCTCGGCGAGGCGGCCCTCGTCCAGCCGGTCCAGATGGCGGCACAGCACCACCGAGCCGCCCGTGGCCAGCGGCGCGTAGAGCCCGTACGACAGCCCCTCCCAGGTGTCGTACGGCAGCCCGGACAGCACCCGGGAGCCCTGGCCGAGCCCCTGCCCGGCCGCGTCGGCGCGCGCCCGCTCCACCAGCTCCGCGGCCGTCAGCTCGAGGCCGGCCACGGTGAGCGCGGGGGCGTGCGGGTCCACCGGCGCGTACGGCGCGAAGCGGTCGCCCTGGCCGGGCACCTCCACGGCGTAGTCGGTGAAGCCCTCCGGCGGCTGCGGGAACCGCCCGCCCAGGGGGCGCAGCGCCAGCGCCACCCGCTCCCCGGAGCAGGCGCGCGCCTCCTCCAGCGTGTCCGGGCCGCTGACCACGAGGTCGGCGGCGGCCGGGTCGCCGCCCACCTCGGCCACCACGCCCACGGAGGAGCAGGCCACCAGCCACACCGCGGTCTGCCAGTGGGCGGGCAGCAGCAGCGCCAGGCGGTCGCCGGGCGCCGCGGCGAGGTCGCCCTGGAGGAGGTTCGCGGTCTTCGCCACCCAATTGGCGAAGGTGGCCACGGACAGTTCGACGCGCTCGCCGGTCGCGTCGTCGTAGAAGGTCACAAGCGGACGCGCCGGATCCGCGGCGAGCGCGGATCGCAGCAGGTCGGCGGGGGTGTGATCGGTAGCGTTCATCGGCGCCAGGGTACGCGGCGCCGGGGTGCGCCGGGGGCGGTGCGCGGGGCTGCGGGCGCCGGATCGCGGGTCCGGTGGCCACCTTCTCGAATGGACAGATTTGTTGCGTTATGTCCAGTATTTTTTCCATGCGTGCATTTCTGGCATCTTCGATCGGCGTCGCGTGCACCGCCGCCCTCGCTCTCCCCCTCACCCTCAACCCGGCCCCCGCCCGTTCGGACCGCGCGGGCAGCGCGGATTCAGCCGGCGGCACCCAGTCGCTGCCACTGCTCCCACTCGGCGGCAGTGGTCTCGACCGGGGCGCGGCGATGTCGTCCGGCGCCGTGCTGGGGGTCGCGCCGCGGAACGTGCGGCCCTTCTCCCTCGTCGGCGTGGTCTGGGACGACGCCTCCGCGCGGCTGCGCGGCCAGGTGCAGGTGCGCACCCGTGAGGCGGCCACCGGCGCCTGGTCGGCCTGGCGCGACCTGGAGGCCCTCGATGACGACGCCCCCGACCCCGACTCGCCCGAGAGCGCCCGCGGCCGCCGGCACGGCGGCACCACGCCCCTGTGGGTCGGCGACTCCAACGGCGTCCAGGCCCGGGTCAGCCCCAGCGGCGGCTCCGGTGTGCTCTCCGCCCAGCCGGCCGGCCTGCCCTCCGGGCTCCGCCTGGAGCTCGTCGACCCCGGCCGGGGCCCGGCGACGCTCGCCCGGCCGCTGACCACCGACCCCAGTGCCGTCCCCAGCTCCGAGACCGGCTCCGAGCCCGCGATGGAGGACCCCTCCGCGTTGCCCGAGGCCCCGCAGGCCGACCCCGCAGACCCATCAGCCCCCTCGGCGCCCCCGGAGCCGGAGCCGGAGCCCTCCGAGCTCACCCCCGAACCCTCCACCCCGCCCCCGCTGGAGCTCCCCGAGGAGCGGCCGAACACCAGCGCGGCCCATGCGTACACCGCGCCGCGGCCCCGTATCGTCACCCGCGCCGGCTGGGGCGCCGACGAGAAGCTGCGCGAGAAGGGCCACCGCTACACCAAGACCGTCAAGGTCGCCTTCGTCCACCACACCGTGACCGGCAACGCGTACGCCTGCTCGCAGGCGCCCTCCGTGATGCGGAGCATCTACCGCTATCACGTCACGAGCATGGGGTGGCGTGACTTCGGCTACAACTTCGCCGTCGACAAGTGCGGACACATCTACGAGGGCCGATCCGGGGGGGTGGCCAAGGCCGTTCAGGGCGCCCACACGCGCGGATTCAACACGAACAGCATGGGCATCGCGGTGCTCGGCACCTACTCCTCCAAGAAACCCGCGAGCAAGGCGGTCAAGGCCGTGGCCAAGCTCACCGCCTGGAAGCTCGGCCTGTTCGGCCGCAACCCGAGCGGCACCACCCATCTGACGTCCGCCGGCGGCAACAGATACAAGAAAGGCACCAAGGCCAAGCTGCGCGTCATCTCCGGACACCGCGACGGCTACAACACCGAGTGCCCCGGCGGCGCCCTCTACGCCAAGCTCGGCACCGTACGCAGCAAGGCCGCCCGGCTGCAAGGTCGCTGACCGCAGGGCCGCTGACCAGGCGCGGGCTGGGTACTCGGGGTCTGCATACACTGGCCGCCGACCCGGCGAGCCCCAGCAGGAAGCAGAGACGATACGTGACCACAGCGCCATCGACGCCAGAAGCGATCCTCCTGGTCGGCGGCAAGGGCACCCGGCTGCGGCCGATGACGGTGAACACCCCCAAGCCGATGGTCCCGGCGGCCGGCGTCCCGTTCCTCACCCACCAGCTGGCGCGCGCCCGCGCGGCCGGGGTGGAGCACATCGTGCTCGCCACGTCGTACCTGGCCGAGGTGTTCGAGCCGTACTTCGGTGACGGCTCGTCACTGGGCCTGCACCTGGAATACGTGACGGAACGGGAGCCGCTGGGCACCGGCGGCGCCCTCCGCAACGTCGCCTCACGGCTGCGCTCGGGCCCGAACGACCCGGTGCTGATCTTCAACGGCGACATCCTCACCGGGCTCGACATCCGCGCCCTCGTCGACACCCACCGCACCACCGGCGCCGATGTCTCCCTGCACCTCACGCGCGTCACCGACCCGCGCGCGTACGGGCTGGTGCCGACCGACGCCACCGGACGCGTCACCGCCTTCCTCGAAAAGCCGCAGACCGCCAAGGAGATCGTCACCGACCAGATAAACGCGGGCGCCTACGTCTTCAACCGCTCCGTCATCGACGCCATCCCGGCCGGCCGCCCCGTCTCCGTCGAACGCGAGACCTTCCCCGGCCTGCTGGCCGCCGGCGCCCACCTCCAGGGCATGGTCGACTCCACGTACTGGCTCGACCTCGGCACCCCCCAGGCCTTCGTCCGCGGCTCGGCCGACCTGGTGCTGGGCCGCGCCCCCTCCCCGGCGGTCCCCGGCCGCTGCGGCGACCGGCTGATCCTGGACAGCGCGCAGGTGGCGCGCGACGCCAAGCTCACCGGCGGCACCGTCATCGGCCCCGCGGCCCGGGTGGGCGCGGGCGCCCGCATCGACGGCTCCACGGTGCTGGCCGGCGCGGTGGTCGAGGAGGGCGCGGAGGTCCGCGACTCCCTCATAGGCGCGCGGGCCCGGATCGGGGCCCGTACGGTGCTCCAGGGCGCGGTGGTCGGGGACGGCGCGCTGGTGGGGCCGGACAACGAGCTGCGGGACGGGGTGCGGGTGTGGTGCGGGGCGGACATCCCGGCGGGGGCGGTGCGCTTCTCGTCGGACCAGTGACGGCATGTGCGGGCGTGTCGGGGGCGCGCCGTAGGGTGGCGGTGTGCCCGCCCACCGCAGTTGGACCCCCTCCGGTCCGTACGACCTCGCGCGCAGCCTGAGCGTGCTGCGGCGGGGACCGGGGGACCCGGCGTTCCAGGTGACCGCCGACGGCGCCATCTGGCGGGCCGCCCGCACCCCGGAGGGCGCCGGGACGATACGCCTCGTACGCCGGGGCGAGCCGGTCGAGGCGCAGGCCTGGGGGCCGGGCGCGGACTGGCTGCTCGACCACCTGCCCGCCCTGCTCGGCGCCGAGGACGACCCCTCCGCCTTCACCCCCCGCCACCGCCTGGTGCACGCGGCACACCGCCGCCACCCGGGCCTCAGACTGATCCGCACCGGTCTGGTCCTGGAGTCGCTGATCCCCTCGATCCTGGAGCAGAAGGTCACCAGCGACGAGGCGTACCGGGGCTGGCGGCTGCTGCTCCAGCGCCACGGCGAGCCCGCGCCCGGCCCCGCCGAGCGGCTGCGGGTCATGCCCGATCCGCGCGCCTGGGCGCTGATCCCGTCGTGGGAGTGGCACCGGGCCGGGGTCGACGCCAAGCGCTCGTCGACCATCCTGCGGGCCGTGCGGGCCGCCCGGCGCCTGGAGGAGGCCGCGACCATGGACCTCGCCGCCGCCTCGGCCCGGCTGCAGGCCATCCCCGGCATCGGGCCGTGGACCGCGGCGGAGACCCTCCAGCGCAGCAACGGCACCCCGGACGCGATCACGGTCGGCGATCTGCACCTCCCGCGGATCATCGGCTACGCGCTCACCGGCGAGCGCGGCACCGACGACGCGGCGATGCTGCGGCTGCTGGCCCCCTACGCCGGCCAGCGCCACCGCGCCGCCCGCCTGATCCTGCTCTCCGGTCGGGTCCCGCCGCGCCGCGCCCCGCGCTTCTCGGTCCGGGACTTCCGGGCGATCTGATCAGGCGGCGCTGGGTCACTGACTCGCGTGCAGGACCGTGCGGAACGTCACGGATATGCGACGTCCACGGGGGACACGACCCGCCGCACCGGGGTCGCTCTTACGTGCGGCGATGGCATGCCGCCAGGTGTATCGGGCCGGGCCGGTCATGACCAGCAGGCTGCCCGGCGCCAATGGCACCGCCAGCTTCGTGCCGTCGGCGGGGTCGGTGAAGTCCATGAGGCAGCTGGCACCCAGGGATATCGCGGCGACGACCGGACCGAAGCACGGCACGCAGTCGACGTGGGCGCTGATCCCCTGCCCCGGCCGGTACTCGTTGACGATCACCTGCTCCGCCGCCCGGTCCATCAGCCCCTCATCCACCAGCCGGGCAGCCATCTCCCGGGCCCACACCGGAAGCGGCGGCGCGGTCGCCTCCGAGCCGGCGGCCACGGTGCGGCGGCCGTAGTCGTACCGGTGCCCGTAATGCTGCACGCGCCGCTTCAGCTGCGCCGACCATGAGGCCGAATCGATCCTCGCGAGCAAGGCCGCACCGGTATCGGGAGCAAGCCAGTCGGCGAGGTAGCGCAGTCCGGGCACCGCGGCGGACGGTACGGAACGAGGCTGAGCGGCGGTGTCGAACGAGAGTTGGCCAGAGGTCTCGGACATGGCAGCACAGTAACCATCCGCTGGGCGTGGGGCCCTGCGCGATGATGTCCGGATGAGCGCTGCCTACTCGCCCGTCCCGGAACTGAACCTGCTCAAGGAGTTGGAAGACCGCGTTGGAGGGGAGAACATCTCGACCGGGTTCGATCTCAGGGAGTTCGGGGCCACAACCGGGATCGACACATGGTCACAGGACCCGGAGTTCCTCGACAAGTCCTTCGAAAAGGACTTCATGAGGGAGATCAAGCGACTCCACGACGAGACGGCCGAGTAGGGGCGTGGGTTGCGGTGCCTAGGTCCCCAGTGCCTGCACCTCCGCGTAGGAGAGGGCCGTGACATCCGTCGGCCGGCCGTCGCGGACGGCGGTCGCGGCGGTCACGGCCGCCGTCAGGGCCCTGCGGTAGAGCAGCGAGCCGAGGCTGACCCTGCGCACGCCCAGCGCGGCCAGGTCGGCGAGCGTGGGGCCGGCCGGCGTGTACAGGATGTTCAGTGGGACGACGAGGGTCGCCGTCAGGGCGGCGATCTTGTCGGGGTCCGTCAGCCCTGGCGCGAACACCCCGTCCGCCCCGGCCTGTTCGTAGACCGCGAGGCGCGCCGCGGTCTCCTCCTCCTGGCGCCCGAGCCAGTAGGTGTCGGTGCGGGCGTTCACGAACAGCGCGGGCGCGGCGGCCTTGACGGCGGCGATCTTCGCGGCGTGCAGCTCCACGGGGGCGAGGGTGCCGTCCGGGCGGCCGTCTTCGAGGTTGATCCCCGCGGCCCCCGCGTCGTACAGCTCTCGGGCCAGCTCGGCCACTTCCGCCACGTCATCGCTGAAGCCCCCCTCGGCGTCGACGGTGAACAGGAACGAACCCTGTCCGAGCCGGCGGGCCAGAGCCAAGGTCGCTTCGACGGTCGCGCCCGCCCCGTCCGGCAGCCCGGCGGCCGCGGCCACGGCCACGCTCGTGGTGCCGATCGCCGGGAAGCCCTGCGCCGCCAGGGCGGCCGCGGAGGCGTAGTCCCAGGCATTGGGCAGCAGCAGCGGGGTGGCGGCCTGGTGGTGCAGGCGGGCGAAGGCGGTCAGCGGGCGCTGGAGCAGGCCGTCGGCCAGGGCGAGGGCGTGGGCCCGGCCGGGGCAGACCCGGGGCGGTGCGCCGAAGACGAGGGGCACGGGGTGCGCGCGCTGGGCGGTCGCGAGATCCAGGAGCACCACATCACCCTCGGCGATCTCCCGGCCGGCCACCCGGGTGGCGCGGGCGGCGATCCGGCGCATGGTCCTGACCGGCGGATCCTCCCGGAGCACCCGGGCCATCGGTACGTCGCCGCCTGCCGCGCCCTCCACCAGCGCAGCCCCCACGCAAGCCTCCACGCAGGCCTCCACCAGCGCCGCCGTCGCCGCGCAGGCCTGCACCAGCAGCCCGATGCGGTTGGCGGCGGTCTCCAGAGCGGCCTCATCGGGATGCCCTGGCGCGAGCCGCGCCACCAGCCGGGCCACCGCCTCGTCCGCGGCCGCGTCCGTACCCCCGAAGTAGGCCGCGGCCACCACGGTCACCGCCTCCGCGACCGCCCCGGGCTCCGGCATCCCCAGGGCCTCGGCGAGGGCACGCACCACCCGCACCCGGACCTCCCCTTCGGCCCCGGCCGCCGCCGCCCGCCATAGCGCGGCGGGCTCCAGCCGGGCCAGTTCGGCCTCCACCAGAGCCCGCCGCCGCCGATGCGGCTCACCGGAGCTGAACCGGGCCACGGTGGCACGCAGCCAGGCGACGCTCGCCCCGGCCGGCCCCCCGGCCGGCCCCCCGGCCGAGGCCGGCAGCTCCGGGACGAGCGCCGGGTCGGCGAGCGCCGCCCGCACATCCGCAAAGCGGTTGAACTCATGCGTCGTGCGCGTCGTGTGCTTCATGGCCCCGACGCTAGGTCCGGAACGGTTCGGCCCCGCCCGAACCGTGCCTTGCCCCGGCGGCGGCTGTGTCGGCAGGGCTTGCGAACATGGCCGCATGAGCCACGTGATCACCATGAAGACGGTCACCCTGAGCCGGACCCTCGCCTATGTGCGGGGTGGCGAGCTCACCGCCCAGCAGGAGCGGATCCTCGACAACGCGCGTGAGCGGGCGCGGGCCGCCCAGCACAGCCTCGACCGCCAGCGCATCGACTGGGGCCTCACCGTCCCCGAGGCCCTGGAGCACCTCATTGCGGGCCGGGCCGACGGGGTGGGCGAGTGCGTCGGCAACGCGTACTACTATGCGCTGCTGGCCGTCATCGAGTGCATCGGATCCGACCCCATCGACGTGGGCGTGTACTCCAAACCGTCCACCTTCTTCGGCCTCATGGACGAGGAACTCCGTGCTCTGGGAGTCCCCGCCGACCTGCTGCCGTACGGTTTCCTGTTCGCGGACTTCCCCGACCTGCTCCCGTACCCCGTCCCGAGCCCCATGGACGGCTACCCGGCCATCGGCTACCTCCCGCTGGCCAAGGCCAAGACCGTCGCCGACGCCTACACGGCCGTACTCGACCGTATGGACGACCGCTTCGCCCGCGACGCCAATCTCCTCATCGACACGTTCAATGTGGAGCACGAGGAGTGGCAGAGCTCCCTGAAGTACGGCCACGACATGGACACGCTTCTGTTCTGGACCGTGGGCTGAGCCGGCACCACGACTGCCGCTATCGGGTGCCGGGTTCTCGTCCGGCGCGGGTCCGGATCAGCGGTGCCGTGAGGCACGCGGCGGCGAGGAGGATGCCGAAGCCGACCGTCAGGGCGGTGGTGTAGCCGTGCACGGATGCCCCGGTCGGCGTGGCGTGGCGGGTGGATGCCAGGTACGAGGCGGCGCTGCTGGTCGCGATGGTGTTCAGCAGCGCGGTGCCGAGCGCGGCTCCGAGTTGCTGGGAGGCGTTGTAGGCGGCCGACGCGGCTCCGATGTCGCGCAGGTGCACGTCCGAGGTGGCCAGGCCGGCGGTCGGGGGCAGCACGCAGCCGAGGCCCAGGCCGGTGAGAACCAGGGCGGGTACGAGGTACAGCGGCAGGACGTCCGTGCTCTGCGGCGTCAAGCGGGTCAGGATCAGCATCCCGGCGGCCGCGGCGACCAGCCCGGGCAGAACCAGCATCGCGGGCGGGACGCGTCCGTGCAGCCTCCCGGCGATGAGCGTGGAGCCGAGCAGGGCGGCCAGCGCGTTGATGATGAGCGTCAGGCCCGCCTGGACCGGCGAGTAACCGAGGACGGTCTGTGTGTAGTAGCTCATGAACAGGTAGAAGCCGAACATCGCGACGAACATCAGGGTGATCGAGACGAGCGCACCGGCGCGGGCGCGGTGCGCGAGCACGCGCATCGGCAGCAGCGGGCTCGCGGCGCGCACCTCGACGGCGGCGAACACGGCCAGCAGCAGGGCACCGCCGACCAGCAGCGCCAGCACCTTCGGTGAACCCCAGCCGAGTGGTTCGGCTTCGTTGAAGGCATACACCACAGCGGCGAAGCCCGCGGCGCTGAGCAGTGCGCCCGCGACATCGAGCCGTCCCTCGCCGCGGATCGGCCGGTCCGCCGGCACGAGCGCCGTGCCGAGCACGGCGAACAGGGCGATGGGGACGTTGATGTACAGGCACCACCGCCAGCTGGCGTACTCGGTCAGCAGCCCCCCTGCGACCAGGCCGAGGGCCGACCCGGCGGCACCGACCGCGGCGAACACGCCGAACGCCCGGCCGCGTTCGCGCGGCTCGGTGAACGTCGTGGTCAACAACGACAACCCCGCGGGCGCGAGCGCGGAGGTGAACACACCCTGTAGAGCCCGGGCCCCGAAGAGCATCTCGGGGTTCACCGCGGCCCCGCCCAGCGCGGACGAGGCGGCGAAGCCGACCAGGCCGATGGTGAACGTACGCCGGTGGCCGAGCGCGCCGCTGACCCTGCCGCCGATCAGCAGCAGTCCGCCGAAGGCCAGGGCGTACGCGGTGATCGCCCATTGGCGGCTCGCGTCGGACATGCCCAGCGCGCTCTGCGCGGAGGGCAGCGCGATGTTCACGATCGTCCCGTCCAGGACCACGAGGAGCTGGGCCGCGCTCACGGCTATCAGCGTCCACCACCACCGCCGCCGCGCGGGGTCGGGTCCTTCCGTGCTGTTTTCCCCGTTGTCCTTCGCGTTGTCGTGGGTCTCGACGGCAGGCTCCGCCCTGGGCGGTTCGATGTCTTGGGAGTTCATGTACTCGAGTGTTTCGTTGAACTGACTCCGGAGACTTTTCCTCGCCCCTGGTCCCCAGTGCGGGGCCGGTAAGCGGATAACCCTCAACTCCGGGGTGAACCCGGGTGCGTGTCACCGCCGAGGCTCAGCAGCGCCGTGGGATGCCGGCCAAGTCGGCCATCAGGGCCATGTGGTGGTCGAAGTACTCTGCGCGTGCCTCGATCGTGTCGTTCAGGCGGCCGAACATTTCGAAGCTGATCAGGCCGAACAGGTGGGTCCAGCCGGCGAACACGCGGTCGAGCCGTTCCTCCGGCAGGTCGCCGGGGTGCTGGTCGATCAGGCGGCGCAGGTCGGCGCGGACGGGTTCGGGGAGCGGTGACGGCACCGGCTCCAGGTGCTCCGCGCCGTCGATGACGATATCGACGAGCAGGAGCACCACTTTCGCGGCCGGCGCAGTGGTTTCGCGCGGCGCAGCGTAACCGGGCACCGGGTTCCCGTACAGCAGCCCGTACTCGGCGGGATGCGCCAGCGCCCACGTACGCGTGGCGTGGCAGACGGCCAGCCATCGGCCGCGCAGGTCGTCACGTGGCACGGCCGATTCGGCGTCGGTCGCCGCCGCGCCCAGTGCCTCGTAGGCGTCGATGATCAATGCGGTGAGCAGGGCGTCACGGCTCGGGAAGTACCGATACAGGGCCGAGGCGACGATGCCCATGTCTCTGGCCACGGCCCGTAGGGACAGGTTCGCGCCGTCCGCGGCGAGGTGCCGCCGCGCGACTTCCTTGATCTCGTGGTTCATCTCCGAGCGGATGCGGGCGCGCAGCGACGATGCGGACATACCAGCAGTGTCGCACAGGTTCGAGAACACCAGAACTGGACGAGAACAGTGTTCTTGACGTCTCGATCCCATACTGAGTACGGTGTCCTCATTCGAGAACACCGTTCTCGCTCGAGCTGGGGAGAGTGTTCGTTCATGTCCCTTCATGTCATCGTCGGAGCCGGCCCGGTCGGCTCGGCCACCGCACGGTTGCTCGTCGGCAGAGGCGAGCGAGTCCGCCTGCTCACTCGCCGCGGCGGCGGTCCGGAACTGGCCGGGATCGACCGCATCGCGGCAGACGCGACCGACTCGGACACGCTCGCTCGGCACACCGAAGGCGCCGTCGCGCTGTACAGCTGCGCGGGCCCGGCCTATCACCGCTGGTCCGCCGATTGGCCGCCGCTCGGCGCGGCGCTGATGCGTGCCGCGGAGGCCACCGGCGCGGTGCTCGTCACCACCGGCAACCTGTACGGCTACGGCCAGGTCGATGTCCCGATGACCGAGCAACTGCCGCTGCGTCCCAACTCGGTGAAGGGCGAGGTCCGGGCCAAACTGTGGGCCGACGCACTGGCCGCGCACGAAGCCGGGCGTATCCGCACGGCGGAGGTCCGAGGGTCGGACTACCTGGGCGCGGGCACCCTCTCCCCGTTCAGCGCCATGGTGCTGCCCAAGGTGCTCGCCGGTCGGCGCGGTTCCATACCCGCGGACCTGGACGCGCCACACAGCTGGACCCACGTCGGCGACGTGGCCCGCACCCTTGTCGCGGTCGCCGCCGACGAGAACGCGTGGGGGCGACCGTGGCACGTGCCCACCGCGGCTCCGCTGTCCATCCGCGCGCTCGCCACCCGCGCCGCCGAACTGGCGGAAGCACCCGCCGCCCGCGTGGCCACGATGCCCGGCTTCGCCCTCCGGCTCGCCGGGCTCTTCAACCCGGCCGCGCGGGAGATGCTTGAGGTCCAGTACCAGCTGCGACGGCCATTCGTACTCGACTCGTCCGCCGCCACGGCCGCTTTCGGGATCGACCCGACGCCGACCGACGAGGCACTGCGAGAGACCATCGAGGGCTTGCACACGGCAACCGTGCGTTAGGCGACCTGGGGTGCGGGTCAGATGCCGGTGGACCGCCGCATCCCGCGCTGTCAGCCCCTCCATATAGCTTCAGCTGCCATGACCAGGCTGGATACAACGATGAGGTCGTCGGCCGACCCTGCCAAGGTGAAGTTCTACCGGATCGCTGTCGAGGGCCCCCGGCTGATCCGCTCGGCGTGGACCGAGGGAAGGCGGCCCCGGGAGACCGTGGTGGAGTTCGCGAGCGAGTCCGAGGCAGAGCGGGAGTTCGAGGAACTGCGCTGGAAGAAGCTGCGGGAGGGCTTCGCCTGCGTGGCCGACACCGCTCAGTCGGCGCGCGGCGCCGTCGTGCTCGATGTCAAGGTCCCCAACCAGTGCTCCGCCGAGGCGTTCGACCTGTCCCCGGACGGGCGGACCATCGTCGTCGGCACCATGCTGAAGGACGCCTACGGCGCTGAGATTCACCTGATCGACGTCGACAGCGGACACCGCCGGCTGATCCACGCCGAGCCGCCGGAAATCCGCCCCGAGCCCCTGGGCAGGGGACAGACATTCGTGCATGCCGCGCTCTTCGACGCCGGCGGTGAGCACATCATCTACGCGCTCAACGGGGAAACGCGGCTGCTCGACCTGAAAAGCGAGCAAACCAGGATTCTCGCCCGGTATCGGGAGTTCCACGATGCCCATCACAACCCGTTCCGCGTGCGCCCTTCATGGGACGCGGTCCGGCGGCGGCTGCTGCTCTTCGACACCGGCGACCGTGTCCGAATAGTCGACCAGGACTGGAACGAGGTATTCGCGACATCGACGGAAAGGCCCTCGTTCGGCTGCTGGACGGGCTCGCTCTCGCCGTCCGGGAAACTCATGGCGCTGTGCTTCTCCAAAGGGTCCCGGTACAAGGAGGACGATCCCGAGGTCACCGAGGTCGAGATCTGGGACATCGACCGGCGAAAGGTTCTGCGCCGTATCCCGATGGGCCGGAAGCCGCACAAGGTCGGCTTCGACCCGGCCGACACGCTGCTGGTCACCAACCCCGAGTCCGCCGAGGGACCGTGCGCGTTCTCACTGGAGACCGGCAAACTCGTCTGGCACTTCCCGGACCCGTTCCGCACCGACCGCTGGGCCACCTGCTACGGCTGGGCGTACACCCCCGACGGCTCCACCCTGGCCATCGGCCGACGGGGGGACACCGACGTCGTCGACGCCGTTACCCGCCATAGTGACCCCGCCTTCAAACGCCGCTCAGGAGACCGGGGAACGGGGCGCACCTATACGGTCAGGATCTCCGCGGACGGCACGCTCGTCGCCTCCGGCGGCGACACCGGCCGCATCATCGTCCGCAAACTCTGATCCGGCGCCCGGCGATGATGCGCCGCGCTGCTTGATGATCTTGGTAGCCGCTGCCCGCAGGTACTCAAGGACCGCGCTCAGGACCGGGTCGTTGCCGGATCCGGCGCGTACGGCCGCGAAGACATGTCGAGTGGGCGGCGGTCCCGCCGGCGCACGCAGGACCAGGCCGGGGCGGTGCAGAGGCTGGACCAGGCGCGGGACGAGCGCGACGCCCATGCCGGTCTCGACGAGGGCTGCGAGGGACTGCCAGTCGTTGACGGCATGGCGGATGTCGGGGGTGAAGCCGTTCGCGGCGCACAGGGACCGGGTGATCGCCCCGCAACAACTGCGGGGCTCGCCGACGATCCAGGCGTCGGCCGCCAGGTCCCGCAGCGGTACGTGCTCCCGACCCGCACAGGGATGGGCCCGGGGAAGGGCCAGATCCAGGATGTCGACCAGCAGGTCGATGCGGCGGTAGCGGCGGTCGGTGTGGGGCGGAGCGGCAGCGAAGTCCACGGCCACGGCGATGTCGACCTCCCCGCCGTCGAGGCGAGTGAACACATCCGGCGGCTCGGCCTCGACGACCGCGATGCGGACTCGCGGGTGGTGCTCGGTCAGGCGTCGCAGGGCATGCGGCAGCAGCCCGGTGATGGCGCTGGAGAAGGCGCCGATGGTCACCGCGCCGCGGCGGCCCTCCTCCCAGGAGGCGAGATCGGCGCGGGCCTGCTCCCACTGCGCGGCGATCACGTCGGCGTGCTCCAGGAGGACGCGTGCCTGTCCGGTCAGCCGGACCCCGCGTCCCTGCCGCTCAATCAGCGGAACACCCACCTCCCGGGACAGCGCCGCAAGCTGCTGCGACACGGCGGACGGCGTCAGATGCAGGGCCTCGGCGGTGCGGGCCAGACTGCCGCGGCGGTCAAGCTCCCGCAGCACACCCAGCCGCCGCAGATCGACAGTGAAGGAATTCCTTATTGGTTCCATCCAGAGAGATTAACTGGACCTGTATGACCGGCCATGCGCACAATCGCCTCACGCTTCCCGGCCCTGAGGCCGCACCTTCCCTCTGAAGGCGAGAGACCATGACCGAGACCCCGATCGAGCGCGGCTTCCTGGTGCTCCACGGATGGCAGAACCACCGCCCCGCCGGACACTGGCAGCACTGGCTGGCGGACCGGCTCACATCTTTGGGGCACGCCGTCGACTATCCCCAGCTGCCCGACCCGGACGACCCCGATCTGGAACAGTGGCTGGCCGAACTCCGCACGCGGCTCGGCATGTTGCGCGGACAGCAACGCACCGTCATCTGCCACAGCCTGGCCTGCCTGCTGTGGCTGCACGCCGTGGCCCGCAACGCCGTGCCGGTCCCCGTCGACCGGGTTCTCCTCGTCGGCCCGCCGTCTCCGGGCGTGCTGGAACAGTACGCGGAGGTCGCGGAGTTCACCCCGCCGCCGGTGACGGCCGGGCAACTCTCCGCCGCCGCCAAGTACACCCGGCTCGCCGCTGGCGACAACGACCCCTACTGCCCGGGAGGTGCCGCCGCCGTGTACGGCGAACCTCTCGGCCTTCCTGCCGACGTCCTGCCCGGCGCAGGCCACCTTGACCTGGAAGCGGGCTACGGCTCCTGGCCCTCACTCCTCGACTGGTGCCTCGCCCCGTCGAACGACACTCCGATCCGGCACCGCACCGACGCCCCCCGGCATGAGCCGCAGAACACCTGACCCAGCCTCGCAAGAACCCCCGCTCCATCGAAGGGCTCGAGCACCTGCCCGCTACTCGGCGGGGCATCACTCCGGTTCTTGGCTCCACACCCCGGCACGCGCCGCGCCAACTCTCCCGCAGCCCTGCGGCGGCGTCGCAGTCTTCGCCGTGTTCGGTCATGGGCTTACCGCTCTCGGGGCGGTGCCCTGTCCACCCATGCTCAGGCGGAGCGGCGGGCGTGCTGCTGTTTGTCGTGCACGATCACGTAGGCCCGTACG
Organism: Streptomyces sp. LZ34; assembly: GCF_053890475.1. NCBI lineage: Bacteria > Bacillati > Actinomycetota > Actinomycetes > Kitasatosporales > Streptomycetaceae > Streptomyces > Streptomyces sp. LZ34. Next base: position 7,691,312 of record NZ_CM132680.1, read on the forward strand.
AGCGGCCCTGTGTCCACCCACTCTGTCGGCGGTGCTGAGTGGGGTGGGGCATGCGGCGTCCTGCGGCACGCTCGCCCGGAGGTGACGCAGGACAGCCATGTCTCCGGCGCCGACTGCCCGCGCACGACTACCGGCACCGGGACGCAGGGGCCCCGCCTGCGGAGGTACGGGGCCCTGCGCGGGACTCGACCAGCCGTGCCACTGGGGCGCGTTGCGGGGAGTCCCTCTTGTGCCCGTTACGCGGTGAGGTCCTGCCGCGTAACGGGGATCCTGGTGCGGTGGGTCGCTTCGTTTCCGTCGTACGTCAGTCGGTGCACGTGACCTCTTCTGCGATCACGAAACGCGCCCAGACGCATTTGCTGTGTTTCTCGTGCCTATGGCCCCACGTTTCCGCCAGCTGCGAGATGAGGTACAGCCCGCGTCCGCTCTCTTCGTCGGGGCCGGGGGTCCGGAGTTGGGGGATCATGTCTCTGTCGGGGGCGGAAACCTCAAGGAGCAAGGCCCCACCCTGAACAGAGACGGTGACCTCGATCTGAGCGAACGTCACGCGGCAGTGGCGGATGGCGTTGGACACCAGTTCGTCAACCGACAGGGTGACGTCGTCGGCGAGAGCGCCGCTGACTCCCCAGTCCGCGAGGGTCTTCCGTATGCGGGTCCGTACACCCGGGACGCTGCGCTTGTGTTTGGAGACACGAAAGGTGTCCCGGCGGTCCGCCGTGGCGGTGGGCATGCGTGCTACCCCCTGACTCATCGTCAAGCTTCCGCTCTGTAACGGTGCGTGCACCGAGGCTAGGTCGAGATGGGCAACTTCCGCAAGCAGCATCTACTGCACACGTGCACGAGTTCGCACTATCGTGGGACATGGCCCTGGCCGACGCCGCACGGGGCAGACTTGGGGCCCGAGAGAGGGAGGCGACGACATGCCCGCAGGTGGGAAGCCGACTGTGCGTAGTAGGCGGTTTGGCCGCAGGATGCAGCGCCACAGGGTCAACGCTGGTTTCGATCAGTCTCAGGCTGCGGGGTTCATCCATGGGTCACGGTCCAAGATCAGCCGCATGGAGGACGGGATCACTACGGCCAAGCCTGCGGAAGTCTTGTTGTTGCTCGACCGGTACGGCGTGACGGATGAGGCAGAGTGCAACCATTTGGTGTGGCTTGCCAAGAACAGCAATCACCGGGGTTGGTGGTTGAACATTCCGGAGTTGTCGGAAGGGTATCGGAATCACATCTCTCTCGAAGATGACGCCACATCCATTCGGGAGTGGCAGACGGTGTTGATTCCGGGCCTCTTGCAAACACCGAGATATGCCCAGTGCGTAACCATGGCTGGGCCGGATTACGTTGGGCCCGATGCCGTGGCTCAGCTGGTTAAGGTGCGTGAGGGTCGGCAGGCGAAGATCGACGAAGGCGGCACCAGCTACGCGGCAATCATTTGGGAACCGGTGGTCATTAACTCGCTTGTCTCTCACGACCACGACATCTACCTTGAGCAGTTGGAGCACCTGCTTGAAGTGGGAAAGTGGCAGAACGTCTCCATTCAAGTGCTACCTTTGTCTGCCGGGGTGAAGGCGGGCATGACGTATCCGTTTTCCTCATTCTCCTTCGATGGACAGTCGACTGTTGAAGCCGTGGCGATCGACAATCTGCGGGGCGCCTCAATTCTCGAAGATCCGGACGATCTCGCGGCTTACACGCGCGCCTTTGATCAGCTACGATCGGCCGCACTGGCACCGGATGCAAGCGCACGACTCATCCGGCGCGCACTGCGGAGCGGCAAGGAAGAAAAGTGACCCCAGAAGTTGTAGGCCCCTACGTCAAATCGTCGTATTCGGGCCAGAACAACAACTGTATAGAGATGGCGGTCATGGCCGACTGTGGCTGTTCCATACGGGACAGCAAGGACAGGAGCGGCCCGCGTCTGACGTTCACGGGAGGGGCGTGGCAAGCGTTCCTCCTGGGCGTCAAGCGGCGGGAGTTCGACCGCTAAACAGCTCGGACGCGCGCGAGGCGCCCCGGCAAGCCGTTGCCGGGGCGCTGTCTTGGCGGGGTGAAGTTCGGACGTACCCCAGAAGGTACTGTGAAGTTCATGATCCGGCCCGCCCGTTGGGGGGACGCAGCCACAGTTGCCGACATCGTTCTCGGCCTGAACAGCAGAAGAATTGGCTGAGCCGGCGCTCTACCTGTACACCACGGTCACGCCCCCTGCGGTCCGCGAGTGGAAGCCGGGAACCTCACAGGTCAGGACACTAGGTGGCCCAGTTTCTGGCCGATCACGGACGCAGCGATGAGTTTTTCCGGCCCGGGGAGTCTCACCACCGTTATCGACCACACAGGAGGAACACGTGGCTCAGCTACTGAGGGTCCAGAACTTCAGCGTCTCGAGTGACGGAATCGGTGCCGGTGAGGACCAGAGCCTCGAGAGTCCGTTCGGCCACGCCGATCCCGAGAGGCTGTTCGCCTGGGCCGGCGCCACGGCGAGCTGGCCCATGCGCACCGACCCCGGGGGGAGCCGCGGTCTCGACGATTACTTCACGCGGGACTACGCGCGCAACATCGGCGCCGAGATCATGGGCCGTAACAAGTTCGGTCCCCAGCGCGGTCCCTGGCAGGACCATGCGTGGCAGGGCTGGTGGGGTGACGAGCCCCCGTTCCGCACCCCGGTGTTCGTCATGACCCACCACAAGCGTCCTTCGTTCACGCTCTCCGACACCACGTTCCACTTCGTCGGCGGCGACCCGGCCACGGTCCTCGAACAGGCGCGGGAGGCGGCGCAGGGCAAGGACGTCCGACTCGGCGGCGGGGCTACCACCATCCGGCAGTTCCTCGACGCCGACCTCGTCGACACCATGCACGTGGCGGTCTCGCCGGCGGAGCTCGGATCCGGGGTGCGGCTCTGGGAGTCACCCGATGAGCTGCTCGACCGCTTCCACCTCGATGTCGTGCCCAGCCCGAGCGGCGTGACGCACCACCTGTTCTGGCGAAGGTGACACGAGGGCCCATTCGTGGCTTTGCGGTGAATCTGGATCGCAGACACGCTGTGGTGTCCGCGTGTCGGTGCCTCAAAACCACCGCATCGATGCGGTGTGACCGCAGTGCAATGCCATCGTCGCGCTGCGTCGTTGATAACGTCCCTGTCATGTCCACTCCGCAGCATCCAGGTTGGGACGCGGGCCAGGGCCCCGGCCCGGTTCCACCTGCCGGATACGGTCCCCCCGCGGGTTATGGCCCGCAGCCACCCAGCGCCTACCAGGCCCATCTCCCGTACGACCCCTCGGCCGGGGCGGGATATCCACCTCATCCGATGGCCATGCCGGGGACGGTCCGGGCCGCGCAGGTGCTGTTCTTCGTCATGGCAGGGCTCGTCGCCCTCGGCATAGCGCTGGCCGGTGACCCGGAGAAGGCCGGCGCGATCACCGGGGCAAGCATTCCGGTGATCGTCGGCTTTGTGTGCGCGCTCCGGTTCGACAAGAGCGGAGCCGGTAGCAGGACGACAGCGATTGTCTTCGCTTCATTGATGATCGCTGTCGGGTTCGGCGCGATGGGACAGCGTCAACCGGCCGGCCTGGTCGAGTTGGTGATCGGCATCGTGATCGTGGTGCTGCTGTCGCAGCGGCAGTCCGCCGAGTGGTTCCGCCGGATCCGCACGGGATAGCAAGGACAGGAGCGGCCCGCGCCTGATGTTCACGGGAGGGGCGTGGCAAGCGTTCCTCCTGGGCGTCAAGGGGCGGGAGTTCGACCGCTAGACGGCTCAGACGCGCACGAGGGGCCTCGGCAGCCGTTGCCGGGGCCCTGTCTTGACGGGGTTCCACGGCCAGGTGGGTGGCGGGAGGGGCAGCCCGCCCTCCGGGCCGAAGCGGCATCCGCGCCGCACGGGAGTGGGTCAGCCGACCAGGTCACACGACGAGTAGGTCACGGGTCCGTACCGGGCTCCCCGACTCGAAGGACCGGTTCGCGGCCAGGCCCGTGACCAGTGAGCGCGCCCCGTCGACAGCGTCCGCTGCCCGCCCCAGCGGGTCGGCCACGGGCTCGCCGAAGAGGTTCGCGAGCATCCGTACGTCCCCGCCGCCGTGTCCACCCTCGCCGGTCCGGACCTTGAGCTCGCGCGACGGTTCCCAGAACCGGCGCAGCATCAGCTCCGTACGCCCCGCCGCGTCGCCCACCGCCTCCCCGTGCAGGACAGCGTTATCACCACTCAACCGCACGCTGGGCCGGGTCCAGGTGGACTCCTCGACCAGCAGTTCAAGGCGCCCCTCGCTGCCGTTGAAGGAGATCCGGTAGCCCTCCCAGGGGGCGTACGCCGTGAGGTGGTAGGTGAGCGTGGCGCCGGATGCGTAGCGGACCAGCACCGCCATGTCATCCTCGATCGTCACCCCCGGCCCGAAGACGTTCTGGTCGCGGTGATAGCCGTCCGCGGCCTCCGCGTCGAGGTACAGCGCGGCGAGCAGCGGCGAGTCGGCCAGCTGTACGGCGAAGGGGTCGTCCGCCGCCGCCGAGGAGCCGTGCGCCCGGGCGTAGTCACGGGCCAGGCCCCGCCGCGCGCCCGCCTCGTTGCCGTAGAAGAACAACCCGCCCTGCGCGTAGACGGTGTCGGGCTCGGTGCCCAGCCACCAGTTGACCAGGTCGAAGTGGTGGGTGGCCTTGTGCACCATTAGGCCACCGGAGGTGGCCTTCTCACGATGCCAGCGCCGGAAGTAGTCGGCGCCGTGCCGCAGGTCGAGCAGCCACTCGAAGTGCACAGAGCCGACCTCGCCGATCTCCCCCGCCGCGATGGTCTCGCGTACGGCGGCATGCACTGGGTTGTAGCGGTAGTTGAAGGCGACCCGCACCTCGCGGCCGGTGCGCCTCTGGGCGTCGAGGATACGGCGGGTTCGGTCGGCGTCCGTCGTCATCGGCTTCTCGGTTACCACGTCGCAGCCGGCCTCCAGGGCCTGGACGATGTAGTGGTCGTGGGTCCGGTCCACGGTGCAGACGACGACGAGGTCGACGCGTTCGCGGCGCAGCATCTCCGCGAAGTCCTCAGCGGCGTACGCGGGTACCGACGCGCCGATCCAGTCGTTGTGAACTGGCGCAGAGCCGGTATTCGGGGCCTGCACTATTCCTCCCGCTGGGGCGTCCGGACAGCAGAGAGGTCCAGCTCTCCTGGGTGTAGGGGTGCCGTTAACGAACGGCGAACCAGGTGACAAGTAGCTCAGGGTGACAAACGTGGTGGAGAGGGCCGGGTCTGCCGGCCCGGTCAGCACCACGTACGGCGTCGCCCTCGGGCGTCGCCTCCCTGGTCGCCTTGTCGCTCCATGCACCGAACGGTCCGGATCCGCGCTTTCCCCAAACCCTGCACAGTTCGTGATCTGACGACTACGGTTAGTACTTTCGAGCGTGATCGGCTTGGCCCAAGCCAGCGTTGCGGCACGCCCACGTCCACCAGGCCCACAAGAGAGCAGAGGTATCCATGACTTCAGAGTCGCTTTCCGTCGCGTTGACGTCGGGTGCCCCGGTCAAGAAACAGCTGGTCCCCGGGGTAAGTGGCACGTGCAAGCTCGTGCCGATCGAAGGGACGGCTTCCCTTCCGCAGGGCCTGTCCTTCTCCTCAGCGGGCGAGCTGAGCGGTGCCGCCGGGGTTGTCTCCTCTGCCGTGACCGGCCAGTACCGACTGGAGATCAGAGACGGCAACGGGCAGGTCACCAGCAAGTTCATCCGCATCACGATCAACCCGCCGCTGGTCATCGAACGCAGCCCGGTCCTGATGACCGCGGGGGGACATATCACCGTCAGTCAGCTGCCGTGCCAGGCCCGAGGGGGGACGGGCGAGACCACCATCAGCTACATCGGTCCCGACGGCGCCCTTCTGAAGGAACTCCCGGGCGGCCTGAAGATCGACGAGAAGGGCGGAATCTCGGGGAGGGTCCCCAACAGCTCTGAGAGTTTGAGGGGGATCGAAACTCCAGTTCGCGGACGCGGGCGGTGCCGCGGTCCGCACGCCGATCAGCCTGGACATTCGTCCGCCCATCAGCATGGACTTCGAGAACATCCAGTTCACGGCCTCAGAGCGATCCCAGCGGCCCATCGACCCACCGCGTCCAGTCGTCAGGACCTCCGGTGGGAGCGGCGTGATCACCGTGAAGATGCTCAGCGAGGACGGAAAGCAGCCGGCGCAGCTGCCCGAGGGCCTGCGGTTCAACGGGAGCACCAAGCAGTTCGAGGGGTACATTCCCACGGCCAAGGACGTTGGCGAGAAGAGGTACCTGCTCAGGGCGACGGATCAGGGCGGTGGCTCGATCGAAAGGGTCTTCGTTCTCACGATCAACCCTCCGCTTCAGCTCTCCTAGCTCTCCGCTGTCGAGGGCCCGTGCGCGGGCCTCGACAGCGCAGGGGGTCGCGGGCCGATGCGCCCGAAGGGCAGTCCCAGCCACCCGGCCGGGGACGTCTCCCGCCTCCAGTCAGTCCGGGCGGAGTGGCTGGAGGCTCCGCCGGTGGACCGGACCCGCGACCTGGCCCGGTCCTGCACGGATCCGAACTGCCTCGGCGCCCACTGACCCCGCTTCAGGCCGCGAGCTGGATCGTTGCCAGTGCCGCCACGGCAATCGCCGAAAGAGTCCGCTTCATCATGCAGTGCATGATGCCGCCGCCCCTCGCGCGACACCTTCCCCCGAGCGAGTGAATTACGCCGAAGCACACCTGGCCTGGAGCGTCATAGCCCTGATGACGCGCCGCCTGACCAAGCCCGTGGCAGCCTGGCGCGAGCCCAAGGCCCCGCCACCCACACCGGCCGTGCCCTTGCGGCTCCATCTGCATCCGTGGACCGTTCGGCTCACCCGCGTACCCCTGTGACCAGTCGGCTCACGTGGCCAGTGCTTTACGTTGAGCGCGTCTCTGACCTCCGGTCTGCACCGCTCTTCGGCCGTGAACACGAGGCATCCACCGCCCCGCTTCACCTTTCCGCGCCCGCCTGATGGTGCTGGAGGCGGGCGCGGCGGCGGGCTGCTGGGGTCAATCGGTGATGAAGGCGGGTGCGTCGCCAGCGATGCTGCTCTCGGGTTCGCCGAAGGGCTGGGCTTTGAGGCCGTCGGCGGTGGTCTCGCTGTCGTCGACGAAGGTCTTCAGTCCGGCTCCGCCGGGGTGCTCGCCGGAGACGCGGGCGTCGACGTCGAATTTGAGGCCGCCTTGGCCGCCGACCGTGTCGCCGTCCTTGCGGATGGCGATGATCTCGTGGGTGGCCGCCCACAGTGCGCCCGAGGAGCGCGGCGGGGTGACCATGCTCCAGGTCGTGGTGGTCTCGTTGAGCTGGGTGACTCCGTAACGGGTGCTGTAGCCCAGCTCGGTGGACACGCTGGTCGTCACGGAGGTGGAGAAGGCCTTGATGTTGATCCCGGCCGAGGCGGTCACCGAGACGCTGGTGCGCTTGCTGAACTCCTTGCTCTCCTCTGTTGCGACACCGGTCTTGATCGACTGGCTGTCGGGCTGCTCGGTCGTCCCGTGCCGGTTGTCGCGGAACATCTTCAGCGTGTAGTTGACCCGCCGCTCCAGCGTGTAGAAGGGGGAGTTCTGCACCTGCCACGCCGGTGTCGCGTTGGGGTCCTTGATGACCGTGCAGGGCACCGTCACCGAGCGGTCGGTGACCTGGGCGATGGGGTCCGGCTGTTCGTACGAGTCGAGCTTCGGGATCTCCGGAGGGGTGCGCTTGACCACCAGGGCGGGCAGGTCCAGGACCCACACGGTACGGCTGGGCCTGACGTTGTGCTGGTTGCCGGCGACGAAGGCGTCCGCCTCGAGGATCAGCCGCTCCTCGCTGTCCGAGGGATACCCGGGATTGCGGACCTGCCACACCGACACGTCCCTATCTGCCCCGGAACCGCGGTCGTCCCAGACCAACTCGGCGATCTGCGCCTCCCGCACGTACCTACGTCCTCCGACCTCCTTGCGGACGCAGACGTGCCAGGCGGGGTCGGGCTTGTTCCACGAGCCGGTGAACACATCCCCGAGCGCCACGTACCCGTCCTGGGGAATCGGCCGCCATACCGCGCCGTTCTCGTCCGCGCCCGACCCCGCGTCCCGCCAGATGAGCTCGAAGTCCCTGGGAGGCCTGAGGATGTCACCGGAGACGCTGCGCGCCAGGAGCGCGGTGGCCTGGTTGTTGATGTCCGCGTGGCTGGATCGGCCGATGTGGGCCAGGACCCGCCAGCCGGCTAGCCAGTCGTTCCAGGAGACCTTCGGGGAGAAGAACGCCCCGTGCAGGGCGCCCCCGGACCCCCCGTCGTCCCACACCCGGGTGAACCCGGAGGTCACAGCTAAGTCGATCGCCCCGTACCGTGCGCTTTCCACCATGGAAGATCCCTCCGTCGTGGCTGCAGTTTGGGTACCCCGATAGTAGGCGGAAGTATCGAAGATTAGGTGATAACGTCCAAACCCGGCCGGATGCGGGCAGTTACGGTCCGGAACGGCCATCTTGCTACTGATCGTGCCAACGAGGAAAAGCCTTCCGTCACGCACCAAGTCGCACTTCGCTTCGACCGGGGTGGTGGTAGCCGCGGCACCTCCGCTCCGGGACGCTCTCCCACGCGGAGGCGGCCTGCCCCGTCCTGACCAGAACGAATTACTCACAGCGAAGATGTGACACGGCTTCTGAGCTTGTTCTTTAACCTTTGGCAGAGCCTCAGTGAGACCGGTAGGTTCTCCGCGGTGACCTTGATGGAGACGCAGGGCCTCGTGTCGATGACGGACGAGGCGCAGTTGCGCTGGATGGCGCTGGGAGACACCACCCGGCGGCCGCCCGTGGTCATGCTCCATGGCGGTCCGGGGCTGCCGGACTACCTGGGCGATGTAGCCGCCATGGTCGCGGACCTTGCGCCCGTGTACCGGTACGACCAGCGCGGCACGGGCCGGTCGCCGTGGCGGGGGCGCCATTCCCTCGCCCGGCATGTCGACGATCTCGCTGAGCTGCTCGACGCATGGGACGTGTCCAAGGCCGTGCTGATTGGGCATTCCTACGGCACTAACCTGGCGAGCCGGTTCTGCCTGGCGCACTCTGACCGGGTTGCCGCGATGCTGTTGATGTGCGGGCCGTTCGTCGGTGATTGGCGCTCCGGGGACCGAGCGGAGCGCGATCGCCGTATGTCCGCAGCACAGCAGGAGCGGCTCCGCGCTTTGGAGGAGTTGCCGGACCGCACGGAGGAACAGGAAGTCGAGTTGCTCACGCTGGCCTGGTTCACCGACCACGCCCATCCCGAACGCGGGTGGCACTGGGCCGCGCAGGGCGCCCGGCGGCGTCGCCCCGTCAACTGGACTATGAATGGCGAACTTGGCAGGGAAGGACGCGCGGATCCGCTCGGTGATCATCTTGCCGAGCTGCGCGCGTGCCTGCCCGCGCGAACGGAACTCCTCGGTGGTGCCAACGATCCCCGCCCTGTGTCGGCTCTTGTAATCACTTGCGCTCCGGCTCGATCTTCCGCTGACGCGGATCGAGGGCGCTGGGCACGAGCCTTGGCTGGAGCAGCCTGACGCCGTGCGTGCGCACCTTCGGCGATTCGTGCAAGGCACGGTGGGCGCATAGGGTTTCGGCCGGTTTGCTGGCTGATGTCATCCCCGGCTGTCGGCCCCGCGGAGGGTCCGGTGTCGAAATGGGCCTCGAACTAGGCCGCTCACCTGGGCGTTCGCCGGACGTAGAGGCGGCCTTCGTCTGATCATGTGCTCCGACCAAGGTGCACCGATCGAGACGAAGGCCGTGAGGGTGAGTCTGCTGCCTGACGCCGGTCCCGGGGAAGCGTTCGCGCAAGCGTCACGCTTCCGGGAGGACTTATTCGACTGCCTGACCATGCGTGGGGACGAGCTGTTCGAGTTGGTGGACGCGTTGCTGTGCGCGGATGGCCCGGTGACGTCGCCGGTAGACCTGACGCTGGTGGCCGAGCACCGGCGTGGGCACGGCGCGATGTACGAGGCGTTGAACAGCGGGAACGTGGACGTGCCCCGGCTGCGGCAGGTGCTGGCTGGTCTGCCGATGCCGCGGGCCGCCGACGGGCGCCTGGTCCTGGCCGTCGACGTCAGCAACTGGCTCCGACCTGACGCGCCGACCAGCGCGGACCGCTTGTTCTGCCATGTCTACGGCCGCAGCGGACGGTCCTCGGACCAGTTCATCCCTGGCTGGCCGTACTCGTTCGTCGCCGCCCTCGAATCGGGCCGGACGTCCTGGTGCCAGCTCCTGGACGCCGTCCGTCTTGGACCCGAGGACGATGTTGCCGGGGTCACCGCTGCCCAGCTCCGCCGGGTGGTCACCGACCTCATCGAGATGGGCCGCTGGCACTTCGGCGACCGCAACATCCTCATTGTCTTCGACGCTGGCTACGACGCCCCGCGCATGGCCCACCTCCTCGACGGGCTCCCCGCCGAGGTCCTTGGACGCATGCGGTCGGACCGGGTGATGCGACGGCCGACGCCCTCGCTCAAGGAGTACGCCCTGGCCTATCCCCAGGGCGGGCGCCCGCCGAAGCACGGCAAGGAGTTCCGCTTCGCCAAGCCGGAGACCTGGGGCGAGTCGGACGCGGCAACCGTGCAGGTCACCGACCGGTACGGCACCGCCCGCGCGAGGGCCTGGGACCGCATCCACCCCCGCCTGACCACCCGCTCCGCGTGGATCGACCACACCGGCGAACTCCCCATCATCGAAGGCACGCTGATCCGCCTCCAGGTCGACCGCCTGCCCGGCGGAGGCGACCCGCTCCCGCTCTGGCTCTGGTCGTCCGCCACCGGCCTGAACAGCGAGGACGTCGACGTGCGCTGGCAGGCGTTCCTGAGGAGATTCGACATCGAACACCTCTTTAGGATGATGAAACAGACCCTCGGGTGGACCCGACCGAAGCTGCGAACCCCCGAGGCCAGCGAGCGCTGGACCTGGCTGATCATCGCCGCGCACACCCAGATCCGTCTTCTGCGCGACGCCGCTGCCGACTTGCGGCGGCCGTGGGAGAAGCCCGCCGAGCCCGGCCGGCTCACCCCGGCCCGAGTCCGCCGAGGGTTTCGGAACCTCCGCCCGCACCTGCACTGCCCGGCCCGCGCACCGATACCCTCAACTCCTGGCCCTGGACGGCCACTTGGCTCGAAGAACCGGCGGCCCGCCACCCGCTACGACGTGGGCAAGACCGTGAAACGACCCGAGAGCATCACCGAACGAAACCGACTCAGACCATAAAGAACAAGCTGAGGGCCTCGCAGCGACTTGCCGGCCCGACCCCGCCCCATTGTTGCTGTCGGTCCGCCCGTGCAGCCGGCCTTCGCCGGGGGGCGCGGGCACCGGGCCCCTCTTCGACTGAGTGTCCGTGTGATACGGGGCGGAGCCGTGCGTTGCCTCCGCTACTTCCCGGAGTCGACGTGTGCCCGACGAAGCAGACGTTGAGGCGGTGCGGGTGAAGCGTCGCAGGATCGCCTCGCTGGAGGCGGTGCCGAAGGTCCCGGGCCATGTTCACGCCTGCGCATCACACTGAGCTACTTGTCACCTGGTTCGCCGTTCGTTAACGGCACCCCGTGTACGCGGCTGTCCTGTCGCGTTGAACCTGTCGGATTCCCACCCGTTCTCGTTTGTGCTGTCCGCTTCTCATCCGGGCACGTGCTGAGAGACGATGCCTCGTCTCTCGTGGGACCTCAGCTCACTTCGCCGGAACCTGACGGATCGGAGACGTCGACGGTGTCAGGTCCGCGAACGAGGTCGGCCACGCGACGTCATCGTTGGCGAGCCACGGCGCAGCGGCTACGGCAGTGGGTGTCACCCCGGTGAACGCTTTGACCTCGCGGTGGAGGTGGGCCTGGTCGACGTAGCCGCTTGCGGCCGCCACCTGGGCGGCGGCGTTACCCGCCGCGAGGAGATGGGCGGCGTGGTCGAAGCGCACCAGCCGGGCGGCGTGCTTGGGGGTGAGGCCGATCTGGGACCGGAAGCGGGACCACAGGCGCTTACGGCTCCATCCCACCTCGTTCGCCAGGCTGTCGACGCGCACCCGTCCCCGGCTGGTGAGCATCAGCCACCAGGCAGCGGCCACCTCTGGATCAAGCGACGGGCGGGCGCTCATCCGTCGGCCAAGGGCATCCACTGCGATCGTGAACCGCTCGTCCCACGACGCGGCGGCCCGCAGCCTTTCCTCGGCTCGCCCGGCGTCGCGGCCCCAGACATCCTCCAGGGAGACCACCGTCCCGCTGAGGTCGGTCGATGCGCCGAACACCGCAACCGCTAGGACCGGCGACAACCGGATCTGGAGGCACCCGATCCCCCCGGCCGCCCGGCCTCCGAGCCGAAGGTCGCCCGGTACCAGTCCAACGACCGTGCTGCCGCATTCGCGCCGGCCGTGGGCGTCGTAGACAAGGCCGTCTCCGTCGCTCAGGTCCACGAACAGAGTGACCGAGGGGTGCGCGACCATGGCGATATCCACGCGCGCCGGAGCACGTTGGCAGAACCCAGCCATGCTGACCCCCGGCAGCCGGCCCGGCTGCCGGGGCACGGCGACCTCTACCGACGCCCAGTCAGGTGGTGATTCGGTGGACCTCACAGCACCAGGCTAGGCGATGGGTGTCAGCGGCCCGTCGCTGCGAAGCGCAGCAGCAACTCGCCGGTCGCCTCCGACGCTTCGAGCATGGGGAAGTGCCCGACGTCGGGCAGCTGCTCGACTCGCGCGTTCGGCACCGTGTCGTAGTGGTGCGCCGAAGACGGATCCCAGCGGGGGTCGGCAGCGCCGAAGATCACCAGAACCGGGACGTCGAGTGCGGTCAGGCGCGCGGGTACGCTCCTCTCGGCGATGTACGCGCCGTTTTGGCGCAGCACCGTCCTGAACGTGCGGTAGCCAATGCCCCGTACGTCGGCGACCAGGTCGTCCGGGACGTCCACCGGGCGGTTGCACACCGCGGTCACCCCCCGGCGGAGCATCGCGTCGGAACGGACTCTCCATAGAAGCGGGCCGAGCGGCGGGTCGATCAGGACCCGAAGGAGGACGGGCTGCGGAAGGAGCGCGTCGGGACTCGGGCCACTGCTGATCAGTGCGAGCGAACCCACCAGGTCCGGGCGCTGTTCGGCGAGGGCGGTGGCGATGTATCCGCCGCTGGAGTGCCCGGCCACGGTGACCGGACGAAGGCCGAGCTTATCGAGCGCCGCGGCCAGGCTGGCTGCCTGCTCAGGCACGTCGTACGACGGCGCGGGCGGGGACTGACCGTGGCCCGGGAGGTCGATCCGGATGACGTGGTACCGGCTGGCCAGTGTCGGCACTACCGGGCCCCAGGAGCTGCCCGAGGCCCCCGATCCGTGGATGAGCACTAGCGGCGGCGCCTCCCGCGGGCCGTCGTGGACCACGTGCATCCCGTGCAAATGCTTACCGTCGTAGATACCCATACACGGGAGGATGCCTGGGCTGCCGGCCCTCGGTCTTGTACAAATGTCGTCACGGGGCCGGCGATCGCCAGCGTCCGTCTCCACGGCGAGCGGGACTTCCGCGAAAGCCAGGCCGTTTGAGATCGGCAGCCATCGGCAGTCTCGAACTACCTGGCATTCATGCAGGTCAACGAGGCCCTATGTACCAGCTGCACCGCGACAGGACAGCGGCCCACTGCGTGGCGGCCGAGGAGTGGATGCCCAACAGATCCCTGACGACGGCTGGAGGCACGTCACCGATCATCTCGATCAGGCGGCGTGCCGATCGCACACGCTCCTGAACATCTGCCTCCGACCCGGGAAGATGACCGGCCCTGGACTCTGCGGAACCTTGCACCATTGGCCCTATTCCACGGCCATTCGGCGCGGGTTGACATCGCAGAAGCCGACCAGTTCCACCCGCTGCGCGTAGGGTCCGGCGAGCGCTTCGGTGAAGAGCCGGGCACGGGCGCCCAATCCCACCACGGCGCAGCGGCGGCGTACGGGGTCGGAAGGCATACGGTCTCCGATCAGTTGGAGGACAACTCGGGGGACGACTCGGCGGTCACAGCGGCAGCGGTCGCCAGGCGTCGGTGGCGGTGGCGGCGAGGGCGAGCGGCCCGAGGACGACGAGCAGCAGGACAGGGGACATGGCCAGCAGCGCGGCGGCAGCGACGGCGGACCCCGCCAGCAGTACGGGCAGGAGCGGCCGCTCCGGCATCGAGCGGAATGCCGCGACGACGACTACCCGCCAGGCGGTCCCGTCCCGCCACCCTGCGGCGCATCGCAGCCCCATCGCCGCCACGACCGCGCCCGCCACGGCCATCGGGGTGCCCATGCCGGGCCCGCGCGCGTCCAGGGCTACGGCGTCCAGCCACAGCAGGGCCAGCGCTCCGGCCGGGACCAGGCAGACGGCGGGCCCCGAGCGCAGCACCCGGCGCAGCGCGGCCAGCAGAGTCGCGGGGGTCACGCCCGGCCCTCCGCGGGCCTGTTCGCGCAGCACCGTGCAACCGGCGACGAGCGCGGGGAACGCGGTGACCACGGGGAGCGAGCAGACCAGCAGGAACACGCCGAGGAGCAGGCAGTCCGCGAAGAGGTGGAACCATGAGCGCCGCATGTCGCGGACCTATCCCTTCAGTCCGGACGTCTGCACGCCTTCGACCAGCAGACGCTGGAAGGCGAGGAAGAACAGCAGCACCGGTACGAGCGTGAGCACGGACATCGCGAACATCGGGCCGAACGCGGCGCTGCCGGACTGGTCGACGAACGTCCGCAGTCCCAGTTGAAGCGTGTAGGTCTGCGGGTCGGCGAGATACATGAGCTGGGGGAGGAAGTCGTTCCAGCTCCAGATGAACGAGAAGATCGTCGTGGTGACCAGGGCGGGCTTGAGCAGCGGCATGATGACATGCCAGAAGGTGCGGTAGGGGCCACAGCCGTCGAGGAGCGCCGCCTCGTCGAGTTCGCGGGGCAGTGAGCGGATGAACTGGACGATCAGGAAGACGAAGAACGCCTCGGTGGCCAGGAGCTTCGGCAGGATCAGCGGCAGGTAGGTGCCGAGCATGCCGAGCTTCTGGAAGATGATGTACTGCGGGATCAGGATGACGTGCAGCGGCAGCATGAGCGTGCCGATCATCAGCGCGAAGTACAGGCCGCGGCCGCGGAAGCGCAGCCGCGCGAAGGCGTAGGCGGCCAGCGAGCAGGACAGCACGTTGCCGACGACGGTGCCAAGCGAGATGAGCAGCGAGTTGGAGAACAGTCGCCACAGCGAGATACCGCTGACCCCGTCGGCCGCGTTGGCGTAGTTCCCCAGGGTGAAAGCCTTCGGGATGGGGCTCAGATTCGAGATGATCTCGTTGCCGGACTTCACCGACGCGGTGAGCAGCCACAGCACTGGATAGAGCAGCACGACGCCGATCGCCACGCAGATGACGTGCCAGAGCGTGGAGCGCAGTGGTCCTGCGGAGCTGGAGGCTGGGTGCGGGGATGTCGTAGTCGTCACGACGCGTCCTCCTGTCCGTAGTAGACCCACCTGCGGGAAGTGCGGAAGACGAGGAACGTGACCAGTGCGACGACGGCCAGCAGGACCCACGCCATCGCGGAGGCATATCCCATGTGGAAGTTGGTGAAGGCCTGTTCGTAGAGGTAGAGGGAGTACAGGAGTGTGGAGTCGGACGGGCCTCCGCTGCCGCCGCTGATGACGAACGCC
Organism: Streptomyces sp. LZ34; assembly: GCF_053890475.1. Taxonomy (NCBI): domain Bacteria; kingdom Bacillati; phylum Actinomycetota; class Actinomycetes; order Kitasatosporales; family Streptomycetaceae; genus Streptomyces; species Streptomyces sp. LZ34. The sequence goes on from NZ_CM132680.1 coordinate 7,706,890, forward strand.
GAGGTGAACGACTGGAAGGAGTGGATGATCTCCATGACCAGGTTGAAGAAGACGACCGGTGACAGCATCGGCAGGGTGATCGAGAAGAAGGTGCGTACCCGGCTCGCTCCGTCCAGCGAGGCCGCCTCGTACAGCTCCTTCGGGATCTGCTTCAGGCCGGCGAGGAAAATCACCATGGGCGCACCGAACTGCCAGACGGTCAGCGTGATCAGCGGGTACAGGGCGTAGTCCGGACTGTCGGTGAAGCCGCCGAGGTGAAGTCCGAAGGACCCCAGGGTGCGGTCGGTGAGTCCGTCGGTGGCGAACAGTGACCGCCAGACCAGGGCGACACTGACGCTCGCACCCAGCAGCGACGGAGCATAGTAGGCGGCCCGGTAGAGACCGACGCCACGGCGGGGGCGGTTCAGCAGCAGCGCCACAGCGAGTGCGGCGACGAGCTTGAGCGGGGCGCCGATGAAGACGAACTTGAGGGTGACGCTGATAGAGGCGAGGAACCGGTCGTCCTCCAGCATGTAGCGGTAGTTGGCCAGACCTACCCAGCGCGGACTGCTGAAGAGGCCGTAGTCGGTGAACGACAGATACAGCGACGTGAGCATCGGCCCCAGAGTCAGCACGATCATGCCGATTAGCCAGGGTGCGAGAAAAACATGCGCCGCCAGGGCCTGCGAACGGCGTCGCGGCTTTGGTCGGTTATTGCCGCCGGCTTCGCCGCGCGGCCGGGGCAGACGGCGGGGCGGAGCGGTCGCCTGAGCCATCGTGGGTTACTCCTCCCCCTTGAGGATGGATGACGGCGGCAACGTTTGCATGCGATCTCGCCCACCGCAAGAGGGAAGCTCAACCTCGATTTCCTGCACTTCTTTCATCTTTGGCGTTGACTGGAGTCGATGCCGACGCGTAGCTTCCGGGCCAGTTCGAAACAGAGTGGGATCGTTTGCAGTCATGTCTTCCCCACCACTCGACCCGCTGAGCGAAGGGCCGCCGATGTTCCCGATGCGTCAACCCCCTCTCCTGTCTTCGCCGCCCTCGCGCCGTCAGGTACTCGCCTCGCTCGGCGCGATCGGCCTGGGCGCGGCCACCGCAGGGTGCGGCATCGAGCAGGCCTCGGCCGAGGGCGCGGTGACGCTCAACTTCCAGTGGTGGGGTGGTGACGAGCGCAACCGCGTCACCGGAACGGCGATCCAGCTCTTTGAACGGCGCCATCCGAAGATCAAGGTCTCGACCTCGTTTACCGGGATCCACCCCTACTTCCAACGGCTCGCCACGCAGGTCGCCGCAGGCACCGGCCCCGACGTGCTGCAGATGGACTACTACCAGCTGCGGGACTACGCCGCGAACGGCCTCATCACAAACCTGGACGGGCCCGAGTTCTCCCGTATCCGCCTCGGCGGCGTGCCCAGCGCCTACGTGAACGCCAACCGGCTGGACGGAAAGCTGTGGGCCATACCGACAGGTCTGTCCACCCAGGCTCTGTTCGTGGACCCCAAGATCTGGCGCAAAGCAGGAGTCGGCCTTCCCGAACCCGGATGGACCTGGGACGACCTCATCGACGAGATCGGCCCAGCACTCAAGCGGGCAGCACCCGACAGGGCGCCGATCACCGACTTCGGCGGCTACAGCGAGACCTTCAATGTCTGGCTCGTCCAGCGCGGCAAGTCGACGTACACGGCCGACGGCTCACTCGGCTTCACGGCGGAGGATCTCACCAAGTTCTGGGAGATGACCGCGCGGCTGAGGGACAAGGGGATCTTCACCTCGTCCAACGTCACGGCCTCCTACGACGGCTCGCCCGCCAGCTCCCCCCTGGTACGGAAACTCTCCACCGCCGAGTTCAACCTCACCTCCAGCGTCATGCCCTACTTCGAGTCCTACGGCGACGTCGCCGCCATTCCGTTCCCCACCGCTTCGTCCAGCGCCCCCCTGGGACTGACCGTGGGCGCGGGAATGATGTGCGTACGTCAAAGCAGCAAGCGCAAGCAGGAAGCCGCCCTGCTGCTCGACTTCCTGCTGAACGACCCGGAAGCCGGCGCCATCCTTGGCGTGGTGCGGGGACTGCCGCCGAACAGGCACATCATGAACCGGATCGCTTCCGGCCTCAGTGGCGGCAACCGGATGGTGTACGAGTACGTGAGCGCACTGGAGAAGAAGTTTGCCTCGTCTCCCATGCCCCCGTCCGGTTCCGACGAGGACAAGGCAGGGTTCAAGCGGGTCAACGAGGACGTGCTGTTCGGCAAGAAGAGCGTGCGGGAGGCGGCGGCCGAGATGTTCGAGAAGTACAACACGACCGTCCCGCAGGGCTGAGGCCTGCGCCCGAGACTGCCGGAAGGCTTTCGCACATGATCATCCAGGAAGTGCGCATCACACCTGTCGCCTTCGCCGACCCCCCGCTGCTCAACGCCGACGGCGTGCACCAACCCCATGTCCTGCGCGCCATCGTCGAACTGGTCGTGGCCGACGGCAGGGGCGGCGAGGTGACCGGCCTCGGGGAATGCGCCGGGCACGCCTGGCAGCTGGACTGGCTGGAGCTGGTCGGCTCGCGGCTGCCCGGCACCAGCGTGTACGAGACGGGAAAGCTGGCCCTGCTGGTACGGGAGCTGCTGGCCGGGCGCGCGAGCGGCGTGGAGTACGGGCCCGACGCGCCCTGGCGACGCTGGGCCGACCGTGTCGACCCGCCCGAGTCGCGCGGACCGGCACCGGTTCCCGCGCCCGCCTTCGACGTGCGGCGCGTGTACGCGGCGCTGGAGGTGGCGTGCCTGGACGCGCAGGGGCGGTTGGCGGGTGTACCGGTCGTGGACCTGCTGGGCGGCCGGGTGCGGGATGCGGTGCCGTACAGCGGCTACCTGTTCTACAAGTGGGCCGGACACCCGGGCTCGGGCGCGGACGAGTGGGGCGCGGCCCTGACCCCGGACGGCGTCACGGCCCAGGCGAAGAGCATGGTGGACCGCTACGGCTTCCGATCGCTGAAGCTCAAGGGCGGGGTGTTCCCGCCGGACGAGGAGATCGCCGCCATCCGCGCGCTGCGGGCCGAATTCCCCGACCACCCCCTCCGCCTCGATCCCAACGCCGCCTGGACCCTGGCGACCGCCCTTGCGGCGGTCGGCGAGTTGGCGGACGTCCTGGAATACCTGGAGGACCCGGTGGCCGGGGTCGAGGACATGGCCGCCGTCGCCTCGCGGACACCACTCCCGCTCGCCACCAACATGTGCGTGACCTCGTTGGAGAACGTACGCCCCGCCGTGGAGCGCGGCGCCGTACGGATCGTGCTCGGCGACCACCACATCTGGGGCGGCCTCCGGGCCACCGTCGCGCTCGGGGACGTCTGCCGGGCCGTCGGCTGGGGGCTGTCCATGCACTCCAACTCCCACCTCGGGATCAGCCTGGCCGCGATGACCCACGCGGCGGCGGCCACGGCGGGCCTCGACCACGCCTGCGACACGCACTACCCGTGGAACGCGGCGGAGGACGTCGTGGTACCCGGCGCGCTGCCGTTCATCGACGGCTCGGTCCCGGTGCCGCGCGGCCCCGGCCTCGGCGTCGAACTCGACCGCGCCGCCGTGGACCGGCTGCACGCCGTGTACCTGACCCTGGGACGCGAGCACCGGAACGACAAGGCGTACCTGCGGAGTGTGCAGCCGGAGTTCGATCCGGCGCTGCCCCGCTGGTAAGCGCAGCTTTCTCTCGGCGTGTCCCGCACCGGGCACAGCCGTGGCCAGTGAGGGGCACTCGCCTACTGCCGCTCGATCACAGCCGTGGACCCCCGTACCACCAGGTGCGTCGGCAGCACGCGCTGCAGCGGCTGCGCGTCCTCCTCGGCGGGCGTCCCCAGCATACGGAACAGCAGGTCGACCGCCGCCCGCGCGGCGTGCGCCTTGGGGACGTTAACGGTGGTCAGCGGCGGGGCGGCCATCCCGGAAAGGGCGATGTCATCGCAGCCGACCACGCTCATCTCGTCCGGCACCCGGACCCCGCGGGCGATGAAGCGGCTGATCAGGCCGAAGGCGACGATGTCGTTGAAGGCGACCACCGCGCTGGCGCCGCTGGCCAGCACCACGTCGGCGGCGCCTGTGATGCCGCCGTCGAAGTGCGGGGCGACGCTGCCGACCTGGACGATCTCGACCTCGCTGGAGGCCGCCATGGCCTCGATCCCGGCGGCCCGCTCCTGGGCGGTCCAGGTGCTGCGGGGGCCGCCGACGTAGGCGATCCGGCGGTGGCCGAGGGCGTGGAGGTGGGTGAGGGCGTCGGTCATGCCCTCGACCATGTCGGCGGTGACGCTGGCGAAGCCGGGCTCCTTGCGGTGCAGCAGCACGACCGGCTTGTGGGTGAGTCGGTCCAGGGAGCGCAATTCCTCGCTGCTCAGGTGCGGAGCGCACAGCACGATGCCGTCCACCTCCGGCGCCATCGTACGGATCGCGTCCAGCTCCAGGCCCTCGTCCCGCTCGGCGTCGCTGACGAATACGGCGTGGCCGAGGCCCCGGGCGCGGGCCTGCACGCCCTTGCAGATCTCCGCGAAGAAGGGGTTGAGCAGGTCCGGGACGATCACCCCCAGGTGGCCCGTACGGCCGGTGATGAGGCCGCGGGCAGCACGGTTCGGCTGGTAGCCGAGCTGGTCGGCGACGGCCTGGACCCGGTCCCGGGTGACCGCGCTGACCGTCCCGCCCAGCGCCAGCGCCCGGGACACCGTGGACGGGGAGACCCCGGCCGCCTTCGCAACTTCTCGAATCGTCACCTGCACGTGCCGAGGTTGACACCCCCGTCCACGAGCGTCAATGCAAAGGCTCGGCGAGCACGCTCGTCGCTTCCTGCGCGCGGTCCTGCTCGCGGCCGCGTCGGCGGCGGCCACGGGGCGGCCGGTGGTGCGGCGGTCGGACCAGCGACCAGCGGAGCCCTGGCTGATCTCGTCTATGCCCCGTCGTTTCACGCTTTCCCCCGAACGCGTTACTCAACTCTTCTGTTGTCACCATCGTTGAACGGCATGATGTCGATGCGGCCGAGCGGGCCGGGGGGAGATCCGGTGGAGACGGTGCGAGTGGGCGCGGGCGGCGTTCCCGAAGGGAAGCCTGGCAAAGGAGACGTCATTGAGTGAGCGCCTCAGGATCGTGCTGTTCTCGCACTCCGCCGACGGCTTCGCCCTCGCGCACAGCGCATGCGAGGCGGCTGGCCATCAGCCGGTCGCGTACGTGTACGCGCGTGCGTCGCGGCCTGGACGCCGCAGTGGTCCGGGGGCGCCGGCCGCGGTGGCCGGCATCGTGGAGTCCCTGCCTCCGGGGGTCGACCTGCTGTTACCTCGCAGCGCCGGGAGCGTGTCCCAGGCAACGCCCATCCGTCCCTGCTGCCGCGCCACCGCGGCCCCATCCCGATCAGGTGGACGGCCGCTGGGTGTCGGTGCTGCGGACGCGTACCGGGCCGGATGAAGGGGGCGTACGGATCGAGTGCGCGGACGGTCCGCTGTGGATCGTCGAGTGCCAGGTTGTGGAGCCAGCGGAGTAGCCAGTCATGGCCTCTCGAGGGCTCGACTGATCCGGGTATGGCGTTCAGCGGCTCGCGCGTCCTCGTATCCGGCTGTCAGGGTCAGCGCCTCGGACCAGTGCGCGCGCGCCTCGTCGGACCGGCCCGCCGCGTCAAGCGCGCCGGCGAGCCCGTCGAGGGCCAAGGCCAACTGCCAGCCGTCGTTCAGGTCGCGATGCGTGGCCGCCGCGCTGCGGTGGAAGTCGGCCGCCTCGTCGAACCGCTCGAGCTGCTGGTACGCCTCTCCGGCGCCCTGCCAGGCTCGCGCCTCGCGTGAGCGGTCACCGAGCCGCCGCTGGATGACGGCGGCCCTCTGGTACGAGGCCAGGGCGTCCTCGGCGTGGCCGGTCGCCTGCTGGGCCCGCCCCAGGGTGAGCAGCCAGTACCCCTCCCACATGGTGTTGCGATGGCTCAGCGCGATGTCCACCGCCTGCCGCGCGTATCCGAGGGCCTCCTGTGGCTCTCCCCGGTCGGCGCAGGCGGCGCTGAGCAGCCGAAGGACGTTGCCCTGGCCCCCCTTGTTGTCCAGCGCGCGGAACATCTCCAGGGCGCTCCGGGCGAGGTCGCGGGCCTGCTCCGCCGCTCCGCGTTCGTACGCCACCTCGGCGGCGTTCGCCCTCGCGACGGCCTCCCACTGGGCGGCGCCGATCTCCCGGAAGAGCGTCAAAGCCTCGTCGAAGCAGCTCTTCGCGTCGCTCAACCGCCGTTCCCTGAGGCGGATCAGGCCAATGTCGTTGAGGGAGAGCGACTCGCCCAGCCGGTCTCCGCGCTCGCGGCGGATGGCCAGGGCGGCCTGGTGGAAGTTCGCCGCTTCGGGCAGTCGGTGAGACTGGGTGCAGGCCATGCCCAGGCTTTCCAGGATCTCGGCCTCGGCGCCACGGTCACCGAGCCGCCGCGCGGCCCGCAGCCCGATGTGTCCCATGGCCAGCCAGTCCTCGAACGGGTTGAGCAGCATGTGCACGCTGCGCAGCACGGCCGCCAGCTGCCAGGCGATCTGGTCCAGTCCGGCCGCCTCCGCCTCGCGAGCGACGGCCATCAGGTTCGCCGACTCCAGCTCGTACCAGGACATGGCCTGCTCGTAGCTGTCGAAGGTCAGGGCGGCGACACCAGCGTCCAGAGGGCTGAGCGGGATGTGGGCCTCTCCCGGGTTGAGCTGCCCCTGGGCCGCGTCGGCGGCGTGTACGTACCAGGTGAGGATCCGGCGCACCGCGGCCGCTCGGGTCTCGGGCGTCTCCTCGTACTGGGCCTGGTCGGTCGCATACGCGCGCAGCAGGTCATGGAACTCGTAGCGGTCGGGAGCGGTCTGCTCCAGCAGATGGGCCCCGGCGAGAGAGTCCAGCAGGCGGTGGGCTCGGGCGGTGCTGACGCCGGCGATCGCGGCGGCGGCGGGCACTCCGAAGGCCGGTCCCGGATGCAGGCCGAGCAGTCGGAACAGCGTCGCGGCCTCGGCGGTCAGCGCCCGGTAGGACCACGCGAACACCGTTCGTACGGCGTCGGCTTCCGGCTCGTCGCGCGGGGGGCGGGGTGGCCGGATGGCCACCACCCAAGCCAGGAATCGAGCGATAAGGTTTAGCAAGGTCCACAGCCCTTTCTGTTGGCCGCCCCGGGACGGCCTGCCTGCTGTCCTGGGGCGTTTCTGTACTGGGACGCAGGGGCTCCGCCTGCGGAGGTGCGGGGCCTCTGCGCCTCTTGCGCCGATTACGCGGTGAGGTCCTGCCGCGTAACGAGGATCTGTGGGGCGTGGCGGGCTGGGCGCGGCGGGAGCGGGTCGATGGCGAACACGCGCCGCACACCGGCGACGGACACCCGCAGTTCGTATCTGCTACCCCGGTACAGGGCGAGCGCCACCGAGCGGTAATTGTGGTGCGTGTACCAGAACTTGAACGCGCGGCGTTCGGCAACGGTTAACGGCATGTCCTGGATCGCTCCGGCCATGGCCCGTATCGCCTCTGTCCTGGCGCGGTAGGTCTCTTCGTTTCCGTCGTACGTCAGTCGGTGCACGTGACCTCTTCTGCGATCACGAAACGCGCCCAGACGCATTTGCTGTGTTCCTCGTGCCTGTGGCCCCACGTTTCCGCCAGCTGCGAGACGAGGTACAGCCCGCGTCCGCTCTCTTCGTCCGAGTCGGGGGTCCGGAGTTGGGGGATCTTGTCTCTGTCGGGGTCGGAAACCTCAAGGAGTAGGGCTCCGCCCTCAACAGAGACGGTGATCTCGATCAGAGCGAACGTCACGCGGCAGTGGCGGATGGCGTTGGACACCAGTTCGTCAACCGACAGGGTGACGTCGTCGGCGAGAGTGCCGCTGATCCCCCAATCCGCGAGGGTCTTCCGTATGCGGGTCCGTACACCCGGGACGCTGCGCTTGTGTTTGGAGACACGAAAGGTGTCCCGGCGGTCCGCCGTGGCGGTGGGCATGCGTGCTACCCCCTGACTCATCGTCAAGCTCGCGCTCTGTAGTGGCGCGTGTTCAAGAGGTTAGGGTCGTGTGCATGCGTTGCGCAACTCCTAGTTATGCATGCTTGCATGGCGGGGGCTGTCGTGTTGTCGAGCCGTACAGTGGGCTCATAGTCGCGCTGGGTAGTCAGCAGAGAGGTGGGGAACCCATGCCCGCAGGGGGAAAGCCGACCGTGCGCAGCAGGCGACTCGGTGCAGCGCTCAAGCGGTACCGACTTGCCGCAAAGCTGGATCAGCAGCAAGCCGCGGCAGTGCTCGAAGCCTCGGCAGCCAAGATCAGTCGCGTTGAGTCTGGCCACGTAACCGCTCGCGTTGTCGACATTCGCCTACTGCTGGACGCTTACGGCGTCAAAGACGGTGAAGTGCGGGCGAAGCTTGAGAACTTGGCCAGGAACGCCAACCGTCGCGGTTGGTGGCTCGAGCATGCGGCGCACTTGCGCGAGGACTATCTCGATCACATCGCGATTGAGGATGACGCTACCTTCATCCGGGAATGGCAACCGGTTATGGTTCCGGGCCTCCTGCAAACCCCTGCCTACGCGGAGGCGACTATTGCGGCGGGCCCAAATTGTGTTGATCCCGAACGGGCGGCGCATCTGGTGAAGGCGCGCGAGATGCGACAGGTGAAAATTGAGCCCGGAGGGGCCATGTATACGGCCATCCTTTGGGAACCTGTAATCATTCATCCGCTGGTCGGCGCTGCGGTCCACCGTGAACAGTTGTCCGCCGTACTTGAGGTAGGCGGGAGGCGGAATGTCACCGTTCAAGTCCTGCCATTTACTGCTGGTTTGCTTGCGGGGATTTCTGCGTTTTCTTCGTTCAGCTTCGACTCCGATGCTGCGGTTGAAGCGGTGACCATGGAAAACCTGCGTGGCACCTCTGTGCTTGAGGATCCCGACGACCTCGGCGCTTACGCCAACGCTTTTGACCAACTACGATCGGCGGCACTGGGCCCGGATGCGAGTGCGCGACTCATTCGGGGCGCACTGCGGAGCAGCGAGGAAGAGAGATGACCCCAGAGGTTATTGGACCGTACCGTAAGTCTTCTTACTCCATGCAAGAGGGCAATTGCGTAGAAATCGCCCCAACGGTCATCGGTGGCCGTTCCGTACGGGACAGCAAGGACCGGAGCGGCCCGCGGCTGACGTTCACGGGAGGGGCGTGGCAGGCGTTCCTCCTGGGCGTCAAGACGCGGGAGTTCGACCGCTAGGCAGCTCAGGCGCGCGCGAAGGGCCCCGGCAGGCCGTTGCCGGGGCCTCGTTCCGTGCTCTCGTTGCTCTGGTGGCGAAGTCATGGGTGGGCGGGACAAAAGACGGAGACCCGCGCCGCCCGGGAGGCCGTGGTGGCCGTCAGCCTCCGCTGTGCCGGGGACGAGGGGTGTCTGCCTCGTTCACTGGCGATCGTCCTGCTGTGCCGGGCACGCGGCACCTGGCCCACCTGGACGGTGGGAGTACGGGCCCGCCTGCCGTTCGGCGCCCATGCGTGGGCGGAGGCTGAGGGGCGCATGGTCGAGGAGAGGGCGGACCCCTCCTACTTCCGCCCCCTGTTCTCGGTGCCGGCGGAAGGTGCCTAGTGTCCTGAGGCGGGGATTCGGATGGGTCGGCAGCACTGCTTGATCGCCGGTGTCTTGTGGGTGACGTGTAGCTGTCCAGATCAAGCTGCTCGCCGCGCGACGTCTGGAGGCGGAGACCGTCAGGGCTGAGCGTCGGGAATATCCGGTTTCGCCGAGCTCAGCATCGCACCCGGCAGGATCACCAGCCGCTCGTCCGCGGCGATCTTGACGTCCTCGGGCAACCGGGCCGCGTACGTCTCCGTGAGGTCCCGGCCGATCACCGCGATGTCGCCGTTGTCCAACTGCCAGATGTCGGGGCAGCCGTCGCGGCCACCGGTGGCGTTCAGCTCCTTGGCGGACTTCCCCAACCGCCGCTCGAACGAGGCCGCGGGGTTGGCCTCCCAGGCTCGCTCCATGAGTTCTCCCATCCCGTACCGCAGAAGACAACGGCTACTCACTGTATGTGTGCATGACACTCATGGCAATGGATCGTCTACTCCGGCCGGACCAGCCGGGTGTCGTACGCGAAGATCACCGCCTGGACCCGGTCCCGGGCGCCGATCTTCGCGAGGATGCGGCCCACATGCGTCTTGACGGTGGACTCCGCGACCACCAGCCGCTCCGCGATCTCGCCGTTCGTCCAGCCCCGGCCGATCGCCGTAAGCACCTCGCGCTCGCGGCCGGTGAGGGCCGTCAGCCGGGGGTCGGCCCCGTCGGCCGCTCCGGCCACCGGCAGCTGGTGGGCGTAGCGGTCGAGGAGGCGGCGGGTCAGGGCCGGGGCGACGACCGCGTCGCCGCTCGCCACGGCCCGGATGCCCGCGAGCAGTTCCTCCGGGCGGGCGTCCTTGACGAGGAAGCCGCTGGCCCCGGCCCGCAGCCCGGCGTGGGCGTACTCGTCGAGGTCGAAGGTGGTGAGGATCAGCACGCGGGTGCGGCCGCCGGACGCGACGATACGGCGGGTGGCCTCGATGCCGTCGAGGCCGGGCATCCGGACGTCCATCAGCACCACGTCCGGCTGCAACTCGGCGCACAGCCGCACCGCCGCGGAGCCGGTCTCGGCCTCGCCGACCAGCGCCATGTCGTCCTGGCTCTCCAACAGCATCCGGAAGCCGAAGCGCTGCATGGCCTGGTCGTCCGCGATCGCCACCGTGGTCACTGCTGCTTGCTCCGCTCGGCCGGTAGATGTACGTGTACGCGCCAGCCGCCCGAGGGCAGCGGGCCCGCGTCGAGTGTGCCGCCGTACAGCGCGGCGCGCTGCCGCATACCGGGGATGCCCTGGCCGCCGTCCGGGCTGCCGTCCGGGCCGTTCGAGGCGGTGCCGGAGCCCGTGTCCGTGATGCCGAGGTCGACGCCGTGCGGCGCGTATCCGATGGTCACCTCGGCGTTCGCGCCGGGCCCGGCGTGCTTGAGGGTGTTGGTGAGGGCTTCCTGGACGATGCGGTAGACGGCGAGCTGCAGACCGGGGGAGAGTTCGCCGCCCCGGCCCGAGGTGGTCACCCGCACCGGCAGCCCCGCCTCGCGGACCCGGCCCAGCAGTTGGTCGAGGTCCGCGAGCGCGGGCTGCGGGGCCAGATCGGCGGTCGCGTCCCGCAACATGCCCAGCAGCTTGCGCAGTTCGCCCAGGGCCTCGCGGCTGGTGTCGCCGATGGCCTCCAGGGCCTGTGTCGCGCGCTCGGGGTTCTTGCGGGCCGCGTACGAGCCGCCGTCGGCCAGGCCGGTGATGACGGACAGGTGGTGGCCGATGATGTCGTGCATCTCCCGGGCGATCCGGGCCCGTTCGGCCGCGGCGGCGAGCCGCGCCTGCTGGTCCCGCTCCACCTCCAGCTGTCTGGCCCGCTCCAGCAGCGAGGCCGTGTAGTCGCGGCGGGTGCGGACCGCGATGCCGGCGAGCACCATGACCGCGCACGTCATCAGGTTCGGCACGAGCTGCCGGTCGAAGTCGCCCTCCGGCCACCGCACGGCGGAGACGGTGATCTGGGCGGCGGCGAGCGCGCTCGCCCAGACCAGCTCGGGCCAGGGCCGCCGCACCGCGATCCCGTACAGGACCGCCATCCGGATCGCCCCGGCCTCCAGAGCGATCCCGGTCCAGCTGTCGACGAACCCCGGCACCGCCAGCACGCACATGACGGCGAGGGGCTTGCGCCGCCGCCAGGCCGCCGGCAGTACGAATCCGGCGCTCACCAGCCATGGCAGCCAGCCCGGCACATCCGTCCCGTGCGCCGTCAGCTTCCACCGCGCACCGATGAGGTCGGCCAGCGCGGCCAGGGCGAGTACGCCCGTCAGCAGCAGGTCCCACACCAGCGGCCGGCGGGCGTCGAAGTCCCGTACGCGCCGCACGGCCAGGTGGAAGCGGCGGGTCAGCGACAGGGTGCCGGGGGACCACTCGGAGGTCATGGGCTGTCGCTGGGTCACACGTCGCGGCGCCGCAGCAGCAGCCCCGCCGCGCCGAGCGCGACCGCCACCCAGGCGCACAGCGCCACGAACGCCGCCCCGGGGGAGAGCAGGTCCGCCTCGGAGCCCGTCGTCATCAGGGCCTCCAAGGTCCGGGACGGGAAGTAGGCGACGGCGTCCTCCGCCGCCCCGAACGGCAGCATGCCCACCACCTCAGGGAGGATCAGCACCCCGCCGATGTACGCGCCGATCCCGGCCGGGACGCCGCGCAGCGCGGCGCCCAGCGCGAGCGAGATCACCCCGATGAGGGCGATCCCGGCCGCCGCGCCGACCAGGGCGCGGGCGATCCCCGGGTCGGTCAGCGCGGCCTCCTGGTCGGTGCTGTTGAGGAACGTCTGGGCGAGCATGAAGGTGGCGAAGGTGGTCACCAGCAGCGTGACGAAGGCGGTGGCGCCGAAGACGGCGGCCTTGGCCCACAGCACCGGCAGTCGGCGCGGAACGGCCGCCATGGTGGCGCGGACCATGCCGGTCGAGTACTCACCGGCCGTCACCATGACCCCGAGAACGGCGACGATCAGTTGGCTGAACTGGATGCCGAGGAGGGTGAATTGCACCGGCCCGGTGATCCCGTCCCCGTTTCCCGAGCTGTAGTTCGCCCCGATGAGCGCGCCGATGACGATGGTCAGCAGTGCGGTGGCACCGAGCGCGATCCCCGTGGAGCGCACCGACCACAGCTTGGACCACTCCGAGCGCAGCACGCGCACGCGGGTGACGCGGTATGCGGCCGTGGCGGTCACGCGGCGGCCCCCTCGCGGTACTCGACGGCGTCGCGGGTGAGTTCCATGAAGGCTTCCTCCAGGGAGGCGGTGTGCGGGGTGAGTTCGTGGACGGGGATGCCGTGGCGCGCGGCGGCGCTCCCGATGTGCTCGCCGTCCGCGCCGGTGACGCGGAGCGTGCCGGGCCCGTCCGAGGTGATTTCGACGCCGGGTGCGGCCAGCAGGTCGCGCAGCCGCGCCGCCTCGGGGCTGACGACCTTGACCTCGCCCACCCCCGCGCTCCGGACGAACTGCTCCACGGTGGTGTCGGCCAGCAGCCTGCCGCGCCCGATGATGATCAGGTGCTCGGCGGTGACGGCCATTTCGCTCATCAGGTGGGAGGAGACGAAGACGGTACGGCCCTCGGCCGCCAGCTCCTTGAGGAGTGTACGGATCCACCGCACGCCCTCCGGGTCGAGGCCGTTGACCGGCTCGTCCAGGATGACCGTGGAGGGGTCGCCGAGCAGCGCGGCTGCGATGCCCAGCCGCTGGCCCATCCCGAGCGAGAAGCCGCCCACCCGCCTGCCCGCCACCTCGCGCAGCCCGACCTGGTCGAGGACCTGCTCGACGCGGCGGCGGGGGATGCCGTGGGTGTGCGCGAGGGCCATCAGATGGCCGAGCGCCGACCGCCCCTTGTGGATGGACTTCGCCTCCAGGAGGGCGCCGGCCACGGTGAGCGGGGCGGGGTGCTCCGCGTACGGGCGGCCGGCCACGGTGACCCGGCCGCGGGTGGGGGCGTCCAGGCCGAGGATCATGCGCATGGTCGTGGACTTGCCCGCGCCATTGGGCCCCAGAAAGCCGGTGACCCTGCCGGGCTGGACCGTAAAGGTCAGGTCCTCGACCGCCGTTCTGTCCCCGTACCGCTTGGTGAGCCCTCGTGCCTCGATCACGCCTGCCGCCTCTCGCCGCTGGGTTTCTCCTACGGCTCTTGAACCTAGGCAGCGAGCTGGCCTGACCCGTCCCCCCGCGGACGGAAGTTCCCGGGCCCCGTACGACCGTGGGGGGACGGCCCTTAAGGGGCGGGATCCTTAGGGGGCGGGATGCCTTAAGGGGCGGGGCTTTCTAGCGCACCACCAGGAACGCGTCGGCGTCCCGCGGCGGCCGGGCCGAGGGCGGCGCCGCCGCGCGGCCCACCGCGACCGCCCCCATCGGGTCCCATTCCTCGGGCAGTCCCAGCATCTGACGCACCACCGGACGGCAGAACATCGTCGACGACACCCACGCCGACCCCAGGCCCTCACCCGCCAGCGCGACCAGCAGGTTCTGCACGCCGGCGCCCGCCGCCACCACGAACATCTCGCGCTCGGCGGTGCTCCGCCGGGCGTCGGGGTAGTCATGGGCGCCGTCCGCGACCAGGCAGGGCACGACCAGGTAGGGCGCCTTGCGCAGCACATCCCCGCGCCGCACCCGCTTGGCGATGCTCTCCTCGGAGAAGCCGTCGCCGCGCAGATCCTCGATCCATGCCTCGCGCATCGCGTCGAGCAGCCGCAGCCGCGATTCCTCCGACTCCAGGAGGACGAACCGCCAGGGCGTGGTGTGGTGCGGGGCCGGAGCGGTGATCGCGGCGGCCACGGCCCGGCGCACCGCGGCGCCGTCCACCGGCTCGTCGGTGAACTCCCGCACCGTACGGCGCAGCGTGACGGCCTCCCGGACGGCCTCGGAGGTCCCGAGCCGGAACATGTCGTCGGCGGCCCCGCGGATCAGGGGCCGCGCGCCCAGGTCGGGGTCGGCGGGGGCACTGGTGCTGACAGGGCTTTCGGGGCTGCTGGAGTTGTCCGTGCCGTCAGGGCGCTCTCCTGCGGTGCCTCCCGTACGTACGACATGCGGCAAACCCCGCACCACCGCCACCGGCAGCCCGCCCGCCTTCCCCTTGACCAGGTCGCCCGCCGCGGCCAGTTCGTCGGCCGTGGCGACCACGGTGGCGCTCAGCGGGTTGCCATGGGCGTCGGTGCCGCCGCGCAGATCCTCCAGCACCCGCACCCCCGCCGCCCCGATGGCGACGTCGGTCACCCCGCTGCGCCACGGCCGCCCGAAGGTGTCGGTCACCACCACCCCCACCTCGACCCCGAGCGCGTCCCGCAGCCCGGCCTGGATGCGCCGCGCGGAGGCGTCGGAGTCCTCGGGGAGCAACAGGACGGTCCCGGCCGGGGTGTTGGAGGCGTCGACCCCGGCCGCGGCCATCACCAGGCCGTGCCGGGTCTCGACGATGCGGGTGCGCCCGCGCCTGGCGACGACCCGGACCGCCTCGGCGTCTATGGCGGCCTCGCGGTCCGCGGCCTGGACGACGCGCCCCTCCGCCTTGCTGACGATCTTGGAGGTGACGAGCAGGACATCGCCGTCCGCGAGCCCCGGCAGGCCCTCGGCGGTCGCGGCGTCGGCGATGAGCTTGGTGAGGTCGTCTCCGGGGCGCACCTCGGGGACGCCGGGGAGCGCCCACACCCGGTACATCGGGGCCTGCGTCATGCCCGTACCTCCTCGGCCAGCGCCAGGGCCTCCGCGACCATCCGGGCCGTGGCCTCGACGTCGGTCATCATCAGCGGGACGGCGCGGCAGCGGATCCCGGCCGCCTCGACCTCGTCCACGGCCGCGGCGTCCACGGTGTCCACGAGCCAGCCGTCGAGCAGCCCGGAGCCGTAGTGGCGGGCGACGGCCGAGGCGGTGGACTCCACGCCCACGGCGGCCAGCACCTTGTCGGCCATGCCGCGCACGGGCGCGTCGCCGACGATGGGGGACAGGCCCACCACGGGCACCCCGGCGTCGGCGATGGCCTCCCGGACGCCGGGCACGGCCAGGATGGTGCCGATGCTGACGACGGGGTTGGAGGGCGGGAAGAGGACGACGTCGGCCCCGGCGATGGCCTCCAGCACCCCGGGCGCGGGCTTGGCCTGATCGGCGCCGACGGGGATGACGGCGTGGGCGGGCACGGAGGCGCGCAGCCGCACCCAGTACTCCTGGAAGTGCACGGCCTTGCGGCCGGGACGGCCCTCGGCGGCCCCCTCGGCAGCCTGGGCGTCGGGGTCGTCGATCAGGACGTGTGTCTCGACCCGGTCGTCGGTCATCGGCAGCAGCCGCACGCCGGGCTGCCAGCGCGCGCACAGGGCCTCGGTGACGGCGCTCAGCGGATAGCCGGCGCCGATCATCTGCGTCCGGACGATGTGGGTGGCGAAGTCCCGGTCGCCGAGGCCGAACCACTCGGGCCCGACGCCGTACGCCGCCAGCTCCTCCTTGACGGCGAAGGTCTCATCCGCCCGGCCCCAGCCCTGGTCCTCGTGGATGCCGCCGCCGAGGGTGTACATGACCGTGTCGAGGTCGGGGCAGACCTTCAGCCCGAAGAGGTGGATGTCGTCGCCGGTGTTCCCGATGACGGTGATGTCGGCGTCCGGCGCCGCCGACTTCAGACCGCGGAGGAAACGGGCGCCGCCGATGCCACCTGCCAGAACCACAATGCGCATGCGGACATACTGTCAGCCGCCTAGGACATCCAATGTGTCCGGGGCGTCCGGAACGCGGCCTTCCGCCTGCTCTCGCACCGCGTCCTGCGAGGGGTGCATCGGCATGTCGGTCAACCCGGGGAAGTAGATGTGCAGGCTGACGGCCGGTTCGAGCGCGTCGTTGACGACATCGTGGACATAGCCCGGCGCGAAGACGCGCTGCGCGCCCGCCGTCAGGGTGTGCCGCCCGCCGTGCCCCACCCGCTCGGTCAGCTCGCCTTCGAGGACGGTCAGCACGCCCGAGGACGCGCCGTGGTCATGGGCCCCGCTGCCCTGCCCGGGGACCCAGCTGAGCAGCCACACCTCGTAGCCGGGGCCGGTGCGCAGCCGGTGGTACCAGCGGCTGGTGGCGTCGTACTGGACCAGGGGCGCCCAGCTGTCGCGGTCGGCCGCGATGGAGCGGGCCAGTCCGGCGAAGGCGGAGACGGTGGAGGGGTGTGCGGGGGCGGGCGGCAGCAGATGCGGGATGGCGAGCGGGTCACCGGCGATCTGGACGTCGCTGTTCATGGGGGGTTCCTCGGCGGAAGGCGCGGTGCTTGGCGGGCGCGGGGGCGGCTGCGTAAGACGGCTGCGTAAGGGGGCCGCGAGGGGCGGCGGCCACGAGGGCGGCTGTCGAGATGGCTGGAGCTCAGGGGCTATCGACAGGCATCAACAGCTGGAACAGCGACAGCGAGCCTGCACAGCGCAGCGGAACCCGTGGTCACGGGTCGGCCGGGGCGCGGGGGTCACTGACATGCGGACAAGGAGACCGGGTCGCCGACCCCTGTGTCAACTTGACGTCCGGATGGTGGGCGATGTTTCACCTCATCCGGTTACCGGAGCGGCAGAAAGGTTTGTGCCGGCCGGGAACGGGTCAGATGGCGCAGCACCTGGAATCCCCCTGGGGCGCAACGGGATCGGCCTTCATGACGTCCTCCTGTGTGAGCAAGAGGAGGGGCAGGGGTGACGGTCGGGGAAGCTGTCAGCTTTAGGCCGATTTGAACACTTTCTGCGTCACCTTGGTTCCGCAGAGTGAATAAGGGGCTCAATAGCAGATCTCGGCTTGACTGGCCCGGATCGGCACACTTGTAATTTCACTCGTGTCGTTTTGCCGCAGGACCGACGGCAGCAGGCGCGGGGACGCAATGACAGACGAGGGGCGCACATGACCGAGTTGTTCCAGCAACTGCTGGTCGAAGAGGCGGACGAGGAGCTCGGTTGGCAGGAGCGCGCGTTGTGCGCCCAGACCGATCCCGAGTCGTTCTTCCCGGAAAAGGGCGGATCCACCCGAGAGGCGAAGAAGGTCTGCCTCGCCTGCGAGGTCCGTTCCGAATGCCTCGAGTACGCCCTCGCCAACGACGAACGCTTCGGCATCTGGGGCGGTCTGTCCGAGCGGGAGCGCCGCCGTCTGAAGAAGGCCGCCGTCTGACATCACGCACTACGCGCGCAGAACGCACGGTCCGCCCCCCGCTCCTTGGCGCCGGGAGGCGGACCGCCGTGTACACAGCCGTTAGTGTGGGGCCCCGTCCGAGACGCGCGGGCGCCGCCAAGGGCGCGCACGTCCACTGCAGTCCAGCGAACCGGGGCCCGTACCTCGATGTCCGTGCACAGCCACCAGGCGGCCCGATACCCGGCCGCCAACGCCGAGTTTGCGCCCGCTCAAAGCGCCGTGCCCGCTCCCGCCCACGCTCCCACGCACCTACCCGAGTTTCCCCGGCATGTCGTCACCGCCGTGCTCGTCGCCCACGACGGCGCCCGCTGGCTGCCCGACGCGCTGGCCGGGCTGCTCGGCCAGGAGCGGCCCGTCCAGAGCGTCATCGCCGCCGACACCGGCAGCGCCGACAACTCGGCGCAGCTGCTGACCGACGCCCTCGGCCCCGACCGGGTGCTCCACCTCGCCCGCCGCAGCGGCTTCGGCACGGCCGTCGCCGAGGTGGTCCGCGGCGCCGAGGTGCTGGGCCCCGACGAGCTGCCGTACCTCAAGCGCCCCAGCGGCTGGGACCCCGTCAACCGCGCCTGGCGCGACGACGCGTACGACATGCCGGAGCTGCCCCACGGCGAGCCCGTCCAGTGGCTGTGGCTGCTGCATGACGACTGCGCCCCCGCCCCGGACGCCCTCGCCGAGCTGCTGCGGGTCGCCGACGACCACCCGCGCGCCGCGATCGTCGGGCCCAAGCTGCGCAGCTGGTACGACAGCAGGCAACTGCTCGAAGTCGGCGTCAGCATCGCCCGCAGCGGCCGCCGCTGGACCGGCCTGGAGCGGCGCGAGCAGGACCAGGGCCAGCACGACCAGGTGCGGCCGGTGCTGTCGGTCTCCAGCGCCGGCATGCTGGTGCGCCGCGACGTCTGGGAGGAGCTCGGCGGCTTCGACCCCCGGCTGCCCCTCATGCGCGACGACGTGGACCTGTGCTGGCGCGCCCAGGCCGCCGGCCACCAGGTGCTGATCGCGCCGGACGCCGCGCTGCGCCACGCCGAGGCCGCCGCCCGCGAGCGGCGCCCCATCGACTGCGTGGGCCGCTCCGTCGCCGGCCCGCACCGCGTCGACAAGGCCGGCGCGGCCTACACCCTGCTGGTCAACAGCCGCGGGGCGGCGCTTCCGTACGTCATGCTGCGGCTGGTGCTCGGCACGCTGCTGCGCACCCTCGCGTATCTGGTGGGCAAGGTGCCCGGACAGGCGCTGGACGAGGTCGCCGGGCTCTTCGGCACGCTGCTGCGCCCCGAGAAGATCCTCGCCGCGCGCAAGCGGCGCGGGCGGCCCGTGGCCGAGAAGGGCGAGCTGCGGCCGCTGTTCCCGCCGCCCGGCGCCACCGTGCGGGCCACCGCCGAGCAGATCGCGAGCAACTTCGGCGGACGGTCGGAGCCCGAGCTGTCCTCCGGCGGGCGGCACGGGGCCGTGGAGTCCGGGCCGGGCGGCGACGACGCCGACTTCCTGGAGGTCGAGCAGTTCGCCCGGCTGAAGCGGATCGCGCGCAAGCCCGGGCCGATGCTCTTCGTCGTGCTGCTGCTCGTCTCGCTCGTCGCCTGCCGCGACCTGCTCGGCGGCGGGGCGCTGTCGGGCGGCGCGCTGCTGCCCGCGCCCGACAGCGTCTCCGAGCTGTGGGCACGCTATCTGGACGGCTGGCACCCGGTGGGGACCGGCGGGACGCAGAGCGCCCCGCCGTATCTGGCCGTGCTCGCCTCGGTCGCCACGCTCTTCCTGGGCAGCACCGGCTTCACGCTCACGCTGCTGCTGGTCTGCTCGGTGCCGCTGGCCGGCTTCACCGCGTACTTCGCCTCCCGGCCGCTCGTCGAGTCCCGGCTGCTGCGCGCCTGGGGAAGCGTCGCGTACGCCTTCCTGCCGGCCGCGACCGGGGCGCTGGCGAGCGGGCGGCTCGGCACCGCCGTACTCGCCGTCCTGCTGCCGCTGATGGCCCGCGCCGCGGTCGCGGCGAGCGGGCTCGGGCTCGGCGAGCGGGCGCGCCGCGGCGAACGGCCGAGCTGGCGCGCCACCTGGGCGTACGCCCTGCTGCTGACCTTCACCATGGCGTTCACGCCGATCGTCTGGCCGATCGCGCTGATCCTGGGCCTCGGGGTGCTGGCGGTGCGGTTCGCGGAGAGCCGCACCGAGCAGCTGACGGCGTACGGGCTGCGCTTCCTCGCCGTCGTCCTCACCCCGCTCGCCGTGCTCGCGCCCTGGTCGGCCGATCTGCTGACCGACCCGGGCCGGTTCCTGGACGAGGCGGGTCTCGGCTACACCACCGGCTCCGCGTCCGCCCTGAACCTGCTCGCGCTGAGCCCCGGCGGCCCCAAGGCCGGCGGAACGCTTCTGCTGCTCGGCTTCGTGCTGGCGGCCCTCGGCGCCCTGATGCGCGGCGAGCGGCAGTCGGCGGTCCGTACGGCATGGGCCGTGGCCCTCACCGGCTTCCTCTTCGCGGCGCTCGCGAACGGCTCCGGCTGGGCCGGGCCCGCGACCCTCGTCTACGGGCTGGCGCTGCTGAGCGCCGGCGTGGTGGGCGCGGAGGGCGCGCGGGAGCGCGTCGCGGCGCAGAGCTTCGGCTGGCGCCAGCCGCTCGCGCTGCTGATCGCCGCGGCCGCGGCCGCCGCCCCCCTGTGGGCCGCCGCGGGCTGGATGCTGAGCGGCGCGGACGGCCCGGTCGGGCGGCGCGACTCCGACCAGGTCCCGGCCTTCGTCGCGGCCGAGAGCGGCACCCGCGACCAGGCGCGCACCCTCGTCCTCGACGGCGACGCCGCCCGCGCCGACTACGTCCTGGTGCGCGGCTCCGGCGCCCGGCTCGGCGATGCCGAGCTCGCCGGCGCGGCCGGCGGCGACAGTCGGCTCGACCGGGTCGTGGCCAACCTGATCGCGGGCTCCGGCGCCGACCAGACCAGCCAGCTCGGCGGCTACGCCATTCGGTATGTGGTGGTGCGCGACAGCGCGCCGCGCCAGATGAGCCGGGTGCTGGACGCCACACCGGGGCTCACCCGGCTCAGCCAGGAGGACGGCAGCGCCCTGTGGCGGGTCGACCAGCGGATCTCGCGGGTCGCCATCGTCCCCGGCGCCCAGGCGGGCGAGGCGGGCGGGCAGGGCTCGACGGCCGGGGCCCGGACGGCCCCGGTGAATGTCCCCTCCGGCGCTGTCGAGGCGCACACCACCGTCCCGGCCGGCCCGGCGGGGCGGGTGCTGCGGATCGCCGACAAGGCGACGCCCGGCTGGCAGGCCACGCTCGACGGCAAGCCGCTGAAGGCGACGACCGTGGACGGCTGGGCGCAGGGCTTCGAACTGCCGGCGAACGGCGGACGGCTGGACCTGAGCTACGACACTCCCGTCACGCACACCGCCTGGGTGTGGGCCCAGGGGCTGCTCGCGCTGGTCCTGGTGGTGCTGGCGCTGCCGGGCCGCCGCCGTACGGTCGACGACGACCTGCCGGAGGCGGAGGCCGCGGCGGTCACGGCCGAGGACCTGGCGGGCGACGGGCGCCGGGCGCGGCGGCTGCGGGCCGCCGCGGAGGCGGAGGCGGAGGCGGCGGCGCAGGCCGCGCAGCAGCAGACGGCTGACGAGCAGACGCCCGACGCGCCGGTGGCGGCGCCGCCGGCGGATCAGGCGAGCCAGGCGGCCCAGGAGGCCGCCGCCGACCCGTACGCGGCGGTGCCGCAGCAGCAGTACGGCGAGTGGGAGGCCCAGCCGTACGCGGGCGCGGGCTACGGCCAGTACGCAGGCGGCCAGTACGCAGGCGACCAGCACCAGGGCGGCCAGTACCAGGGCGAGCAGTACCCCGGCGGTGACTACTCCGGCGCCGGCTACCAGGGCACCGGTTATCAGGGCGACCAGTACCAGGGCGGCGAGTACCAGGGCGCGGGCACCGGCTATCAGGGCGACCAGTACAGCCAGGACCAGTACAGCCAGGATCAGTACGGCCAGGACCAGTACGGGCAAGGGCAGTACGCCCAAGGCCAGGGCCAGTACCCGGCGGACCCGTACGCGAGCGGCCAGTACGCCGATCCGTACGCCTACGACCAGCAGCAGCCTTACCCCGACGGCGGCACGTACCCCCCGCAGGGCGACACGACCCCCTCGCAGGGCGACACGACGTACGGCGGCGCCGAGCCCGAGGACCGCCGCGACGGGAGCGAGCAGCAGCGATGAACCGCACCATCCTGTCCCTGATCGGCGCCGCCACGGCGCTCGCCGCCGTCACCGGCGTCGCCTCGCTGACCGCGGGGTCGTCCGACGGCACGGCACCGGCGGCCAAGGCGGCCACGAGGCTGCCCGTCGAGCGCTCCACGCTCCTGTGCCCGACGCCCACCTCCTCGGACGTGGGCAGCACCACCTACACCGCGTTCACCCCCAAGGGGGCGGGCGCGCAGGGCACGAAGAACACGAAGAAGGGGACCGCCGGGCTGCTGCCCGCCCAGGGCCCGCAGGACGACTCCCGGAAAGGCACTCGGAAAGACAAGGCGAGCAAGCCCGTCGTGCCCCTGAAGGAACCGGGGAAGCCGGTCACCGCCGAGACCGACCGCTCGGACGCCCCCGCGCTCATCGGCACCGCCGACGGCGCCCTCGCCCCCGGCTGGACCGTGCAGCAGACCACCACGGTGGCCGCGGGCAGCGGGCGCGGCGTGCTGGGCACCGCGTGCACCGCGCCCGACACGGACTTCTGGTTTCCCGGCGCGAGCACCGCGAAGGACCGGCAGGACTATGTGCACCTGACCAACCCGGACGACAGCGCGGCGGAGGTGGACCTCAAGCTCTACGGCGAGAACGGCCGGCTCAAGCCCTCGACCGACGAGGCGATCACGATCCCGGGGCGGTCCACCGTCCCGGTGCTGCTCTCCACCCTGACGGACGTGCAGGCGGCCGACGCGACCCTCAGGGTGTCGGCGCGCACCGGCCGGGTCGGGGCGACCGTACAGGCGGTGGACGAGTCGTTCGGCAGCGACTGGCTCCCGGCCTCGGCCGAGCCGTCGACCAGCCTGGTGCTGCCCGGCATCCCGGCGGACGCGACCTCGGTGCGCCTGGTCGTCTTCGCGCCCGGCTCGGACGACGCGGACCTGAAGGTGCGGCTGGCCGGGCGCAGCAGTTCGATCACCCCGGCCGGGCATGAGTCGCTGCACGTCAAGAGCGGGATGACGGCGTGGGTCGACTTCGGGGACGTCACCAGGGGCGAGCCGGGCTCCCTCGTGCTCACCCCGGAGGGCGGGGAGGGCCGGGCGGCCCCGGTCGTGGCCGCGCTGCGGGTGACCCGCGGCAAGGGGAGCAGCCAGGAGACGGCCTTCATCCCCGCCACCACGAGCATCGAGCGGAGCGCCACCGCCGCCGACAACCGCGCCAAGGGCTCGACGCTGTCCCTGGCGGCGCCGAGCGCGGCGGCGAAGGTGCGGGTCACCGCGTCGGCCGGGAGCGGCGGCGGCAGCCCCGTCACCAAGACCTACGACGTCAAGCGCGGCACCACCATGGCCGTGGAGCCGCCGCACCCGGCCTCGGGCAAGGGCGGATACGCCGTGACGGTCGAGCGGGTCTCGGGTGGACCGGTGTACGCGTCCCGGATGCTGGCGCTGCCCCAGGGCGGCGTTCCGATGTTCACGATCCAGGCGCTGCCCGACGACCGGGGCACGGTCGCGGTCCCGGCGGCGCGCCAGGACCTGTCCCTGCTCAATGACGGGAAGCAGTGAGCGCTCTGCGACGGGAGGCAGCGAGCGCCGCTCAGTCCTGCCCGTAGCGCGGGTCCACCAGCTCCGGGGCGAGCCCGAGCAGCTCGGCGACCTGCTCGACGACGACCTCGTGGACGAGCAGCGCGCGCTCGTCCCGGGTCTTGGCGCGGATCTCGACCGGGCGGCGGTAGATCACGATGCGGTCCGGGCTGTCGCCGCGTGCGGCGATGAACCGGCCGAGCGGCACGGATTCGCCGTCCCAGCCGTCCCAGCCGTCCCGGCCGCCGTGTCCGCTCAGGGTCGGCACATCGAGCACGGCGAAGTCGACGGCGGACAGCTGGGGCCAGCGTCTCTCCAGCCGTTCCGCGGACTCCTGGACGAGGTCCACGAAGGACTCCGCGCGGCTGACCGAGAGCGGCACCTGTGGCGGCGCGATCGGACCGCGCATCCCACGCCCGTGCCGATCGCGGCGGCGCGGGCGCGGCTCGGACTGGTGGGGTGGTACGGGCCTGGTCATCACTCATGAGGGTAGCCGTCACCGCCCCCTGGGCACGCGCTTACCGGACAGTGCGTCCGTTGCCCGCGCCCTCGTCGAGCCGAGGCCGCTCTCGTGCCGCCATGAACGCCGCCATGAACGCCGACATGAACGCCTCCATGAACGCCGCCACTCCTGTCGCCGTTCATGTCGCCGAATGAACATTCCGGCCATGCTTCCGCCCAAAAACAGTCGCCTCTTGAGACGGCTTTCTGACGCAAGATGATCTATATCGGATCGAGCCGTGACCGGATTCGTTCCCGCCGGTCATCGCCCCCCGTCGGAGTCCGCGCTGGTCAGCGCCGATGTTCACGTATGGGACGCACGGGGCGAATCGTGACGACACGGCGGAGTGAGCTGGTGGAGAGTCGTCGCGGCCCGCTCAAGAGTGCGGTACCGTCCAACGTCGTGAGCCCTGTACGTCGCTGTTCGCGCACCGCGTGCGGCCGCCCCGCCGTCGCGACGCTGACGTACGTCTACGCGGACTCGACCGCAGTCCTCGGGCCGCTCGCCACCTATGCCGAGCCGCACTGCTACGACCTGTGCTCCGAGCACTCCGAGCGGCTGACCGCTCCGCGCGGCTGGGAAGTCGTCAGGCTCGCCGTCGACACCGGCCCGCCCCGCCCCAGCGGTGACGACCTGGAGGCGCTCGCCAACGCCGTGCGCGAGGCGGCCCGCCCCCATGAGCGCCCGCCCGGCGGGCCGTCGGGCCCGGGGTCGAGCGGCCGGGAGGGCGACCCGAGAGAGGTCTCCCGCCGTGGCCACCTGAGGGTCCTGCGCTCGCCCGACTCCTGAGCCCCTGTCCGGCGGCTCTCCCACGCGCTTCCGGCCGCATGCCACCCTGAGCGCGCCGCGCGACGGGCTTCACAGTTGTCCCCCAGGCCATGCGGGTAGGTTTTGAAGTCCAGAAGCCTCCGAGAGGCTCTGAGCGCCCAAAACGCAGAGACCTCCAGAAGTAGAGACCTCGAGAAGGGACTGCTGTGACCGACTTGTCGCAGATCGTGAAGGCGTACGACGTGCGCGGTGTGGTCCCGGACCAGTTGAACGAGCCGCTCGCCGAGCTGTTCGGCGCCGCCTTCGCCCGGGTGACCGGCGCGCGTGCGATCGTCGTCGGCCATGACATGCGCCCCTCCTCGCCGGGCCTGTCGCGGGCCTTCGCGACCGGGGCCGCCGCCCTCGGCGCGGATGTGACCGAGATCGGCCTGTGTTCGACCGACCAGCTCTACTTCGCCAGCGGTCACCTCGGCCTGCCCGGCGCGATGTTCACGGCCAGCCACAACCCCGCCCAGTACAACGGCATCAAGATGTGCCGCGCGGGCGCCGCCCCCATCGGCCAGGACACCGGGCTCACGGAGATCCGCGCCCTGGTCGAGGAGTGGTCCGCGGGCGGCGCGCCCGACCCGGTCGCCGACCGCGGCACGATCACCCAGCGGGACGTACTCGACGACTACAGCGCCCACCTGCGCTCGCTCGTCGACCTCACCGGCATCCGCCCCCTCAAGGCCGTCGTCGACGCGGGCAACGGCATGGGCGGCCACACCGTCCCCACCGTCTTCGACGGGCTCCCCGTCGAGCTGGACCCGATGTACTTCGAGCTGGACGGCACCTTCCCCAACCACGAGGCCAACCCGCTCGACCCCAAGAACATCGTCGACCTCCAGGCGCGCGTCCGCGAGACCGGCGCCGACATCGGCCTCGCCTTCGACGGCGACGCCGACCGCTGCTTCGTCGTCGACGAGCGCGGCGAGCCGGTCTCCCCGTCCGCGATCACCGCCCTGGTGGCCGCCCGCGAGCTGGCCAAGCACCCGGGCGGGACGGTCATCCACAACTGCATCACCTCGTGGTCGGTACCCGAGGTCGTCAAGGAGCACGGCGGCACCCCGGTCCGCACCCGCGTCGGGCACTCCTTCATCAAGGCCGAGATGGCCCGCACCGGCGCGATCTTCGGCGGCGAGCACTCCGCGCACTACTACTTCCGCGACTTCTGGAACGCCGACACCGGCATGCTGGCCGCCCTCCACGTCCTGGCCGCCCTCGGCGAGCAGGACCGCCCGCTGTCGCAGCTGGTCGCCGCGTACGACCGGTACGCCGCCTCCGGCGAGATCAACAGCGTCGTGGACGACCAGGCCGGGCGCATGGCCGCGGTCAAGACCGCGCACGAGGGGCGCGACGACGTCGAGCTCGACGAGCTGGACGGGCTGACCGTGACGGCCGCCGACTGGTGGTTCAACCTCCGCCCCTCCAACACCGAGCCGCTGCTGCGCCTCAACGTGGAGGCGCGCGACTCGGCAACCGTGGCCCGCGTCCGCGACGAGGTCCTGGCCATCGTCCGCGCCTGAGCGCCCTTTTCCCCGGGCTCGGTTCGCCGGCGGGCCGGGCCCGATTCAATCTAAAAGAAGCTGGTTCAGCCTAAAGAGGGGGAGGGGGCGCGCTGCCGCGCCGCTCCCTCCCCGGCGGTACGCTGACTGCGCTGGACTCAAACCGAAGGGACGACACCCCATGCCGCTCGAAGCCGGTCTGCTGGACATCCTCGCCTGCCCGGCGTGCCACGCGGCGCTGCGCGAGGAACAGGGGCCGGAGACACCCGAGCTGGTGTGCACGGGCAAGGGGTGCGGCCTCGCCTACCCGGTCCGGGACGACATCCCGGTGCTGCTCGTCGACGAGGCGCGCCGCCCGGCCTGACGGGCATCCCGCGCAGTTCCCGCACCGCACCGCCCCGCCCACGGTGATCGGAGGCCGAAGCACCATGCTCGACGAATCCCTCCTCGACGCCCCCGAAGCCCTCGCCCGCGCAGACACCCGCGGGCTGCTGCGCGGGGCGGCGGGATCCGGCGCCCGGGTGCGCACCGCGGCCCG
Organism: Streptomyces sp. LZ34; assembly: GCF_053890475.1. Taxonomy (NCBI): domain Bacteria; kingdom Bacillati; phylum Actinomycetota; class Actinomycetes; order Kitasatosporales; family Streptomycetaceae; genus Streptomyces; species Streptomyces sp. LZ34. Next base: position 7,733,592 of record NZ_CM132680.1, read on the forward strand.
GTACGCCGCCGAGTCAGGGGTCGCCAACCTCAAGCCGGACGGCCGGCCGCGCGCCGTCCTGGTCGCGGGCCCGGGCGCGGCGGGGAGCTGCACCGCCGACCTCCTCGGCGCCCTCAGCGGGAACAACTGCCCGGTCAGCCTGATCGCGCCGATGGGCGTGGCGCCCGCCCCGGGCGCGCTGCGCTGGACGCTGCCCGGCTGGGCGGGCCCGCTCGACCTGCTGCTGCTCGTCACGCCGGACGGTGCGGAGCCGGGGCTGCCGCCGCTGGTCGAGCAGGCGTACCGGCGGGGCTGCTCGATCGTCGCGGTCGCGCCCGCGCACTCCCCGCTGTCCGCCGCCGTCGAACAGGCGCGCGGGCTGACGGTCCCGCTGGCCACCGGCCCGGACAACAACTCGGCGCCGTACGACACGGCGCCGCCCGCCCCCGCCGGGTCCCCGCAGACCGAAGGGCAGCACACGGAACCGACGGGCACGGCGCCGGACGAGGTGACGGGGCCCGCCCTGCCGGGCACCCTGTGGGCGCTGCTCACCCCGCTGCTGGTCCTCGTCGACCGCATCGGCCTGGTGGCCGCCCCGCCCAGCGTGCTCCAGCAGGTGGCTGACCGGCTGGACCAGGTCGCCGAGCGCTGCGGCCCGGCCATCGCCACCTACACCAACCCCGCCAAGGCCCTCGCCGCCGAGCTCGCCGGCTCGCTGCCGCTGCTGTGGACCGAGGGGCCGGTCGCGGCTGCCGCCGGGCGGCGCTTCGCGAGCCTGCTCGCGCTGCTCGCCGGGCGCCCCGCGCTCGTCGCCGAGCTGCCCGGGGCGCTCGCCGCCCACAGCACGCTGCTGGCCGGGTCGCTCGCCGGCGGCGCCGACCCCGACGACTTCTTCCGCGACCGGGTGGAGGAGGCCGAGGCGCTGCGGGCCAGGGTTGTGCTCTTGTACGACGAAAAGGTGGGCGCGCTCTCGGCCGTGCCGACCGCCCGGGAGCTCGCGCTCGCCCACGACACGGCGCTCAGCGAGCTCGAACCGGGCGGGGGCGGCGTGCTGGAGAACGCGGCGGAGCTTCTCGCCATCACGGATTTCACCGCCGTTTACCTGGCGCTCGCCTCAGCGGAGAGACCATGACGGAGTAATCCCGTCCTTCCGTACGTACAGTCAGGAACCGCACCGCATGGACCGCCTCGTCAACACCATCCGCCCCTACGCCTGGGGCTCCGCCACCGCCATCCCCGAGCTGCTGGGCACGGAGCCGACGGGCGAGCCGCAGGCCGAGCTGTGGATGGGGGCGCATCCCGGGGCGCCGTCCCGCGTGGACCGCGGCGAGGGCCCGGTGGCCCTCTCCGACGTGATCGCCGCCGACCCGGAGAGCGAGCTCGGCCCGGACGCCGTACGCCACTTCGGGCCGCGGCTGCCGTTCCTGCTCAAGGTGCTCGCCGCCGCCTCGCCGCTCTCGCTCCAGGTGCACCCCGACCTGGCCCAGGCCGAGGCGGGCTTCGCGGACGAGGAGGCGCGCGGCGTCCCCATCGACGCCGCCCACCGCAACTACAAGGACGGCAACCACAAGCCCGAACTCATATGCGCGCTCACCCCCTTCGCCGGGCTGTGCGGCTTCCGCGACGCTGACGAGGCCGCCGGGCTGCTGGCCGCCCTTGAGGTGAACTCGCTCAAGCCGTACGTGGACATCCTGCACGCCCACCCGGAGTCGCACGCGCTGCGCGAGGTGCTCACCGCCGTACTGTCCGCCGACCGCGAGGCGATGGCGGACACCGTCCACCTGGCCGCTGCCGCCGCCGAACGGCTCGGCGCGCAGGGCGGAACGCACGCCCCCGCGTACCGCGCGTACGCCTCCATCGCCCGGCACTACCCGGGCGACCCCGGCGTGATCGCCGCGATGCTGCTCAACTACGTACAGCTTCAGCCGGGCGAGGCGCTCTACCTCGGCGCGGGTGTGCCGCACGCCTATCTCGACGGCCTCGGCGTCGAGATCATGGCCAACTCCGACAACGTGCTGCGATGCGGCCTGACCCCCAAGCACATCGACGTCCCCGAACTGCTGCGCATCGTCCGCTTCGAGAGCGAGGCGCCCGGTGTGCTCCGTCCTGAGGCGGATTCCTCGGGCGAGGAGGTGTACACCACCCCGATCGACGAGTTCCGGCTCTCGCGCTACGTCCTGGCCGAGGGGACCGGCCCGCGCCCACTGCCCTCCCGTACCCCCCAGATCCTGCTGTGCGCCTCGGGCACGGCGGTGCTGCACGGGAACGGCGCAGACGGTGGCGACGGCGGAGACGGCGGCGAGGCGGCCGAACTGCGGCTGGCGCAGGGGGAGTCGGCCTTCGTGTCGGCGGGTGAGGCCGTGGCGCTGTCCGGGCCCGGCACTGTGTTCCGGGCCACAGTCGCCGCCTGACGCACCGCCGTTTGGCGGGGCTGCAACAATGGCCCGCCGTGACGCAGTAAAGCAACGGCAAAGCTGCCGTGCGACGGAAGGGACATTCGGCACAAAATGAGTGCATCGGGCGGAACCAAGGCGATTGTTGCCGCGCTGGGCGCCAACCTGGCCATCGCCGTAGCCAAGTTCGTGGCGTTCGCGTTCAGCGGCTCGTCGTCGATGCTCGCCGAGGGCGTGCACTCGCTCGCCGACTCGGGCAACCAGGGCCTGCTGCTGCTCGGCGGCAAGAAGGCCAAGCGCGAGGCGACCCCGGAGCACCCCTTCGGCTATGGCCGGGAGCGCTACATCTACGGCTTCCTGGTCTCCATCATCCTTTTCTCCATCGGCGGCGTCTTCGCCCTCTACGAGGGCTACGAGAAGATCAAGAACCCGCACGACCTGGAGCACTGGTACTGGCCGGTCGGTGTGCTCGTCTTCGCGATCATCGCGGAGGGCTTCTCCTTCCGTACCGCGATCAAGGAATCGAACGAGATCCGCGGCAAGCTGTCCTGGTCGCAGTTCGTACGCCGGGCCAAGGCCCCCGAGCTGCCGGTCGTCCTGCTGGAGGACCTCGGCGCCCTGGTCGGCCTGGTCCTCGCGCTCGGTGGCGTCGGCCTCGCGGTGATCACCGGCGACGGCGTGTGGGACGGTATCGGTACGGTCTGCATCGGCGTGCTCCTGGTCGTGATCGCCCTCGTGCTTGCGGCCGAGACGAAGTCCCTGCTGCTCGGCGAGGCCGCGGACGTGGACCAGGTCGCCAAGATCCGCGAGGCCGTCGTGGACGGTGAGACGGTCACCGGCCTGATCCACATGCGCACGCTCCACCTGGGCCCGGAGGAGCTGCTGGTCGCCGCCAAGGTCGCGGTCCAGCACGACGACACGGCGGCAGAGGTCGCCCGCGCGATCGACGCGGCGGAGGCCCGCATCCGCGAGGCGGTCCCCATCGCCCGCGTGATCTACCTGGAGCCGGACATCCTGCGCACCACCTCCGCGTAAGCGCCTCGCGGCGCCCGCTCCCCACAGACGACGTCGGCCTTCGCCCCCGCACCGCGGGCGCGAAGGCCGACGTCGTCTCCGGCCGGGGCGAGCGGATCCGCGAGCTACTCGATCTCGCCGAGCACCCGCAGAATCGCCGCCTCGTCCGCCGCCCCCAGCAACCGCTCCCGGAACTCCGCACTCATCAGCTTCCGCGAGAGCAGCGCCAAGATCCGCAAGTGCTCATCTCCGGCCGCCGCCTCCGGCACCGCGATCATGAACACCAGCTTGGCTTTCGTGCCGTCCAGCGCGCCCCACTCGATGCCCTCCGGCGACCGCGCGAAGCCGATGACGGGCTCGGTCACCGCGTCCGTCTTGGCGTGCGGGATCGCGATCTCCTCGCCGAGGCCGGTCGTGCCCTGCTCCTCGCGGGCCAGCGCCGCCCGGACCAGCTCCGCCACATCGGCGACCTTGCCGGAGGTGGCGAGCAGCTCGGCCATCTCGCGTATGGCGGCCTCCTTGCCGTCCGCCGCCAGCCGCTCCCGTACGGTCTGCCCGGTCAGATATCCGGACAGCACCTGATCCGCCCGTTCCGCCGGATCCACCTCGGACGCTGCGGCAGGAGCGGCAGAAGCGGCAGGAGCGGCAGGAGCGGCAGGAGCGGCCGCAGGCGCCCCCGCGGCCGACCCCTCCGCCGCGACCCCCACCAGCGCCGGCTCAGGCGCAGGCGTGGGCGCCGGCGCGGGAACGCCGGCGCCGCCGGCCGCGCCCGGCCGCGAAGTCTCGTCGTCGCCCTGGGCGGCACCCCTGCCGAGCGACATCAGCGCGATGGTCGTGACCGCCGTGGCCGCCGTACCGATCACGACGGCGACGAAGAACATCGGCACCCCGCCGACCGCCCCGAGCAGGGCCACGATCGGACCGCCGTGCGGCACGTTGTCCTCGACCGACGCCAGCCCCGCCACCGCACCGGCGACCGCGCCGCCGAGCATGTTCGCCGGGATGACCCGCGCCGGGCGCGCCGCGGCGAACGGGATGGCGCCCTCGGTGATTCCGAAGAAGCCCATGAACAGCGCGGCCAGGCCGGTCTCCCGCTCCTGGTCGTCGAACATCCGGCGGCGGATGAGCGTGGCCAGCCCCTGACCCAGCGGCGGGACCGGAATGGCCGCCGCGCACATCCCCATGACCTCGGGGTTTTTGGAGACCAGGCCGGCGCCGAAGAGGAAGGCGGTCTTGTTGACCGGACCGCCCATGTCGAACGCGATCATCAGGCCGAGGATCGTGCCGAGCAGCGCCGCGCTGGTGCCGGTCAGCCCGCCGAGCCAGTCGGTGAGGTTTTCGAAAACCCACGAGATCGGCTCGCCGAGCACATAGATGAAGAACAGGCCGAGCGCCGAGGTCGCCACGATCGGGATCACGATGATCGGCATGATCGGCTGGACGAACTTGGGCACCTTGACCATCTTGATCCAGCGCACCAGATACCCGGCCAGGAAGCCGGTGACGATCGCGCCGATGAACCCGGCGCCCGCCTCGCTGTCGTACAGCTCGCCGTGCGCCGCGATCCAGCCGCCGACCATGCCGGGCACCAGCGCCGGCCGGTCGGCGATCGCATAGGCGATATAGCCGGAGAGCACCGGGATCATCAGCTGGAAGCCGATCACGCCGATGTCGTTGACGGACTTCCAGAAGGAGTCGTCGGGGATGACGATCCCCTTGGGCGTCGTGTCGCCGCCCAGCGCGAGCGAGACCGCGATCAGCAGCCCGCCGACCACGACGAACGGGATCATGTACGAGACCCCGTTCATCAGGGCCTTGTACGTGATGCCGCGCCCCTTGCCGCCGGCGGAGCCCCCCGCGCCACCGCTGCCCGCCGAGCCCGCACCCGCGGCGGAGCCGTCCCCGCCGTACACCGGCGCGCCGCGGACCTGCTCGATCAGCCGCTCGGGGTGGTGAATGCCCTCCGCGACGCCGACGACAAGCACCCTCTTGCCGACGAACCGGCTGCGGTCGACGTCCTTGTCCGCGGCGATGATGATGCCGTCCGCATCTCTGACATCGTTGTCAGAGAGTACGTTCTCGGCCCCGATCGAGCCTTGTGTCTCCACCTTCATGGCGTGCCCGAGCGACTCCGCGGCCTGGGCCAGCTTTTCCGCGGCCATATAGGTATGCGCGATGCCGGTCGGGCAGGCGGTCACGGCGAGCAGCTTGAGCCCTGGTCCGCTGGCCCCCGCGCCGTTGGGGGGATCGGCTGGACTGGTCACGTGGTTCTCCTTTGAAGCGCGTTGAGCGAGCGCGGGAAGGTGCAAGGGTCCCCGCGCCGAACGCATCCTGCAAGAGGTGCGGACCGGATCAGAACCCGGGTCGGCAATCCGCCGGAACCCCGGCCTCCGTGATCGTGCCCGAGAACCGGCCGAAGAAAGCGTCCACGGATTGAAGAAAGCGGCCATGGACTGGGGCTCGCTGCGCCGATCGGTGTAGATTCGTGACCGAGCCAGACGTCGCTGCTGATGGCGGTCGGGCGGTCCGCTCCGCGGACCGGCCGAGGGAGAGAGGGCCTCCGACGGACTGCGCACTGCGAGCAGGGGACCCGTGTGTCCGGCCCGTGCCCATGTGTCCATGGTGCCGGGGGATCGCTGTCGCATGCCCAGCCGAAACCACTCTCGCTCGACACCGATCGATGAGGAGCAGCACATGACGAATGCCGTCTCCGGTCAGGACTTCAAGGTCGCTGACCTGTCCCTGGCCGCCTTCGGCCGCAAGGAGATCACCCTCGCCGAGCACGAGATGCCCGGTCTGATGGCGATCCGCCGGGAGTACGCCGCCGACCAGCCGCTCGCGGGCGCCCGGATCACCGGCTCGCTGCACATGACGGTGCAGACCGCGGTCCTGATCGAGACCCTGGCCGCGCTCGGCGCGCAGGTCCGCTGGGCCTCCTGCAACATCTTCTCCACCCAGGACCACGCGGCGGCCGCGATCGCCGTCGGTCCGAACGGCACCTCCGAGGACCCGCAGGGCATCCCGGTCTTCGCCTGGAAGGGCGAGACCCTGGAGGAGTACTGGTGGTGCACGGAGCAGGCGCTGACCTGGCCGGGCACCGCCACCGGCGGCCCGAACATGATCCTGGACGACGGCGGTGACGCCACTCTCCTGGTCCACAAGGGCGTCGAGTACGAGAAGGCCGGCGCCGCCCCGGACGTCTCCACCGCGGAGAACGAGGAGCACCGCGTCATCCTGGAGCTGCTGAACCGCACCCTCGCGGAGAGCCCGCAGAAGTGGACGCAGCTCGCCTCGGAGATCCGCGGCGTGACCGAGGAGACCACCACGGGCGTCCACCGCCTGTACGAGATGCACCGGGACGGAACGCTGCTCTTCCCGGCGATCAACGTGAACGACGCCGTCACCAAGTCGAAGTTCGACAACAAGTACGGCTGCCGCCACTCCCTGGTCGACGGCATCAACCGTGCCACCGACGTGCTGATCGGCGGCAAGGTCGCGGTCATCTGCGGCTACGGCGACGTGGGCAAGGGCTGCGCCGAGTCGCTGCGCGGCCAGGGCGCCCGGGTCATCATCACCGAGATCGACCCCATCTGCGCACTGCAGGCGGCGATGGACGGCTACCAGGTCGCCACCCTGGACGACGTGGTGGAGACCGCGGACATCTTCATCACCACGACCGGCAACAAGGACATCATCATGGCCTCCGACATGGCCAAGATGAAGCACCAGGCGATCGTCGGGAACATCGGCCACTTCGACAACGAGATCGACATGGCCGGTCTCGCCGCGATCCCCGGCGTCGTCAAGGACGAGGTCAAGCCGCAGGTCCACACCTGGACGTTCGCCGACGGCAAGACGATCATCGTGCTGTCCGAGGGCCGTCTGCTGAACCTGGGCAACGCGACCGGTCACCCGTCGTTCGTGATGTCCAACTCCTTCGCGAACCAGACCATCGCCCAGATCGAGCTCTTCACCAAGCCGGAGTCCTACCCGACCGACGTCTATGTGCTGCCCAAGCACCTGGACGAGAAGGTCGCCCGGCTCCACCTGGACGCCCTCGGCGCCAAGCTGACCACGCTCCGCCCGGAGCAGGCCGCCTACATCGGCGTCCCGGTCGAGGGCCCGTACAAGCCCGACCACTACCGCTACTGATCACCTACTGATCGCCTGCCGATCAGCTACTGATCACACCAGCAGCCGGTAGCCGGCCCCCGCCTCGGCGGGGGCCCAGGGCCCGCCCGGGCCGGTTCGGCCGGGGCGGGCTCTTCGCACGTCAGTCAAGGACCAAGACCATGCCCCGCGGCCGTTACTCCCTCCACGACCCGCACGATCACACCCCGCTCGGCGAGGAGCACTTCCACTGCGCGACCGGACCCTCCGGCTGGCGCTATGTCTCACAGCTCACCACCCCCTCCGGCGATCACGGCGGCTCCGTGGACCTCACCCTCGACGAGCTCGGCCGCCCCCTCCGCCTGGAGCTGAACGCCGCGAGCTGGCGTGTCCGCGGCGCGGCGCTGGACGGCGTCACCTGGGTCCGTACCGACCCGGCCGGAGAGCAAGCGGCGGAGGGCAATGTCGCCGCCCATGCCTTCACCGGCACCTCGCCGGCCTTCCTGATCGCCACGGCCCGCCTGCTGCACCTCGCCCCGGGCGCCCCCGCCACCCGCGTCCGCCTCGTCGCCTTCACCGCCCCCGTCCTCGCGCCCCGTACCCTCGACCAGTCCTGGGCCCTGCTGGACAGGGCGGCACACCCGACCGACACCGGCCTGCTGACCGTGGACGAGTACCAGGTCACCGCCCTCGACACGGGTGAGCGGCACTCGGTCCACATCGCGGGTGACGTGGTGCTGGCGGCGCCGGGAATCGAGCTCGAAGATCTCGAGAACCCACCGTCGTCCTTCTCTGAACCCCTCCCTGAACCGGACGCTTGACCCCCGGCTCCTGCGGAGTTACAAAGACAGTCGCTGGTTGCTTCATATGGATGGTCGAGACGTCTGGATGGTCGAGACGTCGCGCAGACGTCGAGACACCGGGTCGACGCACCGCCCACTACGCGTGGCGCGTTGTGCATGGACCCCCTCTGACCTGCTACTGTGCTCATCTCGCCCAGGCCCCTTGACGGGGGCTGTCGGGGGAGGTAGGTTTTAACGGTTGCGGCGTGCAGGGTTTGCGCGTAGGCAACCGTTAGCACCAAGATCGCCTGGGCTCTGAATTCCGATTCGAGCGAGGCACTTTCGATCCCGTAGGAATCGCGAAGCCGATTAGGTCGGCCGATGCGAGTCTGCTAAAGTCGAAACAGCCGAAAGGCAAAGGCCACTCCAATCGGCCACCAGAAATGGAAATCCGGACCGGGAACGGAACGGAAAACGGATCTGGTAAGGTTGGAAACACCGAAGGGAAGCGCCCGGAGAAACCGGTGAAACGGTTTCGAAGGAAGCGTCCGTTCCTTGAGAACTCAACAGCGTGCCAAAAGTCAACGCCAGATATGTTGATACCCCGTACGATCGGCCGGTTCAATCCGGATCGGTTTGGTCGGACGAGGTTCCTTTGAAGAAAACACACAGCGAGGACGCTGTGAGCGGGCTGGATTATTCCTCCGGTTCCGCTCCGCTCTCGTGGTGTTGCCGGGATAGCCCGGAAGCATTCACGGAGAGTTTGATCCTGGCTCAGGACGAACGCTGGCGGCGTGCTTAACACATGCAAGTCGAACGATGAACCGGCTTCGGCTGGGGATTAGTGGCGAACGGGTGAGTAACACGTGGGCAATCTGCCCTGCACTCTGGGACAAGCCCTGGAAACGGGGTCTAATACCGGATATTACCTGGTGAGGCATCTTACTGGGTGGAAAGCTCCGGCGGTGCAGGATGAGCCCGCGGCCTATCAGCTTGTTGGTGGGGTGATGGCCTACCAAGGCGACGACGGGTAGCCGGCCTGAGAGGGCGACCGGCCACACTGGGACTGAGACACGGCCCAGACTCCTACGGGAGGCAGCAGTGGGGAATATTGCACAATGGGCGAAAGCCTGATGCAGCGACGCCGCGTGAGGGATGACGGCCTTCGGGTTGTAAACCTCTTTCAGCAGGGAAGAAGCGAAAGTGACGGTACCTGCAGAAGAAGCGCCGGCTAACTACGTGCCAGCAGCCGCGGTAATACGTAGGGCGCAAGCGTTGTCCGGAATTATTGGGCGTAAAGAGCTCGTAGGCGGCTTGTCACGTCGGATGTGAAAGCCCGGGGCTTAACCCCGGGTCTGCATTCGATACGGGCAGGCTAGAGTTCGGTAGGGGAGATCGGAATTCCTGGTGTAGCGGTGAAATGCGCAGATATCAGGAGGAACACCGGTGGCGAAGGCGGATCTCTGGGCCGATACTGACGCTGAGGAGCGAAAGCGTGGGGAGCGAACAGGATTAGATACCCTGGTAGTCCACGCCGTAAACGTTGGGAACTAGGTGTGGGCGACATTCCACGTCGTCCGTGCCGCAGCTAACGCATTAAGTTCCCCGCCTGGGGAGTACGGCCGCAAGGCTAAAACTCAAAGGAATTGACGGGGGCCCGCACAAGCGGCGGAGCATGTGGCTTAATTCGACGCAACGCGAAGAACCTTACCAAGGCTTGACATACGCCGGAAACATCCAGAGATGGGTGCCCCCTTGTGGTCGGTGTACAGGTGGTGCATGGCTGTCGTCAGCTCGTGTCGTGAGATGTTGGGTTAAGTCCCGCAACGAGCGCAACCCTTGTTCTGTGTTGCCAGCATGCCTTTCGGGGTGATGGGGACTCACAGGAGACTGCCGGGGTCAACTCGGAGGAAGGTGGGGACGACGTCAAGTCATCATGCCCCTTATGTCTTGGGCTGCACACGTGCTACAATGGCCGGTACAATGAGCTGCGATACCGTGAGGTGGAGCGAATCTCAAAAAGCCGGTCTCAGTTCGGATTGGGGTCTGCAACTCGACCCCATGAAGTCGGAGTCGCTAGTAATCGCAGATCAGCATTGCTGCGGTGAATACGTTCCCGGGCCTTGTACACACCGCCCGTCACGTCACGAAAGTCGGTAACACCCGAAGCCGGTGGCCCAACCCCTTGTGGGAGGGAGTCGTCGAAGGTGGGACTGGCGATTGGGACGAAGTCGTAACAAGGTAGCCGTACCGGAAGGTGCGGCTGGATCACCTCCTTTCTAAGGAGCACATAGCCGACTGCGAGCGCATGACTCGCACGGTTGCTCATGGGTGGAACGTTGACTACTCGGCACAGTCAGGTGTGAAAGCCTCTAGTACTGCTCCTTCGGGGGCGTGGAACAGGGTTTTGATCATCGGGTTGTGTCGGGCACGCTGTTGGGTGTCTGAGGGCACGGGCGAGAGCCTGCTTCCTCATTGACGCCGGTCCCGGTGAACTGCCCTGATTGTGGGTGGGTGACGGGTGGCTGGTCGTTGCTTGAGAACTGCACAGTGGACGCGAGCATCTGTGGCCAAGTTTTTAAGGGCGCACGGTGGATGCCTTGGCACCAGGAACCGATGAAGGACGTGGGAGGCCGCGATAGGCCCCGGGGAGCTGTCAACCGAGCTTTGATCCGGGGGTGTCCGAATGGGGAAACCCGGCAGTCGTCATGGGCTGTCACCCATACCTGAACACATAGGGTATGTGGAGGGAACGCGGGGAAGTGAAACATCTCAGTACCCGCAGGAAGAGAAAACAACCGTGATTCCGGGAGTAGTGGCGAGCGAAACCGGATGAGGCTAAACCGTATGTGTGTGATACCCGGCAGGGGTTGCGCATACGGGGTTGTGGGAGTGTGCTTGATCAGTCTGCCGGCTGGTCGGAGAGTCAGAAACCGTTGTGATAGGCGAAGGGCATGCGAAAGGCCCGGCGTAGAGGGTAAGACCCCCGTAGCTGAAATCATGACGGCTCTCTTGTGTATTTCCCAAGTAGCACGGGGCCCGAGAAATCCCGTGTGAATCTGGCGGGACCACCCGCTAAGCCTAAATATTCCCTGGTGACCGATAGCGGATAGTACCGTGAGGGAATGGTGAAAAGTACCGCGGGAGCGGAGTGAAATAGTACCTGAAACCGTGTGCCTACAAGCCGTGGGAGCGTCGCGCAAGGACTTTGTTCTTGCGTCGTGACTGCGTGCCTTTTGAAGAATGAGCCTGCGAGTTTGCGGTGTGTTGCGAGGTTAACCCGTGTGGGGTAGCCGTAGCGAAAGCGAGTCCGAATAGGGCGGTTGAGTAGCGCGCCCAAGACCCGAAGCGGAGTGATCTAGCCATGGGCAGGTTGAAGCGGAGGTAAGACTTCGTGGAGGACCGAACCCACCAGGGTTGAAAACCTGGGGGATGACCTGTGGTTAGGGGTGAAAGGCCAATCAAACTCCGTGATAGCTGGTTCTCCCCGAAATGCATTTAGGTGCAGCGTCGTGTGTTTCTTGCCGGAGGTAGAGCACTGGATAGGCGATGGGCCCTACCGGGTTACTGACCTTAGCCAAACTCCGAATGCCGGTAAGTGAGAGCGCGGCAGTGAGACTGTGGGGGATAAGCTCCATGGTCGAGAGGGAAACAGCCCAGAGCATCGACTAAGGCCCCTAAGCGTGCGCTAAGTGGGAAAGGATGTGGAGTCGCAGAGACAACCAGGAGGTTGGCTTAGAAGCAGCCATCCTTGAAAGAGTGCGTAATAGCTCACTGGTCAAGTGATTCCGCGCCGACAATGTAGCGGGGCTCAAGCGTACCGCCGAAGTCGTGTCATTGCAGCATAAGGCCTAACGGCTGTTGTGATGGGTAGGGGAGCGTCGTGTGCCGGGTGAAGCAGCCGCGGAAGCGAGTTGTGGACGGTTCACGAGTGAGAATGCAGGCATGAGTAGCGATTCACACGTGGGAAACGTGTGCGCCGATTGACTAAGGGTTCCTGGGTCAAGCTGATCTGCCCAGGGTAAGTCGGGACCTAAGGCGAGGCCGACAGGCGTAGTCGATGGACAACCGGTTGATATTCCGGTACCCGCTTTGAAGCGCCAGCGCTGAACCAGGCGATGCTAAGTCCGTGAAGCCGCCCTGGATCCTTCGGGTGAAGGGGAGTGGTGGAGCCGACGGACCAGACCTGTATTAGGTGAGTGATGGGGTGACGCAGGAAGGTAGTCCAGCCCGGGCGGTGGTTGTCCCGGGGTAAGGGTGTAGCCCGAGGGGTAGGTAAATCCGTCCCTCATAAGGGGTGAGACCTGATGCCGAGCCGATTGTGGTGAAGTGGATGATCCTATGCTGTCGAGAAAAGCCTCTAGCGAGTTTCATGGCGGCCCGTACCCTAAACCGACTCAGGTGGTCAGGTAGAGAATACCGAGGCGTTCGGGTGAACTATGGTTAAGGAACTCGGCAAAATGCCCCCGTAACTTCGGGAGAAGGGGGGCCATTGCTGGTGATGAGCTTTGCGCTCGGAGCTGGTGGTGGCCGCAGAGACCAGCGAGAAGCGACTGTTTACTAAAAACACAGGTCCGTGCGAAGCCGTAAGGCGATGTATACGGACTGACGCCTGCCCGGTGCTGGAACGTTAAGGGGACCGGTTAGTCACATTTCGGTGTGGCGAAGCTGAGAACTTAAGCGCCAGTAAACGGCGGTGGTAACTATAACCATCCTAAGGTAGCGAAATTCCTTGTCGGGTAAGTTCCGACCTGCACGAATGGCGTAACGACTTCTCGACTGTCTCAACCATAGGCCCGGTGAAATTGCATTACGAGTAAAGATGCTCGTTTCGCGCAGCAGGACGGAAAGACCCCGGGACCTTTACTATAGCTTGATATTGGTGTTCGGTTCGGCTTGTGTAGGATAGGTGGGAGACTGTGAAGCTGTGACGCCAGTCATGGTGGAGTCATTGTTGAAATACCACTCTGGTCGTGCTGGATGTCTAACCTGGGTCCGTGATCCGGATCAGGGACAGTGTCTGGTGGGTAGTTTAACTGGGGCGGTTGCCTCCTAAAGAGTAACGGAGGCGCCCAAAGGTTCCCTCAGCCTGGTTGGCAATCAGGTGTTGAGTGTAAGTGCACAAGGGAGCTTGACTGTGAGACCGACGGGTCGAGCAGGGACGAAAGTCGGGACTAGTGATCCGGCGGTGGCTTGTGGAAGCGCCGTCGCTCAACGGATAAAAGGTACCCCGGGGATAACAGGCTGATCTTCCCCAAGAGTCCATATCGACGGGATGGTTTGGCACCTCGATGTCGGCTCGTCGCATCCTGGGGCTGGAGTCGGTCCCAAGGGTTGGGCTGTTCGCCCATTAAAGCGGTACGCGAGCTGGGTTTAGAACGTCGTGAGACAGTTCGGTCCCTATCCGCTGTGCGCGTAGGAGTCTTGAGAAGGGCTGTCCCTAGTACGAGAGGACCGGGACGGACGAACCTCTGGTGTGCCAGTTGTCCTGCCAAGGGCATGGCTGGTTGGCTACGTTCGGGAGGGATAACCGCTGAAAGCATCTAAGCGGGAAGCCTGCTTCGAGATGAGGGCTCCCACCCACTTGATGGGGTAAGGCTCCCAGTAGACGACTGGGTTGATAGGCCAGATATGGAAGCCGGGTGACCGGTGGAGTTGACTGGTACTAATAGGCCGAGGGCTTGTCCTCAGTTGCTCGCGTCCACTGTGTTGTTCTGAAGTAACGACCATTGAGCCCTGCGAGGGTTCTGGTTGTTTTCTTCATAGTGTTTCGGTGGTTATTGCGTTAGGGAAACGCCCGGTTACATTTCGAACCCGGAAGCTAAGCCTTTCAGCGCCGATGGTACTGCAGGGGGGACCCTGTGGGAGAGTAGGACGCCGCCGAACAATTTTTAGCCTCGGTCCCGAGTATCGAAAGATACTCGGGACCGAGGCTTTTTTATTTGTCGTGGTCCGGGCCCCCGGCGGTACGGGCGAGCTCCAGGTCGAGGGCCTCATGGCGGATGCGCTGATCCACGTAAAGGAGCGCAGTGACACCCGCGCTGATCGGCAAGGTGATGGTCGAGGCGATGACCCCGCCGATTCCGATGGTCACCAGAAATGTCCAGCTGACGGAGACGGACTCGCCGGACAGCCAGTCCATCGCATTGTCGCCGCCGACGGCCATGCCGACGATGCTGGTCGGGATCTCGACGACGGCGGAGACGACAAAGGCGATGAGAAGCGCGAGGAGCTGGATGCCGAGCATGCGCCACCATGCGCCACGTACGAGTTTGGCGGAGCGGCGCATGGCCGCGCTGAGGCCCCGCTTCTCCAGCATCAGGGCGGGCGCGGCGAGGCTGTAGCGGATCCAGAGCCACAGGGCGGCGGCCATTGCACCGAGCCCGCCCAGCAGGGCCAGCGCCGCGCCCTCGCTGTCCGCTCCGGCGGCGACGAGCAGAAGTCCCGGCGCCAGGCCGGCGGCGAAGGCGGCGGCCACGAGTGCGGGCAACAGGAGCAGCAGGCCGCACAGCTGGAGCAGGCGCGGGCGGGCGTCGCGCCACACCTCGCCGGGCGACACCGACCGCCCCAGCACGGCCCGGCCGACCACGATCGTCAGCAAGGCCGTGGTGACGATGGTGCCGAGGACTCCGGCCGCCAAGGGGACCGCGCTGCCCTCCAGGGTGTGGCCGAGGGTGCCCAGTGCCTCTCGCGCGGTCGGGCTCGGGTCGTTGTCGAGCGCGTCGAGCCCGTTCGAGTCCCGGAACCACAGTCCGGTGGCGGCCGTGGCCACGGCCTGGGTGACGAGGGCGACGACGAGGGAGACGCCGAGCGCCGGCCGCCAGTGGGCGCGCAGGGTGGACACCGCCCCGTCGAGGACCTCGCCGACGCCCAGGGGCCGTAGCGGGATCACCCCGGGCCGGGGCGCGGGCGGCGGCTGTGTCCAGCCGGCCCCCCAATGTCCGTACGAGGCAGGGCCGGCAGGACCGCCGCCCGGACCCGCCGGACCCGCCGGGCCTGTCGGCGGGGCGGGTGGCGGCGTGGGGGCGCCGCCGGAGTGCGCCCCCCAGCGCCCCGCGGGCGGTTGCCGCTCCGCCCACTTCGCGCCCCACAAGGGTCGGTCCGTCGTCCCTTGGCCGGCCACAGGGCGGTTGTCCGGCCCGGGCTGGTCGGGCAGGACGGGGTCCGGGCTCGGTTCGGCCGGGCTCTGTGCGGTCTGGTCGGCCGGGGCGCCTGGCGGCTGGGGGTGCTGGTGCGGTTCGTCGGTGGGGGACGGTCCGGGCGGTGCCCAGCCCGGAGAGTCGTTCATCGTCGCTCCGTAAGGTCGGCCCGTAAGGGCGGTCGTCGGGCTGTCGCGGGTGTGGCGGCGGCCAGTTGCCAGTCATCGTGCCACGGGGTACCCGGCCGGACGGTGGGCGTCCGGCGTGGCGAACCACTTCAATACTTGGGGTCACAGAGGGCAGACTGGACGAATGGCTGATCAGGACTCAGGGGACCGGGACACCGTCGTATCGTCCGCCGCCCTCGCCTTGCGCTGGGAGGAACCGCCGGAAGGTCCCGTGCTGGTGATCCTGGACCAGACGCGACTTCCCGCCGAAGAGGTCGAGTTGGTGTGCACCGATGTGCCGGTGCTGGTGGAGGCGATCCGCTCGCTCGCCGTCCGGGGTGCCCCGCTGCTCGGTATCGCCGGGGCCTACGGCGTCGCCCTCGCCGCGGTGCGCGGCTTCGATGTGGACGAGGCCGCCGAGTCGCTCGCGCACGCCCGGCCCACGGCCGTCAACCTCGGCTACGGGGTGCGCCGCGCCGCCGCCGCGTACCACGCGGCGGCCAAGGGCGGGGCGGACGCCGAGGGGGCCGCGGCCGCGGCCCTCGCCGAGGCTCGCGCGCTGCACCGGGAGGACGCCGAGGCCAGCGAGCGGATGGCCGAGCACGGTCTGGCCCTCCTCGGCGAACTGCTGCCCGCGGGCGGCTACCGCATCCTGACCCACTGCAACACCGGTGCGCTGGTCTCCGGCGGCGGGGGGACCGCCCTGGCCGTGGCCGCGGCGGTGCACCGCGCCGGGCAGCTGCGGCGGCTGTGGGTGGACGAGACCCGCCCGCTGCTACAGGGCGCGCGGCTGACCGCGTACGAGGCGGCCCGCGCGGGCATGGCGTACACGCTGCTCACCGACAACGCGGCGGGCTCGCTGTTCGCGGCGGGAGAGGTGGACGCGGTCCTGATCGGCGCGGACCGGATAGCCGCGGACGGCTCGGTGGCCAACAAGGTCGGCAGCTATCCGCTCGCGGTGCTGGCCCGCTACCACCATGTGCCGTTCGTCGTGGTGGCCCCGACCACCACGCTGGACCTGGCCACCCCGGACGGCGCGTCGATCGAGGTCGAGCAGCGCCCCGGGCATGAAGTGACGGACATCACAGTCCCCTATGCTCCGGCCGCGGGGGCGCAAGCGGGCACCGGGATACCGGTCGCGCCGCTGGGCACACAGGCCTACAACCCGGCTTTCGACGTCACGCCACCGGAGTTGGTGACGGCCATCGTCACCGAGGCAGGGGCCGTCTCGCCCGTCACCGCGGACGCCATCGCGGAGCTGTGCGCCAGGTCACGATCGGGTAATGGGATGATGTCGATATGAAGGGACGCGTCCTTGTCGTCGACGACGACACCGCACTGGCAGAGATGCTTGGCATCGTGCTGCGCGGCGAAGGCTTTGAACCGTCGTTCGTGTCGGACGGCGACAAGGCTCTCGCCGCTTTCCGCGAGACCAAGCCGGATCTGGTACTGCTCGACCTCATGCTCCCCGGGAGGGACGGCATCGAGGTGTGCCGGCTGATCCGGGCCGAGTCCGGGGTGCCGATCGTCATGCTGACCGCCAAGAGCGACACGGTCGATGTGGTGGTCGGGCTGGAGTCAGGAGCGGATGACTACATCGTCAAGCCGTTCAAACCGAAGGAGTTGGTGGCACGGATCCGCGCGCGGCTGCGGCGGTCGGAGGAACCGGCGCCGGAGCAGCTGGCCATCGGCGATCTGGTGATCGACGTGGCCGGCCACTCGGTGAAGCGGGACGGCCAGTCGATAGCGCTGACGCCGCTGGAGTTCGATCTGCTGGTCGCGCTGGCGCGCAAGCCGTGGCAGGTCTTCACCCGTGAGGTGCTGCTCGAGCAGGTGTGGGGCTATCGGCATGCCGCCGACACCCGGCTGGTCAATGTGCATGTGCAGCGGCTGCGCTCGAAGGTCGAGAAGGACCCGGAGCGGCCGGAGATCGTGGTGACCGTGCGCGGCGTCGGCTACAAGGCCGGGCCCAGCTGAGATGCCGGAGGTCGGCTCGGCTCCGCCCGGCGGCAGACCGGCGGGCGGAGCCCCGGAGGGCGCGCGTCCGGGGCGGCCCGTCGACCCGACGGGTGAGATTCCGCTGTTGCGGCGGTTGTGGAGCGGTGGGCATCTGCTGCCCGACGGGGCGTCGGGCGGGCCCGCGCATCCGCTGATCCGGCTGTTCGGGCGGTGGGTGCGCCGTCCGCTGCTGCCCGCTGCCCGGCTGTGGCGGCGCAATATCCAGCTGCGGGTGGTCGCGACCACCCTGCTGATGTCGCTCGGTGTGGTGCTTCTGCTCGGCCTCGTCGTCATCGGGCAGGTGCGCAACGGGCTGCTGGACGCCAAGCGTCATGCGGCGCAGGGGCAGGCCACCGGCGGGTTCCAGGTCGCCGAGCAGATGGCGGACCGCACCAGCGACAGCCGTAACGGGGACGGGGCCGACGCCGGTAGCCGCGGCGGCCAGGACGCCGGAAGCTGGCTGAACAAGCTGGTGGAGCAGCTGGCCAGTGGCGGCAAGGGCGCGTACTCGGTGGTGGCGCTCAGCTCCGCCTCGGGCGACACGCCGCGCGTCGTCAGCCGTGGGCCGCGCGTCTCCGGCGACGTCAAGCCGGACAGCGTCCCGGACGAGCTGCGCGAGAAGGTGGACGAGGGACGGACCACGACGTACGAGCGGTACGGCCGGATCCTGCACAAGGGGTCCAAGAAGTCCGAGGCCGCGCTGATCATCGGCAAGCGGCTCGACGACAACCGCGGCGATCCGTACCAGCTCTACTACCTCTTCCCGTTCACGCAGGAGGAGAAGTCGCTGAGCCTGGTGACGGGGACGCTGGCGACGGCCGGGGTGTTCGTGGTGGTGCTGCTCGGCGCCATCGCCTGGGTGGTGGTCCGGCAGGTGGTCACGCCGGTGCGGATGGCCGCCGGGATCTCCGAGCGGCTGGCAGCCGGTCTGCTGCAGGAGCGGATGAAGATCACCGGGGAGGACGACATCGCGCGCCTCGGCGAGTCGTTCAACAAGATGGCGCAGACCCTCCAGGTCAAGATCCAGCAGCTGGAGGAGCTGTCCCGGATGCAGCGCCGGTTCGTCTCGGACGTCTCCCATGAGCTGCGGACGCCGCTGACGACGGTACGGATGGCGGCGGACATCATCCATGACGCGCGCGAGGACTTCGACCCGGTCACCGCGCGCTCCGCCGAGTTGTTGTGGGGCCAGGTCGACCGGTTCGAGTCGCTGCTGTCGGACCTGCTGGAGATCAGCCGGTTCGACGCGGGCGCGGCCGCTCTGGAGGCCGAGCCGATCGATCTGCGCGATGTGGTGACCCGGGTGGTCGACGGGGCCGAACCGCTCGCCGAGGCCAAGGGCACCCGGGTCGTGGTGCGGGGTGCCGAGCAGCCGGTGATGGCGGAGGCGGACGCCCGGCGGGTGGAGCGGGTGCTGCGCAACCTCGTGGTCAACGCCGTGGAGCACGGCGAGGGCCGGGGTGTGGTCGTGCGGCTGGCCGCGGCGGGCGGGGCGGTGGCGGTCGCGGTGCGCGACTACGGCGTCGGGCTCAAGCCGGGCGAGGCGACTCGCGTCTTCAACCGCTTCTGGCGGGCCGATCCGGCGCGTGCCCGTACGACGGGTGGCACGGGCCTCGGCCTGTCGATCGCGGTGGAGGACGCGCGGCTGCACGGCGGCTGGCTACAGGCGTGGGGCGAGCCCGGCGGCGGCTCGCAGTTCCGGCTGACCCTGCCGCGTACGGCGGGCGACACGCTGCGCGGCTCGCCCATCCCGCTGGAGCCCGAGGACTCCCGGCGCAACCGGGCGTCGGGGCAGGGCGCGGCGGGGCAGGGCACGGGGGCTCAGGGCACTGGGGCTCCAGGGGCGGCTTCGCAGGGCGCGGCTTCGCGGGGCTCGGAGGAGCGGCTGGCGGCCGTACCGGCGCAGCCGAAGTCCGCGCTGTCCGGCGCCGACCTGCCGCTGCCCCCCAGCGGCAAAGGCCTCCCCACGCCGACGGCCGACCCCACGGCGCTGCCCGGCAACGGCGCCCGCGTGGTGCCCCGGGGCGCCGCGCAGGGCGGCCCGCAGCGCCAGCCGAGCCCGCAGGGCCCGCGGCCGGGTGCGGCCGATACGGCGGCCGACGCGGCACACACGACACCGACCGAACGGGAGGGCCGCCCTCGTGGGCGCTGACCGCTACCGCTTCCGCCGTACCCGCCGGCTGGGCGCGCCCGCGTTGCTCGCCTGCGGCGCGCTGCTGCTCTCCGGCTGCGCCTCGATGCCCGACAGCGGGGATGTGCGCCGGGTGGACTCCTCGCCGCGTACGGACGTCGATACGCAGGTGCGGGTGTACGGGGTGAGCCCGGGCAAGGGCGAGCAGCCCGCCGAGCTCGTCAACGGCTTCCTGGAGGCGACGACCAGCGGCGAGGAGAACCTGGCCACGGCCAAGGAGTACCTGAGCAAGGGCGCCTCCCGGCAGTGGGACCCCTTCGCCGCGACCACGGTGCTCGCACAGGCCCCGGAGGTGCGGGTGGAGGCCGATCCGGGGGACCGGGACGGCGACGGGAGGACCGTGGTGCTCTCGGGTAAGCGGATCGCCACGGTGGACGCCACGCACGCGTACCGGCCCTCTGAGGGCGACTACGTGGAGCGCGTCCATCTGTCGAAGGTGGGGTCGGAGTGGCGGATCGACCGCCTGCCGCGCGGCCTGGTGCTGGGCGAGCCGGACTTCCAGCGCATCTATGAGTCGGTCAACAAGTACTACTTTGCCGAGCTGGGCCCGGACGCCGGGAACTCGCGGGCGGGGCAGGGCGTCCTGGTCGCCGACCCGGTCTATCTGCGGCAGGGCGGCGACCCGGTCACCGCGGCCGTGAACGCCCTCCTGGACGGCCCGACGAGCTGGCTGGACCCGGTGGTCAGCACCTCTTTCCCCTCCGGTACGGAGCTGGGCCGCCGGGACGAGAAGATGACGCCGGACGACTCGAACGCGCTGAAGGTGCGGCTGAGCGACCGCGCGGCGCACGTGGGCCAGGCGCGCTGCGCCCGTATGGCGGCCCAGCTGCTGTTCACGGTCCAGGCGCTGGGGCAGTCGGCGTCGGAGGTCGGCAGCGTACGGCTGGAGCGGCAGGACGGCTCGGAGCTGTGCACGCTGTCCCGCGACGCCGCGCGCTCGTTCGCTCCGGAAGGGGTCAACGGCCGGGGGGACCATCAGTACTTCGTGGACGCCGACCACCGGGTGGTTCGGCTGTCCGACGACGCGCGGGAGCCGCAGGCCGTGCCGGGGCCGTTCGGCGAGGACGGCATCGGTCTCGGGTCGGTGGCGGTGTCCCGGGACGAGCGGCTCGCCGCGGGGGTCACCGAGGACGGCCGCTCGCTGTATGTGACCGAGCTGAACTCCGGCGTCCAGCTCGGCAAGGCGAGGCTGCGCAGTCAGGGCGGCAGCGCGGAGCACGGGCTGTCGGCGCCGAGCTGGGACGGCCTCGGCGGCCTGTGGGTGGCCGACCGCAATCCGCAGCGGCCCAAGCTGCTGCGGCTGCGCGAGGGCGAGGAGAAGGCGGACGAGGTCCAGCTGCCGGATCTGAAGGGCGGCGTGATCACGGCGCTGCGGATGTCCGCGGACGGCACCCGGATCGCGATGCTGGTCAAGCGCGCCGGGCATACGACGCTGCAGCTCGGCCGCGTCGAGCGGTGGGGCGGCGAGGCCGCCCCCGAGCTGTCGGTGCGGGGGCTGCACTCGGTCTCCCCGCGGCTGGAGGACGTGGACGCCGTGTCGTGGGCCGGGGGCAGCCGACTGGTGGTCGCGGGCCGTGAGTCGCGCGGGGTGCAGCAGCTGCAGTACGTCGGGACGGACGGCTCGCCGGCGGATGTCCCGGCCGTGCCCGGGCCGAACGGGGTGGAGGCGGTCGCGGCCTTCGAGGGCCAGAACCGGGCGTTGATCGCCGAGACGACGAACGACGGGATCGTGCGGCTGCTGCCGAACACGGACTGGACGACCGTGGCCAAGGAGGGGTCGCTTCCGGTGTATCCGGGATAACTGTCCGCGATAAACCCGACTGTCACCCGGATGGGTGTCCGTTCACCCGGATGGGCGTCGGCCACAGCGTGGTCATCCCGCAGTTATCCACAGGGTTGTCCACAGGGGTGGCGGGTCCGTGAGGGTGACGGGACAGTGGGCCCATGTGGATCTGGTGGCGGGAGATCGCCGGGCTGGTGCTGCCGGCCGGCTGCGCGGGATGCGGCCGGGCAGGCGGCGCGCTGTGCGGGCGGTGTCGCGCGGCGCTGTGCGGGGCCGGGGCGCGGCCGGTGCGGCCGAGCCCGCCCCCGCCGGGGTTGCCGCGCGTCCATGCGGCGGTGGCCTACGAGGACGAGGCCAGGGCGGTGCTGCTCGCGCACAAGGAGCGGGGGGAGCTGCGGCTGGCGGCGGCGTTGGGCGAGGCGCTGGCGGGGGCGGTGAGCGCGGCCTGTCCCTGTCCTCGCCCCCCTTCTCGGGCCTGGCCCGGCGGCGGGCGGCCGCTGCTGCTGGTGCCGGTGCCCTCGGCGCGGCGGGCGGTCGCGGCGCGCGGCCATGACCCGGCCCGGCGCATCGCGCTGACGGCAGCGGGGGTACTGCGGCGCGGCGGGCGGCCCGCGCGGGTGCTGCCGGTCCTGCGGCAGCTGCGGGCGGTGACCGATCAGGCCGGGCTGGACGCGCGGCGGCGGCTGGAGAATCTCACCGGGGCGCTGGGCGCGGCGCCCGGCTGCGGGCGGCTGCTGGCCGAGGGTCCCGTGGTGCTGGTGGACGATCTGATGACCACGGGGGCGTCGCTCGCGGAGGCGGCGCGGGCGGTGCGGGCGGCGGGCGGCCTGGTCGCCGGGGCCGCCGTCGTGGCGGCCGCGACCCGCGCGTTCCCCACGGCGGCGACGCGCGCGTTCACGACGGCCGCGGCGCCCTCGCCAAGTGGAACTGATTACGAACGCGCATCGTTGCTGATGATAAGAGGACGTAAACACCTGATCGGAGGTACGTGCCGGTAGGGGGTGCCGACTTCGGGCCGGGCGAGCTATGTTCGGTTGTGAGGAAGGGCGAGCGCTATGGCTCGCATTATCCGCTTGGCGTGCTTCGTGTGCCTTTTCGCTTTTATTGACAAGAAGGAATGGCGATCTTGGCCATCGGGGAGGAGGGGGTGAAAGCCGCCAGGCAGCAAGCTCCGGAGAAATTCCGGAGCCCAGTGCACAACGGATGAGCTCCGACTTTGACGGAGCGACCCGGGAACGGAGTTCTGCGTGGACATCGTCGTCAAGGGCCGTAAAACAGAGGTGCCCGAGCGGTTCCGGAAGCACGTGGCCGAGAAGCTGAAGCTGGACAAGATCCAGAAGCTCGACGGCAAGGTGATCAGCCTCGACGTCGAGGTGTCCAAGGAGCACAACCCCCGGCAGGCCGACCGTTGCGATCGAGTGGAGATCACCCTCCGCTCCCGCGGTCCGGTGATCCGGGCGGAGGCCGCGGCTGCCGATCCGTACGCAGCGCTTGACCTGGCAGCCGGCAAGCTGGAGGCGCGCATGCGCAAGCAGCACGACAAGCGGCACACGCGTCGTGGCAACGGCCGCATCCCCGCCAGCGACGTGGCCGTGACGGTGCCGAACGCGGCCCGCATCAACGGCTATGGGGAAATCGCCGCCCAGCGCACGCCGGAAGCCGTCCCCACCACCAGGATGGGGCCGCTGGAGGTCCAGGGCGAAGGTCCCCTGGTGGTCCGGGAGAAGACCCACGCCGCCGCCCCCATGACGCTCGACCAGGCGCTCTACGAGATGGAGCTGGTCGGGCATGACTTCTATCTGTTCGTCGACTCCGACACCGGCCAGCCCAGCGTCGTCTACCGGCGCCATGGCTATGACTACGGGGTCATCCACCTCAAGCCCGAGGCGTTCGTCGGGGAGGAGCCCGGCGGCGCCGGTGGCGCTCTGGGAGGCTGATCAGAACGGGCGGGACCGTGTGGTGGGCGTACCGCGCGGTCCCGCTGTGGTGGGGGGTCGCACCTGGGGTGATGCCCCGGTGCGTGGTCGCACCTGGCGTGATGCCCCTGAGCACCCATGCGCCCCCGGGGCACCACCGTGCGACCACGGCGGCACCACAGCGTCCTCCAGGCATGAAATCATGGCTCAGCGGCCAACCCTCGTATCGAGAAGACCGGTTGACGCCGCCGTATAGGACCATGCACAGCCAAGTGCGGACAGCAGGGGCCATGGCCTTCAGGGGGAGGAACGATGGCGGACAGCTTCGGGCCCGCGACCGATGGCGATGACCACGGTGTCGGGTCGGACAGGGGCGAGCCGCGCAAGGAGCCGATCCGGGTCCTCGTGGTGGACGACCATGCGCTCTTCCGGCGCGGCCTGGAGATCGTCCTGGCCCAGGAGGAGGACATCCAGGTCGTCGGCGAGGCGGGGGACGGCGCCGAGGCCGTGGACAAGGCGGCCGATCTGTTGCCGGACATCGTGCTGATGGATGTGCGGATGCCCAAGCGCGGCGGGATCGAGGCGTGCACCTCTATCAAGGAGGTGGCGCCGAGCGCGAAGATCATCATGCTGACGATCAGCGATGAGGAGGCGGACCTCTACGACGCGATCAAGGCGGGCGCCACCGGCTATCTGCTCAAGGAGATCTCGACCGACGAGGTGTCCACCGCGATCCGGGCGGTCGCCGACGGGCAGTCGCAGATAAGCCCGTCGATGGCGTCCAAGCTCCTCACCGAGTTCAAGTCGATGATCCAGCGCACCGACGAGCGGCGGCTGGTGCCCGCGCCCCGGCTCACCGACCGGGAGCTGGAGGTGCTCAAGCTCGTGGCCACGGGCATGAACAACCGCGACATCGCCAAGGAGCTGTTCATCAGCGAGAACACCGTGAAGAACCACGTCCGCAACATCCTGGAGAAGCTTCAGCTGCACTCCCGGATGGAGGCCGTGGTCTACGCGATGCGGGAGAAGATCCTCGAGATCAGGTGAGCGGTCGGGGCACGGTCAGGTGAGCGGTCAGACGACGGTCAGCAGACGCTGAGCCAGGCGACCGCCGCCGTGAGCGCGGCGGCGAGCTCCGGGTGGTCGACGCGTTCGATCCGCACGGACTCGCACCCCACCCACCCGGCCGCCTCCAGCAGCGCCTGGGCCATGGGCGCCACGGCCTTGGGCCCCTCCAGCGACACCTGCCGGGCCACCAGGGTCTTCCCCTCGCGGGCCGGGTCGACGCGGCCGAGCAGCCGCCCGCCCGACAGCAGCGGCATGGCGAAATAGCCGTGGATCCGCTTGGGCTTGGGCACATACGCCTCGAGCCGATGGGCGAAGCCGAAGATCCGCTCGGTGCGGGCGCGGTCCCATATGAGGGAGTCGAAGGGCGACAGCAGGGTTGTGCGATGGCGGCCGCGCACCGGGGCGGCCAGCGCCTCCGGGTCCGCCCAGGCCGCCTTGTCCCAGCCGGCCACCGCCACCGGCACCAGGCCCGAGTCCGCGATCACCGCGTCCACCTGCTCGGCCTTCAGCCGGTGGTAGTCGGCGATGTCCGCGCGGGTGCCGACCCCCAGGGCCCGCCCGGCGAGCCCCACCAGCCGCCGCAGGCACTCCGCGTCGTCCAGGTCGTCATGGCGCAGGGTGCCCGGCACGGCGCGCTCGGCCAGGTCGTACACCCGCTTCCAGCCGCGCCGCTCGACGCACACCACCTCGCCGTACATCAGCGCGCGCTCCACGGCGACCTTGGCCGCCGACCAGTCCCACCACGGGCCGCCGTTCTTGGCCCCGCCCAGCTCCGTCGCGGTCAGCGGGCCGTCCTCGCGCAGCCGCTTCACGACCGTCTCGTACACCCCGTCCGGCAGGTCGTGGTACCAGTGCGGGCGGGAGCGGTAGGCGCGGCGCCGGAAGGCGAAGTAAGGCCACTCCTCGATCGGCAGCACACAGGCGGCGTGCGACCAGTACTCGAAGGCATGGGTCCCGGTCCAGTACGCCGACTCGACCGCGGTCCGGCCGACCGCGCCGAGCCGCGCGTACGGAATGAGCTCGTGGGAGCGGGCCAGCACCGAGATGGTGTCCAGCTGCACCGCCCCCAGATGGCGCAGCACCCCCCGCACCCCGGCCCGCCGGTCCGGCGCGCCGAGCAGTCCCTGGGCGCGCAGCGCGATCCGGCGCGCCTCATCGGCGGACAGTGCGACCTCGGGCTTGGGGCCGGACGCGGACTTGGACGCTGCAATCGTCATGCCGGACACCGTAGAGGGCGCCACTGACAGCGAGGGCCGACTGGAGCCGGGCGGGACCGGCTGGAGGCGGGCGAGGTCGGGGCTCAGGGCTCAGGCAGGGTCCGCGACGGCCGTCCGCTCGTGGGCCGGCGGGTTCTGTGCGGGCGGATTCTGTTCGGGCGCGGGCAGGTACGGCGTCGTCGACGGCAGCCCCCAGTCCGAGGGCAGGACCGCGGCCCGCCAGGCGTCCCGCCGGGTCCCGTTGTGGATGATCCGCGCCCGGTCGATCCCCTCCATCCTGAACCCCGCCGCCAGGGCCACCGCCCGCGAGCCCTCGTTGCCGACCTGGGCGCACCACTCCAGGCGCTCCACCCCCAGCCCCGTGAAGGCCCACTCGACCACCGCCCGCGCCGCCTCGCCGGTGTACCCGCGCCGCCGGTGCTCCCGCACCGTCCAGTAGCCCAGCTCCGCCTGGCGCTCCTCGGTGCGCAGCCAGGCCAGGCGTACCAGGGCCATGGCGCCGACCAGCGCGCCGCCGTCCCGGGTCACCACGGCGAAGCGGTAGCCGATGTCGTCCCGCCATTCCTCCTGGCAGATCCGCCGGACGAATTCCTCGGCGTCCGCATGCCTGTACGGAGTGGGCACGGGGGTCCAGCGCTGGATGTCCGGATCCTGGCAGGCGGCGTGGACCGCGTCGGTGTCGGAGAGCTCGAAGGGGCGCAGCAGCAGGCGCTCGGTGGTGAGGGTGACAGGTTCCATGGCCCGAGTCTGAGCCGCCGGCGAGGGGGTCGCAGCAGTTTTGCCGGTTCAGGGGCACGTGGGGCGCGCCTCGTACGTTGACACAGAGAGGTGACACCGGTTCCTCGTAGTGACGGACCTCCCGGCGTGGTGGGGTCCTGTCTTACGATGGCCGTTGCGGCGGGGCCTGTGCCCCTTGATAATGCCGCGCCAGCGCACCCGACCGTGCCAGGCCCGACCGGCAAGGAGTCAGCCTACGTGTCCGTCCTCAACAAGCTCATGCGTGCAGGCGAAGGAAAGATCCTGCGCAAGCTGCACCGCATCGCGGACCAGGTCAATTCCATCGAAGAGGACTTCGTCAACCTCTCCGACGCCGAGCTCCGCGCCCTGACCGACGAATACAAGGAGCGGTTCGCCGACGGCGAGACCCTTGACGACCTGATGCCCGAGGCCTTCGCCACTGTGCGCGAGGCGGCCAAGCGGGTGCTCGGGCAGCGCCACTACGACGTCCAGCTGATGGGCGGCGCGGCGCTGCACCTGGGGTATGTGGCCGAGATGAAGACCGGTGAGGGCAAGACCCTCGTCGGCACGCTCCCCGCGTATCTGAACGCGCTGTCCGGCAAGGGCGTCCACCTGATCACGGTGAACGACTACCTGGCCGAGCGCGACTCGGAGTGGATGGGCCGGGTGCACAAGTTCCTCGGCCTCGAGGTCGGCTGCATCCTGGCCAATATGACGCCCGCGCAGCGCCGTGAGCAGTACGCGTGCGACATCACCTACGGCACCAACAACGAGTTCGGCTTCGACTATCTGCGCGACAACATGGCGTGGTCGAAGGACGAGCTGGTGCAGCGCGGCCACAACTTCGCCGTCGTCGACGAGGTGGACTCGATCCTCGTCGACGAGGCCCGCACGCCGCTGATCATCTCCGGCCCGGCCGACCAGGCCACCAAGTGGTACGGCGACTTCGCGAAGCTGGTCACCCGCCTGACCAGGGGCGAGGCCGCGAACCCGCAGAAGGGCGAGGAAGAGACCGGGGACTACGAGGTCGACGAGAAGAAGCGCACCGTCGGCATCCACGAGTCGGGCGTCACGAAGGTCGAGGACTGGCTGGGGATCGACAATCTGTACGAGTCGGTCAACACCCCGCTGGTCGGCTACCTGAACAACGCGATCAAGGCCAAGGAGCTCTTCAAGAAGGACAAGGACTACGTCGTCATGGACGGCGAAGTCATGATCGTCGACGAGCACACCGGCCGTATCCTCGCCGGCCGCCGCTACAACGAGGGCATGCACCAGGCGATCGAGGCGAAGGAAGCGGTGGAGATCAAGGACGAGAACCAGACCCTCGCCACGATCACCCTCCAGAACTTCTTCCGCCTCTACGACAAGCTCTCCGGCATGACCGGTACGGCGATGACCGAGGCCGCCGAGTTCCACCAGATCTACAAGCTCGGCGTCGTCCCGATCCCGACCCACCGCGCGCTCGCCCGCCTCGACCAGTCCGATCTGATCTACCGCACCGAGGTGGCGAAGTTCGACGCGGTCGTCGAGGACATCGTCGAGAAGCACGAGAAGGGCCAGCCGGTCCTGGTCGGCACCACCTCCGTGGAGAAGTCCGAGTACCTCTCCCAGCAGCTCGCCAAGCGCGGCGTGCCCCACGAGGTGCTCAACGCCAAGCAGCACGACCGTGAGGCTTCGATCGTCGCCCAGGCCGGGCGCAGGGGCGCGGTCACCGTCGCCACGAACATGGCCGGCCGCGGCACCGACATCAAGCTCGGCGGCAACCCCGACGACCTCGCCGAGGCGGAGCTGCGCCAGCGCGGCCTCGACCCGGTGGAGCACGCCGAGGAGTGGGCGGCCGGGCTGCCCGCCGCTCTGGAGAAGGCCGAGGCCGCGGTCAAGGCCGAGTTCGAGGAGGTCAAGGAGCTCGGCGGGCTGTATGTGCTGGGCACCGAGCGCCACGAGTCCCGCCGTATCGACAACCAGCTACGCGGCCGCTCCGGCCGCCAGGGCGACCCCGGCGAGTCCCGCTTCTACCTCTCGCTCGGCGACGACCTGATGCGGCTGTTCAAGGCGCAGATGGTCGAGCGCGTCATGGCCATGGCCAACGTCCCCGACGACGTCCCGATCGAGAACAAGATGGTCACCCGCGCGATCGCCTCCGCGCAGTCGCAGGTCGAGCAGCAGAACTTCGAGACCCGTAAGAACGTTCTGAAGTACGACGAGGTGCTCAACCGCCAGCGCGAGGTCATCTACGGCGAGCGCCGCCGCGTCCTGGAGGGCGAGGACCTGCACGAGCAGGTGCGCCACTTCATGGACGACACCATCGACGACTACATCAAGGCCGAGACCTCCGAGGGCTTCGCGGAGGAGTGGGACCTGGACCGGCTGTGGGGCGCGTTCAAGCAGCTCTACCCGGTGAAGGTCACCATTGATGAGCTGGAGGAGGCGGCCGGCGACCGCGCCGGGCTGACCGACGAGTTCATCGCCGAGGCGGTCAAGGACGACATCCACGAGCAGTACGACGCCCGCGAGGAGCAGCTGGGCTCCGACATCATGCGGGAGCTCGAGCGGCGCGTGGTGCTGTCCGTACTGGACCGCAAGTGGCGCGAGCACCTCTACGAGATGGACTACCTCCAGGAGGGCATCGGCCTGCGCGCGATGGCCCAGAAGGACCCGCTGGTCGAGTACCAGCGCGAGGGCTTCGACATGTTCCAGGCGATGATGGACGGCATCAAGGAGGAGTCCGTCGGCTACCTGTTCAACCTGGAGGTCCAGGTCGAGCAGCAGGTCGAGGAGGTCCCGGTCGAGGAGGGCGAGAAGGAGGCCGTGACGGCCGGCGAGGGCGTCCAGGACGCGGTCCCCGCGGCCGTGACGGCCGGATCGCCCAACGGTCGCCCCGAGATCCGCGCCAAGGGCCTGGAGGCCCCGCAGCGCCCCGACCGGCTGCACTTCTCCGCCCCGACGGTGGACGGCGAGGGCGGCATCGTCGAGGGCGACTTCTCCAACGGCGACACGCCCCCCGCGCCCCGCTCCGAGTCGGACGGCATGACGCGCGCGGAGCGGCGCAAGGCGAACAAGGGCGGTCGTCGCCGGAAGAAGTGACCCGGTCGGCCCGGCAGCACGACTTGGGCTGATACGGGAGGCTGATACGGCTGCGGACGGGCCGGGACTCGCGCGGATGGCGTGGGTCCCGGCCCGTCGGCGTGTGTGCGGGGCTGCTCGCCGCGGTGGTGCACGCGGCGGACAGCGGAGCGCGGTGGGCGGCTCTCCCGGCCGCCTGCCGCGCGCTCAGGGACCAGAGGCGGTACTGGGCCACTCCGGGGCCCCAGGGCGTAGCTGCGGCCCTCGGGGGCTGCCGCAGGCCCCTCCCGGCCGAAGGGTGGGGCGGGCGCTGCTCGGCTTTCGGCCAACGCAGCGAGAGGAGGCACCTCCCAGCGGTGGCTGGGGGCGCGTGCCGGGGCGGCGAGCGGGGCAAACCTTGGCTGCTGACGCTAGGCGGTCGGGCCGATGTCGACGGCGGCACAGCGCCAGCGGGCGTCGGGGCCGAGCTCCAGGCGGAAGGCCAGCGCCCGCAGCCGGTCGCCGCAGGCGATCCGGGCGAACACCTCGATGACCCCCTGCCGCGGCTGGTACTCGCCGCAGCGCTGTACGACGGGGGCGCTGTCGCGGGCTCCGGACGGCCGCAGCGGCGCCTGGGGCGCGAGCTCGATCAGCCGGTCGTACGCCGCCGGGAGGGTGTGGCCGAGCAGCGTGTGGACGGGGCGCTGGCCGCTCAGGGTGAGCAGCAGCTGGTTGGCGAACCAGTAGCGGGGAAGCCGCTCGCGTTCCCTGCGCCGCGCGGCGACGGCCGCCGTACGCGAAACGGACCCGGGCGCATGCGAGACGGGCCCGGGGCCCGTCGGCCGCCGCGAGTCACGGCGCCGCGGCGGCCCGCTCTGGACCGGCCCGCTGCGCGCCGGTCCACTCCGTGCCGGCTTGTCTGGCCCCGGTCCGTTCAGCGGCGTCCCGTTCCGCCCCGACCGGTTCGGCCCTGGCCCGCTGTGCGCTGGCCCGTTGCGCGCCGGTCCACTCCGTGCTGGTGCGTTCTGTGCCGCTCCGCTGTGCACCGACCCGGTGGGCGCCGACCCGCTCCGCGTCGGCCCGCTGAAGGCTGGTCCGGTGTGCGCTGGTCCGCTGCGTGCTTGTCCGTTCGGTCCTGGCCCGCTGAGGGCTGGTCCGCTCCGTGCCGTTCCGCTGCGCGCCGGCCCGCTGACGGCCGGCCCGTTGAACGGCGGCCCATTCCGTGCCGCTCCGCTGTGCGCTCGTCCGGTGTGCGCCGGCCCGTTGAGCGTCGGCCCGTTCGTCCCTGGTCCGGTGTGCGCTGGCCCGCTCTGCGCGGGTCCGTTCGTCCCTGGCCCGCTCCCCGTCGGCCCGCTTCGCGCCTCGTCGCTGCCGGGGTGGGTGTTCTCGTCGCTCGTGGGTGTCGTGCCGCGCGTCGGGGCGCTTTCCGTGGCGGCTCCGGTTGGGGGCGTCGTTCGGGTGGTCCTGTGCATGTGCCTCGCCGCTCTCCCGGGCCCGGTGAAGATACCGGGCAGTAGCTTGGGTTGGCAGTCTTCTATCGGCGCCGTTCCGGCACCGGCAAGGAGCGTCGGTCCGCGCGCGGCCGGGTCTGCGGGATTCACCTATCCGGGTGGCCCGGCATCCGGAGCCGGGTCCGGCTACCGCCGCGCCCCGCCCGTACGGGCCCCTGGCGGACCGTTCAGTGCCCCCTGGCCAGGGCGGACTCGCTCCCGGCCCCGGTGTGGCCGGCGGGCGGCCGGCGCTCGCCGTGCGGGGCGCCGTGGGGCCGCGTGGGCGGCGGGTCGGGGTCGGGATTACCCCCAATGGGGGACCGTATGGGGGCTGGGCGCGGGTGCCGGCCCACAGGGCACCAGCGCCCCCGGGTTGGGCCCGGGGGAGGGGGCGGCGAACGTATGCTGGCTGGCAGCTACAGGAAACTTCAGGAACTCCAGGAAGCGGCAGCCATGCGCGTCTACGTCCCCCTGACCCTCCCCGGTCTCGCCGAGGCGCACAAGGCGGGGGAACTGGGCCCGGCCCCGCTGATCGCCTACGGGGTCACTCCCGCGCTGCGCGAGTGGTATGTCTCCGACGACATCGAGGAGCTGGAGTACGCCGCGCTGAGCCGCGCCGCGCAGGCGTCGCTGCGGCATCTGGCGGTCGACCGGCAGGCGCCCCGGCGGCGGGTCGTGGTGGCGGTGGACGTGCCCGACGCGGATGCGGTGGCGGACCCGGACCGCGGGCTTGACCACTCCTCGCTGGGGGAGGTGCGGATCGCGTTCCCCGTGCCGCTGGCCAAGGCCGCCGCGGTGCACGTGGACTCCGACGACGCCGAGCGGGACGTCGCCGCCGCGGCCGAGGCGCTGGGCGCGGCGGACGTCGGGGACGACGACGCGCAGTTCACGGTGGACGGCGCGGACGATCATGAACTGCTCTGGTACGACGCCAAGGAGATTCCCGATCTCGTCGGGTGAGGGTGAGGGTGAGGCAGGGCGAGGCAATCGGATGAGGCGGTCGGCGGCCCGGCCCCCGCGCCGGGACCGTCATCCCTGTCGGACCCTTTGGGTACGGTCGTGAGGTGGGGAAGAACGTGACGCACATCGTCTGGGACTGGAACGGCACCCTCCTGCACGACAACGACGCCGTGATCTCGGCGACGAACGCGTCGTTCGCCGAGCTCGGTCTCCCCCCGATCACCCTGGAGCGCTACCGCGAGCTGTACTGCGTCCCGGTGCCGCGCTTCTACGAGCGGCTGATAGGGCGGCTGCCCACCGACGCCGAGTGGCAGGTCATGGACGAGGCGTTCCACCGTCACTACTGGGTCCTGGCGGAGGGCGCCGGACTGGCGCTCGGGGCCAAGCAGCTGCTCGCCGAGTGGCAGGCGGCCGGGCTCACCCAGTCGCTGTGCTCGCTGGCCGAACACGAGCGGCTGATCCCCCTGGTGCGTACACACGGCATCGAGCCGCACTTCATGCGCGTGGACGGGCGCACCGGCCAGAGCGACACGGGCAAGGCGGAGCAGATGGTGCGCCATGTGGCCGCGCTGGAGGGCGTGCCGCCGGAGCGCATCGTGGTGATCGGGGACGCGCTCGACGACGCCGTCGCGGCGCAGCACGCGGGCGCCCGTGCTGTGCTGTACACGGGGGGCTCGCACAGCCGGGCCAGCCTGCTGGCCGCGGGCGTGCCGGTCGTGGACACCCTGGAGGAGGCCGTCGCCGAGGCCGGCCGGCTGGTCGACTGACCGGCAAGGCCGGCGGGGCCGGCCGTACGGATCACGCATCCGCACCGCGCCGGCCGTACGGACCCGTGAGCCCGAGCCCGAGCCCGGGCTCGGATCAGCAGCGGCCTCAGATCACCGGCGCCTTCGCCCGCAGCACCGCCAGGAACTCCCGCATCCACGCCGGGTGGTCCGGCCACGCCCGCGAGGACACCAGCGTTCCGTCGACCACCACCTCCGCGTCCTGGAACTCCGCCCCCGCCGACTGCATGTCCGGCTCCAGCGCCGGATACGCGGTGACCCGCCGCCCGCCGAGCCCTCCGACCGCCGCCGTCAGCAGTGGCCCGTGGCAGATCTGGGCCACTGGCTTGTCCGCGTCGAAGAAGGCCTTGAGGATCTTGCGTAGCTCGGGGTCGTTGCGCAGATATTCGGGGGCCCGCCCGCCGGGGATCACCAAGGCGGCGTACTCCCCGGGGTCGACCTCGGAGAAGGCGAGGTCGGCGGGCCAGGTGTAGCCGGGTTTCTCGGTGTACGTGTCGAAGCCGTCCTCGAAGTCGTGCACCACGAACCGCAGCGTTTTGCGGGTCGGGGCCGCCACATGGACCTCGTAGCCCTCCTCGCGCAGCCGCTGGAGCGGGTAGAGCACCTCCAGGGATTCGGCCGCGTCGCCGGTCACGAGCAGGATCTTCGCAGGCAAGCCGCCCACCTCCACAGGTCACGTCGACCGCCGGACGTCACGCCGGGCGCCGGATGCGGCACACCGCGTGCCGGGTGCGACACGCCGACAGCCGAACAAGCCTCGCCAATCACCGTAAAGGCCACAGTGCATCCGCGGCCGAGCTTTGCCAAGAGGCCGCGCGGGACCTGCGTCGCTGTCCATAACGTCAAACTTCAGGGCCCGGTTTTGTACACGAACGGCTCATGACGCTCCCCTGGGGCGGGGCGATAGCCTTACTGCGTGATCAGCGCGATAGGCCGTGGGGGCGATGAGGCCCCCGCACCGATCCCGGGCTCCCACCGGGCTCGGGCCGCCGCTGACCTGTGCCGCTTGGGGCGTTGGTCACTTCCGGCCGTGTTCGCCCCGGCCATCCCCCACACGGGCATATCGTCGTCCCAGACCGGATATCCCGCGTCGCGACGTCATGCCACCGCTATCGATGTCACGCAACGGCGCGCGACAGGAGCCAGAGGACATGCAGACCAAGCTGGACGAAGCCAAGGCCGAGCTGCTCACACGGGCCGCCCGGGTAGCTGAGAACAGTCCTGCCGGGGGACAGCAACCGGTACAGGGACCAGGGCCCGAGACCCTGACCGCCTACCTTCAGCACTACTACCAGCACACGCCGCCGGAGGACCTCGCGGGCCGCGACCCGGTCGATGTCTTCGGCGCCGCGCTCTCCCACTACCGCCTGGCCGAGTCGCGCCCGCAGGGCACCGCGAACGTCCGGGTGCACACCCCGACCGTCGAGGAGCACGGCTGGACCTGCAGCCACTCCGTGGTCGAGGTGGTCACCGACGACATGCCGTTCCTGGTCGACTCCGTCACCAATGAGCTGACGCGCCAGGGCCGCGGCATCCATGTCGTCGTCCACCCGCAGATCCTGGTCCGCCGCGACATCACCGGGAAGCTGATCGAGCTCCTGGACGTCTCCCCTGACGGCCGGCCCGAGAAGCTGCCGCACGACGCGGTCATCGAGTCCTGGATCCATGTCGAGATCGACCGCGAGACCGACCGCGGCGACCTCAAGCAGATCACCGCCGACCTGCTGCGCGTGCTCTCCGACGTCCGCGAGGCCGTCGAGGACTGGGAGAAGATGCGCGAGACGGCGCTGCGCATGGCCGAGGGCCTGCCCGAGGAGCCCACGGCCGGCGAGGTGCGCCCCCAGGAGATCGAGGAGGCCCGCGAGCTGCTGCGCTGGCTGGCCGACGATCACTTCACCTTCATCGGCTACCGCGAGTACGAGCTGACGCAGGCGCCCGCCGAGTCCGGTGGCGAGGAGGACGTGCTGAGCGCCGTGCCCGGCACCGGCCTCGGCATTCTGCGCTCCGATCCGCACCACCGGGACACCGGCGAGAGCGCGCACGCCGGTCTGCCGGAGCCCGCCGACGGCACCGCCCAACGCCCCGTCTCGCCGTCGTTCAACCGGCTGCCGGCCGACGCCCGCGCCAAGGCGCGCGAGCACAAGCTGCTGGTCCTCACCAAGGCCAACAGCCGCGCCACCGTCCACCGCCCCTCGTACCTGGACTACATCGGCGTCAAGAAGTTCGACGCCAAGGGCAATGTGATCGGCGAGCGGCGCTTCCTCGGCCTGTTCTCCTCCGCCGCGTACACCGAGTCCGTGCGCCGGGTCCCGGTGATCCGCCGGAAGGTCGAAGAGGTCCTGGAGGGCGCCGGGTTCCTGCCCAACAGCCACGACGGCCGGGATCTGCTCCAGATTCTGGAGACCTACCCGCGCGACGAGCTGTTCCAGACCCCGGTCGACCAGCTGCGGTCCATCGCGACCAGCGTGCTGTATCTGCAGGAGCGCCGCCGGCTGCGGCTGTTCCTGCGTCAGGACGAGTACGGGCGCTACTACTCCGCCCTGGTCTACCTGCCGCGCGACCGCTTCACCACCGAGGTGCGGCTGCGCCTGACCGACATCCTGCTGGAGGAGCTGAGCGGCCGGGTGCCGGTCGACTTCACCGCCCTGCACACCGAATCGGTGCTCTCCCGGCTGCACTTCGTGGTCCGCGTCCAGCCCGGCACCGAGCTGCCGGACCTCACCGACGCCGATGTCGAGCGCATCGAGGCCCGGTTGGTGGAGGCCGCCCGCTCCTGGGCCGACGGCTTCGCCGAGGCGCTGACCTCCGAGGTCGGCGAGGAGCGCGCCGCCGAGCTGCTGCGCCGCTACCAGCACGCCTTCCCCGAGGGCTACAAGGCCGACCACTCGCCGCGCGGCGCCGTCGCCGACCTTCAGCACCTGGAGCGGCTGAAGGAAAGCGAGCAGGACTTCGCGGTCAGCCTGTACGAGCCGGTGGGGGCGGCCCCCGCCGAGCGTCGCTTCAAGATCTACCGCGTCGGCGAGCAGGTCTCGCTCTCCGCGGTGCTGCCGGTGCTCACCCGGCTCGGCGTCGAGGTCGTCGACGAGCGCCCGTACGAGCTGCGCTGCTCGGACCGCACCAGCGCCTGGATCTACGACTTCGGGCTGCGGCTGCCGCGCCACGACGGCGACGGCCTCGCCGACGACGCCCGCGAGCGCTTCCAGAACGCGTTCGCCGCGGTGTGGACCGGCCGGGCGGAGAACGACAACTTCAACGAGCTCGTGCTGGGCGCCGGACTGACCTGGCGCCAGGCGATGGTGCTGCGCGCGTACGCCAAGTACCTGCGCCAGGCCGGGTCCACCTTCAGCCAGTCGTACATGGAGGACACCCTCCGGACGAATGTGCACACCACCCGGCTGCTGGTGAGCCTGTTCGAGGCGCGCATGTCGCCGGAGCGGCAGCGGGCCGGCACGGAGCTGACCGACGCCCTGCTGGAGGAGCTGGACGCGGCGCTGGACCAGGTGGCCTCGCTGGACGAGGACCGCATCCTGCGCTCCTTCCTCACCCTCATCAAGGCCACCCTGCGCACCAACCACTTCCAGAAGGACCAGGACGGGCAGCCGCACGCGTACCTGTCCATGAAGCTGGACCCGCAGGCCATCCCGGATCTGCCCGCGCCGCGCCCGGCGTACGAGATCTGGGTGTACTCCCCGCGGGTGGAGGGTGTGCATCTGCGGTTCGGCAAGGTCGCGCGCGGCGGTCTGCGCTGGTCGGACCGGCGTGAGGACTTCCGTACCGAGATCCTGGGCCTGGTCAAGGCGCAGATGGTGAAGAACACGGTCATCGTGCCGGTGGGCGCCAAGGGCGGCTTCGTCGGCAAGCGGCTGCCCGACCCGGCGGTCGACCGGGACGCCTGGCTGGCCGAGGGCATCGCCAGCTACAAGACCTTCATCTCCGGTCTGCTCGACATCACCGACAACATGGTCGGCGGCCAGGTCAAGCCGCCCAAGGACGTCGTCCGCCACGACGGTGACGACACCTATCTGGTCGTCGCCGCCGACAAGGGCACCGCGACCTTCTCCGACATCGCCAACGAGGTCGCCCAGGCGTACGGGTTCTGGCTCGGAGACGCCTTCGCCTCCGGCGGTTCGGCCGGCTACGACCACAAGGGCATGGGCATCACGGCCCGCGGCGCCTGGGAGTCCGTCAAGCGGCACTTCCGCGAGCTCGGCCACGACACCCAGACCCAGGACTTCACCGTGGTCGGCGTCGGCGACATGTCCGGCGACGTGTTCGGCAACGGCATGCTGCTCAGCGAGCACATCCGGCTGGTGGCCGCCTTCGACCACCGGCACATCGTCCTCGACCCCAACCCGGACAGCGCGGTCTCCTACGCCGAGCGCCGCCGCCTGTTCGAGCTGCCGCGCTCCTCGTGGGCCGACTACGACACCTCGCTGCTCTCGCAGGGCGGCGGCATCCACCCGCGTACCGCCAAGGCCATCCCGATCACCGCACAGGTGCGGAAGGCCCTCGGCATCGAGACGCGGGTCGCCAAGATGACCCCGGCCGACCTGATGAAGGCGATCCTCAAGGCCCCGGTCGACCTGCTGTGGAACGGCGGCATCGGCACCTACGTTAAGGCCTCCACCGAGTCGCACGCCGATGCGGGCGACAAGGCGAATGACGCCATCCGGGTGGACGGCCAGGACCTGCGGGTCAAGGTCGTCGGCGAGGGCGGCAACCTGGGCCTGACCCAGCTGGGCCGGATCGAGTTCGCCCTGAACGGCGGGCGGATCAACACCGACGCGATCGACAACAGCGCCGGTGTGGACACCTCCGACCACGAGGTGAACATCAAGATCCTGTTCAACGAGCTGGTCCGCGAGGGCGATATGACGGTCAAGCAGCGCAACAAGCTGCTGGCCGCGATGACCGACGAGGTCGGCGCGCTGGTGCTGCGCAACAACTACGCCCAGAACGTCGCGCTCGCCAACTCCGTCGCCCAGGCCCCCAGCCTGCTCCACGCCCACCAGCGGGTGATGCGCCGACTGGCGCGCGAGGGGCGGCTGGACCGCTCGCTGGAGTTCCTGCCCACCGACCGCCAGATCCGGGAGCGGCTGGCCGCCGGGCGCGGGCTGAGCCAGCCCGAGCTGGCCGTGCTGCTCGCCTACATCAAGATCACGGTGGCCGAGGAGCTGATCGCCACCAGCCTGCCGGACGACCCGTATCTCCAGCGGCTGCTGCACGCGTACTTCCCGCAGGCGCTGCGCCAGAAGTTCGCCGAGCACGTCGACGGCCACGCGCTGCGCCGGGAGATCGTCACCACAGTGCTGGTCAACGACACCGTCAACACCGCCGGTTCGACCTTCCTGCACCGCATGCGCGAGGAGAGCGGCGCCTCCACCGAAGAGGTGGTGCGCGCCCAGACCTCGGCCCGGGTGATCTTCGAGCTGGGCGGGGTGTGGGACGAGGTCGAGGCCCTCGACAACATCGTCCCCGCCGATGTCCAGACCCGGATGCGGCTGCACTCCCGGCGCCTGGTCGAGCGCGGCACCCGCTGGCTGCTCGGCAACCGCCCGCAGCCGCTGGAGCTGGCCGAGACCATCGAGTTCTTCGGCGAGCGGGTCGCGGCGGTCCGCTCCCAGCTGCCCAAGCTGCTGCGCGGCGCGGATGTGGAGTGGTACCAGAAGATCCACGACGAGCTGACCGCCGCCGGGGTGCCGGAGGAGCTGGCCACGCGGGTGGCGGGCTTCTCCTCCGCCTTCCCGACGCTGGACATCGTCGCCATCGCCGACCGGGTGGGCAAGGATCCGCTGTCCGTCGCCGAGGTGTACTACGACCTCGCCGACCGGCTGCGGATCAGCCAGCTGATGGACCGGATCATCGAGCTGCCGCGCGCCGACCGGTGGCAGTCCATGGCCCGCGCCTCCATCCGCGAGGAGCTGTACGCGGCGCACGCCGCCCTCACCTCCGATGTGCTGTCGGTGGGCGACGGGGGTGCCACGCCCGAGCAGCGCTTCAAGGCCTGGGAGGAGAAGAACGCGTCGATCCTGCAGCGGGCGCGCACCACGCTGGACGAGATCCAGGGGTCGGAGACCTTCGACCTGGCGAATCTGTCCGTCGCCATGCGCACCATGCGTACGCTGCTGCGCAGCCAGCGCTGACCGGAGCCGCCAAGCGCCGTGAAGCGCTGATCGGCACAGGTACGCGTTGAGCCATTTGCCGCGCCGCCCGGGGCCCGCCCCGGGCGGCGCGGCGTGCTGTGCGGCGGGCTCCTGTCGGCGGGTTCGCGATCTTTTCACCCCAAATATGGTTCTATCGGGCCTATCGGGACACATCACCCTATAGTGGGCAGACGGTGAGCGCTGTTCTCTCCTGTCCGGAGGTGTCCCATGCCCCGATTCAGCATCGTCATCGCCGCCTATCGAGTGCAGGGTTTTCTGAGCAGCTGCCTGGACTCGGCGCTGACCCAGTCGTTCGGTGACATCGAGGTGGTGGCGGTCGACGACTGCTCTCCGGACCACTGCGGCACGATCGTCGAGGAGTACGCGGCGCGGGACAGCCGGGTCGTCCCCGTCCACCAGCCGGTCAACTCCGGGCCCGGCCACGCCCGTAACGCCGGAGTCGACCGGGCCACCGGCGACTATCTGCTCTTCCTGGACGGCGACGACACCCTCGCCCCCGGCACCCTGGAGGGCCTCGCCGACCGGCTGGCCCTCTGCGAGGACCCGGACATCCTCTACTTCAACCACGTCCGCACGTACTGGTGGGACCGCGCGGAACCCAGCCTCTTCGGCGGGCTGCTGGCCTCGGCGGGGACCGATGTCTTCGCCATCCTGGAGCGCCCGGAATTCCTGCGGATATTCGCGATGTCGTCCAATCGCGTCTACAACCGCGCCTTCTACACCCGCCACGGCTTCGCGTTCAGCGAGGGCATCTACGAGGACGCCCTGCTCTCGTACAAGACGATGCTGACGGCCGAACGAATAGCCTGCGTGGACCTGGTGGGCCTGGAATACCGCCAGCGGCGCGTCGGCGCCAGCACCGGCAGCCCCGGCGAGAAACACTTCGCCATCTTCAAGCAGTACTCCCGCCTCTTCGAATTCCTCGACGGCAAGCCGCATCTCGAGCCGCTGCGCCCGCAGCTCTTCGAACGGGCCGTCTCGCACTTCCTGTTCTGCCTGGGACGCCGCTCCCGGGTGGCGGCCGAAGACCGGCCCCGCTTCTTCGACCGGGCCGCCACGTGGTACCGGAGCCACATACCCGACGGATTCACCCCGCCCGCCGACGCCGAGTGGCGCTTCGAGGCGCTGGCGCGCGGCTCCTTCGTCCGTTACCGGGAGCACGAGCTGTCGGAGCGGGCGGCGGCCGGGGCCCGCAAGCTCAAGCGGATGACCCGGCGGCCCCTGGCCGCCCGGGCCAAGCGGAGCCTGTACCGGGTCCACCGGCGCCGGCCCGTCGACCCGAACCTGGCCGTGTACTCCGCGTACTGGGGCCGTGGAGTGCTGTGCAACCCGGCGGCGATCTACTACAAGGCCAAGGAGCTGGCCCCGCATGTGCACGGCCTGTGGGTGGTGCGCAAGGCGGCGGTCGACTCGCTCCCCGAAGGCGTCGACTACGTCATCTCGGGAACCCGGGACTTCTACTGGGCGATGGCCCGCGCCAAGTACCTCATCAACAACGTCAATTTCCCCAACGACGTGGTCAAGCGGCCCGGAACCGTGCATCTCCAGACCTTCCACGGCACGCCGCTCAAGTGCATGGGCCTCGACCAGCAGCGCTATCCCGCCGCGGCGTCGGGGATGAGCTTCGGTAATCTCCTCAAGCGCGTCGACCGCTGGGACTGCGCGCTCTCCTCCAACCGGCATTCGAGCGAGGTGTGGGAGCGCGTCTACCCCGCCTCGTACCGGCTGCTGGAGTACGGATATCCGCGCAACGACGTCTTCTTCTCGGCCTCCGCCGAGGAGGTCCGGCGCATTCGCAAAGAACTCGAGATCCCGGACGGATCCCTCGCGGTCCTCTACGCCCCCACGATCCGCGACTACCAGAAGGGCTTCACGCCCCGGCTGGACCTCGAGCGCTTCAGCCGTGCCCTGGGCCCGGACGCGGTGCTGCTGGTGCGGGCCCACTACTCGTACCAGCCGCAGGCCGGGCTGCGGCAGCTCCAGGAGGAGGGGCTGGTGGTCGACGTCTCACGCCACCCGTCGGTGGAGGAGCTCTGCCTGGCCGCCGACGTGCTGATCACGGACTACTCGTCGATCATGTTCGACTACGCCAACCTCGACCGGCCCATCGTCGTCTACGCGGACGACTGGGACGTCTACCAGGCCACCCGCGGCGTCTACTTCGACCTGCTCTCGGGGCGGCCGGGCGACACGCCGGGGCCCGTCGCCCGTACGGAGGACGAGCTGATCGCCGTCTTCCGCGAGGGCCGCTGGCGCGACGACGACGCGACCGCGCTGCGCGCCGCCTTCCGGGCCCGCTTCTGCCAGTTCGACGACGGCCACGCGGCCGAGCGGGTGGTACGGACCCTCATGCTGGGCCAGGACGCCGCCGATGCCGCCGACGCAGCTCATGCCGCCGATGCCGCACAGCCGTCGCAGCCGCCGGTGTCCCAGCGCGATGACTTCCCCGTCAAGCGAGGCCTGATCACCGGCGTGCCGCCGCACGCGGCGCGGCCCACACCGCTGTCTCCCGATCACAACTGATCCCGTAGCTGATCCCGCAGCTGATCCCGTCAACCCCGGATCCCGGAGCCCCCATGCCCTCTGCGCCCCCTCCCCGTGTCAGCGTGATCGTTCCCGCCTACAACGCCATGCCGGAGCTGACCCGCGCCATCACCTCCGCGCTGGACCAGACGCTCGGCCTGGACCGGCTCGAGATCATCGCGGTGGACGACGGCTCGACCGACGGCACCGGCGCGGAGCTGGAGCGCCTCGCCCAGGGGTGCCCCGCGCTCCGCGTCGTCCACCAGGAGAACTCCGGGTGCGCGGGCGGCCCGCGCAACACCGGCCTGGACCTCGCGCGCGGCGACTTCGTCTTCTTCCTCGACTCCGACGACTACCTGGGGCCGGACGCGCTGCGCCGCATGGTCGCCATGGCCGACGAGAACGGCACCGACGTCGTCCTGGGCAGGATCGCCTCGGTCGGCGGGCGCGCCGTCCCCCGGGCCGTCTTCAGCCACAACCAGCCCCGCACCGACGTCTTCTCCTCGGCCGCCTATCTGACCCTGGGCCCGTGGAAGCTGTTCCGCCGCTCCCTCATCGAACGGCTGCGGCTGCGCTTTCCGCTCTACCGCAACTGCGAGGACAAGCCGTTCAGCGCGGCCGCCTACCTCAACGCCTCCGGTATCTCCGTGGTCGCCGACTACGACTGCTACTACGTCCGCTACCGCGAGGACCGCAGCAACCTCACCCTCACCGCCGGCGACCTCGTCCACCGCATGGACGGCATCGGGCTGTGCTTCGAGACCGTGGCCCGCTATCTGGAACCCGGCCCGCGCCGCGACCGCATCATGCGCCGCCACGTCGAGTGGGAGCTGTGCGGCCCGCTGCGCGGACTGCTGCCCCGCGAGAGCGAGCAGGACGCGCGCGAGCGCTTCTATCCGCGGTTCCGGCACTGGGCGCGGACCTGGGCGAGCGACGTGATCTGCCGGCAGATCGACGCACCCGACCGGCTTCTGATCCATCTGCTGCGCGCCGACCGCTTCGAGGACGTCATGACGGTCGCGCGGAACGCCAAGGAGGACGCGCGGCGCGGCCATGTCATCGACAAGGGCCGCGT
The DNA here is from genome assembly GCF_053890475.1 of Streptomyces sp. LZ34. Lineage (NCBI taxonomy): Bacteria > Bacillati > Actinomycetota > Actinomycetes > Kitasatosporales > Streptomycetaceae > Streptomyces > Streptomyces sp. LZ34. The sequence continues at coordinate 7,776,129 of NZ_CM132680.1, forward strand.
CTACTGGGCGCACCCCTTCTTCCGCGACCCGGCCGCGGCCGTCCCCGACGACTGCTTCGACGTCACCGACCGGCTGCCGGTCCACCACCGCCTCGACGCGGCGCGATGGCGCGACGGCGGCGTGCTCCGGCTGACCGGCCATGCCTACATCGAGCATGTCGCCGCCCTCGACCCGCGCACCGAAGTGGTCCTGCGCAGGTACCAGTCCGACCGCCCCGAGGTCCGGGTGCCCGTCACCCCCCGCGCCGTCACCGGTCTGCCCGGCGACGGCGCGTACGGGAACGCGGGCTTCACCGCCGAGATCGACCCGGCCACCGCCGACGGCGGGGCACCGCTGGAGCGCGGCCTGTGGAACATCTACCTGGACGTGTGCGCGCAGGGCGTCAGCCGGACCGTGCGGTTCGGCGGCAACCGCGAGGGCGACGAGGCCACCCGCCCGAAGCCGCGGAGCGTCACGGCGGGGTCCGACGGGCGGACCACCGTCGTCACGCCGTACTTCACCCCGTACGGCAACTTCTCCCTCGACGTCGGCGGGGTCGCGCACCATCTCGACGCGCCGTGCGAGGTCACCGAGGCCTCATGGCACGGGACGAGGAGCGGCGTCCTGGCCGTCAGCGGGCGGCTGACCGGCGCGGACCCGGGGGAGGGCGGCGTGAGGCTGCTGCTGCGCGCGGAGAACGGAAGGGGCGCGGTGCGCGAGGTGCCGGTGCGGTACGCCGAGCTGTCATGTGTTTTCACGGTCCGGCTGCCCGTCAGAAGGCTCTCGCGGGGCCTGTGGACGCTGAGCTTGGTGATGACGGGCGACGATGACGATGTCCGCGAGCCGTGCCGCGCCGCGGTCCTGCCCCGCTTCGGCCACCTGGCCGGGACCCGCTGGTTCCGCTTCGGCCGCCCGTACTACGCCAAGCCGCTGTCCTGGGGGCCGGCCATGGCGCTCGCCTTCGAGGTGGCGCCGGTCAGGGTAGCCACGGCCGCGCGGCGGCGACTGCGGCGACTGCTGCGTCGTCCCTGTGGTGTCGCCGTCGGGACCGACGGGACAGGCGGATCGCCCGTACGAGGTACGGGGTGAGCGCCAGCAGGGTGAGCAGGCAGGCCCCGGTGGCGGCCGTCAGCCCCGCCACCACCCACCGGGCGTCGCCGGTGGCCAGCGTTCCGGTGAGGCCGAGCAGGGCGGTCAGCTCGTACACGAGCAGGCGCTGTCCCGGCCATTCGGTGAGCGACCGCAGCGGCCGGTCGGCGATGCCCGGAAGGCGCGGGGCGATGTCGCAGGCCGCGAGCGGAAAGCGGAGCCGCCGCCGGATCATCGTGCGCATCGCGGAGTGCAGCGCCTGGCCGCCCAGCAGGCACATGACCAGCGTGATGGCGGCGGTCAGGCCCGTGTGGCCCGCCAGGTCCAGCCGGGCGAGCAGCATCAGCAGCACGACGCTGCGCACCTCGAAGCGGTGGGTCTCGCCGACGTGCAGCCGGCTCAGCCGGTCCATCAGCCCGGGTTCGGTGCGGTGCAGGAACAGGTCGCACCCCACGCCGAGCAGCGCGGCCGCGGCGAAGGGCCAGCCCGCGCCGCACAGGGCGGTGAAGGGTATCGCCGCGAGGCAGCCGGTCATCACGAGGAAGGCCGCGAGGCCGAGGGTGGTTCGTATGCCAAGGCGCTCCATGGTGCTGTGCCCTTCGCTGTGGATCAGGCGTACTCACGGAAACTTTAGGTGAATGATCTGCTCTATACCTTTTATGTAGCTCTAGAGGGGTATGGGGTTGCAGCATTGGTGTGACAAGCACTGGCCCTACGGCCCCGGCGCGCGGCGGGCCAGGGCCGCCAGGCTCGCCACGCCCGCGCGGAGCCTCCGTGCGGCGTACCGGCGGTACGGGCCCGGCCCGCGGGCGGGGCGGCGGCCGGGCGGCGGGTACGGGGCGTTCCAGCCGCCGGGGAAGGGCGAGCCGGCGGGGGTGAGGAGGTTCGTCGTCTCGTCGCAGGCCAGGATCGCGATCAGCCACCGCCGTACGGCCCGGTGGAAGCCCGGGGTCAGCGGGGCGGGGGCGAGCAGCCAGTCGCGGCACTGGCCGCTGACGGCGTGCCGGTAGCCGCTCTCGTCGTAGCGGAGCCAGGGCGCCTCGGGGGTGATGGGGTGCAGACCGTACCCCCGCGCGACCAGCGGGGCCAGGGCCCGGCGCAGCGCGTCGTGGTCGGCGCTGGGCAGCAGCTCGCAGACGATCCAGGGGCGGTGGCGGTCGACGGTGCGCAGCGCGCCCTCCAGCACGGCCGCCTCGAAGGTCTCCACGTCGATCTTGACGAGGTACGGGGCGGCGCCCCGCTCCGCCGTGAAGGCGTCGACCGTGGTGACCGGGACCCGTACCGAGCTGCTGTGCTTGCGGTGCGCGCTGTTCAGCGAGTTCGAGGACTCCGTCTTCTCGGACAGATACAGCTCGGCGGTCCCGGGTGCCGAGGAGACCGCGGACTCCACCACCTCGTAGGACAGCCGGTTGCAGGCGCGGATGCGGCGGCACAGCCCGGCGGTGTCCGGCGTCGGCTCGAAGGCGTACGTCCGCAGCCTGCCGTGCCCGTAGACCGCGCTGATCAGCGCCGAGTACAGCCCGATGTGCGCGCCGATGTCGTACACCGCGCTGCCCGTCGGCGCCCGCTGGGCCAGGGCCAGCAGCGTGGCCTGCGTGGTCGGCTCGTACCCGGCGAGACCCGCCCGGCGCAACTGCCGCTGCACCGCCGTCTGTTTGCGGCTGAGCACGTTCAGCGCCCGCGGGTAGGGGCCCTCGGCGGCGATGACGTCCGGATTCAGCGGGAGGGTGATGGCGAGGGGCATGGCTGACGGGCCTCCTGACGGGCGATGGCCCGCTCCAGCGGGCTGGGGACCGGGAAGTAGGCGTCGAGGAAGGGGCGGAGCAGCGCCAGCTGGTCCGCGAGATCCCGCTCGCACGAGACCGTGTCGTTGAGGCAGAACGCCTGGCAGTGCCGGGACCGCAGCAGCCGGGCCAGCCGGGCCGGGATGCCGGGCTGGGCCAGGTCGAAGTAGTCGTAGCGCAGCGGCGCGGGGACGGCCCGGCCGGTCAGGAAGGCGTAGTAGTGGTGGAGCGCGGAGGTCAGGGAGATGTCCGAGGCGCTGCGCACCCGGCTGGCCATGGTGGCGCGGTACGGGTCGGGGAACTCGCGCTCGATCTCGGCGAGGACGCTTCTGCGCAGCGCGTGCGGCGTGTGCTTCAGCTTCTGGGTCACCGTCGCCCCGAACCGCCCCTCCAGCAGCGCCCGGTTGTTCTTCCCGGCGGCCGAGACCGGGACGTCGCCGGGGTGGGCCGGGCCGAGCGGGATCAGCGCGCGGGAGAGGAAGAACTTCGTCATGCCGTTGGCCAGGAAGAAGTCCTGCGGGGTCACCGGCGAGCCGAGGAACACGTCGTCGTTGAAGTACAGGAAGTGCTCGGCCAGCCCGTCGATGTGGTGCAGCCGGGTCTCGATGGCCTGGGAGTTGAAGGTGGGCAGGACCCGCGGGTCGTCGAAGATGTCGCGGTGGTCGACGACGGTGATCCCGGGGTGCGAGCTCACCAGCCACGGCGGCACCTGGTCGTCGGTCACCAGGTAGATATGGCGCACCCAGGGGGCGTACATGTGCAGGGAGCGCAGGGAGTAGCGCAGCTCGTCCCGGTTGGCGTAGCGGGCCTCGTTGGCCGCCTGCTCGTGGTACGGCTCGCCTGCCTCGACGCCCGTCCACTCGGCGCGGCGGCTGCGCCACGCCGGGTCGGCGCCGTCGACCCAGGTGTAGACGACGTCGATGGGGAAGCGGACCTCGTCGGGCAGGCGGGTGGTGAACTCGGGGCGGGTGCGCACCAGCGGCCCGGCCTGCCAGCCCTCGGCCGGGGCCAGCCGGGTGAACAGGTGGCCCGGGGCGTGCACGGCCGTGCACGCGGCGGGCACGAAGGCGGTGGTGCGGTTGGGGCGCGGCGCGAGCAGCAGGTCGCCGTCCCCGCCCCCGCCCCCGCCCTGGCCCTCGGCCCCGTCGTCGGCCGTGCCCCGCCGCCAGAACTCGATGTCGCAGCCGTGCGCCACGCCGAGCACCAGGCCCGCGCCGCTGCCGGGGCCCGCGCCCGGGCCCGTCCCGAGGCCCGCGCCAGGGCTTGCCCCGGGGCTCGCGTAAAAGCGCGTGAAGCGGACGACGGGGGCGGTGGACAGCCGCCGCCAGGCCCGGGCGGTCCGGCCGGGCCGCGGCACGGACCCGGAGCGCTTGCCGCGCGCGGGCAGCGACACATAGCCCGCCTCCCGGGCGCACAGCTCGGTGAGCGCCGCGACCACCCGGGGCCGCTCCTCGGCGGGCACCCCGACGGCGGAGGAGACATTGCCGTACGCGCGGACCACGAAGTGGTCGATCCCCGCCTGCTCCAGCGCCTCGCACACCAGCCGCAGATTCTCGGCGCGCGCGTGCAGCGGGGTGGGCACGGTGGTGACCTGGGCGACCCGCGGGCCGTGCCGGTCGACGACCACGATCCGGTCCGGCGCGGACAGCAGCCCCGCCCGGCGCAGCCGTCGCCGTCCCCACCGCAGCCGCAGCGCGCCGGACGCCGCCGAGAGGCGGCCCAGGCCCCGCATGGCCGCCCGGCGCAGCCCGGCGCCGGTCACCGCGACGAGTGCGCGGCGGATGCGGAGCGGGACCCGGCGCCGGTAGCCGCGCACCAGGGGCGGGACGTCGGCGTGCCAGGGCAGGTGGGGGGCGGGCGGTGCGGTACGGGGCATCCTGGGTCCTGGTTCTTGCGTCAGGGATGGCGGCGGGGGGTGCGGATACGGCCTGGGGCGGCCGGGCGGGTCACGAGGGCACCTGGGCCGAGGCCGATGCGGATGCCGGTGCCGGGCGGCACGCGGCGGGGACGGGGCGGCGGTCGGCGAGCGGGACGACGGGCGGCAGGGCCTCGGACGCCGCGCCGAGGAAGATCCGCCGCACCACGCGCTCGGCGGCCCGCCCGTCGTCGTGCGGGCAGAAGCGCGCCCGGAAGGCGGCGCGCGGGGCGTCGTAGCGGGGATCGCACCAGGCGGAGGTGGCGAAGACGTCGATCAGCTCGTCCTCGGAGCGGGAGACCGGGCCGGGCGGGGCGGTGGTGATGTCGAAGTAGGTGCCGCGGGCGGCGCGGTAGACGTCCCAGTCGTCGGCGTGGACGACGATCGGGCGGTCGAGGTTGGCGTAGTCGAACATGATCGACGAGTAGTCGGTGAGCAGCGCGTCGGCGGCCAGGCACAGCTCCTCGACGCCGGCGTGCCCCGAGACGTCGATGACCCGTCCGCTGCCCGCGCCGTCCCCGGCGCAGTACGTGTCGTAGAAGTAGTGCGGCCGCACCAGGAAGGTGAAGCCGGGGCCCAGCGCGCGAGCCACCCGCTCCAGGTCCAGGCGCGGCAGATAGCCGCGCTGGTAGTCGCGGTGCGTGGGCGCGTACAGCACGGCCGTGGTGCCCTCCGGGACGCCGAGCCGCTCCCGCAGCCGCGCCACGTCCTCGGGGGTGGCGCGCTGGAAGACGTCGTTGCGCGGAAAGCCGTACTCGAGCGTGGCGTAGCCGGACGGGTAGACCCGCTCCCACACCAGGGTGGAGTGGCGGTTGGCGGAGAGGCTGTAGTCCCAGCGGTCCACCCGCTCCAGCAGCTCATTGAAATCAATGGAGCGGGACGCGGCCGGGCGGTCGAGCAGGTCCAGGCCCATGTGCTTGAGCGGGGTGCCGTGGTGGGTCTGGAGATGGATCTGCCCGGGCCGCTTGCGCAGCCGGGACGTGAAGTTGACGTTGTTGATCAGGTACGCGGCGCGCGCGAGCGCGGTCCAGTACGCGGGCGAGCCGGGGTGCAGGCGGCGCACGCCGGGCGGCAGGGTGTGCGCGTACTCGCGGGTGGTGACCCAGGCGGTACGGATATCCGGCGCGAGCTCGCGGACCTTCGCCTCGATGGCCGCCGGATTGCAGGCGTAGCCCTTGTGCCAGTACGCCGCGAACACCGCGAGCCTGCGGTCGAGCGGGCGCAGCCGCTGGAGCCGGTAGTGCGCCCGCAGCGCCACCGTGCGCAGCCGCACATACGCGGCCGCCCCCAGCTCCCCCGCCCGCCGCCGCAGGCGGTCGGCGCCGCGCAGAAACTGGAACACCCGGCGGGCCCCGATCCGCAGCAGCAGCCCCCGCCACCAGGCGCGCCCCGGCGGGCTGGTCGCGCCGCCGGGACGGTAGCGCCGGTGGTGTGCCCCGGCCCGGCGGAAGAACTCGGCACGCGCCCCGCGCGGCAGCCGCCCGGGCGCGGTGAACACGGCGGCGAGGTGGTCCAGCATCCGCTGGAACAGCGCGGGCCGCCAGTGCGCCAGGTCCGGGCGGCTGTCCAGAAACCGGAAGACCCGGTCGTACTGGTCGAAGACGTCCAGGTGGCGGCGGCTCGGGGTACGCAGGATGCCACCGCGCCGCCGCTGCCGGTAGTGCACACACACCCGGTCCAGCACGGCGAGCGAACGGGCGGTCAGCAGCACGGGGTAGGTCCAGGGCGTGTCCTCGTAGTACCCCGGCGGGAAGGTGAACTCCTCCCGCTCCAGGAAGTCCCGCCGGTACGCCTTGTTCCACGCCACCATCAGCAGCCGCAGCAACTCGGGCCGGTCATCCAGCCGGAACGTCTCGGGCCCGCTCTGGCGCAGCAACTCCGCCCGCACATTCCGCACCGCCCGCCCCGTCCAGTACACCCGCGCATAGTCGAACAGCAGCAGCTCCGGATCCCCCGCCGCCGCCAACCGCTCGGCCACGGCCCGTAGCGCCCCGGGCGCGAGCGTGTCATCGCCGTCGAGAAACAGCACGTAGTCCCCGGTGGCCCGCCCCATCCCGGCGTTACGGGCCGGTCCGAGCCCCACGTTGTCGCTCAGATGCACGGGCCGCACCCGCGGATCCCGCGCCGCGGCGTCGTCGATGATCGAGCCACAGGCGTCGGGCGAGCGGTCGTCGACCGCGATCAGCTCGAAGTCGGTGAAGTCCTGCGTGAGCACCGACCGGAGGCAGTCATGGAGGTAGGGCTGGACCTGGTACGCGGGCACGATGACGCTGAACCGGGGCAAAGCGCATCCCATCGGTCGAGGCGGTGTGGATGTGGTTTATCAGCATCATCGGAACGTACGCACAATGCGGGGCGACGCGTGCCGGGGAGGCGCGGAAAGCAACCCGTTCGGCGCAGCAGTCGTCGGCCTTGGTGGGCGACAGCCGACGGCGAGGGGACGTGGCGATACAGACGCGATCGCGTGCCGGCATGACCAGGCGTTTGGGGTTGGGTGAGTGCCCGTACCAGCGCAGCCGGCGCGATCGAGGGACTACTGGCCAGGAACCGACACCGGCAGCGGACGCAATGGCACCGGCGTCGACACCACAATCGACGTGGTCGTCTGCCCGAAGAGCAGGAACTTGTCGAGGGTGTCCTCCAGGCCCTCGATCGACGGGGCGTGGATTTTGAGGTGGAAGCAGTCTTCCCCGGTGATCCGGTAGCACTCGACGACCTGCGGGGTGCTGCGGGCGGCCTCGGTGACGTTCGGCAGCTGGCCCGGCCCCGGGCGGATGCGGACGAGAGCGGTCACCGGCATGCCGAGCGCGGCCGGGTCCACGTTCATCCGGTAACCGGTGATGACGCCGAGCCGCTCCAGGCGCTGCACCCGTTCGGTGACCGCGGGCGCGGACATCCCGACGCGGCGGGCCAGCTCCGACATCGACAGGCGCGGATCGCCGTGGAGTTCGGAGAGGAGACGCACATTGACCGCGTCCAGCAGCCTGGCCCGCTCGCTGAAGGCATTCTGGCCGTTCGGCCTTATTTCTCCAGGCATCTGACGCCTCCCAGCTTCAAAGACCCATTCAACTTGGCTATTCAGCCCTGCAAGATACCCCGCATGGCCCGCATGACAGCGATTCCGGTCCCAGCACCGGCGTACTTCGGGGTCAGCGCGGTCTTCCACTACCTCGGCCCGGCGCTGGCCGTACTCCTGTTCCCCCACGTGGGCGTACTCGGCGTCGCCTGGCTCAGGATCGTCAGCGCGGCCGTCGTCTTCGCGGTGTGGCGCAGGCCGTGGCGGCTGACGAGGCAACTCACGCGGACGCAGGCCCGGGACCTGGTCGGGCTCGGCGCGGTTCTGGCCGCGATGAACACGGTGTTCTACCTGGCCGTGGCGCGACTCCCGCTGTCCACGGTGGGCGCGATCGAGTTCCTCGGGACGATCGTGCTGGCCGCCGTTGGCGCGCGGACGAGACGCAATGTGCTCGCGCTGTGCCTCGCCGTCAGCGGCGTGCTCATCCTCACCGACATCCGGCTCGCCAGGGAGCCGTTGGGGTTCGTCTTCGCGTTCGCGAACTGCGCGTTGTTCGTGCTGTACGTGGTCCTCGGTCACCGTATCGCCAACGCGGGCACCCGTCGGCAGCCGGGCGGGATCGACCGGCTCGGCGGCGCCATGCTGATCGCGGCGGCCGTCGCGACACCCGCGGGGATCGGCCAGGCCTGGACGGCGTTCACCCATCCCGCCTGGCTCCTGGCCGGTGTCGGCGTGGGCGTATGTTCCTCGGTCGTCCCCTACGTGGCCGACCAACTCACCATGGCCCGGCTGCGCCGGTCCACGTTCGCACTCATGCTCGCCATCCTGCCGGCGACCGCCACCATCATCGGCCTGGTCGTGCTCGCCCAGCGTCCCACCGTCTCGGACCTGGTGGGCATCGCGCTGGTCGCCGCCGGAATAGCGTTCCACCAGCAAGCAGCCCCACCAGGGCAGCAGTAAGCAAGATCGGGAGAAGCAACGACATGAAGTACACCAGGCTGGGCTCGACAGGGCTGAAGATCTCGCGGGTCTGTCTCGGCATGATGAGCTACGGCGATCCCGCCCAGTGGGCGTGGTTCCTGGACGAGGAGGCGGCCGAGCCCATCGTCCGGCGGGCGGCGGAGGCAGGGGTGACGTTCTTCGACACCGCGGACATGTACTCGCGCGGCGTGAGCGAGGAGATCACCGGGCGGCTGCTCGACAAGCTCTTCCGCAACCGTGACGACTACGTGCTCGCCACGAAGGTCTACTTCCCGATGGGCTCCGGACCCAACGACGGCGGCCTGTCGCGCAAGCACATCCTGTCCGGCATCGATGCCTCGCTGCGCCGGCTGGGGACCGACCATGTGGATCTGTACCAGATCCACCGGTGGGACTATGAGACGCCGATCGAGGAGACCATGGAGGCGCTGCACGACGTGGTGCGCTCCGGCAAGGTGCGCTACATCGGCGCGTCCTCCATGTTCGCCTGGCAGTTCGCCAAGGCACAGCACGTCGCGGAGACGCACGGCTGGACGAAGTTCGTGTCGATGCAGAACCACTACAACCTCGCCTACCGCGAGGAGGAGCGCGAGATGATCCCGCTCTGCCTCGACCAGGGAGTGGGCTGCATCCCGTGGAGCCCGCTGGCGCGCGGGCTGCTCGCCGGTTCGCGCGAACGCGGCGGCAAGCAGCTCACCGTCCGCGCGGGCAGCGACCAGCGCGCCGAGGAAATGTACGGGGACGCCGACTTCGACGTGGTCGACGCGGTGCGCGAGGTCGCCGGTGAGCGGGGGCTGCCACCCGCGCGGATAGCCCTGGCGTGGCTGCTCGGCAAGTCTGCGATCAGCGCACCGATCGTGGGTGCGACCAAGCTGAACCACCTGGACGACGCGGTCGCGGCGGTGGAGGTGTCCCTGAGCGAGGAAGAGATCGCCCGCCTGGAGGCCCCGTACCGGCCCCACCGGGTCCTCGGGCACTCCTGAAGTGACCGCCGTCAGCGTGAGTCACCCGTCGACGGGGCGCCAGACGGGGCCGTCTCCGCCGGGGCGGACCTGGCCGAACACCACGTCGGCGAAGTGGATGCCGAAGCCGATGGTGTCGGGCTCCTGGAGCTCGGCGACGAGTCGGCGGCGGAAGTCGGTGGACTGGGTGGAGTCGTGGTCGACGACCGAGGACCATTCCGGGTGGCCGACCTGGATCGGCGAGTGCAGGGCGTCGCCGAAGGCGATCAGCCGCTTTCCGCCCGCGGTGATGACGTAGGCGGCGTGGCCGGGCGTATGGCCGGGGATGAACCGGACGCGCACGCCGGGGAAGATCTCCTGGCCGTCCGAGGTGGTCCTGACATACGGCTCCAGCGCGGCAAGTGTCTCCTTGCCGGTGCCGTGGGCCTCGAGGAGGTGGCGCTGGGTCCATTCGGGCTCGGCCACCAGATAGTCGGCGTGGGCGAAGGCGGGGCGATCGCCGCCCGGGGCGGGGTGCCAGGCCCAGCCGAGGTGGTCGGTGTGCAGGTGGGTGAAGGCCAGCGCTTCGATGTCCTCGGGGCGGCGGCCGAGTTCGGCCAGGTTGTCCAGGAGCGCGCCGCCCTGGATGGCGCCGATCGGGCTGCCGGGCTCGGCCGGAAACGACTGCGGCCCGAAGCCGGCGTCGATCAGCAGCGCCCGGCCGCCGGTCTCCACCAGGAGGCCGCCGATGCCCGCCGCGAGATGGCCGGAGCCGTCCAGGTACTCGGGGTGGGCGGTCCACACCGCGTCGGTGGTGTCCGGGAGCCAGCCGCGCGGCGTGAGTTGCACCGCCCCGTCCGGTACGTACGTCACCTTGGTCTCCCCGAGCCGCAGTGACCGGATGATCGACGGCCGGTGCAGCCGCTCGTTCTCGCTCATGGTTGTTCGTTCCTCCCCGATGGCGATGTGGGTCATGACCGCAACCATAAGCATCAAGTTAGAACTATTCAAGCTTGTAATATCCAGGCTTTAGGTACTTGCTAGGATGGGCCGCATGACGAACCCGGAAGCACAGGCCATCGCGGAACGGCAGCTGTGCGGCCTCGTGAACGGGATGGCCGACCGGATCGCGGACCATCTACGTCGGCGCGCGGCCACGCTGGGGCTCACCGCGCCCCAGGCGACCGCGCTGCGCGAGCTGAGCGGGCCGATGACGATGAAAGAGCTCGCAGAACGCATGAGCTGCGAGCCCTCCAACGCCACCTTCGTCGTCGACAAGCTCGAGAAGCAGAGCCTGATCGAACGCCGCCCGCACCCGACCGACCGGCGCGCCAAGCAACTGGTGCTCACCCCGGAGGGCACCGCGCTCCGGGAGCGGCTCCTTGAACTTCTCGGTGGGGACTCCCCCCTCGGGGGTCTCACCCAAGAGGAGCAGCGCACCCTGCACCAACTGCTCGAGCGGGCCATCGCACAACCCGTCACGCAACCCGTCACACAGCACTGAGCCGGCCGGCCCTCGGCGGGCCGACCGGCTCAGTGGTTCTGGCTCAGCGGTTCGGGTCAGTGCGTTCGGGTCACTTCACCGCGCCCGCCATCACCCCGGCGACGAACTGCCGCTGGAAGGCGAAGAAGACGGCCAGTGGGATCACCATCGAGATGAAGGCGCCCGGGCCCAGGATGTCGATGTTGTTGCCGAACTGCCGCACCTGCTGCTGCAACGCCACCGTGATGGGCGGGTTGCCGCTGTCCGCGAAGATCAGCGCGATCAGCATGTCATTCCATACCCACAGGAACTGGAAGATGCCGAGCGAGGCGATGGCCGGCCCGCCCAGCGGCATGACGACCCGTACGAACAGCCGCAGCTCGCCCGCCCCGTCCAGCCGCGCCGCCTCCAGCAGCTCGCGCGGGATCTCCGCGAAGAAGTTCCGCAGCAGGAAGATCGCGAAGGGCAGGCCGAAGGCGGTGTGGAAGAGCACCACGCCCGTCGTCGTCTGGAAGACGCCGATCTCGCCGAAGAGCTTGGCGACCGGGATCAGCGCGACCTGCACGGGGACGACGAGGAGGCCGACGACGATCAGGAACCACCAGTCGCGGCCGGGGAAGTCCATCCACGCGAAGGCGTAGCCCGCCAGCGCGCCGAGCACCACCACCAGGACCGTGGCCGGGACGGTGATCGCGAGGGTGGTCCACAGCGAGTCGGTGATCTGCTGGTTGGACAGCAGATCGTCGTACGCGCTGAAGCTGAGCTGCCCCGGATCGGTGAAGACCTTCCACCAGCCCGAGACGGCCACCTCGGAGGGGTCGCGCAGCGAGGAGAGCAGCAGGCCGAGCGTGGGCATCAGCCAGAACAGCCCGATCAGGATGAGGAAGACCCGCATCACCCCGCCGCCGGCCCGGGCCGCGATCCGCGCGGCAAGCGACTGCTTGGCTCGTACGACCGTGTCCGCGCTGGTCATCGGCGGCTCTCCCTTCGGATCCGGCGGATGTTGAAGAACATGATGGGCAACACGAACACCAGCAGGAACACGGCGATCGCGCTGCCGAGACCCTGGTTGACGTCGGTCCCGAAGGAGGACTGATACAGCTGGAGGGCGAGCACATTGGCCTCGTCCTGGCTGGGCCCCGACGCGATGATGTACACCAGGTCGAAGATCTTCAGGACGTTGATCATGAGGGTGACGACGACCACCGACAGCACCGGCGCCAGCAGCGGCACCGTCACCCGCCGGAAGACCTGCCACTCATTGGCGCCGTCCATCCGCGCCGCCTCCAGCAGCTCGCGCGGCACACCCGCGAGCCCCGCCGCGATCAGCACCATCGCGAACCCGGCCCATATCCATACATAGGAGCCGATGATGGCCGGGGTGACCAGCGACGGGCCGAGCCAGTCAACCCCGTTGTACGGCTGGCCGAAGTTCCAGGCGGGCAGCCGCAGCTCGGCGCCGTCCGCCTTGGCCGGGAGGGTGTACGTACCGTCGGCGCGGGACGTGGTCGTCGCGACGACCTTGCCGTCCTTGACCGCCTCGATCTTGACGTCGGCGAGCGCCTTCTCGCCCTTGTCGAGCACATTGTGCTTGCCGCGGTCGCCCTTGGTGAAGTCGAACCAGACCGTGCCGGTGACCTTCCCCGCCTCCGGCTTCGCGGCCTTGGCGTCCTGCGCGCCGCTCACGTCGTCGCGCTTGGCGGCGACCAGCGGCAACGAGACGGGGCTGTCTGCCTTCGCCGTCGCCTCGGTGGTGAACGACCCGTTCGAGGACTCGGTCATCCCGGCTCCGGGCCGTGGATGGGCGCCGGGGAAGGGTGGCGACTCGTTGAAGGTGTCGTGCACGCTCACCCAGACGGCGTTGGCCACACCCCGGTCCGGGTCGGCCTCGTACACCAGCCGGAAGATGATGCCCGCCGCCAGCATCGAGATCGCCATCGGCATGAAGACGACCAGTTTGAAGGCCGTGCCCCAGCGCACGCGCTCGGTGAGCACGGCGAAGATCAGGCCGAGGGCGGTGGCCACGGAGGGGGCGACGATGACCCAGATGATGTTGTTCTTGATCGCCGTCAGGGTCGCGTCGTCGCTGAACATCTCCTGGTAGTTGTCCAGCCCGACGAATCCGTCGCCCGACGCGTCGAAGAGACTGCGGTAGACGGAGAAGCCGATCGGGTAGACGACGAGCGCGCCGAGCAGCACCAGCGCGGGCAGCAGGAAGATCCCCGCCACCCACAGGCGGGTGCCCGTGATGCTTTTCTTCTTCTTGTTCTTTTCCTGCGCAGGCGTTACGCGGCCCGGTGCTGCCGCGCCGCCCGCTGTCGCGGTCGACATGATGTGGATCTCCCGGTCGCGTCGTCAGTTCCCGTACGCCTTGGCGGCATCGCGTTCCAGTTGGCGCTGAGTGCCCTCGACGTCCTTGGGGTTCTTCAGGAAGTCCTGGAGCGCTTTCCACTCGCCCTGGGCCGGCTTGCCGCCGAACGAGGCCGGGGCCTGGTCGGACATGTCGAAGCGGAAGTTGTCGCCCGCGCCTATCACGGCCTTGGCGATCTTGCGCAGCGGCTCGTTGGGGTAGACGCTCAGGTCGAGCTTCTTGTTCGCCGAGATGAAGCCGCCCGCCTGGGCCCAGATGTGGGCGGCGTCGGGCGAGGCCAGGAAGGTCAGCAGCGCCTGCGAGGCCTCACTGTCCTTCAGCGCCACGGCCACATCGCCGCCGGTGACCACCGGGGCGGTGTCGCCCACGGCCGGGAACGGGAAGACCTTCGCCTCCGAGCCCAGCTTCGCGCCCGCGTCGGAGACGTTGGCCGCGGCGAAGTCCCCCTCGAAGACCATCGCGGCGTCCGGCTCGGCGGCGTTCGAGAAAGCCTTGACGACCGAGTCCGGGAACGCCGTCTGCAGCGCCCCCGACCTGCCCCCCGCGAGCAGCCCCTTGGCGCCCCACAGCTCGGCCAGCGTGGTGAGCGCCTGCTTCACCGAGGGATCGGTCCACTTGATCTTGTGCTGGGCCAGCAGATCGTACTTCTCCGGCCCCGCCTGGGAGAGATAGACGTTCTCGAACCAGTCGGTGAGCGTCCAGCCGTCCGCGCCGCCGACCGAGACCGGGTCGGTCCCGGAGTCGGAGATCAGCTGCGCCTGGGCGAGGAAGTCCTTCCAGGTCTTCGCCTCCTTGGCGCCCGCGTACTCGAACGCGGAGGTGTTGTACCAGATCAGCGACTTGTTGCTGACCTTGAAGTAGACGCCGTACTGCTTGCCCTTGTACGAGCTGAGCTCCTGCCAGCCCTTCGAGAAGTTCTTGCTCAGCTGCGCCTTGGTGGCGGCGTTGACCGGTTTGGCCCAGCCCTTCTGCGCGAACTCGCGCAACACGCCGACCTGACCGACCAGCGCCACGTCGGGCGGCTGGCCGCCCGCCATCTTCGAGCCGACGAAGCCCGCCATGTCGTCGCCGCTCGGCACGAATGACACCTTGGCGCCGGTGCGCTTCTCGAATTCGTTGAGCACCTTGGTGAAGTTCTTCTGCTCGGTGCCCGTCCACACGGCCGTGACCTCGAGCTGCTTGCCCTTGAGGTTGGGCAGCTTGACGGTCACGGGTGGCGGGCTGCCGCTGTCGGCCTCCCCGTTGTCGGTGCCGCAGCCCGCGACGGTGAGCATGAGCGCCCCCGCCGAACAGAGGGCCAGCGCGGCTCGCGCCGAACGCTTCGTGCGTTTCGTGCGCTTCCTGCGAAGCGGTGTGAGCATCCCCGTTGTCCTCCCAAATCGGCCGTCCCCCGCCGCGGCCGTGTCCCGTGCCGACAGTCCTACGCCCGGTCACGGTCCGTCGCAATACCGTTTTCTGCGGTAACTCTCTGATTGTGACCGGGCCGTGATGAACAGTCAGGAAGGAACGGGGCAGGGCGGTCAGACAGGAGGATGGGACGATCGACTCCGAAAGTCGGACGGGTCGGATGGGGGAGGGGCGTTCTGGCCGGGCTTGGACGGTGAGGTTTGGACGGTGAAACTGGACCCCTGCGGTTTGGACCGTAGCGGGTCAGATCAGCGCGGGCGCGGTCGGCGCGCCCGCCGACTGCGCCGCGCGCTGAAGCGCGCTGGCGAGCAGGGCCAGGTCCGTGGGCCCGTTGCCCAGTTCCCGCACCGGGCGCCGGGCGGGCGGGTCGCCCATCCGCTCCCAGTCGACCGCCACGACGGTGGGACGCTGCGTCGCCGTACGCGGTATCCGCCCGGTCACCCGGCCCGCCTGGAACGGCGTGGAGGGGCTGGACGCGCCCTCGCACCGCCGGTACAGCTGCCCGCGGCCGGGGGCGGGCGCGGGGTGGGCGGCGGCCTCCGCCGCCCCGGAGCCGCCGCCTGATTCCGCGGGGCCGGTGGGCGCCGCAAGCGACTGGGGGTGGGCCTCCAGCGTGATCCACAGACCGGCGTGCTCGGCCGCCGCCGTGCCCGCCGTACGGTCCGGGCGGCCGGACGCCGCGACCAGGTGCACCCCGAGGCGCGCGCCGTCGCGGGCGACCGCCTCCAGCGCCCGCACGACCGAACCGGCCGCAGGCCGGCCGGTGCTGCCCAGGGAGGGGGCGACCAGCGCGTCGAAGTCGTCGACGAGAACGACGAGCCGGGGCAGCGAGGCCGCTGCCGCCGCCTGCGCGTCCTCCCTGCCGGGCTGAGTGCGCAGCCGCAGGGTGCCGCTGGAGGCGGAGTCGAGGTCACCGGCCCGCCGCGGCGCGACCACCCGCGCGCCGCCGCTGTCGCCGCCCGCGCTCACGCCCCCGGCCGAGCCTCCCGCCGGGCCGCCGCCCAGGTGCCGCGCCGGTGCGCTGCCGGGGCCGCCGCTGCTGCCCGGGTGCCCGCCGCCGGCGCCGCGGGCCGTGCCGCCGGTGTGTCGGGCCGCGGTGGTGTCGGCGCTCGCGTCCGCGGGGCCGCCCAGTCGTCCGCTGGCGCTCCGCGCCGAGGTGTCGCCGGCGCCGCTGCCCGGGTGCCCGCCGCCGGCGCCGCGGGCCGTGCCGCCGGTGTGTCGGGCCGCGGTGGTGTCGGCGCCCGCGTCCGCGGCGCCGCCCAGCCGTCCGCTGGTGCTCCGCGCCGAGGTGTCGCCGGCGCCGCTGCCCGGGTGCCCGCCGGCGCCGCGGGCCGTGCCGCCGGTGTGTCGGGCCGCGGTGGTGTCGGCGCTCGCGTCCGTGGCGCCGCCCATTCGTCCGCTGGCGCTCCGCGCCGAGGTGTCGCCGCCGGTGCCCGCGTGCCCGCTGACGCCGCTCGTGCCGCCGCCCACGCTCCGGTCCGGGGCGTCAGGGTGTCGGGCCGGGCCGCCGTCGGCCCCCGCGTACGCGCCGGCGCCCGTGCTCCGGGCCTGGGTGTCGGGACGTCGGGCCGTACCGCTGTCGGCGGCGGAGCCCGCGGCGCCACCCGAGCGCGTGCCCTCGGTCAGGTGCCCGCCGACGCCGCTCGCGCTCCGCGCCGAGGCGGCGCTCACGCCCGCGCTCCCCGCGCCGCCGCCCGCGTGCCAGGTGAGGAAGTCCTCGTCGCCCAGCAGCTCGGCGCGGTGCTTGAGCTCCGAGCTGAGCGCTTGGGCGAACTCCCGCATCCGTACCGGGTCGGAGGCCGCCAGATACGTCGAGACCTGCGGCAGGTCCGTGCACACCCGCAGCCCCTCGCCGCGCTCCGCGCCGCCGCCGTCGACGAGCACGAGTCCGAGGCGGTCCGGGCGCTCGGCGGCCGCGAGCGAGGCGGCGAGCGACCGCATCAGCTCTGTCTTGCCGGTGCCGGGCCCACCGCCGATCAGCAGATGCGGGCCGTCGGCCACCAGGTCGACGGCGAGCGGGCCGCGCGGGCCCGCGCCCAGCACGGCCAGGGCCCGGCCGCCGGCCGGGACCTCGTCCGCGGCGGCCGCCCAGCGGGCCAGCAGCGAGGCGGGCGTGGCCCGCGCCAGCCCCAGTTCGTCCAGCAGCCGCGACGCCCGCGGCAGCGGGGCGGCCGCCGGACGGCCGGAGCCGGGGCCGCCGCCCTCCAGGGCGGAGTCGGCCGGGCGCAGGGGCGCCAGGGCCCGCGCGAACCGCTCGGCCCACGCCGCCGACACCGCGTCCACGGTCGCCGCCGCGCCCGCCGCCCCGTCGTGGCCGCCGCGGCGCACGACCTGAAGCCCCGTCGCCACATCGCCGCTGAGCAGCGCCGCCATCCCGCACGCGGCGAACACCGGAGACGCGGAACGGGCGGCCCCATAGCTCGCCGACAGCGGAGACGCAGGGGACGCGGCGGGCGCCTCCACCAGGGACAGGAGGTGGATCCCGGCCGCCGGACCGCCCAGCGCCAGGGCCGCGAGCGTTTCGCGCAGGGCCGCGGGGCCGGGGTCGCCGTCCACGATCACCAGGGTGTACGGGCCGGAGTGCCGGGCCGCGGCGGCGGCCACGGCCGCCGGGGACGCGGTCGCCCAGCCCGGGCCGGGCCGCCCGTCCTCCAGCCTCCGCACCAGCTCGTTCGTACGGGCCGTGGCCTGCTCCGGGTCGTAGGCCAGAAGCAGTCGGCAGTCCTGCCCGCGCAGCGGCTGAAGGTGCGGCAGCCAGCCGAGCCACGACCACTCCGCGAGCCGCTCGGCGATGGCGCGCCGGTGGTCCGTGCTCACCAGGATGATCTCCAGCGCGGCGGGCGAGTGCAGGGCCGCCAGCTGCGCCACGACGGAGCGGGCGAGCCCGGCCAGGCGGGCGCGCGGGCCCGCCAGGCCCAGCGAGCCGGCCTCCCGCACATCGACGGTCACGGGTGCGGCGGGCAGCAGCCCGCCGCCCGCGGTGGGCCGGTCGGCCGACCCCAACCGCACGCTCAGCGCGTCCGGGTGCCCCGGGCCGCGCTCCCACAGGCGCGGGCCCGGACCGAGCGCCGTCATCAGGACGGCGGCCGGGTCCGGCCACCGCAGGTGCAGCGCGGCGGCCTCGGCGGCCGCCTGCCCCGCGGCGTCCCTGCCCGGCCCCTCGCCGCACGCCTCGTCCCGCTCGCCGGCGGCGAGCCCCGAGGCGAGCCGCCGCGCCCAGGCCCCTATGCCGCCCCGCCGCCGCACCTGCGCCCCGGCGACGTCATAGCCGCCCGGCCGTCCGCCACGTGCTCCGGCGCCCCGGTCGTCCTGCGCGGCGCCGCCCGGGTGGGTACGGGGCAGGCCCGTGTGCGAACGGCCTGCGTCGCTGCCTGTGGTCTGTCCGCCGGACGTTCCCCCGCCAGAGGTTCCCCCGCCCGGCCGCGCCGGATCGTCGGCCCGGTCGTGCCCCGGAGCGGACTCCGCCCACGCCGCGCCTCCGCCGGTGGCGGCCCACGGCCCCTGGCTCATCCCGGCGGCGCCGAAGTGCGTCGGGCTCTCGTCCGTCCCCGGCAGGGCGCGGTCGTCGGCGCGCCACCCGCCGTCGCCGCGCTGACCGGCGCGGCCTTGGCCGCCCGGGTCGGCGCTGGCATACGGCTCGCCGTGTGTCGGCGTCGTGCCCCGGCCTCCGGGCGCGGCTGGACCGCCGCCGGGCCGGCCGGGCGGGTTGCCGCCCGGCGCGGGATGGCCGTGTGCGGCGGCTCCGCCCACGGACGCCTGCCGGCCTCGGCCGCCGTGTCCTCGGTCGCCCTGGCCATGCGCAGGCCCGCCCGCGCCCCCGCCCGTCGCCGGGTGGCCCGGCATGCCGCCGTATGCGGCCGCTCCGCCCGGGGACGGCTGCCGGCCGGCGGGGAGCCAGTCGCCCTGGCCCCTTGTGGTGGCGGCCGGGGCGGGGCCGGAGGCGGGGGGTTGGGGGGTGACCTGTAGGTGGCCCTCGCCGTCCGGGTGGGCCGGGAGCCGCTCGGGCGGGGCGGGGGAGGGGGACGGGGTGCGCAGGCGCAGGGCGGATTCGCCGATGCGCAGGAGGGCGCCCGGAGGCAGGGGGACGGCGCGGGGGCCGACGGGCGCGCCGTCGACCTCCGTGCCGTTCGTCGAGCCGAGGTCGGTGATGGTGACCCGGCCGTCGTCGGCGACCGTCACCGCGCAGTGCAGGCGGGACACGTCGGGGTCGTCGAGGGGGACGTCCGCGTCGGCGGAGCGGCCGATGCGGACCTGGCCGCCGTGCAGCAGGTGGACGCCGCCCGCGTCGGGCCCCGCCACCACGTCGAGCCGGACGGCCGCGTCCGGCGCGGCGGCCTCCGGCAGGCCCGGGTAGCCGGGGTAGCGGTCGGGGTCGGCCGGGGCGTTCAGCGCGAGGATCGCGCCGTCCACCAGGGGCGGCTCGCCGAGCGCGCAGCGCTGCGCGTCGAGCCGCTCGGCCCCCGCGTACAGCACGGCGGCGCCGCTGCCGCCCGTGTCGCAGCCGGCGGCGGCGAGGGCCGTGGCCAGGCCGCCGGTCACCGAAGCGAGGGCGGTGCCGGCCGGGGCGGTCACCAGCACGTCCACGGCGCAGGGTCCGGTGTGAGCGTGGCCGGGCGCGGGCTGGCCCGGACGGCCCGGGTGGGCGCTGCGCGGCCCGAGGACGGTCAGCCGAATCTGCATAGCCGTCAACGGTCCCTTCTGTCCGGGGGGCCGGGCAGGGGCGCCGTTTCCCCCACCGCCCCCAGGCGCGTCGGCACGTACAAGCTCCGTACGGGCGCACGGGCACGGGCGTACGGGCACGGCGCGCGCGGGTCCCCCCGGCTCCCCACCGCATCCGTGCTGCGTGCATCCTCGCACCTGCCGCTGACATTCCGCCCGCCGACCGTCGCTTCATGATCTTGATTGGTCGACTGACTGGCCGAAACTGGTTGATTGTGACCGGGTCGGGTGTTCGTCGGGTGTCCTTTGTGGCGTCGGGTGGAGTGGATCCGTCCGTCCCTTGGCAACCATCTGTCCGGATGGTGCGTCTTCCCGCAAGCCACAGACGCCGCGGCTCATCCGCGGCTCGTACGGAGATCAGTACGGCATGTCGTACGGCCCCACTACAGTGGGGCCGACGCAGGCGATGCCGGCGACGCGAACCAGCCGTCGGCGGAAGCAGACACCGTAGAAAACAAGGACCACGACCAGGGAGCGCATGACGTGCGGCCGGTAGGCAGCAAGTACCTGCTCGAGGAGCCGCTCGGACGCGGAGCCACGGGCACCGTCTGGCGAGCCCGCCAGCGGGAGGCGGCGGGCGCTGAGGCCGCCGTGGCCGGGCAGGCCG
This sequence comes from Streptomyces sp. LZ34, assembly GCF_053890475.1. Taxonomy (NCBI): domain Bacteria; kingdom Bacillati; phylum Actinomycetota; class Actinomycetes; order Kitasatosporales; family Streptomycetaceae; genus Streptomyces; species Streptomyces sp. LZ34. The sequence continues at coordinate 7,796,422 of NZ_CM132680.1, forward strand.
GCGAGACCGTCGCGATCAAGGTCCTCAAGGAGGAGCTCGCGAACGACGCGGAGATCGTGATGCGCTTCCTGCGCGAGCGCTCCGTGCTGCTCCGGCTCACCCACCCCAACATCGTCCGCACCCGCGACCTGGTCGTCGAGGGCGATCTGCTCGCCCTGGTCATGGACCTGATCGACGGCCCGGACCTGCACAACTACCTGCGCCGCAACGGCCCGTTCACGCCCGTGGCCGCAGCCCTGCTGATGGCCCAGATCGCCGACGCGCTCGCCGCCAGCCACGCGGACGGCATCGTGCACCGCGACCTCAAACCCGCCAACGTGCTGCTGGCCGGCACGGGCGAGGGCGAGGAGATGCACCCGATGCTGACCGACTTCGGCATCGCGCGCCTCGCGGACTCGCCCGGTCTCACCCGCACCCATGAGTTCGTCGGCACGCCCGCCTATGTGGCGCCCGAGTCGGCCGAGGGCCGCCCGCAGACCTCCGCGGTGGACATGTACGGCGCCGGGATCATGCTGTACGAGCTGGTCACCGGCCGACCGCCGTTCGCGGGCAACACCGCGCTCGAGGTGCTGCACCGGCACCTGAGCGAGGAGCCGCGCCGCCCCACCACCGTGCCCGAGCCGATGTGGACGGTCATAGAGCGCTGTCTGCGCAAGAGCCCGGAGGAGCGGCCCAGCGCCGAGAACCTGGCCCGCGCGCTGCGCGTGGTCGCCGCGGGCGTCGGGGTGCACGCCACGCCCGCGCAGGCCGAGGCCGCGCTCGGCGTCGGCGCGCTGCTCGCCCCGGACCCGGCGCCCGCCCCGGTGCCGGGCGCCGACCCGGCAGGCGCCGCCGACCCGACCCAGGTGCTCCCCTCCAACGCCGCGGGCGGCCCCGGCGCCGCGTACGACCCCGCCGCGGCCACCAGCGTGCTGCCCCAGACCGGCGGCCCCGGCGGCGGCCCGAACGCCGACCCCACCCAGGTGCTGCCCGCGGGCTCCGGCCCGGCCGCCGGCGCCGACCCGACCCGTGCGATGCCGCCCGTGCCGCCCGGCGGCCAGGGCCCGGGGCAGGACGACCCGCACCCCTGGCAGAACCAGCTGCGCGCGGCGCGGGACCGCAACGAGCAGACGCAGGTCCAGTACCTCGACCCGAGCCAGGACCCGCTGCGCCGCCGCCCGCAGCGCCGCCCCGCCCCGCAGCAGCCGCAGCAGTACCAGCAGCCCCAGCAGTACCAGCCTCAGCAGCCGCAGCAACCCCAGCAGCCGCCGCGCCGGCAGCAGAGGCGCCAGCAGCAGCCGCCGCCCCCGTACGCCCAGCAGCAGCCCCAGAACTACGCCCCGGCGCCGCACCACCCCCAGCAGCCGCAGCCCCAGCACTACGCGCCGCCGCCCCAGCAGCCGCAGCAGCCCGAGCCGCGCCAGCCCCGGCAGCGCAGCTCCAGCCCGATGAAGATCCCCGGCATGGGGTGCCTCAAGGGCTGTCTGTTCGTGATCGTGATCCTGATCGTGGGTTCCTGGCTGATCTGGGAGCTGACCCCGCTCAAGGACTGGATCGCCGAGGGCAAGAGCTACTGGGACGCGGTCACCGACTGGATCACCGAGGTGAAGGACTGGATCTCCAAGCTCGGCGGCCCCAGCTGACCCAGCCGCTCGACGACGCGGGGCACCGCGCCCAAGAGCCCCGCCACTAAGGGGATTTGTCGACATCTGAAGGGTGTTTTCCGCGCAGAAGCGACAGTTGACGCTGTCCGTGGCCCCCAACGCGCCGGTAGCCGCGTAGCTTTGTCGCCAACGCGCCCCTGTCGGAGGAGTCGGAGCAGTCTTGTCACGGAAGATCGGCAGCCGGTACACCGCCAACCAGGTCCTGGGCCGCGGCAGTGCCGGCACGGTGTGGCTGGGCGAGGGCCCCGAGGGCCCGGTCGCCATCAAGCTCCTGCACGAGGAGCTCTCCTCCGACCAGGAGCTCGTCGGCCGCTTCGTACAGGAGCGCACCGCGCTGCTGAGCCTGGACCACCCCCGGGTGGTCGGCGTGCGCGACCTCGTGGTCGACGGAAACGACCTGGCCCTGGTCATGGACCTGGTGCGCGGCACGGATCTGCGCACCCGACTCGACCGCGAGCGGCGGCTGGCCCCCGAGGCGGCGGTCGCCATCGCCACGGACATCGCCGACGCCCTGGCCGCGGCCCACGCGGCCGGGATCGTGCACCGCGACGTCAAGCCGGAGAACGTCCTGCTGGACATGCAGGGCCCACTGGGCCCCGGCGGCTCCCACCCGGCCCTGCTCACCGACTTCGGCGTGGCCCGCCTCGTGGACGCGCCGCGCCGGGCGCGCCCGCAGTCCAACGCCCAGGGGCGGGTCCAGAACCCGCGCAGCGTCATCGGCACCCCGGACTACCTCGCTCCCGAGATCGTCGAGGGGCTGCCGCCGCGGGCGAGCGTGGATGTGTACGCCCTCGCCACGGTCCTGTACGAGCTCCTGGCGGGCTTCACCCCCTTCGGCGGCGGCCACCCCGGCGCGATCCTGCGCCGCCATGTGACGGAGACCGTCGCGCCGCTGCCCGGCATCCCCGACGAGCTGTGGCAGCTGCTGCTCCAGTGCCTCGCCAAGGCGCCCGCCTCCCGGCTGCGCGCCTCCGAGCTGGCGGCGCGGCTGCGCGAGCTGCTGCCGTCGCTGGCCGGCTACCCGCCCCTGGACATCGACGAGCCCGACGAACCCGGGGCCGAGCCGGAGGGCCGGTACGACGAGGCGCCGGCGCCGCGCCGCGCCCCGGCCGCCGAGGAGCAGCCGCGGCGCCGCGGTGCGGTGCCGCTGGTGCCCGGGGCGGTGCCCGACTCCAGCCGGGAGACGCACACCAGCATGCGGGTGCCCAGCGCGGACGAGCTGGCCGGGGGCCCGCACGGCACCGCGCGCGCCCCCCGGGTCAGCGGCCAGCGCCGCGCGGGCTCGGCCCGCAACCGGCCGGTCTCGGAAGCGGTGCGCCGCCGCCGGGTCAGGCTCGCGGTGGTCGCGGGCGCGCTGCTGGCCGCGGTGGGGATCGGCGGCTGGCTCGCGTCGGGCGGCGACGACGACGGCGGTGAGACGCCGAAGGGCGGCGAACACTCGGCCCCCGCGGACCCCGGCGCCCCCTGAAAAGGGGCGCCGGTCGCCCGTGCGCCCGGTCGCCCGTCCGGCCGGTTACGCTGGTGCCGTGGCAGTCGTCGATGTATCCGAAGAGCTGAAGTCCCTCTCCTCGACCATGGGGTCGATCGAGGTCGTCCTGGACCTCGACAAGATGAGGGCCGACATCGCCGTGCTCGAGGAGCAGGCGGCGGCCCCCTCCCTCTGGGACGACCCGGAGAGCGCGCAGAAGATCACCAGTCGGCTCTCCTATCTGCAGGGGCAGCTGCGCAAGGCGGAGGAGCTCCGCGGCCGCATCGACGACCTCGAAGTGCTCTTCGAGCTCGCTGAAGCCGAGGACGACGCCGACACGCGTGCCGAGGCCGAGGCCGAGCTGGAGTCGGTGCGCAAGGCGGTCGACGAGATGGAGGTGCGTACCCTCCTGTCCGGCGAGTACGACTCCCGCGAGGCGCTCGTGAACATCCGCGCCGAGGCCGGTGGCGTGGACGCCGCCGACTTCGCCGAGCAGCTCCAGCGGATGTATCTGCGCTGGGCCGAGCGCCATGGCTACAAGACCGAGGTGTACGACACCTCGTACGCGGAAGAGGCCGGCATCAAGTCGACCACCTTCGCCGTCCAGATCCCGTACGCGTACGGCACCCTCTCCGTCGAGCAGGGCACCCACCGCCTGGTGCGCATCTCGCCGTTCGACAACCAGGGCCGCCGCCAGACGTCCTTCGCGGGCGTCGAGGTGCTGCCCGTCGTCGAGAAGACCGACCACATCGAGATCGACGAGTCCGAGCTGCGCATCGACGTCTACCGCTCCTCGGGCCCCGGTGGCCAGGGTGTCAACACCACCGACTCCGCGGTGCGCTTGACCCACATCCCGACCGGCATCGTGGTCTCCTGCCAGAACGAGCGCTCGCAGATCCAGAACAAGGCGTCCGCGATGAACGTCCTCCAGGCCAAGCTGCTCGAGCGGCGCCGCCAGGAGGAGCAGGCCAAGATGGACGCGCTCAAGGGCGACGGCGGAAACTCCTGGGGCAACCAGATGCGTTCGTACGTCCTGCACCCGTACCAGATGGTCAAGGACCTGCGGACGGAGTTCGAGGTCGGCAACCCCCAGGCGGTGCTCGACGGCGAGCTGGACGGTTTCCTGGAGGCGGGGATCCGCTGGCGTAAGCAGCAGGAGCAGCAGAAGTAACGCCAGTTGGTCACAGTCCTGTACCCATGCATCCGCCAACCACCTCCATAGCGGACATGTCGTGCGCAATGACCTTGACGGTCATATGAAAAATGGGAAAGCTGACGCGCGGCATGCGTATGACTGGGGCGCGTGTGAACGGGGCTAGCGGACCGCCTTGTGTGGCCGGTCCCGCGGATCAGAACTCCCCGCAGATCGTTGCTCCGTGCATAGCTGCTCCATTGACGAGTACAGCTACTGGGGGTAGCAGGCAGATGACGAAGAAGACGCGGCTCCGCGTCGCGCGGATCGCGGCCGGCGCCGTGATAGCCGCCGGCGCGTCGCTGACGGCGGCGGGCGCCGCATCGGCCGTAGGCATCGACGTCGGCATCGGCGGCGTGGAGGCTTCGGTCAACGCGGACGACAAGGGCGTGGACATCGGCGTCGGTGTCAAGAACCCGACCGACGACCCGACGGTGATCCCGACGGGCGACCCGACTCCGACGGACGAGCCGACGGACCCGCCGACCACCAACCCGCCGACGGACGACCCCACCACCAACCCGCCCACGACGAACCCGCCGACCGGCGACCCGACGAAGCCGCCGACCGGCGAGCCGACGGGCAAGCCCACCGGCAAGCCCACCGGCAAGCCGACCGCCGAGCCGACCAAGTCGCCCGGCACCGGCGGTGGCGGCGGCAGCGACGACTCCAACACCTGCACGGTGGAGCTCGACGGCACCGCCTGCGAGGACAACACCGACACCGACAGCGCCGGCGCCAAGCCGGTCGAGCAGAGCAAGCCCAAGGAGGAGCTGGCCAAGAAGGAGGAGCTGGCCGAGACCGGTGCCTCCGAGACCACCTTCCTGCTGGTCGGCGCCGCGACGATGATCGCGGGCGGCATCGGCTTCCGCCTCATGCCGCGTCTGGTCAACCGCAAGACCGCGGCCTGATCGCGCACCCGGCCGGACCGGGTGCGGCGCAGCGACGCGAAGGGGCCCGGAGTGCGGCGTCACTCCGGGCCCCTCGTACGTGTTAGGTCAAACACACAGCTGAAAACACACAGCTGAAAACGCACCTCTGAAACGCACCGCGCTCAGCCGTGAGGGTGCCTAGCGCACCCGAGCCGCTACAGTCAGTTACACCGTGGCGACCTGGTGGGCGAGCAGGGCCACGGCGATCAGCGTCACCAGCAGCGCTATCAGGGCGGCCGGCGTCAGCCCGCCGAATCCGCCGGCCTGCTGCAGACGCTCCCTGTTGGCCCGGCAGACCGGGCAGCGGCCCTCGCTGACGGGGCTCGCGCAGCTGGCGCAGACAAGCCTGTCATACGTCATGCGCTCTTCTCCTCCCGCGCGGCGATGCCGCAGTAGACATGGGGCCAACGCTCTGGGAAATGTGTTGGTTCCCCTTCCACTGTGCCAGCTTCCGCCCGGTTCGGCGCGCCCCGCACGATTCCGCACCGCATCCGTACCGGTTCCGTAGCTGTTTCGGACAGCCCAGCGGGAGGGTTGTCAACCGTTTGCCCCCAATAGTGCCGTGAATAAGCGCACCAACCCCCGAACGGCGACTGCAAGCTCGCGCGCGGTTCGCGTATGGTCACGCTCACCGACGGGAGCCGCCGCGCGGCCACCCGTACCCCTACCCAGGTCGACCGTGGTGCTTCAGTGATCCGATTCGACAACGTAACCAAGACCTACCCCAAGCAGAACCGTCCCGCACTCCGGGATGTCTCTCTCGAGATCGAGAAGGGGGAGTTCGTCTTTTTGGTGGGCTCCTCGGGGTCGGGCAAATCCACCTTTCTGCGCCTGTTGCTGCGCGAGGAGCGCGCCAGCCATGGCGCGGTCCATGTGCTGGGCAAGGACCTGGCGCGGCTGTCCAACTGGAAGGTGCCGCAGATGCGCCGCCAGCTGGGCACGGTTTTCCAGGACTTCCGGCTGCTCCCCAACAAGACGGTGGGGGAGAATGTGGCCTTCGCGCTGGAGGTGATCGGCAAGCCCCGCGTCGCCATCCGTAAAACCGTCCCCGAAGTGCTGGACCTGGTGGGACTGGGCGGAAAACAGGACCGTATGCCCGGCGAGCTCTCCGGCGGTGAGCAGCAGCGGGTCGCGATCGCCCGCGCGTTCGTCAACCGGCCGATGCTGCTGATCGCCGACGAGCCGACCGGAAACCTGGACCCGCAGACCTCCGTCGGCATCATGAAGCTGCTGGACCGGATCAACCGGACCGGGACCACGGTCGTGATGGCCACGCACGATCAGCAGATCGTCGACCAGATGCGCAAGCGCGTGATCGAACTTGAAAAGGGCCGTCTCGTGCGCGACCAGTCCCGCGGCGTTTACGGCTACCAGCACTGAAAGGACGCCATGCGCGCCCAGTTCGTCCTGTCGGAGATCGGCGTCGGTCTCCGCCGCAATCTGACCATGACCTTCGCGGTGATCGTCTCCGTCGCGCTCTCGCTCGCCCTGTTCGGCGGGTCCCTGCTCATGCGCGAGCAGGTGAGCACGATGAAGGGTTACTGGTACGACAAGGTCAACGTCTCCATCTTCCTGTGCAACAAGCAGGACAAGGAGACCTCGCCCAACTGCTCGAAGGGCGCCGTCACCGACGCGCAGAAGAACGAGATCCGCTCCGAGCTCAAGCAGATGAACATTGTCGAGAGCGTCCAGTTCGAGACCGCGGAGCAGGCGTACAAGCACTACAAGGAGCAGTTCGGCGACTCGCCGCTGGCCGACTCGCTGACCCCGGACCAGATGCAGGAGTCCTTCCGGATCAAGCTCAAGGACCCCGAGAAGTACAAGGTGATCTCCACCGCCTTCGCCGGCCGCCCCGGAGTGCAGGAGGTCCAGGACCAGAAGGAGCTGGTCGACGACCTCTTCAACCTCCTCAACGGCATGAACTACGCGGCGCTGGGGGTGATGTCGCTCATGCTGATCGTCGCGCTGATGCTGATCGTCAACACGGTGCGGGTGTCGGCGTTCTCCCGCCGCCGGGAGACCGGGATCATGCGGCTGGTCGGCGCGTCCAGCTTCTATATCCAGATGCCGTTCATCATGGAGGCCGCCATCGCGGGCCTGCTGGGCGCGGGCTTCGCCTGTGTGCTGCTGGTGAGCGGACAGTACTTCCTGGTCAACAACTGGCTGGTGAACCGGATCGACGTGATCAACTTCATCGGCTGGGACGCGGTGCTGGCCAAGCTGCCGCTGGTGCTGGCGATCGGGCTGCTGATGCCCGCCCTCGCGGCGTTCTTCGCGCTCCGCAAGTACCTCAAGGTGTGACATTCGTCCAGGGCGCCGTACCTCACAACCGCCGGTACGGCGCCCCGTGTTGCCCTACACTCACCGGCATGTCGGGCCCGTGTTTGTTCGTCCGGCCCCGCCGCATTCGCCGTGGGGCCACCCTGACGGTGGTCTTCGTGAGCGTGCTGGCCACGGGGGCCGCCGTCGGCTCCTGGGGTGCCGAGGCCGAGGACGGCCGGGACCCGGCCGCCGCCCGGATACCGTCCCGCTCCGTGTCGAGCACCGTCGAGAGCGACGAGGTCAAGGCGGCCGCGGCGGAGGCCGAGGAGGACGGCAAGTCCGGCTCCAAGGCCGCCAGGGAGGTGGTCAGCCGCAGCGGGGACCGATGGGGCGCGGTCTACAGCGCCCGCGAGTACGAGGGCTTCCGCCGCAATCTGGACGGCGAGTACGTGGGCGTGGGGATCTCCGCCCGCCTGGGCCCCGCCGGCCGGATCGTGGTGGACCGCGTCCAGCCCGGCAGCCCCGCCCAGAAGGTCGGCATCCGGGCCGGTGACCGGCTGCGCACCGTCGACGGCCGGCCGGCGACCGGCCGCCCGGTCACCGAGGTGGTGTCCTGGCTGCGCGGCGGCGCGGGCGAGGCCGTGGGCAGCCGGGTCGAGGTCGGGTTGCAGCGCGGCGAGCGCGGCTGGCAGCAGACGCTGCGGCGGGCGCGGCTGGCCACCGAGCCGGTGACCGTCGACCGCCTCGCCGATCAGCGTCCCGCCGCCGTCCGGATCAAGGTCGAGGCCTTCACCAGGGGCGCGGGCGATCAGGTCCGTCGCGCGGTGCGGGCCATCCCCGAGGGCGAGGGGATCCTGCTCGACCTGCGCGGCAACTCCGGCGGCCTGGTCTCCGAGGCCGTCACCACCGCCTCCTCCTTCCTCGACGGCGGGCTGGTCGCCACCTACGACGTACGGGGGGAGCAGCGGGTGCTGGAGGCCCGGCGGGGCGGCGACACCGGCTCCCCCCTCGTCGTCCTCGTCGACGGCGGCACCATGAGCGCCGCCGAGCTGCTCACCGGCGCGCTCCAGGACCGCCGCCGCGCCGTGGTCGTCGGCTCCCGGACCTTCGGCAAGGGCTCCGTACAGATGCCCAGCGAGCTCCCCGACGGCTCGGTCGCCGAGCTCACCGTCGGCCACTACCGCACCCCCACCGGGCGCGGCGTCGACGGCAAGGGGATCACCCCCGACCTGTCCGTCCGCGGCGACGACGAGAAGAGCGCCGAAACGCGCGCGCGGACAGTATTGAGTGGCCTCGGGGGCGGGTCATAGTGCGAGAATGACAGCGCTATGGCTAAAGAGACGGGGCGCAAGCTGATCGCGCAGAACAAGAAGGCGCGGCACGACTACCACATCCTTGACACCTACGAGGCCGGCCTGATGCTGACCGGCACCGAGGTCAAGTCGCTGCGGCAGGGTCGGGCCTCGCTGGTGGACGGCTTCGCGCAGCTCGACGGCGGCGAGGCGTGGCTGCACAACGTGCACATTCCGGAGTACAGCCAGGGCACGTGGACCAACCACGCGGCCCGCCGCAAGCGCAAGCTGCTGCTCCACCGCGCGGAGATCGACAAGCTGATCGTGAAGACCCAGGAGAGCGGGCACACCCTGGTCCCGCTGGCGCTGTACTTCAAGGACGGCCGGGCCAAGGTCGAGATCGCCCTGGCCAGGGGCAAGAAGGAGTACGACAAGCGGCAGACCCTACGGGAGAAGCAGGACCGGCGCGAGTCCGACCGGGCGATCTCCGCGGCGCGGCGGCGGCAGCGGGCCTGACCGGGGGGAATACGCTGGCATGGTCGTGCGTTGTTCGCGTACGATGAGGCTGCACCCCCGGTAGAGGAGTGCGGCAACACCTTGAAAAAAACACATGGGGATGATCGGTTTCGACAGCGGCTGTCGAAGCAGGGGAAGCGAGCCGAGGAAGCGGCAATGATCTCGTTAACCATATGCCGAAACCTATAATCGCCAACACCAAGCGCGATTCCTTCGCCCTCGCTGCCTAAGTAGCGACTTGCGAAGTGTCAGCCCGGGGCTGTTCCCGACCCGGATCCTGGCATCAGCTAGGGGACTAAACCACTAGGTCCGGCCACGGGGCCTGGTGGGAAATCAAACAGTGGCTGAGCCCGTCGGAGACTTGTCCGCGTGATCTCCGGGGCTGAGAAAAGCACAGCGGACTGCGCTCGGAGAAGCCCTGGTTCCGCACCGTTGGACGCGGGTTCGATTCCCGCCATCTCCACTCATCCCATGTACGACGAGGGCCCCGCGGTCAGCAGACCGCGGGGCCCTCGTCGCGTTGTCTCGCCGCTCTACTGCGGTTCAGCCGGTCGGGCGGCTCGTATCCCGCCTACCGGCGTGTGTGCGAACTGTTCGTGGTGACCCGAGGGCCGGCGATCGCGGCGAGCTGCAGCTTGGTCTCGTCCGCGCTGCCGGGCACGGCAGTCATGACCACAATCTTGAGCTCGGAATCACCGTCGGTCAGCACATCGCAGTCCACTGTGACCGGCCCCACCGAGGGGTGCTCGATTGTCTTATGGTCCTCACGGTGAGCGGCCACCGTACCGTTCGCCCACAGTTCGGCGAATCGCTGGTTGCCCGCACTCAATACGCGAATCAGCTCTGCCAGGCGCGTGTCGTGAGGGAAGCGGCCGGTGGCGCGGCGCAGGTCGGACACGACGGCGGCGTCGGTGGCGTCCCTGTCCAGTTCGGTCACAGGCCATAGGCCGAGGCGAACAGGACCTGTAGCTACCGGGAACCTCTCACGGGCGAAATTGCGCAGCTGCGGCGGCACCGACGAGGGATCGCCGAACAGCGCGGCCCAACTGCGGTTCCACCAGATCAGCTGCCAGTCCGCCGCGAACACGGCGACCGCGACGTCCCCGAGCCGGGTGAGCACGCGGTGAACGCCGGGTGGGATGTGGCCGGAGATCGCGCCGTCCGCCGGCGGGACGAGCTGGGCCAGCCGGTACAGATGATCCCGCTCAGCGGTGGACAGCTGCAGGGCGCGGGCCACAGACGCCACCACCTGTGCCGAGGGCGTCGTGGCCCGCCCCTGCTCCAGGCGTACGACATAGTCGACCGACACGCCGGCGAGTTCGGCGAGCTCCTCGCGGCGCAGCCCGACCGCGCGGCGTGCCGGGCCCACCGGCAGCGCCGCGGCCGACGGGGGCAGCCGATTCCGCCACGTACGGATCATTGCCCCCAGCCCGGCCCCGGGTGTCGTCGTCATGATGTCCATCTTCCTGCGTCTCGGTCATCGAGGGTGGTGCCGATGGTGGTACTGCTGTTCCTACCGTTGAGGCGTCCCTGGCCGGGTGCCACGGGTGGACGAACACTGGATGCATGACGATCACCTTCATTACAGGAGCGAACAAGGGGCTTGGTCGCGAGACCGCCCGCCGCCTGATCGAACTCGGTCACACCGTGCTTGTCGGAGCCCGCAACCCCGAACAGGGCGCGGAAGCCGCCGCCGCGCTCGGCGCGCGGTTCGTCCCCATCGACGTGACCGACGACGCATCCGTCACCGCCGCGGCCGCGGATGTCGCCGAGCACGAGGGCTCGATCGACGTTCTGATCAACAACGCCGGCATCCACGGCCCCGCCGGTGATCCCAGGACCCTGACCGGTGCCGACGCCCTCGGTGTCCTCGACGTCAACCTCGCCGGTGTGGTCCGAACGACCACCGCGTTCCTGCCGCTGCTACGCCGATCATCAGACCCGGTCATCGTCAATGTCAGCAGCGGAATGGGCTCGCTCGCCTTCACCCACGACCCGTCGCGGGTCGAGTCTGTTGCCATCGCGCCGCTCTACAGCGCCTCGAAAGCGGCGCTCACGATGCTGACCACCCAATACGCCAAAGCGCTGACAGACATCCGCATCAATGCCGCCGATCCCGGCTACACGGCGACCGACCTCAATGGCCACAGCGGCCCCCAGACCGTCACCGAAGGGACGGACGCGATCGTCGGCCTCGCAACCGAAAAGCCCGGCGCCGGCTCCGGGCGCTTCGTCGATCGAACCGGTGAGATCGCCTGGTCGTGAACCCGGAAGACATGTTGCTCGGCGGGCCTCGGTGTCGTAGTGGTTATCAGCCCGGATCGCCCGCCCAGAACTCGAGCCGACGATTGCGGGGACTTCCACGGTCGCGGTGAAACCGGGTCGGCGGTTGGCCGACCGAGGCCAGGGCCACGTTCTGTGTTTGTGACCTTCGGTGTACCCAGTATTGCAGTTCGTGTATGACGAGGGCCCCGGTCAGCCGACCGCGGGGCGCTCGTCGCGTTGAGCTCAGCTGAGGCGGTGTTCCCAGCGCAGCGTGGGCTTGTCACCGATCCAGTATGTGTGGGAGCGGGGGGTGACGCGGAGCCGCACGGTGCTGATGTCCGGGCATCCGGCGTCCTGCCAGGCGAGGAGCGCCTGCTCGATGTCGTCCCACAGCGCCACCGGTCCGCCCTGCCGGACGGTCCAGCCGGAGCCGTTCTCGATGAACGCGGCGAAGGATTCACGGTCGGCGTCGAACACGTAGAGCCGCTGGGTGCCATCGCCCCGGGCGGCGCGGACGAGCTGGGCGCCGGGCGCGGCGAGCTGGGTGAGGAAGGCGGGCATCCATTCCTCCAGCAGCGTCGGCGGCACCTTCGCCTCGCGCTCGCTGTCGGCGTAGGCAGTACGCGCCGACAGGTCTCCCGCGAGAGGTGCGGTGGCCTGGGAGCGGGCCTGCATGAACGACGACTCCCCGATGATCTGCCCCTCGGCCGTGCCGTCCTCGTTCACGGTGACCTTGGCGAGGCCGGTGCCGTACGCCCACGCACTGGGGGCGAGGGTGGTGAGGATGATGCCGCCCGGTTTGGTCTGGCGTACCCAGGTGTGGGGGACGCGGCGCACCGCGCACGTGGCGATGATGCGGTCGTAGGGCGCCCGGCGAGGGTGGCCGAGGAGCCCGTCACCGATGATCGTCCATGTGGAGTATCCGGCGGCTTCCAGGGCGGCATCGGCACGGGCAGCCACGCTCGGGTCCACCTCGACCGTGGTGACGCTGTCTTCTCCGAGCCGGTGGCACATCAGGGCGGTGGAGTAGCCGGTGCCGGTGCCGATCTCCAGGGCGGTGTGACCGTCCTCGACGTCCAGGGCCTCGATCATGCCGACGACCGTCACGGGCGTGGTGGACGACGACGTAGGCACGCCGGGGACGGGCTCGGCGGCCTGGTCGGCGGTGAGGTGCCCGTCCAACTGCGTCACGAGGGACTCGTCGCGGTAGGCGATCTCGGCCCATTCCTTCGGGTCGGTACCGAGCGCGGTCACGGGCCGCCAGCGCCCGCCGTCGACGGGCAGGAACACGCCGGGCTGGAGGAACAGCTCACGGGGCACGGCCTCGACCGTCGCGCGCCACTTCGGGTGGGTGAGCACTCCGGCCTCCTGGAGCCGGGCGGCAAGGGCGCGCCGTTCAGGGGCAGTCTCGGGCGTCATCGGGATTGTCTCCTTGATCGAGTAGGTCAGCGAAGGCGGCGGCCATCGGCAGGCCGGTCTTCTCCTCCAGCCACCCCCATTGGCCGTTCGGGTTCAGCTCCAGCCAGTGGGGTTCGCCGTCGCGGTCGAGGGCGAGATCAAAGCTCCCGGACGGGAGGCCGAAGTGGTCGAGGCAGGCGAACAGCGCCTTCTCCAGCCGACCCGGCAGGTCCACCACGCTGTACGACAGGGCGGAGTAGTCCTTGCGCCAGTCCAACAGGCTGGAGTCGATGCGGACGGCGAACGACCGCCGGCCGACGACCAGCACCCGCAGGTCCGCCGCCTTGTCCACACGGGCCTGGAACAGGTGCGGCGCCACGGCCACGGTGTCGTCCACTTCGTCGGCGGTGACCGGCTCGGCCCAGCTCGTAAGGCCGACGCCGTCTCGCTCGTACGGGGTCCATCGCAGCGTCTTGGTGATCACATGCCCGTGCGCGATGAACCGTTCTACCTCGCCAGGGTCGTTGGTGACCAGGGTTGCGGGCACGGTGAGGCCTAACCGTACGGCTACGGCGAGTTGGGCGGGTTTGTAGTCGGCTGCCGCGATCCGGGCGGGGTGGTTGACCCACAGGGGACCGTCGAGGGCGTAGAGGGCGCCCGCGAGCCCGTAGCGGACCTGCGCGGCGGCATAGCGCGCGTCGCCCGCATCCAAGTGCTCGAAGGCGGGCCAGACGGGGCGGCGCCAGTACACCGCTCGTACGTGCTCCAAGTCGGCGGTCCTCGACGGGGTACGGAACCGCCCGGCCACTGGGGAGGAGGCCGGGCGGCCACCGAACCGAGCCGAGACCGTCAGCTCCCCGGCCGGGAGGTCTGCGGGGTTGAAGCGGACCACCGGAACACCGCGCTCGTTGAGGTGAGTGATCACCATGTCGGCAGTGATGTCGAGCGGTTCCGTGACCACCAGGACCGGGCTCGTGTCGGCCATCGGGGTCAGTCCTGCTGGGAGTCCTGGTCGTGGCCCGCGTCGTTGCGGGAGTCCAGGTTCGTCACGGTCGATGTCGATGTGGCGGAGCTGGTGCCGTGCTTGCCCATCTCGACCACTAGGCCGTCGCCGTCGCGGAACACGCCGGTCTGGGTGTCCGGGTCGATGGTGACAGTGGTGAACGGCATGTGCGCCGATGTGGGGTACGGGCCGAGGCGACGCAGGCCCCAGGGGCGGATGGAGGCGGGGTGGCTGGGAGCGGTGCACGTGGTCATCGCTTCTCCGATCGGGTGGATTGGATGTGGCGTGCGTGGGTGGATCGTGGCGGCGGTGGGCGCGGTGGCGCACTCGGCCCATACGCCTTTGCCCCATGGTCTGGTGACGACGCCCCACCGGCTGGAGAGGGCTTCCACCACAGCCATGCCGCGCCCGGACTCGGCCGTCTCACTCGCCTGGCTGACGCGGGGGACGGTGCGGGACCGGTCGAACGTCGAGATGCGGACCAGGTGATCGCCGGGGCGTTCGACCTTGAGGCGGAAGCAGCCGCGCTGCTCGGGATCGGGGATGGAGCGGGTGGCGTGTCGGATGGCATTGGTGGCCAGCTCGGAGGCGATCAAGCGGGCGTCGTCCACAAGGTCCTCCAGCCCCCATGCGCGCACGGTTGCAGCGACAGAAAGGCGTGCGATGCCCACGGACCTCTCGGTGCACGGGAGCGACTGGGAGTAGGCCGGATGGCCTGTACCGGTGTGGGCGAGCGGTGGGGGATTCCTGGTCATTGTCGCGGTCATTTCGTGGGTCTTCTGGTGAGTGGGTGCTGCGTAACACTCAGTAAATGCACGGGAGCGCACCGCGTTTAGGGCATGGCCAAACCCCCCGCCCGCACGCACCCGGACTTTTTTGTCAGCCCTTGACCCGGTTTCTTGGCGGGCTGTGCGCGCCTGTCTACCGTGGGGGCATGGGAAACCAGGCGCTTCAAATGGCCATGGATGATGCTGGATTAACACAGGAGAAGCTGGCCGAGGCGGTCAACAAGGCCATCGAGGCGATGACCGGCAGACCCGGCCGGATCAGTGACCGGGTGGTGCGGCGGTGGCTGAGCGGCCAAACCCGCTGGCCCCACGAACTCCAACGCCGCGCCCTCGCAGCGACACTGGGCCGGGAACCGGTGGACTTGGGGTTCGTTCCCCCGCCGGGCCGTTGCCCTGTCGCCCCTCGGGAGGACAACGTGAACCGCCGCCAAGCCCTCGCCACAGGAGTCGTCCTGGGCGCAGTTGTAGCCGCACCGGCAACTGCCACCCCCTACCGCGTCGGCATGAGCGACGTACGGGCCCTGCAAGGCCGGTTCGCCAAGCTCGTCGCCGCCGACCACAAGAAGGGCGGGGACAAGGAGACTGAGGCCGCTGCCCTGACCTTGGCGGATGAAGCCCTTGCCCTGCGGCAGCGCGGCTCGTGCTCCCAGCGCGTCAGGCGCGTCCTGTACGCCACGGCCGCCGCCTGTGTGTCCAGCGCCATGTGGGCCGCCACCGATGGACGTCGTTTCGACGCGGCCCTACGGCATCACGAGCGGGCGGCCAGCCTTGCCCAGGAGTCCGGCGACCAGGCCATCCTGTTCCGCATCTGGTCCCACAAGGGCAGTCTCTACCGCCACCTGGGCCGACCCGCCGATGCCCTGGACGCCAAGGACGTTGCCCGCCGCCTGTCCATCACCCGCCGCGACCCGCTGTTCGCGTCCCTCGGCCATGCTCGGCACGCCGCGATCCTCGGCCTGGCGCGGGACAAGGCGGGCCTGGACCGTGCCTTGGGCCGTGCCCGGGATGCGATGCTTCGGGCTGACCCCGGCGAGTGGCGACCCCTTTGGTTGACCGCTTTCTACGACGAAGCCGAAGTGCACAGCCTGGCTGCTACCGCGTACCTGGCCGCCGGCCGGGGGGCCGAAGCCGAGGCGCACGCCCATGCCTCTCTCACCTTGTTCCGCCCCCATCTCGTCCGCTCCCGGTCCATCACGACCGCCCGCCTGGCCCGCGCCCAGCTCGGGCAGGGGGAGGCGGAGCGCGCCGTGGCCACTGCCGCATCCATCGACGCGGAGCACCCTCGGGTGCGGGCCATGCTCGACTCGTTCACCTGTGACCTCCGCCGGGTCGCTCCCGGCCCCCTTTACGACTCGTGGGAGCAGCGGTGGAAAGCAGCGTGAGCCTCGTCCGCATCGGCGACGCCGAGTCCGTGTGGGATGACCTGGTAGGCATCTACAAGGAGTGCTGGGCGCACAAGCTCCACCTACCGCACTACGCCCCCGAGACGTTCGGAGAGCGGCTGCGCCGACACGCCGCCGAACCGGGTTGGGAGGCCGTGGTGGCGTACGACTCGGGCGAGCCCATCGGCTACCTTTACGCCAACCGGCTCGTCGGAGCGGATGACCGCTGGTGGCGCCGCACCCGCCCGGAGCCCGAGCCGACCGTTACGGGGGCTTTTACGGTCGCGGTGAAAGAGATGATGGTCCGCCAGCAGTGGCGCAGGCAGGGGCTCGCCCGCAGGCTGCATGACGAGCTTCTGGCCGGGCGGCTCGAGACGCAGGTGTCCTTGATGGTGAACCCGCTGAACCAGGGAGGGAAGGTGCAGACCCTCTACGTGTCGTGGGGATACCGAGCGGTGGGCGCTGCGCGGTCTTCGCCGGAGGCGCCGGTCCTGACGGTGATGGTGCGCCCTGTGCGGCCCGAGGTGGCCTCCGGGTAGTACGGAGGCCTGTCCCCGCAGCACATCTTCCATCTCGTGGTCCTCGCAACACCCCGGTTCAAGGGATGTGATGGACTTCAATATCCGGGAGATCCGGCATAGGGCCAGGTGTCGCGGGTCATTTGAACGCCGCGATGTTGCGTGTCGCCCATTCGGCGAAGGCTCGGGGCGGGCGGCCGAGGAGCCGCTCGACGTCGGGGCTGGCGCGCTGCTCGGCGGCGGATGGTGCGCCGAGGGCACCGAGGGTGGCCTCCACGACCGGCTCGGGCATGTATCCCAGCATCTGGTTCCGCGCCTCCGCGCGGCTCTGCTCAACGAACCGCACCGGCTCGCCCAGGGCGTCCCCGATCGCCGCGGCCTGCTGCCGGGGTGAGATCGGTACCGGTCCGGTCAGCGTGTAGATGTTGCCCCCGTGGCCTGGCTCTCGCAGTGCGACGGCGGCGACTTCGGCGATGTCGGCCGGGTCGATGGCCGGCAGCGCGACGGCGCCGAACGGCGCCGCGACCACCCTTTGTGTGCGGACGGAATCGGCCCATTGGAGCGTGTTGGAATTGAAGTTGCCCGGCCGCAGCATCGTCCATTCCAGCCCCGACCGCTTGACGGCGTCTTCCAGAACCGAGGGGTGGCGTTGCGTGCCCACGCCCTGGGAGGACAGCAACACGACCCGCCGGGCGCCGACCTCCCGTACGACGGTCATGACGTCGCTGAGATCGCCGTTCGCCATGAAGTCGGGGGAGGTCAACAGGAACAGCGCTTCGGCTCCATGGAGGGCGGGCTTGAGGCTCTCCGGCTCGGCCAGGTCGGCCTGGTGGCACCGAACCCCCGCCGGTACTTCGCTCACCTTCCGAGAGACGGCCGTCACTTGCTCGCCCGCTTCGACGAGGGCCTGTACGAGCGGCCGCCCGACATTCCCCGTAGCTCCCGTCACCACAATCATGTTCGCTCTCCTGTCCCGAGTTCCGTGCTGTGCCGGACTCGGCGAGGCTACTGTCGAAGAGCTAGTAGGTACCTATAGGAAAGTGAGGGTGGCGTGATCAAGAACACAGCAGAGGTCCCTCCGGAGCAGGCCTGCCCGATCACTCCCGTGGTCGATATCGTCTTCAGCCGGTGGACCACGCCGATCCTGTGGGTGCTCAACGCGTACGGGCGGCAAAGGTTCGTGGAACTGGAGCGCCGCATCACCACGATCACGCCCAAGGTGCTGACCCAGCGGCTACGACGGCTGGAACGCGACGGGCTTGTCGTGCGTACCTATTACCCCGAGGTCCCACCCCGGGTGGAGTACGAGATCAGCGACCTGGGGCGCAGCCTGGCACCACTGTTCGCGACACTCGCCGAATGGTCCGTCAACCTGGACAAGGTCGAGCAGGCACGCCTGAACTACGACGCCAAGCAACAGTAGGCCGACTCGAGCACGGGGCGTTCCTCCCCGCCGAGCCTTTGGTCAGCGGACCGCGGGGCCCTCGTCGCGTTGTGGGACGGCGTACAGCCTCGCCATCAGCAGGGCGACGCACTGCTCGGCGAGGTCGCCGGACCGGCCGTCGCCGGGATCGCCGGGGTCGGGGAGGCTGGGGTCCGGGAGGACGACGCAGACGGGTCCGGCCGGGCCGGTGGTGTCCCCGGCGTTCAGGGAGCCGACGAGGACGCAGGGCCGCCCCCGGCCGCGCAGCAGTGGCAGCTGGGCGTCGTGGGGGCGGGCGTCGGTGATGATGAAGCCGTCCGCCATGGCGCTGTCCGCGACCCGGCGCAGCCCCTCCTCGCCCTCCTCCTGGGTGAGCAGCAGGACGTCGTGGTCGTGGCGGCGGGCGGCGGTGACGACCTGGGCGGCGAACCGCATCGCACCCGCGATGTCGCCGCCCTCGCGCAGCGGGGTGACCAGCGCCAGCACCCGGGTGCGGCTGCCGGCCAGGGCGCGGGCTCCGGCGTGGGGGCGGTAGCCGAGCTCGCGGATGCTGGCGTGGATCCGCCGCCGGGTGGCCTCGGAGATGGGCCGCTTGCCGCTGAGGGCGTAGCTGACGGTGCTGGGCGAGACCCCGGCGTGCCTGGCCACGTCCGTTGCCCCGCCGGAATCGCCATGTGGCCTTCGTCTCGTTTCGGGGTCTCGGCGCGTTCGTCGGCATCTCGTCCGCCGGTGACGACAGCGGCGCGTACAAGCCGTTGGAGGAGGTCACAGCGCTGTGAGCGGAAAGGCTCGACGGCAACACCGCACCCCGGAAAACAATATCTGTGGTTGCGAAGTGAGAAACCGACGCGGCGCGCGAGAAATATTCCTGAGGCGGCAGGCGGTGTGGAATTTTTCACCGCGCAGGGCCGATGTCGACGTGCTACTGTCCACATGAGTTGCAGGTGTGGTTGCCAGAAGATTTTTCCGACGGCTGATCATCACGGCGACACGGAATCCGCACAGGGCGTATTCCTGACACCGCCTCCGAAGGAGAAACAAATGGCTACTGGCACCGTGAAGTGGTTCAACGCGGAAAAGGGCTTTGGCTTCATCGAGCAGGACGGCGGCGGCGCCGATGTCTTCGCCCACTACTCGAACATCGCCGCCCAGGGCTTCCGCGAGCTGCAGGAAGGCCAGAAGGTGTCGTTCGACATCGCGCAGGGCCAGAAGGGCCCGACGGCCGAGAACATCGTTCCCGCCTGACGCACCGGCACTGACGCTTACTTCGCCGTTGGGGCCCGCACCTTGGGGTGCGGGCCCCAGCTCGCTTTATTTTCAGGGTGATTCACCCCTGCCATTTCCGGCTCGTTCTCGCGATTCTCTGCGCCGCTCAGTTTGCTGCGGGAATTCCTTGATACGTGCCCACGTCGAGGAAGGTTCCGCATGAACCGCACCCGCACCGCTCGCGCACGCACAACTCGCACATATGGCCGCTTCGGAGGAAGTACTGTCGCAGGCCGCTCCGGCGTTCCGCGCCGTTCCAACGGTTACGGAAACCGACAGGCCGCGCAGGGCGAGTTCGCGCTGCCGAAGACGGTCACGCCCGCGTTGCCCGCTGTCGAGTCGTTCGCCGATCTCGTCATGCCGGCGCCGTTGCTGACCACGCTCGGCCACGAAGGCGTGACCGTACCGTTCCCGATCCAGGCGGCGACCCTGCCGAACTCCCTGGCCGGCCGTGACGTACTCGGTCGCGGCCGCACCGGGTCGGGCAAGACCCTCGCCTTCGGCCTCGCGGTACTGGCCCGTACGGCGGGTCGGCGCGCCGAGCCGCGCCGGCCACTGGCCCTGGTCCTCGTCCCCACCCGTGAGCTGGCCCAGCAGGTCACCGACGCGCTCGCTCCGTACGCCCGCTCCGTGAGCGTGCGGCTCGCCACCGTCGTCGGCGGAATGTCCATCGGCAGGCAGGCCGGTGCGCTGCGCGCCGGTGCGGAGGTGGTCGTCGCGACGCCCGGTCGGCTCAAGGACCTCATCGACCGGGGCGACTGCCGGCTCGTCGACGTCGGCATCACGGTTCTCGACGAGGCCGACCAGATGACCGACATGGGCTTCATGCCCCAGGTCACCGCCCTGCTCGACCAGGTGCGCCCCGAGGGTCAGCGGCTGCTCTTCTCGGCCACCCTGGACCGCAACGTCGACCTGCTGGTCCGCCGCTACCTGACCGACCCGGTGGTCCACTCCGTCGACCCGTCGGCCGGTGCCGTCACCACGATGGAGCACCACGTACTCCACGTGCACGACGCGGACAAGCACCGCACGACCACCGAAATCGCGGCCCGGGACGGCCGGGTCATCATGTTCCTGGACACCAAGCACGCCGTGGATCGGCTGGCCAAGCACCTGCTGAACAGCGGTGTCCGCGCCGCGGCCCTGCACGGTGGCAGGTCCCAGCCGCAGCGCACCCGGACCCTGGCGCAGTTCAAGGACGGTCACGTCACGGTCCTGGTGGCCACCAATGTCGCGGCCCGCGGCATCCACGTCGACAGCCTCGACCTGGTCGTCAACGTGGATCCGCCCAGCGACCACAAGGATTACCTGCACCGTGGCGGCCGTACGGCCCGCGCCGGCGAGTCCGGCAGCGTCGTCACCCTCGTGACCCCCGGCCAGCGCCGCGCCATGAGCCGGCTGCTGGCTTCGGCCGGAATTACCCCGCACATCACCCCGGTCCGCTCGGGCGAGGCGGAGCTGAGCCGCATCACAGGTGCCCAGGCGCCCTCCGGCGTCCCGGTGGTCATTGCCGCGCCGGTCGTGGAACGCCCCCGCCGCACGTCTTCGCCCTCTCGAGACCACCGGGGCCGCACCGGCAAGGGCCGACCCGTCGGCGCGGGGGTGCGCCGCAGGGCACAGCGGCGGCCCGGCAACGACTCGGCTGCCTAGGCCCGGCGCGGTCCCCGGGGCCACGGTGGCCTCCCTGGAGCCGCAATGGTCACCAAGCCGATCAGCCTTTACCGTGGGAGCACTCTTGACGCCAGCTCAGACGCAGTACCGCATGCCGGACCCCGCCCCCGCGACCGTGGTCGACGACATCGAAGCGTACGGGCCTCGGGTTTGTGACGACATGACCGTCGAGGTGGCTCTGGCCGTCATGGCGGGTGCCCGTGTCGAGTACCTGACCGTGTGCGACAGGGACGACCAGAGCACGGGCTTGATCACCCTGGTCCGGCTCACCGTTCTCCGCGACAGTTCCTCGTACACGGACCGGATCCGTCTGCGGGACGTCCTCGACGGATCGCTGCCCTCGCCCGGCGCCCGCCCCGGCGGCGTTGGTGAAGTACGGCCGAGTTCCGGGCGTCTCCTCGCCCTCTTCCACTGATCCGCCCCGCCCCGGACAGCCCGTTCGCCTTCTCTCCGCGACTTCTCCCCTGTGAGGCATCATGCGCTGTGTCATCGCCCGGTACCCGTTCGACCTGACCAAGACGGGGGTGCTGGCCTTGATGAAGGGCGTCAGGCCCGAGCTCGTCACGGGTGAGTCCGTGACTATCGGCCGCCGCCGCTACCCCGTCAAGCAGGTGGGCCACGTCATCACGCGACAGGACCGCCGTGACTTCACCGTCCGCGAAGTCACCCGGGCCATGGCGCGCCTCGGCTTCACCTGCCACGACCGCCCCGATGCCGCGCCCGTGGGCGTGGGCGTTCCCACTCCGCTCCGGACCGCGTCGGCACTGCTCGGCGGCGCCGGCCCCGTGGGCGTATGAGGACGGGCGGGAAACCGCCCTCAGGATCCCGGTGGGGCCCTGCCGACGCGCGTCGGCAGGGCCCCACCGCTGTGTCGTCGTCCGCTCGGAAACTCCTGGCCGGGCAACGGGGCAAAGACAGCATCTCACCGGTCGAAGTAGCTGAGATCGCCCACGGTCCATGCGCTGACGTCCTTGATCGCGACTCTGTACATGCCGCCCGTCTCTGGGATCCCGAGGCTGCCCTGCAGGATCCGGGCGAGATGAAAGTGCAGATACGTGGGCGCCTCGCCGCGACCGGGCCGGTTCTCTCGCGGCCCGCGGGCGAAGACGTCGGAGAACGGGCCGAGACGGTCCGAGTCCTCGAGGACCTCCGCCACCCGCTCCCTCCACACGGCCTCGGGAGCCAGCCGACCGGTGATGACAGCACCACCGACGACCACGGTCAGCGACATCTGATTGCTTCGTTCGGACTCCACCGCGGCGGAGATGGCGACGAGCAGCTCATCAGGGTTCGACATGACAGCACAGCTTATTCAGCCGACTGTCCCCGAACCGCCCCGCGGGCGTGAAGCGGTTGCGCGGGCGACAGAAGGCGGCTCCTGATCAAGCGGTGAGGGCCGATCCGCCGCCGTATCGCCGAGCGCGACGACTTGCGTGAGTCATTGTGGCAGGTGGCAGGGTTCTTCTCCCACCGGGATAGCAAAACCTACTCTTGGCAGAGTAGACATTCGGCCCTGTCGTGGTTACGCTTCATCTCGTAGACAGACACGGTCGAATGAGACCCGCCAGACACGAACTGGCGGGTGGCTGAACACGAAGTTCGCAGGTCAGTGCGGCTCTCGAGCCTCGAAGCCAAGGTGTTCCCAGAACGGTGACGGGACTGGGAGCCGTACTGGGCGGCTCGCACGTCGAGGAGCTGCCAACAGCAGTACCGGTTCACGCAGTGGTTGGTTCGGAGAGGAACGGAGGAGCAGACGCCATCAGGATCGCCCGGCCCGAGAAGCACTCGGCCCGGGTACCGCAAGACCCCGGAATGGATGGTGGTCCCCGGTCACGCAGCTGCGATCCCCCGCTCCCTCCCCCTCTGTCGGGCCGGGTAGCGGAAACAGAAGGTCGGCACAGCAGTAGGGCCGACAGATGGTGTTGAATTCCCTTCGGGGCCCTGGTGCCGTACGGCACCAGGGCCCCTCGACGCGTTGCACAGCGAGGTGACATGACAGCGGACAACCCTCTTGGTGATCGTCTGGACGACGACGACTACCCCGCATACACGATGGGCCGGGCAGCCGAGATGCTCGGCACCACCCCGGGCTTCCTCCGAGCCATCGGTGAGGCTCGTCTGATCACTCCGCTCCGCTCGGAGGGAGGACATCGCCGGTACTCCCGCTACCAACTGCGGATCGCCGCTCGCGCCCGCGAGCTCGTCGACAGGGGGACCCCGATCGAGGCTGCCTGCCGCATCGTCATCCTTGAGGACCAGCTCGAGGAAGCTCAGCGCATCAACGCCGAGTACCGCCGTGCCGCGAGCGAGGCGGCGGGCGGTTCCGGTTCCGGCTGATCACGTGGTCGCGGGCCGTATCGAGACGGCGGCCTTGTCGGTCACGTCCATCTCGAGCGGGAGCACCACGTCGCCGTAGGTGGCGGCCAGCTCGTCAAGGCTTCCGGTGTTCCGGGCGGTCGCGGCCACCTTGTCGCCGCGAGACAGGGCGGCCCCGACGAAGCGGCGGCCCAGGCCGCGCGACGAACCGGTGACGAACCAGATCTTGCTCACGATGTCTTTCCGCTCTGTCGTTGCCGGCTGTTGCGCCAGGTACCTGATCGACCACGAGACACCGGCGACGGATCCCCGTGACAGCGCACCTATGTGACGCGCGCCATACACAGGCGCCGACGGCCAGCCGGGTGTTCGGTCAGCTGGCCGCGGCGTCCTCGTCGCGTTGGGGAGCTCGGAGGGCGGGGGCCAGCCCGGCCATCAGCAGGGCGACGCACCGCTCGGCGAGATCACCGGGCTCGGGCGGCCCGGGCCGGGCCCCAAGGCGGCCGTCGCCGGGGTCGTGGGGGGCGCCGGGGTCGTCGAGGCCGACGCAGACGGGTCCGGTCGGGCCGGTGGTGTCCCCGGCGTCCAAGGAGCCGACGAGGACGCAGGGCCGCCCCAGGCCGCGCAGCAGTGGCAGCTGGGCGTCGTGGGGGCGGGCGTCGGTGATGATGAAGCCGTCCGCCATGGCGCTGTCCGCGACCCGGCGCAGCCCCTCCTCGCCCTCCTCCTGGGTGAGCAGCAGGACGTCGTGGTCGTGCCGCCGGGCGGCGGTGACGACCTGGGCGGCGAACCGCATCGCCCCCGCGACGTCGCCGCCCTCGCGCAGCGGGGTGACCAGCGCCAGCACCCGGGTGCGGCTGCTGGCCAGGGCGCGGGCTCCGGCGTGGGGGCGGTAGCCGAGCTCGCGGATGCTGGCGTGGATCCGCCGCCGGGCGGCCTCGGAGATCGGCCGCTTGCCGCTGAGGGCGTAGCTGACGGTGCTGGGCGAGACCCCGGCGTGCCTGGCCACGTCCGTGATCCTGACCATGGAGCCCCCTCCTCGGCGGGGTCACTTCACCGCGCCCACGGCGATGCCGCGGGTCAGCGTCCGCTGGAAGATCAGGAAGAACAGGAACGCGGGCAGCACTCCGAGCAGGGCGGCCGCGTTGGTCATGGTGGCGTCCATCAGCCGCTGGCCCTGGAGAACGCCGAGCGCCACCGACACCGTCTGGTTGTCGTTGGAGATCAGCATGACCAGGGGCAGCAGGAACTCGTTCCAGGTCCAGATGAAGAAGAAGACCAGCAGCACCCCGATCGTGGGCCGGCTGACCGGGACCACGACCCGCCACAGCACCTGCCACTTGTTCGCGCCGTCGATCCGGGCCGCCTCGATGACCTCCTTGGGGAAGGCGCCGAGGACGGAGGAGAGCAGATAGGTGCCGAAGGCCGACTGGATGACGGTGAACACCAGGATGACGCTGAGCCGGGTGTCGTACAGGCCCACCTCCTTCAACAGGTAGTACATGGGGTAGACCAGCGCCTCCTGCGGCAGCATGTTCGCCAGCACGAAGAAGGCCAGCACCCAGGGGCGGCCCTTGATCCGGCCGATGCCGATCGCGTACGCGTTGAGCACCGACAGCACCACCGCGAGCACCGCCACCGAGCCGGAGATCAGCACGGAGTTGACCAGCTTCTGGCCGAAGTCCACCCGCTCCCAGAAGTCCTTCAGCCCGTCGAGATACAGCCCGTCGGGCAGGCTGAGCGGCCCGCCCGCGGAGTACTCGGCGGGCGACTTGACCGCGTTGAGCCCGACGATCAAGAACGGCGCGACCATGAAGAGGGCCGCCACGACCAGCGCGGCCAGTATTGGGTATCGCGTGACGGCCTTCACCGGTCCTGGTCCTCCGCCCGGGTCTGCAAGCGCAGCGCCACCAGGGCCAGCGCCAGGATGAGTACGGTCAGCACGGTCGACACCGCGGAGCCGTAGCCGACCTGCGTCTTCTCGAAGAAGCTCTGGAAGGAGAAGTACGAGGGCACATTGGTGGCCCCGCCGGGCCCGCCCTTGGTCAGTACGTACACCGCGCCGAAGACCTTGAGCGCGGCGATGGTGCACCACAGCAGCACGACGTAGATCTCCGGGCGAATCTGCGGCAGCGTCACATGCCACAGCCGCCGCCACCAGGAGGCCCCGTCCAGCTCGGCGGCCTCGTGCAGGGCCGGGTCGGCGCGCTGCATCCCGGCCATGAAGACCACCAGCGGAAAGCCGAGCTGGACCCACACCATCACGCCCATCACGCTGTAGAGCGCGAAGTCCGGGTCGCCCAGCCAGTCGTGGCGCAGCGAGCCGAGCCCGGCCGCGTCCAGCAGCTCGTTCAGCGCGCCGTTGTCGGGGGCGAGGATCCAGCTCCATACGATGCCGGCCACAGCGATCGGCAGCACCTGCGGCAGATAGAAGCAGGCGCGCAGCACGGTCGCGATACGGGTGCCGATGTGCTTGGCGATGTAGTCGAAGAGCGCGGCGGCCAGGACCAGGCCGAGGGCGGTGGGGATCACCGCCATCGCCAGGACCATCGCGAGGCTGTGCCGGAAGGACTCCCAGAAGGCGGAGTCGTCGAGCAGCGTGCGGTAGTTGTCGAGCCCGGCCCAGGAGGGGGTGCCGACCCCCTGCCAGTGGGTGAAGCTCAGCCCCGTGTTCATCAGGAACGGGACAACGATGACGGCGAGGAAGGCGAGGGCGCCGGGGATCAGGAAGAGCGCGTACGGGTACTCGCGCGGCGGCCGTCCCGCGCTCTTCACGGCGTCGGCGGGTTTGGTGGTTCCGGCTGTTTTCATGCCTCCGGCGCGTTTCACGCTTTCGGCGGGTTTCATGTCTTCGGCGCGCCCGACTCGTACGCTTTCTTCAGCGCGTCCAGATAGTCGTCGGGATCCGTGCTGTCGGTGATCAGCTTCTGTGTCTCGGAGACGAGGGTGTCGTAGAAGCCGGAGACCGGCCAGTCCGGGTAGAAGGCGAGCCCGTCGTTCTTGGCGAGCTTGTCGAAGTTCTCGATCAGGCTCTTGGACTGCTTGTCGGTGATCGCCGAGGAATCGGCGGCCACGGGCACGCCGCCTTTGTCGCCGAGCAGGTTCTGGATGCCCTTCTTCATCGTGATGTCGATGAAGTCGTAGGCGAGCTTCTTGTTCTTGGCGCCCTTGGGGACCACCCACAGATTGCCGCCGGAGCCGAGCGTCAGCTTGGAGCCGGGCCACAGGAAGGTGCCCCACTGGTCCTTCATCTCCGCCTTGAAGCGGCCGAACCACCAGCTGCCGGAGAAGAACATCGGGTACTTGCCCGAGATGAACGCCGTCCCCGCGTCCTCGGCCTTGGCGCCGCTGGAGCTCTTGGCGATGTAGCCCTTCTTCACCCAGTCGGCGAAGGTCTCGGCGCCGTAGGTCCACGCCGTGTCATGGAAGTCGGGCTTGCCCTTGTAGAGCTCGTAGGAGTCCACCCAGGAGCGGTCGGCCTTGCTCAGGGCCAGCTGGTAGACGTACTGGTGGGCGGGGTATTCGGCGCCCGCGTTCGCCAGCGGGGTGACGCCCTTGGAGGTGAAGGTGTCCAGGGCCGCGGTGAATTCCTCGAAGGTGGTCGGGACCTTCACCTTGTACTTGTCGAAGAGGTCCTTGTTGTAGAAGACCATCGTGTACTCGGCGTAATTGGGCACCCCGTACCACTTGCCGGAGCCCATCGCGCCCTGCGCGTCGTACCGGCTGGTGGTCTGGACCCCGGCGTTGAGGGGCTTGTCCCAGCCACGCTTGGTGACCTCGGGCGTGAGGTCGGTGAGCAGGCCCTGTTTGGCGGCCAGACCGGCTGTGGCGTTGCCCTTGTTGTACTCCAGGACGTCCGGGGCGTCATTGGAGTTGAGCACCATCGAGGCCGTCTTCTGGATCTGTTCGAAGCCCTTCTCCTCGAACTTCACCGTGACGCCCGGGTGGCTCTTCTTGAACTCCTCGATCGCCTGTTTCCAGGCCACGCCCATCGCGCTGTTGGGGGCCTCGTAGTGCCAGAGCTTGAGCGTCTTGCCGTCGCCGTCCCCGCTGTCCGAGCCGCACCCGGTGAGCGCCGCGGCTCCCACCAGGGCGGCGGCCAGGAGGGCTGCCGTCCGTTTCCGTGCCTTCAACATCCGCTGCCTCCGGGAAGGTTGGAGGGATCACGCACGATCGTCGAAGCGCTTCGATGGAGGAAGGTAGGTGGGGCGTCGGAGGTACGTCAATGGCGTTGACAAAATGACTGGGTGTATCCCGGCTGTCGGTCGGGCTGCCGTCGGCGGCGCGGACCGCACGGGCGGCGCCGGCCAGGCCCAGTTGTGTTCGGAGCCCAGGGCAAACGCTTCGTTCTTCTGGTGCTCCAACTCGCCCGCGAACACACACGCGAGACCTCAGCCCGCGCCCAGGGCCCGCCGCAGCCGCCCCGCGCCCCCCGCCGCCGCCAGCAGGGCCAGCGCCGCGGCCGTCGCGGGGGCCGTGTAGCCCGCGGCCGGGCCCAGGTGGTCGATGGTCCAGCCGCCCGCCGCCGCGCCTGCCGAGATGCCGATGAGGAGGCCGGTGTACGCGGTCGTCATGCCCTCGTTCAGGCGGGCGGGCGGGGTCAGCCGGTGGACGAGGGTCATGCCGCTGATCATCGTCGGGGCGGTCGCCATGCCCGCGACGAACAGCAGCGGGGCCAGCGTCGCCGGCCCGGTCGCCGCGAGCAGGGGGAGGACGGCCACGGCCATGGCCGCCACCCCCGCAAGGAAGCGGGCCGCCGCCGACCCGCGGACCGGCAGCGCGCCGAGGACCAGGCCCGCCGCGCAGGACCCGGCCGCCTGAAGTGCGAGGACCGCGCTGCTCGCCGAGGTGTGGCCGTACGAATCCACGGCCGCGACCGTCGCGACCTCCATCGAGCCGAAGACCGCGCCGGTCGCCAGGAAGGTGACGACCACCACCCGCAGCCCCGGCGAGCGCGTCAGCGACCCGCCGGCCGCATCCGTACGCGGCTGGGGCGGCGGCTCGGTGCGGCGCTGGGCCGCGAACAGCAGGGTCCCCACGACCATCAGCACCGCCGCCGTCGCCGGCCCCGCCTCCGGGAACACCGCCGTGCACAGCACCATCGCGAGCGCCGGACCGGCCATGAAGCAGACCTCGTCGACGACCTGCTCGAAGGAGTTGGCGGTGTGCCGCGCGGCCGCGTCGTCGCGGTGGACGGACGCCCAGCGGGCGCGCGT
This sequence comes from Streptomyces sp. LZ34, assembly GCF_053890475.1. NCBI lineage: Bacteria > Bacillati > Actinomycetota > Actinomycetes > Kitasatosporales > Streptomycetaceae > Streptomyces > Streptomyces sp. LZ34. The sequence goes on from NZ_CM132680.1 coordinate 7,824,973, forward strand.
CATCGCGCCGAGGCTCGGCACGCCGGAGGAGCCCGCGGCGCAGACGAACAGCGCCCACGCCGGGGCCTCGTAGTGGACGCACAGCAGCGTCCCCGTGGCCCCCAGCGCGAACACGCCGACCGCCGGGACCGCGACCCGGGCCTGCCCGTGGCGGTCCACCAGCCGGCCCAGCAGCGGCCCGGTCACGGCCGTCACCGCGATGCCGGTGGCCGAGACCGCGCCCGCCAGGGCGTACGAGTCGCGCACGGTGGCGATCATGACCACCATGCCGACCCCCATCATCGCCCCCGACACCCGCCCCACGAGCGCGGCGAGCGTGAACGCGGCCGCCCCGGGCGCGGCGAACAGCCGCCGGTAGGGCGCGAGGAACGACCGGCGGGGCGGGCGGGGGCCGGGCGCGCTGTCCGTCGCGGCACGGGGCGCGGAGGCGCCGTCGGCCGGGTGGGGCGGTGAGGTGGGGGCCGGGTTCGGCGTGCGGGCGGCTGCCGTACCGCCGCCCGCACGGCGCGCCGCACCGCCGCCCGTACGGGCCGCCGCACCGCCGCCCGTACGGGCCGCCGCACCGTCGCCCGTACGGGCCGCCGCACCGTCGCCCGTACGCGCCGCCGCACCCGAGCCGCGCGGCGGCGCCGCGGGCACGGCGCGCGCCGCGCCGCGCCACGTACGGCGGCCGGTCGGCACGACCGGCCTGGAGGCGAGGAAGAGGATCACCCCTCCACGGTCGTGGGCGGGCCCGGGTCCGGTCCAACACCTGATGCGCGGCCGTTCACGCGCCTGTGTTGTGAATCGCGCGCGTGCTGTTGACTGCACGGCATGCCCCAGGACATCGAGCCGCGCCTGCTGCGCGCCTTCGCCGCCGTCGCCGACGAGCTGCACTTCACCCGCGCCGCCGCCCGGCTGTACGTGGCCCAGCAGGCGCTCAGCCGCGATATCCGGCGGCTGGAGCGCGAGCTGGGCGTCGAGCTGTTCGTACGGACGACCCGGCAGGTGGTGCTGACCGCCGAGGGGGAGCGGCTGTTGCCGTACGCGCGGCGGGTGTTGGCGGCGCAGGAGGAGCTGGCCGCCGCGTTCGGGGGCGGCGCGGCGGGGGCCGGGCGGCCGCTGGTCGTGGACGTCGGCGCGCCGGTGTCCACCGGGAGCGAGGTGCTGGCCGAGGTGCGCGGGCGGACAGCGCCCGAGGTGGAGTTCGTGGCGCACTTCCACAGCGGGCTGGCCGGGGCCGCCGCCGAACTGCTCGCGGGGCGGCTGGACGTGTCGTTCGGGCGGGTCGGCGGCCTCGACCCGGCCGTGCTCGCGCGCCTGGACCACCAGCTGGTCCGCTATGAGCGGATGGCCGTGGTGCTGCGCGAGGACCACCGGCTCGCCCGGCTCCCCGAGGTCCCTCTGGACGCGCTCGCGGGGGAGACGCTGTACGCGGCCGCGGGCAACGCCGCCACCACCGAGTGGACGGACCTGGCGGCGCAGCTGTTCGCGGGGCGCGGCATCGTGATGGCCGAGCCGTTTCCGCAGATCGAGGGCGTTGAGGAGTTCACCCGGGTGGTGGCCAAGCGGCGCTGGTCGGTGCTGGCGAGCACGGTGTTCATCGCCATGCCCGGCGCCGTGCTGCGGCCGCTGACCGGCCCCGTGCCGCTGTCGCCCGTCTCCATGGTCTGGCGGCGCGGGCTGCGCCACCCGGGACTGGACGCCCTGCGGGCGGCCGCGGCGGTGCTCGGGGCGGCCGGGGGCTGGCTCGATGCCCCGCCGGGCAGCTGGCTGCCGAGCCCGGAGGCGGCCCTGGTGGAAACCCTCACCGCGCCCCGCGCTTCCGGGTGAGAGCAAGGTTTCGTCCGCGTCACCTGCCGCCACAGCCCGGAAATCCGTACTTCCTACCGTCAACGACAGCGAGACCGAGCACTGGGCCCTGTCTCCCCGCAGAGATCGGGGAGACAGGGCCTGGGGCGACATCCGAGAACTGTGGAGGCGTGATGACTGCCCCGACCACCACCGCCGCACGCAAGGGGGGCCGCTGGATAGAACAGTGGGACCCGGAGGACGAGGCCTTCTGGAAGGAGAAGGGCGAGAAGATCGCCACCCGCAACCTCCTGTTCTCGATCCTCTCCGAACACATCGGCTTCTCCATCTGGAGCCTGTGGTCGGTGATGGTCCTGTTCATGGGGCCGGAGTACGGGGTGGACCCGGCCGGGAAGTTCTTCCTGGTCGCGATGCCCACCCTGGTCGGCGGGATCCTGCGCGTCCCCTACACGTTCGCCGTCGCCCGCTTCGGCGGCCGCAACTGGACGATCGTCAGCGCGGCGCTGCTGCTGGTGCCGACGATCACCGCCGCCGTGGTGATGAAGCCCGGCACCTCGTACACCACCTTCATGGTCGTCGCGGCCCTCACCGGGGTCGGCGGCGGAAACTTCGCGTCCTCCATGACGAACATCAACTCCTTCTACCCGCTGCGGAAGAAGGGCTGGGCGCTCGGCCTCAACGCGGGCGGCGGCAACATCGGCGTGCCGGTCATCCAGCTGATCGGCCTGCTGGTCATCAGCACGGCCGGCGCGGCCCACCCGCGCGTGGTGCTCGGCGTCTACATCCCGCTGATCGTGGTCGCCGCGCTGCTCGCGGCGCTGTTCATGGACAACCTGGCGCCGGTGCGGAACGACGCGGGGGCCGCGAAGGAGGCGGCCCGGGACGCGCACACCTGGATCATGTCGTTCCTGTACATCGGCACCTTCGGGTCCTTCATCGGCTACAGCTTCGCCTTCGGCCTCGTGCTGCAGAACCAGTTCGACCGCACCCCGCTCCAGGCCGCCTCGCTCACCTTCATCGGCCCGCTGCTCGGCTCCCTCATCCGCCCCATCGGCGGCCGTCTCGCCGACACCTACGGCGGCGCGCGGATCACGCTGTGGAACTTCGCCGCCATGTCCGTCGCGGCCGTGGTGGTCGTCTACGCCTCCGCGGAGAAGTCCCTGGCCGTCTTCCTCGTCGGCTTCATCGCCCTGTTCGTCTTCAGCGGGCTCGGCAACGGCTCCACGTTCAAGATGATCCCCGGCATCTTCCATGCCAAGGCGGTCGCGCGGGGCCTTGAGGGCGAGGAGGCCGCGGCGTACGGGCGGCGGCTGTCGGGGGCCGCGATGGGGCTGATCGGCGCGGTCGGCGCGCTGGGCGGGCTCGGCATCAACCTGGCCTTCCGGGAATCGTTCCTGAACGCGCACACCGGGACCCCGGCGTTCGTGTCCTTCCTGGCCTTCTACGCCCTGTGCTCCGTCGTCACCTGGGCCGTATACCTCCGCGGGGCCCGGCCGGCCGGTCGGCCCGCCACGGCGGAGGCACCTGAGCCGCAGGGCGCGCGGCAGCCCGCGTACGCGGACGTCTGAGCCGGCGGCCCTGATCGGACGGGGAGCGTACGGGCGCACAAGGCGCGCGCTCCCCGTCCGTACGCTCCGTTACACCCGGGAAACCTCCGCGAACCGTCACCGTCACCGGGCGGCCACAGGATGGCCGTCGAGATGAGGTCGCGGAGGGCGCCCATACGACAGCGGATCGGGACGAGAACCATGCACCGAGACCACAGCGCCGCGACCACGGACTCGACGGAGCCAGGGGCAGCAGGCCCCGCCACCGGGCCCGCCACGCCCACGCCCGCGCCCGCCGCCACCGGGCCCGACACGCCCACGCCCGACACGCCCACGCCCGCCACGCCCACGCCCGCCACGCCCGCGCCCGACACGCCCGCGCCCGCCGCCACCGGGCCGCTCGCCGGGTTCACCGTCGGCGTCACCGCCGCCCGCCGCGCCGACGAGCTCGGCGCGCTGCTGCGGAGGCGGGGCGCGGCCGTCATGCACGCGCCCGCGCTGCGCATCGTGCCGCTCGCCGACGACGCGGAACTGCTCACCGCCACCAAGCAGCTGCTCGACCACGCCCCCGACGTGGTGATCGCGACCACCGCCATCGGCTTCCGGGGCTGGGTCGAGGCCGCCGACGGATGGGGTCTCGGGGACGCCTTGCTGGCCCGGCTGCGCGGCGCCCGGCTGCTGGCGCGCGGGCCCAAGGTGCGGGGCGCGATCCGGGCCGCCGGGCTGACCGAGGAGTGGTCCCCGGGGTCCGAGTCGCTGGCCGAGGTGCTCGACCGGCTGCTGGAGGAGGGGGTCGACGGCAGCCGTATCGCGGTGCAGCTGCACGGCGAGCCGCTGCCCGGCTTCGTCGAGTCGCTGCGCGTGGCGGGCGCGGAGGTGGTCGGCGTACCGGTGTACCGGTGGATGCCGCCCGAGGACATCGCCCCGCTCGACCGTCTCCTCGACGCGACCGTCGCCCGCGCCCTGGACGCCGTCACCTTCACCAGCGCCCCGGCCGCCGCGAGCCTGCTGGACCGGGCCGAGCGGCGCGGCATGCGCGGGGAGCTGCTGGACGCGCTGCGCCACGACGTGCTGCCGGCCTGCGTCGGGCCGGTCACCGCGCTGCCGCTCGAGGCCCATGACATCCCCACCAGCCAGCCCGAACGCTTCCGCCTCGGCCCGCTCGTACAGCTCCTGACCCGCGAACTGCCCGGCCGGGTAAGGCCGTTGCCGGTCGCCGGGCGCCGACTGGAGATCCGCGGCCACGCGGTCCTGGTCGACGGTGAGCTGCGCGCCGTGCCGCCGGCCGGCATGGCCCTGCTGCGAGCCCTGGCCCGCCGCCCGGGCTGGGTCGTCGCCCGCGCCGACCTGCTGCGCTCCCTGCCGGGCGCGGGGCGCGACGAGCACGCGGTCGAGACGGCGATGGCCCGCCTCCGTACGGCCCTCGGCGCCCCGAAACTCATCCAGACGGTCGTCAAGCGCGGCTACCGGCTGGCGCTGGATCCCGCCGCGGACACCAAGTACGCCGACGCCTGACCGCGCCGGCGCCTGGCCGCCCGCCGGGGCCGGGGCCCCGAACTCCCTTGTGCGGTGGGGGAGATGGGCGGGCCCGTGGGGGTTCCGGGCTCGGGCCGGGGCGGGCACTCTGGATTGCGCGCATGTCCGCGTGACCGCTCAGCCCCGAAGGAGTGACAGGAACATGGCGTTGGCGCCGGCCTACGACCTGCGGTTCGACTCCGGGCGGCTCTGTCTGGACCTGGTGGCCACGGTCGGCGGGCGGCTGAGCGAGGCGCCGGTCGAGCGGCTGGACGGGGTGGAGCGGCTCAAGGCCTGGCTCGTCGGCGCCGGTCTGGTGCCCCGCGGCACCGCCCTCGACATCGTCGACGGCAGCTGGCTCGCCCGCTTCCGCGCCGCCCGCGACCTGCTCCACCGCATTGTGCACACCGAGGTCGAGGGCCGTGCCGCGGGCGCCGACCTGGAGCGGGTGAACGCCCTGGCCGCCACCGCCCCGCCCGCCGTACGGGCCGTACGCACCGCCGACGGCACCCTCGTCCGCAGGCTCGCCGCCGTGCCCGACTGCGGCGCGCTGCTGGCGCAGGTGGCGCGGGACGCCGTGGAGTTGCTCACCGACCCGGTGGCGCGCGGGCAGTTGCGGCAGTGCGAGGGGGAGACCTGCTCGCTGGTCTACCTCGACACCTCGCGCGGTCGCCGCCGCCGCTGGTGCTCCAGCGAGGTCTGCGGCAACCGCGAGCGCGTGGCCCGGCACCGCCGCCGGGTCACCCGGGCCTGACGGACACAACGCCTGACTGACGCGACGTCACCCCAGGTCGGCGTAGCGGGCGTGCGTGCGATTAGACTGCTGTATAGCGCAATTGAACATACAACGCGGCGTTTTTGTTGAACATGGAAGTGTTACCGCACGTACCCCCTCGACCGCGCGGCAGTGATTACGCAAGGATGCTCCCGTGACCGAGAGGACGACACCGGACGACGCGCTCATGCGCGCGCTCTATGAAGAGCACGCGGGCCCGCTTCTCGCCTTCGTCCTGCGGCTGGTCGCGGGCGACCGGCACCGGGCGGAGGACGTGGTCCAGGAGACGCTCCTGCGGGCCTGGCGCAACGCCGACCAGCTGCGGAGCACCGGCGGATCGCTGCGCCCCTGGCTGGTGACCGTGGCCCGGCGCATCGTCATCGACGGTCACCGCGGCCGCCGGGCCCGCCCCCAGGAAGTGGACGCAAGCCCCCTGCACGCCGTACCCGCCGCCGACGAGATCGACCGGGCGCTGCGCATGATGACGATCTCCGACGCGCTCGCCGACCTCACCGACGCGCATAGGGAGGCCTTGGTCGAGACATACTTCAAGGGTCGTACGGTGAACGAGGCGGCTGAGGTACTCCGCGTACCGCCCGGGACGGTCCGGTCCCGGGTCTTCTACGCGCTGCGTGCCCTGCGGCTCTCGCTGGAGGAACGGGGGGTTACGGCATGATGCCGGCAGCGGAGGATCAGCAGCACACCGCCGTCGGCGCTTACGCCCTCGGCGTCCTGGACCCGGCGGACGCCGCCCGCTTCGAGGAGCACCTGCTCGGCTGTGACCGATGCGGCGCGGAGCTCGACCAGCTGATGGGCATCCCGCCGCTGCTGGCCGAGTTCGCCACCTCCACCGACGGCCGGACCGTGCTGGACCCCGCCACCATCACCGCCCGCCCCGGGCCCGAGCTGCTCGGCCGGCTGATGGACGACGTCGCCACGAGCCGCCGCGGGCGCGGCAGGCGCCGCCTGTACCTGGTGGCCGCGGCCGCCGCGCTGATCATCGGCGGTCCGTTCGCCGGTGCCGCGCTGACCTCGGGCGACGGCGGCGGGGGCGGCGACAAGGTGGTGGCCAGCCCCGCGAAGGCGGCGTTCGACCAGGGGCGGAAGACCGGCTCGGTCGACCCCGCCACCAAGGTCGACGCCACCGTCTCGCTACAGCCGAAGGGCTGGGGCACGTCGGTGGCCCTCAAGCTCGGCAATGTGAAGGGCCCGAAGTCCTGCGACCTGGTCGCCGTCGGCAAGGACGGCCACGAGGAGACCATCACCACCTGGGCCGTGCCCAGCACCGGCTACGGCATCAAGGACGGCGACGCGTCCCGCTGGAGCAAGGAGCCGCTGTACGCCCTGGGCGGCGCGGCCATGAACCCCGACCAGATCGACCGCTTCGAGGTCCGCACGCTGGACGGCGAGCGGCTGGCGGTCGTGAAGGTCTAGGCGGTGAAGGTCTGCGGCGTGTTGTGAAGGTGTACGGTTGACGGCTGCCCTACGCACACAGAAGGGGGCTTGGGTGGCCGCGCACAACGCCACGCACGCGAGCCGGAAGGCGAGACCGGACCTCTCCGGCGAAGCTGAGAAGCGGGACGCCGGTAGCCGGGACGCCAGTAGCCGGGACGCCGGAAACCGGGATAGCCGAATCGGGGACGTCGGGGACGGGATCCGCGAGCGGGAGATCCGGATCGAGCAGGCACATCTGGACCGCGTGTACCGGCGCCTCGAGGAGAAGATCCACGAGGCGGAGTTCCTGATGAACGACGCCGCCAAGCGCGGCCAGGTCGGCACGCCCGGCGCGCTCGCCGAGCGGGACGCCCAGGTCTTCCGGGCCGGGGTCCACCTCAACCGGCTCAACAGCGAGTTCGAGGACTTCCTCTTCGGCCGCATCGACCTGCTGCTCGGCAAGGACGGGGAGCGCGGCCCGGACGGCGCCTACACCTCCGTCGAGCCCGCCGACGGCGCGATCCGCCCCGGCGAGGACGGCGGCGGCCGCGCGGAGATCGCCGAGACGCTGCACATCGGCCGCATCGGCGTCCTGGACGCCGACTACGCCCCGCTGGTCATCGACTGGCGCGCGCCCGCCGCCGCGCCCTTCTACCGCTCCACCCCCGTCGCCCCCGGCCGGGTCGTGCGCCGCCGGGTCATCCGCAGCAAGGGGCGGCGGGTGCTCGGCGTCGAGGACGACCTGCTGCGCCCCGAGCTGACCGCCACCTTGGACGGGGCGGATCTGCCGGTCGTCGGCGACGGCGCGCTGATGGCGGCGCTCGGCCAGGCCCGCGGCCACACCATGCGCGACATCGTCGCCTCCATCCAGGCCGAGCAGGATGTGGTGATCCGCGCGCCCGCCGCCTCCGTCACCGAGGTGGAGGGCGGCCCGGGCACCGGCAAGACCGCGGTCGCGCTGCACCGCGCCGCGTATCTGCTGTACCAGGACCGGCGGCGGTACGCGGGCGGGATCCTGGTCGTCAGCCCGACCCCGCTGCTGGTCGCGTACACCGAGGGCGTGCTGCCCTCGCTCGGCGAGGAGGGGCAGGTCGCGATCCGCGCCGTCGGGTCGCTGGTGGACGGAGCCGAGGCCACCACGTACGACGAGCCGGCCGTGGCCCGCGTCAAGGGCTCCTCGCGGATGACGCGGGTGCTGCGCAAGGCCGCGCGCGGCGCCCTGGAACTGCCCGCCGGCCCCGGCCGGGCGGCCGTGCCGCCGGAGCGGCTGCGCGTCGTGGCGTTCGGCGCGCGGATCGAGCTGGACGCCGAGGAGCTGCGCCGGATCCGGCAGGCCGCGCTGGGCGGCACCGCGCCCGTCAACCTGCTGCGCCCGCGCGCCCGCCGGCTGCTGCTGGACGCGCTGTGGGCCAAGTCCGCGATGTCCGGGGGTGCCCGCCGCTACACCGACCCCGAGCTGGCCGCCGAGGCGCGCGAGGGGTTCGACGAGGACATCTCCACCGAGGACGACTTCCTCCGCTTCCTGGACGCCTGGTGGCCCGAGCTCACCCCGCGCGCCGTGCTGGCCGCGATGGCCGACGAGAAGCGGCTGGCCCGCTGGTCCCGGCGGGACCTCAACCAGCGCGAGGCGCGCCGGCTGGCCCGCTCGCTGACCCGCCTGGGGGCGGACGGGAAGGGCCCGCTGTCGGTGCATGACGTGGCGCTGCTGGACGAGCTGTACACCGTCCTGGGCGCCTCGGCCCGGCCGACCAGGCCCCGCGAGGTCGACCCGCTGGACCAGCTGACCGGGCTCGATGAGCTGACGACCTTCGCCGACCGCTCCGCGCCCCGCCGTACCCGCGCGGACCGGATGGAGCAGGAGCGTGTGGACTACGCCCACGTGATCGTCGACGAGGCGCAGGACCTGACCCCGATGCAGTGGCGGATGATCGGGCGGCGCGGCCGCCACGCCACCTGGACGGTGGTCGGGGACCCGGCGCAGAGCTCCTGGTCGGCCCCGGAGGAGGCGGCCGAGGCCCGCGCCGAGGCGCTGGGCAGCCGCCCGCGCCGCCGCTTCACGCTGACCGTGAACTACCGCAACCCGGCGGAGATCGCCGAGCTCGCCGCGAAGGTCCTCGCGCTCGCGATGCCCGGCGCCCGGGCGCCCGAGGCGGTCCGCTCCACGGGACTGGTGCCGCGCTTCGCGCCGATGCCGGATGGCGACGGGGCGGCCGACGGGGCCGACGGGGGCCTGGGCGTGCGGGTGCGCGAGGAGGCGAAGCGCCTGCTGGACGAGGTGGACGGCACGGTCGGCGTGGTCGTCGCCATGCGGCGGCGGGCCGCGGCGCGCCGCTGGCTGGAGGGGCTCGGCAGCCGGGCGGTGGCGCTGGGCAGCCTGGAGGCCAAGGGTCTGGAGTACGACGCGACGGTCGTGGTGTCGCCGGCCGAGATCGCCGACGAGTCCCCGGCGGGGCTGCGGGTGCTGTACGTGGCGCTGACGCGCGCGACGCAGCGGCTGACCGTGGTGCCGGGGGAGCGGGACGACCCGGACGAGCACGGCGTCCCCGATCTGCTGCGGGACTGAGACCGGACGGCGGGGCGGACGGCGGGGTGGCATCGACCCGCGAAATCAACCGTGGGGGAGGGAATCACTTCCGGGGATGGTTTGTTAGCCTTGCTGTGGCACCGGCTCGATCCAAGCCCCCGGGCCCAACCTTCGTCGCTTCGAGCGACCACTTGCCGCGAGGCGAGCATGGCGGGTCGGTGCCACCTAAAGACTGTGAAGAGGTCCGCGTCAGCTGTTGAGGGCGCGGGCCTCTTCGTCGTCTTCGGCGGGCTGAACAATATCTCCGAAAGTCGAGCCCGGTTACGCGGTACCGGAAGGTAGGTGTAACCATCTGAAGACCACGGCCCGGGCGGTCCGGCGAACCACCACCACCGCGGCCCGGGACAACCTGAAACAAGGGAAAGCAGAGGAAGTCGGCCATGGCAACGGCGCCCAGCGTCTCGTACTCGATGACGGTCCGGCTGGAGGTCCCCGCGAGCGGCACGGCGGTCAGCCAGCTCACCACGGCCGTGGAATCCTCCGGTGGCTCGGTCACCGGCCTCGACGTGACCGCCTCCGGCCACGAGAAGCTCCGGATCGACGTCACCATCGCCGCGACCTCCACCGCGCACGCCGACGAGATCGTCGAGAAGCTGCGCGGCATCGAGGGCGTCTCACTCGGCAAGGTCTCCGACCGTACGTTCCTGATGCACCTCGGCGGCAAGATCGAGATGTCGTCGAAGCACCCGATCCGCAACCGTGACGACCTGTCCATGGTCTACACCCCGGGCGTCGCCCGCGTCTGCCAGGCCATCGCCGAGAACCCCGAGGACGCCCGCCGCCTCACCATCAAACGCAACAGCGTCGCGGTGGTCACCGACGGCTCCGCGGTCCTGGGCCTGGGCAACATCGGCCCCAAGGCCGCGCTGCCCGTCATGGAGGGCAAGGCGGCCCTCTTCAAGCGCTTCGCGGGCATCGACGCCTGGCCGCTCTGCCTGGACACCCAGGACAGCGATGAAATCGTCGCCGTCGTCAAGGCCATCGCCCCCGGCTTCGCGGGCATCAACCTGGAGGACATCTCCGCCCCCCGCTGCTTCGAGATCGAGGCACGGCTGCGCGAGGCGCTGGACATCCCGGTCTTCCACGACGACCAGCACGGCACCGCCATCGTGGTGCTCGCCGCCCTCACCAACGCGCTGCGCGTGGTCAACAAGAAGATCGGCGATGTGCGCGTGGTGATGTCCGGCGCGGGCGCGGCCGGCACCGCCATCCTCAAGCTGCTGATCGCCGCGGGTTTGCGCCACGCGGTGGTCGCGGACATCCACGGCGTGGTGCACGCCGGGCGCGAGGACCTGGCCGGCGCGAACGGCAGCTCCGACATGACCGCGCTGCGCTGGATCGCCGACAACACCAACCCCGAGGGCGTCACCGGCACCCTCAAGGAGGCCGTGCGCGGCGCCGACGTCTTCATCGGCGTCTCGGCCCCGAACGTGCTGTCCGGCGACGACGTGGCCGCCATGGCCGACGACGCGATCGTCTTCGCGCTGGCCAACCCCGACCCCGAGGTCGACCCCGCGATCGCCCGCCAGACCGCCGCCGTGGTCGCCACCGGCCGCTCCGACTTCCCGAACCAGATCAACAACGTGCTGGTCTTCCCGGGCGTCTTCCGTGGCCTGCTGGACGCGCAGTCGCGTACGGTGAACGACGACATGATGCTGGCCGCGGCCCGGGCGCTCGCGGACGTCGTCCACGACGACGAGCTGAACGCCAACTACATCATTCCGAGCGTCTTCAACGACAAGGTGGCGGGCGCGGTGGCCGGCGCGGTGCGGGTCGCCGCCAAGGCTGTGACCGGTACCACGGGAGTCTAGGCCGGGCTCGGCGCGTCGTACGGCGCGTCGCGCGGCGTTCAGCCGATCGGGCCCCCATAGGGTGTCGGGCAGAAAACGGCCGCCACGGCGCTTTTCGCGCGACTCACCAGGGCGCCGGATTGGCTTTCCCGCCACAGGTGGGGGCAGGATGCGTTCCGGGCGCGAGGGTCTGAACAGCAGACCCGGGTCCGGGGACTGTCCGAGGGCCCTGGCAGCATCGGCTTCGATCTCACGCCTAATGGCAAGATGAACACGGGAGTACAACATGAACCGCAGTGAGCTGGTGGCCGCTCTGTCGGAGCGCGCCGAGGTGACCCGAAAGGACGCCGACGCCGTTCTGGCCGCCCTCGCCGAGGTGACCGGAGAGATCGTCGCCAAGGGCGACGAGAAGGTCACCATCCCCGGCTTCCTCACCTTCGAGCGCACCCACCGTGCCGCTCGCACCGCGCGCAACCCGCAGACCGGTGAGCCGATCGAGATCCCGGCCGGCTACAGCGTGAAGGTCTCCGCGGGCTCCAAGCTCAAGGAAGCCGCCAAGGGCAAGTAAGACCCCATACGAAGGGGCGGCCACCTCATCGGAGGGTGGCCGCCCTTTTCGGCGTTCCTGCGGCCTCTGGAGGCCTTTCCCGGGCCTTTAGGAGGCTCCCTCGGCGCCCGGCAGCTCCACCTTGGCGCCCAGGTCCACCAGCTTGCTCATGCTGTGCCTACCCGGGGGCTAACCCCCGGACCCCCAGCCGGGGGCGGCGATGTGGCTCAGCCGGTCTTTTCGGCGCCCGGCAGCTCCACCTTGGCGCCCAGGTCCACCAGCTTGCTCATGAAGTTCTCGTAGCCACGGTTGATCAGGTCGATGCCGTGGACCCGGGACGTGCCCTGGGCCGCCAGGGCCGCGATGAGGTACGAGAAGCCGCCGCGCAGGTCGGGGATCACCAGGTCGGCGCCCTGGAGTTTGGTCGGGCCCGACACGACCGCCGAGTGGAGGAAGTTCCGCTGGCCGAAGCGGCAGGCGGAGCCGCCCAGGCACTCGCGGTAGAGCTGGATGTGCGCGCCCATCTGGTTCAGCGCGGAGGTGAAGCCCAGGCGCGACTCGTACACCGTCTCGTGGACGATGGACAGCCCGGAGGCCTGGGTCAGGGCCACGACCAGGGGCTGCTGCCAGTCGGTCTGGAAGCCGGGGTGGACGTCCGTCTCCAGGGCGATGGCGTTGAGCTTGCCGCCCGGGTGCCAGAACCGTATGCCCTCGTCGCCGATGTCGAAGGCGCCGCCGACCTTGCGGTAGGTGTTCAGGAAGGTCATCATCTCGCGCTGGCTGGCGCCGCGCACATAGATGCTGCCCTCGGTCGCGAGCGCCGCGCTGGCCCAGGAGGCGGCCTCCAGGCGGTCCGGCAGGGCGCGGTGGTTGTAGCCGTCGAGCTTGTCGACGCCGGTGATCCGGATCGTACGGTCCGTGTCCATGGTGATGATCGCGCCCATTTTCTGCAGGACGCAGATCAGGTCTTCGATCTCCGGCTCGACGGCCGCGTTGGAGAGTTCCGTCACACCCTCGGCGAGCACCGCCGTCAGCAGCACCTGCTCGGTGGAGCCGACCGACGGGTACGGCAGGCGGATCTTGGCACCGCGCAGCCGGTGCGGGGCCTCCAGGTACTGGCCGTCCGCCCGCTTCTCGATCGTGGCGCCGAACTGGCGCAGCACGTCGAAGTGGAAGTCGATCGGCCGGCCGCCGATGTCGCAGCCGCCCAGGCCCGGGATGAAGGCGTGGCCGAGGCGGTGCAGCAGCGGGCCGCAGAAGAGGATCGGAATGCGCGAGGAGCCGGCGTGCGCGTCGATGTCGGCGACGTTCGCGCTCTCCACGTGGGTCGGGTCCAGCACCAGCTCGCCGGCCTCGTCACCTGGGCGTACCGTGACGCCGTGCAGCTGCAGCAGCCCGCGCACCACCCGCACGTCGCGGATGTCGGGGACGTTGCGCAGCCGGCTCGGCCCGCTGCCGAGCAGCGCGGCGACCATGGCCTTCGGCACGAGGTTCTTCGCACCTCGGACACGGATCTCGCCTTCGAGCGGGGTGCCGCCATGGACGAGCAGGACATCGTTCGAGCGGGTCATCTGGTCTCGCGTTCCTGGGACGGTCGGGGGCAAGAGGCAAGAGTAATGGCCGCGGAGCGGGCCTCCGTATGGCCGACCTACCCACCGAACGGACATGAATGTGTCACCACACGTTCGGTTCAGAGCAGAAAGCGTACGGTTACGTGCGCCGTTCCTGCTGTCGTACGCCCCGACCTGCTCTCACATGGGACTCGTCTTCCACTCCCCCTCCGGGGCGAACATGCGGGATCATGTGTCCATGACCGAGGTGTCCTCGCTCACAGGACGGCTGCTTGTCGCGACACCGGCGCTGGCGGACCCGAACTTCGACCGTGCGGTGGTGCTCCTCCTCGACCATGACGAGGAGGGGTCGCTGGGCGTCGTGCTCAACCGCCCGACTCCGGTGGGGGTCGGCGACATCCTGGAGTCCTGGGCCGCGCTGGCCGGGGAGCCGGGGGTGGTGTTCCAGGGCGGCCCGGTGTCGCTGGACTCCGCGCTGGGGGTCGCCGTGGTCCCCGGCGAGGCCGGGAGAGCTTCGGAGGCCGGGAGAGCCTCCTCGGCCGGGCGAGTCACCTCGCCGGCCGAGGACGGCCCGCTCGGCTGGCGCCGGGTGCACGGCGCGATCGGGCTGGTCGACCTGGAGGCGCCGCCCGAGCTGCTGGCCGCCGCCGTCGGCTCGCTGCGGATCTTCGCGGGCTACGCCGGATGGGGTCCCGGGCAGCTGGAGGAGGAGCTCTCCGAGGGCGCGTGGTATGTCGTGGAGTCCGAGCCGGGCGATGTCTCCTCGCCCGCCCCGGAGCGGCTGTGGCGGGCGGTGCTGCGCCGCCAGCGCAGCGAACTGGCGATGGTCGCCACGTATCCGGACGATCCCTCGCTCAACTGAAGGCAGTGCTTGCGAGGTGGGGCGACACCGGGCGAGACACCGGGCGAGACACCGGGCGAGACACCGGGCGACGCGGCGGGAGGCGCTGATCCCTCGTTCGCTCCGGGCGTGAGTACCCTAGGTCTGTATGAGCACTCTTGAGCCCGAGCGCGGGGCAGGCACGGGGACCCTCGTTGAGCCGACACCTCAGGTGTCGCACGGTGACGGCGACCACGAGCGCTACGCCCATTACGTACAGAAGGACAAGATCATGGAGAGCGCGCTCTCCGGATCTCCGGTGGTCGCACTCTGCGGCAAGGTCTGGGTCCCGGGCCGCGACCCGAAGAAGTACCCGGTCTGCCCGATGTGCAAGGAGATCTTCGACGGCATGGGCGCCGGCGGCGACAAGGACAAGGACGGCGGCGGCAAGAAGTAGCCCCTCCGCCCCGGCGCCACCCGCCGGAGCCCCGCGCGCGGCACGCCCGGCCCGCGCCCCCCGGTCGAGGGGGCGCGGGCCGGGCGTAGCGCTCCTTATTTGAGGCTCGGTTCGCCTCCGGGGCGCCTCAGCCCCTGTCGACGGTCGACCGTGCTCGGCCCTTCGTTCCTCAGGGCCTCCGCGCGCTCTCCCTTTCGACAGGGTCGCGCCCCTTCGGCTCACTCGCCGGCAGAACGGGGCCGGGGCCGCATGCCGCGCCGCCGTATTTGGCATATGCCGCGCACGTGACGGCGTAACGGCCCCGGCGGCGCGGGGTGCGCCATTAGGGTCGCCCCTATGAGCGGGCGCGGGGAGAGCGGTGCCGAGCGGGCGGCGTACCTGGTGTTCGGGGCGCGGGAGGTCGACGAGCCCGACGGGGAAGGGGCGGCCGGGTACCGCCAGTTCGAGAAGGACTGGGACGCCCAGCTCCAGCGGTGCGAGCGGCTGGCCGCCGAGCGCGGCTACCGCCCGGCGGGCAGCTGTGTCGTCTCGGCCGCCCAGCCCACCCTGCCCAGGCTGCTGGAGTGGGCCGACGAGCCGGGCTGCGAGATCGTGCTGATCGCCGGGCGCGCGGTGCTGGAGCGGATGCGGAGCAGCTGGCCGGACTGGGAGCAGATGGTGGTCCGCCTGGCGGCGGCGGGCGCCCGGGTGGAGGCCGTGCCGGATCCCGAACCGGTGGTTTCGGCCGCGGAGTTGCCGGCGGCTGAGCGTCGCGGACCGCGACGGGCCGTGAAAGGGTGAGCCTCGCCCTGAACCCCCCGCCTGCCCCCGCCTGCCCCCCGCCCTGAAGCCGCCCGCCTGAAGCCGCCCCCATGGAGCCATCCGCCGTGAAGCCCCCTGCCATGGAGCCGCCCGCCATGAACGACCCTGCGGATCTGATCCCGGCGCCCCGCAGCGCGTACGAGCTGCTGTCCGGCGCGCGCTACCTCCTGGACGCCGAGACCCTGCTGGACGCCGGCCCGGGCACCGAGGGCACCGCGCGCTGGCTGCGGGCCACCGTCGGCGCCGCGACCGGCCTGCCGCTCGCGCCCGGCGGCGCCGACGACAACCGCGCCAATGGCGTCCTCCTCCGGATCAGCCCCGAGATCGAGCGGAAGCTCGGCCCCGAGGGCTATCGCATCACCGCCGACGGCTACGCGATCCAGATCGAGGGCGGCGGCCCGGCCGGGGTCTTCTGGGGCGCGCAGACCTTCCGTCAACTGCTCGGCCCCGACGCCTTCCGCCGGGCGCCGGTCGCGACCAGGGAGGAGTGGACGGTGCCCTGCGGGGTCATCGAGGACGCCCCGCGCTTCGCCTGGCGCGGCCTCATGCTGGACGTCGCACGTCACTTCATGCCCAAGGCCGACGTGCTCGCGTACGTCGACCTCTTGGCCGCGCACAAGCTCAATGTGCTGCATCTGCATCTGACCGACGACCAGGGCTGGCGCCTGGAGATCCGCCGCTACCCCAGGCTCACCGAGGTCGGCGCCTGGCGCGAGCGCACCAAACTCGGGCACCGCGCCTCACCGCTGTGGGACGAGCGCCCGCACGGCGGCTACTACACCCAGGACGACATCCGCGAGATCGTCGCCTATGCCGCCGAGCGGCACATCACCGTCCTCCCGGAGATCGACATCCCCGGCCACTCGCAGGCGGCCATCGCCGCGTACCCGGAACTGGGCAACGCCGACGCCGTCGACACCGCCTCCCTCGGGGTCTGGACCACCTGGGGCGTCAACCCGAACGTACTCTCACCCGCCGACACCACGCTGCGCTTCTACGAGAACGTCCTCGACGAGGTCCTGGAGCTCTTCCCGGGCACCTTCGTCCACCTCGGCGGCGACGAGTGCCCCAAGGAGCAGTGGCGGGCCTCCCCGGCCGCCCAGGCCCGCATCCGGGAGCTGGACCTGGCCGACGAGGACGAGCTGCAGAACTGGTTCCTGGGCCACTTCGGCCGCTGGCTGGCCGGGCGCGGCCGCCGCCTGATCGGCTGGGACGAGATTCTGGAAGGCGGCGCGGACAGCGCCCTGGGAGTTGATCTGCCCGAGGGGGCCGCCGTGTCGTCCTGGCGCGGCTACGCGGGCGGCATCGCGGCGGCCCGCGCCGGCCACGACGTGGTCATGTGTCCAAAACAGCAGGTCTACTTCGACTACCGCCAGGCCGCCGGCGACGACGAGCCGGTCCCCATCGGCTACGTACGCACCCTGGAGGACGTCTACCGCTTCGAGCCGGTTCCACCCGAGCTCACCGGCGCGGAGGCGGAGCGCGTGCTCGGCGCTCAGGCCAACGTCTGGACGGAGGTGACGGAGGACCGGCGGCGCGTCGATTATCAGACCTTCCCGCGCCTCGCCGCCTTCGCCGAAGCCGTCTGGTCGCCGCTTCCGCCCCCGTCCGAGCGGGACTTCACGGGCTTCCAGGGGCGCATGACGGCTCACTACGCGCGCCTGGACGCGCTCGGCGTGGACTACCGGCCCCCCGGGGGCCCGCGCCCCTGGCAGCGGCGCCCCGGCGTATCCGGACGTCCGATCGACGGGTCGCCCCCGATCGTGTGAGGCACGCCGGAAGGTGCGCCCTGAGGCGGCGCACCCCTGGGACTGTGGTCCCCGGCTCAACCCCAAGTCGTACAAGGGTCCCTGAAACGTGGCAATCCACACCTGGCGGAGACGTCGTCCTAAACCCGTACCATCCCCCTGGTCGGGGACGGATCCATGCTTCACGGACCCTCGCGACGGCGGACTCGGAAGATGTGCCAGAGTTGCCACGTCCGGGCTGTCAGCACGTACCGTACGGCGCAACAGCCGGGACACCGGGGAAGGGGCAGCTGGGTTGACCACGCACGCACCGCAGGCGGCGCACACGGTGACGTTGCCGGGCACGCTCGACGAGGCCGTGGCGGCGCTGGCCGCCATGCCCGCCGCCGTACCCGTCGCGGGCGGCACCGATCTGATGGCCGCCGTCAACTCCGGGCTGCTGCGGCCCGCCGCACTCGTCGGCCTCGGCCGGATCAGCGAGATCCGCGGCTGGCGCTACCTGGACGGCCACGCCCTGCTCGGCGCCGGACTGTCCCACGCCCGCATGGGCCGCCCCGACTTCGCCGCGCTCATCCCGGCGCTGGCCGCCGCCGCGCGCGCCGCCGGGCCGCCGCAGATCCGCAACGCCGGCACTCTCGGCGGCAACATCGTCACCGCCGCCCCCACGGGCGACGCGCTGCCGGTGCTCGCCGCGCTGGAGGCCACGGTCATCATCGCCGGGCCCGAGAACTCGCGCCGCGAGATCCCGGTCAGCCATCTGCTGGCCGGAGTCGAGATGCTGCGGCCCGGCGAACTCGTCGGCTTCGTACGCGTACCGATCCTGCACGCCCCCCAGGCGTTCCTCAAGGCCACCGGGCGCACCGGCCCGGGCCGGGCCACGGCCTCGGTCGCCGTCGTCCTGGACCCGGCGCGGCGGGGCGTGCGCTGCGCGGTCGGCGCGGTCGCGCCCATGCCGCTGCGGCCGCTGGAGGCCGAGCGCTGGGTCGCCTCGCTCATCGACTGGGACGGCGACCGGGGGCGCCTGGACCCGCAGGTGACGGCGGCCTTCGGCGAGTACGTCGCCGCCGCCTGCATTCCCGACCCGGCTCCGCCGGCGGACGGCTCCGAGCCGGTGCCCCTGCCGCCCGCCGCCCTCCATCTGAGGCGTACGGTGTCAGCCCTGGCCCGCCGAGCATTGGGGAGGGCACTCGCGTGAGTGACGAACAGCAGCCGCACCGGCCGGAACCCGGGAGCGGGTGGCAGCCGATGCCGAGCGGTCCCGAGTACGACGCGGAGGCCACCGGCTTCGTGCAGCTGCCGCCCGACCACTCGCACCAGGACCCGGCCGCCCTCGCGGGCGGGTGGGACCCGCTCGCGGCCCCCGGCACCGGCTACACCCCGCCGCCCATGACGGGCGCGCCCGGCGCGCCTTCGCACGGCGGCCAGTGGCAGCCGACGGCCCACGACCCCGGCGCGCCCACCGACCCTTCCGGGACCGGGCACTGGGCCGTGCCGATGGAGGCCGGCGCCGACGACTCCGGCCAGTGGGGGCAGCCCGGCCCGGGCGGCGACCCGGCGGGCGGATCCGGCGACTCGGGCGAGTACGCGTACGGGGAACACCAGAACCCGCACGCCCCGCATGGCTCACCCGACCCGCACGGCCCGCACGCGACCGCGCAGTGGCACCTGCCCGACGCGGAGCAGCACCCGGGGCAACCCGGTCGGACCGGGCAGTGGTCGATCCCGTTCGCCGCTGATGACAGCGTCGACGAGACCGGGGTGTACCCGGTCAACGACCCGGCCGCCGCGGCCCAGTGGCAGGTGCCCGAGTCGGCCGGCGGCCAGTGGACCGTCCCGGCCGCGGGCGGCGACGGCGTCGTGGAGACCGGCGAATTCCGTACCGACGACCATCCCGGCCCGGCGAGGAGCCCGTACGGCGGGCATGACACCGGGCAGTGGACGACGCCCTTCGCGGACGGTGCGCAGGAGCAGCAGATCCAGCAGGGCCTGCACCCCGACCAGCGGCAGGGGCAGCAGGCGCAGCAGCACGGCCGGACCGGCCAGTGGTCGATTCCGGTGGCCGGTGACGACGGCGCCACCGAGGACTCCGGCGAGTACGCGCTCGGCGACCACGCGCCCCGCGGCCCCGCGGCCCCGACGCAGGCTGGCAGGGGCCCCGCCCGGCGGCGCCTGAGACTCCCCGGCGGCGCCGACGTGCCCGTCGAGCACCTGGGCGCCCCCACCCCGCCGCACGGCAGCGCCGCGTCCGGCGCGCTGTCCACTCCGGCGGCGGGCACCGAGGTGCCCGAGGTGGACGACTGGCCCGAAGAGTTGACGCACGGCGGCCAGGGCGGCCCGGCCGGGGCCGACGGCCACGCGGGCCAGGCGACCCCGCCGCACGGCGTGGCGCCCGTGGGCGGCCAGGGCGGGTTCGTGGACGACGGCTACGACGGCCATGACGACCCGGCAGTCGACGGCCCGGCCGGGGCCGACGGCCACGCGGCCCAGACCACCCCGCCGCACGAGGCGGTTGAGGTTACCCAGGCCGGCCAGGCGCCTGCCGACCCCGTACCGGCCGAGGAATCGGCCGAGTTGGCGTTGGACGGCCACGGCGCGCCCCTCGCCGGAGCCGGAGCCGACCCGTCGGCCGAGGATTTCGAGGGCGCCGCGTACGCCGAGCCCTCCGGCGGCGAGGAGCGGCCCACCGCGGAGACGGCCCTCGAGGCGCCGTCCGTCGCCGAGGCCGAGCAGCCCTCCGCCGCAGGCGACCCGACCGACACCGCAGACGCCCAAACGGACCCCGACACAGCACCCGCCACGGCCCCCCAGGCCGACAGCGAGCACCCCAGCGCCTCCTACGTCCTGCGCGTCAACGGCACCGACCGCCCCGTCACCGACTCCTGGATCGGCGAGTCGCTGCTGTACGTGCTGCGCGAGCGCCTGGGCCTGGCCGGGGCCAAGGACGGCTGCTCGCAGGGCGAGTGCGGGGCCTGTTCCGTCCAGGTCGACGGGCGGCTCGTCGCCTCGTGCCTGGTGCCCGCCGCGACCGCCGCGGGCTGTGAGGTCCGTACGGTCGAGGGCCTGGCCGTGGACGGGCGGCCCTCGGACGTGCAGCGCGCGCTGGCCGCCTGCGGGGCGGTGCAGTGCGGGTTCTGCGTACCGGGGATGGCCATGACCGTGCACGACCTGCTGGAGGGCAACCACTCCCCGACCGACCTGCAGACCCGGCAGGCGATCAGCGGCAACCTGTGCCGCTGCTCCGGCTACCGCGGGGTGGTCAACGCGGTCCGCGAGGTCGTCGCGGGCCGGGAGGCGGCGGCCGCGGCCGCCGCGGAGGAGGACGCGGCGCCGGACGGCGGGCAGGACGCCGCCGCCCGCATTCCGCACCAGGCGGGCCCGCCGGGGATGAACGGCACCGGCACCGGCGACTTCGACGGCAGCGGCAGCGGCACGGGCAGCGGGAGGGCGACGGCATGACTGGAATCGCGGACGGCACCGGCGCCGCCACCGCCACCCCCGCCGCAGGAGTCCCCCTCACGCCCAAGGAGCCGCCGACCATCGGCCTCGGGATGTCGCTCCAGCCCGCGGACTCGGCGGCCAAGACCTCCGGCACCTTCCCGTACGCCGCCGACCTGTGGGCCGAGGGGCTGCTGTGGGCCGCCGTGCTGCGCTCCCCGCACCCGCACGCCCGCATCGTCTCCATCGACACCGCGTCCGCGACCCAGATGCCGGGCGTCCGGGCCGTGGTGACCCACGCCGACGTGCCCGGCGACGCCGCGCACGGCCGCCGCGTCGCCGACCGCCCCGTCTTCGCCAAGGACCTGGTCCGCCACCACGGCGAGCCGATCGCCGCGGTCGCCGCCGACCACCCCGACACCGCCCGGCTGGCCGCCGCGGCCATCGCCGTCGAGTACGAGGTGCTGGAGCCGGTCACCGACCCCGAGCAGGCGTTCGCCGCCGAGCCGCTGCACCCCGACGGCAATCTGGTCCGCCACATCCCGCTGCGCTTCGGCGACCCGGACGTGGTCGGCGAGGTCATCGTCGAGGGCCTGTACCGGATCGGCCGTCAGGACCCGGCGCCCATCGGCGCCGAGGCGGGCCTGGCCGTGCCGCGCCCCGACGGCGGCGTGGAGATCTACACGGCCTCCACCGACCCGCACGCCGACCGCGACCTGGCCGCCGCCTGCTTCGGCCTGGAGCCGGAGCGGGTCAAGGTCGTGGTCACGGGCGTGCCCGGCGCCATGGGCGAGCGCGAGGACCCGGGCATGCAGCTGCCGCTCGGCCTGCTCGCCCTGCGCACCGGCCACCCGGTCAAGCTCGCCGCGACCCGCGAGGAGTCCTTCCTCGGCCACGCCCACCGCCACCCGACATTGCTGCGCTACCGCCACCACGCCGACGCCGAGGGCAAGCTGGTGAAGGTCGAGGCGCAGATCCTGCTGGACGGGGGCGCGTACGCCGACTCCTCCGCGGACTCGCTGGCCGCCGCGGTGTCCTTCGCCTGCGGCCCGTACGTCGTGCCGCACGCGTTCATCGAGGGCTGGGCGGTACGCACCAACAACCCGCCCTCCGGCCATGTCCGCGGCGAGGGCGCGATGCAGGTGTGCGCCGCGTACGAGGGCCAGATGGACAAGCTGGCGGCCAAGCTGGGCCTCGACCCGGCCGAGATCCGGCTGCGCAACGCCATGGCGACCGGCGATCTGCTGCCCACCGGCCAGACCGTCACCTGCCCGGCCCCGGTCGCCGAACTGCTGCGCGCCGTACGGGACACCCCGCTGCCCCCGCTCCCCAAGGACGACCCCGAGGAGGAGTGGCTGCTGCCCGGCGGCCCCGAGGGCGCGGGCGAGCCGGGCGCGGTGCGGCGCGGCGTCGGCTACGCCCTGGGCATGGTGCACATGCTCGGCGCCGAGGGGACCGACGAGGTCTCCACGGCCACGGTCAAGGTCACCGGCTCGGTGGCCACCGTCATCTGCGCGGCCGTCGAGACCGGCCAGGGCTTCACCACCCTGGCCCGCCAGATCGTCCAGGAGGTCCTCGGCATCGAGGAGGTTCATGTCGCGCCGGTCGACACCGACCAGCCCCCGGCCGGGCCCGCCTCGCGAGGCCGCCACACCTGGGTGTCGGGCGGCGCGGTCGAGCGGGCCGCGAAGATGGTCCGCACCCAGCTGCTACAGCCGCTCGCGCACAAGTTCGGCATGTCGACGGAGCTGCTGACCATCGCCGACGGCAAGATCACCTCGTACGACGGGGTGCTCAGCACCACCGTCGACGAGGCCCTGGAGGGCAAGGAGCTGTGGGCCACCGCGCAGTGCCGCCCGCACCCCACCGAGCCGCTGGACGAGACGGGCCAGGGCGACGCGTTCGTCGGCCTCGCCTTCTGCGCGATCCGCGCCGTGGTCGACGTCGACATCGAGATCGGCGCGGTGCGCGTGGTGGACATGACGATCGCCCAGGACGTGGGCCGGGTGCTCAACCCCCGCCAGCTGGCCGCCCGGATCGAGGCGGGCGTCGCGCAGGGCATCGGCGCGGCCCTCACCGAGAACCTGCGCACCTCGCGCGGCGTGGTCCGCCACCCGAACCTCACCGGCTACACCCTGCCGACCGCCGTGGACGTCCCCGACGTCCACATCGTCAAACTCGTCGAGGAACGGGACGTGGTCGCCCCCTTCGGCGCCAAGGCCGCCAGCGCGGTGCCGGTGGTCACCACCCCGGCGGCGGTGGCCGCCGCAGTCCGCTCGGCATCCGGCCGCCCGGTCAACAGGCTGCCGATCCGCCCCCAGGCGGCGGCCGTCAACAGAACCTGATCACGGGCTGAGTCTGAAGCTGAGGCTGGGTCTGAGGGGGAGGCTTTGAGCGCGCGCATCCTGGTCGCCGAGGACGACGAGAAACAGGCGCGGCTGATCCGGATCTATCTGGAGCGGGAGGGGAACGCCGTCCAGACCGTCCACGACGGCCGCTCGGCGATCGACCGGGCCAGGATCTCCCGCCCCGACCTCGTCGTGCTCGACGTGATGATGCCGCAGGTCGACGGCCTGGACGTGTGCCGCATCCTGCGCACCGAGTCCCAGGTGCCGATCCTGCTGCTGACCGCGCGCTCCACCGAGGAGGACCTGCTCCTCGGGCTCGACCTCGGCGCCGACGACTACATGACCAAGCCGTACAGCCCCCGGGAGCTGACCGCGCGCGTCAGAGCCCTGCTGCGGCGGTCCCGGGCCACCGCGGGGGAGCCGACGGTCATCAGGGCCGGGGCGCTGGAGATCGACACCGCGCGCTTCGAGGTGCGGCTGGCGGGCGAGGTGATCGCGCTGACCGGCAAGGAGTTCGCCATCCTGGCCCTGCTGGCGGGCGAGCCGGGGCGCGCCTTCACCCGGGCGCAGATCGTCGACCAGGTCTTCGGCTTCGAGCAGAACGTATTGGAGCGCACGGTGGATGCCCATGTCATGAACCTGCGCCGCAAGCTGGAGCGCGGGCCCGGAGCGCCCCGCATGGTGGAGACCGTCTACGGGCGCGGCTACCGGCTGGCGGACCCGGCGCGGTGAGCTTCCGACTGCGGGCCCTCGCCCTGGTCATGCTGCTCGTGGTCGCCGCCACCGCGGCCACCGCCTGGCTGACCCTGCGCCAGGCATCGCGGCAGGCGAACGAGACCGCCGCCGCGGGCCGGGCCGACATCAGCCGCGTCACCGGCGAGCTGCGCCGGTACGGCCTGCGGCACGGCACCTGGGACGGCGTCGCGCCCGCCGTGCGCGAGCTGGCCGCCGACACCGGGCAGCGCATACGGGTCACCTCCACGACCGGCTCCGACGAACCGCTGGCCGACTCGGACGTCCTGATGGGCCGTAAGCCCCGCAGGACCGGCACGGGCGCCCCGCTCCTGGTCGACCCGCGCCCCGAACTGCGGCTGCCCGACGACCCGCGGCCGGTGCTTCTGATCAAGATCACCTCCCTTGAGATCGCCCGGTACCGCACCGGGACGGCGTACGCCGCGTGTCTGACCCGTTCCGGCACCGAGGTGACGGTCGGCCAGGACGAGCGCGGCATCCCGACGTACTCGGCGCGCGGGGAGCGCGGCGGCGGGGACACGGCGAGCGGGGAAGGCTCGGCAAGCGGCGGGAAGACGGCACATGGGCGCTGCGAGCGGCCACAGATATCTGCGGCGCTGGTCGACCGGTACACCCGGGCCGGGTCGGACTCCTGCCGATCGGCCGGGGCGGAGGGCGCCGTTCCGTGCCTCCAGCGTCTCTTCGCGGAGCAGATCAGCGATGTCGCCCCGCCGCCGCTCCAGGTCCGCCTCGGCGCCCTTGACGAGCCCCCGTCCGCACTCGCGGCCGCGCCCGCGGTCACGGTGGCCGTGGCCGTCGCGGTGGCGGCCATCATCGGTGCGCTGCTGCTCAGCCGGACGGTGCTGCGCCCCGTCAGCGCGCTGACCGCCGCCTCCCACGGCCTCGGCGAGGGCGACCTGGCCCGGCGGGTGCCCGTGACCGGCCGGGACGAGATCGCCGAACTCGGCCGGTCCTTCAACCGCATGGCCGAATCGCTACAGGCCAGCGAGGAGCGTCAGCGCCGGCTCGTCGGCGACGTCGCGCACGAGTTGCGCACCCCGCTGGCCAATCTGCGCGGCTATCTGGAGGCGCTGCGCGACGGCGTCGTCGAACCGGAACCCGAGCTGCTGGACTCGCTCCACGAAGAAGTCCTGCTTCAGCAGCGGATCGTCGACGACCTCCAGGACCTGGCGCTTGCCGAGGCCGGGGCGCTCACGTACCACCGCGTCCCCGTCGACCTGGGCGAACTGCTGGAGACCTGCCGCACCGCCCACCGGGCCCAGGCCGAGCGAGCCGGCGTCGCCCTCACCGCCCCGACGCCGCCCGGCGACCCCGTGTACGCGCACGCCGACGCGGACCGGCTGCGGCAGGCCGTCGGCAATCTGGTGAGCAACGCCGTACGGGCCACCGCGCCCGGCGGCACCGTCCGGCTGTCCCTGGCGCGCCGTGAGGCCGAGGCCGTCGTGCGGGTGAGCGACACCGGACACGGCATCCCGGCCGAGCATCTGCCGCATGTCTTCGACCGCTTCTGGCGGGCCGACGCCGCGCGGGGGAGGGCCACCGGCGGCAGCGGGCTCGGGCTGTCCATTGCCCGTCAGATCGTGCATGACCATCAGGGGACGATCGACGTGGAGAGCGAGGCCGGGGTCGGCACGGTGTTCACCCTCGTGCTCCCCACGACCGCCGCCCCCACTGCCTGATCCGCCCCCACTGCCTGATCCGGCCGCCTGCCTGATCCGGCCGCTCAGGACCCGGCGGTCGCGCTGGTGACCGGGCCGGTCAAGACCCGGCGAGCGCCTGGGTCGGGGCCA
Source organism: Streptomyces sp. LZ34 (assembly GCF_053890475.1). Taxonomy (NCBI): domain Bacteria; kingdom Bacillati; phylum Actinomycetota; class Actinomycetes; order Kitasatosporales; family Streptomycetaceae; genus Streptomyces; species Streptomyces sp. LZ34. Next base: position 7,850,679 of record NZ_CM132680.1, read on the forward strand.
GCCGCCCGGCCCGTATCGCCGGATACAGCCCTGCCAGCGCCCCGATGGCGAGCGTGACCCCGACCCCGGCCGCCGTGGCCCACAGCGGCACCTCGGTCGGCCAGCCCCGCACCGTCGCGTACACGGCGGTGATGCCCGTGCCCAGCACCGCCCCGGCCGCCCCGCCCAGCGCGCACAGCAGCAGCGACTCGGTGACGAACTGCCCGCGGATCTGCCCGCTGGTGGCGCCCAGCGCCCTGCGCAGCCCGATCTCCGGGCGGCGCTCCAGCACGGAGATGACCATGGTGTTGCCCACCCCCACGCCCCCCACGAGCAGCGCCACCCCGCCGAGCCCCAGGAGCAGCCCGGTCAGCGCCGACTCGGCAGCCTCGCGCGCGGCCAGCGCGTCGGAGGGCCGCGAGACCACCACCTGGTCCGGATGCTCGGGGTTCGCTGTCGCCGCGAGCACCTCGCGTACGGCCGTCACCCGGCTGTCCTCCGTACGGACGTACACGGTCGACGGGTGGCCGTCGAACCCCAGATACCGCTGGGCCGCGGGCCAGCCGACCAGCGCCGCCTGATCGATCTCGGGCGCCAGCGGCACCCGGTCCACCACGCCCACCACCGAGAACCAGGTGCCGCCCAGCCACACCCGGGTACCCGGGGCGTGCACATCCAGCCGCCGGGCCGCATTCCGGCCGAGCACCACCCCGGGGTACTCGGCGGTGGCCGAGTCCAGCCATCTGCCCGTACGAACCTTCCCGCCCACCGCGGCCAGCAGCCGCGGCTCGGCCGCCAGCACCTCGATGCTGCCGGTGCGCCCGCTGGGGATGTACTCGTTCCGGTACACCTTGGCGTCCTCGACCGCGCCCGTCGCCGCGACCTGCCGCACCGGCCCGATGCGCCGGACCATCGCCGTGGCCCCCTCGGGCAGCCGGGCACTCTCGCCCTGCGCGGACTGGCCGCCCTGGCCGGGGACGACGCGCAGCAGGTTGGTGCCCAGCCGGTCGATCCGGCGGTCCACCTCGGCCCGCCCGGACATGGAGATCCCGACGACCGCGAGCATCGCGGCGACGCCGATCGCGATGCCCAGCGCGGACAGAAGCACGCGCAGCGGTCGGGTGCGCAGCCCGGTACCGCCCAGCCGGACGAAGTCGGCGGGGCGCAGCCGGGCGGGGTGCAGCCGCCGCCGCGCCGCGGTCTGCCGAGGCTTTTCCGCCGCTCGCCGTCGGGTCATGACAGCCCCCCGAAGGAAGCAGCATCCGCTGTGGCTGACGGTGTTGCCGGGGCTGCCGGGTGGGTTGGGGCTGTCGGGTGGGCCGGGGGTGCCGCGCCCGCCGGGGGTGCCGCGCCCGCCGGGGGTGCCGCGTCCGTCCCGCCCGCCCCGCTGTCGGCGACGATTCGCCCGTCGCGGACCTCCACCCGCCGGTCCAGCGCCGCGGCCAGCTCCCGGTCGTGGGTGATCACCACCACCGTCGTACCGGCCGCGTGCAGCTCCCGCAGCAGCTCCAGCACCGCGGCGCCCGAGGCCGAGTCGAGATTGCCGGTCGGCTCGTCGGCCAGCAGCAGCGCGGGCTCCCCGATCACCGCCCGGGCCACGGCGGCCCGCTGGCGCTCGCCGCCGGACAACTGGTGGGGCAGATGGCCGGACCGGTGGTCCAGCCCCACCCGGGCCAGTGCCGCCGAGGCCCTGCGCCGGCGCTCCCGCAGCGGCACACCCGCGTACAGCAGCCCGTCGGCCACCGTGTCCAGGACCGGCACCCCGACGGCCAGGTGGAACTGCTGGAACACAAAGCCGATCCGCTGTGCCCGCAGTGCGGAGAGCTCCCGGTCGGACAGCCGCGCCACGTCGTGGCCGTCGATCGTGACGCGCCCGGCGGTCGGCCGGTCGAGCGTGCCCATCAGGTGCAGCAGACTCGACTTCCCGGAGCCGGACGGGCCCACGACGGCGACCAGTTCCGCGGAGCGGATGAGTAGATCCGCGTCACGGACCGCCGCGACCCCGCCGGGGTAGGTCTTCGTGACCCCCTCGAAGACGACGACGGGTCTCATTCGGGGACCCTCACCTTCATGCCCTCGCGCACGGCGGACCCGCTGACCTCGACCTTGCCGTTCGCGAACAGACCGGTCTCGACGGCGACGAAGCGACTGCCCTTCTTGCTGCCGCTGCCGCTGCCGCTGCCGCTGCCGCCGCCGCCGCTGCCGCTGCCGCCGCCGCTGCCGTCGCCGTCGCCGTCGCCGCCGTCGGCGAGTTCGAGCCCGTGACCGCCCTCGGCGAGCGCCACCAGCGCGGCCACGGGCACGGTCAGCACGTTCTCGCGCTTGCGGCCGACGTAGCGGACGGTCACCGGGGAACTGTCCAGGCGCCCCAGTGCCTTCTGGTCGCTGATGCGGATGAGCACCGGAACGGTGGCGCTCTTCGCCCCGCCCCCGCTTCCTCCCCCGTCTCCGCCCTCGGCCCCGGCGCCGCTCCCCGTGCCCTGCGGCGCCGGGGAGGCGTCCTGGCCGACCTCGGCCACGCGCCCCTTGACCGAACGCCCGTCCGGCAGCTCGACGGTCACCTGACGGCCCCGCTCCGCCCAGCCGGTGTCCCCGGCCGACGCGTCGACGGTGACCATGCGCGAGGTGCTCGTATAGCTCAGCACGTCTCCCGTGGCCTGGCCCCCCACCCGCGCGCTGGTGCGCGCGACCCGGATCGGGCCGGGCACGTACGCGATGTCCCCGATTCCCACCTTGCCGGTCCTGGGCCTGCCCAGGGCCTTCTGCCAGCGCTTGACGGCGTCGGCGGTCAGCTGCGAGTACGTGTCGTCCACGGTGAATCCGGAGTAGCCGAGCGCGGCCAGGTTGGACTCGAACTGCCGGACGTCCAGGCCTTGGAAGGGCCGGTCAGTGTCCCGGCTCACCGCCAGCTCCCGGTACATCGGCAGGTTCCCGTAGAGCAGCGCGACGGGCCGCTCGTCCACCCGCAGCAGCGTCTCGCCGCGCGCCACGGTCTTCTCCGGCTTCGGCAGCCAGGTGATGGTGCCCTCCGCCCGCACCTGGAAGGGCACTTCGGCCCCGTGGTCCAGCGTCCCGTCGACCGCGGTCTCGTCGACCAGCGTCCCCCGCGTGACCCGTACCGTCCCGCCACCGCGCCCGGAGTCCGACCCGCCGGACCCCGAACCGTCCCCGCCGCCCAGTCCCAGCGCGCCGGCCACCGCCACGGCGGTGACCACCACGGCGCCCGCCGTCACGAGTACGGACCTGCGCCCGATACCCATCAGCCCTTGCCCTTGCCGTCGGCCGGGGCCCCGATGATCGGCCCACAGGTGCGGGTGGCCCGCTTGGCGCCCGCCGACGTCTGGTTCCACACCTTGTCGTCGAAGTGGCCGTCGTCCCCGGCGTCGGGGAAGTCGGGGGCCCCGTTGTCCTGCATGCACTTCGCGTAGCGCTTCTGGGTCGCGATCTCCTTCGCGGACAGCTCCGGGCGCGCGTCCTTCTCCAGTTCCTCGGGCACCGGGAGCGAGAACTCCGAGCACTGCTCCTGTGCCCTGCGGAACTTCGGGTCCGCCTTCAACTCCCGGGCATCGCCGAACTCGATCCGCCCCTTCGCATCGGGGTCGGGGACGTCGAGCCCCTCCTCACGCAGGCACTTGACGTACTTGCGCTGCCCCTCGACGTACCGCGCGACCTCGCCCTCGCCCGCCTTCGACGCACCGGACGCGCGCTTGCCGTCCTGGGCCGAGGCCACCTCGTCACCGCCCCCGCCGCCCCCACCGCACCCGGCCAGCCCCAGTGCCACCACCGACACCACCACGGCCGGCCACACCCGGGCCGCGAACCGCCGCCGCGCACATGCCTTCATGGATACAGATCCCTCAATCACTCGTGACCGCCCGGACGCTGGTGCGGCCGGGCGGGCTCGAACGTATGAGGGGCCCTATGAAGAACCTATGAAGAAGCCATCAAGAACCGACGCGCGAGCCATCAGCACAGCTGGCCACAGAGGCACATCACTGCATCCAGGCGCTGAAGGCCTCCTGAGTCGCCGTGCGCAGCAGCTCGTCCTCCACCGCCCGCAGCCTGCCCCCGCCGGCCACCGGCGACGCCCCGTACGGCCGCCCCTTGGCACGCCACAGCTCCCTGGCGCCGGGTGCCCGCCCCGCCGCACACGACCACAGTCGCGCCCGGCGAGACCGGAACCAGCCACTTCACGAAGCTGAGATCACCGCCACTATTGCCACGGCGACCAGCACGCAATTGCGGAACGTCGCCTTTTCGCGCCGCAGCCGCTCGTAAACCGTTCCTGAGCAGTGAGCGGGAGTGAGTCCGCGCACTGGCACGCCCCGAACGGTTTTGGGCGCACTGGTCTCCGGCGTACTCGTCCCCGGGGCGGCGACACGGATCCTGTCCGTGGTCCGTTCCCGGGAGGCCGGTTCCCTGTGCGACCTGGCCTGTGGGCTCGGTCAGGGGCGACGGGGAGGCCCTGAACCATCACTCCGGTGGAGCAGGGGCCCCGCACGCTGGCACCGAACTCGGCGTCCCAGACCGCGACTTCGCGCTACCCCGCCCCGCAGGGGACACCGTAAGCCCGGAAGCCGACCATCACACGATCGAGCTACAACGACCCTATGCGCACTCCTCGGCCAGCAGCTGCCAACGCCTCGGAGCACCTGGTGTCACCAGATGTCCGGGGTCGGGACGGCCCGGCCGAAGTCGCCGGCGCGCAGCGCGTCGGTGGGAATCGCCCAGTGCATCCAGCCGCCGTCGCCGCCGATGGACCACTCGTCGTGCCCGGACAGCTGCAGCAGGTGGCGGTAGCGGTTCGGGTCTTCGCCGAACGGCACCATCGGCGAACTGCCCGTGGGGAACTGCGGCCATCCGAAGGCGATGTCCTCGGAGTCGAGCGCGCCCGGCCGCTCCGACCACTCGGTGAGCCGCTCCTCCACGTAACTCCCGGGCATGGCCCTGGCCATGTCGTCGGCATCGGGCCCCACATCGAAGCCCTTCCAGGCCGGGTCCCAGGTGTCGGGGAAGGCGAACCCGGGCGTCGCCACCCACGACATCGGGTCGAAGACGCTCGACCGGGCGGGCGGGTTCGCCTCGACGGCGTGCGCGGAGCGGGCCGCGATGACGCTGCTCACCTCCACTTCGTAGTGGCCGTATTTGTACATCAGGTCGTAGGACTCGGGGTCGCACTGCTCGGATTCGGCGTCGAGATAGAAGAAGTTGAGCAGGCCCGTCCCGGCGGGGAGGACATCACCGAGCCACGGGGCCAGGGCGTCGGTGTCGAGGACGGCTATCAGACTCAGCGGAAAGCCGTCACAGGTCGGCCAAGGGGTGCCCGGTTCGAGCATCGCTCTGCCTCCGAACCGACTGAGCCCGGCGGCCTCCCCTGGGTTCTGGGCCGCGGTGAGCGCGAAACCGGGCCGCGCCAAGTCGACATAGCGGGCGGCGACTTCCGGGCCGAGGCGCTCGGCGCAGAAGTCACGAAGGGCGGAGAGGGTGCTCTCGGGATCCATGCCCGCATTCAAGCAGCCGCCCCTGACAGGCCCGGTGTCCCGGACTGTCCGGGACACCCATGACCAGGGGTGATCCGGGCTCGCCGGGGATACCTTCCCATTGGAAGCAAAAAACCTGGAAGCAAAAAACGGAAAACGGGGAAGCGCCGGGACCGCCGTGGTCCCCGGGCCCATTCCGGTCACGGAGGTTTTTGGTGCGCAGGCAAGTGATCATCGCGAGTGTGCTGTCGGCGGGCCTGGCTCTGCTGACCGCCTGCGGAAGCTCCTCGGACAGCGAGTCCGGCCGGCCGGCCGCGTCGGCCCCGCCCGCCCCGTCTGATGCGATCAGCCAACCCGCGAGCGACGACGGCGGGACCTCCCGCAACCCGTCCTCGTCGGAGCTGGACTTCACCTGGTTCCCGGACGGCGGCTCGACCCTCTCCCCGCTCGGAATCCGGCATGGCGAGGCCATGTTGCCGGGCGTGAACCAGTGCGACGGCAAGGTCACCTTCGGGCAGAAAGTAACCATCTCCTTCCCCTGCGGGACCGAGCGCGCCCAAGGCACGCTGCGCGTCAACGAGTCCGCCGACAAACTCTCGATCTCCTGGACCAGCGGCGTCACCGACAACTTCGTCAAGCGGAGCGACCTCACCGTCCCCGACCCGACGATCACGGGGACGCCCGACATGGAGGACCTTCAGCGGCAGCTCGACGAACTGAAGGACCTCGTGGACGACGGAAGCGGCCTCACCGGCTGAACGCGTCAAGCGACAGCGCGAACGCTTTCGGCTCCGCTCGGCAAGTAGGGGGTGTGACCGCCTACTTCGACGGTCGGAGACGGAGGCCCTGTGATCAGGGAAGCACATACGGACACAGCTGCCGGCCGACATACGGATACGGACGATCAGCTGCTGCTGCGCTCGAAGCAGGACCCGACGGCGTTCGAACCGCTGGTGGCCCGCCACTCGGCGGCGCTGCACGGCTATCTCGTACGGCGCGCCCCGGGCGCGGCGGACGACCTGCTCTCGGAGCTGTGGCTGCGGGCGTACGCGGGTCGGCACGGCTTCGACGCGGCGCGCGGGACCCCCAGAGCCTGGCTGTTCGGGGTGGCCAGACATGTCCTGGCCGCGCACTGGCGCCGACTGGAGACGGAGGCGCCGCCGGGCTCGGCGCAGTTCGCGGAGGGCATCGCCAGCGACCCGTGGCAGGCCGTCGACCAGCGGCTGGACGCCGCGGCGGTCGCGCCGGCGCTGCGCCACGCCCTGACCAAGCTGCCGGTGGTCGAACGGGAGTTGATGCTGCTCATCGCATGGGAGCAGCTCACCCCCACCGAGGCAGCCTCGGTCGTCGGCGTCCCCCCGGGTACCGCCCGCTCCCGGCTGCACCGCGCCCGTACCCGGCTGCGCGAGCGGCTTGGCTCCCTTGTGCCCTCTGTCCACATGTCCAAGGCAGGAGAATCCGCATGACCCGCACCAGCAACCTCGGCGCCGAACGCCCGCAGGACCACCTCGACTTCCCCGGAGCGGAGACCCTGGTGACCGCGGGCCGGGTGGAGCCGGCGAAGGCCGAGACGGTGGCGGCGGCGCAGGCCGTCCTCCGCGCGGCGATCGAGCGGGACATCGAGGCCACCGCCGCCCCCGCCCCCGCCCCCGGCACCCCGGGTGCGCGCCCCCGCCGCCGTGTGGGTCTCGCCGGGCTGTTCTCCCGCCCCCGCTTCGCCCTTACGGCGCTGGCCGCGGCTGTCGCCGCCGGGGTCGTCGCGTACCCCGCCCTCACCTCGAACGACGCCGCACGGCCGCAGCCCCCGCAGGCCGCCTCGGCCAAGGCGTTCCTCAACGACATGGCCCAGGTCGCGGCCTCCGCCCCCGCCACCAAGGCCCCGTACTGGAAGACCACCCTCAACCTCGCCGTCCCGGCGGACGGCGAGAAGGAGAGCACGCACACCAGGTATCTGGACCGGAAGGGGAAGTCCACCGAGGTGAACCCGGACGGGTCCACCAAGGTCGCCGTCACGGCCCGCGCGTACACCGTCGGCGACCGGACCCTCGGCTGGAACCAGCTCGACAAACTCCCCACCGACCCCAAGGCCCTCGCCGCCCTGCTGCCCAGCCCCAACTCCGCCGACGGCAAGGCCAAGAGCACCTTCGACAACGCCACCGCCCTCCTGGGCGAGTCCCCGGCCCGCCCCGACCTGCGCGCCGCGCTCTACCGCGTCCTGGCCGACCTCCCCGGCGTCAAGGTCACCGGCCCCGCCAAGGACGCCACAGGCCGCACGGGCACGGCCCTGGAATGGAACACCACGTCAGCCACCGTCCGCGTGATCGTCAACCCCAAGACCGGAGACCTCCTGGAGGAGACGGAGACCGCCCCCAAGACCGGCGCCCTCCAGGCCCGCTACACCTACCTGACCAACGCCCCCACGGACAGCATCGGCTGACCCGCCCGCCGACCGTGCCCGGTGCTCACGGCGCGGCTGAGCGGGTCGCGGCCAGGGAGGGGAGGCCGCGACCTGCCGGTGCGGTGCGGCGAGCGGTGCGGCGAGGTGTCCCTGGCCGGAATCGGCCCCCTGGGCCGCCCGGCCGCACCGGTCGCCGCGGAGGACACCGCCACGGTGCTCGCCCACGTCGGTGCCGCGTGACGTTCGGACGGAAGGCAGCAGTCCGACGCGGCATTGGGCGCCTTGCGCCGCGAGTTGGGCGACGGATGGACGGTCGAGGACCGACGCTGACCGTCGCCGCGTCGGCCACCGCCGTCGGCTGGAACCAGGCTGCGAGTAGGATCGGGGCCCATGGCCCTGACCATGAACGACGTGGACCGGTTCGAGGCCTCCAGGCCCCGCCTGGAGGCCATCGCCTACCGCCTCCTCGGCTCCGCGAGCGAGGCCGAGGACGCCGTGCAGGAGACGTTCCTGCGCTGGCAGGCCGCCGACGTCGATCGCATCGAGGTCCCCGAGGCCTGGCTGACGAAGGTCCTTACCAACCTGTGCCTCAACCAGCTCACCTCGGCCCGGGCGCGGCGCGAGACCTATGTGGGCCAATGGCTCCCCGAGCCGCTGCTCGCCGGGGACCCCATGCTCGGCCCGGCCGACACCGCCGAGCAGCGCGAATCGGTCTCGTACGCGGTCCTCACTCTCATGGAGCGCCTCTCCCCCAACGAGCGGGCGGTGTACGTGCTGCGGGAGGCCTTCGACTACCCGCACCGGGAGATCGCCGCGATCCTCGACATCACCGAGGCCTCCAGCCAGCAGATCTTCCACCGCGCCAAGAAGCACGTCGCGGACGGCCGGGCCCGCACCGAGATCGACGAGGCAGCCGCCCGGCGGATCGTCGAGGAGTTCCTCGCGGCCGCCACCAGCGGCCAGACCGAGCCGCTCGTGCGGCTGCTCACCCAGGACGCCATCTCGATCGGCGACGGCGGCGGAAAGGTCCCGGCCCGCGCCAAGGCGTTCGAGGGCGCCCTCGCGGTCGCGAAGTTCATGTGGGGCCTGTTCAAACCCAGCAAGGCCAAACGCGCCATAGTCGGCGGCACGGCCGAGTTCTACGCCACGATCGCCAACGGCGATCCCGCCGTCGTGGCGGTCGTCGACGGCCGGGTCGTCGGCGTCATGTGCCTGGAGGTCACCGCCGAGGGCATCGCCGCGTTCCGCAACCAGGTCAACCCCGACAAGCTCGAACGCGTGACCGAGCGGTGGGCGGCCGCCGACCACGGGGAGCCCCTGCTCACCGCCTTCTGACCCGATGTGAGGTGCTTCACATCGCGTTCCTGTCAGGAAACGGCGGGCCGCCCGGTTCAAGGGGCGACTCGCTGAAGACAGGAACAGACAGGAGCAAGGACATGCAGCACCGCATCGTTGTCCTCGGAGCCGGATACACCGGAGCCATCGCCGCCGGGCGCCTCGCCAAGCGGCTGAGCCGCGAGGACGTCGCCATCACCCTCGTCAACGCCGAGCCCGACTTCGTCGAGCGAGTGCGGATGCACCAGCTGGCGGTCGGCCAGGACCTCAAGCTCCGGCCCTTCAGCGAGATGTTCGCGGGCACCGGCGTCGAACTGAAGCTCGCGAAGGTCACCGGCGTCGACGTCGACCGCAAGACCGTCGCCGTCGTCGACGCGAACGGCGCCGAGGAGCTGGCGTACGACACCCTCGTGTACGCCCTCGGCAGCGGCTGGAACAGCCAAGGGGTCCCGGGCGTCGCCGAGCACGCCCACGAGATCGCCGGCCGCCCCGGGACGCTCCGGCTGCGCGAGCGCCTGGCCCGCCTGGACGCCGGACAGCCCGTGGTCGTGGTCGGCGGCGGCCTCACCGGCCTGGAGGCCGCGACCGAGATCGCCGAGGCTCGCCCGGACCTGGATGTCGCCCTCGCCGCCCGCGGCGGCCTCGGCGACTGGCTCTCGCCCAAGGGCCGCCGGCACCTGTGGAAGGTTCTCGAGAAGCTCGGCATCACCGTGTACGAGCACGCCGCCGTCACCGGCGTCGAGGCCGACCGCGTCGTCACCGCCGACGGCGAGGCCATCCCGGCCGCGGTCACTGTGTGGACCACCGGGTTCGCGGTCCACCCGATCGCGCAGGCTACCGCCCTGGAGGTGACCGGCACAGGCCAGATCGTGGTCGACGGGACCATGCGCTCGGTCTCGCACCCGGACGTGTACGCCATCGGCGACGCGGCCATGGTGATGGGCCCTGGCGACAAGCCGCTGCGGATGTCGTGCGCCTCGGGCACCCCCACCGCGTGGCAGGCCGCCGACGCCATCGCGGCGTGCCTGACCGGCGGGAAGCTCCCGAACGTGCCGCTCCGCTACTTCAACCAGTGCATCTCGCTGGGTCGCAAGGAAGGCCTGATCCAGTACGTCACCGCCGACGACCGCGCCGTCCGGGCGGCCCTGACCGGACGGCTCGCCGCCGTCTACAAGGAGCTGATCTGCAAAGGCGCGGCCTGGAGCGTCGCCAACCCGACGCTCGGGATGCCGGCTCGGCGCCGCCGCGTCGTGCGGGAGCGGGTCCAGGTGGCAACGGCCGTCTGAAGGAGCACGCTACGGTGCTCGCTGCGCGAGGCCGGCGTGGTCCGGGTCCGGGTGGCCCGTCGCGCCGGCCCCATACCCCCTCCCGGCTACCCAAGGCCGCCGTGGAAACAGGTCTCGCCGTCGATCCGGACCGGCCGTCCGGGCGGAAGGGGCGGGTCCAGCGGCTCGCCCTCGGACAGCCCCGACCAGTCGATGAGGAACGACGCGTCCAGGGGCTCGGCCGGGAAGCGGGTGACAGGCTGTTCCGGCCGATGGATCTCCAGGGTCAGCTTCAGCATGCTCGGCAGGTCCTCAGGAGTGAAATCCCCGTTGGCGCAGGACTTGAGAATCTCGTCGGCGTCGCGACGCGCCGCGGCGACCGAGCCGTAAGCGCACGTGATCGTGGACCACTCCGAGTTGCTGATCCGGGCCTCTTCGCGCACCAAGGCGAACGCGTAGCGGTCGGGCGACCCGACATCGTCGACATCGTCTTCCTCGGGCACCTCTTCCCCGAGCTCGGCGAGGCTGTCCTGCGCGACATGGTCTCCCGGGTCGCGCCGCAGTGCCTCGGCGTACGCGGTGGCGGCGCCGTCGCGGTCCCCGGACCAGCACAGCGCATGGCCCAGCTGAAGGGGCACCAGGGGATCGCCGGTGTCGGCCTCCAGGGCCGCGCGGGCCGCCTCGACCGCCCGCGTGACCAGCGGCTCGCTGAGGCCGTCGTCGTCGTACTCCTGCATGTCGCCGAGGTACGGCCCGTCGCTTCCGTCCTCCCACGACCAGTCGCAGTCCAGCTCATCGAGAACGCACCGCTGCAGGGCCAGCGCCGCTACCGTCGAGCGTCCTACGGCAACGGTAGCGGCGGTCTCGCCGTCGTCGGCGCTCAGCTTCCGCGCGACGGCGTCGTAGCAGTGGGTCGCCTCCGCGAGCAGGTGCGGGACTGTGTCCGTCTCGGCACCGTCTATCAGCCCTTCGCTGCTGTCGCGGAGCAGCGAACTGGCCTTGATCAGCAGAGCGTTCGTCGCGTCATCGTCCGTCATGGACCGGCACGTTACTGCTCCGCGGAGGCGTGCCGGGTGGTGGCCTGGACGAGGCTGTGTTCGATCCGGGTCAGGGCGTCGATGGCTTCGGTCTGCTGGTCGGGGGTCAGGCTGTCGGCGACGTAGTTTTCGAGTTCGGACCAGATGTGTTCGACCTCGCGGCGCAGGGCGAGGCTGGCGGTGGTGGGTTCGATGATGAAGGCGCGTTTGTCGGTGGTGGAGGGGCGGTGGCGGACGAAGCCGGCGTGTTCGAGGCGTCGGATCGTGCGGGTCATGGTGGCCGCGTCGGAGCCGAGCAGGCGCACCAGGTCGGTCTGACGCTGGGGGCCGCGGTCCCACAGCTGCATCATGACCAGTTCCTGGCCGGGGTGGAGGCCGACGCGGCGCAGGAGTTGCGCGGCGAGCGCGCGGTGCAGGCGGGCGACGCGGAAGATCGCGTGGGTCATGGCACCGGCCTGGACGGAGGGCGGCATCGACATCTCAGCCGTCGCGGCGGCTTCGGCGGCGGCCGACTGGGAGTCGGACGTGTCCTTCGGCTGACTCATACGTCCCTCGCTGCGATGTGTAGCTGCGACCAACTGCCGGTCGGCCCCTCCGCGGTGGCGCCGCAGGGGCAGGTGTTCACCCATGAGGGCCCCAAGGACTTCGTCACCCCCAGGGAGCTGGCCGAGGTCGAGATCGCCCAGACCGTCGACGACTTTGCTGCCGCGGCGCGCAACGCGGTGGCCGCCGGGTTCGATGGATCAGTGACAGGATCATCTTCGACAAGCTTCTGCAACTGCTGCGCTTCGGCTGTTCCTACGAGGCGATCGCCGACACGACATGCTCGGCCACCACGATCCGCAACCGTCGCGACGAGTGGATCCGACTTGGCGTCTTCGCCCGGCTCAAGCAGATCGCGTTGGAGTCCTACGACCGGATCGTCGGCCTCGTCCTCGACCAGATCGCCGTCGACGGCTCCATCACCAAGGCTCCCGGGGGCGGCGAGGTCGCCGGACGCTCACCGGTCGACCGCGGCAAACAGGGTTTGAAACGCTCGGGCATGACAGATGGATACGGCATTCCGCTGGGCCGCGTCCTGGCGGGCGCCAACCGCCACGACTCCCCGCTGCTCGCCCCGACCCTGGACCGCCTGGACGACCTCGGGCCGTTGCCCGACGACATCACCGTGCACCTGGACGCCGGCTACGACTCGGACACCACCCGCACTCTGCTCAGCGAACGCGGCCTCCGCGGCCGCATCGCGCACAAAGGCGAGAAAGCACCGATCCAGGCCAGTCGGCGTTGGCACGTCGAGCGCACGCACGCCTGGCAGAACGCCTTTCACCGACTGGCCCGCTGCTACGAACGCCGCGCCACCGTCATCGACGCCTTCTTCGACCTCGCTGACACGATCATCACTGTACGCAGCCTGATCCGACGAGCATGGACAACCCACCGCTGGGACGAACGCCCGAACCGCCGACCCTGACCACACGCCTATCCGCCCTCATAAATGACCTCTACAACGGAAATTCCCAGAGGTGGACTGAGTCGCAGTGCGCACTACTGATGATCACAGGGCGGCTGTCGAGATCGGCCACCCGCAGCCCGAACACCTCGCTGCTGTGCCCCTGGAGCGGCTGGCCCAGCAACCGGCGCTCGGCCAGGTCCCACACGCAGATGCTGCCGTCCCTTGCTCCGGTGACGGCGAACAGACGACCGTGCACGGTGCCGGCAGTCAAGCAGCTGATTTCGTCCCCGGGCACGGTGAGGGGTTCGCTCCACTCGTTGGATTCGGGATCTCCCAGCACGAGACTCTGCCCACCCGCTGCGACGACCCGTACGCGCCTGTCCACCGAGGCCAGGGCGAACTCGGTGAGCGTCTCGTCCAGGTCGTCAAATTTGGCGAGGTGCCGCTCTTCCTCGATGTCCCACACGAGCACGCCGCCGTGCCGACCACCGGCCACCACGACCGGCCGCCCTGCCAACAGTCCCGCCGCGGCAGCGCTACTGGCGCCCGACTGGCATTCCAGCTCCTGAATGTCCACGAGAGAGTCGTAAGGCGAGGGCTGCTCCGGCTCTGTCACCGAATCGTCCTCGTCGTCAAGGTCGGCATCGTCGTCATGCCCGTCCTCCGGCTCGGCAACGGACGGGTCCCACAACTCCACGCCCCACGTGCCCGCGAATCCCACGAGCAACCTCGAGCGGTCACCGAAGTCGGCCCTGACTACCGAGGCCAGGCCGCCCTCCTGTGCGCTCAGCCGTACCTTGCCCGTCTCCAGGTCCCACATGGCGAAGCCTTGGTGGTCACCTCCGCCGCCGATCACGATCCGGCCGTCCACCACTGCGGCACCGAGCGCAGTGAGGTCCGTGCGGGGGAAGTCCTCGTCCGGGACGTCGAGTTCGAACTGGGTCCAGCGGTCGCTGGCCGGATCCCAGGTGCAGGCACGCCGGTCTCGGTCGGGGCTGCCGACGAGGATCAGCCGACCGTCGAGGGTGACGAGGTCGAAATCCACGATGTGGTGGCAGGACGGAGGCAGGCTGGAGATCAAGGGAGAGTGAACTGACATACCGACACCTTGCCAGCTCGCTCTGGCACTCGGCTCGCCAACGGTCTGCCCAGCACACCGGTCCGGACGGCGGCCAGCCGCCTATCCGCGCGACCTCTAAGTCGCTGAAGTTCACACCGCGGCTGCCGGGCGAGCGGAGGCCAACTCGAAGAAGGCAGCCTCCCACACATCACGGATCGCGCGGCTGATCAGCATGCGAAGGACGGGCCATTGACCGATCAGGAGGTCCCGGTTCAGCAGGGCGATGAGGTCGGTGTGCTGCCCTTCGGCTAGCACCGTGCGGTACATGCTCATCCGCGACCGCGGCCTGTCGAGATCGAACCGTGTCAGCCCAGACCAGGCCACGTGCAACGGCAGCTGAACGGCGCCATGCGTCGGCCCGGCCAGGTTGCTGAGTGAGCCGGGAAGCCTTCTCGCATAGCGCTGCCGCAGCACCTCTGCGACAGGCTGTGACGGTTCGGCGGCAGACATCGCGGACATGCGGACAAGTATTGCGTACTCAGGCAAGCGGCGAGGTCTCTGGGAATGCCGTGCAGGTTCAGCGAGAACTTCGTTGTCGGTACCGGTCTGGGCGGCTGGCATTGGGGTCTCCTGAGGACGGGCCTCTACGCGGCGAGGGCCGGGGCCTCGTTCGCCTCTCGGCAGTCGCGGCAGCAGCCGGGGCTGGGGGCGCGGAAGGCGCGGTCGCAGCCGTCGCAGTTCTGGAGGGGGACGACTGGCGGGCGTGGTGTGGGCTCGGCCAGCAGGTCCGCTGGGAGAGGTGGCGGGAGCAGCGCGGTGAGGCGGTGGGCGAGGAGGGCGGCGGGGTGGCGCAGGTCCGGCGGAAGGCCGGTGGCCAGGGCGTGGCGTACGGCGTCGGGGGTGGCGCCGCGCTCCAGCCAGGCGGCCACGGCCGGGGCGAGGCGGCGTACGTCGCGCTCGGAGAGCAGTAACCGGTCGTCGTCGCGGCGCAGAGCGGCGAGCAGGGCGGCGGCGGTGCGGGTGCGCTCGGGCGCGGGCGCGTTGGGCTGGGGGAGAGACGGCGGTGGTACGCGGTCGGTGCGGGGCTGCGGTGTGGGATCTACGGCGGCGTTGGCGTCAGAGGCGGGGGTCTGGGCAGAGACGGGGGCCGGGTCGGGGTCGGCGTCGGCGTCGGGAGCGGCGCCGGTGCGGGTGCTGGAGCCGGACGGAGAGCCGCTGGTCTTCGGCTTCGGTGACTTCTGCAGCGACGGTACGGCCCGTAGGGGAGCGAGGCGCGCGGCCTGCGCCTCGCGTTCGCGGCGGGCGCGGGTGGCCTCGGGGAAGTTGTACGAGAACGTTCGGGTGATGATCTGCCCTTGGGGTGTGCGCTCCCGGATCCGCTCGATGTAGCCGTGCGCCTCCAACTCCCGCAGCGCGGCAGCGATCTTGCTCCGGCCCTCCGGGAACTTCTCGGCGAGCGTCAGGATGTCCACCGGTGAGCCATCGGGCAGCGACAGGATGTGCGCTCCGAGGCCGATCGCCGTCAGGGACAGATCGTTGTGCTGGGAGAGGTGGTGGCCGATGATCGTGTACTGGGCAGGCTGGTATTCACTCACTGAGGTCACTCCGCTAGCGGATCGACGAACCAGGAAACGGGCGCGCGGAGGCGCGCTAAGCTGCTGCTCAGCCATCGGGAAGGTCTCTCTTCCTCGGTGGTCAGGCCCTCGATCGGGATTGCGAGTCCCGGCCGGGGGCCGTCGCATGTCTGGGGTTGTCAAGACCGAGCCTGCCTCGCCAATCGGCAGCTGCGCCAGCCGAGTTGGGCGGATTCACCTATCCGGGTGATGGGTGTGAGGTTTGGTTGGGTTGGGTTGGTTCTTTCTTGAGGTTCTTTGTCTTTGACCGCCCGCCCCACCAGCGCGCGCAGCACCGGAGTCAAGGTTTCCGGCCTCCGGTGGGGCGAGGCTCAGCGAGGGAAAGTGAGTTCGGCCCACACCGTTTTGCAGATCAGCTCGGGCACAACACCCCAGCGGTCCGCCAACTCCTTCACGAGCAGCAGCCCATGCCCCGATTCGCCGCCGGTCTCCCCGCGTCGGCGGACGGTTGGTAGCTGTTCCGTGCGCGGGTCCCGTACCTCGATACGGAGCGTCGCCGTCGGGCCGTTGGCCGCGACGGCCAGCGTGAGGCGGAAGTTCCGGCCCGGCACGCGGCCGTGCAGCGCCGCGTTGGCGCTCAGTTCGGCGATGACGAGTGCCGCCGTGTCGTGCGGCAGCCCCCATGAGCGGAGTCGTTCGGTGGCGAGGAGGCGGGCCAGGCGGGCGCCCTTGCGGGTGGCGGAGAGCAGGACGGTGAAGTGGAGGGCGGTGGGTGGGGGTGCGGAAACGGAAGTGTCTGTTCGAGTGAAATGTCGGCTCACATCACTCAGCGTGGTCGCGAGTAACTAGGCTTGAAAGTAGCGACGCCAATACGGACGGTGACCGTCCGGTAGTGCTCCGGCTGCGGTCCGGCGCTTGTCCGGTCCGTACGCCGTGACGCGTGCTGGGCGGGCGACGTTGGGCACGGACACGTCGGAGGTGGGCAGATAGATGAGTGAGATCCAGGGAGTCGAAGAGGACGACAGCGGTGCGGTGATGAGGGCGGTCGGTCGTCAGATCAAGTTGTGGCGTGAGGCGGCGGGGCTGAAGCAGGCGGAGTTGGGGGCGGCGATCGGGTATGGGGAGGAGTTGGTTTCGGCCGTCGAGCGGGCTCGGCGGATTCCCAGGCCGGAGTTCCTGGACAAGGCGGATGAAGTGCTGGGGGCGGGCGGCAAGATCGCGGCGATGAAGAAGGACGTCGCGGAGGCGCGGTATCCGAAGAAGGTGAGGGATCTGGCGAAGCTGGAGGGCGAGACGGTCGAGCTGGGTGCGTACGGCAACACCGTTGTGCATGGTCTGCTGCAGACGGAGGATTACGCCCGCGCCTTGTTTGGCCAGCGACGTCCGTCGTATAGCCAAGACGAGTTTGAACGCCTGGTATCCGCGCGTATGGGACGGCAGACGATTTTCGATCAGCCGCATGCCCCACTGCTGACCTTCGTCCAGGAAGAGGCGGTGCTGCGGCGCCCGATCGGGGGCAGAATGGTGTTGCGGCATCAGCTCGAACATCTGCTTGGGCTTGGGAAGTTGCGACACGTCGAAATCCAGGTGATGCCCACTGAGTGCGAGGATCACGCCGGGCTCGGTGGTTCCCTCCAAGTACTGAAGCTCAGGGACGGTACGACGGTTGGACACAACGAAGTGCAGCTCACCAGCCGTCTGATCTCCGATCCCAAAGAGGTCCAGGTCCTTGAGATGCGCTACGGCATGATCCGGGCGCAGGCTCTCAGGCCACGGGAGTCGTTGGCCTTCATCGAGAAACTACGGGGAGAGACATGACCCTCAAGCCCTCCGAGTGGACGAAGAGCAGCTACAGCACCAACGACGGGCCCGAGTGCGTCGAGGTCGCCCTCACCCCCGACACCATCCGCATCCGCGACTCCAAGCACCCTCACGGCCCCCAACTCGCCGTCACCCCAACCGCCTGGACCGCCTTCCTCACCTACGCGGGCCGTCGCTGAACGAGACGGCTACGACCGTCCACCGTGGAAACAGGTCTCCCCATCGAACCGAACGGGCCGTCCGGGCGGAAGGGGCGGGTCCAAGGGCTCGCCCTCCGGGATGCCTGACCAGTCGATGAGGAAGACCCCCTCGCGGGGCTCGGCCGGGACGCGGTCGATGAGGTCGAAGCGGGTGACGGGCTGGCCTGGGCGGTGGACTTCGAGGGTCAGCCTCAGCATTTCGGAGAGCTCTTCTCGGGTGAGATCCGCGTCGGCAAGGCTTTTGAGGACCGCGTCGGCGTCGCGTCGCGCGGCGGCGACCGAACCGCAAGCGGTCGCGACCGAGGACCATCCCCAGCTCGCGTTCCCGGCCTCTGCGCGGACCAAGGCGAACGCGTAGCGGCCCGGGGACGGGGACCCGATGCCGTCGAAATCGTCGTCCTCGGATACCTCTTCCCCGAGCTCGGCGAGCCTGTCGCGCGCGACATGGTCCTCCGGGTCACGCCGCAGCACCTCCGCGTACGCGGCGACCGCACCGTCCCGGTCGCCGGACCAGCACAGGGCATGGGCCAGATGAAGGCGCACCAGAGGGTCGCCGGGGTCGGCGTCCAGGGCGGCGCGGGCCGCCTCGACGGCCCGCGCGACGAGTGGTTCGCTGATGCCGTCGTCGTCGAACTCCTGCATATGGCCCAGGTACGGCCCGTCGCTCTCGTCCTCCCACGACCAGTCGCAGTCCAGCTCGTCCCAGGCGCACTGGTGCAGGGCCAGCGCCGCTACCGTCGAGCGCCCCACGGCGACGGTGGCGGCGGTCTCGGCGTCATTGGCGCTCAGCTTCCCCGCGACGGCGTCGTAGCAGCGGGTCGTCTCCGCGAGCAGGCGCGGGACCGCGTCCGTCTCAGCGTCGTCCATCAGCCGCTCACCGCAGTCGCGGAGCAGCGCACCGGCCTTGATCAGCAGGGCGGGCGTCGCGTCATCGTCCGTCATGGTCCGGCACGTTACTGCTCTCCGGCTGGAGCAGTTTGCCGAGGATCGCGCTCAGTTGGCCGCGCTCGTCGGGGGTGAGGACGCGGAAGGTGTCCGCAAGGAACGCGGGGATCGAGGCCTGGGCCTCGGCGAGCCTTTGGCGGCCCCAGTCGGTGATGGTGACGGCGTAGGAGCGCCGGTCGCGCGGGTTGCGCTCCCTGCAGATGTGGCCCGACTGCTCCAGGTCGTCGCAGATGCCGACCATGACGCTGCGGTCGATCCGCAGTTCCTCGCTGAGCGCCTGCTGGGAGCAGGGGCCGACGGCGTCGAGCATCTGGAGCACGAGGTGTTGCCCGACTCCGAGCCCTTCCCCGGTGGCGTGCGCGTCGGCGGCGCGGGCCACGGCGGCCGAGGCCCGGCACAGCGCGATATCCAGCCGCTCGGCGGCGAGTTGCGCGAAGTATGCCGGCCGGGCGCGGTCGGCCGCCCTGTTCGTCGTCGCCATCGCTCTCCTCTTCCGTGTGCCATCAGGCTACAGCAGATCAATCTCCCCGAAGATTGTTTGACAGCAGATGATTGGCGGTCATACGGTCCAGATCATCTGTCCGTCAATTGTTTGCACGCAGATGGAGGCCTGCTGTGACGCTCGACCTCACCCCTGACGAGCTGCTGAGCACGACCCGCGCAGTACGCAAGCGCCTGGACCTGACCCGCCCGGTGCCCCGTGCCCTGATCGAGGAGTGCGTGGACCTGGCCGTGCAGGCGCCCACCGGGCGCAACCGGCAGCGCTGGCACTTCCTCGTTGTCACCGAGCCGAAGCAGCGGCGGGCGGTGGCCGACCTCTTCCTGCGCGCCCTGCCCCTGGTCGCCGGGCAGCCGCTGACCGAGCGTGACGTACGGCGCATGAACTATCACGCCCGCTCCACCGAGCGGGTCTTCGACGGCCTGCGTCACCTGGCCGACAACATCCACCGGGTGCCCGCGTTCGTCATCCCCGGCGTGGAGGGGCGGACCGACCGCGCTCCGGTGCCCGTGCAGGCGGGGGCGTGGGGATCGATCCTGCCCGCGGTGTGGAGCTTCATGCTGGCCGCCCGGGCGCGCGGCCTGGGCACGGTGTGGACCACCGCGCAGGGGCCGCTCGAACGCGAGCTGGCCCAGGTGCTCGGAGTGCCGTACGAGGAGGTCATGCTGGCGGCGTTCATCCCGCTGGCCTTCACCATCGGCACCGACTTCAAGCCCGCTCCTCGCATCCCGCGCGAGGAGGTCCTGCACTGGGACCGCTGGTGAGCGCATCGGCCGGGCAGCGCCCGAGGTGGACAGCTAAGGTGAGGCCGTGGCTTCTCCAGACGCTGAACTCGCCCGGCTGGGCGCGAGCAAGTACGTGCTGGTTACCACCTATCGCAGGGACGGGCGTACCGTGCCGACCCCGGTGTGGGTGGTCCGTGACGGCGACACCTTGGGTGTGTGGACGCGGGCCGACTCCGGCAAGGTCAAGCGCATCCGCAATCGGGGCGATGTCCTGGTCGCGCCGTGTGATCTGCGCGGCAACCGACGCGGCGACGACGTCCCCGGTCGCGCCGAGGTCCTGTACGGGGCCGACGTCGAGCGCTATCGCGGGCTCCTGCGCCGGAAGTACGGCCTGACCGGGCGGCTCACCGTGTGGGGGAGCGTGCTGCGCCGCGGCCGGGAGGGCACGGTGGGTATCCGCATCACGCTCGGCGACGCCATCGGAGAGTGACCCCGGGGGAGCAGTCAATCAGCCGATGAGCGCCTCGGTGATCTGGCGGGTGGTCTGCGCGGCGACCCGGGGGTTGGCGGCGGCGTAGTGGGTGTAGGCGTTCAGTCCAGTGGCCAATGCCCAGCCGCGGCCCCGGGTCCAGGTGGCGTCGTCCACGCCGAGCGCGGTCCGGAAGGCGGCCCGGCTCCCGGCCGACATCAGGGTGAAGGCGATGGTCAGGTCACAGGCCGGGTCGCCGATGCCGAGTCCACCGAAGTCGATGACCGCGCTGAGGCGGCCGTTGACGGTCAGCAGGTTGCCGATGTGGAAGTCGCCGTGACACCAGACCGGAGGGCGGTCCCATCCTGGGGCGTTCAGCGCCGCGTCCCACAGCTCGGTCATGGCCGCCGTATCGAACGCGCCGTCGACCTCCGCGATCGCGGCCCGGGTCGCGCGGTCCCGGTCGGCCAGCGGCCGGACGGTGAGGTCCAGGTCCTCGCGAGCGTCCTCGACCTGGATGTTCTCGGGCACGAACTGCTGAAGGGCGGTCAGGAACTCCGCCAGTTCGACGGCAGCCCTGGAGGAGTCGGCCAATGCCTCAACGGTCGCCACCTCACCATCCAGCCAGCGGGACACCGCCCACGGCCACGGATAGTCGAAGTCAGGCTCACCCACCCCCACCGGTACCGGGACGGCCAGGGGCAGGTGCGGGGCGAGCCGGGGAAGCCACTCGGACTCCTTCTCGGCCTGCCCGGCTGCCCCGGCGTGGCGGGGCAGCCGGACGGACAGCTCCTCGCCCAGCCGGTAGATCACATGGTCCGAGCCGGCCGGGTCGAGCCGCTTGAGAGGCAGGTCGGCCCACTGCGGGAACTGCGTATCGACGAGGCGCCTGGCCAGTGCGGCATCGATCGCGGGGCGGGGGTCCGCGGTTCTCCCGGGTGCCAAGAGCAGCTCCTGCCGTCGGCCCGCTCCATGCGGCGGGCGGTCGGAGCCATCACAGTGCGTCGCGGACTTGTCTGTCGATCGGTTTTCTCGGCACCGGACCCCTAGCGCGTGGGGACGGCGACGCGGTTCACCTCTCCCTCGATCTCGGTGCGTTGGCCGCCGATCTCGACATAGAGGAAGTCCCGGTCGCGGACACCGGGATGGCTGAGGATCGCCGTGGCACCTGCGGCCAGTCGGTGTGCCTGGCTGGCCGGGTCGGCGTCCGCGGCAACCCACCGGTCATCCGCGAGCCGGCGCTGCACGCCGTTCATGGTGTCTTCCTTCTCGGCGGGTTGGAAGTAGACGTTCAGGGCGCCCTCGGGGTCCCACCACATTTCGCCGACGTACCCGTCGCGCGTGCTGCACTTCGCGCCCGCCGCGGCCTTGACCGGGCGGGTCCTGCCCTCGCCGGACCCGACGTTCACCACGGTGACCGTGGCACAGGATTCGGCTTCGTCACCTGCCAGCGCCACCCGTGTGCCGTCAGGGCTGAACTGCGCCGACTCGACGGAGTCCTGCCGGTGCGGCGCCAGTCGGCGTGGCCCGCCGTCCAGTGTCACCAGGTACACCGGCCCGGTCTTGCTCGACAACGAGTCCGTGTATGCGGCCAGCACGGTGCCGTCGGTGCCAGCGAGCAGTTGCGGGGCCGCCTCGTCCCAGTCATTGCGCCAGGTGGGAACCGTCGTGGCCGTTCGCCGCGGCGTCGGTGCCTTGGCCGCGAGGTCGGCGAGCATGAGGTGGTTGCCCTTGTCGAGCCAGGCGACCTTGCCGGCGCCGATGGGCACGACCGTTTGGCATTGGCATTTCAGGGAGCGGTCCTGGCATCCGTCGCAGGCAACCTTCGTCACCTTGCCGGTTGTGGCCGAGATGGCCAGGATGCGGTCGCCGACCGTCGTGAACACGTAGCGGCCGTCGGTGGTGAAGGCGGGGTCGGTGCCGAGCCAGCCGAAGGAGGCGCGGCCGATCTGTTTGGTGCCGTTCATGGCGACGAGTTCGCTGCGCGTCTGTGTCCAGTCCTGGCCGAAGTCGACCGTCATATAGGCGTAGACACGCGGCGGTCCCGGCCGCTTGGCCTCGTCACCGCCTGATGGGGCGGCGCTGCCCGAGGGGGCCGATTGCTTGAGCACGATACCGAGAGCGGTCACAGCTGCCAGCACGAGCCCGGCCACGACGAGCATGACCGTACGCTTCGACATCACATACACCTCCGAACCCGACTGCACGTGAGGTGTATACGCGCTCCGCGGTGGGACCGGTCCCGACACGGCCCTGCCGACGGCACGTAAAACAGGTCAAGCGGCGCCGGTTCGCGCCGCGGTGATCACCACCGCGGCGTAACGCATCGTGAAGCCGCCCCCCATCGCGTCGATCGCAGCCCCGGTGCCCGCCAGCAGCTCCGCCAGCTCGGCCGGTGCCAGCTGGCTCGCGTCGCCGCCGGTACGGAGCTGATCCAGCCACTCCTCCCGGGTGTAGCCGCGCTCCCAGTCGAACCGTCGCTGCTCCGGCTCGCCGAACGCGCCCGTCTGCCGTATCCCGTCGACCGCCCTGGTGAACAGCGTCGAGTAGGGGTCGAGCGCGGACTTCGTCCAGGGGTTGCGGGGCGAGTCGGGCAGGACCCGGCGGTAGATCTCGGCGAAGGCTTCCGCGATATCGGGCGAGGGCTGGAATACGTTCCAGAACACGGCCAGCCGACCGCCGGGCCGTAGCACCTCGGCCGCCTTGGCCGCTCCCGTGACCGGGTCGATCCAGTGCCAGGTCTGTCCGGCGATGACCGCGTCGAAGGTTCGGCCGGCCGGGTCCCAGGCCTCGAAGGCCGCCACCTCGACGTCGAGTCCGCCGCCGCGGCGCGCGAATTCGGCCATGCGGGCGTCCACATCGACGCCCAGCACGGTGCAGCCGGCCGCCTGGAACTGCCGGGCCGCGATGCCGGTCCCGACGCCGACGTCGAGGACGTCGGGCCCGGGGCTCGCGGTGGTGATCGCGTCGACCATGGCGTCGGGGTAGCGGGGCCGGGCCCGGTCGTAGCGTTCGGCGTCCGAGCCGAATGACTCCGCCATCTCGCGGGCTTGATGGGACTCGCGTGCGGAGAGAGGCGCTTGCTCAGATCCTGTAGTGGGCATGTGCCCACTATGAGTGGGCGAGCGCCCACTCGTCAACCGGGTACAGTCCCACCAGTCCCACCGAGACAAGGAGGAGGTGCCGAGGATGCCGACGGGGGTGGCTCTCCGCGACGCGCGCGAGCAGCTGTTCGGCGCCGCCGAGCGCGTCCTGCTCCGGGACGGGCCGAGCGCGCTGACCAGCCGGGCGGTGACCACGGAGGCGGGCTGCGCCAAGGGGGTCCTGCACCGGCACTTCGCCGACTTCGACGCCTTCCTCGCCGAGCTCGTGCTCGACCGCATCGCCCGGATCGACCACCAGGCCGCCGCCCTGCGCGAGTCCGCCGGGACCGGCGCCGTCGCCGACAACCTCACCCGCGCGCTGACGGAGCTGTTCGGGTCGGTCGCCGTGGCCGTCGTCGGCCTCATCATCTCCCGCGACGACCTGCGCGCCCGGCTGCGCGAGGCCAGGCCGACCGGGATTCCGGTCCTGACGGAGGCCGCCGCCATGGTCGCCTCCTACCTCGCCGCCGAGCGCGACCTGGGCCGTATCGCGGCGGACGCGGACGTCGACACGCTCGCCCCCACCCTGATCGGGGCCGCGCATCTGCTGTTCGCCGACCGGAAGGGCACCCCGCCCGAGGCCGGCGCCGTCCGCAAGGTCGTGACCACGGTCCTCGCCGGAGCCTGAACCGCCCAGCGGTTCCGACAACCGCATCGTTCGACACGTCACCCGCGCCTGTGCGACGATCGCCGCGACAGAATCCATGAGGTTCGTCGACGCCAGGTTGGTCGGTGGAGCGCGTCGGCGTGCTCGCTCGTCGCGAGCACGGCCCGGCTCCGCCCTGCGCGTTGTCAGGTCGTTCTCGGGACTGAGCCCGTCCCGAAAGGACCTTTCGTGACCACCGACCAGTTCGGAATGACCGACGGCGACTACGTTCCCGATCCCGAGCGCGACACAGCGATGCTTGTCGACGGTTTCTTCGACCACATATCCGCGACATCGCGAGAGCAGGCGCTCCCCGGCGACCTCGTCTCCGCGATGCGCGAGCGGCACGCGGCGCTGGAGGCGGCGAACGCGCACCTGGTTGTCGACGAGCCCTCGCGGTACAACCTCCGCATCACCCTGGCGGTGGTCGCGGCGTACGAGACGCTGCTCCCGCGGCTGGGCGGCGACGCCGCCACCCGCGCGGTACGGGCCGCGCTGGTCGAACCGCTCGGAGAGGCGGTTTACGCGAGCACCCGGGCCATGCTGGACGCCGCGCCGGATCCGTTCAGGGCGATGGTGGACGTGTCGAAGTCCCGTGAGGAGTACGCCTTCGGCAAGGCGTTCACCTTCCAGCGCACAGCCGATGACGATCAGCGTTATCTGCTGGACGTTCACCGGTGCTTCTATCACGAGGTGCTGGTGGCGAACTCCGCCCCGGAGCTGACCCCCGTCATGTGCGCGTTCGACGGGAACTGGATCGAGGCGATCGACCCGGATCGGCACGGGTTCCGCTTCGAGCGTGCCACCACCATCGGCCTGGGCGGCGCCCGATGCCCGTTCCACTTCACCCGCACCGCGCCCTAGGCGACGGCCCGGGGCGGCGCCCGTTGGGGGCGGATCGGCTCAAGTAAGTCAAGACTTACTTTCTCGGGAGTTCAGCCGCATAGTGGTGCGGCTGAACCGAGAGGAGTCCTGTGTTGTCGCAGGTCCCGGGCACCGCCGCGCGGCGCCAGGTCGAGTTGGAGCAAACCCATGTGTCCGCCCTGTACGGACTGGTCAACGAGCGGATCGCCGACGCGCGAACGCAGCTGGCCGAGGTGCTGAAGGCATCGGCCGACAGCACGGGCGAGGTGTACGAGCGCGAGGTCGCCGCCGGGCGCCTGGCGAGGGAGGTGCGCAGGCTGGAGGGGGCCGAGGAGGGGCTGGTCTTCGGCCGGATCGACGGTGTGGACGGTACCGCCCTGCGCATCGGACGTCTCGGCCTGCGCACGGACGAGGGCGACCTGCCGCTGCTCGTGGACTGGCGCGCGGACGCGGCGCGGCCCTTCTACGAGGCGACGTCGATCCACTCGATGAGCCTGCGGCGCCGCCGTCACCTGCGTCTGAAGGGCCGCGCGGTGGTCGCGGTGAGCGACGAGCTGCTGGACGGCTCCGCCCCCACCGCCGACGACGTCGTGGGCGACGGCCCGCTGACGGAGGCGCTGCGGGCGCGGCGTACGGGACGGATGCGGGCGGCGGTCGCGACGCTTCAGGCGGAGCAGGACGCGATCGTCCGGTCCCCGCACCGGGGGGTGACGGTGGTGCAGGGTGGCCCCGGCACC
This sequence comes from Streptomyces sp. LZ34, assembly GCF_053890475.1. Classification (NCBI taxonomy): domain Bacteria; kingdom Bacillati; phylum Actinomycetota; class Actinomycetes; order Kitasatosporales; family Streptomycetaceae; genus Streptomyces; species Streptomyces sp. LZ34. The sequence continues at coordinate 7,876,309 of NZ_CM132680.1, forward strand.
GGCAAGACGGTGGTGGCGCTGCACCGGGCGGCCTATGTGCTGTACGCGTTCCCGCGCGCCGCCGAGCACGGTGTCCTGGTGCTCGGGCCGAACGCGCGGTTCCTGGACTACATTTCCCAGGTCCTGCCGTCGCTGGGGGAGAACGACGTCGTCCTGGCGACCTGTCAGGAGCTTGCCGGGGCGGGGCCCGGGGTGGGGCCCGGGGCCGTGCCGGACGCCGTGGAGCCGATCGATACGGCGCTCCTCAAGGGCAGTGCCGCGCTGGCCGACGCGCTGGCGGACCTGGTGCGCTTCCGGCAGGCACCGGGCGGTGACTTCACCGTGCGGGTGGGACAGGAATGGGTCCGCTTGGAGGACGGGGATGTCGCCAGGGCACGCGACGCGGCCGTGACAGCCGGCCTGGGGCACAACCGCGCGCGCCAGGTGTTCAAAGAGCTGTTGGTCGACGCCGTCACGGACGCGCTGGAACGCGGCACGGCCGAGACCTTGGAGCGCATCGAGGTCGAGGTCGCGCAGCTCATCGACCTCGACCTCGACCAGGCCGCTGCGGCCGACCTGCGCCGACTAGGCCTCGACGACGCACCGGCCGAGGGGGCGGCCGATGAGTTCGATGCGGACACCGTCCGGGCGAACCTCCTGGACGACGCCCATGTCGACCGCGCCGTGGAAGCGCTCTGGCCGCGACTCGCGCCCGCCGATGTCGTACGGGCCCTCCTGACGGACCCCGGCGCGCTCGCCGAGCATCTCCCGCAGCTGACCGATGACGAGCGGTCCCGGCTGCTGCGCACCCCCGACGCCGACGCCGACGCCGACGACGCCGACGCCTGGCGGTGGACCGACGCCGATGTGCCGCTGCTGGACGAGGCGACGAGTCTGCTGGACGGCCCGCCCGAGCGGACGTACGGACACGTCGTCGTCGACGAGGCGCAGGAGCTGACCGCCATGCAGTGGCGGATGATCGTACGCCGGTGCCCGGCCAGGTCGATGACCCTGGTGGGCGACTTCGCCCAAGCGGGCCCGGCGTCGACCGCACGCGACTGGAGGCAGGCGCTGAACCCCCATGTCGGCTCGCGGTTCCAGCTGCACACGCTGACGGTCAGTTACCGCACCACGCAGGAGATCCTGGCCACCACCCGGGACCTGCTCGCACGCATCGCCCCCGGCCAGACGCCAAGCCGCTCGATCCGCCGCGGCGAGGCGCCCCGTACCCGCACCGCGCCCCCGCGCACGCTTGCCGCCACCGTTACGCAGGAGCTCCGGGCCCAGACAGCGGCGCACCCCGGCGAACTGCTCGGGGTGATCTGCGCGGACACCAGGCTGGACGAGCTGACGGCTGCGGGGATCGCGCGGCAGGCGAGCCTCGTACCGGCGTCGGAGGCGCGCGGCCTGGAGTTCGACGCGGTCGTCATCGTGGGCCCGGAGGAGATCACCGCGGCCCGCTCCAGTGGCGAGCGGGACCTGTACGTCGCCCTCACCCGGGCCACCAAGCGGCTCTGCACGATCGCCGTCCGGTCCGTGTGAACCGGGCGCCGGCCCGGCTCCCTCAGGGCTTGTAGACCTTGCCGGCCTCGGGCTTCCCGGGGGCCATCAGCTCGGAGACGGTGACGACCGTGTAGCCGCGCTTCTTGAGTCCCTCGAGGATCCCCGGAACGGCGGGCACGGTGCCCTTGTAGATGTCGTGCAGCAGGATGATGCCGTCGCGGTCCACCTGGTCGAGCACCCGCTTGGTGATGAGCGCGGAGTCGGTCGTCTGGTAGTCCTTCGCGGTGACGCTCCACAACACCTGCGCGATGCCGAGCTCGCGGCAGATCTTGGTGACCCGGTCGTCGGTGCGGCCCTGCGGCGGGCGCATCAGGAGGGGCCGCTTGGAGCCGGTGATCTTGGATACGGCGTCCTGGGTGCGGGTGATCTCGTCGCGCACCTCGTCGTCGTCGGACTTGGTCAGGATCTTGTGCGTCCAGGTGTGGTTGGCCAGTTCATGGCCCTCCGCCGCGATGCGGCGCACCATGTCGGGGTGCTTGAGGACGTGGTTCTTGCCGAGCATGAAGAAGGTCGCGTGCGCCTTCTCCTGCTTCAGGATGTCCAGCAGGCGGGGCGTGTTCTCGCTGGGCCCGGCGTCGAAGGTGAGGGCGACGCACTTGGCCTTCGAACAGTCGACGGCCCCGGCCTTGACTTCCTTCCCGTCGGCCGAGGCGCGCTCGCGGGCGCTGCTCGGCGCGGTCGCGTCGTACGAGGCGCCGCCGCAGCCGCTGAGGGCGAGCGCGAGGGAGGCGGCCGTCAGAAGCCCGGCTATCGGCTTGGCCTTGCGCTTCCGGTCCGTCGATATGTTTTTACGTTTATACACACGGGGGAGACGGTTCACTTGGGGTTCAGGTTGACTGCCGTGACCAAAAAGCGATCAGGCAGCAACCCTCGTGATGTCACAACGACCCTTGCGAGGTCACAGCGACCCTTGCGAGGTCACAGCGACCGGGCGAGCCGGAAGCCGAGGTCGTCGATGCGCAGGGTCGGGTGGCTCTTGCGGCGGCACGACGCCCGGCACCCCCGAGGAGGGTCGTACGCGCCCCCGCCACGGAAGACCCGGTACGGGCCGTAGACGCCGGGGTCGTACAGGTCCCAGCACCACTCCCACACGTTGCCGATCATGTCGTGGAGACCCCACGCGTTCGGCGCCTTGGCCGCGACCTCGTGCACCCGGTCGCCGGAGTTCCCGCGATACCACGCGATCTCGTCCAGCTCGCCGTAGCGCACACCGGAGTTCCCGGCCCGGCACGCGTACTCCCACTCCGCCTCGGAGGGCAGGCGATAGCCGTCGGCCGCCCAGTCGCAGTCCACGTCCTGCGCGTCGGGGTCCTTGCCGCTGCCCAGTGAGTAGCAGGGCGTGAGCCCGGTCGCCTCCGAGAGGAGGTTGCAGAACCGGACGGCGTCCCGCCAGGAGACCTCGGTCACCGGCGCCCGCGGCCCCGCCACGACGCTCGCGGGCGCCTCGCCTCGTACGGCGCGGTACAGCTCGCGGGTCACGGGATACGGCGCCAGCCGGAAGGCCGCGACCTCCACCTGCCAGTTCGTCCGCGTGCCCTCGTCCCGCAGGACGATCTCCCCGGCGGGGATCTCCACCATGTTGGTGCTCGTGTTCATGGAGGCCGTGACCGGAATCGAACCGGCGTAACTCGCTTTGCAGGCGAGTCCCTCAACCACTCGGGCACACGGCCAATGTCGTGCTCGTGTCCTCGACGATAGGGGCGGGGCCGGAGGGTCACAACGGTGCGGCGGGCGCTGCCATGCGACTGACATACGGCGTTCATGAAGGGCGTGACGGGCCGGAGGCGGCTTTCAGCCGTGGGTGAGGAACTCCTCGACCACCGGGCGGAAGAGATCCGGCTCATCGACCCACGGGTAGTGCCCCACCTCGTGCAGCGGCCGCACCCGCCCGTTCGGGAAGGACTCCGCGACCAGCTCACCGGCGCGCATGCCGGTCACCGCGTCCCGGTCCCCGGTCACCACCAGGACCGGGCACCGCACCTCCCGCAGCCGCACCAGCACCGCCCGCCGCGCCGCCTCGTCCACGCCCTGCCAGAAGCCCGCGCGCGGCACCGGGCCCAGCTGTTCGCCCTCGCTCGCGGCGTGCGCGCGCTGGGGCTCGTCCCAGCGGCCGTACGCCATGGGGGCGGCCTGGAGCAGCAGCTTGCGCACCTCGGTCAGGTCCGTGGTGTCGGGCAGCATCTGGACCGCGGTATAGGCGTCGGGCCACCACGGCTCGGTGGCGCGGGCCTCGAAGATCTCGCGGGCGTCCTGGGGGAGTTCGCCCTGCATCCGCGCGCCGGGGCAGACCAGGATCAGGTGCGTCAGCCGTTCGGGGTGGGCGGCGGCGTACGCCTGGGCCGTCGCGGCGGCCGCGTCGTGGGCGAGCAGCGCGAACCGCTCGAGTCCGAGGTGGCCGCGGAGCGCTTCGAGGTCCTCGGCGAGGCTGAGGAAGGCGTAGCCGCTCGGGTCGGCGGCGGGCGGGGACTCGCCGGTGCCCCGGCTGTCGGGGACGATCAGGGTGCGGTCGGCGTCGAGCCCGCCGAGGTCGCCCAGATACGCGGCGTTCCGCCCCGGGCCGCCGGCCAGGCAGACGAGCGGCGGGCGGGCGGCTCCGCCGCCGGTACGGGCCTCAAGGACGCGGTAGGCGAGTTCGGCGTCGTCGTACGAGGTGTAGTGGGGCATTGGTCCAGCTTGCCTGATTGCGCCGGTCGCCGTGTCGAGCGGCTCGCGCGTGCTCCCGGTGCCCGCCCCGGCGCCGGGGTGTGAGTTCTACGGCGCGTAAATCGCCTGGTCTTTGGCGGTGTTCGCGGCGGCTTCGCTGAGGGCTTCCGCGCTCAGGCCCGCCTCGTCGAGCACCGCGGCGGCCACCCCGCGGCCGATCTGGGCGAGTCCGAGGAGCAGGTGGTCGCAGTCGATGTGTGCCGAGCCCGCCTCCTCCGACCGCTCCTCCGCGAGGGCGATGGCCTTGCGGGAGTAGGGGGTCCAGGCGATCCGTTCGGCCGCCTGTGACGCTCCCATGCTCAGCCGGTCCCCGACGGTCCTGTGCAGGGATTCGGGCGACGCGCCGGCGGCGCTCAGGAGGCGGGTGGCGCTGTTGTCCTCGGCGGTGAGGCCCCAGAGCAGATGCTCGGTCCCGATGTAGTTGTTGCGGTGCTGCACCGCGGCCCGCTTGACGTGTGTCATGGCCTGGCGGAGTTCGTCGCTCATCGTCTCGGGGCCGTAGCGCTTGTGGGGTGCGTGGAAGCGCTGCTGCACCGCCTGCCGGGTCACGCCGAGGGCCGTTCCGATGTCCGTCCAGGAGCGGCCGTGCATCCGGCAGTGCTCGACGTAGTCCTCGACCAGGTCGTCGGCGAGGGCCTGGAGCCGGCCGGCCAGGCCTGCCGCGGTGGTCAGGAGGGCCAGCCAGTCGGGCTGTTCCTGTTCGCCGGGGCGGTGGGCGGTGGCGCACGTCCGGTCGACTTCCGCGATGAGATCGTCAAGATCGGGAACTGTCATGAGGCAAGTACGCCTTGACAGTTTGGAATTGTCAAGGCGTACTTGCGTTGAGGGCTGCCCTGAGGTGGGGAGATCCAAAAGCGGGGGAGGGGAGATGTCCCCGGACTCCAAGTTGCGCTTATGATTCAGGGGTGTTCGATTCCCGGCACATCAGGACGTTCCACGAGGTGATCCGCGCCGGCTCGTACTCCGCCGCCGCCCGCGCCCTCGGCTATACGCAACCGGCGATCACGCAGCAGATGAAGGCGCTCGAACGGGAAGTCGGCAGCCCGCTCTTCGTCCGCGTAGGCCGCGGCATGCGGCTCACCGAGGCGGGGGAGACCCTCGCCCGCCACGCCGACATCATCCTCGACTCCATCTCCGCCGCCCGGCAGCAGCTCAACGCCATCACCCGGCTGCGCGCCGGCCGGGTGCGCCTCTGCGGCTTCCCCAGCGCCAACGCCACCCTCATCCCCGAGGCGATGGCCCGCCTCGCCGCCGCCCACCCGGGGGTGCGGGTGGAGCTGCTCGAAGGCGAGCCGCCCGAGTCGCTGGGGCGGGTGGTGCGCGGCGAGTGCGACATCACGCTCGCCTTCACCTACCCCGGCCTGCGCGAGCAGGCCCCCGCCGAGCTGGTCGAGATCCCGCTCCTCGAAGACCAGCTGACGGTGCTGCTGCCCACCGGCCACCCACTGGCCCGGCGGCGGGCCGTCAAGCTCGCGGAGCTGAGCGGGGAGCGGTGGATAGCGGGCTGTCTGCGCTGCCGCGCCAACTTCCTGCACGAGTGCGCGGAGCAGGGGTTCGCCCCCGACATCGCCTTTACGACGGATGACAATCTGGTCATCCAGAGCATGGTCGCGGCGGGGCTCGGTGTCGCGATGATGCCCGGGCTCGTCCTGTCTTTCCTCTGCCACCAGAAGGTCACCGGCCGCGCCCTGGAGCCCGCCTCGCGCCGCCATGTCTCGGCGTATGTGCTGCGGGAGCATCTGCGGGTGCCGGCGACGGAGGTGGTGTTGGAGGAGCTGAAGGCGGTGGCGGCGAACCGGGTCGGCTGCTGAGGGGCCATGCCGGACTGTACGGGACCCATAAGCAGCTGTTGAGGTCGGCGAAGAAACCGTCGTTGGACGCCATGGTTCGGGCGGCAGGACGCTGCGGCCATGACCACTCAGACCGCCTCCGCGCCGCCTGCCTCCGCGCCGCCCGCCCTGTGCCGCACCCCGCGCGTCAGCGCGTTCGTCGACGAGGTACGCGAGGCCGTCGGACGCGGTCTGGCGCCGGACCTGACGGCCCATCTGGTGGCCGAGCGGCTCGCTCCCCACCTCGGCGCGCCCGATCTGCTCACCGCTGCCCAACGGCAGGGCGACCCCGCGAGCTACCGCCAGCACCTCCTGCACGCCGAACCCGACGGCAGCTTCTCCGTCGTCGCCCTCGTCTGGCTGCCCGGCCAGCACACCGCCGTCCACGACCACGTCTCGTGGTGCGTGGCCGGCGTCCACGAGGGCCAGGAGCGCGAGCGCCGCTACGCCCTCGTCCCCGACGGCACCACCTCCCGCCTGGTCGCGGTGGCGGAGGTGACCAACCCACGCGGCTCGGTGGCCGGGTTCGCGCCGCCGGGAGATATCCACAGGGTGTGGAACGCGGGTGCGGGTACGGCGATCTCCATCCACGTGTACGGCGCGGATGTCGGGCGGCTGGGCAGCAGCGTCCGGCGCGTGTACGCCCTGCCGGAGGGCGAGGACCTGTGAGCCCGCGCCGCCACGGAACAGTGGCTGTGCCCGGCCGGTGCGGAACGGCGGCTGTGCCCGGCCGGTGCGGGTGGGCCGGACCATGGCGCTGACCGACGCGCGCGGCGGCCCGCCCAGCGCCGACGGCCCGCCCGGCACCGACGGCGCCCCGGGCTTGGACACCCCGGGCCGCAGCGCCCCGGGCCTCGACACCCCGGGCCGCAGCGCCCCGGCGCAAGCTCCACACCCGCCCGGCCCGACGACAGCGCCCCCGGCGCCCCGCCGCGCGGCACGGATCCGGGTCCTCCTGCCCGGGCTGGGGATCGGCGCGCTCGGGGTGGCGGTGGCCTGGGCGGTGCACCGGGCGGTGCCCGGGGTGCCGATGCTGACCGTTGCCGTCGTGCTGGGCATCCTCGCCGCGCATCTGCCGGGCACGCGTGGCCTCGTACGGGGCGGCGGCCGGGCCGGGCTGTCGTTCGCGGGGAAGCGGCTGATGCGCCTCGGTGTGGTGCTGCTCGGGCTCAAGCTCAGCCTGGACGATGTGCTGGGCCTCGGCTGGGCGAGCGTGGCGATGATGTGCGGCGTGGTCGCGGCCACCTTCTTCGGCACGTGGTGGCTCGGCCGCCGGATGGGCCTGCGTGGCGACCAGCCGTTGCTGGTCGCCACCGGCTACGCGATCTGCGGCGCGTCCGCGATCGGCGCGGTCAGCGAGGTGTCGGACAGCGATGAGCGCGACGTCGCGACGTCCGTGGCGCTGGTGACGCTGTGCGGGACGCTCGCCATCGCCGTACTGCCGCTGCTCCAGCACCCGCTGGGGCTGAGCGACGCGCAGTTCGGCCGGTGGGCGGGGGCGAGCGTGCACGACGTGGGGCAGGTCGTGGCGGCCGCGCAGACGGCCGGGCCGTCCGCGCTCGGCGAGGCGGTGCTCGTGAAGCTGATGCGGGTGGCGCTGCTGGCGCCGCTCGTCGCGGCGGTCGCCGTGTCCGTACGGGCCCGGCAGGCGCGGGGGGCCCGGCAGGCTCGGCTCGGCGATGAGGCCGGAGGTACGGCCCGCGCGCGGCGGCCACCCCTCGTGCCGCTGTTCGTCCTCGGCTTCCTGGCCATGGTCGCCCTGCGCAGTACGGACCGGCTGCCGTCCGCCGCGCTCGACACCGCCGCGACCGTCCAGGAACTGCTGCTCGCCACCGCCCTCTTCGGCCTCGGCAGCGCGGTGCACCTGCCCTCGCTGGCCCGTACGGGCGGGCGCGTGGCGGCGCTCGGGCTGTGCGCGTGGGTGGTGGTCGCGGGCGTCGGCTACGGCGGCGTGCTGCTCACGACGTAGCGGCCGCCGAAGCGGTGGCGTGGGGCCCGGCGCGGCGGCCGGGGGCCCGGCGCGGTGGCCGGGCCCCATGAGCCTCGAGCCGCCTCACGACGCGTAGATCTCGGTCATCTCTGTGATCTTGCCGTTGGAGTCGACCGTGATTTCGTAGAAGTTCAGGCCCCAGCAGTCACTGGTGTCCGCCTTCGTCTGCCCGCCGTCGTACTGCTTGCCCGTCGGGTCCGCACACGTCTTGACGTGCGCGATGCCGCCGTTCTGGGCGGTGAGGGCCTTCTGCCCGGAGTTCTTCCTGCTGATGATCGTCACCTCGGCGTTGCCCGAGGCGACGGAGTAGGTGTGCAGCGCCCCGATCGGCTGGTATGCCGCGCCCTGGTGCGACTTCGGGTTGCAGCTCCGCTTGGCGTTCTTGGCGATGATGTTGTTCATCGCGCCTTCGACGTTGTTGACCCAGATGACCTTGCGGCCCCTGGCGGTCGTCGGGCAGTCGCCGTTGCCCTTCTTCGCGCTCTTCGCGCTCTTCGCGCTCTTCTTGATCTTCTTGCCGTTCTTCTTGCTGGACTTCTTCGCGGCGTGGCTCCGCGAGGAGTGCGAGCTGCCGCTGTTGCCGGGGCCACAGGCGGTGAGTGTGAGCGCTGCGGAGACAAGGACGGCGGTGGCGAAAAATGAGCGGATAGAAGGCACGATTCCCCCGTGGTGCGGGCCTGATCGTCCGTGACCGGGCAAGTAGTGAGGCTGGGGTCGACCGTCGCGGGAAAGGCGGTGCGTCAACCTGGCTGAAAGTCTATGGGTGTGAGCATGACGAGCTGATGTTGCTTACCGAATCCTGGGAGACCGGTTTCCAATCTGTGACGCTGATCGCGGCGGCGTGCCGAGCCTAGGACCGAGGGCCGAGGACATCTCCGTCCCGCGCCAGGTGTCACACCCGCAAACGCCTCTTACGCTGGCGTAATGACCGCTATCGACCCGCGCGACACCGACGTCGCGTACAGTCCCGCCGCACCAGCCGGAGCCGAAGCAGAAGCTGAAGTCAACGCCGAAGCCGAGGCCGACGGCGGCGGCTCCGTACTCGGGCGGCGCTTCCGCGCCCTCACCCTCGGCATCGTGTCCGTCGTCTCCCTCATCGCCTTCGAGGCGAGCGCGGTCAACACGGCGATGCCGGTCGCGGCCCGCGCCCTCGACGGGGTCGAGCTGTACGCGTACGCCTTCTCCGCGTACTTCACCGCGAGCCTGTTCGCAATGGCGCTGTCGGGGGAGTGGTGCGACCGCCGGGGGCCGCTCGCGCCGCTGTTCGCCGGGATCGCGGCCTTCGGGGCCGGCCTGGTGGTCTCCGGCTCGGCGCAGGACATGTGGACGTTCGTGGGCGGGCGCGCGGTGCAGGGCATCGGCGGCGGGCTGGTGATCGTCTCGCTGTACGTGCTGGTCGGCCGCGCCTATCCGCAGCGGCTACAGCCCGCCGTGCTGGCGTCCTTCTCCGCCGCCTGGGTGCTGCCGGTGATCGTCGGGCCGCTGGTCGCCGGGACGGTCACCGAGCAGGCCGGATGGCGCTGGGTCTTTCTGTCCATCCCGGTGCTGATACTGCTGCCGCTCGCGGTGATGCTCCCGGCCCTGCGCAAGGTGGACCGGGGCGAGCGGTCCCCCGCCATGAACCGCCGCCGCATCCTCCTCGCCCTCGCGGTCGCGTCCGGCGCGGGGCTGCTTCAGTACGCGGGCCAGGACCTGGCCTGGGTCTCCCTGATCCCCGCCGCGGCGGGGCTCGCGCTGCTCGTCCCGTGCGTCCTGCGGCTGCTGCCCACCGGCACCTTCCGGGCCGCCCGCGGGCTGCCGTCCGTGGTGCTGCTGCGCGGCATCGCGGCGGGTGCCTTCCTCGGCGCGGAGAGCTTCATTCCGCTGATGCTGGTCACCGAGCGCGGCCTGTCCGCGACCGCGGCCGGCCTCTCGCTCACCGGCGGCGGGCTGACCTGGGCGCTCGGCTCGTACACCCAGAGCCGCCCGCGCCTGGAGCCCCACCGCGAGCGGCTGATGGCGGCCGGCATGGTGCTGATGGCGACGTCCATCGCCCTCGTCCCCCTGGTGCTCGTCGACTCCGTTCCGGCGTGGCTGGTCGCCGTGGCGTGGGTGATCGGCGGCTACGGGATGGGGCTGGTCATCTCCAGCGGCAGCGTGCTGCTGCTCAAGCTGTCCGGCCCCAAGGAGGCGGGCAGCAACTCCGCCTCCCTCCAGGTCTCCGACGCGCTCGGCAACATCACGCTGGTGGGGCTGAGCGGGGTCCTGTTCGTGGGCTTCGGGGGCGGCTCGGTGGCCGCGGCGGACCACACGGCCGCGGCGTCCGCCACGGCGGGGACGGGGACGGGGCACGCGGGGGCGTTCGCCGCGGTGTTCGTGGCGATGGCGGCGGTGGCCCTGCTGGGGGCGGTGGTGACGGCGCGGCTGCGGCCCGCCGCCCAATAGAGTGGTACCACTTTGGCCCCACCAGTGGTACCGTTTTGGTATGGCAATGAATCTCCGTCTGCGCGACGACCAGCAAGAGGCGCTCAAGCGGCGGGCCGAAGAGGAGGGCCGCAGCATGCACGCCATAGTGCTTCAGGCGATCGACCGGTATCTGGAGCAGGAGGCCGACCGGGAGTCCGTCCGGCGCCTGGGGGCAAAGTACGCGGCACGCCACGCGGACCTGCTGCGGAGGCTGGGGGAGTAAGTGAAGTACCTGACGGTCCAGGAAGTGCTGGACCTGGCGGAAATCGCCTGTGGGGGGCAGCGGATCGCGGTGCGTGATCTGGGCCTGCTGAGCTCGGCGGTGCACCGCCCGCAGTCGCAGATGTTCGGTATCGAGGCCTACACCGACCTGTTCGAGAAAGCGGCCGCGCTGCTCCAGTCGCTCGCTGTCAACCACCCCTTGGTGGATGGCAACAAGCGCATGTGCTGGATGTCCACAGTCGTCTTCCTCGACATCAACGGCACGGAGATGCTCGACGTCGACCAGGACGAGGCGTACAAGCTCGTCGTCGGCGTGGCCTCGGGCGCGATCGAGGACGTCGACGACATCGCGGGCGGACTGCGCGCGCTGCGCGAAGCAATGTGAGCTGAATCCCACCTCCGGGTGGACCCGGGGCGTAGCCCCCAAGCGTGAAGGACGGCACCGGTAGGCTGACGCGGTCCCACCCCCGCCGCCGACTCAGCCCGACGGAGACCGTGACTACTACCGCCTCCTCCACGACCAGCCATCACCTCTCGCCCGCCTTCCCCGGCCGGGCTCCCTGGGGTACCGCGAGCAAGCTGCGCGCCTGGCAGCAGGGCGCGATGGAGAAGTACGTACAGGAGCAGCCCCGCGACTTCCTCGCCGTCGCCACGCCCGGCGCCGGCAAAACCACCTTCGCGCTGACGCTCGCCTCCTGGCTGCTGCACCACCACGTCGTGCAGCAGGTGACGGTCGTCGCGCCGACCGAGCACCTGAAGAAGCAGTGGGCGGAGGCCGCGGCCCGGATAGGGATCAAGCTCGACCCCGAGTACAGCGCCGGGCCCCTCGGGCGGGAGTACCACGGCGTCGCCGTCACCTACGCGGGCGTCGGCGTGCGGCCGATGCTGCACCGCAACCGCTGCGAGCAGCGCAAGACGCTGGTCATCCTCGACGAGATCCACCACGCCGGCGACTCCAAGTCCTGGGGCGAGGCGTGCCTGGAGGCGTTCGAGCCGGCGACCCGCCGGCTCGCGCTGACCGGCACCCCCTTCCGGTCCGACACCAACCCCATCCCCTTCGTCGTCTACGAGGAGGGGAACGACGGCATCCGGCGGTCGGCCGCCGACTACACGTACGGATACGGCAGCGCCCTGAACGACGGCGTCGTCCGGCCGGTCATCTTCCTCTCCTACAGCGGCAACATGCGCTGGCGGACCAAGGCCGGCGACGAGCTCGAAGCCCGGCTCGGCGAGCCGATGACCAAGGACGCCGTCTCGCAGGCATGGCGCACCGCGCTCGACGCGCGCGGCGACTGGATGCCGAACGTGCTGCGCGCCGCCGACCAGCGGCTCACCGAGGTCCGCAAGTCCATCCCGGACGCGGGCGCCCTCGTCATCGCGACCGACCAGGACTCGGCGCGCGCGTACGCCAAGCTGATCCGCGAGATCACCGGCACCAAGGCCACCATCGTGCTGTCCGACGACTCCGGGGCCTCACAGCGCATCGAGGACTTCAGCCACTCCGAAGACCGGTGGATGGTCGCGGTGCGCATGGTGTCGGAGGGCGTGGACGTGCCGCGCCTGGCCGTCGGCGTCTACGCGACCACCATCTCCACCCCGCTGTTCTTCGCGCAGGCCGTCGGCCGTTTCGTACGGTCCCGGCGGCGCGGCGAGACCGCCTCCGTCTTCCTGCCCACCATCCCCATGCTGCTCGGCTTCGCGAACGAGATGGAGGTCGAGCGCGACCACGTCCTCGACAAGCCCAAGAAGGAGGGCGAGGAGGAGGACCCGTACGCCGAGGAGGCGAAGCTCCTCGAGGAGGCCGAGAAGCAGCAGGACGAGGACACCGGCGAGCAGGACATGCTGCCCTTCGAGGCGCTGGAGTCGGACGCGGTCTTCGACCGGGTGCTCTACGACGGCGCCGAGTTCGGCATGCAGGCGCACCCGGGGAGCGAGGAGGAGCAGGACTACCTCGGCATCCCCGGGCTCCTGGAGCCCGACCAGGTGCAGATGCTGCTCCAGCGGCGGCAGGCGCGGCAGATCGCGCACAGCCGCAAGAAGCCGGACGCCGAGGCCGACCTGCTGGAACTCCCGGCGGAGCGGCGGCCGGTGGTCACCCACAAGGAGCTGCTCGAGCTGCGCAAGGAGCTCAACTCCTTGGTCGGGGCGTACGTCCACCAGAGCGGCAAGCCCCACGGGGTGATCCACACCGAGCTGCGCCGGGTGTGCGGCGGGCCGCCGAGCGCGGAGGCGACGGCCGGGCAGCTCCGGGAGCGGATCAAGAAGGTCCGGGAGTGGGCCACGCGGATGAGGTGACGGCGGCGGTGACGCCGTACGTCGGCGGAAGGGCTTCCCTGTAAGCCCTTCCGACCCGCCGAACCGGGATAAAAGCCCACCGTCCCGGCGTGCGCGAGGCCCTCGGCCCGGGAGCCCTGCTCGGATTCTGGACAAACTCTTCCGCTTAGCGGACCGGCTCGCTACCGTTCCGGCCAACGCACACGCCCCGTGGCAGCGCCGCCGCGGAGCGCAGCCGGTGCGTGCGAACACGACCGGCGGCCTCTGGCGCGCCGTCGTCGGGACCCGGCGGCGCCCTCCGCGAAGAGCCGCCACTCATACGGAGGAGGGGGCGTCGTGACCGCGGAGACCTCCCAGACGCTCGACCGGGGACTGCGCGTCCTCAAACTGCTCGCCGACACCGACCACGGGCTGACCGTGACCGAGCTGTCCAACAAGCTCGGCGTCAATCGCACCGTGGTGTACCGCCTGCTGGCCACGCTCGAGCAGCACTCCCTCGTACGCCGCGACATCGGCGGCCGCGCGCGGGTCGGGCTCGGCGTGCTACAGCTCGGCCGCCAGGTCCATCCGCTGCTGCGGGAGGCGGCACTGCCCGCGCTGCGCGCCCTCGCCGATGACATCGGCGCCACCGCACACCTCACCCTGGTCGACGGCACGGAAGCGCTGGCGGTCGCGGTCGTCGAGCCGACCTGGACCGACTACCACGTCGCCTACCGGGCCGGCTTCCGGCACTCGCTGGACCGCGGCGCCGCGGGGCGGGCCATCCTGGCCGCCCGCTCGGGCCGGGGCGGCGACCCCGGCTATGTCCTTACCCACGGCGAGCTGGAAGCGGGCGCGAGCGGCGCGGCCGCGGCGCTGGTCGGGGTGACCGGGCTCGAGGGCAGTGTGGGGGTGGTGATGCTCTGCGACGCGGTGCCGGAGCGAGTGGGGCCACGCGTGGTGGACGCGGCCCGCGAGGTCGCGGACGCCCTGCGCTGACGCCTGACGCCTGACGCCTGACGCTGACGTCTGACGCCCACGCCTCGCGCCGTACCCGCGCTCCTACGCCCGCGAGTGCCCTTGCCGGCGGCCGCCAGCCGTCGCCTGCCGCCCGCCTGCCGCCCCGCCGGTCGGACACCGGTCGCCCGTCGGCCGTCGGCCGTCGGCCACGGCGTCCGGCGCCCGGCGTGTGGGGTGGCGCCCCTCGTGTGCCGGCGGTCAACTACATTCACACCATGCCTGCCGTCTCCCCGCGCGCCCGGGTCATCGCGATCTGCTCCGCGCCCGTTCTCGCCCTCCTCGCGGTTGCCGCCTTCGCGCCGCTGCCCTACTCGGTGGCGGAGCCCGGCACGACCGTGAATGTCCTCGGTTCTGACCACGGCGGGCCGGTGATCAAGATCTCCGAGGCGAAGTCCCGGAAGACCACCGGGCAGCTGAGGATGACGACGATCGCGGCGACCGGGCCGGACGCCACGGTTCGGCTGAAGGACGTCATCGGCGGCTGGTTCGACACCGATCGCGCCGTGATGCCGCGCGACTCCGTCTACCCCGTCGGCAACTCGACCAAGGAGATCGAGGCGCACAACGCCGAGGAGATGCAGGAGTCCCAGGACGACGCCACCAGCGCCGCGCTCGGCTATCTCCACCTCTCCGCCAAGGACGTCAAGGTGCGGCTGCGCCTCGCGGACGTGGGCGGGCCGAGCGCCGGGCTGCTCTTCTCCCTCGGGATCGTGAACAAGCTGGACGGGGACGGCCGCGGCGGCGACCTCACCGGCGGCCGTACGATCGCGGGCACGGGAACGATCACGGCGGGCGGCAAGGTCGGCGCGGTGGGCGGGGTGCCGCTCAAGACGCAGGCCGCCAAGCGGGACGGGGCGACGGTCTTCCTGGTCCCGAAGGCGGAGTGCTCGGACGCCAAGGCCGAACTCCCCAAGGGGCTGCGGCTGATCCCCGTCACCACACTGAAGGGCGCGGTGAACTCGCTGGTGGCGCTGAAGTCGGGCGGCCAGGTGCCGCGCTGCTGAGTGGCTGCCGAGCGGCCTTCCACACACCCGGGGCCGACTGTCGTAGGGCCCTGTCATAGTCGGCCCATGTCCAAACATCCACTTGTGTGGGTTCCGGCCGTGGGCGGTCACGAACTGGCCTTGGACGGGACCACCCTCACCTGCCGTAACAGCAGTGGACGGATCCTGAAGTCGGTCCCGAAAGCCGTGCGCACGAGCCCGGCGGGCGAAAATCTGTCGGAGCTGCGCGACCGGCTGTTACGGCATGAGGCGGAGTGCCGGGCCACTGTGGACTCATGGCTGCTGGCCGGCGTGCCGATACCCGCCGCGCTCCTGGCCCGCGTGTGGCCGGACCCGGGCTGGCGCGCCTGCCTGCGGCATCTGGTGGTGATCGTGGACGGGCAGACCGGCGTGTTGACGGAGGTGAGCGAGGCGGGCCGTACGCGCCTGACGGGCAAGGACGGCACCCCGTACACCCCACCCGTGGGCCCGGTGTCCGTGCCGCACTCCGCCCTGCTGCCCGACGTCGCGGCATGGCAGAGCGCGCTGGACGCGGCGCAAACCGACCAGGGGATACCGCAGTTGGCCCGGGAGGTTCACCACCGCCCGGCTGATGCCGACCCCGAGGCCACCAGCATCGACGACTACTCGGGTGGCTACTTCGAGGAGCTGCGCCACGCCACGGCGCGCGCCGCCCAGCACGGCTTCGTCATGCGCGGCGGCTTCGCGGTGATCCGGACCGCAGACCGGACTGTCGACCCGGGCGCAGACCGGACCGTCGACCGGACCGTCGACCGGACCGCAGACCGGACTGTCGACCAGGGCCCCGCCGTTCAGGCCCGTTACTGGCTGGGCGCCGACGACCCCGGCCTGCCCGCCGAGACCGGGCGCCTGATCTGGGTCGACGAGGCCGAGCGCCCCGTTCCGCTCGGTGAGATCGGCCCGGTGGCCTGGTCCGAAGGGATCCGCATGGCCGCACTGATCTACGGGGGAAGGCAGATCCATGACCAGTGACCGCGGCGACCGCGAGCCCAGCGCCCCGATCGCGCTCGACGCGGGCCTCGCGCCCGTCGGCACCCCGGGCGGCGAGCCGATCACCGCCCGCCGCTACGACCACCCGCTGCTCGGCGGCCGGCCCGTCGTCCGGCTGACCGGGGAGGCCGCCGCACCCGGCGAGGACCGGCTGCTGGCCGCGGCCGGGTTCGCCGCCCCCGACGTCGGCCCACCGGTGGCGGCCGGGCGCCGCCGCGAGCTCGGCTATCCGGCCTGGGCCCTGATCCACGACCCCGGCAACGCGGACGTCGCACTGGCGGCGGCGCCCGAGATGGAGCGAGCCGAACGGCTGGTCAAAGCCAAACCCGGGCCCGCGCTGGAGATGTACGAGCGCCTCTGCGAGAGGCTTCCGTACGACCATCACCCGCCCTACTGGGAACAGGTCGGCCGGGCGATGGTCGCGGCCGGACGGCACAAGCAGGCCGCGATCATGTTCGGCAGGGCTCGGACGGCCGACCGTCACGCCACGGCCGTCGATCCCGCCCGGCGCCGCGCGGTCTTCCTGGAGTTCGCCCTCGCCGGGGCGCTCTCGGTCAAGGACATCAAGGCGTACGTGGCCGAACTGGCCCGAGGCGCCAACTCCGCCGACTCCTACCGCGAGCTGCGCGAGCTGGCCGTCCGCCGTACCCTCGGCGGCCTGCCGCCGTGGCCCGATATGCTCCCGCACCTCGCCAAGCTGGCGAAGGCCGCCGGTCTGGACGTCGTGGCCGAGTTCCGGCTGCTGCTGGAGACCCTGGTGGACGCACCGGCCCTGTGGCGGGCGGCGGACGGGTTCTGGACGTCCCCCTCCCAGCGCAAGCACCTGGCATCCGCGATCGCCGCGTCCGCCACGCTGCGGGAACGGCTGCTGTGGCAACTGACCGACCTGCCGCGCTCGGACCTGGACGCCTGGTGGACGGCCCTGCTGGAAGAGACGGGCGCCTTCGATGAACTGGCCGCCGCCGCCGACGCCGCCGACTGGCTGACCGCCACGATGGCCCGATACCGGGGGACCGGCCCCCGCGCCTGCCCCAAGGTCCCCGAGGAGCTGCTGCGGCTGCTCCCCGGGCTCGCGGATCGCATCCGTGACGCCGGCCCGCCCGTACGGTTCGGCGGCGGTTCGCCGGACCGACACTGGATCGACGCCGCCGCCCCCGGCCGCTGCCTGGCCGTCGGCATCCCGGTCGCGGGCCTCGATCCACACCAGCTGTTGGCCCACTGGCGCGACGCCGCCCGCGTCCCGCTCGAAACGCTGGCCGCCGACGCCCGGTTCGCGGATGCGCTCACCCGGTCCATCCGGTACGAGACCCGGAACGAGAGCTTCGGCGACCTGTGGACGGTCGAACCGCTGCGGCCCCTCCTGTGCGACATCGTCGACACCTGGCTGCGCGACGCGCGGTCCGGCGGCCTACAGGGCGCCCTCGACGCGCTCACCGCCCTCGACCACAGCATCGCTCTCGGCCGGCGGGCGCTGGCGGCGATGCCGGACCTGGCCGCCCGGATCGAGGGCATCGACCTGGTGGCACCGGTGACCCGGTCGCTGCGCGCGGGCATTCTCGACGAGGTGGGATGGCAGGCCCTGGACGAGGCCGCCGACGAGCTCAAGGGGGAGACCTACTGCCGGGCGAGCTGGCCGGTGCTGACGGCGCATGACCGGAGCCGTGCCATCGCGGTGGGGCCCGACGGCCGGATCGCGGAGCACGGGTACCGGGCGCCGCGCGGGGCGCGCCGGTTCGACTACGACGTCGAAGTCTTCTTCTCCGGCGGACAGTTCCTGGTGTGCCACTGGGTCAACGGCGAGTCCACGATCTACTGGTCCGACGCTCCGGACGACCAGTTCGCGGTGTCGTACCCGATGTGGAGATCGCACTACAACGAGCCCCCGCGCCGCGGCTATACCTTCCTGGCCCCGGACGGCCGCCGGTTCATGGGCCACCGCCCCCTCGCCCCGGACGACCGGCGGGTCGGGCCGAACGGCCATATGTTCCACGACGGCCGGACCTTTTGGTGGCACACCGAGACCGGATCCGAGCCCCGGGTGCGGCGGATCGACCTGGACGCCGGGGAGCTCGGCGAACCGGGCCTGCCGGACTTCCTCGATCCGTCCCTGCTGGGCGAGGGCGAGCACTGGGTCGTCAAGTCCTCGTCGCTGGCACCGCTGCCCGACGGCGTCACCGCGTCACCGCTGGGCACCGACGGCACCCACGTGGGCCTGCGGGTCGCCCGGGACCGTAGCACGGGGCGGTTCCGCTACCACCGCATCGACGGCGTCGACGGCGTGATCGACCTGCCGCCCGGCTCGAAGGGACCCTGGGGCTTGCTCGACATACCGGGCGCGGCCGGCCGCCTGCTGCTCGAAGGCGACCACGAAGTCACCGCCCGAGACCCGGAAACGGGTGCCCCTCACTGGCGGGTGGGGATGAAGAACCGCTCCTGGATGTCTTCTGAACCATCCCCGATGGCCGAGGGGACGTCGCGCATGCCGCCGTCCGCCTTCTGGCACTTCCTCACCCCCCGGGACCCCGCCGGGTCACGGGCCCTGAGGGAGATCTCCGAAGACACGGTGCGCCGACTGCTCGCGGCCGCGGCCACCTCGCAGGCGGCGCTGACCACCGCCGTCCAGTCGCTGCTGCCCGAGGTGGGCCACCCGCTGCTGCTCCGGGGAATCGTCGGATTCGTTCAGGAGGCGGCCCGGGGGGTCCGCACCCGGGACAAGATCCTCTCGCGGCTCAAGAAGGCTGGGACGGGTGCCTGACCGGCCGGGACGGTCACAGCCTGGCCGCCAGGCCCGGCTGTTGCCCCGGCCGGGGGCGCGGCGTCGCGAGGCGCAGGCCCACCTCGACCAGCGTCCAGCCGAGACGGTTCCGCAGCCGACGGGGCTGACGTGGCCGGCGGGGTGGGCGGCGCGGGCGGGCGCGCTGGGCCTCGCGGCGCAGCCGCTCGGCCCGGATGCGGTGCAGCCGCAGATGGATGTCGTCGCCGTACATGGTCGTTCCCCCCAGGGGTCGGTCAGCCCTCGTCGCGCGGGAAGGCGTGCAGATGGACGCGGAAGCGGGCCGAGTCCTCGGCATCCTGGCCCACTTCCTTCTCGCGGTAGCTATTGATCACCTCGTGCACCTTGTCGCGCATCTCCGCGGCGAGCTCAGGGGTGAGACGGATGGTGAAGTCGCTGATGTCCCAGGCGCGGCGCCACTCCTCGGGCCACTCGCGCCAGCTGCCGAGCCAGGTGGATATCTCCTGGCCGTGGGTGGTGGCGAGCTCGTACAGCATGGTGCTCATCGCGCCGCGCACGGATGGGTCGGCGTCGCGCAGCAGCTCGTCGACACCCATTTGGATGCCGCGCTGTGCGCTCTTCCACCACCGCTCGCGCCCCTTGCCCCGCTCCGTGTCCTCCACGACGAAGCCGTATGTGGCCAGCTGCCGCAGGTGGTAGCTGGTGGCGCCGCTCGACTCGCCGAGCCGGTCGGCGAGTTGGGAGGCGGTGGCCGGGCCGTACTCGCGCAGTGCGTCGAGCAGGCGCATCCGCAATGGGTGCGCCAGTCCGCGTAGGGAGCGGGCGTCGAGCACCCGTACGTCGTCGGGCACCGGCTTCTCGTTCTCGGCCATGGCAGCAGCGTAAGCATGCAAAGACTCTGTTGCAAGGGTTCCTTTGCAACAGAGTCTTTGGAAGGTCGGGCGCCCCCGGATCAGTCCTCCGCCGCCTGCTTGACCAGGGGGATGATCCGCAGCGGCACGGCGTTCTCCATCACGATCGTCGTCGAGGCCCGCACGATGCCCTCGAACCCCACCACCCGGTCGATCACCCGCTGAAGATCGGCGTTGGAGCGGGCGACCAGGCGGCAGAGCATGTCGCCGTGGCCGGTGGTGGTGTGCAGCTCCAGCACCTCCGGGACGCCCGCCAGATGGCTCCGTACGTCCGGGCCCTGGCCCTGCTTGATCTCCAGGGTCGCGAACGCGGTGACCGGATAGCCGATGGCCGCCGGGTCCACCTCGGGTCCGAAGCCCCGGATCACGCCCTGGGCCTGGAGCCGGTCCAGCCGCGCCTGTGCCGTGCCGCGCGCGACGCCGAGCCGGCGGGACGCCTCCAGCACGCCGATCCGGGGCTCCTCGGCGAGTAGTTCGATCAGTCGGGCGTCGAGCCGGTCGATTGCCACGGTGATCCTCCTGTCGAGAGCGTGAGGGTGGTCACTGTGTACAGATTGCCTGGCGACTCCCCGCAATGGCTACACAGACTGCCCAGCGAATCAGCGAACTGTTGCGCATCCTGAGTCATGGAGTCACGGTGAAGATATGACTGAGACCTTGGATCACACCCTGGCCGTGACGGGAGAAGGCGCGCGTCGGGCGGACCCCTTCCCGGTGAAGGGGATGGACGCGGTCGTCTTCGCCGTCGGCAATGCCAAGCAGGCCGCGCACTACTACTCCACCGCGTTCGGCATGAGGCTCGTCGCCTACGCGGGGCCCGAGAACGGCAGCCGGGAGACCGCGAGCTATGTCCTCGTCTCCGGCGGCGCCCGCTTCGTGTTCACCTCCGTCATCAAGCCCACCACCGCATGGGGCGCCTTCCTCGCCGAGCATGTCGCGGCCCATGGTGACGGCGTGGTCGACCTGGCCATCGAGGTGCCGGACGCGCGCGCCGCGTACGCGTACGCCACCGCCCACGGCGCCTCCGGCATCGAGGAGCCGCACGAGGTCAAGGACGAGTACGGCACGGTGGTGCTCGCCTCCATCGCCACGTACGGCGACACCCGCCACACCCTTGTCGACCGCTCCGGCTACACCGGCCCCTATCTCCCCGGCTTCGCCCCCGCCGACCCGCTGGTCGAGCCGCCCGTCCGCCGGAACTTCCAGGCCATCGACCACTGCGTGGGCAATGTCGAGCTGGGCCGGATGAACGAGTGGGTGGCCTTCTACAACGACGTCATGGGCTTCACCAACATGAAGGAGTTCGTGGGCGACGACATCGCCACCGAGTACTCCGCGCTGATGTCGAAGGTCGTCGCGGACGGCACCCGCAAGGTGAAGTTCCCGCTCAACGAGCCCGCCGTCGGCAAGAAGAAGTCCCAGATCGACGAGTATCTGGAGTTCTACGGCGGCCCCGGCGTCCAGCACATCGCGCTCGCCACGAACGACATCGTCGCGACCGTACGGGCCATGCGCGCGGCCGGTGTCCAGTTCCTGGACGCCCCCGAGTCGTACTACGACACGCTCGGCGACTGGGCCGGCGAGACCCGGGTGCCCCTGGAGACGCTGCGCGAGCTGAAGATCCTCGCCGACCGCGACGAGGACGGCTATCTGCTGCAGATCTTCACCAAGCCGGTCCAGGACCGCCCGACCGTCTTCTTCGAGCTGATCGAGCGGCACGGCTCGATGGGCTTCGGGAAGGGGAACTTCAAGGCGCTGTTCGAGGCGATCGAGCGCGAGCAGGCCAAGCGCGGCAACCTCTGACGACCCCTTTGTCCCTGACCCTGCCCCCGGCCCCTTGCGCGAAAGTACGAACTAAAGCTGTTACGAACTTCGGACCGTCTACACTCGGCGCGTTGCTATCCATTACAACCCCGCGTGGTGTATGGGGAGTTGTCGAGGTTCGAATGGTGCAAGACGTGCAGGACATATACGCCAAAGGGCGGCTGACCAGGAATAAGTTCGCCCTCGGGGGAGGGAAGGCCACCGCCTCGGGCGCGCTGGGAGTGCTCGCTGTCCCCGCGCCCGAGGCGACCGTGGACGAGGCGCCGGCCGCCGAGGGCGGCCCGCGGGAGCTGCCGGCCCTGACGGCCCAGGAACAGCCTTAGGTCGTAGCTCCGGCGCCGACCCAGGCACCCGCTCCCGGACCACCGCCGCCGTGCCGATCTTCCTTCCTGGACGGTCGGGTGCGAATCTGGAGCCATGGCTGACCTGATCGAAATGCTGCGGGAGGGCCTCCCCTCCGAGACCGTCGTGACCGACCCCGACGTCATGAGCTCGTACGCCAACGACATGGCGAGCTTCTGCGAGGCGGGCACCCCGGCCGTCGTCGTCCTCCCGCGCAGCGTCGAGCAGGTGCAGCACGTGATGCGCACCGCGACCCGCTTGCGCGTCCCGGTCGTCCCGCAGGGGGCTCGTACGGGCCTGTCGGGCGCCGCCAACGCCTCCGACGGCTGTATCGTCCTCTCCTTGATCAAGATGGACCGGATCCTGGAGATCAACCCGGTGGACCGGATCGCGGTCGTCGAGCCGGGCGTGGTCAACGCCGTCCTGTCGCGCGCCGTCATGGAGCGTGGCCTCTACTACCCGCCGGACCCCTCCAGCTGGGAGCAGTGCACCATCGGCGGCAACATCGGCACCGCCTCCGGCGGCCTGTGCTGTGTGAAGTACGGCGTCACCGCCGAATACGTACTGGGCCTGGACGTCGTCCTCGCCGACGGCCGCCTGCTGAAGACCGGCCGCCGCACCGCCAAGGGCGTCGCGGGTTATGACATGACCCGGCTGTTCGTCGGCTCCGAAGGCAGCCTCGGGATCGTCGTCCGCGCCGTGCTCGCCCTCAAGCCCGCCCCGCCCGAGCAGCTGGTTCTCGCCGCCGAGTTCCCCTCCACCGCGGCCGCCTGCGACGCCATCTGCAAGATCATGGAGCGCGGACACACGCCCTCGCTCCTCGAACTCATGGACCGCACCAGCGTCCGCGCGGTCAACGCATCGGCCAACATGGGCCTGCCGGACTCCACCGAGGCCCTGCTCATGGCCGCCTTCGACACCCCGGACCCCGCCGCCGACCTCGCCGCCGTCGGCGAGCTGTGCACCGCCGCGGGCGCCACCGAGGTCGTCCCCGCCGAGGACGCCGCCGAGTCCGACCTGCTGCTCCAGGCCCGCCGGCTGACCCTCCCGGCTCTGGAGGCGGTCAAGGGCGTCACGATGATCGACGACGTCTGCGTCCCGCGCTCGCGGCTCGCCGCCATGATCGACGGGACCGCCGCGATCGCCGAGAAGTACGCCCTGACCATCGGCGTCGTCGCCCACGCCGGCGACGGCAACACCCACCCGACCGTCTGCTTCGACCCCTCCGACCCGGACGAGTCGCGGCGCGCCCGGGAGTCCTTCGACGAGATCATGGCGCTGGGCCTCGAGCTGGGCGGCACGATCACGGGGGAGCACGGGGTGGGGGTGCTCAAGCGCGAGTGGCTGGCGCGGGAACTCGGCCCGGTGGGGGTGGAGTTGCAGCGCGGCATCAAGCAGGTCTTCGATCCGCTGGGCCTGCTGAATCCGGGCAAGCTCTTCGTGTAGCCAGTCCGTGCGGCTGTTCCTTCGGGCTATTCCTTTCCCCTGGCTCGGTATGCCTCCCACGCCATCCAGTGGAGGAGCTGGTCCCTGACCTTCGCCTTGGCGGCGGGCAGTGACGCGAAATCCGCTTTGGTGATGTCGAGCCTGGCGAACTCGCATCGCGGCCTTTCCCCGTAAGGCAGCTCCATGGGGTGCGGAAAGGCCGCGATGAGGCACATCCAGCTCTTCACGGGGGAAGACTCCAGGAGATACGGGATCACCACAAAGCTCTCCCCGGCTTCCAGGTCGAGGCTGTCGCCCTTCCTGCTGAAGCCACTCGTCCGCGCGGTTTCCACCAGTTCCCGCATCCGGGACCGCGACGCCGTCCTGACGGCGGCCGGGACGGGCCAGCCGAGCCCGGACTGGACCGACCGGGCCCGGCCGGCTCTGCGCAACCAGTTCCTCATGGCACAACCCAGACCTCTGTATCGGGGGTGATGCCTGGAGAATACGGGTCGTGTATGCGATCCAGGGCTTCGCCGATGCGATGGTTTCCGTTATCCAGTGCCCCGTCTCTGATAACGACTACGCCGCCCACCTCATCCGGGTTGTTGATTGATTCCAGCAGGCGTTCGTCGTCCATTCCGCGGATGGCCGACAGTTTCTCCGGGTCTCCGCGGTCGGGCAGTCTGAGGTCTTCCAGATCGCCGAGTCTCATGGGGACCCGCTTGGCCCTCATCGCCGCGTCGGCCATTTCCTCAGCGCTGGGTTGGCGGGTGAAGACCTTGCTGAGGAATCTCCCGATTCCGGAACGAGTTTCGCCGTCGGGGTACGGCCCGAGCCCGAGCGGGTCGCTCCAGGTGTGGGGGTTGTGGACGTAGGTGGCGGGGTTGGGGGCGGGGAGCAGGCCGAGGGGGTCGGGGGTGAGGTAGCGGGCGGTGGTGGGGTCGTAGTAGCGGTGGTGGTTGTAGTGGAGGCCGGTTTCGGGGTCGTAGTACTGGCCGGGGAAGCGGAGAGGTGTGTAGGTGGTGCTGGTGGCGGCCCAGGTGGTGGTGCCCCACAGGGTGGTGCGGGCGTGCCAGGCGAGCTCTCCGGACTCGTCGACGAGGTGGGTGGGGGTGCCGACGAGATCGGTGACGATGGCGAAGAAGCGCTGGTCGACCTCGCGTTGGGTGGTGGTGTCGGTGATCCGCTCGGTCTGGGCGATGGGGTGGCGGCCCTGGTGGTCCCAGGTGAGGGTGATGGGGCGGGGGAGGCCCGGTGTGCTGGTGGTCTGTTCGATGAGGGTGGAGCCGTCCCAGGTGAAGTCCACCTGTTCCAGGACCGTTTCGGCGTCGTCCGCCAGGCGTTGTTTGGCGGTGCGGCGGCCGAAGGGGTCGTACAGGTAGCGCCACACGGTGCCGTCGGGGGTGGTGACCGTGGTCAGGCGGTCCTCGGCGTCCCAGGTGTAGTGCCAGGTGTCGGGCTTGCGGGAGAGGCGGGTTTTCTGGCGGAGGGTGAGGCGGCCCGCTTCGTCGTGTTCGTAGCGGATGTCTCCGGCGCGGGTGATCCGGGTGCCGGTGTAGGCGCGGGGGCCGGTGGTGTCGGTGCCGGGGTGGCGCTCCGGCCAGCCGGCGTGGGTCTGGTTGCCCGCCTCGTCGTAGGCGTAGCTCTCGGTCCAGTTCGGGGCCCGGACGGTGGTGACGCGGCCCGCCGCGTCGAGGTCGAAGGCGCGGTGGCCGGTGAGCCGGTCGTCGATGCCGGTGAGGTGGCCGTCGGGGCGGTAGGTGTAGGCCCGGTGGTGGAGGGGATCGGAGGCGGCGGGGCCGGTGAGGGTCTGTTCGGTGAGCCGGCCGAGGGGGTCCCGGACGGTGGTGAGGGTGAGGGCCCCGCTGATGTGGCGGCTGGTCTCGCGGCCCGCGGCGTCGTGGTCGAAGTCGAGGGTGTGGCCGGAGGCGGTGAGGGCGGTGCGGTGGCCCGCCGCGTCGTAGGCGTACGCGGTGGTGGCGCCGGTGGGGGTGGTGCGGCGGGTGAGGCGGCCCAGGGCGTCGTAGGTGTGGGCCAGGACCCGGCCGCCGATCATCTCGGATTTGACGCGGCCCATGCGGTCGCGCTGGTAGACCACCTCGGTGTCGGGTCCGGTGGCCGAGGTGAGGCGTCCGGCGGGGTCGTAGGCGTAGGCGGTGGTCCGGCCGTCGGCGGTCTTGCGGACGGTGCGGCCGAGCGCGTCGCGCTCGAAGGCCACCGTCTGACCGAGCGGGTTGGTGCGGGCCGTGAGCTGTCCCGCCGCGTCGTGGGCGTAGGTGTGGGTGCGGTCGTCGAAGTCGGTCTCGGCGACCAGGCGTCCGGCCGGGTCGTAGTCGTACGACCAGGTCAGGCCCTGGGGGTTGGTGACCTGGGTGAGGCGCAGCGCGGTGTCGTGGGCGAACTCGTAGCGCACCCCGTCCGGGCCGGTCCGGGCGGTGAGCAGGTCGAAGTGCGTGTACTCGTAGGTGGTCGTGGAGCCGACCGGGTCGGTGTGGCTGGTGCAGTTGCCCTCACCGTCGTACGCCCAGCTCTCCTGGGACCCGTCGGCGTTGGTGCGGCGCGCGAGTCTGCCCTCGACTGTCCACTCCAGCCGGGTGGCGTGGCCGAGCGGGTCGGTGATCGTGGTGGGACGGCCGAACGGGTCGCGGCGGTAGTGGGTGATGGCGCCCAGCGGGTCCGTGATCTCCACCGGCAGGCCCGCGGCGTCGCAGCGGAGGTGGGTGGTCCCGCCGAGGGCGTCGGTGACGGCGGCCAGGTGGCCGTGGTCGTCGTACGCATAGCGGGTGGTGTGGCCGGCCGGGTCGGTGAGGCTGGTGGGGTGGCCCGCCTCGTCGTAGGTCTGCCGCCAGGTGGCGCCGTCCGCGCCGGTCAGGGTGAGGGGGAGGCCGAGCGCGTCGTAGGTGGCGGAGGCCTCGTGCCCGTCGGGGTGGGTGACCTTGGTGAGGTGTCCGTCCTCGTCGTAGGTGTGGGTGGTGGTGTGGCCGAGCGGGTCGGTGCGGGTCAGGGGCCGGTGGTGGCGGTCGTACGTGGCGCGGGTGGTGTGGCCGAGGGGGTTGGTCGCGGCGGTGACCTGGCAGGCGTCGTTGATGACGTAGCGGCTGGCGTGGCCGTCGGGGGTGGTGACGGTGGTGATGCGGTGGCCGGTGGTCTGGTCGGCGTCGTGGTAGTCGATACGGACCGATATGTGGCCTGCTTCGCCGCCTTCCGCGATGCAGCGGTCGCGGTTGTCGTAGACGTAGTCGTAGCGGCGGTCGTTGGTGTCGGTCCAGG
This sequence comes from Streptomyces sp. LZ34, assembly GCF_053890475.1. Classification (NCBI taxonomy): domain Bacteria; kingdom Bacillati; phylum Actinomycetota; class Actinomycetes; order Kitasatosporales; family Streptomycetaceae; genus Streptomyces; species Streptomyces sp. LZ34. The sequence goes on from NZ_CM132680.1 coordinate 7,902,837, forward strand.
AGATGACGCGGGCTTCGTCGTCGTACTCGAACCGCAGGGGGAGGCCGGAGGAGTTGATGACCTCGGTGAGGTTGCCGTCGGTGTAGCGGTAGCGGAGCAGCTCCTGGTCCGAGCCGTCGGGCGCGGCACCGGCCAGGTGGAGGGCGGTGATCCGGCCGTTGTGCGTGGTCAGCTTCAGGTGATAGCCGGCGGAGTGCACGATGCCGGTGGGCGCCCCGTCGCTGTCGTGGTCGAAGGTGATGAAGTGGCCGCTTCGGTCCGTGATCCGCTCCAGCCGCGCGACCCCGTCACCCCTGCCCTCCGGGCCGGTGAAGTGGAGGGTGCCGCCGGTGGCGGGGTCGGTGAGGGTGTAGTCGCCGTCGGCGTCCCGCTCCAGCGGCCACCGCGGACCCGCCACCGGGAGCGTCGGCAGGCCGGGGGCCGGGTGCGGATAGGACAGCAGCAGCCCGTCCTCGCTGACGAACACGACGCCCTCGGCGTCGATCTCCAGCCGCTGGTCGGCGGTGCTCGACCACGACGGCCCGAACCAGCCCCCCGCCGCATACCCGGACTCCACCCGGCGCCGGAAGACCAGCGGCAGCTCGCCCGGCAGCGCCACATCCGTCTGCGGCAGGAACATCTTCCCCGTCGCCAGGTCCACCGGATCCGTGCCGTTGCAGGTCTTCCCGGCATCCTTGCGCGCGAAGGGATGCGACCCCTCCTTGCGCAGCGCCGCACGCGCCGCGTCCTCCCCGCCCCGGGCGTACTTGGCCGCCGCCATGCCCTCCCGGGCCATACCGAGACCCTTGGTCCCGACCAGCTCGGGCACCAGACGCCCCAGCCCCTCCGCCGGGTCCTTGGCGAAGGCGTCGAGCATGTTCTTGCCCGCACCCACCGGGTCATTGGCCACCGTGACCAGCCCGGCCGCGGTGCTGTTCAGATTCGTGACGTACTCAGCCGGGTGCGTGATGTTGTACAGGTCCAGCGGATTGAGCTGGCGGGCGAAGTTGACCAGGCCCGCCGTCCCCTTCACCACACCCCCGACCAAGTGCGACGAGTCCAGCTGCAGGCCCTCCAGGCCGTCCCCCACCTGCTCGGCGTAGGAGGGCTTGGGCGGAGCGGCATCCCGCGCCTGCGCCACCGCCTTCACCGCCGTCTCCTCCGCCTTGTTCCGCTGCCGCCGCGCCTCGTCCAGCTTCTCCTGCGCCGCCTTGGCCTTGGCGGGTCCCGGGTCGGCGAAAGCCGCCGGCTCCTTCGGCTTGGCCCCCGGCTCCTTGCCGTCCTCCACGGCGGCCTTGTACTTATCCACCGCCGCGTTGTACGTGTCCACCTTCCCGTTGTAGGCCGACCGCGCTTCCTCCGATGCCTTCTTGGCGGCCTTGTAGGCGTCGATCGCCTCCTGTGCCTGGCCCTGTGCCCACTCGACGGTGCCCGCGAAGCCTTCCAGTGCCACCGCGGCTTTCTCGCAGGCGTCGGCGGCTTTGAACCACTTCTTCGGCTCGATGGAGACCTTGTCGCGGAAGGCGTCCGCGCTTTTGCCCTTGAGGTGGGAGGCGTCCAGCCCTTTGAGGCCGTTGCCGACCTGGTCGAAGGCCTTCTGGAAGTCCCGCAGATGTGTGGCGGTGGACCGGAGCTTGCCGGCGCTGCCGAAGATGAGTTTCTTCGGGTCCTCGGTCTCGTCCAGCCGCATCTCGGCGACATCGGCGCCCAGGGCGTTCGCCGCCGAACGGGACTTGTCACGGACCCAGTCCGCTCCGCTCTCCCATCCGACCTTGTCCAGACCCTCTGCGGTCTTGTTGCCCAGCCACTCGACACCGTCCCCGACGGCCTCCGTGCCCGACTCGACCGCGTCGTCCAGCCAATCGGGGGTCAGATCCCACCCCATCAGCGGGACGCCTTGGACACCTGGAACAACTTGAACACCTGGAAAGGCCATCTAGGCCGAGATTCGGCCATGCACCCTAGCAGCCCCATGACGCCCCCGTCTCCCCGGTCAAACACTGAGCACTGCACGACAGTATTCACAAAAGAGGAGGTAGCCGCTATCGCAAGGTGCCGTTAACGGACGGTGGCGGCTTTAATCCGTTCGCCTCGCAAACCTGGCGGATCTAGCATCCATCGGATGACGACCCTGGCCGAGACCATTCGCCCGTTCCGCATCGACATCCCCCAAGCCGAGCTGGACGATCTGCACGCGCGGCTCGACCACACACGATGGCCCGACGAACTCCCGGGCGTGGGCTGGGCGTACGGCATCCCGCGCGACTATCTACGGGAGCTCGTACGGTACTGGCGCCACACATACGACTGGCGGGCCGCCGAAGCCCGGCTGAACCAGTGGCCGCAGTTCACCACGACGATCGACGGGGCGAACATCCACTTCGCCCACATCCGCTCCCCCGAACCGGACGCCACCCCGCTGATCATGACGCACGGCTGGCCGGGCTCCATCGTCGAATTCACCCAGGTCGTCGGCCCCCTCACCGACCCACGGGCCCACGGCGGCGACCCCTCCGACGCGTTCCACCTCGTCCTGCCGAGCATCCCGGGGTTCGGCCTCTCGGGGCCGACGCGGGAGACCGGCTGGGAGTACGAGCGAGTCGCCGCCGCGTTCGCCGAGCTCATGGAGCGCCTCGGCTACCGGCGATACGGCGCCCAGGGCGGCGACTACGGAGCCGCCATCTCCCGCGAACTCGGCCGCACCCACCCCGACCGGATCATCGGCGTCCACCTCAACCTCATCCCCGACTCCGCCGTCACCGAGGAACCCGACCCCACCCACCTGGCCACCCTGCCCCCGGCCGAACGCGCCCGCACCCTCGCCTCCTGGGAACGGGCCCAGCAGTGGGCCCGCGACCGCCAGGGCTACGCCGACATCCAGTCCACCCGCCCCCAGACCCTGGCCTACGGGCTCACCGACTCACCGGTCGGCCAGCTCGCCTGGATCGCCGAGAAATTCAAGGAATGGACGGACTCCCGCGACCACCCCGAAGACGCGGTCGACCGCGACCAGCTCCTCACCAACGTCATGCTCTACTGGCTGACCGGCACCGCCGGCTCCTCGGCCCGCATCTACTACGAACGCCGCCACGCCCCCTACTGGGGCACACCCCCCAAACTCTCGACCGCCCCGACGGCCCTCGCCGCCTTCCCCCGCGAGAACTTCATCCCGCTGCGGCATATCGCGGAGCGGACGAACAACATCGTGCGGTGGACGGAGTACGAGCGGGGCGGCCATTTCGCGGCCATGGAACAGCCGGACCTGCTGGTCGCGGACATCCGCGCGTTCTTCCGCGACCTCGGGTGATGGGGGCGCGCCGGGGCGCGGGGGCTCCGGCGGCGGATGCGACCCCCGGCCCTCGTCACTGGCCCACCCTCCCGTCGATGCACTCGCGCAACAGGTCGGCGTGTCCGCAGTGGCGGGCATACTCCTCGATCCTGTGCACCATCAGCTCCCGGACCGCGATCCCGTCCTTCCCCAGACGCTCGCTCAGATCCGGGTGCTCGGCCAGCGCGGCGTCGGTCGCGGCCTGCTCCCGCTCCAGAGCGGAGTACGCAGCGTCGACCTCGGCCTGCTCGGCGACAGCTCCGTCGAAGTCCCCGTCACCCTCGCCGTACAGCTTCGGCAGCGGATCACCGTCGCTGATCCAGTTACGCCAGTCCCGTTCCACCTCGACGAGGTGCCGAACCAGGCCGAGCAGCGACATCGTCGACGGCGGAACCGACCGCCGGGCCAGTTGCTCCGCGTCCAGGCCCTCGCACTTCATCCGCAGGGTCATGCGGTAGTTCGTCAGGAAGTCCTGAAGCGTCGCAGCCTCGCCGTCCGGACTGACACCTTCGCTGTTGCGGGGGTCGTCGTCCGGGTCAGCCCACATGTCGGGGTAGACAGTTGCCCGGCTCCATCGTGCGGGTTGGTCACTCATGCGTTCCATGTTCGTCGGTGAGGGCCCAAGCTCGCCAGTGCCCCGCGTTGCTTCGGGTGCTGCTTGTGGGCGGCGTAGTTGTCAATCAACTGGGCCCGTTGGCGCGCCCGGCGCTCCGGCTGCATCCCCGCCCCGGTTCTCCGTCGCCGTACGACAGTTCGGTCGGCGGACCGCTGCTGTGGCCCGCCGAAGAGCCGTGGCCGTACTGCGACGAGTGGCACGAGGGGCCGGTCGCCATGCTGCCCGTGGCCCAGCTTTACGTGCGCGACGTACCCTTGCTGCGACCGCCCGGACAGGCCGATCTGCTCCAAGTGCTGTGGTGTCCCTTCGAGCACCCGCCGGAGTACAAGCCTCCGACCGCGCTGTTCTGGCGATCCGCCGCCGAGGTCACCGACGTCCCCTCGCCGCGCCGCCCGAGCCGTCTGAGGTGGAGTACGACACCTACGTGCCGGAGCCCTGTGTGCTCGCGCCGGAGCAGATCACCGAGTATCCCAACCTGCTGGCGAGCCGTGAACGCACCTCACCTCGTCGCCCTCGTCCGCGCCGGAGCCCACTTCGAACGCGGTCACCTCGTCGAACGCACTGAAACTCTCGCGGCATGAACATTCTCAACCGGCGGATAAAATCTGGCACTTGCTCGCTGCTGGACTTCCTCAACAACCAGGTGGCCAATCGTGGGTGAATCGCACCCGCTTCTGACTTTCTTCATGGACGCTGCCGACGACTGCTTCCCGCCGGTCGACGGCCGGGTGACGGTGCTGCCGCCCCTGCCCGGGGGTCTCGAATGCTCGGTCGCCTTTACGGGTCACGCCGTCGTCGCCACCGCCATGACCGGCCAGGCCGTATACGCCCAGGGCCCAGACGGTTTCGGCGAGTCGCTGTCTGCGGACTTCCTGCGCCACCTCGCCGGGCCCGCGGGGTGGATCGGCGTCACCGACGCCACACTCACGGCCCGCGGCATCGGCGGCCTCCCGCGCCTGGCGAACCTGACCGACGCAGACGACCATCCACGTGTCCGCCACGCCCGGTGGCTGCGGACAAACGTCCAGGTCTACGGTGACGAACGTGGCCTCATTACCTTGGCCAACGGCCTTGCCGGGCGGCGTGAGCTGAGCATCGAACTCCACCGCACTCAGGACAGCAGCCGAGGGCATGGGCGGTCGCTCCTCTTCGATGCCCTTTCGCTGGTCCCAGAAGGCGAACCGGTCTTCGCCGCCGTTTCCCCGGGCAACGCCCGTTCCTTGCGCGCCTTCCTCGCCTGCGGATTCACGCCCATCGGCAGCGAGGTTCTGGTGCGTCCCCAGCGGAGGTAACCGGCCTCGGCTACGAGAACCGCACGACACCCGCATTACTGTGCGATGGCTGTGCACGGCGTCCTCAAAACCAACCGGTCGACAGGTATTGACAATTGCTCCCTGCTGGCTCTGAGCAAGGAGTCGCAGCATCAGCTGGCGGACTGGAGCACGTGGCAGGCGGCCGGCGTCGCGGTGGACGATTCCTATGAGATCGCTCCGGAGGAGTTCTACCTGAACGAGCCGTCCGTCGCCCCCGGCTGGAAGGTCGGTGGCTGGCCCCCGCTCCAGGGGCAACCGTCTGCAGCTCTGCGTCTGCCCGGAGTCCCCCGATCATCCGCACACCGACCTGATCCAGTGAGCCATTGCTGAAGTCCTCCGCGACGCCACGTACACCACGGGAGTGGTGGGTGAGATTCGCCCAACGCAGCACCGCGAAGCCTGTAAAAGCCTGGGCATAGGGATCGGCGCCGCGATCGTCTCTCCAGTCAGCAGCCTTATTCAACGACCAGATGACACAAACGACGGGCCCTAGGCCTCCCGCTGTGGGAAGTGCCCTGGCAAGACCGCAAGGCTTTCCTGGCAGCGTGCGCCCGACGCCAATTCGCCCGGCACTCCCCTGATGGCGGTTTCCAGATGCCGGAGGCGTACCAACGCGTAACGGATTGGGCTGCAGCTGAGTGAAACGCAGACCCCAGCGAACTCACCGGCTGGTCATCCATGCGGTGAATGCGGATCCGCCACAGGTAGCCAGGAGCATGAGAAGTCGCACGGGGACTCGCTGAATGGTCATACGGAATCCACCGACCCGGATGTCCAGTGCAGGCATGCCGCGATCGACTTGCGCGGCGTTGCGGTTGCTCATGGTTACCCCTCCGTCAAGTACCCCACGGGTCACGGCTGGTGAATTGCTCTGGCTGTCTCTACCATCCCCCATTTGGCTCAGGAGAGTGCACTCGGGGTCGCCCATTAGGTCTATTGTCGGCACTGAGTGCCAGTGATTAACTCTCCTTGCCCCTGCCTCGTCCACCTTGCCCGCGCGCGTCCTGGCCGTGGCCCGCAGACCTCATTGGGGCTTGATGCCCTCGCGCGCCGGGTATTGCAGGCGCATGCAGGCATGGGGAGAGGCCGTGTGGACGGGACCCCGGGTGGAGACATTTCTGCGGGGCGTGGTGCGGCGGGTGCTGGCGAGAGATGCGCCGCAGCCATGGTGGATCCCGCGGCGCGTGCTGACCGTGGTGTCGGCCGATGTCGACGCCACTGCCGGTGTCGGGGCGATCTGGATCGTGTGGCGTCCGAAGTCATCGCGCACGCGTGAGCACATTGCGCTCCTGGAGTGGTACGAAGAACAGTGGCGGTACGTGGGGGGCGGCAGCGGCCCCGGAGAAGATCCTTTCAACGTCGATGTGCTCGACGTTCGCAACGGCGCAGGCGTCCTCAGGCTCACGCGCAGCATTGACCCTCCACGCTCCATCACCGCAGCACCGTGGATCAGTTGCGTCAAAGTGAGCCTCGGGCGGGACGTGGGTCACGTTCTCGTTGGTGCCCGCCGGATCCAGAATCCCGAGCACTGCAAGCTCATCGCTGTGTGGACGTCCCCCTACACCAGCCGCGGAGCCCGTCCCGTCATTGTGGCCCTGGGGCGCGACGGCGCCGAGCTCTCCCGCATTGGCCCCCATGACAGCCTGGACACTCATACCTGGGCGCGATTGAGAGAGGATTTATAGCCAGCCTGCTTTGAGACGGCAGTCTCGGAGGATCTTCCAGGTCTTCATGCGGGCGAGGCGTGCTCAACCCGCGCGCCGACCTTGCGGTGAGAGGCGTTGTGTTCCTCTTTCCAGGCCGGGAGTTCGCCCTGACCTGGTTCGCGTCGGTGCGGGATTACGAGGCCGGTGCCTCGGTAGCCGCCGTCGGCTATCACCGCGGCGCGGCCGGCAGCTGCCTTGGCGCCGGACAGTTCCCATGCCTTGCAGTCGCTGCGATTGCCGGGGACTGGCTTGCCGACGGCGACGCGAGACGGGTGTCAGCGTCCAGTACGCGGTGACCAGCAGAACCCGGTCCTGCAGTGGCAGGCTCCACGGCCTGCCGCTGCAAGTCGGGCCCGGGGCTTCGGTGTAGTCGGGTGGCGTCCGATTCGCGCGCTCAAGCGAGGCCGACTTCGGCAAGATCAAGGCGGTCCGCCCCAGCGCTTGCTTTGCCTATCGAAAGTCGATAGATTCCTATCGCAACTCGATGGAAGGATGGGTCGTGGGGAAGCTGACAGTGCGTGCGCTGTGCGCCGTGCTCGTGGTGGTGCTCGCCGGCACCGTGTTCGTACAGGCATTGATGGTGTGGGCGTTGGTCAGCGGGAGTGACCCGGAGGACGGGGCGCTCCCGCTGGCCCCGCTGCGCGTGATCACGATCCTGGGCATGGTGTCGGTCCAGGTCGCCCTGGTCTGCGTATGGCGGCTGGTGACGATGGTGCGACGCGGAACTGTGTTCTCCCACGCCGCCTTCCGGTACGTGGACGGCGTGATCGGCGCGATCGTGGCGGCTGCCCTGGTGTGGTTCGCGGTCACGGTCCTCAATGCGCCGGGCCAGCGGGCCGACCCTGGCGTCACCGTCATCATGGGCGGGGTTGGCGTGGCCATCCTGGGGGTCGCGCTCATCGTGCTCGTGCTGCGGATGCTGCTCGCCCAGGCCGTCGCGCGCGACGGCGAAGCGGCGCAGATGCGGGCCGAGTTGGACGAGGTGATCTGATGCCGATCGCCGTCGACATCGACGTGATGCTGGCCAGGCGGAAGATGTCCGTGGGCGAGCTCGCGGACCGCGTAGGGATCACGCCTGCCAACCTGGCGGTACTCAAGAACGGCCGCGCCAAGGCGGTGCGCTTCGCGACGCTCGCCGCGCTCTGCGAGGTGCTCGAGTGCCAGCCGGGCGACCTGCTGCGCTGGGAGGCCGAGGACGCCGCCGGCGGATGACGTGCCCCAGGGCGGGCGTGAAAACGCCTGGCACCACCGGCCCGTGACACGGCACATGGACGGCATGGACGTGGATCGCCGATCACCCGCAGCGCCGTCCCGACCCCGCTGGGCAGATTCAGGCTGACCTGCACCGCGCCAGAGTGGACCGCAAGAGCGGCAAGGTCAGCATCAAGACCGTCTACGCGGTCACCAGCCTCACTGCGGAACAGGCCACACCCGCCGAGCTCGCCCGGCTGATCCGCAGCCACTGGAAGATCGAAGCCCTGCACCACGTCCGAGACGTGACGTTCGCCGAGGACGCCTCCCAACTGCGAACCGGCTCCGCACCCCGCGCCATGGCGACCTGGCGTAACCTCGCCATCGGCGCCCTTCGCCTCGCCGGGAAGAGCAGCATCGCCGCCGGCCTCCGGCGCAACGCCCGCGACGCCGGCCGACCGCTCTCCCTCCTCGGACTCATCTGATCATGAAACGGGCGTCACGCGACTACGCCGAAGCCCTGAAGTCGGGCCCGCGCCGGCCCCTACGACACCACGAGTTCAACCTCAGCAACTGACCGAACGCCGTGGATCGTCGATATCGACAGTTATTTCGATGCCTGAGGTTGAGATGAAGGAAGCGGTCTTACTGGATAGCTGAATCTCTTGGAACGGATTCGATTCACTGAAGAAGATCGCCCATATTAGTGACCGTTCGGGAGTCAAACGCGCCAAGAATCCTTCCGAGCCGTGTGAACCTTCCCCACCCCAGAGGAAACCTCCCTGAGTCAGCCCTATGGATTTAAGCCCATCGACCTCAGACGTCCAATCCTGTTCGCTTTTGAGTGTCTGACGCAGATCGAAGGGCTCGAGCACCCTGAATCCGTTCGGTGTGCCGGGCGAGAGAGTCACGTCGTAAGAATTTCCGTCGGCGAGATAGAGCGCATCCCGGATCGGGAGCCGGAAATCTTCCCATAGGCGTTCAATCTCATTCATGTGCTGTTTTCCACCCCTCACTGGATCTATGCGTTCGCCACCGCAACATGGCGCGTCGGCGTGGGATGTCTCAACGCCATGGAGTCGGGTACCCGAGTGGCTTACGGCAAGGTGAGACCGGTTCGGATTGGTTCGGATCGGCCGCTGACCAGCCCATATGCCACTCCGATCGCTGGAGAGAATCATGACTGACCTTCCCGACGACAGCACCGTCTCCGCCACTCAACAGGCCCTCGGCGAACTGGCGGCCAACCGAGCGGACGATTCGGCGCTGGACACCCTTGCCAACAGCGAGGTGCTGCTTCCCGCTCCCGAGGGCACAGACGATACGGACCCACAGGCCGTGACCCTCCCCGTGCTCGAACAGGATGACGGCGCTCAGCTGGTGCCGGTCTTCACCACCCCGGACCGTATGCACCAGGCCCTGCCCCAGATCCACCGCTACCACCGGGTGCCGCTGGGCGCACTGGCCCAGGGCTGGCCCTCCGACGAGCTCTCCCTGGCCATCGACGCAGGCGCGCCCGAAGAGGTGACCCTCAGCGGAGGCGGCGTACGAACGCTGCTCACGCGTCCTGGAGGCTGAGCCGACCTGGGACTCCCATCAAACGCTGTGGAACTTGCCGATGGCTGGAGTGCCGTTCCCCTGGTCACGAGGAGGAGTGCGGCGTTCTGCGGCGTCCTCCATCAGCACGCTGAGCAAAGGGCCCTCGACGGTGCTGTCGTCGAGCGCGATACCTATGTGCGCGACGACTGCCTCGATGACGGGCGTGAGCCCGGGGCAGTCGGTCTCGGTCGCTTCCAGCCGTGCCTGTACGGCGTCCCACCAGGGGTGCGGCTGCGGCGGTCTGGTTAGTGGCTCACCCGGTTCGAACAACCTGATCACCTGACGGACAGCCCGCCCGTGAAGGCGTGAGACTAAGGCGTCACGGGCTCCAGCCGCAGCCGCCGGGTCGGCCAGGGTGCTGGCTCGGCCGGGCCGAACCAGACCCGGGTGTTCTCCCCGGTGCGGACGGGCAGGCGGGGGTAGTCGTTCTCGGCATGCTCGGTGCGGTGCAGCGCATGGCCCGCGCCCAGGTGCTGGGCGGCGTAGGCATCGAAGTCGGCCGCGTCGGTGAGGTGGCAGACGGTCGCGAGCACCTCACGGGCGCCGGGCGGAGGCATGAAGCCCGGGCCGCGCAGCAGCAGGACGTCGTCGCTGTCGACCATGGTGGCGTTGGCCGCGTCGCGGTGCTCCCGCCAGACCGGGCCCGTGTAGAACGCCTCCAGCGCGCGCCGGCGGTGCGCCATGTCGGGGAAGGCGCGCAGCCAGACGAAGCGGTCCGGGTCGTCCAGGTCGCGGAATCGGCCGCCGACGGTGATGCCGACCGCCTGCTGACCGATTACGAACTCGCGCTCGAACAGCTCGATCAGCGCCTCCCGGGCTCCGGGATGCAGGGTGTACTGCCGGAGTTCGACGATGCTCATGCGCCGGCCCGCCCGGTGCGAGTGAGATCCATGGTCCAGTTGAGCTCCCAGGTGCGGCCGTCGTCGGCGGAGAACTCCTGCTCCCAGCGGGCGGTGTCCGGGCCAAGGCGGTACCAGGTGAAGTGCACGCGGATCGGCCGGCCATCGTAGGTGTCGTCGCCGTGGAAGTCGCCGCGGGCGCCGGTGAAGCCACCGACCACCGGCGGATCCAGTCGGCCCGTCCGACTGTCGGACCAGTGGATTGACCAGCGTTCCGCCTCCCGGTCGAACAGCCGCAGGGTCACGCCCTGGCGGCCGAGAGTGGGGAAGGTGATCTCGTCGATGTTGCCGGCACCTCCAAACAGCGGCCGGACCACCGCGTATCCGGGGAACTCCACCCAGGTGCCGGGGCCCGGGTCGAACAGTGCGGTGAGACGGCGGTTGGCCACGTCCCAGGAGCCGTGCAGGAAGTCGAAGTCGTCCATGCGCCGCAGGTTAGGGCCGGTCTGCTGACATCCACTGTCAGTGGATACTGAGCGGCATGCGCGCGAGCCGGCTGGTCACCCTGCTTCTGTTGCTCCAGAACCGGGGCCGGATGACGGCCCGCCAGCTGGCCGAGGAACTGGAGGTCTCCGTCCGGACGGTCTACCGGGACGTGGAGGCGCTCGGCGCCGCCGGTATCCCGCTGTACGGTGACGCTGGGCACGCGGGCGGGTACCGGCTGGTCGACGGCTACCGGACCCGGCTCACCGGACTGACCGCGGACGAGGCGCAGGCCGCGTTCCTTGCCGCACTCCCCGGCGCCGCCGCCGAGCTCGGCTTCGGCGAGGCACTCGCCACCGCCCAGCTCAAGCTGCGGGCAGCCCTCCCGGCGGAGCTGCGCGAGCACGCCGAGCGGATCCAGGAACGCTTCCTGCTCGACGCCCCCGGCTGGTACGGCGATGCCGACCATACGCCTCACCTGGCCGCGGTCGCCGCCGCGGTGTGGGCGCGGCGGGCGATGGTACTGCGGTACCGGCGCTGGCGGGCGCCGGAGGAGATCGAGCGGCGGGTGGAGCCGTACGGGCTCGTCCTCAAGGCCGGCCGCTGGTACCTGGTCGCCGGCGGGCCATCCGGGATCCGCACCTACCGGGTCGACCAGGTACTCGAAATCCGGCCGCTGGAAGAGGAGTTCGCCATCCCGGACGGGTTCGACCTGGCCGGGCACTGGAACGGCTATCTGGCCGACTTCCGAGCGCGACTGCACACCGGGGAGGCCCTGGTGCGGCTTACCCCGGAGGGCGCCCGCCGCCTCGGCGTGACACACACGGGTGACGGATGGACGGAGGCCCGGGTGCCCATCGAGTCGATCGACCACGCCCACGGAGAATTCCTGCGGCTGGGCACCGACGTCGAGGTCGTGGCACCGGCCGAACTCCGCGACCGCATCGCCGAGACGGTACGAACCCTGGCCACCCGCTACGAGGGATGACCCTGGGCAGGAGGTTTTCTCCCGACCGGGGCACCGGCCACCCGCACGACTCTAGACGCGTATGTGGCGGCCGTAGTGCTGGGCCAGCGCGTGGAAGGCTTCCTTCGACTCCCAGTGCCAGGCCGGCGTCGGGTCGTCGAAGGTCTTCCAGATCGGCTTGACGATGCCGTAGCTCGCCAGATCGAGGTCGTAGCGCGGGTTGGTCCGGTGCGGGGCGTCGGGGGTGACGAATTGGTACGCCATGGCCGCGTAGAGGTTCATGGACTCGAAGACGGCGAGCAGGTCGGTGAGGTATGCGGCCTGGGTCCGCTCGCTGCGGACCAGATCGCCGATGATCTCGGGCGGCTCCTTGTCGTAGTCGACGACATACCAGCCCATGCCGCCCTGCACCGGGGCGCCCTTGAAGGTGCAGGTACCGAACTCGGAGATGACGATGGGTTTCCGCCAGCGCAGGAACGGTGTGAGCTCGCGGACGTAGTCGGCCCGGTTCGGGAAGTACGAGTAGTAGTCGACGCTGACGATGTCGAACAGGTTCCAGTCGACCTCTTCGTCCTGCGCCGCGCCGTACGTCATCTGGCCCTTGAAGACGGACCTGCCGACCTTCGCGGCCCGCGCGGTGAACTCGCGCAGGCGACGGGCCATCTTCTCGGGGTCGAAGTTTCCGCTGAGCATGTTCTTGACGCGCTCAAGAGCGTTGTCACCTGGGACGATGCCCGGCACGAACAACCAGAACTCGCAACCCACACTGAGGTGGACCCGCGCGCCCTGGCGACGCAGGCGCTCGGCGTGCCTGCCGGTCTCCGCCAAGTGGTCAAGGATGTCCTGGTGGGAGACGTCCGCCAGACGCGGCTGGAGCCAGACGTGCAGCCCGCGCTCCGCCGCCTCCGACGACGTGGCCTTGAGCCGGTCGACGCCGGTACCGAAGACCGAGACCGAGCCGGCGTGCAGGTCGTTCTTGATGACCTGGATGTCCTTGCGCATCCGTGTGGCATTCCAGCTCGTCGCCGGTGTCTCGCCGTCGATGACCTCGTACGACACGCCCCGATACGTCAGGCCGCCCGGGCCGCGGCGGCTCGCTGCCTCGGCCCGGCTCGGCCTCAGCAGCGCCCCCGATGCCGCCGCGGCCCCCACGGCCCCCGCCCCCGCCAGAAAGCGCGCTCGGCTGATCCCCTTGCTCCGCACTGTGCCTCCCCCGTGTCCGGTATCGCTCTCTGCGACCCATGACCAGTTTCGGGAGCGGCGGCCCGCCCTGTCGTCAGCCGATGGTCTTCGCCTGCGCGACTTAAGTCGTACCCCGTCGGCCGCCTCCGCCGGACGACCACTTGTTGAGCTTCCGGACGGTTTCCTTCAGCTCGTCGCGCTTGGCGTCCTGGCCACTGCCCTTGGGTGCGGGGGCCTCGCTCTTCTGGTCGGGCATCAGAGTCCCCACCGTGCTCGTTGCCGGTCCCGCTGCCGCTGACCCATGCCGGGGAAGGCACGCTCGTTGAGCAGCCGGGTGAGTTGCGCGTTCATCAGCGACGCGTCGTCGATCGAGATGAGCGCCAGTTCGGTGCCGATGTACACCTCGCCCCGCAGCACGCGGACCCCGACGACGAACTGGCCGTCGTGCAGCCGCACATCGCCGCTCAGTTTGAGAGTGCGGGGGAGTGTTTCGTATCGGTGGCCGCTCACTGCGTCTGCCTTTCTGGGGGGTGTTGCTGTCTGTGCCTCCATGCTTACGGAGCGGCGCTACAGTGGGTAGACCTGCGGTTTTCGTGGTGCGAGATCGGAAACGGGGGCGATGATGCCTGCGCCGAAGGAACTTGACCCGTCTACGTCACTGGCCGCGCTGTACGGCGCGAAGCTTCGCAAGCTTCGGTTGCGTGCGGGGTGGACGCAGCGGGAGCTGGGGGAGAAGGTTCCGATCGCGCACAGCCGGATCGCGCAGTTCGAGCTGGGCAAGGAGATCCCGCCGAAGGACGTGAACGACGTGTTGGACGCGGTGCTGGGGGCGGATGGGGATCTGTGTGACCTGTGGGAGCACGTCAGGAGGACGCCGCTCGCGGACTGGGCTCGGAAATTCGTGCAGTACGAGGCTCGGGCGAATGCGATGCGCAAGTTCATGGTGCAGTACGCCCCGGGCCTGCTGCAGACGGAGGCGTACGCTCGCGAACTGCTGAGGCTTGGCCACCCTTGGTGCACGGTAAGCGAGATCGAGGAGAAGGTGCGGGCTCGGCTCGACCGGCAGAGCTTGCTGGCCAGCCCGATGCCCCCATTTCTGTGGGTCGTGCTGGACGAGTCGGTACTGCGGCGGCTCGTCGGGGGACCGGCGGTCATGCGCGAGCAACTGGCTTGCCTGGTCGAGGCAGCCAGCGCTCCGAACATCGAGATCCAGGTTCTGCCGTTCAGTGCAGGCGGGGAAACCTTGGGTGGCTCGCTGACGTGGCTTTCGTTCGAAAGTGCGCCCGATGTCGTCTACCTTGAGGGTGTCTCCGGCGAGTTGGTCGAGAGCGGAGCCGCTGTGAGGAGACTGTCCCACCGATACGATCTTCTGCGTGCCATGGCGTTGCCCCTGGCCTCGTCAACTGCCCTGATCCAGCAGGCAATGGAGGACTTCAACCGATGCGAGCCGAACTGAGCACCGCTAGATGGCGCAAGTCCACCCACAGCAATGCGACCGGAGGCGAATGCCTCGAAGTCGCCGAAGGCTTTCCTGGCGCTGCCAGGTGGCGTAAGTCCACCCACAGCGGGGGAGGCGGCGGTGACTGCCTCGAAATCGCGGAGGGCTTCCTGGGCGCTGCCAGATGGCGTAAGTCCACTTACAGCAACCCTGGCGGCGGCGACTGCCTAGAGGTCGCCGACAACCTCCCCGGCATCGTCCCCGTCCGTGACAGCAAGAACCCCCACGGCCCCACCCTCATATTCTCCGCAAACGCATGGTCGGTCTTCGTGGCGACCATAGCCACGAAGACCGACCAAACCACCTATTAGCCCTTCAGAGACGCGATATCGATCACGAACCGGTACCGCACATCGCTGCTCACGACCCGCTCGTAAGCCTCGTTGATCTGGTCACCCGAGATCACCTCGATCTCCGCGCCGAACCCGTGCTCCGCACAGAAGTCCAGCATTTCCTGCGTCTGCCGGATGCCTCCGATCTTCGAGCCCGCCATCGACTTACGGCCCATGATCAGCGAGAACTGGTGGAAGGAGCTCGGGAACTCCGGGCCGCCCACGTGCACCATCGTGCCGTCGCGCTTGAGCAGCGAGAGGTACGCGTCCAGCGGGAGGTTCGCCGAGACCGTGTTGATGATGAGGTCGAAGGTCCCGGCCAGCTCCGCGAAGGTCGACTCGTCGCTGGTCGCGTAGAAGTGGTCGGCGCCCAGACGCAGGCCGTCGTCCTTCTTACGGAGGGACTGGCTGAGGACGGTGACCTCGGCGCCCATGGCGTGGGCGATCTTGACACCCATGTGGCCGAGGCCGCCGAGGCCGACGATGGCGACCTTCTTGCCGGGGCCGGCGTTCCAGTGGGCCAGGGGGGAGTAGAGGGTGATGCCGGCGCACAGCAGCGGGGCGGCGACGTCGAGGGACAGGCCGTCGGGGATGCGCACCGCGTAGTTCTCGTCGACCACGATGTGCGTGCTGTAGCCGCCGTGGGTGGGGGAGCCGTCGTACTCCTTGCCGTTGTACGTCGGAACCTCGCCCTTGAGGCAGAACTGCTCCTCGCCCGCCAGGCAGTTCTCGCACTCGCGGCAGGAGTCGACGAAGCAGCCGATGCCGACCCGGTCGCCGACGGCGTACTTGGTGACGCCGGAGCCGACCTCGGTGACGATGCCCGCTATCTCGTGGCCGGGCACCATCGGGAACAGGGCGGAGCCCCACTCCTCGCGGGCCTGGTGGATGTCGGAGTGGCAGATGCCGGCGTACGCGATCTCGATCAGGACGTCGTGCTCGCCGACCGGGCGGCGCTCGATGGTGGTGCGCTCCAGCGGGGCCTTGGGGGCGGGGGCCGCGTACGCGGTGACGCTGGTGGTCATATCAGTGATCTCCGTGAAGGGGGTTTCGGGGTATGGAGGGAGAAGGGGAGGAATGAGAAGGGGAGGAGGGGGAAGAGGGCGAGGCGCGGTCGGCGGGCGGCGTCGCGGTCCAGGTCGCGAGTAGCTGCAGCGCCGTCTCGGAGGGCGATCCGGGCTCGACCGTGTAAACGCACATCGCCTGGTCGTCATCGCCGGGGAAGGTCACGTTCTCGTAGGACAGCGTCATGTCCCCGACCACCGGGTGGTGGTAGATCTTGACGCCGTGCGACTTCTCCCGCACGTTGTGGTCGGCCCACCACGTACGGAACTCCGGGCTCTTGATCGTCAGCTCGCCGACCAGCTCGGTGAGGGCTGGGTCATCGGCGTGGCGACCGGCCTGGAGCCGGAGGCCGGCCACCATCTCCGCCGCGTATGCGTCCCACTCGCCGTAGAGCTCGCGGGCTGCCGGGTCGAGGAACATGAAGCGGTGCATGTTCCGCTCGCGGTACGGCAGCGCGTCGAAGTCGGTGATCAGCGCGCGGGCCAGCCGGTTGGAGGCCAGCACCTCACCCCTGAGTCCGAGCACGAAGGCGGGTGAGACCGCCGTGTCCAGCATCTGCAGCACGCGGTACACCCCGGGCCGCACCCGCTGGGGGCGGGGCGGTCGGCGGCGCTGGGTGCGGCGGGGCCGTGGCTTGGCCAGCTCGAAGAGGTACGCGCGTTCGGTTTCGTTGAGGTGCAGGGCCCGGGCGACGGCGTCCAGCACCGCCTCCGAGACATTCAGGTGGCGGCCCTGTTCCAGCCGTGTGTAGTAGTCGGTGCTGACCCCGGCCAGGTGCGCCAGCTCCTCGCGGCGCAGCCCGGGCACCCGGCGGGGGCCGGCGGTGGTCATGTTCACGCCCGCGTCCTCAGGGCGCAGCCGGGCCCTGCGGGTCCGCAGGAACTCGCTGAGCTCGGTGTTGCGGTCCATGGCTTCCAGTATTCGCGGCTGAAAAGGTTCGCGGCCGCGTCAACGTAGGTCTGCTGGACCTAGGCGGGCTGGACCCAGCCAGGGGGTTCGCGGGTGCGCGGCGGGAACGGTCCGCTCGTACGGCGCGGGGCGTCCGCTCGTACGGCGGCGGCGCGCTCGCACGGGAGAGTGGTGCGTACCTGGGTACGGGTACGGGCCCGGTGCCGGTCTGATAGACCTTGACAGCACGCTCCGTGTTGCACTGCGGCTCTTGTACGGCAGACTGCTTGTCGCCCCCCACCGCGACGCACCGCACAGGCGCGGCGCAGCACAGCACGGCCGAGCAGATACGGGACATCGGAGATCATGAGCGCCCCTACCTCAGGATCCGCGGACGGCACCTCGATTCCTGGCTTTTATCCTGATCCGTCCATCCCTGGCTATATCCGTTACTGGAACGGTGCCGCCTGGGTGCCCGGCACCAGCCGGCCCGCGCCGAACGAGGGCGAGGGCATGCCCGCGCCGCCGCCCGGGGTGACCTACACGCAGGTCACGGCGTCGGTGCCGGACGAGACCGGGCCCATGTACCTCGATGAGGAGCCCCCCTCTGCCGGGGACAGCAGCGGACGGGCGCTGCCGGAGCTGCGTCCGCGCGGTGAGATGGATGTACGGAGCGGGCCGGGGCCCGAGCCGGTGCCGCCGGGTGGGGCACCCGGTGCGGCTCCGGCCGCCATGGACTGGAACGACCCGCAGCGGCTGCACGGCACCCGGCCGGAGCCCGCGTCGGCCTGGCAGGCGGACTCGGCCCGGCAGTCCGGTTTCGGTGGGGAGCAGGACCGCCGTGTCTCCTGGGGCTCGAACCCGCCGGGGGCGGGAGCGGGGGCCGGGGGCGAGGCCGGGGGTCCGGCTTCCGGTGGGCCCGTCAGGCCGGGGGTGCCCGATCCGCGCCGGGCCGTCAGCGGACCTGGCAATTCCGGCGGACCCGGCGGACCCGGCGGGCCCGGCAGCTCCGACCGCTCCGGCGGGCCTGGGGTTGCCGACGCGCCCGCGTCCGCGCAGGCCCTGCCGCCCGCGCGGCGGGCTGCGGAGCTGCCCCCGGCGGAGCCGGGCCCTGGCGCGGGTGCCCCCGGCGAGGGTGCCGGCGGTGATACGGACGTGCCCGGCGGCGGGCGTACGACTGGCGGGGACGGCACGATCTCCATCCGCGCGATCCGGCCCGGCCAGGCCGGGCCGGGGGGCGCCTCGGCGGGTGGCCCGGCGGGGCAGGCGGGCGCCGGCGCGCCCACGCGGGACGACGGCACGATGACGATCCGGGCCCTCGGGCGCGGTGCGCCGAAGCAGAGCGGCGGTACGGCGGCGCCCGGGCAGCCGCGACAGTCGGGGCAGCCGCAGCAGCCGCAGCAGCCGCAGCAGCCGCAGCAGCCGCAGCAGCCGGGGCAATCTGGCTGGTCCGGGCAGCCCGGCGGGGCCGCTCCCGTGCAGGGCGCGGGTGCGCTGCCCCCGCAGGGTGGCGTTGTGCTTCCCGGCGGCGGTCCTGCCGCGCCCGCCGGTGGCGCTCCCGTACAGGGCCAGGGCGGGCTGCCCGGCGGTGGCCCTGCCACGCCCGGAGCCCAGCCTCAGCCTCAGCCCCAGCCCCGTCCCCAACCCCAGCCTCAGCCCCAACCCCAACCCCAGCCCGGCTGGCAGCAGCAGGTGCGGCAGCTCGCCCAGCAGCCCGCACCTGGTACCGCCCCGGGCCCCGGTGTACCGGGCGGTTCCCCCGGTGGTGCGCCGGAAGGCGTCATTCCGTGGAAGCCTCCCGTCGACAACCCCTTCCTTCAGGCCGCCCAGGCCCAAGGCCGGCCCGCCTCCCTCGGCCGCCGCCTCCTGGCCCGGCTCATCGACTCCGCCGTTCTCCTCGGGGCCGTCGGCGCGGCCGCGTATCCCCTGTGGACCAAGGCGAGCGACCACTTCGACGAGAAGGTGGAGCGCGCCAAGCTGACCGGGGAGACCGTCACCGTCTACTGGCTGGACGGCACGACGGGCGTCTACCTCGGCGTGGTGCTCGGCCTGCTGCTCGTGATCGGGCTCATCTACGAGGCGTTTCCGACCGCGAAGTGGGGCGCCACGCTGGGCAAGAAGCTGTGCGGGGTGCGGGTCCTGGGCATCGAGGGGCACGACACCCCCTCGTTCGGCGCCGCGCTGCGCCGCTGGTTGGTGTACTGGGTGCTCGGGCTGCTGGTGATCGGGGTCTTCAATGTGCTGTGGTGCCTGTTCGACCGGCCCTGGCGGCAGTGCTGGCACGACAAGGCGGCACGCACCTTCGTGGCGGGGCGCGGCTAGCCGCACGCCGGTGCCGGGTCGTTGAGGGGCGGGGGCCGTACGGGGCGCTGACTCGTACGGTCCATCCCGGTCGCCCGAACGGAGCGCGCCGGATGCGGCGGCTCCGGCTCCGGGGTCGACTCGGGCCATGAGCACCGACCAGCCGACCCCGGGGCCTGACGAACCCCGGCCCGAGGAGCCCCGGCCCGACGAGCCGAGCCCCGACGAGCCGAGCCCCGAGGAGCCGCGGCCCAGCGAGCCTCGGTCCGAGGAGCAGCCAGAGGGCGACGCATTCTCCAAGCAGCAGCCGCCTCCCTCGTACGGCTCGCCGTACGGAGGCGAGCACGGAGGTGAGTACGGCGCCGCCGACCCGCTCGCGGGCATGCCCCCGCTCGCGAACCGCGGCCGCCGCCTCGTCGCCCGGATCGTCGACGCGCTGATCGTGGGCATCCCGGTCGGTCTGGTGATGGCGGTGCTCGTGGGCGACTACGACCCGGTGAACAACAACGACGAGGCGACCGCCATGACGATCGTCTACGCCCTGGTGTACTTCCTCTACGAAGGGCTGATGCTGACCAAGTACGGCCAGACGGTGGGCAAGAAGCTGATGAAGATCCGCGTCGCCCTGCTGGAGAACGGGGAGATCCCGGCCGGTCAGCCGGGCTGGCTGCGCGCCGGTACGTACGCGCTGCCCGAGATCGTGCCGTGCTGCGGCTTCATCTTCTGGCTGATCAATGTGTTGTGGTGCACCTGGGACCGGCCGTACCACCAGTGTCTGCACGACAAGGTCGCCAAGACGGTCGTGGTCGCCGTGCCCTCCTGATCGACCGCCCCCGATCCGCCGCCCACGCTCCGCCCCCGACCCGCCCCCCGAAACTGTTGCCCCCGAGCTACCTGCCGTCCGCGCCCTGCTGGTGTAATCGGGACATGAGCCCCGACCAGCTGTCGTATCCGCAGGACACCCGCCCCGTAGGAATGCCTCCGCCGGCGACCCCCGGTCAGCGCTTCGTCGCCCGGCTGGTCGACACCCTGATCCTCGGCCTCATCTGGACCGTGGCGCTCGCCGCGACCGGTGCGCTCAAGTACGCCTATGACCACCCGGGCGAGCAGGACGTGGGCAAGGTGACCGTCTCGCTGGTGATCACCATGGCCGTCTACTTCGTCTACGAAGGCGTGATGCTGGCCCGCAGCGGCCAGACGCTCGGCAAGAAGGCGCTGCGCATTCGCGTGGCGATGCTGTCCGACGGCGATATGCCGGGCCGCCAGGGCTGGGTGCGGGCCGTGGTGTACGTGCTGCCCGGGATGCTGATCCCGCTGCTGGTGGGCACCCTGTTCTGGCTGGTCAATGTCCTGTGGTGCACCTGGGACCAGCCGCTGCGCCAGTGTCTGCACGACAAGGCGGCCAAGACCGTCGTGGTCGCGGCCTAGCCGCACACACCGGGCCGGGCGTACGGGCCGTCCGGGCGATACGGGTTGGCCCGGCGATAGGGGTCAGCTGTGCAGTGAGTGCTCGCTGACCCGCGGCTCCACCGGCTCGGCGTGAGCGTGGGCGGGGGCGGGGGCGGGGGTGCGTGGCTCGGCGGGGATCGCCACGCCGGCCACACCGGCCGAGCGCGTCGCGCTCGTCGCCCGGACCGGCACGGTCCGGTTCGTCCGCGCCGCCGCCGCGCGGCCGGCGCGCGGGGTGCCGGGCATCGGCACCGTGACGGCGACCAGGAGCCCGAGCACCAGCCCGGCCACGGCGATCACCGTGACTCCGAGGCCTGATCGCGTCTGGGACAGCAGCAGCATGGCGAAGGTCGAGAAGACGACGGTGGCCGAACCGTAGGCGAACTGAGCAGGAGTCGGACGCGGCATGGCTGGATCCGTCCTCGAGGCATCGACTATGCGGGGGGCATGAGTCACACAGGTGTGCACCGGCAAAATGACTCTACGGTGCTGAATGCCCGAGAGGAAACGCAAGTAAGCGTGACCTGACCCACGAGGCCGTTGCATGGGGGGCGCAGGGGCGCACACGGTCTTACGCCGTCCCAACTGGTGAGATCCACGCGCCCGTTGGCGTCCGGAATCCGGTAAGGGCGGGCCGGGAAACGTACTTGTCCCCCTCTGTCCAAGTCAAGGTCTGTTTTTTCTCCTGCCTCTCCGGTCAAATGTCCCGCACTGGTGTCACTGGGGAGGACTGGAGAAGCGTGAGCAGTCAACGGAGGGCCGTGAGAACGGCCGCCATCGCCACCGTGGTCGCCGCGCTCGGCGCGGCGGCGCTGTCGACGGGCATAGCCCAGGCGGACAACGGATCGTCTACGCGCGTTGAGCGACGCGATCCGGCGCCCGCGAAGACCGACGTCGAGCACGACCTGGCCGGGCCTTACAGCAAGCAGCAGGAGGCGCAGCGCCAGGAGGCGCTGCGGCAGGTCATATCCGGGGACGCGAAGGCGGACCGGCGCGGTGCGTCGCAGGTGGTGAAGCTCGGCAAGGGCAAGTACGTCGAGCTGGCCCGGGAGAAGACCGACAAGATCTTCACCATCCTGGTCGAGTTCGGCGACAAGGTCGACGACACCACCATGTACGACCCGGACGGCGCGGACGGCCCCGAGCCGCCGGTGAAGAAGTACGGCGGCGAGCCGGGCCCGGCACACAACACGATCGCCGAGCCGGACCGTGGAGGCGACAACAGCACGGCCTGGCAGAAGGACTACAACCGCCAGCACTTCCAGGACCTCTACTTCTCCGCCGAAAAGGGGAAGGAGTCGCTGAAGAAGTACTACGAGAAGCAGTCCTCGGGCCGCTACTCGGTGGACGGCGAGGTCTCCGACTGGGTCAAGGTCGGCTGGAACGAGGCCCGTTACGGCTCCAACTACTGCGGCGACACCAACTGTGCCAACGCCTGGGACCTGATCCGCGACGGCGTCAACCAGTGGGCGAAGGACCAGAAGGCGGCCGGCCGCAGCGACGCCGAGATCAAGGCGGACCTGGCGAAGTACGACCAGTGGGACCGCTACGACTACGACGGCGACGGCAACTTCAACGAGCCCGACGGCTACATCGACCACTTCCAGATCGTCCACGCCGGCGAGGACGAGTCGGCGGGCGGCGGCGCGCAGGGCACGGACGCGATCTGGGCCCACCGCTGGTACGCGTACGGCACCGACGCAGGGCAAACCGGCCCCGGGAGCAACAAGGCCGGCGGCGCGCAGATCGGCGACACCGGCATCTGGGTCGGCGACTACACCATGCAGCCGGAGAACGGCGGACTCGGCGTCTACGCCCATGAGTACGGCCATGACCTGGGCCTGCCGGACGAGTACGACACCACCGGCAAGGGCGAGTCGTCCGTGGCCTTCTGGTCGCTGATGTCCTCCGGCTCCTGGCTGGGCACCGGCAAGAACGCGATCGGCGATCTGCCCGGCGACATGAGCGCCTGGGACAAGCTCCAGCTCGGCTGGCTGGACTACGACACGGCGAAGGCCGCCACGAAGTCCCGGCACACCCTCGGGGTGGCCGAGTACAACACCAAGAACCCGCAGGCGCTGGTGGTCCAACTGCCCGACAAGGCCAAGACCACGGAGATCACACAGCCCGCCGAAGGCTCCAAGCAGTGGTGGAGCGGCATGGGCGACGACCTCAAGAACACCCTGACCCGGTCCGTCGACCTCACCGGCAAGTCCAAGGCGAGCCTGGACCTTCAGGGCTGGTGGGACATCGAGGAGAACTACGACTACCTCTATACCGAGGTGTCCACGGACGGCGGCGCCAACTGGACGCCGGTGGACGGCACGGCGGACGGCAAGGCCATCCCGCGCGACGCCGGCGACAAGCCCGCGCTGACCGGGACCTCGGGCGCGTACAAGAAGCTCTCCATCCCGCTCGACGCCTACGCGGGCAAGAAGATCGACCTGCGCTTCCGCTACCAGACGGACGGTGGCGTCGCCCAGGCGGGCTTCGCGGCCGACGCGATCACGCTGACGGCGGACGGCGCGCCGGTGCTGACCGACGGCGCCGAGGGCGACGACAACGGCTGGACCGCGAACGGCTTCTCGCGCATCGGGGCGTCCTTCACCAAGGAGTACCCGCAGTACTACATCGCGGAGAACCGCCAGTACGTGTCGTACGACAAGACCCTCAAGACCGGTCCGTACAACTTCGGCTGGCTCGACAGCCGGCCCGACTGGGTCGAGCACTTCCCGTACCAGAACGGCCTGCTGATCTGGCTGTGGGACACCTCGCAGCCGGACAACAACGTCGGCGATCACGCCGGCTCCGGCCAGATCCTGCCGATCGACGCGCACGCCACCCCGCACACCTGGGCGGACGGCACGCTGATGCGCAACCGCATTCAGGCGTACGACTCGCCCTTCAGCTGGTACCCGACGGACGGCTTCACGCTCCACAAGAACGGCGCCGCCGCGAAGGTTCCGGCAAAGCGGGGTGTACCGGTCTTTGATGACCGTAAGGGTACGTACTGGTACGGATCGAATCCGACGGGCGGGGTGAAGGTTGCTGACACCAACACCAAGATCAGCATCCTGAGGGAGCTTCCGGGCGCCTCCACGCTGACCGTCCAGGTCTCCCCGTCCGCTTCCTAGATCAATAGATCTGCCATCGTCGCAGGTCAGAGCGGCATCGGCCGTCGCCCCCTGGCGGGCGGCGGCCGTTCGCGTTTAGATGCCCCTACGACCTTTCTTGCTGACACGACGTCTCACGGGGGACATGGACACATGGCCGATGGAGGATTCACCAAGCTGCCGGGAGGCAGCGTGGTCGTGGCACTGACCCTGCCGCGACCGCTGGGCGAGGGCGGCGTACGGGTGCTGGTGCACGCCGTGAACCGCCAGCGCGCCCTGACCAGGCTGCGCAACCTCGGACTGCGGGCGGTGTACCTGCGGGGGAACAGCGCGCCGCCGACACCGGACGAGGTGACGGCGGTGCTGCACCATCCGGACGGGCTGGTGTGGCGTACGGCGCCCTACGGGGTCGGGGAGCTGTGGCACCCCATCGCTGCCCTGCTGCGGCCGCCCGCGACGGCGTAGCGCAGGTCAGGCCACCGGCTCAGACCACCGACTCAGGCCGCCGGCTCAGACCACCGGCTTGCCCGAGAGCTCCACGCCCGCCGCGCGGAGCTCCTCCAGGGCGCGCTCCGTGGTCGCCTCGGCGACCCCGGCGGTCAGGTCCAGCAGGACGTGCGCCGCGAACCCCTCGCGGCGCGCGTCCAGGGCCGTGGCCCGCACACAGTGGTCGGTGGCGATGCCGACCACGTCCACCTCGGTCACGCCGCGCTCGCGCAGCCACCGCACCAGCGGGGTGCCGTTCTCGTCGGCCCCCTCGAAGCCGCTGTACGCCGCCTCGTACGCGCCCTTGTCGAAGACCGCGTCGATGGCGCCGGAGGCGACGGCGGGCGCGAAGTTCGGGTGGAAGCCGCTGCCCTCGGTGCCCGCCACGCAGTGCGGCGGCCAGGTGCGCTCGTAATCCGGATTGTCCGAGAAGTGGTCCCCGGGGTCGATGTGGTGGTCGCGGGTGGCGACGACATGGCGGTAACCGGGCGTCGCCTCCCCGATGAGATCGGTGATGGCGGCGGCGACATCCGCGCCGCCCTGGACCGCGAGGCTGCCGCCCTCGCAGAAGTCGTTCTGGACATCGACGACGATCAGTGCCCGGTGCATGGCGTGCGCCTTCCGGCTGGGATCAGAGATGAGGACCGGGAAGCGACTCGGCCCGAAGCTGTGTGGTGTGCGGAAGCGGTCTGATGTGCTAGTGAGCTGCTAGCTGGTGGGGATGTCACCGAGGGTAGACACTCGGCCAGGTTTGCGGGAGTGGGCCGGAGCCGGACGCCGGACTGGCGGAATCGTGCTCCGGCACGATACGGCGGCCGGGCGCGAGGCCAGGCGCACGCGCCGCATCGGCCGGTGCGCACGCCGTCTCGGCGCGCCGCGTTGCGCCCTGGCGTGCGCCCTATCCGTGCGCCTTGGTCATACGTCTTACCCATGCGCCTTACCCATACGGCCGCACCTATGCGCCTTACCCATACGGCCGCGCGCGGCATCGCGTCCCACGCACGGCCGTCCCGGACCCAGGGCCCCGGTCTGCGGGGGCTCACCCCATCACGTACTCCGTCGGGATGACCGGCTCGCCGCGCGACAGCTGTGTCGCCGACAGCGGCAGCCCCGCCCGCGCCGTCACATGCCGGTCCCGCGCCGTGTCCAGCGGCTCGCGGGTCACGACCTCGCCGCCGCGCACCAGCTCGACCAGCAGTTGCCGGTCCGCGAGCCCCGGCGGGACCGCACCGCTGCCGACCACCTCGGCCTCGGCCACGCCGTCCTCGTCCAGCCGCCGGGCGGCCCACTTCCGGCCGCCGACCGAGGTCTTCGAGCCCATGGACTTCTTCGCCACGGGGCGCAGCGGCGCGGCGTCGGAGTCGGCCCGGGCGACCAGCTTGTAGACCATCGCGCAGGTCGGGTGCCCGCTGCCGGTGACCAGTTGGGTGCCGACCCCGTACGCGTCCACGGGCGCGGCCGCGAGCGAGGCGATGGCGTACTCGTCGAGGTCGCTGGTGACCACGATCTTGGTGTTCTTCGCGCCGAGCTCGTCGAGCTGGTGGCGCACCCGGTGGGCGAGCAGCAGCAGGTCTCCGGAGTCGATCCGTACCGCGCCCAGCTCGGTGCCCGCGACCTCGACGGCGGTGCGCACCGCCGAGACGACGTCGAAGGTGTCGACCAGGAGGGTGGTGGCGCTGCCGAGGGAGTCGACCTGCGCGGTGAAGGCGTCCCGCTCGGTGTCATGCAGCAGGGTGAAGGCGTGCGCGCTGGTGCCCACGGTCGGGATGTTGTAGCGGAATCCGGCGGCGAGGTCGGAGGTGGAGGAGAAGCCTCCGACATACGCGGCGCGGGCCGAGGCGACGGCGGACAGCTCGTGGGTGCGGCGGGCGCCCATCTCGATCAGCGGACGGTCGCCGGCGGCCACGGACATCCGGGAGGCCGCGGCGGCGACGGCAGAGTCGTGGTTGAGGATGGAGAGGATCACCGTCTCCAGCAGGACGGCCTCGCCGAAGCTGCCTTCGACGCGCATGATCGGCGAGCCGGGGAAGTAGACCTCGCCCTCCGGGTAGCCCCAGATGTCGCCGTGGAAGCGGTAGTCGGCGAGCCATTCCAGCGTGGGCTCGTCGACGATCCGCCGGTCGGCGAGGAAGTCCAGTACGCCGCTGTCGAAGCGGAAGTTCTCCACGGCGTCCAGCACCCGGCCGGTGCCCGCGACGACGCCGTACCGCCGTCCCTCGGGGAGGCGGCGGGTGAAGACCTCGAAGACCGAGCGGCGATCGGCGGTGCCGGCGCGCAGGGCGGCCTGGAGCATGGTCAGTTCGTACCGGTCGGTGAACAGCGCTGTCGAGGGCACGTCCACCGGCAGTCCGAGGTGAGCGGTGTTCATGGACGATGATGTTACCTCCGATACTCGTCAAGGTGACGATTTCTGGGTGCCGGTTTAGGTGCCGGTTTAGGTGCCGGTTTATGCGACGGGCCATGCCGGGTGGCAGCATGGGGGGTGTGAGTGCGACACCGGTGGAGATCGAACGTCCCCAGTCCAGCGAGGCGCCTTCGGCGGTACCCGAACCCGACGTTCCATGGGTCACCGTTGTGCATAACGACCCGGTCAACCTCATGAGCTATGTCACGTATGTCTTTCAGACGTACTTCGGCTATTCAAAGGACAAGGCGCACCGACTGATGCTGGACGTCCACCACAAGGGTCGCGCGATGGTCTCGAGCGGTACCCGCGAGGAGATGGAGCGTGACGTGCAGGCGATGCACGGGTACGGACTGTGGGCGACTCTCCAGCAGGACCGCTGATGGCGGGGCACTTCGAGCCGCTGCCCGGCGGCGGGGCCGTGGTGGCCCTGGATGATGTGGAGATCTCCATCCTGCGCAGCCTGGCGGTTCAGCTGCTGGAGCTGATCGGTCCCGGTGCGGAGCCGGTGGAGGGGCGCGACCCGCTGGACGCGATCTTCGCCGAGGGGCCCACCAAGCCGCCCGCGGACCCGGCGCTGGCCCGGCTCTTCCCGGACGCGTACGGCGGCCCGGGCCAGAAGCTGGGGGCCGACGAGGAGGCCACGGCGCAGGCCGCCTCGTCCGAGTTCCGCCGCTACACCGAGAACGACCTGCGGGCCCGCAAGCGCGAGGACGCGCTCGCGGTGGTGCGCGGCCTGGACGCCCTCGAGGGGGTGGAGGCCGAGGGTGCCGAGGCCGGAGCGGGGGTGCTGGAGCTGTCGCCCGAGCAGTCCCGGCAGTGGCTCGGTGCCCTGAACGACCTGCGGCTGGCCATCGGCACCCGGCTGGAGGTCACCGACGAGGACGACGGCGGCGAGCTGTTGCGGCTGCCGGACTCCGATCCGCGTAAGCCCATGGTGATGGCGTATTTCTGGCTCGGCGGTCTCCAGGAAACCCTCGTTGAAACCCTGATGTCCTGATCGCTGAGTGTTCGTTTAGAGGATGCTCAAGTCCGGATAACGATCGTGTCACCATGACTGAGGCCTTTGTCGACTTAAGTGGCTTTTGTCCGCTTCTTCCTGTGGTGTACTGCACATCTACCCGTGTGGATCAGTGTTGCGGCCGTGATAAATCTTCACGATCGCCAGCCCCCCACAGGTAGAAAGGCGTAGGAACCATGACCTCAGCGCGGGTCGATCGACCTGGAGACGACGCTGTCGGCAATGCGGCCGTGGGCACCACTTCCGAAGAGGGATACGAACGGGGCCTGGGCAGTCGCCAGGTCCAGATGATCGCCATCGGCGGAGCCATCGGCGTCGGGCTCTTCATGAAGGCCGGGGCGAACATCGCCAAGGCCGGGCCCAGCATCATCCTCATGTACGCCCTCGCCGGCGTGGTCATCTTCTTCATCATGCGAGCGCTCGGCGAGCTGCTCCTGTACCGGCCGGTCACCGGCTCCTTCTCGGAGTACGCCCGGGAGTTCCTCGGCCCGTTCTTCGGCTTCGTCACCGGCTGGACGTACTGGCTGATGTGGGTGGTCACCGGCATGGCCGAACTCACCGCGGCCGCCATCTACATCCACTTCTGGTTCCCGTCGATCCCGCAGTGGGTCAGCGCCCTGGTCTTCCTGGTGGTGCTGTTCGGGGTCAATCTGATCTCGGTGAAGATCTTCGGCGAGGTCGAGTTCTGGTTCTCGATGGTCAAGGTCACCGCGATCATCGGCATGATCGTGATCGGTCTGGGCGTGCTCACCCTCGGCTTCTCCGAGGCCGGTGACACCGCCGCCGTCTCCAACCTCTGGTCGCACCACGGCGTCTTCCCGAACGGCATCGGCGACAGCCTGATGACCTTGCAGGGCGTGATGTTCGCCTACCTGGCCGTCGAGCTGGTCGGCGTCACCGCGGGCGAGTCCGAGGACCCGGAGAAGACCCTCCCCAAGGCGATCAACACCCTGCCCTGGCGCATCCTCATCTTCTATGTGGGCGCCCTGCTGGTGCTGCTCTGCGTCGTCAAGTGGACCGAGTTCTCGGCGGGTGAGAGCCCCTTCGTCCACGCCTTCTCCGTGATCGGCATCCCCTTCGCCGCGGGCATCGTCAACTTCGTGGTGCTCACCGCCGCCCTGTCGTCCTGCAACTCCGGCATGTACTCCACCGGCCGGATGCTGCGCGACCTGGCCGCCAACGGCGAGGCCCCCAAGGAGTTCGGCAAGCTCAACGCCCGTAAGACCCCGGCCGTCGGCATCACCCTGTCCGTCGCCCTCATGGGCATCGGCGTGATCCTGAACTACCTCGTCCCGGAGAAGGCCTTCGAGTACGTCACCTCGGTCGCCACCGCCGCGGGCATCTGGGCCTGGGCGATGATCCTGGTCAGCCACATCCGCTACCGCGGCGCGGTGCGCGCCGGCCGGCTCCCGGCCTCGTCCTTCCCGGCCCCCGGCGGCGCGGTCTTCAGCTGGGTCGCGCTGATCTTCCTGCTCTTCGTCACCGGCCTGATCGCCTACGACAAGGACGCCCGGATCTCGCTGTACGTCGGCGCCGGCTGGGCCGTGTGCCTGGCCATCGGCTGGGCGGTCCTCAAGAGCCGCGGCCCGCGGGCGGCCGACGCGGCCCCCGAGCGGGAGTACATCGCGAAGTAACGGCTGACCCGTCTCGATGGGCGGGCTCCGGATCTCAGGGTCCGGAGCCCGCCTTGTTTTTCGCGTCTTATTCTTTGGCCATGCTGACCATCACACAGGCCCTCCATGACCAGATCGTCGCGCACGCCCGCGCCGACCACCCCGACGAGGCGTGCGGCGTGATCGCCGGCTCGGCCGGCAGCGGCCGCCCCGAACGGTTCATCCCGATGCTCAACGCGGCCCGCTCGCCCACGTTCTACGAGTTCGACTCGACCGATCTGCTGAAGCTCTACCGCGAGATGGACGACCGGGACGAGGAGCCCGTGGTCATCTACCACTCGCACACCGCCACCGAGGCCTACCCGTCCCGCACCGACATCTCGTACGCCAACGAGCCCGGCGCGCACTACGTGCTGGTCTCCACCGCCGAGTGCGGCA
This sequence comes from Streptomyces sp. LZ34, assembly GCF_053890475.1. Taxonomy (NCBI): domain Bacteria; kingdom Bacillati; phylum Actinomycetota; class Actinomycetes; order Kitasatosporales; family Streptomycetaceae; genus Streptomyces; species Streptomyces sp. LZ34. The sequence continues at coordinate 7,932,648 of NZ_CM132680.1, forward strand.
ACGACGAGGGTCCGGTCCAGTTCCGGTCGTTCCGGATCGTGGACGGCGAGGTCACCGAGGAAGAGGTCAAGGTCGTCGAGGCGTACTAGAAGGCGTACTAGGCGTACCAGGCGTACTGGAAGGCGCCCGCGTCTCGCATAGTGGTCGTCGTCCGCCCGTATCGCGGGACGGCCCTCCGAGGGCGGGACGGGGAATCGATACGATGACTCCATGGTTGTCGATGATGTGAGCGAGAAGACGCCGGGCATGCTGCTCGTGGCGCGCCTCCACGTCGACCTGTGCCGGCTCGCCAGCGCGATGTGTCCGCGCCGGGCCGCCGCCTGACCGCCGCGGAGTCACGCCCTCCGCCCGCGCGCCGTGCGCACCGACCCTCCTTCCGGACGCCGTCCGGGAGGGCCCTGAATCCCCGCCCTCCGACAGGAGCCCACACATGGCCATCGAGGTCCGCATCCCGACCATCCTCCGCACCTACACCGACGGCCAGAAGGCGGTCGAGGCCAGCGGGAACACGATCGCCGAGCTCTTTGCCGACCTCGAGGCCCGGCACACCGGGATCCAGGCGCGTCTGGTCCAGGACGGCGAGCTGCGCCGCTTCGTCAACGTCTACCTGAACGACGAGGACGTGCGCTTCCTCGACGGCGTCTCCACCAAGCTCTCCGACGGCGACAGCGTGACCATCCTCCCGGCCGTCGCGGGCGGCGCGGTCTGATGCGGTACGACAGCCCTCTGGCAGCGGTCGGCAACACGCCGCTCGTCAGGCTGCCGCGGCTCTCGCCCTCCGCCGACGTCCGCGTCTGGGCGAAGCTGGAGGACCGCAACCCGACCGGCTCGATCAAGGACCGCCCCGCGCTCCACATGATCGAACAGGCCGAGAAGGACGGCCGGCTGACACCGGGCTGCACCATCTTGGAGCCGACCTCCGGCAACACCGGCATCTCGCTCGCCATGGCGGCCAAGCTCAAGGGCTACCGCATCGTCTGCGTCATGCCGGAGAACACCAGCGAGGAGCGGCGCCAGCTGCTCGCCATGTGGGGCGCGGAGATCATCTCCTCGCCCGCCGCCGGGGGCTCCAACACCGCCGTACGCGTCGCCAAGGAGCTCAGCGCCGAGCACCCGGACTGGGTGATGCTCTACCAGTACGGCAACGCGGACAACGCGGGCGCCCACTACGCCACCACCGGCCCGGAGATCCTGGCCGACCTGCCGTCGATCACCCACTTCGTCGCCGGGCTCGGCACGACCGGCACGCTGATGGGCGTCGGCCGGTATCTGCGCGAGCACGTCCCCGGGATCCAGATCGTCGCCGCCGAGCCGCGCTACGACGACGTCGTCTACGGCCTGCGCAACCTCGACGAGGGCTTCGTCCCCGAGCTCTACGACGAGACCGTGCTGACCACCCGCTTCTCGGTCGGCTCCGAGGACGCGGTGGCCCGCACCCGGCAACTCCTCGCCGAGGAGGGCATCTTCGCGGGCGTCTCGACGGGGGCCGCGCTGCACGCCGCGCTCGGCGTCGCCCGCAAGGCGGTGCAGGCCGGCGAGAGCGCCGATGTGGTCTTCGTGGTCGCCGACGGCGGCTGGAAGTACCTGTCGACGGGCGTCTACACCGCCGCCACCACCGAGGAGGCCATCGAGACGCTGCACGGCCAGCTCTGGGCGTAGGCGGGCACGGGTCGGAGCCCCCGGAGCCGGGGTTTGGGGCTGTGGGGGCGGGTGGACCGGACTGGGGCCGCCGGGGGCCGAGTTCCCGGCCGTCCTGGTGATTCCGCCCACAACGAGGGCTTGCAGAGGGGCGACCAGGGCTTTAGCGCTTTACGCTCGTGGGCACCGCATGACCCCCGCACCCGCCCATGGCCTTCGGCATGGGGACCCCCCGAGGAGGTTCCTGCTTCATGAAGCTCACCGTCGTCGGATGCTCAGGGTCGTTCCCGTCCGCGGAATCGGCCTGCTCGAGCTACCTCGTAGAGGCCGACGGCTTCAGGCTGCTGCTCGACATGGGCAATGGCGCCCTCGGCGAGCTGCAGCGCCACTGCGGTCTCTACGACCTCGACTCCGTATTTCTCTCCCATCTGCACCCCGATCACTGCATCGACATGTGCGCGTACTTCGTCGCCCGCTACTACCGGCATGACGGCGGCCGCGCCGAGGCGATCCCGGTCTACGGCCCCAAGGGCACCGAGCGGCGGCTGGTCCGGGCGTATGAGGACGTGCCCGACGAGAAGTCCATGCAGGAGGTCTTCGACTTCCGCACGCTGACCCCGGGCACCTTCACCCTCGGCCCCTTCACGATCCGCACCGTCCGGGTCTGCCACCCCGTGGAGGCGTTCGGCTTCCGCATCGAGCACGGGGGGCGCGCACTGGTCTACTCCGGCGACACCGGCCCCTGCGAGGCCCTGGTGGAGCTCGCCCGGGGCGCGGACCTGTTCTTGTGCGAGGCGGCGTTCACGCACGGCAAGGAAGACATCCCCGAGCTGCATCTGAACGGGCGGCAGGCGGGGGAGCACGCGCGCCGCGCCGGGGTCGGCACCCTGGTGCTGACGCATATCCCGCCGTGGACGGACCCCCAGATCAACCAGCGGGACGCGCAGGCGGTCTTCGGCGGGCCGGTGGAGCTGGCGAAGGCGGGCGCGGTCTACGAGCTTTGAGGGCAGTGGCTGTCGTACGTGAGGAGGCCCCGGAACCGCTCGGTTCCGGGGCCTCGTCGGCGTTCGCGGCAGGGGCTAGGCCTTGGTGAGGTCCTCGACCTCTTCCTCGGGCTCGCGGCCCGGGGTGGGGAGGTCGAACTTGACGATCGCGAAGCGGAAGATCGCGTAGTAGATCGCCGCGAAGGCCAGTCCGACCGGGATGATCAACCATGGCTTGGTGGCCTGGCTCCAGTTGAGCGCGTAGTCGATGAAGCCGGCGGAGAAGTTGAAGCCCGCGTGCACGCCCAGGGCCCAGGTGATGGCCATGGACGCGGCGGTCAGCAGCGCGTGGATCACATACAGCAGCGGCGCGATGAACATGAACGAGAACTCGATCGGCTCGGTCACCCCGGTGACGAACGAGGTCAGCGCCAGCGAGACCATCATGCCCAGCACGGCCTTGCGGCGCTCGGGACGGGCGGTGTGGGCCATGGCCAGGGCGGCGGCCGGAAGGCCGAACATCATGATCGGGAAGAAGCCGGACATGAACATTCCGGCGGTCGGGTCGCCCGCCAGGAAGCGGTTGTAGTCGCCGTGTACGACCTGGCCGGCCGCGTTGGTGAAGTCGCCGAGCTGGAACCAGGCCACGGTGTTCACGAACTGGTGCATGCCGATGGGGATCAGCGCGCGGTTGACGGCGCCGAAGAGCGCCGAGCCCGCGGATCCCAGGCCCGTCATCCACTCACCGAAGTTGCCGATGCCCTCGCCTATGGGCTCCCAGACCAGGCCGAAGAAGACGCCCACCACGATCCCCACGAAGGCCATGATGATCGGCACCAGCCGGCGGCCGTTGAAGAAGCCGAGCCAGTCCACCAGCCGGGTGCGGTGGAAGCGCTGCCACAGCACCGCGGTCAGCAGCCCCATGACGATACCGCCGAGCACACCGGGGTCGTTGTACTTGGCCGGGATGTCCTGGCCCTTCTGGATGACCGCGGCGGCGACCGGGAACGCCTCCAGCACCTTGCTGTAGACCAGGAAGCCGACCACGGCGGCCAGCGCGGTGGAGCCGTCCGACTTCTTGGCGAACCCGATGGCCACACCCACGCAGAACAGCAGTGGCAGGGCGCCGGTGAGCGCACCGCCGGCGTTGCTGAACACGGCGGCGACCTTGTCCCAGCCGAGGCCGTCGGCGCCGAAGACGTCGGGCTGCCCGAGCCGCACCATGATTCCGGCGGCGGGCAGGACCGCGATGGGCAGCTGCAGGCTGCGGCCGACCTTCTGGAGTCCCTGGAACAGGCCGGCGCGCCGCTTTCTGGCGGGCGCGGCCGTAGCGGTGGCCGTACTCATCGGATTCCTCCTGGTGAGGCGGGCGCTCGGGGGAGAGGGGACGGCCCGCATATGGTCTACACCACAGTGGTGTAGACCTGTTCTAGCACGTAGGGGCGGGATAACGGAATCTATCGTTCCGGTGTGGTCTGAACCACTGGCGGGTGGTGTTTCGCGGCGGTCCCGGGTCGCGATAATGGTGTAGACCACAGGGTCGGCCGGGGGTGCGGTGACGGACATGACCGAGCGAACCGGGACTAAACGTGGTTAACGTATGACAACCCGCTCGTCGGTATCGCCCCAGGGTCGCCGAAGGGCCGAGACAACAGGAGTGGACATGGCCAGCAAGGCTGAGAAGATCGTCGCCGGGCTCGGCGGTATCGACAACATCATCGAGATCGAGGGCTGCATCACCCGGCTCCGCACCGAGGTCAAGGACGCCGCCCTCGTCAACGAGGCCCTCCTCAAGGCCGCCGGCGCACACGGCGTGGTGAAGATGGGCACCGCCATCCAGGTCGTCATCGGCACCGACGCGGACCCCGTGGCCGCCGAGATCGAAGACCTGATGTGAGCGGCTGACCTGATATGAGCAACTGAACCGCCCTCGGTATTGCCGATAGGCTCGCCCCATGTCTCGTATCGACGGCCGTACGCCCGACCAGCTCCGCCCCGTGACCATCGAGCGCGGATGGAGCAAGCACGCCGAGGGCTCCGTCCTCGTCTCCTTCGGCGGCACCCGCGTACTGTGCACGGCCAGCTTCACCGAGGGCGTGCCGCGCTGGCGCAAGGGCAGCGGCGAGGGCTGGGTCACCGCGGAGTACGCCATGCTGCCGCGCGCCACCAACACCCGCGGCGACCGCGAGTCCGTCCGCGGCAAGATCGGCGGCCGTACCCACGAGATCTCCCGCCTGATCGGCCGCTCGCTGCGCGCCGTCATCGACTACAAGGCCCTCGGCGAGAACACCGTCGTCCTGGACTGCGACGTCCTCCAGGCCGACGGCGGCACCCGCACCGCGGCCATCACCGGCGCGTATGTCGCCCTCGCCGACGCCCTGACCTGGGGCCAGGGCAAGAAGCTCATCAAGGCCGGCCGTCAGCCGCTGACCGGGACCGTCTCGGCCGTCAGCGTCGGCATCGTCGGCGGGATCCCGCTGCTCGACCTGTGCTACGAGGAGGACGTGCGCGCCGAGACCGACATGAACGTCGTCTGCACCGGCGACGGGCGCTTCGTCGAGGTCCAGGGCACGGCCGAGGGCGAGCCCTTCGCGCGCGAGGAGCTGAACGGGCTGCTCGACCTGGCCGTCGCGGGCTGCGGCGAACTCGCCGAGGTCCAGCGCGCGGCGCTCGCCGGCCAGCTGTGACGCACGCCGTTCCGGTGCCGGGGAGACATCAAAAAGCAACCTCCTGACGGCCGGTGGCGTGTAGTCATATACGGATACTCGGGTACGGGCGCACGCGATGCAGCACGCGATGCGATGCGCCCGTCACCGCCACCAGGGGAGGGGACCCGTCCATGGCGCCGCGCCACCACCGCTTCGGTCGTTCCGGCCGTAACCGCAGTCACCGCCGCACGACCGCTCTCGCCGCGTTCGCCGTCGTCGCCCTCGCCGTGCCGATCACCGCGGGGTGCAGCGCGATCGAGAAGGCCATCGACTGCGCGCAGCTCGCCGTGGACATCACGACCGACGTGGACGACCTCCAGGACGCGGTGGGCGGCGCCGTGGTCGACCCGCAGGACGCCGACAAGATCCTCGACGCCCTCGACAAGGACATCGACAAGATCAAGGACAAGACCGACAACGCGGATGTCGGCAAGGCCGTCGACGACCTCCAAAAGGCCGTGGACAACGTCCAGACCGCCATCGACAAGGGCCAGGACCCCGACCTGACCCCCGTCAAGGACGCGGCCGGCGAGCTGACCAAGGTCTGCAGCCCCTGACGACACCGCCCCGTCGATAACCGTCGATAATCGACATCCATGAAGCGCCTGATCCTCGCCACCCGCAACACCTACAAGATCGTCGAGCTGCGCTCGATCCTGAGCGACGCCGGCCTCGACGTCGAGCTCGTGGGTGCCGACGCCTATCCGGAGGTCCCCGACGTCAAGGAGACGGGGGTCACCTTCGCCGAGAACGCCCTCCTCAAGGCCCACGCCCTGGCCCGGGCCACCGGCCACCCCGCCGTCGCCGACGACTCCGGGCTGTGCGTCGACGTCCTCGGCGGCGCCCCCGGCATCTTCTCGGCCCGCTGGTCGGGCCGCCACGGCGACGACCGGGCCAACCTCGAGCTGCTGCTCGCCCAACTCGCCGACGTCCCCGACGAACACCGCGCCGCCCACTTCGAATGCGCCGCGGCCCTCGCCCTCCCCGACGGCACCGAACGCGTCGTCACCGGCCGCCTCCCCGGCACCCTCCGCCGCGAACCCACCGGCGGCGGCGGCTTCGGCTACGACCCCATCCTCCAGCCCGACGGCGAAACCCGTACCTGCGCCGGGCTGACCCCGGAGGAGAAGAACGCGATCAGCCATCGGGGGAAGGCGTTCCGGGCGCTTGCGCCGCTGGTGCGGGATCTGCTGGGGTGAGCGACCTCGAAGGGGCGGTCCGCTGGATCAGCGGACCGCCCCTTCGACGGTGCGGCCGGTGGGACTCGAACCCACACGGGATTTCTCCCACGGCGACCTAAACGCCGCGCGGCTGCCAATTACGCCACGGCCGCCAGTCGCAGGCCATGCTACCGGCCTGGTGACTGTGACGGCATCGGGGTGAGCGCTAGGTGGTGGCACTTCCCCTCTTTTTCCCGCTTCGGCACCAGGTGTCGGTAAGCGCGTGGCAGTTCGGACAGAGATAACGCAGATTCTGGAGGCGGTTGTCCCACCGATCCCCGTTGATGTGGTCGATCTCCAGGACGAGGCGTCGGCCCTGCCAGGTGTCACCTGTCCCACACCCGTCGCAGACTCGCGGCACGGCACTCTCTTCGAGCGCGCGCCTCAGCAATGAGGTCTTTGTGCGCGAGGCCCCGGGTTCGAGCTTCCGGAGGATCATCTCGGCGGACTTGCGATGGGGAGAAGGGCGGCCGCACTGGTGGCCTTGGCCGACGAAGTGGGCGGTCGAGATTCCGTACGTGGCGATGCTCCGCTGCACCAGAGCACGGCCCGCGCCTCCGGCGGGGAGCTCCAGAGCGTGCAACACCCCGGCCACGCTGTGCGACTCGGCAACGGCTCTCAGCAGGGCGTCCTGGGGCAGCAGCCGCTTCGTGCCACGCCGATTCATGCCGCGCCCTGCCGCTTGCGACCGCGGTAGGTGTCTGTCACCGCATGGCAGTTGGGACACAGGAGCCTCAGGTTCTCTGGGCGGTTGTCCCACCAGTCTCCGTTGATGTGGTCGACTTCATGACGCAGCGGCTTGCCGTTCCATTCCCGGCCCGTGCCGCACATCGCACACACCTCCGGAATGTCACGCCGGACGAGTTCCCTGCGCAGTCGCTCGCCGGGGATTCTTCCGTCTGACGGCGATCCCAGGACCAGACGGTCCCTCAACCGCCTCCTGGGTCGTTGAGACGATTGCGCCGAAAAGTGTGACGTGTCGATGCCGAGGGCGGCGATGCGGCGGCCGATGTGGGCTTGATTGCCGCCCACAGGACTGATCCCTAGGCGGCGAACGACCTCGGCCACGCTGGTCGAGCACGCGACGACTTCACGGAGCCGTGATTCGTTGTGGCGCACCAGCGGCGTGCGGAGGCGCGAGGCGTCGATGCCCGCCTCGGCGAACTTGCGGCGGAGGTAGCTTCTGCTGCCGATGGTCGGCTTGCCGCCGCACAGCCGTATGGCTTCATCGATGGTCTCCGAGGTGCGCGCGGCTTCCGCGAGCACCTCGGGCGTGTATCTGATCCGCATGGTTCCCCTCCCCGGACGATCACATGTCGCATCCTCGCACTGAGTAACGAATCGCTGATCGTAGGGTTACGGCGCCGCCCGACGCATCGGGCCCCACTGTCAGTGGCCCCTGCCAAACTCCGCCCATCCCGACGAAGCATCCCGACGAAGGAGACGGACGATGACCGGATCAGGCGTGCCCCAGCACTTCGCGCCGAGGTGGGGCGAGGAGGGAGCGCGGGTCGATCCGCCCGCGGTGGGTGGGGAGCGGGAGGTGCTGAGCGGCGTGCTGGACTGGCAGCGGGCGACGTTCGAGTCGAAGTGCGCGGGGGTGGAGCCGGGGCGGCTTTCGGAGCGGGGGGTGCCGCCGTCGGGGATGTCGCTGCATGGGCTGGTGCGGCACTTGGCGGGGGTTGAGCGCTGGTGGTTCCGTATTCAGTTCGCCGGCGAAGACGTTCCGCTGCTGTATTACTCGGACGAGGACCCCGAGCAGGACTTCGAGGCGCTCGACGGCGACCCCGCGGAGGCGTTCGCGGTGTGGCGGGCGGAGTGCGGGCGTTCGCGGGAGATCGTGGCCGCCGCGGAGTCGCTGGATGTGACGGGGATCCGCAAGCGGACCGGGGAGCCCATCGCGCTGCGGCGGATCATGGTGGACATGATCGCCGAGTACGCGCGCCACAACGGCCATGCGGATCTGCTGCGCGAGCGGATCGACGGCGCCACGGGGTGGTGACCTCGCGGCCGCCGTCGGGGGCGACAGACGTCAGGACTTGATGAAGTCGAGGATGTCGGCGTTGAGCTGGTCCTTGTGGGTGAAGAAGAGGCCGTGCCCGGCCGCCGGGTACTCCTTGTAGACGGTGCCGGGGATCAGCGCGGCGGTACGGCGGCCGGTCACCTCGACCAGGGCGGAGGCGTCCGCGTCGCCGTGCACGACCAGGGTCGGGATGGTGAGCCGGCGCAGGTGCTCGCGGTTGTCGGCGTGGTAGACCGTCTGCTGGACCTGCTGGGTGGCCCAGGGGGAGGCGGACAGGCACATCCGGGTCGTCCAGTCGATGATGGCGGGGGAGGCTTCGGTGCCCAACTGGGTGGCGAAGAAGGCCTGTGACTGCACGGTGAGCCACTTGGGACGATCGGCTCGGATCCGGGCGAGCATCCTGTCCATGGCGGCCTCGGGGACGCCCTCGGGGTTGTCGTCGGTCTGCTTGAGGAACGGCAGGATGGCGGAGACGAATGCGGCGCGGTCGACCCGGTCCTCGCCGTGGCGGCCGAGGTAGCGGGCCACCTCGGCGCCGCCCAGCGAGTGGGCGACGAAGATCACGTCGTGCAGGTCGAGGTGGTCGAGGAACACGGCGAGGTCGTCGGCGAGGGTGTCGATGTCGTAACCGGTCGAGGGGCGGTCGGAGCGGCCGTGGCCGCGCCGGTCGAATGAGACGCAGCGGAAGCCCTGCTCGACGAAGAACGGGATCTGGTACTCCCACATCTCGGTGTTGAGCATGGAGCTGGTGACGAAGACGATCGGTCGGCCCTGCCCGTAGTCCTCGTACGCCAGGCGGGTCCCGTCGGTGGTCTCAAAGAACATCTCGGCTCCTCAGCTCGTCGTTTCGACGCGTTCAGGATGTCCGAGCCATCGGGAGTGGTCGATTACGTGCCGGGTAATGCCGAGTGATGCCGACGGCGCCACGGGGTGGTGATCCCGCGGCGCCGGGACCGGCTGTGGGAGGAGCGGGTCAGAGGCCCAGGTCCTTGATGATCTTGGCGACGTGGCCCGTGGCACGGACGTTGTACAGGGCGCGCTCGACCTTGCCCTGTTCGTCGATGACGACCGTGGAGCGGATCACGCCGGTGACCGTCTTGCCGTACATCTTCTTCTCACCGAAGGCGCCGTACGCCTGGAGGGTCTCCTTCTCGGGGTCGCCGAGGAGGGTGACCTTGAGGCTCTCCTTGTCGCGGAACTTCGCCAGCTTCTCGGGCTTGTCCGGGGAGATGCCGACCACGTCGTAGCCGTGCTGGGCGAGGAGGTCGAGGTTGTCGGTGAAGTCGCAGGCCTGCTTGGTGCAGCCGGGGGTGAGGGCGGCCGGGTAGAAGTAGGCGATCACCTTGCGGCCGGCGTAGTCGGCGAGCGAGACAGGCTTGCCGTCCGCGTCGGGGAGGGTGAAGGCGGGGGCGGTGTCGCCGGGCTGGAGGCGCTCGCTCATGGTGGGGTCTCCTCGTGGCACGTGTGCGTGGCGCGGGTGCGTACGTACCCGACATTAGCCAGGTTCTCGATCGGGGGTGCTATGGGGCGTGGGCCAGGGGGAGCTGACAGACTGTCCATCACGGGATCATCGAGAATGACGGAGGCAGCGCGGTGTCGGAGGCCAGGACCCCTGCGCAGATCGAGGCGGATATCGCCCGCAGGCGGCAGCAGCTCGCCGCGACGCTCGACGAGATCGGGACGCGGGTGCATCCCAAGACGATCGTCGGGGACGCGAAGGCGAAGGCGGTGTCGGCGGTGGACCGGACGGCGGGGCGGGCCTATGTCTCCGTGAACCGCGCGGTCACCGGCGTACGGGCGCAGTTCGTCTCCGAAGAGGGGATCCCGCGACTGGAGCGGATCATTCCGGTGACGCTCGTGGTGGTGGGCCTCGCCGGGCTGTACGCCATGTCATCGCGGCGTCGCCGTTCGTAGCGGGCAGGGGGGCGGTCAAGGGGCGGCCGGGGGCGTTCGGGCGGGCTGTGTCCGGCCTGTGCCTCCGGTGTGCCGCCGGGCCAGGTACGGTCGGGGGCGTGAGTACGAACACCTCCCATGACAAGCTGCCCATCCGGATGCTGCACGACCGGGTGCTGGTCCGAACCGACATCCCGGAGGGCGAGCGGCGCTCGACCGGCGGCATCGTCATCCCGGCGACCGCGGCGGTCGGCAGGCGGCTGGCCTGGGCCGAGGTGGTCGCGGTCGGGCAGAGCGTGCGGACCGTGGAGCCGGGCGACCGGGTGCTCTACGACCCGGAGGACCGGGCCGAGGTCGAGGTCCGCGGCGTCGCGTACGTCCTGATGAGGGAGCGCGATCTGCACGCGGTCGCGGCCGAGCGGCTGGAGGGGTCCGAGGACTCCACCGGGCTGTACCTCTGAACGGGCCGTATCCCCGAAAGCCGTACCCCAGAGACCAACGCGGGAGGGGTGGTGACCGAGGTCACCACCCCTCCCGCGTTCCGGCTTCAGCGCCCGGACAGGACCTAGCCGCCCGCCTCGGGGCCGCCGGGGACCTCGGGGCCGCCCGGGTCGGCCGTGGTCGGATCCGCCGTCGGGATGCCCGTCGGCGGGGTGTACGTCGGCTGGCCGGTCGGGGCCGTCGGCGGGGTGAGGGTGGGCAGGGGCAGGGTCGGGTCGGTCGGGTTGGTCGGGAGCGTGGAGGGAGGGGTGGTGACCTCCGGCGGGGTGGTGACGGCCGGGTCGGTGGTGGCCGGGCCGGTCGGGAGCGTCGGGGTGCCGGTGCCGTCCCCCGGGTTCAGGTCGAACTCGGCCGGGGTGCGTCCCTGGAGCGCGGCGGCGGTGTACGTGGCCCAGATCTCCGTGGGGTAGCCGCCGCCGTTGATGCGGGGCAGGCCGGTCGCCCCGTACAGCGACTTGTGCGCGCCGGTGGCGGAGTCCTGGCCCATCACGGCCACGACCGTCGCCAGGTCCGGGGTGTACCCCGCGAACCAGGCCGCCTTGTCGTCCTCCGCGGTGCCGGTCTTGCCCGCCGCGGGGTGCCCGGCGGCCTGGGCCGCGGTGGCGGTGCCGCCGTCCACCACGCTCTGGAGGACCGTGGTGGTGGTGTCGGCGGCGGCGCGCGGGACGGCCTGGTCGGTCTTCGGCGACGGGACCTTGAGCTTCGCACCGTCCCTGGTGATCTTCGTGACCAGGGTGTACGGGGTGTGGACGCCGTGGTTGGCGAGGGTCGCGTACGCCTCGGTCATGTCCAGCACGCTGGCCGTGGCGGGGCCGAGCGCGATGGAGGGGGAGGCGGTCAGGTCGGGGGTGTCCTTGGGGATGCCGAGGGCGATCGCGGTCTGCTTGACCTTGTCCGGGCCGACGTCCTGTGCCATCTGCGCGTAGACGGAGTTCACCGACTTGTCGGTGGCCGTGGTGACGTCGATGGCGCCGTAGTCGACGTCGTCCTCGTTGGCCGGGGCGTACCCGGTGGGCCCGTCGGACCCGGCGACCTCGCGCTTGTTGGTGCCGTCGTAGATCGTGTCCGGGGTGATCTGCTCCCCGCCCTGGGTGGTGGAGCCGTTCTGCAGCGCGGAGGCGAGCACGAGCGGCTTGAAGGTGGACCCGACCTGGTAGTCGGTGCGGGTCGCGTTGTTGACGAACTGTTTGGTGTAGTCGATGCCGCCGTAGAGGGCGACCACCTCGCCCGTCTTCGGGTCGATCGAGGCGCCGCCGGCCCGGACGTACGAGTCGACCTTGCGGGAGTCGCTGAGCTTGCTCATCAGCTTGTCGCGCACCGCCGCGACAAAGGCGTCCTGCTTCTTCCGGTCGATGGTGGTGGTGATCCGGTAGCCGCCGCGGGCCAGGGTCTGCTCGTCGATGATGCCGTTGTTGGTGAGGTACGCCTCGACGGCCTCGATCAGATATCCGCGCTGCCCGGACATGCCCGACTGGGCGGTGACCTTGCCGGGGGCCGGGAAGGTCATCTTGTCGCGGGCGGTCTTGGTCAGCCAGCCCTTCTTGACCATGCCGTCCAGGACGTAGTTCCAGCGGGCCAGCGCCCGGTCCTTGTTCTGTGGGTGGGTGACCACGTCGTAGGCGTTGGGGGCGTTGAGCAGGGTCGCGAGGTACGCGCCCTCGCCGAGGCCGAGGTCCTTGACGTCCTTGCCGTAGTAGGCCTGGGCGGCGGCCTGGATGCCGTAGGCGTTGCGCCCGAAGTAGCTGGTGTTCAGATAGCCCTCCAGGATGTCGTCCTTGCTCACCTCCCGGTCCAGCTTGATCGAGATGAAGAACTCCTTCACCTTCCGGGAGACGGTCTGCTCCTGGTCCAGGTAGTAGTTCTTCACGTACTGCTGGGTGATGGTGGAGCCGGACTGCTTGCCCTTGCCGGTGGCGGTGTTCCAGGCGGCGCGGATCATCGCCTCGGGGTTGATGGCCGACTCGGAGTAGAAGTCCCGGTCCTCGGCCGCGAGCACCGCGTGCTGGGTGGCCTTGGGCACCTGGCTGAGCGGCACGTTCTCCCGGTTGACCTTGCCCTCGCGGGCGAGCGGGGTGCCGTCGGAGTAGAGGAAGACATTGCTCTGGGCGATGGCGATGTCCTTGGCGGCCGGGATGTCGACGAGCAGATAGCCGGTGACCAGGCCGCCCGCGACGAGCAGCACGATCACCAGAAAGCCGCTGAGCACCATCCGCCAGGTGGGGAACAGACGGCGCCAGCCGGTGCGCTTGGGACGGCCTTTTCTGCCCTTGGGGCGAGTGGCCCTGCCGTCGTTGGTGCCGCCGGTGCTGGTGACGTCCGGGCCGCCCATGCCGCCGTCGATCAGTTGGGGCTCGTCGCTCATGTCCTTTGAGACTCCTCGGCCGCCGTCGAGGGTTGCGCCGCGGCGGAATCGTGCACGGTCGGGCGATTGGCCTGGTACGCCCCAGAAAACACTGTCGCATCATCCGTTCCGGACCGGGGCCGTGGCCCACACCTGTGACACCTCTGTGACCGGCGGAATGGACGATTTCCGCCTGCCAAACGGGTGGTGTTCCGCGCTCCATTCGGGCGAATAATGCCTCGCCCTCCCTCCGGCCGCGCGGCTAGGCTCCTGAGCTTTGGTGCCGGGCGGGGAGGAGAGGGGCGGTCATATGCGGCGCGGCCATCTGCACCGTGATCACCCGCGGCGTGATCACCCGCACCGCGGTCATCTGCGGCTGTACGCGGTTGTCGCGATGGGCGGCTTCAGACGCTACGCGACCTACCGGGTCGCCACCGCGGCCGGGGTGTTCACCAATACGGTCTTCGGCTTCATCGTCGCCTACACCTACACCGCCCTGTGGGACCAGCGACCGCACCTGGGCGGGTACGACCTCTCCCAGGCGCTGACCTTCGTCTGGCTCGGCCAGGCGCTGCTCGCGACCATGGCGCTGATGGGCGGGGGCTTCCAGGAGGAGCTACAGGAGCGGATCCGCTCCGGCGACATCGCCGTCGACCTCTACCGCCCGGTGGATCTCCAGCTGTGGTGGCTGGCCGGGGACCTCGGCCGGGCGATGTTCCAGCTGCTGGGGCGCGGGATCGTGCCCATGGTGTTGGGCTCGCTGGCCTTCGAGCTGACCCTGCCGGGCTCCGCGCTGACCTGGGTCTGGTTCCTGCTGTCGGTCGCCCTTGGGGTGTGTGTCTGCTTCGCGGTGCACTATCTGGTCGGGCTCACCGCCTTCTGGCTGCTCGACAGCTCGGGGATCTCCATGATGAGCGGTCTGCTGTGCCTGTTCTTCTCCGGCATGATCCTCCCGCTGAACGTCTTCCCGGGGACGCTGGGCGAGGTGGCCCGGGTGCTGCCGTGGGCGGCGATGCTGCAGGTGCCCGCGGATGTCTTCCTGGAGGAGCACCGCGGGCTCGGGCTCGTGCGGGCGTTCGCCTTCCAGGCGGGGTGGGCGGCCGTGCTGTTCGGGGCGGGGCGGGCGCTGCAGTCCGTCGCCACGCGGAAGGTGGTGGTGCAGGGTGGCTGAGCCGCTCCGCTCCCGCGCGTACCACGGGCTGCGCGCCTACCTGATGATCATCGGGATGTGGGTGCGCTCCACGATGGCGTACCGCACCTCTTTCCTGATCATGACGATCGGGAACTTCGCGGCGACCGGGCTCGACTTCGTCGTCATCGCGCTGATGTTCTCGCACGTCGGCGCGCTCGGCGGCTTCACCCTGCCCGAGGTGGCCTTCCTCTACGGCACCACCAGCACCGCCTTCGGCCTCACGGACCTGACCCTGGGCAGCATGAACCGCATCGGCCGCCGGGTCCGCGACGGGACGATGGACACCCTGCTGGTGCGGCCCGTGCCGATCCTCGCGCAGGTGGCCGCCGACCGTTTCGCGCTGCGCAGGCTGGGCCGGATCAGCCAGGGGCTGCTGCTGCTCATCTGGTCGCTGATGCGGTTGGACATCGACTGGACGGCCGACCGGGTGCTGCTGGTGCCGGTGATGCTGCTGAGCGGGGGAGCGATCTTCGGGGCGGTGTTCGTGGCCGGCGGGGCCTTCCAGTTCTGGGCCAACGACGCCTCCGAGGTGCAGAACTCCTTCACCTACGGCGGCAACACCCTGCTCCAGTACCCGCCGACGGTCTTCGCGGAGGACCTGCTGCGCGGCGTCACCTTCGTCATCCCGCTGGCCTTCGTCAACTGGCTGCCCGCGCTGCACATCCTGGGCCGGGAGAACCCGCTGGGCCTGCCGAGCTGGATCGGCTTCGGTGCCCCGCTGGTCGCGCTGGGCTGCTGCGCGCTGGCCGGGCTGGCCTGGCGGTCGGGGCTGCGGTCGTATCGGAGCACGGGCAGCTGAGAGGGGCTGAGCCTTCATGGGTGACTTCAAGGACAACTTCAACGCCGACTTCGTGGACGACTTCACGGATGACTTCATCGTGCTCGACGGGGTCGAGAAGGTCTTCCAGGTGCGGCGCCGGGCCGGGCTGCTGCGCCGCGAGCGGCGCGAGGTGCGCGCCGTGGACGGCATCAGCTTCCGGGTGCCGCGCGGGGAGATGGTCGGCTACATCGGGCCCAACGGCGCCGGGAAGTCCACCACGATCAAGATGCTCACCGGGATCCTGGTGCCCAGCGGCGGCCGGCTGCGGGTGGCCGGGATCGACCCGTCGCGCGAGCGGACGCGGCTGGCGCGCCGGATCGGGGTGGTTTTCGGGCAGCGTACGACCCTGTGGTGGGACCTGCCGCTGCGCGACTCGTACGCGCTGGTGCGGCGGATGTACCGGATCCCCGACGCCCGGTACCGCGAGAACCTCGACCGGTGTGTCGAACTCCTCGACCTCGGCGAGCTCCTGGACGTGCCGGTCCGTCAGCTCTCCCTCGGCCAGCGGATGCGCGGCGACATCGCGGCCGCCCTGCTGCACGACCCCGAGGTGCTCTACCTCGACGAGCCGACGATCGGGCTGGATGTGGTCAGCAAGGCGAAGGTACGGGAGTTCCTGCGCGAGGTGAACACCGAGCAGGGCACCACCGTGCTGCTGACCACCCATGACCTGACCGACATCGAACAGCTGTGCAAGCGGGTGATGGTCATCGACCACGGCCGGCTCGTGTACGACGGCGGGATCGAGGGGCTGCACGCGGTGGGCGGGAGCGAGCGGACGCTCGTGGTCGACCTGGAGCGGGAGCTGCCGCCGATCGAGATCCCCGGCTCGCGGACGGTGAAGGTGGAGGGGCCGCGGCAGTGGCTGGCGTTCCCTGCCGGGAGCAGCGCCGCGCCGATCGTGGCGGCGGTGGCGGACGGATATCCGCTGGTCGACCTGTCGGTGCGGGAGCCGGACATCGAGGACGTCATCGCCAGGATGCTGTATCCGGCGGGGAGCGCGCCGGGGGCGGAAGGACCGGCGGAGACGGGGCCGGAGACAGAGCCGGAGACGGGGCCGGAGCCGGTTGCGGAGGAAGCGGCGGAGGGGAAGGGAGAGGCGGAGCGGGACGGCAAGTCCGCGCTTCCGTCGGCCGACCCGGTCTGAAGGGCGTGGGCCGCACGGCCTTACGCCGTTAACCTGTCCGTATGACGAGCGGTGCATCCTCGGGGGATATGACACCCGAACCTCAGACCGGGCTGGCGATGCGGGCCTCGGACGCCGAGCGCGAGCGGATCGCCGACGCGCTTCGGGACGGCGTCGCCGAAGGACGCCTCACCATGGAGGAGTTCGAGGAGCGGCTGGACGCGGCGTACCGGGCCCGGACCCATGCCGAACTCGAACCGCTCGTACGGGACCTCCCGGTGCCAGGCCGCCCGGCCGCCGCAGCCCCCGTGCCCGCGTCCGAGGGCGGCTGGGCGGAGCGGATCGGCGCCACGCCGACCTCCCGGACCGGGATCGCGCTCATGGGCGGCTTTCAGCGCAAGGGCCGCTGGACCGTGGCGCGCCGCTTCACCTCGTTCGTCTTCTGGGGCGGCGGGGAGATCGATCTGCGCGAGGCCCGCTTCGAGGACCGCGACACGGTGATCCGCTGCTTCGCGATCATGGGCGGGATTCAGGTCACGGCCCCGCCGGACATGGATGTGCAGGTCGGCGGCGTCGGCATTCTGGGCGCCTTCGACCACAGCGGGTCCGGTGAGGGCTCGCCGGGCTCGCCGCGGGTGACCGTCACCGGCCTCGCGCTGTTCGGCGGTGTGGCGGTGGAGCGCAAGCTGCGCAAGGAGGAGCGCAAGCGCCTCAAGGAGGACCGCAAACGGCTCCAGGCCGAGCGCCACGCCGAGCGGCGGGAGCTGCGGGCCGAGCGCCACGCGGAACGCCGGGAGCGCCATGCCGAGCGGCGCGAGCGGCGCGGGTCGGCGGAGCGCCCGTCCCTGGGGAAGCGCGACTGGGACTGAGCGGCGGCTGGGACTGAGCGGCGACTGGGACTGAGCCGGTCGGTCGGCTAGAGCGCGGCTGCCGCGCCGCCCTTGAGGTCCCGCAGGTCCAGCGCCCGCGCCATCGCCCGGTAGCCCTCGTCGCTCGGGTGGAGGTGGTCGCCCGAGTCGTACGACGGGCGCAGCCGCATCGGGAACATCGGGTCGCGCAGCGCCTGGTCGAAGTCGACCACGCCGTCGAAGACCCGGCCGGCCCGGATCTGCGTGTTGACCTGCTGGCGGACGGCGTCCAGCTGGGAGGAGTAGCCGCGGTGGCCGTAGAAGGGCGCCAGGGTGGCCCCGATGACGCGCAGCCCGCGCGCGTGCGCCTGCTCGGTCAGCCGGCGCAGCCCGGCGACGATCGTGTCCGGGTCGGTCTGGTGCGGGGTCCGCAGTATGTCGTTGACGCCCAGCTCGACGACGACGGCCCTGACGCCCGTACGGGAGAGCACATCGCGCTGGAAGCGGGACAGGGCACTGGGGTTGTTCGGCGGGACCTGGGTGCCGTCGCTCAGTACGCGGTTGCCGCTGATGCCCGAGTTGAGCACGCCGTAGCGGGGCGCCTCGGGCTCGGTGCGCAGCCGCTCGGCGAGGAAGTCGGTCCAGCGGTGGTTGGCCCCGGCGGTGGAGGTGATGCCGTCGGTGATGGAGTCGCCGATGACGGCGACGGCGCCCTGCGCCTCCCTGCTCCACACGTCCACGGCCGTCAGATAGCGCCAGTAGGGGCTCTGCTCGGTGTAGGCCACCCCGGCGGTGTCCTCCGTACGGTCGCCGCGCGCCAGGTAGGAGGTCTGGCGGGCGTGCGGGTGGTAGGTCACCGAGCCGGAGGCGCGCGGGGCGTAGGTGGTCACCAGCAGGTCGGCGGCGGCCGGGATGTCCAGCCGCACCGGGTCGCTGGTGACGGCCCGGCCCGGCGGGATGGTCACCCACGAGCGCTCGCCGAAGGTGAGGCGGCGCATCGTGCCCGCGGCGGCGGTGGGGTTGCTGGGGGCGGCCGCCAGGGCCAGCGAGGCGTGCGTGATCGTCAGCGGGCGGGCGCTGTAGAAGTTGGACAGCTGGATACGCGCCTGGCTGCCGCCGACACTGGTGTGGACGACGTTCCGTATCGACATGCCGGCATAGCCCCGGAGCGTGTTCGGCTCGGCCGCCGCGGCGGACGTGGACCAGGTGCCCACCCAGGCGCCGGCCGAGGCCGGAGCGGCGGAGCTACGGGGCTCGCGGGCGGTGGCGTCGATGTTGCCGTCACTGTTGCCGACCCCGATGAATATCGCGGTCGAGACGAGGACCACCACAGCCGCCAGCGCAGCGAGCACGGCGTAGGCCGTGCGTCTGGGCATGGGGGGCACGCTCATGGACGGGTGTCTCCTCGGGCAGACGGAACCCTGGGCTCCGAAAGTGGACGGGAACGGTGAGAGAACAGCGGCGTCGCTGCGGTCCGGTCGGCTCACCATGATCCCATGGCGCGGCACGCGTCCGCCCGTCGGCCTGCCCCTGGCGTACAGGGCCACTCGCCCACTCAGACGATGGGAACCGCCCGTACGTTCCACTCCAGAGGCGACAGAAATCAGGACTGGCAGAAAGAGACAATGACCGAGGGGACGGCTCGACCGAGTGGAGCGAATGGACCGGATGGACCGGATGGACTCGACGACGACGGGTGAGACGGGGCCGCCGCCTGCGGCCGCGAGGGCCGCCTTCTCCTCGGACAGCCCTCTGGACGCGGAGAAGCGCCGCGGCGTGCGCCGGATGAAGACGATCGCGACGGGGATGCTGCTGGCCGTCGCCGCCGTGTACGCGCTGGCCACCTGGGCGCGGTCGGCCGGCGCGGGCGGCTGGGCCGGGTACGCGGCCGCGGCCGCCGAGGCCGGGATGGTCGGCGCCCTGGCCGACTGGTTCGCGGTGACCGCGCTGTTCCGGCGGCCCATGGGGCTGCCGATCCCGCACACCGCGATCATCCCGACCAAGAAGGACCAGCTGGGGGTGAGCCTCGGCGAGTTCGTCGGCGAGAACTTCCTCTCCGGCGACGTGGTGCGGCTGCGGCTGCGGTCCGTCGGCATCGGCAGCCGGCTGGGCACCTGGCTGGCCGATCCCGCCCACGCCGACCGGGTGACGGCCGAACTGGCGACGGCCCTGCGCGGCGCGCTCACGGTGCTGCGCGACTCCGACGTCCAGGCCGTGGTGGGCGAGGCGATCACCCGGCGCGCGGACGCGCAGGAGATCGCGCCGGGCCTCGGCAAGATGCTGGAGCGGATCGTCGCGGACGGCGGGCACCACCGGGTCGTGGACCTGGTGTGCCTGCGCGCCCACGACTGGCTCGTCGAGCACAACGAGTCGGTGATGGAGGCGGTGGCGGGCGGGGCGCCCGGCTGGACGCCGCGGTTCGTCGACCGGAAGGTCGGCGAGCGGGTCTACAAGGAGCTGCTCCGGTTCGTCAGCGAGATGCGCGATATGCCGGGGCACCCGGCGCGCGGGGCGCTGGACCGCTTCCTGGCCGACTTCGCGGGCGATCTGCAGTCCGACACGGACACCCGGGCGCGGGTGGAGCGACTGAAGGGGGAGGTGCTGGGGCGGAGCGAGGTGCAGGACCTGATCGCCTCGGCGTGGGCCTCCGTACGGGCGATGATCGTCGCGGCGGCCGAGGACGAGCGCAGCGAGCTGCGGCTGCGGGCGCGGGCGGCGATCCTCTCGCTCGGTACGCGGCTGGCCACGGAGGGGCGGCTGCGGGCGAAGGTCGACGGGTGGCTGGAGGACGCGGCGGTGTATGTGGTCACCACCTACCGGGACGAGATCACCTCGCTGATCACCGAGACCGTGGCGGGCTGGGACGCGGAGCACACCTCGCGGAAGATCGAGGCGCACATCGGGCGGGACCTCCAGTTCATCCGGATCAACGGCACGGTCGTGGGTGCGCTGGCCGGGCTGGTGATCTATTCGGTCTCGCGGCTGCTGGGCGCGTAGCGGAGCGGGTTTGGCGCTTGTTGCTCCGGAGAGTGCGTTGCCCTGGAGAATGCGGGGCTCTGGAGGGTGCGGGGCTCTGGAGAGTGCGGGCCGCAGGGCCTATGGTGCCCCGACCGGAGGGAGGTCGGCGTGCGACGGCAGCGGTTACCGGTGGTCGTACGGGGGCGGCGCCCGCGGCGGGCCGTCCTGGCGCGAGTCCTGTGGACCGGGGCGGAGATCACCGTCACCCTCGGGCTCGTCATGCTGCTCTTCGTCGTCCACCAGCTGTGGTGGACCAACCGGCAGGCGCGGGAGGGCGCCAAGCGGGAAGTGGCCGCGCTGGAGCGGGAGTGGCGCGGCGGGGCGGGGACCGGGGACGGCTCGGCCGAGGATCCGTCCGGGGGCGACCCGTCCGGGGCCGCCGACCCGGACTCCGGCCGCGCGGCGGCGCGTACCTCCCCGGCGGCCGCCGGGAGCCGGGCCCCGCGCCGGGACCAGGCGTACGCCGTGCTGCGCATCCCCCGCATCGGGCTGACCGCCCCCGTGGCCGAGGGCATCAGCAGGGCCGGGGTGCTCAACAAGGGGTACGTGGGGCACTACTCGAAGACCGCGCAGCCCGGCCGGGCGGGCAACTTCGCGCTCGCGGGCCACCGCAACACGCACGGCGAGCCGTTCCGCCACCTCGACGAGGTGCGCCCGGGCGACACGGTCCGCGTCGACACCGCCGGCGGTCGCTACACGTATGTCGTCGAGCGGACCCTGCCGCGCACCTCGCCCTCCGACGGCACGGTCGTCGCGGCGGTGCCGTACAGCTCGACGCATCCGCGCTACCGCTACACCGAGCCGGGCTCCTACATCACGCTGACGACCTGCACCCCGGAGTACACCTCCCGGTACCGGCTGGTGGTGTGGGGCAGGCTGAAGGCGGCCGAGCCGCGCGCTGTCGGTGGCGGGGACTAGACTCGCGTGTGAATCTCGCACACGAACGGAGCAGCGGGGCAAGGGCGTTGCGGGCTCGGGTGCGTCAAATGGGGGAGGGGGAGCCGGATGGTCCACCGCATCGAAGTGCTGCGAATGCACCTCGGCGTGCTCCTGTTCCTGCTGACCGGATCGCTTCTCACCCACACCGGCCTGCTCAGCGCCGTCGCCCTCGCCG
Source organism: Streptomyces sp. LZ34 (assembly GCF_053890475.1). NCBI lineage: Bacteria > Bacillati > Actinomycetota > Actinomycetes > Kitasatosporales > Streptomycetaceae > Streptomyces > Streptomyces sp. LZ34. The sequence continues at coordinate 7,954,073 of NZ_CM132680.1, forward strand.
CGACCGCCACGATCGCCACCGCGCTGCTGACCTGCGCGCTGCTGGCCGCGCGCTGCCTCGCCCCGCTTCCGCCGGGGCGCATACGCACCGCGATACGGGACAGGGAGCGCCGCACGGCGTTCCTGGCCCAGCGGGATCCCGACGCTTCCGGCCGGCCGCGGCCGCGAGCGCCGGGCCGTCGTCTGCCGACGGCCGCGTAGGCGCTCCTCTCCCGTAGCTTCATTTCCCGTAGCTTCATCGCGGAGCCCACGCGGCTCGTCACGCCGACTCACCGATTCCGGCATCGGATTCCGGCATCGGATTCCGGCATCGGATTCCGGCACCACGACGAGATCCCGTGGAGGGCTTCCCCATGTCTGTTTTCGCCGCGCTGGGCACGTTGCTCAGCTGGCTGGCCGACCGTCTCGCACCGTTGTTCGGGGCGTCCGCGACGGCCGCCGCGATCGTCCTGTTCACGCTGTGCGTGCGCGCCGCGCTCCATCCGCTCGCCCGCGCGGCCGTGCGCGGCGAGAAGGCGCGCACCGCGCTCGCGCCGAAGATGGCCGAGCTGAACCGCCGTCACAAGCGCGACCCCGAGCGGCTGCGGCGCGCCATGGCCGAGCTGTACGAGAAGGAGTCGGTCTCCCCGGTCGCGGGTTGCCTGCCGATGCTCGTCCAGCTCCCCGTCTTCTTCGTGATGTACCACCTGTTCTCCACCGGCAGCGGCGCCGGAGACCTCCTGGACCACACCCTGGCGGGCGCCCCGCTGGGCGGCCGGTGGGGCGGGGACCTGGCCGGGCCGCACGGGACGGTCTACCTCGCCCTGTTCGTACTGATCGCGGCGGTGGCGGCCTGGACGTACCTACGCGCCCGCAAGGCGGCCGCCGCCCAGCCGCCCGCCGCCGGGGTCCCGGCAGGGGCGGCCAGGCTGCTGCCCCTGCTGTCCTTCGGCACGCTTGTCACCGCCGCCCTGGTGCCGCTCGCGGCCGGGCTGTACCTGGCCACCACCACGACCTGGACGGCGGTCGAGCGGGCCCTGCTGCACCGCACGGGCCGGGAGTCCAGGGGAGGAAGCGGAGCGGGGGTGGCCAGGGCGCAGGACAGGACCAAAGGGGGTGGGCGGTCCAGTAGATGAACGGAGTCTTGCGGAGTGGACGCCGCTCTTGGAGGATCGCCAGCCAGGACCGCCCCTTCGACTTACAGGAGTCATCAGGATGAAGCTGCTGCGTGTCGGACCCGCGGGGGCCGAACGCCCGGCGGTGCTCGACGAGTCGGGCACCCCGCGCGATCTGTCGGGCCTGGTCAAGGACATCGACGGGGCCCTGCTCGCCGACGAGGCGGCGCTCGCCCGGATCCGCGAGGCGGCCGCGTCCGGGGAACTGCCCGCGCTGGATGCCGCGGACTCCCGGATCGGCCCGCCGCTGGGCCGTATCGGCAAGATCGTGTGCATCGGGCTGAACTACCACGACCACGCCACGGAGACCGGCGCCTCGATCCCCGAGGAGCCGATCCTCTTCATGAAGGCCCCGGACACGGTCGTCGGCCCCGAGGACACGGTCCTGGTGCCGCGCGGCAGCGAGAAGACCGACTGGGAGGTGGAGCTGGCCGTCGTCATCGGGCGCACCGCCCGCTACCTCGAATCCGACGAGGAGGCGCTCGCCTCGGTCGCCGGCTACGCCGTCGCCCACGATGTCTCGGAGCGGGCGTTCCAGATCGAGCGCGGCGGCCAGTGGGACAAGGGCAAGAACTGCGAGACCTTCAACCCCCTCGGCCCCTGGCTGGTGACCGCCGACGAGATCCCCGACCCCCAGGCGCTGGCCTTGAGGCTGTGGGTGAACGGCGAGCTCAAGCAGGACGGCACCACCGCGGACCAGATCTTCCCGGTGGCCCAGGTGGTCCGCTACCTCAGCCAGTTCATGACCCTCTACCCGGGTGACGTCATCAACACCGGCACCCCGGCGGGCGTGGCCTTGGGGCAGCCCGAGCCCAAGCCGTATCTGCGGGCCGGGGACGTCGTGGAGCTGGAGATCGACGGGCTGGGGCGGCAGCGCCAGGAGTTCAAGGACGCGTGACGGCGCGCCCTTGACCGGTCGCCGCCGCCTACGCCGGGGTCGTGATCCGGACCGTACGGCCCTCCGCGGCCGAGGTGCGGGCCGCCTCCAGGATGCGGAGGGCGGCCGCGGCCTCGGCGGCGGTGACCGGTGGGGTGGTGCCTTCGCGGAGGGCGCCGACGATGGCGCGGTAGTAGGCGGGGTAGTCGCCCGGGAGGGTGGGTACGGGCTCGCCGCCGCCGGTCAGGGGCGATTCCCCGGCGCCCAGCCGGCCCCAGGCGGCTTCGGGTTCGGCGCCCCAGGGGGTGCCGCTGTCGGCGCCGGGGCGCAGGCCCTCGCGGAGGGCGGCCTCCTGGGGGTCGAGGCCGTACTTCACATAGCCCGCCTGGCTGCCCAGGACCCGGAAGCGCGGGCCGAGTTGGGCGGTGATCGCGCTCATCCACAGATGGGAGCGGACGCCGCGGATGTGGGTGAGGGCGACGAAGGTGTCGTCGTCGGTGCGGGCGCCGGGGCGGCGCACATCGACCTCGGCGTAGACGGAGGCGACCGGCCCGAAGAGGGTGAGGGCCTGGTCGACGAGGTGGCTGCCCAGGTCGTACAGCAGCCCGCCGACCTCGGCCGGGTCGCCGGACTCGCGCCAGCCGCCCTTGAGCTGGGGGCGCCAGCGCTCGAAGCGGGACTCGAAGCGCTGCACCTCGCCGAGCGCGCCCTCGGCGATCAGCTTGCGCAGCGTACGGAAGTCGTTGTCCCAGCGGCGGTTCTGGAAGACGCTCAGCAGCAGGCCGCGGCGCTCGGCGAGGGCGGCCAGTTCCTCGGCCTCGGCGGCGGTCGCGGCGAGCGGCTTGTCGACGACGACCGGAAGCCCGGCCTCCAGGGCGGCGCGCGCGAGGTCGACGTGGGTGCGGTTGGGGGACGCGATGACGACCAGGCCCAGCTCGCCGGCGCGCGGCCACAGCTCGTCGGCGGAGGCGGCGAGGCGCACCCCCGGGTACTCGTCGGCGGCCTGCCGCTGCCGCTCCGGGCTGGCGGTGACCACGGTGTCGAGGACGAGGCCGTCCGTGGCGGCGATCAGGGGGGCGTGGAAGACGGAGCCCGCCAGGCCGAAGCCGATGAGGGCGACGCGTACGGGGGTGGAGCCGGGAGTGCCGGTTCCGGTGTCAGCCATGTCAGCCATGTCAGCCATAGCGTCTACTTTGACAACACTGTTGCGGAAGCGCAAGCGGGAGCCACAATGGAGGCGTGAACAGGGGTGTGAACAGGGGCGTGAACAGCGGGATGTCCCCGGCGGCCGGGGCCGGAGCCAATCTGGCCGCCCTGCGCGGCCACAACGCGGCCCTCGTCCTCGGCCTCCTGCGGGACGCGGGTGAGGGCGGGGTCAGCCGTCTGGAGCTGGCCGCGCAGACCGGGCTGACCCCGCAGGCCGTCAGCAAGATCACGGCCCGGCTGCGGGCGGACGGCCTGGCCGCCGAGGCGGGCCACCGGGCGTCCACCGGCGGCAAGCCGCCTACGGTCCTGCGGCTGGTCCCGGGCGCGCGGCGGGCGATCGGGCTGCACCTGGACCGCGACGAGCTGACGGCCGCGCTGGTCGACCTCGCGGGCGCGCCGCTCGGCCGGCGCACGGTCCCCTTCGACTTCGGAGCGGGGGCCGAGGAGGCCGTCGCCGTGGCCGGCGGCGAGGTCGAGGCGCTGCTCGCCGAGGCCGACGGCGGCCGCGACGGGCTGCTCGGGGTCGGGGTCGCCGCCCCCGGGCCGCTCGACCACGGCTCCGGGGTGCTGCGCCGCGTCACCGGCTTCCCCCGCTGGGACGGCTTCCCGCTGCGGGACGCGCTCGCCGAGCGGCTCGGCCTCCCCGTCGTCCTGGACAAGGACACCAACGCCGCCGCCCTCGGGCTCACCGTCGGCCACGCCCGGCAGCGCGCCGCCGGGTCCTTCCCCGCCGGGTCCTTCGCGTATCTGCACCTGGGCACCGGCCTGGGCGCCGGACTCGTCCTCGGTGGGGCCGTCCACCGGGGAGCCCGCACCGACGCGGGCGAGTTCGGGCACCAGGTCATCCAGCTGGACGGGCCGCCCTGCGGCTGCGGCAACCGCGGCTGCCTGGAGGCGCTGTGCCTGGCCGCGGTCGCGGACGGCGACCCGGCCCGGGCGGCGCGGCTGCTCGGCGTCGGCGCCGCCAACCTCGTACGGCTGCTCGACATCGACCGGGTGTTGCTCGGCGGCCGGGTCGTGCTGGCCGCACCCGAGCCGTACGCGCGCGGCGTGGCCGAGACGCTGGCCGCGGACGCGGCGCGGTCCGGCGGCCGTACGGTCCCGGTGGACGTGGTCGGCCGGGGCGGCCGGGCGGTCGTGGAGGGCGCGGCGCAGCTGGTGCTGGCGCCGCTGTTCGCGGTGGGGTGATGGGGCGAATGGGGTGATGAGCCGATGGGCTGATCGAGGGGTTGTTGACCGCCAGCCGGAGGGAATCGGCCCGGTCGGCCGCGTGTCGTTCCCCCGGAGTGGAAAACAGCAGGGCACTCGGGAAATCACCGCAGCAGAGGTCGCCCATGCGCTCGCCCTCCCCCCTCGTCGTCCGAGCAGCCGCCCCGTCCGCCGCCGCTGCCGCGCTCGCGCTGCTGGTGTCGGCGGGGTGGTGCGGAACCGTCCAGTCCGCGTCCGCGTCCGCGTCGGCGTCCGTGCCCTCCTGCGGGCGGCGGGGAAGCCCCCACTTCCCGATCGACGCCCGGCTGTACGGCGGGCCGGCCCGGTACGCGCGGGGCGGCGGCTGGCGCGCCTGGCACCTGGAGCTGCGCAACACCACGCGCGCCGAGTGCCGCGCCATCCACCCCATCGCGATCCTCGTCGACCGCGCGCACGCGCTGCGGCCCGGCCACATCCGGATGGAGTTCCTCGACCCTTACGCCGACAACGCCGACAACGCCGACAACGCCGACAACGCCGACGGCGGCCGATGGCGGCCCGTCTCCTTCGAGACCACAGACGAGGACGAGAACATCGGCGTCTTCGACGACCCGTTCCAGGGCTTCACGGTGCCCGCCCGCGGGAGCGTGAAGGTGCGGGTGCGGTCCCGGTTCACCGGCTCAACGCCGACCGGCCCCGTCACCGCGAACGTCATCACCATGGAGCGCCGCGCGGACGACGGGGACTGGGTCGGCCAGTCCGGCGACTACGACTTCCGGATCGAGCGCGCGGCGGGGGAGGAGAGCGGGGCCGGCGCGGGGAAGACGGGGAAGCCCCGTACGGACGGCTCCCGCACCGGTGAGCCCAGCACCGGTGAGCCCAGCACCGACGGGCTCCACACCGGGGAGCCCCCTGCCGAGCCCGAGCCCAAGCCCCGTACCGATCAGGGGACCGGCGTCGGCGGGCGCACCGGCGGCCCCGGAAAGGAGACGCCCGCCCGCACCGACGCCACCCCCGGCCCCCGCGGCGAGGGCAGCAGTCGCGACCATCTGCCGCCCGAACTCGCCGCGACGGGCCGGGGCGTCGTGCTCCTCGGACTCGCCGTGCTCAGTGGCGTACTCGTCGCCGTCGGCACCGCGCTGGTGGTCAGGTCCCGGCGTCCGAGGCGGTGAGGCCCGGCGGCCGTTACTGCCCTCTGGGCGGCTCGCCCCGGCGGCGGAGCTCTTCGTCCAGTTTCTCCGCGTTGCTCCGCGGCTGGTCGGCGGTCCCCTTGCCGCCCTTGCGCGCGGCGTGCCGCGCCCGGTCCTGGCCCTTGTTGATCGCGTCCTTGAGCTTGTCCTTGATGCCCATGTGAATCTCCTTCGCGAGGGAGCGGAAGAGGCCTTGTCAGGCGCGGCCCTTCCCCACCAGGATCGGCCGCCCGCCCGGCTCTGTCGCGCTGGAGCGCCCGCTGCGGGTCCGCGGCTCAGGAATTCCGGAGCCCGGAAGCACATCGGCGCGCGCCGTGGCATCTACTACGCCCGCAGCACGCACTGAAGGTGCACTGAGTCGCTGACCTGTGGAAACGACGGTTCAGCCGACTCCGAAGGGATCAAACGAAGTCGACCAGGCCTGCGATTGAGTCCTTGACGTGGGTCGGCCGGTACGGGTAGCGGTTGATGTCCTCCTCGGTCGTCAACCCGGTGAGTACCAAGAAGGTCTCCATCCCGGCTTCCAGCCCGGCAAGAATGTCCGTGTCCATCCGGTCGCCGATCATCGCGCTGGTCTCCGAGTGCCCCCCGATCGTGTTGAGCGCGGTCCGCATCATCAGGGGGTTCGGCTTGCCGATGAAATACGGCTTCTTGCCGGTAGCCGCAGTGATCAGCGCTGCGACAGCCCCTGTTGCAGGGAGCGCACCCTCTGCCGACGGGCCGGTCTCATCAGGGTTCGTGGCGATGAACCGGGCGCCACTGTTGATCAGCCGGACCGCTTTCGTCATCGCCTCGAACGAGTAAGTTCGAGTCTCACCCAAGATCACGAAATCGGGCTCGGTATCCGTCAGGACATACCCGACCTCATGCAAAGCGGTCGTCAGGCCGGCCTCTCCGATGACATAGGCGGACCCGCCGGGGTGCTGGTCATCGAGGAACTTCGCGGTGGCCAGAGCGGAGGTCCAAATGTTATCCGCAGGCACGTCCAGGCCGATACGACTCAGCCGGGCATGCAGATCCCGTGCCGTGTAGATCGAATTGTTGGTGAGGACCAGAAAAGGGCGGCCGGAGTCGCGCAGCTTCTTGATGAAGGTGTCCGCTCCCGGCACCGGGATGCCCTCGTGCATCAGCACCCCGTCCATGTCGGTGAGCCACGATTCGATGGGCTTACGCTCTGCCATGTTGCCGGTCTCCTGTACGCAAGGGCTTGCTGGGGTGCCGGGACGACTCTGTGTCGCGACGCCCCCAGCGTAGCCAGGGCGCCGGAGACCGGCTGCTTCGTCCACTGGCAGAGCGCGCAGCGACGAGAGCATGACGAGACCGCCCCTGCCTTGAGACCGGGGCAGCCTTGCTGCACGCGCTACTTCCACGGACAAGTCGCTTCGGGAGGACGGCCTCATCGACTGGGCCGCCGCCATGGAGGCGCCGCTCCTCTATGATCTCGCCAGCTTCGCGGTGGTGACCTGGAAGACCCCGGGGTCGCTGACGCCGTGTCTGGAGGGCTATCGGCACGTTGCTCCGGAGGTCGGCGCGGAACTACGTCATCTCGGTATCTTCGTCAGGCTGCGATGGTGGGTCCGACGCTGGGGCCCGCGTGATGTCGAGACTTCCTGCCACCCGGAAGCCATCGCCCGTACCGCGAGGGGTACACAGACTGCGAACCAAGAGAGCGGAGACGACCGGCACCCCTTCCGGCCGTCCACGGTCGTGAACTCCATCGCGGACCTGGTCGAGCGGGTGTGACGCCGGCCGGGCATGCCTGACCCGTATGTCTCACCCGTACGGAGCAGCCGGGGGCCGCAGCGGATGCGGCTCCCGGCGGTGCGCGTGAGCCTCGGTGGTGTCAGGAGGTTCACCATGCGTTCGCTCGCCCTCACGTTCCGTATGGCCGCCTGTGTGGCGGCGGTGGTCATGGCCATCGCCGGCCCCGCCGTCGCGGACCAGGAGGACAACGCCCCCGCGCGCACCGCTCACCACGCCCACTCGGGCCCCGCCCCGGCCGATGACGCGGCGCGCCATGACTTCGGCGGGGCGGAGGCGTATGGCCTGGTGCTCTCCGGGGGCACGGCGCTGGCCGTCGCCGGGCTCGCGGTGCATCGCCGCCGTCGCCCGGTCGCAACGGCGTCGGGCTGACGGCGGTGTACGGGAAGGTTTTCGGCCGGGTCGGCCGGCCGGTCGCGGGGGTGGCCTGGGCGGCGCTGCTGCTCGGGCTGTGGCTGTGGGGCCATGACACCGCGGAGGGCTTGGGCGGCGTGGTGCCGGTGACGGGAGATGTGGCGGCCGTGGGGCGGCCGCCCGCGCATCCGCTGCCACCGTCCCGGGAGCCGCTGCCGTCCGTACGGGCGCGGCGCGTCGTCGTCGAGTCGGTGGGGATCGCGGCGCGGGTCACCGACCGGGGCCGGGGTCGGTACGGCGTGGGCCGGCGCGGTGTGGGTCGGTACGGGGCGGGCCGGCACGGCGGGGGCCGGGGTGGCGCGGGCTGGTACGGCGTGGGGGCGCGGCCGGGGGCCTTGGGTACGGCGGTGCTGGTCGGGCCCGTCGACGCCGGTGTCGTTCGCCGCCTCGGCGGGGTCAGGCGCGGGGACGCGGTGCGGGTGTTCCGGGTGGACGGGACGGTGGCCGAGTTCACGGTCGAGGGCGTCGAGATGGTCACGGCCGAGCGGTTCGACGCGCGGCGGGTGTACGGGGCGCGGGCCCGGGGCCGGGCGGAGCTGCGGCTGGTCGCGAGGGACGGGGAGTACGGGGAGTACGGGGAGTATGGGGCGCACGCGGCGCCCGGGGCGCGCGTGGTGGTGTCGGCGTATCTGACGGGGGCTCGGCAGGCGGGGCGAGCCCCTGACGGAGTGCCATAGCGTGCCGTAGACAGAGAGCCGGTGGGCGGAGCGGGCCGTGGCCGCCCCGCCCACCGGGTCCGATGGAGCCGGCAGTTACACCGCGGACGGGACCGGGTCCGGTTCGTCCGCCGTCGCCGCGCGGCGCTCGCGCAGGGCGCGCAGCCCGAGCGCGCCGAACGTGGCGCCGAGGACCGCCCACATCACCGCGTGCGAGGCGAACGAGAGCATCCGGAAGTCCCAGAGCAGCGTGCCTTCGACGGGCACCGGGTCGGGGTTGTCGGGGAGGGCGAACAGGGCGAGGAGCACCGCGACGACGGTCCCGGCGACGGCCGTCTGGCTCACGGCGGGGCCGCGGCCCGCCGCCGTCAGCCGGACGTACACCTGCCGGGCGAGCACCATGCCGAGCACGCCGATCGCCACCGCGGCGACCCACATCGCCTGGCGGTCGCCGACCGTGCCCGCGTCGCCGACGCCCGGCGGGTTGGCCGGATAGCGCAGGCCGGGCAGCAGCGAGAGCCCGGTGAAGCCCGCCGCGGCGAGCGCGAGCGCGCGTGGCCAGGGGCGCGCGGAGGCGTCGGATCCGCGGTGGACGAGCGCGTGCGCGACCGCGAAGAAGACGCCGAGCGCCAGCCCGACGACCACGGCGGTGACGACGAGGCCGAAGTGCTGGGTGTCGCGGGAGAACAGCTCCTCGTGGTGTTTGACCGCCGCGGCCGCGGCGGCGTGTGCGTGCTCGCTCTCCTGGCGCTTCTCCTCCAGCCTGATGGCACGGTCCATCAGGGGCTCGGCCAGGAGCAGGGAGAACAGCCCGGCGGCGAGGCCCGCGAGGCCGCCCGCCGCCAGTCCGCGCCGGAGCAGGGAAGGTATGTGAACGTGGTCGTGGCCGTCTGCCATGGGGTGCCGGCCCCGGTCAGTGGCAGGGGGCACCGAAGAGGTGCCGGCCGTCGTGCGAGAACTCGTGCAGGTAGTCGCCGGTCGCCGAGATCAGCGAGCCGTTGTCGATGAACACCGCGTACAGCGCGAGGAGAGCGAGGATGACCGCGCCGCCCGCGATCAGCCAGTCGCGGGTGCGGACGGTGGCGGCCGAGACGGCCGCGGGGTCGGTGTGCCGTGCAGTGTGCAGGGACATCCGCTGTTGCCTCCTAGTGGGGTTTCCACGCCCCTCAGCAGGAAGGAGAGCGACGGCCAGTTCCTGACTCCCGAAAGCGCGGCGCGCTCGCGCGCGCTGACTTCCGGTCACAGTGGCGGGACCGTCCCGGATTCGCACCGGGTTCCTGTGTGCCGTCGCCTCGATTTGTTGACTTGTCGCTGGAGAATCCCAGGCGGATCAGAACATGTCAACCGGCCCAGGACCGCGACCCCACCCCGCCCCCGGCGTGCGCGCCCCGGCGCGGTTCAGGGCCCGCCCCACGCCGTACGGGCGAAATCGCGCAAAGGGCTGTGGACAACCAGGCGGGGGTCGGTGTGGTGTGTAAGCATGGATTCGACCGGTCTTGTCCTACCCGGGGGCCTGAGGGGTGTCCCCCGGAGCGTGCACCCAAGGGGGAGTGGATGTACGGGAGTTACGCCGGCCGTCGGCGCTGGGCTGTCCGTGCGGGGGCGGCGGTGGGGGTGCTGCTGTCGCTTGTGACGCTTTCCGGCTGCTTCGACTCGTCGGCCTCCGACAGCGAGGAGGAGGCGATCGCGGCCGCCAAGCCCGCGCAGCGGCCCAGGAATGTCGTGCCGTACTGGGTGAATCCGGATGGCAGCGCGGCTCGGCAGGTCGCCGAGTACCGCAGGAAGGGGGAGGGTGACGAGGCGAAGCTGATAGGGCGGATCGCCGAGCAGCCGGTCGCCGAGTGGCTGGGAGTGGACGACCCGGAGGGCCAGGCGCGCGGGTTCACCGAGGCCGCCGCCCAGGAGGAGCGCGACGCGCTGCTGGTCTTCTACAACATCCCGCACCGCGACTGCGGGCAGTACTCGAAGGGCGGCGCGGCCGACGGCGACGCGTACCGCGCCTGGCTGGACAAGGCGGTCAGGGGCATCGGCGACCGGGCCGCCACGGTCATCCTGGAGCCGGACGCGCTGCCCCACGTGGTGGACGGCTGCACGCCCAAGCAGTTCCTCGAGGAGCGTTACGACCTGCTGACCGGGGCCGTGGACAAGCTCAAGGGGCTGCCCCACACCAAGGTCTATCTGGATGCCGGGAATCCGCACTGGATCAAGGACCCGCGCCGGATGGCCGAGCCGCTCAGGCGCGCGGGGCTGAAGAAGGCCGACGGCTTCGCGCTCAACATCGCCAATTACCAGACCACCGAGGACAACAAGGCGTATGGCAAGAGGCTCTCCGCCCTGGTCGGCGGCAAGCCCTTCGTGATCGACACCAGCCGTAACGGCAACGGCCCGGTGCCGGGCAAGGAGGACCCCGAGGCCTGGTGCAACCCGAAGGGGCGGGCGCTGGGCGAGACGCCGACGGTCCGGACGGGCGACGGCGCGGTCGCCGCCTATCTGTGGATCAAGCGTCCGGGCGAGTCGGACGGCACCTGCAAGGGCGGCCCCAAGGCCGGCCAGTGGTGGCCGCGGTACGCGCTCGACCTCGCCCGTAACGCCCGATAGCCGCGGCGCCGACCAGCCGGCGCCGACCAGCCGGGGTCGACGCCGAACAGCGGGGGTCAGTGCTTGGAGGTGTCAGTGGAGGCGGGCACCTCCACCCACACCGCCTCCGATGGGGTCCCCTCCTCGTCCACCACCGTGAGCATGTACCACCCCGGCGGGACCAGCGACGGGTCCCTCGGGATCCGGACGGAGACGCTGTCCCTGCTGGTGATGAAGTCCAGCGCGACCGACCGCTGCTCGACGTTGGTCACATGCGTGAAGGAGCTCGGGCGGATCAGCCGCACCCGCTCGATCGTCGGGGCGTGCGGGGTCCGGTAGGTGGCCTTCGCCCCGTGCTTGAGGGTCCGCGGCGCGGTGTCGGTCAGCGTGGGCCGCGCGTCGCGGAACAGGTAGGGCGGGGTGTACAGGTCGATCTGCTGCTGGAATTCCCCCGGCTTGGTGTTGGCGGCGTCGCTGAACAGCGAGTCGGAGCCGAAGGTCATCACCCGGCCGTCGGGCAGCAGCAGCGCCCCGGAGTGGTAGTTGCGGCCCACCAGCGGGTCGGCCACACCGCGCGAGGTGTTGCTCCTGGGGTCGTAGAGCTCGGCCCGCAGCACATTGCTGCCGTCGCGGCCGCGGTAGTCGCCCGAGCCGTTGGTGGTCAGGAGGGTGTCGTCCGGGAGGATGACGCTGCTGGGGTAGCGGGCCTCGGAGTACAGCTCGGGACCGTCGCGGAAGCGCGGCCGGTCCTCGTGCAGATCGGCGATCCGGGTCTTCGCGGTGGACCTGGGGTCCTCGCCGACCCCGCCGCCGCCGAGCACCATGTACCGCTGCTCCTGGGCCGGGGGCAGCAGCACGGACATCGACGTCTCCAGGATGTCCGGGTCACTCATGCCGGGCACGGTCCGGAACACGTTGGTCTTCAGATCCCAGACGCCGGGGGTGCGGCCCACGTCGGCGGGGCCGTATCCGGCGTTGGAGCCGGTGTAGAAGATCCTGCCGCCGTCGGTGAGGAAGAGCGCGGGGTACGTGGGGAAGAACCGCTTCTTGGGCAGGTACTTCCACTTCTTGGTCCGGGGGTTGTAGATCTCGTTCTTCCCCGGCACGACCTGGCCGATCTCGTCCAGGCCGGAGACCGAGAGCACCCGGCCGTCCTCGAGGGTGGTCAGGGTCGGGTACCAGCGGGCCTCGTGCATCGGGTCGACGGGGACATATCGCTCGGCGACCGGGTCGAACTCATAGGCGGCCCTGATGCCCTGGAAGTCCTTCTTGTCGAAGGACAGCTTCTGCGCGATGCCGTAGAAGTTCTGCCGGTCCTTGCCCTCCAGCCCCTGGATCCGGTAATTGTCCTCGGTCCCGGTCTGGTACCGCTTCCCCTTGCGCAGCGCCTCGACATAGACCCGGACGGTGCTGGCGGTCACGGTGACCTTGCCGGTCTTGCGGTTCTTGGCCTTCTTGGCGCGCGGGACCAGAACCGGGTCCTTGGCCTCGAAGGTCTTGCCGTTCCGCTTGCCGGTGAAGCGGGTGCCCGAGGGGAATGTCTTCGGCTTGTCCGGGCTCTCGTTGTGGACGAACATCAGGCCGCCGGCCTTCTCCACATCGCCCCGGAGCTTCTCGTAGCGCTGAGTGCCGCCCGCCACCAGCAGTTTTCCGTCCGGCAGCTGGGTGTGTCCGGCGCAGAAGAAATCCCTGGGGGTGGGGACATTCTTGTAGGTGTTCTTCTCGGGGTCCCACAGGACGCTCCGGAAGGACTTGGCGGCGAAGTTCTTGGCGTTGTTCCCGGAGCCGGCGACCAGCAGCACCTTGCCGGTGTGCAGCAGGGCCGCGTGGATCGTGTTGATCCGGTACTCCTCGGGGACGTTCACCACGTCCCAGTGGCCGTTCTCGGCCTTGTACTCCGGCTGGTTGATCTTGTACCGGTGGTATTTGTCCGAGCTGAAGCGGTAGAGGGCCGGTCCGTTCATTCCGGCCAGCACGATCACAGCCGCCGCACCGATCCCGAAGCGGCGGGTGCGGCGACTCGGTCGGTACTTCACGTCTTATCGTCCCCCAAGGGATGCTTCGGTGGTCCGTTTCTCGGTCCGTTTCTCCTGGCGGCGGGTCCACCGCCAGGCGATGATCGGCGCGGCCGTGACAGCCAGGGCAAGTGATGCCCAAACGGTCATCGCTGGATGACTGTGGCCGAAGTAGAAGGAAGAGGCGAGCGACCCGCCGAAGACCGCCAGGAAGAAAAGGTGAATCCGGAAGGTGCCGAAGAGCGTGTCGGGGCTCGCCGAGTCGCCCTTGGGCGTCACCACGAACCTGCTCTTGCGGCGCAGTACGGCGTCCATGAGCGAGCGGGCGTAGATCGGCGCGGCGAGGGCGGACATCACCATGCCTGCCACGCCGCCGGAGCCCTCCGGCTCGTGCGGGGAGACGTTGTGCCGCCGGTTCCAGATGTACAGACCGATCTGTAGGGCCGAGGCGTTGCCGTAGAGCATCATCCAGATGGCGGGGTCGATCTGGAGGCCCGAGGCGCCGAAGCCGAGGAAGAGCGCGCAGCTGAGGGCGGCGAGAATCCAGTTGAGCGCCGACGCCGGATAGAAGATCACCATCAGCGTGTAGTTGAGGAGTTTGCCCGGCGGCAGGGTGAGCGGTGCCTTCCAGAACTGCTTGAGGAGCGTCTCGTAGGTGCCCCGGGACCAGCGCAGCTGCTGGGTGAAGAAGTCGGTCCAGGCGCCCGGGCCCTCGCCGACCGCGAGCACGTCGGGGGTGTAGACGGAGCGCCACTTGCGGCCGGTGGCGGGGTTGCGGTGGCGGTGCAGCTCGAAGCCGGTGGCCATGTCCTCGGTGATCGAGTCGTACAGCCCGCCGATGCCCTTGAGGGCGCTGATCCGCACGGCGTTGTTGGTGCCGACGAACATGGGGCCGCCGTAGGCGTTCCCCGCCCGCTGGATGAGGGCGTGGAAGAGGAACTGCTGGCTCTCGGCGGCCTTGGTGACGGCCGTGTCGTAGTTGCCGTAGACCTGCGGGCCGACCACGAAGGCGACGTCCGGGTCGCGGAAGTAGCCGAGCATCCGCTCCAGGTAGTTGGGGAGCGGTACGTGGTCGGTGTCGACGGAGGCGAAGTAGTCGTAGGCGTCGCCGTGGGCGTCCAGCCAGGCGTTGTAGTTGCCGTGTTTGGTTCTGGCGCGGTGCGGGCCCTTGGGCCGGTTCCACTTCTCGACGCCCTTGCGGCTGAAGTGGCGCACGCCCAGGCGCGCGCAGACCGCCTTCACCGCCGGGTCGTCGCCCTCGTCGAGGAGCCAGACGTGCAGCGGTCCGCGGTGGCGCACGCGCACCGCCGCCTCCAGGGTCCTGGTCACCATCTCCAGCGGCTCCTTGCCGGGCACGAAGGAGGTGAGGAAGGCGACCTTGGTGCCGGTCTCGGGCACCACCGGGACCGGGTCGCGGGCGACGAGGGTGGCGTGCGCGTTGGACAGCACATTGAGCGTGCGGAACAGCTCGATCAGCCCGATGGAGACCAGCATCACGGTGTCCATGACGGCGAGGACGGGGCCGACGCCCTCCCGGCTGGTCCAGTGGGCGGGCTGCATCAGCCACAGCAGCAGCCCCAGTGAGAGCAGGGGCGCGGCGCCGAGCAGCAGCGCGGCGCGGACGCGGTGCGACTCGTCGGCCAGCAGACCGCGGTAGCGCACCCGATACGGTTTGGCTGGATTGTCGGTATCCGGTTGAGTGAGCGGGCCGGCGAGCCGGCTGTAGTGCTCGTAGTCGTACTTCGGCAGCGGCGGCCGGGGTCGGTGCCGGGGCGGGTCGCTCTGGTGCTGCCGAGGGAGGCGCGCGCTTGTCGTGGTGGGTGGATCGGCTGTGGGCGGATCGGCTGTGGACGGAGCTGACGTGGACGGATCGTACGAATGCTGCCGGGCGCCGGTGGGCGTCATGGGTCATCCCCCCGCACGCGACATGGCTGGACGCGTGCCTCAAGTCCGGTTCGTCGTGCTTCCCCCCGAAACGGCCCCCCTGGCCGTACGGGCACATTAGTGGAGGGAACCGACCATGCGGACAGGGAGCGGTTGTCTGCCGAAGCGCAACAGCGAGAACCGGTCCCTCTTCGGGCGGACCGGTGAAGGGGTGAACAACAGTTCCCATTTTTTTCAGTGGATATCCAGGATTCTCAGTGAATATCGTGATGTTGTGAAGCTTTCCGAGTGGGCGGCACGCAACGGCGTGCACTACCAGACCGCGTGGACCTGGGCGAAAGAGGGCCGTATGCCGGTCCCGGTCGTCCAGACGCCGTCCGGTACATGGCTCGTGACCGAGCCCGCCCCGCAGGCCACCGGGCGGGTCGTGGCGTACTGCCGTGTCTCGTCCGGTGACCAGAAAACAGACCTGGAGCGCCAGGTCGCCCGGACCGTGCAGGGCGCAACGGACCGGGGGCTCACCGTCGCTGACGTGGTGACGGAGGTCGGCTCCGGTGTGAACGGGCGCCGCCGCAAACTGCACCGCCTGCTCGCCGACCCGGATGTGGGGACGATCGTGGTCGAGCACCCAGATCGCCTCGCCCGGTTCGGCGTCGAGCACCTGGAAGCGGCTCTCTCGGCCACGGGACGGCGCCTGGTTGTCCTGGACCCGGCAGAGACCGCCGACGACCTCGTACGGGACATCATCGAGGTCCTGACCTCGATGTGCGCCCGCCTGTACGGCCGCCGCTCCGCGAAGAACCGCGCCGCCCGGGCTGTCGCCGTCGCCACCGGCCCGCAGGTGGCCGGATGAAGAAGTTCAAGCCGCAGCCGGGCTTCACCGTCTTCGCGCACAAGCTCGCGCTGGACCCCAACGCCACGACGACCCGCAACCTGCATTCGCACGGAGGTGCCGCGCGGGCCGCGTACAACTGGGCGGTCGCGTACATCACCGCCGTGTGGTGGCAGCGCAGGGCCGAGCAGTCGTACGGCATACCCGAGGACGAGCTGACCGAGTGGCGGTCATGGTCGCTGCCCTCGCTGCGGAAGGCGTTCAACGAGGACAAGCGCACCAACCCGCGCTTCGCCCACTGGTGGGGGGAGAACTCCAAGGAGGCGTACAACACCGGCCTGGCCAACGCGTCGGCGGCGTTCGACAACTACACGAAGTCCAAGAGCGGTAAGCGCAAGGGCCCAAAGATGGGCATCCCCCGCTTCAAGCCGAAGCGGAAAGCGCGCCTTGCCTGCCGGTTCACCACCGGCACGATCCGCATCGAGCCTGACGGGCGGCACATCACCCTGCCCAGGATCGGCACGGTCCGCCTCCACGAGGACGCCTCCCACCTGAGGGCCCTTGCCGACGCCGGGCATATGCGCATCCTGTCCGCGACCGTACGTCTGGACCGGGGCCGCTGGTTCGTCTCGCTCCAGGTCGAGGAGAAGCACCAGCTGGTGAAAGTCACCCGACCAGGCGCGGCGGTCGGTATCGACCTCGGTATCAAGACGCTGGCCGTCCTCGCGGACAGCGACGGTGTCCTTGGCGAGGAACCCAACCCACGCCACCTCGACCGCGCGCAGAAGCAGCTGCGCCGCGCCAGCCGGGTCGTCTCCCGCCGGCAGGGCCCCGACCGGTGCACCGGGCAGCAGCCGTCGAAGCGCTGGGAGAAGGCCAACCAGGCGCGGAACAAGATCCATCACCGGGTCGCCAACCTTCGCGAGGACACCCTCCACAAGATGACGACCCGCCTTGCTTCCGAGTACGGCACGATCGTCGTCGAAGACCTCAACGTCGCCGGCATGGGCCGCAACCGGCGCCTGTCCCGCCGCGTCGCGGATGCCGCGTTCGGCGAGATCCGACGCCAGCTCACCTACAAGACCCGTCGGCGCGGCACGAGACTCGTCGTCGCCGACCGCTGGTTCCCCTCCTCGAAGACCTGCTCCCGCTGCGGTGCGGTGAAAGCCAAGCTGCCCCTGAGCATGCGCGTCTTCGAGTGCGACAACTGCGGCCTCGTCCTCGACCGGGACGCCAACGCCGGACACAACCTGGTCGCCCTCGCGGCCCGCACGACAGGTACCGGAGTGGCCGGAGACCTGGACCCCACCAAGGCGGAGTCGAAGCCCCGTGGAGCCGACCGGAAGACCCGCACCACCCGCCCGCGCCGCAAGGCAGGGACGGGGCGGGCAGGTGGCGCAATCCCCAGCCCCAGGCTGGGAAGGAAACGGGAGACCGTCAACAGGACACCGGTGCGCAACTCGCGCTCTGGTGAGACCGTTACGGACCATTCCAGCGGAAACGCCGGGATTGCTGAGATCACTTGATGAACAAAGCAACGGTCATTCCTGGTGCGGGGAGCGCAGCCGCTCCCGGATGTCGCCGAAGTGATCGCGGACGGCGGCCTCGGCCCGTACGACATCGCCGGTGCGGACCGCCTCCAGGATCTCCCGGTGCTGCCGACAGGTGATCTTGGGGTCGGCGTGCAGGTCCACCAGATCGGTGCGCACCCGGTGGAAGGCGTCCCAGAACGCCTCCAGCATCTCGCTGAGCAGCAGATTGTCCAGGCCGCGGTGGAGGGTGGCGTGGAAGGCCCGGTCGGTGTCGGCGCGCACGGCGCCCTCGGCGGCCTCGGCCTCCATCCGCTCGACCAGGGCGTCCAGTTCGGCCAGGTCGGCCCGGGGTATTCGGCCGGCCAGCCGCGCGATCAGCCCGGTCTCCACCGCCTCGCGCAGCTCCAGCAGCTGTAGCAGGCTGTCCTCGCCGCGGTAGTGGCCGGCGACGGTGCGGAAGATCAGCCCCTCGATCATCGGGCCCATCGACATGGGCCCGACGTAGGTGCCGAAGCCGTGGCGGATCTCTACGATGCCCATGGCCTGTAGCCCCTTGAGGGCCTCGCGCACAGAGTTGCGGCTGACGCCGAGCAGTTCCATCAGCTCGGTCTCGGTCGGCAGCGGGGCACCGGACGGCAGCCGCTGGTCGACGATCAGGCGCTTGATGCGCTCCTGGATGTCGCTCGCCATGCCGCGATTGTGCGCCGCCACAGCCACCTCCGATCGCGTCAGCTTACCGGGAACGCGACAGGGGCTCCTCGGCGAACCGAGAAGCCCCTGGTCAGTGGCGTAAGCCAAGTGCGCCGCCAGGGACTCGAACCCCGGACCCGCTGATTAAGAGTCAGCTGCTCTAACCAACTGAGCTAGCGGCGCCTGCTGACGGATGAATCCTACCCGACCTGGCGGGGTGCTCCGGACCGGGCGCTCCATTGGTATGGACATCTCCCTGAATTGGTATGGACATGACCAAGAATTCGCGGTTACTCTGCGACTTGGTCTAGACCGCAATGCACTCGGCTCGCCGAAGCACTCCCCACGTCTTCAGGAGCGAAGCATGCGCAATAAGATCAGCGCCGCTGTGATCGGCATCGGGCTCGCGGCGGTCTCCGTTCTCACCACCGGCGGCAGCGCCTCCAGCCACGCCTACACCGACTCGCCCATCAGCCGCCAGAAGCTGTGCGCCAACGGCACCGTCACGAACTGCGGCGACATCCAGTACGAACCGCAGAGCGTCGAGGGCCCCAAGGGCTTCCCGTCCGGCGGTCCGGCCGACGGCACGATCTGCGCGGGCGGCAACAGCCGGTTCTCCCAGCTGGACGACCCGCGCGGCGGCCAGTGGCCGACCACCAAGCTCACCGCCGGGCGGAGCTACACCTTCACCTGGCGCTTCACCGCCTCGCACGCCACGACGGACTTCAAGTACTTCATCACCAAGAACGGCTGGAACTCCAGCCAGAAGCTCACTCGCGCGAGCCTGGAATCCACGCCGTTCCTGACCGTCCCGTACAACGGCCAGCGGCCGCCGTCCACGCTCTCCCACGCGGGCACCATCCCGAGCGGGAAGACCGGCAGACACCTGATCCTCGCCGTGTGGACCGTCGCCGACACCTCGAACGCCTTCTACGCCTGCTCGGACGTGCAGTTCTGACCGGCCGACCGGCTTGATCGGCACGGGGCCCGGCCCCCCGGACCGGGCCCCGTTTCGGCTCACGCGTCAGGTCGGGTGTCTAACAAGCCCGCCTTCACGCCGCGTACGAAGGCGGCCCAGACGGCCGGAGCGGCGTCGAGGACCGCGCCCGGGTCGTCGCTCTCGCGCAGCCGGACCAGGCCACCCCACGCGGCGACCTCGACGCACTGGCCCTCGCCGGCGGAGTGCGAGGACTTGCGCCAGCGCGGGCGGGCCGCGCCGGCGGGCGGATACGGGCTCGGGGACAGGTCATGCGGGTTCTCGGGCACTTCTGAGGTGTTCACGGTGTGGGGCCCTCTTTCCTACGAGACCGGCGATGAGGGCCTTCGTCTCATCCGTCGACAGCGCGCTGTCGACGATGTGGCCGAAGGCGTCGGCGAAGACGTTGACGTCGTCGACTCCTTCGACGTACACGGGGCCGCGCAGGTTCTCCTGGGCGACCACGTCCGGCATCGGACCGGGGAACCCGACGAGCGTGAAGGCGCCCGCGTCCCCGGGGTTGGGCGCGGCGTCGATCGGCATCACCTGGAGCGTGATCGTGGGCCAGTCCGCGACGTCCAGCAGCCGCCGCAACTGCTCGGTCATGATGGCCGGGCGGCCGGAGAAACGGCGGTGGAGGGCCGCCTCGTGGATCACCGCCCACAGCCGCAGCGGAGCGCGCGGGCGGGTCAGCACCGACTGGCGGGCCAGCCGCACCTCGGCGAGGGCGGCGACCTCCGCCTCGCTGCGGGCGACCGCGTTGGCGGCGATCGTCTCCCGGGCGTAGTCGGGCGTCTGCAGCAGCCCGGGGACGACCAGCGGGGCGTAGTCACGGACCGATTCGGCGTCGCTCTCCAGCGAGATGTAGTCGGCGTACGCGGGGGCGACCACGCCGCGGTAGGTCTGCCACCAGCCGCGCTTCCCGGCGTCCCTGGCCAGCCTCTCCAGCGCCGCGCGCACCTCGGAGTCGCTGATCGCGTAGGCCTCCAGCAGGGTGGCGACCTCCGTGGCGCGGATGGTCGCGTTCGCGTTCTCTATCCGGGACAGCTTCGGGGCGCTCCAGCGGCGGGCGTCCGTACGTCCCCTCTGGGCCGCGTTCAGCGCCTCCGCGGCCGCGTCCAATGTCATCCCCGCTTCGGTACGCAGCTTCCGCAGAGTGGACCCCAGCCGCCTGCGCCGCACGGTGGGCACTGGGTGGTAGGACATGTCGCCAGTCTGACGTATCGCCAACTACAACCACCAGGCGGCATATGCCAGTCTTGCGTGAGTGGGTCGAAACATTGCGAGTAGCACGGACATGGGACAGGATCGCCTGTGCGACACGGCAGCGCGCCGTGCCTTGGAGGGCCCTGGACGACATGGCAGAGAACATCCCGCAGGGGGCACCTCCCAGCGGTAGCTGGGGGCGATACGAGCTACGCCTGCGCGTCCATCCGCAGACACTCGCGGACGTACGCCGCGTCGTGGGCGCGCGGCTGCGCCAGTGGGGCCGCGAGGAGTTGATCACCGCGGCGGCGATGTGCGTCACCGAGCTGCTCTCCAACGTCCACAAGCACGCCGCCTCGCCCGAGTGTGTGCTCGCCCTCGAGAACCGTCCGTACGGCATATGGGCCGCCGTCAGCGACAGCGAGTCCTCGCTGCCGGTGGTCAGGGAGCCCGACTTCCTCTCCGAGAGCGGGCGCGGGATGTTCCTGCTCAGCAAGACGGCCCACGAGTGGGGCACGGACCTCAACCCCACCGGCAAGACGGTCTGGTTCACCCTTCGCGCGGAATCGGTCGGTCCGTGAGCCGCCGTTCGGTAGCGTGCGGTTCGGTAGTGAGGTGCGAGCCGGGGAGGGGCCCATGGATCCGGTGACGGCGGGTGCGCTGATCGCGGCGGTCAACGCGGTGGTGTCCGGGGCCGGGGGTGAGGCGGGCCGGCGGGCGCTGGAAGGGCTGGGCGCGCTGTCCCGCAGGGTGCTGCGGCGGAGCACAGCCGACCCGGCGGCCGACCCGGGCGCGGATCCGGGCGCGGATCCCGCGGCCGACCCGGCGGGTGATGGCGGGCCTGTCGCGATTCCGTACGACGACCCGGAGCGGCTGCGCCGGCTGGCCGAGCTGTTGGTCGAACAGGCCCGGCAGGACCCCGAGTTGGGGCGCGATCTGGCGGCCTGGATGAGCCGGTACGGAACACCGGCCCAGGAGGCCGGCGCCGTCCACAATTCCATCTCGGGTGACGCGCGGATCACCGGACCGGTTATTCAGGGCCGGGATTTCCACGGCCCGATCAGCTTCGGCCCGCAGTGACAGGCTGTCCCGCCGTGACGTCCCGCCCGGTGTCCCTCGGCGGCCTCGGTGGCGTCTCACCCCCGGACGGGGGTACCGAGGCCTCCAGTTGACGGCTGGCAGCAACCGGACAGCGGCCTCGGCCGCCGCTCGCCCAGGGTGGCCCGGTGGCTGCACTGGGTGTCGGGTGGGCGACCGGGCGGTGCGGATACGTGCAACTTCCTGACATACCGCGTGTCGTTGCGTGCGCGAGGTGTTGCGGTAGGGTCTGACACGCCGTCATTTGCCAATTCTTTACTCTCACTCGTTGCGTTGACGCCGTCGCTGTGTGCGAATTACTGTCGTCAATGGAATTGCATGGCATTTGCTCCTGCTCGCGTGACGGCAAGACCAGAAGTACTGCAAGAAGTGAGGCAAGAAGAACGCGGGCAAGAGCGGAACAAGAAATTCTCGAACCAGGCCCGAATTTCAGAAAACAGGTCACCTTCGCCCTGCAGGGGAAGTCATGGTTGGTCTTGCGAGGATGCCCGAGCCGTCACCCGAGGGCGGGGCGGCCGGTGCCGCGGGCTCCGACCATGTGGAGCGGGCGCTGCTGGCGGCCCATGGCCTGATCGAATCCGTGGTGACCCGGCACCGCCAGGACCTGTCCCGGCGGTCGTGGGTGCGGGCCGGGCCCGGCCGTCCGTCGGCCGCCGAGGTCGCCGACCGGCTCATCGCCGGAGCCGAGCGGACCGTGGCCGTCGTGCTGTCCGGCGACCCGGAGCAGGAGGACGCCGTCTGCTCGGCGCTCGCCCGCCCGCCCCGCCCCGGCCGCGAGGGCGTCGCCGTCCGGCTGCTGTGCCTGCCGGGTGCCCTGACCGGCCCGCGGGTCTCCGCGCTGGCGCGCATCGACCCGCGCTGCGAGGCGCGGACGGCCGACGGCGGGTTACCCGAGGCCCTGCTCGTCGACGGCCGGATCGGCTACGTACGGCCGGAGCCGGGGCCGGGGCCCGCCCCTGAGCCTCAATTCGAGTCGGCCCCCGGGCCGGAGCGGGCCGGGCCGCGGGCCTCGCTCGTGGAGGACGCGGCCACGGTGCAGGCCCTGGACCTGATGTTCGCCGGCGCCTGGGGGAACGCCGTGGCGCTCGCCGAGCCTCCGCGCCCGGCCGGGCGGCTGTGCACCGACACCGCGCGGCGGATCCTGGAGTGCCTGCGGGCCGGAGTCACCGACGAGGTGGCGGCGCGCGACCTCAAGGTGTCGCTGCGCACCTACCGCCGTTACGTCGCGGAGATCATGCGCGAGCTGGGGGCGCATTCCCGGTTCCAGGCGGGGGTACGGGCGGTGGAGACGGGGCTTCTGCCAAGCCGCCCCTGACGGCACTGACAGCACTGACAGCACTGACGGCACTCGAGACCCTGACCATGTCGCGAGGCGGGACGACGAAGCGATGACCAAGCGATGACGGACCGGATCACGGAACGGATCACGGAACGGATCACCGAGCCGGCCGCCGCGGCCGAGGACGCCCTCGACCGCACCCTGCACGAGGTGCGCACCCTCTTGGAGTCCACCGTCCATGAACACCGGGTCCGGCAGTCCCGGAACGAGCTGTTCACCGAGGTGGGGGTGGCGGACGCGGCCTTTCTCGCCGCGGCGGAACAGATTGTCGACCAGGCCGTGCACAGCGTGGACGCCGCTTTCCCGGAGCCCACGCCCCGGCTGGCGGCCGACCACGCGGCCCTGCACACCCTGGTCTCGGGCCCCGGCGACGCCGACACGATCGATGTGAGGGTGCTGCGCGCCCGGCCCCTGGCCGACCCGGGCCCGGCGCTCGGTCCGGGCGGCGGCCTCGGGGCGCGTCCCCCGCAGATCCGGATCGCGGCGGTGCCGCTGCCCACGGCCGTGATCGCCGACGGCCGGACCGCCCTGGTGTGCACGGACTCGGCCGACGGGCGGCAGGCCTCCCTCATCCAGGACCCGGCCGTCGTCGCCACCCTGCACGGCATGTTCGGCAACATATGGCGCTCCGCCGCGCCCGCCGCCCGCCCGCTCGACTTCGGCAACCGCGCCCGCACCGAGATGGTGCGGCGGGTGCTGCGGCGGCTGGGGGACGGGGTCACGGACGAGGCGGCGGCCCGGGAGCTGGCGATCTCGGTGCGCACCTACCGCCGCTACGTCACCGGAATCCTCGAGTTGCTCGAGGTGAACTCGCGTTTTCAGGCGGGGGTGCGCGCATCCGAGCTCGGGATCCTCGACCGATTCTCCACCGGTGCGTGAAGAGCCGGTGAGAGCCACGGCAAGATCGCCACCAAGATCTTCCGCGATCTCCCGCGTGACTTCCGCGTGATCTTCTGTATGACGGAGCGATTTCCTTTTTCCCCATCACATTGTGATCCGGAGCGGGCTGGCGATAGGTTGCACGCGGGCGTGCCGGGGAATCTGGCAACAGCCGGTAATACAAGGGGATTTGGGGATGACGCAAGGGCGCGGAAGGGGTGCGACCGCCACGGCGGGCACCAGTGGCGGACCGGGGACGGACCCGTCACATTCACCCCGGCCCGGACAGATACGAAAGTCCGGCAAGAACAGCGGCAGGAACAGCGGAAAGGCAGCGCACGCGGGTCGCGGAAGTCAAAGCCCCAAGGGGGCACACGGCCGCCGAGTTCGCAGGAACGCGACGGGATCCGTGTACCGCGGGGTGCTCCCGCCGCTCGTATTCGGGCTGGCCCTGCTCATCGTGTGGGATCTCGCCATCCGTGTCGGCGCGGTGGACCCGTTCTACCTTCCGGCACCGTACGACCTGGCGAAACATTTCGTCGACGAGTTTCTGCACGGCGACCTGCTCAAGTACACCAAGCAGACGGTGTGGGAGGCGCTGGCGGGCTGCGGCATGGGGCTCGGGGTCGCCCTGCCGCTCGGCTATCTCATCGCCCGCAGTGACCTCGCGGCCGCGGCGCTCCAACCGTATCTGGCCGCTTCGCAGGCGGTGCCCGCGGTGGCCCTGGCCCCGCTGTTCGCGCTGTGGTTCGGCTACGGGCTGCTGCCCTTCGCCATGCTCTGCGCGCTGCTGGTCTTCTTCCCCATCCTGGTGAACACCGTGCTGGGCTTGCGCTCGCTGGACCCCGATGTGATGGGGGCCGCGCGCGTGGACGGCGTGGGGTGGTGGGGGATGCTGTGGTACATCGAGCTGCCGCTCGCGCTGCCCAGCATCCTCACGGGGGTGCGCAACGGCTTCACCCTGTCCATCACCGGTGCGGTGGTCGGCGAGTTCGTCATGGGCGGCGAGGGGCTGGGACAGCTCCTGTCGGTCCAGCGACAGGAGGCCGACACCATCGGGCTGTTCTCGACGCTCGTCATGCTCGCACTTCTCGCCGCCGGCTTCTATGGCGTAATTCGCCTGGTCGAGCGGCTCGTACAGCGCTGACCGACATCTTCCACTCACTGAGGAGAAGTACGTGCGTTTGGTTAGGACGTCCACGAGGCACACCCTGAGACGCCAGGTCACGGGGGCGGCTCTCGCGTCGGTGGTGGCGGCGGCCATGCTGACCTCATGCGCCGAGAAGCCGAAGGACGCGGGGGGCAAGAGCGGTGACAGCATCACGGTCGGGCTGACGTACACGCCCAACATCCAGTTCGCGCCGTTCTATGTGGCGGCCGAGAAGGGGTACTACAAGGACGCCGGACTGAACGTCAAGCTGCGTCACCACGGTGCCGCCGAGGATCTCTTCGGAGCCCTGAAGTCGGGCACGGAAGACGTCGTCTACGCGGGCGGGGACGAGATGCTGCAGGCCCGCTCCAAGAATCTCCCCATCGTGGACATCGCCACCTTTTATCAGAAATACCCGGTGGGCCTGATCGTCCCCAAGGATTCCGACATCAAGAAGCCCACGGACCTGAAGGGCCGTACGATCGGCACCCCCGGTCCCTATGGCGAGACCTATTTCGGTCTGCTGGCCCTGCTGAAAGAGGGCGGGCTCTCCGTCAAGGACGCCAAGGTGAAGAACATCGGCTTCACCCAGCAGGCGGCGCTGACCGGCAAAAAGGTCGAAGGCGTGATGGGCTACCTCAACAATGACGCCATCGCCTTCCAGGAGGCCGGCAAGGAGGTCCGCTCCCTGACGGTCGACGGAGGCGCGGAGGGCGACCCGCTGGTCGGCGTGGGAATCGGCGCCCAGCAAAAGACGCTGGACAAGCGCGGCGACGACATGAAGAAGTTCGTGGACGCCACGCTGCGCGGTCTGCGGTACGCCATCGACAAACCCGAGGACACCGTCAAGCTCAGCGAGAAGTACGTCCCCGGGCTGGGGGACGAGAAGCGGCAGAAGAACGCGCTCGCGGTGCTCAAGGCCACCACGGTCATGATGCAGAACGACGCGGGCGAGCTGGGCACCAACGACCCGCAGAGCTGGAGCCGCATGGCCGACTTCATGTACGACCAGGGCCTGCTGGAGAAGACGGTCACGCCTGAAGAGGCGTACTCCAACGACTACCTGCCCAAGGCGTAGTCAGCCCCGCCCGGCCGGGCGGCGGGAGCTCACCCGCCCGCCGCCCGGCGGTGCAGCGCGCCCGCCACCGCGAACGCGGCGACCGCGCCGACCGCGAGCGCGACCCAGCTGCCCGTCGCGGAGGTGTGCACGATCACGAACAGCCCGATCGGCGGCCCGGAGGCCGTGCCGAGGTTCCATGCCAGCGACGCCAGGGCGCTCGCCCGGCCCACGGCCGCCTCCCCGGACCAGCGCAGCAGCAGCGGGTAGAACGCCGAGGAGTACATCAGCTCGCCCGCCGCGAAGACCACCGCGAAGGCCAGCAGCAGCCCGTACCGCACCAGGGACGAGGCCGCGTCCCCGGCGAGCACCGCGCCGAGGCCGCAGCCGAACGCCGCCACCCACAGCACCGGACCGGCGGCCAGCGCGGCCGTCTCCGGCAGCCGCTCCAGCCGCCGCCGCAGCAGCGGCTGGAGCGCCACCAGCGCGAACGAGTTCGCCGCCACCACCGTGGACACCCACCCCAGCGTGATGCCCATGTGGTCGTGGAGCAGCAGCGGCACCGTCGCCTCGATCTGGGTGAAGCCGACGATCGCGAACAGCGCCTGGGCCAGCACCAGCAGCGCCATCGGCCGGCCGCGCAGCAGCGTGCGGTACGTCGGCCCGCCGCCCTTCTCGCCCTGCCGGTCCGGCTCGCCCTTCTCGTTCTTCTCTCTTCGTACTTCGCCGGATTCCCGCGGCCGCATGACCCAGATCGCCACCATCAGCGGCACCGCGGCCGCCGCGTTGGCCACGTACAGCCAGCGCAGTGTCCCGGCCGGGGCCTGTGCCCCGCGCAGCACCAGGCCGGCGATGACCGAACCCGCCCCGATCCCCACGTTGTTCACGATGTGGCGGACGGAGAAGGCCGTACGGCGCCCGCTGTCCGGGACGGCGGCGTCCACGACGCCGACGATCGAGGCGTAGAACAGGCCGAAGCCCACCCCGACGCACGCGCCCGAGATCAGGACCGGCACCACCGCGTCGACCGGGGCCAGCAAGGCGTACCCGACCGCGAGCGCCGCGGCCCCGAGCGCCCCCACCCGGTGCGGCCCCGCCCGGTCCGCGAGCGGCCCGCCGAGCAGTGCGGCCGCGAAGCTGGCCGCCGCCATGGCGATGAAGTAGCCGCCCGCGGCCCGGGAGCCGAGCCCGAGCAGTTCGCTGATGTAGATGGAGGTGAACGGGAAGCACAGGCCGTTGCCGAGGGTGGACAGCAGCAGACAGCCCATGAGCAGGCGAAAGCGCCGCCCCAGGACCTCGCGGGGCGGCGCGGCGTCAGCCGTCAAGAAGCCCGTCCGGCGCCTGGGTCCTGTCCGGCGCCCAGCGCCTCGCGCACCTTGAGCAGCTCCTCCACCTGGCGCAGGTCGTACGGCGCGGCCAGGGACAGCACCACATGGACCGCGCCGGCCTCGGCGAAGCCCTCCACGAGCGGCAGCTGGTCCGGGTTGACCATGACCGTACGGGCCACCTGCCGCGGGTCGCGGCCGACGCGCTCACACCACTGGTCCAGCACGCCGCTCAGCTCGCGGAAGTCTGCGACCGGGTCCTCGGAGGCCCAGCCGTACCAGTTCCACCAGTCGGCCTCGCGGGCCACCAGCTCCAGGGTGCGCCGCCGCCCGGCCCCGCCGATCAGCAGCGGCAGCGGCCCCGCGGGCCCGGGGTTGAGCTTCGCCAGCCGCTCCTTGACGGCCGTGAGGGAGGCGGCGAACGCGTCCATGCGCTCGGCCGGGCCCGGGAACGGGATGCCGTACTCCGTGTGCTCCGCCTCGAACCACCCCGCGCCGAGCCCCAGGACCAGGCGCCCGCCGCTGAGCTGGTCGACGGTGCGGGCCATGTCGGCGAGCACCTGCGGATTGCGGAACGCGGTGCAGCTGACGAGGGGGCCGATGGTGGCCCGGCTGGTCTCGACGGCCATCGCGGACAGCAGCGACCAGCACTCGTAGTGGCGGCCGGCCGGGTCGCCGTGGTGCGGCAGGAAGTGGTCCCAGGTCCAGATCGAGTCGACGCCCAGGGCGTCGGCCTCGCGCCAGGCGGCGCGCAGTTCGGCGATATCGGTGTGCTGGGGGTGCAGCTGCACGCCGACGCGCAGGGTGTTCTCGTGCGGGGGCACAGTGGTCCTCTCGTTAGTGGTGGGAATGCCGCCCGCGGGGCTACGGCGTCACGACGACCCGGTAGACCGGTGTCTCCGCGGCCTGCTTCAGCGCCTTCTCGACCTCGTCCAGCGCGTACTGCGCGGTGACCAGCGTCTCCAGCCGGCCGGTCAGCGCGCCCCCGCGCAGCAGCTCCGCCGCCGCCCGCCAGTCCTCCCGCTCGTGGCTGAAGGAACCCGTTACCGTCAGCTGGCGGCGGTGCACCTCGTAGCCGGGCAGCTCGGCCGGCGGTCCGTCGGGGGAGCCGCCGAAGAGCACGACGCGCCCGCCGTCGGCGACCGCGGTCAGCGCCGTGGCGATGGCCTCCTTGGACGCGATGGTCACGAACACCACGTCGGCGCGGGGAAGTTGATCCAGGTCCTCGGGGGTGACGGCGGCGTCCGCGCCGGCCGCGGCGATGGCGGCCAGGCGCTGCTCGTCCCGCTCCACCACGGCAACGCTGCGCGCCTGGAGCTGCTTGGTCACGGCGAGGTGCAGATGGCCCATGTACCCGGCGCCGATCACGGTGACCCGGTCGCCCGCCCGGAAGCCACCACGGCGCAGCGAGTGGACCACGCAGGCGAGCGGTTCGCCCATGGCGGCGACGGCCGGGTCGGTGTCGCCCACGGACCACACCCGCGACGCGTCCACCTTGATGTAGTCGGCGAGCCCCGCGCCCATGGTGATCGCGCCGTCCTCGCGCTTGTGCCCCTGGAGGGCGACGCAGATGGCGGACTGCCCCGCCCGGCAGCTGCGGCAGGTGCCGCAGCGGGGCAGCCCGTCGATGGTGACGAGGTCGCCGACCGCGGGCATGTCGTCCAGCCCTGCGGCCTTGGCGCCCACCCGCTCGACCCACCCGGCGATCTCATGGCCGGCGGCGGCGGGGTAGACGGTCATGCGTCCCGCGTACAGGTTGGCCTCCATGGTGCACACCCCGCAGGCGGCGATGCGTACGAGCACCTCCGAGTCGCCCACGTCCGGCACAGGTATCTCTCTGATCTCCACCTGTCCTGCCGCGGTGATGACAGCTGTACGCATGGGAACTGCCTTCCGAATTACGGTCGTTGTGCCCGGAGGCTATGCCTGGGTCGCCAACGGAGGCAAGGAATTGATCACAGTCGTTCAGCCCGCGCTCGGGCGGTGCGACAGTGTGCCGACATGACGGCGCGCGCCCGGAGTCAGTGCAGGGCCTCGATGGCCTTCAGGATCAACGCCCGCGCCTCGGCCCCGTATACGGCCATGCTGCGCAACTCGTCGAACGCCTTCACGTACAGGGCGACCTCGGAGGGTTGGTTGATCCGTACCCGGGCGGAGATCAGCTCGACGGACACGAGTTGGTCGTCGTACACATGGAAGGTCTCGCGCGGCCACTGCGAGCGCAGGCGGGTGGCGGCCGGGATGATGCCGAGGGCCACTGTGGGGATCGCGCCGACGGTGAGGAGGTAGCCGAGTTGCGCCGCCATGGCGTCGGCGTCCGCGATCTGGCAGTGCAGGACAGGCTCCTCAATGAGCAGGACGAAGCGGCGGCCGGAGTCGTGGATGACGCGTGAGCGGTCGACCCGGGCGCGCGCGGCCTGGGCACTGTCGTCAACAGGGAGCTCATTGAAGCGGGCTGCCACGCCGAGGACGCCGGCCGCGTAGCCCTCGGTCTGCAGCAGGCCGGGTACGAGTGTGGACGAGTACACGCGGAAAAAGCTGGTGGTGCGGAAGAGCTTGCCGGAGTTCTGCTGTAGCTCCGTCAGGCCCCTGCGTATCTGGTGGCGCCACTCCCTGTACATCGACTCGGCGTTCACCGATTGCACGATGATGTCCCGCGCCTGGGGCTGTGCCCCGGTGGCAGCGCACCACTGGCGGATGTCGTTGGTCGTGGGGCCGGTGATCGCGTTCTCGATGCGGGACGTCTTGGAGTGGTGCCAGCCGCACCGGTTCGCCAGCTCCACGATCGTCAGCCCTGCCTCTTTGCGGAGGCCGCGCAGCCGCGCGGCGACTGCTTCGCGTGCGGCCTGGGCGGACGAAGACGGAGAGGCGGGCATGTGCTGGCTTACCGGTGCTTCCTGCTAGCGGATCTCGTACTCGTCGTGGGGGACGGCTCTGGCCCATACCTCCTCGAACGCGGTGGCGCAGAGCTTGGCGGCGGCGGGATCGTCGGAGAGTTCTGGGCCTGCCGACCCGCCGTCGCCGGTGAAGTGGTTCCACCGGACCAGGCGTCCGTCGAAGAGCCAGAAGTCGTTGCCGGGCAGGGCGATGTCGGAGGCGCGTCGGCGTGCGAGCCAGCGCACCTGTTCGCCTGCGGCGACATTGGTGAAGGTACCGGAGTGCTCGAAGCGGATGTACTCGCTGACGGGCTCGGACACGATCCGGGCGCGCCGCACGACGACGCCGCGGGCGACGGTCTCCTGGATCAGGGCGAGCCACGGCCGCCACCAGGACGCCCTCTCCGCCGGATCGTGACGGAAACCCTGGCGCCACGCCTCGAACCGTTCCCGCTCGTTGTCGACCGAGTAGACGTCGCGCATCTCCAGGTGCACCGCCGAGTGTGTGCAGCCTGCGATCAGTTCAGCGAACGTCGGCACGTTCGACGGCATCGCACGCCTCCCGGATCATCGGCACCATCCTGGCCGGGACGCGGATCACGGCCTCGTGCTCCGGGATCCCCTGCGCGTGGCCGGGGACCTCGAACGCCGCGCATTCGGCTTCGAGCTCGGGGTCCGGCTTCCAGCCCTGGAGGACGAGTTCGTGTTTCTCCTGGTCGACCCAGACCGTAGGGCTCTCGTCGTCGCCGGTGTCCGGGTCGATCCCGATGAACAGTAATGCCACGTCTGCCTCCCTCGTGAGGTGTGCAGCTTTCTGCAACATCGTCACGTCATACGGCCGGGGGATCAAGGGCGCAAATCCGCCAATGTTCCTCCTCATAGGGGGTGCCTTGCACAGTTCTGCACATTGCTGGCTCTGGTGCTGCCCCCGCTCCTAGCGTCGGTAAGTACGCGAAAACCCTGGCGAGGCGGCGGAGCCTCCCCGGGGCGCGGCCAAGGCCACAAGGAGCGCCAGCATGGTCAGTTCTGCCGCCCGTCCGCCGACCAGCGAAGAGCGGGACCAACGCCCCTCGACATCCAGGCGATGCGTGCCGGTGCGCATCGCCTGCTTGCCGAGGACCCCAAGTTCTCCTCCGTCGAGGAACTGGAAACGCGCCTGGTACCCGGCGCCACGCCGCCCGCCCGGATCGCGCACGCCGCGCGGCTCGCTCGCTCCGTCAACGCCCTGTGTGACCACTACGAAAACCTCAGGGGGAGCTGACCGTGTCACCCCGCATCGGATGGCAGTGGCGCGACGAGGACAACAGCTACGGCCACACGCAGAAGGCCATCGCCTACGACGACGAGAACACCACCACTCCGTACGAGGCGAGCTCCCAGCTCCACCTGGGGTGGCGTGCGACCTTGGAGCACGCTGCGGGCTGCCTGGCCTGCCGGACGCCCGGCGCTGCCTGCTCGGAGGGCGGGCGGCTGCTGCGCGCCTACGAGGAGGCTGCGCGGCAGGCCCGGCCGGGAGGCGGCGAATGAGGCACCGTCACCAACCTCCCGCCGCGCGGGCCGCGCTGCTCGCCTTCCGTGCTGCCCGGATGGGCCTGCTGCTCGGTCGATCCCCGCACTGCTGGTGTTCGCGGTCTACCTCCGCATCACAGGCGCCCCGGGCCCCTGGACCGGGTGGGTTGCTGGTGTTCCGGGTTCCCGTACCGGACGACAGCGCCAGCGGCCCACCCCTAGACCCCTGCCAGTCGGCATAGCCGCGGCGCGGCCGCCGACAAGGGAGGGGTGAAGGGACTTCGGCGCGGCCTGGACCCCGTGCCGAGGTCCCGTCCAGCAAGGCTCGCCCCGGCCTCCCGCTTGCAGGCCCGCGGCCGGGACGAGCACCGCGCAACCGCGCGGGGACACCCCCTGCGCGGGTGAACTCACAGGAGGCCCCGTGCGATTACAGCATGTCGTTGTCCGCCAGGACCCGGAGGACGGCGACACCATCCCGGACACGGACGCCCCGTCCCCAGGCGGGCAGACGCCCGGTGACTCGGATGACGGGCGCCAGTACGCGCGCTAGGCGGCGCCAGGCGCCGTAGGTAGACGGCGGCCCCGTCCTCGGACAGCCCCCGCCGCAGGGCGGGGCCGCTCCCGCCCCGCAGGAGGTACCCCGCATGACAGCACCGCTCCCACCCATGCCGGCTCACTGGCACTGCTACCGCTGGTCCGGAGAGCGACGTACGTACGACGACGAGTCCGCGCGCCGGCCGCCGCACCTCGTCGTACAGGACATCTCGCCCCAGGAGTGGAAACAGATCTCGGCGGCCAGCCCCGTCTTCATGGCGAGCGAGGTACCGCCGCTGGAGGTACCGCACTGGCTGCTCCGCCCAGCCAGGATGATCAAAGCCACCTTCCAGGAGCCGGAGAAAGCCTCTGCCTGGTACAGAGACCAGGTCACCGAGTTGACTCCCTCCTTCGTGACCGACCACGACAAGGACCCCACGCGGCGGGCCCAGCGGTTCGCGGTCGCAGAAGACCGGCTCAGCTGGGGCGGAGATGTCGTTGGCGGGTGGTATCTGCGGGGTACCGGGTTCGCCTCGGTGCAGCTGGTGGCGTGCAGCGCGAATCGGACCCGCCCGACGATCCCCTGCCCGATGATCCCCCAGCTACCGCTGGGAGGTGCCCCCTGATGCCGGTGTGACGGATACGCCGGGGGCGCGCTGGACGACTCAGACGGGGAACTCCCCGCGCTTGACGGCGGAGACGAACGAGGACCAGTGGTGTGCCGAGAAGACGAGTGCCGGACCGTTCGGGGCCTTGGAGTCCCGAACCGGTATCACATCGGACGTGGCGAAGGTGGGTGAGAACTCCACGCACTGCCCCCCGTCGCCCCCGCTGTAGGAGGACTTGACCCACTCGGCGACGGTGAAATCGAGGTCAGCGCTCATGATCCGTGCTCCTTCAGCAGGGTCCTGATAAGGGCTGGCGATTCGCCCGGGGACATCGCATGTGCCCTCAGCCGATCGTAGTTATCCAAGGCAGCCTCAACCGTCCTGGCCGAGTCGTACAGCCTGCCCCCTTGCGGCCCGTCCGAGTAAAGCACGGTGGGTGAGTCAGCGAACATCAGCAGCGTGAACGGCATCATGGCGTTCGTGGCAGGGGCTCCTGCCGAGAACGGCATGACCTGGAGGTCTACCTGCTGTGACGCGACTGCCGTCAACAAGTACTCAAGCTGCCCCGCCATGACTTCGGCGCCACCTACGACCGTTCGCAAGCACGCCTCATGAAGGATGACCCACAGGAGCGGCGGAGTTTCCCGTTCGACTACCTTGCGACGCCGCAGGCGTGCGGCAACCCTGCCCTCAATCACCTCTGCTTTCTCCCGGGGGTGGGATGCACGGAAGATGGCCCGCGCGTAGTCCTCGGTCTGGAGGATGCCCATCACGAGGTTCGCGGAGTAGTCCAGTATCCGCGAGGCCTTCTGCTCCAAGTTCAGGTACGGGACGAACCACAAGGGGTGGTCCCCCTCGTCAATCCGCCTCAGCAGCCCAGCGAACAGCCCGTTCGTTCCGAACGCCAGGTCGCAGCCTCTCGCGAACTTTTCACTGGGCATCTGCTTCCCGGACTCCACAGTGCTGACGTAGGCCTCCGAGTAGCCCGTCGCTTTACCTAACTGCTTCTGCGTGAGCCTGCGTCCGAGGCGTACGCGCTTCACATCCGCTCCGAAGCGCTGAAGAGCGTTGGGCGGCTGGCTGAAGTCTTCGGACGGGGTGGTCTCGTCCACCACTCTGACCTCCCGTTACGGAATCACGGCCGGGGGTCCCGCGCGCAGCGGACTTTGGACCCGGCGCTGAAGTCCCCTAAGTCTATGGGATGTCGTGTTCTCTTGGTGACCGATGGACTACGCCCGGTGCGCATCCGGGGCAGTCAGTCGCCACACCACTGGCCACACGCAAGACCCCCGCAACCGCATGCACCGCGGCCCGGGGGCGTGGCCCTCAACCCACAGGAGGTTGATGAGCATGGCCCACGCTATCGCGTGGATCTTCGAAGGGCTGCTACGGCTGCTGTTGCCGCCGTCGGGCCGTCACCGCGCGGCGTCGCACCAGCACACGCCGACGATGCCGCGTCCGGCACGCCTGCCCCACGTACCCGCACAACCCACCCTCTCCGGGCCGCCGGACGGCTACAGCTCCACCATGATCCGGCCGTACCTCGTCACGCACGAGCAACGCGAGGCGCGCGCTGCGCGGCGGCTGCGGCGGCAGCGTCGGCGGACGTTGTGGCTGGCGGTGCACGGCATCGACATCGGCCCGCGCGTCATCCATGGCGTCAGGGTGGTGGCGTAGATGACCACTCCGGCAACGCCCGCGCCGCAGCAGGGGCAGGACGACGGACCGCAGGGCGGCGACGATCGCCCCACCCTTGAAGAACTGTGGCAGCAGTCCGCCGCCCTGAGCGAACAGATTGCCCAGCATCTGGGGCGGGGGCCGAAGTGACGAGAAGAACCGGCACCCCACCAAGCCTCGCGGTCGGCATGGTGGTCTACGACCGGCATTACGACATGCCCGGGACGATCAGCGACTTCGTAGGGCCGTTCGTCTGCCTCACCCGCCCGACCGGCCTCGCCTGGCGCGCGCCCCAGGCATCCGTACGCCCCGCCACCGCGTACGAGCGGCGGCAGCTACGCGCCATCGCCCGGCTGCACGCCCAGCGCCAACGAGGCCTCGCCCCCGCACAGATGCCGCCCGCTGCCGGGTGACCACCCTCTCCGTTCCCCACGACGCACCCGGGCACGGGCGCGGGTCCGGTGGCTGAGTTTGCGGTGAATATCGGACGGCGACACGCCGACGCCACGGCGTGTCTGTGTCTCATACTCACCGCAAACTCAGGGCCCCGCGCAGGCAGAACCCACCGAACACTTCGCCAGAGCGGACGATCACCGATGCCACATGGACCCTGGTACGCCGAATGGACGTTCATCAGCAAAACCGGGGTGGCCAAAGGGACCGCCCACACGCCACGGTACGTCGACCTGCGCACAGCCATACTCCAGGCCGCCGACGAATCGCTACGGGACCGGTCGCGCAAGGAAACCGCCGAGAGTGACGAGCCCTGGAAGCTTCTCGTCGGGGCCCTGTACTCCGAGGCCATGCTCTGTGCCGACGAACTCGGCACATGGCAATACCTGAGCCCGGACGGCTGGGCGAACGTAACCGTGCGCTTCACATGGTGATCCCGAACTCGCCGAGCAACGACTCGAACTCCCGCCCGCGAAGCCCTTGTCGCACATCAGCAGGGTGTAGAGATGTTCGTCGACGACGTCGGACTCCACCTCAGAACCGCGAGTGGCCGGCGCAGTAGCCGTACCCGCCCGGCCGGCCAGGCCGGAGCGCTTGACCGTGGTTCGGGTACCGGATCAGGTGATGCGGTGTCCTCCGTCGACGTGCAGCACGGTTCCGGTGATGAAGCCGTTGTGCATCACCGACGAGAATGCCTGGGCGATGTCGTCGGGGGTGCCGACACGGCGGGCTGGGAGTCGCTCGGCCAACTCGGCGAAGGCCGCCTGTTTGTCCATGCCGAGTTGGTTCCAGATGGGGGTGTCCACCCAGCCGGGGGAGATCACGTTTACTCGCACGGGCGCCAGTTCGATTGCCAGCCCGGAGGCCAGCGACGCGAGCGCGCCGTTGGCTGCGGCCATGATCGTGTTCGACCCGTTCGGCCGGTACGCGTTGATGCCCGAGGTGTACGTGATCGAGCCGGTGACTCGCCCGCCCGCGTACTTGCCGACCAACCAGGCACCGAGCAGCTTCGCATCCACGACGGACCGAGCGGTCGCGGTGGCGACGTCGGCGGTCCGGCCGTACACGCCGGTCGCATCCGCCGCGGTGACCGCCACGTGATCCACTCGCTCCACCTGGGCGAACAGTGCGGCCACGTCCTCCTCCCGCTCTATGTCGGCCGCGATGGTGCTGATCTTCCCGTGCTCGGAACGCTCCAGTTGCGCCCGGGCCGTCGCGAGCCGGTCGGCGGATCGGCCGACGATCGTCACATCCATGCCCTCGGCAAGCAGGGTCCGGGCCAGGGCAAGGCCCATACCAGAGCCGCCACCGATAATGATCGCGTCAGTCATGATTCGAGGCTGCACCGCCGGATCGGTTCCGGGGCAGGCCGCGTGATACCTAGGTGTGCCACGGCCACCCAGGAGCGGGTCGACCAGTGGGAGACTCGAGGCTGTGAACGCGATGGCAAAGTTCCTTCGGATCCGGCGCGGGCAGATCGGCCCGGCCGATGTCGGGCTGCCCACCGGACCGGGCGCCCGGCGCACACCCGGGCTGCGCCGCGAGGAGCTGGCCGCGCTGGCCGGCGTGAGTGTGGACTACTACATCCGGATCGAGCAGGGTCGGGAGACCGCGCCCAGCGACGCGGTACTGAGCGCATTGGCCCGGGCCCTGCACCTCACCGCTGACGAGCACGCCCACCTGCTTGGCCTTGCCGACCAGGTCGCCGGGCGGACACCGCGCCGCCGACCCGCCGACCCGCGGCCGACCAGCCCTGGCCTGCGGCTGCTGCTGGAGTCGGTCCGGCCCAGCCCGGCGTACGTACTCGACGAGGTCAACGACGTGCTGGCCGCCAATCCTGAGGGCCTTGCATTGATGCCCGGGCTCAGCGACTGGCCACCGGCACAGCGCAACACGATCCGGTACACCTTTTTGCACGTGGCCGCGCGGACCCTGTTCGCCGACTGGGACCGGGTGGCCCGCAACAGCGTCGCGCACCTGCACACCGCCGAGCTGAGCGCGCCAGAGCGCACCGCCGCGCTGGTCGACGAACTGTCCTCGGCCAACGGCGAGTTCGCCGCTCTGTGGCGCCGGCACGAGGTATGGGTCAAGCGCGCGGGCGAGACCGCGTTCCGGCACCCGGCAATCGGCCCGATCACCCTCGCCAACGAGGTGCTCACCCCCACTGGCGATGGTCAGCGCATGCTGATCTACCAGGCCCCGCCCGGAACGGCTGAGCATGATGCCCTGGTACTGCTGGCAATGACCACCGAGGACGTGCACATCCCGTGACCGGGTGATGTCGATCTGTCGAGACTGGTCGTGCCGTCAGCCCTTGTCGGCGGCGTGCTGGGGAAAGGCGGTCCGGCGGAAGGTCCACCAGATGATCGCGGCGCCGGCCACGGCCGCGGCGGTGCCGACGACGGCCGCGACATGCATGGCGTGGACGAAGCCCTGGTCCGCGAAGTCGGACAGCCGGGGCAGGGACAGCCGCTGGGCGAGCAGCCGGGTGGCCTCCGGGGACTCCGCGGCGGCGTCGGCCTGCTCCGGGGACAGGTCGCCCAGCTTCGGGGTGATCTCGTCCCGGTACACCCCGGCCAGGACGGAGCCGAGGACCGCGACTCCCAGGACGCCGCCGATCTGCCGCATCGAGTTGTTGACGGCGGAGCCCGCGCCGGTCCGGTCGGCGGGGAGGACGGACATGATGGCCTCGGTGGTGGGGGCGACCGCGGCGCCCATGCCCAGGCCCTGGAGGACGAGGAAGACCCAGAACAGCCCCAGGCCGCTGTGTTCGTCGAGGAAGACATAGCCGAAGAAGCCCACCGTGGCGATCAGCATGGCGCAGGTCACCACGGCCCGGACGCCGTGGAGCCGGACCAGCCGGGCCGACAGCGGGGCGCCCAGCAGCACGCCGAGGGCCACCGGGGCGATGGACAGGCCGCACTCCAGCGGCGTCTGGCCGTGCACGCCCTGTAGGTAGAAGCTGGTGTAGTACATCGAGCCGTTCACCCCGAAGAAGGTGAGCATGACCGCGACGCTCGCGCCGGTGAACCGCACGTTGCGGAACAGCCGGACGTCGAATCCGGGGCTCGACACGCGTAGTTCGACCAGGACGAAGACGGCGACCAGGACCGTGCCGCCGGCCAGCGAGCCGAGGACGGCCGGGCCGGTCCAGTCGTTGCGGTGGCCGCCTTCGATGACGCCCCAGACGATGGCGAACAGGCCGGCGGTGGAGAACAGCACGCCGAGCGGGTCGAACTTCTTGCGGACCTTCGCGACCGCGCCGGGGAGGTAGAGGAACGAGCCGATCCCGCACAGCACCACGATCGGCACATTGACCAGGAAGATCGCGCCCCACCAGAAGTGATCCAGGATCACGCCGCTGAGCATCGGGCCGGTGGCGATGGCGATGCCGCTGGAGCCGGACCAGATGGCGATGGCCATGGCGCGGTGGCGCTCGTCGAAGACCTGGGCGATGAGCGCGAGGGTCGCGGGCATGATCAGGGCGCTGCCCATGCCCATCGCGCCGCGGGCGACGATGAGTTCGTCGGCCGAGCCGGCGTAGGCGGCCCAGGTGGAGGCGGCGCCGAAGACGAGCATGCCGGTGAGCAGCAGCCGGCGGTGGCCGTACCGGTCGGCGAGGACCCCGCCGGTGAACAGCAGCACCGCGAACACCAGGGTGTACGAACTGATGCTCCACTGAAGCTCGTTGGGGCTGGCGCCGAGTCCCTCGTCCGGGTCGGCCAGGGTCTTCAGCGCGACGTTGAGCACGGTGTTGTCCAGCCACACCGCCAGTTGGGACAGGACGAGCACCGACAGAGCGAGCCATTGGCGGCCGGTCGGCGACCGGGGCGGGTCGGCCGACGCGGCGGCGGTCGTCGCGGTGTTCTGTGCAGCCATGTGTGCGGCGCCTTTCGGGACCCGGGGGTTGAGGGGTCCGCCGTCGGACGGCAAGGGACTCGTGCTGGCTCGAAGCGAAGTTATCAATGGGGGCCGTGGGCCGCAGCCTCTTGGGCACATGGACCAGGCTTATCTCGGCCTGAGTGAAGCCTGAGAATCGGCATATTCCTGCCGATGATAGGCCCTCTATACCCCGCCGGGTATGCCTTGCGGTGAGGTGCGCACCCTCGTTACTGTGCCGAAAAAGGAACCGGGGGGTGTCCTTTGAGCCAATTTCGAATTCAACCAGATGACGGTACGCCCATTGCTGGAATTGAGGGGGAAGTGGGCGTGAGGGGGGCGATTCGGGCGGAGTCGGAGACGGGGGTCGACCACCTCGAAGAGACTCTCGGGCAGGCGTTACACCTGCTCGAGTCCGCCGTACGCCACCACCGGCGCGCCACGCTCGCCTGTGTGGCGTCCGACCTGCCCGTGGAGGGCGAGGCGGTGGCCGGATGGGTGGCCCGGCTGGTGCTGCGGGCCGAACAGGACGTGATCTGGTCGCTGCCGGAGGTCGCGTCCGACGAGCACGCCAAGCTGACCGCCCAGACGCTCGCCCAGCTTCTGGACAAGAGCGTCAGGGTCAGGCTGTTGTGTCCGCAGGCGGTCATCCGGGGCGCGCGCTGGCAGCGGACCGTGGGTGAGCTGGGGCCGCGTGTGGAGGTCCGGGTGTCCGGCGCCGTGCGCCAGGAGCTGGTCGTGGTGGACGGCGCCGCGGTCATCGCCCCCGACGCGGCGCCGGGGGAGCCGGGCGGGTCCCGGGCCTCGATGATCCAGAACTCGACCGTGGCCGACATGCTGTACGGGCTGCTGAGCGGCATGTGGGACGCGGCGCAGCGCCCGACGCGGCCGCTGTCCTTCGAGGGCGGGGCGCGGGGCAGGGTGCTGCGCGAGGTCCTGATCCTGATGGCCGAGGGGTACAAGGACGACGCGGCGGCCCGGAAGCTGGGGCTTTCGGTGCGTACCTACCGGCGCTATGTGGCCGACATCATGCGGGATCTGAGGGTCGAATCGCGATTCCAGGCCGGAGTGCGGGCCGTGCGCGCGGGGCTCATGGAGCCATATCCCGACTGAGCTCCTTGACCTGCCCGACCCGATTGACCCGATTGACCCGGCTGACCCGACTGGCGGTCTGCCGGGCGGCGATTTGGCGCGATCTCGTGGGTTCCAGGGCTTCTGGTGGTCCCCCTAGAGATGCGCCGAGATGCGCCGCGGTCGTGCCCGGCCCGGCCGTCCGGCCTGGCCTGAAGCTGCCTGAGCCTGCCTGACGGCGTGTCGGGCGGGCCATCCGCGCGGCTTTGCGGGCGATACGGTGCTGTCCGTACCCCTTTTGTTGGCAACTTGCTGCAGATTAACTGCGTACAAGACCTGTGAACGGGCTATGGGCGGCAGGTATATGACAGCCGAGGTTACCAATCGGTCACCTGAGGCGAGGCGTATGACAGCTAGTGGACTCCGGGGTTGTCGCGATCTGGAACCGGCGCTTAGCGTCATGGGCACGTTCCTCGCTTTGCCCATGCCCAAAAATGGAGGTGCGCGGTAATGGCCGCCATCGTCGAAGAGCGCCAGGAAACAATCAAGGAAATCGTCACGGATATCCTTGAGATAGATCCGGACGAGGTCACCGAGACCAGCCTCTTCAAGGAAGAACACGACGCGGATTCGCTGCGGGCCATCGAGATTCTGGCGGCCCTGGAAAAGGAGTTCAACGTCGTCATCCCGCAGGCGCAGCTCAGCCGCATGATCAACCTCGAAGGTGTCTACGAGGTCGTCTCCGAAGCGGCCGGCTGGTAGCGGACACCGTGGCGGACTCAAGCGAAGGCAGGGCGATATGCAGGGTGAGCCGGCCCGCAGGGTCGTGATAACGGGTCTCGGAACGGTGTCCGGCATCGGTGTCGGCACCGCCGAGTTCCTCGCCGGACTGCGGTCCGGAAAGAGCGCCGCGAAGCCGATCACCGCTTTTGACACCGAGGGGTTCGACCACGCCACGGCGTGCGAGATCACCGACTTCGACCCCGGCGAGTGGATCCGGCACCTCGATGTCCGGACCCTCGGCCGGGCCAGCCAGTTCTCCGTATCGGCCGCGCGGATGGCGGTGGCCGACGCCGGACTGACCGAGCACGACCTGCGGGACGTCCCGACGCTGATCTCCGTCGGCACCACCGACGGGGAGTCCAGGGACCTGGATCACCTGGTCGAGGTGGAGGTCGACCAGGGGCCCGAGCAGATGGACGCCGTCGTCGCCCGCCGGGTGCCGGCCGGGCGGCTCTCCGCCGCGATAGCGCAGGAGTTCGGCCTCACCCGGGTGGAGGCGGTCACCCTCCCCACCGCCTGCGCGGCGGGGAACTACGCGATCGGCTACGGCTTCGACGCCATACGCGGCGGAGATGTGGACATCGCGCTGTGCGGTGGCGCCGACGCCCTGTGCCGCAAGACCTTCACCGGTTTCTACCGGCTGGGCACCATCGCCCCCGAGCGCTGTCAGCCATTCGACAAGGACCGCAAGGGAATCCTCACCGGCGAGGGCGCGGGCATATTGCTGCTGGAGAGCCTGGAATCGGCGCTCGCCCGTGGCGCCCGTATCTACGCGGAAGTCCTCGGATACGGCCTCAACTGCGATGCGCACCACCCCGTCGCGCCCCACCAGGACAGCGTGGCCCGCTGCATGCGGATCGCCCTGGAGAATGCCGAAGTCAAGCCGGAGGAAGTCGACTTCATCTCCGCGCACGGCACCGGCACCAAGGCCAACGACGTGACCGAGGCGCGCGCCATCCGCCAGGTCTTCGGGGAGGCGGACCCGCCCCGCACCGTGTCCGTCAAGTCGATGATCGGCCACACCATGGGGGCCGCCAGCGCGCTGGCCGCCATCGCCTGCTCCCTCGCCCTCACCGAGGGCTTCATCCCGCCGACCATCAACCACGTCGAGACCGACCCCGAGTGCGGTCTCGACGTCGTGCCGAACCGGGCCATCGACGCCGATGTGAAGATCGTGCAGAACAACGGCCTGGCCTTCGGCGGCAACAACGCCGTCGTGATCTTCGGCAAGCGCGACACGGACTGGTCATGAGTCAGCTGGTGACCGGCGCGGGCGCCGTGGCGAGCGTGGGCGAAGGCGTCGACGAGGTCTTCCGGGCGCTGTGCGCGGGCACCAGCGGACGTGGCGAACTGCGCGGCTTCGACCGGGACAGATACCGGGCGCGCCACGCGTACGAGATCGACGACCGCCCCGCCGAGGGCGGCGACATACCCGGCCGCGCCACCACGTGGCTGGTGCGCGCCGTCGCCGAGGCCGCCGCCCAGGCCGGCCTCGGCGACGATCTGAGCCGGGTGCCGGTCCTGGTCGGCACCGGCCTGCGGGAGCTGCGCTCGGCCGAGCTGGCGTGGCGTGACGGCACGCCCTTCGAACCCGACCGGCTGCACTTCGGCCCCGCGCTGCGCGGCCGCTTCGGCGCGGAGCGCAGCTACACCTTCTCGGGCGCCTGTTCGGCCTCCCTGTACGCGCTCGCCCTGGCCGCCGACCTGCTGGCCACCGGCGCCGAGGACACCGTGGTCGTGGCCGGGGTCGACACCCTCACCGAGTCCATGTTCGGGCTCCTGGACCGGGTCCACGCCGAGCCGCCCGAGCGCGTCCAGCCTTTCGACCGGGCGCGCCGCGGGGTGCTGATGGGCGACGGCGCGGCGGCGGTGGTGCTGCGGCGGGAGGAGCCACTGCGGGAGGGGGCACTGCGGGAGGAGCCGCGGCGGGAGGGGGCCGCGGGCGCTGGGGGCGAGTCGGCCGGTGCGCCGCTGGGGCGGCTGCGCGCCGTCAGCATGAACTGCGACGCGCGTCATGTCACCGCCCCCGACCCCAAGGGGATCACCGAGGCGGTGCACGAGGCGCAGTGGCGGGCCGGCGTCAAGCCGAGCGACATCGACCTGGTCCTGCTGCACGGCACCGGCACCCTGCTCAACGACGAGGCCGAGGCGACGGCCATCGCCGAGGTCTTCGGCCACGACGTCGGGGTGCCCCTGATGACCGCCATCAAGTCCATGACCGGCCACACCTCGGGCAGCTCGGGGCTGCTGAGCCTGATCGTCGCGCTCAAGGCGCTGTCCACGGGCCAGGTGCCGCCGACCCTGGGCCTGACCGACCCGGTCGCGGAGGCGGCGGACTTCCGCTTCGTACGGGAGCGGGTGGAGGGCGCCGAGCTGAACGTCGCGCAGATCGACGCCTTCGGGTTCGGGGGCGTCAACGCGGTGGCCATCGTGGAACGGGCGGGCGCGGCCGCCGGTGCGGGCGGGAGGGCCGGATCATGACCCTCCAGACCCCTCAGACCTCTCAGATCCCCCGGACCCCTCAGTCCCAGGAAATCGTTGTCACCGGCGTCGGGCTGGCCCTGCCGGGCGCCGACACGCCCCGGGAACTGCTGCGCGCCGCCGACGAGTTTGCCGCGGACCGGCCGTACGAACCGTTCGACACGGGCGCCCGCATCGGCCGCCGCGGCCACCGTTACAAGGACCGCGCGACCCAACTGGCCCTGTGCGCCGCGCTCGACGCGCTGCGCAACGCCGCCCTGATCCCCGGCGACAGCGAGGAGCTGACCGTGCCGGGCGGGACGGTGGGCGTCGTCGCCAGCTCCAACCTGGGCAACCTGGACACGGCATGCCTCACCGCCGCCGCGATCGCCGAGGACTCGGTCGCCGGCCTCAGCCCCATGGGCCTGCCGAACGCCTCCAGCAATGTGATCGCCTCCTGGGCGGCCATCCGCTTCGGTCTGCGCGGCCCCAACCTCAT
Organism: Streptomyces sp. LZ34; assembly: GCF_053890475.1. NCBI lineage: Bacteria > Bacillati > Actinomycetota > Actinomycetes > Kitasatosporales > Streptomycetaceae > Streptomyces > Streptomyces sp. LZ34. Next base: position 7,997,427 of record NZ_CM132680.1, read on the forward strand.
GCTGTGCAACGGCGCCACCTCCGGCCTGGACGCCGTCCACTGGGCCGCGACGCTGGTGGCCGCCGGGCGGGTGCGCCGCGCGCTGGTGATCGGCGTCGAGACGCGCAACGCGGTGGTGGAGGGGCTGTTGAGCGGCTCGGTCGGCGGCTCCGCCGAAGACCCGCTGCTCGACGGGGCCGCCGCCCTCGTCGTCGAGGGCGCCGCCTGGGCGCGCGACCGGGGCGCCGAGCCCGCGGCCGTCCTGGGCCGCTACGAGCGCCGGGCCGAACTCGCCGCGTGTGTACGGGCGCTGCTGCCCGAGGACGCCGCGCCCGGGGTCTGGTTCACCCCCCAGAGCTACGGCACGCCCCGCGACGCGAGCGCCGCGCCGGGCGCCACTGCTGCCTCCGCCCCCGCCCCCGTCCCCGACCGCATCCCGCGGCACGACCTCACTGCCGCCTTCGGCCGCGCCTCCGGCGCGCTGGGTGTGCTCCAGTGCGCCGCCGCCGTCGGCTGGCTGGGCGCGGCCGGGGGCGCGGCGGAGGCCGGGGACGCGCTGGTCACCAGCGGCGACGACACCACGGACGCCGTGGCCGCACTGCTGCTCAGCCCGCCCGGGCGGCTCGCCGCCACCCCCCGGCAGCAGGGCGGAGCCGCCGCGTGAACACCGCATACGCCCTGGAGGGGTTCGTGGCCGAAGGGGCGCGCCGCTGTCGAAAGGGAGAGCGCGCGGAGGCCCTGAGGAACGAAGGGCCGAGGCTGCGTTCAATATGCGGCTACCGCCGCGTGGTCGACCGTCGACAGGGGCTGAGGCGCCCCGGAGGCGAAAGGGGTCAAATGGTACGCCGGATCCGCCCGGCCCCCGCCGAGGGCGTCGCCCCCGCAGCGGCTGAGCCAAAGGGCGCGCCGCTGTCGGGAGAGGCAAGGAGAGGGGAGCGAGGGCCCGAGCGCCCGGAGGCGACGCCGCCACGAAGATTGCTGCTGCTGCACGGGCTGGCCGGCGGCGCCGCCGTATGGGACGCCTTCGGCGAACTCGCCGACCCGGCATGGGAGGTGTGGGCGGCCGACCTGCCCTGGAGCGGCTTCTCGCGGCCCGGCTGGCCGGACCGCCCGGTCGCCCACTGGGTGGCGGAGGCCGTGGCCCGGGTGCCCGGCGGCCCCGATGTGATCGCCGGTCACTCCTTCGGGGCCGCCGCGCTGCTCTCGTGGCTGGCCCGGACGAGCGACGAGGAGCCCGCGCCCGCGCAGGTCGCCGGGGTCGTTCTCGTCTCCCCGTTCTACCGGGCGCGCAAGCACGACTTCGACTGGGCGACGCTGTCGTTCTACGTCAACAACTTCGACCAGATCCTGGAAGACGGCCTGCGGGTCAGCACCGGAGACCGGCTGACCCCCGACGTACGGCACCAGATGGCGCTGAAGGTCCGCGAACAGGTCGGCCCGTACGGCTGGATGCGCTTCTTCGAGACGTATCTGGAGACCCCTCGGCTGCCGGTCGAGCGCCTGCGGACCCCGTTCCTGATCGTCAGCGGGGAGCGGGACAAGGCCGCCCCGGCCGCCGAGGCGGAGGCGCTCGGGCGGGCGCTGCCCCACGCCGACGTGCGCGTCCTCACCGACGTCGGCCACTTCCCGATGATCGAGCGCCCGGACGAGTTCTCGGAAGCGGTCAACGGCTTTCTACGCACTATCGACGCCCGGCTCCCCCGGCCGGGCGGCGAAGCCCTTTCTGTTGATGGTCCCCCTGATGGAGTACACCTGATGACAGCTGCGGTCGAGCCGACACTGACCAAGGCCCTGCTCGCCGATACCACCACCGTGCGGCTGCGCCCCCGGTACGAGGGCTCCAACATCTGCACCTGGATCGGCTTCAAGCACGTCAACTACCTCGTGGAAGAGGCCGTGCTGATCCACTTCGCGCACTGCGGGGTGCCGGCCCGGCTGCTGTACGAGGAGTACGGGCTCGGCCTGGACATCGTCGGCCTGGACAGCCGCATCCTGCACGCGTTCCATATGGACGACGAGGCAGCGGCGGAGGTGGTGCCGGACACCTCGGCCGACGACGGCACCCTCGGCTTCAGGGTGACCATCCGCGTCGACCGCGACGGCTCGACCCTCAAGGCCGTCACCTCCAAGGTGCGCGTCTCACTGCGTACGGACACCTATCTGGACCTGCCCATCGAGGCCCCCGCGGAGCTCACCCCCTTCACCGTCGGCCGGCTCGGTACGCACGAGGGGGCGGCGGAGGCTGCCGGGGACTGTGCGGCGGCGGACGCGGTGCTGGCGGCGGGCGGGGACGAGGCGGCGGTGCTGGCGGCCCTGACCGAGGGCCGCAACGCCTACGCCTGGAAGTGGAACATCACCTACCCTTACTGCCACTTCACCGAGCGCCTCCAGATGTCCGGCTATCTGCGGCTCATGGAGGAGGCCAAGGACCGCTTCGTGCTCGACCGCGGCATCTCCATCAAGTCCCTGCTGGACGACCGCAAGTGGATACCCGTCGTGCCGCACTCCGCGATCCGCGTCGTCGACGAGGCGCTGATGGAGGAGGACCTCTACACGGTCTACACCGTGGAGGAGATCTTCAAGGACTTCACCTACACCTCCCGCATGGACTGCTACGTCGTCCGCGACGGCAGGCTCACGCTCACCGCGACCGGCCGGATCGTGCACGGCTACGCGGTGATCGAGAACCGCCGCGACTGGCACCTGGTCCCCTTCGACCAGCGGGTGCTGAACGCGCTCGGCGGAAAGCCCGGAGCGCCCGCAGAGCCCGGCGGCAGCTGATGGCCGGGGACGCGGAGGACGTAGTGGTCACCGGCCTGGGCGCGCTGAGCTGTCTGGGCTCGGGCATCGACGCCCTGTGGCGGGGCATGCACACCGCGCGCAGCGCGCCGACGCGGGTGCCCGACCCGCTGGCGCACATGGACCACCCACATATGTATCTGGTGCCCGAGGCCGATCTGCCGGTCGGGCCCGAGGAGTTGGACGGGCTGCCGCTGGGGCGCGGATCCCAGTTCGCCATCGAGGCGGCGCGCGAGGCGGTCGAGAGCGCGGGGCTCACCGGACTGGCGGGGGTGGACCCGCGCCGCGTGGCCGTCGCGATCAGCAGCGGCATGGGCGACTCCGACCTGCACGAGCGGCGGCGCGCCGGGGAGCCCGCCGAGCACGACCGCTGGGCGCCCGTCTTCCCGGTCGCCTCGGCGGTCGGCGGGTGGCTCGGCGCGCAGGGTGCCAACACCAGCCTCAGCAACGCCTGCGCCGCCAGCGGCTACGCGCTGTCCGTCGCCGCCGACCTGATCCGCTCCGGCGAGGCGGACGTGGTCGTCGCCGGCGGCACCGAGGCGTACTCCCGCACCGCGCTGGCCTGCTTCAACCGGCTGGGCGCGATCGACCCGGAGCGGTGCCGCCCGTTCGCCGCCGACCGGCGCGGGACGATCTTCGGCGAGGGCGCCGCCGTGCTGGTCCTGGAGTCGGCGGCGCACGCACGCGCGCGGGGTGCGAAGACGGTCTACGCGCGCCTGGCGGGCACCGGCTGGAGCTGCGACGCCCACCACGCGACCGCGCCCGAGCCCGGCGGCGCGCAGATCGAGCGCGCGATGCGCGAGGCCCTGCGCGAGGCGGACCCGGCCCTCGGCCCAGGCCTTGACCCGGCCCTCGACCCGGTTCTTGATACGCACCCCGTTACCGCCCTCGACGCGGCTCCCGGGGCGGGGCCGGGCCGCCTCGGGTTCGTCGTGCCGCACGGCACCGGCACCGAGCTCAACGACGCCGTGGAGGCCCGGGCGCTGTCCACCGTGCTCGGCGAGGCCGCCCCGCTCACCCCGCTCTACAGCGTCAAGGCGCTCCTCGGCCACACCGGCGGCGCGGCGGGCGCCTTCGCGGCCCTGGCCGCCGTACTCGTGCTGCACCACAAGACCCTCCCGCCGAACGTGCCCGTCGGCCCGCTCGACCCCGAGTGCGAGGTGCCGCTGCCCGCCGACGCCACCCCCATGACCGCGCCCTACGGCCTGGTCAACGCCTATGCCTTCGGCGGCAACAACGTCTCGCTCGTGCTCCAGGAGGCGGGCTCATGACCGCTGACCTGATCGTGTCGGGCGTCGGGACGGTGCGCCCCGAGGGGTTCGACTTCAAGACCGCGCTCGGCCGCCGCGGCTACAAATATCTGCCCACCGCCTCGCAGTACTTCCTCGCCGCCGCCAAACGGGCCCTGGCCGACATCGGGCCGGACGACCCCCTGGAGGCGGTCGACGCCGAGCGCCGCGCCGCCGCCGTCGGCACCAACAGCGCCGCCGCCTCGCTGCACGACGCGATGGACCGTACGGTCATGGACACCGGCGCCGCCGACCTGAGCCCGGTCACCGCCCCGTACTTCTCCATCAACCTCTTCGGCAGCCGCCTGGCCATGGAGCACGGACTCAAGGGCTTCAACGTCACCTTCGTCAGCCCCCGGGTCGCCGGTCTCGAAGCCATCGAGACCGGGCAGCGCGCCCTCGCCGCCGGCCGGGCCCGCTGGCTGCTGGCCGGGGCCACCGAACAGGTGCTGGCCGAGGGCGAGCCGGGGGCGGACACCTCCGAGGCCGGGGCGGTCGCCCTGGTGCTGGAGCCGGCGGCCGCCGTCGCGGAACGCGGCGGGCGGGCGTACGGCCGGGTGGCGGTCCGCTCGTTCTTCCTGCCGCCCGCCGTGGCGGGCGCCGCGCACGGCGCGGAGCGCGCCCGGGCGCTGATCGACGGCGCGCTCGAAGCCCTCGGCCCTGTCCCTGACGGCCCGCTGCCCATCACGGCCGTACTCGACGGCTCCCCGGTGGGCGAGGCCTTCGCGGCGGCGCTGGGGGAGCGGGCCGAGTACGTGCCCGCGGGCGCCGGCTGCCTGGAGCCGGTGGCGCGGGTCGCCGCCGCCCTGGCGGGCGGGGCGGGTCCTGCGCGGCTGGTCCTCACCGCGGCGGCGGAGGGGAACGCCGCGGTGTGCCTGGTCACTCCCGGCGGACCCGAAACGCGAGCCGAACCAGTCGGAACACAAGCCGAATCGCGAGCCGAAGCACAAGCCGGAACACAAGCCGGAACACAAGCCGAAGCACGAGCGGAAGAAGGCGGAGGGTGAGCGGCTGATGATCACACCACTCGAGGGCTCCTGGTGCCTGATCCTGGGCGCATCCAGCGGCATGGGCCTGGCCACCGCCCAGGAGCTGGCGCGCGGGGGCGTCAACATCCTGGGCGTGCACTTCGACACCGCGGAGGGGCAGGAGAAGGCCTCCGTCGCGCGGGAGGAGCTGCGCGCGCACGGCGTCCAGGCGCACTTCTTCAACGCCAACGCCGCCTCCGCCAGAACCCGGGAGGAACTGCTGCCGCGGTTCGCCGAGCTGACCGGCGAGTCCGGCGTCAGGATCCTGGTGCACTCCCTCGCCTTCGGCACCCTGCTGCCCTTCGTCGCACCCGAGGGCGAGCCGGGCGTGACCTCCCGCCAGATGAACATGACGCTCGACGTCATGGCCCACTCCCTCGTCTACTGGACGCAGGACCTGTTCACCGCGGGCCTGCTGCGCGAGGGCGCGAAGGTGTACGCGATGACCAGCGCGGGCGGCGCCCGGGTCATGCCCAGCTACGGCGCCGTGTCCGCGGCCAAGTCGGCGCTGGAGTCGCATGTGCGCCAGCTCGCCATGGAGCTCGCCCCCTCCGGCATCGCCGTCAACGCGCTGCGCGCCGGGGTGACGGTGACCCCGTCCATGGAGCGCATCCCGGACAGCGACCGGCTCGCCGAGTACGCGCGCGGGCTCAATCCGCACCACAGGCTGACCCGGCCCGAGGACGTCGCCGAAGCCATCTCCCTGCTCTCCCGCACCGACTCCTCCTGGATCACCGGCAACGTGATCGGGGTCGACGGCGGCGAGCTCCTGACCTGACCTGATTCAACTCCGTAGGCCGAGGACCGACGATGACCAGTGCAGAGACCGGCGGCGCACCGCCGCGGCGGCTGGGCGGCGCCCTGCGCGCCCCCGCGGCGCCGCTGCTGGGCATCGTCGGCGCGGCCAAGCACGCGTATCAGCTCTACCACCCCCCCTCTGCCCCCGCCGGGCAGCGCACCCGCACCCCGGCGGACAAGGGGCTGCCCCTGCTCCACAAGACCGTGGTGGCCTCCTTCGACGGCGTCCCGCTGCGCGCCTGGGTGGTGCCGGGCGCCGGGCCGCACACCGTGATCGTGTGCCACGGCATGGGCCGCACCAGGTCCATGGCGCTCGGCCATATCGAGCTGCTCCACCGGGCGGGCCACCACGTCATCGCGTACGACATGCGCAACCACGGGGACAGCGGCGCGGACCGGGCGCTGGGCCGCATGGCCGAGCGGTACACCAGCGATCTGCGGGACGTGCTCCACGCCACCGCCGCCGACCCACGGCTGCGCGGCGGCGCCATCGCCCTGTACGGCTTCTCCTTCTCGACCTGGCCCGCGCTCCAGGTGGTGCGCCGCTCCCGGGTGCCGGTGGCCGCCGTGATCGCGGACAGCGGCCCGGCATTCGACGTCCCGGCCGGGCTGCGGAACTTCGCGGCGCTGCGCGGGCGGACCCTGCCGCGCCGGCTGCGCGGGCCGCTCACGCTGGCCGCCTACGAGCGCGCCTTCGAGTTCTTCGCGATGCGGATGCTGCGCCTGACCGGCTGGCCGCCGGACCTGTCGGCGTACGACACCCGGCTGATGTTCATCGGCAGCGCCGAGGACACCTTCGTCCGCCCCGACGCCGTCGAGCGGACCGCCCGCCACTACCCCCGCGCCGAGTACTGGACGGCGGCCGGGGCCCCGCATATGAGAGGGCTGCGGTTCGACGCGGCGGAGTACGAGAAGCGGGTCCTCGGCTTCCTGGCCGAGGCGTTCGACACGTCCGAGGGGGCCACGGGGGAGGGCGGCCATGACTGACCATCTGCTCGTCGAGAGCGGCGGGCCGGAGTCGGGGCCCTCCTGCGAGCGGTTCGTCGGCGACGCCGTACGGCTGCTCCAGGACGGCCACCGCGTGGTGCTGTTCCTCGTCGAGAACGGGGTCACCGCCGCGCTGCCCGGCGCCTCGCCCCGCGTCGCGACCTTCCTGGAAGGCGGCGGCGAGCTGTGGGTGGACGCCTTCTCGGCCGCCCAGCGCGCCCTCCCCGCCGAGGACCTGCTGCCCGGATCCCGCCTGGCGGACATGGACGACGTGGCGGACAAGCTGCTGGAACCCCGCTTACGGGCGGTGTGGCACTGATGGCCTGGTCGCCGCCCCCCACCGACGTACTGCTGCAGCTCCTCGGCGCCCCGCACCAGACCGAACTCGTCAGCTCCGCCCTGCGGCTGACGACCGCGCTGCTCGCCAAGGGCGCGCGGGTCCAGATCTGGGCCTGCGCCGACGCCACCCGGCTGACCTGGACGGGCCTCGGCGAGACCAAGCCGCGCAACTACGGCGACTGGGAGCGGGAGTACCCCTCCGCCCCCCGGCTCGTGCGCGAGCTGCTGACCGACCACCCGGACCGCCTCTACTGGTACATCTGCGCCTTCTGCGCCGAGGAGCGGGGCGCCGCCGACCAGATCCCGCAGGTGCGCAGGAGGCCCATGTTCAAGTACGCCGAGCACGTGGCCGTGGCCCGCACATGCCTGTCCCTGGGGGTGCACTGACCATGCCCGAGATGACGGCGCGCTGGCTGGTGATGATCGAACGGGCCTACCGGGGCGCGGTCGAGCGGCAGTTCGCCGACGTACTGTCCCTGATCACCGAGCTGCACCGGCAGAGCGGCGGTACCGATCTCGCGCTGCGCGGACTCGCCGTCGGCTACGCCCTGACCACCGACTACGAACCTGCGGTACGCATCGGCGGCCGCACCCTCGACACCCTTCCCGACCCGCGCGCCACGGTGCGGGACATCCTCGCCGCGGGGGTGGCCGTGCTGGTCGAGGAGCCCGATCTCACCGCGCTCGGCCGCACCGCCGCGGACCGGCTGCTGCCCGGCGTACGCGTCGTCGAAGGCGGCGGACTGGCGGCCCGCTGGCCCTCGTACGAACAGGTGTGGTTCCTGTGACCGGGCCCGAGAGCAAGCCTGCCGCCCACCCGCACACCTCCCCAGTCCTCTCCCGAAGGAGTGCACGGATCCATGGTCTTCGCCACCGCCACCAGCGGCCCGGTCATCTCCGCCTGGGCCGCCATATCTCCGCTGGGCCTGTACGGGGCGGACTTCGCCACCGGGCTGCGCTCCGGCCGCAGGGCCGGCAAGCCGCTGGACCCCGAGGAGTGGTCCGTGCCCTTCCACGAGGCCTGCCTCGTGCCCGACTTCCACATCAAGCAGATCCTCGGCCGCAAGGGCACCCGCTCCATGGACCGGACCACCGGCCTGGCCGTGACCGCCATCGGCCAGCTGCTCACCGACGAGCGGCCGGGGACGGCCGAGCGGCCGGGCGCGGCGGCCGCGGCCGGCGAGCGCGCGGCCGGTGAACGCCTCCCCGGCGTGGGCGAGGACACCGGCGTGGCGCTGGGCACCAGCACCGGAAGCGCCCAGTCCATCATGGACTTCACCCGCGACTCCCTGGTCGGCGAGCGCCCCTTCTTCGTGGACCCGGCCCGGTTCCCCAACACCGTCATGAACTGCGCGGCCGGGCAGACCGCCATCTGGCACGGTTTCAAAGGCCCCAACACCACCATCGCGGGCGGCCGCGCCACCGGGCTGCTCACCCTCCAGTACGCGCTGCGGCTACAGCGCGCCGGGCGGGCCACCACGGTGCTGTGCGGGGCCGTCGAGGAGTTCTCCTCCGCCCGCGCCTGGCTGGAGTGGCACTCCCGCGCCGACGGCGACACCGCGGCCGTGCTCGGCGAGGGCGCGGCGGTGTGGCTGCTGGAGCCGGACGCGACCGCGCGCGAGCACGGCCGCGGCGGCCTGGTCGAGGTCGCGGGGCTGGAGTTCGGCTTCGCCACCGACGCCGGGCGGGCCCGTACGGTGCTCGCCGACGTGGTACGGCGGCTGCTGGACCGTACGGACGCGGCGCCCGGGCAGATCTGGGCGGTCGCCGACTCGCAGGCGCCGGGCGCGGAGGGGGCGGCGGAGCGCGCCGCCCTCGCGGAGGTGCTCGACGGCCATGAGCCGCTGCGCGTATCGGCCGCCGACTCCATCGGGGACACCTACGCCGCCTCGGCGGCCTTCCAGATCACCGCCGTGCTGGCGCTCGCCGAGCGGGCGGACACCGCCCCCGGCAGCCTGGCCCTGGTCACCTCGGTCGACCGGGACGGCGTGGTCGGCGCGGCCCTGCTCGTTACCCGGCCGCAAGCGACCACGTAACACGCGGGACCACCGTGAGGAGCTGGTTGAGATGACGAACGACGACAGAGCGAGCACAGAGAACACACAGAGCACCAGCGGGGACGCGCGCACCGCCCTCGTCTTCCCGGGCCAGGGCGCCCAGAAGCAGGGCATGGGCGAGACCTGGCGGGAGTCCGAGTCCTGGCCGCTGGTCGCCGGCATCTCCGAGTACACCGGAGTGGACGTCGAGGACCTGCTGCTGAAGGCCGACGACGAGACGCTGCGCCGCACCGACCTGGCCCAGATCGCCGTGTTCACCACCGAGGTGCTCGCCCACCGCGAGGCCGCGGCGGCGGGCGTGCTGGGCGAGGTGGCCGCGTGCGCGGGGCACAGCCTGGGCGAGTACACCGCGCTGTACGCGGCGGGGGCGCTGCCGCTCGCCGACGCCGCGCGCCTGGTCGCCGCCCGCGGCCGCGCCATGCGCGTCTGCGCCGAACGGTCGCCGGGCACCATGGCCGCGGTGGTCCGCCTCGACGCGGAGACCGTGGAGGGGCTGGCCGTCCGGGTCCAGGAGTCGGGCGAGGAGCTGTGGGTCGCCAACGTCAACGCGCCCGGCGCCATCGTCGTCTCGGGCACCGCCGACGGCGTGGCGCTGCTCGGCGAGTCGGCCGTCGAGAGCGGCGGCAAGGTGATCCCGCTCAAGGTCGGCGGCGCCTTCCACAGCCCGCGCATGGCGGACGCGGCGGCCGAGCTGGAGGCGGCGCTGGCCGCCGCGGAGTTCGCCGCCGAGCACATGCCCGTCGTCGCCAACGTGGACGCCCGCGCGTACACCGGCGGCGGCCGGTGGCGGGACCTGGAGCTGCGTCAGCTCACCAGCCCGGTGCGCTGGGAGCAATGCGTCCGCACGCTCGCCGACGAGCTCGGCTGCGCCCGGTTCGTCGAGCTGGGCCCGGGCCGCCAGCTGACGGGGATGATCCGCCGCATCGCCAAGGACGCGGCGACCGTGCCGGTCGACTCGTCCGCCGCCCTCGCCAAGCTGACCGCCCCTTCCGACTGAGAAAGACCTGAGAAATAGGAGAACCCGCATGGCCGACACCGCCGCCGCCCTGGACCTGGAGGAGCTGCGCGCCTTCGTCGCCGACGTCCTCGACGTCGAGGAGGAGGACGTCACCGACGACGCCGACTTCGTGGAGGAGCTCGGCGTCGACTCCCTCATGGCCCTGGAGGTCATGGTCGTCCTGGAGAAGAAGTACTCGGTGAAGCTACAGGAGCAGGAGATGAAGGAGATCACCTGTCTGCGCAAGGTCTATGACCTGCTGGCCTCGAAGCTGGAGAAGTGAGGTGACGACGACAACCGCGTGCGGACCGGTCGACGGCACGGTCGAGGTCGTCGACCCCGGGGCCCCGGGCGGCCGCCCGGCCCGGACCAGGGTCCTCATCGACGCGACCGAGCGGGTGTTCGCCGGGCACTTCCCCGGCTTCCCCGTCTTCCCCGGCGTATGCGTGGTCGAGTACGCCCACCGCGGCGCGCTGGCCACCCTGCCCGAGCCCGGCGAGCGATGGACCCTGGTGGCCGTCGAGTCGTCCCGGTTCACCAGCCCGGTCTTCCCCGGCGACCTGCTGAGCTGCGACATCACCTGGGCACGGGACGCCGGGGCGCGGGACGCCGGGGCCTGGCGCTGCCGGGTGGCCGTGTCCACCGGGCGGGGGCCCGTCGCGCTCGTACGGCTGCGCTACGCCCGCGACGGCGGCCACCGGGAAGCCGTCGTGGCCGACCGCGCCGCCGCGGCGGCGCCCGCGGACCCGGCGCACCGGACGGTGATCACGACCAGCGAGATCAAGCGGGTGCTGCCGCACCGCTACCCCATGCTGCTGATCGACCGGGTCACCGAGCTGGTGCCGGGCGGGCGTGCGACCGGCCTCAAGGCGGTGACCTGCAACGAGCCCTGGTACGAGGGGATGCAGGACAAGGCCGCCGAGGAGGACTACCACTACCCGTGGACGGTCCTGATCGAGTCCTGGTGCCATGTCGCCGGGGTGCTGGTCGCCCACGACAAGCCGAACCCGGATGTGCTCAGCGGCCAGGTCATGCTGCTGGGCGGCATCACCGACGCCGTGCCGCTGCGCCCGGTCGTGCCCGGTGACCTCGTCGAGCACCGCGTACGGCTGACCCGCCAGGTCGGCGAGACCTTCGTGTTCGAGGGCGAGAGCCAGGTCGGGGACGAGACCGCGCTGACGGTCGGCCGGCTGGTGATGACCATGCGCCCCGCCGCGGACCTGACGGACGCGGCCCCCACGGGAGGTGAGTGACCGGATGCCCCGTACGAACGAGACGACGCCCGACACGACGACGCCCGATACGACGACGTCCGATACGGCGAGCGCGACTTCCGCGACTTCCGCGACGACCCGCGTCGCGCTGGTCTCCGGCGGCTCGCGCGGCATCGGCCGCGCCACGGTGCTGCGGCTGGCCCGGGACGGCTTCGACGTCGCGTTCTGCTACCGGTCCAGCCCGGACGCCGCCCGCACGCTGGAGAAGGAGGCCGAGCAGCTCGGCGGCGGACGGGTGATCGGCAAGCAGGCGGACGTCTCCGACGGGGACTCGGTGCGCGAGCTGGTCGCCTTCGCGCAGGAGCGGCTGGGCGCCATCGACGTCGCGGTGACCTCGGCGGGCATCACCCAGGACAATCCGCTGCTGCTGATGAAGGACGAGGAGTGGCGGCAGGTGCTGGGCGTCAACCTGGACGGCACGTACCACGTGTGCCGCTCGGTGGTCTTCGAGATGATGAAGCGCAAATCCGGCTGCATCGTCAACATCTCCTCGGTGGCCGGGGTCCACGGAAATGCCACCCAGAGCAATTACGCGGCGTCCAAGGCCGGGATCATCGGATTCACCAAGTCGCTCGCCAAAGAGGTCGGCCGCTACGGCATCCGGGCCAATGTGGTGGCGCCGGGCTTCATCGATACGGATATGACCTCCTCGCTGTCGGAAAGTACGCAGAAGGAGGCGCGCAAGAGCATCCCGCTCGGCCGCTTCGGCCGCCCGGAGGAGGTCGCCGACATGGTCGCGTACCTGATCGGGGCGGAGTATGTGACCGGCGCGGTCTTCGAGGTCGACGGCGGCATCGTCATCTGAGCCGCATGGAACGGAAAGGGGGGAACAGCGATGGCCGGAAGGCGCGGCAAGGTGCCACGCTTTTATTTCAATTTCCGCAGTCCGTACAGCTGGATCGCCTACCGTGATCTGATGGACCGCTATCCGGATGTCGCCCAGGCGGTGGAATGGCACCCGTGGTGGGAGCCGGACGCGGACAGCGAACGCCTCATGAACGAGCACGGCGAGACGTTCCCGTACACCCCGATGACCCGGGAGAAGCACCTCTACATCCTTCAGGACGTACGGCGGCTCACCCGCGCCCGCGGCCTCGACGTCAGCTGGCCGCTGGACGAGGACCCGGTGTGGGAGGTGCCGCACCTCGCGTACTTCCTGGCGCTGGAGGCCGGGCTCGGCCCGCGGTACATCGAGCGCGTCTACCGGGCGCGCTGGCAGGAGGGCCGGGACATCTGCGACCCGGCGACGGTCGCGGGTATCGCCGGGGAACTGGGGCTGCCGGCCGAGCGGCTGGCGGGGGCCGTCGAGGACCGGGCGCTGCGCGAGGGGCCGGGTCTCGCGGCGCTGCTCGCCCTGGGCCGGGACGGGGCGTTCGGCGTCCCGTTCTTCCTCCACGGCTACGACAAGTTCTGGGGGGTGGACCGGCTGCCCGCCTTCGTCGAGTCCGTCCGCGCCCGCGCCCGCCCCGGCACCGCGCCGCAGCCCGAGCCCGAGCCCGCCGAGCCTGGTGGGCCGCCGCCCGGCGCGGACTCCCCCAGCTACCGCTGGGCGGTGCCCCCTGCCGCCGCCCGGTCCGGCGACCAGGGCCACGCCGGGGGCTGCGGCTGACCGCACAGCCGACCCGCACCGCACAGCCGACCCATCCGCCCGAGACGACCGAGACGAGACCGCTCTGACTCCCGACGGACACCCCTTCCCCGCACGGAGGACGCAGATGCCCGAGCCACGGCAGAAGTCGGTACGGTATCCCGCGCTGAAGTCCCGCGTCCTGTCGGCCGCGGCGCTGCCGCTGGCCCCGCTGTACGGGGCCTCGCTGGCCTACCGGGCCTTCCATCCGCGCCGCCGGGCACAGGACGACGGGCATCCGCGGGACTACGGCCTGCCCGGCACGGAGCTGAAGATCCCCTTCGCCGCCCGGAAGTACGTCCACGCCTGGCTGTGCCCCGGATCCGAGCAGAAGGTGGTGGTCCTCGGGCACAGCATGGGGATGAGCAAGACGCGCAGCCTCGGCCACGCCAAGTTCCTGCACGACGCGGGCTACACCGTCTGTCTGTTCGACCATCGCAACCACGGGGCCAGCAGCGTCGACCGGGCGCTGCTCGGCCTCGGCGACCGGTTCGCCAGCGACGTCACCGCCGTCGTCTCCCATCTGCGCGGCAGCCAGGGCTACGGCCAGGCTCGGCTGGCCGTCTTCGGCTTCTCCTTCTCCTGCTTCTCGTCCATGTGGGCGCTGACGCACGAGGGGTTCGCCGTGGACGCGCTGGTGTGCGACAGCGGCCCCGGCCATGACGTACCGCCGCTGCTGCGCAAGTACCTGGAGGCCGGGATGTTGCCGGTGCCGGCGCTGCTGAGCGGGGAGCCGTCCCTGTCGGTGGTGACGGGGGTGCTGTGCTCGCTGGCGCCCGCCCTGGTCCGGGCGCAGTGGCCGCCGCCCGCGACGGGGAAGTTCGCCGAGATACCGCTGCTGTTCATGTCGGGGGAGCGGGACGCCATCGTGCCGCCTTCCTCAGTAGACGCGCTCGCCGAGCGTTATGCCCAGGCCGAGACGCACGTCCTGCCGAACGCCGAGCATCTGCTCGGTTTGGAGACCGATCCCGAGGCATACGCGAACGTTGTACTGGATTTCCTCAAGCGGGCCCTGGGGTAGCCACTGACCGTCCTGCACGGACGGTTCTTCTGACAGAGGGAAGAGAGAGCATGCAAAAGGTGCTCATCGCCAATCGTGGCGAAATCGCGGTCCGCGTTGCCCGTGCCTGTCGGGATGCCGGGATCGCGAGTGTTGCGGTCTACGCCGATCCGGACCGGGACGCGGTACACGTGCGCGCGGCCGACGAAGCGTACGCGCTGGGCGGTGACACCCCCGCCGCCAGCTATCTCGACCAGACCAAGGTCCTGGCCGCCGCCGCCGAGTCCGGCGCGGACGCCATCCACCCCGGCTACGGCTTCCTCTCCGAGAACGCCGAATTCGCCCAGGCCGTCCTCGACGCCGGCCTGACCTGGATCGGCCCCCCACCCGCGGCCATCCGCGACCTCGGCGACAAAGTCGCAGCCCGCCACATCGCCCAGCGAGCCGGAGCCCCCCTGGTCGCCGGCACCCCCGACCCCGTCTCCGGCGCCGACGAAGTCCTCGCCTTCGCCCAGGAACACGGCCTGCCCATCGCCATCAAAGCCGCCTTCGGCGGCGGCGGCCGCGGCCTGAAAGTCGCCCGCACCCTCGAAGAAGTCCCCGAACTCTACGACTCCGCCGTCCGCGAAGCCGTCGCCGCCTTCGGCCGCGGCGAATGCTTCGTCGAGCGCTACCTCGACAAACCCCGCCACGTCGAAACCCAGTGCCTCGCCGACACCCACGGCAACGTCGTCGTCGTCTCCACCCGCGACTGCTCCCTCCAGCGCCGCCACCAAAAACTCGTCGAAGAAGCCCCCGCCCCCTTCCTCACCGACACCCAGAACGCCGAGCTCTACCGCGCCTCCAAAGCCATCCTCAAAGAAGCCGGATACGTCGGCGCCGGCACCGTCGAATTCCTGGTCGGCACCGACGGCACCATCTCCTTCCTCGAGGTCAACACCCGCCTCCAGGTCGAACACCCGGTCACCGAAGAAGTCACCGGCATCGACCTGGTCCGCGAAATGTTCCGCATCGCCGACGGCGAACCCCTCGGCTACGACGACCCCCCACTCCGAGGCCACTCCTTCGAGTTCCGCATCAACGGCGAGGACCCCGGCCGAGGCTTCCTCCCCGCCCCCGGCACCGTCACCACCTTCACACCCCCCACCGGCCCCGGCGTCCGCCTGGACGCCGGAGTCGAATCCGGCAGCGTGATCGGCCCCGCCTGGGACTCCCTCCTCGCCAAACTCATCATCACCGGCGCCACCCGCACCCAAGCCCTCCAACGCGCCGCCCGCGCACTGGCGGAGTTCCAGGTCGAAGGCATGGCCACCGCCATCCCCTTCCACCAGGCCGTCGTCACCGACCCCGCCTTCACCGCGGATCCCTTCACCATCCACACCCGCTGGATCGAAACCGAATTCACCAACACCATCACCCCCTACACCCCCACCAGCACCAACGAAACAGAAGAAACCGCCCCCCGCGAAACCGTGGTCGTCGAGGTCGGCGGCAAACGCCTGGAAGTCTCCCTCCCCGCATCCCTGGGCCTGGCCGCCGCGACTGCCGCCGGGGAGGCGGGTGGTGCGAAGAAGCCCAAGCGCAAGGCGGTGAAGAAGTCCGGCTCGGCCGCCTCGGGTGACGCGCTGGCCTCGCCCATGCAGGGCACCATCGTCAAGGTCGCCGTCGCCGAAGGCGACACGGTCGCCGAAGGCGATCTGGTCGTGGTCCTGGAAGCGATGAAGATGGAACAGCCCCTCAACGCCCACCGCGCCGGCACCATCAAGGGCCTGTCCGCCGAAGTCGGCGCCTCCCTCACCGCCGGCGCCGTCATCTGCGAAATCAAGGACTGACAGGCGAGGCTGACAGCGGGCCACCTGCCCCCGCACGCCTGACCGTTTGGCAGCCCACCGGGCCCCCGTTTCACCGGTTACGCCGGATACGGGGGCCCGGCAATTCGTATGGCATCTTCGTGCCATGGGTCTGGGGCGCGAAGCCCACGTGACAGACCATGGAGCCGGTGATTCCGCACCATCGGCATCACCGGTGAACTTGGTCTCCCCCGCGTAACGGGGGCGGGGGAGGCCAATTTCCCGTGCCCGAATCGGCGCGGATTCGGCCTGCGGCCCGCCCGAACGGGCATCACCTCGTCACCCCTTCATCGCCCGCCCCAGGAACCCCAGGACCGTCTCGGCGTAGACCTCCGGATGCGTCTTGACGCCCTGTAGATGCTCGGTGTCCGGCAGCGTGTGCACCTCCGCCAGCGGATACCGCTCCGCCAGCGCCCGTACCCCGGCCGCCGGGATCATCGTGTCGCTCTCGCCGGTCAGAAAGAGCATCGGCGTGGATTCGTACGCCCCCTCGGCCGCGGGCGGCCACTGCACCCGCAGCATCGCCACCGCCGCCGTCGAGGCGACCTTCTCCAGGGCCTTCCGGGACGGCCCCTTCCGCAGCGGGCCGGGGATCGGCAGCCCGTCGGCCGCGAGGAAGTTACGGAACAGCGGGCGCAGCTCCAGCGCCGGGCCGCTGTCGAAGACGACCGCGTCGACCGGGCACTCCCCGTCCCTCCTGAGCATGTAGAAGGAGGGAAAGGCGGAGATGGAGAAGCCGTAGACCGCGATGCGCGCCGAGGCGTACTCCGCCATGCCGCGCAGATGCCTGACCACCGCGACCACATCGTCGGTGTGCCGCTCGCTCATGCCCCAGCAGGCCCGGTCCGCGCTGCTCTTGCCGTGGTTGCGGTGGTCGAACATCGCGACCGTATAGCCCGCCTCGTTGAGCAGCCGGGCGTGGGCCAGGCTCGCGGACTTGCTCAGGCCCAGGCCGTGCCCGAGCACCACCACCCGGTCCGGATCGCCCGGGCACAGCCACACATGCAGCCGACGCCCTCGGCCGCCCAGCGGCACCATGACGTCGGTGCTGGTCAGCCCCAGGTCCGCGGGTTTCCTGTGATACGGCCTGCGGGGCGGGTGGTAGATGAAGTACGAGAGGAAGGCGCCGTACAGCGGAGCCACCGGGAGGGCCAGCGCCGAGGCCGCCTTCGCCGAGAATCCCGTCGCCATGTCGCAAACCCCCATTACGGAAAGTGCACGGACTGTGCTTGATCGTAGTGGTGTGGGCGGGTGACCGTACCCGCCGGTAGGGGAACGTGTCCTAAGTCACCGGGTGTCGTCCGTGCGGCAACGCCACGTCGGGGCAAGGATGTTGAGTCAGTCGCAGCGTTGCGGGGAGAGAGCGGAATCGTGGCGTACACCAACCCGGGCGTCCAGCATCCCGCCGTCGACACGGCGGAGGGCACGGCGGATGATGCGGGGGACCGGGCCTGGGGCCCGGGCCGTGCCCTGCCCCGCCCCGAGGACCGGCCCTCCGGCGCCGAGGTGGCCGTATGGCTGCTGCGGATCCCGCCGTCCGCCGCTGCCGCCGCCGCGCGCGCCGGGATGCTGGACGCCCGCGAGAGCGAGCGGGCCGCCAGGTTCCGCGACGACATCCTGCGGGAGCGCTATGTCGCCTCCCATGTGGGCCTGCGCGTCCTCCTCGGCGCGTATCTCGGCATCGACCCCGCCGAGGTCGAGCTGATCCGCGAGCTGTGCGGCATGCCGGACTGCGACAAGCCGCACGGCCGCCCCGCCGTGGCGGGCGAGCCCGGGCTGCGGTTCTCCCTGTCGCACGCCGAGGACGCCGCGCTGTACGCCTTCGCCGACGCGCCCGTCGGCGCCGACATCGAGGCCAGGAACGCGCGGCGCGGCGGCAAGGTGCTGGCCGGCCTGATCCGGCAGCTCCACCCCGATGAGCGGACGGCGATCGAGGCGCTGCCCGAGGCGCTGCACGAGGAGGCGTTCCTCAGCTGCTGGGTGCGCAAGGAGGCCTACCTCAAGGGCATCGGCACCGGCCTGCCCGGCGGCCTCCGCACCCACCACGTCGGCCTCGCCGACCACCTCGCCCCGCCCGGCTCCGCCACCCCGCCCGGCTGGTCCCTCGCCGACGTACCGGCCCCGCCCGGCTACGCGGCAGCGGTCGCGCTGCGCACGGACGACACGCCGGCCGTCCGGCCGGTGGTGAGCGCCTTGCGTTTGCGGTGAGTTCCCGGCGCAGTGGCCGTCAGGCCCGCGGTCATACGTCGCGCCGCCGTACGACGAGCACGGTGATGACGACCGCGACGAGCGGCCAGAGAGCGAAGGCCAGCCATGAGCCGGCCGGCGAGGGCAGGGCCGCAAGGTCGCGGGGGTGCAGCTGGGACAGGCATTGGCGCCAGTCGTAGAGCGGGAACATGGCGTACAGGTCATTCGCCCACTGGTGGGTGCTCGGCTTGAAGAAGAGCGGCACGACGACCAGGACCGCACAGGCCGTGACGACCGCGGCCGCGGTGTGCCGCAGGACCGCGCCGATTCCCATGCCCACGAGCGCCGCCAAGGGCGCGAGCAGCGCGTTCGCCAGCAGGACGTGAGGCACGCCGGGATCGCCGAGCGACAGGCCGATGCCGCGGCCGGACAGGATGGCCTGGCTCACGGCGAACGTGCCGAGGGAGACGGCCGTACCGACGGCGAGCATGACGCCCCCGACCACGGCCGCCTTGGCCGTCATCACCCGGTGGCGGGCCGGTACCGCGGTCAGCGTGGTGCGGATCAGACCGCTGGCGTACTCACCGACGATCGCCAGGGCCCCCACACTGCCCGCACCAATCATCAGGAGGGCCACGGCGACACCGCTCAGCGCCTCGGTCATCGGATCGAAGTGGGCCCTCTCCATCGGGCCGTAGTCCGGCCAGCTGTGGTACGTGTCGAAGCTGCCCTGCGCCGCCATCGCGATGACGGCCAGGGCGCCGAGGCCGAGCACCCAGCGGGTCGAGCGCAGCGACCACAGCTTGATCCACTCGGCGGCCAGGAGATCGCGGAGCCGGACGCGCGGCTCGGCGTGTGGGACGGACGGGGCCGGGGCGGTCGGCAGGGCCGGGGCGGTCGCGGTCATCGGCGGTCCCCCGCGAGGTAGTCGGCGCGGTCGGCGGTGAGTTCCATGAACGCTTCCTCCAGCGACGCGGTGCGCGGGGCGAGTTCGCGCAGCAGGACCCGGTGCTCGAAGGCGAGCTCTCCGATGCGGGCCGCGGTCAGCCCCGTCACCGTGAGCCGCTCGCCTCCGTCGGGCCGTACGGACGCGCCCGCCCGGGTCAGTACGGCCGCGAGCGCGGTGGGGTCGGGGGTGCGCACCGCGACATCGGCGCGGGTGCCGCGCGCCGCGAACTCGGCGACGGTCTCGTCCGCGATCAGCTCGCCCCGGCCGATGACGACGAGGCGGTCCGCGGTGTGCTCCATCTCGCTCATCAGATGGCTGGAGACGAGCACCGTGCGGCCCTCGGCGGCCAGCCGCCGGAACAGGCCGCGCACCCACCGCACCCCCTCCGGGTCCAGGCCGTTGACCGGCTCGTCGAACAGCAGCACGGGAGGGTCGCCCAGCAAGGTCGTGGCGATGCCCAGCCGCTGCCGCATGCCGAGGGAGAACCCCCCGACGCGGCGGCGCGCCACCCCGGCCAGCCCCACCTCCTCCAGGACCTCCCGCACCCGGCGGCGGGGCAGGCCGTTCCCGCGGGCCAGCGCGGACAGATGCGCCGCGGCGCTGTGCCCGGGGTGGACATCGCCCGCGTCGAGCAGCGCGCCGACGTGGTGCAGCCCGGCCTCCCGGCGGGTGAACGGGCGCCCGTCGACGGTGGCGGTTCCGGCGGTGGGCCGGTTCAGGCCGAGGACCATCCGCAGGGTGGTGCTCTTGCCGGCGCCGTTCGGGCCGAGGAATCCGGTGACATGCCCGGGCCGCACCGTGAACGTGAGGTCGTTGACGGCGAGGACGTCGCCGTAACGCTTGGTCAATCCGTTGACTTCGATCACCCGGCCCACGGTGCCGCGGGCCGGGGCCGTGCGGCATCGGCCCGTCGGCAGGAATCCGCGCCGCGGCATCTGCCTTTGGGTATACGCCCGCAGGCCGATGCCCGGCAGACCCGCGCCCGCCTACGATCCGACCCGTGTCCGAGACCACGTCCCGCCTGCCCGTGCCGTCCCTGCCGCCGCCCTTGTCGAGGTGGGGGCCGGTGGCCGGGCTGAGCCTGGTGCTGTACGCGACGGCAGCGAGCGGTACGGGGCCGGGGGCCGGGGAGGGCGTGCCGGGCGCGGCCCTCGCGGGGGTGACGGTCGCGATGGCGCTGCCGCTGGGGTGGGCGCGGGCTCGGCCGTGGCCGGTCCTCGCGGCGCTGCTGGCCGAATCGGCCGGGGTGGTGGCGCTGGGGGCGCGGGCCGAGCAGATCTGGCCGCTGTTCCTGGCCGCGGACCTCCTGGTCGGCGCTCTCACGGCCACAGTCGCCCGCCGGGTCGGACCCGCCGCCGCGGCCGTCACGCTGGCCGTTCAGGAGACGGCCCTGCAGGCGGACCTCTTCCGGGACGGTGGCTGGGGCCGCGTGTTCGCCCCGGGCTTCCTGGCCCTGACCACGCTCCTCGCCGTGCTCGTCCTGTGCGCCTGGCTGGCGGGGATGTCGGTGCGTCAGCGGCGCGAGTACGGCGAGGAGTTGCGCGCGCGGACCGCGGCCGAGGCGGTGACGGCCGAGCGGCTGCGCATCGCCCGCGAACTGCACGACATGGTCGCCCACAGCATCGGCGTCATCGCGATCCAGGCCGGTGCGGGCAGCCGGGTGCTCGACAGCAGGCCGGAGCAGGCCCGCTCCACGCTGGACGCCATCGAGACCACCAGCCGGGAGACCCTCCAAGGGCTGCGGAGCATGCTCGACGTGCTCCGCCGGACGGAGCCGGAGACCGTGGAGTCCATGGCGGCGACCCCGTTCGCGGGGCTGGCCGACCTCGACCGGCTGACCGCGACGACGGCGCACACCGGTGTCCGCGTCGAGGTGCGGTGGCGGGGCGAACGGCGCCCGCTGCCCAGCGCTGTCGACCAGTCCGCCTTCCGTATCGTCCAGGAATCGGTGACCAACGTGGTACGTCACGCGGGGACCCGCCACTGCCGGGTCTCGATCGACTACCGGCATGACGAACTGCGTGTGGAGATCGTCGATGAGGGGCACGGTGGCCACGGCGGCGCGGGCGCTTCGGGCTCCGGCTATGGCATCACCGGCATGCGGGAGCGGGTCGCGCTCCTCGACGGCCGGTTCAGCGCCGGGCCGCGGCCCGAGGGCGGCTTCCGGGTCGCCGCGCGGCTGCCCCTTTCTGCCGCCCCGGCCCTCGCCGCCCCGGCCCGTCCCGCCGAGGAACGATGACCATCCGCGTCGCACTCGCCGACGACCAGCCTCTGGTCCGCGCCGGGCTGCGCATGGTCATCGACTCCACTCCGGGCATCGATGTCGTCGGCGAGGCCGGAACCGGAACCCATGTGGTGCGGCTGGTCAGAGAACTGAGGCCCGATGTGGTCGTCATGGACATCCGCATGCCCGGCATGGACGGTATCGAGGCCACCCAGATGATCACGGCCGAGTCCCCGGCGGCCCGCGTCCTCATGCTCACCACCTTCGACGACGACAGCAACGTCTACGCGTCGCTGCGCGCCGGCGCGAGCGGCTTCCTCGTCAAGGACATGGCACTCGACGACATCCTCTCGGCCATCCGGGTGGTCGCCTCCGGTGATGCGCTGATCGCCCCGAGCGTCACCCGCCGCCTCATCGAGGAATTCGCCGGCCGCCCCGAACCGGCCCCGGCGCCACCGCCCCGCGAGCTCGCCGCCATCACGGGCCGGGAGCGCGAGGTGCTCACCCTCGTCGGGCGCGGCCTGTCCAACGCGGAGCTCGCGGCCCGGCTCCACATCAGCCCGGGCACCGCCAAGGCGCACGTCGCGAGCCTGCGCTCCAAGCTCGGCGCCCGGGACCGGATCCAGCTCGTCATCATCGCGTACGAGGCGGGGCTGGTGTCACCGTGACCCACGCGGTGTCACTTCAGATACGCCAGAACGGCGAGGACCCGCCGGTTGTCGTCGTCCGAGACCGGCAGGTCCAGTTTGGCGAAGATATTGGACGTGTGTTTGATGACGGCCCGTTCGGTGATGACCAGCCGCTCGGCGATCGCGGCGTTGGAGCGGCCCTCGGCCATGATGCCGAGGACTTCGCGCTCCCGGGCGGTCAGCCGGGCCAGGGGGTCGGCGGCGGAGGACGTGGTGCTGGCGAAGAGGCGGGCGATGACGTCGGGGTCCATGGCGGTGCCCCCGGCGGCCACCCGGCGGACCGCGTCGACGAACTCGTCCGGGTCGAACACGCGGTCCTTGAGCAGATAGCCGATGCCGCCGGTGCCGTCGGCCAGCAGCTCCTTGGCGTACAGCTGCTCCACGTACTGGGACAGGACCAGCACCGGAAGGCCGGGGATCTGGCGGCGGGCCTCCAAAGCCGCCTGCAGGCCCTCATCGGTGAACGTCGGGGGGAGTCGCACATCGACGACTGCCACGTCCGGACGTTTCTCGATGAGGGCCTGCAGGAGGTCGGGGCCGGTGTCCACAGCGGCGACGATCTCGAAGTCGTATGCCTCCAGAAGCCTGACTAACCCGTCCCTCAGGAGGAAGAGGTCTTCGGCGAGGACAGCACGCACGGCAGCTCCATGGTCAGTGTCGTCGGACCGCCCTGGGGGCTGGTCACGGCAAGGACACCGTCGAAAGTAGCAAGCCGGCGCTCCATTCCGCGCAGTCCCGTGCCCCGGGAGGGGTCCGCGCCGCCCATCCCGTCGTCGGTGACCTGGCCGCGCAGCCGGCCCGTCTCGTACCAGAGGTCGACCGTGACCCGCTGGGCCTCGCCGTGCTTGGCCGCGTTGGTGAGGGCCTCGGAGATCGCGAAGTACATGGCGGACTCGACCGGGGCCTCGGGACGGCCGGGCAGCTCGGCGTTGACGTCGACCTCCAGGGGGCTGTCCATGCCCAGGGCGCGGACGGCGTCGGCCAGGCCGCGGTCGGCGAGCACCGGCGGGTGGATGCCGCGGACCAGGTCGCGCAGCTCGTTGAGGGCGTTGGCGGAGGCCTGGCGGGTGTCGGCGAGGATGGCGCGGGCCGCCTCGGGGTCCTTGGCGAGCAGCCGCTCGGCCACGCCCAGGTTCATGCCCATCGCGACCAGCCGGGCCTGGGCGCCGTCGTGCAGGTCGCGCTCGATACGGCGCAGCTCGGCGGCCGAGGTGTTGACGGCGTCGCTGCGGGTCTCGGTGAGGTGGCGCACCTGGCGGGACATCTCGGTGGGGGCCAGCAGCGACTTGGCGAACTGGGCGTGCACCCGGATCAGGTGCGGGCCCGCGGCCAGACCGGCCAGCGCGATGGGGACGCCGAGGGCGGCGGCCATCAGGGCGGAGCCGTCACTGGTCACCTTGATCATCGCGTACCAGTTGTTGCCGCCCGCGTCGGCGATGTCCTCCCAGATCAGGGGCATGATCAGCCCGAAGACGCCATAGCCGACCAGCGCCAGCGGCATGATCGCGATCACCAGGCCGACGACGGGGTTGACCAGGGTCCAGGCCAGGTCCCGCCAGGTCGCCGGGTCGGTGAGGATCCACTGGTTGCGCTGCATTAAGCCCTTGAAGCCCGGCTCGGGAGCCGGCTGCGGCCGGTACGGGTCCTCGATCTCGACCCCCGACCACTGGCCGGCCAGCCGCCGGGTGATCGCCGTGGTCCCCCGCAGGGCCACCGCCAGGGCGGGCACCAGGAACACCCCGAGGCCGACACCCAGCAAGGAGATCGCGGTCACCATCAGGGAGAAGAGCACCACCTCCCACGGGGCGAGGGCGGCCAGCGCCAGGCCACGGCCCATGGCGCGCACTCCACGGACGGGCCAGGGGCCGCTGCCGCCGACCTGACGTCCGTCGATCCTCTCGTCGGTCATGATGCTCATTTCGTAACCCCTCCTCGGGGCGGCCCTTCCGCCGCTGTGTGCCATTCAGTCTGCCCTTGGTGAGCCCGCTGGGGCACTGGACCCGGGTGGCGTTTCGGGGGGTGTAGTCAGGTCCCCCATAAGACGCCACACAGGGCCCTCGGCCTACCCGCGCTACTTGAGTTGACTTGTGGTCATACGACGCAATCCCTCTGTGCGCGAAGGAGCCGGTAAATGAGTGCTCGACGCAGCGTGACCGCGGCGGTGTCCCTGCTGCTCGCCGTCCTCATGACCGTGCTGGCGACGGCCGCCTCGGCCTCCGCCACGCCCGGCTCCCCGCGCCCGCAGAGCCTTGAGGCCCTGGTCGACGGCCTCGTCAAGAAGCAGCTGGACGAGTACCGGATCCCGGGGGCCGCGGTGGTCGTGGTCTCCGGCGGACGGCAGGTGCTGGCCAAGGGGTACGGGGTGGCCGACATCGACCGCGGCACCCGGGTGGACGCCCGCCGTACGGGTTTCTTCATGGGCTCGGACGCCAAGGTGTTCACCGCCATGGCGGTACTCCAGCAGGTCGAGCGCAAGAAGCTGGACCTACGGGCCGACGTCAACCGGTATCTCACCCGCCATAAGGCCGACTTCACCATCAAGGACAGCTATCCGGGGCGGCCGGTCACCGTCCGCGACCTGCTGATGCACACCGCCGGGTTCGACAACAGCATCATCGGCCGCGCCACCGCCCACCCCGAGGACGCCGAACGGCTCGGCGACAGCCTGGCCGAACACCAGCCGAAGCGGGTCCGCCCGCCCGGCAAGGTGTCCAGCTACGACAACTACGGCGTGGCGCTGGCCGGATACCTGGTCGAACTGGTCTCGGGCGAGCGCTTCGACGCATACGTGGGCCGCCACATCCTGCGGCCGCTCGGCATGACCCGCACCTCCTTCTCCCAGCCGCACCCCGCCGCCATCGCCACCGGACGGGCCGGCGGCTACCGCCCCGACGGCAAGGGGCAGGTGCCCGCCGAGGGCCAGTACGGCGCCTGGACCCCCACCGGCGCCGCGGCCGTCACCACCGCCACCGACATGGGGCGGCTGATGCTCGCCCAGCTCGCGGGCGGCAGCCTGGACGGCCACCGGGTGCTCGGCGAGCGGCTGACCCGGGCCATGCAGCACCGCCAGTTCGGCAATGACCCGCGGCTGCCCGGGATCGGCTACATCCTGGAGGAGCGCAGCCGTGACGGCCACCGCATGCTCGTCAAGGACGGCGACATCCCCGGCTTCCACGACAACCTCGCACTGCTGCCCGACCGGGACACCGGCGTGTACGTCGCGTACAACGGCGACGGCAAGGACGGCAGCGCCTCCTGGGCCGGCCAGGAACTCGTCAACCGCGTCGCCGACCACACCTTCGGCACCCCGCGCCGCGCCGCCACCCCCCGCATGGGCGAGACCGGCAAGTTCGCCGGCTTCTACCGCTCCACCCGCACCAGCCACTCCGACCTCACCCGCGCCGCCGCGCTGACCAGCTCGGTCCAGGTCACCACGGGACCGGACTCCACCCTCACCACCACCGGTCCGCTCAGCCGCGACCCGGGCGTCACCAAGCAGCACTGGGTACGCGTCGGCGACGGCCTCTTCCAGGAGAAGGGCGGCCAGGAGCGGCTCGCCTTCAAGGACGGCAAGCTCTTCCTCGCCTCCGACCCGACCGTCGCCTACGAGCGGCTGCCCTGGTACGAGTCCCCGGTCCTGCACCAGCAGCTCCTCCTCGGCTCCCTCGGCGTGCTGCTGCTGTCGGTCACCGCCTGGACCATCGGCGCCCTCATCGGCCGCCGCAAGGGCACCGCCACCGCCGCCCCGGCCGGCGCCCAGCTGGCCCGCCTGCTCGCCTGGACCACCGGCGTCCTCCTCACCGTGGCCACCGCCTGCTTCGCCCTCCTGGTCGCCGACCCCAACTCGCTCAACCAGACGGTCTTCCTCGGCGACTCGCCCATGCTGAAGCTGGTCCCGGTCCTGGTGAAGGCGGCGCTGGCCACCACGGCGCTGGTGCTGGTGTGCGCCGTGATCGCCTGGTGGCGCCGCTGGTGGGGCTGGGCGGCCCGGATCCACTACAGCGCGGTGGCGCTGGCCGCGGTGCTCTTCCTGGCGGTCGCGGGCAACTACCACCTGGTGGGGTGACGCCCGGTCGTCCTTCCGGTACCTCGTTCCTTCGGTACGGCCCGCCTGGGCCGCCGCTCATCGCGGCGGCCCAGGCGGGCCGTTGCCGACTCCGGCCGTCCGGCTCCCCACGGACACCGGCTCCGACTGGCCGTTTCAAGGTTTTCGCAAGCTTTTCGCACGCCCCGTTCGGCACGGTTTCCCGCAGTGTGTTCTGAATCCAACTCATGCACCACTGACAAAGGGAGAGACATCCATGAGCATGAGAGCAAAGGTCGCCGCGACTTTCGCGGGAAGCATCCTGGCCCTGAGTGCGGCGGTCGTTCCCGCCGCCGCCGCGCCATCGACGGCAGCCGCCTCGCCGACCGGAACGGCGGACGGTTCGGTGCGAGGCGCCTGGGTGCAGGGCGCCTGGGTGGCCATGCCCACCCCGCCGCCCGGCACGACAGCCAAAGCGGCCACCGACGTGCCTGCTTGCTGCTGAAGGCGCGTCGGGGATCCGGTGAGCAGCGTCCTCCGGACGCTTGGCGCAGACGGCGGTACCGGCACGTCTGCCGGTACCGCCCACCCGCACTCGGTGGCGCCTGACTGTGGCCGACCGAAGGACGGCCGGTCGGCGCGGGCGCGCCGAAGACCGTGTCAGGGCCGGACGGGCTTCCCCCTGCCCCAGGCCCAGGCGAGCCGGTCGGCGCCGGACTGGTTGGTGGTGGCCAGCCCCGGCCGGGCGGGGTCGCCGGTCAGGGTCTGCAGCGTGTAGGTGTCGTCGGTGCGCAGGCCGGGCCAGTAGACGGACCCCATCTTGAGCTCGCGGAAGGTGTCCGTGACGGCCTGGACGTAGTTGATGTAGTTGTCTGAGGGTGTCGGCTTGTTGTAGTTGAGGCCGGTGGTCATCGGGGCGCCGAACTCATCGGCGACGGTCCGGTTGGCGCAGTCGCCGATGCGTCCCTTGAGGTCGGCCACCCACTCGTCGTAGGTGGCGTAGCTCTTCCAGAAGCCGTAGTGGTGCAGCGACAGGTAGGTGCCGTCCAGGCGCGGGTCGGCGCAGACGGAGGTGACGTGATCGTTGTAGCCGGCGCCGCTGACGAACACCCGGTTGCGCGGGACCGACGGGTAGGTGGACAGCCACTTCGCGGCGATGTCGGCCCACTCGGTGTCGGTGTAGCCGTGGGGCTCGTTCATCGGCTCGAAGTAGACCCGCTTGTCGTCCTTGTACGCGTCGACCACGGTGTTCCACATGGGCCAGAAGGTGGCGGGGTCGTCGATGAAGCCGTCCTTGCGCGGGCCCGTACCCTCCCAGTAGGAGAGGATGACCTTGAAGCCCTTGTCCGAGGCCGCGTCGATGACCCCGCGGTACGACTTCCAGTAGGGGCCGTTGACCGTGTACGGGTTGATGGGCAGCCGGACGGTGTTGGCGCCGAGGTTCGCGCGGAACCCCGAGATGATCCGACTCGCCTTGGCGTAGGTCTGGGCGTAGCTGTCGGAGGTCGACAGGCCGGACAGCACGACCGGGTCGTCGGCGAAGTTGTCGCGGGGGTCGGCCCAGTTCACGCCCTTGAACTGGGTGGTGTCTCCGCTCGGCGCGGCGGAGGCGGGGCTGCCGGCGAGGGTGGTGCCGCCGGCCGCGGCGACCAGGATCGCCACGAAGGCGGCGCGCAGCCGGGGGGTGAAGCGGGCTCTGGAGGGGCTGGCGGGGGATTTGCGCATCGCTTGCTCTTTCGGGAGAGGGCGGCTCAGGGCAAGGCGGAGCCTGCGCGTGGCTGAGCGGCCGTTCGAAGATGTGCCGGGCCGGACGGGTGGTGTCGGCTCGCCGTCGGTGGGCCCGGTGGTGACCGGTGGGTACCGGTGGCCCTCAACGCTTGGCGCGAGGGGGTACGGGGTGCGGTCCTGCTGCCGTCTCCTGCCGTCCCGCTCGGGTGGCGGGACGTGCGGGCGCTGCTGGGTGGTGGGGCTCTGCTTCCGAGCCCGTGGAGGTGTGTCTGCGCACCGGCGTCGACGGTGGCGTACTCGTGGCGTAGTCGTGGCGTACTCAAGGAAGGCGTAAGACGAAGCCCACCGTTCCGCTCCTCCCTGCCCTACCAGCAAAGCGTTGGCCAGAACTCACGGCCCGGGCTGGCCCGTGGCGATGTTTACGCAAACATGGTGGCGCCCGAATCGTGACACCCGGTACAGCGGCCGTCAAGGTTTCCGGGGCGTGGGCCCATGGCTCACCCGTGAGCCCTCAGCGGGGATCCGGGTCGGGAACCCCCTCCGTAGGTGATCCTTTTCCGCGCCTACGCTATGCCGCATGTCGGAAGCCATTGACGCCCTCGTGCGGGATCTCTCGGACAAGGACCGCACCGTTCGAAGGGCGGCGGAGGACGGCCTGGTCGCGCTCGGAGCCCAGAGCGTCGATCGGCTCCTGCCGTACGTTCGCGACACGCGACGGGAGAGCCCGAGATTCAGCGCCGAGTCCGTCTTGAAACGGTTGGGTGACCAGGCGCTGCCGCGCCTTCGGGAGATCCGGCGCCATGGCCCCGGGCAACTGCGCGGCAAGGCACTGGAGGCGCTGGTCGACCTGGGCGGCGCGGAGGCGCTCGACGACGCCGACCGGCGTGCCGTGGAACGCCTCGTGCGCGTCAAGCTCCTGGACGAACTCGAGGTGAGCCTCCCCCTGGACGGCGGCCGCTGGCTGGCATTCCCGGCCGACCGGTTCGACGACGCCGTATCCGTGCTCGGTCTGCACGACCTTCGGCCGGCCACCACCGTCATGGGCGTGGAGGCCGCCACCCGGGCCACCGATTCCATGGAGTTCCAGGACTCCCAGGGTGAGAAGCGGAGGGCCTACCGGGTCTTCATCACCCCGGAGTTCGAGAACTGGCGCGAAGACCCGCCGATCAGGAACTGGCGCATGGTGTGGGGGAATTCATTCGTGGACGAACTCGATGGCTTCATGCTGGCCGACAAGCTCAGCGAGCGATGCGGGGAGGCACATTTCTACGTCCTCGACCCCTACCACTCCGGTTCGAGCTGGTATGTCGCCCACAACGGCCGAAGGGTGCGAAGCTGCCACAACTACGATGACCACCCGCAGTTCTGGGGCAAGCCACTGCTCTTCGAGATCGACTCCATCAAAGACGCCGCAGAAGGGCTCGAAGACGAGGAATACGCCAAAGGCGTGCCCCATGCGGACGTGGCGGCCGACAACCTCTCGGCCCAACCCGGCCCCATGTCCGAGGACCACACCCACGGCCACGGCTGGCTCGCCACGACCCACCCCGACCTGCCCAACTCCCGCTTCAAGGGCGCCCTGCCCATCTGACTGACCGCACTGTGCAGGGGCCAACTAAGCTCTCGCACCATGTCGTCGCCGCACATACCCTCCCCCGCGCCGAACGCCACGGTCATCCGCGCCGGCCGCCGCAGCGCCATGACCGGGCTCCCCTGCTCCATCGTCCTCATGGTGATCGGCGCCGTCGGCATCTTCGGCGTTGTCCTGGTAGCCACCGGGAAACAGAAGGGGGAGGCCACCGTCACCGGGTTCGTCGGGCTCGGGTTCGCGGTGGCCCTCGGCGTTCTCGGCATCATCCTCTTCGTCCCCTTCTGGGTGAACCGCCGCAACAGAATTCTCATCGACCACACAGGCCTGTGGCTCGAAAAGGGAGACCTTCGGAGCGTCATCCCCTGGCACACCCTCGCCGGAGTCGCCCTTTGCTGGAGCGAGTTCGGGCGCAAGGGGAAGATGTACTCCCTGGAGCTGTACCCCACCGGCCCCATCGACCGGGACGACCCGATCCTGTGGGGCCTGGTCCGCGACGAGGAGCCGTTCCACCCCGGCTTTCCCCGCCTGCGCCACCGCCTCCCCCTCGCCGCCGCCATTCAGCGGCCGGTGGTCGAGGCTGTCCAGCAGCACGTCCCGCAGATCTGGCTGGGCGAGTCCCAGCGCCCGGCGGGCCACATCGGCCGCCCCGACGTCAGGGGACACCGGGCGCGCACCCGGGGCCGCACGCCCTGAGCCGCCGGGGCGGCGCTCTACCCGCCCGACATCGGCCCCGGAACCACGGTCCGGGGCCACGGCTGGCTGGCGGTGACGGAGGAGGGCGTCGGCCACGGCCCGTTCACCGGTGTACTCCGGATCTGAGCAGCGGCCGTGAGGCAGCGGTGGTGAGTCATCGGCTATGAGTCAGCGGCCACGAGACCTCCGGCCTCAGCCGGGCAGTGAGGCATCCGGCCTCAGCCGGGAAAGGCGCGGGCGAACCCGGCCAGATTCCGCGGGCAGGTCCATATCTCCCGGGTCATCCGGCCCTCGTACCAGGACTGCGCCCCCTCCTCGTCGGGCCAGAGCTCCTCGTCGGCCAGGGCCGCCTCATGGGCGGCGTCCCGCTCCGGATGAGCCAGCATCTCCAGGACATACCGGAAGTTGTCCAGCTCCAGATCGAACGGCGCGTCGTCACACGGGTGCGCCTCATGCGCACAGGACGCCTCCCCCAGAGCCCGCTCGACCGCGCCCATCGCCTCCAGCACCCGGGCCTCGGCCGCCGCGTCCGGGCGGGCGTAGATCACATAAGGGCCTATCAGCACCAGCCCCAGCGTCCACATCGCCGTCTCCGACCCCGCCCCGCCGGCCGCCACGCTCGCCTCGAGATTCTTCGCGCACGTCAGCACCGTGGCCGGCGCATCGCCGAGGTAGTAGCCGTGGCGCATCTCGTCCCAGTCTGCGATCAGCTCGTCCCACTCGGCAGGGGTGGCCGGCCCCGGGGCAGGGGGCAACTCGTCGTCGCGCCGGTCCTTGTCCGTCTCCACATTGGTCACCATCCGAGGATGACATGAGGATCTGACCACCTGCTGATCCGGTGGGCGCCGCTCCGGCTGACCGGCCCCCATGGCACCCGCATCCGCTCAGACCATGTACTGGTCGTGGCGGCGGTAGAGGTCGGCCCACTCCTCCTCGCTGAGCTGCCGCCCGCTCGCCACGATCTCCGCCAGTTCCTCGAAGTAGGCCTCGCGCGGGGCCCCGGGGGCGAACAGGACCAGCATCGAGGCGGGCCCCTCCGGATTGTTGAACGCGTGGATTCCGCCCGGCGGGACGAACAGGAAGTCGCCCGGCGCGGCGTTGACCCAGCGTTCTCCGTCGTAGAGCCCGACCGTGCCGGACAGGACGAAGAACGACTCCGACATCGTCCGGTGGAAGTGCGCGCCCGGGCCGCCGCCGGGCTCCCCTCGCATGTCCCATCGGTAGAGCCCGTACTGCCCGCCGGTGGACTCGCCGGTGGCCAGGTAGTGCACGTGCGAGCGCTCGCCGATCACCAGGTCAGGCGCGGAGCCGCCCTTCCACAACGTGCCGCTGACCTCGCCCTTGTCCGCGTGGAAGAGCTCCTTCGGGTACGACATGCCGGTCTCCTTGTCGATCGTTCCTGCCGACTGCCGGGCCGCGTGCGCGCGACGCCGACAGCATTCTCGCCATGGCCATGAAAGCCCGTCCTCGAAGCGGGCGTTGAACCCGTCAGGTCAGGACTGCCGGATCGCGGCGACGTCGAGCTCCAGCGTCCAGTTCACGCTCCAGTCGTTGCGGTTGATCGTGACGCATGCCTGGAAGCCGACCCTGAAGCCGAAGGACCGGGGCCGGGACGCAATTCGCCTGCTGGTCAGTTCGCCATGTCGGCGAACTTGCCGGGCTCGTAGGCACCCCCCGGGTTGTGCACGATCACGCCGAGCCGGTTGGCCGCGTTGATCACAGCGACCAGGTAGACCAGCGCGGCCGTCTGGTCGTCGTCGTAGTGCTCACGCACCTGGGCCCAGGTCTGGTCGGACACGCCGAGGTGGGCGTCGGCGATCCGGGTGCCCTCCTCGGCAAGTGCCAGTGCGGCCCGCTCGGCCTCGGTGAACACCGTGCTGTGGCGCCAGGTGGCGACCAGGTTGAGCCGCACCGCGGTCTCCCCGGCAGCCGCGGCATCCTTGGTGTGGTAGTCGACACAGAAGCCACAGCCGTTGATCTGGCTGACGCGCAGCATCACCAACTCCTGGGTGGCCTGGGGCAGCGACGACTGCTGGATCGCCAGGCTCACGTTGTAGAACCGCTTGCTGATCTTGGCACCGAGCTCGTTGGCCATCAGATCGAAACGGGGTTCCATGACTTGCTCCTCACCGATTGTGTTGCGTACCGCGCGGATCGTCCGCGCGGCGTCCCGACGAACAAGAGACGCCGGCGACTCGATCCCTGTGACGCCCGCGGCTACGTGACGTGCGCCACCGGTCGGGGGTGTCACAAAGCGGTGGGGAGCGGTGTCTTGTGCGTGTGACACAGCAGAGAGCGAACAGGCAGGAGCCGGCCATGGGCGAGCGAACAAGGGACACACCCGAGCAGGCCGCTCGTGCCGACCGCATGGACTGCGCCACCGAGGCGTTCGTCGCCCACCGCAACCTGCTGTTCACCGTCGCCTACGAGATGCTCGGCTCGGCCGCCGACGCCGAGGACGTCCTCCAGGAGACCTGGCTGCGGTGGTCGGACGTCGATCTCGACACCGTGCGGGACCGGCGTGCGTACCTGGTCCGGATCACCACGCGACAGGCGCTGAGCCGACTGCGTACGCTCGGCCGGCGCAAGGAGTCCTACGTCGGCCCCTGGCTGCCCGAGCCGCTGCTGACCGCGCCCGACGTGGCCGAGGACGTCGAGTTGGCCGACAGCGTCTCGATGGCGATGCTGCTGGTACTGGAGACGCTCACCCCGACCGAGCGGGCGGTGTTCGTGCTGCGCGAGGTGTTCGACCTCGGGTACGACGAGATCGCCGAAGCCGTCGACAAGAGCCCGGCCGCGGTCCGTCAGATCGCCCACCGGGCACGGACACACGTCGCCGCGCGCCGACCGCGCGGAGTCGTGTCCCCGGCCGAGGCCCGCGACGCGCTCAAGGCGTTCCAACGGGCGGTCGAAACAGGCGATCTGCAGAGCCTGCTCGACCTGCTCGCGCCGGACGTGGTCCTCGTGGGTGACGGCGGCGGAGTCAAGGAGGCCGTGCTGCGGCCCGTCGTGGGGGTCGATCAGGTGGCTCGCCTGTTGGCGGTCGCCCTGCCCAGGATCGGCGGCGAGGGGTCGGTCGAGCCGGCGCAGATGAATGGCTGCCCGGCTCTGATCGTCCGGCTCAACGGGGAGATCGACAGCGTCGTGGCGGTGCGGATCGACGACGGCACGGTCACGGGGCTCTACATCGTGCGCAACCCCGAGAAGCTGTCGCGTGTCGAGCGGGAGACCACGGTGAGCCGCTGAGTGACGACAGTGAATTCGGCCTCGAGTTCCTGTCGGATCAACAGGCAGCCCAGTAGGCGGCGTTCAACGGGGCGCGCAGAGGGTCATAGCCGTGTGGCCGTGCGGATCAGCCCGGCGAGGGCGAGGGAGCGGCTGTGCGCGGGCCAGGCGATGTGGGTGACGACGGGGGGCGCGTCGGTCAGGGGGACGGCGGTGTGCTCGGCCCATAGCCAGGCGCGGGCGGAGTCGGGGAAGACGGCCATGGTGCGTCCGAGGGCGATCAGCTGGGCCAGCTGCGTCTGGTCGTGGATCTCGGGGCCCGGGCCGGGTGGGTACGTGCCGTGGCGGGACCAGCGGGCGAGCGGAAGATCGGGGATGTCGCTGACGTCGGCCAGGGACAACGTATTGTGCGCGGCGAGCGGGTGCCCGGCGGGCAGGATGGCGATCTGCCCCTCGGCCATCAGTTCCTCGCTGTCGAACCCGGCGAGGGAGTTGAACGGCGCGTGCATGAGCGCCACATCAGCGCGGCCATCGCGCAGCATCCCTTCCTGCTCACACGTGCCGCTCGGCAGCACCTCGATCTCGGCGGCGTCGGGCTCGGCCGCGTAGGCGTCGAGGAGCTTCTGCAGCAGTTCGTGAGACGCGCCGGCCTTCACTGCCAGCACCAGGCGGTTGCGGGGGCCACCCGGACTGTCGGCGCCACCGGCACGACGGGTACGGCGAGCGGCAGCGGTGGTTGCGTCGAGGGCTGCGCGGCCCTCGTGCAGCAGCACCTCTCCGGCGCCGGTCAGGGAGACGCCGCGGCGGTTACGTTTCAGCAGGGAGACGCCGAGGCGCCGCTCGAGCTGCTGGATCGCCCGGGAGAGCGGTGGCTGGGCAATGCCGAGGCGCTCGGCGGCGCGGCCGAAGTGCAGTTCCTCGGCGACGGCCATGAAGTACCTCAGCTCGCGGGTCTCCAAGGTGTCCATGGCCACAGCGTACCTGTGATACCTGCCGGGTATGACAGGGCACTGTATCGGTGTTGGATGCGCCGCTCGTTCGCGAGCGAGCATCGACGGCATGAGCGAAACGAAGATCGCGTTGGTGACCGGCGCGAACAAGGGAATCGGGTACGAAATTGCGACCGGGCTGGGCGCCCTCGGGTACCGCGTGGGCGTGGGGGCCCGCGACGAGGCCCGCCTTGAGGTCGCCGTTGAGAAGCTGCGCGCCGCCGGGGTGGACGCGTTCGGGGTGCCGCTGGACGTGACCGGCGACCAGAGCGTCACCGACGCCGCGGAACTGGTCGAACGGCAGGCCGGGCGCCTGGACGTCTTGGTCAACAACGCCGGCATCTCAGGAGAGACGGGGCCGGGGTGGATGCAGGACCCGACCACGCTCGACCTCGACGTGGTCCGTACGGTCGTGGAGACCAACGTCATCGGTGTCATCCGGGTGACCAACGCGATGCTTCCCCTGCTGCGGCGCTCGACGTCGCCACGCATCGTCAACGTATCCAGTGCCGTCGCCTCCCTGACCCGGCAGGCGGACCCGGACATCGAGATCGGCCCCATCATGGCGGCCTACTCGCCGTCGAAGTCGTTCCTCAACGCCGTCACCGTGCAGTACGCCCGGCAGTTCGCCGGTACGAACATCCTGATCAACGCCGCCTGCCCGGGCCTGGTCGCGACCGACTTCACCGGCTTCCACGGACCCCGCACTCCCGAGCAGGGCGCAGCCACACCGATCCGGCTCGCCACGCTGCCCGACGGCGGCCCGACCGTTCTTTGAGGACGACGGCGTCATCCCCTGGTAACCCCGAACCTGTCGTGATCATGCCGTAAGCCCTGGCGTGCTCGATGCGACCGCGGATACCGAGGCCGGTGGCGTGGGGTACTACCGCTCCCGGTCCGACAGGCCGTCCGCCGCACCGCTGACCTCCCGGTCGTGTGGTCAGCGTCGGCTGTCGCCTGGCGCGAGCAGGCTCGTGACCTCGGCGATCGCCTCTGCCGAGGGATGGAAGTACTTCCGTACGTCCTCGGGCTTCTTGTGCCGGGACTTCGCCATCGGCATCAGCAGGCTCGCCCCCGCCTCGCCGAGGTGCGTGAGCCCGGAATGCCGCCACTCGTGCAGATCCCAGCCCGTGCCGCTCTCGCCGCCGAGGGCGGTGTGCTTGTCCAGCACCATGCGGGCCTGCCCGTACGACAGCCGGACCAGCCCGGTGTCCGGGCACACGTCGCGCGGGCTGACGACCGACCTGTAGCCGACATCCGTTCGCCGAGATCACTTGCATCGCCTGACCGTTCCCGTACGCCAGCGGGCCGACAGATCCTCGTAGTGGACGGCAACAAAGGCCTTGCCGCCCGCTGCATCGGCACCGTCGAGCAACGGCTGCCCGGCCCGCCTCTGCGGAACGGCCGGATTGGACAGCCTGGCGCCCGTGACACGTCGAGTCAACGCCTCCCCAGCGCCGCTCGTGCTGCTGCGGCAAACTCGCTCAAGCGCTCTGACAGCCGACCCACCTCGACGGCGTGGCGCTCCATGAAGCTGGCGTTACCGTCCGGAGCGTTCGCCGGGGTGTCACGTAGCGCGAGAAGGGTCGTCTGCGTGGACCGAAGGGTCGTGTAGACGCCTCGAGCTGCCTGCTCCACGGTCTCTGGCCCTTCGACCGCCAGGTTGGCCCAGGCAGCCAGTGCCAAAGCCAGCTGGTCATGAGCCTGTTGCAGTCTGCGATCGATTTCTTCCCTATCCCTTTCGCCTATGAACGCGCGCCCGGCCATCTTCAGCGCGTTCTGTGACTCACTGGCTGGGGCAAGGAAGGCGCTGTACGCATCACGGCGCGTCTGCCTGCGCCAGTGGGCGTGCTCGGCTCTGGCCTGTGCTCGCACTTGCTGACGTGTTGACCAACCAGTGATCGCCGACGCGATGACGGTGCCTGCCACGCCGATCGATGCCCCGAGCAATGCTGCTATTCCCTGGTCCACGGCGACGTGTCTATCGCACCCGTCGGCGGTCGAACATGCGCGGTCACAATGGCCGGCCCCGTGCAGTAGGGGCGATGGGAGGCGGTTCAGGTGGGCAGTTGCCACCTCGGTCCGTGCGGGCCTTCGAGCCAGACGGTCTGCGTTTCGTCGGCGACGGTCATCCCCATGGCGGACTGGTCGGGCGATCCGGCCTTCTGCCATGTCCTCAGGGCCGCTTCGACCTGGTCCCACAGGCGCAGCGGGCCATGCTGGTGGACCGTCCAACCGTCCTGGTCCGCTTCCGTCCAAGCCTGGGATCCGGTAGCCACGTCGGCGAGGACCACGTCGTTGTCCCCAGTGGTCCAGAACTCGGCGGAGGGCGCGGCGAGCTGAGCGATGAAGTGCCCGGTCCAGTCCTGAAGAAGTGCGGGATCGACATGGCTGGGGCGGCTCCGACCCGGGAGCCGATGAAACACGGGCCGGGGCGGACGTTCGTGAGGGCGGGCCAGCATGTACGAGATAGTGTCCCCGGTGAAGCGACCGGTCGCGGTGCCGCCGTCGTCGAGGGTGAGGCGGATGAGGCCGGAGGCGATCACCAGCCGCTGAGGGTGGTGGTGATGCTCCCGCCGTCGCGGACTTGCCACAGCCAGGGACGGGGGATGTGCCGGACGGCGCAGGTGGCCACCACGGCGTCGTACTCGGCGCCCTCGCTGTGTCCCTGGAGCTCGTCGCCGGTGACCAGGGTGGGGGAGTAGCCGAGCGAGTGGAGGCGATCGGCGGCCCTTTTGGCCAGGCCGGGGTCGTATTCGATCGACGTGACGTTCGCATCGCCCAGGCGGTGGCAGAGGATCGCGGTCGAGTAGCCGGTGCCCGTGCCGACTTCGAGCACCTTGTCCCCCTCCCGGACCCCCGCAACTTCGAGTGTCCGTAGGACCAGAGACGGGAGGGTGGCGGAAGAGGTGGGTCTGCCGACCACTGGGCCGGGGGCGTCGGCGGCGTCGATGCCCGTTACTTGGGTGACCCACGTGATGTCGGAGTAGGCCAGGCGCAGCCACGCCTCCTGGCCGATCTCTGTGCGGTTGACGGGTTCCCACGTGGCGCCGTTGGGCCGGTAGAACTCCGTCCCCAGGAAGAGCTCTCGGGGGATGGCTTCGACGGTCGCCCGCCATGCGGGGTCGGTCGTGTGACCGCTTTCGCTGATCTGGGTGGCGAGGGCGTGGCGGAGGTGGGCTGCGTCAGCGGGCATGGGGGTGTTCTGGGTGCTCGGGGTACCGCAGCGGATTGTCCGGTGAGTCCAACCAGGCGCGCTCGCCCTCGCCGTCCACGGTCAGCCCGAAGCGGTCGAAGCCGGGCCGGCCCTGCTGCTCCCACCACCGGTGGGCCGCTTCCGCCTCGTCCCAGAGCCGACGTGGGCCCGACTGCCACACGCGTGCCGTTGCCCCGTCGCGGAACTGCACGCACGCCCAAGAGCGGTCGGTGAGGCCGTAGAACCACACCGGGCGTGCCCCGTCGTCCTTGTCGGCGACGAGGTGTCGGCAGTGGCGGACAAGGAGGCCCAGCGCAAAGCGTTGCGGGCTGAACTGGCCGGTCACGAACTGGTCTTCTGTGACCGTGGTGGACGATTCGTCACCGTCGGCCACGCTGCCCGGGACGTACGCGGCGTGCGCGACGGGCGGAAGGCGTTGCGCCCGGAGCTTCATGAACTCCACCGGTCCCGTGAACGCGCCTGACGCGCTGCGCCCGTCGCCGGCGACGATCAGGCGGACCACTGCGTCCCCGTTGCCGTAGTGCGTGCCCCAAGGGGCGACGATGATCCCGCGCGGTCTGCTTTGCCGCACCCATGCGAACGGGATCGACCGGAGCCCGCAGGTCGCGACGATCCGGTCGTACGGTGCCACCTCCGGGCAGCCCAGGAGCCCATCCCCGTGGACCACGCGCACGGGTGCGCCGAAGCGCTCAAGAGAGGCCCGCGCTGTTGCCGCCACTGACTCGTCCACTTCTACCGTGACGACGTTCTCCGCGCCGAGCCGGTGAGCCAGCAGCGCGGCGTTCCACCCGGTGCCGGTGCCGATCTCCAACGCCTTGTGACCGGTCTGTACGTCCAGGTCCCGGAGCATGGAGAACACGACGCTCGGCATGGAGGCGGAGCTGGTGGACACCTGGCCCGGCTCCGTGCCGGAGTGGTTCCCGTCGTCCCATTGCGTGACGATGGGTGCGTCGGCGTTGGCGTACCTCAGCCATTCGTGCGGATCGTCCGCTCTGCTTATGGCAACGCTCCGGGCGGTGGGCATGTCGAACGGCCACATCAGGTCGGGCAGAAACGCGGAGCGGGGGATTGCTTGGAACGCGGGTGCCCAGTCGGGGGTGAGGAATCCGGCGGACATGAGGGTGCGCCCCAGCTCTGTGCGGCTGGGGCGGTCCTGGTGCGCGTTGGTGGTCACTGGGTGATGGCCTCAAACGTCTTGGGCGGGTTGGGTACGCCGGGGCCACCGTCCGGCGTCGGTGGCTGGTGCGGACCGGGGTAGGGCTGTCCTGGCAGCTTGTCCCCGTTGCCGCCGTCGGCGGCCGTGGTGAATTGCAGCCTCATCGTTCTCTCCTTCAGTTGGTTGGATGACGCGTCACGGAACCCATTTGGGCCACTGGCCCGCTGAGCACACCATGCACGCGACCTTGGCCGTGCCCTCGCACGTCACGCATCCCGCGAGTCCGCCGCAGCCGGGACAGCTGACCTCGCCCCAGCCCGCGCAGTAGCCGCAGTACCACGTGCGGCCGTCGGCATCTGCCCAGGTCGGCATCGGCTCAGTTGGCCGCCTCCGGACTGGGCGGGTGGTCACGGGCCGGAGTTCGCCGTACCCCGGAGGCGCAGGCGCTTCCGCTTCTCCGGGCAGGGGATCCCTGTGCGCTCCTCGCAGCGGCAGGGTCGGAACCACAGGGGGTCGAGGGCGGCCCTGAGGTCCTCGGCTGTCGCCTGTGGGAGGGAAGCGCCTTGGGTGGCTCTCAGGCGGATCCCCCTCCTGACGACGGCAGCGAGAGCCCGGGCGCCCTCCGGTCCGATGCCGTGGACGTGCACCAGGCCCGTGGGCGACGCGCCACCCACCGCCGACCAGCCGATGCTCAGCGCCTCGATGCCGGCCAGGGCTAACGCGGAGCGGAGTTCGGCGGCGGCTCTTTCGGCGTCTGCCGCGGGCTCTTCGAGGCCGGTCACCGTTCCGTCGCCGCCCGTTCGCGTGTGAAGAGCGGGATGTACGGAGGTGCCGGGTCGAGGGTTCGCATGAGGGGGATGGTCCATCCCGTAGGGATCCTGGGCAGTCCGAAGCGGATCTGCTCCGCGTACGACACGAGGTGTGGCATCGGGTCGGGCGTGGTGACGGGCTTTGGGGGAGTGGTGGAAATCGAATGCCGTTCGGGGGTGTCGGTTCGGGGGCCGAACAGGGCTCTTTTCACTCGTCCGAGTGATCGTGATACGAATTGCATTGTCGGTCTGCTCCTGTCGGATCGGCCACGCCCCGGGCCGTCCCAAGCGGTGCCGGGGTCTTGGTTGTCTGGCTACTCAACCGGGCAGGCCCACTCCGCACCACTGCGAAATTCCTGCATCTCTGCTGCGCGTTGGCTGCGAGGAGTACGCTGACCAGGGGAGACGGCACCCGGACGGAGTACGGGCATGGCAGGTAAGCGGCGCAGCTTCGCGGAGCGACGAAAGGCGTGCGGCTATACGCAGGAGTCATTTGCGGAAGCCATGCGAGTGGACCGAACCACGGTGTATCGCTGGGAGCGTGGTGAGGCTGATCCGCAGCCGCATCAACGTCCGAAGATCGCCAAACTTCTGAAGACCACGGCCAACGAATTGGATCGACTTCTCGCGCCGGATTCTCGCGCGCTCGTGGTCGCTAATCCATGGAACCTCGGCCATGGTCTTGCCGACGACGACGAACAGGACGCCTGGGAACTGGCGCGGAGAGTGGAGGCGAGCGACGTAGGGGCACAGACGCTCGAGAGGCTTGAGCGCGCTTTTGACGATCTGGCCACGGCTTATCCCGTGACTCCACCGCAAGACCTCTTGCAGCGTGTGAGGCGCCATTCTTCCTACGTGGCCGGTCTGTTGGGCGGAAAGAAGACACTGTCTGAGCATCGACGACTGCTGGTCGTCGGCGGCTGGCTCTCTCTGCTCGGTGCGACGCTACACATCGACTTGAAGCAGGAACACTCGGCTACGGCGCGGCTGCAAACAGCCGTGACACTGGCGCGGGAAGCGGAGCATGCGGAGATCGAGGCATGGTGCTACGAAACGGAAGCGTGGCGCGTCCTGACCGATGGAGACTATAAGCGAGCAGCCGAGCTTTCGAGAACTGCGCAGAGTATTGCCCCCGCCGGCACCTCCGCCCTGATTCAGGCAACCGCACAGGAGGGGCGTGCGCGCGCAAGGCTCGGCCATGGGAAAGAGACATATTCGGCGATTGGCCGGGTGCAGCAGATGTCTGACGCCCTTGGGCTGCCGGGCCGTCCCATGGAGCACCACTATCAGTACGACCCGGCGAAATCTCTCGCGTATACGGCGACAACGCTCGCTTGGCTGGGGGATTCTGCTGCGGAAGGCTATGCCCGCGAAGTGATCTCCCGATTGAACCCCGGGGGTGAAACGACTAATTGGCCGCGCCGAGTGGCCTCCGCCAACATTGACTTGGCGCTGGTTCTGCTGGCGGGAAGCCGTCTCGATGAGGCGTGCGATGCCGCCCAGAAAGCAATATTGAGCGGGCGCGTCGTGCCCTCCAACCACTGGCGGGCGCTGGAGGTCGTCAAGGCCGTTGAGGCAAGGAAACTGCCCGAAGCGCCGGATCTGCGCGAAGCGTACGAGGGGCTGACGCAGGAAGGGCGCAGCCGCTGACCCGAGCCGGGCTCATCGCCCCTCCGCGCTGAGCGGGTGTCCGGCGGACGGGCTGGCGGACGGGCCGGCGGGGCCGTCGGCGAGGTTG
Source organism: Streptomyces sp. LZ34 (assembly GCF_053890475.1). Classification (NCBI taxonomy): domain Bacteria; kingdom Bacillati; phylum Actinomycetota; class Actinomycetes; order Kitasatosporales; family Streptomycetaceae; genus Streptomyces; species Streptomyces sp. LZ34. Next base: position 8,038,670 of record NZ_CM132680.1, read on the forward strand.
GTGCGTTGAGTACGCCACCACGGCAGAAGCTGAACGACACCCCACGCCACCTCCACCACGAGGAAGAGCCAGAGGACCCGCGTGGCGCCGTGGGTCAGCGCGTACGCCATCCACATCGAGAACAGCGTGCGCGCGGCGCCGTCGAACAGCCCGTGGGCCGGGAGGGGCTTGACGATGCGGAGCAGCGCCCAGACGACCACAACCGAGCCCATCAGATTCGCGTACAGGGTCTGGATCGGGTCGAGGGCGGGGAAGACACCCAGCCCGAGGGTGTCACTCAGCGAGTTCAGCGTGTCGTGCACCAGCGCATAGGTCCACGGCGTCGCGAATCCCGCGGTGATGACGAGGTCGTACCAGGCGCTTGCGCGTACGACGCGGAGATAGGCGTGGCGGGAAGGGACGAAGAGACGGTTCATGGCGAGGCTCCTGCTGGTATCTCGGCAGTGACGGGCAGCGACGAGCAGCTACGGCCTCACGCTAAACAGTGGAGTACTCTCCAAGGTCAAGTCCACAGCCGGGCGGAGAGTCATGCGTATCGGAGAGCTGGCCGCGCAAGCGGGCCTGAGCAAGGACACCATTCGCTTCTACGAGAAGGTCGGCCTCGTCACCGGGCAGCGCCTGGCCAACGGCTATCGCGACTTCCCGCCGGAGACCGTGACCTGGCTGCATTACGTCCGCACCGCGCAGACCCTCGGCTTCTCGCTGGCCGAGATCGGACGACACTTCGAGGAGCTGCGCGACGCCCCGGACTCCGCTGAGGCGTTGTCGGTGTTGTTCGAGGAGAAGATCCGGGTGATCGACGAGCGGATGGCCGAGCTTGCGGCCCTGCGGGCCGACCTCGACGCGCGGGTCGGGACGGGATGTCCGTTGCGGAGGTCGGCCACGTCGGTTGGGCGCTGAGTCAGCGGACCTTGTCGAAGAAGGCGCGGATGTCGGCGGCGATATGGCCGGGCCGCTCCATGGCCACGAAGTGGTGGCTGCCGGGGTTGTCCGTGGGCCAGTGGACGATGGTGTTGTGCCGTTCGGCGAGCCGCCGGATTCCGGGGGGTCCGCTGTAGACGCCGGTCGGCACGGCCTTCTGGCCTTCCGGCCAGCCGAAGCCCGTGCTGTCGTACATGGGCCAGGAGGAGGATCCGAAGGTGTCGGTGAGCCAGTAGAGGGTCGTGTTGGTGAGGATCAGATCGCGGTCGATCAGCTCCTCGGGGAGTTTGTCGACGACGGTGAACTCCTTGAACTTCTGGGTCATCCAGGCCAGCGCGGCGACGGGGGAGTCGTGCCAGCCGTAGGCGAAGGTCTGCGGGGCGGCGCGCAGCAGGGCGTGGTGGTCGACGCCGTTCATCCAGTCCGCTTGCTGGAGCTGTTCGAAGGCCGCGCGTTCGTCGTCGGTCAGCTCGGGGAGGTCGGCTTCGGTGGGGAAGCCGAGGCCGGCGATGACGTAGACGCCGACGACGTGTTCCGGTGCCGCCTTGGCCATTTCGGGGGCGATGTACGCGCCGAGGTCCCCGCCTTGGGTGCCGTAGCGGTCGTAGCCGAGGCGGTGCATCAGTCGCACCCAGAGCCGGGCCACCCGGGCGACGTTCCAGCCGGTTTCGCGGGGCGGCGCGGAGAAGCCGTAACCGGGCACGGAGGGGACGACGACGTGGAAGGCCTGAGACGGGTCGCCGCCGTGTGAGCGGGGGTCGGTGAGGCGGTCGATGAGGTCGGTGAACTCGATGAAGGAGTTCGGCCAGCCGTGGTTGAGGATCAGGGGCAGGGCGTCGGGTTCGGGTGAGCGTACGTGCAGGAAGTGGATGTCCTGTCCGTCGATCTCGGTCATGAACTGGGGGAATTCGTTCAGGCGCGCCTCGTGCCGGCGCCAGTCGTAGCCGTCCCGCCAGTAGTCGGCCAGCTGCTTGAGGTGGGTCAGCGGCACGCCGCGGCTCCAGCCCTCGCCGGGCAACTGCCTCGGCCAGCGGGCGCGGGTGAGGCGCTCACGCAGCTCGTCCAGGTCGGACTGGGGGATGTCGATGCGGAAGGGGCGCAGTTCGTCGCTCATGGGGGCGACTGTAGGAGGCATCTAGGTCGGATCCTGGCCTAGATGGTCCGGCATCATGGACGCCATGAGCACCCCTTCGGCCCGGCTGCTGACCCTGTTGTCCCTGTTGCAGACCCCGCGCGAATGGCCCGGCAGCGAGCTGGCGGAGCGCCTGGGGGTCAGCCCGCGCACGGTCCGCCGGGATGTCGACCGGCTGCGCGAGCTGGGATATCCGGTGGAGGCGACCATGGGGGCCGCCGGGGGATACCGGCTCGCCGCGGGCAAGGCCATGCCACCGCTGCTGCTCGACGACGAGGAGGCGGTGGCCATCGCGGTCGCGCTCAGTACGGCGGTCGGCAAGCCGGTGAGCGGTATCGAGCAGGCGTCCCTGCGCGCCTTGGCCAAGTTGGAGCAGGTGTTGCCGTCCCGGCTGCGGCACCGGGTGGGGGCCTTCCGGGCCGCGACGGAGTCGCTGTTCACCGAGAGCGCCACGCCCGTGGACCCGCACGAGCTCGCGGTGGCCGCCGCGGCCGTGGCCGGCCATGAGCGGCTGCGGTTCTCCTACCAGGCGGGGGACGGCAGCCGGACCCGTCGGCTGGTCGAGCCGCACCGGCTGGTGCTGGCGGGGCGCCGCTGGTATCTGCTGGCGTACGACACCGAGCGCGACGACTGGCGGATCTTCCGCGTCGACCGGATGGCCCGCCTCCAGCCGACCGGCGTACGCGTCCCGCCCCGTGAGCTGCCCGAGAAGGACGCGGCCGCCTTCGTCACCCGCAGGATGTATTCACTCGCGCCGACCTACGAGGTGCGGGCCACCCTCCGTCTTCCGGCCGCCCAGGCAGCCGGGCGGCTCGGGGCGGCGCCGGGCGAGGTGCAGCCGATCGACGAGGACAGCTGTGAGCTGCGCGGACACGCCGACACGCTGGAGTGGCTGGCGTCCCGGCTGCTCATGCTGGGCTGCGAGTTCCAGGTGCATGAGCCCCCGGAGCTGCTGGCCCACCTGCGTACGGTCGGGGCCCGCGCCCTCCGGGCCGCGGCCGCCGGGGACCCGGCGGGCGGTCCCGGGGACGTCAGGCAGTGATCTCCCGGTACATCGCCTTGAGCTCGCGGGTCGCGGCCGAGAGATCGCCCAGGGTGGGATCGTCGGCGGCGTCCTCCCAGATGATGTAGATCTGATCGGATCGAGTCCAGGCCAGAAGGTCGGCGATCTGCGCGAACGTGGAGCGGGCAACCCGCGGGAACAGGTCCTCGCCATCGTCGAGCGAGTCGTCGGTACGCAGTTTCCGCCCCGCCAGCAGGGTCAGCCAGGCCGCCGCCGCGTAGGCCGACTGCGATATCACGTGGAGGTCCGGATCCTGATCCTCGGAATAGGACAGCCCCACGGCGGTGAGGTGTTCATGGATCGCGTCAGCGTCCACCGGCTCCCCGGCGGCTGCCCTGCGCAGCCCGAGCACCGCTTCCGGATTCGACATCACCGGCTCATCGCTGAGCTCTTCGTCCTCACCTTCGATACGGCCGAGCAAGGGAGCGATCAGGCCGTAAAGAGCGGTGACTCGCTCACGCGGGTCCAGGCTCTCGGCGAACTCGTCGAGAGCCGCCAACAGTTCGGGGTACTCCGTATCCGTCATACAGGCATGGCTAGCACACGGCGCGGACATCGCTGCTCAGGTGGTGGACTCCTGTGGCAGCTGCCACAGTGCCACCGTGTCGCCGTCGCTTGCGGTGGCCAGCGTGGTGCCGTCCGGGCTGAACACGACGTGCGTGACGTCGCCGTCGTGGTGGAGGGGGTCACCGATCTGCTGACCGGTCTTCGGGTTCCACAGCCGCACCGTGTCATCCGCGCTCGCGGTGGCCAGCGTTTTGCCGTCCGGACTGAAGGCCAGGCCGGAAACGGTCTCGCTGTCGGCGGTGAGGGGGTCACCGATCTGCTTTCTTGTCTTCACATTCCAGAGCCGCGCGGTGCCATCCGCGCTTGCGGTGGCCAGCGTGGTGCCGTCCCCGCTGAACTCCACGTCCCTGACGTCATCGTCGTGAGCTTGGAGGGGGTCACCGATCTGCTCACCGGTCTTCGGGTCCCACAGCCGCACGATGCCTTTGCCGTCCCCGCCGGCCAGCATGGTGCCGTCCGGACTGAACGCCAGGGACGAAACGTCGTCGCCTTCGCTGATGCCGTCGTTGTCGCCTTCGCTGACGACTCTGATCTGGTTTCCGGTCTTCGGATCCCACAGGCTCACCGTTTCAACGTCCTGGTTCGCGGTGGCCAGCATGGTGCTGTCCGGACTGAACGCCACCGCGATGACTTCGGGGTCGTTGCACTCGCTGATCAGCTCACCGGTCTTCGGGTTCCACAGCCGTACCGTGCCGTCGTATTGCAGTGTCGAGGCCGCCAGCATGGTGCCGTCGAGGCTGAACGCCACGTTGTACACGTTGCCGACCTGGCGGAGGGGTTTGCCGATGCGTTCGCCGGTCTCTGGGTCCCACCGGAGGATCGGAGCCATGTTGCCACCGGCGGCCAGCATGCTGCCGTCGGGGCTGAACTCCACCTCCAAGGCGCCGTCGGTGTGAAGAGTCCGGTCAGGGGATCGCGGGTCGGCGTCGTCGTCGCGTAGGACTGCGATGCCCAGGGCCAGGAGGGCAGTCGCGCAGAGTACGGAGGTTCCGACCAGGAACGTGCGGGTGCGCGTCCAGCGGGCGGGCAGTAGCCGGGTGCTGTTCCGCCGGGGCGCCTGGTCGCCGCCGCCGTCGGTTGGCGGAGGCAGTACGGCGGTCCGCTGGGGTTCCCGCTCCTCGGATTCCCCCGAACCCGAACCCCAACCCGAACCCGAACCCCAACCCGAACCCGAACCCCAACCCGAACCCGAACGTGTCGTGGAGTCGGCCGTGAGCCCGGCCAGGGTACGGGCCAGGGCGGTGGCGTCGGGCCGGTCGTCGGGGGCCTTGGCCAACATGTGCGCCACCAGATCGGCCAGTTCCTGGGGGATGTCCGGCCGTATCGTGCCCAGGCGGGGAGGGGAGTCCTCGACATGCTGGCGCATGAGGGCGTAGGGCGGCTGGTCGGCGGGGAACGGGGTATGTCCGGTGAGGAGTTCGAAGAGGACGGTGCCGAGGGCGTAGATGTCGGCGGGCGCTTCCACGGGCCGTCCCTCGCACTGCTCGGGCGACATGTAAGGCAGGGTGCCCAGGACCACGCCGTTGGTGGTCAGGGCGTCCGAGGCGTCGGTGCTGCGGGCGATACCGAAGTCGCAGATCTTGATCCTGTCGCCCGGTTGCACAAACAGGTTGGCCGGCTTCAGATCGCGGTGCACAACACCATCGCGGTGAGCCGTGGCGAGGGCGTCGGTGATCTGGAGGAAGAAGTCCAGCACACGCTCGACAGGCAGGCCATGGGGATGGTCGGCCATGACCCGGGCCAGGTCTTGGCCTTGGAGGAGTTCCATGACGATGTAGAGGTAACCGTCGTGGCGGCCGGCGTCGTGCACCACGGTGATCCCCGGATGCCGGAGCCTGGCAAGCATCGCCGCTTCCCTGTCGAAGCGCCGTACCGACATGGTGCCGGAGATGGCGGGCAGGACCTTGATCGCGACCTCGCGTTGCAGAACGGATGTGTCCTGGCCGTGCCAGACCTCTCCCATACCGCCGCGGCCGATCAGCCGCCGCAACTCGTACCGGTCAGCGAGCACCACTCCGGCCAGATCCATCCCGCCCGCACCCCGTATCTCCGCGTATGACCGCTGCTCAGTAGCCCGATGCCGCTCGGCAGTCTGCCAGTCGGCCACGGGTGACGCGACAAACTCAGTGAGCGGGCGGGCCCCGATTCGCCTCCCACCGCCGCGTAAGGAAAACCTGTGGACACGACGATCCGGTGCGTTCTAGCGTCCCTCGACGTCGGAAGTCCAACTGCCTGATGAGGTGCGTTTGATGACGGTCCAGGCCATCGCGGTCGGCCACGGTCGGCTGCCCTGCGACACCGCCCTTACCTCATCAGACATAAGGAAACCCACGAGTGGATATTCCACGTAGCATCGTCATCGGTGAAAGCAGCCACCGCATCCACAACCCGTTCACCAGCGAGAAGCTGGCCACCCTGGGGCAGGCGTTGCACCTGGCGCCGGGGACGCGGGCGCTCGATCTGGCCAGCGGATCGGGCGAGATGCTGTGCACCTGGGCACGTGACCACCGGATCACCGGGACCGGGGTGGACATCAGCACGGCGGGCATCGGCAAGGCGCGGGCCCGTGCCGCCGAGCTGGGCGTGGCCGAGCAGGTCGTGTTCGTCCACGGTGACGCGTCCGGGTATGTGGCCGAGGAGCCGGTGGACCTGGTCTCGTGCATCGGCGCCACCTGGATCGGCCATGGTGTGCCCGGCACGGTCGAACTGCTGCGGCGCAGCCTGCGGCCCGGCGGGATGATGCTGATCGGCGAGCCGTACTGGCGTATGGATCCCCCCGATCAGCAGACTGTCGAAGCCTGCCACGCTCGCAGCAAGGAAGAGTTCCTGCCGCTTGCCGGGCTGATCGAGCGGTTCGGCGCGCTCGGTTACGACGTGGTGGAGATGGTGCTCGCCGACCAGGACAGCTGGGACCGGTACCGGGCGGCGCAGTGGTTCAACATCCGCCGCTGGCTGGACGGCAACCCCGACGACGAACTGGCCGACGAGCTGCGGGCCGAGCTCGCCACCGCACCCGTCCGCTATGCCCGGTACGAGCGCGAGTACCTCGGCTGGGGCGTCTTCGCGCTCATGCGGCGTTGATGTCACGCCCAGGGCCCGGCAGCGTGTTGCCGGGCCCCGGGCGGTTCTTCACAGGCCCGCCGCGGCGCGCAGCTTCGCCGCCCGGTCGGTGCGCTCCCAGGTGAACTCGGGGCGGCCGAAGTGGCCGTAGGCGGCGGTCCTGACGTAGCCGGGGCGCAGCAGGTCCAGGTCGCGGATGATGGCCGCGGGCCTGAGGTCGAACACCTCGCTGATGGCGTCGGTGACCCGCCGCACGGCCACCCGGGCGGTGCCGAAGGTCTCGACGAACAGGCTGACCGGCTCGGCCTTGCCGATGGCGTACGCGACCTGTACCTCGCAGCGGTCCGCGAGCCCCGCGGCCACCACGTTCTTGGCGACCCAGCGCATGGCGTACGCGGCGCTGCGGTCGACCTTGGACGGGTCCTTGCCGGAGAACGCGCCGCCGCCGTGCCGGGCGACGCCCCCGTACGTGTCCACGATGATCTTGCGGCCGGTCAGTCCCGCGTCGCCCATCGGGCCGCCGATCTCGAACCGCCCGGTGGGGTTGACCAGCAGCCGTACCTCGTCGGTGGCCAGCCGGATGCCGTCGGCGCGCAGCGCCTCCAGCTCCGGCTCGACGACATGGGCGCGGATGTCGGGGGTGAGCAGCCCGGCGAGGTCCACATCGGCGGCGTGCTGGCTGGAGACCACCACGGTGTCGAGCCGCACCGGCTTGCTGCCCCGGTACTCGACGGTCACCTGCGTCTTGCCGTCGGGGCGCAGATACGGCACGGTGCCGTCCTTGCGTACGGCCGTGAGCCGGCGGGCCAGCCGGTGGGCCAGCATGATCGGAAGGGGCATCAGCTCGGGCGTCTCGTCGCACGCGTAGCCGAACATCAGCCCCTGGTCGCCCGCGCCCTGGCGGTCGAGCTCGTCGACCACCGTGCCGGAGCCGTCGCGGACCTCGTACGCCTCGTCGACCCCCTGGGCGATGTCCGGCGACTGGGTGCCGAGGGAGACCGAGATGCCGCAGGTGGCGCCGTCGAAGCCTTTGGTGGAGCGGTCGTAGCCGATGTCGAGGATGCGTTGGCGCACCAGGGCCGGGACGTCGACGTTCCGGGCGGTGGTCGAGATCTCGCCCGCGATGTGGACCTGGCCGGTGGTGAGGAGCGTCTCCACGGCGACCCGGGCGCGCGGGTCCTGCTCGAGCAGGGCGTCCACGATGGTGTCGCTGATCTGGTCGGCGATCTTGTCGGGATGGCCTTCGGTCACCGATTCGGAGGTGAAAAGGCGTACGGGCATGGCTGGTTCTCCCTTACGTGGGATGAGAGAGGTGCTCCCCGGCGCGCGGGGTCACGCCGGGGAGCGGGGAGATGGCCTCATCAACTGCGGTGGCTCGGTGGTGCGATCAGGAACGGCGGGCGAGCAGCACCCGGTGCATCGGGGTGTCGAGCAGACCGATCCGGCGCAGCCCCGCGTCGGCCAGCCACTGGTCGTAGTCGTGGACGGTGAAGGCGTCGCCGCCGCCGGTGGCCAGCATCGAGGCGGCGAACAGCCGGAAGAACTTGTTCTGGACCGAGCCCTCGCCGCCGTCCTCGTCCACGATGTGGTCGGCGATCGCGATCACCCCGTCCTCGGTGAGCCCCTTGGTGGCCTTCAGCAGCAGCTCGCGGGCCGATTCGGGGGTCTGGAGGTGGAAGATGTTGACGAACAGCGCGAGGTCGGTGCCGCTGCCCCAGTCCTCGCTCCAGAAGTCCACGACCTCGCCCTGGAACCGCTCGGCGACCCCCAGCTGCGCGGCCTGCCGGGCGGCGATCGGGATGATCCGCTCGGCGTCCAGGCCGCGGGCGGTCAGCTCGGGGAACTCGCGCAGCAGCAGGTGGCTGTAGATGCCGGTGCCGCAGCCGACGTCCAGGAGGGTCGCGGAGCGGCCGGTGGTCCAGCCGAGTTCGCGCAGGGCGGCGGCGAGCGAGCGGGTGATCGGCGGCGCCCAGAAGTTGATGCCGCGGACCAGCGAGGTGTAGTCCTCTTCCGATATCTGGTTGAGCTGCTGGGCGCCGTCGGCGGCGCGGGCGCCGGAGCGGACGTTGTCGGCGAGGTGACGCCAGGCGTTCCAGGCGACGTTGCGGTCGTGGCCGATCTTCCCGGCGAGGCTGAAGAGCCCGTCGGGGGCGAAAACACTGTGCAGTTCGGCCGGGAGGGTGTAGACGGCCTGGCCGTCATCTCCTCTGGTGCGCTCGACGACGTCGTACGCGAACAGGCCGTCCAGCAGGACACGGGTGGCCCGCAGGTCGGTGTCGAGGACCTCGGCGAGCTGCGCGGCGGTGGCCGGGCCGACGGTGAGGGCGGCGAAGGCGCCGAGGTCCTGGGCTGCCTCGATGACGCCTGGAGCCCACATGCCGATCAGGTGCTCATACAGCCGGTGGGCGGCCCGGACCTCGCCGTCCACGGTCGAGGGGAAGGCGGCGGTGTCGACGAGCGGGGTGAGGTTGGCGGACGCGGTGGTGGCGGGGATGGTCATGAGGCCAGCTCCTTGGAGAGTCGAGTGGGGACAGGAGAGCGGTGGGCGGCAGCGCTGAAGTCGGCGGAGGTGCGGTGGGACCTGGGCGGGGGCGGGGGCGTCACAGGACGATTCCGCCGTCGATCTGCAGCACGGATCCCGTGATGTACGCGGACTTGTCGGAGGCCAGGAAGGACACGGCCTCCGCGACCTCCTCCGCGGTGCCGAACCGGCCCAGCGGGATGGCCGCCACGGCTCGGTCCCGCTGGCTGCCGCTGAGGGCGTCGGTCATATCGGTGTCGATCATTCCGGGGGCCACGGCGTTGGCGCGGATGCCGTACCGGCCGACCTCCTTGGCGAGCGCCCGGGTCATGGCGACCATCCCGGCCTTGGAGGCCGAGTAGTTGCCCTGCCCCGGGTTGCCGTAGACCCCGGACACCGACGAGAGGGTGATGATCGAGCCCGCCTTGCGCTTGACCATCGGGAACAGCACGGCCCGGCAGACGTGGGCCGCCCCGTCCAGGTTGGTGGCGAGAACCGCCCGCCAGTCCTGGTCGGACATCATCAGCATCGGCCTGTCGCGGGTGATGCCCGCGCTGGCCACGGCGACGCTGACGGGCCCCAGTTCGCGCTCGGTGCGCGCGACCCACTCGCGTACGGCCTCGCCGTCGCTGATGTCCAGGCGCTGGGCGAGCGAGCCGACCCCCAGCTCGGCCAGTTCCTTGCCGAGCTGTTGGGCCGCCTCCTCGTCCGAGCGGTAGCAGAAGCTGATCGCGTAGCCGTCCTGGGCCAGCCGCAGCGCGGCCGCCCGGCCGATGCCCCGCGAGCCGCCGCTGACCAGCGCGACCGGCGGGGCCACGGCGACAACGGGGTCCGCCGGGGCCGCACCAGGCGTCGGGGCCGCACCAGGTGTCGGGCCCGCACCAGGCGTCGGGAGCGCGGGGCTCATCGGGCACCGCCCAGCAGCCGCAGCACCCCGCAGGCCACCAGGCCCTCGCGGTCCACCGAGGTGATCACGGCGGCCCGCCCGGCCGAGGCCGGGTCGGCGGCCGCCGTGACCAGGACCGCGGCGAGTTGGAAGGCGGCCTGGGCCGAGGCGGTGTCGCCGATGAGCTCGTGGCACACCGCCCGCGTGGCGATCTCCGGCCCGAACAGCTCGGTGAGCAGCGCCCGTTCCCGGTCGCCCGCGTCGCCGCTCAGCCCGCCCCCGGACGCCACCCACACCTCGCCCGGGTCGACCCCGGACTCGGCGAGGGCGTGGCGCACGCTCTCCCGCAGGGTGCCGGGCAGATCGCCGCCGACGTCCACCCGTACGTCGATCGCCAGGAGTTCGGCGAGCGCCGGCCGGTCCTCGGGGAGGGTGTCGGCGGGTTCGACCAGCAGCACCGCGCAGCCCTCCCCTAGCGGCGCGGCCTGCTCCTCGTCCGCGCCACGGCTGCGGCGCTCCAGCCAGGAACGGACCCCGGAGTACTCCTCCACCGCCCCCACCACCGCCCGCTCGGCCCGGCCCGCGGCCAGCAGCCGGCGGGCGTAGGCGAGGGCGAGCAGCGCGGTCGGACGGCCGCCGGCCAGGGTGGTGTTGGGGCCCTTGAGGCCGAAGCGGATGGCGCTGGCCCCGGCCGGGCTGTTCATCAGGGTGTTGGGCATCAGCTGGGCCGGCACGTCGTACGGCTTCTCCCCGACGAACGAGGCCCGGATGAAGTTCTCCTGGCTGGCCGCGCTGCCCAGGGTGGTGCCGAGGACGAGCGCGGTCCCGGTCCCGCGGGTCACCGGGCGCTCGTCGGCCTCGGCCTCCTCGAACAGCTCGCGTACGGCGGTGACCGCGAGCCCCATGGCCCGGTCCATGGTGCGGGTGCCCGCCCGGCCGAGGATCTGGCGGATGTCGAAGCCGGGCACCAGGCAGGCGGCGGCGTCGGGCGTCTGCCAGGCCGCCGGGTCCGGCACGGCCTCGGTGGGCCGCCGCGCGGCGATCCCCTCCGCGTACGCCGCACGGCCCATGCCGTACGGGGAGACCGCCGACCAGGCGGTGATGACGGCGCGGTCGGTACGGGCGGGGCCCCGGGCCTCGGTGGTGACCTCCTTGAGATGTGCGGGGGTCATCGCTGGTCCTCCTCATAGCGGCCGAGGACGACGGAGGCGTTGTTGCCGCCGAAGGCCAGGCCGTTGTTGACCACGATCCGCAGCGGCGCCGTAACGGCGTGGTTGGGCACGCAGTCGATGCCGCACTCGGGATCGGTGGAGCGGTGGTTGACGGTGGGCGGGATGAAGCCGTGGGCCAGGGCGACGGCCGAGGCCGCGGCGCCCAGGGCGCTGGCCGCGCCCATGGAGTGGCCGAGCATGGACTTCAGGGCCACGGTGCGCGGCGGCCGGTCGCCGAACAGCTCGCGGATCGCGCGCGTCTCGGTGATGTCGTTGGTCTTGGTGCCCGTGCCGTGCGCGGACACCAGATCGACCTCCTCCGGCTTGATCCCGGCGTCGGCGAGCGCGAGGCCCATGCAGCGGGCGACGCTCTCCTGGTCGGGCGCGGTCGGGTGGTGGGCGTCGCAGTTGAGGCCGTAGCCCAGCAGCTCGGCGTAGATCCGGGCGCCGCGCGCCTGCGCCGACTCCAGGGTCTCCAGCAGCAGGACCCCGGCGCCCTCGGCGGTCAGCAGCCCCTCCCGCTCGGCGTCGAACGGCCGGCACCGGTCGGAGGAGACCAGGCCGAGCCGGGAGAAGCCGGCGAAGGTGCGGCGGGCCAGCGCGTCCGACCCGCCGACCAGCGCGTAGTCGGCCTCGCCGAACCGTACGGCGTCGAAGCCGTCGCCGATGGCGTAGTTGCCCGCCGCGCAGGCGGTGCCGAGTACGGACGGCACCGCCTGCGGAAGCCGCAGTTCACGGACGACGGCGAGGGCCAGCCGGTGGGCCGGCAGCCGCCGTACCGCGGTCGGGTCCAGGCCCTCGAAGCCGACCTCCAGCTCGGACTCGACGAGCAGGTCCAGCTCCCTGGCCTCGCCGTCGGTGGTGCCGATGGTGACCAGGCCGCGCCGGCCGCGCAGCTCTTCCAGGTTGAGCCCCGCGTCCTGGACCGCCAGCCGGGTGGCGGCCACGGAGAACTGGCTGGCCCGGCCGAGCTCTTCGAGCGGGGTGTGGCAGATCCACTCGGCCGGTTCGAAGTCCTTGACCTCGTGGGCGAGTTGGCGGCGGAAGCCGGTGGCGTCGAAGAGAGTGATCTCCCCGGCGCCGCACCGGCCTTCGCGCAGCCCCTTGGTGAACTCGGTGACGCCATTGCCGATGCTGGACAGGACGCCGAGTCCGGTCAGCACCACTCGATGGGCGGTCATCGCGATTCGGCCCGGGAGAGCACCTCGAGGACGGCCTCGAAGTGGATCATGTTTTCCAGCTCGTCCTGCTCGATGGTGACGCCGAAGGCCACCTCGAGGGCGGACAGCATCTCGATCGCGCACAGCGAGTCGGCCCCGTACTCGTCCACGAAGAGCCCGGTGCGGGTCAGCTCCTCGCCGTCCAGGTCGAGGGAGTTGGCGAGGATGTCACGGACCTTGGACTCGGCGGTGGCGTCGATGGTGATGGTGCTCATTGCGAATTCCTCCGTCGGGAAAGTGAGAGGTGCGTTGCGGTGGGGGGTTGGGTGGTGCGCTCGGGCGGACCGGCCCGGAACGGTCCGGTCCGCGTCGGGCAGATATCGGGCCGCCTTGCTAGGCCGCGTCGATCAGGCTCTTCGGGCGCAGATCGGTCCAGGTGCGCTCCACATAGGCCAGGGCCTCCTCACGGCTGGTCTCGGCGAGTACCGTCGTCCAGCCGGCCGGGACCTCGGCGAACGCGGGCCACAGGGAGTGCTGGCCCTCGTGGTTGACCAGGACCAGAAAGGTTCCGGTCTCGTCGTCGAAGGGGTTTGTCATATCCGGATGCTTTCCTCTCTCGCTGTCTTGTTTCTGGCATGGGCATCCCTCGGAAGAAATTCACCATTCTCTTCGGGAAGTCTTCTCGGCTCAGTTGCCGAGCGCTTCGGAAATGACTTTGGCGATATGGGAAGCGGGCTGCGGGGCCAGCATTCCGTCGTGATCGGCGTCGACCTCGTGGCGGACGATGGCGCCCTCGACATGCGCCGACCAGCGGTCCTCGGTCGGTGCGGACGCGGCGAGTCCCCGGGTGGCCGCGAAGAAGAGCAGCTCTCCGCGGTAGCGGCCGGGCCGGTGGGCCGAGCCCAGGCCGCTGAAGTGACGGATCACCCCGAGGAGGTTGCCGAGCTGCGCCTCGTCGAGCTCGGCGAGGGGATTGCCGTCCCGGGCGAGCAGCGCCAGCACCCCGGCGGCGTCCAGCTTTCCGCCGCCCTCGGCGCCGCCCTGCGGATCGAGGCCGCAGCGCAGCAGGATCTGGGCCAGCAGGGCCTGATCGCTCAGGTCCTCCTCGGACTCGGGCTCCGTCGCCGGGAAGCCGTCCAGGTTGGCCAGCAGCGCCACGTCGCGCCCCTGCTCCTGCAATTGGACGGCCATTTCATGGGCGACCAGCGCCCCGAAAGACCACCCAATAATATGGTACGGGCCATCGGGTTGGATTTCCACCAGACTCCGGATGTAATCCGCAGCCATTTCCCTCACGGAGGCGGGCTGTTGGGTCGGCGACAGAATTCCGCCCGCCTGGAATCCGTACACGGGAAATTCGGTGAGCGTGCCGGCCAACTCGAGGAACGGCCAGGAGAGCCCGACCCCGCCGTGCACGCAGAACAGCGGCGGACGCGTCCCCTGGGCGCGGATCGGCAGCACCCGGGCGAAGGCGTCGGCCACATCCGGCGCCGAGCCCGCCGCGGTGGCCGCCGTGGCCAGGGCCGCCACCGTCCGGTGCAGGAACACATCGGCGGGGGTGAGCCCGACGCCCAGCTCACGGGCGCGGCCGACCAGCCGGATGGAGCGGATGGAGTCGCCGCCCAGCTCGAAGAAGCTGTCCTCGGCGCCGACCCGCTCCAGGCCCAGCACGTCGGCGAAGGCCTGGCACAGCGTCTGTTCCAGCGGGGTGCGCGGCCCGCGGCCGGTGGCCGCGCGGGGCAGCCCCGGGGCCGGCAGGGCCTTGCGGTCCACCTTCGCGTTGGGCGTCAGCGGCATCCGCTCCAGCTCGGTGAAGGACGCCGGGACCATGTAGTCGGGCACCGCGCCCGCCAAGTGGGCCCGCAGCTCGGCCAGGTCGAGGCCGGGCTCGCCGCGCGGCACCACGTACGCCGCCAGCCGTGGCTGGCCGGGTGAGCCGGGTGAGCCGGGTGAGTCCTGGCGTACCACCACCGCCGCCTGCGCCACCCGCGGATGGGCCAGCAGCGTGGCCTCGATCTCGCCCAGCTCGATGCGGAAGCCGCGCACCTTGACCTGGTGGTCCGCCCGGCCCAGATAGTCGAGCGTGCCGTCCGGCCGTCGGCGCACCAGGTCGCCGGTGCGGTACATCCGGGCGCCGGGCACCGGGGAGTACGGGTCGGCGACGAACCGCTGCGCGGTCAGCCCCGGCCGGTCGTGGTAGCCGCGGGCCGGGGAGGCCCCGCCGAGATACAGCTCGCCCCGCACTCCGGCCGGCACCGGCCGCAGCGCCGCGTCCAGGACATACGCCCGGTTGCCGGCCAGCGGGCGGCCGATGGGCGGGGTGCCCGTGCCGTCCAGCTCGGCGGCGGTGGACCAGATGGTGGTCTCCGTCGGCCCGTACAGATTGGTCACCTTGCGCGCCGCGCTGTGCAGGGCGGTGGCCAGGTCCTGGCTGATCGCCTCGCCGCCGGTCAGCGCGTGCACCTCGCGCAGCGCCCCCGGGTGTCCGCTGACCAGGGCGTGCCACAGCGTCGGGGTGGCCTGCACGACGGTCGCGCGGGCCTCGACCAGCAGCGCGGCCAGCGCCTGCGGGTCCCGTACGGTCGCGGGCGGGGCCAGCACCAGCGTGGCGCCGGACAGCAGCGGGACGAAGATCTCCAGGTTGGCGATGTCGAAGCCGAAGGTGGTCACCGACACCAGCCGGTCGTCCGCGCCCAGGTCCAGCAGGCGTGAGGTCTCGGCCAGGAAGTTGGCGAAGGCGCCGAGCGGCACGACGACGCCCTTGGGGCGGCCGGTGGAGCCGGAGGTGTAGATGGCGTACGCGGTGTGGCCCGCGGCCGGCGGGGCCGGGCGCTCGTGCGGCCGCAGGTCGTCCGCCGGGAGGGCGGCGACCTCCGCCACCGCCTCCGGGGCGTCCAGCAGCAGCTGTGGCACGGCGGTGAGACCCGGCACCGCCCGCGCCACTTCGCGGTCGGTCAGGGCGAGCACCGGCCGGGCGTCCTCGATCATGTAGCCGATCCGGTCGGCCGGGTACGCCGGGTCGACGGGCAGATACGCGGCGCCCGACTTGAGCACCGCCAGCACCGCCACGACCATCTCGGGGGAGCGCGGCAGGGCGATGGCGACCAGCCGGTCGGGGCCCGCGCCGCGCGCTACCAGGGCCCGCGCCAGCCGGTTGGCCCGCTCGTTCAGCTCGCGATAGCCGACCTGACGCCCCTCGAAGAGCAGCGCGGGATGGTCGGGTGCCGCGGCCGCCCGCGCCTCGAACCGCTCGTACAGCGGCGGTTCGGCGTCGTGCGCGGGCGCGCCGTTCCAGTCCACCAGCAGCCGCTCCCGCTCGCCCGGCAGCAGCGCGTCCGCCTCGCCCAGCCGGCCGTCGGGGGCGGCGGTGAGCCGGTCCAGCAGATGGGCCAGCCGGGCGGCCAGGGTGCGCGCGGTCTCCTCGGTGAACAGGTCGGCGCTGTACTCCAGGCGCCCGGCGATCCCGCCCGGCGCCCCGGACCCGGTGTGCTCCTCGGCCAGGTCGAAGGCCAGGTCGAACCGGGCGCTGCCGGTGCGCGCCACCCCGACCGTCCCTTCGAGACCGGGCAGTTCCAGCTTCGCCGCCGCGTTGTTCTGGAACGCCAGCATCGTCTGGAACAGCGCGTGCCGGGCCATCGACCGGGCCGGGGACAGGGCGTCCACCAGCCGCTCGAACGGCAGGTCCTGGTGGGCGAAGGCGGCCAGCGACGCCGAGCGCACCCGGCCCACCAGCTCCCGGAAGGTCGGATCGCCCGACAGGTCGCTGCGCAGCACCAGGGTGTTGACGAAGAAGCCGACCAGGTCGTCCAGCGCGTCGTCGGTGCGCCCGGCCACCGGGGTGCCGACCGGGATGTCCTCCCCGGCGCCCAGCTTGGACAGCATCGTGGCCAGCGCCGCCTGCACCACCATGAACAGGCTCGCCCCGCACTCCCTGGCCAGCGCGGCGGCGCGGGCGTGGGTGGCGGCCGGGACGGTGAACTCCACCGTGCCGCCCCGGTAGGAGGGCAGCGCGGGGCGCGGGAAGTCGGTGGGCAGCTCCAGCTCGTCCGGCAGCCCGTCCAGCGTCTCGCGCCAGAACTCCAGCTGCCGGGCGGCCAGGGACTCGGGGTCGCCCTCGTCACCCAGCAGTTCGCGCTGCCACAGCGCGTAGTCCGCGTACTGCACCGGCAGCGGGCTCCACTTCGGCTCCTCGCCGCGCAGCCGGGCCGCGTAGGCGCGGCTCAGGTCCCGGGCCAGCGGGGCGTTGGACCAGCCGTCGCCCGCGATGTGGTGGATGACCGTCACCAGCACGTGGTCGTTCTTGCCGAGCGCGAAAAGCGCCGCGCGGAACGGCAGTTCGCGGGACAGGTCGAAGCCGCGCGCGGCGAACTCGCCGACCGCGTCCGCCAGCTCGGACTCGGTGACGTGGTGCACCGGCAGGGTGATCCGCGCCCGGCGGCGGACACGCTGGTACGGGCCGTCGGCCGCCTCGGGGAAGACCGTGCGCAGCGCCTCGTGCCGCATCACCACATCGCCGAGGGCGGCGCGCAGCGCCGGCCGGTCCAGCTTTCCGGCCAGCCGCAGCGTCCACGGCAGGTTGTAGGTGCCTGACGGGCCCTCGAGCCGCCCCAGGAACCACATGCGCCGCTGGGCGAACGACAGCGGCAGCCGCCCACGGCGCGTCGCCGCGGTCAGCGCAGGCCGCGCGGCGTCGGCGCCGGTCAGCCGGGCGGCGAGCGCGGCCGGGGTCGGCGCCTCGAAGACCGTACGGAGCGGAACCTCCGCGTCCAGCAGCGACCGCACCCGGCTGATCAGCCGGGTCGCGAGCAGCGAGTGGCCGCCGAGGTCGAAGAAGTCCTCGTCGATGGAGACCCGGTCCAGGCCGAGCACCTCGGCGAAGGCCTGGCACAGCAGCTCCTCGCGCGGGGTGCGCGGGCCGCGCCCGGCCGAGGTGGCGATCTCGGGGGCGGGCAGCGCCTTGCGGTCCACCTTGCCGTTGGCGGTCAGCGGCAACACGTCCAGCAGGACGAACGCGGACGGCACCATGTACTCCGGCAGCCGGTCGGCGATCGACTTCCGGGCCGCCGCCGGGTCCGCCGCGCCGGCCAGATAGCCGACCAGCCGGCCCTCGCCCCGGGTGTCCTTCGCGACGTTCACCACCGCGTCGGTGACCCCGGGCACGGTGCGCAGCACGGCCTCGATCTCGCCGAGCTCGATGCGATGGCCCCGGATCTTGACCTGGTGGTCGCGCCGCTCCAGGAACTCCAGACGCCCGTCGGCCCGCCGCACCACCCGGTCCCCGGTGCGGTACATCCGGGCGCCGGGCACCGGGGAGTACGGGTCGGCGACGAACACGGCGGCGGTGCGGCGCGGGTCGCCGAGATAGCCGCGGCCCACCCCGATCCCGCCCACGTACAGCTCGCCGGGCACCCCGGCGGGCACCGGGCGCAGCCCGTCGTCCAGCACATACAGGCCGGTGTTGCGCACCGCCGACCCGATCGGCGCCCGCACCCCGGGCACCTCGTCGGCGTCCCGGATCACCGCGTGGGTCACATCGTCCGAGCACTCGGTGGGCCCGTACGCGTTGACCAGCGGAATGCCGGGGAAGTACGCGAACCAGCGGCGGCACAGCTCGGCGGGCAGCGCCTCGCCGGTGACCACCAGCCGGCGCAGCCGCGTCAGATCCGGCACCGGCGCGCCCGCGTCCCAGCTGTCCAGGGCCGCCCGCAGCAGCGAGGGCACGACCTCCAGGATGGTGATCCGCTCCGGGCCGACCATCCCGAACAGCTCGGCCGGGTCGGCCGCCGTCCGCTTGGGCACCACCCGCAGCAGACCGCCCACGACCAGCGGGGACAGCATCTGCCACACCGAGATGTCGAAGGTGACGGGCGCGTTGTGCACGACCGTGTCGCACGCGGTCAGATCCAGGTCCTCGACCTTGGCCAGCAGGTGGTTGACCATGCCCCGGCGGTGGACCATCGCGCCCTTGGGGCGGCCCGTGGAGCCCGAGGTGAAGATGACGTACGCCAGGTCGTCGCCCGCCCCGGCCACGGGCGCGAGGTCGCCGGGCGGGTCGCAGTGGCCGTTCACCGTCAGGACGGGGAGCGCGCCGCCCACCTCCGAGGCCAACTCCGTGTGTTCGGCGTCGGTCAGCAGCAGCGCCACCCCCGCGTCCGCGACCAGCGCGGCCGTACGGGCCATCGGCGCCGCGATGTCCAGCGGCACCCACGCCGCGCCCGCGCCCAGCGTGCCGAGCACCGCCGTCACAAAGCGCGCCCCGGGGGCGGCGAGCACGCCCACCAGCGAGCCCGGGCCGATGCCACGCCCGGTCAGCTCCCGGGACAGGGCGCTGCCCCGGCCCACCAGCTCCCGGTAGTTCAGGGTCTCCCGGCCGTCGGTGACGGCCGGTGCCTCCGCCTGCTCCCGGGCCAGCGCCCGCACCCGCTCGACCACGTCCGCGAACGGATCGCTCGGCGCCGGGTCGGCGGGCAGGTCGAGGACCCGCTCGCGCTCGCCGGGCAGCAGCGCGTCGAGCTGCCCGAAGGGCCGGTCGGGGTGGTCGAGCAGGGTCCGCAGCAGCCCCGTGAGGCGGTCCATCACCGCGGCCGCCTCAGCGGCGGTGTACAGGTCCGGGGCGTATCCGACGTCCAGCCGCAGCCGCTCGCCGGGCAGCGCCATCAGGCTCAGCGGATAGTGCGTGGCGTCCTTCGCCTCCAGCCCGGCGATGCGCAGCCCGGGCGCGGGCTCCGCCATCTGCGAGGGGTCGAGCGGATAGTTCTCGAAGACCAATACCGTGTCGAAGAGCTCCCCGGCGCCGACGGCCTGCTGGATCCGGGTGAGGCTCAGATGCTGGTGCGGCAGCAGGCCGGTCTGCCGGTCCTGGAGGTCGGTGAGGATCTCGGCGAACGAGCGGGCCGGGTCCAGGTCGACCCGGACCGGCAGGGTGTTGATGAACAGCCCGACCATCGTCTCGACCCCGGGCAGCCCCGGCGGCCGGCCGGAGACCGTGCCGCCGAAGACCACGTCGCGCAGCCCGGTGAGCGTGGAGAGGGTGGCCGCCCAGGCGCCCTGCACCACGGTGTTCAGAGTCAGCCCCCGGGCGCGCGCCCAGGCGGTGAGCTCGGCGGTGAACGCCGCGGGCAGCTCCACCGCGTGGTGCCCGGGCAGCGCCGCCGCCCGCCCGGCCGCGGCAGGGGCGACCAGGGTCGGCTCGTCGAGCCCGGCCAGCGCCCCGCGCCACGCCTCCTCGGCGGCGGCCCGGTCCTGCCCGGCCAGATGCGAGAGATAGGACTTGTACGGGGTGGCGGGGGCGAGAGCTGCGGTGTCCCCGCCGTACAGCGTGAACAGCTCGCGCACGATCAGCGGCATGGACCAGCCGTCGAACAGCATCTGATGTGCCGTCAGTACGACGCGATGCGCGCCCCCGCCCAGGTTCATCACGATGAACCGCAGCAGCGGCGGGCGGTGTACGTCGAACCGCCGCACCCGGTCCTCGTCGGTGATGCGCTGTACCTCGGCGGCCCGCTCCCCGGGGGCGAGCGAGCGCAAATCCGTCTCGGTCCACGGCACCTCGACGGCGCGCGGGATCAGCTGCACCGGGTCGCCGTTCTTGCGGTAGCGGAAAGCCGCCCGCAAGTTGGGGTGGCGCTGTAGCAGGGCGGCGGCCGCGGCCTTGAGGCGGCCCGCGTCCAGCGGGCCCTCGAGGTCCAGCACCAGCTGGATGGCGTACACGTCCAGCTCGGCCTGCTGCTCGTACACCGCGTGGAAGAGCAGCCCTTCCTGCAGCGGGGTCAGCGGCAGGACATCACTGAAATTGGACCGCTTGGCGGTGCGCGTCGGCGCTCGGAGCGCGCCTCCGCTCGCCGGGTGACTCAGAGTTCCGCTCACAGGGACCACTCATCCATCTCGTCTTCGAACTCGTCGATCTCGTCCTGGCTCAGCTCCACCAGGTCGACATCGGAAGGGGTGTGCCCGCCCGAATCCGGGCTCTGGGCGTGCAGGGCCAGGGCCTTCAGCGCGCGGAACCAGCCCTCGGCGACGGCTCGCGCGTCGTCCTCGGCCAGGAGCTCGGCGGCCCACGTCCAGGCGGCCACCAGCCGCGGCCCGTCCGGGCCGTCCTCGGTGAGGGCGTTGAGCCCGAGCACATGCGGCAGCGGCAGGTCCGGGTCCGCGCCGGCCGCGACCAGCGCCGCCTCGGGTGCGACGGACCAGTCCTCGGCCACGGGGGCGGGCAGCCGCCCCAGGTAGTTGAAGCCCAGCTGCGGCGGGTCCGCCGCGACCAGCTCGGGCGCGGTGTCCGGGGCGAGCCGCCGCAGCAGGCCGTGGCCAAGACCGTGGTCGGGCAGGGCGCGCAGCTGCTCCTTGACCGCCTTGAGGACGAGACCGGCGGCGGGCCCGCCCGACCAGGCCTCGGCCCAGTCGGAGTCGTGCACGTGGTGCGAGCCCAGCTCCAGCCGCACCGGGCAGGTGGTGGTGAACCAGCCGACGGTCCGGCTCAGGTCCACCCCCTCCGCGAACTCCTCCCGACCGTGGCCCTCGAGCTCCACCAGCACGGCCGAGCTCTCCTCGCCCCGGCGCCGCCGCCAGTCGGCCACGGCCAGCGCGAGACCGGCCAGCAGCACGTCGTTGGCCTCGGTGTGGAAGGCGGCCGGGACCTCGGTCAGCAGCGCCGCCGTGGTGTCGGTGTCCAGGGACAGCCGCAGGGTGCGGGCGGTGGCCGTGGTGTCCCGGGCGCGGTCGAGCGGGCGGCTGCCCAGCGGCGGGTCGCAGGTGGCCACCACCTCGCGCCAGTAGGGCAGTTCGGCGCCGCGGCGCACCGTGCGCGCCTCGGCCGCCAGCAGCCCGGACCAGTGGCGTAGCGAGGTGCCCACCGGTTGCAGCGCCACCGGCGTGCGATGCGTGACCGCCTCGTACGCCTGGGCCAGGTCGGGCAGCAGGATCCGCCAGGACACCCCGTCGACGACCAGGTGGTGCATCGTCAGCAGCAGCCGCCCGGGGCGCCCGGTGCCCGCGTCGAACCACACCGCCTGGACCATGGCGCCCGTGCGCGGGTCGAGCCGGGCCTGCGCCGCGGCGGCCGAGCCGGTCACCGCCTCGGCCCAGGACTCCTCGGGCAGCGAGGCGACGCCCACGCGGCTCAGCAGCTCCTTGGCGCGCACCGCGCCCGGCTCGGCGATCCGCAGCGTCCAGGACCCGTTCGTGCTGTCGGATTCCAGGCGCATCCGCAGCGCGTCATGGTGGTCGAGCAGGGCCTGCAGCGCCGCGGCCAGGGTGGCCTGGGTGGCGCCGGCCGGGGTGTGCACCACGACCGCCTGGTGGAACCCGGCGAACTCCGCGCCCCGGGACAGGTCCTGGAGCCAGTGCGCGATCGGGGTGGGCGCCAGGGTGCCGACGCCGTCGTCCGTGCCCAGCACCACCAGTTCGGTGGCGGGCTTGGCGGCGGCCGCGAGCGCGGCGGGGGTGCGGTGGGTGAACACGTCCTGGGCGGTGATCAGCAGCCCGGCCTTGCGGGCCCGGCCGACCAGCTGGATCGAGACGATCGAGTCGCCGCCCAGGTCGAAGAAGCTGTCGTCGGCGCCGACCCGCTCCAGGCCCAGTACGTCGGCGAAGACCTGGCAGAGCGTCTCCTCCTGCGCGGTGACCGGCGCTCGGCCCGTGGCACGGGCGGTGAAGTCGGGCGCGGGCAGCGCCTTGCGGTCCAGCTTCCCGTTGCCGGTCAGCGGCAGGGCGTCCAGCGTGACGAAGGCGGCGGGGACCATGTAGTCGGGCAGCCGCTCGGCCAGCCCCTCCCGCAACCGCGCCGCGTCCGGCGCCTCTTCCCCGGCCGGGACGACGTATCCGACCAGGCGCTTCTCCCCGGGGCGGTCCGAGCGCACGATCACCGCGGCCTGGGCGATGCCGGGGTCCGCGAGCAGGGCGCTCTCGATCTCCCCGGGCTCGATTCGGAAGCCGCGCAGCTTGACCTGGTCGTCCGAGCGGCCGACGTAGTCCAGCGTTCCGTCGGGCAGCCAGCGCACCAGGTCCCCGGTGCGGTACATCCGCGAGCCGGGCTCCCCGTACGGGTCGGCGACGAACCGCTCGGCGGTCAGCCGCGCCCGCCCCAGATAGCCGCGGGCCAGCCCGGCCCCCGTCACGTACAGCTCCCCGGTGACCCCGACCGGCACCGGCCGCAGCGCCGCGTCCAGCACCCGCACCCGGGTGCCGGGCAGCGGGCGGCCGACGGGCGGCTTGACGGCCCCGGAGAGCGGTTCGCTGAGGGTGGCGCAGACGGTGGTCTCGGTGGGCCCGTACGCGTTGATCATCCGGCGTCCGGCCGACCACCGCTCCACCAGCTCGGGCGGGCAGGCCTCGCCCGCCGTGATGACCGTGATTCCCTCGGGCATGGGCAGGTCCTCGGGCCAGGCGGAGAGCACGGTCGGCGGCAGGCAGACCACGTCGATCCGGGCCTCGGCGATGAGCGCGGCGAGCGGTTCGCCGGGCGCCCGGTCCTCCTCGCCGGCCAGCACCAGCACCGCGCCGGTCAGCAGCGAGGTGCAGACCTCCCAGGCGGCGGCGTCGAAGCTGAACGAGGCGAACTGCAGCACCCGCGCGCCCTCCCGCACCCCGAACGGCTCGCCCTGCGCGGCCAGCACCGCCACATTGGCGTGCGGTACGACCACGCCCTTGGGGCGGCCGGTGGAGCCCGAGGTGTAGATGACGTACGCGGGGTGCTGGGGCGTCAGCCGCCCCAGCCGGTCGGCGTCCGTCGGGTCGTGCGCGGGGGCCGCGGCCAGCGCGGCGGCGGTCTCCGGCGCGTCCAGCGCGAGGATCCCCTCCGTCTGCTGGAACGCCCCCGCCCGCTCCGCCGTGGTGAGCACCGCGGCCGGCCGGGCGTCGGCGATCACGTAGTCGACGCGGTCCTGCGGATACGCCGGGTCGACCGGCAGATACGCCGCACCCGCCTTGAGCACCGCGAGCACCGCCGCCACCGCCTCGACCGTGCGGGGCAGGACCAGCGCGACGGTGTCCTCGGGACCCACGCCGCGGGAGATCAGATGGTGGGCGAGCCGGTTGGCCCGCTCGTCCAGCTCCCCGTACGTGACCGGGCCCACGCCCGTGGCCAGCAGCGCCGTACGCCCCGGGTCCAGCGCCACCCGGGCGGCGAACAGCTCGGGGAGCGTGGCCGCTTCGGGGGCTTCGGCACCGCTGCCGGCCCAGGCGCCGAGGACGCGCGCGGCCTCCTCGGGCAGCAGGGCGTCCAGCCGGCTCAGCGGCCGGTCCGGCTCGGCGGTGGCCTTGCGCAACAGCTCCACCAGCCGCTCGGCGATCACCGCCGCGCTCGCCTCGGTGAACAGGTCCGCGCTGTACTCCAGCTGTCCGCTGATGCCGCCGGGCACCCCAGAAGCCTCGTCGGGCGATCGTTCCTCGGTGAGCTCGAAGGCCAGGTCGAAGCGGGCGGTGCCGGTGGGCACCGGGGTCATGGTGGTGGCCAGGCCCGGCAGCCCGAAGTCGGCGGGCGCGTTGTTCTGGAACGCCAGCATCACCTGGAACAGCGGCTGCCGCGACAGCGAGCGGGCCGGGCTGACCGCGTCGACCAACCACTCGAACGGGACGTCCTGATGGTCGAAGGCCGCCAGATCGGCGCCGCGTGCCCGCCCCACCAGCTCCCGGAAGGTCGGGTCGCCGGACACGTCGGTGCGCAGCACCAGGGTGTTCACGAGAAAGCCGACAAGACCCTCGAGCGCGGCCTCGCCGCGCCCCGCGACGGGCGTGCCCAGCGGGATGTCCTCCCCGGCGCCCAGCTTGGTCAGCAGCGCCGCCAGCGCGGCCTGGAGCACCATGAACACACTGGCCCCGGACGAGCGCGCCAGCGCCGTCACGGCCGCGTGCAGCTCGGGCTCCAGGCGGAAGTCCACCGTGCCGCCCCGGTAGGAGGGCAGCGCGGGGCGCGGGAAGTCGGTGGGCAGCTCCAGCTCGTCCGGCAGCCCGTCCAGCGTTTCGCGCCAGAAGGCGAGCTGCCGCGCCGCCAGGGACTCCGGGTCCTGCCCGTCGCCCAGCAGCTCGCGCTGCCACAGCGTGTAGTCGGCGTACTGGACGGGCAGCGGCCGGAACGAGGGCGCCCGGCCGCGCACCCGCGCCGCGTACGCCTCGCGCAGGTCCTGGGCCAGCGGCAGCACCGACCAGCCGTCGCCCGCGATGTGGTGCAGCACGACCAGCAGTACGTGCTCCTCCTCGGCGACCCTGAACAGCTCGGCGCGCAGCGGCAGTTCCGCCGCCAGGTCGAACGGGCGCGCCGCCCGCTCGGCCAGCAGCGACCCCAGCTCGTCCTCGGCCGCCTCGGTCACCGGCAGGCCCGGCCGGGCCACCTCGGCGGCCAGCACGACCTGGGTGGCGCGCCCGTCCGTCTCGGGGAAGACCGTGCGCAGGCTCTCGTGCCGGGCGACCACATCGGCCAGCGCCTCGGCCAGCGCGGCCGGATCCAGCTCGCCGGACAGCCGCAGCGCCCGGGGCAGGTGGTAGGTGGCGCTGCGGTTGTCCAGGTGGCCGAGGAACCACAGCCGCTGCTGGGCGAAGGACAGCGGCAGCTCGGCGGGGCGGTCCGCCGCGACGAGCGCGGGCCGAGCCTGGCCGGCGCCGTCCAGCGCGGCGGCGAGCCGCTCGACGGTGGGCGCGTCGAACAGGGCCTTGATGGGCAGTTCGATGCCGAGCAGCACGCGCAGCCGGCTGATCACCTTGGTGGCGAGCAGCGAGTGGCCGCCGAGCCCGAAGAAGTCGTCGTCGATCGACACCCGCTCCAGGTTCAGCACGTCCGCGAACAGCTGGCACAGCACCTCCTCGCGCGGACCCCGCGGGGCGCGGCCCGAACCCGCCGCGGCGCCGGCGAAGTCCGGCTCCGGCAGCGCCTTGCGGTCCACCTTGCCGTTGACGGTCAGCGGCAGGTTGTCCAGCACGACGAAGGCCGCGGGCACCATGTAGTCGGGCAGCGCGCCCGCCACCCGGTCCCGCGCGGCGACCACGTCGGCGGTGCCGGACAGGAAGGCCGCGAGCCGGGAGTTGCCCTCGCGGTCCACGGCCACGGTCACCACGGCGTCGATGACGCCGGGCACATCGCGCAGCACGGCCTCGATCTCGCCGAGCTCGATGCGATGGCCGCGGATCTTGACCTGGTGGTCGACGCGTTCCAGGAACTCCAGCTGCCCGTCCGGCCGGTGCACCACCCGGTCGCCGCTGCGGTACATCCGGGCGCCGGGCACCGGGGAGTACGGATCGGCGACGAACACGGAGGCGGTGCGGCGCGAGTCGTCCAGATAGCCGCGGCCGACCCCGAACCCGCCGACGTACAGCTCGCCGGGCACCCCGGCGGGCACCGGGCGCAGCCCGTCGCCGAGGACGTACAGGCTGGTGTTGCGCACCGCCGAGCCGATCGGCGCCCGCACCGGGCCCAGGTCGTCCTCGGAGCGGATGAACGCGTGCGTGACGTCGTCCGAGCACTCGGTGGGCCCGTACGCGTTGACCAGCGGGACGCCGGGGTAGTACCCGAGCCAGCGGCGGCACAGGTCGACCGGCAGGGTCTCCCCGGTGACCACCAGGTGGCGCAGCGCGGCGAGTTCCGGCCGGGCCGCCCCGGTGTCCCACTCGTCCAGGGCCACCCGCAGCAGCGAGGGGACCACTTCGAGCACGGTGATCCGCTCGGCGTCGGCCAGCGCGAACAGCGTCTGCGGATCGCCGGCCACCTCGCGGGACACCACCCGGGTGCGGCCGCCCACGACGAGCGCGGACAGCATCTGCCAGATGGAGATGTCGAAGGTCACGGGCGCGTTGTGGACCACCGAGTCGGTGGCGGTCAGGTCCAGGTCCTCGACCTTGGCGAGGAGGTGGTTGACCATGCCGTGGCGGTGGACCATCGCGCCCTTGGGGCGGCCGGTGGAGCCCGAGGTGAAGATCACGTAAGCCAGGTCGTCGCCCTTGCCCGCAACCGGTAGAAGATCCGCCGCAGCATTCCCGGAGCCCTCCGCGCCCTTCGGTATTGCACCGTCGAGCTCGATCACCTCGGGCCAGCCGCCGCAGGCGGCCAGCACCTGATGGGCGAACTCCTCCTGGTCCCGGCCGAACAGCAGCGCCCGCGCCCCGCTGTCGGCCAGCAGGGAGGCCCCGCGGGCGACAGGGGCCCGTACGTCCAGCGGCACCCACGCGGCCCCCGCGCCCAGCACGCCGAGCACCGCGGTCACAAAGGCCGCGCTGGGCCCCGCGGCCAGCGCGACCAGTGAGCCGGTGGAGAGCCCGGCGCCGGTCAGCGTGCGGGAGAGGGCGTCGGCGCGGGTGACCAGCTCGGCGTAGCTCAGCCGGGTCGCGCCGTCGTCGACGGCCACCGCGTGCGGAGCCAGTCCGGCCAGCTCCCGTACCCGCTCCACCACGTCCGTGAAGCCGCCGGTGCGTTCGGTGGCGTTCCAGTCGACCAGCAGCCGCTGCCGCTCGGCGGGCAGGGTGACATCGACACGGCCCAGCGGAAGGTCGTCGGCGCCGTGCGCGAAGGACTCGATGGCGGCCAGCAGCCGGTCCTGGTGGGCGGTCAGCTCGGCGTCGGTGTAGAGGCTGGGGTTGGCGTCCAGGCGGAGGATCCAGCCGTCGCCCGGCGTGTCCAGATAGATGATCTGGAGGTCGGGCACCGGCCCGGTGGACAGGTTGTGCAGCCGGCCGGTGCACGCGGCGCCGAAGGCGAAGTCCACCCCGGACTCCAGCACATTGACCGTGGGCCCGTACGTGGTGTCGGCGTCGCCGGTGAAGCCCAGCTCGCGCCGTAGCTCATCGCCGCGGTACCGCTGGTGGCGCACGGTGGCCCGCACCTCGGCGGCCGTGTGCCGGAGCAGCTCGGCGCGGGTCATCGAGGGGCGTACCGACAGGGCCAGCGGCAGGAAGTTGGCGCGCATCCCGGGCACGGCCCGGGCGGTCGCCCCCGTCCTGGCGGGCACCGGAAGGGTCAGCAGCACCTCCCCGTCGCCACTGGCCCGGGCGGCCCACGCGGCGGTGGCCGCGATCAGCGTGGTGGGCCAGGTGACCCGCGCCTCCCAGGCCAGTTCGCCCAGCCGGGCCACGGTGGACTCGGGCAGCGGGGTGGTGCGGCGCAGGGTGTGGCGGGCGTGCTCCGGGCGCCGCCGGGACAGCCGGGTGGGCTCCGGGGCGGTGTCGAACCGCCCGGCCCAGAACCGCGCGTCGCGGGCGTGGGCCGGGGAGGCGAGGTACGCCTCCTCGTCGGCGAGCAGCTCGGCCAGCGGCGGCAGCGCGCCGTCGGCTGCCTCGCCTTCGCTCGGGGCTGCCCCATCCTGATACAACTCGGCCAGTCGCTGGTAGAACACCGAGCGGCTGAAGCCGTCCATCTGGATGTGGTTGGCCCGGGCGTAGAGCCGGGTGCGCCGCGGGCCGAGCAGATGCAGCTCGCTGTGGAACGCCTCGGCGCCCAGGGAGGAGGGGAGCCGCAGGTCCTCGGCGGTCCGGTGGCGGGAGGCCGCGTCGGGGTCGGTGGCGGCGCGGAAGTCGCGTACGGCCAGTGAGCGCTCGCCGAGCGGATGCACCGTCTGCACGGGCTCGCCGTCGCGCTCGGTGAACCGGGCCCGCACACACTCCGTTTCGCGGATCAGCTGCCACCAGGCGCGCTCGAACCGCGCCAGGTCCAGCGGCCCGTCCAGGTCGAGATGGTCGGCCATGGTGTAGACGGGGTTTCCGGGGTCGAGCGCTTGCGCGTACCACATCTCCCGTTGCGCACCGGAGAGCGGTAGTTCGAAAAGGGCGGTCTCTCTCATCGTCAGTGCACTCCTGATGTGACGGCGCCCGGACGGGGAGCCGGCTCCAGCGCGTCCAGGCCGTAGACGTCCTGGACCCAGGTGGGCCGGTAGATGGTGTCCAGGTAGCGGTCGCCGAGATCGGGCGAGATGGCCACGGCGGTGACGTTCTGGCCGGGGCGGTGCTCGGCCAGCCACTTCACGGCGCCGTTGACGACGGTGCCGGTGGAGCCGCCGAACAGGAAGCCGCCGCGGGCCAGGGTGTGACAGGTGCGGATGGTCTCGATCTCGGGGACCAGCACCATGTCGTCGATGTACCGCTGATCGAACAGGGCGGGCCGCACTCCGGCGCCCAGGCCGGGGATCATGCGGGGGCCGGCCGGGGCGCCGAAGGTGACCGAGCCGACGCTGTCGATGCCGACGACCGTGACGGGGGAGTTCGGCTGCTCCTTGAAGTAGCGCGCGCAGCCCATCAACGTGCCCGTGGTACCCGCCCCGACGAACAGCACTTCCAGGTTGGGAAACTGCTTTTCAATGGCGGGCGCGGTAGTGCGGTAGTGCGCCTTCCAGTTGTTCTGGTTGGCGTGCTGGTTCAGCCAGACGTAACGCGGATCCGTGGTGCACAGCCCGCGCACGAAATCGAGGCGTGCCCCGAGAAAACCGCCGGTGACGGACGGCTCGGTGATGACATGCACCTCGCTGCCGAGCGATTCGATGACCTGCCGGGTGGACAGGTTGGTCCGTGAGTCCACCACGCAGA
Source organism: Streptomyces sp. LZ34 (assembly GCF_053890475.1). Lineage (NCBI taxonomy): Bacteria > Bacillati > Actinomycetota > Actinomycetes > Kitasatosporales > Streptomycetaceae > Streptomyces > Streptomyces sp. LZ34. The sequence continues at coordinate 8,067,685 of NZ_CM132680.1, forward strand.
TGAACCGGTAGCCCTTGGCGGCGGCGATCACGCTGAGCGCCATGCCGAGGTTTCCCGAAGAGGACTCGACCAGGATCGATTCGGGGCCCAGGAGCCCGCCGCGTTCGGCTGCTTCGATCATGGACGCGGCGGCCTTGAGCTTCACTGAGCCGGCGAAGTTGAACCCCTCGCACTTCAGATAGAGCGGATAGCCGAACATCTCCCGCAGGTCCACGAAGAGGTCCTCTTCGTTGAACTCCTGCGGCGTCGTGATGATGGGCACGAGACCTTCCCCCTGATCGCCGTATCCGTCCCGCTGCTCAGTCCCAGCCCACGTCCTGGGTGCGGGGCTTGCTGTCCCAGCCGACTCCGGGCCCGTCGGCCCCCGCGCGGTCCCAGCCGACGTCCGGCTCGCCGGCCGCCACGTTGTCCCGGCCCGCGCCGGGGTCGTGGGCCGGGGCCAGGTCCCAGCCGACCTCGGGGGAGGCCATGACTTTGTCCCAGCCGACCTCCGGAGCGAACGCGGCCGCTCTGTCCCAGCCGACGCCCGGCGCGGCCGGGGAAGTGGCGAGAATAACGGCTCCGAATGCGAGCGAGATGAAGGCATTCATGCGGGCGGAGGAGGGGTTGGTGACAGACATGAGTATTCCCTTTTCTCTGGGGATTGGTTACTCTCGAGTTTCGGAAGCGGGAATTCCAGAATGGGTTGAATTCCTGTCCGGTGTTATGAGTCTGACCCGCCGTAGACCCGGTGTCATGTGTTTACGCTGTCAGGGTCCTGCGATGGCCGGAGAATGCCAGGGATTATTTGGGATCTCCCTAGACTTCGCCTCGACGGCCTTCCCACTCCCAGCCGCGGAGTTCATCCTGGGCAAGCAGACGGTCCACGATACGGACGGCGGTGGCCTCAGCGCGTTCCGCGGAAGTGGCACACAGAAAGAGGACGGTACCGGCGCCCTCAAGATCGGTCTCGGCATAGACGTGCTCGAGGCCGTCGCCGGGTTCGGCGGCGGCGTACACCAGAGCTCGTAGCTGCCCTGCGTCCACGATCGTACGGCCGCGCAGCATGCGTCCCATGACGATGTACATGGCCACCTCTCACGGTTCGATGCCGGGCTGCCGAAGGACAGGTGAATTAATCAACTACCGTGCGGTCGCACCCCGTTCGTGCCGTAACATGCAGGAAAATGATCGGGACGTAGGGGTGGGTTTCGATCACGCGCGGGGGCGCGCGGGGGACGAGGGAGTACACACGTGCTGGAGATCCTCGGTGTCAGTTCCGCGGCCGAGAGCGTCTACCGAGCGATGCTGGGCCGGCCCGAACTCGGCGTGTCGGAACTGGTCGCGCATCTCGGCTGGGGTGAAGAGCAGATCAGGAGTGCCCTGGACGAACTGGCCAGGCTCTCCTTGGTGCGCCAGTCCGACCAGCGGCCGGGCGGGCTCTTATTAATCAATCCCGAGATCAGCCTGGTGTCTCTGCTGGCGCGCCAGGAGGTCGAACTGACCCAGCGGCAACAGGAGATCACCTCCGGCCGGCTCGCGATCAGCAAGATCGTCGCTGAATACGTCGACTCCGTCCAGAACCAGCGCCGGGTGGACGTCGAGGAGCTGAACGGCATCGACATGGTCCGGGTCCGGCTCGAGGAGCTGGCCCATGACTGCACCTCCGAGATCATGGAATTCACCACCGGCGGGGGGCAGTCGGCCGAGTCCCGGCAGGCCAGCAAGCCGATCGACCAGGCGCTCCTGGAGCGCGGCGTGCGGATGCGCTGCGTCTACCTGGAAAGCGTGATCAACCACCCGCAGACCGTGTCCTATCTGGACTGGCTGACCGGCCTTGGCTGCCGGGTCCGGGTGGTCGCCTCGCTGCCGCTGCGCATGGTCATCTTCGACCGGCAGGCGGCCGTCGTGCCCAGCAACCCCGAGGACACCGCTGTCGGGGCGCTGCTGCTGCGCGGCTCCGGGCTGGTCTCCGCCCTCTGTGCGCTGTTCGAACACATCTGGGAAGAGGCTCCGCCGTTCGGCGCCACGCGGCGGCGCGACGAGGACACCGGGCTCAGCAGCCAGGCCCGCGCCGTACTGAGCCTGCTGGCCCAGGGCCACACCGACGAGGTGGTGGCCCGCAAGATGGGCATCTCCGTACGGACCGCCCGCCGGATCACCGCGGAACTGATGACCCAGCTCGGCGCCCGCAGCCGCTTCCAGGCCGGTGTGATCGCCGGCGAGCGGGGCTGGCTGCAGGGCAGCGCGGACGGGTCCTCGGAACCGGAGTGACCGGCGGGCGGCCGCCATGGTCAGCGCACGGCAGCCGTGCGGAAGGTCCGCAGGGCCACCGGGATCAGTGCGGCGATCATCGCACCCACCGTGATGGCCGCGACCAGCACCGGATGCTCCATCGGCAGACTCCCGCCGGATGAGGCGGGCGCGTTGCCCCACAGCACCCGGCAGGCCTCGGACACCGAGCTGACCGGGTTCCACTCCACCGCCGTGCGCAGCCAGCCGGGCAGCCCGGACAGCGGCATGAAGGAGTTGGACATGAACGACAGGATGACCAGGGCCAGAGCCGAGATGCCGTTGATGGCCTCCATGTTGCGCAGCACCATCCCCAGCAGCGCGCCCAGCCACAGCATCGCGTACGCGAACGCCAGCAGCAGCGCGAAGCCGCCCGCGACGGACAGCGGGCCGGCGTCGGTGCGCCAGCCGACCAGCAGCCCGATCCCCCCCACCGCGACCATGCTGATCGCCACCGGGACGAGATCGGCCGCGGTGTGGCTGACCAGCACCGAGGACCGGGCCATCGGCAGCGAACGGAACCGGTCGATCAGACCCTTGCTCATGTCCGAGGCGACCCCCAGCGCGGTGATGCCGATGCAGGTGAGCCCGATCTGGGCGAACACCCCGGCCATCACGTAGTCGTGGTATTCGACCCCGCCGTTGTCCTTGATCGTGATAACGCTGGCGAACAGATAGCCCAGGATCACCACCATGGCCACCGGCGTCAGGGCCACGGCGATGAGCTTCTCGGGTGTTCTGCGCAGATGCCGCAGATGCCGCCCGGTCAGGGCCAGCACATCTCCGACAGCCGCCAGGCGGCCCGTCCCGACTGTCCCGGCACCGAGCTCGGCCGGTCCCGTCACGCCGCTCATGACCCGTCCTCCGCTGCGGTTGTGGGGTTTTCACCAGGCGTGTCCTGGCCCGGCTTGCTCTCTCCGGTGAGGTGAAAGAACACGTCGTCGAGCGAGGGGCGGCGCAGCGCGAAGTCGACGACATCGGCCCCGCAGGACTCCAGCGCGGCCGCGGCGGCCGCGATGGAGCCCATCCTGTCCGCCAGTTGGACGGAAATCCGGTGGTCCGTCTTGTCCACCGTGGGGCTGGCGACGGCCACCGGACCCAGCGCGGACAGCGCCGCGGGCAGGTCCTCGGCGGTGGCCACGGCCACCTCCAGCCACTCCTCGCCCACCTTCTGCTTGAGCTCGTCCGGAGTACCCTCGGCCAGCGTGCGGCCGGCGGCGAAGACCATGATCCGGTCGGCCAGGAAGTCCGCCTCCTCCAGGTACTGCGTGGTCAGCAGCACGGTCACCCCCTGGGTGACCTGCTCCCGCACCATCTGCCACAGCACCATCCGGCTGGCCGGGTCGAGCCCGGTCGTCGGCTCGTCGAGGAACAGCACGGTCGGCGAGGCGATCAGACAGGCCGCCAGGTCCAGCCGGCGCCGCATCCCGCCCGAGTAGGTGCGCACCGGACGCTCGGCGGCGCCGGTGAGCTCGAACGCCGTCAGCAACTCCTCCGCCCGCTGCCGGGCCCGCCTGCGGCCCAGCCGCAGCAGGGTGCCCAGCAGGACCAGGTTCTCCCGGCCGGTGAGCAGCTCGTCGACCGCGGCGTACTGGCCCGCCAGGCCGATCCTCCGGCGTACCTCGCGCTGTTCGCGTACGACGTCGAAGCCCGCGACCCGGGCGCTGCCGGAGTCCGGTTCCAGCAGTGTGGCCAGCATCCGGATGGTGGTGGTCTTGCCCGCACCGTTGTGCCCGAGCAGTCCGAGCACGGTTCCGGACCGTACTTCGAGATCCACTCCGGCGAGCGCCTGATGATTTCCATAGCGCTTTCCAAGATTCTCTGCCGCGATGGCGATATCCACGAATCCCCCTCTCCCAGCTTTCCCTTTCGATGGAAATCCGAATTCCCTTCGAAACATGGGAGTTCGGGTATCAAGCTGCTGGGAAATGTAGCAGCGGAATCGCATACCTGGTGCCCGATATGTCCGGATCGTGGTGGCAGTACTCTGCAGGCGCAGCTTGCTGCAAGCTCCACGGGCTCCATGGCCCCTGCGCAGCGCCTAGCGTTTTGGGTAATCCCCCACGGCCTCCGCGGCTACGGGGCAAACGCCGCTGACCGCAGGAGAGGTAATGGCACGTCATCGAAATTTCGCCGCCGCGCTCGGTGACTGGAGCGCCCGCCATCGGAAGACGGCCGTCTTCGGCTGGCTGATCCTGGTCGTCCTGGTCACCGTCGTGGGCGGCGCCGCAGGACAGAAGACCCTGACCAACGCCGACTACGGGACGGGGGACTCCGGCCGGGCCGAGCGTATCCTGCAGGACGCCGACCTGGCACCGCCCGCCGCGGAACTGGTTCTGGTCCACAGCGACAAACTCACCGCCGACAAGGCCGAGTTCCAGGCCGCCGTGACCGCCACGGTGAACGCGATCAAGAAAACCGGTCTGGTCAAGAACCTGCATGACCCGAACACCACGCAGGTGGTCTCGCAGGACAAGCACTCGGCCCTCATCCAGTACGACGTCAAGGGCGACCCGGACACCGCGGCCGACCGCATCCAGCCCGTCATCGACGCCGTCAAGAAGACCGACACGGCCCACGACGCGGTGACACTCGGCCAGTACGGCGCCGCCACCGGCCTCAAGGAGATCAACGACAGCCTCGGCGAGGACTTCGCCCGGGCCGAGATGACGGCGCTCCCGGTCGCCCTCGGCATCCTGCTGGTCGTCTTCGGCGCCTTCGTGGCCGCCGTGCTGCCGGTGCTGCTCGCCGCCACCGCCTGTGTCGGCGCCATGGGCCTGCTGGCCCTGACCAGCCAGGTGGTGCCGGTGGACGGCATGACCAGCTCCGTGATGTTCCTCATGGGCCTGGCCGTCGGCGTTGACTACTGCCTGTTCTACCTGCGCCGGGAGCGCGAGGAGCGGGCCGCCGGGCGGGACAAGGACACCGCCCTGCACATCGCCGCCGCCACCTCCGGGCACTCGGTGCTGATCTCCGGCATCACCGTGGTGGTCGCCATGGCCGGCATGTTCCTGTCCGGGCTGACCGTGTTCAAGGGCTTCGCCTTCGCCACCATCGAGGTCGTCCTGATCGCGGTCATCGGCTCCATGACCGTACTGCCCGCCATGATGGCCATGCTCGGCGACCGGGTCGAGAAGGGCCGTATCCCCTTCATCGCCCGCCGCCGCCAGGCCCGCGCCGCGGCCGGCGCCGGCCGCCGCAACAACGCCCTGCTGCGCGGGGTGCTCGCCCGGCCCGGAGTGTTCGCCGTCCTGGGCGCCGCCCTGCTGCTCGCCCTGGCCGCGCCGGCCGTGGGCATGAAGACCGAGAAGCTGGGCACCGACAAGCTGCTGCCCGCCGACAACCCGATGGTGTCCGTCTCCGAACGGATCGGAAAGGAGTTCCCCGGAGCGCCCGCCCCGGCCGGAGTGGTGGTCAAGTCCAACGACATCGACTCCCCGCAGGTCACCCAGGCCATCGCCGACTTCAGGAAGGCGGCGCTCGGCTCCGGGCAGACCGGCAAGCAGATCGACGTCACGGTGCACGCCAAGGAGAACATCGCCGAGATCAGCGTCCCGCTGGTCGGCAACGGCACCGACGCCACCTCCAAGAAGGCCCTCAAGGAACTGCGCGACACGCTGATCCCGGACACCCTCGGCAAGGTCTCGGACACCACCACGCTCGTCCGCGGTGACCTGGCCTTCTCCGAGGACTACAACGACCAGCTCAAGAGCAGCATCGTCCCGGTCTTCGCCTTCGTGATGGGCGTGACCTTCCTCCTGATGCTGGTGTCCTTCCGGTCCCCGGTCATCGCGCTGACCTCGATCGTCCTCAACCTGCTGTCGGTGGGCGCCGCCTACGGCGTGATGACCGCCGTCTTCCAGCACGGCTGGGGCGCCTCCCTGGTCGGCACCGAGGCCCCGGGCGCCCTGGAGTCCTGGATGCCGCTGTTCGTCTTCGTGGTGCTCTTCGGCCTCTCGATGGACTACCACGTGTTCGTGGTCTCCCGGATCCGTGAGGCCTACGACCGCGGGGCCAGCACCCGGGACGCCATCGCCCACGGCATCCGCTCCACCGCCGGGGTGGTCACCAGCGCCGGCCTGATCATGGTCGCCGTGTTCGCGGTCTTCGGCACCCTGGCCATGCAGGACTTCAAGCAGCTGGGCGTGGGTCTGGCGGTGGCCGTCCTGCTCGACGCCACGGTCGTCCGGGCGATCCTGCTGCCCTCCGTGATGGCCCTGCTGGGCCGGGCGAACTGGGCCGCACCCGGCTTCCTCCGCAAGTCCCGCCCCGCCGAGGCGCCCCACACGGGCCCGGGCCATGTGGCGGCGCGGGAGACTCAGGGCGTGCCCGTCACGTACTGAGGAACACCCCGAACGAAAGTGACAGCGACACATTCCGCACGACGAAACGTACTGAGGTAAGAACAGCGGGCGGTGGCCGAGAACGCTTCGGCCCCGCCCGCCCCCCACGGAGAAACGCAACGCCCAGCCCGCCCAACGACCGGAAGGACACCCGTGTTCGAGTTCAGCGTGATCGGCGGCAAAACGGCCCGCGACATCATCGGCCGCAGCCGCCGGGAGATCGTGCGGGAGGTGAGGGAAACCTATCTGACCCACGGTGACGGCGACTCCGTCAACCCGGACAGCTACTTCCTGCGCTTCCCCGAGAAGCCGGACAGCCGGATCATCGCGCTCCCGGCCTACCTGGGCGGCAACCACGACGTCGCCGGGATCAAGTGGATCGGCAGCTTCCCCGGCAACATCAAGAACGGCATCCCGCGCGCCTCCGCCGCCCTGCTGCTCAACGACTACGCCACCGGCTACCCCTTCGCCCTCCTGGAGGCCTCGCAGATCAGCGCGGCCCGCACCGCGGCCTCCGCCGTCCTCGCCGCCGAGCAACTGACCGGCGGGCGCACCGCCCGCCGGCTGGCCGTGGTCGGCGCGGGCATCATCGCCCGCAACATCCTGGAGTTCTTCGCCGCCCAGGAGTGGGACATCGAGACCGTGGTCGTCCACGACCAGCACCCCGAGTACGGACAGGCCCTCGCCGGATACGCCACCGACTCCCTCGGCTACCGCGCCGAGACCACCGACGACCTGCACACCGCACTGGACGTGGCCGAAGTGATCGTCTTCGCCACCACCGCGGGCGAGCCCTACGTCCTCGACCCGCGGGCCTTCGCCCCCGGCCAGGTGGTCCTCAACATCTCGCTGCGCGACATCGGCCCCGAGATCATCCACGACGCGTACAACATCGTCGACGACATCGACCACTGCCTCAAGGCCAACACCTCCCCGCACCTGGCCGAGCAGAAGTACGGCAACCGCGACTTCATCACCGGCACCCTCGCCCAGCACATCCGCGGCGAGATCACCACGGACCGCGACAGGCCCGTGATCTTCTCACCCTTCGGACTCGGCGTACTCGACCTCGCGGTCGGGGCACACGTCTACCGCGTCGCCACCGAGGCCGGAGAGGCCGTCGCGATCGACGACTTCTTCGGCGAGACCACCCGCTGGTAACCCCCGTCGCCATGCGCTCACGCGGCCACCGGCCGCCCCGTCAGCTCACCGCCACCCAGGAGTAGCGGTGCTCGGGGCGGCCGGTGTCGCCGTATTTGAGGGTGAGACTGATCCGGCCCGCGTGTTCCAGATACTTGAGATAGCGCTGGGCGGTGGAGCGGCTGATGCCGGTGCGCTCGGCGACCTCATGCGCGGACAGCGGATGGTCGGCCTGGTCCAGGGCGCGGCGGATGAGGTCGACGGTCGGTGCGGAGTGGCCCTTGGGGAGTACGGAGCGGGCGGTCGCGTCGGGGGTCCGGAACGCGCCGAAGATGCGGTCCACCCGCTCCTGGCCCGTCTCACCGCGCCCGCCGACCCCCTCCAGCGTATGGCGCAGCGTCATATAGCCGTCGAGCTTGGCCCGTAGCCCCGCGAAGTTGAACGGCTTGACCAGGTACTGCAGCGCGCCGTACCGCATGGCGGCCTGGACGGTGGCGACGTCGCAGGCCGCCGTCACCATGATCACATCCGCGTGGTGGCCGAGCTGCCGCATCCGGCGTACGAGGGTCAGCCCGGTCTCGTCGGGCAGGTAGTGGTCGAGCAGGACGAGGTCGACGTGGGTGCGCTCCAACGTGGCCAGGGCCTGGGCGGCGGTATGGGCGCGGGCGGCGACCCGGAAGCCGGGCATCTGGGCCACATACGCGGAGTTGATCTCGGCGACGTGGAAGTCGTCGTCCACGACGAGGACGTCGATCATCGTGACTCTCCCGCTGCGGTGAGCTGCTGGATGGGCGTGTTGTCTGTGCGGCCGCCGTCGGCCGGGGCCTGTTCCCGGCCGCACGAGACGGAGGCCGGGCCCGGGTCCGGATCCGGGCCCGGGGTAGCGGCTCCGTCCAGGTCGAGCGCTTCGGGCAGGATGACGGTGAACACCGCGCCCCCGCCCGCCCGGGCGGTGACCCGGGCCATCCCGCCGTACCGCTCGGCGAGCCGCCGCACCAGGGCCAGACCGATGCCCCGGCCGCGCGGGGACGGCGCCGGGGAGGGGGCGGCCCGCTTGGTGGACCAGCCCTCGGCGAAGATCTGTTCGCGCATCTCGGGTGGCACGCCCGGGCCGTTGTCGCTGACGCGCAGTACGGCGGTGGCGCCCTCGGCACGCAGCTCGACCTCGATGAACGGGTCGGGGCTGGACCGCGCGGCCACGGCGTCCAGCGCATTGTCGATCAGGTTGCCGAGCACGGTCACCAGGTCGCGCGGGTCGACCACCCGCTCGGACAGCAGCGTCTGGGGCGAGACGCGCAGGGAAACCCCGCGCTCGGCCACGATGGCGGCCTTCCCGACGAGCAGCGCCGAGAGCAGCGGGTCGCGCACCCGCTCGGAAACCTGCTCGGCGGAGGCCCGATGGGTGGCGGTGAGGCCGGCGATGAATTCCGCCGCCCGCTGGTACAGCCCGAGTTCGAGCAGCCCGAGCAGGGTGTGCAGCCGATTGGCGTGTTCGTGGCCCTGGGCGCGCAGCGCGTCCAGCAGCCCGCGGGTGGAGTCCAGCTCCCGGCCCAGCAGCTCCAGTTCGGTGCGGTCGCGCAGCGTCGCCACCGCACCGCCGTCCTTGGTCGGCATACGGTTGGCCACCAGGACCCGGCCACCGCTGACCGTCAGCAGATCGGCCCCGTCCGCCCGCCCCGCCAGCACCTCCGTGGTACGGCCCGGGGGCAGCGCCTCCTCCAGCGTGTGGCCGGTGGCGTCCGCGCCGACGCCGAGCAGCCGCCGTGCCTCGTCGTTGATCAGGCGTATCCGGCCCTCCCGGTCGAAGGCGACGACGCCCTCGCGGATGCCGTGCAGCATCGCCTCGCGCTCGTCGAGCAGTGCCGAGATATCGGCGAACGCGACCCCGTGTGTACGGCGGTGCAGACTGCGCGAGACACCGATCGCGGCCAGCACACCGACGGCGAGCGCCAGACCCGCGTACAGCAGCAGCCGGGGCAGGGTGGCGAGCAGCTGGTCGTGGACGCTGCCGTAGCCGATGCCGACCGACACCGCGCCGACGATCTTCCCGTCGGCGGTGCGCAGCGGCACCTTGGCGCGGGCCGAGCGACCCAGGGTGCCGACGTCGATCTGCATGACCTGCTGCCCGGAGAGCGCCGCCTCCGGATCGGTCGAGACGTGTTCGCCGATGCGCTCGGCGTTGGTGTGCGACCAGCGCACACCGCGCCGGTCCAGCACCACGACGTACAGCGCCCCGGTGGCCCGGCGGATCCGCTCGGCCGTCTGCTGCACCGGCCCGCGCGCGCTCGGCCCGGTGGTCAGCAGATCGTGTGCGAGGCCGGGATCGGCGGCGGTGGTCTGGGCGATGGAGAGCGCCTTGTGCATCGCCTGGTCGTCGATCTCGGAGCTGAGCGGGGCGAGGAAGAGCCCGGTGGCGAGCACCATCACCCCGGCGGTGAGGGTCAGCTGCACGGCCAGTACCTGGGCGGAGACGCGTCTGGGCCAGCGGATCCGCATCTCGGTCACCCCCGTCTCCAGGTCCTCCGCACAGGCGGTAGGAGCTATTCCGTTTACGTCGCTGCAATCGCACGGTAAGGGCGCTCTGTGCTGGTTGCCCAGGGTCCGTAGCGGATTCGTTGCCGTAGCGCGAGCTAAACGAGCAGAACGGGGTTTGTGCGCACAAGAACGCGTTGTGCCCATAAGGCTGCCGGTGTGGCCCGCGCCACTCCTAGCCTCCTCGGCCATGAGCAGACAAACGAGCCCTGCCATCGAGTTGCGGGGCGCTAGCAAGGTGTTCCGGACTCCGTCCGGGGGCCTCCACACCGCCGTCAGGGATCTGGACCTGACCGTCGGGCGGGGCGAGTTCGTCGCCGTGGTCGGCCCTACCGGATGCGGCAAGTCCACGACGCTGACGCTGGTCAGCGGGTTGGAAGAGCCCACGGAAGGCGATGTGCTGGTGACCGGCGAGCCGGTCAGCGGCATCGGGTCCAAGGTCGGCTTCGTCTTCCAGCAGGACGCCGTCTTCCCCTGGCGCAGCGTGCTGTCCAACGTGATGGCCGGGCCCCGCTTCCGCGGCGTACCGAAGGCGGAGGCGAAGGAACGGGCGCGCGAATGGCTCGCCCGGGTCGGGCTCTCGTCCTTCGAGGACCGCTACCCGCACCAGCTGTCCGGCGGCCAGCGCAAGCGCGTCGCGCTCGCGGCCACCTTCGTCAACGACCCCGAGATCCTGCTCATGGACGAGCCGTTCTCGGCGCTCGATGTCCAGACCCGGGCGCTGATGTCCGACGAACTGCTCGAGCTGTGGTCCGGGACCGGCGCCTCCGTCGTCTTCGTCACCCACGACCTGGAGGAGTCGATCGCCCTCGCCGACAAGGTCGTGGTCATGACGGCCGGCCCGGCCACCGTCAAGGAAGTGTTCGAGATCGATCTGCCACGGCCCCGCAAGGTCGAGTCGGTGCGGCTGGAGCCCCGGTTCATCGAGATCTACCGCGAGATCTGGTCCTCGCTCGGCGAAGAGGTGCGGATCACCCGCGAGAGAGGAGCCTCGAATGCCTGAGACGACGACTGCCGTACGCAAGCACAACGCGGGTAAAGAGGGCACGAGCCGCACGACGGCCAGAACACGGGCCGCCCGCAAACGCGCGATCCTCGTCCAGAGCACCCGCGCGCTGCTGCTCATCGCGGTCATCGGACTGTGGGAGTGGCTCGCCCGGACCTCCGTCATCGACCCGTTCAACTTCTCGATGCCCTCGAAGATCTGGGACCAGCTACAGGACTGGATCCAGCACGGCACCGCGCAGGGCCCCCTGTGGGAACAGGTCTGGGCAACGCTTCAGGAGGCGCTCCTCGGGTGGGTCATCGGCGTGGCCGCGGGCGTCGTCCTGGGCATCGGACTGGGCCGCGCCCCCTTCCTCGCCGACGTACTCGGCCCCTACATCAAGGTGCTCAACGCACTGCCCCGGATCGTCCTCGCCCCGATCTTCCTCATCTGGTTCGGCCTCGGACCCGCCTCGAAGGTCGCCTCGGCGGTCGTGCTGGTCTTCTTCCCCGTCTTCTTCAACGCCTTCCAGGGCGCGCGGGAGGTCGACCGCAATCTGGTGGCCAACTCCCGGATCCTCGGCGCGAGCAACCGGCAAGTCACCCTCCAGGTCGTGATCCCCTCCGCCACCTCGTGGATCTTCACCAGCCTGCACGTCAGCTTCGGCTTCGCCCTGATCGGCGCGATCGTCGGCGAGTACATCGGCGCCACGAAGGGGATCGGGCTGCTGGTCGCGACCTCGCAGTCCACGTTCAACGCGGCCGGGGTGTACGCGGCGATGGTGATCCTCGCCGTGGTGGCCCTGCTGGCCGAGGGCCTGCTGACCTTCCTGGAGAGGCGGCTGTTCCGCTGGAAGCCGGCCCAGCCGGGCGCCGACCACTGACGCGACCCTCTCCCCCTGCTGAATTCCTCTCTCTCCCAAGGACGTGACATGCACAGCTATGCCAAGATCTCCGCGGCGGCGGTCGCCGCGGCGCTCGCCCTGACCACCCTCACCGGATGCGGCAGCGACTCCGGCGGGGACGGCAAGGACGGCAAGGTCAAGATCATGGTGGGTGGCCTGGACAAGGTCATCTACCTGCCCGCGATGCTCACCCAGCGGCTCGGCTACTTCAAGGACGAGGGCCTCGACGTCCAGCTCCTCACCGAGCCGGCCGGTGTCCAGGCCGAAACCTCCCTGGTGGCCGGCGAGGTGCAGGGCGCCGTCGGCTTCTACGACCACACGCTGGACCTCCAGGTCAAGGGCAAGCAGGTGGAGTCCGTCGTGCAGTTCTCCCACGCGCCCGGTGAGGTGGAGATCGTCTCCAACAAGGCGGCGGGGCAGATCGCCTCGCCCAAGGACTTCAACGGCAAGAAGCTCGGCGTCACCGGCCTCGGCTCCTCCACCGACTTCCTCACCAAGTACCTGGCCGTGAACAGCGGCGTGAAGACCAGCGAGTTCACCCCGGTCGCGGTCGGCGCGGGCCAGACCTTCATCGCGGCGCTGAAGCAGGGCTCGATCCAGGGCGGCATGACCACCGACCCCACCGTCGCCCAGATCATGGACCAGAAGCTCGGCAAGATCCTCATCGACATGCGCACCCCCGAGGGCTCCAAGGCCGCCCTCGGCGGCCCGTACCCCTCCTCCAGCCTCTACATGAACACGTCCTGGGTGAACAGCCACAAGGACACGGTCCAGAAGCTGGCCAACGCCTTCGTGAAGACCCTCAAGTGGATGTCCACCCACACCCCCGAGGAAATCGCCGCCAAGATGCCGGCCGACTACGCCCAGGGCGGCAAGGAGCTCTACGCCCAGGCGATCAAGTCCACCCTGCCGATGTTCACCAAGGACGGCGTCATGCCGGCGGACGGCCCGGCCACGGTCGAGCGCGTCCTGAAGTCCTTCAACCCGAACCTGAAGAACGCCACGGTGGACCTGAACAAGACCTACACCACGGAGTTCGTGAAGAAGGCGGGCTGATACCGGGCCGGAAATCGCGACTGGGGTTTCTCGGAGAACCGAGAAACCCCAGGTCAGTGACGTAATCCGAGGCACGCCACAGGAGACTCGCCCCGGACCCACTCGGACGCGTGCTCTCGGACGGCGGATCATCGAACGAATCCTGCAGAGGACGAGCCCCGCGTACGCGGGGAGCAGGAGACGGCGATCAGCTGGGAATGTGTGAGGTCGGGACCAACCCCGCGTGCGCGGGGAACAGAGGGCGTGACCTGCGGATTTAGGTGGTCACGTAGCGCTTTTTGCTTACTCTCAAAGATTCGGACACTGCTGTCTTTTCTGGCGTATGGGCTGATTATGGGTGACGTGAGCCACCTCTCCGATGGTATTGGTCATTCTGTGCCCTGCGTCCAGTGCCGGTCCGCTTGGGCGCCTGAAAAACGGGCGAACCCGAAGCGCCACGCCGTCGGCCGGTGTCGCCACCGACGCGATCTCGGTGCACGGACCCAGCCCAGCCCCATGACCCGCCCCAAACGAAACTGGGGTTTCTCGGAGAACCGAGAAACCCCAGGTCAGTGGCCGTAAAAACCAAGGTGCGCCGCCAGGGACTCGAACCCCGGACCCGCTGATTAAGAGTCAGCTGCTCTAACCAACTGAGCTAGCGGCGCCTGCTGACGCCATAAATAGTACCCGGTCGGAGGGGGTGCTCCTGACCTCCTCCTGGCCGCCCTGGCCCGCGGCCTCTCAGATCGTGAGGGACATCAGATCGTGAGGGAGAGCAGCACCGGGGCCGCCTCCCGGTTCAGGGTGTACGCGGCCTGGCGCAGGCGGTGGGCGTGCTCCAGGGGGAGGGAGAGGGCGAGGCAGCCGGCTGAGCGGCCGGCGGTTATGGGGACGGCGGCGCAGACCGTGCCGACGGCGTATTCCTGAAGGTCGAGGACGGGGACCGTGGCGGGCTGGCTTTCCAGCTTGCGGAAGAGGATCTTCTCGCTGGTCGTCGTGCGGGAGGTGAGCCGGACGGTCTTGTGGCGGGAGAAGTGGTCGCGGCGGCCGTCGTGGTCGAGCTGGGTCAGCAGGCACTTGCCGACGGCCATGGCGTGGGCCGCGGAGCGGAAGTCGACCCATTCGTTGACCTTGGGGGTGCGGGGGCTGTCGGCGTACTGGGTGATCCGGACCTCGCCGTCGATGTAGCGGCTGAGGTAGATCGCCGCGCCGACCGAGTCGCGCAGGGCGGCGAGCGACTTCTGGAGCTTGTGCTCGACGGCGGTCTGGTGGTCGGAGCCGGAGGAGCCCAGGAGGGACAGGGAGGTGCCGCCCACATAGGCCCCGTCCGCGACCTGCTCCACATAGCCCTCGCGGCGCAGCATCCGCAGCAGCTGGGCGAGGTGCGCCGGTGGCAGGCCGGTTTCGCGGGCGATGCCGGCGTCGGTCACGCCGTTGGTGTGGTGGGAGACGACTTCGAGGACCCGGAGGGCGTGCCGTACCGAGTGGAACGGCGCGGTCGACTCGGGCTTGAGCGCCACGGTTTCCCCCCTAGCAGGTTGTGACCGCTTGCGTCGGCGCCGTCGCCGCAGGTCATGGCCATAGGGTCACCTCAGGGTCACCCAGCGGCGGCTTTGTGCGGCGCGGCTTCGTACCACGATAGCCGCCAAGCGGGCGATTCGGTGCGGGTGTTGAACATATTGATGGCGTGCGGCGGGCCGCTCAGCAGCGCTGCGCCACTCTGGCATATGCCACAGGCATGCCCTGTGGGCGGCGGGCCGGCGGTAGGTCCGCCGGTCCGCCGCGCCATCACCCGCTACAGCACCGCGCTCAGAAACTCGCGGGTACGCTCGTGCTCCGGCTCGGTGAAGATCTTCTCCGGTGGCCCGGCCTCGATCACCCGGCCCGAGTCGAACATCAGCACCTCGTCGGAGATGTCCCGGGCGAAGTTCATCTCGTGCGTGACGCACAGCATCGTGATGTCCGTCGTGTGAGCGATATCACGCAGTACGTCCAGCACCCCGGCCACCAGCTCCGGGTCGAGCGCCGAGGTCACCTCGTCCAGCAGCATCACCCGCGGCCGCATCGCCAGCGCCCGGGCGATCGCCACCCGCTGCTGCTGCCCGCCCGACAGCTGTGTCGGGTACGCGTCGCACTTGTCGCCGAGCCCGACCAGGTCCAGCAGCTCGCGCGCCCGCGCCTCGGCCTCGTCCTTGCTCAGGCCCAGCACATGCACCGGGGCTTCGGTGATGTTCCGCAGCACCCGCATGTTCGGGAAGAGGTTGAACTGCTGGAAGACCATTCCGATCTTCTTGCGCACCTCGCGGGTGTGCTTCTCGCCCGCCTCGACCAGCTTTCCGCCGCGGTTCTCATGGGTGAGACATTCACCGTCGACCTGGATCTTGCCCTGGTCCGGCTTGATCAGCGTCATCAGCAGCCGCAGGATCGTGGTCTTGCCGGACCCGGAAGGGCCGATGAGCGTCACATGCTTCCCGGAGGACACCGAGAAGTCGAGGTCGTCGAGGACCGTGATGTCTCCGAAGCGCTTGGTCACCCGGTCGAAGCGGATCAGTTCGCTGCCGTCCACGGCAGGGTTGGTGTGTTCGGTTTCAGTGGCCAAGGCGTCGCTCCAGGGCTCGCATAAGTAGGGATGCCGGATAGGCGATGAGGATGAAGGCGATGCCGACCATCGTGTAGGGCTCGATGTACTCGAAGGACGTGGCGCCGTGCGCCCGTGCCTTCTGGAGCATGTCGACGACCCCGATGAGTGCGAGCATCGGCGAGTCCTTCAGCATCGCGATCACGTAGTTGCCGAGGGCCGGCACCACTCGGCGGATCGCCTGCGGCAGGATCACCGCGATCCAGGTGCGGCCGCGCGAGAGGCTGAGCGCGGTGCACGCCTCCCACTGGCCCTTGGGCACCCCGTCGATGCCGGCCCGGTACACCTCGGCGGTGTACGTCGAGTAGTGCAGGCCGAGCGCGATCACCCCGGTGGTCAGCGCGGAGAACTTGATGTCCCAGGTCGGCAGCACGTAGTAGAAGAAGAACAGCTGGACCAGCAGCGGGGTGTTGCGGATGAACTCCACCACCGCGGCCACCGGCCAGCGCACGAAGCGCGTCGGTGAGCGGAAGGCCAGCGCCCACACCAGCCCCAGGGCGAAGGACAGTACCGAGCCCAGGACGGTCGCCTCGAGAGTGATCAGCAGCCCGTCGCCCAGCTGGGGGAGGAAGTCCTTGGCGACGTCCCAGTTCCAGTTCACTGGGCACCTCCCGAAGTGATCAGGTTGGAGGACTGCTCGGTCTCCTGTTTGGCGGACAGCTTCCGGGTGACCAGCGTGCCCTTCCCGCGCCGGTCCGGCGCCTGCCCGATGCTCGCCTTGGCGCGCCGTTCCAGCAGCCGCATCAGCCGGGTGAGGACGAAGGCCAGCGCGAAGTAGAGGGCGAGGATGATCGAGTAGATCTCCAGGCTGTCACCGGTCGCCAGCCGCGAGAGCTGGGCGGCGAAGGTGATGTCCGCGACGCTCACCGCGGAGACCAGCGCCGTCGCCTTCAACAGCTCGATCAGGAGGTTGTTGAAGGGCGGGATCATCTCGGGGATCGCCTGCGGCAGGATCACCCGCCGCATCCGCTGCGCGGGCGTGAAGCTGAGCGCGATCGCCGCCTCACGCTGCGCGGGGGACACGGCGGCGACCGCGCCGCGCACGATCTCGGAGCCGTACGCGCCGTACGTCAGGCCCAGGGCGAGCACCGCCGCCCACATCGGCACCAGCTGGAACTGGAACCCCAGCGGCATCACGAAGAACAGCCAGAACATCAGCACCAGGGCCGAGGTACCGCGGAAGATCTCGACGTAGAAGCCCGTGAGGAAGCGGACGATCCACAGCCTGGAGGTACGGGCGATGCCGACCCCGAAGGCGACGACGGCGGCGAAGAGCGCGCTGTACAGGGTGAGCTGGATGGTGATCCAGATCCCCGGAAGGAGCCATTTCTCCCATAGTCCGGCTGTCATCGGCACAGCTCCTTGGCGGTCAGATCCGTCATCTCGGCCTTGGTGAAGCCGAACGGCCGCACGATGCGCAGGAGTTCGCCGCTCTTCTTCATCTTGTGCAGCTCGACGTTGAAGGCGTCCCGGAGCTTGGTCTCCTCCGGGCGGAAGGCGAAGCCGCCCGCGCCGATGTCCGGCTTGCCGTCGAGCAGCGCCTGGAATGGCTCGGTCGCCTCGACCCGGCGGCCCCCGCTCTGCCGGATCACGTTGCGCACCGTCACCGCCGTACCCGCGAAGGCGTCCGCGCGGCCTTGCTCGACCGCCAGCAGCCCGGCCAGTTGGTCCGGGAGCACCATGATGTCGCTCTCCTTCACCCCGGCGTTGACCGCGTAGCCGATCTGGGCGTACGCGGAGCCGCTGGCGAGCTTGGCCCCGGTCTTGACGATGTCCTCGTACTTGTGAAGGTTCTTGGGATTGCCCTTGCGCACGATGAACGAGTCACCGACGCGGTAGTCGGGATCCGAGAAGATCACCTGCTGGCAGCGATCCGGGTTGATGTACATGCCGGCGGAGACCACGTCGAATTGCTGTGCGCGCAGCCCAGGGATCAGCGAGGCGAACTCGGTCGGAACCGGCTGGACGCGTTCCACCCCCAGCCGTTTGAAGATCACCTTCGCGATTTCCGGCGCCTCGCCGGTGAACTCTCCGTCCTTGTCGATGTATCCGAACGGGATCTCACCCGCGATGCCCAGGCGTACCGTCCCCTGCGAGCGCAGGCGCTCCAGTAGATTTCCCCCGTCTTTGGAATCGGCGCTGGACACCCGGCTGCAGCCCGTGGCGCCCAGCAGACCCATGGCCGCCCCGCCCGCCAGAAGCGCGCGGCGGTCCAGCCGTCTTCCGCTGATGTCCTTGTGTATCCGTCGTGGTGGAGCCATGGGCGCGCGGCTACCCGACCTCGCGGAATATATGCAGATCGTTTTCGGCCCTTGACGCTTGGCCGGGCTGGGTAGGCGCTCCCGGCAACAGGTCCGGAAACGAGTGGGAGGAATGTCATGGCTGATCGGTTTATCGAGGTATCACTTGCCAAACGGGGCGTGACCTGCACGGCGAAACTCCTCGACGACCGCGCGCCCGTCACCTGCGAGGCGGTGTGGAACGCGCTGCCTCTGGGCGGCGACGTCTACCACGCCAAGTACGCGCGCAACGAGATCTACGCGCTGCTGCCCCCCTTCGCCCCCGAGGAGCCACCCCTGGAGAACCCGACCATCACCCCCATCCCCGGCGACCTGTGCTACTTCAGCTTCACCGACACTCAGCTGGGCACCGCCTCCTACGGCTATGAGCAGCAGGCCAAGCACCAGGGCGAGCGGCAGGTCGTCGACCTCGCGCTCTTCTACGAGCGCAACAACCTGCTGATCAACGGCGACGCCGGGTGGGTGCCGGGCATCGTCTGGGGCGCGGTCGTCGACGGCCTCGACCGGATGGCCGACGCCTGCCAGGACCTGTGGCGGGCCGGCGCCCTGGGGGAGACGCTGAGCTTCCGCCGGGCGTAGGCGGCGGGCGGCGGACGGCGGCCGGCCCCGCCCCATCCGGGCTGGATGGCCCGGATGGGGCGGGGCGGTGGGTGGCGGGGCGGCAGGGTGGCCGCCGCTGTCAGCCGGCCGCCGGTGCCGCCGTCGGCGGCCTGACGTCGTCCGCCAGCCCCGCCTCGTACAGCGCGTGCGCCGCCCGCAGCACCACCGCGTCCGCGTGGCGGGCGGCCACCAGCTGCACCCCGATCGGCAGCCCGTCGGCGGACAGCCCGCAGGGCAGGCTCGCCGCGGGCTGCTGGGTCATGTTGAAGGGGTAGGTGAAGGGCGTCCAGCCGGTCCACCGGGCGTGACCGGACCCCTTCGGCACCTCCACCCCCGCCTCGAAGGCGGTGATCGGCAGCGTCGGGGTGACCAGCAGGTCGTACGCGGAGTGGAACCGTCCCATGGCCTGCCCGAGCGCCATGCGCACATCCACGGCGGCCAGATAGTCCAGCGCGCTGTACGAGGCCCCCTGGGCGCAGATCTCGCGCAGTCCCGGATCCAGCAGCTCCCACCGGTCCTGCCCGAGCGGCTGCACCACTCGCGCCGCCCCGCTGAACCACAGCGTGTGGAACGCCTCGACCGGGTCCTCGATCCCCGGATCGATCTCTTCCACGGACGCGCCCAGGTCGGCCAGCAGGTCCACCGCCCGCCGCACCGCCGCTGCCACCTCCGGGTCGACCGCTGCCGACCCGCCGAGCGCCGGGCTGTAGGCGACGCGCAGCCCGTCCACGCCACCCCCGCCCGCCGTGATCGTCTCGTAGAAGCTGCCTTCCGGAGCCGTGAGCTGGGACCAGTCGCGCCAGTCCGGGCCGGAGATCACATCCATCAGGAGAGCCGCGTCGGCCGCGTCCCGTGTCATCGGCCCCACATGCGCGAGCGTTCCGAACGGGCTCGCCGGATACAGCGGAACCCTCCCATAGGTGGGTTTCAGCGCGAAGACGCCGCAGAAGGACGCCGGGATACGCACCGAACCGCCGCCGTCCGTCCCCAGGCTCAGCGGACCCGCGCCCAGCGCCACCGCGGCAGCACTGCCCCCGCTGGAGCCGCCCGCGGTGCGCCCCGGGTCGTACGGGTTGCCGGTCACCCCGTACAGCGGGCTGTCCGTGACGCCCTTCCAGCCGAACTCCGGCGTCGTCGTCTTCCCCAGGAACACCGCGCCGTGCTCACGCAGCCGGGCCACCGAGGGCGCGTCCTCGTCCCATGCCCGGCCCTCGGCCGGAACGGTCAGCGAGCCGCGCAGCGTGGGGCCGCCGCGCTGTAGCAGGATGTCCTTCACCGAGACCGGCACGCCGTCCACCAGACCGGCGGGTTCGCCGCGCCGCCACCGCTCGGCCGACTCCTCGGCCTGCCGCAGCGCCGCTTCCGCGTCCACCCGGCTGAACGCGTTGACCTCTGGCTGGATCTGTTCGATCCGCTCCAGGGCGGCGCGAGTCGCCTCGACGGGGGAGAGGTCGCCGGAGGCGTACCGCTTGAGGAGTTGAACCGCTGTCAGATCGTGGATATCGGTCATCCACCCTCTCCTTTTAGTCGACCGGTACGTATCCCAGGCGCTTGTCGACGACGTTGAGCAGCGGTTCGCCCGCGGCCCAGCGGTCGTAGTTGTCCTGGAACTGCTCGGCGAGCTGGTCCCGCCAGCCGACCGTGTCGCCGCTCATATGGGGCGAGACGAACAGCCCCGGCACGTCCCACAGGGGGTCGTCGGCGGCCAGCGGCTCGTGCTCGAACACGTCCAGCGCCGCGCCGCCGATACCCCGCGCGACCAGCGCCGCCACCAGGTCGTCCTGGACGACCAGCTGCCCGCGCCCCACGTTGATGAACAGGGCGCTCGACTTCATCCGGGCGAAGGCCTCGCGCCCGAACATGCCGCGCGTGCCGCCGGTCAGCGGCGCCGCGCAGATCACCCAGTCGGCCTCCGGCAGCAGCGCGTTCAGCTCGTCGGCGCCGCGCACGCCTTCACGCGCCGTACGCCCCACCAGGTCGACCACGATGCCGAGCGCGTCCAGCGTACGGCCGATGGCCCGGCCGATCGGGCCGGCGCCGACGACGACCGCCCGGCTCCCGGCCAGCCGTACCGTCTCGCGATGGCGCCAGCGGCGCTGCCGCTGAAGCTCCCAACTTCCGTAGAAGTCCTTGGCCATGGCGATGACGAGCCCCGCGACATACTCGGCGATCGGCTGCTCGAAGACGCCCCGGGCGTTGGTCAACACGGTTTCGGATTCGGTCAGCTCGGGGCACATCAGCCGGTCCACGCCCGCGCTCGCGGTGTGGACCCAGCGCGGTCGGGGGCCGCTGCCGGGCCAGGCGGCGCGTACCGCGTCGGAGGCGAAGTCCCAGACCAGCAGGGCGTCGGCGGTGGGCAGCAGTTCGGGTAGCGAGGACTCGTCGCACACAAGGATCCTGGCCCGGCCGGCAAGCCGGTCGAGACGGGCGGGAGGGTCGTCGCCGAAGACGACAACGGTGCTTTCGGTCATAGGCGGGAAACCGTTTCGAAACGTAGGTCCGCTTGGCTGTCGGGGGTGTTCGGGAAGTCGCCTCAGAGCGAGGATTGACCACGCTAGGCAGCGGAAACTACCGTCGTCAACAACGGCATCGCTCCGGCATCTGTCCCGACGTCCCGGCATTCAGGCCGGCTCTTTCCCTCTGGCCAATGGTCCAGCCCTCCGTTGTGTATTGGGGCTCGATATGGACGTCTCTTTTCTGGGTGGCCCGCAGCCGCAGCGCGGTGTGGGCGTCGTCGCACCATTCGATTTCGCGCTCGATCGTGAGCTGTGGCGCTGGGTGCCCGATGAGGTCTCCTTGCATCTGACCCGCACTCCGTTCGTCCCGGTCGAGGTGAGCCTCGATCTGGCGCGGCTCGTCAGCGAGCACGAGACTCTGCACGACGCGGTGCGCGCCCTGTGCGCGATCGCGCCCGAGGTGGTGGCGTACGCCTGTACGTCGGGCAGCTTCGTCGGCGGCGTCGCCGGTGAGCGCGCGATGTGCGCGGCGATGACGCAGGCGGGCGAGATGCCGTCGCTCACCACGTCGGGAGCGCTGCTCGACGCGCTGCGGGAGATCGGCGCCCGGCGCATCGCCGTGGTGACTCCCTATACGAAGTCGGTGACCGACTCCCTGGAGGAGTACCTGGGCGAGGCCGGGATCACCGTGACCGGGCGAGCGTACCTCGGGCTGACCAGGCACATCTGGAAGGTGCCCTACCGCGACGTGGTCGACATGGCGCGGCAGGCGGTGGTCGGCGCGGCCGACGCGCTCTTCATCAGCTGCACCAACCTCCCCACGTACGACGTGATCCCGCAGCTGGAGGCCGAGCTGAGGATGCCCGTCCTCTCGGCGAACCAGGTGACGATGTGGGCGGCGCTGCGGGCGATCGGCGAACGGGCGGTCGGGCCGTACCAGGCGCTGATGGACCTGGCGGCCCGGCGCGGCCCGGCGGGGATGGCGGGTCCGCCGGGACTGGCCGACTCGGCGGGGCCGGCGGGTCCGGGCGGCCCGGTGATCGACCCCACAAGACCCGTCGCGGGGGCGATGGATCACCTGGTCGGGCCGGTGGAGCCCGTGGTGATTCCCTCCGTGCCGCTGGCCGATCCCGCCCCGTCCCTGCCCATGCCGGAGCCCGAGGCGGCGCTGGCCGGGCCGCCGCTGGCGCCGGACGGGGAGCCGGTGGACGGGCTGGACTCGTTCGGCTCCGGGATGGGGGATGCCCCGTACCGGGACGAGCCGGGAGGTACTCCGCCGACGGCGTGAGGGAACGCGATGGGCGGCCGCGGTGTATGAGAAGTGTCAGGCGGACGGGGCGGCGCCCGAGGGGGCCGCTGAAGGGAGGCAGCCATGGTGGAAGCGGTGACGGACAGGGCCGAGGGTGAGCCGGTGGGCGACAGCGTGGGCTTCCTCTACCCGGGATACTCCGCCGAGGACGACTATCCGCGGCTCGAAGCCATCCTCGGCGCCGGGGTCCGGCTCCCCCTCGTCCATACCGACATCGGCGAGGACGCCCACCGTGTGGACGCCCTGCTGGAGATGGGCTCGGCCGCCCGTCTCGCCGCCGGGGTGGGGGAGCTGAAGGCGCGCGGCGCCCGGGCCGTGGTCTGGGCCTGCACCAGCGCCAGCTTCGTCTTCGGCTGGGACGGCGCGCATGAACAGGTGCGCGAGCTGTCGGAGACGGCGGGCCTGCCCGCCTCCAGTACGTCCTTCGCCTTCGCGCACGCCGTGCAAGCGCTCGGCGCCGAGCGGGTCGCCATCGCCGCGACCTATCCGGAGGATGTCGCGGATCACTTCAGGGCCTTCCTCAAGGCGGCAGGGGCGGAGGTCGTCGCGATGCGCGGCAGCGGGATCATCACCGCCGCCGAGGTCGGCACCTGGGGTCGGGAAGAGGTTCTGCACATGGCCCGCGCCGGCGACCATCCCGACGCCCAGGCGGTGCTCCTTCCGGACACCGCCCTGCACACCGCCGCCTGGATACCCGACCTGGAGGAGGCCCTCGGCAAGCCGGTGCTCACGGCGAACCAGGTCACGGTCTGGGAGGGGCTGCGGCTGCTCGGGAGGGAGGTGCCGTCCGACCGGCTCGGGGAGCTTTTCCGCCGTGCGTGAGCCCCACGGGAGCAACGGGAGCCCGGCGATGCAGGCGATGCAGGCGATGCAGGCGATGCAGGCGATGAAAGGGAGCCGGAGCCCCGCGGGAATAAAACGGAGCCATTCTCCGGTTGGCAGTCTGCGGTGCGGCGTGACGCACACAGAACAGCGCAGACAGGGCGACAGGGAGGCGGGCCACCGTGGCCGACCAGCAGGACGGGCAGGACCGGCAGGGCGAGCAGAACCGGCAGCAGGGCGGGGAGAGCCCGCCAAGCGCACAGGGTGGGCCTGGCCCCCAGCGTGAGCAGGGCGGGGCGCAGGACCACGGCCTCTCTGCCACGCCCCAGGGCAGCGCCCCCATTCCGCTCTCGGTGCTGGACCTGGCGACCGTCGGCAGCGGGCTGACCGCCGCGCAGGCGCTGCGGACCACCGTGGCGCTCGCCCAGCTCACCGAGCGGCGGGGCTTCCATCGGTTCTGGGTGGCCGAGCACCACTCCATGCCCGGCGTCGCCAGCTCCTCCCCGGCGGTGATCCTGGCCCACCTGGCCGCGCACACGGAGCGGATCCGGCTCGGTTCCGGCGGGGTCATGCTGCCCAACCACGCGCCGCTCGTCATCGCCGAGCAGTTCGGGACGCTGGAGGCGCTGGCACCCGGGCGGGTGGACCTGGGGCTGGGGCGGGCGCCGGGGACCGACGGGGCCACGGCCGCCGCGCTGCGCCGCACCGACCGGCTCGGCGAGGGCGCCGACGACTTCCCGCAGCAGCTCGCCGAGCTGCTCCGGTTCCTCGACGACGACTTCCCGGACGGTCACCGCTACGCGCGCATCCACGCCGTCCCCGGGCCGGTCCAGGGCACGGTGCCCGGCGGGGTGCAGTCCGCCGGCCGGCCCTCGGTGTGGCTGCTGGGGTCCAGCGGCTTCAGCGCCCGGCTCGCCGGAGCGCTCGGCCTGCCGTTCTCCTTCGCCCACCACTTCTCCGCGGCGAACACCCTCCCCGCGCTCGACCTCTACCGCCAGTCCTTCCGGCCGTCCGCGGTCCTCGACCGGCCGTACGCCTCGATCGGGGTCTCGGCGTTCGCGGCCGAGGACGAGAAGGAGGCGCGCCGCCAGGTGCTCACCGGCGCGCTGTCGATGGTGCGGCTGCGCACCGGGCGGCCCGGCCTCGTGCCGACCCCTGAGGAGGCGGAGGCGCATGAGTTCAACGTCGTCGAGGAGGACTTCGTCAACAGCTGGCTGACGAACGTCGTGTACGGGACCCCGGACGCGGTGCGCGAGGGACTCGACGGGCTGATCAAGCGGACCGGCGTGGACGAGATCAAGATAACGAGCACGGCGCATGGCCCCGAGGCCAGGCTGCGCTCGTACGAGCTGATCGCCGACGCCTACGACCTGCCGACGGCCGCAGCCTGACCTGCTCGGGGCTCGTCCCGGCCCGGCCCGCTACGGCGCGCCCGTGGCCGCCGGATGGCCGCCGATCATGGCGGAGATACGATCCGGCGGCACCGGGCGGGAGTAGAACCAGCCCTGTCCGGTGTCGCAGCCGATCCGCGCCAGCCGCTCCGCCTGCTCGGCGCTCTCCACGCACTCGGCGGTCACCGTGAGTCCGAGCCGGTGTGCGAGCTCGACGAGCGCTTGGACGATCGTTTCATCTGCCGGGTTCGGGTGTTCCTCCGCCCGGAACCCCTGGACGAACGACCCGTCGAGCTTCAGCGTGGAGACGGGGAGCCGGCTCAGATAGGCGAGGTTGGAGTAGCCGGTGCCGAAGTCGTCGATGGCGATGGCCACCCCCATCTCGCTGAGTTGCAGCAGTGCCTGTAGCGGCCGCCCCGCCGAGCCCATCACCGCGGACTCGGTCAGCTCCAACTGGAGCAGATGCGGCGGCAGCCCCGTCTCGGCGAGGATCGAGCCGACGTCCGCGACCAGATCCGAGTCCCAGACCTGGCGGACCGCCACATTGACGCTGACGATCAGCGGGTTGAGGGGGTGGGCCAACTGCCAGTCGCGGGCCTGCCGGCAGGCCGTCCGCAGCACCCACCGCCCCAGGGGAACGATCGCGCCGTTCTCCTCGGCCAGTGAGATGAACCGATTCGGCGACAGTCTGCCGAAGCGCGGATGCTCCCATCGCACCAGCGCCTCCACGCCCTTCACCACGCCGTCGACCAACCCGACCAGCGGCTGGTAGTCGAGCACGAACTCCTCCCGCTCGACCGCCGGACGCAGCGTGCTGGACAGCGCCTGTCTGGTCATCCGGTGGGCGTTGCGCTCCGGGTCGAAGAGCGTCCAGCGCGCCTTGCCGTCCTCCTTGGCCCAGTACAGCGTGGTGTCCGCGGCCTGCATCAGCCAGGTGGTGTGCGTCCCGGCGGCGGGCCGCTCCACCACGCCGATGCTGGCCGACACCGACAGCCGCTGCCCGGCCACGTCGAACGGCTGCTGTAGTGCCGCCAGTACGGACTTGGCCAGCTCGCACAGCTGCTCGGTACCGGTGGAGTCCCGGACCAGGAGGGCGAACTCATCGCCGCCGAGCCGCGCCACCAGATGACCGTCGGGCGCGGCGCACTCGGTGAGCCGCTGGGCGACCGCGCCGAGGAGCCGGTCTCCGACGCGGTGGCCGAGTGTGTCGTTGATCGCCTTGAAGCCGTCGAGGTCGAGATAGCAGAGCCCGATCCGCCCGGTGCCGCCCCGGTCGTACGCGGCGGACTCCAGCGCGGAGGCCAGCCGCTCGAAGAAGAGATTGCGGTTGGGCAGCCGGGTCACCGGGTCGTGCATCTGCAGATGGCGCAGCCGCCCCTGTAGATCGCGCCGCTCGCTGACGTCGGCCATCGACAGCAGCACACTGCAGCTGTCCGGCATCGGCTCGACGGTGATCTCGGCCCACAGGGCATGGCCGTCGGGGCGTTGCAGCCGACGGGTGCAGCACAGCCGACGGCGGCGGCCGTGCAGCACCTCGCGGTACTCGTTCCAGGTGCGCGGATCCTCGCGCAGATCGGCCAGGTCCGCGGCGCTGCGAGCGATCATCCGGGCCGGCTCGGCGCCCAGCAGCGCGCCGAGCGCGGGGTTGGCGTCGAGCACCGTGCCCTCGCGGTTGATGACGGCCATGGCGAGCCGCGCCGCGTTGAACGCGGCCCGGTAGTCCGCCGCGGGTGCGCCCCCGGGCGGCCCGGCGCTGGGCGCCGCGTTACGTTCCGTGATCGTCGGCAGAGTCGCGCCGGGCGCGCGGCCCAGGCCGTCGGTGGATCCGCTCACCGCTCGCTCCCGCGTGGCGCTCGTCTCGTACAGGTCTGTCGTACACGTCTTGTGCATGTCTCACACCGGGTGCCGGGCGGGCCGTGAATGCCCGCCCGAATAGGGAGTCCCCGCTGGAAATGTGCCGATCATAGAGGCTCGTGCTCCGGCCGTTCCAACAATGCGATCGCGACTATTGATGCGTTGTACATCTGTTTGGTCGTATCTGTTCGACTCTGCACGGACTCACTGCCCTCACGACCGACTGTGACCGTCTGTTACGTACCCGCATCCGGGCCGGTTCACTCGACTGGGCCAGCCGAACAGGGCGTACCGCGCGCATCCGCCTGAGGGTGGATGGGGTGGTCCGACTATGTCCGGGAGGTCGACATGGCGCGTCCTCAGCTACCCGAGGGGGTGGGCCGACTCCCCGAGGGGGTGGGGCGCCAGCCTCGGCTGCGCCGCACCGGGGCCGTGCTCACCTCCCTCAGTGCCATGATCGCGACCACTGTGGTGTCGGGCCCCGCCTTCGCGGCCGGCGCGGGCGGACCGTGCACACTCGAACGCACCGGCGCCCACCACTCCGAGGGCGTGGACACCTGGAACACGAGCTACCCCCACCCCGTCCGCACGCTCCACGCGGCCATGGTCTTCCTCTCCTTCCCGGACGCCACGCCCAAGGTGACTCCGCGACGGCTGGCCGCCGACCACATCCCCGCGACCACGGCATTCTTCCGACGTGCCTCATACGGGCAGTTCAGACTGCGGGTGCACGCCGCGAAGCGGTGGATCACCATGCCCGAGGCGTCCACCTCGTACGCCATAAAGCGTGACTGGAACGCCGGGCGGCGGGCCGCGTATCTACGCGACGCCATCGCCGCCGCCGACCCCTCGACCGACTTCGGCCGCTATGACGTCGTCTACCTGGTCGCCGACCCCGACGCCCCGGGCGTGGACGCCGACGCGACAAAAGTGGTCAACTTCGAGCAGCCGCTGCGCGCCGACGGCGTCGAGCTGCGCCGGCTCGTCACCGTATTCGAGAACCACCCGCCGGACCGGAATGTGCTGGCCCATGAGACCGGCCATGTCTTCGACCTCCCCGACCTCTACCACCGGCCGAAGAGCTCCGATGGCGAAGGCGACTGGGACACCTACGTCGGGGACTGGGACCTGATGGGCAGCCAGTTCGGACTGGCGCCCGACCCCTTCGGGTGGCACAAGTGGAAGCTTGGATGGCTGCGCCCGCGCCAGGTGCAATGTGTGCGCGCCCCCGGCGCGACCCTGCACACCCTCGAACCCCTCGGCGCGCCCATGGCGGGCGGCAGCCCGGCCGCCGACAGCCGCACCCGCCTGGTGGTGGTCCGCACCGGCCCCACCACCGCGCTGGCCATCGAGGCACGCGGCGCGTACGGCAACGACGCCGGCACCTGCACCGAGGGCGTGCTGGTCTACCGCGTGCGCAACGACACGGCCTCGGGCGACGGCCCGATCGAGGTGCTGGACGGCCACCCCGGCACCGGGGCGTGCTGGAACGAGTCGGTCTACCCCGAACTCGCCGACGCGACGCTGGGTGTCGGCGAGGCCCTGTCCGCGCGTGGGGACAACGTGCGTGTGACCGTCACCGGACGCACCACGGGCGGCGGCTGGACCGTGCAGGTCGACCGCAAGGCGCGGCCGACCTAAAGGGGCCTCGGTTCACCTTGAGTGGGTGCTCTTCCGGTACGAGGAGGCCGCATACGCGCCGAACACCGCGAACCACCCCGCCAGCACCACCACCGCCCCGACCGCCGGCAGCGTGCCCTCGGACACATCCCATCCCAACTGCGCGAAGCGATTCGTGGGCGTCCACTCGGCGATCGAGCCGAACCAGTGCGGGAAGGAGCTCAGCGGAATCCACAGCCCGCCGATGATGGACAGCCCCATGCTGGCCGCCGTGTTGACCATGCCCGTGCTCTGAGCCGACAGACGGTAGCCGTTGCCGAGGCCCAGCAGCGTGAACGGCAGGGTGCCCAGCCACAACACCGCCACCAGGGCGAGCACCCGCAGGACCGGCATCCGAACCCCGTTGACCAGGAACCCGGCTCCCAGCACCGCCACGATCGACGGCAGCACCACCAGCGAACCGGTCACCGCACGCGCCCCCACCACCTCCAGCGGCGTCAGTGGCGTGATCCGCAGCTGCCGCAGCCAGCCGCGCCCCCGGTCCTCCGCCACGCCCGTGCCGTTCGCCAGGGCCGCGCCGAGCGCGCCGTACGCCGCCATCCCGATCATCGCCGAGGTGTCATGGGCTCCCTGGTCGCCGTCCCCGCCGCCGACGTTGGTGAAGAGCAGATACATCACCACGGGCAGGGCGACCCCGAAGGCCAGGAAGGCGACGTCGCGGGTGATCCTGCGCAGCTCCAGCGCGATGGATGTCAGCATCAGACCACCGCCTCCTCTCGGTCCTCGTAGCCGTCGTTCTCGTACCCGTCGCCGGCCCCGTGAGCCCGCGAGCCGTCCTGGGCCTCCTGGCCCTCCTGGTCGTCCGGGCCGTCCCTGCCGGTGGTGAGCGCGACGAAGGCGTCCTCCAGCCGGGACACCCGCACCTCCAGATTCCGTACGTCCCCGCGCTCGGCGAGCGCCAGCACCGTCGCGTCCGATTCGGCGGTGCGCAGATACGCCCGGCCCCGCCGGATCTCGACGCTCGTCACCCCCGGGAGCAGTTCCAGCCCCTCGGAGGAGCGGTCCCCCAGGTCGAAGGCGACGACATTGCCGCCCACCGTCCGCTTGATCTCCTCACCCGTGCCGTCCGCCACCTTGCGGCCCTTGTCGATCACCACGATCCGGTCGGCGTTCTCATCGGCCTCCTCCAGATAGTGGGTGGAGAACAGGACCGTGTTGCCCCGCGCCGCGTAGGAATGCATCGCCGTCCAGAACTCGCGCCGGGCCCCCACATCCAGCGCGGCCGTCGGCTCGTCCAGCACCACCAGCTCCGGCCCGCCCGCCATGGCGAGCGCGAACCGCAGCCGCTGCGCCTGCCCGCCGGAGAGCCGGTCCGCCCGCCGTTCCGCGAGTTCGGTCAGCCCCGCCAGCTCCAGCGTCTCGGCGACCGGCAGCGGCCTCGGGTAGGTGCCTGCCACAAAGGCGACCAGCTCGCGGACCGTCACACGGGTGATCAGCGCACCCTCCTGGAGCATCGCGCCGATCCGCCCCGAGCGGACCGCCGCCTCCGGCGTGTCGCCGAAGAGCCGCACCCGGCCCGCGCTCGGCGGCAGCAGTCCGAGCAGTATGCCGATCGAGGTGGACTTGCCCGCGCCATTGCGGCCGAGCAGGGCGATCGACTCGCCGCGCCGGATGGTCAGGTCGATGCCCTTCACCGCGCGCACCGCGCCGTAGTGCTTCGCCACGTCGGCGAACTCCACCACGGGCGGCGGCGCTGTCATCGCTGTACTCGTCATGGAAGAGACGCTACGGACCGTGACGGGGTGGCGACAGTGCCGACAGTCCGCAGTACAGCAGGACAAATGTCATGGTGCGAGGCATGACCTGCCCAGGTTTGCTTCTTGTCCTATGACCTGCCCAAGTTCGAGCCGCCTTCGAGCCGCAGCCCCGACACTCCCTTCGAGCCGCCGCCTCGCTGTCTCGACACCTCGATGCCCCCTCTACCGAGGCAGCGGGGCGGTGTGGGGCCGGGGTCCCGTCAGGCGCTGGGGAGACGAGAATGCACCGACATGCGAATCTGGCCGAGGCCCTGATGGACCGGGCCATGCTGTGCGCCGCCGACGAGGCGCTGGTGTACCCGGCCGAAGGCGGCGGCGAACAGCGGATCGGCTACGCCGCCCTCGACGCCCACGCCCGCGCCGTATCCGCCTGGCTGCGCGCCCACGACGCGCCCGGCCGCCGGGTGCTGCTCGTCCTCGACCCCGGGCCGCACGCGGCGGCCGCGCTGCTCGGTTGCCTGTACGCGGGGGCGGTCGCGGTCCCCGTCCCCGCGCCGACCGCCTCCCGCACCGAGGCGGAGCGCACCGCCGCCATAGCCAAGGACGCGGCCGTGGACCTGGTCCTGACCGAGACCGCACACGCCACGGAGACCTCGCGCAGGCTTTCGCTCGTCGGCCGCACCGGCATCACCTGCCTGGCCGTGAACGGCCTCCGCCCGCACGCCCACACCGCCATACCCGACGCCGCACCCGACACCACACCCGTGCGCACCACGCCCGACAGCCTCGCCCTCCTCGCGTACGACGCCGGGCCGGCCACCGCGCCGCGCGGGGCGCTGATCACCCACGGCAACCTCCTCGCCGCGATGCCCGCCCTGCGCCAGGCGCTGGGCACCGGCCGCCGCTCCCGGATCGGCGGCTGGCTGCCGCGCCACCACACCCCCGGCCTCGTCGGCCAGTTGCTTCACCCGCTGTGGCTCGGCGCCACCGCCGTACCCCTGCCCGTACGCCCACACCTCGCCGACCCCGTCGCCTGGCTGCGGGCCCTCAGCCGCCACGGCATCACCCACACCGTCGCGCCCGACACCTGCTACGCCCGCTGCGCCGCCGAGGCCACCGACGAGCAGTTGGCCGGGCTCGACCTCTCCCACCTGCGTACGGCGCTCAATGCCGCCGAGCCGGTCTCGGCCGCGACCATGGCGGCCTTCCACCGCCGCTGCGCGGCCGCCGGGCTGCGCCCCGGCACTCTGATCGCCGGATACGCCCCGGCGCAGGCGGCGCCGTTCCTCACCGCCGAGGGCCGGGGCCCGGCGCCCGGCCTGGACCTCCGCGTCGTCGACCCGTCGACCCGCCGGCGGCAGCCCGACGGCGTGGCCGGTGAGATCTGGGTGCGCGGCCCCGCCGTGGCCGCCGGCCACTGGGGCCGCCCACCCGGCACCGAGGCCGCGGGCGGATTTCTGCGCACCGGCGACCTCGGCATCGCGCGGGGCGGTGAGATCCGGATGACGGGCCGCGCCCATGAAGGCGGCCTCGCCGACAGCCTCATGGTGGACGGGATGACCCTGC
This sequence comes from Streptomyces sp. LZ34, assembly GCF_053890475.1. Taxonomy (NCBI): domain Bacteria; kingdom Bacillati; phylum Actinomycetota; class Actinomycetes; order Kitasatosporales; family Streptomycetaceae; genus Streptomyces; species Streptomyces sp. LZ34. Next base: position 8,099,208 of record NZ_CM132680.1, read on the forward strand.
ATCCACAGGATGTGGAGCGCGAACTGCTGCTCTGCGGAAGGCCGTTGGGGTCCGCCCGAGTGTTCTGTGCGGGGCCGGGCACCGGGCCCCTGGTGGTGGTCCAGGAGGTCGGTACGGCAGGCGGTTCGCACGCCGTGCTCGCCGGGCTGGCCGGGCGGGTACGCGACCGCGTGGCGGAGGAGTTCGGCGCCGCCACGGGTGGGGTGCTGCTGGTCCGCCCCGGTACGGTCCGCCGCGCCGGATCCCACAAGGTGCCCCGCGCCACGCTCCGCGAGCAGTTTCTGCGGGGAGAAGTCCGGCCGCTGTACCAGGATTTCACGCCCTTGCCGCACGAGCCCGCCGCCGGAGGCGTGGCATGACGGCGGACGGGCCACCCCCGCCCCCGGCCCCGTCCCCGCAATCATCCCCGCCACCCCTGCCGCTGACCGGGCCCGACGGCCCCTGGCGGCCGGTGCGGGAGACATACGCCGCGCATGGCCGGGCGGTCGTCCACGGCCGGTGGCGGGAGTGGCTGCCGGCCGGCCCCCAGGACGTGGCGCTGGACCCGGGCCTGCGCGGGATGCTCGACGACCGCGACCGGCGGCGCCTGCGCACACTTCCCCGCCCGGCGGCCCGCGGACGCTTCGTGGCCTCGCGGCTGCTGCTGAAACACCTCGTCGCGGCGGTGTCGGGCGCCACGCCCGAGGCGGTGTGCCTCGCGTACGAGCCGGGCGGGCGGCCGTACGCCAGCTGCGTGGGGACCGGCCGGGTGGAAGTGAGCCTCAGCCACACCGGGGAGCTGCTCGTCGCGGGCGTCAGCCGGCGCGGCCGCATCGGTGTGGACGTCGAGGCGGCTGGGCGGCCGATGCGGTACGCCGATGTGGGCCGGCGGCTGTGCGCCCCCGCCGAGCGCGCGGCGCTGGCCGGTCTCGCGGAACCGGAGCGCGAGCGGGCGTTGCTGCGGCTGTGGACATTGAAAGAGGCATATACGAAAGCGCTGGGGCGCGGAATGCGACTGGCATTCGCCGAATTCGAGTTCGGTGTCGTCGTATCGTCCGGCGTATCGGGCGGCGGATGGCGGTTCGCCGTTTCTGACGTGGGCAACGGTCATCCGACAAGCGGCCACCCGGCAGGAAGTCATCTTATAAGCTCGGTGTGGTGGCAGCACGAGTGTTCGGTGGGCGGATTCGGCCGAGAATTGGTGGAGCGGCCGAGAAGATTTGGGAATAATCGTATGCGGGCATACGACGGGGGTTGAGCAGGCAGGGGCAGGGGCGACGTGGTCAGAGTGCTGATAGCCGAAGACATGCACATGCTGCGCAAGGCACTTGTCGCACTGCTGGAATTCGAGCCGGACATCGAGGTCGTCGCCGAGTTCTCAAGCGGCGCCGAAATCCTGCCGCGTGCGAAGGAGCTCCGCCCTGATGTCGCGGTCCTCGACATCGACCTTCCCGGCATGGACGGCCTGACCGCCGCCGGCGAGCTGCACACCGCCGTGCCCGAGTGCCGGACGATGATGCTCACCAGCCTTGGCAGGCCCGGCAATCTGCGCCGCGCCCTGGCGGCCCATGTCTCGGGCTTTCTGCTCAAGGACAGCACCCCGGACAAGCTGTGCGACGCCATCCGCGCGGTCGCGAAGGGCGAGCGGGTCATCGACCCGCAGCTCGTCCTCGCCGCCCTGGACGACAAGCCGCAGCCGCTGACCCCGCGCGAGCTGGAAGTGCTGCTGCTGGCCTCGCAGGGGGAGGGCTCCGCGCAGATCGCGGCCCGGCTCTACCTGTCCGTGGGTACGGTGCGCAACTATCTGACGTCCGTCGTCACCAAGCTCAACGCGCGGAACCGGGTGGATGCCATCCGGATCGCCCGCGAGGCCGGCTGGCTGTGACGGCGACGCCACCGCGCAGGCTGTGACGGCGACGCCGCTACGCCGTCACAGCCGAGCCGTACTCGTCCTCCGTACCCCGCTCGCGCCCCTCCGGGGCTGAATCCACGGGCAGTTCGAGCTCGGCCCGGAGCTCGAACCAGCCATCGTCCCGTACGCCCGCGCGCAGCCGCCCGCCCAGATTCTCCAGCCGGACCCTGAGGTTGCCGATTCCGCTGCCGCCGTCCGACCTGTCGGAGCTGTCCGCGCGCAGAATGGTCGAGGGCTTGCCCACCCCGTCGTTGGCGAGCGTCAGCCGGACGGTCCGGTCGGTGCGCCGCGCCTCGATCGTGCAGTGCTCCGCCTTGCTGTGCCGCAGCACATTGGTCAGCCCTTCCCGCAACACGCTGGCCAGCACGGTGTCCACCAGGCCGGGCAGCTCCCCGCAGTCGACCTCGGCCGTGGTGCTGATGCCGACCGCGCCCAGCATGGACTTGGCCGTTCCGGCCTCCGCGGACAGCGACATGTTGCGGTATCCGCTGGCCACCGCCCGTACGTCCGCGAGTGCTTGGCGCGAGGTCTCCAGGATCTCGGAGAGCTCCTGCTGGGCGCGGGAGTCCTGCGGTGGCACCAGGCGGTGGACGAGTTCGCACTTGAGGGTGATGGTGGACAGGCTGTAGCCGAGCAGGTCATGCAGATCGCGGGCGAACCGCAGCCGCTCCTGGGCCACCGCCAGGCGGGCCAGCTCGGCCCGCGACCGGGACACCTCGGCGACCAGCCCGGACAGCCGCGAGAGGCCGAAGACCACCAGGCCGGTCAGGGCGGTGGAGACGGTGGTGTACGCGACCTCGCCCCACCCGAACCCCACCTGGAACAGCAGCACATCGGTGCACCCCATGATGGCGGCGAAGGCCACCCAGGACAGCGGGGGACCCAGCACCAGCAGCGAGGAACCCGCCAGGAACCCCGGCATGCCGAGCCAGGCGTGCTTGAACACCGCGAAGGGGAGGAAGGTCAGCAGCGCCTGTAGCCCCAGCGTCCAGTGCCGGGCCCCACTGAGCCTGGGCGCGAGCCCGGGGAAGGAGTGCGTCAGCTGAAGCCCCAACAGGGCGGCCAGTACGGGGAGCAGCGCCAGCATCAGCAGCGCGGCGTCCAGGGCCCGTCCCGACGGGCGCGCGTCGACCACGTAGGTGACCGCGACGCAGAAGTAGCCCACGAGCACCACCGCCGTGATCACCACGGCCAGGCGCGGCGCGAGATCGTCGCGGTAACGAGCCGAGTCGCTCCCGGCATCGTCGGGCAAGGGAGTGCCCTGCACTCGTCCTCCGGATGGTCGGGCCGGATTGGGTAACTTGCCCGAGAGTATCCGATCTTTTCCGGCCGTGGAGAGGTGACGTAGAACGCTGACAGTACACAGAGGGTTACTTGAGCTCACAGTCGATCACAGTCGATCAAAGTCGCCGGCAGAGGATGACAGGGGATGGCAGCGGATGGCAGGGGATGACAGGGCATGGCAAGGGATTACAGAAAAAGGGGGACGGGATTGAGACGGTGGTAGGGGGTCGGTTCGGCCAGCCGCCCCAGGGCCACCGGCGTATGGAAGAGCCGACCGGGCGCGAAGCGGGCCCAGTGCGGGCGCAGCCCGGGCACCAGCACCTTCGCGACGGGCAGCCCGACGTCCGGCCGCGTCTGGTCCAGTACGAGCAGCTCCATGCCCCGCCCGCGGACCGACTCGACTATGAGGTCCAGGGCGTCGGCGCCGTCCGGACCGGGTATGCCCGCGCCCTCCGCCACCGCCCCTGACGGGGCCAGATAGGGCTGGTTGGCGACGGTCGCGGTGCGGAACCAGCGCAGCGCCTCCGGGTCGGCCGTCACGCCGTACCCGCCGCCGTCCGCGCGGGCCTCGACCACGGGGGGCAGCATCTGGTTGAGCTCGGTCAGGGCGTGACGCAGCGCGGTGTGCCGGTCGAAGTGGGCGCCGAAGCCCAGGGTGATGTCCTCGGTGGGCTTGTCGGTGCGGCGGGAGACGGCCGCCACCACGGGGATGCCGAAGTCGGAGGTGAGGTCGAGCGCCCACACCTCGCGCCGCAGTCGGGCGTGGACGCGGCGCAGTTCGGCGATCCACGGGTCGTCGTAGGCGTCGAGGTCGAGCGCCGGCTGGCGCGTGCGGTTGTACCACCACAGGGCGACCGCGTCCCGCTCCACCAGCTCCAGGAAGCCCCGCAGCACCGCGTCGGCCAGACTGCCCCCGGCGGCCGCGCCGTTGGAGTCGGCCCGGCAGTAACGCCGCCCGGCCGGCTGGGGCGTGCCGTAGTACAGCAAGGCGGTGGGCAGCAGCCGGTGCCGCTGTGCGGTGAGCGACCACACCGGCGTCCAGTCGAGCTCCGCCCGCTCGTCGAACGGATCGCAGACCCGGTGGCGCGCGGAGGTGCCCCGGTCGCTGAACTGCCGTGGGTCGAAGAGCTGCACCGCGTCCGGGTGCACGGCGTCGTCGGGGTCCAGATCGCGGTAGCGGGCGCGCTGCCGGGGCTCGTCCCCCTGGAAGTGGCCGCTGTAGTGCTCCAGCGCCTCGCACAGCGCGCTCGCCTGGGCCTGCTCGGAGGTCATGCCCTTGCCGTGGGCGGCGGTGCGCAGCCCGGCCCGTACGGCGTCGAGGCCGGGGGACGCCCCAGGGCCGGCGGTGGCGGCGGGGCGGCCGGGGCCGGCGGTGGCGGCGGGGGTGAGGTCGACGGTGGCGTACGCGGGGTGCCTGGCGTGGAAGCAGTTGAGGAAGGCGGGCCCGCGCGGGTCTCGGTCGATCTCGCTCACCAGCCCGGTCACGGGGCTGATCAGATGCCCGTACGTCTCCATGATCCGCCACGGTGGGCTGTCGGCGATCTGCCACGGGGTGTCGCTGTCGCGCGCGGCCAGGGTCAGGGGCGCCCGTATCCGCGCCGCGACCAACCGCGGGTCGCCGCAGGCGGGGCACTGAGGGCGGCGGCTCACCGCGTGGTGTTCCAGGGCGGAGGTGAGGGTGTCCAGCGTGCACAGCGCCCGCTGCCCCGGATGGCGGTGCCCGGCCAGCCAGGTGGCCGCTTCCAGCGCGGCCAGCTGGAGCGCGGCGGCGCGGCTGGCGGCCAGCGACGCGGGCGGGCGCGGCACCGGGCCCTGACGGCCGAGTCTGTGCTGGAGGTGTGCTTCGGCCTGTCGTCGCCGCCACAGCCGGTCGGCCAGGCAGGACCAGCACGGGTCGTCCTGGGCGCCGAGGAACGGGCCGATCCACGCCGTCGTGCCGACCGGTTTGACCGGCAACCAGCGGCGGCCGGACGCCCGGTGCTCGGCGTCGAGCGCCGCGAGGCGTGGATCGAGGTAGTCGTCACACACCACAAGAGTGAGATAGGCGTCGTCGTGTTGACGCTTCTCGATTTGACATGCCCCGTGTCTCTCTCCGTCTCCCTCCACGGCGCGGATGCCCGCCGCCCGCAGCGCTTGGACGGCCTCGTCCCGCTCGGTGCAGCCGAGGGCCACGGGGGCCACCACGGCGGACTGGAGGCCGCCGGCGCAGGGCGCCCTCGGGATGGCGGCGGGGGCCGGGGCGGGGGCGGCGGTCACGCCGGCCAGCCCCCAGTACGCGTCCTCGGGGCGTGGGTGGCGTCCGCGCTCACACACCAGCCCCGCCTCGCACAGCCGGGCGATGACGCGGGCGACCAGCGCGGCGGCATCGGTGGGATCGGTGCGTACGTCGGCCTCGGCGAGGATGCGCTCCAGGTCCCTGGAGCCGTCGAGCAAGGGGGCGAGCGTCTCGGCCGTCCGTCCGTGCAGCGCCGTGACGCCGCGCTCCGAGACGAGGTAGACGGCCTCGCCCGGCACCTGCTCGACCCGTAGGTGCGGAGAGAAGCCCAATGTGCCCATCAGCCGGCGCTGATGGTGCAGATGCAGATTCCCGGCGCGGGCGCGGGCCATGCCTCGGCGGAGAGGTCCTCGATGACCAAGTCGTCGACGCCCAGGTCGGCGGGGCCGGGGCCCGCGGCGCACAGCGCCGAGGGACTCGCGGGGATGGGTGATGTGTCGGTCATTGGGGCTCTCCTCAGGGTGAGAGGCGGTCCTGGCAAGGAGTCTGCGATGACGGATCCACGGCTTGCCAGTGCTTTCCTCATAACCAGGGTGTGAACTTGTCATGACCTCCGCCTCACAGGACTCATGCACGGTTCGGGAGTCCGGCACTGGCCGTGCCCACCACCCACACGCGAGGCTCATATGTGCCTCACTGGCAGGGCCGCGCGGCCACAGAGGCACCTGATGGACCGTCTGACGGAGGTGTACAGGACCATGGAAATCAAGGTGTTGGGGCCGCTGAGCGTCGAGGCCTGCGGTCAGTCGATCGTGCCCAGCGCGGGCAAGCCGCGGCAGATCCTCGCACTGCTTTCCGTGTACGCCAACCAGATGCTTCCGGTGCCCACCCTTATGGAGGAAATCTGGGGCGCGCAGATGCCGCGCAGCGCGCTGACCACGCTACAGACGTACATCCTTCAGCTCCGGCGCAGACTGGCCGCGGCGTACGGCCCGCAGGCGCCCGAGGCCTCGAAGAACGTGCTGGCCACGCGGTACGGCGGATATGTGCTGGAGGCCCAGCCGGGCGCGGTGGACATCCACGAGTACGACCGGCTGGTGGCCGCCGGGCGGGACGCGCTCGACACCGGTGACGACGTCGAGGCCTCCTTTCTGTTCCGCGAGGCGCTGGCCGTCTGGCGCGGTCCCGCCCTCGTGGACGTGCGCGTCGGACCGATCCTGGAGATCGAGCTGGCCCGGCTGGAGGAGAGCCGGCTGGGGGTCCTGGAGCGTCGGATCGAGGCCGACCTACGCCTCGGCCGCCACGCGGAACTCCTCACCGAACTCACCGAACTGACGGCCCGACATCCGCTCCACGAAGGGCTGCACGCCCAGTGCATGGCCGCCCTGTACCGGTCCGGCCGTCCGTGGCAGGCGCTGGAGGTGTACCAGGGGCTGCGCGGCCGACTCGTCGAGGACCTGGGGCTCGAACCCTCCCCGCGGCTGCAGAAGCTACAGCAGGCGGTGCTCGCCTCGGACCCCGCACTGGACCTGGATCTGGGCGTGCAACTGCGCCGCCCCGTGCTCGACCTGTTCGCCGCGTAGGCCCCAGCCGCTCCCCCTCGTCCCTCAGCTCTCAGCCCTCAGTTCGTTTCCGCACCGCACCATCGCACCTCCCCTGGACGCCCGGCGCCGCCCTTCTTGCCGGGTCGGCTACGGCTCCGCTCCCCGACACCCCCCGCGCGGGAGAGCGGAGCCGTAGTGCTGTCCGCGCCCGTTTCCGGCCGTTCCAGCCGTATTCCAGGCGCTCCTGACACCGTCCCGGCGATGACCTCGCCCAACGCCAGTCATAGGGGGCCGCATTGCGCATCATCGACCTGTCGACACCGGTGGACGCCTCCGGCTGGGAGCCGGATCCGCTGGTCCACGAGATCATGACGCCGGCCGATGCGGCCCGCCACATGAGCGAGGAGATGCGCGAACACTTCGGCATCGAGTTCGACCCGTCCGAACTGCCGGGCCAGGAGCTGCTCTCCCTGGACACGCTCACCCTGACCAGCCACACCGGCACACACGTCGACGCCCCCGCGCACTACGGCTCCACCGGAGCGTACGGAGTGCCCCGCACCATCGACCAGATGCCCCTCGACTGGTTTCTGCGCCCGGCCCATGTCCTGGACATCACCGCCGCGGATCCGGAAACCCGCACCGTCGGCGTCCCGCACCTCGAGAAGGAACTGGCCCGCATCGGCTGCCGGCCGCAGCCGCTGGACATCGTCCTGCTGCGCACCGGCGCCTCCCGGTGGGTCGGCACATCCAGCTACTTCACGGAGTTCACCGGCCTCGACGGGCCCGCCACCGACTTTCTGCTCGACCTGGGTGTCCGCGTCATCGGCACCGACGCGTTCAGCCTCGATGCCCCGTTCTGCGACATGATCCGCCGCTACCACGCCACCGGCGACCAGTCGGTGCTGTGGCCCGCCCACTTCGCCGGCCGCCGTCGCGAGTACTGCCAGGTCGAGCGGCTGGCGCGGCTGGAAACCCTGCCGCCCACCGGGTTCCGGGTCGTCTGCTTCCCCGTGAAGATCGCGGGCGCGGGCGCCGGCTGGACCCGGGCGGTGGCATTGCTGGACGAGTGAGGCGCGCGCCACCCACCGTCGCGGCGCTCCGTCCCGAGTCGAGCGCGGGTTGAGAGCGGGGCGGCACTGTCGCAGCCGAAGGGCGCGCCGCTGTCGAAAAGGCGGCACCGAGCAGGAAGGTCGAACCGACGTGATGCATCAGCGCGTTATCGATCGACGGGGGAGGCGTCGGGTGGCGATCACCGGGATAGGCGTGGTGGCCCCGGGCGGCGTGGGGGCCAAGGAGTTCTGGTCGCTGCTGACCGAGGGCCGCACCGCCACCCGCGCCATCTCCCTCTTCGACGCCACCCGCTTCCGCTCCCGGATCGCCGCCGAGGCCGACTTCGATCCGCACCATGAGGGCCTGACCCCGCAAGAGGTACGCCGGATGGACCGCGCCACGCAGTTCGCGGTGGTCGCGGCCCGGGAGGCGGTGTCCGACAGCGGCCTCGAGGCGGCCGGGGCGCTGGCCACCGCCGGGCCCGATCCGTACCGCGCGGGTGTCACCGTCGGCAGTGCGGTCGGCGCCACCACCAGCCTGGACACCGAGTACCGGGTGGTCAGCGACGGCGGTGCGAAGTGGCTCGTCGACTACACCTACGCGGTGCCGCACCTCTTCGACCACTTCGTGCCCAGCTCCTTCGCCGCCGAGGTCGCCTGGGCCGTGGGAGCCCAGGGACCGGCGTCCGTGGTCTCCACCGGCTGCACCTCGGGCCTGGACGCGGTCGGCCACGCCGTCGAACTGATCAGGGAAGGCAGCGCCGACATCATGGTCGCGGGGGCCACCGACGCGCCCATCTCCCCGATCACGGTCGCCTGCTTCGACGCCATCAAGGCCACCTCGCCGCGCAACGACGACCCCGAGCACGCCTCGCGCCCCTTCGACCGCACCCGCAACGGCTTTGTGCTGGGCGAGGGTTCCGCGCTCTTCGTCCTCGAGGAGCTGGGTCTGGCGCGCCGCCGAGGCGCCCATGTCTACGCGGAGATCGTGGGCTTCGCGTCCCGCTGCAACGCGTACCACATGACCGGGCTGCGCCCCGACGGCCGGGAGATGGCCGAGGCCATCCGCGTCGCCCTCGACGAGGCCCGGCTGCCGGTGACGGCCGTCGACTACATCAACGCCCATGGCTCCGGCACCAAGCAGAACGACCGCCACGAGACCGCCGCCTTCAAGCGCGCCCTCGGCGAGCACGCCCGGGCCACGCCCATCAGCTCGATCAAGTCGATGGTCGGCCACTCGCTGGGCGCCATCGGCTCCCTGGAGATCGCCGCCAGCGCCCTGGCCATCGAGCACGGTGTCGTACCGCCCACCGCCAACCTCCACGAGCCCGACCCCGAGTGCGACCTCGACTACACCCCGCTCGTCGCCCGCGAGCAGCGCATCGACACGGTGCTGAGCGTGGGGAGCGGGTTCGGTGGTTTCCAGAGCGCGATGGTGCTGGCCCGCGAGGGGCTGGAGAGGGGTACGTGGTGAGCGCCGTGGCCGTGTTCACCGGCATCGGCGTCGCCGCGCCCAACGGCCTGTCGACCCCGGTGTGGTGGAAGGCCACCCTGAACGGCGAGAGCGGCATCCGCCCCGTCAGCCGCTTCGACGCCTCCGGCTACCCGGCCCGGCTCGCGGGCGAGGTGCCCGGCTTCGACGCCGCCGAACACATCCCGAACCGCCTGCTCCCGCAGACCGACCACATGACCCGCCTCGCTCTGGCCGCGGCCCAGGAGGCGTTCGACGACGCGGACACCGACCCCGCCCAGCTCCCCGAGTACGCTGCCGGGGTCGTCACCGCCAGCTCGGCCGGCGGCTTCGAGTTCGGCCAGCGCGAGCTGGAGGCGCTGTGGAGCAAGGGCGGGCAGTACGTCAGCGCGTATCAGTCCTTCGCCTGGTTCTACGCCGTCAACACCGGCCAGATCTCCATCCGGCACGGGCTGCGCGGGCCCAGCGGCGTCCTCGTCACCGAGCAGGCGGGCGGCCTCGACGCGGTGGCCCAGGCCCGCCGGCGGCTCCGCGGCGGCAGTCGGCTCATCGTCACCGGCGGTGTGGACGGGGCGATCTGCCCATGGGGCTGGACGGCGCAGCTCGCGGGCGGCCGGCTCAGCCTCGCCGACGACCCCACCCGCGCCTTTGTGCCCTTCGACGCCGCCGCCCGTGGCTATGTGCCGGGCGAGGGCGGGGCGATCCTGATCCTGGAGGAGGCCGCCGAGGCCCGCGCCCGCGGCGCCCGCGTGTACGGCGAACTGGCCGGTTACGCCGCCACCTTCGACGCGAAGCCCGGCCGCGACACCCGCGGTGTCCCCGGACTGCGCCGCGCCGTCGAACTCGCCCTCGCCGACGCCCGCCTCGCCCCCCACGACATCGACGTCGTCTTCGCCGACGCCTCCGGCGTACCCGACCTCGACCGGGCCGAGGCGGAGGCCATCACCGCCGTCTTCGGGCCCCGGCGGGTGCCGGTCACCGCGCCCAAGACCATGACGGGGCGGCTGTACGCGGGAGGGGCCGCCCTCGACCTCGCCGCCGCCCTGCTCGCGATCCGCGACGCGCTCATCCCGCCGACCGTGAACGTCACCCGGCTCGCCGAGGGTCTCGAGCTCGACCTGGTGACCGCGGAGCCGCGCCCCTGCCCCGTACGCGCCGCTCTGGTGCTGGCCCGCGGCCGCGGCGGCTTCAACGCCGCAGCGGTGGTCGTCGGGGCCCAACCCCACTGATCACAGCCCCCACCGAGCGCGGCCCACCGTTCGCAGCCCCCACTGTTCGCGGCCTGTTCGCGGCCCGCTGTTCGCAGCCCACTGATCGCAGCCCCAAGAGAGAGGCACCACGAGATGACCCAGATGACCCAGATGACGCTGTCCGAGCTGACCACCCTCCTGCGCGAGTGCGCCGGCGAGGACGAGACCGTCGACCTCGACGGAGACGTGCTCGACACCCCCTTCACCGACCTCAACTACGACTCCCTCGCGGTCCTCCAGACCGTGGGCCGCATCGAGCGGGAATACGGCGTTCTGCTGGCCGACGACACGGTCGCCGAAGCGTCCACGCCCCGGCTGCTCCTTCAGTACGTCAACGCGGGCCTGACCGAGGCGCGCACCCGCCCCGCCCAGGCCTAGGGGGCACTGTCATGCGCGTACTCATCGTCGTCACCCCGGTCAGCAGCCACCTTCAGCCGCTCGTCCCCCTGGCCTGGGCGCTCGCGGGCGCGGGCCATGAGGTGATGTGCGCCGGGGAGCCCGGGGCCGTGGAGGCGGCGCGCTCCGCCGGCCTGCACACCCTCGCCATCGAGACCAAGCCGCTGCCCGCCGACGCCCCGCCCCCGGCTCCGGCCCGGCCCACGGGCGGGGCGCCCGCGGCGGTGTGGGAACCCGACTGGGAGGCGCTCGCGGTCCGCTGGCGGGCCCGGGTCGGCCGGGTGCTCGACGGATATCTGAGGTTCGCCCGTGAATGGCGCCCCCACCTCGTGTTATCCGACCCGGTCGAGTTCTGCGGGCCGATCGTCGCCGGCGCCTTGGGCGTTCCGTCGGTGGTCCACCGCTGGGGCACCGACATCCTGACCACGCTGGCCCGCGGCCCCGCCCGTACCGCGCTGCGGTCCGTGTGCGAGCGGGCGGGGACCCCCGGGGGGCTGCTGCCCGACCCCGATCTGCTGCTCGACCCCTGTCCGCCGCTGCTGCGCCACCCCCGGGCGGCCCCGGCCAGGCCGGTGCGCTTCGTGCCGTACAACGGCCCGGGCAGCTACCCCGCCTGGGGGCTGCCGCACTCGCCGGAGCGGCGGACCATATGTGTGTCGTTCAGCACTCAGACGATCGAGCAGTCGGGGATGGCCACCCTGGAGGCCACGGCCTGGGCGTTCGAGGGGCTGGAGGGGGTACGGGGCGTGTTCACCCTGCCCCGGGCGCGCGCCGAGGAGCTGGGAACGCTGCCCGCCAACGTACGGGTGATCGAGCCCACCCCGCTGTCGCAGCTCCTGACGCGCTGTACGGCCCTGGTCCACCACGGCGGATCCGGCACCGGGCTGACGGCTCTGCACCACGGCCTGCCCCAGCTCGTCCTGGCCCCGCCGCTGCCCAGCCTCGGCGTCTACGCAGAACAGATCGCGGCCTGCGGCGCCGGCCGGTCGCTCGACCCCGGTGAGCAGCGGGACCCCGAGGTGATCCGTACGGCGCTCCGCGAGCTGCTGGACGACCGGTCCTACCGGGCGGCGGCGGGCCGGGTACGCGACGAGATGGCCGCCATGCCGGCCCCCGCCGAGGTGGTCGCCGAGCTGGAGGAGCTGGCCGGGGCGCGCGTCGCCGCGTCGCGGGTCGCCCGTTCGCGCGCGGCCTGAGGACGCACGGCATCCGGCGCGGGCCTGAGGGCGGGACTCACGTGGCCACCGGCACTTCACGTACGGCGGTGGCCAGCCGGGCGAGGGCGGTGGCCTCCCGGCTGCCTTCCTCGGCGCCGAAGACATGCACCATCAGGCCCGTCTCGCCGGGCGTGGCGGGCACGTGCAGCGTCTCGTAGTTCAGGGTGAGCAGCCCGGCCACGGGGTGCCGCAGCCGCTTGCGGCCCGCCCCGCACATCACGACCTCGCCGGTGGCCCAGACGCGCCGGAAGTCGGCGCTGTGCGTGGACAGGTCGGTGATGAGCGTGGCCAGGTCCGCGTCGTCGGGGTAGCGGCCCGCGGAGACCCGCAGCTGGCCCACGCTCTCCGCCGCCCGGTCCTCCCATTCGGGGAAGACGGTCCGGGACGCGGGGTCGAGGAAGAAGTACCTGGCCTGGTTCCGGTCGCGGCGGCCCTGGTCGGCCAGGCCGCCGATCAGTTCGCCGCCCAGGTCGTTCCAGGCGAGCACGTCGAGGCGGTGGTTCGTCACAAAGGCCGGGACGTGGGCCATGGCGTCGAGGACCTGCCGCAGCAGGGGGCTGACCCGGGCCTCGGGCGGGGGCCCGCCCCTCGTGCCGGCCAGGGTGGCGAGGTGCCTGCGCTCCGCCGCGTCGAGGCCGAGGGCCCTCGCGAGCGCGTCGAGCACCTCGGGGGACGGCTGGGTGGCGCGGCCCTGTTCGAGGCGGACGTAGTAGTCCACGCTGATCCCGGCGAGCTGCGCCAGCTCCTCGCGGCGCAGCCCGCGCACGCGCCGGCGCCCGCCGCCGGCGATTCCGACGTGCTCCGGCGCGACGCGCGCCCGGCGGGCGCGCAGAAAGCCGCCGAGCGCCCGCCGGGTGTCCCCGACCCCGTCGATGCGGTTGTCCACGCTGTCCCTGCCGCCCACGCTGTCCATGCGTTCCAGTATGGGTGGCCCTCGCAATACCAGGATTGCCGTTCCGCCGGTAACACAGGGTGCTGGCTACGGTGCCGCGCCCGGGAGAGCGTGGTGCGCATGACCGAAGCCACGCCGCAGCGGCGGAAGAAGATCCTGATCGTCAGCGCCCACCCGGAGCCCCGCTCGCTCAACGCCTCCCTGACCTCGTTCGCGGCCGAGGAGCTGCGGGCCGCGGGGCATGAGGTGCGGGTGTCCGACCTCTACGCGATGAAGTGGAAGGCGCAGGTGGACGCCGACGACTTCCCCGACCACACCGCGGACCGGCGGCTGGATGTGCTGACGGCGTCGGGGGAGGCCACGCTGGCGGGGCGGCTGTCGCCGGACATCGCGGCGGAGCAGGAGAAGGTGCGCTGGTCGGACGCGGTGATCCTGCAGTTCCCGATGTGGTGGTTCTCGGTGCCCGCGATCCTGAAGGGCTGGATCGACCGGGTGTTCACCTTCGAGTTCGCCCATGGCCCGGCCGTCCCCCCGCCGTACAGCGAGGGTGTCCTGGCGGGGCGGCGGGCGCTGGTGTCGGTGACGGTCGGTGCCCGGGAGTCGGCGTTCGCCGACCGGGGCATCCACGGGCAGCTGTCGGACGTTCTCTTCCCGCTCCAGCACGGCCTGTTCTGGTTCACGGGCATGGCGCCGCTCGAACCGTTCGCGCTGTACGACTCGCTCGACGTGTCGGAGGAGCGGTTCGAGGCGGTGAAGCGGGAGTACGGGCAGCGGCTGGACCGCCTCTTCACGGACGAGCCGGTCCCGTTCCGGACCCTCACCGGGGGCGACTACGGCCGCGACATGCGCCTGCTGCCGGGCGTGGAGGCGCCCGGGACGAGCGGTCTTGACATCCACGCCCGCCCGCGTGGCTGAGCGCGCCAGGGTCTAGGCCGCCGCTGCCTCCTCCAGGGCGGTGACGCGGTCGGCGGGGCTGGGCATGCGCAGCATGTCCGTACGGAGGCGGGCGGCGGCGCGGGCGTGGCGGGGGTCGTCCACCAGGGCCTCGACCGCCTCGCTGACGGCGACGGGGTCGGACTGTCGTGCGGGCGGCAGGATGAGCCCGGCGCCATGGCGGTGCAGGCGTTCGCCGATCTCGGCGGTGACCGGGATCTGGGGCAGCACCAGCTGTGGGGTTCCGGCCGCGGCCGCCGTGAGGCCGGTGCCCGAGCCGCCGTGGTGGACCACGGCCGCGCAGGTGGGCAGCAGCTCGGACATGGGGAGGCCCACCGCGACACGCGCCTTCTCCGGAGCCGCGGTCAGCTTCCGCGCCTGGTCGGCGCTGATCGCCAGCACCACCTCCAGGCCCCGGCCGGCCAGGGCGTCGGCGGTCCGGGTCAGCAAGGGGGACAGGGCGCCGGGGCGGACCTTGTGTCCGGAGACCCCCGCCGTGATGCACACCCGCGGCCGGGCGCGCTCCTCCAGCACCCAGCGCTCCACGTCCCCCGGGCCGTTGTACGGGACGTAGCGCACATCGAGCCGGGGGCGTGGCGCCGGGTCGGGGAGCCGCAGCACGGGCGGGAAGGGGTCGAACCAGGCGGTGGGGCCGGAGCGCGGGGGCACGCCATGGCGCTCGAAGAGACGCGGGTAGCCCGGCAGCGGGCGGGCGCCCAGCTCGTGGTGTTCCACGCGCATGACGGTGGCCGTGCCCCAGCCGTGCCCGTAGGCGGGGACACCGAGCGCGGCGGCGGCCACCGTGCCCGCGAAGCACAGCGCGTCGTGGACGACCACATCGGGCCGCCAGTGGCGGGCGAAGGCGAGGAGGTCCTCGGCCATCGCGTCCGCGACCATGAGCTGCTTGTCGGCCAGCGCGCGGAGCACCGCGTGCTGGGTGTCGTCCAGCAGCCCGGGCCGCGACGCCCAGCCCTCCGGCCAGCGGCCGGGGCTGCGCCAGGGCGCGAGGTCCGCGCGGCTCCTGATCTGCTCCACGGCGACGTCCCGGCCGACGGGCACCCCGGTCAGCCCGGCGCGCGCCGCCGACGCCATGCACGAGGGCGGGGCGGCGAGCCGTACCTCGTGCCCGGCGGCCCGGCAGGCCCAGGCCAGCGGCACCAGGCTGAACAGATGGCCCGGCTCGGCCCATGTGGCGAACAGCACCCGCATGTGATCAGTCCAGGTCGTCGCGGTGGACCCGGCGGTCGAGCACCAGCCATCGGCCGTTCCGCCGTACCAGCAGGTCCGCGCAGGTGGTGGACGCCCGCAGCACGGACTGCCCGGCGCGCGGGGTCTCGAGGACCTGGGCGTACGAGCGGACGAAGACGGTGTGCTCGTCCTTCGGTTCGAGCGAGAGCATGCCCAGCCAGTGGCGGCGCCGGACGCCTCGCGCGGCGAAGTCGTCGGTGGCCTGCCGGGCGCCGGCGGCGATGGCCGCCCGGCCGGTGAACGGCTCGGGGTGGGCGTTGGCGGCGAAGACGCCGTCCTCGGCGAAGGTCTCCGCCCAGGCCTCGGCCTCGCCGTCGTCGAGCAGCTGCATCTGGCGGGCGTAGAACTGCTGGATCTCCGCGTACAGCTCGGCGGGGCCGGCCGGGCTTGCGGGGCCTGCTGGTGCGGTGGCGGGGCGTGCCGCGACGGTCATGGCGGTCCCTCTCTCCCTCATGCGCTCGCTTCCGGTGTGCTTCCGGTGTGCTTCCCGGTGTGTCGCGCAGCAGCGTCGCCGCGGGCCCTCGTACGCCCCTTGACGGGCGGTCGAACGGCCCGCTCGACCGCCGTGCGATCGAGGATCGAGAGCCCCCGGTCACTCTTCGGTGCAGACAACGCAACCAAGGAGCCCGGGGAGGACGACGCGCATGACGAGCGACGAGCGGCGGGTGGCACTGGTCACGGGAGGCACGAGCGGAATCGGTCTCGCGGTGGCGCGGGGCCTGGCGGCGGCGGACTTCGCGGTCTTCATCTGCGCGCGGACCGCCGAGTCCCTGGAGATGACCGTCAAGGAGCTGCGGGCCGCGGGCCACGAGGCCGACGGCGTCCCCGCCGACGTGAGCAGGCGGAAGGACGTACGCGACCTGGTGGCGGCCGCGACCGGGCGGTACGGCCGGATCGACGTCCTGGTCAACAACGCCGGGCGCAGCGGCGGCGGCGAGACGGTCGGGCTGGCCGACGAGCTGTGGTACGACGTGATCGACACCAACCTCAACGGCGTCTTCCTCACCACGCGCGAGGTGCTGGCCGAGGGCGGGATGCGGGAGCGCGGCTGGGGGCGGATCGTCAACATCGCGTCCACCGGCGGCAAGCAGGGCGTCGTGCTCGGCGCCCCGTACTCGGCCTCCAAGCACGGCGTGGTCGGCTTCACCAAGGCGGTCGGCCTCGAGCTGGCCAAGACCGGCATCACGGTCAACGCGGTCTGCCCCGGGTATGTCGAGACGCCGATGGCCGAGCGCGTCCGCCAGGGGTACGCGGCGGTGTACGACACCACCGAGCAGGCCATCCTCGAACGCTTCCAGGCCAAGATCCCGCTCGGCCGCTACTCCACGCCACAGGAGGTGGCGGGCCTGGTCGGCTATCTGGTCACCGACACCGCCGCGTCCATCACCGCCCAGGCGCTCAACGTCTGCGGCGGGCTGGGGAATTACTGAGGAGCGCGTGCCGTGACCACCACCGAGACATACCTCACCACACACGCCATCACCGTGCTGGCGCCGGCCCGCACCGTGTACGGCATCGTCGCCGACGTCGCCGACTGGCCCCAGCGCTTCGCCCCCAATGTGCACGTCGAACACCTGGAGCGGACGCCCGGCGGCGAGCGGCTCCGGATCTGGGCCACCGCGGGCAGCGTGGTGAAGAACTGGACATCGCGCCGCGAGCTGGACCCGGACGGGCTGCGCGTCACCTTCCGGCAGGAGGTGTCCGCGCCGCCGGTGGCGGCCATGGGGGGCGAGTGGATCGTCACCGCCCATGGCGAGAACGTGTCCCGGCTGGAGCTGCGCCATGACTTCCGCGCGGTCGACGACGACCCGTCGGGTGTCCGCTGGATCACCGCGGCGGTGGACCGCAACAGTGAGTCCGAGCTGGCGGCGGTCAAGGTGCTGGCCGAACTCGGCGACCAGTTAGGGCAGTTGGAGTTCTCGTTCGAGGACACGGTGTTCACGTCGGGTGACGCCGCGCTGGTGTACGACTACCTGTACCGCGCCGATCTGTGGCCCGAGCGGCTGCCGCACGTGTCCCGGCTCGACCTCAAGGAGGACCCGGCTGACGACGCGGCCGAGCCACGTGTCCAGGTGATGGCGATGGACACCCGTACCGCGGACGGCTCGGTGCACACCACCGAGTCCGTACGGGTCTGCTTCGGGCCGGACCGCATCGTCTACAAGCAGACCACCGTGCCCGCGCTGATGACCGCGCACACCGGGAGCTGGACGATCACCCCGGCGGGTGACGGGGTGGCCGTCACCTCCCGGCACACCGTGATCCTCAACCCGGCGGCGGTGGAGCGGGTGCTCGGCCCGGACAAGACCGTCGCCGACGCCCGGACGTATGTGCAGCGCGCGCTGAGCACGAACAGCACCACGACGCTGCGCCACGCGCGGGCGTTCGCGGAGGCGGCGGCCACTCGTGGGTGAGGGGAGCGGCGGGGCCGGGGCGGTCGGCGGGACCGAGCGGCTCGACGGGCTGCCGGCCGAGGCGGCCCGGGCCCATCCCGCGCGGACCGCGCTGGTGTGGGGCGGAGACGCCCCGGGCCGCGGGGCGGCGGCGCTGGACTTCGCGGGTCTCGACCTGCGGGTGTCGCGCGCCGCGTACGCCATGCGCCGGCTGCTGCCGGGGCGGCAGAGCGCGTCGGTGGCGGTCGCCTCCGTCCTGCACCCGGACTTCGCCGTGGCCTACTACGCGGCCGCGCGCAGCGGAAACGTGGTGGCGGTCGTCAATCCGCTGCTGCGCGAGGAGGCGCTGCTGCACACCCTGTCGGTGAGCGAGGCGCGGCTGGCGTTCGTGGACGCCGGGCTGTACGCGCGGCTCGCCCCGGTGCGCGACCGGCTGCGCGCGCTGCGGGAGGTGGTGCTGATCGGCCCGGTCGCGCCGGGGGCCCACTCGGACGTACCGCGCCTGGACGATGTACTGGAGAGGCGGACGCTCGCCGGGCCGCCCGGCGCGGTGGGCCCGGACGACGTGGTGTGTGTCCAGTTCACCAGCGGGACGACGGGACTGCCCAAGGCCGTCCGGCTCACCCATCGCAACCTGGTCGTCAACGCGGCGCAGGTCGCCGAGGCACACCGCGTCGGCCACGGCTCGGTCGCCCTCAACCACCTGCCCACCTACCACCCCATGCACCTCAACTCGGCCGTGTTCGCGGGCGCCACGCAGGTGTTGTGCGCCGCGCCGGACCCGATCGACGCGGTCGAGGCGGCCAACCGGCACTCCGCCACGCACTTCTACAGCCTCCCGGTCCGCCTCGCCCGGCTCGCCGCCGACCCCGCCAGCAGCGCGGCCGGGATGGAGCTCGCGACCGTGCGGCAGATCGCGTCCGGCGGGTCGGCGCTGCCGGTGCGGGACGCGGCGCGGCTGGCCGAGCGGTTCGGGGTGCCGGTGTTCCAGGGATACGGGCTCGCCGAGACCTCCCCGCTGACCCACAGCGACGACCCCGGCCACCCGGTGCCCGGCTCGGTGGGCCGCCCGGTGGCGGGGACCGAGTGCCGGGTCGTGGACGTCGAGCGCCGTACGGTGTCGGCGCCCGGCGAGGCGGGAGAGGTGCAGGTGCGCGGCCCGCAGGTGATGAAGGGCTACCTCGGCGGCCCGGACGGCACCGGCCTGGAGGACGGCGGCTGGTTCTCCACCGGCGATGTCGGCCGGATCGACGGGGAGGGGCGGCTGTTCCTGGTCGACCGGCTCGGGGACACGTTCAAGTGCGACAACTTCCTCGTCGCGCCGACGGAGATCGAGCAGGTGCTGCTCGGCCACGAACTGGTCCGGGAGGCCGTGGTCTTCGGCCTGCCGGACGCGGCGCGGGGCGCGCTCGCCGCCGCGCTGGTGGTGCTCCGGCCGGGTGCGGACGAGCCGGCCGCCATCGCGGCGGCCGTGGCCGATCAGCTCCCGTACTACCAGCGGCTTCACCACATCGAGGCGGTGGACGCCATCCCGCGCAACGCGAACGGAAAGGTGCGGCGTCGCGCCCTGCGCGACGCCCTCCTCGCGCGCCTCCAGCCGCGAACCCCCGCCCACGCCACTGTCCGAACCCAGGAAGGCCGTACCGTGGACCACCCGACCGGTCTGTTCACCGTCATCAACACCTTCACGCTCAAGGACCACGGCCGAGCCGATGAGTTCGAGCGGCGCTTTCTCGACCATGTGGCGTGGATGCGCGCCCAGGAGGGCTTCGACTCGCACCAGGCGGTGCGGCTGGTGGAGCGGCCCGGGGTGTACGTCAACCTCGGCCGCTGGCGCTCGCCCGAGTTCTTCCAGCGGGTGCGGGGCAGCGAGGTGTTCCAGGCACACGCCAAGCAGTTCCACGAACTGGTGGAGGTGGACGCCGACCCGTCCCGCAACGTGCTGCGTACGGGCGGCGATGTCGCGGAGGGCGCGCCGGTGGTGGTCGTCGAACGGCTGGGCGTTGAGGGGGCTGGGCTCAGCCTGGACGCGTTCGACGACTCCTACCGGGAGTACGCCCGTGTCCTGACGGCACGGCCGGGCTTTCTGCACGCCGACTTCAGCCGGTCGCTGACGAGGCCCGGCAGCTACACCTTCGTCACCTGGTGGTCGGATGCGGACGCCTGGCGAGCGGCCCGCGCCGACGCCCCGGCCTTCGGCACGGCCGAGTGCGCCGTGCACCTCGCCGCGCGGGCCGCGGCCCCGAAAGCGGCAGACCGTGTTGGTTGAGGCGGCCGAACCGGCGACGCTGGGGCTTGACGGGAAGGTCGCGCTGGTGACGGGGGCGACGCGCGGCGTCGGGTTCGCGGTGGCCCACAAGCTGGCCGCCGCGGGCGCCCAGGTGATCCTCGACTACGCGCACAGCGAGGCGGACGCCGAGCGCGCGCTCCGCGACCTGTCGGGCCTCAAGGGCAGCGCGATCGCCCGGCGGGCGGATGTGACCAGCCCCGAGCAGCTGCACGCGCTGCTGGCCGCGGTGCGCGAGCGGTACGGCCGGCTGGACATCTTCGTGCACAGCGTCGCGTCCTGGCACCCGATGCCGGCGGTCGGGGCGCGCCCCGAGGACGTACGGGCCGACCTCTCGGCCGCCCTGGACCCGCTGCTGTACGGCGCCTCCGCGATCGCCGAGCTGATGGCGGGCGGGCCCGGGCGGATCGTCGCGGTGTCCAGCAGCGGGGCCCACCGGGCCGTGCCGCGCTATGTCGGCCCCGGCATCGCCAAGGCGGCGCTGGAGAGCCTGGTGGGCTATCTCGCCGTGGAGCTGGCGGGCCGCCACATCGCGGTCAACGCGGTCGCCACCGCGAAGCTCGACAAGGGTCCTGACACCCCCGACCCGGCGACCGCCGCGGCCCTGGCCGCGCGCACGCCCGGCGGCCGGCTGACCACGCCGCGGGACGTCGCCGATGTGGTGGCCCTGCTGTGCACGGCGGAGGCGGGCTGGATCCAGGGCCAGGTGATCACCGCGGACGGCGGCCTGGGGCTGCGCGCGTGAGCGCACCCGCGGTGGGTCAGAAGGGAGCGCAGGTGGCGGAGGAGGAGTTCGACACCGATGTGTGCGTGGTCGGCGGCGGCCCGGCGGGGCTGGTCCTGGCGCTGCTGATGCTGCGCTCGGGGGTGCGGGTGACGGTGGTGGAGCGCTCCCGTACGCACCACCGGGAGTTCCGCGGCGAGATCCTCCAGCCCGGCGCGATGGCGCTGCTGGACGACCTCGGCGTGCTGGCCGGGGCCCGGGCGCGCGGCGGACACGAGCACGACCGGTTCCGCCTGGTCGAGGGGGACCGCGTGCTGCTGGAGGCCGACTACCGGCTGCTGCCCGCTCCGTACGACCACCTGCTGTCCATCCCGCAGGCGCATGTGCTGGACGAACTGCTCGCGCACTGCCTTCGCTTCACCGGTTTCCGGTGGCTGGACGGGCGGCGGGTCGGCGGCCTGGTACGCCGCGAGGGGCGCGTCGCCGGCGTCACCTCCGCCGGCCCGGCGGGCCCGTGCACCGTACGGGCCCGGGTGGTCGTCGGCGCGGACGGCCGCTACTCGCGGATCCGGCGGCTGGCGGGCATCGGGGCGGGCCGCACGGAGGCGTTCGACCACGATGTGCTGTGGTTCAAGCTCAAGGAGAGCAAGAACGCAGGTATCGAGCCGCCCCTCCGCGATGTGCGGGTGTTCCGCGCCGACGGCAGCCCCGTGCTCGTCTACGCCTCGTGGCCCGACCGCATCCAGATCGGCTGGACCCTGCCGCACCAGGGCTATCGCGACATCGCCGGGCAGGGCCTGGACCACGTCAGGGACGAGCTGTGCCGCGCCGTGCCGCCGTACGCCCACCTCATCCGCGAACAGATCCGCTCGCAGCGCGACCTCAGCCTGCTGGACGTCTTCTCGTCGCGGGCCGAGCGCTGGGCCGCCGACGGGCTGGTGCTGATCGGCGACGCCGCCCACACCCACAGCCCGATCGGCGCCCAGGGCATCAACCTCGCCGTCCAGGACGCGGTGGTGCTGCACCCGGTCCTGGTCGGCGCGCTGGCCGCGGGCGACACCGGCGCGGCCCGCCTCGGGGCCTTCGAGGAGCGCCGGAGCCCCGACATCGCGGCCGTCATGCGGCTACAGGCCCTGCAGAGCAGGGCGATGCTCTCGCAGGGCGCCTTCGCCACCCGGGTGCGCCCCCGGCTCGCGCGGGTGCTGCGGCACACCCCGCTCTACCGCAAGGTCCTCCACCGCATCGCGTACGGCAATCCGTCGATCCGTATCTCGGACGGCTCGGAAGAAAGGGTTATGTCATGCCGGAGAAGAAGCACGGCCCCGCCCCTGTGACGGTGGTCGCCCGCTTTGTGCTGACGGACCGGCACAAGCAGGACACGGACGCCTTCGCGGAGGCATTCGACGGCTACCGCGAATACATGACGACCCAGCACGGTTTTCTGCGCACCTCGCTGCTGCGGTCGCCGGACCACTCCGACCGGCATGTCATCGTCACCGAGTGGCGGGACAACTCGGCCTACAAGGCCGCCGTCATGGTCCCGGACTTCCTGCTGCTCACGGCCGCGGGGCTGATGGAACTCGCCGACCTGGTCAACGACCACGGCCCGGTGCTGGCCTCGGCCTCCGCTACGGAGGCGGACGCGGCCGAGGCAGATGCGGCGGGGGTGGCCGGCGACGGGGCCGGGCAGTTCTGCGTGGTGACCTCCCATGAGCCGGGCGACGGGGACCCGCTGCCGGCCCGGCTCGACACCGCGTCCCGCCGCGCGGGCTTCGTCTCCGGCTCGGTCATCGCCTCCGACCGCCGCAAGGGCGGCCATGTGAGCCTGGTGCGCCTGCGGGACGCCGAGGCGGCGCGGGCCGCCGTGACGGGGCCGGACGCGGAGTTCTACGAGGTGATCGCGGAGGCCTCCATGGCCGGCGCGGCCGGCCGCGTGGCCTGAGCAGGGACCGCTGAGGGCCGGCCCCCCCCGCGGGGGCCGGCCCTCATCCGTCGTGCGGTCGCTGCCGCTTCAGACCGGCTGCAACTCGGCCAGCCGCTCCAGGTCGGCGACCACCCGCGACGGCACCGGCATCCGCTCCATGTCCTGCCGCAGCTCCCCGGCCGCCTTGCCGTAGCCGGGCTCGGACAGCAGCGTGGTCAGGGCCTCGCGCAGTACCTCGGGGTCGTCCTGGCGGGCCGCGTCGTCGATGGTGATGCCCGCGCCCACCGTCGCCAGCCGGTCGCCGGTGGCGAACATGCAGGCCAGTTGCGGCAGGACGAGCTGCGGCAGGCCGAAGGCCGAGGCGGTGAGCGCGGTGCCCGCCCCGCCGTGGTGGATCACCGCCGCACAGCTGCCGAGGAACAGATGCAGCGGGGTGGGGTCGATGATCCGTACGTTGTCCGGGACCGGGCCCAGCTCCGCGCGGTATTCCTCCTCGACGGTCGCGACGGCCTCGAGGTCGGGCAGCCCCTCGAAGGCGCGCAGCACCTGCCGCAGATGCGGGACGCCGTTGAGAACGAGGGTGCGCAGTCCCATGGAGACGGCCACCCGCCGGGGCCGGGAGCCCGCCCCGGCGATGTTCTCGTCGCGCAGCCAGTCCGGCATGACACCGCTGCCGTTGGCGGGTACGTAACGGATCGGGGTGCCCGGCTCCGCCGTCGGGAGCTGGAGCGCGGGCGGGCAGGGGTCCAGCAGCACGGTGGGGTCGGGCAGCCCGTCCAGGCCGAGGCGCTCGCACACCCCCTGGAGGGCCAGGCGCGCCGCCGGGCGGGCGGGGCGGGTGTACGGATCGACGCCCCAGCGGTAGTGCGCCACCGGCACGCCCAGCACCCCGCCGAGGATCGGCGCGGTGTACTCCAGCAGATCGGAGACGATTAGGTCCGGGCGGTAGGCGCGGGCGAAGTCGAGGTAGTCCGGCAGCAGGTACTTGGTGTGCACCATCCACATCCGGGCCGCGCCGGCCACCTGCTCCGACGCCGGGCGGCCGAGCGACTCGACGAGCCGCTTGCCCTCCGGGAGGCCGCCGAGCAGCAGGTCGTCGACGTGGAACCAGTCGCCGATGCTCACGGCGCTCAGCCCCGCCGAACGGGCCGGGCCCATCACATCCGGCTGCCCGGCCACCAGCACCTCGTGGCCCGCACTGCGCAGCGCCCACGCCAGGGGCACCAGGGGGGCGAAGTGGGAGGACACGGGAGTGGACATCATCAGGACGCGCATCTGGTCTCCTCAGGTGGACGGTTGCGGGGCGTCCGCGGTGGAGGTGGTGGAGGTGGGTGTGGGTGTGGGTGTGGTGGCGGGCCGGGGGCCGGGGGCGCTCAGCCGTACGTCCGGGATGAGGAGCGCGAGCACGAGACCGGCCAGCATCACGCCGGCGGCGCACCGGAACACCGTGTCGGTGGCCAGTACGTAGGCGTGCACCGTGTGCGCCGTCCCCGGGTTGCCGGAGTAGCGGTGCTCCAGGACCGCGCCGAGCACCGCGACGCCGCACGCCTTGCCCAGCATCAGGAAGAACCGGGTGCCGGTGGTGACGACGCCGAGGCTGCCGGGCGGCGCGGCCGCCTGGGCCGTCTGCAGGACGACCTGCACGACCCCGCCGAGCCCGATGCCGAGCAGCACCAGCAGCAGCCCGAGCGTCAGGCCCGAGGTGTGGGCGTCGACCGTGCCGAACAGGGCCAGGGCGAGCGCCGCGACGCCGGTGTTCACGACGAGCAGCGGCTTGTAGCGGCCGAGCCGGGTGATCACCATCCCGGACACGCCCATGACGACCATCACCCCCGCGGCCACCGGGGCCAGCCGCAGCCCCGCGTCACCCGCCGGCACGCCGCGGGCGATCTGCAGATAGGCGACGATGAACAAGGGGGAGGCCAGCACCGCGAAGCCGCCGATGAACTGCAGCGGGGCGGCGATCCGGAACACCGGGTCACGGAAGAGCGACATCGGCAGAATCGGTTCCGGCACCCGCGTCTCCCACCAGCAGAACAGGACGAGCAGCGCGGTGCTCGCCGCGCCCAGCGCGAGGATCGGCGCGGAGGACCAGGCGTAGTGCCCCCCGCCCCACTCGGCCACCAGCAGCAGCCCGGTGGCACCCGCCGTGACCAGCGCCGCGCCCGTCACGTCCACGCGGCGGCCGGTGGCGCGGTGCGGCAGCCGCAGGGTGGCCAGGGTGATGGCGACGGAGACGGCGCCCAGCGGCAGGTTGACGTAGAAGATCCAGCGCCAGGACAGATGCTGGGTCAGAAAGCCCCCGAGCAGCGGACCGGCGAGGATGCCGAGGGCCACCAGCCCGCCGCCCATGCCCATGCCCCCGCCGCCGCTGCCCTGCCGGGGCGGGTAGACGGTGGCGAGGATGATCAACGTCAGGCTCATCAGCCCGCCCCCGCCCAGGCCCTGTAGGGCGCGGAAGGCGATCAACTCGCCCATGTGGGTGGCGGTTCCGCACAGCGCCGAGCCGAGGAGGAAGACCAGGACGGAGAAGAGATAGACCCGCCGGGGGCCGAGCGTGTCGCTGAGCTTCCCGTACAGCGGCTGCGACGCGGTCGCGGCCAGGGCGTAGGCGGTGATCAGCCAGGGGATGGCGCCGACGCCGCCAGCCGGATCCAGGTCCTTTGCGATCGGCCAGGCGGCGGTGGCCACGATGTTCTCGTCGAGCAGCGACAGCAGCATGGTCAGCAGGGCACCCAGCGAGAAGAGCTGGATCTGCCCCTCGGTCATCGCGGGCCCCTCGGTCATCGCGGGCCCCTCGGTCATCGCGGACCGGTCGGGCTGCGGGGGTGGGTCGGGCTTCGCCAGCGGGTCGGGCCCCGTGCTCATGACGCGGCGGCCAGGGCCGGGGCTTGGGCAGGGGCCGGGCCGGTGGCTGTCGCGACGAGCTGTTCGAGGTCCGCGGCGACCTGTGCGGGCGAGGGCATGCTCCGTACCGCGTCGGCCAGTTCGGTGGCGGCCCGGCGGTGTCCGTCGTCCGTGAGCAGGGCGGTCACCGCGGCGCGCACCTGTTCCGGGTCGTCCTGCGCCGCCGCGGTGTCCAGGCTGATCCCGGCGCCCGCGGCGGCCAGCGCGTCACCCGCGGTGAACTGGTCCAGGAGCTGGGGCAGGACGAGCTGGGGCAGGCCGGCCGCGGTCGCCGTCAGCGCGCTGCCGCAGCCGCCGTGGTGGACGACCGCGTCACAGGTGTGGAGGAACAGGTTCAGCGGGGTGGGGTCGACGATGCGTACGGCGGAGGGCACCGCGCCCACCTGGTCCCGGAAGCGGGGATCGACGGTCACCACGGCCTCGACGTCTCCGTCCTGCGCCCCGTCCCACGTCTCGAACGCCTCGAGCACATGGCGCAGCAGCGGCAGCCCGTTGGTCACCAGGGTCTGCCGGCCCAGGGTGACGCAGACGCGCCGGGCGGCCCGCCGCTCGGTGACCCAATCCGGCCTGGTACCCACGCCGTTGAACGGCACGAACCGGATCGGTGTGCCGGGCGCGGCGTCCGGGTCCTGGAGCGCGGGCGGACACGGGTCGAGGACGGTGTGCGGCTCGGGCAGGCCGTCCATGCCGAGCCGGCGGCACAGCCCGTCCAGGAAGATGGCGGCGATCGGCCGGGCCGGGCCGGTCAGCGGGTCGACGCCCCAGCGGTGGTGCACCGCGGGTACGCCCAGGGCGCCGCCGATCATCAGCGAGGTGTAGTCGAACTGTTCCCCCACGACCAGGTCCGGCCGCCACTCGCGGGCCACGTCCAGATAGGCGCGGACCAGGTAACGGGCGTGGGTGGCGTACACCTTGGCGGCGCCGGGCAGGACCTCCTTGTTGTCCCGGCCCAGGGCCTGAAGCGGCCGGATGCCCGGGGGCAGGTAGGGCAGTACCGAGTCGTTCCCGAAGTACGGGGCGCCGACGCTCACGCTGCTCAGCCCGGCCGAGTGGGCCGTCTTCTGGATGTCGGGCTGGCCCATCACCAGCACCTCGTGGCCCGCGGCCCGCAGCGCCCAGGCGAGCGGGATCATCGGGGCGAGATGGGACGGCGAGGGCGTGGTCGTCATCAGGACGCGCATGTGGGCTCCTCGCTGGAAGCAGGGGCGGGGGTGGCGCGCTGCGCGGTGAGCACCCGCCACAGCGCGGCGGGGGTGGCGAAGGACTCCCCGCTCAGCGCGGCGTCGGGGAAGTCCACGTCGTAGGCCTCTTCCAGGCGGACCAGGAGTTCGACGGTGGCCATGGAGTCGAGCCCGGCCGTCTTCAGGTCGAGGGCGGGGTCGAGTGGCGCGTGGCGGGAGTGGGGCGGAAGGACACCGAGGACCAGGTCCTCGAAGCGCTGCTCCCAGGGGCCGGACCGGCCAGAACGATCCGCGTGCATGGCGGTGACCTCTTCCTTCTCTGCTAGTGAGGGGCTGTGCGGAGCATCTGCCGCAGCCGCTGCTTGTCCGTCTTGCCGTTCGGGGTGAGCGGGAGTTCGGGGACGACCCGGCAGTCGGCCGGGACCTTGGAGCCCTCCAGCCGTTCGCCGAGCGAGCCGAGCACACGCTCCGGCGTCAGATCGGTGACGGCGAAGAGCGTGAGGTCCGCGTCCGGGCCGGGAGGGAGCACGGCGGCGGCGGTGACCCCGTCGATGTCCAGCGCCGCCGCCTCGATCTCCAGCGCCCCGGTCAGCACGCCGCGCCGCTTGAACAGGTCGTCGCGGCGCCCGTGGAAGTAGAGGTGGCCGTCCTCGTCGAGGTGGCCGAAGTCGCCGGTGTGCAGGGTCACCTCGCCGGACACCGGATCCGTACGGAACCGGGCCGCGGTGAGCTCCGGCGCCCGCCAGTAGCCCCGCATGACGTGCGGACCGCGGACCGCGATCTGCCCGGTGCGCCCGGCGGGCAGCGGCTGCCCCGCGTCGTCCAGGATGACCACGTCGGTGCCCGGCAGGGCGGTGCCGACGGAGCCCGGCTTGGCGAGGTCGCCGTCGGGTTCGAGCACGGTGACCCGTTTGCACTCGGTGATGCCGAACATCGGTGCCACCGCCGCGCCCGGGAACGCCCGCCGCAGGCTCGCGATGAGCGGGGAGGTGAGCGCCGCGCCGGTGTTGGTGAACAGCCGGACGGGCGGGGCGGCGGCGGAGCGGTCGCGGCCGGCCAGCCGGAGCAGCATCTCGGCGAGCGAGGGCACCACCGGGACGACGGTGACGCCGTGTTCGCGCAGGGCGGCGTGCAGCCCGACGTGGTGGTCCGTCTCGGTCAGGACGACCTCGGCGCCCGCGAGCACGGACAGGAAGATCTGGTAGAGGCCGTAGTCGAAGGACAGCGGGAGGGCGGTCAGGACGACGTCGTCCGCGCGGTAGCGGAGCCGGGAGGCGATGGCCCGGGCCGCGAAGAGGACGGAGGCGTGCGGGCACATCACGGCCTTGGGCGCGGCGGTGGAGCCGGAGGTGTAGATGAGCAGCGCCAGCTCGTCGGGAGACACGCGCGGGGACACCTCGGTGGCGGTGTCCGGCAGCAGCCGCAGCGCTTCCACCCGCCGCCACACCGCGTCCAGTTCGTGGACGGGGCGGTCCGTCACCTCCCGCAGCCCGGGCAGCGTCGCGGGGTCGTCGGCGCGGGCGACGACGAGCGCGGGGTCGCAGTCGTCCGCCACCGTGGTCAGATGGAACGGCCGCATCGCCGGACTGACCGGGACGAAGACGGCCCCGTGGCGCACCGTGCCGAACAGCATGGCGGCGAACTCCCGGCGGTTGCCGACCCGGACCAGCACCCGCTCGCCGCGCCGGACGCCCCGCTCCCCCAGCCAGGCCGCGAACGCCCGCGCGTGTTCGGCGAGCCGGCGGTACGTCCATGCGCCCGTACGGTCCCGGATCGCCCAGGCGTCCGGCCGGGTGGCCGCGGCCGTCTCCAGCAGGGCGTGCACGGTGCCGGACACGGCCCGGGGCGGGCTCGGGGCGGCGGTCACGTCCACTGCGGGACCTCGGTGATCTCCAGGAGGGCGGTGGTGCAGGTGAACCCGGACCCGCCGCCGAACAGCAGCACGCGATCACCGGGCCGGACGCCCTCCGTCTCCACCAGGTGGGCCAGGCCGGCCGCCAGGTCCCCGCCGCCGATGTGGCCCGTGGTGCGCCCGTACTCCCAGGTGGTCTGCCGCTCCTCCATACCGAGCAGATGGTGCAGCTGGTACTCGCCCTTGCGCCGCCCGGTCGCCGGGATCACCACCCGGGCCAGGGCCGAGGAGGGCATACGGGCGGCGGCCAGCGCCTTGACCTTCGCCTGCAGCATCACCCGGGCGTGCCGCAGCGCTGCCTCGTCCTCGTCGTGTTCGGCCTTGTACTGGCGGGAGCGGCGGGTCAGGTCGAGCGGGGTGTGGGCGGCCGGGGACACCGGATGGAACGGCTCGTCGCCGCGCGCCAACGGCTCCAGCGAGTTGTCGGCGACGGTGGCCGTGGACAGCAGCCGGGCGAACCCGCCCTGGCGGGAGAGGACCATGGCGGTGGCGCCGTCCCCGTACACATGGTCCTCGTGCAGGGACCACCGGTTGACCCCCGGCCCGTCCCAGCGGTCCGCGGTGGTGAGCATCACCGCGGAGCCGCGCGCCCCGGCGGCCAGGTGGGTCGCGGCGAACTCGATGCCACCGACGCCGATGTTGCAGCGCTGCTGCACATCCAGCGCGGGGACGGTGCGCCCCACGGTGCGCTGCGCGATGTACGAGCCGACCGGCCAGACGTCCAGGCCCTGGAACCACAGGCTGCCGTGCAGCAGCAGCCCGAACTCCTTGGGGGCGATGCCGGAGCGCTTGAGCGCGGTCTCGGCGGCGTGTACGGCCATGTCCGGCGGGGCGATCCCGTCGGGGGCGACGAGCACCGACCGATACCCGAAGACCTCGCACCGCTCCGGGGTCAGCTCCCCCGACCGTACGGCGGCCTCCACGGTCACCGGTTCCGGAAGCCAGGTGCCGACCGCGGCGATGTGGATGTTCTCCCAGCGCATGGACTCTCTCTCCTCCGACGCCGCACACGATGTGCTGGACCCGGGAGATGGTCGGCAAGGTGGCTCAAGTCGGACTGGAAGTCCGGTACATGGCGGACCCGTGGCGGGGTTCACCGGTCTTCGAGGGGTCCTCGACCGGGCGCTCACATGCTCGCGCTGTCCGCTAAGGAGGACTTACATGAAGGCTCTCGTGCTGTCCGGCGGGTCGGGGACCCGTCTGCGCCCGTTCAGCTACTCGATGCCCAAGCAGCTCATCCCCATCGCCAACAAGCCGGTCCTCGAACACGTCCTGACGGCGATCCGCGACATCGGCGTCACGGACATCGGGATCGTCGTCGGCAACCAGCTCCGGGCGATCTCGGGGGCGTTGGGCGACGGTTCGGCCCTCGGCGTGCGGATCACCTACATCGAGCAGGCCGAGCCGCTCGGGCTGGCCCACTGCGTCGCCATCGCCCGCGACTTCCTGGGCGACGACGACTTCGTGATGTACCTCGGCGACAACATGCTTCCGGAAGGGGTGGCGGCGGTCGCCGCCGAGTTCCGCGACAGGCGGCCCGCCGCGCAGGTGGTGGTGCACAAGGTCCCCGACCCGCAGGCGTTCGGGGTGGCGGAGGTGGGGCGGGACGGCTCGGTGCTGCGGCTGGTCGAGAAGCCCGCGCGGCCGCGTTCGGATCTGGCGCTGATCGGCGTGTATTTCTTCACCCCCGTCATCCACGAGGCCGTCGCCGCGATCGCGCCGAGCGCGCGCGGCGAACTGGAGATCACCGACGCCATCCAGTGGCTGGTCGCCGAGGGCGAGAAGGTACGGGCCAGCGAGTACTCGGGCTACTGGAAGGACACCGGCCGCGTCGAGGACGTCCTGGACTGCAACCGCGAGCTGCTGCGCACCCTCACCCGCTCGGTGGCGGCGGACGTCGACGAGGCCAGCGAGATCACCGGCCCGGTCGTGGTCGAGCCCGGCGCCCGGGTGGTGCGCTCCCGGATCGAGGGCCCCGCGATCATCGGCGCGGGCACGCTGGTGGAGGACAGCCACGTGGGGCCGCACACCTCGGTGGGCAACGACTGCGTGCTGCGCGACACCCGGCTGGACGACTCGATCGTGCTGGACGGCGCCTCCCTCTCCCGGGTGCGCGGACTGTACGGCTCGGTCATCGGCCGCTCCGCCGCCATCGCCACCGTCCCGCCCCCGGAGGCCGGTCCGGACACGGGCATCGCCATCGGCAGGCGGATGGCCTCGAGCCGCCACCGGCTCGTCGTCGGCGATCACACCCGTATCGAGGTGGCCGCGTGAGGATCCTGGTCACCGGCGGTGCGGGCTTCATCGGCTCGACCTACGTCCGCACCCTGCTCGCCGACGGCTACCCCGGCTGCGCGGGCGCCCGGGTCACCGTCCTGGACAAGCTGACCTACGCCGGCCACCGGGACAGCCTCCCGGCCGCCGATCCGCGCCTGACCTTCGTCCGCGGCGACATCTGCGACCCCGCCCTGCTGAGCGACCTGCTGCCGGGCCACGACGCGGTGGTGCACTTCGCCGCCGAGTCGCATGTCGACCGCTCCCTGGAGGCCGCCGCCGACTTCGTGACCACCAACGCGTGCGGCACCCAGATCCTGCTCGACGCCTGCCTGCGCGCCCGCGTCCCCCGGGTGGTGCACGTGTCCACCGACGAGGTCTACGGCTCCATCGAGCACGGCTCGTGGACCGAGGAGTGGCCACTCGCGCCCAACACCCCGTACGCGGCGTCCAAGGCGGCCTCCGACCTGATCGCCCGCGCCTGCTGGCGCACCCACGGCCTCGATGTGTCGATCACCAGGTGCTCCAACAACTACGGCCCGTACCAGCACCCCGAGAAGCTCATACCGCTGTTCGTCACCAACCTCCTGGAGGGCAAGGAGGTCCCGCTCTACGGCGACGGCTCGAACATGCGCGAGTGGCTGCACGTCGAGGACCACTGCCGCGCCATCCACCTGGTGCTCACCGGCGGCCGGGCGGGCGAGATCTACAACGTGGGCGGGGGCAACGAGTACACCAACGCCGCCCTGACCCGGCGGCTGCTGGAGCTGTGCGGCGCCGAGCAGCGCATGGTGCGCCATGTCCCGGACCGCAAGGGGCACGACCTGCGCTACTCCCTGGACGAGACGAAGATCCGGGAGGAGCTGGGCTACGCGCCGCGCGTGCCGTTCGACACCGGCCTGGCCGCCACCGTCGCCTGGTACCGCGACAACCCGGGCTGGTGGAAGGGGGTGACGCGCGGATGACTCCGACGCGGCAGCACCTCCCGGGGGACGCCGCCCCGGGGCTGCGGGAAGCGCCGCTGGAAGACCGGCGGGAAGCCACGCCGGAAGACCGTCGGGAACCCCTGCGGGACCAAGGGGACACCCAGGTGCTCGTGGTCGGCGCCGGACCCGTGGGGCTCAGCATGGCGCATGAACTGGCCCGGCACGGGGTGCGGGTCCGCCTGGTCGACGGCGCCCAGGGCCCGGCCACCACCAGCCGCGCCCTGGCCACCCACGCGCGCACCCTGGAGACCTACGACCAGATGGGCGTGGCCGAGGACCTGCTCTCCCGCGGACAGCGGGTGGAGCACTTCACCCTGCACCAGAACGGCCGCCGCCTCATCCGCCTGGACACCGACTACAGCCGGCTGCCCACCCGCTTCCCCTTCACCCTCATGGTCGACCAGGTGATCACCGAGGAGGTGCTGCGCCGGGCCGCGGCCCGGCACGGGGTCGAGGTGGAGTGGGGCGTGCGGCTGACCGGATTCGAGGACCTGGGCACCGCCGTGCGCGCCCGGCTGCGCCACGCGGACGGCGGAGTGGAGGAGGCGCGCGCCGGGTGGCTGGTCGGCTGCGACGGCGGGCACAGCACGGTGCGGAAGAAGCTCGGGCTGCCGCTGCTCGGCGACTCCAGCGAAACCTGGCTGATCGCGGACGCCGTGGTGGACTGCGATCTGCCGCGCGACAGCATCCACTGGATGCGCACCCCGGCCGGGACGGTGATGATGGTGCCCTTCCCGGAGCCCGGCAAGTGGCGGCTGCTGGACACCACCGACGCCGAGTACGGCGGGGGCGAGGCGCAGGACGCGGCGGTGGCGCGGCGGTTCGCCGCCAAGATCCGGGCGGGCACCGGCCGCGCGGTGCGGGTGCGCACACCCACCTGGGTGTCGGTGTTCTCCATCCAGCAGCGCATGGTGCCGCGCATGGGCGCGGGGCGGGTGTTCGTCGCGGGCGACGCGGCCCATGTGCACAGCCCCGCCTCCGGGCAGGGCATGAACACCGGGGTCCAGGACGCGGTCAACCTCGCCTGGAAGCTCGCCGCCGTCATCCGCGGCGAGGCCGGCACCCGGCTGCTGGAGTCCTACGGCGCGGAGCGGGTCCCGGTCGGTGAGCGGCTGTTGCACTCCACGCGGTTCGCCACCGCGCTGGTGCAGCTCAAGAGCCGTACGGCCGCCTCGCTGCTGCGGGCGGCGTTCGGGGTCGTCCGCGCGCTGCCGCCGCTCAAGGCCCGCATCCAGCGCCGGATCATGGGCGGGATGACGGCGCTCGACCTGACGTACCGGGCCGGGCCCGCGGTCCTGGGGGAGGTGGCGGGCACCCGGGTGGCCACGGTCGGGCCGCGGCGGGCGGCGCGGAGCCCCGGGTGGCGGGAGCTGATCGCCGAACTGGGCCGGCCCGGCTGGACGCTGCTCGCCTTCGCCACCCCGGACCAGTACCCGTCGCTGTGCGCGCTCGCCGAGGCGTACGGGGGCTACTTGAGGGTCCGTACGGTCGTGACGGTCTCTTCCGAGGGCGCAGTGGAGGGCGCGCCGGGGCCGCTGGCCGACCCGGGCGCGCTGCTGCGGGCCGACCTGGGCGCGGCGCCCGGCGGCTGGCTGCTGATCCGGCCGGACGGCTATGCGGCGGCCCGCGGCACCGCCTCGGACCGCCCGCGCGACGCGCTCGCGGCGCTGGGGCTGCGGCCCGTGCTGCACCTGGTGGCGCGGTCGGCCGGGGAGCGGCCCGACGCGCGGGGAGGCGACTCCTGATGCGTGTTCTCTTCGTGGTGTCCAACTGGCCCGGCCACTGGTTCTCCATGGTGCCGCTGGGCTGGGCGCTCCAGGCGGCCGGGCACGAGGTGCGGGTGGTGTGCGCGCCCAGCCAGGCGGAGCCGGTGGGACGGGCCGGACTGACCCCGCTCGCCATCCTCGACGCGCCGGACCTGGCGTTCATGGCCCGGCTGCTCAACTACTCCGCCGCGCAGGGCGGGCGCTGGCCCTACCAGGAGCTTCCGCCGCACCCGGTCACCGGCCGTCCGGTCGCCTCGCTGGCGGAGTTCGAGCCGGGCGCCTGGCTGCGGGACCACCACGAGCAACTGGTCGACATGGCACACCGCTCCACCGACGCGGCGGTGGAATTCGGCCGCTGGTGGCGGCCCCACCTGGTGGTGCACGACCTGCTGAGCCTGGAGGGACCGCTGGTCGGGCGGGTGCTGGGGGTGCCCGCACCGCTCCACCTGTGGGGCCCGGTGGGGCCGGACGACCGGGTGCGCGGCGTGCCACTGGTGCCGTTGGACACCAGCCGCGCCTTCCAGCGCTACGAGGTCGGGGCGCTGCGGCGCGAGACGTACGAGTACGCGATCGACCCCTGCCCGGCCGGCGCCGCCCCGCCGCTGGCCGCCCACCGCATCCCCGTACGCCATGTGCCCTACAACGGGCCCGGGGCCATGCCGCCGTGGCTGCGAACGCTGCCCGCCGCGTCCGCCGGTCCCAAGGCGGGCGGGCGGTCCGGGCGGCCCCGGGTCTGCGTGGTGTGGGGCACCTCGGTGAGCGTCACCTTCGGGCCCGGCTCCTTCGCCGTGCCGAAGGTGGTCGAGGCGCTGGCCGAGCTGGACGCCGAGGTGCTGCTCACCGTGACCGGCGCCGACCGGGAGCGGATCGGCACCCTGCCGCCCGGGGTGCGGCTGCTGGAGCACACCCCGCTCCATCTGCTGCTGCCCTCCTGCGACCTGGTGGTCCACCACGCCGGCGGGGGCTGCGCCATGACCGGGCTCGCCGCCGGTGTCCCGCACCTGATGCTGCCGTGCGGTCTCGACCAGGAGACGATCGCCACCCGGATCGCGGCGGCGGGCGCGGGAATCGCCCTGCCCAACGCCACCGCGGACGTACCGGCCATCCGCGCGGCCGCCCGGACACTGCTGGGCGACCCGTCCTACGTGGCGGCGGCCGTCCGGCTCCAGGAGGAGATGGCGGGCAGCCCGCACCCCTCGGCGCTGGTGGCCCAGCTGGAAGAGCTGGCGGCGGGCGCACTGCTGGTACGCGGCTGAGCGCACGCGCACCTGCCCCCACCTACCGCACCACCCCTCACCTACCGGCCCCCGACCTACCGCACCGACTCTCATTTCAGGACGTGGCTATGGAGATTGTGGGAAACGGGTTCCTCGCCCGGAGCCTTGAGCCGATCGCCCATCAGCACCCGGACACCGTGGTCCTCGCGGCCGGTGTGTCCTGGGCGAGCGGCACCTCGGACGCGGACTTCGCGCGGGAGGCGGCGCTGCTGCGGGAGGTGGCGCGAGGGTGCCGGGCCACCGGGCGGCGGTTGCTGTTCTTCTCCACCGCCGCCACCGGGATGTACGGCGCGGTGGACGGCCCCGGGCGGGAGGACAGCGCGATCGCCCCCTGCACCCCGTACGGGGCGCACAAGCTGGGCCTGGAGCGGCAGTTGCACGCCTCAGGGGCCGACTGGCTGGTGCTGCGCCTCGGCCATCTGGTCGGCCCCGGGCAGCCGCCGCACCAGCTGCTGCCCGCGCTGGTGCGGCAGATGCGGGAGGGCCGGGTCCGTATCCACAAGGGGGCGGCGCGGGATCTGATCGACGTGGTGGACGTCGTGCGCGTCATCGACCTGCTGCTGGCCCAGGACCTGCGGGGCGAGACGGTGAACGTGGCCTCCGGGGAGGCGGTTCCGGTGGAGCGGATCGTCGACCACCTGGAGCGACGGCTGGGCCTGGTGGCGGACCGGGAGTACCGGGAGGCCGGGGCCCAGCACGTCATCTCCACCGAGAAGCTGCGGGCCCTGGTCCCCCAGACGGCCCGGATGGGCTTCGGCCCCGGCTACTACCGGCGGGTCCTCGACGCCTTCGCCACGACCTGCGTCACCGGCTCGGTTGTGCCCGCGGCGCGCAGCTGCCGTTCGTAGAGCTCGCGGCAGCTGTCGTAGGTGGCCAGCAGTCCCTGGTCGGCGGCCTCGGCCAGGGACGGGGCGCGGGCGTCCTTCTCCGAGATCAGGGGCTCGTCGGTGAGCCCGAGGTGCCACGGCAGCCCGAGGGCGGGGTCGAGCGGCTGGAGGTCGATCTGGGTGCCGGGGACGTACTGCGTCGAGCACAGATAGCTGATGCAGGTGTCGTCGGTGAGCGCCACGAAGCCGTGGCCGAGGCCCTCGGCGACGTACACCGCGGTGCCCTGGGCGGCGTCGAGCGTGTTCGTGTCGTACGCGCCGAAGGTGGGCGACCCCAGCCGCAGGTCCACCACGACATCGATCAGGGCCCCGCGCACACACGTCACGAACTTGGCCTGGCCGGGCGGCAGCCGCACACCGTGCAGGCCGCGCAGTGTATTGCGGGCCGACACCGAGTAGTTGACCTGCAACGGGACGAACACATGGCCGGTCTGACGGGCCAGCTCGCCGTACGCGTACGACTCGAAGAAGCTGCCGCGCTCGTCGGTGTGGAGGCGCGGCACCACGCGGTAGGCGTCCGGCACGGCGGTCTCATGGATCTCCATGGTCGCCGGACGGTAGGCGGTGCGGGTCGAGGAGGACTCGAGTCAGGTCGAGGACGATGGCGAGGCTGTCGAAGGAAATGAACTGCCGTGAGGAGACGCCGATGGTGTCGCAGGCCGCCGGGATGTCGGTCGTCGTACTCGGGGGCACCGGCTCGCTCGGGCGCCGCGTCAGCGAGGTCTTCGAGGCGGAGCGCGCGCGGGTGCTCACCGTCTCGCGCGCCGCGGCCGGCCGGCTCTCCGACGGTCGCCACATCCCCCTGGACCTGACCCGCACACCGCCCGCGCGCCTCGCCGGTGTGCTGGCCGGGGCGGGGGCGGACATCGTCGTCAACGCCGCAGGCCTGGCCTGGGGCGGTGCCGAGGAGGAACTGGGGGCGGCCAACGCCGGGCTGGTGCGCGGGGTGGTGGAGGCCATCTCCCAGCTGGCCCACCGGCCCCGGCTGGTCCAGCTGGGCACGGTCCACGAGTACGGCCCGGTGGCGCCGGGCACGGCGGTCACCGAGGGCCTGCCGCCCGCGCCGGTCTCCGCGTACGGGCGTACGAAGCTGCTCGGCGCACAGGAGGTCCTGCGCGCGGCGCGGGTCGGCGCGGTGGACGGGACGGTGCTGCGGATCGCCAACGTCTACGGCCCCGGCGCGCCCCGCACCAGCCTGCTGGGCGCAGTTGCTCACCACCTGGCCGAGACGGCGCGCGGCCGGTCGGCGGAGAGCGCTCTGCGGCTGGCCCCGCTGGACGCGCGGCGGGACTTCGTGGACATCAGGGACGTCGGGCAGGCGGTCCTGGCCGCGGCGACCGCGCCGAGGGCGGCGCGGGCCGACGCCACCCTCGGTGCGGTCGTCAACATCGGCTCGGGGCGGGCGACGGCGGTGCGTGAGCTCGTCGACCGGATGATCGAGCTCAGCGGGCTCGGCGTACCGGTGGTGGAGGAGCCCGGCAGCCGGCCGGAGAGCCCCGGGAGCCGGGGCGGCCTGGGCGGACCCGGGAGCCCGCGGGCTGCTCGGAGCGCCGACTGGCAGCTGTTGGACATCTCCGCGGCGCGGCGGCTGCTGGGTTGGCGGCCGAGGTACCGCGCCGACCGCTCGCTGCGGGACCAGCTGACCGCCGCGGGGCTGCCGCCCGACCGGGTGTCGAGAGCGGTTCGAGCCGGGGGCGGGAGTGTCCGGCCCGTACGGAACGGATGACGGGCACAGCGGTGGCCGGCGGTGAGCGGTTACGGACAGGAAGGACATGGCGATGAGCGACCACAGGGCGCTTGTTCTCGATGAGGTCCGCAAGTACCACCAGGAGCGGGAGCAGCAGCGGGAGCCCCGCCGGGCGTTCGTCCCCGGAGTCACCGAGATCTGGCCGTCCGGCGCGGTGCTGGACGAGGACGACCGGGTGTCGCTGGTGGAGGCCGCGCTGGAGATGCGGATCGCCGCGGGGCGCAGCTCGCGCAAGTTCGAGTCCGCGTTCGCCCGCAAACTGGGGCTGCGCAAGGCGCATCTGACGAACTCGGGCTCCTCGGCGAATCTGCTGGCCGTCGCCGCGCTGACCTCACCGCAGCTGGAGGACCGGCGGCTGCGGCCGGGGGATGAGGTGATCACCGTCGCGGCGGGCTTCCCCACCACTGTCAACCCGATCCTCCAGAACGGCCTGGTGCCGGTCTTCGTCGATGTCGACCTCGGCACGTACAACACCACCGCCGAGCGGGTCGCCGCCGCCATCGGCCCGCGCACCCGCGCCATCGCCGTCGCCCACGCGCTGGGCAACCCGTTCCCGGCGACCGAGCTGGCCGAACTGGCCGAGCAGCGCGAGCTGTTCCTCATCGAGGACAACTGCGACGCGGTGGGCTCCCGCTACGACGGCCGACTCACCGGCACCTTCGGCGATCTGACCACCGTGAGCTTCTATCCCGCGCACCACATCACGATGGGGGAGGGCGGCTGTGTGCTGACCTCGAACCTGGCGCTGGCGCGGATCGTGGAGTCGCTGCGGGACTGGGGCCGGGACTGCTGGTGCGAGCCGGGCGAGTCCAACAAGTGCCTCAAGCGCTTCGACTACCAGATGGGGACGCTGCCCGCGGGCTACGACCACAAGTACATCTTCTCCCACGTCGGTTACAACCTGAAGGCCACCGATCTACAGGCGGCGCTCGGGCTGACCCAGCTGGCCAAGCTCGACGACTTCGGCGCGGCGCGCCGCCGCAACTGGCGGCGGCTGCGCGAGGGCCTGGACGGTGTGCCACACCTGCTGCTGCCCGAGGCCACCCCGCGCAGCGACCCCAGCTGGTTCGGGTTCGTCCTCACGGTGGCGCCGGGGGCCCCGTTCGGCCGCGCCGAGCTGGTGGACTTCCTGGAGTCCCGGCGGATCGGCACGCGCCTGCTGTTCGCGGGCAACCTCACCCGGCACCCGGCGTACAGCGGGCTGCCGCACCGGGTGTCCGGGGACCTCGGCAACAGCGATCTGATCACCGAGCGGACCTTCTGGGTCGGGGTCTATCCCGGCCTGACCGAGGAGATGCTCGACTACGTCGTGGCGTCCATCCGCGAGTTCGTGGCGGCCCGCGCGACGCCGGGCGCGGTCGGGGCGCGAGCGCGGTCGGCGCCCGGACACCAGGCGGCCAGAGCGTGATGGACCTCGGCCTGGAGGGACGTACGGTCCTGGTCACCGGCGCCACCGGCGGCATCGGGCGGGCCACCGCGCGCGCCTTCGCCGAGCAGGGCGCGCGGGTCGCGGTGGCCTACCGCCATCAGCGCGAGGCGGCCGAGGCGTTCGCCGCCGAGCTCGCCGGGGAGGCCGGCGGGAGCCGGGCGTTCGCCGTGCCGTACGCGCTGGACGACTCCGCCTCGCCGCGATGGGTGGTGGCCGCGGTGGAGCGGCGCTGGGGCCGCCTGGACGTGCTGGTGGCGAACGCGTGGCGGTGGGGGCTGCGGCGAGGGCCGCGCGAGCGGTTCGAGGACGTACCGGAAGAGGAGTGGCTGCCGGTCGTCTCGGACAACCTGGCGCCCGCGATCCGTACGGTCCAGTGCGCCGTCGCCGGGATGCGCGAGCGCGGCTGGGGCCGGATCGCGCTGGTCTCCTCGCACAACGCGCTGGACGGCGCCCGCGGCCAGGAGTTCTACGGCGCGGCGAAGGCCGGGCTGCACGGCCTGGCCCGGAGCCTGATGTGGGACCTGGGCGGCGACGGGGTGCTGGTCAACGTCGTGTGCCCGGGCCTGACCACGACCGAGCGGGTGCGCGCCGGGCTGCCGGGCGCGGTCCGGGAGCGGGAGCTCGCCGCCACGCCCACCGGGCGGCTGAGCACCCCCGAGGACATCGCCCGGGCGCTGTTGTTCCTGTGCTCGGCCGCCAACGGCAACATCACCGGCGAGGTGTTGACGGTGTCCGGCGGGCGTTGAGCGGCCCCCAGGTCATCGCTCTCTCGAACCTCCGGAGGAGTCCCGTGCGTGTTCTGTTCACCACCTGGTCCTCGGGCGGGCAC
Source organism: Streptomyces sp. LZ34 (assembly GCF_053890475.1). Classification (NCBI taxonomy): domain Bacteria; kingdom Bacillati; phylum Actinomycetota; class Actinomycetes; order Kitasatosporales; family Streptomycetaceae; genus Streptomyces; species Streptomyces sp. LZ34. The sequence continues at coordinate 8,139,124 of NZ_CM132680.1, forward strand.
CTCGCCCCGATGGTGCCGCTCGCGCGGGCGTTCGCGGCGGCCGGCCACCAGGTGCGGGTCGCGGTGCCGTCCGGCTGTGCGGCGGCCGTCGCGCATGCCGGTCTGGTCCCCGTCCCGGTCGGCACCCTGCCCAAGGCGTCCGGGGCCGCCGGCGCGGTGCCCCGCCGCATCGGAAGCTGGCCCGCCGACTGGCCGGTGCGGCCCGCGGGGCTCGGCGCGGAGCAGCGTGGCCTGCTCCGTGCGCTCGGCGACAAGCAGGTGCGGATCGCCGAGGCGATGGCGCAGGGCCTGGTGGCCTTCGCCCGCTGCTGGCAGCCCGGCCTGGTGGTGCACGACGCGAGCGCGTACGCGGGCACGGTGGCCGCGGCGGTGCTGGGGGTGCCCGCGGTCGGCCAGATGTGGGGGAGCGCGGCCGTACTCCGGCTGGACCGGCAGGATCTGCACGGCCCGCCGCTGCCCGGCTACGCCCGCCTGATGCGGCGTTACGGCGTGGACCCGGCGCACGAGCCCGACCTGTGGCTGGACCCGTGCCCGCCGAGCCTGACCCTGCCCTCGCCGGCGCGGCGGATGGCGGTGCGCTGTGTGCCGGACGAACAGGGAGCGCCGGGCGAGCAGGGAGTGCCGGGCGAGCAGGGCGGGGCCGCGCCGCGGGTCTGTGTCGCCTGGGACGACGCCGGGGGCCCGCCGGAGGCCGTACGCGCCGCCCTGCGGCACGCCGGGGCGCGCGGCGCGGAGGTGGTGACGTGGTCGGGCGCGGGCGCGGGCGCGGGGGCGCGGGGCGCGGCCGGGCCGCCGTACCGGCTGCCGGCAGGCTGTCGGGCGGTGCTCCACCAGGGCGGCGGTACGGCCGTCGTGGCCGCCGCCGCGGCGGGGGTGCCGCAGCTGGTCGTCGCGCCGCGCCCGGAGCAGCAGCTCAACGGGGCGCGGCTCGCCCACGCGGGCGCCGGGCGCCTCGCTCCCGTGGGCGCCTCGCCCGCCCGCCTCTTCGCCGAGCTGTCGGCGCTGCTGGAGCAGCCCTCGTACGCCGCCGCCGCGCGCGAACTGCGCGCCGAGGTGCTGTCGATGCCGGGGCCGGACGAGGCGGTGACCTGGCTGGTAAGCCCGGCACAAGCCTCGCATGCACCATAGGCACACGACACAAGGCCACACCGGCACCGCCGCCACCCACACCCACACGTTCTCCAGCCCAAGGAGCCGCCCCGTGTCGACCACCAGCCTGCCGACCCGCCCCGTACTGCGGTCCCGGGAGGACCCCGGGCTGCCCTCCCGGCTGGCCCGGTCGGCCGCCGCGGGCCAGGGGGTCCAGCTGCGTACAGAGGACTTCGGCGGCTGGCTCGCCGCCCGCGGGCGCGCCCACGACTTCAGCGTGGACCGGATTCCGTTCGCCGAGCTGGACGGCTGGTCGTTCGAGTCCGGCACCGGCAATCTGGTGCACCGCAGCGGGCGCTTCTTCACCGTGGAGGGGCTGTCCGCCGGCACCGACGAGGGCCCGTACCGCAACTGGCACCAGCCGATCATCGTCCAGCCCGAGGTGGGCATTCTCGGCATCCTGGCCAAGGAGTTCGACGGGGTGCTGCACTTCCTCATGCAGGCCAAGATGGAGCCGGGCAACCCCAACCTGCTACAGCTGTCGCCCACCGTGCAGGCGACCCGCAGCAACTACACCAAGGTGCACAAGGGCCTGGACGTGAAGTACCTGGACTACTTCGTCCGGCCCGGGCGCGGCCGGGTCATGGCCGACGCCCTCCAGTCCGAGCACGGCTCGTGGTTCTACCGCAAGAGCAACCGCAACATGATCGTCGAGGCGTTGGACGACGTCCCGTTGGACGACGACTTCTGCTGGCTGACCCTGGGGCAGATCAATGAACTGCTGCACCGGGACCTGGTCATCAACATGGACGCGCGCACGGTGCTGTCCTGCATGCCGGAGTACGGACCGGAGCTGGGGACCGGGCACGGACCCGGCGACGGGGAGCGCGCGCTGCACACCGACACCGAGCTGCTGTCCTGGTTCACCGGCGAGCGCTCCCGGCGCGATCTGCGGGCCGAGCGCATCCCGCTGGCCTCGGTGCCCGGCTGGGTGCGCGGCGAGCGGTCCGTCGACCACGAGGAAGGCAGGTACTTCAAGGTGGTGGCGGTGTCGGTGCGGGCCGGCAGCCGCGAGGTGAGCAGCTGGACCCAGCCGCTGTTCGAGCCGGTGGGGCCCGGGGTCACGGCGTTCGTGGCGCGGCGGATCGGCGGCGTCCTGCATGTGCTCGCGCACGCGCGCGTCGAGGGCGGCTTCCTCGACACGGTGGAGCTCGGCCCCACCGTCCAGTGCACCCCCGGGAACTGGGACCATCTGCCGTCCGCGGACCGGCCGCCCTTCCTCGACCTGGTCCTCGCCCCGCGCAGCGGCCGGGTGCGGTACGAGGCGGTGCACTCGGAGGAGGGCGGGAGGTTTCTGAACGCGGAGAGCCGCACCCTGGTCGTGGAGTCCGACGACGCCCCGCTGGACCCGCCACCGGGATACCGCTGGGTCACCCCGGCCCAGCTGCGCTCGCTGGTCCGGCACGGCCACTACGTCAACGTCCAGGCACGTACGCTGCTGGCTTGTTTGGGAGCGATGGGAGGGGACGGCCGATGAGCGACGCCGAGCTGCGCGTCGGGGTGCTGGGCTGTGCCGGCTTCGCGCGCCGCCGGATGCTGCCGGCCATGATGGCCGCGCCCGGCGCCGAGGTCGTGGCGGTGGCCAGCCGGGACGCGGCCAAGGCCGTGGAGACGGCGCGGATGTACGGCTGCCGCCCGGTGACCGGGTACGCGGAGCTGCTGGCGCTGGAGGAGGTGGAGGCGGTGTACGTACCGCTGCCCGCCGCCCTGCACGCGCGGTGGGTGGAGGCGGCGCTGCGCGCGGGCAAGCATGTGCTGGCGGAGAAGCCGCTCACCACCGACCGGGCACGCACCGCCGAGCTGCTGGCCCTCGCCCGCGAGCTCGGCCTGGTGCTGATGGAGAACGTGATGTTCGTCCACCACGGCCAGCACGCGGCCGTGCGCACCGCGCTCGCCGAGGGCGCGATCGGTGAACTGCGCGCGATGCACGCGGCGTTCGCCATCCCCCGGCTCCAGGACACGGACATCCGCTACAGCCCCGACCTGGGCGGTGGCGCGCTGTGGGACGTCGGCGTGTACCCGGTGCGCGCGGCGCTGCACTTCCTGGGCCCGGAGCTGCGGGTCGCGGGCGCGGTGCTCACCCACGGCGAGGGACGGCGGGTCGACACCTCCGGGGCCGCCGTGCTGCACACGCCCGAGGGGGTCACCGCCCAGCTGACCTTCGGCCTCGACCACCCCTACGTGGCCAGGTACGAGCTGTGGGGCACCGAGGGGCGGCTGAGCGTGGAGCGCGCCTACACCCCGCCCGCCGACTTCGACCCCAAGGTCCGGCTGCGGCGCGCGGACGGCGACGAGGAGCTGCGGGTGGCGCGTGACGACCAGGTGGCGAACACCCTCGCCGCCTTCGTACGGGCCGTCCGGGACGCCCAGGGCGGCCGGGAGGCACGGGACGGCCGGGCCGCCGTGCTGCGCCAGGCGGAGCTGCTCCACGAGATCCGGGAGGCGGCGGCACAGACTGTCACCCACGAGCACTGAACGTGAAGGCCCCCTCGTCGAAACGAGGGGGCCTTCACGCTGTCTGTGCGCCGCCAGGGACTCGAACCCCGGACCCGCTGATTAAGAGTCAGCTGCTCTAACCAACTGAGCTAGCGGCGCCTGCTGACGTAGAAGACCTTAGCACCCGGATCCGGCGGAGTGAAAATCGATATCCGTCACCCCGGAAAAACGGCGGGTGCGCTGGTCACAGGGGTGCGGCCGAGGAGCTGGGAGGCCGCGCGAGCAGCCCGTACGCACGCCCATAACAGCGCCTCGGGGCCGGGCAGCCAGGGGCGCCGGACGTCGGGGGCGACCAGCCAGCGGCCGGTGGCGGCGGCGGGCGTCTCCTCGGGGTACGGCGGCGGAACGGTCACCGCGTCGCCCCAGCTGTAACAGAGCAGCGGCGGGGCGGACGCCGCCCACTCCTCCCAGCCGAGCAGCGCGGCAAGCCGCCGGGCCGCGCCCGGAGCGGCGAACAGCATGACGCGCCCGCGCTGGGTCGCCACCGGGCCGGTGCCCGGCCCGTCGGTCCATAACCGGCTCACCACCCTGCGGCCGAAGAGGGCGTCCATGCTGACCACGTCGAAGGCGGTGCCGCACGGCAGGGTGACGGGCATGGTGGGGCGCTGCGCCCACAGCGCGTGCACGCTACGGGGGCAGGCGCTGGCCGAAGCGAGCCAGTCCGCTCCGGCGGGGGTGACATAGGCGGCGGCGTGATGTGAGTCCCGAGGCCATCTGCTCATGTTTCTACACTTACCGGTGGAGGAGGTTACGTAGGGGGATGAGATAAAACCGGTACGTGACGATGGGGGGTGCGGTATCTTCCGCCCGCATATGCCAACGGCCACTTAGCGGCTAGTAACAGCGGCTATGTATAGCGGAAGATCGTCGCGATCAGTCCGTCGCGTCGCCGCCCCGCATCAGCTCGCGGCCGAATTCGACCATCTTCTTGGCGTAGTCCTCGGTCCACTCCGCCCGCTCCGCGATCACGGCCGGGGTCAGCCGGTCGAACCGCCGCGGATCGGCGAGTTGGGCCGCCGCCATCGCCTGGAACTCCATGGCGCGGTCGGTCGCCGCGCGGAAGGCGAGTACGAGTTCCGTGGAGCGGGACAGCAGCTCACGCGGGTCCTCGATGGACTCCAGGTCGAAGAAGTGCGCCTCGTCCGCGGCGGCCGCGGTGGGTTCGAACAGCAGGGGTGCGGGTTTCAGCCGCCGGGGCGCGGTGCCGTGTGGGCCTTGAGCCGGATGCGGCTCGGGCATGTGATCTCTCCTCGTGCGTCGTCGGACCCATGGGCCTTATCGGCCGAGCTGTCTTGTTCTCTCCCCCCATTGTCGCGCGTGGGGCAAGAGCGCCTCAGGACATACCCGATGGCCGCCAGCTGACACGGTGTTCCGCCAGGTGAGCCAGGACCGCGTGGTTGGCCTCCCACCCATCCGGGCTGTATCCGTTGGCCGCCTCCGGCGGCGTGCCGGCCTCCGTCCGGCGGATGGGGCGCGTCGTGCTGATCGTCTGCCGGGCAGGTGCCCTGAGCGGGGGGTCACGGCCGCCAGCTCACACGGTGTTCCGCCAGGTGAGCCAGGACCGCGTGGTTGGCCTCCCACCCATCCGGGCTGTATCCGTTGGCCGCCTCCGGCGGCGTGCCGGCCTCCGTCCGGCGGATGGGGCGCGTCGTGCTGATCGTCTGCCGGGCAGGTGCCCTGAGCGGGGGGTCACGGCCGCCAGCTCACACGGTGTTCCGCCAGGTGAGCCAGGACCGCGTGGTTGGCCTCCCACCCATCCGGGAACTTCACCGTGACCCCCAGCTGCACCGGCTCCGTCGACGGGTGCTCGTCCAGCAGCTCGGCCACGCCCGCCCGGCACACCACCACGCACGCGTGCCGGTGCCGGGATGCCAGCACGCACAGCCGACCGGTCTCCAGGTGGAACTCCGTCGCGTCCGGCCGCCCCGACAGCGGATGCAGCACCACCGTCACATCGAACTCACGCCCCTGGAGCCGGTTGGCAGTGTCGACCGTGACCCCGGTCACCCCCAGGTCGGCCAGGGCGACCCGGACGGCCGCCGCCTGGTCCCGGTGGGCGGTGCCCACCGCGATCCGGTCCGCCGTCAGCGGCACCGGGTCGGCCGACCGCTCGCTGACCGCGGCCCCGCCCCGGTCCAGCAGCCGCCGCACCACCAGGGCCACGGCGCCGATCGCCTCCGGGTCCGTACGCGGCGTCCGCCGGGCGGGCAGCTCCAGCAGCCCCCACCCCGACTCGGCGGCCTCGTCCAGCACCCGGTCCGGGCCCGAGCCGTCGGAGGGGACGCCGAAGCGCAGCCGCCGGTCGCCGTGGCTCGTGCCGCTGCGGAAGGGCGTGTACGGGTAGAAGGCGTCCGAGACCAGCGGCGCGGCGGAGGCGGGCAGCCGCCAGGACACCGGCAGCCGGTGCTGCGGAAGCTGGGGGTTGTGCGCGAGCAGCGTGGTCACCGCGCTCGCCGACGGGTCGTACGACAGGCCCGCCCACTGCTCCGCGCCCACCACGCTGAACGGGTCCAGCTGCCCGGGGTCGCCGACGAACAGCGCCCGTTCGAAGAGGCCCGCGACGGCCAGCAGCGCGTCCGACCGCATCTGGTACGCCTCGTCGACGATCGCGTGGCGCCACGGCTCGACGTTCTTCACATGCGCCCACTTCGCGGCCGTGGAGACCACGATGTCGAGCCCGGCGAGGTCCGCGACCTTGGCCGAGGCGCGGACGGCCGGGTGCCCGTCGAGCACCGGGTCGTACGGGTGCGGCTCGCTGCTGTGCAGCCGGCCCACGGGCAGCTCCGGGTCCTCCCGGGCCAGCCGGTCCACCAGGTCGTCCACCTGGGCGTTGGTCTGCGCGACCACCATCAGCGGCCGTCCGGCCGCCGCGAGCTCGCGGGCCGCGCGCACCACCAGCGTCGACTTGCCCGCGCCGGGCGGGGAGTCCACGACCACACCGCGGTGCGGGCCGTGCAGCGTGTCGTGCAGGATCGCGTCCGTCGCGCGCGCGGCGGACGCCGCCGGGTCGAACGCCTCGGCGGCGGCGCCCGCCCGCGTGACGGACGCGCCTCCCACGGCCGGGGCGCCTTCCGCGGCCGGGTTCGGGGCGGTCACAGGAAATCCTCCTCGGTCACCGGATCGGGGGCCTGCGCGGCGGCCGCGTCGGGCGGGCCGCCGTGGGTCCAGGGCGTGCTCTCCGCGTCAGGCAGTTCGGGGCCGCCGCGCGGGGCGTGCTCGAACAGGGTCCAGCACACGCGGTCGCCCGCCTCCGGCACCGACCCCTGCTCGGGGGTCTTGCCCCGCCCCATGCCGCCGGTCAACCGCACGACCAGCGCGCCTTCATCGTCCTCCGGCATGTCCGTGTCTGTGTCGTGGAGGGCGGCGTGGCCCGCGAACTCCCCGGTCTGCGTCCTGCCGTCGGCCAGCACGCGGTACAGCTTCACGCCCTCGCCCAGGTGCGGGCGGTCCCCGGTGCGGACCGTGACCAGCGGGCGCGGGCGGGGGACCTTCGCCTCCGACCAGGCCATGACCACCTCGGCGACCTCCCCGGCGAACGCCTCCCCGGCCAGCCGCCGCCCCGCCATCACCAGCGGGTCGTCCAGCGCCTCCTGCGCCTCCAGCTGCGCCTGCGCGGTCTCGCGGGCGGCCAGTTTCTGCGCGGCGGTCACCGCGTCGTCCCGCTTGGGCTGCGGCGGCTCGCCGGCGGCCACCCGGTCCCGGTGGCCGGTGTACGACCAGCGGTCCCGCTTCCACCGGTCGGCCACCCGCGCCCCCTCCGGGAGGGCGCGCAGCAGGTCGAGGCCCCGCCACACCGCGTCCCAGGTGGGCCGCAGCTGCGCGGCGATCAGCTCCCGGATCTCGGCCTCGGCGCGGTGCAGCTCGGCGTGGTGCCGCTCCGCGCGGGCCCCGTCCACGGCCCCGGCGGCCGCCATACGGGCCGCGTCGTAGCGGGCCATCGCGGGCGCCAGCAGCTTGTTGTCGAAGGCCGGGTCGGTGGCGGGGCCCGCGGGCGGGCAGAGCAGCTGTCCGGCCGCGTCCCGCTCCGACTCGGCCCGCAGCGCCGCCCGGTCCCCGGGCTCCCCCTCCGGCGGGTCGATCCAGGCCAGCAGCGCGCCCAGGTGCTGGTCCTCCAGATTGGACTGCCCGGTCGCCCAGTGACGGGTCAGCAGGTCCGTCATCGCCTGAAGCAGGCACGAGCCGGGCACCCGGGACCGCTCCCCGTAGTGCGTCAGCCACCGCCCGAGCAGCGGCACCCGCGCGGGTGCGGGGAAGGGCGTCTCCGGGTCCTGCTCGGCCGTCCGCCGAAACCGCATCGACCGGCCCAGCAGCCGTACGAACTCGCGCGCCGCGCCGCTGGGCACCAGCAGCTGCGGGGCGTCCGCGCACAGCTCGACCTGGACCGGCACCTTCTTCCCGGTCTCCGGGTCGGTCTCCTTGCGCTCCTCCAGGTCGACCTCGTCCGCGTACGAGTCCAGGTACGGCAGCACCACCTCCGCCAGCTCGGCGAGGAAGGCGAACCGCAGGTCGCGGTCGCGCGGCTGCGCCACGGCCAGCAGCCGCGGGGCGTCCCGCTCGGTCCCCACCAGCGCGCCCAGGGGGGCGCCGGCCTCGCCCGCGGTGGTCAGCGGCACGAAGACCAGCGGCCGGTCGGACAGATGGCGATGGCGGACCGTCGCGACAGGCCGCGCCCGCCCGTCCCGGACGGCTTCCATCCGGGCCAGGGTGGTGATCAGCGACACACCGCCTCCACTGCCTCCGCAGCCTCCTTGCTGGGCGTCCGCGCGGCGCGCAGCGCCTCGGCGCGCAGGGCGGCCGCGCGGCGCAGGGCGTCGACCGCGGGGTCGCCGGTGGGCGGGGCCGGGTGCTCGGCACCGTCGGCTTCGCCGAGGGCGGCGGCGAGCACCGCCTCGACGGTCGTCAGCCCGCCCAGCTCGCCCCGTACGCCACGGCCCAGCGACTCGACGCCGCCCGCCGCACGGCACCGCGCCCGGCAGTGGACGGCCAGCTCACACGCGGACAGGCACTCCGGGGCGTAGGCGGCGTCCACCACGTCCACGGCGGCCATCAGCTCGTCGACCGGCCGGGTCACGGTGCGGCCGTCGTCCGCGAGCCGCAGGTCGAAGGTGAGGCCTTCGGGGAGCGCGGCGGCGATCTCCTCGATCCGGGTGAGGCGGGCCAGCTGCCGCCGGGTGACGGCCAGCTGCTTGCGCACATCGACGAGTTCCGCGGTGGGGAGGTTGGAGAAGTCCTTGGGGCACACCAGCAGCACCTCATGCCGCACCCGGGCGCGCGCCTGGGCAGCCACCCGCCCCAGGGCCAGCGCGTACACCGCGGCCTGCCGGGCCGCCGCGCCCACCTTGGCCGGGTCCGCCGAGCCGTCCACCATGGGGAAGGACTTGATCTCGATGACCGTCCAGGAGCCGTCGGGGTGCACCACGACCGCGTCCGGCTCCAGGAAGGCGGGGGAGCCGGCGATGTCCAGGCTCACCATGGGGTGGTCGAGCAGCGCCCAGCCCTTGGCCTCCGTGGCCTCCCGCAGGGCCAGCGCCGTACGCGCCGTGCGGCCCTGCGGGCCGGCCGCGGTCAGGTCGGGGACCGCGGTGGTGCCCGGCTCGGGCGCGGGCGAGCCGTCCCGCAGGCGCTCGTGCAGCAGCCGCATCAGCGCCTCGCCGCCGTCCGCCTTGGCCCGGGCCTCGAAGGTGTTGCCCCGCTGGTGGGCGAACTGGGACTGCCCGAAGGACCCGGGCGCCCCCAGCGCCTCGGCCAGGGCGAGCTTGTCGACCCCCGCGCCGTCCAGCAGCGCGCGGCGGCGGCAGCCGGGGTTGGCGGCCAGCGCGGCCAGCGCGCGGGCGTCCAGGGGGTGCGGGGTGGTGGCCGGGCCGCGCAGCTCGGCGAGCCGCTGCCGCAGCGCCGTCCCCGGCTGCGGCGGTCTAGCCGCCGCTGCCGCTTCGGACCGCCGCGCCGGCCTCCCTGCCGCTGCTGTCGCCGCCCGTGCTTCTGTCCGCGTCCCTGCCCTGCTGCCGAGGGATCCGTTCCCGTTCACGCGCCGAAGTCTCGCACTTGTCACTGACATTCGAGGCGAGATTGACGTTTGAGACGCTGTTCACGGCCGGAACAGCGATTCCGGCGGCCTGGTCGGAGGAGGGGCGGGCCGAGGCGAAGCGGGCCCGGATCCGGCCGGTGAGCCGCAGCGCGGGCTTGGCCAGCAGCAGCCCGACCCCCATGGCGGCCGCCCCGGCGACCGCGTCGAGGAAGTAGTGGTTCGCGGTGCCCATCACCACGAGGGCGATGCTCAGCGGATAGCCGATTCCGAGGGCCTTGATCCACGCCGAGCGCCCGTGCCGCCACAGCACCACGCCGCACCACAGCGCCCACCCCACATGGAGGCTGGGCATGGCCGCGTACTGGTTGGTGAGCCCGCCGAGCCCGCGCGGCGCGCTCGCCTCGCCGCCCCACCAGCCGTACGAGCTGTACTGCGCCATGGTGTCGACGAAGCCGTGGCTCGCCTCCAGCAGCCGGGGCGGGCAGGTCGGCATCAGCGTGAAGCCGACCAGCCCGATGAGCGTGGAGACCAGCAGCCAGGTGCGCAGCAGCCGGTAGTCGGCGGCCCGGCGGCGCTTCCACAGCCAGGCCAGGATCGCGGGGGTGACCACGTAGTGCAGCGAGGCGTACGCGAAGTCGGCCGGTATGCCTATCAGCTTGTGGGTGGTGAATATGTTGTTGAGCGGGGTCTCGAAGTCGATGTTCAACCGCTGCTCGAGGTGGAGAATCCCCAAGCCGTGGTCGACGGCGGTGCTCACGTCGCCCCGGGCCAGCAGCCGGCCGGCCGAGTACGCCGCGTAGACCACAGCTATCAGGGGCAGCTCGGTCCACCAACGTGGCCGACTGCCCTGCCATGTTCGGGCACGGGGCGCGGTCTGGGGCATCCGGACGCTCTCCAAAAAGATCAGGCGGCCAAGAAATGGCGCGCGGTCAACCGTACGGTGTAGGCCAAGCGGCTCGCGCACCGCCCCCGAGATGCGTCCGGAAAACGCGGGTCGCCGCTGGTGGAATCCCTTCGACATCCCCCGGCATCCCCCCGACGGACGGGTGCGCGATCAGGAAGACGCCGAGATCGCCCCCTGGGTTGCGTCCTGAACGGGTGAGCGATGATGGGACGGTACGGCGCTACCGCCCCGGTGAGGCGCTCCCGATCCGGTGAAAGGCACCCCCCTCATGGCACCACGCATCCTCTTGGCCAGGCACGGACAGACGGAGTGGTCGCTGTCCGGGAAGCACACCGGCCGCACCGACATCCCGCTCCTGGAGGAGGGCCGGCGCGGCGCCAAGCTGCTCGGCGAGCGGCTGCACCACGCGCCGTGGGCGGGCCTGCCGGGGGTCGAGGTGCGCACCAGCCCGCTGGCGCGGGCCAAGGAGACCTGCGAACTGGCGGGCTTCGGGGACCGGGCGCGGGACTGGGACGCCTTGCTGGAGTGGGACTACGGCGCGTACGAGGGGATGACCCCCGCCGAGATCAACGCGATCCGGCCCGGCTGGCTGATATGGCGCGACGGCGTCCCGGAGGGCGAGACGCTCGACGGGATCGCGGCGCGGGCGGACGCGGTGGTGGAGTGGGCGCGCTCGGCCGACCGGGACGTGCTGGTCTTCGCGCACGGGCACATCCTGCGGACGCTGGGCGCGCGCTGGCTGGGCCTCGAGGTGTCCTTCGCGGCCCGGATCCGCCTGGAGCCGACCTCTCTGTCGGTCCTGGGCTGGGCGTACGGCGAACCGGCCATCGAGCGCTGGAACGACACGGGCCACTTGGGCTGACGCGCGGTCCGCGAGCTCAGGGGCGTCGCGCAGCGGCGCCCCCCTTTTTTCGGCCCCCCTCCGGGGCGCCTTAGCCCCTGTCGACGGCTCACCGTGCTCGGCCGCCCACGCGGCGGAGCCGCAAATCAACTGCGGCCTCAGGGCCTGCGCGCGCTCTCCCTTTCGACAGGGTCGCGCCCCTTCGGCTCGTAGCGGGCGAGGAAATCGGCCACCTGCGCGTTGCGGGCGTGCGGGCGCAGCACGCGGGCGGTCTCGTCGAGCATCCGCCGGATGCGGGCGGACTTGACCTGGTCCATCAGCTCCAGGGCGCGGCCCGCCGCGACGGCCGCCGCGTCCGGGGCGCCGTCCGCGAGCAGGTCGCTGGCCAGCTCCGTGGTGAACAGCGCGATATTGCGGGTGAAGTGCGGGTTCTGGAGGGCGACCGCGCGGCGGGCGTGTTCGACGGCCCGCCCCCAGTCGCCGAGCGCCGACCAGCACTGGGCCTCCAGGCCCTCCAACTCGGCTTCTCCGTAGAAGGTCATCCACTCGGGGTCGGCGTCGGACGGGCCGCGGCAGAAGAGCGCCTGGGCGCGCAGCAGAGCGCGCTCGCAGCCGGCCCGGTCGGTGAGCCAGGCCCAGCCGCCCGCCTCGCGCAGCGCGATCAGCGACAACAGCCGGGGCGAGGCGAGGCGGTTGGCGGCCCGCTGCGCCGCCTGGGCGGCACGCACGGCCTCGCGTGGGCGGCCCGCGTCGCGGGCGAGGAAGGCGGCGTTGCAGAAGGCGTGTGCCTCCAGGGCGGGGTCGCCCGTGACGCGGGCGGTGGCCAGGGCCTCCGCGTAGTGTGCGCGGGCGTCGGCCAGGCGGCCCGAGTCATGGGCCAGCCAGCCCACCGAGATGGCCAGTTCCCCGGCGCCCGCGTACAGCCGGTCGGCGATCGAGCGGCGTCGCGCGCCCGCGTCGAGCAGGGCGTACGCGGCGTTCAGCGGCTGGGCGGTGTGCGGGTAGATGCTGTCCGCGCCGTGCCGGTCGTCCAGCAGCCGGATCCGGCGGACGGCGTCTTCGACGGCCGCGGCCTCCGGTTCGCCGACCCGGCCGCCGGTCGCGCCGACCGGTTCTTGGAACAGGAAGGCGCGGCGCAGTGGGTCGCCGTCCTCGGCGGGGGCCGTCCGGTGGCCGGGGCCTGGCGCGGGGCCGGGGGGCGGCGCGGGGCCAGGGGGCGGCGCGGGGCTCGCTGCGGGGATCGTCTGGGCGGCGGGCCAGGCCTGGCGGCCGCGTACCGCCTCGCGGGGCGAGAAGCCCAGGTCCGTCAGCGCGCGGCCGGGGAACATATGCCGGAAGACGCGCTCGTACGCGTAGTTGGGGCAGCGGATCGCCCCGGACTCGACGCGGCCGATGTAGCGGGCGTCGCAGGAGACCTGCTCGCCGATCTCCCGCGCGGCTCTCCGTACGGCCGCCGCGAACTCGGCCGGGGAAAGCTGTCCGCGCAGTCGCCGGAAGGCGGTGTTCGGCCGCGGTGACGACGACTGTGACGACGACTGTGGCGGCGAAGACGCTGGAGGTGGCGTCATGGCGGCCCCTCCCTGACGGTGCTCCCGTGTGGGCGAGAGGAGAACCGTACCGGCTGTGGTGCGCCCGGCACTCGGACGATATGGGTAAAACGGTGCATCTCGCCCGCGATTTGCCATGAACTGCCATCCTTTATGGCGGCATTCGGCCGTAGCCGTTGACACTGTCATGCGTTGAGGTCTTTGCAACCCGTCGAGAGGGAGGCCGGAGTGAACATCAGTGGCTCACGGACGGCTGCTCAGCATCTCCCGTGCCAGGACTGTGACCTTGTGACCGTGCCCGCCCGCCAGGGGCTGGAGGCGGTGGATCTCCTGCGCCGCGCACGCGACGGAGTCGGCCCCGTGCTGCACGACAACGCCTGCGACACGCTCGGCTTCGTGGTGCCCGCCGGCACGGCGGCCGGCTGGGACATGCCGGGCAGCGAGTGTGCCGAGACGCCCGGGTGCGGGGTCCGGCTGAGCACGGGCGGCACTGCCGGGAACGGCGCTGGGGCGGGCACCGAGGACGCTGTCGGCGCGGTGTCACCACCGCTGACCGGCACCGGCTGGCTGGTGACGCCGGGCGACGCGTACACCGGCGCGACCGACCCCGCGGAGCTGCGCGCCGCGCTCGGGGAGGCCGCCCGCATGATCGAGGCCGTCGACCGCTGCCAGTGACCGGCGGTCGCCGGTGACCAGCCGCTGCCGGTGATCAACCCTTGCCGGTGACCCGTACCGCTCACCGCATACTGGAGCGCATGGCGAAGGGCGTACGGAAGCGAGCGGCGGCGGCGCGGGGGCGCGAGTCGGCGCGGGCGCGCGCCCTGGAGCCGGTCGCCGCGCCGGTGGACGGCGGGCTGGCCGAGCTGGTGCCCGACCGGGACCGCCCGCGCGCCTGGACCCTCCTGGTGGACGGCAAGCCGCAGTCGCATGTGGACCTCGACGACCCGTCGTACCTCGACTTCGAGTACCAGCGCCGGCTCGGCCACATCGCCGACCTCACCGCCCCGCCCGGCCGCCCGGTCCACGCCGTCCACCTCGGCGGCGGTGCCTTCACGCTCGCCCGCTACATCGCGGCGACCCGCCCCCGCTCCACCCAGCAGGTGGTCGAGATCGACGCCCCGCTCGTCCAGTTCGTACGGCGTGAGGCGCCGCTGAACCCCGCCGACCGGATCCGGGTGCGCGGGGCGGACGCCCGGGCGGGTCTGGGCAAGGTGCCCGACGGCTGGGCCGACCTGGTCATCGCCGATGTCTTCAGCGGGGCCCGCACCCCGGCCCACCTCACCAGCGTGGAGTTCCTCGCCGAGGTGCGGCGGGCGCTGCGCCCCGACGGGCTGTACGCCGCCAATGTCGCGGACGGCCCGCCGCTCGCCCACCTACGGGCCCAGGTCGCCACCGCGCGTGCGGCGTTCGCCCAGGTGTGTCTGGTCGCCGACCCCGCCGTGCTGCGCGGCCGCCGCTTCGGCAACGCCGTCCTGCTGGCCGCCGACCGCGAGCTGCCCCTCGCCGAACTCACCCGCCGCGCCGCCGGGGACCCCCACCCGGCGCGGACCGAACACGGCCGTGCGCTCGCGGACTTCACCGGTGGCGCGGCCCCGGTCACCGACGTGACCGCCGCGCCCTCCCCGGCGCCGCCGCCGAAGGTCTTCGAGTGACTCGCCGCCCTCCTCCGCCGTGCCGGACCGCTCAGCCGGCGGGCTCCGGCGCGACCGGGTTGACCGTGCTCCAGTCCTCCTGGCCCCGGCCTTCGGCGAGCGCGCCGGCGAACAGGGACAGCACGCCGTCGAGCAGCGGGTGCCGCTCCTGCCCGGCGTCCTCGGCCATGCGCGCCGCGTAGGTGAGGTCCTTGTGGGCCCACTCCGCCGAGAAGTTGACGGGCTCGGGCGGGGTCAGGTAGCTGTCCCAGGCGAGCTGGGTGACGACACCGCCGGGGCGGTCCAGCAGCGCGGCGCCGACCTGGCGCGGGTCGAGCCCGATGGCCTGCGCCAGACGCAGAGCCTCGCCGAATCCGGCCAGGTGGATGGCCTGGAGAGCATTGAGGACGAGCTTGAAGCGGGTGCCGGCGCCGGCCGGGCCGAAGTGCTTGACCTCCTTGGCGATGGCGTCGAACACCGGCCGCAGGGCGGGCAGCCGCCCGGCGTCACCGCCGGCCAGCAGCACCAGGGTGCCGGCCCTGGCCGCGGCGGATCCCCCGGTCAGCGGCATGTCGAAGAAGACCGAGCCGCGCCGCTCGCACAGGGTGGCCAGCTCCCGCACCCAGGCGACGGAGAGCGTCGCGGAGGCGATGAGCACCGCGCCCTCGCGGGCCCCGGCCAGGATGCCGTCCGGCCCCTGCCACACCCGGCGGGAGGAGTCGTCGTCGGCGGTCACCTCGAAGACGACGTCCGCGCGGGCGGCCGCCTCGGCGGGGCTGCCGGCCACCACCACGCCCGCCTCGGCGAATGCCCGGGCCCGCTGCGGGTTCCGGTTCCAGACCACGACGGTGTGCCCGTGCTTCAGCAGGTTCTCCGCCATCCCCCGGCCCATGATGCCCAGACCCACCACGGCGACGTTCGCCATCTTCGGCTCCTTCCCGTCGTACGGCTCGTACGACCGCTCGTATGACGGTCCGTACGACCGCCTGTTCGCGACTGCCCTCGAAGTCTGCACGGCGGGCCGTGGCAGAGGGACACCCGCCGAAGGGGGGCCCTGGGAGGGCCCTCCAAGGCCGCCGGTCCCGCGGTCATACTCGAGGGGTGGACATCGACAAGGGACCGGGGCTGGGAGAGTTCCTGCGGACGCGGCGGGCGAGGGTCACGACCGAGGAGGCGGGGCTGCCCGCCACGACGGGCCGCCGCCGCACCGCGGGGCTGCGCCGCGAGGAGGTGGCGATGCTCGCGGGCGTGAGCATCGAGTACTACCGGCGCCTGGAGCAGGGCAAGCAGCACCGCCCGGGCCCGGCGGTGCTGGAAGCGGTCGCCCGGGTGCTGCGGCTGGACGAGGACGAGCGCCGCCACCTGTACGAGCTGACCCGCGCCGCCGACGCCCCGGCGGCCCCCGCGAAGATGCCGCCGCCCTCCCGCACCCTGCGCCCCGACGTGCTGCGCATGCTCGACATCGTCGACCCCTGCCCCGCGTACGTCCTCAGCCGCGCCAACGACCTCCTGGCGGCCAACCGCCGTGGCCTGCGCCTGCTGCCCGGCCTCGAGGAGTGGCCCGAGCGGCAGCGCAACACCGCGCGTTACACCTTCCTCCACCCGGCCGCGCGCCGGCTGTACGGCAACTGGGACGAGGTCGCCGCGGCCACCGTGGCCCATCTGCGGGCGGCCGCGGGCTGCCACGCCGACGCGCCGGACGTGACCGGCGTCATCGGCGAACTGGTGGTGAAGAGCGAGGAGTTCGCCGCCCTGTGGCAGCGTTACGACGTCCGCAGCCGCACCAACGGCCGTAAACACTTCACCCACCCGTCCACCGGCACCATGACGCTCGGCTACGAGGTGTACGAGGTGGCCCGTACCGAGGGCCACCGCCTGGTCGTCTACCAGGCCGAGCCGGGCAGCCCGGACCACGACGCGATGGTGCTGCTCGGACTGGCGGAGGTGCGGGAGGGCATGGAGCCGGCCGCGGGTCAGTGAGCCGGTTCGCGCTCCTCGGGCTCCTGGTGGTGTTCCCGGTACTCCTCCACCGTCGCCTTGGGGATCTGCCCCCGCTCGCCGAAGTAGCTGCGGGAGAGCCTGGCGCGCAGCTTCTCCTTCCGGGACACCTTCCGGGGGATCCCGGCCTCGTCGACCTCCGCCGGCGGCTCGATGGGGATGGGCTGGTCGTGGGCGGTCAGGATGTACCGCTCGGCCTGGGTCAACGGTTCGTGGAGCTCGACGTACTCGCCGTGCGAGAGGCGCTTGATGATGCCGCTTTCGCGGCCGTGCAGCACCTTCTCCCGGTCCCGCCGCTGGAGGCCGATGCACCACCGCTTGGTGACGATGAACACGATCACCGGCACCGCGAAGAAGGCGATCCGGGCGGCCCAGGTGACCGCGTTCAGCGACAGGTCGAAATGGGTGGCGATGAGGTCGTTGCCGCCCTCGCCCAGCAGGACCATGTACAGGCCGATCCAGGCGGCGCCGAAGGCGGTGCGGGTCGGGGCGTTGCGGGGGCGTTCGCCCAGGTGGTGTTCGCGCCGGTCGCCGGTGACCCACGCCTCGATGAACGGATAGAGCCAGATGGCCAGCAGCACCATCGGGAAGACCATCAGGGGGATGAAGACCCCGAGGACCAAGGTGTGGCCCCACAGATTGATCTCCCAGCCGGGCATCACACGGATCAGGCCCTCGGAGAATCCCATGTACCAGTCGGGCTGGGCGTCGGTGGACACCTGGTCGGGGCGGTAGGGGCCGTAGAGCCAGACCGGGTTGACGCTGGCGATGGCCGACATGACGGCGGTGACGCCAAAGACGAGGAAGAAGAAACCACCGGACTTGGCGACATAGATGGGCCACAGGGGCGGCCCGACGATGTTCATGTCCCTTCTTCCCGGCCCGATGTTGTGGGTGTGCTTGTGGTAGACGAGCAGGATCATATGGACCGCGAGCAGACCGAGCATGATGCCGGGGAGCAGCAGGACGTGGAAGGTGAACAGCCGCGGAATGATGATCTCGCCGGGGAACTGCCCGCCGAAAATGAAGAATGTGAGGTAGGTGCCGACCAGTGGCACCGACAGGACCGCACCCTCCAGAAAGCGCATGCCCGTGCCCGAGAGCAGGTCGTCGGGGAGGGAGTAGCCCAGGAATCCGTCGAACATGCCGAGGATCAGCAGGCCGGCGCCGGAGAGCCAGTTGATTTCGCGCGGCTTGCGGAAGACACCGTTGAAGAAGGTGCGCATCATGTGGATGAGCATGCTCGCCACGAAGAGGATGGCCGCCCAGTGGTGGATCTGCCGCATGAGCAGCCCGCCGCGCACATCGAAGCTGATGTTCAGGGTGGACTCGTACGCCTCCGACATGCGGATGCCGTTCAGCGGCCGGTAGGAGCCGTGATAAACGACCTCGCGCATGCTGGGCTCGAAGAACATGGTGAGGTAGACGCCGGTCAGAATGATGATGATGAAGGTGTAGAGGGCGACTTCACCGATCAGATAGGACCAGTGGTCCGGGAACACCTTTCTCAGCTGGGCCTTGCCCATCTTGAAGAGGCCGATTCGCCCGTCGAACCAGTCGGCGAGAGCCTCCCCCTTGCCGGCCCGTTCGGTCCGGCTGGGCCCGTCTTGGTGTGCGGTCGGTCGGCGCCCCGGTTCTGCTCTCATGCCTCACCCTCGTCACCGAGTCTGGATATACCCAGATTTACCAGCACATTCCAGTCGGCGACCATGCGCGGCGGGCCCGCGTAGGCCGTTCGGAGGAAAGGCACGCCCGTATGCCGGTGAGCGCGCCCGCATCAACCGATCGGTTGATGCCGCTTCGAGCGCGATGGGCGATGCCCCGGCGGGCCGGCGGCCGGGATGCTCGGGGCATGCCAATGATCGAAGTCAGCGGGGTGCGCAAGGCGTACGGGGGTCGGCTTGCCGTGGACGGTGTGTCCTTCACCGTCGACGAGGGCGAGATCTTCGGCGTCCTCGGGCCGAACGGCGCGGGCAAGACGACGACCGTCGAGTGTGTGGAGGGGCTGCGGGTCCCCGACGCGGGAACGGTCCGGGTGGCCGGGCTCGACCCGGTGGCCGACCACGACCGGGTCACCCGGATCCTCGGCGCCCAGCTTCAGCAGAGCGAGCTGCAGCCCAAACTGACCGTGCGCGAGGCACTGGAGCTCTACAGCGCCTGCTACCCGCGGCCGGCCGACTGGCGGACCCTCGCCGAGCGGCTGCGCCTCACGGACCTGCTGGACTCCCGGTTCGGCAAGCTCTCCGGCGGCCAGCAGCAGCGCCTTTTCATCGGGCTCGCTCTCATCGGCAACCCCAGGGTCGTCGTGCTCGACGAGCTCACCACGGGCCTCGACCCGCGCGCCCGGCGCGATACGTGGCGACTGATCGAGGACGTGCGGGCCGCCGGGACGACCGTCCTGCTGGTCACCCACTTCATGGAGGAGGCGCAGCGGCTGTGCGACCGGGTCGCCGTGATCAACGCCGGCCGGGTCGCCGCCCTCGACACCCCGGCGGGCCTCGTCGGCCGCACCGCGGGCTCGACCGTCATCTCCTTCACCCCCTCGCGACCGCTCGACGACCGGGAACTGGCCGCGCTGCCCGCGGTCGCCCGCGTGGAGCGTGAGGACGGGCGGCTGGTCATCAACGGGACCGACGAGACCGTCAACGCGGTGGTCACGCTGCTCGCCAGACTCCGCGTCACCGGGCACCGGCTCCGCGTCGTGGACGCGACCTTGGACGACGCCTACCTCGATCTCACCGAAGACCGCGCCGAAGATCTCACCGCAGACCGCACCGCAGACCGCACCGCAGACCGCACCGCAGACCGCACCGCAGACCGCACCGCAGAACTCACCGCGACCGAACAGGGAGCCTGACATGGCCGCATCGGCATCCGCCGCGGTATTGAGGACCGAGGCCCGGCTCTTCGGCCGTGAGCCCGGCGGCCTGTTCTGGATCGGCGTCTTCCCGACCGTACTGCTGACGATCCTCGGGCTGATCCCCTCCTTCCGGGACACCGACCAGGCACTCGGCGGCCTGCGGACCATCGATCTGTACGTCCCGGTCGTCGTGCTGCTCGCCATGCTCATGGCCGGGGTGCAGGCCATGCCGCCCGTGCTCACCGGCTACCGGGAGCGCGGCATCCTGCGCCGCATGTCGACCACCCCCGTCCGGCCCGGTTCCCTGCTGACGGCCCAGCTCGTGCTGCACGGCGCCGCCGCCCTCTGCTCGGCGGCGCTCGCCATCGCCGTCGGGCGGGTCGTGTTCGGCGTCGCGCTCCCCGAGCAGCTCCTCGGCTACGCCGTGGCGCTGGTCCTCGCCACCCTGGGCGCGCTCGCGACGGGCGCCACGATCGCCGCGCTCTCGCCCACCACGAAGATCGCGGGCGCCGTGGGCGCGGCCGTCCAGTTCCCGATGATGTTCACCGCGGGTGTGTGGCTGCCGGTCCAGGCCATGCCGGACACCTTGCGGCTCATCGTGGGGTGCTCCCCGGTCGGGGCCGCCGCGCAGGCGCTGGACGAGGCGGCGGCCGGTGACTGGCCGAGCTGGTCGCACCTGGGTGTGCCCGCGCTGTGGGCGGTGGCTCTGGTCGGCGCGGCGTCGCGCTGGTTCCGGTGGGAGTGACGGAAGCGGGCGGCGGGTGGCGGGGCTGGGAGACTGCCCGTATGGCGAGCGAGGGCGAGGACGGCGGCCGGGAGGCGGGTGCCGGCCGCTTCGGCGCGAGGACGGTCGAGGAGCGGTGGGACCGTTTCTTCCGCTGGGGTCCGTGCGCCCTGCTCGGCCTCGCCGTCCTCCTCTCGGCCATCACCATGGACGAGCTGATGAGCCCCGGCCGACGGCACGTGGCCTCGGTGCTGGTCCCGGCTGTGCTCGCTCTCCAGGTGTGGTGGGGCAGGGCCATGCCGGGTCTTGCCGAGTACTCCACGACGGGCCGGGTCTACTACGCCGCACGGACAGTGCTCGCCTCCGTTCTCACCTGGCTGAACCCCTTCTTCTGCGTCTACGCGGTGATCGGCTACTTCGACGCGGAGCGGCTGCTGCCGCGCCCCGTGGCGCGCGTGGGGCTCCTGGTCACCGCCGTGATCATGGCGGGCGCGGAGGCCGGCGGGCTGCCGCCGGCCTCGGCCGTGGTCTGGGCCGTCTTCGGCGCGCTCCTCGCGCTCAACGGGTCGCTCGTCCTCCTCTTCGGCCACCTGTCCGCGCAGGAGGCCGAGAACGCCCGGGTGAAGGCCGCCACCATCGCCGAGCTGGAACGCACCAACACCCGCCTCGAGGCGGCCCTGGCGGAGAACGCCGGGCTGCACGCCCAACTCCTGGTCCAGGCCCGCGAGGCGGGCGTGGACGAGGAGCGCCGCCGGCTCGCCGCCGAGATCCACGACACCATCGCCCAGGGCCTGGCCGGGATCGTCACCCAGCTGCAGGCGGCCGCCGACACCACTTCCCCGGCGACCACCCGCGGCCATGTCGAGCGTGCCGCGGCGCTGGCCCGGCGGAGCCTGGGGGAGGCCCGCCGCTCGGTCCAGAACCTCGGACCGGCCGCCCTGGAACACGACACGCTCCCCGAGGCGCTGCGGCGGATGGCCGGGGAGTGGGCGGCAGCGACCGGCGTACGGGCCGAGTTCACCGTCACCGGCACCGTCGAGCCGCTGCACGACGAGGTGTCCGCCGCCGTGGTCCGGATCGCCCAGGAGGCGCTCACCAACGCCGGGCGGCACGCCCGGGCCACGCGCGTCGGCGTCACCCTCTCCTACATGGGCGACGAGGTGACCCTGGACGTCCGCGACGACGGCCGTGGCTTCGACCCGCTCGCGCTGCCGCCGCGCGAGCGCACCCGAGGCTTCGGCCTCGGCGGGATGCGCGCCCGCGCCGAGCGGATCGCCGGGGTCGTGGACATCGAGTCGGATCCCGGGCGGGGCACCGCCGTCTCCGCCCGCGTACCGTTGGTGCGCCATGGCTGAGCACACCGACCGGAAGATCACCCTGCTGATCGTGGACGATCACCCCGTCGTACGGGACGGGCTGCGCGGCATGTTCGCCTCCTCGCCCGGGTTCGAGGTGCTCGGCGAGGCGTCCGACGGGGTCGAGGGCGTCCGATTGGCTGTCCGGCTCGACCCGGACGTGGTCCTGATGGACCTGCGGATGCCGGGCGGCGGCGGGGTCGACGCGATCGCCGAGCTGGCCCGGCTCGGCGCGCGCTGCGCGGTGCTCGTGCTGACGACGTACGACACCGACTCCGACACCCTCCCGGCCATCGAGGCGGGCGCGACCGGCTATCTGCTCAAGGACGCGCCGCGCGACGAGCTCTTCGCCGCCGTACGGGCCGCCGCCGAGGGCCGGACGGTGCTCTCGCCGGCCGTCGCCTCCCGCCTGGTCTCCCGGGTCCGGGCGCCGGTCAACGACCAGCTCAGCGGCCGCGAGCGCGAGGTGCTGCGGCTGGTCGCCAAGGGCACCTCGAACCGCGGGATCGCCGCCGTGCTGTTCATCAGCGAGGCCACCGTCAAGACCCACCTCACCCACATCTACGGCAAGCTGGGCGTCAAGGACAGGGCCGCGGCCGTCGCCGTGGGGTACGACCGCGGCATCCTGGGCTGAGCGGCGAGAAGCCCGCGAAACCCTACGCGTCCGCTACTTCACCCGTACGGGCCACCTGCCCGTACCAGCGGGCGCTGGACTTGGGCACGCGGGCCATGGTCGCGTAGTCGACGTAGACCGCGCCGAACCGCTTGCTGTAGCCGTACGCCCACTCGAAGTTGTCCATCAGCGACCACAGGAAGTAGCCGCGCAGATCGGCGCCGTCCGCGATGGCGCGGTGGGCGGCGGCGAGGTGGGCGCGCAGATAGTCGATGCGCTCCGGGTCGTGGACCGCGCCGTCCGCGTCCGGCTTGTCGTCGTAGGCGGCGCCGTTCTCGGTGATGTACAGCGGCACGCCCGGCGCCTCGCGGGTGTAGCGCATCAGCAGCTCGTGCAGTCCGGTCGGGTCGACCGTCCAGCCCATCTCGGTGCGCTCGCCCGGCGACTGGTGGAACGCCACCCGCTCCGAGCCGGGCCAGGGGGAGTGCTCGCTGGCGCCGTGGCCGTCGTGGCGGGCCGTGCGCTTGCCGTCGTCGGCGGGGGCCGACACCAGGGAGGGCGTGTAGTAGTTGATGCCCAGCGCGTCGAGGGGGTGCTTGATGACGGCGAGGTCGCCGTCGCGTACGAAGGACCAGTCGGTGATGGCCGCGGTGTCCGCGATCAGGTCGCTCGGGTAGGCGCCGCGCAGCAGCGGGCCGGAGAAGACCCGGTTGGCGAGCGCGTCGATGCGCCGCTGGGCGTCCAGGTCCTGGGGCTGCTGGGTGAGCGGCCTGACCACCGCCGGGTTGAGGCTGATGGCGATCTGGGCGCGGGCGGGCAGCGCGGCGCGGAGCGCCTGGGCGCCGAGGCCATGGGCGAGGTTGAGGTGGTGGGCGGCGCGCAGCGGGGCGAGCCGCTCGGTGCGGCCCGGGGCGTGCACCCCGGAGCCATAGCCGAGGAACGCGCTGCACCACGGCTCGTTGAGGGTGATCCAGAACTCGACGCGGTCGCCGAGCGCCTCGGCCACGATCCCGGCGTACTCGGCGAACCGCTCGGCGGTCTCGCGTTCGGGCCAGCCGCCGGTGTTCTCCAGCTCCTGGGGCAGGTCCCAGTGGTAGAGGGTCAGCGCCGGCTGGATCCCGGCCTCCAGCAGCTCGTCGACCAGCGAGCGGTAGAAGTCGAGCCCGCGCTGCACGGCGGGCCCGCGGCCGGTGGGCTGGACGCGGGACCAGGAGACCGAGAAGCGGTACGCGCCCATGCCCAGCTCGGACATCAGGCGGACGTCGTCGCGGAAGCGGTGGTAGTGGTCGATGGCGAGGTCGCCGGTGTCGCCGCCGAGTGTCTTGCCTGGCGTATGGCTGAAGGTGTCCCAGATGGACGGGGTGCGGCCGTCCTCCTGTGCGGCGCCTTCGACCTGATAGGAGGCGGCGGCCGAGCCCCACAGGAAGCCGGGGGGGAAGGTCAGACTCATGGAAGCGCTCCCATTCGATGTTGTGGTGCGGGGCGGAAGGGAGGGAGGGAGGGAGGAGGAGGGGATTGGAGCCGGGGTCCTGGCCGGTCAGCCCTTGACCGCGCCCTGCATGATGCCTCCGACGATCTGCTTGCCGAAGAGCACGAAGGCGATCAGCAGCGGCAGGGTGCCGAGCAGCGCCCCCGCCATGATCAGCGACTGGTCGATGGTGTAGCCACGGCCGAGCCCCGTCAGGGCCACCTGCACGGTCGGGTTGCCGTTCTGGGTGAGGGCGATGATGGGCCAGAAGAAGTCGTTCCACGCCTGGACGAAGGTGAGCATACCCAGGACGGCCATGGCCGGACGCGCCACCGGGAAGACGATGTGCCAGATGATCCGCAGGCTGCTGGCGCCGTCCACGCGCGCGGCCTCGATCAGCTCGCTGGGCAGCGCCTGGGTCAGGTACTGCCGCATGAAGAACACCCCGAAGGCGCTGACCAGCGTGGGCAGGATGACGGCCTGCAACTGGTCGGTCCACTCCAGCTTGGCGATGGCCATGTACAGCGGTACCACGCTCAGCTGGGGCGGCACCATCATCGTCCCGATGGTCAGCATCAACAGCAGGTTCTTGAACCGGAAGCGCAGCTTGGCGAAGGCGAAGCCGGCGATCGTCGAGAACAGCACGGTGCCGGCCGCGATGCTCCCCGCCACCATGGTGGTGTTGAGCAGCGCGGAGCCCATGTTGGCGTCGTTCCACGCCGTGTCCAGGTTTTTGAAGAGGTTGCCGCCGAACCAGAAGGGCGGTGGCGTCTCGGCGAGCCGGGTGTTGGTGCGGGAGGCGGCGATGGCCGTCCACACCAGGGGGAAGAGCGAGCCGATGGTGAACAGGATCAGCACGGCATAGGTGATCTTGCCGCCGTGCAGATGCCGGCCGGCGCCCTTGGCCCCCTTGGCCGCCTTGCCGCCCGGGCTCTCGTCGCCCTCGGTGGCCTTGGCGGCCCTACCGGAAGAGATAACAGCGCTCATGGTTCTCCCTCGGGCAACTCACTGGCTCTTGCGCAGCCGGCGGGCCACGATCGCGTTGATGGCGGCGATCAGCAGCAGGATCAGGAACATCGTCCAGGCGATCGCGGAGGCCCGGCCGAGGTGGAGGTTCACCCAGCCCTGCTCGTACAGGTACAGGCCGAGCGTCTGGTACTGGTGGTCGGGGCCCCCGGAGGCCCCGGCGGCGCCGTTGAACAGCAGCGGCTCGCCGAAGAGCTGGGTGGCCCCGATCGTCGAGACCACGACCGTGAAGAGGATCGTGGGCCGCAGCGAGGGGATGGTGACGTTGATGAACTGCTGCCAGCGCGAGGCGCCGTCCAGCGCCGCCGACTCGTACAGGTCGTTCGGCACGGCCTGCATGGCGGCCAGGTAGATCAGCGCGTTGTAGCCGGTCCACCGCCAGATGACGATGCTGGACACCGCGAGCTGCGAGGTCCAGGTGCCGTTCTGCCAGTCGATGTTGTCGATCCCGACGAGCCCCAGCGCCCAGTTGATCATGCCGTAGTCGCGCCCGAAGAGCAGCACGAACACCAGCGTCGCGGCGGCCACCGAGGTGGCGTACGGGGTGAGGATCGCCACCCGGAAGAACATCGAGCCGCGCAGCTTGTAGTTCAGCAGATGCGCGAGGCCGAGGGCCATCAGCAGCTGCGGAACGGTCGAGATCAGCCCGATGGTGAAGGTGTTCTGCAGCGCGTTCCAGAAGAACTCGTCGTCCCACAGGCGGGAGTAGTTGTGCCACCCCGCCCACTCCATATGGGTGGGGTCGGTGAGCTCCACCCGGTGCAGCGAGGCCCAGCCCGTGTAGAGCAGCGGGAAGAGCCCGAAGGCCGCGAAGAAGAGGAAGAAGGGGGCGACGAAGGCGTACGGGGAGTACTTGATGTCCCAGCGGTAGCGGCGGCTGCGCCGGGCGCGCCGCCGCTCCTCGCCGGGGTCGGGGGCCTTGGCGGCCGCGGCGCGCGGGGCCGCGCCCCCCTGCCCTGTGGGGGGCGCGGCCGTACCAGCAGTGAAGCCGGAAGAGGGTGTCATCCCGGAATCACTGGTCCAGTGCGTTGTCGATCGTCTTGGTCGCGGCCTTCCAGGCGTCCTTGGGGGACTTCCCCTGCTGGTCGACCTGGAGCAGCCCGATGTCGGTGATGTTCTGCCCGATGATCTGGTCCTTCGGGCCGAGGATCTGCGTCGGGATGCCCTTCGCGGCCTCGGCGAAGATCTTGCCGGTGGGCGCGTTGCCGAAGTACGGGTGCTTGGCGTCGCCCACCTGGGGCAGGCTGTACGCGGCCTGGGCGCTCGGCCAGCTGGCCTGCTTCTCGAAGACCTTGGCCTGCTGCTCGGGCGCGGTCAGCCAGACGGCGAGCTTCATCGCCTCTTCCTGGTGCTTGGACGCCTTCGGCACACCGATGAAGGACCCGCCCCAGTTGCCGGGCTTGGGCGCCGCGGCCACGTCCCACTTGTCCTTGGCCTTGTCGCCGGCCTTCTCCTTGATGTGGCCGAGCATCCACGGCGGGCAGGAGACGGTGGCGAACTTGCCGTTCGAGTACGCCTGGTCCCAGGACTTCTGGAACTGCTGGAGCTTGGCGGTCAGCTTCTCCTCGGACGCGGTGGTCGCGAGGTCCCACGCCTCCTTCACGGAGGGGCTGTCCTTGTAGATGACCTTGCCGCTCTCGTCGTAGTAACGCTTCGCGTTGCTGGAGATCACGGCGTTGTAGACGCCGCCGGCGGAGTCCACGAAGGTGGTGTCGCCCGGCGCCTTCTTCATGTACTTCTTGCCGGTCTCGATGTACTTGTTCCAGTCGCCCGCCCACAGCTTGGCGACCTTGTCGCGCTCGGTGGGCAGCCCGGCCTGCTCGAAGAGGTCCTTGCGGTAGCAGATGGCCATCGGGCCGATGTCGGTGCCCAGGCCGATCGTCTGGCCGTCCTTGGTGGTGCCCTGGGCCCACTTCCAGGAGAGCCAGTTGTCCTTCTTGACCCCGGGCGCCTTCGAGAGGTCGACGAACTTGCCGGCCTGGGTGGTGGTGATCTCGTTGATATTGGCGATCTCGATGGCCTGGATGTCGGCCAGACCGCTGCCGGCGCCCAGGTGGGTCAGCAGCTGCGGATAGTAGTTCTCGTTCCGCTCGATCGACGTTTCCTCGATGTTGATATCGGGGTGGAGCTTCATGTACTCGTCATAAAGCCCGGCCTGCTTGTAGCCGAAGACACCGAAGGTGCCGATCGTGATGGTCGTTCCGCCCTTGTTTCCGCCCTTGCCGCCGCCGGACGAGCTGCTCGAGTCGTCGCCGTCGTCGGCGCAGCCCGCGAGTAACCCGGCGCCCAGCGCCGCCACGGCCGCGAGGGTCACCGCTCGCCGTCGGTACGCACCAGAACTTCTGAACATTCGCGTCCTCCTTGACGCCCTGACGTACCGGTCCCGGCCAAAAGGTGGCACTGCGTGGGGGTTTGTTGTGCATCGGCGCGGGCGGGCAACGTGCGGGTTATGTATGGCTCAGGTACTGTGGGAGCGCTCCCAGGTTGATGTGTTGAAGGGTTGCGGCTCCCCGCTGGGGTGTCAAGGGAGCGTGCGGAAACTTTTCGGTCCCACTCCTGCTGTTGAATGTCCCAACAGCTCCCCACGCGGGGTGGTTCTGCTCGGTGTACCGGACGGCTGGAGGCGCGAAATGGCAGGAACCCGACGGCGCGGGGTGGGGCGGGCAAGGCCCACACTCGAAGAGGTCGCGGCCCGCGCGGGGGTTGGCCGCGGCACCGTGTCCCGGGTGATCAACGGCTCGCCGAGGGTCAGCGACCGCACGCGCACGGCGGTCGAGCAGGCGGTCGCGGAGCTGGGGTACGTGCCCAACCGGGTGGCCCGGGCGCTGGCCGCCAACCGCGCCGACGCGGTCGCGCTGGTGATCCCCGAAGCCGAGACCCGGGTCTTCGCCGAGCCCTACTTCTCGGACATCATCCGCGGCGTGGGCGCCGAGCTCGCCGAGACCGATCTCCAGCTGCTGCTGACCCTGATCCGCACCCCCAAGGAGCGCCAGCGCTTCGCCGAGTACCTCTCGGCACACCGCGTCGACGGTGTGCTGCTGGTGTCGGTGCACGCGGACGACCCGCTGCCGGACCTGCTGGAGCGGATAGAGATGCCCGCGGTGCTCAGCGGCCGCCGCTCCGCGCACGAGTCGGTGCCGTACGTCGACTCGGACAACGCGGGCGGCGCTCGCTCCGCGGTCGAGCACCTCATCGGGCGCGGCCGCTCCACCGTCGCCACGATCACCGGGCCGCTGGACATGTACGTGGCGCAGTGCCGCCTCGACGGCTATCGCGCGGCGATCCAGGCGGCGGGCCAGGAGGTGGACCCGGAGCTGATCGCGGCCGCCGACTTCACCGAGGAGGGCGGCCGCCGGGCGATGCGCGAGCTGCTGGAGCGCCGCCCCGGCCTGGACGCCGTCTTCGCGGCCTCCGACGTGATGGCCGCGGGCGCCCGCCAGGTGCTGCGCGAGCGGGGCCGCCGGGTGCCGGACGACGTGGCGCTCGTCGGCTTCGAGGACTCGGCCGTCGCCCGCCACATGGACCCGCCGCTGACCAGCGTCCGGCAGACCACGGAGGAGATGGGGCGGGCCATGGTCCGGGTGCTGCTGGAGGAGATCGAGGCCCAGGGCGAGCGCACGTCGAAGCGGCCGCAGCTGGTGCTGCCGACCGAGCTGGTGCGGCGGGGGTCGTCGTAGGTGACGTGGCCGACCACATCTGCGGTGGCGGCAATTCGATGGTGGTCCTCGGCCGGGCTGAACAGCAAGGCCGGACCGCTCGGGTCCTTGGAGTCGCAAACGCCGACCTAAGCTCCTGTGGTTCGAACTCACCTCGCGCCGCGATGCGTTCGACATCGCGGCTTCAGCGCTGCGCTGTGCTTCGCGGGTGGGTGCGCTCCGCTGCGCTGCGCGTTGGCTGCGCTTCACTCCGCCTGTGCGCCTTCTCGCGGCATTCGGCTCACGCGGGTGCGGCTTTGCTGCCGCGCGGTGGCGAGCCGGTCAGTCGGCTCTCCCCCCACCCCCTCTTAAAAAAATGCTTGCTCTGCATCAAGCACTTTTTTGAGAGGGGTGGGGGGAGGGGCCCAAACCGGACCGGCGTCCACCGCTCCGGGCGACCCTCCGCCGTTCCGCCGCCCGCCAGCCGGTGACGGCCCCTTGGGTTGGACGGCGACGATACCTCCGGTGCCCCCTCGCCTTCCCGCTGCTGGCGGCTTTGCGCCGAAGGCGCGAGACGATGCCCGCTGTCGGCGACCGGACCATGCCGTTCAACGGCGACGGCCTGTTCGTCGCGCTCCCGTGCCCCTGGACGAGCGCACCGCTGGTCCCTTCGCTCATGCATCGCGCGGCAGCAGTTGCGGTGGAGCGCAGCGGAGCCTGTTCTGAGCTCAGCTGTCCGCCGGGCCGAGGAATCTCGACACCGGGCCTGCCGTCCCCCTTCCCCTTGAAGCGGGCGGGCGCTGACCGGGTCATCACTTACGGCGCCCTGGAAATCGCCCGCGAGCTCAGGGCTTCCTGATCTCGGCCAAAATGCCCGACGCACCCTGAGTGAGGAGATCGGCGGCAACGCAGGAGCCGAGCTTCTCCGGACTGTCCACCGGCCCACTGCCGACCGCAGTGACCTGTGTGGCTCCGTCCAGGGAGGTCACGGCGGCGTTCAGATGCAGCAGACCGTCGGGCCCGATCCTTCCCCACGCCCCGACCGGAACGGAGCAGCCTCCGTGAAGCTCGGCCAGCAAGGCGCGTTCGGCGCGGACGCATGCGTCGACCTGCGGGTCTCCGGTTCCGGCCAGGAGCCGGGCGGCCAGGGAGCCGGTGCGCACCTGAATGCCGAGCGCGCCCTGTCCGGGAGACGGGGGGGCAGACGGCGGGGTCGAGACTCTGGTGAACCTCGGGCATCAGACCGAGCCGGTTCAACCCCGCAGCTGCCAGCACGACCGCGTCGAGGGGGCCCTTGGTGGTGCGAGCCAGCCGTCCGGGCACGTTGCCACGAATGGGGACGACCTCCAGGTCCTGGCGCAGCGCGAGGAGTTGAGCGACGCGACGCGGGGCTCCCGTCCCCACCCGGGCGCCCTGGGGAAGGTCGTCGAGGGTGGCTCCGCACAGCACATCTCGAACGTCCTCGCGGGGTCCGGGGGTCGTCGACAGGGTCGTGCCTTCGTAGACCGTCGTGGGCAGGTCCTTGAGTGAGTGCACGATCACGTCGACACTACCGGTGACCAGGGCCTCTTCCTGGTTGGTGGAGAACGCGGACCCGCGAGCGGTCTTCGCCACTCCGGCGAGGGTGGGCGTGACGCGGTCCTGATCGCCGCTTTCGAGGACGATCTCCCGCTTGAAGCGGACACCGGGAAACCCTCGCCGCAGGCTTCGACAGCCGCCTTCTCAAGCCCTGACCTTCCGCCGCCGGGCGGGCTGTGCGCGACAGACGATGTCGTACGCCGACGGGGCCGGCGGAGCGCGCGAGCGCGTCCACCGGCCTCGTCGTGTGCGGGTGCCTGGTGCGGTCTAGCGGTTGCCGCCCGTGCGGGTCGTCACAGCGCGGGGTAGGCGTTCTTCAGCAGCTCCTGGAACTGGGCCGAGAACCAGTGGCCCGACAAGGGCGAGTTCGGCAGCGAGCCCGGCTTGTTGTTGCCGTTGCGCGGGTTGCCCTCGTACGTCGGGTCGCACATCCGGTCGAAGCCCTTGCCCTCGTTGTTCGGGATGGCGGAGCTGGAGCCGTCGGACTCGCCCGGGGGCTTCATCCACACATACGCGTCGATCCCGGCCGCGGGTGCCGCCTTGGGCCGCTCGCCGAGCCCGGCGCCGGACTGGTTGCACCAGTTGCCGATGTGGATCCGGCGGTCATAGCGCCCGCCGTTGACGAAGGTGTCCACGTCCGTCCTGGCACCGGGGGCGCTCGGGCGGGCCGTGCCGCCCCAGCCGTTGCGGGAGGTGTCGATCAGCGCGCCGATGTTGGACGGGAAGCCGACGCCCACCAGCTGCTGGCGGAAGGCCTGGGCGAAGGACAGCTCGTCGACGTAGCGGTTCCAGTCCACCCACTTCGACTCGCGCACGGACTTGCCGTTGATGTTGTCGTTGATGGTGTAGTTATTCTCTTTCAGCGCGCTGTAGTTGGCCGTGTTGACGATGATCCCGGCCACCTTGTCGACCGTGCTGCCCTCGGCCGTCGCGGCCTCCTTGAGGACCTGGGCGGTGGCGTTGAAGTTGTCGTCCCAGCCGATCCAGCCGTGGTGGCCGGCGTCTATGTAGTTGTAGACGTTGCCGATGGCGCCCAGCTTGTTCAGGGCGTAGCCGACGCCCTTCACATAGTTGCCGTTGTTCTTCATGGTGTCGCACTGCGGGGTCGCGGTGGGACGGCCGTTGGTGTTGGTGACCAGGTTGGGCAGCGAGTCGATCTCGATCGTGGTGACGATCCGCAGGTTGGAGTTGGCGTACTTCGACTCCGAGAGGATCGCCGCGATCGGGTCGATGAACTGCGTCTTGTACTTGTCGATGTCGTTCGGGCCGAGCTCGCCGTTGGACGCCAGCGCGGCGCAGTCGCGGCCGGGCAGGTCGTAGACGACTAACTGGACGACCGTGGGGCTGCCGCCCGACTGGGACAGCGCCGTGTCCAGGTGGGCGCGCAGGCCGCGGGCGCCGGTGGTGCCGTTGATGGCGGCGATGCGGTCCAGCCAGACGCCGGTCGGCTGGTTGGAGATCTTGCTGCCGCCGGGCTCGGCGGCGGCCTTGGCGGACCAGTCCGGGTTCACGTACACCTTGGCGCCCGCGTACGGGTTGTCCACCTTGGCGGCGGCCGCTCTGGCGCCGTCCACCTGGGCGGCGGCGGTGCCGCTCAAGGAGGAGACGGTCAGTGCGGTGGCGGCGAGCAGTGCGGAGCCGGCCAGTGCGGCGGCCCTGCGGTGGCGGGTGGGGGGTGAGGTAGTGCGGCTCATGACAATCCCTTCAGGTGATCACGGAGGCCCACGCCGAAGCCGGTCGGCGTGCCGTTGAAATCGCTGATCAAGGACGGGCCGGAGGAGCAGTCCCAGGTGTTCCAGGTCCAGCCCAGATACGAGGCGCCCTTGGCGTCGAGCCAGGCCATGACCCGGTCGATATAGCCGTGTGAGCAGGTGTTCTCACCGATCTCACCCGCCACGAAGGGCACCTTGCCGATGACCGGGGCCAGTTGCCCGTTCCAGCAGCTCTCGTTGGAGCAGGTGTTGAAGTTGTAGGTGTGCCAGGCGGCGGCGAGGTTGCCCGCCGGGTCGCTCGGCTTGTACGTCAGCCATTGGCGCATGTCGTTGGAGTAGGCGACTCCCGGGATCAGGACGAGATTCTTGGCGCCGGCGCCCCGTACCGCGTCCAGCAGGTCCTGCATCCCGGCGACCTCGAAGTCGATGCCGGGGCACTTCCCGCCGTCGCGCCAGCAGGTCCACGCCGCCGTCGGGTCGGAGGTGGCGCGGTCCGGGAACGGCTCGTTGAACAGGTCGAACACCACGGCCTGGTCGCCCTTGAAGGTCTGGGCGACCGAGCTCCAGAAGGCCGGGGTGTACTGCGCGTTCGGCATCGGCTTCTGGCAGGTGGCGTACTCGGTGTCGGGGCAGTGGTTGTCGCCGCCCGTGTACTTGCCGTGGGTCCAGTGCAGCTCGACGATCGGGGTGATGCCATGGGCTTCGAGCCGGGCCACGAGGCCCTTGACCGCCGAGATGTAGTTGGCGCCCCGGTAGGCGGCGTTGATGTGCGAAAGGCCGAGCCAGCACTCCTCGTTGAGCGGGATGCGGACGGCGTTCACCTTCCAGTCCGCGATGGCCTTGACGGACGCGTCGTCGACCGGGCCGTCGAAGATGCCGCGTCCCTGTACGCACATGAACTCAGCCCCGGAGCGGTTGACGCCGAGCAGCCTGCGGGTGGCCCCGTTCTCGTCGACCAGCTTGTTGCCGGAAGCGTGCAGCTTCGGCGGTGCGGCGGCGGTCGTGGTGGTCGTGGTGGCCGTGGTGGCCGCCCCCGACGCATGGGCGACGGGGAGCAGAGCGGCCGCGAGGGTCAGTGCCGCGGTGGCCGCCAAGGCATAAAGACGCGGTGGTGCTCGCATGGAGCGACTCCTCGATGTCCACGCGCCTCCCGGGGTGGACCGGAGGTGGCGCTGACTGCTGGAACCGCTCCCACTGGTTGGAGTGACCGTAACGCCTGTGCGGCACATGTCAACAGAGGCGTTCACAGAATTATCGGTCGAACACGTTCGACAGGCGCATCTTGTTCAAAGCCTTGACACCTCTTCGGACCCGCCCGAACCTTGGGAGCGCTCCCACTGGTTCGCACCGCCCCCCACCCGCACGGACCCGCGAGGAGGACCTCCCCGATGCGCCTACAGCGAGGCTCGCCGTTATCCGGGGCACGACCCAACATCGGTCGGCCGGGGATGAGACGGCCGAAGACGCGCCTTCCAGGGACGAGAAGGCCGAGGATGAGACGACTGGTGACCGCCCTGGCCGCCGCGCTCTCGCTCCCGGTGGCCATGACCGCCGCCGGCGGGGCGGCCCCCGCGCACGCCGCCGCCGTTCAGTGCGGGGTCGACTACAAGGCCAACGACTGGGGTTCGGGCTTCACCGCGGACCTCACCATCTCCAACCCCGGCACGGACGCCATCGACGGCTGGACCCTGACGTACGACTACGCGGGCGACCAGAAGCTCACAGGCGGCTGGAACGGCACCTGGACCCAGTCCGGAAAGACCGTCACCGTCAAGAACGCCGCCCACAACGCGAAGATCGCGGCGGGCGGCAACGTCACGACCGGCGCCCAGTTCAGCTACAGCGGCACCAACGCCGCGCCCACCACCTTCGCCGTCAACGGCATCAGCTGCAAGGGCGCCCACCAGCCGCCCCTCGCCGTGCTGAGCAGCCCGGCCCCCGGCGCGACCTTCAGCGCCGGCGGCACCGTCCCGATGGCCGCCACCGCCGCGGCCGCCGACGGCGCGACCGTCACCAAGGTCGAGTTCTACAGCGACACCAAGCTCCTCGGCACCGACACCACCTCCCCGTTCACCTTCGATTACACGGGCGTGCCCGCGGGCGACTACTCGCTCTACGCCAAGGCCTACGACAGCCAGGGCGCCTCCGCCGAGTCCACCCCCGTCGGCATCCGCGTGGCGGCCGGGCCCGCGCTCGTCGCCACCCCCGGCCAGCTCGGGGTGCAGCAGGGCAAGACCGGCACGTTCGGCGTGAAGCTGTCCACCAAGCCGTCCGCGAACGTCACGGTCTCCGTCGCCCGCACCTCCGGCAACACCGGGCTGACCGTCTCCTCGGGCGCCACCCTCACCTTCACGCCCACCAACTGGGACACCGCCCAGCAGGTGACCGTCTCCGCCGCGAACAGCGGCACCGGCACGGCGACCTTCACCGCCACCGCCACCGGCCACACCAAGGCCGAGGTCACCGTCACCCAGCTGGCCGCCTCCAAGGTGTACGACGCCCGCTTCCTGGACCTCTACAACAAGATCACCGCACCGGCGGCGGGCTACTTCTCGCCCGAGGGCATCCCGTACCACTCGGTGGAGACCCTGATCGTCGAGGCCCCGGACCACGGCCATGAGACGACCTCCGAGGCGTACAGCTATCTGATCTGGCTCCAGGCGATGTACGGCAAGGTCACCGGCGACTGGTCCAAGTTCAACAGCGCGTGGGACACCATGGAGAAGTACATGATCCCCACCCACGCCGACCAGCCCACCAACAGCTTCTACAACGCCTCCAAGCCGGCCACCTACGCGCCCGAATGGGATCTGCCCTCCCAGTACCCCGCACAGCTCAACGGCAATGTCTCGGTCGGCAACGACCCCATCGCCGCCGAGCTGAAGAGCGCGTACGGCACCGATGACATCTATGGCATGCACTGGATCCAGGACGTCGACAACGTCTACGGCTACGGCAACTCTCCCGGCAAGTGCGAGGCGGGCCCGAGCGACACCGGACCGAGCTATGTCAACACCTTCCAGCGCGGGCCCCAGGAGTCGGTCTGGGAGACCGTGACCCAGCCCACCTGCGACAGCTTCAAGTACGGTGGCAAGAACGGCTATCTGGACCTGTTCACCGGCGACGCCTCGTACGCCAAGCAGTGGAAGTTCACCAACGCCCCGGACGCCGACGCCCGCGTGGTCCAGGCCGCCTACTGGGCCGCCGAGTGGGCCAAGGCACAGGGCAAGGGCAGCCAGGTGTCGGGCAACGTGGCCAAGGCCGCCAAGATGGGCGACTACCTGCGCTACGCGATGTACGACAAGTACTTCAAGAAGGTCGGCAACTGCGTCGGTGAGACCTCCTGCGCGGCGGGCAGCGGCAAGAACAGCTCCCACTACCTGCTGTCCTGGTACTACGCCTGGGGCGGCGCCACCGACACCTCCGCGGGCTGGGCCTGGCGCATCGGCTCCAGCCACGCCCACGGCGGCTACCAGAACCCCATGGCGGCCTGGGCGCTGGCCAACTACGCCGACCTGAAGCCCAAGTCGGCCACCGGCGCGGCCGACTGGTCCACCAGCCTCAAGCGGCAGCTGGAGTTCTACCGCTGGCTGCAGTCCAGCGAGGGCGCCATCGCGGGCGGTGCCACCAACAGCTGGCAAGGCCGCTACGCCACGCCGCCGTCGGGGGCCGCAACGTTCTATGGCATGTATTACGACGAGAAGCCGGTCTACCACGACCCGCCGTCCAACCAGTGGTTCGGCTTCCAGGCCTGGTCCATGGAGCGCGTCGCGGAGTACTACAACCGCACCGGTGACGCCTCCGCGAAGACGGTCCTGGACAAGTGGGTCAAGTGGGCGCTGTCCAAGACCACGGTCAACCCGGACGGTACCTACCGGATCCCGTCCACCCTCCAGTGGTCCGGCCAGCCGGACACCTGGAACGCCTCCAGCCCCGGCGCCAACGCGAGCCTGCACGTCACCGTCGCGGACTACACCAACGACGTCGGCGTGGCGGCCGCGTACGCCAAGACCCTGTCCTACTACGCCGCCAAGTCGGGCGACACCCAGGCCAGGGACACCGCGAAGGCGCTGCTGGACGGCATGTGGACCAACTACTCGGACGCGCTGGGCATCGCGGTCCCCGAGACCCGCGCCGACTACAACCGCTTCGACGACCCGGTCTATGTGCCCAGCGGCTGGACCGGCACCATGCCGAACGGTGACAAGGTCGACTCCAGCTCCACCTTCGAGTCGATCCGGTCCTTCTACAAGAACGACCCGGCCTGGTCCAAGGTCGAGGCGTATCTGAAGGGCGGGGCGGTCCCGAGCTTTACGTACCACCGGTTCTGGGCGCAGGCCGACATCGCGCTCGCGATGGGGTCGTACGCGGACCTCTTCGAGTAGTTCCCGGCACGCGGGGCGGGGCTCCCAAGCGGAGCCCCGCTCTCGCCGCTCTCAGACCGGGAGGGGAATGTCCCGTTCGGCCAGGGCCCGTTCCAGCCGCTGGATGTGACGGTGCTGGAGCCGCGCGGTGCGCTGTAGCGACAGGACCGCCCGCAGAAACTGGTCCATGTCGGCCGCCCGGGTGAGGATGTCGTCGGGCACCCGCTCGTCGGCGAGCCACTCCCGCTCGTCCTGGGCGAGCACGGCCCGCGCCCAGGCCCGGGTGACCGGTTTGAACATCCCGGGGTGGCCCGCCACGATCCTGGCCCGGACCGCCAGGTCGTTCTCGGCCGCCTCCACATGCAGGCCGTCGTCCTTGTTGCGCGCCCCGAACAGCGGCTCGTGGAGGTGATGGGCCGTGAAGCCGTGTTCGGCGCAGGCGATCCAGAAGTCCCAGTCCTCCCCGGCGCGCATGTCCTCGGCGTAGCCGCCCACCGTCTGCCACACCTCGCGGCGGTAGAGCGAGCAGTAGAACATGATCAGCCGCCGCAGCAGCAGGTCCTTGTCGTAGGCCGGGAGCTCCAGCGCCTGCGCGGGCAGGCCGTCGTCGGTGAAGACGGACACGTCGGTGGAGGCGATGGCGATGTCCGGGTTCTCGTCCAGCACCGCGACCGTCCGCTCCAGCATGGTCGGGGCGATCACGTCGTCGGCGTCCAGCGGCAGGACGTAGCGGCCGGTGGTGGCCGCGATGCCCGCGTTACGGGCGGCCGAGACACCCGCGTTGGCCTGGCACAGCAGCCGGATGCGCCGATCGGGGTGGTCGGCGATCAGCGACCGGGCCACCGCCGCGGTGTCGTCGGTGCTGCCGTCGTCGACCACGACGAGTTCCCAGTCCGGACAGGTCTGGGCCAGCACGCTCCCGACCGCCTGCGGCAGATAGTGGGCGTAGTCGTGACAGGGGATGACCACCGAGACCAGGGGAGGCGAGCCGGGCCCCTCGGACGGCACGGCCGCGGCCCCCGGGAGGACTCCAGCCTCCAGGGGGCCGCGTTCCGGTCGGGTCGGTGCCGAGGTCATCGGAGCCCGTCGCCGTAGCCGCCCTCGCCGTACATGCCGCGGTGGGGCGCCGTGAAGTTCGGCTGCTCGGAGATGGCGATGTTGGCGCACTGCGAGCCCGTCCCGCCGCCGCCGGCAGGGTTGATGACGGTCACGTTGGCCGTGCTGCCGACGCTGGAGTCGCAGTGGTTCTGCTGCACCACGCCGTGCGGGTCGCCGAAGATCTGCGCGAAGTTGAGACAGTCCGACCGCGCCCCCGCCCCCGAGACGCCCACGCCGCTCTTGGAGTCGCAGTCGTTGACCTGTTGGGTGGGGTTGTCCCAGGGGAGTGCGCCGGCGTTGGACCCGCCGAAGACCACCGCCCCGGCCGCCACTGTCACCAGCGCGGCCGTCTTGCCGATGTTCATGTGATTCTCCTAATTCTTCGCCGCAGAGGCCCGCGGACAATCGGCTAACGACGCCCGACGTCACGGGCTTCGCAACCGGCGGCGGCTTCACCTGCCCGGCTCAGCGGGCCACCACCCCAATGGCGGGGTGCACCACCTCCACCCCGGGCAGCGCCCAGCACTCGACGCCCATGTCCTGCGCCAGCGCGGCCAGCCCCTCGGTCTCGATGAGCCGCCGGTAGGGGACGGTCGGGAACACCAGGCCGTCGCGGTGCAGATCGGCGTGGACCAGCAGGGCCGTACCGCCGACCGCGTCGACGCGGACCCTCTCGTGCCCGCGCAGCTCGTCGAGATAGCTCCGGCCGAACCCCTTGGGCGGCTGAAGGATTCCGTCCCGGAGCCAGCGGTCCCAGTCCAGCGTGGCGGCGTCCGGGTGCAGGACGAAGGTGTTGAGGTCGAAGCTGGGCCCGCCGGGCTCGGTGACGCAGTGCGGGACGACGATCTCCTCGCGCGCGCCGAGCAGCCGCTGGACGAGGTCGGCCGGACAGTCCGTCACATCCACGTCGAGCCACAGCACCCACCGCTCGTCGGCGAGGGCGCGCGACAGGAGGTGGTTACGGGCCATGGCCAGGGCCGACCGCCGCTGCCGCTGGACGTCCGGCTCCCAGCGCGGCCCGGTGAGCCGGACGCCGAAGTGGCGCCGTACGAGGGTGACCCGCCGGAAGTCCGCCTCCAGCGCGGGCAGGGCGTCCTGGAGGGCCTGCCAGGTGCCGTCACGGCTGTCACCCTCCAGCAGGCCGAGAGAGAGCGCGTCGCGGGGGTAGTCGAGGGCGCGCAGGTTGTCGAGGTAGCGGGGGAGGAAGGCGGCGGCGTCCTTGACGGGGGTGAGGACGAGCAGCGGGGGGTGCTCCTCCGCGTCCGCGCCTGCGTCCACGGGGGCGGGCCGCCGGGCGTGCGGGACGCGCGCCGACGGGTCGGCGGTGTTTTTCGCGCTGCTTTCGGAGGTGTTCCCGGCAGTGTCTACGGCGGCGTTGGCTGGGGTGTCCTCCGCCTCGAGGACATCCGCCGGGTCGAGGGGCAGCCGCGCCGCCATCGCGTGCACCTGGTCCGTGTAGGCGCTGCCGGTGGGCCACAGCTGGGTCGCGGCGTCGAAGAGACTCGTGAAGTGCGGCTCGTCGAAGGTGTTGTCCCCGTGGAACACATAGGTGTAGAGCTCGGGCGCGTCCAGGGACACCGTCCGTCCGCCGCGCACCACGGCCTCCGCGACCGGGGAGTCCTCGCCGCATCGCTGCTCCGGATAGCGGGGAAGCGCCTCCTTCGCGCAGAGCATGGCGCCCTCCCACACCCGTACCCCGGAGATCGCGAACTTGCGGCGCGCGGGCCACCACAGCCGTTCGCGGGCCAGGAAGCAGGCCGTGGCGTCCAGCGCGAGGACCGCCACCAGCTGCACCTCGAGCCGCTCCGGGTCGTACAGGTCGTCGTCGTCCCACTGGCATACGTAGGCCCCGGTGGCCAGGTCCACCGCGATGTTGCGCAGCTCGCCCAGCGTCCGCCCCTCCGGCGGCAGCCGGTGCAGCCGGATCCGCGGGTCGGCGAGGCCGCGTACGTGTTCCTCGAGGGCGCCGTCCGCGCCGTCGTCGACCACGACCAGCTCCGCGCGGGTGTAGGTCTGAGCGAGGAAGCACCGGATCGCCCGCTTGGCCAACGGGAACCGGTCCTTGGTCACCATCAGACAGGACACCGTCGGCGCGGGGGAGCCCGCGGCCCACCGTCGGCGCTGCGCGTCGAGGTCGATCACGCCGATGGCACAGGGTTCCAGGTCCTGGCTCGTCCAGAACCTGACCTTGCGGCCGGTCGAGGTCCCCGGTGCGCCGGAGTCGTCCTGGGTCCAACTGCTCGACCAGTGGTGCACGGCGTGGGCTCGGTCCAGATCGACGTCCCGCGGCCCGAACAGCTCTGCCGCGAACGGGCTCATCTTGGGATACACGGATTCGGCCCCCAGGATCGTGAGGGAGCAGTCCTGGGGGGCGCTGTCGACCGCGCGCGTGAGCAGGAACGGGCCCGTCGCGTCCATCGGGCCGGGCATGGTGTGGGCGCCCACCAACTGCCGGTGCACATGCGACCAGAAGGGATGGCCCGGCCGCGATGCCATGAACGCGTTACAGACGATGCGCCGCAGACCGCTCCGGCGGTTCCACGGCAGTTGGACGTGCTGCTCCGGCTCGAGACCGAGTAGGAGCTCCTCCCCGGCGAAGAGATCGGTCATGGGGCGCAGGCACTCGAAGTCCATGTCGACGTACAGTCCGCCGAAGTGGTCGAGGAGGAAGTAGCGGATCGCGTCGGCCCGCTTGATCGGCTCGAGGTAGCCGTCATAGATGGGCAGAAACCATGCGTAGTGCTCCTGGAGGAACGCGCGGTTGTCCGTGTCCGTCCACAGCCGGTACTCCCAGTCGGGGTTGTACCGGCGCCAGGACGCGGACCATTCCCGCCACTCGTGCGGTACATCCGCGGTCTTCCATGTCTGGTGGATGATGGGTGGAATTCCACGCTTCTCGGGCATCCGCGCAGTATGTCCGGGTGGTGCGTCCGTCAGGCGACTGCGCGAGGGGGAAGATCACCCGCCCGGCCCAGCGCCACGCGCCGGACCGGGCGGGAAAGGCCCTGCTGGCAGGGCCGGCGCAGGGGTCAGCCGAGCGAGGACAACGGCACGGAGAACAGCACCCGTTCGGGGACGACCCGGTCCTGCCACCCGCTGGACGTCGGGTCCTGCCAGTGCCCCTTGGCATCGGCGGCCCACTCGGTGACCGACCACACCGTCTTGGTGCTCCACCACAGCGACATGGACTCGGAGTGCTTGGCCCAGCAGGCGCTTGCCAGATCGGTGCCCGAGCAGCTCGCCGCGGTCGTCTTGGTGGTGTCCTGGCGCCACATGATGCCGTGCTGGCCGGGCCCGCCCCGGGCGCTGGGCACGTACCAGCGCTTGTCGCCCGAGCCGTCCTGGTAGGACAGCGCGCCCTGGACACCCACGGCTTTGGTCTCGTAGGCGTCGGCGGCCCCGGCCTTCCCGGAGCCGTTCACGGCCAGCGGCATGGCGCCGCCTGTCGGGCCGAGGTCGTAGCGGAACAGCCGCGCGGGCTGGGTCCCGCCCGAGGAGAACCACTCGCCTGCGACCAGGCGGTGGGGGGTGGCGGAGCGGTCGAGCGAGATGGACGCGAAGCAGGGGACGCCGTCGTCGTTGGCCGAGGAGCACTTTCCGCTCAGGCTGTACGAGCCGATGGCCGGCATCAGGTACTGGTAGCCGTGTGCCGAGTAGCCGCCGCTCACTCTGCCGATCGCGGTGGTGTTCTTCGTCGCCTGGAGGATGTGTTTCATCGAGAACACGTACAGGGCGTTGTGGCTGGCGTCGCCGTTGGACGCGGTGACGATGAGCTTGTCGCCGTACCAGACCATGCCGCCCAGGTGCGAGCCCAGCTTCGCGAAGTTCGCGCCGCCCTCGGTGGGCACGGTCAGCAGCACCCAGCGGTACTTGAAGGCACCGGGCGTGTTCGCGTCGATGAAGGCGACCCGGGCCAGGCCCCGGTCGGCCGCGGGCTCCGCGCCCGGGTACTCGTCGTACAGGTGGTCGTTGTGCGTCCAGCCGGAGAGGATGACCTTGTTCTCTCCCCAGGCGCCGTCGTCGTCCGCGTCCCCGGAGGAGGTGACCGACTGCGGCAGCCACGCTTGCGTCAGCGCGTCACCGGTGGTGAAGCAGTACGCCGCGGTGGCCGTCGGCTTCACCGGCAGCGCGGCCTTCTCCGAGGCGCGGCAGGCC
This sequence comes from Streptomyces sp. LZ34, assembly GCF_053890475.1. NCBI lineage: Bacteria > Bacillati > Actinomycetota > Actinomycetes > Kitasatosporales > Streptomycetaceae > Streptomyces > Streptomyces sp. LZ34. The sequence goes on from NZ_CM132680.1 coordinate 8,180,303, forward strand.
GGGCTCGAGGTGGGGGTGGGCATGGTGTGGTTGGCGCTCTGCAGGACGGTGTCCACGCCCACGTTGGGCAGCCGCCGGTCGAGTTCGGCGATCGTGGAGTCGGCGACCTTGCGCTGGGTGAGCGCGAGCTTCGATAACTCCGCCGAGGACGTCAATGGTCTGAGCGCGCCGGGGTTGTCGGCCACGGCGGCCTGGGACGTGGCGTTGGTGAACAGTAGCGCGCCGGCCCCGAGTGCCGCCGCCACCGCCGTGCCGATCCATGGCGCCCGGCGGCGCAGCGCGCCGTGCCGGGCCTTGTGTGTTCTCCGCATGGGAGCCTCCCGTTGGCAAGTCCCGGGCACCATACGGGGGTTGGGGAGCGGGTCGAGGGCTTTCGGGGAGAACTCGCCTCACGCGCGCAACCGCGACACCCCGGGATACACGGCGGCCACATTGTCGATGGGCTTCGGCCGGTGCTCCGCGCAGGGGCCGGAGGCGAAGGCGCGCAGCAGATTCTCGGTGGTGCGGCCGACGAAGGCGGCGGTCCGCCCGTCCAGGCCGTGGTCGCGCCCGTTCTCACGGGTCCCCGCCATGAGCCCCTCGACCCACCGCATCGTCCCGGTGGCGAACACGCCCGCCCCGCTCGGGGCGGTGTAGTACGCGGAGTCGGCGTGGCTGTGCCGGCCGTTGCAGACCAAGGGGGAGTGGGCGATGATCTCCAGCGGCTCCGGGGTGGGCTCGCCGGGGGTCACCCGGTCGTACTCCACCCCGACGAGGTGGGCGAAGGAGTCGCCCCGCCTGACCCCGGTGCCGGCGAAGAGCCAGTGGCCGGGTGTGTGCACGACGTACGGGGCGTCGGTCGGGTAGCCCTCGTAGAAGACACCGGTCAGGGAGGACTCGGGGTCGGCGGCGGGCGGCTGCCGGAAGTCGGTGGTGACCAGGTCGCGGCGGCTCGCGAGATACGGGTCGTCGTGGTACGCGGTCTTGTAGCAGACCACCGTGCGGTCCGCGCCGCCCGGACCGCGCTCCAGCCTGATCCGGCGGAAACAGGTGTTGGCGCCGAGGAACGCCACGTTGGTCCCGGCGTCGCGGGCGCGGGTGACGTACTGGCGCTGCTGCGGGGTCCAGTACTCGTCGTGGCCGAGCGAGACCACCGCCGCGGCGCCGCGCAGCACGCCGGGATCGCGGTGCACATCCGCGTCCACGGCCCGCCGCGGGGCCCTGGAGGCGCGGGCCGCCCCGCCGTGCTCCTCACGGCCCGACGACTCGCACCCGGCCACCGCCACCCCGGCGGCGGCCCCCACCGCCCCGAGGAAGCGCCTGCGCCCCAGGGCGCAGCCCAGGGCGCGCCCCTGGTCCGGGCCGCCCTCGGGCTCCTGACCGCCGCCGCGTATCGCCTCGTCGTCCATCGCACCCGTCCCGGCCGCCGTGCTCCTGCGGCCATCCTGAGCGGGGCCCCGGGGCCCGGGCGACCGCAAGGCACCCGAACCGGCGACGGCCGACGGGGGCGGTTCGAGGTGCGGAGGCGCGGCGGGGGCCGCAGCGTGGACATATGACCGAGAGCGAGAGCCCGCGCGTCCACCTGCCGCCGATCGTGGTGCTCGGGGTACAGCCGAACAACCCTCCGTTCCGTCTGATCGAGGTCGCCGGGGAAGTGATCGGCAAGGCGCACTCGGTCCTGGACGTGATCGAGCTCGCCCGCACGATCGGCATGGAGGACGCCGACCTCGACGACCCGGACGTCGTCCGCTGGGTGGGCGGCGACAAGTTCACCTGGACGCCGTGGTGGCCGCCCAGACGGAAGCGGCGGCGGGGTCACGGGGAGAGGAACGAGATGGGAGAAGGGCACGGCGAGACCGACCGCCGGCACCCCTAGAGGGCCACACCCCCGACGCGCGATGACCGGCCATCCGAATCGGTTCGCGCTCGGCCTTTCAGGTCGTATTCGGCGATGCGGCAGCCGGGCCGGTGGATGTGCAGGACAATCCCGTCATTCTCCGCAGCGTGCCAACGCCCGCGGCGATGGCAGCGAGGTGCAGCACCGTGGCCACGGCGAGGTTTTCCGGCTGGGTGACGTCGGACGGGTCGGCCGGCGACACGGCCAGTGTGAGCGGCAGTTTCCAACTACTCCATGCGAACAGCGAACCCGAGCCGAGCCAGCAGAGGGCCAACGGGAGCCGGCGGGGGAGTCGGGCGGGGCGCGCCCGGGTGAGTGTCCAGAGGGCGGCGGCGCCGACGAGTGCCCACAGCGCGCCCAGGCCGGTCAGCAGGTAGCCATCGGTGTTCCGTTCGGCGGGGTGCGCGATTCCGAGCGTGCCACCGGCTGCCCAGTACAGCCAGACCAGACCGACCACGGCCGCTGTGGCGGCCGGCCATGGCGTGCCGGCAGGGGCACTGTCCCCGACCCGGCCGGTGAACGCGGCGGGCCAGCGTCGTCTCAGATAGGCGGGAAGGGCGAGGGCCAGGCCCAGGCCCATTCCCACGAAGCCGAACTGGACCAGCGCGGCCTCCCAGCCCGGCATGGCGGGGTCATGGCTCCCGTCCGAACCCTCCGAGTCGCCGGAAGCGGGATCCAGGAGGGCGCTGAGCACGGAGTAGGGCAGGACGGATACGAGGAACCCCGCACCCGTCCAGGCGCAGAACGCCACCAGCCACCCGGGTATCCGCATCCCCCAGGGCCGCACCAGGGCGAGTGCCGGCGCGATTCCGGTCGCCGCCATGCCGATGGTCGCCGTGTTGAAGAGCGCCCACCCGGCGAGGTTGAAGCCCTCTCCGACCGGAGCCAGCCCCATCAGCGAGCCGGCCACCCACGACACCTTGATCAGTAAGTATGGCGACAGCGCCAGCGCCGCCCCATAGGCCGCGCACCGCCCGACCCGATCCCAGCGTTCCACCCGGACTTCCTCCTCCATCGGCAGGAACTCCAGGCTCGGACGTCACTCCACCCGTCCGCGTCCACCGGCGGAACTATCCGCCTCCCCCGCCGGACGGAGCGCGCTCTCGTCATTCGAAACGACAAAAAGATCGGCCGGTGACCAAGCGCTGAATCCGGGTCCCCGTTCCCGTGGGAACAGGGTGCGGTGGGCGGTGCCCAGCGTTCCCGGTGGTGAGTAGCAAATGCTGCTACTGCGCTGGTCTGCGTCTACTCGCTGGTATCTGTGACCATGATCGAGGAATGTACGGTCAGCGATACAGACAGGTGATCACGCAGCCCCGAGCATTGACGGGTGCCGCCGTCCGCCCCACTGCCCGACTGGATCCTCGCTCGTCGCCGGGCCGTCGGCGACCGCATTCGCGAGCTGCGGCGGTGGCGCAACTTGACTCAGGAGAAAGGAGAAGCTCAGCGAGAAGGCCGGCATGGGCCGGCAGGCCATGAACCGCATCGAGAACGGTCACCAGTCTCCGGGGCTCGACACCCTCATCCGGATCTCCGACGCCCTGGCCGTGCCCCTCCACGACCTGGTGCGCGACGTGGGGGCACCGCTGCCTCGGGAGTGAGCCCCGTCCGCGCGCTACGGGGGCGACGCACGGACGGGGCGGCCGGGATCATCACACGATCGGTGCCTCTGGTGACCGCAGCCACACACGCTGTCCAGCGCCGTCGACCGTCACACCGAACTCGTCAGCCGACGGACTGCCCTCGCCGACGTAGGCGGCGTGTGCCTCAGTGGCTTCCTTCCACAGGCTCCGAGGGCCGTACTGCCACACCTCCTCGTCGGTCACGGTGGCCGCCGACCCTCCCGGTCCCACAGCCAGATCTGGTACGTCCCCTCGTGGCGGCCGTCCGTCATCGCGACCCCGGGCAGTCGCGCGCTGGTGTAAAGAGCAAACCCAAGGCTCGCCACCGTGTCAGGGACAGCACTCCCGGACGTGCGCCGCCCGGTGGAACCGTCCACGGGGGGCATCCACCGCCGGGCGGTGCGAACGCATGGGCATGAACTGTGCATCGCCGACAGGTCGCCCCTGTGCCATGCCCTCAGTGACATTCAGGCGGAGGAGCGCGCCGGACCAGAAGTCCAGCGCGAGCGGGACGACGATCGCGCCGCCGGGAGCGGTCTGTTCGATCCAGGCCTGCGGGACCTGGCGCACGGAGCAGGTGGCGATCAGCCGCTCGTATGGCGCCCCGGGCGCCCATCCCAGGACTCCGTCGCCGTGGATGACGCGGGGGCTGTATCCGGCCTCGCGGATCGTCTTCTCGGCCTGTTCGGCCAGGCGCCCGTCAACCTCGACGGTGGTGACGTTCTCGCTGCCCAGGCGTGCGGAGAGCAGAGCGGCGTTCCAGCCGGTGCCGGTGCCGAGCTCCAGCACCTGGTGCCCATCGGTGACATCGAGCGCGCCGAGCATCCGGGCGACCAGGGACGGCTTGGAGCTGGACGACGTGGCTACCCCGGGTCCGCCGCTGCGGCCGTCGTCCAGCTGCGTCACGATCGGCTCATCGGTGTACACCAGATCCCACCACGCGGCCTCAGCGACGGGGACGCAGGTCGACTCCTGCTTCCAGACCTCCCGGGGGATGAACTGGTGGCGCGGCACCGCCTCGAAGTCGGGGCGCCAGGTGGGGGCCAGCGCCCCGGACGCCGTGAGGGCGTCCAGGAGCGCGGCCTGGCGCTGCGGCCAGTCAGTCACAGCGCCTCACTTCTGCTTCGGTGGCTGGTTGCCGTCCGGGGGCGGCGGGGGCGGTGGAGTCCACGGCTTGATCGGGGCGGGATCTCCCTTGTGCTTACCTTGGCGGATCACTGCGCACCTCCTGATTCTCGGCGCATGGGTCCTTCCCGCTGCGCCATCGTGCCTTGCGGGCCCGCTCGCCTCCGAAGAGCGGAACGGAGGCTGGCGGACGTTGGGGAGGTGGGCCGCTGGCTATGCGGTAGGGGCCAGGCACGGGGAACCGGGCCGCCAGCGGCCCACCGGTCTACGGGGCTGCGCTGAACAGGGTCATCCGGGCAGTCATCAGGCCCTGCCGTGTTGTCGGGCGCGGCGGAGGGCGGCGAGCTCCGTGAGCGGGTCTCGTTGTGCCGGGAAGCGGGCGGCGTGCTTGGGGCAGGCGTAGATGGTGCGGCCGCCGCCGCTGGCGGAGTGCACCTGGCCGACGATGACCGGGGTGGTGGTCGGCTTGTCGCAGCGCGCGCAGATCTGGGACGTCATCGGTCAGCCTCCTCGGCCGGGCCGAGCTCGGCGAGGATGGCGAGGACGAGCGCGCCGTGAAGCAGCTTGGCGTCGGTGAGGTACCGGCCTGGGCCGACGGGGATACGCCAATGCGTTCCCGGGCGGCTCGTCCAGTGCGCGGGCGGTACGCCGACGTAGCTGGCCGTGGCGGTGGATGCGCCGAGCACCTGCACTTGCCGCACGTTCCAGCCGTCGGCCGCGCCCGGCCGCACCAGCCAGTACAAGGGCCCGTGCTTGTCCTGAATGACTGCCCCCGACTCCGCGCCCAGCAGCCCCAGCGCGTGCTCACCTACCGACGCGGACGATCTGACGGCGTCCCACCACTTCCCCGTTTTGACCACGTTGACGTCGTGTCCGCTCGGCGGTGTCCACTTCAGGGCTCTGGTCCTCATGCCGCGCCGCCCGCGGACGCGCCGAGAAGAAAGGCGAGGCGTTCCACGGTGCCGCTCTCATCGCCACGCTCTCCGACTTCGTGTCCCCAGGTGGTGGCATACCGCCCACCCTGGCTGAAGATCCCCTCCACCAAGCCGGCGTTAAGGGGATTCGCCACACACAGGCGGGCGCCCTTCGCCACTATCGAAAGTCCGTAGGCTTTCACCCGATCGGCGAGGTCACGGTGACTGGATGCGTCCATGTATCGATGTCACCGCACTGGCGGACGCAGCGGGATATGACAACCTACGACACGGAGTGGATCATGACTCGGGCTGTGGCCATCACCGGCACGCGGTCGACGGCGCACCGCGATCCCGCCGACTACGCCGAGCTGTTTGCCGGCTACCTTCGCCCGTTCGCGGACCCCGAGGCACGATTCCACATCGGCGGGGCCAAGGGCATCGACAGCCTGTCCCTCCGGTGGCTGGCCGAGAACACCGAAGCACAGATCACGATCGTCGTCCCCGGCACCGTCCAGCAGCAGCCCGCCGAAGCACGGCAAGCCATCACCCGCAGCCGCGACCGCATCACGGAAATCGTCGAGCTGCGCGCCGGGGAGCTGGGCAGCGCGGCGTTTCACGCCCGGAACAGGTGGATGGTCGACCGCTCCGACATGGTTATCGGGTTTCCCCTCGCTGGTCCGCAGGGGGCGTCCGGAACATGGCAGACCCTCAACTACGGTGCCGAACAGGGGAAACCCCGCCTTATCGTCCCTCTGTGACGTGAGTCACGGCATGATGAGGGCATGAGCAAGAGCGACCCTCTCGTTGGCGCCGCCACACTCAAGGCTCTCCGACGGACGCGGGGCTGGTCCCTGGCCGACGCTGCGCGTGCGCTCGTCGGCACAGCGCGCCGCATCGGCCAGCCCTTCGACTTACCCGTTCTGAGCGTGCAGCGTTCCGTCGCCCGGTGGGAGAGCGCGACGCGGCCGGTCCTGCCCGGTGATCGGTACCAGCTGCTCCTGGCGCATACCTACGCCCGAGGGCCTGACGGCAATGTCGTGCTCGGGCCTGGCAGCGACTTCGCCGAGCTGCTCGACGCCCTCGCCCACCTCGGTGAGGCAGAGACACGGCTATGCGAGCTGCGTTCCTTTCTCGTACGCACAGCGACAGAGGGCGGGACCGGACTGCTCGCCCTGCTCGGGCCCACGACCCGGCTGTCGATGGCGGCCGCGCTCGCCGATCCGGCACGCGCCGACGACGCGCTGCTCGACGGACTGCGGACGGCCGTCGGGGACGTCAACGCGCAGGTCGGGACGTTGCCTTTCGCCCGGCTGCAACTGCTCCTGGCGCCCGTGATCGAATCGTGCCGACGGCTCCTGGCCGGAGGCGTCCCCGAGCTCCTGCTGCCCGAGCTGCGTACAGTCGCGGCCCAGGCGTACACCCTCGCCGGGCGACTCGCCTTCGAGACCCGCGACGACCAGGCGTCCCGCGCCCTCTACGCAGCCGCCACTTCCACGGCCGGGCGGCTCGACGCCCAGTGGCGACGTGCCGTCGTCCACATGAGCCACGCCCTGGTCACGCTCTACTCGCCCTCCGGGGTCGAGGCCGCCAGAGTGCTGGTCGACGCGGCCGTGCGAGATGCGCGGGCGGGCGACAGCGTCCGCGTACGGGCCCGAGCACATGCACTGCAGGCTGAGATCGCCGCCCGGTCGGGTGCCGAGCGGCAGGCGCGGAGCGCGCTGTCGCTCGCCTGGTACGACCTCGACCGCGACATCGACTTCGACTCTGCGGCGTCGAGTTTCAGCACGGACCACCTGCGCGGCTTCGAGGGCCTGTGCGAGCTGTACGTCGGAGACGCGGCGGTCGCTCATGACTTCTTCGCCGGTAGCGCGGCGGCCCTGGGATCGCCACGCGAGCGGGTACAGCGGGCCATCGTCTCCACCGATCAGGCGCTGTCCTGCATCCGGCTGGATGAGCCGGAGAGGGCGGCGGACCTCCTGCACAGCTGCATCGACTCAGCTGTCAGTACGGGCGGGCGTGTACCTGTGCTGCGGTTGCGCCAGGCTCGCGGGGAACTGCGGCCCTGGCGGCGCGAGGGCTTCGTCGCGGACCTGGACGATCACCTCATCGATGCGCTCGGAAGCTGACCGATCCTCGGCCGCTCAGCGCGAAACGTGTGCCCGTATTCACCCGCTGCCGCCGTAGAAGCAGGTTCTGCTGTTTATCCGGAGTGGGCGCCCAGGCGGGAGCGGTGATTCCAGCGGTTCGCACACCGGAATGTCCGACCAATCGACGCGCGATGACCGGCCACCCGAATCGGTTCGCACTCGGCCTTTCAGGTCGTACTCGGCGACGCGGCGGCCGGGCCGGTGGATGTGCAGGACAATCCCGTCGTCCTCGTCGTCCTCCGGGTCACTCTCCGCCATTTTCCGAGCATCGCCATCGAGCCACCTGTCGGTGTAGGCGCGCGCATCGGGGACAGAACCGAACAGCAGAAACCCGTGGTCCCAGTCGTTGTTGTTGATCCAGAAGAAGAAACGCAGCAGGGCGAATCCATGGCGGCCGTGACTCATCCTGTTCGGCGACGGCCGACGGCCGGGCGCGGCCTTGAGGTATCGCAGACAGGACCGGGCGCAGCGGTCGCCCGGGTCCCGCCGCAGCGCCTCCTCGTATGCTGCGACGGCGCCGTCGCGGTCGCCGGACCAGGTGAGCGCATGGCCCAGTTGCAGCGGTACGAGGGCGTCTTCCGGGTCCTCGTGCAGGGCTGTGCGCGCCACTCGGACGGCCTGCTCCGTGAGCGGCCGGCTCAGACCTTCCTCGTCGTACTTTCCCATTCCATTGAGCAGAGTTCCGTCGTTGTCATCGAAATCACACCTCACCTGGAAAAGGGCGCAGTGTCGCAGCGTGAACGCCGCCACCGTGGAGCGAAGGATGGCAATGGTGGCAGCGGTCTCGGTGTCGCCGGAGGACATCTTCTGCTCGGCCTGGTCGCAGTAGCGGTGCGCATTGGCAAGCAGGCCGAGAGTCGCGTTCTCGCCATGCCTGAGGAGGTACTCGCACTCGCCGAGTGAGCGGCTCGCGCTGGCCAAAAGGCCACTCGCGGTGTCATCAGCCATGCCACCGTAATGTACATCCCGAGCCGAGCCGGCCGAGGGCCATGCGTACCGGCAGGGGCGCTGTCCCCGTCAGGGCTGTCAGGCCCATGTGCGGCCCGAAACGACAAAAAGATCGGCCGGTGACCTGTTCTCCCAGGCCACCGGCCGATCATCAAGGGTGAGTAACGGGACTCGAACCCGCGACATCCTGGACCACAACCAGGTGCTCTACCAGCTGAGCTATACCCACCATGACCGGCGCTTTCCGCTGCCGCACCGGCCGAGAAAAAGTGTACAGGGTCCGCGGGGGTGCTCGCTCCCGGCTTTTCCGGGCCGGGAGCGAGGGGTCACGGCTGCCGGGCCGGGAGGACGTGCTTCGCGGCGATCGACTTGGCCGTGTCCGAGTCCGGGCCGGGCTGCGGGACGAAGACCGCCTCCCGGTAGTAGCGCAGCTCCGCGATGCTCTCGTGGATGTCCGCGAGGGCGCGGTGGTTGCCGTTCTTCTTCGGGCTGTTGAAGTAGGCCCGCGGGTACCAGCGGCGGGCCAGCTCCTTGATCGACGAGACGTCGACGATGCGGTAGTGGAGATAGCTCTCGAGCTCGGGCATGTCCCGGAGCAGGAAGCCGCGGTCGGTGCCGACCGAGTTTCCGCACAGCGGGGCCTTGCCGGGCTCCGGGACGTGCTCGCGGATGTACGCCAGGACCTGCTGCTGGGCGTCGTCCAGCGTGGTCCCGCCGTCCAGCTCCGCGAGCAGTCCGGAGGCCGTGTGCATCTCGCGCACCACCTCGGGCATGGTGGTCAGCGCTTTCGCGGGCGGCCGGACAACGATGTCCACCCCATCGCCCAGGATGTTCAGCTCGGAGTCCGTGACCAGCGCGGCCACCTCGATAAGCGCGTCGTCCGACAGCGAGAGCCCGGTCATCTCGCAGTCGATCCACACCATGCGATCGTTCATACGTCTCACCCTACGGGGCGTTCCCGCTGGCCGGGCAGGGTCGGGCGGCCAGGCGCGCGACCGGTGGCCTGCTCGGGCAGGCGCGGGGCGTAGGCGTCGGACTCCGGCTTACCCGGGTCGGCTCCGCCGTGCGAGTGCGGAGCGTGATGGGGGTGGGCCGGGTGGGTGATGGGCCCGCCGGGGCGCCGCAGCGGCATGGAGTGCTCGCCGGACCGCTGCTCGCCCAGCTCGGACCGGTCGAGCCGGTCGCCCCGCTCCAGGCGCTCGGGGCGGTCCGGGCGCTCCGTACGGTCGGGGACGCCGCCCTGGGGCCTGCGGGCGCGGTACGCGGCCCGGTAGGCGGCCGGGGAGGACCCCAGCTGCCGCCGGAAGTGTCCGCGCAGCGCGACCGGGGAGCGGAAGCCGCAGCGTCCGGCGACCTCGTCGACGGAGTAGTCGGAGGTCTCCAGGAGACGCTGGGCCTGAAGCACCCGCTGGGTGATCAGCCACTGAAGTGGAGCGCTCCCAGTGAGCGAGCGGAACCGCCGGTCGAAGGTGCGGCGGCTCATATAGGCGCGGGCGGCCAGGGCCTCGACGTCGAACTGCTCGTGCAGATGCTCGAGCGCCCACGCCACGACCTCGGCGAGCGGATCCGCGCCGATCTCCTCCGGTAATGACCTGTCCAGATAGCGCTCCTGCCCTCCGCTGCGGCGCGGCGGGACGACCAGGCGGCGGGCCAGGGCGCCCGCGGCGTCCGCGCCGTGGTCGGTGCGCACGATGTGCAGGCACAGGTCAATGCCCGCGGCGGTGCCCGCCGAGGTCAGGATGTCGCCGTCGTCCACGAACAGCTCGCGCGGGTCGACGTGGACGGACGGATAGCGCTTGGCGAGCGTCGGCGCGTACATCCAGTGGGTGGTCGCCGGGCGGCCGTCCAGCAGCCCCGCGGCGGCGAGTACGAAGGCCCCGGTGCACAGGCCCACGATCCGCGCGCCCTCCTCGTGCGCGCGGCGCAGCGCGTCGAGCGCTGCGGCCGGTGGCGGCTGGGTTATCGACCGCCAGGCCGGTACGACGACGGTGCCGGCCCGGGACAGCGCCTCCAGGCCGTATGGTGCGGTCAGTTCCAGTCCGCCGGTCGTTCGCAGTGGCACATCTTCGCCCGCGCACACCAGCAGTCGATACCGCGGGACTCCGGCGTCCTGGCGGTCGATGCCGAAGACGGAGAGCGGGATGGAGCTTTCGAAGATAGGGCCGCCGCTGAAGAGCAGCACCGCGACGATTTCTCGTCGCCGGCGTCCGGAGAGCTTGCGCGAGGTCTCCGGTACGGTCGTGGAGTCCTGGCTCATCGAACTAAGCCCCCCTCGGTGGTCGCGTCCTCTCGGTCCTGCACGTTTCCCCTCGGTCCTGAACGGTTCCCCCGCCGGTCATGGCCAAGATCGAATCTACTGTGTCGCGTGTGGTCGCCGTGACCAGTTCACCACCCGCCACTATGTCGACATGACAACTTGGCGGGAAGCATTCGATCACGAAGCGTTGCACTCGTGGGCCTCCCTGTGAAGTACGCCTAGCCCTCGTACCCACTTCGCGTAGGGGGTAGGGGCCGTTCATACCCCTTTCCTCGCTGGTCGGAGGGGGTTGGGGCGGGCGTTTGCCAAGGAAAGAACTTCGGCGGGAAGTTGGCCGAAAAGGAGTGGGCGCAGACGTACGGAAGGGTCCTCCGCCGGGCGTACGACCCGCCCGGTGACTCTCACCACTGTGTACCCGAAGCGCTACGGAGTGCGCTCTCAGCCGCGTCGGCCGCCCCTGTGCGCCCCGATTCCGGTGCGCCCATGTCGTCCACGATGTGGACTGATGACCGTGCCCGCGAGCCTGGCGGCGGTGCGCTCGGAGCGGCGCAGCAGGGTCCGGCTGACGGCCGTGACCGCGGCCAGCCCGACGGCGGCGCCCGCCGCCGCGCCGAGCGGCGAGCCGCACACCAGCAGGACGACGGGCACCAGGGCGCAGCTGAACGCACCCCAGCGGATCACCTCGCCCGCCGCCTCGCCGGCCGGGGTCCGGACGGGGTGGCCGTGGCCTTCGTGGGGTGCGTCGTACTCGAGGGTGGCGGGCACGTATCTGCTCCTCGGAGGGCGGCGGACGGGGGGCCGGGGCGGGCGCGATCACCGCGCGGCTACTACAACGCAGGGCGGGCCTTTGGGTCACTGCGAACCGTCCGCGCGGTGTACGCGGCACGACGGCTCGGGGTTCGCTGGAGGTCCACTCGGGCCACGCGGCACAGCCGCACATCGGCCCTGTCGGGACCACTTGGGGCATTGCGTTACGGGCCGCCCTCCGGCATGCTCCGTGGAACGCCTCGGGCGGTTCGCCGTCCAAGAGCTCTCTGGGCAGGAGGGGAGTGGCGCCGTACCCTTAGGGGTAAGGGCTTGGAAAGATGAATCCCGGACGGATTCCGTTCGTTCGATACGCTCCCCCGAGCGCCAGCGAGCTGCCGTCCCCGACAACTGCAACCTTTGAGCCCCCGCCGTTCCCTCCTCACGAGGACTTCCTTCGCCGAGACACCGATGGCCGGTCACGAAATCCCCGAACCCGCGGACCGCAAGCGGGTCGCCGATCACATGGCGCACCCCGAAGCGGCGGAAGAATCACGTCATTCCTGCGATCCGGCGTTCCAGCACGGCGTCGTGGTGGGATTCGACGGCTCGACATCGAGTGAGCGCGCCCTCGCGTACTCGATCGGCATGGCCCGGCGCTCCGGCTCCGGGCTGATCATCGTCCATGTGGCCAACCGGCTGCCGACGACCGTATGGGCCGGGTGTGAGCCCCCGGTCTTCGTCGATGTGCCCGATCACCGTACCGAGGTGCTGGGCCTGGAGCTGGCCTGCGCGGACCATCTCTCCGAGGTGCCCTGGATCCTGGTGGAGCGGGGCGGGGACATCTGCCATGAGCTGGAGGAGGTCGGCCGGGAGTACGCGGCCGACGCGATCGTGGTCGGCTCCACGCACGGGTTGGTGGGGCGCATTTTCGGCTCGGTCGCGGGGCGGCTGGCGCGCCGGGCGCAGCGGCCCGTGGTGGTCATTCCCTGACGTCCCCGCGCCGACGTCCCCGCGCCCCGGCCGGTTCCCGGCTGGTTCCCCGCCGCAGGGGCGAGCGTTGAGAATCGGACACTCTCAACTCCCTTTGGGTGCTGGCGAGATGGCGCCAAGTCCGGCTTGACAACCGGCAAATCTACCCGTGCGTAGAGGTGGATTGTGCGTTTGTGACGGGTACAAACCGAGCGAAGGGGCGTGCGCTACGTGCCGTCGGCCGGGAAGTGACGGTTCCCGCCGGCGGCTCACCTGCCGGCGTAAGGGCGACGCCGGCACAGGGGAGGCGGCCCCCGCGTGCGTGGTGGCACACGCGGGGGACCGCCGAGCAGTCACCTGGCGGGCTGGCGGGCTGGCGGGCTGGCGGGCGATCATTCCACCGTGACGGACTTCGCCAGATTGCGCGGCTTGTCGATGTCGCGGCCGAGCGCCAGCGCCGTGTGGTACGCGAGGAGTTGCAGCGGAATCCCCATCAGGATCGGGTCAAGCTCCACCTCGTTGCGCGGCACCACGATCGTGTGGTCCGCCTTCTCCTGCTCCCGGTGCGCCACGGCCAGGATCCGGCCGCTGCGGGCCTTGATCTCCTCCAGCGTCGCGCGGTTCTTTTCCAGCAGATCGTCGTCCGGGAGCACGGCGACGGTCGGCACCTCGGGCTCGATGAGCGCCAGCGGGCCGTGCTTGAGCTCGGAGGCCGGGTACGCCTCGGCGTGGACGTAGGAGACCTCCTTGAGCTTCAGGGAGGCCTCGCGGGCCACCGGGTAGCCGCGCACCCGGCCGATGAACATCATGCTCTTCGCATTCGCATATTCCGCGGCGAGCTTCTTGATCTCCTCCTCGCCGCGCAGCACCTCCGCGATCTGCTCGGGCAGCCGCCGCAGCCCGGCGATGATCCGCTTGCCGTCGGCGACGGACAGGTCGCGGATCCGGCCGAGGTGGAGGGCCAGCAGGGCGAAGGCGACGGCCGTGTTGGTGAAGCACTTGGTGGACACGACGCAGACCTCCGGGCCCGCGTGGACGTACACCCCGCCGTCCGTCTCGCGGGCGATCGCGCTGCCGACGACGTTGACGACGCCCAGCACGCGCGCGCCCTTGCGCTTGAGCTCCTGGACGGCGGCCAGGGTGTCGTAGGTCTCGCCGGACTGGCTGACCGCGATGTAGAGGGTGTCCGGGTCGACGACCGCGTTGCGGTAGCGGAACTCGCTCGCGGGCTCGGCGTCCGCGGGGATACGGGCCAGCTCTTCGATCAGCTGGGCGCCGATCAGGCCGGTGTGGTAGGCCGAGCCGCAGCCGAGGATCTTCACCCGGCGCACTCCGCGCGCCTCGCGGGCGTCCAGGTTGAGCCCGCCGAGGCGGACGGTGGCGAAGCGGTCGTCGATGCGTCCGCGCAGCACCCGGTCCACGGCGTCGACCTGCTCGTGGATCTCCTTGTGCATGTACGTGTCGTGGCCGCCCATGTCGTACGACTCGGCCTCCCACTCCACCGTGGTCGGCGTGGCGGAGGTGCGGGAGCCCTCGGTGGTGTACGTGCGGAAGTCGTCGGCCTTGAGGGTGGCCATCTCGCCGTCGTCGAGGGTGACCACCTGGCGGGTGTGGCTGACCAGGGCGGCGACGTCCGAGGCGACGAACATCTCCTTCTCGCCGATGCCCAGCACCACGGGGGAGCCGTTGCGGGCGACGACGATCCGGTCGGGGAAGTCCGCGTGCAGCACGGCGATGCCGTAGGTGCCCTCGACCAGGGTGAGGGCCTGGCGGACCTTCTCCTCCAGGGTGTCGGCCTGCGAGCGGCCGATCAGATGGGCCAGGGTCTCGGAGTCGGTCTCGGAGGCGAGTTCAACGCCGTCGGCGGTGAGCTTGGCGCGCAGCTCGGCGGCGTTGTCGATGATGCCGTTGTGGACGATGGCGACCTTGCCGTCCGCGTCCAGGTGCGGATGCGCGTTGACGTCGTTCGGCGCGCCGTGGGTGGCCCAGCGGGTGTGCGCGATGCCGACGGAGCCCGCGAAGCGCTTGGGGAGCCTGGCCTCCAGGTCGCGGACCCGGCCCTTGGCCTTGGCGGTCTTCAGACCGGCGGGATGCGTCGCTTGCCCCGATTTGGCGGGCTTGGCGTGGATCGCGATTCCGGCCGAGTCGTAGCCGCGGTACTCCAGGCGCTGCAGACCCTCCAGCAGCAGCGGTGCCACATCGCGTTTCCCGATATATCCAACGATTCCGCACATGGTGTCAGGCCCTCCCTGTTGGGTAGCTCATGGGTGCTCGGCTCAGCCGTAGACGATGCGGCGCAGCTGGCGCAGCGAGAGGTCGGGCGGCGCCACCGCGCGGTGCGGCAGCTCGGCCGTGATCCGCTCGAAGATGTCCGCGTTCGTCAGCCCGCCGGACTGGAGCTCCCGGTGGCGGCGGCGGACGAACTCCTCGGTCGTCTCGTCGAAGTACGCCAGCACGTCCAGCACCACCCGGGCGGCCTCGCCGCGGCTGAGCGGCGTGCTGCGCACCAGGTGGTCGATGAGGTCGTCGTGGGACATGCGGCGATCGAGCACCCGTAGATACTGCGGTGAGCCGCCCCGTTTCGCAAGAATCCTGCCCGATATCGGGCAGGAGGGAGGTGTACGTGACTAGAAACGGCGGAGCACGGCCTGTTTGACGGTGGTGAACTCCTCCTCCGTGAGCACCCCGTCGCGGCGCAGCTCGCCGAGTTCACGCAGCCGGCGCAGCAGCGCGTCGTGATCCGCCGCACTGTCGCCGTCGCGGTCACCGCGGCCGCCACCGCCACCGCCGCCCTCGCGCCCGGCCTTGCTCCCGATCGCGGCGGGAGCGGGGCCCTTGGTCAGCGGCACCGGGGCGGCGTCGGCGGGCTCCGGCGCCCCGGCGGGGTGCGGCAGCCGGGCCGTGACCGCGGCCGCGACCAGGGCCATCAGCGGGTCCCTCTTGAGGCCGTACGTCACGATGGCGTACGGGTCGTACTTGGGCGGGGCCGAGGTCGGGACCTTGACCAGGGCGAAGCGGAGGTAGCCGTTCTCCAGGCCCTTGGCGGGGGTCCACTTCACCGCCTCGACGTCCGACACCGGGAAGGCGCGCGGCCCGCCCGACTTCTTCGCCTGCTCGGTCTTCCAGTTCCACTCCAGGCGGATCTGCTCGCCGTCGAACGAGACCGTGCCGTCGCCCGCCGACGCCGACAGCGGCACCGAGGGGCCCGGCAGCAGATAGCGGTCGCAGGACCCGAGGTCCACCTGCTCCAGCAGCAGCGCCTGGCGCACCTCGTCGACCAGGTACTCGGCGACACCCGCGCGCTCGGACTCCACCGGCAACTGGTACGGGTCGGCGGCGTCCGGCAGCTCGCCGCCCGCCGCCTGTAGCAGCGGGTCCGCGCCCTCGCGCAGCTTCAGCCGCAGCCGCCCGGTCCGGCGCCCCGGCTCGTACGCGATGCCGGCCAACGCCTCCAGCGGCACCGCGAGTTCGCCGAGCGCCTGGCGCACCGGATTCACTCGCTTGTCCCGGCCGGGGACGATCCGCACGGTGTCGCCGTCGAAGCTCCATGCTCCGTCGCGCTGGGTGATTTCCGTCATGGCGGAAATTCTGACAGGTGAACAGATGTGTATTGGTCTGGACCTTGACCTCGACTGGGTCCCGCGGTACCCAGGATGAAGGCCTGGTCCGCCCGACGAAGGGGATGCCGTGGGACGACGCCGGATCCGCCTCAGCCTCCTGTGCTCCCTGCTGCTCTCCGTGGCGGGGGCGGGGGCCGCCGCCACGGCGAGCCCCTCCGACCCGGCCGCCGGAGCCGCGGCGCCCGGCTCCGCCGCCGGGGCGCGGCCGGTGCCGCTGGACCGGGTCGTGCCCGCCCCCGCCTCCGTACGGCCCGCGGGGACCCCGTACACGCTCGGCCCGCACACGCGGATCCAGGTGGCCCCGGGCTCCAGCGCGGCGCGCCAGGTGGGCGACTATCTGGCGGGCGTGCTGCGCCCCTCCACCGGGTACCGGCTGCCGGTCACCGCGGGCGGGGGCAGGGCGGGCCGGGGCGGCGACGCCATCCGGCTGCGGCTCGTCGGCACGGCGCCCGACGGGCGCGGCCTCGGGACGGAGGGCTACCGGCTGGAGGTGAACCGGCGCGCGATCACCATCAGCGCCCGTGGGCCCGCTGGTCTGTTCCACGGTGTGCAGACCCTGCGGCAGCTGCTGCCCGCCGCGGTCGAGCGGAAGAGCCCGCAGCCCGGCCCCTGGACCGTCTCCGGCGGCACCGTCACCGATGTGCCGCGCTACGCCTACCGGGGCGCGATGCTGGATGTGTCCCGCCACTTCTTCACCGTCCGCCAGGTCAAGGCGTACATCGACCAGCTCGCGCTGTACAAGATCAACACGCTGCATCTGCATCTGTCGGACGACCAGGGGTGGCGGCTCGCCATCGACTCCTGGCCACGGCTCGCGACGTACGGCGGCAGCACCCAGGTCGGCGGCGGGCGCGGCGGCTTCTACAGCAAGGCGGACTACCGCGAGATCGTGCGGTACGCGGCGAGCCGCTATCTGACCGTCGTCCCCGAGATCGACATGCCGGGCCACACCAATGCCGCGCTCGCCTCCTACGCCGAGCTGAACTGCGACGGCGTCGCGCCCCCGCTCTACACCGGCACCGAGGTCGGCTTCAGCTCGCTGTGCGCGTCCAAGGAGGTGACGTACGACTTCGCGGACGACGTCATCCGGGAACTCGCCGCGCTCACCCCCGGCCGCTACCTCCACATCGGCGGCGACGAGGCGCACTCCACCAGCCACGAGGACTTCGTGGCCTTCATGGACCGGGTCCAGCCGATCGTCGCCAAGTACGGCAAGACGGTGATCGGCTGGCATCAGCTGACCGGCGCGCGGCCCGCCAAGGGGGCCATCGCCCAGTACTGGGGGCAGGACGGCAGCGAGAAGGAGGTCGCGGACGCGGCCAGGGCGGGCACCCGGCTGATCCTCTCGCCCGCCAACCGCGCCTACTTGGACATGAAGTACGACAAGGACACGCCGCTGGGGCAGGACTGGGCCGGGCTGGTGGACGCCCGGCAGTCCTACGACTGGGACCCGGGCGCCTATGTCCAGGGAGCGCCGGCCTCCTCGATCTTCGGGGTCGAGGCGCCGCTGTGGACGGAGACCCTCTCGACGAGCGCGCACCTCGAGTACATGGCCTTCCCCCGGCTCCCGGGCATCGCCGAACTCGGCTGGTCCCCGTCCGCCACGCACGACTGGGCCGCGTACCGGGTGCGGCTGGCCGCGCAGGGGCCGCGGTGGGACGCGCTCGGCATCGACTACTACCGCTCGCCCCAGGTGCCGTGGCCCACGCGCTGAGCGGCGCGGGCCACAGCCGGATGACGCGGAGCCGCGCGGGCCACGGCCGTACGGGCACCCGCGCGGTCAGCCCGCGAGGCCGAGCTCGCGGGCGATCAGCATCCGCTGGACCTCGCTGGTGCCCTCGCCGATCTCCAGGATCTTGGAGTCCCGCCACATCCGGGCCACCGGATACTCGTTCATGAAGCCGTATCCGCCGTGCACCTGCGTGGCCTCCCGCGCGTTGGTCACCGCGACCTCGGAGGAGTAGAGCTTGGCGATCGACGCCTCCTTCTTGAACGGCTCCCCGCGCACCAGCCGCGAGGCCGCGTCCCGCCAGGCCACCCGGGCCATATGCGCCCGCATCTCCATGTCCGCGATCTTGAACTGGATGGCCTGGTTGGCGCCGATGGGGCGGCCGAACGCCTCGCGGGTCCTCGCGTACGTCACCGACTCGTCCACACAGCCCTGGGCCAGTCCGGTGGCCATCGCGGAGATCGCGATCCTGCCCTCGTCCAGGATCCGCAGGAACTGGGCGTAGCCGCGGCCCTCCTCGCCGAGCAGATGGTCCGCCGGGACGCGGCAGTCGGAGAAGGACAGCTCGCGGGTGTCCGACGCGTTCCACCCGACCTTGGAGTAGGGGGCGGCGACGGTGAGGCCGGGGGTGCCCGAGGGCACGATGACCGTGGAGATCTCGGGGCTGCCGTCGGGCTTGCGGCCGGTGACCGCGGTGACCGTGATCAGCGCGGTGATGTCCGTGCCGGAGTTGGTGATGAAGCACTTGGTCCCGTTGATCACCAACTCGCCCGTGGCCTCGTCCAGCCGGGCGGTGGTGCGCGTGGCGCCCGCGTCCGAGCCGCCGCCGGGCTCCGTCAGGCCGAACGCGCCCAGGGACTCGCCCGAGCACAGGCCGGGCAGCCAGCGGCGCTTCTGCTCCTCCGTGCCGTAGCGGAAGATCGGCATCGCGCCCAGCGAGACCCCCGCCTCCAGGGTGACCGCCACGGAGGAGTCCACCCGGGCCAGCTCCTCGATGGCCAGACAGAGCGCGAAGTAGTCGCCACCCATGCCGCCGTACTCCTCGGGGAAGGGCAGCCCGAACAGGCCCATCCGGCCCATCTCGCGGATGATCGCGTACGGGAACTCGTGGTGCTCCCAGAACTCCCCGATCTTCGGGGCGACCACGTCGTGCGCGAACGCCTCGACGGTACGGCGCAGTTCCTCGTGCTCGGGAGAGAGACGGTGGTCGGTCGTCATCGCGGACTCCTTGCGTGGGAACTCCCGCCTTCAGGCGAGGGAGGAAGCGCATCCCGTGCTTCCGGCGTGGGGCGCCGGAGCAGTGGGTGGGAAGGCTCCTCGGGGTGGGTGGTGTAGGCGTATCCGTCCGCGCGCTGCAGCAGGCGGACGTGCGGGTGCCGGGCGGTGACGAGGCCGTGGGCGGTGCGGACGGCGAAGCTGCCGGACGCGCGGACAGCGACGCGGCCCGTGTGGGTGCCGGCGTACTTGCCGGTGGGGACGACGGCGCGGACCAGGTCGCCGGTCTGGAAGCCGAAGAACTGCTTACGTCGGCGGAGGCGCAGCCGGGGGAAGCCGTACTTGTCGGGGCGGGTGCGTGTGTAGGCGCCTCGCCCGGTGCACCCGGCGACGAGGACGTGGGTGACGGTCTGGGTGATGGTGTCGAGCTTGCCGACCGCCAGGGCGTCGAGGGTGTGGGTTTTGGGCAGGTGGTTGCGGGTGCGGTTCCACTTCGTTCGGCCGCCCGACGCCACGTGTGTGGGCAGCCGTTGTTCCAGGGCGCGCCACAGCGCCCAGCGGACGCTCTGGACGGCGGCGGCCTCCCTCAGCGGCGCCTTCGCCCGGGCCTTGACGCGGGCGGCGACGGCCGGGGCTGCGAACTCCTCCACTGGCCGGTCGCCCTTGGCCTGATTGCACGGCACACAGGCCAGGACGAGATTGGAGACCCGGTCGCTGCCGCCACGGGAGCGGGGATGGACGTGGTCGATGTTCAACGGCACCCCGGTGGCACCGCAGTACACGCAGGCCCGGCCGAACTTCGCAAGCAGGTACTCACGCACCTCCGCGCCGTGCAGGGTGCCGTGCTGGTACTCCGCCCCCTCCAGTGGGCGATCGGCGCTGATGGCATGCGTGTCGAACGCAACCCGCTCCACATGCAACGCCTTGACCGGTGCCCACCGTGAGAGGCGGTCCACCCACAAGACGGTGGTCTCCACCCGGTGCCGCAGGCTCGGCGCGAGCCAGCCCTTGGGGCGGCGTCGGTTGAGAAACCGCGGCGCCCGGTAGCGCAGGTTACGGGACCGGCGCCCGCGCCGGTACGCGGCCCGCTGCTCCAGCTTCCTGCGGATCTGCGCGCCGCGATGGTCGAGCTGGACCGCGTACCGGCCTCGCCGCTGTCCGCCTTGCGCGGTGAACACCGCCAGGCCGGTGTGTCTGCTGCCGGGATCGATGCCCAGCTCCACCCCGTCGACCTCGCTTGCGGTCGCGGTGCGGTCCTTCAAGCGGATGACGAACGGGGTGTGCCGGGCCACTACCGCCCGCCCGGACTTCAGCAGCTTCCGTGCCCTGGCGGGTGTGGTGGGCTGCAGCGGTGTGCCGTGCTGGTCGAGGACGAACACGTGTGGGTGGGCCTCACGGCCCTCCTCCCGGACCTGACGGTCCAAGGTGAGGCCACCGTGCCCAGGTGAGGGCGTGGTGGTCTCCCCTCGCACATGTCCCGTACCGGGTACCGCATCGCGGTCTTCGGCCCCCGTTTCGTCCCTGATCCCGGGGTTGTCTGCTGGGCCGAATTCCAGAGCAGGCTGCTGAGGAAGCACAGCCTGGTGGGTCTTCCGTCCTGTACGGAACGTAGCCAACTTGGGTCACCTCCAGTGCAGTTGGCTGGTGCTGGTAACACACGGGCCTCAGCCACACGGGCTGAAAGCCCCCGTCTTCAGACGGGGGATCCGGTTACGGCTCAGATCTCCTTCGGGGAGAGCGCGCGGACGGTACGGGACGGGCTCGGGCGGCCCAGGTGCCGGGCCATCCAGGCGCTGGTCGTGGCGAGCCGGTTCAGGTCGACCCCGGTCTCGATGCCGAGGCCGTTGAGCATCCACACCAGGTCTTCGGTGGCGAGGTTTCCGGTCGCGCTCTTCGCGTACGGGCAGCCGCCGAGGCCGCCCGCGGAGGCGTCGACGCAGGTGATGCCGTACTGCAGCGCCGCGAGGGTGTTGGCGAGTGCCTGGCCGTAGGTGTCGTGGAAGTGGACCGCCAGCTTCTGCGCCGGGATGCCCGCCTCGCCCAGGGCGGCCAGCAGCTCCAGCACATGGCCGGGGGTGGCCACGCCGATGGTGTCGCCCAGGCTCAGCTCCTCGCACCCCATGTCGATGAGGTGGCGGGCTACCGAGACCGTCTGCGAGACGGGGACCGCGCCCTCCCACGGGTCGCCGAAGCACATCGACAGATAGCCGCGCACCTCGGCGCCCGCGGTACGGGCCTCGGCGACGACGGGCTCGAACATCTCCAGCACCTCGTCCACCGAGCGGTTGAGGTTGGCGCGGGCGAAGGACTCGGTGACGCTGGCGAAGACGGCGACGTCGCGCGCGCCGAGCGCCAGCGCGCGCTCTAGGCCGCGCTTGTTCGGCACCAGCACGGGCAGCCGGGCCGGGGTGCCCTCCAGCAGCGGCATCAGCTCCTCGGCGTCGGCCAGCTGGGGCACCCACTTGGGGTGGACGAAGCTCGTCGCCTCGACGGTGGTCAGCCCCGCCTCCGCGAGCCGCCGGATGAACTCGGCCTTCACCGCCACCGGGACCAGCGTCTTCTCGTTCTGGAGCCCGTCCCGGGGGCCCACTTCATGGATGCGGACCCGGGCGGGCAGCCCGCGGGCCGTGAAGGTCATGGGCAGGGTGTCGGGGAGGGCCATCACTCACGCTCCTCGCTCTTACGGTCTTCGGTCTCGTGCGGGGTGACGACGGTCTCGTGCGGGGCGACGACCGCCAGCAGCTGGTCCATGGCGACCGTGCTGCCGGGGGTCACATCGAGCTCGGTGACGGTGCCGTCGTGCGGGGCGGAGATGACGTGCTCCATCTTCATGGCCTCGACCACCACTAGCCCCTGACCGGCGGTGACCTCGTCGCCGACGGCCGCCTTGACCACCGTGACCGTGCCGGGCATCGGCGCGGTGAGCTCCCCGGCGTGGGCGCCGACGGCCCCGCCGCGCAGGGCCGCCTCCACCGGGTCGTGGCCGGCCACCTGCCAGGCGTCGCCGTCCCGGCCCAGCCAGTGGCCGGCGCCCTGCGTGGCGTACGCGAAGGTGTGGGTGACGCCGTCCCAGTCCAGGACGGCCCGGGAAGCGGCGCCGTCCGTCGGCGGCAGGGTGAGCCGCGCGCGGACCGTCGCCTCGGCGGCGGGCGTCGCCGGCGTCTCGGGGGTGTCCGGGCCCGCCACCCACACCTCCGTGCCCTGGGCCCGGACGCGCACCCGGACGGTCACCGGGGCGTGGCCGGGCACCCGCAGATGGTGGACGGTCCAGGCGGGCTCGCCGCCCAGCCGCCAGCCGGTCGGCACGGAGAACGGGTCGACCCAGCCCGAACCGTCCATGGTGGAGGGCCCGCCCGGCTCCAGCGCCGCCTGGCGCAGCAGGGCCGCCGCCGCGTACACCTCGTCCGGTACGACGGCGGGCACCAGGCCGGGGGCCTCGCGGTCGACGAGGCCGGTGTCCAGGTCGCCGGAGACGACGGCCGGGTGGGCGGCGAGGCGGCGCAGAAAGCCGGTGTTGGTGTCCAGGCCCAGGGTGGTGGTGCGGGCCAGCGCGGCGCGCAGCCGACGCAGGGCGGTGGGGCGGTCGGGGCCGTGGGCGATGACCTTGGCGAGCATCGGGTCGTACACCGTGCCGACCTCGGTGCCGACGGCCAGCCCGGAGTCGACCCGCACCCCCTCCCCGTCCGGCTCGGACAGGGCGAGCACCGTGCCCGCCGAGGGGAGGAAGTCGACCCTGTCGCCGCTGACCCGGGCGGTCTCCGCGCAGATACGGGCCTCGACCGCGTGTCCGGTGAGGGAGATGTCGTCCTGGGCGAGGGGCAGCTGCTCGCCGGCCGCGATCCGCAGCTGCCACTCCACCAGGTCCAGTCCGGTGATGAGCTCGGTCACCGGGTGCTCGACCTGAAGGCGGGTGTTCATCTCCATGAAGCAGTACGCCGCCGGGTCGGCGCCCGGGACGATGAACTCCACCGTGCCCGCGCCCACATAGCCGCAGGAGCGCGCCGCCTGGACCGCGGCCTCGCCCATGAGCGCCCGGGTGTCGGGGTCGAGCAGGGGGCTCGGCGCCTCTTCGATGATCTTCTGATGGCGGCGCTGGAGCGAGCACTCGCGCTCGCCGAGGTGGATGACGTGACCATGGCCGTCGGCCAGCACCTGGATCTCGATATGCCGGGGGCGGTCGATCCAGCGCTCGACCAGCAGCGTGTCATCGCCGAACGCGCCACGGGCCTCGCGCCGCGCGGCCGCGATCTCGTCGGCGAGCCGCGCCTCGTCCCGCACCAGCCGCATGCCCTTGCCCCCGCCGCCCGCCGAGGGCTTGAGCAGCACGGGCATGCCGATCTCCCGGGCGGCCTCCGCGAGATCGGCGTCGGTCAGGGCGCTGCCCGTGGAGCCGGGCACCACGGGCACGCCCGCCGCCCGCACGCTCTCCTTGGCGCGGATCTTGTCGCCCATCAGCTCGATCGCCGCGGCGGGCGGGCCGATGAAGGCGAGCCCGGCGCCGGTGCAGGCGCGGGCGAAGGCCGCGTTCTCCGCGAGGAAGCCATAGCCGGGGTGCACGGCCTGGGCGCCGGCCCGGTCGGCCGCGTCCAGCAGCCGCTTGACCGACAGATAGCTCTCGGCGGGGCTCGCCGGGCCGAGCCGGACCGCCGTGTCCGCCTCGCGCACATGCGGCGCGTCCGCGTCGGCGTCGCTGAACACGGCGACCGAGCGCACACCGAGCCGCCGCAGCGTGCGGATCACCCGGACGGCGATCTCGCCGCGGTTGGCCACCAGAACTGTCTCGAACATCGGGCTCACACTCTTCAGCTCCACGGTCCCTCACATCCGGAAGACGCCGAAGCCGCGCGTCACGGGATTCTGGCCGGGCTTGCCGGGAAGCGGCGCGTTCGCACAGGCGGTGAGGGCGAGGCCCAGCACCGCGCGGGTCTCCAGGGGGTCGATCACGCCGTCGTCCCACAGCCGCGCCGTCGCGTAATAGGCGTTTCCCTCGGTCTCGTACTGCGCGCGGATCGGCGCCCGGAACGCCTCCTCCTCGTCCGCCGGCCACTCCTCGCCGCGCGCCTCCATCTGGTCGCGCCTGACGGTCGCGAGCACGGAGGCCGCCTGCTCGCCGCCCATCACCGAGATCTTCGCGTTGGGCCACATCCACAGGAAGCGCGGCGAATAGGCGCGCCCGCACATCGAGTAGTTGCCCGCGCCGTACGAGCCGCCGATGACGACCGTGAGCTTCGGCACGCGCGTGCAGGCCACGGCGGTGACCATCTTGGCGCCGTGCTTGGCGATGCCGCCCGCCTCATAGCTGCGGCCGACCATGAACCCCGAGATGTTCTGAAGGAACACCAGAGGGATGCCGCGCTGGTCGCACAGCTCGATGAAATGGGCGCCCTTCTGGGCCGATTCGGAGAACAGGATGCCGTTGTTGGCGACGATGCCCACCGGGTGGCCCATGATGTGCGCGAAGCCCGTGACCAGGGTCGTGCCGAACTCGGCCTTGAACTCGGCGAACCGCGAGCCGTCCACGAGACGCGCGATCACCTCGCGCACGTCGTACGGCGTGCGCGAGTCGACCGGCACCGCCCCGTAGAGCCCCGCCGGGTCGACCGCGGGCTCCTCGGAGGGCTCCACCGGCCACGGCAGCGGCCCGCGCCTCGGCAGGGGCGCCGGGAGCGTCGAGACGACCGTACGGACGATGCGCAGGGCGTGGGCGTCGCTCTCCGCGAGGTGGTCGGTGACGCCGGAGACCCTGGAATGGACCTCGCCACCGCCCAGCTCCTCGGCCGTGACGACCTCTCCCGTCGCCGCCTTCACCAGCGGCGGCCCGCCCAGGAAGATCGTGCCCTGTCCGCGCACGATGACGGCCTCGTCGCTCATCGCCGGGACATACGCCCCGCCCGCCGTGCAGGACCCGAGCACCGCCGCGATCTGCGGGATCCCGGCGCCCGACATCCGCGCCTGGTTGTAGAAGATCCGCCCGAAGTGGTCCCGGTCGGGGAAGACCTCGTCCTGCATGGGCAGGAAGGCGCCTCCGGAGTCGACCAGATACACGCACGGCAGCCCGTTCTCCAAGGCGACGTCCTGGGCGCGCAGATGCTTCTTGACCGTCATCGGGTAGTACGTGCCGCCCTTGACCGTGGCGTCATTGGCGATCACCATCACCTCGCGGCCCGTCACCCGCCCGATCCCCGCGATCACTCCCGCCGCCGGGGCCTGCCCCTCGTACATCCCGTCGGCCGCGAGCGGGGCCAGCTCCAGGAACGGCGAGCCCGCGTCCAGCAGGGTGTCGACCCGGTCGCGGGGCAGCAGCTTGCCGCGCGCGGTGTGCCGCGCCCGCGTCTTCTCGCCGCCGCCCAGCCGCGCCGCGGCCAGCTTCTCGCGCAGCCGCGTGGCCAGCTCGCGGTGCGCGGCCTCGTTGGCCGCCCAGGCGTCGGACGCCGGATCGGCGGCGCTGCCCAGCACCGGTGCCTGCTCCATGACTACGGGCCCCCTTGCCTCGCGTGCCTCGCACATGCCTCACGCATGCCTCGTGGTCCAGGCATGGTTAATGAGCGTTAACCCATCCCCGCCAGGTTAACGACCACTAACGCCGCTGTCTAGAATCAACTCCATGAGCACGCAAGCCCCTGCCCCCACCCGCCGCGAACAGATCCTGAAGGAGGCGGCGCGCCTGTTCGCCGAGCGCGGCTTCCACGGCGTCGGCGTCGACGAGATAGGCGCGGCGGTCGGCATCAGCGGACCGGGCCTCTACCGCCACTTCGCGGGCAAGGAGGCCATGCTGGCGGAGCTGCTGGTCGGCATCAGCGGCCGGCTTCTGACGGGCGGCAAGCAGCGCGCCGCCGAGGCCTCGGAGCGGGAGCGGGATCCGGATGCGGTGCTGGACTCGCTGGTCCGGGGCCATATCGACTTCGCCCTCGACGACCGCCCGCTGATCACCCTCCACGACCGCGAGCTGGACCGGCTCCGGGACACCGACCGCAAGCTGGTGCGCTCGCTCCAGCGGCAGTACGTCGAGCTGTGGGTCCAGGTGGTGTGCGAGGTCCATCCCCGGCTCGCCGAGCCCGAGGCGCGGGCGTGTGTCCACGCCGTCTTCGGGCTGCTCAACTCCACCCCGCACCTCAGCCGCCCCGGCTCCCTCCCGGGCCGCGCGGCCACCGCCGAGCTGCTGTACCGCCTGGCGCTCGGCGCCTTCCGCGCGGCGGCGGGCGGGGGTGCTCAGGGGTGAGGCGCGGACGGGTCTGGACAGCCCGCCAACCGGCCGGTAGCTTTCGCTGAGCAAGCGCTTAGCCAGCCGTACCGAGGAGGTCGCCGCAGATGCGTCGCACGGTGTTCAACGAGGACCACGAGGCGTTCCGGGAGACCATCCGCGACTTCATCGCCGCCGAGGTCGTGCCGTACTACGAGGAGTGGCGGGAGGCCGGCCAGGCCCCGCGCGAGTTCTACAAGAAACTCGGCGAGCTGGGCATCTTCGGCATCGAGGTGCCCGAGGAGTACGGCGGCGCGGGCGAGACCAGCTTCAAGTTCAACGCGATCATCACCGAGGAGACCGCCCGGGCCGGGGTCAGCTTCGGCGGCAGCGGCGTACACACCGCGCTGTGCCTGCCGTACCTGCTCAAGTACGCCAACGAGGAGCAGAAGCGGCGCTGGCTGCCCCCGTTCATCTCCGGCGACATGATGACCGCCATCGCCATGACCGAGCCGGGCACCGGCTCCGACCTGGCGGGCATGAAGACCACCGCCAAGCTGTCCGAGGACGGCACGCACTACGTCCTCAACGGCGCCAAGACCTTCATCACCGGCGGCGTCCTCGCCGACCGCGTCCTGGTCTGCGCCCGCACCGCCCCCGCCACCCCCGAGGACCGCCGCGGCGGCATATCCATCCTCGTCGTCGACACCAGGAGCGAGGGCTACGCGGTCGGCCGCAAGCTGGAGAAGCTGGGCCTGAAGACCTCCGACACCGCCGAGCTGTCCTTCACCGACGTCAAGGTGCCGGTCGAGGACCTGCTGGGCGTGGAGGGCCGGGCGTTCGAGTACCTCACCCACAACCTCCCGCAGGAGCGCCTGGGCATCGCCGTCAGCGCATACGCGCAGGCCGCCGCGGCCGTCGAGTTCGCCAAGGCCTATGTGGCGGACCGTACGATCTTCGGCAAGACGGTGGCGTCCTTCCAGAACACCAAGTTCGCGCTCGCCGACTGCAAGTCCGAGGTGGACGCGATGCAGGCGGTCGTCGACCGGGCCCTGGAGGCGCACGACGCGGGCGAGCTCACCGCGGCCGACGCGGCCTCCGCGAAGCTCTTCACCACCGAGCGCGCGGCCGTCGTGATCGACAAGTGCCTCCAGCTGCACGGCGGTTACGGCTACATGATGGAGTACCCCATCGCCCGCCTGTACGCGGACACCCGCGTCACCCGCATCTACGGCGGCACCAGCGAGGTCATGCGGTCCATCATCGCGAAGTCCATGGGCCTGTGAGACCGGATGAGACCCGTGAGACCTGCGCAAGCTTGGTCTGCAAAACTCCTTAAACCATGAACGAAGCACCACAAGGCGCGCCACACCACGCACCACAGGGCGCGCTACAGAACCTGCTCGATCTGCTCGACCTGGAACAGATAGACCTGGACATCTTCCGAGGCACCAGCAGCGCGGCACCCCTGGTGCCGCGCGTCTTCGGCGGCCAGGTCGCCGCCCAGGCCCTGGTCGCCGCCGGCCGCACCGTCCCGGCCGACCGCCCGGCGCACTCGCTGCACGCCTACTTCCTGCGCCCCGGCGACCCGAACGCGCCCATCGTCTACACCGTCGACCGCATCCGCGACGGCTTCTCCTTCACCACCCGCCGGGTGGTGGCGGTCCAGCACGGCCAGCCGATCTTCCACCTCTCGGCGTCCTTCCAGCGCCACGAGGAGGGCCTTGAGCACCAGGAGCCGATGCCCGCCGTGCCCGACCCGCTCTCCCTGCCGACGGGCGAGGAACTGCTGCCCCGGTACGCGCACCTCTTCAGCGGCCCGAGCGTGGTCGAGCGGATGCTGGAGGCGCGGGGCGCGATCGACCTGCGGTACGTGGACGCGCCGCCGTACGCGAGCGTCGGGCAGCCGCGCGAGCCGAAGTCGCAGGTTTGGTTCCGGACGAACGGCAAACTGGACGGCGCCGCCGACGACCCCCTGACGCACATCTGCCTGGTCACCTATGTCTCCGACATGACGCTGCTGGACTCGGTGCTCCTCGCCCACGGGCGCGGCGGCTGGACGGTCGGCGACATCGTCGGCGCCAGCCTGGACCACGCCATGTGGTTCCACCGCCCGTTCCGCGCGGACGAGTGGCTGCTGTACGACCAGGAGAGCCCCTCCGCGTCCGGCGGCCGGGGGCTGGCCAAGGGCCGTATCTTCACTGCCGACGGTCAGCTGGCGGTCTCGGTGATCCAGGAAGGCGTCATGCGCGTGCCCCGTTCTTAGGGCTCGCTTCTTAGCGCTCGGTTCGCGTCAGGACTCGGCCGTGAGGCCCGCCGCGTCCAGCAGATAGGCGACCATCGGGTCGTAGAACCGCGGGTTGGTGACATGGTCGTCCAGCGGCACCACCACCTGGAGCGTGCCCTCCGCCTCGCCGAGGAACAGCGCCGGGTCGTTGCAGTCCGCATACCCCACCGCGTCGATGCCCCGCTGCCCCGCGCACCCAGCCCAGCCGTGGTCGGCGACCACCAGATCGGGCAGCGGCCGCCCCTCCTGCTCAAGACCGTCCAGGATCGCGGCCATGGGGGCGGGGGAGTGGGTGTGCCACAGCGTCGCGCCGCGCTCCAGCATCGCCACGTCGCAGAACTGGAAGACGTACCCCTCGTCCGCCGTCAGCCCGCCCGGGATCTCCACGATCTCGCACCCCGCGGCCCGCAGCGCCGCCGCCGTGAAGCGGTGCACGTCCAGCAGCCCGCCCGGGTGTCCGGTCGCGAACAGCACCCGCTCCTGCGCCTCGGCCGCCTTGCGCAGCACCGAGGCCATCCGGTCCAGCGCCCCCACCGTGAGCTCCGGGTCGATGGTGTCCTGCCCGGCGCGGTGCTCCGGGTCGTCGACCACGCCGCAGCGCTCCGCCATGACCGCCAGCACGTCCTGTTCATCGGCCCAGCGGTCGCCCAGTTCCAGGCCCAGCCAGTAGTGGCGGTCGCCGTTCGCGAGCTTGCGGTAGTGGGAGAGGTTGTTGTCCCGGGGCGTGGCGACGTCGCCGGCGATGCGGGTGCGGACCAGGTGGTCGATCAGTTCGGCCCGGCTGGGCGCGGAGCTGGGTATCGGCATGCGATCCATTGTCGCCTCTGCCGCGAGGAAATGGGGGCATCCACTACGGTCCGGGCGCTGACAGGATCATGAAGCCAGTCCCCGCTGGGACCTGCCCGCCCGGCGGCCGCGCCGACGGCTTCGGTTCCGGGGGCGCCCGGCGGTGCCGGGGGCCGTCTGTTCCGGGACCGGTGCGTCGATGGTGACGGGGGTACCGGAGGGCGCTTGCGCGCCGGTGATACGGGCCAGCTCGGTGTCGTTGGAGTGCACCCGGGCGGTATGCGGAGTGATGCCCGCGTCCGTCATCAGACCGGCCATCGCACGGCGCTGATCGGGCAGGACGAGGGTGACGACGGTGCCGGAGCCACCCGCACGGGCGGTGCGGCCGCCGCGGTGCAGGTAATCCTTGTGGTCGGCCGGCGGATCGACGTTGACGACGAGATCGAGGTCGTCGACGTGGATGCCCCGGGCGGCGACATTCGTGGCGACCAGCACGCTGACATGGCCGGTCTTGAAGTAGTCCAGAGTCCGGGTGCGCTGCGGCTGGGACTTGCCGCCGTGCAGCGCCGCCGCCCGCACGCCGCTGGCCAGCAGGTGCTTGGTCAGCCGGTCGACCGCGCGCTTGGTGTCCAGGAACATGATGACGCGGCCGTCGCGGGCGGCCACCCGGGTGACGACGGTGCGCTTGTCGGTGTCCGCGATGTGCAGCACATGGTGCTCCATCGTGGTGACCGCGCCCGCGGAGGCGTCGACCGAGTGCACGGCCGGGTCGTCGAGGAACCGGCGCACCAACTGGCCGACGTTGTGGTCGAGGGTCGCCGAGAACAGCATGCGCTGGCCGTCGGCCGGAACCTGCCGCAGCAGCCGGGTCACCTGGGGGAGAAAGCCCATGTCGGCCATCTGGTCGGCCTCGTCGAGGACCGTGACGCGCACCTGGTCCAATCGGCAGTCGCCGCGTTCGATCAGATCGTGGAGCCGGCCCGGGGTCGCTATGACCACCTCGGCGCCGTCGCGCAACGCGCCCGCCTGGCGGCCGATCGACATCCCGCCGACCACGGTGGCCTGCCGCAGCCGCAGCGGCCGGGCGTAAGGGGCGAGGGCGTCGGTGACCTGCTGGGCCAGCTCCCGGGTGGGCACCAGGACCAGGGCGAGCGGGCGGCGGGGCTCGGCGCGCTGCCCGGCGGTACGGGCCAGCAGGGCCAGGCCGAAGGCCAGGGTCTTGCCGGAGCCGGTCCGCCCACGGCCCAGGACATCGCGCCCGGCGAGCGCGTTGGGCAGCGCGGCCGCCTGAATCGGAAAGGGTACGGTCACGCCCTGGCGCGCCAGCTCCGCGGCGAGCCCGTCCGGCAGGTCCAGCTCGGCGAAGGAGCCGACGGGAGGCAGGAGCGGGGTGGTGCTCGGCGACACGGCGAATTCGTTGCCGTCGGCGGGTATGGGGACGAGAGCGGGGGCGGGGCGGCGATTCTTGCGGGAGCGCGGTGCGGTACCGCGGGACGAGCGGACAGGGCGGTTCATGCGGGGCCTTCCTCGTACGGCGCGTTTCGAGGAGGACTCCTCAGCGGGGATGATCCCGGGGCGAGAGATTCGCAGAACGTGCCGGAGAGCGGGTGAGTGACGGGGCCACGTGCCGAGGCGTCGATCGGCCGTCGGCCGCGGGGGGAGGCCGCTGTCCTTGAGTCCGGTTTCTGCCTGCGATGGGGCGGGTGCGGCCAGACGCGAGCCGGGGCCCGCACCCCTTCGGGTGCGGGCCCCGGCTCTATGGCGCTGTGACGCGTCAGACGGGCACGATGTTCTCGGCCTGCGGGCCCTTCTGGCCCTGCGTGACGTCGAACGAGACCTTCTGACCTTCCTGGAGCTCGCGGTAGCCCTGGGTGGCGATGTTCGAGTAGTGGGCGAAGACGTCGGCGCCGCCGCCGTCCTGCTCGATGAAGCCGAAGCCCTTTTCCGCGTTGAACCACTTCACGGTGCCGGTAGCCATGTCATTCTCCTCTGAATTGGGGCAGAGCCGGAACCCGAACCTCACGGATTCCGCGTCGCCGCAATGACCCCATCCGGAAACCACCGGTAAAACAAAAATGCGCCTGATGGCTACATCCTGTCAGGCGCACATAAAAGTTTATGGGTACCAAAACTGCAACTGCTACCACGCTAGCACGTGCTGCGCCCGGCTGGGGGGAACCACGCCCGGTGAATCTGCGCTTCCCGCCGGGCACCCGGTGTGGGACCCTGCCTCTACCGGCTCCCTCCCTCCTTCTCCCCGTGAGGTCCTATGCGCTGCGTCATCGCCAACTACGCCTTCGATCTGACCGCGAGCGAGGTGAAGGAAGCGATGAGCGGCGTCAAGCCCGAACCGATCACCGGTCCCTCGGTCCGGATCGGCCGCCGCAGCTACCCCGCCATGCAGGTCGGAGCGGTGATCACCCGCCAGGACCGCCGCGACTTCACCTCGGGCGAGGTGGTCCGCGCCATGAAGCGCCTCGGCTTCACCTGCGAGCCGGCGCCCGCCGCCGCGCCCACGCCCCCGTCCACCGCCCTCGACCCCGTCGCGGCCGCGGCGGCGGCCCTCGGAAGCCCCACGGACAGCTGAGCGGGGTGGGGATGTGTCCCGGGTCACGTCCGGGACACATCCCGGTTGTGTCTTGACCCCTGTGTTTCGACCCCTGTGTCTTGACCGCGTCCGGGGCCGTCCGGCGAGGGTCCGGGCCCGGCGCCGACCTGGACGTGGTGTCCAAAACGCCGCACGCGGCCCTCGGGAACGTCCATGTGCCCGACCGGCCGCGCTGCCTACGCTCGGAGCCATGACCACAGCAGACCGCCGCCCCCTCGGTCCCGTCGACTCCTCCCGCATCCCCCGCTACGCGGGCCCCGCGACCTTCGCCCGGCTGCCGCGCGTCGACGAGGTCGGCGGCGCGGCGGACATCGCCGTGGTCGGCGTGCCCTTCGACAGCGGGGTCTCCTACCGCCCCGGCGCCCGTTTCGGCGGCAACGCCATCCGCGAGGCGTCCCGGCTGCTGCGCCCCTACAACCCGGCCCAGGACGCCTCCCCCTTCGCTCTCGCCCAGGTCGCCGACGCCGGTGACATCGCCGCGAACCCCTTCGACATCAACGAGGCCGTCGAGACCATCCAGGCCGCCGCCGACGACCTGCTCGCCACCGGCGCCCGCCTGATGACCCTCGGCGGCGACCACACCATCGCCCTCCCCCTGCTGCGCGCCGTCGCCCGCGAGCACGGCCCGGTCGCCCTGCTCCACTTCGACGCCCACCTCGACACCTGGGACACCTACTTCGGCGCCGAGTACACCCACGGCACGCCCTTCCGCCGGGCCGTCGAGGAAGGCATCCTCGACACCTCCGCCCTCTCGCACGTCGGCACGCGCGGCCCGCTGTACGGGAAGCGGGACCTGGACGACGACGCCAAGATGGGCTTCGGGATCGTCACCTCCGCCGACGTCATGCGGCGCGGCGTGGACGAGGTCGCCCAGCAGCTGCGCGAGCGCATCGGCGACCGCCCCCTGTACATCTCCATCGACATCGACGTCCTCGACCCCGCCCACGCCCCCGGCACCGGCACCCCCGAGGCGGGCGGCCTCACCTCCCGCGAACTCCTGGAGATCCTGCGCGGCCTGGCCTCCTGCCACCTGGTCTCCGCCGACGTCGTCGAGGTCGCCCCGGCGTACGACCACGCGGAGATCACCTCCGTGGCCGCCTCCCACACGGCGTACGAGCTCACCACGATCATGGCCCGCCAGATCGCGACGGGGCGTGCCTCCGACGGCGCTTGATCCGATCGCTGTGCCGAGCATGCCGACGGCCGGGCCGTCGGCTGCCGCGTGGGTGTGTGCCTCGGTGATGGCAGGCAATAGCGTCGGCCGTATGGTGATCGAAGACTTGCTCGACGGTTCGGGGCGCAACTGGCTGCAGACGACGCTGCCCCGCGTCCCGTCGCACCCCGTCCAGCCACCTACGCCACCTGCGCCACCTGCGCCGCCTCAGCCGCCCAGGTGACGGCGAGGTCGGTGCGGCGACGGTATCCGCTACGTCACGGCCGCCGCGTCGCGCGCGGTGAGGGCAGCCGGTCTGAGCTGTGCACTACCCTGAACATGCGATCGACCCCGGCAGTTCGGATGCCGGGGTCGATCACTTGGCGGAGCTGGTCACCCTACAGAGCTTTCAGTGCCGGAGCATCGGACACCGAGAACCACACGCTTTTGCCGGTGGGCTGGAGCCCACCGTGCCAGACCGTCCCCCAGGCGTCCGCGTACGCCTGCACCAGCAGCAGGCCACGCCCGTGTTCGGCGTCGGCCTCCGCCTCGGGGGAGCGGGGTTCGGCCGGCCAGGGGGCGCCGCCCGGGTCGTCGTCCCGTACGGATACGTGGAGTTGGCGGCCCCGGATCGTCGCTTCGAGCGAGAGCAGAGGCACCTTGGTGTGCAGGTGGACGTTCGCGACGACTTCGGTGACCAGGAGGCGGGCGGTCTCGACGAGGGCGGGGTGGCCGGTGGCGACGAGCAGGCCCGCGACCATGTCGCGGGCTACTTTGGCGGTCTCGGGGACGTTGGGGGCGCGGAGTCGGTAGCGGTGGGCCGTTTCGATTGCCTCGCTGAGGAGTTGGGGTGGCAGGTCGGTCATGGTGGTCCCTTCCGGCGCCGCGCGCGTGTTGGTTGGGTAGCGGTACGATCACAGACGGTATGGATAAACGCTGTACCGGTACAAGGTTTTTCTCCGTGTCTCACTCATGTGGGTGGCGGAGAAGGAAGGACTGTGACGGCAATGCCGCCAAGGGACACCCCGACCGTTCGACAGGTGCGCCTCGGGTCCGAGCTGCGGAGAATGCGCGAGCGGGCCGGGAGGACCGCTCGCGAGGCTGCTGCGCTGCTCGGGGTCGATCAGGCCAGGGTGAGCAACATCGAAGCGGGCCGGATTGGGATCAGCGGCGAGCGCATCCGTCGGCTCGCCACCTTCTACGCGTGCGCTGACGCCGTGCTGGTCGACGCGCTGTGCGCCATTGCCGAAGAGCGGCGCGGTCAGTTCTGGTGGGACGAGTACCGAGGAATCCTTGCACCGGGCTTTCTGGATGTCGCCGAGATGGAACACCATGCGGTGTACGTCCGGTCCATGCAGGCCATGCTGATCCCGGGCCTGTTGCAGACAGAGGGCTACGCGCGTGTTCTCTTCCAAGGCGTCGTCCATGCGCTGCCAACCGAGGAGATCGACGCGAGGGTTGAGTACCGAATGCGGCGGCAGATGATCCTTGAGCGTGATGAGCCCGTGCGGCTGACGGCGACGATCCATGAGGCGGCGTTGCGCATGCGGTTCGGCGGTCGCAAGGTGGCTCGCGCGCAGCTTGAGCACCTGATGACAGTGTCCGGCTCGGAAGCGGTCACCGTGCGCGTCGTCCCCTTCACGAATGAAGACTTCGTCGAGACCACTAACCCGATTTTGTACGCCGGTACGGCAGTTCCCCGACTGGACACAGTCCAGGTGGACAACGTCGTCGGGGGTCGCTTCCTGGATGCTGAGGCCGAGCTTCACAGGTATGGAAAGCTGCTCGACAGGGCTGAAAGCCTGGCGCTCGATGCGGAAGAATCGCGGCAGCTCATCCATCACATCGCGCGGGAACTGTGAGGGGCGTGGTCATGAGTGCATCGATCCAGTGGCGGAAGTCATCATTCTCGGGCGGCGACGGGCCGGAGTGTGTCGAGCTCGCCCGAAGCGCCGACATCATCCTCATACGGGAGAGCGACGACCCCCAGGTCGTACTGACCACGGCCCGCCCCGGCCTCGCCGCGTTCATAGCCGGGGTGAAGGCAGGCGACTTCGACCACCTCACCCCCTGAACCATCCCGCTCCGAAAAACAGTTGGCGCCCCGCCACACCCACGGCAAACTTGCCGCCCGTCGGCGCCGTGACACGAGGAGGACCCGCGGGATGAGGACCAATCGGCTCGGCCGCAGCACTGTAGAGGTCACGGAGCTGGGGTTCGGCGGCGGGCCGCTGGGTGGGCTGTTCGAGGCGCTGGACGACGAGACCGCCGCCGGCGCGCTGGCCGCGGGCTGGGATCTCGGCATCCGGTACTTCGACACCTCGCCGCACTACGGCATCGGCCACTCCGAGCGCCGGATCGGCGACCTCCTCCGCGACAAGCCGCGCGACGAGTTCACGCTGTCGACGAAGGTCGGCAGGGTGCTCGTCCCGCAGGACCCGGCGGGCCGCATGGACGAGGCGTTCCAGGTGCCCGCGACGCATCGCCGGGTGTGGGACTTCTCCCGCGACGGCATCCGGCGCAGCGTCGAGGACTCCGTCACCCGCATGGGCGTCGACCGCATCGACATGCTCTTCCTCCATGACGCGGAGAAGCACTTCGAGGACGCGCTGCGCACCGGCTACCCCGCCCTCGCCGAGCTGCGCTCCGAGGGCGTCGTAGGCGCCATCGGAGCGGGGATGTACCACACCGGCATG
The DNA here is from genome assembly GCF_053890475.1 of Streptomyces sp. LZ34. Classification (NCBI taxonomy): domain Bacteria; kingdom Bacillati; phylum Actinomycetota; class Actinomycetes; order Kitasatosporales; family Streptomycetaceae; genus Streptomyces; species Streptomyces sp. LZ34. The sequence continues at coordinate 8,216,185 of NZ_CM132680.1, forward strand.
CTCACCAAGCTGGTCCAAGAGGCAGACGTGGACGCGGTGATGCTGTCCGGCCACTACACACTCCTCCAGCACGGCGCCCTCGACGACCTGCTGCCCGCCTGCGCCGAGCGCAGCGTCTCCGTACTCGCGGCGTCCATCTTCAACTCCGGCCTGCTCGCCACACCGCGCCCCGCCGAGGGGGCGCACTTCGAGTACGCGCCCGCCTCGCGGGAGCTGGTGCGGCGGACGCACCGCATCGCGGATGTCTGCGAGGCGCACGGCGTGACGCTTCCGCAGGTGGCCATGGCGTTTCCGCTGCGGCACCCGGTCGTCGCGGGCATCGTGGTCGGCATGCGCACCGTCGAGGAGGTGCGGAGCAACGTCGAGTCGTTCGGGGCCGAGATCCCGGACGGGGTGTGGGCAGATCTGCGCGGCGAGGGGCTGCTCGACGAGCGGGTGCCGGTGGCCGCGTAAGGCCTGGGTTCAGCCGGCGTCCTTGAAGGCGGCGTTGATGACGGCCATGACGTAAGGCCGTTCGGAGGCGGAGCCCGTGGGGTTGAGGGAGTAGACCACACGGCGTGTCAGATCGCGGGCCGTGAACACGCCGTTGGTCCACCCGGGCAGGGAGCCGGTTTTGCCCCACACGGTGACGCCGTTGTCGAGTGTGACCCGCATCAGGCCGGCGGCGCTGAAGCAACTCGTTTTGTTGATGCAGTTCGTGTTGGTCGGCGCGCTGGGCACGTCGGGCACGGTGAACGCCAGTTTCTGCTGGGCGGGCGGGAGGAGCCGGCCGCAGAACAGGGCGGTCATGAACCGGTCCAGATCGGCGGCGGTGGAGATCATTCCGCCCTCGGCCCAGGCCCAGGGGCTCTGCTCGGTCACCTCGTCCGCACCGACGTATACGCGAGCGTGCGGTGTGGCGATGGACAGGTCGTCCGCTGAGGGGAGGCTGGTGTCGCGCAGCCCCAGCGGCAGGATGATGCGGCGGGTGAGTTCGTCTTCGAAGGTGTGGCCGGTCACCTTTTCGACCAGTAGGCCGAGGACGAATGTGTTGACGCCGTTGTACTGCTGGACACTGCCGGGCTCGGTCGGCCGCCCCGTCCCTTGGCTCGCGGCGGCCGCGAACGTATTGCGCACCACGTCCCGCGGTGACACGCTCTTCTGCCACCAACCGGGACCGTCGGCGGGCCCGGGTATGCCGGCCGGGGCCGGCAGGCCGCTGGTGTGGTCCAGGAGTTCGCGCACGGTGACCGTGCCGTATGCGGCCGGGATGAGGTCGGGCAGGTAGCGCCGGACGGGCGCGTCGACGGCGATCCGGTGCTCGGCGGCCAGCTGGAGCACGACCGTGCTGGTGAAGATCTTCGTCACGCTGCCGATGCGGAAGTGAGCGTCGCGGGACACCTCCCCCGTGGTTCCGGCCCACGGCATCGCCGGGCTGTCCCCCGCCACCCTGACCAGTGCGCCGGCGACAACGGGGTCAGGGAGGTGAGCGAGCAGATCTTGCATCGGCGCGGGGTCGAACGAGGCGGTGACCGCCGCCCGTTGCGGCACCGCGGCAGACGCCATCGCGGCGGGAACGCACGTACCTGCGGTGATCGCGGCGAGAGCGACGCCAGTCATGGTCAGGCGGCGGAGGGCGGAAGGGCGGTGGTGCATCAGGCTGCTCCCCAGGGTGGTCGGCACAGAGCCGGGCACGGTGACCGCGGGCAACTCTGCCCGGCCTGACCTCAGGAGCCATCGGGGATCACCCTGAGCGGTCCCCCGGGGCCACCCTGAAAGCCCCCTGCTACCTGCCGGACACACCCTGGTGTGCCGCGTCGCGCCCGAGGTCGAGCACGCCGAGGGCGAATTCCTGGTTCGGCGGTTCCGCGCTCGCGAGGAGGACGAAGCGGGCGTCCGGGAGGGCGGCCAGGGCACCGCCGAGGTAGTGCTCCTCGTCGAACCGCTCTGTGACGATGTCCATCGGGCCGCCGAAGCCGAGCAGAAGCAGCGCGAGGAGGCGGCGCCGTGGCGAGACGATGTCGGCGAGCGGCGGCCCGTCGTCGTTCACCGGCCCGGCGTCGTCCAGCCGGTCGAGCAGCTCCTCCGCGGAGTCGCCGGTGGCCGCCACGACGTCGTCGACGAGCAGGTCCAGCGCGTCGTACACGGACCCGGCGCCGCCGCGGGCCGCGAACTCCTCCGCGCCTCGGGCCCGGAGGCGCGAGACGTCCAGTTCGAGGCCTTCGCCGTATGCGACCGCCAGGTAGCGGCCGCCGCACAAATCGGGCCGCCGCCGGTCCCCGTCCGCCTCCGCGAGGCAGCGCAGCGCTTCGTCGAGATCCATGCCGCGCAGTCTGCCGTATGCCTCGGACGGGCGTCTGGGACGAGGAGCCGGGTCCGGCCCCTGGTGTCCGTGCGAGGGTGAGTAGTTCGGCCACGGGGATCGCCCATGGGGTTGCCTTCCGGTGCCCTGCAAAAGAACGCCAGGAAGCCCCGGGATGACATGTTCGCCCCATGCAACTGAAGGCGTCTTTTGGGCACAACCCCCGCCCCCGGCGCCGTGTCTACGCGGGTGTTCGGAGACACCAACCGATTCACCCCCGTTCCGTGAAGGATCACTTCTGCATGCGTAAGCACGGAATCATCGCCGCCACCTCCACGCTCGCCCTCGCCCTGGGCGGAGCCTTGTTCGCGGCACCCGCCGCCCAGGCGGCCACACCGGTGGCCTCCGCCGTCCACGAGGACGGCGAGCTCTGGTACAAGGGCGCCCCCGGACAGACGAACAACCTCACGATCTCCGAAGAGGTCGAACAGCGGGGCGAGTTCGAGTGGTACTACGTGATCACCTTCCGCGACCGGGGTGACATCACCATCGATCCGAGCGCGGCGACCACCGACGAGTGCACGTACCCCTCGGAGGCCGACCACACCGTCGTCCGGTGCGCGACCATGGCCCCCCTGGGCTCCGACGACTCGGACAACTTCGACGTCAACCTCGGTGACGGCGACGACACCGCGACCGTCGACGGCGACAGCCACGCCTACTCCTCGATCTACGGCGGTCCCGGCGACGACGTCATCAAGGGCTCCGGGCGGGATGTGCTCTACGGCGACGACGGCGACGACCGCCTCGACGGGGGCGGCGGTGTCTGGAGCGTCGGCCCCTACGGCGGCCCAGGGAACGACACCATCACCAACTGCGCGACCGACTGTTACGGCGGGCCCGGTGACGACTCCATGACCGGAGGCACCGACCCCACCGACAACAACATGTACGGCGAGGACGGCAACGATGTGATCCACGGCCTGTCCGACGCCGACTCCGTCTACGGCGGCCGGGGCGACGACATCCTCTACGGCGAGGAGGGCAACGACACGATCTACGGCAACAGCGGAAACGACACGATCTACGGCGGCCAGGGCACGGACACGCTCTCGGGCGGCCCGGGCACCAACAAGGTCTACCAGGACTGAGCGGCCCGCTCGACGCCCTGGCTTTGTAGTGGATTTGGGACACCGACACGCCGTCGCCACGGCGTGTCGCGGTCTCAAATCCACTACAAACCAGCGTTGGGGGAGTGGCCCTGCAGGCCACGCCCCGGACTGGGAACCGGTCAATGAGCCCAAACGCAAGGCGCGCGCCGTCAACCCGGCCGACACGCTGCGCGGTGTGGTGATCCGCTACGGCGTCGGCTACCGGCTGACCGATGCCCTGCCCCAGGTGTTCTGTCCGGGGAGGTTGCGGACGGTGACAGGGTTCACGGCTGACCGATCTTGAAATGGGTGAGGGCCTTCTGGCCTGGTGGCCACCCCGCCGAGTCGAACGCCTCGAAGGCGACGGTCAAAGCCCCCGCGCCCTGTGGGTCCGCTCCGCGACCCAGCCCGCCATCGCTCGTACGCCCACGCCGATCGCGCGCTCGTCCGGGAGAAAGTCGGGGTAGTGCGGGTAGCAGGCGGTGATGGGTGCGCCGGGGGCGCGGACGCCGAGGAAGGTGTAGGTGCCCGGGACGCGGTCCAGGTAGAGGGCGAAGTCCTCGCCGTTGAAGGGGAAGGCGGCGTGGAGCTCGGTGACCGCGTTTCCGCCCAGTGTGCGGCGGAGGTGGCGGGCCAGCGTGCGGGCGTCCGGTTCGGGGCAGACCATGGCGGGGAACGGCTCGGCGGGGAAGCTCACCCCGGCCCCCGCGTACGACCTGGCCAGTCGGCGGATGTCCTCGCGGACCTCCACATACCGCTCCTGCGGCCAGCAGCGGTAGGACACGGCCACCTTGTTCTCCTGCGCTCTGGCCCGGACGGCCACGAACCGGGCCAGCGGCCCGCCGGGCGTCTGGACGTCGGCGACCATCCGCTCCAGGTCCGCGGGTGTCTGCGGTGGTGTCACCGTGGCGAGCGCGCCGATCTCGGCGGCCAGGCACCGTGCCGCGTCGGGCGCGGCAGGCCCTGAGAGGGTCACCTCCGCGCGGTCTTGGCCCGGCAGCCCGTAGCCCGGCGTCACGGCGAACCGCCCCACCGGGAACGGCCCGCAGTGCAGCGCGTGGATCTCCTCGACGCGGGTGTGCTCCAGCACGCCCGCGTCGATCAGCGCGCGGGCCCCGGCCAGGGCCTCCTCGGCGGGCTGGAAGAGGAACACCACCGTTCCGCTGAGGTGTCGCCGCAGCCGGGCCAGGACCTGTGCGACGCCGAGGGCCACCGTGGTGTGGATGTCGTGGCCGCAGAGGTGGGCCGCCGCCGGGCCGCCCCCGACGATGTCCCCGGGCGGCACCGCGTCCATGTCCGCCCGGTACGCGACGGTGCGGCCGGGCCGCGAGCCGCGCAGGACGCCGACGACGCCGTGGCCGCCCACGCCGGTGGTGACGGCCAGCCCGGCGGCCCGCAGCTCTCGGGCCACCACGCCCGCGGTCCGCTGCTCCTGCCCCGGCGCCTCGGGGTGTTGGTGGATGTCCCGCCGCAGCTCGATCAGCCCGGGCTCCAGGCGCGCCACCTCGGCGTCCACCGCCCCCTGCGCCACCGCCCCCTGCGCCACCGCCCCCTGCGCCACCGGCCGTCCCCGCCCGCCGGCGACGGCCGTCCCCGCGGTTCCCCATCCGATTCCCGCGGCGGCAGCCGTCGCGCCGGCGAGCAGCGTACGGCGTGCGAGGGCATGTCTCATGGGACGGTTCACTGTCTCCCCTACCTGATCCTTCATGCGGTCTTCCGGGGCGATCCCCGACGGACACACCATCGCCGCACTCGGCCGTCACCGCCCATCCGGCTGGCCACCACGTGGGGGTGGGGGTTAACCCCACCACGCGACGCCTGCGGTGGCTTTGCGCCGACGCCACGCCGACGCCACGGCGTGTCGCCGGACCAAAGCCACCGCAAACGCCGGCCGGGTCAGCGGGGACCGCGGCGGCCCGCCCGAGGGGGTACGGCCAGCAGCGCCAGGCCCAGGGCCAGGACCGCCAGGCCGCCCCAGGACACCATCGGCAGCCGCTCGCCCACGACCGTGACGCCCAGCACCGCCGCCACGGCGGGCTCGGCCAGGGTGAGGGTGGTGGCGACCGAGGCCGGGGTGTGGCGCAGGCCTCGGCCGAAGAGGCGGTAGGCGAGGAAGGTGGGGAACACCGCGAGGTGGAGGGCCACCGCGGCGCCGCGCACGGTGGCGAGCCAAGCGGTGCCGGTGGCGAGCAGGACGGGCAGCACCAGCAGCCCCGCCACGCCGAACATCGCGCCCATGACCGCGGCGGAGGGGTGTCCCCGGCCGATGAGGCGTCCGCCGATGAGCGAGTACACGGCGTACGACAGCCCCGCGAGCGCGGCCAGCGCGATCCCCACGGCGTCCATGGGGGCGGGGTCCCCGGTGAGCTGGGGGCCGAGGACCAGGACGGCGCAGCCGGTCACCGCGGCCAGGGTGGCGACGGTCCAGCGTATGGTCGGCCGGGCCTGCCCCGTGGCCCAGGCCAGCAGCCCGGTGAAGACCGGCGCGCTGCCCAGCGTGATCACGGTGGCCACGGCCACGCCCGTACGCGCCACGGCCGGGTAGAAGGTGAGCGGATACCCGGCCACCGCGAGCGCGCCGAGGGCGAGAAGCCGCCGCTCGGTGCCGGTGGACGCGGTGAACAGCGACCACGCGCCGCGCGTGGTGAGGAACAGCAGCAGGCCGCCCAGGGCCAGGCTCGCGGCGCCGATCGCGGCCGCGGGAGTGCCGGAGGGGGCCATGGAGCCGGCGGTTCCGGTGGTGCCCCAGAGCACCGCCGCCGCGAGGATGGGCAGCGGGCCGTCGGTGAGGCGGGTCCCGGGCGAAGGGGAGCCACCGGGGGCGGCGACGGAGGCGTCGGGGGCGTCGGGGGAAGCGGAGGCGTCGGAGGCGTCGGGGGAAGAAGAAGCGTGGTGTGCCACAGGTCGTGAACTTCCGTTGTCGAAAACCGTCTGGAATCGGATTCGCGAACGGGCGCACGACAGCGGCCCACGGCGGCCCGCGAGATCAGCAGGCGGCGGCCGGGAGCGGCGAGATCAAGCCTTCAGCGTGTGCGCCCGATCAGGCGCACGGCGGCGGCAGTACGACATGCCAGTGAGTGTTCACCGGGCGATCGTAACCGACAGGGCCGCCCCGGCCCTCGCCCCGGCCCTCGTGGCAGCGCGGGCCACTGGACGTGTGTTCTGTGGTTGAACTTCTGAAGTGCCCCTTTGATCCGTCTTGTTCGCCTCCTTATGGTCGCTGCGACCGTCACCGGCGAATCACGACGGAGAACCATGACGTACTCCCCCCGGCTGCCCCGCCCTGCCCGGCTGATCGCCCCGCTGCTCGCGGGCGCGCTGATCGCCGCGGTCCCCCCGACGCCCGCCGCACCCGCCGCACCCGCCGCCCCCAAGCACAGCGCACCCTGTCCGCAAGGCGACGGCTGGGCGCTGTCCGCCACCCGGATCGATCCGGACAGCGGCTTCGACGCCTTCGTCGGCAACGGCTACCTCGGCCAGCGCGTGGCCCCCCACGGCACCGGCTACGCCGCCACCGGCGCCAAGACCGGCTGGCCGCTGTTCACGCCCCGCTACGACGGCTCCTTCGTCGCGGGCCTGTACGCGCGGGGCGCCGGGACGACCGAGGGCAGGCAGGTCGCCGCCGCCATCCCGACCTGGACGGCCCTGGACGTGACGACCGGCGGACCCGGCGCGGAGACGTACTCCTCCGCCACCCCCACCGGCCGGATCTCCCACTACCGCCAGACGCTCCGCCTCCGCTGCGGCCTCGTCCGCACCTCCCTCACCTGGACCGCGTCCGACGGCCGCGCCACCGACCTCGTCTACGACGTGCTGGCCGACCGCGCCAACGCCCACGTCGGCGCCGTACGGCTGCGCATGACCCCGCACTGGAGCGGCGAGGCGACCGTGACCGACCGGATCGACGGGCGCGGCGCCCGCCGGATGCGCCAGACCGGCGGCAGCGGCTACAGCTACCGCGACCGCACGATGGACGTCGCGTTCCGTACGGACGGCACGGACACCGACGGCGCGGTCGCCTCCACGCTGCGGCCCGGCGCGGGCGTGCGCGACGTGCGGCCGCACCGGGCGGGCACCGTACGAGATCTGTCGGTCCGTCAGTACATCAGCTTCCCCGTCGAGCGCGGCCGCTCGTACGAACTCGCCAAGTACGTCGGCGTGGACACCGCGCTCACTTCCCGCATCCCCCGCGCCGCGGCCCGCGCCGCCGCGCACCGAGCGGCGGAACGGGGCTGGGCCGCGCTGTTCGCCGGCCATGCCGCCGCGTGGGAGAGGCTGTGGCGGGCGGACATCGAGGTGGCCGGGCACGGACAGGGCGGGCTACGGCAATGGGTGCGCTCGGCGCAGTACGGGCTGCTGTCCGCGACCCGTGCGGGCGCCCGTGACAGCATCTCCCCGACCGGCCTGAGCAGCGACAACTACGCCGGGCTGATCTTCTGGGACGCCGACACCTGGATGTATCCGAGCCTGCTCGCCACCCACCCCGAGCTCGCCAGGACCGTCGTCGAGTACCGCTACCGGACCCGCGCCGCCGCCCGCGCGAACGCGCGCGGGCTCGGCTATCCCGGCCTCTTCTACGGCTGGACCAGCGCGAGCGAGGGCGATCTGTGGTCCGAGTGCCACAGCTGGGACCCGCCGCACTGCCGCACCCAGAACCACCTCCAGAGCGATATCGCGCTCGCGGCCTGGCAGTACTACCTGGCCACGGGGGACACCGGCTGGCTGCGCGGGCGTGGCTGGCCGCTGCTCAAGGGGATCGCCGAGTTCTGGGCGGGCCGCGTCGCGCGCAACCGCGACGGCAGCTACTCCATCAAGGACGTCGCGGGCCCCGACGAGTACAGCAACGGCGTCGACGACGCCGTCTTCACCAACGCCGGCGCGGCCACCGCCCTGCGCGCCGCGACCCGCGCCGCGCACCTCCTCGGCGAGCCCGCGCCCGCCGAATGGGCCCGGATCGCGGGCGGGCTGCGCATCCCGTACGACGCGAAGCGGCAGGTCTTCCGGCAGTACGAGGGCTACGACGGCTCGCTGATCAAGCAGGCGGACACGGTGCTGCTCATGTATCCGCTGGAGTGGCCCATGTCCGCCCGCGCGGCCGCGGCCACCCTCGACTACTACGCCGCCCGCACCGACCCCGACGGCCCGGCCATGACCGACTCCGTGCACGCCATCGACGCGGCGGGCATCGGCGAGCCCGGCTGCGCGGCGTACACGTATCTGCTGCGCGCCATCAAGCCGTTCGTGCGCGGCCCCTTCGCGCAGTTCTCGGAGGCCCGCGGGCAGAAGGCGGGAGCGGCGGACCCGCTGGCCGGCTCCCCGGCGCAGGACTTCCTCACCGGCAAGGGCGGGTTCCTCCAGGTCTTCGCGTACGGCCTGGCCGGCGTGCGGATGCGCGAGGACCGGGTGCGGCTGGATCCGACGCTGCCGCCGCAGCTCGCCGCCGGGGTGACGCTGCGGGGGCTGCGCTGGCAGGGCCGTACGTACGACGTGGCGATCGGCGCGCACGAGACGGTGGTGCGGCTGACGGGCGGCGCGCCCTTCACCGTCGAGACGCCGGAGGGGGACCGGCTGGTGAGCGCGGGAGCCCCCGCCGTCCTCAAGACCCGCCGCTCGGACCTGGCGCCGACCGACAACCTGGCCCGGTGCCGCGCGGCGACCGCGAGCTCCGAGGAGCCGGGGATGTACGCGGGGGCGGCGCTGGACGGCAGCGCGGCGACGGCATGGGTGCCCGACGGCGCGGCGGGCACGCTCACCGCCGACCTCGGGCGGGCCGTACGGATCGCGAGGGTCACGCCCGAGTGGACGGCGACGCGCCCGGCCTCGTACGGGGTGGAGCGCTCGCTGGACGGGCGGCGCTGGCACGCGGGGGAGTCGGGGCTCGCGCGCTATGTGCGGGTGACCGTGCGGTCGGCGGACGAGGAGAAGCGGGCGGGTGTCGCGGAGCTGAGCGTGATCTCGGCCGGGTAGCGCCGGGTGTACTGGCTCTGTATTGGCTCTGTATTGGCTCCGCGCCGCAGGAGGCGGATGGTCCGCGCCCGCACCGACAGTCGCTGGTGGCGCCCGGCGCCGTACGGGTCACAGCGCCGTCAGCACGCGCGGCCCGTCCTCCGTGATGGCCACCGTGTGCTCGCTGTGGGCCGCGCGGCTGCCGTCCGGGGTGCGCAGCGTCCAGCCGTCGGCGTCGGTCGTGTACACGTCGCGGCCGCCCGCCATGAACATCGGCTCGATGGCCAGCACCAGGCCGTGCCGGAGCGGGAAGCCGCGGCCGGGGCGGCCCTCGTTGGGCACCGGCGGGTCCTCGTGCATACGGCGGCCGATGCCATGGCCGCCGAAGTCCGCGGGGATGCCGTAGCCCGCGGCGCGCCCGACCGCCCCGACGGCGTGCGAGATGTCCCCGATGCGGGCCCCGACGACGGCCGCCTCGATGCCCGCCGCCAGGGCCTGCCGGGTGGCCTCGATGAGGCGCTGGTCGGCGGGGCGCGGGGTGCCGACGGTGAAGCTGACGGCGGCGTCGCCGGCCCAGCCGTCGACGACCGCGCCGCAGTCGATGCTGACCAGGTCGCCGTCGCGCAGCCGGTAGCCGTCGGGGATGCCGTGGACGATCGCGTCGTTCACGGAGGCGCAGATGACGGCGGGGAAGGGGGTGGGCGCGAAGTGCGGGCGGTAGCCGAGGAAGGGCGATCCGGCCCCCGCCTCGGCAAGCACGGCGCGCGCCGCCTCGTCCAGCTCGCGCAGCGACACGCCGACCGCGGCGGCGCCCTGCACGGCGGCGAGCGCGGCGGCGACCACGCGCCCCGCCTCGCGCATGGCGTCCAGCGACGCGTCGGTCTTGATCTCTACCATGGCGGCCTCCCGGCGACGTGGTCCATCGACCCAATTCTTATACCGGTATTAGTATCACGGGCATGGTGCGCACCCCTCTCACCCCGCTGGAACGCGAACGCGGCCGGTACCTCGGCCTCCTCCTCCGCCAGGCCCGCGGCGAACGCAGCATGGCCGATGTCGCCGCCGAGGCCGGGATCTCCGCCGAGACCCTCCGCAAGATCGAGACCGGCCGGGCCCCGACCCCCGCCTTCTTCACCGTCGCCGCACTGGCCGGCGCCCTCGGGATCACGCTCGACGAGGTGGCCCAGCGGTGCGCCGCCGTCATGGTCGTACGGGAGGTCGCACCGGAGGCGGCCGGCGCGGCGGCGTAGCGCGGCGCTCAACTCGCGCTCCAGGTGGGCGAATTAGCGTCCCCGATCGCGTCGGCCAACCCGCCGCGCTGTTCGGGCCGCTTTCCGCCGAGGAGGAACGCCCATGCGCCGCCGTCTCCGCATCCCACTCGCCACCGCCACCGCCGCCCTCGCGCTCTGCGGCTCCCTGGGCGTCACGGGTGGCAGTGCCACCGCCCGTGACCAGAACGACGACCACAAATGCTCGGACTACGTGGACATCGACGGCTTCTCCGACTCCGTCGACGGGACCCTCTTCCAGAAGAGGTATGTCGGAAACCTCTCCGCCCTCGCCGTCGACCACGCCCACGATGACGCCATCGCCGCGCTCTCCGACCGGTCCTCGCTGTTCCGCCTGGACGTCAAGCAGGGCGCGGACGGGAAACCCGAGGCGAAGCCGCTCCAGGTGATCGACCTCGCCGACGAGAAGCACCAGGAGCTCGACTCCGAGGCGCTGGTGATCGACGGCGACAAGACCCGCCTCATCACTTCCGAGCTCGATGCGTCCATCCGGCGCTACGACGAGTCCGGCAAGCTCCTCGGCCGGCTGCCTGTGCCCAAAGCGCTGCTGGTCAAGCCCGCCGGGCGGGCCGACATCAACCGGAACTTCGAGGGGCTGACCCTCCAGCCCGACGGCAAGACCCTCATCGCCTCCGTGGAAGGGCTGCTGGACGGTGACGGTACGGACGCCGACGGCCGTCCGCTGCTGCGGCTCCAGACCTGGACGCGGGACGAGGGTCAGGGGTCGGAGAACTTCAAGATCGCCAAGCAGTACGGCTACCCGGCCGACAAGGACACCAAATACATCTCCGAGATCGCCGCGGCCGGCGACGGCCGCCTCCTCGTCCTCGAACGCGGCCACTCCTCCGGCGGCAACACCGTCCGCGTCTACCTCGCCGATCTGAGCCAGGCGAGCGACGTCACAGGCGTCGAGAAGCTGGTCGGCCCGCCGACCGGCGTACAGCTCGTGAAGAAGACCCAGCTCGTTGACATCGCCAAGTGCCCCTCCCTCGGTGCGATCTCCCACGAGACCCAGCCCAACCCGTTGCTCGACAACATCGAGGGCATGGCCGTCACCAGCCACATCTCCGAGGGGAAGCTGAAGCTCCTGCTCGTCAGCGACGACAACGCGAACGTGAAGCAGATCACCCGCCTGTACGCGCTGACCGCCGAGCTGCCGGGCAGCGGATCTTAGGGAGCAGCGGCCAGAGGTCACAGCGGGGTCCAGGGGCCGAGCCCCTGGGCCCTGTTCCGATGGGCCCCGATTTGTTGCGGCAGGATGAAATCCGCACTCCAGGGCGTTGACGCCTTCCGGTAGCAGAGGCAGATCGGGAGGTCACGGGTGGCGGACGCGAGGGCGGACGAGGCGGATATACGGCAGGACGGCTGGGCACGGCGGCTGATCCGCTACTGCTGGCGGTACCGCCGCGATGTACTGCTGGCCCTCGGCGCCTCGCTCGGCGGGATGGCGGTGACTGCGCTGGTCCCGCTCGTCACGAAGCTGATCATCGACGACGTGATCGTCAAGCACGACCGTTCGCTCACCCCGTGGGCCACCCTGCTGGTCGTCGGCGCGGTCGTCGTCTACGGGCTCACCTTCGTCAGGCGCTACTACGGCGGCCGGCTCGCGCTGGACGTGCAGCACGATCTGCGCACCGAGATGTTCGCGGCGATCTCCCGGTTCGACGGAAAGCGGCAGGACGAGCTGAGCACCGGGCAGGTCGTCGGCCGGGCCACCAGCGATCTTCAGCTCATCCAGGGCCTGCTGTTCATGGCGCCGATGATGATCGGCAATGTCCTGCTCTTCGTGATCTCGCTGGCCGTGATGGCGGTGCTCTCGCCGCTGCTCACCGTCGTCGCGCTGGCTGTCGCCCCCGCCCTGTGGATCATCGCCACGCGCAGCCGCACCCGCCTGTTCCCCGCCACCTGGTACGCCCAGGGGCAGGCGGCGGAGGTCGCCGGGGTCGTGGACGGGGCCGTCACCGGCGTCCGGGTGGTCAAGGGGTTCGGGCAGGAGGAGCAGGAGACCGGGAAGCTCCGCGAGGTCGGCCGCCGGCTGTTCGCCGCCCGGCTGCGGACCGTGCGCCTGAACTCCCGCTACACCCCCGCCCTCCAGGCCGTACCCGCCCTCGGCCAGGTCGCCATGCTGGCGCTGGGTGGCTGGATGGCCACCCGCGGCCAGGTCACGCTCGGCACCTTCGTCGCCTTCTCCACCTACCTCGCGCAGCTGGTCGGGCCGGTCCGGATGCTCACGATGGTCCTCACGGTCGGCCAGCAGGCGCGGGCCGGCGTGGAGCGGGTCTTCGAGCTGATCGACACCGAGCCCGCCATCGACGAGCGCGCCGACGCGCGGGAGCTGCCGGCCGACGCGCCCGCGACGGTCGAGTTCGACCACGTCACCTTCGGCTACGACCCCGCCCGCCCCGTCCTCGACGACCTGTCCCTGCGGATCGAGCCGGGCGAGACGCTCGCGGTCGTCGGCGCCTCCGGCAGCGGCAAATCGACGCTCTCGCTGCTGCTGCCCCGCTTCTACGACGTGTCGGCGGGCGCGGTGCGGGTCGGCGGCCACGATGTGCGCGAGCTGACGTACGAGTCGCTGCGCGCCGCGATCGGGCTGGTGCCGGAGGACAGCTTCCTCTTCTCCGACACGGTGCGCGCCAACATCGCGTACGGGGTGCCGGACGCCACCGACGAGCAGATCCGCGCCGCGGCCCGCGCCGCCCAGGCCGACGGCTTCATCTCCGCGCTGCCGGGCGGCTACGACACCGAAGTCGGCGAGCAGGGCCTGACCCTCTCCGGCGGCCAGCGCCAGCGCGTCGCCCTGGCCCGCGCCATCCTCACCGACCCGCGGCTGCTCGTCCTCGACGACGCCACATCGGCGGTGGACGCGCGCGTCGAGCACGAGATCCACGAGGCGCTGCGGGGCGTCATGGCGGGGCGTACGACCCTGCTCATCGCCCACCGCCTGTCGACCCTCGCCCTCGCCGACCGCATCGCCGTGCTCGACCGCGGCCGCCTCGCCGACATCGGCACGGACGAGGAGCTGCGCGAGCGCAGCGCCCTGTACCGGCGGCTGCTGACCGACCCGGACGAGCTGAGCGGCATCGCCCGCGACCCGGCGGGCGGCGGCGCGGCCGGCCTCGTCGGCGCGGCTGTCGACGGCCCGGCCGGCGGGGCCGCCGCCGTGCGCCTCGGCGACGGCACGGCTGCCGCCGCGGGGCCGCTCGGCGCGGGGCCCGCGTGGGTCCCGTCGCGCAACCACGGTGCCCCCGGCGGGGCGACCGCCCGGGCGGCGGACGGAGACGGCTACGCGGGCGGGGACGGCCACCCGGACGGGCACGCGCGCTCCGGTGCGGGCGCGCTCGCCGGGGCCTTCGGCGGGGAGGCTTCGGCCGCCGGGCTCGTTGTGCCGGGGCTGGACGGCGCGCCCGACGCGCCGCGCCCCGGCCGCGCGGACGACACACCGCACCCGGACGGCCACCGTCCGGCCACGGCCGAGACCTGGGCCGCCCGCGCGGACCGTGCCGCGGCCCGCGCGGTCATCAGCAGCAGTCTCGCGCGGAGGGACGGCCGCACCGGCGCGGAGGACGGGGCCGCCGCCGAGCCGGACGGGACGCGTCCGGCCACGGCCGACCCACGCGCCCTGGACGACCGCGCTCCCGACGGCGAGGCCCGGCCCGTCGGCGAGGCCCAGCCGGACGGTGACATGCCGCACGCTGACATGCCGCACGGCGGGAGGCCGCCGCGGCGCGTCATCGACGGTGTGACCCCCGAGCTATGGGTGCGGCGCGCCGACGCGGACAGCGGCAGGGACCTGCCCGGCAACGGCGCGGCCCCCGCCGCCGCGCCCGGCCCCGGGATGGCCGGGGCGCTGGCCGGGATGCCCGCCACCCCCGACCTGCTGGCCAAGGTCGCGGCGCTGCCGCCCGCCACCGACACCCCCGACGTCGACGAGGAGCGGGCCGCGCGCCCCGAGCGGGCCTACGGGCTGCGGCGGCTGCTGCGCGGGTTCGGGGCGCCGCTCGCGGTCAGCCTGCTGCTGGTCTCGATCGACGCGCTCGCCGGGCTGCTGCTGCCGGTGCTCATCCGGCACGGCATCGACCAGGGCGTGCAGCGGATGGCCCTGGGCGCGGTGTGGACCGCCTCCGTACTCGCGCTCGTGATCGTCCTCGCGCAGTGGGCGGCGCAGATCGGCGAGACGCGGATGACCGGGCGGACCGGCGAGCGCGTCCTGTACGCGCTGCGCGTGAAGATCTTCGCCCAGCTGCAGCGGCTCGGGCTCGACTACTACGAGCGCGAGCTGACCGGCAAGATCATGACCCGGATGACCACGGACGTGGACGCGCTGTCGACCTTCCTCCAGACCGGCCTGGTCACCGCCGTCGTCAGCGTGCTGACCTTCTTCGGCATCCTGGTCGCGCTGCTGATCATCGACGTCCAGCTGGCCCTCGTGGTCTTCGCCGCGCTGCCGCTGCTGATCGTCGGCACGTTCTTCTTCCGGCGCCAGAGCGTCCAGGCGTACGAGCTGGCGCGCGAGCGGGTCAGCGTGGTCAACGCCGATCTCCAGGAGAGCGTGGCCGGGCTGCGCATCGTGCAGGCCTTCCGGCGCGAGCGGGCGGGCCGGGAGCGGTTCGCGGGGCGCAGCGACGCGTACCGCCAGGCGCGGGTGCGCGGCCAGTGGCTGATCTCGGTGTACTTCCCCTTCGTCCAGCTGCTGTCCTCCGTCGCGGCCGCGCTGGTGCTGATCGTCGGCGCCGGGCGGGTCAACGAGAGCACGCTGACGGCGGGCGCGCTGGTCGCCTACCTCCTCTACATCGACCTGTTCTTCGCGCCCGTCCAGCAGCTCTCCCAGGTCTTCGACGGCTACCAGCAGGCGACCGTCTCGCTGCGCCGCATCCAGGAGCTGCTGCGCGAGCCGACGAGGACCCCGCTCGCCGAGGCGCCGCGCGAGGTGCGGGCGCTGTGTGGCGAGGTGGCCTTCGACGGGGTGCGCTTCGGGTACGGGGAAACCGGGGAAAACCGTGAGGACGCTGTGGAGGCGCTGGCGGGCGTCGATCTGACGATCCCCGCCGGGCAGACCGTGGCCTTCGTCGGCGAGACGGGCGCGGGCAAGTCCACGCTCGTCAAGCTGGTCGCGCGGTTCTACGACCCCACCTCGGGGGCCGTGCGGGTGGACGGCGCGGATCTGCGCGAGCTCGACCTCACCGCGTACCGCAACCGCCTGGGCGTGGTGCCGCAGGAGCCGTATCTGTTCCCTGGGACGGTGCGCGACGCCATCGCGTACGGGCGCCCGGGCGCGAGCGACGCCGAGGTGGAGGCGGCGGCCCGGGCGGTCGGCGCGCACGCCATGGTGGCCTCCCTCGACGGCGGCTATCTGCATCCGGTCACCGAGCGCGGGCGCAATCTGTCCGCCGGGCAGCGCCAGCTCATCGCGCTGGCCCGAGCCGAACTGGTCGACCCGGACATCCTGCTGCTCGACGAGGCCACGGCCGCGCTCGACCTGGCTACCGAGGCCCTGGTGAACCAGGCCACGGACCGCCTGGCGGGCCGGCGCACCACGCTGGTCGTCGCGCACCGGCTGACGACCGCGGCCCGCGCGGACCGGGTGGTGGTCCTGGACCACGGGCGGGTCGTCGAGGACGGTACGCATGAGGAGCTGGTGGCCCGCGAGGGGCGGTACGCCGAGCTGTGGCGCACCTTCACGGGGCACACCCGCACGGGGGAGACGGCGCCGACGGTCGTCGTCTGACGGCGGTTGCCCGCAACCCCCGTGGTGACTCTCGGCATTCAGCCGATGTTACGCATCGTTACATCACGGTTCCATGCCGCTGGCCCTGGCTATCCCCTCCACCTCGCGCCGGTCCGCTTCCCGCTGCTCCGCCTCCGCCGCGACCCGTTGCTTGTGGCGGAGCAGGAAGTCGGGGTCGTCCGCCCGGTCCTGCGGGACCAGGACCTTCATCCCCTTGGCGTGCGGGCTGTCGCCGAGATCGACGACCACCCGCTCGTCCTGGGAGGTGAGCAGGCCGAACAGCACCAGCAGTTCCGCCTGTAGAGCGGGGGTGAACAGCTCCTTCTCCTCCGGCCCCATGCCGAGTTCGTACGTCCCCCCGCGGACGGCCGGTGAGGTGCTCAGCTCGCGCAGCAGCCGCATGAGCAGCTCCAGCGAGCGCGGATCGATTCGTTCCTGCAATTCGGTCAGATACTGCGTCAGCCGCTCGGCCCGTTCGCTCCGGTCGTGCCGTTCGTCTCGGTCCATGTAGGCAGGATGAGCCATCACAGCCCGCTACGAAAGAGGGCGGAGCCCACAACTCTCCGTATTCAGGCTCCGGTTGGCGGGTCTGGTGGCCCCACCTGTGCCCCGATAGGTTCTCGGCGATCCGTGCGAACTGAAGGGGAGGGTGAATGGCCAGGACACTCAGATGGCTGCTGGCGCTCGTGATGCTCGTCGGGGCGGTCGGCGCGGGCGTCGGCAGCGCCACCGCGGCGCCGGTCGCGGGGGAGCCGACCGCGGCGGGACCGGCCGCCGCGGAGCCGGACATCAAGGACCGAATACTCGCGATACCGGGGATGAGCTTCGTCGAGGAGAAGCCCTATGAGGGCTACCGCTTCCTCGTGCTGACCTACACCCAGCCGATCGACCACCGGCACCCGTCCAAGGGGACCTTCGAGCAGCGGTTCACCCTGCTCCACAAGTCCACCGACCGGCCGACGGTGTTCTTCACCTCGGGCTACAACGTCAACACCAGCCCGCGGCGCAGCGAGCCGACCCAGATCGTCGACGGCAACCAGGTGTCGCTGGAGTACCGCTTCTTCACCCCGTCGCGGCCCCAGTCCGCCGACTGGTCCAAGCTCGACATCTGGCAGGCGGCCAGTGACCAGCACCGCCTCTACCGGGCCCTGAAGCCGGTCTACGGCAAGCGGTGGCTGGCCACGGGCGGCAGCAAGGGCGGCATGACGGCGACGTACTACCGCCGCTTCTACCCGAACGACATGGACGCCACCGTTGCCTACGTCGCGCCCAACGACGTGGTGAACACGGAGGATTCGGCCTACGACCGCTTCTTCGCCTCCGTCGGCACGGCCGAGTGCCGCACCAAGCTGAACGCCGTGCAGCGCGAGGCCCTGGTGCGGCGCGAGGAGATCGTCGCCCGCTACCAGAAGTGGGCGGACGACGAGGGCCAGACCTTCGCCGTCGTGGGCAGCGCGGACAAGGCGTACGAGAACGTCGCCCTCGACCTGGTGTGGGCCTTCTGGCAGTACCACGGGGTGAGCGAGTGCGCCGACGTGCCCGCGCCGACCGCCTCGACCGACGAGCTGTACGCCTTCATCGACGAGATCTCGGGCTTCTCCGCGTACACCGACCAGGGCCTGGAGACCTACACCCCGTACTACTACCAGGCGGGCACGGAACTGGGCTCGCCCGCCTTCGACACCCCGCACCTGGACGGGCTGCTGCGCTACCCGGGCAGCTACACCCCGCGCAGCTATGTGCCCCGCGAGATCCCCATGCGGTTCCGGCCGAACGCGATGCGGGACATCGACAGCTGGGTGCGGCACGACGCGCGGCGGATGCTGTTCGTGTACGGGCAGAACGACCCGTGGGGCGCTGAGCGGTTCCGGCTCGGCAAGGGCGCCAGGGACTCGTACGTGTACACCGTCGCGGGCGGCAACCACGGCTCGAACATCGCCCAGCTCGCGGCGGACGAGAAGGCCGGCGCCACGGCCGCGGTGCAGCGGTGGGCGGGCGTGAAGCCCGCGGCGAAGCCGCTGGCCCCGTACGACGCGCGGCTCGACCGCCGGGACGTCGAGCGCGAGTCGGCCCTGCGGCCGTAGTCGAGCAGACGCGTCAGCCCCGCAGATCATGGCTGAAAATCGACTCCCTGACGGGTGATTCGGGAGTGAACAGTAGTAGCTGCCGAGGAGAACAAGTGCTTCGGCGAGTTCCAGTCCGTGCACTTTGACCAACCAGGGAGAAGCATGCGCACTGAGATCGTTCTTCAGAACGACGACCTCGACCTTGACCTCGATTTCGACCTGCGCGTCTCCGACCTTCCGGAGGGGACGGAGCAGTTCGGGCAGGGCACGTACACCTCGCCGAGCAGCTACGCGATCGGTACCCGCTGTCCCATCTGCTGCTAGTAGGGGCCGGACGATCGAGCGGGGCAGGCAGTGCCTGCCCCGCTGTTCTGTATCCCAGGTGAGGCGAGGAAACAGGAACGTGCGACCGGAGTTCGAACTCTTCGAGGTACGTGAACCGGTGCTGGTACGGATCGCGAGCAGGCCCCGGGGCCGCGCCGAGGCCGTGATCAACGCCGATGACCCCGTGCCCGGCATCCGCAGCCTGGCCGCCGACCCCCTGCTCCAGCAGGCCGTCCATGTCGCCAGCGGCAGTCTGGCCCTCAGTCTCCGGCGCCTCGGCGACGACGAGGAGGCGGCGGCTCTCGGCCGCAAGCGCACCCTGAGCGCCGCACGGACCCTCACCCGGTACGCGCGGCGGTCCGGTGGACGCCCCACCCCCTTCGGGCTCTTCGCAGGAGTGGGCAGGGCCCGCTTCGGCCCCGCTGCCAAGGCGGGGCTCGGGGGCTCCGGCGAGGTGTCGGTTCGTCTTGACGGTGCCTGGCTGCACCGCCGCGTGATGGCCTGGCTGGCCGACCCCGGGGTGCGCCGCCGGGTGGATGTCGTCCTCAACGACCTGTGTGTCCTCCGGGACGGCCGACTGACGCTGCGCACCGGCGAGCGGCAGACCTCGGTCCGCGACAACGCGATGGTCGCCGCGGTGCGCGAACTCACCGTCGCCCCCGTCCCCTACACCGCCCTGTCCGACGAGCTGTCCCGCCGCTTCCCCGCACTCGGCCCGGAGCGCCTCGACGCCCAACTCGGCGGTCTCGTCCAGCATGGCCTCCTGCTCACCTCACTGACCCCGCATCGCATCGACGACGAGCTCCTCGACCGGATAGAGGCCGCTCTCCAGGACACCCTTCCCGACACGGCCGCGGGACTGCGCTCGATCCGCTCGGCCGCCGCCGTTCATGAACAGGACCCTCCCGGCGAGGGACTCGCCTCCTGGCAGGCACTTCTCGACCGGGTCCGTCGGCTCGACGAACCCGGGGAGAGCGGTGACGGGCACCAGCGGCCACCGGTCCACGTCGATCTGCGGATGCCCGCCGACTTCGTCGTACCGCACACGGTCGGTGAGGAAGCGCGCCGCTACGCCGCCGCGATCTGGGCGATGACGCCCGAGTGGACGACGCTCGAGTACATGCGGGACTACCGGGACCGTTTCATCGAGCGGTACGGAACCGCATCGGCCGTACCCCTCGCCGATCTCGTCGACCCGCACCGCGGGCTGGGGCTGCCGCCCGAGTACGCGGATCCGCCCGTCCATCCGCGCACGGGGCCGGGTGACGACGCCGACCGCCCGCGCCGTGGTGTGATCGCGGAGCTCGTCCAGCAGGCCGTCCTTGCCGGAACCGACATCGAGCTCACCGACGAAGACGTGGAACGTCTGGCCACCGCCGCAGGACACGACCCTGACACCAGGCCTCCGCGCACCCTTGAACTGTGCTTCCAGATTCTCGCGGACAGCCTGGACGCCCTGGACCGGGGAGACTTCCAGCTCCTCGGCAGCCCGCACATCGGCTCCTGGACGGTCGGCGCCACCGCGGGCCGATTCGCCGCCACCACCGGCCTCACCGAGGAACTCGCCCGGCTCGTCTCGCACTCCGGCGGCCCGGACAGCCTGCCGGCGCAGGTGGACGTCGCGCCCCACGACCCTCGTTCGCTCAACATCGTCCAGGTGCCGCGCCTGCTGGCGTACCGCATCCCCATCGGCGTCGCCGACGACCGCGGCGACCGCCACTGCCTGGACTGGCGCACGTTGCTGGTGGCGGCCGGCGCGGACGGACTGAGACTGCTGCACGAACCCACTGGTCGTCAGGTCATCCCGGTGTTCCCGCACATGCTGGCGCTCGACGCCCAGGCGCCCCCGGTGGCCCGCTTCCTGTCGGATCTGGCCGCGGCCCGTCCCCGCGTATGGTCCGGCTGGGACTGGGCCGGCTTGGACGTCCTTCCCTACCTGCCCCGGGTTCGCTACGGCCGGGTCCTGGCGGCCCCCCGCCGCTGGCTGCCGGGCCGACGGCTTCGCGACGCCGCCCGCGCGCAGGGCGGATCCGCGTGGCAGGAGGGGCTGCGCGAGTGGCGGCGGCGCCTGGTGGTACCCGACCGCGTGCAGATCGCCAGGAATGATCAGATGTACCCGATCGACTTGCGCGACCCATGGGACCAGGGCCTGCTGCGCTTCGAACTGACCGCATCGCAGCCCCGCTTCGTCCTGTACGAGGACATCACCGCCGACGGTGCGAACCTGGGCTGGAACGCGGGGCACAGCACTGAGATCGTGGTGCCTCTGGTACGCGCCTCCGAGACCCGCCGTTCCTCCGCGCTGTCCTCCGCGTCTTCTTCGGCGCGGCAGCCCGGTCCGCCGGCCGCGACGTCCGCCCCCACGCCGGTCCGGCGTTCACCGACCCGGGTCCACCTGCCCGGCGAGGACTGGCTGTTCGTCAAGCTGTACGCCGAACCGGCGTCCCACAACGCCCTGTTGACCAACCACCTGCCGAGTTTGCTGTCCGAAATCGAGAAGGACGTCGACCGGTGGTTCTTCCTGCGCTACCGGGATCCCGAGCCGCATCTGCGGGTGCGTTTCCATGGAGATCCGGACGTGTTGAACGGTCGTGTCCTGCCCGTCCTCAGCCGCCACATCCGGAATTCGGTCGGTGCCGGTGCGCTGCGCACCATGGCCCTGGACGTGTACCGGCCCGAGACCGACCGTTACGGCGGCGACTCCTCCCAGGAGGCGGCCGAGCGTTTTTTCCAGACCGACAGCCTCTCCGCACTGCTGCAGCTGCGTGCGCGCGGGGCGGGAGCGTCAGCCATGCCCGACGACGTGCTGGCCGCCCTGGGACACGCTGTCCTGCTGGACTCCCTGGGGGACTGGGACTGGTGCGCCTGGGTGGACCGTATGTTCACCAAAGGACCGGAACACGACGTGTACCAACGGCATCGGTCGTCGGCCCACCGCCTGATCCGCCCCGGCGAGACCGGTGAGACCGCCCGCCTGGCCGCCCAGGAACTGTCGTCCCCGGCGCTCGCGCGACTATGGACCGAGACACCGGAGCCGCGCGCCTACGGCCGCCTGATCCTGGCCACTTCACCCGCCGACCGTGACGAGGCGGTGCTCTCCCTCCTCCATATGCGGCACAACCGCCTGTTCGGCGTCGGTCCGGCGGCGGAGGCCCGCGGATACGCCGTACTTCGCGGCGTGGCCCGCGCCCACATCGGAAGGAGGGCTCACGCGACCCGCCCCGCCACCTCTTCCCAGCCGACCCCCGGGAGGGCCGGATGAGCGGCACAGCCCGCGGCGAGCGGGCCACTGCGAGTGAACGTGCCGCTGTACGTGAACGTGCGCTGGCCGTATCCGCCCAGATCCTCGACCAGCTGGCCGACCCCGCTGCCACCATGGCCGCCACACGCATCCCTGCCGAGGCCGCCGACGACGGTGTCCCCGAAGGCGTCTGGGCCGAACTGACCCTCGGCAGCGGAAGCCCCGGCCTGTCCATCGCGTTCAGCGGAGTGAGCCACCGCGCAGCTGAGCAGGCGCCCCGGGCGCATGCCTATCTTGGAGTGGCGACACGGGCAGTGGCCTCCGGGACCGTCGTCCCGAGCGGTGTCTTCAAGGGGCCGGGAGCACTGGCCTTCGCGGTGCTGCTCGCCCATCGCAGCACCGGCGGCTACCTCTCCGCGCTCCAGCGTCTCGACGCCTACCAGCGTGATCTGGTGCGCACCGTACTGCCTCCGGTCGAGGACGATGCCCCACTTCCCACCATCGGCCACTACGAGGTGGTCCGCGGTTTGACCGGAGTCGGCCGCTACCTTCTCGCCCGCGTCGAGAGCTGCGGTGAGGCGCTCGAAAGCGTCCTCGACTACTTGATACGCCTGGCGCGCGGGACCGTTGGGCACCGCGGGCACCGCGTGCCCCGGTGGTGGGCTCTGGACGCTCCACGCATCGGTTCGGAGGCCGCGTTTCCCGACGGCCACCTCAACCTCGGCATCTCACACGGCGTCGCGGGCCCTCTCGCGCTGATGTCCCTCGCCTGGCAGCAGGGCGTCAGGCTCCCGGATCAGCGGGAGGCCATCGAGTCCACGGCGGACCTCCTGGTGCGGTGGTCGGTCAAAGACAGGCACGGCGTCTTCTGGCCCGGTCATCTCAGCCTCACCCAGTGGCTCGCCGGCCCGGAGGGGTACGGCGATCCTGCCGGATGGCCGTCGTGGTGCTACGGCGCACCCGGCGTCTCTCGCGCCCTCCAACTGGCCGGACTGGCGCTGGGACGCCAAGACTGGGCGGCCCTGTCGCGAGCGTCGGCAGAGCGGCTGCTGACCCTGCCCATCCACGACTGGGGCATCCACGATCACGCCCTGTGCCACGGCTGGGCAGGCGCCCTGCACCAACTCGGCCGTCTCAACGAACACTTCGGTGACCCGCGGATCGAGGTTCTCCGGGACCGGCTGGCCACCGAGTTGACCAGTGCCTTCGACCCGGACCTGCCGTTCGGCCACCGCTTCACCATGACAGCGGTGCCCTACGGCTCCGACGTCTCGGGCTACCTGGACGGTGCCGCGGGCGTCGCCCTGGCCCTCGATTCCTACGCGGCGGGAACCACCTCATCCGGCTGGGACATGCCCTTGCTGCTGTCCTGACCGAGCTCAGTACGACAGGCCGTGGCCCACCGGATACAGCACCCCGTGCGGCGCGTGCGCGCGCCGCACGGGGACGGGCAGCCTGCCGCGCGGGTTGGCCCGGCCCGCGATGACCCGGGCGGCGGCGCGCAGTTCGACGTCCGTCCAGCAGTAGGTGGCCAGGGAGGCCGCGGGGCCCTGGCCCGAAGCGCCGGTCAGCTGCGCGATGTCGTAGGGGTTCCGGATGGCCACATGGACCAGCGGAACGCCCGTGGCGGCGAGCGCGGAGACCAGCGTGCGCTGGTGGGAGCCCGCGTCGACGTCGTACGTCGCCACGATCACCGCGTCCCGCCCCCGCGCCGCCGCGACCGCCGCCTTGATCCGCTCCGGCGCCGGGTCGGGCGCGGCGCCGGTGGACACGGCCTCGGCGGTGAAGCCGAGGGCGGTCAGGGCGCGGGCGAGGACGGCCGTCGGCGGGCCGCCGGTGCCGGAGGGGGCGGCCGGGTCCGGGCCCACGACCAGCAGCTTGCGGTGGCGGCGGCGGGACAGCGGCAGCAGGCGGCCGTCGTTGACGAGCAGGGTGGTGGTGCGCTCGGCGATCCGGTCGGCGGCGGCGCGGTGCTCGCGGGTGCCGACCGTGCGGGCGACCTGGCTGTCGTCGGTGTACGGGTGGTCCAACAGGCCCCGGCGCGCCTTGAGTTCCAGGATGCGGAGGACGGATTCCTCGATGCGCGCCTCGCTGAGCTCGCCGCCCCGTACGGCCCGGTGGACGCCCGTCCAGGCGGCCCGCAGGTCCGGCGGGTTGAGCAACTGGTCCGCGCCCGCCTTCAGGGCCAGGACGGGCACCCGGTCGTCGCCGTACTTCTTCCGCACGCCGGCCATGCCGAGCGAGTCCGTCACCACCACGCCGCGGAAGCCGAGTTCACCGCGCAGCACCCCGGTGAGGATGGGCTTGGAGAGCGTGGCCGGGTCGTCGACGGGGTCGAGCGCGGGGAACAGCAGATGCGCCGTCATGATCGCGTCGACGCCCGCCGCGATGGCGGCCCGGAACGGCGGCGCGTCCAGCCGTTCCCACTCCGCCCGGGAGTGCGTGATGACCGGGAGGCCGACATGGCTGTCCACGGACGTGTCGCCGTGCCCGGGGAAGTGCTTGGCGGTGGCCGCGACCCCGGCGCTCTGATAGCCCTCCACCTGGGCCGCGACCAGCCGGGCCACGGCCTTCGGGTCGGCGCCGAAGGAGCGTACGCCGATGACCGGGTTGGCCGGGTCGACGTTGACGTCCGCGACGGGCGCGTAGTCCTGCCGGATGCCGAGCGCGGCGAGCTCGGCCCCGGCGATCCGGGCGGCGGTGCGGGCGTCGCGGGCGCTGCGGCCCGCGCCGAGCGCCATCGCGCCGGGGAGGAGGGTGGCGGGCGCGCCGACGCGGGCGACGATGCCGTGCTCCTGGTCGACGGTCAGCAGCGCGGGGACGGGGGTGGGGCCCGCGAGCGCGGCCTTCTGGATGCCGTGGGAGAGGGCGGCGAGCTGGTGGGGGTCGCGGATGTTGTGCGCCCACCCGGCGTACATGATGCCGCCGACGTGGTACTTCGCGATCAGCTCGGCCGCGTTGGCGACGCCTGTCTCCTTGCGGTTCTGCGCGGCGTCGGCGGGGGTGGGGGCGGTGGCCGAATGGCCGTAGACCCGCATGACGAAGAGCTGGCCGATCTTCTCGTCGAGGGTCATCCGGCCCAGGAGCGCCTCGGCCCGCTCCCGGTCGCGGTCCCGGCGTTCGGCGCTGCCGGCCGCCGGGGCCGGGCCGGCGGCGCGGCGGGTCGACGGGGCCTCCCGGGCGGCGGAGGGCGGCTGGGGGGAACAGGCGGCGGCCGCGGTCGCGAGGGCGGCGGCCAGCAGGGCGCGGCGGGAGGCCGCCTTGGGGAATGCCGGGTCGAGCACCCGCACTCCTTCCGTCGAGGTCGAGGAGGGGGTGGCTGTGGTCCGCATGACACGAACATTCGGAAAATATGGGGGAAGTGACGTCACGTCAATCCGAGTGGCGCCAGGTCACCGAGGGAAACAGCATCGATACAGCCTCGGTCAATTGGCATATGACACCGATCGCGCGATGCTCGAACGATGTCCGGGAGTGACCCGGGACGGTCAGTCGGCGAAGCGCGGCCGCGCCGGCATCCGGTCCTTGGGCACCTCGAAGACGGCGATCACATGGAAGGGCACGAAGCACTCCGGCGGCGGCTCGGGGTGCGGGCCCGCGATCAGCTTCAGTGTGTCACCGGCGCGGTGGAGGGTGGCGGAAGGCCACTGGGCGCATCCGGTGGTCGTCGCCCAGCCGACCAGGGTGGTGCGGGTGAAGTCGGTGCCCTCGGCCTTGTCGGCGATCTCGCCCGACCGCTTGCCGAACTGCCGGGCGAAGGCGTCAACCCCCTCCGGCCCGCGCAGCACCGCACGCACCTGCCGGACCGCGCCGGGCGCGCCCGTGAAGTAGGCGAGCCCGGAGTCGACGCGGCCCTGGCGATACGGCGTGCCGGGCGGGGAGCTCGGGGTGCCGCCGTCGGCGCGGTTGATGGGGGGCACGCCGACGGCGGTGTGCTGCTGGCCGCAGGCGGCGGAGAGGGTGGTCAGCGACGCAGCCAGCAGCGAGGCCGATACCGCTCTGCGGAGACTCACCAGCAGCACACCGCTTGGACGGCCCGCGCCCCGGGCCGGTTCCGTGCGGGCCGCGGCCGCGGCCGCGGGGAACGGGAGCGGGGTGGGACGCATGCGGCCATGGTGGCAGCGGTCGCTGTGCGGTCGGTGGCGGGCGCGCCGCGGGGTGCGCCGAGTGGGTGGTGCGCCTGCTGCTCGTGGGGGGTGCCGCCGTGGCGCGTCAGCCCGCCCGCTGCGGCCAGTGGGCGCGCAGCAGCCGTACGGTCTCCGTGATGGCCGGGCGGCGGGCCGCGCCCGTGCGCCACAGGGCGTACAGGCGGCGTACCGGCACCGGTTCGAGGGGGACCGCCAGCACGCCGTCCGGCAGCGGGCCGCGGCCCAGGCGGGGCATCAGGGCGACGCCGAGGCCCGCCGCGATCAGGGCGATCTGGGTGTGGTTCTCCGCCGCCTGGTACGCGAGGTCCGGCTCGTGGCCCCAGGCGCGCAGCGTCCGCACCAGCCAGTCGTGGCACACCGACCCCGGCGGCTGGCAGATCCACCGCTGTCCCGGCAGGTCCTCGCGGCGCAGTCGGCCGAGACCGGCCAGCGGGTGCCCGGCCGGTACGAGGACATCGCACAGGTCGTCGCCGATGACCGCCCGCTCCAGGCCGTCGGGGGAGGGCAGTGGCGCGATGTCCCAGTCGTGGGCGACCGCGACGTCGATCACGCCTTGTGCCACGAGGTCGACGGAGAGATGCGGGTCGACCTCGATGAGCCGGGCGTCCAAGGACCGGTGCCGCTCGGCGAGTTCGGCGAGCACCTGGGGCAGCAGTCCGCGCGCCGCGGAGGCGAAGGCGCCGATCACCAGCCGCCCGGTGGGCAGCCCGCGCCGCTCCTCCAGCGTGGTCTCGGCCCGCTCCACGATCGCCAGCAGCTGCTGGGCGGTGGCGGCCAGGTGCTGGGCCGCGTCGGTCAGCGCGATGCCCCGGCCCTGGCGCTCCAGCAGGGTGGTGCGGGTCTCCCGCTCCAGCTTGGCGATCTGCTGGGAGACGGCGGACGGGGTGTAGCCGAGCGCGGTGGCCGCCGCGCTGACCGATCCGTGCACGGAGACCGCGTGCAGCGCCCGCAGCCGGGCCAGGTCGAGCATCGTGTCTCTTCCTTTCAGAAATGCTGCTTCCTTTCAGAGATGCTGCATCCAACCATGAAGGAATCCGCGCTGGTGCTACAAGGTCGGCTGCCGTGATCCTCTACCCATGCGACCAGCACACATTCTTTTGGCCGTCCTCGTCACCGCCGTGTGGGGCGTCAACTTCGTCGTCATCGACATCGGGCTCGACCACTTTCCGCCCCTGCTGTTCTGCGCGCTGCGCTTCCTCGTCGCGGCGCTGCCCGCCGTCTTCCTGGTCGGCCGGCCGAAGGTCGCGTGGAAGTGGGTCCTCGGGGTCGGCCTCGCGCTGGGCGTGGCGAAGTTCGGGCTGCTGTTCATCGGCATGCACGAGGGGATGCCCGCCGGGCTGTCCTCGCTGGTGTTGCAGGTCCAGGCCGTGTTCACGGCGCTGTTCGCGGCCGTGGTGCTCGGCGAGCGGCCGAACCGCACCCGGCTGGCGGGCATGGCCGTGGCCCTCGCCGGTATCGCGGTGGCCGCCGTGGACGAGGGCACGTCCGGGCCGCTTCTCGCCTTCCTGCTGGTGATCGCCGCCGCCGTGTTCTGGGGTGTGTCGAATGTCCTGACCCGCAAGGCCGCGCCGCCCGACCCGCTCAGCTTCATGGTCTGGGTGAGCCTGGTGCCGGTGGTGCCGCTGCTCGGGCTGTCGCTGATGTTCGAGGGCGCGGACCCCGGTCTGGAGGCGCTGCGCTCGCTCGACTGGACCGGGGCGGGCGTGATCGTCTACGTCGCCTGGATCGTGACCCTCGGCGGCTTCGGCGCCTGGAACTTCCTGCTGCGGACCTACGACGCCTCGGCGGTCGCGCCCTTCACCCTGCTGGTGCCGGTCTTCGGGATGTCCTCGGCCGCGCTGGTGCTGGGGGAGGGCATCAGCCCGCTGCGCTGGCTCGCGGCGGCGCTGCTGGTCGGCGGCGTGGCCCTGACGTCGCTGTCGTCGCTGAGCTCGCTCTCTCTCAGGCTGCCTCGGAGAGCAGCCGCAGCAGATGGTCCCGGGCCGCGGGAAGCAGCCCCGGAAGCTCCGCCGCTTGCGGGTACCACCGCTTCTCGTACTCCCAGCACAGCCAGCCGTCCCAGCCCGCGCGGCTGAGCAGCTCCACGCACTCGGCCAGCGGCAGCACCCCCGCGCCCAGCGGGAGCGGGGTGGTGTCGTCGGCCGAGGCGATGTCCTTGACCTGCATATAGCCCAGGTACGGCGCGAGCGCCGCATGGGTGACGGAGGGGTCCTCGCCCCCCAGCCAGGGGTGCATCACATCCCAGATCGCGCCCACGCTCAGGTGGCCGACCTGCCCCAGGACGCGGGCCACGTCGGCCCCGGTGCGGTGCGAGTCATGCGTCTCGAGGAGCAGCCGTACGCCCAGGTCGGCGGCGTACGGTGCGGCGGTCGCGAGGCGGCGGGCGGCGTTCGCGTCGGCTTCGGCGGTGTCGAGGTCACCGCCGCCGGGGAAGACCCGGACGTGGGCCGCGCCCAGGTCATGGGCGAGTCGCAGGAGCTCCCGCAGCTCGTGCAGCGCCGGCTCGTCCGGCCCGGGCGCGGCGGACCGTACGTACCCGGCGACCGTCAGCACCGCCACCCCGGCGGCCTGGAACTCCGCCACCACGCGCGCCCGTTCGGCTGCCCCGATCCCCGGGTGCACCGGCTCCTCGGGGTGCGCCCGCAGCTCGACGCCGTGGTAGCCGGTGTCGGCGGCGAGCCGCGCCACCTCCGGGACGGGCAGGCCGGGGACGCCGAGGGTCGAGAAGGCGAGCTGCATGCGGGCTCCGGTTCTCCGTGCGGGATCAGGCCTCCACTGTGCCACGCGCCGACCCGGCCGCCAGCCGCCACAGCGAGGTCACCTCCGCCGCGCGGGCCTCGTGCAGCGGGTCGTCCGGATCGGTGGCGCGGCGGTGGACGGGACGGATGTCCATCCGGTCCACGACCTTCAGCCCCGCCGCGTCGAACGCGGCCCGCAACTCGGCGCGCGGGCGCAGGCCGAGGTGTTCGGCGAGGTCGGAGAGAATCAGCCAGCCCTCGCCGCCCGGGGCGAGGTGGTCGGCCAGGCCGTCGAGGAAGCCGTGCAGCATCCGGCCGCCCGGGTCGTAGACCGCGTACTCGACCGGCGAGGTGGGGCGGGCGGGTACCCAGGGCGGGTTGCAGACGACGAGCGGGGCCCGGCCGGGCGGGAAGAGGTCCTCCCGCACGACGTCCACCTGTCCGGCCAGGCCGAGCCTGGTGACGTTCTCGCGCGCGCACGCCAGGGCGCGCGGGTCCTGGTCCGTGGCCACGACGCGCCGCACGCCCCGGCGGGCGAGCACGGCGGCCAGGACGCCCGTCCCCGTGCCGATGTCGTAGGCCAGGAGCGTGTCATCGGGCAGCGGCGCCTCGGCGACCAGGTCGACGTACTCGCCGCGCACCGGCGAGAAGACGCCGTAGTGCGGATGGATCCGGTCGCCGCCCAGGGCCGGCACCACGACGCCCTTCCTGCGCCACTCGTGCGCGCCGATCAGGCCCAGCAGTTCCCGCAGGGACGTCACCGAGGGCCCTTCGGCCGGTCCGTACGCCTCCGCGCACGCCTGCCGTACGTCGGGCGCGCGGCGCAGCGGTATGCCGTAGTCGCCGTCCAGCGGGACGAGCAGCATGCCCAGCACCCGGGCCCGCCGGGCCTGGGCCTGGCGGTGCTGGTGGAACGCCTCGGCGGGGGAGGCCGCGGGGGCGCGCCGCGGGCGCGGGCGGCGCGGGCCCCGGTCCGCGCGGCGGGCCATGGCGTTCAGCAGCTGGCGGGCGCCCTGGTAGTCACCGTGCCACAGCAGCGCGGTGCCCTCGCAGGCCAGGCGGTAGGCGGTGTCTGCCGTCATGCGGTCGTCGGCGGTCGCCACCCGCCGGGGCGGCGGCGCGCCGTTCTCGGAGCGCCATTGGGCGTCGCGGGCCCGCCCGGCTTCGGTCCATTCGATGACCTGATGCGTACGCAGGGGGTTACCTCGTGCTCTGGTTCAGTTGCGGCTGCTCACTCCTTATCCCGCGAAGGGCGCTTGGCGCGAGCGGTTTTCGGCCGGATGACGCCCCTACAGGTCTCTGGCCGCCTTCGGGCCCCGGTTCTACGATGGGAGCGCTCCCGCGCATTCGCGCACCGCATATCACGCGCACCCCGTATCAGAGGAGAACAAGGGACACCCTGGAGCCCCCATGATTTGTCATGAGCACAACCGGAGATGGTGGGTGGCGCGGGCCTCGGCCGCCGCGTCCGCCGCCGTCCTGATGATCGCCATCCCGCTGGCGGACACCGCCGCCGCCCACGGCTCGGCCATCGGCCCGGCCTCGCGCAACTACGGCTGCTGGAAGCGCTGGGGCAGCGACTTCCAGAACCCGGAGATGAAGACCAAGGACCCCATGTGCTGGCAGGCCTGGCAGGCCGACACCAACGCCATGTGGAACTGGAACGGCCTCTACCGGGAAGGCGTCGCGGGCAACCACCAGGCCGCCCTCCCCGACGGCCAGCTCTGCAGCGCCGGGCACACCTCCTCCGGCCGCTACAACGCGATGGACGTGCCGGGCAAGTGGGAGGCCACGTCCGTCAGCAACAGCTTCACCTTCAAGAACCACGACCAGGCCAAGCACGGCGCCGACTACTACCGCATCTACGTCACCAAGCAGGGGTACGACGCCACCACCCAGCCGCTGCGCTGGAGCAACCTCGAACTGGTCGCCCAGACAGGCAAGATCGCTCCCGGAGTGGGGGAGCCCTCCACCGACCCCGCGCTCAACGGGGTCACCGTCTCGATCCCGGTCAACGCCCCCGGGCGCACCGGCCGCCATGTCGTCTTCATGATCTGGCAGGCCAGCCACTTCGACCAGTCGTTCTACTCGTGCAGTGACGTCATCTTCCCCGGAGGGTGAGCCGCCAGTCCTGACCGACGAGATCGACCCCGTAGCTGTGGTGCCGCTTCTCGGCGATCAGCTCGAACCCCGCCCGCTGGTAGATCCGGCGGGCGGCGGTCAGGACGTCGTTGGTCCACAGCACCAGCTCGCGGTAGCCGGCCTCGCGGGCGAAGTCCACGCACGCCCCCACCAACCGGTCGCCGATCCCGAACCCCCGGGCGTCCGGCTCGACGAGCAGCAGCCGCAGCCGGGCCGTCTCGGGTGCCTCGTCCCGTACGCACAGCACCGACCCGACCGGACGCCCGCCGAGCTCCGCGATCCAAGCGCGTTCGTACGCCGTATCGCAATCCATACCGAAATCGCCGACGATCCGCGCCACCAGAGCCTCGAACTCGGCATTCCAGCCGTACTCCTTGGCGTACAGCGCGCCGTGCCGCTGCACGATCCAGCCGAGATCGCCGGGGCCCGGACCGCGCAGCCGCACTCGCTCCGGCGCGCCGGAGAACACGCCGCGCGCGGTCGCCAACGCCTCGCGCAGCCGACGCAGCTGCGGCCGGTCCAGCCGGGCCAGCAGCCGCCCGACCGACTCCCGTGACTTGCGGTCCAGTTCGGCCGCGGCGGCCCGCCCCTCGGCGGTGAGGGAGACCTGCTGGTGGCGGGCGTCGCGGGCGTTGCGCTCGCGGGTGATCAGGCCCTGCTCCTCGAAGCGGCCGAGCGTCCGGCTCATATGGGCAGCGGTCAGCCCCAGGCCATCACGGAGTGCCGAGACATGGACGAGCTCGCGCTGGGCGAGCTCGTACAGGATGCGGGCCTCGCTGAGGGTGTACGGGGTGTGCAGCCGGCCCGGATAGTCGAGGACGCCGATGAGGCGGGTGTACAGCCGGTTGAAGGCGCGCACCTCGTCGATGGCGGTGTCGAGGTCGTCGGACATGGGCCCCTCCCGAATATCGCTTGACCTGATACTTGCTCCAGATCAAGCACTTTCAAAACAGCAGGGGTGTCCCGGGGCTCTCGATCGGCTGGATCAGGAGAGCCCGCTCCCGGCCGCTGCCCGGCAACGCGCCCGAGCCCTCCCCCTCCTCACCCGTAGCCCGCCGCTGTGCGCCGAAGGCGCGAGACGAGAGGCGCGCCCGGCGTCCGGCCATGCCGCCCCGCGGCGCGAGGCCGCACCGGGCTGAGCCCAACCAGCCACACCAGCAGAACCCGGCATCAAAACCCGGCATCAAAACCCGGCATCAAAACCCGGCATCAAAACCCGGCATCAAAACCCGACAGCGAAACCCGACAGCGAAACCCGACAGCGAAACCCGACAGCGAAACCCGACAGCGAAACCCGACAGCGAAACCCGACAGCGGAAACCAACAGCGGAAACCGAGGGCGGCGCTTCGGACGCTTACCCGACAGCCCGCGGCGGGGCCGTGGACGCCCGGGCCATCAGCTCGGAGCGCACCATCGCCACCCCGCCCGGCGGCTGCGGCTCGCGGCCCAGCGCCAGGCGTCCGGCGCGGGCGCCCGCCTCATGGAGGGGGAGCCGGACCGTGGTGAGGGCCGGGACCGCGTCCGCGCTGAAGGGCAGGTCGTCGAAGCCGGCGACCGACACGTCCTCCGGGATCCGCAGCCCCTGGTCGCGCAGCGCCGCGCAGACACCGAGCGCGATGGTGTCGTTGGCGGCCACGATGGCGGTCAACGCGTCGTCGCGGCGCAGCAGTTCGAGCGTGGCGTCATAGCCGGAGGAGCGGTCGTACAGGCCGTGCACGGTCAGCCGGTGCGTTCCCTCGTCGAGGCCCGCCGCCGACATGGCCGCGCGATGCCCCTCGAGGCGGTCGCGGGTCGTGGTGCGCTCGGCGGGGCCCGCCACATAGCCGATCCGGCGGTGGCCGAGGGCCAGCAGGTGCTCGGTGAGCCGCCGGGCGCCGCCGCGGTTGTCGAAGGTGAGGGTGACCGCGTCCTCGATCTGGGGGCGGCCGCACAGCACCACGCGGGTGCCGGACGCGGCCAGGCGGGACGCCTTGGCGGCGACCGCGGCCATGTGGTCGGGGTGCTCGACCGCGCCGCCGGTGAGCACGACCGCGGCGGCGCGCTGCCGCTGAAGCAGGGTGAGATAGGTGAGTTCGCGCTCCGGGGAGCCGCCGGTGTTGCAGATCACGGCGAGCTTCTCGCCGTGGCGGCCGGACTCCGCGCCCGTGACCGCCCCCATCTCTGACTGCACGGCCCCGGCCATGATCCCGAAGAAGGGGTCCGCGATGTCGTTGACGAGCACGCCCACCAGATCCGAGGTGGCGGCGGCGAGCGCGCTCGCCGGGCCGTTGACCACGTACTCCAGGTCGTCCACCGCACGCAGCACCCGGGCCCGGGTCGACTCGGCGACCGGGTAGTTTCCGCTCAGGACGCGCGACACCGTGGCCGCCGAGACCCGCGCCCGTGCGGCCACATCGGCCAGGGTCACTGCCATGATTCCTCCGTTGGATGGTCACCTGGTGGCGCCGCGTGCGCTCCTTCGCGCACGGGCCATGCTCTCACTGGTCAGGGTGGGTGCCGGAGAGGGATGCCCGGGCGCATCGCCCGCGGAGGAGCCCGGCCCGCGCGCCTGTTCCTTCCCCCTGGTCCGAAAGTTTCAGCAGGGGCCCGATTGTGCTCTCCCAGGTCTTGTCCGGTCATCCGGACCATGTCTAGGGTCCTCCCCAGCAAGCGCTTTCCCTCGGCGAGGAGCCCTGTCCATGGCCGCAGCCACCACCCGTATCCGTGCCGCAGTCGTCGGCACCGGAGGCATTGTCTCCGGCAGCCATCTGCCCGCGCTGCGCGCGCACGCCGACCGCGTGGACCTCGTCGCGGCGGTCGACGTGGACGAGGGCCGCCTGGAGGCCTTCCGCACCCAGGCCGCCGAGCCCGGTGAGACGGGCCCCGGATTCACCGTGACCGGCTACACCGACCTGGCCGCCATGCTGGCGGCCGAGCACCCGGACCTGGTGCTCATCGGCACCCCGCCCTCCCTCCACCGCGAGCAGACCGTGGCGGCCCTGCGCTCCGGCGCCTGGGCGCTGTGCGAGAAGCCGCTGTGCCTCACGCTCGCCGAGTACGACGAGATCGCGGCGGCCGAGAAGCCCGACGGCGGCCCGTACGCGTCCGTGGTCTTCCAGCACCGCTACGGCTCGGGTGCCGTCCACGCCCGCGAGCTGCTCACCAGCGGCGAGCTCGGCAAGCCCCTGGTCGCCCACTGCCAGACCACCTGGTACCGCAACACCGACTACTACGCGGTGCCCTGGCGCGGCCGCTGGGACAGCGAGGGCGGCGGCCCCTCCATGGGCCACGGCATCCACCAGATGGACCTGCTGCTCCACCTCCTCGGCGACTGGACCGAGATACGGGCCATGGCCGGGCGGCTGGTCCACGACGTGGAGAGCGAGGACGTCTCCACCGCGCTCGTCCGCTTCGCGAACGGCACCATGGCCACCGTCGTCAACAGCGTGGTGTCGCCGGACGAGGTCAGCCGGATCCGCATCGACTGCGCCGACGCCACCGTGGAGCTCACCCACCTGTACGGGCACAGCAACGACGACTGGGTCTACACCCCCGCCCCGCACACCCGTGACGCCGCCGACCGCATCGCCCACTGGCGCACCCCCGCCGCGGACCTGCCCAGCTCGCACACGGCCCAGCTGACCGTGGTGCTGGACGCGATGCGGGACGGGGTACGCCCCCCGGGCAGCGGCGCGGACGCCCGCCGCACCCTCGAATTCCTCGCCGCGCTCTACAAGTCGGCCTTCACCGGACGGCCCGTCCACGCCGGCGAGATCGCCCCTGGGGACCCGTACTACGACGCCATGCACGGCGACCACCCCGACTGGGCCCCTGTCGCCACCAAGGAGAACTGAGCATGCCCGAGCCGATCACCGTCACCCACACCCACGGCGAGAGCGTCACGGTGGCCTCCGGGGGCGTCGAGCTGCTGGCCTACGTCTACAAGCCGGACGCCGACCCGTTCGAGTCGCTCAAGCCCTACACCCACCCGCTGCGCACCCTGGCCGGCAACGTGGTCTCCGGCTACCGGCCCAACGACCACCGCTGGCACAAGGGCCTGCAGATGACCGCGAGCCATCTGTCCGAGCAGAACTTCTGGGGCGGCAACAGCTATCTCGGCCCCGAGCAGGGCTACCGGCGGGTCGAGGAGCGCGTCGGCTCGATGCGCCACGACGGCTTCGAGGAGTTCACCGTCACCGCCGACCGGCTGCGCTTCGCCGAGAAGCTCACCTGGGTGGCCCATCCCTCCGAACAACACAGCGGTGGTGAGGAGTGGGCGGAGGAGCTGCGCACCGTCGAGGTGCACTCCGTGGAGCCCGCGGAGGGCACCTGGGCCATCGACTGGTCCATCCGCCTCACCAACATCCGCGGCGAGGAGCTGCGCTTCGGCTCCCCGACCACCGCGGGGCGCGAGATGGCCGGCTACACCGGGCTGAACTGGCGCGGCCCCCGCGACTTCACCGGCGGCGACGTGTTCGGCCCCGGCGGGCGCGGCGGCGAGGGCGAGACGGGCGCGTCCGACCTGATGGGCACCCCGGCCACCGAGGCGCCCTGGGTCGCCATCACGGCCGAGCACGACGACGTGGACGGGCACTCCACGCTGCTGTTCTCGCACGCCCCGGAGAACCTGTCACAGGATGGGGGAGCCATTCACGCCTCCCACTGGTTCGTGCGCTCCGAGCCCATCCCCTCGGTCGCCTTCTCCTGGGCGTTCTTCGAGGAGTTCGCGCTGGCCCCGGGCGAGAGCTTCGCGTACCGCTACCGCGTGGTGGTCGCGGACGGCGCCTGGGACCGGGACCGCGCCGAGACCTACCTCAAGTCCCACGGGTGGTGAGCGGAAGATGACCGGGATCACCGACCCGCTGCCGGGCGGGGTGGGGCTGTCCCACATCAGCGCGTACGAGTGGGAGGCCGCCGACGGCGTATGCGGCGGCAGCCCGCACCTCCACCTGGCCTGCACCGAGGCGTATGTGGTCACGGGCGGGCGCGGCGCCGTCCAGACCCTGACCGTCGAGGACGGCTATACCGAGACGCCGCTGGAGCCGGGCGCCGTGGTGTGGTTCTCGCCCGGCACGGTGCACCGCATGGTGCAGGGCGGCGGGCTGAAGGTGACCGTGCTGATGCAGAACAGCGGGCTGCCCGAGGCGGGCGACGCCGTGTTCACCTTCCCCTCCGAGGTCCTGGCCGACCCCGAGGCGTACGCCGCGGCCGCCGCCCTGCCCGCCAAGGAGGGGCCCGAGGCCGATGCCGCGGCCCGGCGCCGCCGCGACCTGGCCGTCACCGGCTATCTGGAGCTGAGGGCGGCCCTGGAGAAGGGCGACGACGGCCCGCTGCGCGCCTTCCACGAGGCCGCGGTGCGCCTGGTCGGGCCCAAGGTCGCGGCCTGGGAGCCCCGCTGGCGCGCGGGCGCCCTCGCCGCCGCCCAGCGCACCGGCGACCATCTGGCCGCCCTCGCGGCGGGCGACCCGGCCCATCTGGCCGGCGCCCGCGTCCGCGCGTCCGGGCCCACCCGGCAGGGCGGCTACGGCATGTGCGGCCGCCGCGACGAGTACGAACTCCCCGGCGTCACGCTGCCGTACTACGGCGAGTGACCCGAACCCGTATCCCACCACGGCAAACAGTCGCATAATCGCTGGCCAACCACATTTCGGAAAGATCAGAAGGGAGGCTGGCCACAGCATGCTTCGAATCAGGACAAAGGTGTCCTGCGCCCTGGCCCTCACCTTCACCCTCTGCGCGACCCTCACCGGGTGCGGCGGCGGTGAAGGCGGCGGCTCGGGCGGCAAGGTCACCCTGCGCTTCACCTGGTGGGGCAACCCGGACCGGGCGGCCCGCACGGAAGAGGCGGTCAAGCTCTTCGAGAAGAAGAACCCCGGCATCGACATCGTCACCTCGTTCGCGGGCTTCGACGCGTACAAGCAGAAGCTCGCCACGCAGGCGGCGGGCGGCGACGCCCCCGATGTGATGCAGCTCGACTACCGGATGATCAACCAGTACGCGGACGGCGGGGTGCTGCTCGACCTGGGCCCCCACAAGGAGCTGCGTACCTCCGAGATGGACAAGGGGCTGCTGGCCACCGGCGTCGTCAACGACAAGCAGTACGCGATCCCGGTGGCGCGCGGCTCGGAGACCGTGGTGTACGACTCGGTCCTGTGGCGCAAGGCGGGGGTGCCCGAGCCCAAGGTCGGCTGGACCTGGGACGACTGGGCGGACGCCATGCTCAAGCTGTCCCGCTCTAAGGCGGCTGAGGCCACCGGAGGCCGGGTGGGCAGCATCGACCCCGGCCAGAGCGAGGACGTCTTCGAGATCTGGCTGCGCGGCCAGGGCAAGGTCCTCTACACCGACGACTACAAGCTCGGCTTCACGGCGGACGACCTGGCGCGCTTCTGGGAGTGGTGCTCCAAGCTCCGCAAGCAGGGCGCGGTGAGCCCCGCCGAGCAGACCACCCAGATCGACGGCTCGGTGGAGAACACCCCGCTCGGCCGGCTGAAGGCCGTCTCGGACTTCAACTGGGACGCCCCCTCCAGCGGCTACGTGCCGATCGTCGGGGAGGGGGTGAAGCTCGCGCCGATGCCGGTGGGCGAGGACGGCACGCCCGGCCAGTACTTCAAGCCCTCGATGTTCTTCGGGGCGTCGTCGAAGACCGGCCACCCCAAGGAGGCCGCCCGGTTCATCGACTTCCTGCTGAACGACCCCGAGGCGGGCGCCATCCTCGGCAACTCCCGCGGCATCCCGGCCAACGACTCGATCCGCAAGGTCGTGGCGCCCAAGCTGGAGGGCTTCGACCTGGTGGTCTCCGCCTACCAGAAGCAGTTCGAGGGCAAGCTCAAGGATCCGCCGCCCGCGCCGCCCAAGGGTGACGCGTCCCTGCAGACCACCTTCACGCGCGACTACGACCAGGTGTCGTTCGAGCAGATGTCGCCGCGTGAGGCGGCCGAGAACTACATCACCGAGGCGAAGGCGGAGCTGAGGCAATGACCGCGACCGCAACCCGCCCCCAGCCGGCCGCGGCAGGCGCCGGCCGGGCCGGCAAGCGCCCCCCGAAGCGCGAACGCCAGGGCGCCGCCTGGGTGTTCCTGTCCCCGTGGGTGCTCGGCGCCAGTGTGCTGACGCTGCTGCCCATGGCGGTGTCGCTGTATCTGTCGTTCACCAACTACGACATGTTCAACGACCCCAGCTGGGTCGGCTTCCGCAACTACGTCCAGATGTTCACCGAGGACCCCCGCTACTGGCGGTCGGTCACCTCGACCCTCACCTATGTCGTGATCGCGGTGCCGCTACAGCTCGCGCTGGCCCTCGCGGTCGCGCTGGCGCTGAAGTCCGTCAAGCGCGGCAAGGGCTTCTACCGCTCCGCCTTCTACGCCCCCTCGCTCCTCGGCGCGTCCATGAGCATCGCCCTGGTCTGGCGGGCGGTCTTCAACGACGGCGGCACCGTGGACAACATGCTGTCCTGGTTCGGCCTGGACATCGGCGGCTGGATCAACAAGCCGGGCTGGGCGCTGCTGGCGGTGGCGCTGCTGACCGTCTGGCAGTTCGGCGCCCCCATGGTGATCTTCCTGGCCGGACTCCAGCAGATACCCGGCGAGCTGTACGAGGCGGCGGCCATGGACGGGGCCGGATGGTGGCGGCAGTTCCGCTCCATCACGCTGCCCATGCTCTCCCCGGTGCTCTTCTTCAACCTGGTGCTCCAGACCATCCAGGCGTTCCAGGTCTTCACCCCGGCCTTCGCGGTCAGCGGCGGCAAGGGCGGACCCGCGGACTCCACGCTCTTCTACACGCTCTACCTCTACGACCGCGGCTTCACCGCCTCCCACATGGGCTACGCCTCGGCCATGGCCTGGGTGCTGCTGGTGGCCATCGGCATCATCACCGCGGTGCTGTTCCGCACCTCCCGCTCCTGGGTCTTCTACGCCAACGACGACAACGAGGGGGCCCGATGACCACCGTGGACACCACCCACCCGGTGGCGACGGGCGCCACGGCCCGCCGCCGCCCGCGCCCCGCCCGGATCGCCCTGCACGCCGTCCTGATCGCCGTGCTGCTGGTGATGCTCTACCCGCTGGCCTGGCTGGTCGCGACCTCCTTCAAGCCGGCCAACGAGGTGATCGCCAGCCTCAAGCTGCTGCCCAGCCACCTGGAGTGGAGCAACTACTCCACCGCGCTGGACGGCGTGAACGAGGTCAGCGTCGGCCGACTGCTGTGGAACTCGCTGCTCATCGCGGGCGGCGCGGTGCTCGGCAACGTCATCAGCTGCTCGCTCGCCGCGTACGCCTTCGCGCGGCTGCGGTTCAAGATGCGCGGCCCGCTGTTCGCCTTCATGATCGCGACGATCATGCTGCCGCACCACGCGGTGCTGATCCCGCAGTACATCGTCTTCAACCAGCTCGGCATGGTGAACACCTACTGGCCGATGATCCTGCCGAAGTTCCTGGCCACCGACGCCTTCTTCGTCTTCCTTATCGTCCAGTTCATGCGCTCGCTGCCGCGCGAGCTGGACGAGGCGGCGCGGATCGACGGCTGCGGGCCGTTCCGCTCCTTCTTCAGCGTCATCCTGCCGCTGACCAGGCCCGCCCTGATCACCACCGCGATCTTCACCTTCATCTGGACCTGGAACGACTTCTTCACCCAGCTCATCTACCTCTTCGAGCCGGAGAAGTT
The DNA here is from genome assembly GCF_053890475.1 of Streptomyces sp. LZ34. Classification (NCBI taxonomy): domain Bacteria; kingdom Bacillati; phylum Actinomycetota; class Actinomycetes; order Kitasatosporales; family Streptomycetaceae; genus Streptomyces; species Streptomyces sp. LZ34. The sequence continues at coordinate 8,255,877 of NZ_CM132680.1, forward strand.
CACCCTCACCCTGGCCCTGCGCTCCTTCGTGGACGCCTCCAGCCAGTCGGCCTTCGGCCCGATGTTCGCCATGTCGGTCTTCGCGCTGCTGCCGATCGTGCTGTTCTTCCTCGCCTTCCAGCGCTTCCTGGTGGACGGCATGGCCAACTCCGGACTGAAGGGCTGAGCCACCATGCCCCACGCCACCACCCGGGAGCCGGGCGAGCTGGTCGGCCCCCGCTTCGCCCTCTTCTCCGACGTGCTGCTGCTGGGCCTGATGACCACCGCCGCCGCTCTGCCGGTGCTCACCGCGCCCGCCGCGATGTCCACCGCCTGCGCCGTGCTCGACCGGCGGGTCCGCCACGACGAGACGGTCACCGTCGCGGGCTACTTCCGGGCCCTGCGCGCCCGGCTGCGCACCGGCGACCTGCTGGCCGGCGGGGCCGTCGTGGCGGGCGGCGCGCTGCTGCTGTTCAACGCGCTGCTGGCCGGGGCCGGCCTGCCGGGCGCGGCGGTCTTCCGCCCCGCCCTGCTGGCCGCGGGCGCCCTGCTGGCCGTGGTCCTGCTGCGCGCCTGCGCCCGCCCGGAGTCGGCCACCAGCTGGCGGGAGGCGGCGCGCGCGGCGGCGTACGAGACGGTGCGCGCGCCGCGCGGCAGCGTCGTCCTGCTGCTGGCCGTGGCCACCGCCGCCGTCTGCGCCTGGTCCTACCCGCCCCTGGCCCTCCTCGTCCCCGGCCCCCTCGCGCTCGCCGCCCGGGCCGTCGAGCACTCCGGGGCCGCCCCCGAGGTCCCCGAGCACTCCCGAACCACCACGGAGCACCACAGATGACCCTCCACCGCCGTCACTTCCTCGCCGGGACCGCCGCCGTCGGCGGACTGCTCGCCGCCGCGCCGGAGTCCGCCGCGGCACCGGCCTCCGGCGGCCGTCCGGACAAGGACTTCCTGGCCGTCCTCACCAAGGCGGCCGACGGCCGGGTGGCCGAGGTCCTGGACGGGCGCGCCGCCGCCATCGCCGAGCTGACCGACCAGGGCAAGGCCCGCTGGGCCGCCCGCAGCCTGCGCCTGCTGGCCTCGGTGCACGTATGGGCCGACGCCGCCCACCACCACGACGGCGCGCTGGTCGCGCCGATGACCGAGCTGGCCGACGCGCTGGCCGCCGCGCAGTTCGACGACGGCCTCTACGACCAGGGCGCGGTGCACTCCCCGCCGGACACCGCCTTCTCGATCGTCGACCTGGGCCTGACCTACGGCCTGCTGGACGACGACGACCACGCGGCCACACGGGGCATCCGGGCCACCCTCAAGAAGATCCTGCTGAAGGCCGGCAAGGGCCTGTCCGAGGGCGGCCTGCACACCCCCAACCACCGGTGGAAGATCTGCGCCGCGCTGGCCCGCGTCAACTCCTTCTGGCCGAACGGGAACTACACCCGGCGCATCGACGCCTGGCTCGCAGAGGGCATCGACCAGTACCCGGCCGGCCAGTACAGCGAGCGCAGCGCCACCTACGCCCCGATCGTCACCAACCCCTCGCTGCTCACGCTCGCGCGGCTGACCGACCGGCCGAAGCTGTACGCATGCGTGCGCCGCAACCTGGAGGCGACGCTCCACCTCATCGAGCCGAACGGCGAGGTGGAGACGGTGCACTCGCGCCGCCAGGACCAGAAGACGACGAAGCACGTGTCCGAGTACTGGCTCCAGTACCGGGCCCTGGCGCTCCGGGACAAGGACGGGCGCTTCGCGGCCGTCGCCGAGACCATCCAGCGGCGCGGGGCGGACCAGACCTTCGACGAGACCCCGCTCGGGGACTTCCTCGCCGAGGTGCTGGACCACCCGGAGCTGGCCGCGCCGCTCCCCAAGGCCACCGAGGCGCCGCAGAAGTTCACGTTCCACGACAAGGACAACGGCCTGGTCCGGATCGGCAGCTCCGCCACCCGCACCACGATCTTCGGCGGCACCGACTTCCCCGACGTCCACGCCATCTCCTCCGGCCTGTCCACCAACCCGACCTTCCTCAAGTGGCGCAAGGGCGCGGCGATCCTGGACTCGCTGCGGCTGTCCCCGCAGTTCTTCTCCACCGGCCACTTCCGGGCCGAGGACCTGGTACGCACGGCCGACGGCTGGCGGCTCTCGGCGGAGGTCCGGGCCGCGTTCCACCTGCCGCTGCCGCCGCAGCACCGGCGGTCCGACGGGCTGTACCCGCTGACCGACGACGGCCGGTTCTGGTCCGCGATGGACTTCCCGCACCGGCCCAAGCAGTGGCGCACCCTGCGCACGGAGGTGCGGCTGAAGGAGTCCGGCGGCGGCTGGGACCTGGACTTCTCGGTCGGCGACTCCGAGGTCCCGCTCGCCCTGGAACTCTGCTTCCGCCCGGGCGGCACGCTCAGCGGCGTGGAGCCGGTCTCCGGCCAGGCGGACACGTACCAGCTGGTGAAGGCGTACGGGACATACACCGTGGGCGATGACGTGATCAAGTTCGGGCCGGGCAACGGCAGCGGACCGCGTCAGCCGGCCACGGTGGACGCGGGGGAGCGCTACAGCTGGATGGCCGGCAGCCTCAATGTCTCCGGCATCCGTGTGCTGATCACCGGGCGCGCGCCGTTCAGTTACCGCCTGACCCTGCGCTGACGCGCCGACCGCCCCGTGTCCGCTCTCTGTACAGAGCCGGGCCGGGGCGGCTAGCGTAGGAGAAAGAAAGCGCTTGCTATGACTCTGGCGCCGTCTGATGAGGACCTCGGTGAGGAGAAGAGAACCGTGACACGCAAGACAGTGCGGATCGCTATGAACGGCGTGACGGGCCGCATGGGCTACCGCCAGCACCTCGTCCGCTCCCTCCTCGCCATCCGCGAACAAGGCGGCCTCGACCTCGGCGACGGCACCGTGCTGTGGCCCGAGCCGGTCCTGGTCGGCCGCCGGGACCACGCCCTCAAGGCCCTGGCCGAGCACCACGGCCTGGACCACTGGTCCACCGACGTCGACGCCGTCCTCGCCGACGACTCGATCGACATCTACTTCGACGCGCAGGTCACCGCCGCCCGCGAAGAGGCCATCGGAAAGGCCATCGCGGCGGGCAAGCACATCTACACCGAGAAGCCCACCGCCACCGGCCTGGCCGGCGCCCTGGAGCTGGCCAGGCTCGCCGACGCGGCCGGCGTCAAGCACGGCGTGGTCCAGGACAAGATCTTCCTCCCCGGCCTGCTCAAGCTGAAGCGGCTCATCGACGGCGGCTTCTTCGGCAAGATCCTGTCGGTGCGCGGCGAGTTCGGCTACTGGGTCTTCGAGGGCGACTGGCAGAGCGCCCAGCGGCCCTCCTGGAACTACCGCGCCCAGGACGGCGGCGGCATCGTCGTCGACATGTTCCCGCACTGGGAGTACGTTCTGCACGAGCTCTTCGGCGCCGTACGCACCGTCCAGGCGCACGTCACCACCCACATTCCCACCCGCTGGGACGAGCAGGGCAAGCCGTACGACGCCACCGCCGACGACGCGGCCTACGGCATCTTCCAGCTCGAAGGCGGCGCCGTCGCGCAGATCAACTCCTCCTGGGCGGTCCGCGTCAACCGCGACGAACTGGTCGAGTTCCAGGTCGACGGCACCGAGGGCTCGGCCGTCGCGGGGCTGCGCCGCTGCCGCGTCCAGCACCGCTCCGCCACCCCCAAGCCGGTCTGGAACCCCGACATCCCGCTCACCGAGAGCTTCCGCGACCAGTGGCAGGAGGTCCCGGACAACGAGGAGTTCGACAACGGCTTCAAGGCGCAGTGGGAGCTGTTCCTGCGCCATGTCGCCCTCGACGAGCCCTGGCACTGGGACCTGCTGGCCGGCGCGCGCGGCGTACAACTCGCCGAGCTGGGCCTGAAGTCGTCGGCGGAGGGTATCCGCCTGGACGTACCGGAGCTGAGCCTGTGACCATCCACCTCCCCGCCGCGGGTGGCTCCACTCGCCCGTACCGGCCCCGCACCGAGCCCGCGGCCTTCACCCCCGGCGGCGCGCCGCTCGCCTCCCGCACGGTCTTCTCCGCCGCCCACGTCGTCGCCGACCCGTACGCCGATGTGACCCCCGACAGTCCCGCCGCCGTCGACTGGGACGCCACCCTCGCCTTCCGCCGCCACCTGTGGTCGCATGGCCTCGGCGTCGCCGAGGCCATGGACACCGCCCAGCGCGGCATGGGCCTCGACTGGTCCGGCGCCGCCGAGCTGATCCGCCGCTCGGCGGCCGAGGCCAAGGCGGTCGGCGGCCGCATCGCCTGCGGTGTCGGCACCGACCAGCTGGCCGTCACCGAGGTCGGCTACCCGTACAGCCTCGACGAGGTCAGGGCCGCGTACGAGGAGCAGCTCGAGGTCGTCGAGACGGCGGGCGCCCAGGCCATCCTCATGGCCTCCCGGGCCCTGACCGCCGTGGCCAAGGGACCCGAGGACTACCTGGAGGTCTACGGCCACCTGCTGCGCCAGTCCGCCGAGCCGGTCGTCCTGCACTGGCTGGGCCCCATGTTCGACCCGGCGCTCGAGGGCTACTGGGGCGCCACCGACCTGGACGCCGCCACCCGCACCTTCCTCGATGTCATCGCCGCCCACCCCGACAAGGTCGACGGCATCAAGGTCTCCCTCCTCGACGCCCAGCGCGAGGTCGAGCTGCGCCGCCTCCTTCCGGACGGCGTGCGCTGCTACACGGGCGACGACTTCAACTACCCCGAGCTGATCGCGGGCGACGACCGCGGCTTCAGCCACGCCCTGCTCGGCATCTTCGACCCGCTGGGCCCGCTGGCCGCCGAGGCGGTGCGCAGGCTGGACACCGGCGATCTGGCGGCCTTCCGCGGCCTGCTCGACCCGACGGTCGAACTGTCCCGCCACCTCTTCCAGGCCCCGACCCGCTTCTACAAGACGGGCGTCGTCTTCCTGGCCTGGCTGGCCGGCCACCAGTCGCACTTCACGATGGTCGGCGGCCAGCAGTCGTCCCGCTCCCTGCCGCACCTGGCGCGCGCGTACGAACTCGCCGACGGGCTCGGCCTGTTCCCGGACCCGGGGCTGGCGGAGTCGAGGATGAAGAGCCTGCTGACTGTGTACGGAGTGAAGCAATGACCGGTGTGAGCGGCGACCTGGCCCGGCTGAGCCTCAACCAGGAAACGATCAAGCAGTGGTCGCTGCCCGAGCTGGCGGAGGGCTGCGTCAAGGCGGGCGTCCCGGGCGTGGGCCTGTGGCGGGCGCCGGTGCAGGAGTACGGCGTGGAGGCGGCCGTGAGGCTGATCCGCGACGCGGGCCTGACCGTCACCTCCCTGTGCCGGGGCGGCTTCTTCACCGCCATCGACCCCGCCGAACGGGCCGCCGCCCTCGCCGACAACCGCGCCGCCATCGACGAGGCCGCCACCCTCGGCACCGACACCCTCGTCCTGGTCTCCGGCGGCCTCCCACCCGGCAGCCGCGACCTCTTCGCCGCCCGCGAGCGCATCGCCGACGCCCTCGCCGAACTCGGCCCGTACGCCGCCGAACACGGCGTCCGCCTGGCCATCGAGCCCCTGCACCCCATGTACGCCTCCGACCGCTGCGTCGTCTCCACCCTCGCCCAGGCCCTCGACCTGGCCGAGCGCTTCCCTGCGGAGCAGGTGGGCGTCGTCGTTGACACCTACCACCTGTGGTGGGACGACACGGTGGCCGCCCAGATCGAGCGGGCCGGCGCCGGGGGCCGCATCGCCTCCTTCCAGCTCGCCGACTGGATCACCCCCCTGCCCGAGGGCGTCCTCCTGGGCCGCGGCCAGCTCGGCGACGGCTCGGTCGACTTCCGCTGGTTCCGCGAGCGGGTCGACGCGACGGGCTTCGACGGGCCGATCGAGGTGGAGATCTTCAACCCGGCGCTGTGGGCGCGGGACGGGGCGGAGGTGCTGGCGGAGGTGGCCGACCGCTACCGGACGCTGGTGTTGTAGCGGCTGCGTGGCGAACGGCGAAGGTCCCCCGGGCATCTGGCGCGGGGTGCCCTCGCCGTTTCGGTTCACCGGAGCGGAATGCCGCTCAGTAGCCCCGCCGGTCGCCGTGCCGGTCGTTGTGGCCGGCACGGTTGTCGAGAGCCACGTTGAAGCACCGGGTGCCGGCCCTTCTGTCGGCCTGGGGCGTGATGAGCGCATTGGCGGGATCCGTCCGGCACTCGAGGCGCTGCTTCGCGTCGGTTCGGGTCGCCAGATTGTCGCAATCGGTGCTGTGGGTGTCCTCGCCGGTTGCGTCAGTGACGACGCCGCGGTTGCCGACGCCGATGGCCGGGCTCGTTCTGCACTGGGCCGCCTGATCGATGTCGTAAAGGCCGGGTACCTCGCCGAAGCCCTCGGCGCCGGCGCTCGGCGCCGGAAGCCAGAGGAGGGCCATCGCGCCGAGTGCCGGAGCCACCAGTCGTCGGAGGGTCGTGCGCATAGCAGTTCTCCAATCCGCTGTCTCGTCGGATACAGCAGGGAGTATCTGCCGATGAGCGTGTCCGGAGCGGCGCTCCAACGGTTCGTGGCCGGGGTTGGTATTCGGCCGGGTGACGGGAATTGCTCCACACGGTCGGTCCGGTGGCCGCCTGCTCAGGGCCAGACGGCCCAGCGGGTCTCGGCCGGACCGAGCCGGATGTCGTGCGGGCATGGACTCCGGGGAGAGCGGCATCATCCAGCCACGGCTGCGGCTGCGCGATGTGCTGCTGCGTGGAGCTCCCCGGTGCTGTGGGCGCGGGACGGGGCGGAGGTCCTCGCCGAGGTGGCCGACCGCTACCGGACGCTGGGGTTGTAGCGGCCGGGTGGCCGACGGTGAAGGTCCCCCGGGCATCGGGCTCGGGGGACCTTCACCGTTTTCTGTCGGTCGGGTCGGGCCTGCCGGTCAGTAGCCGCGCCGGTCGCTGTATCGGTCACCGCGGCGGTCTTCGTGCTGATGGTCGTCGCGGTTGCCGCCGTCGAGGGCGGTGTTGGAGCAGCCGGTGTTGAACTTTCTGTCGGCCTTGGGCGACACCAACACGTTGGCGGGGTCCGTCCGGCACTCGAGACGCTGCTTCACCCTGTCGCGGTTCGCCACATTGCCGCACGCGGTGCTGTAGGTGTCCTCACCGGTCGCGCTGATGAGATCGAGGCCGCTGGTGCCGATGGCGGGGCTCGTCCTGCACCGGGCCGCCTGATCGACTCCGTAGAGCCCGGGGATCTCGCCCAAGCCCTCGGCGCCAGCGCTCGGTGCCGGGAGCCCGAGGAGGGCCACCGAACCGAGAGCCAGAGCCGACAGTCGTCGCAGGGTCATGCGCATCGCGGATCTCCATTTCGTCGTCTCATCGAGCAGCAGGGAGTATCCACTGGTGAGCATGTCCGAAACGGCGCTCCAACGCCTCGTGGCCGGGCTCGCATTCGGCCGGGTGACGGGAATTGCTCCACACGGTCGGGGCCGGTGGTCTCCTGCCCAGGGCCAGACGGCCCAGCGGGTCTCGGCCGGACCGAGCCGGATATCGTGAGGCCATGGACTCGGCGTACGGTCACCGGGCAGACGGAAAGCGTCACGGTCGCGGCACCGGTCCTGGTGCGCTGCGGTGTCGTGGGCCTCGTTCTGGCGCCCGTCGCGCTCTGGCTGTACGGGGTGGTCGACGAGGCGGCGTACGACAGCTGGCTGTACGGGAGTTGAGCGCGGGTCACGCCGCCAGGGCCGCCAGGGCCGCCGCGAGCGCCTGCTCGGCGTAGCCGCGGCCGGTCTCCCGGTGTCCGCCGTGCGCGGCCGGGTCCTGAAACCCGCTGAAACCGGGCCCGGCGGCGCTCGGCGGCGTCATGCGAGGGCGCCGACGCGCTGAGCGAACGCACGAACGCCGGGAAGAGTGCGATCGTGCCGCATCAGCCCGGCGGCCATCGTCCGTACGGAGCCGCGGCGGACTTCCTGCGGTGCGCCGTGCTCCGCGGCCAGCAACGCCCGGTAGCAGCGGTCAGGCTTGCCCCATTGGTCGAAGGCGCGAGCGACGTCGATCCAGTAGCGGGCCTGGCGTTCGGTAGTGGGCAGGGTGGCGGTGTCGATACGGCGGGCGTGCTCGATGGCTTGTCCGGCGTCGCCGAGCAGGTAGCTGATCGAAATCTGGTGCAGGACCACCTGGCTGGGGCCGAAGACGGTGCCGCGCAGCAGTTCGTCGTGGCCGAGTCGGCTGGCTGTGGACTGTGCCTCGGCGATGAGCGTCTGTGCGGTGTGCCGGTCGCCTTGCTTCGCCGCGGTGTAGGCGGCGGTGGCGTACAGGTTGCCTTGGACGGACAGCCGTTCGGTCATGTCCGTGGTGCGGTCGGCGGCCAGCTGCTGGGCCGCGGTGACGGCCACGTCGGTGGCGCGGGCGTAGTGGCCCTGGCGGCGCCAGGCGCTGGAGACCATGCGGTGGGCCTCGGCGACGGTCAGCGCGTCCGCGCCGCCCAGGGCCGCGGTCAGGGCCCGGTCGGCGGTGACCGCCGCGAGGCCGTCCTCGCCGAGCTTGATACACAGCCGGGTCGCGACGGTGTAGAGGTCGGCGACCGCGGTCGCCGCCTGCCAGGCATGCCCCTCGGCGCCCAGGGCCTGCGCGAGCGCGATCCGGGACGGCAGGCTGCGGGCAAGGGCGTCATAGCGGCAGGCGCTGAAGTCGCGGCGGGAGGTATCGACCACCGCGAGGACCGTGGACGGAGTGGGGTCCGGGCCGAGCAGCGGGCTGTTCTGCTGGTGCAGCAGCAGGTCCTCCAGACCCGACAGCATCGGTCGCGCCGGAGACTGGGCGGCGGCCGGGGTGGGTCCGAAGACCGCACCGGCGGTCGCCCCGGCCAGACCGGTCAGGAGTTCGCGGCGTCGCACTGGGTCGTCCCCCTCTTCGCCGAACAGGGCCTGCGCGCCCACCCTAGTGGTGCCGGAGAGGCGCTGATCGACGTATCGGCGGGATGTCGCCTGCTCGTGTCGGGGTGCGAGTCCCAGCAGGTCGGGCGGGATGCCCAGATACTCGGCGACCTGCCGCAGCAGCTGTACGTCGCGCATGGGCTGTTTGCCGCGCTCCATTCGGGACAGCGAGGCGGCGGTGTAGCCGACGGCCGCTCCGAGTTGGGCGAGCGTGATGTCGGCCGCGCGACGGGCTAAGCGGACGATCGCCCCGGCGTCACGGCGGGCGTGGGCATCGCGCATGGCGACTGAGCGCCAGATCGGATGTGCGCCGTCCATGACGAATCACCTCCCATGGGGACCTATTGTCCCGTCAAACTGTCGCCGATACAGGTAGTTGCAAGATGTTTACGCAGCGTGCAAACCGTGTGCACGCCAAGGGGATGCACCTCCCGCCGCCGACCGGTCTGCGGTGTCCTCGGTGACCAGGACGGCCCGCAGTGAGCGGGTCGCGGTGACCCCCTGGAGTGAGTGCGATGAAGCAGAAGACACCAACGGCTGAGGGCGTGTGGGCGTCGGTCACGCACGCGACTCCGCTGAAGCGGGACGCGATGTACGACCACCGTGCCCAGCAGGCTGCCCTCGGCATCGAGCTGCACCACACCGACGGCCGGATCACGGAATCGGTGCTGGTCTTCACCCCCGACCAGATGGAGCTGTACGCCATCCAGTTCGCGCAGCTCATCGCCAAGCGCGAGCAGGCCCGTCAGGAGGGCAAGTGACGCCGCACACCTCACCGCGATGTGGGAATGTATTGAAGGAACTCGTCGGCCGGACGGTGCTGGTCACCGGCGGAGCCGGGCTGATCGGCAGCCGTATCACGGCCTGCCTGCGCCGGCTCGGGGCCCGACCGGTCTCGTTGTGCATGCTGGACGCCTATCCCAGGCACGTCTACCGCGACCTGTTCGGTGTCGATGCTGCCGATCCGGACATCGTCGTCGGCGACATCCAGGACTCGGGCGTGGTCAAGAAGGCGGTCGCTGAGGCGGATTACGTGATCCACGCCGCCGCCCTGGCGGATGTCGCGGCCTGCACCCGTAGGCCCATGGCCGCGATCCACACCAACATCACCGGCACTCAGGTACTTCTCGACGCCGTGGCCGCCTGCGAACGGATCCGCCGGTTCGCCCTCGTCTCCTCGGCCAGCGTCTACGGCAACGGCAACCCGGAGGACTGGGCACGACCGTGCGATGAGTACCGGTCGGTGCGGCAGCTGCTGGAAGCCGCCTACGGCCGGGTTCCGCCGCAGTTCCACGAGCACGGCCCCCTGCGGCCGATGTCCGTCTACGGCAACACCAAGGCGTGGGGCGAGACGCAGACCGCGCTGACCTTGGGCGCTGTGCACACCTCGTTCACGATCGTGCGGTATTTCTCGGTTTACGGGGAGCCGCAGGTGGTCAAAGAGAACAGCCACTCGTGGGTGGTGGCCTGGTTCGCCACCCGCGCGGCCCTCGGCCTGCCGTTGCAGCTGAACGGTGGCGGCCGTCAGGTCCGCGACCTGGTGCACGTCGAGGACGTCGCCACCGCCACGGTACGGGCGCTGGTCGCGCCGCGGGCCCATAACGAGACGATCAACGTTGGCACGGGGATTCCGACCAGCATCCGCACGGTGGCCGAGCTGGTCGCCGAGCGGTATCCGGGCACTCGGTTCGTGGAGACGCCGATGCCGCCCGGCGACCCGCTCGGCGGCTATGCGGCCACCCACCACATGGAGGCGGTGCTCGGCTGGCGGCCGACGATCACGGTCAAGGAGGGGGTGGCCCGCTACGCGGCCTGGCTGGACAAGACTCCCGAGGCGATCCCCGCGTGGCTGCGGGCGGAGAGCGAGGCCGCGACCGCCTGATCAGATGACCGGAGGTCGGCCCAGCCGGGTCATCCGCCATACGGTGGCCCACCGCATCGGTCGACGCGGTGGGCACGGGGTGCGCAGGCCCTCGACGAAGCCGCCGAACCATGCCCGCAAACCGGCCGCCGACCTGGTGCGGGCCAGGGTCAGCGTGGTCCAGATCCCCAGGTAGACGGGGACGAGGAGGGCGGGAAGGTGCCGTTTGGCCAGCCAGACCCGGTTGCGGGCGACCATGCGGTAGAAGACCGCGTGCCGGGTCGGCGATGTCCACGGATGCTGGAGCACCAAGTCCGGTTCGTAGAGCACCTTCCAACCCGCGTCCAGGGCGCGCCAGGACAGGTCGGTCTCCTCATGGGCGTAGAAGAACGGCTCGGGCCAGCCGCCGATTTCCTCCAGCATCCGCATGGACAGACCGTGGCCGCCGCCGAGGAACGTCGTCACCAACCCGCCGCGCATCGGATCCGAGGTGCGCAGGCGGGGAACATGGCGGCGCTGGGTGCGGCCCCGCTCGTCGGCGATGCGGAAGCTGACGATGCCCAACCGCGGGTCGGACTCGTACAGCTCCACCAGCTGGGTGAAGACGTCCGTGCTGATCAGCAGCCCGTCGTCGTCCAGGTCCACCACCACATCGACATCCCCGAACTCCTTCAGCCGGGCCAGGGCGGCGTTCCGGCCGCCGGAGATGCCCAGGTTATCCGGCAGTTCCACACCGGTTACCCCGTCGGGGAGGGGCGGCAGCGGCGAGCCGTTGCCGACGACCACCACTCGCGCGGCAGGCGTGTCCTGCTTGGCGACTGAAGCGAGCAGGTCGGCCAGCTCGGCGGGCCGAGTGCCCATGGTCAAGATGGCGACGCCAACGCGCGGGTGACGCACGGATGAACTCCGTTCCTCGGATACGTGTCGGTGATGCTAGCCGCCCGGGGACCGGCCACCGACCACACACCGGAAAGGCCCTTCATGCCCACCATCCGCCTCGGCGACTACCTCACCGCCCCCACCGACGGGATGCTGGATGGCACCCCCTACGAGCATTTGGAGGAGACGGATCTCGCGGACTTCCTCGCAGTCTGGGAGGACTGGCACCGCCAGGCCCTCGGCCGGCTTCCGCACCGAATCCACCCCACGGCCCGGATTCACTCGACCGCGATCATCGGCGACGACGTGATCGTCGGTCCTCACGTACGCGTGTGGGAGTTCTCCACGGTCCGATCCGGCTCCGTGCTGTGCGCCGGAGTTTCGGTCGGCTTCAACTGCGAGGTGACCAGGTCGTTCCTCAGCGAGCGGGTGATCCTCGGCCATCGTATCGGGATCAATAGCACGCTGGTTGGAGCCGACACCCACCTGTCCGCGAATCTGACGGTCGCGGCTATCAGCATGTGGAGCCCGCACATGAGCAAGCCCGACCGGGAGATCATTTTGCGCGTGCCAGACGGGCTTTACCGATGTGGGACACCTCAGTTCGGTGCCCTCATCGGCGAGCGGGTCCAGACCGGCAACAGCATCAGCCTCGGCCCCGGCCTCGCCCTCGGCCGAGACTGCCGCATCGCCAGCGGCGTCACCCTCGCCGGACGCACCATCCCGGACCACAGCGTCATCACCGCCCCGCATACCGCCACCGTCCACGTCCGCCGGCGATCCGCGCACCGCGGGAAGACACCTCCGCCCGACCAAAGTGCACGCTGAGGATGCGGCCTGACGACGCAGGACCACAACTCGGTCGGGGCCGGTGGCCGCCCTTCCAGGCCCAGACGGCCCAGCGGGTCCCGACCGGTGACCCGATGATCCAGGCCGGATATCGTGCGGAACATGGACTCCGACGAGAGCGGGATCATCGAGCCGCGGCTGCGGCTGCGCGACGTGCTGCTGCGCGGGGCGCTGTACGGGCTGGCCGCCGTCCCCGTGCTCATGGTCGCCATGTGGTTCGTCGCGGACCACCACGACCGGATGGAGTTCCTCGCGGTCGCCGGTGGCCTCAGCCTCGTCTTCGGCGGGGGCTTCCTCCTGTTCGGCTTCTTCTTCTGGTCGGTCTGCGGGGGCGACATCCGGCGGTGGCGCGACTGGCGTACGGTCACCGGGCAGACGGAGGGCGTCACGATCGTGGCGCCCGCCATGGTGCGCTGCGGCGTCGTGGGCCTCGTTCTGGCGCCCGTGGCGATCTGGCTGTACGGGGTGGTCGACGAGGCCGCGTACGACAGCTGGCTGTACGGCAGCTGAGAGCCGCTCAGCCAGCCAGGGCCGCCCGGGCCGCCGCGAGCGCCTGCTCGGCGTAGCCGCGGCCGAAGAGCACCGCGTGGACCAGCAGGGGGAAGAGCTGGTGCAGGCCGATGCGGTCCGCCCAGCCGTCGGTGAGCGGTACCGCTTCCTGGTAGCCGTCCAGTACACGGTCCAGGTGCGGGCAGCCGAACAGGTGGAGCATCGCGAGGTCGGTCTCGCGGTGGCCGCCGTGTGCGGCCGGGTCGATCAGCCAGGTCTGTCCGTCGGCGCCCCAGAGGACATTGCCGTTCCAGAGGTCGCCGTGGAGCCGGGCGGGGGGCTCGGCGGGGCCTGCCAGTTCGGGTAGCCGTTCGCAGACGCGCTCGATCGTGGCTGCTTCGGCGGAGCGCATCGTGCCGTCGTCGATTGCGCGGCGCAGATAGGGCAGTACGCGGTGTTCGGCGTACCAGAGGGGCCAGTCGGGGCCGGGGACGTTGCGCATCGGGGCGACCCCGATGTACGCCTCCTCGGGTCCGCCGGGTGGCGGGGCGCCGAACGTGGGAGCGCCGGCGGTGTGGAGGGCGGCCAGGTCGTGGCCGAATCGGGTTGCGGCGCGGGCGCTGGGTGGGCCGGTCGGGATCTGTTCGGTCACCAGCCAGTGCGGGTCGTGGCCGTGCACCACCGGGACGCGGACCGTACCGGCCTCGGCCAGCCAGCGCAGCCCCGCCGCCTCGGCTTGCGCGGCGCCGGGGTCGGAGCCGCGCTTGACCATCACCACCTGCCCGCCGTCGAGCACGACTTCGGCGAGCGTCCCCGACAGGGGGCGTAGGCCGGTCACCGGGCGGCCGGTGAGGCGGGCCGCCGCGGCGCCCGGGTCTTCGGCGGTCCCGCCTTCGGCGGCCCCGTCTTCGTACGTGGCCGACATCGTTTCGCATCCCTTCGGGCGGCGGGCGTACGGGACATGTCCGAGCCATCAGCGTACGGCGTCGAGGGTGGGGTAGTCGGTGTAGCCGGTCGGGCCGACGCCCTGGGCCTTCGCGGTCTCTGCCCGCCGGACGGCGTTCACGGGGCCAGATCCTCACGTGCCCGGGCGAGCGGGCCGGCCACTGGCTCGCCCGAAGCCGGCTCGCCCGAAGCCGCCTCGATCACCCCGTCGAGGACCTCGCGCGCGCGGGCCAGTTCCGCGATCATCCGGTTCAGCCGCTCCCGCTGCTCCCACAACTCGGAGACCAGCCGCGGGGTGGCCTCCGACGAAGGACCGCCGTCCGCGTCCCGTATGCAGGGCAGCAACGCGGCGATCTTCGAGCTGCACATCCCGGCGGCGTAGAGCTCCTGGATACGGATCACCCGGTCCACCGCGCCCTCGGCATAGGCGCGGTGGCCGCCGGGCGTGCGGTATGAGGTGAGCAGCCCCTGCTGCTCGTAGTAGCGCAGCGAACGCTCGCTGACTGCCGTACGGCGGGCCAGTTCACCGATGCGCACGCCGCCGCCTCCACTTGAATCTGACACCAATGTGAGCTTCTACCGTCTCGGCATGAGCAACGCAGACCTTCTCACCCCTCATTCCCTGGGGCCACTCCAGCTGCCCAACCGCATGGTCATGGCGCCGATGACCCGGTTCCGCGCCTACGAGGACGGCACTCCCCTCCCGCTCGTCGCCGACCACTACGCGCAGCGCGCGAGCGCCGGTCTTCTCATCACCGAGGGGATCTGGCCGAGCCGGCGCGGCCAGAGCGACTGGCGCGTCCCCGGTCTGGAGACGCAAGCGCATGTGGCCGGTTGGCGGAAGGTCACCGAAGCCGTGCACACCGCGGGCGGCAGGATCTTCGCGCAGCTGATGCACGGGGGCCGCAAGGGACATCCACTGGCCCGGATCGACGGCTCCGTCCCCGCCGGACCCTCGGCCGTTCCGGAGCCGGGGCCCGTGCACATACCGGGCGGGCGCAAGGCCGATGCGGTCGTGCCCCGCGCCATGAGCCTCGCCGACATCCGCACCGCCCTCGACGACTACGCCGAGGCCGCTCGGCACGCGATCGAGGCGGGCTTCGACGGCGTGGAGCTGCACGGAGCCAACAGCTACCTCATTCACCAGTTCCTCGCGGACAACACCAACCTGCGCCAGGATGTCTACGGAGGATCGGTGGCGGGCCGGATCAGGTTCGCCGTCGAGGCGGTCGAGGCGGTCGCCGGAGCCATCGGGGCGGAGCGGACGGCGCTGCGCATCTCGCCGGGCAATCCGCAGTTCGGGATGGCCGAGTCCGATCCCGCCCCCGTCTACCGGGCTCTGGTCGACGCGATCGACAGCGCGGGATTGGCGTACCTTCACCTCACGGACAACGCCCGCTATCCGGCGCTGGATGACCTCCGCCCTCGCTGGTCGGGCCCGCTCATCGCCAACGTCGGGGAGAACGGTGAGGCGACGACCCGGGAGGCCGGCGAGAAGGTGCTGCGGGACGGCCGCGCGGACCTCGTCTCCTACGGCCGTGCCTTCATCGCCAACCCCGATCTGCCCCTGCGGTTCGCGGCCGGAGCACCGTTGAACACCATCGACGAGCGGCACCTTTACACGCACGGCCCCGAGGGCTACACGGACTATCCGCTGATGTCCGCTGCCCGCTGACCCGTCCAGCGGCTGACCCGGCGGGCTTCACGCCCGGAGCGCCCGCCGGCACGCCAGCTGGTTCTCCGGGGCGGAGCACGGCAGATGACCGTGGTGCTCGATGAGATTCCGTCCGGTGTCGCCGGCCAGGAAGTCGAGGAACTTCGAGGTGAGGGAGTTGGCCGGCGGGGCCCCGTAGGTGTAGGCGTACTCGGGCTCCCAGAAGGGATATGCCTCGTCCCTGACGGCGCCGATGGACGGTTTCTGCCCGTCCAGATGCAGCAGGCGAATATCCTTCCGCTGGTCGGCGCGGTCCTTGGCCGCTTTCAGCTCGGTGTAGCCGATCGCGCCCGGGATCCGGGCCACGGCCTTCAACACCTCTCCTGTTTTGTCGAATTCGCAGCGGACGATGTGCGCATTGCCGAACTTCGGCGTCTTGCAGTCGTCGGACGTACGCGCGGGCTCGGCGGTGCTGCCCAGCACGCGCTTCTCGAACACGCCGCGGGTCCCCGATTTCCCGTCCCGGCTCACCAGCCTGACCGGAAGATCGGGCCCGCCGGGGAACTGCTTCCAGTTGGTGATGTCGCCGGAGTAGAGCTTCCGCAGATCCGTGATGGAGAGATTCGGCAGCCGGACCTCTTTGTTCACGACCATGGTGTAGACGGAGAGCGCGATCAGATGCTCCTTGAGCTTGGGGTCCCCACTCCCTTGCCGGCCGTCGGAGAAGGAGACGTAGGCGGGGAAGCCGTCCGTTCCCTCCCCGGCGCTTCGGAGCGCGTCGGTTCCCCGGCCGCTGCCCTGGGCGTCGACGGTGATGTGGGCGGCGCCTTGGCAGTCGTCCTCGTACGCCGTATCCAGATCGTCCATCACCGGCTCGAACGCGGTGGAGCCGACGACGGTGAGCGTCCCCTTGGCACAGCCCTGGCGCAGGGGTTCGGGCTCCAGGAGCTGGAAGCCGACGGGCTGGAGGATCATGAGGAGCACCAGGCTGCCGATGAGCCCCAGCACGCGATTGCTGGGCCGCCGGAAGTGCTCGTTGTTCCGGATCCTGCCCTCCCTGATACGACCGACGACGTGCGGCTCCTTGTCGGTCCCGCCGCCGGACAGCAACACCAGCAGTTTGAAGTGGTCGCCCTTGTTCAGGGGCACTCTCGGCAGGACGATCTCATTGCCACGGCAGATGAGCCCCGGATTCGTCTCGGTCCCGCGCTGCGGCAGATACCGCAGCAGATCCGGGTGGCTGGGCTCGGTCACGGCCACGTCCCGGACGGTACGGTCGGGGAAGACGGCGGTGAGACCGCGGTGTTCGGTCGAGGGCGCGGTGATGTAGTCGTCGACGTCGATGCTGCGAAAGCCGTCGTTCTCGATCCGCAGCAGCACCAGCGAGGCCCCGGCGAGATCTTCCAGCATGCTCAGCCGCTGATGTATGTGGCCGACGTTCGGGTCGCCGTCGATGCGCGTGTCCATCTGGACGCGGTATCCGATGCGCTTCCGGCCAGGGATCAGCCGCTCGTACGACAGTCCCCCGACCGTGACGACGACACCGAGCAGAGCCAGAAGATTCTCCGGAGCCAACAGCTCGATCAGCCATCCCATGATCTTTTCCCCCGTCAGGTCATGAGCTGAGGGGGTGAATGTATGTCTCTGGGACGGATAGGTGGCCGGTGTGGCCGAACTCTCATGAAGTGTTCGTCTCGCGTTCAACCGTCTCTAGGCGGGGTCAGTGTCGGTGCGTCCGGTGTGCAGGACCTCCCGCTCCCACTCGTGCTGCGGTTGGGTGTGCAGCCGCCAGTAGTGTTCGGCGATGACGTCCGGGTCGAAGTCCGTGCCGGGGGCGACCGGGCCGTCGACGGTCACCGTGGCCACGTGCACACCGGAGCCGCCGTACTGCTGGTCGAGCAGCGCCGCCAAAGACCGCACACCGGCCTTGCCGAGGGAGAGGCTGAGGTACTGCGGCTTCGGTTCGGGCATTCCGCCGGTGATGAGAAACGAACCGCTGCCACGCTCCGCCATCGCCGGGACGACGCGCGCGGCGGCGTTGATCGCCCCGACCACGTTGACGGCCCAGGCGTCCAGATGTGCGGATACGGACAGCTCGCCGAGCGAGTCCGACTGGATGATCGCCGCGTTGTACACCACGACATCGGGCAGGCCGAATTCCTCGATCGCGGTGTCCAGGGCGGTGCGCAGGGCGCGTTCGTCGGTGCTGTCGGCGACCAGGGGGCGTATCGGTACCCCGGTGGCGGAAAGGGCTTCCGTCGCGGCCGTCAGTGTTTTCTCGGACCGTGCCACGAGGGCGATCGGCAGACCCTCGCGCGCGAAGCGGCGGGCGACCGACTGGCCGATCCCCGGCCCCGCTCCGATGATCACTGCTCCCGGCATCATTGCTCCTTTGTCGTCGGAGATCTCGTCGTCGGAGATCTCGGCGAAGGAAGGCTAAAGTCTCACATCAGTGTCAAGGTCAACCGCTGAGCCCCACCGGTCTCGGGGTGGACCAAGGGCACAGCCAGGGTGATCCCTGATGGCGGCGCCGTAAATCGCCCGTAACTTCGAGAACATGAATCGCCATCATCTCCGACCACCTCGCACGCTCACCGGTCTTGCCGTGGCAGCCGCCGTCGCGGTGTTCCTCGCGCCGATGTCCACCGCAACCGCCCAGCAGCACCGGCCACCGCACCCCGCCGGCCCGGATCGCCCCGCCACCCAGGCCGCGCTGGAGGACCTGGTCGCAAGCGGCACCCCCGGCGCCATCGCCAGAGTCGACTTGGGTCGGCGGTCCTGGTACGGCACGGCCGGCGTCGCGGATCTGGAGCGACCCCGTCCACGGACGCCCGCGGATCACTTCCGTATCGGCAGCATCACCAAGACCTTCACGGCGGTCACGCTATTGAAGCTCGAGGCGGAGGGGAGCCTGAGTCTGGACGACAGCGTCGAGAAGTGGCTTCCCGGAGTGTTCGTCCACAGCGACTACGACGGTCGAAGCATCACCCTTCGCCAACTCCTCAACCACACCAGCGGTGTCTTCGACATACTCAAGGACCAGGACTTCGTCTCCCGCTACGTCGGCGCGGCGTTCCTGGAGCACCGCTACGACAACTGGACGCCGGACCGGCTCGTCAAGATCGCCACCTCCCACCCGCCCCTGTTCGAGCCGGGGGACGAGTGGCGCTACTCCAACACCGACTATCTCCTCGCGGGGATGGTCATCGAGGCCGCCACCGGCCAGAGCTACGCCGACGTGGTGGAGAGCCGGCTGCTCCGCCCGCTGCACCTCGACGAGACCGTCGTACCGGGGTTCTCCCCGACCCTGCCGGAGCCCCATGCGCGGGCGTACTCCCGTCTGTTCGTCGACTCGCCGGAGGCGCCGGTCTACGATGTCACCGAGTTCAACCCCTCCATGGCCGGGGCGGCCGGGGAGATCATCTCCACCACCCACGATCTGAACCGCTTCTTCGGCGCACTCTTCGGCAGGCGCATTCTCCCCCCGCATCAGCAGGACGAGTTGCTGACCGGCGTCGACACCGGGCGCGGATACGAGTACGGGCTCGGTGTGCGGACCTACCCCCTGACATGCGGCGAGACGGTGTGGGGGCACGACGGAGACATCTTCGGCTCGGTCACCTACGCCGTTTCGACGGAGGACGGCAGCCATGTGTTGTCGCTGAACACCAACGACAACTGGAACGACGACGAACCCGCCAGGAACGTGATCAAGGCTGATTTCTGCCGCTCGCCAGTGCGCCAGGGGAGGCCCTAGGGTCCTCGCTTGTGACCGACCTTTCCTCCCACCTCAGTGCGACAGCGGATGCCTACGACGCCGTGGCCGTCCTCTACACCGAATTGGTCCGCAATGAGTTCGACAACGTTCCGCTGGATCGCGCGCTGCTCGCCGCGTTCGCCGAGGTAGCGCGGGCCACCGCGGCCGCCGGGCCCGTCGCGGAGCTGGGGTGCGGCCCCGGGCGTATCACCGCGCATCTGCGGGACCTGGGGTTGGATGTCTTCGGCGTCGATCTGTCGCCCGTGATGATCGATATCGCCCGCGAGACATACCCGGACCTGCGGTTCGAGGTCGGCTCCATGGACGCCCTGGACCTGGCCGACGGCGAGCTGAACGGCGTCGTGTCCTGGTACTCGACTATTCACACCCCGCCGCAGAACCTGCCCTCGTTCTTCGCGGAGTTCCGGCGGGTGCTCGCGCCCGAGGGTCACCTCCTGCTCGCGTTCTTCGAGTCGGAGGGTGACCCGGTCACGGAGTTCGACCACAAAGTGACGACGGCCTACCGGTGGCCGATCGACGAGCTCGCGAGGCTGGCCGGCGAGGCCGGGTTCGTCGAGGTCGGCCGGATGATGCGTGAGCCACGCGAGGGGGAGCGGCCGCTCCGCCACGGGCGTCTGCTGATGCGCAAGGGCACCTGATTTTGTGGTGAGTATGGGACAGAGACACGCCATGACGACGGCGTGTCGCTGTCCCATACTCACCACAGACTCACCACAGACGGAGACGGCTCACCCCACCGGCTGGGCCGGCCGCGCGAATTCCGAGGTCATCGCGACCGGGACCCGGAAGAAGCCGTCGTCATGGCTCTGCTCCGCGGTGTGCAGCAGGGCGTCGGTGTCCCCGATACCGGCCCAGCCGAGCATGTAACCGAGCAGCGAGGTCCGGCCGGGCGACCCCGTGTAGAACCCGTTTTCGCGGGCCCTGGTCAGGACGAGTTCCTGGTATTCGCGTGCCCGGGCCAGCAGCGAGTCGTCGCCGAGCACGCGCCCCGTGGCGATCAGCGACTGGACGACGCCGCTGCTGCCGTGGCAGACCGACAGGTCCACCGGTCGACGGGCGGGCAGCCGTGTCGCCGTCTCGACCAGGGTCGTCAGCCGACGGCCGGACAGTTCGTCCGCCCGGCCGGCGGAGAACAGGATCTCGGCGGAGGCCAGCAGCAGGCCGGCGGCGCCGTTGCACCACCCCGCCAACGAACCTCCCGTACCGGACCCGGCCCGTGCGGTCAGCCAGTCCGCGGACTCCCTGGCCAGCGCCTCGTCGCCGAGGACCCTTCCGGCGCGGGCGCGGGCCCACTGGAGCCCCAGCTCGCCGTGCGCCAGGTCGAACCACGGGGCGGTGCTGGGGGCGCGGAGGTGGCTCAGGGCCAGATCACGCAGGCGGGCGAGCCGGGGTTCGCCGCACAGGGCGGCGGGGTCGTCGCCGGCCTCCAGGCGGGACAGCAGGACCATCAGCAGGCCGGCCGGGCCGTTGCTCAGGTCGGTCTCCACGTCGCCGGACGCGGACCGGGCGTCGATCTTGTCGAGCAGGGATCCGAGCCAGTCGGTCGGCGCCGACTGCGGCCGGGTGAGCAGCAGGGAGGAGGCTCCGC
Source organism: Streptomyces sp. LZ34 (assembly GCF_053890475.1). Lineage (NCBI taxonomy): Bacteria > Bacillati > Actinomycetota > Actinomycetes > Kitasatosporales > Streptomycetaceae > Streptomyces > Streptomyces sp. LZ34. The sequence continues at coordinate 8,276,724 of NZ_CM132680.1, forward strand.
TGAACACCGATTCCGGCGTCTGGTTCAGCGTCTCGCCGTACTCCGCAAGCAGTTCGTCGAGTCCCTGGTCGGCGCGGTGGTGAATGGTTCGGAAGCCGTCGTCCAGGGTGGTCGCCCGGTTCAGGAAGGAGATGATGCCGCCCATGTCGTGGAACGAGACGAAGTTGCCCGGGGTGATGGTCGCCGCGAGCCGCCCGGGCCCGATGCCGCCCAGCCAGCCGGTCCGCGGACCGTCCGGCGTGTGGAGGGTCACGCCGAGATCGGCGATCCGCCGCGCGATCTCCGGCCACCAGGTGCCCGGGCGGGCGTGGCGCAGGGGCGCCGCGAACACGCTGTGCCGGGACAGCCCGGCCGGGCTGTCCTCGCCGAACACCTCGCCGAAGCACTCTTCGAGCAGGTGGTGGTGGTAGCCGTCCGGCCGGGCGGCGTTGAGGGTGACGCCACGCCGGGCGTGGTCCACCGACGAGGTCCTGAACACCTCCGGGAAGCGCGCCCGCGAAGTCGCCAGGTCGGTGGAGTCCGCCCGCGAGCTGAAATAGGGCACGTTCCCCGTGTTCATACCGGCGCGCTCCTCGGCGCCCACGCGACTGGCCAACTCGGGCGTGAACTGGGCGGAATTCCCGAGCAGCCCGAACAGCCGCTCGGCCTCCTCGGGCCGGGCGAGGTAGGAGGGATGCGTCGAGGCGTCCATGAACCGGGCGTAGACCAGAGTCGCCCGCAGCACATACCGGACGGGCATGTCCCGATGGGCGTCGAGGAGCGCCGGGATCGCACCGCCGCGCACGAACTCGAGGGCGTCGGTGTAGCCGGCCAGCACATCGGAGAAGTAGTCGGTCGCGGACAGCGGCGCGTCCCCCAGCCGTGGCAGGTTGGCGTCCTGCCGGTAGGTGATGGGGTCCCGCCCGACGGACATGCCGTCGGTGCCGATGTCGCGGATCACCGTCGTGGTCATCTTGGAGGGCTGGTCGCCGGCCACGCCCACCCCCGCCATGAGGACGTCGACGGGGGAGGCCGGGCTCATCGAGGGGACGAGCATCGTGGAGACGACCGACAGCTTCATGTGATTGATCAGCAGGTGCGGAAGCGTGTCGTTGTCCACACCAGCATCCGGCCGCAGGATGGTCTCGGTGTCGATCACACAGGGGTGTTCGCCGTGGGCCAGCAGATTTTCGTCGTGGAGATCGGACGCCCCGATGGCGGAGAGGATCGCGCACAGCGCGCCGAACCGGTAGAAGTACCGGGCGGGCTGATCGGGCGAGGTCATCGGCTCCGAGGGGATGAACTGCTGCCAGCCGTGGGATCCGGACGTCACCGACATGGGCAGGCAGTCCCGCAGCGAGAAGGTGAGGTAGGGGTCGGCGGCGGTGTACAGGTCCCGTACGAAACTGTCCGTCGCCAGGGCGCGCGGTTTGAAGATCAGCCGCGTGCCGCTGGTCAGCCGCACCCCGATCACCTGGCGGTTGTCGTTGTGCGGGTCGGACCCGGTGAGGAAGATGTCCTCGATCAGCTCCCCGGCCGCCGCGGTACGGGGCGTCAGGCAGTCGGCCCGCAGCGCCTCCTGGTCCGCCGTGTACGCGGCGAACATATCGGTGTACGCGTCGAGCGAGTTGTCCACCAGAGCCGTCAGCCGCTGCCGCAGCACCGGGTAGGCGTCGGCGATGCGCCGGCAGGTGCCGGGCGCGCCGAGATGCCTCCGGAACCGCTGTAGTGCCTCGTCACCGTCGCTCGTCATGGGCAGCCCGAGGCCTTCGCGGAAGGTGTGGAACTCGCCGATCAGCGTCCGGAAGGAGTGGCCCTCGACGGCGCTCAGCAGTTCGGCCCAGATCGCGTCCATCACCGCCTCGCGGCTTTCGGGGTGAGTGGCCGGGGCCATCACCTCGTGCAGTGCCGAGGCTATGGAGCTCCTGGGCACGAGGTGCTGATAGAACGGGAGGAAGGCGGGGATGGAAACGTCCGGGTCGGGGATCGGGCCCTCCGGGCCGGTTGTGCTTTCCCGCCCCGATACCAGCACATCGCGGTCACTGTCCGCGTAGAGATTCATGTAGACCGATCCTCCGTTCAGCAATTCCTCGTGTGTGCCCTGTTCGATGACGCGTCCGCCGTCGAGCACGTAAATGCGGTCGGCCGCTTTGATGGTCGCCAGTCGGTGGGCGATGATGATCTGGGTCGCCCCTATGTCCTGGATGATGTCCGTGACGCGTCGCTCGTTGATGGTGTCCAGCGAGGCCGTCGCCTCGTCGAGCACGAGGATCGCGGGCCGCTGGAGCAGGGTCCGTACGATGGCGAGCCGCTGCCGCTGACCGCCGGAGAAGTTCGCGCCCATTTCCGAGATCAGCGTGTTGAGCCCCATGGGAAGGTCCTGGAGAAAGCCGAGGATTCCAACGCTCTCGCAGAATTCGCGCACTTGTTCCTCGGGGATGTCCTGCCCCATCGTCAGGTTCTCCAGGATGGTGCGATTGTGCAGGTGCACTTCCTGGGGGATGTATCCGATGGAGCGGCGCAGCGAATCCTTGTCGTATTCGCTCATGTCCCGCCCGCCGAACTCGATGGTGCCGCACGTCGGTTCGTACAGCCCGCAGATGATCCGCCCCAGGGTGCTCTTGCCGGATCCCGAGGGGCCGACGAGGGCGACCTTGGCCCCGGCCGGAATGTCGATCGAGACATCGCTCACGACCGGATCGCTGTGGCGCGTGTACTGGAAGCCGATGTCGGTCAGGCGGATGGAGGTCGAGGGCAGCCGCTTGAGGTCGCCGCCGCGGTCCTCCGAGGGCGTCTCGGCGATGTCGTTGAGCCGCGCCATGTAGCGGGACGCCTCGGCGAACTCGGTGCAGGTCTGAAACACCGAGGTCGACAGCGCGAAGTAGGTGCCGGACACCGTCTGCACCGCCATGGCCTGCCCCAGGGAGATCTGCCCGTGGCCGACGAGGTACAGACTCGACAGCAGCAGGATCAGCGGGCCGAACATCTGGGTGGTGGACGTCAGGCCCGAGATCCGGCCCTGTTGCAGGCGCATGCGGTCCTTCATCGCCTGGAGGGACGAGGAATAGACCTTGCTCCAGCCGGCCAGGAACTCGGCGGCATAGCCGCCCATTTTGATGGTGGGCACCGAGACGATCGCGTCCAGCTGGGCCGACTGGCTCTTGCTCAGCTGGGTCATTTCCGCATCCACGGACTCCAGCACCCGGACCCGGGTCTTCATCAGATACAGGGCATTGGCCAGGGACAGTCCCGCCGTTATCAGGCCGAGCCGCCATTCGGCGATCAGCAGATAGCCGCTGACGCACGCCAGCGTCCCGACGTCCAGCACGCCCTGCGCCACGCGCGAGGAGAGCAGATCCCTGATCACATTCACGCTGTTGAGCCGGAACAGAAGCTCGCCGGGTTGTCGCGTCGTGAAGAACTTGTACGGAAGGGAGAGCAGCTTGGAGAACGTCTGGATCATCAGATGCTCGCCCATCATCGCCACCACGGACGAGAGAACGGCGACTCTGAGCAGATACAGCGCGAAATACCCGGCGGCTACGGCGACGATGACCGAAAGGACCGTGGCCAGGTCGTCCAGACCTCCCCAGCGGACGTACCGGTCGACCGCCCATTCCGTCAGCATCGGTATGCCGAGGGTGCCCGCGTATCCACCGAGCGACAGCAGCCCCACCAGCGCGATGCGCCTGCGCGAACCCTTCGCGAAGAGCCCGACGCCGCGCCACTCCGCCATGAACTTCCGCGGCGTCGGTTCGAAGTCGGGGCCGGGCTCGGCGGCCACCGCGATACCGCTGAAGGAGGCCTCCAGTTCCTTCCTGCTGAGGCGCCGCCGCCCGAGTGCCGGGTCCATGATGACCGCTCCGCGGCCGTCGAACCGCTCGAGGACGACGAAGTGGTAGTCCTCCCAGTAGAGGATCACCGGCGAGGTGAACTTCGCGAGGGCCGACACGTCCTTGACGCGGAAGAGCTTCGCGTCCATGCCGCGCTCCCGGAGGAAGCGGGCCAGCTGGGTGGCGCTGAGGCCGTCCCGGCCGGCGTCCATGACCTGCCGCGCGCTGGATATCTCCTCCGCGCGCCCGTGGTAGCGCAGCACCGCGACGCAGCAGCACAGGCCGCATTCGGTCTGGGCCATCTGCGTGATCGTCGGTACCCGCCGGGGCGGGCCGGACCGGCGGACGATTGTGTTCCACGTCATGTCATCGGCCCTCCGCGCTCAGATCGACGGGGGACAGGCGCACGGACGGATCGAGCCGGTTGACGAGATGGATCACCATCCCGGAGGTCCCGACGAGGAGGCTGTTGGTGTGCGCGTACCGGCTCCGGGTGTCACCGGCCTTGCGGGTGAACACCTCGGGGCGCAGCCATGTCCGCTCGATGTCCGCGACCGCGGCGCGCAGCGAGGGGTCGTCGGTCCTCGCCATGGCGGACAGGATGTCGTGGTTGCCGAGATCGCCGTGGCACCAGGTCAGGTTCCGCCCGAAGCCACGGCGGACCATGTTTCCCGCGGCCACCTTCCGCAGGCGCTCCACCGACGCGTCGCCGGTCATCGCGCCGTACGCCGTGAGGGCGAGCGCGATCCCGGCCGAGCCGTGGCACCAGCCGGTCGGGAAGGACCAGGGGGTGGCCACGTTGGAGTACCAGTCGCCCTCGGCGGGGTCGTAGAAGTTCCGCAGCCGGTCGATCAGTCGGGACAGCGTGGCTGTGACGGTTTCTCGCTGCTGCTCGGGCAGGCGCGGGTAGGCCCGGCTCAGCGCGTGGACGACACCGCTGACCCCGTGTCCGAAGCCGGACTGGTCGAGTACGGGGTGGTGTGCGTCCGGCCGCAGGGCGTCCGTGAGCATGGCTGTCAGCGCGGCGGCCGACTCGTCGGCGTGCGGTCCGCCGATCGCGGTCACGCAGGACAGGACGCCCGCCAGCCCGCTGATCATGTCCAGGGGCAGGTCGGCCGTCGGCCCGGCGGTCACGAGGTCGAGCACATCGGGCACCGCCCGCTGCGCGGCGCGGACCCAGCCGGGCTGTCCGAGCAGCCCGCCCGCCGCCGCCAGCGCGAACAGCATGCCGGCCGATCCGGTGTAGGCCGAGAAGGGCGCGGTCTGCCGGGTGTCCGATGTCTCGGGCAGGGGACCGGACAGGCCCTCCGCGGTGGCCGAGAAGATCTGCACGGCCAGGTCGCGGTAGGCGGGGTTGTCCAGGACGCGGCCGGCCGCCGCCAGGGCCAGCGCGGGGCCGACCCTCCCCGTGTACAGGTCGTATCCGAGCACCGCGGGCGGCCACGGCCGGTTGGCCTGCGCTGAGGCGAGTGGACCGATCCAGGTACAGGGAAGATCGGCGAACCGGTCGGGCAGGGCCGAGGCGACCATGGTGTCGCACAGCCGGGTCACGACCCCGGCGAGCGTGTCGCCCGGGTCCCCCGTCGGCCTCCCGCCCGCTGTGGCGCCGGGCAGCGGGGCGTCGAAGTCGTCGGCCGAGGTCAGATGGTTGTCGGGGAAGCGGCAGGAGAAGGCGGAGTGAATGAGCCTCAGCTGCTCGCTCACTTCGAACTCGGTCAGGGCGGCGACCTTGGCCGCGGCCAGATCGAGTGGCGATGTGGTCAGCGCCGCCCCGACCTCGGTCCCCTCGCCGTCCGTGAGGGCCACGCCCGTCGCGGCGACGGTGAAGTAGGGGATGTCGCGCCCCGCGAGCTGCCGCAGCTCGGAACGGACGATCGCGCGCGCGGAGGAGTGGCTGACGATGGCCACCCGTTTCAGCGCCGCCAGACAGGACGCGGGGTCACTCATGGCCCGGGCGCTCGACGCCGTGCGCAGTGTCTGCGCGTACACCATCGTCGGATTGTGGAGATAGCGCACGCGCACGCCGGCGGCGGCCTTGCGCACCAGCGCCGTCCAGCGCCCCTTGTCCGACGTCACCGCGCGGCACACCCGGACGAATCCGGCCGCCATCCGCTCGCCCAGTGCGTGGACCTCGTCCTGGCTCAGCGTCCCCACGACCGTCTGCCGTTCTTCCGCTGCCTGCCTGCGCAGCGTCAGTCGCATCTGGTCGGTGAACGGGGCGTCGAACTGGAGGGACTTGAACGGTGACTCGCCGCCTCCCTGTTCGCCGAGAAAGCCGAGGTCGACATAGCCGGAGTCCTCGTCCCGGCCGGCCATGAGCAGGGGCAGGATCCCGATGCCGTAGACCGACTGCGCGATCCTGTGATGGGCGTTGTCCGGTGTCTCCTCGGGCGTACCGAGGTGGAGCCGGACGGGCTGGAGGATCGTCTCCAGGTCGATCGGCACCGGGCCGCGGCGGGTGGCGACGATATTCTCGAGATGCATGTCCTGCGCGTTGAGCAGATACATCACCGCGGCGAGCTCGCCGCTGGCCTCCATGAACGGTGCGGAGATGTCGGCGACGTCCTCCGCCGCCACGTACTCCACATATCCGTAGCCGGCCCGCTCCAGGACCTTGGCGGCGACCAGGGAAGTGCCCAGCCAGTCGTTGGCCTCGCGGGCGATGACGGCGTACGCGGCCTCGCAGGACACGTCGCGCGGCTTGTAGGCAAGCTTCCTGCCGGAACGGAACTCCAGGACGGACACACTGCGGCCGTGGTGGTGGGCGTCGCCGTCGGCGAACCCGCGGGAGACGACCTGGTCCTCCGCGTCGATGCCGAAAGTGGCGGCGATGGCGTCCCGGTCTGCTGCGACCCGCAGGCACAGCTCCCGGAAGTTGTGCGCCTCGTAGGCCAGTACGACGCGCATGACATCCCGCAGCACGGGAAACGACAGGCCGCTCACTTCCTCGAAGGAACCGCGGACCGACTGGTCGACAAAATACTGGTACCGCAGGGCCGGGTCCGCGCCCACCAGCCGACCCTGCCGGCGTGCGTGGTTGATGGCGGCGACCAACGGCCTGGTGTACACCTCGCGCAGCCGGGCCTCGGCACGCTCAAGCAACTGCCGCAGTACGTCCGGGGGATCGGCGAACAGCGGCGCGAACGGGGCGACCGGATCGGGGTCCGCGAGCGAGGCGGCGGCGTTCCTGATGATTTTCTGGAACGGGTAACGCTCGGGGGCCGCGCACCACTGTGCCACAGCGTCGCGCGTGGCGGCACTCGAAGATACGGCGGCCCGGGGGCTTTCGATTCCTCGGAATACTTCGAGGGTCTGTGCGTCGAATTGCGCCAGCGGCGCAATGGCATCCGAGATCTGAGCTTCGCTCAGTTCCGGATAGTACGGGGCTGTGGTTTTCACGACTCGTAATGCTCCATATCCATGTGGGCGCGCCGGATTCGGCGGACGGTGCGGAACCGGGGGCCCGTACGCGGGCCCCCGTTCCACCGTGATGCGCTACGCACTCACCGAACCGGACGCCCGGCGCTCAGCACCTGCTGGTGCACTTGGTGGTGGGGCAGAACGCGGCGGAGACCCCGACGGCGACCCCGGCCTGGATGGCGGCGATGCCGACGGAGATGCCGATGATGGCGAGGGCAGCATCGGAGCCCCCGTGGGTGTCTGCCTCGCTCAGTTCGACGAGCTCGGCCTCGTCCCATGCGCCGAGGATGTCTGTGTCCTTCTGCATGGCAATTCCCTTCTCTGTTTGTTCTTCAGTTGCAGTTGGGTTGGCATTCCTTGGACAGGGTGCAGAACAATCCGAACCCGCCGTTCCCCCCGAGATGTGAACTGACGCGGTAGATGATTTTGACCGTGTCGAGCGGGCCGATCGTGCCGCCGTTCTGTGTGGCGTTGTGCAAGTCCTGTTCCGCGAGCTCTTCCACGAGGGAAAGGTCTCCCTCGAATTCCTGATGCATTTTCTGTCTCCTTCGTCGGACTGAATACGGGCGCCGAGCGCCCCGCTCTTCCGGCGTCCCGTGAATTCATTCTGCGAGGCCGTTGTTGATTGGTCGCATCGCGAAGAGCGGGGTTCGCGCACAGGCCGTGCATACGGCCCGCACAGGCGTCAGGCGGCCGGTGCCAGAGCCGCCACGAGGCGCTGGGCTTCCGCGCGGTCCCAGTTCAGCGCGGCGGTCCGCATCGCCGCGACGTTCGGCGGCAGGTCGAGCCCGAGGTCGTCGGCGAACAGGCGTTGGCAGCGCCCGATGACGTCCAGGGCGCCGACGGCGTCGCCGTTGATGCAGTGCACGGCGGACAGCAGCTCCCAGAAGCGCTGCCGATAGGGCGCCTCGGCGATGGCGCTCTCGATCCGGTAGGTGAGCGTCTCGGTGCGGTCGGCCAGGACCGCGGCGGTGAACAGGTCCTGGTACGCGTCGAAGCGCGCGCTGTTGAGCCCGGCGGCATGCGCGCCGAACCAGCGGGTCGGCGGCAGGCTCGGGCCGAACGGGCCGCGCCACAGCGCCACGGTCTTCTCCAGCGCGGCCACCGCCCGGTCCGCGTCGCCGCGCAGCAGCAGGTTCCGGCCGTGCCGGGCGGACACCATGAACATCGGCACGTCGAACTCCTCGGGGGCGGCGTCCAGGGCGTAGCCGCTGCGGCTGCCGCGGCAGGTCCGCACCCGACGGCTCAGGCCCGGTTCGATGTCGTCGAGGTCGCGGCGCAGAGCCGTGAGGTGACTGCGGATGTTCGCCGCGGCGGAGGCGGGCGGTTCGTCCCACAGCAATTCGGTGAACTCGGCGACCATGATGGCCTGCCCGGCGCGGAGCAGAAGGGCGGTGAGAATGGCTCGCCTGAGTGGTGAGGACGGTTCGTCTCCGCCGAGGACTTTCATGGGGCCGAGAACTCTGAAGAGCATGAGCGATTCCGCTGCCCGCGGGTCTCGGTCGACGGTTGAGAAGGATGCCGATCCCCACTCGCCTTTGGCTGTTTTTGTGGCTGTCAATTCTCTTCTCCCCGTTCTCCAGCTCGTCGAGATCGAGCAGACCGTGATGTCGCTTGAACGCCGACAACCACATGCCTACCAAGGCGGGCCGGGCGGAACAACGGATGGACGGCGTCCCGGACAGTCCGCTGTCGTCCAGGGCCTGGCCGGTGTCGTCCGGCCTGGTCAGAGAGGTGTGCGGCGGCCGTCCGGGGATGTCCCGGACGGATCCGCCAACCTGGCGGTGCTGGAGGCGGCCGGTCTGGTCACGGCCGTCCGGCGGGGGCGGGAGAAGCTGCACTATCTGAATCCGGTGCCCATCCAGGAGATATTGGATCGGTGGATCGGCAAATACGAGTGCGGGCGGCTGAGCGCCCTCGGCCATCTCAAGCGGACCCTGGAAGGAACGACCGTGAGCAAGCCCGAATTCGTCTACGTGATGTACATCCAGACCACGCCGGAGCGGCTGTACGAGGCGCTGACCGACGCCGAGTTCGCCCAGCGGTACTTCGGCGGCTGGGGGCCCAGGTCCGACTGGCGGGTGGGGCCGCCGGTGCTGTGGAAGATGGGCCCGGAGGGGATTATGAGGACCTGGGCCAGCAGGTGCTGGAGGCGGAGCCGGGCAAGCGGCTCGCGTACAGCTGGCACCGGATCTTCCCGATGCACCGGGAGATGTTCGGCTCGGACGAGGAATACGAGGAGGCCCGCAAGGAGAAGTCGAGGGTCGCCTTCGATATCGAGCCGGCGGAGGAGCCGGGGCTGACCATCACGCGCGACGGGTTTCGACAGCCCGGACAGCAAGATGCTGGAGGGCGTGAGCGGTGGCTGGGCGGTGATCCTCTCGTCCGTCAACTACCCTTCGGTAAGCGAGGGGCTTGCACAGCGGGCGCCACTGGCTGTGGTGCTGCGCTTGCGTCCAGTCCCGCTCCCGGTTTTCGGGCGTGGGGCAGGGGTGATTGACTGCACCCCGCGTCGCCACAACTCTTCCGCGCGGGCGCGGATGTTGCGGGAGCCGTTCCGGTCCGCGTGATCAACGAATCCGCAGTTCCGGCACGCGAACCAGGCCTGGGAGACTCGGTTCGCCTTGTCGATGTGGCCGCATTCGGCGCAGGTGCGCGAGGTGTACGCCGGATCGACGCTCACCACTGGGACTCCGGCCTTCCTGGCCTTGTACGCCACGAATTGCCCGAGCTGGTGAAAGGCCCAGGAATGCAGGGTGGCCCGTTGGGGCTTGGCCAGCCGGACCCGTTCGCGGATACCGCCCAGGTCTTCCAGGGCGATGCCGCGACCGGTGCGTTCTGCCTCGGCCACCACATGCTTGGCGATCTTGTGGTTGATGTCCTTGGCCCGCCGCGACTCCTTGCGCCGCCGCTTCTTCAGCCGGCGCCTGGCGGACGGGGTGTTCTTCTTCTGCAGCTTGGCGCGCAGCGCGCGCTCCCGCGTACGGGTGCGGTTGAGGGCGCGCCCGGCCATGATCTCGCCGTCACTGGTGGTGGCGATGTTGACGATGCCCAGGTCGATACCGAGGAAGCCCCGCGGATCAGTGTTCGGCTCCGCCTCGGGGACCTCGCAGGTGGCCTGCAGGAACCACATGCCGTCGCGCATGATCAGGTCGGATTCGCCCCGGCGGTACAGGGCGAGCGTGGCGAGCTGCTCGGCCGACGCGGTGAACGCCACGTTCTTCAGCCGGCCCTTGACGGTCCAGATCGACACGGTCCGCTGGGTGATCTGCCAGGACAGCATCCGGTCGTCGTAGGGCTGGGCGCCGTCGGGGCGGAAGGCGATCGGTTTCCCGGTCGCCTTGCGGTACCGCTTCGAACCGGGCTTGCCGAGGTTGCCCGCCTTCAGGCTGGCACTCAGGGTCTCGTACGCATCGCAGGTCTTCTTGATGACGTGCTGGGCGGCTTGCGCGCCCAGACGCCACCGGTCCTTGACCGGGCGGTAGGTGAGCTTGCGCAAGGCAAAGTTCTTCGTCACGTCCCGCTCATAGGCGATCTCGCTGACCCAGCAAGCGGCCTCGTTACAGGCGCACAGAGTTGCCTCAAGCGCCCGCGCCTGTACGGGCGTTGGCAGCAGCTTGATCTGTACCACCAGTTTCATGATCCCGACGTTAGCCAGGAAGCCGCACACGCGAACGACTGTCACACAAACATGCGCCGATCCAGTGACCGCTCGGTCGCACGTTCGCTTTCTCTGGCTCTGCCGGACAGCATTGACCGCGCTCAGCGCCCAAGCGGTGGGTTGCCGCTGCACTCCGCACCGCAATCACGTGACGCGATTCCTCCCGGGCGTAAACGCCCGGGGCTTCTCACGACAATCCTGCTGAAGACGTTCCTCGAGGGGCAAGCCGGTGGCGGAGCAGTAGGTCACGTGGATCCGGCCCGTCCGGGCCACGCTGCAGGACGGACGCTGGACCGCGTGGTGGCCCGCCGCCAACTCCGACGGCAGGGTGACGGGCACCGTCACCATCACGCCCTCCGACGGCACCACCCGTACGGTCGGCGGCGACTCCCTGAGGAAGTGACGCGCCGCGTGCCGGATCGGCGTCGGGCGGTCTACCAGTTGCCCGTCGCCAGCTCGGCCACGACCGCCGCGTGGTCGGAGGGCCAGACGCCGACCCCGTCGACGGGGCCGTCGCCCGCGCGGCGTACGGAGCGGACGTGGCCGAGGCCGTCCGGTCCCGGCGGGCCGACGTGGATGTAGTCGATGCGCGCGCTCGGCTCGAAGGTCCGGGCGACATACGGATTCGCGGCGTCCCAGGTGGCCGACGGCGCCGCCGGGTCGGCGTACTCCCAGACGTCCAGGAGGACCTGCCCGGGGACGGCCGGGGCCGTGCGGTATCCGCCCAGCAGCCGCATCTCGTCGGAGTCCGGCCAGGCGTTGTAGTCCCCGGTGACCACCGGCGGGAAGGGGCCGGCGCCACGGCGCTCGGCGATGAAACGGGCCAGCGCGGTCACCTGGGCGCAGCGCACCGCGGACTCGTGCGGGTCGGCGTTGAGGTGTGTGGTGAAGAACGGCACCGGCCGGCCGGGCGCGTCCACCAGGGCGTACAGCGCCAGCCGCCCGTCGTCCGCGCCGCCCGCGGCCGGCAGCCGCGCCACGTCCCGCTCGGCGATGGGCCAGCGGCTGAGCACCGCGTTGCCGAAGTCGATGGTCGGGTCCCCGATGCGGCGCTGCCACTTCTGAGGGGAGTCGGAGGCGGCCCAGGTCCAGTGCATGCCGAGCTCCTGCGCGAGCCGGCCCGCCAGGTTCTCGTCGCCGTCCGCCCACACCTCCTGTAGCCCGACCACGTCGGGCCGCACCGAGCGCAGGACGGCGAGGATGGCCTCGCGGCGCCGCTCCCAGGGGCCGAACCGCCACCAGACATTCCATGTCATCACCCGCATTCGCCGCTCCCGCCTCCCGAGTGTGATCACCACCTCGACCATATGCGGCGCGGCGCGTCGAGCAAGCGGCTGAGCGCCACGACCGGCAGTGGCGGCTGGGCGGCCCGGTCGGGGGTGAGGGTGAGCGCGTAGTAGATCTGCTCCAGGGAGGGCGGGCCGACGGCCAGGTTGCGGCGGGCGGCCGCGGGGCCGGTCTCCTCGCCCGTACGGACCAGATACGCGGCGGCCATCGTGCCCGTGCGGCCCACGCCCGCGCCGCAGTGGACGAACACCGGGCCGGGCGCGTGGCGGACGACGTCCAGGAAACGGTCGACCTTGCCGGGCTCGGGCGTCTGGCCGTCCCGGATGGGGAGCCGGACCACGCGCAGCCCGGCCCGCTTCGGCAGCGCCAGCTGCCGGTCGGTCAGATCCTCGGCCCGCAGGTCGACGACGGTGGTGAAACGCAGCCGTGCCAGCCGGCGGTAGCCCTCGGGGGAGGGGGCCGAGCCGCGCCATAATCGCCCGGCCCGGTCCACCGGCTGGAAGTGGTGGATGTCACGGACGGCGACGGTGACGGCGTTCGGGGGGCCTGGGGTGCGGTCGCGTACGAGGTGGGACAGGAGCAGGATGCCGAGGGCGCCGGTGGCCCACAGCAGCAGATAGCCGGTGGCGCAGCCCGCCAGGACGCGCACGGCGGTGCGGCGCGGGCGACGGCGGGGGGTGGTCTTGGCGGACGGGGGCGTGACCTGGGGGAGGGTCGGCGCTGCCATGGGCGGGCCCGGGGGAGGTCGGGGACGGGGGATAGGCGGCGGAGGCCGGTGGCGCCGGACCGGAACCGCAACCGCGACAGGAACCGTAACCGGAACCGGAGTTGGCGGCCGATGACCGGACCGACGCGCATCGTAACCCGGGGGCAGCCCCCTTACTCAGCCGTCGAGCCCTCAGTCGTCGTCATTCAGTCGTCGTCCGGATCCGTCTGCCCGATGCCGACCACCGTGAAATGGCTGCGCTCGATCACCACGTCCTCCAGACAGCCGCGCAGCCGCAGCTGGTCATGGGGGGTGAGCGCCGGATGGACCATGCCCGCGTACAGGCGGTCGTCGAGCTCGCCCAGCGTGGCGTGGCGCAGCGGCACCGAGGTCGAGTCCCGGCAGCGCTCCCACATCTGCCGCGCCGCCAGGTCCGCTCGGGCGGCCGTCGACGCGTTGCGCACCTCCAGCCGGACCAGCACCGCCGTCGCCGACGCGCGGCTCTCGGCGCGCTCCTCGCGGGTCTGGGTGAGGTCCGCGAGGGTGTGGACGAGTACGGCGAGCAGCGCCGTGCCGACGACCACCGCGCCGAGGACCAGCCACGGCCGGCGGCCGGAGCGGCGGTCCAGGACGGGCAGGTCCTCCAGGTCGGGGAGGGGCGCGCCGGTCTCGGTGGTGAGGGGCGGGGCGGTGAGCGGGGCCAGCCGGCCGGCCAGCCGCCGCTCGGCGCCGGGGCGGACCGTGGCCTCGGCGATCCGCTGCACCACCCACGCGAGGCCGGACAGCACGACGCCGGTGACCATGAGGACGGGGACGAAGACATGGGTGCGGCCGGTGCGCGGGTCTCCTGGTTCGTCCAGCCAGGGGAAGCGCGGGCGGCCGCCGCCGGTCGCGGAGCCGTATGGGCGACCGTACGTGGGGTCGTACGTGGGGTCGTACGGGGCGCCGAACGGCGGCTGGCCGTACCCGCCGGACTGCCGCACCCGGGCCGGCACCCCGGCCCGCCGCCCGCCCGCGGCAGCCGCGCCGGCCTCGCCGACCCGCGACTCCAGCCGGGAGATCCGGTCGAGCACGGCGACCCCGACCAGCAGCACCTCCACGACGAGCAGCAGGACGCCGCACAGGATCGCCCGCTGCCACTGCCAGCGGTACAGGTAGATCACCAGGTAGTAGCCCGCACCGAGGGCGGCCGCGCCGCCGAAGAGATACGCGAGGTGCTTCACGACGCCACCTCCGCACGCACGTCGCCCGTCGTGCCGTCGAGGACGAGCCGCGTGCCGGGCGGGAAGCGGCGTACGGCGTCGGCGGCCCCGACGACGGCGGGCAGCCCGAACTCGCGGGCCAGCACGGCCAGATGGGACAGCGGGCTGCCGGTCTGGGCGACGAGGCCGGTGAGGGTCGGCAGCAGCGGGGCGAGCGCGGGGTCGAGGGTCCGCACGACCAGCACGGCGTCCGGCGGCCGGGGGCCGGACCCGTCCCACGCGGTGCCGGACGCCAGGCCCCCGGAGACGCCCAGCCCCGCACCGTCCGCGCCGCGCGCACGGCGGCCCGGCGCGCGCTCGGGGACGACCGCCCCGTCGGCCGCCAGCCGGAAGGCGTCGGGCAGCGGCCCGGCGGGCGGCCGCGGCAGCCGCTCGGCCAGATCGGCGGGGAGCGGCCCGTACGCGGCGGCGGCCATGAACTCCGGCCAGCGCAGCAGCGCGACGCGCCCGGGCTCGGCGAGCGCCCCCCGCGCGGCCATCCGCACCGCCGCTTCCCGCACCAGCCGCACCTGCAACTCGTGCACCCACCGGATCCGCAGCCGCAGCCCCTCCCGCACGGGCAACGCGGCCACGCCCCGTGCGGGGGCGGGCTGTACGGCGGGCACGGCGGACGCCACGGCATGGCGCCCCCCACCCGCGCCCGCGAACCGTCGTCGCGCGGGCTGCCCGATGGCCTGGGCGCCGCCGGAGGCGTGGTCGAGGGCGCGGCTGGTGCGGTGTGTCGGCGGGATCGCAGGGGCGGAGGTCGGGTCGGTGGCCGCGGCCACGCCCGCCACGCCGAGCGTCGGCCGGGGCTGTGCGTCGTGCGGTGCGGTGTCCGTACGGTGTGGCGCCGGGGCGGCCGGACCTGGTGCCGCGTCTTGGGACGGGGTTCCGGTCCCAGCGCGACCGGTGTGCTGTGCGGGTGGGGCCGCCGGGGCGGGCATCGGGTTGGTGGCTGCCGCGGCGGCGGCCGGCGCGGGCAGTGGCTCGTACGGCGCGGCAGCCGCTGCCGCGCGGCGCCCGGAGCCGAGCGCCGGCGTGGCACGGCGCATCGGCGGCACGGCGGGGCCGGCCACGGCGGGGCCAGCCACCGCGGGGCCAGGCACCGCGTGGGGCGACGCGGCATGGCCCGCGTCGGCGGCGTCGCGCGTCGGCGGCGCGCCGCCCAACTCCCCGCCGCCGCGCTCGCCTTCCGCGTCGCCCATGGGTGCCGGTGCCGGCAGCCGCAGGGGACGGGTGAGGCTTGGTGGGACGAGGGCGAGGACCACGGGGGCGGTGGCGACGATACGGGGGTCGGACAGGCCACGGGCGCGGCCGTCGGTCAGGGCGGCGAGGGCTTCGGACGCCCCGGTGCCGGGGCGGTCCGTGGGGAGCAGGGCGCCCGCGAGGGCTTCCTGGGCGTGGAGGGCGACCAGGGCGGCGCGGGCCCAGCGCAGCAGGTCGGTCAGCTCGGTGCGGTCGAGCTCGTGGGGCGGCGCGGTTTCGGCGAGGCGGCGGTCCACGTCGGCGAGGAGGCCGAGCGCGAGGTGCGGCAGCGTGGCCCGCAGCCTTCCGACCCGCCAGGCGGCGGAGAGCCTGCGGGCGCCGGGCAGCGGGTTGAGGGCGGAGCGTAAGCGGCGGCGGGGCCGGGGCGGGGCGGCGCCGAGGAGTTCCAGGTCGGCCACGGCCCGGCCGCCGACCGTGGTGACCACCGGCGCGGCGCGCAGCCTGCGGCGCGGCGCGGCGGCGCCGATGTCGAGGGCGGCGGTCAGGCCGCGCGCCATCGGCACCACCCACAGGTCCTCCTCCAGCGGCTGAAGCGCCTCGGGCAGCGTCTCGGCGACCGGGCCGGGCCCGAGCAGGCGGGCGCCGCGCGCCGGCCGGGCGGCCAGGGCGGTGATGGGGCGGCTCTGGAACAGCCACAGCCCGCCGTCCTCGTCGAAGCCGAACTCGATGTCCTGCGGCCCGCCGATCACCTGTTCCGCCCGGTGCGCGAGGCGCGCCAGCCGGTGCAGCTCGGCTCTGGTGAGCGGCCGCGCCGCCGCGGGGCCGGCCGGGCCGCCCGGCGGTTCGGTACGCAGCAGCCTGCCGCGCCGCGTGAGGTGGTAGTCGGTGCCGGACCGCGCGCCGCTGACCAGCGTGTCGGGCCCGCCTTGTACGGCGCTGACCAGCATCCGGTCCAGCCGCGCCGCCAGCGGGTCCGCGGTGAACAGCACGCCGCCGGCGCGGACCGCGAGCATGGGCTGGACGAGCACCGCCATGGGCGCCGCCGGGCCGGACCCCGTACGGCGCGCGGAGTCCAGGACGGTCCGCACGGCCGCGCGGAAGGCGTCCCAGCCGCGTACGTCGAGGACGGACGCGAACTGCCCGGCCATGGAGGACTCCTGGGTGTCCTCCTGAGGCGAGGAGGACCGTACGGCCAGGGGGCGGGCCCCGTCGGCGGACAGCTCGCGCCATGCCTGGCGGGTGGTCAACCCGTTGTAAGCGCTGTGAGCGGCGGGTTCCCGTGTCTCGGACTCAGGGCTGTGAAGGATCACGAAACCGGGCAGGACGGGGAGCCCCGCACCGGCCGCGCGGGCCAGATGCGCGGCCTTGGAGCCCGCGGAGGCGGGCTGCCGCGCAAGGGGATGATCCAGGGGGACAACATGGGTCGTGCGCGTGTCGATCGTCGTCATCGGACACCCTCCCGTTCCGGCCGCCAACAGGGGGGACGCGCGGGATGGGCCCGTTGCCTGACAGCGGGACGAAGGGCGGGGGCACGCCCGGCCCGGATCGCGGCCCGGAGCAATAAATCCCCACCTGGTGAAATATTCGCATCGCGTTGTCCTGCGGGCCAGGTCGTAGACGGTTTCCGGTCACTGGAGGGGGTCGTTCCGGTCAGTTGCGGGCTCTGGTCGCGGACCACGTAACTGACGAGACGTCACGGATTGATAACTCCGGAAAATCGTGCAACCCTTCCGGCCCCGCGTGGGTCGTATGGGGCATCAGGCTTCCTGGGGGGGATTCCGGGGGGATTCCGGGGGGGATTCCGGGGGGGATTCCGGGGGGGATTCCGGGGAATGAGAGGAAGCCTTGCGGAGGGGGAAGCGAGGGGCCCGGCCCATGGACCGGGCCCCTCGAAATGTGTCCGCGTCGGGTGTCCGGCCGGGGCCGCTGCTCAGAACGGCACGCCGCAGCGCAGCAGCACATTCGCGTACGGCTGCGCCTCACCCGTGCGCACCACCAGCCGCGCCGTCGCCGTCCGCGCCTTCAGCTCCTCGTGCGGCACCAGCTCCAGCACCGACCCGGGGAAGAGGCCGTCCAGCAGCGCGGTCGCCGACTGGTTGTGCTCCCGCACCTCCAGGGCCGCCGTGGCCCCCTCGATCACCAGCTCGTCGAGCAGCACTCTCAGCACCTGCTCGAAGGACGGCACCCCCGCCACAAGGGCGAGGTCGACCACGGCCGGGCCGTTGGGGCCGGCGGGGATCGGCAGTCCGGCGTCGCAGACCATCACCGTGTCGGTGTGACCCAACTCGGCTATCGCCCCGCTCAGCCGGCGGTTGAAGATCCCGGATCGCTTCATCGCGCCGCGACCTCCTCGGCCGTGGGGAACGACTCCTGCGCGCCGTCGCGGGTCACCGCGGCCGCGCCGACCCGTACGGCGAACCGCACCGCCGTCTCGAGATCGTCGCCGACGCCCAGCCGCCAGGCCAGCGCACCGGTGAAGGCGTCCCCGGCGCCGGTGGTGTCCACCGCCTTGACCGGGAGGCTCGGGACCAGGACCGTACGCTCGCGGTCGGCGACGAGCGCGCCCGCCGCGCCCAGGGTCACCACCACCGAGCGCGGGCCGCGCGCCAGCAGGGCGGCCGCCCAGGCCTCGGGGGTCTCCTCCCGGCCCGCCGGGTCGTCGCCCAGCAGGAAGCGCGCCTCGTGCTCGTTGACCACCAGCGGATCGCAGACGGCCAGCACCTCGGCGGGGAGGGCGGCGGGCGGCGAGGGGTTGAGGACGACGCGCGGGGAGGCGTCTTGAGCGCCCCCGCCCGCCGTACGGACCACCTCGGCGACCGTCGCGACGGTCTCCAGCGGGATCTCCAGCTGGAGCGAGACCACGCGGGCCGAGGCCACCAGGTCCGCCGCGGCCCGTACGTCCGCAGGTGCCAGCCGGGCGTTGGCGCCGGGGGAGACCACGATGCTGTTGTCGCCGGACGGGTCCACGGTGATCAGCGCCACGCCGGTGGGCGCGCCGCCGACCAGGACGCCCGCGGTGTCCACCCCCGCGTCCTGCTGCGACCGCAGCAGCAGGCGGCCGTATCCGTCGTCGCCGACGCGGGCCAGCAGGGCCGTACGGGCGCCCAGCCGGGCGGCGGCGACGGCCTGGTTGGCGCCCTTGCCGCCCGGGTGGACGGCGAGGTCGGAGCCGAGGACGGTCTCCCCGGCGGCCGGGCGGCGTTCGACTCCGATCACCAGGTCGGCGTTGGCCGACCCTACGACCAGCAGGTCGTAGTCGGGCATCCTGCACGTCCTTTCGCTTCGCTCGTTGTGTGCGTGAGGGATTCGGGTGGTCCGGCCGGGCCCGGGGCGGCCCCGGCACCCGGCCGGACCGGGGTCACTTCGCGGCGACGACCTTCACCGGCACCTTCACTATCTGGTCGACCTTCTGCCCCTTCGCGAGCCTGATCGCGTTCTGCACGGCCATCTTGCCCAGCTCCTCGGGCTGCTGGGCGACGGTCGCCGCGAGCGTGCCGTTCTGGACCGCCTTGAGGCCGTCGGGGGTGCCGTCGAAGCCGACGACCTTGACGGACTTGCCCGCCTTGGAGCCCAGCGCCTTGACCGCGCCGAGCGCCATCTCGTCGTTCTCGGCGAAGATCCCGCCGATGCCCGAGTGGGCCTGCAGCAGGTTGGTGGTGACGTCCAGGCCCTTGGTGCGGTCGAAGTCCGCGGGCTGCTTGGCGACGACCTGGATGCCCGGGTAGGCCTTCAGACCCTCCGTGAAGCCCTGGCCGCGCTCGCGCGAGGCCGAGGTGCCGGCCGTGCCCTGGAGGATCAGGATCCGGCCCTTGCCGCCGAGCTGCTCGGCCAGCGTCTTGGCGGCGAGCTTGCCGCCCGCGATGTTGTCGGAGGCGACGAGGGTGGCGATGTTCGCCTTGTTGACGGTGCGGTCGGCGGCGAGCACGGGGATGCCGGCCTTGTTGGCCGCCCGGACGGACGGGCCGGAGGCGTCGGAGTCCACCGGGTTGATGATGATCGTCTTCACGTTCTGGCTGGTGAAGTTCTGGATCTGGTTGGCCTGCTGGGAGGCGTCGTTCTGGGCGTCGGTGACGGTGAGGCTGATCCCCTGGGCCTTGGCCTCCTGCTTCGCGCCCTGCTGGAGCTGGAGGAAGAAGGGGTTGTTGAGGGTGGAGAGCGACAGGGCCACCTTGACCTTGCCCCCGCTCCCGGAGGAGTCGGAGCGCCACACCGAGGCGCCGATCACGACCGCCACCACGGCCACGGCCGCGACGGCGTACTTCCCCATCTGGGCGGGCGTCATCCTGCCCTTGGGGCCGCCGGATCCACCCGCGCCGCTTCCGGGCGCGCCCGGGCGGGACCCGGCGCGGCGGCGCACGGTGTCGAGCAGCACGGCCAGCGCGATGACGACGCCGATGACGACCTGCTGCCAGAAGGCGGAGACCTCCAGCAGGTTGAGCCCGTTGCGCAGCACGGCGAGGATCAGCGCGCCGATGAGGGTGCCGGACGCCTTGCCGACGCCGCCGGAGAGGCTGGCGCCGCCGATGACGACCGCGGCGATCGCGTCGAGTTCGTAGCCGACGGCCGCCTGGGGCTGCGCGGAGGACAGGCGTGAGGCGAGCACGATGCCCGCGATGGCCGCGAAGGCGCCGGACAGGGCGTAGATGGCCAGCTTCTGGCGGTTGACCCGGATGCCGGAGAGCCGGGCGGCCTCCTCGTTGCCGCCGATCGCGTACATGGCGCGGCCGACGTACGTACGGGCCAGGATGCCCGCGGTGATCAGGCCCATCACGATCAGGACGAGCACCGGGACCGGCAGCCAGCCGCCGATGGTGTCGCCGAGGTGCGAGACCGAGTCGGGGAAGGGGATCGGGCTGCCCTGGGAGATGACCAGGGAGAGGCCGCGGCCGACCGACAGCATGGCGAGGGTGGCGATGAACGGCGGCATCTTGCCGAAGGAGATCAGCGAGCCGCTGACCAGGCCGCAGGCCAGGCCGGTGGCGAGGGCGAGGATCACCGCGAGCCAGACCGGCAGGCCCTGTGAGGTCGCGGACCAGGCGAGCACGGTGGCCGACAGCGCGGCCACCGAGCCGACCGACAGGTCGATTCCGGCGGAGACGATGACGAAGGTGGAGCCGAAGGCGAGGATCGCGGTGACCGCCGCCTGGACGCCGACGTTGAGCAGGTTGTCGGTGGTGAGGAAGTCACCGGACAGCAGCGACATGGCCGCGAGGAGCAGCACCAGGGCGCTCAGCGCGCCGTTGTCGAGCAGCACCCGGCGCACTACCGCCGGGCCCCCGGAGCCCGGTTGTACCGGACCGTGCTTGATCGTGTCAGTGGCCACGGGAGCCCTCTCTTTCCTTGGTGTCGAGCGCTTCGACGGCCTCGACGGCCTTGACGTCCTTCACGGCCAGGGCCATCACGGCGTCCTGGGTCGCTTCCTGGCGGTTGAGTTCGCCGGTGATCCGGCCCTGTGCCATGACCAGGACCCGGTCGCTCATGCCCAGCACCTCGGGGAGGTCGCTGGAGATCATGAGCACCGCGTGCCCGGAGGCGGTGAGTTCGTTGATGAGCTGGTAGATCTCGACCTTGGCGCCCACGTCGATGCCCCGGGTGGGCTCGTCGAGGATCAGCACCTTGCTGTCGGCCAGCAGCCACTTGCCGATGACGACCTTCTGCTGATTGCCGCCGGACAGGGTGCGTACGTGCTGGTCGAGACCGGCCATGCGGACCGCGAGCTGCTCGGAGATCCGGGCCGCCGCGCGGCGTTGCCCGGCCCGGTCGACGAGCCCGGCGCGGGTGGCGGAGCGCAGCGTGACCAGGCCCAGGTTCTCCTGGACCGAGGCGTCGAGGAGCAGGCCCTGGCCCTTGCGGTCCTCGGGGACCAGCCCGACGCCGGCGGCCATGGCGGCGCCCACGTCGTGGCGGGGTAGCCGCTCGCCGAGGACCTCGACGGTGCCGGCGTCGTACGGATCGGCGCCGAAGACGGCCCGTACGACCTCGGTGCGGCCCGCGCCGACGAGTCCGGCGAGCCCCACCACCTCCCCGGCCCGCACCTCGAAGGCGACGTCCTGGAAGACGCCGTTCCGGGTCAGGCCCCGGACCTTGAGCAGGGGCGCTCCGGCCTCGGCGGGCCGCCGCGGGTACTGCTGCTCGATGGAGCGGCCCACCATCAGCCGGACCAGCTCGTCCTCGTCGGTGGTGGCCGGGACCTGGGTGACGCTGCGGCCGTCGCGCAGGACGGTGACGCGGTCGCCCAGGGCGGCTATCTCCTCCAGGTGGTGGGTGATGAAGACAACACCAACACCATCCGCGCGCAGGGTGCGGACGATCCGGAAGAGCTTGTCGACCTCCTCGGTGGTGAGCACCGCGGTCGGCTCGTCCATGATCAGGACGCGGGCGTCCAGGGACAGCGCCTTGGCGATCTCGACCATCTGTAGCCGGGCGATGCCCAGGTCGCGGACGCGGTCGGCGGGGGAGACGTCGATTCCGACGCGGGCCAGCAGCTCGGCGGCCCGCTCGTGCATCGTCCTGCGGTCGATCAGCCCCAGGCGGCGCGGCTGGCGGCCCAGGAAGATGTTCTCCGCGACGCTGAGGTCGGGGACGAGGTTGAACTCCTGGTAGATGGTGGCGATCCCGAGCCGCTCGGCGTCCTGGGCGCCGTGGATGCGCACCGGGGAGCCGTCGACGAGGATGCGGCCGCCGTCGGGGCGGTGGGCGCCGGAGAGCATCT
This sequence comes from Streptomyces sp. LZ34, assembly GCF_053890475.1. Lineage (NCBI taxonomy): Bacteria > Bacillati > Actinomycetota > Actinomycetes > Kitasatosporales > Streptomycetaceae > Streptomyces > Streptomyces sp. LZ34. The sequence continues at coordinate 8,298,772 of NZ_CM132680.1, forward strand.
TGATCAGCGTGCTCTTGCCGGCGCCGTTCTCGCCCAGCAGGACGTGTACCTCGCCGCGGCGCAGGTCGAAGTCGACGCCGTCGAGCGCGACCACTCCGGGGAAGGTCTTGCGGACGCCTTCCATGCGCAGCAGCTCGGCCGCGTCCTCCGCACTCGGCGGCACGCCCTGCGGCGGCTGTGTGGCGCTCGGCGTGCTCATGGCTTGCTCCCTTCGGGCTCGCCGCACGAGCGGCGGGTGACCAGGCGGGCGGACAGGATCACCGACTCGGCGGTCCGCCCCTCGACGCGGTCGATCAGCGCGCGCACGGCGGCGCGGCCGAGTTCGCCCGTCGGCTGGGCGATAGCGGTGATCGGGGGATGGGTGTGGACGAACCACGGGATGTCGTCGAACGCGGCGAGCGCCACGTCGTCGGGCACCCGCAGGCCGCGCGCCCGGATCTCGTCCATCGCGCCGAGCGCCATGAGACTGTCCGCGGCGAAGATGACGTCCGGGGGTTCGATCAGGTCGAGGAAGCGGGCGGTCACCCGCCGCCCGCTGTCCGCCTGGAAGTCGCCCTGGCCTATGAAGTCGGCCGGCAGGGCCAGGCCGAACTCGAGCAGCGCGGACCGGAAGGCCTCCACGCGCTCGCTTCCGGTGGTGGTGGCGGCCGGGCCCGCGATGATGGCGAGCCGGCGGTGGCCGAGCGCGTGCAGATGGGCCACCAGGTCGCGTACGGCGCCCCGGCCGTCGGTGCGGACCACGGGCACGTCCACGCCCTTGATCCAACGGTCGACGAAGACCATCGGGGTGCCCGTACGGGCGGCGTCCAGCATCAGCGGGGAGCCGCCGTCGGTGGGGCTGACCAGCAGGCCGTCGATGCGGCGGTCCATAAGGGTGCGCACATGGTGGTCCTGGAGGTCGGGGCGCTCATCGGCGTTCCCGATCACCACGCTGTAGCCCAGCGCGCGGGCCTCGTCCTCGACCGAGCGGGCGAGCTCGGTGAAGAACGGGTTGAGTACGTCACTGATCACCAGCCCGAGGGCGCGGGTCTGGTCGGTGCGCAGCGAGCGGGCCACGGCGTTGGGGCGGTAGCCGAGCTCGGCGACGGCGGCGAGCACCCGGTCACGGGTGTCCGCGCGGACGGACGGATGGTCGTTGAGCACGCGGGAGACCGTTGCCACGGACACTCTGGCGTGGTGCGCCACGTCCTTGATGCTCGCCATTCCACCTCCTCGTGGAATCGATTACACGGAGGATTGGAATCGATTACACGAGGGCGGGGCAAGAGCCGGAGAGCGTCTGAAACCGGATCGTAATATTCCGGATGATGTATACGGTTGCGGTCGTGCCCGGGGGTGCGCGCAGGGTTGTGCACAGGTTGTGCACAGGCCCCGGGGCGTGTCGGCGTCCGGCGGTACCGTCGGGACATGCTCAAACTCGCGGTGGTCGAAGGGGTCCTGGAGCGGATCACCTACGCCAATGAGGAGAACGGCTACACGGTCGCCCGGGTCGACACCGGCCGCGGCTCCGGGGATCTGCTCACCGTCGTCGGCTCGCTGCTGGGCGCGCAGCCCGGCGAGTCGCTGCGGATGGAGGGCCGTTGGGGCTCCCACCCGCAGTACGGCAAGCAGTTCACCGTCGAGAACTACACCACCGTGCTGCCCGCCACCGTCCAGGGCATCCGGCGCTATCTGGGGTCCGGCCTGATCAAGGGCATCGGCCCGCGGATCGCCGACCGGATCACCGAGCATTTCGGCGTGGACACCCTCGATGTGATCGAGGGTCAGCCCGAGCGGCTGATCGAGGTCCCCGGCCTCGGCCCCAAGCGCACCAAGATGATCGGCGCGGCCTGGGAGGAGCAGAAGGCCATCAAGGAGGTCATGGTCTTCCTCCAGGGCGTCGGGGTCTCCACCTCGATCGCGGTGCGGATCTACAAGAAGTACGGCGACGCCTCGATCTCGGTCGTGAAGAACCAGCCGTATCGCCTGGCCGCCGATGTGTGGGGCATCGGCTTTCTGACCGCCGACAAGATCGCCCAGTCCGTCGGCATCCCGCACGACAGCCCCGAGCGGGTGAAAGCCGGTCTGCAGTACGCGCTGTCCCAGTCGACGGACAACGGCCACTGCTTCCTCCCCGAGGAGCAACTGATCGCGGACTCGGTCAAGTTGCTCCAGGTCGACACCGGTCTGGTCATCGAGTGCCTGGCCGAGCTGGCGGACGAGGAGGGCGTGGTGCGCGAGACCGTGCCGGGCCCGGACGGCGGCGAACCGGTCACGGCCGTGTATCTGGTCCCCTTCCACCGCGCCGAGATCTCGCTCGCCGGCCAGGTGCTGCGGCTGCTGCGCGGCGGAGAGGAGCGCATGCCCGCCTTCCGGGAGGTGGACTGGGACAAGGCGCTGGCCTGGCTCGCCCGGCACACCGGGGCCGATCTGGCCCCCGAGCAGAGCCAGGCCGTCCGGCTCGCGCTGACCGAGAAGGTCGCGGTGCTGACCGGCGGGCCGGGCTGCGGCAAGTCCTTCACCGTGCGGTCCGTGGTGGAGCTGGCGCGGGCCAAGAAGGCCAAGGTGGTGCTCGCGGCCCCGACGGGCCGGGCCGCCAAGCGGCTGGCCGAGCTGACCGGCGCCGAGGCGTCCACGGTCCACCGGCTGCTGGAGCTCAAGCCCGGCGGTGACGCGGCGTACGACCGGGACCGGCCGCTGGACGCCGACCTGGTGGTGGTGGACGAGGCGTCCATGCTCGATCTGCTGTTGGCGAACAAGCTGGTCAAGGCGGTGCCGCCGGGCGCCCATCTGCTCTTCGTCGGAGACGTGGACCAGCTGCCGAGCGTGGGCGCGGGCGAGGTGCTGCGCGATCTGCTGTCCGAGGGCAGCCCCGTCCCGGCGGTGCGGCTGACCCGGATCTTCCGGCAGGCCCAGCAGTCCGGCGTGGTCACCAACGCCCACCGCATCAACTCCGGCGTGCCGCCGATCACCCACGGCATGCCCGACTTCTTCCTGTTCGCCGAGGAGGACACCGAGGCCGCCGGGAAGCTCACGGTGGACGTGGCGGCCCATCGGATCCCGGCCAAGTTCGGCCTCGACCCGCGCCGTGACGTGCAGGTCCTGGCCCCGATGCACCGCGGCCCGGCGGGCGCCGGGACGCTCAACGGCCTCCTTCAGCAGTCCATCACCCCCGCCCGGCCGGACCTGCCCGAGCGGCGCTTCGGCGGCCGGATCTTCCGCGTCGGCGACAAGGTGACGCAGATCCGCAACAATTATGAGAAAGGGGCCAATGGGGTCTTCAACGGCACGGTGGGCGTCATCACCTCCCTCGACAGCGACGAGCAGCGTCTGACCGTGCTGACCGACGAGGACGAGGAGGTGCCGTACGACTTCGACGAGCTGGACGAGCTGGCACACGCCTATGCGGTGACCATCCACCGCTCGCAGGGCAGCGAGTACCCGGCCGTGGTCATCCCGGTGACCACCGGTGCCTGGATGATGTTGCAGCGCAATCTGCTCTACACGGCGGTGACCCGCGCCAAGCGCCTGGTGGTGCTCGTCGGCTCGCGGCGCGCCCTGGGACAGGCGGTGCGCACGGTGTCGGCGGGCAGACGGTGCACCGCGCTGGACCACCGGCTCGGCACATTTGGCCCATGAGCTCCGACCGTGAGGTTCAAAGGTGAACGTGTCGGGAGGGTTTCCGGACCGTCACGAACGGGGCAGGATGGGCGTGGATGCGGCACTCAGTGCCGCGAAAAGGCCCTTCGGCCGACCCCGAGTGCACGTTCATTGTCCGAATGGGGGAAGGTGGGGGGAGTCAGGGCACCTCGAAGAAGAGAACCAGACGTCGGTGAGGGATGACGTGAGTGACAACTCTGTAGTACTGCGGTACGGGGACGGCGAATACACCTACCCGGTGGTCGACAGCACTGTCGGCGACAAGGGCTTTGATGTCGGCAAGCTTCGCGCCCAGACCGGTCTGGTGACCCTGGACTCCGGTTATGGCAACACCGCCGCCTACAAATCCGCGATCACCTATCTCGACGGTGAGCAGGGGATCCTGCGCTACCGCGGCTACCCCATCGAGCAGCTGGCGGAGCGCGCCACGTTCCTCGAGACGGCCTTCCTGCTGATCAACGGGGAGCTGCCGACCGTCGACGAGCTGGCCGAATTCCGCGACCAGATCACTACGCACACGCTGCTGCACGAGGACGTCAAGCGGTTCTACGACGGCTTCCCGCGTGACGCCCACCCGATGGCGATGCTGTCCTCCGTGGTCAGCGCGCTGTCGACGTTCTACCAGGACAGCCACAACCCGCACGACGAGAAGCAGCGCTACCTCTCCACGATCCGGCTGCTGGCCAAGCTGCCCACCATCGCGGCGTACGCGTACAAGAAGTCCGTCGGCCACCCGTTCGTCTACCCGCGTAACGACCTGGGCTACGTCGAGAACTTCCTGCGGATGACCTTCTCGGTCCCGGCGCAGGAGTACCAGCTCGACCCGATCGTGGTCAGCGCCCTGGACAAGCTGCTGATTCTGCACGCCGACCACGAGCAGAACTGTTCGACCTCCACGGTCCGCCTCGTCGGCTCCTCGCAGGCCAACATGTTCGCCTCCATCTCGGCGGGCATCAACGCCCTGTGGGGCCCGCTGCACGGCGGCGCCAACCAGTCGGTGCTGGAGATGCTGGAGGGCATCCAGGCCTCCGGCGGCGACGTCGACACCTTCATCCGCAAGGTGAAGAACAAGGAAGACGGCGTGAAGCTCATGGGCTTCGGGCACCGCGTCTACAAGAACTTCGACCCCCGGGCGAAGATCATCAAGTCGGCGGCGCACGATGTCCTCTCGGCCCTCGGCAAGTCCGACGAGCTGCTCGACATCGCGCTCAAGCTCGAAGAGCACGCTCTCGCCGACGACTACTTCGTCGAGCGCAAGCTCTACCCGAACGTCGACTTCTACACCGGTCTGATCTACCGGGCGATGGGCTTCCCGACCGAGATGTTCACGGTGCTGTTCGCGCTCGGCCGGCTGCCGGGCTGGATCGCCCAGTGGCACGAGATGATCAAGGAGCCGGGCTCGCGCATCGGCCGTCCGCGCCAGATCTACACGGGCGTCGTCGAGCGCGACTTCGTCCCGGTCGAGCAGCGCTGACACAGCCCTGAACAAACGCGCGAAAGCGCCCCGCTGCCGATCCCCCCACGGGTCGGAGCGGGGCGCTTCCATTCCCGGTTACGGATTCCCCCCACGGGATCCGGCCGGGGGTCTGCTGGCCGTAGAAGCCCACAGAAGCCCTTGACGCGTCACGCGATCTGCCGGGACGCGTACGTAACGGGAGGGCCGCTCAAAGCTCCCCGGGTACGTCGCCCCGGCCACGCGTAGCGGGATCCGTCCCCCAAGACGAACCCTCACCGCCCCATTAGACTCCCCACCCCCCGCGATGGTTACGTTCGGTCGCCTGTGATCTGCGTCTCTTGCCATATGGGGGCGTAAAGGGCAAGAGCCTCCATTTGAAAATCAGGGCTCCGATGTATGGGTGTTGTGCGGCTTATGGGGACTTGGTGAATCTATGGAGATTCGGTGAAGGTCCGCAGTCGCAGGCTGTTGGTGACCACGAAAACCGAGGAGAACGCCATCGCGGCGCCCGCGATCATCGGGTTGAGCATCCCGGCCGCGGCGAGCGGCAGCGCGGCGACGTTGTAGCCGAAGGCCCAGAAGAGATTGCCCTTGATGACGGCCAGGGTCCGGCGCGCCAGCCGGATCGCGTCCGCGGCCACCCGCAGATCGCCCCGTACCAGCGTCAGATCCCCCGCCTCGATGGCGGCGTCCGTCCCCGTGCCCATCGCCAGGCCCAGGTCGGCGGCGGCCAGGGCGGCCGCGTCATTGACCCCGTCGCCCACCATCGCGACCGTACGGCCCTCCGCGCGCAGCCGCCGGACCACGTCCACCTTGTCCTGCGGCAGCACCTCGGCGATGACCTTCTCGATGCCCACCTCCCGGGCCACCGACTCGGCCACCAGCCGGTTGTCGCCCGTCAGGAGCACCGGGGTCAGGCCGAGCCCGCGCAGCCGGGACACGGCCTCGGCGCTGGTCTCCTTGATGGCGTCGGCGACCACCAGCACGCCCCGCGCCCGGCCGTCCCAGGCCACGACGGCGGCCGTGCGCCCCTCGGCCTCGGCCGCCGCCTTGGCGGCCGCCAGCTCCTCGGTCAGCTCGGTCCCGTGGGCCGCGAGCAGCTTCTCTTGGCCGACGAGGACGGTGCGCCCGTCCACGACGCCCCGGACACCGAGGCCGGGGATGTTCTCGAAGCTCCGGGCCGCCGGCAGGGTGCCGGTGCGGGCGGCCGCCCCGTCGGCGACGGCGCGGGCCACGGGGTGCTCCGAGGCGTGTTCCAGGGCCCCGGCCAGCCGCAGGAGCTCGTCCTCGGTCACGCCGGGGGCGGTGTGCGCGCCGTACAGCCGCATCCGGCCCGTCGTCACCGTGCCGGTCTTGTCGAGGACGACGGTGTCCACGCGGCGGGTCGACTCCAGGACCTCGGGGCCCTTGATGAGGATGCCGAGCTGGGCGCCGCGCCCGGTGCCGACCATGAGGGCGGTCGGGGTGGCCAGGCCCAGGGCGCACGGGCAGGCGATGATCAGTACGGCCACGGCGGCGGTGAACGCGGCGGTCGCGTCGCCGGTCAGCAGCAGCCAGGCCGACAGGGTGCCGACGGCGATGAGGACGACGACCGGCACGAAGACCCCGGAGACGCGGTCCGCGAGGCGCTGCACCTCCGCCTTGCCGTTCTGCGCGTCCTCCACCAGCGCGGCCATCCGGGACAGCTGGGTGTCGGCGCCGACGCGGGTGGCCTCGACGACCAGGCGGCCCGCGGTGTTCACCGTCGCGCCCGCCACGCTGTCGCCCACCGCGACGTCCACCGGCACCCCCTCGCCGGTCAGCATGGAGGCGTCCACGGCCGAGGCGCCCTCGATCACCGTGCCGTCGGTGGCGATCTTCTCGCCGGGGCGCACCACGAAGCGGTCGCCGACGGTCAGCCGGGAGACCGGGACGCGGACCTCCCGTCCCTCGCGCAGCACGGCCACGTCCTTGGCGCCCAGCTCCATCAGCGCGCGCAGCGCCGCACCCGCCCGGCGCTTGGACTTCGCCTCCAGGTAGCGGCCGAGGAGGATGAAGGCGGTCACCCCCGCGGCGGCCTCCAGATAGATCGAGGACGACCCGTCCGCACGCGCGACGGTGAGGTCGAAGCCGTGCCGCATGCCCGGCATGCCCGCGTCGCCGAAGAACAGGGCCCACAGCGACCAGCCGAAGGCGGCGAGGGTGCCGAGGGAGACCAGGGTGTCCATGGTGGCCGCGCCGTGCCGGGCGTTCGTCCAGGCGGCCTTGTGGAAGGGCAGTCCGCCCCAGACCACGACGGGCGCGGCGAGGGTGAGGGACAGCCATTGCCAGTACGCGAACTGGAGCGACGGCACCATCGCCAGGAGGACGACGGGCGCGGACAGGGCGAGCGTGACCAGGAGGCGGCGGCGCAGCGCGTCCGTTGCCGTGTCGGATTTCGTGCCGGTCTTCGCGTCGGTCTCCGCGCCGGTCCCCGGGGCGGTGCCCGCGTCGGCGGGGCGGCCGGGCGCGGTGTCCCGGGCCGCGGCGCCTTCTCCGGCATCCGCCGTGGCGCGGTCGGGCGCCGCTTCGGGCTCGGGCTCCGACTCGGGTTCGGCGGGCTTCGGCGGCTCGGCGGTGTAGCCGGTCTTGACGACGGTGTCGATCAGGTCGGCGATCCCGACCTCGCCGCCGTAGGTCACCTTGGCCTTCTCGGTGGCGTAGTTGACCGTGGCGGTGACGCCGTCCATGCGGTTCAGCTTCTTCTCGACGCGCGCCGCGCAGGAGGCGCAGGTCATGCCACCGATGGCGAGCTCCACCTGGGAGGTCGCGGCCGCCGCAGGCAGGGTCTGCTCCGCCGTCGGTGTCTTCTCCCTCGCGGTTTCCGGGGCCGTGCTGGTCATTCTCCGTCTCCTGGGAGGAGGGCCGGGCCGTGCGGCCGGGTGGGCGCCGCGCGGCCGGGCGAGGGTGTCCTCGGGCGCTCAGGCCCGGCCGGTGAGTTCGTAACCGGCCTCGTCGACGGCGGCGCGCACGGCCTCGTCGGCCAGCGGGGCGGCGGAGACGACGGTGACCTGGCCGGTGGCGGCGACGGCCTTGACCGAGCTGACGCCGTCGATGGCGGAGATCTCCTCGGAGACGGCGCCCTCGCAGTGGCCGCAGGTCATGCCGGTCACCTGGTAGACGGTGGTGACGCCGGACGCGGTGGTGGCCTCGGAGCTCATGGCTTCTCCTGTGACGTGAGCAGGCGGGATACGGCTGTGTCCATCGGTGCCCAGGGGGCGCGGGATCCCCCGGTGTCCCCTGACAATGACAGCATAATACCCCTAGGGGGTATGAGGGGAGGGGTGTCGGTCAGGGAGTGCGGGACGGGGTCTCGGTGCCGATGATCGGCGCGAGGTAGCCGTGGAGGGAGGCCTTCAACTCCTCGGTGTACGCGGCCCGTTCCTTGCCCTCGTGGGCCAGTACGAGCTCGAGGCCCGCCTTGAACAGGGAGAACACCATCGTCGCGGTGCGGGCGCGGCGCTCGGCGGAGAGCTCGGGCTGGATGAACTCGATCAGCTCCTCGAGGCGGGCCTGGAGGGCCATGTGCAGCGCGTCCTGGTCCTCGGCCATGATGCCCGGGACGTCACCCGAATGGATGAGCGTCAGGAAGACGGGGTTCTGGCAGTTGAACTCGATCATCGGGTCGACGACCGCGTCGAGCATCTCGCCGAGGGGGAGCGAGGCGTACTCGGGGGTGAAGAGCGCGCCGTGGGCCTCGCGCATCTGGTGGGTGAGGCGCTCGCCGAGCTCGACTGCGATGGCCTCCTTGTTCGGGAAGAACTGGTACAGCGTGCCGGGGGAGACGCCGGCCTCACGGGCGATGGCGTTGGTGCTCGCCGAGGTGTAGCCCGTCCTGCAGAACACGCTGGCCGCGGCGTCGAGCAGCTGCTGGATACGGCGCTCGCCGCGCGCCTGCCTGCGGCGCGGCTTCGCCTCGCCGGCCGGCCGTTCTGGCTTGGTCTCGGTCACGCGTCAATCCCCAGCTCTCGGTGCTCCATTGACAAATACGAGTACCCGCTCGCATTCTGGAGAAACGCGAGCGGTCGCTCGTGTTTGCCACGCCTTGGGCAATCGTCGATCCGTGCTGCCTGCCTTCCGCCACTCCGGCGGGCGCATGGACACAGGTGAAGGGGACACCGCACTATGACCGTTGTCAACCGGCCGCACGAGGGCCGGACGAGAGGCTGGACGGGCGTGGTGACCGCCCGCCCGCGGCTGACCCTGCTGCTCGCCCTGCTGTTCACGGCGCTGGCGGTGGTGGCCGGAAGCGGGGTCGCCGACCGGCTGGGGAGCGGCGGCTGGCAGGACCCGGCCGCCGAGTCGGCGTACGCCACCAAGGCGCTCGAGAAGCACTTCCCCGCCTCTCAGCCGAATCTGCTCCTGCTGGTCGACAGCGGCAAGGCGACGGTCGACGCCCCGGCGGTCGCCGCCGAGGGCCGCGCGCTCGCCGGGAAGCTCGCGGGCGAGCCGTCGGTCACCGGCGTCACCTCCTATTGGGGCGGGGCCGCCACCCTGCGGGACCGGGACGGGCGCGAGGCGCTGATCGCCGCGCGGATCGTGGGCGACGAGAGCGCCGCCGCGAAGGTGCTGGACCGCATAGCCCCCGCCTACCGGGGCGACCACGGGCCGGTGAAGGTCACGATCGGCGGCCCGGTCGCGGTGCGCCATGAGCTCCAGACCACCATCCAGGAAGATCTGCTGCGGGCCGAGATGATCGCCCTGCCCATCACCCTGCTGCTGCTCGTCATGGTCTTCGGCAGCGCGGTCGCCGCCCTGCTCCCGTTGGGCGTCGGCATCATCGCGATCCTGGGGACCGACGCCGTGCTGCGCGGCCTCACCGAGTTCACCGACGTCTCGGTGTTCGCGCAGAACCTGACCACCGCGCTCGGCCTCGGCCTCGCCATCGACTACGCCCTGTTCATCGTGCGGCGCTTCCGGGAAGAGCTGGCCCAGGGCGCCGGGACACTGCCCGCCATCGCCGCCACGCTGCGCACCGCGGGGCGCACGGTGCTGTTCTCCGCGATGACCGTCGCCGTCTCGCTCGCCGCCATGCTGGTCTTCCCGCAGTACTTCCTGCGCTCGTTCGCCTACGCGGGCATCGCGGTGGTGCTGATCGCCGCGGCGGCCGCGCTGGTGGTGCTGCCCGCCGCGCTCGCCCTGCTCGGCGAGCGGGTGAACGCGCTGGACCTGACCCGGCTGTTCCGGCGCGGCCGCCCGGCCCGGGGCGAGCCGGGAGCGGGCTGGGGCCGACTGGCCCGGCTGGTGATGCGCAGGGCGCCGCTGTTCGCGCTGGCCACTACCGCCGGTCTGGTGGTCCTCGGACTGCCCTTCCTGCGGGTGGAGTTCGGCACCGCCGACGACCGCCAGCTGCCCGCGAGCGCCGAGTCCCATGTGGTCCAGCAGCACATCAGGGAGAACTTTCCCGGCAGCCCCGGCGGAGCGATCGACATCCTGGTCGACTCCCGGCCCGACCCGGCGGCCCTGGCCGACTACAGCGGCAAGGTCTCCGCCCTGCCCGGAGTGGCGCGCGTGGACAGCCCGGCCGGCCAGTTCGCGGGCGGCCGGCGGGTGGCGGAGCCCGGCCCGGCGGAGGCGGTGCGCGCCGCCGACGGGGCGGCGTATGTCACCGTGCTGTCCAAGGGCGAGGTCGTGGACCAGACGAGCCAGCAGCTGGTGCGCGACATCCGCGCCCAGCACCCGCCGTTCACCGCCTCGGTCACCGGCATCGCCGCGGTGGTGGTGGACAGCAAGGACTCCATAGCCGAGCGGCTGCCCTGGGCCCTGGCCATCATCGTGGTCGTCACCCTGCTGCTGGTCTTCCTGCTCACCGGAAGCGTGCTGATCCCCCTTCAGGCGGTGCTGCTCAACGCCCTCAGCCTCACCGCGATGTTCGGGGCGGTGGTCTGGGTCTTCCAGGAGGGGCACCTCTCCGGCCCGCTGTCCTTCACCAGCACCGGGGACATCGAGACCACGCTGCCGGTGCTGATGTTCTGTGTGGCCTTCGGACTGTCCATGGACTACGGCGTCTTCCTGCTCTCCCGGATCAAGGAGGAGTACGACCGCACGGGCGACCACCGCGCGGCCGTCGAGTTCGGCGTGCGGCGCACGGGCGGGCTGATCACCGCCGCCGCGGTGATCCTCGCCGTCGTCATGGTCGCCATCGGCACCTCGCGGGTCACCAACACCAAGATGCTCGGCCTCGGCATCGCCCTGGCCGTCCTGATGGACGCCATGGTGGTGCGCAGCCTGCTGGTGCCCGCGGTGATGCGGCTGACCGGCCGGGCGACCTGGTGGGCCCCGGGCCCGCTGCGCCGGCTGCACGCCCGTATCGGCCTCAGCGAGGGGGAATCCGCCGGCCCGGCCACCGGCACCGGTACGGACACCCCCGCCGACGCCGACGCCGACACCCCCAAGGGGGCTGACCGGACGCCGCTCGCGGCCGGACGGCCCGGGGTCACCCCTTGACCGCGCCCGAGAGCATTCCGGAGATGAATTGATTGCTCCCCTCCCTGAAGGGAGGGGAGTCCTTCCTTCAGGGCTGAGCGGGGATTCCTGGCTCAGGCTGCCTCCGGGAGCAGCGCTCCCCGAGGTCTTGCGCCCTCGGCACCAGCCGGGTTCAGACCTGCCCGGTGGAGCATCACGCGGGCGGAGTTCTTGTCTCTGGGGGAGACGGCTCCGCACGCGGTGCAGGTGTAGGTGCGCTCGGACAGCGAATGGGGTCTCCCCTGCTCGAGCGCAGCCGAGAGCTTGGGGAAGCGTGCTTGGTTCTCGCTCCGCACGATGCACAGTCCATGGTGGTGTGCGCGGGATGCACGAGACGGATGTCCCGCCCATGCTTGCGGCCCATTTCGATCAGGGCCTTTTTCGTCGCGCCGATCGCGGCATCGGCCGCCTTGCGCGCCATCGAGGACTTGGCGAGGAACTTCGGCTTGAAGTCCTCCACGGCGATCGCGTCGTGGTCGCGCACGACCTTCTTCGCCCACTTGCGGCCGGTGTCCTGCCGCTGCCGGGCGATCTTCGCGTAGGCCTTCGCCCGCCACGTCTTCGCCTCGCGGTAGCCCTTCGAGGCGGCCTGCCCCTTCTTCGGTCTGCGGCGGGCCATCATCCGGTCGTACCGCGTCAGCTTGACCTGAGCCTTGCGGCCGTGCTCGGCATGCGGGAGGTCATGGGCGTCCGAGGTGGTGGTCGCGGTCTCCCTCACGCCCCAGTCCACGCCCAGCACCCGGCCGGTCTCCGGCAACGGCTGCACCTCGGTGGGGACCACGAACGAGCAGTACCAGTGTCCGACACTGTCCTGATACACACGCACCGACGAGGGCGCGGCGGGCAGGTCCCGCGACCACACCACCGTCACCACGATCCCTCCCGCCAGGTGCAGGCGACCGTCCTTCAGCCGGAACCCGCGCCGGGTGTAGTTCAGCGTCGGCAAGGCATCGCGCTTCTTCTTCCACCTCGGCATACCGGCCCGCTGCCGCTGAGGCAGACGCTCCCGAATGTCCTTCTGCGCCTTGGCACGGGACTTGCCAAAGTCTCGGATCACCTGCTGCTGCGGAACACTGGAGCCCTCACGCAGCCATGGCGTACGCTCCCGCGACTGCGTCAGCATCATGTCGAGCTGCGCCGGGCCACAGGTCCGCTTCTCACCCGTGCTCTTGTTGTGCAGATGAGTGGCCCTGGACTTGGCGACGCACTCGTTCCAGATCCACCGGCACCGGCCCCATTCCGCCAGCAGCGCCCCACGGGCGGTCGACGACACACGAAGCCGATAAGTGTACCGGGCGTACCCGGCCCCATCGGCTTCACTTGGTGTCATCATGCCGTCAACGTAGCGTCATCGTTCGGTTCTCACCCCCGTATTCCGACAGACCTACTCGAACGAGTGACCGCCCAAGCCGCCGGGGACCGACGGTCCTTCAACTCCAAGATCCTCCACCTCCTGGAGGTTGCCCTCATCGCTCACCGGGCGGAAGCCGGATAGCCCGACGGCGATCCGGCTTCTCCCGCCTCACCGCACGGGGAACCGGATTCCTCCCCGGCCTGGAGGCAAGGGCCTCCTCCAGGAATCCCGATGAAGGAGGGCGAAGACTCCTCGGCCGGGGTGAGGGTGGAGACCGCCACCCCGCCCAGCGGCAGCAGCGCGAGACCGGCGAGTTCACGGTCGGCCGGAAGCTGCTGGACGGCTACATCGACCGCATCCCCGAGGTGGCGGCGGTCTTCAACCGCCCCGCCTGACGGCGTCCGCCCAGGCGCGCGCCTAGGCTCCGGGCTCTCTCCGGGAGCGGTTGCCGGGTCTGAGGGTCACCCAGGTCCGGATGGTGTCCGCGTACCAATACGGCTTGCCGCCCTCCACGAGATCGGGGGGCGGCAGCAGGCCGTGCTTGCGATATGACCGTACGGTGTCCGTCCGCACACCGATGTGCGCGGCGATCTCCTTGTACGACCAAAGCCTCCGGTCGGTCATCTCTCGCGCCCTTCCTGCGGGCGCCGCAGTCACGGTCCGCCAGGGGCCGTTGGGGGGAGCTGCGGCGCGACCGCTTGTGATCACTCAGCCTGTGCCCGGTCAACGACGGTGAGTGACGCGCGGATAGGCGTTGTTGAACGTCTGTGACGGAAGGATCGCCGAGATGTGACGGCCGTGACAGCCGAGTGACTCAGCCGGCGAACACCGAGTACTCGGCTGCGGAACGCGGGGTGGCTCAGATACGGAACGCCGGGCGGCTCAGGCGTAGAACGCGGGGCGCTCGATCATCTCGACGGCCGTACGCTCACCCGTGGTCTGGGCCCGGACCCCCGCCGCGCTGACGGCGGCCGCGGCATAGCCGTCCCAGACGCTGGGGCCCGCCACCTCGCCGCGCCGGGTGGCGTTCACCCAGGCCTGCACCTCGCGGTCGTACGCCTCCTCGAAGCGGGCCACGAAGTCCGGGGCGATCTCGCCGCCCCAGCCGCCCGCGCGGTTGATCAACATGCCGTGGGCGTCGCCGACGCGCGCGGTGCCGCGCTCGCAGACCGCCTCGGCCTGCACCTGGTAGCCGAAGCCGCAGGTCGCGAAGATCTCGACATTGACGATCGCGCCGCCGTCGGTCTCGAAGATCACCAGCTGGGGGTCGCTGAGCCCCTCGGGGGCGTACGCGCTGGAGGTCGGGCGCACCACGGTCACCGCGGTGATCTCCTGCTCCAGCAGCCAGCGGGACTGGTCCATCTCGTGCACCACCGAGTCGGTGATGAGCATGTCGCTGGTGAAGTAGGAGTGCACGGAGGCGTTGCGGTGGCGGCAGTGCAACAGCAGGGGACGCCCGAGCTCGCCGCCCGCGAGCAGCGACTTGAGCTTCAGGAACTCGCTGTCGTAGCGGCGCATGAAGCCGACCTGCACCCGGCGGTGGCCCAGCCGCTGCTCGGCCTCCAGCACGCGCAGCGCGGAGGCCGGGTCCGGGGTGAGCGGCTTCTCGCACAGGACCGGCAGGTCGTGCTCGAAGGCGGTCAGCAGCGCGGCCTCGTGGGCCGGGCCGGGCGAGGCGATCAGCACGGCGTCCACGTCCGGCGCGGCCATGGCGGCGGCCGGGTCGGTGTAGGCCTGAGCGCCCTCGGCGTTATGGGCGACATGCTTGGCGCGCGCCTCGTCGATGTCGACGACGGCGGTCACCCGCGCCCCGCTGATCACGTCGTTGATCCGGCGGACGTGATCGGCGCCCATCATGCCGGTCCCGATGACGGCGACCCCGAGCGTCCCCTGCTGCGTCATGATGTGTCTTCTCTCCCTGTTCTGGTGTGCCTGGTTCTGGTGTGCAGCTGCTCTGGTGTGCCGGTGGCGGATTGCGGGTCAGGCGCCGCAGGAGCGCAGGAAGCGGCGGGTGCGCTGGGCGATCGGGAACGGCTTGTCGGGCGGGCAGGGGTACATGTCCTGCTCGACGATGGCGAACAGGTCCACGTTCAGCTTCTGGGCCGCGGTCAGCACCGGTTCGAGGGCGGGGACGCCGTTCGGCGGCTCGCACATGACCCCGCGCTGGACGGCGGGCCCGAAGGGCACCTCGTTCTTGACCACGTCGGCCAGGATCTCCGGGTCGACCTGCTTGAGGTGGAGATAGCCGATCCGCTCGCCGTAGGTCTCGATGAGCTTGACGCTGTCGCCGCCGCAGTAGGAGTAGTGGCCGGTGTCCAGGCAGAGGTTGACCACGTCCGGGTCGGTGGAGTCGAGGAAGCGGGCGACGTTCTCCTCGCCGTCGATGTGGGTGTCGGCGTGCGGGTGGACCACGATGTCGAGCCCGAAGCGCTCGCGCACCTGGCGGCCCAGCCGCTCCATGCCGGTGGACAGATCGCGCCACTGCTCGGCGGTCAGCTGCGGGGGCTCGATCAGCTCGGCGGTCTTGTCGTCCCGCCAGAAGGCGGGGATGACGACCAGATGGCGGGCGCCCATGGCCTGGGTGAGCCCGGCGACCTGGGAGACATGCTCCCAGGTGGCGTCCCAGACGCCGGGGCCGCGGTGCAGGGCGGTGAAGACCGTGCCGGCCGAGACCTTCAGATTCCGCCGGCCGACCTCCTCGGCGAGCCGCGCCGGGTCGCTCGGCAGATAGCCGTACGGGCCCAGCTCGATCCACTCGTAGCCCGCCTCGGCGACCTCGTCGAGAAAGCGCTGCCAGGGGACCTGCTGCGGGTCGTCGGGGAACCACACCCCCCAGGAGTCGGGGGCCGAGCCGACCCGGATGCGATCCAGAGCGGGTACGGGGGAGGCGGCAGTCATGAAGGGGATCTCCTCTCACCGGTCGTCGGCGACCGGGGAAGGGGGCGTGGCGTGCGGTGCGGGTGGTGAGCTGTGGTGCCCGGGTCATGCTGTTTTGGGCAGCTTCATGGCCGGGGTGGCCATCCGTCAAGGTTTCGTCAGGACATTCGGACGTCCGGTCAGGATGTCAGATCGGCATCTCAGACGGAGGGGGTCTGCACCGTTTCCGGGAGCTCCTCCACGTCGACCCCGCGGACCTGCGCGAGCTCGTGCTTGAGAGCGGCCAGTTCGGCCCCGCCCGCCATGTGGTTGGTGAGCTCCTCCAGCGTGACGTCCGCGCGGGCGGCGTTCAGCTCCAGCGCGCCGAGCCTGAGCACCGAGAAGTGGTCGCCCACCATGTAGGCGTGGTGGGGGTTGTGGGTGATGAAGATGACGCCGAGCCCGCGCTCGCGCGCGGCGGCGATGTACTTCAGCACCACCCCGGACTGCTTGACGCCGAGCGCCGCCGTGGGCTCGTCCAGGATCAGCACCCGGGCGCCGAAGTACACGGCCCGGGCGATGGCCACCGACTGGCGCTGGCCGCCGGAGAGGGTGCCGATGGGCTGGTCCAGGTCGTCGAGGTGGATGCCCATGGCGGACAGTTCCTCGTCGGTGGTCCGCTTCATCCGCTCGATGTCCAGGCGGCGTACGGGCCAGGGGCCGCGGGTCAGCTCGGAGCCGAGGAAGAAGTTCCGCCACACCGGCATCAGCGGGACGGTGGCCAGGTCCTGGTAGACCGTGGCGATGCCGAGGTCGAGCGCCGCGCGCGGGTTGGAAAGACGCACCGGCTTGCCGTCGACGAGGAATTCCCCCTCGTCGTGCTGGTGCAGCCCGGACACGATCTTGATGAGGGTGGACTTGCCGGCGCCGTTGTCGCCCAGTACGCAGGTCACCCGGCCCGGCTGGACGGTCAGGTCGATTCCGCGCAGCGCGCGGACGTTGCCGTAGAGCTTGCCGACGCCCTTGAGCCGGACCACCGGCTCCGGGCTCTGCCCCGCGGCGGCTTCCTTGGTCACGTTCGTGGCCATTGCCATCACCTCCTGGTCGCCTGGCGGCGCACCCACAGATTGACCAGCGTCGCGAGCAGCAGCATCGCGCCGACGAAGAACTTGAACCAGTCGGGGTTCCAGTTGGCGTAGACGATGCCCTGGTTGACCATGCCGAAGATGAAGGCGCCGAGCACCGCGCCGATCGCCGAGCCGTAGCCGCCGGTGAGCAGGCAGCCGCCGATCACCGCCGCGATGATGTAGTAGAACTCGTTGCCCACGCCCTCGCCGGCCTGCACGGTGTTGTACTCGAACAGCAGGTGCATGCCGACGAACCAGGCCGCGAAGCCGACGGTCATAAACAGCGCGATCTTGGTGAAGGTCACCGGGACGCCCACGGCCCGGGCGCTCTCCCTGGAGCCGCCGACCGCGAAGATCCAGTTGCCGAACTTGGTGCGCAGCAGCACCCAGGTGGCGATGCCCGCGAAGAACAGCCACCACAGCACGGTGATCTTCACATCGACGCCGCCGATCGAGATCTCGGAGGCGAAGACCGACTTGGCCTGGTCGAAGCCGTCCATGTCATTGATCGTGTCGGTGGCGACATTGTCGGTCAGCAGCTTGGTGACGGCCAGGTTGGCGCCCTGGAGCATCAGGAAGCTGGCGAGGGTGACCAGGAAGCTGGGCAGTCCGGTCTTGATCAGCAGTACGCCGTTGATCAGGCCCACGGCGAGCGAGACGGCCAGGGCGACCACGACTCCCACCCACACATTGGTGGTGAGCTGGAAGCTGAGCATGCTCGCGGTCAGCGCCGAGGAGGTGACGGCGACACCGGCCGACAGGTCGAACTCGCCGCCGATCATCAGCAGGGAGACGGCCAGGGCCATGATGCCTATGGTGGATCCCTGGTAGAGGACCGTGGCGAAGGCGTCGGCCTGGCGGAAGGTCGGGGCGGCGGCGAAGAAGAAGAGGTACACGCCGACGGCCGCGACCAGCGCGCCGATCTCGGGGCGGGCCAGCGTCCGGCGGATCAGCGAGCGCTCGGTGGTGCGGGACTTGTGGACGGTGGGGGAGGCCGGCGGCGTCGCCGCCGCCGGCGTCGTGGTCTGGGTCATCGGGCGATCACCGGGTGCCCTTCTCGGCGAACGTGGCGATGGTCTCCACGTTGTCCTTGGTCACGAAGGCGGGCCCGGTCAGGACGGGCTGCTCGCCGCCGCCGCTGAAGTTGCCGTTGACCTTGTAGAGCCACAGCGAGTCGATCGACAGGTAGCCCTGCAGATACGGCTGCTGGTCGACGGCGAACTGCACATCGCCGCTCTTGACCGCGGCGACCAGGGTCTTGTTGAGGTCGAAGGTGGCGACCTTGGCCTTGCCTCCGGCCTCCTTGGCGGACTGGACGGCGGTGAGGGCGAAGGGGGCGCCGAGGGTGACGACGTAGTCGATGCTGGAGTCCTGCTTGAGCTTCGCGGAGATCGTCGACTTGACCGACGGCATGTCGGTCCCGTTGACGTAGAGGTTGTCCGTCTTGCCCTTGAAGGTCTTCTTCACGCCGGCGCAGCGGGCCTCGAGGGCGACATGGCCCTGCTCCTGGATCACGCAGATGTTGTGCTTGGCGCCGAGCTCGTTCAGGTGCTTGCCGAAGGCCTGGCCGGCGATGTTCTCGTCCTGGCCGAAGTACTCCAGCAGGCCCATGTCCTTCCAGTTGTCGAGGCCGGCGTTGAAGCCGACGACGGGGATGCCGGCCTTCTTCGCCTTCGCTATGACGCCCTTCATGGCGTCGGGCTTGGCGAGGGTGACCGCGATGCCGTCGACGTGCTGGTCGATGGCGTTCTGGATGAGGTTCGCCTGGTCGGCCGCGTTGGGGTTGCTCGAGTAGACCAGGTCGACGTTGTCCTTGGCCGCTGCCGCCTTGGCGCCCTTGCGGATGGTGTCCCAGAAGGTGTCGCCCGGTGCCGCGTGGGTGATCATCGCGATCTTCAGCCGGGGGGTGTTCGCCTTGCCGGCGGAGATGTCGTCCGAGGCTTCCTGGGCCTTCTTGCCGCCTTGGCTGCTACAGCCGGTGGCGATGAGGACGCCCGCCGTGACCAGGGCGGCCATGGCCGTCGCTCTGCGGGTTCGGTTGATTCTGAGGTCCATCTGTTCCAGCACCTCTCAAGCCGGGACCGTTGTTGACACGGCCGTTGCAGAAGGGGAGCCAACTCTCCGGGGCGGCCAGCTGTCAAGGCTTTGTCATGACAACATTTCATCTGGACGTAACGAGGCAATAACGCCGCTCGTTGCCGCTCTTGATAGGTCCGAATGTAAGGACAAATTCTTGACAGGGGAAGGGAGACACCTCTAGACCTGAAGGGCCACAACCGCCCGGACGATTCGCGGACTGTGAGCCTGAACTGCGTCTTTCCTGAAGGGGTACGCATGAGTGAGCCGTACGACCTGATCACGATGGGCCGGATCGGGGTGGACATCTATCCCCTGCAGATCGGCGTCCCACTGCCGCAGGTCGAGACGTTCGGCAAGTTCCTCGGCGGCTCCGCGACCAACGTCGCGGTGGCCGCCGCCCGGCTCGGCCGCCGCACGGCGGTGATCAGCCGCACCGGGGCCGACCCCTTCGGCGAGTACATCCACCAGGCGCTGCGCGAGTTCGGCGTGGACGACCGCTGGGTCGCCCCCGTCGACGCCTACCCCACCCCCGTCACCTTCTGCGAGATCTTCCCGCCCGACGACTTCCCGCTGTACTTCTACCGCCGGCCCAAGGCCCCCGACCTGGAGATCCACCCCGGTGAGCTGGACCTGGACGCCGTGCGCGCCGCCCGGATCTTCTGGATGACCGGCACCGGCCTCAGCGAGGAGCCCAGCCGCGCCGCCACCCTCGCCGCGCTGGAGGCGCGCGCCAAGGCCGGCCCGACCGTCTTCGACCTGGACTGGCGCCCGATGTTCTGGCCGGACCCGGCCGAGGCCCGCCAGTACTACGCCCAGGCGCTGCGCCACGCCACCGTCGCCGTCGGCAACCTCGACGAGTGCGAGATCGCCACCGGGGTCCGGGAACCCGCGGCCTGCGCCGAGAGCCTGCTGGCGGCGGGGGTGGAGCTGGCCGTCGTCAAACAGGGCCCCAAGGGCGTACTCGCCGTACACCGCGACGGCACCACGGCCGAGGTGCCGCCGGTCCCCGTCGAGGTCGTCAACGGCCTGGGCGCGGGTGACTCGTTCGGGGGATCCCTGTGCCACGGCCTGCTGTCCGGCTGGGACCTGGAGCGCATCATGCGGTACGCCAACGCCGCGGGCGCCATCGTGGCGTCCCGCCTCGCCTGCTCCTCCGCGATGCCCACCGAAGCCGAGGTCGAGGCCCTGCTCGCCGGGGACTGAACCACTGGCGCCCAGCCACCCCTTCTCTTGATCACCGCTCCTTCGGCCACCCGCGGTGGCCCAAGACTCCGCGACCCGAGCGGACAGCGTGATCGTATGAACGCGACTGTGAGGAGCACCCGTTGAGCATCAGCATCTCCGACCTCGTCAAGGTGCGGAGCCGGCACCCGGAGGCGATCGCCGAGGCGGCCGCCCGCCGCGTCCGGCGCCCCCTCATCGGCGACAGCGGCCGTCTGATGATCGTGGCCGCCGATCACCCCGCGCGCGGCGCCCTCGCCGCCGGAGGCCACAAGCTGGCCATGGCCAACCGGTCCGAGCTGCTGGAGCGGCTGTGCGTCGCGCTGTCCCGCCCCGGCGTCGACGGAGTGCTCGCCACCGCCGACATCCTCGAGGACCTGCTGCTGCTCGGCGCCCTCGACAACAAGGTCGTCATGGGCTCGATGAACCGCGGCGGCCTGGCCGGCGCCTCCTTCGAACTCGACGACCGCTTCACCGGCCACCGCCCCCAGGACATCGCCCGGCTCGGCTTCGACGCCGGCAAACTGCTGCTGCGCATCGACTACTCCGACGAGGGCTCGCTGGCCACCCTGCTCTCCACGGCCAGAGCCATCGACGAGATGGCCGAGCACCGGCTGCCCGTCTTCGTCGAGCCCTTCATCTCGCGCCGGATCGACGGCAAGGTCACCAACGACCTGAGCGCCGAGGCCGTCACCAAGTCCATCGCCATCGCCTCCGGGCTCGCCGGGACCTCCGCGTACACCTGGCTGAAGGTGCCGGTCACCGACGACGCCGACGACATGGCCGCCGTCATGGAGACCTCCACGCTGCCCGCGGTGCTGCTCGGCGGGGACGTCGGCAAGAACCCGCGGGACCAGGAGGGCGCGTACGAGAAGTGGCGCAAGGCGCTGAGCCTGCCCACCGTTCAGGGCCTGGTGGTCGGCCGTGCGCTGCTCTACCCGGCGGAGGGCGGCGTCGAGCAGGCCGTCGACACCGCCGTCGGACTGCTCTGACGGCCGCGACCAGGGAACAAGGCCGGAACAAGGCGCTGACAAGGCGGAGACTGACGACATGACCACTACCGACCCTTCCACCGGGTTCCATCTTCAGGCCGGCAAGGCGGCCGCAGGACCGTACGCCGTGGACATCGACCCCGCGCGGGCCGGGTGGGGCTACTCCTCGCTGCGCGTTCTCGACCTGCCGCCCGGCGGCACGCACCAGCTGGCCACCGGCGACAGCGAGTGGATCGTGCTGCCGCTGAGCGGCGGCTGCACCGTGGTGACCGAGGGCCAGACCTTCGAACTGCACGGCCGGGAGAGCGTGTTCAGCGGCGTCAGCGACTTCGCGTATCTGCCGCGCGACGCGCACGCCCGGATCGCCAGCGGAGCGGGCGGGCGGTTCGCGCTCACCGGCGCCCGCTGCGAGCGCCGGCTGCCCGCCCGCTACGGACCGGCCTCCGCCGTCCCCGTCGAGCTGCGCGGCACCGGCAACTGCTCCCGCCAGGTGAACAACTTCGGTGCGGCTGGGGTCTTCGAGTGCGACAAGCTGATCGCGGTCGAGGTCCTCACCCCCGGCGGCAACTGGTCCTCGTACCCGCCGCACAAGCACGACGAGTGCCGCCCGGGCGAGGAGTCCGAGCTGGAGGAGATCTACTACTTCGAGATCGCCGAGGCGCACGGCAACGAAGGCGTCGGCTACCAGCGGGTCTCCCCCTCCGGCCACGGCCGCGGCACCGACGTGCTCGCCGAGGTCCGCTCCGGGGACCTGGTCCTGATCCCCGACGGCTGGCACGGCCCGTCCATCGCCGCCCCCGGCCATGACATGTACTACCTCAACGTCATGGCGGGCCCCGGCCAGGACCGCGACTGGCTCATCTGCGACCACCCCGACCACGCCTGGATCCGCGCGACCTGGCCGGACCAGCCCGTCGACCCCCGCCTCCCCCTCTACGACGCCCCCATGGGAGACACACGATGAGTGGAGCCACCCGCAGGCTCACCACGGCCCAGGCCCTGGTGGAGTTCCTGGCCCACCAGTACACCGAGCGCGACGGGCAGCGGCAGCGCCTCATCACCGCCTGCTGGGGCATTTTCGGCCATGGCAATGTGGCGGGCCTGGGCCAGGCGCTGCTGGAGACCGGCCAGGACGCCATGCCGTACCTCCAGGGCCGCAACGAGCAGGCCATGGTGCACGCGGCCGTCGGCTACGCCCGCCAGTCCAACCGGCTCGCCGCCCAGGCCGTCACCACCTCCATCGGCCCGGGGGCCACCAACCTGGTCACCGGCGCCGCCCTGGCCACCGTCAACCGGCTGCCCGTACTCCTGCTGCCAGGCGACACCTTCGCGACCCGCCCCGCCGACCCGGTGCTCCAGCAGCTGGAGGTCCCCTCCGCGGGCGATGTGTCGGTCAACGACTGCCTGCGGCCGGTCTCCCGCTACTTCGACCGGATCGTCCGCCCCGAGTCGCTGATCCCGGCCGCACTGCAGGCCATGCGGGTGCTCGCCGACCCGGCCGACACCGGCGCCGTCACCCTCGCCTTCCCGCAGGACGTCCAGGCCGAGGCGTTCGACTGGCCCGAGGAGTTCTTCGCCGACCGCGTCTGGCACGTACGCCGCCCGGCGCCCGAACCGGCCGAGCTCGCCGAGGCCGCGCGGGCCGTGCGCGCCGCCCGGCGGCCGCTGATCGTCGCGGGTGGCGGCATCCACCACAGCGAGGCCGAGGACGCGCTGCGCGCGCTCGCCGACGCCACCGGCATCCCCGTCGCCTCCACCCAGGCGGGCAAGGGCTCGCTGCGCCACGACCACCCCGCCGACATCGGCGGCATCGGGCACACCGGCACCGCCGTCGCGGACGACCTCGCCCGCACCGCCGACCTGGTCATCGGCGTGGGCACCCGCTACAGCGACTTCACCACCGCCTCCGCGACCCTCTTCGCCAACCCCGGCGTCCGCTTTCTCAACCTCAACATCGCGCCGTTCGACGCGCACAAGCTGAGCGCGACGACCCTGGTCGCCGACGCCCGCGCCGGGCTCGAGGCGCTCGCCGAGGCGCTGGCCGGCCACCGCGTCGAGGAGGGGTACGAGGCCGAGTACGCCGCCGGGAAGGCGCGCTGGGAGCAGCGGGTCGACGCCGCGTACGCCGCCGGGGACGACTCCGCCCGGCCCTCCCAGACCCAGGTCCTGGGCGCCCTGGACGCGACCGTCGGCGACGAGGACGTCGTCATCAACGCCGCCGGCTCGCTCCCCGGCGATCTGCACAAGCTGTGGCGGGCCCGCTCGCCGCGCCAGTACCACCTCGAATACGGCTACTCCTGCATGGGCTACGAGATCCCGGCCGCCATCGGCGTCCGGCTCGCGGCGCCCGACCGCCCGGTGTGGGCGCTGGTCGGGGACGGTACGTATCTGATGATGCCGACCGAGATCGTCACCGCGGTCCAGGAGGGCGTCAACATCAACATCGTGCTGATCCAGAACCACGGCTACGCCTCCATCGGCGGCCTGTCGGAGGAGACTGGTGGTGAGCGCTTCGGCACCGCGTACCGCTTCCGCGCCGCCGACGGCACGTACTCCGGCGACCCGCTCCCCGTCGACCTGGCCGCCAACGCCGCCTCGCTCGGCATGGAGGTGATCCGCGCCGGGAGCGTGGCCGAGCTGCGCACGGCGCTGGTCGCCGCGCGCGCCTCGGACCGGCCCACCTGTGTCTATGTGGAGACCGAAACGGCCGACACAGTGTCCGGCGCGCCCGCCGCCCAGGCGTGGTGGGATGTGCCCGTCGCCCAGACCGCGACCCGTCCGGCAGCGGTCAAGGCCCGTGAGACCTACGACCGGCAGGCCACAGCCCGCCGCCGCCATCTCTGACCGGTGACCGACTTGTTCACGAACCGAAAGGCTCCGCACCCATGAAGACCATCAACCACTGGATCGGTGGCAAGCCCGCCGAGGGCGCGTCGGGCGACTTCGGCCCGGTCTACAACCCGGCGACCGGCGCGCAGGACACCCGGGTGGCGTTCGCCTCCGTGGCCGAGGTGGACGCGGCCGTCGCCGCCGCCAAGGAGGCCTTCGCGTCCTGGGGCACCACCTCGCTGGCCAAGCGCACCGCGATCCTCTACAAGTACCGCGAGCTGCTGGACGCCCACCGCGACGAGATCGCCGCCCTGATCACCGCCGAGCACGGCAAGGTGCACTCCGACGCCCTCGGCGAGGTGGCCCGCGGCCTGGAGATCGTCGAGCTGGCTTGCGGCATCGCGGAGAAGCTGAAGGGCGAGCTGTCCACCCAGGTCTCCACGGGGGTCGATGTCGCCTCGATCCGCCAGCCGCTCGGCGTGGTCGCCGGCATCACGCCGTTCAACTTCCCGGCCATGGTGCCGATGTGGATGTTCCCGGTGGCCCTGGCCTGCGGCAACACCTTCGTGCTCAAGCCCAGCGAGAAGGACCCCTCGGCCTCCTGGCGGCTGGCCGAGCTGGCCGCCGAGGCGGGCCTGCCCGACGGCGTGCTCAACGTCGTCAACGGCAACAAGGTGGCCGTCGACCGGCTCCTGGAGCACCCGGACATCGCCGCGGTCAGCTTCGTGGGCTCCACGCCGATCGCCAGGTACATCCAGGCGAAGGCCATCGAGCACGGCAAGCGGGTGCAGGCGCTGGGCGGTGCCAAGAACCACATGCTGGTGCTGCCCGACGCCGACCTGGACTTCGCCGCGGACAATGCCATCAACGCGGCGTACGGCTCGGCCGGCGAGCGCTGCATGGCCGTGTCCGTCGTGGTCGCGGTGGGCGACACGGGCGACGAGCTGGTGAAGAAGATCGCCGACCGCGCCGCCAGGCTCCGCATCGGCCCCGGCGACGACCCGGCCTCCGAAATGGGCCCGCTCATCACCAAGGAGCACCGCGACAAGGTCGCCTCGTATGTGCACGGCGCCGCCGCGCAGGGCGCCGAGGTCGTGGTCGACGGGACGGGATACACGGTCGAGGGCCACGAAAACGGCTTCTTCATCGGCGTCTCGCTGCTGGACAAGGTCCCCACCACCGCCGACGCCTACCGCGACGAGATCTTCGGCCCGGTGCTGTGCGTGGTCCGCGCCGAGACGTACGACGAGGCCATCGAGCTGATCAACAGCTCGAAGTGGGGCAACGGCACGGCCATCTTCACCCGCGACGGCGGCGCGGCCCGCCGCTTCCAGCTGGAGGTGGAGGCGGGCATGGTCGGCGTCAACGTACCGATCCCGGTGCCCGTCGGCTACCACTCCTTCGGCGGCTGGAAGGACTCGCTCTTCGGCGACCAGCACATCTACGGCAACGACGGCGTGCGCTTCTACACCCGCGGCAAGGTCGTCACCACCCGCTGGCCGGAGCCGTCGGAGGAGGTCGGCATCAACCTCGGCTTCCCGAAGAACCACTGACTGCTCGTCAGTGATCGACCGCACGTTCGGGTGAATCCCCCCGCCGGTACGGAACCGGCGGGGGGTTTCACGTGTATGAGAGACGGGGATCCCAAACGGACATCGCGCACGGGGGACGGGGCGCGTAGAGGGACTTGGGGGGTATGCCGGTGTCGGCGAGAGGGCGTGAGACGGGCGCGAGTTTCCTGGAGGGGGACGGCGCCGAGGACTTCATGGGGGCGTTCAAGCGGGCGGTGGTGCCGGAGGACCGGCGGGCCGCGGCGCGCGATGTGCTGCCGCCGGTGGTGCTGCTCGCCGAGGGCGACGAGGGCGCCGAGGGCGACGGTGGAGGCGAGGATCCGGCCGGGCGGGCGCACCGGGCCATGCGCGGTCTGGAGCGGTGTCTGCGCCGCGAGCGCGGCGGCAAGCTGGTGCCGTACGCCGCGCTGGGGGCGGCCGAGGCGGCCCGCGCCGCGCGGGGCGGACGCCCGCTGACGCTGACCGTCGGGCAGCGGCTGTGCGAGAACGTCCCGCCCAGGACCGGGCGGCTGCGTCTGCGGGACTTCCAGCTGATGCGCGATCTCGTCGAGTGCGTCCTGGAGCAGGAGCCCGAGGCTCCGCCGCTCACCGGCGAGCAGCTGCGCGACCGCTGTTACGAGGGGCGCCGCAGACGCGGCCCGGCGCTGCGGGCGATGTGGCGGATGGGCGGCGGTGATCCGCCGACCGCGCAGAGCGCGGCGCAGAGCCCCGGCTGGATCGGGCTGGTGCTGGGCGCCGTCGCCCGCCCGGTGTTGCAGGACTTCCCGCGCTGGTGGTGGGCGCGCCGTCGCACCCGTCGGCTGCTGTGGTCGGACACCACCGGCTGGTTCGCCGACTGGCGGGAGATCGGCCATGGGCGGCGCGCCGAGGAGTTTTTCGCCAGCGCCGCGCAGCTGGTGGAGTGGGACGCAGGGCAGGGCGAGCCGGAGGGCGAGGCGCCGGACGAGCTGGAGCAGCTGCTGCTGCGCGCCCTGCTGGCGGACTTGAAGGCCGCGGTCCGGCCCGGGCGGATCTCGCCCTGGCGGCGCCGGAGGGCCACGCGCTTCACCGTGCTGCTGGAGCTGTCGGACGGCGGAAGCGGCGATCCGGCGGCGCGCTTTCTGCGGGAGTACGGTCCCGCGGCCGAGGAGCTCTCGTGCGCGGCCGTCGTCGTGGTGGCCGCGGGCCCGGCCGGGGCAGCGGTCCCGGGGGAGCGCTGTGCCAGGCTGGCGGACGCCACCACGGCGCTGGACCACGCCACCGGGGCGCCCGAGGGCGAACTCGACCCCCTGCTGGCGCCGTTGGTGCCGCGGCCGCCGGGCGCCCGGCCGCGCTCCGCACCCCGCCCGGGCCCGGTCGCGCCGCCGGACTTCCGGATGGGCCCGGTCACCGAGGCCGTGCTGGAGGGGGTCGCGCTGGCGGCCGTGCTGGCCGTACTGGTGACGTGGCTGGGCCCCACAGTGACGGGCGGCGAGGACAGGGCCTGTCTCGGCGGCGTGGCCGGAGGCCCGCTCTCGGGCCGGGCAGAGCTGAGCCCGGCGCCGCCCCGGCAGCAGTACGAGGCTGCCGCGCTCATGATCGAAGAGGAGAACAAGCGGGTCGCCGACGAGGTGCGGCGGCGCGGAGTCGAGGCCCGTACGGTCGTGCACATCGGGGCGGAGGTGGCCAGGGACCAGGAGGGCCAGCGGTACAACGGCGCCGTGCCGGAGCTGCGCGGCATCGCCCTGGCCCAGCGCGCCCTCAACGACGAAGCGCGGAACGACGAGCGGAAAGTATGGCTGCGCGTGAGGATGCTCAACGCGGGCGAGGAGTTCAAAGACGCCGAGCGCCGCGCGCGGCAGGTGGTCGAGGAGGCGGGGCGGAAGGACTCCGACATCATCGGCGTGGTGGGCTTCTCGAAGAGCCTGAAGCAGACCCAGGCGGCCATCCGCGAGCTGGGCCGGGCGAAGATTCCCGTGGTCGGCACCACGGCCACGGCCGACGCGATGGATGGGAGCCGCTATTACCGCAGGGTGGCGCCGACCAACAGCCGCGAGGCGCGCATCGAGGCCGACTTCGCCCACCGGGGGAACATCATGGACGGCGGCTCGGGCGGGTGTTCCCCGGCCGAGGCGGCGGTGGTGGTCCAGGACCCCGAGGACCTGTACAGCAATGAGATCGGCGACCGCTTCGCCGACCAATTCGGCGGGGACTGGTCCAAGCTGGAGTATTCGCCCGGCGGCCGGTCCGGCGGCGCCCCGGAGCCGGGCGGCGGCCGTGTCACGCGGCAGGACAGCATCGAGGACGTGGCCGACGCGGTGTGCGAGCGCATCAAGGAGCAGCCCCGCACCGTCCTGTACTGGGCGTCCCGGGCGCGCGAGTTCACCGCGTTCCTCGATGTCTTCGGGGACGACACCTCCTGCGAGGGGCGGAAGCTGACGGTCCTGGGCGGCAATGAGCTGACCACCGCGGCCCTCTCCGGCGAGTACGAGGACCGTCCCTGGCTGCGGCTCTACCACACGGCCCATGTGCTGCCCGCCGGGCATCCGCGCGGCAGTGATGTCACCAAGGAGTTCAACACCGAGTACGCCGCGGTGTTCGGCGCCAAGGACCTGTGGCGCAACGACGGCCGGGCGGCGCTGGCCCATGATGCGATGCAGCTGATGGCAGCCGCTGCCAACGAGGCGTTTTCGAGCACGGACGACGTGGAGCGGTCCAATGTGCAGATCAGCCTCGACAACGGCATCAGCAAGGAAGGGGCCAGCGGCTACCTGGACTTCGGACGGGGCGCCAAGGTCTCCCGCGACAAGCCGCTGGTGATACTGCACCACACGGCGAAGGGCTCCGAACCGGTCCTGTTCTGCGGCGCGTTCGCGCAGAACACCGGGCGGGTCGAACGCTGGGGACCGGAGGACGAGTTCGCCTGCCCCAAGGACGGTGGCTAACCCTTGGCATCGATGAGTTGGAAGCTGTACCCGGTGACACGGATGCGCTTGCCGGAAGGCGGTACGACAGCCATGGTGAGCAGCGAATCGGTGCGGGTCAGGAAGGTGGAGGTGTCCCTGCCGTCCAGATAGATCTCCGTGACCGTGGGCATGTTGCCGATCTGCATGACGGTGGTGCAGTTCATGCCGTCGGCTTTCGGCCAGTTCAGGTAGTCGACGCCGAAACCGTACAGGGCCACGGCGCCACCGTCGGCGGTCTTGAGCCCGTACACCGTGTCGTCCGCGGTGGGGGCGGCCTTGTACTTACCGTTGACGCAGCCGTCGGGGAAGTCGGCGCGGTCCGCGTAGTCCTTCTTCCAGCTCTTCACCCACGCGTTCTCCGTGAACGTGCCGTCCGCGGTCTTGCCGCCGGTCAGATAGAAGTCCTGGGACAGCCCGCGCAGCTCACCGATCTTGGTGCTGCTCACCTGGTCCGACGGCTTGAGCACCGAGGCGAACCCGTCGCGGTCCAGCTGGATCTTCGGCAATTTGGTCTTGCTGTCGAGGTCACCGACGCCCACCGCCTTCCAGGCGGCACCCTCGTTGTCCTTCGCGGGTTTGAAGGCGATCAGCCGTCGGCGGCCCTCGTCGATGTTCTTGCCGGTGACCCGGGTGTCGACGAAGAAGACGCTCTCGGAGCCCTTGCGGGGAATGTAGAAGTGGGCGCCCTTGACCGGATAGTAGAAGGGAACTTCGTAGGACTGCTGTTCCTTCTTCGGCAGAGTCCTGAATTGGGTGAACGTCGCCTGACTCTGCTGCCGCAGCGCGCCGTCTTCGACCTCGGCTATCTTCTTCGGATCCTGGGCGGCGTTGGCCTCGTTGTTGACCTTCGCGTAGTTGAGCAGGACTTTCTGCGCCGACTTGAGGGAGATGACGCCGGTCGGGCCAGCGGCCGGCGAGGACGACTCGCTCTTGCCGCCTTGGTCGGAAGAGCTGGCTCCACCGCCGGATTCAGAGCAGGCGGAAAGCGCGAGGGCGAGCGCGACTGTAGAGACAACTGTTCGCCCAGGTCCGGATATGTGGTGGCGCATGTTCACGAGTCCCCTGTGGTGGTGCCGGCCCGATGACCGCCACAGGCTAACGGAACGGTTTCCTCCGTTGAATGGGGAGGCCACCTGTTGGGCGCGCTGACAGCTGTTACACGCCTGTTGTGGAACGGCGGGGCAACCATCCGATGTCCGCGCGGGTCTCTCCTGGTGTTCGGCCGATCAATGGCCACATGACAGCACGCAGAATGAAACAGCACAGCACAGGGGGATATCTCATGCTTCGCTCTCTTCGTCGCTCCGCGGCCCTCGCCGGTGGCTGCGCCGCCGCGCTCGGCCTCGGCCTCGTCCTCGCCGCCGGTTCACCCGCGGCCGCCGCCACGCAGACCGACCCCAACGGCCGCTACACCGCGGAGGAGATCCACCACTTCCTGGAGGGCTTCTACGGCAACCACGGGCCGCGCCCCTGGGAGCGGGAGCACCTGGTCTCGGACCAGCTCAAGGAGAAGGCCGCCGAGAACCCCGGCTTCGATGTGCTGCTGTGCGCGCAGAACACGCCGCGGGACATCGAGGTCGGGGAGGTCACCACGGCCCAGTCGGCGCGGGTGGGCTGGGCGACGATCACCACCACCTGGGACGGCTCGCCACAGACCGCTTCCTTCACCGCGTATGTGGACCTGGACGGCAGCGAGCCGATGAAGCTGCTCGACGTCGCCTGTGACGTGGAGGGCTGAATCATCACGCCGATGTGATGAACCAGTGCGGAACAGCTGGTTCAGTTTCCGTGGATCAGGGCCGTAGTCTCGGCGTATGACCTGGTCACACGCCTTGAAGGCGACCGCACGCGCCGGGCTTGCGATCGAGCGCACCAGGCTGGAACCGCTCGTCGCGCTGCGCGGCGCGTGCGGGGTCGCGCTGGTCATCGGCCTGACCATGTGGCTCGGCTCGCCGACGCTCGCCGTCTCCTCCGCGTTCGGCGCCTTCTCCTCGGGGATCGCGACCTTCCAGCGCAGCTGGCGGCCGCGCCCCGCGCTGGCGCTGGCCGCCGCGGGCGGGCTCGCGGTGTCCACGTTCCTCGGCTATCTGGCCGCCGCCCACATCGCCACCTTTCTCGTCATGGTCGCCGCCTGGACGCTGCTGACCGGCATGGCGTGGGCGGTCGGCCCGGTGTCCGGGCTGGTCTCCACCCAGATGGTCGCGGTGATGCTGGTCACCGTCACCCTCCCGACCTCGGTGCTGGGCGCCCTCCAGCACGCCGCCCTGATCGGGCTCGGCGGAGTGGTGCAGGCCGCGCTCATCGTGTTGTTCCCCGTGCGGCCGTGGGGGGTGCAACGCGACGCGCTCGCGGACGCGCTCGCCGCGGTGGCCGACTACGCGCGCCGGCTGCGCCACGACCCGGTGGCGCCGTTCGACCCGCAGCCGCTGATGGAGGCCCGCAGCGCCGCCGCCCTGACGCCCCGCCAGGCCCGGCGGCGCCCGCGCCAGCTGCGCGGCTACCGGCTGCTCGCCGAGCGGATCCGGCCGGTGCTGGCCTCGATCGCCGACCCGGTGGTCGGCGCGGCGCCCGAGGGCCCCGAGCGGGACCGGGTGCGCGCCCTGCTGGGCGCGACCGCGACCGTACTGGACGCCGTGGCGCACGCGATCCGCTGGGGCAAGCCGGTGCGGCTGCCGCCGGACGCCATGGCGGTGCTGGAGGTGCCCCCGACCGGGCCGATGCTCAGCGGCGCCGCCCGCCGCGCCGCGCTGCGGCTGATGGCGCTGGTGGCCGATGTGGTGGAGTCCTCGGACGAGCCGGTGGAGGCCGTGACGGCCGAAGGGGCCAAGGACCGCCGCTATCTGCCCCGGCCCACCGTTCCCGGCATGGTGCCGGTGGCGCTGCGCGCCCTGCGGCGCGAGGCGCGCTGGTCCTCGCCCGTGCTGCGGCACGCGGTGCGGGTGTCCGCGGTCGCCTCCTGCGGCTATCTGCTGGGGACCGCGCTGCCGTGGGGCCACGGCTACTGGGCGCCGCTCACCTCGGTCATGGTGCTGCGGCCGGACTTCGCCCAGACCTTCTCGCGCGGCGTCGCGCGCTTCACCGGCACCCTCGGGGGCGTGGTGCTCGGCGGCGCGGTGATGGCGCTGGCCCACCCCGGTCCGTATGTGAGCGCGGCGCTGGCCGTGGTCTGTGCCGCCGCGATGTACCTCCTGCTGCGCACCGGCTTCATCGTCGCCTCGGCCTGCGTGACCGCGTACGTCGTCTTCCTGCTGGGCATCGCGGGTGAGGGCTGGTCGCAGACGGTGGCGGCGCGGGTGGCGCTGACCCTGCTGGGCGGGCTGCTGGCGATGGCCGCCTATGTCGTCTTCCCCGCGTGGGAGACCCCGCTGCTGCGGGACCGGCTGGCCGACTGGCTGGAGACGAACGGCCGTTACGCGGTCGCCGTCTTCGAGCGTCACGCCCGCCCCGCCGACCGCCGCCCCCGCCAGGTGCGGGAGGCGCTGCTGGACGCGCGGGCGGCGCGGGCGGCCTGGGAGCGGGGCGAGGCGCGGGCCCACCAGGAGCCGGTGCGCCACCGCGGGCTCTCCCGTGGCGCGGCCCGGGCGGCGCAGACGGCGCTGTCGACCATGGCGCGGGTCACGATGCTGCTGGAGGCGCATCTGCCCGCCCCGGACGCGCCCGCGTCCAAGGAGGCCGAGGAGTTCGCGGCGGCACTGCGTGGGTCGCTGCCGGGGGCGGTCACGGCCGTACGGGAGCGCCGGGCGCCCGAGTGGGGCCCGGTGTACGAGGCCCTGGAGCGGTGGCAGGACCGGGAGGGGGAGCGGCCGGGGGTGGCGGTGCGCGGCGCCGAGCTGCTGGTGGAGGCGCTGGACGACCTGCCGCAGGCGCTCGCGGTCAAGCCCGGACGAGGAGGGCACAAGTAGGACGGCGCCAGCAGAACTGCACCAGCAGAACGACCCCAGCACGACGACTCAAGGAGGGCGGGCGCGGCCTCAGGCGGGGCCTCGGCCGGGGCCGCTGGAGCTTCGGGGGCCGCTGAAGAGGTGCGCCAGATGCTGATCGACCAGGGCCAGGGCCCCCTGCGGGCTGTCGTACTCCATCAGGACAGCGCTGGAGAGCCCGTCCGTCAGCGCGATCAGCAGCGCCGCCTCACGGTCGGGATCCCGGTCCGCGGGCACCTCCCCTTGGACGATGGCCGCCTTCAGCTGGTCGGCGAAGAAAACCCGTAGGGACGCGATGCCCTCCTGGGCGTGGGTGCGCAGCCGCTCGTCGTGGACGGCGCGCACGAAGAAGGAGACCTGCACCAGATAGCCGGTGCGGCTCGCCTCGTCCAGGGGCAGCATCTCGGCGAGCGTCTCGCGGAGGACGACCCGTGGGGTGGGGGCGCCCGGCAGCGCCTCGATACGGGCCCGTATGCGCTGCTCGGCCAGGTGCTCGATATGGCCGAGCGCGAAGACGATCATGTCGTCCTTGCTGGTGAAGTAGTGCTGTAGCTGCCCGAGCGAGATGCCCGCCGCCGCGGCGACATCGCGCAGGCTCGCGCCGTCGAGGCCGCGTTCGGCGGCGATCCGCCACAGCGCCCTGGCGATCTGTCTGCGCCGTTCCTCGTGGTCCACCCGTTTTGGCATGGCGATCTCCCTTCCCACTTTCGCAAGTCGATCGTATTGCTATACCGTGGCCGACGCGTGCCAATACAGGTGACTTGAAAAACCCTCGGGGGAAACTCCCATGTCCATGTCCGTGCCCATGTCCGTGCCCGGGCCCCGGCTCAGGGCGCCGCTCCATGGCGTCGACCCGCGCTCCCGCCGCTGGTGGACCATGCAGGCGCTGCTCGTCGTGAGCGGGCCGATGCTGCTGATCGCCCTCAC
The DNA here is from genome assembly GCF_053890475.1 of Streptomyces sp. LZ34. NCBI lineage: Bacteria > Bacillati > Actinomycetota > Actinomycetes > Kitasatosporales > Streptomycetaceae > Streptomyces > Streptomyces sp. LZ34. The sequence goes on from NZ_CM132680.1 coordinate 8,332,150, forward strand.
CCTGCTCGTCCTCGCGCTCCTCTTCTTCCCCGGCGCGCTGCCCTGGCTCGGCCCGCTGCTGCTGGTCACGCTGGTACTGCCCGGGTTCGGTTACCTCTGGGCCATGCCGCGGTGGCGGTATCGCACGCACGCCTGGGAGCTGGGGGAGCGCGCGGTCTACGCGGCGAGCGGCTGGCTCTGGCGCAAGCGGCGCATCGCCCCGCTGTCGCGGGTGCAGACCGTCGACACCGTGCGCGGCCCCCTCCAGCAGGCCTTCGGCCTGGCCACCGTCACCGTGACCACCGCCTCCACGGCGGGCGACGTGCGCATCGCGGGGCTCTCCGAGGCAGACGCGCAGGAGCTGGCCCGGCGCATCGGCGACGCGGCGCAGCTGGTGCCGGGTGATGCCGCGTGATCACCGACCGTTCGAGCACGAGCCGTTCGAGCACCAGCCGTTCGCAGACGGACCGTACGAACCCGAGCGCCGCCGACCCGGGTGTCGACGCCCCAGGCGCCCCGTGGCGCGCGCTCGACCCCCGCACCATCGCCGTCCACTGCGGCTGGATGGCGGCCCCGCTCGCCTCGCTCGGGCTCACCGCGCTGGCGACCGGCGGCCACCTGGGCAACCGGGCCTGGATCACCCTCGCCATCATCGCGGCCTCCTTCGCCGTCGTCACCCTCACCGGCCTGATCGGCTGGTCCCGCACCCGCTACCGCGTCACCGCCGACTCCTTCGAGCTGCGCACCGGTCTGTTCACCCGCAGCCTGCGGACCATCCCGCTGCACCGCGTGCGCAATGTCGACCTGACCGCGGGCCCCGTGCACCGGCTCTTCGGCCTCGTCGTGCTGCGCGCGGGCACCACGGGTGCGACCGGCAGCCGCGACGGGCTCACCCTGGAGGCCCTCGCCCGTCCCGACGCCGAGCGGCTGCGCGCCGAGCTGCTGGCCCGTACGGGCGCCGGCGACGCCGCCGACGAGCCGGTGCTGTCCACCGGGGACCCGCGCTGGCTGCGCTACGCCCCGCTCACGTTCTGGGTGTTCGGAGGGGTGTTCGCGGCCGTGGGCGCGGTGTGGCGAGTTCTGGACGGCCTCGGCGTGCAGCCGTGGCGCATCGGCCCCGTCCGCCGCGCCTTCGAGGACTTCGGCAACAGCTTCCTGTGGGTGACCATCCCGCTCGCCCTGCTGGCCGTGGTCGCCGTGGGCAGCGTCGGCGCGGTCGCCGTCTGCGCGGAGAACTGGTGGCGGTACCGCCTGGAGTGGGCGGACGCGGGCACCCTGCGGGTGCGGCGCGGGCTGCTCACCACCCGCTCGGTCTCCATCGAGCGCGCCCGGCTGCGCGGCGCGGTGCTGCGCGAGCCGATGCTGCTGCGCGCGGGCGGCGGCGCGACCGTACGGGCCGTGGCGAGCGGCCTCGGCAACCGTGAGGAGAACCGCGGCCGCAGCACGGTGCTCCCGCCCGCCCCGCGCGCGACGGCCCTGCGGGTGCTGACCGGCCTCCTCGCGAGGCCCGGTACGCCGCCCGGTACGCCGCGCGGCCGGCACGCCCGGCCCGCCGCGTCCGTCCCCCTTGTACCCGTCCCCGACGCCCCCGTCGGCGAAGCGCTGTTCGACCGGCCCGAGTTGACCCGGCACCCGCGCGCGGCCCTCCGCCGCCGTGTCGTACGCGGCATGGTGTGGGTCGTGGCGCCGGTGACGGCCGCCCTCGCCGTGCTCGGGGCGCTGCTGACGCCCGTACTGCTGTACTGCGCCGGGGGCTTCCTCCTCGTCGCGACCCCCGTCGTGTACGCCCTGGCGCGCGACGCGTATCGCGCGCTCGGCCACGGGCTGGTGGGCGGTCAGGACGGCCATCTGCTCATCCGCTCCGGCACCTTCAGCCGCGACACGGTCGCCCTGGACCGCCGGGCCGTGCTGGCCTGGACGTTCACCGACAGCCCGATGTCGCGGCGGGCCGAGGTCACGACCCTGACGGCGGCCGTCGCCGCGGGGGAGGACGGCTATCGCATCCCCGACATGGCGGCCGGGGAGGCGGCGGCGTTCGCGCACGCGGCGGCACCGGGGATCCTCGACGAGTTCCTCGTACGGTGACGGGTGGGGCCGCCCCGGCGGCGGCCCCACAGATGAACTCCCCGGTATATCCGTGGCCGGGGGGTGTACGGGGCTGCTACGGTGCGGGATCATGAGCAGCCCGGAGTCCGACAGACCGTAGCCACCGGCCGCGTCCGGTGGCAGTACCGCCGCCCCGCCCCGCACACCGGCCCTTTTGAGGCCGTGCGGCCGGCGCGGCGCCGCCCCGGCGGCCGGATCTCCGCATCATGGGCAGCGGACGACTCCGACCGGATGTCGATTCCCACTCTTCTCCCTCGCGCTCCCTCCCGTCGCGCACGCTTTTCTCGCGTGTTGTGACGCGTCTCGGCGAGCGCCCCTGGGCGAACGCACCTGGGCGAACCCTCCCGTTGGCGAACGCTGCCCGCTCGCAGATTCCGTCACTTTCACTCGGGGAGTTCCCGTATGCCCTTTGCCGTCTACATGCTCGGGCTGGCCGTATTCGCCCAGGCCACTTCGGAGTTCATGCTGTCCGGCCTGGTGCCGGACATCGCCGCCGACCTCGGGGTCTCCATCCCCCAGGCCGGCTTTCTGACCTCGGCGTTCGCTATCGGCATGGTCGTCGGCGGGCCGCTGCTCGCGATGCTCACGCTGCGCTGGCCACGGCGGACCGCACTGGTGGCGTTCCTGGTGGTGTTCGCCGCCGCCCACGTCGTCGGGGCGATCACGGCCGACTACGGCCTACTGCTGGCGACCCGGATCGTCGGCGCGCTCGCCAACGCCGGTTTCTGGGCGGTGGCCGCCGGGGCCGCGGTCGGCATGGTCGAGCCGAACGCCAAGGGCCGCGCGATGTCCGTGGTGATGGGCGGGGTCACGCTGGCCTGTGTGGCGGGTGTGCCCGGCGGCGCCGTGCTGGGTCAGCTGTGGGGCTGGCGGTCGGCGTTCTGGGCGGTGGCCGCGCTGTCCGCCGCGGGCGTCGCCGCCGTCCTGGCCTCGATCCCGGCCGGCCGCCCCGAGGCGCCCTCGGCCGGGCTGCGCGCCGAGCTGCGGTCGCTGGCCGGCGGTCAGCTGCTGCTCGCCTACGCCATGAACGCCCTGGTCCAGGGCGCGACCTTCTGCACCTTCACCTATCTCGCGCCGCTGCTGACCGAGGTCAGCGGCTATGGCGCCAGCTGGGTGCCCGCGATGCTGGTGCTGTTCGGCGCGGGCGCGTTCATCGGCATCACCGTGGGCGGCCGGATCGCCGACGCCCGGCCGTATCTGATCCTGCTGACCGGCATGACCGCGCTGACGCTCGGCTGGGCCGTGCTGGCCCTGACGGCCGGGGGCGCGGTGGCCGTGTTCGTGCTGGTCTTCGTCCAGGGCCTGCTCGCGTTCGGCATCGCGCCCGCCCTGACCTCGCGCACGTTCTACCTGGCCGATGGCGCCCCCACCCTCGCGGGCGGGTTCACCACGGCGGCGTTCAACGTCGGCAACACGGCGGGCCCGTGGTTCGGCGGGCTCGCCATCGACGCGGGCCTCGGCTTCCGCTCGCCGGTGTGGACCAGCGCGCTGATGATGCTCGTCGCGCTGGCCACGCTCGGCCTGGCGGCCGCCCTGCGCCGACGCGAGGTGCGACGGGGGACCCCGGTGGCCGCGGCCATCTGAGCACGACGGCCTGGCCCCGCTGACCGTACGAGGGCTCTCGTACGCGAGCCCTCGTACGGTCAGCGGCCGGATTGGCCGCCCTTGACGCTCGCCCGCAGGAACTCCCGGTTCATCATGGAGATGCTCTGCAGCGGAATCCCCTTGGGGCAGGCCACCGCGCACTCCCCGGTGTTGGTGCAGCCGCCGAAGCCCTCCTCGTCCATCGCGCCGACCATGTCCAGCACCCGCGACTCGCGCTCGGGCTGCCCCTGCGGCAGCACGTTCAGATGGACGACCTTGGCCGAGGTGAAGAGCATCGCCGAGCCGTTGGGGCAGGCCGCCACGCAGGCCCCGCAGCCGATGCACTCGGCGTGCTCGAAGGCCGTGTCGGCGACCGGCTTGGGCACGGGCGTGGCGTGGGCGTCCGGGGCGCTGCCGGTCGGCGCGGAGATGAAGCCGCCGGAGCCGATGATCCGGTCGAAGGCCGAGCGGTCCACGACCAGGTCCTTGACCACGGGGAAGGCGGCGGCGCGCCACGGCTCGACGTCGATCGTGTCACCGTCGGAGAAGTGCCGCATGTGCAGTTGGCAGGTGGTGGTGCGCTCGGGGCCGTGCGCCTGGCCGTTGATGACCATGCCGCACGCCCCGCAGATGCCCTCGCGGCAGTCGTGGTCGAAGGCCACGGGCTCCTCGCCGCGCAGGATCAGCTCCTCGTTGAGCGAGTCCAGCATCTCCAGGAAGGACATCTCGGGCGAGATGCCGTCGACTTCGTACGCGGTCATGGCGCCCGGCTCCTTCGGGCCGCGCTGGCGCCAGATCCGCAGGGTGAGCCTCATGCGTAACTCCGCTGCGTGGGGTGGACGTACTCGAAGACCAGGTCTTCGCGGTGCAGGATGGGCGCGCTGCCGGTGCCCCGGTATTCCCAGGCCGCCGCGTACGAGAAGCCCTCGTCGTCGCGGGCCGCCTCGCCGTCGGGCGTCTGGCTCTCCTCGCGGAAGTGGCCGCCGCAGGATTCGCCGCGGTGCAGCGCGTCCAGGCACATCAGCTCGGCCAGCTCCAGATAGTCGACGATGCGGTTGGCCTTCTCCAGCGACTGGTTCAGCTCCTCGCCGGTGCCCGGCACCTTGATCCGCCGCCAGAACTCCTCGCGGAGCGCCGGGATGCGGTCGAGCGCCTTGCGCAGCCCGGTCTCGGTGCGGGCCATGCCGCACTCGTCCCAGAGCAGTTCGCCGAGCTCGCGGTGGAAGGAGTCGGGGGTGCGGTCGCCGTCGTTCGCCAGCAGCCGCGCCAGGCGGTCCGTCACCTCCGACACCGTCTCGGTGACCGCCGGGTGGCCGGGGTCGACCTCGCCGTGCGGGTGCCGGGCCAGGTAGTCGTTGATGGTGGCGGGGAGGACGAAGTAGCCGTCGGCCAGGCCCTGCATCAGCGCGGAGGCGCCGAGCCGGTTGGCGCCGTGGTCGGAGAAGTTGGCCTCGCCGATCGCGAACAGGCCGGGCACGGTGGTCTGAAGGTCGTAGTCGACCCACAGGCCGCCCATCGTGTAATGGATGGCCGGGTAGATGCGCATCGGCACCTGGTACGGGTCCTCGGCGGTGATCCGCTCGTACATCTCGAAGAGGTTGCCGTACTTCTCGGACACCGCCTTGCGGCCCATCCGGGCGATCGCGTCGGCGAAGTCCAGATAGACGCCCTGGCCGCCCGGGCCCACCCCGCGCCCCTCGTCGCACACGTTCTTCGCGGCGCGGGAGGCGATGTCGCGGGGCACCAGATTGCCGAACGACGGGTAGATCCGCTCCAGGTAGTAGTCGCGCTCGTCCTCGGGGATCTCGGCCGGCGGGCGGGTGTCGCCCTTGGCCTTGGGCACCCAGATGCGGCCGTCGTTGCGCAGCGACTCGCTCATCAGGGTCAGCTTGGACTGGTGGTCGCCCGAGCGCGGGATGCAGGTGGGGTGGATCTGGGTGAAGCAGGGGTTGGCGAAGTACGCGCCGCGCCGGTGTGCCCGCCAGATGGCCGTGGCGTTGCTGTTCTTGGCGTTCGTCGACAGGTAGAAGACGTTGCCGTAGCCGCCGGAGGCCAGGACGACGGCGTCCGCGAAGTAGGTGGAGATCTCGCCGCTGATCAGGTCGCGGGCCACGATGCCGCGGGCGCGGCCGTCGATGACGATCAGGTCGAGCATCTCGGTGCGGGGGTGCATTTCAATATTTTCTGCCGCGATCTGCCGCGTCAGCGCCTGGTACGCGCCGAGCAGCAGCTGCTGGCCGGTCTGGCCGCGGGCGTAGAAGGTGCGGGAGACCTGGACGCCGCCGAAGGAGCGGGTGTCCAGCAGGCCGCCGTACTCGCGGGCGAACGGCACGCCCTGGGCCACGCACTGGTCGATGATCTCCACCGAGACCTGGGCGAGGCGGTGCACATTGGACTCGCGGGCGCGGAAGTCGCCGCCCTTGACGGTGTCGTAGAACAGCCGGCGGATGGAGTCGCCGTCGTTGCGGTAGTTCTTGGCCGCGTTGATGCCGCCCTGGGCGGCGATCGAGTGGGCCCGCCGGGGCGAGTCCTGATAGCAGAACTGCACCACGTGGTAGCCCTGCTCGGCGAGGGTCGCCCCGGCCGCGCCGCCCGCCAGGCCCGTGCCGACCACGATCACGGTGTACTTGCGGCGGTTGGCGGGGTTGACCAGCTTCGCCTCGAAGCGGCGGCGGTCCCAGCGCTCCTCGATGGGGCCGTCCGGGGCCTTGGCGTCGGCGATCGGCTCGCCGGTCGTGTACTCCGCATAGGTGCTCATGTCAGCTCACTACTCCGGTCATGACCGCGATGGGCACGGCGATGAACCCGCCGGTCAGGACGGCCGCGACGGCCGTCGAGGTGACCTTGAGGGCGCGGTCGCGGTGCGGGCGGCCCGCGCCGAGGGTCTGGGCGGCGCTCCACAGGCCGTGCCGGATGTGCGCGCCGAGGGCCAGCATCGCCACGATGTAGATGGTGTTGCCGTACCAGGTGGAGAAGGTCGCCACGACGTTCTGGTACGGGTGGCCGGGCTCGGCGTGCTCGTTCACGGTGAGCGTGGTCAGGTCCAGGATGTGCCAGACGATGAACAGGCCGAGGATCACCCCGCCCCAGCGCATGGTCCGCGTGGCGTAGCTCGCCTTCTGCCTGCGGCGCGCGTACTTCTGGGGCCGCGCGGCCAGATCGCGGCGGCTGAGCTGGTACGCGGCCACGGCGTGCAGCACCACCGAGGCCACCAGCGCCACCCGGATGATCCACAGCAACCACTCGTAGTGCAGCGCGGGTTCGCCGAGGGTGCGCAGCCAGTGTGCGTAGCCGTTGAAGTCGCCGGGGCCGAAGAAGATCTTCAGGTTGCCGAGCATATGGGCCGCCAGATAGGCCAGCATGATCAGCCCGGTGACGGCCATCACCGCTTTTTTGCCGACGGTCGAGCGCCACACGGAGCCGATGAGAGACAGGCTCCGCGCGGACTTCCGCGGCGGTTCCGGCCGCTGTCGCGGCCCCTTCTGAACGGGCCGCTCGGGGTCCGTCCGCGTCGCCAGTGCCATGCACAAAACGCTAAGGACCGCTTTGCGATTCGTCCAAGACATGGCATGGCTCGATTCCATAGCCAGGGACTATCATGCCTGCGTGAGACTGCAGCAGCTGCGTTATTTCGTCACCGTGGCCGATACTCGCCATTTCACGCGCGCTGCGGAGATCCTGCATGTCGCCCAGCCCTCGCTGTCCCAGCAGATCCGCACCCTGGAGCGGGAGCTGGGCGCCGAGCTGTTCCACCGCGCCCGTGGCAACATCGCCCTCACGGACGCGGGCGAGGCCCTGCTCCCGCTGGCCCGGCAGATCCTCGCCGACACCGAGACCGCGCGCCGCGAGGTGCAGGAGGTCGCCCAGCTGCGGCGCGGCCGGGTCCGGCTCGGCGCTCCGCCGAGCCTGTGCGCCAGCCTCGTCCCGGATGTGCTGCGCCGCTTCCACGACGAGTTCCCCGGTATCGAGCTGATCGTGGACGAGGGCGGCTCGCAGGACCTGGTGCGCACCCTGGCCGCGGGCGAGCTGGACCTCGCGCTGATCATCACCCCGCTGGCCGGGCAGGCCCCCGCGCTGGCCACCACCGAGCTGCTGCGCGAGGAGCTGGTCGTGGCCTCCTCGCCCGCGTCCCCGCCGCCCGTGCGGCGCCGCCACATCCGCGTCGAAGATCTGCGGGACCAGCCGCTTGCGATGTTCCGGCGCGGCTACGACCTGCGGGAGTTCACCACCTCGGCCTGCCGGGCGGCCGGCTTCGAGCCCTCGTTCTCGGTCGAGGGCGGGGAGATGGACGCGGTGCTCGGCTTCGTCCGGGCCGGGCTGGGAATCGCCGTGATCCCGGGGATGGTGGCCGCCAGGTCCGGGCTGCGGGCCACGCCCTTCGCGGGCCACGGCATGCAGCGCACCATCTCCGTCGCGCACCGCAAGGACGTCGCGCCGCCGCGGGCGGCGCGGGAGCTGAGCCGGGTGCTGCTGGAGCATCTGCGCTCGGCGAGGGCGGGGGAGAACCTGACGCCGGGCACCAGGCTGCTGCCGACCGTTCCCGACTCTGCGACGGGTTCTGATCCTGGCTCTGATCCTTCTGGCTCTGATTCTGGCTCTGGTTCGCGCTCTGGTTCTGGCTGAGCGCTGCTCAGCCCCAGATGGCCCGGGCCAGCGCCGCGCCGGCGAAGGCGGCGCCGAGCCCGGTCGCCACGCTCGCCACGACATTCACGACCGCGAAGATCCGGGCGCCGTCCTCGGCCAGCCTCAGCGTCTCGTAGGAGAACGTCGAGTACGTGGTCAGGGCCCCGCACAGCCCGGTGCCCAGCAGCAGCTGTAGCCGCGAGGAGGCGGCTCCGGCCGTGGCGGCGCCGGTGAGCAGGCCCAGCACCAGACAGCCCGCGACATTGACGGCGAAGGTGCCCCAAGGGAACACCGAATCATGTCTGGCCTGCACCGCGCGGTCGGTCAGATAGCGAAGTGGCGCGCCCACCATGCCGCCGGCCACCACCAACAGCCAGTTCACCGAGGATCCTCGCCTCTGTCGTCGCCGTCCTCGCCCCTGCCCGGGAACCTGATCACCTCGACCGGATCGAGGACGACAAGACCCTCACCGACGATCTCCTCCAGCTCGGGCAGGAAGGCCCGCACCCGCTCCTCCGTATCCACGATCACAATCGCGACGGGCAAATCCTCGCTCAGTGACAGCAGCCGAGAGGTATGGACGACCGACGTCGAGCCGAACCCCTCGACCCCGCGGAAGACGCTCGCGCCCGCGAGCCCCGCGCGATGGGCGCGATGCACGATCTCCGCGAACAGGGGCCGACGGTGCCAGGTGTCGTTCTCGCCGACGAAGACGGTCAATCGCAGGCTGCTCATCGCGCGCCCCCGCCGTCCGCGCGGTCCGCGCCGGTTGTGTCGGTCGCGCTGGTCGTGTCGTGGGCGCCGCGCGGCCCGGACACCCCCATGACGCGTCGCGTCGCCGCCACCGCGGCCCACACGGCCGCCAGCGCCGCCAGCGGGGTGGCCGCCAGATAGGCCAGCGCGGTGGGCAGGTGACCCCCGTCGGCCAGGCGCTCGATGTCCACGGCGTAGGTCGAGAAGGTGGTGAACCCGCCCAGCACCCCCGTCCCGAAGAACGGCCGCATCAGCCGGTGGGCCGCCCACACCTCGGTGATCAGCACCAGGAGCACGCCGATGAGCGCACAGCCGACGGCGTTGATCACGAATGTCGTCCAGGGGAACGCACCCGCCGGGGTCGGCCACAGCAGCGCCATCCCGTAGCGCGCGGCCGCCCCGGCCCCGCCGCCGACCGCCACCGCGCAGACCACCGGACCCTGCCCGCGCCAGGAGCCGTGGCGCGCGGGCGGGGTGGAGGTGTGGCCGGGGTCGATGGGCTCGTGCACCACCGGAGACCGTGAGCTGCCCATAGGCCTCAGATTACGGGGTGCGCGGCGGGTCCCCCACAGGGCTCCGGACCCGCTGACGCGCCCGGAACGCACACCTCCGCATCCCCGTGCCGCTGCGGCAGTACGTTGCCCCGATGGCGCAGGCGAATCCGGACATCCCAGGCGAAATGCGGGCGTGGGTGGTGCGGGACCCGGGTCGGCTCGACCGGGTGGAGCTGCCGGTTCCGCGACCCGCGGCGGACGAGCTGCTGGTGCGGGTCCGGGCCTGCGGAGTGTGCCGCACCGATCTGCACGTACGCGACGGCGACCTGCCGCCGCACAAAACCCCCGTCGTCCCCGGCCACGAGGTGGTCGGGGAGGTGGTCGCGGCGGGTCCGGCGGCGGAGGGGCCCCCGGCCGGGACCCGGGTGGGGATCCCCTGGCTGCGCCGGACCTGCGGCCACTGCCGCTACTGCGTGAGGGGCCGGGAGAACCTGTGCCCGTCGTCGGAGTACACCGGCTGGGACGCGGACGGCGGATACGCCGAGTACGCCACGGTCCCCGCCGCCTACGCGTATGAACTGCCCGGCGGCTACGCCGACGAGGAGCTCGCCCCACTGCTGTGCGCCGGGATCATCGGCTATCGCGCGCTGCGCCGCGCCGAGCTGCCGCCGGGCGGCCGGCTCGGCATCTACGGCTTCGGCGGATCGGCGCACCTCACCGCCCAGGTCGCGATCGGCCGCGGCGCGGTGGTCCATGTCCTGACCCGCTCGGCGGCGGCGCGCGAGCTCGCGCTGGAGCTCGGCGCGGCGTCCGCGGGCGACGCGTACGACCGGCCGCCGGAGCCGCTGGACGCGGCGATCCTCTTCGCGCCGGTGGGGGATCTGGTGCCGGTGGCCCTGGAGGCGCTGGACGGCGGCGGCACCCTGAGCGTCGCCGGGATCTATCTCTCGGACACCCCGCCCCTGGACTACGAGCGGCACCTCTTCCGCGAGCGCACCCTGCGCAGCGTCACGGCGAACACCCGGGAGGACGGCCGGGAGTTCCTGAAGGCGGCGACCGCCCACCGGCTCCGGGTCACCGTGACGCCGTATCCGTTCGAGCGGGCGGACGCCGCGCTGGACGACCTGGCGGCCGACCGGGTGCACGGGGTCGCGGTGCTGAGGATGGATCAGGAGCCGTCGGCCTGACGATTTTGCTTTCCAAGCGAATTTTTTCTGCCTGCTGTCAAAAGGTGTCAGAAGGACTCCCATGGACCTGAATAAGCACGTCATCGAAGAATTCCGGGCGAACAACGGAAAAGTGGGCGGCACGTTCGAGGGCGCCCACCTGATCCTGCTGACCACAGCCGGCGCCAGGACCGGCAGGCCGCATACGACCCCCACCACGTATCTGCGCGACGGAAACCGCTATCTGGTCTTCGGCTCCAACGCCGGCGGTCCCAGGCATCCGCACTGGTACCACAACCTGCTGGCCAATCCGCATCTCACCGTGGAACTCGGCACCGCGGAGGGGGCCGTCAAGCCGTTCGCGGCGCGGGCGGTGGTGCTGGAGGGCGAGGAGCGCGATCGCTACTGGGAGCTCCAGTGCTCGCGGGACCCTGGCTTCCGTGCCTACGCGGAGCAGATCGAGCGGACGGTGCCGGTCGTCGCCCTCCACCTCCTGGACCTCGCCGGAAATCCGGAGCGCAACCGCATGATCGGCCAACAGCTGATCCTCCACCACAACGAGCTGCGCTCCGAACTCCGGCGCGTCCGCGACGGGATCGACCGGGTGCTGGCGGGGGAGGCGGCGCCGGAGCCGGAGGCCGACCTCGCCGCCCGGCTGCGGCGGCACTGCCTGACCTTCTGCTACGCGCTACAGACCCACCACATCCAGGAGAACGGCTCGTTCACCGCCTTCGAGCAGCGGTTCCCGCATCTGGTCCCGGCCATCACCCGGCTGCGGCAGGAGCACGAGGTGGTGGAGCGGGCCCTGGCCGAATTCGAGGCGCTGGTGGCCGGGGACGGCGGGGGGCTCCCCGGCGATCCCGCCGGCGCGGAGAAGCTCCGCGCCGAGCTGGACCGGTTGGTCTCGGGCCTGGAGGAGCACTTCGCGTACGAGGAGCGGCACCTGCTGCCCGCCCTGGAGGCGCCCCTCCCGTCGTAATCCCCCCGCCGTAAGCGGCGGCGCGCGTCCCGGGATAGCTTTGCTGTGAAGGCGAAGGCATAAAGCCATGAGGGGGTAGGAGGCATGTCGGCGAAGCGTGAGCCGCGGTCCGGTCCGGAGTCCGCCCTGAGCTCGGACCAGGCGATCCGGGCCATGCTGCTGCTGATGCCGCGCGTCGCCGCCCGGCTCAAGCGCACCAGGATCCCGGAGCGGCTGCGCTCCTTCAATCTGGCCCCCAGGCATCTGTCGCTGCTGTCCTACCTGCTGTTCGACGGCCCGATGCCGGTCAACGAGCTGGCCGCCCGGCTGGAGGTCGCCCCCACGACGGTCAGCCTGATGGTCGGCGACCTCAGCCGACAGGGCGTCCTGGAGCGCCGCACCGACCCCGCCGACCGCAGGCGCACCATCGTCGCCATCACGGAGGACGAGGAGACCCGCTCGGCCATCGACACCTGGCTCGCCCACGGCGCGAACGCCTGGCGCGCGGCGTTCGACCAGCTCACCCCCGAGCAGCGCGCCGTGTTCGTCCGGACGATCGAGACGTACGAGCGTGAGGTCTCCGGCTCGGCGGACTGAGCGCGTGCCGGGGTGGGGACAACCCCACATCGCCGGCACCGCGGGCAGCGCCGTGGTCTTCGCCGGCCTGACCGTGATCATCGCGCTCTGCGGGCTGACCGTCGTCGGCATCCCGTTCCTGAGCGTCATGGGCCTGGCCGCGGCGGGCACCGTGCTGATGGCGGTGCTGGTGGCGATCACCCTGCTGCCCGCCCTGCTCGGGTTCGCCGGAACCCGGTTGCGGCCCAGGCCCGGCTCGCGCGCCGACCGGCGGGAGCGGGACATGGCCGGCGGCCGACAACGGCACCGCGGCGCCCGAGTCGACACAGCGCAAGGCGTACGACCTGATCTCCGACGCTTTCGGCCCCGGCCGCAACGGGCGGCTGCTCGTTCTCGTCCGCACCGCGGACACGGACCCGAAGGCCGCCGCCACCGAGGTGGCCACCGGGATCGACCGGCTCGATCTGCCCGACGTCATGTCCATCAGCTCACCGCAGGTCGGCGCGGACGGCCGGACGGCGATCGTGACCGTCGTCCCGAAGGCCGGCCCCCGGGCCGAGGCGACGGTACAGCTGGTCCGCGACATCCGCGCCGTCACTCCGGAGCTGGGCGCGGCGGCGGACGCCGAGGTGCTGGTCACCGGCTCAACCGCCGCGGCGATCGACGTGTCCGACCGGCTCGGCGACTCACTGCTGCCGTTCGCCGCGATCGTGGTCGGACTCGCGCTGCTGCTGTTGCTGCTGGTCTTCCGCTCGATCGTGGTTCCCCTCAAGGCGGCCTTCGGGTTCCTGCTCTCCGTCGGGGCGGTATTCGGCGCGGTCGTCGCCGTCTTCCAATGGGGCTGGCTCGCCGACCAGTTCGGTGTGCCGACCACGGGACCCGTCTTCAGCTTCATGCCGATCGTTCTGATCGCGGTCCTGTTCGGACTGGCCATGGACTACGAGGTCTTCCTCGTGTCGCGGATGCGGGAGGAGTACGTCCACACGGGCAGGCACGGTGAGACGGGCAGGCACGGTGAGTCCGTGATCGCCGGATCCCGGTACGCCTCGCGGGTCGTCACCGCGGCCGCGCTGATCATGTTCTCCGTGTTCGCGAGCTTCGTGACCGCCGAGGATCTCACCCTCAAGCCGATCGCCTTCGGCCTCACCGTCGGCATCGTGGTCGACGCCTTCCTGGTCAGGATGACTGCGACGCCGGGTGTCCAGAGATCAAAGTTGGAGGATCCGACAGGGTGCTCTGCCGATTGAGCTACCGACGCGAGCGCCGGACGGGACTCGAACCCGCAACCACCCCATTAACAGTGGAAGTAGGACCCGCCTTCGCACCTGGACGGCTCCACTGTAATCGCCCGCACTGACGGTGCCGACCGGTTTTCGGGGCCGTCGGCCGGCGCCGACCTCTCCGGCGCTCCCTCTCTACGTGCGTAGAGGGGGAGCGGAAAGCGCCCCCGGCAGGACTCGAACCTGCGGCCAAGTGCTTAGAAGGCACCTGCTCTATCCACTGAGCTACGGGGGCCGGACGGTGGATCACGCAACTGCTGAGCCCCCGGGTGCCTGCGGTTCCGACGGTGCGGGGCCGTGGTGCCGGTGGCCGGGCTCGGCGGATCCGTGACCTTGCCGGGGACAAGGATAGGGCTCCGTGCGCCTCGCCTCGGTTGCTTCACCTCCGTGGCACGTTGTGGAGGTTCGGTGAAGCGGTTTGATAATCGCAGGCAGGTGCGAATCCCGCATCGTTTTTCGCGCCTCAGAAGGCGGGTGTTGTCTACTCGTTATGCCCGTGCCCCAGTCGCCACGCCCGCCCCTTGGTCAATCTGGGGTAATCCGGGTGGGTCTGTTTGACGCACATGAGCGAGCATACGCTTCAAAAAGATCCCAAAAGCGGGCATTCTTCACCCGTGGCGATCTTGGACGTACGGCCCCGACTGCTCGACGCACTGACCGCACTGCGCGACCGCGTCGATGCCGCACGGTTTCCGCTCCCCCTTCCCGGCGCCGACCGCGCTCGCCGTGGCCGCGCCGAACTGCTCGCCCAACTGGATGACTACCTCGTGCCCCGGTTGCGCGCCCCCCAAGCGCCCTTGCTGGCGGTCATCGGCGGATCCACCGGCGCCGGGAAGTCCACGCTCGTCAACTCGCTCGTGGGCCGCCGCGTCACCGAGGCCGGAGTGCTGCGCCCGACCACGCGCACGCCGGTGCTCGTCTGCCATCCGGAGGACCGCCAGTGGTTCGTCGGACAGCGGGTGCTGCCGCAGCTGGCCCGGGTGTGGGTGCCCGCGCAGAGCGAGCGGGCCGAGGGCGGGTACGAGGAGGAGGCGTACGACGGGACCGCGTACGAGCAGGTGACGTACGAGGGCGCGGCGTACGAGGGCGCGGCCTACGACGAGACGGACAAGGCGGCGCGGACGGCGGCCGGGGCGCTGCGGGTCGAGACCGACCCCGGGCTCGCGCGCGGGCTCGCGCTCCTCGACGCGCCGGACATCGACTCCCTCGTCGCCCGCAATCGCGACCTCGCCGCCGAGCTGATCTGCGCCGCCGACATCTGGGTGCTGGTGACCACCGCCACCCGCTACGCCGACGCCGTGCCCTGGCATCTGCTGCGCACCGCCAAGGAGTACGACGTCACCCTCGTCACCGTCCTGGACCGGGTGCCCCACCAGGTCGCCGCCGAGGTCTCCCACCAGTACGCGGCGCTGCTCACGGCGGCCGGGCTGGGGGACGTGCCCCGCTTCACCATCCCCGAGCTCCCCGAGTCCGCGGGCGGCGGCAGCGGGCTGCTGCCCGGCACGGCCGTCGCGGCGCTGCGCGACTGGCTCACCCGGCACGCCCAGGACCCGGCCGCCCGCCACACCGCCGCCGAGCGGACCGCCGCCGGGGTGATCGCCTCGCTGCGCGCCCGGATGCCCGCGCTGGCCGGGGCGGCGGCGGCCCAGCACGCGGCGGCGGTGCGGCTGGTGCAGCACGTGGACGGCGCGTACGACGAGGCGGCCGAGCGGGTGCGGCGCGAACTGGCCGGCGGGGCGGCGCTCGCGGGGGGCGCGCTCACCCACTGGCACGGCCGGCCGTACGACAGCACTCCCGAAGAACTCCTCGCCGCCCTCGCCGACTCCCTCGCCACCCTGTTGCGCAGCGTCACGGCCGCCGCCGACGAACGGATCGCGGAGGCGGGCCGGCGCGACCCCGCCGCGCGCGCCGGGCTCGCGCCGTGCGACGCGCGCGGCGCCGGGGAGCGGATCGGCGTGGCCGTACGGCGCTGGCAGCGCTGTGTCGAGGAGCTCGCCGAGGAGGAGGTGGCCGCACGGGCCGCCGAGGGCGGCGCCGGCTGCGCCCCGGACGAGGCCGCCGCGCTGCTGGTGGCGTCCCTGATCGGCGGGCGCCGCACCCGTACGGCGGGCGAGCGGCTGGCCGAGTCGCTGGGCGCGCACGGGGCGCTGCACCTGCGCGACCAGGGTCGGCGGCTGCTCGACGACTGCGTCGGGCGGGTGCTGGCGGCGGAGCGCGACCGGCGGCTGGCCCCGCTCGACGCCCTCAACGTGACCCCGGACCACCAGGTCCGGCTGATCGCCGCGCTGTCCGTACTACAGAAGGAGAGGTGACGGTGGTGACGGCCACTACGACGTCCGGGCCGGAAGGTGCGCCCTCGCATGCGCCGTCCCAAGCGCTCTCGCATGCGCCCTCTCAGGAGACCGTCGCCCGGAAGCCCGCGCCGCCCCGGCAGACGCAGACGTGGGACGACGGCCTGATCGCGCGGCGGGTGCGGGGCCGGCGGCCCGGACCGCCGGTCGCGGCACGGGAGACGGAGCCGACGGCGGAGGCGGGGAGCGGTCCGGTGTGGGAGCTGGAGCCGAAGGCGGAGGTGGCCGCGCCCGGGCGGGAGGCGACCTACGAGGAGGGGCACGGCCAGGGGCGCGAAGAGACTTACGGCGGGGGGTATGGCGGTGTGTACGGCGGGGCGTACGGCGAGAGGTGTGGCGAGGGGGACAGCAGGGGGTACGGCGGGGCGTGCGGCGTCGGCGGCGGCGCGGCGCGCAAGCCGTACGCGCCGGCGTACGAGCACGGCGGCCGCGGCTTTGCCACCGGCGCTCTGCGACCGCGCCTCGAGGCGCTGCGCGAGCTGGTCGGGCTGTCCCGCACCCGGCTGGACGGGCGCACGCTCGGCGAGGCGGGGCGGGTGCTCGACGAGGCCGTCGCACGGGGGCGGCATCCGCTCGGACACACCGTCGTGGCCCTCGCCGGGGCCACCGGAAGCGGTAAGTCCACCCTCTTCAACGCCCTGGCCGGGGCGTATGTGTCCGAGGCCGGGATCCGCCGCCCCACGACCGCGGCGCCCCTCGCGTGCGCGTGGACCGACCACGCCGACGGCCTGCTCGACCGGCTGGACATCCCGCACCGGGACCGCCGCCGCCCCGCCTATCCGTACGACCCGACGCTGCGCGGGCTCGTCCTGCTCGACCTGCCCGACCACGACTCGGCGGCCTCGGGGCACCGCGAGCGGGTGGAGCGGCTGCTGGGGCTGGTCGACGCGGTGGTGTGGGTGGTGGATCCGGAAAAGTACGCGGACGCGGTCCTGCATGAGCGCTATCTGCGCCCGCTGGCCGGATATGCCGAGGTGACCTTCGTCGTGCTCAACCAGGTGGACCGGCTGCCGGGTGAGGCCGCCGACCAGGTGCTGGACGATCTGCGGCGGCTGCTGGACGAGGACGGGCTCGCGCTCGGCGAGCACGGGGAGCCGGGGGCGACCGTCCTCGCGCTGTCCGCGCTGACCGGCGCGGGCGTCGGGGAGCTGCGGGAGGCCCTGGGCCGGCTCACGGCCGAGTGCGGGGCGGCGGAGCGCCGGCTGGCGGCGGATGTGGACGGCGCGATGGAGCGGCTGCGCCCGCAGTACGTGGCGGACGGGGCGCCGGTCGGTTTCTCCGCGCGCGCCCGGGCGGAGTTCGAGGAGCGGCTGGCGGACGCGGCGGGCGCGGTGGCGGCCGGGCAGGCGGCGGAGCGCGCCTGGCTGCGGGACGCGCGGTGGGCGTGCGGGACGCCCTGGGGGCGGCTGAGGCAGCTGAGGCGGGCGGGGGCCATGTGGTCCGGGGAACGGGACACGGAGGACGGAGGGAGCGGCGGCGCGGCCGGGGCACGGGCCGGGACCGCGCTGGAGATCCCGGGGGCGAGGGCGAAGGCGGCGGCGGTGGCCGCGGTCACCGCCCGGCCCGCGGTGGAGGAGGCGGTGCGGACCTTGGCGGCCGAGGCGACGGCGGGGTTGCCCGCGCCCTGGGCGCAGGCCGTACGGGAGGCGGCGGCGTGGGGCGGCAAGGGGCTGCCGGACGCGGTGGACGAGGCGGCGGCCGCGACGGCGGACCGGCGGCTGTCCCGGCCCCTGTGGTGGTCGGTGGTGGCGGCGGCGCAGGTCGCGCTGGCGGGGGTGTTGCTGGTGGGGGTGGTGTGTCTGCTGGCGGTGGTGGCCGGGGTGTTCGGCGGTCCGGCGTGGTGGGTGCCCGCGCTGCCGGCCGCGGCGGCGGGGGCCTGCGGGCCGGCGCTGGCCTGGGGGTGCGGGCTGGCGGCTCGGGGGCCCGCGCGGCGGTACGGGCTGGCGGCGGAGCGGCGGCTTCGGGAGGCGGCCGCGGAGTGCGGGCGGACGCGGGTGCTGGAGCCGGTGACGGCGGAGCTGGCGCGCTACCGGGAGGTGCGGAAGCAGTACGTGATCGCGGCGGGCGGGGGCGCGGCGGGCGGGGTAGTGGCGGGTGGGCTCGGTTCACCCGGCCGGGGGGCCGAGTTGTCCACAACCGGGGAGTAGCCCACAGGCCCCGGCGGGCCGGCGCGATCGCGTGCAGCATGAAGGCGGAAGGGCATGCGAGCGCGGTGAAGTGACGGGGGAGGCGGCGCGGTTGAACGAGACCTGGCTGACGGTGGTGGGCAATGCCGCGACGCGGCCGGACTATTGGGAGACGGCGGCCGGCGTCGCGGTGGCCCGGTTCCGGCTGGCGGTGACGGCGCGGCGCTGGGACCGGGCGCGGGAAGCGTGGATGGACGCGTACACGAGCTTCTACACGGTCTGGGCCTGGCGGGGGCTCGCGGTCAATGTGGCGGCGTCGGTGTCGCTCGGTGAACCGCTGGTCGTGCACGGCACATTGCGGGTGCGGGAGCGGACGGGGGAGCGGACGGGGGAGCGCCCCGGGGTGGAGCGACCGGGGGAGCAGCAGGTGGATCGGCCGGCGGATCGGCCAGGGGATCGGCAGCGGGAGGACACCGGCGGGGCCAGGCGGTGGATCACCGCGGACATCGACGCGGTGGCGGTCGGACACGATCTGGCGCGGGGTACATCCGCGTTTCGCAGGGTCTCGCGGGCTAAACCTCTTTTAAACGTACCGACCGGGGCAACACCCCCGTGATTCCCGGGTATTTGTCGATAAAGCCAGGTCAGATGGGATCGTGTGATGAGATAACGATTTCGATTCGGATTGGTTGGGCCTTGGTATTCCTGGGGACCAGGACGAGGGTTCTCCCTAGGATCCCTGGTGCTAACGGGGGCTCCTGAGTTTTGAGTTCGCTGGCGAGGCGCACCCACATACTGGCGCTCGCCCGGAGGGGAAACCATGATTTCTGTAAAGAGGCGGGGCTCTGCTCGCCTTGCCGCCGCTGTCCTGGCCTCCGGCCTGGTCGCGGCGGGTGCGATGGTCACGGCCGGCACCGCCGCGGCGGACGAGGCGCCTCCGAGCCAGGGCGGCGCCACCGCCACGCTGAGCGGTCTCAAGACCTTCGATCAGGCGGTCATCCACGACAAGGGCAAGGATCAGCGGGTCGGCGCCGGACTGTTCGAGATGGCGGTCGACAACGGCGGCACCATCCAGACGTACTGCATCGACCTCCACAACCCGACGCAGAGCAAGGCGAAGTACGAGGAGAAGTCCTGGAGCGCCACGTCGCTGGCGCACAACGCCGGCGCGGGCAAGATCAACTGGATCCTGCAGAACTCCTACCCGCAGGTCAACGACCTCTCCGCGCTCGCGGCCAAGGCGAACTCCGGCCCCCTGACGGAGAAGACCGCGGCCGCCGGCACCCAGGTCGCCATCTGGCGCTTCTCGGACGGCGCGGACGTCGACGCGGCCGACCCCGCGGCCGAGAAGCTGGCCGACTACCTCGAGAAGAACGCGCAGAGCCTCGAGGAGCCCAAGGCGTCGCTGACCCTGGACCCGCCCGCGGTCTCCGGCAAGTCCGGTGAGCGCCTGGGCCCGATCAAGGTCCACACCAACGCGGACAGCGTCACGGTCACCCCGGGTGACACCGCCGCCTCCGGCGTCAAGGTCGTCGACAAGGGCGGCAAGGCGGTCACCAGCGCCGCCGACGGCAGCGAGCTCTACTTCGACGTGCCGGCCGGCGCCGCCGACGGCAGCGCCACGCTGACCGCCCAGGCCGCCACCAAGGTCCCGGTCGGCCGCGCGTTCGCCAGCGCCACCAAGAGCCAGACCCAGATCCTGGCCGGCTCCAGCGAGTCCACCGTCTCCGCCACCGCCACCGCGGACTGGGCGAAGAAGGGCCCGATCCCCGCGCTGTCCGCCGAGAAGAACTGCGCCAAGGGCGGCGTGGACATCACCGCGACGAACAAGGGCGACGAGGCGTTCACCTTCGAGCTCCTCGGCGAGAAGCACACCATCGAGGCCGGCAAGTCCGAGACCGTCACCGCCCCGGTGAAGGAAGACCAGGCCTACAAGTTCACGATCACCGGTCCGAACGGCTTCGAGAAGACCTTCTCCGGCGTGCTGGACTGCAAGACCGCGAGCACCGGCGGCGGCAGCGGTGACGAGACCCCGTCCTCGCAGCCGAGCCCGGCGTCGGCCGGTGGCAGCAGCGCGGACAGCAGCGGCGGCGACCTCGCCGAGACCGGCAGCAGCAGCAACACCCCGATCATCGCGGGCGTCGCCGTGGCGCTCGTCGTGATCGGTGGCGGCGCGGTCTTCATCGTCCGCAAGAAGAAGGCGGCTCCGGCGGGTGAGTGATCACTGACTCGAAGTAATCGCTGAAAGGGCCGGGGCCTCGGAAGAGGCTCCGGCCCTTTCGCGTATTCGCGTGCGATGGGGCGTGCCGCGGTATGCGGCTGATGTGTGACCGTTGTGTGGCCGCCGTGCGTCGGGAACAGGCCCGGGCCCGGGTGGAGGGATAACGGGTTTCCTTCGCGAGCTTGGCGTACGGCAAGATGGGGTGTATCTGACGACGCGGCGCAGCCGCATGCCGACCCACGCGGCGACCCACGCGGTGACCCACGCGGTAAGGCCGCACTTCGATACCTACGATTGCCGGACGGTTTCTCTTGGCTGAGTACATCTACACCATGCGCAAGACGCGCAAGGCTCACGGCGACAAGGTGATCCTCGACGATGTCACGCTGAGCTTCCTGCCCGGCGCCAAGATCGGTGTCCTGGGTCCCAACGGCGCCGGTAAGTCGACGGTGCTGAAGATCATGGCCGGCCTGGAGCAGCCGTCCAACGGTGACGCCTTCCTCTCGCCCGGATACAGCGTCGGCATCCTGCTCCAGGAGCCCCCGCTGGATGAGACCAAGACCGTGCTGGAGAACGTCCAGGACGGCGTGGCGGTCATCAAGGGCAGGCTCGACCGCTTCAACGAGATCGCCGAGCTGATGGCGACCGACTACTCGGACGCGCTGCTGGAGGAGATGGGCAAGCTCCAGGAGGAGCTGGACCACGCGGAGGCCTGGGACCTGGACGCCCAGCTGGAGCAGGCGATGGACGCCCTCGGCTGCCCGCCCGGCGACTGGCCGGTCACCAACCTCTCCGGTGGTGAGAAGCGCCGCGTCGCCCTGTGCAAGCTGCTGCTCGAGGCGCCCGACCTGCTGCTGCTCGACGAGCCCACCAACCACCTGGACGCCGAGTCCGTGCAGTGGCTGGAGCAGCACCTCGCCAAGTACGCCGGCACCGTCGTCGCCATCACCCACGACCGGTACTTCCTGGACAACGTCGCCGAGTGGATCCTGGAGCTCGACCGCGGCCGCGCCATCGGCTACCAGGGCAACTACTCCACCTACCTGGAGACCAAGCAGACCCGGCTGAAGGTCGAGGGCCAGAAGGACGCCAAGCGCGCCAAGCGCCTCAAGGAAGAGCTGGAGTGGGTCCGCTCCAACGCCAAGGGCCGTCAGGCCAAGTCCAAGGCGCGACTGGCCCGTTACGAGGAGATGGCCGCCGAGGCGGAGAAGACCCGGAAGCTGGACTTCGAGGAGATCCAGATCCCGCCGGGCCCGCGCCTGGGCAACGTGGTGGTCGAGGTGGAGAACCTCTCCAAGGCGTTCGGCGAGAAGGTCCTGATCGACGATCTGTCCTTCACCCTGCCGCGCAACGGCATCGTCGGCGTCATCGGCCCCAACGGTGCCGGCAAGACCACGCTGTTCAAGATGATCCAGGGCCTGGAGACCCCGGACGCGGGCGACATCAAGGTCGGCGACACGGTCAAGATCTCCTACGTCGACCAGGGCCGCGCCAACATCGACCCGAAGAAGACGCTGTGGGCCGTCGTCTCGGACGAGCTGGACTACATCAACGTCGGCCAGGTCGAGATGCCCTCCCGCGCGTATGTGTCCGCGTTCGGCTTCAAGGGCCCGGACCAGCAGAAGCCGGCCGGGGTGCTCTCCGGCGGTGAGCGCAACCGACTGAACCTCGCGCTCACCCTCAAGCAGGGCGGCAACCTGCTGCTCCTCGACGAGCCGACCAACGACCTCGACGTGGAGACCCTCTCCTCGCTGGAGAACGCGCTGCTGGAGTTCCCCGGCTGCGCCGTGGTCGTCTCCCACGACCGCTGGTTCCTCGACCGCGTCGCGACGCACATCCTCGCGTACGAGGGCGACTCCAAGTGGTTCTGGTTCGAGGGCAACTTCGAGGCATACGAGAAGAACAAGGTCGAGCGCCTCGGCCCGGACGCGGCCCGTCCGCACCGCGCCACCTACAAGAAGCTGACCCGGGGCTGAGCGCGTGGCCCGCCATATCTACTCCTGCCCCCTGCGCTGGTCCGACATGGACGCGTTCGGCCACGTCAACAACGTGGTCTACCTCCGCTACCTGGAGGAGGCACGCGTCGACTTCATCTGGCGGCTGGCGCCGGGGGATGGCAGCGGTGCCTTCACCGGCGGCGTGGTCGTGGCCCGGCACGAGATCAGTTACCTCAAGCCGCTCTTCCACCGGCACGCGCCGGTGACCGTCGAGCTGTGGGTGAAGGAGATCGGCGCCGCGTTCATCACGCTCGGGTACGAGGTCAAGGACGACGACACCGACACCGTGTACGCGCGGGCCTCCACCATGATCGTCCCCTACGACCTGGAGCGCGGCCGTCCGCGCCGCCTCACCTCCGAGGAGGAGGGGTTCCTGGTGAAGTATCTGGAGGACGGGTCCGCCGAGGCCACGGTGTCCGCGAAGGCCACGGTGACCGCCGAGGCCGCCGAGGCCGCGGTGTCCGCCGAGGCCGCTGGGGCCGCCGGGCGGGACGAGCAGCCCGAGGGGGCCGTGACCGTATGACGGTGCAGGGGGAGGAGCTGCGCTTCGCCGACCCGGGGGAGGCGGCGGACCTCGCCGCCTTCCTGGCCCGGCTGATCCACTACGACCGCGCCGCGGCGGTGCGGCTACAGGCGGGCGGCGGAGTGCTCGCCGTCTTCGGCCGCCCGCCGTCCTTCGAGGTGCTCGCCATCCGTACGGCGCGACTCGCGGCCGACACCGTGCTGGACACGACGGTCTCGGCCGGGCAGTTCGCGGACGCGCTGGACGCGGGGGCGCGGCGTATGGATGGCGGCGCCGGTGTGGCGCCCCCGGTCCCGGCCGCTGCCCTGGCCGGCCTGGACGTGGCCGTGCCCGACGCGGTCACCGGCCCGCCGTGGGCCGGGCTGCTGCCGCCGCGCGGCGGCTGGCGCCAGGTGCCCGGTCTGCCGGGCGTGGCCGAGGTGCGCGGGGCGGTCGCCTCGGCCGTCGCCGAGTTCCGCGCCCGGGACGCGGCGCTGCCCGAGGAGCGGCGCACCCGTGCCGAGCGGGACCGCATCGGCCGCGAGATCTGGTCCCGGACGCTCGGCGAGACCGGTCTTCCGCTGCGCGCCGTACATGCCGCGCAGTCGCTGGGCTTTCTGCGCCCGGCCCGGACCCCGGCGCCGGTCGCCGCCGGTGTGGCGCCCGGGCCGTCGGGCGGCGGCACCGCGGCGCTCGCCCCCGAGCCAGAGCAGCTCGCGCTGCTCGCCGCGGGTGGCTGGCTGCGGCTGCGCACGCCGTACGGCTCGATAGCGGTGCGCAAAACGGGGCTGCCGGGGCTCTCGGGCCTGTCGGTGACTCCCGCCTGAGCCGCGTGTGAGCCGCGTGAGCCGTCTGAGCGGATGGTGGCGGCGCGGCGGCGGCGCGCCACCCGGGTGCGCCCGCCGACGCCGCCGGCCCCTGCGGCGCGGGGTCAGCCCGCGGTGTTGACCATGGACGCGGCCGCGTAGGTGAGGTAGTCCCACAGCTGCCGCTCGAGCTCGGGCGCCAGTTCCAGCTCGTCCACGGCGTCGCGCATATGACGCAGCCAGGCGTCGTGGGCCGCGCGGTTCACGGTGAAGGGCACGTGGCGCATGCGCAGCCTCGGGTGGCCGCGGTTCTCGCTGTAGGTGCGGGGGCCGCCCCAGTACTGCATGAGGAAGAGCCTCAGCCGCTCCTCGGCCGGGCCCAGGTCCTCCTCGGGATACATGGGCCGCAGCAGCGGGTCCTCGGCCACGCCCTGGTAGAAGCGGTGCACCAGGCGCCGGAAGGTCTCCTCGCCGCCGACCTGTTCGTAGAACGTCTGTTCCTGAAGCGTGCCGCGCGGAATCTCTGTCACCCCTCCATGCTCTCAGACCGCCCGGCGGAGGACTCCGGACGTAGGTCGCGGGGGACGTAGGTCGCGGCCGGAGCGCCGACGCAGGACAGTGGAGTCATGGACAGCACGCGCACGGGCAGGCGCGGCGCGGACGGCACGGACCGGAAGTCCGATCCGTACGCCGCGACGGCCGCGACGCTGCGGGCCGCCCTGGTCCGGGAGCTCGCCGCGGGCGGCGTGCTGACCGACCCGGCGTGGCGGGAGGCCTTCGGGGAGGTGCCGCGCCATGTGTTCGTCCCCCGTTACTACGAGGCGGGCGGGCTGGGCCCGTCCGGCGGGATGGCGGTCTACGAGCGGCTGGGGCGGTACGACCCCGACCCCGCGCGGCGGGCGCGCTGGCTGGCCGGGGTGTACTCCGACGCGCCCCTGGCAACGCGGGTGCGCGACGGCGAGCTCGTCTCCTCCAGCAGCCAGCCGTCGCTGATGGCGCGGATGCTGGAGGCCCTGGAGGTGCGGGACGGGGACAGCGTGCTGGAGCTCGGCACGGGCACCGGCTACAACGCGGCGCTGCTCGCGCACCGGCTCGGCGACGACCGGGTCACGACCGTCGACATCGACCCGGACATCACCGACACCGCCCGTGACCACCTGGCCGCGGCCGGGTACCACCCGGCGGTCGTCACCGGGGACGGGGCGCTCGGCTGCCCCTCGCACGCCCCCTTCGACCGGATCATCGCCACCTGCGCCGTGGCCTCCCTGCCGCCCGCCTGGCTGGGCCAGTGTCGGCCCGGCGCGCTGGTCCTGGCGCCGCTCGCCACCGGGCTGATCGCGCTGCGGGTCGCCGACGCCGGGCACGGCGAGGGGCACTTCCTGACCACCCCCGCGTACTTCGTCCCGCTGCGCGGCAGCGAGCCCCCGCCCCCGGTCCGTACGAGGGGTCTGCCGGCCCAGCCGCTGCTGGAAGACTCCTTCCGATTTCTGCTGAACGTGGTCACGGCGTGGATGGACCCGCTGGAGGCCCTCGCGCTGTGGGAGCACGAGGACCGGCCGGAGCGGGAGCGCTACGGCGTGACGGTGCGCGAGGGGCGGCAGTGGGCGTGGCTGGACGACCCGGAGGGCGCGTACGCCTGGCCGCTGGGGCCCGCCCACGCCGAGCAAGCCCCCTGAACGGGCCCCATCTGTGGAGGGTGTGCCTACGGCGGCGGGCGATCGGCCGAAGCCGGTCGGCCGCCCGCCACCGGGCTGTGTCTCGTCCGCCGGGGGATGCCCGCCCTTGGCTCTATCCCCGGCGCACGGTGATCGTCGTCCAGGCCCCGACGTGGACGCGGTCGCCGTCCTGGAGGGGGATCGGGACGTACGGCTGGAGCGGATCCTCCCCGCCGTTGATCGTGGTGCCGTTCGTCGAGTCCTGGTCGACGACCGCCCAGCCGCCGTCCGGCTGCTGGACGAGGACCGCGTGCTGGTGGGAGACCCCGGGGTCCTCCGGCGGGCGTGCCAGGTCGATGTCGGGCGACTCGCCGGTGCTGTGGCGGCGGCGGCCGATGGTGACCTGCGGGCCGGTGAGCGGGAGCTGCTGCTCGGGGGAGTAGGCCGGGAGGTTCAGGCCGGCCGCCTCCGGGCCGCTGCGGTGCATCATCGCCATGAAGTACTCACGGTCGGGGCCGATGACCGCGACCCACCCCGCGGGGGCCGCGGGGCCGGGGGCACCCGGGACGCTGCCCTGGGTGAAGTGGGCGGGCGGCCCCTGGTGCGGTCCGGACGCCGGTGCGCCCGGGTAGTCGCCGCCGCCGAAGGACGGCCCGGGCGGGGCCGGAGCCTGGGGCGGCTGCGGCTGCCCGTACGGCGACGGGGGCGCGGGGGCGTTCGGCGGCGCGGCAGGCCCGGCGGCGTTCGGCGGCTGCAGCGTCCAGTCGTCGTTGCCGAAGGCTGGGCCCGGGGGCTGCTGCATGGGCGGTGAGGGCAGCGGCTCGCCGGGGTAGTTCGGCTGCGGGGCGGGCGCGGGGTAGCCGTAGCCGCCCGGACCCCCGTGGGGCCCCTGCGGCGGGAACGGCTGCGGCTGCTGGGGCTGTGGCGGCTGGAAGCCGCCGGGCCCGGGCGGGGGCGGCGGGGCGTACGAGGTGGGCGACTGGGTCAGGAAGTTGTAGCGGCACTCCTCGCAGAAGGGCGCCTGCGCCTCACGGGGTGTACGGCACTGAGGGCACAGCTCCGCCTGGAAGGTGGCGTCCGGCGGCTGCGGTGCGGGGTAGCCGTAGCCCCCGGGCGCGCCCTGGGGCCCCGGGGCACCTGGTGGTGGCCCGCCGGGGAAGCCCATGCCCTCGTGGGCGCCGGGGCCTCCGGGGCCGGGAGCGCTTCCCGGGAACCCTGGCGGGCCGGGCATCGGCGGCGGAGGCGGGGGGACGGCGCCCGTGGGCATGGGCGTCCCCGACATCCGGTGGCCACACACCTCGCACCAGTCGTCGGCCGCTGATTGGTGGCCGTTAGGGCAGGTCGGCATGTCGGTGTTCCCCCTCTTGTGCCGTTCTCGGCGTTCACTGCCGTTTTGCGTGCTTGTCGCGTTACTTCTTGTTACTTCTTGACGCGAACTGTCTTGGTGGAGCGCGTTTCGAGAGTCATCTCATCCGCCTCCGCGACCTTCGCTTTCAGTCGCACAGTACCTGTCGCCGCATCGACGACGTCCACCACCTTCGCAAGCAGTTTCGCCGTGTCCTCGTTCCCCGAGGCGCTCGCCAGCTGGACGGCGCGTCCCAGCTTGGCCGTTGCTCCGTCCATATCACCCGCTTTGCGGGCATCCAGTCCCTGTTGGATGGCCTGTGCCAGTTCGGCCTGGCCCGTATAGTGCGCGACCTGCGGATTCATCGCGGTGGAGGCGACCATGTCCTCCGTCCACACGGCCCGCACCAGCCCCTGGGCGAGGGTGGCCGGGAGCCCGCCGTGCTGCGGATCGTGTCGCGGCAGCACGAGGGAGACGCGGGCGGCCAGCATCTCCTGCCCGACGTCGGCCGCGGGCACCCGCACACACAGGTGGTAGTCGCGGGACTCGTCGCCCCAGGAGCCCGTCGGATAGTCGCCGGCCCGCGCTCCGGCCTCGGCGCGCCGGTCGGTCAGATCCTCGACCGTGGGCGCCATCTGCTTGGCGAACACCACCTCGGCGCCCAGCGGGGTCCACACCCGCAGGCTGACGTCCGCGACCTCCTTGCCCATCGCGGCGTCCATCATGCCGGTGAAGTCCGCGGCCAGCGCGGCCAGTTCAGAGGGGTCGGCCACGATATCGGCCGTGCCGAGCAGCGCGGAGGCGATGCCCGTCACCTCCTTGACCTCCCAGTCGGTGCCCACCCCGCGCGCGTCGCAGGTGAAGCGGCCCGCGCAGGCCTCCAGCGCGGCCCGCAGTTCCCCCGGCTCCTCGTGCTCGTTGCGGCCGTCGGTGAGCAGGATGCCGTGCCGGATCGGCGCATCGGCCGACGCCAGCAGCCGGTCGGCGAGGCGCAGCCAGGTGCCGATCGCCGTGCCGCCGTCGGCGCTCAGCCTGCGCAGCGCGTCCTTGGCCCGCACCCGGGAGGCCGGGTCGGCGGTCGCCAGCCGGCCCCCGCCCGGGAAGATCTCCTCCGCCTTGTGGGTGCCGGCGACCACGGCGAAGGCGACGCCGTCGCGGATCGCGTCGATCGCGGCGGCGGTCGCGTCCCGCGCGTTGCGCATCTTCGCCGGCGGATAGTCCATGGAGCCGGAGCAGTCGACCATGATGACCACGGCCGCGCGCGGGCCCGGGCCGCCGCTCTGGTCCCGGGCCGAAGCGCCGCTCGGGTCCCGGGCCGGGGCGGGCGCCGGGATCGCCGGGATGGGCATCCGCCCGGTGGTGCCGCCGCCGGTGGAGGTGACCGTGACGATCGCGTTCACCTCACGGCCGCCCTCGGGGAGGTACTCGTTCTGGTAGACCTCGACCGAGAACCGGGGCACGGTGGACTTGGCGAAATTGGCCATCAGATCCGCTCCTTGGCTCAGACCGCTCCTTGGACCGGCGCTTCGTTTGGAGGATCAGCCGGATCCTGCCCTGCCCGGCTCCGTCGGGAACGGCAGTACGGCCACTGTGATGTTGTCGTGGCCCCCGCCCTCCAGGGCGTGACCGACCAGGACGCGCGCGCTGTGCATCGGCCGGGCGCGGGCGTCCGGCGGCACCGCGCGGGCCATCTCCTGCGCCGATTCGGCGTAGTTCCACAGGCCGTCGGTGCACACCACCACCACACCCGGCCGGTCCGGCTTGTAGGACGCGGTGTGCGGCTCCAGTTCATAGGCGTCCGCGCCGAGCCAGCCGGTGATGGCATGGGCCCGCTCGTCCGCGTACGCCTCCGCCTCGGACATCAGGCCGGCGGCCACCATCTGGGCCGCCCAGGAGTCGTCCTCGGTGAGCCGGGCGGCCGGCGCCGAACGGTCGTCGGGCACCCAGTAGGCGCGGCTGTCGCCGATCCAGCCGACGGTCAGGATGCCGCCGGTGACCACCGCACTGACGATGGTGCAGGCCGGCGCGTTCTGCTGGCGCTGGTGGGGCTCGTCGTGCGGACCGGCCCCGCCGGCCTCCGCCGCCAGGGAGTTCACGGCCTCGGAGGCGGCGACGATCGCCTCGTTCATGGCCTGCTGGGGATGGGCGCCGCGGGGGAGCGTGGCGAGCAGTGACTCGCCGGCGGCGTGGGCGGCGGCCGCGGACGCGTCGTCGGGGCGGGTCGCCGAGGAGACCCCGTCGCAGACGACCGCGAGCACGGCCGGTGACCCGTCGGGCAGCGCGGCGGCGGACACGGCGAACGCGTCCTCGTTGCGATGGTGGCGCAGGCCGCGGTCGCTGGCCGCCGCGACGCCCGCCAACTCCCGCTCCATGTGGTCGCGGTCCCGTGGCTGGGCGTGGCCGCAGGCGTCGCAGTATCCGTCCTGGTCGATGGTGCCCTCCCGGCACGCGGCGCACCGGCGGCGGCCGACGCCACCTGCCGGCCGGGGGGCCGCCCCGCCGCCGCTGCTCGCGTCAGTGTCCGTTCCGATGCCCGGCGTACCCGGTGTGGCAGGTGTGTCGGGGGCTGGTTGGTCCCCGAGAGCCGCCACGGCCCTGGGATCGGCCGCCGGCGCGGCGGCGTCGGGCGCGTCCGGGGCGTCCGGTGCGCCTGGGACGTCCCAGGCGACCGGTGCGTCCGGTACGTCCGGTGCCGACATGGCAGCCGGGGGCGCCGGGGCGGGGGCCGGGAGCGGGTAGTCCTCCGGCTCCTGCCGCTTGGCCCGCGCCGCTCCGTTCACCGGCGGCGCCGGACGGCCCGCGGCCACGGCGGCAGCCGGCGCGGCCGACGCCAGGTCGGCCCCGCACACGCCGCAGAAGTTGTCACCCGACTCCAGCGGCTCTTCACAGGTCGGGCAGGTTGCCACTCGGGGCAGCTGCGGCATCTGCGACATCGATCACACCCACGTCCTGGGGCGGAAACGGTTGGCCCGCTCCACCAGTTCGATCCTTTCCTCGCCGCGCTGCGCGAGCCTGGCGAGTACCCGGTACGAGCGTTCCAAGCCGAAGCGCAGCCCCCGCTCGTCGAGACTGCTGCCGAGCAGGGACGGCCGGGCGCCGCCCGGCGGCGCGCCACTGCTGCCGGACAGTACCCAATCCAGGGCGCCGCCCAGTACTTCTGTGCACAACCGCTCGAACCGCACCGCGTCGAGGCCCAATTGCCCCAGCCGCTCGACCTGTTGGGCCGAGGCCGTCAGATCGGCCAGCAGCGGCTCGTGTGCGGCGCGCTGCCGTAGCCGGGCCCGCACCGCCGCGACCCGGGCCGCCGTGTAGTGGATGGACGACTCCGGTACGGACTCGAGGGCGGCCACCGCTCCCGCGCGGTCCCCGGCGTACAGCAGGACCCGGGCGAGCCCGAAGGCGGCGCTCACATGGTTCGGGTCGGTCGTCCACACCAGCCGGTAGTACTCCGCCGCGTTGTCCAACTGGCCGAGCACCTCGGCGCACACGGCGAGCGCCAGCTTCGGCGCGGGCTCGCCGGGGAACGCGTCGTAGACGGCGTCGAAGGACAGGGCCGCGGTCTCGTTGTCCCCGGTCGCCAGCGCGTGCAGACCCCGGTACCACACGATCCGCCAGTCGTCGGGATAGCCGGCCTCCAGACCGTCCAGCGCGATCCCCGCCTCGCGGGCGTGGC
Organism: Streptomyces sp. LZ34; assembly: GCF_053890475.1. Taxonomy (NCBI): domain Bacteria; kingdom Bacillati; phylum Actinomycetota; class Actinomycetes; order Kitasatosporales; family Streptomycetaceae; genus Streptomyces; species Streptomyces sp. LZ34. The sequence goes on from NZ_CM132680.1 coordinate 8,362,345, forward strand.
CGAGCTCCAGCTGGGCGCGGATACGGCGCAGCCGCAGCTCGAGCGAGTCGGCGGGGGCCGCCCGCAGCGCCGCGTGCAGTTCGGCCGGGGCGGAGGCCAGCAGTCCGGCGAGGAACCCGGCGTTGGCGTCGTCCGGGTCCACCAGCGGCACCGGCAGCGCCAGGGCGGTGGCGCGGGCGTCCAGCTGCGCGATCGCGGGCAGCGGCAGGGCGAGCACGCACTGGGGGCCGGGCGGTGCGGCGGCCGCCCGGCCCCGGCCGGCGCGGGCGCCGAGCACGGACGCATCCTGTCCCTGCTCGGCGAACAGCTGGGTGTCCACCACCCGTGGCTCGGGCCCGAAGAGCGTGGACAGCGCGGGTCGGGGCCGCCCCGTCTGTAGCGCCACGACCTCCCGCAACACGCCCGTCAGCTGGTCGGCCATCTCCTGCGCGGAGCCGAACCGGCGGTTCGGGTCGGGGTCGGTGGCCCGCACCAGCAGCCGGTAGAACGACTCGTAGCGCTGGAAGACCTCGATGTTCCCCGGGTCGGGCAGGCTGTCCGCGAAGACGTTCGTATAACCCTGGAAGTCGAAGGTGAGCACGGCGAGGGTGCGCGCCACCGTGTACAGGTCCGAGGCGACCGTCGGGCCCAGCTCCGAGACCTCGGGGGCCTGGTAGCCGACCGTGCCGTAGATCGGGCTCTCCTCGTCGTCCATCCGCCGGACCGCGCCCATGTCGATGAGCTTGAGCTGGTCCTGCTGCTGGATGGCGTTGTCGACCTTGAAGTCGCAGTAGAGCAGATTGCGGCTGTGCAGATGGCTGAGGGCCTCCAGGGCCTCGATGCCGTACGCGCACGCCTGCTCGACCGGCAGCGGATCGCGCCTGCCGTCCGGCGCGCGGCGGGAGTTGGCGATGTCCTTCAGCGACTTGCCGCCGACGTACTCCATCACGATGTAGCCGTCGAGGCTGCCGGTGCGCTGGTCGAGGTGTTCGACGAAGTTGTAGATGCGGACGATGTTGGAGTGCTCGATCTCGGCGAGGAACCGGCGCTCCGACACGGCGACGGACAGCGCCTCCTCGTCGCCGGTGTCCAGCAGGCCCTTGAGGACCACCCAGCGGTCGGACACCGCGCGGTCGATGGCCAGATAGATCCAGCCGAGACCGCCGTGGGCCAGGCATCCCGCCACCTCGTACTGGCCGTGCACGATGTCGCCGGGGCTCAGCTTGGGCACGAAGGAGTACGGATGGCCGCACTTGGTGCAGAAGCCCTCGGTGCGGCCCGGCCGGTCGCCGCGGGCGCGCCCCACCGGCGCCCCGCAGTCGCTCCGGCTGCAGAACCGCTTGCGCTCGGGCACCTCGGGGTTGGCCAGCACCGCCGTACGCGGGTCGGTGCGCGGCACCTCGGCCACGCTGACCAGGCCCGCGCCGAGGCGGCTGCGCCCGGAGCGGGCCACGGCGGAGGAGCGGGAGCTGCGCACCGACACCGAGCGCGAGGAGGACCGCCCCGACCCCAGCGATCGGGACAGCCGCCCGGACACCGAGCGCCGGGACGAGGCGGACCGGGACGACGGGCGCGAGGAGGAGCGCGAGCCGGTGCCCGACGAACCGCTTCCCCGGGCGCCGCGCCCCACGCCGGTGATGCCGGTGGGCGGGGAGCCGACCATTCCGTCCCGCGAGACGACCGGGGCCATGCCGCACGTGTCGCAGTACAGCTGGCCGCCGCCCACGTCCTCGTACGCCCCACCGCACCCGCGCCGCTGACACCTGCCCATACCGCCGCTCACAGCGCCTCTCCTGTTCTGCGGTCCTGCGGACTCTGCGGGCCCTTCTGGCGCGGGACCAGGACCTCGGCCGCGGCCTGCTGGTAGCGCAGCACCGCCGATTCGGCGGCGCGCAGGTCACAGGGCGCGCTCCACAGCATCCGGCGCGCCGTGTCGTACCGCTCGATCAGCAGCGGGTCCTCGGCCATGCCGTGGCGCGAGACCTTTGCCTTGTACGCGTCCAGACGGCCGCGCAGCTCGGCGCGGACGGCCAGCGGCGCGGTCACCGCGGTCAGCGACTCCCGGGCCCGCAGCAGCTCGTCGTCGGCGCGCTCCTCCAGGGACTCCAGCAGCGGGGAGAGCCGGTGCCACTGGGCGCGCCTGCGGTACTCGGCCGCCGTCACCAGCTGCTCCTGGAGCACGGTCGGCGGGCCGCTGACCGCCGGCACCTCGGATGCCGCGATCTTGGCCAGCACCTCGCCGCGCGCCTGCCGCGCCTCGGAGAGGGTGCGGTCCGCGCGGGAGAGGATGTCACGCAGCCGCATCAGCCGCCGCTCCGCGTCCTGCCGCACATCGAGGACCGCCTCGATCTCGCGCCGTACATCCTCCAGAGCGCGGGCCGCGGCGTCGTAGCGGGTGGTGTCGGGGCGGCCGCCGCCGGGCGCGGAGCTCGGCGAGGCACCGGACCAGAAGGCGAGCGGGTCGGAGACGACCTCGGCGCGCAGCGAGGTCAGCTCCGCGGTGATCCGCTCCAGGTCGTCGCCGGAGGGGTGCTCGCCGGGGCGCACCCCGACGGAATGGGCGAGGGAGCGGGTGCGGCGCAGCTCGGCGGAGAGCATGTCGATACGGGCGGGCAGCGCGGACCATACGGCGTCGGCCGTGACGATGACATCGAGGGCCTCGGCGTACCAGCGGTTCATCCGGTCGACCAGCGCGTCCAGCGTCAGCTGCTCGCTGAGCAGCGGCGAGCCGGTGAGCGAGGCGCTGCTGGGCAGCGTGATGCCGGGGCCGCGCAGCAGCTCGGTGAGCTCGGCCAACTCGCCGGGCGTGGGCCAGCGGTGGCGGGCGCGCATCTCACGGGCGGAGTGCAGGGCGTCCGTGTAGGCGTCGAAGTACGTCCACAGCAGGGAGATGGCCTGCTCGGTGGTGGCCCACCGGTCCTTGGTGACGCCGGTCAGCTCGGCGCCTTCCAGGAGTCTGCGGCCGGCGTGGTCCTGGAGGGCGAGCAGCGAGGACTCGATCGCCTCGTGTTCGGCGCCGAGCTTCGCCAGCACGCGGTCCACCTCCTCGCGGCCCATGACCGGCTTGCCGGGTTCCCCGTCGGAACTGGGGAAGGATCCCGTGCCCCCCATCGATCACCTCTCCGTGTGTCGTGCCGTGTGATCTGCTGATCCGTATTCGCTCATCCCTACTGCATGCACGTACTGCGTGCATCCCTACGCGCGCCGGCTGGGCGCTAATCCTTGGCCGCTCATTCTTTGCTGCTGGTCCTTGGCTGCTGTCCTTGGCCGCTAGTCCTTGGCCGCTAGTCCTTGTACGTGGGCGCCGGTGCCGCCGGATTCTCCTCCGTCCTGCCGAGATCTTCGGCGAGCCACTTGCGGTAGGCCCGCATCCAGGGGCTGTTGTCACCGCCGGAGCGGTACTCCTCCAGCACCTTGTTGACCCGGCGTACCAGGTCCCTGTCGTTCTTGTTCATCGCCACGCCGTAGAACTCGTCGGTGAACGGCTTGCCGACGAGCTTGACGGACGGGTCCTGGGCCGCCTGCCCGGCCGCCAGGGCATTGTCCGTGATCACGGCGTCGACCTGGCCGAGCTGTAGTCGGACCAGGCAGTCGAGTTGGTTGGGCACCGGGTCGACCTTGATCGCGCCCAGCTCCTTGGCGCCGCCCTGTTCCTTGTCCAGCTCGGCCTCGGCGGTGGAACCCTGCGCCGTGCAGACCCTCTTGCCGCGCAGCGAGGTGTTGTACCCGGTGACGGAGGAGCCCTCGGGGACCAGCACCTGCTGCCCGGCCTTGAAATAGGCGGTGGAGAAGGCGACGTCCTTGAGACGGTCGCAGTTGATGGTCATGGTGCGGACGACGATGTCCACCTTGCCCTGCTGTAGGGCCTTGACCCGCTGGCTGGTGGGGATGGCGCGGTAGATGACCGCGTCCGGGTCGCCGAAGATGTCCTTGGCGACGGCGCGCACCAGCTCGATGTCGAAGCCGGTGAGGTCGCCGGTGGCCGGGTCGCGGTAGCCCCAGCGGTAGCTGTTCTGGTCCACCCCGGCGATCAGCTTGCCCAGCTTGTGGCCGTCGACCTTCCGGTTCTTGATGCGCTGTATCGCCGGGCCGCTCGCGCTCGACGGACGCAGGCTGGCCTCCGGCCGGACGCACTTCTCCGCGGTGGTCGCCGCTGTGGTGCGCGCGGCCCGCGGGTGCACCCCGGTCCCGTCGCCGCGCCCGCTCCCGCTCCCGGTCCCGTCGCCCTGGTCGTCCAGCGCCACGGGCACGAAGATCGCCGTGGCCACCCCCAGGGCGCAGACGGCCGCCGCAGTGCCCGATCGCACTGATCGCCCCGATCGCATCCTCAGGCCCCCCATCGCCCTCACCGGTACTCCGACAGCCGGCGGCCTATGCCCAGCAGCGCGGCCGCCGCGCCCAGCGCGGCCAGCACCCCGGCGCCGAGCGCCAGCCCGGTCAGCGCGCCGCGCCCGTCGTCCGCCGCCCGCTTGAACTCCCGCTGCTCGTGGTCCAGGGCCTTCGCCAGCAGAGCGTCGACCTTGTCGAAGGACTCGCCCGTACTGCCCTTGCCACCGATGACCTTCGCCCGCGCGTCCTTGTAGTTGCCCGCGTCGTCGGCGGCGCGGGCGGTCTTGTGGCGCACCTGCCACTCCCGTACGCGCGTGATGGCCTCGTCCACCGGGGCGCGGCCCTCGCCGTCGTCCGCCAGGTCCCGTGCCCGGGCCAGGAGGCTGCCGGGGGCGGCCCCGGCTTTGTCACCGCCCGCGACGCTTCCGGCGTCGGCGCCGTCGTCGCCTATGAGGCCGGACATCTGCTCGGCATAGCCCACCTCATAGGCGTCCTTGCCCTTGTCCTTGCCTTCTTTGTCGACGACGACCGCGCCGCGCGCGACCAGCGTGAGGTTCTCGTCGCCACGGGCGCGCAGCGAGTCGATCCGGGCCTCGTTGAGCACATGCAGGGACTGGGCCCCATGGTTGTCGGAGTCGTTCAGCGCGGAGCGGGCGAGGCCGTGGCCGACCGCCAGCCACACCAGCGCCACCGCCGAGGCGGCGGCCGAGGCGAGCAGCCCGCGGTTGAACACCCGGTTGGTGCGTAGAAAGTCACGGCGCTGGGCCCAGCCCAGGGCGGCCAGCGCGGCGACTCCTATGCCGATCGCCGCCCACGGCCAGGAGGTCGCCTCCTCGTAGTCCTCGCCGAGCCGCGCGGTCTCGGCCTGGTACAGCCGCCCGGCGGCGGGCAACAGCTGCTGCCGCATGGTGTCGTTGGCATACCGCAGATAGGCGCCGCCCAGCGGCAGCCCCTGGCGGTTGTTGGCGCGCGCGGACTCGACCAGGCCCGTGTAGACCGGCAGGAGTTCGTTGATCCGGCGTATCTCCTCGCGGGCGGTGGCCGAGCCGTCCGTGTTCGCCGCGGCCCGCACCAGCAGCTTGGAGGCCCGGTCGATGTCCGCCTCGTACCGCCTTCGCACATCGGTCGGCTCCTGCCCGCCGGCCAGGAAGGCGCTCGCCGCGGTGGTGTCGGCGTCGGCGAGGGAGCGGTAGATGCTCGCCGCGTCGGCGCTCAGCGGCTGGCTGTGCTCGACGACCGCGTCGGCCGCGGTCTGCCGGTCGGAGACCTGCCAGGCCGTCACCGCCCCGAACGCCACCACCAGCGCCGCGAGCACGGCTCCGATGACGCGCAGCCGCCCCGGCTCGGTCGTCGCCGCGGCCCGGGCCCGCTCGACGCCCTCCCGCCACGCGGCCCGCCGCCGCCCCGACGACGCGCCCGCGGCCGCTGCTCCGGCCGCGCCGGTGGTCGGCGGGTATGCCACGAGACCTCCCCCTCGGTCCTGACCCCTCAGTCACTGTCGACGGCCCGTCGCCCGGTGCGGCGGAGGACAGGTATCCGGGGAGCAGTATGGACGCAGCCGCTGACGAGCACACCGGTCGTGCCCGGATCTTGGCCCGATCGCGATCTTCGCCTCTGGGCCGCCGGCCCCGAGGGTGTCCGCGTCGTCCTCCTTCTCCCAACTTCTCATACGCTTCTCGGCGCGTTTCGGTTCCCAATAACCCGCCGCGACCTGGAAAGTCGGGGTCCTCAGCGCGGGGCGTAGTGGGCGCGCAGCGTGGCGTACGCGGCCGCGGGCGCGGCCATGCGGTCCAGACCGAGCAGGGCGGCTCCGAGCACGGGCGGCGCGGTGATCACCCTCGGCTCGGCCTTGGGGGCGCGCTCGGCGAGCAGCTCGCGGACCCGGCCGTCCAGGAGTGGGTGGCGCGCCGCGAGCACACCGCCGCCGAGGACCACCGGTGTCTGTTCACCGAGGAGTTCGAGACGGGTCAGGGCGACCGTGGCCATGGTGACCACCTCCTCCGCCTGCCGGGCGACGAGGGCGCGCGCGATCTCGTCGCCGGAGTCGGCCACCGCGAAGAGCAGCGGCGTCAGCTCGTGGCGCCGCGCCGGGGCGATCCGCCCCAGGTGGAGCGCCTCGATCAGGTCGTACATGGTGGCCAGGCCGAAGTGCTCGGGCAGGGCGCGGGCCAGGGCGGTCGGCGCGCCGCGGCCGTCCTCCGCGCGCGCCGCCCACCACATCGCCTCCTTCGACAGATCACCACCACCGCCCCAGTCGCCGGAGATCCGGCCGATGGCGGGGAACCGCGCGGTGCGGCCGCCGTGGCCCAGGCCCGCGCAGTTGATGCCCGCGCCGCAGACGACGGCGACGCCGGTCGGCTCGCCGTCGTCCGCGACCCCGGCCCGCAGCAGTGCGAAGGTGTCGTTGGCGACCGCGACGGTCGACCCCCAGCCCTGGGCCGCCAGCAGCGGCGTCACCTGCTCCTCCTCGGCCGGGAGGTCCACATTGGCCAGGCAGGCGGAGACGTGCTCGGTGTGCGGCGGCCCGTCGAGCCCGGCGGCCCGCGCCGCCCGCGCCACCAGCGGGGCGAGCGAGGCCACCGCGGCCTCGGCGCCCACGACGGGCGGCTGGAAGCCGCCGCCGCGCGCGGTGCCGAGGACCGCCCCGTCCGGGCCGACCAGGGCCACGTCGGTCTTGCTGTTGCCCGCGTCGACCGCCAGGACGGACGGGCGCGGTGGGTGGGCTGTCAAATCCTGGGACTGCTTCAGGCCCACGCCAGGTGCTCCCGGTTGTGTGCGATGAGGGTGTCGGTCAGCTTCTCGGCGTATTCGATCTGGCCGATCAGGGGGTGGGCCAGCAGGGCGTCGAAGACCCGCTCGCGGCCGCCCTTCAACGCCGCCTCCAGCGCCAGATCCTCGTACGCGGTGACATGGGCGACCAGCCCCGCGTAAAGGGGTTCCAGGGGGCGCACGGGCAGCGGGCTCGCGCCGCGCGCGTCCACGGCCGCGGGGACCTCGATCACCGCGTCGTCCGGGAGGAAGGGCAGCGTGCCCTGGTTGAAGGTGTTGACGATGCGCACCTCGCCAGTGTCCCGCAGCAGGGGCGAGGTCAGATCGACCGCCGCCTCCGAGTAGAAGGCGCCGCCGCGCTTGCCCAGCAGCTCGGGCTTCTCGTCGAGGGCCGGGTCGGCGTACATCTCCAGCAGCTGCCGCTCGATCGCCGCGACCTCGGCCGCCCGCGACGGTTTGGTTTTCAGCTCCCGCACCACCGCGTCGTGCTGGTAGAAGTACCGCAGATAGTAGGACGGCACGACGCCGAGGCGGTCGACCAGCGCGCGCGGCATCCGCAGATCGTCAGCGATCGCGTCACCGTGCTCGGCGAGCAGCTTGGGCAGCACGTCCTCGCCGTCCGGGCCGCCCAGCCGCACCGCCCGCTCCCAGGTGAGGTGGTTGAGGCCGACATGGTCCAGCGACACCTCGTCCGGGGCCACGCCCAGCAGCTTCGCGAACTTCCGCTGGAAGCCGATCGCGACATTGCACAGCCCGACCGCCCGGTGCCCCGCCGTCAGCAGCGCGCGGGTCACGATGCCGACGGGGTTGGTGAAGTCCACGATCCACGCGTCGGGGTTGCGGCGGCGCACCCGCTCGGCGATGTCCAGCACGACCGGGACCGTGCGCAGCGCCTTGGCGAGCCCGCCTGCGCCGGTGGTCTCCTGCCCGACGCAGCCGCACTCCAGCGGCCAGGTCTCGTCCTGGTCGCGGGCGGCCTGCCCGCCGACGCGCAGCTGCAGCAGGACCGCGTCCGCGCCGTCCACGCCCGCGTCCAGGTCGTCGGTCCAGGAGATCCGGCCGGGGTGGCCCTGCCTGGCGAAGATCCTTCGCGCCAGCCCGCCGACCAGCTCCAGCCGGTCGGCGGCCGGGTCGACCAGGACCAGCTCCTCCATCGGCAGCACATCCCGCAAGCGGGCGAATCCGTCGACGAGTTCGGGGGTGTAGGTGGATCCGCCACCCACCACTGCGAGCTTCAACCCTTGACTCCTGTCAGTGTGACGCCTTCGACGAAGGCTTTCTGAGCGAAGAAGAAGACGATGATGACGGGGGCCATGACCAGCAGTGTCGCGGCCATCGTCAGATTCCAGTTGACGCTGTGCGCGCTCTTGAAACTCTCCAGGCCGTACGACAGCGTCCAGGCGCCCGGATTCTGCGCGGCGTAGATCTGCGGGCCGAAGTAGTCGTTCCAGCAGTAGAAGAACTGGAAGAGCGCGACGGCCGCGATGCCCGGCTTGGCCATGGGCACGATGATCCGCAGCAGGGTCCGCAGCTCCCCGCAGCCGTCCACCTTCGCGGATTCGAGGTATTCCCCGGGGATCGTCAGCAGGAACTGCCGGAGCAGAAAGATGGAGTACGCGTCGCCGAACGCCATCGGAATGATCAGCGGCCACAGCGACCCCGACAGATGGAACTGCTGGGCCCAGACCAGATACATCGGCACTACCACGACCTGCGGTGGCAGCATCATCGTGGAGATGACGAGGATCATGGCGGTGCGGCGGCCGCGGAAGCGGAATTTGGCGAGTGCGTAGGCGACCGGCACGGACGAGATGAGCGTGAACGCCGTGCCGAGCCCGGCGTATATCAGGGAATTGCGCCACCAGTCCAGAAAGCCGGGGGTGTTGAAGACCTCGGTGTAATTGGACCAGTGCCATGCGTCGGGCCACAGCTCGCCGCTCATCGCCTGGCTGTCACTCATCACCGAGGTCAGAAAGACGAAGACGAACGGCAGCACGAAGAAGAGCGCGGCGGCGACGGCGACCGCGTGCACGGCGATCCAGTGCAGTACGGCCTTGCGGCGGGCGGCCGGGGCGGCGGAGGGGCGGGCGGCGGGCCGTACCGGCGCGGACGGTGCCGAGAGGGTGGTGGTCATGTCGGTTGGTCCTCCGAGCCTTCTCAGTCGTCCGCCGACAGCAGGCCGGCTCGCCGGCGCATCAGCAGGGTGGTGACGGCCATCGCGATCGCGAAGAGCACAAGCGAGAGCGCGCAGGCGGCTCCGGTGTTGAAGTTCTGGAAGCCGAGCGAGTACACGAGCTGTGGCACGGTGAGCGTGGAGTGGTCGGGGTAGCCGGGCTGGATGACCGTGCCGGGGCCGATGCTGACGCCCGAGGCGAGCTTTCCGGCGACCAGGGCCTGGGTGTAGTACTGCATGGTCTGCACCACACCCGTCACGACCGCGAACATCACGATAGGTGTGATCGACGGCCAGGTGACATAGCGGAATTTGGTGAACGCCCCGGCGCCGTCCAGCTCTGCAGCCTCGTACTGCTCCTTCGGCACATCCAGCAGCGCGGCCATGAAGATGACCATAAGGTCGCCGATGCCCCACAGGGACAGCATCACAAGCGAGGGCTTGGCCCAGGCCGGGTCGTTGAACCAGTTCGGCGCGTCGATCCCGATCTTGCCGAGAATGTCGTTCACCGGGCCGGAGCCGGGGTTGAGGAGAAAGACGAACGCGACGGTCGCGGCGACCGGAGGGGCGAGATAGGGGAGATAGAAGGCGGTGCGGAAGAAACCGACGCCCGACTTTATCCTGGTGACCAGCAGTCCGATGCCCAGGCCGAACACGACGCGCAGCGTGACCATCACCACGACCAGCCAGAGCGTGTTCCACAGGGCCGGGCCGAACAGCGGCATCTGCTCCAGCACATACCGCCAGTTGCGCAGGCCCACGAAGGTGGGCGCCTTGATCTGGTTGTAGTGCATAAAGGAGAAGTAGATGGTGGCGATCAGCGGATAGCCGAAGAAGACGGTGAAGCCGACCAGCCAGGGGGAGAGGAAACCGAGGGTGCGCAGCCGCGCGCGCCGGTGCTTGCGGCGCAGCGCGGGGGCGGTTGTCATCGTGGCCATTTCGTGCCCCCTCAGTCCTGTGCCTGCAGAATGTCGGCGTCTATCTGGTCGTCCAGTTCCTTGAGGCCCTTGTCCAGGTCATGGACCTTTCCCGCCTCCACGTTGTACGAGAGGTCCTGTAGCGAGACCACGTACTGTCCGCCGTTGATCGAGGGCGGAAGGGCGTTGCTGTACTTGTTCTGCGCGATGTCGAGGAAGGCGCGGAAGGTCGGATCGGAGTCCAGCTCGGGGGAGGCGAGCGCCGCTTTGGTGGACGGCACATTGTGAATGGCGTTGGCGAAGGCGACCACCTGATCGGTGTCGGCGGTCAGGAAACGCACCAGTTCCCAGGCGGCGTTCTGGTGCTTGCTGCTGTGCGCGATGCCCGTGACGGTGCCGGTGAGATAGCCCCGGCCGTAGGTGTCGGCCTGGTCGTCGGGTACGGGCAGCGGGGCGGTGCCCCACTTGAACTTCGCGTCCTTGAGGAAGAGGCCGCGCCATTCGCCGTCCAAGTGCATGGCCAGCTTGCCGGTCAGAAAGGCGTTCTGGGCGGAGAATTCATCGCCGAAGGAGGTGCGGAAGGTCTCCAGCGCCCCGTATCCGCCCTGTTCCTGGATCAGGTCCCGCACGGTGGCGTAGAAGTCCTTGATCTTTCCTTCCTTCGCCAGCCGTGCCTTTCCGTCCTTGTCGAAGTACGTCGGGCCCCATTGGGCGAAGAGCCGGTCCGGGCTGTTCTGGTACAGCCGGAAGTTGGGCATGAAGCCCACCCGCTCGTATCCGCCGTCCTTGGTGCGCTTGGTCAGCTTGGCGGCGTCCCGCTTGAGCTCCGACATGGTGCGCGGGGGCCGCGCGATGCCCGCCTCCTTGAAGGCGTCCTTGTTGTAGTACATGCCGTAGGCATCGGCGAGCAGCGGCAGCGCACACTGCTTGCCCTCATAACTGGTGTAGTCCAGCAGCGTCTTGGGGAAGACCTTCTCCTTGTCGAGACCGGTCTTCTTCATGAACGGGTCGAGATCGGCCCACATCCCGGACGAGCAGTACTGGCCCACATTGTTGGTGGTGAAGGACGTGACGACGTCGGGGGCGTCGCCGCCGCCGGCCCGTAGCGCCTGGTTGATGGTCTCGTCGGTGACATTGCCGACGGACTTCACCTTGATATTGGGGTGGAGCTTCTCGAAGCGGGCGATGCTGTCGTTGATCGCCTTGACTTCGTTCTTCTCCGACCAGCCGTGCCAGAACTTGAGCGTGACCGGTTTGGTTGGATCGTCGTCGGCACTGCCGGTGCTCGGGTTGGCACAGCCCGCCAGGAGCAGGGCGGCGGTGCCGAGCGCCGACGCGAGACGGGCCAATGATCGTCGTGGCATGGACGGACTTCCTTGTGCGCGGGGGAACGGCAGGGGAAGCGGCGGTGCGGGGCGCCGGGCGGGGGGTTGGGTGCGGCGATTCGGGACCAGGTGTCGTCGGGGGACGGGAACTCAGGGGAAGTTGCCGGGGTCAGGCGGTGTCGAAGACGGTGTGGCGGGCATCGGCGAGCGCCGTCTGCAGCGCGCCGATGAGAATCGGATCCCCCTCGATGGCGCTGATCCGCAAGCGCGGCCGGGGTAGCGCGAGCCCGGTCATCTCGGCCTCGACCAGCTCGCGCAGCCGCTCCCCGCCGGCCTGGGCGACCTGCCCGGAGAGCACCACCAGCTCCGGGTCGACCACCGCCACGACCGAGGCGAGCCCGGTGGCCAGACGGCGGGCCAGCTCGGTGAGGACGGCGTCGCCCGCGCCGGGTGTGCGCAGCGCGGCGGCGAGCGCCTTGGTGGCGGTGGGCGCCTCGATACCGTGCTCCCGGGCCAGTTCGACCACGGCGGGGGAGCCGACCAGCTTCTGGAAGCCCCCGCCCGCGTCCGGCCGGGCGGCGCTGTCGTCCCCGCCGCGCGCGAGCGGAGCCCCCGGCAGCGGCATATAGCCGATCTCCCCGGCGCCGCCGGTCGCCCCGCGCAGCAGGGTGCCGCCGAGCACGATGGCCGCGCCGACGCCCTCGTCGGCCCAGACCAGCGCGAAGTCGTCGAAGTCCTGCGCGGTGCCGTGGTGCTGCTCGGCGACGGCCGCGAGGTTGACATCGTTCTCGATGACCAGGGGCGTGCCCAGCACCTCGGCCAGCTCGTCCCGCATGGTGCGGGACTGCCAGCCCGGCAGGTGGGGTGCGTAGCGCAGCACCCCGGTGTGCGGGTCGAGCGCGCCGGGGGTGCCGATCACCGTCTGCCGCAGCTCGCCCCGGGTGAGCCCGGCGGCGGCCAGCGCGCCGTCCACGGCCTCGGCGACGAGCTCGCCGGTACGGTTGCGCACCGACTCGGCGGTCGCCTCGGCGTTCACCCGGTGCTCGCCGAGGATCCGGCCGGTGATGTCGGCGACGGCGGCGGTGATGCCCTCCTGGTCGACGGCGAGCGCCGCGACATGGGCGGCGGCCGGGTTGATCTCGTACAGCTGGGCATTGGGCCCGGGGCGGCCGGTGACGTTCCCGGTCGTCCGGACCAGTCCTGCGGCCTCCAGACGGGTCAGTAGCTGGGAGGCGGTGGGCTTGGAGAGCCCGGTCAGCTCGCCGAGCCGGGTCCTGGTCAGCGGCCCGTGCGCGACCAGCAGTTCGAGCGCGGCCCGGTCGTTCATGGCGCGCAGCACGCGCGGCGTCCCCGGAGTGCCTGATGCCGCCATGGTGGGTGCCCCCGTATCGCTTGAACGTCTCTGTTAAGAAACTTTCCTATTGATGAACAGCAAGGTAAGGGGCGGGGCGGCGAGGCGTCAATGGGTGCGGCCGGGTGAGTGGGCGCGCGGCGGCGGGCCGGCGGGCGTGGCCGGGGCGGCCAGGCTGGCGAGGGCCGGAGTAGGCCGGGGTGGGCCGGGGCCGGAGGCGAGGGTTCCTCCAGCGGCGGTCGAGCGACGCCTGCCACCGTCGCGGGCAATCGAGAGAACGGGGAGCGCGTAACCGGTTCGCCCGCCTGAGGGCGGGGGCTTTCAGCCGACCCGGCTGAGGCCCGTGTGTTACCAGCACCAGCCAACACCCATGGAGGAGGTGACCGAAGTTGGCTACGTTCCGCGCACGACAGAAGACCCACCAGGCTGTGCCTCCTCAGCAGCTTGCTCTGGAATTCGAGTCAGCAGACAACCCCGGGAACAGGGACGAAACGGGACTCGAACACCGCGCTGCGGTACCGGGCGCGGAACATGTGCGAGAGGAGACCCGCAACGCTTCGCCTAGCGATGCGGGCGTCACCCCCAACCACCTGGTTGGGGAGGAGCCGCGTGAGCGGCACTCGTTCGTGTTCGTGCTCGACAGGCACGGCACGCCGTTGCAGCCCTGCACTGCGGCCCGTGCCCGCAAGCTGCTCAAGAAGGGACGTGCGGTTGTCCACCGTCACACCCCATTCGTCATCCGACTCAAGGACCGCACCGTGGCCCAGTCCGAGATAGACGGGGTAGAGATTGGTGTCGACCCGGGCAGCAAGCACACCGGTCTCGCGGTGTTCACCGCCCGCGCGGGGGAGCGCCGGGCCCGGTACAGCGTGCAGCTCGACCACCGGGGCGCGACGATCCGCAAGAAGCTGGAGCAGCGCGCCGCCTACCGGCGCGGACGCCGTACGCGGAACCTGCGTTACCGCGCGCCGAGGTTCCTCAACCGTGCCCGGAGCGAGGGCCGGCTCCCGCCGTCGCTCCAACACCGGGTGGACACCACTTTGTCGTGGGCGACCCGCCTGGCCCGCTGGGCGCCGGTGAGAGCCGTGCATGTGGAGCGGGTCGCATTCGACACTCACGCACTCGCGGCCGGTCGCCCGTTGGAAGGCGCCGAGTACCAGCGGGGCACCCTGTACGGATACGAAGTCCGTGAATACCTGCTCGCCAAATGGAATCGGACGTGCGCCTACTGCGGTGCGACCGGGGTGCCGCTGAACATCGACCACATCCACCCCCGCTCACGCGGCGGCTCCGACCGGATCTCGAACCTGGCCCTGGCCTGCCTGCCCTGCAACGAAACCAAGTCGAACCGGCCTGTGGAGGAGTTCCTGGCCCCAAAGCCGAAGCTCCTGGCCCGCATCAAGGCGCAGGCCAAGGCGCCGTTGCGGGACGCGGCAGCCGTGCAGTCCACCCGCTCGGCCCTGTGGCGCGTCCTGAATGTCCGCTGGCCCACGCTCACCGCCTCCGGGGGCCGCACCAAGTGGAACCGCATCCGTTGCGGCCTGGCCAAGACCCACACTCTCGACGCTCTCGCCGTAGGCAAGCTCGACACGATCACCGAAACCGTCACCACGGTCCTGCTCGCAGGATGCACCGGGCGCGGTACCCATACCCGCACCCGCACTGAAAAGCACGGTTTCCCCCGTCTGCGCATGCCCCGCCGCAAGCAGTTCTTCGGCTTCACCACCGGCGACCTCGTACGCGCCCACGTACCCACCGGCAAGAAGGCTGGGACACATACCGGACGTGTCGCCGTCCGCGCCACCGGCAGCTTCAACATCACCACCCGCTACGGCATAGTCCAAGGCATTCGACACAACCACGTCCGCCTCCTCCAACGAGCAGACGGATACGCCTACACCACCGCTCCCGAGCATTCCACAGCGATGCCCCGACGCACCGTGCCGGAGAACCGAGCGACGCGTCCCCTCCGCCGGCCGAAGCCGGGGATACCCGATGCAAGGAGTTCTCGATGAAAACAACCTCACGAGGGCCGCTCGCGGTGCTCATCGCCGTGCTGCTCGCGGTCGCCGCCGGGGCCGGCGGTGCGCGGGCCGCGTCGGGCAGCCCGGGCGGGTCGAACGGCGCGGGCGCGGCGTCGGCGGCGCTGACGCAGACCGGGGGCGGCCCGGACGCCGCCCGGGCCGACGCTGCCGAAGCGGTACGGGCCTACTGGACGCCGGAGCGGATGCGGCACGCCGCATACCAGCGCGGCGGCCTGTCCCGGGGCGCCATGGAGCACGCCCAGCGGCAGGTCGCGGCTCCCGCCACCGAGCCCACCGCCGAGCCCGGCTCCGTACCCCCGGCCGCGGCGAGCAGCCAGGGGGCGCTCACCGCGGCCGCCGAGATTCCGACCCGCGTCGGGCGGATCCTGTACGTCGATCCGTTCGACGGCAAGGACAAGGCCTGCGACGGCAACGCGCTGAACAGCGGCTCGCGTCGGCTGGTGGTCACCTCCGGCAGCTGTGTGTACAGCAGGGCGGCGCACGCGTGGATGAACAACTGGGTGTTCATTCCCGGCTACTTCAGGGGGAGCGCGCCCTACGGCAAGTTCGTCGGCGACTGGGGATACACGTTCAACGCGTGGATCGACGACGGCAATATGAACTACGACTTCGGGCTGGCGACCACCCACCCCAACGAGTCCGGCCAACGGCTCGTCGACAGGGTCGGCGGCGACGGCTTCGCCTGGAACCAGCCCAAGGACCTGTTCATGGGCGCCAACGGATACTCCGTCAACGGGCAGATCCCCTCCGGGTGCGGCGGCTACACCCGCGCCGCCTCCTTCGGGGGCATCGAGATGCCCTGCGCCCCGTCGGACGGCGGGCTCTCCCGGGGCGGCCGCTGGCTGATGAACGTCGAACCCGGTACCACGCTCGGCTACGTCAACGGCGTGACGAGTATCCACCAGCCCAGTGGCTGGCTCCAGAGCCCCTACGTCAACACCGAGTTCAGGGACTTCTACTACCGGGTCGCCGACAGCTGACTCACAGCTGACTCACAGCTGACGTCATCCACAGCGGAATTGAGGAACCATCATGCGCGCTCTGAAGACACTCGCCGTCCGCGCCGCGCTCGCGGTGGGCACGGCCCTCGCGGTCTCCACCACCCTCCTCGTCCCCGCCACCCAGGCCGCGGCGGCGCCCGCGGCCGCCGCGCGGGTGGCCGCCGGGCCCACGCTGATCAGCTACGACATCCAGTCCAAGACCCTGACCGGCAGCGGCTTCCTGCCCAGTCACCGGGTGTGGGTCAGGACCGCCGTCTCGGGTTCGGTGCCGACCTGCGGCACCGTCACCCTCTCCGACCTCCGCACCAGCCCGACGCTGCTCCAGACCACCTCCGACCCCTCCGGGAGCATCTCCGTCCCGGTGGACCCCAAGGCCACACTGCCGCCGCTGCTGGTCTGCCCCAACCCGATCGTCTATCTCTACGGGGCGTATCCGGGCGAGCGCGTCCACTTCAGCGCCCACGACGAGCGCTATGAGAACGGCCAACTGGTCTGGAGCAACACCCTGACCGTCACGGCGTGAGACCACCCACAGCCTGAGACCCACAGCCTGAGACCCCGCACGCACAGCCGCGCGACCACCGTGGCTGTGCGTGCCGCTGTTTCCCGGCTGCTTCTCGGCTACTTCGCGGCTATTTCTGGATGGGCGGGGCGGCCGGCGGGGTGGCCGGCGGCGGGATCGGGGTGGTGGCCAGGGACTGCGGGGAGTCCGGGTTGGACAAGGCCGAGGGCGGCGCGACGGTCGTCGTCGCCGAATTGGCGGCATCCTCGGGCTGTAGGTCCGGGTCCAGCGGGCGGCCGACGATGCTGATCCCCGCCTCGTCCAGCGCCTTCTTGATCCGCCACCGCAGCTCGCGCTCGACGCCGAGCGCCTTGCCCGGCATGGTCCGCACCGACACCTTCACGACCATGGAGTCCAGGTAGACCGCGTCCAGCCCGAGCACCTCGATCGGCTCCCACAGCCGCTCGTTCCAGGGTTCTTCCTTGGCCATGTCCACGCCGACCTGCGTGATCAGCGCACGGACCTCGTCCAGGTCCTCGTCCGCGCGGATCTGGACCTCCACGCCGGCCGTGGCCCAGCCCTGGCTGAGGTTGCCGATCCGCTTGACCTCGCCGTTGCGCACGTACCAGATCTCGCCGTTGTCGCCGCGCAGCTTGGTGACGCGCAGCCCGACCTCGATCACCTCGCCGGAGGCCACCCCGGCGTCGATCGAGTCGCCGACCCCGTACTGGTCCTCCAGGATCATGAACACGCCGGACAGAAAGTCGGTGACCAGGTTGCGGGCGCCGAAACCGATGGCCACACCCGCGACACCGGCGCTGGCCAGCAGCGGCGCCAGGTTGATCTGCAGCGTCGACAGGATCATCAGCGCCGCCGTGCCCATGATCGCGAACGAGGCGACGGAGCGCAGCACCGAGCCGATCGCCGCGGACCGCTGGCGCCGCCGCTCGGCGTTGACCAGCAGGCCGGCCAGCGCGGTGCCGTCCACGGCCTGGGCGGTGCGGTTCATGCGCTCTATCAGCTTGGTGATCCCGCGCCGCACCACGGTCCGCAGCACAAACGCGATCACCAGGACCAGGGCGATGCGCAGCCCGATGCTGAGCCAGGTGGACCAGTTCTCCTCCACCCAGCCCGCGGCGTTGGTGGCGCTTTCCTGCGCGTCCTTCAGCGTGGTGGGGGTGCTGGGATCGGTGGGAGTAGGCGTGGCGTCTGCGGCCGGAGCAGCGGACCAGAACACAGCGAAACCCTTCATGTGCGACATGCCCGCACGGAGGACCGCGCGGGCAACCCCTCACACAGTAGCCGGGCCCTGGAATGTGCCGTTCCTGTGTTCGAGAGCGCGTGAGGGCGCCGAGGGGGCGTACAAGAGCGGGGTGAGGGCGTCAGCCCGGCGGTTTCCGCCGCGGGCCCGGGCGGCCCGTGATTCTCGCCACTCCCATGAGTGTCCGCGGGCCCGGACAACCGCCAGAATCCGCTCTTCCGGCGGTATGCGCGCGGTACGCGGAAATGCCTCTCAACCGTTAACCCGGTGATGGTGGCGTTCCGGCCAGGGTTCAGGGGAAACTAGGGGAGATCGTCCCGGCGCGAGCCACGCGCCGCCGGCGTACAAGGAGGCACCCGTGCCGCACGTCCTGGTCCTCAACGCGTCGTACGAGCCGCTCGGCGTCGTACCGCTCCGCCGCGCGCTCGTACTCGTCCTCAACGACAAGGCCGTCAGCCTTGAGGACTCAGGCGCCCTGATGCACAGCGCGACCCGTGTCATACCCGCACCCAGCGTGGTCCGCTTGAAGCGATTTGTCCGGATGCCCTACCGGGGCCCCGTCCCACTCACCCGCCGCGCGCTGTTCGCCCGCGACGGCGGGCGATGTGCGTACTGCGGAGGCGTGGCGACCAGCGTCGACCACGTCATCCCCCGCAGCCGCGGCGGCCAGCACACATGGGAGAACGTGGTCGCCGCGTGTCGTCGCTGCAACCATGTCAAAGCCGACCGCCATGTCGCGGAGATCGGCTGGCGGCTGCGCCATCAGCCGGCGCCACCGGCGGGCCTCGCCTGGCGGATCATCGGCACAGGCCATAGGGACCCGCGCTGGCTGCCATACCTGCAGCCGTACGGCGCGGAGGACGCCATGGCCCGGATCGACGGCAAATCTGCCTGAGACCGGGCCATTGTCATGTCTGCGTATCTGCCTCGGCGCGGTCCGCGCGGCGGACTGTGGACAGTGGCCCCCGGCGGAGCGGGGGCCACGCGCGGTTCCGCCTCGTAGGGCCAAGCGTCGTCGCAGAGGTCCGCGGCGGCCTGTGTCGGCCCAAGTCAGTCCGTTGTCACCGCGTACGCCGCCACCGACCACAGGGAGTAGCCGAAGCGGGTGGCGCGCTCGGCGCCCTGGATGCGGATGAAGCGGGTGCCGGGGGCATCCATCCGGACGGTCTCGTTCCCGCCCCGGCCGTCCGAGACGGTCGCCGCCGTGCGCCAGGTGCGGCCGTCGGCCGAGACCTGGACGCGGTAGCGGGAGGCGTACGCGTCCTGCCAGCGCAGGTCGAGCCGGCCGACCCGGGCCGGGTGGGCGAGTTCCAGCTGTAGCCAGGCGCCGTCGTCGGCGGGGGAGGACCAGCGGGTGGCGGGGTCGCCGTCGATCGCGGCCGAGGCCGGGAAGTCGGCGGTCTCATCGGCGGACGACGTCGCCTTCGCGCCGTCCGCGCGGGCCAGGTCCGGGCCGCCGGTGGGCGGGAAGGCCCGTACGGTCAGCACGCTCTCCTGCGAGCCGAAGCGCACCGGGACGGTGAAGGTCCCCGCCTTGGTCCTGTCCGGGACCGAAACCTCGATCCGGGCGGTCGCGGTGGACCCGCGCGGGGCGGTCACCGCCTTGTCGGCCTTGACACGGACGCCGCGCGGCGCGTGGACGGTGAGCTTGCCGTGGATGTCCTCGGGGCGGCGGGCGGTGACGCGCGCCTCGACGACGGCGCGGCCGCCGGTCTCCGCGTCGACCACGTCCCGGGACAGCCGCAGCTCGGCGGCCGGGGTGTCGGCGAACCAAGGGGTGATCTCGTGCACGGCGGGCGGTGTCGCGCCCGCCTCCCAGGCCAGCCGTACCGCGTCGGCCCGTACGCCACGGCCCGCGAGCTGGGTCCAGCCGCTGCCGGAGACCGCGCCGAGCCGCCGCCAGCCCTCGCCCGGGACATGGGCCCAGACGGTGCCGGGCGAGGCGGCCGCGCGGCCGGTGAGGGTGGAGACGGCGGTGAGCGGGCGGGCGCGGTCGAAGCGCACCGTGACCGGGCCGGTGGGGGACAGCGAGGTCGCCGCGTCGCCGTCGGCGGCGGCGCGCTGGGCCTTGGAGGTGTGCAGCGACTTCGGGTCCGCGCCGTCCAGGCCCGACCAGGCGTCGGCCCGGGCGAGGGCCTCCTTCAGGAAGGGGCCCAGGACGCCCTTGCCCACCGTCGCCCGGCTCTCCGCGATCTTCTCGCGCAGCTCCTGCACCGCGGTCCGGGCCGACCAGCTCGCCGCTCCGTCGCCGCGCGCCTGGGCGGTGAGCATGTCCACGGCCCGCACCCCGGCGTCGCCGTAGCGCCCCAATTGGTCGAGCCAGGGGCCCAGCTCGCCGCCCAGGGCCGCGTCGAGCCGGTCGGGGGCGTCCCGCATCGTGGTGAAGGCCGAGCGCAGCCGGTCCGCCGCCCGGTCGAGCCGCTGCCCCTCGCCCCCGGACAGCGCCGTCCAGAACGCCTCGATCAGCGGGCGCAGATACGCGGACTCCTCGCCGCCGAGGACCGAGGACGCGTCGTTTCCGGCGAGCGCGCGCAGGGCCGCGCGAGTGCGGGGGTCGGGCCCGGCCAGGTCGTCGACGGCCGCCCGCCAGGACTCGTTGGGGCGGTAGCCGCGCGGGTTCCAGGCGAAGTCGGCGGCGGTGAACAGCGCGATACGGGAGGCGGCCGGCTGCTCCATGGCGTTGGCGAGCAGACCCGCGGACTGGGTGGCGACGGCCGGGGCGCGCCCGGTGTACGGGCCGAGGAAGACCCGGTCCTGGGCGTAGTCGTTGACCGGGTAGTTGTCCATGGTGACCAGGGCGTGGCCGAACGCGGCGCGGGCCCCGGCCAGTTCGCTCCCGGTGATGGTCTTGGGCACCACCCCGACGCCGGTCCAGGCGATCTCCACGCCGGGGTCGACCCGGTCGGCCAGCGCGCGCCGGAAGTCGGTGTCGCCGTCCTGGTAGTACTCGGTCGGCATCAAGGAGAGCGGAACGGCGTCCGGGTGGCGCGCGGCCAGGTGCCCGGCGACCGCGTTGGCGACCTCGGCCTGCGCCTTCGCCGCCGCCTCGGGGCCCGAGCCGAAGGTGTCGGCGTCCGCGTCGCAGTGCCACTCGCTGTAGCTCACGTCCTGGAACTGGAGTTGGAAGGCGCGCACCCCGAGCGCCCACATGGCGTCCACCTTGCGCAGCAGCGCCTTGCGGTCGCCGGCGGAGGAGAAACACAGCTCCTGGCCGGGGGAGACCGCCCAGCCGAGGGTGACGTGGTTGCGGCGGGCTTGGCCGGCCAGCTCCCGGAACTCCTCGCGCCGCTCGGCGGGGTACGGGTCGCGCCAGCGGGCCTGGCGGTAGGGGTCGTCGCCGGGCGCGTAGAGGTAGCGGTTCTGCTTCGTACGGCCCATGAAGTCGAGCTGGGCGAGCCGGTCCCGGTGGGACCAGGGCTCGCCGTAGAAGCCCTCCGTGGTGCCGCGCACCACGGCCGCGGGCCAGTCGCGGACGACGACCCCCGGGAAGCCGCCGGAGCCCGTCCCGGTGCCGCCCGCGGGCCGGATCAGGAGTTGGCGCAGCGTCTGGACGGCGTGGAAGAGGCCGTCCGGGCCGACGCCGGACAGCGCGACCGTCGGCGCCCCGGCCGCCTGGCCGGCCGCCAGGCGGTAGCCGCCGGAGGGCAGGTCACCGCGCTCGGGCGCGCCCAGGGCGCGCAGCGCGCTCTGCGCGCCCCGCCCGCCGACGCGCACCACCAGCCCGTCCGCCAGTGGCATCCCCTTGGGAGTGGGCTCGGTGGCCTCGTTGACGACGCGCGCCCCGGCGTCGTGCAGCAGGGCGCGCAGCGCGTCCAGCGCGTACGGGTCGGAGTCGGCGTCGGCTATGAGCGTGACCTCCTGGCCCACGCTCACGTCGGATCCCTGGGCGCGCAGCGACTGCGGGCGCGGCCATACGGGCGGCACGCCGCCGTCGCTCTCGCGGTCCGTCGTCGAGGTGCCGGGGGTGCCGCGCTCCCCTGGTGCGGCGGCCGCGCCCGGCGCGCCGCCCAGCAGTCCGCCGATGACGGCGGCGGCCATGGCCGTGGCTCCGGCCGCCCTCGATGTTCGTCCTCGACTTCCCCGCAACTGCACGGGCTTCTCCTCGATACGGACTGGTGGTTCGCCTAGGTGTAGCCCTGATAGGCGCCGAGCCCACCATCGCCCGCCTGAGAGTGTCAACGGCGGTGACCGAAGTGCCGGTAATGCCATGGTGTGTGGTGTGACGAGATGAGCACTGCGGTGGGGGCGTCCCGGGGGCGGCCGGGGCATGAGCCGTGACCGAAAGTCTGACGCCAGAATGTCGGGTCGGTCAGTAAGCTATGTGCCTCGGGCCCCTTACGGCCGTCAAATCATCTGTGTCAGGGGAATGTGACCTGAGGCACGTCAGGGGGCCGGTTACGTCTGCGACCGCCTCGAGTGGGTAGGCCTGCCCCTGTCCCACTGCCGACACCCCACGGAGGCCCGTGTGGCCGCGTCAGCTCAGCTTCTGCTCTCCGCTCTCTCCAAACCTGTGACCGAGCCTGTGACCGAAACCGCATCCGGACCGGGGGAGCCCGACCCGTTCGCCGGGGTCTCCCACCCCGACTGCGGCCTGTGCGGCCTGGAGGGATCCGGCTCCGGTCTGCACACGGAGGCGCCGCTCACCAGTGAGCCCGCGCCCGCCGACATCGCCCCCTTGACCAGCGAGCCCCCGCTCGCCGCCGAACCGCCGCTGACGAGTGAGCCGACCACCGCCGGGTTCGGCGCCGGGGCGGGCATGGGGCCGATGGAGTTCTGAATGGAGTCCTGATGGGCAGAGCGCTCCTCGCCGAGCTGCACGGCGTCGCCACCTCCTACGAGCCCGCCCCCGGCCGCACCGTGCGCGTGCCCGACGACACCGTCGTCGCCGTGCTCGCCGCGCTCGGCGTGGATGCCTCGACCCCCCACTCCGTACAGGCCGCCCTGGAGCGGCACGAGCGCGAGGAGAGCGCCCGGCTGCTGCCGCCCTGCGTGGTGGTGCGCCCCGGCCGGCCGCCACGGCTGCGGCTGCCCGAAGGCACCGCGCTGCGGGTGGAGACCGAGGACGGGGCGGCGCGCGACTGGCGGCCCGGAGCCGACGGCCCGGCGGCCTCCGCGCTCCCCCTGGGCCGTCACACCGTGCACGCCCATGCCCCCGACGGCGGCTCGGCCACCGCCACCCTGATCGTCACCCCCGACCGGATGCCGGTCCCCCCGGCGCGCAGCCACGGCTTCCTCGTGCAGCTGTATTCGCTGCTGTCCGCGCGCTCCTGGGGGATGGGCGACCTCGGCGACCTGGCCGACCTCGCCGCCTGGTCGGGCCGGGCGCTGGGCGCCGGGTTCGTCCAGCTCAACCCGCTGCACGCGGCCGTGCCCGGCACGCCCGCCGAGCCCACCGACCCCTCGCCGTACCGCCCCTCCTCGCGCCGCTTCCCCGACCCGGTCCATCTGCGGGTCGAGGCCGTGCCCGAGTACGTCCAGCTGCGCGGCCCCGCGCGCGAGCGCGTCGACCAGCTGCTGGAGCAGGCCGCCGCGCTGCGCACCGCGGTGCTCCACGAGGGCGCGCTGATCGACCGGGACGCGGTGTGGACGCTCAAGCGGGAGGCCCTGGAGCTGGTGCGGACCGTGCCGCTCAGCCCCGGCCGCCGGGCCGCCTACTGCGACTTCCTGGCCGAGCGCGGCCAGGCCCTCGAGGACCACGCGATCTGGAGCGCGCTCGCCGAGATCCACGGCCCCGCCTGGCGCGTCTGGCCAAACGGCCTGGCCGACGCCCGGTCCGCCGCGGTCGCCCGAGCCCGGGGCGAGCACCTGGACCGGGCCGACTTCCACTGCTGGCTCGCCTGGCTGACGGACGGGCAGCTGGCCGCCGCCCAGCGCGCCGCGCTCGACGCCGGGATGGCCATCGGCCTGGTGCACGACCTGGCGGTCGGGGTGCACCCGTCGGGCGCCGACGCCTGGGCGCTTCGGGACGTCTTCGCGTCCGGGATGTCGATCGGCGCGCCGCCGGACGCGTTCAACTCCCGGGGGCAGGACTGGGGGCTGCCGCCGTGGCGGCCGGACGCCCTGGCCGCCACGGGGTACGCCGTCTACCGCGACCTGCTGCGCGGGCTGCTGCGGCATGCGGGCGCGCTGCGCATCGACCATGTGATGGGTCTGTTCCGGCTGTGGTGGGTGCCGGAGGGACGGGAGCCGACCGAGGGCTGTTACGTCCGCTACGACGCGGAGGCCATGCTCGGCGTGCTCGCGCTGGAGGCGCACCGCGCGGGGGCGGCGGTCATCGGCGAGGACCTGGGCACGGTCGAGCCGGGGGTGCGGGAGGCGCTGGCCGGGCGGGGGGTGCTGGGCACGTCGGTGCTGTGGTTCGAGCGGAACTACAACAACGAAGGCGACGGGGACGGCCAGGGCAGCAGGAACGGCGAGGACAGCGGGGACAGTGAGGGCAGCGGGGGCGACGTGAGCGAGCGGCCCGGGGGCGCCTCGCCCGCCCGCGCCCGTCCGCTGGCGCCTGAGGAGTGGCGCGCCGACTGCCTGGCCACCGTCACCACCCACGACCTGCCGAGCACCGCCGCCCGGCTCACCGGCGGCCATGTCGAGCTGCGGCACCGGCTCGGCCTGCTCACCCGCCCGCTCGCGCATGAGCGGGCCGAGGACGCGGTGGAGGTCCGGGAGTGGCTGGTGCTGCTGGGGCGGCTGGGGCTGTTGCCGGAGGGGCCGGGCGACGAGGAGGGTGCGGTCAAGGCGGTCCACCGCTTTCTGCTGAGTACCCCGGCGAAGCTGGTCGGCGTGTGGCTGCCGGACACGGTGGGGGACCGGCGCCCGCAGAACCTCCCCGGGACGTGGGACCAGTACCCGAACTGGCGGCTGCCCATCGCGGACGCGACCGGCCGCCCCGTGTCGCTGGAGGATTTGGTGGCCTCCCCCCGGCTGCACGCCCTGATGGGCGAGGTGGCGCGGGGGGCGCGGCGCGGGGGCGTGGTCGGGGGCCGGGGCAAGCCCACCCCGGGCACGCGGGGCGCGAGGGCGTCCGATACCGTGAGTCCGTGAGCAACAAGGTCAAAAAGAACGCCGTTCGCGCCGGTGCCGTCATCGCCGCGACGACGGCGATGCTGATGGTGTCGTCCCCCGCGTTCGCGTTCCGCGACGACGGTGACGACCCGGGTCCGGGCCTGAGCGTCGCCGAGACGCTGGGCCTCTACGTCGTCGCTCCCCTCGTGCTTTTCGGCGTGATCGCCGGTCTGGTGATGCTCGGCGACAAGACGCGCAAGCGCAGCGACTGACACCAGCTGACACGAGCTGATACAGCTGAGCGATACGAACTGACACAGAGGACGCCGTGACGAGGGCGCCCCCGGCTGGATGCCGGCGGGCGCCCTCGCCGCGTTTCCCGACGTTTTCCCGCGAGTTTTTTCCGGTGCGTACCGGGCCGTTTATTCGCGCTTTAACCTACGGTGTCGTAACCTACGGAGCCGTAAGTCAAACCTACGGCGCCGTAGGTTTCGCATCGCACGACGTCCCCCCAGGAGCCCACTGTGACCCTCGCCCCGACCCACCGTCACGGTCAGGCCGTATGGAGCGACAGCCGTCTGCTGTACGCGCTCGAAGAGGTCGTCGAGGTGGAGCTCAACCGGCATCTGAAGGCCGCCAAGGAGTGGATGCCGCACGAGTACGTGCCGTGGAGCGACGGCCGCAACTTCGACGGCGTGATGGGCGGCGAGGCGTGGGCGCCCGAGCAGTCCAAGGTCACCGACGTGGGCCGGATCGCCCTCGTGGTCAATCTGCTCACCGAGGACAACCTGCCCAGCTACCACCACGAGATCGCCTCGCTCTTCGGCCGCGACGGCGCGTGGGGCACCTGGGTGCACCGGTGGACGGCGGAGGAGGGCCGGCACGGCATCGTCATGCGTGACTACCTGCTGACCAGCCGCGCGGTCGACCCGGTCGAGCTGGAGCGGTTCCGGATGGCGCACATGTCCGAGGGGTTCCAGTCCGACAACAGCCACAGCATGCTGCACTCCATCGCGTACGTGGCCTTCCAGGAGCTCGCCACCCGTATATCGCACCGCAACACCGGCCACCACTCCGGCGACCCGGTCTGCGACCGGATGCTGGCCCGTATCGCCACCGACGAGAACCTGCACATGGTCTTCTACCGGAATCTGCTGGGGAAGGCGTTTGAGCTGGCGCCCGACCAGACCATGTGCGCCGTCCGCGATGTGGTAGTCGGTTTCCGTATGCCGGGACACGGCATGCCCGGGTTCGAGCGGGCCGCCGCGCTGATGGCCATCGGCGGCATCTACAACCTGCGCATCCACCACGACGACGTACTGCAGCCCGTGCTGCGCTTCCTCAAGGTGCTGGAGATCTCCGGGCTCACGGGCGAGGGGCTCAAGGCGCAGGAGGAGCTGGGGCTGTACATGGGGGGCCTGGACGCCCAGGCCACCAAGTTCGACGAGCGGCGCGAGGCAAGGCTCGCCCGCCGCGCGGCCCGCGCCGAGCGCGTCTGAGGCGCGGGACCAGACGCGAGGGCGCCCCGGACCGGCCCGGTC
Source organism: Streptomyces sp. LZ34 (assembly GCF_053890475.1). Taxonomy (NCBI): domain Bacteria; kingdom Bacillati; phylum Actinomycetota; class Actinomycetes; order Kitasatosporales; family Streptomycetaceae; genus Streptomyces; species Streptomyces sp. LZ34. Next base: position 8,388,540 of record NZ_CM132680.1, read on the forward strand.
CGGGGCGCCGCCGTACGTGCCGTCAGCCCGCCGCGGCCGCGTCCGCCGCCTGGGCCTTCAGCGCGCGGTCGACGCCCGCGCGGCACTCGGTGACCAGGCGGCGCAGCGCCGCGCTGGGCTCGGCGGAGGCCAGCCAGGTGTCGGTCGCGTCCAGCGTGGCCTGCGAGACCTGCACGGTCGGGTAGAGGCCGACCGCGATCTGCTGCGCCATCTCGTGGCTGCGGCTGTCCCAGGCGCCCTTGACCGCGGCGAAGTACTTCTCGGTGTACGGCGCCAGCAGCTCGCGCTGGTCGGTCTGGACGAAGCCGCGGATCACCGCCTCCTGCACCGCGTTCGGCAGCTTGTCGCCCTCCACGACCGACGCCCACGCCTCGGCCTTCGCCTCCGGCGTCGGCCGCGCGGCGCGCGCGGTGGCCGCGTGGCGCTCGCCCGCCGAGGTGCGGTCCCGCTCCAGCTCCGCGGCGATCGAGGCCTCGTCTGCCCGGCCGGTCGCGGCGAGCCGCTCCAGGAACGCCCAGCGCAGCTCGGTGTCGACGGCCAGGCCCTCGAGGGTCTCGGCGCCCGCCAGCAGCCCCGACAGCAGGTCGAGCTGCTCGTCGGTGCGGGCGGTGTCGGCGAACGCCCGCGCCCAGGCCAGCTGGTGGTCGCTGCCGGGCGCGGCGGCCCGCAGGTGGTCCACGGTGGCCTCGGTCCACTTCGCCAGGCCCGTCTCGCGCCAGTCGGGGGCCGCGTACAGGTCGAGGGCCAGCTTGGCCTGGCGCTGCAGCGACTGGACGACGCCGATGTCCGACTCCTTGGCGATGCCGGACAGCACCAGGGAGAGGTAGTCGCGGGTGGCCAGCTCGCCGTCGCGGGTCATGTCCCAGGCCGAGGCCCAGGACAGGGCGCGCGGCAGGGAGGCCTCGAAGTCGCCCAGGTGCTCGGTGACCACGGCCAGCGAGTCGGGGTCCAGGCGCACCTTGGCGTACGACAGGTCGTCGTCGTTGAGCAGGATCACGGCCGGGCGCTTGCGGCCGGCCAGGGCGGACACGGGGGTCAGCTCGCCGTCCACGTCGACCTCGATCCGGTCGCTGCGCACCAGCTTGCCGGTGGCGTCGATGTCGTACAGGCCGATCGCGATGCGGTGCGGGCGCAGCAAGGGCTCGCCCTTGGCGCCGGGCGGCAGGGCCGGGGCTTCCTGCCGGACGGCGAAGGAGGTGATGGTGCCGGAGGCGTCGGTCTCGATCTCCGGGCGCAGGATGTTGATCCCCGCCGTCTCCAGCCACGCCTTCGACCAGGTCTTCAGGTCCCGGCCGCTGGTCTCCTCGAGCGCGCCGAGCAGGTCGGACAGCCGGGTGTTCTGGTAGGCGTGGCGCTTGAAGTACGCCTGCACGCCCTTGAAGAACTCCTCCTCGCCGACATAGGCGACCAGCTGCTTGAGGACGGAGGCGCCCTTCGCGTACGTGATGCCGTCGAAGTTGACCATGACGTCGTCCAGGTCGCGGATCTCGGCCATGATCGGGTGGGTGGACGGCAGCTGGTCCTGCCGGTAGGCCCAGGTCTTCATCGAGTTGGCGAAGGTGGTCCAGGCGTGCGGCCACCTGCTGCCCGGCGCGGACGCCTGGCAGGCGATGGAGGTGAAGGTGGCGAACGACTCGTTCAGCCACAGGTCGTTCCACCACTCCATGGTCACCAGGTCGCCGAACCACATGTGGGCCAGCTCGTGGAGGATGGTCTCGGCGCGCGTCTCATAGGCCGCGTCCGTGACCTTGGAGCGGAAGACGTACTGGTCGCGGATGGTGACCGCGCCCGCGTTCTCCATCGCGCCCGCGTTGAACTCCGGTACGAACAGCTGGTCGTACTTGGCGAAGGGGTAGGCGTAGTCGAACTTCTCCTGGAACCAGTCGAAGCCCTGCCGGGTCACCTCGAAGATCGCGTCCGAGTCCAGGAACTCGGCGAGCGAGGGACGGCAGTAGATGCCCAGCGGCACCGACCGCCCCTCGCCCTCCCAACTGCTGTGCACGCTGTGGTACGGCCCCACGATCAGCGCGGTGATGTACGTCGAGATGCGCGGCGTCGGCTCGAAGCGCCAGACGTTGTCCTTGGGCTCGGGCGTCGGCGAGTTGGAGATCACCGTCCAGCCCTCGGGCGCCGTCACGGTGAACTGGAACGTGGCCTTCAGGTCCGGCTGCTCGAAGCCCGCGAACACCCGGCGCGCGTCCGGCACCTCGAACTGCGTGTAGAGGTACGCCTGCTGGTCGACCGGGTCCACGAAGCGGTGCAGACCCTCACCGGTGTTGGTGTACGCGCAGTCCGCGACGACCCTCAGCTCGTTGCGCCCCTCCTGGAGGCCGCTCAGCGCGATCCGGGAGTCCGCGAAGACCTCGGCCGGGTCCAGCTCGTACCCGTTGAGCACCACCTGATGGACGGTGGGCGCGACCAGGTCGATGAAGGAGTCCGCGCCCGCCTCGGCCGCGTCGAAACGCACCGAGGTGACCGACCGGAAGGTGCCGCCCTCCTGAGCGCCGGAGAGATCGAGCTCGATCTCGTACGAGTCGACGCTGAGCAGCCGCGCCCGCCGCTGGGCCTCTTCGCGGGTCAGGTTCGTTCCAGGCACCTGGGCATCTCCTTCGAATACGACGTTTCGGCCATCCTTCCACGCAAGGCCGATCCGTCGCCCGCGATAATCGCCCGGCGCCGCGGGCGCCACTGTCAGGTGCCCGGAACGGCCATGCGCACCGGGTCGGGGGAGCGTCGGCTCAGCTGAGCTCGGCCGCCACCAGCTCCGCGATCTGGATTGCGTTGAGCGCCGCCCCCTTGCGGAGGTTGTCGTTGGACAGGAAGAGCGCGAGGCCGTTGTCGACCGTCTCGTCCACGCGGATGCGGCCCACATAGCTGGGGTCGTTGCCCGCCGCCTGCAGCGGGGTCGGGATCTCCGAGAGCTCGACGCCCGGGGCCTCGGCCAGCAGCTCGTACGCGCGCGCCACGCTCAGCGGATTGGCGAAGCGGGCGTTGACCTGCAGCGAGTGGCCGGTGAAGACGGGCACGCGGACGCAGGTGCCGGAGACCTTCAGCTCGGGGATCCCGAGGATCTTGCGGGACTCGTTGCGGAGCTTCTGCTCCTCGTCCGTCTCGAAGCGGCCGTCGTCGACGAGGTTGCCCGCGAACGGCAGCACGTTGAAGGCGATGGGGCGCTTGTAGACGGCCGGCTCGGGGAACTCCACAGCCGAGCCGTCGTGGGTCAGCGCGGTCGCGCGGTCCATGGCCTTGCGGACCTGGCCGTCCAGCTCTTCCACACCGGACAGGCCGGAGCCGGACACGGCCTGGTAGGTGGTCGCGACCAGGGCGGTGAGACCCGCCTCCTCGTGCAGCGGGCGCAGCACCGGCATGGCGGCCATGGTGGTGCAGTTCGGGTTGGCGATGATGCCCTTGGGGCGGTGCCCGACGGCGTCCGGGTTGACCTCGGAGACCACCAGCGGCACCTCGGGGTCCATCCGCCAGGCGGAGGAGTTGTCGATCACCACGGCGCCGGCCGCGGACACCTTGGGCGCCAGCGCCCGGGAGGTGGCCCCGCCCGCGGAGAACAGCGCGATGTCCAGCCGGGAGTAGTCGGCGGTGGCCGCGTCCTCGACGGAGATCTCGGTGTCCCGCCAGGGGAGCGTGCGCCCGGCGGAGCGGGCCGAGGCGAACAGGCGCAGCTCCTCGACCGGGAAGTCCCGCTCCGCGAGGATCTTCCGCATGACCCCGCCGACCTGGCCGGTGGCTCCGACGATTCCGATCCTCACGACGCGCTCCTTCATGATCTGTGCCTGGTGCTGGGTGCCTGGCGTGCCGTCCCATCATGCGGGTGGCCCCGGCGACCTTGTCCAATCCATTGTCCGCTGCCTGGGACGGGCCCGCGCCGGGCGTACGCCGCGCGCACACCGCGCCTGAAGTTCCCTCGGGGTTCCCAGCCCCGGTGAACTCCAAGTGAGCGGCGGAATTCCGGCGGCGGAGTGCGGGATGGCCGTTTGCTCTCGCCAAGATCCACGTGCGTATTTCGGCGGCGGGCGTTGCGGCATCGTTAACTCACAGGTCACCCCCGCTGCCAACGATCCGAAGTGACAGGGCAGCCCGCTGCCCGACCGCTTCCGCGTTCGCACTCGGGGAGATCCCGCATGTCCCGCATACGGTCCGCCGCCTCTGCCGTCACCGCCCTCGACCGCCGCACCCTCCTCGTCGCCGCCGCCTCCGCCACCGCCGCGACCGGCCTCGGGCTCGCCTTCGGGCCCGGCAGCGGTTCGGCGACCGCCTCCCAGCCGCCCCAGGTGCGCGCCGCCGGCCGCAGGGTCGTCACCGCCCCCGCGCTGCCCTCGAAGGCCGGCACGACGCTGGAGACCTTCTCCGCGCCGCGCGGCAGCGGCGCCTACCGCCGGCTCGGCGAGGGCCCGGCCTGGGCCCGTACCGTACGCACCGAGCTCGCCGGGGCCAAGGGTGGCCGGGAGGACCGGCGCACCACGCTCGCCTCCTTCGTGCAACTCACCGATCTGCACCTCACCGATGTGCAGCACCCGCTGCGCTATGAGTTCCTGCGCGCCGGGCGCCCGGGCGCCTGGCGGCCCCACGAGGCGCTGACCGTCGTCGGCGCGGCGTCCCTCGTCGAGCGGGTCAACGGTCTGCGCGGCGGGCCCGCCACCGGCTCCCCGCTCTCCTTCGTCATGACCACCGGCGACAACACGGACAACAACGCGCGGATCGAGCTGGACTGGTTCCTGGGCGTGATGAACGGCGGCCGGATCACCCCCAACACGGGCGACCCGCGCCGCTACGAGGGCGTGCAGAACAGCGGGCTCAAGGCGTTCTGGCACCCGGACAGCGCCCTGCGCGACGCCGACAAGCAGGCCGGCTTCCCGCGCGTCGACGGCTTCCTCGAGGCCGCGCTGCGCACCGTCAACAGCCCCGGGCTGCGGCTGCCGTGGTACTCGACCATCGGCAACCACGACGACCTGGCCGGCGGCGTCTACTCCTTCGGCGGGAACTACCTCGCGGACCTCGCCACCGGCAGCCGCAAGCTCCAGATCATCCCGGCCGCCGAGGCCGCGGAGCGCTTCAAGGACGAGCGCAAGGGCGGCGACCCCACGGGCAAGGTCATGAAGGAGCTGCTGCGCGCGCACGCGAAGGACATGCGCACCGTCACCCCCGACGAGCGCCGCGCGCCCTTCTCCCAGCGTGACTTCGTCGCCGCGCACCTGGACCCGGCCCACACCGGGCCCGGCCCGGTCGGCCACGGCTACACCAAGGCCAACCTCGACGAGGGCACCTGCTACTACTCGTTCCCGATATCCGACGGCGTCATCGGCATCAGCCTGGACACCACCGACCCGGGCGGCCACTACACCGGTTCGCTGGGCACCGCCCAGCTGCGCTGGCTGGAGCGGACCCTGAAGGCCCACAAGGACGACCGGATCCTGGTCTTCAGCCACCACTACAGCCGCAGCATGGACAACCTGAACCGCGACCCGGCCCGCCCGGGCGAGGCCCGGCACGGCGGCGACGAGATCGTGGCCCTCTTCAAGCGCCACCCCCAGGTGCTGGCGTGGATCAACGGCCACAGCCACAAGAACGAGATCACCCCGCGCGGCACCTTCTGGGAGATCACCACCGCCTCGCACGTGGACTTCCCCCAGCTGGCCCGGGTGATCGAGGTCGTGGACAACCACGACGGCACGCTGTCGCTGTTCACCACCCTCGTCGAGTCGGCCGCGCCGCGCCGCACGGACTACTCCGACCTGTCCCAGACCGGCCTCGCCGCGCTCTACCGCGAGCTGTCCTACAACGCTCCGGGGCGCAGCCAGGCCCTGGCGGGCGATGCGGGCGACCGCAACACCGAACTGGTGCTGCGCAAGCCGTGAGCCTGTGCCACGGTCGCGCCGCGGCCGGCCCGGGTCCGCTGCTCAACCGCGTCGGCTGCTTCGGCTCACCTCGGCTCACCTCGGCCGGATCACGACGTAGGGCGCGGGCTCGCGGTCGACCGACGCGATCAGCGCGGTGCGGACCACCGCGGCCTGCGCCTCCAGGCACTCGCGGAGCTTCCTGGGGGTGACGCGCACGACCGTGATGCCCAGCCGCTCCATGTGCTCGCCCCCGGGCGTGAAGCCGCCCAGCGGGTCGTGCACGCCGCCCTGCCGGGGGGTGCGCGCGTCGATCTCCAGCGCCACGGCCTGCAGCGGCCAGTAGGCGTCCACCCCGGCCAGCAGGGAGCCGCCGGGCAGCCGCAGCTCGACGTTCCACAGCGGCTCGGGCAGGGAGTAGCCGCGCACCATGTCGTACAGCAGGGCCTCGGCCATGGCCCGCCCTTCGGCCAGCAGCGCGTCGACGGCGTCGACGACATGCGGCCGGGACAGCAGCCGGGCCCGGCTCAGCTCCCGTACGACGGACGACGCCTCGCAGTGCCCCTGGCGCACGGCCTCGATGAGCAGCCGGCGGACGGCCGAGGCGTCGGACAGCTGGGCCACCGCGTCGGCGAGGGCACGGGAGGCGGGGGCGGTCGGCAGGCCGGTGATCTCCCGGGGGCGGGGCAGGGCGGCGGCGCGGACGAAGCGCACATAGCCGGTCGAGCGCAGCCGCCGCGCGCGCGGTACGAGCACATCGACGCGGTCCAGGGCGCGCAGCGAGGGGGCGGCGGAGAAGCGGTGCAGGGCCAGCGCCGCCAGTCCGGTGATCATCGTCTCGCCGTACAGACCGCCCGCCCCAGGCGGCGGAACGGTGCCTTCCGGGTTGCCCGGGCGCTCGCGGCTCGCGGCGTACAGGAGCGCCGCGCGCAGCCGCTCCTCGCCGGTGGCGGGGCCGGGGTGGAGCAGGTGGACGCCCGGCAGGATCCGCTGCCAGGGGCCGCCGGGGCGGCAGCGCTCGGCGGCTTCGGCCGCCGTCACGCCGTGCTCCCGGAGCTGACGGCTCGTCAGGACGCTGCGTCCGCCGTCCGGGAGGTGGTGCAGCGGGCGGGGCGAGAGCGGGGTGTCGGAGTTCATGACCCCGCCATTCCCGGGCCCGCCCGGCCCGCTAACCGCTGTTACACACCCGTCGACAAATACGGACAACGCCGCCCTAAAGTACGGGCGTTCGATTGCCGAAAACACCTGGTCTGCCGACAACGACCCCCGTCTGCCGACAACGGCCCGTCAGACAGCCGAGCGTGCGTCGCACTCCTGTCCGCGCAGCGCCCGAGCGAGGTCGTCGCGCGCTTCCAGGACCAGCCGGCGCAGCGCGGGCGCCGCGGTCGGGTGGCCGGCGAGCCAGGTGTCGGCCGCCTCCAGGGTCCTGGCGTCGCCCTGCGCGGGGAACAGACCGCGGACGATCGCCATCGCGATCTCGATCGAGCGCTCCCGCCACACCCGCTCGATCACGGCGAAGTACCGGTCCTCGTACGGCGCGAGCAGCTCCGTCTGCGAAGGCTGGGCGAAGCCCGCGATGGTGGCCTCCACCAGGGCGTTGGACAGCGCGTCGGACTCCACGACCGACGCCCACGCCTCCGCCTTGACCTCGGCCGAAGGCCGGGCGGTCAGACAGCGCACCTGGTGGCGCTTGCCGGAGGCGGTGTCGTCGCGGGCCAGCTCCGCAGCGATCAGCGCCGCGTCGGCCGCTCCCTGGGCGGCCAGCGAGGCCACGAACGTCCAGCGCAGCTCCTGGTCGACATCCAGCCCGTCGATCCGGGCCGTGCCGTCCAGCAGCCCGCGCAGCAGCCGCTGGTCCAGATCGGTGGCGGCGGTCTCGGCGAAGAACCGCGCCCAGGCCAGCTGATGGCCGCTGCCCGGGGCGGCCAGCCGCAGCTCGCGCAGCGCGCCCTCGCCGACCCGCAGGCCGCCCTCCTCGCGCCGGCCGGGCGCCGCGTAGTACTGGAGCGCGGACTGGGCCCACGCCTGGACCATCTGCAGCACGCCGATGTCGGTCTCCGCCCCGCCGAAGCGCTCCACCAGGTCCAGGAAGTCGCCGGCGGGCATCAGCGCGTCCCGCGTCAGGTTCCACAGGGCGGACCAGCACAGCGCCCGCGAGAGGGGGTCGGTCACCTCGCCCAGGTGGGCGCGCAGGGTGTCCAGCGAGACCTCGTCGAAGCGGATCTTGCAGTACGTGAGGTCGTCGTCGTTGACCAGGATCAGATCGGGCCGCTCGGCCCCGGTCAGCTCGGTGACGACCGTACGGGGGCCGGCCACGTCGATCTCGGCCCGGGCGTAGCGCACCAGCGCGCTGGACTCGCCGGCCGCCGCGCCGTCCCGGCGGTAGAGGCCGACGGCGACCCGGTGCGGGCGCAGCGTCGGGTGCTCGGGGGAGGCGGCTTCCTGGACGATCGACAGCTCGGTGATGTGGCCGGCCGCGTCACAGGTGGCCTGCGGGGTGAGCACATTGACCCCGGCTGTCTCCAGCCAGGCCCGGGACCAGGCGGTCATGTCCCGGCCGGAGGTCTCGGTCAGCACCGACAGCAGATCGGCCAGGCGCGTGTTGCCGTACGCGTGGCGCTTGAAGTAGCGGCGCGCGCCCTCCAGGAAGGCGTCCCGCCCGGCGTAGGCGACCAGCTGCTTGAGGACGGAGGCGCCCTTGGCGTAGGTGATGCCGTCGAAGTTGAGCTTGGCGTCCTCCAGGTCGCGGATGTCGGCCGTGACCGGGTGGGTGGACGGCAGCTGGTCGGCGCGGTACGCCCAGGCCTTGCGGCGGTTGGCGAAGGTGATCCAGCCGTCGGTGAAGCGGGTCGACTCGACGAGCGAGAAGGCGCCCATGAAGTCCGCGAACGACTCCTTGAGCCACAGGTCGTCCCACCACTCCATGGTGACCAGGTCGCCGAACCACATATGGGCCATCTCATGGAGGATCACATTGGCCCGGCGCTCGTACGAGGCCTGGGTGACCTTGCCGCGGAAGACGAACTCCTCGCGGAAGGTCACACAGCCCGGGTTCTCCATCGCGCCGAGGTTGTACTCGGGCACGAACGCCTGGTCGTACTTCCCGAAGGGGTACGGGTAGTCGAAGTGGTCGTGGAAGAAGTCCAGGCCCTGCTTGGTGACGGTGAAGACGTCGTCCGCGTCGAAGTGCTTGGCGAGCGAGGCGCGGCACAGCGCGCCCAGCGGGATCTCCAGGGCGGAGCCGTCCGGCAGGGTGCGGCTGTAGTGGTCCCGCTCGTAGTGGTACGGGCCGGCGACGACCGCCGTGATGTACGTGGAGATGGGCTTGGTCGGCGCGAAGCGGGTGGTGGCGAACGCGCCGTCCACGCCCTCCGGCTCGACCCCGGCCACCTGGCCGTTGCCGAGCACCGTCCAGTCCCGCGGGGCGGTCACCGAGAAGGTGAACCGGGCCTTGAGGTCGGGCTGCTCGAAGTTCGCGAAGACGCGGCGGGCGTCGGCCGGCTCGTACTGCGTGTACAGATAGACCTGGCCGTCCTCGGGGTCCACGAAGCGGTGCAGCCCCTCGCCGGTCCTGCTGTAGGCGCACTGCGCGTCCACCACCAGCTCGTTCTCCGCGGCGAGGGAGTCGAGGGCGATCCGCGCCCCGTCGAAGACGGCCTCCGGGTCGAGCTCCCGGCCGTTCAGCCGCACGGTGGTGACCCGCGGCGCGAGCAGATCGACGAAGGACGCCGCCCCCGGCTCGGCACAGCGGAAGCGGACCGTGGTGGTCGAGCGGAAGGTGCGCGGCCCGGCGCCGGTGTGCTCGCCGACCGCGGACCTCAGGTCGAGCGCCACGTCGTACGAGTCCACGGCCAGCAGCCGCGCTCGCTCGCGGGCTTCGTCACGGGTCAGGTTCTCGCCGGGCAAGACGCGGCTCCCTCGTCATCGTCTCGAAGATCGGGACACTCGGATACGCGAAATCATGTCATGCGTCACTGACAACGGGAATCGGGGAATGGCCGCCGCGCCCGGCCGTGTTTCTTGGAGCACATACCGCTTTTCCGCAGCCGCTCGTCGAGGAGAGACCGTGACCGAAACCGCCAAGACTCCTGCCGATTTCTGGTTCGACCCGCTGTGTCCCTGGGCCTGGATGACCTCCCGGTGGATGCTGGAGGTGGAGAAGGTCCGCCCGGTCGAGGTGCGCTGGCATGTGATGAGTCTGGCCGTGCTCAACGAGCCCAGGATCGACGAACTGCCGGAGGAGTACCAGGAGATGATGCGCGGCCCGGCCTGGGGTCCGGTGCGGGTGTGCATCGCCGCGGCGCAGAAGCACGGCGACGAGGTGCTCGCCCCGCTCTACGACGCGCTCGGCACCCGCTTCCACAACCAGGGTCTGGAGCGGAACCGCGAGACGATCGTCGCCGCCCTCGAGGAGGCGGGTCTGCCCGCCGACCTCGCGGACGCCGCCGACACCGACGCGTACGACGACGTGCTGCGCGCCTCTCACAAGGAGGGCATCGACCTGGTCGGCCAGGACGTGGGCACTCCGGTCATCGCGGTCCCCGGCGCGGACGGCGACCAGATCGCCTTCTTCGGACCGGTCGTCACCCCCGCGCCCAAGGGCGAGGCCGCCGCCAGGCTGTGGGACGGCACGCTGATGGTCGCCTCGATACCCGGTTTCTACGAGATCAAGCGCACGCGCACGGTGGGCCCGATCTTCGACTGAGGCACACACGCCAGACGGCACACACGACAGGGCGGACCGCGAAGGCCCCCGGCGCGGCACGGTCGCGCGGGGGGCCTTCGGGCCGGGCCGGGGGCGGTCAGCTCCGCGCCGCCACCAGCCGCTGCCGTACGTATCCGACCGCCGCGAGCGCCACCGTCAGCCCGGCCGAGAAGTACAGCTGGGTACGGGTGTCGGCCTCGCGGGTCATCAGCGCCAGCACGGCGACCGTCCCGGCCAGGGCCACCCACGTCAGATACGGGAACAGCCACATCTTCACCACGAGCTTCTCGGGCGTCTCGCGCCGCAACTGCCTGCGCATCCTCAACTGCGAGACCGCGATGAAGCCCCACACGATCAGCACGGCCGCGCCGACCATGTTGAGCAGCCACTTGAAGACGGTCTCCGGCCACCAGTAGCTCAGCAGCACCGCGAGGAAGCCGAAGGCGCAGGAGGCGAGCACGGTCGCCCGGGGCACCCCGCCGCTGACCTTGCCGAGGACGGACGGCCCCTCGCCGCGCGCCGCGAGCGAGTACGCCATGCGGGAGGCGCCGTAGATGTTGGCGTTCATCGCTGAGAGCAGGGCCACCAGCACGATGACGTTCATCAGCTGGCCGGCCGCCGGGATGCCGAGGTGCCCCAGCACCGCCACGTACGGGCCGTCGGCGACGACCGACGGGTCGTTCCACGGGATCAGGGTGACGACGACCAGCATCGAGCCCACGTAGAACACCGCGATGCGCCACATCGCGGTGCGCACCGCGCTCGCGACCCCCTGGACCGGGTGCTCGGACTCCGCCGCCGCGATGGTGACCGTCTCCAGCCCGCCGTAGGCGAACACGGTGGCCGGCAGGCCCAGGACGAGGCCGTCGAGGCCGTTGGGCAGGAAGCCATGGGTCCCGGTGAGGTTGGCGGCGCCCGGGGCGTCGGTGCCCGGGAGCACGCCGATGATGGCCAGCACGCCCAGGACCAGGAAGAGCGAGATCGCGGTGATCTTCAGCGCGGCGAACCAGAACTCGAACTCGCCGAAGTTGCCGACGGCCGAGAGGTTCGTCGCACAGAAGATCACCATGAACAGCGCGACCCACATCCAGGACTCGGTGCCCGGCAGCCAGCGGACCATGATCCCCGCCGCGCCGATCGCCTCGGCCGCGATGCCCACACACAGCAGCACCCAGAACATCCACCCCACGGTGAACCCCGCCCAGGGCCCGATGGCCCGCTCGGCGTGCACGGAGAAGGAGCCGGAGGCCGGGTTGGCCGCCGACATCTCGCCGAGCATGCGCATCACGAGCATCACCAGCAGGCCGGACACCACATACGCGACCACGATCGACGGCCCGGCGGCCGCGATGCCGGTGCCGGAGCTGACGAACAGGCCCGCGCCGATCACGCCCCCGAGGGCGATCATCGACAGATGGCGCTGCTTGAGGCCGCGGGACAGCGGCGCGCCGCCGGCCCGGCCGGTGCCGACCGCCTCGGCGTCGGGCGCCTGCGCGGAGGACGCGGAGGACGCGGGTGTCCGGTTCATGGGTCTGTTGTGTCCATTACATGAGGTTGTATCTGGCGCAAAACGCCCTCAGTGTGCGGGGCTTGTCCGCTCAGAACAACACGCGGACCCAGGATGTCTGAATATCGGACCCTCCTGTGACGCTGCGTACCCATCCCATTGCCCAGCCGGCGGCTGCCGGAAGTCTCCAAGCGGGCCGGTGTGGCTTTGTCGCTCGTCGACCGTGATCGCGGACCGGCCCCCGGGTTACCGTCACCGTGTCCCACACCGCCTCTCACCTCGGAGAACCGCCGATGAGTACCGCTTCTGCCGCCGCCGTCCACCCGGGTACGGTCCTCGCGGACGTGATCTTCCCGGCCCGCCGGGCCCAGTTGGCTGCCTCGTCGGCTTCTTCGTCAGCTTCTTCGGCCTCTTCGGCCAGGTACATCCTGACCCGGGACGCCGCCCTGGTCGTCGGCGGTGCCGCGCTCACCGGCCTCGCCGCGCAGATCTCCGTGCCCGTCCCCGGCTCCCCGGTCCCGGTGACCGGCCAGACCTTCGCCGCGCTGCTGGTCGGCACCTCGCTCGGCGCCCGGCGCGGCTTCCTCTCCCTCGCGCTGTACGCCCTCCTCGGCACGGCGGGCCTGCCGTGGTTCGCCGAGGGCCACTCGGGCGCCGCGATGCCGTCCTTCGGCTATGTGCTGGGCATGCTGCTCGCCGCGGCCGTGGTGGGCGCGCTGGCGCGGCGCGGCGGGGACCGCGGGGTGCTGCGCACGGCGGGCACCATGGCGGTCGGCTCGGCGATCATCTACGCCGTCGGCGTCCCCTACCTCGCGCTGGCCGCGGACATCTCCCTCGGCCAGGCGGTCGCCGCGGGCCTCACGCCGTTCCTGATCGGCGACGCGCTGAAGGCCGCGCTGGCGATGGGCGCGCTGCCCGCCGCCTGGAAGCTGATCGGCCGCCGCGGCTGACGCCCCGCTCCCCTACCCCCTACTACGCGCTCAGGCGCCGGATGAGCGTTGGCTCGTCCGGCGCCTGAGCGCGTACGTATGAGGGAAGGAGTGGGCCCTAAGGGAGCACCGATTCCTTGCGCTCGCCCTCGGCGCTGTCGGCGGCGGCCGCGCGCCGGGCCCCGGGGAGGCGGTCACGGACCAGCGCGAAGGCCACGACCGCCACGGCCACCAGGGCGGACAGCAGTACCTGGTCGCGCCCGTCCTTGTCGGTGAGCATGTAGAGCAGCACGAACGAGATCATCGCGATTGTCGCCCAGGTCAGATACGGGAACAGCCACATCCGGACGACCAGCTTGTCCGGGGACTCGCGCAGGATGATCCCGCGCATCCTCAGCTGGGTGAAGCAGATCACCAGCCAGACGAACAGCGCGACGGCGCCCGAGGAGTTCAGCAGGAACTGGAAGACCGTGTCCTTCCACTGGTAGTTGAACCAGACCGCGACGAAGCCGAAGACGACCGACCCGAGGATCGCGGCCTGCGGCACCCCGCGCGAGGTGGTCTTCGCGAAGGCGGCCGGCGCGTCCCCGCGCTGCCCGAGCGAGAAGGCCATCCGGGAGGCGGTGTAAAGGCCGGAGTTCAGACAGGACAGCACGGCGGTCAGCACGATCACGTTCATGACCTGGCCCGCGTGCGGTATTCCGATCGAGTCGAGCGCCGAGACGTAGCTGCCCTTCGACTTGTCCGCGATCCCGGGGTTGTCCCACGGCAGCAGGGTCACCACGACGAAGATCGAACCCAGGTAGAACACCGCGACACGCCAGATCACGCTGTTGGTCGCCTTGGTCACCGCCCGCTGCGGGTCGGCGGACTCACCGGCGGCGAGGGTGACGATCTCGCTGCCCATAAAGGAGAAGACGACCAACAGCACGCCGGTGAGGATCGCCCCCGGGCCGTTCGGCAGGAACCCGCCGTGGTCGGTGAGGTGCGCGAGGCCCGCCCCCTCGTTGTCCGAGCCGGGCAGCACCCCGAAGACGGCCAGCCCGCCCACCACGATGAACGCGGCGATGGCGACGACCTTGATCCCGGCGAACCAGAACTCGAACTCGCCATAGGAGGAGACCGAGACCAGGTTGGCCGCGGTGAGCACCACCATCACGATCAGCGCCCAGGCCCACTGCGGCACCTGCGGCACCCAGCCCTCGAGGATCGTGGCGCCCGCGGTCGCCTCGACCGCCAGCACCACCACCCAGAAGAACCAGTAGAGCCAGCCGATCGAGAACCCGGCCCAGCGGCCGAGCGCCCGGTCGGCGTAGGCGGAGAAGGAGCCCGAGGTCGGGTTGGCGGCGGCCATCTCGCCGAGCATCCGCATCACCAGGACGACCATGAGGCCGACCAGCGCGTAGGAGATGAGGATGCCGGGGCCGGCCTTGGCGATGCCGGCTCCGGATCCGACGAACAGCCCGGCGCCGATCACCCCGCCGATCGCGATCATCGACAGATGGCGATTCTTGAGGCCGGCCTTGAGCCCGTCGGACGGAGTGTCGGGGCCGGGGGTGCCGGTCGCCGCCTCGGCCGCATTGGTCGCGGGTTGTGCGCTCATGCTCGATCCTTTGCTCTTGGGTGACGAGCGTCGCCAGTGAAACCCAGGGGCACGATCAACTGAACCTCTGATTCCGGATCGTTACCTGAGGTTTCTATGCGTTTCCTTGGTGCTACTGAGGGCTTCCGCAACTCGTACCCCGGGCGGTGACGACCACACGGCCGTGTCACACTCGGGGCATGCGCGTGTACCTCGGCTCCGACCATGCCGGTTTCGAACTCAAGAACCACCTAGTTGAGTGGCTCCGGGCGGCCGGCCATGAGCCCGTCGACTGTGGGCCCCACATCTACGACGCCCAGGACGACTACCCGCCGTTCTGTCTCCGGGCCGCCGAGCGGACCGCGTCCGACGCCGACAGCCTGGGCATCGTGATCGGCGGCTCCGGGAACGGCGAGCAGATCGCCGCCAACAAGGTCAAGGGCGTGCGCGCCGCGCTGGCCTGGAGCGAGCAGACCGCCGCGCTCGGCCGTGAGCACAACAACGCCAATGTGATCAGCGTCGGCGCCCGGATGCACACGCAGGAAGAGGCGACCAAGTTTGTCGAGATCTTCCTGAACACCCCGTACTCGGGTGAGGAGCGTCACACCCGGCGCATCGAGATGCTCTCCGGCTACGAGACCACCGGCGAGCTGCCGCCCATCCCCGCCCACCACCCGCAGCAGGGCTGATGGCCTGATGCCCGAAGGGCACACCATCCACCGGCTGGCCGCCGACCACAGTGAGCTGTTCGGCGGCCGGCCCGTACGCGCCAGCAGCCCGCAGGGCAAGTTCGCCGACGGCGCGGCGCTGATCGACGGGCAGGTGCTGGAGCACGCCGAGGCCCACGGCAAGCACCTCTTCCTGGG
The DNA here is from genome assembly GCF_053890475.1 of Streptomyces sp. LZ34. Taxonomy (NCBI): domain Bacteria; kingdom Bacillati; phylum Actinomycetota; class Actinomycetes; order Kitasatosporales; family Streptomycetaceae; genus Streptomyces; species Streptomyces sp. LZ34. The sequence continues at coordinate 8,403,978 of NZ_CM132680.1, forward strand.
CTTTCCGGCGACCGGCTGGGTCCATGTCCACCTCGGTCTGTTCGGCAAGTACGGCCTCGGCCCGGCCCCCGCCCCGCCGCCCACCGAGACCGTGCGGCTGCGGCTGGTCGGCGGAGCGGCGTACGCGGACCTGCGGGGCCCGACCGCCTGCGCGCTGATCACCGACGACGAGAAGCGGGCGGTGCACGACCGGCTCGGCCCGGACCCGCTGCGCCCCTCGGACGACGGGGACCGCGCCTGGGCCCGGGTCTCCCGCAGCCGCACCAGCGTGGCCGCGCTGCTGCTCGACCAGAAGGTGGTCGCGGGGGTCGGCAACGTCTACCGCGCCGAGGTCCTCTTCCGGCACGGCATCGACCCGTACCGCGCGGGCCGCGACCTGAGCCGCGCCGAGTGGGACGCGATCTGGGCGGACCTCGTGGCGCTGATGCGCGAAGGTGTACGGAACAACCGGATCGACACGGTCCGCCCCGAGCACACCCCCGAGGCGATGGGCCGCCCGCCGCGCGTCGACGACCACGGCGGCGAGGTCTACGTCTACCGCCGGGACCGACGGCCCTGCCACATCTGCGGCGGCGAGGTGCGCACCGCGGACCTCGCCAACCGGAATCTGTTCTGGTGCCCGAACTGTCAGCGCCGTTAGGCCCTGCCGGCGCCCGCCGGCGCGGACAGCGAGATCCCGCCAAGATGCGCCGCGCCCAACTCCCGTGTGCCCAGCCGCGGCCCGGGCGCGTCGGCCGGCGGCTCCTGGACCCCGCCGAACGCGAGCTCCAGCTTCCCGAATCACTCGTCCCAGTGGGACAGGTCGAGCGCCCGAAGCGCTATCGTCATATTCCCATCCCTAGCAGGGATTTACGGTACAGGCGAACGAATTTCGCTTACGATTGCCCACTCCGGTGGGTGGTTCGACGCGCCACGAATCGACGGGCGTCCGAACGGGTGGGTAGGGTCCCGATGCAATGACTGGCGGCGTAGACACTCCGACAGCCCGGATGCGCAAAGCACTGCACCGGGCTCGCACTGGCGTGCGCAAGGCCGGAGTCGACTACTTCCGCGGTGGCGGCTCGGACCGGCTCGCCCTCGCGCTGCTGCTGCTCTCCGTCCCTGCCATCGCCTTCGGCACCATCGCCCAGCCCGACTGGTGCGCCCCTGCGGCCCTCGTGCTGCCCATCGTCGCGGGCGGCCTGGTGCTGCGCCCCGCCAGCCTTCTCGCGCTCTACGGGGCGGCGGCCACCGGCCTCATCGTCGAATCCGCCATCCTCGGCCCCTACACCGAGGAGGACACCTCCGCCCGGGTCACCCCCGGCACCATCCTGGTCGTCGCGGCCGTCGGCTTCTTCGGCCTGCTCATCGCCCAGTTCCGCAGTCGCGTCGGGGTGCCCTGGCGGCGCGGCGGCACCATGCTCTTCGACCTGCGCGAGCGCATCCGCGTCCAGAGCAAGCTGCCCAGCCTGCCCAGCGGCTGGCACCGTGAGATGGCGCTGCGCCCGGCCGGCGGGCAGTCCTTCTCCGGCGACTTCGTCGTCGCGGCCCGTACGAACGGCGGCCGCACCCTCGAAGTCGTCCTCACCGACGTCTCCGGAAAGGGCATGGACGCGGCCTCCCGCGCCCTCCTGTTGTCCGGCGCCTTCGGCGGCCTCCTCGGCTCCCTGCCGCCCCACGGCTTCCTCCCGGCCGCCAACGGCTACCTGCTGCGCCAGGACTGGGACGAGGGCTTCGCGACCTCCATCCACCTCGTACTCGACCTCGACAGCGGCGATTTCGAGCTCTTTTCGGCCGGACATCTGCCCGCGTTGCAGCTGAGCGCGGGCACCGGCAAATGGGAGGAGAAGACCGCCGACGGCCCCCTGCTCGGCGTCTACGACGGCGCCCAGTTCGACCCCACGAAGGGCACGCTGCGCCCCGGCGACGTCCTGATGCTCTTCACCGACGGCCTCGTCGAGACCGCCGACCGCGACATCAGCGAAGGCATCGACCGCCTGACCGGCGAGGCCGACCGCTATGTCGCGTCCAACTTCCACGGCGCGGCGTGGCACCTGATCGAGACGGTCGCGAAGGACGTCAACGACGACCGGGCGCTGCTGCTGATCTGCCGCCAGTAGCGCGGCGCTTCTTCCCCCGCCGGGGTTCGACCGCCCACGGCCCCTGCCGAGGGCTCTCAGGGCCGTGACAAGGCCGCGACGGGGCCCCTCCCCGGCTGCCCGGCACCGCCGGGGCGGGGGGTAGCCCTACCCCGGAAACGGCGGCAGCCGTCATGGCTGGGAAACCCCCGTGATCCGTACGTTCGAGGCATCGACAACGACCTCGGAAGGGCGGAGACCATGCGGCTGCGGAGGCGGCGCGACAGGCGGCGTGCGGAGCGCCGGGACGAGTGGGGTGAGGCGGTGAGCGGCGCGGGGGGCGCCGCCGTCGAACTGCGCGGTGTGCGGCGCCAGTACGGGCGCGGCTCGCGCGCCGTGCACGCCCTGCGCGGCATCGACCTCACCCTCCCCCGGGGAAGCTTCACCGCCGTGATGGGCCCCTCGGGCTCCGGCAAGTCCACGTTCCTGCAGTGCGCCGCCGGCCTCGACCGGCCGACCGCGGGCTCGGTCCGGCTCGGCGGTACGGAGATCACCGGCATGAGTGAGAACAAGCTCACCGCGCTGCGCCGCACCCGCCTCGGCTTCGTCTTCCAGTCCTTCAACCTCCTCCCCTCCCTCACCGTCGAGCAGAACGTGGTGCTGCCGATGCGGCTCGCGGGCGCGCGCCCCGACCGGGGCCGGGCCCGGTCCGTGCTCGCCCAGGTGGGGCTGCACGAGCACGCCGGGCGCCGCCCGGGCCGGCTCTCCGGCGGGCAGCAGCAGCGGGTGGCGATCGCCCGTGCGCTCGTCACCAGCCCCGACGTCGTCTTCGCCGACGAGCCGACCGGTGCCCTCGACACCGGCACCGCCGCCGAGGTGCTCGGACTGCTGCGGCAGGCCGTGGACGCGCTCGGCGCGACCGTCGTCATGGTCACGCACGACCCCGTGGCCGCGAGCTACGCCGACCGTGTGTTGTTCCTCGCCGACGGCTCGATCGCCGACAGCATGACGCGCGCCCCCGCCCAGGAGATCGCCGCCCGGATGGCCCGGCTCACCGCCCGCACGGCCGCCGGCGCGCCGGACATGCCGATCCGCGAGCCGAGCCTGCCGGCCTGGGCGCCTGCCGCGGCGCCCTCATCCGGAGAGATCGCCCGATGAGACCACTGAGGCCACTGAGCAACGGGCTGGCCCGGTCCGCCGTCCGTTTCAAGCCCGCCGCCTTCGCGGGCACGTTCATCGCCCTGATGCTGGCCGCAGCGATCGTGTCGGCCTGCGGGATCCTGCTGGAGTCCGGGCTGCGGGCCACGGTGCCGCCCGGGCGCTACGCGAGCGCCCCGGTCGTGGTCGCCGCGGAGCAGCGCGTGGGGAACCGGGAGGAGTCGGAGCCCGCCCCCGACCGCGTCCGGCTCGACGCCTCGCTCGTCGCCACGGCCGCCCGCACCCCGGGCGCCGCGGCCGCCGCGCCCGACCTGACCTTCCCGGTCCGGGGCGGCGACGCCACCCTGACCGCACACGGCTGGGGCTCGGCCCCCTTCACCGGGGTCGCGCTCGACTCCGGCACGGCCCCGCGCAAGGGCGAGGTCGTGCTGGACCCGGCCGCAGCCCGCGCGGCGCGCATCGGCGTGGGCGGCCGCATCACCCTGACCGCGGCCGACGGCGACCACCGCTTCCGGGTCTCCGGTATCACCCGTACGGGCGGAACGCGCACGGGCGGCGCTCAGGACCCCGGGCCCACCGTCTGGTTCACCGACCCCCAGGCGCGGGCTCTGTCCGGCCACCCCGCCACCGTCGACGCTGTTCTTGTTCGCCCCGGACCCGGCACCACCCCCGGCGCCCTGGCGGCCGCCCTCAATCGCGCCCTCAAGGCGGTGCCCGCCGCACGCGTGCACACCGGTGAGGGGCGCGGCACCGCCCGGGAGCCCGGTCTTGCCCAGGCCAGGGAGGTGCTGGAGGGGATCGGCGGCTCCTTCGGCGGCATCGCCACCATGGTCGCGATCTTCACCACCGCCGGCACCGTCGCGCTCTCCGTCGGCCAGCGCGGCCGCGAGATCGCCCTGCTGCGCGCGGTCGGCGCCACCCCGCGCCAGATCCGCCGGTCCATCGCCACGGAGGCGCTGCTGGTCGCCCCGCTCGCGGGCGCGCTCGGCACGCTGCCCGGCATCGCGCTCGCGCACTGGTGGTTCGGGCAGCTTCGGGACCGGGGCGCGATCCCGGCCGGGGTGGAGCTCGCGATCTCCTGGATCCCGCTGGTCAGCGCGGTCGGCGCGGGGCTGCTCGCCGCGCTGCTGGCAGGCCTGGCGGCCGCCCGCAGGCCGGCGCGGATCAAGCCGGGCCAGGCGCTCGGCGAGGCGGCCGCCGAGCCGTTCCGCCCTGGGGTGATCCGGACGCTGCTGGGCGTCGCGGCTCTGGCCGGCGGCGGTGTCCTGACGGGCGTGGCGGCCGCGGCGTCGGGGGAGGACGCGGCCAATGCCGCGCTGGGCGTGGTGATGCTGTTCATGCTGGCCGTCGGGCTGCTCGGCCCGTTCGTGGCCCGCGGCTGCGCCTGGTTGGTCGGCCTGCCGCTGCGGGCGGGCCGGGCCCCGGCCGCCCTCGCCGCGGCCAACGCCCTGGCGAACGCCCGCCGCCTGGCCTCGGCGATCACCCCGCTCGTGCTCGCGATGGCCTTCGCCTCGACGCTGGTGTTCATGCACACCAGCGAGGCACATGCGATGGCCGGGCAGCGGCGCGCGGGCATCGTCGCCGACCATGTTGTCTCCGCGCCCGGCGGCCTGCCCGCCGACGCCACGGCCAGGGCCGGCTCGGTCCGGGGGGTGGCGGCGGCGGTCGGGGTGCTGCGCACCGGCGTGCTGCTGCCCAGGGGCTCGGGCGAGGGCGCGTGGCTGGAGAGCGCGTCGGCGCAGGGCGTCTCCGGGACCGGCCGCGACCTGGCGGCGGTTCAGGACCTCGACGTCCGTACGGGCAGCCTGGAGGCGCTGGGCCGCGGCACGGTGGCCGTGGACGCCGGCCTCGCGTCCTCGGCGCATGTGAAGGTCGGCGACCGGCTCCGGCTGCGCCTGCCGGACGGTACGGCGGTCGCGCCGAAGGTCGTCGCGACGTACGGGCGGGGGCTGGGCCTCGCGGGGATCACGCTGCCCCGCGCGGCGCTGGCCTCCCATGTGACCTCGGCCTTCGACAGCCATGTGCTGGTGCGGGACGAGAAGGGCGCCGCACCGGCGGCCGTCGCGGCCGCGCTCGGCCCCCTCGGTGAGGTCACCGGACCCGGCGGCTACGCGGCGGCCCGGGACGAGGAGGACGAGCTCAACGTCTGGGCCAACACCGTCATGGCCGTGGTCCTCGGCGGCTTCGCGGCCGTCGCCGCCGCCAACACGCTGGTCATGACCGTCCTGGACCGCCGCCGGGAGCTGGGCATGCTGCGGCTGATCGGATCGACGCGGCGGCAGGTCCTGGGGATGGTGCGCTGGGAGGCGCTGCTGGTGGTCATCGCGGGGGTCACGCTCGGCACGGCGATCGCGCTGGCGACGCTCGTCCCGATGACGCGGGGCTTGACCGGCGAGGACCCGTATCTCCCGCCGTTGACGTACGCGGGGTTCGCGGGCGCCGCGGTGGCCCTGGGCCTGCTCGCGACGGGGCTGCCCGCCCGGGCGGTGCTCCGCCGTGACCGGTCCGGCTGAGGCCGGAAACGGCGAAGACCGCGCCGGGGCCGTGTACGACGGCCCCGGCGCGGTCTTCTGCCGTGCTCGGGTCGGGCGGTAGTCGTGCTCGGGTCGGGCGGTCAGGCCGCCGTGGTGGTGCGCTGACGGGCCTGCTCGGTCGGGTCCTTCCGGAAGGCCCAGGCCATCTTCGGTTCCATCGCGAAGCGGAAGACGCGCTGCACGGGTGGTGTGCACAGCAGCGTGATCACTGTCGCGGCGATGACGGTGACGGCGATCTCGCCCAGCGGCTCGTGCAGCCACGGGTTCGCGTCGTACCAGCCCCAGAAGCGGGAGCCCTTGGCGAGGAAGCCGTGCAGCAGATACCCGTACAGGGTCCCGGCGCCCAGGGCGGTGAACCACATCCGGCGCCGCGGCACCCAGGCGAAGAAGCAGGCGACCAGCACCATCGAGCAGCCGAAGAGCGCGAGGGTCATCACGGGCCCGGTCCATGGGGCCGCGGCCAGTTCCTGGACGCTGTCGCGGCGGTAGAACCACGCCGAGTTCATCCGGGGGCCCGCCCAGTAGGCGAACACGAACGCGCAGGCGAACACCGGCAGGGCCAGGATCCGCATCCGGCGCCCGCGCATCATCTGGAAGTGCTCCGGCTTCATGTGCAGCCCGATCACGAAGAACGGCAGGAACTGGAGCACCCGCTGCAGATCGAGGTCGTCACCGATGTCGGGGGAGACCGCGGCGAGCGTCGCGATGGCCAGCGAGAGCGGGACGGGCCAGCGGATGATCTTCCAGACCGGGGTGGTCACCCGCCAGACGAACAGCGCGATCAGGAACCAGGTGAGGTACCAGGGGTCCAGGAGGCTGAAGTCGTACGTGGGGTCGTCGTCCGCCCAGCGCTTGAAGAAGGTGTACGCGATCTCGAAGACCAGATACGGCACGACGATTCCGGTGATGAGCCGCTTGAGCCGGTCGGGCCGCATGTCGAAGCTGCGCGAGAAGTAGCCGGAAATGAGGATGAACGCCGGCATGTGGAACGTGTAGAGCGTCATGTAGAGCGCTTCGGCGGTGCGGCTGTAGTCCGTCAGCGGCTCCCACGCGTGGCCCATGGCGACCAGGACGATCGCGAGGTACTTGGCGTTGTCGAAGAACGCGTCCCGCTGTTTGGGCTTGGGCCCGGTCGGGGCGTTCGGCGGACCCGTCTGATGCCCTGCTCTGTCGCTGTGCGGTGTGGGGGGAGTGGGCTCCGCCTCCCGGGCCGGGGGGAGCGGGGCCCGCTGATAACCGTGCGGGCGCAGGGAGTTGGTCACAGGCCCTCCCACCAGGAACTGGGGGAGAGGACCCGGGACCACACTGCGCGCCGGGGAGTGATGGCAGTGTGGAACATCTAAGGCACGATAGCCCCGAAACCTCTATTGCGTAAAACCTCGTTCAGTTCTTTGTTGCCTATCGCATACATGGCGGACGCAGGCATCTGCCGGAGGTAAGTCGACAAAGTGATCCGATCATGCGATATGGCGGCCCAGGGGTGCCCGATCTGTCGGGTTTCATCCAGCTTAAATGGCGACATATGCCCCGCAAGCGGCTCTGGCGGAATGTCTGGTTCATTGGTGCTTTGTCGTTACGCTCAGGCCCGCGGGAACGGGCTCGCCGTCAATTCGGAATTTCCCGCCGGACTATGTGATCAAGTCCAATTCCGATCGTCGGGCAGGTCCTCGAATTGTGGGCGGTGTCACTCCGCCCGGGCTCGGCTGGGCTCAGCTGGGACCGCTTCGGCGGGTGGTTCGCTGGGTAGATGAGCTGCGGGGCGAAGGGTCGGCGGTGCCGTCATGCGGCTCCAGCGCGGGGGGAGTTGATGGCACGATGGTGTCGCGGGGGTGTGCGAGGTCGCGTGCTTCCGAGCCGGTGAGATGCGTAGCGACCGAGGGTGTGTGATCAGGCATGGTCATATCTGTGTCTTTGGTGGTGCTGGTGGGCATCATCCTTGTGTTGATGGTGCGCAACGGCAAGATCACCTGGGGGCCGGCCCTCGTGGCGGCGCTCTTCGGGTTCCTGCTCGCCTCGTCCGACCTGGCGCCGAACATCCAGGACTTCCTCGACTCGGTCTCGCATTCGATCAGCGAAATCGACATCTGACCCGGATCCCGGGAAACGCGTACGGCCCGGCGCCGGGAGAATCCCCGGAACCGGGCCGTGAGCCATGGAGCGGGCGACGGGAATCGAACCCGCGTAGCCAGTTTGGAAGACTGGGGCTCTACCATTGAGCTACGCCCGCCTGTGTCGCCGCCCCGCCGGATGTCCCGGGCGTGGTCGCCGAGCGTCATCGCTCGGCCTGCGGCACGGGAAGCATCGTAGCGGGTCCGCACCGCATCCCGCACACCCTTGCCCACCAGTCGAAAAAGCGGCAGCCGGGGCCTGCGCGGGCATGTACCCTACGTGTCGCACCGACGGGGTGTGGCGCAGCTTGGTAGCGCGTCCGCTTTGGGAGCGGAAGGTCGTCGGTTCGAATCCGGCCACCCCGACCACCATCACGTTTGTCATGAGCGCAAGATCGCATTGTGGGCCGCGTCATGCGTGCGGTTACTATGCAAGCTGCGCGTCTGTGACTTTCTCTGCCGGGCGCGAACCGCTGAAACGCACGACAGCAACGCAGCAGAACACCGAGAAGTCAGCCCCAAGGAGACCGAACCGTGAAGAGCGCCGTGGAGACCCTGAACCCGACTCGGGTTCGGCTCACTGTCGAGGTGCCCTTCGAGGAGCTCAAGCCCAGCCTCGACGCGGCGTACAAGAAGATCAACCAGCAGGTCACGGTGCCCGGCTTCCGCAAGGGCAAGATCCCGGCCCGTGTCATCGACCAGCGGTTCGGCCGCGGTGCGGTGCTGGAGGAGGCCGTCAACGACGCGCTCCCGAAGTTCTACTCCGACGCGGTCAATGAGGGCGAGCTGAACCCGCTCGGCCAGCCCGAGGTCGACATCACCGAGCTCAAGGACAACGAGCTGCTGGCCTTCACCGCCGAGGTGGATGTGCGCCCGGCGATCGAGATCCCGGACTACTCCGGCATCGAGGTCACCGTCGACTCCGTCGAGGTCTCGGACGAGGACATCGACAAGGCCGTCGAACAGCTGCGCGACCGCTTCGCCACCACCAGCGCGGTCGAGCGCGCCGCCGCCGAGGGCGACATCGTGGTCGTCGACCTCGAGGCCAAGGTCGAGGGCGAGGTCCTCGAGGACGGCGTGGCCACCGGAGTCAACTACACGATCGGCTCCGGCGAGCTGCTCGAAGGCATCGACGAGGCGGTCACCGGCCTGGAGGCCGGCGGCTCCGCCTCCTTCACCTCCGAGCTCAAGGGCGGCTCCGCCCAGGGCAAGGAGGCCGAGGTCGCGGTCAAGGTCTCCGAGGTCAAGGCCCGCGAGCTGCCCGAGCTGGACGACGACTTCGCCCAGCTGGCCAGCGAGTTCGACACCCTCGATGAGCTGCGCGCCGACACCCGTAAGCGCCTGGAGCGGTCGAAGAAGTTCGACCAGGCCACCCAGGCCCAGGAGAACGTGCTGGACGCCCTGCTGGCGCTGGTCGAGGTCCCGATCCCCGAGAAGCTCCTCGAGGACGAGATCCAGACCCGCAAGCACAACCTGGAGCACCACCAGCTGGGCCAGATGGGTCTGACCCTGGACGCCTACCTGGAGATGCAGGAGAAGACCGCCGAGGAGTTCGAGGCGGAGCTCAAGGAGCAGGCCGAGAAGGGCATCAAGACCCAGTTCGTGCTCGACGAGCTGGTCAACAGGGAGAAGCTGTCCGTCGGCCAGGAGGAGCTCACCGAGCACCTGATGCGCCGTGCGCAGTCCTCCGGCATGAGCCCGGACCAGTTCGCCCAGGCCGTCGTCGAGGGCGGCCAGGTGCCGATGCTCGTGGGCGAGGTCGCCCGGGGCAAGGCCCTCGCGGTCGTGGTCGAGGCCGCCAAGGTGGTCGACGACAAGGGTGAGACCGTCGACCTCGAGGACGACGACGAGGCTGCCGAGACCGGCGAGACGGTCGAGGCCGTCGAGGCCGCCGACGAGGAGCCGGCCGCCGAGGCCTCTGCCGAGGAGACCGCCGTCGAGGCAGACCAGGCCGACAAGGCCGACAAGGGTGGGGACAAGGCCGAGGGCTGATCGCCCGGCCGCCCTCCGCAGCCCGTACGAACGGGCCCGAACGTCAGAGCGCGTCCGGGCCCGTTCGTGGTTCCACGGGTCCTGTGAGGCGCCCTGGGCAGCCCCCGCCCCGGACCCCGCCCAGCCCCGCCACCGGCAGGAACCTGCGCTCAGAGCGAACAGTTCCTGATGCGGGATGGCGGCCGCCGACCAGCGCGTTAGGGTCCGTAGATACGAGGGCAGGGGAGTCCCACGAGCCCGCCGGAGCGTACCGGCGGTTACGCCCCCGCGTCCCAGAAGAAGACGCTGAGACGGCCAGTCGCCGTCAGAGACGAGCAGGTGGATACGTGACGAATACGATGCCTTCCGCCGCCGGCGAGCCGACCTTCGGAGGCCTCGGCGACCAGGTCTACAACCGGCTGCTCGGTGAGCGAATCATCTTCCTCGGCCAGCCGGTCGACGACGAAATCGCCAACAAGATCACCGCGCAGCTGCTTCTGCTCGCAGCGGAGCCGGACAAGGACATCAACCTCTACATCAACTCTCCGGGCGGCTCGATCACGGCCGGCATGGCGATCTACGACACCATGCAGTACATCAAGAACGACGTGATCACCATCGCCATGGGCCTCGCCGCCTCCATGGGGCAGTTCCTGTTGAGCGCGGGCACCCCCGGCAAGCGCTTCGCGCTGCCGAACGCCGAGATCCTGATCCACCAGCCGTCCGCGGGCCTCGCGGGCTCCGCGTCGGACATCAAGATCCACGCCGAGCAGCTGCTGCGCACGAAGAAGAAGATGGCCGACCTCACCGCCTTCCACACCGGCCAGACCGTTGAGCAGATCACCCGCGACTCCGACCGCGACCGCTGGTTCTCGGCCCAGGATGCCAAGGAGTACGGCCTGGTCGACGAGGTCATCGCCTCCGCCGCACACATCCCAGGAGGCGGCGGCACCGGGGCCTGAGCCGCCCGCTCCCAGTCGAACCAGCCCACTGCTCATCACCAGGACGGTGCATGTGAACACCCAGAATTCCCCCGGCAGCGGCCTGTACGCCCGTTACGCCGGCCCTGAGGCGGAGGCCCGCTATGTGGTCCCGCGCTTCGTCGAGCGGACCTCCCAGGGCATCCGGGAGTACGACCCGTACGCGAAGCTCTTCGAAGAGCGTGTGATCTTCCTCGGCGTGCAGATCGACGACGCCTCCGCCAACGACGTCATGGCGCAGCTGCTGTGCCTGGAGTCGATGGACCCGGACCGCGACATCTCGATCTACATCAACTCGCCCGGCGGCTCGTTCACCGCGCTGACCGCCATCTACGACACGATGCAGTTCGTCAAGCCCGACATCCAGACGGTCTGCATGGGTCAGGCGGCGTCCGCCGCGGCCGTGCTGCTCTCCGCCGGCACGCCCGGGAAGCGGATGGCGCTGCCGAACGCCCGCGTGCTGATCCACCAGCCGTACAGCGAGACCGGGCGCGGCCAGGTCTCCGACCTGGAGATCGCGGCCAACGAGATTCTGCGGATGCGTTCGCAGCTCGAGGAAATGCTGGCCAAGCACTCCACGACGCCGATCGAGAAGATCCGCGACGACATCGAGCGGGACAAGATCCTCACGGCCGAGGAATCGCTGTCGTACGGTCTGATCGACCAGATCGTCTCGACCCGCAAGACCTCGGTGGGCCTGGGCTGAGCTCCGGTATCGGCGCCCCCCTTGTACCGAGTAGGGCCAAGGGGGGCCCGAACCGGGCCCTGGGCAAGGTACCGTCATAGGGGGCTGGCGTCCGCCCCCGGTAACAGAAGCAGAAAGCGCAGCGCAAGCACCCGGATTCGCGGAACTGAGCGGATCCAAGGCGAAGGGGAATCACCTCGTGGCACGCATCGGTGACGGCGGCGACCTGCTCAAGTGCTCGTTCTGCGGGAAGAGCCAGAAGCAGGTGAAGAAGCTCATCGCGGGCCCGGGTGTGTACATCTGCGATGAGTGCATCGATCTCTGCAACGAGATCATCGAGGAAGAGCTCGCCGAGACCTCCGAGGTGCGCTGGGAGGAACTCCCCAAGCCGCGTGAGATCTACGAGTTCCTCGAGGGCTATGTCGTCGGCCAGGAGGCCGCGAAAAAGGCGCTTTCCGTCGCCGTCTACAACCACTACAAGCGGGTCCAGGCGGGCGAGAACAGCGCCCACAACAGGGACGACGGCATCGAGTTGGCGAAGTCCAACATCCTGCTTCTCGGCCCGACCGGCTCCGGCAAGACCCTGCTGGCGCAGACGCTCGCCCGGATGCTCAACGTCCCCTTCGCCATTGCCGACGCGACCGCCCTCACCGAGGCGGGCTATGTCGGCGAGGACGTGGAGAACATCCTCCTGAAGCTGATCCAGGCCTCCGACTACGACGTCAAGAAGGCCGAGACGGGCATCATCTACATCGACGAGATCGACAAGGTGGCCCGCAAGAGCGAGAACCCCTCGATCACCCGTGATGTCTCCGGCGAGGGCGTTCAGCAGGCGCTGCTGAAGATCCTGGAGGGCACCACGGCCTCGGTGCCGCCGCAGGGCGGCCGCAAACACCCGCACCAGGAGTTCATCCAGATCGACACGACGAATGTGCTGTTCATCGTGGGCGGCGCCTTCGCCGGTCTGGAGAAGCTCATCGAGTCGCGGGCCGGCGCCAAGGGCATCGGCTTCGGCGCCACGATCCGCTCCAAGCGCGAGATCGAGGCGAGCGACCAGTTCCAGGAGGTCATGCCGGAAGACCTGGTGAAGTTCGGGATGATCCCGGAGTTCATCGGCCGCCTCCCGGTCATCACCTCCGTCCACAACCTGGACCGCGAGGCGCTGCTGCAGATCCTCGTCGAGCCGCGGAACGCGCTGGTCAAGCAGTACCAGCGGCTCTTCGAACTCGACGGTGTCGAACTGCACTTCGACCGCCCGGCCCTGGAGGCCATCGCCGACCAGGCGATCCTGCGCGGCACCGGCGCGCGCGGCCTGCGCGCCATCATCGAAGAGGTCCTGATGTCGGCGATGTACGAGGTGCCGTCCCGCAAGGACGTCGCCCGCGTCGTCATCACCGAGGACGTCGTCCACTCCAACGTCAACCCGACGCTCGTGCCGCGCACCCGCGGCAGCGAGCCGGGCGAGCGCCACGAGAAGAGCGCGTAAGGCCGCCGCAAGGCGCTGGAAGCCGCCACAAGACGCGAGGAGGGCCCTGGGTTTCCCGAGGGCCCTCCTTCGCGTCTTGTGGCGTCAGCGCGCCTCTCAGGCGGGTTTGCGGGTGTCCTTGTAGATGCCCGCGGTCACCTTCGCGAACGCCTCCATGTCGGCGTCGTCCGCGTTCGTGTTCTCCGCGTTGACATCCAGCACCATCGCCGCGTCCGTCTTCTCCGCCCAGGCGCAGGCCGGGGCGTACAGCCGGTCGTACATCTTCACGACCTCGCACTCGATGGTCGGGCCGTCGGCGCCGTCGGGCTGGAACGTCTTGCGCTTCTGCTCCACCTCCGGCGAGGCGTCGCCGCCCTCGAAGCCCTTGAACATCTGGCCCCGGACCTTCTCGGGGTCGCTGAACTCTCCGTACATGCCGGAGAAGGCCAGCCCCGAGTTCGAGTCCTCGGCGCGCGTGTACTGAGCCAGCACCGAGGTGGCGCCCTCGGGCATGCTGTCCTGCACGCTGGTGCCCTCGTTCTGCAGGTCCTTGGTGCCCTTGTCCAGCGTGTACGTGCCGTCGTCCAGCGTCTTCGGGGTGACCAGCTTCATCGCCTTGGGCTTGTCGTCGCCCTGGCTCAGCACCACGGCACCGGTGACGATCGCGCCGACCACCACGAGCCCGGCCGCCGAAATCGCGATGATCTTGGTCTTGTTCCGGCCCCCGCCGGGCGCGCCGGGCCCGGGGAAGGGGGGCTGGGGCTGGGGCTGTCCATAGGGGTTCGGCTGCTGGGGGTAGCCGTAGCCCGCCTGCTGCGACGGCTGTTGGGGGTAGCCGTAGCCCGGCTGCTGCTGCGCGTACGGATTGGGCTCCGAGGGCGGTTGCTGCGACCCGCCGTACGGGTTGGGCTGACCGCCCCCGTACGGGTTGGGGTTGGGCTGGCCTCCGCCATAGGGGCCGGGCTGCGGCGGCGGCTGGTTGTAGCTCATGGTGTGGGGTATCCCCTCCGGGCTGCGGCCTGTGAACTTCGCTGGGCGGGCGGCTACTTGATCTCCACGCGGGTGTCCTTGCGGACCTTCGCGGTGATGTCGGCGGCGGTGTCGATCGACATACCCCCGCCGGAGATCGCGGACGACACGTCGGAGACCACCACATAGCCGATGGTGCTGTTGTCGCCCCACATGCACAGCGGGATGGTGAAGCTCTTGGTGGTCGAGGTGACGCCGGTGAACTTCACGTTCTGGCACTTCATCACGGCGTCGTCCAGGCCGGCCGGGGTGACCTTCTGCGGGCTGCCCACGAGTTCGGCCTTGCCGCCGCCGCCCGTCGAGGGGTCGCCCTCCGCCTCCTCCGCGATCTTCGCGAAGGCGCCGTCGACGACCGCCTCGGGGTTCTTCACCTCTCCCCAGACGCCGTTGAACTCCAGCTGCTTCTGGCTCACGCCTTCGCCGGACTTGTATTTCCCGCTCTCCGGCTTCGGATTCGTGACGCCGAACTTCTCGAAGTCGTTCGCATCCTGCTCACTGAGTCCACCACTACTGACCTTGGTGTACTCACCGGCCACGGTCTGGGGTGCGGTCAGCTTGTAGCGCTTGCCGTCGTCGGCGACGACGTTCTTGCCACCGCCCCCGTTCCCGCCGCTGCCACCCTTGTCGTCGTCCTTGTTGTTGAACAACAGGAACCCGCCGACCACCGCGGCCACCACGACCACCGCGCCGATGGCTATCGCCAGGCCCTTCTTGTTGCCGCCGCTCGGCGGGGGCGTCGGCTGGTACGGCCCGGGCATGCCCGGCTGCCCGTACGGCTGCTGGCCGTAGGGGGCGGGCTGCTGCTGCGGGTAGCCGTACCCGGGCTGGGGCTGCGGCGGCTGCTGGGGCTGGGGAGCCTGCCCATAGGGGTTGGGCTGGCCGTAGCCGCCGCCTTGCTGCGGAGGCTGCTGCGGGTAGCCGTAGCCGGGCTGTCCGGCCGCGCCGCCCTGCCCGTAGGGACCCGGCTGCTGGGGCTGCTGGCCGTACGGGCCCGGCTGGTTGTAACTCATGTCTGTCCTTCGTTTGTTGCCGTTGTTGCTGCTAGCTGTCTATCTGGACGCGCGCGTCGTCGCGCACCTTGACGGTGAGCTCCGCGGCGTCCCGCAGCGACATGCCGCCGCCGCCCAGGACCGCGGCCGCCGGGTCCACCATCACGGTGACGCCCAAGGTGTCCTTGTCGCCCCAGACGCACGCGGGCGCCTCCACGGATCCCTGATCCGAGGTGAACTTCAACGACTGGCACTTCAGGACGTCCCCGTCGAAGCCGTCGGGGGAGAACTCCTGGGCGCTGCCCTGGGCCTGCGCCGTGCCGTTGTCCTGAAGCGCCTTGACGATGACCGCCAGGGACAGGTCCGCGCCCCGCTTCGGGTCGGTCACATCGCCCCAGACGCCAGTGAACTTCATCATGTTCTTCCCCGAGGACTGGTAGTCGGCCGCCACCAGATGCGGATCCTTGACGACCGGCACCTGCTGGAGGTCCTTCTTGCCGGACTCGGACAGGTCGTTCTCGTCCGTGCCGGCCCCCTGGCGCTGGTAGTCGCCGGCGACCGTCTTCGGGGTGGTCAACTTGTACGGGCCGTCGTCGCCCCCGCCGAGCAGGAAGTAGGCCCCGCCGGCCGCGGCCCCCAGGGCCACCACCACGCCCACCGCGATGCCCAGGGCTCTGCCGCGGCGGCGGCCACCGGGCGCGGGCGGCTGCGGCTGCTGCGGGTAGCCGTAGCCGGGTCCCGGCATCTGCTGCGGGGGCGGTGCCTGCTGCTGCGGCGGCTGGGCGTACGGATTCGGCTGGCCATAGGGGCTCGGCTGGCCGTAGCCCCCGTACGTACCGGAACCGCCGTAGCCGCCCGGCTGCCCGCCCTGGGGCGGATAGCCGTAGCCCGGCTCCTGGGTGTAGGGATTATTGGGCACGGGCGGCTGACCGGCGCCGTACGGTCCCGGCTGCGCCCCATAGGGCCCGGGCTGCGGCGGCGGCTGGTGGTAGCTCATCGTGCCCTCTCTTCGATGCCCATGACAGGTGCGCAACATCCTTCCTGACGGGATGCCCTCCCCATGCGGCGGGGCCACAACTTGTTCGTAACGGAGTGCCGCGTCCCTTTAGACTGCGGTCGTGACCGAGAACTCTCAGCAGCGCCCTGACAAGGGGCCGAACAGCAGCCACCCCGAACTGCCGACCCAGTACGCGCCGGCCGATGTAGAGGGGCAGCTGTACGAGCGCTGGGTAGAGCGCGGTTACTTCGAGGCGGACGAGAACAGCGGCAAAGAGCCCTACGCCATCGTCATCCCCCCGCCCAACGTCACCGGATCCCTGCACCTCGGCCATGCCTTCGAGCACACCATCATCGATGCGCTCACTCGGCGCAAGCGCATGCAGGGCTACGAGACGCTGTGGCAGCCCGGCATGGACCACGCCGGCATCGCCACCCAGAACGTGGTGGAGCGCGAGCTCGCCAAGGAGGGCGTCTCCCGCCACGACCTGGGCCGCGAGGCGTTCGTCGAGCGGGTGTGGCAGTGGAAGGCCACCTCGGGCGGGCAGATCTCCGGCCAGATGAGGCGCCTGGGCGACGGCGTCGCCTGGAACCGTGAGCGCTTCACCATGGACGAGGGGCTGTCCAAGGCCGTCCAGACCATCTTCAAGAAGCTCTACGACGACGAGCTGATCTACCGCGCCGAGCGGATCATCAACTGGTGCCCGCGCTGTCTGACGGCCATCTCCGACATCGAGGTGGAGTACCAGGACGACGACGGCGAGCTGGTCTCGATCCGGTACGGGGAGGGCGACGACTCGATCGTGGTCGCGACGACCCGTGCCGAGACGATGCTCGGCGACACCGCGGTCGCCGTCCACCCCGACGACGAGCGCTACCGCCACCTGGTCGGCACCGAGATCGAGCTGCCGCTCACCGGCCGCCGCATCCCGGTCGTCGCCGACGAGCACGTCGACCCGGAGTTCGGCACCGGCGCGGTCAAGGTCACCCCGGCCCACGACCCGAACGACTTCGAGATCGGCCAGCGCCACGGGCTGCCGAGCCTGACCGTCATGGACGAGCACGCGGTCATCACCGCCCACGGCCCCTTCCAGGGCCTGGACCGGCTGGAGGCCCGCAGCGCCATCGTCGGCGCGCTGCGCGCCGACGGCCGGATCGTCGCCGAGAAGCGGCCGTACGCCCACTCCGTCGGCCACTGCTCGCGCTGCAAGACGACCATCGAGCCGCGGCTGTCCATGCAGTGGTGGGTCAAGGTGGGCCCGCTGGCCAAGGCCGCGGGCGACGCGGTCCGCGACGGCCGGGTGAAGATCCACCCGGAGGACATGGCCAAGCGCTACTTCGACTGGGTCGACAACCTCCACGACTGGTGCATCTCGCGCCAGCTGTGGTGGGGCCACCGGATCCCGGTCTGGTACGGGCCGAACGGCGAGGTCGTGTGCGTCGGACCGGACGAGCAGCCGCCGTCCGGCGAGGGCTGGACGCAGGACAGCGACGTCCTGGACACCTGGTTTTCCTCGGGCCTGTGGCCGTTCTCCACGCTCGGCTGGCCGGAGGACACCGGCAGCCTGGGCAAGTTCTATCCGAACTCGGTCCTGGTCACCGGCTACGACATCCTGTTCTTCTGGGTCGCCCGGATGATGATGTTCGGCCTGTACGCGATGGACGGCACCCCGCCGTTCCACACCATCGCCCTGCACGGCATGGTGCGCGACCAGTTCGGCAAGAAGATGTCCAAGTCCTTCGGGAACGCGGTCAATCCGCTGGACTGGATGGACCGGTACGGCTCGGACGCGGTCCGCTTCACCCTCGCCCGGGGCGCCAACCCCGGCGTGGACGTGCCGATCGGCGAGGACTGGGTCCAGGCGTCCCGCAACTTCGCCAACAAGATCTGGAACGCGACGCGCTTCGCGCTGATGAACGGCGCGACGGTCGAGGGCGAACTGCCCGCCGCCGAGCGGCTGTCGGCGGCCGACCGCTGGATCCTGTCCCGGCTGAACACGGTGGTCGCCGAGGTCGACGCGTACTACGAGGACTACCAGTTCGCCAAGTTGTCGGACACCCTCTACCACTTCGCGTGGGACGAGGTCTTCGACTGGTACGTCGAGCTGTCCAAGACCACCTTCGCCCAGGGCGGCGAAGCGGCCAACACCTCCCGGCGGGTGCTCGGCGAGGTCCTGGACGTGATGCTGCGGCTGCTGCACCCGGTCGTCCCGTTCGTCACCGAGAAGCTGTGGACCGCGCTCACCGGCCGGGAGTCCGTCGTCATCGCCGACTGGCCGCGCGACGGCGGCTTCCGCGACGCCGCCGCCGAGCAGGAGATCACCACCCTCCAGCAGGTGGTCACCGAGGTCCGCAGGTTCCGCGCCGACCAGGGCCTTCAGCCCGGCCAGAAGGTCCCGGCGCGGCTCGACCTGTCCGGCACCCCGCTGGCGGCCCACGAGGACGCCATGCGCTCGCTGCTGCGGCTGCAGCCGGCCGGTGCGGACTTCACCGCCACCGCCTCGCTGCCGGTCGCGGGCGCGACCGTGGCCCTGGACCTGTCCGGCGCGATCGACGTCGAGGCCGAGCGCAAGCGGCTGGCCAAGGACCTCGCGGCCGCCGAGAAGGACAAGGCGCAGACCACGG
This sequence comes from Streptomyces sp. LZ34, assembly GCF_053890475.1. Lineage (NCBI taxonomy): Bacteria > Bacillati > Actinomycetota > Actinomycetes > Kitasatosporales > Streptomycetaceae > Streptomyces > Streptomyces sp. LZ34. The sequence continues at coordinate 8,422,575 of NZ_CM132680.1, forward strand.
CGAAGCTGAACAACGAGGCCTTCCTGGCCAAGGCGCCCGACCACGTCGTGGAGGGGATCCGGCAGCGGCAGTCCACCGCCGATGCCGATATCGCCCGGATCACCGCACAGTTGGCGGCCCTGCCCCAGGGCTGAGCCCGGCCGCCGGGGACGGCGCGCTCGTATCGCAGGGAGCCCGGCCGGGGAACGCCCCGGCCGGGCTCCCGTGCGTCGCGGACGCGGACCGGCCTCGAGCCGCCGGGGCTGCCCGGGGCTGTCAGCGGTGCCTCGTAGACTGGGCGGCGTGAGCGAGAGCCCCCAGAACGAACCCGACGAGTTCGACGAGATCGTCGGAGCCGAGACCGACCGCGACCCCGACCTCGCCGTGATCGAGGCCGGGAGCCGGACGCTGCGGACCCAGGCCGGGCCGCCGCAGGGGGACGGTGTGCCCTCCCGCCCGGCCGACCCGGAGCTGGACCGGGCGCTGCGGGAGGTGGAGACGGAGCTCGCGGGGCGCTGGCCCGAGACCAAGCTCGACCCCTCGCTGGTGCGCGTCGAGGCGCTGATGGACGTCCTCGGCTCCCCGCAGCGCGCGTACCCCTCGATCCACATCACCGGGACGAACGGCAAGACCAGCACCGCCCGCATGATCGAGTCGCTGCTGGGCGGCTTCGAGCTGCGCACCGGCCGCTACACCAGCCCGCATGTGCAGTCGATCACCGAGCGGATCAGCCTGGACGGCGCGCCGGTCTCCGCCGAGCGCTTCATCGAGACGTACCAGGACATCAAGCCGTACATCGACATGGTCGACGGCTCGCAGGAGCACCGGCTCTCGTTCTTCGAGGTGGTCACCGGCATGGCGTACGCGGCCTTCGCGGACGCGCCGGTCGACATCGCGGTGGTCGAGGTCGGCATGGGCGGCGAGTGGGACGCCACCAATGTGATCGACGCCGGGGTCGCGGTGATCATGCCGATCTCGCTGGACCACACCGACCGGCTGGGCACCACACCGGAGCAGATCGCCACCGAGAAGTCCGGGATAGTCAAGCAGGACGCCACGGTGGTGCTGGCCCAGCAGCCCGTGGAGGCCGCGTCCGTGATCCTCAAGCGCGCGGTCGAGGTGGACGCCACGGTCGCCCGCGAGGGCATGGAGTTCGGCGTGCTCTCCCGCGAGGTGGCGGTCGGCGGTCAGCTGCTGACCCTGCGCGGCCTCGGCGGTGAGTACCCGGAGGTCTTCCTCCCGCTGTACGGGGCCCACCAGGCGCATAACGCGGCGGTGGCGCTGGCCGCCGTGGAGGCGTTCTTCGGCGTCGGCTCGGAGCACGCCCGCACCCTCGACATCGAGACCGTCCGGACCGCCTTCGCCTCCGTCACCTCTCCGGGCCGTCTCGAGGTCGTGCGCCGCAGCCCGACCGTGGTCCTGGACGCCGCGCACAACCCGGCCGGCGCGCGGGCGGCGGCCGAGGCGGTCACCGAGGCCTTCGGCTTCAGCAGGCTGATCGGCGTGGTCGGCGCGAGCGGCGACAAGGATGTGCGCGGCCTCCTGGAGGCCTTTGAGCCGATCTTCGCCGAGGTGGTGATCACCCGCAACTCCACCCAGCGCGCGATGGACGCGGACGAGCTGGCCGCCATCGCCGTGGAGGTCTTCGGCGCGGAGCGGGTGCAGGTCGAGCCGCGGCTGGACGACGCCCTGGAGGCGGCGATCACGCTGGCGGAGGAAGAGAGCGAGTACGCCGGCGCGGGCGTGCTGGTGACCGGCTCGGTGATAACGGTCGGCGAGGCCCGGCTGCTCCTGGGAAAGGGCTGACATGCGAACGCTCTGCGCGTCCACACTGATCGGTGAATTCTTTGTGATCGGCTTCGCCGGGCTGGTGGCCATGAAGACCTCAAGCCTGTCCGTGGCCACGGTATGGACGGTCTGCGGCATCGCCATGGCGCTGTGCGTCCTGCTGTGCGGGATGCTCGGCCGCCCCGGCGCGGTGCACATCGGCTGGGCCCTGCAGATCGGCCTGGTGCTGAGCGGCACGATCGTCACCACCATGTACGTTCTGGGCGCGGCCTTCGCGGCGCTGTGGTGGGCCTCGGTCCACTTCGGCCGCAAGGTCGACGAGGCGAAGGCGCGCTTCGCCGCCGCCCCTGCTGACACTGCGTAACGTGGCCGTCGTTCACCCATGTAGCCTCGGCGGCACAGCATCACCCGCATGCCACGTTTTCAAGGAGTTCTCGCAGTGACCCAGCGCACGCTCGTCCTTCTCAAGCCCGACGCCGTACGACGCGGACTGACCGGCGAGATCCTGAGCCGCATCGAGAAGAAGGCGGGCTGGACGATCAGCGCGCTGGAGCTGCGCGAACTCGGCCGCGATGTGCTGGAGCAGCACTATGCCGAGCACGTGGGCAAGCCGTTCTACGAGCCGCTGGTGGAGTTCATGGCCTCCGGCCCGGTCGTCGCGCTGGTCGTCGAGGGCGAGCGCGTCATCGAGGGCGTACGGGCGCTGGCGGGGCCGACCGACCCGATCGCCGCGGCGCCGGGCTCCATCCGGGGTGACTTCGGCACGATCGTGCGGGAGAACCTGATTCACGCCTCCGATTCCGAAGAGTCCGCCCAGCGGGAAATCAAGATTTTCTTCCCCGGGCTCGCCTGACCCTCACCGCTGACCGTTCATCACATCGTCACCCCCGCTGACCAGGGGCGGCCGTTATTGTTCGGCCGCCCTTTGGCATATGCGAGCCGATCGAGGGAACGCATCCCCGCGACACGACGTCACCATTAGCAGGGGCGGGCCCGTGTTCTGCTGACAATGGCGGAGGACCCCCGCAGCGTGTTCGAGCGGGCGTGACTACGATGAGAGCTTCCGCGCCTCGCAGCGCACCACATCCTGCCGACCTCAAAAGCAAACGCTCAAGTGGGAAGGCCTGACGTATCCTCATGGGGAACAACATGTCGTTCATCGGCCGTGACATGGCTGTCGACCTCGGGACCGCCAACACGCTGGTGTACGTCAGGGGCCGCGGGATCGTCCTCAACGAGCCGTCCGTCGTCGCCATCAACACCAACACCGGCGGAATTCTCGCGGTGGGCGCCGAGGCGAAGAAGATGATCGGCCGCACCCCTGGCAACATCGTGGCTGTGCGCCCGCTCAAAGACGGCGTGATCGCCGACTTCGAGATCACCGAGCGGATGCTGCGGTACTTCATCCTGAAGATCCACAAGCGCCGCTACCTCGCCCGTCCCCGCGTCGTGGTCTGCGTGCCCTCCGGCATCACCGGCGTCGAGCGCCGCGCCGTCATCGAGGCCTCCACCCAGGCGGGCGCCCGCCAGGTGCACATCATCGAGGAGCCCATGGCCGCCGCCATCGGCTCCGGCCTCCCGGTCCACGAGGCCACCGGCAACATGGTTGTGGACATCGGCGGCGGTACCACCGAGGTCGCGGTCATCTCGCTCGGCGGAATCGTCACGGCACAGTCCATCCGGGTGGCGGGCGACGAGCTGGACAACGCGATCATCCAGCACATCAAGAAGGAGTACAGCCTTCTGCTCGGCGAGCGCACCGCCGAGAACATCAAGATCACGATCGGCTCCGCCTTTGAGGGCAAGGAAGAGGAGCACACCGAGATCCGCGGCCGCGACCTGGTCAGCGGCCTCCCCAAGACCGTCGTGATCTCCGCCGCCGAGGTCCGCAAGGCCATGGAGGAGCCGGTCAACGCGATCGTCGACGCGGTCAAGACCACCCTCGACAAGTGCCCGCCCGAGCTGTCCGGCGACGTCATGGACCGCGGCATCGTGCTCACCGGCGGCGGCGCCCTGCTGCGCGGCCTCGACGAGCGGCTGCGCCGTGAGACCGGCATGCCGATCCATATCGCCGAGGACCCGCTGGACTCGGTCGCGCTCGGCTCCGGCAAGTGCGTCGAGGAGTTCGAGGCGCTCCAGCAGGTGCTGGACGCCCAGCCCCGCAGATGACGATCCGGTGAATCCGCCGTACGGGGGGCCGTCTTCCCGTACGGCGGAGCGGCGGTTCACTGATATACAGGCATAAGGCTCCCCATGACCGGCAACGCGTGAGAAAACGCCCGACGAAGCCGTAGCCGGTCCGACTCCGACGAGGAAGGCACGTCGCCGCACGTGAGGGACACACGAGAGAGCCGGCTGCTCCTGGTGCTGCTGGTCGCCATCGCGTTCGCACTGATCACGGTGGATATCCGCGGCGGCGAGGATTCGCCCCTCGACGGCGCCCGGCAGGCCGCCGCGTCCGTCTTCGGCCCCGTCGAGGAGGGGGTCGCCTCCGCGGTCGACCCGATCGGCAACGCCGTGGCGGCCGTACGGGACTCCGGTGAGCGGCACGACCGGATCAGCGCCCTGGAGCGGGAGAACGCCGAGCTCAAGCAGCGGCTCGGCAGCGACGCCCGCAACCGCGCCCGCGTCGTCGAGCTGGACAAGCTGCGCAAGACCGCGGGCGCCGGCCAGTACGGTGTCAAGGGCGCCCAGGTCATCGCCATAGGAGCGGCCCAGGGCTTCTCCTGGACCGTCACCGTCGACGTGGGCCGCAAGGACGGCATCCGCCGCGACATGACCGTCATCAACGGCGACGGCCTGGTCGGCCGGGTCACCACCGTCGGCCCGTCGACCGCCACCGTAGTGCTGGCCATCGACCCGGACTTCACCGTCGGCACGCGCATGGAGAAGTCCGGCGAGCTGGGCTTCGCCAACGGCCAGGGCGACCGCTCGCTGCGCGTCCAGCTCCTCAACGGCAAGGCCAAGATCAAGAAGGGCGACCGGCTCGTCACCTTCGGCTCCCGCGCCAACAAGCCCTTCGTGCCCGGCGTTCCGGTCGGCGAGGTGGTCCGCGTCGACCCCTCGGGCGGCGATCTGACCCGCACCCTGCTGGTGCGCCCGTACGTGGGCTTCACCAAGCTCGACATCGTGGGCGTCGTCGTCGAGCCGCCCCGCGAGAACCCGCGGGACACCGTGCTGCCGCCCAAGCCCGCCAAGCCCAAGCCGGCGCCCACGGTCACCGTCACGGTCAAACCGTCCTCGACCCCGAGCGCCTCCGCCAACAGGAGCTGACCGATGCTGCGTCTGAACCGGGTCCTGCTGTCGACCCTTCTCGTGGTCATCGCCCTCGTCGTCCAGGTCTGTGTGCTTGCCCGGCTACAGCTGCCCGGCGCGGTCCCCGATCTGCTGCTGCTCGTCGTCCTCGGCCTCGCGCTCGTCTACGGCCACACCGGCGGCGCGCTCATCGGCTTCGGCGCGGGCCTGCTCGCCGACCTCGCCCCGCCCGCCGACCACGCCGCCGGTCGCTACGCGCTGGTGCTGTGCGTCATCGGCTATCTGGCGGGCCTGGCCAAGCCCGAGACCGGCCAGCTCCGGTCGGCCACCGGGCCGATGCTCGTGGTCGTCGCGGCGGCCATCGGCAGCACGCTGCTGTACGCGGGCGTCGGCCAGCTCGTCGGCGACGACGCGGCCCGCCACGCGGGCCTGAGCAAGCTGCTGTTCACCGCGGCGCTGTACGACCTGCTGCTGGCGCCCTTCACGGTGCCGCTGATCATGGGGATGGCCAGAAAGAGCGAGAACGACCCGATGGCCGACAGCTCCGGCGGCTCCCGCATCGGCAGCCAGCGCGGCGGTCTCCTGATGAAGGCCGCCAACCGGGGGACGGGACGCCTCAAGGGGGTCAAACGCCTGTGAGGTCGCGTTCTGACAACCAGTGGGGGCCGCGTTGAGGCTGCGTTCTTCCGGGGGCACTGCGACCGACAGCGGCTGCGCCGCGGGCCGTACCCCCGGCCTGACAACCAGTGGGGGCTGCCGCTGTGAGGCTGCGTTCTTCCGGGGACACTGCGACCGACAGCGGCTGCGCCGCGGGCCGTACCCCCGGCCTGACAACCAGTGGGGGCTGCCGCTGTGAGTAATATCCCCGAGACCGGGCGGACGCCGCGCGTCACCATCCGGCTCGTCGCCATCCAGATCCTCGTCTTCTCACTCCTGCTCACCCTCGGCGGCCGCCTCTGGTATCTACAGATCCGCAACGGCGACGAATACACCGCCGAAGCCGCCAACAACCACGTCCAGCAGGTCGTCCACCCCGCCGTGCGCGGCTCGATACTGGACGCCCGCGGCGTGCCGCTCGCCGACAACGAGACCCGTCTCGTCGTCTCCGCCAGCCGCACCGAGCTGATGAAGATGAAGGACGACGGGAAGGCCGTCCTCACCCGTCTCGCGGGCGTCCTGGACATGAAGCCCAAGGACGTCATGGACAAGGTCCGGCTGTGCGACGCCAAGACGCCCCAGCCCTGCTGGAACGGCTCGCCCTACCAGCCCATCCCCATCACCGACGAGGCCAGCCCCAAGCAGGCCCTTCAGATCCGCGAGCGCGAAGAGGACTTCCCCGGGATAAGCGCGGAGCCCACCGCCGTGCGCCGCTACGCCGCGCCCGGCGACTCCAACGCCGCCCAGGTGCTCGGCTATCTCTCCCCGGTCACCGACGAGGAGATCAAGAAGGCCGAGCACAGCCAGTCGCCGCTGCTCCGCTCCGACCAGATCGGCCGCAACGGCCTGGAGCGCGAGTACGACGACCAGCTGCGCGGCAAGGCCGGGGTGACCCGCTACGAGGTCGACAACCTCGGCCGGGTCATCGGCCAGGCCGAGAGCCAGAAGGCCCAGCCCGGCGCCAACGTCGTCACCAGCATCGACGCCCGTGTGCAGGCCGTCGCCGAGAAGGAGCTGGACCAGGCGATGAAGGACGCCCGCAAGGAGATGGACCGGAACACGGGCCGCAAGTACGAGGCGGACGCGGGCGCGGTCGTGGTCATGGAGGCGAAGACCGGCCGGGTGGTCGCGATGGCCTCCAATCCGACGTACGACCCCAACGCCTGGGTCGGCGGCATCTCCGGCAAGGACTACAAGAGGCTCACCGGCAAGGACTCCAACTTCCCGCTGCTGAACCGGGCGATCCAGGGCCAGGCGGCCCCCGGCTCGATCTTCAAGGTGGTCCCGACCACGGCCGCGGTCAACGCCGGCTACGACTTCGACGGCAACTACAACTGCAGCAGCTCGTTCAACATCGGCTCACAGGTCTTCAAGAACTTCGAGTCGAAGGGCTACGGCCCGATCAGCCTCGGCCGGGCGCTGGAGGTCTCCTGCGACACCGTCTTCTACGACCTCTCGTACAAGCAGTGGCAGAAGGACGGCGGCAACAAGCCCAAGAAGCACCCGGCGGACTGGTTCTACAAGACCGCGCACCAGTTCGGCCTCGGCAAGGAGACCGGCATCGACCTCCCCAACGAGGTCACCGGCCGGATCCCGGACCGCCAGTGGAAGAAGGACTACTGGAAGGCCAACAAGAACGCCTGGTGCAAGTACGGCAAGAAGAGCGGGAACTACGGTCAGCGGATCGCCTACGAGAACTGCCTCGAAGGCATGAAGATGCGCGCCGGTGACTCCGTGAACTACTCCATCGGCCAGGGCGACACGCTCGTCACCCCGATCCAGATGGCCACCATCTACGCCGCGATCAGCAACGGCGGCACGCTGTACGACCCGACCATCGGCAAAGCGATCATCAGCGCCGACGGCAAGAAGGTCCGGGAGGTCAAGCCCACGTCGCACGGCAAGCTGCCGATGACTCAGCAGACGCGCAACAAGATAGACAGTGCCCTCGCGGGAGTCGCGACCCGCGGCACCGCCGCCTGGCGATTCGGCGGCTGGCCGCAGAACAAGATCCCGATGCACGCCAAGACGGGTACGGCGGAGGTCTACGGCAAGCAGACGACCTCGTGGTTCGCGACGTACACCAAGGACTACGCGATCGTCATGACGATCTCCCAGGGTGGTACCGGCTCCGGCGCCTCCGGCCCCGCCGTGCGCAACATCTACAACGCGCTCTACGGGGTGGACGCCAAGGGGAAGATCGACAACAAGAAGGCGCTGCTGCCCAGGCCCCAGCCGACCCTCCCCAAGATCGATTCCGACGGCACCGTCGAGGCCCAGCCGCTGGGCCCGCCGATCAAGGTCGTCGGAAGGCGGGACCTGCAGCAATGAGTGCCTCGACACACACCTACACCGCCCGCCGTTTCACCCCCGAGCGCGGCACCTGGGGCAAGCTCATGGCGCGCGACTCGATCGTGCGCCGCCTGGACTGGATACTGCTGTTCGCCGCGCTCGCCCTGTCCGCCATCGGCAGCGTCCTCGTCTACTCCGCCACCCGCAACCGCACCGAGCTCAACCAGGGCGACCCGTACTACTTCCTGATCCGGCACGCCATGAACACCGGCATCGGGCTGGTCCTCGCGATCTGCACGATCTGGCTCGGCCACCGCACGCTGCGCGGGGCCGTGCCCGTGCTGTACGCGCTGTCCGTGGTCCTCGTCCTCGCCGTCCTCACCCCGCTCGGCTCCACCATCAACGGCGCGCACGCCTGGATCGTGGTCGGTGGCGGCTTCTCCCTCCAGCCCTCCGAGTTCGCCAAGATCACCATCATCCTGGGGATGGCGATGCTGCTGGCCGCGCGCGTGGACGCGGGGGACCGCATCAACCCCGACCACCGCACCGTCGTGCAGGCCCTCGGGCTCGCCACGCTGCCCATCGCGATCGTGCTGCTCATGCCGGACCTCGGCTCGGTGATGGTGATGGCGGTCATCGTGCTCGCCGTGCTGCTCTCCTCGGGTGCCTCCAACCGCTGGATCGTGGGGCTGATCGGCGCGGCCGTCATCGGCGCGGTCCTCATCTGGCAGCTCGGCGTGCTCGACCAGTACCAGATCGACCGCTTCGCCGCCTTCGCCAACCCGGCCCTCGACCCGGCGGGCGTCGGCTACAACACCAACCAGGCGCGGATCGCGATCGGCTCGGGCGGCCTCACCGGCAAGGGGCTGTTCCACGGCACCCAGACCACCGGCCAGTTCGTGCCCGAGCAGCAGACCGACTTCGTCTTCACGGTCGCGGGGGAGGAGCTGGGTTTCCTGGGCGCGGGCCTGATCATCGTGCTGCTCGGCATCGTGCTGTGGCGCGCCTGCCGCATCGCGCGGGACACCACCGAGCTGTACGGCACGGTCGTCGCCGCCGGGATCATCGCCTGGTTCGCCTTCCAGGCGTTCGAGAACATCGGCATGACGCTGGGCATCATGCCGGTGGCCGGTCTGCCGCTGCCCTTCGTCTCGTACGGCGGGTCGTCCATGTTCGCCGTGTGGATAGCGGTGGGCCTGCTGCAGTCGATCCGGGTGCAGCGTCCCGTATCGGCCTGACATCCGGTCGGCCTGACGTCCGGGGGCTGCCCTCAAACATCGCAGGGCAGTACATTCACGTCATGGCGGACACGGTGCGTGAGATCGAGCGTAAGTACGAGGCTCCCGACGACGGCCGGCTCCCGGACCTGGCCGGGGTCGCCGGCGTCGCGGAGGTCGTGGACAAGGGCGTGGCCATTCTGGACGCCACGTATTACGACACCGCCGACCAGCGGCTCGCCGCGGACGGCATCACGCTGCGGCGCCGCACGGGCGGCAGCGACGCGGGATGGCACCTCAAGCTGCCGGCCGGACCGGACGCCCGGGACGAGATCCGCGCCCCGCTGTCGGCCACGCTGCCCGCCGAGCTCGCGGCCCTCGTACGCTCCCGCGTCCGCGGCCAGGCACTCGTCCCCCTGGTGCGCCTGGTGTCCGAACGGAACGTCAGGCACCTCGTGGACGCCGCCGGTGTCCTGCTCGCCGAGCTGTCCGCCGACCAGGTCACGGCGCGCCGCCTGACCCCGGAGCCGGGCGAGCCGGTGGGGTGGACGGAGGTCGAGCTGGAGCTCGCCCAGGGCGGCGACCCGGCGCTCCTCGACGCGCTCGAGTCGTCTCTGACGGGGGCGGGGCTGCGCCGGTCGACCGCCGCGTCCAAGCTGGCCAGGGCGCTGGCCGAGACCGGCGTGGCGCGGGACGCGAAGAGCGCCGAGCCGGCCAAGACGGCCAGGACGGACAAGAAGGCGAAGGCGGACCGGGAAACCAAGATGGGTAAGAAGGCAGGTAAGAAGGCAGGTAAGGCCGCGAAGGCCGCCGAGCCCACGGCGGGCGGCATAGTCCTCGACTACGTCCGTAGCCAGCTCGCCGCCATCGTCTCGCTCGACCCCGCCGTACGCCTGGAGGTGCCTGACTCCGTGCACCGCGCGCGCGTCGCGACCCGCCGACTGCGCAGCGCCTTCCGCTCCTGCCGCAAGGTTCTGGACCGGGCCGTCACCGAGCCCATTGGCGACGAGCTGAAGTGGCTGGCCGGTGAGTTCGGCATCGACCGCGACCGGGAAGTGCTCACCGCCCGGCTCGAGGAGCGGCTCGGCGAGCTCCCGGACGAGCTGCGCGCCGGCCCCGTGGCCGAGCGGCTGAGCACCTGGTCGCAGGCGAGCCGCCGCGGCTCGCGCGAGCGCCTGATCGGCGTGCTCGACGGCGAGCGCTATCTCGCCCTGCTCGCCTCCCTCGACGCGCTGTCGGCCGACCCGCCGCTGCGGCCCGCCGCCGCCCGGCCGGCCGGGGATGTGATCCTCGCGGCCGTGCTGCGCGACTACGAACGGCTCGCCGCCCTCGTCGCCACCGCCCTCGCCACTCCCTCCGGGCACGACCGGGACGTCGCCATGCACGAGGCGCGCAAGAAGGCCAAGCGCGCCCGCTACGCCGCCGAGGCCGCCCGCCCCGCGCTCGGCAAGCCCGCGAAGGCGTTCGCGGGCCTCATGACCGAGCTCCAGGATCTGCTCGGCGACCACCAGGACAGCTGCGTCGCGCGCGAGGCGCTGCGCGAGCTCGCCGAGCAGGCGCGCGCGGCCGGGGAGCGGGACTTCACCTTCGGCGTCATGTACGGGCGCGAGGAGGCGCTGGCCGCCCGGCGGGAGGCGGAGCTGCCCGCGCTGTGGGCCGAGGTCTCGCGCGAGGAGCACCGGGCGGCTCTGCGGCCGTGATGCGCGCGGACGGCGGGAGAACGGCAGGAGAGGGGCCGGCATGAGCGGCGTCAGAGGTGTCCTCCGGGCGGGTTAGGGTTGAGGGTCACCCTTGCCAGCTCACGAAGGTCTCCCGGATGTCTGTCGAGTCGGTCTTCCCGCAGCTCGAGGCTTTGCTCCCGCATGTGCAGAAGCCGATCCAGTACGTAGGCGGGGAGCTGAACTCCACCGTCAAAAGGTGGGACAGCTGCGACGTCCGCTGGGCGCTCATGTACCCGGACGCGTACGAGGTCGGTCTGCCCAACCAGGGCGTCATGATCCTTTACGAGGTGCTGAACGAGCGCGAGGGCGTGCTCGCGGAGCGCACGTACAGCGTCTGGCCGGACCTGGAAGCGCTGATGCGCGAGCACAAGGTGCCGCAGTTCACCGTCGACTCACACCGCCCGGTCGCGGCCTTCGACGTCTTCGGGCTCTCCTTCTCCACCGAGCTCGGCTACACCAACATGCTCACCGCGCTCGACCTGGCCGGGATCCCGCTCGACGCCAAGGACCGCACCGACGACCACCCCATCGTGGTCGCGGGTGGCCACGCCGCGTTCAACCCCGAGCCGATCGCGGACTTCATCGACTGCGCGGTGATCGGCGACGGCGAGCAGGCCGTCCTGGAGATGACCGAGATCATCAGGGCCTGGAAGGCCGAGGGCCGCCCCGGCGGCCGGGCCGAGCTGCTCTTCCGCCTCGCCCGCACCGGCGGGGTCTACGTGCCGGGGTTCTACGACGTGGAGTACCTGCCCGACGGCCGGATCGCCCGCGTCGTGCCGAACCGCTCCGGCGTGCCGTGGCGGGTGTCCAAGCACACCGTGATGGACCTGGACGAGTGGCCGTATCCGAAGCAGCCGCTGGTGCCGCTCGCCGAGACGGTCCATGAGCGGATGTCCGTCGAGATCTTCCGCGGCTGCACGCGCGGCTGCCGCTTCTGCCAGGCGGGCATGATCACCCGCCCGGTGCGCGAGCGGTCCATCACCGGCATCGGCGAGATGGTCGACAAGGGCCTCAAGGCCACCGGCTTCGAAGAGGTCGGCCTGCTGTCCCTGTCCTCCGCGGACCACACCGAGATCGGCGACATCGCCAAGGGCCTCGCCGACCGCTACGAGAAAGACAAGATCGGCCTGTCGCTCCCGTCGACCCGGGTGGACGCCTTCAACATCGACCTCGCCAACGAGCTCACCCGCAACGGCCGCCGCTCCGGCCTCACCTTCGCCCCCGAGGGCGGCAGCGAGCGCATCCGCAAGGTCATCAACAAGATGGTCTCGGAAGAGGACCTGATCAGGACCGTCTCCACCGCGTACGGCAACGGCTGGCGGCAGGTGAAGCTGTACTTCATGTGCGGCCTGCCGACCGAGACCGACGAGGACGTGCTGCAGATCGCCGACATGGCGACGAAGGTGATCGCCAAGGGCCGCGAGGTCTCCGGCCAGAACGACATCCGCTGCACCGTCTCGATCGGCGGCTTCGTCCCCAAGCCGCACACCCCCTTCCAGTGGGCGCCGCAGCTCAGCGCCGAGGAGACGGACGCGCGCCTGGAGAAGCTGCGCGACAGGATCCGCGGCGACAAGAAGTACGGCCGCTCCATCGGCTTCCGTTACCACGACGGCAAGCCGGGCATCGTCGAAGGCCTGCTCTCCCGCGGCGACCGCCGGGTGGGCGCGGTCATCCGCGCCGTCTACGAGGACGGCGGCCGCTTCGACGGCTGGCGCGAGCACTTCAGCTACGACCGCTGGATGGCGGGCGCCGAGCGGACGCTGCCCGGGTTCGGCGTGGACGTCGACTGGTACACCACCCGCGAGCGCGCCTACGAAGAGGTCCTGCCCTGGGACCACCTGGACTCCGGTCTCGACAAGGACTGGCTCTGGGAGGACTGGCAGGACGCGCTCGACGAGACCGAGGTCGACGACTGCCGCTGGACCCCGTGCTTCGACTGCGGTGTGTGCCCGCAGATGAGCACCGAGATCCAGGTCGGGCCGACTGGCAGGAAGCTGCTGCCGCTGTCGGTCGTCAAGTAACCCACGGCCCGACAAGTACGCTGGTAGATGCACGGGCCGCGGCACCCGCTCGGGTGAGTGGCCCGGCCACCGGCGTCAGACAGCCGTCAGACAGCCGTCATAGGCAAGGAGAAGGACCCCTGGGCAAGCGACAGCCCGAAGGCCCGCCGCCCGCACCCGCGGTGCAGCGCATCCGTTTGCGCTACACCAAGCGCGGCCGCCTCCGGTTCACCAGCCACCGCGACTTCCAGCGCGCCTTCGAGCGGGCGCTGCGCCGCGCCGAGGTACCCATGGCGTACTCGGCGGGGTTCACCCCGCATCCCAAGGTGTCGTACGCCAATGCCGCACCCACCGGCACGGGCAGTGAGGCCGAGTACCTGGAGATCCAGCTCACCGAGGAGCGCGACCCCGAAAGCCTGCGTGAGCTCCTCGACGAGTCGCTGCCCGCCGGGCTCGACGTCATCGACGCCGTCGAGGCCCGTACGCCGAATCTGGCCGAGCGGCTACAGGCCTCCGTCTGGGAGATCCGGCTCGATGGAGTCGTCCCGGAGGAGGCCGAGCGCGCCGTCGCCGCCTTCCTCGCGGCCGAAACGGTCGAGGTCGAGCGCCGGACGAAAAATGGGTTGCGATCCTTCGACGCGCGTGGCGCGGTGGCCCGGCTGGAGGCCCTCACGGCCCCGGTCGATAGGCCGGGGGACCCAGCCTGTGCGATACTGCGGCTGGTGGTACGGCATCTGACACCTGCTGTACGACCCGACGACGTCCTGTCCGGTCTCCGCGCTACGGCCGACCTGGCGCCGCCGGTCCCCGCAGCGGTGACCAGGCTGGCGCAGGGGCTGCTCGATGAGGAGCCCGGCACGGTGACCGACCCGCTCGCGCCCGATCGCGAGGCAGTCTTGGCCGCCCCACCCACGGCCGCCGGGCTGACCGCCGCGATGGCGCCGGAAGGTTCCGCGTAGGACCGCCGTCGACGCGCCGCCGATGGACCAGGGAGCCACCCGGGTCCGGCAGGCGCACTGACCAGGAGACTTTCGCCGGTCCCGGCATTTCCGGTCCGGCGAGTGAGACGACAGCTCCCGTGCGGCGCCCGCGCCGCGGGCGGCGGCAATCGCGCACAGCGCGGATTGCGGCCGGACGCAGACGCGGCGCCCGGGAGCGTGACGGGAGAAACGCCCGCATGCTCGAACCTATTGATCCGATCGAACCTATCCAGCCTCTGGGACAGCCCGCTCAGCGTGCCGTCGCGCCCAGGGACACCATCGAGAACAGCTCGCCCAGCGACACCCTGCCGCCGCGCCGCCGCCGCGCGGCCTCCCGCCCGGCCGGTCCGCCCGGGGCAGCGCTGAGCGACGAGGCGGCCCAGGCCGCCACTCCGGCCATACCGGCCGCCCAGCCCACCGGCCTCGGGATCCCGGCCGAGACCCCGGTCGCACCGTTGGCCCCCGCCGCGTCGGCTGAGGAGCCGGTGCCCGCGCCGCGTACGCGTCGTCGTGCGACGCGCAAGGCGACGGCACCGGCGGGCACGCCGGAGACCGCCGAGACGGTGGTCGCCGCGGCGGAGTCCGCTGCCGCCGCCGAGGACATCGCCGCGGAGGCCCAGCCGGCCGCGGCCGCTGCCGCCGCGTCGGCTGAGGAGCCGGTGCCCGCGCCGCGTACGCGTCGTCGTGCGACGCGCAAGGCGACCGCTCCGGCGGGCGCGCCGGAGGCGGCTGTGGAACCGGCTGCCCAGACGGCCGAGGACGGCATCGCGGAGCCCGTGGCCGCCGAGGTCGCGGAGGAGGCCGCCGCGCCGGCGCGCAAGCGCCGTCGTGCGACCCGCCAGGTGTCCCCTCCGGCGGAGGCCGCTGAGACCGTTGTCGCCGCTGCTGAGTCCGGCGAGGCGGCTGACGAGGCCGTCGCGGAGGACGAGGCCGCTGAGGCCGTCGAGGAGACGGTCGAGGCCGCCACGCCGGCGCGCAAGCGCCGCCGTGCGACCCGCCAGGCGTCCGCTCCGACGAGTTCGCCGGAGGCGGCCGAGACGGTGGTCGCCGCCGCTGAGTCCGACGAGGCGGCTGACGAGACCGACACGGAGGCTGAGGCCGCCGCGCCGGCGCGTAGTCGTCGTGTGACGCGTAAGGCGACGGCCCCCGCGGGCCCGCCGCAGTCCGTCGGCGAGGAGACGGCGGAGGCCGCTGTTCCCGCCGAGGAGCCCACCCCGGCGGCTGCCGATGTCGTCGCGGAGAACGAGACCGCTGAGGCCGCGGACGCCGAGGAAGCGGCCGAGGCCGCCGGGCCCGGCCGCAGGCGCCGTCGCGCGACGCGCAAGGCGACCGCCCCGGAAGTCCCTCTGCGCTCCGCGGACGAGGAGACGCCGGAGGCCGCGACGGAGGACCAGACCGTGAGCGAGACCGCCGAGACCTCGGAGGAGGCCGCGCAGCCCGCCCGCCGTACGCGCCGCCGGGCGACCCGGAAGGCGACCGCCCCGGCGGGCTCGCCGGAGGCCGAGGGCGAGGAGGCGTCGGCTTCGGCCGCCGCCACGGTCGCGGAGGACGCCTCCACAGCGACCGAAGCGACCGACGAGGACACGGCCGCGGAGCAGCCCGCTGAGGCCGCGCCGCGTACCCGTACCCGCCGCCGGGCCACCCGTGCGGCTGCCGCTGCCGCCGACGAGCAGGCCGAGACCGCGCCGCGGGCCGAAGCCCCGCAGACCGCCGACGAGGCCGAGCCGGAGGCTCCGGTCAGGGGGCGGCGCAGGGCCGTACGGCCGCCGACCGCCGTGTTCCAGGCGCCGGTGTTCACCGAGCCGGTGTTCCAGACGCCGGAGAGCGCGGCCCTGGCCGCCGCCGCGGCCGCCGAGGAGGCGGATGAGGCGGACGAGACGGACGAGACGGAAGACACGGCGACGTTCGCTGTTGCCGAGCCGTCGGCGCCCACCGGTGGGGCGCGTCGCCGTCGCCGTCGCCGCGGCGAGCCATTCGACGACCAAGCCGCCCAGGCCGACCAGGCCGCCCAGGCCGAGGCCGAGGAGACGGCCGAGACCGCTGAGGAGGCCGAGCTCGCGGAGGGCGAGCACGGCGACGAGGAGTCGGGCGAGCGCCCGGCCCGCCGCCGTCGCCGTGGCGGGCGCCGCCGTCGCCGGGGCGAGGCCGCGGATGCCGAGAGCGCCGAGGGCGAGGCCGGCGAGCGCTACGAGGACGAGGGCGCGGACGAGCAGGCCGCCGACGAGGCCGGGGCTGAGGAGGCCGACGAGACCGACGGCGCGGCCGGATCGAGCAGCAGCCGTCGCCGTCGGCGCCGCCGTCGGCGCAGCGGGGACGCCGCCGAGGCCGAGTCGGGCGACGACCCGGAGCGCACGGTCGTCAAGATCCGCGAGCCGCGGGAGCGGCGCGGGGGTAAGGAAGCAGCCGAGTCCGGCGCCGACGAGGTGCAGTCGATCAAGGGGTCGACGCGGCTCGAAGCGAAGAAGCAGCGCCGCCGCGAGGGCCGCGAGCAGGGCCGCCGCCGGGTGCCGATCATCACGGAGGCCGAGTTCCTCGCCCGCCGTGAGGCGGTCGAGCGGGTGATGGTCGTCCGGCAGAACGGCGAGCGCACCCAGATCGGTGTGCTGGAGGACAACGTCCTTGTCGAGCACTTCGTCAACAAGGAACAGTCCAACAGCTACGTCGGCAACGTCTACTTGGGCAAGGTGCAGAACGTCCTGCCGTCGATGGAGGCCGCCTTCGTCGACATCGGCAAGGGCCGCAACGCCGTCCTCTACGCGGGCGAGGTCAACTTCGAGGCGCTGGGTCTGGCCAACGGCCCGCGCCGCATCGAGACCGCCCTCAAGTCCGGGCAGTCCGTCCTGGTCCAGGTCACCAAGGACCCGATCGGACACAAGGGCGCCCGGCTGACCAGCCAGGTCTCGCTCCCCGGTCGCTACCTGGTGTATGTGCCCGAGGGCTCGATGACCGGCATCAGCCGCAAGCTGCCGGACACCGAGCGCTCGCGCCTGAAGCAGATCCTCAAGAAGATCGTCCCCGAGGACGCGGGCGTCATCGTCCGTACCGCGGCCGAGGGCGCGAGCGAGGAGGAGCTGTCCCGCGACGTCACGCGGCTTCAGGCGCAGTGGGAGGAGATCCAGAAGAAGGCGAAGACCGGCAGCGCCCCCACGCTGCTGTACGGCGAGCCGGACATGACCGTCCGTGTCGTCCGCGACATCTTCAACGAGGACTTCTCCAAGGTCATCGTGAGCGGCGACGGCGCCTGGGAGACGATCCACGGATACGTCTCGCATGTCGCGCCGGACCTCGCGGACCGGCTGCAGAAGTGGTCGTCGGACGTCGACGTGTTCGCCACGTACCGGATCGACGAGCAGCTGATGAAGGCGCTGGACCGCAAGGTGTGGCTGCCCAGCGGCGGCTCCCTGGTGATCGACCGGACCGAGGCGATGGTCGTGGTCGACGTCAACACCGGCAAGTTCACCGGCCAGGGCGGCAACCTGGAGGAGACGGTCACCAGGAACAACCTGGAGGCGGCCGAGGAGATCGTGCGCCAGCTGCGGCTGCGCGACCTCGGCGGCATCATCGTGATCGACTTCATCGACATGGTGCTGGAGTCCAACCGGGACCTGGTGCTGCGGCGCCTCCTGGAGTGCCTGGGCCGGGACCGTACGAAGCACCAGGTGGCGGAGGTCACCTCGCTGGGCCTGGTCCAGATGACCCGTAAGCGGGTCGGCCAGGGCCTGCTGGAGTCCTTCTCCGAGCCCTGCGTGCACTGCAACGGCCGTGGTCTGATCGTCCACATGGACCAGCCGGCGGCGGTCGGCGGCGGTGGCGGCAAGCGCAAGAAGAAGAAGGCCGCGGCGGTCGCGGGCCAGCTGCCCGAGCCCGAGCAGGTGCCGGAGACCGCCGAGGTCGAGGCGGAGCCGGAGACGGTGGCCGAGGCCGCTCACGAGGCCATGGAGCACAAGACCATGCCGGAGCCGGTGACCTTCGCCGCCGACGAGGAGCTGTACAGCAGCGCCGCGGAGGCTGAGGCGGCCGCCACGCGTGGCCGTACGCGCCGCCGGGCGACCCGGAAGGCGACCGCCCCCGCGGGCGCCCCGAAGGCCGCGGAGCGGCCGGAGGCGGCCGTGGTCGTCCTGCCGGCCGAGGAGCCGAAGGAGGCCCCGGCGGAGGAGCCGAAGGCCGAGGCGGCGGCGGAGCCGGTCGCGGCGCCGGAGCCGGTGCCCGCGCCTCGTACGCGCCGACGGGTGACCCGTAAGGTGACCGCTCCCGCGGGCCCGCCGTCGGGCTCCGAGGATGCGGCCGTGGTGGTCGTCAGCGCGTCCGCCCAGGACTCGGCGCCGGAGTCGGCACCGGAGCCGGTGGCCGTGGGCGAGCCCGAGGCCCCTGAGACGGCCTCCGAGGCGGCTTCCGAGGCCGCGGTGGAGCCGGAGGACGCGGCCGCCCCGGCGCCGGCGAAGAAGACGGCCCGCAAGGCCGCCAAGAAGGCGCCGGCGAAGAAGGCGGCGGCCAAGAAGACGGCGGCGAAGAAGACGACCGCCAAGAAGACCGCCGCGAAGAAGACGACGGCCAAGAAGTCGGCGGCCAAGAAGACCGCGGCGGCGGAGCAGCAGACGCCGTCCTCGGTCTCGGCCTCCACCGACGACTGAGCACGCCGGACCGGGGCCGGGGCGCCCGGGGCATCCACTGACAACGCTGTGGAGCCCCGGGCGCCCCGCCCCGGTTTGACCCCCTGGTCCCGGCCCCGTAACCTTGACCGTCGGCGTTTGTACGCCAACCCCCTGAGTAGAAACCCCCTGAGCAAATCCCTCCCGCTCTGTCGGGAGAGGCCGCTCGCCGATGCCGTATCACTCTCATGAGGCGATACGAGTCGATCGGTGAACCACGGACCGTACGGGTCGGTGGGGAGCGGCTGGCATCAGAGGTCCCGATTACTAGCGAGAGAGTGAGAACCGCGTGTACGCAATCGTGCGCACCGGCGGCCGCCAGCAGAAGGTGGCCGTGGGCGACGTCATCGAGGTCGACCGTTTGTCCAGCAGTAAGGTCGGCGACACCGTCGAGCTCTCGACTCTGCTCGTTGTCGACGGCGACGCCGTGACCAGCGACCCGTGGGTCCTGGCCGGGGTCAAGGTGCAGGCCGAGGTCGTGGACCACCACAAGGGCGTCAAGATCGACATCCTGAAGTACAAGAACAAGACCGGCTACCGCAAGCGGATCGGCCACCGTCAGCTGCACACCGCGCTGAAGATCACCAGCATCGACGCGGCTGCGAAGTAAGGGACTGAGGAGAGATGGCACACAAGAAGGGCGCATCGTCCACCCGGAACGGTCGCGACTCCAACGCCCAGCGGCTCGGCGTCAAGCGCTTCGGCGGCCAGGTCGTCAACGCGGGTGAGATCCTGGTCCGCCAGCGCGGCACGCACTTCCACCCGGGCACGGGCGTCGGCCGTGGCGGCGACGACACGCTGTTCGCGCTGGCCGCCGGTGCGGTGCAGTTCGGCACCGCGCGTGGCCGCAAGGTCGTGAACATCGTTCCGGTCGCTGAGTAATCAGCCCGGGGCGACACCACACACCTTTCCGAGGGCGGACCGCTCTTTCCCGTGACGGGGAAGCGGGTCCGCCCTCGGCGCGTTACGTCTAAGACATTCCGTACGTAAGACGTTCGGTACGTAGCTAATTTGGAGGCACAGCGTCATGACCACCTTCGTGGACCGCGTCGAGCTGCACGTCGCCGCGGGTAACGGAGGCCACGGCTGCGCCTCCGTACACCGGGAGAAGTTCAAGCCGCTCGGCGGCCCGGACGGCGGCAACGGCGGCCGTGGCGGCGATGTGATCCTGGTCGTCGACCAGTCGGTCACCACGTTGCTCGACTACCACCACAGCCCGCACCGCAAGGCCACCAACGGCAAGCCCGGCGAGGGCGGCAACCGCTCCGGCAAGGACGGCACGGACCTGGTCCTGCCCGTCCCGGACGGCACCGTCGTCCTCGACACGGGGGGCAACGTCCTGGCCGACCTGGTCGGCCAGGGCACCACCTACGTCGCCGCCCAGGGCGGGCGCGGCGGCCTGGGCAACGCCGCCCTGGCCTCGGCCCGCCGCAAGGCCCCCGGCTTCGCGCTGCTGGGCGAGCCGGGCCACGCCGGGGACGTCGTCCTGGAGCTCAAGACGGTCGCGGACGTGGCCCTGGTCGGCTTCCCGAGCGCCGGCAAGTCCTCGCTGATCTCGGTGCTCTCGGCCGCCAAGCCGAAGATCGCCGACTATCCGTTCACCACCCTGGTGCCCAACCTCGGCGTGGTGACGGCGGGCTCGACCGTCTACACGATCGCCGATGTGCCGGGCCTGATCCCGGGCGCCAGCCAGGGCAAGGGCCTGGGCCTGGAGTTCCTGCGCCATGTCGAGCGCTGCTCGGTGCTCGTCCACGTCCTGGACACGGCGGCGCTGGAGTCCGAGCGCGACCCGCTGAGCGACCTCGACGTCATCGAGGCGGAGTTGAGGGAGTACGGCGGCCTCGAGAACCGGCCGCGGCTGGTTGCCCTGAACAAGGTCGACGTCCCCGACGGCCAGGACCTCGCCGACATCATCCGGCCGGACCTGGAGGCCCGTGGCTACCAGGTCTTCGAGGTGTCGGCGGTCTCCCGGCACGGCCTCAAGGAGCTCTCGTTCGCCCTGGCGAAGATCGTCGGGGACGCGCGGGAGGCCAGGCCCACGGAGGAGGCGACCCGTATCGTCATCCGCCCGAAGGCCGTGGACGACGCGGGCTTCAGGGTCGTCGCCGAGGACGGCTTCTACCGGGTCGTGGGCGAGAAGCCCGAGCGCTGGGTCCACCAGACCGACTTCAACAACGACGAGGCCGTCGGCTACCTCGCCGACCGGCTGGCCCGGCTGGGCGTCGAGGAACAGCTGGTGAAGGCCGGGGCGCGGGCGGGCGACGAGGTCGTCATCGGCGCCACGGACGATGCCGTCGTCTTCGACTGGGAGCCGACCATCACGGCCGGTGCGGAGATGCTCGGCCGCCGTGGCGAGGACCACCGCTTCGAGGCCCCCCGCCCGGCCGCCCAGCGCCGCCGCGAGCGCGACGCGGAGCGGGACGAGGCCGACCACGAGTACGGCGCGTTCAAGCCCTTCTAGCGGCGCGTGAGGGCCTTCGGCGGGGGCCCGGCCCTCCGGCGCCGAGGCCCCCTTCCCGCGCCGCCTGTGGCCGGTAAGGCGGGCCCGTACGGCGCGGGGCGCGGTTACGGTTGCCCGCGTACGGCGAAGGGCTCGCACAGCGGCTTGTACGGCGAAGGGCCCCGGGAGAACCAGACGTTCTCCCGGGGCCCTTCACTGTGCCACTTGACTGTGCCGCGCTGCCCGGACGAGTCCGGGGAGTGTGGTCCGGTCAGACCGCCGCCGTCTCCTCCGCCTCGGGCGAGCCCGGCTCCAGCTCCGCTTCCTCCGCGGCGTCCCTGGCCTCGCGCTGCGCGGGGATCTCGTCCGCCAGGCGGGTGGCCATCCGGGCCCGGCGGGCGTCGGCCTTGGCGCACAGGGCCTGCGCGGCCTCGTTGAAGCGCACCAGCGACGGCGGGTCGGACGGGCCCAGCAGGTGCACCTTCAGCTCTGCGCGGGCGGCCACGTCGGTGTCCTTCTCCGGGTCGCGGACCGCTTCGAGCAGCGCGGGCACGCCCTTCGCGTCCGGGGTGAGGACGGTCGCGGCGCGCACCGTCGGGAAGCCCGACTTGAACTCGGCCTCGGACAGCCCGCTGGTGTTCGCCACCGCGTACGGCTTCTCGCTCGTCAGGTAGTCGGAGACCACGCTCGAGACGTCGCTGATCAGCAGGTCCGACTGGTTGAAGCAGGTGAAGATGGCCGGCCGGGGGCCGGTGATGATCTGGTGCTCCCACACCGGCATCGACGCCCAGTAGGCGTTCTCCCAGGCCGCGGTGGCCGCCGCGACGACCGCGGCGCGGTCCTTGTCCGGGGCGCCCTGGAGCTTCATGCGCTCGATCTCGTCCGCGTTGGGGCGGAAGGAGGTGCTGGTGAGGCGGTTGAGCTCGTCGGTACGGCGGGTCAGCTCGGCGGCGGCCTCCGAGCCGGGCCGGGCGCCGCTCCGCTTGGTGTTCGCCTCGGTGATCATCGCCATGATGCGCTCGTTGGAGCGGCCCGCGCGCGGGTCGACCGAGCCGGTCATCGGGTGCGGCTTGTACAGGAGGCGCACCTTGGGGTCGGCGAGCAGCTCGCGGACGATGTTCTCGCCCGCCAGGATGACCGAGGTGTTGCCCGGGTTGCCGTCCCAGCCCTCCCAGGTGGGCGCGTACAGCACGGTGGTGAAGTGCTCGCCGCCGGTGCCGCCGAGCGCGCCGTTGGCCGCGGCCGCGTAGGGGCGGATCGGGGCCAGCTGCGGGCGGCCGACCTCGACCACGTCCTTGTCCTCGACGCCGATGTCGGCGAGCTGGTAGCGCTCACGCGCCGCCGGACCCGCGACCCACACCTCGTCGTATGCCTTGGCGTACGGGTTGCAGCTGGAGAGCTTGTCGCTCTCGCCGTGGTTGGTGAAGGCGTGCTTGATCGACGGGATGCGCAGGACCTGCGAGGTCTTGCCGGAGTTCGCCGGGTGCAGCAGCACCTTGAGCGTGGAGTGCTCCAGCCGCATGAGGTGCGCGACCTTCGGCAGGCACACGATCGGCACGTCCGTCGCGTCGATCTTCTGCACCATGAAGCGCTCGCGGAGCACGATGATCGGGTTGCCGTCGAGCGCGGCGAGCGTGGAGAGCCACATGTTCGCCTGGTACGCCGAGGTGGTGCCGCCGGAGAAGTACATCCCCACCGTCGGCTGGTACTCCGCCAGCCACTTGTCCAGCCACGCCAGCGCCTTGGCCTCGCCGGCCACGCGCTTGCGCGGCAGCAGCCAGGTGCCCAGGTGGGCGGTGCCGGCAACCGAGATCAGCAGGCCGACGGCCACGCCGATCGCGCCCCACAAGGCGTTCTCGGTGCCCGCGGTGACCAGCAGACCCACGGTGACCGGGATCGACAGGCGCATCAGCCGACGGCCGTGCTGGCGGGCGAACAGCCGCGGCGGGGCGTCGCTCAGCCGCAGCGCCGACGCGTCGATGTTGCGGGTGACGAACGGCAGCTGGCGGGTGCGGCGGACCAGTATGGCCACGGCCTGGCAGGCGAAGTGCGTCACATAGAACAGCAGCAGCCCCGCCGTGAGCGGCGCCTGCTCGTGCAGCGGGTCGATGCCGTCTATGCGCAGCAGTCCCACCACGATGAGCATGTCCCGGAACAGCTGCCGCACCGTGACGTCGAAGCGGACCTTGCCGAGCAGCGACAGCAGTCCGGGTTGCTGGTGCTGCAGATATAGATCGAGCGCGAGGCCACCCGCCGAGGCGGCGATCAGGAGGGGCACGTTCGGGAGTACGGCGCCGACGAGCTGTGTGGTGAAGAACACCAGCATCGCGAGCAGCGCAGCCAGCTGTACGGCCCGGCGGGGGGCGATTCCGGCAGAGGGCACGGGTTGAGCTCCTGGCAGGAGAACGAAGGAAGTGTATGGGGGGACCCCTGACCGTATGCCGCCGCCAGGCCCGGTGACAATCCGCGCCCGCGCCAACCGTCTCGAATCGGGGCCAAAGGAGCCGCCCGAGGTCGGGCGGGCGACCACCGGGCGACCTCGAGGCGACTGTCAGGCGACCGGCAGGCGGCCGGCGGACGGTCGGTGGGGGTTCATCAGGGTGGCTCGTCGGGTGGCTCGTCGGGCGGCTCGTCCAGGGGGTGAAATGCGCGGGCGCTCGGCGCCGTGGCTGACGTACATTGCGCGCTTGTCATGATGAGTGTGTAGGAAGCGCTCGCCAGGGCGCGTACGACCAGGGGACGAGCAGGGGAGCGGCGTGAGCGAGCAGGACGGGTCGGCGGCGGTACGGGACGAGGTGGCCGCGGCCCGCAGGATCGTGGTCAAGGTCGGCTCGTCCTCCCTCACCACCGCGGCGGGAGGCCTGGACGCCGACCGGGTCGACGCGCTGGTGGACGTCCTCGCCAAATTCGCGGATGGCCCAGGCGGGCCAGGCGGCCCCGGCGGCGCGGACGGCAAGGAGATAGTCCTGGTCTCCTCCGGTGCCATCGCCGCGGGCCTGGCGCCGCTGGGGCTGGAGCGGCGCCCGCGCGACCTCGCCCGCCAGCAGGCGGCCGCCAGCGTCGGCCAGGGCCTGCTGGTGGCCCGCTACACCGCCTCCTTCGCGCGCTACGGGCGCCGGGTCGGCCAGGTGCTGCTCACCACCGACGACACCAGCCGCCGCGCCCACTACCGCAACGCCACCCGCACCCTGGACCAGCTGCTGGCCATGGGGGCCGTGCCGGTCGTCAACGAGAACGACACGGTGGCCACGGACGAGATCCGGTTCGGTGACAACGACCGGCTCGCGGCCCTGGTCGCCCATCTCGTACGGGCCGACCTGCTGGTGCTGCTCTCCGACGTGGACGGCCTCTACGACGGGGACCCCCGGACCCCCGGCGCCTCCCGGATCGCCGAGGTCACCGGCCCCAAGGACCTGGACGGCGTCTCGATCGGCAGCGCGGGCCGCTCCGGGGTGGGCACCGGCGGCATGGTCACCAAGGTCGAGGCGGCCCGTATCGCGGCCGCGGCCGGTGTCCCGGTGGTGCTCACCTCCGCCAGCCGGGCCGGTGACGCCCTGCTGGGCCGCCCCACCGGCACGTTCTTCCACCGCACCGGCCGCCGCTCCGCCGACCGGCTGCTGTGGCTGGCCCACGCCTCCGCCCCGCGCGGGTCGCTCACCCTGGACGACGGGGCCGTGCGGGCCGTGGTCGAGCGCCGCACCTCGCTGCTGCCGGCCGGTATCGCCGCCGTGGAGGGCGAGTTCACCGCGGGGGACCCGGTCGAGCTGCGCGACACCGAAGGGCGGGCCGTCGCCCGCGGGCTGGTCAACTTCGACGCCAAGGAGATCCCCCGGCTGATCGGACGGTCGACGCGTGAGCTGGCCCGGGAGCTGGGCCCCGCGTACGAGCGCGAGGTCGTGCACCGGGACGACCTGGTCGTGTTGCACACGTGACGGACGTCACTGAGGGGACAGAAAATCCGACAAGTCCGTTCATTCATCGGAGAGCTTCCGGAAAATCGCCACGCGGCCTCCCGCGGGCTGGTCAACTTTGTTGCACGGGGCCGCACCGGCAGTGGGCCCGTACACCGAACCGCGGGTAACCGCAGCACAACACCGGCTCCGCCCGGCGCGTGAGCGGAGCAGCGAGCAACAGGAGGCCGCCGGTGAGACGAGGGCGCTCGGGGGCGCTGCCCAAAGGAGTGGCGGGGCGCACCCTGACCAGTGTCGGGACCGTGGGCGCCGGGGTGGGCGAGGCGCGGGACACGGTGGGCGCGGCGGGCGCGCCCGGCGAGGTCACCCGCATGTGGCACGTCACCCTCAGCCTTTCGGGCGCGGAGGCCCCGCTGCGGGACGTCCGGCAGGCGCTCGAGCGGCTGGCCCACGACCATCCGTTCCTGCTGACCAGCCGCTATGCCAACGATCACGCCGAGATCCGCTACTGGGAAGAGGCCCGGGACCTGCACGACGCCGCGGCGGTCGCCCTGCGGCTGTGGGGCGAGCACCGGTCCACGGCCAAACTGCCGCCCTGGGAGATCGTCGGCCTCGAGGTCATCGACCGCGAGACGTACCACCAGCGCGTGGCGGAGGGGTACGGCCCGCCGCCGGCCGCGCCGGTAGGGGTGCACCCGTACTGATGGGCTGATGGGCGCTGACAGGGCGCGGCCGTTTTCGCGCGCCCTCAGGGCGTGTCCTTGTGGCGTGATGGAGTGCCCTTATGGCGCGAACGTTCCCATCGTGAGAATTCCGTCTCGAAAAGCGGAACGGCGGAGGGCATACGGCCGGGCGCTCAGTAGGCTTCACTCCATGACCAGCGCACCCACCTCGCCCCTCACCGACCCCTGGCCGAAGTCCCCGGTCCTCCAGGCCGCCTACCGGGCCCGGGTCGCGGCCACTGAGCTCGCCCCGCTGCCGCGCGCGGCCAAGGACGACGCGCTGCTCGCGATGGCCGACGCCCTCGAGGTGCGGACCAGGGAGATCGTCGAGGCCAACGCGGCGGACGTGGAGCGGGCGCGCGAGGCGGGCACGAGCGAGGCGATCGTCGACCGGCTCACCCTCACCCCCGAGCGGGTGCGGGCCATCGCCTCGGATGTGCGGGACGTGGTGGCGCTGCCCGACCCGGTCGGCGAGGTGGTGCGCGGCTCGACCCTGCCCAACGGGATCGATCTGCGCCAGGTGCGGGTACCGCTCGGCGTCGTCGGAATCATCTACGAGGCCCGGCCCAACGTCACGGTGGACGCGGCCGCGCTGTGCCTGAAGTCGGGCAACGCCGTGCTGCTGCGCGGCTCGTCGTCCGCGTACCAGTCCAACGCCGCGCTGGTGAAGGTCCTGCGCGACGCGGTCGGCGGGGCCGGACTGCCCGCCGACGCCGTGCAGTTGGTGCCGGGCGAGAGCCGGGAGTCGGTGGCCGAGTTGATGCGCGCCCGCGGCCTGGTGGACGTGCTGATCCCGCGGGGTGGCGCGTCGCTGATCCGTACGGTCGTCGAGGAGTCGACGGTCCCGGTCATCGAGACCGGCACCGGCAACTGCCATGTGTACGTGGACGCGCAGGCCGACCTCGACATGGCGATCGAGATCCTGGTGAACTCCAAGGCGCAGCGGCCCAGTGTGTGCAACGCCGCCGAGACCCTGCTGGTCCACCAGGACATCGCGCCCGCGTTCCTGCCGCGCGCGCTGGACGCGCTGGCCGAGGCCGGGGTGACGGTGCACGCCGATGAGCGGGTGCTGGCCCTCGCGGAGCAGTTGGAAGGGTCCAAGGCCACGGTCGTTCCGGCGGTGGTGGAGGACTGGGAGACCGAGTACCTCTCGTACGACATCGCGGCGGCGGTCGTGGACTCCCTGGACGCCGCGGTGGCCCACATCCGGCTGTGGTCCTCCGGCCACACCGAGGCGATCGTCACCACCTCCCAGACGGCCGCCCGCCGCTTCACCCAACTGGTGGACTCGACGACGGTCGCGGTCAACGCCTCCACCCGGTTCACGGACGGCGGCCAGTTCGGCTTCGGCGCCGAGATCGGCATCTCCACGCAGAAGCTGCACGCCCGCGGCCCGATGGGCCTGCCCGAGTTGACCTCGACCAAGTACATCGTCACCGGCGACGGCCACACCCGCTGAGCGGGATTCCCGCTGCGGCGTCACCCGTGTGGGGTCCCCCATCCGGCGTCCCCCGATCGGGGGACGCCGCCGCCTCTCGGGGGTACGCCGGTCGGGTGGAACTTCCGCCGCCCCACTCCTGGCCCGCGTTCCCCCGAATACCATTTCACCCTGCCCAAATTGACCCGTCCGGTCTACTCTGAATGGGTGCCGGACGACGTGGGAGGCAAGCCGTTCCCGGACGGTGACGAGCCCGACGACCGCAGCCACGGGGAAGCGAACGACGAGTTCGCCGCCGTGGTCTTCGACGAGGACTTCGTACGGTCCGCCACGATCCACGAACCCACCGCCATCGAGCGGATGCTGGCCGCCGCCCAGGCCCGCGCCGACGCCGAGGCGTCCCGCCGCCGCATGGCCGGTGTATCCCCCGAGGACGAGCTGTACGAGGACGGTTACGGCCCCGACGGCGACGCCGAGTTCGGATATGACCCTGATGACGACTCTGACACCGACCCGGGCTATGGATTCGGCCACGGCCGGGACGCCGACGGACCCTATGGCCCGTACGGCCGGTACGGCAGCGCCGGGCGCCCCTACCGCGGCCATGCCCGCTGGCACCGCCCGGTGGCCTGGCTGCTGGCCGTCCTGATGGGGATCGGGGTGGTCGCGCTGGCCTTCACGGCCGTCTACCGCGGTGCCTCCGGCAACCGTCAGGACCCGACTCCGCCGCCCGCCACCAGCGGCGTCGATGCCACGCCCGCCGACCGCCCGGGCGCCGTGCCGTCGGCGTCGTCGGCAGCGTCGTCGGGGTTTGCCGACGCGGACCGGCCGGCCGCCACGGCGACGACAGTGCCGCGCTCGCCGTGACCGTCGCCGTGACCGAAGTTGTGGAGTATCACCGCGTTTACCGGCGCCCCTCGCGACCTACTCTTGAGGTATGACCGGGCGTGGAAACCCTCCTGAGGGGACCCCCGAGGGCGTCCCGGGAGGTGGTGACGACGAATATCGCTCCGTCGTTTTCGACGAGTCGTTCGTCCGCGCTGCCCGGCTCCAGGAATTCTCGGCCCAGGAGCGCATGGGCGAACATGCCAGAGCGGTGCGCAGCCGGCACGCCTGGGCGCGGGCGGGCGCCTCGCGCCAGGCCGTCATCCTGGTGCTGCTGATCGCCTTCGCCTTCGCCGCCGCCGTCTATATGGGCGTGCGCCACCCCTACCAGAACCCCCAGCCGCAGGCCGTCGAGCCGTTGCGCAGCAGCGTGGTGCCGCTCGCGCCGCGCGGCCAGGTGCCCGGCGGGGAGCCCGCGGCCCTGTTCGAGAACAGCCCGGCCGACGCGTTCGCCACCGGCGCCGCGGGCGTCACCCTGCCCGGAGTGCGGCGCACCCACAGCTTCTCCGAGAGCCAGGTGATGACCGCGCTCACCACCGCCAAGGAATACCTCGTCAAGTCGGCCATCGACCCGGCCGTGCTCACCGGCGGCGAGGCGCGGTCCGTACGGCTGCTGCTCGATCCGGACCAGCTCGACCAGTTCGACCGCAGCTTCGAACACCCGGCCGACGACGGGCGGTACGCGGCCACCGGCTGGCTGACCCGCTTCAACCCGGCCGAGGTGACGCTGGCCGCACCGGCCGTACGGGTCCACGGCACCCTCACGGCCACCGAGCGGAGCACCACGACGCTGGAGGTCACCGCCGACCACACCTTCGTCTACGCCGTGCGGCGGCCCCATGAGGGCGGCACCGACCACTCCTCGCTGTTCACCGTGCGGCGCGAGACGCGATTCCGCTTCGACCGCGACGATCTGCGCGACCACCACCTGGAGGTGGTGCAGAGCTCCGTGCTGGCGGGCCCGCAGGCGTGCGCCGCGAACACGGCCGGATATCTGCGGCCGCTGCTGGCCGGGCAGAGCGCCAAGGGCGACGCACCGCCCGGCACGGACCCGTACAGCTCCGGCCGTCCCACGGCCTCCCTGTGCGGCGTCCTGTCCCCCGGAGCCCTGCCGCACCTGCCGGGCTCCGCCTCCTGACGTTTTACGGAAGGTCCGGCTCGGGATCGGCCTTGGGCGGAGCGTCACCGCCCTGGCCGCCCTGACTGCCCTGGCCGTCCTGACCACCCTGGGGTGACTCCTTGGCAGACGGGGCGCCGCCGGCGAACTTCTCGCGCAGCTTGCTGCCGAGGTCCCCGGCCCCGCCCGCCACATCGCGCACAAAGGCCATCAGCGGGTCCTTGCTGCCGCGCACCGACTCCGCGTAGTGGTTCGCCGACTCCTTGAAGGAGTCGCTGACCGAGGTGTCCTTGTCCTCGTCGCGCCGCGGGTAGTGACCGTCCATGATCCGCTGGTAGTCGCGTCCGGCGGCCCACTTCTTCAGCTCGGCGGCGCGCACGGTGGTGAACGGGTGGCTGCGCGGCAGCATGTTCAGGATCTTCAGCACGGAGTCCCGCAGATCGCCGCCGGCCTCGTACTCCTCGGCCTGCTCCAGGAAGGCGTCCACGTTCATCTCGTGCAGGTGGTGGCCGCCCGCGAGCTTCATCAGCCCACGCATCGACGCTCGCAGGTCCTGCCCCACCAGCAGCCCGGCGCGGTCCGCCGACAGCTCCGACTTGCGGAACCACTCGCGCAGCGCCGTCACCACGGCCATCACCGCGACATTGCCGAGCGGGATCCAGGCGACCTTCATCGCCAGGTTGGTCAGGAACAGCAGGATCGTGCGGTAGACCGAGTGACCGGACAGCGCGTGGCCCACCTCGTGGCCGACGACCGCCCGCATCTCCTCCTCGTCGAGCAGCTCGACCAGGCCGGTGGTCACCACGATGATCGGCTCTTCCATGCCGATGCACATCGCGTTCGGCCGCGGGTCCTGTGTGACGTACATCGCGGGGATCTTGTCCAGGTCCAGGATGTAGCAGGCGTCCCGGAGCATGTCGTGGAGGTGCGCGAACTGCCGGTCGCTCACCCGCACCGAGTCGGACAGATACAGCAGCCGCAGGCTCCGCTCGGGCAGCAGCCCGCTCAGCGCCTTGAAGATCGTGTCGAAGCCGGTCAGCTTGCGCAGCGCGACCAGCGCGGACCGGTCCGCCGGGTGTTCGTACGCGCGCGAGGAGATGCCCGGGAACCGCCGCCGGTCACGCCCCGGCACCCGCTCCTGCCCGCCGCCCGCGCCGTGCTCGCCCCCAGGCGTGTTGCTGTCGCTCATCTGGCCCCCTCGCTGGACTGCTTGGTCGGTGCCGTCACCAGCCTAGGGCCTCGCCCCGTGCTCGCGGCGGACACGGCCCAGGCTGGTGACGGCCGTCGGCCGGGGGAGGGTTAGCGTGGAGGCATGCCCGACATGACTGGTCTCACCGAAGTGCTCGCCGTCACCACCAAGCACGGCGGAGGGCCGGGCGCGCTGCTGCGCGTCGTCCTCGTGGTGGGCGTCGTGGGCGCCGTGCTGCTGGCCTGGTTCCTGTTGCGCGGGTACAAGCAGGACTGAGATCCGGCTCGCATACGATGTGGCGGACGCACTTGCCCGCCTCGACCCGGATAGGTTCTGCCTGCGATGACCGCTTACAGCACCGCGCACGCCACCCTGACCACTCTCGCCTCCGAGAGCGAGCACGTCGACAAGCACGCCAGCATCAGCCCCTACATGACCGGCGGCGGGGCTCTGTTCATCCTCCTTCTGCTGCTGTGGGTCACCACGCGCTTCAACCGGGACCGCTGACCGAGGTCACAGTCCCCATGGGTCCCGGCGCGCAGCCGGGCCCAGTAGGGTCTGCTCGCATGGGAGAGCAGATGGGCCACGTCAAGCGGCGGCTCGGGGTGATGGGCGGGACGTTCGACCCGATCCACCACGGTCACCTGGTCGCCGCCAGTGAGGTCGCCTCGCAGTTCCACCTGGACGAAGTGGTGTTCGTACCGACCGGGCAGCCATGGCAGAAGAGCCACAAGAAGGTGTCCCCGGCCGAGGACCGCTATCTGATGACGGTGATCGCGACGGCCTCGAACCCGCAGTTCTCGGTCAGCCGCATCGACATCGACCGGGGCGGCGCCACGTACACCACGGACACGCTGCGCGATCTGCGCGCGTTGAACAGTGACGCGGACTTGTTCTTCATCACCGGTGCGGACGCGCTGGCCCAGATCCTCACCTGGCGGGACGCCGAGGAACTGTTCTCGCTCGCGCACTTCATCGGGGTGACCAGACCCGGGCACATACTGGCCGACCCGGGGTTGCCGGAGGGCGGGGTGTCGCTGGTCGAGGTGCCGGCGCTGGCGATCTCCTCCTCGGACTGCCGCGCGCGGGTCGCACACGGCGAGCCGGTCTGGTATCTGGTGCCGGACGGTGTGGTGCGCTACATCGACAAGCGCGAGCTGTACCGGCACGACTGCTGAAGGGGCACCGGTGAACGACCGACAGGACCCGTACGACCCGTACGCGCGGGATTCCTATCCCCAGGACCCGCAGATCTACGGCTACGACGCCTATGGCCGGCCGGTGTACCAGCCGCAGGACGAGCAGCAGGGCTACGACCCGTATGCGCAAGGGCAGCCGCAGCAGCAGCCGCCGCAGGAAGGTTACGGCTACGACCCGTACGCGCAGCAGCAGGCGCAGCAGTACGGGCAGGGGCAGCAGCCCCAGTACGACCCGTACGCCGGGCAGCAGCAGTACCCGCAGCAGCCGCAGCAGCCGCAGCAGGGCTACGACTACGCCCCGTACGACAGCCCGCAGGGCCCTGCGCCCGGCTCGGCCCACGGCACGCCGCAGGACGCCTCGTACGGCGCGGCGCCCTACGAGACGCCCTACGCCCCCGGCGGCCGCCCGACCGTCCCCCCGCAGCGCGACCCGGCGGCCCCTGGGGACGCGTACGAGGGGCCCGGCCCCGCCGAGCGCGAGGGGGCGCCCTCCCGGGCCGACGCCCGCACCGGCGGACAGCCCGGCAGCCAGGCGGACAGGCCGTCCGCCGGGCCGTCCGCCGGGCAGCCCGCGGATCAGTCCGACGGCGAGCCGTACCGCACCGAGCAGTTCTCCTTCGTCGAGGAGCCGGACGAGGACTCCGAAGACGTCATCGACTGGCTCAAGTTCGCCGAGACCCGCTCCGAGCGGCGCGACGAGCGCAAGCGCAAGGGCCGCAACCGCCTGGTGGCGCTCGTGGTGGTCATGGTCCTGGCCGCGGTGGGCGGGGTCGGCTACCTCTGGTACGCGGGCAAGCTGCCGGGCCTGTCCGGCGACGAGCAGGGCCCGGCCGCCGCCGGCGGACCCCAGAAGCGCGATGTGATCGTGGTCAACCTGCGCGAGACCAAGGGCGGGCGCACCTCCACCGCCCTGCTGGTCGACAACGAGACCACCAAGAAGGGCACCACCGTCCTGCTGCCCAACGCCCTCGCCCTGTCCACCGAGGACGGCGGCTCCACCACCCTCGGCAAGTCGGTGGTCGACGAGGGCTCCGACGCCACCCGTGACTCCCTGAACACGCTGCTGGGCTCGAAGATCCAGGGCACCTGGCGACTGGACACCCCGTATCTGGAGAACCTGGTCGAGCTGGTGGGCGGCATCACCGTTGACGCCGACGCCACCGTCCCGGGCGCCGCGAAGGGCGACGACCCGCTGGTCGAGCGGGGCAAACAGCGCGACCTGGGCGGCGAGGCCGCCGTCGGGTACGCCACCTACCGCGGGCAGGGCGAGGCGCAGACCAAGCAGCTCGCGCGGTTCGGACAGGTCATGCACGCGGCGCTGAAGAAGATCTCCAGCGACCCGTCCGGCGCCACCAGGACCGTGGAGTCGCTCGCCCAGATCCCGGACCCGTCGCTGAGCGAGAAGGAACTCGGCGCGTCGCTGGCCCGGCTGGCCGAGCAGGCCAAGGGCGGCTCGTACGGCACCACTATGCTGCCCGTCCAGCCGGACGGCACGCTCAGCGAGCAGTCCACCGACCAGGTGGTCAGGACCATCCTCGGCGGCGCCGTCAAGAATGCCGATCAGGACGCGGCACCGCGGGTCAGCGTGAAGAACGCGGGCTCGGTGCGGGGCGCGGCGAACGAGGCGCAGGTCGCCCTGGTCAACGGCGGCTTCACGGTCGTCGGCGCCACCGAGCAGGGCGGCACGCCGCAGGCGGCCTCGCAGGTGCTGTACGCGGACGCGAAGCAGGCCGCCCAGGCGAAGGAGGTCGCCAAGACGCTCGGACTGGGTGCCACCGCCGCGAAGAAGGGCAAGGTCGCCTCGAACGCGGACATCACGGTGCTCCTCGGCCCGGACTACCAGCCGAAGAGCTGACCGGGCGGCGAACGGCCGGACGGGGTGACGGTGGGGCGTGAGACGCTTGGGGTATCACGTCCCACCGACCGAAAGCCTCGCCTGTGACCGCCACGGACCGCTCCATCGAGCTCATCAACGCCGCCGCCCAGGCCGCCGCCGACAAGCTCGCGCACGACATCATCGCGTACGACGTCAGCGATGTGCTCTCGATCACCGACGCCTTCCTGCTGGCCTCGGCTCCCAACGACCGCCAGGTCAAGTCGATCGTCGACGAGATCGAGGAGCGGCTGACCAAGGAGTTGGGCGCCAAGCCGGTCCGCCGCGAGGGCGACCGCGAGGCCCGCTGGGTGCTGCTGGACTACGTGGACATCGTGGTGCACGTCCAGCACAGCGAGGAGCGCGTCTTCTACGCCCTGGAGCGGCTGTGGAAGGACTGCCCGCGGCTGGAGCTGCCCGCCGACGCCGAGGCCACCCGTGGCAAGGGGCAGGAGTACGCGCAGGCTCAGGCCGCCGACAGCGGGCTGGACGGTGAGCTGCGCTGAACGGCTCCCAGGGCGGCCGTGGCCGCCGCGTAGTCCTGTGGCGCCACGGCCAGACGGCCTGGAATCTCGAGCGCCGCTTCCAGGGGACCACGGACATCGAGCTGACGGAGACGGGGGTCGTGCAGGCGCGCCGCTCGGCCCGGCTGCTGGCCGCGCTGAAGCCGCACGCGATCCTCGCCTCCGACCTCAGCCGCGCCAAGGCGACGGCCGCCGAGCTGGCCACCGTCACGGGCCTGGAGGTCAACTACGACGCGGGGCTGCGGGAGAGCTACGCCGGGCAGTGGCAGGGGCTCACCCATGAAGAGATCACGGCCCGGTTCGGCGAGCAGTACGCGGCGTGGAAGCGCGGTGAGCCGGTGCGGCGCGGCGGCGGCGAGCTGGAGACCGAGGTGGCCGACCGGGCCGCGCCGGTCGTGTCGGAGGCCGCCGACAAGCTGCCGGACGGCGGCACGCTCGTCGTGGTCAGCCATGGCGGCACGATCCGCACCACCATCGGGCGGCTGCTCGGCCTCGAGCCGAATTCCTGGGAGGCGCTCGGCGGGCTGTCCAACTGCAGCTGGTCGGTGCTGGGCGAGGGCGCGCGCGGCTGGCGGCTCCTGGAGCACAACGCCGGGTCGCTGCCGGAGCCGGTGCTCGGCGACGACGACTGAGACGGCTGGATTTCCTTTTCCGGCAGGTCACCGGCTAAGCTTCATCCCGTTCGAAGCGCTTCGGCGCGACGGAGAGCGGGGCTATAGCTCAGTTGGTAGAGCGCCTGCATGGCATGCAGGAGGTCAGGAGTTCAATTCTCCTTAGCTCCACAGATACCCGATCACGGTGATCCCGCTTCCCTCACAGGGAGGCGGGATCGTTCGTTTCCGCCTCCGTGGCCGCCGCTTGCTCCGCCAGAATCTCGGAGACGTGCCGGGCGTGCCGGGGGCAGCCGATGAGCAGATCGTCGATCGCGCGCAGCCGGCCCAGCAACGCCCGGCTCTGTTCGTCGCTCGGGGTGTAGACCACGACGCGGCTCTCCGGAGCCCCCTGAACCACCAGGGAGGTCGAGAGCAGCCGCAGCTCGCCGACCGAGGCATGCCGCACGAGCTTGATCCGGGAGCCGGGCGGGGCGACATCCCCGCTGCGCCACATCCGGGCGAATTCCTCGCTGAGGCCCAGCAGCCGGTTGATGAAGTCCTCCCAGGCGGGCTCGCCCACATGGCGGCCGTATCCGCCGCGCAGCGTCGCCACCATGAGCGGCAGCTCATTGGCCCGGTTGATGAACATGGAGCAGCAGTTGGGGTGGGAGAACAGCTGCCACAGCGCGTTCCGCTCGGGGCGGGGGGCTATCGCGAGCGACGGGAAGAGGGTCGTGTACGCGGCGTTCAGCGCCAGCATGTCGTACCGCGCGTTGTAGACCACCGCCGGGAGCGGGTCCATCGCGTCGATGATGCCCTGCACCTCGGGGCTGACCGTCTGAGCCTCGTCCGCCGGGTCGGGGGCGTACGGCACCTCGGCGAGGTGGTAGAGGTGCTCGCGCTCGGCCTGGTCCAGGCGCAGGGTGCGGGCCACCGCGTCCAGCACCTGGGCGCTGGCGTTGATCGGGCGGCCCTGTTCCAGCCAGGTGTACCAGGTCACGCCGACCCCGGAGAGCTGGGCGACCTCCTCCCTGCGCAGCCCCGGCGTGCGGCGGCGCAGGCCCGGGGCCATGCCCACGTCGGCCGGCGTCACGCGGGCGCGCCGGGTGCGCAGGAAGGCGGCCAGCTCCGGCCGCCGGCGGTGGGTGCTCACTGCCATCGTCGTCCCCCAAATCCCCCATGCCCCCAAGCCCCCAAGCCCCATGGGCGGGCGTCCCGCGTGCCCCGGATCCCCTCGGGGGTCTCCGTCCGTCCATGCTCCCCGCCGCGGCGGCCGGCTGCCAGGTGCTGCCAGTACCAGCATCGGCGGGCTCTCGTTACCCGTACCGGCCCGGCTCCAGGCTCGCTCCATGACACACACCACCCCGACCACCTCCGTGGCGCCCGGCGCGCTCGACGACACCGGTGGATCCAGTAAAGGCGATGCCACTGACAACCGGGCCCGGCGCCGGGCGCCGGGCCCCGGCCGACTGCTCGCGATCGTCCTGACCGGGCAGCTCATGGCGGTCCTCGACGTCTTCATCGTCAACGTCGCCGCCCCGACCCTCCGCGCCGATCTGCATGCCTCGGGCTCCGGGCTGCAACTGGTCGTCGCGGGCTACACGATCTCCTACGCCGTGCTGCTGATCACCGGCGCGCGGCTGGGCGCCCTGATCGGCCACCGGCAGGCGTTCCTGGCCGGGCTCACGGTCTTCACCGTCGCCTCGCTGGCCTGCGGGCTGGCCCCCGGGACCGGGGCGCTGATCGCCTTCCGGTTCGTCCAGGGCGCGGGCGCGGCGGTGATGCTGCCGCAGGTGCTCAGCCTCATCCAGCGCACTTTCACGGGCGCTTCGCGGGCCCGCGCGCTCGGGGCCTACTCCGTGGTCCTGGCCTCCGGCGCGGCCGTCGGGCAGGTCCTGGGCGGGGCGCTGGTGCAGGCGGATCTGTTCGGGGCCGGCTGGCGCCCGGTCTTCCTGGTGAATGTGCCGATCGGCCTTCTGCTGCTGGTCCTGGGGCCGCGCTGGCTGGGCGGTGCCGAGGAGCGGCCGGCGGCGGGCGCGGGCGGCGGCGCGGCGGGGCGGTCCGGGGCCCTGGATCTGGCCGGTCTGCTGCTGCTCGCGGCGGCGGTGCTGCTGTTCACCGTGCCGATGGTGCTCGGCCAGGAGCGGGGCTGGCCGCTGTGGGGCTGGGTCATGCTGGGCCTGAGCGCGGTCCTGGCGGCGGTCTTCGCGGCGTACGAGTCCCGGCTGGCCGGGCGTGGCGGGGCGCCGCTGATCTCGCCCCGGGTGGTGGGGGCGCCGGGCATGCCGCTGGCGATCGCCCGGATCGTCCTGGCGATGGCGGCCAACGGGGGCTTCCTGTTCGTGCTGACGCTGCATGTGCAGGGCGCGCTCGGCTACAGCGCCCTGCGGGCCGGCTGCACCTTCGCGCCCACGGCCGTGGCGTTCGGCCTGGCCGGCCTCAACTGGCAGCGCATTCCGGCCCGCTGGCAGCCCGTCACCGTACCGGCCGGATTCGTGCTGGCGGCCGCCTCGTTCGCCGGGGCCGGGCTGGTGCTGCGCGACGGATCGGATGGCGGTCCCTGGCTGTTCGTTGCCCTGGTGGGCATCGGGATGGGGCTCGCCCTCGCCTACAGCCCCGTGCTGACCCGGACGTTGGCGACCATCAGGCCGCAGGACGCGGCGGACGCCAGCGGGGTGCTGGTGACATCGGCTCAACTCGGCCTGCTGACCGGCGTCGCCGTCTTCGGCGCGGTCTTCCTGGGCCACGGGCCGGGCGTGGACGCCTCCGCGGACGCCCTGTGGGTGACCTGCCTGGCGCTGGCGGGCGCGGCGCTGTGCGGAGCGATTGTTGGTCTGGTGATACGTGTGAGGTATCTCCGCTGACCTGGGCGCCCTCCCATGGCAGAATCGGCGGCCGGGGGGATGGGGCGACGAGTCCGAAGGGGAGGGACAGTGGGATGCCGAGCAGCATTCTGCGGTGCCCGTCCTGCGGCTCCGGTGAGGTGGCCCAGGTCCTCGGTGACAACGGCGGTGTTTCCTACGTGTGTACGGCCTGCGGCCACAGCTGGAGCTGAGTGAGATTGGGAGCACACAGCCGGAAGTGCGACTGGTGTGGCAGCGGGACGCCGATCGTGCGCGACATGGAGCCGCTCAACCCCGACTACCAGTACTGGTGTGTGGAGTGCGCCCGGGCGCTGATCATC
This sequence comes from Streptomyces sp. LZ34, assembly GCF_053890475.1. Taxonomy (NCBI): domain Bacteria; kingdom Bacillati; phylum Actinomycetota; class Actinomycetes; order Kitasatosporales; family Streptomycetaceae; genus Streptomyces; species Streptomyces sp. LZ34. Next base: position 8,460,188 of record NZ_CM132680.1, read on the forward strand.
AAGGGCGACCCGATCGAGACGTACCGGGAGCTCGAAGGGGAGCCGATCTACGGACGGCTCCTTGACGAGCACTGCACCCTGAAGCGTTTCTACTCCTTCGCGACGGCGTAGACGGCATAAACGGCATAAAAGGGCGGCTGTGAGGGGCGCCCCGGCCCCTGGATAACCGATTTGGCAGAAGGCCGGGCGCTCCGTGTAATGTAGGCGATGCCGCCGAGGGGAACCGGGCGGAGCAGGGCCTGGGGCTATAGCTCAGTTGGTAGAGCGCTTGCATGGCATGCAAGAGGTCAGGAGTTCAATTCTCCTTAGCTCCACAGTGTGAGTGGGCGGGCCGTCCGGCGAGGACGGCCCGCCCATTGTCGTAGGCCCGGGGCGCGGGCGGCGAGTCCGGCCCGGCGGCAACCTCTGTGCGCGCCATTGGTGCCCTGCGGTAACCTGGCTCCATGCGTGCCGTACGCCTTCTGCTTAGCGGGCCGCGCTGATCAGTCCCGACCGGTGATCCACCTGGTCGGAATCGGCGCGGCGTCCCCTCCTGTGCGAGGGGTCTTTTTGTTTCAGATGCGACTGCGACGAAAAGTCGCCCGGTACCGCGGGCAGAGACGACCTGATGGAGCTTTGAGGACCATGAGCGAGACCAATGCCGCCGCCGAGGCGGCCGCGCCGCACCGCTACACCGCCGCGCTGGCCGCTGACATCGAGGCCCGCTGGCAGGACTTCTGGGACGCGAACGGCACGTACGACGCCTCCAACCCGAGCGGTGAGCTGGCCGGGGACCCGGAGGACGCGGCGCGGCCCAAGAAGTTCGTCATGGACATGTTCCCGTACCCCTCGGGTGCGGGCCTGCACGTCGGCCACCCCCTGGGCTATATCGCCACCGACGTCTACGCGCGCTTCCACCGCATGACGGGCCACAACGTCCTGCACACCCTGGGCTTCGACGCCTTCGGCCTGCCCGCCGAGCAGTACGCCGTGCAGACCGGCACCCACCCCCGGGTGAGCACCGAGGCCAACATCGGGAACATGCGGCGCCAGCTGCGCCGCCTGGGCCTGGGCCACGACCCGCGCCGCTCCTTCGCGACGATCGACCCGGACTACTACAAGTGGACCCAGTGGATCTTCCTGCAGATCTTCAACTCCTGGTACGACGAGGAGGCCGGGAAGGCGCGTCCGATCGCCACCCTGGTCGAGCAGTTCGCCTCCGGTGAGCGGGCGACCCCGGACGGGCGCCCCTGGGACGGGCTGACCGCCGCCGAGCGCGCGGATGTCCTGAGCGGCTACCGCCTGGCGTACGCCTCCGACGCGCCCGTCAACTGGTGTCCGGGCCTGGGCACCGTGCTGGCCAACGAGGAGGTCACCGCCGAGGGCCGCTCCGAGCGCGGCAACTTCCCGGTCTTCAAGGCCAACCTGCGGCAGTGGAACATGCGGATCACCGCCTACGCGGACCGGCTGCTGGAAGACCTGGAGGCGCTGGACTGGCCGGAGGCCATCAAGCTCCAGCAGCGCAACTGGATCGGGCGGAGCGAGGGCGCCCGGGTGGACTTCCCCGTGGCGGGCCACCCCGACGCCCAGATCACGATCTTCACCACCCGCCAGGACACCCTGTTCGGCGCCACCTATATGGTGCTGGCTCCCGAGCACGGCCTGGTGGACGCCATCGTCCCGGCCGCCTGGCCCGAGGGCACACACGACGTGTGGACCGGCGGCCACGACACCCCGGCCGAGGCCGTCGCCGCGTACCGGAAGCAGTCCGCCGCCAAGTCCGACGTCGAGCGGCAGGTCGAGGCCAAGGACAAGACCGGCGTCTTCACGGGCGCCTTCGCGGTCAACCCGGTCAGCGGCGACCGGGTGCCGGTCTTCATCGCCGACTATGTGCTGATGGGCTACGGCACCGGCGCGATCATGGCCGTCCCCGCGCACGACACCCGCGACTTCGCCTTCGCCCGCGCCTTCGAGCTGCCGATGCGCTGTGTCGTCGAGCCCTCGGACGATCGCGGCACCGACCCGTCCACCTGGGACGACGCCTTCGGCTCGTACGACGCGAAGATCGTCAACTCGGCGGGCGAGGACATCTCCCTGGACGGGCTCGGCGTCGTGGAGGCCAAGGCCCGGATGGCCGAGTGGCTGGCCGCCCGCGGCATCGGCGAAGGCACCGTCAACTTCCGGCTGCGCGACTGGCTGTTCAGCCGCCAGCGCTACTGGGGCGAACCCTTCCCGATCGTCTACGACGAGGACGGCGTGGCCCACCCGCTGCCCGAGTCGATGCTGCCGCTGGAGCTGCCGGAGGTCGAGGACTACTCGCCGCGCACCTTCGACCCCGACGACGCCGACACCTCCCCGGAGACCCCGCTGTCCCGGAACGAGGACTGGGTCAACGTGGTGCTGGACCTGGGCGACGGCGCCGGGCCCAAGCGGTACCGCCGCGAGACCAACACCATGCCCAACTGGGCCGGCTCCTGCTGGTACGAGCTGCGCTACCTGGACCCGCACAACGCCGAGCGGCTGGTCGACCCGGACATCGAGCGGTACTGGATGGGGCCGCGCGAGGGGCAGCCGACCGGCGGCGTCGACCTGTACGTCGGCGGCGCCGAGCACGCCGTGCTGCACCTGCTGTACGCGCGCTTCTGGTCCAAGGTGCTGTACGACCTGGGCCACATCTCCTCGGCCGAGCCGTTCCACAAGCTGTACAACCAGGGCATGATCCAGGCCTATGTCTACCGGGACAGCCGCGGCATCGCGGTCCCGGCGGCGGAGGTCGAGGAGCGGGACGGCGCGTACCACTACCAGGGCGAGAAGGTCACCCGCCTGCTGGGCAAGATGGGCAAGTCCCTGAAGAACGCCGTCACCCCGGACGAGATCTGCGCCGAGTACGGGGCCGACACGCTGCGCCTGTACGAGATGGCCATGGGGCCGCTGGACGTGTCGCGGCCCTGGGACACCCGAGCGGTGGTCGGCCAGTACCGGCTGCTGCAGCGCCTGTGGCGCAACGTGGTGGACGAGGCCACCGGCGAGGTCACCGTCGTGGACACCGAGGCGGACGAGGCGACGCTGCGCGCCCTGCACAAGGCGATCGACGGCGTGCGGCAGGACATGGTGAACCTGCGGTTCAACACCGCCATCGCCAAGATCACCGAGCTGAACAACCACGTCACCAAGGCCCGCGAGGTGCCGCGCCAGGTCGCCGAGGCCCTGGTGCTGCTGATCGCGCCGCTGGCCCCGCACATCGCCGAGGAGCTGTGGCGCACGCTGGGCCACGACACGACGGTCGTCCACGAGCCCTTCCCGGTCGCCGACCCGGCGTATGTCGTCGACGAGACCGTGACCTGCGTGGTGCAGGTCAAGGGCAAGGTCAAGGCACGGCTGGAGGTCGCGCCTTCGGTCTCCGAGGAGGAGCTGGAGAAGCTGGCGCTGGAGGACCCGGCGGTGGTGGCCGCGCTGAACGGCGCGGGGATCCGGAAGGTGATCGTACGGGCGCCGAAGCTGGTGAACATCGTCCCCGCGTGATCGCTTGCTGAGCGCTTCGGGGTCAGGGATCCCGCGTACGGGCGGGTCGGGGGGGCGTCGGGAACCCCCGACCCGCCCGTTGCGTTTACGGTGGGAGGACGACCGATGCCGCCGGCCGGTGCCGCCCGGCCCGCCCGCCGCGAAGGAGCGCGCATGGAAGCCGTTGTCTGGATCCTGCTGCTTGTCTTCCTGCTCTTCGTCTCGGCGGGGGTCTACGCGAGCGTGCGGGCGGTCAAGGCGGCCAAGCGGGGCATCGATCGCACGGTCAGCCAGGCTCGCCGCACGGTGGAGGACACCAGGCTGCGGGCCAAGCAGTTCGTGCAGCCCGGCCCGGCGGGCGAGCTCGCCGAGCTGCGCCTGTCGCTGCGCACCTCGATTCGGGCGACCCATGAGGCGCTGCGGGCGGGGGCGCCCCAAGACCCGTCGCTGTCGGAGGCATTGGGCCTGTTCGAGCGGCTCAGCGCCCATGGGCGGGAGCTGGACGAGGAGCTGAAGCGGCTGGAGCAGGAGCCCGCCAAGGGCCGCCTGAAGTCCCAGCTGCCCGAGCTCCGGGAGCGTGCGGAGCGGATCACCCGCTCCGCGGACTCGCTGCGCTGGGCGGCGCAGGACCGGGCGCAGCGCTTTGCCCGGGACGACCTGGACGCGCTGGACCGCGAGATCGAAGTCGAGGCGAGCGCGCTGCGGCACTGGGCGCCGGGGCCCGAGCCGTCCCCGGCGGCCCCCGGGTCCGCGGCAGGATCTCCGGCCGGGTCCGCAGCCGGCTCCGCTGGGCCTGCCGCGTCCGCGTCCGCGCCCGGCCCGGCGTCCTCGGCGGATCGCCCGACGGCAGGCGAGGCACCCCGGTCCATCACCGGCCCCAGCTCCAGGGGCGGGGCGGACCGCTGGTGGCAGACAGTGACCTCAACGGCTGACGCCGCGGGAACCTCAGCGGCTGACGCCGCGGGCGCGCGCCGCGAGAACACGACCTGATCATCCGGCGGGGTCGCGCTGTCCGCCCAGGCCATCCCCCGATAACCTCCCAGTCATGTCCCGCCATGTCGCGATCGTGACCGATTCCACGGCGTACCTTCCGCAGGAGGCCATGGAGCGGCACCACATCGTCTCGGTGCCGCTGACGGTGGTGCTCGAAGACCGGGCACTGGAGGAGGGGACCGAGATCTCGGCCCGGTCCCTCGCGCAGGCGTTGCAGAAGCGCAGACCGGTGACCACGTCCCGGCCCAGCCCGGGGACGTTCGCGGCCGCCTACCGCGCGGCCGCCGAGGCGGGCGCGACGGGCATCGTCTCCCTCCATCTGTCGGCCGAGTTCTCCGGCACCTACGACGCGGCCGTGCTCGCGGCTCAGGACGCGCCCGTGCCGGTGCGGGTGGTGGACAGCGGGATGGTGGCCATGGCGCTCGGCTTCTGCGCCCTGTCGGCGGCCGAGGCCGCGGAGAGCGGCGGCACGCTGGACGAGGCGGTCGCGGCCGCCGAGAAGCGGGCCGAGGGCACGGCCGCCTACTTCTACGTCGACACCCTCGACTATCTGCGCCGCGGCGGCCGCATCGGGGCGGCCCAGGCGCTGCTCGGCTCGGCCCTCGCGGTCAAGCCGCTGCTGCAACTGGACGAGGGCCGGATCGAGCTGCGGGAGAAGGTCCGCACCGCGTCCAAGGCCATCGCCCGGCTGGAGGAGATCGTGGTGGAGCGGGCCGGCCGGAGCCCCGTGGACATCGCGGTGCAGCACCTGGCCGCGGGCGAGCGGGCGGCGGCCCTCGCGGACCGGCTGCGCGACCGGGTGCCCGGGCTCCAGGAGCTGTACGTGAGCGAGGTGGGCGCGGTGATCGGCGCCCACACCGGCCCTGGTCTGCTGGGCGCGGTGGTCTCGCCGCGCTAGCGGGGCGGGGCCGGGTGCGCCCGTCCGGGTGACGGAGTTATCCACAACTCGTGGGTTATCCCCGGAAATTGGGGTGCGTCGGCGAGATCGGCCGAGGCGGCCTACCGTCAGGCGCATGGGAGCACACTCACGCACAGTAACCACCAGGCCCGGCCCGGCACGCCGACACAACCGCCGCCCGCCCTCCGGCCCGGGCCACCACCTGCTCCGCCGCCCCGGCGCCGGCACCCGCCCGGCCGCGGCCGCGTACCACCGCCACGCACGAGCGACCGCACTCTTCCGCACCGCACCACGAGTCACCGCCGCCACCCCCCAACCACCCCCGGCGGATGCCGATGCCTCCGGGAGCCGGGGTGCCCGGCGAGACACGGAGCGGGACGAGGCGAGCGAAGAACGCGCCGCTACCGATATGGACGCGGCGGACGGCGTCAAGGCGGTCGAGGCAGTCAGAACAGTTGAGGAGGCCAGGCCGGTCAAGGCGGAAGTCGGCACCGGCAACCGGGGCTTGCCGCGCCGCGACCGCCTGCGGCTCGCGCTGAAGGAGCGGCTGCCACTGTGGCTCCAGCTCCGCTGCGGCATCGAGCTGCGGACCCTGGCCGCGCTGGCCGTCGCGCTGCTCGTCGCGGCAGCCTTCGCGGCGTATCACTTCTTGACCGGCCGACCGCAGACCGTCACGGCGCCGGCCCCGGAGCCCCCTCGCACGGCGGCCTCCGAACCGGCCCCGGCTCCGTCCCCCGGGGCGGGACCCATGGCCGGGGCGGGGCCGACCCCGGGCGCCGCGAGGTCGGTCGTGGTCGATGTGTCGGGCAAGGTCCGCGACCCGGGTGTGCACCGGCTGCGCTCGGGTTCGAGGGTCGCCGACGCGCTGGAGGCGGCCGGAGGGGCCCGGCCGGGCACGGACCTCAGCGGGTTGAACCGGGCCCGTGTCCTGACGGACGGCGAGCAGATCATGGTCGGCGCGCTCCCTGCCCCGACCTCCGCCGGCAGTGGCCCCGCCGTTACGGCCGAGTCGGGCGGCACAGCGGGCGGCACAGCGGGCGGCGCGGGGCCCGCGCCCGCCGCACCGGTCAGCCTGAACTCCGCCACCGCCGACCAACTGGACACCCTTCCCGGGGTCGGACCCGTGCTGGCCCGGCACATCATCGATTACCGCACCCAGCACGGCGGTTTCCGCTCCGTCGACGAACTCCGCGAGGTCAACGGGATCGGCGACCGCCGGTTCGCCGACCTCCGCCCGCTGGTCCGCCCATGACGCCCCGACAGGCCCAGCGTGCCCGCGCCCCGGTGCACGCCGAGGCCGCCTCCCCGCGTGGAGCCTCCGCCCCACGCCAGGAGGGCCCGGCCGACCTACGCCTCGTGCCGCCCGCCCTCGCGGCCTGGCTCGCGGCGGCGCTCGCACTCGGAGCGTCCGGCCGTACGGTGGCCCTGGCCTGCGCGGGAGCCTGCCTCGCGGCAACCGCCCTCGTGTGGGCCGCCCACCGCCCTCGGGGTGCCGCCGTCCCACCGCCGCCCGACACTCCGGCCCGGGCCGCGGCCACCGTGACACCTTCCCGCGCCGGGGGAGGCGGCGCCGGGGCCGCTCCCCGACGCCTGGGGCCGTCTGCTGCCGCGTCACGGACGACATCCACGGGCACACCCAGGCGGGTTGCCCGAGGCCCGGGCATCGCCCCGCGAGCGGGACCGGTAGGTCCCGGCGAAGCGGGAGTTGGGGCCGGCCCGGGAGTTGGGGCGCGGCGGCGTGGGCTTGTGGGGAGCGTGGCCGCGGCGCTGGTGTGCGGGGCCGCGGCGGCCGCCGTCGCCTGGGCACACGGGGCGGACGTGCGGCGGGGGCCGGTGCCGTCGCTGGCCCGGGCGTACGCCGGGGCCACCGTCGAGCTGACCGTCACGGGCGACCCGCGCCTCACCCGTCCCCGGGTGCGGGGAGCCGCGCCCGCGCCCGCGTCCGTGGTGCTGGAGGCGGAGGCGACTCGTGTCGCCGCCGATCGCGGCGGCTCGGCGGCCACCACCCGCGCCCCCGTTCTCGTGATCGCCCACTCACGGCCCCGGGAGCAGGCCGCCTGGCTCCGGCTGCTGCCCTCCGCGCGCCTGCGCGTGCACGGCCGCCTTGCCCCGCCGGCACATGGCGGCGACCGCATCGCCGCCGTGGTGCGGGTCGACGGCGGCGGTTCGCCGCGGATTATCGCGGGGCCCACCGCGGCCCAGCGCGTGGCCGGGCGGCTGCGGGCCGGTTTGCGCGCCGCGACCGACGGGCTGGCCCCGGACGCGCGGGCGCTGCTCCCGGGGCTTGTCGTGGGGGACACCTCAAGGGTGCCGCCGGACCTCGACGAGGCGTTCCGGGCCGCGGACATGACGCACCTGCTGGCGGTCAGCGGAAGCAACTTGTCCGTGATCCTCGCGCTGCTGATCGGCCCGCCCCACCTCGCCGCCCGGGCCGAGCGGCGCGGCCTCGCCGCCCGGCTGGGCATCTCGCTGCGGATGACGGCGCTGCTCGGCGGGGGACTCACGCTCGGCTTCGTCATCGTCTGCAGACCCGACCCCAGCGTGCTGCGCGCCGCCGCGTGCGGGCTGATCACCTTGCTGGCCATCGCCACGGGCCGCCGCCGGTCCCTGCTGCCGGCCCTGGCCGCCGCCGTTCTGGGGCTGGTCCTCTACGACCCCTGGTTGGCGCGGAGCTACGGATTTCTGCTCTCCGTGCTGGCCACGGGCGCGCTGCTGACCCTCGCGCCGGGCCTCGGCGCCGCTCTGCGGCGGCGCGGGCTGCCGCCACGGGCCGCCGAGATGCTGGCCGCGGCCGTGGCGGCCCAGGCGGTGTGCGCGCCGGTCGTCGTGGTGCTGGCCGGGCGGGTGAGCCTGGTGGCGATCCCCTGCAATCTGTTCGCCGAGCTCGCGGTCGCCCCCGCCACGATCCTCGGCTTCGCCGCCCTCGCGGCGGCCCCGCTCGCGTTCCCGGCCGCCGAGTGGCTGGCCTGGCTGGCCGGTTGGCCGGCCGGGTGGATCGCCTCCGTGGCCCGCGCGGGCGCGGGGCTGCCCGGGGCGGAGATGGCCTGGCCGGGCGGCTGGACCGGCGGGCTGCTGCTGGCCGCCGTCACCGCGGTCGCGGTGTTCACCGGCCGCCGCCTGCTGAGGCACCGGCTGCTGTGCGCGCTCTGCGCGCTGCTTCTGTTGCTCGTGCTCATCCGCCCGGCCCCGCTGGCCCGCGTCATCTCCGGCTGGCCGCCGCCCGGTTGGCGCCTGGTGGTCTGCGACGTCGGCCAGGGCGACGCGCTGGTCCTCTCCGCCGGCCCCGGCACGGCCGTCGTCGTGGACACCGGTCCCGAGCCGCGCGCCGTCGACCGCTGCCTGCGGACGCTGGGCGTGGTGCGTATTCCGCTGCTCGTTCTCACCCACTTCCACGCCGACCATGTGGCCGGGCTGAGCGGCGCGCTGCGCGGCAGGGCGGTGGGCGCGATCGAGACGACGCCCCTGTGGGACCCGCCGGACCAGGCCGAGTCCGTGCGCCGCCGGGCCGGGGCGGCGCATATCCCGATGATCACCCCCGCGCCGGGGGAGCGCCGCCGGGTCGGCTCCCTGTCCTGGGAGGTGCTGTGGCCGCCGCCCACGGCCGTATCGACTGCGGAAGGTCCGGACACGGCCGTGCCGCCCACGGAGGGAGCGGGCGCAACCGTGCCGCCCGTGGAGGGGCCGAACGACGCGAGCGTCACCCTCCTGGTCCGCACGGCGGGCCTGACCTTCCTCCTTCTGGGCGATCTCGAACCGCCCGCACAGAGCGCCCTGTTGGCCGCCCACCCCGCGCTGCCCGAGGTGGACGTCCTCAAGGTCGCCCACCACGGCTCCGCCTACCAGGACCCGCGCTTGCTCCGCCGCGTGAGCCCCCGCCTCGCGCTGATCAGCTGTGGCGCGGACAACCCGTACGGCCACCCGTCGCCCCAAACCGTCACCGCCCTCCGTGCGCAGGGTGCGGCCGTCCTGCGCACCGACTCCGCCGGCCCGATCGCGATCACCGGCCCGGACCTGCGGGCGGCCATCCGATGACGTGGCGCGCAGGCGCGTCCGGCACGGGCACGCGCAGCCACTCGGCCCCCGGGGCTATTCGGCCTCCAGCCATCCCTCGTACTCGGCCGCGAACGCGTCCAGCGCCGTCGGATCCAGCGCCCCGGCCGGGTCCTCCACGACCACCAGCCACTGCGCGTCCTCCGCGTCGTCCTCACCCGCCAGCGCGTCCCGGATCAGATGGGGTTCCTCGGCGACGCCGAAGCGGTCGGCCAGGCCCTCGGCCACCTCCTGCGCCGCGTCACGGTCGGGCAGCACCAGGACATGTCGTACGGGGTCGGAGCGTGCGTCGGTCACTGGATCATTGTCGGGTATCCGGGAAGCGGGGCTGTCGGGGTTGTCGGCGGGGCGTGGGATGCTGGACGGCGATGGCCAGGAAGACGACGACCGACGATCCGCTCGCCCCCGTGACCCTTGCCGTGGGCCAGGAGGACCTGCTGCTCGACCGTGCCGTGCAGCAGGTCGTGGCGGCGGCCCGGGCCTCCGACCCGGACACCGATGTGCGCGACCTCACGCCGGACGCGCTACAGCCCGGCACGCTTGCCGAGCTGACGAGCCCCTCCCTGTTCGCCGAGCGCAAGGTCGTGGTGGTGCGCAACGCACAGGATCTGTCGGCGGACACGATCAAGGACGTGAAGGGGTATCTGAGTGCCCCCGCCGAGGAGATCACCCTTGTCCTGCTGCACGCCGGCGGTGCCAAGGGCAAGGGGCTGCTCGACGCCGCCCGCAAGGCGGGCGCGCGCGAGGTCGCGTGCCCGAAGATGACCAAGCCGGCCGACCGGCTGGCCTTTGTGCGGGCGGAGTTCCGGGCCACCGGGCGGTCCGCCACGCCGGAGGCGTGCCAGGCGCTGGTCGACGCCATCGGTAGCGATCTGCGCGAGCTGGCGAGTGCCTGCGCGCAGCTCGTCGCCGATGTCGAGGGCACGATCGACGAGGCCGTCGTCGCCCGCTACTACACGGGCCGCGCCGAGGCGTCCAGCTTCACCGTCGCCGACCGCGCGGTCGAAGGGCGCACCGCCGAGGCCCTGGAGGCGCTGCGCTGGGCCATGGCCACGGGCGTGGCGCCGGTGCTGATCACCAGCGCCCTCGCCCAGGGCGTGCGCGCCATCGGCAAGCTGGCCTCAGCGCCGCGTGGCGCGCGCCCCGGCGACCTGGCGCGCGAGCTCGGCATGCCGCCCTGGAAGATCGACCGGGTGCGGCAGCAGATGCGCGGGTGGTCGGCGGACGGCGTGGCGGTGGCGCTGCGCGCGGTGGCCGACGCCGACGCGGGGGTCAAGGGCGGCGGTGACGACCCGGAGTACGCGCTGGAGAAGGCGGTGGTCACCATCGCCCGTGCCGCCCGCGCGGGCCGTTAGACCCCGTTGGGCCCGGCGCCGTTGGGCCCGGCGCCGTGGACCCGCCCGGGAGCGGCCCGTCAGGGCCGCTTCGGGCCGTCTACTTCTGAAGCTTCTCCAGCGTCCCCTTCGCGCTCTTCTTGAGCATTTCGGTGATCTCGGAGTTGCTCTTGACCGAGTTGCCCGACGAGCTCGACGCGTACTGCGACCACGTCGTCTGATACGTCATCCAGCCGTCGCGCACCCCGAGGATCACATAGGCGCTGGTGTTGCTGGTGCCCTCGTACTCCTGGGCCACCACGTACGCCTCGTCGCCGACGCCGCTGACCTTGGACACCTTGTAGTGGGTGGAGGAGGTCTTCTGGTTCTTGTACGACATGTAGGTCGCCTTGAACTCGGGCGTCGGGTCCGTCTTCCGGTGCAGATACGCCGTCGTGTAGAGCCAGGCGGAGGAGTAGTCACCGCTGGACGAGGAGCTGGGCTCGTAGTCGACGTTGCACGTCATGGAGTCCATGGCCGGGTCTTCCGAGCTGCTGTGCTGCGGATTGGTCCCGCTGGTCGCCTCCTTCTCCTTGAAGGAGGCGTCCTGGATGGGGGAGAAGTCGCTGGAGGTGCACAGGTTGCCGGCGTACTGGTAGCTCCCCAGGTCGGCCTTCTTCTCGGCGCTCCCGAAGCCGCCGGTCGAGAACACGACCCCGGCCCACACCGCCGAGGCGACGACCGCCCCGCCCAGGGCCCACAGCCAGCCCTTGCCGCGGCCGCCGGGGCCGCCCGGGCCGGCGGGCGGCATCGGGGGCTGGGTGCCCATCGGGCCGTATCCGCCCCCGGGCGCCGTCTCGGGCGTGGACCAGCCACCGGCCCCGGGAGGCCCGGGAGGACCAGGGGGCATCGCGGTGACGGCGGGCATGGCGGGCATCGTCGGCTGCGCGTACGGATACGGCGACTGCTGGGGCGACTGTCCCTGCTGCGGGCCTTGCGCGTAGGGGTTCGGCTGCGGGGCCGGAGCGCCGGGCTGAGGTGGCTGGGGCTGCTGGGGCGGCCCGTACGGGTTGGGAGACTCCCCCGGTATCGACATGACGTGAACATACCCGATTAAAGGCAAAAGCCCCACGCTGCCCTGGGGAAAGGGCGAGCGTGGGGCCTTCGCTTGAAGCCGAGTGCGCCGCACCCGCGTGGCGAACGCAGGCCGCGTGCGGCGCGGTGCCGCAGTCATTGCTGTCGGCTGCCGGCGCGGAGCGGGTGAGAGGGACCGCTTGTGTCCGTACCGGCAGGGTGGGGCGGTAGCCCCTGGGGTCAGCGCGGTGGCCCCGAGGATCAGCCCTGGAGGCCGGCGACCTGGCTGGCCAGGGCCGACTTCTTGTTGGCGGCGTTGTTCTTGTGGAGGACGCCCTTGCTGACGGCCTTGTCCAGCTTCCGGGACGCGACGCGGGCGGCGGCGGTGGCCTTCTCGACGTCACCGGCGGCGACGGCCTCGCGGGTCCGACGGATCGCGGTCTTCAGCTCGGACTTGACGGACTTGTTGCGCAGGCGCGCCTTCTCGTTCGTCTTGTTCCGCTTGATCTGGGACTTGATGTTCGCCACGTAAAGAGCCTTCGCAGGTTCGTTGGATTTCGCTGTTTCGTTTCGCATCCGGTGTCGCGCGCGATAAGAGGGGCGCGAGACACAGTCGGCCAGGTTACCAGTAGGCTTCACGGCCGCCCAAACCAAGACCTGGGGGCGTCGGAACAGGGCCCGAATCCGTACCGAATCCGTACCGAACCCGGCACGGTCGCCAGGCATGGGACCATGGACTGAACTGACAACACCGAGTCCCGCCTAGACACAGGACCCTGCGTGCCCGCGACCCCTACCAATGTGCCGGAGCCGAGCCGTACCGACCCGGCTCTCATCCGCAACTTCTGCATCATCGCGCACATCGACCACGGCAAGTCGACGCTCGCCGACCGGATGCTCCAGCTGACCGGGGTGGTCGAGCAGCGGCAGATGCGCGCGCAGTACCTCGACCGCATGGACATCGAGCGCGAGCGCGGCATCACGATCAAGTCCCAGGCGGTCCGGCTGCCCTGGGCACCCACCCAGGGCGGGGATGCGGGCGCCACCCACATCCTCAACATGATCGACACCCCGGGCCACGTGGACTTCACCTACGAGGTCTCACGCTCCCTCGCGGCCTGCGAGGGTTGCATCCTGCTGGTCGACGCGGCCCAGGGGATCGAGGCGCAGACCCTCGCCAACCTTTACCTGGCCCTGGAGAACGACCTCACGATCATCCCGGTCCTCAACAAGATCGACCTCCCCGCCGCCCAGCCCGAGAAGTACGCCGCCGAGCTGGCCCACATCATCGGCTGCGACCCCTCCGACGTGCTCAAGGTCTCCGCCAAGACCGGGGAGGGCGTGGCCGAGCTGCTGGACGAGGCCGTCAGGCTGATCCCGGCCCCGGTGGGCGTCAAGGACGCCCCCGCCCGAGCCATGATCTTCGACTCGGTCTATGACGCGTACCGGGGCGTCGTGACCTACGTCAAGGTCGTCGACGGCACGCTGGGCAAGCGCGAGCGCATCAGGATGATGTCCACCGGCGCCGCCCACGAGCTGCTCGAGATCGGCACCAACTCGCCCGAGATGACCCCGGCCGACGGGCTGTCCGTCGGTGAGGTGGGCTATCTGATCACCGGGGTGAAGGACGTCCGCCAGTCCAAGGTCGGCGACACGATCACCCAGTTCAGCAAGGGCGCGACCGAGGCGCTGGGCGGTTACAAGGACCCCAAGCCCATGGTCTTCTCCGGGCTGTATCCGCTGGACGGCTCGGACTACCCCGAGCTGCGCGAGGCCCTGGACAAGCTCCAGCTCAACGACGCCGCGCTGGTCTACGAGCCGGAGACCTCTGCCGCCCTCGGCTTCGGCTTCCGGGTCGGCTTCCTCGGCCTCCTCCACCTGGAGGTCATCCGTGAGCGCCTGGAGCGCGAATTCGGCCTCGACCTGATCGCCACCGCGCCCAATGTGGTCTACCGCGTGGACATGGAGGACGGCAGCGAGCACACCGTCACCAATCCCAGCGAGTTCCCCGTGGGCAAGATCGACAAGGTGCACGAGCCGGTCGTCCGGTCCACCATCCTGGCCCCGAGCGAGTTCATCGGCGCGATCATGGAGCTCTGCCAGAACCGTCGCGGTGTGATGCTCGGCATGGACTACCTCTCCGAGGATCGGGTCGAGATCCGCTACACCCTTCCGCTCGCCGAGGTGGTCTTCGACTTCTTCGACCAGCTGAAGTCCAAGACCCGCGGCTATGCCTCGCTCGACTACGAGCCCACCGGCGAGCAGGCCTCCGACCTGGTCAAGGTCGACATCCTGCTGCACGGCGACAAGGTCGACGCCTTCTCCGCGATCACCCACAAGGACAAGGCGTACGCGTACGGCGTCCGGCTGGTCGCCAAGCTGCGCGAGCTGATCCCGCGGCAGAACTTCGAGGTGCCGATCCAGGCCGCCATCGGCAGCCGGGTGATCGCCCGTGAGACGGTCCGTGCCATCCGGAAGGACGTCCTGGCCAAGTGCTACGGCGGTGACATCTCCCGGAAGCGGAAGCTGCTGGAGAAGCAGAAGGAGGGCAAGAAGCGGATGAAGATGGTCGGCAACGTGGAGGTCCCGCAGGAGGCCTTCATCGCCGTGCTGTCCTCCGACGAGGGCGACGCGAAGGCGAAGAAGTAGCCCCCCGGTCATCCCTGGCCACCCTGGGGTCGCCCCTGGGTCACCTCTGGGTCACCCCGGGGTCGGCGGGCCCGGCGCGCGGCGCCGGGCCCGCCGACCGCTTTTGCGACGTTCAGCGACTTTCACCGCAACGCTTCCATAGTTTCAACTAGGTGGCCGAAGCCCCCTTACGCGGTACGGTTCCGGCCCTTACCCTGATCACTGCTCGAAGGTTACTCGCGAGTCAATAAGCACGGGGCGAGCAGTGACACGAGGCAAGCAGTGAGGCAAGCACCGAGGCGGGCTCCGGAGGATGCCGTGACCGACACACAGACTTTGCTCGAGAACCGCCCGCCGTCCCTGGCGACGCACTTCCTCCAGCGCGTCGAGGCGACGCCGGACAACGAGGCATACCGCTATCCGGTCCCGCCCGCCTCGGGCGAGGGCCCCGACGACTGGCGGCCCCTGACCTGGCGCGAGACCGCGGACCGGGTCTTCGCCATCGCCGCCGGCCTGATCGGCCTCGGCATCCGCCCCGAGGAGCGGGTGGCGCTGGCCTGCTCCACGCGCGTCGAGTGGATCCTCACCGACCTCGGGGTGCTGTGCGCGGGCGCCGCGACCACCACGGTCTACCCGAGCACCAACGTCGAGGAGACCGCCTTCATCCTCTCCGACTCCGGCAGCCGGGTGCTGATCGCCGAGGACGCGGCGCAGCTGGCCAAGGTGCGGGAGCAGCGCGAGGACCTCCCCGAGCTGGCCCATGTCGTGGTGATCGAGGCCGAGGACGCGACCCCCGCCGAGGGCGACCCCGAGGGTTGGGTGCTCTCGCTCGCCGAGCTGGAGAAGCGCGGCACGGCCTACCTCGACGATCACCCGGACGTGGTGCGCGAGCGCATGGACGCGCTCCGCGCCGACCAGCTGGCCACGCTCATCTACACCTCCGGCACCACCGGGCGCCCCAAGGGCGTACGCCTGTCGCATGACACCTGGTCGTACATGGCCATCGTGATCGGCAATCTCGACGGCATCCTCTTCGCCGACGATGTGCAGTACCTGTGGCTGCCGCTGTCGCATGTCTTCGGCAAGGTGCTGACGGCGGGGCAGGTCTACGTCGGGCACACGACGGCCGTGGACGGCCGAGTGGACAAGATCATCGAAAATCTGCCGGTGGTCAGGCCCACGTATATGTGTGCCGTGCCGCGGATCTTCGAGAAGGTCTACAACGGCGTCGCGCAGCGGGCGCGCGAGGGCGGCGCGGCCAAGTACAAGATCTTCCGGTGGGCGGCCGAGATCGCCCGCGAGTACGCCAAGACCTCCCAGGACAACTTCCGCCGCACCGGCACCGCCTCCGTGCCGCTCGGTCTCAAGGCCAAGCACGCCGCCGCCGACAAGCTCGTCTACGCCAAGCTGCGCGAGGCCTTCGGCGGGCGGCTGAGGGCCGCGGTGTCCGGCGCGGCCTCGCTCGCGCCCGAGATCGGCTACTTCTTCGCCGGCGCCGGCATCAACATCCTGGAGGGCTACGGGCTGACCGAGACCAGCGGCCCGGGCTTCCTGAACCCGGTGGAATACCGCACCGGCACGGTGGGGAAGGCGTTCGCGGGCCTTGAGGTGCGGATCGCCGAGGACGGCGAGATCCTGATGCGCGGCCCCTCCATCATGCAGGGCTACCACGAACTGCCGGAGCTGACCGGGCAGGTGCTGGAGTCCGACGGCTGGTTCCACACCGGCGACATCGGCGAGCTTTCCCCGGACGGCTATCTCACCATCACCGACCGGAAGAAGGACCTGATCAAGACCTCGGGAGGCAAGTACGTCGCGCCGGCCGAGGTCGAGGGCAAGTTCAAGGCCGTGTGCCCCTTCGTCTCCAACATGCTTGTGCACGGCGCGGACCGTAACTACTGCACCGCGCTGATCTCCCTCGACGAGCCGACGATCATGGGCTGGGCGCAGGAGCACGGCCTGGAGGGGAAGTCGTACGCCGAGGTGGTGGCCACGGAGGAGGTGCGGCAGTTGATCGACGGCTATGTGGGACGGCTCAACGAGGGGCTGCAGCGCTGGCAGACGATCAAGAAGTTCCGGCTGCTGCCGCGCGACCTGGACATCGAGCACGGTGAGCTCACACCGAGCTTGAAGCTGAAGCGACCGGTAGTCGAGCGGGAATACAAGGACCTGCTGGAGGATATGTACGACGGCGCGCGGGAAGTCTGAGGGTTCGGGAGGCTTGAGGGTCGCCCATGCGCCGGGCGACCCCGGGCGGGGTGTCGGGGTGGGGGTGTCGGGTGGGGCTCATGGGCCGTACGAGGCGTACGATCCGCACAAGCGCCGCAGTTCCGACGCACTCTTCACCTGATTTTTCCCCTCATCGCGGCTCACTTGCGTAACTCGGCGCATATGAGGGCGGCATGTCTGCCACTCTGTCGGTGTCGGACTACGGCGTTACGCCGGGACTGCTCAGGAGCCGCACAGTGGGGACGCCTTCTTCTGCCACACCTGCTTCTGTCTCATCTGATCCGGCGCCGGGGGCGGTGCCGGGTGTAGTGCCTCGCCCCCGGCCCGGATCCGGGCCGGGGCCGGCGCTCGTAGCCGTGCCCGGGGCCGTGCCGGCCGCTCGGATCGCCGCCGCGCGCACCAGCCTGCCCGGCAATCCGCTGGCGGCCTCCGCCGCGCGCCGGTTCGCCCGCACGGCCCTCGCGGACTGGACCTCGCTCGACTTCCCCGCCGTCGGCCGGATCCCCGACGGGGTCGCGGACGAGGTCGTGCTGCTGGTGAGCGAACTGGTCACCAACGCCGTGGTGCACGCCGGGACGGCGGTCGAGGTGAGCTGTGCGCTGGACGTCTTAACCGGAGACGGGGAAGTGCCCTCCGTGGTCGTCGAGGTGACCGACCATCACCCCACCCGTTTCCTGCGCGGCGAGCCTCCCGACGGGGGCGAGGAGCCGGGGTGCGGCGGACACGGGCTGCGGCTGGTCGCCGAGCTCGCCGAATGCTGGGGCACGGCCTATCGCCGGGACAGCAAGACGGTGTGGTTCCAATTGCCCGTCACCCCGGCCGAGGCCGTCGCCCTTCCGAGCGAACCGCTTCCGGGTGAGCCGCTTCCGGGTGGCTCACTGCCCACCGACGGCTCCCCCAAGGACGGCTCCCTCAACGGGGACTCCTCAAAGGACGACTCGCTGAAGGACGACTCGCTGAAGGGCGACCCGTCGAGCGGCGACTCGCTGAGTGGCGATGCGTACGCCGTCGAACTCCTGGCCCCCGCCCCCCGGCGCGTCGGCGTCCGCCACACCGACGCCGACTGGGTCCGGGAGGGCGCGCTGTCCTTCCTCGCCGAGGCGTCCGAGCTGCTGGCCGGGCAGTTCGACGAGGACATGGTGACCTCGCTGGCCGCCCAGCTGCTCGTGCCGCGGTTCGCCGACTGGAGCGCGGTGTGGCTCGACGCGGAAGGCGGCCCGCCGCGGCTCGCCCAGGTGTGGCACGCGAGCGAGAGCCGGATCGAGACCCTCCGCCAGGTGCTCGAGAAGGAGCCGCTGGAGCTGCCCGCCACCGCGCGCGGCCGAGCCGTGCCCTGGGCGTGGCCCAGCGACCCCTCCGCCTACGGGCCCGGCGGCGCGGCCCTGGCCTGCCGCCTCATCGCGAACGGGCGCACCGTCGGCACGCTGCTGCTCGGCCGGGCCGGGCTGATGCGAGTGCCGGGCGAGGTGGCCGACCTGGTCGAGGACTTCGCCCGCCGGGTCGCGCTCGCGCTGTCGTCCGCCCGGCAGTACACGCGGCAGGCGACGATCAGCCGGGTGCTGCAGCGCGGGCTGCTGCCGTCCCATATCGCGCGGATCCCGGGCGTGGAGTCGGCGGTGGTGTACGAGCCGACCGGCGGCATCTCGGCCGGGGGCGACTTCTACGACATCTTCCCGGCGGGGAACGGCCGCTGGGTCTTCGTCCTGGGCGATGTGTGCGGGAACGGGCCGGAGGCGGCCGTGGTGACCGGGCTCGTACGGCCCTGGCTGCGGCTGCTGGCGCGCGAGGGATACGGCGTGGGGGCGGTCCTGGAACGGCTCAACCGGATGCTGGGGGAGGAGGCCGTCGAGGCCGCGGTCGAGGGCGCGGCGGAGGCCGTGGCGGCGGGCGTGGGGCTGCCGGTGGGCGGCGGGGTGTCGCGGTTCCTGTCGCTGCTGTACGGGGAGCTCGTGCCGCTGGGCGAGGACGGCGAGGACGGCATCCGCTGCACGCTCGCCAGCGCGGGACATCCGCTGCCCCTGGTGCTCCGGCCCGACGGGTCGGTGCGCACCGTCGCCGAGCCGCAGATCCTGCTGGGCGTCGTGGACGACGTCACGTACGAGAGCGAGACCTTCGAGCTGGCGCCCGGGGAGACGCTGGTGTGTGTGACGGACGGGGTCACGGAGCACAGATCGGGCGCCCGGCAGTTCGACGACGGGGACGGGCTGGCGTCGCTGCTCGGCGACTGCGTGGGGCTGGACGCGGGGGATGTGGCGGAGCGGATCCGGCAGGCGGTGCACGCGTTCGCGGTCGAGCCGCCGGACGACGATCTGGCGATGCTGGTGCTGCGGGCGCGGTAGGGGCGGCGCCCGGACGGATCTCTCCCTCCCCCCGTCCCTACCCGACACCGGGGGCGGGGTTCCACCGCGTGGGGGGGCTCGGAGGCCTGGGGCGGGCCGCCCCAGGCCGCGAGGCGTTCGGGGCGCTGCCCCGATGGCGGACAATGGGGGGCATGCCTTCCGTACTGCCCGATGGCGAGCCCATGCCCGAGGACGGCGCGCTGCCCGCGAGCGCCGTGGCCGGGGCGGCACACCGGCCGCTCGGGTTCTATCTGCATGTGCCCTACTGCGCGACGCGCTGCGGGTACTGCGACTTCAACACCTACACCGCCACTGAGCTGCGCGGTTCCGGCGGCGTGCTCGCTTCCCGCGACAACTACGCCGAGATGGTCGCCGAGGAGGTCCGCCTCGCCCGCAAGGTGCTGGGGGACGACCCCCGGCCGGTCGAGACCGTGTTCGTCGGGGGCGGCACCCCGACCCTGCTGGCCGCCGCCGACCTCGGGCGGATGCTCGGCGCCATCCGGGACGAGTTCGGGCTGGCGGAGGGGGCCGAGGTCACCACCGAGGCCAACCCGGAGTCGGTCGACCCGCGGTATCTGGAACAGCTGCGGGAGGCCGGGTTCAACCGGGTCTCGTTCGGGATGCAGAGCGCCCGGCAGCATGTCCTGCGGGTGCTGGACCGCACCCACACCCCGGGCCGCCCGGAGGCGTGCGTGGCCGAGGCTCGGGCGGCCGGGTTCGACCATGTGAACCTGGACCTGATCTACGGCACGCCGGGGGAGAGCGACGAGGACTGGCGCGCCTCGCTGGAGGCCGCGCTGGGCGCCGGGCCCGACCATGTGTCGGCGTACGCGCTGATCGTCGAGGAGGGCACCCAGCTCGCCCGGCGGATCCGGCGCGGCGAGGTCCCGATGACCGACGACGATGTGCACGCCGATCGGTATCTCATCGCGGAGGAGACGCTGTCGGCGGCCGGGTTCCGCTGGTACGAGGTGTCGAACTGGGCCACGTCGGACGCCGGCCGGTGCCGCCACAACGAGCTGTACTGGCGCGGCGCGGACTGGTGGGGCGCCGGTCCCGGCGCGCACAGCCATGTGGGCGGCGTGCGCTGGTGGAACGTGAAGCACCCCGGCGCGTACGCGCAGGCGCTGAGCGAGGGCCGGTCCCCGGGGGCGG
The DNA here is from genome assembly GCF_053890475.1 of Streptomyces sp. LZ34. Lineage (NCBI taxonomy): Bacteria > Bacillati > Actinomycetota > Actinomycetes > Kitasatosporales > Streptomycetaceae > Streptomyces > Streptomyces sp. LZ34. The sequence continues at coordinate 8,480,347 of NZ_CM132680.1, forward strand.
GCCGCGAGATGCTGACCGACGAGGAGCGCCGGGTGGAGCGGATCCTGCTGGAGCTGCGGCTTGTGGAGGGCTGCCCGCTGGACCTGCTGGCCCCGGCGGGCGCCGCCGCGGCGGCCCGGGCCGTGGCGGACGGCCTGCTGGAGCCGGAGCCGTACGGCGAGGGCCGGGCGGTGCTGACCCTGCGGGGGCGGCTGCTGGCCGACGCGGTGGTGCGCGATCTGGTGGACTGACACCTGTCCGGACGCCCGCCTGACCCGACGGCGTGAGGATGACCCGACGCCCGGGTGACCCGACGCCCGGATGACGTGACGCTCGCATGCCCCGACGCCCGGACGGGCCCCGCTACGGCCCGTCCGGACCGCCCACGGTCACATGGTCGATCAGCTCCTCCACCCGCCCCAGCAGGGTCGGCTCCAGGTCCTTGTAGGAGCGGACCGAGGACAGGATCCTCTGCCAGGCCGCCCCCGTGTTCTCGGGCCACCCCAGCGCCCGGCAGACGCCCGTCTTCCAGTCCTGGCCGTGCGGCACCGTCGGCCAGGCGGCAATGCCGACCGAGGAGGGCTTCACGGCCTCCCACACGTCGATGTAGGGGTGCCCGACGATCAGCACGTGCTCGCCGGTGACCTCGGCCGCGATACGGGACTCCTTCGTGCCCGGGACCAGGTGGTCGACCAGCACGCCGAGGCGGGCGTCGGGGCCGGGGGAGAAGTCGCGGACGATCGCGGGCAGGTCGTCGATGCCCTCCAGGTACTCCACGACCACGCCCTCGATGCGCAGGTCGTCCCCCCACACCCGCTCGACGAGCTCCGCGTCGTGGCGCCCCTCCACGTAGATGCGCCCCGCGCGGGCGACGCGCGCGCGGGCCTGAGGGAGGGCGAGGGAGCCGGAGGCGGTGCGGCGCGGGGCCGTGGGGGCGGCGGCGCGGGGGCGCACCAGGGTGACGACGCGGCCCTCCAGGAGGAAGCCGCGCGGTTCCATGGGGAAGACCCGGTGTTTGCCGAAGCGGTCCTCCAGAGTCACCGTGGGGCCCTGCGCGGTCTTCTCGCAGCGGATCACGGCGCCGCAGAACCCGGTGGTGACCTCCTCGACGACCAGGTCGGGCTCGGCGGGCACCTCGGGCGCGGGCGCCTGGCGCTTCCAGGGCGGGGTCAGGTCCGGGTCGTACTGTCGCATCCGAGTGACCCTAGCGCCGGCGTCAGGAGGACACGCCGAAACGAGCGGCGAGCTCATCGCGCTGCGCCCGGACGAAACGGGCGTCCACGGCGGCGCCGTGCCCGGGGACGTACAGCGCGTCCTCGCCGCCGAGGGCGAGCAGCCGGTCCAGGGCGGCGGGCCACTGTCCGGGGATCGCGTCGGCGCCCGCCTGGGGCGGTCCCGACTCCTCGACCAGATCGCCGCAGAAGACCACCTCGGGCTCGCCCGGGGCCTGGCCGGGGACGAGGACGGCCAGGTCGTGGGCGGTGTGGCCGGGGCCCACGTTCGCCAGCAGGACGGGCCGGTCGCCCAGGTCCAGGGTGAGCTCGCCGCACACCAGGTGGTGCGGGCGTACGAGATGGTCGGCGGCCCCGGCGGCGGCGTCGGGGTCCGCGCCGTGGCGCACCGCGTCCTCGCGCAGCGTGTCCCGCTCGCGGCGCAGCAGCTCGTCGAGCCCGGCGGCCCCGTACACCTCGCAGCCCGCGAAGGCGGCGGTGCCGAAGACATGGTCGAAGTGGGGGTGGGTGAGGGCGATGTGAGTGGGGCGGCGGCCGAAGAGCCGGGTGATCTCGCGGCGTACCCAGGCACCCTCGGCCAGGTCGGCGCCGGTGTCGACGACCAGGACGCCGGTCCGGCCGGCGATCGCGCCGACGGTCGCGTCCCAGCCGGGCAGACGGCACCGGGCGACGGACGGCGCGAGATCTTCCCAGCGCGCCTCTTCCCAACGGGTGTCCATACGGAGACGCTAGCGGGGGCAGAGGCAAACCGAGACGCCAACAGACGCCAACGACGCCAACAGGGGCAGTGGCAAAGCGGCGGCTCTTGCCCCGGCCACGGCACCCCGCCGTACACTGGCTGAGGGGTTCTGGCACTCGTGACCATTGAGTGCCAGGGGGAAGACCTGATGAGACGGCTGGACTGGAGGTGCGCGGTGCTCAGCGAACGCAGACTCGAGGTACTGCGTGCGATCGTCCAGGACTATGTGGGCACGGAGGAGCCGGTCGGCTCCAAGGCGCTCACCGAGCGGCACCGGCTGGGCGTCTCCCCGGCCACGGTGCGCAACGACATGGCGGCGCTGGAGGACGATGGCTATATCGCCCAGCCGCACACCAGCGCCGGGCGCATCCCCACGGACAAGGGCTACCGGCTCTTCGTCGACAAGCTGGCCGGGGTGAAGCCCCTGTCCACGCCGGAGCGGCGGGCCATCCAGAACTTCCTGGACGGCGCCGTGGACCTCGACGATGTGGTGGGGCGCACGGTCCGGCTGCTCGCGCAGCTGACCCGGCAGGTCGCGGTGGTGCAGTATCCCTCGCTGACCCGCTCGACGGTCCGCCATGTGGAGCTGCTGGCGATGAGCCCGGCGCGGGTGATGCTGGTGCTGATCACCGACACCGGCCGGGTCGAGCAGCGCATGGTGGACTGCCCGGCGCCCGTGAGCGAGGAGTCGCTCGCGGATCTGCGGGCCCGGCTGAACAGCCGGGTCGTGGGCCGGCGGTTCTCGGATGTGCCGCGGCTGGTGCAGGACCTGCCCGAGGCCTTCGAGCAGGAGGACCGGGGGACCGTCTCGACGGTCCTGGCCACCCTGCTGGAGACGCTGGTCGAAGAGACCGAGGAGCGGCTGATGATCGGCGGCACCGCCAATCTCACCCGCTTCGGGCATGATTTCCCCCTGACGATCCGGCCCGTGCTCGAAGCGCTGGAGGAGCAGGTCGTTCTGCTCAAGCTGCTCGGCGAGGCGAAGGACTCGGGCATGACCGTACGGATCGGGCATGAGAATGCTCACGAGGGCCTGAATTCCACTTCGGTCGTGGCAGTCGGCTACGGTTCGGGCGACGAGGCGGTCGCCAAACTCGGCGTGGTCGGACCGACCCGCATGGACTACCCCGGAACGATGGGAGCGGTACGCGCAGTGGCACGTTACGTCGGACAGATCCTGGCGGAGTCGTAAGTGGCGACGGACTACTACGCAGTCCTGGGCGTGCGGCGTGATGCCTCGCAGGACGAGATCAAGAAGGCATTCCGCCGGCTCGCGCGTGAGCTGCACCCGGACGTGAATCCGGATCCCAAGACCCAGGAGCGGTTCAAGGAGATCAACGCCGCCTACGAGGTCTTGTCCGATCCTCAGAAGAAGCAGGTCTACGACCTGGGCGGGGACCCGCTGTCCGCCTCGGGCGGCGCCGGGGGCGGCGCGGGCGGCTTCGGCGCGGGCTTCGGCAACTTCTCCGACATCATGGACGCCTTCTTCGGCACCGCGTCGCAGCGCGGCCCGAGGTCCAGGACCCGGCGCGGCCAGGACGCCATGATCCGCCTCGATGTGGAGCTGACCGAGGCGGCCTTCGGGACCACCAAGGACATCCAGGTCGACACCGCGGTCGTCTGTACGACGTGCAGCGGCGAGGGCGCGGCGCCCGGCACCTCGGCGCAGACCTGTGACATGTGCCGCGGCCGGGGCGAGGTGTCCCAGGTGACGCGGTCCTTCCTCGGCCAGGTCATGACCTCCCGGCCGTGCCCGCAGTGCCAGGGCTTCGGCACCGTGGTGCCGACCCCGTGCCCGGAGTGCGCGGGCGACGGGCGGATCCGCTCGCGCCGGACGCTGACCGTGAAGATCCCGGCCGGTGTGGACAACGGCACCCGGATCCAGCTCGCCGGCGAGGGCGAGGTCGGCCCGGGCGGCGGCCCGGCGGGCGATCTGTACGTGGAGATCCACGAACTGCCGCACCCGGTCTTCCAGCGCCGGGGCGACGACCTGCACTGCACGGTGACCATCCCGATGACGGCGGCGTCGCTGGGCACGAAGGTGCCCCTGGAGACGCTCGACGGCCTGGAGGAGGTCGACATCCGGCCCGGCACCCAGTCCGGCCAGTCGATCCCGCTCCACCAGCGCGGCGTCACCCACCTGCGCGGCGGCGGCCGCGGCGACCTGATCGTCCATGTCGAGGTGCAGACCCCGGCCAAGCTCGACCCGGAGCAGGAGGAGCTGCTGCGGCGGCTGGCCAAGCTGCGGGGCGAGGAGCGGCCGGTGGGCGAATTCAAGCCAGGGCAGCAGGGGTTGTTCTCGCGTCTGAAGGATGCGTTCAACGGGCGGTAGGCGCCCGGCCGGGGGTCCGGGGGTGGCCCCCGGGGGATGGAGTAAGCCAGGGCAGCAGGGGTTGTTCTCGCGCTTGAAGGATGCGTTCAACGGGCGTTAGGCGGCTGGCCCGACCCGAAGGGCGCGGCCCTGAGCCGGGTTCTGACCGGCGCGGAGGACATGACACGATGTCGCCATGTCCTCCGCGCTGACCGATCTCTTTCGGTACCCGATCGTGCAGGCCCCGATGGCGGGCGGGGCCTCCTGCTCGCAGTTGGCCGCCACCGTCTCCGAGGCCGGCGGCCTCGGGTTCCTCGCCGCCGGCTACAAGACGCCGGAGGCGATGTACCAGGAGATCAAGCAGCTGCGGGGGGAGACCGCCCGGCCCTTCGGCGTGAACCTGTTCATGCCGCAGCCGCTCACCGCCGACCCCGCCGCCGTGGAGGTCTACCGGGAGCAGCTCGCCGGGGAGGCGGCCTGGTACGACACCCCGCTGGGCGACCCCGACGCGGGCTCCGACGACGCGTACGACGCCAAGCTGGCGATCCTCCTCGACGACCCGGTCCCGGTCGTCTCGTTCACCTTCGGCTGCCCCACCCGCGCCGTCCTCGACGCCTTCGGCAGGGCCGGGACGCGGACGGTGGTGACCGTGACCTCGCCCGCCGAGGCGCAGTCCGCCCAGTGGGCGGGCGCCGACGCCGTGTGCGTACAGGGCGTCGAGGCGGGCGGCCACCAGGGCACCCACCGCGACGACCCGCGCGCCGACGGGACGGGCGCCGGGTTCGGCCTGCTGTCGCTGCTCGCGCTGGTCCGGGAGGTCGTGCAGATTCCGGTCATCGCGGCGGGCGGGCTGATGCGCGGCTCGCAGATCGCCGGGGCGCTGGCGGCGGGCGCGGTCGCGGCCCAGCTGGGGACCGCGTTCCTGGTCTGCCCCGAGTCGGGGGCCAACGCCCTGCACAAGCGGGCCATGACCGACCCGGTGTTCGGCCGTACGGAGCTGACCCGCGCCTTCTCCGGGCGCCCCGCGCGCGGGCTGGTCAACCGCTTTATGCGCGAGCACGGCCGATACGCCCCGGCCGCCTACCCCCAGGTGCACCACCTCACCTCGGGGCTGCGGAAGGCGGCGGCGAAGGCCGGCGATCCGCAGGGCATGGCGCTGTGGGCGGGGCAGGGCCACCGGCTGGCCCGGGAGCTGCCCGCCGCGCGGCTGGTGGAGGTGCTGGCGGCCGAACTGGACGCGGCACGTGAGGGTTTGGGCGTCATGCGGGACAGAGGGGCGGTGTCGTGACCGCACCCGTCTTCCTGGCCGACTCCCTGGCGGGGGCGGCCGTGGGGGCGCGGCTGGCGCTCGAGGGGCCGGAGGGGCGGCATGCCGTGTCGGTGCGCCGGCTGCGCGTGGGCGAGCCGGTGGTGCTGACGGACGGGGCGGGTACGGGCGCGTTCGGCGTCGTGGCGGCGGTCGAGGGCAAGGACCGGCTGCTGGTCGAGGTGGCCGAGGTGCGCCATGAGGCGCAGCCGAGCCCGCGGATCACCGTGGTCCAGGCGCTGCCGAAGGGGGACCGCGGCGAACTGGCCGTGGAGACCATGACGGAGACCGGCGTGGACGCCATCGTGCCCTGGGCGGCGGCGCGTTGTGTCACCCAGTGGAAGGGCGAGCGCGGCCTGAAGGCGCTGGGCAAGTGGCGGTCGACGGCCCGGGAGGCGGGCAAGCAGTCGCGTCGGCTCATCTTCCCCGAGGTGGCGGACGCGATGACGACCCGCCAGGTTGCTCGGCTTCTGGCCGAATCCGACTTCGCCGCTGTGCTGCACGAGGAGGGCAGCGAGCCGCTCGCGACCGCGCCGCTGCCCGCCGAGGGAAGCGTTGTGCTGGTGGTCGGCCCGGAAGGGGGCGTATCACCCGAGGAGTTGGCGGCCTTCGCCGAGGCGGGGGCGCGCCCGTACCGCCTGGGCCCGACCGTGCTGCGCACCTCCACGGCCGGAACGGCGGCGGCCGCGCTGCTCCTGGGCCGCACGGGGCGCTGGGGCTGACGCACCTGCCCCCGGGCGCCCCGGGCGCCCCCGACCGCCCTCGCACGCCCGGCGGATCATGTGGCCGAGTGTGCTCTTCCGGATCCCCCCGCTCCGGTGGGAACCTCTGTCTATGGGGGCAATGAGGCATCAAAGGAACGCGCTCTTCGCGGGGGTGGCGGCGGCCCTGACGATCGTCGCGGTGGCGGCGTGCGAGCCCAGGGACGACACCGGGCTCAACGCCATCGGGGTGGCGGTCACCACGGACCGGGTCAGCACGCGCGCGCTCGAAAAGGGCGGCATCGACGTGCGCTGGATGACATGCAACGCGGATGTGAAGGGCAAGCACACGTCCGGCCCCTCGCAGGACGCGAAGGCCTCCGTCCACTGCCGGGGCAAGACCGATGACGACCGCACCATCAAGGTCACCGGCACCGTCACCTACGAGCGCGAGAACATCTGCGTACGGGGCGATCTGACCGCCAAGGTGGACGACCACCGCGTCTTCCAGGCCAATGTGATCGGCGACTGCAACGCACGGAAGACGAGGCATCCCAAGCCGTCCCGGAACACCACCCACCCGTGGGACCGGCGGACCACGGCGGGCAGCGACAAAGGCAGCGACAAGTAGGTCGGCAGCCGATGGCGCACGCTTCCGCTCGACGGGCGCGTGACCACCATGTGGTTCCGGCGCGCGGCCTCCGGGCCTCCCGGTAGCATCCGGTTGCGTACCAGCCGACGATGCGTAAGGAGCCACCGGTGCCGGGAGAACCGCAGGCCGACTGCCTGTTCTGCAAAATCGTCTCGAAGGAGGTGCCGGCGACCGTCGTCCGCGAGACCGAGACGACCCTCGCCTTCCGGGACATCAACCCCCAGGCGCCGACCCACGTCCTGGTGATCCCCAAGGTCCACTACCCGGACGCCGCCTCCCTCGCGGACGCGGAGCCGCAGATCGCCGCCGACATACTGCGCGAGGCGGGTGCGGTCGCCGCCGACGAGGAGATCGACGACACCGGCTTCCGCGTCATCTTCAACACCGGCGCGGGCGCGGGCCAGACCGTCTTCCACGCGCACGCCCACATCCTGGGCGGCCGCGGCTTCAACTGGCCCCCGGGGTAATCCCCTTGTCCGTACGTGAACTGGTCGTCCTGGGCACCGCGAGCCAGGTGCCGACCCGGCACCGCAACCACAACGGCTATCTGCTGCGCTGGGACGGCGAGGGCATCCTCTTCGACCCCGGCGAGGGCACCCAGCGCCAGATGCTGCGGGCGGGGGTCGCGGCCCATGACATCAACCGGATCTGTGTCACGCACTTCCACGGGGACCACTCGCTGGGCCTGGCCGGGGTCGTCCAGCGGATCAACCTGGACCGGGTGCCGCACCCGGTGACCGCGCACTACCCGGAGAGCGGGCAGCGCTTCTTCGAGCGGCTGCGCTACGCGACCGCGTACCGCGAGACCGTGCCGCTGGCCGAGGCGCCGGTGGCGGGCGAGGGCGGGGTCCTGGCGCGGACCGCCGGGTACACGCTGGAGGCGCGCAGGCTCTCCCACCCGGTCGAGTCCTACGGCTACCGGCTGACCGAGCCCGACGGCCGCCGCATGCTGCCCGAGAGGCTCGCGGCGTACGGCATCCGCGGGCCGGAGGTCGGCCGGCTGCAGCGGGAGGGGACGCTGGAGCGGGAGGGGCGCACGGTCACCCTGGAAGACGTCAGCGAGATGCGGCGCGGGCAGCGCTTCGCCTTCGTCATGGACACCCGGCTGTGCGAGGGCGCCCACGACCTTGCGCAGGGCTGTGACCTGCTGGTGATCGAGTCCACCTTCCTGGACGAGGACGAGCCGCTGGCGGTGGAGTACGGGCATCTCACGGCCGGGCAGGCGGCGCGGCTGGCCGCGGAGGCGGGGGTGCGGCACCTGGTGCTGACCCACTTCTCCCAGCGGTACGGCGACCCCTCCGACTTCGAGCGCCAGGCGCGGGCGGCGGGCTTCGAGGGGGAGCTGACGGTGGCGCAGGACCTGATGAGCGTGGCGCTGCCCAAGCGGCGCTGACCGCTCCAGGGCCCGGCGCCGCTGTCGGTGCCATCGTGCACACTGGCCGCAGCCGCATTCACCCGCATTCGTGACGACATTCGTGACGACATGAAGTGCATTCGCTGAACGAGATTCGCTGAACGACATTGACTGAACGGGACCGGCGACGAGGCCGGTCCGATCTGGGAGCGCACGGTGACCACAGACCACGGCCAGCCGCTCGCGGCGGAATGCCCGGCGGAGTACCCCCTGCTCGACCCGCTCGCGGCCGTCCGCAGACTCGGTGACCCGGCCTGGGACGTCTATCTCACCGGCACGGTCTTTCTGGACATCATCTTCACCGGCCTGGACTCCGCCCCGGTGCGCGGCACCGAGTCCTGGGCCCGCGGCATGGGCTCCAGCCCCGGCGGGGTGGCCAACATGGCCACCGCCCTGGCCCGCCTCGGCCTGCGCACCTCCCTCGCCGCCGCCTTCGGGGACGACATGTACGGGGACTACTGCCGCGACGCCCTGGACCGCGGCGAGGGCATCGACCTGTCGCTGTCCCGTACGGTGCGCGGCTGGCACTCCCCGGTGACCGTGTCCATGGCCTACGAGGGCGAGCGCACGATGGTCTCCCACGGCCATGAGGCGCCGCCGCCCGAAGAGCCCGCCCCCAGCTGCCCGCCCCCGGCCCGCGCGGCCATCGCCTCCCTGGTCCCGGGGAACCGCGAGGAGTGGGTCGCCCAGGCCGTCGGTCACGGCAGCATGGTCTTCGCGGACGTCGGCTGGGACGACACCGGCCGCTGGGACCCGGCCGACCTCGCCGATCTCGAGCACTGCGAGGCGTTCCTGCCCAACGCGGCCGAGGCGATGCGGTACACCCGCACCGACTGCCCGCGCGCCGCCGCCCGCGCGCTCGCCGACAAGGTGCCGCTCGCGGTCGTCACCCTCGGCGCCGAGGGGGCGTACGCGGTGGACGGGCGGACCGGCGAGACCGCCGAGGTGCCCGCGATCGCCGTGGAGGCCCTGGATCCGACGGGCGCGGGCGATGTGTTCGTCGCGGGCTTTGTCACCGGCACCCTCGCCCAGTGGCCGCTCGCCGACCGGCTGGCCTTCGCGGGCCTGAGCGCCGCGCTGTCCGTGCAGGAGTTCGGCGGCTCGCTGTCGGCGCCCGGCTGGGTGGAGATCGCCGCCTGGTGGCAGCACGCGAAGTCGTACGACGACCAGGACCCCTCCGCGCTGCGCCGCTACGCCTTCCTGGACCGGATCCTCCCGGCGGCCGCCCGCCCCTGGCCGCTGCGCCGGGCCGTGCCCACGATCGGCTTCCGGCAGGCGTGAAGCGAGCGTGAAGCAGGATCCGGTGTGGAGTAAAAGGACTCGGGTGTTGTCAGTGCTCCGTCGTACCCTTGTACTCGAGGTTGTCGAGCAACGAGAACCCCGCAAGAGGAGGTAGGAGCAGGCCTCAGAGCCGGCCCATGACGCAACCAACCACAGCACGCCAGGCGCATGCGCAGTTCACGGTTCCGAACAAGCACCCGATGGTCATGGTGCTGGGATCGGGCGATTCGCTGCTGCGTGTCATCGAAGAGGCCTTCCCGGCGACCGACATCCATGTGCGGGGCAATGAAGTCAGCGCGACCGGTGACCCCCGGGAAGTCGCCCTCATCCAGCGCCTGTTCGACGAGATGATGCTGGTGCTCCGCACCGGTCAACCGATGACAGAGGACGCGGTGGAGCGCTCGATCGCCATGCTGCGCGCGGCGGAGGACGGCGAGATAGGGGTGGAGACCCCGGCCGAGGTGCTCACCCAGAACATCCTCTCCAACCGCGGCCGCACCATCCGCCCCAAGACCCTCAACCAGAAGCGCTATGTCGACGCCATCGACAAGCACACCGTCGTCTTCGGCATCGGTCCGGCCGGCACCGGCAAGACCTATCTGGCCATGGCCAAGGCGGTCCAGGCCCTGCAGTCCAAGCAGGTCACCCGGATCATCCTGACCCGGCCGGCGGTCGAGGCGGGCGAGCGGCTCGGCTTCCTGCCCGGCACGCTCTACGAGAAGATCGACCCGTATCTGCGCCCGCTGTACGACGCGCTGCACGACATGCTCGACCCCGACTCCATCCCGCGCCTGATGGCCGCGGGCACGATCGAGGTCGCACCGCTGGCGTATATGCGCGGCCGCACGCTCAACGACGCGTTCATCATCCTCGACGAGGCCCAGAACACGAACCCCGAGCAGATGAAGATGTTCCTCACCCGGCTCGGTTTCGACTCCAAGATCGTGATCACGGGTGACATCACCCAGATCGACCTCCCTGGCGGGACCAAGAGCGGTCTGCGCCAGGTGCAGGAGATCCTGGAGGGCGTCGATGACGTCCACTTCTCCCGGCTCACCAGCACCGATGTGGTCCGCCACAAGCTGGTCGGCCGTATTGTCGACGCGTACGAGTTGTACGACAGCCGGAACGGAAAGTAAAACAACACTCTTATGGCGATCGACGTCAACAACGAATCCGGCACGGAGATCGATGAGCGGGCGGTGCTGGATGTCGCCCGCTACGCCTTGGCCCGGATGCGTATCCACCCGCTCTCCGAGCTCTCGGTGATCGTCGTCGATGCCGACGCCATGGAGCAGCTCCACATCCAGTGGATGGACCTGCCGGGGCCCACCGACGTCATGTCCTTCCCGATGGACGAGCTGCGCCCGCCCGCGAAGGACGACGAGGAGCCCCCGCAGGGCCTCCTCGGGGACATCGTGCTCTGCCCCGAGGTGGCCAAGAAGCAGGGGGAGGAGGCGCCGACCGGACACTCCATGGACGAGGAGCTTCAGCTCCTGACCGTCCACGGCGTCCTCCACCTCCTCGGCTACGACCACGAGGAGCCGGACGAGCGGGCCGAGATGTTCGGCCTCCAGGCCGCCATCGTCGACGGCTGGCGCGCCGAGCAGGGCATGACCGGTCCCTCCCCGGCCCCCACGACCCGATGACCGGCCGACTGATCGCAGCGGCCGTCCTGCTGGTGGTGGTCGCCTGGCTCGCGGCCTGCGCCGAGGCCGGCCTGGCCCGCACCACCCGATTCCGCGCCGAGGAGGCCGTGCGGGCCGGGCGGCGCGGCAGCGCCAAGCTGATGCAGGTCGCGGAGGACCCCACCCGCTATCTGAACGTCGCGCTGCTGGTGCGGGTCGCCTGCGAGGTGGCGGCCGGCGCGGTCGTCACCTACGCGTGTCTGCGCGAGTTCGACGAGACCTGGAAGGCGCTGACCATCGCGATCGGCGTGATGGTCCTCGTCTCGTATGTGGCCGTCGGCGTCTCGCCGCGCACCATCGGCGCCCAGCACCCGCTGAACACCGCGACCGCCGCCGCGTATGTCCTGCTGCCCCTGGCCCGGGTCATGGGCCCCATCCCGCCGCTGCTGATCCTCATCGGTAACGCGCTGACCCCCGGCAAGGGCTTCCGCAAGGGGCCCTTCGCCTCCGAGGCCGAGCTGCGCGCCCTGGTGGACCTCGCGGAGAAGGAGTCGCTGATCGAGGACGAGGAGCGGCGCATGGTGCACTCCGTCTTCGAACTCGGCGACACGCTGGTGCGCGAGGTGATGGTGCCGCGCACCGACCTCGTCGCCATCGAGCGCTTCAAGACCATCCGGCAGGCCCTGACCCTCGCGCTGCGCTCCGGCTTCTCCCGGATCCCGGTCACCGGGGAGAACGAGGACGACATCGTCGGCATCGTCTACCTCAAGGACCTCGCCCGCAAGACGCACATCAACCGCGAGGCCGAGTCCGAGCTGGTCTCCACCGCCATGCGGCCCGCCGCCTTCGTGCCCGACACCAAGAACGCCGGCGACCTGCTGCGCGAGATGCAGCAGGACCGCAACCACGTCGCGGTCGTCGTCGACGAATACGGCGGCACGGCCGGGATCGTCACCATCGAGGACATCCTCGAGGAGATCGTCGGTGAGATCACCGACGAGTACGACCGCGAGCTGCCGCCCATCCAGGACCTGGGCGACGGCAGCCACCGGGTCACCGCCCGGCTCGGCCTGGACGACCTCGGCGAGCTGTACGGGACGGACCTGGACGACGAGGACGTTGAGACGGTCGGCGGGCTGCTGGCCAAGTCGCTGGGGCGGGTGCCGATCGCGGGAGCCACGGCGGAGGTCGAGGTGGAGGACGGCGGTGCCGACTCCGACCTCAAGGCCCTGCGGCTGACCGCAGAGTCCCCGGCCGGCCGCCGCAACCGCATCGTCACGGTCCTGGTCGAGCCGGTCCGCGCGACGGCGGAGACCGAGCCCGAGGATTGAGTCCCCCCGAAAGCTGACCTTGCCGGAGGGGGCCGGCGCGGCGGCCCGCGCTCGCACGCGGGCTGACCTTGGCTGACGGTGGGCCGGCTCCTGTCCGCCACGCCCGCGGCCCCGCCTATGCTCGTCCGCATGAGCGAAGCCGCACCCCTGGACCCCGAAGACCGCAAGATCATCACCCTCGCCCGCTCCGCACGAGCCCGCAACGGCGTTCCCGAGGGCGCCGCCGTACGCGACGAGACGGGCCGTACGTATGTCGCCGGCACCGTCGCCCTCCCCTCGCTCCCGCTGAGCGCGCTGCGGACCGCCGTCGCGATGGCGGTCGCCAGCGGCGCGAAGTCCCTGGAGGCCGCGGCCGTCGTGACCGAGGCCGAGGCCCTTCCGGAGGAGGACCGCGCGGCCGTACGGGACCTGGGCGGGGAGGGCACCCCGGTGCTGCTGGCGGGCCCCGACGGCGGGCTGCGCACCACGATCCAGGCCTGAGGGACCCGTACGAGAGCCGGTCTGCGCGCGCGGGGCAGGGCGTCATAGCCGTCGGCTATGACAACAGCTCTTGGACGCGCGCCGGGGTCGGGCGGAAAGCTGAGGCAGGAAAGGACAGGCCGGGGGCAACACCCCGGCCACCCCCGCCCCCACCCCACCCCCTCCGCACCGAGGAGCCCGCGCCCATGCCCGCCCTTCCCATCCGTACCCTTGGCGACCTGAAGATCTCCGCGATCGGCTACGGCGCCATGGTGCTGTCCCCCGGCGTGTACGGGGAGATCGACGACGACCGCGCCCTGACCGCCCTGCGCTCCGCCCTCGACGAGGGCGCCACGCACATCGACACCTCCGACGGCTACGGCGAGGGCGGCCACAACGAGCGCATCGTCGGCCAGGCCGTCCGGGGCCGCCGCGACGAGGTCACGATCGCCACCAAGTTCGGCTTCCGCCGCCCCGAAGGCGTCGAGGGGCACGCCTTCCCCGTCAACTACACCTACGGCGAGCTGGCCGTGAACGCCGAGCCCCGCCACATCCGCCGCTACGCGGAGACCTCCCTGCGCACCCTCGGTACCGACCGGATCGACCTCTACTACCCGCACTTCCCGGACCCCACCGTCCCGATCGAGGACACCGTCGGCGCCGTCGCCGAGCTGATCTCCGACGGCCTGGTACGCCACCTGGGGCTGTCCAACGTCACCGCCGAGCAGCTCGCCCGCGCCCATGCCGTGCACCCGGTCGCCGCCGTACAGACCCAGTGGTCGATGTGGACCCCCGTGGACGCCGAGCTGCTCGCCGCGGCCCGCGAGCTGGGCGTGGGCGTCGTAGCCTGGTCCCCGCTGGGCAGCGGCTTTCTGACCGGCACGGTCCAGGACATCGCCGCCGACGACTTCCGCCGCTTCATCCCGCGCTACCACGACGGCAACCTCCGGGCGAACAACGACCGCTACGCGCCGCTGCGCGCCATCGCCGGGGACCTCGGCCTGACCCCGGGGCAGCTGGCGCTGGCCTGGCTGCTCCACCAGGACGAGCACGTCGTCCCGATCCCCGGCAGCCGCACCCCGGCCCATATCGCGGAGAACCTCGCCGCCGCCCGCGCCGAGCTCACCCCCGACACCCTCGCCCGGATCGCCGAGGCCCTGGCCGCCTTCGCCCCCGAGGGCGCCAGCGCCCTCCTCGGCTGACTGTGGCCGTCTGGTCGGCGCGGGCCGGGGTATCGGGGACAATGGGCGCCATGAGTGCCGCTACGTCCCCTTCCCAGCCCGAGCCGCAGGCGTCCCCGCACCGCGCGGGCTTCGCCTGCTTCGTCGGCCGCCCCAACGCGGGCAAGTCGACCCTGACCAACGCACTGGTAGGGACGAAGGTCGCGATCACCTCCAACCGCCCGCAGACCACCCGCCACACCGTCCGCGGCATCGTGCACCGCCCCGACGCCCAGCTGGTGCTGGTCGACACCCCGGGCCTGCACAAGCCGCGCACCCTGCTCGGCGAGCGCCTGAACGACGTCGTACGGACCACCTGGGCCGAGGTCGACGTCATCGGCTTCTGCCTGCCCGCCGACCAGAAGCTCGGCCCCGGCGACCGCTTCATCGCGGGCGAGCTGGCCGGGATCAAGAAAACCCCCAAGATCGCCATCGTCACCAAGACCGACCTGGTCGACTCCCAGCAGCTCGCCGAGCAGCTGATCGCCGTCGACCGGCTCGGCAAGGAACTGGGCGTCGAGTGGGCCGAGATCGTCCCCGTCTCCGCCACCGGCGGCGACCAGGTGGGCCTCCTCGCGGATCTGCTCGCGCCGCTGCTCCCGGAGAGCCCGGCGCTCTACCCCGAGGGCGACCTCACCGACGAGCCCGAGCAGGTCATGGTCGCCGAGCTGATCCGCGAGGCGGCCTTGGAGGGCGTCCGGGACGAGCTACCGCACTCCATCGCCGTGGTGGTCGAGGAGATGCTGCCCCGCGAGGACCGCCCCGCCGACCGGCCGCTCCTCGACATCCACGCCAACCTCTACATCGAGCGCCCCAGCCAGAAGGGCATCATCATCGGCCCCAAGGGCAAGCGCCTGAAGGAGGTCGGGACGAAGTCCCGCAAGCACATCGAGGCGCTGCTGGGCACGCCGGTCTTCCTGGACCTGCACGTCAAGGTCGCGAAGGACTGGCAGCGGGACCCCAAGCAGCTGCGGAAGCTGGGCTTCTGACGACACCGGTCACCGCCGGTCGGAGGCCGGCGCAGCCGTCCGAAGCCCGGGAGGCCCCTGGGGCCGAGGGGTGCGAGGGTGGCGGACAGGAGGAGGTCCCCAAGCAGCTGCGGAAGCTGGGCTTCTGACGACACCGGTCACCGCCGGTCGGAGGCCGGCGCAGCCGTCCGAAGCCCGGGAGGCCCCTGGGGCCGAGGGGTGCGAGGGTGGCGGACAGGAGGAGGTCCCCAAGCAGCTGCGGAAGCTGGGCTTCTGACCACACCGGTCACCGCCGGTCGGAGGCCGCTTCAGAAGCTTGGGCCCCCGGCCCTACGCGCCCTCCTTGAGGACCGTACGCACCAGCTCCCGCTGGGCGTCGCTCAGGTGCGGGTCGGCGGCGTGGACGGTCCGGCCGTCCACCGTGATCTCGTAGTGGAAGCCGTCCGGGACGCCGCGCGAGGGCGTGATGTGTCCGGTCTCGACGGCCTGGTGGGCCAGGGCTTCCAGGTGCTTGGCGTCGGGCCGGCCGGAGGTGTCCAGCTCGGCCCGGCGCTCGATACCGGCGAACCCGCCGGTGCGGATGACGGAAATGCGCATGGATCCATCAGTACCCGGTGCGGGCCGCGGCCCGCAGCGGGCGCGGAGATCCGTCCGTACGGCCCTCGCGGCGCGCCGCTAGCGCGCCCCCGCCCGCGCCCGCAGGTCGGAGATGCCCACCTTGGCCCAGGCGTCCAGCACCGCCTGCTGCTCCTCGCCCTCCCCGTACCGCGACTGCGCGGCCGCCGCCGTCAGCTGGGCGAAGTCGGCGAAGTCCGCGTCGTAGGCCAGCTCCCCGCCGGTCAGGGTGTCGTACCAGATCTGTCCGGCCCGCTCCCAGGCGTGGCCGCCGAGGGCCTTGGCGACGAGGTAGAAGGCGTGGTTGGGGATGCCGGAGTTGATGTGCACGCCGCCGTTGTCCCGCGAGGTGCGCACATAGTGCTCCATCGTCGCCGGCTGCGGGTCCTTGCCGAGGACGTCGTCGTCGTACGCCGTGCCGGGGGCCTTCATCGAGCGCAGCGCGACGCCGGTGACCCGGTCCGCCAGCAGCCCGGCGCCGATCAGCCAGTCGGCCTCGTCGGCCGTATGGCCGAGCTGGAACTGCTTGGTGAGCGAGCCGAAGACATCCGACATGGACTCGTTGAGCGCGCCGGACTGGCCGAAGTACTCCAGGTTGGCCGTGTACTGGGTGACGCCGTGCGTGAGCTCGTGGGCCGTCACGTCGACCGGGATGGTGAAGTCTTTGAAGATCTCGCCGTCGCCGTCGCCGAACACCATCTGTTCGCCGTTCCAGAAGGCGTTGCCGTACTCCTGGCCGTAGTGGACGGTGGCGTTCAGCGGCAGCCCGGAGTCGTCGATGGAGCGCCTGCTGTACGCCTTGAGGAACATCTCGAAGGTCGCGCCGAGGCCGTCGTACGCACGGTTCACCGTGTCGTCGCCGGTGGCCTGGCCGCCCTCGGCGCGCGCCTTCTTCCCCGGCAGGGTCTCCTTGTGCCCGGCGTCGAAGATGGTGCGCTTGGGCTTGTCGGAGGGCGCTCCGGTGGGGGCGGCGAGGCCGCGGACGGTGGTGATACGGCGGCGGGTGCGCTCCAGGGCGTCGCGCTCCAGGGTGCGGCGGGCGGGGTCGGCCAGCGCGGGGTCCTCGGCGCGGGCCAGTTTGTCGAGGACGTGCGGCGGCACGATGGTGCAGAAAACAGGGTGATGGTCACGACGGTTGTGAGCGTTGGCGTCCATGCGAGGCAATGTGGCACTCTGTCCTGCGGTTGTCACGCCTTGGAGTCGCGATTCCTGAAATCGAGTGGTTGATAGCGATTCTTCCGCAGCGAATGTGACGCATGCGTCATCCCGCATGGTGATACGGGGCCACCGGTCCCGCGGGTCTCGGTTACGCTTCTAGGCATCATGCGTTTCGGGCTGCTTCTTCTTAGCTGCCGCGGCGAGGGCCTGTAGTCGTAGGCCGACCCCCTCCCCGCGGAGTTCGATGTTGCGGTGCATACGCCCCGTCGGCCGCCCAGCGGACATACGAGGAGCCCTACGCATCATGAGCACGTCTGATCATTCCGCGAGCGCCCAGAGCCCCGTCGGCCGTCGTACGCCGATCACCGCCGCGGCCGTCACCCAGCGGCCGTCCGGGATGCCGATCCACAAGTACGGCCGGTACGAGGCCGTGGACATCCCCGACCGCACCTGGCCGGACCAGCGCATCACCGCCGCCCCCCGCTGGCTGTCCACGGACCTGCGCGACGGCAACCAGGCCCTGATCGACCCGATGTCCCCGGCCCGCAAGCGCGAGATGTTCGACCTGCTGGTGCGCATGGGATACAAGGAGATCGAGGTCGGCTTCCCCTCGTCCGGGCAGACCGACTTCGACTTCGTACGGTCGATCATCGAAGAGGGCGCGATCCCCGAGGACGTGACGATCTCCGTCCTCACCCAGGCCCGCGAAGAGCTGATCGAGCGCACGGTGGAGTCCCTGCGCGGGGCCCACAAGGCGACCGTCCACCTGTACAACGCCACCGCCCCCGTCTTCCGCCGGGTGGTCTTCCGGGGCTCGCGCGAGCAGGTCAAGCAGATCGCGGTGGACGGCACCCGGCTGGTGATGGAGTACGCCGACAAGATCCTGGGCGACGAGACGGCCTTCGGCTACCAGTACAGCCCCGAGATCTTCACCGACACCGAGCTGGACTTCGCGCTGGAGGTCTGCGAGGGCGTCATGGACGTCTGGCAGCCCGAGGACGGCCGCGAGATCATCCTCAACCTGCCCGCCACTGTCGAGCGCTCCACCCCCTCCACGCACGCGGACCGCTTCGAGTGGATGTCGCGCCACCTGTCCCGGCGCGAGCACATCTGCCTGTCGGTCCACCCGCACAACGACCGCGGCACCGCCGTCGCCGCCGCCGAGCTGGCCATCATGGCGGGCGCGGACCGCATCGAGGGATGCCTGTTCGGGCAGGGCGAGCGCACCGGCAACGTCGACCTGGTGACGCTGGGCATGAACCTGTTCTCCCAGGGCGTCGACCCGCAGATCGACTTCTCGCAGATCGACGAGATCCGCCGCACCGCCGAGTACTGCAACCAGATGGAGATCCACCCGCGCCACCCGTACGCGGGCGATCTGGTCTACACCGCCTTCTCCGGCTCCCACCAGGACGCCATCAAGAAGGGGTTCGAGGCGATGGAGGCGAGCGCGGCCGAGCAGGGCAAGACGGTCGACGAGATCGAGTGGGCGGTCCCCTACCTGCCGATCGACCCCAAGGACGTCGGCCGCTCCTACGAGGCGGTCATCCGCGTCAACTCGCAGTCCGGCAAGGGCGGCATCGCCTATGTCCTGAAGAACGACCACAAGCTGGACCTGCCGCGCCGGATGCAGATCGAGTTCTCGAAGATTATTCAGGCCAAGACCGACGCCGAGGGCGGCGAGGTCACCCCGGCCCAGATCTGGTCGGTCTTCCAGGATGAGTACCTGCCCACCGACGACAACCAGTGGGGCCGGATCGCGCTGCGCACCGCGCAGACCTCGACGACGAGCGAGGGCACCGACGCGCTCACCGTCGAGGCCGTCGTGGACGGCGCCGAGACCGTGCTGACCGGCTCCGGCAACGGCCCGCTGGCCGCGTTCTTCGACGCGCTGGCCGCCATTGACCTGGACGTACGGCTGCTGGACTACTCCGAGCACACCCTCAGCGAGGGTGCGGGCGCGCAGGCCGCCGCGTACATCGAGTGCGCGATCGACGGCAAGGTGCTGTGGGGCGTCGGCGTCGACGCCAACATCGTGCGGGCCTCCCTGAAGGCCGTCGTCTCCGCGGTCAACCGCGCCGGCCGCTGAGCCCCGCGCCGACCGCGTCAACCGCGTGAGGCGCCGAGCGGTGGCTTCACTCACACGGGCCCTGCCCGCCGTGTACCCGGATGTCACGGCGGGCAGAGCCGCGTCTTTGGCCTGTTGTCTCCGTTCGGGGTACTGACGCCGCATCATAGATGTGGCTAGCATCACGTCAGCGCGGCAACGTGGCCGAAGCGTTATGGAGGTGTGACGTGGCGCACGCGCAAGCCCGACGCGACCGGGATCTGTGTGTGATAGGCGTCCGCACTCTGTGGCGGACCGTGGGCGACGGCGAGTTCTTCTGCCCCGACTGCGGAGGCGACCGGAACTATCGCCGCCGCACCGGCCGTCGCCGTATCGTCGTTCTCGGCCTCCCGGTCCTGCCGCGCGGGCCGGTCGCCCCGGTCGTCGAGTGCGCCGCCTGCGGCGGCCGCTTCGGCACCGAGACGCTGGACCACCCCACCACCACCCGCTTCTCCGCGATGCTGCGCGACGCCGTGCACACCGTGGCCCTCGCGGTGCTCGCCGCGGGCGGCACCGAATCGCCCGCGGTGCGGCAGGCCGCGGTCGGCGCGGTGCGGGCCGCGGGGTTCACCGACTGCGGCGAGGAGCAGCTGCTGGAGCTCATCGAGGCGCTCGCCGCCGACACCGGACGGCTGCCCGGCGCCGCCGCGTACGACGCCGCGACCGCCGCGGCCGCGGGCACCGCCGGCCAGGGCGGGCGGGACATCGGGCGGGACGGCCTCGACCCGTGCGGCACCGCGCTGGCCATCGAGCTCCACGAGGCCCTGGAGCCGCTGGCGCCGCACCTGGCGCCGACGGGGCGGGAGTCGATCCTGCTCCAGGGCGCCCGGATCGCGGTGGCCGACGGCCCGTACCGGCCGGCGGAGCGCGCCGTGCTGGAGACCGTGGGCCGGGCGCTGATGATCTGCCCCGACGACACGGCCCGGCTGATGGCCGCGATCCGCGCGCCCTTCTGAGCCGTCTCCGAGCGCTGCACGACGTCGCTTTCCGCGGCGGCGTTACTTCCCCGGGAGTAGTCAGGCCCGTTCCGCACCCGGCGCAGTAGCCGCCATCTCCCCCGTCGGCGCGACGATTCGCCCGCCCGGCGCCGGGAGCCTGGACGGCATGCAGACCACGCAGCCAACGCACACGACCCCGCCGCGAGAACCGTCACGGGAGCGGCGAGAACCAGCCCGCGCCCCGGGCCGTCGCCGCACACTGCCGTGGACTGTGGTCGCCGCATGGGTGCTGGTGCTCCTGGCCGCCGTGCCCTTCGCGGGCAAGCTGGGCGACGTCAAGCGCGACACGGCGGTCGACTATCTGCCCGCGAGCGCCGACTCCACCCAGGTCGCGAAACTCCAGGCGGCGCTGCCCGGCGGCGACACCACCGACCTCGTCCTCGTCTACCGGCGGGACGGCGGGCTGACCGCCGCCGACCGGGAGGCGGCCGACGCGCAGGTCGCCCGGGTCGTCGGGAGCCGCGAGACCGTCCAGGGCAGGCCGCCGCGCGCCATCCCGTCCCGGGACGGCACCACCGTGATGTACCCGGTGGCGCTCACCGGGCTGAAGGACGAGAAGGTGCGCGCCGACGCCGTCAAGGACGTACGCGCCGAACTGGCCGACCACCCCGAGGGCCTGAGCGTCCGGCTGGGCGGCGACGGCGCGCTGCGCGCCGACTCGCAGGAAGTCTTCCAGTCCACGGACGGCACCTTGATGTTCGCCACCGCCGGTGTCGTCGCCCTGCTGCTGATCCTCACCTACCGCAGCCCGTTCCTGTGGCTGGTGCCGCTGGTGGTCGTCGGCGTGGCCGCGGCGGCCGCGATGGCCGTCGTCTACGGCCTGGTCCAGAGCTTCGACCTCGTCGTCACCAGCATGAGCTCGTCGATCATGACCGTTCTCTTGTTCGGCGCCGGCACCGACTACGCCCTGCTGCTGGTCTCCCGCTACCGCGAGGAACTGCGCCGCCACCGGCTCCCGTACGACGCGATGCGCGCCGCCGTACGCGGCTGCGGCCCCGCCGTCCTCGCCTCCTGCGGCACCGTCGCGGCCGGGCTGCTGTGCCTGCTCGCCGCCGACCTCAACAGCAGCAGCGGCCTCGGGCCCGTCGGCGCGGTGGGCGTGGTGTGCGCGCTCGCCGCCATGATGACGCTGCTGCCCGCGGTGCTGGTGCTGCTCGGCCGCCGGGTGTTCTGGCCGCTGATCCCCGCGTACGGCAGCGAACCGCGCGCCCGGCGCGGCCTGTTCGCGGCCATGGGGAGCTCGGCGGGACGCCGGCCCGGCACCGTCCTGCTCGCCGGCGGCGTGCTGCTTGGCGCCCTCGCGCTCGGCGTCCTCAACCTGCCCGGCGACCTCAAGCAGGCGGACACCTTCACCGAACGGCCGGAATCCGTCGTCGCCATGAAGACCCTGGCCGACGCCTACCCCGAGAGCAGCAGCCAGCCGATCAGCGTCCTCGCGCGCACCGGGCGGGCCGGTGAAGTGCTCGACCGGGCGGGCGGTACGGAGGGGGTCGCGCGGGCTGAGCGCGGCCGCAGCGGCGGCGGATGGACCGAGATCGACGTCTACGCCAAGGCGCCCCCGCAGTCCGCGGGGGAGCGGCACACCATCCACGCCCTGCGCGCCGGACTCCACCGCGTCGAAGGGGCCGACGCCCACGTCGGCGGGGCCAACGCCCAGGAACTCGACCTGAAGGACACCAACTCCCGCGACCGGACGGTCGTCATCCCGCTCGTCCTCGCCGCCGTCCTGCTGATCCTCGTCGCCCTGCTGCGCAGCCTGGTCGCGCCACTCCTCCTGGTCGTCGCCGTGGTCGCGGTATGGGGCGCGGCGATGGGCCTCGGCGGTCTCTTCTTCGAACCGGTCTTCGGCTTCGCGGGGATCGACCCCGGACTGCCGCTGCTGTCCTTCGTCTTCCTGGTCGCCCTCGGCGTCGACTACGGCATCTTCCTGATGCACCGTATGCGGGAGGAGTCCCTGCGCGGCGCGGACGTCCCGGAGGCCGCGCTCACCGCCCTGCGCACCACGGGCGGGGTGATCGCCTCGGCCGGCCTGGTGCTGGCGGCCACCTTCGCGGTGCTGGGGTCGCTGCCGCTGGTGATGCTGGCCGAGATGGGGTTCGTCGTCGCGGTCGGGGTGCTGCTGGACACCTTCCTGGTCCGGACGTACCTGGTGACGTCGGCGAGCCTGCTACTGCGGCGCGCGGTGTGGTGGCCGGGAGCGCTCTCCCGCCGCCCGGCCGGCCCCACGTCCGGGGCCCCCGCCCCGGAGCGGGCGGAGGCCGGTGACGGGGGGCTTCCCGCTACCCGCCCCTTCCCGTAGCCGGTCGATGTGCGGTTCCGCCGCGTGGGGGGCTCCGCCCGGGCCGGGAAAGGGCGGCAGGAGCCCCTCCGCCCGGGCCTGGCCCCCGCAGATGCCGATGCCCGAGGATGGAGCCCGTGCCCGCACAGACCGTCACCGAGCCCGCGCGTCGGACGGCGCCGACATCCCGGCGCCTGCCGGTGCGCGTGCTGCGCAGCCTCCACCGCCTTCCCGGCGCGGCCGAGACCCGGGCCGAGGCCGCGTCCCGGCGGCGGGTCGACGCCGGGCTCGCGGCGGTCGTGCTCGCCGTGCAGTGCGGGCTGGCGCTGTTCGTGCACGGGACCGGCGCCCGCCGGCCCGACGCGATCGGGTGGACGCTGCTCGTCGGGAGCGCGGTGGTGCTGGCCGGGCGTCGGCACAGTCCGATGCTCGTCACCGTGGCGGTCGTCTGCATGGTCGGGTCGTACCACGCCCTGAACTACGAGCACGTCGCCGCCGTCCCGGCCGGGCTGACCGCCCTCTACACCCTCGCGGTCTTCGGCCCGCCCCTGCGGTCCCTGCTCACCGTGACCTTCGTGATCGGTCTCATGGTGACGGTCATGTCCTGGGGCGGCAGACCTCACGGCGCCACGGACATGCTGCGCAGCTCCGGCTGGGTGCTGTCGGTCGTGGTGATCGGCGAGGCGGTGCGGATCCACCGCCAGTACGTCGCGGCGATCGTCGAACGCGCCGAGCGCGCCGAGCGGACCCGCGAGGAGGAGGCCGCCCGGCGCGTCGCGGAGGAGCGGCTGCGGATCGCCCGCGACCTGCACGACCTGCTGGCGCACAGCATCACGCTGATCGGCGTCCAGACCTCGGTCGCCGCCCACGTCCTGATCGCCGACCCCGACCGGCTCGACCGCGAACTGTTGGCCAAGGCGCTCGACTCCATATCCGACACCTGCCGCGACGCGCGCGCCGAACTGCGGGTCACCTTGCAGGTGCTGAGGGCGGGGGAGGGTGGCGAGGCCGGTGCGGCCGACGGGATCGACGGGATGGACCGGATCGAGGGGATAGGCACCGGTCCGCCACCCGGGCTCGCCGGGCTGGCCGACCTGGCGGCGGCCGCGGAGGCGGCGGGGGTACGGGTGCGGCTGACCGTCGACGTGGACGCATCGGACCTGTCGCCGGCCGTGGGCGCGGCCGCGTACCGCATCGTGCAAGAGGCCTTGACCAACGCCGTCCGCCACGCGCCCGGCACCCTGGTGCGGCTCACTGTGGCCCGGGACGGCGGGGGCGGCCTGCGCGTCACGGCAGTGGACGACGGTCCGTCGGATCCGTCGGGTTCGTCGGGTTCCTCGGGCGAGGGCGCGCCCCCGCCCGCGCCCGAGGACCCCGACCGCCCGCACGGCTACGGCCTCGTCGGCATGCGCGAGCGCGCCCGCAGCGTGGCGGGAACCCTGACCGCGGGGCCGCGCCGGGACGGCCCCGGCTTCGCCGTGACGGCCGCCCTGCCGTACGGCAGGGGCGCGCGGGAGCGCGCGGCGCCACCCTCGCTCAGGCGCGACCACGCGCGGACTCATTCACCGTCAACGGAGGGAACGACATGAGCGCGCCGATCAGGGTGCTGCTCGCCGACGACCAGACGCTGGTGCGGGCCGCCTTCGCCATGCTGATCGAGTCGGCCCGCGACATGGAGGTCGTCGGACAGGCGGGCACCGGCCGGGAGGCGATCGAACTGGCCCGTACCGCACGCGCCGACCTGGTCGTCATGGACATCCGGATGCCCGACCTCGACGGCATCGAGGCGACCCGCCGCATCGCCGCCGACGACGATCTCGCCGGGGTGCGGATCCTCGTCCTGACCACGTACGACACCGACGAGCACATCGTCGAGGCGCTGCGCGCGGGCGCTTCCGGCTTCCTGGTGAAGGACACCCGGCCCGCCGAACTGCTGGACGGGATACGGACCGTGGCGGCCGGTGAGTCCCTGCTGTCCCCCGGCCCGACCGCCCGCCTCATCGCCCGCATGCTGCGCCTCCCCGCGGCCCCGCCCCCGGCCGCCTTCGCCCCCGCCGGCCTGGGCGCCCTCTCCGAGCGGGAGCGTCAGGTCCTCACCCTCGTCGCCCGCGGTCTGAACAACGCGGAGATCGCCGAGGCGCTTGGGCTGTCGCCGCTGACGGCCAAGACCCATGTGAGCCGCATCATGGGCAAGCTCGCCGCCCGCGACCGGGCCCAACTAGTCATCACGGCCTACGAGTGCGGCCTGGTCACCCCGTCCCGCTCGCCCTGAACGTCAGGCAGCCTCCCCGCTCCACGCGAAGGGCGCGAGCTGCTCGTCCAGCGGCGCGTCGACCATCCGGTTGGCCAGGGTCGACACGGTGTAGGCGCCGATGCCCAGCACGACTTCGAGGGCGTTCCGCGGGGTGTATCCGTGCGCGAGGAAGGCCTCCAGCTCGTCTGGCCCGACAGCTCCCGCGGCCTCCAGGACCTGGAGCGTGAAGGCCCTTACGGCCTCCAGCCGTTCGTCGGCCAGCGGCCGCCGCTCGCGCAGCGCCGCGGTCAGTTCGGCGTCGGCGTCCAGCGCGGCGAGCTTGCCGGTGTGCATGGCGACACAGACGTGACAGGCGTTGCGGGTCGCGATGGTGAGGATGACCACCTCGCGCGCCAGCGGGTCTAGGGTCGTCGTCTCGAACAGTCCGCTGAGCTTGAAGAAGCCCTCGAGCAGCTGCGGCGAGGAGGCCAGCCGCGCCATCGGCGCCGGGAGGTAGCCCATGCGCTGGGCGGTGGCCTCCATGAGTCGGCGCGAGGCGGCCGGCGCGGACTCCAGGGTGTGATCGACGAACGGAACAGACGGAGCTGACGGGACAGGCGGGTGTGCGGGCATGGCGAAGCTCCCTGACCTAAGATAGACAACATGGTTGTCGAAAACGTAAACCAGGTTGTCGAGTTGCGCAATGGCGGATGACGCCCAGGGCATTCAGCCCGCCCAGGACCGGCCGGGCTACGAGCTGCCTCTGCTGCTGTTCGCCGGATTCCGGTCCCTCATCGACCAGTTGCACGCCGAGCTCGCCCGCCAGGGCCATCCGGACGTCCGCCCCGCCTATGGCTTCGCCATGCAGGCCATCGGCCGCGACGGCGCCACCGCCAGCGAGCTCGGCCGACGGCTCGGCGTCTCCAAACAGGCCGCGGGCAAGACGGCCGACCGCCTGGAGGCGCTGGGCTACGCCGTCCGGGCCGAGGACCCGGCGGACGCCCGGCGCAAGGTGATCCGGCTGACCCCGCGCGGCCTGGACGGGCTGGCCAGATCGGCCGCCGTCTTCGAGGAGCTGCGCGCCCAGTGGGCCGCGGCGCTCGGCCCGGAGCGGCTGCGCGGTCTGGAGGACGACCTGCGCGTCATGGTGCCGCCCAGCGGCTTCCGCCTCGATGTGGCCGGGTGGTTCGGCCCCTGAAGTGTGGCCAAGCCTGTGCTGGTGCGCAGACTGACCGACGAGGAGGGGCAGAGGCCGCAGCAGTTCGACTTGAGGGGCCACACCCAACTCAGACAGCCCGCGTCTTTGGGAGTCTCGGTACCTCTCTGCCGGGCAGGCCGCAGCTGTGGCCCACCGTCCACGGCCGGAGCTTCTCGGGGTTGCGTACGGCCCAGATGTGGGTGATCCGGTCGCCTGCGATGTCGAACGCGTACACGGTCACGATGACGCCGTCCTGCTGGGCGACCAGGCCGGGCTGTCCGTTGACGGTACGCTCCAGGATCGTCAGGTTGGCCAGCCTGCCGGTGAGATCGACGAGGCCGTGCGCGAGCTGCTCGGCGTCTTCGACAGGGCGGCGCACGGTGGTGGCGAGGCCGCCGCCGTCGCCGGTTGCCGTGACATCCGGATCGAGGAGGCCGATGAGGGCGTCGATGTCCTTGGCTTCCCAGGCCTGCTTGAAGTTCCTGACGATGGCGGCCTGCCGGGCGGTTGGGGGCGCGGCTGTCTGCGAGGTGCGGATGCGCCGGCGGGCCGATGAGGCCAGCTGGCGGCAGGCCGCCGGCGTGCGGCCGACGATGTCGGCGACTTCGGTGAAGGGGTAGCGGAAGACGTCGTGGAGGATGAAGGCGACGCGTTCGGCCGGGGTCATTGATTCGAGTACGACGAGGAAGGCCATGCTGATCGACTCGTCGAGGGTGACGCGGTCGGCCGGGTCGATGGTGGTGTCGCCCGCCCGACCACCTGACCACTCCGCGGGTTCGGGCAGGGGCTCGGGAATCCAGTCGCCGACGTAGTTCTCCCGTCGGGCTCGTGCCGAGCTGAGCAGGTTGAGGCAGATGCGGCCGGCGACCTTGGTCAGCCAGGCACCGGGGGATTCGATGGCTTGCTGCTGCTGTGGGGACAGGGTGTACCAGCGGGCGTAGGTTTCCTGCACGGCATCCTCGGCTTCGGCGAGGGAGCCGAGGAGCCGGTAGGCGAGGTTGATCAGCTGCCGCCGCTCGCTCATGATCGCGCTCAGGCTCGGGTCGGGTCGGCCGTCTCCCGGCTCGGATGAGGTGGTCATGGTGTCGGCGGCTCCCTCGGTCGCGTCTGTCCTCACCAGTTCGACAAGACAGCGCCTCTAAACGTGAGGTTGGCGCCCCGCCTCACATTCCGAGCGACTGTCCTGTCGGACTGGTGAGACACCATCCAGCACACAGGAAGGAAGACCTCGCCATGTCCACGCAAACGGCGACCGACACGACGACGGAGCAGGACGGCATCCAGTCGCGTCTGCCCGACCTCACCCAGCTCTTTCCCGAGCTGGCAAAACTCTCCGGAGCCGTGCGTAACGCCGTCCGGAACGGGCCGGTTCCGCAGACCACCATCAGCCTGATGCTGCTCCGCGCCGCGCAGATCGTCGGCAGCACCTACCACGCCGTCTCGTTGACCGACAACCTCCGCAAAGCCGGGGAAACCGAGAAGCGCATCACCGCCGTGGCGACATGGCAGGACGCCCCCTACTTCACCGACGCCGAACGGGTCGCACTGGAGCTCGTGGAGGCCGTCCTCACCCCGAACCCGTTCGGAGAGCGCGTCTCCGACGAGCTGTTCGCCAAGGCGTCCGCACTCTACGACGACGACGCGATCTGGACGCTGACCATGGCGATCGGCCACTTCTGCTTGTTCGTCCCGGTCGCTCTCATCGGCAAGCCGATCCCCGGTAGGCCCATCGGGAAGAACTACAGCAAGTAACGCCAACAGGCTCAGGGCGCGCCGGCATGAGGCGGGGCCGCCGGTGGACCCGGAGGTGGCCTGGGCCTGGCGCCGGATCGTCGTCAGCCGTGGCCTGGCCCGGGTCGACGGACTCGCAGCCGAGGTCGGGTGGAGCCGTAAGCGGCTGTGGTCCCGGTTCCGGTCGCAGCTCGGCCTGCCGCCCAAGCGCGCCGTGAAGCTGGTCCGCTTCGACCATGCCGCCCACCGCCTGGTCGCGGGTGAAGGCGCGGCCCAAGTCGCGGCCGAAACCGGCTACGCCGACCAGTCCCATCTGCACCGGGACGTCATGACGTTCACCGGGTCAACTCCCGCGACCGTGGCCGGAGAGCTGTTTCTCGCCGTTGACGACATCGCATGGCCCAGCCGCGGAAAAGCGGGTGCGGAACAAGTTCGGGGCGACTCGGCTTGGGTTCGCTCTGCTCGGGCTGCGGCGTACGGACGCGCACCGGCTGGGTAGGCGGTGCAGATCTGCACCGTCCGCTACATCGGCCGGTTCCTGCTGTTGCCCGGCGTCTCGATGCCGGCGTCGCGCCTCTGTGAGCAGGCTGAGAAGGGGTGCATGGCCGGGAGCAAGTGCAGGGCCGTCAGCGGCTGTTGTCAGTGACCGGATCTACTGTGAGGCCCGTCGATCGCCCGTGTCGGGGGCGGGTTCATCACAGGAGCGCTGACCTGGGGTCGGCGTGGGTCCGAGGAAGGGGCGGCCGTGCGGCGCTGGGAGCCGGCTGACGGGGGAGAAGACAGCCCGACCATGTTCTGGGAGGTCGGGTCGGACGGCGCGGTGGTGACCGTCCGTCACGGAGAGGCCGGTGCACCGGGGCATACGCGGGTCGAGGACTGCGGCTCGGCGACGGCCGCGCAGGCGTACGTGGCCGAGGCCGTGCGGGAGAAGGAGCGCCAGGGGTACGCGCCCGTGGGCGCCGGCCACACGCCGGACGCCGGGGGCACCGGAAATGCCAAAGATGCCGCGGCGACGCCCGACGAGGACTCCTTCACGCTGCCCGCCGCCTGGCGGCAGAGCCTCCGCCCGCGCTGGGGCGGCATCACCCGGTACTCGCACGCCCCCCACGAGTCCGCTCTCGACTCCTGGGACAGGCGGCTCGCGGTGGCGAAGGAGGAGTGGACCGGCACGGTCCTCGGCGGGGCCGTCCCGGGCATCGCCCCTGAGCCGGCAGCCGCCGCACGCCGCTATCTGGAGGGGACGGCGGATCCGGTCGGCGCCGCGGTTCTGGCCGTGGTCACCGACCGCGGGAAGTTGCTGTACGACGCGGTCGCCGACGCCTGGTATCTGCGGCACGGGCGGGTCTTCGCGGCCCGTGCCGCGGTGGAGCTGTTCGAGCTCGACCACGAGGACGACCAGGGCCGGACCACCAGGCTGGCCGTCCTGCCCGAGGGCGACTCGCCGCAGCGGCTGTGGTTGCGCCGGGGCGCCGCCGACCGGGTGCGGACGCTGCTGTCGATGGCCGGTGAGGACCAGTACCGCGAGGTGGTGGCGGCTCTGGCCGCGCACCGCGGCGGTGCGCGGCGCCGAATTGTGGTGTCGTATCTGGTCCCGGGCGAGACCGACTGGGTCGCGGAATGCTGCGCCGACCCGGGGGAGAGCGGCCGGGAAGACCGTGTCGTACGCGCCATGCTGTTCGAGTCGCTGAACGACGAGGAGCAGCTGCGGGCTCTGCTGCGGGCGGGCGGCGTGCCCGCCTACGACGGCAGGCTCTCCACCGCGGCCACCGTCGCCGAGGGCGTCGGCCCGGCCGTCGCCGCGCTGATCGCGGAGATCTGGCGGCACCGTACGCCTTCCTACGGGGCGTCGGCGGAAGAACAGGCGGGCATCCTGGCGGAACTGCCGACTGACGAGGCGTTCGAGCTGCTGATGTCCCACGCGGACGACAAACAGGTGCGTCCGGCGCTGCTGGAGGCGGTGCGTCGGTATCCGGTGCGCGCGGCCCGCCTGCTGGCCGGCCGGGCGGCGCCCGCCCCGGGCCGCAACTCCTTCCTGCTGGGCCAGTTGCTGACCGCGCATGTAGCCACGCACGGTGAGTTGCTGAAGTCGCGGCTCGCACAGTTCCCGCCCAAGGCCGCCGAGGTGGTGCGGGAGCTGCTGCACCCGGCCGCCGCCGACGCCCCTGCCGACGCGCTGCCCGAGCTGCTGGTGAGCCCGCCGTGGACAGGCAGGCGGACGGCGCCGAAGCCGAGAACCGTCAAGGGGCTCGTCGCCGGGGAGGAGACCCGCATGCTGTGGCAGCCCGGCGAGCGCGAGGCATGGGCTGCCGCCGTCGAGGAGCCCAGGCGGCGGGTGCGGCGCCGGCAGAACGAGCCGTATCCCGACGTCCGAACCCTGGGGGAGCAGTTCACGGGCCTCGACAACTATCGTCTGGCCGCCCTGTTCGCCGACGGCCCGGACACGTACCGCCCGCTGCTGGCGCAGTGGACTCCCGAGCACATGTGGGAGCTCGTCAAGGAGCTGAAGCCGGTGGCCGCCCGATGGGAGGAGGACGCGCTGCCGCCGCTGCTGCACGCCGTGGCGCGGCAGCCCGCTGTGGCCGGCGGGCTGCTCCTGCCCTATCGGCAGCTGGAGGTCGCGCGGCTGATGGCCGACTGGTTCGTGCGGCTGAAGTCCGTGGCGGCCACGACCCGTGCCTGGTTCGCCCGGCACGGCGCGGACGCCGCCGCGCTGCTGGTGCCCGACGCGGCCGGTCCGGCGGGCGCCGCCCGCCACGGCGCCGAGCACGCGCTGCGGGCCATCGCCGCCACACACGGCAAGGACGCCGTCCTCGACGCGGCGGCCGGTCACGGTTCCCAGGCGGTCGCGGTCGTCCGTGACCTGCTGTCGGCCGATCGTCTGGAGCTCGCGCTGCCGTCGAGGATGCCGGAGCCCGCAGCCTGGGCGGCCCCCCGGTTGCTGCCGCGAGTGCTGCTGAGTGGCCGGACCTCGGCGCTGCCGGCCGAGTCCGTGCGCCATCTGCTGACCATGCTGGCGATCTCCCGGCCGGGCGCGGTCTATACGGGCGTGGAGATGGTGAAGGAGGCGTGCGATCCCGAGTCGCTGGCCGCCTTCGCCTGGTCCTTGTTCGAGCAGTGGCGGCTGTCCGGGATGCCGGCCAAGGAAAGCTGGGCGCTGCATGCCCTGGGGTGGCTCGGCGACGACGACACGGTGCGCCGGCTGACGCCGGTCCTGCGGAACTGGCCGGGCGAGGGAGCGCATCAGCGGGCCGTGGAGGGCCTGGACGTGCTGGCGGCCATCGGCAGCGACGTGGCCCTGACGCATCTGCACGGGGTGTCCCAGCGGGTGAAATTCAAGGCGCTCAAGACGCGCGCCAAGGAGAAGATCGAGCAGGTGGCGGCCGATCTGGGGCTGTCCGGCGAGGAACTCGCCGACCGGCTGGTGCCGGACTTCGGGCTGGACGCCGACGGCTCGACCGTCGTGGACTACGGGCCCCGTTATGCAAGGGAAGTCCAGCTGTCTCAGCAGTGATCCCTGAGTGACATGAGGCCCCAGATGCGGCTGTTAGGTTCCAGCCTCCTGGATGTCTCATGATCATGGTGGTACGGGGTGGACTACTTCTTTGTCTCACGCAGCAAGGTGCGTCGCTTCTACGAGGCGCCTCCCGGCGTCGATCTCGACGCGATGGGTACGTGTCGAGGCCGGGGGCGCTGAAGGAGGGGACGCCCTTCTTCTTCGACTCACGGATGCGCCCGGCGGAGCCGCTGGTCTCGTTCTTCCTTGAGATGGCGAAGACGCTGAAGGCGAAGTTGCTGCAGGACTACACGTACGACGCCCTCGACTTGACCGAGTACTTGGAGAACGAGCTCGACCCGCCGGTCGACCTGTTGTCAGTGATAGAGGAAGACCTCGTGGCGTACCGGGAGGACTGCACCGAGCACCGCGAGTCGCCCGATGCGCCGGCGACATGGAAGCGGCGCCGGGCACTGATCAACGGCTTCTACGGGTGGGCCGAAGACCAGAAGCTGATCGACAAACGGCCCTACTTCCGCC
Source organism: Streptomyces sp. LZ34 (assembly GCF_053890475.1). NCBI lineage: Bacteria > Bacillati > Actinomycetota > Actinomycetes > Kitasatosporales > Streptomycetaceae > Streptomyces > Streptomyces sp. LZ34. The sequence continues at coordinate 8,511,919 of NZ_CM132680.1, forward strand.
GCCGCAACGGCCGTGACGTGTTGTCCTGGGGTGCCACGACGCAGCTGGACGTGCGTCATTTGACCTGGCGGCAGTGGAACTTTTTCAAGCAGGTGGGGCTGCGCGGCTATCTGCCCACCGGGCGCGTCGACCACGCGTTCCGCGGGCGCTCCCCGCTGCGCAACAGCGCGGCGCCAGAACTGGCGATCACGACGGGGATGCGGTTGCAGGAGTTCAGCTGCCTGCTGGACATCGAGGTCGGGCCACCACGCCGAGACGGTTCCCCGGCGGAGGTGCCGCTGCAGGCGATCGCGAAGTACGGGCTGCCCCGCACGGTGACCATCCAGGACGCGACGCTGCGGGAGCTGGACATGTACCGGCGTACTGAGAGGGCAGCGCAGGTCAGGGCTGCGGCGAAGGCGCTGTGGAGGCGGCGCGAGGAGCTGTTCATCGTCGACGACGTCGACCTTCGGCGGATGAAGCTGCGCGGGAAGCTCGACGGCCGGCGCCGAACCTTCCGGGTCGAGAGCATGAACGCCGGTAAGCGCCGTCTCGCCGTTGTCGAGGGGGATCACGGCTTGGAGCCGATGGCGCTGTTCGTCGGCCGCGGCGGCAGGATGCCGAGCAGGCAGCGGTGGGAGCAGATATTCGACGAGGCGCACCTGCGCGCACTGCGGCTGAGTGAGGAGTACGAGGTCGGCTTCGTCATGCCGCGCGAGGTTCGAATCCACGACACGCGCCACACCTTCGCTGTCTACATGCTGCGGTTGCTGACCAAGCTGATCCTCCAGGAGGAGGCCGAGCAGTACCTGGCGGGTGGGCACATCGGCTACCTGACGGACCACATCTCGCGGAACCCTCTGCTGATCCTGCAGGGCCTGTTGGGTCACCGCAGTCCAAGCTCGACCTTGCGTTACCTGCGGTACATGCGCGACACCAACGTGCTGGTGGCGAAGGCGATCGCCGAGTGGAACAACCGGGATACGACCTACGCCGACTACGCGGCCGCGATCGCCGAACAGAGGGCAGCCTGATGCCCCGCCGCGGTGAGCGCAAGCCGCGCGTCCGCAGCAGCGTTCCCGAGCCGCTGCCCACCCGGGAGCCGAACCGCGTCGGGATCCGGGCGCTGACGTGGACGCGCCGTGGAGTGACGGCCCGCCGTACGGTGGATCCGGCGAAGTACCGGTGCAGCACCCTGGCGGCGCAGCTGGCCGACGAGTGGATCACGTACACCCGTGCGATGGCGCGGAGCGACGGTGGCGTCGACCTGGCCCAGGCGGTGCGCAGCTTCGCCAAGTTCGTCGACAAGCACCTGCCCACGCTCGGCATGGACCCGGCAGATGCCCGCCTGGACGGCCACGAGATGGATCTGGTCGAGGTCATCCACGCGTGGGAGGAAGACCTGCGGCAACAGCACGGACTGCGCTCCAACTCCCCCCATGTGAAGACCAACTGCCTACTGACGCTGATCGAGCAGCGCGCGCTGAAGGACACGGGCATACCGGAGGTGCTGCGGCTGCGCGCACAGGCCCCGCCCGCCTACCCGCCGCGCAGGAGCGAGCTACTGGACGAGTTCTCCAACGCGGAGCGGATCGCGCTGCGGGACGCGGCTCGTGATGCCGTCCGGGCGCTCGAGGCCCGGCTTGCCCGGGGCCGGCAACTGCCGGCCCGTGGGATTGATCCCCGGGAGGGCGGGTGGCACGAGCCGGCGAACCTGGCGTGGGCGGCGGCGCACCCGTGGCTGCTGACCGTGGAGGTGCTCAAGCCGCAGTTCCCTCAGAACGTGCTGAGCTGGCCGGAGCCGGTGAAGGACCTGCTGCCCGCGGCCTCGGACGGCACCCTCCTCAAGCGTGGATTCCGCTATCTCGTCGCCGAGCTGGGCGCGCTGCTGTTCCCCACCGAGATAGACCTTCAGGCCTTCCGGGTGCTTCTGCTGCTGGGCATGAGCGATACGAGCCCGGAAGAACTTCACGATCTCCAACTGCCCGACATCGAGTTCACCGACGGTGGCGTGCGCCTGGTGCAGCGCAAGGACCGTGCCCACCGAGTCCGCGCAGACCTGCACCCCGACCCCCGGCCCGGAAGAGGGGGCGGCGGAGTTCGCCGGGGACGGCGCCTGGGACGTTCCGGGCCTGCTGCGCCGGCTCCTGGCAGCGACCGAATTGTCCCGGAAGGTCTTCCCCGATGCCGAGCCCTGGCTGTTCCTGGCGGTGGAACGACGTCACAGGGGTGTCCTGGACGCCGAAGTCGCCCAGTTCAAGAACCGGGAACGGCGCTTCGGCGGCTGGATCGCCCAGCAGCGCGACGCCACCGGGAAGCCCCTGGATATCTCCCGGCCCTTCGAGATTCGGCGGCTGCGCAAGACGACCAAGGTCGTACGCGCGGTCGCGCTCGGCGGCACGGTGAGCGACCTGGCCGGAGACGACCACCACATCGAGGTCTACCGCATGCACTACGCGCACGGCACGACCGCGCACATCCTGGCCGGACGGGCCATCAACCGGGCCCAGAAGTGGGTCTTCGAGCGCATGAGCACGGCTACGCGCCCCGTGCTCGTCACCGAGGAGGCCGAGAAACATCTGGAGAAGCCCGAAGTCGCCGAAGACCTCGGGCTGGAGATCGAGCAGGCCAAGGCCCTGCGCTCGGGGGATCTGGACATGGGCCTGGTCAACTGCCGCAACCCCTACGCCTCGCCGCACCGCAAGGACGCCAAGGTCTGCCACGTCGCCCCCGCGATGTGCATGCTGTGCCGCAACGCCGTGGTGTTCACCTCCCAGATCCCGCGCCTTCTGCTGCTGTCCGATCACATCGAGCGGATGCGGACCACCCTCGCCCCGCCGCACTGGCAGGCCCTGTGGGGCCGGCAGGCGGCCGCTCTGGCAGAGGTCTTCGCCGAGTGCGCCGAACTCGTACCCGACGCCCGCCGCGAGATCGCCGAACTCGGCCTGCGCCTCCATCTTCCCCTGGGGATGAGAACGGAGTTCGACCGATGAGGGCCCGCCCCGCGCCCGCGCCCCTGCCCTCGACAGCCTTCCGCGACGACGAGAAGGTCTTCAACCACGGCGGCTACCAACTCCTCGACACCATCGCCGTGCCACGGTTCGGCGACACCCGCTACTGGCCGGCCGACTGCATCGGCCGCCCTGCCAACCGGAAGCCGTCGGACTGGCGGTTCGTCTTCCCCCAGGACGACCCGCTGATCAACCTTCAGCTGCGCGAGTACTGCTTCGCCCTGCTCAACCCCTCCCACCCAGTCCTGCGTAAATCGCTGATCTTCCTGTCAGCCGTACCGCTGTCCGTCGCCACCATCAACCCGTCGATGATGGAAATCAGAAAGGTCATGCACTGGGGCCGCGAGCAGGGACTGCCGGCCGACCTCGGCCTGTGGGACCCGGAAGACTGGCACGAGGCGATAGCCCACAAAGCATCCCAGGTCGAGGGAGCCAAGACCGTCGCCTTCCACGTAACGGCCATCCGACGCCTGCGCCAACTCACCGCGGTCATCACCGGCATCAGCGCATTCGACGACCCCTGGGGCGACGAGACAGCCGAGGCCATCGGTGCCAAGGCATACGACGAGGACACTCCCAGCCGGGACACCCTCGCCACCCCTGCGATCCCGCCGCAGACCTGGTGGCCGCTCCTACGCGGAGCCTGGACCTACATCCACACCTTCGCCCCGGACATCTTCCGCTGGCGGGACCACTTCGCCCAGCAGATGGAGCCACGGCCCGATGCGCCGCGCTCCACCAGCGCACGCCCGACCCGTGCTGAGGACACCGACGCCCTCCTGGAGGAGTGGCTCAGCACGCCGGGCAACGAGGTGCCGGTACACGAGGCCGACTACCAGAACGCCAAGGCCGGGACGCCTATGTGGACTGCCCTCAGCAAGATGGTCACTGGCGGAAGGTCGATGAACATCTTCGGGGCGACCAATACGAGCAGCAGGCCAGAGCAGCGGCGCGCCATCGTCCTGGTCGCGATCGGCGAAGGCCGCGTGGCGACCGTCAGGGCAGGCGTGGGCCGCGGCAGGGGCTCCGCCGCACCGAGCTACATCGCGCCGGGCACCGGTCCGGGCGTCACCCAGGCACAGCTGGACGACGACGTCCGACAGTGGCTCGCCGATCCGTCCACGCTGGTGCCCGTGCACGCCACCAACGACCACGGGAAGGCGGGAGAACCGATCTGGGCGATGGCCGCCCGCATGATCTGGGGCCCCACTCCCCCAGAGACTCATCGGAAGCGGTACGCCAAGAGACTCGACCTGCGCCACCGGACAGGAGCGGCGCGCGGGCGCATGCTGATGGAGGCCGTGGCCGCCGGCCGCGGCGTGCCCGTCGATCTCGGCGTGGGGGTGGGCTGGCGTGCCTACCCGCTGCCGTGCCCGGACGCCGCCCGCATCCAACGCGAGGACGGCACGTCGGCCCCATGGCGTACGCAGATCAGCGCTGCAGAACTCGCCTTCGAACTACACATGCTGCGAGCAGCCGTGTACGTGTTCGCCAGCGCGCTGACACTGATGCGCGACTCGGAGGTCCAAGAGATCCAGCGCGACGCCGTGCGCACCTACTTCGGCTCCCCGGCCGTCGTCTCCCGCAAGACCAAGATGGACCCGGCCCGCCCGGAGCCGCACTGGTGGATCATCGAACCAGTCGCTGAGGCGCTTGCGGTCCTCGAGCAACTGTCCTTGGCACCCCACCCACCTGTTCGTGGCGCTGGCCCCGCCCACCGGCAAACAGCCCCACAGCGAGCCCGGGGTCCACTCCGAGGTCGAGATCGACTTCTTCATCAACGGCATCAACACCATCGCCCACCGGCACGGACTGGCCAAGATCCCACCCTCGCACGTGCGCTCGCACATGTTCCGAAAAACCATGGCGCAGCTCGCCGGACGAGAGCCCGACTCGGAGATTGCGCTCGGCCTCCAGCTGAAGCACGCCGTGCGCCGGGCGGTGGCCAACCGCACCACCCAGGCGTACGCGCAGATGGACGCGAGCTGGGCCAAGGAATTCGACACCGAACTGCACCACGCCGCCGCCCGCAAGCTCGTGGATCTGCTACGAGGCCGCCGCCAGGGCGAACGCGTCGCGGTCGGCCCTGGCGCCGCCCGGCTCCACGCCGGGCTCGACAAGGTCATCGCCACCATCGACCACGACCCTCAACTACGCGCTCAGATCGCCGACGAACGAGTCGAAGAAGCCCTCCTGGCCGACGAGTTCCCCAACCTGCACCTGGGCACCATCAACCATTGCATGTTCGACGCCCCGCAGGCCGAGTGCCAGGACGAACTACCCGAAGACCAGCGCGGACTGGCCCCTCTGATCGGCGCCTGCCAGCCGGCTCGGTGCCGCAACTCGACCATCACCCGAGCCCACGCCCCGTACTGGGGTGCGGAAGAGGACGACCTGACCGCTCTGTCCAAGGATCCGCGGCTGTCGCCCCCGAACCGTGAGGCGGCCTTCATCCGCCTCGCCGACGTCCAGCGCATCACCCGCGCGCTTGAAGAGGAAGGCCCCGCCTGATGCCGGTATCTGCAGCGTCCGCCGAGAAACTGAAGGCGGCCATGGCCCGGCTGCTGGCGGGCAAACCCCTGCACACCGACGGCGCCCTCACGAAGGAGAACCTTGCCCGCGAAGCACAGGTCAGCCATGCGACCGTGCACCGCGCCGAAGGCATACTCGCCGAGTGGGACGCACAGGTTGCCCGCCCCGTCCTGCGCACACCCGGCGAGGTCCAGCGCGACGAGACGATCGCTGAGCTCCGCAGGCAGTTGCGCGAGGCGAAGGCACAAGCTGCCGAGAACCAGGGGAAGCTCGACGCCCTCGCCACGGTGACGGCGAACCTCTACGCAGAGAACCTCGCGCTGAAGAAACGGCTCGGACGTAAGGGCGTGGCGGTCTTGCCCACCGAAGATCACGAATAGCCGACCTTGCCATCAACCGCGCTCTCGTCTGAGCCTCCGCTCCTCGACGACGGCGGTACGCCGGTGACGTTCGCCTTCTGGCACACCGACTGGCTGGAGAAGACCGAGCGCGCCGCGCCGTGATCCGGGATGACGAGGTCGGGGAAGTTCCTCATCGGGCGAGACGGAGTCGGCTGCCGACCGGTGGCCTGGGTGCGCATGGCGGAGTCGTTGTGACGGTCAACCTGTCTGCCGGCGGGGCTGGTGTGTTCCCGGGGTGTGTCCGAAGGCGCGGCGGAAGACGTCGATGAAGGCGCTGGCGGACGACCAGCCGCACAGGTGGGCCACGGTGGTGACCGGGGTGTTCTCGGCCAGCAGGACCAGGGCGCGGTACAGCCGCAGCTGGGTGCGCCACTGGGGGAAGGTCATGCCGAGGTCGGCCTTGAACAGGCGGGAGAGGGTGCGGTCGCTGGCGCCGACTTCCCTGCCGAGGGCTGCCAGGGTGCGGTCGTCGGCAGGGTTCGTGCGCAGAATGTCGCAGACCGCCCTGAGCTGAGGGGTGGTCGGGGTGGGCAGGTGCAGGGGCTGCTGGGGCGAGGCCCGCAGCTGGTCGAGCAGTACGGCCCGCAGCCGCCCGCGCTCGGGACTCTCGTCGTGCGGGGTGTGCGTGTAGGCGAGGATCAGTTCCCGCAGGAGCGGCCCGACCGTGAGCACGGTCGGGCCGTCCAGACCGAGCGGGTTGTCGCTCGCGGGCAGGCCGACCAGGTGGAGTTCGAGCTCGCCGTGGGCCTGGTGGGCGTGCACGGTGCCGGCCGGCACCCAGATGGCGCGGGTGCCCGGCGCGATCCACGTCCCGGTGCTGGTCGTCACGGCCAGCACGCCCCTGCCCGCGTAGACGATCTGGTGGTCGTCGTGGCGGTGGGCGTCGATGGCGGCTCCGGGCGCCAGCCACTGGGCGCGAGTCGGCGCTGTGGGCTCGTGGCGGATTTCTGTCATTGGTTGGCAGTTTATCGGAAGCACGACATATCGCTCGGCGTCGACCATGGCGATGTGCCGGTCCCGCCAGCCCGCGCGTCGCCGGCCCCGGCCGCCGAGACGCACGCCCCCTCTGCCTTCCCGTCGTCACGATCTCCAGGAGCCCCATCGATGAGCAGCGCCTTCCGGGTCCCCCCGCTCACTGAACTCCGTCAGCGCCTCAGCGCGAAATGGCAGACCTTCCCGCACGATGTGCTGCCCCTGCCCGTCGCCGAGATGGATTTCCCGCTCGCCGAGCCGGTCGCCGCCGCCCTGCACCAGGCGATCCGCCGCTCCGACACCGGCTACGCGGCACCCACCGCCGATCTCGCCAAGGCGGTCGCCGGCTACGCCCTGCGCACCTGGGACTGGGACATCGACCCCGACGGCGTGCACACCGTCGCCGACGTCGGAATCGGGATCGTCGAGACGTTGCGCCGCATCGTCGCCCCCGGGGACAAGGTGGTCATCAGTCCGCCGGTCTACGAGCCGTTCTTCTGGTGGGTGCAGGAGGTGGGCGCCCATGTCGTCGAGGCGCCGCTGACCGAGGCACCCTCGGCCGACAGCATCGCGCGGGGCCCGCGCCTGGACCTGGCCGCCCTGGGGCGGGCCTTCGCCGACGGGGCCAGGGCCTACCTGCTGTGCAGCCCGCACAATCCGCTCGGCCTCGTGCACCCGCGCGAGGACCTGGTCGCGCTGGCCGAACTGGCCGAGAAATACGGCGTCTTCGTCCTCGCCGACGAGATCCACGCCCCGCTCGTGCTGGCCGGGGCGGGGTTCGTCCCGTTCCTGTCGGTGTCGCAGGAGGCGCGGCGCTGGGGCTTCTCGTTCCTGTCCGCCAGCAAGGGCTGGAACCTGGCCGGGCTCAAGGCCGCCACCATCATCACCGCCGACCCGGCGCCGAAGCGGTACGTCGAGCGTATGTCGCCCCACTGCCTCTACCGCACCGGGCACCTGGGGGTGATCGCCACCGTCGCCGCCCTCAACGACGCGGACGCCTGGCTCGCCGAGGTCCTGGAGGTCCTCGACCACAACCGGACCCTGCTCGCCGAGCTCCTGGACAAGCATCTCCCCGCGGCGCGCTACACGCCGCCGCAGGCCAGTTTCCTGGCGTGGATCGACTTCCGGGCCCTCGGCTGGGGCGACGACCCCGCCGCCCACATCCTCGGCGCGGCCAAGGTCGCCCTGAACTCCGGTCACCGTTACGGCTTTCCCGGCTTCGCCCGGCTCAACTTCGGCTGCGCGCCGGAGACCCTCACCGAGGCGGTCATCCGTATCGCCGAGTCCTGCTGACACCCGCTCGCGCGTAGCGGTTTTCCACTACTAGTTGGCTTTTTAGCGGAAGCGGGACACCTTGCCCGGCGGTGAGCATGGTGAGGTGTCAAGGAACAGATCGATCACTCTGCTGTCGGTCGGCCATGCCTGCGTGGACATCTACCAGGGCGCGGTCGCCTCTCTGGTCCCCTTCTTCGTCGCCGAGCGCGCCTACAGCTACGCCGCCGTCTCGGGCATCGTGCTCGCCGCATCCGTCCTGTCCTCGGTGGCCCAACCCGTGTTCGGCCTGCTCACCGACCGCTGGGCGATGCCCTGGCTCCTGCCCGCGAGCACGATCCTCGGCGGACTGGGGATCGCCCTGAGCGGTCTGAGCGGCTCCTACGCCCTGACCCTGGTGTTCGTCGCGGTGTCCGGCATCGGGGTCGCCGCCTACCATCCCGAGTCCGCCCGCGTCGCCCGGCTCGTCAGCGAAGGAAGTCACAGCGCGATGGGCTGGTTCTCCGTCGGCGGCAACCTCGGCTTCGCCGCCGCGCCGCTCATGGTCACCGCCGTCGTCGCCTCCGGTGGTCTGCGCCTGTCGCCGTTGCTCGTGCTGCCCGCCCTCGCCGGCAGCGTGCTGTGCCTGCCCGTCCTGCGCACACTGCAGCGGAAGGCAGCCCTCGGCGGCTCCAACACTGCCATCGCGGCGGGCGCCGACGACAAAGCGTCGTTCGTGAAGCTGTCGCTGGCCGTGGTCTTCCGGTCCGTCGTCTTCGTCGGCCTGAGCACCTTCATCTCGCTCTACGCCCAACAGCGCACGGACGGCGGTACGGCAGCCGGCACCGCGGCCCTGTTCGTGCTCTACATCGGCGGCGCGCTGGGCTCCGTCCTGGGCGGCAGCCTCGCCAACCGCTGGGACCGGGTCACCGTCGCCCGCTGGTCCTACCTCCTCACGATCCCCGCCGTCGCCGGAACCGTGTTCGCCCCCGGCCCGGCGTTCTACGTATTCGTGGCGCTGACCTCCGCCGGCCTGTACATCCCCTTCTCCCTGCACGTCACCCTCGGCCAGGACTACCTGCCCACCCGCGTCGGCACCGCCAGCGGGGTCACGCTCGGACTCACCGTCAGCATCGGCGGCCTCGTCAGCCCCCTCATCGGCACCATCGCCGACGCGACCTCCCTGCGCACCGCCCTGGCCCCCCTGATCCTGATGCCCGTGCTGAGCTGGCTGCTGTTCCGCACCCTGCCCGAACCCACCCCGCCGGAGCCCATCGCGACGGCGCGGCAGACCGAGGACGGCACGGCTGCCGAACTCTCTCCGGCGCACGATCTGCGCTGAGCGGCAACTCGACGTCCGCACGCGAAACCGCCTCACGAAGTATCCATTGGCCAGGCCAGAAGGTCACGAACGAGCAACGGTTCCTAGTTGTCCCTGAGATACCTGCTCGCCTGGCTCGCAATGGATCATCCTTGGGCCTCACCTGGGTGTTGGTGAGATAGGAGGGGGTCTGAGACAGGCGAGCTGTTCATAATCAGCATCAGCTACTGGAATCTGCGGGCCCGTCACAGTGCCGCGGCCGCGAGCGCGGCCGAGGCTTCCCGCCATCGCGCGAAGAAGATCGCCGCTGCTCTGGTCGCCGTCCACGGTCCGAACCTGACCGTCGAGGACTGCGACATCCGTACCTGGTTCCGCCTGTGGGGCCGTGCCTGCTCGGCCACCGCCCCCGGACGGCTGATCGCCGCACTCGCCGCCGAGTGCACGGCCACCGGCGGACGGCTCCTGCGTGCCTCGACCTTCACCACCGCCCTGTCTCAGCACTGCCTGTGCGGCCGACGCGTACCCAAGTCTCTGCGCGACCGCACCCATCACTGCGACCCGGTGGGCGGCGGATGCGGGCTGCGTGGCGACCGTGACCTGGTCTCCGCCGCCCTGGCCGCCTTCACCACCCTCACCGACCCCGACGACCCCACCACCGCCCGCCTGGACCAGACCCGCACCCCAGCGGCCCAAGGCCCACACCGGAACGACACGACCGCACACCGGCCGCCCCCGCACACACATACGGGACAAGTCTTAGTGAGGAGTGTCGTCCTCGCCGCCCTTCTCGCCCTCCGTCACACCGAACAGCTCCAGGCACGGCTCGAGGCCCGCCACCCGCACCGGGACGGTGCGCTGCGCCTCCCAGTCGGCGCGGTCCAGGCGCAGCCGCTGGAGGGTGCGGGACTGCCCGCGTACGGACAGCACCTCGAGCCCGTCCGGGCGGTAGCCGACCCGCCGCGAGACGCCCAGTGAGCGCCCGTTCTCCAGCATCGCGGCCGAGATCACGCTGCGCGCCCCCAGCCCCTCGAAGGCCAGGTGGGCCACCGCCGCGCGCATCTCCGTGCCGATGCCCTGTCCTTGATGGGCCAGGCCCAGCCAGGAGCCGGTCTCCGCCTGCCGGGTGATCGCGAAGTCGGTCGCGAACAGGTCCTGGCGGCCGACCACCTTGCCCTCGTGCAGCACCGCGAAGCTCATGTTCCACTTCTCCGGGCGCCACTCGGCGATGGTGCCCAGCAGGTGCTGGAAGGTGCCGCGCCCCACCTGTTCCGGGGGGCCGTCGGTCCACGGGAAGCAGAACGGCATCTCGGCGGGGTCGTGTACGCCCGCCACCGCGACCGCGGCTATCTCGTCGAGGAGTTCCAGGTCCGGAAGGCGCAGCTCCAGGCGCGGCGTGGTGAGCCGGAGCCCGAAGGGCGGCCAGTAATGGAGGTCCATGACGAGAGGCTGCCGAATATCCGTTCGCCCGTCGAGCCAATTTCGTCAACCGAGGTTGACGCGACCCGTTGTGTCAACCTACATTGACAGCATGACCGAGGCAACGAACCTCGCCGAGCGGGCGGGCGACCAGGACCCCCGGGTCGGGCTGCGTGCCGTCGCCGCGCTCCGCCGGCTGTTGGAGCAACTGGAGGCCGTGCAGGTGCGCAGCGCCCGCGCGAAGGGCTGGTCGTGGCAGGAGATCGCCGCCGAGCTGGGTGTCAGCCGGCAGGCGGTCCACAAGAAGCACGGGAGGCGTTGATGTTCGAGAGGTTCACCACCAGTGCGCGCCAGGTCGTCCGGGGAGCCGTGAGGTACGCCGACGGCACAGGCGGCGGCGCAGGCGGCGGCACGGGCAGCGGCACTGTCGGCGAGGCGGAGCTGCTGCTCGCGCTCCTGGACCGTACGGGCACCCCCGCCGCCGACGTCCTCACCGCCCTCGGCGCGGCCGGCCGCCGCGCGGCGATCGAGCGCGACCTGGCCGCGGTGCGCCGCCGCGGCGGCATCTCGGCCGAGGACGCGAAGGCCCTGGCCGGGCTCGGCATCGACGTCGAGGAAGTCGTCGCGAGCGTCGAGCGGGTCCACGGCCCGGGCGCCCTCGCCGAGCCCGCGGAGACCACCCGGCGGCGCGGCCGGCCGGTCCGGAGGCCCTTCACACGGGAGGCCAAGTCGGTCCTGGAGCGGTCCCTGCGGATCTCGCTGGGCCGCGGCGACAAGTACATCGGCGACGAACACCTGCTGCTGGCCCTGACCGCCCGCCCGGGCGTCGCCGCGCATGTGCTCGCCGATCACGGAGTGACGTACGTCCAGGTCGAACGGGCCCTCGTCGCCCACCGGGCAGAGGCAGGCTAGAGCCGATGCCGGATGCCGGTGACCTACGCGTCCGACCCGTGAGCTTGCGGCGACGAGGTCACTCGCCGCCCAGGCCCTGGCGCATCGCGGCGATCAGCGTGCGGTGCAGGGCGGACGGCCGCCGGTCCGCGCGCCGGGCGACGAACACCGGCAGGCGGGGCCGGGCATCGGCGATCCGTATCTCCCGCAGCGAGCCGTCCGCCAGCTCGGCCGCGACCGACGCGCGGAACAGCAGCGCGGCTCCGAGCCCGGAGCGCACGGCGTGCTTGATCGCCTCGGGGTGGCCCAGCTCGATGACCACGTTGCGGTCGGTGACGCCGAGCTCCGCGAGCTCGGTGTCCTCGATGTCCCGGCGGCGGGAGCCTCGCGGTGTGGAGACGAAGGGCATCCGTGCGAGGTCGGCCGCCTGGACACGGGTGTCCGCCGTGCCGCTCGTGTCCGCCGCGCCGACCAGGACGAGGTCCTGGTGTCCCACCAGCTCGCCGGACAGGCCCTGACCGGGCGGGATCCGGTGGGCGATGGTCACGGCCAGGTCGCACAGCCCCGAGGTGACGGCCTCCCAGATGTGGTTGGGGTCGAGCACATGCGCGGCGATGCGGGCGTCCGGGTGGGCCGAGGCGAAGTCGACGAGGACGGGAGGCAGCAGATAGCTGCCCACCGTCATGCTGGCGGCCACCGTGACGGCGCCCGCGGTGCCGTCGGCCAGCCCGGCGAGTTCGCGCTCCAGCTCACTGCTTCGGCGCAGCGTGTCGCGCGCCCATCCGTACGCGGCCCGGCCCGCGTCGGTGAGTTCCAGGCGCTGTCCGGCCCGGTCGAAGAGCTGTGCTCCCAGGCGCTGTTCCAGGGACCGGATGTGGCCGCTGACGACCGGCTGGGAGACATACAGCCGACCGGCGGCGCGGCCGATCCCGCCGAGCTCGACGACCGTGCAGAGGACTTCCAGCTTGTACAGCGAGATCCGGTTGTCCACCCCGGCGGCCCCTTCCAGTACACGTCATAGCCTTTTGGCTATGACCGGCTCACCATAGTCGTCTTTGTGTGCCGCGGAGGTGCCAACTAGCCTCGCAGAAAAGGGCATTCGGATCAGCGTATGGGTCCTCCGCCGCGCAAGGGCGCGGGATGACGCTGAAGGAGTGAGGCGATCCCATGGTTCCCACGAGCGAGTTCACCTTCCACGGCGGAGACGGCTGCCCGCTGTACGCCACCACCGTCGGCCGGGCCGAGGCCGGCCGCGACGGCCCCCCGCTGGTGCTGCTGCACGGCGGGGGCCCGGACCACCACAGCCTGCTGCCGCTGGCCCGTCTGCTGGCCGACCGCCTGACGGTGGTCCTCCCCGACGTACGGGGCTACGGCCGCTCCGTGTGCCACGATCCGTCCCGGCACACCTGGGCGCGGTATACCGACGACCTCATCGCGCTGCTGGACCGTCTGGATGTCCGTGGCGCCGTCCTGGGCGGCACCGGTCTCGGTGCCACGGTCGCCCTGCGCACCGCGCTCACCCACCCCGACCGGGTGGCGGCCACCGTCCTGATCAGCCTCGAGGACATCGAGGACGACGAGGCCAAAGCGGCCGAGACCGCGTTCCTGGACGCGTTCGCCGCCCGCGTCCTGGCCGACGGGCTCGAGGCGGCGTGGGCGCCGGTCCTGGAGCAGATGCCCCCGGTGATCGGCTCGATGGTGCGCGACGCGTTCCCGCGCACGGATCCGGCCAGCGTCGCCGCGGCCGCGTACATCGGCCATGACCGGGCCTTTCACGACGTCGCCGAGCTGACCGCGGTGCGAGCGCCCACCCTGATCGTCCCCGGCACCGACGCGCGGCACCCGACCGAGTTCGCCGGGCGGGTGGCCGATGTCCTGCCCCGCGGCCGCCTCGCGCCCGTGGGCATCTCGCCGGATCTGCGCACCGCCGCCGACCTCGCGGAGGCGGTGGCCCCGGCCGTCCGGGAGTTCCTGGACGGCGTCTGATCCTCGCGTCGATCTGGCGCTGACCTGCGGCGAAGACCACGATCTACAGCTGGAGTAGGGCTCCCGTTTCCATCCTCGTAAAGATCCGTATTCCGTCGTCCCGAACGATGCCAGAGGGACAGCCGACGGCACTTCGCCGTTCGGAGCGTCAGGGGGAAGCGGGACAGGGGGAAGCGGAAGATGTCCTTCGACGAGGAATGGGCCCAGCTCAAGGCCGCCGCGCAGGAGGAGCACTCCACGCCGGGGCGGTCCAGCGGTATGCGGCTCAACCAGCTCGACGGCGGGGGCGGCGGCGGTGGTGGGTTCACCCCGTACGGCGGGCTGTGCACGACTCCGGCGGAGAAGAAGACGGCGGCCGGGGTCATCGAGAACGAGCTGGAGCCGGGCCTGAGCAAGGCGGGCGACGACGCGGACACCAAGTCCAACACGGCGATCAGCGAGTTCCACGGCTGGGACACGGCGCTGGGGCTGAAGGACGTCCTGACCGAGTGGCAGACGCAGGTGAAGGCCCTGGTGAAGCGGATCGGCGGGGAGAAGGAGGCCCTGCGCGGCACCAACACCCTCTTCACGGGCACGGACCTCCACACCGGCTCGAGCTTCTGCGGCATCTACCAGTCCCAGGGCTCCCCGTACGGCACTTCCGCCACCGGCGGCTCGCAGCCGCCGCTGCCCCTCCCCCTCGCCTCCTCGCACCACTGAGAGGGAACCTGATGGTCACCTACCGCCAGGTCATGGACACCGACCTCGCCAAGCTGACCGACGCCGCCCAGGCGTGGGACGACATGGCGGACAAGCTCGAGAAGCTGGAGACGACGTACCAGACCAAGGTCCAGAAGATCAGCTCTGGCATGTCCTGGTCCGGCATCAGCGCCAACGCCGCCTTCAACACGGCCGTCCAGACTCGCCATGAGCTCGACGCGGCCCAGGTGGAGGCGCGGGCCGTCGCGGATCTGCTGCGCGATGCCCACGGACAGTTCGTGCGGCTGGTGGCCGCGGTCAAGGACGCGGTCAAGCAGGCCCAGCAGGCCGGGATGAAGGTCGACGCCGACGGCCGGTGCACCTTCGACTACGCCAAGGCCACCGAGAAGGAGGCCTTCGCCGCCCACCACGACCCCGACCTCCCGGAGACCGAGCGCTCCTGGACCCGGCTGATCGAGCAGGCCGTGAAGGCCGTCGAGGACGCCGACTACGGCGTCAAGCTCGCGCTGCGGGAGTCCGTGAAGGACACGGACGGCAAGGGCGACCCGCACGGCTTCAACGGGGCCGCGCAGGGCGATGTCGAGGTGTACGAGGGGCGGCGGGCCACCGAGCTCGGGGAGAAGCTCGCCGACGGGAAGCTGTCGCCGGCGGAGCTGAAGGAAATGCAGATCCTGATGCGCAACAACGCGCAGAGCAAGCCCTTCAGCCAGACGTTCCTCGGCGGCCTGGGTCCTGAGGAGGCCATCAAGCTGGGCGACAAGCTCACCGGGCTGTCGTACAACAAGGACGGCTCGGTCAACACCGAATACCTCTCGGTGGAGCAGGGGCTGGCCCACTCGGTGGCCACGGCCACCACCGTGCCCGGGAGCATCAACGAACGCCCGCCGGGCTCACCGGAGTTCAACACCTGGCTGAAGAGCCCGGACGGAAAGTTCTTCCGCGAGTGGACGGAAGGCGTCAAGAAGGTCGGCGACAAGAACTTCGGCAGCAACACCGAGCCGCGGTACGGCTACCAGTCGTATATGAGCATGCTCCAGACCTACGACAAGTTCGACGACCAGTACCTCTACACGCTGGGCGACGACATCATCGAGGTGGAGAAGAAGCATCCGGACCTGTGGACCCAGTGGAACGGCAACGACGCCGGCGTCGAGAACGATCCGCTCGACGCCGCCCTGGGCCTCATGGGCAAGAACCCCGAGGCCGCCACCGCGTTCCTCGACCCCGGCGGCAAGGGGCCGCTGAAGAACGACCACCTCACGTATCTCATCGAGCAGCGTGACTGGCCGAAGGACGTGCTCAACGGCCCCGGCGCGATGCTGGAGATGGACGACCCGACCGCCAAGGCGGGCTTCGGAGCCGCGCTCGAAGCCGCCGCCACCGGCAATGTCCCGGGCACCAAGTACGCACTGGGAGAGCACACCCCGGCCGAGGCCCGGGTGATGTACGAGGCCATCGAGGGCTTCAACAGGGCCGGGGCGGCGGAGAACCTGGACCTGAACCTGCGCCGGCCGATGGCGCACATCCTCGCCGACTACACCCCCGACCTGCACCAGACCCTCGCCCGCGACAACACCCTCTACCGCGAGCACAACGGACTCTGGAACGAGAACGGCGAACTCAAGGTCTCCGTCCCCGAGGACCACCTCGTCAAGATCATGCGCGGGGTCGCCAACGACCCCAGCGCGTTCGCCGATCTCTACAACACCCAGGCCTACTACGAGGCGGGAACCTTCTCCGGCATGCCGGAGAAGGTCTCCGAGCACACCCGGGTGCCGATCCAGGAGGCGTCCTCGGTCCTCGGCATGTACGACGGGGTGCGCGCGGACGCCCTCTTCGACGACCGTGACAAGAAGATCCAGTGGGAACGGGACTTCAACAACCGCCTCACCAGCATCACCAGCCTCGGCCCGAAGTTCGTGTCCAACTCGGCCGCCGGGTTTGCCTCCGAGGTCGTCTACCGGATCATCCGCACCGAAACCCACGACATCATGTGGGAGCGCATCAAGGAGGCCGGCCAGGAGGCGACCCTGGAGAACGCCAAGCAGTTCACGGCGGGCCAGAAGGAAGTCGACTCCATGGTCGCCGCCTGGGCGAAGACCCACGGCCACGCCGAGGACAGCAACTACACCAAGGACCTCATCGGCATCGGCCAGACCAAGCACGCGGAAGGCCGCAACCAGGCCCTGATCCATCTGCGCGCCGACTACTGAGCCACCTCCCCGCGGCCGGTGGGTCCCGCACGGCCGCGGGGCCCGCACCGGCCGTACGTCAGGCGGGGCGGCGCGCCGCGATCAGCCGGATGCCGAGCGCGGCGTCGTCCCACGCGGTCCGCACATGCCCCAGCCCCGCCGCCGTCAGTACGCCCTCGACCTCGCCGGCCGCGGGCGTCCACCCGCCCGCGAGCGCGAGGTCCAGGCGCGCCGCGGCGGCGCCCAGCGGGCGCTTCGGCGGCAGCGGGCACGGCAGGACGACCCAGCCGCCGGGCAGCAGCGCCTCCACGGCCGCCGTGACGGCCGCCCGCAGCTGATCGGGGCCCGGCAGCCCGGCGGCGGGCAGCCAGGCGAGCGCGAGCCGGTCGCCCGCCGCGAAGCCCCCCGCCGCAAAGCCTTCCGCCGTGACGCTCATGGGGTCGCCGACCCGGACCCGCACCTCCCCGCCGCCTGCGATCCCGACCCCGATGCCGGTTCCGCCCGCGCCCACGGCCACCGGCTCCGGCTCCGGCTCCAGCGCGAGCACCGGTACGAACGGGATGTGACGCGCCAGCTCGACGGCGGACCGGCCGCCGTCCCCGGCCGCGCAGCCCACCTGCGCCCCGGGCCGGTCCAGCAGCTCCGGCAGCCCCTCCAGCCTTCCCAGCAGGGAGTTGACCAGCACATCGGCCAGCGGCGCCGCCTCGCCTCCGCACCCGGTCAGCGACTCCCGCCCCGCGACCGGCTTTCCGTCCCGCAGCCGGACCCCGCCGTCCAGCGCGCGCCGCAGCCGCGCCGCGAACGCCGAGGCGCGCGGGCCGCCGATCAGCACCCGCTCCAGGCCTTCATCGGCGGTGTAGCGGCCCTCGCCGTCCCGGCGCACCACCGAGGCGGCCACCAAAACCTCCAACAGCCCCTCGGCGAGGCCGGGCGGCAGCAGGTCCTCGGCCGCCTCCCGTACCGTGCACGGCTCCAGCAGCCGGGCCAGCAGCCCGGTCTCGCCCGCCACCCCGCACGCCAGCAGGCCCCACGCCCCCGCCCCCAGGCTCGCGAGCCGCCCCTCGAACAGGCCGGCCGGCCCCTGCGGCAGCGCCTCGGGCGCCCGCCCCGCCCGTACGGCCGCCACCAGGGCGTGGGCCCTGTCGAGCAGCGCGGCCGCCGCGCCGCGCCGCTCCGCCCGGAAAGCGTCGGAGGCGTCGGGGGCATCGAGTGCGTCGGGGACATCAGGGGTGTCGAGTCCGGCCGCCGAGACCACCGCCGCCACCGCGTCGGCGAACTCCCCGCCGTCCCCGTACGCGGCGGCGTGCAGCGCCCACCACCCGTCCGCCAGCTTGGCGACGGTGCGCTCGGCGGCCTCCTCCCGTACCCGCTTGCCCTCCAGGCCGACGATCGTGCGCTGACCCAGTTGCAGAAGAAGCATCTCCTGGGAGCCCTGACCGGAGATCAGGCCCAGGATGTCGCGCATGAACCGCTCCCACGGGAACGCGGACATGTACGCCTCGCCGCCCTGGAGGCTCATCACCAGTTGGCCGACGCGCAGCGCGCACTCCGATGCCTGGTGCTTGGCGACGGTGGCGAACTCGTCGAAGTACGGGTCGCGGTCCGGCGACCGGGTGCCGTCCAGCGCCCGGTAGACGCTCGCGCGGGCCGACTGGAGCAGCATGCGCAGCTCGCCGACCGACCGCTCGACGTTGGCGTGGTCGAGTACCCGCCGCCCGCCGCGCCTGCGGGAGTTCAGCGCCTCCACACAGTTCTCGATCACCCCGTCCAGCGCGCCCAACACCCCGCACGCGCTCATCGTCCGGCGGATGCGCGCATAGGTGTTCAGCTCGCTGAGCGCGTCGGCGCGCCACAGAAGTCGCGCCGGGGACAGCCGCACCTCGTGCAGGATCACCTGGCCCAGGCCCATGGTGTGCATGCCCATGGTGTCCATGTGTACGGGAGTGACGCCCGGGTCGTCCTTCTCGACGAGGAACGCCAGCAT
Organism: Streptomyces sp. LZ34; assembly: GCF_053890475.1. Lineage (NCBI taxonomy): Bacteria > Bacillati > Actinomycetota > Actinomycetes > Kitasatosporales > Streptomycetaceae > Streptomyces > Streptomyces sp. LZ34. The sequence continues at coordinate 8,530,554 of NZ_CM132680.1, forward strand.
GTCGTTGGACGCCTCGTCGCGCAGGAACAGCACGAACAGATCGGCGAAGCGCGCCCCGGCCAGAAACCGCTTGGCGCCGTTGAGCACCCAGACATCGCCGTCCAGCCGCGCCGTGGAGTGGTAGTCGTACGGGTCCCGGCTCTCGTACGCGCCCTGCACCCCGAAGCGCCGGCCGGCCAGCAGATCCGGAACGTAGGCCTCGATCAGCTCCGGTGTGCCGCTGGACAGGATCAACTCGGTGATCTCGACGCTGATGTCGAGCAGGACGGCGAAGCCGGGGTCGCGCGAGAGGCGGGCGATCTCCTCGACCACCACGCCCCACGCCAGCTTGTCCCGCCCCTCGCCGCCGATCTCGGCCGGCAGCGAGAACCCCAGCAGCCCCAGCTCGCCGGCCTGCTCGAAGACGCGGTTGTCGAGCGGCCGGCACTCCTTGTCGCGGAAGTGCGAACCGGGGTTGGCCACATCCAGGACGAAGCTCCCGAACCGGCGCCGGGCCTCGCGGCGGACCCGCTCGATCTCGGCGTCCAGGGTGCGGTGTCCACTCCTTGGGGACAGGTCCGCCCGGTTCATCACATCGGCGGCGTGCGCCCGGCGGCCCGTCATGCCCCGGCCCCCTGCCGGGTGCTGTCCAGCTCATGCACCAGGTCCTGGAGCGTCTCCTCGCCGAGGAACCGCTCCAGCGGGATGGTGGCGCCGGTGCGCTCCTCGACCTCGACGGAGAGCTGGGCCGCGGTGAGCGAGTCGATGCCGATCTCGCCCAGCGGCCGGTCGACGGGCAGCCGCCGCCCGTCGAGGCCGAGCAGCTCCCCGATCAACGAGGGCAGCCAGGCGTCGGCGGACTCGGCGGACTCGGCGGACTCGGCGGTCTCGGCGGACTCGGCGGTGCCGTCGTGCTGTTCGGTGGTGATGACGTCCTCCTAAATGCGGCCCGGCGCGGACCCCCGGTACTGCGGAGCGAGCCGCAGCGGGACGAGGGAGAACGCCCGATCGTCGTCGTCAAGGTCTTCGAGCCGGCGCACCAGCCGGTCCTCGGCCTCCCGGTCCGGCCCGACCGGGAACCCCAGCCGCTCCACCACGCGGCGCAGCGCGGCCGAGAGCCAGGCCCGGTCCGCGGCCAGGCCGCCGAGCGCCTCCCGGCGCCGCAGCCAGGTGTGCAGACAGCAGGCGCCCGCGTGCACCAGACAGTGCCGGCGGGCCGCCTCGTACGCCTCGGAGGTGCGCGCCGGGCCGAGCGTGCGCAGCGTCTCCCGCGTCTCGTCGCGCACCGTCAGCAGCGTGCGCCCGAGCGAGGACAGCTCTTGGTCGTCGCCCAGCGCCGCCACCGCCTCGTCGAGGAGGTCGACCACCTCGTCGGCGCCCCCGTAGGTGAGCGACGGGCGCTGGTCCCGGGGCGCCACCGGAGTCACCGGCTCGCCGAACCCGAACAGCAGCGGCAGGGGCACCTCGGCCCGCCCCCCGGCCCGCCGCCGCGCCCCGCTGACCAACTGGGCGCGGACCGTGTCCAGCTGCACCAGCTGCGTGCCCTCGAACACCGGGGTGATCGCCACATCGCGCACCAGCTTCTGGAACGCCCCGTCCGCGACCCCCTCGCGCAGATAGGCCCGCGCGCTCAGCACCTCGCCGCACGCGTTCACCGCGTCCACGCAGAGCGCGGGCACCACGTACTTCGCCACCGCGGACCACAGCGCCATCCGCTGCCGAGCCACATCGAGGGCGCGCGCCGCGGCCAGCCCGGTGCACTCCGCGATCAGCAGGTCGGCGAAGGCGCGCGCCAGCAGCGAGCGCACCGGGGCCAAGGCCAGCGTCGGTTCGCCGTACAGCACACGCCCGCGCGCGTGCCGCAGCGCGATGCGCAGCGCCGTGTCGGCCGCGCCGAGGCTGCTCCCGCCCACCAGCGTCCGGGTGAACTGGAGCATGCCGGTGACCATCTCGATGCCGCGGCCCGGCCGTCCGATCACGGCGTCGGCGCCGACCCGGCAGTCGTCGAGGACGAAGCCGCTCAGGTCGTGGCCGCGCAGGCCGTGGGTGGGCACCTTCGGCAGCCGCCGCACCGCGTCGCCGCCGACGGCGACAGCTTCGAAGTCCACCAAGAACAGTCCGAAGGACGGGTCGGAAGCGGCGAGTACGGTGGCGAACGAGGACCGCCTGCCGTTGCCGACCAGCCACTTCTTCCCGTTCAGCACAAACCCGTCGCCCGTGGGCACCGCGCGGGTGGCGGTGGCGAGCAGATCGCTGCCCGCCGCCTCCTCGCTGATGCCGGCGGTGCCCCAGGCGCGGCCGAGCGCCAGCTCGGCGACCCGGCGCCGCTGCGCGTCGTCACCCCAGATCCACACCGGCGCGGTGGCCAGCAGTGTCGAGCCGAACCCCACCGAGACCGCGAGCTCCCGGCGCGACGCCGCGCGCACCACGGCCAGCAGCGACTCGAACGAGCCGAGCCGGCCGCCCTCGGCGACCGGCACCAGGTGCTCATGCAGACCGGCCGCCCAGGCCGCCTCGTACGCGGCCGTGGGCTCGGCCTCCAGATCGTCCGCGCGCACACCGCCCGCCAGCGACATGCCGGTGCCCGGATCGAACGGGCAGCCCAGCGCCCGCTCCAGCTCCTCCGCCGCCCCGAACGTCTCCATCCCGGTCATGCGTGCTCCACCACGATCGCGTACGGCCCTGAGCCGTCGCCACCGTCGTCGTCGAGCCCCAGCTCATGGACGAACGCGAGCCGACCGCCGTGGCGGTAGACGGTGGTGCGCACCCGCAGCAGATCCCACAGCTGGCCGGCCCGCAGCCAGGTCGCGTCGACCCGGCGGATCCCCTCGCCCAGCGCACGGCGCAGCTCGGGCGCCTTCCCGCCGTGCCGCATCACACACTCCTCGCGCGCGCCGCCCGCGAACCCGAGGGACTCGACCCAGTACCACTGGTCGGCCACCTCGCAGTGGTGGCGGTGGACCCGGAACGTCGTGGTGTTCGAGGCGATCCGCTCGCCCTCGCGCTCGTACGTGCCCAACAGCCCGCGCACCGGCGACAGATACGGGGAGCGCTCGATCTCGTCGTCGTGGAAGCCCGCCACGAACGAGTCCGGCAGCGTCGTCGGCGCGCCTGAAAGAGCCTGGTCGCCGCTGAGCCGCAGCGGCACCGAGGTGGCGCGGGTGCGCACCGCCACCCCCGCCGGGCCCGAGACCGTCATCTCCATCTCCAGCTGCGAGGAGCGCGGCCCGCGCACCCGGGCGCGCACCTCGACCAGCGCGTCGTCGGCGTCGGGGAACCGCAGGGGCCGCTCGTACTCCAGCTGCCAGGCCCACAGGACGAATCCCACCCGGTGCTCGGACACCAGCGTGCGGTGGCCGCACACATGGTCGCGCAGCCAGCGGGTGCCGGCCTGGAACGCGAGCCGCCCGACGGCGGTGGGCTGTAGCTGGGCCGGGGTGAAGAGGCTCGCGTCGAGCACGACCTCGTAGGTGGAGCTGCGCGGCATCGGCGGCTAGCCCCCGGATATCGCGGTGACGATGTCCACCCGGTCGTCCTCGGTGGCCTCCCGGTCCAGCTCGTCCAGGGAGAGCTTTTCGCCGTTGAGGGCGATCAGATGCGTGGCGCGCACGCTTCCCTCCCGGTCCATCAGCACCTCGGCCAGGTCGGGGTAGCGGTCGGTCAGCGCGGTCAGTCCGGCGCGCACGGTGGCGCCGCCGACCTCGATCTCGTTCTCGTAGCCGGTGAACCGGAGCAGGACGCCCCGCACTTTGACGATCACGTCGGTTTCCCCCTCGTGGATGTGGTCATATCGCGGGCGCGGGCCGGGCGGGAGCCTGCCAGCGGGCGAGCTCGTCGAGTTCGCCGGCGAGGAACTGGCGGCGTGCCAGCCAGCGCTGCACCTTGCCGCTCGACGTCTTGGGGATGGTCCGCGGCCGTACCAGGACCACGGTGTACGGCGGGACGCTCAGCTCCATCGAGACCGCCCGCCGGATCCCCTCCATGGCCGCCCCGTATCGCGCCTCATCCCCCGCTGCCCCTTCTTTTACGGGGTTTGCCTCGTAAACCAGCACCAACCGCTCGGCCGCGCCCTCGTCGTCCTCGACCGCGAAGGCGGCGCCGCAGTTGCGGCGGATGTCGGCGACCTCGGCCTCGCAGACCCGCTCGATGTCGACGGGGTGGTAGTTGCGCCCGTTGACGACGACCAGGTCCTTCAGCCGCCCCGCCGGGAACAGCTCGCCGTCCAGGACGAACCCGAGGTCGCCGGTGCGCAGATACGGGCCTTCGCCGGTGGTGGTCGTGGCGCCGAAGGTGGCGTCGGTGTCCTCCGGGCGCCGCCAGTAGCCGTCGGCGACGCTCGGCGAGTCGAGCCAGATCTCGCCCACCGCGCCCTCGCCCAGCGGCTCGCGGGTGGCCGGGTCGGCGATCAGCAGCCTGGTCTCGGGGCCGGGGGAGCCGCAGCTCACCAGCGACCTGGAGCGCTCCTGCGGCCCGGCCGGGCGGGCCGTGCCGTGCGCCTCGAGCGCGTCGCGCGCGACCGACACCGAGCGCCAGCCGCCCAGCGGTTTGCCGCCGGTCACGAACAGAGTCGCCTCGGCGAGCCCGTAACACGGATAGAACGACTCGGCTCTGAAGCCGCACGGCGCGAAACGCTCGGCGAAGCGTGCCATGGTGTCGGCGCGGACCGGCTCGGCGCCGGTGAAGACGAGCTCGACACCCGACAGGTCGAGCCCCTCCAGGTCCGCGTCCTTGGCGCGCCGTACGCACAGGTCGTACGCGAAGTTCGGGCCGCCGGTGACCGTCACGCCGTAGCGGGAGACCATGCGCAGCCAGGACAGCGGGCGGCGCAGGAACGTCACCGGCGACATGAGCGTCACCGGAATGCCGGAGGACAGCGGGGTGAGGATGCCGCCGATCAGCCCCATGTCGTGGTACGGGGGCAGCCAGACGCCGCCCGAGCTGCTCCGGTGCAGCCCGAACCCGCGGGCGATCTGTGAGGAGTTGTCGATCAGCTGGGCGTGGCTGAGCATGACGCCGCGCGGCAGCGACGTCGACCCCGAGGTGTACTGGAGCAGCGCCAGCCGGTCCGGCCGGATCTCCGGCAGTGAACCCTCGTCCGGCGAAGCGTCGCCGGTCGGGTCAGTCGGGTCGGCCAGGTCGGTCGCGATCAGACGGGGGGTGCGGCCGGCGAGCGCCGTGGCGAGCCACTCGGCCAGCAGCGGCGCGATGTCCGAGGTGGTCAGGACGGTGTCCGAGCCGGTGTCCTCGATGATGGCGGCGAGCCGCGGCATCGTACGCGCCAGGCGCGCCGGGTCGGGCGGGAAGGCGGGCACCGCGGGCACCCCGGCGTAGAAGCAGCCGAACAGCCCCGCGAGGTAGTCCAGGCCGGGCGCGAAGAGCAGCAGCGCCGGGTCGGGCCGCCCGCCGGTGGCGGCCGACAGCCTGGCCGCGACGGCTCGTGCGCGTGCGTCGAGCTCGGCGTAGGTGATCTCGGCGGCCGACTCGTCGTCCGCCACGAACCGGTAGGCGAGGGCATCGGGTGCTTGCGCCGCCCGCTCACGCAGCAGCCGCGCGAAGCTTTTGGCCCCGCGCCCATGTGGACCAGCCAACTGAGCCGTCTCCCCCCGTGATCGACACGGCGAGCAAGTGTTACAGCAACGTTGACGAACCGTCAACGATCTTATTTTCGCGGTGGGTTGAGCGGTGGGCCGAGCGGACCGAGATGGGTTCCGCGGGGCCGCCGGGGGATTGACACTCGCGGGTAACAACGAGCATCGTGATCAGCCTCACCAGGGTGAAGGATCAGGGTGAAGGATCGGTGCCTCAGACCGCGTGCCTGTCCAGGAGGGGACACCTGCCCATGACCGACTTACCGGTCGCTCCCGACGGAACGCGGGACGCCGTGGCGAACGATCCCGCCGCCGAGCCACCCGCCAAGCCACCCGTCAGGCTCGTCCTGCTGTGCTGCCTCGGCGCCTTCGTGGCATTCCTGGACAGCACCATCGTGAACGTGGCGTTCCCCAACATCGCCGAGACCTTCGACACCACCGACCTGCCCACGCTGTCCTGGGTGCTCAACGGCTACAACGTGGTGATCGCCGCGCTCCTCATGCCCGCCGGCCGGGCGGCCGACCGGCTCGGCTGCCGACGGGCCTTCGTGGTGGGTCTCGCCACGTTCACCGTCGCGTCCGCGGTCTGCGGGATCGCCGACTCGGCCGCGGTCCTCATCGGCGCCCGGCTGGTACAGGCGGTCGGCGCCGCGATCCTCGTCCCCACCTCGCTCGCACTGCTGCTGCCCATGTTCCCGATGGCCAGGCGCCTGGTGGCGATCACCATCTGGAGCGCGTCCGCCGCGCTGGCCGCCGGGATCGGGCCCGGCCTCGGCGGGCTGCTCGCCGAGCACTGGAGCTGGCGGGCGGTGTTCCTGGTGAACATCCCGATCGGGATCGTCGCCGTATGGGCCGGCCGGCACCTCGCCGAGCAGCGCGAACGCGGCGGCCCCACCCCCGACGTCCTGGGCTCGGTGCTGCTCGGCGCCTCCCTCGGCCTGCTCGCGCTGGGCCTGGTCAAGGCCCCGGACTGGGACTGGGCGAGCGCGCGCACCATCGGCTGCCTGGTCGCCGGGGCGGTGCTGGCGGCGGCGGCGGTGGTCCGCAGCGCACGCCACCCGGCCCCGGTCGTCTCCCTCGATCTGCTGCGCTCGCGCAACGCCGTGGGCGGCAACATCGGCTCGATGCTGTTCTCGGTGACCTTCTACGCCGTCATCCTGAACAACATCCTGTTCCTGACCGGCCACTGGCACTGGTCCCTGCTCACCGCGGGCCTCGCCACCACACCACCGCCGCTCGCCAGCGCCCTGGTGGCCCGGCCGGCCGGCCGCCTCGCCGAGAAGTTCGGCGACCCGCTGGTCGTCATCGCCGGCTGCCTGATCTACATCTGCGGCACCCTGCTGCTGTTCTGGGGCGGCGGCCAGGACCCGGACTTCCTGACCCACTGGCTGCCCGGGGCGGCCGTCATGGGTCTTGGCGCCGGCCTGGTCTGGCCGGTGCTGGGCGGGGTGGCCCTGGCCGGGGTCGAGCCCAGCCGGCTGGCCACCGCCAGTGCGGCCAACGCCGCCTTCCGCCAGCTCGGCGCCGTCCTCGGCACGGCGCTCGCGGTGTCCATCGTCACCTCGTCCGCGGGCGACCCGCTCGGCGGAGCGCGCAACACCTGGTACCTCTCGATCGGCTTCGCCTTCGGGGTGGCGGTGCTCACGGCCGTGACCGTACGCCGCACCACGGCCCCGGCGGCCTGACACCGGAGACGACGATGGCGAGCAAGGCGACAGCGACCACGGCGGCCGGAGTGACCGGAGCGGCCGAAGTGACCGGAGTGACCGAAGCGCCGACCGTGGCCGGAACGCCGCTGCTCGGCTCGATGCCCGACCTCCTGGGCGACCCGCTGGCGGCCTACCTGCGGGCCCGCCGCGACCACGGCGACGTCGTCCGGTTCCGCGCCGGGCCGCCCGGTCTGCGGCGGGACATCTACGCCGTGTTCTCGGCCGAGGGCGTCCAGCAGGTCCTGGCGACGGAGGCGGCCAACTTCCGCAAGGACAACGTCATCTACGAGGAGCTGCGACAGGCTCTCGGCAATGGCCTGCTCACCAGCCAGGACGAGGACTACCGGCGGCAGCGCCGGCTCATCCAGCCGCTGTTCACCCGCCGCCGGGTCGAGAGCTACGCCACCGCCGTCACCTCGGAGGCCGCGGCCCTCGCCGCCCGCTGGCGGGAGACCCCGGGCGGCGCCGGCGGCACCCTCGAGCTGGTGGAGGAAATGCGCGGATACGCGCTGCGCGTCGTCGGCCGCGTCCTGTTCGGCTCCGACGTCGAGCAGACCATCGAGGTCGTCCGGGACAGCCTGCCGATGCTCAACGAGCGCGCGCGGGCCCGCGCCCTGTCCCCGGTCAAGCTGCCCCGCGACTGGCCCACCCCCGCCAACCGCCGCGCCGCCCGGGCCCAGGCCGGGCTGTACGCGCTGTGCGACGCCATCATCGGCAAGCGCACGGAAGGCCGGGAGCGCGACGAGTGCGACGAGCGGGCACCCGGACCCGGACCGGAGGACGGCGTCGAGGATCTGCTCACCCTCCTCATCCGTACCCAGAACGCCGAGGACGGCAGCCTGACCCGCGCCGAACTGCGGGAACAGGTCCTGGTCTTCTTTCTCGCCGGACACGACACCACCGCCACCGCGCTCACCTTCGCCCTCCACCTCCTGGCCCGCCACCCGGCCGAGCAGCGGCGGGTGCACGACGAACTGGACCGGGTGCTCCCCGACGGCCGCACCCCCACCGCGGCGGACCTGGAGGCCCTGCCCCGCCTCACCATGGTGCTGAAGGAGGCCATGCGGCTGTTTCCGCCGTCCCCGGCCGTCAGCCGCCGCGCCGTGGCCGAGACCGTCATCGGCGGCCGCCGTATCCCGGCCGGTGCCGCCGTTCTCGTCAGCCAGTGGGTCGCCCACCGCCACCCCGCCTACTGGAAGGACCCGGAGCGCTTCGACCCGGAGCGCTTCACCCCACAGGCGGAGGCCGGTCGGCCGCGTTACGCGTACTTCCCGTTCGGCGGCGGGCCCAGGGCCTGCATCGGGCAGCACTTCTCGACGCTGCATTCGGTGCTGAGCCTGGCGACACTGCTGCGGGAATACGACATCGAAGACGCATCGGACGGCGGCGACGTTCCACTCGGCGCCGGGATCACGCTGCTGACGAAGGGTCCGGTGCGGGTAGGTGTGCGCCCTCGCACCTAATTGGCGACATTGCCGCGATATCGCCGGACAGGAGGATTCGGTAACTCGGATTGACGCCCTCCGTTTGTTCCGGTTGGCATCAACTGGCCTGTGTCTCCTATCACTTGGCCGAAAGAGCCGAAAGCCAGTACGCTTCTGGACCATGGTCGCACCTGAGGTAGAGCCTTACATCCGGAAGAAATTCGCAGAGAACGCAGATCTTACGGAAGAGCAGCTATTCACGGCCGACGCGACATTGGCCGATGTGGTCGCCGCCAGCCCGCGAATGACCAACAGCATCGATCTCATGGAAGCGTTTGCGCGCACCGCAAACGCATTGCGGAAGGACTACGGTGTGCGGGTGCGCCTCCCGGCGCTGCCTCTCGATACGCCGATTACGACCGTGCTGAAGACCTTCCTCGAGGAATTCGAGCGTCAGCAAAAGGAGGCGGCCGCATGAGCATCGCCGAGACGGACCAGGCCGCGTCCCCGGTCATCCGCCGGTCGGTCGCCCCCGACGGGCCGGCCGCCATCACCACCGACCTCTATGACGCGCTGACCAAGCGCGGCATGTCCCTGGTCGACGTCACCTGGGAGCAGCAGCGGCTGCACGAGTCCCGGCGGTGGAGCGTCGTGGAGATGCTGGAGGCCGTCGACCTGGCCAGCCTCACCCCGCTCGACCGCAACCTGGTCTGGAACGCGGGCCGGGCCGAGCTGACCACCAAGCCGGGCGCGGACCGTCTCGAGCGCCAGGCGGAGGCCGAGGTCCGGCGCTGGCAGGACAAGAACCCCACGGTCGCCTCGATCATGGAGGCGTGCGGCACCTGGAGCCGCTACTGGAACGAAGAGGAAGCCCACCACGAGACGGTCTTCAACCGGCTGGCCGATCTCAGCGGGATGGAGCCGATCTCGGACGAGACCTTCATCCAGTTCCGCCAGGTGTTCCCCGACGACGACATGCTCCGCACGCTGGTGCTGCTCGCCATCTCGGAGATCACGGCCGCGGTCAACTACGGCCAGTGCCAGCACGTCATCGAGGACCCGGGGCTGCGCCGCATTTTCAAGCAGGTCGCCGCCGACGAGATTCAGCACCGCAACTACTTCGTCTCCTTCGCCAAGGCGCTGGTGGACAGCGGCGAATACCCGGCCAAGGACGCGTTCGCGGTGGCCCACCTCTTCCTCCGCGAGGAGGGTGAGCTCCAGGGCAGCGCCCGCAAGCAGCTGGAGCAGCGCGGTTCGCATGTGAACTGGTGGGATCAGCTCGAAACGGGTGACAGCGACTTCCGTCCCGAGGCGCTGGAGAAGAAGGAGCAGCTCATCTGCGGCGCCCTGAAGAAGATCACCGGGATCGAGGTCCATTCCCGTGAAGAGGTCGAGGACACGTGGATGGATCTCGTCGGGAGCTGATCGGTCTGGGGCACGACCTCCAGCTGATCAGTGAACTGGAGGTCGCCTCCTCTCTCCGTGAACCCGATGTCTTCTTCACCCGCGGAGAACTGCGCCACTTCGAATCGAAGGTCTCTCCCCTGGAGAGCATGGCGGGGGCGTTCGCGGCCAAAGAAGCTCTTTTCAAAGCAATTCCGGCGGCGGCTGAGACCTGGTTCTGGACCGATGCCGAGCTGGTCCACGACCACCGTGGCGCACCGCGGTTCCAGGCCCACGGAGCGCTGGCCGGCCATCTGGCCCGACACCGGCTCCGGGTCAGCGTTTCCCTCTCGCACAGCGGCGGCTTCGTATCCGCCGTGGTCATGGTGACCGGCGGGACCGCGGCACTGACACGTTTCTTCGACACGACCAATCGGGCGGTACGACGTGTTTTTCGGCGAATCCCGGCTGACCCTGCCGGTGCGCCCCAATGACCTCGATGCCTTGGGGCATGTGAACAACGCGGTCGCGCTCGAATACCTGGAGGCCGGGCGGTGGGACTGGCTCGGCCGCCAGGGGCTGGTGCACGGCGACCGCATGATCGCGGTGGTCGCCCGCACCGAGATCGACTACCTGGCGGAGATCCCTCGCGGCCAGGTCGAGGTGTGTACGTCCCTCGAGTCGCCGTCCGCGGAGGAGTTCGACGAGGACGACCTCACCTTCCGGGCGCGGTTCCGGCAGCGACTCCACCTTCCGGAGGCGGCGCGCCCCGCGGTGGACGCCCTGGTCACCGTGGCCTTCCTGGATGCCGCCCAGCGGTGTCTGGTCTCGATGCAGGACTTCCTCGCGGCCTCCGCCGTCTCGAACTGAACGAGCCTGCACGAGCCTGCACGAGCAAGGATGGAGAGCGCGATGAGCACGGCAGACGATCCGGCAGGTGACCCGCCAGGTGACCCGGCGGAGACCGAACGCTGGGTGCCGACCTCCGACGGCCATGAGCTGCACCTCAGGCAGGTGCGACCGGGGGCCGACAGCGGGGGAGCGCCCGGTGTGCTGTTCCTCCCCGGCCTCTTCGCGGACGGGGGGTTCTTCCTCGGCAGGTCCGGACAGGGGCCCGCGAAGGCGTTCCTGGACGAGGGCTTCGCCGCGTACGTGGCCTCGCTGCGCGGGCACGGCCCCAGCCGCTGGCCCGAGCGGCGGGCCTACGACTGGAACTTCGACACCTATGTGCGCCACGACGTGCCGGATCTGATCCGGGCGGTGTCGGCGGCCCACGACGGGCCGCTGTTCGTCCTGGCGCACAGCATGGTCGGCTATGCGGCCCTGGCCGCGCTCGGCGTCGACCCCGACCTGCAGAAACGACTCGCCGGGGTGGCCACGGTCTCCTCCGCGGTCAACGACTTCAGCGACGGCGGACTGTCCAAACGGGCCCAGGTGACCTTCTCCGCGGTGATCTCCCGGCTGGCCGGACGGTTCCCGGCGCGGGCGCTGAAGCAGGGCCGCTGGGACGAACCGCCGGGGCTGATGCGGCAGTTCGCCGACTGGGGCCCCTCCGGCGCCTTCCGTAGCGCCGACGGACAGACGGACTACTGGCAGGCCCTCGGACAGGTGACGCTGCCGGTGCTGGTCGGGGTCGGCGCGGGCGACACCTTCCACGCGTCCCCCGCCCGGGCCCGGAAGCTGGCCGACCACCTGGGCGGCGGCGCGGAGTTCACCCTCTTCGGCCGGGAGACCGGGCTGAGCTGGGACCCCGGCCACGTCGATGTGATCCGCGGCGCCCGCGCCCAGGAGCAGGTGCTGCCCCGGCTGGTGGCCTGGATGCGCGGCATTTCCCCCACCGGCGACACGACCGGCGATGCCGCCGGACAGACGACCGACGAGTAGGAGAGGCGCGGTGCTCGAGCACATTCAGCGCAACCAGGAGTGCCCGCCCGAACGGGGCCTGTACCTGTACGACAAGTTCATCGACCCGCCCGAGTTCGTCAGTTACCAGGACGTCCCGGAGCAGGTCGCCGCGTACGCCGACTTCTTCCGCGACCAGGGCGTGGAGCCGGGGACGCGGGTGCTGTTCCCGTTCGAGACATCCAGCGCGGTGATCTTCGCCTTCCTGGGCCTCATGGAGATCGGCGCCGTCCCGCTGTCGGTCAAGCCGCTGGTCCTGGACACGCCGAGGGAGGCCTATCTGGACTTCCTGGGCCGGGTCGCCCGGGACTACGAGGCGGCCCGCGTGCTGGAGGTCCCGACCCTGGCCACGCTCGACCTGCCGGTCCCCGGCCTGCCGCTGCCGCCGGCCGGGATCCGTAAGCCCGGCGCCCGGCTGCGCACCCCGGCGGCCGACGAGCTGGCGTTCGTACAGTTCTCGTCCGGGTCGACGTCCTTCCCCAAGGGGATCCCGGTCCGGCAGGACATGCTCCGCGCCAACCTGACCATGATCACCCGTACGGACGGCCGGAAGCCCGAGGAGCGGGTCAGCAGCTGGCTGCCGCTCTACCACGACATGGGACTGGTCGGCGGACTGCTGTCCTGCCTCGCCACGGGGTGCGATCTGCTCCTCGCCGAGCCGGTGACCTTCCTGTTCGATGCCCGTGGCTGGTGGGAGCACATGGCTCGGGAGGGGGCCGCCGGCACGGTGATCCCCAACTTCGCGGTCGACTACTCGCTCAAGCTGATGCAGGACCTCGACGCCGAGGAACTCGCCGAGATCGACCTCTCCCGGGTGCGGTCGATCTACCTCGGCAGCGAACCCATCAACCTGCCCAACCTCAACGCCTTCCTGGACCTGATGGCCCCGGCGGGGCTGCGGCGCGATGTGTTCATGCCCTGCTACGGCATGGCCGAGGCCGTGCTGCTGGTCTCCAGCCGCCCGGTGAGCAGCGAGATCCGGGTCGTTGACACCCCCTCGGGGGTGCCGGCCATCTCGGTGGGCCGGCCGATGCCGGAGTACACCGTGCGCCTCCGCGATGAGCAGGGGCGGGTGTGCGAGGACGGCCAGCTGGGCGAGATCGAGCTGACCGGCGGCAGCCTGGCCGCCTCCTACCTCGACAAACAGGCCCCGCTGACGGGGGACGACGGCTACTACGCCACCGGCGACATCGGATTTCTCGACGACGGCGAGCTGTTCATCACCGGCCGCATCAGCGACCGGATCAAGGTGGGCGGCCAGAGCTACTTCGCGTCCGACTTCGAGCAGGCGTTGGAGCGGCTGGAGTTCGTGCGCGACGGCCGCGCCGCCGTGCTTCAGATCGGCGCGGACATCGTCGTCCTGTCCGAGGTGGACCGCACGGCACGCGAGGACATCGAGGGCAGCCGGGCGCGGATCGTCGACCATCTGGTGCGCACGGTCGGGGTGACGGTACGGGCCACGGATGTGCACTATGTGCGCCCCGGCCAGCTGGAGCGCACCAGCAGCGGCAAGCTGCGGCGCCGGGCGATCGCGGAGGCGTACGAGCAGGGACGGCTGAAGGGGCTGACCTTCGACCTGCCCGCGGGCGGGTGAGATGTGCGGCTCCACCGCGTGCGGCTCCACCGCGCGGGGCCCTGCCCCAGACCCCCGTCCGGGGGCGGAGCCCAAGCCGCGCGGTGGAGCCGCACATCGCCGGAGCCGCGCATCGACGGTCCGGGGGCTACTTCGCCCCGAGCACCAGGGCCAGCGGCACCTTCTCGTGGGATTCGGTCGCGGGCTTCATGGCGTTCTTGCTGCCTATGTAGAGCCGCTTGTCCGTGTAGATGACCTGCCCGTCCGAGGTGTAGCTGTTCTCGGTGAACGCGGTGTCCTCCGGGTTCTGCATCAGCTTCTTCTTCTCGTACGACTTGGTGTCGATGAGCCAGACCGCGCCGCCCCGGCTGATCGTGGGCTCCTGGTACGCCAGGACGGAGGAGCCGTCCTCGTCGAGCCGCAGCGGCACCAGCGGGCCGCCTTCGGCGCCGTCGGCCTTGGCGGTCACCTTGCCGGTCTTCAGGTCGATGGCGACGATCTCGTTGGACGGGCCCGACGCGGCGCTCGCGCGGTAGTCCGTGCCCAGATAGAGCAGGCCGGCCGGCTTGCTGACGACGATCTGCGTACAGCCCCCGACGTCGGTCGCCTCGCAGTCGGCCTCGTACTTGCCGCCCTCCATGCCGAACTTGCTCAGCAGCTTGCCTTCTTTGCCGCTGTCGTCGATCGCCAGGAAGTCGGAGACCCCCGACCCCGACGAGTCGCCCGCGTTGATCCCGATGACCAGCGGGTCGGTGGACACCACATGGGCGTATTCGATGCCCGACGTCACCTTGTACGAGGACTTCACCGCCCGGGTCTTCGGGTCCACCGTCTGGACCTCCAGCTGCGGGCTGCCGGACACCTCGCACTCGCGCACCGCGATCAGCTTCGGTCCGTCGCCGACATAGCCGTTGTCCGAGCAGTCCTCGTCCGAGTCCGGCATCCACAGCGGCTTGCCGTCGGTCGACCAGGCCGCGCCGCCGCTGATGCCGCCCGCGGCCACGGTGTCGCCGCCTATGGTCACCTCGTCGAACATGACCGGGCTGTCGGACGCCAGCTCACCGGTCTCCCGGCCCTGCTTCGTCCAGACCAGCTTGCCCTTCTTCAGGTCGACCAGGCCGACCTGGGTGCACACCGAGGGGTTCTGCGAGTCGTCCTCAAAAAGGATCGCGGTCAGGCCCGCCTCGGTGACCTGCGGCGACGACCAGCAGATCTCACCGTCGAGCGGGATCTCCCACGAGGCGGAGCCCCCGGTGAGCGGATAGCCGACGATCTTCTTGACGTCCGCCTTGACCAAGTTCTTGTCGGTCACCCACATGCCCGCGGTGTCGACCATCTTGGCGACCTTCGGCATCGGGACCTGGCCCAGCACCTGCGCGTCGATGGCCCCGGACGCCGAGTCGCCGCCCTTCCCGCCCCCGCCGTCGCCCGAGTCCTTGCCCACGGCGAACCAGACACCGCCGGCGACCAGCACGAGCGCCACCACCGCGCCGACGATGACCCCGGCGGGCGACTTCGACTTCGACTTCCGACGGCGGTCGGCCCGGCCCCCGCCCGGCGGCGGCCCCGGGGGCGGGGGCCCCGGCGGCGGATAACCGTGGCCGGGCGGCGGGGGCGGCTGGGACATCGCAATTCTCCTTCTCGCAGGGGTGGTCGCACGGGTCACACAAATATGTGGAACGACAGCGAGAAGGATTTCTATCAAACTCGCGCCATTGATGCACGGCGCGGGTGCGGATTTTCGGGAAACCGCAGTTCACGCGATTACTGATCCAAATTCCAGTGGAAATGTTCCGCGGATTATTTTCCGAATTCGGTCTGCCGGGGACCGAGTATCGTCCGCACGTAGTCCTCGACCGTCGCCTCGAGCCCCACGTCCCGGCCCGCCTGCTCGGACAACGACCAGCGGTGTTCGAGCAGTTCGTGGTAGATCTGCGCGGTATCGGTGGAACCCCGCAGCTCCAGGGGCACGGCCCGCACGGTGGGCCGGAAGACATCGCGGACCCAGCGGTGCGCGAGCACTTCCGGGCGCGCGCCGAGCGGGTCGCCCGGAGCGTAGTCGTCCTGTGAGACCATCCATGTCTCCAGATCGTTCAGGAGGCTGCGCGCCTGATTCTCCTCCGCGTCGAGACCGGTCAGCCGCAACAATTGCCGCTGATGGTGACCGGCGTCCACGACTTTCGGCAGAAAAGTGACCGTATCTCCATCCGGCGACCGCTGGATCTGCATTTCCGCGACATCGAAACCGAGATCGTTCAGCCGTCGCACCCGCCGGTCGATGTAGTGCCGCTTGGCCAGCGGATAGACCGACTCGCGGGTCAGCTCGTGCCACAGCTCGTCGTACCGCTCGACGATCTCCCGGCCGAACAGCACCGGATCCACGGAGGGGTGCAGCGACCCGCCCGCCTCCAGGTCCATCAGCTCGCCCGCGATGTTCACCCGGGCGACCTCGATGTCATAGCTGCGCTGCCCGCCCGACAGCCGCGGATGGAGCTGCCCGGTCTCCGCGTCCACCAGATACGCCGCGTACGCGCCCGCGTCCCGTCGGAACAGCGTGTTGGACAGCGAACAGTCGCCCCAGGCGAAGCCGCTCAGATGCAGCCGCACCAGCAGCACGGCGAGCGCGTCGAGCAGCCGCTTGATCGTGCCGGGCCGCATCGTCGTCTCGAACATCGACCGGTACGGCAGCGAGCCCACCAGATGGCGGGTGATCAGCGCGGGCTCCAGCGGTTCGCCGCGCTCATCGGTCCGCCCCGTGACCACCGCGACCGCGTCCACGGCGGGCACGGCCAGCCGGTCCAGGTCCCGCAGCAGCCCGTACTCCCGCACGGCCGCCCACTCGCCGACCTCCTTGACCGCGACCACCTCCCCGCCCGCCCGCGCGAACCGCACCACATGGCGCGAGATACCACGCGGCAGCGCGACCAGATGCTCATCCGGCCACTGCTCCAGCGGGACGCTCCACGGGAGGTCCAGGAGGGCGGCCGGATGCTCGGGGGAGGTCGCGGTGATTTTGAGGTCCATGGGAAACCAGTGACACACCGGCGCGCCGGAGTCCAGGGTTCGGCGCCCGGCAGCGACGGGCATCACACCTGGCCGGGCGGTGACCGACGGCCGTTGTCAGACCCTCGCCGTACGGTTCTCATGACGCCGTTCACACCGGAGGAGCCATGACCTTCGCCGCCCGTCTCGTCACCACCTTCCCAGCGCCCTTGCACGGCCGGGCTGGGGTGGACGCCCCGATTCCGCAGATCGGGCCGGGGATGCGGCTGGTCGTGCAGCGCGGCGACGCCGAGGTGGCGGCGTACGACCTCGACGAGTACGCCGCCGAGGGCGAGGCCGCGGTGGTCCGCTTCCCGGCGCCCTGGCCGCGCCGGTTCGGCAGGGTCGCCGTCTCCCCCCGCCGGGACCTCGCCGTCTTCGTCGGGGTGCACGCGCTGCGGGCCGTGGACGCGACGGGCGCGGTGCGATGGGAGGTCCGGCACGGCTGCTGGGAGGGGCGCTGCCGCGCGTCGCACATGTCGTACGAGGAGTACGCCGACCTGGACGAGCACCCGTACACCGGCAGTGGCTCGGCGGCCGTCTCGGCGGACGGCAAGCTGGTCTGGGCGCACATCCGCGGCCCGCTCGCCTCGGACGCCGACCCCGATCCGGGCGCGCTCGACGAATGGCTGGTGCTCGACGCCGCGGACGGCCGGGTGCTGGGCCGGATGGACGCGCAGACGTCGGCCGTCGGCTCGGAGCATGTGCCGCACCCCGACCCCGGGCAGATGGCGTTGAGCGTCGGCGAGGGCCAGGACGGGGCGCCGCTGCTGTGGGGCCGCTGGGACGGTCGGACGCTCTCCGTCGACCGACTGGGCGACGACGACTGGGTGCTGCTGGCGATCAGCCCGTCCGGCGACCGCTTTCTGACGGTCACCCACTACCAGGAGACGCTCGCCGTGCACCGCGCCGCCGACGGCTCGGTGCTCGCCGAGCTGGTCGCCGAGGCCGCCGTGCCTCCTCACCCCGATGCGCAATTCGAGCACCGAGAGGTGTGGTGGGACCACAACGCCGGTTTCCTCGACGAGGACACCGTCATCACAGGGACGTTCGAGAGCGACCTGATAGCCGGGGGCGAGGTCGGCCGCAACTGGCTGCTGGACGCGGCGCGGATGCGCCTCACCGGGCAGATCGACTACCCGTTCCCCCTGTCGAGCTGGCCCACGGCGCTGGGCGACGGCACCTGGCTCACCTGGTCCGAGGCCTCGGACGTCCTGCACCTGTGGACCCTGTGAGACCCCGTTGATCAGTCCCGTTGATCAGGTCCCGCTGATTCAGGTCAGGGTGTCGAGCCAGCGGCTGAGACGGGCCCCCTCGCGGGTCATGATCTCCGGGTCGCGCAGGGCGTTGGAGAGCAGGGACATGCCCTGGTAGGCGCCGACGAGAGCGAGCGCCAGGCCCTCGGGGTCGGCCACGCCCATCTCGCGGTACTGCCGCTCCACCCAGTCCAGCAGCTGCCGGACGACATGGCCCGCCACGAGGTCGAGGCCGCCTTCGTCGCGTTTGCCGAGCTCGGTGGCGAGGGTGCCGGTGGGGCAGCCGTAGCGGGCCGCGATGTCGCGCTGGCCGACCCAGGCGGCCACCAGGCTCTTGAGGCGTTCGCGCGGGTCGGGGAGCTGGTCGAGCTGGTCGGTGAGAACTTTCAGATGGGAGACATGCTCGGCGAGGGCCGCCTCGACCAGCTCGTCCTTGGTCTTGAAGTAGTAGTACACGTTGCCCGCCGGGACATCGGCGGCGCGGGCGATGTCGGCGATGGTCGTGCGCTCCACGCCCTGCTCATGCAAGACCCGGGCCGCGGCGGCCGTCAGCCGCTGCCGCTTGCCGACGGCCTTGCGCGGACGGGGCGGCGAATCTTCTGAGTCAGTCACCCGACTAACTATAGACAGCCGGTGGTCGAACTGTGCTAGCTTCTCCTCGTGCCGAGTTAGTCAGTCGACTAACTAACCAAACAACTCGCTCATCGAACAGGGAGAACAACATGATCGTGGTGACTGGTGCGACCGGGAACGTCGGGCGGGCGCTGGTGCGGATGCTCGCCGAGGCCGAGGTGCCGGTGACGGCCGTGGCCCGGCACATCACCGACGCCGATGTGCCGCCGGGGGTGCGGGCGGTGGCCGCCGACCTGGCCGAACCGGCCGGCCTGCGAGGCGCGTTCGAGGCGGCCGAAGCGCTGTTCCTGCTGGTGGCGGGGGAGGACCCGCGCGGCATCATGGAGATGGCGCATACCGCCGGAATCCGCACGGTGGTGCTGCTGTCCTCGCAGGGCGCGGGGACCCGCCCGGAGGCATACCGTCACCCGGGGCTGTTCGAGGCGGCCGTACGGGAGTCGGGACTGGACTGGACGGTCCTGCGCTCCGGCGGCATGGCCGGCAACGCCTTCGCCTGGGCCGAGTCGATCCGTACGGGACGGGCGGTCGCGGCGCCGTTCGGTGACGTGGGCCTGCCCTTCATCGACCCCGATGACGTGGCCGCGGTCGCCGCCGCCGTCCTGCGCCGCCCGGACGCCCACCTCGGCGCCGTCTACACCCTCACCGGCCCCGCCCCCACCACCCCGCGCGAGCGGGCCGCGGCGATCGCGGCAGCCCTCGGCGAACCGGTCCGCTTCACCGAACAGACCCGCGAGGAGGCCCATGAGCAGATGGCGCGGTTCATGCCGCTGCCCGTGGTCGAGGGCACCCTGGCCATCCTGGGCGAACCGACCGAGGACGAGCAGCGGGTGAGCCCCGATGTCGCACATGTCCTGGGCCGGGCGCCGGGCACCTTCGCCGCCTGGGCCGAACGCAACATCGCGGCCTTCCGGTGAGCGTGCCGGTGAGCGTGTCGGCCGAGGACTTCCTCGCCGAGCCGCACATAGCCACCCTGACCACCTTGCGCCCCGACAGCTCGCTCCACGTGGTCGCGGTGCGCTTCACCTGGGACGCCCGTGCGGGTCTCGCCCGTGTCCTGACCGTCGACACGACGCGTAAGGCCAGAAACCTCATCGCCGGGCCGGGCGGGCGCGCGGCGCTCTGCCAGGCGGTGGGGTTCCGGTGGGTGACGCTCGAAGGGCCCGCCACCGTGCACGACGCACCCGAGCGGGTGGCCGAAGGCGCCCGCCGCTACACCACGCGCTACGGAACGCCGCCGCCTGCCCCGCCCGGCCGCGTGGTCATAGAGATCGCGGTCGACCGCGTCACTCACCTCAACCTCCGCTAAAGGAGCGCATCATGCCTGTTCAGCACCTCCACGGCTCGACCATGCACTACCGGGAGTCCGGCACCGGGACGCCGATCGTCTTCCTGCACGGCAACCCGACCTCCTCCTACCTGTGGCGGCACGTCATGCCGGCCGTAGGCCCCGGACGGCTGCTGGCCCCCGATCTGATCGGCATGGGCGAGTCGGGCAAGCCCGAGATCGACTACACCTTCGCCGACCACGCCCGCTACCTGGACGCCTGGTTCGACGCGCTCGACCTTCAGGACGTGGTACTGGTCGGGCACGACTGGGGTGGCGCGCTGGCCTTCGACTGGGCCGCGCGCCATCCGCACCGGGTGCGCGGCATCGCGTTCACCGAAACCATCGTCAAGCCGATGGCCTGGGAGGAGTTTCCCGAAGGCGGCCGGGAGCTGTTCCGGGCGATCAAGACTGACGGCATCGGCGAGGCGATGATCCTCGACGACAACGCCTTCATCGAACAGGCCCTGCCCGGCACCGTCGCCACCCCCCTCACCCAGGGCGACCTCGACGTCTACCGCAAGCCCTACCCGACCCGGGAGAGCAGGCTGCCGCTTCTGCGCTGGCCGCGCTCGATGCCGCTGGGCGGCGAGCCCGCCGACGTCGTGGCCAGGATCGAGGCGTACGACCGGTGGCTGAAGGCCAGCCCCGACGTGCCCAAACTACTGCTCACGTTCGCGCCCGGGCCGGGGGCGATGATGCACGAGGACATCATCGCGTGGTGCGCGGAGAATATCGCCGGCCTGGAGATCGAGCGCTCCGAGGCCGTCGCCGGGCACCACACGCCGGAGGATCAGCCGCAGTTGATCGCCGCCGCCATAGCGGCCTGGGCGGACAGCCACGGCCTGCGCCTCCCGTGAAGGCCTGCCGAACCGCCGACGGATGATGCGGATCAACCGGGCAGAAGAGGTGGTAACTGCTGGCCGAGAGGTGCGAATAAGGCCGGGTGAGCTCGATCGTGTGATGGTCGGCTTCCGGGGTTGAGGTTTCCCCTGCGTGGCGGGGTGGCGTGAACTCGCGCTCTGGGACGACGGGTTCGGCGCCGGTGTGCGGGGCCAGCGCTCAAGACCGTTCGGGGCGTGCCAGTGCGCGGACTCACTCCCGCTCACTGCTCAGGATCGAAAATCGGGCAGTACCTCCGCTCGAAACCTCTGGCGGAGGCCCGAACCGGTATCGAACGCCTCTCAGGCACGCCGGAGCCCGGTCACCCGCAGCATGTCGAGCGCCGTAGCTTCGGGGGTTCCCGGCTCGGCCGAGTACACGAACACGGTCTGGTTGCCGTCCGGGAGCAGGAGGGTGTCGCAGTCGAGCGTGATCGTGCCCAGTTGGGGATGGCTGATGCTCTTGGTCGCGACACGCCAGGGGGTGGAACACCCCTCCTGCCACAGCTCCTCGAAGCGCGGGCTGCCACAACGTAGCTGCGTGATCAGTTGCGCGAGGTCGGGGTCATCGGGGTAACGGGCCTGGGCGGCACGCAGTGTGCCGACCGAGGCGCGCGCGGCCGCGTCGTCTTCGCCCGGGCCCGTGGCCACCTGACAGCGGCTACTACCGAGAAAACGTTGCCAGATGAGGTTCCGTCGCTGCCGCGGCCACGCGGACATGTCGCCCTGAAGCGCCGCCGCGAGGGGGTTCCAGGCCAGCACGTCGCCCTTGGCGGAGAGCACCAGCACGGGCAGATCCGACATCCGGTCCAGGAGTCGCAGAGCGGTGGGCCGTACGGTCATCGCGATGCGTCCGGCGTGCGGCGGTTCGTGGCCGGCGAGCCGGAACACCAGGTCGCGGTCGTCGTCGTTGAGCCGCAGGGCCTGGACCAAAGCGGCGATGACCCGGGGCGAGGGGCGCGGGCCGCGCCCCTGCTCCAGCCGGACCACGTAGTCGACGCTCAGGCCCGCGAGCGTCGCCACTTCTTCCCGGCGCAGGCCCGGCACCTGGCGGTGCGTTCCCGACGGCAGCCCGACGTCCTGCGGTCGCACGCGCGCCCGCGCTCTGCGGAGCACCTCGGCGAGTTCGGCGCGGTTCATTCCTCAATGATGCCGCACGGATCGCGCCGGCCTGGCGGGCTGGTACCGCGGGTCCCATGCCTCAGCGGCCCTGGTGTGACCGGGCGCGCTCACCGACGATCACCCCATGGCAGACACGAAGACGGTGGCGCTGGTCACCGGAGCGAACAAAGGGCTGGGCCGGGAGGCCGTGCGCCGCCTGGCAGGGGAGGGATGGCTGGTCTTCCTGGCCGCCCGGGATCGGGAACGCGGCATGCTGGCCGCGGACACGCTGACGGGTGAGGGGCTCGATGTCGAGTTCGTCGAACTCGACGTGACCTCGGACGACTCAGTGGCGGCGGCCGTGAAGGCCGTCGCCGGGCGCGTGGATCACTTGGACGTCCTGGTCAACAACGCGGGAGTCGGTGGTCCGTTGCTGGATCCGGCCGACGTGGACGTCGACGCGGTACGGGCTCTGTACGAGACCAACGTGTTCGGTCAGGTGCGGGTCACGCACGCGTTCCTGCCGTTGCTTCGCCAGTCCGAGCAGCCGCGTATCGTCATGGTGTCCAGCGGTCTCGCCTCACTGACACACGCCGGCGACCCAGCCCGCCCCGAGTCCGGCTTCCTCAGCCTGGACTACGCCTCGTCAAAAACGGCGCTCAACATGGTCGTGTCCCAGTACGCCCGAGCGCTGCCCGAGTTCAGGGTCAACGCTGCTGATCCGGGCTTCCCCGCCACTGACATGAACCATCACACCGGCATCCACACCCTCGCCGAAGGCACCGACGCGATCGTCCGGTTGGCTGCCCTGGACCTGGACGGGCCGACCGGAGGCTTCTTCGACCGTAACGGCCCCGTCCCCTGGTAGGAGCACAGAAAATGACAAGGATAAGGATTCTGACGATCGGGCTCCACCCGAGCGCGATCGACTACACCAAGCATCCGGGCCTCGACGAGGCGACGCTCACCGCACGGATCGAGCAGGGCGATGCGGCTCTGCGGATGGCTGGCTTCGACGCGGTGACGTGCCTGGTCGCATCCGACCCGGACGCGGCGGAGAAGTCCATCCGCGAACGGCTTTCCGAGGGATCGTTCGGCGTGGTCATGATCGGAGGCGGTGTGCGCATGGCGCCCGAGCACACCCTTCTGTTCGAACGGCTGATCAACGTGCTGGCCGCGACGGCATCCGGGATCCGGTTCTGCTTCAACACCTCACCGGAGACGACGATCGACGCCATTCGCCGTTGGGTATAGCCGCACCCGGCCCTTCGGCCACTGTTCCGGTGCCCTGTCCCGGCGGGTTGGCCCCTTTCAGTTGTCGGACCAGTTTCAGTTGTCGGACCCGGCTCAGCCCAACGGACGAGGCCGCGGCCACTGCTGGTCGGCGGCCCAGTCCGTGAAGGAGGTCCAGGCGATGTCCGGGAAGTCGGCGCGCAGCGCGGGGATGTCCACGGCGTAGCCGGTCTCCGTGAGGAACGTGAACATGGCTCCCATGTCCGCGCTGGCCTGCCGGACCAGGTCCAGCGGCACATGGCGGTACTCGACCGGACCGCCGGCCGCCGCGGTGATCGCCTGGGCCATCTGCCGTGGTGTGGGCGCGTCGCCCGCGACCTCCATCCGGCGTCCGATCCACTGCCCGGGGTCGGCGATCACGGCGGCCACGACCGCGCCCAGGTCGCGGCGGGCGATCTGCTGGAGCGGGGTGTCGGCGGGCACCGCGAGCGACAGCGTGCCCTGGGCGATCTCGTCCAGGCCGCCCAGGGCGTTCTCGAAGAAGTACGTCGGTGCGATCACGGTCGCCGGCAGGTCCGTCTCCGTCAGCAGCCGCTCGATCCGCGCCTTGCTCTCGAAGTGGGGGATGCCGGTGGAACGGTTCGCCGAGGCCACCGAGGCGAGCACCAGATGCGCCAGCCCCGCCCGGCCGGCGGCCTCGATGATCGCCTGGCCCTGCCGCACCTCCGCGTCCGTGCCCGACTCGAACGGCGTGGTCACCGCGAAGGCGGCGGACGAGCCGTCGAAAGCCGCCGTCAGCGACCGGGCGTCGGACAGCTCGCCGGGGACCACGTCCACCCCCTGCTCGGCGAGCCGGCGCGCCCGCGGCGCCGCGGGGTCACGGACCACAGCCCGAACGCCCTGCCCAGACGCCACCAGCGCCTGTGTCACCGCGCCGCCCTGTCCACCGGTGGCTCCCAGTACTGTGATCATGCGTACTCCGTAGAACAGCCGAGGCCCACGGCCTCGGAACTCGATGGGCGCGCTCGTGCCGGTGCGCCCCCACCGTCTTACATGATCAGCGAGCGGATGGCAGCCGCGGTGGTACCCAGTCGCCGTGTCGCAGGATGGCCTGGACGGTGACCCGGCACCACCTCCGCCTACTACCGCACGGTCTGGTGAACGGCGGAAGCGTGTCCGAGGAGCAGATCCGCGGGCTGGTGGCGGCGGCTCTGCGATAGCCCGCGCGATGGCTACGCGCGTACGCCGGCGGCGTTGGTGACGGGGCCGACGTCCTTGCCGTCGAGGACCGCCTTGGCGCGTTCCAGGTCGAACTCGCCCTCCCATTTGGCGATGAAGATGGTGGCGACGGCGTTGCCGAGGACGGTGGTGAGGATGCGGCCCTCGTTGAGGAAGCGGTCGATGCCGACGATCAGGGCCAGGGCCGCCATCGGGACGTGGCCGATGATGCTGACGCTGCTGGCCAGTACGACGAAGGCGCCGCCGGGGACACCGGCCGCCCCCTTGCTGGTGAGCATCATGATGCCGAGCATGGTGAGCTGTTCGCCCAGCGACAGGTGGATGTCCAGGGCCTGGGCGAGGAAGAGCGAGCTCATCGTGAGGTAGATGGCGGTGCCGTCGAGGTTGAAGGAGTAGCCCGCCGGCAGGGTGAGGCCGACGACCGGCCGGGAGGCGCCCAGGTGCTCCATCTTGCCGACCATGCGGGGGAGGACGGCCTCGCTGGAGCAGGTGGCGAGGATGATCAGGAGCTCTTCCTTCAGATAGCGGCAGAGCTTGAACAGGTTCAGGCCGGTGTAGCGCAGCAGCCCGCCGAAGACGACGAGAATGAACACCAGGCAGGTCACGGAGAAGATCGCGATCAGGATCAGCAGCTGGTGGAGGGTGCCGATGCCGTACTTGCCGACGGTCAGCGCCAGGCCTCCGAAGGCGCCGAGCGGGGCGGTGCGCATGACCCAGCCGACGACCTTGAAGACGACCTGGGAGAGGTTCTCCACGCCGCGCAGCAGGCCCTGGGCGGGCTCGCCCACGGCCTTGACGCCGATGCCGAACAGCACGGAGACGAGCATGACCGGCAGGATCTCGCCCTCGGTGAAGGCGCTGAACATGGTGGTCGGGATGATCGACAGTACGAAGTCGGGCAGGTCGATGTGGGTGCCGGTGGTGCCCTCGGGCAGGTCCTCCGTGCTGAGGGAGGACGCGTCGATGTGCATGCCCGCGCCCGGCTGGAACACATTGCCGACCACCAGGCCGACGGCCATGCACAGCCCCGTCAGGACGATGAAGTAGGCGAGTGACTTGGCGCCCACCCGGCCGACCCGGCCGATGCTGTCCACCTTGCCCACGCCGAGGACCACCGCGCAGAAGATCACCGGTGCGACGATCATCTTCATCAGGCCGACGAATCCGTCACTGAACGGCTGCATCCGCACGGCGGCGCTCGGCCACACCGCACCGACCACGATGCCTGCCGCCACGCCGATGAGGACCTGAACCCACAGCTGGCGCAGCCAGTATCCGATGCCGCGCGTCGTTGCTGCCGCGCTCGGAGTGCTGGACATTTCTCATCCCTTCTACGGGCCCTGCTACGGGCCGGAGATCCGGAAACCCGGAAACACATCTCTGTATACAGGGATGAATTCAGAACTGTATAGACCTCTGTCGACAACTTCTGGGGCGGTGTCCCCGGAACACCAAAGGCCCCGTCCGCGCAGCCGCGCAGACGGGACCCCGGAAGAAACCCAGCAGGTCACACGGGTGGTGACAGGAGATCAGCGGCCGACCGTGCGCCCCACCCAGTACGTACGGGTGTTGGTGAACTCAACGAGGCCCTCGGCCGCCAGCTCCCGCCCGTATCCGCTCCGTTTGGTGCCGCCGAAGGGCAGCCGCGGGTCCGAGGCGACGATCGCGTTGACGAAGGCCGCGCCGCTGGTGACGCGGCGGGCCAGGGCCACACCGCGGACCGGGTCCGCCGTCCACACGCTCAGGCCGAGCCCGTACGCGGTGGCGTTCGCGAGCCGGACGGCGTCCTCGTCGTCCCGGGCGACGGCGAGGGCGGCCAGCGGGCCGAAGGTCTCCTCGTCGAAGGCGGCCATGCCCGGCCCGGTGTCCGCCAGGACGGTCGGCTCGTAGAAGTAGCCGTCGCCCGGCAGGGGACGGCCTCCGGTGAGGAGACGGGCCCCGGCGGCCACGGAGCTCTGGACCTGCCGGTGGATCGCCGCGCGCAGGTCGTCCCGGGCCAGCGGGCCGACCTGGGTGTCCGGCTCCCGCGGGTCCCCGACCCGCAGCGCCTCGACACCGGCCACGAACGCGGAGGTGAAGGCGTCCGCCACCGACTCGCTGACGATGAACCGCTTCGCACAGACGCAACTCTGGCCGGAGTTGGCGAAGCGCGCCTTCACGGCGGCCGCCGCGGCCGCCCCGACATCGGCGTCGTCGAGCACCACGAAGGCGTCCGAACCACCCAGCTCCAGAACGGACTTCTTCGCCGCGCGCCCCGCCGCCGAGCCCACGGCCGCACCCGCCCGGTTGCTTCCCGTCAAGGTCACGGCGGCGACGCGGTCGTCCGCGATGAGCCGGGCCGTGACCTCGGGCACGTCGGGCTCCGCGATCAGCAGCGCGGTCACCAGGTGCTCGGGGAAACCCGCCGCCACGAACAGGTCCTGCAGCGCCAGCGCGCTCCCGGTCACGTTCGACGCGTGCTTCAGCAGCACGCCATTGCCCGCCACCAGCGAGGGGATGGCGAAGCGCATGACCTGCCAGACGGGGAAGTTCCACGGCATGACCGCCAGCACCAGCCCCAGGGGCTCGTGGGACACCCAGGCCGCCTCGGCGGCGTCGACCTCGATGTGCCGGTCGGCGAGGATGGCCGGCCCCTGCCGCGCGTAGTACTCGGCGGTGAGGGCGGACTTCTCGACCTCGCCCTCCGCCTCGCTCACCGGTTTGCCCATCTCCGCCACGACCAGGGAGGCGAGCGCGCCCCGGTGTTCGCGCAGCGCGCGGGCGAGGCGGGCGGCGCGGGCCGCCCGTTCGGCGACCGGGAGCAGCGCCCAGGCGCGGCTCGCCGTGTGCGCCCGCTCCACGGCCGCCTCGACGCGCTCCGCGTCCCACCCTTCGACGGCCGATATGAGCTGACCCGTAGCGGGATTGACGACCTTCATGGTGTTGTCGCTCATGCGGTGGGCGCCCCTCCCTTGTCGTGCTCGGAGAGGTGCTCGAAGGTCTCGCCGGTGGCGGTGATGGTCCGGGTGACGTCCCGCCCGCCGTAGACCCAGTAGATCCGCATGACGCCCGCGCCCCGGTTGAAGAACCGGTGCGGAACACCGGCCGGGACCCAGGTGGCCTGGCCGGCCTCCAGGTCGAAGAGCTCGCCGTCGATCTCGGCCGTCGCCTCGCCCTGGAGGATCAGCACGGACTCCTCGACGTTGTGGCTGTGCAGCGGAAGTCCGGTGCCCGGCTGGAACACGGTCTGGCCGGTGGTGATGACGGCCGTGTCGGAGTTCCACTTGCCGACGTAGGGGAGGGTGGCGACACCTCCGCCGCGGTCGAAGCGTTCGACCTCGGCGGGGTGGATGAGCAGGTTCGGTGCGGCGGGCTTGGTGCACATGGGGGTCGGGTTCCGTTCTTCGAGGTGCGGGCCTGCGGGGTCAGGAGTGGTGGAACAGACGGCGGGAGAGGGTGTTGACCTGGCTCCCGGGCACCACGTACTTCGCGGCGGCCTCGCGCCAGACCGCGAAGTGCGGGGCGGAGCGGTGGGCCTCGACGGCGGCCTCGTCGTCGTAGATCTCGTGGAAGACGAAGTGGTGGTCGTCGCCCAGATCGCAGACGACGTCGAAGAAGCGGCAGCCGGGTTCGTCGTGGAAGGAGCGCTCGGCGTTCTCCTCGATGGCGGCCAGGAAGTCGTCGCGGCAGCCGGGGACGACCTGGAGGGATACGGTCAGCGCGATCATGCGGGGAGCTCCTTGGAAGCGGCGATCGGGGTGGTGGCCGGGGTGGTGATCGGGGTGGGCAGAGGCGCGCCGGTGGCGGTGGCGACGCGGGTGAGGGAGCGCCAGGTGTCCTCGGCGACCGCGATGCCCTCGGTCCGCAGCCGCTCGGCGGTACGGGCCTCCGGCTCGCCGGGGACGAAGACCTCGGCCGCGCCCGGCGCGGTGGGGGTGGCCTTGGTCTCCTCGATCAGCGTCTCCACCCGCCGCTCGAACTCGGCCGGTTCGGCCATCGCGCGGATGTCGAGGCAGATCAGCAGATGGCCCACGCCGCTGCGGCCCGTCGGCCGGTACGGACCGACGACCGAGGTCCCGAACGCGCTGCCGGTCAACACCCCGGCCAGCACGTCGAACATGAACGAGATGGCGTACCCCTTGTGGCCGGCCATCGGCAGGATCAGCCCCTCGACGGCCCGGCGCGGATCGGTGGTCGGCACGCCGTCGGCATCGGCCGCCCAGCCCTCGGGGATCGGCTGCCCGCGCTCCCTGGCGTGGTAGATCTTGCCGCGCGCCACGGCCGTGTTGGCGATGTCCATCACGACCGTGCCGTAGCGGCCGCCCGGCGCGGCGATCGACCAGGGGTTGGTGCCGACGCGCTTCTCCCGCCCGCCCCACGGGGCCATGGCTGGGCTGGCGTTGGTGGCGAGGATCGCCACACAGCCCCGCTCGGCGGCCTTGCGGGTGAAGTAGGCGGCGGTGCCGAAGTGACCGGAGTCGCGTACGGCCACCGCGCTGATCCCGTGCTCCCGGGCCCGCTCGACGCCCCAGCCCACCGCCCGGTCGGCGAGCACCTGCCCCAGCCCGTCCCGTCCGTCCACCACCAGCACCGCCCCGCCGTCACTCACGATCCGCGGGTCGGCGACCGGGGCCGTCGCGCCCGTGGCCAGGCGGTCCAGGTACCACGGCAGGCGCAGCATCCCGTGGGAGGGATGCCCCCATAGCTCGGCGGTCACCAGCGTGTCCGCGAGGAGGTGGGCGTCCCCGGGCGGTACGCCATGGGCTTCGGCGGCGGCGGTGGCGAACCGGAGCAGGTCGGCGGCGCGGACGGTATGCGGCATGAGGCTGTCCTCGCGTCAGGTCGGTGAGGGGGCAGGGCGGACACAGATTTGTATCCATTCCTGTATACATCAGCGCGTACGAGGAAGTCACGGGGAGGGGTGGGGTGGTGGCGGTCACGCGTCGGCGGATCTGTTGCAGCGGTACTGCGGGATGTAGTACTTCTTATATATGAGCGAGCAGGTGCACAACAGATTGGCGATGGTGCGCGCCGAGCGGAAAGTGTCGCGTCAGAGCCTGGCCGAGTCGGTAGGGGTGCACTACCAGACCATCGGCTATATCGAGCGGGGGCAGTACAACCCGAGCCTCGACCTGGCGCTGAAGATCGCGAAGTTCTTCGGGCTGCCGGTGGAGGCGCTGTTCTCGCTCGAGCCGTTCCGGCCGCTCACGGACGAGGTCTACGGGAGGAAATAGCCATGCCGACGACTCGAATGACCGACTATGACCGGCGCATGGTGCGGCTGATGAACGACCGCCGAGCGCGCTCGCTGTACGCCACGGCCGCACGCCGACGCCTGGCCGTCGCCGTACACATCACGCTCACCGCGGCCTTCGGGGCGCTGATGACCCACCTCTACCTCGCGGAGTCGGAGCCGATCTGGGCCATCGTCGTGATGGCGGTCCTGCTGCTGCCCTGGATGATCGCGACCGGAGCGATCAACGCCGCCACCCACGGCCTGCTGGAACTGCGCGAACGCGCCCTGGACGAGCGGCAGTCGGCCGAACGCAGCCGGGTCCTGGCCCGTGCCCACCGGGTGATGACCCTGCTGCTGGCCACGGCCGCGGCCGGCCTGCTGACCGCGGGCGCGGCCGGCGGCGACGCGCCTACCGCCTACGTGGCGCCCGTGCTCATCGCCGTCCTCGTGGCCCACTGGCTGATGCCGCTGTGGATGGCCGGCCTCATGGCCGAGGACGAACCGGCCGAGGACGAGGCGCTCGCGGTTCAGCCAGGCTGACCCGGCCGGCCCGGGCCGGCCCGCTCGGCCCGGCCGGCCGGGGCCGGTCATGCGGTCGTCGAGGTGCGGAAGTAGTGGCCCTCGCCGAGGTCGTCGATGAGCCCGGGGTGGGTCGGCTGCCACCCCAGCAGCTCGCGGGTCAGCGCGCTCGAGGCCGGGCTGTCGGTCGCGAGGAAGCCGGCCAGCCAGGTGAAGTGCTCGGCCGAGTCCTCGGGGGAGACGGAGGCGACAGGGACCTCGAGGTGGCGCCCGATCACTTCGGCGACGGCGCGGATCTGCACGCCCTCCTCGGCGATCGCGTGCAGCACCGATCCCGCCGGGGCCTTCTCGAGCGCCAGGCGGATCAGGTGCGCCGCGTCGGACCGGTGCACGGCAGGCCAGCGGTTGGTCCCGTCGCCGATGTAGCCGGAGACGCCGTGGGTGCGGGCGATGTCGACCAGCGTCGCCATGAAGCCGTGGTCCCCCTCGCCGTGCACCGTCGGGGCGAGCCGCACAACCGACGAGCGGATGTCGCGGGAAGCGAAGGAGGCCGCCAGTTGTGCCGTGGCCAGCCGCGCCCGCGGCCCGGCGCCCAGATGCTCCGGGGTCCGGCCGCCGGGAGTGCCGTCCTCTTCGGTGGCCACCTGCCCCGGTGCGAGCCCGAGCGTCCCGGAGGCGACGACCAACGGCCGCCCGGAGCCCGCGAGCGCCTCGCCGAATGTCTCGACGGCGCGGCGATCCGCGTCGGCGGCCTCCTCGAAGCCCCCTGAGAAAGCGATGTCGTGCTTGAAGGCGAGGTGGACCACGCCATCCGAGGCGGCAGCCGCGCTCCGCAGACCGTCGAGATCGTCAAGGGTGCCGCGATGCACCTCGGCCCCGGCCGCGGTGAGCGCGGCGGCCGAGGAGTCCGAGCGGGCGAGCCCGACGACCTGATGGCCCGCGCCGATGAGCTCGGGCACGACGGCGGAGCCGATCCAGCCGGAAGCGCCGGTGACGAAGACGCGCATAAGAAAAACCTCCAGTAAGTCGGCCGTCCCTGCCGCACGGCATGACGCGGCGACCAGGACAGGTCGACAGTCGATGTCAGTCACTGTCATCGACCGTAGCATCTGATGTCATTCACTGTCATCGCGTAGGATCGGCGGCATGAGTCGATGGGAGCCGAACGCGCGTGGGCGGCTCGAGCAGGCGGCGCTGGAGCTCTACAGCGAGCGCGGGTTCGAGCAGACGACGGTGGCGGAGATCGCCAAGCGGGCGGGGCTCACGGAGCGAACCTTCTTCCGGCACTTCGCCGACAAGCGTGAGGTTCTGTTCGCAGGCTCGGGCTCGCTCCAAGAGCTCTTCGTGAGCACCGTCACCGGCGTGCCCGATTCCGCGGCGCCGATCGACGCGGTGGCCGCGGCCCTCGAAGCCGTCGCCGCCGCATTCCAGGGACGCCACGCCCACTCCCGAAAGCGCCAGGCCGTCATCGTCGCCAACGCCGAGCTCCGGGAGCGCGAGCTGATCAAGCTCGCGTCCTTGTCCGCGGCACTGGCCGAGACGTTGCGTCGGCGCGGCGTCGCGGGCCCGGCCGCGAGTCTGGCCGCCGAGGCGGGCATCGCCGTTTTCAAGATCGCGTTCGAGCGCTGGATCGACGAGACCAACCAGCGAGACCTGTCGCAACTCATCCGAGAGTCCCTCGACGAGCTCAAAGCCGTAACAGCAGGGAATTGATCGCCGGTAGGGCTCAGCGGGCGATGTCCAGCTGGATCTCCACGCCGGGCGCGGCACCCTCGCCGCTGGTCAGACTCTCGATGAGCGCCTGGAGGGTCTGCGCCAGGTGGTGGCGGGAGGCCGACTCGGCCGCCTGGGCATCCCCGTGCGTGATCGCCTTCAGCATCGCGCGGTGCTCCTCCAGCGAGGTCAGCATGCGCCGCGGGCCACTGTGCGACAGATGCCGCAGCCGCACGGTCTGGCTGCGCAGATCGCGGATCGTACGGGCCAGATACGGGTTGCGACACGCGGCGATGACCGCCTGGTCGTAGCCCTCGGCCAGCGCGTAGAAGTCCTGATACCCGCGCGTCTGGGCGGCGAGGTCCAGGGCGCGGAAGGACTCCTCGAACGCGTCCAGCCGCGCCAGCAGCTCATGGAACGGAGCCAGTACGCGCTCGTCGGTCGCCCCCGAGGTCGCGACCAGGGCCGCGGCCCGGGGCTCCAGCAGCATCCGGATCTCGAAGAGCGCCCGCACCCCGCCCAGCGAGATCGCGGCCACCCGCGCCACCTCGCCCGGCACGAAGTCCACGAGCCCCTCGGCGGCCAGCCGGCGGATGGCCTCGCGTACGGGGGTGCGGGAGGCCCCGAGCTCCTCGCCGAGCTGGACCTCGCTCAGCTTCGCCCCGGGCTTCAGGCGCAGCGACTCGATGTCCCCCTTCAGCCGCTCATAGACGGCTTCGCTCTTGCCGGTCGCCCGGGCCATCCCGGCCCCCCTTGTCGATCCATCCGCACACGTCTCTGTATACACAGCCTACCCAGTGCGGCCGACCCGCGGCCCGTGTATCCCGTTCAGGAGGACGCTGGATCGTTGGGCGCATCCCGCCTTACGGTGGCGCCATGAGCGATCACTCCGAAGCGCCTGTCACGCCGGTCGAGGCCTTTGAACCCCCCTACTACGTGGCTGTCTTCACTGCGGTGCGAACCCAGGACCAGAGTGGCTACAGCGAGACCAGCGCACGCATGGAAGACCTGGTGAAGGACGTCCCTGGGTTCCTGGGGATGGACTTCGCGCAGACTCCTGGTGGGCTGGCCATCACCGTCGGGTACTTCCGCGACGCCGACGCCCTCACGGAGTGGCGGAGCAACGCCGAGCACCGCGCGGCGCAAAAGCGCGGGCAAGCCGAGTGGTACCAGAGCTACACGCTGCATGTGGCGAAAGTGGAGCGGAGCCACGGGTTCACGCGGGCGTAGGTCCCACAGAGCCTGACAGCAGGCTGACCAACCGAAGCGTAGTCCTCGCTCGCGAGACCTACCCTGACCTGCGGTTCGAGGTCGGCTCCATGGACGCCCTGGACGTGGCCGACGGCGGGCTGAACGGCATCGTGTGGTGCAGTTGCTGGAGGGGGAGTTCGGGACGTTCCATACGCCCATGCATATCAGCCAGGTCCTGGGCAGGTATTGGACGTATCGGTGCAGGTCACCTAGCGTTCGGCGGATGACAGAGCGACTGACAGAGCGACTGACAGAGCGACTGACGGAGAGACCGGCGGAGCGGCGGGCGGAGCGGCCGGAGCAGCGGCCGAGGGAGCGGCGCGCGATCCTCAGCGGTTCGACGTTCGAGGAGCGGATCGGCTACGCCCGGGCCGTGGTGGACGGCGACTGGGTGCACGTCTCCGGGACGACCGGTTTCGACTACGCCGCCATGACGATCTCCGACGACGTGGTGGTCCAGGCCGAGCAGTGCCTGCGCAACATCGAGGCGGCGCTGGCCGAGGCGGGCTGCACCCTCGCCGACGTGGTGAGGGTGCGTTACATGCTCCCCGACCGCGAGGACTTCGAGCCGTGCTGGCCGACCCTGCGCCGCGCCTTCGGCGGGATCCGCCCGGCCGCGACCATGCTGGTGTGCGGCCTCTCCGACCCCCGTATGAAGATCGAGATCGAGGCGTACGCCCGGCGGCGGCCTGCCACGTGACGGCCCGCGCGACCGCCCGTGCCCAGGGCAGGGCGTGTCTGAGGCGGGCGAAGTAGCGTTCGACGACGTTGCGGGCCTGGTACAGCGGGCGGTCCGCGCCGCGCCCGGTTGGCTTTCCGGTTGGCGCGCTCCGGGATGACCGCCCGGATGCCCCGGCGCCGCAGGCCCTGGCGCCGCAGGCTCCGGCGGATCGCCCGCCACCCTCTCTCGGCGCGCCCTGGCCGATCAGGCCGCCGAACCGCGCAGCGCCTTGCCGCGCGTCCGACAGAACCCCCTGAGTGTGATGAGGCCTGATCGATGACCATCGCCGCTGTCCATGTCCACCGTCTGGTGGCTCCCCTCCACACGCCGTTCGTCACTGCCCTGGCGCACCTGACCCACGTCTCGACCGTCGTCGTCGAGATCGTGGACCGCGACGGGCGCTCCGGCTTCGGTGAGGCGCCGGAGGTGTGGACTGTCACCGGATCCTCACTCGCCTCCAGCGAGGCCTGCGTCACCGAGGTCTTCACCCCGCTTCTCATCGGTCGCGACGCCGATGACCTGGTGGAGAACTGTCGCAGGGTCAGCCGCGCCGTGGTCGGCAACGAGCCGGCCAAGGCCGCGGTGGACATCGCGCTCCACGATCTCGCCGCGGTCCGCCTCGGGGTCCCGCTGGTCCGACTGCTCGGCGGCTCCCGGCTGGTGGTGCCCACCGACGTGAGCCTTGCGGTCGGCACGGTGGACAGCATGGCCACGGCGGCGAAGAGCCGGGTCGCGGAGGGATTCGACGTGCTGAAAGTCAAGGTCGGCACGGACGCGGCCACGGACATCGACCGCGTGACGGCAGTCCGCCAGGCGGTCGGTCCCGAGGTGAGGATCCGTCTCGACGCCAACCAGGGGTGGACGCCCCGCGAGGCGGTACGGGTCATCCGCTCGCTGGAGGACGCCGGCATGGGGGTGGAGTTCGTCGAACAGCCGGTGACCTACCGGGATGTGGCGGGCCTGGCCTGGGTGAGCGACCGCGTCGAGACCCCGATCATGGCGGACGAATCCGTCTTCGACGTGCGCGACCTGGTGGAGGTGATCCGCCGGCGCGCGGCGGACCTGGTCAACGTCAAGCTGGCGAAGAGCGGCGGACTCAGCGCCGCCCGTACCCTCCTCGAACTGGCGCGAGCCCAGGGCATGGGCACCATCCTCGGCTGCATGCTGGAGAGCGAGATCGGCACCGGCGCCGCGGCCAGCCTGGTAGCCGCCTACGGGACCACGATGGTGAGCGACCTCGACGCAGTGTGGTGGCTCCAGTGTCCCGCCGTCGTCGGCGGCATGCGGTACCAAGGCGCTGCGGTCGTGCTGCCCGACGCGCCGGGCCTGGGCATCTCCGGCCTGGTGGCCACAGAAGCCCGGGAAGCCACGGACGCACGGGCATGACGATCGCCGTCCCTTCCGCCGGTCGCCACGTCCAGCGCCTCCGAGCCGAAGCCCGTCATACCGCGCTTGAGGGTTTGGGGTTCCAGCCGTCGCGGCTACTTTGCGCCGTGGGCCAGAGATGGGACACCGGGGCCTTCGTGGGGTGACCGATGGTGGCTTCGAGCGTGGGGTTGGTGGCGTTGAACTCGCCATTGCGCGATGCGGCGAACATCGTCAAGGCGAACTCCGCAGCCGGCCGCGGCATCCCGCCGGCGACTGCTGCGGATATCCACTCGTTGTCGTCCATGACGACTCGGGTGATGGTCCGGCCGGTGATGCGGCTGAGGATTTCGGCAACGTCGGCGAAGTCCAGCGTGTGGGGGGCGGTCAGCGGCGGCGTGATCCCTTCGAGTGCGCCGTCTTCGGCCAGGGCGAAGGCCGCGGCTTCTGCCAGGTCCTCGTGGGCCGTCCAGGACACCGGGCCGTCCTGTGGCACGGCGAGCGTGCCGGTCTCCAGCGCCGCGCCGATGTAGTAGCCCAAGGTGGAGGCGTAGAACCCGTTGCGAAGAGCGGTGTAGGGGACTCCTTGCCGCTTGAGGTGTTCCTCGGTGGCCGCGTGGACCTTCTGTGGCGGGAAGAGCGACGTGGGAGAGGCGGCCTGGTGGCTGGTGTACAGGATGCGTTGGGCGCCCGCTTCCCGCGCCGCGTCGATGGCGGCGCTGTTGGCGGTCAACGCGCCGTCGCCTCGAATGGCCGCGGAGACGACCAGGACGCGCTCGGCACCTTCGAAGGCGTGCTTCAGACTGCCGGGTTCGGTGAAGTCCCCCGCTCGGACTCGGACGCCGCGCTCGGCGAGGTCGGCGGCCTTGCTCACGTCGCGCACACTGACGGCGATCCTGTCGGCCGGTACCCGCTCCAGCAGGCGGTTGACGATCAGCGACCCGAGGCGGCCGGTGGCTCCCGTGACGATCAGCATCGGTGGCTCCAGTCTGGTGGTGTTTCCAACGGAACGAAAATAACGGTAACACTGATACTTCCGTTGGATGCAACTGTGTGAGTCCATCCGGAGATCGGCTGGCGCTGCCAGCAATTTGGACAGGCCGACGGAGGTTCGTTGGCAATATCGGCGATAACATCGCCTGTCACACATGGGCGATACCATCGTCTCCATGGCACCGAACACGCAGCGGCGAGACATCACCCGGGACCGCATCGTGAAGACCGCGGCCGGCCTGCTGCGCGACCAAGGGCCGGCCGCGGTGACCACGCGCCGCGTGGCCCACGAGGCCGGGCTCCAGCCTCCCGCTCTCTACCGTTTCTTCCAGGACAAGGACGACCTGCTGGATGCCGCCGCGGAGCATGTCTTCGCCGAACATGTGGCGAGCAAGCGGACCACCGCGCCCTCGGACGACCCTGTGGAAGACCTCCGCGCCGGATGGAACACGCAGATCAGCTTTGGCCTGGCCAACCCGTACGTGTACGGCCTGTTGCTCGACCCGGCCCGCGCACGCGACACCCCGGCGCAGGTCAGGGGTGTGCGGATCCTCGCCGAGCGTGTGCACAGAATCGCCGCCGCCGGGCGGCTTCGGGTGAGCGAGGAACGCGCTGTCAACCTCATCCGCTCGGCGGGGACCGGAACCGTCCACACTCTGCTGTCCCTGCCACCGGAGCAAAGCGACCCGCACCTGGCCGACGCCGCCTTCGACGCGATCGCTCGCGCCATCCTCGCGGATGAGCCCGCTGTCCCCACCCAGGCCCCGGCGGCCGTCGTCGCGGCCTTCCGCACCCTCCTGCCCGAACTGCCCGGTCTCAGCAAAGCCGAGGCCGCGCTTCTCGACGAGTGGCTGCAACGCTGACCCACCACCGCGCCGGCGACTACCGTCGTGGCTCCGCGGTGATCGTCCTTTGGCCACCGAGTTCCGGCGAGAGGGAACCCGCTATGACCGATATCTTCGCTGTCTCCATCGACGCCGTCGAGGGACGCACCCTCCGGGGGAGGGTGCACATCGTCAACCCCGACGAGTCGAGCTGCGTCGCGGCCGGATGGATCCGCTCGCCGTGGTCTGCCGGCAGGCGCACGCAGCGTGCGAAGGCGCGGCTCGCGGACAGCGGGGGGCGGGGGGACGGTCAGCGGGAGGTGAGGGGGGTTTCGGACTCGACGCGGGTGAGCTTTTCGGGGTTGCGGACGTAGTAGAGGCCCGCGACGTGGGCGTTCTCCACGCGGAAGGCCAGCACGCCGTCGATCACGCCGTCCAGACGCAGGATGAGTCCGGGGTTGCCGTTGACCGTCGTGGGTTCACTGGTGAGGGTGCCGCCGGCCTTGTCGAGACTGCCGATCATGTAACGGAGCACCTTGTCGGCGCCGACGACCGGCCGCAGGGCCGCCAGTTTGAGGCCGCCGCCGTCGCTGACGAAGACAACGTCCGGGGCGAGTACGTTGAGCAGCCCCTGCAGGTCCCCGGTCACGAGGGCGGACTGGAACGAATTCAAGGCTGCCCGGGTTTCTTCCGGTGAAACCGGTGTGCGCGGCCGGCGGGCGTCGACGTGTTGGCGGGCGCGGTAGGCGATCTGGCGTGCGGCGGCGGGGCTCTTGTCGATCGCGGCCGCGATGTCGTCGTAGCCGATGTCGAAGACCTCGCGCAGCACGAAGACGGCGCGTTCGGTCGGTGAGAGGGTTTCGAGGATGAACATGAGCGCCAGCGACAGGTTCTCGGACAGTTCGACGTCCTCGGCCACATCCGGCGCGGTGAGCAGAGGCTCGGGCAGCCAGGGGCCGACGTAGGCCTCCTTGCGCCGTTTGAGGGTGCGCAGCCGGTTGAGTGCTTGCCGGGTTGTGATCCGTACCAGGTAGGCGCGCTGGTCCCGCACCTGCGCCAGGTCGACCTTGACCCACCGCAGCCAGGCCTCCTGGAGGACGTCCTCGGCGTCCGCCGCCGATCCGAGCATCTCGTAGGCGACGGTGAACAGCAGGTCGCGGTGGGCGACGAAGGCCTCCGTCGCGGGGTCGGTGGCGTGGTCGTTCATGTCGTGCGCTTCACTCTCTGGTGGTCGGCCCCATGGGCCGGAAGCAGGCCGTGGAACATGTACCCAGTCTGATGACGGGGTCGTCGGCAGCAGCCTCCTCACTGGTCAGGCCGCGTGGGCCGGACCGGTCGGGTCCGGCCCACGGAGGCTCCTGGCGGCTAGGCCGAGCGCCGGGTGCCGGACGGCGTCGTGCGGTTTTTCGACTGCGGCGATTCCAGGCGGTCGCCGTGGGATGCGCGGGAACTGGCCTTGCGTGCCCCGGACACCAGCTTGTTGAGGGTGAACCGGCAGGCGATCTCCTTGACGCCGGCACCGGTCCGCCCGCTGATGCTGAGCGCGTTCACCTTGTCGTTCGGGTAGGAGAACTGGGTGACGCCCTCGTCTCGGCCGAGGCTGAGGCACTGCCCGGCGAAGAACATCCGGACGGGAGCGGCTTTCTTTCCCGCGATCCGGCGCAGGATCGTGTCGGCGGCCGCCGGGCCCAGCTGCACGGCGGCCTGGCAGCTCATCCGGAACGGGTGGTCCGGCATCACTCCCGCGTCCCCGGCGGCGACGATGCGCTCGTCGTCCACACTGGTCAGCGTCGTGTCGGTGACCAGGCGGCCTTCGGCGTCGGTGCGCAGCCCGCTGCGGGCGGCCAGGTCCGGGACACGGAATCCCGCGGTCCAGATCGTTACCGGGCTGGGCAGCTCGCGGCCGTCGTCGAGCCGTACGGCGTCGCGTGTCACTTCCGTCACCCGCGCACGGGGACCTTCGAGGACGGTCACACCCAGCTTGGCGAGCCGACGGGCGACCGGGCGGCGGACTCGGGCATGCAGGGAGGGGCCGAGCACGTTGCCGCAGACCAGGGTGACCTTGCGGCCCGCTTCCGCCAGCTCGGCGGCGGTCTCCAGGCCGGTCGGGCCGGCCCCGACCACGGTCACCGGAGCCGACGCGGGCGCCGCGGCCAGCGTCGACCGCAGTCGTTCCGCCCCCTCGAGGTCCGACACCCAGTGAGCGAACTCCACCGCTCCGGGCACGCCGGGATCGGAGGCGCCGCTGCCCACCGCGTAGACGAGGTAGTCGTAGGAGACCGTGCCACCGCCCGCCAGCGACACCTTGCGCTCGGCGGCGTCGATCCGGGTCGCGGTGTCGACCACCAGCCGGACGTTCCCGCCCAGAACCTCACCGAAGCCCTCGACCGCGTCATCGGAGCCGGTCACGAGCTGGTGCAGGCGGATCCGCGAGACGAAGTCGGGACGCGGATTGACCAGGGTCACCGACACGCCATCGCGCCGAGCCAGGCGATTGGCCGCCGTCACGCCCCCGTACCCGCCGCCGACCACGACCACCTCGACGTTCTCGTTCATCATGTCTCCCTCGCGTTGCGGACTCGGCATGGAGACACCAGCCGCGCGCCCGGTGTAACAGCCCGCGGATGAGACGCAGCGCACACCGGACGCGGCGGAAACGCCGCCCCTTCCGCCGCGAGTGGCGTAACACGGCCCTGACGAGGTCGGGCAGGGGCCGGGGAGTCTTGCGGTAGCGGGCGAGTGGGGCCCAGCCCGCTGTTACCTCACTCCACCGCTACCTCGCGGAGGCAGCCTCTGCCGCCGCGCCGTCCGGAAGGTACGCGCCAGGTTCCTGCGCGAGGCACGGATCACCGCCCGCCTGCGGCACCACGACATCGTGACCATCCACGACCTCGGCGAGACCGGAACAGAGGGCAACAGGGCCCCGTTCCTGGTGATGGAACTGGTCCGGGGCGAGGGCCTGGACGCGAAGCTGCGCCGAGGTGCCGTCACCCTGCCAGACGCTGCCCACCTGGCCTCGCCGTACGGTCACGCCCTGGTCGAGCGTGGCGCGCTCGGCGGGCTCCAGGTCGGCCGTGCGGTCCCGTGAAGCCGTGGCGAGCTGTTGGTGCTGGTGCTCTCGCGCTTGGCAGTCAGGATGGCTGGACTTGGTCGAAGAGGGCGAGGGCTTCGGCGGGGTCCGGGCTCACAAGGCGTTCCAGACCGGCCGTCGTGATCTTCGCCCACCTGCCGGCCCGTGCCCACATCTGTTCCTCGAAGGCGCGGACGGCCTCGTCCAGATCTCCAGGGCCGGTGGCGATGGACTCGGCGAGTTCGGCGCCTTCCAGCATCGCGAGGTTCGCGCCCACCCCCAGTGGGGGCATCAGATGGGCGGCGTCGCCCAGTAGCGTCACCCCGAAGACGTGGGTCCAGGTATGGGACACGGGCAGGACGTAGAAGGGGCGGTGGACGAAAGCGGTGCCGTTGCGGAGGAGGTCGAGGACGGGAGCGGCCCAGCCGTCGAACAGAGCCAGCAGGCTCGATCGCACGGCCTCGACGTCGGCCAGGTCCAGGTTCGTGTGCCAGTCCAGCGGCGCGCGGAATTTGGTGTACACCTTCACGTGGCCGCCGCTGTTGCGCTGGGCGACGAGGCTTCGGTTCACGCCATACACAACCACGGAACCGTCGCCGATCAGCCGGGCGAGGTCAGGGTGGCGGGTGTCGACGTCGTCGAGGGAGGTCTCGATCGAGGTGACGCCGGTGTAGTGCGGCGTCACCGACGAGACTGCCGGGCGGACCCGGGACCAGGCGCCGTCCGCGCCGACCACGAGGTCGAACGTCTCCTGTCGCCCGTCCGCGAAATGGACCAGTACGCCATCCCGGGTCCCCGGCACCACCTGCGTCACGCCCCGGCCCCACTGGACGTCGAGAGGGCCGAGCAGCAGGTCACGGAGTTGCCCGCGGTCGATCTCGGGATTGGCCCGGTCATCTGGACGGGGTCGCCAGTCGCGCAGGACGGTCCCATCCGTGTCCAGGATGCGCATGGCCTGCCCCTCGGGACGAGACAGCGCCTGGTACTCCGCCAGCAGCCCCGCCTTGTCCAGCGCGAGCTGGCCCAGCCCTTCATGCAGGTCCAGCGTGCCGCCCGGGGGGCGGGCGTCGGGGGCGGGATCGCGTTCGAGGACGGCGACGGGGTAATCATGGCGGTGCAGGACGCGGGCGAAGGTAAGGCCGGCAGGGCCGCTCCCGACCACTGCGATGCGATGTCTCATACCAATACACTGTATTGCTTCATTGCAGTGCATCGCAACAGTATGGTGTGACCATGACTGTGTGGGACCGGCCGGAGCCGCCGACTCAGCCCGTGCCGCTCGACCGGGAGCGGATCGTAGCCGCGGCCATCGCGCTGGCCGACGAGGGCGGGCTGGAGGCGGTGTCCGTGCGCAAGGTCGCCGCCCGCCTGGATGCCGGCCCCATGCGGCTGTACAGATACATTTCCACCAAGGAGGAGCTGTTCGACCTCATGGTGGACGAGGTCCAGGCCGAGATCCGCCCCGAGGAGCAGCCCGGTGACTGGCGGGAGGCGCTGCGCGTCCTCGCCCAGCGCACCAGGCAGGCCGCTCTCCGTCACGAATGGCTGGCCGACCTGCTAGGCGGCCGCCCGACCCTGGGCCCGAACGGCCTTGCCATGACCGAGGCCACGCTGGCCGCCCTCGACGGCCTCGCCGACATCGACACCGTCATGCGCGCTGTGGAGACTGTCAGCGCCTACTTCACCGGCGCGATCAGGCGCGAGATCGCGAACCTGCGGGCCGAGCGCGCCACGGGCCTGTCCAAGCGCGACTGGCAGCGCGCCTCCGGCCCGCATGTGACGAGGATGTTGGCCACGGGCCGCTTCCCGGCGCTGGCCAAGGCCGTGTACGACGGCACGGACGTGGACGCCGAGACATCCTTCGCGACCGGCCTGGACTGGGTCCTCGACGCCGTGGCCGCCAAACTCGCCCGGCCGCCGGCGTGACGCCCAGCTCCTGCCGAATGTGAGCGAGGCCGAGGGCCGTACTGCTCAACGGGCATGACAGGGTCCTTCACAGAGGTGGCGGTCAGGCGGCCGTGCTGAAGCCGGAGACGGCCGGGTCCTGGTCGCGGAGCTGGGTGAAGTCGACGTCGAGTTTCGAGTCGTACGCCTCGGGCTGGATGCCGAGTTCGTGGGTGGAGTACTCGCCGAACCGTTTGATGTGCTCGGTCAGGTACGGCGAGATGTGGGCCAGGTCCTCCGGGTCGATCTCCCAGCCCGGGCGGGAGACTTGGCGCTGGGCCTGCTGTCGGACCTGCCGAACGCAAGAACTGCTGGAGCATCGCCGAGTGGGCCGGGCAGATCACTCCGCATGGCATGCGGCACCTGCTGAAGGGCACGCGCACCATCGGTGTGCAGCGCCAGTACACCGGCACCACCGGGAGCGAGCCGCGAATCAGACATGAAGATCACGAATGCGATTGGAGTACTGGAAGGCGTATTCAGACGCAATCCCACAGGAAGCGGCCCTCCTTGCCGTCCGGCGAGACAAAGACCCAACCGGCTCCCCACCCGCTTCGCTCCCAGGCGTAATAGCACGGCTCGATATCTTCCGTCACCCCATCCTCTGCCAGACCCTCGAGCGGGAGCCAGTCCGACAGTTCTGACGTGAGCTGAACGACCAGTTCCCAACCCTCTCCCGGATACCGCTCGTCGTGTATCCAATCCGGCTCCACCCCAGGCCCGCCGAGGAACACGGACGTGTTCTCCGCCAGGCGTGGCAGATGGTCGATACACACCGCGGGCCCCTCGGCCTGCGCCCGCACGGTCACAAAGTCCGGTACGCGGCCACCCGGTTGGATCACCACCGCGTTTTCGCCACCCTCGGCGATATGGGTTCCGCCAACGGCCTCTTCATCGCCCATGAACAGATAGGCGAGCCGCCCGCCAGCGAGTGTGAACTGACCCAGGAACTGCATGGGCTCGCCAGTGGTGCTCGAGAGTGGCCACTGCGGCTCCTCCAGCCACACCGGCTGCCCGCCGACCTTGATGACCGGCTCACGTACGGGGCCGTCGGCGGGGACGAATTCGAGGCGGGCGCCAGGCGGGAACATGGACTCTCCTTGTGGTCGACGTTGGGCAAGATATCTTGGGTAATGCGGTCTTCCTTCCCGATGAGACCGGGTCCGGGCTCGGAGCTCAGGCCCGGGGGTGGTGCGGGGCCCGGCGCCAGGTGAGGGTGCCCGTGCGCTCCCGTCCGTTCTTCAGGATCGGCTCGATCAGGTCGAGTGTCAGGGTGTCGCCGGTGATGCGTGCGCGCCGGGGGACGTCCGCGCCTTCCCAGTTGGGGAACAGGCTGGTCGTCGGCTGGTGCGTGACGACGTCGTCCGCGACGGAGTAGGTGCCGGCGTAGGCGAGGTAGCCCACCGCCGCGGCGGCCCGCTCGGGCGGCGTGCCGCCGTGCAGGGCCCCGTCGCTGTAGGCGGGGCGCCCGGAGCTGCTGATCTGCACGGACATGAACCCGTCCGCCGTGTAGATGATGACGCCTTGGGCGTCGGCCCCCAGGGGATGCTCCGCGTGGCCGCCGTCGGCGTCCGCGGTCACGTAGGAGGCGAGGGTCCAGGCGCCGACCAGACCGTCTGCGAGAGCTGCTGTTGATGCGTTCATAGCTGCCAGGCTACAAGATAGGTGCATATACACGTGACTGTTGTTAGGGTGGCTGACACAGACGGGAGGAGCGCGATCGTGGCCGAGCAGGACCCGCAGGGAGGGGCCGAGAGAGCCGAACTGCGGCGGCTTCTGAAGGAGACCGAGGGAACGTGCTTCGCCGCGGCCGCCCGACGTGCTGCCCGGCTCCTGACCGCCGCCTACGACCGGGCACTGGCACCATCCGGTCTGCGGATCGGCCAGTTCAGCCTGCTGCACTCGGTGGCGCTGCACGGGCCGCTCCCGCTCGCCCAGCTTGCCGAGCACATCGGCATGGACCGGACCACGCTCACCCGGAACCTCAAGCCGATGGTGCGCGAGGGGCTCCTTGCTGTCACGCCCGGCGCGCAGGACCACCGCGTCCGCGCCGTGGCCGTGACCAACCACGGCGCCGAACGGCTGCTGCAGGCGCTCCCGTTGTGGGAGGGCGCGCAGGCGGACGTCGCCGCGGACTTCGGGGTCGACCGGGCCGCCCGGCTGCGATCGGAGCTGAAGGCCGTGGCACGGACCGGACCGGCCGCCGCAGACACCGGTGCCGCCCCCGCGTGAACCCGCGGGGGCGGAGGCCGGCCCCCGCAAGTCCCCGCCCCGGGCGGCCCCGCGATACGAGGCCGTGACCGACAAGGAGGGACCCCCTCGTGACACCCCCTCATCCGCTCTACCTCGACGACCTGAAGGCCGGAGACGAGTTCCGCAGCGCGGAGCACCAGGTCGACGCCGATCAGGTCATCGCCTTCGCCCGGGACTTCGATCCGCAGCCCTTCCATCTGGACCCGCAGGCCGCGAAGGACACGTTCTTCCAGGGCCTGGCCGCCAGCGGCTGGCACACGGCCGCGATCACCATGAAGCTGCTGGTCGGCAGCCTGCCGCTGGGCAGCGGCATCATCGGCGCCGGAGGCGAGGTGGCCTGGCCCCGCGCGGTCCGCCCTGGCGACGCACTGCACGTGGTCAGCACCGTCCTTGAGGTGGCCCCGTCGCGCTCACGCCCGGACCGGGGGATCGTCACCTTGGAGTGCCGCACGGTGAACCAGACGGGCGACACCTGCCAGCGCCTGGTCACCAAGCTGGTCGTGATGCGCCGGCCGGAGCAGCCGACCGCTGTGTGACGACCCCCCTCCGCTCGCGCACGGCAGCGAAGCGCGGGCCATCCACCGCTGTGCTCGCGCTCCGCTGCTTGGCGAGAACCGCC
This sequence comes from Streptomyces sp. LZ34, assembly GCF_053890475.1. Lineage (NCBI taxonomy): Bacteria > Bacillati > Actinomycetota > Actinomycetes > Kitasatosporales > Streptomycetaceae > Streptomyces > Streptomyces sp. LZ34. Next base: position 8,575,308 of record NZ_CM132680.1, read on the forward strand.
GCCGCGCCGGGCCGCTCGCCGAGGTGGGTCAGCGAGGAGTGGCGCCACTCGTGCAGGTCCCAGCCGGTGCCCGGCCCGGCCAGGGGCCGTGTGCCTGGTCGAGCAGCGCGTGGGCCTGCCCGTAGGAGAGGCGGGCCAGGCCGGTGTCCGGGCAGACGTCGCGGGCGGAGAGCACCTTGCCGAGGCCGGGGCGGCGGTGGGCGACGAACACCGGCCCGCGGGTGCGGTCGCGGATCAGCCGTGGCAGCAGCCGGGCGATGCCGGCGTCCCAGTACACCGTCTCCAGCACGAAGTCCTCGCGGGCGGTGCCGCGGCGGCGGACCTTGGGCTGGGCGCCCTTGGCCTTCACTGGGTCCACGCGAAGGTCTCAACGTCAGGTGTCGGCTGCTCGCCCTCCTCGCGGTACGGCTTGTAGGTGTCCCGGTACTCCGGCAGGGTGGTCGACTCGCACGGCATGGGCGTCCTCCGGGGTGTCCGACAGGCTGGACACCGTACCCACGCCTCCCGCCCGTCACGGCGGGATCGCGTCACCTTCCCTGCGGACGTCAGCGGGGACGACGTTGTCCGGACAGCCGAGCCACACCCGCTGACCGGCGGAGGTGGCAGTGAGCCCGAATCGTGTGCGCGTCGGCCGGCCGGCCCGCGCCCACCAGGTGCGTGTCGCCTCCAGCTCGTTCCAGAGTAGCCGTGGGCTGTCGCTCTCGGCCGGGTCCGGCTTCCCTCCATGCTTCCCCCAACTGGCCAGCCTCTTGGTCGTCGATAAACGCAATTCATGGTGACGTGCAGTCAGGCCGTCTGGCAGGGCGCAAAGACGCACTCGCTGGCAGACTGCGTCGCATGCGCTCCGACACGTCTCCGTTGGCGTCACAGCCATAGCATGACTGGCACTTGATGTGTCACAAGCCTGTAAAGTGATGGGCAGTCAGTGATGCTGGGAGATGATGGAGGCAGCTGATGGCTCGTATCTGGGAGGCTGACCCGTCGGCGTTATTCGTCAAACGTCTGGGAAAGTCAGCGGCAGAGCTTGGCAACTCTGAGGACGAGGAAAAGTGCCCGGATATTTGGCAGCTGGAAAATGGTGATATCGCCGTGATCGGCCGCGACCTCACTGCCGCCTACGCTTCGCGTTTGCCAAGTGGCGTGCCCATCGGTTCCGGAGAGCGGCTGGTTGTGATTCCCGGAAACATGCTCAGCGCAGCAAAGGCAGATATTCCCGATGCTTGATCTTCGCGCCCCAGCGCTCCCGGCTGAACAAGGCGAACCACTCGATGACGACGCCTACGTCACTGACTTCCGGGCACGACGCAAGGCCATCCGTAATGGCGAGTCCTGGAAGTTGGAACGGCTACAGCACTTCGAAGAGGAGGGCAGCCCCGCCCGCGACGCGCTCCGTCGAGGCGACTGGGGCGAAGCGCTCCGGCTCTTCGAGGCGAGGCGTGAGGGCACACAGAAGGCGGCTGAAGAGGATCGGCGGAAGGGCTCCCCGTTCCATCGCTTGCGCGTGGTGGAAGAGCCGCTGACGCCATACATGCAATGGGAGCTGCACTCGCTCCACGTCCGTGCGGAGGCCGGGCACCCCACTCGTGTGCTGCCCGCGAAGGAAGTCGCCGCCGCTGAGATCGAACACCTTCTGCCCGAGTTCGTCATCCTCGACAATCTCACTCTTTATGAGATTCTCTACACCGAGACCGGAGCCTTCGAGAGCGCCCGCCGTTTCACCGACCCCGAGATCGTAGAACCTTGGGTGACCTATGTGAAGCAGGCTTGGGCGGTAGCGGAGGACATCCGGACCTACTTCGAGCGTGCGGTGGTGCATCTTCCGCCGCCCCCGGCGGCATGAGCGGAGCAAATCAACGCCTCGGCCGGGGACGAGGGAAGTCATCCACAAGGCTCTCAGAATGAGCTGTCAGGGTCGTCTCGGGACGTCGTGCAGGCCGGCAATGTCTCGGGCGGAATCAACTTTTACCAGGGGGCGCCGGGGGAGTCGGCCGGCCTCATACCGCGACAGCTTCCGGCTGATGTGCACGCCTTTGTCAACCGCACCGACGAACTGCATCAGCTTGATGCGATCCTGACCAGCCCAAGCGGCGACCGACTGGTTGTCTCGATCCATGTAGTGGACGGCACGGCAGGTGCGGGGAAGACCTCGCTGGTGTTGCGCTGGGCCCATCAAGTCAAGGACCGCTTTCCCGACGGTCAGCTCTTCGTCAATCTGCGGGGCTACGACCCCGGCGAACCCGTCACCGCGGACCAGGCACTACGCCGATTCTTGCGCGCGCTCGGCGTGCCTGCCGACCAGATTCCCCAGGATGTCGATGCTGCCGCCGCTTTGTACCGCTCGCTGCTCGCCGAGCGACGCGTCCTGATCCTGCTCGACAACGCCGCCACGGTCAGCCAGGTGCGGCCGCTCCTGCCCGGTACTGGTAACAGCCTGGTAGTGGTGACCAGCCGCAACCGGCTCGCCGGCCTCACCGTACGAGACGGGGCCCGCCGTCTGACGCTCGGCACCCTTCCCGAGCCTGAGGCGATCGCCTTACTGCGCGCGGTCACCAGCGGCTATCGGCCCGGAGACGATGGGGAAAAGCTGACCGAACTGGCGCGTCTTTGCGCTCGGCTGCCGCTCGCCTTGCGTATCGCGGCAGAGCGCGCCGCCAGTCATCCTCACATGAGGATCGACGATCTCATCTCTGACTTGCGGGACGAGTCGGCGCTGTGGGACGCGCTCAGCACAGGCATCGACGAGGAAGCAGAGGCGGTCCACTCGGTTTTCGCCTGGTCCTACCGCGCCCTGCCGGAACCCTCCGCGCGGCTTTTTCGCCTGCTGGGAATTCATCCGGGTCCCGAGTTCAGCCTCCACGCGGCCGCGGCCCTCTGTGAGCTCAGCCTCAGCCGCACGAGGCAACTCCTGGACGATCTCGTGGGCGCCCACCTGCTTGAACAAACCGCGCCGGACCGATTCCAGTTCCACGACCTACTGCGTGCCTTCGCCACCGGTCAGGCGCAGAGCGATGAACCCGCGGAGCAACGGAACGCGGCCCTGCGCCGTGTGCTGGACTGGTATCTGCATACTGCTGACGCGGCGCAGAGTTGGCTCAGACCTTCCGAGCAGCATTCCCTCCTGGCGGCATCGACAGCTTCCGTGCCTCCCCTGGTCTTCGCCGATTACGACGCGGCGGCGGACTGGGCGGACCGCGAACACACGACTCTGCTCCGTTTGGTTCCGGCCGCCGCATCAGCCGGGATCGACACTCTCGCCTGGCGCCTGGCCGAGGTGCTGTGGAATGCCCGCTACCCATCAGCGCCAGGCAGTGACTGGATCGACCCGATGCGTGCCGGTCTGGCGGCAGCGGAACGGGCGGACGAACCGGGTGCCCAAATCCGTTTGCTCAACTACCTCGGCATGGCCTACCGGAAATACCGCCGCCTCGACGAGGGCATGGAATGTCACCGACGAGCCAGGGAAGTCGCGCACAGGACAGCCATACCCCTCGAAGAGGCGCGCTCGCTGAATCTCATCGGCCTGATTCACCTTGAGAGCCGCCAATTCGACCCGGCCGCTGACCACTTCGAGCGTTCCGCTGCGATCTTCCGTGATGCGGATGAACCTCGCAGAGCGGCCATGGCCCTGTCCAACATCGCCAGCACCCGTCTCGACGCGGGCCGCCTGCCTGAGGCCGAGGAGGCCGCCCAACAGGCGCTCGCCGCCCACCGAGCCCTGAACAACGAAAGAAGCGTGGGCAATGCCTTGTATATCGTCGCCGAGCTCCGCCGCGAGCAGGGTGAACTCACAGAGGCACGACGTGCGATCGATGAAGCCCTTGACATCGCGCTCAACCTCAGGAGCCACGTCCTGGAGGGCTTTTGGCTGCTCACTCTGGGCGACATCCAGCGTGCCGATGGGCAATACGGCGACGCGCTGACCTCGTACCAGCGGTCCGCCAAACTCCATCGCCGTCTCGGCGACCGCAGCCGAGAAGCCCTCGCCTGGCGAGGCACCGGGCAGACCTATGCGGCAATGGACCGCGGCGATGAGGCTGCCGCGTTCCATCGGCGAGCCGCCGCCGTGCACGGACAGCTCGGCGATGCTTGGCAGCACGCTCTGGAACTCGACCACCTGGCCGCCGCTGTGGATAGGGAGGACCCCCAAGCGGCCCGCGTCCACTGGGTCGAGGCTCTATCCCACCTGGCTGAATACACCGACCCCCGGGCTGTGGCCGTGCGGTCCCGCATCGAGAGGCGTCTGGCCGATCCTCCTGTCGAGGAGCGGTGACCTTGCGGTGCGCCGCTGGACCCGTCATTCGGCGAGCGGGTCGCGCAGCTCGAACCAGATGTGCTTGCCGGTGGGCTGTGCGCCGCTCTCCCAGGTGACGCCGCAGGCGTGGGCGAGTTGCTTCATGAGGAAGAGGCCGCGGCCACCTTCCTCGTCGGTCTCCGCCCTGCGCGGGCGGGGGAGGTCGTCCGGGGAGCTGTCGCGTACGGCGATGGTGGCGATGCGGTCCCGTACGAGGGTGTCGATGTGGATGACGGGGGTGGCTGTGTGCTGGTGGACGTTGGTGACCGCTTCCGATACGAGGAGGCGGGCCGTGTCCGCGAGGTCGTCCAGGCCGTTGGCCTGGAGGAGGGCGGCGATCGCGTCGCGGCAGGCTTTGGGGCTCTTGGGGGAGTTGGGGGCGCTGAGCCGGTAGGCGTAGGCGGGTTCGGCGACTTCGGGCATGGCGGGTTCTCCCAACGCGGTGCGTGATGGTTCCGATGCGCTGTGCTATCGAGACCATAAGGCATTGAGTGCATCCCTGTACTCATTCACGGATATCTCTGCCCTCGATCTGGTGATCCGGTAATCTCGCGACGACACTGTGTGATGACGGAGTGAGGGAGGGCGGGGCATGACGCACACGGCAGCCCCGAGCGCGAGGCGGCGCCGACTCGGCGCGGAGCTGCGCAAGATGCGTGAGCACGCCGGGATGACGGTGGCCTACGCGGCTCAGCAACTGGGCGCCGAGGGCCCGCGGATCAGCAACATGGAGTCCGGTCGCCTGGGCGTGAGCGAGGAGCGTGTCAGGATGCTGGCCGCCATCTACGCCTGCGGCGACCAGGCATACGTTGACGCTCTTGCGGCCATCGCCACCGAGCGCGGCCGGGGGTGGTGGGAGGGCTACCGGGACCGGATGGCTGTCGACGCGCTGGATCTGGCCGAGCTGGACTTCCACGCCGTGGGTCTGCGCGCGGTGCAGATCATGCACATTCCGGGGCTGCTGCAGACCGAGGACTACGCGAACGCCGTGTTCTCCACCGCCGAACCCGCACTCACCCCGGTGCAACGGCGAGTGAACGTCTCGTACCGGATGAGGCGCCGCGAGGTGCTCGATCGGGATGTCCCTCCGCAGTGCACCTTCCTCATTCACGAGGCAGCGTTGAGGATGGAGTTCGGCGGGTCCAAGGTGGCCCGTGGACAGTTGGAGCGCCTGTTGGAGGCGTCGGAGTGGGACAACGTCACCGTCCGGGCCATTCCCTTCTCCGCTGGGGGATTTCCGCATGCGGGAGCCTCCGTGACGTACATGTACGGAGTGGTTCCGCAGTTGGATACGGTTCAGCTCGACACGCCCACCGGCGTGACCTTCCTGGACGGGGAGACGCATCTCGCCAACTACCGGCGGATCCTCGACCGGACGGAAGGGCTGTCCCTCGCACCTGCGGACACGCGCGATTTCATCCAAGCCATCGCACAACGACTCTGAAGGCATCGAGATGTCCGACATACAGTGGCAGAAGTCGTCCTACTCGGCGGACGGCCCCGGCAACAACTGCGTCGAGCTGGCCCGCGCCGCCGACGCGTCGATCCTCCTGCGGGAGAGCGACGAACCGCACACCGTGATCACAACCACCCCCACCGCCCTCCGCTCCCTCACCCTCGCCGTGAAGGCCGGGCGGTTCGATCACTTCCCCCACTAGGGGGTGTTCGGGGGCTTTGCCCCTGGACCCCGGGGTCTGGGGCAGCGCCCCCACGCGGCGGAGCTGTGTGGTCAGGGGCGGCCTTCGGCAGGCTGCCCCTCGATCGTGCGACAGCGCCGCAGGTAGTGACAGCGGCGGGCGACTGCTCGGCGTCCGCGGGCAGTCGCGTTTCAGGATGGGGCGTCAGTAGTTGTCGCGGTCGACTCCCTTGGGGGTTCGGTAGATGGGAGACCCGACGGAGAACACGATTCGGTCGTTCTTGGGCGCGGACGCATGCGCGTTTTCTCCGGAGCTGCTGACCCAGAGCTCCGCGGACAACGAGTACTTGTCCTTTTCGTGTACGGCCTCTATCTCCAACTGGCGGTCCGTTGAATTCACGTGCCCGAACCGAGTGATGCGCCACCCCTCCTTCGGAAGTTCTTCACGCAAGCGGTTGAAGCCGCGCGTCAACTCCCGCTCAGACAGGCGAGAGATGGACCAGAAATGCTGGACGAAATACTCCCGTTCCCTCTGTTGGGAGGGCATTGTCGCAGGTCCGGCCGGCGACACTTTCCCTTGAAGCCGGACCATGTCGAACACGTCACTGGACAGCTTTCTGACGTGCTGCTTGGCCTGCGTCGGATGCATTTCCTTCGGCGCCGCACCGTCCGAGTCATTCATGGATCCGCACCCCACGACACATAGGAGAACCGCCGCAGCGGCCAGTACCCGTCGAAATCGCCACACCTTCCACACTTCAGACGTCCCAATTCGCCGGCTCACGCCAGTCGACCGGCAGAAGTGATCCATCGTCGCGTGGCTTCATTTGCACCTTGCCGTATTCTCCCACGATGACCCTTCCTTGGTTCTCGATACTGAGACTCGGCACATTTTTGTCGTCGTCGTAGTCCCAGTAGCCGCTGTGCCCCTCGGTATCGGTGGCCATCTGGTTGGCGCCGAAGATTGGGTCAGTTGGGTCAATGCCCGAGACCCCGCCCCCGTGGCCGAAGCGGCCAACGCCGTTTACCAAATCGTCACCCTTGGCGTGCTCATTCCAGACATGCCCCTTGCCCACGTCCAGATCCGCGGCATTTTCCACCCGGGCGCCAGGGCTGCCGGCGAACACGATGTCGTCGACGCCGAGGTCCCTGTCTTCGGCCGCGGCGCCGATGACCGTGGTCCCATATGAATGTGCGATTGCAGTGATGTGAGCGTCGGAACCAGATTTGTTCGCAGCGTTGAGGCCATCGATGAACTGGCCGTACGCGCCTACGGCATTGTCCGCATATTCATCCCGAGTGGCGTCTGAGAGTTCCGGCGGCGCATCGTAGCCTATCCAAGTAACGGTCGATACTTCCTGATCGGTCAAACGCTGGGACGTTTTCCACAAGTTCACCCCGCGATTGATGTCTCCGTTACTGTTACTGAGCGAGGCTCCGGTTCCAGGTGTGTACACCGCGATGTGATCCGCATCATCAGGATTTCCGTTGGCGACGATGGCCCGCCCCCGCCCTTCCGCGCTGAATCCCAGCAGATACGCCTCCGGCAGACCGTCCTCTCCGGTCCTGTCAAAGCGGCGCTGAATGGCGTCCATACCCTTCAAGGATTCGTTAATCCTGGTTCTTTCCCTGTCCCACGCCTGCCAGGCCAGCGTCACCTGCTTTTCCCCCTGAACGGGAAGATGAGTTATGTTGTTCCACTTTTGCTCGTACTTCGCGGGCTCATTCTTGCCGAGCTCGTCGAGTTTCAGGTTGAGTTCGGCACGGGTTTCGGCGAGCACGGTCCGGTTCGCTTCGTCGCGCACGGCTGCGGGTAAACCGTCACGCTTGCCGAGTCCTGCTGGATCGAGGGCGAGAATAGCGTCCTGCTCATTCTTCGAGAGGCTCTTCCACCACGTGGCGTTCTCTTCCGGATTGCTGTCGTTCAGGGGCGCTTTGATGGCGTCCAGATATTCCTTCGCACTGCGGCGGACGCCACCCATGTCTCTCTTCGCGTCAGCCCAGTCCTCGGCGGCGACGACCAGGTCGTCGTCAGCCTTCAACTTGCGCAGCTCAGGGGCCCACTTTTCGTCGGCCCGGGTGGCCTGGTGGACGGCTTGCGCAATGCGGTTGGCGATGGCCAGCGCGCGGGCGTAATTCGGGTTGCCGTGGAGGTTCGACGCCTGGCGGTCAAGAGCCTCGGCCGTGTCCTTCGCGTCCCCAGCAGGGTCGATCGGGTTGCGGGTCTCCCCGGAGGCAACCCCCTTGACCGTACCGCCCTCGGGCACCTTGCCGTCGACCTTGTCGCCGGCCGACGGGTAGCTCACCGAGCCGTCGGAGTCCACGGTGAACTGTGCGGCAGCGGCATCCTCCACAGCGGCGTCGAGCTTGTTCTTGGCTGCCCGTAGTTCGTAGGCCAGAGAGTTGAGAGCGGTGGTGATGAGTGCGCATTCGACCTGGGTGTAATGGAAGTTCGTGGCCAGCTTCCGGAGTTTCCGGACAGCCTTGTCCACGGCTTTGCCCTCGAGCGATTTCCGCATCCCCGCGGTCACTTGCTGCTCGATGTCGTCCTTGGCCTGACTCGCCATGTCGCCGAGGGTCCGATAGCCGCCTGCCGCGTCCTCGAACTCAGAAGGCTTGAGGGACTTGAGAGTCGTGTAATCCACTGGTCCGCGTCACCGCCCCCGGCTCTCGCCACCGACGGGCTTCGTGTCCTTGTACAGGCCGTCCCATCTATCGAATGCGCTCTCGATGGCCGCGTCGTTCTCGTAGTGGTGATCCCCGGCCTTCTGGAGCCGGTCCTGAAAGGTGCCGCACTTGCCGCTCACACCTTTCAGATAGCGCTTCCAGGAGTGGTAGAGCTCCCGCTGGGCCGCCGCGCTCTCGATACCGCCGCCGGTCTCGCTGCCCGCGCCCAGGCCCTTCTGCTCCTCCTCCAGCTTTGTCAGCGCGGTCTTGATGTTCCCCCGCAGCTTGCCGACTCCCTGGCCCGCCTCCGTCCACGCGTTCTTGCTGGACCTCACGCCACCCGATCCCTCTTGCCCCCAGTCGGGCTTGTCACCGGCGCCCGCGAGGCTCATCCCGGTCTCCCCGGATGCCTCGCGCTTCATCTGCGCCCATTCGGCCTCGAATGTCGACATGCGATCCTCTCCCCCTCGTACTGCACACCTGGCAGCGATGCGCAAAACGATCATCCTAGCGTCACGTCGACGTCACGGCGCGTGTCGCTGCCTCAATATTCACCACAAACGCACAGGTGAGCGCTAAGGCCGCCGGGACTGGGCCGAGCCGTGAGGCCCCGCGTCCCCGCGGAGCGGACCGCGTACAGTCGGCCCGGCGCGCGGCGTCGGACCCGTTGCGCTCACGAGTGCAGGGGGACCGCAGGCCAGGGGGCCGACTCGCCGGACGCACGGTGCTCGCCGAGCTGCTCGACCTGCCCTGCATCAGTTGCTGCGGCCGGTCGCCGGGCTGATCGACGCGACGCCCGGTCCGCAGCGGGACGCCGTGCGCGGGGCGTTAGGGCTGGCGGCGCCGCCTGCCGTGCAGGACCGGTTCCTGGTGGCCGCGGGGGTGCTGTCGCCCGAGGCCATCGACTTCCAGATCCCGACGGCCAGGGTAATGAATGAACGGAACGGCGCTGCCGTTCGACGAGGACGCCCAACGGCGCTCATCGCCCACTTCGCCACCGCCTGAGCAGGCGACGTTCTCCGCGGTGTCCGCCGTCATGGAGAATGAGCGCCATGAGTCTGTTCCGCGACGACGGCATCGTGCTGCGCACCCAGAAGCTGGGCGAGGCGGACCGGATCATCACGCTGCTCACCCGTGGTCACGGCCGGGTACGGGCCGTGGCCCGGGGGGTGCGGCGGACGAAGTCGAAGTTCGGGGCGCGGCTCGAGCCGTTCAGCCATGTCGATGTGCAGTTCTTCTCGCGCGGGGGCGGCGAGCTGGTCGGCCGCGGGCTGCCGCTGTGCACGCAGAGTGAGACCATCGCTCCGTACGGCAGCGCCATCGTGACCGACTACGCCCGCTACACCGCCGGTACGGCGATGCTGGAGACCGCCGAGCGGTTCACCGACCACGAGGGCGAGCCCGCCATGCAGCAGTATCTGCTGCTGGTCGGCGCGCTGCGGACGCTCGCCTCGGGGGAGCATGAGCCGCATCTGATCCTGGACGCGTTCCTGCTCCGCTCGCTCGCGGTGAACGGCTACGCGCCGAGTTTCGACAACTGCGCGAAGTGCGGCATGCCCGGGCCGAACCGGTTCTTCTCGGTCGGTGCGGGCGGGGTGATCTGCGGGGAGTGCCGGGTGCCCGGAAGCGTCGTACCCTCGGCGGAGGCGCTGATGCTGCTGGGTGCGCTGCTGACCGGGGACTGGGAGACGGCGGACGCGTGTGAGGCTCGGCATGCCCGGGAGGGCAGTGGGCTCGTGGCGGCGTATTTGCACTGGCACCTGGAGCGGGGGCTCCGGTCGCTTCGGTACGTAGAGAAATAAAGCGCAAAAGCAGTTGAGAGGGAGACGGCAGGCACATGGCACGACGCGGGATTCTGGGCCGACAGCGGCGCGAGTACCGGGCCCCGGACCTGCACCCTTCGGGTGCCCGTCCGCCGAAGATCCCCGGTGAGCTGGTGCCCAAGCATGTGGCCGTTGTCATGGACGGCAACGGCCGCTGGGCCAAGGAGCGCGGGCTGCCGCGTACCGAGGGGCACAAGGTGGGCGAGGGCGTGGTCCTCGATGTGCTCAAGGGGTGTCTGGAGATCGGGGTCAAGAACCTCTCCCTCTACGCCTTCTCCACCGAGAACTGGAAGCGCTCGCCCGACGAGGTCCGCTTCCTGATGAACTTCAACCGGGACGTCATCCGCCGCCGCCGCGACGAGATGGACGAGATGGGCATCCGCATCCGCTGGGCGGGGCGGATGCCGAAGCTGTGGAAGTCGGTGGCGCAGGAGCTGCAGGTCGCGCAGGAGCAGACCAAGGACAACGACGCCATGACCATGTACTTCTGTATGAACTACGGCGGCCGGGCGGAGATCGCGGACGCGGCGAAGGCGCTGGCGGAGGACATCAGGGCGGGCCGGCTGGACCCGTCGAAGGTGAACGAGAAGACCTTCGCGAAGTACCTCTACTACCCCGACATGCCGGATGTGGATCTCTTCCTGCGGCCCTCGGGCGAGCAGCGCACGTCCAACTACCTGATCTGGCAGAGCGCGTACGCGGAGATGGTCTACCAGGACGTGCTGTGGCCGGACTTCGACCGCCGCGACCTGTGGCGCGCCTGCCTGGAGTACGCCTCGCGCGACCGCCGCTTCGGCGGGGCGATCCCGAACGAGGTGCAGAAGGACGGTTCCCAGCCCGGTCCGCAGTAACGCCGACCGACCACCCTGCCGCGTCTTCCCCGGCCGGTGCCGTTGCCTTAATTGGCGGCGGCACCGGCCGTTGTGCTCTCAGCCACGCCCATGCCCGTCCCGGCGGCGTCGCCGGTTCCGGTCCCAGCGGTGGCGCCCGTCCCGGGCCCCGGCAAGGTCCCCGAGGGCCGCAAGGTGCGGGACTGGCTGCGGCGGGGCAGGCGGTGAGTGCGTAGGGGGTAGATCTGGATACACCCCTGTTCGGCAGCTACGTGCAAGGGCAGCGGGCTCCCCGACCGGCATCGTCGACAGCGACGACATCCGGTTCGACCCGATCGGGGGCCTGGCGGCATGCACAAGTGGAAAGCGAAGGCGGGGGTGTTCCTCGCGGTCACGTTTGTGACGGCGGGGGTGTTGGGCGCGGCCCAGTCCGCGACCGGGATACCGGTGGAGGTCATCCAGCTGACCCAGTTCGGGCCCGCGCTGGGGGTGGTGGCGGTGGCGCTGCTGTGGCCTTCCCCGGTGCGGTCGCTGCTCGCCGGAGCGCTGCCCGAGGGCCGGGCAGGGTGGGCGACGGGCCCCTCGGCGCGGCGGGCGGGCCGTGCGCTGCCGCTGCTTGCCACGGCGGTGCTGATCACCGCGATCGGCGCGGGCGCGTACGCCCTGGCGACCGGTGATGCTCACGTCACCGATCCGCGCACACTGGACCACCCCTTCACGCTGATCGTGGTGGCGCAGCTGGTCGGGGCGTGCGGTGAGGAGATCGGCTGGCGCTGCTTCTTCCAGCCCCTGCTGCGGACCCGTTTCGGCCCGCTCGCCGCGTCGACCGCGGTGGGCGCGGTGTGGGGCGTGTGGCATGTGCAGGTGTTCGCGCAGGCTCCGGCGTACGCGGCCGGGTTTCTGCTGTCCACGGTGGCGATGTCGGTCGTGCTGGGGCTCGGCCTGGAGCGGGTGCGGGCGAACCGGCTGCTGCTCGCGGGTGGCTTCCACACCCTGATCAATCTGGGCATGCTCCTGTTCATGGACGAGGAGTCCGGTGCGGTGCTGCCCATGGTGCTGTTCGGGGCCGCCTGTCTGGTGGCGGCGGTGCCATGGGTGAGGCGGGCAACGGCGGTTAGGATCCGCGCGATGGCGCACTCGGCGCGCTGAAGGGGAGCAACGGGCGGTCATGGGGGGAACACGGGGCGGCGGCCTGCGCGCCCTCGTCCGGTGCCAGCTGCTCGGGCTGGCCGCCTTCGCGGTGTGCGCCCTCGGCGGGCTGGTGATCTGCGCCCTGCTGCTGCTCCCGATCGGGGTCGGGTTCCGGCTCCTGCCGCCCGCCGCGGCGGCCCTGCGCGGGCTCTCCGACCGGTACCGGTCGTGGACCGCCCGCTGGACGGGTACGGGGATCAGCCCGCCGGAGCCGCTCGCCCTCGACCGGGCCGAGCGCCCCCGCCGCCGGGCGGCCGTGGTCCTCGGCGACGAGGGGTTCTGGCACGATCTGCGGTGGGCCTGGCTGGAGCCGTGGTTCGGCGGGCTGCTGGTCGCGATCCCGCTCGCCCTCGTCGAGTACGGGGCGTTCGGCGCGCTGGTGCAGCCGTTCATCTGGCGGCTCATCGACGACGGCAACTGGTACGCCTTCATCCCCGTACGCTCCACCCCGACCATGCTCGCCGCGCTGGTCCTCGGCCTCGCGTTCATCGCGGCGGGTGTGCGCCTGGCTCCCGTCATGCTCAAGCTGCACGCCCGCTGGAGCCGTCGTCTGCTGTCCGCGCCGCTCAGCACCGAACTCGCCCGGCGCGTCGAACGGCTCACCGACATCCGTGACGAGTCGCTGGACGCGCAGGCGGCCGAACTGCGCCGCATCGAACGGGACCTGCACGACGGCGCACAGGCCAGGCTGGTCGCCCTCGGCATGACGCTGGATGAGGCGACCCGGCTGCTGGGCACCGGCCACACCGGCGACACGGGCCACATCGGCGACATCGACCTCAGCGCCGTCCGCGCGCTGCTGCTCGACGTGCGGGAGTCCTCCGCACGGGCGCTCCAGGACCTACGCGACCTGGTCCACGGCATCCAGCCCCCGGTGCTCGCCGACCGGGGGCTCGGCGACGCCGTACGGTCGCTCGCGCTCGACAGCTTCCTCGACGTCCACGTCGAGGTTCACCTGCCGCCCGGGCGGCTTCCGGCACCGGTCGAGTCCGCCGCCTACTTCGCGGTCAGCGAGCTCCTCGCCAACGCGGCCAAGCACTCCGGCGCCCAGGAGGTGCGTATCTCCCTGACCCATGAGATCGCACGGCTGCACATCACGGTCACCGACGACGGCCGGGGCGGCGCGGACCTCTCCCACGGCACCGGACTGCGCGGCGTCCAGCGCCGGTTGGGTACCTTCGACGGCACTCTCGCCCTGCGGAGCCCGCCGGGCGGCCCGACCACCGTGACCCTGGAGATTCCGTGCGCGTCGTCCTCGCCGAAGACCTCTTCCTGCTCAGGGACGGGCTGATGCGCACCCTGCGGGAGCACGGCTGCGAGGTGATCGCCTCCGTGGACAACGGCCCGGCCCTACTGCGCGCGCTGCGCGAGGAGGACCTGGACGTCGCCGTGGTCGACATCCGTCTGCCGCCGACCCACACCGACGAGGGTCTCCAGGCCGCCCTGGAGGCCCGCCGCACCCGCCCCGCGCTGCCGGTGCTGATCCTGTCCCAGTACGTGGACCAGCTCTACGCCCACGAGCTGCTGGCCGGGGGCGAGGGCGGCATCGGCTATCTCCTCAAGGACCGGGTCACCCACACCGGGCAGTTCATCGACGCGGTGCGCACCGTCGCGGCCGGCGGCACGGTCATGGACCCGCAGGTGATCGCCAAGCTGCTGGCCCGCAGCGACGCCAGGGGCCGCACCGGAAGCCTCACCCCGCGCGAACACGACGTGCTGAAACTGATGGCCGAGGGCCGGTCGAACGCCGCCGTCGCGCACGCCCTGCACATCAGCGAGAGCGCGATCGCCAAGCACACCGCGAGCATCTTCGACAAGCTGCGGATCGAACCGTCCGCCGACGACAACCGCCGCGTGCTGGCCGTACTGGCCTATCTCAAGCGGTGAGGCTGCCCGCGGGGCGTCGCGTTACCCCTTGGCCGCCGTCGCCGCGCAGTCCCCGCAGGTGCCGAAGATCTCGATCGTGTGGGCGACGTCCACGAAGCCGTGCTCCGCCGCGATCGCGTCGGCCCACTTCTCCACGGCCGGGCCCTCGACCTCGACCGCCTTGCCGCAGGAGCGGCAGACCAGGTGGTGGTGGTGCTCGCCGCTGCTGCAGCGGCGGTAGACGGCCTCGCCGTCGGTGGTGCGCAGGACGTCGACCTCGCCCGCGTCGGCGAGGGACTGGAGCGTGCGGTAGACCGTGGTCAGGCCGACGGAGTCGCCGCGGTGCTTGAGCATGTCGTGGAGCTCTTGCGCACTGCGGAACTCGTCCACCTCGTCCAGCGCCGCCGCTACCGCCGCGCGCTGCCTGGTGGACCGGCCGCGTACTGGGGGACCCGCGGTCACCACAGTTGCCTCCTCAACATCGCCTGCTCGTCGCCTGCTCGTACGTCGCGCATCCGCGTGGCCATTGTGCCAGGGAAAGCTGAGCGGACGGGCTAGACCAGCACATCGTCCCCTTCGCCCGCTCCGGAGGAGGGCGCGGCCGTACGGGCGCCGGGGAGCGGGAGGGTGCAGCGCTCCTCGGCCGCGGCGGCTCTGCGGGCGCGACTTCTCGCCAATGGGGCGGCGAGCGCGGTGATCGCGGCGAAGACGGCGATGGCGAGCACGACGATGCTCGCACCGGGCGGGACGTCCTCGTAGAAGGAGAAGACCGTGCCGGAGAGCGTCACCACGACGCCGATGGCGACGGCGAGCGCGAGCGTCATCGCGAAGCCGCGGGTGGCCTGTTGGGCGGCCGCGACCGGGACCACCATCAGGGCGCTGACCAGCAGCAGGCCCACGACGCGCATGGCGACGGTGACGGTGACGGCGGCGGTGATCGCCAGCAGCAGGTTGAGGGTGCGCACCGGAAGGCCGGTCACCCGCGCGAACTCCTCGTCCTGGCAGACCGCGAACAACTGGCGGCGCAGCCCGAGGGTGATCAGCACGACGAAGGCCGCGAGGCAGCTGATCACGGTCACGTCCTCGCGCGAGACGGTGGTGATCGAGCCGAAGAGATACGTGGTGAGGTTGGCGTTGGAGCCGGTCGGCGAGAGGTTGATCAGCAGCACGCCGCCGGCCATGCCGCCGTAGAAGAGCATCGCGAGGGCCAGGTCGCCGCGCGTCTTGCCGTACCAGCGGATCAGCTCCATGAGGATCGCGCCGAGCGCGGAGACCGCGACGGCTGTCCACACCGGGTTGGTGCCGGTCAGGAAGCCGAGCGCGACGCCGGTGAGCGCGACGTGGCCGATGCCGTCGCCCATGATCGCCTGGCGGCGCTGGACGAGGTAGATGCCGACGGCGGGGGCGGTGATGCCGACAAGAACGGCGGCGATCAGAGCCCGCTGCATGAACGCGTAGTCGAGGATCTCCAACATGTCAGGTCAGCAATCCCGTCCGGATCGGTTCGGCGTCGTGCGCCGCGTGCGGGTGTACGTGGTCGTGGCCGGGCAGCGCGTGCTGGCCCACGGCCTTGGGCGGCGGGCCGTCGTGGACGACGCAGCCGTCGCGCAGCACCACCGCGCGGTCGATCAGCGGCTCCAGCGGGCCGAGCTCATGGAGGACCAGCAGCACGGTGGCGCCCTGGGCGACCTGCTCGCGCAGCGTCTCGGCGAGGATCTCCTGGCTGGCCAGGTCGACCCCGGCCATCGGCTCGTCCATGATCAGCAGTTCGGGCTCGCCGGCCAGCGCGCGGGCGATCAGCACCCGCTGGTGCTGGCCGCCGGACAGGGCGCCCACCGGGTCCTTGGCGCGGTCGGCCATCCCGACGAGCTCCAGCGCCCGCCGCACCGCCGCCCGGTCCGCCGCGCGTGGCGGACCCAGCCGCCTGCGGGCCAGCCGCCCGGCGGAGACCACCTCGCGGACGGTGGCGGGGACGCCGCTGGCGGCGGTGGTGCGCTGCGGTACGTAGCCGATGCGGGCCCAGTCGCGGAAGCGGCGGCTGGGGGTGCCGAACAGCTTCAGCTCGCCGCTGGACAGCGGCACCTGGCCGACGACGGAGCGCACCGCCGTGGACTTGCCGGAGCCGTTGGCGCCGAGCAGCGCGACGACCTCGCCGCGCCGTACGGTCAGGTCGACGCCGCGCAGCACGGGGCGGCCGCCGAGCGAGGCGGTGGCGCCCCGCAGCGATATGACCACCGGGGCCGCGTCGGAGGTCTCGGCGGATGTTTCGGTAGAGGTCTCGGCGGAGGTTTTGGTAGAGGTCTCGGGGGAGGCCTTGGCAGGGGCCTCGGCGGCCGGCGCGGTGCCGGGGGCTGTGGCGGGTTCCGGCTTCATACGGCTTCCTCCGCTCGTCGTGGGTCGTGCGCTCGTCGTGGGTCGCGCCTCACTTGGCGCCCAGGGCCGTCTTGAGCGCCTTGAGGTTCGCGTGCATGACCTCGAAGTAGTCGTCGCCCTTGGACTTGTCGCTGATGCCCTCGATCGGGTCGAGCACATCCGTACGCAGACGCAGATCCCCCGCCAGGGTCTTGGCGGTCTTGTCGCTCACCAGCGTCTCGAAGAACACCGTGCCGACCTTTTCCTTCTTCGCGACCGAGTGCAGCGCCTTCATCCGGGCCGGGCTGGGCTCGGAGTCCGGGTCGATGCCGGAGATGGCCTCCTGGCGCAGGCCGTAGCGCTCGGCGAGATAGCCGAAGGCGGCGTGGGTGGTGATGAAGGTGTCCGAGGTGCGGTTCTTCAGGCCGGTCGTGAAGTCGTCGTTCAGCGCGCCGAGCTGCTTGACCAGCGCGGCGGTGTTCTTCTTGTAGTCGGCCGCGTTGTCGGGGTCGGCCTTCCGCAGCGCCTTGCCGACGCCCTCGGCGACCTGGGCGTAACGCACCGGATCCAGCCAGATGTGCGGGTCGGAGCCGGCGTCCTCGCCGTGCCCGTGCTCGTCGTCCCCGTGCTCGTCGTGCTCGTGCTCGTGCTCGTCGCCCGCCACCTCGGTACCGTGGTCCTCCAGGGTGGTGAACGAGGCCGCGTCGGCGACGTGCTTCGGCTCGGCCTGGCCGATGGCGGCGTCGACGGCCGGCTGTAGCCCCTTGAGGTAGATGACCAGTCCGGCCTTGCTGAGGTCCGCGGTCTGCCGGGCGCTGATGTCCAGGTCGTGCGGTTCCGCGCCGGGCTTGGTCAAACTGGACACATGGACGTGACCGCCGCCTATCCGCTCGGCGAGGAACTGCATCGGGTAGAACGACGCCACCACATCGAGTTTGCCGTCCGTACGGCCGTCTGTCGCATCGGCGGAGCAGGCTGTGAGTGTCGTGGCCAGACCGAGAACAGCGGCTCCGGCGACAGCGGCCGGGAGGATGGGGCGGCGTATGTTCATGACTCTCATTTTCAACAAAGATGGAAACGATTGTCAACAACGATCTGCTTCCTGATCGCTTCGCTTACCGATTTGATCCGAGGGGTGGAGCCGCCGGTAATCTGAAGCATTCGCTTTGTCGTCCGCTTGCCGTCCGCAAAGCCGCCATCAGTCGTCATCAGCCATCACCAGTCGTCATCAGCCGTCATCAATGAAGAGAGCACCGTGGCCGCCGACAAGATCGACACCATCGTCAGCCTGAGCAAGCGCCGTGGCTTCGTCTACCCGTCCAGCGAGATCTACGGCGGGCAGCGAGCTGCCTGGGACTACGGACCGCTCGGCGTTGAGCTGAAGGAGAACATCAAGCGCCAGTGGTGGCGCTCGATGGTCACCTCGCGCGACGACGTGGTCGGACTCGACTCGTCGGTGATCCTCGCTCGCGAGGTCTGGGAGGCGTCCGGCCACGTCGCCACCTTCACCGACCCGCTCACCGAGTGCACCTCCTGCCACAAGCGGTTCCGCGCGGACCACCTGGAGGAGGCGTACGAGGCCAAGCACGGCCGGCAGCCCGAGAACGGGCTGGCGGACGTCAACTGTCCGCACTGCGGCACCAAGGGCAGCTTCACCGAGCCCAAGCAGTTCTCCGGCCTGCTCTCCACGCACCTCGGCCCGACCCAGGACTCCGCCTCGGTCGCCTATCTGCGCCCCGAGACCGCCCAGGGCATCTTCACCAACTTCCTCGCCGTGCAGCAGACCTCGCGCCGGAAGCCGCCGTTCGGCATCGCCCAGATCGGCAAGTCCTTCCGTAACGAGATCACGCCGGGCAACTTCATCTTCCGCACGCGCGAGTTCGAGCAGATGGAGATGGAGTTCTTCGTCAAGCCGGGCGAGGACGAGCAGTGGCAGGAATACTGGATGGAGCAGCGCTGGAACTGGTACCGCGACCTCGGCCTCCAGGAGGCCAACATCCGCTGGTACGAGCACGCCAAGGAGAAGCTCTCCCACTACTCCAAGCGCACCGCCGACATCGAGTACCGCTTCAACTTCGGCGGCTCTGAGTGGGGCGAGCTCGAGGGCGTGGCCAACCGCACCGACTACGACCTGAAGGCCCACTCCCAGGCCTCCGGCCAGGACCTGTCGTACTTCGACCAGGAGGCCGGCGAGCGCTGGACGCCGTACGTCATCGAGCCGGCGGCGGGCGTGGGCCGCGCCATGCTGGCCTTCCTCCTCGACGCGTACGTCGAGGACGAGGCGCCCAACGCCAAGGGCAAGATGGAGAAGCGCACCGTGCTGCGGCTCGACCCGCGCCTCGCGCCGGTCAAGGTCGCCGTGCTGCCGCTGTCCCGTAACCCGCAGCTCTCGCCGAAGGCCAAGGGGCTCGCGGCGGACCTGCGCAAGCACTGGAACATCGAGTTCGACGACGCGGGCGCGATCGGCCGCCGCTACCGCCGCCAGGACGAGATCGGCACGCCCTTCTGCGTCACCGTCGACTTCGACACCCTCGAGGACAACGCGGTGACCGTGCGTGAGCGCGACACGATGAAGCAGGAGCGGGTCTCCCTCGACCAGATCCAGTCCTACCTGGGCGGCCGACTGATCGGCTGCTGACCAGGGCGTTTCAAAGGCGATCAGGCTGAGACGGGCCCTGGTGCCGCGGGTAGACTGCCGCGGCGCCAGGGCCCGGCTTTGTGGCTCTGCGGAGAACCGGGGGTTCCGGAATCGTGTTGCGAGGTGTGACGCATCACATCACTGCCACCCGCGAGGACGGCACCGTCTTCGAGGTGAGCTACGGATACGGCGCGCGGCAGCGGCGGATGCTCGGCTGTCTGCACTGTGACTGGGAAGAACAGATCACCTACGGCGGCGCCCGGCACAAGGGGCTCGATCACCTCGCCCAGGCACACGGCGCGGTCGGCAGGCCGACGATGGCGGCCGACGCGCGGGCGCGGCGGCAGGTCATGTGGGCGATGACGGTCTGCTTCCTGATCTCCGCGGTCATCCTGTGGTGGGCCACGTCCCAGACCTGAGGTCCGTGTCGGGAGCCGTCTTCTTCAGGGCCAGCACCGCGCACACCACCGCAAGCGGCAGCTCCGCGCACACCGCCATCGCCAGGGCCGCGGCCACCTCGGCGCCCGGGGCCGCCGTCACGGTGTCGAACCACGCGTCCACCACCAACAGCGCGCAGGTCGCCGCCGCGGTGAGCCGGTGGCGGCCGTCGCCGCGCCGCCGCAGCAGGCCGGTGGCCAGCAGACCGAGCGCCTCCAGCGCGTCCAGGCCCGCCCACGCCGCGTTCCAGTGGCCGACCTGGGTGGTGGGCGGCAGCGTCGTCGCCAGTACGACCAGCCAGGGGACCAGCGCCGCGCCGCTGACGAGAAGCACCCACTCCACCCGGATCCGGCGCCCGCGACGGCCGGGGCCACTCCGACGGCTGGGGCCACTCCGACGGCTGGGGCCACTCCGACGGTTGGGGCCTCCGGGCTCGACGCGGCCCGCGCGGGCGGTCCGTGCGGGGCGGGCCGTGGGGGCGTACAGGGCGCTCATCGGTGCTGCTCTCCTTCCGGCCCGGCTCCTCCTCGGGCACGGCCACCAGCCTTCTCGACGCGGCCTCGCCTGTCGGTAACGCGAGTTGCCGAACGGGGGTGGCACCAGTTGCACCCCCGATCCGGGTACGGGCATGAACGACCCGCCCCAGGGCGGCGGTCTAAGGTCGGCGCATGAGACTCCCCACCGCGCCGAGAGCAGCGCTCGGCCGGCTGCGGCGCGACGCGGTGTTCGGGCTCGCGGGCATATCCGTGCAGTTCGTGGCGGCGCTGGTGATGGCGGTGCCGTGGCTGACATACGACGGCGGGCCGTCCGAGTTGCTGGCGGTCCTGTTCGCCGTCGCCCTCCCCGTCGGCGTTCTGGCCGCCGTCACCCCGATGTTCACCCACATGCAGCGGCGCCGCTTCAAGGCCCTGCTCGACGTCGACATCCCCGGCCAGGCGCGCAGGGGGCGGCAGCTGCGCTACAACCTGCTGATCGGCCCGGCCATCGCGTGCGGCGCGGTACTCGCCTGGAGCTTCGCCCTGGCGGGGCTGGCGGCCGCGACCGTGTTCATCTGGAGCGCGCCGGTACCCGGGCGGCTGAAGTTCCTCCCCAACGCCACGGCGGCCGGGTATCTCACCGCGGGCGGCGTGGCCCTGCTGGCCCTCGCGTACTGGCTCACCGGCGCCCTCGTACGGCTCGACGTCCGCGCCGCCACCGCGCTGCTCGGCCCCGACCCGGCCAAGGTGCTGGAGCGCCGGGTCGAGGACCTGACCGAGCGCCGCGCGGGCACCGTCGACGCGGCCGACGCCGAACGCCGCCGCATCGAGCGCGACCTGCACGACGGCGCCCAGCAGCGGCTGGTCTCCATGGCGGTCAACCTCGGCCTGGCCAAGGCCACGCTCGGCGATCTGCCCGAGGAGGCCCGCAAGGTCATCGACGAGGCGCACCGGGAGGCCAAGGAGGCCATCGAGGAACTGAACAACCTGGTGCGCGGGCTGCACCCCGCCGTCCTCGACGACCGCGGCCTGGACGCCGCCCTCTCCGGCATCGCCGCCCGCGCCCCGCTGCCGGTGCGGCTGCACGTCGACATCCCCGGGCGCCCCGTGCCCACCGTCGAGGCCGTCGCCTACTTCGTCGTCTCCGAGTCCCTGGCCAACGTCACCAAGCACGCGCAGGCCACGGGGGCCGAGGTCACGGTCGTGAGGACGGGCGACATACTGCGGGTGGTCATCGCCGACGACGGGGTCGGCGGTGCCGATCCCGCCCAGGGCAGCGGCCTTGCGGGGCTCGTGGGGCGCGTGGGCTCCGTGGACGGGACCTTCGACCTCAGCAGCCCCCGCGGGGGCCCGACCGTCATCACCGTGGAGCTGCCGTGCGTGCTGTGATCGCCGAGGACTCGGTCCTGCTGCGGATCGGTCTGGTGAAGGTCCTTCAGACCGCGGGCTTCGAGGTCGCGGCGGAGACGGATGACGCGGACGGCCTGCTCGCGGCGGTCGAGGAACACCGCCCGGACATCGCCGTGGTCGACGTCCGGATGCCCCCGGGCTTCACCGACGAGGGCGTACGGGCCGCGCTGCTGATCCGGCGCCAGTGGCCGGACACGGCGGTGCTGCTGCTGTCCCAGTACGTGGAGGAGCGCTACGCCGCCGACCTGCTCACCGCGCACACCAGCGGGATCGGCTACCTCCTCAAGCAACGCGTCGCGGACGTCGAGGACTTCATCGCCGCCCTCCACCGCGTCGCGGGCGGCGGCACCGCCCTCGACCCCCAAGTCGTCGCCCAACTCCTGGTCCGCCACCGTGGCCCGCTGGACCGGCTCACCGTGCGCGAGCGGGAGGTTCTGGAGCTGATGGCCCAGGGGCGGTCCAACGCGGGGATCGCGGAGGGGTTGGTGATCAGCGAGTCGGCGGTGGCCAAGCACATCAACAGCATCTTCGTGAAGCTCGACCTGCCGGTGGCCGAGGGGGACCACCGACGGGTGCTGGCGGTGCTGCGCTTCCTCGGCGTGGGGTGACCTCCCCGCTCACCCCAGGACACGCGGCAGCCGCAGGCTCAGCAGGCCCGTCACCACGACCCCCGCGAGCTGAATGGCCAGGGTCCTGACCAGGGCGTCTCCCATGCCCACCGACGGCGCCAGGGTCAGGAAGAGCGTGCCGAGGGTGGCCACGCCCAGCGCCAGGGCGGACTGCTGGGTGGTGACCATCACTCCGCTGCCCACCCCGGCCCGCTCGGCGGGGACCTCGGCGAGGATGCCGCGGATCAGGACCGGGAGCTGCAGGCCCTGGCCGAAACCGGCGACCGCGATGCCGGGCGCCAGGTCGACCACGGACAGGTCGGTCCAGCTCCGCTGGACGGCCAGGATCAGCAGCGCGATGCCCACGGCCTGGATCACCGCGCCCGCGGTCACCACCCGGCTGCCATACCGGCTCACCAGGCGCGGGCCCATCAGCGACGCCACGAAGAAGGTCGTGGCCATGGGGGTCAGGGCGACACCGGCCTCGACGGGCCCGTACCGCAGGCCCTGCTGAAGGGCGACCGCGATGACGAACATGAAGCCGCCGAAGCCCGCACTGAACGGCAGGATCATCAGCAGGCCCCGCCGCAGCCCCCGCAGCGCGAACAGGCTCGGCGGCAGCAGCGGGGTGCGGCCGGAGGCCTCCAGGCGGCGCTCGACGGTGTAGAAGGCGATGGCCGCGACGGGGAAGACGCCCAACAGCAGCCAGGTCCACAGGGGCCAGCCGGCCGCGCGGCCCTCGGTCAGCGGCAGCAGCAGCGCGATCAGGGCGAGGGCCAGCAGCACGGTGCCCGGCGCGTCGACGGGCGCGGGACGCTCGGAACGGGTCTCCGGGATCGCGCGGGCCGCGAGGACCAGGCCGGCCAGCGCGACCGGCACATTGACCAGGAAGACCGCACGCCAGCTGGTGCCCGCGAGGTCGGCCGCCACCAGCACACCGCCCAGGATCTGCCCCGCCACCATGGCAAGACCGGCCGTGGCGCCGTACAGGCTCACCGCGCGGGCGCGGCGCGGCCCGGAGGTGGTGGCGTGGATGGTGGCGAGCACCTGGGGGAGCAGCAGCGCCGCCGAGGCGCCCTGCGCCACGCGGCCCGCCACCAGGCTCCACGCGTTCGGCGCGAGCCCACAGGCCAGGGACGTCAGCCCGAAGGCGGCCATGCCGGCGAGGAAGAGCCTGCGCCGCCCGAAGGTGTCGCCCAGCCGGCCGCCGAGGACCAGCAGTACGGCGTACGCGACGCCGTACCCGGCGACGACCAGCTCCAGCAGGGCGGGGCCCGCGTTCAGATCGCGGTCCATGGCGGGCAGGGCGACGTTGACGATGAAGAAGTCGATGAGGGGGAGGGCCGCGCCGAGCAGCACGGTGAACAGGCCGAGGGCGTTCAGGCCCCCGGCGGCGCCGCTCGGTGCGCCGGTGGCCCTGACGGCTCCGGCCGGCTTGACGGCCCCGGCGGCCGGGCTCTGAGTACGGATGCTTGTCTGCGTCACGACTACGACCCTGGCGCCTGGCTC
This sequence comes from Streptomyces sp. LZ34, assembly GCF_053890475.1. Taxonomy (NCBI): domain Bacteria; kingdom Bacillati; phylum Actinomycetota; class Actinomycetes; order Kitasatosporales; family Streptomycetaceae; genus Streptomyces; species Streptomyces sp. LZ34. Next base: position 8,599,043 of record NZ_CM132680.1, read on the forward strand.
AGACGGGTACCAGAGTGTTCTTATCCTGGTACAAGAACTACCTGGCAACCGGCTGAGACCTCAGGCACCCTGGATCCCATGACCACCATGGCGCAGGAGACCGCGACCGCGACCGCGGCCACCGACATACGACGCGGCGAGCTGGCGGCGTTTCTGCGCAGCCGGCGCGAGCGGATCACCCCCGAGCAGGTGGGCCTGCCACACGGCCGGCGCAGGCGCACGCCGGGGCTGCGCCGCGAGGAGGTCGCCCAGCTGGCCGCGGTCGGGGTCACCTGGTACACCTGGCTCGAACAGGCCCGGGACATCCATGTCTCCACGCAGGTCCTCGACTCGATCGCCCGCGCGCTGCTCCTGGACCGCAGCGAGCGCGAGCACCTGTTCGCGCTCTCGGGCGCCGTCGACCCGAGCCCCGGCAGCCAGTGCGCCGGCGTGACCCCCGCGCTGGAGCTGATGTTGGAGCAGCTGGAGCCCTTCCCGGCCTGCCTTCAGAACGCGCGGTTCGACATCCTCGCGTACAACCGCACCTACGGGCGGCTGCTGTGCGACCTGGACGCGGTGCCGCCGGAGGACCGCAACGGCCTGTGGCTGGCCTTCACACACGACGAGTGGCGCGCCAGCATGGTCGACCGGGACGAGTCGGTCCGGTTGATGGCCGCCAAGTTCCGGGCCTCGATGGCCGAGCACCTGGCCGAGCCGCCGTGGAAGGCGCTGCTGAAGCGGCTCCAGGACGCCTCGCCGGAGTTCCGCGAGGTCTGGGCCCGGCACGAGGTGCTGCGCCCCGGCGACAAGGTCAAGGTCTTCCGCCAGGCGCAGGTGGGCACGCTCCGGGTCACCGCCACCAGCCTGTGGACCGGCCCGAACTCAGGCCCCAAGCTGGTGGCCTACACCCCGGCGGACGCCGAGACGCACGAGCGCCTGGAGAAGCTTCACGCCTTGGCGAAGGCTCAGTCCTCGCCCACCACGGTCAGGTCGTCGCCCAGGGCCGTGGCAATCTCGGCAGCGCGGGAGTGATCGTCCAATCGGCGCGTCAGGTAGGCGCAGGCGTGCTGGTGCCGGAGCGACCACCAGGCGACCGAGCCGCCGATACCACCCTTGGCGATCTTGCCCTTGTCGCGGATGAAGCCCAGCGTCCAGGTGATCTCGGTGCCGAAGACCTCATCGAAGTCGGTGACCTGGGAGGTGAGGAGCTCGGTGTGCAGCCGCGGCCCCAGCAGTTCGTGTACCGGTCCGTCCTCGCTGGTGAGGCGGGAGAAGAACGCCGCCATGGCGGTCGCGGTCGTGTGCAGGTTGGCCGCTCCGAAGACCGACTGCCGCCAGGCCCGGGAGTTCGTCCGCGCTATGTCCAGGGCGCCGGCGGGGATCTCCAGCCATGGCGCCGCGTGGAGCTGCCGCGGCCAGTCCGGGTCCGCATACTCCAGGTCGGCGACGCGGTCCAGCGCGTGATCCGGCACTCCGAACCAGGCGTCGAGCCCCAGCGCGGGCCGCACCACATCGTTGAACATCTCGCCCAGCGTTGTCCCGGCGCCCGCGCGCAGGATGCCGTCGACCAGGTGGCCGTAAGTCAGTGCGTGTTCCCCGAGCGACGTTCCGGGAGCGTACTCCGGCGCCGCCCGCGCCAGGCTTTCCCGCAGCCCGCTGTCATCCAGTAGGTCGAGACCCGAGGCTTCGGCCGCGAAACGCGGCTGGCCCGCCCGGTGTGTGAGCACCTGACGGAGTGTGGTCCGCTCCTTGCCCCGGACCCCGTACTCGCGCCAGTACCTGGCGATCGGCTCGTCCAGCGCCAGCGCCCCCTCGCGCACCGCCACCAGGGCGGCGAGCGTGACGAACGACTTCGACAGCGAGTAGGGCTGGACCAGCGTGTCGCTCTGCCAGGGACGGCTCCGTCCGGCATCGGCCCACCCCCCGCTCAGCCGGACGACCTCGCGGCCCTCCCGCCAGACCGACAGCCCCGCCCCTGTTTCCAGGCCCTCGTCCATCAGCCGCTGGAAGACCTGACGCACCGCGTCATACCCGTCCGCGACGAACCCCTCGACCTTCACCGTGCCCCCTCCTCTGTCCCACGCCCAGGTGAGCCAGGCCCCGGGCATATACCCTCCGGGGGTATCTTGGCTTCGGAAGAATACCTGGGCGGGGTATGTGCGGCAAGGTGGGCGCCGGGTGCACGGCCCGCGCGGCGGGCCTTACGCCTTGGCGCCGGCCGAGGTCTGAGCGGGCGCGCGTTCGCCGTCGTCGAAGAGCGCGGCGGCGCGCCGGGCGGTGGTGGCCGCCCACTTGCCGGTGGTCACCAGCCCGAGCAGCAGGACCGCGGCCCCGCACCCGGCGATGATCCACCAGGCGGGGCGGGCCGCGTCGGTGAAGCGCGCGGCGGTGCCCGAGGCGCCCGAGGACAGCACCGCGCCGATCACCGCGACACCCAGCGACGCGCCCACCTGGCGGCTGGTGGAGGCCACGGCGGCCGCGACCCCGGCCTGGGTGCGCGGCATGCCGGACACCGCGGTGTTGGTGATGGGCGCGTTGACCAGGCCGAAGCCGATGCCGAACAGCACATAGCCGGCCAGCAGCAGGGCGTCGGTGGCCTGGGCGTCGAAGGCCGCGAACAGCACCCCGCTCGCCCCCATCGCCGCCCCGGCCAGCAGCAGCGAAACACGCGGCCCGCGGCTGCCGACCAGCCGCCCGGACAGCGGCGCGAAGACCAAGCACATGGCCGCCATCGGCAGCATCCACAGCCCGGCGTGCAGCGCGTTGAGCCCGCGCACGTCCTGTAGATACAGCGTGTTCAGGAACAGGAACCCGCTCAGCGCCGCGAAGGCGCTCACCGCTATGACCGTGGCTCCGCTGAAGGGCACGCTGTGGAAGAAGCGCAGCTCGATCAGTGGCTCGGTGCGGCGCCGCTCGTATGCCACGAGCGCGGCCAGCGATCCGGCCGCGACCGCGGTGCACACGGCGATCAGCGGGGAGCCCCAGCCCCGGTCGGGCGCCTCGATGATCGCGTAGGTGAGCGAGCCGAGCAGGGCGATCACCAGCAGCTGGCCCACCGGATCGGCCCGGCGCGGCTTCGGGGCGCGCGACTCGGGCACGTACCGGGCGGTCAGCACCAGGGCCGCGAGCCCGACCGGCACATTGAGCCAGAAGATCGAGCGCCAGCCGACCGACTGCACCAGCAACCCGCCCACCAGCGGTCCGGCCGCCATGCTGATGCCGACGACCCCGCCCCACACCCCGATCGCGCGGGCCCGCTCCTTGGGCTCGGTGAAGGTGTTGGTGATGATCGACATGGCGACGGGGTTGAGCATCGAGCCGCCGACCGCCTGCACCATGCGGAAGGCCACCAGCGCCTCCAGGTTCGGCGCGAGACTGCACAGCGCCGAGCCGAGGGTGAAGACCACCAGGCCGGTCTGGAAGGTGCGCTTGCGCCCGACCCGGTCGGCCGTCGAGCCCGCGAGCATCAGCAGCGCGGCGACAACCAGGGTGTACGCGTCGATCGTCCACTGCATCCCGGAGACGGAGGCGTCCAGCTCACGCCGCATCGAGGGCAGCGCGACATTGAGGACGGTGTTGTCGAGGCTGACGAGCAGCAGGCTCATGCAGCAGATCGCCAGCACGAGCATGCGACGCCGGTGGCTCAGCTCAGGCATGGTTGAACGCTACATCGACAATCCGGGGCCGGCCCGCGAACCGTTCGGACATTCCCCCGTGGCGGATAGGGGACGGGGGTGCGCGACAATAAGAGTTCCGCCTCCGTTCACGACCGTACCCGAGGAAGCCCTTTCCATGACCGCCCCCATGACTGCCACGCAGCTGCAGATCGGACCGCACACGGTGACCCCGCCGGTGGTGCTCGCGCCCATGGCCGGGATCACCAACGCGCCGTTCCGCACCCTGTGCCGGGAGTTCTCCGGTGGCAAGGGGCTGTTCGTGAGCGAGATGATCACGACCCGGGCGCTGGTCGAGCGCGACGCCAAGACCATGCGGCTGATCCACTTCGACGGGACCGAGAAGCCCCGCTCCATCCAGCTGTACGGGGTGGACCCGGTGACCGTCGGCAAGGCCGTACGGATGATCGTCGAAGAGGACCTGGCCGACCACATCGACCTGAACTTCGGCTGCCCGGTGCCCAAGGTCACCCGCAAGGGCGGCGGCTCGGCGCTCCCGTACAAGCGGAACCTGCTGCGTGCGATCCTGCGCGAGGCCGTCACCGGCGCGGGCCCGCTGCCGGTGACGATGAAGATGCGCAAGGGCATCGACGACGACCACATCACCTACCTCGACGCGGGCCGCATCGCGGTCGAGGAGGGCGTGACCGCCATCGCGCTGCACGGCCGTACGGCGGCACAGCACTACGGCGGCACCGCCGACTGGGACGCCATCGCCCGGCTGAAGGAGGCCGTCCCCGAGATCCCGGTGCTGGGCAACGGCGACATCTGGTCGGCGGAGGACGCGGTGCGGATGATGCGCGAGACGGGCTGCGACGGCGTGGTCGTGGGGCGCGGCTGCCTGGGGCGGCCGTGGCTGTTCGGCGACCTGGTGGCGGCCTTCGAGGGCGGCGGCGCGCCGGCCCGGCCGACGCTCAAGGAGGTCGCGGCGGTCATGCGGCGCCACGCCGAGCTGCTGGCCCAGTGGCTGGAGGACGAGGAGCGTGGCGTGATCGACTTCCGTAAGCACGTCGCGTGGTACACCAAGGGCTTCTCGGTGGGCTCCGAGATGCGCAAGCGGCTGGCGATCACGTCGTCCCTGGACGAGCTGGACGCGCTGCTCGGCGAGCTGGACCTGGACCAGGAGTGGCCGACGGGCGCGGACGGGCCGCGCGGGCGTACCTCCGGCCGCAACCGGGTGGTGCTGCCGGACGGCTGGCTGGACGACCCGTACGACCGCGCCGGCGTGAGCGCGGACGCGGAGCTGGACACCTCCGGCGGCTGAGCCAGTTGGCGGCCGGTTGGGTGAGTGGCTGAGCCAGTTGGTGGCTGACCGGTTGAGTGGCTGAGCCAGTTTGGCGGCTGACCGGGGCGGCGGGCCTCCGGCCGTCCGTCACTCCGATCCGGCCGCCATCTCCCGCTCCGACGCGACCAGGTCCGCACCCGCCTCGCCCGAGGTCACCAGCAGGTCCAGCGCCAGCGCCGCCGTCCAGCCGAAGTCGCGGGTGCCGCGCGCCTCGCCGGTGTACGGGTCGACGTACTCGGCGAAGCCGGAGGAGACGGCCGTGTCGAGGACGGTGGAGCGCAGCGCGTCGGCCCGGTCCACCGCGCCGTGCTGCCGCAGGCCACGCTCCACCAGCCAGTTGACGTTGAACCAGGCGGGCCCGCGCCAGTACCGGGACGGGTCGAAGGCGCGCCCCAACAGGTCGTAGCTGGGCACGAGACGCGCCGAGGCGCCCAGGCCGCCCGGATCGCCCAGGCCGAAGTGGGGGCCGGACGCGGTGCGGATCAGGGCGGTGGCGATCCCGTGCGGCAGGTCGGGCACGATCAGCGGCAGCAGGCCCGCGGCGCTGCGCTCGGGAATCAGCGCACCGCCCCCTGCGCCCGCCCCGCCACCCCCTGCGCCCGCGCCGCCGCGTAGGTCACGGCACAGGAACAGCCCCGCGGCCGGGTCCCACAGGCGCTCGACCAGGGCGGCGGTGAGCCGCCGCGCCCGCGCCCGGTGTGGCGCCGGGTCGGCGCCGACGGCGGCGGCGATCTCGGCCAGCGCATGCTCGGAGGCGATCAGCAGCGCGTTGACCCCGGGGTCTTCCACGGCGAAGGCGGGTGGTGGACCGTCGTCGCGGTAGCCGCGGTCCCGGTAGTCGGCGGCGAGCCGCACATAGCGGCCGTAGTCCAGGTCGGTGGGCCGGTCGGCGGCCGCGCCGTGGTCGAGGTCGGCGCGGCGGAAGGTGCCGGGCGGGGCGGGTTCGACCCGCGCCAGCGGGGCGTCCCAGCAGGGGCTGTTGTCCATGCCGGGCTCCCAGGGGTGGACCACGGACACCAGCCCGTGGCCGCCCAGGTCCCGGGACTCGGTGAGGTAGCGGTGCCAGGCCGCGAGCCGCGGGTACAGCCGGGCCAGGAAGCCGCGGCGGGCCGAGGCCCGCGGGTCGGCGAGGTGCACCAGCCGGCAGGCGAGGGCGTGGACGGGCGGCTGGACGATGCCGGAGGTCTCGACGGCCGAGGGGGCGCCGAGCGCCGCGCCCGCGCTGGATGAGCGCCAGAAGTCGGGGCTGGGGAAGTACGCGTCCAGTGGCACCGCGGGGTTGAAGACGATGTGCGGGATCCGGCCGTCGCCCCACTGGGCGCCCAGCAGGGTCTCCAGCTCGCGCTGGGCGCGGCGCACCGACAGATGGCGCAGCCCGATGGCGATGAACGCCGAGTCCCAGCTCCACTGGTGCGGGTACAGGCCGCGCGAGGGGACCGTGGAGGTGCCGGTCCAGTTCTCCAGGAGCACCCGCCGGGCGCCGCGCAGCAGCCGCATCGGCGCGGGTTGGAAGAGCTCGCCGCTTTCCACGAAGGACTCCGAGGGGGGTGGGGTTGTGGCTTCGTCATTGCTGTTACGGCGAAGGTATCTCAGGCTTATGTCTTGTCAATACGCAAAACTGCTGCTGTGATGCGTTGCTCATAAGCATAAGTTGTGCGTGAGGACAGAGATGCGACTGTGGACCCGGCGGTCGAAGGCGACCGCAGCCGGGATAGCCGCGGCACTGGGTATCGGGCTACTGGCCGGGTGCTCGGGCGGCGCGACCAACAAACCCGCCAAACCCGACAACAAGCTCACGGTGTGGTCACTGGAGAGCCTGCCTCCGCGGATGGCGGCGACCCAGAAGATCGTCGACCGGTTCGAGAAGAAGACCGGCATCAGCGTCAAGCTGGTGGGGGTGAGCGAGGCGCAGCTGCCCCAGATGATCATGTCGGCGGCGGCCGCCGGGCGGCTGCCCGATGTGATTGCCGCCCTCCCGCTGGGCCAGATGTGGCAGATGTACAGCAACGGCCTGGTCAACACCCGCGTCCCGGCAGATGTGATCAGACGGCTCGGCCCCGGCACCTTCGATGCCAACGCCCTCGGCCTCGCCTCCGACCGGGGCACCCGGCTCGGCGTACCGTCCGACGCCTGGCTCCAACTGCTCGTCTACCGCAAGGACCTGCTCGAACAGGACGGTCTTTCGGCCCCCGACAGCTACCGCGACCTGCTGCGAGCCGCCGACCGGCTGGACGTACGCGGCCGGGACGGGATCTCCGCCGCCACCGACCCCGCGGACGTGTTCACCCAGCAGAGCTTCGAGAGCCTCGCCCTCGCCAACGGCTGCCGGCTCATCGACGACCAGGGGGACGTGGGGCTGGACTCCCCGGCCTGCCGCACCGCCTTCACGGCGTACGACACTCTGGCCCGGCGCCACGGCGCGCCCGGCACCCAGACCGTCGACTCGACCCGCGCCACGTACTTCTCCGGGAAGTCGGCGATGGTCATCTGGTCGTCGTTCCTCCTGGACGAGCTCGCGGGGCTGCGCAAGGACGCACTGCCCAGCTGCCCCCAGTGCGCGCGCGACCGCTCGTTCCTCGCCGACAACAGCGGGATCGTCACGGCGCTCAAGGGCCCGGACGGCCGGGAGGCCGCGCAGTTCGGCGACGTCACCTCCTGGACCGTGACCAAGACCGCCGAGACCGAGGCGACGAAGACCTTCCTCACCTACATGATGACCTCGGGCTACGAGGGCTGGTTCGGCATGGCGCCCGAGGGCAAGATCCCCGTCCGCACCGGCACCGCCGAGTCCCCGGGCCGCTATCTGCGGGCCTGGCGCGCCAGCGACATGGGCGTCGACACCAGGAAGCCGATGAACGAGGTCTTCCCCGACGCGCTGCTCGACGAGCTCGCGGCGGGCGTCGGCAGGATCAAGCGCTGGGGGATCGAGCAGGGCGAGGGCGCCCTGGTCGGCGCGCTCAACGGCGAGCTGCCCATCCCCAAGATCGTCTCCGCCATGACCGGCGGCCAGCTTTCGCCCGACCGGGCCGCGCACGACGCCGCCGAGGAAGTCACCGCTCTGCGGAGGTCCCTGCGATGACCGCCACCAGCCCCGCTTCCGACCCCAGGCCCCACTCCGACCCCGACCCCAGTCCCCACTCCGACACGAGTCCCGCTCCCGGCGCCGACGCCCGCCCCGCGCAGACCCGGCCCGCCCCCGGCCCCCGACGCCTCGCCGCCGCCCGGCGCGAGAACCGCGCGGGCCTCGCCTTCGTCACGCCCACCTTCGTGGTGGTGCTGGTCGTGGTCGTGCTGCCCATCCTGTGGACCGTACTGCTGGCCTTCCAGCGCGCCCGGCTCATCGACATCCAGGGCATGGGCCTGTTCGGTCACTGGACCCTGGACAACTTCACGGCCGTCTTCGACTCGCCCGGCTTCTGGTCCTCCCTGTGGACCACCCTCCTCTACACCGCGGGGGCCACCTTCGGCTCGATCACCCTCGGCCTGGTCACCGCGCTCGCGCTGCGCCGGCCGTTCCGCGGCCGGGGGCTGCTGCGCGGGGCCATGCTGCTGCCGTATGTCGCCCCGGTCGTCGCCGTCGCCTTCGTCTGGCAGGTGGCGCTCAGCCCGCAGTACGGCATCGTCAACGCGTGGGGGGCCAAGCTGTTCGGCTGGGACGACCCGATCGCCTTCCTGTCCACCCGCCAGTACACCGTGGAGCTGCCGGGGCTGAGCTTCGACGTACCGCTGGCCCTGCTGACCGTCATCGCTTTCGAGACCTGGCGCTACTTCCCCTTCGCGTTCCTGTTCCTGCTGGCCCGGCTCCAGGCGGTGCCGCCCGGCCTGGAGGAGGCGGCCAAGGTCGACGGCGCCACGCCCAGCCAGCGGCTGAGGCACATCCTGCTGCCGCAGCTGATGCCGGTGATCGCGCTGCTGAGCGTGTTGCGCTTCATCATGACCTTCAACAAGTTCGACGACGTCTATCTGCTCACCGGCGGTGGCGCCGGGACGGATGTGGTCGCGGTACGGGTCTACGACTTCCTCACCTCGCGCTACGACGTCGGGGCGGCCTCCGCCCAGGCCCTCGTCCTCGCCGCGGTGCTGATGGCCCTGCTCGGCGTCTACTTCGCCTTCTTCGCCCGTAAGACCCAGGAGGAGGCAGCCAAATGAGCCAGCCGACGCGCCGTCCGATGAGCCGTGCGCAGTTCGAGGAGCGCCTGTTCGCCGTCGCGCGCTGGGTGGTGATCGCCTTCCTCGCGCTGATCACCATCGTGCCGTTCGGCTACATGCTGCTGCTGTCGGTGAAGCCGATCGACGCGCTGCTGCTGGACCCCGGCAGCCTCTGGGTGTCCGCGAAGGACTTCACCCTCGACACCTACCGGAGCGTCCTCAAGTCGGCTGACGAGGGCGGCCAGGGCTTTCTGCGGATGCTGCTGAACTCCGCGCTGGTCTCGCTCGGCACGGTCGCGCTGACCCTGCTGGCCGCGGTGCCCGGCGCGTACGCGGTCAGCAGGCTGCGGTTCTTCGGCAGCCGCCAGGTCGGGGCGCTGTTCCTCGCGGTGTATCTGTTCCCCGCGACGCTGCTGGCCGTGCCGCTGTTCGTCATGTTCGCCAAGCTGGGGCTGCAGGGCAGCCTGGTGGGGCTGGCGATCGTCTACGTCGCGCAGACCGTGCCGGTGTCGGTGTACATGTTGAAGAACTACTTCGACACCGTCCCGTACAGCGTCGAGGAGGCCGCGGCGCTGGACGGCTGCTCTCGGCTGCAGACGATCCGCAAGGTCGTGCTGCCGCTTGCGCTGCCCTCCCTCATGGCGACCGGCCTGTACATCTTTATGATCGCCTGGAATGAATTCCTCTTCGCGCTGCTCTTCCTCGCCGCCGAACCCGACCTGTGGACCGTCTCCCTGGGACTCCAGCAGCTCGCGGGCGGCGTCGAGGTCTCCAAGACGGTCCTCATGGCCGGATCGGTGGTGCTCACCCTGCCGGTGGTGCTGCTGTTCTTCGCCGCCGAGCGACTGTTGACCGAGGGCCTGACCAGCGGCGCGGACAAGGGGTAGCCACCCGGGTGCCGGTCTGTCATACGGGCGCAACAGGCGAGCACGTACAACAGACACACAGGCACCAGGAACACAGGCAACAGGAACACAGGCACCACAGACACGACTGGCAGCAGGTCGTATCCGACCGAGGGCCGTGAGGAGCGAGATGGCGGGCAGCACCGGGACCCAGGCCAGTGCGGGCCACCTGCTTCAGCTGATCCGCAGCGGGCGGGCCACCACGCGCGGCGAGTTGCAGGCCGCCACCGGGCTGTCCAGGTCCACCGTCGGGCACCGCCTGGACCAGCTCTTCCGGGCGGGCTGGGTGCGCGGCGGCGCGGGCGGCACCTCCACCGGGGGGCGCCCCTCGGCCCGGCTGGAGTTCGACCCCGGCCATGCCGTGGTGCTGGCCGTCAATCTGGAGACCCGGCACGGGCGGGCCGCCGTCCTGGACCTGGCGGGCACCCCGCTGGCCGAGCACACCGCGCCGCTGGACATAGCGGATGGCCCCGAGCGGGTGCTGGACGAGGTCGGCGGGTGGTTCGGGCCGCTGCTGGAGCGGGCCGGGAGCGACCCGGGGCGGGTCTGCGGCATCGGTCTTTCCGTCCCGGGCCCGGTGGACTGGGAGAGCGGACAGGCCGTGCAGCCGCCGATCATGCCGGGCTGGGACCGCTATCCGATCGGGGAGCGGACCCGGCGCGCCTTCACCGAGAAGGTCGCGGGGGCGGCCCCGGTGCCGGTGCTGGTCGACAACGACGCCAATTTGATGGCGTACGGGGAACAGCGCGCCGGCTACCCCGACTGCTCGGCGTTCGTCCTGGTCAAGGTCTCCACCGGGATAGGCGCCGGAGTGGTCGTCGGCGGCGAGATCTATCGCGGCATCGACGGCGGGGCCGGGGACATCGGCCACATCCGGCTGCACGACCGCCCCGACGCGCTGTGCATGTGCGGCTCGTACGGCTGTCTGGCGGCGGTGGCCAGCGGGCGGGCGCTGGCCCGGGACCTGAGCGCGGCGGGGCGGCCCGCCGCCTCCGGCTCGGATGTGCGCGGGCTGCTGGCGGAGGGCGACCCGACGGCGGTGCGGATGGCCAGGGAGGCCGGGCAGCGGGTCGGGGAGGTGCTGGTCACCGTGGTCACGCTGCTCAACCCGGGGGTGCTGATGGTGGGCGGGGACCTGGCCGGGGTGCCGTTTCTGACCGGCGTGCGGGAGTTGCTGTACCAACGGGCGCTGCCGCGCACCACGGCCAATCTCCAGGTGGTCACCTCGCGGCTGGGCGACCGCGCGAGCCTGGTCGGGGCCACCGCGATGGTCGTGGAGTCGCTGTACTCCCCGGAGCGGGCGGACGCCCGGCTCGCGGCGCTCGCCTGAAGCCGCCCCGACCCGCCCCGACCCTGCCCATCTGAGCGTGCTCGTTTGAGCAGGCCCCCACTCGTTGTATCCAAAAGGCGAGATGAAGCCCCGTCAGAGCGCGTGATTCGCGCCACTCTGATAGGCGCATTGCTCAGATGAGCGCCCGCCCGGGGGTGGTCCAGTGGTTGGGGGCTGTGCTCACCTCTCCAAGTCATGGCACTCCGTGCCACCTGTTGATGTTCGACATCTCGAACCCTCGATTACGTAGGGTGATAATCGAGCGCTTTGATGTGGGCGCAGCGTGGGTGTGTGTTCGATTCTTGAAGAACTCGAGAGGTGGGGTCATTCGTACGAGTGACTTTCGAACTCGTGGCAGGCGGGTGGTTACGGCCGAGTGACGGGGGAGTGGACATGCTCAGGCGCCTTTGATCTGGGTACGCTCCCCGCCGTCAGGGCAGCCGAGCCGAGGAGTTCGAGTCCCGTGCCGGAAACACAAGATCAGCAGAAGTTCGTTTACGACTTCACCGAGGGCAACAAGGATCTCAAGGACCTGCTCGGCGGGAAGGGCGCGAACCTCGCCGAGATGACCAATCTCGGTCTCCCGGTGCCACCGGGTTTCACCATCACCACTGAGGCCTGCAAGGTCTACCTCGACAGTGGTGAGGAGCCCGCGGCCCTGCGCGACGAGGTGAGTGCGCACCTCGACGCCCTGGAGCAGAAGATGGGCAAGGAGCTCGGTCAGACGGACGACCCGCTGCTGGTCTCCGTACGCTCCGGGGCGAAGTTCTCGATGCCCGGCATGATGGACACCGTCCTGAACATCGGGCTCTCCGACGACTCGGTCGCGGGTCTGGCAGCCCAGGCGGGCGACGAGCGGTTCGCGTGGGACTCCTACCGCCGCCTCATCCAGATGTTCGGCAAGACGGTGCTCGGCGTGGACGGCGACCTCTTCGAGGAGGCGCTGGAGGAGGCCAAGCGCGCCAAGGGCGTGACCGTCGACGTCGACCTGGACGCCAGTGACCTCAAGCGGCTGGTCGGCGAGTTCAAGGACATCGTCGCCAAGGAGACCGGCCGCAGCTTCCCGCAGGAGCCGCGCGAGCAGATGGACCTCGCGGTGCGGGCGGTCTTCGACTCGTGGAACGGCGACCGCGCCAAGCTCTACCGCCGCCAGGAGCGCATCCCTCACGACCTGGGCACCGCGGTCAACATCTGTTCCATGGTCTTCGGCAACCTCGGCCCCGACTCGGGCACCGGCGTCGCCTTCACCCGCGACCCGGCCAGCGGCCAGCAGGGCGTCTACGGCGACTACCTGCAGAACGCGCAGGGCGAGGACGTCGTCGCCGGCATCCGCAACACCGTTCCGCTCGCCGACCTCGAAGAGATCGACAAGGGCTCGTACGACGAGCTCATGCGGATCATGGAGATCCTCGAGACGCACTACCGGGACCTGTGCGACATCGAGTTCACCATCGAGCGCGGCAAGCTGTGGATGCTCCAGACCCGCGTCGGCAAGCGCACCGCCGGGGCCGCCTTCCGGATCGCCACCCAGCTGGTGGACCAGGGCCTGATCGACGAGGCCGAGGCGCTGCGCCGGGTCAACGGCGCGCAGCTCGCCCAGCTGATGTTCCCGCGCTTCGACGAGGAGGTGGCCGAGGGCGGCACCGTACGGAAGCTCGGGCGGGGCATCGCCGCCTCGCCGGGCGCCGCCGTCGGCAAGGCCGTCTTCGACTCGTACACCGCGGTCAAGTGGTCCCGGTCCGGCGAGAAGGTCATCCTCATCCGCCGTGAGACCAACCCCGACGACCTCGACGGCATGATCGCCGCCGAGGGCATCCTGACCTCCCGGGGCGGCAAGACCTCGCACGCCGCCGTGGTCGCCCGCGGCATGGGCAAGACCTGTGTCTGCGGCGCCGAGGAGCTCGAAGTCGACACCAAGCGGCGCCGGATGACGGTGCCCGGCCTCGACGGCAAGGACGGCCTGGTGATCGAGGAGGGCGACGTCGTCTCCATCGACGGCTCCACCGGCAAGGTCTACCTCGGCGAGGTGCCGGTCGTCCCGTCCCCGGTCGTCGAGTACTTCGAGGGCCGGATGCACGCGGGCGCCGACGACGCCGACGAACTGGTGGGCGCCGTGCACCGGATCATGGCCTACGCCGACCGGGTGCGCCGGCTGCGGGTGCGGGCCAACGCCGACAACGCCGAGGACGCCTCCCGCGCCCGGCGGTTCGGGGCCCAGGGCATCGGCCTGTGCCGCACCGAGCACATGTTCCTCGGCGAGCGGCGCGAGCTGGTCGAGCGGCTGATCCTCGCCCACACCGAGGAGGAGCGCGAGGCCGCCCTCGGCGCGCTGCTGCCGCTCCAGAAGGACGACTTCGTCGAGCTCTTGGAGGCGATGGACGGCCTGCCCGTCACCGTACGGCTGCTCGACCCGCCGCTCCACGAGTTCCTGCCCGACATCACCGAGCTGTCCGTGCGCGTCGCGCTCGCCGAGTCCCGCAAGGACCACAACGAGAACGACCTGCGGCTGCTGCAGGCCGTGCACCGCCTGCACGAGCAGAACCCGATGCTGGGCCTGCGCGGGGTGCGCCTCGGCCTCGTCATCCCGGGCCTGTTCGCCATGCAGGTACGGGCCATCGCGGAGGCCGCCGCCGAGCGCCGGAACGCCAAGGCCGACCCGCGTGCCGAGATCATGATTCCGCTGGTCGGCACGGTCCAGGAGCTGGAGATCGTCCGCGAGGAGGCCGAGCGCGTCATCGAGGAGGTGGAGCGGGCCCGGGGCGTGGACCTCAAGCTGACCCTCGGCACCATGATCGAGCTGCCGCGCGCCGCGCTGACCGCCGCTCAGATCGCCGAGTCCGCCGACTTCTTCTCCTTCGGCACCAACGACCTCACCCAGACCGTCTGGGGCTTCTCCCGCGACGACGTCGAGGCCAGCTTCTTCACCGCCTACCTGGAGAAGGGCATCTTCGGCGTCAGCCCCTTCGAGACCATCGACAAGGACGGCGTCGGCTCCCTCGTCCGCAGCGCCGCCGAGGCCGGCCGCGCCACCCGCCCCGACCTCAAGCTCGGCGTCTGCGGGGAGCACGGCGGCGACCCGGAGTCCGTCCACTTCTTCCACGAGGTGGGCCTGGACTACGTCTCCTGCTCGCCGTTCCGTATCCCGGTCGCGCGCCTGGAAGCCGGCCGCGCGGCGGTCATGGAGCGGTAACCGGCCAGCCAGACCACCGGAGTCGGCCCGGGGCACCCTACCCTCAGCCCCATCGCCGACTCCGGACCGCGAAGGGGGCGGCACCTGTGCGGAGGTGCCGCCCCCTCCTTCGCTGATCGGGTCAGCGGCTGGTGTACGTGTAGGCGAGCAGCGCTATCGGCATCGCGGCGCACACGGCCAGGCAGATCATCCACGCGGGCACGCCGAAGAAGCGGGTCCCCTCGTCATCCTCGTGAGGCTCAGCGCCCGCGCACTCCGGACGCCGGCACATCCCTACAGTCCGAATCTTCATGGCCTACCGCTTCCGCAGCCAGGGGAGGAGTACCAGCGTCATGGCCCCGAGAGTAGCGAGCGGTAAGGGTGCCGCGACCATGCATCCACTTGACCCTCCTGCCATCCCCATGTCGCCGCCCGGGGCGGACGTGCGGTGCTTCCCAGCGTTGTTGCCCTTGCTGTGCTTCCCCTTTGCGGTGCCGCTCGCCTTGTCCTGGTACTCGCTGTAATCGCTCACGAAGCCTCCAAGGTGGTGAATGGGATTCGCCCGATCGGCTGTCCGCGCCTCCGGCGGCGCCGCCGAGGCGGGGATGAAGCAGGCCCG
The DNA here is from genome assembly GCF_053890475.1 of Streptomyces sp. LZ34. Taxonomy (NCBI): domain Bacteria; kingdom Bacillati; phylum Actinomycetota; class Actinomycetes; order Kitasatosporales; family Streptomycetaceae; genus Streptomyces; species Streptomyces sp. LZ34. The sequence goes on from NZ_CM132680.1 coordinate 8,614,153, forward strand.
CCCGCCTCCGAGGGGCGGTACGGAAGCGGGCGGACGCCGTGAGGCGGCCACTGGGTGGGTGCTCCGGTACGGGGGGAACCGGACGCCAGCGGCCCACTGCCTACGTGGCCGCGCGCTCGCTACCCCTGCGTCGGCAGATTGCGGGGGCACGGCACCACTCCTGCACCTCGGCGTACCGGGGGTCTCGGTTTGCGAGGCGGCGGTACGGAGTCATTCGGGCGGCCATCAGGCCCTGCCCAGCTGCCGGGCGCGGCGGAGAGCGGCGAGCGGGTCGCGCTGCTGCGGGAAGCGAGAGGCATGCTCGGGGCAGGCGTAGATGGTGCGGCCGCCGGCGCTCGCGCTGTGCTCGATCGCGACGACGACCGGCTTGCTGGTTGGCTTGTCGCAGCTTGCGCAGATCTGAGACGTCATCGGCCGACCCCTTGGACGGGGCCGAGCTCCTTGAGGGTGGCCAGGGTCAGCGCCCCATGCAGCAACTGGGCGTCGGTGAGGTAGCAGTCGGGACCCACAGGGATCCTCCAGTACGTTCCCGGGCTGCTCGTCCAGTGCGCGGGCGGCACGCCGACATAGCTGGCCTCGGCGGTCGAGGCGCCGAGCACCTGCACGTCCCGCACGTTCCAGCCGTCCGCGGCCCCGGGGGCCACCAGCCAGTACAGGGGCCCATGCCGATCCTGGATGACGGCGCCGGACGCGTCGCCGAGGAGTTTGAGCGCGTGCTCGCCAACCCTCACGGACGCTCTGACGGAGTCCCACCATTTGCCTGTCGGGACGACCTTGATGTCGTATCCGCTCGGCGGGGTCCACTTCAGGGCTTTGATCGTCATGGCCGGCTCCATGTACGGACGGTGTACTGACCGTCACAGCGTGCCAACCTGGCAGGGCGTCAGGTTGCACCGAACTGTGCAACCTGACGTTGACTGCCGGTGCTACAGGCCGATCCAGCTCGCATACTCGGCAAGCTCGCTGCTGCGCGACCGCTCACGCGACCGCAGGGCGATGACCGCCTCGCGGGTCGTGGGGTGATACCGCGTCTGCTGCGGCGCCGTCCGGCGAGCCTTCTGCAGACAGCTGAGTGCCTGGGTGGAATCCCCGGTCCACACGTTGGCCCTGCCCAGGTCCAGCCAGTGATGCCCTGCCCGAGACCGGTCCCAGCGCTTGGGGAACCGCACATCGTCCGCTAGCTGGACAGCCTGGCCGTACTCCTCCAAGTCGCAGGCGATGGAGACCGCGTGGACGCCGACATTCGCCGGCCCCCATCCCACGCCGTAGGCGGCGGTCTCGCCGGTCCGCTGTGCCAGTCCGCGGGCCTCGGACAGACGGGCCTCGACCTGAGCGGGTTGCTTCATTCGGCCAGCGATCACAGCTGCCCGCAGGTGAAGGACACCAGCCATCGCGGCCAGGCCGTCCGTACTCCGCGAATCCTGACCTTCCAGGTCCCGGAGAGTGCTGTCCACGACGCGCATGCCCAGGTCGTATCGGCTGGAGGAGAGAGTGGTCTGGGCGCGCAGGTAGCCGTACATGGCGGCAAGGCCCGGTTCGTCGGCGCGAGGTGCCGCCCAGTCCAGGCGCTGCAGGGCAACGGTGGCGAGGTCCACGTATCCGAAGGACCAGGCCAGCGTGAAGACGCACCGGAACGCCCACGCCAGGCACTCATGGGCCTGCCGCTGCTCCTCGCCGCTGGTGGTGTGGACGGCCTGAACGCATTCGTCGATGAGTGCTGGGAGGTCGGCGGCCATCGGTAGGTACTCGGCTTGCCGCCGTTGGACCAGCACCTTCTCCATGTCGGCGCGGATGAGCGCGACGGGGCGGGCTGGCACCTGCCAGTCGAGGGGAATGTCCCAGTTCTCCATGCTCACTCGGATGGGCTGTATGACCTCGTCGAGCCGCTCGCGCCGGAGTTCCTGGGTGTAGGGCTGGCCGAGGAGATCCGAGGTGGTCACGCTGAGCGCGCGGGCGCAGGCCGCTATGAGCGATGGCGAGGCGGGCCGCTGGCCGCACTCGACCTTGGACAGTAGGGACTTCGAGACGTTGGCACGCATGGCCAGACCTTGTTGGGTCAGGCCGCGCTCGCGGCGGGTGCGCGCGATTCGTGCGCCGGTGTGTTCCTCATTGCTCTGTGGCATGCTGAACTCCGTTCTGACCTAGACACTCAGAACGGTACCCGCGGTCGGCTCTGCGGGTACGGCTGATCGGCCCCCGACCACTCGTCGGGGGCCGTCGCGCTACTGGAGAGATGGCGAAAGGGCTCGCGCGCCCGCGCCGCCGTCATCACTCCGGACCGCGAAGCCCTCAGGAGCCGTCCGCATCGTGGTCGACGAGGGCCGCGTCAGATGCCAGGGCGCGGGCGGCGTCGGCGAAGTACTGCTCGTCGGCGCCGGGGGCGAGGCCGAGGAGGACGCCCTGGGTGAGGCCGACGAACAGTGCCCTGAGTGCGGTGACCAGACGCTGCGCCTGATGCGACGTCAGCACGGTCCCGTTGTGTGATCTGCCGGTGAACAACGCGATCAGGTGGCTCTCCTGTGTCCGGACGGACGCGGCGAGTCGGGAACCCAGTTCGGGGTCGTGCAGGGTCATGTCCAGCAGGGTGATCTGCAGCGACAGGGCAGGCAGCGCGTCGGGAGCGTCACAGCTGCGCCGGTAGTGCCGGGCAAAGGCGTCGACTGCTTCAAGGAGATCCATTTCGGCGGGAATCGCCTGTTCGACCTCTTCGTAGTGCGGCCGCAGGTAGTCGGTGACCAGGGCTACCACCAGGCCGCTCTTGCTGCCGAACAGCGAGTAGATGGCGCCGGTGGTCAGGTCGGCCCGCTCGGCGATCTCCTCCAGCCTGGCGCGGTACCCATCTCGGGAGACGACCTCGAACGCCGCATCCAGCAAGGCACGGCGGTTGCGTTCCTTGGTCTCCGCTCTTGTCATTCTCATAATTCCATTATCCTAGTAATCTCGTTACGATGGACGGGACAGGCATCAGGGAGGAACGCTCATGACGCAGGCCCAGGCTGTGACACCGTCAGCGACGCGCCGCTTGGTCGGCGCCATCGCCGATGGCAGTGTCAAGGTGTTGCTCGGTGCCGTCTTCATCATTGGCGCTGCGCGGCTCGGCGATTGGCTCGGTGTATCTACCTGGCTGATGGTCGTCTCCGGCGTTGCCCTGCTGATCGGCGGCGGGATCGAGATCAGGTATGTGCGCAGCCGCCCGATGTCCACATACACGCGGCTCATGGTCGCCTACGACAGCGGCTGGGTGCTGGCTGCGCTTGTCGGCCTGCTGATGGCATGGCGGGGCAGCGGTGCCGGGGGCGAGGTGTGGATCGGATACCAGGCGGCGGCACCCATCGCGCTCGCCGCACTGCTGGTGGCTGCCGCCCCCTTGCCGCCGACTCCGGACACCCGCACCACGAACCCGGCGGGCTGACCGGGGACTTCTGCCCCCGTCCGTGATCGACCGGACGTGCGAGCCCCACGTGTTACGCTCCGAGTCGACTTCTCACCGTCGGGCCTCGCGCCTCGCCAACCAGCTTCCCCCGGGTCCGGATGACACGGGGAAGGTGGAAGTCACCTCACCACATCCTGGGAAGGGTGTTCTGTGATGGTGGCGACGTGCGTGCGTCCGTCGGCTCTTCCGGTTCTCCCTTCCCTCAGGGAGGTTTCCGGAGTGTCGGAAGTCAAATCCGCGGAGCAACCAACCACGCAGTCCGTACAGCGTCCGTGGCTGGTCCTCGCGATCATGTGCATCGGCTTCTTCATGTCGTTGCTCGACGGATCCATCGTCAACGTCGCCATCCCCACCCTGATCGACAGCCTTGACGCCTCGTACGACCAGGTGCTGTGGGTCATCGACGGCTATCTGCTCGTCTTCTCGGTGCTGCTGATCACCACCGGGCGGCTGGGGGACATCTACGGCTACCGACGGCTGTACGTGATCGGCATCGTCGGCTTCACCGTCGCGTCGGCGCTGTGCGGGCTGGCCGATTCGCCGGGTCGGCTGCTGGCCGCGCGGGCGTTGCAGGGGCTGGCCGGGGCGCTGCTGTTTCCGCAGGTCATTTCGTCGATCCTGACGATCTTTCCGCCACGGCAGCGCGGCCGTGCGTTCGGTCTGTTCGGGGCGATCGTGGGCTTCGCGCCAGTCGTCGGCCCGGTTGTGGGCGGTTTTCTGCTCGCTCATCTCAGCTGGCGCTGGATCTTCTTCATCAACGTCCCGATCGGGATCGCCACCGCCGTGCTGGCGCTGACCTTCGCGCCGCCCATGCGCTCGGGCCGCACCCACCGGCTCGATCTGGTCGGCGTCGCGCTTGCCACCGCCGGGCTGAGCGGCATCGTGTTCGGCCTGATCGAGGGGGAGCGCTATGACTGGGGCACCATCGCAGGGCCGATCAGCATCGCCTCGGTCATCGTCGCGGGCGTCGTGCTGCTGGTGGTGTTCGTCCTCTGGCAGCAGCGGCAGCAGCGGCAGCGGGAAGAGCCTTTGATGCCGCTGGCGTTGTTCCGGGCGCGCAACTTCGCGGTCGGCAACTGGGTCGGCTTCGTCTTCCAGCTCGGCATGATCGGCATCATGTTTGTGCTGGTGCTGTATCTGCAGATGGCGCGCGGGTACTCGGCGCTGGAGACGGGGTTGGTGGTGCTGCCGAACGCCGTGCTCACCGTGGTCGGCTCCGCGTACGCCGGACGGCTGTCGGACAAGTTCGGCGGCAAGTACATCCTGATGGCTGGGGTGACGCTGCTGGCGGTCGGTCTGCTCGTACTGGTGGCGATGGCCGGCCCCACTAGCAGTGCGTGGAGTCTGCTGCCTGGTCTGACCATCATCGGGATCGCCAGCGGCGCCACGTTCGCGCCCCTGCAGCAGGCCACCATGGACGGCGTCGACCCACGGCTGGCCGGGGCGGCCTCCGGCGTCTCCAGCACCACCCGGCAGGTCGGCGGCGTCCTCGGCACCGCCGTACTGGGCGCCCTGCTGTCGGCCCGCCTCTCCTCGACGTTGCACAGCGAGGCCGAGAAGCGCGCCGGTCGGCTGCCGGAGCAGCTGCGTACGCGATTCATCGACAACAGCGCCGCCGCCGGGCAGCACTTCCGTCCGCCCACGGCGCCGGACGGTCTGACCCCGGCCGCGACCAGGCTGTACGAACGCGTCACCAGCGACACGTTCGCCACCGGTTTCGTAGGCGCCATGCGCACCACGTTTGTGGCGTGCGCCGTGGTTCTGGTGGCCGCCGCCTTGTTCTGCTTCCTGTTCGGCCCGGGGAGGAAGCCGACGGCCGAGACCGCACCGCTGGAGTGACCGGGTGATGACGGTGGTCGCGGCCCGGTGGCCGTGACCACCGTCAAGCTCACTTCTCGATCTACCGCGTTCCGTAGGCCGCCCACCGATCGAGAGCGAACCCGCCGCCCTCCCGCCGGACCTCCACGGCACCCGCCCCGCCGAAGTGCGCGGGGATGACCAACTCCCGTTCGTCAGCGGCTCGTTCGAGGATCCGGCGGCGGCTGGACACCGCCTGCGCCGGGTCGAGGCAGAAGCAGGTGCTGAGGGAGGGGTGGAGAATCTGCACCGGGCTGTGCAGCAGATCGCCGACGAACACCGCCCGGTCGCCGCCGGAGGCGAGCCGCAGGACTGATGAGCCGGGCGTGTGGCCGGGCGCGGACTCCAGGGTGAGGTGCTGGTCGATGCGGTACGAGCCGTTCCACAGGACGGCCTGACCGGCGCGGTGGATGGGCGCGATGCTGTCCTCGTAGATCAGCCGGTCGTCTTCGCGCAGGCCGTTGGCATATGCGTTGTCCGGGCCGAAGTGGTGGTCGTCGGCCGCGGGGATGAGGTATTGGGCGTGGGGAAAGGTCGGCAGCCATTCCCCCTCGGCGTCCTTGGTGTTCCAGCCGACGTGATCGCCGTGGACATGGGTGTTGACGACGACGTCGACGTCCTGCGGGCGGACCCCGGCCCGCGCCAGGCGGTCGAGGAAGTCACCGCGCCAGTGGTGGAACTGCGGCGAACTCGGCCGCTCTCGCCCGTTGCCGACCCCGGTGTCGATCAGGACGGTCCGCCCGCCGCTGCGCAGCACCCAGCTCTGCAGGGCGACCACCGCCCTGTCGCTGTCCGGATCCCAGTGGTCCGGTGCCAGCCATTCCTCGTTGTCCTTCCACACCTCGGCGGCCGCCTCCGGGACGAGGCCGCGGGTGGGTGCGAATGGCCCCTGCCACTCGGTGACCCGGATGACCTCGACATCGCCCAGCACGATGCTCTGCACGCTCTCGTTCTTCATGTCCTCGAACCTAGAAGGAGCGGTTGATCTCCTCAATGCTCGTCGAGCTCAGACAGATACGCATCCGGCTCAGTCTTGAGTCCACCGATACCCTGGCTCGATGGATGTGGTGAGCGACGCGATCTCGACCGTGCGCCTCGGGCGGCCCTCCTCCAGCCGGGTGCGGGTGAGCGGGAGTTGGTGCACCCGGCTCGCCCCGTATGACGGCGCGGGCTTCCATGTCGTACTGGAGGGCGGCTGCTGGCTGCTGCCCGACGGTGGCCCTCCGGTCTCGCTCGGTGCGGGTGACGCGGTGCTGCTGCCACACGGCACGGGGCATGTGATCGCCGACTCTCCCGTGGACGCGGTGGCCGTGGAGCGGGCGGTGCCGTTCGAGCGATGGCTGGACGGGACGGTTCCGCGCCGGCCGGCGGCCGTCTCGGGCGAGGCGGCGGGCAAGGTGGCGATGGTGTGCGGCAAGTACCGGCTCGACCGCAGTCGCGTACACCCGCTCATGGCGGAACTGCCCGAGGTCGTCCATCTGCCGAACCGCGTCGGCAGCCACCCCGAACTCCGGTCCGTCATCGACCTGCTGGGCCGCGAGCTGGGGGGACAGCAGCCCGGCTCCTGCATGGCGATCCCCAGCCTGCTCGATCTCTTCCTCATTTACGTGCTCCGTTCCTGGATGGCCGAGGGCGCGTCCGGAGCCTGGCCGGGCGTTCTGGGCGATCCGGTGGCGGCCGCCGCGCTACGGGCGCTGCACTCCGACCCGTCCGCCCCGTGGACCAACGACCGCCTGGCCACCGAGGTGGGCGTCTCGCGCCCCACCCTGGCCCGCCGGTTCACGGCCCTGGTCGGCCGGCCCCCGATGGCGTACCTCACCTGGTGGCGTCTGACCCTCGCCGCCACCCAGCTCCGCGACACACCGGATCCCCTGGCCACCATCGCCCGCCGGGTCGGCTACGGCACCCCGTACGCCCTCTCCCACGCCTTCAGCCGGGAGTTCGGGACCAGCCCCGGGCGGTACCGGGCGGAGATCGCCGCGGGACGGACCACCCCGCGGGCGAGGGGGCGGCACCTGGCCGGGAGCCGCCCCCTCTTACTCCCCCCACGGGAGCCGTTGCCGCTCGCATCGGCTCGGGCGGCAACAGAAGTGCCCAGACGGCCGTAACACACTCGTCACCCCCCACGGGAACGAGCAATCCGGTCGTGAGCACCGCCTGTTGAATTGCGGACGTCCCCCGGGGCCTTTCCCGGTGGCCGCGCTTTTCAACGAGGAACAGCATTCCGGCCCCGCCCGGCCCGCCGCGCCCCGTTTCAACTCTGGCCAAAAGGACGTGGTCACTGACGGTGGCACCGTGCATACTCATCCGTGGTCGGGGGCGATCACGGGTGTCACTTGGTGGGGGTCCAGTGCTGCGTGTGCATTTCGGCGAGCTCGATCTGGCCCGGCTGCGGATGGCGATCCGCCCGGACGCGCTGTGGGAAACGGTTTTGAGTTTCCACCGGCTGCGGGAGCACCGGGCCGCCACCGTATACGGAGAATGGCGTTCACTGGCGCGAAATAGGTTGAACGGCGAAGCGCGGCTGCTCGCGCCGCTCATTCCCTCACGCGGCTATTTCCCCGACTTCCTGACCCCCGCCGAGGGCGGAATCGGCCGCGACAACGGCATGGAGGCGCTGCGCGCCACCTCGCAGGCCCGGCTGCACACCGAGATCTCCCGCCTCCCCGCGGCCCGCCTCCCCGGCTGGATACGCGACCTCGGCCAGGGCGAGCGGCGGTCCCTGGACCGCCTGACCACCGCGCTGACCTCCTACCACCAGGCCGCCATCGCCCCGTACTGGCCGCGCCTCCAGGCCCGTATCGAGGCCGACCGCGCCGTGCGGGGCCGCGCCCTGCTGGACGGGGGAGCCGACGGGCTGCTGGCGTCCCTGCCGCCCACGATGCGCTGGCGGCCGCCGGTCCTGGAGGTCGACTACCCGGTCGACCGCGACCTGGAGCTCGGCGGGCGCGGGCTGCTGCTCCAGCCGTCGTTCTTCTGCCGAAGAACCCCGGTCACCCTCTACGACCCCGACCTCAGACCGGTGCTGGTCTACCCGGTCGAGCACACCCCGCGCCCCGTACCGCCCTGCCCCCCGGCCCGTCCCGCCACGGCCCTCCACACCCGGCCCGCGCCGATTTCCGGCCCCGCCCCCGGCCCCGCCCCCGGCTCCGCTCCCGGCTCCGCCCGCGGTCCCGTTCCCGGCCCCCTTCCCGTACCTGGCCGCGAGGCCGCCCAATCGCTGAGCAAGCTCGTCGGACAGACCCGCTCCGCCGTGCTTCAGGGGGTCGGCGGCGGCTGCACCACCAGCGAACTCGCCCGCCGCGTCGGCGTGTCGATCGCCTCCGCCAGCCAGCACGCCAGCGTGCTGCGCGACGCCGGCCTGCTGCTCACCCTCCGCCGGGGCAGCGCCGTGCTGCACACTCTGACCCCGCTGGGCGCCGCCCTGCTGCGCGGCGGCGCCCCCGAACAGCGCACGGCCCGGCTGTAGCCCGGCGCCTCAGTCGTCGATGCCCGAGCGCTCCACCCCCGCCACGATGTAGCGCTGGAGAAAGAGGAAGACCACCAGCAGCGGCAGAATCGAGACGGCCGCGGCGACGAACAGCTCGTGGATGTTGACGGTCTGGGCGGTGGTGAACGTCGACAGGGCGACCTGGACGGTCCACGCCTCCCGGTCCTGGCCGATGACCAGCGGCCACAGGAAGGAATTCCAGGCGCCGATGAAGACGATCGTGCCGACGGCGGCGAACACCGGCCGAGAATTGGGCACGACGACCCGCCAGTACGTGCGCCAGTAGCCGAGCCCGTCCACCCGCGCCGCGTCCTCCAATTCCCGGGGGAACCCGAGAAAGTACTGGCGGAAGACGAACGCCGCGAACGCGCTGAAGAGCGTCGGCACCACCAGCCCGCGCAGCGTGGACACCCAGCCCAGCGAGGACACCAGGACGAAGGTCGGCACGAAGGTGACGGCCGCCGGGACCATGAGGGTGCCCAGGATCCAGTAGAAGACCACGTTCGCGTAGCGGTACGGGATCCGGGCGAGTCCGTACCCCGCGAGGGAGGCCAGCAGCAGCGTGCCCAGCGTCGTCGCCACCGCGATCAGCGAGGAGTTGAGCAGCGCGTGCGCCATCGGCACATTCGGGTCGTCGAACAGCTCGCCGATGTTGGACCACCGCAGATCGCTCGGGAAGAACGTCCACTCGGCGGAGGTGATGTCCTCCTCGCGCGACAGCCCGTTGCGCACCAGCAGATAGAAGGGGATCAGGAAGACCATCGCCAGCGCGATCAGCAGGACGAGCCGCAGCGCGCGGCCGACGCGGACGAGGGGCTCTCGCATCACTGTCAGTCCTCCTTCCGGCCGAGCCCGAACCAGCGGGCCTGAGCCACCGTCACCACCGCGATGATCAGCGCCAGAATCACCGCGCCCGCGCTGCCGAGCCCCAGGTTCTGCCCCTGCCCCAGCGCCGTGTAGTACAGGTACACCAGCGGCGGGCGGGCGTACGGCGGATAGCCGCGCGAGTCCGAGAGCAGGTTGTAGAACTCGTCGAACGCCTGGAAGGCGTTGATGACCAGCAGCAGCGTCACCGCGATCGACGTCGCCCGCAGCTGCGGAAAGGTGATGTGCCGGAAGACCTGCCACCCCGGCCGCGCCCCGTCCACGGCCGCCGCCTCGTACAGGCCGCGCGGGATGCGCTGGAGCCCGGCCAGGAACAGCACCATGTAGAAGCCCGCCTGTAGCCACAGCCGTACGGTCACGATGACCAGCCAGTACCAGGGCGGGTCGGTCGTCGACAGCCAGGCGATCTGATCCGTGCCGAACCAGCCGAGCACGGTGTTGGCCAGCCCGAACCGCACCCCGTTGAAGATCGACATCTTCCAGATCAGCGCCGCCACGACATACGAGCACGCCACGGGGAGGAAGAACACCGACCGGAAGAACGCCTGCGCCCAGCGCAGCCTGTTGACCATCAGCGCGAGTGAGAGCGAGAGAACGTAGGTGGCCGGGACGATGAAGGCCGTGAAGACCAGGAAGGTGACGAGGCTGTCGGTGAAGGCGTCGTCCCGCAGCATCGCCGTGTAGTTGTCCAGGCCGACGAACTCGGTCGGCGAGACCGTGTTGTGCGCGTCGAAGAAGCTGAGGTAGACGCTCCACGCCAGCGGTACGTAAGTGAACAGACCGAGCCCGATCGCGAACGGGCCGACGAAGACCCAGAACCAGAGCGTGCGGTTCTGCTTGCCCAGCAGCCTGCGCCGCATACCCCGCGCGGGCTTGTCCTGAAGCGGGCGCGACAGCGTGTCCTGCGCCATCGCCGCCGTCAGCTCTTCTTCACGCGCCGCAGCTCCGCCCCCACCTTGCGCACCACGCCCCGCAGCTCCTGGTCCGCGCTCGCGCCGTCCTTGATGATCCGGCTGAGCGCGTCCTGGTAGGCGGTCCGGCTCGCCGGGGTCCACAGCAGCGGCTCGGCGAAGCCGTGGTCGGTGGCGTAGCGCACCGCGTCCCCGGCCGCGCCCTCGCGCAGCTTGTCGGCCTTCTTGGCGAGCGAGATCCGGGCCGGGATGTGGAAGCCGTACGACAGCGCGAAGTCCTCCTGGTACTCCGTCCTGTCCACCCACAGCCACTTCACGAAGGCCTTCGCCTCCTCCTTGTGCCTCGCCTTGGAACTGACCGCCGCGCCATACGCCCCGACCGGCACCGACGGCTTCCCCGCCGACCCGTCCTTCGGGAACGGCAGCACCCCGAAGTCGTTGCCCAGCTCCTTCTTGACCAGCGGCAACGCCCACAGGCCCGACCACTGCATGGCGGTGAGCCCCTGGATGAACGCCGACGGATCCGACCAGTCCGAGGGCGCGCCGAGCAGCAGCGACTTGTCCGCGTACAGCCGGTGGATCTTCTCCAGCGCGCGGGCGGCGGCCGGGTCGTCGAAGCCGACCTCGCCCTCGTCGGTGACCAGCCGCAACCCCGCGGCCTGGAGCGGGGTGCCGCCGAGCACCCCCGCGCCCCCGTCATTGCCCAGGAACAGCCCCTTGGTCTTCTTGTCCGTGAGCTCCTTCGCCGCGTCGACCAGCGCGTCGAGCGTCCGCGGCGGCTCCACGCCGGCGTCCTTCAGCAGGCTCTTCCGGTAGTAGAGCAGCTGCATGTCGACGACCTGCGGAACGCCCCAGATCTTGCCGTCGTACGTCTTGGGCGCGAGGACCGCCTGGTTGAAGTCGTCCTTGACGCCGTCGAGGAGGTCGGTCAGATCCTCCACCTGACCGCCCTGGATCTGGTCCAGCGTCGGTCCGTTGGCCTCGAAGACGTCCGGGCCGGACGTGGTGAGCAGCGCGGCGGCCGTCTGCTGGTCGTAGTTCCCCGGCCGCCACTGCACCTCGACCGTGGCCTTGCCGGTCTTGCCGTACGCCGCGGCGTACCGCTTCACCGCCCGCTCGGTGCCGTCCTCGCCGTACTGGTGGTACCACTGCTCGATGACCGGCTTGCCGCCCGAGTCCTCCGACTCCCGGCCGGTGTTCGAGCCGCACGCGGCGGCCAGCGCTCCCGTCAGAGCCAGGCTCCCGCCGGTGCCGAGCAGTCGTCTGCGGCTGATGGACATGTGATTGCTGGACATGCTGCGCCCCCTCGCGCCGTCGCTCCCTGTGACCGGATCGTGCAACCAACCACGGTACGGCCCCAATGATCAACCATGGGGGTGGATTGCGACAGCGCTGTTGCGGCGGTATGTCAGCTGCTCTGGTTGACGTTTGACGGGCCGTCGGGGCCGTCGGGGCCGTCAGCCGGCCCCAGCTCGTCGAAGACCCGCTGGGCCGTGGCGAACGCGGAGTTCGCCGCCGGGACGCCGCAGTAGACCGCGCTCTGCAGCAGCACCTCGCCGATCTCCTCGCGGGTCAGGCCATTGGTGAGGGCGGCCCGTATGTGCATGGCCAGCTCCGCGTCGTGGCCGTGGGCGATGAGCGCGGTGAGGGTGATACAGCTGCGGGTGCGGCGGTCCAGGGCGTCGCCGGTCCAGATCTCGCCCCAGGCGTAGCGGGTGATGAAGTCCTGGAACCGGGCGGTGAAGGGGGTCGTACGGGCGATCGCGCGGTCGACGTGGGGGTCGCCGAGGACGGCGCGGCGGACGGCCATTCCGGCGGCGCGGCGGGAGGCGTCGTCGCTGGTGCTGGTGCCGGTGCGGGCTTTGGTGCCGGTGTTGGCGTTGATGTCCGCCTCTGCGTCCGTGCCCACCCCCGCGCCCCCGGCGAAGTGCGCGAGCAGCACGGCCGTGACCGGCTCCGGCCGCTCCACCCCGGCCAGATGCGCCGCCCCCGCCACCTCCAGCAGGCTCGCCCCCGGCACCGCGTCCGCGATCTCGCGGGCGTGGGCGGGCGGGGTGGCGGGGTCGTCGCGGCCGGCGACGACGAGCGTGGGCACGCCCGTGATGGACGGCAGCGCGGAGCGCAGGTCGTACGAGGCGAGGGCGTCGCAGCAGGCGGCGTACCCCGCGCGGGCACAGCTCCGCAGGTCCTCCAGCAGCGCGACGGCGCGGGGTGAGGCGGCGAAGCGGTGCGAGAACCATGTGCCCGGGCGGCTCGCGACCATCGCATCCGTACCCTCCGCCCGCACGAGCGCGGCCCTCTCGCGCCAGGCCGCGGGGTCGCCGAAGCGGGCCGAGGAGCAGATCACGGCGAGCGATTCGACCCGCTCCGGGTGGTGCGCGGCCAGGTGCAGACCGACCGCCCCGCCGATCGAGATCCCCGCGTACGCGAACCGCTCCCACCCCTGCGCGTCGGCGAGCCGCAGCACGAGGGCGGCGAGGTCGCCGACGGTGGCGCTGCCGTCGGAGGGCAGCAGCCCGGCGGGGGAGCGGCCGTGCCCGGGCAGATCCCAGCGCAGCACGCGGTGCGTGCGGGCGAGGGCGGGCAGCTGGGGCTCCCAGACGGCGAGGGAGGTGCCGACGGACGGGCCGAGGATGAGGGGCGGGGCGGTGGCGGGGCCGTCGAGGAGGTGGTGCGGGAGGTCAGTCATGGTCGGCGCTCCGGGCGGCGGTGGGCGTTGGGCATGGGGCGGGCTCGGGAAAGGCTGGTGACGGGCTGGACTGGGCTGGGACAGGAGGCCGGGCTGGGCCGGGTTGGGACAGAGGGCCGGGGGCCGGGCTGGGCTGGGACAGGTGGCCGGGGGCCGGGCCGGGCTGGGACAGGGAGCCGGGGATCACGCACCGTCGGTCTGCGGGGTCTGCGGGGTCTGCGGGGTCTGCGGGGAGCCGGGGACATCAGGAGCCGCGCGGCGGAGTGCCCGGTCGACGAGCGCGCCGGCGGAGCCGGTGTAGCGGGCCGGATCCGTCAACTCCCGCAGCTGCGCCTCGGGCAGCAGGCCCGCGAGTCCCGGTACCTCCGCCAGCGCGTCGGCCAGCGCCGCCGCCAGTCCGCCGCCCTCCTCCCTCGCCCGCCGGGACGCCGACGTCAGCAGCTCCTTCGCGCGCGAGCGGCCCACGAGAGGAGCGAGGGCGGCGGCGATGCGCTCGCTGACGATGAGGCCGTCGGTGAGTGCGAGGTGTTCGCCCATCCGGCGCGGGAACACCCGCAGGCCCTCCGCCAGCTCGGCGGCCTCCCGCGCGGCCCCGCCCGCCAGCCGCAGCAGCTCGCGCAGCGGCTGCCACTCGGCGTGCCACGCCCCGGCGGGCCGCTCGTCCTCGGCGGCGAGCGAGCCGAGGAGCGTGGCGGCAAGCCCGGGCGCCTGCCGGGCGGCGGCGGCGATGAGCGTGGCGCGGACGGGGTTGCTCTTGTGCGGCATCGCGGACGAGCCGCCCCCGCTGCCCTCGGCGACCTCCCCGATCTCCGTCCGGGAGAGCACCAGGACATCCGCCGCGACCTTGCCCAGCGCGCCGGTGGCGAAGGCGAGCGCGGCCCCGAGATCGGCCACCGGGGTACGCAGCGTGTGCCACGGCAGCACGGGCTCAGCGAGCCCCAGCTCCCCAGCGAACCGCGCCACGAGCCGGACCCCAAGGTGGACCCCAAGGTCTCCGCCCGGCCCGGGCGCAGCGCCTGGCCCGGCCGGGGCGGCTGGTGTCGGGCCGCCGGCCTCGCCGGGCGTTCGGCCGCCGATGTCGGCGGCCGGGTCGGCCGGGGCCGCGGTCGCCGTGCCGGCCGCCATGGTCGTGGCGGCCCTGCCCCGTTCGGCGTCCGGACCCGTCGCCGGCCGCACGCCGGGGGACTGCGGCCGGTCGGGCGTCGGCGCGCGCTCCGTGTCGGCGTCGGGCCGGTCTGGTTGGCCGGGTGCCGATCCCGTGTCGGGGGCCTCCGCTGGCGCGGCGAAGGCCGCCAGCGTGCCGGCCGCGCCGCCCAGTTGGGCGGGCGGGCGGAGGGCGGTGAGGCGGTCGTGGGCGTCCAGGGTCAGGGCGCGCCAGCCTGCCGCCTTCAGGCCGAAGGTGGTGGGCACGGCGTGCTGGGTCAGGGTGCGGGCGGGCATGGGGGTGTCGCGGTGTGCGGCCGCGAGCCGGCCGAGCGCCGTGGCCGTGCGGCCGAGGTCGGCCAGGATCAGCGGCAGGGCGCGGGCGGCGACCAGCATCGCGGCGGTGTCCAGGATGTCCTGGCTGGTCGCGCCGCGATGAACGTACGCGGCCGCCTCCCGGTCCGTACGGGCCACCGCCGCCGTCATCTCGGCGACCAGCGGGATGACCGGGTTGCCCCCGGCGCGGGCCCGCACGGCGAGGTCCCGCACGTCGTACAGCTCCGCGCGCGCCACGCCCGCCACCGCCCCCGCGGCCGCTCCGGGCGCCTGCCCGAGCGCGGCCTGCGCCCGGGTGAGCGCGGCCTCCGCGTCCAGCATGGCCTGGAGGAAGGCGACGTCCCCGGTGGCCTCCTCAACGCTCGCCCCGACCCGCACCGGCGACAGCAGCCCGCTGTCGGCGGCGAGAGCAGCCGGGTCGTGGGAGTTAGCGGAACTCAAGGAAGACCGTCTCCCCCTCGCCCTGGAGGCGGATGTCGAAGCGGTACGTCCCCGGCTGCGGCCCGGCCGTCGCCACCAGGGTCTCGCGGCGGGCCGGGGGCAGCGAGGCGAGGAGGGGGTCGGCGGCGTTGGCGGCGGCGTTTTCGGGGAGGTAGACGCGGGTGAAGAGGTGGTGCAGCAGGCCGCGGGCGTGGACGCAGACGCTGATGTAGGGGGCCGGGGAGGGGGCGCCCGGGGGGAGGGTGTGAGCGGTCCAGTGGCCGTCGGCGTCCGTGGGGATCCGGCCGAAGCCGGTGAAATCCACGCCGTTGCGGCCCGCGTAGCCGCCGGTCACCGGGTCGCGGCGGATCGAGCCGGGGGCGCCGGACAGAGAGCCGTCCGGGCCCGCCTGCCAGAGTTCGACCAGGGCGTCGGGGACGGGGGCGCCCGCGCCGTCGTAGACGTATCCGTGCAGGGTGATCGCGTCCGCGCGCCCCGCCGGGGCCATGTCGCCGCCGCCGGTGAAGGGGAGCGCGTAGCCGTAGAAGGGGCCGACGGTGTGCGAGGGGGTGGGGGACAGGTCGGGGGACGGGGTGGGGGACATGGGCTGCGTGGACATCAGCGGCCCTCCTCTGTCCAGGTGGCGGACGGCCCGTCCAGGACGATGTCCCAGCGGTAGCCGAGCGACCATTCGGGCTGGGAGAGCGCGTGGTCGTACGTCGCGACCAGCCGCTGTCGCGCCCGCTCGTCGGTGACCGACTGGAGGATCGGGTCGTAGCCGAACAGCGGGTCGCCGGGGAAGTACATCTGGGTGACCAGGCGCTGGGTGAACGCCGTCCCGAAGAGGGAGAAGTGGAGGTGTGCGGGGCGCCACGCGCCCACGTGGTTGCGCCACGGATACGCGCCCGGCTTGATCGTGGTGAAGGTGTAGCCCCCGTCGTCGCCGGTGAGGGTGCGTCCGACGCCGGTGAAGTTGGGGTCGAGCGGGGCGGGGTGCTGGTCGCGCAGATGGGCGTAGCGCCCGGACGCGTTGGCCTGCCACAGCTCGACGAGCTGTCCGCGCACCGGGCGGCCCCGGCTGTCGAGGAGCCGTCCGGAGACGGTGATGCGCTCGCCGAGGGGTTCGCCCTGGTGCTGGACGGTGAGGTCGTTGTCGGTCGCGGTGATGTCGGTGTGGCCGAAGACCGGCGTGTGCAGCTCGACGGTCTCCGGGTCGCCCTGGACGGCGACGAGTGGCTGCTTGGGGTGGCGCAGCAGGCTGCTGCGGTACGGCGGGAAGTCGCGTGACGGGTGGTCGGCGGCGGGCGCCCCGTCGGCGCGGGCCTGGCCGTACTCCTCGCGGATCACGGCCAGTTCGCCGTCGATGTCGGACTGGGTGAGAGACAACTGTGTCACCGTTACCTTTCGAGTACGAGGGCGAGGCCCTGCCCGACGCCGATGCACAAGGTGGCCAGGCCCACCCCGGAGCCCGCCGCCGCGAGCTGGTGGGCGACGGCCCCGGCGAGCCGGGCGCCGGAGGCGCCGAGGGGGTGGCCGATGGCGATGGCGCCGCCGCGCGGGTTGACGAGGGCGGGGTCCAGGTCCGGCCACTCGGCGAGGCAGCCCAGCACCTGTGCGGCGAAGGCTTCGTTGAGCTCCAGGGTGGTCAGGTCGGCGAAGGTGCGCCCGGCCTTGGCGAGCGCGCGGTGCACGGCCTCGACCGGCCCGAGGCCGAAGTACTGCGGCTCGATGCCGGTGACGGCGGATGCGCCGATGCGGGCCAGCGGCTCGCGCCCGGTGGCCCGCAGCCCCTCCTCGTCGACGAGCAGCAGCGCGGCCGCGCCGTCGTTGAGCGGCGAGGCGTTGCCGGCCGTGACCGTGCCGCCGTCCTTGCGGAAGGCGGGCTTCAGCTTGGCCAGGGACTCAAGCGATGTGGTGTCGCGGATGGTCTCGTCCCGGGGCAGGTCCACGCCCTCGTACGGCACGACCTCCGCGTCGTACGCCCCTTCCCGCCACGCCCGCGCCGCCTTCTCATGGCTGGCGAGCGCGTACGCGTCCTGCGCCGCGCGGCCGATGCCGTGCTTGTCGGCGATCAGTTCGGCGCCCTCGCCGAGGGCGACGGTCCACTCGGGCGGCATGTCGGGGTTGGTCATGCGCCAGCCGAGCGTGGTGGAGTACAGCTGCTGGTGCCCGGCCGGGAAGGCCCGCTCCGGCTTGGGCAGCACCCAGGGGGCGCGGCTCATCGACTCCACGCCCCCGGCCAGCGCGATGTGCGCGTCGCCGACGGCGATGGCGCGGGCGGCCTGGAGCACGGCCTCCAGGCCCGAGGCGCACAGCCGGTTGACGGTCGCGCCCGGCACGCCGACGGGGAGCCCCGCCAGCAGGACGGCCATCCGGGCCACATCGCGGTTCTCCTCGCCCGCGCCGTTGGCGTTGCCGAAGTAGACGTCGTCGATGCTGGCCGGGTCGAGGTCGGGGGTGCGGGCGAGGAGGGCGCGTACGACATGGGCGGCCAGGTCGTCGGGGCGCACGCCCGCGAGCGCGCCGCCGTACTTGCCGACGGGCGTGCGCACGGCGTCGACGATGTAGACCTCGCGCAGGGTGCCGTTGCGCGGCGTGGCGTTGGTCATCGGGATCAGGCGTCCTTTCCGGAGCTCTTTCCGGAGCTCTTTCCGGCGTTCTTGAGCGCGCGCAGGGCGGCGAGCTCCTGCGGTGTCGGCGGCTCGGTCGCGCCAAGCTCGTCGCTCACCCGCAGCTCCCAGCCCGTGGCGGCCCGTACCTGCTCCACAGATACCCCCGGGTGCAGCTCGGTCAGCACCAGCTCCGCGGTCGCCGGGTCGGGGCGCAGCACGCCGAGGTCGGTGATGACGGCGACCGGGCCCGCGCCGGGCATGCCGAGCTTCTTGCGGTCGCCGGGGCCGCCGCCGTGGCCGAGGGTGGTCACGAAGTCGAGCTTCGGGACGAAGTTGCGGGTGGAGTGGCGCAGCACCATCAGCACCTTGCCGCAGTTCGAGGCGATCTCGGGGGCGCCGCCCGCGCCCGGCAGCCGGCCCTCCGGCTTGTCCGGGCCGCGGTTCACGACCGTGGTGTTGATGTTGGCGTAGCGGTCGACCTGCGCCGCGCCCAGGAAGCCGACGTCGATCCGGCCGCCCTGCAGCCAGTAGTTGAACATCTCCGGCACCGGCACCACGGCGTCCGCGGTCTCGGCGAGCTCGCCGTCGCCGATGGACAGCGGCAGCCGGGTCGGCTTGGAGCCGATCGTCCCAGACTCGTAGATCAGGACCAGGCCCGGATTGACCGTGGCGCGGGCGAGGTTGGCGGCGGTGCTGGGCAGCCCGATGCCGACGAAGCAGGTCCTGGCGCCGGCGAGCGCGCGGGCGGCGTTGACCTCCATCAGCTCGTCGCGGGTGAAGTTGTCGGTCATCACGCGCCAACCTTGTCGCCGCTGCCGCTGGGGATGCTGCCTCGCACGTGCTCCTCGATCCATCGCGTGAACGCCTCGCGGTCGCGGGCGATCAGGTCCCAGGCCTGGTAGAAGGCGTTGTCCCGGACCGAGTACCCGGAGGCGTACGAGGGGTGGGCGCCGCCGGGGACGTGGGCCACCGCGTCGATGACCCAGGTCGGCAGGACGACCCCGCCCGGCCGCGGCTCCAGCGTGTCGACGATCTCCTCAACGGTCACCAGGACCCGGTCGGCGGCGAGCGCCGCCTCCTTCTGCACACCGGTCAGGCCCCACAGCTGGACGTTGCCGTCCCGGTCGGCCTGCTGGGCGTGGATGACGGTGACGTCCGGGTTCAGGGCCGCGACCGCGGCCAGCTCCTCGCCGGTGAAGGGGCAGACGACGGTTGCGACCGTCTCCGTACGGGACGGGATGTCGCTTCCCCGGTAGCCGCGCAACACGGCGAACGGCAGCTTGGACGCGCCCGCCACATAGCGGTTGGCCATGCCCGCGTGGCTGTGCTCGTCCAGCTCCAGGGGGCGCGGCCAGCCGTTCTCCACGGCGTCGCGGAAGCGGTGCAGCGAGCCGACGCCGGGGTTGCCACCCCAGGAGAAGATCAGCTTGCGCACCAGTCCGGCGCCGATCAGCTGGTCGTAGATGACGTCGGGGGTCATCCGGGCGAGGGTGAGGTCGGTGATGCCCTGACGGATGATCTCGTGCGCGGCGGCGTACGGAATCAGGTGGGTGAAGCCCTCCATCGCGAGGGTGTCCCCATCGTGGACAAGGTCCGCCACGGCGTCGTGCAGGCTACGAATGTCGGCCATCGTCACTCCGCGGTGCTCGCACAACTGAGGCCATCTGGGGCCGTCTGAGACCATCTGGACCCAGATGCTCAGTGTGCTGATTATTTTTGTCTGCCCAGAACGCTGTCATTGGCGAGGAGGTGCGGTCAAGGGACATGCGGAAGAAAAACCTGTGCTCGACGTGCGCGCTTCCGCAGGGCAGAATTATTCAGTGTACGAATGAAATGCGAGGGAAGAGGGGCGACGGGGCATGGGCGCGGTCGATCTGAGCACGCACCCCGGGCACCTGGCCCGCCGGCTGCAGCAGGCACACTCCCTCCTGTGGGGCGCGATGGTCTCGGAGGAGACGACCTCGCCGCAGTTCGCGGTGCTCAACGCGCTCGTCGAGAAGCCGGACATCGACCAGCGCACCCTCAGTGAACACGTCCACCTCGACCGCTCCACCATCGCCGACGTCGTGGCCCGGCTGGCCCGGCGCGGGCTGGTCGAGCGGGTGCGTGACCCGCGCGACGGGCGCCGCAATGTGCTCAAGCTGACGGATGAGGGCGTCCGCGTCCACCGCAAGCTGGTGACGCGTACGGCGCGGATGAACCGGGTCTTCCTCGCGCCGCTGGACGAAGGGGAGCGGGAGACGCTGCTGCGGCTGATCGCGCGGGTCGCGGACGCGGCGGAGGAGTTGCGGGCGTAGGTCGCCCTATCCGCGCAGGCCGCCGAACCCCCCGCTGCCCCCGACCGTGCGGGCCGCCGTCGTCAGTGAGTTGACGAAGCGTGGCAGCCGCTCCGCCGTGAAGCGGGCGGATGGGCCGCCGAAGGACAGTGCCGCGACCACCTCGCCGCCCCGTGCCCGTACCGGGACGGCCACCGCCGACAGCCCTTCCTCGTGCTCGCCGTGGCTGACCGCGTACCCGTTGCGCAGTGTGTCGGCCACCCAGCGGCGCAGCGTCGTGGTGTGGTCCGGGCCGTGGGGGGAGCGGCGGGCGACCCGGTCGAGCAGCGTGTCGTCCGCCCCGAGCAGCAGCACCTTGGACGGGCCGCCCGCCCACAGCGGCAGTTCGTCGCCGACCTGGACGACATGGCGCAGCGCCTGTGGGCCCTCCTCCTGGGCGATGCAGATGCGGTGCACATCGCGCCGTACGTACAGGTGCACCGTCTCCCGGTGCTCGGCGGCCAGTTCGCGCAGCGCCCGGCGGGCGGGGGCGGGCAGCCGCCAGCCCTGGTCCGCCATGCGGACCCAGCGCAGGAAGGCGGGGCCCGCGGTGTAGCGGCCGTGTTCATCCAGCCAGAGCAGGCCGTTGAGGCGCAGGGTCTGGAGGATCCGCAGCACGGTGGTCTTGGGCAGGCCGCTGGTGGTGACGATCTCGCGGAGGGACAGCGCGGGGCGGTGCTCGTTGAACAGCTCGAGGATGTCGATGGTCCGCTGGACCGTCCGCATACCCCGGGCCTCGCCGCCTTCCTTGCCGCCTTCCTTGTCGTCCTTGCTGCCCGTGCTGTCTTCGCTCATGCCGCCGTTCCTTACCGTTCGGTCCGCTCGGCGGACCTGTCCAGTCCCGATATGGACGCCCAGTATGGACCGAGGTCCGCTGCGCGGACCAGGGCCGGAGCGGGGCGGGTAAGGGCTTTCTGGCTTGGCAGGCCCCGATTCCCGGTCCGGCTGCCCCATTTACACCGCGGTTACTCGCCCGCAACCTCTTGTCGATGCTCAGCATACGTTCTATCGTCACCGGCACACGGACCCAAAGGTCCATTCAGCGGACCAACTCCCCATGTCCGCCCTCCCCCTCCCCACGTAGGAGACACGGTGAAAGCAGCCGTCCTCACCGCTCCCCGCCGCCTTGAGACAGTCGACGACTGGCCGGAACCCGAGTGTGGCCCCCACGATGTCCTGGTCCGCCTCGAAGGCATGGGCATCTGCGGCTCCGACCTGGCCGTCTTCGACGGCGACCGGGCCGTCCCGGCGCTGCCGTGGGTCGTCGGCCACGAGGGCTTCGGCCGGGTCGTCGCCGTCGGCGAGCGGGTCGTGGACCGCGCCGTGGGTGGGCGCGTGGTCATCGAGCCGAACTACGCCTGTCTCGGCTGCCCCGAGTGCGCCCGCGGCCTGACCTCCGCCTGCACCAAGCGCGCCATCGTCGGCATGAACGCGCCCGGTCTCCTCGCCGAGCGGATCGCCGTCCCCGCCCCCTTCGCCCACCCCGTCCCCGACACCGCCGATCCCGCCGACCTCGCCTGCGCCGAGCCGTACACGGTGGCCCGCACCGCCGTGCGGCGCGGGGGAGTCGGCGCCGGGGACAAGACCCTGGTCGTCGGCGCGGGCGCGCAGGGCCTGCTGCTGTGCCAGGCGCTGCTGGCCATCGGCGTCCGCCCGGCCGTCGTGGAGCCGCACCCCCGCCGCCTGGCGCACGCCGAGGCGCTCGGCGCCCGCGCCGCGGCCGACGGCGAGGGCGGTTTCGCGTACGTCTTCGAGTCCTCCGGGGTGGCTGCCGCGCTGGGCGCGGCCCTGGAGCGTACGGTCCCCGGCGCCACCGCCGTCCTCGTCGGGCTCGGCGCGGCGGCGCTGCCGCTCAGCGTCAACCAGCTGGTCCGCTCCCAGCTCACCCTGCGCGGCTCGCTCATCTACGACCACCCCGGCGACTTCACGGCCGCGCTGGCCGACATCACCTCCGACGCGGTGCGGCCCGGCGCGGCGACCTGTGCCCGCTTCCCGCTGGAGCGTGCGCAGGAGGCGTTCGCGGGGGCCCGGGACCGGGCCGGCAAGACCTGGATCTCCCTGGATCTCTTCGATGACGGCGGCTGCCCCGATGACGGCGACTGACGCCCCCGGGCTCACCCTGTCCGCCCTGACCCTGCGCACCGCCTCCTTCGGCGAGCGCGTCCGGGCCGCCGCGCAGGCCGGGTTCACCGGCATCGGCCTGGCCGTGCACCAGTACCGGAGGGCCCGCGCGGAGGGCTGGACCGACGCCCGGCTGGCGGCCCTGCTGTCCGAGTACGGCCTGCGGCTCACCGAGGTGGAGCTGCTGCGCCACTGGGCGCGGCCGCGGCGCTACGACGAGCGGCGGCGCAGCGAGGACGACACCGTCTTCCGCATCGCGGAGACCTTCGGCGCCCGGCGGGTCAACGCCGGGATGTTCGACGAGCACCCGTACCAGGACCTGGTCGACGGGCTCCGGGCGGCCGCCGAGCGCGCCGAGCGGGCGGGGGCGGTGCTGGGACTGGAGTTCATGCCGTTCTCCGGCATCCGCGATCTGGGTCTCGCGGCGCGTGTCGTGTCCGCCGTACGGTCCCCACGCCCGACAGGGGCCGCGTCCGCGCCCGCCTCCGCGCCCGCCTCCGCGTCCGCGTCCCCCGGGCTGATCCTCGACGCCTGGCACCTCACCCGGGGCCGTACCCGTCCTGAGGAGATCGCGGCCCTGCCGCCCGGCGCCGTGGTGAGCGTCCAGCTCGACGACGTGCTGCCCACCCCCCTGTCCGACACCCTGCACGAAGCCCGCCACCAGCGGCAGCTGCCGGGAGAGGGAGCGGCCGACCTCACCGGTCTGCTGCGACTGCTGTGCCGAGCCGGCGTACAGGCTCCCGTCTCGGTCGAGGTCCTCTCAGACGACCTCGACGCCCGCGCACCCGCGGAGACCGCCGCGCGCGCGTACCGGACCACGTGTCGCGTCCTTGCCACGGCTGCCGTGGCCACCCCCGCCGCCTGACTTCCCGCTGAGTCCCCCAGCTGAGTCCCCCGGCCGAGACAAAGGAGTCTTCATGAGCACCACAAGCACCAACACTGACGCCAATGCCGACGACTCCACCGCTCCACCACCCCTCATCCCCGACCGCGCCCGCCCGGCCGTCAGCCGCGCCCGCTACGGCCTGCTCGCGTCGCTGTTCGTCATCACCGCGATCAACTACCTGGACCGTACGAACCTGTCGGTCGCCCTCCCGCACATCAAGGACGACTTCCACCTCAGCGCCACCGAACAGGGCGTGCTGCTCTCCTCCTTCGGCTGGGCGTATCTGCTGCTCCAGATCCCCACCGGGCGGCTGATCGACAAGGTCGGCGCCAAGCTGGCCTTCGGCTACGCGCTCATCGGCTGGTCGCTGGCCACCGGCGCCATGGCGCTGACCCGCGGCTTCGGCTCGCTGATCGGCGTGCGCGTCGCGCTCGGCGCCTTCGAGGCCCCGGCCTTCCCGTCCAACAACCGGCTCGTCGTCAACTGGTTCCCCGGCCGCGAGCGCGGGCGGGCCACCGCCACGTACACCGCGGGCGAGTACATCGGCCTGGCGATCGCCGCACCGGTGCTCTCGCTGCTCACCGTGCACTTCGGGTGGCACTCGGTCTTCCTGGTGACCGGGGCCATCGGGCTGCTCTTCTCCGTCGTCTGGTTCCGCCGGGTGTACGACCGGCCGGAGCAGAGCCCGCGGGTCAGCGCCGAGGAACTCGCCCACATCCGGCAGGCGGACGAGCAGGAGACGGCCGACGCCGCCGAGAAGGCCGCGGCGAGCGAGCCCACGGACATCTGGGACGATCTGCGGGTACTGCTCACCAACCGGCGGCTGTGGGGCATGTACATCGGCCAGTTCGCCAGCGCCTCCGTGCTGTTCTTCTTCCTCACCTGGTTCCCCAGCTATCTGGTGGAGGAGAAGGACATGGGCGTCATCAAGGCCGGGTTCTGGGCCTCCGCCCCGTATCTCGCGGCGCTGGTCGGCACGCTGGTCGGCGGCGCCTGGTCGGACCGGATGCTCAACAGCGGGAAGTCCCGTACGTTCGCCCGCAAGGCCCCCGTGATGATCGGCTTCGTACTGGCCTCGATCATCGTCTGCGCGAACTTCACCAACTCCGTTCCGCTCGTGATCACTTTCATGTCGATCGCGTTCTTCGCCCAGGGCCTGATGCAGAACAGCTGGGCGCTGTTCTCGGACGCCGTCCCGCGCCGGCTCACCGGCACCGGCGGCGGCGTGTTCAACTTCATGGCCAACGCGGGCGGGGTGCTCACCCCGCTGGTGATCGGCGTCATCGTCGACAGCACGGGCTCCTTCGCCTGGGCGCTCGGCTACATCGGCATCGTGGTGGCCGTGGGGCTGCTGGCGTACGCGCTGCTCATCGACAAGGTGGAGCGGGTCGAGGCGTGACGTGGGGCTCGTCACCGACATGGAGGACGATCTTGCCGCGCGGGTGTTCGGTACGCAGCGCCTCGTACGCGGCGCGGGTATCGGCGAGCGGGACGACCCGGTCCACCACCGGGGTGAGCCGTCGGCCGTCGATCAGTTCGGTGATCGCCTCGAGACCGGCGCGATCGGGCTCGACGACGAAGAACACGCCACGCGCACCACGGGCGGCGGCCCGCTCGGGGTTCGGCGGCCGCACGATGCTGACCAGCGTCCCGCCCCGGCGCAGCACCGTCCACGAACGGGTCTGCGTCTCGCCGCCCACCGTGTCGAACACGACATCGGCGTCGGCGACGCGGTCCTCGAAGCGCTCGGCGTGGTGATCGATGACCTCTTCGGCGCCCAGCCCCGTGACGAACTCGCGGTCCCGCGCTGAGGCGGTGGCCGTCACCCGCGCGCCCAGCGCCACGGCGATCTGCACGGCGAAGGACCCCACGCCGCCCGCGCCGCCGTGGACCAGCACATGCTGTCCGGCCTCTGTGCCGGCGTGGTCGGACAGCGCCTGCCAGGCGGTGAGAGCGGCAAGGGGAACGGCGGCCGCGGTGTCGTGGTCCAGCCGGGCGGGCTTGGCGGCGAGCGCGGCGGTGGGGACGGTGACGTACTCGGCGGCCGCGCCGTCGCGGGTGAAGGGGATCAGCCCGTAGACCTCGTCGCCCACCGCGAGATCCGTGACGCCCCCGCCGAGCTCGGCGACGACCCCCGAGACCTCGTGTGAGGGGACGACCGGCGTGCGGGCCCGGCCCGTTCCGTCGAAGCTGTCGGTCCAGGAGGCGTCCCAGGCCAGTTCGCCGGAGGTGATGGAGGCGGCCCGCACCTCCACGAGAACTTCCCCGGCCCCGGGCTCCGGCCGTGGCGCGGACTCGTACGCCAGCCGCTCGGGGCCACCTCGTGTGTGAGCCCGTACCGCATGCATCGTGCTCATCGGTCGATCAGCTCCTTTCACACGTACCTCGCACTCACCAGTGTGGAACCGGTGGCGTGGCGGGGCGCGTCGAGCAGGTCCGTACAGCGGACCACGAGAACCGTTCAACGGTCCCCGGAGCTACCATGTCCAGGTGACCGTGACTCAACAGCCCCCCACTCCGGCCGACTGGTGGGTGACCGCGGACCAGTCGCTCACCCTCGCCGGCCGCCACACCGGCGCCGCCCACACCGCCCCCGATCTGCTCGCCACCCTCAGCGAGATCGCCGAGGCCCGCCGCGCCACCGACTCCGCCCTCGGCGCCGCGGTACAGGCGCTGCTCGGCTCGGGCCACAACTGGGACGAGATCGCCGCCGCCCTCGGCCTCCCCGACGCCGAAACGGCCCGCCGGGCCACCGCCTCCGCCCTCGAAGGCGCCCGCCGCGCCCTCGACGAACGAATCGGACACCATTGACGATGACCACCCGCCCCCGTGTCCTGCTGCTGCACGGCCCGAACCTCAACCTCCTCGGCGAGCGTGACCCCGGCACCTACGGATCCACCACGCTCGAGCAGATCGAGGAGCGTACGGCTGCGCTGGGGCAGGAGCTGGGCGCCGAGGTGCGGTGCGCGCAGAGCAACAGCGAGGGCGTGCTCGTCGACCTCGTCCACCAGGCCCGCCACGACGACGGCATCATCTTCAACCCCGGCGCGTACGCGCACTACAGCTACGCGCTGCGCGACGCGGTGGACGCGGTGGCGGGCCTCGGTGTGCCCTGTATCGAGGTCCACATCTCCAATGTGTACGCCCGCGAGCCATTCCGGCACACCTCGGTGACGGCGGCGGTGAGCCAGGGCTATCTCTGCGGCCACGGCGTCTTCGGCTACGAACTGGCGCTGCGCGCCGTACTCCACCGCATCGAGGAGCGCCGCCGTATCAACGGCTGACGAGGCGGCTGATCAGCCGCCTGACCAGAGGGTTGATCAGACGCCTGATCAGACGGTTCATCAGGCGCCCGATCAGGCGGTTGATCAGGCGCTGAGATCCACGGACATCAGGGCGGCGAGGCGCTCGACGGTCGCGCGGGAGGTCACATGGAGCCCGTCCAGGTCGAGCCCCTCGTCCCCCCTGACCGCCAGCAGCGCCTGCTCCCCGATGGCGTACACGACGAGGTGCCCCGACTGCGCGCGAGTGACCACCTCGCGCAGCCCGCCGATGCCGACCTCCCCCGCGGTGCGCCGGGCGAGGCCCAGCGAGGCGGCCGCGAGCGCCGCCACCGACTCGGCGTGGATCTCGTAGCTGTCGGAAGCCACGAGAAGGCCGTCGGCGGTGGCGACGAGCGTGTCGCTCACGCCAAGGACTTGTTCCCGCAGGCCTTTCAGCTCCTGGACCAGTCCTTCATCACTCACTACGAGAACTCCTTGCGCCGTGTGCGGGGGGTGGTGCTGCGGTATTCAGTTGGTCGGGCGGTTGGTGCCCGGGCGGCGCCGGGGCAGTGCGGCGGGCGGGAGCGGGTCGGGCGGTACGACGCCGGAGCCGACCCCGGCCCCGGCCGCGCCACCGCCCTCCTCCCGGGCAGGTGTCCTGATCGCGGCGCCGGCGGCCCCGGCGGCCCCCGTGGGCGCAGGGGCGGGCCGGCCGTCCAGCAGGCCGCGGGTGGCCATGGAGACGATGTCGGTGACGACGGCGAAGGTGCCGCGCCCGACCAGAAAGGCGATGTCACGGGGCGTGTGCCGGCCGTTGGCGTGCAGCAGGATGTCGCGGAAACGGGGGTTCGCCACGCCGCTCGGGGCGGCCCGGCCCGTCACCCGGTGCAGCACCAACTGCTGTGGCGAGCCCCACCGTTGGGACAGCTCGGACAGCCGACGGCGGTTCTCCCGCAGCAGATCCCGCGGATGCACCCCGGGCCGTACGGGAAGCGGGAGATTGACGGCTCCGGGCTCGGCCTGCCACCGCTCCGGCCGGTTCAGCGCCATGGTGAAGGCCCCGTCGTACAGGGCGGAGACCGTGACCACCTCCAGCTCCGCCGCGCTGATCCCGGCGGTCGCCGTCAGCTGCTCCGCCACCCGCTCCTCGGCGACCCCGGCGGCGAACGCCGCGGACCACTCCCGCTCGGTGATCCGCCCCGACTTCAGCAACAGGGACTCGGGCCCCGGGGCACCGGGGGTGACGATCCCCGCGATCAGCCCCTCGCGCAGATGCATGACCCCCGCCGGGCTTCCCTCGATCCGCAGCACCCCGGTGAACCGTTGCTCACACAGCGCCGTCAACTCGCTCCGGAAGTCGTTCATGCGAGCAATTGCCGTGCGTGGTCGTCAATCTGACGGGCCGCCAACGCCAGGTTCGTACTCTCCCTGGCGAGCGCGACCACCAGCAACAGGGCGTCGCCCCGCTCCCGGGGCACCACCCGGGTGAGGTAGTGACACTGCGTGGTGGTCACCGTGATGTTCTCCAACTCCGCGTATCCCGTGGCGGCTTCGAAAGTGTCCGAAACCTGACGAGCATCGTCACAGGCCTGCTCGGCACGCGGCAGCGCCGAACGATCACCACTGAAGCCGTACTCCAGCCCCGTGGTGCCGTCCACCAGCATGGCGGCGCTGACTCCCTGGTGGTCGAGCAAGTGGCGCATGGACATGGCCAGTTCGGACACCCCGCCCCCTTCACTTCTGGAGTGCCGCGACGATACTCTTCGATCACAATTTTGGCGAGAAAGAACTCAGCCGATCACAATCTGCCTAAAAATCATCAACAGTTGTGCTTCTCTTGCACGTTACGTGATGGCGCCCGTTGCCGCACGAGCTCTGCCGACCATCCTGCTCGCCACCCGTCGTACGGCGTGACGACCCGCCGAAGACCTCGAAGGAAGTGCTGATGAACATCGAGACTGCTCTGAAGGAGGCCATGACGATCGACGGAGCCTTGGGGGTGGCTCTCGTCGATTACGAGAGCGGCATGACCCTGGGCACCGTGGGCGGCGGCAGCGGCCTCGACCTGGAGCTGGCCGCGGCCGGCAACACGGAGGTCGTCCGGGCCAAGATCCGCACGCTGGCCAGCCTGGAGATCCGCGACTCCATCGAGGACATCCTCATCACGCTGACCAACCAGTACCACCTCATCCGACCGCTGCAGCAGTCGAACGGCTCGCTCTTCCTCTACATCGCCCTGGACCGCCAGCGCGCGAACCTCGCCCTCGCGCGCCACAACCTGCGCAAGCTCGAGCAGGGCCTGGAGGTCTGACCGGCGCGGCGCGCGACATCGGCTACACGGGGGCGCACCGGGCAGCCGGTGCGCCCCCGTGCTGCGCTCACTGAATGTCCAGGGCCCGCCGTGCCTGGCCTGCCCACAGCGGTGAAAGCCCTGCGCAAACTGAGATGCATGGCCATCTATGACACGCTCAGCGCGACCTACGGCCGGACCCGGCAGCCGGATCCGCGGATCGCCGCGCAGATTCACGCCGCGCTCGGGAACGCCGCGGACGTGATCAACGTAGGAGCGGGCACCGGCTCCTACGAGCCGCCGCAGACGGTTCTCGCCCTCGAGCCCAGCCACGTCATGCTCACCCAGCGCCCACCCGGGGCCGCGCCCGCCGTGCGCGCGGTCGCCGAACATCTTCCGCTGCGCGACAACGCTGCCGACGCCGTCATGGCACTGCTGACCGTCCATCACTGGAGCGATGTTGCGGCCGGCATCGCCGAACTCCGCCGGGTCGCGCGCCGCCGCGTCGTCATCCTGACCTGGGACCAGCAGATCTTCCGCGAGCAGTTCTGGCTCGTGCGCGAGTACCTTCCCCAGGCCGCCGCCTTCGACGACACCCGGGCCATCCCGACCGGCCGGCTGGCCACGCTGCTTGGCGGGGCGCAGCACGAGCCCGTCCGCGTCCCGCACGACTGCACGGACGGGTTCGGAGCGGCCTACTGGCGCCGCCCCCACGCCTATCTCGACCCACAGGTGCGCGCCGGAATCTCCATGCTCGCCCAGACCGGAGAAGACGTCCTCGCCCCCGGCCTGACAAGGCTCAGCGACGACCTCGCGACCGGCCGTTGGCACCACCGTCACGCCGACCTGCTCGCACTCGACACCATCGACGTCGGCTATCGACTGCTGGTGACCGACTCCTGACCTGCGTCAGCCCGCGAGCGCGTCGTACCGCACACCCGTCAACCGCTCCGACGCCGCCCACAACCCCCTGCCCGCCCTGTCGTCCCGCGTCCACTTCGCGCGGGCCGAGCGGGTGGGGGTGCCGCGCCACATCTGGAAGGGCGGGCCGAAGAAGTCGTCCTGGCGTACGTCGGGGGCGGTGGCCGCGTAGAGGGTGGGGAGGGCGCCGTTGTCGGGGGTCTGGGCGAAGAAGCGGTTGCCGATCTCCATGAAGCGCTGGGTCCCGCGGCGGCCCTCCATCCTGGGGGCGGCGGTCTGGAGATTGGTCGAGGCGTAGCCGGGGTGGGCCGCGGCGGCAGTCAGCCAGGCGCCGGAGGCGCGCAGACGGCGGGACAGTTCGTGGATGAAGAGGAGATTGGCGCTCTTGGAGCGGGAGTAGGCGGTCCAACGCCGGTATTTGTGCTCCATGTTCAGGTCGCGCGGATCGACTGTCCCCAGCATGTGCATAAAGCTGGAGACGCTCACCACTCGCGCTCCCGGGCCCGCCTCCAGCAGCTTCGGCAGCAGCAGCCCGGTCAGCGCGAAGTGCCCCAGGTGGTTGACGCCGAACTGCATCTCGAAGCCGTCGGCGGTTCTGCGGTACGGGAGGGCCATCACGCCCGCGTTGTTGATCAGCAGATCGAGCCGGTCGCCCTTGTGCTCGGCCGCGAAGGCCCGTACGGACTTCAGGTCTGCCAGGTCCAGCGACGCGACCCGCACGTCCGCGCCCGGCGCCTGCGCCCGGATCCGCTCCGCGGCCTCGGACCCGCGCGCCTCGCTGCGGCAGGCCAGCACCACCTGGGCGCCGTGGCGGGCCAGCTCGCGGGCGGTGACGTAGCCGATGCCGCTGTTGGCGCCGGTCACCACGGCGGTGCGGCCGGTCTGGTCGGGGATGTCGCTCGCGGTCCAGCCCTTCATCACATGCTCCTTCGCCGTCTGCGCTACGCGCTGGTAGCCGTCGCCTCCGGCCACAGATTAGGCGCGCAGTCGCGAAGGTGCGAGGTGGGTTTCGCCGTGTGCTTCGGCGCCTCGCCTTAGCATCACCGGCATGACTGACGATCGGTTGATCAAGCACAGCATGATTCCGTCCGAAGGAAACATCGACGACTTCGCTGTGGTCGATGTGAACGGACGTCCCTTGGCGGTGTGCGCCAGTCGCAACGACGTGTGGACGTGGGACCTGCTCAGCGGTGAGTGGCTGGAGCGGCCACTGGCCGATTTCGACAACGGGTCGTACGGCATTCCCGTGTACCCGGACTTCCAGCATGTTGACGTGGCCGTCGCCGATGGGCGGGTGCTGTTCGCTGCGGGCGGGCAGCACCAGGGGCCGGGCCTGTGGGACGTGATGAGCGGCGAGCTGCTCAATGCCCCGCCGGAGTTCCGCAGCTGCGTCCACGCCTTGGCCCTGACCTCGGTGGGCGGGCGCACCACCCTTGTGGCCGGTGCGGCCGCGCCCGAGGTGTGGGTGTGGGATCCGTCGGATCCCGAGGTCGAGGCGTGGGGTCCGACAGATGACGAGTACGCGGAGGGGCAGGAGCCTCGGGAGCTTCCCGGTCATTCCGACGATATGTGCGGTCTCGTGGCGGGGCGGCTGCACGGGCGTCCGGTTGTCGTGTCGGGCGGCGACAGCGAAGTTCTGCTGTCGGATCTCGAGTCCGAAGAGCTGCTCCACAAGTGGTCTGCCGACGGATCGGTCCACGCCGTTGCCCTGTCCGAGGTCGGTGGCCGTCCCGTTGTGCTGGCGGTGACCCACTCCGGCGAGATGCGGATCTGGGACGCGGTCGGCGGCGATCCGGTCAGCAACTTCCCCACGGGCCATACGGAGCGCACGTCCGCCTTGGCCACCGCTGTGATCGGAGCCCGGACACTCGCGGTGACCGGCAGCGACGACGGGACGGCCCGGATCTGGGACCTCGCCGAGGGCCGGCAGGTCGGGGCGCCACTGGCCGGACACGAGGGCGAAGTCTGGACCGTGGCGATCACGCTGGCGGAGGGCCGTCACGTGGTGCTGACGGCGGGCCGAGGAGGCGTCGTACGCGTCTGGGACCCATCAGCCTGACGACGACGGCGAAGGTGCGAGGCGGGCGGACCGGCACTCGAACCACACGTCCTTGCCGGTGGGTGTGGGCAGGACGCCCCAGCGGTGGGCGGTGCTACTGAGGATGAACATGCCGCGCCCGCTCTCGGCGCACCAGTCCGGTTCGCGGACGGTGGGGAGCGTGGGCTCCGTGTCGCTGACCGTGGTGCGGACGCCGTCCGGGGTGTTCTGGAGCCGGAGGTGGCACTCGCCGGAGTCGGTGTGCTTGTGGACGTTCGCCAATACTTCGGTGACGCAGAGCGCCACGGCGTCGATGAGGTCATCGCGGCCCCAGAGCCGCAGATGGGCGCCGATGATGCGGCGGATGCGGATCAGTATTTCGGGGGCGGCGTGCAGGTGCTGATCGTAGCGCTGGGGGACCTCTTCAACTGCCATGGCGGGCACGGCCTTTCGGTGACGGTCGGTGATGCCGCGATGATGGGCCGTCACCTATCGCTCAGGCAAGTTATTCCTTAGCCGTCACTCGTATGAGTGATGAAAGTGCGCAAGGCGCTTGTTCGGAAGTCCGATTGCGGAGCAGCATGCCGCCATGGCACAGAGCGATATGCCCACCATGCGCAGTCGTCGGCTCGGCGCGGAGCTGCGCCGACTCCGCATTGAGGCGGGCTTGAAGGTCCATGAGGTTGCCGAAGTCCTGGAGTGCGGGCAGCCGAAAGTCAGCCAGATCGAGAACGGGAGGCGAGGCATCCGGCCGCTGGATCTGACGGTGCTGCTCAAGCACTACGGGGTCGAGGACGAGCGTCAGTGTGCGAGCCTCAGGCGGCTGGCCAAGGAGATCCACAAGGTGGACTGGTGGAGCGGTCAAGGCCCGCTATTGCGGGATGACTTGAGAGACCTCCTCACCCTTGAGGCGGACTCCGAGCTGGTGCGCACCTACGAGTCCATGCTCATTCCGGGTCTGCTGCAGACCGAGGAGTACGTGCGGCATATGTTCGCGGTGCTCCCCTCCGACCGTGTGGAACTCCTTGTCGAGACAAGGATGAAGCGCAGGGAACTGCTCGACGACCAGTCCGGGTTCTGCCTGCGCGCCATCATCGACGTACCCGCGCTGCACCGCATCGGCGGATCTCCGGATGTGGCTCTTGAGCAGCTTGAACATCTTCTGCGCGAGGCGAAACGGCCCAACGTGAACATCCAGATCCTGCCGCTGGATGCGCCCCTTCCGTTGGAACAGTGTCCTCCGTTCACCGTCTTCCGTCAGAGGGGCGAACCCCCGGCGGACATCGTCTGGTTGGAGCACATCACCGGTGGTAGCTTGCTCGAACGGCGGCAGGACGTTGTGCGGTACTCGACGGCGTGGGACGAGCTGACGGCCGCCGCACTGTCTCCCGCCGCATCTCTGCAGTACATCCACGACCTCACTTAGGAAGCAGACCGTGATATCTGAGCTTGACCGCGCGATGTGGCACAAGAGCAGCTACAGCGGCACCGCGAACAACTGCGTCGAACGCGGCATCCTCCCCACCGGCCGTCAGGCCGTCCGTGACACCAAGGACCGCGCGCGCGGCGCCCTGCGCTTCGAGCCATCGGCCTGGCAGGCGTTCGTGGACGCCGTCCGGGACGGCGAGCTCGACGGTTAGGCCGTTTACCCTGGCGCGATGGCTACTCACGTGATCGTCCTCAACGGTGGTTCCAGCTCGGGGAAATCCAGCCTCGCCAGGGGGTTGCAGGCGGTTCTGCCGGATCCATGGCTGACGTTCAGCATCGACACGCTGATCGAGGCGATGCCCGCGTCCATGACGGGGTCGACATCGGGGATCGAGATCGCTCCGGATGGCGGCGTGAGCGTCGGGTCCGAGTTCAGGGCGCTGGAGGCCGCGTGGATCGAGGGGGTCGCCGCGATGGCCCGGGCCGGGGCTCGGGTCATCGTCGACGAGGTGTTCCTGGGGCAGGCGGAGTCACAGCAGCGGTGGGTGAAGGCTCTGCGCGGCCTCGGTGTGCTGTGGGTCGGCGTCAGGTGTGAGCCCAAGGTTGCCGCGACCCGTGAGGCCGCCCGCGGGGATCGGGCTGTGGGAATGGCCGAGTCGCAGGCGGATGTGGTCCACCAGGGCGTGAGCTACGACCTGGAGGTGGACACCACGCACACCGAGCCCCTGGAGTGTGCGCGGGCCATCGCCGCTCGTGTCAGCCGCGCTCCGTCACCTGCTTGAGCGTGGCGAGGTCGCGGGTCACCGCGTCCGCGTCGCGTCGGAAGTCCTCGTCGCTCATGTCCGGCTGTCGGCGGAGGGTGAACACCACCTCGCAGCCGGTGGCGTCAGCGATCACCCGCACCGGGTTGTAGACGGTCTCGCCCGACGGCAGTGTGACATCGTGATCGAGGACGCCGAACTCGTTTCGGGGCGCGAAGGCGACCACGACCCGCCCCATGGGCGACGACTCGGCGATCCACTGCCCGTCGATCTTGTCGATGGAGTTCCCCAGCCCGTGAGCCCACCGGGGCAGGTTGGTGGGGGTCGACGCAAAGTCGTAGACCTCCTTGGCGGGGCGGTCGATATGTGTGCTGATGTGGCGCGATTCCGAAGCGATTTTCTCCGTGTTCTCCATGGCCTCGACGGTACGGTGCCGCTGCCGACGTGGTCTTGAACGAATCGGTCATAGCTGAGCAGGGACGGCGAGCAGGTCGCGCAGGCGGGCCGCGTAGCCGGACGGGTGGCTGGTGTTGCCGTTGTGGCCGCCGGGCAGTTCCACCACCTCCGTGCCGAGCGCGCTGGCGAGGGCGTAGGCGCAGCGGCGGTCGAAGACGCCGTCGGGGGTGGTGCGGCCGACGGCCGGGATGATGCGGGTGGGGGTGGCCGTGAGAGCGGGGAGGTCGAGCGTGTCGGCGAGTACCGCCGTGAAGTCGTGGCGGATGAAGTAGTCGAAGTTGGCGCGGCGCAGGTCGTTGATGGGCTGTGGGGTCAGGCTGGGTTCGGAGTCGCGGCCGCTGGTGTCGATGCCGAGGACGCGGGCGATCTCGGGGAGGGCTGCGGCGAGGCCGTCGCGTACGTAGAGCTGCCGCAGGTGGGCGAGTTCGTGTTCGTGGTGGGTCCGTTCGGCGGCGGGGAGCAGCCGTGGCGCGACGGGCTCGTGGGCGATCAGGGTGTGGATTCGGCCGGGGTGGCGCAGCGCGAGGTGCAGGCCGATGACGGCGCCGAGGCTGCAGCCGAGCATCGCGGCCGGTTCGGGTGTCACCGCCGCGAGTACGCGCGCCGCGTCGTCCGCGTGCTCGGTGAGCTTGGCCCCGCGCGACGGGTCGTGGAGTCGGCTCCGTGACAGGCCCCGCCGGTCGTAGGTGACCACCGTGTACGTGTCGGCGAGGCGCGCGGCGAGGTCGACGCTGCGGTCGGCGTCCCCCTCGCCACTCTGGCCGATCAGCAGCGCGGGGCCGTCCCCGCGCACCTGGTAGTGGAGGGTGGCGCCGGGCGCGTCGAGGGTGCCGGTGCGAGTGTTCTCATACGTGTTCTCGTACGTCATGGGGTTCCCCTCGTGTCAGTGGCGTGGCTGCCACGCATCACAGTAATCCATCGAATTCGATGCATCAAGATAGATGTATCCAATTCGATGTACCCTCGCTCCGTGAACGGAGTCGAACTCTTCCTCCTCGGCCGTACGCTCATGAAGATCGGCGAGGACGCCATGCCCGAACCCCCCGGCGGGAGCGAACGCCACGCGGGCAGCACCCGCCTCGTGCTGATCGCCGCCAGCGACATCGCCGCTCACCCCGGCACCACCGTCGGCGATATCGCGGCCCGCACCGGACTGCCGCAGAGCCAGATCTCCACCGCCGTCGCCCGCCTGAAGGAGGCGGGGTCCATCACCACCGCCCCCGACCCCGCCGACCGTCGCCGCGCGCTCATCAGCCCCGCTGCCGAGCCCTCCGCCCGCGTCGCGCAGGTGCGCGCCACGACCATCGACGCGGCCCTCGCCACCGCCCTCGGCACCGACGACCCTCAGCGGCTGCGCGAGGTGACCGACGCCCTCGCGGTCCTCGCCCGCCACTTCACTCCGTAAGCGACCACGGCACTACCCTGCCGTTCATGGCCGACCCGCTTCTCATGACCGCCGAGCGTGCCGACGTCGCCGCCTTCCGCGCCGAGGTGGGGCTCGACCACCTCATCGACGTCCACACCCACTTCATGCCGCAGCGCGTCCTGGACAAGGTCTGGGCGTACTTCGACGCGGCGGGCCCTCTCGTGGGGAAGGTCTGGCCGATCGCGTACCGGCAAGAGGAGCAGGAACGCCTCGACGTGCTGCGCGGCTTCGGAGTGCGCGCCTTCACCGCGATGCTCTACCCGCACAAGCCCGCCATGGCCCGCTGGCTCAACGACTGGGCCGCCGACTTCGCCGCCCGTACGCCGGACTGTCTGCACACCGCGACCTTCTACGCCGAGCCCTGCGCCCTCGACGATGTGCGCCGCGCCCTCGACCAGGGTGCGCGCGTCTTCAAGTGCCATCTGCAGGTCGGGGGCTTCGACCCCAACGACCCGCTGCTGGACGGGGTGTGGGCGCTGCTCGCCGAGCGCGGCATACCCGTGGTCAGCCACTGCGGCTCCGGGCCCATCCCCGGCCGGCACACCGGGCCCGGCCCGATCGGCGCCGTCCTCGCCCGCCATCCCGCGCTGCGGCTGGTGGTCGCGCATCTGGGCGGGCCGGAGTACGCGGAATTCCTCGACCTGGCCGAGCGGTACGAGCACGTCATGCTCGACACGACCATGTCCTTCACCTCGTTTGTCGAGGCCGATATGCCCTTCCCGCGCGCCGAGCTGCCCAGGCTCGCCGCCCTGCGGGAGAAGGTCCTGCTGGGCACCGACTTCCCGAACATCCCGTATCCGTACGTGGATGCCCTGCGCGCCCTGCGGGACCTCGGTCTCGGCGCCGACTGGCTGCGCGCGGTCTGCCATGACAACGCCGCCCGGCTTTTCGGTCTTTGAGTCGTTCTGTGACCGGCAGGTCGGCCCGCTGTCGGACCCATGAGTCAAGATCTCTCCATGGAGACAACAGCAGGCGGGCTGGTGACGGCGCGGGCCGAGGTGGCGGCCCTGGACGATCACGGCGTGGGGAGCGCGCTGAGCGGGCTCATCGGCGGGTGGGGGTATTGGACGCGTGACGGCGCCCTGGCCGGCATCGAGCGGACCGGGCGTTATCTGGCCGGGACCTCGGATCCGGCCGGGCCGGACGGCGGTCCGGGGAAGGCCGGGGAAGGGTCCTGGACGCGGTTCATCGGGCGGATCGGGGCCGTGGCCCTGCGCGCCGCCGCGCCGTCCACCTGCGAGGAATTCCGTCAGCGGCTGCTGGCGCTGCTGGAGTTCTGGGCGGAGGGGCCCTTCGCCGACCCGGAGGCCCGGCTGCGCACGGGTGTGGTGCGGCTGGCGGAGGACGCGCCGGAGTCGGTGCGGGACGAGCGGGGGGCCGCCGTCGCGGTCTGGTGGTCCCGTGAGCACGGCGAGGACGGCCGTAGGTTCGTCGACCTGCGGGCCGGGGACGCGGACCCGCCGAGCCTGGGGACCATCGAAGAGGTGCACGAGGTCCCGCACGGCTGGGGCAGCGCCGAGCAGCTGCGCCGCCTCGTGGGCCTGGTCCGTGAGCGCGGGCCGGTGCCGTGGGATCACGAGGCCGTGGCCCTGCTGCGCGACGGCACGGGCATGGGGCGTGCGGGCGCGTCCCTCGCGTTGGCGGGGCTCATCACCCGGGTGCACGTCCGGTGCTTCGAGAACCACGAACGGGGGATTCTGCGGCTCAAAGTGGCCGAGGCCGAGGACGGCGCGTCCGAACACAATCGGCTGACCTCGCTGGAGCGGCTTGAGCTGCTGGCGGACGTGCTGCCCGAGGACCCGGCCGAGCTGTGGGAGCCGGGCGGGATGCGGGCGGTGGCGGAGCGGCTGGCCGAGGCGTGGCGGGCGCGGCGCGGGCGGCGGGTCGTGGTGCCGCAGCCTACGCATAACGCGGTCGTCGACCTGCAGCTGCTGCGCCTGTCCGCGGCCGAGTTCTGCGCGGCGTTCACCAATCCCACCGCCGAACCCGGGCTCAGCGCCCCCGTCGACACCTGGATCAAGAACACCGACCACGGCCCGATGGTCACCGACGCCAATGCCCGGTGGGACATCGCGAGGTTCGAGGACCGCCTGCTCACCGTCGTCCCCCACCTGTCCTGGGTCTACTCCGACATCCCCGCCGGTGACCCCGTCCGCGACGGGGCGCCCGGCCTGGTACGAGTGCTTCAGGAGCGGTTGAACCACCCGGGGCTGCTGCTGGACGCAGGCACGCTCGACCACAAGGTGGGGCCCTCGGTCGCCGACGTGCACGAGCGATTCGGGTACCAGCCGTATGCAGGGCCGGAGCGGCTGGACGTCGCGAGCATCGACGACGGGCTCACCGTGGTCACGGACGGCATAGTCGACCGCAGGGGCTACCTGTCCCGGACCCGCCTGTACTTCCGTCCGGCGTTCTACGGCGACGACGAGCGTTCCCGGGCGCTGTTGGCGGCCAGGGCCGACTCCCGCTACGACCGCGAGCTCGGGATCGTGGAGTGGCTGCGCGGCCCGGCCTGCGCGCGCATCGTCGAGCGGATCGAGAGCGCCGCGCTGCCCGCCGGCGCGTACGAGACGAACCCGGCGGCCTCCGCGCCCGACGTGGTGGCGCGGGTCGCGGGCAAGCTCGGCCTCGACGAGGACGCGGCGGCGCTCTACCTCCAGCTGCTGGCCCTGCCCGTGCCGAGCGACCGGAACATCCGCACCTGGAACGGGTGGAAGACCGCCCGGCACCAGAAGGCCGCCGCCCAGCTGGTCGAGCGCGGCCTGGTCGTCGAGGACAAGCGTCCCCGGGCGGGCCGTCAGCTCTTCCTGCCGGGCGAGTGGATCCACGCCAAGAAGCCCTACCAGCCCATGGAGGCGTGGAAGGCGGAGCTGATCGGGGTGGACCGCTCCTACAACGGGCGCCTGGAGAACCCCCTTCCGCTGCCCACCCGCACCCTGCCCGAGCTGTTCGCCCACGCCTGGGCGCTGGTCGAGAGCGGAAGTGGTCCTTCGGCGTAAGGCATGTAAGGCATGTAAGGCATGTAAGGCCTGTAAGACCTCACTTCACCTTCGCCTCGCACACCAGCCGCCGCCGGTGGTCCACCGCCCGCTCCGGCCCGGTCAGCGTCAGCGGCACCGTGTGCCGTACGTCGGCGTCCGCGCTGGAGGCGGCCAGGCGCAGCTCCAGGGGCCCGGGTTCGACGATCCGGCCCCCGTCGGGGGCGCCCGGGTAGGAGGCCAGGTCGGCGTGGAAGGTGAAGTGGACCTCGGCGCTCTCGCCGGGGGCGAGCGGGACGCGGGCGTAGCCGATGAGCCGGGTGACCGGGCGGACGGTGCGGGCCACGGGCTGGCGCAGATAGAGCTGGACCACCTCGGTGCCGGGACGCTCGCCCGTGTTGCGGACGGTCAGGCGCAGCGTGGTCTCGCCGTCGGTGGCCAGGGTGGCCGCGTCCGCCGCGTCCGTCACCGGGGGCTCCCAGGCGAAGGAGGTGTACGAGAGGCCGTGGCCGAAGGGGTGCAGCGGGGTCGGGTCGACGTTGCTGGCCTCGCCCCGCAGGCCGAGCGGAGGCTGTAGGTACGTCCAGGGCTGGCCGCCGGTCGCGTACGGGACGCTGACGGGCAGCCGGCCCGAGGGGTTGACCCGGCCGGAGAGGACCGCGGCGACGGCCGGGCCGCCCTCCTCGCCGGGGAAGAAGGCCTGGACGGCCGCGGCGAGCAGGCCCGACCAGCGGCCGAGCGCGTACGGGCGGCCGGTGAGCAGCACCAGCACGACGGGCGTGCCGGTGGCCAGGAGGGTGTCGAGCAGCGCGCCCTGTTCGCCGGGGAGTTCCAGGTCGGCGGCGTCGCAGCCCTCGCCGGAGGTGCCCCGGCCGAAGAGGCCGGAGCGGTCGCCGAGCACGGCGACGCAGACATCCGCGTCCGCGGCGGCGCGGGCGGCCCGTGCGAGGCGGCTCTCGGTGGCGACGGCGGCCGAGGTGCCGGTGGCACCGGGCGGGGCTGTGGCCGGGCCGGGCGGGGCGCAGCCCTCGGCGTGGGTGACGCGTGCGTCGGGGAGTTCGGCGCGCAGGGCGGCGAGCAGCGTCGGCAGGTCGATGCCGAGGGGCAGCTCCGGGTGTTCGACGCCCACGTGCCGGGGGAAGGTGTAGCAGCCGAGCATCGCGGCGGGGTCGTCGGCGAGCGGGCCGACGAGCGCGATCCGGGTCTCGGGCGCGAGCGGCAGCGCGTCGCGGTCGTTGGCGAGCAGCACCACCGACTCCTCGGCCAGCTGCCGGGCCACCTCCCGCATCACCGGCGGGTCCAGGTCCACGACCTGGGGCAGCGCGGGCGGCGTGGCCGACCAGTCCGGGTCCAGCAGCCCCAGCTCGCACTTCTGCCGCAGCACCCGCAGCGCCGCCCCGTCCACCAGCGCCTCGTCCACCTCCCCGGCCCGTACGGCCTCGTACAGCGGCGCGGCGAAGCAGCGCACGGCGGGCAGTTCCACATCCACGCCCGCCTCCAGGGCGAGCGCCGCGGCGCGCGCGGGGGTGCCGGCGACGCGGTGGTGCAGCTCCAGGAAGGAGAGGCTGAAGTAGTCGGAGACGATGGTGCCGGTGAAGCCCCAGCGCTCGCGCAGCAGTTCCGTCAGCAGCCATCGGTTCGCGGCCGACGGGACGCCGTCGAGGTCGTTGTAGGAGGGCATGACCGAGCGCGCCCCGCCCTCCCGTACGGCCATCTCGAACGGCGGCAGGATGACGTCCGCGAGCTCACGCGGGCCGATGGAGACCGGGGCGTGGTTGCGGGCGCCGCGCGAGGCGGAGTAGCCCGCGAAGTGCTTGAGGGTGGCGATGATCCCGGCCGACTGGAGGCCCCGCACATACGCGGTGCCGATGGTCCCGACCAGGTACGGGTCCTCGCCGATGGACTCCTCCGTGCGGCCCCAGCGCGGGTCGCGCACCACGTCGAGGACGGGCGACAGGCCCTGGTGGATGCCCACCGCCCGCATCGAGGCGCCGATCAGCTCGGCGGCCCGGCCCACCAGCGCCGGGTCGAAGGTCGCGCCCCAGGCCAGCGGGGTGGGGAAGACGGTGGCGCCCCAGGCGGCGAACCCGGTCAGGCACTCCTCGTGGGCGACGGCCGGGATCCCGAAGCGGTTGCCCGCGGCGACCCGCGCCTGGGTGCGGGCGAGGGCGGCGGCGCCCTCGCCCGGCTCGACGGGGCCGGTGCCGAAGGGGCGGGTCAGCTGGCCGAGTCCGTGGCGGAGCAGGACGTCGAGGTCGACCTCCTCGTTGACCTGGTGCTGGAGCGGGGCGACGTCCTCGCCGCCCCCGCCCCCGCCCCCATCCCCGGAGCTGGAGCTGGAGCCGGAGCCCGGCCAGACGCCGGCGAGTTGGGCGAGCTTCTCCTCCAGGGTCATCCGGGAGAGCAGGTCCGCGGCGCGATCTTCGGCGGAAAGGGAGGTGTCCTGCCAGGGGTGAGGCATGAAGCTCCTTGTCTCAGGACTCTCGGGCTCGGGGACGGCTGCTCGGTCGGGGGCCGCTCACTTGCCGCCCACGCCCATCAGGCCGTTGATCAGCTGACGGCGGGCGAAGAGATAGACGACGAAGATCGGGACGATGGACAGCACGACCGCGGTGAGCAGCGCCGGGGTGTCCACCCGGAACTCGCCGACGTAGTCGTACAGGCCCAGGGTCAGCACCCGGTTGCTCCTGGACTGGGTGAGGATCAGCGGGAACATGAAGCCGTTCCAGGCGTGCAGCGCCGAGTACACGCCGACCGTGGAGATCCCCGCCCGCGACATCGGCACCACCAGCCGCAGCAGCACCCGGGTCGGCCCGGCGCCGTCCAGCGCCATCGACTCGTACAGCTCCTCGTCGATGTCGCGCATGGTGCCGGTCAGGATCAGCACGCTGACGGGGAGGGAGAAGGCGGCCGTCGGCAGGATCACCGCCAGCAGGGTGTCGTACAGCTGGAGCTTGGTGATCACCAGATAGATCGGGATGATCACCGCCTGGGACGGGATCGCGAGCCCCAGCAGAAAGATCTGGAAGGCGCGCCGGGACACCCGGCTGCGGGAGCGCACCACCGCGTAGCCGACGGTCACCGACAGCACGATGA
Organism: Streptomyces sp. LZ34; assembly: GCF_053890475.1. Lineage (NCBI taxonomy): Bacteria > Bacillati > Actinomycetota > Actinomycetes > Kitasatosporales > Streptomycetaceae > Streptomyces > Streptomyces sp. LZ34. The sequence continues at coordinate 8,655,908 of NZ_CM132680.1, forward strand.
CGATGGCGGCGCAGACGGCGGTGACGACCAGGGTGTTGCCCAGGTAGGTGAAGAAGTGGCTGCTGAGGACCCGGTCGTAGTTGGCGAGGGTGGGGTGGGTGGGCAGCGAGAGCGGCCCGTTGTCGATATAGCCGTCGCGGGTCCGGAAGGTGGTGGCCACCAGGACGTACAGCGGGGCGCCGACGATGACCAGCCAGAGGAGGGAGGCAAGCCCGGCGGGGTAGTTGGGTCTCCGGGGGCCGCTCCCCTTCAGAAGCCGGGGCAGGCCCGGGCGGCGGGGCTTCGGCGGCGGGGCCGCCTTGTCGGCCGTACGGTCCGCCTCGGGGCGCTGGTGCAGCACGTCGGTCACATCCCCTCCCTGGTGCTGCGCATCGCGCTGAAGCCGGTCAGCCGCACCAGCAGCAGCGAGACGGTGGTGGCGACGACGACGAGGAGGGCGGCGACCGCGCTGGCGTAGCCGAGGTCGAAGGCCTGGAAGCCGTTCTTGTACATCAGGAACGGCACGATGCTGGTGTCCGTGCCCGGGCCGCCCTTGGTGAGGATCAGGACGGTGTCGAAGAAGGTCAGCGCGCCCACCACCATGATCACCGACGAGGTGACCACGGTGTTGCGCAGCTGGGGCAGCGTGATCGAGAAGAACTGGCGGACGGTGCCCGCGCCGTCGATGGCCGCCGCGTCGTAGAGCGAGCGCGGGATGGCCCGGGCGCCGCCCTGGTAGATCAGCGTGTGGAGGGGGATGAACTGCCAGGCGGTGACGAAGAGGATGGCGCCGAAGGCGCCCTGGGGGTCGCCGAGCAGATCGCCGTCCGCGAAGCCGAGGGCGGGCCCGATCTCCGCGATGAGGCCGAAGTTGGGGTCCAGCAGCTGCTTCCACACCAGGGCGAGGGCGACGGAGGACGCCAGCAGGGGCAGGAAGAAGATCGCCGACAGCAGGGCGCGGTTGCGCTGCCGCCCGGCCGCCCACACCCCCAGCAGCAGCGCGATCGGGGTCTGTACGAGCCAGGTCAGGACGGTCAGCAGCAGGCTGAGCCAGACCGCCTGGCGCATGTCCGGGTCGTGCCACAGCCGGGACCAGTTGTCGGTGCCGATCCACTGAGGGGAGCCGATGCCGTCCCAGTCGGTGAAGGCCAGATAGCCGACCAGCAGCATGGGGGCGACGGCGAAGCACGCGAAGAACAGCACCCCGGGGAGCGCCCAGGCGGCGCTGGGGCGGCCCACACCGTTACGGCCCCCGCCGTTACGGCCCCCGCCGACGCGGGGCGCGCCCTTGTCGGGCGCGCCCTTGGGGTCGGCGCCTTTGCTGACGGCGCCCGCCACTACTTGATGTCCTTCTGCATCGCCGCGACGAAATCGGCCGGGCTCAGCTGCCCGTTGAACAGCTTCTGGATGTTCGTGTGCAGCTTCGGGGTGTTCTTGGCCGACAGCGCCTGGTCCCAGGAGAGGGTGAAGCTGGGAGCCTCACGGACCATGTCGTACTGGAACTGCGCATAGGTCGGGTTCTCGTGCTTGCTCAGCAGCGAGGTGGCGTCCGAGGTGGCGGGCACATCGCCGTTGGCTATCAGGTCCTTGGAGTAGTCCTGCTTGGCGGCGAACTTCACGAACTCGATCGCCGCGTCCTTCTTCTTCCCCTTGGCCTTCGCGTTGACGGACCAGTAGTTGGTCGGATTGCCCACCACGTTCTTGGGGTCGCCCTTGCCGTCCGGGACCGCCGGGAAGTCGGTCCAGCCGAGCCCGGACTTGGCGAAGTCCGGCTGGTTCGCCTTCTGGTTGGCGTACTCCCAGGAGCCCATCAGATGCATCGCGGCCTTGCCCTTGGCGAAGAGCGTGGAGGCCCCGTCGGCGGTGTAGTTGACCGACTTGTAGTTCTTGCCGAAGGTGCCCCGGTCGACCAGGTCCTTGATCGTCTCGGCGGTCTTCAGCACGGCCGGGTCGCTCCACCCGGAGGCGTCCCCGCTCTGGATCCTCTTGAAGACGTCGGCCCCGCCGTAGCGGTCCACCAGGTACTCCACCCACATCAGCTCGGTCCACGGGTCCGTGCCCGCGAGCGCGAAGGGGGTGACGCCCTTCTTCTTGAAGGTGGCGATGAGGCCCAGCAGATCGTCCCAGGACTTGGGGGGCTGTGCCCCCGCGTCCTTGAACACCTGCTTGTTGTAGAAGAGGATCACCGGCTGCATGCCGCGCATGGGGATGCCGTAGTACCTGCCGTTCACCGCCCCGGCCTTGAGGATGGAGGGGATGAACGCCTTCTTCAGCTCCGGGTCCTTCTCCAGCGCCGGGCCGAGGTCGACCAGCATGTCCTCCTTGACGAAGTCGCTGATGCTGCCCCCGCCCCAGTTGAAGAAGACGTCCGGGGCGTTGGGGGTGCCCATGGAGGTGCGCATCTTGTCCGAGTAGCCCTCGCCGGGCACCTCGGTGAGCTTCACCTTCACATCCGAGGTCTTGTTGAAGCGCTCGACGACCGCGCGCTGCACCTTGGTCGAGGCGTCCTGGTAGACCCAGACGCTGAGTTCGTCGTCCGAGCCGCCGGGGCCGGAGCTGCCGCAGGCGGTGAGGGTGGTGGTGGCCAAGAGCAGTGCGGCAGCGAGGGTGGACGCACGGAGGATCGACCGTGACCTGGGGGTACGCATCGGCATCGTCGCATTGCCTTCCGGAAGTAGCCCGATAATTCTCGGAAGTGATTGCGTGGGACGGTATGAGCGTGCTGATGCCCTGTCAATAGATCGCGCAGACAGGGCTGGAGGGGCGGGCGACGGGCGGGCGACGGGCGGGCGATGGGCGGGCGATGGGCGGGCGATGGACGGGCGGGCGGACGGGCCGGCTACGGGGCGCTCGGCGGGGCCGTACTGGCGCGCACGACCAGCGCCGTCGCGAGTTCCACCCGGGGGGACTCGATCTCCTCGCCGCGCGCCTGGCGCAGCACCGTACGGGCCGCCAGCTTGCCCATCTCCGCGAGCGGCTGGCGCACGGTGGTCAGCGGCGGGGCCGACCAGCGGACTTCCGGAAGGTCGTCGAAGCCCACCACGCTCACGTCCTCCGGCACCCGCAGGCCCCGGCGGCGCAGGGCCTCGATCGCGCCCAGGGCCATCTGGTCGCTGGAGGCGAACACGGCGGTGGGCGGGGTGGCCGCGTCCATCAGCTGATCGCAGCCGACGAAACCGGACTCGTGGTAGAAGTCGCCCTGCGCGACCAGCGCCTGGTCGTACGCCACCCCCGCCGCCTCCAGGGCGGCCCGGTGGCCGTCCAGCCGGGCCCGGCTGCACAGCAGCCGCGGCGGGCCGGCGATAAAGCCGATCCGGTGGTGGCCCAGGCCCAGCAGATGCTCGGTCGCGGCCATTCCGCCGGCCCAGTTGGTCGCCCCGATGGTGGGCGCGTCCAGGGCGGGGGCGCCGGCCGGGTCGACCACCACGATCGGCACGTTCAGCCGCCGCAGCTCCTCGTGCAGCACCGGTTCGAGCACGGAGGTCACCAGGATCACCCCGTCCGAGGCGCGCGCCCGCAGGTTCTTCATCCACTGCCGCGCCGCGCCCGCCCGGCCGTGGATGGCGGAGACCACCGTGCCCACGCCGTCCTGGTGCGCGACCTCCTCCACACCGCGGATGATCTCCACCGCCCAGGGGCTGTCCAGGTCGTTGAAGACCAGGTCCACCAGGGCGGCCCGGTCGCCCGGGGCGGTCTGGCGGCGGCGATAGCCGTGGAGCCGCAGCAGATTCTCCACCCGGGCCCGGGTCTCGGGCGAGACGTCCGAACGTCCGTTGACGACCCGCGAGACCGTGGGCACCGACACCCCGGCCTCCTGTGCGATGGCCGTGATCGTCACCTTGGGCCGGGCGCCGCCCTCGGCCCCCACGCTCTCCGTAGCCATTTCCGCCTCCTCCGTTGACGAGAGTCACTCCCGCCTCTAGCTTTCCGGGCGCACCCTCGGAACCTTGCAGAAGTCTTCCGGAAAACCGGATCAGACGTGAAGAGAAGAGAGGGACGTCCATGAAGCTCATGAGCTTACGCAGCGGCGCGCTGGTGGCCTCGGCCGCCGTGGCGACCCTGGCCTTCGGCCTCGCCGCCCCCGGTCAGGCCGCGGATCACCCGGCCGGAAAGGCGACCGCCAAGACCGCCAAGACCGCCAAGACCGCCAAGACCGCCAAGACCGCCAAGACCGCCAAGACCGCCAAGACCGCCGAGACCGCCGAGACCGCCAAGACCGCCGACTCCGCTGACACAGCCGGCACCGGCGGCGACACCCGCGTCAAGGCGAACCCCACCCTCCGCGAGGTCGCCGACCGCACCGGCCGCTTCGTCGGTACGGCCATCAACGACGGCCGGCTCGGCGACGCCACCTACGCCAACATCGCCAAGAGCGAGTTCTCCAGCGTCACCGCCGAGAACGCCATGAAGTGGGGCTCGGTCGAGCCCAACCGCGGCCAGTTCAACTGGGCCGCCGCCGACCGGCTGGTCTCCTTCGCGCAGAGCAACAACCAGAAGGTCTACGGCCACACTCTCGTCTGGCACAGCCAGATGCCGAACTGGCTGGCCAACGGGTCGTTCTCCAACGCCGAGCTGCGCACCATGATGACCGGCCACGTCACCACCCAGGTCAGCCGCTACAAGGGCAAGGTCCAGCGCTGGGACGTGGTCAACGAGGCGTTCAACGAGGACGGGACGCTGCGCCAGTCCAAGTTCCAGCAGCAGCTCGGCGAGTCGTACATCGCCGACGCCTTCCGCGCCGCCCGCGCCGCCGACCCCGGCGCCAAGCTCTTCATCAACGACTACAACACCGAGGGCACGGGCGCGAAGAGCAACGGCCTGTACAACCTGGTCCAGCGGCTCAAGAGCCAGGGCGTGCCCATCGACGGCGTCGGCTTCCAGAGCCACCTCATCGTGGGCCAGGTGCCCTCCACCATGAAGGCCAACCTCCAGCGCTTCGCCGACCTGGGCCTGGACATCGTCGTCTCCGAGCTCGACATCCGCATGGCCACCCCGGCCGACTCCGCCAAGCTCCAGCAGCAGGCGGCCAACTACAAGACCGTGGCCCAGACCTGCCTGGCCATCTCCCGCTGCGTCGGCATCACCGTATGGGGCTTCGGCGACCGGGACTCCTGGGTCCCCGGCACCTTCCCCGGCCAGGGCGCGGCCAACCTGTACGACAACAACTACCAGCCCAAGCCCGCCTACACCGCGTTCCGCGACGGCCTGGCCGGATCCTAGGGAGCGGCACCCGATGAGACTTCACCCGCACGGTCCGCGCCCGCACGGTACACGGGCCCAGGGCATACGCAGAGCCGCGCTCGGCCTGGCCGCCGCCGGAGCGCTCCTGCTGGGCCTGGCCACGCCCAGCAGCGCGGCCGACCCGGTGCTGCGCGACCTGGCCCAGGCGAAGGGCAAGTACTACGGCACCGCCGTGACCGCGTCCAAGCTGGGCGGCACCTACGCCACGATCGCCGGCGGCCAGTTCGACTCGATCACCCCCGGCAACGAGATGAAGTGGGAGTCCGTCGAGCCCAGCCGCGGCACGTACAACTGGTCCGGCGCGGACGCCGTGGTCAACTTCGCCCAGTCACACACCATGCAGGTGCGCGGCCACACCCTGGTCTGGCACAGCCAGCTGCCGGGCTGGCTGACCTCCGGCACCTGGACCGCCGACCAGCTGCGCACCCTCATGACCGACCACATCACCACCGAGGTCGGCCGCTACAAGGGCAAGATCTCGCACTGGGACGTGGTCAACGAGCCGTTCAACGAGGACGGCACCTTCCGGCAGTCGATGTGGTACACGAAGCTCGGCCAGAGCTATATCGCCGACGCGCTGCGCGCCGCCCGCGCCGCCGACCCGGACGCCAAGCTGTACCTCAACGACTACAACACCGACGGCACGGGCGCGAAGAGCGACGCCATGTACAACCTGGTCAAGTCGCTCAAGGCGCAGGGCGTCCCGATCGACGGCGTCGGCTTCCAGGGCCATCTCATCCTCGGCCAGGTGCCGTCCACGATGCAGGCCAACCTGCAGCGCTTCGCCGACCTCGGCGTGGACGTCGCCGTCACCGAGCTGGACATCCGGATGCAGCTGCCGGTCACCGACGCCAAGCTCGCGCAGCAGAAGGCCGACTACAAGGCCGTCACCAGCGCCTGCGTCGCCGTCACCCGCTGCAAGGGGGTGACGGTCTGGGGGTTCACCGACTCCGACTCCTGGATCCCCGACGTCTTCGACGGCCAGGGCGCCGCCACCCCGTACGACGAGAACTACCAGCCCAAACCGGCGTACTACGGCATCGCCGAAGCCCTCGGCTGGAGCGGCGACGGCGGGCAGGACCCGACGCCCACCACGGGCTGCGCGGTGACCTACTCCGTCACCAACCAGTGGAACACCGGCTTCACGGCGAACGTCACCGTCAAGAACACCGGGTCCAGTCCCGTCAGCGGCTGGAAGGTGGCCTGGACCTACCCCTCCGGCCAGCAGGTGACCTCCGCCTGGAACGCCACCGTGACCCAGACCGGCTCCCAGGTCACGGCGGCCGACGCGGGCTACAACGCCACGATCGGCGCCGGCGGCTCGGTGTCGTTCGGCTTCAACGGCAACTGGTCCGGCTCCAACACCGCACCCAGCGCCTTCACTCTCAACGGCGCGACCTGCACAGCCGGCTGAGAGCCCCCTCGCCTGGACGGTGACTCCGCCTCGCCGTCCAGGCACCGCACCGCACCGCACCGCACTGCACTGCACCGCACGCTTTCGAATTCCCTCTCCTCAGGGTGTAAGAAATCGCGGTTCTCGACCACTGCCAGGTGAGAGAGCCGAGATGAGGAGACGGCGCGTGACCGACGCCCAACGCTTCCGTGACCTGTACGAGGAGTGCTATCCCCGTGTGCTCGCCTACGCCTCGAGCCTGGTGGGCCGGCAGGTCGGTGAGGACATCACCAGCGAGACCTTCACGGTCGCCTGGCGGCGGATGCGGGACATCCCCACGCCACCGCTGCCGTGGCTGCTCGGCGTGGCCCGCAATCTGACCAGCGAGCTGCGCCGCCGCGACGGCAGACAGTACGCCCTGGCCGCGGAGGAGGCCCAGCGCATCATGGCCTCCGGCGCCCAGGTCGACGACGTGGCCGCGGATGTGACCGAGCGCGAGGCGGCGCTGCAGGCGCTGGCCAGGCTGTCCGACGCGGACCGCGAGGTGCTGACGCTGGTCGCCTGGCACGGGCTCGGCCCGAGACAGGCCGCACGCGTCCTCGGCTGCTCCACCGCCACGTTCTCGGTGCGGCTGCACCGGGCCAGGCGGCGGCTCGAGCGAGCCGTGAACACAGTCGCAGCCGTGAACACAGACGCAGCCGTAAACACAGTCGCAGCCGGCGCCGCGGCCGGACTCTCTCGCGATCCTCGCGACTCTCGCCCGAAAGTGACAGTGAAGGAGCACTGACATGGCACGCAAGCGGCCCGATGTCATGAAGACGCTGGCAAACGCCCGGCCCCCGGAGTTCGACCCGGAGCGCCTGGCCGGTTCCGAACGCGCCCGGCACGACCTGATCACCATCCTGAGCAGCGCCCCCGAGGGGCCGGAAGCCCGCCGGTCCGCCCGGCCGTTCACCTGGCGCTGGGCGCTGCCCGTCGCCGCGACGGCGGCCGTGGCCGGGGTGCTCGTCGCCACCCTCCCCCAGGGCGGCCCGGGCGTCCAAGGCGCCCACGGCTCCCGGGCGACCGCCGGTCCCGCCACGAACAGCCCCCGGCACACCCCCGATACCGGCCGCCTGGCGCTGCTGAACGTGGCCGCCCGGGTGGATCGCGCGGCGGACGAGGGCACGTACTGGCAGACGACCACGCGGTCGGCCTGGATCGGCGTCGTCGCCGAGCCCGAGTCGACCTTCGCGGTCGTCTCCTCCGAGACGCAGCAGTGGTCCTTCGGGGTACGGCCCGGGACGCGGAGCCTGTGGGTCTCGGGGATCGACGACACCACCAAGCCCCGCACCGAGCGCGACACCGCGCGCTGGCGGGCCGCCGGATCGCCGAAGGACCTGACGCTCGCCGACTCCAGGTCGGGCGGCAGGCTCGGGCTGCGGATGGACATGGGGTCCGGCAAGCGGCCGACGGTGACCCGGATCAACAGCGGCGACAAGATCGCTGCCCTCGGTGCGCGCAATGTGACCTACGCGGACCTGCGGAAACTGCCCGGCGACAGGGCGAAGTTGAAGGAGGTGCTGGCGGACCTGTACGAGGAGGACCGGGGGAGCGAGATCTCCGGCCGCACCGAGTGGACGTGGCGGCAGGCGGCCAACCTGATCGACCTCCCGGTCAGGCCCGAGGTCCGGGCCGCCGCGTACCGCGTCATCGCCGATCTGCCGGGCATCCGGTCGCTCGGCGAGGTGACCGACCCGCTGGGCCGCAAGGGGGTCGGCTTCGCCCTGCCCGCGACCGACCGGCCCGACTACGGGGAAGCCCGGTCGGAGCTGATCGTGGACCCGGCGACCGGGGCCCTGCTGTCCGACCAGGAGACACTGACCAAGCCGAACGCGAAGGCCGCCGAGGCGGGGCTCACGGCGGGCACGGTGGTGAACTACACCGCCAACGTCAGGTCGGAGTGGTCCGACCGGCAGCTCAAGACCCCCAACTGAGAGCTGTAAGAACCGGCGGGCAGCGGCCATTTCCTTCTGAGAACCCACCCCCCGAGCAGAAGGAGCACCATGGCCAGGAACGCAGGGCGGCCCGAAGCGCGTCGGATGCGGCTGCGCATGGCGGTCGCGGTGTGCGCGGTCGTACTCGGCACGTCCGGCACGTTCGGCGCGCAGGCCAACGCCGCGCCCGGCACCGCGTCCGCCACCGCGACCGGCGCCGCGACCGACCGCGCGTCCCGCGCCGCCACCCCGTGGCAGCTGCGGACGCCGCTCAGCGAGACCGTCTCGACGGAGTTCTGGGGCGTCGCCTCGACCGGCGCCAAGGACGCCTGGGCGGTGGGCCGGAAGACGGACGGCGCCGATGGGCCCACCCCCGTGATCAGGCACTGGAACGGCACGAAGTGGGCGGATGTGCCCGCCGCCGCCACCGGCGGCAAGGCCGCGCAGCTGGAGAAGGTCGCCGCCGCGGCGCCCGACGACGCCTGGGCGGCCGGCTCCCTGGCCGACAACATGTCCGCGCCGATCCTGCTGCAGCACTGGGACGGCAAGAAGTGGACGAAGGTCGACCACGCGGCGCCCGCGGAGGGGTCGGTGAGCTTCGTCGGCAGCATCGCCACTTTCGGTACGAAGGCGGCCTGGCTGACCAGCTTCGACTGGGACCCGACCGGCAACACCGCCACATACCGCCTGGAGCGCTGGACCGGCTCCGCGTGGCAGAAGGTGTCCCTGCCCGCAGCCCCCGGCGGCGGCCAGGTACAGCCCTGGGACATCACCGGCACCGGCCCGGACGACGTCTGGGTCACCGCCGACGCGGTGACCGGCGATGTGTCCGTACCGCTGCTGTACCACTGGAACGGCAGCGGCTGGACGGTCCGCGAGGTGCCGACCCCCACCGACCACCCGACCGGCTGGTCGGCCAACCACGCCGTGGCCACCGGCCGTAACTCGGTCTACGTCATCGGGAAGACCAACGACCCGCAGGCGCCCACCGCCACCCTGGCCACCCGCTGGAACGGCAGCCGCTGGCAGTCGCTCCCCGCGCTCCCCGTCGACGAGGCGAACGCCGCGGGCGCGGACGGCGCCGGGGGGCTGTGGATCGGCGGCTGGATCCCGGGCAGCCCCCACTCCGTGCTGTCTCGCTGGACCGGCACCAAGTGGGCGACCGAGGAGCTGCCCGCCGATGTCACCGAGCACAGCGAGATGTCCACGGTGCTCGGCATCGCGGGCGTCCCCGGGACGAAGGGCGTGTTCGCCGCGGGGACGGCCGGCTGCGCGAGCGACCCCGTCATGTGCGGGGTCGTGGTCTCACGCGACCTGCGCTGACACCCCGTCATCCGTACGGGCCGCATACGCCTGGACGACGACCCCCCCGTCGTCCAGGCACCGCCCCGTCTCCAGGTCGAAGCGCTGCTTCAGCAGCGGCGAGGCGACGAACGACCGGCCCTGTACGGAGCCCAGCAGACCCCGCGAGAGCACATACGCGCCGGTGAACGGATCGCGGTTGTCGATCGCGTACGGCCGCCCCGCGCGGTCCAGGAAGACCGCGACCTGGGTCCCGTCCGGCAGCAGCGCGGCCACCCCGCGCCCCGGCGTCAGGTCCGAGAGGTCGCAGACCGCGAACCACCGCTGGTCGATCAGGAGTTCCACGCGGACATCGATCCGCTCGGGTGCCATGGTCATCGGCTTGCGGTCCCTTCGAGAGTACGGTCGAGAGTGCGGACGGGGATGCTGGGGCCGGACAGGATCGTCAGGTCCGGCTTCACCTGGTCGCGCTCGGGCACGAACTTCACCGTTGGGTCCGGCGCGCCCGGCGCGTTGACGAAGGACACGAAGCGCCGCAGCCGCTCCGGGTCGTCGAGGGTCTCGGCCCACTCGTCGCGGTAGCCCGCCACATGGTCGGCCATCAGCGCCTCCAGCTCGGCGCACAGCCCCAGCGAGTCGTCGACCACCACGTCCCGTACGTGGTCCAGGCCGCCCTCGATCCGCTCCAGCCAGGCGGAGGTGCGCTCCAGCCGGTCCGCGGTGCGGATGTAGAACATCAGGAACCGGTCGATGAGCCGGATCAGCTGCTCGTCGTCGAGGTCCTGGGCGAGCAGGTCCGCGTGGCGCGGGTCCGCGCCGCCGTTGCCCCCGACGTACAGGTTCCAGCCGTTCGAGGTGGCGATCACCCCGAAGTCCTTGCCGCGCGCCTCCGCGCACTCGCGCGCACACCCGGAGACGGCCGACTTCAGCTTGTGCGGGGAGCGCAGCCCCCGGTAGCGCAGCTCCAGGTCGATGGCCATCCGGACCGAGTCCTGCACGCCGTAGCGGCACCAGGTCTGCCCCACGCACGACTTCACGGTGCGCAGCGCCTTGCCGTACGCGTGCCCCGACTCGAACCCGGCGTCCACCAGCCGCGTCCAGATGAGCGGCAGTTGGTCCACGCGGGCGCCGAACATATCGATCCGCTGCCCGCCGGTGATCTTCGTGTAGAGCCCGAAGTCGCGCGCCACCTCGCCGATGACGATCAGCTTCTCGGGGGTGATCTCCCCGCCGGGGATGCGCGGCACGATCGAGTACGAGCCGTTGCGCTGGAGATTCGCCAGGAAGTGGTCGTTGGTGTCCTGAAGCGCCGCCTGCTCGCCGTCCAGCACATAGCCGCTGGCGCCCACCGTCGGAGCGAGCGAGGCGATGATCGACGCCACGGTCGGCTTGCAGACCTCACAGCCGTTGCCGCTGCGCGCCTCCTCGCGGCCGTGGCTGTCCAGCAGCGCGGCGTAGGAGGTGATGCGCAGCGTCCGGACGATCTCGTACAGCTCGGCCCGGGTGTAGGAGAAGCAGCCGCACAGCCCCTTGTCGACGCTGACGCCGCTCGACTCCAGCTCGTCGTTGACCAGAGTCGTGAGCGCCTTGAGGCAGCTGCCGCAGCCGGTGCCCGCCTTGGTGCACTTCTTCACCTCGGGGACCGTGGCGCACTGGTGGTCGGTGACCGCCCCGCGGATCGTGCCCTTGGTGACGTTGTGGCAGTTGCAGATGACCGCCTCGTCCGGCAGCGCCGACGGGCCGATCGCGGCCGGCGCCCCGAGCCCGGCCGGCAGCACCAGCTGCTCGGGCGCGACCGGCGGCACCGAGCCGGTCAGCGGCCGCAGCATGCCGTACGCCTCGGCGTCGCCGACCAGCACCCCGCCGAGCAGCGCCCCGTCGGAGCCGATCACCAGCTTCTTGTAGACGCCCGCGCGGGAGTCGGAGTACACCACGTCCAGACAGCCCTCGGCCGCGCCGTGCGCATCGCCGAACGAGGCCACGTCCACGCCAAGCAGCTTGAGCTTGGTGGACGTGTCGGCTCCCGTGAAGCCACTCTCACTGCTTGCTTCGGCCGCCTCCGCGATGTCGCCGGCGGCCACCAGCGCCATCTCGTACCCCGGCGCCACCAGCCCGTACACCCGGCCGTCGGCGGCCAGCGCGCACTCGCCGATCGCGTACACCGCCGGGTCGCTCGTACGGCACCGCTCGTCCACCGCGACCCCGCCGCGCTCGCCGACCGTCAGCCCGCAGTCGCGCGCCAGCTGGTCGCGGGGGCGCACCCCCGCCGAGAAGACGACCAGATCGGTGTCGATGGACGACCCGTCCGACAGGGCCATGCCGGTGACCGCGCCGTCCGCGCCCGCCGTGATCTCCTTCCCGCCGACGCCCGTGTGCACGACCAGGCCCATGTCCTCCACGGTCCGGCGCAGCGCGGCGCCGCCGCCCTCGTCCACCTGGATCGCCATCAGCCGCGGGTTGAACTCCACGATGTGCGTGGTCAGCCCCAGTCCCTTGAGCGCGCCCGCCGCCTCCAGGCCCAGCAGCCCGCCGCCGACCACGGCGCCGGTCGAGCAGTTCTTGGCGTACTCCTCGATCTCCAGCAGGTCTTCGATGGTGCGGTAGACGAAGCAGCCCTGGCTGTCCTTGCCGGGCACCGGCGGCACGAACGGGTACGAGCCGGTGGCCAGCACCAGCGTGTCGTACGCGACGGTCAGCCCGGAGCGCGCGGTGACCGTGCGCGCGGCGCGGTCGATGTGCTCGGCCGGGTCGCCCAGGTGCAGCTCGATGCCGTGCCGGGCCATGAAGCCGTCCTCCACGAGGGACAGGTCCTCGGCGGTCCGGCCGGAGAAGTACGAGGTCAGCTGGACGCGGTCATACGCCGGGCGCGGCTCCTCGCACAGCACGACGACCCGGGCGCGCTCGGTCACGCCCTGCTCGGCGAGGGCCTCCAGGAAGCGCTGGCCGACCATGCCGTGCCCGACGAGCACGATGGTGGGGGCGGCGGTGGCGGTGGTGGCGGGGTTCGGTGCGCTCATCGTCAGGAGCCTCCATCGTTGGTCAGCAGGTGGAGCAAGGGAGCGGAGGGGAGCGGCTCGTCACCCTCCCAAGTACGGGCGAGCGCGCCGACGCTGCCGAGATCGCCGAGCAGAATCCCCCCGACGAGGCGGTCCCCGCGGACCACGACCTTGCGGTACGCGTTCCGCGTGGCGTCGGTCAGATGCACGACGTCGTCGCCGGGGGCGGGGGTGGTCTCGCCGAACGCGGCGAGGTCCAGGGGGCTGGACGCGGCGGCGAGAGTGAGGCGGGTGAGGGCGCGTGATCCCGCGTACCGGGGTCCGGTTTCGCTGCCGTCTGCGGCCCGGTGGCCGGGTTGTGCCCACCCGTTCCGCCCCGCGGAACGATTGCCCACAACATGCGCCAAAGTGTCCGCCTGGTCCTGGGCCGGGCCGGCCAGCCCGTACAGGACGCCGCCGTGCTCCGCGCAGTCGCCGATCGCGAAGACCCGCGGATCGCTGGTGCGCAGCGTGTCGTCCACGACGACACCGCGCGCCACGTCGAGCCCGGCCGCGCGGGCCAAGCCCACGCGTGGCCGGACGCCGCAGGCGAGCACGACGAGATCGGCCTCGAGCGCGTATCTGTCCGCCAGCTCCACGGCGCTCACGGCGCGCCCGCCGCCGTCCACGGACCGCGTGCGCAGGCCCCGCACGCGGCACTCCGTGTGGACTTCCACGCCGAGCGCCTCCACATGGCGCCGCAGCAGCTCCGCGGCGCCCGTGTCCAGCTGCCGTTCCATGAGGTGTTCGCCCTGGTGGGCGAGGACGACCTGGGCGCCGCGCTGGGCCAGGGCCCGCGCCGCGGAGACGCCGAGCAGGCCGCCGCCGATGACGACGGCGCGGACGCCGGGGCGGATGGCCGCGGCGAGGGCCAGGCAGTCGTCCATGGTCCGGAAGGCGTGGACGCCGTCCGGCAGATCGTGGCTGTGGGGCTCGAAGAGCCCGCGCAGCGGGGGCAGCACCGGGTTGGAGCCGGTGGCCAGCACCAGCGAGTCGTACGGGACGCGGCGCCCGTCGTCGCACACCACTTCCCCGGGGTCCCGGTCGAGCCGGACCACGCGTACGCCGCTGAGCCGGCGGACCGCGGCGGGGGCCGGGAGGGCGATGACATCCGGGGTGTACCGCCCGGCGAGGACCTCGGCGAGCAGCACACGGTTGTACGCCGGGTGGGGCTCCTCCCCGATGACCATCACATCGAGGGCGCTGTCGGCGCCATCGGCGGCTGTCGCGGCGAGCTGCTGCGCCAGCCGCGTCCCGGCCATGCCGCCGCCGACGACCACCACCCTGTGGCGGCCGCGCGGCTCGCTGTCCGGCTCCCTGTTCGACCTCATGCCAGGAAGCGTGCGGGGTGCCTGTTACCCGGCCGCATCACCGCCGTTTCCCTGAAGCAACGCTGCCCTCAGCGCGCCCCGTCAGCCGCTGTGAGCCGCGGGCCGTACGCCGTCGAGCCGGAGCGGAAGCTCCTGGGGGCTGTTGCCGACGAAGCTGGGGTGCGGGACGAGCTCCCCGTCGCGGACGGCCAGGTCCAGCCCGGGGAAGCGGGTGAACAGCGCGTCGAGGGCGACCGTGGCCTCCATACGGGCCAGTGGCGCGCCGAGGCAGTAGTGCGCGCCGTGGCCGAAGGACAGATGGCGGGCGGCGTCCGGGCGGGTGTGGCGGGTGATGTCGAAGCGGTCGGCGTCCGCGCCGTGGGCCCGCGGGTCGCGCCCGGCGGAGGTGTACGAGACGAGGACGGGGGCGCCCTGGGGGATCACCGTGCCGCCGACGGCCAGGTCACGGGTCGGGTAGCGGAAGGGGAAGAAGCTGACGGGGCTGTCGTAGCGCAGGGTCTCCTCGACCACATCGCCCCAGGATGCCTGGCCGGCGCGCACCAGCTCCAGCTGGTCGCGGTGGGCGCACAGCGCCCGCACGGCGTTGGTGATCAGGTTGAGCGTGGTCTCGTGCCCGGCGATGATCATCAGCAGCAGTGTGCCGATGAGCTCCTCCTCGCTGAGCCGGTCGCCGGCCTCCTCCCCGTCGCGTACGTCCCGCACGGCTATCAAGGCGCTCGTGAGGTCGTCGCCGGGGGAGCGCAGCCGGGCGGCGGCCACCTGGCCCAGGATGGCCACCATCTCGCGGTTGGCGGCCAGCGCCCGCTCGGGCGCGGTCCGGGTGCCGACGATGTCGTTGGAGAGGGCGTGCAGCCGGTCCTGGTGCTCGGGGCCGACGCCGAGCAGCCGGCAGATCACGCCCATGGGCAGCGGCAGCGCGAAGTGGCGGCGCAGGTCCACCACGCCGTCGGGGGCCTCGGCGGCGGCCTCGGCCAGCCGGTCCAGGAGGGAGGCGGCCAGCTCCTCGACGGCGGGGCGCAGCGCCTCCACGCGGCGCGGGGTGAAGGCCCGGGTGACCAGGGAGCGCAGCCGCTTGTGGTCGGCGCCGTCGGCGGTGGTCATGCCCCGTACGGTGGCGAAGGTCGCCAGCGGCCAGCCGGGCGGGATCTCTCCGTCCCGCAGCGCGGCGAAGTGGCGGGCGTCCTTGGCGACTTCGGGGTGGGAGGTGAAGTCCTTGAGTTCCTCGTGCCGGGTGATGGCGTAGGCGGTGACGTCGCCGGGCAGCAGGACCGGGACCGCGGCCCCGCGCTCCCGCAGCCGTTCGTTGACCGCGTGCTGGCCGGCCCCGGTGGGGTCCAGCCGATGAGGGGAGGCCGGTTCGTGGGGGGCCTGGCCGTGCGGGGCCTGGCCGTGCGGGGCCGGGGCGGCGTGCGGTAAGGGGCATCGGCCGTCGGTCATCGTAAGCCTCCTGAGTCTGCCGTGTGGGTGGTCGCCGCCGCGCCCGCCGCGCCCGCCGCGCCCGCCGCGTCCGCCGCGAGCTGCGGGGCGGTGAACCGCACCGGCAGCCCGGCCAGGTTCTTGGACCAGGGCGAGGTGATCCAGGCGAGCTGGTCCTCGGGCACGGCGAGTTCGAGGTCGGGCAGCCGGTGCCGGAGCGTGTCCACGGCGGTCCGGGTGATCAGCCGCGCCGGGTCCCGCGCCGGGCAGGTGTGCGGGCCGGCCCCGAAGGCGAGGTGCGAGCGGTTGCCGACGACCGGCCGGCCGTCCTCGGGCAGTACGTGGGGGTCGGCGTTCGCCCCCGCCAGGCCCAGGATGAGCATGTCCCCGGCGCGGATGTGCTGCCCGCCGAAGCGCAGATCGCGGGTGGCGTAGCGGCCGGGGAAGTTGGCGGTGGGCGGATAGCGCCACAGCACCAGGTCCAGCGCGTCGTCGACCGTGAGGTGCCCGCGGGCCAGCGAGGAGCGGAAGCCCGGGTCGGTGAGGAGGATCCGTACGGTGTCGGCGATCCAGTTCACGGTCGTCTGGTTCCCCGCCACGATGATCACTACGAGGTTGTGCAGGACTTCCTGGTCGCTGAGATCGGCCGGGTGTTCCAGCAGCCAGGAGGTCAGGTCCGCGCCCGGCCGCCGCTTCTTCTGCTCGATCAGCTCCAGCAGGATGCCGCCCATGCGCCGGTTGGCGCCGGTGGCGGCGGCGGTGGGGTTGAC
This sequence comes from Streptomyces sp. LZ34, assembly GCF_053890475.1. Taxonomy (NCBI): domain Bacteria; kingdom Bacillati; phylum Actinomycetota; class Actinomycetes; order Kitasatosporales; family Streptomycetaceae; genus Streptomyces; species Streptomyces sp. LZ34. Next base: position 8,672,351 of record NZ_CM132680.1, read on the forward strand.
GATGGCGGCGATCGCCTCGACCAGCCGCGGCCCGCGCTCCTCGTCGAGGCCCAGGGTCTGGGTGACCACCTGGAGCGGGAGCATCCGCGCGTACTGCGGCACGAGATCCGCCTCGTGCCGGTCCGCGAACTCGGCGATGAGCCGCTCGGCGGTGGACCGCACCCTGCGGATCAGCTCGTGCCCGTCGAGCCGGCCCAGCGCCTCGGCGACCGCCGAGCGCATCCGGCGGTGCTGCTGGCCGTCGGCGAACAGCAGCGCCGGGCGCCAGCCGACCAGCGGGATCAGCGGCGAGTCGGGCGGTACGCGGCCGTCGCGCAGCGGGGTCCAGCGCCTGGGGTCGTGGGAGAAGTACTGCTCGTCGCGGGTCAGATGGAGCAGCTCGCGATGGCCGAGCACCAGCCACGCCTCGATGCCGGGCGCGATGGCGACGGGCACGACCGGGCCGTGCTCGTGGCGCATCCGTTCGTACAGCGCGGGCATGTCACCGTTCAGCGTCGGCCCGTACAGCGGCACCGGAGTCGGCAGCGCGCCGACCGCCCCGCCGGCTGCCCCACCGGCCGTCCCACCAGCTGCCCCATCGGCCGTCACGACGCCTCCGTGAGGGTCTCTATGAGGTGGGTGACCAGTGAGATCAGCGCCTTGACCGAGGACTTGTGCTCCCGGGCGTCGCAGATGACGAGCGGGGTGTGGGGGAGCAGATCGAGCGCGGAGCGCAGATCGTCCTCGCTGTGCAGCACGCTGTCGGGGAAGGCGTTGACCGCGACGGAGAACGGGACGTCCAGGTCCTCCAGATGCCCGATGGCATCGAAGGAGGCCTCCAGATCACGAGTGTCGACCAGCGCGAGCGCGCCCAGGGCGCCGCGCGCCAGGTCCTTCCACGCGGGTAGAAAACGCTGCTGGCCCGGCGTGCCGAACAGATAGAGCACCAACTCGCCGCCCAGCGTGATCCGGCCGAAGTCCAGGGCCACCGTGGTCGTGATCTTGGATGGCCGTACGGCGGTGTCGAGCCGGGCGCCCGCCTGGGTCATGGTCGCCTCGGTGGACAGCGGCTTGATCTCCGAGACCGTGCCGATCAGCGTGGTCTTGCCGACGCCCATGGGGCCGACGACCAGGATCTTGGCCGCGCCGGACACGCTGGACTGCACGTACATGACGGGTGTCCCGGCCAGATCGTCCGCGTCGGCCGAGTCGTCCGCGTCATTCATGTCGGCCATGTTGTCCCCGTCACCCTCGTCGTCTTCGTCGTTCACGCCGTGCACACCGACCACGTCCTCCACGTCGTCCATGCCGTGCACACCGTCCATGTCATCCGCGCCGTTCGTCCCGTCCGTGCCGTCTGCGCCGTCCGAGATCTCAGAGCTTGCTCTCAAGCCCATCGAGCACCTTCCTCAGCAAGTCTCTGTCGGCACGCTCGACGGCCCGGACGGGCGGGCGCGCCACGATATGCCCCCAGTCGATGAGATCTGCCAGCAGCACCTGCACCACGGCCGGTGGCTGGCCGAGGTGCGCGGCCACCTCCGCCACCGACAGCAGGCCCTGGCAGAAGTCGACGATCCGGCGGTACTCGGGCTGTAGTTCCGGGGGCGGCGCGCTCCCCGAGGCCATGACGAGCGTCTCCCACGGCAGATCGTCCCGTGAGGAACCCGCGCGGCCACGTGTGATCACGTAGGGCCGCACCGCCGGGGTGGTCCGTTCCTCGCGGGGCTCGGTCATGACGTCGGGTTCATCGGCTCCCGAGGACGGCTGCTCAGATGGGCGCCGATCTTCGCCACCAGCAGCTGCATCTGCTGGGCCACCAGACCGACATCCGCTTCCATATCGGTGGCCACGCCCAGGGACGCCCCTTGTCCGGCCGAGGTGAACAGCACGAACCCCTTGTCGGACTCGACCATAAGCTGCCGCACCCCCGCGTCGTCCCCGAATAACAGCGCCGCCGTGGACTGCCCGGTCACCGTGAGCGCCGCGCAGGCGGCGGCCAGCGACTCGGCCTCCGCCACGCCCAGCCGGGGCACGTCCCCCGTCAGCCCCTCGGCGGAGCCGTGTCCCATGCGCAGGCCGTCCTCCGAGACGACGACGGCGTGTCGCACGCCCGGGATCTGCGTCAGCGGACGCAGCATCCATCCAACGTCCGGCAGCCTGGATATGGTTCCGGCCACTACCAGCCTCCTTCTCGATCTGCTCGGTCCTGTTGGTCGGTCTCGGCCACCTCCGCGCGCCCGCGCCGGGTGCCGGAGACGATGCTGGCGATGGAGGCGCGAGCGGCCTCGGGGGTCCACGGGTCGCCGGCGGGGGCGGGGGCGGGTGCCTCGGCGCCGGGCGCCTTCGGGTTCGTACGGCGGCGGTTGCGCCGCCGCGGCAGCCCGGCCCCGGACTCAGCCCCGGCCCCGGACTCAGCCCCGGCCTCGGCGAGTACGGGTACGGGTGCGGGTGCGACCGGGGCGGTCAGGGGCTCGATGACGACCGGCTCCGCGTCCACGACCGGCTCGGCGCTCCCGCCCAGCAGCCGGTGCGGTACGAAGACCACCACCCGCGTCCCGCCGTACGCCGATGCCGTCGACAGCTCCACGCTGAAGCCCAGCTCCCGCGACCACCGCCCGACACACGCCAGTCCCAGCCGCGGCACCGCCCCCAGCTGCGCCAGGTCCAGCCCCTCCCGGAGCTGGGCGACGGCCTGCTCCAGCACATCGGGCGGCATGCCGAGCCCCGCGTCGTCGATCTCGACGACCGCGCCCGCGGCGACCTCCCGGATGGAGACCGCGACCTGGGTGCGCGAGGGGGAGAAGACCGTGGCGTTCTCCAGCAGTTCGGCGACCGCGTGCATCAGGCCCTCGACCGCGGGCGCCACCACGTACAGCGTCTGTCCGCCGTGCACATCCACCCGCCCGAACTCCACGATCCGCGACTGCGCGCCGCGCACACAGTCGAAGAGCGTCACCGGCCGGGTCTCGCGCCGCGCGGGCCAGATCCCGCACATCACCATCAGGGTCTGCGCCTTGCGGGTCATCTGGGCCGCGGCGTGGTCGGCCTTCATCACCTCGGCCATCAAGGCCGCCTCGCTGATGCGCTGTTCGAGGCCGTCGAGCACCTGCTGCTGCACCACCGCCATGGCGTGCATGTTCCTGGCCACGGACTCGAACGACGCCTGGACGGAGTCGCGCAGGTTGCGCTCCCGGCGGGCCGCCTCGTCCAACTCGGCCCGTACGACGGCCAGCCGCGCGACCTCCTCGCCCCGTTCGGCCGCGACGCCCCGTTCCCGCTCCGCTTCGGCTCGCGCCTCAGCGGCGGCGGCCCGCTCCCGCTCCGCCGCCGTACGCGCCTCAGCGACCGCTTTGCGCAGCCTGACGACCCATAACAAGCCCAGCAGCGACGTCAGCACCAGCAAAGCGGATGCGACGACGATGACGGCCACCATCCCCGACAACACCTTCGTACACCTCCACCCGCGACGCGGCCAAGAACGGGCAGATACTACTGACCAACCGATCAGTCTGTTCCGGTAGTTGTCAAAGTCTCATCTGAGAAGGCAGTCGCAGCAGCACCCGGACCCCTCCCCGGGGGCTGGTGTGGAGGGTCAGGGTTCCGCCGTGGGCGTGCGCGATGTCCTTGGCGATCGCGAGGCCGAGCCCGGTGCCGCCGTCCTGCCGGGCGCGGGCGTCGTCCAGCCGGGTGAAGCGCTCGAAGACGCGCTCGCGGTCGGGTTCGGGGATGCCGGGGCCGTCGTCGTCCACGGAGAGTTCGACCATGCCGTCGCGGACCGCGACACCGATCGAGACGGTCGTGCGCGCGTGTCTGCGGGCGTTGTCGGTGAGGTTGGTGAGCAGCCGTGAGAGCTGTACGCGGCTGCCGTGGACGACGGCGGCGGCCGGTCCGGCGTCCCCGTCGGAGGCGTCCGCGCACTCCGGCACCGTGCCGGGATGGCGCCGTACCTCCTCGGCCGCCAGCGCCGCGAGGTCCACCGGGGACCGGGGCGGCGCCTCCTGCGCGTCGAGCCTGGCGAGCAGCAGCAGATCGGAGGCGACGGCCTGGAGGCGTTCGGTGTCCTGGAGGGCCTTGTGCACGGCGGTCGGCCAGTCCGTCCGCGAGGGGCGGGCCAGGGCGAGTTCGAGCTGGGCCCGTACGGCCGCGATGGGGCTGCGCAGCTCGTGAGAGGCGTCCGCGACGAACTGGCGCTGCCGGGTCATGGCCTGGTACAGCCGGTCCAGGGTGGCGTTCATCGTCCGCGCCAGCCGGGAGATCTCGTCGCGCGCCTTGGACACCGGGACCCGGCGGTGCAGATCGCGCTCGGTGATCTCGGTGAACTCCTCCCGTATGGCGGCCACCGGGCGCAGGGCGCGGCCGACCAGCAGCCAGGTGAGGGCGGCCACGAACAGCACGAGCCCGGCGGCCGCGGGGGCGACCTGGCGCAGCAGCAGCCGGGTGGCGTTGTCGAGGGCGGTGGTCGAGGGGGTGACGTCCACGCTGTACGGCGTGCTGGCCGTTACGGGAACGATGGTGAGCGGGTTGCCGGCCATCGCGCGGTCCGACGGACGTTGCGCCGTCGCGTGTGAGGGGATGAACACCCGTCCCGTCTTGTCCTTGATGGTCACCGGGTCGGGCGCGACGACCACCGCCTCGCGCCCATCCTTCCAGGGCGTCTTCAGCTGGCTCTTGATGGAAACGGCGGCCTGCTCGGCGTCCGTCTTCGCGCTGTCGCGCAGGTTCTGCTGAAGGACCAGCACCAGGGTCAGCATGCACAGCGCTATCGCGAGGGCGACGGTGCCGACGGCGGCCGACGTGGCCTTGGCGCGGACACTCATCCCGGTCAGCGGGCTCATGGAGCGGTCACCCTCCGTCGCGGGCCAGCAGATATCCCGCGCCCCGTATCGTGCGGATCGCCTGCCGGCCGTACGGGACGTCGATCTTCCGGCGCAGGGTTCTGATGTAGACCTCGACGAGATTGGCCCCGCCTTCGTAGGCGGTGTCCCACACCGTGTGCACGATCTCGGTCTTGGAGACCACCTGTCCGGCGCGGCGGGCCAGGCACTCCAGTACGGCGAACTCCTTGGCCGTCAGCGTGACGCTCTCCTTCCCCCGGCTGCAGGCCAGGGCCGCCGGCTCCAGCCGCAGATCGCCCAGTTCGAGCACCTCGGGCCGGTCCAGGCCGCCGCGCCGCACCAGGGCGCGCACCCGCGCGATCAGGACGACGTAGGAGAACGGCTTGGTCAGATAGTCGTCCGCGCCGACGTCGAGCCCGTCGGCCTCGTCGTATTCGCCGTCCTTGGCGGTCAGCATCAGGATCGGCGTCCAGACGCCGGCCTCCCGCAGTCGCGAACAGACCTGGTAGCCGGACAGCCCGGGCAGCATCACATCCAGCACGATCGCCGCGTACTCGGTGCGCTGGGCCAGCGCCAGGCCACCGCGCCCGTCGCCGGCCGTCTCGACGGTGAAACCCTCCTGCTCCAGACCTTCCTTGAGAAGTTCGCGGAGCCGGGCGTCGTCTTCCACCACGAGAATGCGCACGGGAGCAGCATGGCACGCGCAAGCTGAGCCTCCGCTGAAGAGCCTTCAGCGAGGACTCAGCATCGGTGCGCCACGGTGGGTGCACCGACGGACCGGGAGTCCGCCGGGTTCACCTTCCGTGCGTAGGGAGACACTTGTGACTCGCTCCAGCTCCACCGCCACGAAGCGCCGAGGCGTCGCGCTCGCCGCGGCGGTCGGCGTCCTGACGCTGGGGGCCGCGGCCTCCGCCTCGGCGGCCGGGCCGTTGCGCACCGCCTCGAAGGGGAGTGCCGATGTGAAGATCGCCACCAAGGGGCCCAATGGCCTGTGCGCGGATCCGTCCGTCAAGCTCGGGACGCCGGGCAAGGGCACCACGGTCCCCAAGGCCGGCAAGGCCATCATGGTCACCAAGCCCGGCAAGTTCGTCCCGGGCACCAAGCCCGGCGAGACAGTCGAGATCTCCAAGATCACCAAACGGTCCGTGCCCAAGGACGCCACCGGCATGCCGATCGGTATCTGGAAGTGCCCCGGTCTGACCCTGCAGGGCGAGCCGGGCAACCAGGACAAGCCGTGCAAGGTCATCGAGGTCAAGGGTGATGCCTCGACCTGGAACGAGACCCCGGGCGAGGAGTGCCACGCCATCGCGGTTCAGGCAGCCTCGAAGAAGCGGTAGCGCGCGGCCGCGGCCAATGACGGATTGCCAGCTCGGGGGTGGCCGGCGGTCCCGGACCTGGGTCGGTCCGGGTCTCCGGGCGGCGATAGGTGACTGGTGTTGAGCGGGTCTTCCTGGGCGTGCGGTGTCGCCGTTGAGGGCGTCAGGATCGTGTTGTCGGCTGGTGCTCGGATGGCCTGTGGGCGGCTCGTGGCCGTTTCGGGGATTGCTGAGGGTCTTGGCGCGGCCGGGTGCGGGGCGTTCGCGTGGTCTTGGGCCTCTTCCGGCAGTCAGCCGGTGGCCCCCGCGAACGTTTTCCACCCATCAGGCAAGTAACGGTGACCGGTCTGTGCGACGAAAGGTGTCCGCGGTGTTCGTCTTCCGCTACTCGATGGCCGCGCTGACCCGTCTGACCAGCCGGGTCCGGGTCCGGACGGGGTTCCCCGCATCGGCCGACGACGTATTCGGCGAAGCGGAGGGCTGGCCCGTCCGCCATTGCGACGACTGTGGCCGGACACGGTTGTCGGAGGCCTCGGGCGACGGCTTCCACACCTGTGTCTTCTGCGGTTCCGTCGACGTCGGCGTCTGACCCGGTCCCATATGCAGATCATTTCGAGAGGTCGGGACACGTGAAGAAGCAATCTGCGCAGGATGCGACGCCGCCGTCCGAGGACTCGCCGTGGAGCGCCCACGCGGCGGCGCTCGTCCGGCGGAACCCCGAGACGTCCTGGTGGGTCGGCGTCTACCGGCGGAGTCTGCCGGTGAGCACGCGCCGAGCGCTCGCCCAGCGGTTCTCCCCCGAGGTGCGCAGACAGGTCAAGCGGCGCCTTGCCGCCGTCCCGACGGCCGCGTCCGGCGTGGGCCGGATACGGGCCGCCCGCGAACTGCGACGCCTCAAGGACCTGCTCACCGGCCCGGACCGGGCGCTGCACAGCGTGCGGGGCGTCCCCAAGGTCGCCCTGGTCGGTCAGGCCGTCTCGCCGTTGCAGGCGCGCGGCGACAACCTGGCCGCGGTGTGCCGGGCCCTGGACGCGGCGCACGTGGACTACTTCTGTGTACGTGGCGGCCGGGACGGCTCCGCCGTCGTCGCGGCACCGGCCGAGGACCGCCCCCGTGTCCACCAGGCCCTGGCCGAACTCTGCGCGACCCTGCCCGGCTATGTCTCCGCCATGGACCGGCGGACCCGTACGCCCCGCTCCTCCGAGCCCGGCTTCGCCCCCGCCTCCTGGCACCGGCTCGCCACGGCGGAGGTGATCCGTATGACCTGGTACCACAGCGACCCCACCGGCCGACTGGTGCTGGGCCCCGAACACGGCTGTGACGTGGAGTTCTGGCCGGCGGACGGAGACCGGCTACTCGCTCCCCGCCCGAACCGGGTGGCCGATCAGGTGCCCCGTTGCGACGCGCCGCAGCGGATCTCCGACTCGGTGTTCACCCGGCTCGCGCCCCCCGAGGGCCGCCCGCTGCCCGAGGTGCGCACCCGCCGGGAGTTCACCGCGCCCCGGCCCGACGACATCCGGTTCCCCGTCGACGTGGTCTACACCTGGGTCGACGGGCAGGACCCGGCCTGGCTGCGCCGCCGGGCCGAGGCAGCGGGGCAGGCGTATCACGAGGAGGCCGCGAACGCGGCGCGGTTCATCAGCCGCGACGAGCTGCGCTACTCACTGCGTTCCCTGTACCAGAACGCGCCCTGGATCCGCACCGTGTTCCTGGTGACCGACGACCAGATACCGTCCTGGCTCGACCCCGGTGCCCCGGGGCTCCAGGTGGTCAGCCACAAGGAGATCTTCACCGACCCGAGCGTGCTGCCGACCTTCAACTCGCACGCCATCGAGAGCCAACTGCACCACATCGACGGTCTGTCCGAGCACTTCCTCTACTTCAACGACGACGTCTTCCTCGGCCGGCCCGCCACCCCGCAGGACTTCTTCCACGCCAATGGGCTGACCAAGTTCTTCCCCTCCCCCGCGCTGATCCCGCCCGGCGAGCCGTCCACAGAGGACGTGCCGGTCTCGGTCGCCGGGAAGAACAACCGGGCCCTGCTCCGGACCCGGTTCGGCTCCGTGATCACCCAGAAGATGAAGCACACTCCGCACCCGCTGCGGCGCAGCGTCCTGGAAGAGATCGAGACCGTCTTCGCCGACCGCCACCGGGCTACCGCGGGCAAGGCGTTCCGCAGCATGGAGGATCTGTCCATCGCCTCCTCGCTCCACCACTACTACGCCTTCCACACGGCCCGCGCGGTCCCCGGCAGCCTCCGCTACGCCTACCTGGACCTGTCGCACCCGGACACCGCGACACGGCTCGCCAAGTTGCTGGCGCGCCGGGACCGCCAGGTGTTCTGCCTCAACGACACCATCTCGGGCGAGCAGGACATCGAGGCACAGCAGGCCCTGCTCGGGCCGTTCCTCGACGCGTACTTCCCCGTCCCCGCTCCGTACGAGAAGGGCGAGCACCGTCGGTAAGCGCCGGCAGGGCGGCACGCGCTATCCAAGGTCGGGCCAAGCGCCGATACAACAGAGCGGAACCAGACCGCAAGATTTCTGGCGCATCGCACTGGCTAGGCTGCTGACCATGCCTGACATACCGCTGGTGACGTTGCTCCTGCTCTGCCTGGCCGCGGCTGGTGCCGGCTGGATCGACGCCGTAGTGGGAGGCGGGGGCCTCCTGCTGCTGCCCGCCATGCTGGTCGGGCTGCCGCACTACCAGCCCACCTACATCCTGGGCACCAACAAGGCGATCGGCATCGTCGGCACGACCGGTGCGGCCATCACCTACACCCGCAAGACCCCGCTCGACATACGGCTCGCCACGCGCATCGGCGCCGCCGCCGTCGCCGGCTCCCTCGCGGGCGCCTTCCTCGCCTCCGGCATCAACAGCGGCGTGCTGCGTCCGTTGATCATGGTGGTCCTGCTGGCCGTCCTCGCCTTCGTCCTGCTCCGCCCCGCCTTCGGCACCGCCCCGGCCCCCGCGGAGCCCCTGACCAGGCAGCGCATCCTGGCCGCGATCCTCGCCATCGGCCTCGGCCTCGGCTTCTACGACGGCCTCATCGGCCCGGGCACCGGCACCTTCCTCGTCATCGCCCTCGTCGCCACCCTCCACATGACCCTGGTCACCGCCTCCGCCACGGCCAAGGTCGTCAACGTCTGCACCAACTTCGGCGCGCTCGTCACCTTCGCCGTCCAGGGCACGGTCCTGTGGCGCATGGCGGCGCTGCTCGCGCTCTTCAACCTGGGCGGCGGCATGCTGGGCGCGCGGATGGCGCTGAAGCGGGGGAGCGGGTTCGTACGGGGGGTGCTGGTGGTCGTCGTGGTCTCGCTGGTCTGCAAGCTGGCGTACGACCAGTGGCTGGCCGGGTGATCGGGTGGCTGCTCTATTTCAGTTCGGCTGAGGTGTAGTAGCCCTCGTCCACCAGAATCCGGGTGTTGGACTTGTCGATGTTCACCGGCTGGACCAGATAGGACGGGACCACCTTCTCGTGGTTGTCGTACGACGTGGTGTCGTTGACCTTTGGCTTGCCGCCCGTCATTATCGCGTCGCCCATCCGTACAGCGGCCTTGGCGAGCTTGCGGGTGTCCTTGTAGACGGTCTGGGCCTGCTCGCCCCTGATGATCGACTTGACCGAGGCGAGCTCCGCGTCCTGCCCGGTGACGATCGGATACGGCCGGCTCCCGGTGCCGTAGCCGGCGCCCATGAGCGCGGAGAGGATGCCGATGGACATGCCGTCGTACGGCGAGAGCACCGCGTCGACCCTGGCCTTGGTGTACGACTCGACCAGCAGGTCCGTCATCCGCCTTTGGGCGGCAGCGCCGGACCAGCGCAGGGTGGTGAGCTGGTTGAGCTCGGTCTGGCCGCTGCGGACCACGATCTGGTGCTTGTCGATGTACGGCTTGAGCGTGTCCATCGCGCCGTTGAAGAAGTACGGGGTGTTCGGGTCTTCGCTCGAACCGGCGAACAGCTCGACGTTGAACGGGCCCTTCTCACCTCTGTCGAGCCCCAGCTTGTGGACGATGCAGTCGCCCTCCAGCCGGCCGACCTTGCGGCTGTCGAAGCTGACGTAGTAGTCGACCGCGTCGGTGTTCAGCAACGGCCGGTCGTACGCGATGACCTTGATGCCCGCGTCCTTGGCCCGCTCCAGCACGTCGGCCAGCGCGGCGCTGTCGATCGGGGCGACCACCAGCAGTTTGTGCCCCTTGGCGATCATGTTTTCGATCTGCGAGGCCTGCTGGTTGGTGTCGTTGTTGCCGTACTGGAGGTCGACCTTGTAGCCCTTGGCCTCGAACTGCTTCTTCATGGCCTCGCCGTCGGCTGTCCACCGCTCGGAGGACTTGGTCGGCATCGCCAGGCCGATCGTGCCGTCATGGGTACTGGTGCCCACGTTCTTATCGGCGGTCTTGCCACCGGAATCCCCGAACGGCCACTTCAGTACCAGGCCCGTCACGACGCAGGCCAGAACCAAGGCCCCCGCGGCGACGAGCGCCCCTGCCCTGCGCCGGGGGCGTGACGTGGCAGCGCTGGACTGTGAGGTGATGGTGACGGTCTCGGGCAAGCGGCGAGCGGTTTGCGTGGTCATGGCCGCTGTTGGCGAACGGAGCATGGTCAGGGCCGCCGGGACGGTCGGGCGCCGGTCCGGGTCCTTGTCCAGCAGCTGCGTGATGAGCGGGGTGAGCCGTCCGGCCCGCCGGGGCGGCGGCGCCTGGTCGAACAGGACGGCGGTCAGCGATCCGGTGGGGGTGTCGCGGCGGAACGGCGAGACGCCCTCCACGGCCTGGTACAGCGTCACCCCGAGCGAGAACAGGTCGCTGGAGGCCAGCCCGTCGGTGCCGCGCACCCGCTCGGGGGCCATGTACTCCACTGAGCCGATGATCGCCCCGGTGGCGGTCAGGGCGGTGTCGGTATGGTGGACCGCGATCCCGAAATCGGTGAGCAGGACCTTGCCGTCCTCGGCCATCATGACGTTGGCCGGTTTGACGTCGCGATGCACGATTCCCGCGTCGTGTGCCGCGCCGAGCGCGTGCAGCAGCTGCTCGGCGACGTTCGCGGCCTCCTCCGCCGACAGCGGTCCGCGCGCGGCGAGCCGCTCCTCCAGCGAGCAGCCGTCGACCAGTTGCATGACGATCCAGGGGCGGTCGTCCTCGATGACGACGTCGTGGACCGCGACGATGTTCGGGTGGTCGCGCAGCCGGGCGGCGTTGCGGCCCTCACGCGCGGCGCGCGCCAGCCGTTCGGCCTGCTCGCTCTCCGACACCGACGTGGACAGCCACAGCTCCTTGACCGCCACGTCGATGTGCAGAGCCTCGTCACGGGCCTTCCAGACCCGCCCGAATCCTCCTGAGCCGAGGTCGGAGACCAGCCGGTAGCGGCCTCCGATCAACTGGCCCGGCTGCGCGTTCCGTGTCACGGCCACCCCCGTTTGGTCCCAACCACGGTCCAGGACGAGTAGATCACCAGTCGGCTCGCTCTTGTAAAGGCCCTGGATTCAGGCACTTTACTCGCCGCTGGACCACTACCGGGCCCCGGTTCGTTCGTCAGCCGAGCCGTCCGGTGGCTATGGCCGACCGGAAGGCGGTCCAGGCGGTGGGTGGTATGCGGAGTATCGGACCGTCCGGGTTTTTGGAGTCGCGTATCGCGACGGCGTCGGGCACGTTGGTGGCCACCTCGACGCACTCGTCCGTTCCGTTGCTGTAGCTGGACTTGCGGAATGCGAAGGTTGTCACGGCTCACAGTTCCTTAATGAGGGCCCGGATGAAGGCGTGAGACTCGGCCTCGGGGAGAGCGCGCCGTGCGGTCTCCTCGAACAGTCTTACGTGCTGCGCGGCGCCGTCGCCACCCTCGACCCATGCCGTGGACAACGCCAACTCCAGGTACACCACATCCATGGACCCTGGTTCGGCGAACGAGATGACGTTGAAGGAGCCCGCGAGCCCCGGGGTGAGCCCGGCGCTGAAGGGGAGAACCTGGATGGTGACGTTGGGTCGCTCGCCCCAGCCGACAAGGCTCGTCAACTGCTCCCGCAACACCTCGGGTTCGGACCCGGGGATGCGCAGCGCGGCCTCCGGAATCATCGCCCAGAGGGAGAGTGGCGTCTTCCCGGAAAGTCTCTGCTGACGCGCGGCTCTGGAGGCCACGAACTTCTCGGTCTCATCGGAGCGCTCGTCCGAGACCGTGGCGCGCCGCAACGACCGAGCGTAGGCCACGGTCTGGAGCAGGCCTGGGATGAAGGACACCTGCCATGTCTTGATCGCGGTGGCGGCGTTCTCCAGAGGCACGTACTCCCTCATGGGCTTGGAGAGAGGGGCGTCGTTCCACCAGCCCTTGGCCTTGCGGCGCTCGCGGTCGATACGGGCCAACTCCAGGAGGGCGCCCACCGTCTCCGGGGCGGACACGCCGTACAGCTCGCACAGCGCCCGGATATCCGGCTCGCGCATGGGAACCCACCCGCTCTCCATTTTCGCGACCTTTCCGGTGGACGCGGTGATGGCCTTCGCGGCTTGCCCTTGAGTCAATCCCGCCATGGTCCGGAGCCGCAGGAGTTCCCCACCGAGCTTGCGCCCCAGGACTGTTGAGACGCGATTCTCCTGTGCGGCCTGATCCTCTGCCATGTCGGCGACCTCCCTGATTCACGCACAGTGTGAGCTTGTGTACGCCCCGCACGCAAGATCGGTTACAAATTTCCCGGGTTTAATTGAAACAATGCCCGGCGAGGCGCTACGGTCCGTGATGAACCGCTTGCACAGCGAGGCAGATGGGCGGCCGTACTCCGCCCTGCCTCCGTGCGCTCAGGCCCCAAACCGCCTGCTGGAGGTGTGCGATGGCATTCGCGCCCCAAGACCCCCGGATCCCCGACCCCAACGACCCCGTCGTCCAACGCGACCGCGTCGACTACACCCCGTTCCCCAAAAGCGTGACCTTCGCCCGCCGCTACACCGCGCGGCTGGTCGCCCACTGGGGCCACCCCGCCCTCGCGGACGACGCCGCGCTCATCGTCTCCGAGCTGGCCAGCAACGCCGTGCTGCACGGCAGCGTCCCGGGGCGTCACTTCCGCGTACAGCTCACCCTCACCAAAACTCACCTGCGCATCGCCGTCTCCGACGCCAAGGGCGAACGCCTCCCCCACCCGCGCCGCCCCACACCCGACGACAAATTCGGACGCGGGCTCCTCATCGTCCGGGCGCTGGCCACCCGCTGGGGCGTGCGCGAGCGAACCGTGGGAAAGGAAGTCTGGGTCGAGCTCGACCTGGCCACCTCACCCGTCGAACTCTGATGCCGTCCACGGGGGAGGGGCGTTGGGAGCTGCACGCGCCGCGATGAGTTTTCGGCGACCAGCCGGTCTACCCATGCATGGATGAAGACTTTGGCGTCACCGGCGCCCACACCGAGGTCGAAATGCTCGTCGACTTGACCATTGATGAGCTCTGGGCCGTAATCACGGACCTGTCGCGATACGGCGACTGGAGTCCCGAGTGCACCCACGCGGTCTGGCTGGACGGCTGGACCGAACCGGCCGTCGGCGCACGGTACGAGGCCCGCAATCGGTTCCCCAACGGCTTGGTCACGCGCGTGGTGTGCGTGGTCACCGCCGCCGATCCGCCGTACTCGTTCGGCTGGGACGTGTACGGCGGAGACCCGGACACCCACGAACCGTTCGCCACTTGGCGCTACAACCTGCGTCCCGCCGTGCGGCCCGAGCAGACGGTGGTCCGCCAGTCGTTCACACACGGCCCGGGCGACAGCGGAGCCCGCGCGGCCGTACGCGCCGACCCCGCCAACGCCGAAGCGCTCCTACAGGGGCGGCTGGACCAGCTGCGCCACAACATGAAGGTGACGATCGGGGCGATGATCTGCGACGTAGCCCGGGGGCGCCCTGGGCCGACATAGCCCCGCAGGCTTTTGGGCACCGGGACCGGCGGGGAACCAGACCCTGGCAGTGTTGCGCTCGGTCGCAGCCTGCTGGGTCCTCAAGTGAGCTTCGAGGGTGTGTGCCCACGGATCTTGGGTCTGGAACCATGCCGGGCACCGGTACCTGGGCTCGGGTGGGTGAAGGGGGGAGCATGGGTGGAGTTCCGGGTTCCGAACAGTCACTCGAAGGGGTGTAGTTGGGGCTGTGGCCTGGTTGGATTACGGAGAGTGAGGGAGGATGGAGGGGTGAGCCCGCCTGGGGAGGCGGGTGTTGAGCGCATCACTGGGGGGTGATCGCCATGGGGGACAACGCTACGACCACTGCTACGGAGACCTCCCGTCCGTCTCCAACTCCGGCGTCGGTGTTGGTTCCGGGGACGCCGGATGAATGGGCTGCTTACCTGGCCGGTATGGCCCCGGGGCCACAGACCGCAATCGTGTTGCCGCTCCTGGACCCGGAGAAGCTCTCCCACGCGGGCCGTATCGACGCACTCAGGGCTCTGGAGCGGCATGCGGCGTGGATCCAGGCGCAGCAGGTGTACATCCTGGCGGCGTTGGATGCCGACGCGCAGGCGGCGCTGCCGGAGGGGAAGTGGAGCGAGAGTATTGAGGGGGAGTGGAACTTTGCGTGTGAGGAAGTGGCCTGTGCGCTGAAGTTGTCGGGGACGACGGCGGCTAAGCGGCTTCGGGTGGCCCGTGAGCTGGACAGCCGCTACCCGACCACGCTCGGGCTGCTGGAGCGTGGGGAGATCTCTTACATGCAGGCTGTCGCTGTTACCGAGGCCTGTGGCGTTTTGGACCCGCTGCTTGCCGCGCAGGTCGAAGCCGCTGTGGCCGGGAAGATGCCGGGGCTTGCGACCGGGCAGACCCGGCGGGCGCTGGCCCGGGAGATTGTGCGGGCGGATCCGCATGGGGCGGAGGAGCGGCACCGGAAGCGGAAGCGGGAGCGGCAGTTGGTCCACTATCCGCAGGATGACGGCATGGCCATGTGGGGTGCGATCCTGCCGGCCGGGCAGGCCGCCCGTATGAACCAGGCTGTGGACGCGCATGCTGCCACGCTGCCGGATGAGGGGCGGACGCTGGAGCAGAAGCGGGTGGATGCCCTGTTCGACCTGGTCGTCAACCGCACCGTCACCAGCGGCACCAGCGGTGAGCAGGAGGCTGGTGGGCGGTCGGCGGCCGTGGTGCAGGTCACGGTCCCGTTGGATGTGCTGATCGGGGAGAGTGAGGAGCCCGCGCAGTTGAAGGGGTACGGTCCGATCACCGCGGGGCAGGCGCGGGAGATCGCGTTCGCGGAGGGGACGGTCTGGCGGCGTCTGATCATCGAGCCGAAGACCGGGATGCTGGTCAAGACGGATCCGACGACGTACAAGCCGACGGCGGAGACGGAGCGGCATGTGATCGCCCGGGACGGCCGGTGCACCTTCCCCACCTGCCAGATGCCTGCCCACCGCTGCGACCTCGACCATATCCAGCCGTTCGACCATGACGATCCGGCGGCCGGGGGCCAGACCGTCCCCGAGAATCTCGGCCCGCTGTGTCGGCGGCACCACCTGATGAAGACCCATCACCCGGGATGGCGGGTCACCCGGGATGCCGACACCGGGGTCACCACCTGGACCGCGCCCACCGGCCACACCTACACCAACCCACCCCACAACTACCTCGAATAAACACCGCACCCAGACGAGTACCAGGGCACCCCTTTCGGCTCAGAGCTGGGAACACTTGGTGGCCCGTCGGTGAACCTTGCCCATCGGTCACATTCCTCCGCTGTGATCCGTCAGGGCAGTGACAGCGACGTGAAGCCCGAAGGGGAGACGATATGGAAGCACGTTCGATCACTGTGGAGGTACCGATGCGTCCACGGATGTCCCGGGATCCTCAGGAGCTCGTCCCCGAGCTGGCGGAGGTGTCGGCGGCGCTGTTCAAGGCCACCGGCAACCGTTCGATACCGCGGACCACGATCAGTCTGGTCCAGCTGCGCGCCGGCCAGATCGTCGGCAACACCTACTTGACCGTCCTGCACACGGGCTTCCTGCGCAAGGCCGGGGAATCGGAAGAGCGGATCACTGCGGTGGCGTCCTGGCGGGACGCGCCGTATTTCACCGGTGCCGAGCGTGCCGCGCTGGCTCTGGTGGAAGCTGTGCTCCAGCCGTCCGCACACGGTGAGCGGGTGCCCGATGAGCTGTACGCCCAGGTGTCGGAGCACTACGACGACAAGGCGCTCGCCACCTTGACCATCGCCATCGGGCAGGTCAACTTCTTCGTCCCCATCGCCCTCATCGCCAAGCCGGTCCCCGGACGGTCGTTCACCGATCCGTGGGAATGAGACCGGCCGGCTGCGTAAGGCCCGACGTACGTCCATCAGCCCATGCTGGGAGCGGTGGTCCGCGCCCAGCATGGGGACGTCCGGGAAATGGCTGATGCGGCCTTCTCGCGGAGCGGGGTGCCGCGAACCTCAAGTCCGGCTCTGAAGTGGTGCCGACCTGGGTTCGCGGGCCATCGGCCGGACAATACTGCTGGTAAAGAAATCGGCCGGACGGACGGGGGCATTCCTGTGCGGACGATATTTCGGCGGCGCGACTCGGCGGCGCCGCGGACACTGGATCTCTACGACATCGCTTACTTGGCGGGCGGGCCGCAGCGCGTGGTTCAGACCGCCCTCATCACGCTGCGCGAGCGCGGCGCCATCAAGTTCATCGGCCCTCGGGTGCGGGCCTTCAGGGCCGGGGAACCGGCCGACCACCTGGTCGAGCGCGCACTTGTCAAGCTGTGCTACCCGGTCGGGAAGAGCGCGGAGGACGCGGCAGCCGAGGTGCTGTACGGACCCGAGATCAAGGAGATCGGGCGCCGACTTGCGTCGTACGGCCTGCTCAGCCGCCGCCGACGGCGAGTCACGCCCGAGGGTGTACGGGAGCTGGAGTCGGCCAAGGAGGCGGGGGCGCTTCCCGTGTACGTTTTCGACGGCCCTGCCGCCCTTTCGGACAAGCGGTTGTGCTCAGCCGTCAAGGAGGCGGTGCCGTTTTCGTTCTGGCACGGCCCAAGTTCGCTTCAGGTGGGCAGCGCCTTCCTGTTCGAGCACGACGATGACCGCGATTTGTACGCGGATTCGGGCTCAGACTCGGGTTCGGGCTCAGACTCGGGGTCAGGTTCAGGTTCGGACTGGGGATCCCACTCCGACTCCGGTCATGCCTCCTGCGGGAGTGGCTGTGGCGGTGGAGGCGGCGGCTACTGACGTGGCCGGCGCCTCCCGCGAGGGTCACCGCACGGTGCGGAAGAACGCCCGTACGTCGCCGATGAGCAGCTCGGGCACCTCAAGGGCCGCGAAGTGGCCGCCTCGGTCGAACTCGGTCCAGTGCGTGACCGTGTACTCCCGCTCGGCGAAGGCACGTACGGGCAGCGTCAGATCGTGCGGGAAGACGGCCACGCCCAGGGGCGCGGGGCAGGGGAGCGGGCGGCCGCGGTGGCGTACGGACTCGTAGTGGAGGCGGGCGGACGAGCCCGCGGTGCCGGTGAGCCAGTAGAGCATCACATTCGTGAGCAGACGGTCGGCGTCGACCGGGTGTGATGGGTCGCTCCAGGCCGTGAAGAGGTCCGCGATCCAGGCGAGTTGGCCGACGGGCGAGTCGGTGAGGGCGTAGGCCGCGGTCTGTGGCCGGGTGGCCTGGATGCGGACCTGGCCCACCGGCGCGGCGAGATAACGCTCCAGTTTGGCGATGCGCGCCCGGTCCTCCTCCGAGAGGTCCGCGAGGGCGGCCGGGGATGCGGTCCCGGAAGGCGGGGGCGTCGGGAGGTAGTTGAGGTGGACGCCGGCCACACGGCCGGGATCCACCGTCGCGAGCTGGCGGGAGATCATCGAGCCCCAGTCGCCGCCCTGCGCTCCGTAGCGGTCGTAGCCGAGGCGGCGCATCAGCTCGGCCCAGGCCTGGGCGACCCGGGGCGCGCTCCAGCCGGGGTCGCGGGTGGGGCCGGAGAAGCCGAAGCCGGGGATGGACGGGATCACCAGATGGAACGCGTCGGCCGGGTCGCCGCCGTACGCGCGGGGATCGGTGAGCGGGCCGATGACGTCGAGGAACTCCACCACCGACCCCGGCCAGCCGTGGGTGAGGATCAGCGGGAGCGCGTCCGGCTCGGGGGAGCGGACGTGCAGAAAGTGCACGCGAGCACCGTCGATGTCCGTGGTGAACTGCGGGAATCGGTTGAGGTGCGCTTCCTGTGCGCGCCAGTCGTAGGCGGTACGCCAGTGCTCGGCCAGCCCCTTGAGGTGGGCGAGCGGCACGCCGTACTCCCATCCGGTGCCGGGGAGTTCATCCGGCCAGCGGGTGCGGGCGAGGCGCGCGGTGAGGTCGTCGAGCTCCGCCTGGGGGACGTCGATGCGGAAGGGGGAGATGGCGTCTGCGGGGGAGATGGTGTCGGTGAGGAAGATGGCGTCTGCGGGGGACACGGTCTCGGTCATGGGTCGCTCCAGCGAGGGGTGTTTCCGTGAGGGGGCAGGGAAGGGCGGGGCTACGGTGTCGGCTTCTTGTGGCCGCTGATCAGAAACACCGCCACCGTCGCCACACAGAGGAATGCGGCGCCCGCGAACCCGGCGGCGTGGTAGCCGTGGACCGCCGCGCGGTCGGCGAGACCGGCGGCCGGGGGGTGAGAGCGCAGATAGTCGGCGCTCGCAGTGCTCGCGAGGGTGCTGAGCAGGGCGGTGCCCAGGGACGCGCCGATCTGCTGGGAGGTCATGACGGCCGCCCCGGCTACCCCCGTGTCCGGCCCCGCGCCGAGCGTCGCGGTGCTGTTGGCGGGGACCATCACCCAGCCGACGCCCAGGCCGAGCAGGACGAAGACGGGCAGCACCTGGGTGGCGTAGTCGCTGTCGGGGCGCAGCAGACCGAGCAGCGCCAGCCCGGCCGCGGTCACCAGCAGTCCCGGGCACAGCAGCAGTCGTACCGGGGCGCGCATCACGAGCCGGCCGACGACCCGCACGCCGAGCATGATGGCCGCGGTGAAGGGGAGGAAGGCCAGGCCCGCCTCGATCGGTGAGTAGCCCAGCACGTTCTGCAGATAGAAGGTGAGGAAGAAGAACGCGGCGAAGTTGCCCGCCGCGAGGCACAGCACGGCCAGATACGCCCCGCCCCGCGCCCGGTCGAGCACGATGCGCGGGGGCAGCAGCGCATGGGCGGTACGGCTCTGGGCGCGGGCGAAGAGCGTGAGGAGCACCAGGCCCGCGGTGAGGGAGCCGAGTGTGAGCGCTCCGGACCAGCCGTCGGTCTGCGCCCGGGTGCAGCCGTAGACGAGGGCGATGAGCCCGGCGGTGGCAAGCGCCGCGCCGAGCACGTCCAGCCGGGCCCCGCCTCGGCCGCGGGGCGCGGGGCGGACCGTACGGGCAATGCCGAGGCCCGCGACGAGTGCGATGGGCACGCTCAGGAGCAGGCTCCAGCGCCAGTTGAGGTAGTCGGTGAACACGCCGCCGAGCACGACGCCGACGCCTGTGCTGCTGCCCATGATGGTGCCGTAGATGCCGAAGGCCCGACCGCGTTCGGCGGGGGTGGTGAACGCCGTGCCGAGCAGGGCGAGGGCGGAGGGGGTGAACAGTGCGCCGCACAACCCTTGGAGAGCGCGGGCGGTCAGCAGCATGGCTGGGTTCACCGCGAGCCCGCCCAGCGCGGAGGCGGCGGCGAAGCCCGCCAGGCCCAGCAGCAGGGCCCGTCGGCGGCCGATGAGGTCCGAGACCCGGCCGCCGAGCAGCAGGAAGCCGCCGTAGCCGAGAGCGAAGGCGGTCACGACCCACTGGCTGCCGGTGTCCGACAGACCCAGCGCCCGCTGGGCGGACGGCAGCGCGATGTTCATGACCGTGCCGTCCGCGGCGATCATGAGCTGGCCGGTGGCGATCGCGATCAGCGCCCACCAGCGGCGGGGGTCGGGGGCGGGGGCGGAGGGTGCAGGTGCGGCCGTCGCCTGGCCGGATGTGCGCATGGGGCACCTCGATGGTGGGATGGGTGAAGGAAATGTTTGCCGCAACAATGTTTGCCGCAACAATGTTTGCCGCAACAATGTTTGCCGCAACAATGTTGGTCGCGTCAACGTTGGTGAGGTCAACGATAGCGGCATTCGTGGGTCGTGCCAACAAACTTGTTAGGCTGCTCGCATGAAGACGACGGCCGACGACCCGGCGCCCAACGCCAAGCCCGCCCGGATCCGAGCGCTGCCAAGCTGGCTGATCACCCATACCGCAGTGCACGCCCATCGGCTGACCTCCGAGGCCTTCGTGTCTATGGGCTCCGGTCGCTACCACTACTCGCTGCTCGCTGCGCTCGAGGAGTTCGGGCCGTCCAGCCAGGCGACTCTGGGCCGCCGCTGCAGCATCGACCGCAGCTATGTCGTCGGGGCGGTCAACGAGCTGGCGGAGCAGGGGTTTGTGGAGCGCGTCCAGGACGAGGCGGACCGTCGGCGCAACACCGTCACCATCACCCCGGCCGGGGTGCGGCAGCTGGAGCGGCTGGACTCGGCGCTCGCGGAGGCACAGGACGCGCTGCTCGGACCGCTCTCGGCAGCCGAACGCGAGCAGCTGCGGGGGCTCTTGGGGCGCGTCCTGGACCACAACGCGGGGACTTGACCGGCGCCGGACGGGCGGAAAGCCGCCGCCGGACGGGCGGCACAAGGCAGCCCGTCCGGCGGCGGTCGGCCCGTCCGGCGGCGGCGAATTCTGGCGCGGGCTGAACCGCCGAGTGCGCCTCTAACCTGTGGGAGTCAGCCGGACCAGCAGGGCCATCGGCGTACGCGGCAGCGCCACGGCCAACTCGCCCCGCCCCGCGTCCCACCGCACCTCGCCGTCCGATCCGGCCGCCGGGTGCAGCACCTCCACCTCCGCCCCTCGGCCCGCCAAGTGCCCGAGCGGCAGCGCGCACTCCGCCGGGCCGCCCTCCCGGCGCCACACCGTCACATACGTCGCCTCACCACTGCGCACCCCCAGCGCCACCCAGGCGTCGTCCCACCCCGGCAGCCCCAGCGGCCAGAACGGCACCCCCGTGGCCAGATCGCCCCGCAGTCGCCGATACGTCGCGACAGCCGCCCGCACCCGGGCCAGCTGTGGCGGTGACATCCGGTCGAGGTGGCCGGAGAGGTGGACGCGGCCCAGCAGGGCGCCCGCCAGGGTGAAGTCGATCTCGTCGTCGGTGAATTCGGGCTGCGGGTAGGCCCACACGGCGCCCTGCTCCAAGGGCACCGCCGTGGGCGCCGAGGCGGCGATGGGCGGGTAGCGGAGCGGGTCCTGCTGGTCGCTGGTGGACTGTAGCTGGGTGATGGCCACTGAGGACCAGTCCATGCGCATCCCGCCCGAGGCGCAGTTCTCGATGACCAGCCCGGGGTGGCGGTCGAGCACGGCGGTCAGCCAGTCCTGATAGGCGCGGGCGTGGGCGAGGAGGCCCGCGCCGGGGGCGGTGCGGCCGGTCTCGGGGTGCCAGTCGGTGCCCGGCGCCACGCTGATGTTGTAGTCGAGTTTGAGGTAGCCCACCCCCCACTCGCCGGCGATGCGGTCGATGGTCTTGTCGAGGTGGGCGCGGGCGGCCGGGTGGCGCAGATCGAGGTGGTGGCGGCCGTGTTCGGTGAGACGGACCCCGTCGCGCTGGAAGAAGGCGTCGTCGGGCAGCTCGGCGGCGACCGGGCTGCGTACGCCGACGACCTCCGGCTCCAGCCACAGCCCCGGGACCATGTCGCGCGAGCGGATGTGGTCCAGTACGGCTCGGATGCCGCCGCCGGGGAAGCGGCGGGCCGAGGGCTGCCAGGCGCCGACGCTGTCCCACCAGCCCTGCGCATCGTCGTCGTACCAGCCGGAGTCGATGCAGAAGTACTCCGCCCCGGCCTCGGCGGCGGCGTCGATCAGCGGCAGCAGGCGCTCGGTGGTGGGGTCGCCCATGAGGGTGTTCATGTAGTCGTTGAACACCACGGGCAGGGCGGTGTGGTCCGGGTGCGGGCGGCGGGTGGCGCGGCGGTAGGCGGTGAGGTGGGCCAGCGCCTCGTCGAGGCCGCCGCCCCGGGCGAGCGCCAGCGCGGCGGGGACGGTGGTGAACGACGCGCCGGGGGCGAGTCGTTCGCGCCACTGGTGCTCGGCGTCGGTCGGCCCGTGGAGCGCGGCGTACGTGCCGTGAGCCCGCTCCCCGGTCTCCCACCGCCAGCCGGTCGGCGACTCGATCTGCCACACCCACGCGTCGCCGGTGGTGCGGTCGGTCAGCGCCCCCATGGGCAGCCGGCCGTCGGACGGCCAGCTGCCGCGGCTGTGGAGGGTGAGGGCGGCGCGGCTGTCGTGCTGGTGGGCGGCCCGGTTGAGGTCGACGATCCGGGTGCGCAGGGGTTCACTCGCCCAACGGCACTCGGCGAGCCAGTCGTTGCGTGCCTCGTGCACCTCGAGCGTGTCGGGGGAGGGGAGCCCGCCGAGGGCGAGGCTGGTGACGGCCTGGACGACCAGCGGGGCGGTGCCTTCGTTGGTGAGCCGGACCTCGCCGCGCAGCACCGGCAGCCCGTCGGGGGAGGACAGCCGGACCTCGGCGGTCAGGCCGGAGTCCGGGTCGTGGAGGTCGATCGTCAGCCGGTGCCAGCCCCGTCCGTCCTGCCTGCCGTGACCGTCCTGCCCGTCGTGCCTGCCCTGCCCGTCGTGCCTGCCCTGCCCGTCGTGCCCGTCGTGCCTGTCCTGCCTGCCGTGACCGTCCCGCCTGTCCTGCCCGTCGTGCTCGTCCCGTACGGCCCGGTGCCCCCGGTGGCGCAGCCGGGCGCCCAGCGCGGTCTCGATGCCGCGCTGCCCGGACCACTCGCTGCCGTAACCGAGGGCCAGCACCTCGACGAGCGGCAGCGGGGCGGTGCCGGTGCCATCAGCGCTGCCGCCGGAGACCCCTTCGCCGTCCGGAATCGTCAGCCGTACGAGCCGCACCACCCCGTCGTGGCCCGTCTCGAAGTGGGCCGTGAGCCCCGCGTGGCCCCAAGTGAATTTTTCCAGGGCGCCGTCTGACGCCACCTCGGATGCCCTACCGGTCAACGTGTCCCCTCCTGGTCCGTCCGTGGTTCCCCGTTGCGTTCTTTCTCTTGACGACCCCAATGTGACCGGTCACAATCCTGGCATGAATGTGACCGGTCACACAAGGCGGCCAGGAATCCGCGATGTGGCGACGGCGGCGGGCGTCTCGTACCAGACGGTCTCGCGGGTGATCAACAACCATCCGAGCGTCAAGCCGTCGACCCGCGAGCGCGTACTCACCGCCATCGAGGAGCTGGGTTTCCGCCGCAGCGCCACCGCCCTCGCGCTGGCCAGCGGACGTGCGCGTTCGGTCACCGTGCTGACCGCCGACACCACGCACTACGGCTACGCCGCGACCCTCCAGGGCATCGAGGAGGCCGCCCGCGCCTCCTCCTACGCGGTCGGGATCAGCGTGCTGGAGGCCGCCGACGAGGCCGCCGTGCGCGCCGAGGTGCAGCGCGCGGCCGACTCCGGCGGCGGGCTGATCGTGATGGCGTACGACACCGCGGGCGTACGGGCGCTGGCGGCGGTCCCGGAGGAGCTGCCGGTGGTGGGCGTGGTGGAGACCCCCGCGAGCCCGCCCGGCGAGCACCGACCCTGGGTGTGGACCGACGACCGGGAGGCGGCCCGCGCAGCCACCCGCCATCTGCTGGGCCTCGGCCACCAGACCGTGCACTATGTCGCGATCCCCTCCAGCACCCGCCGCACCGGCCAGCGCACCGCGGGCTGGCGGGACGCGCTGCGCGAGGCGGGGGCGCCGGAACCGCGGCCGGTGGCGGGAAGCTGGGACCCGGCCAGCGGCTACCAGGCGGGGCGGAAGCTGGCCCGCGACCCGTCGGTCACCGCGATCCTGTGCGGCAACGACGACCTGGCGCTCGGCGTGATCCGCGCGCTGCATGAGGCGGGCCGGGCGATCCCCGGCGAGGTGAGCGTGGCCGGATTCGACGACGCGCCGCACTCCGCGTACCTCACCCCCTCCCTGACCACCGTGCGGCTGGACTTCACGGGGCTGGGCCGGGCCGCCTTCGGGCTGCTGTACGGGCTGGTCGAACAGGCCGAGCCGGTCGCCCCGCACCCCGTGTCCGTACCCGAGCTGATCGTCCGGGAGAGCTCCGGACCGCCACCGCCACCGCCGTGAGCGCGACGCACCCTCGCCCCTTCCGCCCACCCCCCTCCGTGTACGCCGCCCGCCCCGCCCCGCCCCACCCGCCCCGCCCCAGCACTCCGACGACGCAGTGAGGCAGAGAACCGCGATGAGAAGAGTCCTCCCCGCCCTCGCGCTGATATGCGCCACCGCCCTGACCGCCACCGCCTGCAGCGACGCGACCTCCTCGGGCGGCGACGACACGGGCGGCGCGGCCAAGACGAAGGTCGACCCCACGGCCCGGCTCGACGGCGTCAAGCTGACGATGTGGACCGCGCAGAACACGGTCAACGCGCCCAAGCAGGTCATCCAGGCGTTCGAGAAGGCCACCGGCGCCAAGGTCGACACCCAGCCCATCCCCGACCCCTACGAGCAGAACGTGCCGACCAAGCTCGCCGCGGGCGACCGGCCGGACCTGATGTTCTGGCAGCCCAGCATCTCCACCCTCCCCTTCATCCAGCCGCAGCGGAATCTGCTCACCCTCGACGGCGAGCCCTGGGAGGCCAAGCTCGGCGACACCGAGAAGGCCCTGGGCATGATCGGCGGCAAGCGCTACGCCGCCATCGTCACCAGCCCCGCCATGCTCGGCGTCTACTACAACAAGGACGTCTTCAAGAAGGCCGGCATCGCCGAGAAGGACTTCCCCAAGAGCTACGCGGAGCTCCTCGCCCTCGGCCACCGCATCAAGGACAAGGTGCCGGGCACCGCGCCGTTCTACGAGGTGGGCGGCGACAAGTGGCCGCTCCAGTGGCAGGTCCAGGTGCAGCTGACCGACCTGGACAAGCAGTGGTGGGAAGGGCTCAACAAGAACGAGAACAAGTGGACCGACCCCGCCGTCGTCAAGGCCATCGCCACCTACAAGGACAAGCTGCTCGGCGCCGGGCTCGCCCAGAAGAACTACCGGACCGGAACCTTCACCGACTCCGCGGACGCCCTGTGGAAGGGCGACGCGGGCATGGTCCTCAACGTCACGTCCTTCCAGAGCCAGATCCAGGCCAAGCACAGCACCGCCGAGATCGACAAGAAGCTCGGCTGGTTCCCCGTCGCCAACTCCAGCGCCAACGGCCTCTACTCCCCGGACCAGACGAACGGCGTCGTCGCCTTCAAGACCGGTGACGAGAAGCGGCAGAACGCCGCCCGCCAGTTCCTCGCCTTCTGGCTCGGCCCCGACTACGCCGACTACATCAAGACGATGAAGATCCCGTCCGTCGAGCCGTCCGTGCCCACCCCCGACGGGCTGCCGCGGACCGCCACGGACCAGGTCGCCCAGCTCCCCAAGGCCATCGGAGTGTTCCAGGCCAAGGCCATCGTCGCCCCCGATCTGCACCTCGCCCTCGCCGACATGATCTACGGCAAGAAGTCGCCGAAGCAGGTCGCCGAGGCGGTGCAGGACCAGTTCGCCCAGGTGGCCAAGGCCCAGGGCGCTCCGGGCTTCTGAGCGAGGAGGGCCAGCCATGGCAGACACCGCCGTACGAACGCGCGCCCGGGCCGCCGGGGGCAGCGGAGGCAAAGGGGCCGGGCGGCGGAAGAGCGTGGGGCGGCTGCCCAGAGCAGCCGTGCACCACCCCTGGTGGTTCGCGCTGCCGGCCGTGGTGGTCTTCGCGGGCTTCTTCCTGCTGCCGAACCTGCTGAACTTCTTCTACCCGTTCACCAACTGGTCGGCGTACCACACCGACATCTCCTTCGCCGGGCTCGACAACTTCACCACCATCGCCGACGACGGATCGCTGCTCCGCGCCATCCGCACCACCTTGGTGTACGCGGTGCTCGCGGCGCTCTTCCAGAACGTCTTCGGGCTGGTGCTGGCCCTGCTGCTGGAGCAGGACACCCGCTTCAACCGCTTCTTCCGCGCGGTGTTCTTCCTGCCCGTCCTGATCTCGGCGCTCGCCGTCGGCTACGTCTTCCAGGCCCTGCTCGACCAGGACGGCGCGGTCAACCAGCTCCTGGGCACGGACATCCCGTGGCTGGGCTCCACCACCTGGACGATGGTGCTGGTCAGCGCCATCCACGGGTGGAAGTGGATGGGGTTGGCCATGCTCATCTACCTCGCCGGGCTCAAGGGCATCCCCGGCGACACGCTGGAGGCGGCCAAGGTCGACGGCGCCGGCGCCTGGCGGACGTTCTGGTCGATCCGCTTCCCGATGCTCGCGCCCGCGGTCACCTTCAATGTGACCACCGCGCTGATCGGTTCGATGAACACCTTCGACATCGTGCAGGCGACCACCGGCGGCGGCCCGGCGGCCTCCACCGAGGTCTTCAACATCTACATGTTCCGGGTCTTCGGACAGGGCCTGTACGCACAGGCGTCCGCGATGAGCCTGGTGCTCTTCCTGGTGGTCGTGGCGGTCGCGATCCCGCTCGTGATCGGACTGCGCCGAAGGGAGCAGATGCTGTGAGTGCGCCGGCTGTCTCTTCTACCGCCCGCGTCTGGCGGTACGCCCGCCCCGCCCTGGTCCTGCTGCTCGCGGCGCTCGCCGTCGGCGTACCGCTGTGGCTGGTCCTGGCCACCTCGGCCAAGTCCCAGGGCGAGGCCGTCAAGCCCAACCTCGCCCCGCCCGGCCACTGGCAGCCCGGCGCCAACTACGACCAGGCCCTCAGCGAGGGCGAGATGGTACGCGGCTTCGTCAACAGCCTGCTGGTCGTGGCGCCCTCGGTGGTGCTGGTCCTGGTGCTGGGCGCGGGCGCCGCCTGGGTCTTCGCCCGGCGCCCGGGGCGGCTGGTGTCGGCCGCGTACGCCCTCACCATCAGCGGGCTGCTGCTGCCACCCGCCGTGATCACCATCGTCATGGAGCTGCGGCAACTGGGCCTGGCCAACACCCGCCCCGGCATGATCGCCGTCTACACCGGGATGTACCTGTCCACGTCGATCTTCTTCATGACCGGCTTCATCCGCACCATCCCGCCGGAGCTGGAGGAGGCGGCGCGGATGGACGGCGCCTCGCCGCTGCGCGTCTTCACGCGGATCGTCCTTCCGCTGCTGCGCCCCGTGATTGCCACCGCGACGATCATGGTGATGCTCTACGCCTGGAGCGACATCTTCTACGCCTTCTTCGTCCTGGGCGGAGGGGACAAGGCGACGCTGCCGCTGGGCCTCTACAAGGTCGCCAGCGCACAGCTCTACCTCAACAACTGGCATCTGGTCTTCGCCTATGTGGTCGTCATGAGCCTGCCCATGGTCGCCGTGTTCCTGGTGGCCCAGCGAAAGATCGTTTCTGGAATCACCAGTGGAGCCGTCAAGTAACTGGAGGTCCTGTGAGAAGAGTTCCCATGAGAAAGCGACGAGCCCTCACCACCGTGATAGCCGGGGCGGCGGCGCTGATCGCCGCCACGTTGCCCGGCGCCGCGCACGCCGACACCGATAAGGCCGGGCAGTCCAAGGCGGCGGCCCAGCGCATCTCCGTCGACCTCGCCGCGAGCGAGGGCGAGGTGCTGCACGGCGCCAACGGGGCGCTGTACGGGCTGAGCGACGACGGCGTGCCCAGCGACGCCGTCCTCGCCCCGCTGAAGCTGACCGCCATCTCGCAGAAGCCGGAGGGCGGGGCACAGCACCCCAACGGCGACGCGCTGACGGTTTCGAAGTCGTACTTCCGCAACGGCGGCGGCGATGTCTACATCCTGCTTCAGGACAGCTATTCCCAATGGCCGTACCAGGACATGGGGATCGACGACTACCTCCCCAAGGTCGAGAAGATCGCCAAGGATGTGGCGGGCGCGCCGCACAGCGAGCGCTTCGTCTATGTGCCGTTCAACGAGCCCGACTGGATCTGGTACAAGCTCAACTCCTCCGACACCGCCACCTACCAGAAGGGCCGGGACCGCTTCTTCGCCGAGTGGAAGACGGTCTACCAGCGCATCCGCTCCATCGACCCCGACGCCCGGATCGCCGGCCCCAACGAGGCGTACTACGACACCCGCTTCCTTCCGGAGTTCCTGACCTGGGCGAAGGCCAACAAGGTGCTGCCGGACGTGATGACCTGGCATGAGCTGTCGTCGGGTTCGCTGAAGGACTTCCAGCCCCACTACGACGCCTACCGCGCGCTGGAGAAGCGCGTCGGGATCTCGCCGCGCCCGATCAGCATCGACGAGTACGCCAACCGCCGCGACCTGTCCGTCCCGGGTCAGCTGGTCCAGTGGGTGTCGATGTTCGAGCGCAACAAGGTGTACGCCAACCAGGCCTACTGGGACGCCGCCGGCAATCTCAGCGGCAATGTCGTACGGTCGAACATCCCCAACGGCGGCTGGTGGTTCTTCCGCTGGTACGCCGGGATGACCGGCCGGACCGTCAAGGTCACCCCGCCCACCGCCGACGCCATCGACACCCTTCAGGGCCTGGCCTCGTACGACCCGTCCCGCAAGCAGGCGCAGATCCTCGTGGGCGGCTCGGCGGGCGACGCGGACGTGGCGGTCGAGCACATCGACCGCGACCTGTTCGGCTCGCGGGTCGTGGCGACCGTCTCCGAGGCCGAATGGTCCGGCTACGAGGGCGCGGCCGCGCCGCCGCGCGTGCTGTCCCGGAGCGAGGTCAAGGTCGGCGCGGACGGCTCGGTGACGGTGCCGCTGACCGGCATGAAGGCGATGTCCGCGTACCGGATCACGCTCACCCCGGCCGGCACCGGCACCCCGCGGGCGGCCGCCGTGCCGTGGAGCGCGTCCTACGAGGCCGAGGACCCCGCGAAGGCGACCATCACCGACGGCCAGGTCTACACCCAGGGCACCGTCTCCAACGCCAACGGCTACGCCGCCTCCGGCACCAAGGACGTCGGCTCCCTCAACAAGTCCTCCAGCAAGGTCGCCTTCAACGTCGATGTCCCCAAGACCGGCGCCTACGACCTGGCGATCTTCTACGGCAACCAGACCGGCGCCCCCTCCACCCAGACCCTGACCGTGGACGGCCAGTCCGCGCAGCCGGTCACCTACCCCTCCACACTCAACTGGACCTACCGCGGCATCCAGCACATCACCGTCCGGCTGGGCGCGGGCAGCCACACCCTCACCCTGGCCCACGACAAGGGTGAGGCCACCCTCGACAAGATCGACCTGACCGCCGCCACCACCCCGGCCGCCTCCTACGAGGCCACCCTGGCCGACCCCTCCGGCAGCCCGCGCTACGACTACTCCTCGGCGGCCGGCGTCGGCACCGGGTCCCTGGTGCTCGACGGCCCGGACGCCGCGGTCTTCGATGTGTACGCGCCGCGCGACGGCTACTACACCGTGACCCCGCGCGGCTCCGGCGCCCCCGTCAAGCTGTCGCTGCACGGCACCACCACGACCACCGCCCCGGAGCGGGCCGAGCGGCTCTTCCTCACCGCGGGCAACAACCGCGTCACCGCCGCCTCCGCCACCGGGTCCGCCGTCCGGCTCGCCTCCCTCGACGTGACGGGCGCGGGCGACACCAAGGGGCTGGCCTCGTACGAGGCGGAGAGCGGCACCCTGGGCGGGGCCGCCGCCAAGACCTCCAGCGACTACGCCTCGGGCGGCGCCTACGTCGGCTCGCTCGGCGACGGCGCGGCCAACAACCTCAAGCTGACCGTCCAGGCCCCCTCGGCGGGCCGCTACATGCTGATCGTCGACTACGCCAACAACCAGCGCGCGGACGGGCACGAGTACAACACCAACGTCATCTCCCGGACCGCCGATATCGCGGTCGGGGGCGGCGCGGCTCAGCGCGTCGCGTTCAAGAACACCTGGACCTGGAACGACTACTGGGGCCTCGGCATCCCGGTCGACCTGGCGAAGGGCGCGAACACGCTGACGTTCTCCAACGCGGGCTCGTACGCCCCGAACATCGACCGCGTCCAGCTCGCCCCGGTGACGGGCTGAACGAAGGTGCGCACCGCGCCCCGGCACGGCACACCGCCGTGCCGGGGCGTCAGCGCGCCATGTGGGGGTGTGCGGTGTGATCGTGCGCGGCGGCCTCCTCGGTGGGGGTGGGGCAGCCCACCGTGGCGGTCACGGCGGTGAGCAGCACCACCGAGTCCTCCACCGCCACCAGCCCGTGGCGCTCCTGGGGGATGCGCTGCACCTGCCCCGCGATGAGGTCCAGCCGGACATGGCCGGTCTTGCCCGCGGTCAGCCGGACATGTCCGTGCAGCACCTGGAGGCTGGCCGCCGGGGGCGCGTTGTGCTCGTCGAGCTCGCAGCCGGCGACCATGGCGATCACGCTCTGCCGCAGCGGCCCGTCGTGCAGGAACAGATGTGAGCTTCGGCCGTGGGGGTCGGTCTTGGCCCGGTCCAGGTGGTGGCGTGCGAGTGCGGTGAGGTCGTCCATGAGTGTCCCTCGATCGGCCGTGTCTGATCGTCGCCGGGTCACCTCAATCGTCACCGGCTAACGTGTTCCGCGCCAGTCGCACAGCCAGCCGGGACGCGCATGAGGCACAGAGAGGTTCTTCCGCCGTGGCCGACTTCCTGACCGTACTGACCACCACCGACACCCCCGAGAAGGCCGAGGCGCTGGCCCGCGGGGCCGTGACCGCGCGGCTGGCGGCCTGCGCGCAGATCAGCCAGCCCGTCACGTCGGTGTACCGGTGGCAGGGCGAGATCGAGACGGCCGCCGAGTGGCAGGTGATGTTCAAGACCACCGCGGCGCGGTACGGGGAGCTGGAGGCGCACCTCCGCGAGGCGCACGACTACGAGACGCCGGAGATCATCGCGACGCCGATCACGCAGGGCAGCGAGGAGTACCTGGCGTGGGTGGTGGAGCAGACGACGATCGACTGAGCGCGTGCGGCTGAACGTACGAGGCTGAACGTACGAGGCTGAACGTAGGGGCGCACGGCTCAGCGGGAGTC
The DNA here is from genome assembly GCF_053890475.1 of Streptomyces sp. LZ34. NCBI lineage: Bacteria > Bacillati > Actinomycetota > Actinomycetes > Kitasatosporales > Streptomycetaceae > Streptomyces > Streptomyces sp. LZ34. The sequence goes on from NZ_CM132680.1 coordinate 8,703,310, forward strand.
CGCCAGCGCCTTCTGGATCCCCCGCTCGCGCGGCCCCAGGAAGTGCGGGTCCGGCTTGAAGGTCGCGTCCAGCGCGGCCTTGCTCGCCGCGATGGCCTCCCGCGCCCCGCCGAAGAACCACGTCACGTCGTGCGGCTCGTCGACGCCGACCCCGTACGCGTCGATGCCCGCCGCCTCGCACAGCGCCAGCGCCCGGCGGATATGGAAGCCCTGGCTCACCAGCACCGCCCGGTGCACGCCGAAGATCCGCTCGGCGCGGCTGCACGAGTCCCAGGTGTCGAAGCCCGCGTAGTCGCTGACGATGCGCTCGTCCGGCACGCCGTGCCGGACGAGATAGGAGCGCATCGCGTCCGGCTCGTCGTAGTCGTGCCGGCTGTTGTCGCCGGTCACCAGGATCGCGCGGACCTTGCCCCGCTCATACAGCTCGGCGGTCGCGTCGAGGCGGTGCGCCAGGTACGGGGACGGCTCGCCGTTCCACAGCCCGGCGCCGAAGACCACCGCCACCGGGGCCTTGGGGACGTCCGCGACCGTACGGACCCGGGCGTCGGTGGACAGCCGCAGCCAGGTCGCGGGCAGCAGCGCGACCACGCCGAGCGCCATCACCACCTGGACGGCGCGGCGCTGCCCGCGGCGGGTCCTGGGGAGGCGCAGCCGCGCCCGCCCGGCCCGCACCGCTCTCCGTACCCGCTCTCCGGCACCCATCTGTCCACCGCTTTCGCCACCCACCGCTTTCGCCACCCACCGCTTTCGCCACCCACCGCTTTCGCCACCCACCGCTTTCTCCGCTGTCCGACTGGACTGACGCCGATCACGGCCGATCGGTTGCTTGATCGGTTCGGCCGACAGACGCCGCCGCATTAGGCTGGTTCCCCTCCCTGTCCCCTCCCCGTCAGCGAAAACAGCAGGTGATCCCGTCGTGCCCCCGATCCCCAAAGCAGAGCTCCACCTCCACATCGAGGGCACCCTCGAGCCCGAGCTGGCCTTCGCGCTCGCCGAGCGCAACGGCGTCGAGCTGCCGTACGCCACCCAGGACGAGCTGCGCGCCGCGTACTCCTTCACCGACCTCCAGGACTTCCTGGACCTCTACTACGCGCTGATGGCGGTGTTGCGCACCGAGGACGACTTCGCCGACCTCACCAACGCCTACCTGGCCCGCGCCCGCGCGCAGGGCGTCCGGCACGCCGAGATCTTCTTCGACCCGCAGGCCCACACCGCGCGCGGCGTCCCCATCGGCACGGTCATCGACGGCCTGTCGCGCGCGCTGGACGCGGCGGAGCAGACGTACGGCATCACCACCCGCCTGATCATGTGCTTCCTGCGCGACGAGAGCGCCGAGTCCGCCCTCGAGACCTTCGAGTCGGCCCGCCCTTACCTGGACCGCCTCGCGGCCGTCGGCCTCGACTCGGCGGAGGTCGGCAATCCGCCGTCGAAGTTCCGCGAGGTGTACGCGCGGGCGCGGGAGGCGGGGCTCAAGTGTGTGGCGCACGCGGGGGAGGAGGGGCCGCCCGCGTATGTGTGGGAGGCGCTGGACGTCCTCGGCGTCGACCGCGTCGACCACGGTGTGCGCTCTCTGGAGGACGAGGCTCTGGTGGCCAGGCTGGTGGCGGACCAGGTCCCGCTGACCGTGTGCCCGCTGTCCAACGTCCGGCTGCGGGTCGTCGACCGGCTCGAGGACCACCCGCTGCGGGCGATGCTGGACGCGGGGCTGCTGGTGACGGTGAACTCCGACGACCCGGCGTACTTCGGCGGCTACGCGGGGGACAACTTCGACGCGGTGCGGGACGCGCTGCGGCTGGACGACGCCACGCTGCGGGTGCTCGCGCGGAACTCCTTCCGCGCGTCCTTCCTGGACGAGGCGGTGCGCTCGGCTTACCTGAAGGAAGTCGACGCGTACGAGGTGTGAGGCGCGGCCGGGGTTCGGAGCCGCTCCCTGTGGGCTGTGCGGCCGGGGTGGGGACTATCCCGCGGCCCGTTCCACCCGTACCGCGCACACCTTGAATTCCGGCATCCGGGAGACCGGATCCAGCGCCGGATTCGTGAGCGTGTTGGCCCGTCCCTCGCCCGCCCAGTGGAAGGGCATGAACACCGTGTCCGGCCGGATGTCCCGGCTGATGCGGGCCGGGGCGACGGCCCGCCCGCGGCGGGAGACCACCGCGAGGGGGTCGCCCTCGGCGGCACCCAGGCGCTCGGCGAGCAGGGGGTGCAGCTGGACGAAGGGGCCGGGGGCGGCCCGGTTCAGCTCCTCGACGCGGCGCGTCTGCGCGCCCGACTGGTACTGGGAGAGCACCCGGCCGGTGGTGAGGAACAGCGGGTACTCCGCGTCGGGCTCCTCCGCCGCGGGGCGGTGGGTCACCGGTACGAAGCGGGCCCGGCCGTCGTCGGTCGCGAAGCGGTCGAGGAAGAGGCGCGGTGTACCGGGGTGGGGGCTGGGGCCGGCCAAGGCGGCCTGAGCCTCGCCCGTACCGCCCGCCTGCGCCCCGGCGCCCTCCCGCCCCTCCGGGCAGGGCCAGAAGACCCCGTCCTCCTCCGCGATCCGGTGGTAGGTGATGCCCGAGTAGTCCGCCGCCCCGCCCGCCGACGCGCGGCGCAGCTCGTCGAAGACCTCCTCCGGGTCCGTCGGGAAGCCCTTCTCCCAGCCCAGCCGGGCGGCCAGCCCGTTCAGCACCTCCAGGTCCGAGCGGACGCCGGGCGGCGGGGTGATGGCGGCGCGGCGCAGGATGACCCGGCCTTCCAGGTTGGTCGTCGTGCCCGTCTCCTCCGCCCACTGGGTCACCGGAAGGACGACGTCCGCGAGGGCGGCGGTCTCCGAGAGGACCACGTCCGCGACCGCCATGAAGTCCAACGACCGCAACCGCGCCTCTATATGGGCCGCGCGGGGAGCGGAGACCACCGGGTTGGAGCCCATGAGCAGCAGGGCCCGTACGTCGCCGCCGAGCGCGTCCAGCAGCTCGTACGCGCTGCGCCCCGGCCCGGGCAGCGCGTCGGGGTCGACGCCCCACACGCCCGCCACATGGGCGCGGGCCGCCGGGTCGTCGAGCTTGCGGTAGCCGGGCAGCTGGTCGGCCTTCTGGCCGTGTTCGCGGCCGCCCTGGCCGTTGCCCTGGCCGGTGAGGCAGCCGTAGCCGGACAGCGGGCGGCCCGCGCGGCCGGTGGCCAGGCACAGGTTGATCCAGGCGCCGACCGTGTCCGTGCCCTTCGACTGCTGCTCGGGCCCGCGCGCCGTGAGCACCATGGAGCTTTCCGCATCGCAGAACATCCGCATCGCTTCGCGGAGTTCGGGGACCGGCACGCCCGTGATCCGTTCGACCATCTCCGGCCAGTGCGCCATCGCGGCGGCCCGCGCCTCGGGCCAGCCGCTCGTGCGCCGTGCGATGAACTCCTCGTCCACCCGCCCCTCCGCGACCACCAGGTGCAGCAGCCCCAGCGCGAGCGCCAGGTCCGTCCCGGGGCGCGGCGCCAGGTGCAGATCCGCCTGCTCGGCCGTCCGCGTCCGGCGCGGGTCGATCACGATCAGCTTGCCGCCCGACTCCTTCAGCTCGGTCAGATAGCGCAGCGCGGGCGGCATGGTCTCGGCCAGATTCGAGCCGACGAGGATCACACACCCAGTACGGGCCACGTCCGCCAGCGGGAACGGCAGCCCGCGGTCCAGGCCGAAGGCCTTGTTGTGCGCGGCGGCCGCCGAGGACATGCAGAAACGGCCGTTGTAGTCGATCTGCGAGGTGCCGAGCGCGACCCGCGCGAACTTCCCCAGCGCGTACGCCTTCTCGTTCGTCAGCCCGCCCCCGCCGAAGACCCCCACCGCGTCCCGCCCGTGCGCCTCCGCCGCGCCCGCCAGCCCCTCCGCGACCCGGTCCAGGGCCTCCTCCCAGGTGGCCGGTTCGAGCCGGCCGGTGTCAGGGCGGCGGACCAGCGGCTCGGTCAGGCGCACCCGGGAGGAGAGCACGGCGGGCGCCGTGCGGCCCTTGCCGCACAGCGCGCCGCGGTTCACGGGGAAGGCCGGCCGCTCCACGACCTCCACATTCCCCTCCGTCCCCGGCGCGGGGCGCAGCGCCATGCCGCACTGCAGCGAGCAGTACGGGCAGTGGGTGTCGACGGCGTCGGTGGCGACGGCGTCGGTCGGCATGGCGGTCGCGTGCGGCATGAGGCCAGCGTGCTACGGCCGTGTTACGGCCTGCGTCCGCTCGCGTTACGCACCGGGCAACCGGACCTCAGCGCGGCCCGCGGTGATCGGTGAACTCATGGCAATCACCTGTGACGGCCACGCAACGGGGGCGCAATGTCCCGCTGCGAGGCTCTTGTCATGACGGCGTCGCCCCATCCCGGTCCCGCCAGCCCTTCAGCCGCCCCCGGTCCGGCCAACCCTTCAGCCGCCCTCGGTCCCATTGCGTCCTCGGCCGCCCCCGGTCCCGTAGCCTCCCCGGCCGCTCCCGGCCTCCCAGCCCCTTCCGGCTCCCCAGCCCCTTCCGGCTCCCTCGACAGTACGGCCCAGCTCATGACCCGGATCACCGCACAGCTCAGCTCGCAACTCGGCCATCTGAACCTCGGCGGCACGCGGCGCCGGCCCCGGCCCACCGCCCCGCGCCGACCGCCCACGCTCGTCGCCGTGGCGCACGGCAGCCGTGACCCCGAGGCGCTGCGCACGGTCGCCTCGCTCGTGGACCGCGTCCGCGCGCTCCGCCCCGACCTGCCCGTACGGCTCGGCCACGTCGAGCTGAACGATCCGCTGCTCGCCGACACGCTCGCCGCGCTGCACGGCGAGGCCGTCCTCGTGCCGCTCCTTCTCGGCCGCGGCTATCACATCAAACGGGACCTGCCGGACGCCGTCGCCGCCGCACCCCACCTGTCCGTCCGTGTCGCCGCCCCGCTCGGCCCGCACCCACTGCTCGCCGAGGCCCTGCACACGCGCCTCACCGAGGCCGGGTGGCCGTCCGGCGGGCTGTCCGGGGCGGGCGTCGTCCTGGCGGCGGCGGGCTCGCGCGACCGGGACTCGGCCGCCGACACGGCCCGTACCGCCGCCCTGCTCAGCGCCCGGCTCGGCGGCGTGCCCGTACTGCCCGGCTACGCCTCCGCCGCCGCGCCCACCGTGGCCGAGGCGGTACGCGCCCTGACCGACATGGGACGTGGCCGACGGATCGCGGTGGCCTCGTACTTCGCCGCGCCCGGCCGCTTCGCGACCCAGTGCGCGACCGCCGCGCCGGGAATCGCCTCCGGCCCGCTCGGGGACCATCCCGCCGTCGCCCGGCTGGTGCTCCACCGCTATGAACAGGCGCTCGCCTCTGCACCCATGTCATACCCGGCGGTTACCGTCGGTGTATGAGCCGCACTGGACCCACGGCACCCGATCCATCAGCTGAGTCCGCCGAACAAGCCCAGCCGACCCCCGAGCCACCTCCTCAGCCAACCTCCGAGCCAACCGCCGGGCCAACCCCCGCGCCAGCCCCTGAGCCGACTTCCCAGCCGACCGAGTCCGCGGCCTCGGCGAGCCCCGGCTACGAGGCGGCGGACCTCGAGCGGTGGGCGGTCGAGCCCGACAAGCGTCCGGGCCGGACCGCCTTCCAGCGGGACCGGGCGCGGGTGCTGCACTCGGCCGCGCTGCGCAGGCTGGCCGGCAAGACGCAGGTCGTCCCCCCGGCCCCCGCCGCCGACCCGGGCCCCGGTGCCGGCGTCCCGGCCTGGGACGCCACCCCGCGCACCCGGCTGACCCACTCCCTGGAGTGCGCGCAAGTGGGCCGGGAGCTCGGCGCCGCCCTCGGCTGCGACCCGGACCTGGTGGAGATGGCCTGCCTCGCCCACGACCTCGGCCACCCGCCCTTCGGGCACAACGGCGAGCAGGCGCTCAACGAGGTCGCCGAGGCGTGCGGCGGCTTCGAGGGGAACGCCCAGTCGCTGCGGCTGCTCGCCCGGCTGGAGCCCAAGCGGTTCGTCGCCGACCCGGAGACCGGCGCGCCGGTGAGCGTGGGGCTCAACCTCACCCGCGCCGCGCTCGACGCGGCCACCAAGTACCCCTGGCCGCGGGGCGGCCACCCCAGCGATCCCGGGTCCCGCAAGTTCGGGGTGTACGAGGACGACATCCCGGTCTTCGCCTGGTTCCGGCAGGGCGCGCCCGAGCACCGCACCTGCTTCGAGGCCCAGGTCATGGACTGGTCCGACGACGTGGCGTACTCGGTCCACGACGTCGAGGACGGCCTGCACGCCGGCCATCTCGACCCCGGCCTGCTGCTCGCCGATCCCGAGCGGCGAGAGGTGTTCGCGGTCGCCGCGGACCGCTACGCCCCGGGCGCCGAGTCGGACGAGCTGGCCGAGGCGCTGGACCGGCTGCTCGACCAGGAGTGGTGGCCGCACGGCTACGACGGGTCCTCCGCCGCCCAGGCCCGGCTCAAGGACGCCACCAGCCAGCTCATCGGCCGCTTCTGCCTCGCCGCGGAGGGGGCCACCCGCGCCGCCTACGGCACCGGCCGGTTCACCCGCTACGGCGCCGAGTTGGTGGTGCCGCGCGGGGCGCGGCTGGAGTGCGCGGTGCTGAAGGCGGTCGCCGACCGTTATGTGATGCAGCGCGCCGACCAGGAGGCGGTCCGCGCGGACCAGCGGGTCATCATCGCCGAGCTCGGCGAGGCGCTGATCGCCCGCGCCCCGGTCGGCCTGGACCCGCAGTTCCGCGCGCTGTTCGACGAGGCGGACGCGGCCGGGGACGACGCCGGGCGGCTGCGCGCCATCGTCGACCAGATCGCCGCCCTCACGGACGCCTCCGCCCGCTCCCTGCACGCCCGCCTGACCGCGCCCCGCACGGCACGGCAGGCATGAGCGGGGCGGCCTGCCGGCCATGAGCGGCGCGGCCCGCGGGCCCGGTCCGCCAACCAACTCCGACGCGGCCCGCTGGCCCGTACGGCGTACTGCCTCTTCCCGCCGCACGCGCGGTGCGGGAGGCTCGAACATCGGCTCACATGACCGGGGCTCACACGACCGGCCTTGACACGGCGTAGCCGCGCGCGGGCATCGCGCGGCAGCGAGGAGGAGACAAGTGGTCGACGCACACCAGACGTTCGTCATCGTCGGAGGGGGTCTGGCCGGGGCAAAAGCCGCGGAAACCCTCCGGGCCGAGGGATTCACCGGCCGGGTGATCCTGATCTGTGACGAGCGCGACCACCCCTATGAGCGACCGCCCCTGTCCAAGGGCTTTCTCACCGGCAGCCAGGAACGCGACAGCGTCTTCGTCCATGAGCCCGCCTGGTACGCCCAGGCCGATATCGAGCTGCACCTCGGCCAGACCGCCGTGCAGCTCGACCGCGCGGCCAAGGCCGTCGTCCTCGGCGACCGCACCCGCGTCCACTACGACCGGCTGCTGCTGGCCACCGGCGCTGAGCCGCGCCGCCTCGACATCCCCGGCACCGACCTCGTCGGCGTCCACCACCTGCGCCGCCTCGCCCACGCCGAGCGGCTGCGGTCCGTCCTGGCCGCCCTCGGCCGGGACAACGGCCAGCTGGTCATCGCGGGGGCGGGCTGGATCGGCCTGGAGGTCGCGGCCGCCGCGCGCGGGTACGGCGCCGAGGTGACGATCGTCGAGCCCGAGCCCACCCCGCTGCACCGCGTGGTCGGCCCCGAGCTCGGCACCCTCTTCGCCGACCTGCACCAGGAGCACGGCGTCCGCTTCCACTTCGGAGCCCGGCTCACCGGGATCACCGGGCAGGACGGCGTGGTGCTGGCGGCCTGCACCGACGACGGGGAGGAGCACCCCGCCCACGACGTCCTGGCCGCCATCGGCGCCGCCCCGCGTACCGCCCTCGCCGAGGCCTCCGGCCTGGAGGTGGCGGACCGCGCGGCGGGCGGCGGCATCGCGGTCGACGCCTCGCTGCGCACCAGCGACCCGGACATCTTCGCGGCGGGCGATGTGGCCGCGGCCCCCCTCTCCTTCCCGGGCGGCGTCGAGCCGCCGGGGGGCCGGGTGCGCGTCGAGCACTGGGCCAACGCGCTCAACGGCGGGCCGGCCGCGGCCCGCGCCATGCTCGGGCAGGACGTGACGTACGACCGCGTGCCCTACTTCTTCTCCGACCAGTACGACGTCGGCCTGGAGTACTCCGGCTACGCGCCGCCCGGCTCGTACGACCAGGTGGTGTGCCGCGGCGATGTCGGCAAGCGGCAGTTCATCGCCTTCTGGCTGAGCGAGGGCCGCCTGCTGGCGGGGATGAATGTGAACGTGTGGGACGTCGTCGAGCCCATCCAGCGCCTCATCCGCAGCGGCGTCCGCCTCGACCCCAACGATCTGGCGAACCCGTCCGTCCCGCTGGCGTCGCTGCTGCCGTAGGCGGATCGCGCGCGCCCGGCCGGGCTCCGGCGGTGTCGGAGCCCGGCCGTAGAATTCACGCGTGGCAGGCAGGATCAACGATGACGACGTGAAGGCGGTGCGGGACGCGGTCCCGATCGACGCCGTTGTGTCCGAGTACCTCCAGCTGCGCAACGCCGGCGGCGGAAATCTCAAGGGGCTGTGCCCCTTCCATGACGAGAAGTCCCCGTCCTTCCAGGTCAGCCCCAGCAAGGGGCTTTTCTACTGTTTTGGCTGCCAGGAGGGCGGCGACACGGTCGACTTCATCATGAAGATCGACCACCTCTCCTTCGCCGAGACCATCGAGCGGCTCGCCTCCCAGGCCGGCATCACCTTGCGCTACGAGCAGGGCAGCGCGACCCCCGGCCGGCAGCAGGGCGAGCGCACCCGCCTGGTGGAGGCCCACAAGGCGGCCGCCCAGTTCTACGTGGAGCAGCTGGACAGCCCCGAGGCGGAGATCGGCCGCAGATTCCTCGCCGAGCGCGGCTTCGACCAGGCCGCCGCCCAGCACTTCGGCGTCGGCTACAGCCCGGCAGGCTGGGACCACCTCGTCCGCTTCCTGCGCGGCCGCGGCTTCACCGACAAGGAGCTGATCCTCTCCGGCCTCGCCCAGGAGAGCCGCCGCAACCCCATCGACCGCTTCCGCGGCCGTCTGATGTGGCCCATCCGCGACATCACCGGCGAGGTCGTCGGCTTCGGCGCGCGCAAGCTGCGCGACGACGACAACGGCCCGAAGTATCTGAACACGCCCGAGACGCCGCTCTACAAGAAGTCCCATGTGCTGTACGGCATCGACCTCGCCAAGAAGGAGATCGCCAAGACCAGCCGGGCCGTCGTCGTCGAGGGCTACACGGACGTCATGGCCTGCCACCTCGCCGGGGTGACCACCGCCATCGCCACCTGCGGCACGGCCTTCGGCGGCGACCACATCAAGATCCTCCGGCGGCTTTTGATGGACAATTCCAGCGCCGAGGTGGTCTTCACCTTCGACGGCGACGCGGCCGGCCAGAAGGCGGCGCTGCGGGCCTTCGAGGACGACCAGAAGTTCGCCGCCGAGACCTATATCGCGGTCACGCCTGGCGGGATGGACCCGTGCGAGCTGCGCCTCGCCGAGGGCGACGACGCGGTCAAGGTGCTGGTGGAGAGCCGTACGCAGCTCTTCGAGTTCGCGATCCGGCAGATCATCGCCCGGCACAACCTGGATACGGCGGTGGGGCGGGCCGCCGCGCTGGAGGAGGCCGCGCCCGTCGTCGCCGGGATCAAGAACAGGTCGATCCAGCACGAGTCCGCGGTGCACCTCGCGGGGCTGCTCGGCATCCTCGACACCCAGTTCGTCGTCCGCCGGGTCTCGCAGCTCGCCCAGTGGGCCCGCGAGCGCGGCCAGCGCGGCGGCGGCCCACAGCAGGGCGGCGCCCGCCGCGGCGGCGGCCCGGGCGGACCAGGCGGCCCCGGTGGCTCCGGCGGCCCGGGTGGGGGCTATGGCGGCCCCGGTGCCGGCCCTGGTGCCGGGCATGCGTCGGGGCCGGGCGGCCCCGACGGCGGGCCGCAGTCCCCGCGCGGCCCCGCGCTGAACCTCCGCAGCCCCGCCCACCGCGTCGAGCGCGAGCTGCTGAAGCTCGCCCTCCAGCGCCCGGAGCTGGTCTCCCCGGCCTTCGACGCCTACGGGGTCGACGAGTTCACCGCCCCGCCGTACGCGGCCGTGCGCCGCGTCGTCGAGGACGCGGGCGGGGCGGGCGCCGCCGACGGCGACTATCTGACGCGGGTCCGCGAGGCCGCCCCCGACGACGCGGTCCGCGCGATGGTCACCGAGCTCGCGGTCGAGCCCCTGCACACCCGCCGCGACCCCGACGAGGCGTACGCGGGCGTCCAGTTGGTGGCCGTCCGGCTGGCCGCGGTGAACCATCGGATCGGCGAGGTCCGGGGCGCCCTCCAGCGCCTCGGCGCCGACGCCGACCCCGCCCACCTCGCCGCCGTGCAGAACGAGCTCTGGGTCCTCCAGCAGTACGGGCAGTCCCTCCGCGAGAAGGGCGCGGCGGCCCTGTAGGGGCCGGGTAGGGGGCCCTGCAGGGGGCTGTGGGCCTGCGCTGTAACCGCCTGGTCACGGCCCGCAGCGCAAAAAGTGCTCGCACGCCCCTCGTGGCGGGCCTGTGTCGTACTCCACACTGGGTTGCGGTGCCTGAGTCCTCGGAGCGCGGCGGTGTTGGCCAGGAAGGGCCGGATTCCCCCGCAGATCCGCTCATGATGTACGGGACGGATGGTGGCGTGGCCGCCGCAGCCGTACCCGATCGTTCTGCCGCCTCAGCAGCGATCACCCTGGAGGTCGCCCCCGTGCAGACCCAGACCCTGACCGACGCGGCCCCCATAGCGACGCCGCCACAGTCCGTGTCCCCCCACGCGCACCCCCACGCCCACCCCCACGCCGACTCCGAACCGCCCGCGGCCTCGGCACCGGCCGCGCTGGAGGCGGTAGCAGCCCTGGCGGCCGTGACCGCCCCACCAGAGGCGGAGGCGCCGGAAGCGGCGGAACCCCCCGAGACCACGGAACCCCCCGAGGCCGCTGAACCCCCCGAGGCCGCTGAACCCCCCGAGACCGCGGAACCCCCCGAGACCGCGGAACCCCCCGAGACCGCGGAACCCCCCGAGACCGCGGAACCCCCCGAGACCGCGGAACCCCCCGAGGCCGCTGAACCCCCCGAAGCTGCCGAGGCCGCCGAGCCGCCCGTACGCGCCGACACCTCCAGCGGCCCCTCCTCCGACCTCTTCCGCCAGTACCTGCGCGAGATCGGCCGCATCCCGCTGCTGTCCGCGGTCGAGGAAGTGGAGCTCGCACGCCGGGTCGAGGCCGGTCTGTTCGCCGAGGAGAAGCTCGGCACCACCCCCGACCTCGACAGCCAGCTCGCCCTCGACCTCGACCGGCTGGTCGTCCTGGGCCGCATGGCCAAGCGCCGCCTCATCGAGGCCAACCTCCGCCTCGTCGTCTCCGTCGCCAAGCGCTATGTCGGCAGAGGCCTGACCATGCTCGACCTGGTGCAGGAGGGCAACCTCGGGCTGATCCGCGCGGTGGAGAAGTTCGACTACGCCCGCGGGTACAAGTTCTCCACGTACGCGACCTGGTGGATCCGCCAGGCCATGTCCCGTGCCCTCGCGGACCAGGCCCGCACGATCCGGGTCCCGGTGCATGTCGTCGAGCTGATCAACCGGGTGGTGCGGGTGCAGCGCCGGATGCTGCAGGAGCGCGGCTATGAGCCCACGTCCGAGGAGGTCGCCCACCACCTCGACCTCCCCGCGGAGCGGGTGAGCGAGGTGCTGCGCCTCGCCCAGGAGCCGGTGTCGCTGCACGCGCCCGTCGGGGAGGAGGACGATGTCGCGCTCGGCGACCTGATCGAGGACGGGGATGCCGCCTCGCCGGTCGAGTCCGCGGCGTTCCTGCTGCTGCGGGAGCATCTGGAGGCCGTGCTCTCCACGCTCGGGGAGCGGGAGCGGAAGGTGGTGCAGCTGCGGTACGGGCTGGCCGACGGGCGGCCCCGGACGCTGGAGGAGATCGGGCGGATCTTCGGGGTCACGCGGGAGCGGATCCGGCAGATCGAGTCGAAGACGCTCAACAAGCTCCGGGACCACGCGTTCGCGGACCAGCTCCGCGGCTACCTGGACTGACGGCGACTGACGGCCACTGACTGGAGCTGACTGGAGCTGACCGGGACTGACGGGTGACTGCCGGCGCGCCCTGCCCCGCCACCACACCCCATGGCTACCCCATGGCCAGGCCCGACTCGAACGCCCCCGGGTGGGTCTGCTCGCGGACCGCGACGTACTGCTGCCGCACCGCCTGCCCCACCGCCAGCTCCTCGCCCGGCTCGAAGACCTGGCTCGCGGCCGCCGGCCACAGCGGAGGCTGGTGCGGCGAGAGGGTGCCGTGCGCGGCGCCCAGGGCCCAGGCGGCCTGCCGGGCGGCGCCCAGCGCGGCGTAGTCCGCGGGCTGGACCACCACGACCTGGGCGCCCAGCAGCGCGGGGGCGATGGCGCGCACCGCGGGAAGGTCCGCCGCGGGCCCCAGCAGGAACACCCGCCGCACCGCGACCCCGCGCCCGCGCAGCACGTCCAGCGCGTCCGCGAGCCCGCACAGCATGCCCTCGAAGGCAGCGCGGGCCAGGTGCTCGGGCTTCATGCTCTCGCGGCGCAGCCCCGTCAGCGTCCCGGCGGTGTGCGGCAGATGCGGGGTGCGCTCGCCCTCCAGGTAGGGCAGCAGGACCAGCCCGTACGAGCCGGGTGTGGACTTCAGCGCGAGCGAGGAGAGCCCCTCCAGGTCGACGCTCAGCAGCTCCGCGGTGCCGCGCAGCGCCCGTACGGCGTTGAGCGTGTGGACGACGGGCAGGTGCATGCCGGTGGCGTCCGCGTACGAGGTGATGGTGCCGGAGGGGTCGACGAGCGCCTCGTGGTGGACGGAGAAGACCGAACCCGAGGCGCCCAGCGAGATCACCGCGTCGCCGATGCCGACGCCGAGGCCGAAGGCGGCCGCCATGGTCTCGCCGGTCCCGGCGGAGATCAGGAGCCCCTCGGGGGTGCGGCCAGCGGCCTCGGCAGGGCCGATGACCTCGGGCAGCCGCACCTGGTGGCCGAGCGCCAGCTCGATGAGGTCGGGGCGCCAGGAGCCGGTCGCGGCGGACCAGTAGCCGGTGCCGGAGGCCGTGCCGCGGTCGGTGGTGCGCCGCGCGGGCCGCCCCAGCAGCTGCCACACCAGCCAGTCGTGCGGCTGCATCAGCTCGGCCACCCGCCGCGCCGCGTCCGGCTCGGTGCGGGCCAGCCACCGCAGCTTCGCCACGGCCTGCGTCGCAGCCGGCACGGCGCCGACCGCCTGCGCCCACGCGGCGCGGCCGCCGAGCGACTCGGTGAGGTCGGCGGCCGCGGACTGGGCGCGCTTGTCGTTGCCCACCAGGGCGGGCCTGACGAGAACCCCGCCCGCGTCCAGCGCGAGCAGCCCGTGGCCCTGCGCCGACACGCCGATGGCCTGCACCCCCTCCAGCAGCTTGCCCTCGGCGGCCTCGCCGAGCGACAGCAGCCAGGATTGGGGGTCCACGTCGTACGGCGACGCGGGGGCGGCCCCCGGGGAGGCCGCGGCGTCGGCCGCGGGGTGCGGGGCATAACCCTGCCTGAGCACGGCTCCCGTATCCGCATCGCAGACGACGATCCGTGTGCTCTCGGACGAACTGTCCAACCCGGCGACTATCCCCATGGACCCAGATCATGCCACCGCGGCGGGCTAGGTGTTGCTCGTCCCCCAGTCGTCCTCCCCGCCGGCGGGCCTCTCCCGCTGCCCGATCCGCTCGCGCAGCGGCTTGGTCTTCTCGAAGGCCTTGACCGCCGCCTGCCGCCCGCCCAGCGCGGCTGTCTCGGCGGTGTTCCGGACCGCCGGATTCCGCACGAACTGCTGCGCGCACTTACGCAGCTGCTCGTACCGCTCGCGGCCGGCCCGCGTGCCGAGTACGTATCCGACAGCCAGCCCCGTCATGAACGTCAGCCGGTAGCGCATCGACCTGCCCTTCTGGTTGTCCTTCGCTTCGGACCCTTGGGTCGTGCTGCGCCTACCCGTCCCGGCCACAGATCACCCGTGGCCGCCGTGGACACCCACGAGGTTACCGATTGGCGGAGCACCCCCCTGCTTGCGCTAATGTATGTGTCGCAGCGAGCGCACGCCGTCCGGAAGCCCCGGACGGGGTCGCGGTCGGTGCACACGGAGCAATCCCCTGTAGCTCAATTGGCAGAGCAGCCGGCTGTTAACCGGCAGGTTACTGGTTCGAGTCCAGTCGGGGGAGCTCGGTCCCCTGTAGCTCAATTGGCAGAGCATTCGGCTGTTAACCGGAGGGTTACTGGTTCGAGTCCAGTCGGGGGAGCAGCGGGAGAGGACCCCACGGGGTCCTTTTTCATTTCCGGCGGCCCTTTACCTCTCTCACCCCGGCCCCTCCGGCGCCCGGGCCGTCGCGCGCCCCTGTACGCGGGCATGGGGGTGCCCATCCCCGGCCCTCCGAAGCAACAGATCGTATGAGCGGCTATGCTGCGGCAGACGGCGCGCACGGATGTGTACGACGCGCCGTTACGGGGCGGTAGCTCAGCCGGTTAGAGCAGCGGACTCATAATCCGTCGGCCGTGGGTTCGAGTCCCACCCGCCCCACCGCTCGGCAGGTCGGAGCAACGGTTCTGACCTGCAAGGATGTATCGGTGGGCTCCGTCGCGAGTGCCGTGTGGCGCCTTGAAAATCGCCTGATCAAGATCCAGGGGCCCCTACAGGGGCCCGGAGCGTGCCCGAAATGCCGAGTACGGTTGCCATGTCGCGTAAGTCCTGGATCTCGGCACTCCTGGGCAGGCGAGATCGCACTGGGCGTGTGAACGCCTCCCGGTCGCTAGCCCGTCCAAGACCGTGCCATGACCGCCGCGCACCCGCTGAACCTCCCACGCTCAGAGTGCTGACCAGGGGAAATCCAGAAGTCCGGCCGGAGTGCCAGGGGCCCGTCGGGTGGGTCACGGCCATTGCCCTGGGACGGTGCGGTGTGCACCCTGATGAGAAGGGGATCGCAGGGGGAGGTGCGATGAGACGCCCAGAGGTGCCCTCATTGGTGAGCTACCGGGCGCTGGTGGTGATGCTGGAGGCTCAGGGGGCGACAGAGCCCGTCGATGGTCGGGTGGTTGCCGACGAGGTCTTGCCCTGGGCCCTCCTCCAGGACAGTCAGTACAGCGCCCGGCTCCCGTCCTTGTTCCTGCTGCGGAGACCACAGGCGATGGGAGGGTCTCGGGGCGAGCGTGTCCGGTGCACGTCGGAGGAGTTCCGGCGCTGGCGGGAGGCCGCCCTCGCGTATGCCGCGGCTGTGGACCGCGTCAGTGCCGAGATGGAGGCCGGCCGCGAGCGGGCGGCGCACGCCCGGTGGTGGATACCCGGCGAACGGCGCCGCGCTGACGAGGCATGGCGGGAAGTGCGGCGGCGGTACGCCGAGGTGGTTCGAGAGGCGAGCGAGGCGTACGCGCCCGTCCGCGACGAGATCCGCCGGGCGATCGACGCCGAGGAGGAGCGGCTCCGGGAGCTCTTCCGCGAGCAGGGCCTCACGCTGGAACAGTGGCAGCGCCGTCTGTTCTCCCCGGGCCCTTCACAAGGCCGGGGCAACCCCTCCGGCGGCACCGCGACCGGTGGCACGGGCGGCTTCGGCTTCGGTGGCTTCTGAGGACTGTCCGGCGGATCATCCGTATGACGATGCTGTTTACATCGTCATGGAGCTGGTGGAGGCGCCGTCGCTGGCGGAGATCCTGGAGCGGTATGGGAAAGGTCTCGCGGGGGAGGTCACGGCCGTGACGGCCGGGGTGTTCCGGCAGTGGTCAGGAGGACACGCCTCCGGTGCAGGAAGCCCCCGGCTCGGGGGTTTGTACGCCCTGGACGTACTTTTCGAGGAACGCGTCGACCCGAGCGTCGGACGCGTTCTGGACGTTGAGCTGGTGTCCCCAGGCCGTCAGCGTGATCGGTGACGACTGGTTCTTATAGGGGCTCATCAGGGTGTACGGCGTCTTCGCCACCTTGGCCTCCAGCGCCGTGACGTCCCCGCGGGCGGCCTTGTCGTTGTACGTGACCCAGACGGCGCCGTGCTCCAGGGCGTGCACGGCGTTCTCGTTGCGGATCTGGCTGCTGTAGACGTCACCGTCGCAGTTCTGCCAGGCGGGGTCGTGGTCGCCACCGGCGGGAGGCGTCATGGGGTAGCTGACCGGGGTGGTGACGTGGTTCCGGCTCAGATTGGACCATGACTTTTCGTCGGCGCCCGAAGCCGCCTGGGACGTGGACGTAGCTGTTTCCGCCTGCGGTTCAGGCTTTGCGTCGTTGTTGGAGTCGTCATTGGAGTCGTCTCTGAGGAGGAAGAAGGCTCCACCTCCCAGGAGAATCACCACCACCACCGCGAGGGCGATCCACATGGCCCCTTTCCTCTCCGCGCCGGGTGTGAGGGTCTGGGGGTGGGCCGGTGGGGCGTACGGCATGGGGCCGGGCGCGTGGGCATAGGTGTGCTGTCCGGTGGCGGTGGGGTGGCCCTGCCAGGTGGCCTGGGCGGGGTGTGCCGGCGGAGCTGACGGCATGTGCGGCGGTGTGGTCGTCGCGCCGGCGGTGGTGGGGTGGCTCCCACTTGTCGCCTGGCCCGGGCGGGGTGGTTCTGCCGCGGGCGGTGCGGTGGCGGTGGACGGGAGCAGGGCGCCGGCTTCCTCGCTGGTCATCCGGTCGGCGGTGGCGCGGGTGAGGAGTCCGGTGATCAGTGTCGAGAGCGGAGGCTGGCAGTTCAGCGGCGGCAGGTCGTCATGGAGGATCGCATGGAGGGTGGCGGCCGGGGTCTGGCGGGCGAATGGATCGTGGCCCTCGACGGCGTGGAACAAGGTGGCGCCCAGTGACCATAGATCCGCCGCGGGAGAAGGATCAGCGCCCTGGAACAGTTCCGGGGCCGTATAGCCGGTCGAGCCGGCGACACCGTGGCCGGTCAGGCGGGTGTTGTCCATGGCGTGGGCGATGCCGAAGTCGACGAGCTTGACGTGGTCGCCGGGCAGCACCATGACATTGCTGGGCTTGATGTCCCGGTGCACGAGTCCTATCGAGTGCGCGGCGTCCAGAGCGGCCAGCAACTGTCCGGCTATACGGACCACTCGCTCCTGGGGCAGGGTCCTGTACCACTCCAGGAGCTCCGCCAGCGAGGGCGCCTCCACCAGCTCCATGACGATGTAGACAGCGTCGTCCTCGGGCGTCGCCGGCACGAGATCGTAGATCGCCGCAACACCGGGATGGTTGAGCCGACCTGCCGTATGGGCCTCGCGCAAGGCCCGTTCACCGAACATCGACCGCTCCTCGGCCGACAGCCCTGGCGGAGTACGCAACTCCTTGACTGCCGCAACCCGTCCGATCAGCTCGTCGGTCGCCCTCCAGACCACTCCCATGCCGCCCCGGCCCAGCTCGCCTGCCAGGCGATACCGGCCGGCCACCAGCCGTTGTACGTCCTGGGAATCTGTCCCCACAACCGCGCTCCTCACGCCCGACCGGCCGACGCCCCGCGCGCTGGCCTTGCAGCAGGTTATCCAGTGGTGCCATCACGTAAAGATCTCACGGGGGAGGTCACGAGCCGATGGCCGGGAAGTTCGCCTGCGATCCGCAGGAAGCCGAGCTGGTCGCGCGGGAGTTGACCCGCATGCGCTCCGATATGCGGCTCTCGCCGCCGCACCCCCTGGAGGGCTCTTATGCCGCCGGGGCGGTCTGTGCCTGCGCTGTTCGGAAACTCATCGTTGCTGCTCGGGGTGGTCTGGCGCGCCATCGCAGTCTGTTGGAACCCTGTCCGGTGATCGTTTCGCTCCTGTTGAGTGCCCTGTGTCCCCGGATCGAGAACGGACTGGGCCCCGACATTGCCTCTGCGATCTTCACTCAGAACCCGGCCTGCGCATTCGCGGTGCAGTGGCGGCAGCCATGAGCCGCAAGCGGCCCTGGCAACCACACACGGTCACCGTCACCCCTGCCTCATCCAGGAATTGGTGCCAACTGAATACGCGAGCTCACCAGTACGAGGTTCTTGTTCGGTAAGCCCCTGCTCATAGCAGTGGCCAGCCTCCAGGCGCCCGGGGAGAGGGGCCCTCGCAGGGGCCCAAGAGGGGCCCAGGGGCCGGCTAGGGGGCCGGAACGACCAGGAAAGATCAGGAAAGGCCACGTCCTTGCCGGACGGAAATGCGGCTCTGACCTGCGGAAACGGGAAGCATGAGGAAGGATCGGGAAGATCGCGGACGATCCTCAAAGGACTCATAATCCGTCGGCCGTGGGTTCGAGTCCCACCCGCCCCATCACGCGCTATGCGAGCAGAAACCCTCTGGCCAGGCTCTTAGCTGGGCAGAGGCGATGACGGAAGGAGTTTGGCGACCCTGCTCGATCATGATTTCAAGATCGACAAGACGGAATTCGGGACGCTGATTCCTGGCAAAGTGAGCATGCAGCGCAGGTCGCGCGTTTGGGGCCGGGGGTAGGGAGGCGATGCGTCGTCCCGGATGGGGAAGCGGTTCGGTCGTGGTGAAGGCGCCGCTGACACGCTGGCCGGTCAGCCGGGCGGATCGTTCCGGACTGGTTTCGGTGCCGCCGGGCGCGCCGGGCGCGGCGTTGGGTGCGGGTGCGGACACAGGTGACTCCTTGGTCGAGCGTGATCGAACGGGCCGGGAAGCGCAAGCGTCGAGCGGTGCGCCCAGGCCGAACAACCGCGCAGTCGGCGCCTGTGCGGGCTGTGCCGAAGAGGGATCAATGAGGGCGTTCGGCCGGGGTGGACGTAGCCGTGGTGGGAAAGGGTCGCGGTGTTACCGCCGGGCCGAAGGGCGGGATGTTCAGGTCTCGTGAGGCGGCTGTCCGTCCAGGAGGGCGACGGCGTCACGCACGAGGCGGGCCTCGGCCTGTGCTGCCGCGGCGGTGAGAGCGGTGATCGCGTCTTGGTGTTCGCCGTCGCCAGCCTGGGGCAGGACGTCTACGTGGGCGTCGACTACGCGCTGGTCGTCTCCGTCCTGCCCGACAGCGAGACCGAAGCCGTCAAGGGCATGGGACTGTTCAACATCGCCAACGCCCTCCCACAGAGTGTCGCACCCGCCATCGGAGGCGGCTCGAACTACGCGGTTCGTGCCAGGCGGGGAAGCCGTCGCCGCGGTGGCCCTGTCCGCCAGGCGTGCCAGGTGAGAGAAGGCGTTCGTGGTCTGGGCGAGTGCGGCGACGGCACCGTTCGGCCGCGGACGTCGACCGGGTTCACAGAGCCGACCGGCTCCGTGCGTGTCAGTAGTGGTACCGGGCCTGGACGATGATCAACTCGTCGTCGGTCGGCTTGTACACGAGCCGATGCGTGTCGTCGATTCTCCGGGACCAGTAGTCCGAAAGATCACCCTTCAGAGGCTCCGGCTTGCCGATGCCCTTGAAGGGATCGCGCGTCGTGTCGTCGATCAGCTTGTTGATGCGCTTGACCATCTTGCGGTCGTTTTCGGCCCGGTAGGTGTAGTCCTCCCAGGCGTGCGGCGTGAACGAGACCTTCACGCACGCCCCGCGTCGGGGTCGATCAACTCATGCTGCTGAGCCTCGCCGGCCTCCGCCTCGGCGATGGAGTCCAGTAGGCGACGGGCGTTCTTAGGGGAGCGCAGGAGATGCACCGTCTCCGTCCAGGAGTTGAAGTCCTCTTCGGACATCAGGATGGCGTTGCCCTTGCGGGAGGTGATGTGAACCGGGGCGTGATCCTCGTTGACCTGCTCGATCAGCGGGAACAGGTTCTGGCGCGCCTCGCTGGCGGTGATGGACATGGTTGCCGCCTCCCCTCTCTACTTGTACAAGATATCGTACGAATCTCGTCGGGTCCACTGATCGCTGCCGACCTGACCTGAGGACCGTTCCGCGAGCTGCGGAGCGGGTTCGAAGTGCTCCACTCGCCTGGCCCGACCCTCCCGCAACGCCGCCTCCCAGTCCGTCCGGGACGTATTCGGGACGTGTTCGGGACGCAAGGATAGGAGCGGACAGGCAAGGGGCGAGCATGTCAGGGCCCTGGTGACCTGCGGTGATCATGATTTCATGATCGTGGGGACAGGGTTGAGGGCGCCGATTTCCGATCAAAGCAGACATCTTGCGTGGTGTCGGGGGGTGGCGCGCAGCAGTCGCCTGGGCTGCTTGCGGCGGGGCCGACGGAGACCGTGGAGGCCTCCACCGCTCGCCGGTTGCCGTCCATGGCGAGGGCCGCGACCTGTGGCGCGAGGGTGACCACACCGACAACCCGCTGGGCTTTCGGGATCGCCGACGACATCCGAGGCGCCCTGCGAGACGTGCTGACCTTCGGCCGGGGCAGCGACGCCCTCGCTGGCGCCGGCCTCCCCGTCGGCCCCGCGGCTGAGCGCAGGCAGCGGATACTCCTGGATCACAACCTCGCGGGTTCGAATCCCGCCGCCGGTCTCGACCGGCGTTGCCGAGCGGTCGAAGGCAAAGTCACCGCAGCCGACCTCGGTCTCGGGCACCCTAGCGAGCCAAATATGTCCGTAATATGGGAATTGAACTAGCGTCGTACACATGAAGGCGATACAAAGCGTCTTCCGTCTCGTCCCGGTGCTCGCCATGGTCGTCGCCGCGTTCCTCCTCGCCGTCGCGGCAAACCCCGGAGCACGAGGCGCGGACGGTCTCGACAACGCTGCCAGAGCTCTGCGAAATGGGCCGGTCCACGTAGATCCGCGGGCCCAGGACATCCTGCCCCGTTCCGACGCCGACGCCCTGTCGAAGAAGATCGAGAAGGCCGGCAAACCGGTCCTCGTCGCCGTGTTCCCCGCCTCCCAGGAGTTCGACCGGGCGACCTTGCTCCAGGATCTGCGGACCAAGGTCGGCATCACCGGCGTGTACGCGGTCGCGCTCGGTGACCGCTTCGACGCGGGCGCGGACCGCTCGGTGATGTCGCACCAGGCCGTGCAGAACCTGACCGGCGCGGTGCAGCGCTCCGACCCGGGCGACGTCAGGGCAATGATCATCGGCTTCGTCGACCAGGCCGTACAGCAGGCCAGAGGCGAGGCGCCGACCACCTGGAGCAGTGGCTCGTCCGCGGACGGCCGCGCCCCCGGATGGGCGAACCTGCTCACCGCCGTGGGTGTGCTGGCGGTCGTCGTCGGTGGCCTCCTCCTGCTGCGCAGGCGCGGCCTGAGGCGCCGGGAGCAGGCGGAGCGGGCCCGGCTGGAGGCCCTTCGGCCGGTGGTGGACGAGGACATTACCGCCTTCGGCGAGGAGTTGAGCCGGATCGGCTTCGACCCGGTCACCGCGAAGGCGGATGACGCGATGCTCGCGGATTACGACCAAGCCCTGGACTGCTACGAAAGGGCCAAGGCGACGATGGGGTCGGCGCGGCGCCCGGAGGATGTCGAAGGCGTGAGCCGGGCGCTGGAGCAGGGCCGATTTGCACTCGTCACCCTTGAGGCCCGGATGGCGGGCGGACCGCTGCCGGAGCGTCGGCCTCCGTGCTTCTTCGACCCGCGGCACGGCCCCTCGGCGGAGGACGTGCGGTGGGCCCCGCCGGGTGGGTCCGAACGGACCGTTCCGGCGTGCGCGGCGGACGCGACCCGACTGGCCGACGGACAGGAACCCTGGATCAGGGAGGTGAGCACGCCGCAAGGGCAGCGCCCCTACTGGGAGAGCGGGCCTACCTACGCCCCCTGGGCGTACGGCTACTTCGGTGGCGGGCTGCTGCCGGGCCTGCTGGTGGGCACGATGCTCGGCAACCTGATGGGATCCTCCTACGCGTACGGGAACGAGTTCGG
Source organism: Streptomyces sp. LZ34 (assembly GCF_053890475.1). Classification (NCBI taxonomy): domain Bacteria; kingdom Bacillati; phylum Actinomycetota; class Actinomycetes; order Kitasatosporales; family Streptomycetaceae; genus Streptomyces; species Streptomyces sp. LZ34. The sequence continues at coordinate 8,724,923 of NZ_CM132680.1, forward strand.
CGACGGCGGGGATGCGAGCCCGCAAGGCGGCGAGTACTCCGGTGGCGATTTCGACCCGGGTGACTTCGGGGGCGGTGGCGGCTTCGGCGACGGCGGCGGCTTCGGCGGAGATTTCTGACGCATCCGCCGACCGCGCCCGGCGGCCTCCCGGGTCGGTGCGCCCGCCGGACGACGTGCCGCAAGGTTGACCGCTCGTTCCCCTTCGCCCGGCGCCACCAGCCCGCGCTCCTCGATCTCCGCGAAGAGCCGCGCGGCCTTCGCCTGGGCATACACCAACCGTGCCGCGCAACGGAGTTCGTACAGGTAGGGTCCTGGCGCGTGAATGAGGCGATGCGCGCGGCGAACGCGAACGTGTCGGCCCACTTCTACCGGCCGGCTGTCGGACGGCAGGTGCGGATCGTGGGCACCGCGGCGGGCGTGGGCCGGGCCGCCTCGGAGTCCGACTTCGCCGAACGCGGCCGCGCATCCCGCCTCGCCGCCCACCTTCACCGAGGTGGAGTTCTGGGAGGCGAGCGTCGACCGGGTCCACCACCGCGTGGTGTATCGCAGGGACGCCGCCGTCGGCCGGGGCGCGTGGCAACACGAGCTGCTGTGGCCCTGAGCCGCCGCCACGGCGGCGAGGAGGACTCAGGGGCTGACGATCAGGCGGGGGACAGCACCGTGGCACTCCGGCTGCGTGCGGTGGGACCTCGCCGCGCACCACAACATCGGTGACCCCCGGCAGGAGCGACGCTACTCCCACCAAGAGCGGGAGGGCGACGGCCCGGCTCTGTGACCGGGACGCCCACCGGCCTCCCCGCCCGGCCGTGGTCAGTAGACGTCGCGCAGGTAGCGTTTGTCGGCGGCGAGCTGCTTGACGTAGGCCGCCGCCTCGGCCTCGCTCAGGCCGCCGTGGGCGGTGGCGATGTCCCGCAGGGCCTGGTCGACGTCCTTGGCCATGCGGGAGGCATCGCCGCAGACGTAGAAGTGGGCGCCGTCCTGGAGCCAGGACCACAGCAGGGGGCCGTGTTCGCGCATGCGGTCCTGGACGTAGACCTTGGCGCGCTGGTCGCGGGAGAAGGCGGTGTCCAGGCGGGTGAGGGTGGACTCGGTGAGGAACGCGGTCAGCTCCTCCTCGTAGTAGAAGTCGGTTGCCCGGTGCTGTTCGCCGAAGAACAGCCAGTTCGGGGCGCGGTGGCCGCGGGCCCTTCGCTCCTCCAGGAAGCCGATGAAGGGCGCGATACCGGTGCCGGGGCCGACCATCACCGCCGGAGTGGCGGGATCGGCGGGCGGGCGGAAGTGCGGCGCGCGCTGGACGCGGACCGGCACCGGGGTCCCCGGCTCGGCGTCGGCGAGGAAGGGGGAGCAGACGCCCTGGCGGGGGCGGCCGCCCAGGTTCTCGTAGCGGACGACGGAGACCGTCAGCGACACCAGGTGTGGGTCGGTCAGAGGGCTGGACGATATGGAGTACAGGCGGGGTTGCAGGCGCCCCAGCACATCGGCCCACTCCTGCGCCCCGGCCCGGATGCCGAACTCGGCGACCACGTCCACGGCCTGGCGTCCCCAGGACCACTGAGCCAACTCGCCCTTGTTGTCCGGCCGCAGCAGCTTCCGCGCCTCACGCGGGTCGCGGGCTCGATCGGCGACGAAGCGCAGCAGGTCGGGGGTGATGCGGGTGATGGCCAGGTGACGCAGCAGGGCCTCGGCGAAGGGTACCTCTCCGACGCTCCTGACCTGAACGGCCGTATCCGCGTCGAGGCCGGTGACGGCCAGCCACTCCGTCACGAGGTCCGGCCAGTTGAGAGGGTGCACCGCCAGGGCGTCACCGGCCTCGTAGGCCAGCGGGATCTCGCTGTCGCGGGTGTCGAAGGTGAAGCGGCGGACCTCCTTGCCCGCGCCCGGCAGACTCAGCGGACGGTTGCCGGTCAGGCGGGCGGTGGCGGTGGCGGTGGCTGGGGCTGGGGCTGGGGCGGTGGCGGGACGGCTCGGTCGGGGAGCCGTCTCGGCCGCGGGGGCCGGGGCGAGTGCCGGTTGCTCCGTGCCCTTCAGCGCGGTGAGTATCTGGTCGAGCCAGGCCCCGGCGTCGACCTCGTAGTCCGGTTCGCAGTCGGTGCGCGGGGCCAGCCGCACCGCGCCCAGTTCTTCCATACGGCGGTCGAGGCGGCGGCCATGGCCGCAGAAGTCATCGTACGAGGAGTCGCCGAAGGCCAGGACGGCGTAGCGGCTGCCCTTCAGGCGTGGGGCATCGGGTGAGGTGAGGGCATCCCAGAACCCGGCGCCGTTGTCCGGGGCGTCGCCGTCACCGAAGGTGCTTGTGATCAGCAGCAGGTCGGCGTCGGACGGCAGCGCGGCGGGGTCGGCCTCGTCCATCGACAGGTGGGTGGCGGGGTGGCCGTCCGTGGTGAGCCGCTCGGCCGTGGCGGTCGCGAACTCCTCGGCGTTCCCGGTCTGGGACGCCCAGAGGACCACGACGTGGCGGCGCGGAGCGTCCGCGGATGGGGAGGACGACACCAGGGAGCCGCCGGGGTCGTGTGCCGCGGAATGGGGCGGCTCGGTTCTCTCGGTTCTGGAGTACATCCCGGCCAGCACGCCGTTCACCCACAGCAGGTGCTCCGGGCTGAACGGGGCGTCCGGCGGCAGGACCGGCACGCCGGGGGCGCCGGACGGGATACCGGCGAGGAAGCCGGTCAGGTAGCGGCGTTCGTCTTCGGCCAGGACTGGCGGCGGCGCGGGTGCCAGCCCGAACGGGGTGGGGGCGGCAGCGGTGGGAAGGGCGGCGGGCGGCGGGGGGACCGCCGGGCTTTCGGTGGGCGCCGAGGCCGTGGGCTGTGCGCTCACCAGGGCCGGAGCCTGCACCGTCACCGGGGTGGCCACCTTGGTCAGCGAAACCGCGCACACCTTGAACTCGGGCTGGAACGAAAGCGGATCGACGGCGTCGCTGGTCACCGCGTTGACGCTCAGGTACTCCCCGAACAGGTCGTTCCAGTGGAACGGCGCGAAACAGCAGCCCGGCCGCACCCGGTCGGTGACCACCGCGGGCAGCACAGCCCGGCCGCGCCGCGAGGCGACCTCCACCGAATCCCCCTCGGCGATGCCCAGCTCGGCCGCGTCCTGCGGGTGCACTTCCACGAAGGGGCGGGGGTTGAGCTTGTTCAGCCTGGGCACCTTGGCCGTCTTGGTCAGGGTGTGCCACTGGTGCTGGAGGCGGCCGGTGTTGAGTACGTACGGGTAGTCGTCATCGGGCAGCTCCGCCGCGGGGATGTGCGGGCGGGCGTAGAAGACCGCACGGCCGCTCGGGGTCGGGAAGGTCAGCGAGCCGTTCTCGGCGACGTACCGGATCGGATTGCGGTCGGATCCCTCGGCGCTCGGGGCAGGCCACTGCACCGGGGTGGAGCGCAGTCGCTCGTAGCTCACGCCGCGCAGGTCCCAGCCGGTCACCGGGTTCCAGGCGCGCTTGATCTCCTCGAAGACCTCCTCGGCACTGTCGTACGCGAAACCCTTCCCGTACCCCATCGCGCGGGCCACGGCGGCGATGATCCGCCAATCCGCCATCGCCTCGCCGGGCGGATCGGCGGCCGGCCGGGCGAGGGTGAGGTTGCGCTCGCTGTTGACCAGAACGCCCTCGGTCTCGGTCCACAGCGCGCCGGGCAGTACGACATCGGCGTACGCGTTCGTCTCCGTCTCGGCGAACACGTCCTGCGCGATGACGAACTCGGCGGCCTCCAAGCCCTCGATGACCGTCTTGCGGTTCGCGACGGAGGCGACCGGGTTGGTACAGATGATCCAGCACGCCTTGATGTCCCCGTCGGCCATCTTCTGGAACATCTCGACCGTGCCCTTGCCGACTCCGTCGGCGCGCAGTGCGCCCGGCTCCAGCTCCCACAGCTTCTCGGCGAAGGCCCGGTCGGCGTCGGCGAGCACCGACCGCTGTCCGGGCAGTCCCGGCCCCATGTAGCCCATCTCCCGGCCGCCCATGGCATTGGGCTGGCCGGTGAGGGAGAACGGCCCGCTGCCCGGGCGGCAGATGGCGCCCGTGGCGAGATGCAGGTTGACCAGCGCGTTGGTGTTCCAGGTGCCGTGGGTTGACTGGTTCAGGCCCATCGTCCAGCAGCTCATCCATTCCCCTGCCTCGCCGATGAGCCGCGCAGCCTCCCGGATGTCGTCCTCCGGGATGCCGGTGATCTCCGCGACGGTGGCGGACGGATAGTCGGCGAGGAAGTCCGGCAGCGACTCCCAGTCCTCGGTGTGCGCGGCGATGAACTCCGCGTCCGTGTGTCCGTTCGCGTGCAGCAGGTGCAGCAGCCCGTTCAGCAGCGCCAGGTCCGTACCCGGCTTGACCTGCAGGAACAGGTCGGCCTTGGCTGCGGTGGCAGTGCGGCGCGGGTCGACGACGATCAGCTTGGCGCCCGCCGACTTCACCCGGTCCATCATGCGCAGGAAGAGGACCGGATGGCAGTCGGCCATGTTGGAGCCGATGACGAAGAAGACATCCGCCTTGTCGAAGTCCTGGTAGGAGCCCGGCGGTCCGTCCGCGCCCAGCGACAGCTTGTAACCGGTGCCGGCGCTGGCCATGCACAGCCGGGAGTTCGACTCGATCTGGTTGGTGCGGATGAAGCCCTTGGCCAGCTTGTTCGTGAGGTACTGCGCCTCCAGACTCATCTGGCCGGAGACGTAGAGGGCGACGGCGTCGGGACCGTGCTCGTCGATGATCGCCCGCAGGCGGCGGGCGGTCTCGGCGATCGCCTCGTCCCTGGACGTCGGCACCGGCTCTTCCCCGCGCCGCGGACGACGGAGCGCCGTGGTCAGGCGCCCCGGGGCGGCGAGCATGTCGGCCGTGGTGGCGCCCTTGGTGCACAGCCGGCCGAAGTTCGCCGGGTGCTCCTTGTCCCCGGATACCTTCAGGACCGTACGGCGGCCGTCCGGCCCCCTGCCGACGTCGAGGACCATGCCGCAGCCCACCCCGCAGTAGGAGCAGACCGTCCGGACCTTCGTCGTATCCTCGCTCCGCGAGCCCGGCGCGACCACGGGCGCCTCCTTTTCCTGTGTTCGGCTTCCTGCGTTCGGCCTGGGCCCACCTTCCGTGACCGTACGGACCGCTCATTACGCGGGGGTCTCTCCGGCCGATCACCAGGGGTTAAGCCCACCTCTCAGGGCCTGGCAGGCGCCCGTGAGCTGTGCGAGGAACACCTCGCCTTCCCCGCCCGACGTGCGGTTGCGGCTTGACGAGTCAGCGTCCCGAGGTGTGTACGGAGCGATCATGCGCAATGCCTCATTGACAGCCGAGCCGTCGTGAGCAGTGCCGCGCGGCAGTACGCGGTGTTTCCCGACCGTGGCCTGTTCGTCTCCGCCCGCCACGTACCTGGCCGATATCGACCTTGCCACTTGTCCTGATGTGCCCGGGATAATTTGCCGTCGTCGCCGCGCGCTGTCGGCGCGGCGCCTCGATTTGGAGGGCCCTATTCCGCCCTCCCCCGTCTGATCCACCTCAGTTTCGCCCTGTTCCTCTCTGCTCCATCGCACAAACGGGAATTCAGTGATGGTCATTCACGCTCGTGGAACGGTTCGGCACCTTTTCCGGATCAACCGAAGACATCCTGGGAGACACACGTGAGAAAGCTGAAGCTGGGCAGCAGATCGGCCCGAGTGGCGTCCGCGCTGGCGGTCGGCTTACTGATGGTGACCGGCCTGTCGGCCACGTCGGCCAACGCGGCGCCGTCCTCGGCCAACGCCGCGCCCGAACTGGGGGTTCGGTTCTACCCCGACGGAGACGGCCAGTGCGACGGGCCGACGAATCCGCCGGAGCGGTGGGTCAGCGCACCCGACTGGACCTCCACCATCCGCCTGGACACCGACAACCGCGCGGGCGGCTGCCAGCTGGCTTTCGGCATCTACGACCCGTCGAACTCCCTCGCGGGCCTGACCGTCACCTACACCTGGACGGCAGAGCCCGGCAGCGACGAAAGCCAGTGCGAGAACGGGGGCTCGCACGCGATCCCGGTCAAGCCGTTCAAGACGTTCGGCGACAACATCCGGGTGGACACCGACGGCCGGGCGGGCTGGTGCAACCTCACCTTCACCCTGTCCGGACGCTCGGACATCGGCCTCGATGTGCAGTTCTACGGCGACGGTGGCCGCGACGCCTCGGGACAGTGCAAGAACTACATCCCGCAGGGCAGCTACGACACGGCCTATGAGGGCCACCCCGTGACACTGAGCGACGACACCGACGGCCGCGCCGGCGGCTGCTACCTGTCGCTCCGCCTGAACCGCCTGTTCTAAGAAGGTCCGTGGACGGCCCGGGGTGCATGGGTACCCGCCCCCGGGTCTCGTCCCCGTGCGAGTGGCGGCGAGCGTGACTCGGGACCGGTCCCGGGTGGGCCGGACTAGCTTGTGGAGCGACTCGTGTGGGGGGTTGGTATGGAGACAGCGATCCTCGTTGCCCCACCGACGGTCAGCGCCTTCGTGGACGGCGCGATGGTCAGCTCGCAGCCGGGGAAGGCGTGTCGTCGGCCTTGATGTCGAAGTTGATCTGGTCTCCCTTGACGGAGGACACCGTGACCGATACGCCCAGGGTGCTGCCGTCGTCCGCGGTGAGTTTGCACCGGGTGGTGTTGCCGACCTTGCCGACGAGGTCCTCGGGACAGGCGATGCGCGGCTTCGGCTGACCCGTTGTGGCGGCGAGCTTTTCGGCGACTGCGGTGGCCAGCTTGTCCGCAGACAGCTTCGGCGTGGACTTTTCGACCTTGACCGAGGCCGAGCAGCCGACGAGCAGCACGCCTGCGGCTACGGCCGAGAGGATCGAAGTTGCCGCGGACAACCGGGCTGTGGTCATGCTGGACTCCGGTTTGTGGGGGGACATGACAAGAAGCGGCTGGAAGCATACTTGACAGGGTGCTTCGGGCGCCTTCGAGGGGCTTCCTGGCAGGGGGCATTGGTGTGCGAGGTGGCGCGAGCGGTCACCGGGCGATGCCCGGCACGTCCGCACTCCTGTATGCGAGCCTTCCTGGCGCCTTCTGCGCGGTGGAAAGGTCGAGCGCGTTCCACCGACCTTCACCTTTCAGGAGGAAATACATGGTGGTTTCCCGCTCTGCCGTCACTTCTGCCGTCACCGCGATTGCCGTGGTCGGGCTGCTGGCCGCCTCCGGTACGGCGCTGGCGGCCGCCCCGGCCGCCCCCGCCACCGCGACGGTCAGCCGGTTCGATGACGGCAGCTTCGAGTACCCCACGGCGCCCGCGAACGCGTTCTCGACACTCTCCAGCGGCCAGTCCATCGGCCCGTGGAAGGTCACCAGCGGGGCCGTGGACTTGATCGGCGCCGGATTCTGGCAGGCAGCCGAGGGGAACCAGTCCGTCGATCTCAACGCGGTCCAGTCGGGAGCGGTGGCGCAGACCTTCTCGACGAGGGCTGGGCGGAAGTACACGGTGAGGTATTCGCTCGCCGCGAATCCCGAAGGTGGTCCGGTGGTGAAGACGGGGAGGGTGCTGATCGACGGGCAGAACTTCCAGGACTTCTCGTTCAACTCCACGGGCACGAGCCGTACGAACATGGGCTACGTCACCCGCGAGGTCACGTTCGTGGCGAACAACAACACGACGACGCTCGGCTTCGCCAGCACGGTGGGCGGCGCCTACGGCCCGGTCATCGATGACGTACGGGTCGAGACCTGCCCTCCGTGTGACTGCTCGAAGTAAGGGCAGGCGGGTCACCGGCGGCGTCCCCATCGCCGCGCGCCCGCGCGGCTGATCGTCGTCGCTCGCCGGGGCGCCTCCCGTCCGGTGTCGGGTGGCCGCAGCGCCTGGCGGTCGTCACCGGACGGGAGGCGCCGTCTGGCGCTCCGCGCCACCGCTCAAGGCGTGGCGGTATTCGCTCGGCGACATGCCATAGGCGCCCCGGAAGGCGCGGGTGAAGTCGCCGGGGCGGGAGAACCCCCAGTTCGCGGCGGTGGCCTGGATCGGCCGCGCGGCGAGCCGGGGGTCGGCGAGGTCGCGGCGGCAGCGTTCGAGGCGTTGGTTGCGGATCCAGGACGCCACGGTCAGGCCGTGCCGCTGGAAGAGGCGGTGGAGCGAGCGGGGGGAGATGTGGTGGGCCGCGGCGACGGCGGCCGGGGTGAGGCCGGGGTCGTGCAGGTGTTCGCGGATGAAGGCCTGGACCTGGAGGAGCAGGGAGCGCTCCCGGCTCTCGGGCGGCAGGGCGGAGAGGGCGTCGAGCCGCTGGGCGATGGTGTGGGCGAGCAGGTCGATCAGGGTGGTGGACAGCCGGGCCGCGTCCTGGGGGCCGAACTGCTGCGGATTGCGGGCGATGTGTGTGAGGAACTGGGTGAGCAGCGATGCGAATCCCTCGCCGCCGGGTATCCGGGTGGCCGCGAGGTGGTCCACCTGCCGTGCGGTCAGCGGAAAGGCCGCCCGGGGCAGATGCAGGAGCAACTGGCGGACCGGCGCCTTGCCCGCGGGGCTGGCCCAGCCGTCGAACGGCTCCGATGAGCTGTACACCGCCAGATCCCCGGAGCCGAGCAGGGTCTGCCTTCTGAACTGCGATAACCCCATGTTCCCGGAGAGCGTGAGCGACAGTTGCACATAGCCGGGGTCGCTGCGCTGGATCAGCCGTGGGGTCCGGGTCACGGTCAGCATGGGGTAGGTCATGTCGGAGACCTGGAGGTCGCCGAGGTTCAGCACCCGGGCCGAGGCCTCGAAGTCCGCTGCCTGGTCGCTGCCCATGGCGGTCGGGATCAGTGTCGAAGCCGTCATGTCGTGCCACCAGCCGAACCGCTCTTCCGGTGTCAGCCGTGCCGTCGTCATGGTCGCGATGTCCATGATGTCCCCTCGACGCCGCCGATTCGTCTCTGCCCGTCACCGCTCTGTCCGTTACCGCTCTGTCCGTTACCGCAGACTCCCAAGACGCGGTTTCCGGGAGCGCGGGTTGCGCCGCGGCGCCGTATGGCGGGAACCGCGCGGCGCCGACGGTGAGACCATGATCGGAGAAACCGCCGTCTGCCGTCACGAGGTGTCGCCGTGCGTCCGCTCCTCCCCACTGCCGCGACCGTCTGCGCCGCCGCCCTGTTCCTGTCCGGGTGCGGCGACGCGGGGGACACGGGGGAGGGGGACGCGCCGCGGCGGGGCAAGGCGGCCACCGCGAAGAGTCTGATCGCCAAGTCCCCGGGGGACTTCAACGGCGACGGGTACGACGACTTCGCCACCCTCGTGAACCCGCCGACCAAGTCCGGCACCCCGCACTCCCCCGGCCTGGCCGTCGTCTACGGCTCGGCCCGCGGGCTCGACCCGGACAAGCGCCTCGTCCTCGACGAGCGGTCGGACCGCCACCAGTACGAGGGCCCGTTGCTGCGCGCCGACCTCGACGGCGACGGATACACCGACCTGGTGACGGTGCGCCGCGCGTTTGAGAAGGGGAGTGCTACGTCGACCTCGGAGACGGTGGTGCTGCGCGGCGGGCGGAGCGGTCTGACGCGGCCCCGGCCGCTGACCGTGGGCGGCGTGGAGGCGACGGCGGCCGGGGACTTCGACGGGGACGGGACGGCGGACCTGCTCGTCCCGGGGCGGGACGATGAGGACCAGTCCGGGCCCGGCAAGGGGCAGGTGCTGTACGGGCCGTTCGGCGACGGCGGCCGCACCCCCGCCCGCACCGCGAACTTCATCGCCGACCAACACGGCTACGCCGCCCCGGCGAGCGCCACCACCGGGGACTTCGACGGCGACCGGCACACCGATGTGGTGCTGACGTACTCGTTCGACGCCGAGCAGGACGACTCCGCCCCACAGGACCTCACCTCTGTCGCCTTCTTTCGGGGCGGCCCGCGGGGCCTGGTGCGGCACCGGCCGGCCGAGGAGCGCATCGGTGCGCTCCTCGGGACGCAGGACGGGCCGACCGTGCCCAGGGCCGGGGACGCCGACAACGACGGGATCGACGACCTGCTGGCCACCGGCGAGGGGGAGCAGGGGCGCGCCGCCCGCTCGGGCCGGCTCACCGTCGTCCACGGCTCGAAGTCCGGCCTGGGCGTGGGCCGCGCGGACCTGACGGTCGACCAGTCGAGCCCCGGCGTGCCGGGCGACCCGCAGTTCGACGACTGGTTCGGGGACCTCCCGGCGGTCGGCGACGTCAACGCCGACGGCAACCCCGACCTGGTGGTCTCCAGCCCCGGCGAGGACCGCGACAGGGGCCGCATCACGCTGCTCCCCGGCTCCTCGGACGGTAAGGGCGGCAAGGGCGGCAAGGGCGGCGAGTACGACCCGAAGCGGAGCGAGGGCGAGGGGGACAGCGGGGAACTGGCCATCGATCTGGACACCCCGGGCGTGTCCGGTTCGCGGGGCAGCGGCGCATCCGCCTTCAGCCGCTTCGGCCCGCAGCCCCCGCTGCTGGACGTCGACGGCGACGGACACGCCGACGTGATCGCCTCCACGCCCGGCGACGCGTACGGCAAGCCGCAGAGTTTCTGGGTCTTCCGGGGGGTGGACGACGGGCTGTCGACGAAGGACGCCGGGCGCTTCACGGTCGCCGACCTCGGCCTGTGACGGCGTCCGTGCTGTACCTCGCGCCCCGTCGTCGGCGCCCTGTCGTCGGTGTCCTGGTTGTCCCCGCCCCGTCGTCGGCGCCCGTTGTCAGTGGCCCGCCCTACCGTGGAACACGTCCTATCCACGCTGCGGGCTGCGCGTGACTCGGACGCGAGAAGGCCGGGCCCATACAGCGCGGGTCCGGTCTTCGCATGCCCCGAAAACCTCGTTGCCCGGTCCACCGCGTACGGCGTAGAAAGAATCCCGTGATCCGCAAGTACCCGAGGACCCCGCATCTGCGGGGCTCCCGACTCCAGCCCGGCGACGAGGACTTGGCCGCCGTACCGTTCGCCGAGATCGCGGGCCGGTACCTCGTGGTGGAGGAGAAGCTCGACGGCGCCAATGCGGCGATCAGCTTCACGCCGGACGGGGAGCTGCGGCTCCAGAGCCGTGGCCATTTCCTCACCGGCGGGCCCCGCGAGCGTCACTTCTCGCCGTTCAAGGCGTGGGCGGCGCTGGTCCGGGACCTGCTGTGGCCGCGGCTGGGGAGCCGCTATGTGCTGTACGGCGAGTGGCTCTATGCCAAGCACACGGTGTACTACGACGCGCTGCCGCACTACTTCTGCGAATTCGACGTGCTGGACCGCGACGAGGGCGTGTTCCTGTCCACCGCCCGCCGCGGCGAGCTGCTGGAGGGGCTTCCCGTGCACTCGGTGCCCGTGCTGCACACCGGGCCGCTGAGCAGCCTGGACGCGCTGACCGCGTTCGTCGGGCCGTCGACGTGCCGTACGGAGGGGTGGCGGGCGGCGCTGCGGGAGACGGCCGCGGCGGGCGGGCTCGACCCCGAGCGGGTGGCCGCGGAGACCGACTCCGAGGACTTCATGGAGGGCCTGTATGTGAAGGTCGAGGAGGACGGCGTGGTGGCGGGCCGCTACAAGTGGGTGCGCGCCGGCTTCCTCACCAGCGTGCTGGACTCCGGCACGCACTGGCTCGACCGCCCGATCGTGCCCAACCGGCTCCGGGACCCGGCGGTGATGTATGCGCGCGCCTGAGGAGCCCGGCCCTTCCGCGAAGCCGTCCGCCGCAGGCGGCGCCTTTCAGGAGCTGCTGGAGCTGTGCCCCGGGCCGCCGGACTGGACGGTCCCCTGGGAGCGGATCGTCGCGGCGTATCCGTGGATCCGCCGCCTGGCGGGCGTACCGCAGGACGCCGCCCACCACGGTGAGGGCGATGTGGCCACCCACACCCGCATGGCGGCCGAGGCGCTGGCGGGGCTGCCCGAGTGGCGGGCCAGGACCGCGGCCGGGCGGGCGCTGCTGTTCGCCGCCGTACTGCTGCACGACGCGGCGAAGCCGGACTGCACCGTCACCGACCCCGACGGGCGGATCACCGCCCGCGGCCACTCCCGGCGCGGGGAGCTGATCGCCCGCAGGGTGCTGTGGGAGCTGGGGGCGCCCATCGCCTGGCGTGAGCACGTCGCCGCCCTGGTCAGGCACCACCAGGTGCCGTTCTGGGCGCTGGAGCGGCCGGATCTGGAGCGCATCGCCTTCCGGGCCAGCCTGCTGGCCAGCAACGACGACCTGGCGGTGCTGGCGCAGGCCGACATCCTCGGCCGGATCTGCGGCGACACGGACGTGATGCTGGAGAACGTCGCCCTGTACCGCGAGTACTGCGCCGATCAGGAGTGCCTGACCACGCCGCGCCGGTTCCCCTCCGACCACGCCCGCTTCGAGTACTTCCGCACCCCCGGCCGGGACCCGGACTACGCCGCGTACGACGACACCCGGATGACGGTGACCGTCCTGTCGGGGCTGCCCGGCGTGGGCAAGGACCACTGGATCGGCGCCCACCGTCCCGGCCTGCCCGTGGTCAGCCTGGACGCGCTGCGCGCCGAGCTGGGCGTGGATCCGGCGGCCGACCAGGCCCCGGTGGTGGCGGCCGCTCGGGAGGCGGCGCGGGGGTATCTGCGCGCGGGCGAGCCGTTCGTCTGGAACGCCACCAACGTCTCGCGGCGGCTGCGCGAGCAGTGCGTGGGGCTGGTGGCCGCGTACGGCGGGCGGGTCGAGCTGGTGGCGCTCGAAGCGCCGCCCGCGGTGCTGCGCGCCCGCAACGCCGCCCGGCCCCGGCCGGTGCCCGGGGCGGTCATCGACCGGCTGGTCCGCCGCTGGGAGACCCCCGACCCCACCGAGGCGCACCAGGTCACCTGGATCGACACGGCGGGGAATACCACCTGAGGCGACCTGGTTGACGCGGTCCGGGCCACTGCAGAACAGCCCACTGCCGACAGTACGGAAGCAGGTAGCGCAGGCATGAGCACCGTTGAACTCACCAAGGACAACTTCGACGAGATCGTCTCGGGAAACGACTTCGTCCTGATCGACTTCTGGGCCTCCTGGTGCGGGCCGTGCCGGATGTTCGCGCCTGTGTACGAGCGGGCCGCGGAGAAACACCAGGACCTGGTCTTCGCGAAGGTCGACACCGAGGCGCAGCCCGAGCTCGCCGCCGCGTTCGACATCCAGTCCATCCCGACCCTGATGATCGTGCGCGAGAACATCGCCGTCTTCGCCCAGCCCGGCGCGCTCCCCGAGCCGACCCTGGAGGACATCATCGGCCAGGCCCGTGGCCTCGACATGGACGAGGTCCGCGCCTCCGTCGCCGAGGCCGCCGAGGCATCCGAGGCCAAGGAGAAGACGGAGGCGGGCGAGGCGGGAGCGCCGGGCAGCCATGGGTGAGCTGCTGCTGATCCGGCACGGCGAGACCGAGTGGAGCCGGTCGGGCAGACACACCAGCTGGACCGACCTGCCGCTCACGCCCCGCGGCGAGGAACAGGCCCGCTCGCTGCGTCCGCTGCTCGCCGACCGCAAGATCGCGCTCGCCCTGGTCAGCCCCATGAGCCGGGCCGCGGCGACGGCCCGGCTCGCGGGCATCGAGGGGGCGCGGACCGAGCCGGACCTGCACGAGTGGGACTACGGCGGCTACGAGGGCATCACCACCGACCAGATCCACCGCACCAGGCCCGACTGGAACCTGTGGACCGACGGGGTCGCCCCGGGCGACCCCGGGCACCCCGGCGAGACGCCCGAGCAGATCGGCGCCCGCGTCGACCGGGTGCTCGCCGCCATCGAACCCGAGCTGCGCGCCGACCGCGGCGATGTGGTCCTCGTCGCCCACGGGCACGTCCTGCGCGTCCTCACCGCGCGCCGCCTCGGGCTGCCGCCCTCCGCAGGCGCGCTCTTCCGCCTCGACACGGCGACCGTCAGCCGCATCGGAACCGAGCACGGCCGCCCCGCCATGGTCGCGTGGAACGCGGGCCCCGGGTCGTAGGCTCAGGGGCGATCACCGGCAGGTGATCCATGCGGGTGGATCCCACGCAGGCGATTCCAGCAGGCTCGCAGAAGCTGGCAGAAGCTCACAGAAGGCAGGAAGCATGGCTACGACGCGCACCGCGCACACCGTCTGGCACGGCAATCTGACCGAGGGCAAAGGGGCGGTGACCTTCGACTCCTCCGGGATCGGCGAGCAGCCGGTCTCCTGGCCCTCCCGCGCCGAGCAGGCGAACGGCAAGACCAGCCCGGAGGAGCTGATCGCGGCCGCGCACTCCAGCTGCTTCTCGATGGCGCTGTCGCACGGCCTCACCCAGGCCGGGACCCCGCCGACGCAGCTGACCACGCAGGCCGATGTCACCTTCCAGCCGGGCACCGGCATCACCGGCATCCACCTCAGCGTGGAGGGCACGGTCGAGGGCGTGGACGAGGCCACGTTCGTCGCGGCGGCCGAGGAGGCCAAGAAGAACTGCCCGGTGAGCCAGGCGCTCGCCGGTACGGAGATCACCCTCTCGGCGAAGCTGTCCTGACGGCGTCCACGCGCTGTAGCAGACCCCAGGTGAACTCCGCCACGCAGTGGTGGAGTTCACCTTTCCCGTCCGGGGCCGTGAAGCCGAGCCGCCAGCGGGTGGGCGCCGAGCCCTCCATCGGCCGGGCGGGCGCGAAGGCCTCCGCCACCTCGTCCACCGTGCATGACCAGGGCGTCAGGTCCTCGACCGTACGCGGCCGGGGCCCGGCCGCGCCGGGCGCGCGCACCAGCCACTCGTTCCACACCCCGCCGCCCGGCACGGTCAGCACCTCGAACCGCAGATCCGGCCACAGCGGCACCGGCCAGCTCAGCGCCTCGCAGCTCAGATCGCCGATCCGGCGGGTGGCCGTGGTCTCGGGCGCTCCGAGCACGGAACGGTAGTGGGCGACCGCGGACCGGCGCCGTGGCGAGCGCCGCATGGCCTGCCAGCGGCGGTTGGCCTCGCGCATCACGGAGCGGCTGAAGCCCAGCTCGCGCAGTGCGCCCTCGACCAGGTCCGGGTGATAATCGGCCATTCTCCGCAGCAGTACCAGCACGAAGGGGAAGGGGGTGGGAAAGGAGTCGGCCGAGGGGTCGAGCGCGGAGTTCATGGCCCCATCGTGGCGTACCCGGTGCGTACGCAGTGCGTGCCCGGGCCTCTGGGACGGCGCATGGCCATTGCCTGGAGAAGTCACCTCTGCGTAATCTGTGTTCGCGATACCGGCCGCTGGCCGGAATCTCGAACAGATGGTGCCAACTGAACCAGAAGGGGTGGGCGAGCCACATGGGACGCTTGGTGCCCGCGGTGACCCGGGCTCTGGACATACTCGAGCTCTTCCTCGACGGGGACGGCACGCTCTCCGCACCCGAGATCACCCGCAAGCTCGGGCTGCCCCGCACGACGGTTCATGAGCTGGTGACCACCCTGGCCGCCCGCTCCTACCTGGTGCAAGTGCCCGACCAGCCCGGTCGCTACCGGCTCGGGGTGCGTCCGTACCAGCTGGGCAGCCGATACGCCGAGCAGCTGGACCTGGCCGCCGAGGGCCAGCAGGTGGCCCGCAGCGTCGCCGAGACCTGCGACGAGACCGTCCATGTCGCCATCCTCGAGGGCGTGGACGTCATCTATATCGCCAAGGTCGACTCCACCCACGCCGTCCGCATGGTCTCCGCCGCCGGCCGCCGGCTGCCCGCCCACTGCACCTCGGTCGGCAAGATGCTGCTCGCCTCCCTTTCGGAGGAGGCCCTGGCCGCCCGCATCCCGGAGGACAAGCCGCTGGCCGCGATGACGGACAACAGCATCACCTCCCCGCACGAGCTGCGCCGCCACCTCGCCACCATCCGCGAGCGCGGCGTCGCCGTCGAGCAGCGCGAGTCCAACCCGGACGTGAGCTGCGTGGCGGCCCCGGTGCGGGACGCGGCCGGCAAGGTCGTGGCGGCGCTGTCCATCTCGGTGCCGATGATCCGCTGGAGCGAGGAGCGGCAGGACGAACTGGCGGAGCTGGCCGCCAAGGGCGCGGGCGAGCTGTCGGCCCGCCTCGGACACCGGAGGCGCGGAGCATGAGCGGCACGAGCACCCGTGACAACGGGCTGGAGGTCGCCGTCCGGGCGGCCGCCGAGCTGGGCGAGGGCCCGACCTGGGACGCCGCGGCGCAGCGGCTGATCTGGGTCGACATCCTCTCGTCCCGCGTGCACACCTACGACCCGGCCAGCGGTCGGCGCACGGTCCTGGCCACCGAGCAGCACGTCGGCGCGGCCAAGCCCCGCGCGGGCGGCGGCCTGGTGGTCAACCTCCGCGACGGCATCGGCCTGTACGGGGCCGACGGCGGATTCTCCTGGCTGGCCCATGAGGCGGTCCCCGGCCGCCGCGGCAACGACGCGGCCGTGGCACCGGACGGCTCGCTGTGGGCGGGCACCATGCGCTACGACGAGGCGACGGGCGGCGGCACGCTGTCCCGGATCGCCCCGGACGGCTCCCGTACGGAGATCCTGCCGGACGTCACGGTCAGCAACGGCACCGGCTGGAGCCCGGACGGCCGCCTCATGTACTACGTCGACACCCCGACCTGCCGGATCGACGTCTTCGACGTGGCGGGCGAGGGGGTCACGGGCCGCCGTCCCTTCGTACGGATCGAGGACGGCGCGGGCTTCCCCGACGGGCTGTGCGTGGACGCCGACGGCTGTGTGTGGGTCGCGCTGTGGGACGGCGGCGCGGTTCGCCGCTACACCCCGGACGGCACGCTCGACCGGGTGGTCGAGCTGCCGGTGCGCCGCCCGACCGCGTGCGCCTTTGGCGGCTCCGGCCTGACCGACCTGTATGTGACCTCGGCCCGGGTCGGGCTCGGCCCGGGCGAGCAGCCGCTCGCCGGGTCGGTGCTGGTCCTCGCGGGGGCGGGGCGGGGCCTTGCGCAGCCGGCGTTCAAGGGCTGAAGCGCTGAGTGGGCTGAGGTATTGAGCGGGCTGAGGGGCTGCGAGGCTGAGGGGCTGAGGGGCTGAGGGGCTGAGGGGCTGAGAGGCTGAGAGGCTGAGGCGGACAATTTCGGCCAAGCGGAGGCAGGCTCGGCGCGAAATCGATCCTTGCACAGGATCCTCACAATCCGCGGTTCCTCCGCTACCCGCCGGGCACATAGCCTGCCCGGCGAAATGGATTACTGCCCTGCCTGCCGACGCCACCTCAACGGCGCTCTCGCCTGCCCCGGTTGCGGCGCGTACGCCGAGGAGTACGCGTACCCCGCCGCCGAAGGCGCCGCCGTCGACTACGGCCGGGCCGACGGCCACAGGGGCGGCGAGGCCGACGTCGGCGAGGACGGGGTCGTCGGCGAGGATGAGGTCGTCGGCGAGGACGCCGACGGCGAGCCGTCCTCGGCCCCCGGCGCGGCCTCGACCCGCGCGGACCGGCGCAAGGCGTCCCGCAGAAAGCCGAAGCCCCGCGGAATCATCGGCGGCCGGGCGCGCCGTGCGCGCCGCGGGCGGGGGCGCCGGGTGACGATCATGGCGTCGGTGCTCGGCCCCGTGCTGGCCGGGTTGTTCGTGGCGGAGATAGCCACGGAGGGCGGCATCTTCCATGAGCCCTCGTCCTCGTCCAGCCCCGACAAGCCGTCGGAGGCGGACCGCAGCCCGGGCGAGGGGGACTCCAGCGGACCGCGCACGCGCGAGAGCGGAGCGCCGAGCGCGGGGCCGTCCGCGGGTGCGGACGGCGCGAGCGCGGACGAGGGCAGGGGCGACGACGAGGACGGCGCGGGCAAGGACAAGAAGAAGCCCAAGGACAGCAAGTCGCCCAGCGCCGACGACTCCTCGTCGGCCGGCGGTACGGGCGGGGCCACGGCCACCGCCACGGGCGGCGGGGGAGGCGGGGCCACCCGGCCCCCGACCTCACCCTCCGACCCCGACCCCACCACCTCGCTCCCGTCCCAGCCCACGCCCTCGCCTACGGAGACCTGCGACCGCTTCCTGTGGTGGTGCACATAGGAAGGGCCGCCGACGGCGGCTCTGGCCCCTGCCTGGTCCGGTCCAGGATCAGACCGGGCCAGGGGATCAGACCGGGTCCATCCCGAGCGTCCGCTTGAGCAGGTCGCGCAGTACCGTGCGCTCCTGCTTCGACAGCCCGGCCAGTGGCGCGCGCGCGAAGTCGAGTGAGCCGCGCAGCCGGTCGGCGGTCTCCTTGCCCCGGTCCGTCGCCGCGGCGAGCTTGACGCGGCGGTCGGCCGGGTCCAGGCGGCGCTCGGCGAGGCCGCGGGCCTCCAGGCGGTCGATGATCCCGGTGACGTTCGACGGCTCGCACTTCAGCTGCTGCGCGATGCGGCGCATGGGCGTCGGACCCCGGGACAGCAGCCCGAGTACCCGCGCCTGCGCGCCGGTGAGGGAGTGCTTCGCGGCGGCCATCTCGTATTCCTCGTGATAGCGAGCGACGATGGTGCCAATGAGCTCGACGACTTCGAGTGTCAGCGGATCAGGAGGTTCGGTACTGGAGGTCATGGGGACCAGGGTACCCATTTATTTGACATCATGAAATATCCAGCAGCATGATTGTTTCACGACCTGAAGCATAAGAAGCATGAGGAGGACCCCATGGCCCCCAAGCCCGAGATTCCCGCCACCAGCCGCGAATGGCACCTCGTCGCCCGTCCCGAGGGATGGCCGAAGCCGGAGGACTTCGCGCTGCGCGAGACCCCCGTCACCGAGCCGGGCCCCGGCCAGGTGCTGGTCCGCAACCTGTACATGTCGGTGGACCCGTACATGCGCGGTCGGATGAACGACGTGAAGTCGTACGTCCCGCCGTTCAAGCTCGACCACCCGATGGACGGCGGCGCCGTGGGCGAGGTCATCGCCTCGAACGCGGAGGGCATCGCCGTCGGCGAGCACGTCCTGCACTTCGGCGGCTGGCGCGAGTACGCGCAGGTGGACGCCAAGCACGCGGTCAAGGTGGACCCGGCCGCCGCCCCCCTCTCCGCCTACCTCGGCGTCCTCGGCATGACCGGCCTGACCGCGTACGCGGGCCTGATCGAGGTCGCCTCCTTCAAGGAGGGCGACGCGGTCTTCGTCTCCGGCGCGGCGGGCGCGGTCGGCAGCGAGGTCGGCCAGATCGCCAAGCTCAAGGGCGCCTCGCGGGTCATCGGCAGCGCGGGCTCCGACGAGAAGGTCAGGCTGCTGACCGAGGAGTACGGCTTCGACGCGGCGTTCAACTACAAGAACGGCCCGGTCGCCGAGCAGCTCAAGGAGGCCGCGCCCGACGGCATCGACGTCTACTTCGACAACGTGGGCGGCGAGCACCTGGAGGCCGCCATCGGCAGCCTCAACGTGCACGGACGCATCACCGTCTGCGGCATGATCGCCCAGTACAACGCGACCGAGCCGCCCACCGCCCCGCGTAACCTCGCCCTCGTCATCGGCAAGCGGCTGCGCGTCCAGGGCATGCTCGTGAACGACCACCAGCACCTCCAGCAGCAGTTCGTCGAGGAGGTCGGCGACTGGCTGCGCGAGGGCAAGCTGCACTACCGGGAGACGGTGATCAAGGGCGTCGACAACGCGGTGGACGCGTTCCTGGGCATGCTGCGCGGTGCGAACATCGGCAAGATGATCGTCGCGCTGAACGACTGACCATCGGCGTCGGCGCGCCGGGCGGGCGACCGGCTGCGGCTACCGGCTGAGCAGAGCCACCGCGCCCGACCACTCCGGGGGCCGCTGCCACCGCAGCCGACCCCCGGCGAGGGAGAGCGCGCCGGTGCCGTCGGCGAGGAGCGACGCGTCCAGCGCCCAGTCCCCGCTGACCGCGCTGTCCCCGCCGGTCCCGCCGCCTTCGCCGGTCCCGCTGCCCGCGCCTTCCTCGTCCGGCAGCCGTACCGACAACGACTCGTCCGGGTCGGCGAAGGCGTGCAGGACGACCAGGGCGCGCCGGCCGTCGGGGGACAGCCGTACGACGGACTGCCAGCCGGCGGCGTTGCGCAGGGCGGCCCCGCGGGTGCCGCCCTGCCGCGTCGTCCCGTCGTCGATGAGCGGCGCGGCCCGCCCGTACAGGTCCAGCGCCTCGCGCACCAGCGCCCACTGCCGCTCGTCGAGCCGGTCCGGGTCGCCGGACAGGCAGATCCGGCCGAGGAAGCCCGCGGCCAGCTTGTAGACGAGCGCGGCGCCGGAGTCGTCGGCCCGTACGGTCGCCCACACCAGCGACTGGCGGGGGAGCAGCACCCGCTGTAGCCCGGCCGCGATCGCCGGGGCCTCGCGGGCCTCGAAGGCGTCCGAGCCCGAGGAGACGGCGGTGAGCGCGGCGTACGCGGGGTCGATGCGGTGGCCGCCGCCCGCGCAGTTCTCGATGACGAGGTCGGGCAGCCGGGCGGAGAGGCGCGCGATGAAGTCGCGGGAGGCGGCGGTGAGTTCGCGCAGGCTCTCGCCGTCGTCGCCCGGGCCCAGATGCGCGTTGTAGTCGATCTTGAGATAGCCGAAGCCGCCCTCGCTCAGCAGCGCGGTCATCCGGTCCAGCAGCGGCTCGGCGACCTCGGGCCGGCGCAGATCCAGGAAGCGGCGGGCGGACACGTGCACGGGGACCCCGTCGTACGCGATGTGGCGCGCCGCGTCCTCGTACGCCCGCGACAGCTCGCCCGTCGTCTCCGGCTCCCACCACAGCCCGGGTACGAAGCCGCGCCCACGCAGCTGCCGGGCGGTCTCGGCGAGCCCGTACGGAAAGCGCTCCGCGCTGGGCGTCCAGTCGCCGTGGCTGCGGCCCCAGTCCTCCCCGGGCTCGCTGAACCAGCCGCAGTCGATGACGAAGTACCGGACGCCGGAGCCCTGGAGGCGGTCGGCGAGGGCCAGGATCCGCTCGTGGGTGGGGTTGCCCCAGGTCGTCGCGTACTCGTTGAACATCGCCGGCAGCGGTGACGTCTGCTCGGGGCCGGGCCGCGGGTGGTCGGCCCAGGCGGGCAGGAGCCGCGCGCAGAGCGCGTCCAGGTCGCCGTGGACGGCGGTGACGACGGCCTCGGGCGCCTCGTACGACTCGCCGGGCGCAAGGGTACGGCGCCAGTGGCCGAAGTCGTGGTCCGCGGGGCCGCCGCCGATGGCCAGCCCGTCGCGGGAGCGCAGCAGCTCCAGCTGCCAGGGGCCGCCCGCGGCCAGCTGGACGCCCCACACCACCCCGGCCTCGGTGTCCTCGACGGCCAGCCAGGGCATCCAGCCCGCCGCGGGCATCGACCCGGGCGCGCCGAAGCGCTCCGCCACCGTGCCGATGTTCACCCAGGGCCGCTCCAGGTGCAGTTGCTCCGCGGTCGTGCTGACCAGCCGGGCCTCGGCGCTCCAGGCGGAGCGGACGCGGTGGACGACGAGCCGGCCGGGGGCGTCGTCGGCGGCGAAGGGGGTGATGCCGCCGAGGGTGAAGGAGGAGATCAGGTCCAGGGCGAAGGGGCGGTCGCCCTCGTTGGTGGCGCTGGTGCGGATCCGTACGAAGGGGTCGCCGGGGCGGTGGGTCAGCCGATGGACGACCAACAGGCCCTGCCCGTCGGACAGTTCGGTGACGATCTCGGTGACCGTCTCGGTGCACGTCTCTGTGGTGGCTTCTGTGGTGGCCTCTGCGGTGGTCTCTGTGATGCGCTGCGCCCGCAGCCGCAGCGCCGCCGTCGTGGCCGTCCGACGCAGGGTTCGGACGCCCGCGAAGGGCTCGGGTACGGGGTCTCCGGCGCGGGCCACCGCCGCCAACGGCTCGATGTGGCGGGCGGGGCCGGTGTCGGGGTGGTGGCGGGCGGCGTCCTCCGGCAGGCGGTCGCGGGGTGGCGCCAGGCGGTCGGCGAGCGCGGTCGGGAAGATCTCCAGGCCGACCACGGCTCCGGCTCCGGCCCCGGTGCCTTCCGCCCCACCCGTACCGTCCGCCGCATGGTCCCGCGGGTACCGGACCGTCAGATCTCCCAGCACGAACATCCGTTACCCCGCCTCACTCGCCCGGAATGGACCTGATCGTCGTTCGGTATACCGGCACACGTCTGGCATACCGGCTGACACATCGGCCGGACGGTAAGCGCTTGCTCCGACGCGGGTCAAGAGGCGGGGCGAGTCGTGTTCAAAGCGTTGACGTGCACTCCTCGGCAGCTTATGTTCCCGTCCGAAGTTACGAGCGGCATTCGAAATGGCGAACAACGGCGAACAGCGCTGCCTTGGTGCAGCAGGAATGAGCCGCAATGCAACGATGCTCCCCAAGCCGCCGCAGCGTGCTCACCGGGCTCGGCGCGCTCGCCGCCACCGGCGCCGTGGGCGCGGGCGCCGCCGGCTGCGCCGCGCCCTCGTCGGTCGGCGCGGGCAAGACCCGGCTGCGCTACTGGCACCTCTTCGGCGGCGGCGACGGCGTCAACATGAAGGCGATGCTGGACGCCTACAGCGCGGCCCATCCCTCGATCGGCCTGGAGGCCGCCACCCTCCAGTGGGGCTCGCCGTACTACACCAAGCTCGGCATGGCGGGCGCGGGCGGCCGCGCCCCCGAGGTCGCGGCGCTGCACCTGGCCCGGCTCGCCGGCTTCGCGCCCGGCCGCCTCCTCGACGCCTTCGACCTCGATCTGCTCGCCGACCACGGGGTGACCGCCGCCGACTTCCCCGAGGACATCTGGAAGCGCGGCGCGGTCGGGGGCAAGCAGTACGCCATCCCGCTCGACACCCACCCCATGGTGCTCTTCTACAACACCGAGGTGTGCGAGAAGGCCGGGCTGCTCGGCGCCGACGGCAAGCTCAAGCCCATCCACGGCGTCGAGGAGTTCACCGCCGCCCTGCGCACCGCCAAGAAGGTCACCGGGCAGCCGGGGCTGGTCACCGAGACCATCGGCGGCGATGTCATCGGCCCCTGGCGGGTGTTCTCCACCCTCTACTCCCAGACCGGCGGAAAGGTCCTGTCCGCCGACGGCCGACGCCTCGCCCTCGACGACGCCAAGGCGCTCAAGGCCCTCCGGTACATGGCCATGCTCGTCGACGAGGGGCTGTGCCACCGCCGCGTCGACTACCCGGGCTCCGTCGGCGTCTTCAACGGCGGCAAGACCGCCTTCTACCTCAACGGCGAATGGGAGATCAGCTCCTTCCGCACCACCAAGCTGCCGTTCTCCATGACCCGGGTGCCCAATCTCTTCGGCCGCCCCACCGCCCAGGCCGACTGCCACTCCTTCGTCCTGCCCCACCAGACCGACCGGGGCGGCGAAACCAACGAAGCGGCCCACGAGTTCGTGGCCTGGATGCTGAAGCACACCGTCGAGTGGGCCAAGGGCGGGCATGTGCCGGCCTATCTGCCGACGCTGAAGAACCCCGCGTATCTGAAGCTCCAGCCGCAGTCCGAATACCGCTCGGTCGTCAACGACGTCGCGCTCGACGAACCCGCCTGGTTCGCCGGCTCCGCCTCCCTCATGTGGATCGAGCTCGGCTCGGTCTTCTCCGGGGTGTTCACCGGCTCCCGTACGCCCCAGAGCGCGCTGAAAGAGGCCAAGTCCCGGCTGCGCGAGCTCCTCGACACCCCCAATCCCTTCGGAGGTGCGAAATGAGCGCGCCGACCGTCACCGCGCCGCCGCCCCCGCCGCGTTCCTCGCGGGCCGCGGCCGCCACCACCCCGCCCAGGACCGTGCGCCGCCACTGGACCGAGCACGGGCTGGTCTTCGTCGGGCCCTTCCTTCTCGTCTACGCCCTCTTCCTCCTCTGGCCGCTGCTGTACGGCGTCAAGATGAGCCTCGGCGACGACAACATCGCCGGCACCGACAGCCACTTCATCGGCTTCGACAACTACGCCGAGGCCTTCCAGGACCCCGATGTGTGGTCCTCGCTGTGGAACACGGTCTGGTTCACCGTCCTGTCCACGGTCCCCCTCGTCCTCCTCGGCCTGGTCCTGGCGCTGCTCGCGCACCATCTGCGCGTGGTCCAGTGGCTGTGGCGGCTGAGCTGGTTCGCGCCCTTCCTGCTGCCGTCCGGCGTCGTCGGGCTGCTCTTCCTGTGGGTGATCTTCCCGTCCGACTTCGGCTTCGCCGACCAGGCACTGGCCTCCCTCGGCCTGCACCCCGGCATCGGCTGGCTCACCGACGAGCGCTACGCCATGCTGTCCATCGTCGCGACCACCGTCTGGTGGACCGTCGGCTTCAACTTCCTGCTGTATCTCGCCGCGCTCCAGGCCATCCCACAACACCTCTACGAGGCGGCGGAGCTGGACGGCGCGGGCGCCTGGGCCAGGCTGCGGAACATCACCCTGCCGATGCTGCGGCGCACCACGGGCGTCGTGGTCGTCCTGCAGATCCTGGCCTCGCTGAAGATCTTCGATCAGGTCTACATCATGACCGCCGGCGGCCCGGACGATGCCACCCGGCCGATCCTGCAGTACGTCTACCAGTCCGGCTTCACCGGCTACCGCATCGGCTACGCCTCCGCCGTCTCGTATCTCTTCTTCGCCCTGATCGTGATCGTCTCCCTGGTCCATCTGCGGCTGACCCGCCGCGCGAGTGAGGAGGGCGGGAAATGAGCGCGGAGACCCCCGTGAGTGAGACCCCCGTGAGTGGGATGAAGGCGAGAGCGGGCGCCGACGCGGGGCGCAGGGTCCGCTGGGCCCCGGGCCGGATCGCCATGCTGCTGATCGCGCTCGCGCTGGTGGTGGTGTGGTTGCTGCCGCTGGCGTGGGCGGTGGCCACCTCCCTCAAGCCGGAGGGAGAGACCACCAGGACGCCGCTGGAGTGGATCGGCTCGACGATCACCTTCGACGCGTACCGCGAGGTGTGGAAGTCGGGCGACATCGGGCAGTGGATGTTCAACTCCGCCTACATCTCGGTCATGACGACCCTGCTGACCGTGGTGCTGTGCGCCATGGCCGCGTACGGCTTCTCGCGGACCGAGTTCCGCGGCCGCAAGGTGCTCTACGGGCTGGTGCTGGCCGGGATCATGGTGCCGCCGCAGGTGCTGATGGCCCCGCTGTTCGCGGAGATGGTCTCCATGGGGCTCGTCGACACCTACTGGGGCGTGATCCTGCCGCAGGTCGCCGTGCCCGCGATGGTCTTCATCCTGGTGAAGTTCTTCGACGGGGTGCCGCGTGAGCTGGAGGAGGCGGCGTTCGTGGACGGGGCGGGGCGGTGGCGGGTCTTCTGGACCATCGTGATGCCGCTGTCCCGGCCGGTGCTCGCCGCCGTGGCGATCTTCACCTTCATCTCGACGTGGAACAACTTCCTGTGGCCGTTCCTGGTCACGACCGACCCGAACGGGATGACGCTGCCGGTGGGGCTGGTCAACGTCCAGTCCTCGTACGGGCTGCGGTACGCCCAGATGATGGCCTCGGTCGTGATCGCGGGCCTGCCGCTGCTGGTGGTCTTCGCGCTCTTCCAGCGCCAGATCGTCCGCGGCGTCGCCCATACGGGTCTGGCGGGCCAGTGAGTGTCCCCCCACGGGGCGGGTCCGGTCTGCCCGGCCCGGCAGACCGCCGGGCAGACCGGACCCACCGGTGGTGCTCAGCTCCCCAGCACCACCGTGGTCAGCGACCGCGCCGGCAGCTCGACTCCCAGCTTGCCGCCTTGGACGTGCGCCGCGCCGACCCGGCTGAGCGAGTGCGTCTCATCCGTGCGGTACACCGACCCGCGCGCGGAACCCCCGGTGCCGCCGCCCGCCAGCGCGTAGTCCGCCCGCACCGCGTCCGTCCCCGTGTTGAGGATCTCCAGCACCCGCGCCCCGTCCTGGTTGCGGAACGCCGTGATCCTGACGCCCGCCGCCTCGGACGACGCGGCCACCCGCACCGCCCCCGGCCGGATGAACCTGCTGTACGCGGCCAGCGCCCACAGCCGCTTGGAGACGTGGTAATCCGCCCCGTCCAGCTGGATCAGCCCCCGGGTCGCCCCGATCGAGGCGCCGAACCAGTACACATACGCGCTGGCGCGGGCGTCCGCGAGGGTGGTGTGGATGGCCTCGGCGACGGCCAGTCCGTCGTAGCCGCTGCCGTCGTCCCACGCCTCGTTCCAGGTGGCGCCGTTCGGGCTCCACTCGGACATCCAGGTGCGGCGGCCGGTCGGCAGCGGCTGGTCGGAGGGCGTGACGTACGGGTGGCCGGTGTGCACCCCGACCAACGCCGCGGCCCGCGGATCCGCCTCGATCGCCGCGCTGAACTCCGCCTGCTGGTCCCACCCGGCCGCGTCGCAGCACACCAGGTCGATTCCGGCCCGTCGCACGGTCGGCCCGAGCGCCTTGACCGTCTCCACCGCCTGCTCGGGCGTGAACTGCATGGACGCGTACGAGGTGGAGAGGTCCGGCTCGTTGGTGAAGCCGAGGTCGGTGATGCGGATGCCCTCCTGGCGGTAGAACTTCGCGTACTGGACGAGGTAGTCGGCGTAGGCCTGCCGCCACTCGGGCTTGAGCGTCCCGCCGTTCGCGTCCGTGCCGTTGGTCTTCATATAGCCGGGCGCGCTCCAGGCGTCGGCGTAGAAGCGCTTGACGCCGTACGCCTTCGCCTCCTTCGCCAGCCACACCTGGCCGCCGTCGTCGCCGTCCCACTCATAGCGCGGCGTGGCCTTTGGCCCGCCCGGGTCGGTCGGCTGGATCGACTTCATGTGGTCGTACACGTCGTCCGAGGACGAGCCGACGCCCAGCCGCAGAATGCTCAGTCCGGCCCCGGCCTTCCGGTCCAGCAGCAGGTCCAGGACCTCCCGCTGGTGTTCGGGGGTCAGCCCGCGCGCGCCGTGCATGATGTCGGCGCGCTGGAAGGCCTGCGAGAAGCCGAAGCCGTCGATGGGCTGGAGGCGTCGGCCGAAATCCACCCGGCCGAGGGTCCCCGCCGCGGTGCCGTCACCGGCTCGGGCTTCCGGCACGGTCGCCGCCGTTCCCAGGAGGGCGACGGCCAATGCGCCCGTCACAGCGGCGCGCATCACCTTGATCACGAGAGCGTCCCTTCCTCTGCCTCCGAAAAACTTCCGGAACGTCACCGAAACGTCCGGGGGACCGTATGGGCAGCTGAGGGGCGAGTCAATCCCTGCGGACGAGGGAGGTGTTGAGGCCACCAATCGCTATGTGTTTCGGAGGGGCACCGAAAACATTCCGAAGGAGAGCCGAATGATCCACGCCACGTTCGCGCGTACGCGCACAGGCGGCCGCTTCCGCGGGGCCCGGCGACTCGCCGCCCTGGCGGCCGCCACGGCCTTCGCCCTGCTGCCGACGAGCGCCTCCGCCTACCCCAATCCGGGCCGGGTGACGGGCGACATCGTCGTGCACGACCCCACCATGATCCGCGCCACCGACGGCACCTACCTGCTGTACTCCACCCACGGCGGCCTGGAGGCCCGCACCTCCACCGACCGGATCGCCTTCAGCCGCTCGGGGAACGCCTTCAACTCCCCGCCGTCGTGGTGGAAGAACTACTCCGCCGGCAACGACCCCTGGGCGCCCGACATCTCGTACCAGGGCGGCAAGTACCTGATGTACTACGCCGTCTCGTCCTTCGGGTCGAGCAACTCCGCGATCGGGTTCGCCACCTCGTCCAGCGGCAAGGCGGGCACCTGGACCGACTACGGCGTCGTGCACTCCACCACCGGCAGCAGCAACTACAACGCCATCGACCCCAACCTCTTCGTCGACGGCGACGGCAAGTGGTGGCTGTCCTTCGGCTCGTGGTGGTCGGGGCTGAAGATGATCCGCATCGACCCGTCCACGGGCAAGCAGTACGCGGGCGACAAGACCGTCTACAGCATCGCCTCCCGGCCCACCGGCACCAAGGCCGTCGAGGCGCCCACGGTCGTCAAGCGCAACGGCTACTACTACCTGTTCGCCTCGTACGACACCTGCTGTGCGGGCACCAGCTCCACGTACAAGATCAAGGTCGGCCGCGCCTCCAGCCCCACCGGGCCGTACCTCGACAAGAACGGGGTCAACATGATGAACAACGGCGGCTCGGTGGTCCTGGAGTCCCACGGCCGCTACATCGGCCCCGGCGGGCAGTCGGTCATGAGCGATGTCGACGGTGACCTGCTCGTCTACCACTACTACGACGGCCAGGACAACGGCACGCCGAAGCTCGGCGTCAACCTCCTGAGCTGGAGTGGAGGTTGGCCGACGGCGTACTGATCACGATCTGACATGGACCTGACGGTTCGAGGAGGTGTACCCCGGGCAAATCTGGAGACGGATCACCAAGGCCCTACGCGCGTAGCGCCCCCGCCCCTCATCACCGAGGGACGGGGGCGCTCCCGCACATCACCGACAGAAAGCGAAGATTCATGACGCAAGACCACACATGGAACAGACGCCGGTTACTGATGCTCGGTGGCGGGGCCGCGGCGGGTGCCGCGCTCGGCCTGGGGGCCAAGGTGGCCACCGCGAGCGAGGCCGCGCCCACCGCCGTACCGACGTCCCCGCGCTTCCAGCTGACCGAGCCCTCGTACGACCTCTTCCGCCATGCGCGGCTGCACAACACGAGGGTCCAGCAGTCCTTCACTTTCGACAACGTCAACCGGCGCCTGTTCGTGGCCCAGCTCAAGGACGGCTCCGCGGACAGCAGCGGCGATCTGTGCATCACCCAGCTGGACTTCTCCGGCAATGAGCTCGGCTATATGTATCTGCTCGGATTCGGGCACGCCGTGTCCATAGGCGCGCAGCCCGTGGGGTCGGACACCTATCTGTGGACCGAGGTGGACGTCAACAGCGGTGCCCGCGGCAAACGACTGGCCCGCTTCCGCTGGAGCAGCGGGACGACCCTCTCCAGCACCTCCTCCGCCCTGGCCAAGCACTCGCCCGTCTCCGATGCGACGGAGACGACCTGCGCGATCGACCCGGTGAACAACCGGATGGCGATCCGCTATCTGAACACCGCGGGCAGCAGGCGGTACGCGATCTTCAATGTGAACGAGGTCGCGGCCGGGAACTACGCCAACCGCCTGGCGGACTTCGCCCAGCCCAGCGACCCCGCCGTCTTCCAGGGCTACGCGCTCTACGGCAGCTACGTCTACCAGCTGACCGGCACCGCTTACGGCGCCGACAACCCGTCCCCCGGCAACGCCTACACCTCCAGCGTCAACGTCAACACCGGCGCGCTCACCCAGCGGGCCTTCACCGGGGCCGGCTCGACGCTGACCTACCGCGAGCCCGAGGGCATGGGGGTGTACCGGACGGCCGCGGGGGAGGTCCGGCTGTTCCTCGGCTTCGCCTCCGGTGACGCGGGCGACCGCCGCAGCAACCTCTTCTACAAGAACGTGCTCGCCTGAAACGTGCTCGTCTGGGCCGAGGCTCAGCGGGCCGGGCTTCCGCCCAGCGTCTCGTATCGGTAGTCGCTGGGCGGGAGCGGGCGCGCTGCGCGGCGGCGCCCGGCCTGGACGTCGTACGGCGGTGAGGAGCCGACGACGTGCATGCCATAGGGGCGCGAATGCCAAAGGTAAAAGATCGGTAAACGCTATAGGCGGAAAGATGTGATCATGGCGCGATATTGCCCCTCGTGTCGATGGTCCGCCGTGCCTGTTCCGCCGGAATAAGCCCAGGTCATGCCGTGTGTGAAGGGCCCTAGGATGCACGGCATCCGCTCCGACCGTGGCTGGTATCCGACCCTGGCTGGTATTCGATGTCCCTGCACACCTACACCCCGTCCCCCAGCTCCGGCTCCCGCCCGGCCTGGCGGCGCTGGTCCCCGCTCGTCCCCGTCCTGGTGATCGCCTCGGCGGCGCTGCTCGCCGCCAGCGCGGCCTTCGACGGCGACACCTTCCAGCACTGCAAGCACCTGGGCCCCTCCACCCGGATGTACCTCACCGCCTGGGCCGGCCCACTGTGCTCCCTGGCCGCCTTGCTGCTCCTCTGGGGCCTGCACCGCGGGGCGCGCCGCCGGGGGCAGCGTCTGGGGGTGGCTGTGTCCGGGCGGCTGGCCATGGGGGCCGGATGCCTGATCCCGCTGCTGCTCCTGGTGCAGCTGGTGATCCTGTGGGGGACGTACCAGCCGGATCCGTCCGGGGGCTACGACTGCTCGGGGCTCATGGTGGCGTAGGCCCGGACACTCGGGGTACCTGAGGGGTCCGTCCGCCGACGAAGGGAACCGGCAGTGACCGACCGACGACTGGAAGCCCCCGGGGACCACACTCACGCCGTACCGAGGGATCTGCCCGACCAGCAGGCGCACGACGGCCCGGACCCCCTGGATGTGGACAGCTCCGCAGCCCGGTACAGCCCACCCGACGACCCCGACGACGACGTGCCCGATCTGGACGAGTCCGGCACCGGGCGGCGGGGGAGCCCTCGGCAGTCCGGGAGCCCGCGCCCGGACCATCCGATTCCGGACGAGCCATCCGGGTGAAACCGCGCAAAAGCTGCGAAAATAAAGGTAAGGACAACCGCTCAGACAATCGCTCAGTAGTGAAGAAGGTGCCCGCCATGGCGAACGTGGAATGGCACGCCGAGCACGTAATGGTGACCCTCACCGGAATCTCGCGGGACGACGCCGACGTGGTCTTCGACGTGCTCCACCGGTGCTACCGCTCCGACGAGGCATACGCCGGTCTGCCGCAGCATCTGCTCGAGGGACACCCGGTGGTGTGGACCTCGACCTTCGAGGTGACCCCGAACCATCCAGAGCCCGAACCCACCGCCCTGACCGCCCCCATCACGGCCGACTTGCAGGGGTGCCCGTGTCAGGTGGAGCAGATGCGCGAGGTCCTGGCCCGCGCCTTCGCCATCGAGGACCGGGGCCGGGTCCCCGGCGACCAGGAGCGCGAGCTGGAGCTCCGGCTGGTGAGCCCCCGGCTGGTGAGCCCGTAGCGGCCGGCGCCGACGTCAGACGCCAACGGTCCCGTCGATGCCCTCGCGGAGGAAATCGGCGTGGCCGTTGTGCCGCCCGTACTCCAGGATCATGTGCATCATCACCGTGCGCAGCGACACATCCTGCCCCCACCGCGCGGCGTGGACCGTCACATCGAGCGACTCCGCCTCCGCCTCGATCCGCCGCGCGTGCTCCACCTCCGCCTGCCAGGCCTCGAACGCCTCCGCCCGCGTGGCTTCCCGCGCGTCGTAGGCCACCTGGAAGTCGAACGAGTCCGACCACACGAGCGGGATGTCCTCGCCGTTGATCACCCTGCGGAACCAGTTGCGTTCCACCTCGGCCATGTGCCGCACCAGCCCGAGCAGCGAGAGCGTCGAAGGCGGCATCGACTGATGCCGCAACTCCTCGTCGGACAGGCCGTCGCACTTCCTGGCGAGGGTCGCCCGGTGGAAGTCGAGGAAGCCGCGCAGCGTCTCGCGCTCGTCCGCGGTCGTGGGTATGCGGGGGCGTTCGGTGGTCACAGCTGGATCCCCTTCGTAAGAGCTCGCTCGCCGAGGCTATCGACACCATGCGGACGCGGAGAGCGCTGAATCATCGACGAACCGGCTCGCCCACGCCTTGAACTGTTCGTCGTATTCCTTTTGCCGAGTCCAGAGCGCGTCGAGGTCCTCCGGTGGCCGCAGCCCGAAGGTCTCGTTCAGCCAGGTGAGGTATTCCTGGTGGCCCTCGGTGTGCTGCTCGACGCCGTCGGGGTTCAAGGTCTCATCGTCGATGGTCAGGAGCTGAAACAGCTCCGGCAGGTTTCGCGCGACGATGTAGAGATCGCCTTCGTCGCCGACGAAGACGACAGGCAAGGTGGCGAGGTCGGTCCGATCGTCACATCGCCACAGGGCGTAGTGGGAACCGGTGCCGGTGGCCAGCGCGAAGGGGATGAACCGGTCCAGGAACTCCGGATCCTCCGACCAGGTGTCCAGGCCGGCGTCCACGCCGTACTCGCACAGTTCGAACCCGGCTGAGTACCAGACCTGACCGATCCGGTCCTGGAACTTTTTGAGCAGGTTCAGTTCCGGGATGGGCGAGTACGCGTCACTCACGATTCCAGTCCCCCGTCCTTGAGCGCCGCGACGACTGCTTTCCGGTCACGGCAAGCGAATCATGGGTCGACAGGGCATCGGCTCGCAACCGCTCTCTCGTACGGGGCCCGTGGCTCTGTGGCCCTCCGGGCCCGGCCGGGAGTCGGGCCGGGCCGGAAAGCTCACGCGTAGCGTTGCGGGCAGGGCTTAGCCCGGCTGGTCCCCGGTGTACCGGTAGATGGCGCCGACGGAGTCGACGCAGTACACGGTGCCGTCGGCGGCCACGCCGATGTCGACCGCGGAGCCGGGGATGTTCACCCACGGCTTGGCGTCGTCCCCGGTGTAACGGTAGATCGCGTGGGCGGAGTTGACGCCCCAGACGTTGGTCCTGGACCCGACCGAGATCCGGGACAGGGTGCCGTCGATGTTCTTCCAGTGGTTGGAGTCCTCGTCCCCGGTGTATCGGTAGATCGCCCCGGCGGAGTTGACCACCCACACGGTGCCGTCGGCTGCCGCGCCGACATCGACCGCGGAGCCTGGGATGTTCACCCACGGATTGGCGTCGTCCCCGGTGTAACGGTAAATGGCGTTGCCGGCGTTGACCCCCCAGACATGGGTCCTGGACCCGGCCGAGATCCGGGACAGGCTGCCGGGGATGTTCTTCCAGTGGTTGGAGTCCTCGTCCCCGGTGTATCGGTAGATCGCGTGGGCGGAGTTGACCACCCACACCGTGCCGTCGGCAGCCGCGCCGACATCGACCGCGGAGCCGGGGATGTTGTGCCAGGGATTGGCATCGTCCCCGGTGAACCGATAGATGGCGGATGCGGAGTTGACGCCCCACACGTTGGTCCTGGACCCGGCCGAGATAGCCGTGAGAGTCCCGTTGATCTTCTTCCATCCAGCCATACCGAACTCGCTCCTCTCGCTTTGGAACCTGCGTCCAGGTACTTGGCGAGCTGAGCTCCCATCAAACAGTCCAATATTCTGACTGATCATTCAAAATGGTCAGAAACGGATGTTTGGCGCCCGGGTATGTCCGAGGTGTCGGGGCGCACGGGCGATCGGTCGGGTGGCTATCTGTCCGGATCTGCGTAGCGCGTGTGGGGGATCGACGCGACGCACGGATCTGTGCAGTCGGCTGCGGCTATCGGAGCCTGGCGGTCGTGGACCGTCCCGGCCGCCGGGTCGATCGTCCGGATTACGGATGGTGACAGGAGCGGGCAGGGCCTCGGTTGACTCCTGTGACGGCTAACCGCTATTCATTAGCTAACCGTTAGGGGGATGCATGCGGTCCGCTCGGGGAATCGATGAACGCGGGCCAGAACTATGTGACGTTGGCCCGGCTGGAACGAGCGGGTGAACTGGCCGGTCGAGGGTCGAGAACAAAGCTGAGGATGGATGAACCAGTTCGACGCGGTGCTGCAGGCCCGCGACCTGTTGAGGACCCATGGCCGGGGGGAGAGCCTGGTTCACGCGGTGGACGGCGTCGACCTGGACGTACGGGCCGGACAGATGCTGGCAGTCATGGGGCCCAGCGGCTGCGGGAAGTCCACCCTGCTGCACCTGCTGGGCGGCCTGGAGCGGCTCACCGACGGAGAGGTGTGGCTGGCCGGCCGACGCACCGACACCCTCAGCGAACGGGCCCTGGCCCAACTGCGACGCCGCTCGGTGGGCTTTGTCTTCCAGGCCTTCCACCTGGTCGAGGAACTGTCGGCGGCGGAGAACGTGGAACTGCCCGTACTGCTGGCCGGACGCCCGCTGCGCGCGGCCCGGCGGCGCGCGGACCAGTTGCTGGAGCAGGTCGGGCTGGCCGACCGTGCCCGGCATCTGCCCTGGCAGCTGTCGGGCGGCCAGCGCCAGCGGGTGGCCATCGCCCGCGCCCTGGCCAACGAGCCGCTGGTGCTGCTGGCCGACGAGCCGACCGGGAACCTGGACACCGCGGCCACCCTCGACGTGCTGCGGCTCTTTGAGGACTTGCGTGCCGCGGGGCAGACCCTCGTGATCGTCACGCACGACGAGAGGGTCGCGGCCACCGCGGACCGGCTCGTGTCGATGCGCGACGGCAGACTCGTCGACGACACCTGGATGGACGGCACCAGGATGGCGGACCGCAGGCAGCCGGTGGACGGCAACCACGGGTGGGAGGGCTGACCGTCATGGGCCGTATCCTGCTCGTGTTCCGCCTCGTCTGGTCCGACGTACGCCGCCATCCCGGCCAGGCCGCGATGCTTCTTCTCTCCCTCACGGTCGCCACCGGCATGCTGGCCCTGGGCGGGTCGCTGGGCGGGGCGACCGAGACGCTCTACCGCCACACGCGCGCCGCCACGGCCGGGCCGGACGTGGTGGCGGTCTCCCCCGACAACTCCTCCGCCACGGCCACGACTCAGGCCTCGTTGACAAGCGACCCCGCGGTCACCGCCCACAGCGGTCCCTACCTCCAGTACTACTCGAAGCTCACGGCGAAGGGCTCCACCTCGCACGTGGTGGTGACAGCCGCCGAGGCGAAACCGGGCCCGGTGGACCGCCCTCTGGTGACCTCCGGCACCTGGGTACGCTCCGGAGGCGTCGTGGTCGAACGCGGCTTCGCCACCGCGCTGGGTGTCCACGTCGGCGACCACGTCACCGTCGCCGGCCGCTCCCGGCCGGTCGTCGGGACAGCCGTGAGCGCTGCCGGCACCGTCTATCCGTTCGCGCAGTTGGCCGGTCCCGACGGCGGGCCGAGTGACTACAGCGGTCTGGTCTGGATGAGCGAACAGGACACCCGGGCGCTGGCCTCCAAGCATCTTTCGGTGTCCTCCCTCCTCTACCTGAAACTGCGCGACCCGGACGCGACCCAGGCGTTCCTGAACGCGCACCGCGGCCCCTCGGTCCATGCGAACTTCCAGACCTGGCAATTCATGATCGTCCAGGACGCCACGATCATTGAGGCCAGCCAGCCCATCCTGGTCATCGGCAGTTGGCTGCTGAGCTTTCTCGCCATCGTCGGCGTGGCCACCCTCGCCGCGGGACGCGCCGCCAAGCAGACCCGCCGCGTGGGACTGCTCAAGGCCGTCGGCGCCACGCCCGGCCTCATCGCCGCCGTCCTGCTCACCGAATACGTGACCCTGGCACTACTCGCCGACGCTCTCGGCCTGCTGGCCGCGCGGCTCACCCAACCCGCCATCGTCAACCCCACCGCCAGCCTGCTGACCACCTCCGCCGGACCGAGCGGCGGCACCATCGCCCTCACCACCGTCGTCGCCCTGGCCGTGGCCATCCTCACCACCCTCGGCCCGACCATGCGGGCCCTGCGCACCGAAACCGTCGCCGCGCTGGCCGACACCGCACGCCAACCCGGCCGCCGGGCCCGCCTGACACGACTGTCCGCGATGCTGCCGGTCCCGGTCCTGCTCGGGCTGCGCCTGATCGCCCGTCGGCCCGGCCGCGCGTTCTTGCAGGCATGCAGCACAGCAGCCACCGTCATCACGATCACGGCACTGCTGATCATCTTCGTCCAGCGCCAGGTGAGTTACGGGATCGACTCGCCCCACCTGGGCAATCTGAAGGACGCTCAAAGCCGGCACATGATAGTCGCCGTCGCCGCCGCACTGGTCACCCTCGCCGCCGTGAACACCCTCACGACCACGTGGACCACGGCACTGGAGGCCCGGCACACCATGGCCGTCGCACGCACTCTCGGCGCCACCCCCGGGCAGATCACGGCCGGGCTGTCCGCCGCACAGCTCCTGCCCACCGTGCCCGGCGCCCTCGTCGGCATCCCCTTGGGCATTGCCTTCTGCTGGCCCTTCAGCAAGGCAGGGACGATCTACCCCCCGGCGTGGTGGCTGTTCGGCGCCGCATTCACGGCCGTACTGGCCACCGCCGCACTCACCGCCCTGCCCGCCCGCATCGCGGCCCGCCGATCCGTCGCACAAACCCTCAGCGCCGAAACAACGTGAGCGCTGAGCGGCGATCTGAACTTCGCGGTGCTCAGGCCCCCGTTTCCCCCTTGAAGATCATGTACAGAGCTTCGCCCGGTCCGACGACCAGGAGCCTGCGCGCATCGTCGAACACGTCGATCGTGCCGTCGGCGCGCCAGAACCGGCCGGTCTTGTCGGTGTCGGCCCATACGGCCATCCGGCGCTCCGGGCCGCCGACTCGCTCCAGGGGCCGGGCGAGGAGCTCGTCCAGGAGGGCGTCGACCAGCTCGTCGGGCGCGTCGGACTGGTCGCGGCACTGTTCCCGGCAGGTGCGGCGGAACGCCTCGACCTCGGTCAGGAAGGCGGCGGTGGCCAAGGAGTACAGCTGGTCACCCAGCATCCAGTCATCGGTTACCGGTTCCCCGGGGGCACCGAGGGTGGTGCAGTCCTTCGCCGGGTAGTCGTCCTGTTCCTCGTCGTCGATCTGTGCCTGGGTCGGGATCAGATGCGGAGGGCCGAACCAGGCGCCCGCCCCGTAGTCGTAGTAGACCCCCAGGTAGGAGTCGTCGTACTGCTCGCACCATGATGTGCCCTCCCACCAGTCCCGCACCTCGTCGAGGTCGGTGGCCCGCTCCGGATCGATGTCGTGAGGCTGCCATCCGACGGTGAACGCGGCGCGCCCGTCGCACTTCAGGAAGGCCGCGAGCACCGTCCCGGCGCACACGGCGCGCACCTTCGCCTCGGCGAGCCGGTGATCCTCGGGGGTGGCCCGGACGCCGTCGGGGCAGGCGGCGAAGGAGCACGCGGGGTGAAGGGGCTCGCCGCGGATCTCCGGGCGCGGTGCGACGCTGATGCGTATCATCACCGGGTTGTACTCGGTCTCCCACGACAGCACCACATGGGTCTCGCCGTCCACGACCGCGCCGGTCGCCGGGTCCACGACCGTCACCAACGCCGCTTCCCTCCCCTGGGAGAGGATCATCTCGCGCAGGTCGGCGATGAGCAGTCCGACCCGTCGTGACGGCATGCCGCCGTGCCCCAGCAGGGCTCGCTCCACGGCGGAGACCGTCTCTGCCACGGGAACGGACCGGCAGGCCCGCGGCTCGCGCCGCATGCCGCCGGCGGCCACGGTGGGGTAGAGCCCGCTCTTCAGGAGCGCGTCGGGCGTCAGCCCGGCATCCTCCGGCTCCGGCCGGATGCTCGTGACCACCATGGGGGCGCCGGGGGCGTCCTCGCTCAGCCAGCGGTCGAGGAGATGAGCCCGCACCGCCACATCGAGGTAGTCGTCCCAGTCGTAGTCCCGAAGGTCGCCCTCCTGGCCGTCGTGTTCGGGATGCGCGAGGAACTCTTCGCGGGTGCAGCTCAACACAGGGACCTCCTGGGGCAGATGGCGGCACAGGAAGTCTCTCGCGCGCCTCCGACGGCCGGGCCGGAGGTTTCCGCGCTGCGCGAGGCGTTGACGCGTGGGGAACGGAGATCTTACCGTCTCGTTCGAAGTTGCGATCGGTATCCGATATCTCGGACAAGCGACCAAGCGACAGCGCGCCAGCGCAGGAGAGAGACGCCGCAATGCAGCCGACGACCCCCGGCAACCGCACCCCCGACACCCCCGCTCCCGCCCGTCCGGCCCGCTTCACCCTCGACCCTGCCTTCGCCGTGGGCGACGTCAACCCGCGCCTGTTCGGGTCGTTCGTCGAGCACCTCGGCCGCTGCGTCTACACCGGCATCTACGAACCCGGCCACCCCACCGCCGACGAGGCCGGTCTGCGCACCGACGTCCTGGAGCTGATCCGCGAGCTGGGAGTCACCGTCATCCGCTACCCGGGCGGCAACTTCGTCTCCGGCTACAAGTGGGAGGACGGCGTCGGCCCGGCCGACGAGCGCCCCCGCCGACTGGACCTGGCCTGGCGGTCGACCGAGACCAACCGCTTTGGACTCGGCGAGTACATCGACTTCCTCCGCAAGGTCGACGGCGAGCCGATGATGGCGCTCAACCTCGGCACGCGCGGCGTGGCCGAGGCGCTGGAGCTCCAGGAATACGCCAACCACCCCTCCGGGACCGCCCTGTCCGACCGCCGTATCGCGCACGGCGACAAGGACCCGTACGGCATCCGGCTGTGGTGCCTGGGCAACGAGATGGACGGGCCCTGGCAGACCGGCCACAAGACGGCCGAGGAGTACGGGCGGCTGGCCGCCGAGACCGCCCGTGCGATGCGGCAGATCGATCCGGACGTGCGGCTGGTGGCCTGCGGCAGTTCGTCGCAGGCCATGCCGACCTTCGCGGAGTGGGAGGCGACGGTCCTGCGGGAGGCCTACGACCTCGTCGACTACATCTCCCTGCACGCCTATTACGAAGAGCTCGACGGCGACCGCGACTCCTTCCTCGCCTCGGCCGTCGACATGGAGTCCTTCATCGAGAACGTGGTCGCCACCTGCGACCACGTGGGCGCCCGGCTGAAGTCCAAGAAGAAGATCAACCTCTCCTTCGACGAGTGGAACGTCTGGTACCTGACCCGTTTCCACGACGCGGAGCCGCCCAACTGGGAGGAGGCCCCCCGGCTCCTGGAGGACAACTACTCCGTCACCGACGCCGTCGTCTTCGGCTCGCTGCTCATCGCGCTGCTGCGCCACGCCGACCGGGTCACCGTCGCCTGCCTCGCCCAACTCGTCAACGTCATCGCGCCGATCATGACCGAGCCGGGCGGCCCGGCCTGGAAGCAGACCACCTTCTTCCCGTTCGCGCAGGCCTCCCGCCACGGGCGCGGGCGGGTCCTTCAGGTCAACGTCGACAGCCCGACGCACAAGACGGCCAAGTACGGCGAGGTGCCGCTGCTGCACGCCACCGCCGTCGCGGACGAGGAGACCGGCGAGGTCACCGTCTTCGCCGTCAACCGCGCCCAGGCGGACCCGCTGCCGCTGGAGGTGGACCTGCGCGGCCTGCCCGTGTCCCGGATCGTCGAGCACAGTGTCCTCGCGGACGCCGACCCCGAGGCCCGCAACACCCTGGCCGAGCCGGAGCGCGTCACCCCGCACGCCGCGACCGGCACGGCCCTGGACGGCGGGGTGCTGCGGGCCACGCTGGAACCGATGTCCTGGAACGTCATCCGGCTGGCGTGAGCGCGGTCAGCGCCGCGCGGTAGGCCTCCTCCGGCTGCGCGCCTTCGAGGACCGTCCCGTCCTCGAAGCGGACGTACGGCACGGCGTCGACATGGACGCCGAGCGCGCGCACGCGGTCGAGTTCGGCGCGCAGCTCGGCCGCGTCGCTGTCGTTGGTGTCGTCGGCGGCGCCATCATGGTCGTCCTGCGCCACCACCCCGGTCTCGGCGGCCAGCCGGGCCAGGGTGGTGCGGTCGGAGATCAGCAGCCCGTCGGTGAAGTACGCGCGGAACAGCCGCTCCGCCATCCGCTCGCCGAGCCCCTGTGCGGACGCGCGGGCGACCAGCCGGTGCGCCTCGAAGGTATTGGTGTACTGGGCGCGCTCGAAGTGCGGCTCCAGGCCGTCCGCCACGCCGAAGGCGGTGTCGGAGGTGACCTGTCGTACGAATGCCTCGCCACGGGTCCGCCGCCAGACCTCGAACAGCGGCTCACCGGCGGACGGCGCCTCGGGCTCGGCCTGGAAGGGGCGGAGGACCACGTCGACCTCGCCGCCGTCGGCGCGGTAGTGGCGGGCGGCCCGGGTGAGGCGGGTGAAACCGAGGTAGCAACGGACACAGGCGAGGTCCAGGGCGATCTCAACACGGCGTTTCGGCATGGTCGTTCCCATCGGGTAGGGGAGTGCGGGGTTCGCGGTCACCAGGGGAGCGGGCCGGCGGCCGAGAAATAGCCGCCGGTGGGGCCGTCGGGGGCGACGGTGGCCATCCGCACGATGATCTCGGCGCCCTCCGCGACCGTCCGGTTTCCGGCGTGACCGTTGAAGTCGGTCGCGGTCAGGCCGGGGTCGACGGCGTTGACCCTGATATGCGGGAGGGCGTGGGCGTACTGCACGGTGACCATGTTCAGCGCGGCCTTGGAGGAGCCGTACGACAGCGCCGGAAGCCACACGGGCACGGACGGGGCATGAGCGGGCGGGTCGGCGGCGACGGCCAGTGACCCCAGCCCGCTGCTGACGTTCACGACGACGGGCGTCTCGCTCGCCTCGAGCAGCGGCAGAAAGGCGTGGGTGACCCGCACGGCGCCGAAGACATTGGTGTCGTAGACCGTCAGCAGGTCGTCGGCGGTGACCTCGGCGGCGGAACGGGCGGGCCCGCCGATTCCGGCGTTGTTGACCAGGACGTCGAGGCGGCCCGCCTCCTCCTGGACGAGCTTCGCGGCCGCCCGTACGGAATCCTCACTGGTCACGTCGAGCGGCAGCGGGCGGGCGCCGACCCGCCGCGCCACCTCCTCGCCACGCCGGGCGTCCCGCGCCCCGAGATAGACGGTGTGCCCGGCCTCGACCAGCTGCCGGGCGGTCTCGAGGCCGAGCCCCCTGGTGGCACCGGTGATGAGTGTCGTTCGCATGCCATCAGCGTCGGCGCCGCGCGAAGAAACAGGGAGTACAAGGCTCTTCCTGGTAAAAGCGATACCAGGCTGCGCGCGGGACGCCCGCCGCCCCCGGCCGGATACTGAACCGATGAGCGGGACAGGGAGCGGGACAGGGAGCGGTGACGGGAACGACGGACGCCCGGGCGGGGACGTGAGCCGACCGGCGCGCGACACACAGAACGGCGACGGGGACGACGTGGCCGGCGACCTCGCCACCGCGCTGCGCCGCTGGCGCGACCGGCTCGACCCGGCGACGGTCGGCCTGCCGGCCGGACGCGTGCGCCGCGCGCCGGGGCTGCGGCGCCAGGAACTGGCCCAGCTCGCGGGGATGTCCGTCGACTACGTCATCCGTCTCGAACAGGGCCGCGCGACCTCCCCGTCCACCCAGATCCTCACCGCCCTCGCCCGCGCCCTGCGGCTGTCGGAACCGGAACGCCGCCACCTGTTCCTGCTCGCGGGCCGGCCCGCGCCCACCACCCACCGCATCTCGGCCCACCTCACCCCCGGTGTCCAGCGCATGCTCGACCAGATGCGGGCCACCCCGGTCGGGGTGTACGACGCGGCGTGGACCCTGATCTCCTGGAACCAGCTGTACGCCGCGCTGCACGGCGACCCCTCCGGGCGCTCGGAGCGCGAGCGCAACGTACTGTGGCGCCACTTCACCGGAAGCTCCGACCGCGTGACCCACACCCCCGAACAACAGGCCCGCTTCGAAACCGCCACCGTCGCCGACCTGCGCTCCGCGACCGCCCGCTACCCCTCCGACCGGGGCCTGCGCACCCTCGTCGCCGACCTGCGCCGCGCCAGCGACCGCTTCGCCCGGCTCTGGGACTCCCACGCGGTGGGCAGCCACACCATGGACACCAAGACGGTCCACCACCCCGACGTCGGCCCGCTCGTCCTCGACTGCGACGTCCTCAACGCCCCCGGCAGCGACCTCCACGTCGTCATCCACACCGCCGCCCCGGGCACGGACGCCGCGGACAAGCTGAGCCTGCTCGCGGTGATCGGCACGCAGACGATGGCAGGAGACGCGTGTGCCTGACCCCGCCGGGGCCAGGCACACGCGGTCCGTCTCGCTGCCGTGTCGTCGCGGTACCCGCTAAACGACCAGCCAGAGCAGGCTCGTCAGCAGGAAGCCCACCACGCCCATCGCCGTCGTCAGGACGGTCCAGGTGCGCAGGCCGTCGCCGACCTCCAGGCCGACCAGGCGGGTGAACATCCAGTAGCCGGCGTCGTTGATGTGCGAGACCGACAGGCCGCCCGCGCCCATCGCCAGGCAGACCAGGGCCAGTTGCTGCGGTGACAGATCGGTGCGCTGGAGCAGCGGGGTGATCAGCCCGGCCGTGGTGACCAGGGCCACCGTGGTGGAGCCCTGCACCGCGCGCAGCAGCATCGTCATCGCGAAGGCCAGGGCCAGCAGCGGCAGCCCCGTACGGTCCAGGACGTCGGCCACGGCGTCGCCGATGCCGGTCTTCACCAGCACCTTGCCGAAGACCCCGCCCGCGCCCGCCACCAGGATCACCATGGCCACGCCCGGCAGCGCCGAGCCCATGACCTCGGAGATACGGGCGCTCGACCAGCCGCGCCGGGCGCCCAGGAAGTAAGCGGCGAGCGCCGCCGCGACGAGCAGCGCGACCATCGGGGCGCCCAGGACGGTGAGGACGGCGCGGAGGGTGGAGCCCTCGGAGAGGAAGTTGGTGCCGATGGTGCCGAGGAGGATCAGGACGATCGGGGTGACGATCAAGGACACCACCATGCCGAAGGACGGCGGGTTCTCCGCGCCCTCGACCACGGCCTTGGGCGCAGGCCCGGCTTCGGACCCGGCTCCGGCTTCGGCCCCGGACTCGTTTTCGTCGCCCCCCGTGCCGAACACCTTCGCGTACACATCGGCCGTCATCGGGTACTCGCGGCGCGTCAGCCGCTTGGCGAACAGATAGCCCAGCAGGATCACGACCGCCGTCACCGGGATGCCGAAGAGCAGCACCCAGCCCTGGTCGGCGCCGATCGTCGTGGCCGCCGCCACCGCGCCCGGGTGGGGCGGCAGGAAGGCGTGCACGGTGAGCATCGCCGCGCCCATGGGCAGGGCGTACACCAGCAGCGGCTTGCGCGACGCGCGGGCCACGCCGTACGCGATCGGCATCAGGATGATCAGGCCGACCTCGAAGAACACCGGGATGCCGAGCAGAAACCCGGCCGCGGTGAGCGCGAGCGGCGTGCGCCGTTCCCCGAAGCGGTCCATGAGCGAGTGCGCCAAGGACGCGGCGCCGCCGGACAGTTCGATGATGCGGCCGATCATCGCGCCCAGGGCGATGATCGTGGCTATGTGGCCGAGCGTCGAGCCCATGCCCTCTTCGATGGTGGCCACCAGCTCCGCGGCCGGGACGCCCGCCGTGAGCGCCACGCCGATGGACACGACGACCAGGGCGACGAAGGGCTGGATCTTCGCCTTGATGATCATCAGCAGCAGGAGGGCCACGCCCACCCCCGCCACCAGCAGCAGCGCGCCGTGGCTCATCGGCCTTCTCCTCTCGGGGACAGGACCGTCACGATGGAGGAGTCGTCGCGGGCCGCGAGCCCGGCCCGCTCGCCCAGCAGATACAGCTGCTCGGCCGCCGAGGCCAGCGGCACCGGCACATGCGCGTCCTTCGCGATGCCGGTCACGATGCCCATGTCCTTGACGAAGATGTCGAGGCGGGAGCGGACCTCGACGGAGTCCGCCTCGGCGCCGTACGCCTGCGCCATGCGCGGCCCGCGGTCGGCGAACATGAACGAGCCCGCCGCGCCCTGGCTCAGGCTGTCGATCACGGTCTGCGGGTCGAGGCCGAGGCCGCGCGCGAGGGCCACGGCCTCGGCGGCGGCGGCGATGTGCACGCCCGCGAGCAGCTGGTTGATGGCCTTCAGCGCCTGGCCGTCGCCGGGCTTGTCGCCGATGACCGTCAGCGTGGAGGCGAGCCGGTCCAGCACCGGGCGGGCCACCTCCAGGGCGGCCGGCTCCGCGCCGACCACGATCAGCAGATCGCCGTTCCCGGCGCGGGTCGGGCCGCCGCTGACCGGGGCGTCCACGAGCCGTACGTCCTTGCCCCGCTCGGCGAGCGCGGCGGCGGTCGACCGGGCCGCCTCCGGGCCGACGGTGCTGGTGAGCACCACCACGGCCCCGGCCTTCAGCGTCTCGGCGGCGCCCGCCTCGCCGAACAGCGCGCCGTGGACCTGCGCCTGGTCGCGTACGGCCAGTACGACGACATCGGCGTCGCGGGCCGCGCCGGCCGGGGTGGCGGCCTCGGTGGCCCCATGCCCGACGGCGAGCGCGCGGCGCTCGGCGGCGATGTCGAACACGGCCACCGGGAACGCCCCGGCCAGCCGCTGCGCCATGGGCAGCCCCATGGCACCCAGACCGA
This sequence comes from Streptomyces sp. LZ34, assembly GCF_053890475.1. Taxonomy (NCBI): domain Bacteria; kingdom Bacillati; phylum Actinomycetota; class Actinomycetes; order Kitasatosporales; family Streptomycetaceae; genus Streptomyces; species Streptomyces sp. LZ34. The sequence continues at coordinate 8,768,317 of NZ_CM132680.1, forward strand.
TGACGGCGGTCCGGGGGGTGGATGTTGATGGGGAAGCGGATGTGGACATGCGGGTTCCTTGGAGGGAGTGGGAGGGGACGAGGGGGGGAGGGGACGGGGAGTGAGACAGGACAAGTCGGCCGTCGCCGCGCCCAGCGGTGGCTGAGGAGGCGAAGTGGGCCCGGCTTGGCAGGGGAGTCCCGAGGGGCCGGGATCCCTGGGGTTTCGGGGGCCGAGGGCCGGGCGCCGGAGCGGGGTGGGGGCAGGCCCGCCGCAGGCGCGGACGGGCCGGGCCCGAGGCGGGGGCCGGGCCGGAGCGGGGTACGTCCGGGGTGGGGGCGGGCCGGCCGGGAGCGGGCTACATCGGGGGCACCTGGCCGGGCCCCGACAGCCGCCGCGTGATCCGGAGCGCGGTCGCGGCGACCGCCTCCCGCCCCCCGGCCCACGTCGACACCACGTCCGAGCCGGGCAGCGCGCCGGGCAGCGCCGCGGCCACCGCCTCCAGGTACGCCCGCCGCAGCTCCGCGTTGACGTTCACCTTGGCCACGCCGCGCCGTACCGCGCCGAGCAGCTGCTCCTCGGGCAGCCCGCTCGCGCCGTGCAGCACCAGGGGCACCGGGACGGCGTCGCGGATGCGCGCCAGGCGGTCCAGGTCCAGCCGTACCGGATCGGCCGTGAAGCCGTGGACGTTTCCGACGGCGACCGCCAGCGCGTCCACACCCGTCGCGGCCACGAACTCCGCGGCCTGCTCCGGGTCGGTCATGGAGCCGCCGGTCGCGCGGGCGTCGGTCGAGACGTCCTCGTCGCCCGCCAGCGCGCCCAGTTCGGCCTCGACCCAGACGCCCGCGGCGTGGGCCCGCTCGACGGCCTCGCGGGTGAGCGCCACGTTCTCGGTGAAGGGGAGGTGTGAGCCGTCGACCATGACGGAGGTGTAGCCCGCCTCGACGCAGGCCGTGATCTCCTCCAGGTCCCGGCTGTGGTCCAGGTGCACGCCGAGCGGGGCGTCCGAGCGCCGGGCGGCGTCGAGGGCGAGGGCCATCAGGGCCGCGCGGCCCGCGTGCTTGAAGGCGCTCGACCCGGCCTGGAGCAGCACCGGCCGGCCGGCGGCCTCGGCCGCGGCGACGATGCCCTGGACGGTCTCGAGGTTGTAGGCGACAAAGCCCGGTATCGCCCGGCCCTCGCGGGCGGCGGCGGTCAGGGCGTCGGTTCCACGCAGCAGCATCATCGGCTCCGGAGCAGGTCGATCGCGTCCGCGAGGGCGCTGTCGTCCCCGACGTTGCCGGCGAAGACGATGTACGGGATGCCGACGCTGGGGCCGGACTCGGGCTCCCACAGCGAGACGATGCCGGGGAGCAGCGTGCCGCGCGCCCAGGCCCGGCGGATCTCCAGGCCCTCGGTCGCGATGTCGCTCGAGGTGATGCCGCCCTTGGCGACGACGAACGCGGGCCGCCGCTCGGCGGTGATCGCCCGTACGGTCTCGACCAGCGCGGCGGACACGTTGCGGGCGATGGCGAGCGAGTCGTCCGCGTCGGCGCCGGTGACGACGGAGCGGGTGGTGCGCACCACGACCTCGCTCCCGTCCAGTGCCCGGGCGCAGGCGCGCGCCACCTCGGCGATGTGCGCGGCGCGGCGCCCTTCGTCGAGCAGGGCGTGGACGTCGAGCTCGAACTCGGCGATGCCGCCGCGCTCGCGCAGCCGCTCCAGCTGGCGGGTGGTGAGCCCGACGTGCGAGCCGACGGCGATCAGGCCGTGGCCCTGGCCCTGGCCCTGGCCCGCCGGGGCCGCCGCGTCCCGCCCCGCCCGCAGCTCCTCCGCGGTCAGCGGGGCGCGGGCGGACTGGCCCGCGCGGGCCCGGACGAAGGAGGGGCCGCAGCGGTACAGCAGGCGGGCGCCGGTGGCCTCAGCCGTGGCCGAGGCGAGGGCGAGAACGCGCAGATCGTCGTCGGTCAGGGCGTCCGCGACGGCCGTCCGGCCCTCGCGCAGCGAGCCCAGCAGCTCGGCCACGTGCTCGGGGCCGCGTACCCGCAGGTCTTCCAGGGTGATGCGCAGGACGTCGGCCGCGGCGACCCGGCCGCCGGTCTTCTCCTCGATCCACTCCGGGAGGCGGGAGTTGGCGTAGCCGAACGTGGCGTCGCGCGCGAACTCGCTCTGCCCGACCGGCAGCATCCCCTCCGCCGTACGCATCCAGTGGACCGAGTCGGCGGTGAGCCGCCCGGCCTCGATGTACGCGGGGACGAGTACGACACCGTCCACGGGCACCTCGTCGGCCAGGACGTCGGTCTCCAGCGGGAAGTGTCCGCGCAGCGTGGAGTCGCCGCGGCTGGCCAGCACATAGCCGATGCCCTCGGCGGCGGAGGCCCGCGCCAGGGCGCGGACGACCTCGCGGTTGCGGGCGGCGGCCGCGTCCGGGGCGAGGCTGCGGGTGTTGGTGAGCACGAAGAAGGCCGTGCTGTCCTGGCGCAGCGCCCACCGCAGGTCCTCGACCGTCCAGGTGGTGAGGACGGGCACGTCGGCGACGGTCTGCGTGCCGGTCGGGTCGTCGTCGAGCACGACCAGGCGGCGGTCCGCGGCGAGGGCGGCGGTCACCTCGGCGGGGGTCACCTCGCGGGGCGGGGGCAGTTCGTGCGCCTCGGGGAAGTGGAGGGTCTGGGACATGGGTGGATCTACTTTCGTGCGTGTCCGGGCAGGCCGGGGTAGTGGCGTGGCGCCCTTGGGTGTGGTCAGGGCGGGCCCGGGAAGTGGTGCTCAGGGGCGGGGCGGGGGCTCGGGGAGGGCGTGGGCTCAGGGAGGGGCGGGCTCAGGCGTCCTGCTGCTTGGCGTGCGCCACCTGCGTGACGTGGGTACGCAGGTCGTCCGTGGTCTGCGCCATGTGGTCGTCCATCGCGCGCCGGGCCTTCTCCGGATCCGCGGCGCGCAGCGCCTCCAGGACGACCTCGTGGTGCTGGATGGCGTTCGTGCGGATCTGGGGCACGGCCGAGGTCTGCCGACGGCCCTCGACGAGCAGCCTGCCGAAGGGTTCGAAGAGCAGGGGTACGAAGGCGTTGCCGGAGGCCCGCATCACCACGTCGTGGAAGGCGATGTCCGCCTCGACGAACTGCTCGGTGTCCCCGGCCCGCGCGGCCGCCCGCATCTCCTCCAGCAACTCGTCGAGCTGCGCCAGGTCGTCCTCCGAGCGCCGGGCGGCAGCCAGCTGGGCGGCCCCGACCTCGATCATCCGCCGCGCCTCGATCAGCTTCTCGGAGACCGCGCCGCCCGTCCGGGGCCCGGCGGCCGCGGCGCGGATCATCGGTTCGAGCGCGGTCCACTGGTCGGGCGTGTTGACGTAGGTGCCCCGGCCGCGGTGGATGCGGACGATGTTCTGCGACCGCAGAACCTTGATCGCCTCGCGGAGGGTGAGCCTGCTGGCCTCGTGCTGCTCGGCCAGCACGGCCTCCGGGGGGAGCGCGGTGCCGGGCGGGTGGTGGCCGTCGATGATCGCGGACAGCAGTCGCTCGGCGATGTCGTCGGACAGCGGCATTGCTGTCGACCTCCTTGCCGTGTGCATCAGACATCAGACATCTGATGTCCCAGCGAAGGTAGGCACGGTTTTGGCGGCCGTCAACCCCCCTGTGGAGAAAAGACGGCCCCCGCCGGGCCGTGGGTGGCACGCCGGGCGGGGGCCGGAGGTCGCGAGGGGTGGTCGGGCGGGCCGGTCAGGCGTCCGGGTCCACGCCGACCGTGAGGGTGCCCTGGTAGCCCGCCGAGGGCGAGGAGCCCAGCGCCGTCAGGGTCAGCAGGCCGGAGGACGCCCCGCCGCCGTCGTAGATGCCGTCGGCGTCGAGGGTGGTGCGGGGGACGGTGTTGGTGGAGTACGGCGAGAGCTTCGCGACGGCCTGGGTGGCGGTTTCGGAGAAGAAGAGCTGGCCGGTGTGGATCTCGTTGCCGCCGGTGAACGAGCCGTCGGAGGTGAGCGTGACGCCGGTGTGCACCTTGAGGTGGATGTGGATGCAGCGGCCCCGGTACCAGCCGGGGTAGATGCCGGTGAGCTTGGCGATCCCATCGGTGCCCGTGAGCACACCGCCGCGGAGGAACTTGCCGTTGTCCGGCTCCTGGTGGCCGTTGTTGCCGACGAAGCCGGAGTACTCGCCGAGCGCGTCGCAGTACCAGATCTCCGCGAGCGCCTTGCTGAGCGGTGCGCAGGTGGCGTTGTCGACGACGGTGAGCGCGAGTCGGAGCGGGACGCCGGGCTTGCCCTCCGAGACGTCGGAGCGGACGAGCGCGCGTTCGAGGTAGTAGGGGCCTTCGGTGAGCTCCTTGGTGAGGGTGCAGACGGCGGCCGCCGCGGGGGCGATCCGGAGGGACGGGGCTTCGGCCCCGGCTTCGGCTCGGCCGGTGGTCGCGGTGGCGGCGGCCGTGCCCAGTCCGACGGCCGCGGCGGCGGCGCTACCGGCGATCAGTACTCTGCGGCGCCCGATGGGGGCAGGGGAATCTGTCATGAGCACGCAAAATAGAAGGGGTGTCTGTGTGGCCGCTATGAGTTCGGCAAAGTCTCCGCGCGTCAACAGGCCTTTAACGCCAACTCCTTGCGGCGGCAGGGAATCGATGGGCGTTCGATGAAAGGTTGTTGACGGTGGCGCAAGGGCGTTGACATCAATACAAGCGCTTACTAGCTTCGTTCCCGGTAGCTGCCCTCTGCCGGCACGGACTGACCACCCGCTTGGCGGCAGAGTCGAACACGTCAGAGCCGCACCTTTGGCGATCTCCACCGGCCCTAGCGACCAGCGTGCTTGCCGCTCATCAGCAAGCGCTTGCCTCCCCTCCCGTGTGGAGATCTTCTCGGAATGAGAGGACTCCCCCCATGACCGAACAGCGCACCATCCTCCGCCGACGCCACCTGACCGCGCTCGCCGCGGGTGTCGTGGCCGCGCTCACCCTCGGCACCATCTCGGCCGTCTCCGCCCACAGCGCGCCGTCCGGCGAGACCGCCGTCACGGCCGAGAACTCGCCGATCGGCTTCGGCGCGGGCACCACCGGCGGCGGAAACGCCTCCGCCACCACCGTCACCACCCTGGCCGCCTTCAAGAGCGCCGTCGCGAGCGACAGCGCGAAGGTCGTCAAGGTATCCGGCCTCATCTCGCTGTCCGGGCAGGTGGACGTCGGGTCCAACACCACCGTGCTGGGCGTCGGTTCGTCGTCCGGATTCACCGGCGGTGGGCTGCGGATCAAGGAGTCGACCAACGTCATCATCCGCAACCTGAACATCAGCAAGCCGCTGAAGCCCTCCGACGCGATCACCATCCAGGAATCCACGAAGGTGTGGGTCGACCACAACACCCTCTCGGCCGACCGGGACCACGACAAGGACTACTACGACGGCCTGTTGGACATCAACCACGGGTCCGACAGCATCACCGTGTCCTGGAACAAGTTCGCCGACCACTTCAAGGGCAGCCTGGTCGGACACAGCGACAACAACGCCGGCGAGGACACCGGCCACCTGAAGGTGACCTACAGCCACAACTGGTTCTCCAACGTGTACTCGCGGATCCCCAGCCTGAGGTTCGGGACCGGGCACTTCTACGACAACTACGTGCAGGGCGCGGAAACCGCCGTGCACCCCAGGATGGGCGCGCAGATGCTCGTCGAGAACAACGTGTTCCGCGACACCAAGGTGGCGGTGACCACCAACCGCGACAGCGACGTGGACGGATACGCGGTGCTGCGGGGCAACGACCTGGGTGGCGCCGCCACCGAGATCTCCCAGGTCGGCAGCTTCACCAACCCGCCGTACTCGTACACCGCCGAGCCCGCGTCGTCCGTCGTCTCGACGGTGACGGGACAGGCCGGGGCGGGCAAGATCTGAGCACCACCTGACCCGCGCCCTCAAGCACCCCCCACACCCCGCACCCGCCCCACCGGAGCCCCCTCCGGTGGGGCGGGTGCTCCTCCGAAGCCCTCCCGGGAGAGGAACGAGCAGATGAGACGTGCCAGACGGCTGGGAATCGCACTGGCGGCGGCGCTCGCCGCGGGCACGGCCGCCCTGGGTGGCGGCACACCGGCCGCGGCGGATCCGGCCGCCTCGCACGGCACCGCGAACACACCCGCCGCGGCCCCCGGCAGCGGCTCGTTCAACGTGCTCACCTACAACGTGGCCGGGCTGCCCGAGGGACTGTCCTCCGGCCACCCCGAGAGGAACACCCCGCTCATCTCCCCGCGCCTGGGCGCGTACGACCTGGTCAACGTCCAGGAGGACTTCAACTACCACGCCGCGCTCTACGCCGGTGACGACCACCCGTACCGCACCCCCACCAGCGGCGGAGTGCCCTTCGGTGACGGCCTCAACACCCTCTCCGACCTGCCGTACGACGACTTCGAGCGGGTGAAGTGGGCCAGGTGCAACGGCACCGACTGCCTCACCCCCAAGGGCTTCTCCCTCGCGCGCCTGCGCCTGGCCGAAGGCGTCCACGTCGACGTCTACAACGTCCACACCAACGCGGGCACGACAGCCGCCGACCTCGCCGCCCGCCGCGCCAACATCACCCAGCTCTCCGACTTCATCACCGCCAACTCCGCCGGCAACGCGGTCATCGTGATGGGCGACACCAACACCCGCTACACCCGTGCCGAGGACAACATCCGCGACCTGACCGGCCGCAACGGCCTCACCGACGCCTGGGTCGACCTCGTCCGCGGCGGCTCCGCCCCGCCCGCCGGCTCCGACGCCCTGGTCTGCGACCCGGACCACGTCACCAACGACTGCGAGGTCGTCGACAAGGTCCTCTACCGCTCCGGCCCGCTGCTCACCCTCACCGCCACCCGCTACAACAACGAGCACCCGGCCTTCCTCGACTCCGCCGGCGAACCGCTGTCCGACCACTACCCGCACACCGTCGGCTTCTCCTGGAAGCTCCCGCAGGGCCTGCGCGCCAGCGACCAGTTCGGCGGCCCCCACGGCACGGCCTTCAACGACGCCGACGACCTCCCCGCCACCCCCGCCGCGCCCCGCACCCTCACGGTGCGCGGCGCCTCCCGCCTCGACGCGGTGTCCCTGACCCTGGACGGCGGGACCACCCTCACCCACGGCGGCACCGGCGGCACCGCCGCCACCCTCACCCTCGCCCCCGCCGAACACCTCACCTCGGTCACCCTCACCCAAGGCACCAAGGACGGCCGCGCCCGCCTCTTCTCCGCCGCCTTCACCACCGACACGGGGCGCCGGGTCGCCGCCGGAACGCCGACCGCCGACGCCGTGACGTACACCGCCCCCGCCGGCTGGCAGATCACCGGCTTCACGGGGCGCGCGGGCGGTGAGATCGACAAGCTGGGCGTGGTGTACGCGCGGAAGTAGGGGTTCACCTGCTGTTACCCGACCCCAGTAAGCTACGGCCCCATGCGTGATCTTGCGGCCGGGTTCGGCTATCTGATGAAGGGGCAGCGCTGGGTGGCCCGGCACGGACGGTGGTGGTGGTTCGGGATGATTCCCGCCCTCATCACCCTCGTCGGGTACGCGGCGGCGCTCGTCGCACTGTACTTCTGGACCGACGACATCATCGACTGGTCCACCCCCTTCGCCGACGGCTGGCCCTCGCCATGGCTCGACGTCTTCCGGGGCGCGCTCGCCGTCCTCTTCGTCGGCGTCTGCCTCTTCCTCGCCATCCTCACCTTCACCGCGGTCACGCTGCTCGTCGGCCAGCCCTTCTACGAATCCCTCTCCGAACAGGTCGACATCTCCGAATCCGGCACCGCGCCCGAGTCCGGCCTGCCGCTGTGGCGCGAGCTGTGGATCGGCCTGCGCGAGGCGATCGCGCTGGTGATACGGGTCGTGTTGTGGGGCGTGCTGTTCTTCGCCCTGGGTTTTGTGCCGGTGATCGGCCAGACGGTGATCCCGGTGCTCGCCTTCTGTGTCACGGGCTTCTTCCTGACCGAAGAGCTCACGTCGATTGCCTTGCTGCGGCGCGGGGTGCTGCTGAAGGAGCGGCGCCGGCTGCTGCGTGGCCGCCGGATGTTCAGCCTCGGCTTCGGCGTCCCGCTGGCGCTGGCCTTCCTGCTGCCGCTGGTGGCGGTGTTCCTGATGCCGGGGGCGGTGGCGGGGGCGACGCTGTTCGTACGGGATCTGATGGGGGAGGAGGCGCGGGCGGATGACGATGAGTTTGCGGACGGGGACGACGGCCGTTCGCAGCCGGGCCACCCTGCGGCGCCTTATTCCGGGGCGCAGCCGTAGCGACTACGGGGTGAAGCGAACCGTCACGTTCGCCCAGCCGTCCGGGCTCGCGTAGTGCCAGGTGCCGGTTTCGTCGGCTGAGAGCATTGCTTCGGAGTACAGGGCTGCGACGAGGAGTTTCCAGGGCTCGTCTCGCTCGGCGGTTTCCTCGTGGGCCAGGTCCCGTAGCGATTTGGAGGCCGCCTTGAAGATGGCGGTGCGGATGTCGAAATACCGCGTGCGGTCGGCTTTTCCTGTGGTGACGCCGGATGTGCTGATGAACGTCCATTCGGCGTGCCAGGGGCCATCTGCCATGGGGGATCACTCCGGCGAAGTGCTGCCTCGTTGGCGCTGGGCGTGAAGCTTGGCGATGGCGCGTAGCTGGCGCTGCTCGTACGCGGTGGCCGGTCGCACTGAGGCACAGTGCGATCGCCATTTGAGGCCGGTGGGGCGGGCGAGGCAGACCATCGGGCCGTCGAAGTCGGCGATGGTTGCGGGCATGTCGTAGTGCCGGTCGTAGACCACCATGCCAACCGCGAGACTGGGCAGCACCTTGGTCCAGTGCGCGCCGCTCACTTCGACCCCCGCGCCAGATGCTGAGCGATCTGTTCGCCCAGGGCCACCGACTGCTGCCGCAGTTCCTCCAGGGTCGGCCGGTCGCCGCCGCTTTGCTGCCCCTGCTGTTCGTGCTGTTCGTCGGCCTGTCCTGGCGGATTTGTGGTTCCGCCGACCATCGATGGCTCCTCTCCGTAGTGTTACCACTACTGGGAGCGCCCAGCGTGGTCTACAGGCGGGGTGTCTTCAACGTTCCAGGCACGGAGGGCACATTGGTAAACCTGAAGGAGTTGAACCCGGACGCCTCGCCCCAAGCGGCCTACGGGGCGCGTTTACGCAGCAAGCGGGAAGCGCGCGACTGGACTCAGGACCAGTTGGGTGAGCGGATGGGCTACTCGGGGAGGCATGTTTCGGCGGTCGAAACAGGCTGCAAACCGCCAACGCGCCGGTTCTCGCGGTGCGCGGACACGGCCCTCGGGCTCACCGGGACCTCAGACTCGTTTGAACGCGCGTGGGGGGAGCTCCGGAACGGCAGTCTGCTGGAGGGATTCCCGGAGTACGTCGGGTACGAGGCCCAGGCAGTAGAGATCCGGGTGTTTGAGGTTGGGATCATTCCCGGCTTGCTTCAGACACCCGCGTACGCACGGGCGCTGGCAGACGGTGATGTACGCCGGGGCACCATCACGCCCGAACAAGCAGCTGAACGAGTCTCGGTTCTGGCGGAGCGGCAGGCGGCACTCGTACGGTCCCGGCCGCCCACGATGCTCGTGGTGATGGATGAGAGTTGCATCCGACGTCCAGTCGGCGGCGCCGAGGTCATGAACGAGCAGCTGCAACACCTCGTGGAGGTCGCTGCGTTGCCGAACACCCATCTTCAGGTTGCTCCGTACGGCATAGGCGAGCGACGACCGTTCAACTTGCCCGTCTACCTGCTGACGATGTCGGATTGGTCCATGATGGCGTATGCGGAGTCACAGGCCCGGGGATATCTGGACCGCGAATCCACCTACGTTCAGGCCACGTTGTCGGCCTACCATCAGTTGCAGGCCGAAGCCCTGTCACAAACAGAATCCGTGGCCATGATCGAGCAGGTACGAAAGGGCACCCCGTGACGACCGATTCCCCCCGCTGGTTCAAGTCCTCCTACAGCTCCAACGGCGGCGCCTGCGTCGAGGTCGCCGCCAACCTCGTCGCCTCGCGCGGCATAGTCCCCGTCCGTGACAGCAAGGAGCCGCACGGTCCGGCGCTCGTCTTCGAGTCGTTCGCCTGGTCGTCGTTCGTCGCCGCCGTCAAGGGCGGGGAGTTCCCCGCCGCCTGACCACGAAGCAACGCGAACTCCCTCCTGCCCCGCGCTGCGAAGCCGTCGCGCGGGACAGGAGGGAGATGGGCGGCGACTTACCCTTCGTCCACGCCTTCGGTGAGCTGATCGAGCAGGGCGGCCAGCCACTCGGCGTCTCGGCGGCGCGAGAAGGCGGTGTCGGGCGGCGCGAGTGAGGCGTACACGGTCCGGAGCGCGGAGATGTCTTCCGGGGTGAGGGGAGCGCCGAGAGAGCGCAGCCCGTCCACGGCCTCCCTGACCCCGTACAGACTACGGAGCTCGGTGTCGCCCGCACGCAGCGCGAGCACCTTCCGGTACGCGGCGGCCGCCTCGCCCTTCTTGCCGCAGCGTGCCAGGAAGCCGCCGAGCCGCATGAATTCGTAGTCGTGCGTGGCCACACCTGACCACCGCCGGAGCAGATCCTCCAGAGCCCCTCGCTCGCCGTACCGCTCCAGCATCCGGGCCAGATCGAACAAGTCCCGCCTGGGCAGATGGGGGGAGGCGGCCGCTTCGAGCAGCAGGGCCCGTCCTTCCTCGGGGCGCAGAGCGGACAGCAGCCGCAGGGGCTCGGTGAGAGCCGCCATCTCCCAGGTGTCGGGATCGTCCATGCACGCGCGCACCAGGGTCAGCGCGAGGCGGCTGGCCTCGTCTTCCACCCCCGCACCGGCGAGGAGCCGGGCGATGTCCAGTCCCGCACCCCCCGATACCGGCCGCCGAGACAGCGAGATGAGTGTGTCGACCGCCACCGCGTGGAACTCTCCGCCGAGCAGGTCCTGGACCGCGCGCAGAGCAATTGAGACCTCAGTGTCGGAGTGGTTGGCGATGGTCAGCAGCGCATCCAGCCCCCGCGGGTCTCCAGCCCATACGAGGTGCTTGGCGATCTCCACCGCCTCGCCCAATGGGATGGGATGGGCGAGGCGCGCCTCCGTGGCGTTCCGTACCTCGTCGACATAACCCTCGCGATACAGCGTGCGGGCGACGTCGGCCCAGTAGGGCCCCCACAGCGGGGGTGAGGTGCCGTCCTTTCCGGGAGCGAGTGCGGCGAGGGCCGGCTCCGGTACGCCCGTACGCACCAGCACGGTGTACGGGGTGGCGTTCAATTCGCCGGACGGGAGAGGGGCGCCGAGGATCCGCCGTGCGAGAGCCGCGGCCGCCTCATCCCGTCCGGCGGACAAATACGCTTCGGCAGCGGCACACAGAGCCTGGACGATGTCCTCGAGCCAGTACTCCCGCTCGCCCCTCGACAAGCGGCTCTCAGCGGGTGGCCAATGCTCGACCACGGTGAAGAGCGCGTCGGTCATGGAGTCCGCTGTGTCATACGCACCCGCCGTGATCAGTAGCCGCATGTCGTCCGCGTTGGGCAGCCGGTCACCGTCGGGGGGCAGGTCCAGCAGGCGCAGCAGCGATACCGTGTCCCCCAGTGCGACGGCGCAGTTGCCAAGGAGTACGCGCTCCAGGTCGTCGCCGGCCCGCAGTGACACATCGGTGAGGACACGTCGCACGGGGCCGTGGATCCGGCTGCCCAGGTCCAGCAGGTGGTACGCCGCGGCGATCCGTCCTTCACTGACCGGACCGCTCCAGATTCTCCCGGAGTTCGGCGACGCATAACTTGTGGGCTCAACCTGCCGCGCCGCCAGAAGACGCTCGGCCTTTGCCAGCGCGGCCTCGAAACCGAAGATGCGCCCGAGCGCAACGACGGCACCTGAGCGCGCGGTGATGCTGAGCCGATCGTTGTCGGCCATGGTCAGCAGGGCCTGGTATGCCGCGTCGCGCATGGGCTGGGCGGCGATCAGGGCGCAGAACTCCGCTGCGTGCCAGCGGGAACCGGCCCGCTCGAGCAGCCTGTTCAGCACCGAGGTGGTGAGGGCATCGGGCACCCGCACACCCTCCGCCAGCAACCGCCCGGCCAGCGCTGCGTGGTCGTCCGGAACACTGCTGTCCCAGCCCACGACGGCGATGCTGGCCCCCCGGTGCATGCCAAAGAGGTCGTAGTCGTCACTGCTCCGCAGCAGCCACCCCACCAACCCCTCCGCATCGGCCCCCGCCCGCCCCGCCCAACACGCAATGGCCAGCACCCCGAAGTCCCGCCGCTCTCCCCGCAACGCATCCCGAACCAACCCATCCCGCAGCGGCTCCGCCCCCGGCCAGTCGGCGGGCAACCGACTCGCCGTGTCGTGGGCGGCCAGGTATTCCGCGAAGCTGCGGTGAGCCCAGTGCAACTCGCCCGAGCCCCGCTCGTACAACAACAACCCGGTGCCGCTCAGCAGACCGGTGACCACCTCGCGCCAGCCGTGCAGGAAGTCCGTGGGCTCATCGGCCTGCTGGGCGATCCACCGCAGCGCCTCCTCCAGCAGCGGTGCGTCAGCCGTCAGCGTGTTGTGGGCGAGCTCGGTGAGCAACGGGACACGCGCGCCGTACAGCCACTCCGCGAGTCGCCGTGAGCCGCCCGCCTGAGCCACGGCCCGCAGCAGCCCGGCCCGCCGTTCTTCCTCCCCTGGACGACCGCTGAGCAGGTAGCCGACGCATTCCTGGTACAGGCCGGGCCGTCCAGTCGGAAGCCCGGCTTCCGGCGCTCGGCGGAAGATCGACAGGGTGATCGCCGCGACCAGGGGCGTACGTACCAACTGCCGTAGCCCGCTGCGCTCGACCTCCCGCAGGAAAGCCTCGGCCCGCTCAGATTCCCCGTCCAGCCAGCGGCGGGCCAGTTCGCGGAGCTGGGACTCGTCGAAGGGCGCGAGGGCGTACGAGGCGAGGCCCGCGTCGCGCAAGGGGGACAGCTCGTGCGCGGGCAGGAAGCGGGTGGTGACCACCCAGCGGTACGGCCCCGACACGTTGGCCGCCACGATGGAGATCACGCGGCGCCGCGCCGCCGTGTCCACGATCTCGTCCAGGCCGTCGACCAACAGGAGCCAATTCGTGCCGCCGGACTCGAAGAGGTCGCGGGGGAGTTCGGCACCCAGATGGCCCCCGAGCCGCCGCTGTACCGACGTGCGCAGCAGGGCAGGCAGCGGAGCACCGTGGGTCAGGTCGACGGCGGGGATGCGTACGGCGTGTTCCCGCGCCCCGGGCGCCTCCGCGCGCTGCCGCGCCACCCGCTGCGTGAACGTCGACTTGCCCGCGCCCGCCTCGCCCTCGATCAGCACATGCCGGTGGCGGTCCAGGATTTCCTCGGCGGGGACGGGCTCCGGGGCCACCGTCTCGGTGTGTTCCACGACCCGCTGGTGGACGTAGACCCGTTCCAGACCGGGAGCGTCGGCATCGAGGAAGCGGTAGGGCTGGACATCGGAGTCCGTGCGCTCGGCGCTCAGCAGGGCCCGTACCGCTTCCTCCCGCCGCGCCGCGCGCCCAGCGGGCACGCAGACGTCCCGCAGCCCCTCCCGCCGCGCGGGGAAGCCGGTGAAGAGGGCGAGTTGGGCCGACTCCGCCTCGCTCAGCGTGTCGTGCCAGCGGTCCACGCGTGAGGCCGTGAGCCGTCCCAGGCCCTCGGAGGCGTGATGCTCGATGACGACACCGATGAGATGGCCCTCGCTCCACACCGCCGCGCCCGACATCGCCTCCCAAGGGGACACCTCGGGGGCGGGGTCCGGGGCGGGGGCGTCGACCCGGATGGAGAGGGTCTTCTGGCGACTGTTGGACCAAGGGGAGATGGTGCCCTGCTGGTGGTGGGCGTCCCGGAAACGCGAGCCCGAGCCCGATCCGGGTGCGTCCTCGCGGAGCTTGAAGCGTGGGAAACCCATCATCGAGCAGGGGAGTTCGCCGTCGGCGTCCACCAGTCTGCCGAAGGTGACCGTTGGGACGGGAGGCAGGTCCGGGGTGTCCATGAGGGACACCACCGCGATATCGATGCGCGGGGCCGTGAACACGACGACCCCGTCCGCGCTCCACGCGCCCTCCTGGTCGGCGCGGAACCTGAGCTGGATGGTGGCCGCGTCCGCCACCACATGCGCGGCGGTGAGCACCGTACGGTCGGTGATCAGGTACCCCGATCCGCGTTTGCCCTTGCATCCGCCATCGTCCGTTTCATAGGTGACGATGACCTCCGCGACCCGGTCAGGGTCCAGACCCCGCATGCGAACTCCCTCCCGCCCCGCACTCTAAGGCCATCGCGCGGGGTGGGAGGGAGCGAAAGACGCGCTCAGCGCGTCGAGAACGAGTGCACCGTCGTCGACCGGTACGTCTGCCCCGGCCGCAGCACCGTGGACGGGAAGCTGGGCTGGTTGGGCGAGTCGGGGAAGTGCTGGGTCTCCAGGCAGAAGCCGTCGCCCTGCCGGTAGACGTGCCCCGACGTGCCCGCCAGCGTGCCGACCAGGAAGTTGCCGGTGTAGAACTGCACACCCGGCTCGGTGGTCGCGATCCGCATCACCCGGCCCGACTCCGGCTCGCTGACCGTCACGATGTGTTCGGGACGGCTCGTGATGCCCTTGTCCAGGACGAAGTTGTGGTCGATCCCCTGCCCGTACAGCACCTGCTGGTGCGCCTCCCGGATGTCCCGGCCGATCGTCTTCGACCGACGGAAGTCGAAGGGCGTGCCGGCCACCTTCGCCAGCTCGCCGGTCGGGATGAGGGTCTTGTTGACCGGGGTGTAGCGGGAGGCGGCGATCTCCAGGCGGTGGTCGTAGATGGAGCCGGTACCCTCCCCGCCCAGGTTGTAGTAGGTGTGGTTGGTGAGGTTGACGACCGTGGGCTTGTCGGTCGTGGCCTCGTAGTCGATGCGCCAGTCGCCTGCCGACGTGAGGGTGTAGTCGACCCGGATCGTCAGCTTCCCGGGGTAGCCCATCTCGCCGTCGGGGCTGACCCGGCGCAGGGTCAGGCCGACGTTTCCGCCGCCCTCGAACGGCTCGATGGACCAGACCCGCTTGTCGAAGCCCTTGTCCCCGCCGTGCAGGCTGTTGGGGCCGTCGTTGACGGGGAGTTGGTAGGCGTGGCCGTCGAGGCTGAACTTGCCGGCCGCGATGCGGTTGCCGTAGCGGCCGATCAGGGCGCCGAAGTACGGGCTGCCGGCGACATACGAGTCCAGGTCGGCGAAGCCGAGCGAGACGTTGGCGGGGCGGCCGTGCCGGTCGGGGATCTCCAGGGACTGGACGATGCCGCCGTAGGTCAGCACGGACAGCCGGGTGCGGCCGTTCTCGATCGTCCAGCGATCGACGCGGGTGCCGTCCGCCAGCGTCCCGAAGTGTTCCTTCACCGCGCGTCCGCCGCCCTTCGCGTAAGCCGTGCCCGTGCTCGTACCGACGGCCGTGGCCGCCAGCCCGGCGGCCGCCGCCGTCATCAGTGTGCGTCTGCTCGTGGTCATGTGCGGCTCCATCAGTAGTAGTGGGGAGACGGACCTATGAACCGACCCTGCGCTTGTTCCAGATGTCGAAGCCCACCGCGGCGAGCAGCACCAGGCCCTTGATCACCTGCTGGTACTCGGTCCCGATGCCCACCAGCGACATGCCGTTGTTGAGCACACCGAGCACCAGACCACCGATGATCGCGCCCAGTACGGTGCCGACGCCGCCGCTGGCCGAGGCGCCACCGATGAACGCGGCGGCGATGGCCTCCAGCTCGAAGTTGAGGCCCGCGCTCGGGGTGGCGGAGCCCAGCCGGGCGGTGAAGACCAGACCGGCGAGTGCGGCCAGCAGGCCCATGTTGACGAACACCATGAAGGTGACGCGCTTGTCGCGGACACCCGACAGCTTGGCCGCCGGCTGGTTGCCGCCGAGGGCGTACACATGCCGTCCGACGACGGTGTTGCGCATCACAAAGCTGAAGATCACCAGCAGGCCCGCCAGGATCAGCAGCCCCACCGGCGCGCCGTGCCAGCTGGAGAGGGTCATGGCGAAGGCCATCACCGCGGCCACGATCGCGGCGCACTTGGCGTAGAAGAGGCCGAGCGGCATCACGTCCAGCTCATACGCCGCACGCTGCTGCCGGCCCCGCCACTCCTGCCAGACGGCCGCCGCGCACACCGCGAGGCCGATGACCATGGTGGGGTTGTGGTACTGCGTGTACGGGCCCATCTCCGGGATGAAGCCGATGCTGATCTTCCGGAAACCCTCCGGGAAGGGCGACAGGGACTGCCCGTCCAGCAGGATCTGGGTGCCGCCGCGGAAGACCAGCATGCCGGCCAGCGTGACGATGAAGGACGGGATCCCGACGTACGCGATCCAGAAGCCCTGCCACGCCCCGGCCACCGCGCCGACCAGCAGACAGAGGATCACCGCGAGTGGCCAGGGCACATCGTGGTTGACCATCAACACGCCCGCGAAGGCGCCGACGAACGCGACCAGCGATCCGACCGACAGATCGATATGCCCGGCGATGATCACGATCATCATGCCGATCGCGAGGATCAGGATGTAGCCGTTCTGCTGCACCAGGTTGGTGACGTTGAGCGGCCGCAGCAGGATGTTGTCGGACCATATCTGGAAGATGACGATGATCAGCGCGAGCGCCACCAGCATCCCGTACTGGCGCACATTGGCCCGCAGGCTCTGCACCAGCAGCGTCCCGATGTTCGGGGAGCCGTCGGCCGGCGGTGGTGCCGGGTTCTTGATGTCCTGGGTCGCCGTGCTCATCCTTCGTCTCCTCTGTCCCTGGTCATGTGGCGCATCAGAACCTCCTGAGTCGCCTCGGCCCGCGGGACCTCCCCGGTCAGCCGCCCAGCCGCCATCGTGTAAATCCGGTCGCACATCCCCAGCAACTCGCCCAGCTCCGAGGAGATGAAGACGACGGCCTTGCCCTGGGCCGCCAGGTCGTTGATGACCGTGTAGATCTCGTACTTGGCCCCGACGTCGATGCCACGGGTGGGCTCGTCGAGGATGAGCACCTCGGGACCCACATGGATCCACTTGCTGAGGACGACCTTCTGCTGATTGCCGCCGCTGAGCTTGCCCACATACTCGAAGACCGTGGGGGCCTTGATGTTCATCGTCTTCCGGAACCGCTCGGCCACCCGCGACTCCTCGTGCTCGTTGACCACGCCGCGGCGCGCCACCTTGGCAAGCGAGGAGAGTGAGATGTTCCGGCTGATGGTGTCCTCGAGGTTGAGCCCGTAGTGCTTGCGGTCCTCGGTGACATAGGCGATGCCGTGCTCGATCGCCTCCGGGACGGTGCGGGTACGGACCTCCTTGCCGTCGCGGTAGACCCGGCCGCCGGTGTACCGGCCGTAGGTGCGTCCGAAGACGCTCATCGCCAGCTCCGTGCGGCCCGCGCCCATGAGGCCGGCGATGCCCACGATCTCGCCGCGCCGCACGTTCAGCGACACCCCGTCCACGACGTTGCGCTGCTGGTCGATGGGGTGGCGTACGGTCCAGTCCTCGATGGCCATGGCCACCTCGGAGGCGTCGTCACCCTCGTACGCGGTGCGCTCGGGGAAGCGGTTGTCGAGGTCCCGGCCGACCATCCCGCGGATGATGCGGTCCTCGGAGACCTGCGGCTCCGACTCCGGCGTCTCGCGGACGACCATGGTCTCGATGGTCTGGCCGTCGCGCAGGATGGTGACGGAGTCGGCGACCCTGCGGATCTCGTTCAGCTTGTGCGAGATGATGATGCAGGAGATGCCCTGGGCTTTGAACTCCATGAGCAGATCGAGGAGTTTGCCGCTGTCCTCGTCGTTGAGGGCCGCGGTCGGCTCGTCCAGGATCAGCAGCTTCACCTCCTTGGAGAGGGCCTTGGCGATCTCCACGAGCTGCTGCTTGCCCACCCCGATGTCGGCGACCCGCGTCTGCGGGGACTCCGCAAGACCGACCCGCTTGAGCAGCGCGGTGGCGTGCTTGAGGGTCTCGTTCCAGCTGATCAGGCCGCCCTTGGCGTGTTCGTTGCCGAGGAAGATGTTCTCGGCGATGGACAGGTACGGGATCAGGGCCAGTTCCTGGTGGATGATGACGATGCCGCGCTGCTCGCTGGCCTTGATGTCCTTGAACGCGCACACCTCCCCCTGGAACTGGATCTCCCCTTCGTAGCTGCCGTGCGGATAGACCCCGCTGAGCACCTTCATGAGGGTCGACTTCCCGGCGCCGTTCTCCCCGCAGATGGCGTGGATCTCGCCCTCGCGGATGCGGAGGTTGACGTCGGACAGCGCCTTGACCCCGGGAAAGGTCTTGGTGATGGAGCGCATTTCGAGAATGTGGTTCATGTTCCCGGCCTCCATCCCTACTTCAGCTGGCCGGCGGTGTAGTAGCCCTCTTTTACGAGGAGCTGGGTGTTGGACTTGTCGATGCTGACCGGGTTGAGCAGATAGGCCGGCACGGTCTTCTTGCCGTTGTTGTACGACTTGGTGTCGTTGACCTGGGGCTTGCCGCCGGTCAGCTTCGCGGTGGCCATCTGGACGGTGGCCTTGGCGAGCTTGCGGGTGTCCTTGTAGACGGTCTGCGTCTGCTCGCCGCGGATGATGGACTTCACGGAGGGGAGCTCGGCGTCCTGCCCGGACACGGCCGGGTAGGGCTTGTCCTTCGTGCCGTAGCCGACGCCGCGCAGCGCGGACAGGATGCCGATGGACATGCCGTCGTACGGCGAGAGCACGGCGTTGATGTCGGCGTTGCTGTACGCCGCGTTGAGCAGGTCCTCCATGCGGTTCTGGGCGGCGCTGGCGCTCCACTTCGCCGTGTACAGCTGGTTGAGCTTCGTCTGCTTGCTGCGGACGACGAGCCGCCCGTCATCGAGGTACGGCTTGAGCACGCTCATCGCGCCGTTGAAGAAGTACCGGGTGTTGTTGTCGTCCGAGGAGCCGGCGAACAGCTCGATGTTGAACGGGCCCTTCTTGCCCCCCTTGTCCTTGGGCAGCCCGAGCTTGTTCACGAGATACGTGGCCTGGAGCACGCCGACCTTGAAGTTGTCGAAGGTCGCGTAGTAGTCGACGTACTTGGAGCCCAGGAGCAGCCGGTCGTAGGAGATCACCGGTATGTTCGCGTCATGGGCGCTCTTTAGCACGTCGGTCAGCGCGGTCCCGTCGATGGGCGCGATCACCAGCAACTTGTACTGCTTGGTGACCATGTTCTCGAGCTGGGCCACCTGGGCGCGTACGTCGTCCTCGCCGTACTGGAGGTCCGTCTTGTAGCCCGCCGCCTGGAACTGCTTGACCATGTTCTTGCCGTCGGCGATCCACCGCGCGGACGACTTGGTCGGCATCGAGATGCCGATCGTGTTGTTGTTGCCGCCTTTGTAGCGGCTGCCGCCGACCGCCTCCTGGCCGCAGGCGGTGGCGGTGAGCGAGAGCGTGAGCAGGGCGGCGAGCGCCGCCAAGGCTCGTACCGCTCTTGCCTTGCGCATGATCATCGGGTCGTCCTTCCCTTGTACGTCCGTGGCTCAGGATTCTTGGCGCGCGGGCTGTGCCTGCGCTGCGGAAAAGCGCCGCAGCGGGCCGGGCAGCCGGGACCCCAGCGGGGACATCCCGCCGTCCGCGCCCAGCCGGGCGAGCAGGTCGAGCACGAGCCGGCCGCGGCGTACCCGCTCACGGGCGCTGTTCAGCGCGAGATCGCGCAGCTGGGCGCCGTACGGGTAGATGCCGGGGGACTTGCTGAGCCCGAACTTCAGGTAGATGGGGGCGCCGCGCCGGATCAGCTCGGCGGCGTCGTAGATGCGGACAAAGCCGCCGAGGTCGTCGGGGGCCTCCACATAGAAGTCCATCGGGGCGCCGGAGACCCGGCGGATCTCGGTGAGGTGCTCGAGCGTCAGGTCCGACGGGATGTTGATGGAGTCGGCGCCGAGCTGCTCGTACACCGCGAACGAGGCCGGGTTGACCGGGCCGACCAGCGCGGACAGCTTGAAGGTGGTGTCGGCCGGCAGCTCGCCGCGCTCGCGCAGCTGGTGCAGCAGCCACAGCACGCCCTCGTCCGCGACCAGCAGACACTTGACGCCCAGGGAGGCGGCGCGCAGCGCGTCCTCGACGCAGCCCGCGACCGCGTCATGGCCGCGGGCGCGCAGGCCGCCGCCGCCGGAGTCGGTGCGGGTGGCGGCGCCGATGTCCCAGGTGCCGCGCGGGCCGGTGAACAGGCACAGCTCGGCGTTGCGCTCCGCGCAGGACTCGACCATCTCGGTGATCTCGGAGTCGGTGAGCATCCAGACGCCGCTGCCCTGGCTGATCCGGTGGATCGGCACATCGAGGCGGCCGGCCTCCTTGAACACGGTGGCCAGCGCCTCGGGCCCCTCCACGGAGGGGATCTCGGTGCGCCAGGTGCCGCCGTCCGGGAAGGAGTGCGGGGAGGTGTCGGCGGGGTCGGCGGCGGGTGCGGAGTGGCCGAGCGACGCGAGGGCCGCGTCGGCGGGGCGGCGGGGGCCGGAGGTGGTGGCTGAGGCGGCGGTCACGGTGCTCCCTGTGGAGTGATGGCCGGTGTTTCGGCGTCCGGCTGCTGTGCTGCCCGGCACGTCGTCGTCCGGGGCGGGTGGTGCTGTGCGTGGTGCGGGGGGTTGTCCGATGCCTGGTTTTGTCCGGCATTTCGAACGACATTCGGTCCATTGGGTGCACGTCGGTACGGGCCGTGTCAGGGCGGCCCGTACCGACGCGCGGCTACGGGAGGGCCTGCGGGCGCAGCAGGACCTTGCCGACCTTCGGATCGCCGCTGCCGACCAGGTCGATCGCGGTGCCGAAGTCGGTGAGCGGCAGCTCGTGGGTGACCAGCGGCAGCAGGGACAGCAGCCCGGCGTCGAAGACCCGCACGGCGTGCGCCCACGCGGCGGGCGGGGCCCCGAAGACCGTCTGCACCTCGATCTGGCGCACCACCAGGTCGGTGGGGTCCAGACCGTCCGCGCCCGCCGCCGGGATGCCGGTGAGCACGAGCCGCCCGCCGCGCCGCAGCAGCGCGGCGGAGTCCCGGGCCGCGGAGGCGGAGCCCGCGGTCTCGATAACGATGTCGTACGTCCCGGCCTCGGCCTCGGGCAGCGCGTCCCGCGTACGGAACCTCGTCGCGCCGAAGGACAGCGACAGCTCCTCCCGGTCCCGGCGGGTGCCGACCACCAGCAGCTCGGCGGGGGAGGCCGCGGCCAGGAACTGGACCGCGATCATGCCGAGGGTGCCGGTGCCGACCACCGCGACCCGCTCGCCCGGCCGGGCGTTCGCCTTGAGCGCGGCGGCCGCCACACAGGCGGCGGGCTCCAGCAGCGCGGCGGCGGAGAGGTCGGCGTCGTCGGCGAGCGGGTGCAGCAGGCGGGCGGGGAGGGTGAGGGTGGTGGCCATCGCGCCCGGCTGGGTGAAGCCGGTCTCCTCGTACCCCGCGGTGCACAGCGTGGTGTCCCCGGCGTGGCAGCGGTCGCACACCTGGCAGTTGCGGAACCCCTCGCCGACCACCTTCCGGCCGACCAGCGCGGCCGGCACCCCGGCCCCGACGGCCTCGACCGTGCCCGACCACTCGTGGCCGGGGGTGACCGGGTAGCGGACGTACCCCTCGGGCCGGTTCCCCTGGTAGATCTCGCGGTCGCTGCCGCAGATCCCGGAGGCGTGCACCCGTACCCGCGCGTCCCCGGGCCCGGGCTCGGCCACGGCACGGGTCTCCAGCCGGTGGCTGCCCGGCCTGTCGAGTACGAGGGCGTCTTCTGTGCCGCTGCTCACTTCTGCTCCTGTGCCGCTCACCTCTGCTCCCCTCCTGGCCTGCCCCCGTCGGGGGCTGTCCCGGGGATATCCCTACTCACTTGTTCCCGGTGCCCGACGGGTCCCGCTTCTCCCAGCCCTCGGCCCACAGGTCGAAGCGGGCCTGCTGCTGCGGGAACTCGGCGGCCGCGTCGGTGTCCAGCTCGACGCCGAGGCCGGGGGCGTGGGAGAGCTCGAAGTAGCCGTCCACGACCTGCGGCGCGTTCTTGACCACCTTCTTGATCTCCGAGTCGGCGAAGTCGTTGAAGTGCTCGAGGATCTTGAAGTTGGGGGTGCAGCCGGCGAGCTGGAGGCTGGCCGCCGTCAGCACGGACCCGCCCACGTTGTGCGGCGCGACCAGCACGTAGTGCGTCTCGGCGGTCGCGGCCAGCTTGCGCATCTCGTTGATGCCGCCGATGTGGCCGAGGTCGGGCTGGATGATGTCGGCGGCCTGCGACTCGAACAGCTCGCGGAACTCGATCCGGTCGTGGATGCGCTCGCCCGTCGCGATCGGGAGGTGCGTCTTCTCCGCGACCTTCGCGAGCGCCTTCAGGTTCTCCGGCGGCACCGGCTCCTCCAGCCAGGACGGCTGGAACCGCTCCAGCTCCTTGGCCAGGCGGACGGCCGTCGCCGGGCTGAACCGCCCGTGCATCTCGACCAGCAGCTCGGCCTCCGGCCCGATCGCGTCGCGCACGGCCTCGACGAGGGAGAGCGAGTGCAGCGTCTCGGCGTGGTCGAGCTCGAAGTGGCCGGTGCCGAAGGGGTCCAGCTTGAGCGCCTGGTAGCCGCGCTCGACGACCGTGGTGGCCGCCTTGTGGAAGGCCTCCGGCGTGCGCTCGACCGTGTACCAGCCGTTCGCGTACGCCTTGACCTTGTCGGTCACCTTGCCGCCGAGCAGCTGCCAGACGGGCACACCGAGGGCCTTGCCCTTGATGTCCCAGCAGGCCATCTCGACGCAGGCGATCCCCGACATCACGATCTCGCCCGCTCGGCCGTAGTCGCCGTACTTCATCCGCCGTACGAGGTCCTCGACGGCGAAGGGGTCGGATCCGGCGATGTGGTTGGCCTCGGCCTCACGGAGATAGCCGAGCAGCGCGTCGGTGTGGCCGAGCATGCGGGTCTCGCCGACGCCCGTGATGCCCTCGTCGGTGTGGACCTGCACGTAGGTCAGGTTGCGCCAGGGGGTGCCGACGACATGCGTGCTGATTCCGGTGATGCGCAAGGCGGTATGCCCTTTCGCGAGTGGTGGTGCGTAGTGTGGCGTTCGATATTTCGTCACACGTTCGAAATCCTGGCGTGACGGTAGTCACCGGGCGTAAGGGGTGTCAATGGCCATGCGTCGAATGGTTGTCGAATGATTTTCACGTTTGTGTCGCGGCTCGGGTGGGTGGTCGACAGGTTTGTTGTCGAACGGATATCGGAGCAGGTCCCCGGGGGCCCTGCGCTCCGCAAGGTGCGCTTGGCCGCGTTCAGAGCTGTGGGGGGACCACCGTGACGCCGAGATCGTTGAGAGCGGGGGCCGTCGCGGCGGTGCTCGCGGCGTAGCGACCTGGCCCCCGCTACGACGAGAACCACGCATACTCGACGGGGGACGTGAGCGCGTACGGCTCCTACCCGGGCGCGGGTACGCCGTCTCGCTCGCCGACGTCTGCGCGTAGGGGACGGTCGGTGAGTCGGCGGTCGAGGCCGATGTGCACGGGGTGCATCTGGAAGGCGGCTGCGAGGAGCCACAGGGCGGCCACTGATGTATGCGGTACCGGCGCGCCGCTGCAGAGCATCGATGCCGTGTGGGCGACGGCGACGCCGGTTCGGGAAGGGTGACCGATGGCGCGGACCGAGGGCTACGGGGCCGGCCTTGCCGGCTACTTGATCTCTACGCGGAGCTCTTTCCGCAAGTCGGCCGCGATCCTGGCGCCTTCTTCAAGAGACAGCTTCTCCTTCGTCGCGTCGACCGGAATCACTGCGGCGACCGTGCTGTGGTCGCCCCAGATGCACAGGGGAGTGGTGCCCGGCTGGCCGGGCTCAGCGTCGGCCTTCCGGTACTGACACTTCATGATCCCGTTCTTGAACCCTTTCGGTGACCGCGTCTCCTTGCTGCCGGCAAGTTCGGAGAGTCCGGCTCCTCGCCCCATGATGTCGAAGTACGCGTCCACGGACTTCTCCGGATCGCCCACGTCGCCGTAGAAGCCGGTGAAGACGATGCTCTTCGCGTTATCGAAGTCCGACTCGGGGTTGGTCACGTCGACGGTCGACCAGTTGTTGTTGATGCTCTTCCCGTTAGAGATACCGAGCAGAGCCATCTCCCCATCGGCCAAGCCGTGCTCCTGGGGTGCGTCACCCCAACTCTTGTACTCGCCAAGTACGGTGTCCGGCGCTGTGAGCTTGTAGCGCTTTCCGTCGTCGGCGACGGTTTCAGTGTCGTCTTCGTCTCCGCCGAACAGGACCAAGCCGCCGACGATCGCGCCGACAACGATCAGCACGCCGGCCGCTATGCCGATGTTCTTCCGCTTGGTGTCACCGACCTGAGGAGGGGCCGGTGGGGTGGGCAGCACCGAAGCCGGCGGGTAGGCGAACTGCTGTGGGTGGTTCTGATGCGGCGGGAAGGAGGGATACCCCGGCTGGCTGGAGGGTGTGGCGGCTTGCGGGTACTCATAGCCCTGCTGTCCTGGACCGGCACCGCTGCTCTGGCCGTACGGTCCCGGCGGGGGCTGACTGTGACTCATGGGTGCTGTGTCCCAACTGAACGCGAGGCTGGACGCGTCATGGTGCGAGGATGTGGGCTCTGGTTGCCGACCGGGCTGCTCTGATTCGGTCGTCGAAGTATCCCAGTTGCGCGCTGTCCCCGCTCCGGCTCTGGTTGAGCGGTGCTCGTCTGCCTCAGTGGCCGGTGGGCCCGTTCCAGTCGACCAGCTGGATGATGACGCCGTTGGGGTCGCGGACCTGGAAGGCGCGTTCGCCCCACTCCTCCTCGGTCAGCGGCATGGTGATCGCGACGCCCTCGGCGCGCAGGCGGGCCAGCTCGCCTTCGAGGTCGTCGACGACGAGGGCGACGATCAGGCCGGCGGCGTGCTCGTCGCGCTGGTCGGCGGGCAGGGTCTCCACCCCGCGGCGCACGAAGATGACGTTCATGCCGAGGTCGTCGCGGGTCAGGGACGCGAAGCCGTCGGCGGCCATTTCCTCGTGGAAGCCGAAGTGTTCGACAAGGAAGGCGCTGGAGGCGGGGACGTCGTCGACGTTGAGGGACACGGCGCAAGAGGTGACCTTCACGGGCACTCCTTCAGGTTCGCACGGGAGGCTTTTCTCTATACACAGTACATTGTACTGCGTATAGAGTGCAGGTGAGGGGTTCCCGGGGGAGCGGGCCTGGTACACCAGAGTCATGACCGCCGATGACCCCACCGCACTGCCCGGCCTCGCTGAGGAGCCCCTCACCCCGCGTCGCCGTGTCACCTGCCGTATGTGCGGGCGGCCCTTGCGTGGGCGTGAGGCGCGCTTGTGGGGGCTCGGGGATGAGTGCCGGGCCAAGCTGGCGGTGCGGAGTGCGCCGAAGCCGCCCGCGCATGATGTCGAGCAGGACACGCTGCCGGGGGTCTGATGCGAGTGGTGTGGTAGGGCCTATCCGGCGGCGGGCCGGGCTGCCCTCGCGCGTTCGTCGGCGGGCGACCGCAAGAAGTGCGGCGGGGGCAGGGCGAGTTCGAGGGCCGTGCTGACGAACCAGTCGTTCTCGCGCACCGAACTGCGCGACATGTGTGCCGGCGCGCTGCTCGGGGCGCTCGGGGCGGTCCTGCCGGACCTGATGGCTGAACACTGAGGCGCTGGTGGGACGATGATCCAGAAGGCTGGTCATTAGCCCACCGACGGGTCTGAGGAGCATGCCGTGATCACTCCCTGGCACCGTGCCGTTTCCTACGCGGCGATCGTCACCCTTGCCTCCTGGGCGGTGGGCGAGGTCACGAACTTTCTCTGGGCGTTCGCGGCAGACGGGGGAGCCTGGGCTCGGGCCGCCTTTCTGTTTCCGGATGAGTTGGTCTTCCCGCTGTCCGCGATCGTCGTGTTGACGGGGGTGCGGATGCTGCTGCCGGCGTTGTCGCGGTCGCGTACGGTCGCCGTCGACGCGAGCCTGTACACCCTCGGTTGGCCGCGAACCTTTGTTGTCCAGTGGAAGTGAGGGTTTCTGACGATGGGCCGTCTTTCTCGCAAGGCGCGGGTCACTGTCGGCGTGGCCGCCGCCGGGCTGGTTGTCGCCGGGGTGGTCGTGGTGCGCGTGGTGAGCTCGCCCGCGTACGGTGTGGAGGCGGCGCCGAGGGGCGACGCGCCGGAGTGCGAGCGGATCGCGAAGGGCTATCCGTCAAGCCTGGTCGGGCGGGAGCGCGCTCATGGCGGGGCGCCCGGGGTCGCCGTGTGGGGTGACCGGGCGGTGATACTGCGCTGCGGGATGCGCCCGCCCCTTCCGACGGTCGACACGTGCGTGAAGGTCAACGATGTGGACTGGGTGATCGAGGAGGCGAAGCTCCACAGTGGCCGGAAGGTCCTCATCACCTACGGCCGGGACCCGGCGGTGGAGGTCTCGGTCTCCGACCGGGTCGCCGAGATCGACGGTGTCCTGGTGGAGTTGAGCAAGGCGGTGAAGCCGATCCGGCAGCAGCGGGGGAAGTGCCTGTCTGCGGACGATGTGCCGTACGGGGCGAGCAGCACGCCTTACGGGGGCTGAGCGCCGCCGTCAGCGCGAGGGGCGTTTCTCCCATTCCTCGCGGTCGCGCTCGTAGACCTCGTCGGGCGCGAGGAGATCGGTCGCGCCGGTGAAGCGGAGGAAGCCGGGGTCCAGGCAGTTGTCCCAGTCGTCGGCGCAGCGGTGCTGCCAGGAGGGGCCGTCCCAGTCGTCGTCCTCGCGGGCGCGGTGGACGACGCGGCCCCGCCAGCGGTACTCGATGTGCGTGGCCGCCGGGTGGTCGTCGGCGAGCGGGGCGAGCCAGGCGGGGGCGATGGCGGTGAGGGCCTCGCCCCAGTCGTTCGGGGTGGTGGGGGTGGCCAGGGCCGTCGGCGGCGGGTCGGGCAGCGGGCTCGTGGGGGTGGCCATGGGGCCGACCTCGGCGTCGCGGCAGTTGCCGGTGCGGTAGCTGCCGTTGACGGACAGCCGCCACGAGCCGTCGGGATGGCGCTGCCAGGGTGCTTCGGGGGCAACGGGCGGGCGGTCGCCGGTGGCCGTCACGCGTACTTCGTCGAACCCGTAGCGGCAGTACCGGTGCGGGCCGTCGTTGACGTCGTCCTGCCAGATCACGTCCTGATCGCTGCCCTCGTTGTGGTGCCGGCCCCAGATGGCGCCGTAGAGGTACGGGGCGTGGTCCTGGCAGAAGTTCACGATGTCGGGGCTCTTGCCCGAGCCGTACTGGACGTCGACGTAGCGCCCTTCCGGCCCGCACCGGGTCAGGACCGGGACGTGGTACGAACCGCCGCGGCCGAGCAGCATCCAGGTGATCCACTGCGCCTCGACGCCGGTGATGCGGTCACCGGGGCGGGCGTAGACCCGGATGGCGTCGGTGAAGATGTTCGACACGGTTTCATCATGTCAGCCGTTGGCACGGGCGGCCGGAGGGGTGTTGGCGGCGCGGAGGAACTCCTCGATCACGTCCGCGATCATCGCGGCTCCGCGGCTGTTCTGGTGGATGAAGTCTGTCGTCAGCTCCAGGCCGCGCCGCCGGGCGATGCTGTCGAAGGACCTGCCCAGCATGAAGTGTTGCATCGCGGCCCGGCTGGACAGCGCTCTGCCGTCTCGGAAGGCGATGCGGGGGGTGTGGCCACCCGCCCTGAGGTGGCCGGCCTGTCGTTCGTGGAGCGGCAGGTACGCGGTGCCGCAGGCGGCGGCCGTCTCCCTGACCACCTCGCTGAACTCGCCGGCCCGCAGCATCGGCGCCGAGCCCGGCTCCTGGCCCAGCGCCGGCAGCGACGCGAGGGCGACCCGGGCGTGGGTCTCCTCGGTCAGCCGGTGGGCGATGGTGGTGAGGTTCTGCCGGTACCAGTCGATCGTCGGCCGGGTCGGCAGCTTCTTCATCCTGGTGTACATGCGGAGGTTCTTCTCGCTGAGGCTCGCGTTGGCGTCGTTGGTGCCGATCAGCACGATGACGACGTCCGGCCGCTGGGCGACGACGGGGTCGAGGCGCTGTAGGGCGTTGTAGGCGAGGTCGCCGTTCGCGCCCGCGTTGGTGAAGGCGTAGGGCTGTCCGGCGGTGCGCTCTTTGAGTATCTGGATGTAGTCCACGCTGACCTGGGCGCTGGTGAGGCTGTCGCCCAGGCATACGACCTGGGTGGTGCCGGTGTGCTGGGTGGTCACGCGGTTTTCCTTCCGGTGGTCCGGGCCGGAGGGCCTGGACGGTGGGGCGTGGCAGGTGTGGTGCGGGTGGGCGGCCGGTGCGGTTCCGGCCGGTTTCTTAGGTGGCGATCCCCACTGCCCGGCCCACGGTGGCCGGGTCGTCGAGGCAGGTCAGCAGCGCGTCCGCCACGTCGGCCCGGCTGATGGTCATGCCGCCCGGGACGTTGCCGCCGACGACGCGCCGGTAGGCGCCGGTGCGGGGCTTGTCCGTCAGCTTGGGCGGTCGTACGACGGTCCATTCCGTGCCGCTCGCGCTGATCGCCTCCTCCATGGCCGCCAGGTCCGCGTAGGTGTCGCGTAGCACCCTGCGCAGCAGCGGGAAGACCACGGCGCGGGTGAGCGGGCCCTCGCCCTCGGCCACGGGGCCGACCGGGGCGGCGCTGACGGCGGACAGCCGGCGGACCCCCGTCCGGTCCATGGCCGCGGTGATCGCGCGCAGGGCGGTGCCGGCGATGTGTGTGGTCTTCGCCTGCGCGTTGCTCGTCGGGCCCACGGCGGAGATCACCGCGTCCCGGCCGGTCACGGCGGGGAGCAGCGGCTCGTGGTGGGTGAGGGAGGGGACGGTGACGACCTGGAGCCGTGGATGGGCGGGGACGGGCAGCCGCGCGGGGTCGCGCACCACCGCGGTCACCTCGTGGCCTGAGTCGAGGGCCTGCTGGACGACCTGGCGGCCGATGCGGCCGGTGGCGCCGAAGACGGTGAGTTTCATGGGAGCTCCCTGGGTGTGGCGGGACGTAGGGGGGTGGGTGAGTGCTCACTCACCCCTGCTTCCGGTAGGGTGAGTGAATGCTCACCCCGAAGTCAAGTCGGCCCACCCCGGAGCGTCTGCTGGACGCCGCCGAGAAGCTGATGCGCACCATCGGACTGGCCAACGCCACGACCAAGGCCATCGCCCGCGAGGCGGGCTGCTCGGAGGCCGCGCTCTACAAGCACTTCGCGAACAAGGAAGAGCTGTTCGTACGGGTGCTCACGGAGCGCTCCCCCAACGCCGGCCCGCTCCTCGCCGCGCTCACCGGCGAGCCGGGGGAGCGCACCCCCGAGGAGTGCCTGGCGGAGATCGCCCGCCACGCCTCGCTCTTCTACGCCGACGCCATGCCGATGGCGGCCTCTCTCTTCGCCGAGCCGGCCCTGCTCAACCGCCACCGGGAGGGCATTCAGCAGATCGGCAGGGGCCCGCACATGGTGCTCGACGCGCTGACCGGCCATCTGCGGCGGGAGCGCGACCGCGGGCGGATCCGAGCCGACGCCGATCCGCGCGCCGCTGCGGCGCTGCTGCTCGGCGCCTGCTTTCAGCGGGCGTTCTTTCTGCACTTCTCGGGCGAGGAGGCCGTGCAGCCGGTGGAGGAGTTCGCCGCGGCCGTGGCCCGTACGGTGTGGGCGGCGGTCGGGTGAGACCGCGCCTCGGGGGGCGCGCCAACTGCGCTGTCGTCGAACGGCCTTGCGTATGATGCGGGCGGTCTCGCAGCCGCGGGGCCCGTGTGCGTTTCTTTGACGAAAGGCGGACCACCACCGTGTCCGATGACCAGGAGGACGAGGTCCACGAGGTGCTCGACGAGCTGGAAGACGCTCTGGAGGACATGGGCATCGACATCGAGCTCGACGGCGACTGAGCGTCGGGCGGCTGAGCGGCTGGGACTGAGCGGGGAGGGTGGTCGACGCGCGTTGGCCACCCTCCCCGCGCGAGCCGGTCCGCGAGGGCGGCGAAGTCGTCGTCGACCCATCCTCCTGTTGCGGGGCCTTGGCCTGAGCCTGCCCGTGATCGCGGAGGCCCTGGACCGGCAGCGGGACGAGGAGACGGCCCTCCGTGACCACATCGAGCTCCGAGGCGAGCGTGACCGTCTGGATCGGCGGATCAGGGCCATCCGGCAGGGCCGGGGCCGACCGGGGCCTGTGAGGGCCTGGGCGGCCTGTGCCTCACAGGTTGCGGTAGACGTCGCGCCGATTGCCCACCTTGACGACGAGAATGACGAGTTCGCCGTCATCGATCTGGTAGGCGATCCGGTAATTGCCGACCCGGAGCCGGTAGAGACCCGACGGGCCGGTGAGCTTCTTGATGTCGGCGTCCTCGCGGTACGGGTCGTCGCCGAGGGCCGTCAGCGCGGTCAGGATGCGCATGGCATCGGGCCGACTGATGGCTCGGAGCTGTCGCTGTGCCGCCGCGGTGAACCGGAACGCGTACTTCACGCCGCGTCTTCGCTGTGCTCGGTGAACAGGTCCGCCAGCAACTCGGCCATTGTCACGGTGGGGCCGCCCTCGGCCAACACCGCTTCCGCCTCTCTGGCCAACATCACGTCGGCTGCCTCTTCCAGTGCCTCGAAGTCCGCGATCGGAACCACGGCGGCCACCGGAACGCCGTTGCGAGTGATCACCGTCGGGGTGCCCTGCTCGGCCCGGTTGATGTGGTCCGCAAGGTGTGTGCGGGCTTCTCGTACGGTCACGGTGTTCTCGGTCATGCACTCAGTGTACGCGTCTGTGTGTACGCGCGTGAGTGCCTGCTTACCGCGTGGCGGTCCGGGCGCTCTGGCGGGGGGTGGGTGTCTTCGTGGAGGTCTTCTCCGGGGTGGACCAGGGGCTGACGCCAAGCTTGCCGGTGTTGCCGAGGTCGAGCAGGGCGGTCACGGTCTGCGCGGGGCGTCCCGCGGCCGGAGTGATCTCCACCTGGCTGCCGTTGACGGCCGGGGTCGTCGCGTCGGTCACGGTGTTCCGCCACACCAGGCCCGCCACCGCCGTCTCCTTGGGCCGCAGCGTCACCTGCCGGGGCGCGGCGTCGAAGTTGTCGAGGGTGGCGATGCCCGCGGAGCCGTGGCTGACGCGGATGTCCAGTGCCTTTCCGTCCTCGTCCAGGACGCGGATGGTCGGATAGCCGCGCAGCGTGTAGGTGCGCTTGCCGCAGTTGACCAGCTCCAGAGTCATGGCGCGCAGGCCCATGGCGGCGCTCGGCTCTTCGGCCCGGACGTACACACCGGACTCCGGGCAGGTGGGCGGTGCGGCGGGGGTGGGGCTCGACAGGTCGCCGTAGGGGCGTTTGCTGGGGTCGATGGGGGCGACGGACGGGGCGGGAGGCGGGACGGGTGCCGCGGCCGTCTCGGAGGCGGGCTTGGTGCCGCAGGCGGTGAGGAGGCCGAGCAGGCCCGCCGCGCAGCCAAGTGCGACCACACGACCGGGAGTTGAGCTGCGGGGTCTGACCGGGTCCGGGTCCGTCGGTCTCTCGTTCATGCGGCCATGTGTCGTCATGGCGGCATCCTTGCACGGTCGGCCATGAGTTCGACTCGTATCCCGTGTACCCGCGTATCCCGTATATCCCGGGTACCCCGACGAAAGTCAGATGCTTCCCTGGCGATCGGCAGTGGGGCGGGGAGCCGGTGCCGGGCCAGAGTCGGGGCATGCGATTGATGACTTCCGCCGTGTCCCGGCTCTCACGGCGTCAACTACTCGGCGGCCTCGCCGCCACGGGGGCCGCCGTGACCCTCGCGTCCGCTTCCCTCGCTTCCGGCGCGGTGTCCTCCGGCAACGGCGGCAAGGGCGACAAGGGCCGCACGGGCGGCACGGAGCAGGCGCGCGAGGGGGACGCCATACGGGTCGAGTTGCCCGCGCCCACCGGTCCGTACCCGGTCGGGATGGTTGAGCTGCACCTGGTGGACCGGGGGCGGAAGGAGCGGTGGGGGCCTGGGGACCGGGAGCTCATGGTGAGTGTGTGGTACCCGGCGCAGCGGGAGGCGGACGGGGCGCGGGTGCCGTATATGCGGCCGGGTGCGGCCGAGGTGTTCGGGGCGGGGGCCGCGCGGATCCTGAAGGTCGAGGGCGGGGCCATCGACTGGGCCGGCTTCACCACGCACGCCCGCGAGGGGGCGGGCGTGGCGCGTGGGCTGGGGCGCAGGCCCGTGGTGCTGTATTCGCCCGGGATGTACAACGAGCGCACGCTGGACACCGGCGCGGTGGTGGAGCTGGCCGGCCAGGGCTATGTCGTGGTGACGGTCGACCCGACCTACGAGGCGCACGCGGTGGAGTTCCCCGACGGGAGGGTCGCCGAGGCGTCCGCGGAGATCGGCAAGATCGAGCCGATCGTCGACCGCAACAAGGCGGTGCTGGAGGTGCGGGTGGCCGATGTCCGGTTCGTGCTGGACCGGCTGGAGGTGCTCGCGCGCGGTGGCAACCCCGACGCCGGGCGGCGACGGCTGCCCAGCGGGCTCGGCGCGGCGCTGGACATGGCGCGGGTCGGGATGTTCGGGCACTCGCTCGGGGGCATGACGACGGCCGAGGCCATGCGGCTGGACCGGCGGATCCGGGCCGGGGTGAACCTGGACGGGCCGCTGGGTTACGACTGGACCGACCCCGATCTGCTGCTGCCGGTCGCGCACAGCGGGCTGGACCGGCCGTTTCTGCTCATGGGGGCGTGGCTGGACACCACGTCGGGGCGGCAGCCGCACACCCATGAGCACTCGCCCTCCTGGCGGGCGCTGTGGCGCAACTCCACGGGCTGGAAGCGCGACCTGTGGACGCAGACGGCCGAGCACAACTCGTTCACCGACTACGAGATCGTCCTCCCCGCCCTCGCCGAACGCCTCACGCTGCCCGAGGGGTTCCAGAAGCAGATGATCGGCAGCGTGAACCCGACCCGCTTCGCGGCGAGTCGGCGGGCCTACCTCACGGCGTTCTTCGACCGGCATCTGCGCGGGCTGCACCGGCCGCTGCTGGACGGGCCGTCGCCGGACCACCCGGACGTGCGGTTCATCGACTGAGCGCGGGTGACGACGACTCCTGTGCCGCCCGTGGCTGCCGTCCGTGGCTGCCGTCCGTGGCGCGGCACAGGGCGTCGGCTTACCCCGGCGGGGGCACGTAGGTGAAGGTCAGGTTGTTGCTGGTGCCGCCCGTGGCCGTGACGTTGACGTTGGCCGAGCCGGTGCCGGGCGGGGAGACCGCGACCAGCTGAGTGTCGGAGAGCACCGTGTACGCGGCCGAGACGGCGTTGAAGTGGACGGACGAGGTGGTGGTGAGGTTGGTCCCGGTGACGGTCACCGACGTGCCGCCGATCTCCGGGCCCAGGTTGGGGTTGAGGGTGGTGATGGCGGGGGCCGGGGCGTAGGTGTAGACGAGGTTGTTGCTGGTCCCGCCGGGGGTGGTGACGTTCACATTGACGGTCCCGCTGCCGGCCGGCGCCGGGAAGCTGACCTGGTTGTCGTTGAGGACGGTGAAGGTGACCGAGGCGGCACCGACGTGCACCGCGCTGGTGAGGGTGAGGTTGAAGCCGTTGATGACCACCGTGTTGGCCCCGCCCGTCGGTCCGCTCGCGGGGTCGAGCGAGGTCAGGGCGGGCGGCGACACGTAGAAGTAGAAGACGCCCGAGCTGCTGGTGCCGCCCGGGGTGACCACGTTCACCGGGGAGGCTCCGGGGGCGCCGGGCGGGGCGGTGGCGGTGATCTGGGTGGCGGAGTTGACGGTGAAGGAGGGGGCGGCGGCGGCGCCGAACAGCACCTGGGTGGCGCCGGTGAAGCCGGTGCCGGTGATGACGACGGAGTTGCCGCCGCCCGTCGGCCCCTGCGCGGGGCTGACCGCGGTGACCGTGGGGATGGCGCTGTAGGTGTAGGAGAGGTTGTTGCTGGTGCCGCCGGGGGTCGTGACGTTGACGTTGACCGTGCCGGTTCCGGGCGGGGCGACCGCGGACACCTGGGTGGGCGAGAGCACCGTGAAGCCGGCCGCGGCGGCGCCGAAGTGGACGGATGTGGTGGTGGCCAGGTTGGTCCCGGTGATGGTGACCGTATTGCCGCCGGCCTGCGGCCCCGAGGTCGGGCTCAGGGAGGTGATGGCCGGGGCGGCGAGGTAGGTGTACGTGAGGCCGTTGCTCGTGCCGTTGGGCGTGGTGACCTTCACCTGCACGCTGCCGGTGCCGGGCGGGGCGGTGGCGGTGATCTGGGTGGCGGAGTTGACGGTGAAGGAGGGGGCGGCGGTGGCGCCGAACAGCACCTGGGTGGCGCCCGTGAAGCCGGTGCCGGTGAGGACGACGGAGTTGCCGCCGCCGGTCGGCCCGGAGGTCGGACTGAGACCGCTGAGGGTCGGCGCCGGCGCCGCGGTGTAGGTGAAGTTGACGGCCTGGGTGCTGGTGCCGTTCGGCGTGGTGACGGTGATCCGGACGGTGCCGCTGTTCGCCGGAACGGTCGCGGTGATCTGTGTGTCGGAGACGACGCTGAAGGAGGACAGGGCGGTGCCGAACCTGACCTGGGTGGCGCCGGTGAAGCCACTGCCGCTGATGACCACCGACGTCCCCGCCGGCCCGCTGCCCGGACTCACCCCGGTCACCACGGGCGGTGCAGCGGCGGCCTGCGGGGTGGGGGTGGCGGTCTTCGTATCGGCGTCAGCGGTGGTGGCGGGTGGTGCGGTGGAGGGTTGGGCGGTGGGGGTGGAGGGCACGGCTGCGCCTTTCTCGTCTCCGTTTCCGGGGGCGTGGATGTGTGTCAGGACCGCGGTGTGCCGGGTGGGGCGGGCCGGGGACGGATGGTGGCGGGGCGGTGGTACGGCGCGCGGCGAGGGGCGGGAGACGGCCGTGGCCGTCTCCCGCCCCTGAGCGGTGGATCATCCGGGCGGGGCCGCGTAGACGAAGTTCTGCGTGGAGTCGGTGCCGCCGGGGGTGGTCACATTGACGGCGACCGTCCCGGTGCCGGCCGGGGCGTAGGCGATGAGCTGGGTGTCGCTGTTCACCACGAAGGCGGCCGAGGTGGCGCCGTAGGTCACGCTGGTCGTCTCGCTGAGGCCGGTGCCGACGATGGTGCTGGCGGTCCCGCCGGCCTCCGGACCGGTCCCCGGGGTGATGCTGGTGGTCGTGGGCGCGTCCTCGTAGGTGAAGAACAGCCCGTTGGTGGAGCCGCCCTTGGTGGTGACGGTGACCGGCACGGTCTGGGCGGTGGCGGAGGTCGGCGCCGTGACGTTGAGGGTGCTGTCGTTGACGACGGTGGGGGTGGCCGAGCCGACGGCGCCGAAGGTCACCGATGAGGCGGTGCTCAGATTGGCGCCGGAGATGGTGGTGGTCGCCCCGGTCAGCGGTCCCGAGGTGTTGCTGAGGGCGGTCTTGATCGGCTGGGGGACGTAGAAGTAGTTGACGGGGCTGGTGGTGCCGCCGGGCGTGGTCACCGTCACGCCCACGACGCCGTTGCCCGAGGGGGCGGTGGCGGTGATCTGGGTGGCGGAGTTGACGGTGAAGGAGGCGGACTTGGTGCCGAATTTCACGCTCGTCGCGCCGGTGAAGTTGGTACCGGTGATGACGACCGAGTTCCCGCCTGCTGATGGGCCCTGGGTCGGATTGAGTGTTGCCATGGGGGGGGCTCCTTTTGTGGTGTGCGGCGTATCCCTCGGATTCGGAAGGTGATTGCGGTCTCCGCTGCCATGGATCGCGGAAAGGCCGTATCGGATCCGTGCAGGCGGGCCTGCGCCGGGGGATGGGAAGCCGCTGGTCGAGAGGGGATGGCGGCCCCGTAGCCGGCAGATCGGGACTCGCGGGCCGTGGCTCGCAGCCGGTAGCTCTGCGAGGTGGCTGCCTCTCTGGATCGATTGAACGGAATGTTCGATCAGGTGAGAAGAGCGTGCGTGATGCCGCTGGGAGTGAATATGACTGTATGTAAAAGCAACGCGAGGAGGAATTCCGCGCCGGAGTGCCTCGATGTGTGCCGGTTTTCCCTTCACCGGGCTGGACACCGACCGCTGAATTCTGGTGCGGCGTTTCCGGGAGGGCGAGCACGGGGAGCGGGCAGAGGCGGGCTCTGCGGCCTGCTCCGTCAGTCGCGCGGCGGTGCCGGCTGCCCCAGCAGGGTGAGGAAGGACCGGAAGGCGGCGGGCATGTCCACCGCCTCCGGGTCGTGCAGCCACTGGTACTGAAGC
Source organism: Streptomyces sp. LZ34 (assembly GCF_053890475.1). NCBI lineage: Bacteria > Bacillati > Actinomycetota > Actinomycetes > Kitasatosporales > Streptomycetaceae > Streptomyces > Streptomyces sp. LZ34. Next base: position 8,804,126 of record NZ_CM132680.1, read on the forward strand.
CCGTCCAGCACCGCGACCAGCAGCGGCGCGGCCTCCTCGGGCCGGAGGCCGCCGGGCAGCCGGTCGCCGAACTCGCCGCGCAGGGTGGCCGCCATGTCGGCGCGCACCCGCTCGTAGCGCCGGGTGAAGAACTCGCGGGCCGGGTGGTCGTCGGTGACGCTCTCGCCGAGGAGGGCGGAGAAGGTCTGCACGATGCCCGGCCGCATGGCGTTGTACTCCACCAGCGAGGCGAGCAGATCCAGCGGCCAGGCGGCCGAATCACCGCGCCGCGCGGAGCCGGTGTCCCACTGGTCGCGCTCCGCGAGCACCGCGACGAGCAGCGCCTCCTTGGTGGGGAAGTAGTGCAGCAGACCCTGCTGGGTCAGGCCGACGCGCTCGGCGACCGCGCCCAGAGTGGCGCCCCGGTAGCCGCGCTCGGCGATCACCTCGAGCGCGCGGCGGACGATCTCGGCGCGCCGCTCCTCGCCGCGCGCCCCGCGTCTGGCGCCGCCGTCCCCGCCGCTCCGCGCCCGTTCGGCCATCGCCGTGCCTGCCTTCCCGCTTCCCGCTCGCCGACTGAAACACTCGTTCGCCGCTCGCCGACCGTACGGCATCCCCCGCACCGCGAGGCTCGGATATCGAACTGAATAACGAAATGGTAACTATACCTACCTGGCTACAGGTCATCGCGGGCGGTCCGGTCCACCATGGCCTCAATCGACCGCAGCGATCAGCAGGAGGCGCCGTGAAGGCCGTGGAGAACGCGCTGGGCAAGCTCGACCTGGACACCAAGGCGCGGCTGCTCTCCGGCCAGGACATGTGGTCGCTGCCCGCCGTCCCGGAGATCGGGCTGCGGTCGCTGGTGATGTCGGACGGCCCGATCGGCGTGCGCGGGGTGCGCTGGAGCGCCGACGACCCGTCGATCGCCCTGCCCAGCCCCACCGCCCTGGCCGCGACCTGGGACCCGGGCCTCGCCCGCCGCGCGGGTCACCTGCTCGCCCAGGAGGCGCGCCGCAAGGGCGTGCATGTGCTGCTGGCGCCGACCGTCAACCTGCACCGCTCACCGCTGGGCGGCCGCCACTTCGAGGCGTACAGCGAGGACCCGTACCTCACCGGCGAGATCGGCACCGGCTACGTGACCGGCGTCCAGGAGGGCGGGGTGGGCACGACCGTCAAGCACTTCGTCGCCAACGACGCCGAGACCGAGCGCTTCACCGTCGACAACAGGGTCGGCGCGCGGGCGCTGCGCGAGCTGTACCTCGCCCCCTTCGAAGCCATCGTCAAGAACGCCCGCCCCTGGGGCGTCATGGCCGCCTACAACGGCGTCAACGGCTCGACGATGACCGAGCACCGCGAGCTGCAGCAGGGGGTGCTGCGCGGCGAGTGGGGGTTCGACGGCTTCATCGTCTCCGACTGGCTGGCCGCCCGCGACACCGTACGGGACCTGCTCGGCGGGCTCGACGTCGCCATGCCCGGCCCGCGCACCGTCTACGGCGAGGCGCTGGCCGCCGCCGTACGGGCCGGGGAGGTCCCCGAGGCCGACGTGGACGAGGCGGTGCGCCGCGTGCTGACCCTCGCCGCCCGGGTCGGGGCCCTGGACGGGGTGGCCCCGGCGGTGGCCGTCGCCGACCGGCCGGGCCCCATCGACGGTGAGGCGCTGGCCCGCGAGATCGCCCGGCGCTCCTTCGTCCTGCTGCGCAACGCCCCCGCGCCCGACGGCCGCCCCGCCCTGCCGCTCGACCCCGCCCAGGTGACGAGCGTCGCGCTGCTCGGCGCGGCTGCCCGGGACGCCCGGGTGCTCGGCGGCGGCTCCGCCCAGGTCTTCCCCGAGAGCGTCATCTCCCCGCTGGAGGGGCTGCGCGCGGCCCTGCCCCCGGGCGTCCTGACCTACGCCGTCGGCGCCGACCCCACCGATGAACTCGCCCCGGCCGCCCAGGGGTTCGAGCTGCGCGCCGTCGTGCGCGCCGAGGACGGGCGGACGCTGGGGGAGTCGACGCTGCCGAACGGAGAGGTGCGGTGGCTCGGCGACCTCCCGGACGGGGTGACGTACGAGGAACTGCACACCGTCGAGATCACCGGCACCCTCACCCCGCGCGAGTCCGGCCGCCACACCTTCGGCACCCGGGGCCTCGGCGGGTTCCGGCTGGCCGTCGACGACGAGGTGCTCTACGACGGGGTGCAGGACATGGAGGACGCGCGCGACCCCTTCGAGGCGTTCTTCGGCGAGCCCCAGCCGCGGGCGACCGCCGAGCTGACGGCGGACAAGCCCGTACGGGTCAGCCTCACCTGTACGGCCGTCAAGGTTGAGGAGGCCCCGCTGGAGGCCGTGTGCATGAGCCTCATGCACCGCGCCCCCGAGCGCGACGCCGACGAGCTGATCGAGGAGGCCGTGGCGGCCGCCGCGGCCGCCGAGGTCGCCGTGGTGGTCGTCGCCACCACCGAGCGCGTCGAGAGCGAGGGCTTCGACCGCTCCGACCTGCGGCTGCCGGGCCGTCAGGACGAGCTGGTGCGGCGCGTGGCCGCGACCGGCACCCGCACCGTGGTGGTCGTCAACTCCGGCTCGCCGGTGGAGATGCCGTGGCGCGAGGACGTCGCCGCGGTGCTGCTGAGCTGGTTCCCGGGGCAGGACGCGGGCCTCGCGCTCGCGGACGTCCTGCTCGGCGCGGGGGAGCCCGGCGGGCGGCTGCCCACCACCTGGCCGGCCCGGCTCGAGGACGCCCCGGTCAGCGAGGTCCGGCCGACGGAGGGCCGGCTGAGCTACGACGAGGGCGTGTTCATCGGCTACCGCGCCTGGGAGCGGCGCGCGGCGCAGCGGCCGGAGGCGGCCCCGGCGCCCGCGTACTGCTTCGGCCACGGCCTCGGGTACACCGAATGGGCCTACGAGTCGGCGGAGTTCACCGCGGCTGAGCCGGGCGGCGACGACCTGGGCACGCTCACCGTATGGGTCCGCAACACCGGGGCGCGGGCGGGCCGGGAGGTGGTCCAGGTCTATCTCGAGGTGCCCGAGGGCGACGGCGAGGAGCGGCCGGTGCGCCGCCTCGCGGGGTTCGCCTCCGTGGCCGCCGGGCCGGGCGGGAAGGCGCGGGCGGCCATCACGCTGCCGCGCCGGGCCGCGGAGGTCTGGGACGAGGCCGCGCACGCCTGGCGGCTGGTCCCCGGCGGGTACGCCGCGCGGGTGGGCCGCAGCATCGCCGACCGCCAGCTGTCCGTGCCGGTGCCGGTGCCGGTGGCCTGACCTCTGATCAGCGGAGTGTGGCCGGTTTATGGCGCGGTGATGCGACGGTAGGCCATCTCGGCGAGTTGCTGCTGGCCCTCCTTGCTCGGGTGGAACCAGTCCCACTTGCTCAACTCGTCCGTGGAGAACTGGTAGTTGTGCACCGCGTCGTCGTACCGGCACAGCGTGTCCTGGGCGCAGACGGACTTCAGCGCCGCGTTGTACTCGTCCACCCGGTCCTCCACCCGGCGGCGCCGATCCTCCGCCGCCGGGTCGGTGGCGTCGGAGTCCTTGAGCATCGACGGGCAGATCCCCAGCTTCCAGATCTGCCGGCCCAGCACGTTCTTGCGCCCCTCGGACCACAGCCGCTTCAGGTCCGGCACGCTGGCCACGTACACCTGCGTCTTGGGCAGGTCGTCGCGCAGCGTCTTGAACGCGGCGCTGAAGTCGGTCCGGAAGTCGGCCGTCGAGGTCATGTCGTCGACCGAGGTCCGGCAGGCGTCATTGGCGCCGATCAGGATGGTCACCAGCTGCGGCTTCCGGGTGACCGCCGACTGGACCTGGCCGGACAGGTCGGCCACCACCGCCCCCGTCTTGGCGTAGTTCCAGCTGCGCGTGGAGGAGCGGGAAGCGGCGGGCAGCAGCCGGCGGGCGAGGCTGTTCACCTCCGTCCCGGTGGACCAGGACACCTCGGGGCAGTCGGACAGCACCGAGCAGGCGTCGAAGCCGCGGGTGATGGAGTCGCCGAGGGAGGCGATGGAGTCGGGCCTGGTGTTCCACAGGATGCTGGGCTTGGCGGCGGGGCGCTTGCTGCTCCCGGAGCCGCCCGGGTGGGAGGCGTCGTCGGAGCCGCCGAGGCAGCCTCCCGACGCCAGCACGGCGCCCGTCGTGAGCAGTGCGACGGCGGTGCGCGCGGCGGCGGTACGAGGAGTCGTGGACGTGAACCGTGCCCCCAGAAATGTCCGGTGCCGGCGTGCTGCGTTGCCCCGCATGGCTGTTCCCCCTCCGACTCTTGGGTGATTCTGTCCAGGACCGACGGTACGTCACTCGTCCGGCCGCACCGCGCGGTAGCTTTTTCCCGTGCCAGTTGAGCTCCGCCCCTGGCGGGAGCGGGAGCGTTCCGGTACGGGCAAATTACCTGGCGTCACATCATGTCCGTTTTCAGAAGAATTCTGCCCGAAAAATTTCACTGAAGGTAACCTTGGGGCTGGTGCGAGGGTGATCATTAGGGCAGAATGTCTAGTGGTGTCCCAGGCGTCACCGGTACGGACACGAGGCCGCTGGGGAAGGCGTACCTCGAAACCGCACAGGAGGCCCAGGTGACGACACGTGGAGTTCTGTACATGCACTCCGCTCCGCGCGCGCTGTGCCCGCACGTCGAATGGGCCATCGCGGGCGTACTCGGCGTGCGCGTCACCCTCGACTGGATCAAACAGCCCGCCGCGTCCGGCACTTGGCGCGCCGAGTTCTCCTGGCAGGGTGAGGTCGGCACCGCCTCCAAACTGGCCTCCGCGCTCCGCGGCTGGCAGCTGCTGCGCTTCGAGGTGACCGCGGAACCGTGCGCCACGGCCGAGGGCGAGCGCTACAGCTCCACCCCCGATCTCGGCATCTTCCACGCCGTCACCGGCATGCACGGCGACATCCTGATCCCCGAGGACCGGCTGCGCGCCGCGCTCGCGCGCTCGGCGCGCGGGGAGAGCGATCTACAGGCCGAGGTCGCCAAGCTGCTCGGCAAGCCCTGGGACGACGAGTTGGAGCCCTTCCGCTACGCGGGGGAGGGCGCCCCCGTCCGCTGGCTCCACCAGGTGGTCTGAGCCGGGCGGTCTGAGTCGGGTGGTGTGAGCCAGTTGGTGTGCGTTTGACCTGGAGACCGCTCCAGGACCTAGCGTTCAGACATGACCGAGAACCTCCCCACACCCCGTCCCGCACAATCCGTCGCGGTCCTCGGCGCCGGCATCATGGGCTTCCCGATGGCCCGCAACCTCGCCGGCGCCGGGCTCGAGGTCCGCGCGTGGAACCGCACCCGGACCAAGGCCGAGGCGCTGGCCGCCCACGGTGTGCGCGTCACCGACACCCCCGCCGAGGCCGTGGACGGCGCCGACGCCGTCCTGACGATGCTGTACGACGGCCCGACCGCCCTCGACGTGATGCGGCAGGCCGCCCCGGCGCTGCGCCCCGGCACGGTGTGGGCCCAGTCCACCACCGCCGGTCTCGATGGCCTGGACGCCCTCGCCGCGTTCGCCCGGGAGAGCGGCCTGGTCTTCGTCGACGCCCCCGTCCTGGGCACCAAGCAGCCCGCCGAGAGCGGACAGCTGCTGGTGCTCGCCGCGGGCCCGGAGCCGGCCCGTACCGTCCTGGCCCCGGTCTTCGCCGGGGTCGGCAGCCGGACCCTGTGGGTGGGTGACAGCGGCGAGGAGGGCGCGGCCACTCGGCTCAAGCTGGTGGCCAACAGCTGGGTGCTCGCCGTCACCAACGGCGCCGCCGAGGCCCTCGCGCTGGCCAAGGGGCTCGGCGTGGACCCGCGTGCCTTCCTGGACACCGTCGCGGGCGGGCCGCTGGACATGGGCTATCTGCGGGCCAAGGCGGAGCTGCTGCTCAGCGGCCGTCTGGAGGCCAGCTTCGCGACCAGGACCGCCGAGAAGGACGCCCGGCTGATCGTCGAGGCGGGCGAGCGCGCGGGGGTGCGGCTGGATGTGGCGGCCGCGGGTGCGGAGCGGTTCCGGCGGGCCACCGAGCGGGGGTTCGGCGACGCGGACATGGTGGCCTCGTACTTCGCGAGCTTCGACGAGACCTGAGCCGGACCGGGCGCCCGCGTCCGGGCAAGGCGAGGCCGTATGCCTAAGGCCGCATACGTAAGGCTGTGTACGTAAGGCCGTATGCGTAAGGCCGTATACGTGACGCCGCATGCGTAAGGCCCGTACGGTCACTCACCTGCGAGTGACCGTACGGGCCTTCGTGAGCTCACACCGTGCGGAAAGCAAGCACCACGTTGTGGCCGCCGAAGCCGAACGAGTCGTTGAGCGCCGCGATGGTGCCCGCCGGGAGGGGCCGTGGCTCGCCGCGCACGACGTCCGCGTCCGCCTCCGGGTCGAGGCTGTCGAGGTTGATGGTCGGCGGGGCCAGCCGGTGGTACAGGGCCAGCACCGTGGCGACCGTCTCCACGCCGCCCGCGCCGCCGAGCAGATGGCCGGTCATCGACTTGGTGGCGGAGATCGCCATGTGGTCGACGTCGTGGCCGAAGACCTTGCGCAGCGCCTTGATCTCCGCCACATCGCCCTGCGGGGTCGAGGTCGCGTGCGCGTTGACGTGCACGATCTCGGCCGGCTTGAGCTCGGCGGAGTCGACCAGGTTCTGCAGCGCGTGTGCGATGCCGTTGCCGGACGGCTCCGGCTGGGTGATGTGGTGCGCGTCGGCGGAGATGCCCTGGCCGACGGCCTCGGCGTAGACCCGCGCGCCGCGCCGGGCGGCGTGCTCGGCCGACTCCAGGACGACGACGCCCGAGCCCTCACCCATCACAAAGCCGTTGCGGCCGGCGTCGTACGGGCGCGAGGCGCCCTGCGGGTCCTCGTTGTTCTTCGACATCGCCATCATGTTGCCGAAGGCCACGATGGGCAGCGGGTGGATGGCCGCCTCGGTGCCGCCCGCGACGACCACATCGGCGCGGCCGGTGCGGATCATCTCGATGGCGTAGCCGATGGCCTCCGCGCCCGACGCACACGCGCTGACCGGGGTGTGCACACCGGCGCGGGCGCCGACCTCCAGGCCGACGTTGGCCGCCGGGCCGTTGGGCATCAGCATCGGCACGGTGTGCGGGGACACCTTGCGGACGCCCTTCTCGCGCAGCACGTCGTGCTGCTCGAGGAGGGTGGTCACGCCGCCGATGCCGGAGGCCACGACCGCGCCGAGCCGGTCGGGGTCGACCGTCGGGTCCTCGCCCGCCTTGGCGGTGAAGCCGGCGTCCGCCCACGCCTCACGGGCCGCGATCAGCGCGAACTGCGCCGAGCGGTCCAGCCTGCGGGCCTGCGGGCGCGGGATGACGGTGCCCGGCTCCACCGCGATCCGCGCGGCGATGCGGACGGGCAGATCGACCGCCCAGTCCTCCTCGAGGAGGCTGACGCCGGAACGTCCGGCGAGCAGTGCCTCCCAGGTGGAAGGGGCGTCGCCACCCAGCGGCGTCGTGGCACCAACACCGGTGACGACCACGGTGCGATTGGTCGAGTTCACAGGAATTCTTACTCCACGTGTAGAGGGTGCTGGACCTGCCACCGCTCGGGTGGCGACAAGCGCTCGGACTCAGCCCTGGTGCTTGAGGATGTAGTCGGCGGCGTCGCCGACCGTCTTGAGGTTCTTGACGTCGTCGTCCGGGATCTTGACGTCGAAGCGCTCTTCGGCGGCGACGACGACCTCGACCATGGACAGCGAGTCGACGTCCAGGTCGTCCGTGAAGGACTTGTCCAGCAGGACGTCCTCGGTCGGGATACCGGCGATCTCGTTGACGATCTCGGCGAGACCCTCGACGATCTCTTCCTGAGTGGCGGCCATTGCGGCGCTCCTTCTTCGGGTGATTGCGGTGAGTGCGCAGCGTCCGACCTGTTCGGGGCTGCGTGGGGATCTTGACTAAGGGAGGGTAACGATCGTCGCTGCGTACACGAGACCCGCCCCGAAGCCGATGACGAGCGCGGTGTCGCCGCTCTTCGCCTGCCCGGTCGCCAACAGCCGCTCCATTGCGAGCGGGATGGAGGCGGCCGAGGTGTTGCCGGTGGTTTCCACGTCGCGGGCAACCGTGACGTGCTCCGGCAGCTCAAGGGTTTTGACCATCGAGTCGATGATCCGCATGTTGGCCTGGTGGGGGATGAAGACGTCGAGGTCCTGCGGGCTGACCCCGGCGTCGTCGAGGGCCTGCTTGGCGACCTTGGCCATCTCGTAGACCGCCCAGCGGAAGACCGCCTGGCCCTCCTGGGTGATCGCGGGGAACTTGACGTTGCCCTCGCTGTCGAGCGGGAGCTTGGAGACGTCGCCGACGCCGTACTCGTTCCACGGCACCGTCTGGGTGATCGTCTCGGACTTGTCGCCCTCGGAGCCCCAGACGGTCGGGCCGATCGCGGGCTCGGTGGACGGGCCGACGACCACGGCGCCCGCGCCGTCGCCGAACAGGAAGGCCGTCGCGCGGTCCTCCAGGTCGGTCAGGTCCGAGAGCCGCTCCACGCCGACGACCAGGACGTACTCCGCGGTGCCGTCGGTGACCATGCCCTTGGCGAGGGTCAGGCCGTAGCCGAAGCCCGCGCAGCCCGCCGAGATGTCGAAGGCGGCCGGCTTGCCCGTGCCGAGCAGATGGGCGATCTCGGTCGCCACCGCGGGGGTCTGCTTGAAGTGCGAGACGGTCGCGACGACCACGCCGCCGATCTGCTCCGGCGTCAGGCCCGCCGCGGCGATGGCCTTTCCGCCCGCCTCGACGGACATCGTGGCCACCGTCTCGTCCGGCCCGGCCCAGTGCCGCGTGGCGATCCCCGAGCGGCTGCGGATCCACTCGTCGGAGGAGTCGATGTGCTTGAGGATCTCCTCGTTGGGCACCACGCGGTGCGGACGGTAGCCGCCGACACCGAGAATGCGCGCGTACGGTGCGCCCTTGCTGGGCTTGATCTTCGCGGTCATGCTCTGGGAGCTCCTATTCGGCCGGGGTGCCGGCGACCGGAACGGCGTGCTCGGCGATCAGCGCACGGGCCGCCTCGAGGTCGTCGGGAGTCTTGAGAGCCAGCGTCTTGACGCCCGGCAGGGCGCGCTTGGCGATGCCGACGAGTGTGCCACCCGGTGCCACCTCGATGATCGCGGTGGCACCCAGCTGCTGGAAGGTCTCCATGCACAGGTCCCAGCGGACCGGGTTGGACACCTGGGCGACCAGGCGCTGGGCGACCTCGGGGCCGGACGTGACGACCTGCCCGTCCCGGTTGGAGACGTAGGGGAGGCGCGGATCGGCGACGGGGGCGCCCTCGACCAGGGTCTGGAGCGCCGAGACCGCCGGGGCCATGTGGTCGGTGTGGAACGCGCCCGCCACCTTCAGCGGGACGACGCGGCGCACCCCTTCCGGCTTGTCCTCGGCCAGCGCGGCCAGCTGCTCGGCGGTGCCGGCCGCCACGATCTGGCCGGCGCCGTTGACGTTCGCCGGGGTCAGCCCGAGCTTGGCCAGATGGGCGACGACGTCCTCCTGCTCACCGCCGAGCACCGCGGCCATGCCGGTCTCGGCCTGCGCCGCGGCCTCCGCCATGGCGAGCCCGCGCCGGCGGACCAGCACCATGGCGGCCTCCTCGGTCAGCACACCGGCGACCGCGGCCGCCGTGATCTCGCCGACGCTGTGCCCGGCGCTCGCGCCGAGTGAATGCTTGCATCCCTCGGCAAATCCCTCGGCGCCCTCGGTGAACAGGGCGTGGGCGGAGGCGAGTCCCGCGGCCACCAGCAGCGGCTGGGCGACGGCGGTGTCCCGGATCTCCTCCTCGTCGGCCTTGGTGCCGTAGTGGATCAGATCCAGTCCGGATACGGCGGACCACCACGTCAACCGTTCGGTGACGCCGGGGAGGTCGAGCCAGGGGGTCAGGAAGCCGGGCTTCTGGGCGCCCTGGCCGGGAGCGACGAGTACGAGCACCCTCACACTCTCTCTTGTGGTTGGTCCCGCCCGCCCGTGAGGACAAGGACGAAGAACCGTTAAGGGAATTGTTGGACTCCGACAAAGACCTAGGCCTGGGGGCCCGCGTCGGCCAGACGCCCCAGGATCAGGGCTATGCGCAGAGTAAACGCCGACCGCACATCGGAGGGCGACCATCCGGTGACGTCGGTCACACGTCGTAGCCGGTAGCGCACGGTGTTGGGGTGAACGAAGAGCATCCGCGCCGCGCCTTCCAAACTGCTTGCCTGTTCCAGATATACGCTCAGAGTTTCCAGCAGGGCAGAGCCCGCTTCCTCCAGCGGTCTGTAGATCTCCTCCACCAACTGCTCACGCGCCGCCGGGTCCGTGGCCATCGCGCGCTCCGGCAGCAGATCGTCCGCGAGCACCGGCCGCGGCGCGTCCGGCCAGGCGGTGCACGCCTTCAGCCCGGCCGCGGCCGCCGCCGCGGACTTGGTCGCGGCCAGCAGGTCGGAGACCACCGGGCCGGCCACCACCGGGCCCGCCGCGAACGGCCCGATCAGCGCTTTCGCCGACTGAAGCGGATTGTCCGAGCCGCCCGCGACCACCACCAGACGGTCGCCGAGAACACCGGTGAGCACCTGTAGCTTGGCGTGGCGGGCGGCGCGCCGGATCGCCTCCACGGTCAGCTCGCTGTCCCCGTCGGGCGCGGTGCCCAGCACCACGCACACATGCTCCGGGGAGTTCCAGCCCAGGGCGGCGGCGCGGGACAGCGCCCCCTCGTCCGCCTCCCCCGACAGCACGGCGTTGACCACCAGCGACTCCAGCCGGGCGTCCCACGCGCCCCGGGCCTCGGCCGCCTGCGCGTACACCTGTGCGGTGGCGAAGGCGATCTCCCGCGCGTACACCAGCAGCGCCTCGCGCAGCACCGATTCGTCGCCGGGGGCCGCCACCTCGTCGATCGCGGACTCCATGACCTCGATCGTGGTGCGGACCATCTCGACGGTCTGCCGCAGGGTGATCGCCCGGGTCAGCTCGCGCGGTGCGGTGCCGAAGACATCGGTGCTGATGGCCTGCGGGGCCTCCGGGTGCCGGAACCACTCGGTGAACGCCGCGATGCCCGCCTGGGCGACGAGCCCGATCCAGGACCGGTTCTCGGGTGGCATCGCGCGGTACCACGGCAGCTGCTCGTCCATGCGGGCGATGGCGCTCGCTGCGAGCTTCCCGGAGGACTTCTCCAGGCGGCGCAGGGTGGCGCTGTGCGGATGAGGGCTGTTCGCGGCTGGTTCTGGCACGAGGACAAGACTGCCTTATCGGATGACGAGGGTGGGGGTGTGGGTACCGTGGGCCGGGTGATGTGGGTACAGCGCGCCGGAGAACGGTACCGGGGCGGAGACGGGACGGGCGTCGAGACGCGCCACGCCTTTTCCTTTTCTGGGTATTACGACCCGGAAAATGTGCGATTTGGGTCACTCGTGGCCTGTAACGAGGAGCGGCTGGCGCCGGGGGCGGGCTTCGCCGAGCATCCGCACCGCGACCTGGAGATCGTCACCTGGGTGATCGAGGGTGAGCTCACCCACGAGGACTCCACCGGAGGCCGCACCGTGGTGCGCCCCGGCGATGTGCAGCGGCTCAGCGCGGGCGGCGGTGTCCGGCACAGCGAGCGCAACGAGGGCCGCGAGCCGCTCGCCTTCGTCCAGATGTGGCTGACCCCGGCGCCCGGCTTCAGCTCGGCGGGCGCCGGTGCCGAGCCCGCGTACGAGGTGGTGCGCGGCGTGGCCGACGCGGCGCCGTACGCCCTGGAGCGGGCGGACGCCTTGCTCGGTGTGTGGCGGCCGGCCGCCGGGGAGCGCACCGAGCTGCCGGCCGCGCCCTGGGTGTACGCGCATGTGGTGCGGGGTGAGCTGGATCTCGCGGGCGAGACCCTGACGGCGGGGGACGCGGCGCGGATCACCGACGGGCGGGGGCTCCGGGCCCATGCCCTGGGCGAGGCGGAGCTGCTGGTGTGGGCGATGCGGGCGGAGCCGTCGTACGGCTGAGTGTGGTCGGCCGTGGTGCGGCGGCGCGCCATAGGTGTGTCAGGTGTGTGTCAGGCGCGCGTGTGTCAGGCGCGCAGCTCGGCGAGGACCGCGTCGGTCAGCGGGGGCCAGACCTCGCTCGCCCAGGGGCCGAACGCGCGGTCCGTCAGGACCACGCAGGCCGCCCGCGCCTCCGGGTCCACCCACAGGAACGTACCGGACTGCCCGAAATGCCCGAAGGCGCGGGGTGAGGACGTGGCGCCCGTCCAGTGCGGCGACTTGCCGTCACGTATCTCGAAGCCGAGCCCCCAGTCGTTGGGCCGCTGGTGACCGTAGCCCGGCAGCACGCCGTTCAGGCCGGGGAAGGCGACGGAGGTGGCCTCCGCCAGGGTCTCGGCGGCCAGCAGCCGCGGGGCCTGTAGCTCGGCCGCGAAACGGACCAGGTCGGCGGCGGTGGAGACGCCGTCCTTGGCGGGGGAGCCGGGCAGGTCGGTCGAGGCCATGCCCAGCGGCTCCAGCACCGCCTGGCGCAGATAATCGGCGAACGGAATGTCCGTGGCCTTGGCGATGTGGTCGCCGAGCACCTCGAACCCCGCGTTGGAGTACAGCCGGCGGGTGCCGGGCGGGGCGGCCACGCAGTGCACGTCGAAGGTGAGCCCGGAGGCGTGGGCCAGCAGATGGCGGACCGTGGAGCCCTCGGGCCCGGCCGGCTCGTCCAGCTCCACCGCGCCCTCCTCGACGGCGACCAGCGCGGCGTACGCGGCGAGTGGCTTGGTGACCGAGGCGAGGGGGAAGGCTTGGTCGGCCGGGCCGTATGATCCGGCCACCGTGCCGTCCGCGCGCACGACGGCGGCGGCCGCCGTGGGTACCGGCCAGTTCTCGATCATCCGCAGGCTCTCCATGGCATCAGAGCCTAACCAAGGGCTGATGCCGGACAAGAATTCGTCAAAATCTGCGCTTGCTTGGAGTGCACTCCAAGTCAATAGCGTTGAGGACGTCGTGAGGCTCTACGGATCAACGACTGCGAGAGGGCGGCGAAGCGGCATGACCGTGTTGGAGAGCGCACCGGTGAAGGTGCAGGCATGCGCGGGGGCGAGCACCCACCCCCGGCCCGCCGGACAGGACCGCTACACGATCAGCGAGGTCGTCGCCCACACCGGGCTGACGGCGCACACCCTGCGCTGGTACGAGCGGATAGGGCTGATGCCGCACGTGGACCGCACCCACACCGGCCAGCGCCGCTTCAGCAACAAAGACCTGGACTGGCTCTCCCTCGTCGGCAAGCTCCGGCTGACCGGGATGCCGGTCGCGGACATGGTCCGCTACGCCGAGCTGGTGCGCGAGGGGGAGCACACCTTCCGCGAGCGCGAGGAGCTGCTGACCGCGCACCGGCAGAACGTGCGGGAGCGGATCGCCGAACTACAGGACACCCTGCACGTCCTCGACTTCAAGATCGATATCTACGCTGACGCCCGCCGGGTGTCGGAGAGGGCCTGAAAGCCGCGAGTAATACATTTCCGGAACTCGCCGAAAAAGCATTGCAGGGTGGACTTGGTCCCGGTGGTGCTTTTTGTCTTCCGAGTCCCGGTCTTGTTGCCGGTTCATTCAAGGAATAACAAATAGCGCTTCCCCTTCCGATACCCACTTCACTAAGATCTCCACCATGTTTATTCGTCGGATGTTAAGGGCAACCGTCGGCTTCGCTGTCGTCGCCGGTGTTGCCTTCACGGGGACCGTCGAGGCCGGCGCGAAGACGGCGCGGACCGCCGAGAGTCGGAAGTCGGCCGCTGAGCAGGTGCTCTACTACAACCATTCCTACGGCGTCGTCGACCGCGAGACGGCCGACGCCGTGGAGAATTCGGACTTCCTGCGGGAGTTCGCCAACTTCGAGGTCCGTACCACCACCGGTGGCGATCTCACCTGGACCGGCCGTTACCTTTACGGCAGCCAGACCTACATCGAGCTGTTCGGGACCGGCGACCTGCCCGGCCAGGACGCCAACTTCGGCTCCACCGCGGTGGCGTACTCGGCCGAGCACGACGGCGACCTGGCGAAGGTGAGCCAGGGGCTGCGGGATCAGGGGTTCGACAAGCTGGACGAATTCCTCCAGACGCGTGACTTCGGCGACGGTGTCCGGGTGCCGTGGTTCGACGGCGTCCAGTTCCCCGTCGCCGACTATCCCTATGACTCCTTCGGCTCATGGGCGATGGAGTACCGGGAGGAGTACTTCGCCGACCCGCGCAGCAAGACCGGTCCGGCGAGCTACCCCGGTGACACCAGCCGTCAGCGCTATCTGCCGGACACCTACAAGGACCACCAGATGCGGGACCTGACCCGTATCCGCTTCGCCGTCACCGAACGCGACCTCAACACGCAGCTGCCGCTGTTCGAGGCCGGCGGGCTGGACATCAAGAAGGTCCCGGGCGGTGTCCTCGTCAAGGACGGCCTGACCACGATCCAGTACGACGTGGTTCCGGCCGACAAGGTGGGTCTCAAGCAGATCCAGATGTCGCTCAACGCGCCGGTGGACGACCGGCACGTGGAGCGGATCGGCAACTCGACCCTCGTCGTGGGCCCCGGCGACCACGCCGTCTGGACCTTCGACAAGCCGTAACGACACAAGGCGCCATACGGCAACGCCGGCCTGGACCTGTCCAGGCCGGCGTTGCCGTATGGCGTGAGAGTCCCCTCACGCCAGGCCGTGGCGGCAGTCCTGCTCGTAGTCGGCGCTCTCCGCGCAGTGGACCGCCGCGAAGTGGCCGAGGGCGATCCGCGCGAAGTTGCGCAGCGACTCCGTGCCGGGGGCGAAGTAGCCCGTGTGGCCGTGGGCCCGGTCGCTGGAGACCACGCGCGCGCCGAAGGACGGGTCGGTCGGGTCCTGGCCGTGGCCCAGGCCCAGGAAGTCGAAGCCGGTCACTCGCCGGACCCAGTCGGAGCCGTCGCGCGCCGCCCAGACCCGGGCGGCCGGGCCCAGGTCCGCGGCGTCGCCTGCCCGTACGCCGGGGGAGCCGAACACCACCAGGTCGGAGATCTCGGCGCGGTCGAGACGGGAGGCGGTCAGCCCGCAGACGACCGAGCCGTAACTGTGGCAGAAGACGGCCGGCGGGGCCTGCGCGGCCTCACCGGCCGTCGCGGCGAGACCGGCGAGGAAGCGGTCGAGGCGGGGCACGCCCGCCTTGGCGAGGCGGCCGGTGGCGGCGTCAGGGCCGAGGCCCAGCGGGGTGGTGTAGCCGACCCAGACGACGACGGCCGTACGGACCCCGGGCGCCTCCCGGCCCATCTGCGCGCGCAGCGACCTGGCCATGC
This sequence comes from Streptomyces sp. LZ34, assembly GCF_053890475.1. Taxonomy (NCBI): domain Bacteria; kingdom Bacillati; phylum Actinomycetota; class Actinomycetes; order Kitasatosporales; family Streptomycetaceae; genus Streptomyces; species Streptomyces sp. LZ34. The sequence goes on from NZ_CM132680.1 coordinate 8,819,259, forward strand.
CCGCCGCGGAGCCGTACGGATGCTTCGCACGGTCGAAGCTCCCCAGGTCGGTGTCGGAACCGGGGACGAGAACCGCCGTGCGCTGAGCGGCCATCAGGTCCCCGTACACCTCGGCCACCTGGCCCCGGCCACGCGGATCGAAGGCCAGGATCCGGCGGCCGGGGGCGAGGAGCCTGGTGTAGCGGTCGATGAGGGGGCTCTCGGGATCCGCGGCCCGCTCCTTGTCGCGCTCCGCCCTGATCGCGACGGTGTTGGCGGTGTAGCGCAGCGCCACGGGCGCGCCGTCGAGATTGCCGACGACCAGCGGGTGACGGAGCGCCAGGGTCCGCTGCTGGGCCGCGGTGAGCCCGGCGAAGAACCGCGCGATCCCGGCGGGCGAGGCGGTGGCCGGGTCGGGCAGCCGGCCCGCGGCGCCGGGGCCCAGGGAGTGGTCCGCGCGCCAGGCGGCCGTACCGGGCGGCGGGCCGGTGACGGGCTGCTGCTCATGGGCCACGGCCCAGCCGGCGGTGCCCGCCATGACGGTGACCATGAGCGCGGCGGTGATCAGGCTGCGGGCCCGGTGCCTGCCGACCGATGTGTGCGACATGGTCGCGTCCCCCTCCGTTGTTCAGTGGCGGAGGGAAACGTAGGAAGACGATGGGCGGCGAAGCGTCACACCTCGGAGCCAACTCCCGGGTCATACCTGGGTAGGGGGTGGGTGGTGCCGGGCTATTGACCTGGTGTCACCAGGCCCGATTCATAGGCGAAGATCACGGCTTGGGCCCGGTCGCGCAGCCCCAGCTTGGCGAGCACCCGCCCGATGTGCGTCTTGACGGTCTGTTCGGCGAGCACCAGCGACTCCGCGATCTCCTGGTTGGACAGCCCACGGGCGATCAGCTCGAGCACCTCGGTCTCGCGCGGGGTGAGCCCGCTGCGCCGGACCGCGAAGTTCTTGCGCGGCGCGGGGCGCTGGCGCGCGAAGTCGGCTATGAGGCGGCGGGTGACGGACGGGGCGAGCAGCGCCTCCCCGGCGGCCACGATCCGCACCGCCGAGATCAGATCGGCGGGCGGGGCGTCCTTGAGCAGAAAGCCGCTGGCGCCCGCGCGCAGCGCCTCGTACACGTAGTCGTCGACGTCGAAGGTGGTGAGCATCAGCACCTTCGGGCGGTGGATGACGCCGGGCGGCGGGTCGAGTATTCGCCGCGCCGCCTCCAGGCCGTCCATCTCGGGCATCCGGACGTCCATGAGCACGACGTCCGGGTGGGTGCCGCGGCTGACGTCGACCCCCTGCTTCCCGTCGGGGGCCTCGCCGACCACGTCGATGTCGCTCTGTGCGGAGAGCAGCGCGGCGAAGCCCGCGCGCACCATGGCCTGGTCGTCGACGATGATCACCCGGATGGTCATGGGGCGAGAGGGTACCTTTCCGCGCTTGCCGTGTTGTCCGTGCCGGCCGCGCTTTCCGAGTCCGCCGAGTCCGCTGAGTCCCCGTCATCCGAGTCGTCTGCGGGGCCCGCCACCTCGACGAGTGGGAGCCGGGCCGCGAGCCGGAAGCCGCCGTCGGGCAGTGGGCCGGTGTCCAGGGTGCCGCCGACCAGACGGACGCGTTCACGCATGCCGATCAGGCCGTGTCCGGTGCCGGTGGTCTCCAGGGGCGGTCCGGGCGTGCCGCTCGCCGGGCCGTTGACGACCAGCACGGTCAGTCCCGTACGGTCCGCGGAGGCCAGGATCGACACGTTCGTCGGGGCGCCCGGCGCATGCCGCACCACATTGGCCAGCGCCTCCTGCACGATCCGGTACGCCGACAGGTCCACCGCCTGCGGCAGCGTCCCGAGCGCGGCCACGTCCTTCGCGATCGACAGTGTGGTGGGTATCCCGGCCCGTACGGTCGCCTCGACCAGCTGGGGCACCCGGTCCAGGCTGGGCTGCGGCGCGCGCTCCCCGCGCGCGTCCTCGCTGCGCAACACGCCCAGCAGCCGCCGCATCTCGGCGAGGGACTCGCGGGCGGTGGCCGCGATGGTGCCGAACTCCCGCTCCGCCTCGGGCGGGAGGCCGCCGATCCGGTACGGGGCGCTGTCGGCCTGCACCGTGATCACCGACATGTGGTGCGCGACCACGTCGTGCAGCTCACGCGCGATCCGGGCGCGCTCCTCCAGCAGGGTGCGCCGGGCCCGTTCCGCCTCGCTGATCGTCTCCTGCTCGGCCAGCCGCCGCTGGGCGTCCCCGCGCTCCCGCAGCGCGCCGCCGACCAGCAGCACCACACCGCCGAGCACGAACAGCAGCACGTTGGTGCCGTCGCTGTACCTGGCGCCGGGTATCCCCATGACCACCCCCACGCCGCCGGTGACCAGCCAGACCGCGACCAGGGTGTGGCGGGACTCGCGCAGCGCGAGGGCGAGGAGGAGGAAGAGGTAGCCGATGATGCCAGGCGGCTGCCACGGCCAGCTGCGCTCGGGGAGATCGGAGTAGCCCAACACCGACACCGCGCCGACGGTGTCGGCGATGAAGGCGATCCACCAGGCGGGCAGCGGGCGGGTCACGGCCAGCAGCAGCGGCGCCACCTGGGCGGCGGCCAACACGGTGGACAGGCCGCCGTTCAGGCCGTAGTCGTTGGCGAGGAGCTGGGCGGTGGCGGGGATCAGGATGATGACGAGGAGCCCTGCGACCGCGTACGGCAGCCGCCGCAGCCAGCGCCTGGGCGACCGCGCGAGCAGCGGGGTCGCCGGGTACGAGGGGGTCATGAGCGCCCGGGCGAGGACGGAGGTGTGCCGCCGGGTGACCGACAGCAGGCTCTCGTGCGCGGCGGACGGCACGGTGGTGGACGGCACGGTGGTGGACGCCCCTGGGGCGGGCGGCGGCTGGGCTTGCGGCGTCTGGGCGGGCGGCGGCTGGGACATGGCGGCTACAGCGTAGAAGGGACGGCGCGCCGGCACGTCATACCGGAGTACCGGTTAGAGCTCCGCCAGCAGCTCGGCCTTCTTCGAGCTGAACTCGTCGTCCGTCAGCAGGCCCGCCGTGTGCAGTTCGCCGAGGTGGCGGATGCGGTCCGCGATGTCGGCGGGGTCGCGGCGGCCGGGCCGGGCCGCGGAGCGGGCGCGGCCGGCGGACGGGTCCGGGGCGGCGGTCTGTACGGCCTCCAGCACCGCGGCGGCGAACGGCAGCGACTCGTGGACCAGGCCGTAGCCCAGGCCGAAGACGACCGCGGCGGGGTCCTGGTCGGGCCGCGCCGCGGCTGCGGCGCTCTCCGCGCCCGCCGAGCCGGCAGCGCCCCCACCCGAGCCCGCGCCCGTACGCGCCCTGCCTATGCCGCTGCCTCCGTCGGCCGCGCCCGGGCGCCCGTTCTCCGTGCCGTGCTCCAGCAGCCGCAGATAGCCGCTGCGCGCTTGCTTGGGGGAACCGCCGCCGGTCCCCTTGGACTCCGGCGAGCGCCATTCGACGCCTGACAGCTCGTCGACGCGGAAGCGCTGGTCCCCGGCCTTCCATTTGGCCGAGGAGGCGCCGGTCCAAAACCAGCGGAACGAGACGGCCTTGCCGTCGAAGGAGGCCTTGCCGTCGTACGCCTTGAACGACAGCGGCGGCGTGGGCGCCGCGACCAGGTAGGACTCGGCGGGGGTGGCGGCCGCGGGGCTGAGGGCGGTGCGGATCTCCTCGGCGTAGTACTCGGCGAGCGTTCCGCGCTCGGCGGGCAGCACCAGGCGGTACGGGTCGCCCCCGTCCTTGAGCTGGCCGTCGGCGGCGTCCATCAAGGGGTCGGCGCCGGGTCTCGGCACGGCGCGCAGCACCACCGTTCCCCGTTTGCCGGGAGTGACCTCCACCGCGGACAGCGCCTCGTAAGGGATGCGACGCTCGCCGAGCGCCTGAAGCAGCTTCGGCGTACGAATCCCCCGTTCGAAGCGGATGAGCACGGAGTCGGTGTCGAACTCCCAGACGGTCTGAAAACCGGCCAGCACATCACCCATGCGGCTCATCGTATGCGGCGGGGGCCCGCCCGTCCCCCCTCGGAGGTTACGCGCGTCAAATCAATTTGCGCCGTCAGCTAATTTTCAGCCGTGAGCGCAGGTTCCAGCCGTCAGCTCAGGCAGTTTCGGCCGTCAGAGGGGGCAAGTTCCGGCTGTAAGAGGGGGCAGTTCCGGCTGTCAGCTCAGGCCGGACCGGCAGGTGTCGCCGTCCGCACAGCTCACGGACTGGACCGAGCCGACCCCTACCCGGGCGAAGTTGTCCAGGCTGGTGGTGCCCGGCTCGAAGTACCCGGCGTGCCCTTGCGCCCCGTCGGCGGACAGGACGCGGGCTCCGAAGTCGGAGGAGACCGGGTCCGCGCCGTGGCCGAGCCCGCCGACCTCCACATGCGGGATGTCCTGGATCCAGTCGCCGGAGTCGCGCATCGCCCACACCCGGGCGCTGGTGCCCAGATCGGAGGCGTGGTCGGCGCGCATGCCGGGGCTGCCGGCGACGGCGATGTCGGTGACCTTGGGCGCCAGGTCGCGGGCGGCCACCCCGCACACCACCGATCCGTAGCTGTGGCACATCAGCGAGACGCGGCTGAGCGCGGGCAGGCCGTTGACCAGCGCGCGCAGCCGCAGGGCGCCCTGGGCGGCGAGCTTGCCGGTGGCGGCGTCCATGCCGACGCCGCTGGGGGAGGTGTAGTCGGCCCAGGCGATGACGGCGTTCTTGCCGTTCGGGTCGACGGCCCGCTCGGCGTTGTAGAGCGCGCTGGCCATGCCGACCACCGCGGTGTAGCTGCGCCCGGACTTCTGGAAGGTCAGGATGTCGGTGTCCACGCCGGGCACCACGACCGAGACACGGCCGGCGTGTTCCAGGTCGCCGAAGACCTCGGCGGCCCGCCCGGAGCCGGTGGGGTCGAAGGCGAGGATCTGCCGGTTGCCGCTCAGCAGCTCCTGGTAGCGGTCCATCCGGCGCCCGGCGTCCTGCCGTCCGAGCGGGGTGAGCTCGCTGTCGTGCATCCGCTTGCGCTCGCTGTCGCGGGCCCGGGCGAGGGCGATCCGGTTGGCGTGGTAGCGCAGCTCCACCGGCGCGCCGTTCATGTTGCCGACCACCAGCGGGTAGCGGCGGGCCAGGCGCTCGCGCTGGGCCGCGGTGAGCGAGTCCAGGTAGCGGGCCAGGCGGCGCGGCGGGCCGGTCGGGTCGGGGAGGGCGCGGCCGCCGAGGGAGCCGTGGTTCCACGCGGCCAGCGACACGGCCAGTGACCCTTCGGGCCCTCTCTGGTCCCGCATGGCCGTCCAGCCGGTGGTGGCGAGCAGGACGAAGACCACAGCCAGGGCGAGCAGCGCGCGCCAGGCGGTGGAGCCGGGAGAGGGAGAGCCGAGCTCAGAGAAGGAAGTCACTGCGGGACACCCTAGGAGAAGCGTGGCGGTGGCTGCCAAATGCGGTGACACTTCTCACGTTTGAAGGGGACCCAGCCGGGCGCCTTTATTGGGTTTTGTCTGATTTGGGATTATCTATCCCATCGTTCGGCCAATGCCGGCCCGACATGGTCGAGGTGGGACGCGGTGAGGTCCCGCAGGGCCTCCATGCTGGTGTCCTCGCCCTCGCCCCACAGCCGGCCCGCCACCCGGATCACCCCGCCGAACGCCGCGACCACCAGCCGCGGCCGCGGGTCCGTGTCGATGTCCAGCCCCTCACGGCGGGCGATCTCCCGGGCCAGCCGCTCCTCCAGTTCGGCGGTGCGGCGCAGGTGTACGGCCAGCAGGGCGGGGGTCGACTCGATCATGCAGTACATACGCATATGGAGGTCCTGGGGGACCAGCTGTGTGACGGCCTCGCCGATGGTGTCCCAGGCGTCGAGGACGGCGCCGCGCAGGGCGGCGAGCGGTGCCTCGTCGGCGGGGCGGTCGGCCAGGGCGGCGAAGAAGTGAGACTCCGCCACATCCTGGGCGGCGAAGGCCACTTCCTCCTTGTTGGCGAAGTACCGGAAGAAGGTGCGCTGGGAGACCTCGACCGCGTCCGCGATCTCGTCGACGGTGGTGTGGTCGTATCCGTTCCGGGTGAACAGCTCCAGGGCCGAGCGCGCCAGGGCGGCTCGCGTTCGTTGCTTCTTGCGTTCCCGAAGTCCCGCCGGTGGTGGTGCCACCGCCTGGTCCGTTGTCACCTGTGGGGCTCTCTTTCTGGCGCGTTCGGGCCGCTCACCATACCTGCGGGAAAGCTGACAGTTACCGAATCGTGAACTTGTTTGTCAATTGTCAGCGACTGACACTAGCCTCCCGTCATGACGTCTGAGACCACCGTCGCCCATGCGGCGCCGGAACCTCCCATACCCGATCCCCCGAAGGGACTGCGGGGACACCCGTGGCTGACGCTGCTGACCGTCGCCATCGGCGTGACGATGGTCGCCCTCGACGGCACGATCGTCGCGATCGCCAACCCCGCCATCGCCGAAGATCTCCACGCCTCGCTCGCCGACGCCCAATGGATCACCAACGGCTATCTGCTCGCCCTCGCCGTCTCACTGATCACGGCCGGCAAGCTCGGTGACCGCTTCGGCCACCGCCAGACCTTCCTGATCGGCGTCGTCGGCTTCGCCGCCTCCTCGGCCGCCATCGCCCTGTCCGGCAGCGTGAGCCTGCTGGTGGCCTTCCGCGTCCTCCAGGGCCTGTTCGGCGCCCTGTTGATGCCCGCCGCGCTCGGCCTGCTGCGCGCCACCTTCCCGGCCGAGAAGCTCAATATGGCCATCGGCATCTGGGGCATGGTGATCGGGGCCTCCACCGCGGGCGGACCGATCATCGGCGGTCTGCTCGTCGAGCACGTCAACTGGCAGTCCGTCTTCTACATCAACGTTCCCGTCGGCGTCCTGGCCCTCGTCTTCGGGCTGGCCATCCTCAGGGACCACCGCGCCGAGAACGCCCCCAAGTCCTTCGACATCCCCGGCATCGCGCTGCTGTCCGGCGCGATGTTCTGCCTGATCTGGGCGGTGATCAAGTCCGGCGAATGGCAGTGGGGCGACTCCCGGACGCTGCTGTTCCTCGGGCTCGCCGTGGTCTGCTTCGCCGCGTTCGCGTGGTGGGAGACCCGGACCAGCGAACCGCTGCTGCCGCTGCGCATGTTCCGCTCCGTACCGCTGTCCGCCGGCACCGTGCTGATGGTGCTGATGGCCTTCGGGTTCATGGGCGGGCTCTTCTTCGTCACCTTCTACCTTCAGAACGTGCACGGCATGAGCCCGGTCGACAGCGGGCTGCACCTGCTGCCGCTGACCGCCATGATGATCGTGGCCTCGCCGCTGGCCGGGGCGCTGATCACCAAGCTCGGGCCGCGGATCCCGCTGGTGGTCGCCATGCTGCTCACCTCCGCGTCGATGTTCGGCGCGTCCACCCTCGACGTGAACTCCTCCACCGCCGAGATGTCCCTGTGGTTCGGTCTCCTCGGCCTCGGCCTCGCCCCGGTGATGGTCGGCGCCACCGAGGTCATCGTCGGCAACGCCCCGATCGAGCTCTCCGGCGTCGCCGGCGGCCTTCAGCAGGCCTCCATGCAGGTCGGCGGCAGCATCGGCACGGCCGCGCTCGGCGCGGTCATGGCCGCCAAGGTCGACGACGACCTGCCCGGCTCCTGGCAGCGCGCCGGGCTGCCGCCGCTGTCCGGCAAGGATCTGGACCAGGCGTCCCAGGCGGTCGAGGTCGGCAAGCCCCCGATCACCCCGGACACGCCGCCGGAGTTCGTCGGCAAGATCACCAGCGTGGCGCATGACACCTTCGTGTCGGGGATGGGCATCGCCTTCACCGTCGCGGGCGTCGTCTCGCTCCTGGCGGCCGTGGTGGCGGCGTTCACCAAGCGCGGCGACAACGCGGAGGCGGGCGCCGGAGCGGCACACATCTGACGGCGCGCCCCGTACGGAACCGCGCACATCCGACCGGCACGGCAAAGCGCCGGGCGGGCTGTTCTTCTCAGCCCGCCCGGCGCTTTACGCGTTGCTTTATGTGTGGTTCAGCCCGTCTCAGGCTCCCGCTACGCGTCGCCCCCGGCCGCGCCGGGGTCGGCGGCGGCCACGTCCAGCAGCTGGTAACGGTCGATCGCCTGCTTCAGCACCGAGCGGTCGATCCGGCCCTCCTTGGCGAGCTCGGTGAGCACGCCCAGGACGATCGACTGCGCGTCGATGTGGAAGAAGCGGCGCGCCGCCCCGCGGGTGTCCGCGAAGCCGAAGCCGTCGGCGCCCAGCGACTGGTAGGTGCCGGGCACCCAGCGCGCGATCTGGTCCGGAACGGCCCGCATCCAGTCGGACACGGCCACCTTCGGCCCCTCCGCGTCGGCCAGCTTCCGCGTCACATACGGAACGCGCTGCTCCTCCTCCGGGTGGAGCAGATTGTGCCGCTCCGCCTCGACGGCGTCGCGCCGCAGCTCGTTCCAGGAGGTCGCCGACCACACATCGGCCTTCACATCCCACTCGTCGGCCAGGATGCGCTGCGCCTCCAGCGCCCACGGCACCGCCACGCCCGAGGCGAGGATCTGCGCCGGGATGGCACCCTTCTCGCCCTCCTGGTAGCGGTAGAGGCCCTTGAGGATGCCCTCGCGGTCCACGTCGGCGGGCTCGGCCGGGTGCCGGATCGGCTCGTTGTAGACGGTGAGGTAGTAGAAGACGTCCTCGCTGTCCTCGCCGTACATCCGGCGCAGACCGTCCTGCACGATGTGCGCGATCTCGAAGCCGAACGCCGGGTCGTACGCGACGACCGCCGGGTTGGTCGAGGCCAGCAGCTGCGAGTGGCCGTCCGCGTGCTGCAGACCCTCACCGGTCAGCGTCGTACGGCCGGCGGTCGCGCCCAGGACGAAACCGCGCGCGAGCTGGTCGGCCATCTGCCAGAACTGGTCGCCCGTGCGCTGGAAGCCGAACATCGAGTAGAAGACGTACACCGGGATCAGCGGTTCGCCGTGCGTGGCGTACGCCGAGCCCGCCGCGATCAGCGAGGCCGTACAGCCCGCCTCGGAGATGCCGTCGTGCAGCATCTGCCCGGTCGGCGACTCCTTGTAGGCCAACAGCAGCTCGCGGTCGACCGACTCGTAGGTCTGGCCCAGCGGGGAGTAGATCTTCGCCGAGGGGAAGAGCGAGTCCATGCCGAAGGTGCGGTACTCGTCGGGCGCGATCGGCACGAACCGCTTGCCGATCTCCTTGTCCCGCATCAGGTCCTTCAGCAGCCGTACGAACGCCATGGTGGTGGCGATCTGCTGCTGACCGGAGCCCTTCTTGGTCGCGGCGTACGTCTTGTCGCCCGGCAGCTGCAGCGGCTTGGCCCGCACCACGCGGGTCGGCACATACCCGTCGTGCGACTTGCGCCGGTCGTGCATGTACTGGATCTCCTCCGAGTCCCGGCCCGGGTGGTAGTACGGCGGCAGGCCGGACTCCAGCTCCTTGTCGGGGATCGGCAGGTGCAGCCGGTCGCGGAAGCGCTTGAGGTCGTCGACCGTCAGCTTCTTCATCTGGTGGGTCGCGTTGCGGCCCTCGAAGTTCGGGCCGAGCGTCCAGCCCTTGACCGTCTGGGCCAGGATCACCGTCGGCTGGCCCTTGTGGGCCTTGGCCGCCGCGTACGCCGCGTAGATCTTCCGGTGGTCGTGACCGCCGCGGCCCAGGTGCAGAATCTGGTCGTCGGTCATGTGCTCGACCATCTTGCGCAGCCGCTGGTCCTCGCCGAAGAAGTGCTCGCGGATGTACGCGCCGGTCTCGGTCGCGTACGTCTGGAACTGGCCGTCGGGCGTGGTGTTCAGCTTGTTGACCAGGATGCCGTCGCGGTCCTGCGCGAGCAGCGGGTCCCAGGTGCGGTCCCACACCAGCTTGATCACATTCCAGCCGGCGCCGCGGAACTGCGACTCCAGCTCCTGGATGATCTTGCCGTTGCCGCGCACCGGGCCGTCGAGGCGCTGGAGGTTGCAGTTGACGACGAAGGTCAGGTTGTCCAGGCCCTCACGGGCGGCGAGGGAGAGCTGGCCGAGCGACTCCGGCTCGTCCATCTCGCCGTCGCCCAGGAACGCCCACACATGCGACTTGGAGGTGTCGGCGATGCCGCGCGCCTCCATGTAGCGGTTCATCCGCGCCTGGTAGATCGCCCCGAGCGGGCCGAGGCCCATGGAGACCGTCGGGAACTCCCAGAAGTCCGGCATCGACCGCGGGTGCGGGTAGCTGGACAGGCCGTGGGAGGCCTTCGACTTCTCCTGCCGGAAGGCGTCCAGGTGCGCCTCGCTCAGCCGGTCGAGAAGGAACGCGCGGGCGTAGATGCCGGGGGAGGCGTGGCCCTGGAAGAAGATCTGGTCGCCGCCGTCGCCCCGGTCCTTGCCGCGGAAGAAGTGGTTGAAGCCCACGTCGTACAGCGAGGCGGAGGAGGCGAAGGTGGCGATGTGGCCGCCGACGCCGATGCCCGGGCGCTGGGCGCGGGAGACCATCACCGCCGCGTTCCACCGGGTCGCGTTGAGGATCTTGCGCTCGATCTCCTCGTTGCCGGGGAAGAACGGCTCGTCCTTGGTGGCGATGGTGTTGACGTAGTCGGTGCTGCGCATCTCGGGCACCGCGACGCGCTTCTCGCGGGCGCGCTCGATCAGGCGGAGCATGAGGTAGCGGGCACGTTCCCGGCCTCGCTCATAGACAGCTGCGTCGAGCGAGTCGAGCCACTCCTGGGTCTCTTCGGGATCGAAGTCCGGGACCTGGCTGGGAAGGCCGCCAATGATGATCGGGTTGCGATCGGATCCGGAAGCCACGCTATTCCTTCGCTTTTCGGTCGTGCTGTGCACGCAATGGATTCGTGCTCTGCTGGGTCGCGCCGATCTCCATCGTGTACCTCGCGTAGGGGATACGTCACCTCTACCGGGTGGTAACCATCACGTGGTGAGACGGTCGCTGCGCGGGCGTCGGAGTGCGACGGCCAAATCGCAACCATACGCCCACCCCGGGCGGAGATCGCGTACGCCCGTTCGGCCCTGGGTGGCGCACTCGGCGTAAGGTGGCGATACGCGCGTTCAAACGGGACATTTTGGAGTGATGTGACTCACTCGTGGCTGTTCGTCCATGATGGGAGTTGCGGCGACTCTCCCCCAATACTCCGTTGAACTCCGTATGGGGGGACCCCCCACGTTTGGGCGGGATCGCTGGCCAGGTACTTGCGCGATCCGCCCGGCCCGTGTGGACTACGCCCCATGCCCCGCGTACGCGCGTGGCGTGCGACTCGAGGAATGAACGCAAGATGACAGGAGGCAATCCGTGAGCGCGACCGCGGACCACGCGGAGGAGCGGACCAACCCTGCCGTGAGGCTGGGTTTCCAGCCCGATCAGGTGGTCCAGGAGATCGGCTACGACGATGATGTCGACCAGGAGCTCCGCGAGGCCATCGAGGAGATCACCGGCCAGGAGCTTGTCGGCGAGGACTACGAGGACGTGGCCGATGCCGTCGTGCTGTGGTTCCGTGAGGACGACGGCGACCTGACGGACGCGCTGGTGGACGCCATCCAGATGATCGACGACGGCGCACCGGTCTGGCTGCTGACCCCCAAGACCGGCCGTGACGGCTATGTCGAGCCGAGCGACATCAACGAGGCCGCGACTACCGCCGGCCTGTCCCAGACCAAGAGCTTCAACGCGGGCAAGGACTGGACGGGCAGCCGGCTGGTCACCCCGAAGGCCGCGAAGTCGAAGCGCTGAGCTGGTCCGGCGGGGCCGTCGGCACACGGCCCCACGACACCCTGCCGAGAGCCCCCCTCCGTACCGTTCGGAGGGGGGCTCTGCGCGTAGGGTGTTCCCCGATCAACCAGCCAATCCAGCTACCAGCGAAGGGATGCCACCCATGGCGATAGAGGTCGGCGCGAAGGCCCCCGATTTTGAGCTGAAGAACCAGCACGGGGAGTCGGTCCGGCTCTCCGACTTCCAGGGTGAGAAGAACGTCGTCCTCCTCTTCTACCCGTTCGCCTTCACCGGCGTGTGCACCGGCGAGCTGTGCGCCCTGCGCGATGAGCTGCCGACGTTCGTCAACGACGATGTGCAGCTGCTCGCCGTCTCCAACGACTCGCCCTTCTCGCTGCGCGTGTTCGCCGAGAAGGAGGGGCTCGAGTACCCGCTGCTGTCGGACTTCTGGCCGCACGGCGAGGCCAGCCGGGCGTACGGCGTCTTCGACGAGGAGAAGGGGTGCGCGGTGCGCGGCACCTTCGTGATCGACAAGGAGGGCGTGGTCCGCTGGACCATCGTCAACGGCCTCCCCGACGCCCGGGACCTCAACGAGTACGCGAAGGCCCTGGAAACCCTGTAACGCCCGGGAAACCCTGTGATGAGGGGAACCGCTCACTAGGATCGACGCGTTGATCCTGATGGGATCTCCGGGCGTTCCCAGGCCGTATCTGGGCGGCGCCCCGGCACCCGGCATAGCAATGAAGGGGCACACAGTGCTCCTGACGAACCTTTTTGGGAGGACTCGTGGGAGTCAGCCTCAGCAAGGGCGGCAACGTCTCGCTGACCAAGGAAGCCCCTAACCTGACCGCCATCACCGTGGGTCTGGGCTGGGACATCCGCACCACCACGGGCACTGACTTCGACCTCGACGCCAGCGCCCTGCTGACCAACGCCGAAGGCAAGGTCTCCGGCGACCAGAACTTCGTCTTCTTCAACAACCTGAAGAGCCCCGACGGCTCGGTCGAGCACACCGGCGACAACCTCACCGGTGAGGGCGAGGGCGACGACGAGCAGATCAAGGTGAACCTGGTCGGCGTGCCGGCCGATGTCGCCAAGATCGTGTTCCCGGTCTCGATCTACGACGCCGAGACCCGCCAGCAGAGCTTCGGCCAGGTCCGGAACGCGTTCATCCGTGTGGTCAACCAGGCCGACGGCAACGAGCTCGCCCGCTACGACCTGACCGAGGACGCCTCGACCGAGACCGCCATGGTCTTCGGCGAGCTGTACCGGCACGGGGCGGAGTGGAAGTTCCGGGCGATCGGCCAGGGGTACGCCTCGGGTCTGCGCGGCATCGCTCAGGACTTCGGCGTCAACGTCTGACACGCCCGTAGCACCACCCGCGTATGTACGTCCCGCGTACGCACCGTACCGCCCGCGCGTCCGGCGCCGCGTCCCTGCACATCGACAGGAGCGCGGCGCCGGACGTGCTGCTTCTCATGAGCTCTTAGCGACACCACGGGGAGGAATCAGATCATGGGCGTCACCCTCGCCAAGGGAGGCAATGTCTCCCTCACCAAGGCCGCGCCGAATCTCACCCAGGTGATGGTCGGCCTGGGCTGGGACGCGCGCTCGACCACCGGAGCGCCGTTCGACCTCGACGCCAGCGCGCTGCTGTGCCAGTCGGGGCGGGTGCTCGGCGACGAGTACTTCGTCTTCTACAACAATCTGAAGAGCCCCGAGGGCTCGGTCGAGCACACCGGCGACAACCTCACGGGTGAGGGCGAGGGCGACGACGAGTCGATCCTGATCGACCTCGCCAAGGTCCCGGCGCAGGTCGACAAGATCGTCTTCCCCGTGTCGATCCATGACGCGGACTCCAGGCGTCAGTCGTTCGGGCAGGTCAGCAACGCTTTCATCCGTGTGGTGAACCAGGCGGACGGTGCCGAGCTGGCCCGCTACGACCTCTCGGAGGACGCGTCCAGCGAGACGGCGATGATCTTCGGGGAGGTTTACCGCTATGGCGGCGAGTGGAAGTTCCGGGCTGTAGGGCAGGGGTACGCGTCGGGTCTTCGGGGCATCGCTCTAGACTTCGGGGTCAACGTTTCGTAAAGCCGCGTAAAGTGCGCGGGGGAGACCTCACGAAGAGGGATTGGACAGGAAGTGCTCCTCAAAACCTTTGGTTGGTCGTTCGCCGTGACGGCGGCCGGCCTGGCCTTGGCCGGCGTCCTCTGGGGGTGGAAGGGGCTCGCGATTGTCGGGATCCTCTCGATCCTGGAGATCTCGCTCTCGTTCGACAACGCGGTCATCAACGCGGGCATCCTCCGGAAGATGAACGCCTTCTGGCAGAAGATCTTCCTGACGGTCGGCATCCTGGTCGCCGTCTTCGGCATGCGCCTCGTCTTCCCCGTGATCATCGTGGCGATCACGGCGAAGATGGGGCCGCTGGAGGCCGTCGACCTGGCGATCAACAACAAGGACAAGTACGAACACCTGGTCACCGCCGCGCACCCGGCGATCGCGGCCTTCGGCGGGATGTTCCTGCTGATGATCTTCCTCGACTTCATCTTCGAGGAGCGCGACATCAAGTGGCTGGCCTGGCTGGAGCGGCCGCTGGCCAAGCTCGGCAAGCTGGACACCTTCTCGATCGTCATCGCCCTGCTGGCGCTGCTCGTGACCGCCATGACCTTCGCCACCGACGTGGCCCACGGCGGCGGTGACAAGAGCGCGACGGTCCTGCTGGCCGGCGTCGCCGGTCTGCTCACCTACCTGATCGTCGGCGGCATCTCCGGCTACTTCGAGGACAAGCTGGAGGAAGACGAAGAGGACGACGAAGACGGGGCCGACGAAGACGGCGACGAGGCGAAGGAGGCCGAGAAGGCCGCCGCAGGCCCGAAGGGCAGCCAGGGCGCCACGGTGGTCGGCCTGGCCGGCAAGGCCGCGTTCTTCCTGTTCCTCTACCTGGAGGTCATCGACGCGTCGTTCTCCTTCGACGGCGTCATCGGCGCCTTCGCGATCACCAACGACATCTTCGAGATGGCGCTGGGTCTGGGCATCGGCGCCATGTACATCCGGTCGCTGACCGTCTACCTCGTCCGCAGGGGCACCCTGGACGACTACGTCTACCTGGAGCACGGCGCGCACTACGCCATCGGCGCGCTCGCCGCCATCCTGCTCATCACGATCAAGTACGAGATCAACGAGGTGATCACCGGCCTGATCGGTGTGGTCCTGATCGGCGCCTCGTACTGGTCCTCGGTGGTGCGCAACCGCCGGGAGGAGGCAGCGGGGGGCGAGGACGCCGAGAGCAAGGCGGAAGTCACCTCCGGAGTGTGACGCGGGTCCGTTTGAGGAACGCTCTGAGCGGGGCGGGCCGGGAGTCCTGTCTCCCGGCCCGCCCCGCGGGCAGTTGGGCGTCGGGGCCTGGCGCAAGGCGCAGTTGGGCAGTTGAGGCAGTGCCGGCAGAGGCACTGGCGGAGCCACGATTGGTGGGGGTGCACACGATGGCGTTCTGGAACAACTGGGGACGGGGCGCGTGGCGCGAATTCGACAGCGGCGACGCCTCGGGTGTGGTCGCGCTGACCAAGCGGCACCAGACCATATCGCTGACCAAGCAGGGGGCGGCCAGCGGCAACCTGCGGATCAACCTGTCCTGGCGGATGCGGACGTCGGACTTCAACGACAGGGCGGGGCGTGGCTCGCTGCGCCATCCGCTGCGGATGTTCAAGCCGGAGATGGTGCAGGCCCAGGGCTCCGCGATGGTCAACGTCGACCTGGACCTGGCCTGCATGTACGAGCTGCAGAGCGGCGCCAAGGGCGTGGTCCAGCCGCTCGGCAACTTCCTGGGCAACCTCAATGAGGCGCCGTACGTCAAGCTCAGCGGCGACGACCGGTTCGGGTCCGGAACCGGCGAGACGATCTACATCAACATGGACCACAAGGACGACATCAAGCGGCTGCTCGTCTTCGTCTACATCTACGACGGCACCCCGGCCTTCGACCGCACCCACGGCATGGTCACGCTCTACCCCAGCAACGGGCCGCGGGTGGAGATCGAACTCCACGAGCGGGCCCCGCAGGCCCGCTCCTGCGCCGTGGTGATGATCGAGAACGTCAAGGGCGAGATGCTGGTCCGCCGCGAGGTGAAGTACGTGTACGGCTTCCAGGCGGAGCTGGACCGGCTGTACGGGTGGGGGCTCCAGTGGGGCCGGGGCTACAAGGAGAAGGTCTGAAGGTCTGAGGGCGGCGTAGCCGGGCGCCGGGGGTGTGCCCCGGCGCCCGGCTACGCCGGCTGCTCACCGGTGCTGGAACTGCGGCCCCTGCGGCGGCAGCGTGAAGTTGGGGTCGGGCAGCGGGGGCGGCGGTATGGGCTGGGTGCGCTGCACCTGCTGCGGGTAGCCGTACGCGGGCTGCTGCGGATATCCGTACGCCGGCTGCGCCGCCGGGGGCTGGGCGGGGGGCTGGGGTGGCTGCGGGTAGCCGTACGTGGGCTGCTGCGGGTAGCCATAGCCGGGCTGTGGCTGAGGCTGTGGCGGGGCGGTGGGTGGGGGCGGCACGGGGCCGTGGCCGGTCGGCAGCGGTGTGGGCGCCGCCATCGGCTGGGTCAGCTGCGAGTCGTCCCAGGAGTCCTGCCCGAAGACGGGGCCAGGGGGCGCCGCGCCATCCGCGGCGACCAGCGACGGGAATGCCGGCATGGGGGTGGGCGTGCCCTCCGGCTCGCCCCCGCTCCCGTTCCCGCCCCCGCCCCCGCTCCCGCTCCCGTTCCCGCTCGCGGGGGTGTCCGGGCTCCCGGGCCCGCCGGTGCTCGGGCCGGGAGCGGCGTCGGCCGCCGGGCGGCCCTCGCCGGTGTTTCCGCCGTCACCCCCACCGTCGCCCTCGCCGTCTTCCACCGAGATGCCGTACTCCGTGGCCAGCCCGACCAGCCCCGACTCATAGCCCTGCCCGAGCGCGCGGAACTTCCAGGAGCCGCCGCGCCGGTAGAGCTCGCCGCAGAGCAGCGCGGTCTCCTGGCCGGTCTCCGGCGCCACCACGAACTCCGCGAGCGGCTCCGTGCCCGCCGCGCCCGACGCGTCGTACAGCAGCAGGCTCAGGTCCGTCACCTGGCCGAAGGTGCCGCCGTCCGCCGACGCGGCCAGCACCACCCGGTGGACGGCCGGCTCCAGCGCCGCCAGGTCGGCCTCGACGGTGTCCGTCAGCCCCTCCGCCACCCGTTTCTTGGGCAGATGCCGGACCAGGCCGGACGGATGTCGTGGCTGGTTGTAGAAGACGAAATCCTCGTCCGAACGCACGCGCTCGTCCGGGCCCAGCAGTAGCGCCGAGGCGTCCACGTCGGGTACGTCCGTGCCGGGAGTCCAGCGGAGCACAGCCCGTACGGCGGTGGCCTCCAGCGGGATGTTCGATCCCTTCAGCATCGCGTGCGTCATGGCAGCAATCCTGCCCTCCCAGCCCTGGCCGGGACAACGCAGGGGGCCGGTGCGGGATCGGGAAGAGGCCGGAAAGGGTGGATGGGTCAGCATCCCGGACACGCGGTGGACGCACATGAGTTACGTGATTTTCACGCCCTTGGGGAACTTTTGACCAGTCGCCGCACGTACGATTATCGGCCACTACCCGGGCCGGAGCGGCCAGCGCGGGCACGGCAGCGTGGGGAGAACTATGCGGCATTTTGGACACCTGTCGGCCGAGGTGCGGAAAGATCTGTTCTACCGGGAGCCCGGCGAATTCAGCGCGGACTCTCCGGCCCACACGCTCGCTGTCGCCCTCGGTGCCACCCTCTACAGCCCGGCCACCCGGCCCCGCCTCGCCGATGACATCGTCAAACAGGCAGGTCAGGGTGTTACCTCCATGGTGCTCTGCCTGGAGGACTCGATAGACGACAACGAGGTGCCCGAGGCCGAGGAGAACCTCGTACGGCAGCTGGGCGAACTCTCGGCGCGCGGCCCGCATCTCCTGCTGCCCTTGCTGTTCATCCGCGTGCGGACCCCCGAGCAGATCGTCGATCTCGTCCAGCGGCTTGGAACGGCCGTGCGACTGCTGTCCGGATTCGTACTGCCGAAGTTCACCGAGGAGCGCGGCGTCCCCTTCCTCGAGGCGCTGATTTCGGCCGAAACCGAGGAGGCGACCGCGGCCCTGGGCGGACGGCGACTGTACGCGATGCCGGTCCTCGAATCGCCGGAGCTGATGCACCGGGAGACCCGCACCGAGACCCTGGCCGGCATCGGGCGCACCGTCGACAAGCACCGCGAGCGGGTCCTGGCGCTCCGCCTCGGCGTCACCGACCTGTGCTCGGCCTACGGGCTGCGCCGGGCGCCCGACATGACGGCGTACGACGTACAGCTCGTCGCCTCCGTCATCGCGGACGTGGTGAACATGCTGGGCCGCGCGGACGGCACCGGCTTCACGGTCACCGGGCCGGTGTGGGAGTACTTCAAGCCGCACGAGCGGATGTTCAAGCCGCAACTGCGCCTCAGCCCCTTCACCGACCACGCCGCGTCGTCGCTGCGCACCGCCCTCATCGAGCACGACATGGACGGACTGCTGCGCGAGATCGAACTCGACCGCGCCAACGGCCTACAGGGCAAGACCTGCATTCACCCGACGCATGTCGCCCCCGTGCATGCGCTGTCCGTGGTCAGTCACGAGGAGTACAGCGACGCCGTGGACATCCTCGAGCCGGAACGCGGCGGGGGCGGTGTGCTGCGCTCGGCGTACACCAACAAGATGAACGAGGTGAAGCCGCACCGCGCCTGGGCCGAGCGGACCCTGCGGCGCGCCGAGGTGTTCGGCGTGGCCCAGGAGCACATCAGCTTTGTGGAGCTGCTGGCGGCGGGGTTGCAGACGGGATGATGGGTGCCGGGACGGGTGCTTGATGGGGCTGAGCGGACTGATGAGGCAGGGGCGTACGGCGTGATGTGGTCGGGGCAGTGGGTCGCGGACCGGCTGGGTGTCGGGCTCGAAGGCGGCGATGAACTGCGCGAGCTGCTGGGGCTCGCGCTGCGGCGCAACCCCAAGCGCGCGCATCTGCTGGTGTCCAACGTGCTCGGCAAGCATGTGCCGCAGCGGCCGCGGGCCGTCCACGGCGCGGGCGTACGGCTCGGGCGCCGGGTGCGTGAGCTGCTGGGCGACGAGGCCGCGGCGCGCGCGGTCGTGCTCGGCTACGCGGAGACCGCGACGGGCCTGGGCCACAGCGTCGCGGACGGCCTCGGCCTCGCCCCCTACCTCCACTCCACCCGCCGCCCGGTCGAGGGGGTCGCGCCGGTGGGCGGCTTCGAGGAGGAGCACAGCCACGCCACGTCCCACCTCCTCCTCCCCGAGGACCCCGGCCTGCTGGCCACGGACGGCCCTCTGGTCCTCGTCGACGACGAGTTCTCGACGGGCCGGACGGTGCTCAACACGATCGCCGCCCTCCATCGGCGCTTCCCGCGGCAGCGGTACGTGGTGGTGGCCCTGGTCGACATGCGCTCGCCCGAGGACCGCGCCCGCCTGGACGCGTTCGCGGCCGACCTCGGCGCACGCGTGGACCTGATCGCGGCGGCGACGGGCACGGTCCGGCTCCCCGCGGGGGTCCTGGAGCGCGGACAGCGGCTGGTCGCGGAACACGAGGCCGCTGCCGCGCGGCCGGGGGCTGCGGACCCGGAGTCTGAGTCTGTGGACCCGGCGTCTGCGGCTGCGGACCCGGCGTCTGTGGACCCGGCGTCTGCGGCTGCGCCCGGCTCGGGGCGCGCGCTCCGGCCTGACTCGGTGCCCGGGCCTGTGGCCGACGCGGTGCCTGGGGCCGTGCCGGACGCGGCGCTCGCGCTCGGGCCGGGCAAGACGCCCGCGTCTGCGCCCCATCCCGCGCCCGCGTCCGCGTCGTCTGCGCCCGGCCCGGGGCTCGCGGGGCGGTCCGGCCGTGCGGGGGTGGTTCGGGTGGGGCTCGGCTGGCCTCAGGGGGTGCCCGACGGTGGGCGGCACGGCTTCACGCCCGCCCACCGGGAGCGGCTGGAGGCCGCGCTTCCGGGCATGGCGGCCCGTATCGCCGAAGCGCTGGGTGCCGCCGCGCCGGACACCACGCCCCCCCGCCGCGTGCTCGTCCTCGGCTTCGAGGAGCTCATGTACGCGCCGCTGCGGATCGCCGAGGCGCTGGAGTCCGCGTTGGAGTCCGCGCTGGACACCGGGTCGGGCGGGGCCGAGGTGCGGTACTCGACCACCACGCGCTCACCCGTGCTGGCCGTCGACGACCCCGGCTACGCGATCCGTACCCGCCTCGCCTTCCCCGCGCACGACGCGCCCGACGACGGGCCGGGCGAGCGCTACGCCTACAACGTCGCCCCCGGCGGCGACCCCACGCGCCGTTTCGACGCGATCGTCGCCGTGGTCGACTCCCCGGCCGACACCGCCGAACTGCACGCCCAGGATGGGCTGTTGGCGCAGCTCGCCGCGCACACCGACCGCCTCCTGCTGGCCGTCGTGCCGTCCTACACGCCGAACACCAACGCCCCCACCCCCGAGCGACAGGCGCCCCCCATGTCACAACCGCCGCTGCCGGAACCGCTGCGCGGCCCCGCGTTCTCCTCGTACGCCCCCGAAGATGTCGGCTGGCTGCTGCAGGACTTCTCCGACGTCACACTCGAAGCGCCCACCGAGGAGCGCGAGGAGGCGATCCAGAGCGGCGGCGCGCACTACGCCGAGTCGCTGCCCGTCGAGTACCAGCCCACCGAGGAGTACCAGGCGCTGTTCCGGGGCGCGCTCACCACCTCCGCGGCGCGCATCGCGCGGGCGGTCGGCGCGGTCACCGAGACCGTGCTCGCCGAGCGTTCGCCGCGCCCCGTCCTGGTGTCGCTGGCCCGGGCCGGCACCCCCGTCGGCGTGCTGATGCGCCGCTGGGCGCGCCACGCGCACGGTCTTGACCTGCCGCATTACGCCATTTCGATCGTGCGCGGCCGCGGCATCGACACCACCGCGCTGCGCTGGCTGGCGGACCGTCACGACCCCGCCGACGTGGTGTTCGTCGACGGCTGGACCGGCAAGGGCGCGATCACCCGCGAGCTGGCGGAGGCTGTGCGGCCGTATCCCGGCTTCGACCCGCGGATCGCCGTACTCGCCGACCCCGGCCGCTGCGTCGAGACGTACGGCACGCGCGATGACTTCCTCATCCCCTCCGCCTGCCTCAACTCGACCGTCTCCGGGCTGATATCGCGCACCGTGCTCCGCGCCGACCTGGTCGGTCCCGACGACTTCCACGGCGGGAAGTTCTACCGCGAGCTGGCCGGCGCCGATGTCTCCGGGTTCTTCCTCGACACCGTCACGGCCCACTTCGACGAGGTCGCCGACCAGGTCGCCGCCGACGCGAAGGAACTCGCGGCGGCCGACCGCAGCCCGACCTGGGAGGGGTGGGCGGCCGTCGAGCGGATCAGCGAGGAGTACGGCATCCACGACGTGAACCTCGTCAAGCCGGGCGTGGGCGAGACGACGCGTGTGCTGTTGCGCCGCGTCCCGTGGAAGATCCTCGCGGCGCGCGGCGCGGGCGCGGACCTGGCCCATGTGCGGCTGCTGGCCGAGCAGCGCGGGGTGCCGGTGGAGGAGGTGGACGACCTGACGTACTCGTGCGTCGGGCTGATCCACCCCCGCTATACGCGCGGGGCGACGGGCGCGGACGGCAAGGCGGTGACCGACTGATGACGAGCCATGAGCAGTCACCCCTGCTGATCGCGAGCGACCTCGACCGCACCCTGATCTACTCGGCGGCCGCGCTCGACCTCCGCATGCCGGACGCCGAGGCGCCGCGCCTGCTGTGCGTCGAGGTGTACGGCCACCAGCCGCTGTCGTACATGACGGAGACCGCGGCCGGGCTGCTCGCCGAACTGGCCCGCGGCGCCGTCTTCGTACCGACCACCACGCGCACCCGCGAGCAGTACGGCCGCGTCCGCCTCCCCGGCCCCGCCCCCCGCTTCGCGATCTGCGCGAACGGCGGGCATCTGCTGGTCGACGGCGAGTCCGACCCGGACTGGCAGGCGTCCGTGCGCGCCCGCCTCGCCGCGGCGTGCGCGCCGCTGGAGGAGGTCCGCGCCCATCTCGTCCGTACCGCGGACCCGGCCTGGCTGCTCAAGGAGCGGGTGGCCGAGGACCTGTTCGCCTACCTGGTCGTCGAACGGGCCCTGTTGCCCGGGGCTTACGTCAAGGAGCTGACCGCCTGGGCCGAGGAGCGAGGCTGGACGGTCTCGCTGCAGGGCCGCAAGATCTACGCCGTGCCGAAGCCGCTCACCAAGAGCGCGGCGGTCGCCGAGATCGCGCGCCGTACGGGAGCGCGCGAGGTGCTCGGCGCCGGGGACTCCCTCCTGGACGCCGACCTCCTCCTGGCCGCCGACCGCGCCTGGCGCCCGGGCCACGGCGAACTCGCCGACGAGGGCTGGACGGCGCCGCATGTGACCGCGCTGCGGGAGCGGGGCGTTGCGGCGGGGGAGGAGATCCTGCGAGCCTTCGCGGCCCGGACCGGGGTGGCCGGCGCGGGGGCGTGACGCCGCAACCTGGCCGGTCACTGCCTGACCCCTGCCCGCGCCCCCGGCACCCGTTCACCCCCGCCGCCGGCCCCGCCCCGGGCGGAAGACCCTGACGCCCACGAACGCCACCACCCCCAGCGCCGCCGCACCCGCCACCACCTTGGAGTACACCGAGACGTAGTCCGTCACCTCCCGCCAGTTGTCCCCCAGCGCATACCCGGCCAGCACGAACACCGTGTTCCAGATCAAGCTGCCGAGCGTGGTCAGGGCGAGGAAGACGGGCACCGGCATCCGCTCGATCCCGGCCGGCACCGAGATCAGACTGCGGAAGATCGGCACCATGCGCCCGAAGAAGACGGCCTTCGTGCCGTGCCGGGCGAACCACCGCTCCGTCCGCTCGATGTCCGCCACCTTCACCAGCGGCAGCCGCGCGGCGATCGCGACCGTACGGTCCCGGCCGAGCAGCCCGCCCGCCCAGTACAGGGCGAGCGCCCCGATCACCGAGCCGGCGGTGGTCCACAGCAGCGCGGCGTACAGGTTCATGTCGCCCTGCGCGGCGGCGAATCCCGCCAGCGGCAGGATCACCTCGCTGGGCAGGGGCGGGAAGAGGTTCTCCAGGGCAATGGCGGCGCCCGCGCCGGGCGCGCCAAGGGTGTCCATCAGGCCGGTGGCCCAGTCGGTGATCCGGTCGCTCATGCCCGACGACGCTAGAAAGGTGGCCGCCCCGGGACCATGAGGGCGCCCACCCGGCCGCACGGTCGCGCGCCGCACCCACAACCTGCGGAAATCCTCAGTGTGCGGGCCGGCGCGCGCCGCTAGCGTTGCCGCCCATGGGGACGAGGGGGACATCGAGGAGCTGGCTACGGCGCGGGCTGCGCGTGGCGGGCGGGCTGCTGATCGGCGCGGGCACCGCGGTCGTGGAGCTGGTGTGCGTCGCCGCGGCGGGCTTGGCCCTGCTGTGCGTACGGACCTGGCCGGGCGGGTGGCCGGCCGCCCGGCGGTGCGCGCTGCGCAGGGTGACGGCCGGGGCGCGGCGGCTGACGGAGACCGAGCGCCGCCGGCTGGCCCGCTTCCTGGGCCATGACATCGCGGCCGAGTACGACGACCGCGGCGCCCGCCAGTACCTGGCGGTGCGCTGGTCGCTGGGGCTGCTGGGCGGGCTGGTGCTGCTGGCCGTGGTGGTCGGCACCGCGTACGGCAGCCTGCTGCTGTGGGGCTGGTTCATCATGCGCGACGGCGAGTGGATCACGATCGCCGCCTCCGGCATCGGCGGGCTCTTCCTGCTCTTCCTCGCACTCCAGGGCATCGTCGGCGTCGCGATCCTGGAGGGGCAGCTGGCCCGCCACTTCCTCGGCCCCACCCACCAGGAGGCGCTCCGGCGCCGGATCGACGAGCTGTCCACCAGCCGTGCCGGGGTCGTGGACGCGGTGCACGACGAGCGCCGCCGTATCGAGCGCGATCTGCACGACGGGGTGCAGCAGCGGCTCGTCGCCCTCGGCATGCTGCTCGGCCGGGCCCGCCGCAGCCAGGACCCCGACAAGTCGCGCGCCCTGCTCGTCCAGGCCCACGAGGAGAGCCGGGCCGCGCTGACCGATCTGCGCGAGGTGGCGTGGCGGGTGTACCCCACGGCGCTGGACGAGGCCGGGCTGCGGGCGGCGCTGGAGGCGGTCGCCGAGCGGTCGGCGATCCCGGTGCGGCTGGAGTACGGGCTGACGGCGGAGCCGGGGGAGGCGGTCCGTACAGTGGCGTACTTCGTGGTTGCCGAGGCGGTGACCAACGCGATCAAGCACTCGGGCGCGGAGCGGGTCACGGTGGCGCTCACCCAGGGGGAGGCGCAGGTGGATTTTTCGGGCGGGTTGCTGCTGGTACGGGTCACCGACGACGGCGGGGGCGGCGCGGACCCGGCGGGCGGCGGGCTGCTGGGGCTGGCCCGGCGGGTGGCGGCGCTGGACGGCCGGCTGCGGGTGGTCAGCCCGCCCGGCGGACCCACGACGGTCAGTGCGGAGCTGCCATGCGCGTGATGCTGGCCGATGACTCGACCCTGCTCCGCGAGGGCCTGGTGCGGCTGCTCGCCGAGGAGGGCCACGAGGTGGTGGCGGCGGTGGGCGACGGCGCGGCGCTGGTCGAGGCGGTGGGACGGCACCCCGATGTGGACGCGGTGGTGGTCGACGTACGGATGCCGCCGACGCACACCGACGAGGGGCTGCGGGCGGCGCTGGAGATCCGGCGGCTCCACCCCGGCGTCGGCGTGCTGGTGCTGTCGCAGTACGTGGAGAAGCGGTACGCGACCGAACTGCTCACCTCGGACACCTCGGACACCTCGGGCGGAGGCGCGGGGGTCGGTTATCTGCTCAAGGACCGGGTGGTGGAGGTCGACGAGTTCCTGGACGCGCTGGAGCGGGTCGCGGCGGGCCGCGCCGCCTTCGACCCCGAGGTCGTCCGCAGACTGCTGGCCCGCAGCACCCACACCGACCCCCTCAGCCGGCTCACCCCGCGCGAGCGCGATGTCCTCGGCGCGATGGCGCAGGGCCACGCCAACACCGCCATCGCGGAGCGGCTGCATGTCTCGCGCAGCGCCGTCGAAAAGCACATCAACGCGATCTTCGACAAGCTCGAACTCCCCGCGAGTTCGGGTTACAGTCGCCGCGTACTGGCTGTACTGCGTTACCTGGGAAGCTGAAGGGGGCCACGTTGGCCGAGAGCAAGAGCACGCCGGTCACGGACGAGCTGTACGGCTACATGCTGCGGCACAACCCGCCGCTCGACCCGGTCCAGCGCGAGCTCGTCGAGGTCACGTACGCCCAGCTGCCCGAGTACGCGGGCATGCAGTCCGCCGAGGAGCAGGGCCCGCTGCTGGCGTTCCTGGTGCGGCTGACCGGCGCGCGGCACATCGTCGAGGTCGGCACCTTCACCGGCTTCTCCGCCCTGTCGATGGCGCAGGCGCTGCCCGCCGACGGCAAGCTGATCGCCTGCGACGTATCGGAGGAGTGGACGGCGTACGGCCGGGAGGCCTGGGCGAAGGCCGGGGTCGCGGACCGTATCGACCTGCGGATCGCGCCCGCACTGGACACGCTGCGGGCGATGCCGTCCGATCCGCACATCGACCTGGCCTATCTCGACGCGGACAAGGGCAACTACATCGCGTACTGGGAGGAGCTGGTGGAGCGCATGAGCCCGGGCGGGCTGATCGTCGCGGACAACGTGTTCTTCCACGGGTCCGTCGTCGACCCGGAGGCGACGGGCGCGGGCGCGGCGATCAAGGCGTTCAACGAGCATGTGGCCGCCGACACCCGGATGGAGTCGGTCATGCTGACGGTCGCGGATGGGCTGACCCTGGCGCGCCGCCGCTGAGCCTGCGCCGCCGCAGCAGCCGCCGGGCGTGCCGCCTCCCTTCCCGCCCTTCTTGCTGCCTTTCTTTCGGCTCTGTCTGCTGCTCTGTGGACATCCCGGGGGGCTTATCAAGCTTGCCCCACTTACCGGGCGGCCTACCGGGCGGCTGATCGCCACGACCGACCTCCCGGGCGTGCGCCTCGCGTTCGGCGAGGACGGGGTGGCGGGCCTGCCAGTACGGATTGTCGTGCGGCAGCCCGCCGCTGACCCGCCCGTACATGCCGAACCACATCAGCATCAGGCCGACCACGAAGCTGAACAGCACGTTCTGGAGGCGGAAGGCCAGGAAGTTGTAGGGCGACTCCAGCAGGGCGAGATTGACGAAACCGCTCAGCAGGAAGGCGATGCCCAGCACGATGTTGAGGGTCGACGCGAAGTTGCCGCCGATGACCATGCCGACGAACAGCAGCAGGCCGATGACGATGGACAGCACGCTCAGCGCGCCGTTGGTGTTCAGAGCGACAACGGTGTCACCGCCGGTGTCAAAGAAGCCGATCTGGTGGACCAGGCCCAGGATGCCGAAGGCGATCAGGACCAGCCCCATCAGGCCCGCACCGATGCGGTAGACCTGGCTGAGCCGGTGGTCGACCGGCAGATGCTCGTCGAGTTTGATGCGGACGCCGACCCGCTCAGGGAATTGGCGTCCGATCCCCGCCGGGTGAGGACCGATGGGGGAGGGGCGGCCAGTAGCCATGTCCGGCCTCCTTCGGGCTGATGGGCTTTACCCCTGCCGCTCGCGGAGACCCCAGCCTCGCGGTGCTGCGCGCTGCGCGGTCGAGGCCGTACCTGCGTACGTACCTCCCAGGATCCGCCCCCAGCCGGGCCGGCTCAACCGCGACCGCGCGACCTCAGCCGCAGCAGCCGCCCCCACAGCATCCACCGCCACCGCCACCGGAGGCCTGGGGCCGCGCCGGGGCGGAGGAGGAGCCGGTGACGGCGACCGTCGAGAGCAGCTTCACCGTGTCGCCGTGCCCGTCCGGGCAGGACGCGGGCGCCGAGGACTCGGCCATGGGCCGGTTCAGCTCGAAGGTGGTCCCGCAGGCGCGGCATCGGTACTCGTAGCGAGGCATAGGAGGCAGCATAGCCAGGGGAGAGGCGGTCCAACAGCGCGCACAGCCCGCGAAACTCGCAGGCCGGCGGGATGCTCAGTGCGCGCCCCCGCGCTCTTCACGGATCTCCTGCACCACGCGGGCGGTGGTCTGCCGCACGGCCTCCGTCTCGGACAGGAAGTGCCACCAGTCCGGGTGCCGCCCCTCCAGCCCCGCGATCGCCCGGTCCAGCCGCTCCACCGCGCCGTCCAGCGGCCTCGCGTGGCGCGGGTCGGGCGTATCGCGCCCGGCCATCGCCAGCCGCTGCGCGTCGCGGATCGCGAAGCGCGTGCGCTCGACTTCCTTGTTCCGGTCGTAGGACACCTCGTCGAGCCGCCGCAGCCGGTCGCCGGCCGCCGACACCGCCTCGTCCGTGGTGTTCAGCAGCGCCCGCACGGTCGCGAGCAGGGCGGTGGCATCCGCCCAGCGCTGCTCGTCCCGCGCCTCCTGCGCCTCCTTGAGCTTCGCCTCGGCCCGCGCGACATCCCCCGCGGCCTGCTCCGGGACGGCCTGCAGATCCTGCCAGCAGGCCGCGCTGTAGCGCCGCCGCAACTCGCTCAGCACGGGCGCGACGCCCTCCGTCCGCGTGGTGATCGCCTGCGCGCGGGTACGCAGCGACACCAGCCGCCGGTCGATCTCCGCGGCCCGCTCCGGCAGCCGCTCCGCCTCGCCGCGCACCGCCTCCGCCCGGCGCAGCACATCGTCCGCGCGCCGGATGGTCCCCTGCACACCATGTCGGCCGGCCCCCTCGTTGAGCCTGGTCAGCTCGGGCGCCAGCGCGGCCAGCCGCGCCGCCAGGTCGTCGGCCCGCAGCCCGGACCCCCGTACGGCATCCAGCGCGTCGCTCGCCGCGCGCAGCGCCTGCCGGGCCCGCTCCACGGCGGGCGCCAGCCGCGCCAGCTGGGTCTCGGCCCGCTCCAGCAGCGGGTCGAGCCCCTGCGCGAAGCGGTCGAGCTCCGCCTTGGTGCGCCGCAGCTCGTCCTTCGCCCTGACCAGATCGGCGCGGGCGCGCGAGGCGGCCTGTGCGTCCAGGTCGTCGTGGTCCAGGTCATGGGCGTCCACAGCGGTGATGTAGTCCCGGCTGACCTGGTCGATCCGCTGACCGAGCGCCTCGAAGTCGGCCGTCGCCCGCCGGGCGGCCGGTGAGTCGTCGACCGCCGTGATCGTCTCGATCGAGATCCGCAGATCGCGCTGCGCGGTGTCCAGCTCATAGAACGCCGCCGCGGCCTCGTCCTTCGCCGCCTGCGCCTGCGCCCGCTGCCCTTCCCCCCGCCCCCCGAACCACCGCCGCGCCCCGCCCCCCGCGAACGTCATCGGCACCACCGCCACCAGCAGCGGCAACGGCACCAGCACAAGCACGGCCCGCCCGACGACGGCCCCGACGACGGCCCCGGCGACCCGGCGCACCGGGCCGCGCGGACGACGCACTGCACCTGGGCGGCCTCCTGGACGCGGACGACGTACTGCACGTGCAGACTGCGCGGATGTCGCCGCCACTTCCCTCTCCCACATGGATCGCCCCAGGCCCGGCTGTCATTCTCCCACCCGTCACTGACGAACAGGCGGGTCGGTCGGTTCGCGATCAGGCGTGGCTCTTCCCACGTTCTTCCCACCGCCCGCTGGATTGCGGCGCCGGGGCGCGGACAAGGTAGGCTGACACCTCATGCCGGGCGCATAGCTCAGCGGTAGAGCGCTGCCCTTACAAGGCAGATGTCGGCGGTTCGAATCCGTCTGTGCCCACCGTGACTGATCGCAGGTGAGAGCCTGTTCTGGCCCCCTGATCCAAGCGGATCGGGGGGCCGCTTCATGGCCGGAGTCCACATGGAGTCCCCATCCCCACCGGAGCATCACGTGGCAACTGGTGTGGGTGGGTACGTGTTACGCCGTGAAACAGCGGAAGAAGATCGATCGGAGGGCGGCCTAGTCGGGCAGTCGCCAGCTCATGCTCTCCGGCTCGTCCAGCCACAGCGTATGAGCACCGTCCGCGGAGACCGACAGGCCGTACCGGTCGTGCCCTGGTCGTCCGACATCCCGCCAGTGACTGAGCAACGGCTCCCTCTCGGCCCATAGATCACGGGGGCCGCCGTGGTCGAGGCGAGCGGTCTGGACCCCGGTCATGGTGATACGCGCCCACGACGAGGTGACCGGGTCGAAGAGGCATCGCATCTGACGGCCGTCGTCGTCTGCCAGGGCGAACTCGTTGACCCCCGGTTGCGCCAGTGAGGCGAGCAGCTGCGGCATGGCAGCGTCCAGGCTTGTCGGGACGGTGATCTCCCGGGTCTGGTCGGACCACGTCAGCAGCGGCTGCACGAGCTGCCCCGCGGCGGTCCCCACGGTGTCAGGGCTCGACCGGGCGGTCATGAAGCCGGCCAGCTCGGGGAGGAACCGGCCGCCGGCCGAGTGGTCGGCCGCCACGGACAGGCGCGCGATGCCGCAGCCCACATTGGCCACGATCACCCCGCCCGGGCGGACTTGCTCCCGCCAGGCGTCCGGGATCCGGCCGACGCCGCACGTCGCCAGGAGCCGGTCGTACGGTGCACGCTCGGGGCAGCCGATCATCCCGTCGCCGACGACGAGTGTCGGCTCGTACCCGGCCTCGCGCAGGCGCATCTTCGCGGCCGCCACCAGATCGGGGTCGACGTCGACGGTCACGATGTTGTCGCTGCCGAGGCGGTGGGAGAGCAACGCGGCGTTGTAGCCGGTGCCTGCGCCGATCTCCAGCACGGTGTCCGCGTCATGGACGTCGAGGGCCTCGAGCATGCGGGCCATGAGGGAGGGTTGCGTGGACGAGCTGGTCGCGGCGCCGCCTTGGTCGAACTGGGTCAAGAGGCTGATGTCGCTGTAGGCCGTGACCAGCCATGCCGGGTCGCCCTGGCTGTACGTGTGGAGGCTGCCCTGCGCCCGGACGGTGAAAGCGGGGACGAACTTGTGGCGGGGGACGCTGAGGAAGGCGGCGCGCCACGGCTTGGTCCGGATACAACCAGTCCTCACCAGGTGGTCGGCCATGTGTTGCCGGAGCTCGTCGGCCGACGGTACTTCGGTGATCATGCGTGGGCCCTTTCCAGAAGGTCAGCGAGTGCTTGGGTGATGGGCGCCCTCAGGTCCGGGACGAATCCCCACTGCCCGTTGGGGTTGACGTCGACGAGGTACCAGTGGCCCTGTGGGTTAACGAGGAAGTCCAGGGCGACGTATTGCAGACCGAACGTGTACATCAGCATGTGGACGCCCCCGGCGACGTGCTCGGGCACCTGGCAGGGCTTGAACGTCAGGCTGTCGTAATCGGCGCGGAAGTCGATGCGGGAGGCGTCCGAGCCCGCGTGGATCTCGGCGGCGAACAGTCGCTCGGCGACAGCGGTGAGCCGCACCTCGTACGCCTTGTCCACCCATTCCTGGAACTGGTGAGCCGTGAGCCGGACGGACTCATCGATCTCGCCCGGCCGGACCTGCGTCGTCCACAGGGCCTGTGGCCGGTCGTCGTGGTCGCTGGGGTGGGTGGTGCCGAGCGCCTTGTACGCGGCGACTTGGCCCGGCAGTGCGGAAACGAACTCGCAGGCCTGGTCCGGGTCGTTGGTGATCAGCGTGCGGGGGACAGTCAGCCCGCCGCGGGCTGCCGCGGCCAAGGCGACGGGCGGGTAGGTGGCGAGCGCGTTGCGGTTCGGGTGGTTCACCCACAGGCAGGGCAGCGAGTACATCAGCCCGCTGAACCCGGCTTGTGCCTCGGCCTGCGCCCATCGTCCGTCCTGCTCGGACATGCCGGGGTGGAGGCGGAACGCTCCGGGGCGCCGGTAGTACACAGATTGGATGTCGCTGAGAGACACGTCCCGGTGCTGACCGCGTAAGACGCCCTGCCACGACGTGTGGTCGGGGCCGATCCGGGCCGTCATGGTCAGGGTCTCCGGGAAGGCCCCGGGATCGAGACGGCGCACGGGTATGGATCGCTCGTTGAGTTCGGCTATGACCAGGTCAGCGGTCGCGTCTTGGGGGCGGGTCAGCACCAGGACGGTCATGGTTCAGTTCCTCCAGTCAGCCAACGTCAGTCCGTGTCGTTCTCGGTGTCGGTCGCCAGCTGGTTGTCCTCCTTGGTCTGCGTCGTCGTCGTGAGCTTCGTCTGCATCGACGGCTCGCTGATGAACGGCGTCCCGGTCGCGGTCACGCTGATCTGCCGCTCCGGGCAGAGGTGCAGAGCCGGCATCACGAACGCTTCGCCCGTCACGGGGACGGTCTTGGACAAGCCGAACGGCCTGACGGCCGAGGTACCCCGGCGATCGAGGGTGTGGGTCGGTGCCATGGTGGTCTCTCCTTCACGATGTGGATCTTCGGTCGTCGTGCATTTGCGGCCCGCTCCGGTCGGCCGTCCTCGCCTGTCGGCGAGCGGCCGGAGCGGGGTCAGGTGGTGGGCCGCTGGCGTGAGCACGCCCGGACGGGGGACCAGACCGCCAGCGACCCACCGGTCTATGTGGCGTCCGCCTTCAGCGCCTCGGCGGGCGGAGTCCTGTGGCAAACGCAGTCACAGCGGACGGTCATGATGAGCGCGCCGCGGGTCGCGGGCGGTACAGGCTTCAGCCGCACTTCGTGCGGGCCTCGGCACAGGTCATGGATCTCGGCGGGCGTGGTGTCGGGCTCGGCCGTGTACAGATCGCAGTACGCGGACAGGCGGCGGTCGGCCGCCGGGGCGGTCACGACGCCAGCCTCTCGCTACGGGTGCGCTGCAGGGCCACGAGCACGTCGTAGAGGTTCGCGTCCGGGGGCGGGAATCGGCGGTGGCAGTCCGGGCACAGGTGCCGCAGGCAGCCGGGCCCGGACGCCGACGCGCGGACCACGGGGATCGGCTCGCGGGTGGGCTCGTTGCAGCAGTAGCAGAACTGCGTCACCGGGGAGCCCTCTCGCGGGGGCCGAGGGCCGCGCTGGCTGCGATCTTCAGTGCGGCGAACAGGGGCTCCGGGTCGGTGAGGTGCTGGTCCCGGGGCGGTACGCGCCAGCGCACCCCAGGCCCCTTCCGGCAGTCGACGGGGGGCACCTCGATGTAGGCGGTCGCTCCCCAGACTTCGACGCCGGGCAGCCAGCTCATGTCCCACGCGGTGGCCGCCCCGGGAGCGATGAGCCAACACAGCACCCCGTCGAAGGGGTTCTCGATGACGGCGGCCGTGGCCTCGCCGAGCAGGTCCAGGGCCTGTTTTCCGATGAAGCGTGGGACGCGCACGACCTCCCACGATTTGCCAGCGGGCTGCAGCTGCGCGCTATGGCCGCTGGGCGGCGTCCACGGTTCGGCTCTGGTCGTCATAGTCGGCTCCCCTGAGGGTGATGTGCATCCGTGCCGTGACGCTAAGTGAGATGCACGTCACACCTCAATGGCACTTTTGTGGAGCCGCCGACGGAAGTGTCAAGGAGAGTTACATCGGTAGGCCGACTGCGTCAGCCAAGGTGCGCATTTCGGACGTTAGCGTCCTTCGCTTCGCCACCACATCGGACAAGATGTCCCGCGCATACCGCTGACTGGCCAGCCACTCCGGCGCGTTGACGTTCACCTCGGTCAACACCGAAATCGATTCCCCGTACTGCCGCATCATCACGTGGGCCTTCGCCACATCAAGCCGGTGCCGGTGATACTCCGTGGAGACCGCCAGGCCACCAGGGCGCGTTGCCGCGCGCAGCACCTGGTCCGGCTGGTCCAGGACG
Organism: Streptomyces sp. LZ34; assembly: GCF_053890475.1. Taxonomy (NCBI): domain Bacteria; kingdom Bacillati; phylum Actinomycetota; class Actinomycetes; order Kitasatosporales; family Streptomycetaceae; genus Streptomyces; species Streptomyces sp. LZ34. The sequence continues at coordinate 8,851,448 of NZ_CM132680.1, forward strand.
ATGTGCCGCTCCGCCGCCTTGTACCGCACCGTGGTCGGGCCCCACGTCGTGAGCCGCTCCGTACCCCGCGGCAACTCCCGGCCCATCAGGACCGCGACAGACCGCGCGAGCCGCATCGTGTCGTCCGCCTCACCCCGGCGGTTGTCACGCAGGTTCGCGGCTGAAGCCTGCATCAGCAGCCAACCCCACGCGGCCAGCTCTTCCGGCGTCGCACGGGAAACCCGCGGCTCAACGTCGTCAGCCCACCGCGTCGCCAGCTCCCGAGAGGCGGCAAGCTTCCCCTGGCGGACGAGCAGCCAGCTCCAGGTAGCGATGATTCCCGCAGCGCGCAGCCGGTCCGGCGCGTCGTCCAAAGCGCGGCGCAGTGCGGTCTCCGCCGCGCTGTACTGGCGGACCTGAGTGAGCGTCGATCCCGCGATCTGCAGTAGGTGGGACCGTACGTCTCGCGCATCAGTGGTGTCGCCGAGCGCGTCAGCGTCGCGTAGCAGCGGGGAGAGGAGGCCAGTGAGTTCGCCCAGTCGGTTGTCGAAGTAGGCGGCGCGCACCTCCGGCAGCATGGCGCGGACGCCTTCCACCGTAGGTCCCTCGTCTGTGTAGACGGCGGCGATCTGAACGGCCTGCCGGAGCGGACGCCATTGCTCGGCCGTGTCGCCTGCGGCCTCCTCGTCGTCGCGCTCCAGCAGGCTACTGGTAGGGACGCGCAGGGCGACAGCGAGCTGGTGGGCTGTCTCCATGCGAGTGTCGTCGAGGCTGCCCTGCTCCAACTTCCTGATGAGGGAGAGCGATACGCGGGAGGCGGCAGCCAGGTCCCGCTGGCTCAGACCACGCCGCTTGCGGATCTTGCGTAGCCGGGCGCCAATGTGAGTTTCTTCGGGCATACTGAACTCCGTTCTGAACTCGACACTCAGACGGTACTCCGGGGGAACCCGGGGATGCAGCGATCGGCCTCCAGATCACCCTGGGGGCCGTCGTGCTGTCTGGCCATGGCGAAAGCCCCTCGCCCACCCGGAGGCGAGACGAGGGGGCACAGTGTGGGACGTCAGCGGATCAGCAGCTAGGCCGTTTCTGACGGCTCTTGGACGGTGCCGCTGAGCCGGATGACGCTCGCGGCCACGGTGAGGGCGCCGTCATAGTCAAAGGGTATGGCTCAGCGGACCAGAACGTTCAGCGACCCAACGATCGTTCAGTCGGCGATGTAGCCCGATTTCGAGAGCCCGGACTGGAACACGAAGTAATACTCGGCGTTGTCCCTGACGTTGGTCGCGATCGCAGCCCACTTGCCCGAGGCGGCCCATTTGAGCTGACTGCAGTAGCCGCCGGCGTTGTAGAAGCAGACTTGGACCATCGAACCAGTATCCAGCTTGATGTTGATGTCATTGCAGTTAGATGACGTCCGCAGTCTCGTTTCGGTCCAGGGATACGTGCGGTGGGGACTGGGCTTCGAGAAGCGGATTGGCGTGTCATAGCAGGCCATCACGGTCTGGCCGTCTCCCGCAGTCGCGCCGGCGGAAGAAGCACCTGACACCAAAGCGCTGACGCACAGCGCCGCGACCGCTGCGGCAGCGGACACTCGGTTGTATTTCATGGAGCCCCTCCTCGTATCGAAAGTGGCTTCACAAGCATTCACGCCGTCACCGGGGACCGGTCGCGCTGACCTGGCAGACCACTCCGGTACGGCCGCCGTCGGGAGACTGCGAGCATGGGCCGGTGGACATCGCATGGGAACTGGGCGGGCTGCTGGGGGCGCGGGAAGACGGGGCCTTCGGCCTCGTCGGTTCCGAGGCGGACGGCTCGGTGGCGGAGCAGGTCCGCAAGCTCGCTGGGGAGGCGGAACGGGCGTGGGAGCAGTACCTGGTACCTGGGGCGATTGGACCGAGTTCGCCGACCGAGGTTGCGGAGAGGCTCGCGGAAATCGACGGCGAGCGAGCCGCGGAGCTCATGACCTATCTGGCAGTGGAGAACGTGGTATTCCCTGGTCAGCCGCGCCCTGATGGGGCTCATACACGCGGAAAGGTTGAACGTGTCAGGCAGCTGCTGGGCGATGGGGCTTCCTGGTACACCAACGTGAAGGACATCTCGCCGGGATCCCGCGAGTGGATGCCCGTCACGCGCTACACCTACGACGGAGTCGTTGCGGGCACGGGCAACGGCCTGGTCGTCGTACTGCTGCAGGTCGGCGAAGGTTGAGGGCGCCGAAATCTGCAGCACCGTCAGTAGAGTTGGGGTCTGTGATCGGTGAAAGGCACTTCACTGTCGACTATCCGGCCTTTGTCGTCGCGAGCATGGTCATCGCGCTGGAGCCGGGAACCAACGTCCCTACCCATAACCACCCGCAGCATCAGCTGACTTGGGCGCCGAGTGGCCCGCTCACGATCGAGGTCGACAACTTGCGCTGGGTGGTGCAGCGTTCGCGTGCGTTGTGGATTCCCGGCGGTGTGGATCACGCCGTCGTCCCCAGCTCCTCCTCCGCGATGCTTTCGCTGTACTTCGAACCGGACGACTGCCCGCTGCGCTGGAAGGCGCCGACGGTCATCGACGCAACCGGGCTGGTCGGGCCGCTGCTGTCCCACCTCGTGGAACTCGGCGGAGGCGCCGTGGAGCATCGCGCCCGGGTCACGGCCGTGCTGTGGGATCTGATGAAGCCCATGTCGGTCGCCACGATCCCGACCATCCTGCCCACCGATCCGCTGGCGCTGCGGGTCGCGCTCGCCATCAAGCAGGACCCCGCCGACCCCCGGGATCTGGAGGACTGGGGCCGGGAGGTCGGCGCGTCGCCGCGTACTCTCTCGCGCCGGTTCCGTGCCGAGACCGGGGTGAGCTTCAGCAGCTGGCGGACCAACGAACGGCTTAACGCGGCGCTGCCCATGCTGGGCATGGGACAGCCGGTCTCCCGGGTCGCCCGTGCGGTCGGCTACCAGACCGCGAGCGCCTTCATCACCGCGTTCCGACGGGAAGTGGGCACCACTCCCGCCGCGTACTTCAGCGGGAGCGGTGCCACATCCGCGATCACACAGACACCGGCTCCGGTTCCTGTTCCGGCGCCTGCGGCTGCCGACTGACCCGGCCGCGGTCGATCGCGAAGGCGATGACCGCGATCACCACGGAGACCGCACCGATGATCGCGCCCAGGGTCGCCATGGAGTTCAGCGCGTCGACGGACGCGCTGTCGGCGACGCGGGTCAGCGCGGGCACGGTGTCGTGGAACCGCGCCGGCACCGCCTCGACCACCTGATGCCCGGCCCCGGACCCGACCTGGTGGACGAACTGTTCCTTCAGGTCCCGCGGCACCGCGTCGGCCCCGGGAACCGCCGCGAGCCCGGACTCCGCCCTGTCCTGGGCGACGTGGCTGAACATCGCACCGAGCCCGGCAATGCCCATGGCCATGCCGACCTGGCGCAGGGTGCCGAACGTGGCACTGGACATCCCGGCGTTCTCCTGCGAGGCGAAGGTCAGAGACGCCGCCTGGTTGATCGCGGTGAGCGCGCCGATGCCGAGGCCGCCGACGACCATGCCGGGCAGGAAGTGGGTCCAGCTGTCGTCGCGACCGAAGTCGCCGAGCAGGAACATGCCCGCGGTGACCAGCGCCATGGTGGCCGACAGCCCGACCCCGATCGGCACCCGCTTGGCGAAGATCGCGGTCACCGGCGCGGCGATCATCGCGCAGAGGCTGATCGGCAGCAACCGCAGGCCCATCTCCAGCGGCGTGTAGCCGAGCGCGCCCATCAGGAACAGCGACAGGTAGATGGTTGCGGCCATCAGCGTGGCCATGTGCGCGACCGACACGATCGCGGTGCCGGCGAACCCGGGCTTCTTCGCCATCGAAATGTCGAAGAGCGGATGCCTGGCCTGCGTCTGCCAGGCCAGGAACGCGATCAGCAGCACGACCGCGATGATGATCAGGGAGATGACCGTCCCCGACGACCAGCCGAGTGCGTTGCTCCGGGTCAGCGCGAACACACCGGCCACGAGGCCGCCGGTGAGCAGCAGCGAGCCCAGCCAGTCGGCGCGACGGCCCGGGGTGCTCGCCGCCTCGGGCATCTTCAGCACGGCCAGCACGGTGAGAGCGATGCCGATCGGCACGTTGACGGTGAAGATCGAGCGCCAGCCGAACCGGGTGACCAACGCACCACCGATGACCGGGCCGAGGACGGTCGCGCCCGCCATCACGGCCCCGTAGACGCCGATCGCCTTCGCCCGGGCCCCGGCCCCCGGGTACGCGACCGACAGCAGCGGCAGCGCGGTGGCGAACAACATCGCGGCGCCGATGCCCTGCACCACGCGCAGGATGTCGAGTTGCACGATGCTGCCCGCCAGCGTCAACGCCAGCGACGCGAGGGTGAACACGACCATGCCGGCGACGAACATACGCTTGCGCCCGAACCGGTCGCCGAGCGTGGCGAAGGTCAGCATGACGCCGGCCAGCGGGATCGAATAGGCGTCGACGACCCACTGGAGCCCGTCGATGGAGGCATCGAAGTCCGTACGGATGTCGGCGAGCGCGGCGGAGACGACCATCGCGTCGAGCATCAGCATGAAGATCGCGACGCAGACCATCAACAGCACCAGCCCGGGCCGGCGCAGCGCGGCGTCGACCGGCGTTGAACCGCGTGCGGTCGTCGCAGTCGAGGACATGAGAACTCCCTGGAATCAGGCGTGGATGTCAGCTGCGGAGAAAGCACCCGTGCACGGGGGATGCCGCGCTGATCACGCTAGATCCGCAACAGGCCTGACAGGAACGACGTATGAGGACCGCCGATTTCGCGTAGCGGACAACTTCAGCCCGGCAGGGCCGGGCGATCGCGCATCAACGACGGCGGGCCGTGGTGGACCGTCCCGGCCAGGACGGTCGACGTCCGCGCGGCGGTCCGCCCCCCGCCCCGTTGAGGGGGAGCAGCGACCCCAGCGTGGCACCTCGCACCCACGCCCCGAGCAGGTCCCGGTGCATGGCGAAGATCCCGTGTTTCACCGCCAGCCTCTGGGCTTCCCGAGTGAAGTTGCACGTGGCGACGTACACCGCGACGTCCGCGCCGTGCTCGGCCTTCGCCGTGCCGAGGAACTTCTGCATCTCACCGCTCCCCACGGTGCGGTGGGGCGCGTAGTGCTTGCACTGGATCACCAGCCGCCGCCCGTCCGGCATCAGGCCCACGACATCGGCGCCCAGATCGCCGGACTTCCCGGAGACGAGGACCTGGGCGCAGCCGTCGCGGCGGCACAGGTCCGCGACGTACCGCTCGAACCGTTGCCAGGTCATCGCGTCGACATCGGACATGGCCAGCGCCCGCGCCTTGCGTTCCTCCTCGGCCTGCCAGGCATGGTCGCCCGCGACGGCGCTTCGGTGCGCCCTCAACAGCCACCAGCCGCCCCCGCCGAGCAGCGCCGCGCAGCCCACCCCCACGGCGTACGGCCACACCGTCTTCCAGGCCAGGACCGACACCAGCAGCAGCACGGCGCCGGCGCCCCACGCCCAGCGTCGTAACCGCGCCTTCAACCGTCGTGACGACCGAGTGCGCCGTCGTCGTGTCGCCATCGCACCCCCTGCCGGTCTGTCCCTCCGTAGTGTCGAGAGCAGCGGGACGCCCCCACAAGACCGCCTCATGAGCCGACAGCCCACTGGACGCGACGCCCCTACGCGGTCTCCACCTGGCCGTCCCGCGCCTCCCGCGGTCCCTCCGGCTGCTCCGGCTCCTCCTGGAGGTTCCGCGACCGCGCACCCCGCTCCCGCAGCCCCACGACGCACACCGCGAACCCGACGAAGGCCAGTACCGCGGTCCAGGCCGTTGCCGCGTCCATCGCGTCGAGGAAGGCGCGGTCGGCCAGTTCCGCGAGCTCCGGCAGCCGCAGCGAATCGGCCAGTGAGCGTGCCGCCTCGGCCGAGGTCCGGGCCTGTTCCTCGGCGCCGGGGGACAGCTGCCGCGGGCCGCCGGGCAGTGCGGCATCGGCCATCCGCTCGCGGTAGACCCCGGAGAGGATCGAGCCGGTCATCGCCACCCCGAGTGTCCCGCCCACCTGCCGTGTGACGCTGTTGACGGCCGACCCGGCGCCCGCGAGATGCGGTGGCACCCCGCGCATCATCGCGGCCGTGACCGGCGTACCGACCAGGCCCATGCCGAAACCCTGCACCCACAGCAGCGCGACGATGGCCGGGACCGGGGTCCGCGCGTCGAACCAGAGGTAGCCGACGTAGGTGGCGGCGGTGGCCAGGATTCCGGCCGCGACCGTCCACCGGGCAGATATGAGCCGGCTCAGCACCGGGGAGGCCTGACTGCCCAGGACGATGCCGACCGCGGCGGCGATCATGACGGTTCCGGCGCGGGCGGGGGAGAGCCCGCAGGGCCCCTGGAGGTAGAAGGCCGCGTAGAACAGATGCCCGGCCAGCGCCATGAACGCGAGCAGCAGCACCACGCTCCCCGCCGTGAACCCGGGCTGCCGGAAGAGCCGCAGGTCCAGGCTGGGGGCCGGGGATCTGCGCTGAGCGGCCACGAAGGCGGCGAGCAGCGCGCCGCCCAGCAGGAGGGGGAGCAGGACGTGCGGTCCGTACCAGGTCTGCCGGTTGCCGAGTTCGATGACCCCGTAGACCAGGCCGCCGAGGCCGAGCACCGACAGGGCCAGCCCCGGCAGGTCGAGCGCGCGACGCCGTGCGCCGCCCAGCTCGGGTACGCAGACCACCACTCCGGCCAGACACAGGGCGACGATCGGCACATTGACCAGGAACACCGACCCCCACCAGAAGTGGTCGAGCAGCGCCCCTCCCGCGACCGGGCCGACGGCCACGCCGAGGCCGCTGGAGGAGCTCCAGATCGCGATCGCCCGGGTGCGTTTCTCCTCCGGGGTGCTCCGCACGATGATCGACAGCGTCGCGGGCATCAGCAGCGCGCTGCCCGCGCCCATGAAGGCGCGCGCCACGATGAGCCAGGCCGGGTTTCCGGCGAACGCGCCCGCGGCGGAGGCGGCGCCGAACAGCGCCAGACCGGCGAGGAGGGTGGTACGGGGACCGAACCGGTCGGCCAGCGCGCCGCCCGCGAAGAGGGTGCAGGCGAAGACCAGGGTGTAGGCGCTGGCCACCCACTCCAGTTCGGCGGGGGTCGCGCCCAGGCCCCGGTCCGGGTCGGCCAGGGTGGTGACGGCGACGTTGAGGATCGAGGTGTCCAGCCAGATCAGCATCTGGGCGCAGACCACGACCAGGACGACGGCCCACGGCCGGGACGGGGTGGCCTTCTGGCCGGTCACTCCTCGCCCAGCCCGTCGCGCCAGCTCGGCCGCAGTGGCTTCCAGCCCAGCGCCGTACGGGCCCGGTCGTTGGCCGCCCCGCGCGCCGCGGTGAGCTGATGGGCGAGGAACCAGCCGAGCAGCCGGGGCGCGAGCGCGGCCGGGATCGCGCGTGGCGGCGGGCCGCCCAGCGTACGGGCGTAGTGCGGAAGCCACTGCGCGGCGGGGGCCGGCTCGTCGTCCGTCACATGGAACACGCCGGTGGCGTCCGACTCGACGGCCGCCACCGTGGCCCGCACGGCGTCCTCCACATGCAGGAACGAGGTGATCCCGGCCGCGCCCTCGGGCAGTGGGAGGCGCCCGGCCAGCACCGCCTGCCCGGTCCCGCCGGTCCGGGCGTACGCGGTCCCGGCGCCGTACAGCGTGCCGTACCGCAGCACTGCGCCCGCGAGGCCCGGGCTGTTCAGGACCAGCCGCTCCAGCTCGGCGACGGCCCGTACGGTGGCGGCCCAGCCCGGGTCCGGGGCGTCCGCGTACAGCGGCGCGTCCTCGCCGAGGACGGGATCTCCGGCCGGGGCGGCGGCGAAGGCGATGCTCTGCGCGACCAGCCGCCGCGCACCGGCGGCACGGGCCGCCGCGGCCAGATTGGCGGTGCCCTCGGTACGCACCCGCGCGGTCTGCGCGAAGGCCGCCGCGGGGTCGTCGCGCAACAGCCGCAACGCCGTCATCTGGTGGACGATCACCTCGGGCCGGTCGGCCGACACCGCCGACAGCAGGGCCTGCCGGTCGAGGGCGTCGGCGACCACGACCGCGTCCGCGTCCGGGGCCTTTGCCCGGGACGTCTCCCGTACCAGCGCGCTCACCTGATGGCCCCGCGCCCGCAACGCGCCCACCAGGGGATGTCCGATCACTCCGGTGGCCCCGGCGACAAGTACCCGCACGGCTCAGCCCTCCCCACCGGGAGCGACGGGAACGACGGGAGCGACAGGGGCGACCGGAGCGACCGGAGCGACCGGACCCGCGACTCGCATCAGCAGGCGGCACGCCTTGTCGCCGTCCCGCAGACAGCTCGCGGCCCGGTTCTCCGACAGGGTGACGCCGAGCCCCTCGGACCAGCCCGCGTGGATGTCGGTGCAGGGGCACTGGTAGCCCTCCAGCGAACCGGCCATCCGCACCATGGAGATGGCGAAGTTCCGCCGCAGCGTGAGCACGATCAGATCGTCGCCGGCCACCTCGGTGGAGGCGTTGCGCAGTTCCCGGGGGAACATCCGGTCACCGCACTCGTCGTACCGGCGGCGCAGCTCCTCCAGGTCCTTGGCGCGCTCACCGCTGTCGGGGAGCGCGCCGAACCGGCGGGCGACGCGCTGCCCGACCTGGAGGGCGACCTGGCGCAGCGCCTCGGCGTTGATCTCGTTCGCGGCCTGCTGCCCGAACCGTCTGGCCACCCCCTGGTACCAGTGGGCGTCGTGCTGCCACCACAGCCGGTACACCTCCACCGTCTGGGCGCGGTGGTTGATGCCGTCTTGTCCCGTGTCCGTACTCATGCCCGCTCCCTGCCGGCGAATCTGTCGCGCATCACTCGCTTGAGAACCTTGCCGGTGGCGCCCTTGGCCACGTCGTCGGGCCGCATCCGCAGGGCCCGGGCCACCGGGGGGTATCCGGCGGTCGCCAGGGCCTCGTTGACCCGGTCGGTCCATGCCCGGTCGCCGCTGTCGTTGTCGCCGTTGTCGTCGTAGTCGTCGCCGGCCTCGTGCGCCGGCTGGAGCAGCGCATAGGCCTCGGCTTCTCCGTCGCCGTCCCAGTCCGCCCGTACCCCCTCCGGGGCGACCCCGACGACGGTGCAGTCGGCCAGCTCGGGCAGCTCCCGCAGCAGCAGTTCCTCGGTACGGGTGGAGAACAGGATCCCGTTCCGGGTCCGGATGGCGTCCGGCGCCCGGTCCAGGTGGTAGAAGTTGCCGTCCTCGTCCTGGTAGGCGAGGTCCCCGGTGAGCCAATAGCCGCCCAGCCGCAGCCGGTGGAAGGTCAGCGAGTCGTTCCAGTACCCGGGGGTGAGCGTCGGCGACTTCAGCCCCAGGCGGCCGATCTCCCCGGGTGGCAGCGGGGTGCCGTCCTCGCCGAGCACGGCGGCCTGGGCGAAGCTGATCGGCTTGCCGACGCGGCGCGAGTAGGCCGAGGTGTCCTTGGTGTGCCGGTTGTGGAAGACCGAGTAGCCGGCTTCCGACGAGCCGAGCCCGTCCACGAAGACCGAGCCCTCGACCCGGGTACGGCGCAGATCCCTGCCGATCTTCTCGTGGCTGCCGTGCTGTACCAGGGCCCGGATGTGCGCCTCGTGCGCCGCGTCCCCGGTGTTGAACCACACCTGCACGCTGGACAGGTCACGGTCCGCCAGGTCCGCCGTGGCCATCTCGCCGAAGGTCCCGGCGAAGGCCAGCACCGTGCTCGGCCGGAACTCCTCGATGGCGTCCAGCACCTCGGTGCCGCGCTGGCTGGAGAGCAGCTTGATGTCCGCGCGCAGCAGCAGGCAGTACAGCAGCGTCGCCACCGCGGCGTTGTGCGCGCCCGGCAGCCCCACCAGCGTGCGCTCCATGTCGGCCCCGGTGGAGAAGCGGAGCCGGTGCAGCTGCGCGTACATCAGCGTCCGGTGGGTGTGCGGCACCCCTTTGGGCATACCGGTGGTGCCGGAGGAGTGGGAGATGATCACCGGGTCGGTGGGGTCGTGCCGGTACGGGTAGGACCGCGGCAGCAGCTCGCGGTGCGCCGGCCGGATCTCGGCGGCGGTCACGCAGAAGCCCGGCCCGGGCCCGGATGCGGATGCGGATTCAGAACCGGAGGCGGGCCCGGACAGTACGGCGTGGTGCTCCCGGTCCGTGAAGGCGCCCACCGCGCCCTGCCTGCGGACGTACTCCCGGGCGATCTCCGGGGGCAGGTTGCCGTTGACGAACGAGGGGATGGCGCCGAGGGACGTCAGCGCCAGGAAGTTCACCGCGAACTCGGTGCTGGAGTGGCTGTGCACCGCGACCGGGTCGCGGGGCCTGACGCCCTGGGCGGCGTACCAGCCCGCGTATGTCTCGACCGCCTCGCACAGCTGATGGAGCGTCAGTCTCTCGGGGCGGCTGCCGTCCGGCGCCTGCCAGGCGCCGTCCGTCCACAGCACGGGCTCGTCGAGCGGGCGGCCGTACGCCTTCAGACGCCACAGGACATTGCCTGCGCCCAGTTCGGTGTCCGAGCAGATCCGTGCCCGTTCCTGCCTACTGATGAGCATGGGTCCTCGTCTCGTCGCTTCCGACGCGGGTGTGCGTTGGGTTGTCGCAGGTGAGGAGGAACGCGGTGGGGCCGGGCCGCGCCTTCGGATCCGTCACCAGGAGGTGGCCGCCGCCGTCCCGCAGCAGCCGCCGGTGGGCCGCGGCCAGGCCGAACAGGCTGTGGAGGGACCCGGGGTGCCCGGGCTCCCCGGCCCCGCCGGTGTCGCGGTGGGCGTCGTACGCCTCGGCCGACCGGACCGAGACCGGTGTCCCGGCGCCGGGACGGCCGAGCAGCACCGCCACCGCCAGTCCGGCGGGCGCCGACGGGGGCGGAACCGGGCGGCCGCTGACGGCGGCCAGGTCCCGGTACACGGATGCCACCCTCCCCGAGGAGGCACCCCCCGCCGGGCTTCGCTCACCGCCGCCGCCCAGCTCCACGCCCAGCTCCACGCCCAGCTCCACGCCCAGTTCCATGCCCAGCTCCACGCCCAGCACCAGGACCCGGTCCAGCTCCGGGTCCTCCAGCAGCAGATCCGCCATGGCCAGCAGCTGGGTCACCGGGTCGTCGAGGACGGAGAGGCTGAACGTCTGCCCGGTGATCTGGAACTCCCGGCTCATATAGCCCAGTACGGAGTTGGCGGTGGCCTGCATGAACAGCAGCGGGTTGTGGACCTGCCCCGAGACCATGCGCCGACTGGCCAGATCCGCGGTGGTGGTGTCCCCCATCAGGCTGGCCAGCGCCACGGCGGTACGCGAGCCGTCGCCGGGCCTTTCGGTCAGGCACTGCCGGGCGACCTCGAAAGCCAGCGGGCTGAAGTGCGACTCCACGAAGCCGGGCAGCCTCGGCGGCGGGATGTCGCCGTCCTGCCCGGTGCCGAGGGTCGCGGTGGCGGTCGAGAGGATGCCGAGGGACGAACGGAGCACCGCCTTGTCGGCCTTCTCGGTGTTCTCGGCCTTCTTCGTCGTCACGGCCGCTCCAGCACGAGCGCGGTGTTGGCGCCCCCGAAGGCGGCGTTGACGGTCAGGGCCCGGCGCAGGTCGGCCGCGCGCGGCTGATTCGGCACGTAGTCCAGGTCGCACTCCGGGTCCGGCCGGGTGTATCCGGCGGTCGGCGGCAGTACGCCGTCCCTCAGGGCCAGCATCGTGATGACGAACTCCACCACGCCCGCGGCCTCCAGGAGGTGGCCGGTGGTGCTTTTGGTGGAGCTTATGGGTATCGCTTCGGCCCGCTCGGGGAGGGCGGCCCGCAGTCCGCGGGTCTCGGCCCCGTCGTTGTACTTGGTGCCGGTGCCATGGGCGTTGACATAGCCGAGGGCCGCCCCGTCCGGGTCCCCGGCGAGCCGCATCGCCTGCCGCGCCGCGCGTGCCAGCCCGACGCCCTCCGGGTCCGGCTGGGCGACGTGGTGGGTGTCCGTGGCCGCGCCCCAGCCCACCACCGTCGCCAGCGGCCGGGCGCGGCGGCGGCGGGCGTGCTCGGCGGACTCCAGCACGACCGCCGCCACTCCGTCGCCCAGCAGCAGTCCGCTGCGGTCGGCGCTGAACGGGCGCACCGCGCCGTCGCGGGACAGCGCCCGGCCGGAGTCGAACTTGCCGAAGGTCTCCTCCTCCACCAGGTATCCACCCGCGCAGACCGCCGTATCGATCCGGCCGGAGGAGATCAGCCGACAGGCATGGATGATCGCGGCGGCGGAGGCGACACAGGCGTTGGTGAAGGTGAGCCGCGGCCCGGTCAGCCCGAGCCGCCCCGCCAGCAGCTCGGTCAGGTGCGCGGGTACGGCGTCGGCGGCCCGCTCCGCGGCCCGGTCCGGGCCGTCGGGGGCGGGCGGGGAGCCGGCGGCGGCGCGCCAGTAGCGGGTGATGCTGGTGCAGTCGCCCGCGACGCCGAGCAGCACCGCGGCCTCCGTGCCCGGGCGGAGGCCGGCCATGTCGGCGGCTTCCGCGCCGCACCGCGCGAGCGCGTGGCGCAGCGCCCAGTCCTCGACCGCGTCGGGCCCGTCCGGGGCGGCGGCCGCCATCGGCGTACGGTACGGGCCGGTGTCGAACCGTGTGGTGGCCGTGAACGAGGGGATTCCCGCGAAGACGCCGCGCCGGAGGGCGTCGGCGCCCATGCCGAACGCGGTGCGCACACCGAATCCGGTCACCGTCACCTCACCGCTCATCGGGGCCCGCCCCCTTCGGCCCCTTCCGCCCCTCCCGACTCTTTCGCCTCTTCGGCCCCTTCCGCCTCTTCGGCCCGGTTGGTCTGGGCGGCGCGCAGATACTCGGTGAGCAGCCGGAGCGAGGTCAGCTGGAAGATCTCCTCATCGGTGGGCTCCACGACCAGGCCGTAGCGCTCCTCCACCACATGCAGCAGCCACACCAGGCCGAGGGAGTCCAGCACCAGTTCGGCGTCCTCGCCGAGGTCGGCGGGCACCCCGGCGAACACCTTGCGGTCCGACAGCAGCTCCCGGACGGCGTCGGTGGTGATGGGTGACAGCGCGGCTTCCGTGCTCATGCGTCGGCACCGCGTCGGACGACATCGGCCACGAGTCCGCCGAGGGTCAGGGAGGCCAGGGGCTCGATGTCGGCGTCGGGGATCTCCACGCCGAACCGCGACTCCAGCCGCAGGGTGAGCTCGATCAGGCTCAGTGAGTCCAGCTCCAGCCCGCCGACGGTCACCGGGCTCTCGTCCGTGATGCCGTCGCGGGTCGTCAGGAGGTTTATCACGTCGACGACGGTGTCCAGGACGAACTCGCGGACCTCGTCCTCAGCGATTGGCGCGGTCATGGTCAACATCTCCACGTAAAAGAGTGCGGCGAAAGTGTGTGAACGGCTCCGACCGGGCGAGGCAGGCCGGGGCAGGGCCGGGGCAGGGGCTAAGCGCCGACCGTCGCGGCCGCCTGGAGCGTGGCCGCCTGGCGCACCAGCTTCCCGTTGGCCGTGCGAGGCAGGGTCTCCAGCAGCCGGATCACCCGCGGCAGCTTGTAGTCGGCCAGCCGCTCCCGGCACCAGCGCAGCAGTTCCTCGGCGGACGGGCGCTCGTCCCCGGCGGTCACCGCGACATACGCCTCGGTCACGCCCTCGTGGACCAGGACCGCCCCTTCGACCCCCGGGTGCCGGCGGAGCACGTTCTCGACCTCGGTGAGATCCACCTTGAGGCCGCCGACCACGACGAGGGAGTCGGCGCGGCCGTGCACCCGGACCGCCCCGGTGGCGTCCACCGTGGCCCGGTCCCGGGTGCGCAGCCAGCCGTCCGCGTACTGTGTGCCGCCCGAGTCGAAGAGATACGGCGACTCCTCCAGCGCGACGTCCAGTTCGCCCTCGCGCACCCGCACCAGCACGCCCGGTGCGGTCCGGCCGACCGACGGCCGGAGCGCACCGCTGACGTCCATCGCGACCACGCCGCTCTCCGTGGTCCCGTACGACTCGCCGACCGGTACGCCGTACCGCCGCGCGAACCCCGCCGCGACCTCCGGGGGCATCATCTCGCCGCCCGACACCGCGACCCGCAGCTCGGGCAGGTCGGGGGGATCGATGGCGGCGGTGAGCAGTTCGTAGTGCATCGGCACCCCGAACAGGGCGGTGATCCGGTGGTCCACCGCGGTGCGCAGGATGTCGCGGGCCGAGACCCGGGGCGCGAAGACCACGGAGACGCCGGCCGCCAGCGAGTGCAGCAGCCCGCCGATCAGGCCGAAGCTGTGCGCCGTCGAACTGAGCAGCAGCACCCGGTCGCCCTCGCCCGGCATGCCGGGGATCGCGGCGAACCGCTCCACCTCGGCGGCGAGCGACCGCGCGGTCCGGCCGATCACCTTCGGCCGCCCGGTGGAGCCCGAGCTGAACTGGACCAGCCGATGCGCGGTGGCGGCCGGCCGGCCGGCCGCGCGGTACTCGGTGACGATCTCGTACTCGGGCCGGAAGCCGAACGTCCCCTGGACGTTGGAACCGGCCCGGACCATGAACTGCGGCCGGCAGGAGGCGCAGAGCGCTTCCACCTCGGCCGGTTTGAGCCGGAAGTCGAAGAGCATCACCTGGGCGCCGAGCCGCCACAGCGTGAGCAGCACCTCGGCCTGGGTGAAGCTGGGCGGGGTCCGCAGGCCCACGGTGCTGCCCGGGCCGATGCCGTATCCGGCGAACACCTCGGCCTGCCTGGCCACCTGCTCGCGCAACGCCCCCCGGCTGACGGTGACCTGTTTGTGCGTCAGATAGGGCAGGGCGTCGTCCCGGCCGTCGAACAGCCTCTGGACCACGGGGCCCATTCCGCTGTCCGCCGGGTCGCCGGATAAGCCCTCTCGCTCGTCGGTCATCAGGTCTCCTTGCAGAACTCGCCGATCGGCAGACCCACATGGCGCTGGTCCGTGGCCAGATAGCCGAGCAGCTCGTCACCGGTCTGCAGGTCGGTGACGTTGAGGACCTTCCCGCCCGGGCCGAGCACCCGTACGTGCCAGTCGTCCTGCACGGTCAGGCTGACCGCCTGCCCGTCCTCGGCGTGGGCGCGGATCTCCAGCAGCGGCCGGGACTCCAGCTTGGCGCGGCCGACCACGACCCGCCGGGTGCGGCCGTCGGCGCCGACCGCCAGCAGGGCGCTGCCGGAGCCCACCTCGCTCAGGTAGCTGGTGCGGTTGTCGGGCCCGAGCGTGTACGAGTGCAGGGCACCGGCGTTGACCCGGAACGGCCGGGTCGGCATGTACGGCAGCGGGTGGGTCTCGCTACAGCACAGGATGAACCCGGAGGAGTACGAGCCGACGAGGATTCCCTCGTCCTCCTCGAAGTGCGAGCAGGTGTCCACGCAGACCCGGTCGCCGAGCCCGACGTGCCGGATGCTCTCCACGGTCAGCGTGCCCAGCGTCAGCTGGGGCGTGGTGGCCTCAAGCAGCCGTGCCAGCGCGAACACCTCGTCGGCGCCGCGGGGCGCGTACAGGATGCCGTCCGAGCCGCGCTCCAGCACGTCGAAGACGATGGCCGCCTCTTCCAGGTCGGCGACGACGGTCACCAGTTTGCCTTCGGCGGACTCGGCCGCGGCGAGCACGATCTCCAGCGGGATCTTGGTCGGGTCGGCGAAGTGGATGACGGTGTACGGCAGCGCCATGGCGCCCGCGCACGACAGCCGCAGGGTGCGGTCGTCCCGTACGTCGATGAAGCCGGCGGCGGGCGGGCCACCCGCGGCTCGGTTGTCCGCGGCGAACGCGTCCAGTTCGCCCTGGGTGGTGAACTTCCGCAGCAGAACGTCGATTCCGGCGCCGGCCGGGGGCTCGGCGCCGGCCGCGGACTTCGGCTTCTTCGGATCCTCTTTCGGGCCCTCTTTCGGGCGCTCCTTCTCGCCGGGCTTCTTGGAGGTGGCCGCGGCCGTGGCCGGACCGCCGGGGATCAGCACCCGGGTGATGGTCGGGGGCAGCGTCCCGAGCAGCTCGGCATCGGTGGCCACCACCCCGGCCATCCGGGTGTGGATGGCCGCGTCCACCACCGCCTGGAGCTGTGGCCGGGGGACTTCACGGAGATCGATCCATGCGAACCTCATGCGATACCTGCCACGATCGTCGGGTACTGAGCCATGTCATCGGTCATTCCGTCGGGGCGCGTCGCCCGCTGTGCGCCGTCGCCGCTGCCGCCGTGGACGACCTCGGAGAGCCGGGACACCAGCGAGGCGGGGGAGGGGGCCGAGAAGACCCGGCGGCCGATGGCCAGCCCTCGACAGCCGGCGGCCATGACGGCCGTGCCGTACTCGATGAGGTCGGAGCCGTCCGGCGGGCCTCCGGCCGCCAGGACGGGGATGGGGCTGTGGGCCACCACCTCGGCCATCCGGTCGAGTGGCAGGGCGACCGAGGTCTTCACCATGTCGGCACCCAGGTCCGCGGCGACGTTGACCAGATGCGCGAGGAGACCGGGGTCGTGCGGGTTCTCGATCCGGGGGCCCCGCGGGTAGACCATCGCGATCAGCGGCATGGCCCACGCGTCGCAGGAGCGGGCCACCGCCCCCAGATCGGCGAGCTGCTGGGCCTCGGTGTCCGAGCCGATGTTCACATGGACGCTGACCGCGTCCGCGCCGAGCCGCAAGGCCTCCTCGACATCCCCGACCAGCACCTTCGCGTTGACATCGGCGGAGCAGGCGGTGCTGGCGCTCAGGTGCACCACCAGTGCGCAGTTCTTGAGGACGTCCGGCGCGAAGGCGCGGGCACGTCCCTTGTGGACGATGATCCCGTCGGCCCCGCCCGCCACCAGCGCTCGCACCAGATCGTCCCACTGGCCGCCCGGGACGATCGGGCCGTCCGACACGCTGTGGTCGAGTGGCACGAGCAGGTGTTTGTTGTCCCCCGCCAACGACAAACGTCTTAGTCGAAATAACTTGCCAGTTCTCAGCATGGGTAATGCGCCTTCCAAGCCCGGAGGCCGCATGGCAAGGTCTGGCAGCGGCTTCTAGTGAAAATCCTGGAAAAGTGGAACTGCGGCATCCCGTTGGGATCCATGTCTGAAAAAGAGCGGTCATGAAACTTTCAAGTTCCGGCCCGGCCTCAGCATTCACCGTGTGATCGCCTGTTGGCAAGGTGTGACCGCTTGGAAATTTTTACACAGTGCTTCGCATAACTATAAGGCGCTGGCTGGCTGGTTGGGGCGCTGGGCGTCGATCGCGCCGGGTGGTTATGCAGTGCGGAGGGCGGTGGCGCCGTGGTGCGGCATGGTGTGCTCTGTGTCCAATGTGGAGATCTGTCCCACCCGTTGCCGCATCGGATGCTTTATGGCTGTTGAGATGTGTAAAGAGGCGCTTATTCTTCTCCGGCGCCCCGCGATCACGCCCGGTTAAAGCGGGCGAGGCGGCTTCCTTGTCGAAATCGAATTTCCGGGCTTAGAGTGACAGGCGCTCCGATTCGTGTTGCATGCGAGGCCGTCCCCCTGTGGCCCCGGACCGTTCGGCTCCGGGCATACCGGAAGTGAACCCGCCATGCCCGATTCCCCATACCGCACCGCGCCCAAGGCCATTGGCCCCAGACCGGCCACCGCGCCACCGCCGGACGCGAAGGGCGGCGCGCCGCGGATCGCCGCCGCGAGCCTGATCGGCACCACGATCGAGTACTACGACTTCGCCGTGTACGGCACCGCCTCCGCGCTCGTCCTCGGGCCCGCCTTCTTCCCCTCCGACAACCCCGCCGCCTCCTCCATGGCCGCGTTCCTCACCTTCGCCGCGGCCTTCCTGACCCGCCCTCTCGGCGTCGTCCTGTTCGGGACGATCGGTGACCGGCTGGGCCGCCGACGGGCCCTGGTCGCCTCCCTCATGCTCATGGGTGTGGCGACGGTGGGCGTCGGACTGCTGCCCACCTACGACAGCGCGGGACTCCTCGCCCCCGTCCTGCTGGTGACGCTCCGTCTGCTGCAAGGCGTGAGCATGGGCGGCGAGTGGGGCGGGGCGGTGCTGCTGGCCGCGGAGCACGCGCCGCCCGGGCGCCGCGCGCTGTACGCGTCCATCCCCCAG
The DNA here is from genome assembly GCF_053890475.1 of Streptomyces sp. LZ34. Classification (NCBI taxonomy): domain Bacteria; kingdom Bacillati; phylum Actinomycetota; class Actinomycetes; order Kitasatosporales; family Streptomycetaceae; genus Streptomyces; species Streptomyces sp. LZ34. The sequence goes on from NZ_CM132680.1 coordinate 8,869,337, forward strand.
GCCGGGCCCTCGCTCGGCTTCCTGCTCTCCAGCGCCGTCATCCTGCCCACCCGCTCCCTCGCGGGCCACGACGGCTTCACGAGCGGCGCGTGGCGGATCCCGTTCCTGCTCAGCGGCGTTCTGGTGGTGATCGGCCTGTGGGTGCGTACGACGGTTGCCGAGTCACCCGTGTTCAGCTCCGCGGCGCACCGTACGGCACCGGCGACAGCACCGGCACCGGCGCCGGGGTCCCGCTTTCCGCTCGGTGTGCTTCTCGCCCGGTATCCCGGTCCGCTGCTCCTCGGCATCGGCGCGGCGATCGGCGGCTCGGCCGTCTACTACCTGACGATCGTCTACAGCCTCTCGTACGGGCCGAAGGAGCTCCACATCCCCCAGAACACGATGCTGACCGCCGCGAGCATCGGCGCGGCGGCCGGCATCGCCATCACCCTCCCGGCCGCCAGGCTGGCCGACCGGATCGGCCGCCGCCCGGTGATGCTGACCGGAGCCGTCGGGTGCGTTCTGTGGGCCGTGCCCATGTACGCCTCCCTGAACTCGCGCGACGCCGTGGTGATCACCGGCGCCTACACGGTCGGACTCCTGCTGCTCGCGCTGATGTTCTCCCCGGTGGCGGCCTTTCTCCCCGAACTGTTCCCCGCCCGGCTGCGCTACACCGGCGCCTCCGCGGCCTTCATCCTCGCCAACACCCTCGGCGGCGGCTTCGCCCCGTCCATCGCCAGCTGGCTGAACAGCCAGTGGGAGTCGCCGCTCGTGCTCGGCTTCTACACCGGCGGGCTCTGTCTGGTGAGCCTGCTGTGCCTGCTGGCCCTGCCTGAGACCCGCGACCGGGAGTTCGACACCTGACCGTCTGCTGGTGGTCATGGAGAATGCCCGAATGATCAAAGGCATCCATACAGACCAAGCCCCGTTCGTGCGCTTCTCCGACGGTACCGAGCCGCCCCTGTCCCAGGCCATCGTGGCCGGTGGCCTGGTCTTCACCTCCGGCCAGGGGCCACTCGACCCCGCCACGAACGAGATACCGGCCGACTTCGCCGCCCAGGTGCGGCAGGTGCTGCACAACCTCGTCGCGGTGTTCGAGGCGGCGGGCAGCGGTAAGGACCGCATCATCAAGTGCACGTGCTATCTGAGCCACCGGAACGACTTTCCGGCGTTCAATCAGGTGTACCGGGAGTTCTTCGCGGACCGTTCGCCGCTGCCCGCCAGGACCACGGTGGTGACGCAACTCGTGCGTGAGGGCGTGCTCGTCGAGATCGACGCGGTCGCGGAAGTCCGCGGAGCGGCAGAGCGGTGAGCGACATCGAACGGTTTTACCCGACCGTCATCGTGGGGCTGCACGGCGTCTTCCACAAGCACCCCTGGATCGATCGGCTCCGCGCCGAACAGGACCTCGACGAGGACGTCTTCAGCCTCGCGGTGAAACAGTCCGAGGCGTACGGGTGGACCACCACGGGCGTCGGTGACCTCGAGGGCGCGCGGTGGGGACACAACGACGCGGGCGAGGACTGGACGGAGGACGGCCGGATACGTCAGATCGCCTGGCTCCAGATCGCCGCCGAGAACGTGCGCGGGCAGCGGCTGCCGGTCCTGCCGGCGGCGACGGTCCTCGGTGACGCCCTGCGCCGCATGGGCACCTTCCGCCTGACCGGTCTGCACACGCTGGCGCCGCTCCACCTCGCCCCGGACAGCCTGGTCCATCTGGCCCAGGCGGCGGACTGGTTCGCCCTGGACGACCCGGACGCGGCCGTGGAGTTCACGGTGACGGTCTCGGCGAGGGAGGCGGCGGCATCGGCCGTGCGGCGCCATGACGTACGGGCCCTGGCGCTGGAGCGGGCCTTCGGCCGCCTCACGGTCGAGGCCGTACCGCCGGGCCCGGACACCCAGGAGGGGCTGGCGCCGCCGGTCGCGGGGGAGGTCCAGACGGAGGGGATGCGGCAGGTGCTGGCTCTGCGCTGCGGCGCGCGCTCCTGGTCCCTGGACACGGCCGTCTGGGCCACCGAGATCGTCATCGACGCGCTCCGGGCGGCGGGAGCGACCCAGCCGGTCCTCATCGCGGTCTCGGGCCCCACCGAGGGCTGACCACCGGCCGTCTCACCCCCGCAGCTCGGGCGGGAAGCCGGTCCAGCGCAGGTCGGCGGGCAGGTGGGACATGTCGTTGTAGAAGAGGACGGAGGAGAGGCGGCCGGGGGCGTAGCGGATGACCGTTAGGGCCGCGTTGGCGTGGTTGAGGCCGAGCCAGCGCCAGCCGGGGGCGTCTTGTGCGGCGCGGACGAGCCAGCCGATGAGGAAGTTGTGGGTGACGAGCAGCTCGTGGCGGGGCTCGTCGCCGGGCACCGGGCCGGTGAAGAGGGCCAGGGCCTGGCGGGCGAGGGCCGGGCCGCGGTCGCGCTCTTCCGGGGGGAACCGGTCGATGAAGGCGAGGAGGGAATCGGCGGCGTCCGCGGGGAGTTCGCGTCGGTCGGGCACGTACGGGAGGTAGTCTCCGGCCGGTTCGGACGGGTGGAGGGGGACTTCGGGGAGCTGGGTGAGCTGCTCGGCGATCAGGCGGGCGGTCTGGGCGGCGCGGGGGAGCGGGCTGTGGTGGATGGCGGAGACGGGGTGGTCGCGCAGCCGCTCACCGAGCAGTACGGCCTGGCGGCGGCCGTTGGCCGTCAGCCCGGTCTCGTCGGGTGTGGCCTCGCCGTGGCGGGTCAGATAGAGGTAGCGGGCGGCCGTCGTGGGCATGTACGGGTTCCTTTACGGGTTCCTGCCGAGGTGCGAGCGCGACGTTGTGGGTGGGGGGCATCCAGAGGGACGTCCCCGGCTCGGTCGGGGTTGCGGGATCCGGGCTCCGTCTTGCCGCGGGTGCGACGGGCCGGCCGCTGAACTCCTGGTGACATTCCGGCCCGATGAGTTCAGGAGAAGTTCAGCGAATATCCGGCGCCGCACTTTTGCCTGCGCATATGCCGGTCGCCGGAGCGGTTTCACTCGGTAATGTCCCGTTCTTCCTCGTCCACGGAACCGGAGGAAGATCATCCAGCTCGACTAGTCTGCGGTGGCCGAGCTGGTGGAGTGACGGGGGAAGCGCGATGGGCGGTCTCAGCGAAGAAGCTGCTGGACGGCGTGGATTCCGGCTTGCCCGCGGACAAGGGTGACCCGGCGTGGGCGGTGAGAGACCCGGGGGCGGGTGACCGCTGGAACTTGTTCGAGGCGAAAAGCAAAGTGGCGATGGACAAAATCAACGGCCTGAGCCACGCGGGCCGGAATCTGGAGCACTACCTCTCGAACACGGGAACCCCCCTTGATCTGGACGTCGACAGCATGCTGCGCGACGACGACCCCATGTACGAAGATATCGAGTGGGCCATCGTCGACCATCAGGAGAAGTGGGCGGAACAGGCGCGTAAGGAGCTGGAGGAGTCGGGGGCGTCGACCGTCACCATTCCGGTGGAAACCAAGGGCCAAAACTATATGCACGCCGACCCCGGCTGGTACGAGGCCGTCGGCAGCGCAAAGTTCATCGTATCCGGCGTGATGACGGCGAAGCTCAACGAATACGGGAAGCCCGACTATTACCTGGACTACCAGGTGAACGTCTGGGACCGGTACAGCTGGAACGAGAGCAAGAACAACTGGCCGATGGACGTCTCCGACCCGGACATGGCCAAGCTGCAGGAGGCGGGGCTGGCGGAGGACTTCAACATGCGCGGCAGCAGTTCGGTGACGCACTACGACTACCGACAGCCAGGGCCGGATGGCGTTTACGACAGTCCGGGGCCGAAGGTCTAGGACCCGGCCCGGGCCCGCGGCCCCCGGCCCAGGCCCAGGTCCCGGCCGCGACGCCTGCCGGGCAGCAGCCGGAGAGATGTCATCCGCTTCGGCTACCATGCGTTTTGATCTGCGATTTGGTGCGGTGCGGCCAGGGGAGGGACGGCCGCGGCTCCGGGGCGCGGGTGTCCTCTAGGGGAGGTAACGGGGAAATGTCATTCGACAGCGAGTGGTCTCAGCTCAAGGCGGACGCGGCCGGGCGGCAGAGCGCCCATACGCGGCTCAACCAGTCTGCCGCGGACGGCGGGGGCGGCGGGGGCGGCGCGGACACGAAGAGCGGGGCCCCCGATCTGGTCGTGCACCAGGATGACCTGGGCGCCGTGGGACATGAGGCCTTCGTCCTGCACGGGGGGCTGCAGAAGGTGGCCGACATCGCCGGGGCGGGGGCGAACAAGGAGGGCGTGGGGTCGTCCATGCAGGCGGCCAAGGCGCTGAGCGACCACAACTTCGCCATGGGCGAGGCGCTGAGCACGACGGTCTCCGTCTGGAGTTCCCAGGTGAAGACCGTGCTTCAGATGTGCGCCCATATCTCCAACCACCTGGACTACTCGAAGAAGCGGCACGCGGATGACGACGTGCTGATCGCGGCATCCCTGCGGAACCGGGACGGCTCGGCCGTGAGCGTTTCCGAGATATCCAAGCTCGTGAAGTGACGGAAAGCTGCGGGGGAAGACAATGGGGGCTCTCACCTACGCGGATCTCGTCGGCGTCGATCTGGGGAAGCTCGGCACCGCGGTCACGGACTGGAAATGCGCCGTCGACGGTTTGAAGAGGCTGATGAGCGATGCGCGTTCGGGCCTGCTGAAGAAGTCGGACGGCGCGCGGTGGGCCGGGCTCAACGCCACCGTCACGCGTGAATTCGTCGGCAAGACCGCGAAAGAGTTCGCGGACCTGCACAAGGAAGCCAGCAGCATCTGGAGCGTCCTCGACGACGCGCATTCCCAGCTGACCGAGATCCAGTCCAGCGTCAAGTCGACCGTCGCACAGGCGCAGGACGACGGGCTCAGGCTCTCCGACAACTTCGACGGCACCGTGCGTTTCTTCTACCCCCATACGCCAGGGGACGACGGGACGCGGACACAAGCGCAGCTGGACACCCAGCAGGAGTACGCCAACCACGTCAACCGGAAGCTCGCCCGGGCCGCCGAGATCGACGGCGTCGTGAAGTCCGCGCTGGCCAAGAGCCACGGCGGGGACGCCTATGACGCGGGCCACTCCCAGTACCACTCGCTGGCCGAGGTCCGGGCCGACCGGGCCACGGAGATCGCCTCGCTGGGCAAGGACGCGAACGCCAAGCAGCGCGCCGAGCTGCGCGGGATCTGGGACGGCCTCAGCCCGGAACTCCGCGCCCGGGTGTGGCAGGAGAACAAGGACGGTCTGATGGCGGCCGGGGTCATGTCCCCGCAGTACAAGTGGAAGCCGGCGGATGTGGGATCCGGGAAGTTTCACTCGCGCGATCCCGGCATCAAGGACTATTTGTTCCAGCTCGAGGCGGGGGCCATGGTGGAGGGCGGTGACCTGGTGGGCTACGACGAGGGGGCCCGGGAGTTGGCCCACTACCTCGCAGGGTCCGGAAAGCCGCTGGATCTGGACATCAACCGGATGTGGGACGAGGACCCCGACGGGTTCCGCAAGGCCGCCACGGAAAACCTCACCAAGCACGAGGACGAGTGGCGGAAAGAGGCCCTGAAGGAGTTCGAGAAGTCGGGCGGCCGGCCGGTGTCCATTCCGGTGGAGACGAAGGCCGAGGGATACAAGCACAGCGACCGTGACTGGTATCTGGCCGTCGGGCACGGAATGGTCAACCATTCGGGCGTGGTGACGGTGGAGCCGGACGCGCACGGCAAGCCCAAGGTGTCCCTCGACTATCAGGTGAACGTCTGGGACCGGTTCAACTGGGACGACAACACGTCCTTCGACATCGGGGGTGTCACGGTCACCGGCGAGCAGATGCAAAATCTCCACCAGACCGGCCTCGCCCAGGAATACAACATGAACGGCAGCAGCGCGGTCCGGCATCGCGACCTGAGCCAGGCGCGCAGCTAGCGCTCGTTCGGCGGCTGCTCGCCCCGGCGCGGCGGCCACTGCCGTAGCGCCTCGCCCGGCGCCAGCCGGACCACCACCTCGGCGAGCTGGGTGCAGACCAGCTCGATCTGCTGGCGGGTGCGGTTCCGCTCCGTGATGATCGCCGACAGCAGCAGCGCGGTCAGTGCGGTGGAGCCGTTGAACGCCTGGAGGGTGACCATCTGCGCCAGCAGCGTATGCCCCGCGAACGGGCCGACCCCCTCCGCCGTCGCCTGGATCGCGAGGACCGACACGATGAGCGAGCACGGCGCGGCCCCCGCCAGCTGGAAGCGCAGCGCCGCCCAGATCAGGAAGGGGAAGACCAGGAAGAGCAGGCTGCCGACGGAGCGTGTGGCGACCAGCGTGATGGCCGCGGTGCCCAGGAGCAGCAGCCCCGCCTCGACCCATCGGTAGGGGTGGACGCCGCGCGGCAGCCGGGCCCTGCGCACCACCAGGAGCAGCGGTGTGACCACCAGGACGCCCATCGCGTCCCCCGTCCACCACACCGACCAGGTCGGCCAGAAGGCGTCGGTCGGGAGCGCCCCCTGGAGAACGAGCACACCGGTGCCCACCGTGGAGCTGATCAGCATGCCGGCCAGCGCGCCGAGAAACACCAGCGACAGCGCGTCCCGCAGCCGGTTCAGCTCCGTATGGAACCCCATGCGCCGCAGCAGCAGGTACGAGTACACCGGGGACAGGGTGTTGCCCGCCACGATCGCGGCGACCGCGGGGACCGTCGGGCCGATCGGCGCGTTGACCAAGAGGGCGCCCAGCGCGATGCCAGGCCAGGTGCGCAGGCCGAGGAGGAGCAGACAGGCCAGGGCGATGCCGGTGGGCGGCCAGAGCGGGGTGACCTGTCCGCGCACCAGCTCCTGTAGCAGCCCGATCCGGGCCCCGGCGTAGTAGGCCGCCGTGACGGCGACGATCCGCAGGCCCGTGGCACCGTATCGCCGGATCCAGTCATCGCCTGCCACAGCGGCCATCAGACAACGTCGTCGCAGCTCGGTGCGGGTGACACGCAGAGCCGCGGCGCGGCGTCCGCCGCACGGAGGAACCGGGGCGCGGGGTGCGGCGAGGGCACCGGGAGCGCGGGCGGCGCGGAGGGCGGGGGGATCACGGGGATGATGGTGGCCTTGACGGGCATGGCGGTCAAGTCGGCCATGGCGGGCATTGCGGGTATGGCGTTGGTGCTGGTATTGCGATGCCCCTGGTCCGGTGTTGCCGGACGGGTGCGGCGGTTTCGGGGTACGGCGGCTGCGGGGTACGGCGGTTCGGGGTGCGGCGGTTCGGGGTGCGGCGGTTTCGGGGTGCGGCGCTCAGGGCCGTACGCCGTCGTGGCGGAGCACGAGCACGGCCGCGTCGTCGCAGTGGCCGGTCCGGTCGGCGACCTTGCTCACCCGCGCGGCCAGCTCCTCCGCGTCCGTGTCATAGCCCGCGCCGACCAGCCGCGTCACCTCCGCCAGCCCCTCGTCGATCGGGTAGGACGGCCCTTCCACCACCCCGTCCGTGATCAGGACGAACGCTCCCGCCCGCGTCAGCAGCCGCCGGGTCACCGGATAGGTCTCGCCGCTTTGGATCCCCAGCGGCAGGCCCCCGGGGTCCCAGACGACCTCGGCCGGGCAGTCGGCCGAGGCCCGTATCGCCGGGACGTGGCCCGCGCGGGAGCAGGCCAGCTCGGCCGCGACCGGGTCGAAGCGGACGAAGGAGCAGGTGGTGAACAGATCGCTGCCCATCGAGATGAGCAGCTCGTTGACCCCGCACAGCACCTCGCCCGGGTCGCAGGTGGCGGTGGCGACGGCGCGCAGCCCCATGCGGACCTGGCCCATGAAGGCCGCCGCCTCCACGTCATGGCCCTGGACGTCGCCGATGGCGAAGCCGATCGAGGCGGTGCCGGGCAGCGGGAAGGCGTCGTACCAGTCGCCGCCGACGTCCAGCCCGTCCCGCGAGGGCGTGTAGCGGGCCGCGGCCCGCAGGCCGGGGAGCGCCGGCAGTCGGGCGGGCAGCATCTGGCGCTGGAGGGCCACGGCCAGCTCCACCCGCGCCTGCTGCAGCTTGATCCGCTCGAGGATCTGAGCGGTCAGCCGCCCCAGGGAACGCAGCGCCTCTTCGGTGCTCTCGTGCGGGGTGGTGCGGCGGCGGTTCATCGGTGCTCCGAGGGGTACCTCCCGGCGGCGGCCGGGGGAGCTCTGACCCGCGTCTTATGTTACGCGCGGTCACGGCCGAAGGGGTCGCGAGCGGGCCTGGGAGGGTTCCGCGGCCATCGCTGACCGCGCCGACGTCGGCACCGTACGTGAGCGAGGCGGGCGCGCCCCGCCCCCGCTGCCTGTCAGGTCACGGTCAGGCCGCGCTACGCATATGCGCAGCGGCCTTGCCGAGGGCGCCGGTTGACGCCACCGTTGTCCGGCAACGGGCACGCGCGCCGCGCGCCCGTCTTCGACTGGGACCGGAGGTGCCATGGGACCGATCGTTCCACCCCTCGTTCCACCGTTCGAGCTCGTCGGCGAAGGGCCGCACCGGGTCATGGCCATACACGGCTGGTTCTCGGACCGCGCCGCGTTCGCGGCCATGCTGCCGCACATCGACCGTCGGGCCTTCACCTACGCACTCCCCGATCTGCGCGGCTACGGGGAGGCGCGGGACATCCCCGGCGAGTACACCACCGGCGAGGCGGGCCGCGATCTGCTGGCGCTCGCCGACCACCTCGGCTGGCAGCGGTTCTCGCTCCTCGGGCACTCGATGGGCGGCGCCGTCGTGCAGCGCGTCGTGGCCGCCGCCCCCGACCGGGTCGGGAGGCTGGTCGGGGTCGCCCCCGTCCCCGCGAGCGGGATGCCGATGGAAGGTGAGCAGTGGGAGCTGTTCACCTCCGCCGCCGAGCGCCCCGAGAGCCGGCGGGCGATCATCGACTACACCACCGGCGGCCGCCACCCCGCCGCCTGGCTCGACCTGATGGTCCGGCACTCGCTGGAACACAGCGACGCCAAGGCGTTCCGGGCCTGGCTGGACTCCTGGGCCCTGGAGGACTTCCACGAGGACGTCGTGGGGTCCCGGGTGCCGGTCCGGGTGGTGGTCGGGGCGCACGACCCGGCGCTGACGGCGGAGCTGATGCGGCAGACCTGGCTGCGCTGGTATCCGCGTGCCGAACTCGTCGAGCTGTCCTGTGCCGGGCACTACCCCGCCGACGAGACACCGCTCGAACTCGTACGCGCCGTCGAGGACTTCATCGCGGCGGAGGCGTGATCACGGGCCAGCGGCAGCGGCTTCGGTGGACGGGTGCGCCGCCGCGTACTTCGCCTCGCTCTCGCGGTACTGGGGGAGCAGCGTGGTCAGGATGCGGTCCACGTACTCACGGGTCTCGGTGATCCTCGGGATCCCGCGGGCCTTGAGGACCGCGGTCGGTCCGGCGTTGTACGCGGCCAGCGCCAGCTTGGTCGGGTTGCCGGGCAGGGATTTCACCACGCCGTACAGATGGCACATATAGCGAGCCTGCGAGGGGATGGCGTCCTTGGGCTCCCAGACGTCGGCCTTACCGTCGCCGTCCCCGTCGCGGCCCCACTCGGCCCAGGTCTGCGGGGTGAACTGCGAGATGCCCTGCGCATGTCCGGAATCCGCGTCCGGCCGCCAGCCGCTCTCCGCGTGGATCTGCGCGGCCAGCAGCTCCACGCTCACCTTGGGGCAGGTGCGGGCGGCTGCCTCGACCACCGGGCGCTCGGCCGTGGGGATGGCCGGAAGCTCGGGCTCCGACGGGGCGGTGAAGTGCCGTACGACGAGGATCGCGGCGGCGAGCACCAGGGCGGTGCCGACCAGGGCGGCGACGGTACGGCTCCGGCGGGTCACCATGCGGGCGCCGGGCGGGTGGGGATACGCATGAGGGGACGGTAACGGGATTTCCGGGCCGGATCCGGAATCCGCACGCTTTATGAGCAGGTCTGCGTAACAAGGTCTGCGTGACAACGTCTGCGCGGCAAGGTCTGCACGGCCGGGTCCGCCGCCGGCGTCGGGTGGCGTCGGCTGACCTCGGCTCTGCCTACGGCTGTCCGGCTCCGCCCACCGCCGACTGTGCCGGCCGCCGCATCACATACGCCGCGCCCGCGCCGGCCGCGAAGAGCGCGAGCACCGAGACCGCCGTGCCCAGCCAGGTGGCGCCGAGCCACTGGCCGCCGACGTAACCCAGGCTCACGCTGTAGGCGGCCCAGGCCAGTCCGGCCACCGCCGACCAGGGCAGGAACTCCTTGACCCGGCGGTGCGCCGCGCCCGCGCCGAGACTGACGACCGATCGTCCGGCGGGCGCGAAGCGGGCTATGACGACCAGCGTGCCGCCGCCCTGGACCAGCGCCGTGCCCAACTTCTCCTGGGCGGAGGTGAGTCGGCGGGAGCGGGAGATGGCGCGGTCGAGGCGGTCGCTGCCGCGCCAGGCCAGCCGGTAGGCGACCATGTCGCCGAGGACGGAGGCGGTGGCGGCGCACAGCATGAGGGCGAACATCTGAGAGAAGTCGGCGGCGCCCGCCTGGACGCGCACCACGCCCACCGCGTCCACGGTGGTCCCGGCGGCCGCGGTGGCCGCCGTGATGACGAGGACACCACTGGGCAGAACGGGAAGGAACACGTCAAGGAGAACGGACATGCCGATAACCGCGTAAATCCATGGGGTGTTGGTCAGCGACCCCAAATGTTCCAACAACGTTTCTCCCGATCCGATTCCCCCCGGCCGCGGCGTCGCTGGGGAGCGACGGAAGCGGCCTTCACAGCCATACAGCGTACGCCTGTGACGGGCGAGGATAACGGCTAAGAAGTGTTGATGTTGTTCGAATCACGTCACGCGGGGGTTGCCTCCCCGGTGACGAATGGGAGGTACCCCCGCATAACGTGATACGCGGCTTTGGGCAGATGCTCAGGCGGCGGTCGGCTGACGGTGTGTCTCAGGGGTCGTGACCGTCTGGCGCGCCGAGCCGAGGAAGCGGTCGAGGGCCCAGGGGCCGGGGCCGGTGAAGACGATGAGCAGGAACGCCCAGCAGAACATCGCGGCCGCCTCGCCGCCGTTCTGGATGGGCCACAGCTTCTCGGGCTGGTGCTCGTGGAAGTACGCGTACGCCATCGAGCCGGAGGAGATGAACGCCGCGCTGCGGGTGCCCAGGCCGAGCAGCACCAGGCCGCCGCCGACGAGCTGGATCACGGCCGCGTACCAGCCGGGCCAGGTGCCGGCGTCGACGGTCTTGCCGGTGCCCATGATGCCGCCGAACCAGCCCAGCAGGGAGGAGGCTCCGTGGCAGAAGAAGAGCAGGCCGACGACGATGCGGAAGAGTGACAGGACGTACGGTCTCGTGCTGTCCAGGCGGTCGGCGAGACCTTGGGGGGTGGCGGACGGGGACATGGGGACTGCTCCTTGTTCCGGGGACGGGAAACAACGGGAGAGTCAGGTTAGGTTTCCCTCACCTTTTGTTGCAAGTTCAAGTTCCGCCAACTCTGACCCCGCCGCGCGCAGCGCCGCACGGGCCACCGCGTCGGCGTCGCACAAGGTCACCGAGTTGACCCCGGGCCGCGCGCCCGCCGCCGTCACCCAGTGCACGCCCTCCGTCGGCACCCCGATCGCAAACCGCCGTGGGTGGGGCCGCCCCTCGGCGTCCACCAGGCGATATGGGCTCGGGGTGACGTCCAGACCGCCCGTCTCGTAGCCCTCCACCCGGTGCGGACGGCACGCTCCGGCGCGCAGCAGATGGGCCAGCAGCGCGTCCGCCGTCCGCCGCAGATCGGGCTCCGGCAGCCGCGCCTCGATGAGCGTCGTCGTCACCACCACAGGGCCCGGAACCCGGGCCGAGCGCGCCCCGAAACCGGGGGTTCCGCCCGGCTCCGCGGCGGCCACGTCGATCACCTCCAGATGCGGACCGAGGACCTCGAGCACCCCCGCCTCGATCAGCGCGGCCATCTCTTCGATGCGGCGGCGCGGCGGGCCGATCGACAAAAAGGCGTTGAGCGGGGTGTACCAGCGGTCGAGATGGGACCGGCGCGAGCGCCCCGACAGACCGCCGTGGTCGACGATTTGCCGCAGCTCATTGCGCAGATCACGAAGTACGTCGAGGGCCGCCTTGACGGGGCCCGACACGTTCCCGAGCCGGGCGTGGGCCACGTCCTCGCGCGCGTACGCCAACAGCCACCGCCGGAAGTCCTCCCGCCCGGCGAAGTCCCGGCCCCGGTGCGGGTGGGCCACCGAATCCCAGCACCACCGGTCGTCCGGTGCGACGCCGAAATCGTCCAGCACCGCCGCCTCTTCCGCCCCGCCGTGCTCGGTGGCCAGAAAGCGCCCCTTGAAGCTCGTAGAGCCCGTAGATCCCTGCTGCCCCGGCAGACTCTGCTGGCTCGATTCACCCGAGTGCCCCTGCCGGTCCGGCCGGTCCAGCAGCGCCTCGTAGTAGACCGTCTCGGCCTCCTTGGCGATCAGCGGCCAGACCTCGGTCAGGAAGTCCGGCGGATCGCCGGATTCCGCTCGCTTGCGGAAGTGGTCGATCACCGCGGGCGTCAACAGCAGCGGATGGTGCCGCCCGTGGGCCCCCTTCGCGTTGTCGCCCCGCGCCTGGTAGGGAATGCCGCGCCGGGAGCCCGCGTACAGCCGCGGCTCGCGGCCCGAGGGGAGATAGACCAGCGTGCCGCCGTCGCCCGGCGCGAAGCCGCCGCCGCGGCCGACCGTCAGCAGCGCCATGTGGTCGAAGAAGTTGAGGCCGAGGCCGCGCAGCAGCACCGGCTCGCCGGGCGCGATGGGCGACAGGTCGACGTCGGCCGGGTTGGCGGGCGGGTAGTAGCGCAGCCCGTGGCGCTCGGCGTGGGCGGCGAACCGTTCCTCCGCCGCGTCGGCCACCGTCGGCAGATGGCCCTGGGCGAGCACGACCGCCCGCAGCCCGTCGAGCCGGCTGCCGTCCTCCAGGGTCAGCACCTGCTCGCCGCCCGGGCGTTCCTCGAGCCGTACGGCGCGCGCCGCGTGCACCCGGACGGTCACCGTGTCCGGCGCGCCCCGCACCACCTCCCCGAACACCCACTCCAGATAGCGGCCGTACAGCGCGCGGCTGGGGTAGTCGTCCGGGCCCAGGGCGGGGGCGAGCCCGCGGGCGGCGACCCACTCGTGCAGGCTCGGCCCGGTGCGGACCGGCCCCTCGCACTCGACGCTGGCGTCGGTGAAGAGGGTCACCTGTGAGGCCACGGTGTTCATCAGCAACTCGCCCGGCTGGGCCGTACGCCACACCCGGCCGGCGCCGGGCGGGGACGGATCCACCATGTGGACGGTGAGCCGCGCGCCGGGCGCCAGCTCCGGGGCCGAGGCGCACAGCCGCTCGAGCACGCTGGTGCCGCGGGGGCCGGCACCGACGACGGCTATGGCGTGGGGGTCTCCGGCCAAGATTGTGTCTCCCGGGGCAGATGTGACTCAGGGTTCGCCCATCATGCCGCTCGGCTCCCGGGAATCGCGGCGAGGTATGGAACTCCGGCCTCTGTTGTGGGAGGGATCACGCCGGGGTGGTGTGTCGGGGTCAGGGCTTGGGGCAGTGCTCGGACCAGTCTGCCTCCAGGGCCGTGACCAACCGCGCCCCGCCGCCCGACGGATCGCGCCTGGCCTGGTCGAGCCGCAGCCGCGCGGCGCGCCCGCGCAGCGTCAGCGTCATCAGCTGGTTGCCGAACCACGGACCGCCCGTCTTGCGCCAGCCGAGGCGGCTCGGGGTGACCCGTCCGTGCCGGGCGAAGGCGCGGCCGAGCCGGCGGCCCGCCCGGCTCCAGCCGAAGCGGAAACCGAGCCGGATCGAGGCGTAGGTGCGGTTGTGCACGGGCGAACACGTCAGCTGCCGCACCTGGCTGTCCGGCGGCTGCGGCCACTGCGACCAGTCGGGCTCGGCGACATACGCGTGGTGCACATCGCCGGACAGCACGCTGATCGTGGCCGGCGCCGCGGGCCCGCCGCCGACCTTCGCGATCAGCTCGGTCAGCGCGTCGAAGGACGCGGGGAAGGCGGCCCAGTGCTCCAAGTCGCCGCGCTGGCGCAGGTTCTCCGCGAGGCGCGCCCAGCGCGGGCCGCGCTTGCCGCGGCACACCGCGGCGTTCCAGGCCTCCACGTCATGGACGAAGTGCGGCAGCAGCCAGGGCAGCGAGGTGCCGATCAGGAGGTGGTCGTACGGCCCGGCGCGGCCGCTCGTGGCGTAGCTGTCCGTGCCCTCCAGCGCCTGCTCGCGCAGCCACGCCAGCTCGGGCTCGGCGAGCATCGCCCGCGCGCCCTCCTCCAGCACGCGCGCGGCCCGGGTGTCGACCATCAGCAGCCGCACCCGCCCGAAGTCGCGGCGGTAGCTCCAGCGGGTGTACGTGGGGTCGGCGTCGGCGCGGGCGGCGAACTCCCGCAGCAGGTCCGTGCCGTCCGGCGCGGCCCGCACCGCCGCGTACAGCGGATCGGCGGCCAGCTCGGCGGGGGAGAGGTTGCCCAGGTGCTGATGGACCCAGTACGACATCAGACCGCTGAGGATCCGCTCCCGCCACCACGGGGTGGCGCGGATCTCCCGCAGCCACGCCTCGCTGGTGTTCCAGTCGTCGATGACGTCATGGTCGTCGAAGATCATGCAGCTGGGGACGGTGGAGAGCAGCCAGCGCACCTCGGGGTCCAGCCAGGACTCGTAGTAGAGCCGGGTGTACTCCTCGTAGTCGGCGACCTGCTGCCACGGGGGCTGTGTCACATCGCGCCGCTCGGCGAGCCAGCGGCGGGTCTCCTCGGAGGTCTCGTCCGCGTAGACCTGGTCGCCCAGCAGGACGAGCACGTCGGGGCGCTCGGCCCCGGGCGTGTGGGCGAGGGTGTGCGCCAGGGTGTCCAGGGCGTCGGGGCCCATCGGGTCGGCCGAGGCGTCGGCGGGCGGCGCCGCCCACCGGCAGGAGCCGAAGGCGACACGCACGGCGGCGGGGGCGTCGGGGTCGGCGGGGTCAGCGAGGCTGGGTGGGTCGGCGGGGTTGGTGCCGGGGTTGGTGCCGGGGTCGGTGGAGGGCTCGGCGGAGGGCCGCGCGGGGGTACGGATCGTGGAATCCGGGAAGCGGGAGTCGGCCGGCGGCCACGCCTGCTCGCCGTCCAGCAGCACGCGGTAGGCCGTCTCGCCGCCCGGACGCAGCCCGGTGACCGGGACCAGGGCGTAGTGGTGCCCGGCGATCGACCAGGTGCGGGCCGTGCCGCCCGCGCCGTCGGCGCACCGCACCTCGGCCTCGCAAGGCCGGTCGGCCTCGATCCAGACCGTCGCGCTGGTGCCCGTCTCCCAGTCGACATGGCGCAGCAGCGGTCCCAGGCGCAACCCGGCCATCCGGCCCTCCTCCGTCGCTTCGTGGCGTCGAGGCGTCTTTGTGGCGCCCAAGGCGCCACAGCATCGAGGCGTTACGGTACGGAACGACGAAGGAGGGCGCGGTGGTTCCGGGGCGGAGCCTTCGGCACCCGTTCGAGCTGTCCGGGGCGGGGCCTCAGCAGCCGTTCAGGAGGGAGCTGAGGGCGCTCTTCTCGGCGGAGTCGACCGACAGGTCGTAGTAGTACTTCACCTGCACCCAGGCGCGGGCGTAGGTGCAGCGGTACGAGGTGACCGACGGCAGCCACTCGGCCGGGTCCTTGTCGCCCTTCGCCTGGTTCACGTTGTCCGTGACGGCGATCAGCTGCGGGCGGGTCAGGTCGTTGGCGAACGACTGGCGGCGGGAGGTGGTCCACTCGCTCGCGCCGGAGTCCCAGGCCTCGGCGAGCGGGACGAGGTGGTCGATGTCCAGGTCGGAGGCGGCGGTCCAGGTGGCGTTGTCGTAGACGGAGCGCCAGGTGCCGCTGACGGCGGCGCAGCTGGAGTCCTGCTGGACGTTGGTGCCGTCACGCTTGAGGACGACCTCGCGGGTGTTGCAGGCGCCGCTCTGGGTGATCCAGTGCGGGAAGAGGTCACGGTCGTAGCCCGTGCGGTCCTCCGTCGCCACGGTCAGCGAGGCGAGGTAGGTGCGGGCGGTGGCGGCGCTGACGGGGGTGGGCAGTGCCGCCTGGGCGGCCGGGCCGTTGAACAGGCCCGCCAGGGCCATCAGACCGGTGGCCGCGGCCAGTACGCTCAGCCGTCGACGCGCGTAGAAGCCGCGCCGGGCGAAGGCGTTGCGTATTCGGGACATGCGAACTCCCTTGGAGTGGGGGACGATTCGGCCCGGTGAGAGCCGGGTAACGCGGGGGTAATGCTGTCGCCGGAACGTTTCTCTTCGGAGTGCGACAGGTAACAGATTGGCGACATGGACACGTCATGTCAACGCGGGTGAGCCGAAGGGGCGCGCCGCCCGCGCCGGAGGCGCTGATGTGCGCTGTGAAAGGGAGAGCGCGCGCAGGCCGCGAGGTACGAGTGGCCGAGCACGGTCGACCGTCGACAGGGGCTGTAGCGCCCCGGAGGCGAACCGAGCCGCCAAAAAAAGGGGGTTCGGGCCCGGTAATTCCCTCGCGCCCGGCAAAGGCGGGCGGATGCGCGACCCTCGGTGGCGGCGGCCTCCTGTGCGGCGCGGGCGTCCTAATGTGAAGCGTGTACGCCCTCGCCGCCCGCACGGCCGCCTCCGCCACCCTGCTCCCGGTCGACCCCACCCTCGGCGTGGTCCTCGGGGCCCTGCTCCTGGCCGCCGTGACCGTCGCCGCCCGGGCCCACCTCGCCGACCGCGGCGACCGCGGCTACGCCCGCGCCATCGCCGTCGCGGGGCTGCGCGCGGCGGTCCAGCTGGCCGCCGTCTCGTACCTCATCGGCTGGGTGGTGCGTGCCCTGCCGGCGCTGCTGGGCTTCGTCGCGGTGATGTTCGCCGTCGCCGTACGCACCGCGGGCCGCCGCATCACCGACAATCACACCTGGTGGTGGGCGGCGCTCCCGATCGGCGCCGGGGTGGCGCCCGTGGTCGCCGTCCTGCTGCTGACCGGGCTGGTCCCGCTCAAGGGCGTCGCCCTGATCCCGATCACCGGCATCCTCATCGGCGGCGCCCTCACCGCGACCGTCCTCGGCGGCCGGCGCGCGCTGGACGAGCTCACCGCCCGCCACGGCGAGGTGGAGGCGGGCCTGGCGCTCGGGCTGCCCGACCGGGACGCGCGGCTGGAGATCGCCCGCCCGGTGGCCTCGGACGCGCTGGTGCCGGGGCTCGACCAGACCCGGACTGTGGGCCTTGTCACCCTCCCCGGCGCGTTCGTCGGCATGCTGCTGGGCGGCGCCTCGCCCGTGATGGCGGGCGCGGTGCAGCTGTTCGTGCTGGTCGCGCTGATGGCGGTGCAGGCGGTGGCGGTCTCGGTGGTCCTGGAGCTGGTCGCACGGGGGCGGCTGCACCGGGCGCGTCGCGTATCCTTGCCGACAGCAGAAGGGGAGTAGCTCTTCGCCGGACCGTCGACATACTGCCCGCCCCTCGTGGTGCGGGCCGGCGCCCGGAGCGTACGGCACCCGTCCCAGTGGGGTGGTGCGTACGCCAGCGAGACCTTCGGCCGCAGTGTCCGACGCTGCCGTGCCGAAGCGATCCCTCCCCCAGGGCCCCTCTCGGCGCGGCCCGAGCCCCTTGAGGTAACCAGCCCGTGTTCAGTCTCACCGTCGCCGCCGTCGTCTTCGGCGTCGTCTTCCTGGCCGAACTGCCCGACAAGACCGCCCTCGCCGGGCTGATGCTCGGCACCCGCTACCGCGCCTCGTACGTCTTCGTGGGAGTCGCCGCCGCCTTCGCGGTCCACGTCGCCCTCGCGATCGCGGCGGGCAGCGTGCTCGGGCTGCTGCCGCACCGCCTCGTCCAGGCGATCGTCGGCGTGCTCTTCCTCGGCGGCGCGGCGATCCTGCTCCTGAAGAAGGACGACGGGGACGAAGAGATCCGCAAGCCCGCCGACCAGAGCTTCTGGAAGGTCTCAGGGGCGGGGTTCATGCTCATCCTGGTCGCGGAGTTCGGCGACCTGACCCAGATCATGACGGCCAACCTGGCCGCCCGCTACGACGACCCGCTGTCGGTCGGCGTCGGCGCGGTGCTCGCCCTGTGGGCGGTCGCGGGGCTCGGCATCCTGGGCGGCCGCACGCTGATGCGGTACGTGCCGCTGCGGCTGATCACGAAGGTGGCGGCGCTGGTGATGCTGGCGCTGGCGGGATTCAGCCTGTACGAGGCGGTGGCGGGCTGACGGACGTGACGTCGGCCCGGGCGTGCGTCCGGGCCGGAGTCGTGACCGGCTGAGTCGGCAGGTTCGGGGTGTCAGTCGGTGAAGTGCAGGCGCAGGGCGCCGTCCGGCAGCGCCTCGACGCGGACCTGCTCCAGGTCCCGTACGTGCGCGTCAGGGGCGTGGGCCGCGGCCCGGGGGCCGACCCCGACCACCCGCATACCGGCCGCCCGGCCCGCGGCGATGCCCACCTCGGAGTCCTCGAAGACGACGCAGTCCTGGGGCTCGAAGCCCAGCTCGGCCGCGCCCTTGAGGAAGCCCTCCGGGTCCGGCTTGCTCGCCCCCACGCACTCCGCCGTGACCCGCACGCTCGGCATCGGCAGCCCCGCCGCGTCCATCCGGGCCCGGGCCAGCCCCTCGTCGGCGGAGGTGACCAGGGCGTGCGGCAGGCCCGCGAGCGAGGCCAGGAAGGCGGGGGCACCGGGGATGGCCACGACGCCGTCGACGTCCGAGGTCTCCCACTCCAGCATCCGCCGGTTGTCGGCCAGGTTCTCCTCGACGGGCCGCTCGGGGAGCAGCACCGCCATGGTGGCGTGCCCCTGCCGCCCGTGCACGACCTTGACCACGCTGTCCCCGTCGAGCCCGTGCTCGGCGGCCCAGCGGCGCCAGCAGCGCTCCACTACGGCGTCGGAGTTCACGAGGGTGCCGTCCATGTCGAGGAGGAGGACGCGGGCGGTGAACGGGGCGGTGGCCGGCATCGGCGTACTCCAGGGCGCGGGGAGAGAGACAAGTGGCTCCGCCCGCCGGTCAGGGAGTGCGGGCGGAACCACTTTGTTCCTCCACGATACAAAGAGCGTCGCCGGTGCGCCAGTGGCCCCGGTGGATCCCCCAAGGGTTCCCGGGGGATCCACCGGGCCTTCGCCGGTTTTTTACGGCTGGTCCGCTTTTTACGGCTCGTCGGTCCGCGACTCCAGCGCACGGCGCGTATTGGGCCCGTAGACCCCCTTCGGGTCGCCCTCCACCCCGTATGTGTTCTGGAAGCTGGAGACCGCGTTCCGTACGCCGTCGTCGTACTCGCCGTCCGACGACCCGAGGTAGAGCAGCAGCTGGCCCAGGCGCTTCTGGAGCTCGACCACCTCGGAGCCGCTGTCGCCCTCCTCCAGCACCGGCGGGCCGGTGGGGGTCGGGGTCTCGGTCGGGTCGGGGGAGACGCTGCCGGTCGCGTCGGTCGCCGAGGGGGTGGGCGAGGTGGCCGTCTTGGAGGGTTCCTTCGACTTCAGGGTCGAGGGCGAGCGGCTGGGCCGCGGGCTCGCGCTCTCCTTCCTGGAGGCGGAGGGCGTCGCGGTGGGGGTGGCGGACGATGCCGAGGACGAGGGCTTGTCGGGCGTCTCGTCGTCCTTGGTGGACGGGTCGTCGTCCGGTGTGCTGGAGCTCGGGTCCGACAGTGCCCGGTCGGCGTCCTGGTCGTGCTTCTTGTCCCCGCCCAGTAAACCGGTGCCGAAGGCCAGCGTGCCCGCCACCGCCACCGCGGCGGCCCCCGAGAGCACCGCCACCACCGGGCCTCTGCGGCTCTTCCGGTGGCGCCCGGTGGCGGCCGCGGCCCCGCCCCCGCCCCCGCCTCCGGCCCCGCCCCCGGCGGAGGCGGGTGCGTCGGCCTCGGCCCGCGCGGCCTCGATCGCCCCGATCCTGTCGATGGGCTGGGTGACGGGTTCGAATGCCTGGGTCGCCGCGGCGGCTCCCGCGGCCGCCGCGGTTCTGTTCTCTCTGCTCGTCTCTCTGCTCGCTCCGGCCGCTCTTTCGGCTCTTTCGGCTCTTTCGGCCTGTTCGGGTTCCGCGTCCGCATCGTGGTCGTCGCGGTCGTCGCGGTCGTCGCGGGCGGATCTGCGGGTCGTCATGCGCTCGAACAGCCGTATGTCACGGAGCTCGGGGCCCTTGCGGCGGTCTTCGCCGGAGAACGTGACGTACGGGCGTGGGCCCATGGGGTCGTCGCGTATCTCGTCGTCGAAGCCGTCGCGCACGCCGTCGCGGCCACGTATGCCGTCGCGGTCGTCGCGTATGTGGTCCTCGCTGTCGCCCGCCGCCGCGGCAGCCGCGGCGGCGCGCGCTGCACACGCGCAACCGGGGCGGCCGTTGTCGCGCGCCGGTGCGAAGCAGTGCGGGCAGAGGTCTGCCGTCACGGGTCTTTCCCTCCCTGGAGTCGCAGCGATTATGCAGAGCCTGTCATGTTCCGCGCAGCGCTTCCCAACGAGTGTGGGCCTTCTCGACAGGCCGTAACGGGGCATAAAGGCGAGGATGGGGTCAAGGACGCGGAGAAGGACGACGAGTCGACGCTGATGTCGAGGACGAGTCGAGAACGAGTCGAGGATGGGAACGCGGAGGCTCGCGAGCGGGCTGCCGCGCGGGCTGACAACGTACGGAGTCACCATGGCGCAGGACGCGAGCCGCCCGACCCCGGCCCCGGGCCCCGTGGCGCTCAGCCCCGGGGAGGGCCGTACGAGGCGTACGGTCCTCGTGGCGATCGGCGCCCTGCTGCTCGGACTGATGCTCGCCGCCCTCGACCAGACGATCGTCGCCACCGCCCTGCCCACGATCGTCAGCGATCTCGGCGGGCTGGAGCATCTGTCCTGGGTCGTCACCGCGTATCTGCTCGCCTCGACCGCCGCCACCCCGCTGTGGGGGAAACTCGGCGACCAGTACGGACGCAAGAAGCTCTTCCAGGCCGCCATCGTCATCTTCCTCGTCGGCTCGGCGCTGTGCGGGCTCGCGCGGAACATGCCGGAGCTGATCGCCTTCCGCGCGCTACAGGGGCTGGGCGGCGGCGGGCTGATCGTGCTGTCGATGGCGATCGTCGGCGACATCGTCACGCCCCGCGAACGCGGCCGTTACCAAGGCCTCTTCGGCGCGGTCTTCGGCGCTGCGAGCGTGCTCGGGCCGCTGCTGGGCGGGCTCTTCGTCGACCAGCTCAGCTGGCGCTGGGTCTTCTACATCAACATCCCCCTCGGCATCATCGCGCTCGCCGTCATCGCCGCCGTCCTGCACATCCCGGTCCGCGGCGCCCGCCACACCATCGACTACCTCGGCACCCTCCTCATCGCCGCCGTCGCCGCCGCGCTGGTGCTGATGACCTCCCTCGGCGGCGTGACCTACCCGTGGGGCTCCTGGCAGATCGCCGGGCTCGGGGCGCTGGGGCTGGTGCTGCTGGTGGCCTTCGTCCGAGTGGAGCGGCGCGCCGCGGAGCCCGTGCTGCCGCTCTATCTGTTCCGCAGCCGCTCCTTCGCGCTCTGCTCGGTCATCGGCTTCGTGGTCGGTTTCGCGATGTTCGGCAGCATGACCTACCTGCCGACGTTCCTCCAGGTCGTGCAGGGCGTTTCGCCGACCCTCTCCGGCGTCCACATGCTGCCGATGGTCTTCGGCATGCTCCTCGCCTCCACCGGCTCCGGCCAGGTCGTCAGCCGTACCGGCCATTACAAGATCTTCCCGATCCTCGGCACCGGCGTCACCGCCGTCGGCCTGCTGCTTCTGCACCAGCTGCGGCCGTCCACCAGCGTGGCCGAGACCAGCGCGTACTTCTTCGTCTTCGGCTTCGGGCTCGGCCTGGTCATGCAGGTCCTGGTGACCATCGTGCAGAACTCCGTCCGCTACCAGGACCTGGGCGTCGCCACCTCAGGCAACACCTTCTTCCGCTCCATCGGCGGCTCCTTCGGCGTCTCCGTCTTCGGCACGATCTTCGCCAACAGCCTCGCCCCGCGCCTCGCCGACGTGCTGGCCGGCCAGCGGCTGCCCCCCGGCGTCGACCCCGGCGCGCTCAGCGCCGACCCCCGGGCGGCAGGACTGCTGCCGACGGCGCTGCGGGCGAAGGTGCTGGACGCGTACTCCGTCTCCATCACCGACGTGTTCCTGTACGCGGCGCCGTTCGTGCTGATCGCCTTCGCCCTGGCCTGGTTCCTGCGGGAAGAGCCACTGCGGGCCAGCGTCACCGCGCCCGAGGCCAGCGAGGTGGTCGCCAGCAACCCCGTCGAACGCTCCTCGCACGACGAGGTCGCGCGCGCCCTCTCGCTGCTCGGCAGCCGCGAGGGCCGCAAGCGGGTCTACGAGGACATCGCCAAGCGCGCCGGCCTCGACCTCGAACCGGCCGCGAGCTGGATGCTGCTGCGGATGAGCCACTACGGCGCGGTCGAGCCCTTCCTGCTGGCCGAGCGCTCGCCCGTGCCGCTGCGGGTCATCATCGAGGCGGCCCGCCGGATCGAGGAGCGGGGGCTGGGCGCACGGGACGGGGTGTCGCTCGTGCCGACCAAGGAGGGGCGAACGGTGGCGGAGCGGCTCTACCGCGCCCGGGGGGAGTCGCTGGCGGAGCTGCTGGGCGACTGGTGGACCCCGGACCGCCCGACCGACCTGGTGGAGCTGGTGCGGGAGCTGAACCGGGAACTGTGCGGCTCGGACGCGGAGCAGCCGGACGACGGGGACACCCGACGGCCGGGGCCGTCGCCGACGGCGTAGCGGGGACGCGCGGCTGCGCTTGGCGCGGCGGGACATACGACGGGGCGGCTGCCCCCCGTTCGGCTGGGTCGGGTTCGGGCGGGCGCTTCGGGCGGGGCGGGTGGCTGCCCCCAGCGCGGTCGGCTGCCCTTGGCACGGCGGCTGTGCCTGGTGCGGGGGCACACCCGGCGGGGCGGCTGCTTCCCGTTCGGCTGCTCCGGGTGCGGGCGGGCGTTCCTGGTGCGGGGCGGGCACACTCGGCGAGGGCTGCTGCTCCCGGCGGAGGTGCGCACGCCCGGCGAAGGGACGGCCGCTCCCGGCGCACCCGACGCGCCGGCCTGCTCCCGGGGGTCAGCCGGCGACGCGGTCGCCGAGCTCCTTGCCCAGCCAGACCTCCGTGTACGGCCCCTCGCAGAACGGCGGGACGTCCGCGTACCCGTGCCGCGCGTACAGGGCCCGTGCCTCGGTCAGGTCCAGCCGCGTCTCCAGCACGATCCGCCCGGCGCCCAGCTCGCGCGCGGCCGTCTCGACCGCCGCGAGGAGTACGCCGCCCGCGCCCAGGCCGCGCTTGGCCGGCCGTACGAACATCCGCTTGAGCTCGGCCGTACGGCCGCCGTCCAGCAGCCGCACGCCCGCGCAGCCGGCGAGCTCGCCGCCGTGGTGGGCCACCAGGAACGCGCCGTGCGGCGGGGTGAGGTCGTCGCTCGGCATCTCGGCGAGGTGCTTGTCGATCTCCTCAGGGGTCGTGGAACGCCCCTCGTAGAGCTCGTACCAGCGGTCGGCGACATCGACCAGGTACTCGCGCAGCAGCCCGGCCGAGACGGGGTCTTCGACCGGGTGCGGGGCGACCGTCCAGGGCGCGCGGGTGCGGGGCGTGCTGCTCATGGCGGGCATCCTGACAGCTGCCGTACGAGGAGGCACCTGAGTTAACGCCCGCTGGGCGTTCGTGAGTTTGTGCGTCGCGAACCGGGCAACCCGGCAGGAACCAGCCCCGGTACGGAACGGGGCACCGGCGGAAGGCAGGAGCAGACCATGTCAACTGGCGTGACCATTAGCGTGGTTGTCGCTGTCGTCCTCCTCGTCGCCGCGCTCGCCGCGGGAATCGCCCGAGCGCGCCATGGAGGTCGGAACCGCGCTCTGCGACGCCGCTTCGGACCCGAGTACGACCTGACCGTCGCCCGCCATGCGGGCGACACACGAGCGGCGGAGCGGGAGCTCGACGAGCGGGTGCGGCAGCACGGCCACCTCAGGACCCGGCCGCTGTCCGGCGAGGTGCGCGAGCGGTATGTGGCCGAATGGGCCGGGATGCAGGAGGAGTTCATCGAGCAGCCGACCCGCGCCGCGGCCGACGCCGACCAGTTGCTGGCCCGTCTCGCCCACGATCGCGGCTTCCCCTCCGACCGCTACGACGAGCAGGTCGCGGCTCTGTCCGTGCACCACGCGGACAGTGTGCAGGGCTACCGCCAGCTCCACGCCGCGGCCCTGCGGGCCCGCGAGGGCCGGGCGGACACCGAGGAGCTGCGCGAGGCCGTGGTGCACGCCAGAGTTCTCTTCGAGGACCTGGTCAAGCCGCCGCACCACGGCGACGACGGCCACGGCACCGCCCAGAAGCACCACCAGCGAGGCGGCGGCACACGCAACTGGCTCGGCACGCGGCCGCGTACGCACACGCCGTGGGCGATGCGTGGCGGGGACCTGGGGCGGGGTGACGTCTGATGACCGAGCGTCCTGAGGCGACCGCCCCTCCGCGCGCCGGAGCCACGACCAAGACCTCAAGCGCCCCGAGCGCCCCGAGCGCCCCGAAAGGAGCCACAGGAGCCACAGGAGCCACAGGAGCCATCCCCAACGGCCCCACGTTCCCGGTCCTCCCACCGAGCGAGCACGACGAGCTGGCCCACCGCCTGCGGCACGCGACCAGCGGCTTCGTGGACGCCCCGCGCGGCGCCGTGGAAGAGGCCGATCTGCTCCTCGACGAGTTGTCCGGCCGCCTCACCGACCTCCTGGCCGACCGTCGCCGTGCGCTCCGCGACGCCTGGCACGAGGACGAGTCGGGCAGCGTACGGACGGAGGAACTGCGGCTGGCCATGCGCGGCTACCGCAACGTCCTGGAGCGGCTGCTGAACGTCTGAGCGCTCACCCGTCCCGACGTCCGCCGCCTCCGGCGCGCCCCGACAAGGCGCTCCGGAGGCGGCGGACGTCAGCGCGTGTCACGGCGCGAAGCGGGCCACGAAACGGCGTTGCCAGGGCGTCTCCACCGCGCGCGACACGTAGTGCTCGCGGACGTAGCCGACCGCCTCGTGGCCCGGCACCCCGTCCAGCACGGCGAGGCAGGCCAGCGCCGTGCCGGTACGCCCGACCCCGCCGCCGCAGGCGACCTCGACGCGTTCGCTCCCGGCACGCTCCCACGCCTCGCGCAGCGCCTCCCCGGCCGCGGCACGGTCGGACGGCAGCCGGAAGTCCGGCCAGCGGACCCAGCGGGCCTCCCAGGACACGGCGGGCGGTTCCTTGCCCAGCAGATACAGCGCGAAGCCGGGCTCCGGCCCGGCCGGCAGGGGGCGGCGCAGCCCCCTGCCCCGTACGAGTCGGCCCGAGGGCAGCCGCAACACGCCCGCCGCCGTGGATTCCCAAGTAGTGATCATCCGAGCGAGCGTAGCCGCCGCGTCACGTCCGCTCCGGGATTCAGCTGATCGCTGAGAACACCTTGTCCGCCAGAACGCTTTGTCCGCGGACAAACCCGGGTTGTCCACATTCCGACCTGCTGTTTCTCGCTCGCTACGGGCGGACAAACGGACCCGCGGGCAGTGTGACGGCATCAGTCGTCCCAGGCCAACGGAGGTCCCGCCGTGCCGATTTCCCTCTCCCGTGTCTGCCGCGCAGCGGCCGTACCCCTGTTCGCCGCCCTGCTGCTGACGTCCAGCGGCACGGCCACAGCGGCGGAGGCGCCGAATCTGCCGCGCCAGGTCACCGCCCTGAGCTGGAACGTGTGCGGCGGCTACCAAGGGTGCGTCGCCTGGGACAAGCCGCAAGAGAAGGTCGACCTGGTCGCCAAAGCCGTCAGGGATGACCCGGGCGTGACGGTCGTCATGCTCCAGGAAGTCTGCCTGGGGCTGCACGCCGAACCGCTCCAGGAGCGACTGGGGGACCAGTGGCAGGTCCAGTTCCGCGCCGCTCCCAACACCAGCACGCCACAGGACCCGAACGATCTCACCCCCTGCTCCGCGGACACGCGCGGCCTGCCGCCGGGCGAGACCCCCAGCCCCCTCCTCGCCGACGACGAGCAGGGCAACGACCAGCGCATCCAGGCCGGGGGACGGCGCGACCTGGCCGGCGTGCTCGTGGCCATGAAGAAGCTGCCCGGCAGCGAACTGCAGCCGGTGAACATGACGTTCGTCCAGGATCCGCAGCAGGGCGCGGCGTGCATCAAGGACACCGGCAATCTGCTGTTCGCGTGCAGCAGCCACTTCCAGAACGAGAAGGCGGACCCGGACGGCACGAGCCGCCGCACCAGCGGGCGCAACTTCCGGGACCAGACCGTTCACCTCCAGGCCCAGGGCTACCGGACGATCATCGGCGGCGACCTGAACGCGACGCCGGACACCAAGCCCCTCCAACCGCTGTACGACGGCAACTTCGAGGCCGACGTGAACATGAAGTGGCCGACGTTCCCTTCGCGGTGGCAGAAGCTCGACCACGTCTTCTTCAGCGACTACGGCTGGGACCTGCTCGGCGCGAGCGTGGAATTCCCCGGCTACTTCTTCCCGGCCGGAGAGAAGTTCAGCGACCACTGGATGCTCAAGGGCCGCGTCACCCCGACGGCCTGAAGCAGCGGAAACGAAAACGAACGAAGACGAACGAAGACGAAGACGAACGAAGACGGAGGGGAAACCGATGACCATACGCATGCGTGCCCGCAGGGCGCTCGCCCTCACCGCTGTCCTGCTCTCCTGGGCGATGGCCACCCCGGCGTCCACCGCCCTCGCGCAGGACCTGGACCCGCCTGCCGCGACAGTCCGCACCGAGTACCAGATCGGTACGTTCAACATGGCGGGCGGCAACGACGAACATGGCGTCAAGGGGGTGGAGGCTCCCGAGGCGCTGGTGCGCAGCGTCCAGGAGCGCCGTCCGGCCTTCGTCGCCGTACAGGAAGGCTGCGCGGACTGGAGCGCAACGCTCCGCGACCGTCTGGGCGGCGGACCGGGCCAGAACGGTGAGTACGCCGTCTTCTTCGACGCGGTGAAGCGCGGCGACCCCGACCCGTACCGGCCGGCCGACCAGCTCGCGGACGCCACCTGCAAACACGGGTCAGTGCCGTTCGGCAACGGTCTCGTCATCCGCAAGGACGTCTTCGGGGTCGCCCCGGACCAGCCGGTCGAGTCCTACCCGCTGACGCGCTACGTCATCGACGATCAACTGCGGCTCGGGGACGTGGAAAAGGCGCGGGAGTATGCGGAGAAGGAGCGCCGCGAAATGCTCTGTGTCAGGTCGGAGGCCAAGCGGCTGGTCGCCTGCTCCGTGCATCTGACGTATGACGACCGGGACTTGCGCATCGCGGAGGCGTCCAAGGCGCGCGAAGTCCTTCGGGACGCCTACCTCGGGTACACGAAGTTCCTGGGGGGCGACTTCAACGACGACCCGCTCTCCGCGGCGGCCGATCATTTCTACGCGCCGGGCTATCAGCGGGGCGCGGAGGGCGAGTTCAAGGAGGTCGACAGCCCCTGCGGCAACGACATCAAGGAGTCCACCGAGGCCCCGGGCCCGGCCGGCTGGCCGGCGTTCACCTACTGCCGCTCCGGTGAGAGCACCCACAACAGTGGCATGAAGATGGACGCGCTCTACGTGCCGCCCACCGTGGAGGTGACGTGGGCGGACGCCACCAAGGCCCTGCACTCCGACCATGTGCCGCTGTGGGCAGGCGTACTGCTGTGAGCTGAGGAGGCGGGACGGGGCGGGGACCGACCAAGGTCCCCGCCCCATCCGCTCCGGGCGTTGTCATACCCCCGTGCTGTCCTTGTCCTGTCGCAGTGGCCTCGAGGCGAGGGAGCACACCGGTGAACCGCGAGCAGTGGCGTCCGTTCCTCCAGCAGTGGAGCGAGGAGTGGATCGACAGCCACGACCCCGAGAATGACGGCGAGTTGGACGAGGAGGTGGTGCGTGACCGCTGGCTCGGCTTCGCCCCGGCGAGCGAGGAGGAGATCGCGGCGGCCGAGGCCCGCCTGGGCCGCACCCTGCCGGCGTCGCTGCGCGAATTCCTGGCGGTCACCAACGGGTGGCGGGATGCGGGCTGTTTCATCTACCGGCTGGCCGGAACGGCCGAGCTGGAGTGGCTGGCCGATTCCGACCGGTCGTACCTGATCGAGATCTACGACGAACTCGCGGAGGACGACGCAGAGAGCGAGGAGGAAGAAGAGGGGGAAGAAGAGGAGGAGGAAGAAGAGGAGGACCAGGACGTGATCGACGAGGCGAAGGTGCTGCGGCGTTCTCTGCTCATCTCGCTCGACGGTGACGCGGCGGATATCTTCCTTGACCCGGGGGACGTGAATGAGCACGGGGAATGGACCGCTTACTGGCTC
Organism: Streptomyces sp. LZ34; assembly: GCF_053890475.1. NCBI lineage: Bacteria > Bacillati > Actinomycetota > Actinomycetes > Kitasatosporales > Streptomycetaceae > Streptomyces > Streptomyces sp. LZ34. The sequence continues at coordinate 8,897,354 of NZ_CM132680.1, forward strand.
GCTTCGTGGTCGGGATGCGGGCTGGAGCCTTTCGACTCCTTCTACGATTTGATATACCACCAGTACAAGTCTTTCCATGCTTTGCGGAAACCGGAGGGGGAGACCAAGGACCGCTGGGACACCAAGGTGGAAGAGGCCCGGCTCGCCGCTCTCAAGGGTGAAATCGAGGGGCCGTTGGAGGCGTTGGCCGAGGCGGAAGAATTCGGTAACGAGCGTGCGCTGCTGCTGCGGTTCCAGATGCTGACCATGCTCGGCGGCGGTGAGCAGAAGACAAATATCAGCCGTGTCGTGAACTACGCGCACCATCCCGATATCCTGCAACATCCCATATTTGAGCCGGAGTTGCTGCCCCTTGTCTTCGAAGAGGACCGCACTCGCGATCTGCCACACGGATGGTCCACGCTGCGATTCTCCAAGGAGAACGGCCCGGAATGGCTGCGGTCACTCATCGCCGACCATGAGGCCCGCCGCGCCGCCCCTGACTTCCGACTCTCCTTCGGGAACGCGAAATTCGACGCCGCTGTCCACCGCATCGTGGACCGGCTGACCGCCGACCCCGCGTTCCAGGTCCGGGACCCGTATGAGGAGCAGCGACGGAACGCGACCTACGAACGGATATGGGTGGACGGCCAGCCCGCCATTCGCGTGGAAATGCCAACCCTGACCGCCTCCACGGTCCTCATCAGCAAGGAATCGGAAGACGGCGCTCCCGCCAACGTCGAAGTGCACGACCCCTTCGGCGACTACGACCGGGCGCGGGAGCGTCAGCGACAGCTCATGGACGCGGCCTGGCCCGAACTGAAGGAGGCGATACGGCTATGGCGGCCGCGGCATGAGGACCACATAGCCCCCGTGCTGCTGTTCGCCAACCCCATACTCGCCGAGATGATCACCGACGAGCGGGGGCGGGAAATCCTTTCGATGTCCGCAAGCTGACCAATCCTGACGGACTTCCCGGTCATGGCAATCTGAGCTCAGCTCGATAACACTCAGTCACATAGGGCATTTCCATCGGACGCTCTGCCTCCAGCAGCGCGCGGACCCGCACCAGCAATTCCTCCCGCGCTGCGGGCTCCAGAGTGATCACGTAGCTGCGGGAGGCGACCATGTCCATGACCCCTCCGGCCGTCATCGGATGGCTCCAGCGGAAGTCCTGCCGCTCGACGGGCCCGAACGGCGCGCTCACGCCCTCCACCTGACGGTCTTCCGTCGGCGCCGCGGCGCAGCCGCGCAGGATCCGGTCCAGCTCTGCGACCCAGGGCACCGACACATCCCGGAAGTTCCACACCAGGCCCAGCCGCCCGCCTGGGCGCAGCACCCGGGCAGCTTCCGGGACCGCCCGCTCCAGGTCCACCCAGTGCCACGCCTGCGCGCAGACCAGGGTGTCCACGCTCGAGTCGGGCAGCGGGATCGACTCCCCTGTCCCTTCCAGAGCCCGCACATCAGGAAGCACGTGGGAGAACTGCTCGCGCATCCCGGCCGAGGGCTCCACCGCGACGACCTCCCGGCCCGGGGCCCGCAGCGCACGGGTCAGCTTGCCGGTGCCTGCGCCGAGATCAACCACGGTCCGTGCGCCCTCGGGCACCAGCCAGGCCACCGCCTCCGGCGGGTAGGGCGGGCGGCCACGCTCATAGGCGTCCGCTGCGGCTCCGAACGAGCCCGCCTGACGGTGTTTCTCCTGCTCCTCGGCTCTCGTCACGCCAGGCATCCTGCCAGGTGGCCGCTCGGTGCAACCTGGCGGACGGGTACTTCACCGGCATCGAGCCGTTGGCGCGACCTACTGGTCGAGTGCTTTGCGTTGCGCCGGGCTGAGGCGGTCCGGTCTCGTGGTGAGGGCGTACGTCTGGGGTCCGACGGTCCTCAGGGCGAGGGGATCGGCGATGGCGGGTTGCCGTTGGATCGCGTCCAGGGCGGCGGTGGCGCGACCCCGGGGCCAGTCGAGCGCGGTGGCCAGTGTGCTCAGGGTGAGCGGTCGGTCGGCGTGCATGAGGGCGGCGAGCACGGTCAGCGCGTCGTACACGGCGGTTTCGGTGAGGTCGCTGCCGCGCATCTGCTCGCTGAGCCGGCCGAAGAACTGGCCCATCGTGCCGAGTCGGGCGCCGACGGTCGTCTCGGCGCCGAAGATCTCGATGCCTCGCTGTGCGGCAGTCGCGATTTCGGCGTGTGCGCCGGTGTCGGCTTGCCACGCCCGGAGCCAGGCGTCGTCGTCGATGACGTACCGCTCGCGGCGCCTGCCGGGATCCGGTTGGCGCACCACCAGTTCCATCGTCTCGAGGTAGCCGATGGACTTGGATACCGACGCAGGGCTGACGTGCAGCCGGCGCACCAGGTCGGCTGCCGTCAGGCCGTCGGCGTCAGCGGTGAGCAGGCATATGAAAACCCGGGAGGTCATTCGGGGCAGGCCGGTCGCGGCCAGAAGCGTCGCGAACTGGTCCACGAAGCCGCTCACCACCTCGGTCGGCTGCTCGTCGGTCGCCGGCTCGGCGGGCTGGGCCGGCTTGCGCCGGCGGGCACGGTGGCTGGAGACCTGCTGCGCGTGGTCGGCCGCATAGTGGCCGGGTGCGCCGTTGTGCGCGACCTCGCGACTGATCGTGGACGTCGGTCGGCCGAGCCGACGGCCGATCTCGGCGTACCCGAGCCCTTCGGCCAGCCACGCCGCGATTCGCCGGCGGTCCTCGTAGGTCAGTCTGCCTCCTGGCACCGATGTGACTCCTCTCCTTGCGTTCAGCAACAGTACATTGCAACGACTCGATTGAGGGAATTGCGTTCATCCGCAATCCTGTTGCAACGATCCAGGGCTCAGTGGGTATTTGCTCGCCCATTCCGTTGACGCAATCTAAAACGCAACGTAGCTTTTCCTCGTCCGGAAAGAGAGGATCCAAGATGTACGTGATGGCCGTGTCGACAGTCTCGGACGACGGCAAGTTCTGGAGCGGGCTGAAGAAGGCACACGCCGAACTCCCCAAGGGCGCCACGTGGAAGCTGGCGGTCGCGAGCAAGGACGGAGCCAAGGCGGTGAACATCATCGCCCACGACTCCATCGATGGTGTCCGGGACTTCTTCGAGGCATACGCCGGCGCCTACGCCACGACGGAGTACTTCGAAGCGGACGCCGCGAACGCGGTCGGTCTCCCGCGATGACGCTCGACGTACCACGGATCCAGGCCCGGGTCGCCGAACTCCTGGCGGAATACGCAATCCCCAGCGCCGCGATCGGCGTGCTCCACGACGGAGAGCTCACCGAACTCGCGGTCGGCGTCAAGAACGTGGAAACGCGGGAACCCGCGACGACGGACACCGTCTACCAATGTGGCTCCATGACCAAGACGTGGACCGCGCTGGCCTTCATGCAACTCGTCGACGAAGGGAAAGTCGACCTCGACCAGCCGGTGCGGACGTATCTGCCCGGCTTCGCGGTGGCCGATCCCGAGGCAACCGCAAAGGTCACCCCTCGTCACCTGCTGTACCACACCAACGGTATCGAGGAAGCCTATGGCGACCCTGGCGAAGACGAGGACGTCTACGCGCGCATGGTCGAGAACATCGCCGACGCACCCCAGGTCTTCCCGCTGGGCCACACCCACGGTTACAGCGCGGCGCTGGGTTACGCGATTCTCGCGCGGATCCTGGAGGTGCACGACGGCGCACACTGGGACGACATCATGCGGCACCGCCTCTTCGAACCCATGGGCCTGACCAGCACGAACAGCTGGCACGAGCAGGTCGACGAAGCCCGGACCGCGACCGGGCACCTGATCCGTTCCCTGGAAGAGGGCCCCATCGTCACACCGGTGCCCTACCTGCCACGCGCATTCGGCCCCGGCGGAAACGTCACCTCCACTTCCCGGGAGGTGCTCGCCATGGCGCACGTCCTCCTCAACAAAGGCACGGCGCCAAGTGGAAAGCGAATCGTCTCGGCCGAGAGTATTCGAGAGATGATGCATTCGCGGGTGCCCGTACCGGATCCGCACATGTTCGGGCCGGCATGGGCGCTCGGCCTCATCGTGTGTGACTGGCACGGCGAAACCGTCTACGCGACCGACGGCAGTACGATCGGCCAGAACGCCCGGCTGCGGCTCCTGCCGGACTCGAACACCGCCATTGCGATGCTGACCAACGGCGGACCGCGGGAGAGCTTCTATCGCACGGTGTTCAACGAAATCCTCACCGACCTCGGCACGGTTGCCATCCCGGACCTGCCCGCACCGGACACGACGTTGAACCTCGACCTGTCCAGGTACGAAGGCGTCTACGGGCGCCCCGGCGCACGGTACGAGGTGTCGGCCGAAGACGGAAGGCTGTACCTGACCCTGGTCCTCGACCCGATGCAGGCAGAGTTCCTCCAAAAGCCGGACCGCATCAGATATGAGCTGCTCCCGGTGAGCGAGACCCATTTCCTGATGCCGGCGGCGGATCCGTTGGAAGACACCCAGACGGTCGCGATCTACGACTTCACGAACGGCACTGCCCAATACCTCCACACCAACTGCCGGGTGAACCCACGGCAAAGGCATCGCCACCCGATACGAGAAGACCGCCACCTCGTATGAAGCGGCGGTCACCTCGCATCATTCGGCCGGCGATGTTTGCGAGGGTCGCGTGTCAACCTTGCTTGGGTCCGGTCTGCTGCACGACCTCGAAGGACCACAGCGTCGAGCCGGAGGCGGCCGGCTTCTGCTGCGGCGCGCCCTCACCGCCGCGCTGGTGGGCCGCCTTCATCGGGCCCTCCATCCATGCCTGGAAGTCCTCCTCGCTGCGCCACCTGGTGTAGACCAGGTACGAGTCAGTCCCCTCGACGGGACGCAGCAGCTCAAACCACTCGAAGCCGTCGGAACTCTCGACCGTCCCGGCCCGTGAGGCGAAGCGCTTCTCCAGCACCTCGCGCTGCTCCTCGGGGACCGTCAGCACATTGATCTTCACGATGCTCATGGGTCCATCCTGCCTCAGCTGTACTGGCCGGTGACGAAATCTGCCTCTGACACGGTTACGCTATGTCGAGGGGCCAGACTCGGAGCTCGTCGTGGTGGCCCGCGGTGATGATGACGGTGCGGGCGTCCAGTTCGGTGATGTGGATGGCTTGGATTTCGCCGGTGTGGGCGGTGAAGGGAGCTCCCGCCGGGCCCCCGTTGGTGAGGTCCCAGATGTGGACGGTGCCGTCGTCGGCGCCGGTGACGGCCACCTGACGGCCCTTCACCGACGCGACGTCCAGGCAGGTGATGTCGCCGCCCTCGCCAGCCGACGCGGGGAGCTGTTGCAGCCACCGGCCGGTGGCGGGGTCGCCGAGGAGGAGGGTCGTACCTCCGGCGGCTACCACGCGCGGGTGGTCGTTCACGGTCACCAGGGCGACTCCCTCGACGGCCATGTCGAGCTGTTCGAACGTCGTCACGGGGGCCTCTTCACGGACGTCCCACACCCACACCTCGCCGTCCCAGCTGCCGGAGACCAGGGAGGAGCGGTGCCCCAGGCTGCCTGCCGCGAGGGCGCCGACGCCGGCGTACGAGCCGTGGTCGGAGAGGATCAGCTCTATGGACTCGGGGTCCTCTTCCTCAGGGGCGACGTCTTCCACAGGGTCCGAGAGCAGGATCACCGAGCCGGTGCCGCCGCCGGCGAACCATGTGCGGCCGTCCAGCTCCACCGTGGTCGCCGAGGCCACGCCGCCCAGATCGTCCCGCTCCGCGCTTCGTACGGCGCCGCTTTCGAGGTACCACTGCGCGAAGCCCTGATGCTCCCCGCCGCCGCCGACCACGATCCGCTCCCCGACGACGGTGGCGGCCATCGAGGTCACCTCCACCTCGTCCACCAGCTTGTGATCGGTCCACCGGCCATCGGGCAAGGACCACACGGCGGCCGAGTGGTTGCAGGCACAGACCACCAGCGGGTGACCGGCGACGTCGACGACGGCGAAGTCCTCCACGGAGCTGTAGGGAGACGTGGTGGACAGCAGGGGAACGGGTGGCGGCTTCATACCACCGGGATTGTAGGGATCACGGTCAACCGGCGCGGGCCGTCGGTCGGCACCGGCCTGTGACAGCCCCGGCGTTGATCTGGTCCTCGCGCATCGTGCACGGTGGGGGCGCCGCGCCGAAGCGGAGCAAGTCCGCGACCACGTACCGCGCCCCTCTGGGGCTCCCCACGGTGCGGGAGGTCGCTGATGGAAGGATCTGTGCTCATGATCAAGCGGCAAGTGGCCGCGAGGGGACTGGCGCTCGGCGTGGTGACCGGGTGTGGCGACGACGACACCACCGCACCTTCCGGCAAGGTGTCCGCTCACGGCAAGGCGTCCACTCCTGGTACGGAGTCGTCTCAGGCGCCGAGCACGGCCGCGGGACCGAGGCCGGTGCCGTTCTCGTTCGGACGGATTAACCGGCGGCTGGCCGGTACGTGCACACCTGCACGCCCGTGCCGCTGGTGACCGAGGAGACCAGTTCCAGCGTGCGCAGCGCACCGTCGCCGGGGAAGATCGTCTTTCCGCCGCCGAGGATCACCGGCATGCGCATCAGCAGGAGCTCGTCGAACAGGCCCTCGTGCAGGAGGGTGCGGACGAGCGTGGGGCTGCCCATGACCAACAGGTCGCCGCCTTCGGCGCCGTGCAGCTCGCGGATGCGGGCGACGGCCTCGTCGCCGCCGATGCGGGTGGTGTTGTCCCAGGTCAGCTGGTCGTCGCCCAGGGTCTTGGAGACCACGTACTTCCGGATGGAGTTCATCTGATCGGCGAACGGGTCGCCGGCCCGCTCGGGCCACGCCGCGGCCATCATCTGCCAGGTGCGGCGCCCGAACAGCAGCGCGTCGGCCTTGGACATCGCGTCCGCGAAGGCGCCGCCCACCACCTCCGGGTCGAAGAACGGGTGGGTCCAGCCGCCGTGTGCGAAGCCGCCCTCGGTGTCCTCCTCGGGGCTGCCCGGTGCCTGTACCACGCCGTCCAGGCTGATGAACTCACTGATCACGATGCGCACGGGACTCGCTCCTCCTGGTCGTTGCGGGGCTTACGGAGATAAAGACCGCCGAGCCGCGCCGAAGTCATCGCGCCCGCTCGATCCGGCGATGTGACGCGAGACACACCGGAGGGGGCGGTCAGAGCGTACGGCCGAAGAGGTCCAGAAGCGCGGTCCAGTGGCGCTTGTCCCCGTCGGCGTTGTAGGCGGCGGTGTCCGCCTGGGTGTAGCCGTGGTGCGCGTCCGGATAGACCTCGCTGTGGTGGCGCACGCCCGCGGCGGTGAGTGCCGCGTCGAGGCGTTCCATCTGCTCGGGCGGCATCGAGGAGTCCTGGTCGGCGTGGCCGAAGTACAGCTCGGCGGTGATGCGGTCGGCGACCAGGTGCGGGCTGTCGGGGGCCTCGGTGGCCAGGTCGCCGCCGTGGAAGCCGGCCATCGCCGCGACCCGGTCGGGGAAGGTGCCGGCCGTACGCAGGGCCAGGCGGGCGCCCATGCAGTAGCCGGTGACGCCGACGGGTCCGTCCGTGGCCTGCGGGCAGGCGGCCAGCCACCGCAGGTAGGCGTCGGCGTCACGCATGGCCGCCTCGGGGGTGAGTGCCTGGAGGAAGGGCATGAGCTGCGGGAAGAGATCGGGGCGCGTGGCGAAGTCGATGAAGTCGGGGAGCTCTACGAGCGGGGCGCGGCCGTGGCGGTAGAAGACGTGGGGGACGAGCACGGTGTAGCCCGCCTCGGCCAGCCGGTCGGCCATCTTCCACAGGTGCGGGCGCGGCCCGAAGATGTCCATGTAGAGCAGGACCGCGGGATGGGGGCTGTCGTCGTCGGGGTGGGCCAGATAGCCATCGGCGGTGCCGTCCGGAGTGGGAATATCCACAGATGTACCGTGCGTGGGGGGCATCGGTGTTCCTCCTCTTTCATCTCGTATGCCTGCGCCTGGTTGGCCATTCAAGAAACGCGCAAGATTCCCGCATGGCCCCACCGGGACCGTGGATTCGCGGCGGTCGATCGGTCGGCCGCATCACCGTATCCGGAGGGAATCACCGATGAAGCGCACGCCTCTCATGATCTCCGCCGTCGTGGCCTCCTCGCTGGCCGTCATGGCCTCGGCGACCACGGCGGAGGCCGCCTCGCGCCCCGCCATCGCGAAGTCGATCCTCAACCACCGGGGCATCACCCTGGCCACCACGCACGACAGCGGCCACCCGGACAAGGCGAACGCCAAGCAGAACATCGTGGACACCGCCGCCGGGCGGAAGGCCAAGCGCAGCAGCTACGGCACGGCCCCCGGCGGATCGGTCACGCTCAACAAGAGCATGCTGAACTCGATGCTGAAGCTGAACACCGCGAAGAGGTTCACCTTCAGGGTCACCGAGGTTGCGGGCGGCAGTCACTCGCGCGGCTCCAAGCACTACGCGGGCCGGGCCTTCGACGTCGGCACGGTCAACGGCAAGCGGGTCAGCACCAGTGGGGCGGGCTACAACAACGCCAAGAAGTTCATGCGGGCCTGCCGGTCCTATGGGGCCGTCCTCGTGCTCGGCCCCGGAGACGCCGGGCACTCCACCCACGTCCACTGCCAGTGGTGATCCACCTCTCGTGGTGATCCACGGCTGTTGGGGGAGGACGTCCGGTCCGTGCCGCGGGTCTGATTCGCGGCGCGGACCCGACCCCTGGTGGAATTGGGATGGACCTCACGGACTCATCCGGTCGACTGAGCGGTACTTTTCGGACAACCCTCGACGGCGGTCAGGTGACGAGGGGGTATTCCGCGTCTGAGTACAGGGCTCAGTAAGGTCTCAAACATCCGGACCGAGTGACGAGGGCGAGTGGGGGAGCGGCAGGGCGTGGCGAACGTGGAGCGAAGCGGACTGGGGAGAACCCCGGGCACGAGGCCGGGCCCTGGTGCCGCCGGGGCGCGGACGTCACGAAACATCCTGGTGCTGGGAGCGCTGTGGCTCCTCGCCGGGGTGCTGGCCGTCCGTCAGGCCGCGGCGGTGCTGCGGCTGCCACCCGACGAGCGGCTGACCGACCTCGAGACCTGGATCGGTGAGCGGGGCGTCCTGCATGTGAGCGGGTCGCTGTACGACGGGGACGCGTTCACCGGGACGCCCTTCTCCGGGCTGGTGCTCAAACCGCTGACGCGCGCCGCCGAGCAGAGCCTCGGCTACGCCTGGACCTTCGGCACCCTGCTGCTGGTCGTGGTGCTCGGCCTGGTCGCGGCCCGCTCCCTGCCCGGCCCGGTCTCCCGGCGCACCGCGCTGCTCGCCGCGCCCGTCGCGATCAGCCTGCTGGTGCTGTCCCTGCCCGTACGGAACACCTTCACGCTCGGCCAGACCAGCATCATCCCGGTGCTGCTGGTGCTGCTCACCGTGTGGCCCAGGACCTCCGGGCGGCAGGCGGGCGTACTCCTCGGCGTGGCCGCGGCGCTACAGCCCGCGCTGCTGCTGTTCGCGGTGGTCCTGTGGCTCATCGGGCGGCGGCGCGCGGCGGCCCTCGCGGGCGCCACCTTCGCCGCCTGCTCCGCGCTGGCCTGGGCGGTGATGCCGCACGACTCGTGGACGTACTGGATTCACCACTTCGGCGGCGCCGGGCTCGGCGCGCCCGCGGACGGCCTGGCCAACCAGTCCCTGCACGGGCTGCTGCTGCGGATGGGTCTTTCGGGCCCGGCCGAGCTGGCGCTGCTGGCGGTGCTCGCGGTGGCGGTGGCCGTGGTCGGTCTGCGGCGCGCCGCGCACTACGCCAAGGACGGGCAGTTGCTGCTGGCGGCGGCTATCACCGGCAGCGTGGCGCTGGCGATTTCGCCCACGTCCTGGCAGTACCAGCAGCTGTGGATCCTGCTGGCCGTTGTCGGGCGGGTCGGCAAGCGCGCCACGGACCGGCTGGTGTGGCCGGTGCTGGTGGTGCTGGTGATGACTCTCAACCGCCGTGCGCTGCTGCCCGATATCGAAATTCTTGGGCATATCGGATATAACGCACCGCTGCTGGCGGCCCTGGCCGCCGCCTGTCTGGTGCCCTTCCTGTCCCGTACCTCCCCGGCATGGGACAGCCCGGCCCCGACGCCGGTCTCGGAACCGGTCCAGGGGCGCTTCGCCTGGGTGCCGTTGCTGCGCTTCGTGCGACGGCCGCTGTCCCGCCCGAACCTGATGCTCGAGCTGATGTTCATCCGTATCGGCTACTTCGGGTACTCGTTCATCCGCGCGCACGCCCCCGACTCGCGGACCCTCGCGGAGAGCCATGGCGACCAGATCCTCACGGCCGAGAAGTGGCTGAGCATTGACATCGAGCACTGGTTCAACAGCGTGGTGGCGGACACGCCATGGCTGAGGGACGCGATGAACTGGTACTACAGCACCTTTCACTTCCTGGTGCCGCTGTCCCTGCTGGCCTGGCTGTATCTGCGCCGCCCCGTCACCTACCGCTGGGCCCGCACCCCGCTGGCCTTCGCCACGATGCTCGCGCTGGTCGGCTTCTGGCTCTACCCGACCGCCCCGCCGCGGCTGATGGGCCTCGGCTTCATCGACACCGCACACGGGCCGCAGGACTTGGACAATCCGGACTTCGGCGCGCTGACCAAGCTGTCCAACCAGTACGCGGCCATGCCCTCGCTGCATGTGGGGTGGTCGCTGTGGTGCGGGGTCGTCATCGCGATCGTGGCGCCGTACGTGTGGATGAAGGTGCTCGGGCTGTTGTATCCGCTGCTGACCACCGCGGTGATCGTCGGTACGGCGAACCACTGGGTGCTGGACGCGGTCGGCGGCGCGGTGGTCGTGGCGGCCGGGTTCGGGCTCCAGTACGTGCTGCTCGGCGTCGGGAAGCGGCCGAAGGAGGAGCCCGCCGGGCCGCTGTGGCCGCTCAGGTTCCGCAAGCGGGGGCCGGGGGAGCCGGAGCCGGGGGAGCCGGTGTCGGCGGCGCCCGCGCTGGTCGCGTCGGTGCCGGGGCCGTCCAAGGAGCCCGTCTCCGAGGCCGCCGAGCCGACAGAGGTCGCCGGGCCGGGCTCGCGCTGAGCCACAGGTCGGGCCTGCAGGCCCGGGCTCGCGTTGAAGGGTGTGGCGAACGGCACTAGCGTGGAAAGAGACGGGCCCGGCCGGGCGGGACATGGCGCGGGGCCCGCGCCCGGGGGCCAACCAAGGGGGGCCCACGCTCGGAGGAGTGATCCCCCATGTCTCTAGCCCTGGCGGTCACGGCGGCAGCCGCGGCGTCGATGGTCGCGGTCTCCCCTGCGGTGTCACCGCCCTGTCCCCTCGTGGTGGTCCACGCGAAGTTCGCGCCGGCCGCCGAGGCCGGTGACCACAAAGCGGTGACGTACAACACCAAGATGGTGCCGACCTCCGCAAAGGTCGTCGTGGTGGAGTTCCTGGGCGGACAGCACGGGAAGGGCGAGTGGAAGGACGAGTACCGCCACCACCGCATGCAGGGCGCACCCCAGGGCGCACCCCAGGGCGCACAGAGCACACCGAGCCCGCAGGACACGCCCACCACACCCAGCCCGCAGGGCACTCAGACAAGCCCGCAAGGTACGCCGAGCCCGCACGGTACGCAGGGCGAGGGCAAAGGCACCCGGGTCATGGTGTGGGTACGCGGTCTCAAGGCGAACCACACCTTCGGGGTGCATGTCCATACGAAGACCTGCGGGACCATGCCCGATGACTCGGGTCCGCATTATCAGAACGTGAAGGACCCGAAGCAGCCGTCGACCAACCCGAAGTACGCCAATCCCCGCAATGAGGTGTGGCTGGACTTCACCACCGACGGACATGGCGAAGCCCACTCCATGACCCATGTGAACTGGCGCTTCCGGGACGCTCAGGCGCGCTCCGTCGTGATCCACGAGCATGCGACCGCCACGGAGAAGGGCAAGGCGGGTATGGCGGGTGCGCGGGTGGCGTGCGTCAAGGTGCCGTTCAAGGGATAACGCGTCTCAGGGGACAACGCGTCAAGGCGTCAGCGGCGCGGGGGTCAGCAGCCCGCGTCGCACCGACGCGTCGCGGACCTCCTCGTACAGCGCGCGGAGCGTCTCGCTGACGGCCACCCGAGGGAGTTGCAGCCGGTCCAGGGCGTCGGCGTCCATGGCGGCGTTGGTGTCGGTGGGCATGTCGTGCCAGCCCTGGCCGGTGAGGTACCGCATCAGCGCGGGGTTGAGCCGGTCCACCCCGCGTACCAGGCAGGCCTCGGGCGTACGGCCCTCTTCGTACTCGTGCCACAGGGCCAGGAACTCGGGCCGCAGCGCGCCCGGCAGCGAGGCGAACGGGTCCTCGGCGGGATCGACTGAAGGATCGGAGTCGGAGTCGGAGTCGGGGTCGAGATCGGGAGCGGGAGCGGGAGCGAGCTCGACCAGGTCGTGCATCAGACAGAGCTTGAGCATCTTGGTCAGGTCGAGGCAGTGCCCGGCCTCCCGCTCGAACTCGGCGTGCAGTGTCCAGCTGACCATCGCGAGGTGCCAGGAGTGCTCGGCGACGCTCTCCTTGCGCGCCGGGGTGGCGTTGTTGGGGCGCTCGACCTCCCGCAGCCGGGCCGTGAAGGCGATGAAGTCGAAGAGTCTTCGAAGCTCGTACTCGTGCTGTGCGCCGGGCGTGCCGCTCGTGTCGTTCATGGCGGACAGTGTGCCCCCGGCCGGGGCCACAGCGGCACTCCCGGGCGGGGAGCGAGCCACGGGTCACTGGCGGTCAGCCGTATGTCACCTGCAACTCTTTGATCCCGTTCAGCCACGGCGACCGCAGCCGCCTCGGATCGCCCGCGAGCCGGATGTCCGGCATGGCGTCCGCGATCGCGTTGAAGATGAGGCGGATCTCCAGCTCCGCGAGGCTCTTGCCGAGGCAGAAGTGCGGGCCTCCGCCGCCGAAGCCCAGGTGCGGGTTGGGGTCACGGGTGATGTCGAAGGCCTCGGGCCGGTCGAAGACCTCCGGGTCGTGGTTGGCTGAGGAGTAGAAGATGCCGACCCGCTGGCCCGCCGCGATCCGCTGCCCGCCCAGCTCGGTGTCCTGGGTGGCGGTGCGCTGGAAGGACATGACCGGGGTGGCCCACCGTACGATCTCGTCCGCGGCGGTGGCGAGGCGCTCCCGCTTGAACAGCTCCCACTGGTCGGGGTGGGTGAGGAAGGCGTGCATGCCGTGGCTGATGGCGTTGCGCGTGGTCTCGTTGCCCGCGACCGCGAGGAGCAGGACGAAGAAGCCGAACTCGTCGGAGGCGAGGTTGCCCTGGTCCTCCGCGGCGACCAGCTGGCTGACGATGTCCTTGGCCGGGCAGGCCTTGCGGTCGGCGGCCAGGTTCATGGCGTACGAGATCAGCTCCATGGCCGACTCCGCGCCGATCTCCTCGGTGATGGCGAGCTCCGGGTCGTCGTACGCCACCATCTTGTTGGACCAGTCGAAGATCTTGGAGCGGTCCTGCTGTGGAACGCCGATCAGCTCGGCGATGGCCTGGAGCGGCAGTTCACAGGCCACATCGGTGACGAAGTCGCCGCTGCCCTCCTCCTTGGCCCCGGCCACGATCCGTGTGGCGCGGTCGCGCAGGGCGTCCTCCAGCGCGCGGATCGCGCGGGGGGTGAAGCCGCGCTGGACGATCTGGCGGACCCGGGTGTGCTCGGGCGGGTCCATATTGAGCATGATCAGCTTCTGGACGTCGATCTGGTCGCGGTGGATGTGTTCGTTGAAGCGGATGATCGCGGTGTTGAGGTGGGAGGAGAAGATCTCCGGTTTGGTCGACACCTCTTTGACGTCGGCGTGGCGGGTGACGGCCCAGTACCCGTCGTCGTTGAAGCCCGCGACTCCGTGCGGCTGGGGGATCCACCACACCTTGGCGGTCTGCCTCATTTGGGCGAACTCCGGGAGTGGCAGACGCTGCTGGTAGATGTCGGGGTCGGTGAAGTCGAATCCTTCGGGAAGCGCTGGGCAGGACATCGGCCACTCCAGATCTGACGGCCTATCAGAAGTGTGGAGAAGGTAGTAACGGGTTCTACAAGTGGCAAGTGCTATGGCCGCCTTTGTTGCGCTGGGCGGGCGCACAACGGGCGCGGGACGGGTCAACAACGGGCATGCAAGCCCCTTGCGTCGCCGGGCGGGGCGTCAGCAGACTGACTGAGGAACTAGAACGCGTACTAGTTCCGTCGCGGGCGCTGCCGGGAGCCCCGCGGAAACAGGAGAGGACGGACGAGTCATGGCCGCGGAACCCGTCATCGTCGAAGCCGTACGCACCCCCATCGGCAAGCGCGGAGGCGCGCTCGCCAACCTGCACCCCGCCTATCTGCTCGGTGAGACGTACCGCGAACTCCTCGCCCGTACCGGCATCCAGCCCGACTGTGTGGAACAGATCGTCGGCGGCACCGTCACCCACGCCGGCGAGCAGTCGATGAACCCCGCGCGCAACGCCTGGCTCGCCGTGGGCCTACCGTACGAGACCGCGGCCACGACCGTCGACTGCCAGTGCGGCTCCTCGCAGCAGGCCAACCACATGGTGGCCAACATGGTCGCGACCGGGGTCATCGACGTCGGCATCGGCTGCGGCGTCGAGGCCATGTCGCGGGTGCCGCTGGGCAGCGGCTCGAAGCACGGGCCCGGCAAGCCGTTTCCGGACGAGTGGAACGTCGACCTGCCCAACCAGTTCGAGGCGGCGGAGCGGATCGCCCGCCGCCGCGGGCTCACCCGGGAGAAGGTCGACTCCCTCGGCCTCCTCTCGCAGGAGCGGGCCGCCCGGGCGTGGGCGGAGGAGCGCTTCAAGCGCGAGACCTTCGCGGTGCAGGTGCCGACGACCGAGGACGAGCAGGCGGCCGGGCAGGGCATGTGGCGGCTCGTCGACCGGGACGAGGGGCTGCGCGACACCAGCATGGAGGCGCTCGGCGGGCTCAAGCCGGTGATGCCGACCGCCGTGCACACCGCGGGCAACTCCTCCCAGATCTCCGACGGCGCGGCCGCGGTGATGTGGGCGTCCAAGCGCATGGCGCGGGCGCTGAAACTCAAGCCGCGCGCGCGGATCGTCGCCCAGGCGCTGGTCGGCACCGACCCGCACTACCACCTGGACGGGCCGGTCGACGCGACGCGGGCGGTGCTCGGCAAGGCGGGGATGACGCTCAAGGACATCGACGTCGTCGAGATCAACGAGGCGTTCGCGTCGGTGGTGTTGTCGTGGGCGCAGGTCTTCGAACAGGACCTGGAGAAGGTGAACGTCAACGGCGGCGCGATAGCGCTGGGGCACCCGGTCGGAGCCACCGGCGCCCGTCTGATCACCACGGCGCTGCATGAACTGGAGCGGGCGGACAAGGAGTTCGCGCTGATCACGATGTGCGCGGGTGGCGCACTGGCGACCGGGACGATCATTCAGCGCCTTTGACCAGGGCGTGGAGGGCGGGCCGCAGGGCGGCGGCGATCTCCTCGGGGGAGGCGCGGCGCAGGTCGTCGATGCCGAGCAGCTGATGGCCGATGGTCACCCCGACCATGGTGGCGACGGCCAGCGCGGCGTGCAGACGGGCGTCCTGGGAGGCGGGGTCCTGGTGCCCGTCTTGGGGCAGGGCTGACATGGCGGCCGCGAGCTCGGTGATCTGATGGTCGAGGGCGGCGCGGGCCGCCTCCGCCGCCTCCGGGTGGGTGAGCATGGAGCGCAGCATCGCCAGCGAGGCCTCCGGCAGCCCGCCGATCTTCATCCCGAGCGAGGTCAGCAGCGAGTCCGTCAGCGCCGCGGGGTCGCCGGTCCGCGGCCGGTCTCCCGTGTCCGTACCCGTGTCCGTACCCGCGTCCGTCCCTGCGACCGAGATCCGCACGGCCTGGGAGAACAACTGCTGCTTCGAGCCGAAGTACTGCATGACCAGCGCGGGGTCGACCTGTGCAGCCGTCGCGACCGCGCGGATCGTCGTGCGCTCGAAGCCGCGCTCGGCGAACAGCTCGCGGGCGGCGGCGAGGATGCGCTGCTCGGTGTTGCGGCGGCGCTCGGCGCGGGTGGGTCCGGCTGCGGTCATATCCCTGACTCTACCGATCGCTCTACAGCTGTTGACCGGGGTCGCGCTCGCTCTACACTCGTTGAGTCAACGCACGTTGAGCGAAACCGCGTGAGTGAACGGAGCGCATCGTCATGCCCGAAACCACCGCAGCCACGCCCGAGCCCGCCACAGGGCCGCGTGAGATCGTCGAGCGCTTCCACCGCGCGATGCTGAAGAAGTCGGCGGACGACCTCGCCGACCTGTACGCGGCCGACGCCCGTCATGAGTTCCCGTTCCTGTTCCCCGGGCTGCCCGCGCGCTTCGACGGGCGCGAGGAGATCCGGGCGGGCTACCGGGCGATGTGGGGCGCGAGCCCCGTGCGGGCCGAGACGATCCGCGACGTGGTGATCCACGAGACGGCGGAGGCGGGCACGGTCGTCGTCGAGCAGACCGTGGTCGGGGCGGTGGCGCCGACCGGCCGCCCCGTCACCGTCCCGGGGATCCTGGTGATCCGGGTCCGGGACGGGCAGATCGTCCACACCCGCGACTACATGGACGGGCTCGGCGTGGCCACGGCCACCGACCGCCTTCCGGATCTCGTCGCCGCGCTCGGCGGATAGCACCGGCCCGGAGGAGCACCACCCCGGGGCTCGAGCCCGCCGCGAGGGCCGCGTGCTTCCCTGACCGCCCGCACACGCGGACCGAGTCGAAGGGAAGCGACATACATGTCAGCTCGCCGAATGCTCACCGGTACGTTCCTGGGCCTCGGGGCCCTGCTCCTGGCCACCTCGGCCATCGCCCCGACGGCCGGCGCCCAGGCGCCCGCGTCCCCCCGTTCTGCCGCGGCGCCGGTGCCGGTCACGGCGCTCAACTGCGACGGCGACACCGGCAAGTGCACGGCCAATCTCCAGTTCGGCGACAACAGGTGGGTCGCGCAGTGGAGCGCGTCCATCTTCCATCAGGCGGTGGGGTCCGGTTCGCCGTCGGTCCGCAGTGCTGCGGCGCCGGTGCCGGTCACGGCTCTGAAGTGTGACGGCGACACCGGCAAGTGCACGGCCAATCTCCAGTTCGGCGACAACAGGTGGGTCGCGCAGTGGAGCGCGTCCATCTTCCATCAGGCGGTGGAGTCCGGTTCGCCGTCGGTCCGCAGTGCTGCGGCGCCGGTGCCGGTCACGGCTCTGAAGTGTGACGGCGACACCGGTAAATGTACGGCCAACCTCAACTTCGGCGATGGTAAGTGGGTCGCCCAGTGGAACGCCGCGATCTTCCACCAGGGCTAGTTTCCCTCCCGGCCGGCCCCTGAAAGAGGCCGGTCACGCGGCGGGCGGTACCGGCGCATCATGCGCGTCGGCACCGCCCGTTCGCCGTTTCGGGCTACGGCTCCTCGAAGGCGACCGGCGCGTCGAAGGCCGCCCGGCGGGTCGCACGGCGCAGGGCCCGGAGCACCGTACGGCCGAGGGTGAGGGTGAGCACCACCGTCACCACCGCGCGCGGGAGGTCCCAGCCGAGGGACGTCGCCAGGCAGTATGCGACGAAGCGGGCCAGGTTGTGCGACAGCGGATCGCCCGGCACGAACGACACGCCCGAGGCCATCCCGGCGAGATAGGGCCAGCCCTGAAGATTCATCACCGTGCCGTACAGGACCGAGGCGACCGCCCCGTACCCGGCGAGCAGGAACAACTCCGCGCGCCCGCGCAGCCGGTCCGCCCCCGGCAGCAGGCCCGCGCCCATGCCCACCCACCCCATGGACAGCATCTGGAACGGCATCCACGGCCCCACCCCACCCGTCAGCAGCGCGGAGGCGAACATCGACACCGCACCGAGCACAAAACCGAAGCCCGGGCCCAGCACCCGCCCCGACAGCACCATCAGGAAGAACATCGGCTCGATACCCGCCGTCCCCGCGCCCAGCGGCCGCAGCGCGGCCCCGGCGGCCGCCAGCACCCCCAGCATCGCGACGGCCTTGGAACCGAGGCCGGTGTCGGCGATCGTCGCCACGACGACGGCCAGCAGCAGCGGCAGCAGCGCGGCGAAGAGCCAGGGCGCGTCGGCGGAGTGGGCGAGCCCGGACGCGGAGTCGGACAGCAGCGGCCAGCCGAAGGCGGCGACACCGATCGCGGAGACGAGGGCGAGGGCGGCGACGGAGCGGGGGCCGAGGCGGACCGCGCGGACCCGGCGGGCGGCGCCGGGGGCGTAGCCCGGGCGGGGCGTTTTGCCTGGGTGGGGCGTGTCACCTGGGCGGGGCGTCCCGCCCAGGGCGGGCGTGTCACCTGGGCGGGGCGTCCCGCCCAGGGCGGGCGTGTCATCCGGCCCGTTCCGCTCGGTGCCGTCGCCATCCGGCCTCATGTGGCCCGCTCCCGGTCCTCCAGGGCCCGCCGTACCTGCCGGACCGTCAGCCACGGCAGCGGGGCCAGCACCTTGGCGACCTGCGGGGCGAACGCGGGGGAGGACACCACCACCTCCGCCGTCGGGCCGTCGGCCACGACCTCCCCGTCGGCCAGGATCACCACCCGGTGGGCGAGTTCGGCGGCCAGCTCCACGTCGTGCGTGGCGAGGACGGTCGCATGGCCGTCCGCGGCCAGCGCGCGCAGGATCTCGACCAGGCGCGCCTTCGCCGCGTAGTCCAGGCCGCGGGTCGGCTCGTCGAGCAGGAGCAGCGGCGGGCGCGCGGTGAGGACGACCGACAGCGCGAGCGCGAGCCGCTGGCCCTCGGACAGATCGCGGGGGTGTGCCGAGTCCGCCAAGCCGGGCAGTAGCCGGCCGACCAGTTCGCGGCAGGTGCCCGGGGCCGCGCCCGCGTCGTGGTCGGCCGCCGCGCACTCCGCGGCGACGGTGTCGGCGTAGAGCAGGTCACGCGGCTCCTGCGGTACGAGGCCGACGTGGCGCAGCAGTTCGGCGGGCCGGGTGCGATGCGGTACGACGCCCCGGCCGCCGGCATTCCCGCCGCCTGCCCCTCGGCCGCCCGGCCCGGCGGCCCCGACGCGTACCGAACCGGAGGCGGGCGTGTGCATCCCGACCAGCGTGGACAGCAAGGTCGACTTTCCCGCGCCGTTGCGGCCCATCAGCGCCACCGTCTCGCCCGGCCGCACCGTCAGGTCCACGCCGCGCAGCGCCTCGACCCGCCCGTGGCGTACGGCCAGCCGCACCGCCTCGGCGACGGGTTCGCCCGCCGGACCGCCCCCCTGAACTCCGGTCGGCGCGAGCGGGGTCAGCCGCTCCCGCAGCGGCGCCGCCTTGCGGCGGGCGTCCCGTATGGACAGCGGGAGGGGGGTCCAGCCCGCGAGGTGGCCGAGCTCGACGACGGGCGGCTGGACGGGCGAGACCGCCATCACCTCGGCCGGGTCCCCGACGACGGGGGCCGCGCCGGGGGAGGGCAGCAGGATCAGCTGGTCGGCGTACTGGACCACCCGCTCCAGGCGGTGTTCGGCCATCAGCACGGTGGTGCCGAGGTCGTGCACGAGCCGCTGAAGCACCGCCAGGACCTCTTCGGCCGCCGCGGGGTCCAGCGCCGACGTCGGCTCGTCGAGAACCAGGACGCGCGGATGCGTGGTGAGCACCGAGCCGATGGCGACCCGCTGCCGCTGTCCGCCGGAGAGCGTCGCGATGGGCCGGTCGCGCAGCGCGGCGAGGCCGAGCAGGTCCAGGGTCTCCTCGACCCGGCGGCGCATGGTGTCCGGGGGGACGCCCAGCGACTCCATGCCGTACGCGAGTTCGTCCTCGACGGTGTCCGTGACGAAGTGGGCCAGCGGGTCCTGGCCCACCGTGCCCACGACATCGGCCAGTTCGCGCGGCTTGTGGGTGCGGGTGTCGCGGCCCGCCACGGTGACCCGCCCGTGCAGCGTGCCGCCCGTGAAGTGCGGCACCAGGCCGGAGACGGCGCCCAGGAGAGTCGACTTGCCGACTCCCGAGGGACCGACGAGCAGACACAGCTCCCCCTCCGGCACGGTCAGATCCACGCCCTGGAGTGCGGGCCGCGCCGCGTCTTCGTAGGTGACGGACACCTGCTCGAAGCGGATCACCGCGTGGCCTCCTTGCCGGTGTCCTCGCTGGTCTTCTGGGTGGTGAGTGATGCCGGACGCGAACCCGGACCCGGACGCGAACCCGGACCCGGACCCGGACCCGGAGCCGGACCCGGAGCCCGGCCCGGGGCGACGAACGCCGGGAGCAGCCCGACCAGCACCCCGGCCGCGGGCCACAGCGGCAGCACGGGCGCGGTGAGCGGGACGGCGGGCGGGTTCAGGGCCTGTGGGGCGTACGAGGCCGCCCAGATCATCAGGCCCGCGACCGCCACCCCGGACCCGGACACCAGCCACGCCCGCGTGCCCCACCGGTCCGGCCGGTAGCGGCTGCGCACCGAACGGCGGCCGCCCAGCCACAGCCCGCCGAGCGCGGCGGCGAGCCCGGCGAGCAGCACCGGCAGGCCGAAGCCCGCGCCCTGGGCCGCCAGCAGCCCGTACGTACCGGCGCACACGCCGAGCAGCCCGCCGAGGGTGAGGACGGCGGTCGCGCGGGCGACGGCGGGCGGGACGTGGGCGGTGCGGCCGTAGCCGCGCGCGTCCATCGCGGCCGCGAGCGCCACGGAACGCTCCAGCGCCCCCTCCAGGACCGGCAGCCCGACCTGGAGCAGGGCGCGCACCCCGCGGTCGGGGCGGCCGCGCAGCCGGCGGGCGGCGCGCAGCCGCTGGACGTCGGAGACCAGGTTCGGGGCGAAGGTCATCGCGACCACGACCGTCACGCCCGCCTCGTACAGCGCGCCGGGCAGGGACTTGAGCAGCCGGGCGGGGTTGGCGAGCGCGTTCGCCGCGCCGACGCAGACCAGGAGGGTGGCCAGCTTCAGCCCGTCGTACAGCGCGAAGGTCAGCCCCTCGGCGGTGACCCGGCCGCCGATCCGCACGCCCTGCGCCCAGTCGGGGAGCGGAACTTCGGGGAGCGTGACCAGCACGTGTGTGCCGGGGATCGGCGAGCCGAGGAGGACCGCGAAGCACAGCCGGATGGCCAGCACCACAAGCCCCAGCTTGAGGAACGCGCCGTACGAGCGCGCCCACGGCGCGTCCGTGCGGCGCGTGGCGACCACATAGCCCGCGACGGCGACGAGCAGCCCCAGCAGCAGCGGATTGGTGGTGCGGGAGGCGGCCGTGGCCAGCCCGAGCGCCCACAGCCACCAGGCCCCGGCGTGCAGCGCACCGCGCGCGGTGTGCGCGGTGTGCACGGTCTGCGGGTGTCCGGCGGCGGCCCGGTCGGCGCCGCTCATCGCCGGTGGTGGCGGCGCGCCTGCCACACGGCGGCGGCCCCCAGCGCGACCACGGCGGCCAGGCCGCCGATCAGCCCGGCCGACGGGCCGCCTCCGCCACCGCCCTGCGCGCCGTCCCCGCTGCTGCTGCCGCCGCCGGATCCGCCGCTGGTGGCGTCGACCTGTTCGCCGCAGCCCGTGGCGGGGTAGCCGGCGATGGCGCACAGCAGGGCGGAGGAGCTGTAGCGCAGCGGCTCGGCGACGGCCGCCAGCGCGTCCCCGGCGCTCGCGTCCTCGCCGACCCGGGCGCACTCCGTACGGGGCTCGGGCGGGGTGCGGTGGTCGGGGGCGTCGGCGGCCGTGCCGAAGTCGAGGACCACCGCGACGCGTTTGGTGCCGCCCTTCGCGGGGGTGTGCGCGCAGACCGTCCCGAAGTCGGTCGAGTCGCGGGGCTGGGTGGCGTCGCCCGAGTCCTCGCTCACGGCGAACCGGAATCCGATCATGTCGCCGTCGCCCGGCCGGGCCGTGGCGGGCCCCTGCGTGGCGTACGTCCAGCCGTTGGCGCCCCGCTCCCGCTGCCAGAACGACCAGTAGCGGTAGCCCGCGGCCTGCGCGGGCGAGGCGCCGAGCGCGAGCGCGGACACCAGCGCGGACATGAGCACGGCGCAGACGAGGGCGGCGCGTTGACCCATCAGAGCTGCTGCTTCTTCCGGCCGCTCAGCAGGAAGCCGATGCCGACGCCGGCCACCATGAAGACGCCCACCGTCCACCAGACGCCGCCGACACCCCCGTTGTCGTCGTCCTTCTTGTCCTTGCCGTCGTCCTTGCCCGAGTCCTTGTCCGAGTCGGCCTGCGACCCGGCCGCGGAGACCGACTCCGGCTTCGGGCCGGTGGCGTTCAGCTGCTGGACGAGGTCGGCGCCGCCGAAGCTGCGCGGATCCGCCCCGGCCGCATGCGCCGCGAGGACCAGCTTGGCCAGGGCGCCCGGGTCGCCCTTCGCCCACGCCAGCGCGCCGTTCTTCTCGTTCTGCAGCCACTGGAGGGGCTTGGCCGCGGTCGCGCTGTGCTCCCCGGCGGCCAGCGCGACGATGGCGTCCGCCGTGCCGCCGAAGTCGGGCTGGGCCTTGGCGCCGGGCATGGCGGACAGCAGGTGGCGGCCGTGCGCGGCCATGGTGTCCGACAGATACGCGGCGGCGGCCTGCGCGGCCTCGGCCGCCCCGTCCGGCTTGCCGCTGCCGCCCTTGCCCGCGCCGCAGTCCAGCGGCTTCGGGGCCTTGCCGGCGTCCTTGCCGGCCGGTTCGAAGACAAAGCCCTTGCCCTCGGTGGCCAGCGCGGCGGCCGCGGTCGCCAGGTCGTTGGCGATTTTCGTCCGGGGTTCGCCCTTGTCCGCCGTATACGCGAACGCCCCGCGCTGCCCCTCCTTCGCGTCACACCCCAGCTGAAGGCCCAGCAGCACGTCGTACGGCGTCTTGCCGCCCTTGGCGGACTTCACCCGCTCCGGGTCCTGGCCGGTGGCGGCGAAGGCGCCGACGGCGGCGGAGGTGGAGTTGGCATCGCTCGGGCTGCCCGGGTTCAGGCCCCAGCCGCCGTCGTCGTTCTGGTGCTTCTTCAGCCAGCCGACGCCCTTCTCGACGGTGGCGCTGCGCCCGCCGACCGCGGCCAGCGCCTGCACGGCCGCCGCCGTCGCGTCGGTGAACTCGCCCTTCTTCGGGTCGCAGGGCGTTGCGGCGTCGGCCCGGTACGCGGCGAAGCCGCCGTCCTCGCACTGCTGGCCGGCCAGCCAGTCGATGGCCGACCGCGCCGGGGTGACCCCGACCGCGTCCTGGGCGAGCAGCGCGAGTGACTGCCGCCACACCCCGTCGAACTTCGGGTCCTTGGTGCCGTACAGCCCCTTGGGCAGCGCCGCCGAGCCGGACGGCTTGGGGGAGGGCGAGGTGTCGGCGAACGCGGCGGGGGCGGCGGCCGTGCACAGGGCGGCCAGGGCGGCCAGAGCCGTGGCGCTGCGGCGTACGTTCATGGCGACGGTGCCTCTCGGTCGATGGTCTCGGCGGTGGCTGGGCATCGGTACGCGGCCACGCACGGCCGTCCACCCCGCACGCCGAGGGGACGCACGAACGCGGTGACACCGGGCTCAGCTCCGCATACCTCGACGGTGCCGCCGCCGGACGGGCCGACGGCGGGAGCCTGTGGTGCGCCCGACCAGGTGCTCCGGCTCGTACGCCCTGCGGCACACAGCCCGTACTCACGGTTGCGGGTCAGCGCCGGATTCTCACCGGCTTCCCCCGATCGGACGCGGATGAAGTTTTCACGGATACTTTATCCGGCGCCGAACCGGGCCGGACCACGGCGGTCGGGCCCCCGCACCATGCGGAACCGCTCGCGGCGCTGGAGGGCTGATGATCCGGTTCCGTTTTGGCCTGACCCCCTTGGAGGAAGTGCGGCCCTGGGGGCGGCGCGAGCGCCCCGTGCTGCACTGGTTCGGGCTGACCGACGGCTGGTACGTGATCGACCTCGGCGACCATGAGCTGCTGCGCTACTCCGAGCGCACGGTGCGGTCGCTGCGGGGCGGCGGGGGCGGCGGCCCGGCGCACCCGTATGCGGACTACTACGTGGTCCGGCTGTGGGAGGACCTGCTCGCGCTCCTGCCGGCGGCGCTGGAGCCGGTGCCCGAGGACCTGGCCGGCTTCGTGGCCGGCGACTCCTCCGGCTGGCACTGGGAGGAGACCCCGGAGGCCGCGGCCGAGGCCGCGGCCGAGGCCGCGGCGCAGTGGCACGGCGACCGCACCCTGTACACGGGGTATCTGCGGGTCGAGCCGCACATCCGCTGCTGGCGGACCGTCGCCGGGGAGGACGACGCTACGGAGGATGACGCCACCGGGGACGTCATGAACGTCAGCTGGGCGCATCAATCCGATCCCGAGAACGAGATCGAGTTCGCCGGCCCGGCGACGGGCCGGGTGACCGTGCCGACCAGCGCCTTCGTCGCCGCCGTGGCCGAGTTCGACCGCGCGCTGCTGGAGGCGATGGAGCGGCGGATCGGCGAACTGGAGGCGGCGGGGCCGCCGCCGGGGGTCGAGCTCGACCTGGAGCAGCTGCGCCGCGAGCACCGGGACCGGGCGGGGTGGCTGGAGCGGGCGCGGGCGTACGAGTACGCCACCGACTGGGCCGCCGTACGGACGGGCGCGGCGGAGCTGCTCAGATCACCAGGCGAGGACTGCGGGTGAGGCCGAGGATGCCGAGGAGTCGGTCCATCATGTCCTCGAACAGCGGCACCGGGTCATCCAGGGCGTAGGACATGTGGCTGTAGACGGCCAGGCAGAGCATGCCGTAGATCTGGCGCCAGCAGGTGATCATCAGGAGCGCGACACCGATGGGGACTTCGATGCCCATGGCCTCGCGGTACGTCCGCAACTGCCGTGCCAGGACCGGGTCGATCTCCTCGTCGGACGGGTGGGCCAGCTGCTGCTCACGCCACAGCCGGGTGAAGAGCTGCCCGTACATCCCGCCCAGATCGCGCAATATGACGTGCGGGATGTCGTCGGCGGACGCGGCGGCCGCCTGCGGATAGCCGGCCCCCATGAGCAGGTTGAACTCCGCAGGGTTGGCCACTGACCAGTCGAACACGGCCCGGGTGGCGGCGTGCAGCCGGGCGCTGATGTCGTCGGGGTCCTGCCGTTCCACCGCCGCCGCGACCACCTGCATGAACTCCGCCATCACGTCGTCGTAGACGGCGCGGATGAGCCCGTTTCTGCCCTCGAAGTAGCGGTAGAGCGCGGGGGAGGTGACGCCGACGCTGCGGGCCACGGCGGCGACGGTGAGACCTTCGACCCCCTCCGCGGCGGTGATCCGGCGGGCGGCGGCCTTGGCGTCGCGTTCGAGCTCCGCGCGTAGCCGCTCCCGCCGCGTCAGCCCTGCCATGCGCTCGCCTCCGCCCCCGTCTGGGTCTGTGCCGGACACCGTCGCCTCCTTGTCGTGGTCGGGTGCGCCTCAATGATCCTTCATCGGCTGTCGGCGTATGGGGCAACCGACTTGCCGTGAAGGTGCATCGCATGGTTAATACTATTCTCGCTTCTAAGGGCAGTCACGCTTGGGGGAAGGCGGAGAGCTGAGTGAGTAAGGCGTATGTGGCCGCGGTGGCGGCGGCGACCGTTCTCGCGGTGGGAGGCGTGACCGGGTGTGGCGCGTCCGACGACTCGGGGAAGGACGGCGGGCGATCCGGTGTCTCGGACGGCGGTGGGCGCAAGTCCGGGGCGGGCGCGGCGGGTTTGAGGGATTCAGGGGATGCGGCGGGATCCGGGCTCGCTGGGGCGATGAAAAACCTCTCCCGTGTGGCCTCGGCCACCGGGCCGGTGATCTGCTGGGACGACAAAGACGGCAAGGGTGAGCACGTCGCGGCCTTTGACGACACGTTCGGCAAGCGCGTTGCCACGTACTCCGAGGAGCCGCTGTTGTCCCGGCTCGCCGAGATCGCCGAGCAGGGGGACGCGGACCGGGCGTTCGTGCGCAGCCTCTGCGGGAAGCAGCAGTACGGCAAGAGCGCGGCGGACCTGGGGGTCAGTCCGGTCTCCCCGGACGGCCGGCGCGTCGCGGTCGAGGTGGTCACGGACGAGGCGGGCGCCCTCACGTCGTCGCATGTGGGGTGGCTGGACCTGGCCACGGGGGAGTTCACGGACATCACCGAGGCCGCGCAGAAAGGGGGCTACAGCCCGGAGAAGCACTCCGACGAGCTCCCCGGATTCGCCCCGGACGGATCGCTGTGGTTCCTGCGGGACGAGCAGGTGTACTACTCGGCGGATGAGAACGGCAGCCTCTCCCGGCACCCGATCAGCAAGGCATGCCATGACGAGCGATCCGGGAACGACGGCTTCTACCGCCCGGTGAACTCGGCGGCCGTCACCTGTCCGCGCCTCATTCACCCGAGCGGGAAGTTCGCTGTCTCTCCCGCCACCGTCATCGACGGCATCGACTCGTACGACGGGTTCGACCTCGATCTCCTGGCACCCGAAATGGACCGGCTCGACGACGACACGGCCTTCGGCGACCCCACCGACCAGATGGTCGTGCGCGACGGCGACGGCGACGACGTACGCGACTGCGACCCCGTGGCCTGGATCAACGCCGACGACCTGCTCTGCGAGGGGGCGTCGAACACCTTCTTCACCGTCCGGGCCGACGCGAGCGAGCTGGGGGAAAGGCCCGACGGGAGCGATCCGCTGGAGGCCGAGGTGAAGGCGGAGGTCGTGCGCGAGACGGATAACGAGATCCTTTCCGTGGCCCTGTCCGCGGATCGTCAGTACCTCTACATCGCGTTGAAAGAGGTCCTGGACGAGGGCGACGTAAAGCTGTACCGGGCCGACTTGACGACGCCCGGCGAACCGGAGGAGCTGGGGCCGCTCCCGCAGGGGGTGGGGGACAACTTCATGTTCCGCGGAAACTTCCAGACCGGCGATTTCCAGTAGCGGGCGCGCGAGCAGAGCACATCGGGGGCATCGAATGTCGAAATGGTGGCCGCGCAGGCGGTCGTTGCGTATCTTGCTGTCGGCCGGAATCGCGCTGGCCGTCTCGGCCGGTCTGCTCACCGCGTGGCAGATGGCGGTCAACCGGCCGGGAAAACTGGCCGTCAAGGTCACGGGCCTTCCCGCCAAGGCGCGTTTCACCCTCCATATCAGCGGGACGAACGGTTTCAGCGAAGAGCTGACGGCTGACAAGACGTTCTCCGTCAAACCCGGTGACTACCGCATCACGGCGAAGGCCGGCCATGCGAAGGGGAACGTCTACTACACGGCGGACGAGACCACGACCTGGACGGTGGACAGTGGTGAGACCGAGCGGGCGGTGATCGATTACGCCGTGGCGCTCTCCGAGAAGACGACGGTCCTGAAATCCGCCGACACCGGACTCCTCAAGCGCCCCGGCAAGTCGGAGATGGTCTTCGCCGCGGGCTCGTCGGCGGCGCGCAAGCTGAAGAAGGGTGCCTTCGTCCTCGCCGCCGAGAGCGAGCTGACGCCGCAGGGGCTGGTGCGCGAGGTGCGCGGGGTGACCCGGGAGAAGGACCGGGTCGTCGTCCGGACGAAGGACGCCACGCTTCAGCAGGCGATGCCCAAGGCCGTGCTGCGGGTCGAGGACACCTCTAGCGGGACAAAGGACGCGATGCAGCCGGCGGCCTATCAGATGCCTGCGGCGGCTGCCTCCTCCAGCCCCGAGCCCGATAGCCAGTCCGAGCTCTCCATCAGGGTCGACACCTGGCAGGGGAAAGGGAAGTTCGGCCAGAATCTGAAATGCGGGAACGGGATGCCGCTCATCAGATTCGAGCACAGCCAGATGCAATTCGGCATGGCAGGCTCGACGTTCGGGTGGAACAGGCGGGAGGGTGTCTGGAGCAAGGTGGACCTCCAGATGCAGCAGAAGTACAAGCTGACGGTCGGTACTCCGGCGGGCGCACAGTGCATCTACGACCAAGAGTTTCCCGC
Source organism: Streptomyces sp. LZ34 (assembly GCF_053890475.1). NCBI lineage: Bacteria > Bacillati > Actinomycetota > Actinomycetes > Kitasatosporales > Streptomycetaceae > Streptomyces > Streptomyces sp. LZ34. The sequence goes on from NZ_CM132680.1 coordinate 8,924,885, forward strand.
GCTGACCCTGCGCTCCATCCCCGTGAAGCTTCTCAGGGTCGGGCCTTTCACCCTGGATCCCGAACTGGTTGCGTTTCTCAATGTGAAGATCAAGGGATCGGTCGGAGCAAAGCTGGAAATCGAGAGCCCCGTGGACCTTCAGGGAAATGCGCGGCTGAGCCTGACCCGGAAGCCTACGGCCGACGCCACCGGCTGGCCTCCGAAGGCCACGGCCAAGCTGGTCGGGGTAGCCGATCTCACGGCGAAGGCGAAGGTCGGCGCTCGCGTAAAACTCAAGGTGAGCCCCGTCATCGACTTCTTGGTCGGCTCCGTCTATGTCGACTACGCCTGGCCTGTCGAAGGAAAGATCGATGTCAAGAACGACTCAGCCAAGGTCAGACACTTTCAGGAGCTAGTGGTCGGGGCCAGTATCAAACCTGGTGATGCGGGTCTCCTGCTCGGTATACCCCCTGGAGGTCGTGACATCAACGTGGGGTTTCCCGTGACCAAACCGCGTACGCTCTGGGAATCCGCCCCGGGCGAAGTCAAGGCCAAGGCGAAGAAGGCCGACGTCAACAAGGCGGTGACCTGCCCCTCCCGGGCGTGGATGACCAGGGAAGTCGCAGCTGCCATCGGCAACGTCGCCAATGTGGACCTGGGCGCGACGAAGTGCTGGCCCGGCTGGGCGGCCGTCGTCTGGTCCGACACACCGCACACGGACTCCGTGACGATCAGCGTCTTCAAGCGCAATGCCCGCCACTTCTACCCCGCCGTTCATCTGCTGCCCGTCATGGACGACCCGTACGATCCCGACTGGCTCCGTGACTGCGAAACCCTCCGCGGGATGAAGCCCCCGGCCGCGCTGATTTCCTTCGTCGGCTGCACCGCGCAACCGGCGGCTGAGCAGGACCAGTTGGACGCTACGGCCGCTCTGAGGCTCATCGAGAACACCAGCCACACCCCCGACCTCACGGCCGACGTGCTCGGCGCTCTCCCCGGCCCGCTGCGCGCCGTCAGGGCGATGTGCACCGGCAGCTACGACGGAAACTGCGCGGCCGTGTTCTTCTTCCACGGAAACCGATTCGTGGGCCAGGCGAGCGGACCAGGGGCGATGGCGGTCGAAACGCAGGACGGCAAGACGGTGACGCTCGCCCGCCCCATCTTCAAGGACAGCGATCCGAGCTGCTGCCCCTCGGGCGGCACCGCCCGTTACCAGGTCCGCTGGAGCGACGGCGCCCTCGCCGCCACCCCGTCCCTGCCGGGCTTCGAGCAGCACAACGAGCCGGTCCGTTGACCACCGTCAGGTAGCCACCGTCATGGGCGATCATGGGCGAGGGCGGTCCGCCGGACCCCCTCGTCCATGGCCGCAGATGGAAGAAGGCAGACCATGACCGATGCCACCGGCTTCGAGAACATCCCCCCGACCACCCTCGCCGACATCCTGGGCCGCGAGCAGGTCATGGAGATCGGCATCCGCCCGCTCTGGTCCCCGACCCCGCGAGTCGCCGGCCCCGCGTTCACCGTGCGGTGCCCTGCCGGTGACAACCTCATGCTCCACGCGGCCATCCACCGCGCGGAGCCCGGCTCGATCATCGTCGTCGAGTCGGGAGACGTGGACTACGCCCTCGCCGGAGGAAACGTCTGCGCCGTCGCCCAGCGCCGGGGGATCGTGGCGTTCGTGCTCGACGGGGTGATACGTGACCTCGGGGAGGTGCGGGAGATGGGCTTTCCCGTCTTCGCCAGGGGAGTCATCCCCATCCCGGGCACCAAGGCGGCCGCCCGGCCGCTCAATGTCCGGGTGCGGTGCGGCGGCGTCGACGTGAACGCCGGGGACATCGTGGTGGCCGACGAGGAGGGCATCGTGGTCACTCCCCACGCCCGCCGGGAGGAGGTGCTCCTCGCCGCGCAGGCGAAGCTGGCCAAGGAGGCCGAGGAATCCTTCGACGCGTGGGAGGAGGCGCACCGCGCCCGCATCGACAAGATCCTGGGCGACAAGGGCTTCGTGGACTGAACATGGTCGTGGGCTGGGAGTGGGACGACACGCTGTTCGCGGGCACGGCCGCCTACTACCGGCGCGGGAGGCTCCCGTACGCACCTGGGCTGGCGGACGTGCTCGCCGAGGTTCTGCGACTCGACGGGCGAGGGCGCCTCATCGACGTGGGGTGTGGACCAGGCACCCTCGCGCTGAGTCTGGCGCACCTGTTCCGTGAGGTCGTCGGCGTGGACCCGGACAGCGGGATGATCGCCGAAGCCGGGCGCGAGGCCGCCATGGCGGGTGTCACCGGGAAGGCGCGGTGGGTGCGGGCCCGCGCGGAGGATCTGCCCGCAGGCCTTGGCACCTTCACCGTCGCGACCTTCGGTCAGTCCTTCCACTGGATGGACCGCGACCTGGTGGCGGCAACCATCAGGGACATGCTCCGGCCCGGTGGGGCGCTGGTGCATGTCTCGGACCTGAAGACGGAAACCCGGACGGTCGTCGGCCTTCCGTATCCGGCCGTGCCCTACGCCGCGGTGGAGGAGCTGGTCAGGCATTACCTGGGTCCGGTCCGACGCGCCGGCCGGGGGGTGCTGCCGCAGGGGACGCCCGGCGGTGAGGCGGCAGTGTTCACCCGGGCGGGATTCTCCGGGCCCCGGCGCCATGTCGTTCCCGGCGGGCAGGCGCTGACACGTACCCGGGACGATGTCGTCGCCTCGGTGTTCTCCATGTCGTTCTCCGCTCCGCATCTGTTCGGCACGCGGCGTGACGACTTCGAGGCGGATCTGCGCCGACTCCTGCGGGAGGCCTCTCCGTCGGGCCGGTTCTCCGAACGCCTGCCGAGCACCGAGGTCTTCGTCTGGCTGGGGCGTGCCCAGAGGTAATGGGCAGTGCCCCGGCCATGAGCACCTCAAGATTCATTTCGGTGGGGGAGCCGCGGGGGAGCGTCGGTGACGAGTTGAACAAGGTGTTCGGCGAGGTCGGCGTCGAGGGGGGAGCCGGTCATGAGTCGTCGGTAGAGGATGGTGCCGGCCCATATGTCCTGGACGAGGTCGGTGTCGAGGTCGTGGGGCAGGTCGCCGCGTTGGATTCCGCGGCGCAGTGCCGCGGCGATGTTCTCGCGCTTGCGGTACAGGAAGGCTTCCCGGAACCGGGTCATGAGTTCGGGGTGGTGGAGGAGGCCGCCGGCGAGTGCGGGCAGTGAGGCGGCCATGTCCTCGTTGGCGTAGTTGTCGATGGTCATGTCGACGGCGTGGCGCAGTTCGGCGTGGGTGTCGCCCAGATCGGGGATGTCCTCGGCGCGGTAGATCTCGGCGAGCGCGTCGGCGACGAGCGCCTCCTTGCTGGGCCACCAGCGGTAGATGGTCGATTTGCCGACGCCCGCGGCCGCCGCGACGGCTTCGATGGTCAGCGCCGCGTATCCCTGTTCCGACAGAACATTCCGTGCCGCGTCGAGGATCTTTGCAGCGGAACGCGGCCCACCGGCGACCGAGCCTGAGGAGAAGACGAGTGCCATGATAAGAACGATACGTATCGTTTCACTTGCGGGTCAAGGCGTGCTATCGTCGCCTCCCGTTCGATGAAACGATACGTATCGTTTCATTCTTGTCTCTTCCCGAAGGACGTGTCATGAAGGGTTACACCGTCCCCCTGTCTCCCCGTGGCATCGCGAACCTGGCGCCCGCCCCGCCGTGGCACTATGCCGGTACCGCGGTGGGTGTGGAGTTCTTCACCGACCCGGCCGCCGCCGCGGCGACCCTGCCCAAGGGGCTGACCCCCGACCCGGACTCCGCCGGCCGCGGCGTCGCGATGTTCATCGACTGGCAGTACTCCTCCACGGACCTGGAGTACCTGGACCCCGTACGCTCGCAGTACCGGGAGTTCCTCATCACCCTGGACGCCCACTACAACGGCGCCCCGGTGGCCTGGTGCCCCTACATCTACGTCGACAACGACTCCGCCATGGCCCGCGGCTGGGTCCAGGGCTTCCCCAAGAAGCTCGGCGCCGTCCACCAGACCCGCGCCTACTCCGTCGGCGGCCCCGGCACCCCTGTCCTCGGCCCGGGCGGCCGGTTCGGCGCCACCGCCTCCGCCGCCGGACAGCGGATCGCCGAAGCCAAGATCACCCTCGAACAGCCGGTCCCCGACCCCGCCGCCCTGATGAGCCGCCCCGTGGTCAACCTCCGCCACTTCCCCCGCCTGGCCGCCGGACAACACGACGAGCCCGCCGTCCACGAACTGGTCATGGCCGTCCTGGACGACGCCGCCGTCAGCGACGCCTGGGTCGGCACCGCAGACCTCGCCTTCCTCCCCGCCCACGGCGAAGAACTCGCCGACCTGCCCGTCCAGCGCACCGGCAAGGGATTCCACTTCGACCTCGCCTACACGGTCACCGACCTCAAGGCCCTCGCCGACCACAGCGACTGACCACCCCACAGGCCTGGGGCTGCCGGTCAGGCCGCCTCGTGCAGGATCGCCGCCAGTTCGCCGGGGCGGTCGAACATCGGCCAGTGCCAGCCGGGCAGGTCCCGGTAGGTCAGGCCTTCGTCCGCCATGTGCCGGAAGGCGGGGGCGGTGGCGGCCATCGCCCGGACCTGCTCGACCGGGAAGCTGCACAGCACGTGCAGCCGCGGCAGCTTCTCCCAGGCCCCGGTCAGCCGGACCGGGGTGGTGGCGGTGGCCCACGGCTGCGGCGCCGACAGCCGCGCCAGCCGCTCGAGTGTGCCGTCGGGCAGCTCGGGCACCCCGGAGGCCGGCTCCTGCCACGGCGGTGGCGGCAGCTGCCAGCCGTGCCCCACCGTGCGTACCAGCTCGGCGTTGCGCGCCTGCTCCTCCGGCGGGGTGAACTGCGTCTGGGACATCCCGTCCGGCAGCGGCCCGCTGTCGATGAACACCAGCCGGGCGATCCGTTCCGGCATCCGGTCCGCCACGCTCGGGATCACCACCGCGCCCGCGTAGCTGTGCCCGACCAGCACCACATCGTGCAGGTCCTCGTAACGGATCAGGTTGAGCACGTCGGTGACGTGCGTCTCCAGGTCGGTGTCGGGCCGGGCCAGGTGCGCGCGCTCGCCCATGCCGGTCAGGCTGAGCGGGTGGACCTCGTGCCCACGGCCGCGCAGCTCGGCCGCTACCGGGCGCCAGGCCCAGGCCCCGAGCCAGAACCCGGGCAGTAGTACGTAAGTTGACATGGCCCACACGCTAGGACCGATACCGGACAGGATCCGCCCGGTATTCCCGGGATACTTCCGGGCATGACCCGACCGACCGCCCGAGTGCTCGCCCTGCTGGAGATCCTCCAGGCCGGCGGCACCCGCACCGTCGCCGACCTGGCCGACCGGCTCGGCGTGGACGAGCGCACCGTCCGGCGCTACGTCGACCACCTGATCGACCTGGACGTCCCGGTCCGGTCGGTGCGCGGCCGGTACGGCGGCTACCGGCTCGCCCCCGGCTACCGGATGCCCCCGCTGATGCTCACCGACGAGGAGGCGCTGGCCGTGCTGCTCGGCCTGGTCGCCGGCCGGCGGGCCGGGCTGGTGACCACGTCCGTCGCGGCGACGGAGAGCGCCGCCGCCAAGGTGCGCCGGGTGCTGCCCGAGGCGCTCGGCCGCCGCCTGGACGCGCTGCTGGCCACCGCGGACTTCACCGCCCCGACCCGTCCCGTGACCACCCCGGAGACGGGCGTGCTGCTGATGCTCGCGGAGGCCGCGCGGCACCGCCGGCCGGTCGCCCTCACCTACACCGCCTGGAACGGGCGGCACAGCGAGCGCACCGTGCACCCGTACGGGATCGTCGCCCACTCCGGGCGCTGGTACGTGACAGGGGCGGACTCGGCCAGCGGCGAGGTACGCACGTTTCGGCTCGACCGGATCGAGACCGCGACGGAGCTGCCGGGGTCGTTCGAGGTGCCGGTGGGGTTCGACGCGGCCGCCCGGGTGCTGTCCGGGCTCGCCGAGGTGCCCTACCTGCACGAGGTGTCGCTGCGGATCCAGGGCACGGCCGAGCAGGTCCGCTCCCGGATCCCGGCCGGGATCGCCACCGTGCGGGAACTCCCGGCCGCCTCCGGGGCGGGGGAGGGTGGCGTATGGGTACGGGTCCAGCTGCGGGCCGAGCGGCTGGAGTGGGTCGCCTCCGTGCTCGCCTGGCTGGACCGCCCCTTCGTGATCGAGCACCCGGACGCGCTGCGCGACCACGTGCACGCCCTGGCCCGCCGACTCGCCACCTGCGCCGACGCGGTCACCGGCAGCGAGTAGGCGAGCGGCGTCTCGGAGACCCGCGGTGGGGCCGGCGGCATACCGCCGGCCCCACCGGGTCACCGCTACCGCTGCTCGAGGTCTCGCTTCGTGATCCTGAACCGGGCCACGTTCTCCTCGGTGGCCAACTGCTGGAAGCCCGCCTTCTCCAGCACGCGCAGAGAGGACGGGTTCGACAGCTCCACGCTGGCGAAGACGGTGTGGACATCCGGTGCGGTGAGGGCGAACTCCGCCAGGGCCCTGGTGGCCTCGGGGGCGTAGCCTCGGCCGCGGCGGGAGGCCACGATGCCGTATCCGATTTCGAGGGTGCCGTCGCTGGGCGGCCAGAACAGGCCGGTCGAGCCCACCACCAAGCCACTGTCGCGCTCGATGATCAGGCGGTGGCCGTATGCGCCGAGCCAGTGCGGGTGCTGGTCGAAGAGGCCCGCGATCACCCGATCACCCTCGGCGGGGAAGTCGTCCGCCCAGTGCGCCGACCTGGTGTCGCCGAGGACCGCGGTGGCCTCGGCGGTGGTCCACGTCCGGAGGACGAGGCGGTCGGTGGTCAGATCATCGTGGGCCGATGATGGGGAGGAGGAAGTAGAGCAAGTGGAAGACACGTGTCACTCCTGGTCGTTGGAACGACCCGGGCCGCGCTCTGCTACCGCGCGGGCCGGACGAGGGCATGCTGACGAAGGCCGACGGCAGCCATATTCATCAACCTCCTCGTCAGGTGATCACGCGTCTCTCGCGTCGGTGTGATCGTAGCAATCTCTTTCCCGTCATGAGGTCCACTCAGCGGAGGGGCATCTCAGCGCAGTTTCCGGAAGAACGAACGGATGTCGGCGGTCAGGACATCCGGCGCCTCCATCGCCAGGAAGTGGCCGCCCTCCTCCAGTTCGGTCCAGGCAGTGATGTTGTGATCGCGCTCGGCCCACCGCCGCACGGTCACATCGTGGGCGGAGACCAGTACGGCCGTTGGGACCGTGCCGCGTTGCGGGGACCAGTCGCCTCCTTCGCCGCTCCAGTCGCCCTCCTCGCCGCTCCAGTCCGCGCCGTCGCCCGAGTCGGTCCATGCCGTCGCGGACATCTCCTCGTAGTACACCTGCGCCGCCGACCCGGCCGTACCGGTGAACCAGTACAGCGAGATGTCCGTCAGCATGCGGTCCCGGTCTACGCTCTCCTCCGGCAGGCCGTCCTCCGGCCAGGTCAGTTCCTTGAACTTCTCCACGATCCAGGCGAGCTGACCGGCCGGTGAGTCGTGCAGGCCGTACGTCACCGTCTGCGGCCGCTTGGCATTGCACTGCAGATAGCCGTCGTTGGCGTGCTGCAGCCGCTGCCAGCGGCGCTGGTCGGGCTCGCTCAGGCCGTCCGTCTCGCCCTCCGCCCCGATCGGGAAGGTGATCATCGCGTTGAGGTGAATGCCGATGACGCGCTCGGGTGCCTGCCTGCCCATCCGGGGCGCCACCCAGGACCCGGTGTCGTACCCCTGGACGCCGTACCGCTGGTAGCCCAGCCGGGCCATCAGCCGGTCCAGTACTTCGGCCATCCGGGCCGCGTTCATCCCGGGGCCGGCCAGCGGGGTGGAGAAGCCGAATCCTGGGAGCGAGGGGATGACCAGATGGAAGGCGTCGGCCGGGTCTCCGCCGTGTGACCGGGGGTCGGACAGCGGCCCGATGACGTCGAGGAAGTCGGCGAAGCCGCCGGGCCAGCCGTGCAGCAGCATGAGCGGGGTGGCGTCCGGCTCGGGGGAGCGTACGTGGAGGAAGTGCAGGTTCTGCCCGTCGACGGTGGTGACGAACTGCGGGTGGGCGTTGAGCGCGGCCTCCTGCTCGCGCCAGTCGTACGAGGTGCGCCAGTAGTCGGCGAGCTCCTTCAGATAGCCGACCGGAACCCCGCGGCTCCAGCCGACACCCGGCAGCTCGCCCGGCCAGCGGGTGTTGGCCAGGCGGGCATTGAGGTCGTCGATCAGGGCCTGGGGAATCGCGATGCGGAAGGGGCGGATGGTGGTGTCGGAGTCGGTGTCGTGCGGGGTGTTCTGTGCCATGCCCCGGAGGTTAGGAGGGGCTTAGGACAGGCGCCTTCCCAAGTTCGTGGCAGTGTCGGGGGAATGTTGGAGACCTCCGCACGGCTGCTGCGCCTGCTCTCGCTTCTGCAGACGCACCGGGAATGGACCGGCGCCGAGCTCGCCGCGCGCCTCGGCGTCTCGACGCGCACCGTGCGCCGCGATGTGGACCGGCTGCGCGAGCTCGGCTACCCGGTGCATGCCACGCGGGGAATCGCCGGCTACCGGCTGGGGGCCGGTGCGTCCCTGCCTCCGCTGCAGTTCGACGACGACGAGGCCGTCGCGGCGGCGATCGCCCTGCGGACGGCGGCCGGCGGAGCCGTCACGGGCATCGAGGAGGCGTCCCTGCGCGCCATGGCCAAGCTCGAACAGGTGCTGCCGTCCCGCCTGCGGCACCGCGTGGACGCGCTGAAGCAGGCCACGCTGCGCATCGGGCCGACCGGGCCGGAGGTGGAGCCGGACACGCTCATGGTGATCGCGGACGCGTGCCGACGAAGCGAACGCCTCCGCTTCGACTACTCCAGCCCGCGCACCGGCGCCACCGTCCGCTCCGCCGAACCCCACCGCCTCGTCCACTTCGACCGGCACTGGTACCTCGTCGCCTGGGACACCGACCGCGGCGACTGGCGTACGTTCCGGGTGGACCGGCTGACCCCGCGCACGCCGACCGGACCGAGGTTCGCCCCCAGGCCGGCGCCCGACGGCGACGTCGCCGCGTATCTGTCCCGGCAACTCTCCCAACGCGCCTGGCCGTACCAGGCGACGGTCACGCTGTACGCGTCCGTCGAGGAGGCGGCCGACCGGGTCTGGCCGGGCATGGGCGCGATCGAGGCCGTGGACGGGCAGGGCTGTCTGCTGCACCTCGGCGCGGACTCCGTCTGGGACCTGATGTGGATGATCACCTCGGTGGACCTCGACTTCACCCTGACCGACGGCCCGCCTGAACTCGCCGACGCCCTGCGCGCCCACGCCGAGCGCTGCCTGCGCGCGGTGGCCAGCGCGTCATCGACGTGATCGAACATGGCATTTGACGGACGTAGCGGTCACGGCCGGAGCCTGGGCCAGGTGATCGTCTGCCCCTCCGGCGTCACTGTGATCGCGAACCGCTCCAACGCCGGTGCGCCATCCGCACGCCAGCGGCTCACCCGGTCCTCTATCGCGTCCCAGATCCGATGCGGGCCGCCCTGCCGTACCGTCCAGCGTCCATCGGCCTCCGACAACGCCGCCCATGACCCGCCCGCCACGTCGATGAGCAACTGCTCCGTACGCCCCTCGGCGACCATGCTGATCCGCTGCGCCCGGGGTGCCGCGAGCTGGGCGACGAACCGGGCGGTCCAGTCGGCGTCGAGGACATCGGTGCCGAGCTCGGCCTGACGTTGCTCACCACCGCCGAGGTCGGGCAACATCCCGAGCGCGGGCGGCAGATGAGGGCGGGCCAGCATGAAGGAGATCTGCCCGCCGAGGAAGCGGCCGGACGCCGTGCCGTCGCCCCGGACGGTCAGCCGGGCCAGTTCGGAGGAGTACAGCCAGCCGCTGACGGTGGCCAGGATGATTCCGCCGGGGCGGGTCTGCTCGATCCACGCGCCGGGTACGGTCAGAACGCCGCAGGTCGCGATGGTCCGGTCGTACGGGGCGCCGTCCGGGTGCCCGGCCAGACCGTCGCCGACCACGAGGCGCGGCAGCCGGCCACAGGAACCCAGCGCGGCACTGGCCCGGCCGGACACCGCGTGGTCGACTTCCACGGAGGTCACCAGGTCGTCGCCGAGCCGGTGGCAGAGAAGGGCGGTGGAGTATCCGGACCCGGTGCCGATCTCCAGCACCCGGTTCCCGTCCTGGACCTGGAGGTCCTCCAGCATGCGTACGACGAGGCCCGGCATCGTGCTGGAGGAGGTGGGAGCGCGCATGATCTCCCCCGGATGTCCCCAGGAACGACCGTGCCCGCGACCTGTATCACCAGGGACTCGTCCGTATAGCAACGCTCCAGCCACTGGACGTCCTCCGGCATGACCGGCCGCCACGCGGTCGGCCCCGGTCCGTCCACCCGCTCGAAGAACCCGCCCCGCACGAACTCGTGCCGCGGGACGGCCTGCACCGCCTCCCGCCACGGAGCGGTACGCAGATGGCCACCGGCCGCCAGGCCGTCGGCCATGCGTCGGCGCAGCCGCTTGTCGTCCGTCGCGTTCATGTTCTCTCCAGCAGGTCAGCCATCGCCGCCACCAAGGGCAACCCGGTCTCCGGCTCCAGCCACGCCCACTGGCCCGAGGGGTTGCATTCCAGGAACCACCATCGGCCCTGTCGGTCCACGGCGAAGTCGAAAGCGCCGAAGACCAGCCGGAAGTGTGCGAGGTAGGCGAACAGGCCCTCGGTGATCGCCTCCGGGGGCCGTACGACGGTGTACGTCAACCGGGCGTAGTCCGTACACCAGTCCAGCAGGCCGGAGCCGATACGGACGCAGAACACCCGCTCGCCAATGACGGTCACCCTGATGTCCGCGACCTTCTCCAGATGAACGCCCGTGCCGCATCCGGTTCGGAGCTCAGCAGCGTCGGCTGGATGTGGAACCCCGCCTCGGCGGCGGCAGCGAGTCCGGAGGGCCTGCGGGATCATGTCGGGGTTGTCCACCGCCGAGCGATGGGGCCTGCCGTGTATGGGCCGCGCAACGCGGACGCCCCGCGTGAGGAGGCGGAAGACGACTGGGTGGTGCTGGTCCCGGTGGAGGGGCACGGGCCCAGCTGGCGCTCGGTCTCAGCAGGACGCCGGTTCAGGAGCATCCGCGGATTCATCTGGACCTGTATGCCGGGGACGCGGCGGACCAGGCCGCCGAGGTCGAGCGGCTGGTGTCCCTGGGCGCCCAGCGCGTGGACTGGGACCTTTATCCGGACGACGCCGACTTCGTCGTGCTCGCCGACCCCGAGGGCAACCGCTTCTGCGTCATAGACACCAGCCACGGATGACCCGTCGGGAAGTGTCAGACACCTGGCTCTCCTCTTGTGCTTCGAGTTCCACCCCGGCCCGGCCCGGCCATCGGATACCAGTCGTCAGTGACTGGTGGCGTGCCGGTAGGCCAGTCGTGTGAGGTAGGGGATCAGGCGGAGCCGGCCACTGGGGAGCGGATAGCCGTTGGCAGTGGCCCAGTCGCAGACGACATCGAAGTCGGGGTCCTCGGTGGTCATGTCCGGGGTGCCACTGACCGCGTATGCGGTCAGTCGGGCCTCGGTGAGGAGGGCCGGCGGCAGACTGAGGTCGAAGCGTCATGCCCAGCTCGGACACCTCGGCATCGGTGATCGGCTCGGTCCCCGCCCCGGGCGCCCCGCCCATCCGTAGCGCCAACTCCTTCGCGTCGATCCCGCGAGCCAGGACCACGCCGGACATCAAGCCCGTCCCCCCCCAACCCCCTCGGACAGCCACTGAATACCGTCACCCATGACGCCCCCCTACCTCCCGGTGCGCACCGGGAGCGTCTGGTGGCCGTTGGAGATGAGGGTGGGGAGGGGGCGTAGGTCCTGTGGAGGGACGGCGAGTTGGAGGTCCGGGAAACGGTCGAAGAGGGCCGGGAGGGCGATACGGGCTTCGAGGCGGGCCAGGGGGGCGCCCAGGCAGTAGTGGACGCCGTGGCCGAAGGCCAGGTGTTCCTTGACGGAGCGGGTGACGTCGAAGCGGCCGGCGTCCTCGCCGTGGGCGTCGGGGTGGCGGTTGACGGCGGTGAGGGAGAGGAGGATCGCGTCGCCCTGCTTGATGGTGACGTCCGCGAGTTCGATGTCCTCGACGGCGTAGCGCAGCGGCACGTTGACCACGGGGGGCTGGGCGCGCAGGGTCTCCTCGATCACGTCGTCCCAGGTGGCCTGGGACGAGCGGACCAGGGCGAGCTGGTCGGGGTGGGTCAGCATGGCGTGGACGGCGTTGTCGAGGAGCTGGACCGTGGTCTCGAAGCCGGCGGCGATGAGCAGGCCGACGGTGTCGGCGAGTTCCTGCTCGTTGAGGCGGGAGCCGTCCTCGTCGCGGACGGCGATGAGGTCGCTGGTGATGTCGTCGCCGGGGGTGTCCCGTTTGAGGGCGACGAGTTCGCGCAGCAGGGCCTCGTGGCCCTGGTAGGCGGCGGCGGCCTCGTCGGGGTTCGCGGTCGTACGGAACATGGTGGCGACGTACTCGAGCTCGCGCTCGCGCATCTCGCCCTTGGGGATGCCGAGCAGTTCGCAGATGACCTCGATGGGGATCGTGTGGCAGTACGCCGCCTTGAGGTCGACCGGCGTGTCGGGTCCGCCTGCCGCGAGGTCGTCCAGCAGGCCGGATACCAGCTGTTCGATATGGGGGCGCAGCGCGGCCGTGCGGCGGGTGGTGAAGGCCTTGGCGACGAGCCTGCGCAGCCGGGTGTGGTCGGCGCCGTAGGCGGTGAACATGTTCTCCACCGCGACCCAGGCGATCAGGGGCCAGGTCGCGGGGATCTCACCGCCGAGGAACTTGGGCCAGTGCTGCCTGGGGTCCTTGGAGACGCGCGGGTCGGTGAGCAGCTGCTTGAGGAGGGCGGGGTCGGTTATCGCCCACGCCACCACGTGATCAGGGAGTTCCACCAGGGTCGCTGGGCCGCGTTCCCGGAGCCGTGCCCCTTCGCCGTGGACGTCGCGCCCTTGGGGGTCGAGGACGAGGGGTCTGTCGACGGGTCGGGGGTGGGGTTCCATGCGTTGCCTCCGGTGGTCTGGTCGGTCGCGGTGGCGCCTGTTTGATCGTACTTGGCGGCTACCGGAGGGAAATGGACCGGCAGGGCGGCCAGGGCCCGGTGGAAGGGGCCGGGGCGCCAGTGCAGTTGGGCGGGGTCGACGGCCAGCTCGATGTCCGGCACGCGGTCGAGGAGCTTCTCGACGGCGGTGGAGGCGATGATCCGCGCCGGGTCCTTCGCGGGGCAGGCGTGCGGGCCCGCGCCGAACGCCAGGTGGGCGCGGTTGCCGCGGCGGTCGGCGACCAGGTGCGGGTCGTTGTTGGCGGCGGCCATGCTGATGAGGACGGGGGCGCCCTTGGCCAGCCGGTGTCCGGCGACAGTGACGTCGCGGACCGGGAAGTGGGTGGCGTAGTTGGCGATCGGCGGGTCGGTCCACAGCACCTCGTCGAGCGCCTCGTCGACCGGCATGGTGCCGCCCGACAGATCGCCCGCGAACCGGTCGTCGGACAGCAGCAGTCGCAGCGCGTTGCAGATCAGGTTCTTCACGGGCTCGACGCCGGCGCCCAGAAGGAGGACGAGCTGACTCACCATCTCCTCGTCGCTGAGCCGGGCGGGGTGGGCCAGCAGCCAGGAGGTGATGTCCGCCCCGGGCTCGGCCCGCTTCATGGCGATCAGCGCGAGGAGGGTCTCGGTGAGGACGACGTTGGCCTTCACGGCGTCTTCGCTGGCGTCCAAGAGCGCGGCCATGGCCCTGACCAGCGTCTCGCTCAGCTCGGGCGGGCAGCCGAAGAGCTGGTTGAAGACGAGCAGCGGCAGCCGGGCGCAGTACTCGCTGAGCAGTTCGGCCTCGCCCTCGGGGCCGAAGAGGTCGATGAGGAGGTCGGCGCTCTCCTCGACGTAGGTGCGCAGGGCGTGTGGGTTGAGGCGGTTGAGGGTGTCGGAGACCGCGCCGCGGTACCGCTCGTGCTCCTCTCCGTCGGTGTACATGGGGTTGGGCCGGTACATCATCATCGGGACGACGGGGCTGTCCATGGGGACCGTGCCGTCGGCGAGCGCTTCCCAGCGGCGCGGGTCCCTGGGAAACGTCTCGGTGTTGCGCATGATCTCCAGGGCGGTGGCGTAGCCGGTGACGAGCGAGGCGTGGACGCCGGGGGAGATCTCCACGGGCGCCACGGGCCCGTACGCGCGCAGCCGTGCGTAGACGGCGGCCGGGTCGGCGGCGAACTCGGGCCCGTACAGCGACTCGGGGCGGCCCGCTTGCGGGGCCTGGCCGGAGTGTGCGGGGCAGCCGGGGGGCGGGGTCGGGCCGGAGTCGGGGGTGGAGGTGGGCACACGTACTCCTGGGTGGCACGGGGATGAACAGGGCACGACAGTGTCATGGCGGGGGGTGAGCCCGGCTCGATCCCGTGAGGCGGAGACGTCGTAGGCGCGGCCGAACGGGGGCAAGGTTAGCTGTGGATCACCGGCGCCTCCACCCCTGAGGGGGACCCAAACTGCCTGGTACGCGGGCCGGCCCGGCGGCGCCGCCCCCGCCGCGGGCCGGGAGCGGCGGTCACACCGCCTGGTACGCCACCGGGTCCGTGCCCGGCACCGGCTCCGCCCGGCCCTGTTTCACCAGGCGGCTGATCAGGGGCCAGGTCGCGGGGATCACCGCCCACGCCGCCATGTGATCAGGGAGTTCCACCAGGGTCGCTGGGCCGCGTTCCGGGAGCCGCGCTCGCTCGCCGTGGACGTCGCGTCCTTGGGGGTCGAGGACGAGGGGGCGGAGGACGAGGGGGCGGAGGTCGAGAGGGCCGGGCTGGGGTTCCATGCGTTGCCCCCGGGGCTCTGGTCGGTCGCGGCGGCACTCACGGCATCGTACTTGGCGGCTACCGGAGGGAACCGGACCGGCAGGGCGGCCAGGGCCCGGTGGACGGGCCCCGGGCGCCACCGCAGTTGATCGGGGTGGACGGCCAGCTCGATGTCGGGGAGGCGGTCGAGGAGCTTCTCGACGGCGATGGAGGTGATGATCCGCGCCGGGTCCTTCGCGGGGCAGGCGTGCGGGCCCGCGCCGAACGACAGGTGTGCGCGGTTGCCGCGGCGGTCGGAGACAAGGTGCGGGTCGTTGTTGGCGGCGGCCATGCTGATGAGGACGGGGGCACCCTTGGCCAGCCGGTGTCCGGCGACGGTGACGTCGTGAACCGGGTAGTGGGTACAGAAGTTGGCCACCGGAGGGTCGGTCCACAGCACCTCGTCGAGCGCGTCGTCGACCGGCATGGTGCCGCCCGACAGATCGCCCGCGAACCGCTCGTCGGACAGCAGCAGCCGCAGCGCGTTGCAGATCAGGTTCTTCACGGGTTCGACGCCCGCGCCCAAGAGGAGGATGACCTGCTGGGTCAGTTCCTCGTCGTTGAGCCGGGCGGGGTGAGCTATCAGCCAGGAGGTGATGTCCGCCGCGGGCTCGGCCCGCTTCGTGGCGATGAGGGCGGAGAAGGTCTCGCGGAGGACGGCGTCGGCCTTCATGGCGTCCTCGTCGACGTCGAAGACCGCGGCCATGGACTTCACCAGCGGCTCGCTCAGCTCGGGCGGGCAGCCGAAGAGCTGGGTGAATACGAGCAGCGGCAGCCGGGCGCAGTACTCGCCGAGCAGTTCGGCCTCGCCCTCGGGGCCGAAGAGGTCGATGAGCAGGTCGGCGCTCTCCTCGACGTAGGTGCGCAGGGCGTGTGGGTTCAGCCGGTTGAGGGTGTCGGAGACCGCGCTGCGGTACCGCTCGTGGTCCTCGCCGTCGGTGTACATGGAGTTGGGCCGGTACATCATCAGCGGGACGATGGGGCTGTCCATGGGGACCGTGCCGTCGGCGAGGGCTTCCCAGCGGCGCGGGTCCCTGGCGAAGGTGTCGGGGCTGCGCAGGATCTCGAGGGCGGTCGCGTAGCCGATGGCGAGCGAGGCGTAAACGCCGGGGGCGAGTTCCACGGGCGCGACGGGCCCGTATGCGCGCAGCCGTGCGTAGACGGCGGCCGGGTCGGCGGCGAACTCGGGTCCGTACAGCGGCTCGGGGCGGCCCGGTTCCGGGGCCTGGCCGGAGTGTGCGGGGCAGCCGGGGGGCGGGGTCGGACCGGAGTCGGAGTCGGGGGCGGAGGTCGGCACACGTGCTCCTGGGTGTTGCTGGGACGAGCAGAGGCTGGGACGAGCAGAGGCTGGGATGAGCAGGGCATGACATCGAGCGCCCGGCTCGATCCGCGAAGCAGAGTTCTCGTATGTACGGCACGGCCGAGCGGGGTAAGGCTAGCTGTGGATCACCGGTGCCTCCACCCCTGCGGGGGACTCAAACCGCCTGGTACGCCACCGGGTCCGTGCCCGGTACCGGCTCCGCCCGGCCCTGTTTCACCAGGCGGCGCAGATGCGCCTCGGCCTCCGATACGGCGATGTTGCGCGATCCGTAGGGGATGTCGGCCCAGGGGCGGTTCCACTCCATGGCCTCGGCCAGCTGCCAGGGCGTCAGCGGCGCGCCGAGCAGCAGGGCGCGCAGCCCGGCCAGGCGCTCCTCGTGGTGGCGCAGCAGCGCCCGGACCCGGCCCGGGGCGTCGGTGAAGGCGTGCTGGTGGGCGGGGAGCACCTCGGCCGGGTCGAGGACGGCGACGCGTTCGAGGGAGTCCAGGTAGTCGCCGAGGGGGTCGGTGACGGTCGCGTCGTCGGGGTCCTCGTACAGGCCGATGTGCGGGCTGATCTCGGGCAGCAGATGGTCGCCGGAGAACAGGCGGCCATGGCCGGGCATGCCCTCGCCGGCCGCCGGGTGGGCCTCTTCGAGGTGCAGACAGACATGGCCGGGGGTGTGGCCGGGGGTCCAGATGGCGCGCAGCCGGCGGCCGGGCAGGTCGAGGAGTTCCCCGGGGACGATATGGCGGTCGGGCTGGGCGGCGCGCCTGCCCGGGAGGGCGTCGGTGTGGCCGGAGGCGCGGGCTTCGCGCAGCGGGGCGAGGTGCTCCTCGGGGGCTCCTGCCGCGGCGAGTTTCACGGCGAGATAGTCGAGCCAGCGGGTGGGCTCGGCCTCGCGGGTGCGGCGTACGACCTCGGCGTCGGCGGCGTGCATGGCGATCCACGCGCCGGAGGCCTCGCGTACCTGGGCGGACAGCCCGTGGTGGTCGGGGTGGTGGTGGGTGACGAGCACGCCGTGGACGGCGGACACCGAGGTGCCGCAGGCGGCGAGGCCGGCGGTGAGGGAGTCCCAGGCCGTCGGGTCGTCCCAGCCGGTGTCGATGAGGACCGGGCCGCGGTCGGTGTCGAGGAGGTGGACGAGGGTGTGACCGAGGGGGTTGTCCGGGATGGGGACCGGGATGCTCCACACCCCGCCGCCGTGGTCGGTCACTCCGGCTCCCGCTGTCCCTGCTACCTCTGCTGCCCCTGCTCCCTCTGCTCCCGTCATGGACGTCCCCTCTCCCGGCCGCTCGTGCGAGCAAGGCAAGCATCGCAAGCATTGCCCATGATAACTAGAACTGGTATCAGTTCTGATGCAGCGTCAGATAGGCATCAGATCAGGGCGAGCGGGCGGGAGGCTCGGCGATGAGCGACCTCATCGAGCACGGACAGCTCTTCATCGGCGGCGCATTGGCCGATCCGGTCGGCACGGATGTGATCGAGGTCGTCTCGCCGCACACCGAGGCGGTCATCGGGCGGGTGCCGCACGCCTCGCGCGAGGACGTGGACCGGGCGGTCGCGGCGGCGCGCACGGCCTTCGAGGCGGGGCCCTGGGCCCGGGCGTCGCTGGAGGAGCGGATCGCGGTCGTCACCCGTATCAAGGACGCCGTCGCCGCCCGCCACGAGGAGATCGCCAAGGTCATCAGCGCGCAGAACGGCTCCCCGTACTCCTGGAGCGTGCTGGGCCAGGCGCTCGGCGCGCTGATGGTGTGGGACTCGGCGATCACGGTGGCCCGCGGCTTCGTCTTCGAGGAGCGGCGCGCCGGGGTCCTGGGGCCGCTGCTGGTGCGGCGCGAGCCGGTCGGGGTGGTCGCGGCCGTGGTGCCGTGGAACGTCCCGCAGTTCACGGCGGCGGCGAAGCTGGCGCCCGCGCTGCTGGCCGGGTGTTCGGTGATCCTCAAGCCGTCGCCCGAGACCCCGCTGGACTCCTACATCCTGGCGGAGATCGTGGCCGAGGCCGGGCTGCCGGAGGGGGTGCTGTCGATCCTCCCGGCGGACCGCGAGGTCAGCGAGTACCTGGTCGGGCACCCGGGCGTGGACAAGGTGTCCTTCACCGGCTCGGTCGCGGGCGGCAAGCGCGTCATGGAGGTCGCCTCGCGCAATCTGACCCGGGTGACCCTCGAACTGGGCGGCAAGTCCGCCGCGGTGATCCTGCCGGACGCCGACCTGGACGCGGCGGTCGCCGGGATCGTGCCCAACGCGTGGATGAACAACGGGCAGGCGTGCGTCGCCCAGACCCGCATCCTCGCCCCGCGCAGCCACTACGACGAGATCGCCGACCGCTTCGCGGCCGCCGCCTCGGCCCTGGTCGTCGGCGACCCGCTGGACCCCGCGACCCAGGTCGGCCCGCTGGTGGCACGGCGCCAGCAGCAGCGGTCGCTGGACTACATCGCCACCGGGCAGCGGGAGGGCGCCAAGGTGCTTACGGGCGGCGGGCGTCCGGCGGACCGGGAGAAGGGCTGGTACGTCGAGCCGACGCTGTTCGGCGACGTCGACAACGGCATGCGCGTCGCCCGCGAGGAGATCTTCGGGCCGGTGATCTGCCTGCTGCCGTACGGGGACGAGGAGGAGGCGGTGCGCATCGCCGACGACTCCGACTACGGCCTGTCCGGCAGCGTGTGGACCGCGGACGTGGCGCGCGGCATCGAGATCGCGCGGCGGATCCGCACCGGGACGTACTCCGTCAACACCTTCAGCCTCGACATGCTCGGGCCGTTCGGCGGCTACAAGAACTCCGGGCTGGGGCGGGAGTTCGGGCCCGAGGGCTTCTCCTCGTTCCTGGAGCACAAGATGATCCATCTGCCGCAGGGCTGGGACGGGGAGCAGGGCTGATGGGCGACCGCTGGCATGTCGAGGTGGACCGCGACGTCTGCATCGGCTCGGGGCTGTGTGTGAGCGCGGCGCCCGGCGGGTTCCGGCTCGACGCGGCACGGCAGTCGCATCCGGTCGCGGCGGAGACGGACGCGTCGGAGGCGGTGCTGGCGGCGGCCGAGGGGTGCCCGGTCGAGGCCATCGCCATCCGACTCATCGGCGGTGCGGCGGGTGGGGACGGCGGCTCCCGGGGTGAGCAGGTATTTCCCCCGGATGAATAGCCGGGCCGCGCCCCGATGGGTGGGGCGCGGTAATATCGAACTGCAGTTCATGAGTAATTTCGAACTGTAGTTCATCGAACTTACTCATGCGTATTGCACGGTCTCTTCGTGACGGATGTGACTGTTCCCCTCGGCGGTGGCGTGGAAATCTCTAGGCCATCACGCCGAGGGGGACGCGATGGATAAAAGGTATGAGGTCTTCTGTCTGGTCGACAGATATTTCTATGAGACCCCTGACCGGCTGTCCGCCGATGCGAGGGATTCCGAATCCCGCTACGAGGCCGCCCAGCGCCCCGCCCCCGTCGGGTGGGAGACCTTCACCTCCGGGGACTGGCTGCACGTCAACCCCGTACTGCCGGACGGGACTCCCCGGCCGGGCCGGCCCAACCAGGGCTGGAAGGTGCATGTCTCGGCCTGTCTCGACAACGCGGAAAAGAGCGCGGCCAAGGTCTGGGACTACTGCGTGCCCAGGGAAATACCCTTTAAATTCGTGCCGACCGCGCATGCGCTGCACCTGCGCAACTCGAAATACGCGGGGCGCGGCTCCAGCGGGAAGTTCGCCACCATCTACCCGGCCGACGAGGCGGAACTCCACACCGTTCTCCGCGAATTGGGTGAGCTGCTGGCGGGCGAGCCGGGCCCGTACATCCTGACCGATCTGCGCTGGCAGGACGGCCCGCTGTATGTGCGATACGGCGGCTTCGCGCAGCGCTTCTGCGTTGCCGACGCCGACGACTCAGGCGCCGCCGCTGGCTCAGGCGCCGCCGGCGGCGCGCTCGTGCCCGCCATCGAGGACCCGTCGGGCAGGCTCGTCCCGGACCGCCGCGACCCCGCCTTCCACCTCCCCGAGTGGGTGACGCTGCCCGACTTCCTCGCGCCGCAGCTGGCCGCCCGCAACGCCACCACGGTCGCCGACCTCCCGTACCGCATCGAGAAGGCCCTGCACTTCTCCAACGGCGGCGGGGTCTACGTGGGGACGGACACCCGCACCGGCGCGAAGGTGGTCCTCAAGGAGGCGCGCCCGTACGCCGGGCTCGCCTCGGACGGGGCGGACGCCGTCACCCGCCTGGAGCGGGAGAAGGCCGCGCTGGAGCGGCTGTCGGGGCTGGGCGTGGCGCCGGAGGTGCGTGACTGGTTCACCCTCGGCGACCACCGCTTCCTGGTGATGGACCATGTCGCGGGCCGCACCCTCAACTCCTTCTTCGCCAGGCGCCACCCGCTGCTGGCCGCCGAGCCGGATCCGGCCGCGGTCGCCGAGTACACCCGCTGGGCGCTACGGATCCACGGCGCGGTCGAGGAGGCCGTCGCCGCGGTCCATGGGCGCGGGGTGGTCTTCAACGACCTGCACATGTTCAACATCATGGTCAGCCCCGACGAGTCGTCCGTCATGCTGCTGGACTTCGAGGCGGCCGCGCACATCGGCGAGGGGCGGCGGCAGGCCCTTGCCCACCCCGGCTTCGTCGCCCCGCTCGACCGCCGGGGCTTCGAGGTGGACCGCTACGCGCTCGCGTGTCTGCGGCTCGCCCTCTTCGTACCGATGACCACGCTGCTGGTGGTGGACCGCGGGAAGGCGGCGCACCTGGCGGAGGTGGCGGCCGGGCAGTTCCCGGTGGACCGGGCCTTCCTGGACGAGGCGGTGGAGGTGATCGCGGGCGGCGGGCACGGGGGGCGCGGCGGCTCGGCGGGGGCGGCGGGTGGCGGTGGTGCTGCTGTGGGGACGGCGGGCCGCGGCGGCGGCTCGTACGTGCCCGTGGACCCCGCGGACTGGCCCCGCAGCCGTGACTCGATGGCCCGCGCCATCCGCGCCTCGGCCACGCCCGAGCGCGACGACCGGCTCTTCCCCGGCGACATCGGCCAGTTCGCCGACGGCGGCGGGCTCGGGGTGGCGCACGGCGCGGCAGGTGTCCTCTACGCGCTCGACCAGACCGGCGCCGGGCGGTTCGAGGCGGGGGAGGAGTGGCTGCTGAAGCACACCGCCCCGCCCCCGCGCGGCACCCCGCTCGGCTTCTACGACGGGCTGGCGGGCGTGGCGTACGTCCTGGAGCGGCTCGGCCACACCGATCGCGCGCTGGAGCTCATCGAGCGGGTCCTCGACGAGAAGTGGCAGCGGCTGGCGCCGGACCTGCACGGCGGACTCGCCGGCGTCGGCCTGACGCTGGACCACCTCGCCCGGGCCACCGGCGAGGCGGGGCTGCGCGAGCGGGCCTGGGAGGTGGCGCGGCTGCTCGCGGACCGGTCGGCCACCGGCGTCCGGCTGACCGGCAAGCGGGCCGGGCTGCTGCACGGTGCGACCGGCCCGGCGCTGCTCTTCCTGCGGCTGTACGAGCACTCGGGCGACCCGGCGCTGCTCGACCTCGCCACCACCGCGCTCGGCCAGGACCTGGACCGCTGTGTCCGGGACCGCCACGGCACCCTGCTCGTCGACGAGGGGTTCCGCACCATGCCGTACCTGGGCGCGGGAAGCGTCGGGATCGGGATGGTCCTCGACAGCCGGCTCGCCCACGGGGATGCCGATGCCGACACCGACTTCGAGGCGGCACGCGGCGATATCGCGGCCGCGGCGTCGCTGCGCTACTACGCCCAGCCGGGGCTGTTCAACGGCCGCGCCGGGATGGTGCTGCACCTCGCCCGCACCACCACCCCGGACCTCGCGCCCGAACGGCTCGCCGCGCAGATCGCGGGCCTGGGCTGGTACGCCGTGCCGTACCAGGGGCATCTCGCCTTCCCCGGAGAGCAGATGATGCGCCTTTCGATGGATCTGGCCACCGGAACCGCGGGCTGCCTGCTCGCACTCGGCGCGGCATGCGCACCGCCGCACGCCGCACCGGTCGGCCTGCCCTTCCTGCCGCCGCTCGGGCGGCCCTAGGACCGGCCCCCGCCAAGGGGGTCGCAGCAAGGAAACGCAAGGAAACGCAAGGAAACCCATCCCCAGGGATATTGAGAGAGAGGAACGACTATGACTCTGCTTGACCTTCAGACGCTCGAGACCGAGGAGTCCGAGGACTTCGGCGGCGGTGGCGGTGGCGGCGGCGAAAGCAGCGTGAGCCTGCTGCTCTGTGACAAGCACAGCTCGCACAGCAACCTCCTGTGCCTGTGACCTGAGCGGTCTCGCACCAACGCGGTCCCGGCGGCACCACCCGCCGGGACCGCGTCCCCGCGGGGATCGGCCCACCGCACCCGCGACCCCGCGCCGGGCTTCCGGATCGGCGCGGGGCTCGGCGGCGCGGTTTCGGGCGTGCGCCCGCGTCGTCCGGCGTCGGCAGCCGTTGGTCGGCCGAACGACCAACGCCCCACTCGCGAGGAGACGAGGACCTGCCCCGCATGGCCTCTTCCACCCCGGCAGACCCCACCACAGACCCCACCACAGACCCCACCACAGGCACCACCGCCGCCCCCGACAGGCCCGACGGGCCCGACGGCCGTGCGGGCGAGGGGTTGTTGCGGGGGGCGCTGCGGCACAGCGCGGGGCGTGTCGCCGCCGTCTTCTGTCTCACCACCGCGTCCGCCGCCGTCGGGCTCGCCCTCCCCGCCGTCCTCGGCCGTACGCTCGACGTCCTGCTCGCCGACGCCCACGGCGCCGAGGCGCGGCGCTGGGTGCTCGGGAGCGCGGGGCTCACCTGTCTGCTCGTGGTGCTGGACGCGCTGGACTCGCTCCTCACCGGCACCGCCAACGCCCGCTCCATCGCCTGGCTGCGCCGCCGCCTGCTGCGCCATACGCTGAGCGCCGGGCCGCGCGCGGGACGGCGGCTCGCGCCCGGGGACCTGGTGACCCGGCTCGTGGGCAACGCCGCGCAGGCCGGGACCGCGCCGACCGCGCTGGCCTCCGCGCTGGCCGCCGTCGTCACCCCGGTCGGTGGGCTGGTCGCGCTGGCCCTCATCGACCCGTGGCTCGCCGTCGCCTTCCTGGTCGGGCTGCCGCTTCTCGCCGTCCTGCTCCGCTCGTTCGTCCGGGACACCACCGACAGCGTCGCCCGCTACCAGCACAGCCAGGGCGAGATCGCGAGCCGTCTGGTGGAGGCGCTGGGCGGGGCGCGGACCATCGCGGCGGCCGGGACGGGCGGCAGGGAGCGGGCGCGGGTGCTCGCGCCGCTGCCCGAGCTCAGCCGGCAGGGGTATCGCATGTGGCGGGTCCAGGGGCGCTCCGCCGCGTGGGCCGCCGCCATCGTGCCGCTGCTGCAGATCGCGGTGCTCGCCGTGGCCGGGCTGCGGCTGACGGCGGGCGAGCTGAGCG
This sequence comes from Streptomyces sp. LZ34, assembly GCF_053890475.1. Classification (NCBI taxonomy): domain Bacteria; kingdom Bacillati; phylum Actinomycetota; class Actinomycetes; order Kitasatosporales; family Streptomycetaceae; genus Streptomyces; species Streptomyces sp. LZ34. The sequence continues at coordinate 8,948,284 of NZ_CM132680.1, forward strand.
TCGGCGGCCTGCTGGCCGCCGCCCGCTACGCGGTGCTGGCCACCGGCATCGGCATGCTGGTCGGCCACCTCAACGGCCTGGTGCGCAGCCGCACCGCCGCCCGTCGCTTCGCGCCCGTCCTCGCCGAGCCCGCCACCGCGTACGGCACGCGCCCGCTGCCGCCGGGGGACGGGACGCTGGAGCTGCGCGGGGTCCGGGCGGCGCGCGGCGGGCGTGCGGTGCTGTGCGGCGTCGACCTGGTGGTGCCGGGCGGGCGCTGCCTCGCCGTGGTCGGCCGCTCCGGCTCCGGCAAGTCGACGCTGGCCGCGCTCGCCGGGCGGCTCGCCGACCCGGACGGCGGCGAGGTGTTACTCGATGGCGTGCCGCTGCCCGAACTCACCCACGACGCGCTGCGCCGCGCGATCGGCTATGCCTTCGAGCGCCCGGCGCTGCTCGGCGGCACGGTCGGCGGGACCATCGCGCTGGGACCGGCCCCGCCCCCGCCCGGGCGGGTCGTCGAGGCGGCGCGCGCGGCCTGCGCCGACGACTTCGTACGGCTGCTCCCGGACGGGTACGCCACGCCCTGCGCAAAGGCGCCGCTGTCGGGGGGCGAGACCCAACGCCTGGGCCTGGCCCGGGCGTTCGCCCACGAGGGCAGGGTGCTGATCCTCGACGACGCCACCTCGAGCCTGGACACCGTCACCGAACTGCGGGTGACCCGGGCGCTGTCCGGCCGCCTCCTGGGTGCCCGGCCCCGCACCCGGGTGATCGTCGCCCACCGCGCGGCGACGGCGGCCCGCGCGGATCTCGTGGTCTGGCTGGAGGACGGGCGGGTACGGGCGGCGGGGCGCCACGCCGAGCTCTGGGCACTGGACGGCTACCGGGCGGTGTTCGCCGCGCCGGATGTTTCCGGCGAGCCGGATGTACCGGACGTATCCGAAGTGCCGCAAGCGGACGGGGGAGTTCAGGGTGGCTGAATCCGGGCCGGGCAAAAGGGGCGGCCGGGTCGGGGGACGCGGGGCTAGGCCGGGGCCATATGCCGAGGGCATTCGCTTTCTGCGCGAGCGGCGCCGGGTGCTGCTGCGGCTCGCGGCGTGGTCGGCGCTGGAGTCCGGACAGACGTTCCTGGGCGGATACGCGCTGGCCCGGGCGCTGGACGACGGCTTCCTGGCGGGGGAGCGGGGTGTCGGGCTGGCGTGGCTGGGGCTCGCCGCGCTGGCCGTGGCCTTCGGCGCGTACGGCACCGGCCGCGTCTACCGGGCGATGGCCGCCCTCGTCGAGCCGCTGCGCGACGCGCTCGTGCGCCGGGTGGTGACGCACGCCGTGGGGGGTGCGGGTGGTGTGGGTGCGGGCGGTGGGGGCAGTACGGCGGTTTCCCGGCTCACCCATCAGGTGGAGATCGCCCGTGACACCTTCGCGGGCCTGGTCATGGTCTCCCGCTCCTTCGTGTTCGTCGCCGCCGGCGCCCTGGTCGGCCTCTTCTCGCTCGCCCCGGTCCTGCTGCTCGTCGTCCTCCCGCCGCTGGTCCTCGGTCTGGCGCTGTTCCTGGCGACGCTGCGTCCGATGGCCCGCCGCCAGGAGGCGTTCCTCGAAGCGGACGAGAACATCGCGGAGACGCTGGGCGCCGTCGCCTCCGGGCTGCGGGACATCGCGGCGGCGGGGGCGGAGGAGCGGGTCGGGGCGGACGCGGGGGAGCGGATCGACGCCGAGTACCGGGCGGCGCGCGCCCTCGCCCGCTGGGGCGTGGTGCGGGCGGTCGCCCTCGGGGTCGGCGGGCGGCTGCCCGTCGTGCTGCTGCTGGTAGCCGCCCCGTGGCTGCTGGGGCGGGGGGTGACGACGGGTGCGCTGGTGGGGGCGCTGGCCTATCTACAGCAGTCGCTGCTGCCCGCCCTGCAGAGCCTGATGCAGGCGCTCGGCACGGGCGGCTCGCGGCTGGCGGTGGTGGTCCGGCGGCTGGCCGGGACGGCACCCGACGGGGATGAGCCGGGCCCGGCGCCTGCCGCTGCCCGCACGGCGGACGGGCCCGAGGCGCCCGGCGCGGAGACGGGTCATGCGCCGGAGGGCCGCGCGGCGGCGGTTGCTGCGACGAAGCCCTCGGCGGCGGCCTGCGTGGCGGGGGAGTCTGTGGCGTCGGCCTCTGCGGTGGGAGAGCTTCCGACGGCGGCCTGTGCGGCAACTGCCCCCGGAGCGGCGGAGTCTTCGGAGGCGCTTCGCGCGGCGGGGGAGGCCGCGACGGCCGTGGCGACGAAGCCCTCGGCGGCGGCCTGCGCGGCGGGGGAGTCTCTGGCGTCGGCCCCTGTGGTGGGAGAGCCTCCGACGGCGGCCTGTGCGGCAACTGCCCCCGGAGCGGCGGAGCCCTCGGCGGCGCCCCGCGCGGCGACGGTCGCTGCGACGACGGGGCCCGCAGTGGCGGCGCCCCGCGCGGCGGGGGAGCCTGTGGCGTCGGCCCCTGTGGTGGGAGAGCTTCCGACGGCGGCCTGTGCGGCAACTGCCCCCGGAGCGGCGGAGCCCCCGGCAACAGCCCGCGCGGCGGCGGACCCCGCGGCGGCGGTCCCGGAGGAAGCCGTGGCCTCGCGCCCCGCCTTCGCCGCCGTTGAGCTGCGCTCGGTCACCTTCGCGTACGGCGACCGCGCCGCCCCGGTCGTCGAGGGCCTGGACCTCGACGTCCCGGCGGGTGGCCATCTGGCCGTGGTCGGGCCGAGCGGCATCGGGAAGTCCACGTTGGCGGGGCTGATCGCGGGGCTGCTGGAGCCGCGCTCGGGCGAGGTCCGGGTGTGCGGGGAGCCCGTACGAGGGCCCGGCGCCGTACGGCCGGCCGCGCTGCGGGTGCTGATTCCGCAGGAGGCGTACGTCTTCTCCGGCACTCTTGCCGACAACCTCCGCTACCTGTGCCCGGAGCCGGACACCGCCCCAAAAGCGCGTACGGACGCCGAACTCGCCGCTGTCGCCGAGGCCATGGGGCTCGGCGCGCTGCTGTCCCGGATCGGCGGGCCGTACGCCGATGTCGACCCCGCCGCCCTGTCCGCGGGGGAGCGCCAGCTGATCGCGCTCGCCCGCGCGTATCTCTCGCCCGCCCCCGTGGTGCTGCTCGACGAGGCGACCTGCCATCTCGACCCGGCCGCCGAGGCCCGCGCGGAGCGGGCCTTCGCGCGGCGCCCCGGCACCACCCTGATCGTGATCGCCCACCGCGTGAGCTCGGCGCGCCGGGCCGAGCGCGTGCTGGTCATGGACGGTCGGCACGCGGTCTGCGGCCGCCATGGCGAGCTGCTGGAGAGCTCGGCGCTCTACCGTGACCTCGCGGGAAGCTGGGACAGCAGGGAAAGCCGGGAAGGCCGGGAAAGCGGCTCGGGCGGCCGGTCGGGCGCCGGGGCGTCAGACCCAGCCCTCGCCCCGCGAGATGCGGATGGCGTCCACGCGGTTGCGCGCCCCGGTCTTCCGGGTGATCGCGGCCATGTAGTTGCGTATGGTCCCGTTGGACAGGTGCAGGCTGTGGGCGATCTCGGCGATCGAGGCGCCCTCGGCGGCCAGTGAGAGCACGCTCAACTCACGTGCGGTCAGGGGCATGTGGGCCGCCTGGAGAAAGCCGTAGCCCAGGGAGTCGTCGATGAAACGCTCCTTGTTCGCGACGTGCCGTATGCCGTCCAGCAGCCGGTCCGGCGAGGCGTTCCGGTCGATGTAGCCGAGGGCCTGTGCCTCGTGGGCCCGCCGCAGCGGCCCCGGCCGCTCCGCGTCCGCCAGCACCAGCAGCTCGCACCGGCCGTCCTTGCCGGATATCTCACCGGGTATCCCCGCAGATATCCCTTCGGACATCCCCTCCGATATCTTGGCTAACTCCCCTTTTCTCGTGGCTCTGTCGGAGCCCGGACAGTCCGTGTCCACCACGCATACGTGCGGTCGGACCGCGCGGGCTCTGCTGCGTGCGTCGCGCCATGATGTCGTCGTCACCTCGATGTCCGGTTCGGCTTCGATCAGTGCTGCCAATGCGGATCGCAACAAGCAAGAGTCGTGCACCAGAAGTACCCGGATCACGTGCTGTCCCTCCACCCCGTGCGGTATGCCCGGTTCCGGGCGCCGTTGATGAATACCGGGGTTGCCCCTGTCATGAACGCGCATATTGAGCCAAGTAGGGGGCGCGCGGGCGCGCGGAAGAGCTCATTCGCGCGTTTCTGCCCCCGAGTGCGCCTCCTGCGCCCCCGGCGCGCCGTTCCCGCCGCCCCCGCCCTCGCCGCCCTCGCCGCCCTCGCCGCGCCCCGCCCGGCGCGGGGCGGTGAGGTCGATGAGGCGGCAGACCGTCTCGATGTCGATCTTCACTTGGGCGATGGAGGCGCGCCCCGACAGCCAGGTGATCAGCGCCGAGTGCCAGGTGTGCTCGATGACGCGCACGGCGGACAGCTGCTCGGGCGTCGGCGGTCCGTCCAGCCCCATCGCGTCGAGGATGATCGCGGTGGTGAGCCGGGAGACGGTGTCCACCTCCGGGCTGACCGAGCGGTCGGCGAAGGTGAGCGCCCGGACCATCGCGTCCGCCAGATGGGGCTCGCGCTGCAGCGCCCGGAAGGCGCGCATCAGGGTCTGGGCGACCCGGGCGGTCGGCTCCTGCTCGGTCGGGGGGTGCTTGCGCAGCGCCTCGTGCATGTGCTGTAGCTGGTCCTGCATGGTCGCCACCAGCAGATGGACCTTGGAGGGGAAGTAGCGGTAGAGCGTGCCGAGCGCCACGCCCGAGTTCTCGGCGACCTCGCGCATCTGCACCGCGTCGAAGCCGCCGCGGCTGGCCAGCCGGGCGCTGGCGTGCAGGATCCGCCGACGGCGCGCCTCCTGCCGCTCGGTCAGCTGCAGGGAGGCCGGCTTGGCTTCTGCGGTCATCTGTCTCACTTCGGTGCGGTACAGGTGTGATCCGCAGACGGCCGGCCGGCCGCGGGGGCCGGGGCGGGGGATGCGCCAACGGGTCACGGGGTGTGTCGTGTGTCCTGGGGAGTGTCGTGTGTCGTGGGGCCACTGAAACTCGTTCTAGGTTAGCGCGGCGGGTCGCCCTCCACACCGGCGTTTGCGCAGTTGAGACAGGTGGCGGCGCTACTGGCGAGTATCCGGGGGAGCCACCCGTGCGCCACCTGAACCTCCCTACCTGCGGACGCAGTGGTGCGGATCACCCGTCCCGGCAGCGGCACCGATGTCCTGACCAGGTATCTTCGAGACTTCTCGGGCGATCCGATAGTGAAACTTGTTCTAGATAAACGCGAGCGGTTACGCTCCCGCTGAGTTGCACACAGGAGGGGGCGCGAGTGACCGCTGAGGCCGCGCGGAAGACCGGGACCGAACCGCTTCCCGACCCGCCTCCAGCAACCGTCGAGGGGGATCCGGACAGACCGCTGCGGATCGCGCTGCTCACCTACAAGGGGAATCCGTTCTGCGGGGGCCAGGGCGTCTACATACGCCACCTCTCCCGTGAACTCGCCCGGCTCGGCCACACCGTGGAGGTCATCGGCTCCCAGCCGTACCCGGTCCTCGACGGCCAGGCGGGCGTCACCCTCACCGAGCTGCCCAGCCTCGACCTCTACCGGCAGCCCGACCCCTTCCGTACGCCCCGGCGCGAGGAGTTCCGCGACTGGATCGACGCCCTGGAGGTCGGCACGATGTGGACCGGCGGCTTCCCCGAGCCGCTGACCTTCAGCCTGCGCGCCCGCCGCCATCTGGCCGCCCGACGCGGCGAGTTCGACGTCGTCCACGACAACCAGACCCTCGGCTACGGCCTGCTGGACCTGGACCGCGTGGGCTTCCCGCTGGTCACCACCATCCACCACCCGATCACCGTCGACCGGCAGCTGGATCTGGACGCCGCGCCCGACTGGAAGCGCCGCGCCTCGGTGCGCCGCTGGTACGGCTTCACCCGGATGCAGAAACGGGTGGCCCGGCGGCTGCCCTCCGTGCTCACCGTCTCCGGCTCCTCCCGCCGGGAGATCGTCGACCAGCTCGGGGTGCGCCCGGGCCGGGTCCACGTGGTGCACATAGGCGCGGACACCCGGCTGTTCTCCCCGGACCCCGCCGTGCCCGAGGTGCCCGGCCGGATCGTCACCACTTCCAGCGCGGACGTACCGCTCAAGGGCCTGGTCCACCTCGTGGAGGCGCTCGCGAAGGTCCGCACCGAGAACCCCGACGCGCATCTGGTGGTCGTCGGCAAGCGCCCCGAGACCGGGCCGGTGGCCGAGGCCATGACCCGGTACGGGCTCGAAGGCGCCGTCGACTTCGTCAAGGGCATCAGCGACGCCGAACTCGTCGACCTGGTGCGCGGCGCGCAGATCGCCTGCGTGCCCTCGCTGTACGAGGGGTTCTCGCTCCCCGCCGCCGAGGCCATGGCCACCGGCACCCCGCTGGTCGCCACCACCGGCGGCGCGATACCCGAGGTCGCCGGCGCCGACGGCGAGACCTGCCTCGCGGTACCGCCCGGCGACGCGGGCGCGCTCGCCGCCGCGCTCAACCGGCTCCTGGACGACGCGGAGCTGCGCCGGAAGATGGGCGCCGCGGGTCGTGAGCGGGTCCTCACGCACTTCACCTGGGAGCGGGCCGCGATCGGCACGGTGGAGCGCTACCGCGAGGCCATCGCGGCCCGCGCCGCAGCCCCCCGCCCCCGGCCCGCCGCCCGCGCCGCCGTCCGCCGCCCTGCCTGACCGCCCTCCCACCGCCCCGCCTGACCGCCCTCCCGCCGCCCTCCCGCCGCTCTTCCACCGCCTTCTCCGACCGCCCCGCAGCCCCGCCCAACACCCGCAGCCCGATCCGCCGGAATCCCACTGATCAGAAGGCAGACCACCGTGCTGACCGTCGATTTCTCCCGCTTCCCGCTCGCCCCCGGCGATCGCGTCCTCGACCTGGGCTGCGGCGCCGGCCGGCACGCCTTCGAGTGTTACCGGCGCGGCGCGCGGGTCGTCGCCCTCGACCGCAACGGCGAGGAGATACGGGAAGTCGCCAAGTGGTTCGCCGCCATGAAGGAGGCGGGCGAGGCCCCCAGGGGCGCGACGGCCACCGCCATGGAGGGCGACGCGCTGGCCCTGCCCTTCCCCGACGACAGCTTCGACGTCGTCATCATCTCCGAGGTGATGGAGCACATACCCGACGACAAGGGCGTGCTGGCCGAGATGGTGCGGGTGCTGCGGCCCGGCGGCCGGATCGCGGTCACCGTGCCGCGCTACGGGCCGGAGAAGGTCTGCTGGACGCTGTCCGACGCGTACCACGAGGTCGAAGGCGGCCACATCCGCATCTACCGCGCGGACGAACTCCTCGCCAAGATGCGCGAGGCCGGGCTGCGCCCCTTCGGCACCCACCACGCCCACGCGCTGCACAGCCCCTACTGGTGGCTCAAGTGCGCCTTCGGGGTGGACAACGACAAGGCCCTGCCCGTCCGGGCGTACCACAAGCTGCTGGTCTGGGACATCATGAAGAAGCCCCTGGCCACCCGGGTCGCCGAACGGGCCCTGAACCCGGTCATCGGCAAGAGCTTCGTGGCGTACGCGACCAAGCCGCACACCCCCTCCCAGGGGGAGGCGTGACGGCCTTCGGCCCCGGGCCCGGCCGCACCGAACGCCTCGTCCTGCCCGGTGTGCTGACCGCGGAACAGGCCACGCGGACGGTGGCGGGCATCGCCGCCGTCCAGCGCGGCGACGGAGCCATCCCGTGGTTCCGCGGCCACCACCTCGACCCGTGGGACCACATCGAGGCCGCGATGGCGCTGGACGCGGCGGGCGAGCGGGAGCGCGCCGAGGCCGCGTACGAGTGGCTGGCCCGCCACCAGAACCCCGACGGCTCCTGGTACGCCGCCTACCGGGACACCGCGAGCGGCGTCGACGCCGCGCACCCCGCCGACCCCGGCCGGGAGAGCAACTTCTGCGCGTACGTCGCCGTCGGCGTCTGGCACCACTACCTGGCCACCGGCGACGACGCCTTCCTGGACCGCAGCTGGCCGACCGTCGTCGCCGCCGTCGAGTTCGTCCTCGGCCTGCAGCAGCCCGGCGGACAGATCGGCTGGCGGCGCGAGGCCGACGGCTCCGCGGCCACCGACGCCCTGCTCACCGGCTCCTCCTCCGTCTACCAGGCGCTGCGCTGCGCCCTGGCCATCGCGGAGCACCGCGAGGAGCCCCAGCCGGACTGGGAGCTGTCGGCGGGGCTGCTGGGGCACGCCATCCGCCACCACCCCGAGCGGTTCCTCAACAAGGACCACTACTCGATGGACTGGTACTACCCGGTGCTCGGCGGGGCCCTCACCGGCGCCGCGGCCAAGGAGCGCATCGAGGCGGACTGGGACCGCTTCGTCGTCCCCGGCCTGGGCGTGCGCTGCCTGTCCACCAACCCCTGGATCACCGGCGGCGAGAGCTGCGAACTGGCCCTCGCGCTCTGGGCGATGGGGGAGTCCGACCGGGCGGTGGAGATACTTCAGTGGATCCAGTCCCCGCTGCGCGCGGAGGACGGGATGTACTGGACGGGCTACGTCTTCGAGGACGACGCCGTCTGGCCCGAGGAGCGCACAACCTGGACCGCGGGCTCGCTGCTGCTGGCGGCGGCCGCGCTCGGCGGGGACGAGGCGACCACGGCGGTCTTCGGCGGGGAGCGGCTGCCGCGCGGGCTGGACTCGGACTGCTGCGGGTAGTTCCCTGAGCGTCGGGCCGCGGCGTCGGGCTGCGGCCTCGGGCCCGGCCGGTGTCGGGCCGCGGTGTCGGGCCCGGCCGGTGTCGGGACCCGCTGCCGCGCGCCTCAAGTTCTTGCTCAGCCGTTGAGTTCGGCCAGCGTCTGCAGGGTCTCCGGGTCCGGCGCGGTCACCAGCAGGTCGGTCACCGGGCCCTTGCGCCACAGCTCCAGCCGCTCCGCGATCCGCTCGCGCGGACCGACCAGCGAGATCTCGTCCGCGAAGGCGTCCGGCACCGCCTGGACCGCCTCCGTGCGGCGGCCCGCGAGGAAGAGCTCCTGGACCCGTCGCGCCTCCGCCTCGTAGCCCATGCGCCCCATCAGGTCGGCGTGGAAGTTACGTGCCGAGTGGCCCATGCCGCCGATGTAGAAGCCGAGCATCGCCTTTACCGGCAGCAGCCCCTCGGCGACGTCCGCGCAGACCCGGGCCTGGGCCATGGGCGCCACCACGAATCCCTCGGGCGCCTCGGCGAGCGCCGCCTCGTACAGCTCCGTGCGCCCTGGCGACCAGTACAGCGGCAGCCAGCCGTCGGCGATCCGCACCGTCTGCGCGATGTTCTTGGGGCCCTCCGCGCCGAGGAGCACGGGCAGATCGGCGCGGAGCGGGTGGACGATCGGCTTGAGCGGCTTGCCGAGGCCGCCGGCGTCCGGCCCGGCGTACGGGTGCGGATGGAAGCGCCCGTCCAGCCGCACCGGGGCCTCCCGGCGCAGCACTTGGCGGATGACCTCCACATACTCGCGGGTGGCGGTCAGCGGGCTCTTCGGGAACGGCCGCCCGTACCAGCCCTCGACGACCTGCGGTCCGGACAGCCCGAGGCCGAGCATCATCCGGCCGCCGGAGAGGTGGTCGAGGGTGAGGGCGTGCATCGCGGTGGCGGTGGGGGTGCGGGCCGCCATCTGTGCGACGGCCGTGCCCAGCTTGACGCGGGTGGTGTGGGCGGCGATCCAGGTGAGCGGGGTGAAGGCGTCCGAACCCCAGGACTCGGCCGTCCATACGGAGTGATAGCCGAACCGCTCGGCCTGCCGGGCGAGTTCCAGGTGGCGGGGGTCGGGGCCGCGGCCCCAGTAGCCGAGCGCCAGTCCGAGCCGCATGGCATCCCTCCATCCCGTGTCGCATGACGGCTGACGGTGTGTCAGGTGATGCGGCGGACTGTACGGGCCGGACCCGGGAAAGGCAACGGCCCCCCGCCCTTGACCGGGCGGGGGGCCGTAGCTGTGGCGATCAGCGAGCCGAGTCGAGCGTGTGGCTCGCGTGGGCGGTGTCAGCCGCGCTGGATCCCCGTGGTGTCCTGCAGCACGCCGCGGCGGCCGTCCTGCGTCTGGGCGACCAGCGCCTGACCGCGCTGCTCCACCGCGAGGTACCAGGTACCGGGGGCCAGCTCGGCGATGGTCGACGAGGAGCCGTCCTCCGCGTACAGCGGGCGGGCCACCGGCACCGCGAACCAGAACGGAGTGAAGTCCGAACCGCTCGCGGCCGGCGGGGCCGGCTGGCTCGGGCCCGGCTGGGCGCCGAACGGCTGGGCCGGCTGACCGGGCTGCGCACCGTACGGAGCCGGGGCGCCGGGCTGCGCGGCACCCGGGCCCGGGTAGCCGTAACCGGGCTGCGGGGCGGGGGCGCCGTACGGGGACGGGGCCGCCGGGCCGGCGGCGCTCATCAGCGGGGCCTGGAGCGCGGGCAGGCGCGGGGTCAGGATGACGGCCGCCGCCATGGCGAGGGTGGCCAGCAGCGAGATGATCGAGCCGGCGCCCATGCTGCCGCGGTCGGGGACGAGGAAGAGCGTCCAGAGCGAGCCCCAGGCGGAGGCCACCACGAACCCGGCGCCCCACTGGCCGAGGGTGAGCCCGCTGACCTTGCGGGTCTCGGGCTGGAAGCGGCCGGCGACGACGAGCCCCGCGCCGATCAGGCCGGCCAGGAACACCGACGGAAGGATGACGAAGTACGCGTCCGTGTCCCACGCGTTCGGCAGGTCGAGCTTGTCACAGAAATCGCCGCAGTCGTCAGCGGAGTAGAAGTCGAGGAACGAGGCGATGAACAGCAACACCGCTGCTCCGATCACCACGCCGTCGCCTCGAGTGAGGGAGCGGATGTTCAACGTAGAGGTCCTTTGTCGGTTTAGTCTGTACGGACGGCAGCCGCCGGGCGCATGGCGCGAAGGCGTCGGGGGTGGTGCACCATCGTACGGGTGAATCTGCCGCCGGTGAGCAGGGGTGTCCGATCGGTGTCCCGGTCGTGACCTGCTGTTCGGGGAGTTGTTGCGTTATCCGTTCAAGAAGTCCGTAATGCCCTGTGCGATCCCCCGCGCGGCGCGCTCCCGCCACGCCGCGTCGGTCAGTTGTGCGGCGTCCTTCGGGTCACGCATATTGCCGCACTCGATGAACACCTTCGGAACGGTCGAGAGATTGAGTCCGCCGAGGTCGTCGCGCACTTTCAGACCCGTGCCGTCCCCCATGTAGTTGGCGGGCGCGGCTCCGGTCGCCTCGCTGAAGTCCGTGACCAGCCGCTTGCCGAGGCGGCGGGAGGGGCCGGTGATCGACGAGGTGTCGGCCCCGCCGCCGCGCACGGAGGCGGGCAGGATGACATGGAAGCCACGCTGCCCGGCGGCCGCGCCGTCCGCGTGCACGGAGACGACCGCGTCGGCGTGCGCCTTGTTGCCGATCTCCGCCCGCTCGTCCACGCAGGGCCCGAACGGCCGGTCGCCGTCCTGGGTGAAGACGACCTTGGCGCCCCGGTCTTGGAGCAGGGTGCGCACGCGGCGTGAGACGTCGAGGGTGAAGGACGCCTCGGAATAGCCGGAGTTGGTGGCCGTGCCGGTGGTGTCGCACTCCTTCTTCGCCGTGCCGATGTCGACGCTGCGGGCGATTTCGGAGGAGTGATCGCGGTTGTGTGGATTGTGGCCGGGGTCGATGACCACGACCTTGCCGGCGAGCGGCCGACCGGAGTCGTCCTTCGGACGTCTTGTGGCCGCGCTCGACGGGCCACCGGTTGCGGGCGGGGCGATCGAGGTGCTGTCGGCGGTCGGCAGGGAGCCGGTGCCGCCGCTCTTCTGCTCGCCCATGGAATCCCAGACCAGCCAGCCGATGAGACAGGCGGGCACCAGCGCGGTCAGCACGACGGCGAGAGTGCCGCCGCGGCGGCCGGGGCTGGGAGGAAAGCTTCCGTTCGACACTCGGGCGATGGTAGCCGTGCGGGGTCAGCGGGCGCGGCCGGGTCACGAAGGCGGTCGCGCAGGCGGGGCTTCCGGGGCGGGGCAGGGGAAGGTCAGCCGGCCGCGTCTCCGCCCGTACGGCGCAGCACGCGCAGCGAGCCGGTCACGGACACCTCGGCGAAGGCGCCGGAGGCGAGCGCGCGGCGGTAGATCCGGTACGGGGCCCGGCCGCCGTCGGCCGGGTCGGGGAACACGTCGTGGATCACGAGGAGCCCGCCGGGGGCCAGCTGCGGGGCCCAGCCCTCGTAGTCGGCCGTCGCGTGCTCGTCGGTGTGGCCGCCGTCGATGAACACCAGGCCGACCGGCCCGCCCCATACGGCCGCGACCTGCGGGGACCGGCCGACGACGGCGATCACGTGGTCTTCGAGACCGGCGGCGTGGAGGGTGCGGCGGAAGGTCGGCAGGGTGTCCATCCGGCCGACCTCGGGGTCGACGACCTCCGGGTCGTGGTACTCCCAGCCGGGCTGCTGCTCCTCGGAGCCGCGGTGGTGGTCGACGGTGACCGCGACCGTGCCCGCCGCGCGGGCGGCGGCGGCCAGCAGGATCGTGGAGCGGCCGCAGTACGTGCCGACCTCGAGGAGCGGCAGCCGCAGCGCGGCGGCCGCGCCGACAGCGGCGGCGTACAGGGCGAGACCCTCGTCCACGGGCATGAAGCCCTTCGCGGCCTGGAAGGCGGCGAGCGTGGGGGCGTCGGGGGTCTCGGTGGGGGTTCCGGCGGGAGCTGAGGCAGGCTGGGTCACCCGGACATCGTGCCGTACGGACCTGCGGCGGGGCGGCGGGGGTGGTGGCGGCCGGGCTTGACCTTGACCCATGGGTCAATCCTTAGCGTCGCCGGCATGATCACAGCTTCGAAGGGCACTGCCCTGTCTGTTGAGTCCGGCCCCTCCGAGTCCGGCCCCTCTGAGTCCGGCCCCTCCCGCCGTGGCCCCCGCACGGGGCTGGAGGTCCGGCTCGCCGCCCGGCCCGACGGGCTTCCCGCGCTCGGCGACTTCGAGCTCGCCGAGGTGGCCGTTCCTGATCCGGCGCCGGGCCAGGTGCTGGTCCGCAATCTCTTCATGTCGCTCGACCCCGGCATGCTCATGCTGATGACGGGCGAGTCCGGCCTGCCGATGCCGCGCTACGAGGTCGGCGAGGTGATGTACGGGGACGCCGTCGGCGAGGTGGTCGCCTCGGCGGACCCGTCCCTGGGCGAGGGCGACCTGGTCGTGCACCGGATGGGCTGGCGGGAGTACGCCCTGGCCCCGGCCGGGGCGTACCGCCGAGTCGACAAGGACGCCTATCCGACCCCCTCCACCCATCTGAGCTTCGGGCTGGTCGCCTACGTCGGGCTCATGGACGCGGCGCGGCTGCGCCCCGGCGACACCGTCTTCGTCTCCAGCGCGGCCGGGGCGACCGGGAGCATGGCCGGGCAGATCGCCCGGCTCAAGGGCGCGGCCCGGGTGATCGGCAGCGCCGGGTCGCCCGAGAAGGTCGCCCATCTGACCGGGAAGCTCGGTTTCGACGCGGCGTTCGACTACCACGACGGGCCGGTCGTCGACCGGCTGCGCGAGGTGGCCCCCGACGGCATCGACGTCTACTTCGACAACGTGGGCGGCGAGCAGCTGCGCGCCGCGATCGAGGTCATGAACGTGCACGGACGCATCGCCGTCTGCGGAGCCCTCAACCGGCAGAGCACGGCCCGCCCCGACGACGGGCCCGGCGATCTGCTCGCCGTCCTCGGCAAGCGGCTGACCATCCGCGGCTTCACGATGGGCGACCACCTGGAGCGCGCCGCGGAGTTCGGCCCGCAGTTCCGCGCCTGGCTGCGCGACGGGGCCGTCGTCTACGAGGAGACGGTGATCGACGGACTGGCCGAGGCGCCGCGGACGCTCCTGGACATGGTCGGCGGCGCGTACACCGGGAAGACGGTGGTCCGGCTCGGAAGTTGACCTCGGCGAATGCCGGGAGAGCTCGGCACTAGGGTGGGTGCGGAGGTGGCGGCGATGCTGATCGGGGAACTGGCGACGCGGACGGGGGCCACGACCCGCGCCCTGCGCTACTACGAGGCGCAGGGCCTGCTGGAGTCCGAGCGGACGGGCAACGGCTACCGCGTGTACGGGCCGGGCGCGATGACCCGGGTCCGCAACATCCGCGACCTGCTGGCCTCCGGGTTCACCGTCGAGGATGTGAAGTCCTTCGTGGCCTACCTCGACGACAACCTGCCCGAGGTGTTCACCTACTCGCCGAAGTGCGCCGACGGCTATGGCGTCGGCGCGCAGCGGGTGGCCGAGCTGGAGGAGCGGATCGCGTCGCTCACCAGGCTCCGCGGCGTCCTCGTCCGCCGGATGCCCTGGCTGGCGGGGTCCGCGGACGCCGTCGATACCGGGGACGGTGTGGACACCGCCGCTGAGCCGGCGGCCTGAGCGGCGTCCCTCCGGCCTCCCCGCCGGTCTTCCCTCATTTCTGACTATCCGTCAGATTGGATACCGGCAGGCAGGGCGAGAGTTCCGAGATCCGAGAGAGGTGCTCCATGGGCATCGCCATCACGGAAGACCAGCGGGAACTGGCGCGCGCGGTGCGGGGCTGGGCCGCGCGGGCCGTGCCACCCGAGGAGGTGCGCAAGCTGCTGGACGCCCCCGCGGGCGGCTCGGGGCGGCCCGCCTACTGGGACGGGCTGGTTGAGCAGGGGCTGCTCGGGCCGCACCTGCCGGAGGCGTACGGAGGGGGCGGCGGCCGGCTGCTCGACCTCGCCGTCGTCCTGGAGGAGACCGGGCGGGCGGTCCTCCCCGGGCCGTATCTGCCGACCGTGCTGGCCTCGGCGGTGCTGGCACGCGCGGGGCAGGGCGAGTTGACCGCCGCGCTCGCCGAGGGCACGCGCGTCGGCGCGGTCGCCCTGGGCACCGGATCGCTCACCGCCACACCTGCGGCGGCGACGGGTGGGGCGGCGGCTGGCGGGGCGGGTACCGGCGGGGCGCGGGCTGGCGGGGTGCCGACCGGCGGGGCGGCGGCCGATGCGGCGGCCGATGCGGCGGCCGGCGGGGTGCGGGGCTGGGTGTTGGACGGGTGCGCGCCGCCCGTGCTCGGCGCGGCCGACGCCGACCTCGTCGTGCTGGCCGCCACGACCGCCGACGACGGCACGGCGTGGTTCGCCGTCGACGCCCGCGACCTGGAGATCCGCGCCCACGACAGCGCCGACCCGACCCGCCCCACCGCCGAGGTGAGGGCCTCGCGTACGGCCGTCGCCGCCGACCGGGCGCTCGCCGTGGACCCGGGGCTGGTGCGGGACCTGGCCGCGGTGCTCTTCGCGGCCGAGGCGTGCGGGACGGCGGCGTGGGCCCTGGAGACCGCGGTCGCGCACGCCAGGACGCGCGAGCAGTTCGGGCGGCCCATCGGCCAGTTCCAGGCCGTCAAGCACCTGTGCGCCGACATGCTCGTACGCGTCGAGCAGGCGCGCGCCCTCACCTGGGACGCGGCCCGCGCGGCGGGCGACGAGCCGTCGGCGCACGCGGAGCCGGCGCACGCGGAGCCGGCCCACGCGGAGCCGGCGGCGCGCGAGCGGCCGGGCCCGCGCGCCCTGACCGCCGCGCTCGCCGCCGCCACCGCGCTCGACGCCGCCCACGGGTGCGCCAAGGACTGCATCCAGATCCTCGGCGGGATCGGCTTCACCTGGGAGCACGACGCCCACCTCCACCTCCGCCGCGCGACCGCCGCGCGGGCCCTGCTCGGCACGGGCGGCGCGCACCGGCTGCGGGCCGCCCGGCTCGCCGCCGCGGGCGCGCGGCGTGAGCTGCGGCTCGAGCTCCCGGCCGAGGGGGAGGTCCGCCGGGACTACGAGCGGTACCGGACGCAGGCGCGCGCCGTGATCGAGGCGGCGCGCGGCCTGGACCCCGGCGCCGCCCGCCGCGCCCTCGCGCCCACCGGTCACGCCGCCCCGCATCTGCCGGCCCCGTACGGGCTCGGTGCCGGCCCCGTACAACAGCTCGCGGTGCAGCGGGAGCTGGCCGACGCGGGGGTGGTCCTGAGCGACCTGGGGGTCGCCACCTGGGTCGTGCCCTCGCTCATCGCGTACGGGACGCCGGAGCAGCGGGAGCGCTATCTGCTGCCGACGCTCCGCGGCGAGCTGCGGTGGTGCCAGCTGTTCTCCGAGCCGGAGGCGGGGTCCGACCTGGCGGCGCTGCGCACGAAGGCCGAGCGGACCGGGGAGGGGTGGCGGGTCAGCGGGCAGAAGGTGTGGACGTCGGGGGCGCGGCGGGCGCACCACGGCATCCTGCTGGCCCGTACGAACCCACGGGCGCCCAAGCACAAGGGGCTCACCTACTTCCTTGTCGACATGGAGCGGACCGCCGGGATCGACATCCGTCCGCTGCGGGAGATCACCGGGGAGTCGCTCTTCAACGAGGTCTATCTGGACGACGTGCTGCTGCCGCACGACGCGGTGGTGGGCGAGGTGGACGGCGGCTGGGCGGTGGCCCGCAACACGCTCGGCAACGAGCGCGTCCACATGGCCGACCAGCTGACCTTCGACACCGGCTTGGAGGCCCTGATCGCGCGCACGGCCGACAACGCCGATAACACCGACCGCGTCGACCACTGGGTGCGGGAGCGGGTCGGGGCGCTGGCGGCCGAGGCGCACGCGCTGGCCTGCCTGGGGCTGCGCACCACCTTGCGGCAGGTCTCCGGCGTGGAGCCGGGGGCCGGCGCGAGCGTCCGCAAGCTCATCCAGACCGCGCACCAGCAGAAGGTCGCCGAGCTGGCCCTGGAGCTGCTGGGCCCGGCGGGCGCGGTGCGCGAGGGCGCGGGGGAGCGGGCGCTGCACGGCTTTCTCATGTCCCGCTGCCTGACCATCGCCGGTGGTACGACGCAGGTGCAGCTGAACGTCGTCGCGGAGCGGATGCTGGGGCTGCCTCGCGACCCGGCGCCCGCGTAGTGCGCGCCCCGGCTCGCGTCCGGCGGTGTGCGCCTACTGCGTGAGACCTACACCCAACAGCTGCCGTAGGTACGACAAAAATACGATGCAGCATGCAGGGGTCGGTGCAAGCATCACGGCCATGGCCGCCCACACCCCCTCCACCACGGATAACTCATCCGCCGCACCTCGTGTCACCCCACCGGCCTGGGCGGTGCTGCTGGCCGCGTGCGCGGGGCAGTTCCTGGTCGTCCTGGACGTGTCGGTGGTCAATGTCGCGCTGCCGTCGATGCGTACGGACCTCGGGCTCGGCGAGACCGCGTTGCAGTGGGTGGTCAACGCCTACGCGCTCACCTTCGCCGGATTCCTGCTGCTCGGCGGCCGGGCCGCCGACCTCTTCGGGCGCAAGCGCGCCTTCCTCGTCGGCCTCGGCCTGTTCACCGCCGCCAGCCTGGCAGGCGGACTCGCCCGGGAGCCCTGGCAGTTGGTCGCCGCCCGGGCCGCCCAGGGCCTGGGCGCGGCCGTGCTCTCCCCGGCCACCCTCACCATCCTCACCACCACCTTCCCGGGCGGCGCGGCCCGCACCCGGGCCATCGGCACCTGGACGGCGGTCGGCGCGGGCGGCGGCGCCGCGGGCGGGCTGGTCGGCGGGCTGCTCACCGACTACCTCTCCTGGCGCTGGGTGCTGCTGGTCAATGTGCCCGTGGGCGCGCTGGTGCTGGTCGCCGCGGCGGTGTGTCTGGCCGAGAGCCGGGCGGCGGCCGGGCGCCGGCTCGACGTACCGGGCGCGGTCCTCGTCACGACGGGGGTCTCCTCGCTCGCGTACGGCATCGTGCAGACCGAGCGGCACGGCTGGGTCGCCGCCGACTCGCTCGTCCCGCTGCTCGGCGGGCTGGCGCTGCTCGGCGTCTTCATCGCCGTCGAGGCGCGCACCCGGGCCCCGCTGATGCCGCTCGGGCTGTTCCGCGTCAGAGCGGTCTGGGCGGCGAACGCGGTGATGCTGGTGTGCGGCGGCGGCATGTTCGCGATGTGGTACTTCATGTCCCTTTACTTGCAGAACGTGCTGCACTTCAGCCCCGTCGAGGCCGGTCTTGCCTTCCTTCCGCACACCCTGTCCATCGTCCTCGGCTCCAAGCTCGCGCCCCGGCTGATGGCGGTGGTCAGTGGCAAGGCGCTGGCGATGACCGGCGGGATCATGGCCGTCGTCGGCTACGCCTGGCAGAGCCGGATGGACGCCGACGGCACCTTCGTCGGTACGGTCCTGGGCCCCGCGATCGTCATGTCGCTCGGCTCCGGCCTGATGATGACCCCACTGGCCACGGCCGCCACCTCGGGCGCCGCGCCGTCCGAGGCCGGGCTGGTGGCGGGCCTGGTCAACACCAGCCGTCAGATCGGCGGCGCGCTCGGCCTGACCGTGCTGACCACGGTCGCCGCCGAGCGCATCTCCACGACCGAAGGCGGCAGTGGCGGGGACGGGCCGGGGCCGGTGGCGCTGGCGGCCGGGTACAGCCACGCGTTCACCGTGGCGTCGGGCATCATCGCCGCCGCCGTGATCCTGATGGCCGTGGCCCTGCCGCGCAGGCGCGGCTGAGAATTCTTCCGCGGCCGGGCAACGGTTCGCCGCCTTCGTGGACTCCGTAAGGCGAAGGAGGTGCCCATGGGGAACACGACGGCGGACCGGGACGAGGAGTTCCGGGAGTTCGTCACCACGCGGTGGCCGCGGCTGCTGCGCACCGCGTACCTGCTCAGCGGCGAACAGCACGCGGCCGAGGACCTGGTCCAATCGGCCCTGATCCGGGTCTACGTGGCGTGGCGGCGGGTCCGCGACGCGGACGAGCCGGACGCCTATGTGCGCCGCGTCCTCGTCAACGAGCACGCACGGCGCTACCGCAGAAGGCTGAAGGAGTTCCTGTCCATCGGCCCGGGCGACTCGGCCCACTGGCAGGTGCCCGACCGGGACCGGATCGCCCTGGCCGACGACCGGGAGATGCTGCGCCAGGCCCTCGCGCAACTCCCGCCGCGCCAGCGACAGGCCGTGGTGCTGCGCTACTGGGAGGACCTCAGCGAGTCGCAGGTGGCGGCCGCCATGGGCTGCTCGGTCGGAACGGTCAAGAGTCAGGCGGCGAAGGGGCTGACGAAGCTGCGGGCCGCGCTGACGCGCGAAGACGTGACCGTGGGTCACGGGGAGGTGCGATGAACAGGGAGTCGTGGTACGTGGAGCCCGAGTACGAGAGGGATCCGGACCGGGAAGCGGGCGAAGTGGCGGGCCGGCTGGCCGTGATCGCGGACGAGGTGGTCATCGGCCCCGCGCCCTACCCGGACGTGGTCCGCGACGGCCGTCGGCGCAGGACGCGCCGTCGGGTGGGGGCCACCGCCCTGGCGGCCACGGCCGTGCTGGTGGCCGGAGGCCTGAGCCTGGGGGAGTTCGGCGACTTCGGCCAGGGAGGGACGGCGACGCCGGCCGCCGGCCGGGCGTCGGCGCCGGCCGCGCTGGAGCCGGTCACGACCGTGGTGGGCAAGGGGACGGTCGACGGGAAGCGGTGGCAGGTCTCGGTCACCGTCTACGGGCCCGCGCGGACGAAGGAGGAGGCGCACCGCCAGTACGACCTGGCGCTGCGCCGGGGGGACGCGTATCCGCTGCTGGACGGCGAGTGGGAGGGGGGGTATCCGAAGACCCTGCGCATCGGCGTCACCTGGTACTCCACCCGGGTGACCGAGGGCACGGGGAAGCCGCGGAGGATGGCGGACTGGGTGTCGCCGAAGCCCGCCAAGGGGGAGACGCTGCTGGGCGGCTCGTATCAGCACGCGGGCGCCGAGGCCGGTCCGGTGGGCCTGGCGTGGCTGGCGCCGAAGGTGGAGCGCGTGGTGGTCCACTGGAAGGACGGTTCGACCGATGAGCCGAAGGTGGTCCCGGTGAAGGGCACCGACGTCCGCTGGATCGTGAGCGAGCGCCCGGCCCACGGGGTGCCGGACAAGTTCATCGACCTCTACGACGGCACGGGGAAGCGGACGCGGCTGGGGCCCGCCGTGCGGCTGGAGGACCTGAAGAAGAAGGTGCCGGCGGCCGTGACGAAGGAGCAGCTGGAGGCCGTGACGAAGTCGAGTTGGGGGACGCCGGTGAAGATCACCGACCTGAGGTGACGGGGCGGGCGGCCCCGGGGCGGCCTGGGGGGCGCCCCGGGGCCGCCCGCCGTCACAGCCAGCCGTTCTGGCGCGCCGCCCGCACCGCCTCCATGCGGTTGCGGGTCTGGGTCTTGCCGATGGCCGAGGACAGGTAGTTGCGGACGGTGGCGGGGGACAGATGGACCTTGGCGGCGATGTCGGCGACGGTCGCCCCGTCCACCGCGGCCGTCAGCACGTCACGCTCACGCGGCGTCAGCGGGTTGGGGCCCGCGCTCAGGGCGGCCGCGGCCAGGCCCGGGTCGATGACCCGCTCGCCCGCGAGCACCCGGCGGACCGCGACGGCCAGCTCCTCGACCGGGCCGTCCTTGACCAGGAACCCGGAGGCCCCCGCCTCCATCGCGCGGCGCAGATAGCCGGGGCGGCCGAAGGTGGTCAGGATCAGCACATGGCAGCCCGGGAGCGCCTGGCGCAGCGCGGCGGCGGCGTCCAGGCCGCTGAGGCCCGGGAGTTCGATGTCGAGGAGGGCCACGTCCGGCCGCGTCTCGAGCGCGCGGGGCACGATCTCGTCGCCGTCGCCGACCTGCGCGACGATCTCGAAGTCCGGCTCCAGGCCGAGCAGCAGGGCCAGCGCGCCCCGCATCATGCCCTGGTCCTCGGCGAGCAGTAGCCTGATCACGCCGTGCGGGCCTCCTTGACGTCCATCGGATCCTTGACCATGTCTTCTCCGGCTTCTCCGGCTTCTCCGTCTATCGGAAGTGCCGCCGCGAGCCGGAAGCCACGGCGCCCGGCCGGTCCGGCCTCCAACGAGCCGCCCGCCGCGGCCAGCCGCTCGGCCAGGCCCTTGAGGCCCGTGCCTCCCACGGCCGTTCCGGCAGAGCCGGCCGTATCGGCGGATACGGCCGTACCGGCGGAACGGGAGCCTACGCCGTTTCCGTCGTCGACGATCTCCAGACGCACCTGATCGGCCTCCTGAAGGACCTCGATCTCGCACCGGCTCGCCCTGCTGTGCCGCACCACATTGGTGACCCCCTCGCGGACCACCCAGCCCAGCAGCGCCTCGGCCTGCGGGGGCAGCGGCGGCCCCGACCGGCGGACGACGGAGTCGATGCCCGAGGCGTCGAGCAGCGAGCGGGCCCGGTCCAGCTCGGTCGCCAGGCTGCCCTCGCGGTAGCCGGTGACGGCCTCCCGGATCTCGGTGAGGGCCTGGCGGCCGACGGCCTCGATGTCGGCGGCCTGGCCCAGCGCGGCGTCCAGGTCGCGCGGGGCCAGGCGGCGTACGGCCTCGGCCTTGACCACCACGACCGACATGGTGTGGCCCAGCAGGTCGTGCAGGTCGCGGGAGAAGCGCAGCCGCTCCTTCTCGACGGCGGTGCGGGCCAGCTCCTGGCGGGTCGCGCGCAACTCGGCGACGGTCTCGAAGAGCGACAGGACCGCCGCCGTCACCAGGCCGGACATGACCGTCCCGTACCCGACGGTCAGCGCCTCGTCCGCGCCGCCGCGCCAGCCGGAGATGACCCCGGCGGAGGCCGAGTACGTGAGCAGCAGCAGTCCCAGCCGACGGCCGCGGACCACGATGCCGGTGGCCAGTGACAGCAGCACGAAGCAGAGCAGCCAGTTGCCCGCGTAGCCGATGGTCAGGGCGTAGGTGAGGGCGGTCAGCCCGGCGAGCGAGCCGATGCACAGCGGGGTCTGGCGGCGCCGCCTGTTGAGGCCGGTGACGACGGTGGTGGCGTACAGCGCGCAGAAGGCGGCCACCCCGGCGGCGCCGAGCCACGGCAGCGGGGTCTTCCCGTGGATGAGGTCCTTGACGTCCCCCGTGAGCATGAAGGGCCAGAAGAGGAAGGCAGGCGGGCCGGGCGGCCTGCGGCGCTCGATGCGCTCGACATCCGAGGTGGCCGGGGTGGCCGAGGCAGCCGAGGAATCCGTGCGACGCCAGGTTCTTGCAGACATGCTCCGAGGTTACGGAAGCCGCGGGTGAGCTGGTCAGATCCGATTGTCAGCGCCCGTCCTGTGACATTTGTCCCGGCCGGGCGCGGGGCGGCCGGTCCTGCCGATCCAACCGATCTGACAAACCGTCAGCAGTCTTCCCAGTGCATGGGGATTCGGCTATACATGGGGCCGTCGGCTAGAACGCGTTCCAGTATCGATATGCGGCTCCGCCGCGCGGGCTGCCGTACGCGCCCGTACGCGTCCGTACGCGGAACCCGCAGCGGCCGACCAGTTACGACCCCGGCGCGGCCGACGGTGCGGACGGGCGGGCCGGGGTCTTCCAGACCGTGGCGAGGAGTGCTCTCAGCAATGCCCATCGATGCCGCCAAGGCCGTCTCGGCCGAACCCAGGACGACGGCTCTCACCTGGGGCCACAAGGACATCCAGCTCTACCACCTCGGCGTGGGGGCGGGCATCCCGGCCACCGACCCCGACGAACTCCGCTACACCCTCGAGAGCAAGCTGCATGTCCTCCCCAGCTTCGCCACGGTCGCGGGCGGCGGCATGGCGGTGGCCGGCGGCCTCAGCGCCCCCGGCGTCGACGTCGACCTCGCCGCCGTTCTGCACGGCGGCCAGACCATCGAGCTGCACCGGCCCATCCCGCTCGCCGGGGACGCCACCCAGACGTCCAAAGTCGCCGCCGTCTACGACAAGGGCAAGGCCGCGGTCATCGTGCTGCGCAGCGACGTCGCCGACGCGGACGGGCCGCTGTGGACCTGCGACACCCGGATCTTCGTACGCGGAGAGGGCGGTTTCGGCGGCGACCGCGGGCCCGCCGACCGGATCGAGCCCCCCGCCCGCGAACCCGACCTGACCGTCGAGCGCGCGATCCGCGAGGACCAGGCGCTGCTCTACCGCCTCTCCGGGGACTGGAACCCGCTCCACGCCGATCCCGAGTTCGCCAAGGTCGCGGGCTTCGACCGGCCGATCCTGCACGGTCTGTGCTCGTACGGGATCGCGCTCAAGGCCGTCGTGGACACCGCCCTGGGCGGGGACGTCGCCCGCGTCCGCTCGTACACCACGCGGTTCGCGGGGGTCGTCTTCCCCGGCGAGACGCTGCGCGTCCGGATGTGGCGGGACTCCGGCGCGCCGGGCCGCGTCCAGGTGCTGGCCACGGCCGTCGAGCGGGACGACGCGCCGGTCCTGACCGACACGCTCGTCGAGCACACCGCCGAGCACACCGCCGAGCACGACTGAGAAGCAGACCTCGCACGGACGAACGGACGAACGGACGAACGGACGAGAGGAGCCGCTGTGCGCGCAGCCGTACTGCACGAGATAGGGCAGGACAAGCTCGAAGTCCTTGACGACATGGAGGCGGTGGGCTTCGGCCCCGGCAAGGTCAGGCTGCGCGTCAAGGCCACCGGGCTGTGCCACTCCGACCTGTCCGCCATGAGCGGCGTACTGCCCCAGCCCGGGCCCTTCGTCCCCGGGCACGAGGGCGCGGGCGAGATCGTCGAGGTGGGGGAGGGGGTGACCGGCCTGAGCGCGGGCGACCGGGCGCTGGTGTGCTGGCTGCCCGCCTGCGGCTCGTGTCCGGCCTGCGAGCGCGGCCAGTCCCACCTGTGCCTGAGCGGCTTCATGAACGCCGGCACCCCCAACTTCAAGCGCCCCGGCGGCGCCCCGGAAGACATCTTCGGCTTCGCCGGGACCGGCACCTTCGCCGAAGAGGTCGTGCTGCCCGCGCAGTGCGCCGTGCCGATCCCGGACGATGTGCCGTACGACATCGCGGCCCTCATCGGCTGCGGGGTGACCACGGGGCTCGGCGCGGCCCTCAACACGGCCCAGGTCGAGGCGGGCTCCTCGGTCGCGGTCATCGGCTGCGGCGGCGTGGGCATCAGCGTGATCCAGGGCGCCCGGGCGGTGGGCGCCGCGCAGATCGTGGCCGTCGATCCGGTCGAGCCGCGGCGCCAGGCGGCGCTGCGCTTCGGGGCCACGGAAGCGGTCGCGCCCGAGGGCCTGGACGACGCCAAGAACCGCGTCACGTCGGGCGAGGGCTTCGACTACGTCTTCGAGGTCGTCGGCAGGTCCGCCACCGCCCGCACGGCCTACGAGGCGACGCGGCGCGGCGGCACGCTGTGCGTGGTCGGGGCGGGGGCGCTGGACGACTTCCTGCAACTCAGCATGTTCGAGCTGTTCTTCGACGAGAAGCGGATCCTGCCCTCGCTGTACGGCGGCGGCGATGTGCTCCGCTCGTACCGGCGGGCCGTCGCGCTGTGGCGGGCGGGCCGGATCGACCTCGAAGGGCTCATCACTCACCGCGTACGGCTCACCGAGATCAACGACGCGCTGGACCAGATGCGGACGGGCGAGGCGCTGCGCACCTGCATCCAGGTCTGAGCGCCCTGGACCTCAGGCGGTTGGACCGCTGTATCTGGACACAGACCCGGGAGGACGTTCATGCCGCGCATGCCGCTGGCGGGGAAGACCGCGATCGTCACGGGCGCCGGGCGGGGCCTCGGCCGCGCCGAGGCGCTCGAGCTGGCTCGGCTGGGTGCCAATGTCGTCGTCAACGACTTCGGCCGGTCCGGACGCGACGGCTCGGGCGAGGCGTCCGCCGCCCCCGCCGAGGCGGTCGCCCAGGAGATCCGGGCGGCCGGCGGACAGGCCACGGCCCACGTCGGGGACGTGGCCGACTTCGAGCAGGCGGCCGAGCTGGTGCGGCTCGCGGTCGACACCTATGGCGCGCTCGACATCCTGGTCAACAACGCGGGCATCCTGCGGGACCGGATGGTCTTCTCGATGACCGAGGACGAGTGGGACTCCGTCATCCGCGTCCATCTCAAGGGCCACTTCAACACCACCCGTTTCGCCGCCGCCCACTGGCGGGAGCGCTCCAAGGCGGCGGACGGCGGCCCGGTCGGCGGCCGGATCGTGAACACCTCCTCCGAGGCGTTTCTCGCCGGTTCCGCGGGCCAGCCGAACTACGCCGCGGCCAAGGGCGGCATCGTCGGGCTGACGACCTCCACGGCGGCGGCGCTCGCCAAGTACGGAGTGACGGCCAACGTCATCTGCCCGCGCGCCCGCACCCGCATGACCGAGGACGTCTTCGCAGGCCTCGAACCCCCCGACGACGGAACCCTCGACGCGCTCGCGCCCGAGCACGTCGCCCCTCTCGTCGGCTATCTGGCGGCCCCGGAGGCGGCGGGCGTGAGCGGGCAGGTCTTCGTCGTCCACGGCGGGATGGTCGCCGTCCTGGAGCGGCCGAAGGTGGCGGCGAAGCTGGACACGGCGAAAGACGCCTTCACCTTCGAGGAACTGGACGGACTGCTCACGCCGTACTTCGCCGCACGGCCGCGCGGGGAGACCTTCGCGGCGGTGGAGGTGCTGGGCCTCAAGCGAGCGTAGGGCCCGGGGCCGCGGGGCCCCAGGTCGCAAAGGACGCTTGAGGGACGCCTTGAGGACCCCTTAGGACGCGGCCGCCGCCTCGACGGGGCGGCGGTGGCGGCCGTGGGGCGGGGTCTGGGCGTCCTCGGACGCGGCCCGGCCCCGGTGCTTGCCGAGGACTGTGTCGTCGGCCCCCGCTGCGGCGGCCGCCTGCTGCGGACGCGGCTCGGTCGTGTGGATGCGGGCTTGGGGCATCTTGGAAGTCACCTCGTCAGATCGCTGCGTACGGTGCACGGGAGGTCGGCCACGAAGTCGGCTCGCCACGACGTCAAGACGAGGGTCACAACGCGTCAATACGTGCCACCCAACGCCCCGCGGGTGAACGGAACGCGGCTGCCCTGGCCCCCCGCAGAAGGGGGCGCCTCCCAGCGGTAGCTGGGGGACTAACCAGAGCGTCGATCTCGGACCCAACGGGGTGGGCGGGGTGGACGGGGCGGGCGGGGCTGATGGGACGGGCGGAGCTGGTCGCGGGAGGCGAGCGGGGCCTGCTGTAGTGGTACGGGGCGCGCGGCGAGGCCGGACTCCGGCCTGGGGGCGGAGTCGGGGGCGGGGGCGGGCATGAGCTCGGGTCTGAGCCGGTGGGCGGGCAGGCGCTCGGGCCCCTGCTCGGGCTCCCGTCCGGCGAGGCTCCCCTGCTCCCGTACGTGCTCCCGCTCCCGGTCCTGTACGCGCTCCCTCCCGCGCTCAGAGCCGGACGGCGGCCCGGACGGCGGCCCGGACGGCGTCCCAGAGCCCGGTCCGGAGCCCGGTCCGGAGCCCGGTCCGGCCCCGCGCCGGGGTTCCGTCGCCGCCTCGGGGTCGGTCGCTGCTTCGGCGCCGGGCTCCGCCTCGGGGCCGGTCTCCTGCTCGACCCCGGCCCATGACCCCGTCCCGGCCCATGGCTCGACCCCGGTCTCGCCCGCGGGGGCCGCGGCCCCCGCCCCGACCCGGGTCCACGACGCGATCGCGGCCCCCGCCGACAGAGACGGCGACGGCGACGCCGACGGCCGTCCCGGCCCCGCCGGCCCCATGGGCCGCGGCAGATCCAGGGACCCCACCACGCGGTCCACCCGCGTGACCCGCGCCACCCGCGGCGGCACCGGCGGCTCCGGCATCCGCAGCCGCGCCAGCCCGCACGGCACCTGTCCCGTCGCGTACGGCAGCCGCAGCTCGCCGTCGCGGGTCCACAGACCCGCGCCCGCCAGCCAGCCCTCAGGCGCCGGGAGTTGTTGCAACCGACGCTCGGCCGGCCGCCACAGGCCCACCCACGGCCGCTCGGCCGGACCGTCGATGCGGAAGGCCACCGCGCACGCCTCCGGCGTCAGCACCTGTCCCGGCTGCACCGCGAAGGGCTCCGCCTCGGCCTGGGCGGGCCGCAGGCAGTCGGGGAACCTGACGGGGCGGGCGCTGCCCAGCACACCCCACCCCAGCCGCTCGTCCCCGGGCGCGTCGGACCGTACGAGCAGCAGGCCGCTGTCCGGGTCGGCCAGCAGCAGCCGGTCGTCGCTGTCGTCGGTGATCTGCAGCAGCGGGCTGGTCTCGCCGCCCCGCCGCAGGTCGACGACCACGGTCTTGGTGCGGCCGTCGAGCCGCCGGTCGAGGGCGAGCAGCCGGCCCGTACGGTCCAGCCAGATGCCGCCCGTGCAGCGGCCGGGCAGCTCGGCCAGGTGCTGCGGCCCGAAGCCGCCGCCGTGCACCAGCCACACCGAGGTGGACCGCTCGCCGTGGCCGAGCGCGAAGGCGAACGAGCCGCCGGGCGCGGGCGGCAGCAGCGACAGCTCGGCGCATTCGATGGCGCCCAGCGGTCGTTCGCCGGTGCCGGGGCCGGCCGGGTAGAGCAGGGAGAGGGTGTGGCGGCCGGCCACCCGGCGCCGGATGAGCACCTGCCCGTCGGCCAGGGGCAGCACCTCGCTGTCCGGCTCCTCGGGCTGGGCCGCGGGCAGCGGCACGGCGTACGGCTCGGGCCCGTCGAGCGTCCAGCGCTCGGGGAACCAGCAGCCCGCCTCGCTGCTGAGCGCGAGCCGGGCGCCGTACGAACCGTCCGCGGCGATCGTGAACGCCGCTCGGCGCCGGTGTGCGGTGCCCTGGGCACCGGTGAGACCTGCGGCGAGCGCGGCATCGAAGGCACAGGCTGTCATCGTTCAGTCACCTCCGGCCACTGAACGTAGTTTTCGCACTCCCTGCCGAACACCGAAATCGGCTTGCTTCACACGTAAGTGTGTCTGTTGCCCGATTCGCCTGAGAAGTCGAGTCCGGCTGTGCTGTGTGCCGGACCCGCCTCTCGGCCCCGGCCCCGTCGTGGCCCGGGAGGTAGCGTCTCTGGAACTCTTGAGGATCCTGGGTCATCGCGTGGCCCCGAGGGGTGGAAGCGGTAACGAGCGCGGACGAGTCCGGGCCGGTCACCTCGGCTGAACCGTGGCACCGACGGCGGGGACCGCGCGCATTTCGAGCACGCGGCGGGTACGCAAGGTGGAACGACAGGCGGCTCATGTGGTTATGCCCTGGTCTTACCCCAGCCTCATTGAGCTCCCTGAAGCCGATCAGTGTGCTGCCGAGTACCCTTGCCCCCGTGCCCGCACTCTCCGACGTCCTCGCCGCACTCGACGCACTCTGGCCGCCCGAGCGGGCGGAGCAGTGGGACGCCGTCGGCACGGTCTGCGGAGACCCCGACGCCGAGGTCGGCCGCGTTCTGTTCGCCGTCGACCCGGTGCAGGAAGTCGCCGACGAGGCGGTGAAGCTGGGCGCCGGCCTGCTCGTCACCCACCACCCGCTCTATCTGCGCGGTACGACCACGGTCGCGGCCTCCACCTTCAAAGGCCGGGTCGTGCACACCCTGATCAAGAACGACATCGCGCTGCACGTCGCGCACACCAACGCCGACCGCGCCGACCCGGGCGTCTCCGACGCCCTCGCCGGCGCCCTCGACCTGCGGATCACCGGCCCGCTGGTGCCCGACCCCACCGACCCGGCAGGGCGCCGCGGGCTCGGCCGGGTCTGCGAGCTGGACCACCCCGTCGCCCTGCGGGACTTCGCCGAGCGCGCCGCGGCCCGGCTGCCCGCCACGGCCCAGGGCATCCGCGTCGCGGGCGACCCGGACCGGCTGATCCGTACGGTCGCCGTCTGCGGCGGCTCCGGCGACAGCCTCTTCGCCGAGGTGCGCGCGGCCGGGGTCGACGCGTACCTCACCGCCGACCTGCGCCACCACCCCGCCTCCGAGGCCCAGCAGGCCGCGGCGATGTCCCGCGGCGGGGACGGTCTGGCGCTGCTGGACGCCGCCCACTGGGCCACCGAGTGGCCGTGGATCGAGCAGGCCGCCGCGCAGCTCGACGAGATCTCCGACCGGCACGGCTGGGGACTGCGCACCCACATCTCCCGTACGGTCACCGACCCTTGGACCGCTCACGCGCCCGCCACCGCGTACGCGCCCACCACCGCTCACGTCCCGTCAACCACCACCCCTGGAGCCCCACGCTGAACGCCGCGCCCGCCGACCAGATCCGCCTCCTCGAGGTCCAGGCCCTCGACGTCCGGCTCTCACAACTCGCCCACAAGCGCAGGACGCTCCCCGAGCACGCCGAGCTCGACACCCTGATCGCCGACCTCACCCAGCTGCGCGACCTCCTCGTGGCGGCGCAGACCGAGGAGAGCGACACCGCCCGCGAGCAGACGAAGGCGGAGCAGGACGTGGATCAGGTGCGCCAGCGCGCCGCCCGCGACCAGAAGCGCCTCGACTCCGGAGCCGTCACCTCTCCGAAGGACCTGGAGAACCTCCAGCACGAGATCGCCTCCCTCGCCAAGCGGCAGAGCGACCTGGAGGACGTCGTCCTGGAGGTCATGGAGCGCCGCGAGTCCGCACAGGAGCGGGCGACCGAGCTGACCGGCCGCGTCGAGTCGCTACAGGCCAAGATCGGTGACGCCACCGCCCGGCGGGACACGGCGGCCGGGGAGATCGACGCCGAGGTGGCGACCGCCACCAAGGAGCGCGCGGTCATCGCCGGGACGATCCCCGCCGACCTGCTGAAGCTCTACGACAAGCTGCGCGAGCAGCAGGGCGGCGTCGGCGCGGCCCGGCTCTACCAGCGGCGCTGCGACGGCTGCCGCCAGGAGCTGGCGATCACCGAGCTCAACGAGGTGCGGGCGGCGGCCCCGGACACGGTGATGCGGTGCGAGAACTGCCGCCGCATCCTGGTCCGTACGCCCGAGTCCGGGCTGTAGGCCGATGACGCGTCGCTTCGTCGTCGAGGCCGACGGCGGCTCCCGGGGCAACCCGGGGCCGGCCGGCTACGGCGCGGTCGTCCGCGACGCGGAGACCGGCGAGACCCTCGCCGAGGCGGCGGAGTACATCGGCACCGCGACCAACAACGTCGCCGAGTACAAGGGCCTGGTCGCCGGGTTGCGGGCCGCGCACGCCCTCGACCCGGAGGCCGAGGTCCAGGTCCGGATGGACTCCAAGCTCGTGGTCGAGCAGATGTCGGGCCGCTGGAAGATCAAGCACCCCGGCATGCGCCCGCTCGCGGCCGAGGCCAAGGCGATCTTTCCGCCCGGGCAGGTGTCGTACGAGTGGATCCCGCGCGAGCGGAACAAGCACGCGGACCGGCTCGCCAACGAGGCGATGGACGCGGGCGCGCGGGGCGAGCAGTGGGCGGCGGCCGGCACGGCTGGTACGGCGGCTGCCGCAGCCGGAGCCACGGGCTCTGGAGCCACGAGTACCCGAGCCGCGAGTACTGGAGCCGCGAGTACCGGAGCCACGCGTACCGGAGCCACGCGTACCGGATCCACGCCGTCCGGCGACGACGCCCTTGAAACGCCCGCCGAGACCACGGCCCCGGCCGTCGCGCCCCCGGGCTGGGCCGTCCCGGCCGACCTGGGCACCCCCGCCACCTTCGTCCTGCTCCGGCACGGCGAGACCGCGCTGACCCCGGAGAAGCGCTTCTCCGGCACCGGCGGCTCCGACCCCGAGCTCTCGCCCGTGGGCCGCCGCCAGGCCGAGCTGGTGGCGGCGGCGCTGGCCGCGCGCGGCACCATCCAGGTGGTGGTCAGCTCGCCGCTCAGACGCTGCGTCGAGACGGCCGAGGCGGCGGCGTCCCGCATCGGTGTCGACGTCCGTATCGAAGAGGGGCTGCGGGAGACCGACTTCGGGGCCTGGGAGGGCCTGACGTTCGCGGAGGTACGGGAGCGCTACCCGGACGACCTCCAGGCCTGGCTCGCCTCCTCGAAGGCGGCCCCCACCGGCGGCGGCGAGAGCTTCGCAACGGTCGCCCGCCGGGTCGCGCTCACCCGCGACAAGCTCATCGCGCGCCATGCGGGCCGTACGGTGCTGCTGGTCACGCATGTGACACCGATCAAGACCCTGGTCCGGCTGGCGCTGGGCGCGCCGCCGGAGTCGCTGTTCCGGATGGAGATCTCCGCGGCGTCGCTGTCGGCGCTGGCGTACTACGCGGACGGCAACGCGTCGCTGCGCCTGCTGAACGACACAGCGCACCTGCGCTAGCCGTCAGGCCCCGGCCCCGGCCGCGGGGAGGCCGGATTCGGCGCGGTCGGCGTCGATCAGGTCGGTGAGCAAGGCGGCGGTGGCGGCGGCGATATCCCGCAGCGTGGCCTCAGAGGCCGCCGACTCGCTCTCGAACGCGCGCTGGACGGTCCGCGCGAGCAGGTCGGCTCGTTGATCGGTTGCGCCTTCGGCCCGGAGAAAGCCCTCGAAAGTCGCCTGGTAGGCGTAGCCGACCTCCGCGACGTCCATGTCGTCGCGGAGCAGACCGCGCTCGGCGAGCAGTGCGAAGTAGCCATGCGCCATCGTGCTGTGCCGCTCGTCGCGGGCGGTATCCGGTGAACTGGTCAGCTTGCCGAGCAGGACGGGGTCGTCCAGGAGGAATCCGCGCAGCAGCGGGCGGTCGGTGATGGCCAGGAAGTAGGTGCGGGCGAAGCGGTGCAGCAGGCAGGTCTGCGGATCCCGCCGCAGCGCCTGCCGCAGCTCGTCCATCGCGTAGTGCACCTCCCGCTCGAAGACCGCGCTGAACAACTGCTCGCGGTTCTTCCAGTGCAGATAGACGGTGCCCTTGCCGATCTCGGCTCCGGCGGCCACATCGTCGATGGTCACCCGCCGGTAGCCGTGGCGAAGCAGCAGGTCGGCGGCCACATCGAGGATCCGCGTGGCGCGCTCGGCGCGCTGGTGGGGGTCGCGGAGCCGGCCGGTGTTCGCACTCATGGAAGGACCGTATGACCAGATGTGAGTTTTGGTCAATTGCCGCGAGAGGTCGCCTCCATCTGTTGACTAACTTTCGAAATTCGTCATACGGTCATGTCGAGACGGCGGACGGCCATCCGGCCAACCCCTGCGACGGGAGCGAGAGATGAACGCCAAGGCGAACCCGACAGTCCTGATCTCCGGAGCCGGTATCGCCGGCACGACGCTGGCGTACTGGCTGGCGCGGCACGGATTCCGGCCCACCGTCGTCGAGCGCGCGGCGGGCCTGCGCTCCAGCGGCAACCCGGTGGATGTGCGCGGCCCGGCCGTGGAGGTCGCCGAGCGCATGGGCGTGATGCCGCGGCTGCGCCAGGCCCGCACCCAGGTGACGGCGATGAGCTTCGTCAACGGCTCCGGCCGTCAGGTGGGCCGGGTCAACATGCGGGCCCTCCAGCGGGCATCCGACAGCCGGGAGGTCGAGGTCACCCGCACCGATCTGGCGGCGATCCTCTACGAGGCGAGCCAGGACTCCGCCGAGATTCTCTTCGGCGACACCATGACCGCGCTGAGCCAGGACCGCGACGGCGTGGACGTCACCTTCGAAAAGGCCGCGCCACGCCGGTTCGACCTGGTCGTCGGGGCCGATGGGCTCCACTCGACGACCCGCCGGCTGGCCTTCGGGCCCGAGTCGGAATTCGTCCGCCACATGGGCCTCTATGTCGCGACGATGCCGCTCGACGGCCCGGCCGACACCCCGCAGGACGTCGTCATCCACAACGCCCCCGGCCGGATGGCCTCCCTGCACCCCGTCCACGGCCGGGCCCTGGCGGCATTCATCTTCCGCCACCCGGCGGTGGCGGACTTCAACCACCGCGACCTCGCACAGCACAAGCGGATCCTCGCCGACGCCTACGCCGACGACGGCTGGCGCGTACCCGAACTGCTGGACCGGGCCCGCGCCGCCGAGGATCTGTGGTTCGACTCCGTCAGCCAGGTGCGGCTCGACTCCTGGGCGAACGGCCGCATCGCGCTGCTGGGCGACGCCGCCTCCTCCGTATCGCTGTTCGGCGACGGCTCCACCCTGGCCATGGCGGGAGCCCACACCCTCGCCGAGCAACTGGCCGCCACCCCCACCGACCCCCACGCGGCCTTCGCGCGATACGAGGCCGAGCACCGCACGCTGGTCGACCCCCGGCAGGGAAACGTCGCGACGGCCGCCGCGCTCATGGTGCCCGCGACCCGCGCCGGAGTCGCCGCGCGCAACATGGCCAGCCGGCTCTGGCCGACCGTGGCGGCCGCGTCCTGGATCCGCAACCGGATCGCCCCGTCCCGCAAGCCCGCACCGGCCATCGCCTGAAGGAAGGCCGGGTCGGGGAAGCGGCGGGCGGGAGCCCGGCCGTCAGCCCCGCAGGGCCGCCGCCTCGCGGGCGAGTCCCTCCACCCGTGCCCAGTCGCGCGCGGCGACGACGTCCGACGGCAGCATCCAAGTGCCGCCGACGCAGCCCACGTTGGGAAGGGCGAGATAGCCCGGGGCGCGGGAGGCGTCGATGCCGCCCGTGGGGCAGAAGCGGGCCTGGGGGAGCGGGGAGGCGAGCGACCGCAGATAGGCCGTCCCCCCGGCCGCCTCCGCGGGGAAGAACTTCATCTCGGTCACCCCGCGCTCCAGCAGCGCCACGACTTCCGAAGTGGTCGAGACCCCCGGCAGAAACGGTATGCCCGACGCGCGCATCGCGCCCAACAGCCGGTCGGTCCAGCCGGGGCTGACCAGGAACCGCGCCCCGGCCGCGACGGAGGCCTCCACATGCTCGGGCGTCAGCACCGTCCCGACGCCCACAACCGCCTCCGGCACTTCCTCGGCGATGGCCCGGATGGCGTCCCACGCGGCCGGGGTGCGCAGGGTCACCTCGATCGCGGGCAGCCCGCCCGCGACCAGCGCACGGGCCATCGGCACGGCGTGGGCCGCGTCGTCGATGACGACGACGGGGATGACGGGGGCGAGGTCGAGCACGGAGGAGGAGCCGGAGGGCGTGGCGGAGAGGGCAGCGCTAGTCACGCCGGCCATCCTGCCGCCGCCGGACACAGCACGCAACGGCCGTTGCGCATGATGCAATGACGGGACACGAGAGATACGGGAGGCTGCGGCGGCTCACGGGCCTACACCTCGGTGACCACCACATCCAGCCCCCAGCCGCGCCCGGGCTTGTCCGGCGCGGCGGCCTCCACGGTGTAGCCGAGCCCCCGCAGCGCCTCCACCAGCTCCTCGGGCCCGGCCGGCTCCGCCCCCGCGACCAGCAGATCCCGCACCAGCCGCCCCTTGGTCGCCTTGTTGAAGTGGCTGACCACCGACCGCTTCTCGACCCCGTTCACGATCTTCGACTGGAGCACCCGCACGGTCGCCGTGCGCTCCGCCACCTCGCCCTTCGGCTTCCACGCCGTGGCGTACGCCGCCGACCGCAGATCCAGCACCAGCCCGTCCCCCGCCGCCTCCGGCAGCACCTCGCTCATCGGCGCCCGCCAGAACGCCCCGAGCGCGCCGAGCCCCGGCAGCTTCACGCCCATCGAGCAGCGGTACGACGGGATCCGGTCGTCGATCCGTACGGCACCCCACAACCCCGAGAAGACCAGCAGCGACCGCGCCGCCCGGCGCCGTGCGGCGGCGGTCAGGGTCGCCAGCCCGAGCGCGTCGTACAGCACGCCGGTGTAGATCTCCCCGGCCGGGCGCGTCCCGGCCTCCCGCAGCGCCGCGTTCTTCGCCACCTCGCCGCGCAGTCCCTCGCTCAGCCCGAGCACCTCGGCTGCCTTCGCCACATCGCCCGAGCACAGCGACACCAGCTCATCGAGCACCACCGCCCGCGCCGCACCCAGCCCCGGCAGCGACAGCGCCCCCGGCTCCAGCGGGCTCCCCGACTCTGCCGGGGCCTTTCCCTCCGACGGCGGCAACAGCACGAGCACGGTCTTCTCTCCTTCACTTCACGGGGCCGGGCGAGCCCGTGGCAGCCTACGGCCTCGCGCACGGGCTTCTGCGCCACGATCGAGTGAGGAAGACGCCTTTTCGTACGGTGCCGACCCCCTCGTACCTACGGTGGCGGCGAGGCAGGGAAGGGGGCGTGGCATGAGCGCCATGGCACACGAACCGTCCGCGCAGGAGGAGGTCCTGCTGGAGGGTTTCCTGGCACTGGATACGCCGGAAGGCTTCCGGGCCGAGCTGGTCGAGGGGGACATCGTCGTGACGGCGCCGCCGGACGGGGAGCACGAGACCTACATCAGCCGGATCGTCAGGCAGGTGATCAGGAAGTCCGTCACCGACATGGACGTCTCCGGCCACAAGGGGCTCAAGGTCCCGCGCGGTGGGCTGTGTGTGCGCAACCATGTGATCCCCGACGCGACGTTCGCGCCCGTTGAGCAGGATCTCTTCCGGGGTGCCGAGTCCTGGATGCCGTGTGAGGGCGTCTCGATGGTCGTCGAGGTCACCTCGACCAGGCCGGACCGCGACCGGGAGGCCAAGCGCCACTGCTACGCGAACGGGGGCATCCCGCTCTACCTCCTCGTCGACCGGGAGAAGAGCTCGGTGACGTTGTTCAGCGACCCGGAGAAGGCCGAATATCAGGAGGCCGCCACGGTCTCCTTCGGCAAGTCGATCGACCTTCCCGCGCCCTTCTCCTTCCCACTGGAGACCGCCGACTTCCTGTGATCCCCGCCGCTGTCCGGGGCACCGCACGCCACGGGTAGCATGGTCACCACGGCGGACGAGTCGGCCGGGCGGTCGCGTCGGGGTCTTTCGGGATCCCGCCGAGGAACGTCCGGGCTCCACACGGCAGGGTGGTGGGTAACGCCCACCCGGGGTGACCCGCGGGACAGTGCCACAGAAAACAGACCGCCGGGAGCCGCGAGGCTTCCCGGTAAGGGTGAAACGGTGGTGTAAGAGACCACCAGCGTCCGAGGTGACTCGGACGGCTCGGTAAACCCCACCTGGAGCAAGGTCAAGAGGAGCCGCCACCCGGCGGCTCTGCGCGGACGATCGAGGGCTGCCCGCCCGAGTCCGCGGGTAGACCGCACGAGGCCGGCGGCAACGTCGGTCCTAGATGGATGGCCGCCGCCCCGGGGGCCGTAAGGGCCCTGGGGGACAGAACCCGGCGTACAGGCCGACTCGTCCGCCGCCAGGGGTCCGTGGCCAGCGAATATGCTGGTCAGGGGCCCTTTTTGTCGGATCGGGAGCTCGGCCAGACCCCGTTCCGCACCGGTTCAAACCGGGCCGCACGGCTACGTACGTAGCCATGAGAGTAGCCATGGGTCGTGGGGCCGGAGATTGGCGGCGGCGGGGTCTGACCTGCGGCAAGCGGCATCTGTCCTGGGCTGTCCGGGTGGTCCCGCCGCGATGCCTGAGCAGGATACGGAGCCGCGTCCAGCTTGTACCTCTTCGACAGCCCGGCTTACTGACCCCGTCCGGCTGGGGCGCGGCCGACGCTGCGCCCCGGCCCCCTGCCGTCCCTCTCCGCCCGCTCCACGCCCTCGAGGACTCTCCGCCATGCAAACCGCGACCCGTTCGAGCTGCCCGCCATCCAGACCGCGCAGGAAGCCCCCCGCGGCCGCCACGCTGGCGAAGCCGAAGCGGAAGAAGCGGACCATGCACCCCTCACGCCGAAGAGGTCGGCGCCGTCCTGCGCCCGGTCGAGGGCAGCGAGCGTATCGCCCAGTATCTGATTCACATCGCTGGCAAAGCCCCTGGGCTGACGCTCCTGGAGCGGACGGTCAACGGCCAGCCCGGCCTGGTCGCCCAGCAAGCCGGCGTCACCACCGTGACCGTGGCGGCGTTCAGTCCACTGGCGGCCGCATCACTCGCATCTGGGCGATCCGCAACCCGGAGAAACTCCGTCCGTGGACCGAGAACGGACAGAGCTGACCCGGCGCCACCATCGGCTTGGAAAAGGCTCAGTGTCGCTCGGCTTCCTGCCGGTGAGCAAACAAGGAACGCAAGGCAATGCGGTCCACTTTTTCGGCTGGGGTGTGCGGAATCTTTTCCAGCGTTATGATGTTAGTGGGTCGCTTATACTTGACGAGACGTTCGGCGCAATGCTGGTGAATGTCCGCCACGTCGGGAGATATGCCTGGGAGGGGCACGATGAATGATATTGGCTGCTCGCCTTTCTGTAAATCAGGTGCACCGATAGTGACGGAATGTGCAACGTGAGGATGTGAGGCCACTACCTCGTCTATCTCGCGCGGGTAAACATTGAATCCGCCTACGAGAATCATATCCTTCACGCGGTCGACAATGTGTAAGTTTCCATTTGCGTCAATCCGACCGAGGTCACCGGTACGTAACCAGCCATTTTCCAGTGCTGCGCCGGTATCCTCCGACCGCCTGTGATAGCCACGGAACATGCGTTGGGGGCAGTGCACGAGGATTTCCCCCACTGTGTCGACGGGCTGCGGCTCCTGGCTTCCGCCCGCACTGATCCGAATTGTGACCTGGGGAGCGGGGCGTCCTACGGATCCCGCCAGCGCCTCCTTTCCGGGCACCTGGCTCGTGATAGGCGCAATCTCGGTCATGCCGTATGCCTCACGAACCTCCACGCCAGTGGCGTCTTTCCACTGGCGGAGCACTTGGGCAGGGAAAGGCGAGCCGCCGCCCGGGCAGACGCGCAGATGCCGCAGGTCTGCCGAGGCGAGATTCGGGGCAGCCAATAGCCCACTATAGATCGCTGCGGGTCCTCCAGAAAAAACGCTGACACCATAGCGTTCCATCGCATCGATCACGGCGCTGGGTTGGAAGCGGGAGAAAATTACGACGCAGGCGCGGCCGTAGACGGGGTTGAGTACACCCATCAGGAGGCCCCATATATGGGTCATGGGTGCGACTGTGGCCCATGCCTCGACATCAGCCTCTGTAGGCCAGCAGGCTTCCATTGCCTGTACCGTGGCCATCAGAGAGGAATGGCTGTGGGCCACCCCTTTGGGTACTCCTGTGGTTCCTCCGGTGTACATCAGAGTGGCTAAGTCGTTGGGGCGAGGGAGGTGGCGATCGTAAATATCCAGCGCGGGATCGTTACGCCAGCAATCAAGTGAAAGGTCGGTCGTGTCGAAGGTGAGAATGGCAGGCGGCTGACTGGCATCCAGTGCGGCGGTGACGTTGTCCGCGCCGCGTGTCGTCACGACAGCGGCCGGGGCAGCATCGGCCAGCAGCGGGCGCAGTTCAGCCGGTGTATACGCAGGATTGAAGAGCACCACCTGGGCCCCGGCGGTCAGAACGGCGAAGATCGACACCGCCATCTCAAGTCCGTTGGGCAGCACGAGCGCCACGGTCTGGCCAGCCGCCACGCCTACCCTGTCCAGGCATGCGGCCAAGCCGGCTGCGCACCGCCCGTACTCCTGGTAAGTGAGCTGCCGCTCGTCTTGGCGCAGCGCGATGCGATCAGGCGCAGTGTCCACTGCATCCCAAAAGGCATCGATGACGGTGGCGTGGGCACGCCGCCCGACGCCAACCGCGGCCGCTGCACCTTCGGTGGGCTCTGGTACGGGCATCCCGTCCTCCTTCTCGGCATGAGGCAGTCCGTCAGGCTACCGATTCCGTAATCGACTGACGGGACGCTGTCAGGACCTTGCCAAGGTCCAGTGGACCTGTCCGCTTGTGTCCGTGGCTTGGGGTTTACCGCTCTCGAGGGCAGTGGTTAGCTTGCATCAATCGATTGATCTATCGACTCCCGGGAGGGCCCTGTGGACAGGGAGCCTGGTGAAGCATGCTCTGCGCGAGCGGCGTCTGCAGGTTGCGCCCGGCACTACGTGTCGCCCCTGCCTATCTTTGCAAGTGAGGCCGTTGGCACCTCTTTCCTGTCGAAGTGCCAATCACCATCACTCTCCTGGTGAGCCTTCGATGTGGGTCTTCGAGAGGTATGGCTGAGTGTCTCGGCCTCACCCCATGGTGCCTGGCTCGACAGAGCATGCCTGTCTCCCGCCCCATGCCCGTTGAGCACGATGTTGAGCACGATGAGGAGGGGGCAGACCATCGCTGCCCCTGGACACACCCCTTACAGATAGAAGGCGTAATGGCTGATTTACCCGCCCATCTTCGGCAAATCTTGGCTCTGAAAGAGCTGGATCGAGGCTGGCTCGACCCTCGAATATTTCAGGACCCAGAGATTTACGAGCTTGAGTTGGAGAGAGTATTCGCGCGGTGTTGGCTCTTTCTTGCACATGAGTCACAACTCCCCGATTACGGCTCATTTCTCACCACCTGGATGGGAAGGGACAACGTGCTGGTTGTCCGGCGACGGGACCGTACCATCGGTGCATATTTAAATAGCTGTCCGCACCGGGCAAATCCTGTGGTCAGGGCCAGTATTGGCAACGCAAAAACTTTCATCTGTAACTATCACTGCTGGTCGTTCGATACCGACGGCAAGCTAAGGTCTATGCACGAGGCGAGCTCCTTTGAGCGCACGCCTGGATTCGATCGATCCGAGTTGGGGTTGCGTCCTGTCGCGCAGGTCGACAGCTATAAAGGATTAGTTTTCGGTACCCTCGATGCGACAGCTCCTTCGCTAGCCGAATACTTGGGTCCCATCACCTACATGCTGGATACCGTTCTGGACAACGATCCCGGAGGGACGGAGTTCCTTCCGGGATCCATCCGTTCTGAAATCTCCTGCAACTATAAAATCCCTGCGGAGAACTTCGCGAGCGATGCTCTTCATGCTCGGTATACCCACGCATCCGGGGCAAAGGTGATGCTCGGCCGTCAAGTTCCTCTCCTGGGGGCACCAGACGCCGAAAGTTTCCAGGTCAATGTCAACGGGCACTGTTGGGAATTCAATCTTGACAAACGGGGCAACGCGGCCACTCTTGGTCAGCCGCTCGTCAAGAATTATCTGAAGGAGCACGAGGCACAGTTCGTTGAGCGACTCGGGTGGCCACGTGCTTGGGCAGTCGGCTCGACCAGTTCCGCGACCATCTTTCCAAACTTTTCGTTCCTGCCTGGGCAGAACACCTTTCGTGTCTGGCGGCCTGTGGGTCCTAACCGAACGGTGCTGCACACCTTTGTCCTGGTAAACAGGAATGCTCCCGAGGAAGTCAAGCGAGCATGGCGAATCGGAGCAATGCATACATTTTCGCCGACCGGGGTGTTCGAGAGTGATGACGCGCCGCCCTGGCAAGGTGCGACCGTGTCCCATGGGGGCACCGTCACCCGAAGGCACCATCTGTACAGTGCCCTGGGTGAGGGCACTCGCGTAACGCTCCCAGGACTACCGGAAGGGCTCAACGTCTCTAGAGGACAGATAAGTGAGGAGAACGCACGGGCCTACTACAAACGATGGCGCGATCTCATGCTCGCCCCCACCTGGAGTGAAGTCAGCAGCAACTCAACATCTGCGGAGATGCCATGAGCGAGTCTCCTGTGATTCCGTCGCAGTCCACTCCAGATTTACAACGGGGTGTGGAAAACTTCCTCTATAAAGAGGCTCGGCTCCTCGATAACGGTAAGTATCTTCAATGGTTGGAGCTGTGCACTGAGGACATCCATTATTGGATGCCCGGAATTGAGGATCGCCAGCGCCGGGACCCTGTGGGAGTCTATGGATCTGAACGGATGGCCTACTTCGATCATGATAAGAGATTACTCAAGGAGCGTGCGCAGCACCTTGAACATCCGGCTGCATGGTCCCAAGACCCTCCGATCCGTCACCTGCACGTCGTCAGCAACGTCGAGGTCATACCCGCTGACGCTCTTGGAGAGCTGGAAGTTCACTCCGTGCTGATCCTGTATTCCAGCCGATTTGACGACGAGAGGTACACGTTGTATGCCCGCCGCGAAGACAGGTTGCGACGTGTCGAGGACGGGTCTCTCCGCATTGCTCGCCGCACCATCCTGCCACTGGACAGCACGTTGCCGACTCCGTCTATCAACACGTTTCTATAGCCGAGCGGAGAGGCTGCATGACCAGTAACCGCCCTGCTGGTGGGTACGAGAATCTGCCGCAGATCACGGTGGGCCTGGGCCTTTGGAAAGACAGGCCTGCGCACGAAGCGCTTGAGACGGCGAAGCTCGCTGACGAGCAAAACTTTCCCGAACTGTGGATCGGCGAGAGAGAAACCTACGACGCCATCGCCCTGGCCACAGCCATCGGAGGCTGCACACAGAGCATCCCCCTGACTCTAGGGCCGCTGCCCGTCGCGGTTCGGGATCCTGCAATGATCGCAAGAGGGGCGGCCAGCGTCGCCGCCCTTGCCGGCGGCAGGACGGTGCGCATCGCCGTGGGGCCGTCCAGCCCCGTCATCGTCACGGGGTGGCACGGGCGTGACCACCAGCGGCCAGCTAAAGCCATGAGTGAATCCGTACAGGCTCTCAGGCACTTTCTTGCCCAGGAGAGGGCAGTGGTCGACGGCCAGGTGATCCGGACTCGCGGGTACCGATTGCACCTTCCTGCACCCGCCGGACACCTGACGATGGCCGCCTTCGGGACACACACCATCCGTGCGGCAGCTCGCCAGGCCGACCGGATGGCAGTAGCCCTCGTCACTGCCGAGACTGCAGGGGAATTGGCGGATCAACTCGCCAAGGAGTCGGAGGCGGCCAGGCGCCCTCGTCCACCAGTCGCCGCTTGGGTACCGGTAGCTGCTACTGCGGGGCGTGGCACACAGCAGAAGGAGAAAGAGGCGGCCCTGAGGCAAGTCCGCCGCATGTTGGCCGACTATCTCAAGGCACCTGGCTACAGCGAGATGTTCACGCGTGCCGGGTACGGTGATGTCGTGGAATTCGCGCGAAGTACGCCACGTCCTCGTCACTCTTCACTGACTGAAGCAGTTCCGTTTGAATTGGTCGAAAAGATCGGAATATTTGGGAACAGGGAAGCTGTCCGGAAAGGCCTGCTGGCCTATGGAGCGGTAGTTGACGAAGTAGTTGCACTGCCTTGCTCCACACCGGACGACCCAGCTGGCGCTTTCACTCTGCAGGTCCTCCAGGCGATTAGGCAGGGAACGGAATGAGCGGCTGCTCCAGCCAACACTTCCTACGATCGGCCAGCACGTACATCGACGAGTGGAAGCGGCGCGCGGCGTGACAAGCACCGCCGCGAACGTTGATGCGATGAGTCTTCGAGAGCCACCTGCTCGTACTTCCCGCTCAATCTCGGTGCCCCCGGGGCAGTTCCGGTCACACGTGGAGGGGGAGCGTCGCGGTGATGGGCCGTCATTCGGCTGTCAATGGGAGCACCTAGGGTGCCGATATGAAAAGTTGGATCGACAGTCGGCTCGGAGAGTCGTATCCGGGTCATGAGGTGAATCTTGTCTTCGTCCGCGGGCTGACCGCCGACGCCGTCGTCGAAGGGCTTGGCAGGTTGCGGCGTCAGGTGCTGGAGACGGGATCGTCCGATGGGTGGACCTGGGCGGTGCACGACACCTTCGCCCCGGAGATCGACGACTTCGACCCGGTGGACTATCGGCCGCTGTGCGAAGACGGGGCCGAGGCGGTGGTGTTCGTGGTGGAGCCGTGCAGCGCCAAGGCCCACTCGCCCGACTTCACCTACTACCGGGACGGCCGGTGCGTAGTGCACTTCAGTTTCGAGGATCTGGGCCAGCGGGTGGGGGACAACCCCGACTATCTGTCGGCCGAGCTGCTGGACGCCGGGCTGATAGGACCGGACGCGTACTGCGATATGGCGGACGAGGACGGGCACGACTGCCTCGACCTTGACTATGACGACGACGACCGCTTGGTGCGGGCGATAGCGGCCGCCTTCGGCCTGCCGTCGCCGCCGCTGGCTGCGGAGGTGGTGGGGTGAGCTGGCTGCCTCCGAACACGTTCGCCACGTTCTGCCGGGCCATGGATACCAGCCTGCTGCAACGGATCCTGACGGATTCGGGGCGCCCGGCACGGGCCGTGGGTGAGGACGGCGGCTGGGGGTGGGTGCTGCAGGACGCCTATGCGGCGCCGTCCGGGCAGGGTGCGGAGGCGTTGGCCAGGGATATCACGGGCTACCGCTTCGTGGAGCTGGTGGGAGACAAGGCGGAAACCGTGTTCCTGGCGTCCACGCCGGCGTGTGAGTGCCCACATGGCCAGAGCTACATGGTTCCGCACTGCCCGCGGCACCCGTTCCAGTTCGCCTACCACCGCGGTGGCTTCGAGCAGCTGTACCTCAACCTGGGTGCCCGCAGGGAGTCGCGGCGGGGCGGTGGGATGGCAGACCATCTGCTCCGGGAGTTCCTGGCAGCGGGCCTGGTGGGGAGGGAAACGCCGCGCTATGCGGCGGAGCCGGGCTTCAACGAGGACGGCGCGGTAACGGTGGGGATTCTCGCGCGCCATTTCAGCCTTCCCACGCCGCCGTTGTGGGCGGCGGCGTAGATCCATGAGTGGCTCGAGGCGCGCCCGTTCCTGGCCGCGCCGCCCACCGGCGGCGGAGGCGATGGTCGCCCTTACGCGATCGGTCGCCACCGCGCGTCCGCACCACCGTCATGCCACGGGTCGGCAGACGGCGATGCGGGGGCGCCGGCCGGCCCGCCGCGCGGACGGACAGGCGGGCGTGCTCAGGCGGTGAAGATGTGCTGGCCCGGGGCGAGCAGGTGATGCGGGTCGTAGCGGCGCTTGGCGGCGGCGAACTCCTCCCACGCCTCGCCGTAGTGGCCGCGCCAGTCGTCGGCGGTCATCGGGATGGACCCCACGGGGTACTGGGTGCCGCCGGCCGCGCGGACTCGCTCGTACGCGGCGTGGTTGGCGGCCACCCGGGCGGTTATTGCCGCTTGGTCCTTCGGGTCGAGCGCCCACAGGACGGCCATCAGGTACGGCACCGGGTCGTCCGGGATCCGCAGCAGCGGGGCGCGCAGGTGGCGGCGGACCAGTGGGTAGAGCAGCACCAGGCCGCCGACCTCCTGTCCGGCAAGTCCGTCCAGCAGGGTGCGGGACAGCTCGGCGGCGCGGTCGCCGGGCAGTAACAGGTTGAGCCAGGGGTGGGCCCAGGTCCAGACGCCGACGTGCTTGAGCTTCTTCACGCCCTCGGCGAGACGGTTGAGGAAGTTGAAGTACGGCAGCGACTCGATGGTGATCCGGCAGGACCGGTCGTACCGCAGGCCGCGCAGCCACTCGGCGTCGTCCGGCTCGGACCCGGCGGGCGGCCCGTAGACGGCGAACTCCAGCACGCAATTGGTGTATGCACCCTTGTCGTCCGCC
Source organism: Streptomyces sp. LZ34 (assembly GCF_053890475.1). Taxonomy (NCBI): domain Bacteria; kingdom Bacillati; phylum Actinomycetota; class Actinomycetes; order Kitasatosporales; family Streptomycetaceae; genus Streptomyces; species Streptomyces sp. LZ34. The sequence continues at coordinate 8,991,837 of NZ_CM132680.1, forward strand.
TCGACCCACCCCTCGACATACGCGTACCGCTCATCCTCGGCGAGCTGCCGCTGGTCGGCGAGGAGTGTCTCGAGGTCCAGGTACGACAGCTGGTAGCGCCACACGGTCTCGGGGGCGGTGACCAGCCGCAGCGTCGCCGAGACGATGACCGCGCACTGGCCGAGGCCGGCGAGCACGGCGTGGAACAGGTCCGGCCGCTGGGTGGGCGAGCAGCTGACCACGTCCCCGGCCCCGGTGACGACTTCCAGCGCGATGACGTTGTCCACCTGGGCACCGGACCGGCATGCCTGGCCGCCGAGCCCGCCGACCGACAGGGTGCCGCCCACCGACAGCTCCAGGTAGTCGGTGAAGACCGGGGGCGTCAGTCCGTGCCGCAGCGTCTCGCGTACCACCGCGCTCCACACCGCCCCGGCCTCCACCGCGATCTGCCCCGCCGTCACCGGCCCGATTCCGTTCAGCGGCTCGGTCTCGATCACCAGCCCGCCGTCCACCTGCGCCTGCCCGTACGTCCCGTGCCCCTGGCCGCGGGCGGCCACCTTGATGCGGTACGCATTGCAGAACCGGATCATCGCCGCGATCTCCTCGACGGAATCGGTCCGCAGTACGCCTCCCGGGACGTGGTGCACGATGTGCCCGAAGTCGTCCCCGTCGTCGGTGAGCAACGTCTCGTCCGCCCGCAGCGAGCCCTCCAGCCGCGGCACATGCACCAGGCCGGCCCGCCCGGCCCTTACCTCCGCCTCCGTTACCCACACTCGTGCCTGCGGATCGAAGGCCACCACCTCGACTCCGGCCGCCCCGGCTGGTAAATCCGCCGATCGCTCCACCTGTTCCGCCATGCCTCCCCCTTCCGCCCGCTGCCCGTCCGGGGCGGTACTTCACGGACCCCACGCCATAAACCGGACGATCGTACCGCCGTTATCGCGCCCGTACGGGGGCGCTTCGCGATCGGACCGGAAATCGACGTGAGGCAGGCGGTATGAGGCGGTGGCCCGGCTCAGGCGGTCGGCTGCCAAGGCCGTACGACGACACGGGAGAGTGACACCGGCGCTGATGGCCCAGACGCCGCCGCCCCTCCCGAGAATTGCCGCCTGCGGGCACTTGCCCGAGCCGACCAGCTCGAGGTCGACCCGGCGGGCAGGCCGACTCGTCCGCCATGAGCGCGCTGACCGGCGCAAAAGCCCTGTTCGTGGCTCTCCGGCCGGGTCGGAACCCCCCGGAATGATGTCGGGGCGGGGAGCCCCTTAGGGTGGCATGTGCTCGTCACAGCCTGATCGGCTGTCTGTTCCGCGGGGGTAGTGCATGCATCGCCGTTCCATTCGTTTTGTCGCCGTCGCCGCGGTCGGGTTGTTGGCCCTGACCGGCTGTGGGAAGAAGGACAAGGGCAGCAGCGGGCTCGGGGGCGGCGGCTTCGTCTCCGGCGGCGGGAGCGGTGGCGCGTCGTCCGGCGCCAGCGGGGTCCCGACCGACCTGCCGACCGACCTGCCCTCGGGCGTCCCGTCGTACCCGACCCCGACCTCGACCCCGTCGTCGTCGTCCCCCTCCGTGCCGTCCACCTACGACCCGGAAGGGCTCGACGAGACCGACGGCAGCAACTGCAACTTCGACCCGTCGACCCGTCAGCTCAAGTACGACGTCACCATCACCAACGCCGACACGACGCGAGGCTACAGCTACAGCATCGCGGTGAACTGGAACGATCCGTCGGGCGGCCTTATCGGGTACCGCCACAAATACATCACGGTGCTCGCGAACTCCACCAAGACGGTCACCATGGAGGACACCACCAGCTACACCCAACGGACGTCCATCACCTGCCAGATCAGCGCGGCGGACAAAACCCCGGCGTCCTGAGCCTCACCGCACCCGACAGTCCTTGCCGGGTGCGGTGAGCAGGAGAGGCGGGCAGGAGAGAGAGGCCGGCTCGCCGCTCTTACGCCGACTTGCGGTAGGCCCGGAAAGCCCGTGTGGCCAGGAAGGCCATCGCGAGGGCTGCCGCGGTGAGCAGTCCCAGATGTGTCCAGACGATGCTCCAGTCGGTGTGTGCGAGCATCGCCTGCCGCGCCGTGACGACCGCCCATTCCATGGGGTTGTACCCGGCGACATGGCCGACCCAGCTCGGAGCGAGGTGGAGGTCCATCACGGCGGAGCTCAGGAACATCAGCGGCAGCGTGGTGAACTGGGAGATGGCGATCAGTGTCGCCTGCTGACGGGTGAGCAGGGCGACGGCGTTGGACAGTGCCGAGAAGATCAGTGTCAGCAGTACCGCGGCCAGGACGGTGACGCCGACACCGGCGACGCCGCCGGGGAAGCGGGCCCCGGCGAGCAGTGCGATGACCACGATGACCAGGCTTTGGATGATGGTCTGGATCGCCTGGTAGGCCATGGTCGCGCACATCATGGCGGCTCGGCCGGCGGGGGAGGTGAGCAGTCGGTCCATCACGCCGCGGTCGATGTCCTGCAAGTAGGTCGTCCCTGCCCACGCGCTCGCGAACAGCGCGGTCATCATCACCACACCCGGCGTGAGGAATTGCAGGAAACCGCCGCTGCCGTGCGCGAATCCGGGCAGGTTCACGATCGAGCGGAAGAGCTGTCCGAACAGCAGCAGCCAGATCACCGGCTGCACGAGCCCGATGATGAGGAAGGTGGGCATCCGCCGCAGCGTGCGCAGCAGGCGGCCGGTGAGGAACGCGGTGTGTGTGATCACGGTGGTCAGCGGACGCGTGCCGACGGGTTCCATGGGTGCTGTGGTCACTTCGCCGCCTCCAGGGTCTTCGGGTCCTGGTCGCCGGCGGCCTCGAGGCGGTGGCCGGTGTGGCGGAGGTAGACGTCGTCGAGCGAAGGGCGGGCAAGCGTCGCCGAGGTCACGGCGATGCCGGCTTCTTCGAGCGCGGCCAGTGCGGGCGGCAGCGCCCGGGCGCCGTCGTCGGTGCGGCCACGGACCGTGCACCCGGCCATGGTGATCTCGCGTAGTTGTGGCACCCGTCGCAGTACCGCTCGTGCTCTGCCGTCGGCTTCGGCGAGTTCGATCTGCACCGCGTCGCCGCGCAGGTCGCTCTTGAGTTCGTCCGGGGTGCCTGCGGCGATCACTGTGCCGTGGTCGACGATCGCGAGCCGGTCGGCGAGGTGGTCGGCCTCGTCGAGGTAGTGCGTGGTGAGCAGTACGGTCATCTGCTCGTCGTCGGCCATCCTGGCGATCTCGTGCCACATCTCGCTCCGGGCCTGGGGGTCGAGGCCCGTGGTCGGCTCGTCGAGGAAGAGCACCTGCGGGCGGTGCATCAGCCCCAGTGCGACGTCCAGCTTGCGCGCCATGCCGCCGGAGTACGTGCTGACCAGCCGGTTCGCGGCGTCGGTCAGGCCGAACCTGTCGATGAGCGCATGGGCCCGTGCCGTGGCGTCACGGCGGGACATCCCGTGGATGCGGCCCGCGAGCAGCAGGTTCTCGGTCGCGGTCGCCATCGGGTCCGTGCCGGGCTTCTGGGCCACGAATCCGATCGCCTGGCGCACCCGGTCCGGCTTCGCCGCGACGTCGATGCCGGCGACGCGTGCCGATCCTGAGTCGGCGACCGACAGCGTGGAGAGGATCTTCACCATGGTGGATTTGCCTGCCCCGTTCGGGCCGAGCAGCCCGAAGACGGTCCCCTTCGCGGCGGAGAAGCTCAGCCCCCGCAACGCCGCGACCGGGGGTTTGTTCCTGCCTGCTGGGTAGGTCTTGACCAGATCAACGGCTTCCAAAGCCGTTTCCGCTCGTCGAACAGCAACCATCGCCGCACACCCTTGTCAAAATCTGGTGTGACTCCCACCTTCCTGGTGTCACCGGACACGAGGAGGCTGAATGGCGAGGGCTGAACCCTACGGTGAGATGTCGCAGTTGACGTTAACAAGGGTGTGCGAGCAGGTGCAAACGAGCCCTCCGCCGGCCGGGCGGCGGGGGGTCAGATGGCGGCCGGTGCGTCCTGCGGAGGGCGGGACCCGAGCAGGGCCAGGCAGTTCGCCCACAGGGCGTCGAGGTGCTCGACGTTGTTGTAGAGCTTGGCGAAGAGCACTTGGCCCTCGAGCTGGGCGACGACGGATCGGGCGGCCTGGCGGGTGGCGGTGACCGTCACATCGCCGCGCTCCACGGCTTCGGTGATGACCTTGTCGACCATGTCGACCTGCTCGTCGAAGATCTGCTGCAGACGTTCGCGGATGGTTTCGGTCTGGTTGGACATCTCCAGGGTCAGGTTCCCGAATAGACAGCCCGCGATCGTGCCGCAGCTCTGCTGCCCGGCATGCTGATCGGCGCGGGTCGCCTCGAACAGCTGCCGCAGCCGCTGGAGCGGCTCGGTGTCGCTGCCCAGGGCGCGAGCCCACCCCTGGCGCTCCTCGCTCCAGTGCTCGTCGATGACGGCGAGGGCCAGCGCCTCCTTGGACTCGAAGAAGTAATAGAAGCTGCCCTTCGGCACGCCCGCGGCCTTGCAGATCTCGGCCACACCCAACGATGAGTACCCGCGCAGCTCGATGAGCGACTCGGCGGCGGTGAGGATCTTCTCCCGTGCATCACTGGTCCGTCCCATGATGGCAAGTGTACGACCGGTCGACTAGTCGTGGGCTGTGTCCGGGGTCGGCGCTGAACGCCGACCCCGGAGCTCAGCGTCCGGCGCTCTGGCCGCCGTCGACGTGGAGGATCTCGCCGGTGACGAAGGGGGCCTTCTCCAGGTAGACGATGGCGTCGACGATGTCGCTGACTTCGCCCATCCGGCCAACGGGGTGCAGGGCGGCGAGGGCCTCGTGGGTCTCCTCGGGGTGCATGGGGGTCTTGATGATGCCAGGGGACACGGCGTTGGCGCGGATGCCGCGGGTGGCGTATTCGATGGCCAGGGACTTGGTGGCGGACTGCAGGCCGCCCTTGGTCAGCGAGGCCAGTACGGAGGGGACGTTGGAGTCGGCGTGTTCGGCCAGGGTGGTCGTGATGTTGACGATGTGGCCGCCGCCCTGGGTGAGCATGTGCGGGATGGCGAGCTGGGTGATGGAGAAGAAGCCCGTCAGGTTGATGCCGGTCACCGCGCGGAAGTCGTCCGGGGTGTAGTTGGTGAACGGCTTGGCGATGAAGATGCCGGCGTTGTTGATGAGGGTGTCGATACGCCCGAAGCGCTCGATGCCCGCGGTGATCACGCGCTCGGCGGTGGCGGGGTCGGCGATGTCGCCCTGGACCGTGAGCACGCCCGGGTCGGGGGACTCGGCGATGCCGCGCGAGGTGGCGACGACGGCGTAGTCGAGGTCGCGGTAGGCGGTGACCAGGGCGGCTCCGATGCCCTGCGACGCGCCGGTGATGACGGCGACCTTCTGGCCCTCAGTGCTCATGATGTTCCTTCTCCGGGGGGATGGGGTGGCTCGACCAGTACTAGCCGACCGGTCGCCTAAACGGAAGGTAGACGACCGGTCGAGAACTGTCAAAGAGTCGGCCCATGCCGCTGGAGGCCGCGCCCACGGCCCTGAGGTGTCGCGGGTCAGGGGCGGATCGAGAGGGTGTGGCGGAAGATGTCGCGCGGGTCCCAGCGGGCCTTGGCCGCGCGCAGGCGGGGGTGGTTGGCCTTGTAGTAGAGGGTCTGCCAGGGCGTGTCCGAGGTGTTCCAGCGCGGGTCGGCGAGGTCGGTGTCCGGGTAGTTGATGAAGGCGCCGTCGGCGGTCTCGCCGGGTACGGGGACGCCGCCGGTGTCGGCGAACAGGTCCCGGTAGCACTCGCGGATCCAGGTCAGGTATTCGGGCGCCCGGTCGGGCTCGGCCCAGGACGCGAGGCAGGAGAGCTTCAGTACGGAGTCGCGGTGCGGCATGGCCGTATCGGAGAGGGACAGTGTGTTGACGGCGCCCCCGTAGGTGTTGAGGACGACGCTCCCGGCGACCACATCGGAGTCCGTGCGGGTGAGGTGACGGTGTACGACGGCGATCTGCGAGTCCGTGAGGCGGCGGCGCAGAAAGGCCGACTTGATCTTGATGTGCCAGTCGCCCACCGCCTCTCCCGAGCCGTACAGCGCGGCGGTGAGCCAGGGCAGCCGGTGGACCTTCAGGTTGCCCGGCCGGGTGGTGCCCGCGCTCACCGCGCCGAGGAAGCCGTCCAGCAGCCGGCGGTCCGCGCCGGGCTCCGCGGCGACCTGGCCGAGGAGCAGATGGGACCCGGCCGCGCGGCGGGTCAGGGCGAACTCGGCGTAGAGCGCGGCGTTCTGGTCGTCCGCGGCGCCGTGCCGCTCGGCCCACTGCCCGTGGTTGCGCACCATGCGGGTGAAGCGTTCCTCGTCCATCCCCTCCCAGCTCCAGTCCGCGGTGAAGGTGAGCGCGGTCCTGGTGGGGGCGGGCAGCATGCGGGCCGGGTCCGTGTCGTCCGTGGCCTCGGGGGAGCGGAACCAGAAGCGGGTCACGACGCCGAAGTTGCCGCCCCCGCCGCCCGTGTGGGCCCACCACAGCTCGCGGTTCGGGTCGTCCTCCTCCCGGGTGGCCACGACGGCGCGCACCTCGCCCGCGCGGTCCACGACGACGACCTCCACCGCGTAGAGATAGTCGCTGACGAGCCCGAACAGCCGGCACAGCGGCCCGTATCCGCCGCCGGGCACATGCCCGCCCGCGCCCACCTCGGCGTGGTACCCGGCCGGTAAGGTCACGCCCCAGCCGAGGTACAGCTTCCGGTACACCTCGCCGAGGGTGGCCCCGGCCTCGACGACGAAGGCCCGGCGCCGTTCGTCGAAGGAGACCTCCCCCATGGGTGACATGTCGATGACGGCCTTGACGTCGGGGTTGTCGACGAAGTCCTCGAAGCAGTGCCCGCCGCTGCGGACGGCGAGCCGCGCCCCGGACCGCACCGCCTCCCGTACGGTCCGTACGACGTGCTCCGTCGAGCCGACCAGGTAGACGCGCTCGGGCCTGCCCCGGAAGCGGTTGCCGGCGCCCCTCGCGACCAGGTGGGCGTAGCGGGGGTCGGCGGGGGACACGCGCAGCGGGCCGTCGGGCAGCCAGCCCGACGCACCCGCGCGGGAGCCGGCGGCGGTGCCTGCGCCGGAGCCTTCTGGGGGTGCCGCCCGCGCCGCCGACGGGGTCAGCGCCAGCCCCGCGCCCGCCGCTGACACGGCCCGCAGGACGGTGCGCCGCGCGTGCTTGTCGTGTGAATCCACAGCCGTTCCTCGCCGTTCGGTGGACATGGTGTGCGCGCCATGCGGTGGCGCACGTCCGACGGTAGGGAGACACGGCCGCCCTGAGAGGTGGGCTACGCGGCGGATCCGGGGTACATCCGGCACCACCTCGCCGGGGGGTTTCCACCCCCGGCTCCCCCTCCGCCCGGAGTCCCCCGGCGGCACGAGCGCCGCCCGCCCACCCCCTGAGGTTGATCCGGCGTGCCGCGGAAGGTTGACGTCGAGCTTCCGCCCGGGTTGCAGCATGACTACATCGGGTGCCGGATTCCGTGCGGTGCGAGCCTCGGTAGTTTCTTGCCGTGTCGTACGGCGCCGGGGACCGAAAATGCGGCCCGGCAAAACGATGCCCCCTTGCCATGGGGTGTACGTGCACGCGGAGGTTTCCAGCACGTGAGCTTTTCTCGTGTCATCGCTCGGTTGTCATCAACGTCCCGGGGGTTCACCTTTGTCTCCGGGGATTCCACTGACTTTCTCAGCTTCGCGGAGCTGAAGGCCGCCGGTGAGGACTTCGGCAGGAGGCTCGCGTCCGCGGGTTTTCAGCGAGGTGACCGCGGCATTCTGATGCTCTCCGGTCAGCGTGAGTTCATCGTCGCCTTTATCGGTATGGTGCGGGCCGGAGTCATCCCCGTACCGGTATTCCCGCCGGCCATGCTGACCCGGATCGAGGCCTACCAGGAACGCCTGCACTCGATCCATTCGTCATGCGAGCCGCGGCACATCGTCGCCGACGAGTCGCTCTTCGACCTCTGCGTCGAGGCGGCGGGGGCGAAGCCCATCGGCTACGCGGAACTCGCCGCCGGGGAGCCGACCGGAGAGCTCGTGGAGGCGGAAGGCGGGGAGCCGCTCTTCCTGCAGTACACCTCCGGCTCCACCGCCAGCCCCAAGGGCGTCGTGGTCACCCACGACAACCTCCTGGAGAACGCGCGGGCCATGGACGAGGCGCTGGGGACGTCCGGCGAGCGCGACCGGTTCGTCAGCTGGCTCCCGCTGTACCACGACATGGGGCTCATCGGCTGCATGCTCGGGCCGCTGGTGTACGAGGTCCCCGTCTGGTTCATCCCGCCCTACGAATTCGCGCGCCGCCCCACCACCTGGCTCGACTGGATGTCCCGGATCTCCGGCACCTTCAGCTACGCCCCCAACTTCGCCTACGAGCTGGTCACCCGCCGGGCGACCGACGCGCAACTGGCCGGCTGGGACCTGTCCGCGTGGCGGGTGGCGGGGGTCGGCGCGGAGCCGGTCCGGCCGGGGACCATGCGGGAGTTCGCCGAGCGCTTCGCCGGCACCGGGTTCGACGCGAACGCCATCACCCCCTCCTACGGGCTGGCGGAAGGCACCCTCGGGGTGGCCTTCACCACGATCGGCGAGGGGCTTCGCACGCTGTCGGTGGACAGCGCGGCCTTCGAGGAGCAGGGCCTGGTCCGCCCGGTGGACGCCGCGCCCGGGGCCGAGGAGTCCGGGGTCCGCGAGATCGTCTCCTGCGGGCGGCTGCTGAGCGGCTGGGACGCCCGTATCCGGGCCGCCTCCGGCGAGCTCGCCGGAGAGTCCACCGAGGGGCAGATCGAGATCCGCGGGGGCAGCGTCGCGCGCGGCTACTGGGGAGCGCCCGAGCTGACCGAGGAGACCTTCCAGGACGGCTGGCTGCGCACCGGCGACCTCGGCTTTCTGCGCGAGGGCGAGCTGTATGTCACCGGCCGGACGAAGGACCTGGTCATCCACCACGGCCGCAAGTACCACCCGACGGACATCGAATGGGCCGCGCTGGGGCTCCCGGGGGTCCGCCCCGACCATGTGATCGCGTTCTCCACCCCGGACGAGCGCCTGGTGGTGGTGGCCGAGCACAAGCCGGCGGCCTCGCCCCCGGACCTCGCGAAGCAGATCGCCACCCGGGTCCGCGGCTCGGTCGGGGTGACGCCCGACGACGTGGTGCTGGTGAAGCCCGGCACGCTGCCCAAGACCAGCAGCGGCAAACTGCGGCGCGCCACCTGCCGCGACGCGTATTCCCACGGCGCGTATTCCCACAACGGCCTCGCGGGCCATGGAGGAGCTCAGTGACGACCGCCGATCTGACGGAAGAAGAAGCGCTCAGCATCGTCGCCAAGGCCGCGGCGGAGGTGGACGCCCGGCTGGCCGAGCGGACGTTCACGCTGGCGGACGACATCGGGGAGATCGGCCTCGACTCGGTGGCCACCCTCGAACTGATCGTCTCCATCGAGGACCAGACCGGGCTCAGCTTCGACGACGACGTGCTGTTCGGGGTCAGCACCGTCGGCGATGTCGTCGGACTGATCCGGTCCGGTACGCCCGCGGTCCGGGAGGGCTGAGCCGTGGACCTCCTTTCAGAGGAGTCGCTGTACCGGCAGTACATGGAGTTCTTCGAACTCGCCGAGCGCCGCCGCCGCTGGAGCGTCTTCGACGACATCCCGTGGGACAAATGGCAGGAGCAGAGCCGGGACGAGAGCCTGGCCCAGTGCGCGGAGACCTTCCTCGGCGTGGAGATGTATCTCCCGGACTATGTGTCCGAAGGGCTCAACCTCGTACGGGAATCCTTCGGACAGGCCTGGTTCCAGGTCAACTGGGGCTATGAGGAGTCCAAGCACGCGCTCGCCCTGAAGGAATTCCTGCTGCGCAGCGGCCAGCGCACCGGGGAGCAGATCCGGGAATTCGAGAGCAAAGTGCTGAGCCGGCGGTGGACGATGCCGTTCAGTACGCCGCGCAGGATGTTCGTGTACGGCGCCATCCAGGAGAAGACGACCTGGATGAGCTATCGGCAGCAGCTGAACCGGGCCCGTGACCTCGGCGATCCGGTGATGGCCGAGATTTGCCGCTACATCGCGCGGGACGAGGCCGCGCACGCGGATTTCTACCGGCGCACTCTCCAGGCCTGCCTCCAGGAGGACTACGAGGGCACGCTCAAGGACATCGCGCACGTGGTCAAGGAATTCAAGATGCCGGCCTACGACCTGCTGCCGGACTACGACAAGCGGCTGGCGGTCATGCAGGTCATCGGGATCGACCGCGAGGTGTTCTTCCGCGACGTCCTGATGCCGACCCTCAAGAAGGTCGGCGTCAGCCGCCGCGATCTGGTCAGGGCCCGGGGACAACTGCGCCGGGAAGGCCAGGACCAACAGGGAGAGGACGAGTGATGGCAGAGCAGTCGACCCGGGTGACGGATGACGAGGTCATGAAGGTGATCTTGGACCACCTGGTGGTCCGCGGGGTGTCCGCCGAGCGCATCGTGCGCGGCGCGACCTGGAAGGCCGACCTCGGCATCGACTCGCTCGACATCCTCACCCTCACCCAGGAGCTCGAGGACACCTTCCACGTGAAGATCGGCGAAGAGGACGCGATCGACCTGCGCACCGTCGGGGACGCCGTCGACTACATCGTGCGCGTGTCCGGCGCCCGGACCGAGAGCGAGGGGGCCCACGATGCCTGAGTACACGGCGAGTTGGCTGAAGGACCTGCAGTCGTCGGAGTTCGTCACCGCGTACCACCGCGGCGTCGCCAACGGAAACCTGCCGTTCTTCCGTAACGCGGAATCCCTGCTCGACCCGGTCGTCACCATGGAGGGCACACCCCGGCTGATGCTGGGGTCGCCCAACTACCTGGGTCTGGCCAGCCACCCCCGTGTGCTGGCCGGCGCCAAGGCCGCGGTGGACCGCTACGGCACCTCGCTCACCGGCTCCCGGATCCTCAACGGAACCACGGCCCTGCACCGGGAGATGGAGGAGGAGCTGGCGGACTGGCTCGGGGTCGAGGCCACCCTGCTGTTCACCACCGGCTTCCAGACCAACATCGGCACCATCAGCGCCCTGGTGGGCGTGGGCGACACCGTGGTTTCCGACTCCTTCGCACACGCCTCGATGCTCGACGGGGCCGGGCTCTCCCGGGCCAAGCTGCGCGGCTTCCGGCACAACCGGATGGACCTGTTCGCCGACAGCGTCCGCCGGGCCAAGGCCGACGGGGGCCGGATCCTGGTCATCCTCGACGGGCTGTACTCGATGGAGGGGGACCTGCCGCCGCTGGACGAGATGCTGGACATCTGCCGGGAGAACGACGCGGCGGTGATGCTGGACGAGGCGCACTCCCTCGGTGTGCTCGGCGAGCACGGCACCGGCGCGGCCGAGGTCTTCGGTGTCCAGGACCAGATCGACATCCGGATGGGCGCCCTGTCCAAGGCGCTGGCCGGCGTCGGCGGGTTCATCGCCGGCAGCCGCGAGCTGATCGACTACCTCCAGATCACCGCGCGCGCCTTCGTGTTCACCACGGTCGGCGTCCCGGCGGCCCTGGGCGGTTCGCTGGAGGCCATCCGCATCCGCCGCTCCCCCGAGGGCGCCCAGCTCGCCGAGCAGCTGCGCCGCAACTCCCGCTTCCTGCGCACCGAACTCAAGGGCCTGGGCCTGCCGATGGGCCCCGACTCGGACCTCCCCGAGCGGACGACCCCCATCATCCCGGTCATCCTCGGCGACGACGACCTGGCCATGGAGTGGTGGCGGCAGCTGTACGACCGGGGGGTGTTCACCGGTGTGGCGCTGTACCCCGGCGTCCCGCCGACGGGCGCCATGCTGCGGATCTGCCCGATGGCCACCCACACCCAGGCCCAGCTGGAACAGGCCCTCGAGGTGTTCGCCGAGGTGCAGAAGGTGATGAAGCGGAAGGCGGGTACCCCGTGACCGGTGCGCCCGGCGCCGCTCCCTCACCGCTGCTGTCCTGGCTGGTCGCCCCGCGCACCGACCGCGGCATGCGCTTCGCGCAGGGCTCGGGCGGCTGGGACCGCTACAGCTACGCCGACCTGGCGCACCTGGTCTCCCTGGCCAGCGCGGCCTTCCGAGCCCGGGCGCTGCCGGACCGCCCGGGCGTGGTGCTGGCCACGCCCAACAGCGTCGGCTTCGTCACCGGTTACTTCGGCGCCGTGAACGCGGGGCTGGTCCCCACGGCCATCGCGCCGCCCGCCCGCTTCGGCGGCCGCGAGGACTACGTACGGCACGTCGCCCGCGTCCTGCGGCTGACCCGCGCCTCGGCGGTGGTCGGCGACCCGGTGCACCTGTCGATACTCACCGACGCTGCTGCCGCCGCCGAGGCGGCGGGCGAGGACGGCGGCGGCCCGGTCGCCGTGCTGTCCAGCGACTTCTCCACCGGCACCGAGACCGACCGGCTCAGCGCGGTCCCCGCCGCCGAGCTGGCCACCCTCCAGTTCACCTCCGGCTCGACCAGCAGCCCCCGCGGGGTGCGCATCACCTGGGCGAACATGGAGGCCAACGCCCGCGGCAACGGTCGGCTGATCGACTACGACGGCGCGCAGCAGACCGTGAGCTGGGTGCCGATGTACCACGACCTGGGGCTCGTCGGCTGTCTGATGACCATCGTGTCCCAGCAGGGCGATCTGTCCCTGATGCGCCCGGAGCAGTTCATCTACGACCCCCGGCGCTGGGTCGACTGCATCGCCCGGGAGGGGATGGCGTACACCGCGGCGCCTTCGTTCGGATTCGCGTACGCGGCCCGCCGGCTGAAGCCCGAGCACCTGAAGGGCGCCGACTTCTCCACCCTGCGCTCGGCCACCCTGGGAGCGGAGCGGCACGATCCGCGCGGGCTGTGGGAGTTCACCGAGCTGTGCGAGCCGTACGGCTTCGACCCCGCCGTGTTCACGCCCTGCTACGGCATGGCCGAGATGACGCTCGGGATCACCGGACACCCGCCGGGCACCGTGCCGCAGGCGGTCCATCTCGACTGGGAGTCGCTCGCCCCGGAACAGCCGGTCAAGGTCCTCGCCCGCGGCACGCTGCGGGACGCGGGCGCCGCCGACAGCCCGGCCCAGTGGCTGGTCAGCTCGGGGACTCCGATCGAGGGCGTCTCGCTGACCGCGGTGGACGCCGAGGGCCGGCCGCTGCCCGACGGCTACCTCGGCGAGCTCCTCCTGTCCGGCGACAGCGTGGCCGCCGGGTACGAGCCGCCGGACGCCGAGAGCTCGTCCCGGTTCGCGGACGGCAGCGTGTACTCCGGAGACGCCGGGTTCCTGCTGGACGGCCAGACGTACGTCATCGGACGGCTGGGCGACGCCCTGAGCGTCCGGGGCCGCAACATCTACGCCGAGGACCTGGACGCCCGGCTCGGGGACACCCCCGGCGTGGACCGGTACCGCTGCGCCACCCTGGTCGACGCCCGCCGGATCGTGGTGCTGGCCGAGCTGGAGCCGGGGGAGTGGGCCGAGCGGCTGGCCGAGGCGCTGTCCCTCTACATCGGCGGCGTCGTCGACGTCACCGTCTTCAGCTGCCGACGCGGCACCATCCAGCGCACCTCCAGCGGCAAGCCCCGGCGCCGCCTGATGTTGACCCAGTACCTGGAACAGAAACTGCCCGGCGAAGTGGTCGCCCACCGCCCGCAGCGCCCCGAGGAAGGACAAGTATGACCGAGCAAGCCGATTCCTCCGCCGAGTCCTCCGGCGATTCCTCCGCCGACGAACAGCTGAAACCGGTCGACGTCATAGCGCACTCAGTGCTCCCGGTCGCCGGCCTGATGCAGCTCATCCTGGGCCACTGGGGCACCCAGGTGGTCGGCACGCTCGCCACCCTGGGCATCCCCGACTCGCTCGCGGACGGCCCGCGCAGCGCCGAGGACCTCGCCAAGCAGCACGAGGTGGACCCGCGGGCGCTGTACCGGGTGTTGCGGGCGGCGGCCACGCTGCGGGTGCTCGACCACGCCGAGGACGAGACGTTCGCGCTGACCGAGGCCGGACACTTCCTGCGCACCGACTACCCGTTCTCCATGCGCTACAACGCCATGCTGCACAGCTCGCGCTGGCACTGGGACCCGTGGTCGCTGACCCCGGAGGCGGTGCGCAAGGGCGGCGAGGCCTTCTCCGACCACCACGGTCAGCCCTACTACGCGTACATCGACAAGCACCCCGAGGAGGGCGACCTCTTCGACCGCGCGATGACGGCCATGGCCTCCCAGGCGCAGCTGCTGGCCGTCCCGCTGCACGACTTCGGCCGGCACAAGGTGGTCGTGGACGTCGGCGGCGGCGCGGGCGTGGTGCTGTCCAACCTGCTGGAGACCCACGCCGACCTGCGCGGAGTGCTGTTCGACCGCGAGCGGGTGGTGGGCAGCGCCAAGGAGCTGCTGAGCGAGGCCGGGCACGCCGAGCGCGTCGACTTCGTGCCCGGGGACATGTTCGAGTCGGTGCCCGAGGGCGGCGACTGCTATCTGCTGTCGATGGTCGTCAACGACTACAACGACGACAAGGCCCGCAAGCTGCTGGAGAACTGCCGGGCCGCCATGGACAAGGACGCCACCCTGGTCCTGTTCGACATGGTGATCCCGGGCAACGGCAACCCCTCCTTCGCCACCCTCGGCGACATCGAGTGCCTGGTCGTCAGCGGCGGTGAGCTGCGTACCGAGCCGGAGATCAAGGCCCTGCTCGCGTCCGCCGGATTCCGCCTCGAAGCCGTCCACCGCGGCTTCTCCCCCGTCTGTGCCGTCGTAGCGAAGCCGGAGTAGTCCACCATGACCGACACCCATTCGTCCGCAGCGGGCCGCCTCGGGGCGCGGGAGCGCGCGGTGCTGGAGCGGCTGCTCCCCGGGCTCGACGAGAAGCTGGCGGCCCACCCGCTGGCGGATCTCGAGAAGCGGGGCGGACCGGCCATCCCGGCGTTCCGGGAGGCCGGCGGGGCCGGGCTGCTGGTGCCCGCCGAGCACGACGGCCTGGGCGCCGAGCCGCTGGACGCGGTCCGCGTCCAGCGGGCCCTGGCCATGCGCTCGCCCTCGCTGGCGGTCGCCGCGATGATGCACCAGCTCTCGCTGGCCACCTTCACGGAGTATCTGACCGAGCACTGCGCCCCCGACGCCTTCGAGTGGATCCTGCTGAAGTCGATCGCGGGGGAGAAGCAGCTGGTCGCCTCGGCCTCCGCCGAGGCCAAGCGCGGCGGCAGCATGCTCGAGCCGACCATGCGCGCCCGCCGGGACGGCACGAACTTCATCGTCAGCGGCAGCAAGAAGCCGTGCAGCCTGTCGGCGTCGATGGACTGGTTCACCGCCAGCGTGCTGGTGGAGGGCGACGAGAAGTACGACGGCCATCTGGCCATGGCCCTGATTCCCGCGGCGACCGAGGGCCTGGTGCGCCGCCCGTTCTGGGCGAGCGAGGTGCTCGCGGGCGCCGAGAGCGACGAGGTGGTGCTGGAGGACCTCGTCCTGGACGAGTCGCTGATGATCTTCACCGACCAGCGGCCCGGCACTCAGATGGACACCCTCCAGATCCGCGGCTGGACCTGGTTCGAGCTGCTGGCCGCGGCCTCGTACGTGGGGGTGGCGAGCACCCTCGTGGCGAAGGCGATGGCCTCCCCGCGGGTCTCGCGTACCGAGCTGGGCGCCCTGCTGGTGAAGCTGGAGAGCGCCATGGGCGCCGTGGAGAACGTCGCCCGGGACATGACCGGCTCCATCGAGGACCCGGGCGGCCAGCTGGCCCGCGCGCTGCTGGCCCGCTTCCAGGTCCAGGAGTCGGTGATGGAGGTGTCCACGGCCGCGAGTGAGCTGGCGGGCGGCATCTCCTTCATCCGCGACACCGAGGTCGGCTATCTCCTTCAGGCCACCCGCGCCCTGGCGTTCCACCCGCCGGCACGGGCCAAGGCGCTGCCCGCCCTGGCCGGTTACTTCCTGGGCGAGGACCTGGACACCACGGTCTACTGATCGCCGACCGCAGGACTGGAAAAAGCCGGGGAGAGGCCAACGTGACGGAGCGGTTCGTACGGTTCATCGGCCGGGTGCGATGGCCGTTGCTGGCGGTGTGGGGCGCGCTGCTGGTGATCAGCGGGCTGCTCGCGCTGTCGCTGCCGGACAAGCTGAGCGGCGGCGGCTGGTATGTCCCCGGCTCCCAGTCCACCTGGGTGGCGCAGCAGCAGAAGGAGGGCTTCACCGGCCGCGGCAGGACGAGCGTCACCATGGTCGTCCACGACGAGCGCCACGCCACCGGCACGGCCCCCTTCGAGCGTCGGGTACGCCAGGTCATGGCCGACATCGAGGGCGACAAACGGCTCAAGGCCGCCTCGCACTACGGGTGGTCCACTCTCCAGGGCGCGCCGAAGAACGCGTTCGTCGGCCGGGACGGCCACACCGCGATCGAGATGTTCGGCCTCGACGTGGACGACGGCACCGCCCGGCGGATCCTCCCCGACATCCAGCGGGAGTTCGACGAGCGGTACGGGGCGCGGGGCCTGACCGTCGGCATGGTGGGCACGGCCCCGTTCTTCGGCGAGATCAATGTGCTGAGCGAAGAGGGCCTGGTCAAGGCGGAGATCATCGTACTGCCGCTGATCACCCTGATCCTGCTGCTGCTGTTCCGCAGCGTGGTCTCCGCGGTGGTCGCCATGATCACCGCGGGCACGGCCGCGGTGGTCACCTTCGCGATCCTGTCCGTGCTCGCCGACTCCTACGACCTGTCGGTGTTCGTCCAGAACACCGCGACCATGCTGGGTCTGGGCGTCGGCATCGACTACTCGATGTTCATGATCCGCCGCTTCCGGGACGAGCTGGAGGGCGGCGAGCCGGTGGAGCGCGCCCTGCGGATCGCGCTCGCCACCTCCGGGGAGACCGTGGTCGCCTCGGGCGTGACCGTCATCGTGTCCATGGCCACCCTGGCCTTCGTCGACCTCCCGGTGATCCAGTCGATCGCCCTCGGCGCCGCGCTGGTCGTCGCGGTGTCGGTGCTCACCAGCATCCTGCTGCTGCCGGTGCTGCTGTACGTGGTGGGCGGCCGGATCGGGCGCTGGGACCTGTTCGCCAAGCTGCGCCCGGCGAACGCCGCCGCGGACCCCCGCGAGCGCGGCTGGTACCGCTTCGCCCACCGGGTGCTGCGCCGGCCGGTGCTCGCCCTGCTGGGCGGCAGCGCGCTGCTGGCGGTGGGCGCCGTCCCGGCGCTGGCCCTGGACACCTTCACCCCGGACGCCAAGATCACCCCCACCTCCTCGACCGTGCGCCAGTCCTACGACCGGGTGGAGGAGCAGTTCGGGAAGGGCGACGCCTCCCCGATGGTGGTGCTGATCCGCTCCGACACCCCGCTGCGCGGTCAGGGCGGGCGGATCGCCGCGCTCCGGGACGAGCTGGAAGCCCTGAAGCACGTCCGGCGGGTGGACTCCGCGCTGGACACCCTGGAACAGGCGGCTCCGGGGCGCCCGTTCGACGCCCTCGAACCCGCCGTACGCGACCGGCTGCCGGACCCCGTCCGCGCCTCGGTGGGGTACTTCGTCTCCAAGGACCGCACCACGTTCATCGCGCAGGTGATCCCCGAGGAGCACGCCTCCTCGCCCGAGACGCGCCGGCTGCTCGCGGACGTCCGGCGGGTGGCGGCGCGGGCCGACGGGAACGGGCTGCGCATCGAGGTCGGCGGCCAGACCGCCGAGGGCGTGGACGCCAACAAGGTGATCGCCGACGGACTGCCCACGGTCGTCGGGGTGATGCTCCTCGCGATCTTCGTCATCCTGATGCTGTCGTTCCGCTCGGTGCTGCTGCCGCTGAAGGCCATCTTGGTCAATGTGCTGTCCGTGTCCGTGGCGTTCGGCATGCTGGCCCTCGCCTTCAAGGAGGGCAGCCCGGTGGCGGAGGCGCTCGGCTTCGACGCGTCCGGCCGGGTCACCAACTTCGTACCGGTGCTCCTGCTCGCCCTGCTGTTCAGTCTGAGCACGGACTACGAGGTGTTCGTGCTGGGCCGGGTGCGCGAGTACTACAAGGCGGGATACGGCAACACCGAGAGCGTGGCGCTCGGCATCTCCGCCACCGGCCCGCTGATCACCGGGGCGGCGGTGCTGATGGTGGCGGTGTTCGGCGGTTTCACCCTCTCCGGGATCCAGCCCATCGGCGAGCTGGGCTTCGGCATGGCGGTGGCCATCGCCGTGGACGCCACGCTGGTGCGGATGTTCGTCGTACCGGCCGCCATGAAGCTCATGGGCTCGGCGAACTGGTGGTTCCCCGGCCGCCGCGCCTCATCCGTAGCCGGTTACTCAAGAACCTCAAGAACGAGGAGCACGCAAGAGCATGGCAGCGAGCGACACTTGGCAGAGCTTCCCGCTGATCGAGGGCCTGAAGTCCCGCCGGGCCCGTAGATTCGGCATGGGGATGACGGTCCCCGGCGGGCCGCTGGAGTACCGCAGCAAGCACGAGCCGGTGCCGCTGACGGAGGAGGAGCAGGCGATCCTCACCTTCGCCGCCTGCGGCATCACCGGCCCCGCGCTGAACGACTGGAACTGGGAGAAGGGCAAGGGCGGCAATGTGATGGCCGGCGTGGTCGGCCGCACCGTCTCCAGCTCCGACGCGCTCCAGAGCGGGGCGATGGTGGTCATGGACGACGAGGCCACCTATCTGATCCGCCGGCCCGCCGATCTGTCCATGGCGGAGCTGAACGAGGTCAAGGAACTGGTCGCCAAGAACGACTTCGTCGGGGCGTACCGGGCCACCCGGATCAGGATCGGGACCGAGCGCCGCCATCCGCCGGTGGCGTCCCCGTACAACCTGACCGGCAACGAGTGGTCGCTGCACACCCCCGGGTCCACCTACTTCCTGCCGATCGAGGACCTGTCCTACCTCTACATCAACATCCTGCTGGAGTTCTTCAACGAGGAGATGGCGGCCTTCTGCCTGGATGAGCGGCGGTTCTTCCTGCCGGCCGGTATCGGCAAGTTCGGCAAGTCCAAGGGCGGCCACCTGGACGACGACCCGCGGAAGCTGAAGTCCATGCCGATGGAGTACGCCGAGCGGCTCCTGGTGGAGACGGCGTGCATCGAGATGGGCATGATGCTCCAGAATCTCGGGCTGGTCAGCCAGGCGCTGGGCCTGGGCGGCTTCCCGCACTACACCGGGCACGACGGCGCGTGGTTCGAGGCGCTGGACTTCCGGATGGCGGAGATGCCGATCAGCCAGTACTTCCGGGTGCCCACGCTGGCCAAGATGGTCCTCAAACTCCGCAGGCAGGACGCGGGCTTCGCCTACCCGCTGGGTCTCGAGCGGGACGGCGAGGTGCTGCTCAAGCCGTACTGCCCGCCGTACTACGAGTCGATGGAGGCGGCGGTGTACGCGGTCGTCGAGCGCAAGTTCGGCAAGGACGGCATCTACCGCGGCGGGATCGGCCGGGGCGGCTGGCGGGAGCCGGAGAAGGTGGCGGCCGGGATCAGCGGGATCAGCCAGAAGGCGATCGACGCCGTGGTGGCCTTCTGCGAATACAGCTACAAGAAGTCCGGCCGGTTCCCCTCGTATCTGCCCGCGTACCACACGCAGATGGGCTTCCAGTCCGTCCACCTCGACGTCGACTTCTACGACGAGTTCTACGACCCGTCCGTGGTGCCCGAGGTGCACCGGTCCCATATGCGGGACTGGCACGGGCGCTGACCGGAAGGCGGGCGCACAGTGGACGAGGTCTCGATCTCCGTCGCCGCCCCACCCGAGCGGGTGTGGCGGCTGGTCTCCGACGTCACCGGCATGGGCCGGTTCAGCCCCGAGTGCAAGGGCGGGCGCTGGGTGGGTCCGGCGTCGGCGCCCGCCGTCGGGGCCCGGTTCCGCGGCCGCAACAGGCGTGGGCCGATCTTCTGGACCACCGACTGCACGGTCGTGGAGTGCGAGGAAGGGAAGGTGTTCGCGTTCGATGTCGCCCAGTCGAAGGTGCGGTGGGGCTATCGGATCGAACCCGACGGCGACGGCGTCGTACTGACCGAGTGGCGGGAGCACGTCGGCCGCCCCAACCTGCTGATACGGGCCGTCGACGCCAGCGGTCTCGTGGGGTTCCGGCGGGAGCGGCTGATGGTCGAGGGAATGCGCACCACCCTGGCCCGGATCAAGGAGGTGGCGGAGCGGAAGTGAGGCTGGACGATTCAAGCCCTGTGTCCGCGCGGGAAGGCACCGCGCTGCCCCGGCGGCCGGAAACGCCGTCATCGTCACCGGTCGCCGGCACGGCCGGTCCGCCGGGGCAGGCCCGTCATCGGGAAGGAGAACAGCCGGAAACCGTCAGAGGCGCGGCGCCCTCAGGCGACCGGCTGGGGCTGCGAGGGAACGACCAGGCCGCACTCATAGCCCAGCGCCACCGCCTGGGCCCGGCTGGTGATGCCGAGCTTGGTCATCGCGCGGTTCAGATGGGTCTTCACGGTCGCCTCACTGATCTTGAGCTCCCGCGCGATGGCGGAGTTGCTGCGGCCCTTGGCGACATGCCGCAGCACCTCGGTCTCCCGCATGGTCAGCATGGCCAGGGTGGACCCCGCGGTCTCGGTGGCCGTCGCGCGGTAGGTGTACGCGTCGATCAGCCGCTCCATCACGCTGGGCGAGAAGGCCATGTCGCCGGTGGCGACCCCGCTGATGGAGGCGGTCATCTTCTGCGGTGAGGTGTCCTTGAGCAGGATCCCGGCGGCGCCCACGCGCAGTGCGGACTGGATTTCCTCGTCGCTGACCTCCGAGGCGGTGATGATGACGCGGGGCGGTCGGGCAGGCGCGGTCTCCACGATGCGCTGGGTGGTGGCGATTCCCCCGAGATGTGGCAGGGAGATGTCCATGAGAATGACGTCCGGGCTGTGCGCGGCGGCCAGGGCGTGGGCGCCGTCGCTGTCGGCGGCCTCGCCGACGGCGCGCAGCCCGGAGGCCGAGCTCAGCAGGGTTAACAGCCCCAGTCTCGCCAGGGCATGTCCATCGGCGATCAGGACCTTGATCGGCACTGCGTCCTCCCCCGTTACGATCACCTTCGAGCTCCTCTCATCCACGCCGGCAAAGGTGCCCAAACGACACCGAAAGGTGTCCAGCTGAGCAGAGATTGGCACCCTTAAGGGCACTGGCGTGGGGCTGGTTGCAACTTCTGTGCTGTTCAGAGCGGTTCCGGTGGTGCTGTAGTTACCTCTGGTAGGCGATCGTCGCGCATGGTGGACGCGGTCTCAAGCACATGGGGACTTCATGCCACCTTCTGCTCCACGGCCTTGCGGACGGCGCCGCGATGAGGTCGGGTGTTCAGCCGTCCAGCGCGGCGAGGGCCGTCTTCGCGGCGGTGATCGCGCCCTGGCGTATCTCGTCGGTGCCGGCCGCCTCGTGCGTCTCGAAGTCGCCGCCGTTGTAGGTCACGGTGACCACCGCGTTGGCCTCGCGCGCGACCACGACCGCCTCGCGTATGCGCTGCTGGTCGTCGGTCGTGACGTTCAGGCTGACCGACGCCTGGTCGCCGAGGCCGGGCACGGCGGTGCTCGGGCCGTCGCCCTGCGCCGACTGGGCGCGCGCGGGCGCGGAGGCCGACACATCGTAGGTGACGTCCAGCCAGCGGTAGTCGAATCCGCTCAGCGCGTGCCAGGAGCAGCCCGAGCGGCGGGCGGCGTCGCTCGTCTTGAGCCTGGTGCCGGCCGTCGCGGCGGCCGGCACCAGGTCCTTGACGGTGCCCGCCGGGAGGGTGGCGCAGGGCTTGGCCGGGGGCTCGGGGTAGCGCGGCGCGGCGGTGCCGGTGCCCTGCCCGTCCGACGACGGGGCGGATGTGGGACCCGATGTCGCGGTCGTGGTCGCGCTCGCGGAGGGGCGCGGGGAGGAGGCGGAGGGCTTGGGGTGCGCGTCCGAGTCGTCCGTGGTCGTCATGGCCACGCCCGCGACGGCGAGTACGGCGACCGGCAGCAGGCGGGCGACCAGCGTGAGCGGCAGAGAACGCATGGCGGTCTCTCTTCGGTCGTGAGCGGCATCGTGAGCGGCGCGGGTGGGAGACGACCATGCCATACGAACGAGTCTACGAACAGCCCGGGGCGCCCCGAGGACCGCGGCGGGCTGGCCCTATGGGGTGAAATCAGCACGTGATCGAATTATCGGATCAAGTGACTGGTTAAGTACGCGTAGTGACGATCCTTCGCCCGTCAGCCCCGCCCGATGAACGGCATCGCCGTCGCCATCACCGTCGCGAACTGCACGTTCGCCTCCAGTGGCAGCGACGCCATGTGGCGCACCGTACGAGCCACGTCGGCGGCGTCCATCACCGGCTCGACCGCCGTCTCCCCGTTCGCCTGCGGGACACCGGCGCTCATCCTCTCGGTCATCTCGGTGGCCGCGTTGCCGATGTCGATCTGCCCGCACGCGATGCCGTACGGGCGCCCGTCCAGCGACAGCGACTTGGTGAGCCCGGTCAGGGCGTGCTTGGTCGCCGTGTAGGCGATGCTCCGCGGCCGCGGGGCGTGCGCCGAGACCGAGCCGTTGTTGATGATCCGGCCGCCTCGCGGATCCTGGGTGCGCATCAGGCGGAACGCGGCCTGCGCGCACAGGAACGAGCCGGTCAGATTGGTGTCCACCACCGCCTGCCAGTCCTCGTGGCTCAGCTCGTCCAGCGGCACGTTCCGCGGTCCGAAGCTGCCGGCGTTGTTGAACAGCAGGTCCAGTCGGCCGAAGCGGTCCCGTACCGCCGCGAAGAGCGCGTCGACCTGCTCGGGGCGGGTCACATCGGCGGGTACGGCGATCACCGCGCCGTCCCGGCCCGCCAGCCGCTCCGTCTCCGCGAGGGCCTCCCGGCGGCGTCCGGCCAGGGCCACCGACCAGCCCGCGGCGGCGAGTTCGAGGGCCACCGCCCGGCCGATCCCGGAACCCGCGCCGGTCACCACCGCGACCTTCGACACGACCGACGCCTCCGACGCGTGCACCGCGCTTTCGTTGCCACTCATGGGCCCGCAGCGTACGCGAGATCAACTCCCCGCGGCGTGGCGGCATATCGCGTCAAACGTCCCATCTCGATGCGGAACTCACCGGTCCGACATCTTGATGACGTGTACAGGCTAGCGCGCGGCCGCTCTCTGCCCGTGCAATTTCTCTGACGCACGAGCGAGTCGCCACACACCGGACGCCACAGCCACCGGACGCCACGGCAGCCGGACGCCACAGCCAGTCGCCACGAGCCAGGGGAGAGCCAAGATGGCACACCACCCGCATCAGCAGGCCATACGAGCCGCGGCAGCGCGCCTGGGCCGCCGCCGCTTCCTCACCGTCACCGGGGCCGCCGCGGCCATCGCCTTCACCACCAACCTGCCCAGCGCCCAAGCCACCGAGCTGACCTCGCACTCCCTCAGCGAAAACCCCTTCACGCTCGGCGTGGCCTCCGGCGATCCGCTGCCGGACGCCGTCGTGCTGTGGACCAGGCTCGCCCCGCGCCCGTACGAGCCGGGCAACGGACTGCCCGACGAGGGCTTCGTACGCGTCGGCTGGGAGATCGCGCACGACGAGCGCTTCAGACGCGTGGTCCGCAAGGGCACGGCCACCGCACACGCCGAGTTCAACTACACCGTGCACCTCGACGCCAAGGGCCTCGACGCCGACCGCGTCTACTGGTACCGCTTCCGCGCCGGCCGCTTCACCAGCCCCACCGGCCGCACCCGCACCGCCCCCGCCACCGGCGCCCACGTCCGCGAGGGCCGCTTCGGCCTGGTGTCCTGCCAGGCGTACCACGACGGCTACTTCACCGCCTACGGCCACCTCGCGAACGAGGACCTGGACGCCGTCTTCCACGTCGGCGACTACCAGTACGAGTACGCCGTCAACGCGGTCGGCGGCGCGCGCAACTACACCGACCGCACCCTGCCCGCCCTCTTCAACACCGAGACCATCACCCTCGACCAGTACCGGCTGCGCTACGCCCTCTACAAGACCGACGAGGACCTCCAGGCCGCGCACGCCGCCTTCCCCTGGTACGTCACCTGGGACGACCACGAGACCGAGAACAACTACGCGGGCGACATCGACGAGAACGGGAACCCGCCGGAGGAGTTCCTGATCCGCCGGGCCGCCGCCTACCGCGCGTACTGGGAGAACATGCCGCTGCGCATGCCCCAGCAGCCCGCCGGCCCCGACATGCGGCTCTACCGCCGCTTCCACTACGGCAGGCTCGCCCAGTTCGACATCCTCGACACCCGCCAGTACCGCTCCAACCAGGCGTACGGGGACGGCTGGCAGTACCCGGGGCCCGAGTCCGAGGACCCCTCGCGCACCCTCACCGGCACCGCCCAGGAGCGCTGGCTGCTCGACGGCTTCCAGCGCTCCAAGGCCACCTGGAACGTGCTCCCGCAGCAGGTCACCTTCTCGCAGCGGAAGAACACCACCGCCGACCGCTCCAAGCTCAGCATGGACTCCTGGGACGGCTACCCCGCCTCCCGCGCGCGGATCCTCGCGGGCGTCGAGGCGGCCGGGATCGACAACTTCGTCGTCCTCACCGGCGACGTCCACGTCCACTACGCCTTCGACATCAAGAAGGACTTCGACGACCCCACGTCCCGCACCCTGGGCGTGGAGTTCGTCGGCACCTCCATCACCAGCGGCAAGGACGGCTCCGACAAGCCGTCCAACTGGGCCACGTACATGGCGGCCAACCCGCACATGAAGTTCTACAACGGCCGCCGCGGCTATGTGACGTTCACCCTGGACCGCGAGCAGACCCGGGCCGACTACAAGACGGTCGCCGGGGTCACCTCGCCGGGCGCGCCGCTCACCACGGCGGCGTCGTTCGTCAGCGAGGCCGGCAACCCCGGCCTCCAGGACGCCTGACGGCCGCCTGAACCGGCCGGGCGGCGAATGCACCGAGTGCCACCGCGTCAACACGACGGTGACCCCGATACCGACGGCACGGGATTGGTGATCAACCCGCAGCCGGACCACCCTGTCACTTGTAGGCTCTGGGGTGGTCCGGCGCTGCAGCTGTTGGTCCTGCACGTTGCGATGCCCGCACAGGAGGGGTGACCCACGGCGCGGACCGAGCACTACGACGATCCGGACGCGCCCGGGCCGAACAGCTTGGTTGTCGCCGCGTCGGCTGTCGTCACCGACGAGACCGGCCGCATCCTGCTCCAGCGCCGCCGGGACAACGACCTTTGGGCACTCCCCGGCGGCGGCATGGAGGTCGCGCAGGCCCATCTCCTGGTCGCGCAGGTGGAGGGCCATGGAGAGCATGCCCTCGTCGGTGACGCCCGCGCCGCCGATGGTCTTGCCGCGCCTGCGGGCGGACTCGTGGCCCTCCAGGGTGCGGTCACGGATGTACTCGCGTTCCATGCCGGACAGGGCGGCCGGCACGGTGAACACGACGCCGGAGGGGTCGTGCGAGCCCTTGAGCTCTCCGGTGAGGAACTCCAGGCCGACATCGCGGGTTTTGAGGCCTTCGGCGAGCGTCGCCAGTTCCATGCCGCGGCCGAGGCGCTTGTGCTCGTGGACGACGAGGGTGACACGGACGCCGGAGGCGCGCAGTTCACCGGCGAGCGTGACCGCGTTCTCCAGCTCGGGCCGCTTGGTGGCGCGGGTAGAGATCTTCTCCGAGAAGATCCGGGTCACCCCGACCTCGGCGAGAGAGTCGAGTTGAGAGTCCAGGGACTGCCGGGCGGTGGACGCGCGGGCGTAGCCGAGACGGACGTGCCCGACCGGCTCGGCGCCGGCGTTCACCGGCCGCGGCAGTTCGGTCCAGACCGAGCCGGGCTTGCGCACGGCGGGAGTCGGCCACCGGCGGCCGCTGGCAGATCGTCCAGGCCCTCCTGCAGCAGCCCCCAGGACGCCCACGACGTGCCAAGGACTTCGCCGCCGCCCTCGGTAGCACCGGCAAGCAGGGCCTCCACAGCTTCGACGTCCAAATGTCAGCATGGGCCCGCCGAGGCCGGCTCACCAAAACCGCCCCGGGCATCTACCGGATCGCACCCCCACCAGCGATAGACACAGCCCCGTGACCCTTGACTTCGCGGACGAGAACAGGGCCTACGCGGCACGCTCGGTCAGCTGTCGGGTCGGGAATGTATGTCGACTGACGACACGCCAGGCAAATGGGTGAAACCATTGTAATTGCTCGATGATGTCACCCTTATGGGTCTTTAGTATGTTTTGCTTCTTATGTTGTTATTGGTGGCGGTTTGATGAATGCCGGTATGTCACCACCTCCGGAAGGTTATTGCTTTGGAATTCCGCCTACGGGGCGGCAGTTGCGGAGGGGCGACGTGCGTAGAGAGGTCCGTGGCCTGACTGGCAGTCATCGCGGGCGCTCGGAATCCCTTGCCGGGGCGACTGAGCTCAATGCCGATAAGAGAGGTCTTGCTATGGCAGTGGATGCCATCCCGTCCGCCCCACCAGGCAGAGGGCGTAGACGCAGTCGACTCATGCGAACCTTCGCACTGATCCCCGGAGTAGCGCTGCTGGCGACACTCACGATGGTTTCGGGCCTTGCGCACGCCGCAGAAGCTCCGGTGCTACTCGGGAGAGCTACCAATTACGCGGTCCTGGCCGGTTCAACTGTCACCAATACGGGCCCCAGCGTCATCAACGGCGATTTGGGAGTGAGCCCTGGCTCGGCGGTGACGGGCTTTCCGCCCGGCATCGTCAACGGAGCGATCCACGCAGCCGACGCCGCCGCCGCTGGGGCGCAGGCCGATCTCGGCGTCGCCTACGGCGACGCGGCCAGCCGGGGACCCGGGGCCGCCGTCTCGGGCGACCTCGGCGGATCAACCCTGACGCCCGGCGTCTACACGTCCTCGTCCTCGCTGGGAATCACGGGGACAGTCCGTCTCGATGCCCAGGGCGACCCCGACGCCGTCTTCATCATCCAGATGGTTTCGACCCTGTCCGCGGAGGTGGGAAGCAACGTCCTCCTCATCAACGGGGCACGGGCGTGCAACGTGTTCTGGCAGGTGGGAAGTTCCGCCACGATCAAGGTCAGTTCCTCCTTCAAGGGCAACATCCTGGCCCAGGCGTCTATTACGGTACAGACCGGCGCGGTGATCGAAGGCCGAGCCCTGGCGCTTGTTGGCGCCGTCACGCTCGACACCAACACCATTACGAGGGCCGCCTGCGCCGTCGGCCCGCCCGGTCCCGCCGGTCCCGCTGGTCCTGCCGGTCCCGCTGGTCCTGCCGGTCCCGCTGGTCCTGCCGGTCCCGCTGGTCCCGCCGGTCCCGCTGGTCCCGCCGGTCCTCCTGGGCCTCCCGGGGCTCCCGGCGATGACGGTCCCGGCGGTGGCGGCGGTGGCGGCGGTGGCGGCGGTCCGGGTGGTCCCGGCGGTCCGGGCGGCGGTGGTGGTCCCGGCGGTCCGGGCGGCGGTGGTGGTCCGGGCGGTCCGGGCGGCGGTGGTGGTCCGGGCGGTCCGGGCGGCGGCGGTCCCGGTGGCGGTCCCGGCGGCGGCGGTCCGGGCGGCGGTCCCGGTGGTGGTGGCGGTCACGGCGGTCCGGGCGGTCACGGCGACCACGGCGGTCCGGGCGGTCACGGTGAGCAAAGCGACAACGGCGGTCACAGCGGTCACAGCGGTTACAGCGGCAACGACGGCTGCGACGACCTCGACAGTCACGACGACCGCGACGACCACGACGACTACGACGACTACGACGAGCACGGTCCGTGGGACGATTGCGCAGATCACAGGAGCGTGTCGTTGGTAGCTCGACGGACGTGCTAGCCCTGACAAGGCCGATCCTCATCTTCGTGAGGAGAGACCTTTGTGGAGCGAACAGTCCACGGTGTCAGCCCATCGCAGCGGTACCATCTCGTGCCCTCTGACCAGTCAACGTTGGGCACCAGGCTGGATCCCCGAGACATCCCGCCCTTCCCGTCATAGGCGGATTTCTGCGCGCTTATGACCCATGGTTGAAGCTTGATAAGACCGGTGGGAGGGTTCCTACCCGCCGTTCGGCGGCACCTGAGCCCCTGGACTCCGCGTCCGGGGGCTCAGTGGTGCTCGAGGGCATCAGCCGAGCGTCCGGTCATGCGTCCAGGGCCTGTCCGGACGGGGCCGGGCGCACCCGGACACGGCAGCCGGCTCACGTCGATCACCCTGACTACTGGGGCAACGATCAACGGCCAAGCGCTGGCACGCAACGGCTCCGTGACGATGGACACCAACACCATCACTCGGGCGATGTGATCCGGGAGTTCGAGCGCTCCTCGGCCGCCAGCAGCTCGGCGCCCGCTGCCGGACCTGATGCGGGGTCCGATAGCTGTCGGACATGAGGGCTGCCGGCGCGCGCGCTGCCAAGGAGGCCCGCGGACTGCCGACCGGGCGCCCGGCGAAGCTCAACGCGACCACCCGAGCCGGAGCCGCCCAGCGGACCAAGGACGGCGCGATCCCCGGGCAAGTCGCCGCCGACCTCGGCGTCAGCCGCTCCACGCTGTACCGGGAATGTCCTGCTCGGATGCCGGTAACGATCTCTGTGCCAGAGCTTGCCCGCGACTGCGCCGTGGAGCGAGGAACTTGCCGGAACTCGCCAGAGACGTGGGCCCGCGGCGGCGGACGCCGCCGCGGGCCTTCCCCTGCCGCTTCTCAGCCCGCGTCACCCCGCGTCGACGGCGTATCGCACGCCGATCCGCTCGCGCACCGCATCCAGCGTGCGCATCACCGCGAGCGTGCCGTCCAGCGGCACCAGCGGGGACTCCATCTCGCCCGCCCGCAGACAGCGCATCACCTCCGCCGCCTCGTGCTGCAAGCCGCGCAGGCCGGCCTCCGCGCCCTCCGCCGTGAACACCTCAGGATCCCGCCCCGGCCGGTGCAGCACAAACCGCTCCGGGTGGAAGAAGCCGCGCGGGAACTCGATCCGGCCCGCCGACCCGGTCACCGACGCGGTCTGCGGCGTATCGGCGTTGAGCGAGCAGCTCAGCAGCGCCACCGCGCCGCTGTCCCAGCCCAGCAGGATCCCGGTGTTCTCGTCCACGCCCTCCGGCGTCAGCCGCGCCCGCGCCTGGACGTCATCGGGCTCGCCCAGCAGCAACTGCGCGAAGGACACCGGATACACCCCGAGGTCGAGCAGCGCGCCGCCGCCCTGCGCCGGGTCGCGCAGCCGGTGCCCGGCGTCGAACGGCCCGGCCAGGCCGAAGTCCGCCTGTACCGTTCGCACCTCGCCGATCGCGCCGTCACGGACCAGCTCGGCCATCCGCCGGACGACCGGATTGCAGTACGTCCACATCGCCTCCATCAGGAAGCTGCCGCGGGCCCGGGCGAGCCCGATCAGCTCGGCCGCC
Organism: Streptomyces sp. LZ34; assembly: GCF_053890475.1. Taxonomy (NCBI): domain Bacteria; kingdom Bacillati; phylum Actinomycetota; class Actinomycetes; order Kitasatosporales; family Streptomycetaceae; genus Streptomyces; species Streptomyces sp. LZ34. Next base: position 9,020,931 of record NZ_CM132680.1, read on the forward strand.
TCCCGCACATTGAGCGTGAACGCCTTCTCGCACAGCACCGCGCGCCCCGCCTCCAGGCACAGCCCGGCCGAGACGCGGTGCGCCGAATGCGGGGTTGCGACGTACACCACATCCACGTCCTCGTCGGCGGCGAGCTCGGCCCAACTGCCGTGCGCACGCGGTATCCCGAACCGCTCGGCGAAGCGCTTCGCGGACTCCGTACTGCGCGAGCCGACCGCCACCACCTGCGCGTCCGCCATCTCCAGCAGGTCCGCCGTGAACGACGCCGCGATCCCGCCCGTCGCCAGAATTCCCCACCGCACGGTCTCGGCCATCCTCGTCCCACTCTCCCGCTCGCTTGCCGGCCACACCGGTCATGACCACAACGAATTGCTGAGAGCATAGAGAAGACTCAACGACTCACGGAGAGCTGAATGCCGCCGTCCGGCCATCCGACCACATCCGACCACAGACCCATATCCGTACCCGAGTCCACCCCCTCCGCCGTCTCCCCGAGCCCCGCCCCGAGCCCCGCGCCGAGCCGCGCCCGCCGCGCCGGCCTGCTGGTCACCCTCGTCCTCGGCGGGCTCAACGCCCTCCCGCCGCTGTCCATGGACATGTACCTCCCGGCCCTGCCCGAGGTCACCGGCGCGCTGCACAGCCCCGCCGCCACCGTCCAGCTCACCCTCACCGCCTGTCTGGCGGGCATGGCGCTCGGCCAGCTGGTCGTGGGCCCCATGAGCGACAAGTGGGGGCGCCGCCGCCCCCTGCTCATCGGCATGGTGATCTACATCCTCGCCACCGCCATCTGCGCCGTCGCGCCCACCGTCGAGCTGCTGATCGCCTTCCGGCTGCTCCAGGGGCTGGCCGGGGCCGCGGGCATCGTGATCTCCCGCGCCGTCGTCCGCGACCTGTACGACGGCGCCGAGATGGCCCGCTTCTTCTCCACCCTCATGCTGATCTCCGGCGTCGCGCCCGTCGCCGCGCCCGTCATCGGCGGCCAGATCCTCCGCCTCACCGACTGGCGCGGCGTCTTCGTCGTGCTGACCGTCGTCGGCGCGCTGCTCACCCTCGTCGTCTGGCGCTGGCTGCACGAGACGCTGCCGCCCGAGCGGCGCCACAGCGGCGGCCTCGGCGAGACGCTGCACACCATGCGCGGACTGCTCGCCGACCGCGTCTTCACCGGCTACCTGCTCGCGGGCAGCTTCGCCTTCGCCGCCCTCTTCGCCTATGTCTCCGGATCCACCTTCGTCGTCCAGGAGATCTACGGCGCCTCCCCGCAGACCTTCAGCCTGCTCTTCGGGATCAACTCGATCGGCCTGGTCGCCGTCGGACAGCTCAACGGAAAGGTGCTGGCCGGACGGGTCAACCTGGACGCGGCCCTGCTCGTCGGCCTCGCCGCGATCACCCTGTCGGCCGCCGCGCTCTGCCTGATGGCCACCGGGGTCTTCGGCGACGTCGGCCTCGTACCGATGGCCGCCGGGCTGTTCGTGCTGATGTCCGCGATGGGCCTGGTCATGCCCAACACCAACACCCAGGCGCTGATGCGCACCAAGCACGCCGCGGGCTCCGCGTCCGCGCTGCTGGGCACCTCCTCCTTCCTCGTCGGCGCGATCGCCTCGCCGCTGGTGGGCATCGCCGGCGAGCACACGGCCGTGCCGATGACCGTGGTCCAGCTGGTGTGTGCGCTCGCGGCCGTGGCTGGCTTCCTGGCACTGTGCCGTCCATGGCAGCAGCGCAAGACCGGCTGAACCCTTTGCACCAGCTCATACGAGACGTGGCGGCGCTCCCCGAGGGGGAGCGCCCCTGGTGCGCCGGGGTGGTCGTGGCCGCCGGGCGGGGCCCGGACGTCCTCGTCGAGGAGGCCTTCGGCTGGGCGGTGCGGTACGCGGCGTACGACGAGGCCACGGACCGCGGCGTGGAGCTGCCGCGCGAGCGGTGGGTGCCGACGCGGACCGGGCGGGGCGCGGGGCCGGGCCGGGACCGAGGGCAGGACACCGTCTTCGACCTCGCCTCCCTGACCAAGCTGTTCACGACGATCGTCGCGGTGCGGCGCGTCGAGCGCGGCGAGATCGACCTGGACGGCCGGGTCGCCGCGTACGCCCCCGAGTTCACCGCCGCCGCCGAACACGGGATCACCGTGCGGCAGCTGCTCACCCACACCTCCGGGCTACTGCCCGAACTGCCGCTGTACGACTACGACGGGTACGAACAGCGGCTGGCGAGGCTGCACGCCGAACCCCCGACCACCGCCCCCGGCACCGCCCGCCGCTACTCCGACCTCAACTTCCTGCTGCTGCAACGCGTCGTCGAGCGGGTGACCGGCCGCTCGCTGGCCCACCTCGTACGCGACGACATCACCCGCCCCCTCGGCATGACCGTCACCCGCTACTGCCCGCCCCGCGCCTGGCTGCCCCGCATCGCCGCCACCGAGGACCAGCGGCGCCCCTGGGCCAAGCTCGACCGCGGCATGCTGCGCGGCGTCGTCCACGACGAGAACGCCTACGCCCTGGGCGGCATCGCGGGCCACGCGGGCCTCTTCTCCACGGCCGCGGACCTGACGCTGCTGTGCCGCGCCCTGCTCGGCGGCGGCCCGCCCGTGCTGCGCCCGGAGTCCGTCGACCTGATGCTGGCCGCGCCCGGGCTGGGGTTCGAGGTCGATCAGCCCTGGTTCATGGGCGAGCTGGCGGGCCGGGGCGCGGCGGGCCACACGGGCTTCACGGGCACCAGCATGGTGCTCGACCGGGCCACGTCCTCGTTTCTGGTGCTGCTGGCCAACACGGTGCACCCACGCCGCCGCCCGGCCGACAGCGCCCCGCGCGCGGCGGCGGGGACGGCGCTGGCGCGGGCGCTGCGGTAGGGCTCACTTCTTGAGCGGCTGGTTGAAGCGCAGCAGATTGCCGGCCGGGTCGCGGAAGGCGCAGTCGCGGAGGCCGTAGAACTGGTCCATGGGCTCCTGCAGCACCTCGGCACCCGCGGCCCTGATGCGCTCGAAGGTGGCGTCGCAGTCGTCCGTCGAGAAGATGACGCCGCGCAGCAGGCCCTTCGCCATCAGTTCCGCCATGGTCTGTCTGTCGGCCGGCGAGGCGTTCGGGTCGGCGAGTGGCGGTTCCAGGACGATGCTCACGTCCGGCTGCGAGGGCGACCCGACGGTCACCCAGCGCATTCCCTCGAACTCGACGTCGTTGCGCACCTCGAGGCCGAGCACATCGCGGTAGAAGGCGATCGCCTTGTCGTGGTCGTCGACGGCGATGAAGCAGGTGGAAAGCGTGATCTCCATAACAATCACGCTACGCTACGGCCGCGGGGCGGGGCGCGCCTCCGAGTTCCTGACCGGCCGCGTGTGGATCTTGGCGATGCACGCCGGGATGGCGGCGGCGTGGTCATGGCTCCGGGCCCGGTACGCGCTCGGGCTCTCGCCGACCAGCTCGGTGAAGCGCGAGCTGAACGACCCCAGCGACGTACAGCCGACCGCGAAGCAGACCTCGGTCACCGTGAGGTCACCGCGCCGCAGCAGCGCCTTGGCCCGCTCGATGCGGCGGGTCATCAGGTAGCTGTAGGGCGTCTCGCCGAAGGCGGCGCGGAAGCTGCGGGAGAAATGGCCCGGCGACATCAGGGCGCCGTGCGCCAGCGCCGGGACGTCGAGCGGCTCGGCGTAGTCGCGGTCCATCCGGTCGCGGGCCCGCCGCAGCCGTACGAGGTCGTCGAGGTCCTGCCGTTTCATTCGACGAGTTTCGCACAGCGCCCGAGGCGATGAGGAGCCTCGAGACAGATGACCAGACCGATCAGGAACCGATCAGGAATGGAGAAGCCCGGGTCACGGAGCCGCAGCTAGCGTGATCGCCATGGACATCACCATTCACTGGACCTTCCTCCCGCATGACGACCCGGACGCCTCCCTGGCCTTCTACCGCGACACCCTCGGCTTCGAAGTCCGCAACGACGTCGGACAGGGCAAGATGCGCTGGATCACGGTCGGCCCCGCCGACCAGCCCGGCACGTCCATCGTCCTGGAGCCGCCGGCCACCGACCCCAGCACCACCGACGACGAGCGCGGCACCATCGTCGAGATGATGGCCAAGGGCACCTACGCCCGCATCACCCTGGCCACCGCCGACCTCGACGGCGTCTTCGCGCGGCTTCAGGCCGGCGATGCCGAGGTCGTCCAAGAGCCGATCGATCAGCCGTACGGTGTTCGCGACTGTGCCTTCCGCGACCCCGCGGGCAACCTGATCCGCATCAACGAGCTGCGCTGAGCCGACGGCGAAGGCAACCCCGCGCAACAGTCCGTAACAGAACGGAGACACGATGAGCATGGCCAAGAAGACGGACACGGAGTCGCCCGCGCCGCACGCCGCCGACAGCCACGATCTGATCCGCGTGCACGGCGCGCGCGAGAACAACCTCAAGGACGTCAGCATCGAGATCCCGAAGCGCCGGCTGACGGTGTTCACCGGAGTCTCCGGCTCGGGCAAGAGCTCGCTGGTGTTCAACACGATCGCCGCGGAGTCGCAGCGGCTGATCAACGAGACCTACAGCGCCTTCGTGCAGGGCTTCATGCCGACGCTGGCACGGCCCGAGGTCGACGTCCTCGACGGGCTGACCACGGTGATCACCGTCGACCAGCAGCGGATGGGTGCCGACCCCCGCTCGACGGTCGGCACCGCCACCGACGCCAACGCGATGCTGCGCATCCTCTTCAGCCGGCTCGGGAAGCCGCACATCGGCCCGCCCAGCGCGTACGCCTTCAACGTCCCCTCGGTCCGGGCGAGCGGTGCGATCACCGTCGAGCGCGGTGCCAAGAAGGCGGTGAAGGCGACCTTCACCCGTACCGGCGGCATGTGTACGCGCTGCGAAGGCCGGGGCTCGGTCACCGATCTCGACCTCACCCAGCTCTACGACGACTCCAAGTCGCTCGCCGAGGGCGCGATCACCGTCCCCGGTTACAAGGGGGGCGGCTGGAACTCCCGGCTCTACATCGAGTCGGGCTTCTTCGACCCGGACAAGCCCGTCCGGAAGTTCACGAAGAAGGAGCTGCACGACTTCCTCCACCGCGAGCCGACCAGGATGAAGATCGCGGGCATCAACATGACCTACGAGGGGCTGATCCCGCGGATCCAGAAGTCGATGCTCTCCAAGGACAAGGAGGCGATGCAGCCGCACATCCGGGAGTTCGTGGAACGGGCGGTCACCTTCACCACCTGCCCCGAGTGCGACGGCACCCGGCTCAGCGAGGGCGCCCGGGCATCGAAGATCAAGAAGATCAGCATCGCCGACGCCTGCGCGATGCAGATCAGCGACCTGGCCGAATGGGTCCGCGGCATCGCGGAGCCGTCGGTGGCGCCGCTGCTCACCGCGCTGCAGCAGACCCTCGACTCGTTCGTGGAGATCGGCCTCGGCTATCTCTCGCTCGACCGGCCGTCGGGCACGCTCTCGGGCGGCGAGGCACAGCGCACCAAGATGATCCGCCACCTCGGCTCCTCGCTCACCGACGTCACGTACGTCTTCGACGAGCCCACCACGGGCCTGCACCCCCACGACATCCAGCGGATGAACGACCTGCTGGTGCGGCTGCGGGACAAGGGCAACACGGTGCTCGTCGTGGAGCACAAGCCGCAGACGATCGCGATCGCCGACCACATCGTCGATCTCGGCCCCGGCGCCGGCACGGCGGGCGGCACCGTCTGCTTCGAGGGCACCGTCGAGGGGCTGCGGGCCGGCGACACCGTCACCGGCCGCCATCTCGACGACCGGGCCGGCCTCAAGGAGACGGTGCGGACGCCCAAGGGCCGGCTTCCGGTCCGCGGCGCGACGACACACAACCTGCGGGGCGTCGACGTCGACATCCCGCTCGGGGTGCTCTGCGTGGTCACCGGAGTGGCGGGCTCCGGCAAGAGCTCCCTCGTACACGGATCGCTGTGTCAACAGTCGGGGGCTGCCGACGAAGGCGTGGTGTCGGTCGACCAGAGCGCGATCCGCGGCTCCAGGCGGAGCAACCCGGCGACGTACACCGGGCTGCTCGACCCGATCCGCAAGGCGTTCGCGACGGCCAACGGCGTGAAGCCGGCGCTGTTCAGCGCCAACTCCGAGGGTGCCTGCCCCACCTGCAGCGGCGCCGGCGTCGTCTACACCGACCTGGGGATGATGGCCGGCGTCTCCACCACCTGCGAGGACTGCGAGGGGAAGCGGTTCGACGCCTCGGTGCTGGAGTACCACCTCGGCGGCCGCGACATCAGCGAGGTGCTCGCGATGTCGGTGACCGAGGCCGAGGAGTTCTTCGGCGCCGGCGAGGCCTGCGCTTCCCCAAGCTCTTCGAGCAGGGGATACCCCATGGCCGCGCACCGCATCCTCGGCCGGCTCGCCGACGTCGGGCTCGGCTACCTCAGCCTCGGCCAGCCGCTCACCACGCTGTCCGGCGGCGAGCGGCAGCGGCTCAAGCTGGCCACCCACATGGCCGAGAAGGGCGGCGTCTACGTCCTCGACGAGCCGACCGCCGGCCTGCACCTCGCCGACGTCGAGCAGCTGCTCGGTCTGCTCGACCGGCTCGTCGACTCCGGCAAGTCGGTCATCGTCGTCGAGCACCACCCTGCTGTCATGGCGCACGCCGACTGGATCATCGACCTCGGCCCCGGCGCCGGCCACGACGGCGGCCGGATCGTCTTCGAGGGGACACCCGCCGAACTCGTCGCCGCCCGCTCCACCCTCACCGGCGAGCACCTCGCGGCCTACGTCGGCACGTGATCGACAGCGGGACGATCAGTGGGCCGGGCCCGCGGCGGCGCCCTCGTCCGCGTTCGGCCAGGCGTCGCCCCAGTCGGCGTCGCGGGCCGTGCGGTAGCGGGGGCCCTGGCGCTTGGTGACGGTCTCGCGGCGCAGGCCCGCGTCCGGGGTGCACAGGTCGAGCAGCACCTGGCCCTTGCGGAGCTGCGGGCGGCGTACCACGCGGGCGTCCGCGGGCGCGGCGGGGAAGCGGGCCGCCGCGACGTACGCGAACTTCTCGTCCTCGTACGGCAGCGAACCACCCTTCACCTGCCGGTGCAGCGACGACCGGCTGACCCGGGCCGCGAAGTGGCACCAGTCCGTGCCCGGCTCGATCGGGCACTGCGCGCTGTGCGGGCACGGGGCCACCACGCGCAGCCCCGCCGCCAGCAGCTGATCCCGCGCCTCGCGGACGCGGAGGTAGCCGTCCGGGGTGCCGGGCTCGACCAGTACGACGGCCTGGGCGGCCCGGGCCGCCTCGTCGACGACGGCGCGGCGGTCGGCGGGGGTCAGCTCGCCGAGTACGTAGGAGACGGTGACCAGGTCGGTCGCGTCGGGGAGGGACAGGCCGTCGCCGATGGCCTGGCGCTGCCAGCGCACCTCCCGCAGCGCCTCGACGTCCGCGCCGCCGGCCAGCTCCCGGCCGAGGGCGAGCGCGGGCTCGGCCCAGTCCAGGACGGTGGTGGCGCGGGCCCCGTCCGGCCAGGTCGCGGCGGTCGCCCAGGTGGCCGCGCCGGTGCCGCCGCCGATGTCCACATGAGTGGCCGGGCTCCACTCCGGCGCCGCCGCGCGGAACGCGGCCAGCGCGGAGCGCACGGCTTCGAAGGTGGCGGGCATCCGGTACGCGGCGTAGGCCACGACGTCGGACCGGTCGCGCAGCACGGGCGCGTCGGTCGGGGTCCGCCCCCGGTAGTTCTCGATCAGCCGCCCCGTCGCCTGGGCAGCCTGCCGGGGCGGCAGCCCATCGAGCAGCGCGGCGAGCGCGGCGCGCAGCGTCTCGCCGGTTCGGGCGGCTTCGGGAGCGGATGCGTGCACCCACCGAAGTTTACCGCCCGAGCGACAGCCCGCGGCCGGCCGGTCGTGGCGGCGCGCTCCCGCTGCCCCGCTGCGCTCCCGCCGCCCGGGTGCGGCGGCAGCTCCCGCGGTGCGCGGTCGGCAGCGCCCCTGGCTCGCTCCGGCGGCACGGTCCCGTCGCCGCGGCAGCGCCGAACCGGGCCCCGGCTCCGCTGCGGCCACCTGGGCCTCGGCCGCCGCCTGCTGTCGGCCCGTCCCCGCCCGCCCGGCCCCGGCGGCGGCCCTTCCGGCGTCGGGCGCTGGGGGCGGCGACGCCCGGCGGGGGCCGGGCGTCCGGGGTCGGGCCTAGCGGCCCGGATCTCGTAGCTCCTGCGTGCAGCACTTCACGCTGCCGCCGCCCTTGAGCAGCTCGCTCAGGTCCATCGCGATCGGCTCGTAGCCCCGTTCGCGCAGGGGACCGAAGAGTCCGGCCGCTGCCTGGGGGAGTACGACATGGCGGCCGTCGCTGACCGCGTTGAGCCCGAGGGCCGAGGCGTCCGCCTCCGTGGCTATGATCGCGTCGGGGAAGAGACGGCCGAGTACGGTCCGGCTGCCGGGTGAGAAGGCGCCGGGGTAGTACATGATCTCCGTGTCCGTCGTGTCGTCGAGCACGCACAGCGCCGTGTCGAGGTGGTAGTAGCGCGGATCGACGAGATCCAGGCCGATCACGGGGCGACCGAAGAACTCCTGCGCTTCGGAGTGCGAGAGCGGGCTGCTGCGGAAGCCGCGGCCCGCCAGCAGCCAGGACGCGGTGACTGCGAAGTCGCCCTCGGCCTCGTTGACGTGCTCGGGCTCGCGCACCTCCGCGTAGCCGTGGGCGCGGAACCAGTCCAGGTGGGCCGCCGCCTCGCCGGTGCGCTCGGGATGGGCGAAGCGGGCGCCGAGGACGCGGCCGTCGACGACGGTCGCGCCGTTCGCCGCGTACACCATGTCGGGGAGGTCGGGCCGGGGCGCGAGCTCCTCGACGGTGTGGCCGAGGGAGCGGTAGCGGTCGCGCAGGTCCTCCCACTGGGCGAGCGCGAGCGGGAGGTCCACGGGCTTGGCCGGGTCCATCCAGGGGTTGATGGAGTAGGTGACCCTGAAGTGGGTCGGCGGACACATCAGATAGCGGCGCGCGGTGGCGCGGCGCTCAGGGGTACGCAAGGACAAGGATGGCTCCTCACGGGAGTGCAGGCCCGTACGGATCGTCGTACGTGGTCCTGGCCTCATGGTGCGCCCCGGTGCCCGCCCGGGGTATGAGCCGAATGGATGGTTTAGGAGGTCGGTAGGTTGTCCGCCATGGCCGACAAAGCAGCGCCCGACTCCGCCCGCCGCAGCGAACGCTCCCGCCGGGCGATCCTCGACGCCGCTCTGGAGCTCGTCGGCGAGATGGGCTATCCCCGGCTCACCATCGAGGCCATCGCGGCCCGTGCCGGGGTCGGCAAACAGACGATCTACCGCTGGTGGCCTTCCAAGGCCGCGGTGCTGCTGGACGCCTTCATCGCTCAGGGGGAGACGCCCGAGGGCGGCGAGCCCGCGCTGCCCGACACGGGGGATCTGGAGGCGGATCTCAAGCTCGTGCTGCGGGGGGCGGTCGACCAGATGAACGCGCCCGCGTACGACCTGCCCGCCCGCGCGCTGACCGCCGAGGGGCTGGTGAACCCCGAGCTCGGCGCCCATTTCGTCGCCCGGGTCCTGGAGCCGGGGCTGCGGCTGCTCGCCGAGCGGCTGCGGGCCGCCCAGGACGCCGGGCAGGTCGCGCGGGACGTCGACCCGAACGTCGCCGTCGAGCTGGTGTGCGGCCCGCTGACCCACCGCTGGCTGCTGCGCACCCATCCGCTCACGCACGAGTACGCGGACGCGGTGGTCGAGACGGCGCTGTGGGGGATCCTCAAGAGGTGATCAGCAACACGTGACCACGTGACCACGTGATCCGCGAGATCAGCGCGCGGTCGACGTCAGCGGCGTCGGCGCGTCCGTGATGATGCCGCCGCAGCCCAGCCGCAGCATCCGGTCCCGCGCCTCGGGAGTGTTCACCGTGTGGGCCCACACCCGGCGTATGCCGGAGGCCACCGCCCGCCGCAGGTCCTGCTTCCGCGCCTGGTAGTCCACGTCCAGCAGATCCACGAACCCCCGCCATGCGCGGGGCCGGTCCTTGCGCAACTGCCGGGCCGAGCGCCACAGCTGCGTCAGCAGCCCCATCCGGTGGGCCTGCCGGGCCACGCGGAGGCGGTTGGTGTTGACGAAGACGGAGCGGGTCAGGCCGCGCTCGTGGATCATCGCGGACAGGCGGGGCAGGCTGTCGGGGTCCTTCGCCTCCACCATCAGCACCCTGCGTCCGCCGAAGAGGTCCAGCGCCTCGCCGACGGTCGGCGGCGCCTCGGGCAGCCACAGGCCGGGCAGCCAGGGGCCCGGCCGCAGCCGTATGGTCCGCCACTGGGCGGCGGTGAGCGACCTCACAGGGCCGGTCGAGTACGTCGTACGGTCCAGCGTCGCGTCGTGCATCACCACGAGCGTGCCGTCCCGCAGCATCCTGGTGTCGAAGTCCAGGACCTGGGCGGCGGCGCGCTCGTAGGCGGCGGTCAGGCCGGACACGCTGTTCTCGGGGACTTCCAGGGCCCCGCCGCGATGCGCCACGTAGGCAATCGGCGGGAGCGAATCGGCGGTCGGGGGCCCGCCGCGCCGCCCGGACGGGAGGGTCGGCACGGTGGGCGGCGCGGCGGCCGGGGCGGTGGCCGGCACAGCGGCCGGCACGGACAGGGTGAGGACCGCTATACCAGTCAGTAGAGACCTCGTGACCATAAGGGCACGCTAGGGGCGCCAGTTCGGTTATGCCCGATATCCGCACCCAGAGGGGGGTCCCGGGCACCCCGGATGCGGACACCGGCCACCTCGGGAGCAGGATGGTGGCAGCATTGGCTGGGTATCCGGCGGTACCGGCGGGGAAGCGAGGCGGTAGATGGAACGCAAGGGCAGGTTCTCCCAGTGGCTGCGCCGACCGCGGAGCGGAGCGGGCGGCGACACGGGCACGGGGGCGGGCGCGGCCGGCGCCCGCGAGGATCTGCTCATGGCCGCTGCCGCCGCCGGGTTCCCGCTCGCGCCGGCCGCCCATCCCTCCGGCTACGGCTGTTCCTGCGACCGCATCGGCTGTCCGACCCCGGCCCGGCACCCCGTTTCCTTCGCCTGGCAGACGCAGGCGACCACCGACCCGGAGAAGGTCGCGCGGTGGCTGCAGAGCGACCCCGAGGCGAACTTCATCACCGCCACCGGCATCGCCCATGACGTGCTGGATGTGCCCGTGGCCGCCGGCCGGCTGGCCATGGAGCGGCTCGGCGAGGCCGGTGTCGAGGTCGGGCCCGTGGCCACCACCAGCGCCGAGCACCAGCAGGGGCAGGTCCGCATGCTGTTCTTCACGGCCACCCGCGGCACCCCGGAGGACGAGGACGAGTGGTGGCCGTGCGAGCTGGACTGCCACCCCGAGACGATGGACGAGCACCCCGGGCTGCGCTGGCACTGCCGGGGCAGCTATGTGCTCCTGCCGCCCGCGCGGCTGCCGGGGGACGGCCGGGTGGCCTGGCTGCTGGGGCCGGAGCGGCCGCTGCCGGACCCGCTGTCGCTGCTGGAGTCGCTGACCGACGCGTGTGCCCGGCTCGCGGACGAGGGGCACGAGCACGAGTCGCACGCCTGGCCGATAGGACGCTGACAGGGCGGGACGGTGCGGCGCGAGACGCCGACCGGCACCACGCCTGCGACTGGAGCGACGCTGACGACCGGGGGAGCGGGCCCTACTCGCCCTTCGCAGCCGTCACGCCCTCCAGCCGGTTGAGGAACACCACCTTCGGGTCCGCCGCGTCCTTCGCCGGGACCCGTACCGCCGACTCCGACACCCGGGTCAAGGTCACCGACTTCTTCGCCTCGCCGGTCATCAGCGCCTTGATCTGCGGGGTGGGGTTGGGCCGGTAGCCCTTCGCCATGGTCTGCTTCTGCCGGTGGTGGGAGGTGAAGAAGACCAGGGCCCCGCCGTCGTTCAGGCGCAGCCCCACCGGGGCGTAGCGGGCGCCGTTCGCGGCCGTGTCGATGTACTCGGTCCAGAACTTCGGGGTGCGCAGGAACTTCTTCCGCCCGGTCCGCAGCCCCGACGTCGACTGGCCGTCCGCGAAGACCTCGCCCTTGCCGGTCATCAGATAGTCGGTGTACTCGGCGCTGAGCTCGTCCGGCGCGGCCGCCAGCCTGGGCGTGGCCCCCTCGGTCGGCACGGGCTTTGCCCAGCCGTCCTTGTCGAGCTGGAAGTCCGGCACCTCGTCCTGGCTGAGGATGGACAGATACGCGGCCTTCCACGGCTCGTCCGCCCCGCCTCGGGTGAAGACCAGCAGCCAGCGGTTGTCGTCGCGGTTGCTCTCGGTGTTCGCCAGGAAGAACTTCGGCCAGCCGACCTGCTTGGGTATGACGTAGCGCGCGTCGTTGAGTTCCAGCGGCGGGTAATCGGGGTTCCCGCCGGGCTTGCCGGCGTGCTGCGCCTTCAGGTCGGCCGCGCTGATGTCCAGCAGCGGGCCGGTCTGGACCTGGTTCGCCAGCGCCGGATCCAGCTCGCGGTAGGACTTGTTGTAGACGTCCGTGAACCGCTTGAGCGCCTTCGGCGCCTCATCCTTCGCGACGGACGGGATGTTCTCCCGCTCGCCGTGCACCGTCATGCAGCCTGTCAGCGTCATCGCCAGCGTCACTGCCACCGCCGCCGCTGCCGCGGCTTTCGGAACTGCGCACTGCCGACGCTGTGACCTGCGTGCCCTGCGTGTCATGGGGCGTGGGCTCCTTCGGGACTGCCTTGGACGGCGCAACCCTACCGGGGACCAGGAAGAAGGCGAGCGTGGGGACCAGATACAGCAGCCACACCGAGACCTGGAGAACGGTCGGGTCCGGCTGGAAGTTGAAGACGCCCTTGAGCACGGTGCCGTACCAGGAGTCCGGCGGGATGGTTCCGCTGATGTCGAAGGCCAGGTCGTGCAGGCCGGGGACGAACTCCGCCTCCTGCAGGTCATGGAAGCCGTACGCGAGCACGCCCGCCGCCACGATGACCAGCATGCCGCCGGTCCAGGTGAAGAACTTCGCCAGGTTGATCTTCAGCGCGCCGCGGTAGAACAGCCAGCCCAGCAGTACCGCGGTGAGCAGCCCCAGGACCGCCCCGATCAGCGGCCGCGACGTCCCGTCGTTGCTGGCCTGCACCGCCGTCCAGACGAACAGCGCGGTCTCCAGGCCCTCGCGGCCCACCGCCAGGAACGCGGTCACCACCAGCGCCCCGGTGCCCATCGCGAGCGCCGCGTCCAGCTTGCCGTGCAGCTCGCGCTTCAGGTGCCGGGCGGTGCGCCGCATCCAGAACACCATCCAGGTCACCAGGCCGACCGCGACGATCGACAGCGAGCCGCCCAGCGCCTCCTGCGCCTTGAACGTCAGCTCCCGCGTGCCGAACTGCAGCGCCGCGCCGAAGGACAGGCTCACCGCGACCGCGACGCCGATGCCCAGCCAGACCGGGCGCAGCGCCTCCCGGCGCTCGGTCTTGACCAGATAGGCGACGAGGATGCAGACGACCAGGCTGGCTTCCAGCCCTTCGCGCAGTCCGACCAGGTAGTTGCCGAACACGAGGTTCGCCTTTCTCTTCTCTCTTCGGTCAGGTGAACAGCGCCCGGCCCCACCAGTCGCCCGCGTCGCGGACGCCCGGCGGGACGGCGAACAGCGCCGAACCCACGTGCTGGATGTACTCGTTGAGCGCGTCGTCGCGCCCCAGTTTCTGCTGCACGGGCACAAACCCCTGCCGCACGTCCCGCTGGTAGGCGAGGAAGAACAGCCCCGCGTCCAGCCGCCCCAGGCCGTCCGTGCCGTCGGTGAAGGAGTAGCCGCGACGCAGGATCCGCGCCCCGCCGTTGGAGTCCGGGTGGGCGAGGCGGACATGCGCGGTGGGCAGCATCGCCTTCAGGTTCGGCTCGTCGCGCTCGCGCGGCCTGCCGATGGGCGCGCCCTCGCCCTTGGTGCGCCCGAAGACGTCCTCCTGCTCCTGGAGGGAGGTGCGGTCCCAGGTCTCGATGTGCATCCGGATGCGGCGGGCGACCAGGTACGAGCCGCCGGCCAGCCACTCGGGGCCGGTCTTTCCCCCCACCCACACATGCTTGTCCAGGGCCGCGGAGTCGGTGCCCGCGATGTTCCGGGTGCCGTCCTTGAACCCCATCATGTTGCGCGGGGTCTGCGCGTCCGGCGTCGTCGAGGACGTCTTGCCGAAGCCCAGCTGCGACCAGCGGATGGCGACCTTGCCCATGCCGATACGGGCCAGGTTGCGGATCGCGTGCACCGCCACCTGCGGGTCGTCCGCGCACGCCTGAACGCACAGGTCGCCGTCGCTGCGCGCCGCGTCCAGGTTGTCGCCGGGGAACGCGGGCAGCTCGATCAGGGCCTCCGGGCGGCGCCCGGCGAGGCCGAAGCGGTCCTTGCCCTTCTTGTCCTTGAAGAGGGTCGGCCCGAAGCCCACGGTGAGGGTGAGCCGGGACGGCTTGAGCCCCAGCGCCTCGCCGGTGTCGTCCGGCGGGGCCTCGGCGAGCCCGCCGACGGCGCCGCCGCCGACCGCGTGGCCCTGTGTCATCCGGGCGGCCGCCTTCGTCCACTCCTTCAGGAGCGCGATCAGCTCGTCGCGGTCGTCGGTGGTGACGTCGAAGGCCGCGAAGTGCAGCCGGTCCTGCACGGCGGTGGCGATCCCGGCCTGGTGCGCGCCGTAGAAGGGCACCGCGGCCCCGCTGTCGGCCACCGGCTGGGCGGTCGCGTCGGAGCCGCCGAGGGCCGCCGCGGCGCTCCCGCCCGCGGCGGCGCCGAGCGCGAGCCCGGCGCCGCCCCAGCCGAGCAGCGCGCGGCGCGAGGGGGCGGTGCGGCGCGCGGAGGCGGGCTCGTCGACGGGCTCGTCGGCCGGGGGCGTTTGTGCTGACTGGTCGGTCATGGTCGGCGCGCCCCTACTTCGCCACGGCCGCGGCGAGCTTGGACAGCGGCTCGGCCAGGGCGTTGACCGCGTCGGACAGCTCCTTGCGCTTGGCCTCGCCGACGGTGTCGTACGACACGAACCCGTCACCCTCGCGGTACTTGTCGAGCAGCTTCTTCACCGCCGCGAACTGCTTGTCCAGATCCTTGGTCAGGGCCGGGTTGTTCTGCGAGGCCACCGGCTTGAGCAGCTGGTACGACTTCTCGGCGCCGTCGACATTGCCCTCGAAGTCGACCAGGTCGGTGTGGCTGTAGCGCTCCTCCTCGCCGGTGACCTTGCCGGTCTGCACCTCGTCGAGGAGTTCCTTGGCGCCGTTGGCCATGCCGGTGGGGGTGATGTCCGCCGTGCCGACCCGCTTCTGCCAGTCCTTCAGATCCTTGATCAGCTGGTCCGCGAGGGTCTTGTCCTCGGCGGTGATCTTCTTGTCCTGCCACAGGGACTTCTCGAGCCGGTGCCAGCCGGTCCACTTCTGGCCCTTCTCCAGGCCGTCCTCGCGGATGTCCACCTTCGGGTCGATGTCGCCGAAGGACTCGGCGACCGGCTCGGTGCGCTCCCAGCCGACGCGCGAGGGCGCGTACGCCTTCTTGGCGGCCTCCAGGTCGCCCTTCTTGACCGCGTCCGCGAACGCCTGGGCCTTCGGCAGCGTCTCGTCGGCCTGCGCCTGGGCATAGGCGCGGTAGTCGGCCACCGCCTTGTCCAGCTTCGGGTTCCGCTTGGCGACCTTGCCGCCGGTCACGGTCACCTTCTGCCGGATGCCGTGGCCCTTCATGCCGGGCTTGCAGGCGATCTCGTAGGTGCCCGCCTTGATCTCGGCGGTGATGCTGGCCTTGAGGCCGGAGCCGATGTTCTCCCGCTCGGTGACGATCCGGTCGCCGGGCGCGTAGACGTACACCTCGGTGACCTTGGAGCCCTTGTTCTCCACCGCGAGCCTGACGTGCCCGGCCGGGAATTTGGTCTTGGAGACCTCGCACTTGTCGTTGGACGCCGTGATCCGGATCGCGTCGGAGCCCTTGGCGTCGGACTTCTCGGCGCAGCCGGACACGGCGGCCAGCGAGGCCACCGCCGCGATGGCGGTGACGGCGGAAGAGCGGGCGGCTCTCATAAACGGACTCCAGTCGAGATCGGGCAGCATGCCGACATGGCGGCATGTCGAGACAGGGGCCGGATAGGCCGCCCTAACTTAACTGAGGCTTACCTACCCAGCTCCAGCTCAGCCCCAAGAATCCGTAAGCCGAGAGTAAAAAATTGGTAATACGACCCTATGGGAGGGTCAGAACCTCCGCGCCCGTCTCGGTCACCACGAGCGTGTGTTCGAACTGGGCCGTCCGCTTCCGATCCTTGGTGACGACCGTCCAGCCGTCGTCCCACATGTCGTACTCGTAGCTGCCCAGCGTCAGCATCGGCTCGATCGTGAAGGTCATCCCCGGCTTGATCTCGGTGGTGTGATGCGGGCTGTCGTAGTGCGGGACGATCAGGCCGGAGTGGAAGGACGAGTTGATGCCGTGGCCGGTGAAGTCGCGGACCACGCCGTAGCCGAAGCGCTTGGCGTACGACTCGATGACGCGGCCGATGATGTTGATGCGGCGGCCCGGCTTGACCGCCTTGATCGCGCGGTTGAGGGACTCCCGGGTGCGCTCCACCAGCAGCCGCGACTCCTCGTCCACCTCGCCGCACAGATAGGTGGCGTTGGTGTCGCCGTGCACGCCGCCGATGAACGCGGTCACATCCAGGTTCACGATGTCGCCGTCGCGCAGCACCGTCGAGTCCGGGATGCCGTGGCAGATGACCTCGTTGACGGAGGAGCACAGCGACTTGGGGAAGCCGCGGTAGCCCAGCGTCGAGGGGTACGCGCCGTGGTCGCACAGGTACTCGTGCGCCACCCGGTCCAGCTCGTCCGTGGTGACCCCCGGCGCGATCCGGCTCGCGGCCTCCCCCATCGCCCGCGCGGCGATCCCGCCCGCGATCCGCATCCGCTCGATCGTTTCGGCGTCCTGGACCTCGGACCCCGTATACGGCGTCGGGCCCTCTTTGCCGACGTACTCGGGGCGGGGGATAGAGGCGGGGACGGGGCGGGCGGGAGAGAGCTTTCCCGGGACAAGAAGCGACTGGCCAGACATGTCAGCGAGTGTATCGGCGGCGCATCGGGCAGCATGGCGGGAAACTGGAGAGACGAGGGAGGGAGGCCGCGATGGCGCTGTTCAAGAAGCGGGCCGCGGGGAAGCCGGGCGAGTGGTACTACTGCATCAAGCACCAGAAGGTCGAGGAGGGCCCGGAATGCCGGGCGGCCGACCGGCTGGGGCCGTACCCGAGCCGCACCGAGGCCGAACACGCGGTGGAGCTGACCGCGGAGCGGAACGTCGAGTGGGAGAGCGACCCGCGCTGGCGCGATGAGCCCGCGCGCGGCGGGGGCGCGCCGGACGAAGGTGCGCGGGACGGCGGCTGACCGCGGTCGGCCGAGTGCCGGGGCTGCGTCCCGCCCGTCGGACGGGTGCCCCGGACCGGGTTGCGGGTTGCCCCCCGGGCCGCGCTGGTTCCGCGGCCCCGGACCGCGGCGCGGCTCTGCTCCCGGACCCCGCTGAAGCCGCGGCCCTGGGGGCGTTCCTGGGACGGCGGGTCGGCTTGCTCGAGGCCGGATGCCCGGACGGGGGAGCCGCGCGGCGGCTCACGCCGCCGCGTCCACCGCCGCGTCCGCCGCCCCTCGCGACTCGCGGACGCGCCGCGCGTGCGGATCCGTCCTCGCGTCGTACGCCATGAGCTTCGGCAGGGCCAGGGCCAGCAGCCCGATCGACGCGACGCACGCCAGCCCGCCCGTCCACACCGAGGCCCGCACCCCCACCAGCCCGGCCATGCCCCCGGCCCGGACCTGGCCCAGCTGCGGCCCCGTCGCGTACGACAGCAGCTCGATGCCCGCCAGCCGCCCCCGCAGCTCGTCGGGGATCGTCTGGTTCCACATCGTCGCGCGGAACAGCCCGCTGACCATGTCCGCCCCGCCCGCCACCGCCAGACACAGCAGCACCAGCCAGACGTTCGGCAGCCATCCCGCCGCGGCCATCGCCGCCCCCCACAGCGCCGCGCTCAGCACGACCATCCGGCCGTGCCGGTGCACCCGGGAGGCCCAGCCGCTGGTCACGCTCACCACGATGGAGCCGACCGACCCGGCCGCGTACATCAGGCCGAGCGACCAGGGCGCGTCCAGTTCGTCGGCGAGGAAGGGGAAGATCGCGTTCGGGAAGGCGAACAGCATGGCCGCCATGTCCACCGCGTACGTGCCCAGAAGATCCTTGCGCCGCCAGGCGTAGCTCGCCCCCTCGCCGATCGCCCGCAGCGACGGCTTCTCCGCGTCGTGGGCGGGCGGCGCCGGGGTGAAGCCGAGCGCGAGGAGGATCGAGACGGCGAACGTCAGCAGGTCCAGCCCGTACGCGAAGGGCAGCCCGGCGTACGCGACGACGACGCCCGCGAGCGAGGGTCCCGCCACGGCGGACAGCTGCCAGCGGATCGAGTTCAGCGCGGCGGCCGCGGTGAGCTGGTCGTGCGGCACGATACGGGCCGTGACCGCGTCGATGGCCGGGCGCTGCAGCCCGGTGAGCGCGCTGGTCAGGGCGGCCACGACATACAGCGGCCACAGCATGGGTTCGGGCAGCAGGCTGTTGGCCAGCAGCAGCGCCGACAGCAGCCCCAGGCCCGCCTCGGTGAGCAGGATCAGTTTCCGGCGGTCGACGGCGTCGGCGAGCGCCCCGCCGTACAGACCGAAGACGACGAGCGGAACCAGCTCGACCGCGCCGATCGCGCCGACGGCGAGGGTCGACCCCGTCAACTCCTTGATCTGCAGCGGCAGCGCCACCATGGTCAGAAAGCTGCCGAAGGCGGTCACCAGACCCGCGGTCCACAGCAGGCGGAAGTCGCGGGAGGAGCGCCAGGGCGCGAGATCGGGCAGCAGGGCGCGCCGACGCGCCCCCGGAGGCGGGGGATGGTCGTCCGTCACAAGGGGCCATGGTCCGGGGCCGCCCGCGTGGCCCACAAACGAATTAATTGCGCCATCGCTCCGGCGCCGGCCCTACCAGGGCGCCGGTGGCGGGGCCGTCAGCTGGTCGGCCAGCCGGGCGAGGCGGTCGCGGAAGCGGTGGCGGCCGCGCGGCGCGGGGAGGCCGTTCTCCCCGGCGGCCGCGCTGACCAGGTGCTGGAGGGTGTCCAGATCGAGGCCCGCGCCGGCCGGGGCGGCCAGCGCGTCATGGGCCAGGGCGTGCAGCTCGGCGTGGCCGCCGTCGAGGGCGAGCACGGTGGCCCCGCTCCGGCGCGCGTCGTGCACCCGCTCCAACAGCCCGGCCCCCGGGTCGTCCGGCGCGACCACGAGCAGCGTCTCACCGCGCCTGGCGCACTCCAACCGGCCGAGGCCGACGGACAGATGGGCGGGGACCGCGCCGTCCGGGACCCGGTGGCGTACGAGGGTGGGGGACAGCTCGGGCAGGCCGGACCAGGCGGCCTCGTCGTCGAGGTGCGCGGCCAGGTGCCACGGCTCGTACCGCTCGCTGCCCACCAGCAGCAGCCCGCCCCCGCGCGGCCCGACCGAGGCCCGCAGGGAGCCCGCGAACCGGCGGGTGGCGGGCAGCCACTCGGTCCCGGTGAGCACGTCGCGCAGCAGCGCGACCCGTACGGCGTCCATGGCACCGGGATCCTGCCGTGGCGCGCGGGGCGGCGGGGGCGTATCGGGTCGGCCTCACCCCTTCGGGCGGCTTCGAACGCCTCAGCTCTTCGAACGCCTCAGCTCTTCGAGCGTTGCCCGCCCAGGCTCAGGTACGAGCCGTAGAGCAGCTGGGCGCCGCCCCAGCACATCATCACGACCCCGATCTTGGTGAGGGTCACGACGGGGAGTTCGACGTCCCCGGTGAACAGCCACAGCGCCAGCCCGAGGACGAGGGTGACGCTCCCTTCGAGGAGCTGCTTGAGGGCCTTGGTCATCGTGGTGCGCTGTCCTTCGTCACGGGGGCGGGCGAACAACTTCACGCTATGAGCCGCCGCCTGACGGATCCTCGGCCCGACGGACGAGATCAACAGCGGCCTCCTGCATCCTTCGACGGACCCGCCGCGAAGTGTTCATGTGCCGTCCCTTGACGCTCTGTGAGACGAACCCTAAGGTCGCCGCACACAAGGGACGTCCTACGTCCGGTCATTTATGGCGGCGGCACTCGATTGCAACGGGGCATCGGAGGGTCGGATGGCAAGCGGTGTGGCAGCGCGCGTGTACGAGGTCTCCGTGCCGTTCCGGGCGGGGGCCGAGGGGTACGCGAGCTATCGCATTCCGGCGGTGGTGGCGACGGCCGCCGGGACGCTGCTGGCCTTCGCCGAGGGGCGGGTGGGGTCCTCCGCCGACCACGGGAACATCGACCTCGTCCTCAAGCGGTCGGCCGACGGCGGGCGGACCTGGGGGCCTTTACAGGTCGTCGCGGAGAACGGCAGCGGCACGGCCGGGAATCCGGCGCCCGTGGTCACCGCCGGCGGCCGCGTCGTCCTCGTCCATGTGACCAGCGCCGCCACCGCCACCGAGGCCCTGATCCGGCGCGGCGAGGTGTCCGCCGCCGACGGGCGCCGGGTGTGGGTGACGCACAGCGACGACGACGGGGCGAGCTGGAGCGCGGCCCGGGAGATCACCGGCGAGGCGAAGCGGCCGGAGTGGCGCTGGTACGCCACCACGCCCGGCCACGCCCTGCGGCTCCGGCACGGCTCCTGGGCGGGCCGGATCGTCGTCCCGGGCAATCACTCGACGCCGCCGACCGTCGCCGGCGACACCGGGGCCGAGGGGAAGTACGACGGCGGACACGATCTGCTCAGCGACGACGACGGCGTCACCTGGCGGATCGGGTACGTCGAGGACAACCCCGACGGATACGTCAACGCCAACGAGACCACCGCGGCCGAACTCCCCGACGGCCGGGTCTACTTCAACACCCGCAGTGACGCGAACGCGCCCGGCAACCGCGCCGACGCCCACTCGTCCGACGGCGGCGCGACTCTCGACAAGCCCTTCAGGCCGCAGGCCGGGCTGGTCGCGCCGGTCGTCGAGGGCAGCGTGCTGCACCTGAGCGAACCCGGGGGAGCAGAGGCAGGCGTGCTGCTGTTCTCCGGGCCCGCGGACCCCGGCTACCGGGCCCTGATGACGGTGCGGGTCAGCCGCGACGGCGGGGTCACCTGGCGGCCCGCGCACACCGTCGACGGGCTGCCGGCCGCCTACTCCGACCTGGTCAGGATCGATGACGCGACCGTCGGACTGCTGTACGAGACCGGCGACTTCAGCGCCTACTCGACGATCACCTTCCGGCGCATTCCGGTGAAGGAGCTGGTATGAGCGAGATGCACCACCACAGTTCTCACGGGCACCTCCAGGCCCCCGGGCGGCGCGCCGTCCTGGGCGGCGCGGCCGCCGTGGCGGCCGGCTTCGCCCTGGCGGGCTGTGGCTCGGACGACGGGGACGACGAGCCCAAGGGCCGCAAGAAGGGCGAGAAGGTCACGCTGACCTTCTGGTCCTGGGTGCCGGGCATCGACAAGCCCGTCGATCTGTGGAACAGCAAGAACCCCGAGGTGCAGGTCAAGGTCGAGAAGGTCTCGGCCGTGGACGGCGCCCAGTACGCGAAGATGCACGCCGCGATCAAGTCGGGCAACCCGCCGGACCTCGGTCAGATCGAGTACCCGGTCGTGCCCAGCTTCCTCATCGACAACGGCCTGCTGGACCTCACCAAGTACGGGATCGACAAGTACAAGGACAAGTTCGTCGGCTGGCAGTGGCAGCAGTCGGTGTTCGGCAAGGCCGTCTACGCCGTGCCGCAGGCGTCCGGTCCCATGGGCCTGTTCATCCGTCAGGACCTGTTCGACAAGTGGGACATCGAACCGCCCACCACCTGGGACGAGTACGAGGCGGCGGCCAAGGCGATCCGTAAGAAGGGCGCCTGGATCGAGACCTTCTCGGCGACCAACGGCAACCGCTTCGCGGGCCTGGCCTGGCAGGCCGGGGCGCGCTGGTTCGGCACCGAGGGCGACACCTGGACGGTGTCCATCGACGACGAGCCGACCCGCAAGGTCGCCGACTACTGGGAGGCGCTGGTCAAGCAGAAGCTGATCAAGACCATCCCGGACCGGCAGAACGCCTGGTACAAGGACGTCCAGACCGGTGCGATGGCCTCCTGGCTCGGCGCCAGCTGGGGCGATGCGCTGCTGGTCGGCAACGCCCCCAAGACCAGCGGAAAGTGGCGGGTCGTGCCCATGCCGCAATGGAAGAAGGGCGACGGCGCCTTCGCCAACTGGGGCGGCTCCACCACCGCGGTCTTCGCCAAGAGCAAGTACCCCCAGGACGCCCTGGACTTCGCGATCTGGCTCAACACCGATCCCGAGTCGATCAAGCTTCTTATCGACAACGGCTATGGCACTCCCGCCGCCAAGCAGGGCTACGCCACCTCCCAGCTGGATGTGCACAAGGACTTCTTCGGCGGCCAGGAGTACAGCAAGGTGTTCGACGCCGCGAGCAAGGGCGTGGACACCAGCTGGCGGTGGGGCCCGGCCACCGACACCCTCTACCAGCGGCTCGGCGACGCCTTCACCGCGGCCTTCGGTGACGGCGGCTCCTTCCGGTCCGTACTGAAGAAGGTGCAGGGCGAGACGATCAGTGATCTCAAGCAAAAGGGACTGCAGGTGAAGGCCGGGTGAGACGCCCCACCCGCACCGAGGCCCGCAGCGCACGGGCGGCGGCCGGATTTCTGCTGCCCTTCCTCGCGCTTTTCCTCCTGTGCTTCATCGCGCCCATCGGATACGCCCTGTATCAGAGCCTGCTGAAGGTCGAGCGCACCGGCGCGCTCGGCCTCGGCGGCGAGACCAACGAGGTGTGGGCGGGCCTGGCCAACTACACCACCGCGCTCCAGGACGACCGCTTCACCGCCGGGTTCGGGCGGGTGCTGCTGTTCGGCGCCGTGCAGATCCCGGTGATGATCGTGCTGGCCACCGGACTCGCGCTGCTGCTGGAGGCGGCGTCCGCCCGCTGGGTCGGCTTCTTCCGGACGGCCTTCTTCCTGCCGTACGGGGTGCCCGGCGTCATCGCGTCGATCCTGTGGGGCTTTCTGTACGTACCGGGCATCAGCCCCCTGGTGGAGATGGCGCACTCCGCCGGATGGGACGTGGACTTCCTGGGCCGCTCCACCGTGCTGTGGTCCATCGCCAACATCGTCACCTGGCAGTTCACCGGCTACAACATGCTGGTGCTGATCGCTCAGCTGAAGGCCGTGCCCGGCGAGCTGTACGAGGCGGCGCGCATCGACGGGGCCAGGGCCTGGCAGATCGCCTGGCACATCAAGCTGCCGCTGATCCGGCCCGCGCTCGTGCTGACCACCGTCTTCAGCATCATCGGCACCCTCCAGCTGTTCGCCGAACCCAAGGTGCTCAAACCGCTCAGCAACTCCATCGACTCCGGCTACACACCCAACCTGGCCGCCTACAACGAGGCGTTCACCAGTAACAACCAGCACATCGCTGCGGCCGAGGCGGTGCTGCTCGCGCTCGTCGCCTGCGTGCTGTCCTTCGGCTTCCTCAGGCTCGTGGGACAGCGAGAGCCCAAGAGGAAGGGCGGGATGAGCAGGTGAGCACCCAGGTCACCCAGCAGATCCCGGCGGACGGCACCCCGGCGCCGGACACCGGGGCCAGCGAGCCGCGCCGCCCCGGCCGCCGCCGGGACGGCCGGCAGCCGCCGCTGCGCTACCGCATCATCACCGTCTCGCTGCTCGCCGTCGCGGCCGTCTACTTCCTGGTCCCGGTCTACTGGCTGGTGGTGTCGTCGACCAAGTCAAGCAGCGACCTCTTCGGCACGTTCGGCTTCTGGTTCCACGACCCGCACCCCATCGACTATCTGCGCCGGGTGCTGACCTACGACGACGGCATCTACGTCCGCTGGTTCGCCAACAGCCTGATGTACGCGGGCGTCGGGGCGCTGGCCGCGACCCTGCTGTCGGCCGCCGCCGGCTACGCCCTGGCCAAGTTCCCCTTCCCCGGGCGGGAGGGCGTCTTCAACGTCATCCTCGCCGGGGTGCTCATCCCGGGCACCGCGCTCGCCCTCCCGCTGTATCTCCTCTTCAGCGAGATGGGGCTCGCCAACACCTACGCGGCGGTGCTGCTGCCCAGCGTGGTCAGCCCCTTCGGGGTCTACCTGTGCCGGATCTACGCGGCCGCCGCCGTGCCCGACTCGCTGCTGGAGGCGGCGCGGATCGACGGCGCGGGCGAGGCGCGGATCTTCTCCACGCTCGGGCTGCGGCTGATGACCCCGGCGCTGGTGACCGTCTTCCTGTTCCAGTTCGTGCATATCTGGAACAACTTCTTCCTGCCGCTGGTGATGCTCTCGGACTCCGATCTGTATCCGATCCAGCTGGGCCTCACCTCCTGGCAGGGGTACGCGGACCGGCAGCCCGAGCTCTACCAGTACACGGTCGGCGGCGCCTTCCTGTCCGTACTGCCGCTGATGGTCCTGATGGGGGTCCTCCAGCGGTACTGGCGCACCGGGCTCACGGAGGGCAGCGTCAAGGCGTGACCGGGGCGGGCGTGTCCGTGTCGCCGGGCGTGTCAATATCGCTGTCATGACTACTGCTGATGACCCGACCCCTGCGAAGAAGGCCCCCGCCAAGGACCCCTGGGACCTGCCCGACGTGTCCGACCTGGTCGTCGGAGTGCTCGGGGGCACCGGCGACCAGGGGCGCGGCCTGGCGTACCGGCTGGCCCGGGTGGGCCAGAAGGTGATCATCGGCTCCCGGGCCGCGGAGCGGGCGCGCACCGCGGCCGAGGAGCTGGGCGGCGAGCAGTCCGGCATCGAGGGCGCGGAGAACGTCGAGTGCGCGCGGCGCAGCGATGTCGTGATCGTCGCGGTGCCGTGGGAGGGCCACGCCAAGCTCCTGGAGGCGCTGCGCGAGGAGCTGAGCGGCAAGCTCGTCGTCGACTGTGTGAACCCGCTCGGCTTCGACAAGAAGGGCGCCTACGCGCTCAAGCCCGAGGAGGGCAGCGCCGCCGAGCAGGCCGCGGCCCTGCTGCCCGACTCACGGGTGACCGCCGCCTTCCACCATCTGTCGGCGGTGCTGCTCCAGGACCCGGAGGTCGAGCGGATCGACACGGATGTGATGGTGCTGGGCGAGAGCCGCGCCGACACGGACCTGGTGCAGGCGCTGGCGGGCCGGATCCCCGGGATGCGGGGCGTGTTCGCGGGGCGGCTGCGCAACGCCCACCAGGTCGAGTCGCTGGTCGCCAACCTGATCTCGACGAACCGCCGCTACAAGGCGCACGCGGGCCTGCGGATCACGGACGTCTGACCGGACTGCCGGACTGCCGGACTGCCGGACTGCCGGGATTCCGGACTGTCGGACTGCCGGACGGGGCGTGGGACGGGGCATGGGGGACAATGTCCGGGACTGGTACATCCCCGGACAGGAGTCGACCTCATGCCCCGACTGGCCCTCTACACCCTGGCCGTCTGCCTCCTCGCCACCGCCGCGGCGGTCGTGTCCTTCGCGCGGGGCAGCTGGCTCGGCGTCGTGTGGATCCTGCTCGCGGGCATCTCCTCCAACATGACCTGGTACTACCTGCGCAAGGCCAAGATCGACCGGGCCGCCGCCCAGGAGGGTGCCCGGGAGGCCCAGGTCACGACGGGTTGAGCCACGACGGGTCGAGCTAGGACAGCTGGGGCTCGCCCTTCCAGAAGCTGAAGAACTCACGGCCCCAGAACGTCTCCCACTCCGACACGCCCAGCGCCCGCATCACCGCGTCGATGGCGTCGAAGAAGACGTGGTTGACCTCCGGAATCCACAGCACACCGAACACCGCGAGCAGCCCGAACGGCGCGTACGGCTCGACCTGCCGCCGCACCCGGTACGACAGCCACGGCTCGATCACGCCGTAGCCGTCCAGCCCCGGGACCGGGAGGGAGTTCAGGATGGCCGCGGTGACCTGGAGCATCGCCAGGAACGCGAGCGCGTAGCGGAACACGGCCGGCACGCCGTCCAGGGCGCCGAGCCAGAACGGCGCGGTCAGCGCGACGGCGAACGCGACATTCGTCAGCGGCCCGGCCGCCGAGATCAGGCTGTGCTTCCAGCGGCCGCGGATGCGGTGCCGCTCGATGAACACCGCCCCGCCGGGGAGCCCGATCCCGCCCATGATCACGAAGATGACGGGCAGCACGATGCTGAGCGCCACATGGGTGTACTTCAGCGGGTTCAAGGTCAGGTAGCCCTTGGCGCCGATCGATATGTCGCCGCCGTGCAGCGCGGTGCGCGCATGGGCGTACTCATGGAGACACAGCGACACGATCCAGCCCGAGACCACGAAGAGGAACACGGCGAAGCCGGGGCTCGCGGAGAAGTCCGTCCACACCGCCCATCCGGACACGCCCATGATCGCGACCAGGGCGAGGAACACGGGGCTGATCCGCCGGTCGCGGCGGGTGACTGCGGTGGCCATGCGTGATGTCTCTCCGTGGGGGCTGTGCGGTCGGGGCAGGGTGCGGTGACCGGGAAACGTCGAGCGGGGTGCGGGGAGTTCCGGGGGCAGATGCTATGGGCGAACAGCTGAGCGGACCAGCCGCCGCCGTGCATGACAATAGGGCGGTGCGCTACGCCATACTCGGCACCACCCAGGCCCAACGCGACGACGGTACCCCCGTCACGCTCGGCGGCACCCGTCTGCGCGTACTGCTGACCGTGCTGGCGCTCCACCCCGGACGGGTGCACACCACCGGCGCGCTGATCGAAGAGGTGTGGGACGCCGACCCGCCCGCCGACGGGAACGGTGCGCTACAGGCCCTCGTCGGCCGCCTCCGCAGGGCCCTCGGCAAGGACGCCGTGCGCTCGGTCCCCGGCGGCTATCGGCTCTGCGCCGACCGCGACGACATCGATCTGCACCGCTTCGAACGCCTCGTGGACGAGGGGGCCAGGGCCCTGGACGACGGCGACCCGGCCAAGGCCGCCGCCGTCCTCGACGACGCCCTCGCCCTGTGGCGCGGCCCGGCCCTCGCCGACCTCCCCGGCGGCGGCTCGACGGCGGCCCGGGCCGAGGCCCGCCGCCTGGACGCCCGGCGCTGCCGCATCGCGGCCGACCTCGCCCTCGGCCGGGCCGAGCAGGCCCTGCCCCAGCTCGCCGGGGACTGCGCCGCCCATCCGCTCGACGAGCCCCTGCACGCCCTGCGGATCCGCGCGCTGCGCGACGCGGGCCGCCCGGCGGAGGCGCTGACCGCGTACGAGGCGATCCGCGTCGAGATCGCCGACCGGCTCGGCGCGGACCCCGGGCCCGCCCTGCGCGCGCTCCACGCCGAGCTGCTGGACCCGCCCGCCGTCCCCGTAATGCCTGCCGCATCTGCTGTATCTGCGCCATTTGTGACATCTGTGACATCTGTGACATCTGTGACACCTGCTGTATCTGCCGTATCCGCGGCGCCGGGGGGCGCGCCGGCCCCGGCCTCCGACGGCGTACCGCCCCGGGGGCCGGGTGCGCGGCCCGGGGCGCGGGGCGGCAATCTGCGGGCCCGGCTCACCAGCTTCGTCGGCCGCGAGGCGGACCTCGGGATGCTGCGGGCGGACCTGGCCGGGCAGCACCGGCTCATCACCCTCCTCGGGCCCGGCGGGGCCGGGAAGACGCGGCTGTCGCAGGAGGCCGCCGAGTCGGCGGCGGACGTCTGGCCGGACGGCGTCTGGCTGGCCGAGCTGGCGCCCGTGGACGACCCGGGGACCGTGCCGGAGACCGTGCTCACCGCGCTCGGGGCGCGCCAGACCGTCATCCGCGGCACCGCCGCGGAAGGGCTGCGGGCCGCGACCGACCCGACCACGTTCGACCCGCTCGCGCGGCTCGTGGAGCACTGCGCGCCGCGCCGCATGCTGATCGTGCTCGACAACTGCGAGCACCTCGTCGACGCCGCGGCCCGGCTCGCCGAGACCCTGCTCACCCGCTGTCCCGGCGTCACCGTCCTGGCCACCAGCCGGGAACCGCTCGCCGTCCCGGGCGAGTTGGTGCGCCCGGTGGATCCGCTG
Organism: Streptomyces sp. LZ34; assembly: GCF_053890475.1. Classification (NCBI taxonomy): domain Bacteria; kingdom Bacillati; phylum Actinomycetota; class Actinomycetes; order Kitasatosporales; family Streptomycetaceae; genus Streptomyces; species Streptomyces sp. LZ34. Next base: position 9,048,744 of record NZ_CM132680.1, read on the forward strand.
CCGGACCCCGTCGCGCTGCGGCTGCTCCAGGACCGGGGCGCGGCGGCCCGGCCCGGCTTCCGGGTGGACGATGACCCGGCCGCCTGCGCCGAGATCTGCCGCAGGCTCGACGGCCTGCCGCTGGCCATCGAGCTGGCCGCGGCGCGGCTGCGGTCGCTCACCCCGCGTCAGCTCGCCGACCGGCTCGACGACCGCTTCCGCCTGCTGACCAGCGGCAGCCGGACCGTGTTGCCCCGCCAGCAGACGCTGCGCGCGGTCGTCGACTGGTCCTGGGAACTGCTCGACGAGCGGGAGCGCACCGTGCTGCGCCGGCTGTCGGTCTTCGCGGGCGGCTGCGACCTGGCCGCCGCCGAGGCCGTATGCGGGGACCCGGGCGACGGGGCCGGTGGGGGCGGAGAGGCTGACGGGGGCGACGGGGCCGGCGGGGCTGACGCGGCCGGGCGGGCCGGCGCGGTCGACCCCCTCGATGTCACCGCCCTGCTCGGCTCGCTCGTCGACAAGTCCCTGGTCGTCGCCGCCCCCGACGCGGCGGGCGGGATGCGCTACCGGCTGCTGGAGACCGTCGCCGAGTACGCCGCCCAGCGGCTCGATCAGGCGGGGGAGCGCCCGGTGGTCGAGCGGCGGCACCTGGTCGCCTACCGGGAGCTGGCCCGCATCGCCGACCCCCTGCTGCGCGGCCGGGAACAGCGTGTGTGGCTCGGCCGGCTGGAGACGGAGCACGACAATCTGCGGGCCGCTCTGCGCCGCGCCGTCGCCGTGCGTGACGAGCACGAGGCGCTGTGCCTGGTGCTGTCGCTCGGTTGGTTCTGGCAGCTGCGCGGCCACCGCGGCGATGCGCGCCAGTGGTCGGCGGCCGCGGCGGCGCTCGGCCCCAACCCCTTCGCACCGCCCGTGTCCCCGGTGCCCCCGCTGTTCGCGTCCGCCACGGACCGGCCGCCGCCCATGCCGCCCGACCTGCTCGACGAGGCGCGGCGTGGGGTGCGGCTGATCGGGCTGGCCAACATCGAGGGCGACATGCGGGAGCTGGGGAGCGAGGAGGCGCGGCGCGAGCTGCGGGGGATCGTCTCCGCCTACCACCCGGGGCTGCCGCAGAACTGCCGCGTACCGGGCTTCATGTGGTTCTACGCCGTGCTGCTCACGGGCGACTTCGCGCTGCTGCGGGAGATCGTCGAAGAGGGGGTGCGCACCTGCCGGGAGCTCGGCTACGAGTGGGAGACTGCCATGATCCTGCAACTGCGCGCCAAGATCCTGAGCGACCGGGTCGAGGAGACCGACGAGGCGCGGCGGGACGCCGACGAGAGCCTGGAGATCTTCACCCGGCTCGGGGACGCGTGGGGCGTGGCCGAGGCCCTGTCCGGCCGGGGTGAGCTGCTGGAGCAGCGCGGAGAGGGCGAGGCGGCCGCCGCCGACTACCGCGCGGCGATCGGCTGTGCCGAGCAGCTCGGCGCGCTGACGCAGGTGACGCTGCTGCGGGCCCGGCTGGCCGGGGTGATGGTCGAGAGCGAGGTGGCGGCCGAGGTCGCCGAGGGCGAGCGGATGCTGCGCGAGGTGGTGGAGCAGGGGCAGCACGTGGACTCCGAGGCGCTGGCCTACGCCCGGCTGCACCTCGCCATGCGGTGCGGCAACGTCGGAGCCACCCAGGAGGCGCGGGTCCAGCTGGAGCAGTTGCTGGCGGAGTTCGACCAGCGCGCGCTGGACCTCTTCCAGAGTCTGGTGGAGGGGCTGCTCGGCTGGCTGGATCTGCTCGACGGACGGCCCGAGGACGCCCTGCTGAGGCTGCGGGGAGCCCTGACCAAGGGCGACGACCCGCTGGCCCAGATGATCGCGCCGCAGATGCGGGTCATCCATGTCCTGACCGGTGCCCGGGCACTGGCCGTGCTGGGCGGCGCGGCGCGAGCCGAGACCGCGGCGCGGCTGCTCGGCGCGTACGACGCGCTGCGGCCGACCGGCTACCACGTCCCGACCATGGAGATCACGAACCGCGAGGAGGCGGAGGCCGCGGTGCGGGACCTGCTGGGCGACGCGGCGTACGAGCGGGCGTACGCCGAGGGCGGCGGCCTGTCCCTGGAGGAGGCCACCGCCCTCGTATGACGCGGCGGGTGCGGCGGGTGCGGCGGTTCGTGCGCGGTTCAGGTCTTGTTGCGGAACTTCGCCACCGCCAGCGGCGCGGTGACCACCGTGATGGCCAGCGCCCAGATCAGGACGATGGTCACCGGATGGGCGACCGCGCCATGACCGCTGGTCAGCGCCCGGGCCCCGTCCGCCAGCTGGGACAGCGGGTTGTAGTCGGTGAAGGACTGCAGCCACCCCGGCATGGTCGAGGTCGGGGCGAAGATGGACGAGCCGAACTGCAGCGGCATGATCACGAGGAACCCCAGTCCCTGTACGGCCTGAGGGGTCTTCAGCGACAGGCCGAGCAGCATGAATATCCAGGTCAGCGAGGAGCCGAAGAACAGGGCCAGGGCGACCGCGGCGAGCAGCTCGACCGGGCCGGTCTTGAGGTCGAACCCCATGATGAAGCCCATGACCAGCAGGACCACAGTGGACACCAGCATCCGGCCGGTCTCCACGATCAGCTTGGCGATCAGCACCGAGGAGCGGGCGATGGGCATCGTCCGGAAGCGGTCCATGACGCCCTTGTTGAAGTCGTCGTTGACGCCGGTGCCGACCGACATCGCGATGTTCAGACCGCCCATCGCCATCATCCCGGGGATGAAGTAGTTCACGTAGGCGTTCCGGTCGCCCTGCGCCACCGCGCCGCCGAAGACGTACACGAACAGCAGCGAGAAGATGATCGGCATCAGCAGGGCGTCGAACATCGACTCCGGGTCCTGCTTGATCTGCAGGGCGTTGCGCCGCACCAGCGCGCCGGTGTGGCGCAGATTGGCGCGCAGCCCGATCCGGCCCTCGCCGGGCAGTGCCTTCACGGGCGCGGAACTCACCGTCGCGGCGCTCACGCGGCGACCTCCTCGAGTGCGTCGTGCGTCTCAGATATGGAGGTCTTCTGGCCGGTGATGGCCAGGAACACCTCGTCCAGGCTGGGCAGATGGGTGTCGATCCCGGAGATCGCGAAGCCGCGGTCGCCGAGCAGGCCGATCACGGCGGTCAGCTGCTCGTCGCTGATGATCGGCACATTGACCAGGCCCTCTTCCACATCCGCGGTCGCGCCGCCGACGCCGTCGAGCCCCGCCTGGGCGATCGCGCCGACCATGCGGTGCAGCTCGCCGGGGTCGGACGGGCGGATCTGCAGGGTGCGGCCGCCGACCTTGGCCTTGAGCTCGTTGACCCGGCCCTCGGCGATGACCTTGCCTTGGTCGATGACCGTCAGGTCGTCCGCGAGCTGCTCGGCCTCCTCCATGTACTGCGTGGTCAGCAGGACCGTGGAGCCCTCGGAGACCATCCGCTTGACCTCGTCCCACACCTCGTTGCGGGTGCGCGGGTCAAGACCGGTGGTCGGCTCGTCCAGATAGAGCACGGAGGGTTGGCCGATCATGGACGCGGCCAGGTCCAGCCGGCGGCGCATACCGCCGGAGTAGGTGCGCGCGGCCCGCTTGGCCGCGTCGGTCAGGGAGAACCGCTCCAGCATGGCGTCCGCCCGCGCGCGGGCGTCCTTGCGGGACAGGTCGAGCAGCCGCCCGATCATGTAGAGGTTCTCCCAGCCGGAGAGCTTCTCGTCGACCGAGGCGTACTGCCCGGTCAGCCCGATCCTGCGGCGCAGCTGCCGAGGCTGGCGCACCACGTCGTACCCGGCCACCACCGCGGTGCCGGCGTCCGGCACCAGCAGCGTGGAGAGGCAGCGGACGAGGGTGGTCTTGCCCGCGCCGTTCGGGCCGAGCACGCCGAGGACGGTGCCTTCCGGCACCGTCAGGTCCACCCCGTCGACGGCTTTGGTGTCGCCGAAGTGTTTGACCAGCCCCCGTACTTCGACGGCGTTGCCGCCGCTGGTCGTGTGTTCGTATCGCGTCATATGACCACGATGACAGCAGCCACCGACAGACCACCGACAAGCAGCAGACAAGCGGCAGACAAGCGGCAGACAGCCCGCCGACGGGGGAAGATCGGCGGGCTGTCGGTGTACCGCGATGGCTCGTGGTGCCGTGGCTCAGCGGCTGCTCAGTGGCTTCTCAGCGGCTGCTCAGTGGAACGAGTGCTCCGCGGCCGGGTAGGCGCCGCCGACGACGTCCTCCGCGAAGGCGCGTGCCGCGTCCCCGAGGGTCTGGCGCAGCTGCGCGTACTGCTTGACGAAGCGCGGCACGCGGCCGGCGGTCAGACCCGCCATGTCGGTCCACACCAGGACCTGCGCGTCGCAGTCCGGCCCGGCGCCGATGCCCACGGTCGGGATGTGCAGGGAGCGGGTGACCTCGGCGGCCACCTCGGCCGGGACGGTCTCCAGCACGACCGCGAAGGCGCCCGCGTCCTGGACCGCCTTGGCGTCCCGCAGCAGCTGCTGCGCGGCCTCCTCGCCGCGCCCCTGCACCGGGTATCCGCCGTAGGCGTTGACGGACTGCGGGGTGAGGCCGACGTGGGCCATGACCGGGATGCCGGACTGGACCAGCAGCTCGATCTGGTGGGCGGAGCGCTCGCCGCCCTCCAGCTTCACCGCGCCCACCCCGGCCTCCTTGACCAGGCGGGTGGCGCTGCGCAGCGCCTGCACGGGGCCTTCCTGGTACGAGCCGAAGGGCAGGTCGCCGACGATCAGGGCGCGCTTGGTGCCCCGTACGACGGCGGCGGACAGGATGGTGATCTCGTCCATGGTGACCGGCACGGTGGACTCGTAGCCGAGGTGGCAGTTGCCCATCGAGTCGCCGACCAGCATGACCGGGATGCCGGCCTCGTCGAAGACGGAGGCGGTCATCGCGTCGTAGGCGGTGAGCATGGGCCACTTCTCGCCGCGCTCCTTGGCGGCGGCGATGTCACGGACGGTGATGCGCCGGGACCCCTTCCCTCCGTACAGCGCCTTTCCGGCCGCGGACGGGCCGGTCCCGCTGCTGTCGGGCTGTTTCCCGGCAGGGCTGACGTGCGTCATCGCAACGCTCCTGTTCGTCATCTCGAGGCGCCCTCACGGCGTCCCCGGACCACCCCCATGCTGGCACGCGGTGCCGCCGGGCGAAAGTGGGCCCCGTACGGCCCCGCTCGGCGTGCGCGGGACCGTAAAGGCGGGTAAAGGCTCGCAAAGATTTTCCAATACGAGACGGTTCCGTATCGGAACGCTGCCTAGCCTGGGAGATATGGCCTCCCCCTCCGACACCCAGGGCGCCTCCGCCGTGAGCGGCGTCCCCGAGGTGATCCACCGCAGACGGTGGGCGATCCTGGTCGTGCTGATGCTCAGCGTCCTGGTCGTCGTCCTCGACAACTCCATACTCAACGTGGCGATGAAGACCATCGCCTCGCCCGAGCCGACGGGGCTCGGCGCCAGCCAGAGCCAGCTGGAATGGGCGATCAACTCCTACACCCTCGTCTTCGCCGGGCTGCTGTTCACCGCCGGTCTCCTCGGCGACCGGCTGGGTCGCAAGAAGGTGCTGCTCAGCGGCATGGTGGTGTTCGGCATCGGCTCGGTGCTCGCCGCGTACTCCGGCTCGCCGGGCGAGCTGATCGGCTTCCGGGCGCTGATGGGCCTGGGCGCGGCGCTCGTGATGCCCGCCACCCTCGCCATCCTGGTGAACGTCTTCGAGCGCGAGGAGCAGCCCAAGGCCATCGGCATCTGGACCGCGGCCGTCGGCCTCGGCATCGCGATCGGCCCGATCACCGGCGGCGTGCTGCTGGAGCACTTCTGGTGGGGCTCGGTCTTCTTCGTCAATGTGCCCGTCGTCGTCATCGCGCTGGTCGCGATGGCGCTGCTGGTCCCCGACTCCAAGGACCCGGCGCCCGGCCGGCTCGACCCCGGCGGTGTGCTGCTGTCGGTCGTGGGTCTGGTGCTGCTGGTGTACGGCATCATCAAGGGCGGCCAGCTCGCCGACTTCTCCGACGCGCGGGTGCTGGGCACGATCGGCGGCGGCCTGGTCGTCCTGGCGCTGTTCGTGGTGTACGAGAAGCGCAGCGACCACCCGGCTATCGATGTCTCGTACTTCCGCAAGCCCGCCTTCTCGGCCGCCGTCGCCGCGATCGCGCTGGTCTTCTTCGCCCTGATGGGCGTGACCTTCTTCATGGTCTTCTACATCCAGAGCGTGCGCGGCTACAGCGCGCTGGAGTCGGGCCTGCTGATCCTGCCGCTCGCCGTCGCCCAGCTGATCTTCGCGCCGCGCACCCGGCTGGTCGTCGAGCGGTTCGGGGTCCGGGCGGTGTGCGCGGGCGGCATGCTGCTGGTGGCCGGGACCATGGCGGGGTTCACGCAGCTGGGGGTGGACACCCCCCTCGTGGTGATGGAGCTGCTCTTCTTCTTCCAGGGCGCGGGGATGGCGCACATCATGCCGCCCGTCACGCTGACGGTCATGCAGACGCTGCCGCGCCAGAAGGCCGGCTCCGGCTCGGCGCTCAACAACACCTTCCGCCAGGTCGGCGGCGCGCTCGGGGTCGCGGTGCTCGGCTCGGTGCTCTCCACCTCCTACCGCAACGGCATCAAGGACACCCTGGCGGGCATGTCCGGGCTGTCCGACTCCGCGCGGCACACGGCGGGGGAGTCCGTCGAGGCCACCCTCGGCCTCGCCGAGAAGCTTGGGCCCACCAAGGGCCAGGCGCTGATCGGCCCCGCGCACGACGCCTTCGTCCACGCCATGCACATCACCGCGCTCGGCTCGGCGGCCGTCGCCCTCTTCGGCGCGCTGGTCGTGCTGGCCTTCCTGCCCGGCAAGGGCGCCGCCGAAGGCGAGCCCGGCGCCGGCCGGTCGCGGGAGAAAACGGGAGCCGGAGCGGAGCGATGACCGCGTCCGACTACGCGGGGCCCCGGCTGCCGGGGCGGCCGCGCAGCGCCGCCGCCGACGCCGCGATCATCGAGGCCGCGCTGCGGCTGATCGAGGAGGGCGCCACGATCGGCGAGCTGTCCATCGAGCGGATCGCGCGCGAGGCGGGGGTCGGCAAGGCCACCGTCTACCGCCGCTGGTCCGGCAAGGACGCGCTGATGATCGATGTGATGCGCTCGCTGGAGGAGCCGAGCCCGCGGCCGGCCGGGGTCTCGGTCCGCGACGACCTGGTCACCATCCTGGAGTTGATGCGGCGGCGCGGCCTGGCCAAGCGGAACTCCGCCCTGCTGCGCACCGTGGTCACTCAGATGCACGCCAACCGCACGCTGTGGCGCGCCTATGACGACCATGTGATAGCGGCCCGGCGCGAGGTGCTCTACGAGGTGCTGCGCGGTGGGATGGCGAGCGGCGAGATCCGCGACGACCTCGATGTCGAGCTGCTCGCCGATCTGTTCACCGGCCCGATGCTGTCCCGCACGATTCTTCACGAACGGAAGGCGCTGCCGGAGGGACTGGCCGAGCGCATCGTCGATACGGTGCTCGAAGGGGTGCGGCCCCGGGTGTGACGCCCGTCGCCTCGCGGCTGGTGACACCCGCCGTCTTATGGCTGGTTTGTGCCCGTTGTGTCACAACGGCCGCGCTCTCCCCCCGGAGCCGGAACCCATACGCTCCCGGTGAACGTCCCCCTGTTGGGGGCACTCGCCCGGAGCGTCGGGGAAAGCCCTGGTCATCGCCTATGGTCTTAGCCCAAGGCGCGGCAGTTGAGGCAAGCGAGGGACGGACGACGAATGGCGCAGGCGTACACGCAGGAGACGGCACAGCACGGGGGAGACGCTCCTGAGCCGACCGGCTCTCGGGCCCGGCGCCTGCTCGACCGGCTCCGGCGTGACCGCGGGATCTGGCGGCGGGGGCTGGTCCTCGCGGCGATCGCGGTGCTGCTCGCGCTGGTCATGATCTTCCACGCCGAGATCCCCAACCGCGTGGGCAACCTCGGCAGTCTGCTGGAGACCTTCCTGCCCTGGCTGGGTCTGCTGATCCCGATCCTGCTGGTGCTCGCGCTGGTCCGCCGGTCGGCCAGCGCCGTGCTCTCGCTGGTGCTGCCGATCGCCGTATGGCTGAACCTCTTCGGCGGGCTGATGTTCGCCGACAAGTCCGGCGGCGACGGCGATCTGACGGTCGTCACCCACAACGTCAACGCGGACAACCCCAACCCGGCCGAGACCGCGAAGGACGTGGCCGCCTCGGGCGCGGACGTGGTGGCCCTGGAGGAGTTGAAGAGCGCCGCGGTGCCGACGTACGAGCGGGCGCTGGCGGGCACCTACCGCTACCACACGGTCCAGGGCACGGTCGGGCTCTGGAGCAAGTACCCGCTCTCCGGCACCAAGCCGGTGGACATCAAGCTCGGCTGGACGCGGGCGCTGCGCACCACCGTCGCCGCCCCCGACGGCCGCGTCGCCGTGTACGTCGCACATCTGCCATCCGTCCGGGTGAAGTTCAACGCGGGCTTCACCGCCGGGCAGCGCGACGACAGCGCCGACGCGCTGGGCGAGGCCATCTCCGACGAGCCGCTCGACAAGGTGATTCTGCTGGGCGACCTGAACGGCACCATGAACGACCGGTCGCTGGCCCCCGTCACCTCGCAGATGCGGTCCGCGCAGGGCGCGGCGGGCGACGGCTTCGGCTTCAGCTGGCCCGCGTCGTTCCCGATGGCGCGCATCGACCAGATCATGGTGCGCGGGATGGCGCCGGTCTCGGCGTGGACCCTGCCGCGGACCGGGAGCGACCATCTGCCGGTGGCGGCGTCGGTCAAGCTCTGAGAACTGCCGACGAGACCTACAGACCTAACGACATGTTCACCTGGGCGATTCTCCCAGGGAACAAAACGCGTGAGAGACTTTGTTCCGGAAGAGAACATACACGTCCCTTGCCGTTTTCTCCTTCGTTTGAAAGGTCTCTCATGCCCCTGGCCCTGCTCGCACTCGCTGTGAGCGCCTTCGGCATTGGTACTACCGAGTTCGTGATGATGGGCCTGCTGCCCAACGTCGCCGACGATCTGGGCACCTCGGTGCCGACAGCCGGGTACCTCGTCTCCGCCTACGCCATCGGTGTCGTGGTGGGCGCTCCGCTGCTGACCGCCCTCGGCTCCCGCATCCCGCGCAAGCGGATGCTCATCCTTCTCATGGCGCTCTTCACGGTGGGCAACCTCGCCTCCGCCCTGGCCCCCTCCTTCGGGCTGCTGGTGGCCGGACGGGTGCTCGCCGGGCTGCCGCACGGCGCGTTCTTCGGCGTCGGCGCGGTGGTCGCGGCGCGGCTGGTGGCGGAGGAGCGGCGGGCCCGCGCGGTCGCCACGATGTTCCTCGGCCTCACCGTCGCCAACATCGTCGGCGTGCCCGTGGCCACCCTGCTCGGCCAGCGCCTCGGCTGGCGCGCCACCTTCGTCGTGGTCGCCGCGATCGGCATCGTCGCCATGGCCGCGCTCGCCCGGCTCATCCCGCAGATCTCCCTGGACCAGCAGGCCGGCCTCCGCCACGAACTGGGCGCGCTGCGTGACCGCCAGGTCGTACTCGGGCTGCTCACCGCGGTCTTCGGCTTCGCCGGCGTCTTCGCCGTCTACAGCTACCTCTCCTCGATGATGACCGAGGTCACCGGCCTGGCCGAGACCTCCGTCACGGTGGTACTGGCCCTCTTCGGCATCGGCATGACCCTGGGCGCGCTGATCGCCGGACCGCTCACCGACCGGGCCCTGCGGCCCACGCTCTACGGGTCGCTGGCGGCGCTCGCGGCGGTGCTGGTGCTGTTCGACTTCACCGTGCACGTGCAGTGGGCGGCCATGGTCACGGTCGTGGTGCTGGGCGCGGTCGGCTTCATGACCACGACCCCGTTGCAGATGCTGGTCATGAACAAGGCCCGGCACGCCCCGACCCTCGCCTCCGCCTCCAACCACTCCGCCTTCAACCTCGCCAACGCGGGCGGCGCCTGGCTCGGCGGCGTCGCGATCGCGGCCGGCTGGGGCTGGACCTCGCCGACCCTGGTCGGCGCGGCACTCGCGGTGGTCGGCCTGGCCATCGCGGTCACGGCGGGCGCGCTCGACCGCGGTACGAGTGGGGCGTCCCGGGTGGTGGCGAGCAGCGAGTCGATGCCCCGTCTCACCGAGGTGGGCTGACCTCGCCGCCCGTACGGACCGCACACACGAGCGCGCCCCCGCCCCCGGCCCGACCGACGGCCGGTGGCGGGGGCGCGTTGCGGTGCGGGGGGCGCCGCCTCCGTCGGCGCCTTGGAACGCATCCCTGACTACGCTGTCGGCGCATGGACCCGATCTTCCGGCTTCCGCCCAATTCCCCGCTGTCCGTGGCCGTTTCCGAGGAGTGGGGCCTGATCCCGTTGCGTGTTCCGGCCGGTTGGAACGTCATCTACAACCAGCTGTCGGCCCGACGTCTGCCGGATGGAAGGGTCGAGGCCAACGACTCGGAGGACCTGTACTGGGCGCGTACGGCACCACCGCCGTGGCTGACCGCGGAGGAGGTGGTGGAGAAGGGCGGCCTGCGGGCTCGGGAGATCACCGTAGACGCCGGCTGGTACGGCGGCTGCGGCTTCCGCGTCGTCGTCCTCGACCCCGACTGGGACCATGAGCGGGCCTCTTGCACCACGCCCGACCTCGGCGAGTTCGTCGCCACCCTGGAGGCGTGGATGTGGATGATCACCCAGCGAGGGGAGCTCCCCACGTCGTGAGCCGGTGGGCTCAGCAAGTGGTCCAGCGACGGAGTCGTCCCTCGTCGGGCCGTTCGTATCCGGGGATGTGCATGGTCAGCCAGGTGCCGTCGCCGTGACCGCGCACGAACCCGCTGTCCTGTTCGTCCGGGAATTGCGCGGGATATGCGATGTACCCGAGCGGTTCCAAGGTGTCGGTGCGGAACAATAGATGCCGGTTCTTCTCGCCGTCGTGACGTCCGACGACGAGCACCTGTTTCGGGTCCAGGAAACAGGCGCCCGGGGTGAATTCCCAGTGATCCCATCGCCCGTCCTCGTTCAGCCGGATCTCGCTCCCCGTGAAGTCGCCCACGACGATGTCGTGCCAGGTACCGCCGAGCCAGTGGCGACCGTCGGGAGACACGTCCAGCGGGAACCAGCGCCCTCGGACGGGAGCGCTCTCGACGTTGTCGTGCCAGGCAGTCCAGATGCCATCCGCTGCGTGACCGTCGAAGTAGGCAAATCCCAGTCGGCTCCCATCGGGAGAGGTGATGATGTCCGTGATCCCCCGGTAGCGGGATTCCGCTCTACCGGTGATCTGCCAGTCCGACGTCCTGACCACCCATCGCTCGGCGTCATCCACCCAGTTCTCGTCGGCGTATGGGCCGAGGACCGGTATGAAGGCCCACAACTCGGAGCCGTCGGAGCTGAACACTCCACAGGCCGGCACCGCGTCACCGCCGGCATCGCCGAAAGTGGGATATGTGGTGCGCCAGGCCACCCTTCCGGTCGAGTCAACGACCATCATGCACTCGGTGCCCGCGAGAACCACCCACCGGCGATCAGGGCTCACATCGATCCGGATGTCCCCATCCGGCTCCCGATATCGACACGCCAGCTCCTCTGGGACAGGGAAACGGGAGACGACCCGTAACGCGCGGTCCAGCACCATGACCTCGCGGGCGCAGGGGACTGCCAGGAAGCCGTCCGTCAGCAATCGCACCGCGCCGCGTAGTGGCACGGATGCCTCCGCGACCAGCTGCGCCCGCGCCCCGGGGCCCAAGGAGGCGTAAAGATCATCAGGCATGCGGGGAAGGGTACCCGTCCCTCCCGCCAGGGCGTTGAGGGAAGACCATTGCCGGTCCCGCGGATGCGGGCGGTGGCCGTCGCGTCGGACACCCCCCCGCGCTTCGCGCCCGCCTCGGCGACAGCCTTGTGCACTCCGTCGACATCGACCCGGACCTCGTCGAAACCGCCCGCGGCCGACTCGCCACCGCGGGATTTCAACCGCACCTCGCCACCGGCGACGGGCGAAGCGGCCACCCGGCACACTCCGCATTCGACCGGATCATCGCGACCTGCTCAGTCCCTGGCATCCCTGCCGCATGGATCGAGCAACCCCGGCCTGGCGGCATCATCATCGCCGACCTGTCCCTCGGCATCGAGGGCGGCCTCGTCCGGCTCGCCGTCGACGAGGAACGCCGCGCCCTCGGGCACTTCACCGCCACGACCGGGCGCTTCATGGCCGCTCGTGGTGACGCGCGCACGTACTCCCGGCGTGAGAGGGGCGCCGTACGCACCCGTGGCCGATTCCCGGGAGACCAAGGTCACCGCCGCGGACATCCGTGCGCACTACCCGTTCCACCTGGTGGCCGCCTTGCACCTCCCCGGTGTCGAGCTCGTCCACCACGTCGACGACGAGACCCGTGACTTGGCGCTACAGCTTCAGCGGCGTGACGGGTCGTGGGCCCGCGCCCCGCTCACCGGGGAGCACGTCGGCACCGTCACGCACGGTGGCGCCGTCGACCTGTGGGAGCAGATGGAGGCCGCCTGGCTCGGCCATCGCTGCCGGCGCCGGGTTCCGCCATCCTTCCCCCGTATGGTCGGCGGGAACGCCTCACTCGCCGACTTGACTCTGACACCGATGTGAGACTTTAGCGTCGCGTTCATGAGTTCGACGTCTCCCCGCGTGAACCGGCTCGCGCTCGGCGCGCTTGCCGCATGTCTGTTCGTCGTGGTCACGGCCGAGTACGTGGTCGTGGGTCTGCTGCCGGAGCTGTCCGACGATCTGCGGGTGTCCGTGCCCACCGCCGGGCTGCTGGTGACCGGGTACGCGCTGGCGACCACTGTCGGCGGTCCGCTGGTGACCGCGCTGACCCTGCGCGCACCGCGCAAGAGGGCGCTGCTGGGGCTGCTCGTGGTGTTCACGGCGGGCAATCTGGTGGCCGCGAGCGCCGACGGGTTCGGGCTGCTGATGGCCGCGCGGGTGCTCACCGCGCTGACCCACAGCACGTTCTTCGCGATCACGCTGGTCACCGCCGCGGCAATGGTCCCCGAGGCGCGGCGGGGCCGGGCGGTCGCCTTCGTATCCACCGGGCTGAACCTGGCCACCGTCCTCGGCGCTCCGCTCGGCACCTGGATCGGCAACGCCCACGGCTGGCGGGCGGTGTTCTGGACCCTCGGCGCGGTCAGCGCGTTGGCGTTCGTGGCAGTCGGGCTGTTCGTCCCGGCCATCCGCCCGGACGCGACGCCCCGGCTCCGTGACGGGCTCGCGGCGCTTCGCGCCCGCCGGGCCGTCGTACTCCTCGCGGTCACCCTGGTCGCCGAGACCGGATTCTTCGTCGTCTACACCTACATCGCGCCGATACTCGGCGGCGTCGCCGGATTCGGCGAGCGGTCGGTCACGGCCCTGCTGGTGGTCTTCGGCGGCGGGGCGCTCGTCGGGAACATCGTCGGGGGCCGGTTGGCCGACCGCCGCCCCCAGGGCTCGCTGCGCGCCCTGATCGGCGCGCTGGCGACCGGGCTGGCCGTCTTCGCGGTCACCAGCCACTGGGCCGCGACGGCCGCGGTGACGGTGTTCGGCCTCGGCGTGGTCGCCTTCGCGCTGGTGCCGGTTCTGCAGACCCGGGCGGTGGCCGCCGCGCCGGACGCCCCCACGCTGGCCGTCTCCGCGTACACCTCTGTCTTCAACCTCGCCATCGCGGCCGGGTCCTGGCTCGGCGGCCGGGTCCTGGGGAGCGGCGGCCTCGGCCTGACCACACTCGCCCCGGTCGGCGCGCTCGTCGTGCTGGCCGCGCTGGGTCTGGCGGCCGACAGGGTCTTCACGGGGCGCGGCGGCGTGACCGGCCGTCGGCCGAGCCGAAGCGACGGCGCCGAGCCTGCGCGGCAGAGCCAGACCCTGTGATCCCCGGACCGGCCTCGCGGCCGCCGGGAACCGCACATCATCCATCCACGGAAGGAACACCTCCATGACCACCACATCAACCCTTGGACGCATCGTGCGCGGCACGGGCCCCGGGCTCCTCCTCGCCCACGGCGGCACCGGCAGCGTCGACGGAAACTACGGCCCGATCCTGGACGGGCTGGCCGAACGGTACAAGGTGGTCGGCCCCGACTACCCCGGCTCGGGCCGCACCCCGGCCGCCGAGGGGCCGCTCGACCTCGACCGGCTCGCCGACGACCTCGTCGCCACCGCCGTCGAGGAAGGGCTCGAGACCTTCGCGATCGCCGGGTACTCCCTGGGCGGCCCCGTCGCCCTACGCGCCGCGACCCGGCACCCGGAACGGGTGACCGCCCTGGTGCTGACCGCCACCTTCGCCCACCCGAGCCCGCGGATGCGGCTGCTGGTCGAGGACTGGCTGCGTCACCTCAGGTCGGACGACGAGGAGGCGGCGGCCCGGTGGATGGTGCTCGCCGGTGCCGGGGCGCCGTTCTTGGAGCGGATGACCGCCGAGCAGCTCGCGGAGGCGGTGGCCGGGGCCCGCGCCTCCGTACCGCCCGGGGCGGTCCAGCAGGTCGAGCTCGTCGGAAGCGTGGACGTACGCGAGGACCTCGGCCGGATCAGGGTGCCGACCCTGGTGATCTCCACCACCCTGGACGCGATGGCCACGCCGCACCACCACCGGCAGGTCGCGGACGGGATCGCCGGAGCGGAGTTCGCGGAGCTCCCCTCCGGCCACCTCCCGTTCGCGGAGGCCCCCGACGAGTGGCTGGCGCTGATCAGGAAGTTCCTGGACGCGCACGTGGGTGACTAGTACTCCAGCCGTTAGATCGTGATCTTGCCGTCCAGTGTGGCTGGGCAGGCGAGATGGCGGGTTGGCGCATGTGATCAGTGTCGTGTCGCGTGCCATGCAACCAGTGCGAGTTCGGCCGTTTCGGTCAGCTCGGCCGCCGCAGCCCCATCGCGGGCGCGCTGCGACATGCCCTGGATGACCGTGGCGAAGTACGCGGCCAACGCACGGGGGTTGGCCGCATCGGATAGCTCGCCAGCCATCGCTCACCAAATCGAGGAGTAGTCAACAGCTATGGGCACGCGCACACTTGAGGGAAAGATCGCACTGGTCACCGGCGGCAGCCGAGGCATCGGCCGGGCCATCGCGCAACGTCTCGGCCGGGACGGCGCCACCGTCGCCGTCGCCTACGCCCGTGACGAGACAGCGGCGAACGAGGTCGTTGAACGCATCCGCAAGGACGGCGGCCGCGCCTTCGCCCTGCACGCGGAGTTGGGACGGCATGATGATGCGGCCTCCCTGTGGGCTGCCTTTGATGCCCATGCCGACCAGTACACGCCTGGCGGAGGCGTCGACATCATCGTCAATAACGCCGGCATCGGCTGCAGCTCTGATCTGGCGTCGCTGACCGAGGACGGCTTCGACGAGGTCTTCGCCGTGAACGTCCGCGCACCGTTCTTCATCGTGCAGCAAGGGCTGGAGCGGCTGCGCGACGGAGGGCGGATCATCAACATCTCCAGTGGTGCGGCTCGCCTGGCCATGCCGGAGATCATCGCCTACGGCGCCACCAAGGGTGCACTCGACACCTTCACCCTCACCCTCGCCAAGGAATTGGGGCCCCGAGGCATCACAGCGAACTCGGTGGCGCCCGGCGTCATCGACACGGACGTCAACGCGAGCTGGCTGCGAGGCAATCCGCAGGCCGAAGCCCACGCGGCGTCCCTGGCCGCGCTGGGCCGGGTCGGGCAGCCGGAAGACGTGGCTGACATCGTGGCCTTCCTCGCCTCCGACGACGCACGCTGGGTGACCGGCCGGGTGATCGACGCGACGGGCGGTTCTGGGCTGTGAGCCTCCCTCCTTGGGCGGGAGCACCTCGCGGTGATTTCCAGCCCGAGGGGGCCCGCTGGCGGGATGCGTTTGAGGACGTGATGGGCCGGGTGGCGGGCCGGTTTGCCTGGGTCGAATCCCGCCGTCGGGCGGCTCGGTTGGTGCTCGGGCTACAGCCGCCCACCAGCTCGGCCGGTCCGACTGGTGACGCCGCCACCAGGCCCGATCCCAGGCCAGCCACTACCGGCGACAAGCCGCTCAGACATGAAGATCACGATCTGACGGCTGGAGTGCTAGGCGGGGCGGGTTTCTCTCCCCGCCCCTTCCCGAACCATGGGCTCCGGGGGCCGGGAGCGGATCAGCCGTGTTCGCGCCAGCGGTTGGTGATCGGGAGGCGGCGGTCCTTGCCGAAGCCCTTGGCGGAGATCTTCGTGCCCGGCGGGTACTGTCGCCGCTTGTACTCGGCGGTGTCCACCAGCCGCAGAATCCGCGTGACCAGCTCGTCGTCGTAGCCCGCCGCGACGATCTCCGCCCGGCCCTGGTCCCGGTCGACGTACAGCTCCAGGATCTGGTCGAGCACGTCGTAGTCGGGGAGGGAGTCGGTGTCGACCTGGCCCGGGCGCAGCTCGGCGCTCGGGGGCTTGGTGATCGAGTTCTCCGGGATGGGCGGGGTCTGGTCGCGCTCTTCCGCGGCCTGGTTGCGCCAGGTCGCCAGGCGGAAGATGGACGTCTTGTAGACGTCCTTGATGGGGCCGTACGCGCCGACCGAGTCCCCGTACAGGGTCGAATAGCCGCAGGCCAGCTCGGACTTGTTGCCCGGGGCCAGCACGATGTGGCCCTCCTGGTTGGAGATGGCCATCAGCATCGTGCCGCGCAGCCGCGACTGCAGGTTCTCCTCGGCCAGGCCGGTGAGGTGCAGCGACTCCATGTAGGCGTCGAACATCGGGGCGATCGGGACCGTACGGAAGTTCAGCCCCGTGCGCCGGGCGAGCTCGGCGGCGTCGGCGATCGAGTGCTCGGAGGAGTAGCGGGACGGCATGGCGACGCCGTACACGTTCTGCGCGCCGACCGCGTCGCACGCGATGGCCGCGACGAGCGCGGAGTCGATGCCGCCGGACAGGCCGATCAGCACGCTGCGGAAGCCGTTCTTGGCCACGTACGCGCGCAGGCCGACGACGAGCGCGGTGTAGATCTCCTCGTCGTCGCCGAGCCGCTCGGCGTGGCCGCCGGACAGCTCGGGCTCGTACGCCGGGAGCGGGTCCGCGGAGAGCGTGAGGTGCTCGATGCGCAGCCCGTCGTCCACGACGCCCTGCGGCACGGAGCCGGGGTCGGCGGCGGGCAGGTCGAGGTCGAGCAGCACACACCCCTCGGCGAACTGCGGGGCGCGGGCGATCACCTCGCCGTCGCGGTCGACGACGATCGAGTCGCCGTCGAAGACCAGCTCGTCCTGGCCGCCGATCATGGCGAGGTACGCGGTGGTGCAGCCCGCCTCCTGGGCGCGCTTGCGGACCAGCTCCAGGCGGGTGTCGTCCTTGTTGCGCTCGTACGGCGAGGCGTTGATCGACACCAGCAGCCCGGCCCCGGCGGAGCGGGTGGCGGGCACTCGGCCGCCGTCCTGCCACAGGTCCTCGCAGATGGCGAGGGCGACGTCGACGCCGTGCACGCGGATCATGGGCAGCGTCTCGCCCGGGACGAAGTAGCGGAACTCGTCGAAGACGCCGTAGTTCGGCAGGTGGTGCTTGGCGAAGGTGAGCACCACGTCGCCGCGGTGCAGCACGGCGCCGGCGTTCTGCGGGGCCCCGGCCGGCTGGCCGAACCGCGGCTGGGCCCGCTCGCTGCGGTCGAGATAGCCGACGACGACGGGCAGCTCACCGAAGCCCTCGGCATCCAGCCGGGCGGCCAGCGCGCGCAGCGCGGCGCGGGACGCCTCGACGAAGGAGGAGCGCAGCGCCAGGTCCTCGACGGGGTAGCCGGTCAGCACCATCTCGGGGAACGCCACCAGGTGGGCGCCCTGCTCGGCGGAGTGCCGGGTCCAGTGGACTATCGACTCGGTGTTGCCGTCGAGGTCGCCGACGGTCGAGTCGATCTGGTTCAGAGCGAGGCGAAGTTGAGGCACGGCGCCCAGTGTAATCGTCTCTTTGACGCGATGGCCCTGAGTGTCTCCTTCGTCACGTCGGCCCGGTCTCCGTCGGCCCGGTCTCCGTCGGCCCGGTCTCCGTGGTCACGTGCGACGGAGACCGGGCCACGGTCCGGCTACTCCTGGTAACCGATGATCGTCATCAGCCCGGACTCCGAGTGGTAGACGTTGTGGCAGTGGACCATCCACAGCCCCGGGTTCTCCGCG
This sequence comes from Streptomyces sp. LZ34, assembly GCF_053890475.1. NCBI lineage: Bacteria > Bacillati > Actinomycetota > Actinomycetes > Kitasatosporales > Streptomycetaceae > Streptomyces > Streptomyces sp. LZ34. The sequence continues at coordinate 9,066,728 of NZ_CM132680.1, forward strand.
TCGAAGTCGACGTTCACCTTGTGGTGCGGCAGCAGGATCGTCGTGTCCTTGCGCGGGCCGTCGTCCGGCAGCTGGAAGGTGTGGCCGTGCAGATGCATCGGGTGCCACATGTCGGTGCCGTTGATGAAGGACAGGCGGACCCGTTCGCCCGCGCGCACCGGATAGCGCTGCGACGGGTCGTACGGCTTGCCGTTGATCGCCCAGTCGTACCGCTGCATGGACCCGGTGATCCGCAGCCGGATCGTCCGGTCGGGGTCGCGGGGCTTCAGCCGCACGTCCTCCGCGGCCCGCAGCTCGTCCGCGGTGATCAGTCTGCCGTCCAGCTCCTTGGGGCGCACGGACGGCCGCGGCGCTCCGGCGGCCTCGCTGGTGCGCAGCAGGGCCATCGCGGAGCGCCCCTTGCCCTCGGCCAGCGCGATGAGCGGGAAGACCCCGTCCTGGGCGGTGACCACCACGTCATAGCGTTCGGCCATGCCCAGCAGCAGCGCGTCGGTGGTGGTGTGCTCGACCGGGAAGCCGTCGGTGTGGGTGACCGTCATGGTGTGGCCGCCGAGCGCGACGCGGAAGGCGGTGTCACCGCCCGCGTTGATGATGCGGATGCGGACGCGGTCGCCGGGCTTGGCGCGGAAGGCCCGGGGGTCGTCCGGGGTGCGGCCGTTGACCAGGTAGTACGGATACGCCACATTGCCCGGGTCGCCGCCCAGCAGCCGGCTCTCGGCGCCCCTCAGCAGCCGGGACGGGCCGGTGCGGGGGCCGTCGTCGTCTTCGGCGTCATCCCTGCCGCCGCCCGTATCGTCCATGCCTGCCATGCCCGCCATGCCGCCGCCGAGCTCCTCCAGCACCGCGTCCGGGGTGCTGCCGTCCACCCCGTCGACCCAGTCGTCGAGGATGACGATCCACTCCAGGTCGTACTCGAGCGGCTCCCTGGGGTCCTCGACGATCAGCGGCGCGTACAGCCCCCGGTCCAGTTGGACGCCGGAGTGCGGATGGAACCAGTACGTGCCCGGGTCCGGCACCGTGAAGCGGTAGTCGAAGGAGGCTCCGGCCTTGATCGGCGGCTGGGTCAGGCCCGGGACGCCGTCCATGTCGTTGCGCAGGGAGATGCCGTGCCAGTGCAGGGTGGTGGACCGCGGCAGGTGGTTGGCGAGCCGGACCGCGAGGGTGTCGCCCGCGGTGACCCGGATCGGCCGGCCGGGCAGCTCGTCCCCGTACGCCCAGGTCCTGACCGTACGGGCGCCGAGGTCGAGCGAGGTGGTGGTGGCGGTCAGCCGGATCTCCTGTACGGGCCCGCGCCCCCGCATCCGGTCGGTGGCGGCGACCTCCTCGCCGTAGGGGGAGACATAGCCCTCGCCGGGGCGGTGTGGGCCGTGTGGGTCGTCGAACGCGGAGGACGAGGGCGAGCAGGAGGTGAGCGGTACGCCGCCGCCCGCGACGGCGATCCCCGCGCCGAGCACGGCGCGGCGAGTGAATGCGTGCATGAGTGGGCACCCCTATGGCCGATGTGTGTGAGCTGCTTGGAAGGGGCGGCGCGTACGCCCGCCCCGCGCGGGGGTGCGGGGTGGGCGGACGCGCTCCTATATACGCAGCAGCAGCGCGGCACACAGGGGCATCCGGCGGCGCCAGGCGGTCGTCGCCCTCCGCTGTCCGCGCATCGCGTTCCTCCGGTCGCTCCGGTCGGCCACGGCCCCTACGATCGGTGTCGGCGCACGCCGACTTCGGCCAAACCTTACCCCCAAGGGGTATCGAAACCCGGGTGGCGGGCCCGGGCGCGAGGTGCTCGGAGCCGTCCGGGGCTACATGAAAGTACGATGCACACATCGTGGCGGGGAAAGCCGGGGAAAGCCGGGGAGAGGTGTGAAACCTCTCCGAAACCCTGTCGGGTGATACTGGGGTCCACAGGCGCCCCACACGTACCCCAAGTGCCGTCTGACCTGCAAGGATAGGGGACCATGGATAAGCAGCAGGAGTTCGTGCTCCGCACCCTCGAAGAGCGCGACATCCGGTTCGTGCGGCTGTGGTTCACCGACGTGCTCGGCTTCCTCAAGTCGGTCGCCGTCGCGCCCGCCGAGCTCGAAGGCGCCTTCGACGAAGGCATCGGCTTCGATGGCTCCGCCATCGAGGGCTTCGCCCGCGTCTACGAGTCCGACATGATCGCCAAGCCGGACCCGGGCACCTTCCAGATCCTGCCCTGGCGCGCCGAGGCCCCCGGCACCGCCCGGATGTTCTGCGACATCCTGATGCCGGACGGCTCCCCGTCGTTCGCCGATCCGCGCTTTGTGCTCAAGCGGATCCTGGCCAGGACCTCCGACCTCGGGTTCACCTTCTACACCCACCCCGAGATCGAGTTCTTCCTGCTCAGCCAGAAGCCCGTGGACGGCAGCCGCCCGGTGCCGGCCGACTCCTCCGGGTACTTCGACCACACCCCGCAGAACATCGGCATGGACTTCCGCCGCCAGGCCATCACCATGCTCGAGTCGATGGGCATCTCGGTCGAGTTCTCCCACCACGAGGGCGCGCCCGGCCAGCAGGAGATCGACCTGCGCTACGCCGACGCGCTGTCCACCGCCGACAACATCATGACGTTCCGGCTGGTCATGAAGCAGGTGGCGCTGGAGCAGGGCGTGCAGGCCACGTTCATGCCCAAGCCGTTCTCCGAGTATCCCGGCTCCGGCATGCACACCCACCTCTCCCTCTTCGAAGGCGACCGGAACGCCTTCTACGAGTCCGGCGCCGAGTTCCAGCTCTCCAAGGTCGGCCGCTCCTTCATCGCGGGCCTGCTGCGCCACGCCGGAGAGATCTCCGCCGTCACCAACCAGTGGGTCAACTCCTACAAGCGCATCTGGGGCGGCTCACAGCGCACCGCGGGCGCCGGCGGCGAGGCCCCCTCGTACATCTGCTGGGGCCACAACAACCGCTCCGCGCTGGTCCGCGTGCCCCTCTACAAACCCGGCAAGACCGGCTCCACCCGCGTCGAGGTCCGCTCCCTCGACTCCGGCGCCAACCCCTACCTCGCCTACGCCGTGCTGCTCGCGGCGGGCCTCAAGGGCATCGAGGAGGGCTACGAGCTCCCGGCCGGGGCCGACGACGACGTGTGGGCGCTGTCCGACGCGGAGCGGCGCTCCCTGGGCATCGAGCCGCTGCCGCAGAACCTGGGCGAGGCCATCTACCTGATGGAGCGCAGCGAGCTGGTCGCCGAGACGCTCGGTGAGCACGTCTTCGACTTCTTCCTGCGCAACAAGAAGCAGGAGTGGGAGGAGTACCGCTCCGAGGTCACGCCCTTCGAGCTGCGCAAGAACCTGCCGGTGCTGTAAGCCAGGGCTCCTGGCCGGCGTCGTCACGGCGTCGGCCAGGAGTTGAGGGCTCGCCCGTGTTGTTATGCTCCCGTCCGTGACTGGGGGCGGGGAGAGACGCGTCGACCTGACAGGCAGCGGCGCTCGCCCGCTCGAATCCTCGGACCCGCCGCGCATCGGTCCTTACCGGACCCTGGGTGTGCTGGGCACGGGCGGTATGGGCCGGGTCTACCTCGGTGTGGACGACTCCGGGCGGTTCGCGGCGGTCAAGCAGGTACTGCCCCACCTCATCCAGAACGATCATTTCCTGAAGCATTTCAGGCACGAACTCGACAACTTGGCCCGGCTCCCGGTGGGGCTGAGCGCCCGCCTGCTGGCCTCGGACCGCGCCGAGCGGCCCTCGTGGTTCGCCACCGAGTATGTGTCCGGGGTCGATCTCGCTCAGGCGCGGGACCTGCACGGAGCCGGGCTCCCCCCGTCCCACATGTGGCTGCTGATGCGCGAGGTCGCCCGTTCCCTCGCGGCCGTGCACGCCCTGGACGTGGTGCACCGCGATCTCAAGCCCTCCAACGTGATGCTGACGCTCGACGGCCTCAAGGTGATCGACTTCGGGGTGGCCCGCGCGGCGGACCAGAGTCGGCTGACCCTCACCGGGCAGACCGTGGGCACGCCCGCCTTCATGGCGCCCGAGCAGGCCATGGGACACAAACGGCTGACAGGGGCGGCCGACGTGTTCGCCCTCGGCTGTCTGATCTACTACGCCGCGCAAGGCGAACCGCCGTTCGGCGTCGGCTCCGGCCCCGATGTGCTCTTCCGCGTGGTGCACGGCGATCCGGAGCTCGGCCCGCTGCGCGCGGCCGACCCGGATCTGGCCGACCTGGTGGCCGCCTGTCTGGCCAAGGATCCGGCCGACCGCCCCACCGCCACGGAGCTGGTCACGAGGTGCGCCCCGAATCTGCCGACGGTGGTGACGGGCGACGCGGCAGGGGAAGCCAGTCCGGTCTGGCCGCGCGAAGTCACGGCCCTGATCGCCCAGAGGGCGGCCTTCGCCGATCGCGAGATCGCCGATCGTGAGACCCTCACCGCTTCCGCGGCCGTCCAGGACCCAACCGCCGAGCACGGCACGTACGGCACGACGCCGTACGAAACCGCGGTATCGGGCGAGGAGCCGCTCGATGCCCCCCGCCGTCGGCGAAGAGGCGGCCTCGCCGTACTCGCCATCGCCGCGGTGTGCGTGGCGGCGATCGCTGGTTTGATCATCTGGGCGGCGCACGGCACCGACCGGGACAAGGCCGCGGGCGGCACCGGCGGCGCGGCCGGCGCCACCACGACGCCCAGGACCCACCGGCCCACCCCCTCGCAGACCTCGCAGACCTCGTACACCACCCCGCCCGCTTCGCAGCCTCCGTCCTCCGAGCGACCCGGATCCTCCTGGCAACCCCGAGGAAAGGGCGGACCGGATCTCGTTCCGTCCGGCTACGCCGTGCTGGGAGGCGTCGACATCGCCGCCTACTGCCGGAGTCAGGGACCCGATCTCCAAGCCGTCCTCGGTGTCGGCGCCGACGACAACGTCTTCGGTTGGAGGTGCGGCACACCGGGGGGACGACGGCCGTACAAGAGCACGGACATCGACGTCTCGGTCGCGGCGGCGTGTACCCAGCAGTACGACTCCGACGCGATCGCGCACTACTACGACATCGACAACGCGCACTCCTGGCAATGCTGGGGCCCCTGACACTCGTCCGGCGCTGACCTCACACGTCACCATCCGCCCCGCAGGGCCTAGGCTCGTCAGCGGGCCCGCCCTGGTCACCGGGGCGCGGGCCCGTGGGCGGCGGCACTCGAGAGGCACGGGAGGCGGCGGCATGTCCGTACCGCAGGGACGCAGAAGCAGCAACTTCACCCGGCTGCTGCGGCACGGCTTCACCGACCCCTCCGCGGCCCAGCGGCTGCTGGACGTGCCCGAGCTGTCCGCCGTACGGAGCGACCCGGTGCTGCTGGAGGCGCTGGGCGCGACCGCGGACCCCGACCTGACCCTGCGCGGGCTCGTACGGCTCGTCGAGGCGCTGCCGGACGGCGGGGCGGCGGGCGGTCCGGCCGTCGGCTCGCGGCAGGCGCTGCTGGACACCCTCGTCACCGCCAAGCCGCTGCGCGACCGGCTGCTCGGGGTGCTCGGCGCGTCCGAGGCGCTGGGCGACCACCTCGCCCGGCACCCGGGGGACTGGCAGGCCCTGGTGACGTACGAGTCGGTGGATCTGCACCCGACCACCCCCGAGTTCGAGCGGGCCCTGGCCGAGGGCATCTGGGGCCCGCCCGGGGCGGGCCGGCCCCGGCCCGACGCGCTGCGCATCGCCTACCGCCGCGCGCTGCTGGCCATCGCCGCCCGCGATGTGTGCGGCACCACCGACGTGGCCCAGGCGGCCGCCGAGCTGGCCGACCTGGCGACCGCCACGCTGCGCGCCGCGCTGGAGATCGCCGCCGAGGAGCAGCCCGAGGACGCCGCCGCCTGCCGGCTCGCCGTGATCGGCATGGGCAAGTGCGGCGGCCGGGAGCTCAACTACGTCTCCGACGTGGACGTCATCTTTGTGGCAGAAGCCCCCGAAGGAGCTGTAGGCGTCGAGGAGGGCCAGGCGGTGCGGGCCGCGACCCGGCTCGCCTCCCGGCTGATGCGGATCTGCTCCGAGGCCACCGTCGAGGGCAGCATCTGGCCGGTCGACGCCAACCTCCGCCCCGAGGGCCGCAACGGGCCGCTGGTGCGCACCCTCTCCAGCCATCTGGCGTACTACCAGCGGTGGGCCAAGACCTGGGAGTTCCAGGCGCTGCTCAAGGCCCGGCCGGTCGCGGGCGACGCCGAGCTCGGCCGGGCGTACGTGGACGCCCTCGCGCCCATGGTGTGGCAGGCCGTCGAGCGCGAGAACTTCGTCCCCGACGTGCAGCAGATGCGCCGCCGCGTCGTCGAGAACATCCCCGTCGCCGAGATAGACCGCGAGCTCAAGCTCGGCCCCGGAGGTCTGCGCGACGTCGAATTCGCCGTTCAGCTGCTTCAGTTGGTCCACGGGCGGTCCGACGAGACGCTGCGCAGCGGCACCACGCTCGACGCGCTCGCGGCACTGGCCGCGGGCGGCTACGTGGGGCGCTCCGACACCGCCGCGCTGGACGCCGCGTACCGCTTTCTGCGCTCCATGGAGCACCGCATCCAGCTGTACCGGCTGCGCCGCACCCATCTGGTGCCCGAGGACGAGGCCGACCTGCGGCGGCTCGGCCGTTCCCTCGGCTTCCGTACGGAGCCGGTGGCCGAGCTAGGCGCGGCGTGGCGGCGCCACGCGCGCGAGGTCCGGCGGCTGCACGAGAAGCTCTTCTACCGGCCGCTGCTGGACGCGGTCGCCCAACTGGAGCCCGGCGAGACCCGGCTCAGCTCCAAGGCCGCGGGCCAGCGCCTGGAGGCCCTCGGCTACGCCGATCCGGCGGCCGCGCTACGACATCTGGAGGCGCTGGCGTCCGGTGTGACCCGTAAAGCGGCGATTCAGCGTACGCTGCTGCCCGTGCTGCTGGGCTGGTTCGCCGATTCCGCCGACCCGGACGCCGGGCTGTTGGGCTTCCGGAAGGTCTCCGACGCCCTGGGCAAGACGCCCTGGTATCTGCGGCTGCTGCGCGACGAGGGCGCCGCCGCGGAGAATCTGGCGCGGGTGCTGTCCGCCGGGCGGCTCGCCCCCGACCTGCTGCTGCGCGCCCCCGAGGCGGTCGCCCTGCTCGGCGACCCGGAGGGGCTGCGGCCGCGCGGCCGGGCCCACCTGGAGCAGGAGACCCTCGCGGCGGTCGGCCGCGCCGACGGCGCGGAGGCGGCGGTCGCGGCGGCGCGCGGGGTGCGGCGGCGCGAGCTGTTCCGTACCGCGGCCGCCGACATCATCGAGAGCGCGCGCCTGGCGAACGGCGCCGCACAGCCGTCGGTGAGCCTTCCGCCGCCCGGCGGCGCGGGGGCGGCGGGCGCCGGGGCGCTCGCGGCCCCCGGCGGCGCGCGGCCCCCCGCCACCGGGCCGGGCACCCCGGGCCCCCTCCGCCCCGCCGGGGCGGCGAAGCCGGCCGGGGCCGCCCATGCCGCCGCGGCGGCCAAGGGCGTTCCGGGGGCGGGCGAGCCGCCGCTGGACCCGCCCGCGCTGGTCGACCTGGTCGGGGACGCCGTCTCCGACCTCAACGCCGCGACGATCGCGGGCGCGCTGCGCGCCGCGGTGCGCGGGAAGTGGGGCGACCAGCTGCCCACCCGCTTCGCGGTCATCGGGATGGGCCGGTTCGGTGGCCACGAGCTGGGCTACGGCTCGGACGCCGACGTGCTGTTCGTCCACGAGCCGCGCGAGGGCGTGGACGAACAGGAAGCCTCGCGCGCCGCGTTCGCCGTGGCCAACGAGATGCGGCGGCTGCTCCAGCTGCCCACCGTCGACCCGCCGCTGGCCATCGACGCCGACCTGCGACCGGAGGGCAAGTCCGGCCCGCTGGTGCGCACCCTCGCCTCGTACGCCGCCTACTACCGGCGCTGGTCGCTGGTCTGGGAGAGCCAGGCGCTGCTGCGTGCCGAGCCGGTCGCGGGCGACCCCGACCTGGGCGCCCGCTTCATCGAGCTGATCGACCCGCTGCGCTACCCCGCCGAGGGCCTCGGCGAGGACGCGGTCCGCGAGATCCGGCGGCTCAAGGCCCGGATGGAATCCGAACGCCTGCCCCGCGGCGCCGACCCCACCACCCACACCAAGCTGGGCCGCGGCGGCCTGTCCGACGTCGAGTGGACGGTGCAGCTGCTCCAGATGCGCCACGGCTGGGCCGAACCGGGCCTGCGCACCACCCGCACCCGCGAGGCCCTGGCCGCCGCCCACGCCGCCGAACTGATCGGCGCGGAGGACGCGCAGACCCTGGACGAGGCCTGGGTGCTGGCCACCCGCGCCCGCAACGGCATCATGCTGGTCCGCGGCCGCCCCGGCGACACCTTCCCCGGCGACAGCCGCGAACTGGCGGCGGTCTCCCGCTACCTGGGCTACGGCCCCGGCATGGTCGGCCAGATGCTCGACGACTACCGCCGCACGACGCGGCGGGCGCGGGCGGTGGTGGACCGGCTGTTCTACGACTACGAGGGCTGAGGTCACACCGCCTGCACACAGACCGCTCCGGTCCGCAGTACGCCCTGCCCTCGAGTCGGAAGCGACCACCCCTCTTCCGGGCCGGCATATGAAGCAATGGGCGCCGCGCGGAGAAATGCCTCACCCGAATGCACGGACAGGTGCCTTCGCGTCGCCGATCCGAACCGAGGGCGAAGGAGCGTATATGCGGACATCGGGTGTGTGTATCGCCGCGGTCGGGACGTATCTGCCCGACAGCGTGAGCGTGACCGAGGCCGTTCGGCAGGGCCGGCTGGACGCCGAGGAAGCGGAGCGGTCCGGTCTGCTCGGAGCGGCCGTCGCGGGCGACACTCCGGCACCGGAGATGGCCGTCCGCGCGGTCCGCACGGCGTTGGGGCGCTGGGGCGGCGACACCTCCGAGCTGGGGCTGCTGCTCTACGCCGACGTCTACCGCTGCGGCCCCGACGGCTGGCTTCCGCAGTCCTATGTCATGCGTGAGGCGGTCGGCGGCGCACTGCTGGCGGTGGGCGTCCGGCAGGGATGCAACGGCGTCTTCGGGGCGCTTGAGCTGGCAGCGGCACATCTGCGGGGCGGCGGCAGCGAGGCGGCACTGATCGTCGCGGCCGACAACATGGGCTCACCTCTGGTGGACCGCTGGCAGTCGAGCCCGGGCTACTTCCTCGCCGACGGCGCCTCGGCGCTGGTCCTCACCCGGTCCGCCGGCTTCGCCAGGCTGCTCTCCGTCAACTCCAGGGCCGTGCCGGAACTCGAGGCATTGCACCGCGGCACTCAGCCGCTGGATCCGTCCGGCACGGCCCGGCCAGTACCGCTCGACCTCCGGGCCAGGCGGGAGGAGTTCCACGCCGGCGGCGACTGGCCGAAGGGCTGGAAGCAGAGGATGATGGAGGCCCAGCGTGAACTGTTGGCCACAACCCTCGACGAGGCAGGCGTCGGCGCCGAGGACATGAGCCGCCTCGTCACCCCCCATACGAGCCGGGAAATGACCGACGCGTGGACGTCCTCCCTGGGCCTCACCCTGGAGCAGTCGTCCTGGGGCTTCGGCCGCCGGGTGGGCCACATCATGGCCGGCGACCAGCTGGCCTCCGTCGAGCATCTGCTCATGGCCCAGGAGATCGGCCCCGGCGACCGCCTCCTGCTGGTGGGATCAGGCCCCGGCCTGGGCCTCGCGGCGGCCGTGGTGGAGGTCACCGCGCTCCCGTCGTGGGCACCCGGACGCCACGCCCGGATACCGGACGCGGCCGCCGACGGGAGGCATTGATCGCGACGGCGACCGCGCTGTCGTGTCTCAGCCCCGCGGTGTGAAATGGCAGGGGAGCCGCGTCATTCCGTGGATGGACGTCCCGGTCAGAAACTCGGGCTCACCCGCCTCGATATCGGGCAGCACCTGCAGCAGTTCCCGGAAGAGGATCCTCAGCTGCGCCCTGGCGAGCTGGGCGGCCAGGCAGTAGTGCGCACCGCCACCGCCGAAGGACAGATGGGGGTTGGGATCGCGGGCGAGGTCAAAACGTCCCGGTTCGCGGAAGACGGCCGCGTCGCGGTTGCCCGAGGCGTAGAACATCACCACCTTGTCCCCGGCCGGGATGTGCCGGCCGCCGAGCCGGGTGGGGGCCACCACCGTACGGCGGAAGGTCAGCACCGGTGTGGCGTAGCGCAGGATCTCCTCCACGGCGGAGCCGATCCGGCCGTCGAGGTCGGCCAGCAGCCAGGCGCGTTGCTCGGGCAGGTCGGTGAGCAGTCTGAGCCCGTGGCCGATGGTCTGCGTCGTACTGTCGTTGCCCGCCAGGCACAGCAGCAGGAAGAAGTCGGCGATGTCGTCGTCGGTCAGCCGGTCCCCGTCGACCTCGGCCTGGACCAGGACGGTCATCAGGTCCGGAGCCGGGCGGCCACGCCGTAACCCGGCCAGATTCAGCGCCATGGCGCGCAGTCTGCGATGGCCCTCGATCAGAAGCTCCAGAGGGCCCTGCTCGTCCCCGCCCTCCCCGTCCGTGCCGCTGCCGCTGATGCTCTGGGAGACCGTCGCGGCCACGGTGTCCTGCCATTCGCGGGGGATGCCCATCACATCGGAGATCACGCGCATGGGCAGCAGCGATGCGCAGTCCCGCATGAAGTCGGCCCTGCCGTCGGGGCGGCGGGCCAACTCGCCGACGATCCGCCGCGCGTGGGCCTCGATCCGCTGTCGCATCCCAAGGATGTGCCGCGGGGTGAAGGCGCCGCTGACCAGCCGTCTGATCTTGGTGTGCCGGGGCGGGTCCATGGCGAGCAGGGACTGGGAGCCTTCGACCAGACCCTCGGGGATGTTCTCGAGCAGCACACCGGCGGACGAGGCGAACAGATCGGCGCGGCGGCTGACCGCCATGATGTCCTCATGCCGGACGACGGCCCAAAAGCCCGTGTCGTCCGGGTCCGGCAGCAGCCTCCCCTCCACCGGCCGGTGCCAGGACACCGGCCGCTCGGCGCGCAGCAGGGCGAAGGACCGCTCCCGCTCCTCGGCGGTCTGCGACCAGAAGGCCAGGGACGACAGGTCCACGGGGTCATAGCGCTTCTCACCGGCGTGGACGGCGCGTGGGGCATCCATTTTCCCTCCAAGAGCTGACCTGGGAGCGGCGGGTGCGGTTCACCGCCGATGGCGGACAGGGGGCCGGAGTGCTTGGCGAACCCTTGTCCTCTGCCCGTTCCGTCCTGAGCGGCGGTCGACAACGATCGGAGCCCCCCGCGCATCCGATACGCGTACGCGTATGGGGACCGGCTCAGGCCCCGCCCACCGCCAACTGCGCGCCCTCGCTTGGGCTTTCGGCTCCGGTCGTCGTTTCCGTCTTGGCCTCGCGCTGGTCGTACTCGGTGCGCGCGGTGGCGATCTCGTCCTGGTGGTCCTCGGTCCAGGTGACGAGCGCCTGGATGGTGTCGTGCAGCGTCGCGCCGAGCGAAGTGAGCTGGTAGTCCACGCGCGGCGGGACGACCGGGTGCACCGTACGGCGCACCAGCCCGTCGCGCTCCAGGTGGCGCAGCGTCACGGTGAGCATGCGCTGGCTGATGCCGTCGATCTCGCGCCGCAGTTCGGTGAAGCGCAGGGTGCGGCGGTCGAGCAGGGCGATGACGAGCAGCGACCACTTGTCGGCCACGCGGTCGAGGATCTGACGGACCTCGCAGCCCTCTCGGGTGTCCCACTGGCGGGGGTCGTTCTCGGTTCCCGTGCAGTGACTCGGTGACTTCAAAGTGCCTTCTTCCATGGTCGTTCAGGGTGCATCAGGATCGAGGCAGTAACAAGAGGGAACCGACAGGCGTCCCGGTAACCGCTCGCGACGCGTCCCCTCTTCCTTCCTCCTCTCTTTCTTCCTGCTTCAAGGAGCTGTGCTGTGTCCACGTCGTCCACGTCACCACCGCAGGAGACCGTCCCGGAGTCCGGCGCCCCCCGCTTGAACGGGCGCGCCTTGGGAGTGCTCTTTGTGCTGTGCGGAGCGATCTTCCTGGAGGGCATCGATGTGGCCATGCTCAATGTGGCCCTGCCGTCGATCCGCGCCGACCTGGGGATGTCCACCGGTGAGCTGCAGTGGGTGATGAGCGCGTACGTCGTGGGTTACGGCGGGTTCATGCTGCTGGGCGGAAGAGCGGCGGACCTCTTCGGCCGCCGACAGATGTTCCTGTTGTGGCTCACCGTGTTCCTGCTCTTCTCCGGCCTGGGCGGCTTCGCCGACGACGGACCGACGCTCATCGTCGCCCGCTTTGTGACGGGGGTCGCGGCCGCGTTCATGACCCCGGCCGGACTGTCCATCATCACGACCAGCTTTGAGGAGGGGCCGCAGCGAGACAAGGCCCTCCTCGTCTACTCCGGCACCGCGGCCGGAGGCTTCTCCATCGGCCTGGTCGTCGGAGGGCTGCTGACCTCGGCCGACTGGCGCTGGGTGTTCTTCGCGCCCGTTGTCCTGTCGTTCCTCATCCTGGTCGCCGCGCTGGCCCTCGTCCCCAAGTCCGAACGGCCCGACCGCACCGGACAGCGTGTCGATCTGCTCGGGGCGCTCACCGTGACCGGTGCGATCGTGCTTCTCGTCCTCGCCGTCGAACGCGCCGCCCACACCAGCGTGGGCCAGACGCTCGGCACCCTCGCCGCCGGCCTCGTACTCCTCACCGTCTTCCTGCTCACCGAACGCCGGGCGGCCGCCCCGCTGGTGCGGCTGGGGATCTTCCGTAGCGGCCCCCTGGTACGCGCGAACCTCTCCGCGCTGTTCTTCTCGGGCGGTTTCTTCGGCTTCCAGTTCATCGCCGTGCTGTATCTGCGGGAGCTGCGAGGCTGGTCCACGGTCGAGACCAGCCTCGCGCTCCTGGTGATCGGCATCGACGCCGCGCTCTCACCCACGCTCACCCCCAGACTCGTCAACCGCTTCGGCAACGCCCGGGTCATCTTCGGGGGTCTGGTGCTGGCCGTGCTGTCGTACGCCCTGTTCCTGCCGGTCGGCGAGGACTGGACGTACGCGGCGATGTTCCCCAGCTTCATCACCCTCGGCCTGGCCTTCTCCCTGGCGTACGGCCCGCTCACCATCGTCGCGACCGAAGGCGTCAAGGAGGAGGAGCAGGGCCTTGCCGGAGGCCTCCTCTACACCTCCTTCCAGTTCGGCGCCGCCCTCGGCCTGTCCACGGTCACCGCCGTCAACGTCGCCGCCACGGGCGACAGCGGATCCCCTCAGGCCCTGCTCGACGGCTACCACGCCGCCCTGCTCGTCCCGCTCATCGCGGCCGCCCTGGCCGCGCTCATCAGCGCGTTCGGCCTCCGCGGCCGTGGCCGTGGCCGGGGCCGCGCCTGCGACGAGGCGGTGGCGACATGGCGCTGAAGGTCAGCTTTTTCTCCGACGTGGAGGGCGAGTTCTTCCAGTACGTCAGCGACATCGCGTACGCGACCATGATCACCGTCGACAAGAAGAACCGCCCCCGGGCCCGCGTACTCCTCCCCATCTGGGAGCTCGTGGACGGCCGCCCCGTCGGCTGGCTCGCCGCCTACAGGACACCGGTGAAGTCGGCCCACTTGGCGAACAATCCGCACACCACCTACTCGTACTGGAGCCCTCGCCAGAACGCCGTGTTCATCGACAGCGTCTCCACCTGGGTCGAGGACGAGCCCACCAAGCGCTACGCCTGGGAGCTCTACCGCAAGGGCAGCCCACCCGGGGTCGGCTACGACCCTCGCGGATACTGGCGCGGCGGACCGACAGACCCGGAGTACCACGTGTTGCGCATCGAGCCGTGGCGGGTGCAGGTGCTGCGCGGAAGGGATTTGCGCAGCAAGATCTGGGCCGCCGAAGGCGGCGCGTAGAGACCGTCGGTGCGCTCCCGGCCGTCACTGGTAGAGGTAGGTGGCCGGAGCGGTGCTGCTCCCCCCGGTGGTGGTGACGGCGACGGCGACGGCGCCCAGGGCATGGGCGGGCGTGATGGCGGCGACCGTCGTGTCGGAGATGACGCCGAACGCGGCCGGGACGCCGCCGAACGTCACATCGGTCGTGGTCTGCAGACCGGTGCCGGTGATGGTGACGGTCTCGCCCCCGGTGGTCAGCCCGGTGAGCGGAGTGAAGCCGGTGACGTTCGGCGCGGCGACATAGGTGAAAGAGGCGGTGCCCGCGACCCCACCCCTGGTCGTGACGGCCACGGTGGCGACGCCCGCCGCGTGCGCCGGGGCGGTGACGTGCAACTCGCTGTCGGACACGACGGTCGGCACTACGGACGAGCCGCCGATGCTCACCGCTGTGGCGGTGAGCAGACAGCGGCCCGTGATGACGAGGGTGCCGCCGCCCGTGAGCGGCCCGGACGACGGACTGATGTCGGTGACGACGGGCGGGGGGATGTAGAAGAACGGCTCCGGAGCGCTCGGGCCTCCCGCCGTGGTCACACTCACCGGGACCACGCCCGAGCCCGCCGGGGAGACGACCGTCACCGCGGTGGCCGTGTTGCCGGTGATGGCCGCCTGCCGCGGGCCGAAGCGCACCGCGGTGGCGCCGCCGAGGTCGGTGCCCGTGATGGTCACCGTGTCGCCCCCGCCAGTGGATCCGTTGCTCGGTGATAAGGGCATGGACTTCCTCCTCGTACGCATGCACTTGTCCGCGCATCGAACGAACGGCTCAGAGCCGGACACGAGTTTCGGTGTACTCCAGTAGCTCAAGATCCCCGGTCCCGGCCAAGTGGCCCGCAGGGGAATTCACTCCAATGGAGGAGCGCGCAAGCCCCGGCTCGGGCGTCCCGGCCTGCTGGCTGACAGCTGTCAGCAGGTGTGCGACCAGAGGGCTTCGGTCGTCCTTGCGCCAGGCGACCGCGACCCGGGTGCGGGCGGTGCCGGGCTCGATCCTGCGGAAGACGACGCCTTTGAGACGGATGCGTCGGATGCTCGCCGGGGCCAGCGACACCCCCAGACCGGCTTCCACCAGAGCGCAGACGGTCTGCCATTCCACCGCGTGCTGGACCACCTCGGGGGTGAAGCCCGCTGCCGTGCACAGACCGGTGATCTGGTCATAGAGCTGCGGGCCGACCTCGCGGGGCAGCAGCACGAAAGGGGAGTCCGCCAACTGTGCGACCGGAACGCTCCGTTGGGCGGCGCGTGGATGTGAGGTCGGCAGGACGGCCACGAACGGCTCGGTCAGGACGGTCTGGAAACCGAGCCCCGGTTCGTCGGCGGCGGGCTCGCGCAGCAGGCCGATGTCGATGGTCTTGTCATGCAGGGCGGCGATCTGCGGCGCGCTGGTCATCTCACGGATGTCCAGACGCACGTCGGGGAACCGTTCCCGGAACCGACGCAGCAGGCCGGGCAGGACCGTCAGGGCGAGCGACGCGGCGAAGCCGATCCGCAGCCGGCCGACCCGGCCGCTGCCGACGGCCCGGGCCGCGGCCAGCCCGTCCGCGAGCTCGGCGAGGGCGCGCTGGGCGGCGGGCAGCAGTTCGCGGCCCGCGGAGGTGAGGGCCACGCCCCCTGGCTTGCGGCTGAACAGCGCGTGGCCGACCTTGCCCTCCAGGCGGGCGATCTGTTGGCTCAGCGGCGGCTGGGCGATACCCAGGCGCGCGGCGGCATGGCCGAAGTGGAGTTCCTCGGCGAGCACGACGAAGGCGTGCAGCTGCGGCAGGGGGAGTTCGGGGCGTTCCATACGCCTAGAGATATCATCCCAAGCCCGCTGCCTTATTGGACGTATTTACCCTGGTCACCTAGCGTTCGGCGAATGACAGAGCGACGCGCGATCCTGTGGCTCGACCTTTGAGGAGCGGATCGGCTATGCCCGGGCCGTGGTCGACGGCGACTGGGTGCATGTGTCCGGGACGACCGGGTTCGACTACGCCACCATGACCATCTCGGACGACGTGGTGCGGGTGCGCTATCTCCTCCCCGACCCCCGTATGAAGATCGAGATAGAGGTGTACGCGCGGCGGGCCACCACGCGCACTGTGGTCGGCGCGGCTCTTTCTTGAGCGTTCGATCCAGATAGATTATGGTGGGCGTATGGCAAGGACCCGGGAGTTCGACACCGAGGCGGCGGTGAGCCGCGCGATGGAGCTGTTCTGGGCGCGCGGATACGAGGGGACCTCGGTGCGCGACCTGACCCGGCACCTCGGGATCGGGCAGGGGTCCCTGTACGCCGCGTTCGGCGACAAGGACGGCCTGTACCGGGCCGCGCTGGAGCACTACCGCACCACGTTCGCGGCGGCCGCGCTGCGCAGCCTCGACGAGAGGGCGGACGCCCGGTCGGCGATCCGCGCGATGCTGGTCGAGCGGGTCCGGATCGCCGTCGAACACGACGGCCGGGGCTGCCTGTTGATCAATGCCGCCTGCGAGCGGGTGCCGGAGGACGCGGCGACCCGGCGTACCGTGCGTGACGTGCTGGGTGTCAGTCAGGACGCGCTCGCCGAAGTGCTGCGCGTGGCGGCGGAGCGGGGTGAGATCTCGGCGCGGCACGACCCGCACATCCTCGCCGCCTTCCTCGTGACCTTCCTCAACGGGCTGCTTGTCTCCTCGAAGATCACACCGGACCCGCGTGCCCTCGAACCCCTTGTGGAGGTCGCGCTGGCCACCCTCGACTGACTTTTTCATGCCCGCAATCTGTATCGACTGATCCAGAAAACCTCGTCGCCCACGCGGAACGCAGACGCCGACACCCACCACTGCCTCATCGACACCGGAGGACCCATGCCCCCCTCGCGGACTTCGACCACTCCCGCCCTCGGCGGCAGCCGATGGAACACCTTCCCGGCGGCGGGCACCATGACCGCCCGCGAGTTCTTCACCGGCGCCGAGCCGCTGCTGCAGGGCGTCATCGATGCCCTGCAGAGCGTCGACCGCGAGGTACTCGACGCGCAGATCCACGCGACGCTCGGCCTCGGCACCCGGGAGACCTCGCTGCCGCTGGCCATCGGCCCCGACGCCGCCTCGGCGACCCGCGAACTGGCCGCACAGGCCGAGACCATCGGCCGAGAGATCGCCTCCTGGGCGACCGAGGCCCTGGACCGGCTGCTCACCCACCGGACACCGCTGCCCGCGGGCCCGCTCGTCGTCCGCAGCCACTGCTACGGCCACCTGCTCACCCACCCCGCGACCGATCTGCTCATGGGGCGCCGCGGCGGCCCCGTCACGATGCAGCTCTACAACGAGTGGCTGCACCAGATGGTCCTGCTGCGCGACGCCCTGCTGCCCTTCACCAACTGGCAGGACGTCCCGCTCCTCGTCACCCCGACCGGACTGCGGCACACCGAACCGGCCCGCGACCGCTTCCTCACCGAACTCCTGGTCCGCCAGATCCGGCACACCAGCATCGTGGACTTCGCCCGCCACACCGTCACCGGCGCCTGCGGCCCCGACGGCTACGGCTTCGACCACGACGGCGGCACCGTCCTGCCCGCCGTCGTCGACACGCCACCCCTCGCCGCGCCCCGACACCTGCTGACCTGGCGCCCCGACCCCGCCGCCGGAGACACCGCCACGTACGTCGCCGAGGTACAGGACTACTACACCGCACCCCGCACGCTCATCGAGCACCTGCCGCCCGCCACCGGAACACCGGGGCCGATCACCGGCCGTATCGTGGCCGATCCGGTCGTCGATGGGACCCGCACCGCCCGCATCGAAGTGACCCACGTGCCCCCCAATGGCGCCACCGCCCGCGTCGACCTCGGCCAGGCCCTGCGCGGCCACCGCTTCGCCCACCGCCAGGACCTCACGACACATGCCGAGGCATCCGGTGACGCCCTAACCGCGGAGGTGTGGGCCGTACTGCGCGCACTCGGGTTGGTGTGGACGGAGGGCGGCGACGTCACCGTGGACGCCACCGCTCAGCACAACACCGTCGTTCTGGCACTGCTCGGCCGGCTCTACCCGGACAACGTCGTCCTGCGCCGTGCCGGCCATCGCGCCGGTCCGGTGACCGCGGCCAGGAACGGACCGAGCGGCCTCGTGATCGACATCCGCCGCGAAGCACACCAGGAAAGCTGATAGGCAATGGTTTCTGACCGTCGTGGAGACCTCATCCGCACGGCCCGTGCCCGTTCCTGGCCCTAGCGCTGCGGGCAGGAGATCTCGGGGCGTAGGTGGTGAGGGCTGCAGATCAGGCTTCCGGTGAGGTACCAGCCGCCGACGATGTCTTCTCCGGCGGCGAGGGCTTTGGTGGTGCGCTGGAGGGTGACGCCCATGGTGCAGACGCTCACGGTGCACGCAGCTTGACTCGTCGTCGGCCTCGCGGGTGCGGGTTTCGTCTCGGACCCTCCGGGTCCAAAGCGCCAGCAGGAGGGGAGAAGGGGGACGCCGGCCCGGTGCCCCAATTCCTCGGCCCAGCGGACGGTTGGGCTCAGGACAGGCTCCGCTGCGCTCCACCACGACTGCTGCCGCGCGGTGGCTGCCCGGTCAGTCCAGCGGTGCGCTCGGCCGGGGGCGCGGGAGCACGACGGAGAGCGGGCACCGGCGGGCGGGATCGGCTCTCCCCCACCCCCTCTCAGAAAAACGCTTGATGCAGAGCAAGTGTTTTTTGAGAGGGGGTGGGGGGAGGCCCGAACCGGACCGGCGTCCACCGCTCCGAGCGACCATCCACCGCCGTCCGCCCGTCCGCCGCACGCCGGCCGGTGAGGGCCCGTTGGGCTGGACGGCGACGATGCCTCCGCCCCCTCCCCCTTCCCGCTGCTGGCCGCTCTGCGCCGAAGGCGCGAGACGATGCCCGCACTCGGCGACCGGACCATGCCGTCCAGCGGCGTTGACCCGTTCGTCGTGTTCCCGCGCCCCCGGCCGAGCGCACCGCTGGACTGACCGGGCAGCCAAACGCGCAGCGCAGCCAAACGCGCAGCGCAGCCAAACGCGCAGCGCAGTGGAGCGCACCCGCACCCGTATGTCTATGAGTGTGTCCGGTGGCCCCACCGTTCCAGGGTTCGGTGGTCTCGTCCGAGGTGGCGTGGCGTTCGTCATGTGCCCGCGCCGCCCACCTGGAACCACACCGCCTTTCCTGGGCCGGGGCTATGGTGGCAGACGCCCCAGTCGGCGGCGCAGCTGTCGATGAGGAACAGGCCCCGGCCGTTTTCGGCGTCCGTCGTGGCCCTGGCGAGGGCGCGTGGTGAAGGCACGCCGGGCGCGTCGTCGGTGACGAGGACGCGGAGTGCGCCGAGGGCGCCCCACTCGGCGTAGAGGGTGACGGGTGCCGCGCGACGGGGCTACGGGCCAACCCGACCCAACGGCAACGACGGCTGGGCGAAGAGCTGCGGAAGTTGCGCGAGGCGAGTGGGCTGTCCGCGACGGAAGCGGGTGCCCGCGTGGGGTTGGGGCGGGCGCACATGAGTCACATCGAGACGGGGCGAACGGCCATCCCCGAGGAGAAGCTGCGGGCGCTTGCTGACGTATACGGTTGCACAAGCCATCCCTTGGTCGATGGGCTGTGCGAGATGAGTCGCGCCACGGGGCGGGGCTGGTGGTCGGCCTACAAGGAGACCCATGACGCCCGAGCCTTCGACCTCGCGGAGTTGGAGGAGGGCGCTGCGACACACCGTTCGTTCCAGTGGATGTACGTGCCCGGTCTGCTCCAGACCCCGGACTACATGCATAGCCTCTTCGAGAGCAATCGGCCAAACAGCCCTGAAGTGGTCGACAGGGCTGTCGAGTTCCGACTGCGGCGGCAGCAGGTATTGCTCGATGGAGCGCAGCACCGGCATCCTGGACGGCCGGGTGCCAGAGCTGAGTACCGTCTACGTAGAGCATCCGGTCTCGTCCGTCTTCCTCGGCGACCGGGAGCACCTTGCCCAGTACAACGCCGCCTTCGAGCATCTGAGTGCGGTGGCGCTGTCGCCGATTGCGCTTCGGGCTGGGCGCGAGTGCCATACGAAGCGAGACTCGCTCCAGCTCATCCAGCACTTGCTGTACGTACTGTGAAGGGAACCTCATTCATGCCTTCGTGGCGGAAGTCAAGCTTCAGTAGCGGTCAGATCAGCTCCGATTGCCTGGAGGTCGCTGCCTCGCCGCACAACCGCATACTCCTGCGCGAGAGCGACGACCCGACCGCCGTCATCACCACCACCCCGGGAAGCCCGGACACGAGCCGCACCTGATCCTCGCGCAACTCCGCGTTGGCGACGCCGCCGAGCACGCCCATGTTTCCGGCGGTCAGCAAGGCCAGGACGACATGATCGACCGGGCTGTTGCAGAAGGCATGCACGTCGACCGCGTAGGTCGGGGTGTAGGCGATGAGCGGCTTCTGGTCGACCTCGTCGGCGTGTTCGGCTTCGAAGGTCTCCTCGTCGCCGATTCCGGGGCCCATCAGGGAGACCAGGACCGGCCGATGTCCGGCGACACCGCCGGTGTCCGCGATGCCGAGGCTCTCCGTCCGCACATGGAGGTTGTACTCGCCGATCCGTTTCTCCTCGAGGCATGGCGAGGAGGGCCACCAAGTAGTCGTGGAGTCGTTGGATGGCGGAGTTGGACGGTGCTTCCGCCAGTTCGATCACCAACACCGCGCCCATGGCGTGCGGTCGGTCAGCCCTGGACAGGAGCCGCGAGTGCCGTCGCTGTCGCGCGGGCGAAGGCTTGCGGGTTGTCCAGCATGATGTTGTGTCCGCAGTCCGGGATCGCGACGACGGACACTCCGGCCTCGGTGAGTGGACCGGTGCCCGGGAGCGGGCCGTCGGCCTCGGGCAGCAGGAAGGTGCGGGGGATCTTCAGGTCCAGCAGCAGATCACGCATGGTGGGGACGGTGCCGCGGGTGAGGTGGACCGCGCTGCGGTGCAGCGCCTCCCGGCCGGCCAGGCGCATCGTGGACCACCAGTGCGGGCCGACCCGGTCGCGGACCTCTTCCCAGCCGCCCGTCAAGAACTCCTCCTCTGTGTAGGCGGCGATACCGCTGCTGCCCGAAGAGCCGGGCTTGCGCGGGATCGGGTCGAGGTTGGCGTCGACCAGGACGAGGCGGGAGACCAGGTGGGGGTGGCGGGCGGCCAGGACGATGGCCACCGAGCCGCCCATGCTGTGCGCGATCAGTTCGGCGCCGGTGACACCCGCGCAGGTCAGCGCCTCGGCGAGCGCATCGGCATGTGACTCCAGCGTGTAGTCGAAGCCCGTCGGCCGGTCGCTGATGCCGTGACCCAGCAGGTCGACCAGCAGGGAACGGCGGCCGGCCAGGAGGGGGTGTACCGCGATCTCCGCGAAGTAGGCGGGCGACGTGGCGCCCAGCCCGTGCACGTAGACGCGTGGCGGCTCCTGCCCGGGCAGCTCGACCCACCGGATCCGGTCACCCTCGGGTGTTACGGCGGCGTTGTGCATGGTCTGCTCCCCTGCAGTCAAGATCGATGTATCGATGGAGAGACGAGAGTAGTCACACCTGGGCGCGGTGGCCGCCGCCCCGCGGCGATGGATTACGCCCGGGGCTCCCGCCGGCCCGCGTGCGCCGCCGCGTGGCGCAGTGAGCGGCAGGCCACCACGGCCCAGGCGGCGACGAGCAGCGTGTAGAGGACGACGGCAGCCCAGACGAACACGTGCGAGCCGGTACGGGCGGCGAGGGCGCCGGTGCCGGTGACCAGGGCGCCGAGGGGGAAGATGAAGGACCACCAGGTGGGCGCGAAGGGCAGCCCCGCTCGGAACTCCCGCACGGTCAGCGCGGTGGCGAGTGCCAGCCACAGCATGGCGAAGCCCCACACCCCGACTCCGCCCAGCAGCGCGACGACTGCCGCGCCCCGCACGTACGGCGCGGGCAGCGCGCTCGGCGCCGCTGTGGCCAGCACACCCAGCCCCGTCACGACCTGGCCCAGCGCCCCCAGGCCGATCCACACCGTGGGCACCATCGCGCCAGTGGGCGCGTCATGGTGCACCAGGCGGCTGTAGATCATGGCCAGCACCAGCAGTGCCGCCACCAGGCCGAGCCCGAACATCGCGTAGCAGCCCAGCAGCATGGCCAGCCGCGGCTGCCCGGCAGGCGTGTGCGGGACGAGCAGCGCGCCCGTCGTGGCGGAGACCAACGGCGGTACCACCGGCATCAGCCACCCACCGAACGCCGCGTCCGGTGCGAAGCGGTGCCGGGTGACCATCAGGTACGGCACCGTACAGGCTGTGACAAGACCGAGTGCGGTGCCGAGCGACCACAGCACCCAGTCCACGTCCAGCGCGGCCCGCGCCCCGATCACGGGCTGACCGAGTTGCAGCGCCCCGGCGCCCACCGTGAGGAGCGCCACGGCCGGCGCGCCGAAGAATTGAGCGTGCATCGGATCGGCGGCGTGCAGCCGCAGCGCCCGCTGCCGGACGTAGCCGACCGCCAGTACGACGAGCAGCAGGCCGGCCCCCAGCCAGACCACCGTGGCGGCGCCCCGCAGCCCGGGGAAGGTTCGGGGCAGGGTGGCCGCCGCGTTGGCGACGATGCCGGTGCCCATGACGGCCGCGAACCAGCTGGGGCCGAACAGCGGGCGAGGTGTTACGTTCGCCGTGGGCAGCGGGGGGCCGGGAGGGACGGAGAGCCTCTGGTCCACCTCGCCCTCGCTCGGGACGGCTCGGGCACTGCTGGGGTGGGGTGTCACGGCGTGGAACGCCTCTTTCCTCGTCTTGGGAATCACCGTCGGGAACCGGCCGGCCGGTGGCCCAAGCCCAGCAGATGAGGGTCGCGGCCAAGTCCGTCGACCCGTTGGCGTCACGAGGCTATGGCGGCCTCTCGTTCCTGCCGTATAACAGCACGTGCCACAACACCCTCACATCAGGACGTGACGGGGAGTGCCGCCCGAACCTGAGGCGGGACGGCGGTGACGCGACGAAGACCAGGTCAGCGCCGGTGGGCAACGGGCGGTCCATGCGTTCCGGCGTCACCTGCGGGGACGTAACCGCCCGACTATCCGTTGAGGCGTCGGAGCACCATGGCTCGTCGTGCGGCTGCGTGCGTATGCCGTGACGGGGGACGTGCGTACTGCGCCACCGGGTTCGCCCTGGCGTGGGGGAGCGGTCTGTCAGCCCGCCGAGCGCGCCATCGCCGCGAGTCGCGGGTAGGTGATCGAGTCGTCGAAGGGCACGCCGAGGATGTCCCAGCCGACCGAGCCGAGGGCGTCGAAGGTCTGCCCGTAGTCGGTCAGATCTGCGACGATCGAGCTGATGTCGTCCCGGCCGGCGTCCGGTCGATGCCGACCACCTCATGTCCGGCGACCAGCAGCGCGTCGACGGCGTGGCGGCCGACCTTTTCCTTCACAGCCGGTCACGGCGACGCGGAGAGCAGGGGGCGGGGCGCACGCGGTCAGGCGCGTGCTGTGGCGCCTTCTCGCCGGGCTGCTTCATCCAGCAGATCACCGCTGCGGGGGCGTCCCACGGTGGGCGCGCGCCGCACCCTGAAAGCCGCGCAGCACGCCCGCAAAGCCAAACCACGTCCCTGAGCCGTGTCAGCCACCGGATGCCGGTGCCGGAGGGCGGGCGGCGACGTCCTGATCTGCCGCAGTCCTGGCACGCTCGCGCGCCCCGCCGTGCCGAGGAGCCCTCGTAACCTTGGAAGGGCTGACGAGGCCGACGGTCCTCATTGCCGCGGACCGCCTCGGCCCAGGCGGCGGCTGGGCCGGTTTCGGCCACGCCGTCCGTGATGGTCTCCGTAAGTGGAAAGAAGGCGTTCTGCGCCGTGGCTTCACAATCAGGCAGTACTCCCTCGGTCTCGCACCAGGTGGAATTCGGCATCAACGAGTGGCTCGTCGACGAATTCCGGGAGCGGTATCTCCGCGATCCCGATTCCGTCGACGTGGTCTGGCAGGACTACTTCCGGGCGTCCGCGACGGGGCACGAGGCCGTGCCCGGGCGTGCCGGAGCGACAGCGCACGAGGATGATGCCGACCTTGTGGCCAAGGCGGTCCGCGTCGCGGCCCTGATCCACTCGTATCGAGTCCGCGGGCACCTGGCGGCCGTCACCAATCCCCTCGCCGCGGAGCCGTCTTCCGGCCACCCGGACCTGGAGCCTTCGGGACACGGCCTCGATGCCGCGGACGCCGCGCGGGAATTCCCCGTCGATGGCTTTGCCGGACGCCAGGAGATGACGCTGCGCGACATTGTGAGCACGCTTCGCGACGCGTACTGCGGCACTACCGGCATCGAGTACATGCACATCCAGGATCCGCAGGAGCGGCTCTGGATCCAGCAGCGCGTGGAGGGTCCGCAGCCCCGCCCAGGACACGCTGAGCAACTGCGGATTCTGTACCGCCTGGGCGCCGCCGAGGCGTTCGAGACGTTCCTGCACACCAAGTACGTCGGGCAGAAGAGGTATTCGCTGGAAGGCGGGGAGTCGGCGATCGTCCTGCTGGACGCGCTGCTCGGGCGCGCCGCGCGGCTGGGCACGCGTGAGGCGGTCATCGGGATGGCGCACCGCGGCCGGCTGAACGTACTCGCCAACATCGTGGGCAAGCCCTACGCCCAGATCTTCGACGAATTCGAGGACGCGGTCGACATCCGGTCCGCGCAGGGCTCCGGCGACGTGAAGTACCACCTCGGGGCCGCCGGCACCTTTCACACCGCGGACGGTCACGCGGTCGCGGTCTCCGTGGTGGCGAACCCCTCTCACCTGGAGATCGTGGGGCCCGTGGCGCAGGGGGTCGTGCGGGGGCGGCAGGATCTCGCGGAGGGCGGCCACGGGCCGTTCTCGGTGCTGCCCGTGGTGGTCCACGGTGATGCCGCCTTCGCGGGGCAGGGCGTGGTCGCCGAAACGCTGAACATGTCGCAGCTGCCGGGCTATCGCACCGGCGGTACCGTCCACGTGGCCATCAACAACCAGCTGGGGTTCACCACCGCGCCTGCCGGTGGCCGGTCGAGTGTGTACGCGACCGATGTCGCGCGGACCGTCGAGGCCCCCGTCTTTCATGTCAACGGGGACGATCCCGAAGCGGTCGTCCGGGTGGCACAGCTGGCCTTCGACTACCGGCAGGCGTTCCACAAGGATGTTGTCGTCGATCTGGTCTGCTACCGGCGCCACGGGCACAGCGAGGTCGACGATCCTTCCATCACGCAGCCGGCCATGTACGACCGCATCGCCGCGCGGCCGTCCGTGCGGAATCTGTACGTGGAGTCGCTGCGCGGCGCGGGCGTCATCGATGAGCAGGAAGCCGAACGTGCCCGGCGGGGCTACCGGGGCCAACTCGAGCGAGCCTTCGCCGAGACCGCCGGGGCGTCCTCGCCCGACCACGAGCCGCTTGCGGCTCGCGCTGTCGCGGATCCCCCGGTCCGCGGGGCCGTGACAGCCGTCGCCGAGGCGACGCTGCGGCGCGTCCTGGGCACCCAGACCGACCTGCCGCGGGATTTCACCCCGCACCCGCGCGTTCTCCCGCAACTGCGACGGCGCGCGGCCATGCTCGATGGCGGGAACGTCGACTGGGCCACCGCGGAAGCACTCGCGATCGGATCGCTGCTTCTGGACGGGGTGCCGGTGCGGCTGGCCGGGCAGGATTCCCGCCGAGGGACCTTCGGCCAACGGCATGCCGTGCTCACCGACCGCCGTACGGGGCGGCAGCACACCCCGTTGGATTCGCTCGGTTCGGGAGCGGCACGTTTCACGCCGTACGACTCACTCCTGTCCGAACTCGCCGTGCTCGCCTTCGAATACGGCTATTCGCTGGCCCGGCCGGATGCCCTGGTGCTGTGGGAGGCGCAGTTCGGCGACTTCGCCAACGGCGCGCAGACAGTTGTCGACGAGTACCTCTCCTCCTCGGAGCAGAAGTGGGGGCAGCGATCGGGCCTCGCGCTGTTGCTGCCGCACGGCCTGGAGGGGCAGGGGCCGGACCATTCCTCAGCTCGCATGGAGCGCTTCCTGCAGCTGTGCGCGGACGACAACATGACCGTCGCCAACCCCTCGCTGCCGGCCAACTACTTTCACCTGCTCAGGGGACAGGGCCTCGACGCGCGGCGCAGGCCGCTGGTGGTCTTCACGCCCAAGTCCATGCTGCGGTTGAAGGCCGCGACCTCCGGCCTGGAGGAGTTCACCGGCGGTTCCTTCCGCCCGGTCGTCCCGGACACCACGCAGGACCCCGCCCAGGTCGAGCGGGTACTGCTGTGTTCCGGCAAGGTCTTCTACGACCTGGACGCGC
Source organism: Streptomyces sp. LZ34 (assembly GCF_053890475.1). Lineage (NCBI taxonomy): Bacteria > Bacillati > Actinomycetota > Actinomycetes > Kitasatosporales > Streptomycetaceae > Streptomyces > Streptomyces sp. LZ34. The sequence continues at coordinate 9,092,646 of NZ_CM132680.1, forward strand.
ACCGGCGCGACTCGGGACGGGACGGGACCGCCATCGTCCGGCTGGAGCGCCTGTACCCGTTCCCGGCTGACGAACTGCGATCGGAACTGTCCAGGTATCCGTCCGGCGTCGACGTGCGATGGGTTCAGGAGGAGCCGGCCAATCAGGGTGCGTGGACCTTTGTCGGGCCCCGGGTCGCCCCCCTGACCCCCGTCCCTGTGGGGTGTGTGAGTCGACCGGCCGCCTCTGCCCCGGCGGTCGGGTCCGCTCGCCGTCACGCCGCCGAGCAGCAGGATGTTGTCCGGCGGGCCTTCGCCTGACGCCGACGGGGTGCCGGCTCAGCCGGCACCCGCGGGTGCCCCGGCGTCCGCCACTCCGGTGCTGTGGAACCGCGCCCGGAACGCGCCCGGAGTCACCTTGAGATTCCGTACGAACGCTCTGCGTAGCGACTCGGGGGAGCCGAACCCGGTGCGGCGGGCGATCACGGCCATGGGATCGTCGCCGGTCTCCAGCATCGCCTGCGCCGCTTCCAGCCGGATCTGCTCCACGTACCGGGCCGGTGTCGTGCCCACCTCGTCGCCGAAGAGCCGGGTCACCTGGCGGGAGCTGATGCCGGCCCGGCGGGCCATGGCGGCCAGTGTGTGGTTGGCGCCGGGGTCTTCCGCGACGGCGTCCAGCACCCGGCGAAGCATTTCCTGGCGAGTGTGCGGAGCACGGGCGCGAACGCTGAACTGGGACTGCCCGCCCGGCCGTTGCATGAAGACCACCATGTCCTTGGCTACCGCGCGGGCCACTTCGGCCCCATAGTGCTCTTCCACGAGAGCCAGCGAGAGGTCGATGCCCGCGCTGACTCCGGCCGAGGTCATCACCTTGCCGTCCTGGACGAAGATCGCGTCGGGCTTGACCTGGACGGTGGGGAAACGCAGGGCGAGCTGCTGTGAGTAGCGCCAGTGGGTGGCGGCGCCACGGCCGTCCAGAAGGCCGGCGGCGGCCAGCAGAAAGGCGCCGGTGCAGACGGAAGCCGTGCGCCGAGAGTTCGCGTCGAGCCTCCGCACGGTGTCCAGCAGCGCGTCGTCCTTGATCATCTGGTCCCAGCCCGGACCCCCGGGGATCACCAGAACGTCGCTGGTCTCGCGCGCGTCCTCGACGGCCATGTCGACGCCGAGACGGGTGCCTGACGAGCTCGTCACCTCGTGGCCGTCGGCCGACACCATGTTCAGCCGGTAGCGGCCGCCGAATTCGTTCGCCGAAGTGAACACCTCGATCGGACCGGTCACATCCAGTAGCCGGACCCCAGGAAAGACGAGGATCGTCACGAGGAGCGGGCCGGTTCCGGCGTGGGTGTGGTTCATCGAATGCCTCCGGACCTGCCATACGGGTACTGTCCATGCTAAACGCCGTGAGTTGGCAAAACAGACCGACCAGTGCCGCGGCGCGAGGAGCCGGTGGTGACCGGGCTCCGTCAGGCGGGCGAGCGCAGGTAGTTGTAGACCGTCGCCCGGGAGACGCCCAGCAGCTCCGTCACCACCTGCACGGAGTGCTTGACCTGGAGAAAGCCGCGGGTCTTGAGGGAGCGTACGAGCTCCTTCTTCGCGGCGGAGCCGAGGCTGCGCGGGGTGTGGCCGCGGGCCGCGGCGAATTCCTCGATGACGGTGCGGAGTTCGTCGGCGGTGCGGGCGCGCAGGGTTTCGGTGAGGGGCTGCTCCTGGTCGTCGGTCCTGACCAGGTTGTTGAGGCTGCGGGCGACGCTGGCGAACAGCGAGACGTCGAGGTTGAGGCAGATGGCGGCGATGTACTCGCCCGCGCTGTTCTTGATGCCGATCGAGGTGCTCTTGGCCGGGCGGCCGTCCGGGAAGCGGTTGGGGTAGTTCTGGACGATGTCCGGGAAGCCGGGGTCCTGGATGCGGGCGATGCCCAGCTCGGTGGCGGGGTCGCCGACGGAGCGGCCGGAGAGGTTGCTCTCTATGGCCCGGATGGCGTGTTCGGGGTCGCGCAGATCGTGCAGGACGACCTCGCACAGGCCCGGGAACATCCGGCCGATGGCGACGACGATCTTCTCGGTCTCGCGCAGGAGCAGGTCGTCCTCGGCGGTCATGGTGTGCCTCCCTGGTCGGCGAAGAGGGCGCCCATCGCCGTCGCTGCCTTGAGCCCCGAGCCCGTCAGCAGCACGACCGTCGTCTCACCCGGGCGGATCGCGCCCCGGGCGCGGAAGACGTCGATCGCGGCGGCCGCGGTCGCGCTGGTCGGCTCCGCGTACAGGCCCATGGCGGCCAGGCGGCGGGCCGCGGTGGCGATGTCGTCCTCGGGGACGGCCGCCATGTCGCCGTCCGAGCGGCGGACGGCCCGGACGACCTCCGGCAGCCGGATGGGCTCGCGGATGGCGGTGCCCTCGGCGATGGTGGGGGCGAAGGGGGCGGGGCCCTGCGCGTGGAACGCCGCGTGGATGGGGGCGCAGTTGGCGGGCTGGGCGACGAGCAGCCGGGGGCGGCGCCGGATCTGGCCGGAGGCCAGCAGCTCGGAGAAGCCGAGGTCGCAGCCCAGGACGGTGGAACCCGCGCCGGCCACGGTGACGACATTGTCCGGGGCCGTGAAGCCCAGGTCCTCCCACAGCTCGTACGCGAGGGTCTTGGTGCCCTGGAGGAAGAACGGGTGCCAGTTGTGGCTGGCGTAGTACGTATGCTCCGACCGGCGCAGCGCCTCCGCCGCGGTGGCGTCCCGGTCGCCCGGGACGAGCTCCACCCGCGCCCCGTACGCCCGGCTCTGGAGCACCTTGGCGGGGGAGGTGGCCTCGGGGGCGAGGATCGTGGCCCGGATGCCGGCTGCCGCGCAGTACGCCGCGACGGAGGCGCCGCCGTTGCCGGAGCTGTCCTCGAGGACCTCCGGCACGCCCCGCTGCGCGAGCAGGGAGATCATCACGCTGGTGCCGCGGTCCTTGAAGCTGCCGGTGGGGCTGAACCACTCCAGCTTGAAGTGGACCGGGACCTTGCCCCAGGCCTTCTCGACCAGCGGGGTGCAGCCCTCGCCGAGCGACACCGGAGCGGCGATGTCCACGGGCAGGGCCGCGCGGTAGCGCCACAGCGAGCGGGCGCCGGTGTCCACGTCCTCGCGGGTGATGCCGGGCAGGGGGGAGACGGTCAGCGGGGCGCCGTCGTCGCCGCACCAGCGCGCGTCGCTGAGCGGGTAGCGGGCGCCGGATCGCTCGTCCAGGTAGTGGGGTTCAGGGTGGCCGGGTTCGGCGTGGCTGTGTTCAGGGCGGTTGGGTTCAGGGCGGTTGGGTTCAGGATGGCTGGGTTCAGGATGGCTGGGTTCAGGGTCCACTTTAGAAATTCTGTTTAGTTGTGGAGGATCGGTCAAGGGTGCCCCGTCAGGGGCGGCCGTACAGGCGCTCCAGGATCGCCGCCACCCCGTCCTCGTCATGGTCCGGCGCCACCTCGTCCGCGACGGCGATCAGACCGGGGTGTGCGTTGCCCATCGCGACCCCGTACCCGGCCCACTCCAGCATCGGGATGTCGTTCGGCATATCGCCGAAGGCGATCGTGTCCGCGGGCGAGAAGCCCATGCGCTCCGCCGCCCGCCCCAGCCCCACGGACTTGTCCACCCCGGCCGGCAGCACCTCGATCATGCCCTTCTCGGAGTGCGTCACCGACACCTCGTCCCCGCCCGCCAGCGCCGCGGCCGCCGCGACCCGGCCGTCGGGCAGCTCGCGGTGGCGCATCAGCACCTTCTCGATCGGCTGCGCCCACAGCTCCTCCCGGCTGCCGACGAGCCCCCAGCCCGGGCGCACCCGGTCGGCGAAGCGCGGCGTGATCACGAAGCGGTTCTCGGGCGCGGCGGTGACCACCGCCAGCTCCAGCGGGCGCCCGCCCAGCTCCTCCTCGGTGCGCTTGACCACCGCCCGCGCCAGGTCCAGGTCCAGCGCCGCGGAGGCCAGCAGCCGGTCCGCCGAGGCGTCGTACAGCTGCGCGCCCTGACCGCACACCGCGAGCCCCTGATAGCCGATGGCGACCAGGAACTCCCGGCAGGAGGCGGCGGACCGGCCGGTGACGACCAGATGGCGCGCCCCGGCGCGGTCCGCGAGGGCGAGCGCCGCGCGGGTACGGGCCGAGACGGTCAGGTCGGTGCGCAGCAGCGTGCCGTCGAGGTCGGTGGCCACGAGGCGGAAGCGCGACTCGTCGGAGTCCGGGCGGGGCCGTGGGAGCCGAAGTGCCTTGGTGGGTAAACCATCCGAACCGGTGAAGCGGCGCCCGGTTATGGAGGGTGTGGATGGTGCAGGCGTGGCTGGCGTGGCGTCGGCGGTGTGCACGTGCCGGTATCCCTTTCGTGTCCTTGGGCCCGCGGCAGTGCCCCCGGGTACGCGCGCAGGTGCGCGCGCGACGCGGACTGTTGCCCTCGCGCGATGGTCGAGCCGGTGATCGAGCCTCTGAATGCTGAGCCAGAATGGCGGCTCGGGCGGGTGCGATCAAGCGGCCTTGACAGCCGGGCTCACGCCGCCTTCAGCCCGGCCTTCGGCTGGGCCTCCGCCCGCCCCGCCGTCACCTGCCTCGGCAGCCGGTAGGAGAGCCTGCCGTACCACAGCCGCGACAGGGTGAAGCCGAACGACAGGCAGATGACGCCGCCGACGGCGTCCAGCCAGAAGTGATTGGCCGTCGCCACGATCACCACCAGCGTGGCCGTCGGGTACAGCAGCCCCAGCGCCTTCACCCACACCGGGCGGGCCAGCATGGCGATGGTGACGCCGCACCACAGCGACCAGCCGATGTGCATCGACGGCATCGCCGCGTACTGGTTCGACATGCTGGCCAGGTTGCCCGAGGCCATCGACCCCCAGGTGCGGTGTGCCACGACGGTGTCGACGAAGTGGCCCCCGGCCATCAGCCGGGGCGGGGCCAGCGGGAAGAAGTAGTAGCCCAGCAGCGCGACGCCCGTGGTCGCGAAGAGCACCAGCCGGGTGGCGGCGTAGCGGCCCGGGTGCCAGTGGTAGAGCCATGCCAGCACGCCGAGGGTCACGATGAAGTGCAGCGTGGCGTAGTAGTAGTTCATTCCTACGATCAGCCAGCTGACCGAGTCGATCGCGTGGTTGACGCCGTTCTCGAAGGCCATGCCGAGTTGGCCCTCCCAGTCCCAGATCCAACCGGCGTTGCGCATCGCCTCGTGGCGCTGCTCCGGGACGGCGTTGCGGATCAGGGAGTACGTCCAGTAGCTGACGGCGACGAGGAGGATCTCGAACCAGAGCCGGGGTCTGCGGGGGGTGCGCAGCCGGTCCATGAGCGTATGGGGTCGCGCCGGGCGTGCACCGGTCTCCGTGCTGCTTCCCTCGATGGGCGACGGAGTGGCCGTCCGGCTTGCCAGAGTCCTCACAGTCGCTTCACCCATGGGGCAACAGTCTGCCAGAAGCGGCCCGGCGGCAGATCGTCCTTCGGTCCGTTCTTGACGTCTTATGTCCTACTCCGGGCCGTCCCGCATGTGGCGTAGTCCGGTGTACGCCCGGTTATGTCCCTCCGCCTCGCGCTCCCGCCCCGTGGGCCGAGGCCGTGGAGCCGCGGACCACCAGTTCCGGGAGGAAGACGAACTCGCTGGGCGGGGCCGGGGTGCCGCCGATCTCCTCCAGCAGGGCCCGCACCGCGGCCTGGCCCATGGACTGCACGGGCTTGCGGATGGTGGTCAGCGGCGGGTCGGTGAAGGCGATCAGCGGCGAGTCGTCGAAGCCGACCACCGAGACGTCCCGCGGGACGGCCAGGCCCTGCTGCCGGGCCGCGCGTATGGCGCCCAGTGCCATCATGTCGCTCGCGCACACCACCGCCGTGCAGCCGCGCTCGATCAGCGCGCCGGCCGCCGCCTGGCCGCCCTCCAGCGTGTACAGCGAATGCTGGATCAGCTCCTCGGACTCCTCGGGCCCGACCCCCAGCTGCTCCTGCATCGCGCGCTGGAAGCCCTCGATCTTCCGCAGCACGGGGACGAACCGCTTGGGGCCCAGCGCCAGCCCGATCCGGGTGTGCCCGAGCGAGGCCAGGTGGGTCACCGCCAGCAGCATCGCCGCCCGGTCGTCGGGAGAGATGAAGGGCGCCCGCACCTTGGGGGAGTAGCCGTCGACCAGGACGAACGGCACGCCCTGGCCGCGGAGCTGGTCGTAGCGCTGCATATCGGCGCTGGTGTCCGCGTGCAGCCCGGAGACGAAGATGATCCCCGCCACCCCGCGGTCCACCAGCATCTCGGTCAGCTCGTCCTCGGTCGAGCCGCCCGGGGTCTGGGTGGCCAGCACCGGGGTGTAGCCCTGGCGGGTCAGCGCCTGCCCGATCACCTGGGCGAGCGCGGGGAAGATCGGGTTCTCCAGCTCGGGGGTGATCAGGCCCACCAGCCCCGCGCTGCGCTGCCGCAGCCGCACCGGCCGCTCGTATCCGAGCACGTCGAGTGCGGCCAGGACGGATTCGCGGGTGGTCGCCGCCACGCCGGGCTTGCCGTTCAGGACGCGGCTGACCGTGGCTTCGCTGACCCCCGCCTGGGCTGCGATGTCAGCGAGTCGTGCGGTCATGGGGCTGGACTGTACCGGTCGCATGTCAGATTGCCCACCACGCGCAGGAATCGGCGGGAATGCGCACCGTACCCGCCCCGTACTCGAGCGGGGCCGAGGACAGCAGCGCACGCCCGGGAACGGGCAGTTCCACCCCCTCCCCGAGGGTGTTGAGGGTGCACACGAACCCCGGGCGGGAGAGCGCGAGCACCCCCTGGGGGGCGTCCAGCCAGTCCATCGGGGTGTCGCCGAGGCCGGGCACCTCCCTGCGCACCGCGAGCGCCGCGCGGTACAGCTCCAGCGTAGAGTCCGGGTCGCCGCTCTGGGCCTCGACCGACAGATCCCGCCAGTCCGTGGGCTGCGGCAGCCAGCTGCCGCCGGGGCCGAACCCGTACGACTCCCCGTCGCGCGACCAGGGGATGGGCACCCGGCAGCCGTCCCGGAAGCCGTCCTGGCCGCTCTCCTGGAAGGTGCGGAAGAAGGCCGGGTCCTGGCGGCAGTCGTCCGGCAGGTCCGTGACCTCCGGCAGCCCCAGCTCCTCGCCCTGGTAGATGTACGTCGAGCCGGGCAGCGCCAGCATCAGCAGGGCGGCGGCCCGGGCCCGGCGCAGGCCCTGGGCGGGGCTGTCCTCGGCGTAGCGGGTGAGGTGCCGGACCACGTCGTGGTTGGAGAGCACCCAGGTGGTGGGGGCGCCCACGGAGGCGGTCGCGGCCAGCGAGTCGTCGATCACCTCGCGCATCGCCGCCGCGTCCCACGGGCACCTGAGGAACTGGAAGTTGAAGGCCTGGTGCAGCTCGTCGGGGCGTACGTACAGGGCCAGCCGCTCGGAGGTGGGGGCCCATGCCTCGGCGACGCCGATCCGCACCGTGCCGCCGTGAGCCTGGCTGTAGGAGTCCAGCTGGCGCCGCCAGGCGCGGTGGATCTCGTGCACCCCGTCCTGGTCGAAGAACGGCAGCACCTGCGCGCCGATCAGCTTGGCCTGCTCGGTGCGGCCGATGTCGGGCAGGCCGGCGGCCTTGACCATGCCGTGCGCGACATCGATGCGGAAGCCGTCCACGCCCAGGTCGAGCCAGAACTTCAGGACGGACGCGAACTCCTCGGCGACCTCGGGGCACTCCCAGTTGAGGTCGGGCTGCTCGGGCGCGAAGAGGTGCAGATACCACTCGCCGGGGGTGCCGTCGGGGCCGGTGGTGCGGGTCCAGGCGGGGCCGCCGAAGACCGACTCCCAGTCGTTGGGGGGCAGCTCGCCGTCCGCGCCCCGGCCCGGGTGGAAGTGGTAGCGCTCGCGGGCCGCCCCCCGAGGCCGGTCCGCGAGCGCTTCCTGGAACCACACGTGCTGATCGGAGGTGTGGTTCGGAACGATGTCCACGATCACCTTGAGACCGAGCTCATGGGCGGTGCGCACCAGGTCGTCGGCGTCGCCGAGGGTGCCGAACAGCGGGTCGACGGCGCGGTAGTCGGCCACGTCGTATCCGCCGTCGGCCTGCGGCGAGGCGAAGAACGGGGTCAGCCAGACCGCGTCCACGCCCAGGCGGGCCAGGTGCGGCAGCCGCTCACGGGCGCCGCGCAGGTCCCCGATGCCGTCGCCGTCGCTGTCGGCGAAGGACCGCACGTACACCTGGTAGATGACGGCGTCGCGCCACCAGCCGGTGCCGCTGGACGGTTGCCCGGTCTCGGTCCGGGGGGAGGGGGAGGTGGTGAGCTCCTGGGTCATGCCGGTGAACGTAACAGCTCTGCAATGCCTTGCGGAAGAGCTTGCAGGAGCTTGCCGGTGCCTGTCGGGGCGGCTCAGGGCGCCAACCGGGGCACTCCGGCGCATCTGCCGAGCGCTCGGGCGGCCACCGGAGGGACACGTGGAGGTAACGATCCCGAGCGCTTGCAGAAATCCGCCGCAAAGTCTTTCGGCTGATTTGCATCCCTGTTACGTTCCTCGGCAACTCGGCGCCGCGATGGCGCGGCCGGCTTTGGAGGAGTTCAGATGCGACGTGGCATAGCGGCCACTGCGCTCGTCGCGGCGATGGCGCTCGCGGCGACCGCGTGCGGCGGTGATGACGGCGGCAGTGGCGGGGGCAAGAAGTCGGCCGGGGAGATCTCCGGCACCGTGACCTACTGGGACACCTCGAACGAAGCCGAGAAGGGCACCTACAGGCAGCTCGCCGAGGACTTCGGCAAGAAGTACCCGAAGGTCAAGGTCAACTACGTCAATGTGCCGTTCGGCGAGGCGCTGAACAACTTCAAGAACGCCGCGGGCAGCGGCGGCTCCGGCGCCCCGGACGTGCTGCGCGCCGAGGTCGCCTGGACCCAGGACCTCGCCAACATCGGCTATCTGGCCCCGCTGGACGGCACCGCCGCCCTCGACAACGAGTCGGACTATCTGCCCAAGGCCGCCGCCGGTACCAAGTTCAAGGGCAAGACCTACGCCGCGCCGCAGGTCATCGACACCCTCGGCCTCTTCTACAACAAGAAGCTGCTGAAGGAGGCCGGCGTCGAGCCGCCGACCAGCTGGACCGAGCTCAAGGCGGCCGCGAAGAAGATCAAGCAGAAGACCGGCAAGACCGGCCTCTATCTGCGCGGTGACGACGCCTACTGGTTCCTGCCCTTCATCTACGGCGAGGGCGGCGACCTCCTGGACACCGGCGCCAAGAAGGTCACCGTCGACGACGAGCCCGGCATCAGGGCCTTCGCGGCCGCCCGCGACCTGGTCAAGTCCGGCGCGGCGGTCACCGACGCCACCGACGGCTGGGACAACATGCAGAACGCCATCAAGAACGGCGACGTCGCGATGACCGTCAATGGTCCGTGGGCGATCGAGGACACCCTGGCCGGCAAGGCGTTCAAGGACGACAAGTCCAACCTCGGCGTGGTCCCCGTTCCGGCCGGCAGCAAGGCCCAGGGCTCCCCGCAGGGCGGCCAGAACCTCACCGTCTACGCCGGGTCCAAGAACCTGGACGCCTCCTACGCCTTCGTCAAGTACATGAGCTCGGCCGAGGTCCAGGCCAAGACCACCGAGAAGCTCAGCCTGCTGCCGACCCGCACCTCGGTCTACGCGAACAAGACGGTCGCGGCCAACGCCAACGTCAAGTTCTTCAAGTCGGCCGTGGACAAGGCCGTCGAACGCCCCTGGATCCCCGAGGGCAACAGCCTCTTCCAGGCGATCCTGGTCGAGTTCCCGAACGTGGTGACCGGCAAGACCTCCCCCGAGAAGGCGGCCAAGTCGGTCGGCGCCGCGTACCGCAAGCTCCTCAAGGGCGACTGGAAGTAGGGACCCGCGACGATGGCTGTCGAGACCGGGCAGTCGGCAGGATCGGCCGCGGGCGCGGAGGGCGCCCGCGGCCGGGTCCGCAAGGCCGCCACAACCGACAAGGCCGGCCGGACCGGCAAGGCGAGCAAGCGGCCTCCCGGCCGGATCCGCAACGCGCTGAGCCGCCACTGGTACGCCTGGGCCATGGTCGCGCCCGTCGTGCTCGTGATCGGCCTGATCATCGGCTATCCGCTGGCGCGCGGCGTGTATCTGTCGCTCACCGACGCCAACGAGGCGAACGTCGAGCGCACCATCGGGATGAACCACATCCCGGCGACGTACGAGTTCGTCGGCCTGGACAACTTCACCGCGATCCTGAAGGACCCGATCTTCTGGGACCGGCTCGGCTGGACCGTGACCTGGACCGTCGGCTGCGTCGCCCTCACCTTCGCCATCGGCCTCGGCCTGGCCGTCATGCTCAACCGCAGATTCGCCGGCCGCACCCTCTACCGGTCGCTGCTGATCCTGCCCTGGGCCGTGCCCGCCTTCGTCTCCGTCTTCGCCTGGCGCCTTCTCTACAACGAGAGAAACGGCATCCTCAACAAGATCCTGGACGGCGGCGGCATCGACGCCGTGCCCTGGCTGAACGACCCCACCATGGCCAAGATCTCGGTGATCGCCGTGAACGTCTGGCTCGGGGTGCCGTTCATGCTGGTCGCGCTGCTCGGCGGCTTGCAGTCTATCCCCGGCGAGCTGTACGAAGCCGCTGAGATGGACGGGGCCAGGCCCTGGCAGCGGTTCCGCCACATCACCCTGCCCGGGCTGCGCTCGGTCAGCTCCACGGTGGTGCTGCTGTCCACCATCTGGACCTTCAACATGTTCCCGGTGATCTTCCTGCTCACCCGCGGCGGACCGGGCGACAGCACAGAGGTCCTGGTGACGTACGCCTACCGGCTCTCGTTCGTCAACAGCCCGCGCGACTTCGCGGGCGCCTCGGCATGGGGCGTGCTCATCCTGCTGATCCTCATGCTCTTCGCGGCGGTCTACCGCCGCGCACTCCGCAGGCAGGGAGAGGTGTGGTGACCATGCGCGACCAACGACGTTCCCCGCTGGCCTCGGTCGGGCTGCACGCGACCCTCATCGTCGCCTCCGCCGTCGCGGTCTTCCCGCCGCTGTGGCTGCTGGTGACCTCCTTCAAGCCCAAGAGCGAGGCGTTCTCCACGGATGTGGTGAAGAACGCGACGCTGGACAACTACCACCACGTCCTCGCCGATACGAAGTTCCTCACCTGGTTCGGCAACTCGCTGTTCATCGTGCTGATCACCACGCTGCTCGGCGTGTTCGTGGCGGCCACCACCGGATACGCCGTCAGCCGCTTCCGCTTCCCCGGCATGCGCCCGCTGATGTGGCTGCTGCTGATCACCCAGATGTTCCCGGTGGCCATCCTCATCGTCCCGCTGTACAACATCATGGCCACGCTGGGCTGGCTCAACCAGCCGGTGGCGCTCATCGTCACCTACCTCACCGTCGCCGTGCCGTTCTGCGCCTGGATGATGAAGGGCTTCTTCGACACCATCCCGGTGGAGATCGACGAATCCGGCCGGGTCGACGGGCTCAACCCCTTCGGCACCTTCTGGCGGCTGGTGGTGCCGCTGGCCAAGCCGGGCCTGGCGGTGACCGGGTTCTACACCTTCATCACGGCCTGGGCCGAGGTCGCGTACGCCTCCGCCTTCATGACGGGCGAGGAGAACCTCACCCTCTCCGCCGGGCTCCAGACCTTCGTCAACCAGTACACCTCGGACTGGGGCTCCATGACCGCGGCCGCCGTCCTGATCGCCATCCCGGCGACGCTGGTGTTCGCCTGGGCCCAGCGCCACCTGGTAGCCGGGCTCACCGCCGGCGCGACCAAGTCGTGACCGCCGGCCGTCGGGGTGACTCGACTACCGGGGGGCGGCGGGCGACGTCACGGCGTGCGGGGGCAGTATCTGCTCCGTCCAGATGCACTTGCCCGCGGCCGTGAAACGGGTACCCCACCGCTGGGACAGCGCCGCGACCAGCTGCAGTCCGCGTCCACCCTCGTCGGTGTCGGCGGCGCGGCGGATGCGCGGGGTGGTGAGGCTGCCGTCCGAGACTTCGCAGATCAGCGCGTGGCCGTAGATCAGACGCAGCTGTATGGGGCCTTTGGCATGCCGGACCACATTGCCGACCAGCTCGCTGACCAGTAGTTCTGTCGTCATCGACAGCTCGTCGAGACGCCACGCGGACAGCTGCTCCGTGGCCCGGTGGCGGGCTTCGGCGGCGGCGATGGGGCCGTCCGGGAGGCTCCAGGAGACGACCTGGCCGGGGGCCAGCGACCGCGCACGGACGATCAGCAGAGCGGCGTCGTCCTGGGTCTCGGTCTGCTCCGGCAACAGCGCTCTGATGACCGCGCCGCACAGGCGGTCGGGATCGGGGAGGGGCAGGGTGGCGGACGTGGCCGGGGGCTGTCCCGGTGGGCCCGAGGGGGGTGCGGCGGCACGGGTGAGGGCCTGGGCGAGGCGGGCCATGCCCTCATCGATATCGACGGTGGAGGATTCGACCAGGCCGTCGGTGTACAGCGCGAGGACGCTGCCGTCGGGAATGTGGACCTCATGGGTCTCGAAGGGCGGGATGGCGGCGCCGAGCGGCGGGTCGGCGACGACTTCGGGGAAGTGGGTGGTGCCGTCGGGGTCGACGATGGCGGGCGGTGGGTGCCCGGCGCTCGCGAAGACGCAGCCGTTGGAGGTGGGGTCGTAGACCGTGTACAGGCAGGTGGCGTAGAAGTCGTCGCCGAGGGCTCCGACGAGGTCGTTGAGGTGGGTGAGCAGTTCGTCGGGCGCGAGGTCGAGGTCGGCGAGCGTGTGGACGGCCGTACGCAGCCGGCCCATCGTCGCGGCCTCGGACAGCCCATGGCCCATGACGTCGCCGATGACGAGGGCGACCCGCTCGCCGGACAGCGGGATGAGGTCGTACCAGTCGCCGCCGACCTGCATGCCCTCGGCGGCAGGCAGATAGCAGGCGGCGGCGGTGACGGCCGACACGGCGGGCAGGGTACGAGGCAGCAGGCCACGCTGGAGCTCCTGGGCGCGGGTGTGCTCGGCGTCGTAGAGACGGGCCCGCTCCAGCGCCTGGGCGACCAGTCCGCTCAGCGCGATGAGCAGGGAACGGTCCTCCTCCGAGAAGTGGCGCGGTCGGCTGAATGCCACCGCGCAGTAGCCGATCTGGTGGTCGGAGGCGATCAGGGGGAGGAAGGCCCACGCTCGCATCCCGCTTTTGTAGAGGTAGCCGACAGCGTCCGGGTGTTGTTCGGCGTACTCCTGCGGACTGGACAGAAAGCTCGGGGAGCGGGCGCTTAGCACTTGGGCGATAGCAGACATGTCCGACACCATCATCTTGTGGATGATCTCGACGAAGTGTTCCGGGTACCCGGCCGAGCCGACCATGCGCCACCGCCCGTTTTCGACCAGCTGGCAGATCAGGCCGGTCGCGCCGATGGGCGGGAGCATGCGGTCGGCGACCGCCTTCACGACGTCCTGGACGGTCAGCGCCTTGGCGAGCGCCGAGGTGAGCTCGCCCATGAGGGTGGCACGCTCCGCCACAGTGCGCTCGGCCGCGCACCGCTCGGCTTCCCGCTCCCGGCGTTCGGTGATGTCGATGATGTGGACGACCAGGCCGTCGGGGGCCGGGTCGAGGCGCACGTGGTACCAGCCCGCCCTCCCGGGCCACCGGGTGTCGTAGCCGACGGGTGCGCGGGTGGCCACGGCCCGCCTGTGGCAGGCGGCCATCCCGGTCTCACGGACCATCGGGTGGCTCCACAGCTCGGCCCCCGACACCTCCTCCGCGGAAGATCCGAGCAACCTCAGGGCCGCCGCGTTGGCGAAGGTGACCCGTGCGTCGCGGTCGAGCGTGAGAAGGCCGTCGTTCGTCTGCCACACGGCGCCGCCGACGGCGTTGCCGCCGGGCGGCTCCTTCGCGTGCCCGGCCACCCAGTCGGCGACCATCCGTAGAAAACCGTGCTGCGCGTCGCTGAGGTCGCCAGGCGTGCCCACCAGGACGGACAGCGCGCCCACCGGCTGTCCTTCGGCCGTGACCACCGGCACAGAGACCACAGCGCTGCCGCGAGGGAGCGGGCCGGCGCCGGGGCCGGGGTCCCCGGGGGAGAAGCGGCCGGGGGGCGACGGAGGTGGCCGGCGCGGGCCGTCGGGCGGAGGAGGCGTCCGGACATGAGCGCCGTCGCCGTCGCCGTCTCCGTACGGCAGGGACGACACGGGGGCCCCGTGGTCCTCGTCCGTGAGGATCTCCCACCCCGCGGCCAGGGAATCGGGGAGCCCGACGCTGGCCGACAGGCGGAGCCCGCCGTGGTCCGAATCGCGCAGATGGATCATGCCCCCGAGGGCGCCGAGCTCGGCGACCACCTGTCCGAGGGCAAGCGACAGCGGCCCAGTGCCACTCAGGCTGTCAGCCGCGGAACCCAGCAGCCGAAGCCGTGTTCGCGCTGACCGAGTGAGCCGGGTGTTCACGATGTCTGGGTGCCGCCGGTCGTCCACACCCATGGCGTCACCTGTCGTCCCCTCGGGAGTTCGGTGCCGTACGACCGTGGGCCGTCGCCGTCTCTTATGAGCCGATATGCCGAATATAGTCCTTGTCGTGGAGTGCGCGGATCAGAGGCGTCGCCGGATGTGCGGGGTCAGTGGATGCCGTGACCGGATTTGATCAGGTCGGCCGCCCGCTCACCGATGACGACGCAGGGGGCCATGGTGTTGCCGCTGGTGATGCAGGGCATGATCGAGCCGTCCGCGATGCGCAGACCCTCGACGCCGTAGACCCTCAGGGCACTGTCGACCACGGACATCTCGTCGCGCCCCATCTTCGCGGTGCAGGTCTCGTGGAAGTACGAGCCGGACGCGTTGCGGACGAAGTCCTCGAGTTCGTCGCCGCTCAGCGGACCGGGCATGACCTCGCGCCTGACGAACGGCTTCAGCTCTGACGAGTTGCCGATCTCCCGGCAGAGTCCTACGCCGTACTCGAGTGCCTTCACGTCCTCCCCCGCGCTCAGGAAATTGGCGTCGATCAGCGGAACGGCCATAGGGTCCGCGCTGGTCAGCCGCACGGATCCACGGCTGGCGGGCCGGGCGAGGCCGGGCGCGAGGGTCCAGGCGGAATCGGCTCCGACGGGAACGTCGTACGGGGCGGCCGCGGCCTCGCTGGCGAACGGGAGCTCGTCGAGCACCGGCATCAGGTCGGGGCCGGGCAGCGAGGGGGCGCTCTTGGCGAAGAAGGCGAACTCGGCGGCGTTGTTCCTGGGGGCTTCGGGGACCTGGTATTCCCAGACGCAGCCTGCGAGCAGGATGTGGTCCTGGAGGTTCTTCCCGACGCCGGGCAGGTGCACGACGCCCGGGATGCCGAGCGCGGCGCGTTCGGCCTGGTCACCGATGCCGGAGAGGATCAGCAGCTTCGGCGTGTTGATGGCGCCGAGCGAGAGGATCACCTCCTGCCCCGCCGAGACGCTCTGCGCGTGGCCCCGTTGGACGAACTCCACTGCGGTCACCCGGTTCCCCGACAGCTCCAGCCTGGTCACCTCGGCGCACAGCACGATGTCGAGGTTGGGACGGCCCATGACCGGATGGAGGTACGAGGCGGCTATTGAGACCCTGGCGTTGCCCCGGTCGACCAGCAGGTTGGGATGGCCGCAGCCGCTGTCGGACTCCGTGGGATCGGCGTTGAGGTCGGCGACGGCGGGGATGCCCAACGCGGACGCCGCCTCGACCAGCGCCGGCGCGAGCGGAACCGGGTTCAGGGGGAGGGTGACACGCAGGGGGCCGCCGATGCCGCGGCGGGGGTCGGCCGGGCCGGTCCAGTCCTCGACCCGCCGGTAGATGTCGCGGACGGACGCGTAGGACCAGCCGGAATCGCCGGTCTCCTCGGCCCAGTGGTCGAAGTCGTTGCGGTGGCCTCGGGCCCAGACGGAGGCGTTGATGCTGGAACCTCCGCCCAGCACCTTGCCCATCGGCAGCGGGGGCGCACGGCCGTTGAGGGAGGAGGACGGCTGGGCGCGGTAGCCCCAGTCGCGTTCGCTGCCGATATTGGACATCCACCGGGTGCAGTCGATGACCGACGGCACCCGGTCGCTGCCACCGGCCTCCAGCAGGAGAACGCTCACGTCGGGGTTGTCCGACAGGTTCCGGGCGACGACGGACCCCGAGGTCCCTCCGCCGCAGACGATGAAGTCGTAGGCAGGATGAAGGGTGTCGGTGACGATCTCCCGGTCCACGGTGACGCGGCTGGTGTGTGCCATGGGTGTGGGCCCTCCTTGCCGGAAGGGGAGATCGTCGCGGAACCCTGTTGCGTCTGCGTCGCCTGTGGATCTCCGCGAATCCAGCCTAACGAGGCCTTCGGCCCGCTCGCCAGTGACGCCCGGCCCGCCCCGCAATTTCTTGCGTAAGGTCTTGCAGCGCCAAATCGCCAGGGGTACGGTCCGGTGACCGGTCGGCGACCGACGTCCCTGACGTCTTGCGGTAAGAACCTTCAACGGCCTTACAGGCATGCGCGTTGCCGCACGAGGCTCGATCGTTTCCCGCAATCTCCCCCCACAAGCAGGAGGAACGATGGCCAGCAGACCCCTCGCGGCCGCCCTCGCCCTCGCGGCGGGCGCGGCACTGATCGTCACCCTGCCGGGGCCGGCGCAGGCCGCGCCGCCCGGCGACAAGGACGTCACCGCCGAACTCTTCGAGTGGACCTACGACTCGGTGGCCAAGGAGTGCACCAGCACGCTGGGGCCGGCCGGTTACGGCTATGTCGAGGTCTCCCCGGCGACCGAGCACATCCAAGGCGGCCAGTGGTGGACCTCGTACCAGCCCGTCAGCTACAAGATCGCCGGTCGGCTCGGTGACCGCGCCGCCTTCAAGAACATGATCGACACCTGCCATGCGGCGGGCGTGAAGGTCGTCGCCGACGCCGTCATCAACCACATGTCAGCGGGGTCCGGCACCGGAACCGGCGGCTCCTCGTACACCAAGTACGACTACCCCGGGATCTACCAGTCCCAGGACATGGACGACTGCACCGCGCAGATCAGCAACTACCAGGACCGCTGGAACGTGCAGCGCTGCGAGCTGGTGGGCCTGGCCGACCTGGACACCGGCGAGTCGTATGTGCGCGACCGGATCGCCCAGTACCTGAACGACCTGCTCTCGCTCGGTGTCGACGGCTTCCGGATCGATGCCGCCAAGCACATGGCGGCCGAGGACCTGGCCGCGATCAAGGGCAAGCTGAGCAACCCGAACGTCTACTGGAAGCAAGAGGTCATCTACGGCGCGGGCGAGGCCGTCTCGCCGACGGAGTACCTGGGCAACGGCGATGTCCAGGAATTCCGCTACGGCCGCGATCTCAAGCGGGTCTTCAAAGGCGAGAAACTGGCCTATCTCAACAATTTCGGCGAAGGCTGGGGCTATATGGCCTCGGGCAAATCCGGTGTCTTCGTTGACAACTGGGACACCGAGCGCAATGGCTCCACCCTCACCTACAAGGACAACGCCGACTACACCCTCGCCAACGTCTTCATGCTGGCCTGGCCGTACGGCTCGCCGGACGTCCACTCCGGCTATGAGTTCTCCGACAACGACGCCGGGCCGCCGAACGGGGGGACGGTGAACGCCTGCTGGCAGGACGGCTGGAAATGCCAGCACAAATGGCCCGAGATCCTCAAAATGGTCGCGTTCCGCAATACGGCGCGCGGCACGGCCGTCACCAACTGGTGGGACAACGGCAACAACGCCATCGCCTTCGGGCGCGGTGACAAGGCGTACGTCGCCATCAACCATGAGAGCGGCTCGCTGACCCGGACCTTCCAGACCTCGCTGCCCGCCGGCGCCTACTGCGATGTGCAGAGCGGCAAGGGTGTCACGGTCGACTCCTCCGGCCAGTTCACCGCCACCCTGGGCGCCAACACGGCGGTGGCCCTGCACGTGGGCGCGCGGAGCTGCGGCTGAGCGCCGGGGCTGATCGGAGCCGCATATCGAGGGATATGCGGCTCCTTCGCCGTTACGCGGGCTTGGTGCGGGTGAACCGGTCGGGGTTGCCGGTCGTCCAGTTGAGGGCGAGATTCTGGCCGCCGTTGCTGACCTGGGCCGTACCGCTCGCGCTCTGGCCCTGGCAGGTGATGGAGATGGCCAGGGAGGCGCTGATGGTCCCGGAGCAGGACCCCTTGGGGCCACTCATGGTCATGGACGTGCCGCTGATCTGCAAGGTCAGCAGGTTGCCGCTCGCGTCGCGGATCGTGTAGTACCAGGTGCCCTGGACGCTCGCCAACCGGCCGCCGGTGGACGGGCGAGAGGGGACGCTGGTACGGCTCGGGGTCGGGGCCTTGGGGGTGCTCGTGGCGCTGTGCCCGGGTGCCCGGGTGGCCGTCTTGCCGGGGGCCTTGCCGGGGGCCTTGCTGCGGCTCGGGGTGGACGTGGGGCTGGAGGATTTCATGTCGCCCGAGTCGCCGGTGCTGGAAGGCGTGGGCTTGCCTGTGTCCTTGGACTGACTGGCGCCCTTGTCGTCCTTGGCCGGCGATGCTGACTTTCCGTCGCCGTCGTCGCCGCCGCAGCCGGTCAGGGTGAGTGCCAGTACCGCGACAGCGGTGGTGGCGATCGAAGTCGTTATCCGCACGAGATATCCTGCCGTACCCAAATCATTATGGAATTCTGTGGACGCAGGCGAGCCTTCCATACGCGACAAGACGAAATCCAGTGGCCAAACACGTTCTCTGGATCAGTTCTGCTGCACTGCGGATAAGGGACCGCATTTCGGGTCCATTCGCCCCGGAAAATCGGTTTCGGGCACGGGTGATGGCATGTCAGGATCGCCGGATGGACGCATCCCCACGCCAACTGGCGCGCTGGCAGTTCGAGCTGACCTGGTCCCTGTTCGAGTACCACCTGGAGCGGCTGGAGCCGGACGACTTCCTGTGGGAGCCCGCCGCCCTCTGCTGGACGGTGCGTCAGCAGCCCGACGGGACCTGGGTGCCCGACTGGGCGGACACCGAACCCGATCCGGTGCCGGTCCCCACGATCGGCTGGCTGAGCTGGCACATCGGGTGGTGGTGGAGCGTGACCATCGACCACGCACAGGGCCGTACGCCCCGGGACCGCACCGAGGTCACCTGGCCGGGGGACGGCACGGCGGCCGTCGAGTGGCTGCGCGGGCTGCGCGCGGACTGGCTGGCGGTGCTGGACGGGCTCACCGACGCCGACCTGGAGGCCGTCGCGCCGTTCCCCTGGCAGAACGACCCCCAGCACACCGTCGCCCACATGATCGCCTGGGTGAATGCCGAACTCATGAAGAACGCCGCCGAGATCGGCCAACTCCGGATGCTGCGCGCCGCGTCACCGCGCTGAGCCGAGGTCAGCGCAGCGCCGTCAGCCGCCCGCCGGAGGCCAGGCGGCCGCTCAGCCGGGCCTGGTCGCCCGCCTCGGCGGGCAGCGTCAGCAACCGGCCCACCGCCCTGCCCCGGACATCGCCGCGCGCCGCGACGGAGGTCACCTGGCCGCTGCCCGCCGCCAGCAGATACCACCGCCCGGTGCGTGACTTCCACAGCGCGCCCGCCAGCACCCGCGGCGCACGCGGCCCGCAGGCCGGAGAGCCGTCCGCGCTCGCGACCACCGCGGCCGGGGCGCCCGGGTCCGTGGCCGGGGGCTGGAACTGGGCCAGCACCCGGCCGCCCGGGCCGCGCCAGGTCTCCGCGCGGGTGCACACCCAGTCCGCCGCGCCGCCGCCCTCGGGCAGCCGCTGGGCCGCGAACCGCCAGGCGTTGACCGCGCGCACACCCCGCGAATGCAGCAGCGGCAGCCGGCAGGCGGTGTGCGCCCAGGCCTCCCGGGCCGCCGCGCCCGCCACATCCCGCGGCCCCGCGCCCGGCCCCCGCCCGCCCGGGGCGCCGTACGTCAGCCGGGCCGGGACGATCTCGCCCAGGTCCGTCACCAGGCGGGAGCCCAGCCGCAGCGCCGTCCAGCTCTCGCAGTCGGGCGTTTGCCCCGCACCGCGCACCAGGCCCGCGCCGCCCGCCCGCACCGGGTCGGTCACCCCGTCGGCGGCCAGGCGCAGCGGCCGCGCCGCCTCGTCGGGCCGGACCAGGTCCCGTACGGAGGGGTGACGCACCCAAGGGGCCGTCAGATAGCGGACGTTGCCGTCCCTGCGGGTGGCGACCAGCCCGGTCGAGGAGGCCGCGTCGGCGGCGTCGGCCCGCGCGAAGTCCAGCGCCACCGCGCCGCCGTCGCCCCGGCCCGCCTCCGCGTACCGCACCACCCGCAGCCCGTCGTACAGCAGCACCACCGCCGCTTGGTCCACCTCGCCCGCGTACAGCAGCTGCGGCGGCCCCGACGGCGGGCCGGACTGGGTGCCGGGTGTGGCCGACACGCGTACCGAGCGGCCCGGCCGCGCCCACACGGCCAGCGCCCGGCGCAGCAGCGGCGTGTCGTCCGCACGGCCGCCACGCGCGGGCCAGGACGAGAAGTCGGCGCGCGTGGCGGTGCGCCACGCGCCGGGCGCGGCGCGGGTCAGCTCGGCCGGGTCCAGCGCCCGCTCCGAGGACGGGTTCCGGGCGTACGAGGGCGCGGCCGCGCCGCTGGGGCCCCAGCCCTCGCCCGGCAGGCCGAGCAGTGTGCCGCACACCACCAGCGCCGCGGCTGCGGCGAGCGCCGCCCGCACGTGCTGGCGGCGCCGCATCAGGTCGGTGGGCCGGGCCTGGAGCGAACAGGGGTCGAACTCGGGGGACTCCAGCAGCGCCCCGTCCCGGCTGCCCGCCGGGTCGTCCACCGCGTCCGCTTCGGCGAGCGCGCCCCGCGGATCGGCGACCCCAGCGGCCTTCAGCACCTCGCGCACCTCGCGGTCGCCCATCCGCTCCAGGTCGCGCAGCACGTACGCGGCGCGGCCGGGGCCGGACAGCTCCGACAGCGCCTTGTCCAGGGCGAGTTCATCGGCCCCGCCCGGGCGCGGGATCAGCCGCAGTCCCCACACCCGGGGCAGCGCCGGGGCCAGCGGCCCACGCCGCCGCCGCGCGGCCCGCAGCGCGCCGCGCAGCACCCGCAGCCGCACGAAGGCGTACCCGCCGTCGCCGCCCGCCGAGCCCGCCGGTCCGCGCTGCCCGGGCAGCCTGGGCCCGGCGTCAGCGCGGGTGTCGGCGTCGGTGTCGGCGTCGGTGTCGGCGTTGGTGTCGCGGTCGGTGTCGGCGTTCGCGTTCGCCCGGCCGCGGGGCAGCGCACGCTGAGCGAGCGCGTGCGCCGCCAACACCCGGCGCGCGCGCCCCAGGCCCGGCGGCAGCACCAGGTAGGCGAGCCGCACCAGGCGCGGGTAGTGCTCGACGATGGCGGCCTCGGCCTGCTCGACATCGATGAGGGTGGGGGATTCGCCGGAGAGGTTGGCTGTCGCCTGCTGCTGCTCCACGGTTGGAGAACGAGCGCCGCATGCGATGGTCACCGCCCCCCGCGTCGCCGGCGGGTCGGCCGCACGCCGTCCTCGGAGCCCCCGAGCGGGAACTGGCCGCGCTGGTCCGGCAGTTGAGGGAGAGGCGTCTCCAGAAGCCCGGTTGGGGAGCCGCCTCCGACGCTACCTGAAAGGCCATAACGTGACAGTGATCCACAGCAGCCGCGGTGTCCGCGGCGCGATCGTGGCGAGTGCCGCGCTCCTGGCCGCCGCGAGCACGACGTCGGCCTCAGCCGCCCCCTCGACCCCGCCCGGGACCTTGCCGCGCGCCTCCGGGTGGAGCGAGTCGAACGTGGAGCCGGGCAACGCCTCGCTCATCGGCTCGACCCGGCCCGACGCGCGAACCACGTGGGTCGCCGGCATGCGGTTCGTCCCGAAGGGGGAGGGCTTCAACTTCGCGCCCACCCTGTGGGAGCGTGACGAGCGGAAGGGCCCCGGCTGGAAGCGGGTGCGGACCGCGCCCGTACCCCAGTCCTACGACATCCGGTTCAACGACGTCGACGCCTCTTCGCCGCGTAACGCCGTACTGGGCGGTGACTACGCCGAGCAAGCCGGGGGTGTGGTCACCCAGCGCTGGAACGGCAGGGACTGGAAGGCCGCGGTCGCTCCGGTGCCGCAGGGGACCATGAGCGCCGGATTCCTCTCCGTCGACACCCGCGCCCCCCGCGACGCCTGGGGAGCGGGCTGGGCCCAAGTCCCCGTCACGGAGGACGACTCCCGCAACGTGGGGCTGCTCCAGCACTGGGACGGCACCCGCTGGAAGGCGCAGCGGCTCCCGGACGTCGGTGCGGGAGACAGCGGCGGCTGGAACCTGGAGAGCGTGGCCGCGCTCGCCGCGGATGACGTGTGGGCGGTGGGCAGTATGTACAACGCCAAGGTCGCGGAGCCGGTGCTGCTGCACTACGACGGCGCACGCTGGCGCAAGGCCCCCGCCCCGGACATCGACGCCACGCGCGTGGGCCTGAGCGCGGTCGCCGCCGGGCCGCGCGGGCAGGTGTGGGCCGTGGGTCAGCTCAAGAAGCCCGACGGCTCCTGGGAGGGGCTGGCACTGAGATACGACGGCAGGAAGTGGGTCGACGTCCCGCTGCCGGAGGGGACCGGGGAACTCCGGTCGGTCGCGGTCAGCCAGGGCTCCCCGGTCGTCCTGGTGAGCGCGACGGATGACACCCGCGGCGCGGTGCTCCGCCGCAGCGGCGGACGGTGGGTGTCGATGCACCTGCCGACCGGCGGTGCCGAGCCGCTCGAGGGGATCGACATCGCGGCCTCGGGCCGGACCGTCGACGTCACGGGCCTGTACCCGCCGGACGGCTCCCAGTGGGTGGGGCCCGGAGTGGTGCTGACCGCACGCCGGTAGACGGCGCCCGAGCGGGGGACGGACGGGCACCCGCCGTCCCCCGCCTCCGGTCACCGCGTCAAGATCCGAAGCGCCCGCGGGCTCACCCCACGCGCCACCCGCTGAACTCCACCGTCCCGCGCGCCACGTTCCCCCCGTGCGTCGCGCTCATGAAGATCCCGACGTCCTGCGCGGAGCCGGAGCCCCCCGGCGCCGTCACCGTCGCCACCGTCCGCCAGGTCGTCCCGTCGTCGGTCGACAGCTCGCCCTTGTACGAGGTGGCGGACACCCGCGTCAGCCGCAGCAGCACGGGCGCCTTGACGCCGGTGATCCGCTTGTACGCGTCCAGCGTGCCGTCCCCGTTCGTGTCGTACGACAGCACGACGCCGTTGGACGGGGTGGCGGCCAGGTTCACAAAGCCCCGGGAGCCCGCCGTCGCCAGGCTGTCGCGCGCGATGATGCCGGCCCGGGCCCATGCGCCGGTCACGGCCTGGCTGTCCACCTTCACCGTGACGGCGGTGCCGACCGCCAGCGCGCCCTCCCGGTACACCGACCCGAACTCGGTCGTCGCCTTCCACAGGTCGCGCCCCGCCCCGTCGATCGCGAAGCGATCCGACAACTGGCCGAAGACCGCACCGTTGTTGGTGACCGTCTTCAGGCCGGAGTCCAGCGGCCCGGCCACCCACAGCGTGCCGGTGCGCAGCAGCCGCACCCGGTCCTCGCCGCGCGGCCCGAACTCCACGCCGAGCTCGTACGGCAGCGGCTTCAGCGGGTCCTGGAGCGGGTCTTCGGGTGCGGTGGCCCGCCAGTGGACCTCGCCGGTCCTGGCCGCCGGGATCGAGCGGAGCCAGGTGTCGCCCTGCGGCTTCGGGTCGAGCCCGGTCACGGTCAGGTCGAAGTCGACGCGGCCGGTGGCGCGCAGCCCGTTCATGTTGCGCAGGGCCGCGGCGATGTCGGCGGCGCCGCCGGGCTCCACCTGGGGCGGGGTGGTGGAGACGCTGGCCGTGCCCTGGTACGGGGCCTTGGCCAGCGCCTCGTACACCCGGCGCCCCGTGCGGTGGGCGTCCGTCGTGGGCCGGACCGGGTAGCTCTTGCGTTCGCGCGTCCAGGGTTCCTCGACCGCGAACCAGTCGAAGTCGCGCGGCTCGCGCCCCTCGGCGAGCGCGTCCTCCAGCTCGTCCAGGTAGCTCTGCCACTGCGGCAGGTGGAAGTCGCCGATGAGGCCGTTCCAGTCGCGGTTGGCGTAGTTGGCCAGCTTCCCGGTGTCCGCCGTGACCCGGTCCGCCCAGGTGGTGATGAGGGTGCGCGCGAGGTGTTCGAGGTGCGCGGCCTCCGCCTCGTCGGACCCCATCCGCTTGGCGTCCTCCAGCCAGGGTCCGAGCAGGAAGCCGCGGTGCGCGCCGGTCATGTCGTCGCTCAGCCGCATCAGCTTCAGCCACAGCCGGGCCAGCGTCCGGAAGGTCTCCAGGTCCTTGCGCTGGTACGCGTCGTGCAGATGAGGGATCAGCGTCCAGGAGCGGTCGGCGAGCGCCTGCCGGGCGATGTCGGTCAGATCGTGGCGGTAGGCGTCGGAGTCGCGCAGCGCCGGGCGTACGTCGAGCAGCGCGGCGAAGGCGGGGTCGAAGTCCGCCAGGTCGAAGGCGGGGATGCGGGTGGCGTAGTTGGTGCCGGAGCGCGCGGTCACATCGGGGCGGGCGGAGAAGACCGAGTCGTGCGGGCGCCCGTCGGAGCTGGTGATCTGGTACGCGGTGTCGCGCAGCGCCGCGTACGCCTCCCGGCCCCGCTCGTCCCGCCCGCCCAGCCGTACGTCCGCGTATGTACGGAACCACTCCGCGCGGTCCACCGCCGCATCCCGCCACGCCAACTCGCTGAACAGCTCGAACGCCGCCGGATCGCGCCCGGTCGCCTCCGCCATGTAGGCGGTGCCGACCAGCTTGCTGCCCGGCTTGTCGCGCCACTGGGTGAACCGCCGCGCCCAGATGTGGGTCTTGGCGCCGATGGTGGTGCGGCCGCCGAAGTTCGGGATGGTGCCAAAGGCGTACGGCACCGAGCCCCAGTCCTGCTCCCGGTCGCCGATCGAGTCCAGGTCCGAGAGGCCGTCCACCACCAGCATCCGGTCGTGGTCCACGGCGTCCAGCAGCTCCCGCCGGGGGTTGGCCTGCCAGCCGAGGATCACCCAGATCGCGCCGGGCCGGGCGGTCTGCAGGGCGGTCTCCACGGCGCGGGCCGCGTCGGCCACGGGGACGTCCCCGGGGGCGCCGCCCTCGTGCAGCAGATCCATCTTGAACAGCTCGCACTCGCCGAACAGCTCTTGCTGGTGGCGGTAGAACGAGGCGGCCACCTGCCGGAACGACTCGGTGCGCGGATCGAGCCAGTCGGGGCGCTCGAGCCCGTTCCAGGTGCCCTGCGGGACCGTACGCGCCCCCGGGTTGCGCTCGACGAACCCGTCCGGAACGGTCCCGAAGTAGCCGGGGAACACCGGCCGCATGCCCAGCTCGCGCAGCCGGTCGGCGATCTTCTGCCCCAGGTCGATGCGCTTGGCCAGCAGCTCGGGGCTCACCGGCCCGCCGTACCCGCTCATGTTCTGGAGCAGCCACCAGGGCTGGTGGGAGGGCGCGGGCAGCCAGGCGCGCGCCTCCTCCTCGGAGTAGCCGAAGTCCTTGAGGAGCAGGTGGTAGACGGCCTCCTGCCCGGCGGTGACCAGCAGCTCGTTGCAGCCGTGCAGGGCCGCGACGTCGATCAGGTGCTCCCAGTGGTCCCAGCCGGCGAACGGCGCGGTGTAGCCGTCGTGGGTGTCGTTGAACGCGAAGCGGTGCGGGAGCGCGGTCGACTGCTCGACGCGGCCCCGGGGCGCGGGCAGCGTCCTGGGCAGGTTCAGCTGGTCCCCGGCCCAGGTGATCAGGGCATGACAGGTGTACTTCAGATACCAGTGCACCCCGGTGAGCAGGACCGCCGGGCTGGTCCCCGCCACCTCGATCCGCCCCGCCCGCCCCGAGACCTCGAACCGCTCCTTGCCGCCCTCGCCCTCGATCGGCACCAGCCGGAACTGCTTGGCGTGCTCCGGCAGCAGCCGTTTGAGGGCGGCGCGCGCGGGCGCGGTGTCGAACACGGCGCCGTCCTCCGCGGCTTCCCCTGCGTTTTCCGTCCCCTCGGCCGCCGCCGGGGACTGGCCCCCGAGGGCGGCCCCGACGCCGAGTGCTCCGGCGGTTCCGATCAGCGTACGTCTGCTCAGATCGCTCATGATGCCCCCAATGACGCCCGGCCCGGGCCAACGGTGGTATGTGAGCGGCACGTTAACGAGGGTGACGGGGTGCCAGCAATGGTGCGTACGGGGTGTCCACCCGTACGGGCCCAAGCGCCGATCACCACCATGCCTAGCCCGGCAGTACGCGCACCTGTACGCCGGAGAGCTTGGCCCACCAGTGGTCGTAACGGCTGTAGACCCGGGGGTCGCGGTCGGCCAGCAGCGTCAGCAACGAACGGGCCTCCGCGGCGAGCCCGTCCCATGCCGCCGCCGACAGCTCATGGAAGGCCATGGCCTCGATGCCACCGTCGACCGGCCGCCACACACCGGCCACATAGCCGTCGACCAGCAGCGTCGGCAGCACATCGCCGTTGACGCGGATGACCATCCGGCGGTAGTCCGGGGGGATCACCCGGCTGCGGTCGGCGTAGGCGAGCAGGACGCTGTCCCACATCGCCATCAGCCGGGGCGGGGCCGGGGTGTCCGCGGCCGGGCGCGGAGCGCCCGGAAGGTCGAACAGCGCGGCCTTATCGGGGCCTTGGAGCTCTTCGACGGCGTCGCCGAGCGCGCGCAGCGCCTGGCGTATCGGCGTCCGCTGGACCATGGCGAACTGCGCCATGTCCGCGACCGAAGCCGGCCCGAACCCCTCCAGATAGCGCACGAGCAGCCGCTGCAGCGCGTCCGGATCCACCTCCCGCCCCAAGCGCATCGGCCCCGCCTGCGCCGCGCGGTACGACGGCCGGACCCCGAAGGACCACGGCCCGCCGGTCGGCGCGTGCCACAGCGGCGCGTATGCCCGCAGCCCCCACCACGCACCGGCCTTCTTCTCGACGCCCAGCCGCTCCTCGAGCCACGCATCGAACTCGGCCGTCGTGCGCGGCTGCTCGGCGAACGCCAGTAGTTCTGGGACGAGTTCATCGGCATCGGCCGGCGTGAGCCCGGCGGCGGCGAAGCGGTAGCCGAGCCTGGACGCGTAGAGGGTCGGGCGCATCGCCTCGCGGAAGACCTGGTAGTCGTCGGCGTGGACCGCGTGCAGGGTGATCCGCATCAAGGTCGCCTTGACGACTTTCTGGCCGGTGAACGCGGCGTCCAGCTCGGCCGGAGCGAATCCGGTCAGCCGGTTCCACAGCGCGACGTACGGCGAGCCGGCCTGCTGCGCCTGCAGCGCGACGATGCGGCGTACGGCGTCGAGGGCGCCCAGCGACTCCCGTCGCAGCAGTAGTTGACGGCTGAGCGTGGCCCGGTTGAGTTCGCGCGCGGTGATCTCCACGACGGAGGATTGTGCCGTACAGGCCTTTCAGCCCTGAGGATGCCCCCGGTCGAGATAGGCCAGCACGGCCAGCACCCGGCGGTTGTCGTCGTCGGACGGCGGCAGGCCGAGCTTCCCGAAGATGTTCGAGGTGTGCTTGGCCACCGCCCGCTCGGTGACGAACAGCTGTGCGGCGATGGCCGCGTTGGAGCGCCCCTGCGCCATCAGCTCCATCACCTCCCGCTCGCGCGGCGTCAGATTCCCCATTGGCTTGTCCTGCGATCGCCGGGTCAGCAACTGCGAGATCACCTGCGGATCCATCGCCGTCCCGCCCGCCGCGACCCGCCGCACCGCGTCGATGAACTGGTCGGCGTCGAACACCCGGTCCTTGAGCAGATACCCCACCCCACCGCTCCCATCGGCCAGCAGCTCCCGCGCGTACAGCTGCTCCACATGCTGCGACAACACCAACACCGGCAACCCCGGCCGCGCCCGCCGCGCCGCCAGCGCGCACTGCAGCCCTTCGTCGGTGAACGACGGCGGCAGCCGCACGTCCACGACCGCGACGTCCGGCTTCAGCTCGGCGAACGCGCGGGTCAGATCGGGCCCGGTGTCCACGGCCGCGGCGATCTCGAAGTCGTAGGCCTCCAGCAGCCGGACCAGCCCGTCCCGCAGGAGGAAGAGGTCTTCGGCGAGGACAACGCGCACGGCGGCTCCAAGACTTCGTCGGGCCCCGGGGGTGGGGGACTTGACCGAATCCGACGAATGTACCGCTGTGAGGTGAGCGTGGGGTTATCAGCGGCCCGGACGGTCGAGGGCGCCGGATTTTATGGTGCGGAGGAGTGCGCGGAGGGCGGCGGGGGTGGTGGCTATGACGGTGTGGGGTTCGTCGCTCTCCCGGAGGTGGGGGGCGCCGGTGGGGTCGGCGGCGACCTCCACGCAGGTGTCGGAGTGGCCTTCGCTGAAGCTCGACTTCCGCCAATTGAGCTGGTCCATGTACGCCTTCCTAGAGCAGGGGGTACAGGAGCCGCTGGATGAGTCCCAACGAGTCCTTCACGCCACGTGCCTCCGGCGAGATGGTCGCGTCGACAGGAGGCAACGCCACGTCGCACATTTTAGCGAGCGCCCCGTTGTATCGGGCGAGTGCGTCGGCGTCTCCCAGATACATGGACTTCTCGACGTGCGCCACGATCACCGTGCTCAACTCCGCCACGGTGGGCTCGACCATCGTGAAGGAGGAGCCGAACGGCACGGGGCCGTCGAACGGCAGAACCTGCAGCGTCACGTTCGGGAGGCGGGACAGCTCGATCAACCGCAGCAGCTGCTCGCGCATCAACGCGCGGTCTCCCAGGGACGCCCGCAGCGCGGCCTCGTGAATGATCGCGTGGAATCGGGGAGCCCGCTCACCGGTGAGCACCTTCTGGCGTTCCAGGCGGAACTCGATGGCCAGTTCGTCCTCCTCGCGTGACGTGCGGACGTAACCGGCCCGATGGATGGCTGTCGCGTACGCCCGCGTCTGCAACAGCCCGGGAACGAACGTCGGCTCGTAGCAGAGGATCGCCTCGGCGCCGGCTTCCAGTTCCGACAGGTCCATAAGCGAGGGGCGCAGCTTGCCCCGGTACGCGGTCCACCAGCCCTTGCCCGATGCCTGGCCCATCTCCACCAGGGCGTCAACGTAGGTTGAGTCTTCGCGCCCTGCGGCAGCGGCGAGAGCCCGCAGCCGCTCAGGCGACAGGCCGGTGCGTCCAGACTCGACGTTGCTGATGTGCGATTGGTTCATGTTCATCACCGCAGCGCTTTGGCCAACGCTGAGACCAGCACGTTCGCGTAGCTTGCGAACCTCGGCCCCGAAGCGACGTTGGCGGTAGGTGGGGTTGGCTCGCAGTCCCATGCGTCCTCCCTCGATGGCGGTCAGTGTTACTACCCAACCACGTAGCGTGCCGACCGGGTTGTGAATTGACAACTCGTGGCGCTACTTTAGGTGTGGCGCCAGTCACGCAAGGTACTCACCTGGAGGCTGCCACATGCGCACGCCCGAAGAGCCCTGGTCCTACGGCCTGTTCATCCCCCACGACCCCCGCGCCGTGGGCGTCGTACGGGCCACCATCCGCCACATCCTCAAATCGGCGCGCCTCGACTGTCTCGTGGACACCGCCGAACTCCTCGTCTCCGAGCTGACGACGAACGCCCTGCGTAACACCGCCACCGACTCCTACGTCAGCATGGACTGGCAGCCCACACCGCCGGACTTCCGCGTCACCGTGTGGGACTCGGGCTCGGCCCTGCCCCAGCCCGTACAGGCAGGGGGCGATGACGAGGGCGGCCGGGGGCTGGCGCTGGTCGAGTCGTGTTCGGACGACTGGGGTGTGGTCGACTACACCGACAAGGACGCGGGTGTCACCGGGAAGGCGGTGTGGTTCGCCCTCGCGCCGCCGAGGCCCGAGGAGCGGCACGGCTGAGCGCAAGAGGGGGAGCCGCGCGCGGGGCGGTCCATGACCTTGCGCCCCGCGCGTTACCTATAGAGGTTTTTCCACAGTCGTACCGCGCGGTGCTTGCTGTCGTTGCCCGCGATGAGCCGGCCGTCCGGGCTGAAGGCCAGGTCCTCGACCGAGTCGACATAGTTGTCGCTGAGGGTGGCTCTTTGGCGGCCGGTGGTCACGTCCCACAGCCGCACCTTGCCGTCGAGGCCGCACCGTCGCGGGATCAGACAACCGGCTCCCGGGCGAGCCACAACCATCAGTTGGGCACATTTATGCTGGATCAATGGATACCGAGGCGGTGCGATCGTTCGTCCGCGCGGCCGAGCTCGGACAGCTGCAACAGGCGGCCGACGAGCTCGGCGTCACGCAACAGGCCGTGTCGAAGCGGATCGCAACCCTCGAGCGTGAACTCGACGTCCGGTTGTTCACCCGCACCGCCCGAGGGGTCGAGCTGACACTCGACGGTCAGGCTTTCCTCCCGCACGCCCGGCACGTCATCACGGGTGTCGATCGCGCCGTCACCGCGATCAGACCGGGCTCGCGGGCCCTTCGGATCGACGTTCTCGGCCTGCGATCCGCGCAGGCCGTCGTCCTGCACGACTATTGGCGGTCGCATCCCGAAACCGACCTCGACGTGGTGACCCTCAGGGTCAACGACCCGCGCGTGGCGGTCACCGCCGTCCAAGCAGGCGATATCGACGCCTCGTTCCGCTCGGTCACCGACCCGGCCACACTCCCGCGCGACGTGCAGATGATCCACGCGTTCGACTCCCCGCTGGAACTCCTCGTCGGCCCGAGGCACCCGCTCGCCTCCGCACGAACACTGACCCCGTCCCAGCTGCGCCGGCACCGGATCTGGGTGCCGGGTATCGCGCCGCGAAGCGAATGGGCAGAGTTCTACGATCAGCTCGCCACCGACTTCGACCTCCGCATCGACGCCGCGGGCCCGAACTTCGGCAGCGAGGTACTCCTCGACATCCTCGCGGACTCCGCGGACGTGGCAACCCTCGTGGGCTCGCGCGACCGGTACATCTGGCCGACGAACCACGACCTGCGCCGCATCCCGATCGTGAATCCGTCGCTCGCGTACCCGCTCTCGCTCATCTTCCGCCGAGCGAATCCACACCCGGGACTCCGGGCCATCATCAACCACTGCGGAAGCCTGGCACCGCTCCCCGAGACAGCCTGGCTCCCGTCCTGGGCAACGACCCGGGGAACCGTTCTGCCGGATTCCGCGTGATGTCCTGACGTGGAACCGGCTGGTGGTGGGCGATCGAAGGGGGACCGGGTGCGGGCTCGGGTGTGGGCGGCTGTGGGCGTGGCGGTGTCGCTTTCGGTGGCGCTGGTGGCGTGCGGGCCGGAGAAGGAGAAGGAGTGGACGGGGGCGGAGCCTTCGAAGGGGTCCGCGGCCGAGGCCGCGCGGTTCGCGCCGTTGGTGCGGCTGGCCAAGGGGGAGTCGCTGTTGCCGATGGACGCGACGCGGTTCATCGGGCGGTCCGCGCTGCGCTTCGACCACGAGGGCTTCTGCCGTGACGAGGGGCCGGTGGCCGATCCGATCGACCCGCGGCGGTTGGGGAGTAAGGACAATTCCTACAAGCACGCGGAGGTGCAGCCGGGGAAGTCGTCGTCCAAGCCGGTGTCCTGCCCCGGACACGGGGATAAGTGGCACACCTCGACCGAGGCCGACGGCGGTTTCTATCTCGACCCGCCGAAGGAGGTGCGGAAGGGCGAGGGCACTGACGCCCCGGTCTACTGGGAGTACCACAACCACAAGACCGACCCGAAGCGCGCGGCGTACGTCTACTGGTTCTTCTACGCCTACAACAACCTGACCCCGGGCAACCGGCACGAGGGCGACTGGGAGCGCGTCGCGGTCCAATTGCGCGACGGCAAGCCGGAGGCGGTGACGTTCGCGAAGCACGGCAAGGATACGTGCAGCGTGAAGTGGTCGGAACTGGATCCGCAGGACGGGCATCCGACGGTGTACTCGGCGCGTGGTTCACACGGTTCCTATCCGACCGATAAGAACCAGTGGGTGAACGGCACGCTCGATCGGCCCTCGAAGGGCGGCGCCGAGTGGCGCACTTGGGAGCACGCCCGCCCTGTCAACCGCGAGCCCTGGTGGGGGTACGCCGGGTGGTGGGGGTCGCAGCAGCATGTGAGCGGATTCAACGGGCCGATGGGCCCGCGCCCGGGGCGTCTGCTGTCGGGCATCTTCACCAACGACAGTTGCGGGCCCGCCGACAAGCCGCCGACGGATCCGCCCAAGGACCAGCCCACAGATCAGCCCACAGATCAGCCCACGGACCAGCCCACGGACCAGCCCACAGATCAGCCCACGGACCAGGCCGCGCCCAGGACGAAGGAGGGGGCGATCCGGCGGTACGAGCAGTATCTGCACGCCGTGGGCCGGGAGGACATCAAGACGGTCTGCGAGGTGGCCGGGCCCGCGGCGAAGCAGGCGGAGGACCAGGGGTTCGGTCCGTGCACGTCCACATTCCTCGTCACGTTCCAGATGATCTCGCCTACGCAGAAGAAGGCTCTGCAGACCGCGACGGTCGATCCGCAGAAGGTCGTCGTACGAAGCCCCGCCA
This sequence comes from Streptomyces sp. LZ34, assembly GCF_053890475.1. NCBI lineage: Bacteria > Bacillati > Actinomycetota > Actinomycetes > Kitasatosporales > Streptomycetaceae > Streptomyces > Streptomyces sp. LZ34. The sequence goes on from NZ_CM132680.1 coordinate 9,124,755, forward strand.
AGATCGACATTCCGGCCGATGCGGTCAAGGCCTCCGTCACCTTCTCCGAAAACGAGATCGGGACCAGCACCCTGGAGTACATGAAGGACGACTGGTACATCACTGACTGAGCGCGTATGGCGCGCTGTTGTCGTAACCGGCAAGATCCAGTAAGGTCACCCGACGTGAACACCGGACCGGCATCGCGCCACACACGGATCGGCTATCCGGTGGAGGTCTGACGGCATGGTGGGTGCGGAGAAAGCACCCCCTCAGTTCGGCACGCGGACCTCCCCGCGCTCGTGCACCGAGAGTTCCTTCTTCGTGTCGAGCAACAGCGAGGTCAGCCGAATGACAGTTTCGTTCAACCACACCATCATCGCCTCCAAGGACCGCAACGAGTCGGCTCGGTTCTTCCGGGATCTGCTGGAGATTCCGGAAGCACCGTCCTGGGGCCCGTTCATCAATATCCAGCTCAGCGACGGCGTGCTGCTCCAGTTCGCCGAGCCGCCGGTGGAGATCCAGATGCAGCATTACGCGTTTCTGATCGACGACGAGCTCTTCGACCGGGCGTATCAGCGGCTGTGTGATGGCGGCGTTGTGCACTGGGCCGATCCGCAGATGCAGCGTTCCGGTGAGATCAACAACGAGCACGGCGGCCGAGGGGTGTACTTCAAGGACCCTGCCGGTCATGCGATCGAGCTGATCACACGGCCGTACCTGTAGCCGAGTGAGTCCCTGGTCGGGCGCCCCGGCATGGCGCCCGACCAGGGAGTATCAGCGGTGACTCAGGACGTTGATCACCCGGCCGCCCGGGTCGCGGACGAAGAAGCGGCGAACGCCCCACTCCTCGTCCTGGAGGGGGTGCACGATCTCCGCTCCGGCCTCGCGCATCGCCGCGTAGGCCGCGTCCACGTCGTCCACCTCGATGCTCATGTCAGGGGAGACCGGTGCGGTCTTGTCGCTCGTCATAAAGCTGACCTGGGCCGCCGGGGTGGTGGGGGAGGCGAGGGTCATGATCCAGCCGTGGTTCATGACCTGCTCGAATCCCAGCCGGCCGTAGAACTCCAGGTTCTGCTCCATGTCCTCGGAGTGGACAATGGGCATGACGCGACGAATGGTCATCGACAACTCCTGTCTGCTCCTGTCTGCGAAAAGCCGACTCTATTCGTGTCGGCTTCGCGTCGCCTCGTTCTCCTCCGCAACACCACAGCGCTCAGCAGCACCCCCAGCCCCGTGCCCCAGACGGCCAACGAGGCAATGGCGGATTCGTTGACGTGGTCGCCGTTGCCTTCCGGCGCGGGGAGTCCGGCGGTCGCGTAGTGGGGGAGCAGGAGGAGGCCCGCCCCGAGCGCGGTCAGTACCGCCCAGCCGGCGCCGCTCCGGCGGGGCTGGTGGGCGGACCAGAGGACGGCGGCCGTGAGGGCGAGGGCGCAGGCGAGGGCGGGGAGGACGGTGTAGGTCAGCCATTCGGAGAGGAGGGGCTGCCAGTACCACTCCGCGTCGGGCCTGGGCTCGTCGAAGTAGTACAGGGTGCGGGGCTGGGGCGGTCCCGTGAAGTCCCGGATCGTCCCGGGGGTGATGCCGCCCAGCAGGCCGCCTGTGAAGGCGAGGCCCGCCACGCGGGCCCGTGCTCCGCCGGGCCTTGTGGACGCGGCCCCGAGCCGCAGGAGCCAGACCGCGCACCAGCCAGCCAGGAGCCCCAGCACGACCCCCTTGGCCGAGCCGTAGCCGATCGGCGTCCAGACGTTCCACGGGTAGTTGCGCATGTGCTCGGCGCGCCGGCTCCCCGCCAGGCCCCAGGCGACCGCGCCCGCCGCCACCGCCAAGGGCACCACTCCGGCGGGGCGTTTTCTTTCGTTCATCGTCAAGGCGGACGCGTCCGCCGTCCTTATGGTTGCGGGTAGTCGCTGATCATGGTGTTGAAGTAGCCCTCGGGGAGTTCTTCGAGGTAGTCCAGCAGATTGGCCAGGAAGTCGCGCAGCGGCGGGCGGGCGTTGTGGCGGTCAAGGTCTTCCTGGGAGCGCCAGACCTCGTAGAGGAAGAGCCGGCCATCCTCGTGCTCGTGGAGGTTGTACTGGAGGTTGCCCTCTTCCTGCCGGGTGGGTTCCACGAGGGAGGAGAGGAGCTGTCTGACCTCGTCGGCGCGGTCGGGCTTGGGGCGCAGGAAGCCGTAGAGGGAGAGGGGCGTCTGCGTGGCCGTCGTCGTGGGTGCCATGGTCGTCGTCATGGGGCAACGCTAAAGTCTGACATGGGTGTGAAGGTCAAGTCAGGTGGCGGCGGTATGCGGAACCCGGCACACTCCTTGTCGCGTCCCGTTGTGTGACGCCAGTTCAAACCATCTGCCATGGGGGAGAGTCCACCGCGCATGAGCCACAACCAGCCGCCACCTGGATCGTACGGCCCGCCTCCGGCACAGCCGCCGGGCCCGCCGCCCGGCCAGCCGCCGCAGGGTGGACCGAACCCGTACGGGCAGGGGGTCCCGAACCCGGCCCCGGACCTGTACGCGCAGGGCGGCGCCCCGTACGCCGCGCCGCAGCCGCCGCAGCCGGGCTACGGCTACCCGCAGCAGCCCCAGCCCGGATATCCCCAGCCCGGATATCCGCCGCCCGTCCCGCCCGGCATGCCGCAGCCCCCGCAGAGCGGCGGCGGCAAGGGCAAGACGACGGGCCTGGTGATCGGCGCCGTGGTCGTGATCGGGGCGATCGTCGGGGGCGTCGTGCTGCTGGGGAGCGGCGACGACGGGAAGATGACCGACGACGGCAAGGACTACAGGCTCACCGCACCCCGGACCGTGCTCGGCGAATACACGAGTGACGGAGACGACAGCACTGCGCAACCGCTGGACGCCGAGGAGGCGCAGGTGTTCGGCCTGACGGCGGGCACGGGGGTGAACGCGGACTGGGCCACCTCCGGTGACGCGAAGAAACTCGAGATGCTGGGCGCCTACGGGGACGTGAAGGACCCGGAGAAGTCCGTCGACGCCTTCTTCAGCAACCTGAAGAAGAAGGCCGAGACGGCGGGCAGTGAGGACAGCGACGCCCTGGTGGTGGGCAGCCCGGAGCCCAAGTCGCCCGAGGGCTTCGAGAACGGCGTCATGAAGTGTCAGGTCATCAAGGCGAAGGAGGAGCCGGACCCGGATGAGCCCAACACGCTGGCGCTGTGCGCATGGGCCGACTACGACACGGTGGCCGTGGTGGTGCCGCACGAGGGGACGAAGAACCTGACGCTCGACGAGTCCGCGAAGATCGCCGCCGATCTCCGCAAGGAGGTGCGGGTGGAGGTCCCGAAATCATCGTGACATAGGTCATGGGTGAGGCGGGTCACAAGGGGCCATGGTGGATGTTACCCGATTTTCCCTTTCCTTGTGACGGAATTCTTTCGACATTATGAACTGGCCTGGGAAAACGGCCCGTTCCCCCAGGCCAGGGGTACTGTCGCGGTTCGACCGACGTACCACCTGATGCTCAGCCATGGGGGAAACCGTGCTCACCTACCACCAGGTCATGACAGCTGATCTGTCTTACCTGGAGACCGCCGCGGGGCAGTGGAAGGAGGCGGCGAAGAAGTTCTCGGATGCCCAGAAGGTCTACCGGGAAAGCGTTAAGTCGGTAGGCGTTGACGGAAGCTGGACCGGCCAGGCGAATTTCGTCGCCAAGGACAGCATGGACGTCACGGACGGGCAATTCACCGCCGCTCAGAAGGAGGCGAAGGCCGTTGCCTCGCTGCTGACCGACGCCCACCACCAGTTCGTGGAACTGCGCGGGAAGGTGAAGTCCGCGGTCGCGGACGCGGTGAAGGCCGGAATGAAGGTCTCGGACGCCGGCATCGCGAGTTACGACTTCTCGAAGGCGAGCGAGGCGGAGGCCAATGTCGCGCGGCACGACCCGGACCTGCGCCGGATCGAGCAGTCGTGGACCGAGCACATCGCGGCGGCGGTCAAGGCGGTCGATGACGCCGACCAGGGCGTGAAGCTCGCGCTGAAGGCGGCGGTGCAGGATCCCAACCCCGTCGACGGCGCCGTCAACGGGTTCAACGGCCAGGCGGAAGGCGACATCGAGAAGGTCGAGGCCAAGGAGGCCCAGGAGCTCGCGACCAAGCTCAACTCCGGCGACAAGCTCAGCGACAAAGAGATGGCCGAATTCCAGCGGCTGTTCCGTGACAACGAGCACAACAAGGCGTTCAGCCAGACCTTCCTGGACGGCCTGGGCCCCAAGGGCACCATCCAGCTCAACAACAGGTTCCACAGCCTCGGCAAGGGCGGCGACAAGAAGGACTTCACCACCCTCCAGGAGGGCGTGGCGACCTCGATCGCCACGGCCACCAAGTCGCCCTCCGACCCCTTCTACAAGAAGTGGCGCGAGGGCCTGCGCAAGGTCGGCGACGAGAACTTCGGCAAGAAGACGAACCCGCTCACCGGCTACCAGTCGTTCCTCGACCTGATGACGCACGGCAAGAACTACGGGAAGCAGTTCCTCACCGACGTCGGCGACGACATCATCGCCACGGAGAAGAAGGACGACTTCGGGACCAGTCGGTGGACGCAGTGGGGCGCGGGCCACAAGGACTTCACGGGCGATCCGCTCGACACCCTGCTCGGCATCATGGGCAAGCAGCCCGACGTCGCGACGTCCTACCTCGACCCCGGGGCGGACGGCAAGAACGAGCGCCTGAAGTATCTGCTCCAGGACCGTGACTGGCCCTCGTGGGACACCGCCACCGGCCAGGGCACCTACAGCATGGACGACCCGGCGAACCGCCTGGGCCTGGGGGCCGCGCTCGAGGCGGCCGCCACCGGCAATGTGCCGGGCACCGAGCACCCGCTGGGCGGGCACACCGAGGCCGAGGCGCGGGTCATGCACGACTCCATCAAGCTCGTCAACAAGGACTGGCGCGGCGACGAGATGCCCGCCAACCTGCGGTCGAGCCTGGGCCACATGCTCATGGACTACACGGCCGACACCCACGAGATCCTGTCCCGCACCAACGAGGACTACAAGGTCAACGCGGACGGCGGCGGGGTGTGGAACGACGACGGCACGGTCCGTATGGCCGTGTCCCCCGAGGAGCTGTCCCGCATCATGCGCGGCGTGTCGGAGGACCCCGCGGCCTACGCCGGGATGTACGCCGCCGAGCGGCAGTACGCGGCGCAGACGCTGGCCGGAACCGACTTCAAGCACCCGAACGACCGCACCGCCGCCATCAACGCCGCCTCCTCCACTTTCGGCTTCTACGACGGGGTCAGCTCCGACATCGCCTTCGACAAGAGGGACAAGGCGGTGCAGTGGGCCTCGGACGTCCGGACGGCCGCCTTCACCATCCCCGCGGTCGCGTTCAACTTCGTTCCGTCGACGCCCGCCGCCGTGCCGGTCCTCGGCAACGTGGTCCAATCCATCCTCTACGTGGGCATGTACGAGTGGGGCAAGGACCAGGTCGCCCAGGCCAGCCAGTCGGCGATGCTGGAGAACATGAAGACGTTCGACGTCGGGCAGCGGCAGGTGGACTCCCTCGTCGTGGGCTGGAGCAAGGAACACGGCGAGGACGCCGACAGCGGTCTGACCAGGACACTCGTCGGCTCCGGCCAGGAACGCCACGACAGCGCGCGCCGGGAGGCGCTCCAGGCCCTGGGGCGGCCGGGGTTCTGACGGCCGCCGGTCGTCAGGTGGCCATGCGGCAGGCCGCCGCGCGGTAGTGGTCGCGTATGTCCTGGCGCAGCAGCGCGCCGAAGCCCGCGTGCTCGATCCGGGAGGCCAGCTGGTCGAGGGTCACGCCTTGGGCGTCGGCGGTCGCGCCGAGGTGCCAGTCGTGGGCGGCGAGGAGGGTGAGCAGATGGCCGCGGCGGGTCTGGGCCTCCGAGAGCCGGAACGTCTTGAGGTAGGCCAGGCGGCCGTCCTCGTGGGTGATGGTCTCGCCGATGTGCTGCTCGGTGTTGCGGTGGAAGGGCGGCAGGAAGCGGGACAGGGCGAAGGGCCCCATCGTACGGACGCGCTGGAGGGTGTACGACTCGTCGAGCAGCCCGCCCGCCATGGTGCGGTCGTGGAACTCGGCCCACTCCCGCTGCTGCCGGGCGGCCTCCGCCCGCAGCTCGGCCAGCGAGCTCACCGCGCTGTCGCTGATCCGCGCCCGGAACTCCGGGACCGGGCCGTGCAGCGTGGTGTAGTGGTGGATCAGCTCCCCGAAGAGGTCCAGGACCAGCGAGGGGTGCAGGGCGCGGTAGTCGTCGGGGTGCGGCACCACGAAGGCGGCGGCCAGGGCGTCGGCCGCGTAGACCATGACCCCGCACTGGCCGGGGTGGATCTCGAAGACCCGCAGCGCGTCGCGCAGCCCCTCCACCTCGGCCCCGGCATACGCCTGCTCGACCCGCGGGGACAGACCATGGCTGACCGCCCGGTGCGACCACTCCTCCCAGACCACCTCGGGGCCGCCGAAGTGCAGCGCCAGATAGCCCTCCAGGGCCAGGTGGAGGGGGAGGAAACGCACCCGGTTCTTGTCGACGCGGCGGGCCATCCGGCGGTGGAAGCGGAGTGGAACGCACGGCGGGCGCGGCCCGCGCGGGTCCGGCCGCAGCTGGGTGCCGTAGGAGGACGCGGGGGTGCCGTCGTCGGTCCAGGTCGCCACGTAACCGTGCGGGATGTACGAGCAGTACGCGGTGCGCCGGTCCACCGCCACGGCGGCGAAGTCGTCGCCGTAGAGCCGGTCGTCCAGGCGCAGATCGGTGATCGGCTCGTCGCGCACCAGCGGCACCAGGCGGATCGCGCCCCACACCTGGGAGGGCAACGCGGTCAGCCCCGTGAGCGCCACGAGCGTCGTGTCCTGATTCACCGCTCCACCTCGAGAAACCCCCGTACGCGGGCGTCCACATGCGCCCACAGCTCGGCCGCGCGGGTGCGGCCCTCCGCGAACTGGGCGAGCTCCACCAGGGCCGGGAGGTCCTCCGCGTCCCGCACCCCGACGGTCGGCACCTCCCGCGCCAGCCGCCGTACGTCGAAGTCCTCCGCGTCGTACACCGGGTTGAGGTGGACCACGCTGGTGCGGCCCCGGGGGTCCAGGCGGGTGCGCCATATCCGCAGCACCTCGCCGGCCAGGCCGGGCGGCGCGTTGTCCCAGCCGTCGGAGACGATGACGAGCCGGTCCGGCCGGTGCTCCAGCGCGTCCAGGACACGGGCGCCCAGCGGCGTCGGGCCCAGCGGATACATCAGCAGCGCGTCGGTGCGGCCGGACAGCCACAGCGGGATCAACTCGCCCGCCAGCGCCTCCAGCAGGAAGTGGCAGCCCAGCGCCACCGCCAGCGGGCGGCGCCGCTTCTGCGCCGAGCCGAAGGCCGAGAAGCTGTCGTCCAGCACCGCGGCCACCCGCCCCCAGCTGCCCGCGCGCGGGCCCGCGGTGCGCCGCGCGGCCGCCCGCAGCGCGCCGGTCAGCTCCTCGCGACGGCGGACGCGGTCGTCCAGGGGGAGGGAGAGGACATAGCTCGCCAGCCGGGTCAGGGGCATGGCGGCGAGGTCGCCGGCCACCGCGTCCGCCCGGTGCGCACGGGCCGACTCCTGGAGCCGCAGCCGCTCCAGCCGGGTCAGCCGCGGGGCGATCCGCTCCAGGAAGACGCCCCGGTCGATGCCGTGCTTGACCGCGAACCCCTCGGCGACGGTGTACGGCAGCTCGTACAGCGCGCTCTGGGTGTAGTGGGCGCGGCGCCAGGCGTCGAACAGGGGGGTGGAGAAGCCGGTCCGGCGGGTGTGCGGGGCGAAGAGGAAGAGACCGAGCTCGGTGTCGAGCGGCAGATGGGCATGGCGGGCGGCCGCCTTGACCCCGGCACGGTACTTGACCGCGTCGAGCGCCGGATCGGGGCGGGCCGCCAGCCAGTCCCGCATGATGGCCCGGGTGCGGCGGTTGTTGACCCCGGCCCGGCGCAGCTCGCGGAAGAGCCGGTACACCCGCTGCGGCGGAAGCACGGCCAGCCGCCCGGCGATCAGCCGCCCCTCGGCGCGGCGCTGCTCCGGCGACGCCTCGGAGGCGGTCTCCAGCAGCCTGCGCACGATCAGCGCCGCGTTGTGGTGGTTGATGTCCAGCGCGAGCGTCGCCGCGTACAGCTCCCGGTAGTTGCCGAGCACATACGCGTGCAGAAAGTCCAGCGACATGCGCTGCTCCCACTCGCCCGAGCGGAACTCCCGCTGTCCGGTCGAGGTGATCGCCGCGTTCACGAACAGCAGCAGGTCCTCGGCCGCCACGAGGTCGGCCTGACTCTCCATCGGGGGCGCTCCCTGGCGGCGTGGTGTGCGGGTGTCGGCCGGGGAATGGGGGCACGAGCTGCGAATCTTCGCTTAACAGGCGGGTTCCGGAAGTCGCACCGAAGTCCCGCGGCCGACTGTCGCACGCTAACACCCGTGCCCGGCGCTCCGCTCTTGGGTTTCCAGGCCCGGAAACCCAAGAGCGGTGGCCTCAGGCACGGGGGTCTCAGACGGCAGTGTTCTCAGACAGTGGGGCGCGGGGCGGAGAGCCGGCAGGGTATCTCGATCGTCACCATCGTCGGCCCGCCGACCGGGCTGCTCATGGCCATCACCCCGTCGAAGGTGCCCAGCCGCCGCCGCACTCCGCTCAGCCCGGAGCCCTCCGAGGCGGACGCCCCGCCCTTCCCGTCGTCGGTCACCGCGATACGCAGGGCACCGGCGTCGGCGTCGTGGTGGACGTCGATCCACACCTGCTTGGCGCCGGAGTGCTTGGCCGCGTTCGTCAGCAGCTCGCTGATCGCGAAGTACGCCGCCGACTCGACCGGCTCGTCGGTCCGCCCCGGGAGGTCCACCTCCACCTCGATGGCCAGCGGCATCCGCAGCGCCAGCGCCCGCACGGCATCCCCCAGGCCCCGCTCGGCCAGCACCGGCGGATGGATGCCGCGGACCAGGTCGCGCAGCTCGGCCAGCGCCTCGGCGGAGCTGGCGCGGGCCGCCGCGAGCAGCTCCCTGGCCTTGGCCGGGTCCTTCTCCATGAGCGCCTCGACGGTGCCCAGACTCATGCCCATGGCGACCAGGCGGGCCTGCGCGCCGTCGTGCAGATCGCGCTCGATGCGGCGCAGCTCGGCGGCGGAGGTGTCGACCGCGTCGTCCCGGGTCTCGGTGAGGTGCTGGACCCGCTCGGCGAGCGTCATGTTCGGGGTGGGCGCCAGGAAGGCCCGGCCGACCAGGAAGTGGGCGCGCAGCAGAACGGGGGAGGCGAAGATGCCCAGCACGAGGTAGCCACAGCCCAGCAGGGCGGCGTAATTCGCGGTGGACTGGGAGGTGACCGGGATGAACGTGTACCAGTAGCCGCCCGCCCCGTCCACGATCGGCCGCCAGGTGTACAGCGCCAGCGCCCAGCCCTCCAGACTCAGCGGAATCAGCACGAACGCCAGCAGCGCCGTGACGGCCCCGGCGGTCATGTCGATGAACAGCCACAACAGGTCCCGCCAGGTCGCCGGGTCCTTCAGCATCAGGGAGCACCGCTCCACCAGGCCCACGACGCCGCCGCGCCCATCGGGAGGCAGGGTGCGGTACGGCAGCGGGATCTCGACGCCGGACCAGCGGGCGGCCAGCAGCCGTCTCAGATTGGCGTGTGCGCGCACCAGGGCGAGCAGGGGCGGGGTGGTGAGCACACCCAGGCCCAGCGGGATGAAGGCCAGGGACACCACCAACAGCGTGAACAGCGTGATCGACCCGGCCAGCGAGGCGATCGCGACACACAGCCCCCGGGCGGTGGCCACCAGCGCCCTGCGTACCTTCATCGGATATCTCCCTGACGCTTCCACGGGACCCGCGCCGGGGCCCGCACCCCGGCCGGGACGCTCCCTACCGCCGGACAGTCCAAGTCTGGCGGACCCCGCCGCCATGGTCACTCGGCCCTGCCCCCGTCCCGGGGTATACCTAGCCCCACCCCCGGGACTCTCCTTTTGCTTCAGCCGATTGGGGACTTGTGCGGCTGGGGCGCGAGCCCGCCCTTGTCTAGCGTCGATGACGTGACCTCAACAGTCCAATCAGTCCGTTCAGTCCTGTCAGTTCCGTTCAGGACTCACACCTCCCGGGGGGAGACACCATGAGCGCAACGAGGCAGGGACTCGCCGTACGACTCGGCGGGTGGAGCACCCGACACCGCAAGACCGCGATCATCGGATGGCTGCTGTTCGTCGTGGTCGTCGCGGCCGTCGGCGGGATGTCCGGCATCAGCGAGATGACCAACTCCCAAAACGGCAGCGGTGACTCGGCGCGCGCCGAGAAGATCCTGGAGGACACCGGGCTCAAGGCCCCCGCCGGAGAGATGGTGATGCTGCGCAGCGCCGAGCCGGACGGCTGGCGGGATGCGGCGGGCGACCTCGCGGCGCGGCTGGGGAAGACCGGCGAGGCCGAGCGGATCCAGCGGCCGGTGCGCTCGGAGAGCGGCCGGGAGGGGCTGATCAGCTTTGAGATGAAGGGCGACGCGGACACCGCGGGGGACCGGGTGAAGCCGGTGCTCGACGCGGTGAAGCAGACCGAGGCGGCCCACGAGGGCGTCACGCTCTACGAGTTCGGCGACGCCAGCTTCGCGCACAACCTGGACGGCATCCTCTCCGGCGACATGAAGACCGCGGAGCTCACGGCCGTTCCCCTGGCGCTGGGCATCCTGCTGGTGGTCTTCGGTGCCCTGGTCGCCGCGCTGCTGCCGGTCTTCCTCGCGGTGACCGCCTGCATCGGCACCTTCGGCCTGCTCGCGCTGGCCAGCCACAAGCTGCCCCTGTACTCCAGCACCAACTCCGTGATGTTCCTGGTGGGCCTGGCCGTCGGCGTCGACTACTGCCTGTTCTACCTGCGGCGTGAGCGGGACGAGCGGGCCGCGGGCCGGGACGCCGAGACCGCGCTGCGCATCGCCGCGGCGACCAGCGGACGGGCCGTGCTGGTCTCCGGCCTCACGGTCATGCTGGCGATGTCGGGCATGTTCCTGTCGGGGCTGCTGCTCTTCAAGGGCTTCGCGGTCGCCACCATCCTGGTCGTCTTCACCTCGATGCTCGGCTCGGTGACGGTGCTGCCCGCGATGCTGTCCTGGCTCGGTGACCGGATCAACGCCGGACGGGTGCCGCTGCTGAACCGGCGCCGCAAGAAGGGCGTGCACGCCAGTGGTGGCATCTCCGGCCGGCTGATGAAGCCGGTGCTGGCCAAGCCGGGCCTGTTCGCCGTCCTCGCGGGCGTGCTGCTGCTGGCCCTGTGCGCTCCCGCCCTCAGCATGAAGACCGAACAGCTCGGCATGGAGAAGCAGTTCGGCTCGGAGTCGAAGCTGACGGTGGCCTTCAAGGAGATCACCGAGTCCTTCCCCGGCGGCCCCGCCCCGGCCGAGGTGATCGTACGGGCCGACGACCTCTCCTCGTCGCGCTTCCAGGGCGCGGTCGCCGATCTGAGGAAGAAGCTCGCCGCCTCGCCCGAGTTCGGCAAGAACGTCGAGGTCGAGCTGCACAAGGACGAGGACGTGGCGCGCATCGAGGTGCCACTGGCCGGGAACGGCTCCAACGCCACCTCCAAGCACGCCCTGGGCACCCTGAAGGACGACATCGTCCCGCAGGTCCTCGGCCCGGTCTCCGAGAAGGCGTACGTGGGCGGCGAGCTGGCCTCGAGTATCGATTTCAACGACCAGCTGAACAGCGACATCGTGCCGGTGTTCCTCTTCATCGCCGCCGTGACCTTCCTGCTGATGCTGGTCTGCTTCCGGTCGCTGCCGATCGCCATCGTGTCGATCCTGCTCAACCTGCTGTCGGTCGGTGCCGCGTACGGCACGATGACCGCCGTCTTCCAGCACGGCTGGGGCGCGGAGACGCTGGGCATGGAGCCGGCCGGGGCGATCGAAGGCTGGATGCCGCTGTTCGTCCTGGTGATCCTCTTCGGTCTTTCGATGGACTACCACGTCTTCGTGGTCTCCCGGATCCGTGAGGCGCACGAGCGGGGCCTGAGTACCCGGGAGGCGATCCGCGACGGCATCCGGTCCACGGCGGGCTCGATCACCGGAGCGGCCGCCATCATGGTCGCGGTGTTCTCGGTCTTCGCCCTGCTCCAGATGCAGGACATGCAGCAGATGGGCGTCGGCCTCGCCGTCGCGGTGCTGGTGGACGCCACGCTCGTCCGGATGGTGCTGCTGCCCTCGGTGATGGCGCTGCTCGGAGAGCGCAACTGGTACCTGCCGCGAGCGCTCGCCTGGCTGCCGCGCCTCAACCACGGCGGGCACGACGAGGAGCCGCTGCCGCCCGTGACCCAGGGCCACCAGCCGCCGGTGTCCATCGGCCGCTGACGGCCCGAGGCACGGACCCCCGAACACCGGCCCGCCGCGCCGGGTCAGGCCGTATGTCGCCTGACCCGGCGCGGCGGGCGTCGCGCTGTCGTATCGGTGTGTGCCGGGCCGGGTGCCTCAGGTGGTCGGCGCGTACTTGTAGCCGACCCGGCGGACCGTCACGATCGTGCCCCGGTGCTCGGGGCCCATCTTCCGCCGCAGCCGGGCGACATGGACGTCCACGGTCCGCCCGTCGCCGACATGGCCGTACCCCCACACGGTGGTCACCAGCTGGTCGCGGGTGTGCACCCGGTGCGGGTGCGCCACGAGGTGGGCCAGCAGCTCGAACTCCAGATACGTCAGGTCGAGCGGCCGCCCGGCGACATGCGCGGTGCGCTGGTCGGGGTCGATCCGTACGAGCTCGTCCCTCGTGACCGCGCCGCCCTGCCCGCCCTGTCCGGTCTGGCTGCCCTGGCCGGTCTGCCCGGTCTGGCCCGCCGCCGTGGTGTCGGCGGCCGGGACGAGCACGAGATAGCCGACCATCGGCGGCTGTCCGGGGAGCGTGGGCAGGGTGTGCGGGGGAGCGGGCAGCCAGGTGGCGCCGGGGTGCAGCAGCTCGGCGACCGGCGGCACCTCGTCGGGTGCGACGGCGCGCAGCCGCTGTCGCTGCGGATGGGGGTGGCGGCCTGGAGCGGTGGGGGAGGCGGAGGAGGAAGCGGACAGACTTCGAACGTTCGTCATGGGAATCGGCTCTTTCGCGCTCAAGGGGCGTCGGTGGACGTCGTGCGCGCGGGCTGGGCCGCCGGGGATCACCCGGGAGCAGGGCGGCTGAGCGGTCGAGTGGCGTCAGCGGCCGAGCGAGCGGGCCCGCGCATGCGATACGCGGCAACACTCGCGGTCGAAGTGGTGCGCCTGCCGGGACGGCCAGAACGGCTTGAGGTCGAGGGGACCCGTCGCGGCGTCATGGAGGCTGGCCATGGACCTATTGAAGCAGACGACCGGCCCCCGGCGCTCGCCGCGGTGACGGGGTGCGACGATGCCCACGCAACAGGCCCGCGAGAGCGCAGCCCGCCACGACCCCGCAAGGAGCGCATTCCCCATGCCGCACATCGTCGTCGAGTACTCCGACACCCTGACCGAGGCCTTCGACCGCCGCGCCTTCGGCCTCGCCCTGCACCCGGTCGTCGCGAAGACCGTCGACACCAAGGTCGAGGCCTGCAAGACCCGGTTCCGTCGGCTCGAGGAGGCCGTCCTGGCCGACGGCGCCCCGCACCACGCCATGATCCACATCGAGGTGGCGATCCTGTCCGGCCGGGACGCCGAGATCAAGCGGGAGCTGTCCGGCGCCGTGCTGGAGGTCGCGCGCGCCCATCTGGCGCCCGTGCCGGGGCTGACCGTGCAGACCACCGTCAATGTGACCGACCTCGACCGCGCCTGGTACGCCAAGCACGAGCAGGTCTACCCGGCCTGACCACGCACTACGGGCCCGTGGCGACCCAGATGGCCCGGTCGGGCGAGCCGTCCCACTCCGTGCGCAGCCCGGCCTCCGCCAGGGCCGCCACGACCCTGGCCGCGCTGCGCGGACGACCATCCGGCCACCCGCCTGAGCAACCCGTCCGAGCACCCCATCCCGCTCGTGCCCGTGCCCCAGCTGTATGCGGCCGACGTGCCCGGCCTGCCGTTCCCGCCCGGCACGGATCTGCTACAGCTGCTGTGGTGCCCGTACGACCATGAGGCCTACTGCGTGCCCTGGCCCGAACTGCCCTGGCCCGAACTGCCCTGGCCCGAACTGCGCTGGCGCGCCTCGGGCGATGTGGGCGAGGTGCTCGCGGACCCGCCCCGCCCGGCGGGCGCCCCGCGCGGCTACCTGCCGGCGCCGTGCGCCTGGACCGCGGGCGCCGGATGGACCATCTGCTGACCGTCGACAGCGCGGAGTTCGACGGCGGATCCGCGAAGACCTGGCTGCCCGTCGAGGACCGGCCGCCCGTGGGGGAGATCAGCGACCTCCCCTACGAGCGGCGGAATGCCGCTTCGTGGGCATAACCGCTCCGCTACCGCTCAAACGGACATCTGCCTATAAAACAAGGCGAGGCGCACAATAATGTTGCGGCGTTGCGCCGCACTGCGCGGTCAGACTTGCATGGATCGAAGGAGGCGAGTCGTATGGCCGACGTCTCACGCCACAGGAGTGATATCACGCACCACCCCGACGTAACCGAGATGCGCGAGCGCTACGCACGCATGCTTGGCACGCGGGATGTTGTCTTCGTCGACGGGCCGGTGCTCCTGGCCGGTCTCTACTTCGCCATCTCCCCCTGGGTGATCCACTTCTCGGGCACCCGCCCCGACCTCACGGTCAACAACCTCATCCTGGGCATCTGCGTGGCCCTGCTGGGCGTCGGCCTGACCACGGCGCCGCGCCGGATGTACGGCCTGTGCTGGGCGATGTCCGCGATCGGTGTATGGATGATCATCTCTCCCTGGGTGGTCACACGGTTCCCCGACGCCGGAATGATCTGGAACAACGTCATTGTTGGCGCCCTCACGTGCGTGCTCGGACTGGTCGCGGCGGGGGTGTTGATGCGCACCGGCCGCGAGGCGCGAGAAGCGTAGAACGACAGGTGCGCCGACAGGTGCGTCAACAGGCGATTGGCAGGTGAATCGGCAGGTAGAGCGAGAAGGTCCGTCGGCCGCACGACCCCATGGGGCGTGCGGCCGACGGCTTTCGCCCGATGGCTTTCCGCTGACGGGCGGCCAGTTCCCGCCCCGGGGCGCAGGGCTGGCGTCCCCGGGATACGGCCGAGATGCGCAGGCCGCACAATGAGCGCACCCCCGGGGCGTCACGTACACACCCGTAGGGACCACTCGAGGCAACGTCCAGGGAATGAGGCAGATCGCGCATGCGCATCGCACTGAGCCAGATCGTCAGCGGCCCGCGCCCGGAGCGGAACCTTGCCGTCCTTCGGGAGCAGGCACACCGCGCCGCCGCGGCCGACGCCCGCCTGATCGTCTTCCCCGAGGCCGCCATGGCGTGCTTCGGCATGCCGCTGCGGCCGCTCGCCGAGCCGCTTGACGGCCCGTGGGCCACCGAGGTCCGGCAGATCGCCAAGGACACGGGGCTGGTGGTCGTGGCGGGCATGTTCACCCCGGCACGAGACGGCCGGGTGACCAACACCCTGCTGGCCACCGGCCCCGGGGTGGAGACCTCCTACGACAAGATCCATCTCTACGACGCCTTCGGCTACGCGGAGTCCGACTCCGTCGCGCCCGGCTCCAAGGTGGTGACCTTCGACCTGGAGGGGCTCCGGATCGGCCTGGCCACCTGCTACGACGTGCGCTTCCCCGAGCTGTTCCGGGCCCACGCAGACGCCGGCGCGCAGCTCTCGCTGCTGCCCGCCTCCTGGGGCGCGGGGCCCGGCAAGCGCGAACAGTGGGAGCTGCTCATCCGGGCGCGGGCGCTGGACGCCACCGTATGGCTGGCCGCCGTGGGCCAGGCCGACCCCGCGGCCACCGGCACCCTGGCGGCCGAGACGGCCGACCCGACAGCCCCCACCGGCATCGGCCACAGCGCCGTGGTCGGCCCCGACGGGACCGTACGGCAGCGGCTGGGGGCGACCCCGGGGCTGCTGGTGGCGGAGGTCAGCACCGACGAGGTCACGGCCGTGCGGCGCAAGGTGTCCGTCCTGGCCAACCGGAGGCTGGGCCGGGGCCTGTGACCCCCGGGTCCGGCCGGCCCGCCGCCCCGTGCGGCCGCACCCGGCCCCCGGCCCCGCCGGTCCGAGCTGCTCGTACGGCGCTCACGGCGCACACTGGAAGCGCGCGCCGGGCGCGCGGATGACCGGGGGAGGAGGTCGCGTTGGAGTTCGACGTCGTCGTGGAGATCCCCGAGGGATCCCGCAACAAGTACGAGATGGACCATGAGTCGGGGCGGATCCGGCTGGACCGGATGCTGTTCACCGCCACCAAGTACCCGGCCGACTACGGCTATATCGATCACACCCTGGGGCGCGACGGCGACCCGCTGGACGCCCTGGTCACGGTCGGTGAGCCCACGTTCCCCGGGTGTGTCATCGAGTGCCGGGCCATCGGGATGTTCTGCATGAGCGACGAGAAGGGCCCGGACGAGAAGATCCTGTGCGTCCCCGCCCATGACCCGCGCTATGCCGATGTGCAGGACATCGGCGATGTCGCCGAGTTCGACCGGATGGAGATCACCCACTTCTTCGAGGTCTACAAGGACCTCGAACCCGGCAAGTCCGTCGAGGGCTCCCACTGGGAGGGCCGCGACCAGGCCTACGCGGAGATAGCGGCCTCACGCGCCAGGGCGGCCGAGTCGGCCCGGGGCGGCTGAGTCGGCCGGGGACGGCTGAGTCAGCCCGGGACACCCCGGTCGTTCTGAAGGGTCCACAGCTCCCGGAACAGCCCGGGGGAGTCGACCAGTTCCGCGAAGGTGCCCTGCTGGATCACCCGGCCGCGGTCCAGGACCACGATGCGGTCGGCGACGGCGACGTTGGCCAGGCGGTGGGTGACCAGGACGACCGCGCGGTCCTCCGCCAGCCGCCGCAGCCCCGCGAAGATGCGGTGCTCGGCGCGGGCGTCGAGGGCGCTGGTGGGCTCGTCCATCACCAGCAGTCCGGCGGGCCGGTGGAAGGCGCGCGCCAAGGCGATGCGCTGCCACTGGCCGCCGGACAGCTCCACCCCGCCCCACCACTGCCGGGCCAGCAGGGTGTCCAGGCCGCTGCGCAGCCCGTCCAGGACCTCGTGCGCACCGGAGTGCACGGCGGCGTCCCGTACGGCCTCGTCCCCGCCGTGCGGCTGGCCGAGCGTGATGTTCTCGCGGGCGGTGAGCGGCCAGTGGGCGTAGTCCTGGGGGACGACCGCGGTGTGCCGCCACAGCGAGTTCGGGTCGAGGTCCCCGGTCTTGGCGTCGTCCCAGGTCACCGCGCCGCTGGAGGGCAGATACAGACCCGAGAGCAGCTTGCTCAGGGTGGTCTTGCCGGAGCCGTTCTCGCCGACCAGGGCGAGGACTTCGCCGCGCCGGACCTCGACGCTCACCTCGTCCAGAGCCGGCGCGTCCGACTCCGGATACCGGTAGGTGACCGACTCGGCCCTGACCACCTTCGGGGCGGACGCGACCCGGCCGCCGCGCCGCATCCGGTGGCCGCCCGCCTCCTCGACGAACTCCGCCCAGTCGTCCAGATACAGCCCGGTACGGAACAGCCGGGTCCCGTACCCCACCATGCCGCGCAGCGAGGAGCCCACCGTGCGCAGCGCGAAGACCGCGGTCCCCGCCGAGGCGACGGACATCCGCCCCGAGCCCAGGAGCAGCGCCAGCGCCGCCCACACCAGCCCGGAAGCGACGCCTCCGGCCAGCGCGCCCAGCACCGCGAACCGCGCTCCCCGGTGGGCCGCCCGGTCGGTCGCTGCGTCGACCCGCGCGCCGATGGCGCGGTAGCGGTCGAGTAGGAAGGACGCCATGGTGCCCGAGCGCAGCTGGTCGGCGATGTCCCTGTCGACCATGTACCAGCGCAGCAGCCCGAGCGTGCGCCGCTCGGCGCTCATCGCGCGCGAGGTCTCGTAATGCACCCGGGCCGCCTTCATCCCGGCCACCCCCTGCGGCAGGGCCGCGAGCAGCAGCAGCGGCAGCAGCGCCGGGTGCAGCACGGTCACCACGCCCGCCGCCGCCACCAGGGAGGCGAGGCAGGCCATCAGCTGCTGGGACTCGATGATCAGATCCTGGGCGACGTCGGCGCCCCGGTCGGCCGCGTCCCACTTGTCGTTGAACCCGGGGTTGTCGTACGCCGCCAGCTCGGCGTTGATCGCCGCGTCCAGCATCCGCATCTCGGCCTCCCGGGAGATCCGGGGGGCCAGCCGGGTGGAGATGTTGGACACGGCGATGCCCAGCAGCGCCCGTAATCCGGCCGCCCCGGCCAGCACCGCGAGCGAGGGCAGCGCCTCCTGGACCCGCTCGGCCATGTGCCCGGAGGAGATCAGCGCCGTGATCGTGCCGGTGGTGGCCAGCAGCCCGAACGCCTCGAAGAACCCCGACAGCACCTGGCACAGCACCAGCCCCACCACCGCCCTGCGGTCCACCTGCCACGCCAGCGCCAGCGCCCGCCGCACCAGCTGTGGCAGCCTGCGCGCCATGGACCGGCCGGTGATCGGGTTCCGTTCGAACACCGCGAGCGTGTGCGACCGGAACCGCAGCTCCTCGGCGGGCCGCTCCTCGGCTGGCTGGTCGGCCGACTGGTCGGAGGGCTGCTCGGCCGGCTGGTCGGAGGTCTGGGCTGCCATCGAATCCCCCCTGTGGCGGGCGCTCCCGAGCTCCCGCGGCGGTGCCGTTCGGCGAGGTGGTCGGGTCCCACACGCTGCCGCATGGTTCACCGAGGCGTCCGGCATACGGCGCGGATCCACCCGAACGGGGCATGGTCCTGCCCGGCCGCCGGGGTCGGGCCCGGCCGCCGGGGTCGGGCCCGGCCGCGGGGGTCAGGCCCGGCCGCGGGTCTTCTGGGCGCGCCGGGAGAGCGAGTCGAGGACGACCGCGGCGAGCAGCACCCCGCCGGTGAGCATGAACTGGACGGCCGACTGGACGCTCAGCAGGGCCATGCCGGAGCCGAGCGACTCGATGACCAGGATGCCCAGCGCCGCGCACCAGGTCCGGCCGTGCCCGCCGAACAGGCTCGTACCGCCGATGACGGCCGCCGCGAGGGCGTTGAGCAGGAGGATGCCGGAGCCGGAGGGCTGGCTCACCGAGGTGATCCGCGAGGCCAGGAACAGCCCGCCGAGCGCGGCCATCGTGCCGGACACCATGAGGACCGAGACCCGCACCCACGCCACCCGGACCCCGGCCCGGCGGGCCGCCTCGACGCCGCCGCCCAGCGCGTAGACCGTGCGGCCGTAGGGCGTGCGGCGCAGCAGCACATCCAGGGCGGCGACCAGGAGGACGAAGATCAGCAGAGCGAGCGGCAGGCCCTGGAACTGGTTGAGCACATAGGCGGCCGCGAACGCGACCACCGCGATCGCGGCGGTGCGTACCACGATCTCGTGGAGCGGCCGGTACGGCATCGCGGCGGCCTTGCGGCGCTGCCGGTCGCGGTACGCGGCGAGGAAGAAGGCGGCCGGGCCGAGGGCCGCGAGTCCGTAGGCGGCGGCGATGTCGTTGAAGTAGTAGCTGGTCAGCTTGGCGACCAGGCCCTGGCTGTCGAGGTTGATGGTGCCGCCCTGGTTGAGGACGTAGAGGGTCACGCCGTTCCAGGCCAGCAGCCCGGCGAGAGTGACGACGAAGGCCGGTACGCCGAATCTGGCGAAGAAGAACCCGTGCAGGGCTCCGACCAGCGCGCCCAGGAGCACCGCGATGATCAGGGCGAGCCACTCCGGCAGGCCCTGGTTGACGTTCAGTACGGCGAAGACGGCCGCCGCCAGCCCGCCGACCGAGCCGACCGACAGATCGATCTCCCCGAGGAGCAGCACGAAGACGATGCCGACGGCGATCAGGCCGGTGCCCACGATGTCCACGCTCAGGTTGGACAGGTTGCGCGGGGAGAGGAAGTTGCTGTTCAGGATCTCGAAGACGGCCCACAGCACGATCAGGCCGAGGACGACCGGCAGCACGCCGAGCTCGCCGCCGCTCAGCCGCCGCCGTACGTCGCCGAGGACGCCCTTGACGCATCGGCCAGGCACCAGAGCGCGGCCGGTCACAGCCCCGCCTCCCCGGCGCGGGGCGGACGGCGGGCATGGGAGGTGGCGCCGGTGATGGAGGAGATGATCTGTTCCTGGGACGTGGTCATCACGTCGAAGAAGCCGTTGTTGCGGCCCAGGCGCAACACCGCGGCCTGGTCCGCCACGGCTTTCACATCGCCCATGTTGTGGCTGATCAGCAGCACCCCCAGACCGCGGTCGCGCAGCCGGTCCACCAGGTCGAGGACCTGGGCGGTCTGCTCGACGCCCAGGGAGGCGGTGGGCTCGTCGAGCAGCAGCAGCCTGGGCTCGCCGAGCAGCGAGCGGGAGATCGCGACGGTCTGCCGCTGGCCGCCGGACAGCGTGGCCACCGGGACGCGCACATCGGGGATGCGGATGGACAGGCCCTTCAGCAGGCCGCGGGTGCGGCGCTCCATCTCCACCTCGTCGAGGATGCCGAGGCTGCGTACCTCGCGGCCGAGGAAGATGTTGCCGACGACATCGAGGTTCTCGCACAGCGCCAGGTCCTGGTAGACGGTCGCGATGCCCAGGCTCTGCGCGTCGTGGGGGCGCTTGACCTGGACCGTGCGGCCCTCCCACTCGATGACGCCCTGGTCGGCGGGGCCGACTCCGGCGATCACCTTGACGAGGGTGGACTTGCCGGCGCCGTTGTCGCCCAGCAGGGCGACGACCTGACCGGTGTGAATCTCCAGATCGACGTCGGTGAGCGCCTGGACGGCGCCGAAGCGCTTGGAGACGCCGCGCAACGCCAGCAGAGGCGGAGCCGGCACGGTAACCATCTCCCCTACGGCATGAGCCCGGCCCTCTCACAGGCCGACCGGTACTCCGGGGTGCAGATCTGATGAATCGTGTACATACCGTCCTTGACCACCGTCTTCCTGATGGTGTGCACGGTCAGCGGGATCGGGCGGAGCAGCACGGCCGGGACGTCGCCGCGCACCCGGTCCCTGGCGATATGGCCGGGGCCCGCGCCATGGGCCAGGGCGACGGCGATCCCGGCGGCCGTGTACGCCTCGGGCTTGAAGGGCTTGTAGACGCTCATGTACTGGTCGCCCTCGACGATGCGCTGGACGGCCGCGAGCTCGGCGTCCTGGCCGGTGACCGGGGGAATCGGCCGGATGCTGTTGGCCCTGAGGGCGGCGATGACGCCGGAGGCGAGGCCGTCGTTGGCGGCGTAGACGCCGTCGATGCGACGGGGCCCGAGCGCGGCGATGGCGCCGGACATGTCGGCGTAGGCGTTCTCCGGACGCCATCCGGCCGCGTCGTACGACTTGTCGATCCTGACCTTGCCGGTGAGGACGGACAGCGCTCCCTTCTCGAACGCGACCCCGTTGGGGTCGGCCTGGTCCCCGTTCACCATGACGATCCCGCCGCCGTGCGCCCGCCGGTCCATGGCCCTCAGCAGCGCCTGCGCCTGGAGCCTGCCGACCTCCTTGCCGTCGAAGGAGACATAGGCCGAGACGGGGCCCTCGGCGAGGCGGTCGTACGAGAGGACCGGGATGTGCGCGTCCTGCGCCTTCTCGACCGCGGGGCGCAGCGACTTGGCGTCCACGGGGACCAGGACCAGGGCGTCCATCCCCTTGATGATCATCGAGTCCACCTGCTGCTGCTGGAGGGCCACATCGCCCTCGGCGTTGACGGCCTCCACCGCGCAGTCGTGGCACAGCTGCCCGATCCGCCGCTCGATCAGGGGCCGGTCGAACCGGTCCCAGCGCGGAGTGGTGCTGTCCGGCATCAGCAGGCCGATCGTCGGGCGGCCCGTCGCGGCGGGCGAGGCGGGCCGGACGGCGGTGCCGGTCTCGGCGGCCTTGCCGCAGGCCCCCAGCGCGAGGGCCAGGGACGCCGCGGCCACGAGGACGGCGGCACCGCGCGGACGACCTCTCACGATGGGAAGCACCTCCTCACGCGGGCTAGCCGGCGCTGTCCACAGCCCTGCCGTCGGCCCCATCCGTACCGTCGAGGGCTTTGCCGTCCACAGCCCCGCCGTCGGCCCCATCCGTCTCGTCGGGCCGGTGCGCCACGACCTCGCTCCACACCTGCTTGCCGCCGCTGACCGGCACCGAGCCCCAGGTCGACGACATCGCCTCGACCAGGAGCAGGCCCCGGCCGCCGGTCGACTCCCAGTCCACAAGCACCGGCTTGGCGGGCGACCGCGGCGACGAGTCGCTCACCGCGACCCGCAGCCGGTCCCCGGCCAGCGTGAGGTCGAGCCGCACCGGGCCCTGCGTATGCACCAGGGCGTTGGTGACCAGCTCGGAGACCACGAGCAGGACCATGTCGGCCTCCTCGGCCACCCGCCAGGAGCGCAGTGTGCGCGCGGTGAAGCGGCGCGCGTGCATCACGGCGTCGGGCAGCCGCCACACCGCCCAGCCGGCCCGGATCGGCCGGACCTTCATCCCGTCGTAGCGCAGCAGCAGCAGGGCCACGTCGTCGTCGCGCCGGCTCAGGTCGCCCAGCAGCGAGTCGGCCAGCCGCCCGGCGTCGGACGGATCCGCGTCGGAGAGCGCCCCGCGCACCCGCAGCAGGCCGTCGTCCAGGGGGAGGGTCGCGGACTCCACCAGCCCGTCCGTGAGCAGCGTGAGCACCGTGCCGGGGGTCAGCCCGACCGCGGTCATGGCGAACTCGGCGTCGGCGATCACCCCCAGCGGCGGCCCGCCCTCGGCCTCCACCTCCTCCGTGGAGCCGTCCGGGTGGCGCAGCAGCGGCGGCAGATGCCCGGCCCGTACGAACCAGGCGTCGCCCTCCTCCATGTCCAGCTCGACGTAGGCGCAGGTGGCGAACAGCTCCGTCTCCATGCCGACCAGCAGCCGGTTGGCATGGCAGACGACCACGTCGGGCGGGTGGCCCTCCACCGCGTAGGCCCTGATGGCCGTGCGTATCTGGCCCATGATGGTCGCGGCCCCGGCGCTGTGCCCCTGGACGTCGCCGATCACCAGCGCCACATGGCCGTTGGGCAGCGGGATGACGTCGTACCAGTCGCCGCCCACCTCCAGCCCGCTCATCGCGGGCAGATAGCGGGCCACGGCCACCCCGCCGGGGATCTCGGGCAGCCTGCGGGGCAGCAGGCTGCGCTGAAGCATGGTGGCGAGCTCGTGCTCGGCGTCGTACGCGTGGGCGCGCATCAGGGCCTGCCCCACCAGACCCGCCGTCGCGGTCAGCAGCGACCGCTCCTCCGGGCAGAACCCGTGCGGCTCCTCCCAGCCGACCAGACAGACCCCGACCACCCGGCCCTGCGCCGGGAGCGGCAGGACGGCGAGACCGCCGGCCCCCATGTCCGCGAGGCCGGGCTCCAGGCCACTGCCCGAGGGCAGCAGGCAGATCCGGCCCTCGCGCAGCGCGGTCTCCAGCGTGGGCAGCACGCGGGTCGGCACATCGGGCCACTCCGACCGCCACTCGGACCGCCACATCCCCGGCCAGGCGCCGGGCTCCGGCGGGTCGAGGGCGGTCACCACCAGCCGGTCGCCCTCCAGCTCCGCGAGCGCCACCCGGTCGGCGCCCAGCGGCTCGCGCAGCGCGGCGGTCACCACCAGGCTGACGTCCCGGACCGTCATCGCGTTGGCCAGCGCCGCGGACAGCTGTTGCACGCGGGAGACCTCGTCGGCGGTGGGCCGCAGATACGAGGCGTCCGCCACCAGGCCCAGCAGCCGCTCAGGGGTCCCCACGGCATCGCCCTGGATCCGGCAGCACAGGCGCAGCCAGCGCAGCTCGCCGCTGGGCCGGCGGATACGGAACTCCAGGTCACGGCTGCCGAGACTCAGCTGACCAGGCTCGACGATGGACATCAGCGCGGGCAGGTCCTCCGGCACGGTGTGCGCCAGCAGGGTCTCCACCCGCCCGTCGAACATGTCGGGGGAGATGTCCACCAGCTCCAGCAGCTGCGCGTCCGCGTCGATCCGCCCGGTGTTCAGCACCAGGGTGAACGAGCCGACGTGAAGGTGGTCCAGCGCCGAGCGCAGCACCGACAGCGGCCCGCTCCGGCCCGCCGCCCCGCCGCCGGCCTGAGCCTGCGCGCCCGCCTTGAGCTGGGCGGCGATCTGGTCCGCGTACAGCTCCAGGAAATTGCGCTGCTCGGCGTCGAAGCCGTCCCCGGGATACACCACGACCAGGCAGCCCAGCCGCCTGCCGTCCGCCCCCAGCGGCAGCGCGCCCAGGGACATGTCGGCCGGGAGGGCTCGCTGGGCGATCTCCCCATAGGCGGCGAGCTTCGCGGAGGTCGACCACTGGGGCCGCCCGGTGCGGAAGGCGTCGGCGACCGGGGAGCGCCCGGACAGCGGATAGCTGGTCGGCAGCCCGTACAGGGCGCGCGGGCCGCCGGCCGTCTCGGTCAGCCGCAGCTCGTCGCCGTCCGCGGACAGTACGTAGACAGCCGTCAGCGCCGCCGTGGCGAACACCAGGGCCTGCTCTGTCACGGCGTGCTCCTGCTCCACTGTGGGCGGCTGGAAGCCGACACCGGACGCCCTGTCGCCCGGGTCCCTCCTCCGCCGCGTGATGTCCACTCCGGAGCCGCCATGGCCGGCCATTTCGCCATTCCACCTCCTGGCCCGCCTGTGTACCGCCCACACGTGTGAGGGCGCTCACACAAACAGGATGGCATAGCCGCCACGGAACGAGCGGGGGTGCGGCCGAGCGCTGGTGATCTGCGGAAATGGATCTCCGGGCGGGATCTCCGGTGGGATCTCCAGGACGGATCTTGAGGCGGGGGTCTTGAGAAGCGGGAAGCGGAGCTCATATGCCAAACGCGCGCCGCGCCGCATACGCCGCCCGCGCCCCGCGCGCCGCAGAGCGCTGCGCCATTCAGGGTAATTCGCGGTCATCTCTATGGCGTAACCGTGTTGACGGCGCGCCTACTAGTCGTACTGACCGGTGGGTTTTCCCATCTGCCGGGGGACGGCGACGCGTATGTGACGCAGCGTCAGTCGTCGTGATGAGCCCCCCCAGCACATGAAGCGCCCGCTCCGCCCGGCTCAAGGCTTCGCGCGGCGCGACACGACCCACCAAACACCCACAGCACGCAGCACGGAGGGCTCATCATGCCTAGTCCCACGATTACCCTGGTCACCGTATCGCCGAATCCGGTGGTCGTCGGCCAGTCGTTCACCGTCACCGCCACCGTGATCCCGCTCGGAGTCGGAACCCCCACGGGCAACGTGAACATCTCCATTCCTGGAGCGACGCCTGCCTCGGCCAACCCGGGGCTGGTGGGCGGCACGGCCTCGGCGACCTTCACCGCCCTGAGCGCCGGTGTTCTCACGGTCACCGCCACCTACTCCGGCGACGCCAACTTCACGGGCTCCACCGGCTTCAACGCCGTGGTCGTCCTCCAGGGCACGACGACCACCTCGGTGGTCTCCACGCCGGACCCGTCAGGGCTGGGGCAGAACGTGGCGATCACCGCGACGGTCACCGCGGTGGGCCCCGCGACGGGCACGCCGACCGGAACGGTCACCTTCGTCGTCACCGGCTCCGGAGGCGGAACGTTCACCCAGCCGTTGAACGGCGCCGGCCAGGCCACGATCAACCTCAACACCCTGGGCGTCGGCACGCACGCCATCACGGCCATCTACAGCGGCGACACGAACTTCCTGCCATCCACCGGCTCCGACACCCAGACGGTCAACCCCGGGCCGGCGGCCACGACGACCACAGTGGTCTCCTCGCCGAACCCGTCGGTGTTCGGACAGCCAGTGACGTTCACCGCCACGGTCACCACGAACCCGCCCGCGACGGGCACACCGACCGGTACGGTCGCCTTCACCATCAGCGGCCCCGGCGGTACCGTCACGTCCGGCGCCGTGGCGTTGTCGGGCGGTGTGGCGACCTTCACCACCAACCTCCTCAACGCCGATCCCACCGCCTACACCGTGACCGCCGTCTACACCCCCAACACCACGAACTTCCTCACCTCGACGGGGACCAACACCCACGTGGTGAACAAGGCGAACACGAAGACCACGGTCACTTCCAGCCCCAACCCCTCCACGTCGGCACAGTCGATCACCTACATCGCCTTCGTGGAAGCCGTATCACCGGGGGCGGGAGTCCCCACGGGTTCGGTCACCATCACCGTCACGGACGCTACGAGCGCCATCGTTGTGGGCCCCACCATTGTGCCCCTGGACGGCAACGGCTTCGCCGTCCTCGCAGGCGGCGCCCTGCCGGCCTCCGGCAGTCCCTACACGGTCAGCGCCAGCTACCCCTCGGCCGCCCAAACCAACTTCAACGGGTCCAGCGACACCAACCAGCACACCGTCACTCCGTGACCCGCTCACCCGGCTCCGCCGGAAGCGTGGTCACCACGGAAAGCAACTGAGTGGCAAAGCACTGAGCCCCGCCACCGCCCCGAGGGGCAGTGGCGGGGCTCACCCGAGTCCGGGAGAGGCCGGTGGGATCACACGTCGTAGTAGAGCTCGAACTCGTGCGGGTGCGGACGCAGCTGCAGCGGAGCGATCTCGTTGGTGCGCTTGTAGTCGATCCAGGTCTCGATCAGGTCCGAGGTGAAGACGTTGCCCTGGAGCAGGAACTCGTGGTCGGCCTCGAGGGAGTCGAGGACGGCCGGGAGGGAGGTCGGGACCTGGGGGACGCCCGCGTGCTCCTCGGGGGCGAGCTCGTACAGGTCCTTGTCGATCGGCTCGGCCGGCTCGATCTTGTTCTTGATGCCGTCCAGGCCCGCGAGGAGGAGGGCGGAGAAGGCCAGGTACGGGTTGCCGGAGGAGTCCGGGGCGCGGAACTCGACGCGCTTGGCCTTCGGGTTGGAACCGGTGATCGGGATACGCATCGCGGCGGAGCGGTTGCGCTGCGAGTACACCAGGTTGACCGGGGCCTCGAAGCCCGGGACCAGGCGGTGGTAGGAGTTCACCGTCGGGTTGGTGAAGGCCAGCAGCGACGGGGCGTGCTTGAGGATGCCGCCGATGTAGTAGCGGGCGGTGTCCGACAGGCCCGCGTAGCCCTGCTCGTCGTAGAAGAGGGGGTCGCCGCCCAGCCACAGGGACTGGTGGACGTGCATGCCCGAGCCGTTGTCACCGAAGATCGGCTTCGGCATGAAGGTCGCGGTCTTGCCGTTCTTCCACGCGACGTTCTTGACGATGTACTTGAACAGCTGCAGATCGTCGGCCGCGGCGAGCAGCGTGTTGAACTTGTAGTTGATCTCGGCCTGGCCGGCGGTGCCCACCTCGTGGTGCTGGCGCTCGACCTGGAGACCGGACTTGTTCAGCTCGAGGCTGATCTCGGCGCGCAGGTCGGCGAAGTGGTCGACCGGCGGGGTCGGGAAGTAGCCGCCCTTGTAGCGGACCTTGTAGCCGCGGTTGTCCTCCAGCGCACCGGTGTTCCAGGCGCCCGCCTCGGAGTCGATGTGGTAGAAGGCCTCGTTCGACTTGGTGTCGAAGCGGACGCTGTCGAAGACGTAGAACTCGGCCTCGGGGCCGAAGTACGCGGTGTCGGCGATGCCGGTGGAGGCGAGGTAGGCCTCGGCCTTCTTGGCGATGTTCCGCGGGTCACGGCTGTACTGCTCGCCCGTGATCGGGTCGTGGATGAAGAAGTTGATGTTGAGCGTCTTGTCCCGGCGGAACGGGTCGACACGCGCCGTCGACAGATCCGCACGCAGCGCCATGTCCGACTCGTGGATCGCCTGGAATCCGCGGATCGACGAGCCGTCGAAGGCGAGCTCCTCGTGCGGGTCGAACGCCTCCGCCGGTACGGTGAAGTGCTGCATGACGCCGGGAAGGTCACAGAACCGGACGTCGACGAACTTGACGTCCTCGTCCGAGATGAACTTCCGAGCGTCGTCGGCGTTCTGGAACATCCAACTCCTCCTAGCCCGGCCGCGGGGGACGGGGATTTGTTCGGTCGCGCGGCTCATGTGCGGCTGGCGCGCTGGGGCCGACGATAGGCAGACGGGATTTCCCGGGCATGACCCATTTGTTTCACCCAGGTTAACCGGCATACGTCTGGTGCGCGGGGGGCATGTGAGGCCGGGGCCCGGTCCGTGAGGGGGCGGTCCCGGGGAGAAGCGCGCGGGAAGCGGGCCCCGCTCCGTGGGGAACGTATGCGGTCGCAGTAACGTGG
This sequence comes from Streptomyces sp. LZ34, assembly GCF_053890475.1. NCBI lineage: Bacteria > Bacillati > Actinomycetota > Actinomycetes > Kitasatosporales > Streptomycetaceae > Streptomyces > Streptomyces sp. LZ34. The sequence goes on from NZ_CM132680.1 coordinate 9,152,742, forward strand.
TCGGGTGGACAACAGGCAAGCAATCGGATCATGGCTCTCCGGACCGCGCGCGGCCGCCGAGGACATGGGCGTCGAGCTGGGCTACCGGGGCGAGGCACTGGGGCTGCCCGAGAGCGGGCCGGGCTCCATCGCGCCCATCGGACGCCGCCTCGGGGCGCTGCTCGTCGACTGGGGACTGTGCCTGCTCGTCTCCTACGCGCTGCTGTCCGGCGGCAAGGCGCAGGCCACGGGCAACTGGGCGCTGGCCGTCTTCTTCGTGCTGAGCGTGCTCACCGTCGGCACGGTCGGCTGCACCCCCGGCAAGCTGCTGCTGAAGCTGCGCGTGATCTCCGCGAGCGGCGGGCGGCTGAGCCTGCCGCGGGTGGTGCTGCGCAGCGTGCTGCTGCTGATCGTGATCCCCGCGGTGGTCTGGGACCGGGACACGCGCGGCCTGCACGACCGGCTCTCCAACTCGGTGCAGATCCGGGTCTGAGCCGGATCAAGGTCTGAGCCGGGCTTGATGCGGCTGTTTCGATACGGCTGTTTCGATACGACTGGGCGGCCCGGAATCTCGATTCCGGGCCGCCCAGTCGTATGCGGTCCTATGCCGGTCCTACACCGGTCCTGTGCGGCGGGTCGAACGGCTCAGCGGCCCTTCGGCATCCGCATCCCCTTGGGCATCGGGCCCTTCGGGATCGGCATGTTGCTCATCAGGTCGCCCAGCGCCCGCAGCCGGTCGTTGACCACGGTCACCTGCGGGCCGGGCAGTACCCGCGGCAGCTTCAGCAGCTTGGTGCGCAGCTTCTTGATCGGCACCTGGTCCTCGCCGGTGCCCACGATCACATCGTGTACCGGGACGTCCGCGACGATGCGCGCCATCCGCTTCTTCTCCGCGGCCAGCATGGACTTCAGCCGGTTCGGGTTGCCCTCGCCGACCAGCACGATGCCCGCCTTGCCGACGGCCCGGTGGACGACGTCCTGGTTGCGGTTCATCGCCACCGCGGGCGTCACCGACCAGCCACGGCCGACGTTCTCCAGCACCGCGGCCGCCGCGCCCGGCTGTCCCTCCATCTGTCCGAAGGCCGCTCGCTCGGCACGGCGGCCGAAAACGATCGCCATCGCGAGGAAGGCCAGGACAAAGCCCAGGATGCCCAGGAAGATCGGGTGGTCGATCCAGAAGCCGATCGCGAGGAAGACACCGAAGGTGACGATTCCCACCGCGGCGACGACAAGACCGACCTTCGAGTCGACCTTCTTGGTCATCTTGTAGGTCAGGGCGATCTGCTTCAGCCGCCCGGGGTTCTCGGATGTTTCCTTCCTCGCCATACAGCGAAGTTTACGTGGCCTGGGAAGCCCCGGTGGACACGGCCTCCAGGACGTGCTCGGCCTCGTGGCGGTCCTTGGCGCGGCGCCGGTCCTCCAGGACCGCGGTCCAGGCGTTACGGCGGGCGGTGCGCTGCCCGCCGCCCAGCAGCAGACCCTCCAGAGCGAGCAGAGCGTCGGTGACGGACGGCGGACGTACAGGCGCGGCCGACATGGGTCCCCCTCGGGAGCGGCGGATGATCAGAGCCCACACACAGAACGTTGTGTGGCTTAATCGTTACCCAAAGGTGTTACCAGTGCGTGACCGGCCGGTCAAACACCGATGAAGCCTTGAAATGCTCCCGATCTCGCCTTGACCTGCGGCATCGCGCGAAGCGCGGCGCGCGGGGTGTGCCCGTACTCACATAGCGTGTTGGTCACATGCCGTGGTCATCGCGGTGGTCATACCGCCTGAACGGCCACCGCGACACCGCGCTTTTCGATCGCCTGCTGGTAGAGCCGGCCCGCGCGGTACGAGGAGCGGACCAAGGGGCCGGACATGACACCGGCGTAGCCGATCTCTTCCGCCTCCTCCTTCAGCTCCACGAACTCCTGGGGCTTGACCCAGCGGTCCACCGGGTGGTGCCGGACGGTCGGGCGCAGATACTGCGTGATTGTGATCAGCTCGCAACCCGCGTCGTACAGGTCCTGTAGCGCCTGGCTGATTTCCGCCCGCTCCTCGCCCATGCCCAGGATCAGATTGGACTTGGTGACCAGACCCGCCTCGCGCGCCTTGGTGATCACTTCGAGCGAGCGCTCATAGCGGAAGCCGGGGCGGATGCGCTTGAAGATCCGCGGAACGGTCTCCACGTTGTGCGCGAGCACCTCGGGGCGCGCGGAGAAGACCTCGGCGAGCTGCTCGGGCACCGCGTTGAAGTCCGGGATCAGCAACTCGACGCCGGTGTCCGGCATCAGCGAGTGGATCTGGCGGACCGTCTCGGCGTACAGCCAGGCGCCGCCGTCCTCGAGGTCGTCGCGGGCGACACCGGTGACCGTCGCGTACTTCAGCTCCATGGACTGGACGGACTCCGCGACCCGGCGCGGCTCGTCGCGGTCCAGGGCCTGCGGTTTGCCGGTGTCGATCTGACAGAAGTCACAGCGCCGGGTGCACTGGTCGCCGCCGATCAGGAAGGTCGCCTCGCGGTCCTCCCAGCATTCGTAGATGTTCGGACAGCCCGCCTCCTGGCACACGGTGTGCAGGCCCTCGCGCTTCACCAGGCCCTGTAGCTCGGTGTACTCGGGACCCATCTTCGCGCGGGTCTTGATCCACTCGGGCTTGCGCTCGATGGGCGTCTGGCTGTTCCGGACCTCAAGGCGCAGCATTTTGCGTCCGTCGGGTGCGACTGCGGACACGTCCGGCACTCCTTAGTGCTTGGCGAGTTTTTACTTGATCGGGCCGGCGAGGCATCGAATCTTCGGCGAACCCCAGCGTACGCCCGTTATTCGCACGCCTTTACGTCCAGGGCAACCGAGAACCCCCAGGGCCCATTCCCCGGCGGGGTGCGGCGGTCAGACGGCGCGCGGCAGCGGCACGGTGGACTCCATGACGACCCGCAGATGCTTCTCGATCACCGGGAGCACCTCCGCCACGGGGATGCCGCGGCCCAGCTCCTCCGAGAGTGAGGTCACCCCCGCGTCGCGGATGCCGCACGGCACGATCCGGTCGAACCAGGTGGTGTCGGGGTCGCAGTTCAGCGAGAAGCCGTGCATTGTCACGCCCTTGGCGACCCGCACCCCGATCTGGGCGAGCTTGCGGTCCTCGCCGCGCTGGCCGGCGTTGGACGGGGCGTACTCCGGGCCGCTCAGCCGCGGGTCGAACTCCTCGTCGGCGACGCGCGGGTCGAAGTCCAGGTTCAGCCCGCCCAGCGCGCGGCGCTCCTCCACCGGGTCCCCCAGCACCCAGACCCCGCTGCGGCCCTCGACCCGGGTGGCCTCCAGGCCGAACTCCGCACAGGTCAGCAGCAGGGCCTCCTCCAGACGTCGTACGTGCGCGATGACGTCCACCGGACGCGGCAGCTTGAGGATCGGATAGCCGACGAGCTGCCCCGGGCCATGCCAGGTGATCTTGCCGCCGCGGTCCACGTCCACGACCGGGGTGCCGTCCAGGGGGCGCTCGTTGTCGGCCGTGCGCCGGCCCGCGGTGTAGACCGGCGGGTGCTCCAGCAGCAGGCAGGTGTCCGGCACCTCGTCCGCGAACCGCGCGGCGTGCACCCGCCGTTGCTCCTGCCACGCCTCCTGGTACTCGACGGCGTCCGCCCCGAACCCCAGATGGACAAAGCGCAGCTCACTCACGGCGGCAATCCCTTCGGACCTCGTACAGCGCTCCGGCGCCCCGCTCGGGGCGCCTCAGCCACTGTACGTCCGGCGAACCCGCCCTCCGCATCCGGATCGTGCTCAGCCGACCCTCACACGATCGGATGAATGCGGGGCGACCGAGACGATCAGTGCCTCACCGGCGGCTACTTTCGGGCCGTTTCCACGAAGCGATCAGGGAGACCGGCAGGCTGATGACGGAACGACCTCCGCAGCGCATTCCCAACCGTCAGCTCGCCGCGCTCATCGCGGAGGCTGGCTTCTCCAACGCCGGGCTCGCCCGGCGGGTCGACCAGCTAGGCCTCGAGCATGGCCTGGACCTTCGGTACGACAAGACATCGGTGACCCGCTGGCTGCGTGGACAGCAGCCGCGCGGCACCACCCCGGCGCTGATCGCCGAGGTCTTCACCCGGCGCCTGGGGCGCCGGCTCAGCGCCCAGGACCTGGGCCTCGACGCATGTGCGCCGGTCTACGCCGGGCTGGAGTTCGCCGCCAGCCCGCAGGAGGCGGTGGACATCGTCAGCGGGCTGTGGCGCAAGGACTCCGGCAGCCAGGCCGAGCTGCGGAAGATCGCCTTCACCCCGGCAGGTCTGGTGGTCCCCAGCCGCGACTGGCTGATCGGGCGGCCCGACGACAAGGTCGCGCGCGGCGAGCCGCCCGCGGCGGCCGCCGCCGCGGGGCCGCCGGGGCCCAGGCCGGCCGTCCGGGCCCCCGGCCAGGGCGCCCGGCCGCCGCTGCCCCGGCAGCGGCAGGCGGACCGGTCCCAGCGCGGCCCGGGCTACCGGGTCACCGCCGGGGACATCGCCGCGCTGCGGTCGGTCGGCGAGCTGTTCCGGTCGCTGGACCAGACGTACGGCGGCGGACACGCGCGGCAGGCCCTGGTGCGCTACCTCGAGCACGAGGGCGAGCCGATGCTGCGCGGCACCTACGGGGAGGCGACCGGGCGGCGGCTGTTCGCGGCGATCGCCGATCTGACCCGGCTGGCGGGCTGGACGTCGTACGACATCGCCGCCCACGGCCTGGCCCAGCGCTACTTCGTCCAGGCGCTGCGGCTCGCGCAGGCCGCGGGGGACCGGCCGTACGGCAGCTATGTGCTGGTCACGATGAGCCGCCAGGCCGTCTATCTGGGCCATGGGCGGGAGGCCGTCCAGCTGGCCCGGGTGGCCCAGCAGGGCATGGGCGCCGGCGCCCCGCCCGTCCTCCAGTCGCTGCTGCACGCCGTGGAGGCCCGGGGCCACGCCGTGCTGGGCGAGGTGCGGGCCTGCACCGCCTCGCTGGCGCGCGCCGAACGGGCGCTGGAGACGGCCCGGCCGGGGGACGAGGTGCCCTTCTGGGCGCGGTTCTTCGACGAGGCGCAGCTGGCCGACGAGTTCGGACACTGCCACCGCGATCTACAGCAGTACCGCGCCGCCGCCCAGCACGCCGAGCGCTCGCTCCAGCTGCGCGGGAAGGGGTACGCGCGCAGCAGGCTGTTCTGCCGGGTGGTGCTGGCGACGGCGCGGCTGGGCCTCGGCGAGCTGGAGCAGGCGTGCGCGCTGGGCGCGGAGGCGGCGCAGCAGGCGGCCGAGATGCGGTCGGCGCGGGCCACGGACTACGTACGGGACTTCGAGCGCCGGCTGGAGCCGTACCGGGACGCGGCGGCGGTGCGGGGGTACCGGGACCGGGTGGCGGCGCTGGGGTAGGGCGGGGCGCCGCCCTCGGCGACGGGTGCGGCGGCGGGCCGTCTCGTGTGCGCGGCGGCTTGCCCCGCGGGCTACGGGGGCTACGGGGGCTTGTTCCGGGCTACGGGGCTTGTCCCGCGGGCTGCGGCGGCTTGTTCCGGGTCACGGGGACATGCTCCGGGTTACGCGGGCTTGTCCCAGGTCGGGTGGACGCCGAAGGTCCGCTCGAGGCCCGAGCGGCCCGCGTCGGTCAGCAGGACCACCCGGCGGCGGCCGTCCCGGCGGATCCAGTCGCGCTCGAACAGCTGGTCCGTGAGCGCGGCGCCGAGGGCTCCGGCCAGATGGTGGCGCTGTTCGGTCCAGTCCACGCAGTAGCGGATCAGCGGGCGCCGCCCGGAGCCGATCCGCGTCCACGCCGAACGCCGCCAATTCCTCGCGTCCGTGCGCCGTCAGCCGGTACGTCGTGTCCTTCCCCGGGGTGGACAGCCGGTCGTGCGTCGCCGTCCCGGGGCCGTAACGGACCCGGGCCGCTGGAGGGCTGTGCCGGACGGTAGGGCCGGACGGCAGGTCCGGGGCGGGTGGTGGGTGGCGCGTGGCGGGTCTGCGGGCGGTGGGTCGTGACGCCCAAGGGCGGAGCCTGGGCGCGGGGCGGCGGGCGAAGCCCCCGCCGCCCCGCAGGTCCTCCGGGCGCGGCGGGTCAGGCCGCCGCCGCGTCCGGGGTCGAGGGCTCGGCGCCGGGGAGGGCGCCGAGGTCGTGGAGGATCGCTCGGGCGGCCCGGCGGCCGGACACGAGGGCGCCCTGCACGGTGCTGGAGTCGCGGTGGTCGCCGCACACATACAGGCCGGACAGCAGCCGGACCGGGCGACGCAGGTCGTGGGGGGCGGGCATGGCGGGGACCGCGTCGGGGTCGTGGTGGGCGGCGAGCAGCTCCCAGCGGGCGGTGGAGGTGCCGTAGACCGCGGCCAGCTGGGCTCGTGCGGCCCGGTCGAGCTCGGCGGTCGGCAGGGCCGCGGCGGCGCCGAGGACCGTGGAGGTGATCAGGACCCGTCCGGGCGGGGTGCGCGCGGGGTCGACCTCGCTGGCCACGGCGGTGTGGGCGACCGGGCCGTGGTCCCCGGCGGTGAGCACCAGCGCGGGCTCGCGCAGCGGCGACCGGTCCGCGGTGTGGTGCAACACGGTGACCGGGTGGAAGGCCGGGAGCCGCAGCCCGGGGAGGAGGTCGGCGGCGGCGCGCGCGCCGGTGGCCACCAGCACCGAGCGGCAGGCGATCTCGCCGTGCCCGGCGGTGGCCACGGCGGTGGTGGAGGCCGTCACGGCGCGTACGCCGGTGCGTACCGTCCCCGGCGGCAGGGCCGCGGCCAGCAGCTCCGGGACGGCCGAGGCGCCGCCCGCGGGGAGGCACAGCCGGCCCCGTGCGTAGCCGCGCAGCACCAGGTCGGCGCAGCGGCTGGAGGTGGTCAGCTCGGGGTCGCTGAGCAGCGAGACGAGCAGCGGGCGCAGAAAGCTCTCGAGGGTACGGGCCGGCAGCCCGCGCCCCGCGAGGGTCTCGGCGACGGGCCGGTCGGGGCGGGCGAGGAGGCGGTCGGCGGGCAGGGCGGCGAGCCTGCCGAGGGCGGCGCCGAGCCGGGCCTGGTCGAGCGCGCCGCCGAGGGGCGCACGGGCGGCGTTTGCGAGGGCGCGTGCTGTGGTCAGTGCGCCCCTCGTGCCCCGGCCGCCCGTGCCGGCCCGGCCGCTCGTGCCCCGGCTGCCCGTGCCCCAGCCGCCGGTACCGGCGGCACCGACCCGGTGGGTGCGGCCGTCGGAGCGCACCAGCACGCCCTGGGAGAAGGGGCGCAGCACGAGCTCGCCGAGCCCCGGGGTGTGTCGCAGCTCGGGGAAGGAGGTGTTGATCAGTTGTCCGGTGCGGTCCAGCCGGAAACCGTCGACCAGATCGGTGGTCATGCGGCCGCCCACGCGGGGCGCGGCTTCCAGCACGCTGACCGCGACCCCCGCACTGGTCAGCTGATGGGCCGCGGCCAGCCCCGCCAGTCCGGCTCCCACGATGACGACGTCCGTGCGGTGCGCGCTGGTGAGCACGTGCCCTCCCCGAGGTCGGTGCGTACGCTAATGGGCCCGGTGCCCCCGACCGGCAGCCCGGATACGTATATTCCGCAACTCGGGTTCCCTGGGCCCGTCATGACGGTACGGACAAAAACGGTCGATGCCAGACGCGCATCGACCGAGCATGGGTGCACAGCGGTCGCACATGAGATCTGACGGTCGGTCAGTGGCGACCGCCGCGCCCGGTCAACGGCGACCGCCGCGCGCGGCCAGCGCGGCCCGCAGCGCCTCATCGATCCCCGGGTGGGCGAAGGAGAACCCCGAGTCCAGCAGCCGCCGGGGCACGGCCCGCACACTGCCGAGGACATCGCCGGAGAACTCGCCGAGCGCGAGCCGCAGCGCGGGCGCGGGCACGGACAGCAGCGTCGGCCGGCCCAGCACCCGCCCCATGGCGGCGGTCACCTCCCGGTTGGTGACGGGCTCGGGCGCGGTGAGGTTGACCGGGCCCACGAGGTCCTCGGTGGTCAGGAGGTGGCGCAGGGCGGTGATGTGGTCGTCCAGGGCGATAAAACTCCAGTACTGGCGGCCGCTGCCCATCCGGCCGCCGAGGCCGAGCCGGAACAGCGGGAAGAGCCGCCCCCACGCCCCGCCCTCCCCGGCCACCACCAGTCCCGTGCGGGCGAACACGGTCCGCACGCCCGCCTCCTGGGCCGGCGCGGCCGCCTCCTCCCACTCCTGGCACAGTCCCGCGAGGAAGCCCTCGCCAGGGGGCGCACTCTCGTCCACCATGCGCTCCCCGGTGTCGCCGTAGAAGCCGACCGCGCTGCCGCTCACCAGCACCCGCGGCGGAGTGTCGAGCGAGGCGACGGCCTCGGCGACGGCCGCCGTGCCGAGCACCCGGCTGTCCCGCAGCTCCTTCTTGTACGCGTCGGTCCAGCGGTGGTCGCCGATGCCCGCGCCCGCGAGGTGCACCACCCCCTCACAGCCCGCGAGCCCCTCGGCGTCCACCCACTGCCGTTTCGGATCCCACCGGACCTCGTCCTCCGCCCGCGGCGCGCGCCGCACCAGCCGTACCACCTCGTGGCCGTCCGTGCGCAGGGAGCGGACGAGGGCCGTGCCGATGAGCCCCGACGAACCGGTGATCGCGATACGCATGGGGCCATCCTGCCGCGATCGTGCGCGGGATGTCGGGCATGACGGCCAACGCCACGGACATGACGGCCAACGCCACGGGCATGACGGCCAACGCCACGGGCGCGGCCCGAGCACCTGTGAGCTACGCGCGGAAGCGTTCCCACAGCCGGGGGAACCGCTCCGCCAGCGCCCGCTCGTCCTCCAAGTCGACGGCCGCGCCCAACGGTTCGGCCGACCGTGACGGCAGGCCCAGTGCGGGCATCACCGCGCCGGTCAGCTGCTCGTACGCCTCGTCCGCCGCGAAGCCCAGGTCCTCGCAGTCCCCGTCCACCTGCTCGTCGAATTTCTCGAGCAGCTCGGCGAGGTCGTCCGGCTCGTGCAGTGCGCCCTCGAACACCTCCCGGCCCTGGCCGATCAGCCAGTAGCGGAAGGCGTCGAAGGCGTCGTCGCCCACATCCCCCAGCAGAAGCTGAGCCGCGCCCCACAGGTCCCAGCGGTAGCCACGGTTGGAACGGGCCTCGAAGTGGCGGGCGAAGTCCAGGACGGCGTCCGGGTCCAGCTGGGACAGCCGCTCGACGAGCAGGTCGGACTGGTCCTCGGGGTCGCCCTCGGCGGCATCCCGAGCGCTGTCGACCAGCTCCCAGAACTCCGTCTCGTCCATCACGGGACCAGGATCAGCCCTCGCGCGCGCCCGCGCACGCCGGAGTGGCCCGCGAGGCGGCCCGAAAAAGGCGACAGAAGGTGTCTGGTTTCCCTGCCAGGGTCGGTGTGTCCAACCAAGCGGCACATCGAAGGGACGTATCCACGTGAGCACACAGGGCGCACTGGCGGGCAAGATCGCACTGGTCGCGGGGGCGACGCGGGGCGCCGGCCGGGCGATGGCCGTGGAGCTGGGAGCGGCCGGGGCCACCGTCTACGCGACGGGGCGCACCACGCGGGAGGCGGTCAGCGAGGTCGGGCGGCCGACGGAGACCATCGAGGAGACGGCGGAGCTGATCACGGCGGCCGGCGGCACGGGGATCGCGGTGCCGGTCGACCACCTGGAGCCCGAGCAGGTACGGGCACTGGTGAAGCGGATCGAGAAGGAGCAGGGGCGGCTGGACGTGCTCGTCAACGACGTGTGGGGCGGCGAGCACCTGGTCACCTTCGACAAGAAGACCTGGGAGCTGGAGCTCGAGAACGGGCTGCGGATGCTCCGGCTCGGTGTCGAGACCCACCTCATCACCAGCTACTACGCGCTGCCGCTGCTGATCCGGCGGCCGGGTGGCTTGGTGATCGAGGTCACCGACGGCACCGCCGAATTCAACAAGACCTACCGCGAGAACCTCTTCTTCGACGTCACCAAGAATGCCCCCATCCGGATGGCCTTCGGGCTCGCCGAGGAGCTGAAGGAGTTCGGCGGCACGGCGGTCTCCATCACCCCGGGCTTTCTGCGCTCCGAGCAGATGCTCGACCACTTCGGGGTGACCGAGGAGAACTGGCGCGACGCCGTCGCGCGGGAGCCGCACTTCGCCATCGCCGAGACGCCGCACTTCATCGGACGGGCGGTCGCGGCGCTCGCCGCGGACCCGGAGCGGGCGCGGTGGTCCGGCAAGTCGCTCTCCAGCGGGGAGCTGGCCAAGGACTACGGCTTCACCGACGTGGACGGATCCCGGCCGGACGCCTTCGGCTATTTCCGGGATGTCGTCTTCGGCGGGAAGGAGGGGACGGCCGCGGACTACCGGTAGAGCGCCGCGGCGCGGGCGGCCGCCACGGCGAAGCGCTCGCGCAGCTCCGGCGGCTCCAGGACCTCCGCCTCCGGGCCGAGCGCCAGCAGCTGCTCGTACGCCACCTCCAGCGACTCCACGGGCAGGGTGACGGTGATCCGCCCCTGTCCGCCGGGGTCCCCGGCCGTCCCGGCCGCCGCCACCGCCTCCTGGCCCGCCGTACGGTCCGTCACCTGCGGCAGCCGGCGCGCGCCCTCCCCGGTCAGCCGCAGCACGACCTTCTCGCGCAGGAGCGAGCGGGCGAACTGCGCGGCCCGCTCCGCCCAGAACGCGGGCAGGTCGAAGTCCGCCAGCCGCTCGAAGCGGTCGTGGCGGTCACGGCCTTGCGTGGTGGCCGTGGGCCCGACGGCGGCGAAGCGGTCCACCCGGTAGACGCGGAAGTCGCCCGCGGCCTCGATCCGGGCCGCGAGGTACCAGACGCCCGCCTTCAGCACCAGGCCGTACGGCTCCAGCTCCCGCTCCACCTCCGTGTCCCGGCGGCGGTAGCGGGCGGTGATCCGGCGGTCGTCCCACACCGCGTCCGCGACCGCGGGCAGCAGCTCGGGCGTCTCGGGCTCCTGCCACCAGCCGGGGGCGTCGAGATGGAAGCGCTGGGCCGCGGTGTGCGAGGCGTCGCGCAGCTCGGGGAGGAGCGCGGCGGAGACCTTCAGCCGGGCGGCGGAGGCGGCGTCCGCGAGCCCCATGCCCCGCAGCGCGGACGGCACCCCGGACAGGAACAGCGCCTCGGCCTCCGTGCGGCCGAGGCCGGTCAGCCGGGTGCGGTAGCCGCCGACCAGGCGGTAGCCGCCGGTGCGGCCGCGGTCCGCGTAGACCGGGACCCCGGCCTCGGAGAGCGCGGCCACATCGCGCGTGACCGTACGCTCCGAGACCTCCAGCTCCCGCGCCAGCTCGGCCCCCGTCATCGAGGGCCGGGACTGAAGCAGGAGCACGAGATGGATGAGGCGGGCGGCGCGCATGCGCCCATCATCGCGCGCGGCCGCCGTCGGCCGGAGCGTTCCTCCCCCACCCCGCCCCTTCCGAACCGAAGGGGCGGGGTGGGGGAGAGCCGGGGTGGGGGAGAGAACCCTCAGATGCCGTAGCGCTCCGCTGCTTCCTTCGCCGCCGTGGGCTTGACCTCGCCGCGGCGGGCGAGGCGGTTCAGGGCGGTGACCACGATCGCCGGGGCGTCGACGCCGAAGTGGCGGCGGGCGGCCTCGCGGGTGTCGGAGAGGCCGAAGCCGTCCGTGCCGAGCGAGTACCAGTCCTGCTCGACCCACTGGCTGATCTGGTCGGGGACGGTGCGCATCCAGTCGCTGACGGCGAGGACCGGGCCCGGTGCGCCTGCCAGGGCACGGGTGACGTACGGGACCCGGTCTTCACCGTTGAGCTGCGCCGCGTCACAGGACAGGGCGTCACGGCGCAGCTCGCTCCAGGAGGTGGCGGACCACACGTCGGCGGCCACGCCCCAGTCGTCGGCGAGGAGCTTCTGGGCGTCCAGGGCCCAGTGGATGGCGGTGCCGGAGGCGAGGAGCTGGATGCGCGGGGCGCCCTCGTCCGTCGGCTCGGCCGACTTGTAGCGGTAGAGGCCCTTGAGGATGCCCTCCTCGACGCCCTCGCCGGTCGGCATGGGCGGCTGGACCTTGGTCTCGTTGTAGACGGTCAGGTAGTAGAAGACGTCCTCGGCGTCCGGGCCGTACATCCTCCGCAGACCGTCCCGCACGATCGCGCCGACCTCGTACGCGAAGGCCGGGTCGTACGCGACCGCCGCCGGGTTGGTGGAGGCGATCAGGTGGGAGTGGCCGTCGGCGTGCTGAAGGCCTTCGCCGGTCATGGTGGTGCGGCCCGCCGTGGCGCCGATCAGGAAGCCGCGGCCGAGCTGGTCGGCCAGCGCCCACATCTGGTCGGCGGTGCGCTGCCAGCCGAACATCGAATAGAAGATGTAGAAGGGGATCATCGGCTCGCCGTGTGTCGCGTACGAGGTCGCGGCGGCGGTGAAGTCGGCCATCGAACCGGCTTCGGTGATGCCCTCGTTGAGGATCTGACCGTTCGCCGCTTCCTTGTAGTAGAGCAGCTGGTCGCGGTCGACCGGGTCGTAGGTCTGGCCGAGCGGCGAGTAGATCCCGGCGGTCGGGAAGAGCGACTCCATGCCGAAGGTGCGCGCCTCGTCGGGGACGATCGGCACCCAGCGGCGGCCGGTCTCCTTGTCCCGCATCAGGTCCTTGACCAGGCGGACGAACGCCATGGTGGTGGCGATCTCCTGAGTCCCGGAGCCCTTGGCGAGGGCCTCGAAGGGCTTGGCCGACGGCTCGGGCAGGGCGACCGGGTGGACCTTGCGGGCCGGGGCGGGGCCGCCGAGGGCGGCGCGGCGCTCCTGGAGGTAGCGCACCTCGGGGGAGTCGGCGCCGGGGTGGGCGTACGGGACCAGCGTGTCGTCCAGCGCGCTGTCCGGGATGGGCAGCTCCAGGAGGTCGCGCATGGCGCGGAACTCCTTGCCGGTCAACTTCTTCATCTGGTGGTTGGCGTTGCGCGACTCGAAGCCGGGGCCGAGCGTGTAGCCCTTGACCGTCTGGGCCAGGACGACGGTCGGGGCGCCCTTGTGCTCCATGGCCGCGCGGTACGCCGCGTACACCTTGCGCGGCTCGTGGCCGGCCCGGGAGGTGCGGAAGCACTCGGCGAGCTTGGCGTCGGTGAGGCCCTGGCCGAGCCGGGCGAGCTCGGGGCCGGCGCCGAAGAAGTGGTCGCGGATGTAGACGGCGTCGCGGGTCGCGTACGTCTGGAACTGGGCGTCGGGGACCTCGCGCAGCCGGCGCAGCAGGGCGCCCGAGGTGTCGAGGGCGAGCAGCTCGTCCCAGGCGGAGCCCCACAGGGCCTTGACGACATTCCAGCCGGCGGCGCGGAACTGCGCCTCCAGCTCCTGCACGATCTTGAAGTTGGCGCGTACCGGGCCGTCGAGCCGCTGGAGGTTGCAGTTGATGACGAAGGTGAGGTTGTCCAGGCCCTCGCGGCCGGCCAGGGCGAGCGCCGCGGTCGACTCGGGCTCGTCCATCTCGCCGTCGCCGAGGAAGGCCCAGACGTGGGAGGCGGACGTGTCCTTGATGCCGCGGTTCGCGAGGTAGCGGTTGAAGCGGGCCTGGTAGATCGCGGAGAGCGGGCCGAGCCCCATGGAGACGGTGGGGAACTCCCACAGCCAGGGCAGCCGCCGCGGGTGCGGGTAGGAGGGCAGGCCCGAGCCGCCCGTCTCGCGGCGGAAGTTGTCCAGGTGGGCCTCGGTCAGCCGGCCGTCGAGGAAGGCGCGGGCGTAGATGCCGGGGGAGGCGTGGCCCTGGATGTAGAGCTGGTCGCCGCTGCCGTCGCCTTCCTTGCCGCGGAAGAAGTGCTGGAAGCCCGTCTCGTAGAGCCAGGCGGCGGAGGCGAAGGTGGCGATGTGGCCGCCGAGGCCGTCACGGCTGCCGCGGGTGACCATCGCGGCGGCGTTCCACCGGTTCCAGGCGGTGATGCGCCGCTCCATGTCCTCGTCGCCGGGGACGGCGGGCTCGGCGGCGGTGGGGATGGTGTTGACGTAGTCCGTCTCGAGCAGCGGCGGCAGCCCCAGCCCGGCGCCCTCCGCGTGCTCCAGCGTGCGGCGCATCAGGTACGAGGCGCGGTGTGGACCCGCGGCCCGGGTGACGGCCTCGAGGGACGCGCCCCACTCGGAGGTCTCCTCGGGGTCGCGGTCCGGGAGCTGGTCGAGCTCACTGGGCTGCTTGGGGGCGGGCTGCTGGATGGGGAGCTTCTGTGCGGCTGCCGCCATCCCTCCGTTGACGAGGTCGGTCATGTCATGACTGTAAATTCTGATCGATGATCGATCAAAGTGCTTGAGCCTAAAAACTTCTCCGAAAGGCGAAATTGGCATTCCGTGCCGCGAAAGTAGGCACGCGGTGCAGGCCTCAGTCGACCCGTACAGCCTGGCTAGGCGCGTGGCGCGCAGCCCAGGACATGCTCCTTGACGAGTTCCGCCACCCTTGGGTCCCGTCGCCGGAACGCGTCCACGACGGCCTGGTGCTCCTCGGCGTACGACTGCTGGCGGGTGCCCAGCCAGCGGATGGACAGGGTGGTCCAGATCTCGATGCCGAGCGACTCCCAGGTGTGCAGCAGCACACTGTTGCCGGAGGCCCGGACCAGCTCGCGGTGGAAGGCCACGGTGTGCCGCACCTGGGCCTCCCCGTCGGATCTTCGGTCCGCCTCGTACAGCGCCGCCACCTCGGGCTCCAGCGCCGAGGTGTCCTCGGCCAGCCGGGGCGCGGCCAGCTCCGCGGCGATCTGTTCGAGACCGGCCCGCACCGGATAGATCTCCTCCAGGTCGGCGGCGGTCAGATTGCGGACGCGTACGCCCTTGTTGGGCGCGGACTCGATCAGCCGCAGCGTCTCCAGCTCGCGCAGGGCCTCGCGGACGGGCGTCTGGCTGACCTCCAGCTCGGTGGCGATCCGGCGCTCCACGATCCGCTCGCCCGGCTTCCAGCGCCCGCTGACGATGCCCTCCACGATGTGCTCGCGGATCTGCTCGCGCAGCGAGTGGACGACGGGATGGACCATGGCACTCCTCCGGACGGTACTGACATGACAATACGGCGGGCACGCGAACGGCGGCGCCCCCGCCCGGATCTCTCCGGGCGGGGGCGCCGCCGTCAGCTGTGCCGACTGGGGGTTCAGAGGCCGAGCTCGACCTCGAACTCGCCGGCCTCCAGGATCTCCTTGACCGCCGTCAGGTAGCGGGCGGCGTCCGCGCCGTCCACCAGGCGGTGGTCGTAGGAGAGCGCGACGTACGTCATGTCGCGCACCGCGATCGTCTCGCCGAGCTCCGGGTGGTTGATGACCACCGGGCGGCGGACGGTCGCGCCGATGCCCAGGATGGCGACCTGGTTCGGGGGCACGATGATCGTGTCGAACAGGGCGCCGCGCGAGCCGGTGTTGCTGATGGTGAAGGTCGCGCCGGACACCTCATCCGGAGTGATCTTGCTGGACCGCACCTTGCCCGCCAGCTCCGCCGTCTTCTTGGCGAGACCGGCGAGGCTGAGGTCACCCGCGTTCTTGATGACCGGGGTCATCAAGCCCTTCTCCGCGTCGACGGCGATGCCGACGTTCTCGACGTCGAAGTAGGTGATGGTGCCCTCGTCGTCGTTGATCCGGGCGTTGATGGCCGGGTGGCTCTTCAGCGCCTGGACGGCGGCCTTGACGAAGAACGGCATCGGCGAGAGCTTGACGCCCTCACGCTGCGCGAACGCCTCCTTCGCCTGGGCCCGCAGCCGCATGAGCTTGGTGATGTCCACCTCGACCACGCTGGTGAGCTGCGCCTGCGTGTGCAGGGCCTTCATCATGTTGTCGCCGATGACCTTGCGCATCCGCGGCATCTTGACGGTCTGGCCGCGCAGCGGCGACGGGGCCGCGGCAGCGGCCTTCGGCGCCGCGGCCGGGACGGCCTGGGCCTGCGCCCGGGCGGCGGCCTTGGCGGCCTCCGCGGCGGCGATGACGTCCTGCTTGCGGACGCGCCCACCGACGCCGGTGCCCCTGACGGTGGCCAGGTCCACGCCGTTCTCCGCGGCGAGCTTGCGCACCAGCGGGGTCACATAGGCGCCCTCGCCCTCACCAGCGGCCGGAGCCGGGGTGACCGGAGCCGGAGCGACCGGAGCGGGAGCGGCCGGGGCCGGGGCGGGCGCCGGAGCGGCGGCCTGCGGGGCCGGGGCGGCCGGAGCCGGGGCGGGCGCCGGGACGACCGGAGCCGGAGCCGGGGCCGGAGCGGCGGGAGCCGGAGCCGGGGCCGCGGGGGCGGGCGCGGCGGCCGGAGCGGCGCCTGCGACACCGATCACGGCCAGCTTGGCGCCGACCTCGGCGGTCTCGTCCTCGGCGACCAGGATCTCGAGCAGGGTGCCCGAGGCCGGGGCCGGGATCTCGGTGTCGACCTTGTCGGTGGAGACCTCGAGCAGCGGCTCGTCGGCCTCGACCGAGTCGCCGACCTCCTTGAGCCAGCGGGTGACCGTGCCCTCGGTCACCGACTCGCCCAGGGCGGGCAGCACGACGTCGGTGCCCTCGGCGGCGCCCGCGGGGGCGGCGGCCGGAGCAGCGGGGGCCGGGGCCTCGGCGACGGGGGCCGGGGCGGGCTCGGGCTGCGCCGCGGGGGCGGGCTCGGCCACGGGGGCGGGGGCGGCGGCCGGGGCCGCGCCGCCGTCGTCGATGACGGCCAGCTCGGCGCCGACCTCCACCGTCTCGTCCTCGGCCACCTTGATGGAGGTGAGCACACCGGCCGCGGGGGCCGGGATCTCGGTGTCGACCTTGTCGGTGGAGACCTCGAGCAGAGGCTCGTCGGCCTCGACCCGCTCACCCTCGGCCTTCAGCCAACGGGTGACGGTGCCCTCGGTCACGCTCTCGCCGAGCGCCGGCAGGGTTACGGAAACCGCCATGGTTTCGGTTGCTCCTAACGATCTGTACGGATTTTTCGCGCTCGGGATGACTAGTCGTGGGCGTGCAGGGGCTTGCCGGCCAGTGCCAGGTGGGCCTCGCCGAGCGCCTCGTTCTGGGTCGGGTGGGCGTGGAGAAGCTGCGCGACCTCGGACGGCAGCGCCTCCCAGTTGTAGATCAACTGAGCCTCGCCGACCTGCTCTCCCATGCGGTCACCGACCATGTGGACGCCGATGACGGCACCGTCCCGCACCTGGACGAGCTTGATCTCGCCCGAGGTCTTCAGGATCTTGCTCTTGCCGTTGCCCGCGAGGTTGAACTTGAGGGCGACGACCTTGTCCGCGCCGTACAGCTCCTTGGCCTTGGCCTCCGTGATGCCGACCGAGGCGACCTCGGGGTGGCAGTAGGTGACCCGCGGCACGCCGTCGTAGTCGATCGGCACGGTCTTCAGACCGGCCAGCCGCTCCGCCACCAGGATGCCCTCGGCGAACCCGACGTGCGCGAGCTGGAGCGTGGGCACCAGGTCGCCGACGGCCGAGATGGTGGGGACATTGGTCTGCATGTACTCGTCGACGAGGACATAGCCGCGGTCCATCGCGACCCCGGCCTCCTCGTAGCCCAGGCCCTGCGAGACCGGGCCGCGGCCGACGGCGACGAGCAGCAGCTCGGCCTCGAAGGTCTTGCCGTTCTCCAGCGAGACCTTCACACCGTCGGCGGTGTACTCGACGCCCGAGAAGCGGGAGCCGAGGGAGAAGGTGATGCCGCGCTTGCGGAAGGCGCGCTCCAGCAGCTTGGAGCTGTTCTCGTCCTCGACCGGGACGAGGTGGGGAAGCGCCTCGACGATGGTGATGTCGGCCCCGAAGGACTTCCACGCGGAGGCGAACTCGACGCCGATGACGCCGCCGCCCAGCACGATCGCGGACTTCGGCACCCGGTCCAGGACCAGCGCGTGGTCCGAGGAGATGACGCGGTTGCCGTCGATCTCCAGGCCCGGGAGCGACTTCGGCACGGAGCCCGTGGCGAGCAGGATGTGGCGGCCGGTGTAGCGCTGGCCGTCGACATCGACCGAGGTCGGCGAGGACAGCCGGCCCTCACCGGTCACATAGGTGACCTTCCGGGAGGCGACCAGACCCTGCAGGCCCTTGTAGAGGCCCGAGATCACGCCGTCCTTGTACTTGTGCACGCCCTCGATGTCGATGCCCTCGAAGGTGGTCTTCACACCGAACTCGGAACCCTCACGGGCCTGGTCCGCGATCTCACCGGCGTGCAGCAGAGCCTTGGTGGGGATGCAGCCGCGGTGCAGGCAGGTGCCGCCCAGCTTGTCCTTCTCGATCAGGGCGACGTCCAGACCCAGCTGCGCCGCGCGCAGGGCAGCGGCGTAACCGCCGCTACCGCCTCCGAGGATCACTAGGTCGAAAACGGTGCTGGCGTCGTTCGCCACGTCACGTCCTCCATGCATGGTGCGCCGGGGCCGGCCGTCGGTGGCCGGGCGGCGGCTGTTGTTCGGCCGCGTCTTGCTTTCGGCCCTGGTGTCGGGGGCCCTGTCCTGCCGAGACAACATCTTCGCACTTGTTGACGGGAGGCGGGACGCGGGGCCGCTGTGTGACATATCTCCAAACCCCTGTTCAGGGGTTACTCGCGCGTATTGCGTGCGTAGGGAGGTCGGATTTCGTTTACGGCGAAATCCACGCGGCCCGCGCGGAGCGGCCGGGCCCGCTTACGAGCAGGTCGTTGGGGCCCGGCCGGTGGCGGCTCAGCCGAGGTCGCCGTCCGCGGTGCGCTCGGCCAGCCGCACCAGGGTGCGGACCGCGGAGCCCGTACCGCCCTTGGGGGTGTAGCCGAACGGGCCGGACTCGTTGAACGCGGGACCCGCGATGTCCAGGTGGGCCCAGACGGTGCCCTCCTCGATGAACTCCTTCAGGAAGATCCCGGCCACCAGACCGCCGCCCATCCGCTCGCCCATGTTGGCCAGGTCGGCCACCGGCGAGTCGATGCTCTTGCGCAGGTCCGAGGGGAGCGGCATCGGCCAGGACTTCTCGCCGACCTCCTCCGCGATCTCGTGCAGCGAGGTACGGAACGCCTCGTCGTTCGCCATGATCCCGAACGTGCGGTGGCCCAGCGCGAACACCATCGCGCCGGTCAGCGTCGCCACGTCCACGATCGCGTCCGGCTTCTCCTCGCAGGCGCGGGTCAGCGCGTCGGCCAGCACCAGCCGGCCCTCGGCGTCGGTGTTCAGCACCTCGACGGTCTTGCCGCTGTACATCGTCAGCACGTCGCCGGGACGGGTGGCCGAGCCCGACGGCATGTTCTCGGCGAGCGCCAGCCAGCCGGTCACATTGACCCGCAGGCCCAGCTTCGCGACGGCGACCACCGTGGCGAACACGGCGGCGGCGCCGCTCATGTCGCACTTCATGGTCTCGTTGTGGCCGGCCGGCTTGAGCGAGATGCCGCCCGAGTCGTAGGTGATGCCCTTGCCGACCAGGGCCAGGGTCTTCTCCGCCTCCGGGTGCGAGTAGGCGACCCGGACCAGGCGCGGCGGGGCCTCCGACCCCTGGCCGACGCCCATGATGCCGCCGTACCCGCCCTTCTTCAGCGCCTTCTCGTCCAGCACCTCGGTCTTGAGACCGTGTTCCTTGGCCGCCTCCAGCACGGCGGCGGCGAAGATGGCGGGGTTGAGCAGGTTCGAGGGGGTGTTGATCAGGTCGCGGGCGCGGTTGATCTCGGCGGTGAGGGCGATGGCGCGCTCGGCCGCAGCCTTGAACTCCTTGTCGCGCGGCTTGGCGCCGAGCAGGGCGACCTCGGCGAGCGGGGCGCCGTTCTTCTTGTCGCCGCTCTTGGCGTTGGAGCCGGGGTTGCCGCCGTTCTGGGCGGCCTTCTGGTTCGCCTTGTACGAGTACGCGCCGAGCAGCGCGCCCTCGGCGACGGCGGCGGCGTCCTCCGCGTCCGCCACCGGCAGCGCGAACGCGCCCTTCTTCGAACCGGACAGCGCGCGGGCGGCCGCACCGGCCGCGCGGCGCAGCGCCTCGGCGTCGTAACCGTCGCCCTTGGCCGGGGCGTCGCCGAGTCCGACCGCCAGCACGACCGGGGCCTTGAGGCCGGACGCGGCGGGCAGTTTGGTCACCTCGCCATCCGCGCCGGTCGCCCCGAGGGTCTCCAGGACGGAGGCCAGCTTCCCGCCGAAGGCCTTGTCCACGGCCTCGGCGCCGGGGGCGACGACGGGGCCCTTGGCCCCCTTCGCCACGCCGACGACGACGGCGTCCGCGCGCAGCGTCGCGGCGGAGGAGGTGCTGAGAGTCAGAGAAGTCACGGTGATGGGGTCCCTCTTCCGGATAGTTCCTCGGCCGACGTGGGGTGTCCCTGTCGAGACAGGGACGGGTCAGCCGCGCCCATCGGCATCGTAGGCGCGGGTCACCAGGTGCCCGAGCGGCGGGCTGTCGCGGGCCATCGCGAGGGTAACTCCCCCGACGGCACCGGCGCGCGGGCTCGCGAGCACGGGTGAGCACCGGGCACCCTCTCGCGCACCGGCCCCGGGCCCCTGGGCGCGGCGCGGCCGTGCGGTGGTCGCGGTGCGCGCGGGGGGAGCGCTGGGCGCGCGGACGGGGGCAGACGGCGGCGTCCAGTCCGTGGACGTGCGGGGACGCGCGGGGACATGCGCGGCCGTGCGGGGGCGGTGCGGGGCGGGCCGGGTCAGGCGAGGGCTGTGGCGATCAGGGCGGTCGTGGCGGCCGTTTCGGCGAGTGCGCCGAAGACGTCGCCGGTGACGCCGCCGAAGCGACGGCGGCAGTGGCGCTGGAGGAGCTCGGCGGCGCCCAGCGCGGCGAGGACGGCGAGCGCGTGGTGCACCGCCCCGTACGCGCCGAAGGCCGCGCCGCCCGCCGCGCACACGACGACGGACACCGCCGCCGCTCCCAGCGCGGGCCCGGCCGGCACCGCCCCCGCGACCGCGGCGCCCAGCCCCTCCGGCCGCGCCGCCGGCACCCCTTCGCGTGCCGCGAGCGTCAACGCGCACCGCGCCGCCGTCCCCGCGGCGGCCGCCGCCACCGCGCCGTGCGGCCAGCCGGCCCCGTACAGCTCGGCCAGCGCGGCCACCTGCGCGAGCAGGACGAACAGCAGGGTGACGACCCCGAACGGCCCGATGTCCGACCGCTTCATGATGCGCAGCGCGTCGTCCGCCGGCTTGCCGCTGCCGAGGCCGTCGGCGGTGTCGGCCAGCCCGTCCAGATGCAGCCCGCGGGTCAGTACGGCGGACACCGCGACCGTGCCCACCGCCGCCAGCAGCGCGCCGCCGCCCAGGAGCAGCAGCGCCGCGCCCGCCGAAGCCGCGCAGAGCCCGACCGTGAGCCCGACCAGCGGGGCGCACAACATCCCGGCGCGCGCCGCCTCGCGGTCCCAGCGCGTCACACGTACGGGGAGGGCCGTGAGCGTGCCGAAGGCGAAGCGCGCCCCGTCCTCCCAGGAGGCGCGCGGAGGGTGGGGCGGGGGCGGGGGGTCCGATGGGGGTTCGGCTTGGGTCGGCTCGTCCGGCTCGTCCGGCTGGTTCGACTCGGTCGGCTCGTCCGCCTCGGTCGGTTGGTTGGACTCCGGAGGCGCGGCGGGCCGTGGCGGGGCTGCCGGCCTGGGGGGCCGCGGAGGCCGCGGGGGCCCGGGCGGGCGTGCGGGGGACTCATCCGGCGTGGTGTCCATCGCGTCGCAGGCTATCGCGCACGCTGAGAAGCCATGGGGCATTGGTGGTATCGGAACATCGTCGAGCCCGGCAAGCTGCCGCTGCTCCTCGCCCTGGCCTCGTTCATCCTCTCGTTCGCGATCACCCGCACCATCACCCGGCTCATCAGGGCCGGCAAGGGGCCGTTCCGCAACATCAGCCCCGGCGGGCTGCACATTCACCACGTCGTCCCCGGCGTCGTGCTCACCGTCATCGGCGGCTTCGGCGCGATCGCCGGTGCGCGGACCCGCCTCTGGGAGTACGTGGCGGCGGTGGTGTTCGGGGTGGGCGCGGGGCTGGTGCTCGACGAGTTCGCGCTGATCCTGCATCTCCACGACGTGTACTGGACCGAGCAGGGCCGGCAGAGCGTCGAGGTGGTCGTGATCACCGCGGCACTGGTCGGCCTGGTGCTGAGCGGCTTTCTGCCGTTCGGGGTGAACGAGGTGTCCGCCGCCGAGCGCCACGACCGCGGCGCGGTGATCGTGAACGTCTGCGTCAACTTCCTGTTCGCCCTGTTCGCGCTGGCCAAGGGCAAGCCGCGGATCGCGGTGCTCGGCGTGCTGATGCCGGTCCTGGCGCTCGTCGGCGCGGTCCGGCTGGCGCGGCCGGCGTCGCCCTGGGCGCGGCGCTTCTATCGCCGCAGGCCGCGGGCGCGCCGGCGGGCGCGGAGCCGGGCGGAGCGGCATGACGCGCGCTGGCGTGGGGTGCGGCGGCGGTTGCAGGACTGGATCGGCGGGTTCTCCGAGTCGGGGTCCTGACGGTCGCGGCGGCGGTGTCCGTCCTCGTACGCACGACCGGGTATCGCACGGCCGGCGGCTCTCAGCGTGCCGCCGTCGTCTCCAAGTGCTTGCGGTTCAGCCACTTGGGCAGCCCCGGCGCCTCCAGGAAACCCTCGGCCCGCGCCGCGGCGATGCCGATCCGCGGCAGGTCGGTGCTCTTCTCGAAGAGCAGGTAGCGGGGCTCCCAGATCGGCCGGTACTTGGCGTTGGCGCGGTAGAGCGACTCGATCTGCCACCAGCGGGAGAAGAAGCTGAGCAGCGAGCGCCACAGCCGCAGTACGGGGCCGGCGCCCAGCCTGGACCCGCGCTCGAAGACGGACCGGAACACCGCGAAGTTCAGCGAGATCTGGTCGGCGCCGACCTCTTTCGCCCGCTGGATCAGCTCCAGCACCATGAACTCCATCAGCCCGTTGTCCGAGTCCCGGTCGCGCCGCATCAGGTCCAGGGAGAGCCCGTGCGAGCCCCAGGGCGCGAAGCTGAGCAGCGCGCGCGGACTGCCGTCGTGGTCCGCGCAGTCCAGCAGCACACAGCGGCCGTCGGCGGGGTCGCCGAGCCGGCCGAGCGCCATGGAGAAGCCGCGCTCGGTCTCGCCGTCCCGCCAGTCGTCGGCGAGCCGCAGCAGCTCGGCCATCTCCTCCTCGGGGATGTCCTCGTGGTGGCGGATGCGGACCGTGTAGCCGGCGCGCCTGACGCGGTTGTAGGCCTGGCGCACGGTGCGCATGGCGCGCCCCTCCAGCGTGAACTCCCCGGTGTCGACGATCGCCTCGTCCCCGAGTTCGAGGGCGTCCAGGCCGTGTCGCGCGTACACCGTGCCGCCCTCCTCGCTCGCGCCGATCACGGCAGGGGTCCAGCCGTGCTCACGGGCCTCGGTCAGCCATCGGTCGATCGCGCCGGGCCAGGCCTCCGGGTCGCCGAGGGGGTCGCCCGAGGCGAGGGAGACGCCGCTGACCACCCGGTAGGTCACGGCGGACTTGCCGGTCGGCGACCAGATGACGCTCTTGTCGTGGCGCAGCGCGAAGTAGCCGAGCGAGTCGCGGTCGCCGTGCCGCTCGAGCAGCGCGCGCAGCCGTCGCTCGTCCTCCACGGAGATCGGGTCGACGACGCGGCGGGAGCGGAAGGCCGCGTACAGCACGAGCAGGAGCAGCGCCGTGCTCATGATGTTGATGGCCACGTTGGCCCAGCCCGGGGTCTCGATGCCCTCGATGTGGCCTTCCACGGTCGTGAGGGAGATCAGGCGCAGCACGCCGTAGTGCCAGCGGTCCAGGAACGAGGAGCGGTAGTCGTCGGGCGCGGTGTTGGTGACGGTCACCAGCGCGGTCGCCAGCAGCGAGCCGATCAGCAGCCCGCCGACGGCGACGGCGGCCGCGAGCTTCGGATTCGAGCGGTCGCCCTTGGCGTAGAACTCGCGGCGACCGATGAGCAGGGCGACGACGAAGGCGGCGGTGAGGCCCAGCGAGATCCAGTTCTGCGGGTGGCGGGCGACGGGCGGCCGGGTCAGGGCGAGGGCCAGCAGGGGGACGGTCAGCCCGCCGAGGACGAGGTTGAGGATCCAGGCGGCGCGCTTGTGGCGGCGCATGGTGATCGCCAGGAACATCGAGAAGGCGCCGGAGAAGAAGCCCGCGGTGAGGAGGTACGGGGTGAAGTACTGGTCGACGTTGTGGCGCTTGATGTCGTTGCCGAGGGAGACCCACATCGCGCCGAGGAAGTTCAGCGCGGTGACGGCGCGCAGGTACCAGACGGCGAAGGCGGCGGAGCGGCGCGGCCAGGGGCGGCCGCGCCGGGTGGCCTCCGCAGTCGGCTTCGAACGAACCTCTCCCATGCCGTGAGCATAGGTGCAGAGGGGTGCGAGGGGTGGGGCGGGCGTGGTCAGGTGATGTCGTCGGCCGCCGGGGCGTCGTCCTGCCCTTCGTCCTGCCCGTCGGCCCGCCCGTCGGCGCCCTCGTCGGGCGCCGGGTCGGTCCGCTCGGGCAGTTCCGCGGCGAGCGCCGCGGCCGCCCGCACCAGCGGCAGGGCCAGCAGCGCCCCCGTCCCCTCGCCCACGGTGACGCCGTGGTCGAGCAGCGGGTCGAGCGCGATCCGGTCGAGCGCCTTCTCCTGGGCCGGCTCGCCGCTGTTCTGCCCGGCCAGCCACCAGTCGGGCGCGCGGAACGCCACGCGCTGCGCGACGAGGGCGCAGGCCGCGGAGACCACGCCGTCGAGGATGACGGGGGTGCGGCGCACGGCGCTCTGGAGCAGGAAGCCGGTCATCGCGGCGAGGTCGGCGCCGCCGCTGGTCGCCAGCAGCTGCAGCTGGTCGCCGAGGACCGGGCGGGCGCGGCGCAGCCCGTCGCGGATGGCCGCGCACTTGCGCATCCAGGCGAGGTCGTCGATGCCCGCGCCGCCACGGCCGGTGACCACGGAGGCGTCGGTGCCGCAGAGCGCGGCGATCAGGGTGCCGGCGGCGGTGGTGCCGCCGACGCTCACATCGCCGAGCACGACGATGTCCGTACCCGCGTCGGCCTCTTCGTCGGCGATGGCCATGCCCGCGCGGAAGGCCTGCTCGGCCTCCTCCAGGGTCAGCGCGTCCTCGGTGTCGAGCCGGCCGGAGCCGCGCCGGACGCGGTGGCGGGTGACCTCCTTGGGGAGGTCGTCGGGGTCGCAGTCCAGGGACATGTCGACGACGCGCACGGGCACGTCGTAGTGGCGGGCCAGGATGGCCACGGGGCTCTCGCCGTCGAGTACGGCGCGTACGAGCCGGTGCGCGGTCCCGGCGGGACGGCCGGACACGCCCAGCTCCGCGACGCCGTGGTCGCCGGCGAACAGCACCACCCGCGGCCGCTCGACGGGCTTGACCGGCACCCGCTGCTGGGCGGCGGACAGCCACTCGCCCAGCTCGTCCAGGCGCCCGAGCGTCCCCGGAGGCAGCGTCAGCCGCTCCCGGCGCTCCTCGGCATCGCGCCGGACGCCGCCGTCGGGACGTTCGATCAGGTCGACGAAGTCATCGAGATTCAGACCGCTCACGGGCGGAACCCTACCGGGGGTACGCCGATGGTGTGGTGGGGGTGTGAGAGGGGGACCCCTCCCCGCTCTCGGCCGCTAGCGTTGCATGGTTCGGGTGTCGGCCCAGGAAGGGTCAGGAGGGGGAGCGGATGACCGGGACGGGGGAGGGCAGCCCGCAGGTCCGCGAGTACCGTGCGCCACTCGCGCTGTCGGTGTTCGTCATTGTCTTTTTCGGGGGCGGCGGCCTCACGGTGCTGGGGCCGTTCTTCGCTGGTGACGCGCCCATCGCCCTCGTGATCGTGATGGTCGCGGTGGTGGCTCCCCTGGTCCTCGTGCTGGTCGTCGTGGTCTGTGGGAGCGTGACCGTCGTCAACGAGGACCATGTCGCCGTCCGTAGACTGTTCCGGACCCGGAGGACGGCCTGGTGCGACATCCAGGGCATCGAGATCGAGGGCAATCCGGGCGCGATGGTCGATCAGACGCAGCCCACGGGGATCGTCGTTGTCCACCACCGCGACGGTCGAAGGATCACGCTTCCCCATCTCCACGACAGGCGCGGGCTGTCGGTGTACCAAGAAGTGTCTGCCATGCGCGAGATGTGGGAGCGGCGGCGCGGCGAGGACTGGACGCCGCGGCCCGGCGCCGAAGCCGCGGTGGCCGAGGCAGAGGCGCGGACGAGGACCGCGGGCACGGTCATGGCCGCGGGCGCGCGCGGCGGGGCCGCGGCGGCGGGGACGGTTGGCGTGCTGGCCGTGTGCTTCCTGATCTCGATGTTCACCGGTGCGCTGGATGCCCTGCCGGAGATTCCCGAGGGGCTGTTCATCGGGGTGTTCACGGGCCTGCCTGTGGTGGCCTTCGCAGCGGCCTTCGCGATCTCCATCGCCCGTGACCGGCGCCGGTAGGCGCCCGGCCCCGGTGGTCAGCCCCGCAGGGGGAGTGCCTGGCCGGCCACGACCAGGAGGACTTGTTCGCACTCGGCCGCGAACGCCGCGTTCAGGCGGCCGAGTTCATCGCGGAAGCGGCGCCCCGACGCGGTGGCGGGGACCACGCCGGAGCCCACCTCGTTGCTGACGGCGACCACCGTGCGGGGGGTGGCCCGGAGGGCGGAGACGAGGGCGTCCACGCGTTCGTGGAGGGCGCGCCTGCCGCCGTGGGTCCAGGTGTCGTCGTCCCAGGCACCGACGGAGTCCATCGCGTCGGTGAGCCACAGCGCGAGGCAGTCGATCAGCAGCGGCCCGCCGTCCTGGGCGAGCAGCGGCGGCAGGTCGCAGGTCTCGGTGGTGCGCCAGGAGCCGGGACGGCGCTCGCGGTGGGCGGCGATGCGCGCGGCCCAGTCGGGGTCCCCGTCGCGGGTGCCGCCGGTGGCCACGTAGAGGACGTCGGGGAGGGCCGCGAGCCGCCGTTCGGCCTCCAGGGACTTGCCGGAGCGCGCGCCGCCCAGGACGAGGGTGCGGCGGGGCAGGTCCGGCACCGCGTGGTACTCGCCGACGACGACCGTGTCGCCGTCCGGTACGGCGCGCGCGCCCGCCGCCGCGAGCCGGCGGTGCAGCTCGGGGCCGGGCGGGACGGTGTGGTCGAGGTGGACGGCGAGGACGTCGGTGGTCGGGCCGACCGCCCCCGCGGCACGGAGGTGGGCCAGCGCGCCGGGGCGGCCGAGGACGTCCAGCAGCACCATGTCGTAGGGCTCGGCGGGGGCGGCCAGGCCGGCCGGGGCCGCGCCGGGCGGGAGGTAGAGCAGGCGGGTGGAGTCGGGGCCGGTGACCTCGTAGCCGGTGCCGGGGGTGTCCAGCGGGACGGCCCGTACCCGGTGGCCGCTGATCAGGGCCAGCTCGCGGCCGTCGGGGACCCGGCCCGGCGCGGGCAGCCCGGCGGGGAACTCGACGGCCGGGCCCTCGTGCGGGTGTGAGAGGAGCACCTGTACGACGCCGGTCAGGGAGTATCCGGCGCGCGCGGCGGCGAAGGCCGCGCCGGGGGTGAGGTCGAGGAGCAGCGCGCCGTCGATCAGCAGCGCGGTCGCGGCCCGCGCCTCGTCGCCGACGGCGGTGGCGCAGGCCGCGCAGGGGCAGCCGTGACGGGGCAGCCCGGCGGGGGCCCCGGTGCCCAGGAGAGTGAGTTCCACGCCCCGATCGTCTCGCGTCCCGGTGCGGCGGGCGCGCCCAGGTCACCCCGTCGGGAGTGATCAGTCGCCTAGGCTGCTGGGCAGACATCATGTGACCGGCGGGATGGAGGAGGCGGACATGGCATGGACGTGGCGGTTCGAGAAGTCCGACGGTACGGAGACGAAGCCCGCGGTGCAGCCCGACGAGTTCCCTACGCAGGGGGACGCCGAGTCATGGATCGGAGAGGAGTGGAAGGCCCTGCTGGAGGGAGGGGCGGAGCAGGTGACCCTTTTCGAAGACGGGTCGAAGATCTATGGGCCGATGAGTCTGCAGGCCGAGCAGGGGTGAGCTGAGAGTGCGCGGCTGACTCAGCCGCGCACTCCGCACAGGTGCAGCAGCGCCGCCACCGCGCGGTAGGGGTCCGTACGCCCGGCCCGGTCCTCCGCCGCCAGCAGCCGGTCCCAGTCGTCCGGGGCCGGGGTGTCGTCGGGGGCCGGGTCGGTGAAGACCCGCACGCCGTACCAGGTGTGCAGCGGCGCGCCGATCGCGGTGAGCGTGGTGGTCAGCGCCTCGCGGTGGTCGGCGCGGGCGGTCAGGCCGATGCGGTCGGTGTACGCGGGGGAGTCGAAGGCGGCGAGCGCGGCGCCCCAATCCCCCGAGAGCCCCGGCCGCAGCGCGAGCGCGTCGGCGTTGCGGACCAGGAGCGAGAGCAGGCCGCCGGGGGCCAGGACCCGGGCCAGGGCGGCGAGCATCGGGTCCGGCTCGGGCACGTACATCAGCACGTCATGGCACAGGACGACGTCGAAGGCGCCCGGCAGGAAGTGCGCGCCCGTGTCCCGGCCGTCGCCCTCGATGAGGCGCATCCGCTCCCGGATGCCCTCGGGCTCGCGCGACAGGGCCGCGCGGACCGCGTCCAGCATCGCCGGATCGGACTCGAGCCCGGTGACCTCGTGGCCCGCCCGGGCCAGCCGGAGGGCCTGGGTGCCCTGGCCGAGGCCGACGTCGAGTACGCGCAGCCGCCGGCCCACCGGGAAGTGGGCCGCGATCCGCTCGTCGAGCTGCCGGGTGACCAGCGCCTGCCGGACGGTGTCGGGTAAGGCCCCGAGGCCGCTCGGCCGGCCGCCCGCCCCGCCCGCGAAATCGGAAGTGGCCGTGAAGCTCAGGGCCGCTCTCCGCGCTTGACCTGCGGCTTGGGCAGCCGCAGGCGGCGCATCTGGAGCGTACGCATCAGGGCGTACGCCACCACGCCGCGCAGATTCTCGTCGGGGAACCGCTTGCGCAGCTGACGCTTGAGCTGGATGCCGAGGACGACCGAGTTGACGACGATCAGCAGGATGACCAGCATCCAGAGCAGCAGCACATAGGTCTGCATGGCTCCGGCCTGGATCATGCTGAGGACCAGGATCACCACGGCCAGCGGCAGGAAGAACTCCGCGACGAAGAAGCGGGAGTCCACATAGTCACGGGCGAAGCGCCGCACCGGACCCTTGTCACGGGCCGGCAGATAGCGCTCGTCGCCGCCGGCCAGCGCCTCGCGCTGGCGCGCGAGGTCGGCGCGGCGGGACTCGCGCTGGCGCCGCGTCGCGTCCTTGCGAGTCATCTTCGAATTCGCCAGGCTGCGGCGCTGCGACTGGGCGTCGCTGCGCTTGGGGGTCGGGCGGCCCTTGGGCGCCTGCGGGTCACGGGTCTGCTGCGGCTGGTCCGCGATCACCTTGGCGGTGGCGGCCTGCTCGTCCTTTGAACGGCTACGGAACACAAAGCCCAAGGGTACGGGTTTGGTGGTGTGGGCCCCAGCCCCTGGGGGAACGATCCGGCAACGGCACCGCGCTCCTCCTTGCGCCGGAGGCGCCCGGGAGTCTGATCGTCCTGGAGGAGGAGCGCGAGCGGGTCCGAACAGTGCGGTAATGGATACAGGGCCCGTAGGCTGGGTCTGTTGGATGTGCTGGAGCCGGTAGTCCGTAGTCCGTAGTCCGTTAGAAGGGGGCGCGCGAGGCCCATGAGCGGTGTCATGAAGCGTATGGGAATGATCTTCCGCGCGAAGGCCAACAAGGCCCTGGACCGGGCCGAGGACCCGCGCGAGACCCTTGACTACTCGTACCAGAAGCAGCTGGAGCTGCTGCAGAAGGTGCGGCGCGGCGTCGCCGACGTGGCCACCTCCCGCAAGCGCCTGGAGCTTCAGCTCAACCAGTTGCAGAAGGAGTCCGACAAGCTCGAGGGCCAGGGGCGCAAGGCGCTCGCGCTCGGCCGGGAGGACCTGGCGCGCGAGGCGCTCTCCCGCCGTGCCGCGCTGCAGCAGCAGGTCACCGACCTGGAAACGCAGCACCAGACGTTGCAGGGCGAAGAGGAGAAGCTGACCCTGGCCTCGCAGCGGCTGCAGGCCAAGGTGGACGCCTTCCGTACGAAGAAGGAGACCATCAAGGCCACCTACACCGCGGCCCAGGCCCAGACCCGGATCGGCGAGGCGTTCTCCGGCATCTCCGAGGAGATGGGCGACGTCGGCATGGCGATCCAGCGCGCCGAGGACAAGACCGCGCAGCTGCAGGCCCGGGCCGGTGCCCTCGACGAGCTGATGGCCTCCGGTGCGCTCGACGACCCCTCCGGCATGGCCAAGGACGACCTCGCCGCGGAGCTGGACCGGATCTCCGGCGGCTCGGATGTGGAGCTGGAGCTTCAGCGGATGAAGGCCGAGCTGGCGGGCGGCGCCCCGCAGCAGGCCATCGAGAGCGGGGAGAAGCAGGAGCAGTCCCGCCCCAATATGGACAAGTAGGCAGGCAGGTCACCCGCGCCCCGAAGGAGGTCGTCATGATCGTACGGATCATGGGGGAGGGGCAGCTGCGGGTGGACGATTCCCACCTGTCCGGGCTGAACAAGCTCGACGACGAGCTGCTCGCCGAGGTGCAGAGCGGCGATGAGGACGGCTTCCGTCGCACGCTCGGCGCGCTGCTGGACGCGGTGCGCTCACTGGGCGAGCCGCTTCCCGACGACTCGCTGGAGCCGTCGGAGCTGATCCTGCCCACCCCGGACGCGACGCTCCAGGATGTCCGGGCGATGCTCGGGGACGACGGCCTCATCCCGGGCTGAGACGGCGCGCGGTGGCGCAGCGCTTACGGTTGGATGCCGTGACTCCCCTCGCCGTCGGGCCAGGCCTGGCCCGTCCATACCGCTGGCTGATCGCGCATCCGCGGGCGCTGGACGCGCTGCTGGCCGTGGTCGCCTTCGCGCTGATGCTGATCGGCGCGGCCGCCAGCCCGCACGCCGGCCGCCACCCGGCCGACCCGATCGACCCGGCCTTCGTCCTGCTGGCCGCGCTCGCCGCGGCCGCGCTGGTGCTGCGCCGCAGATTCCCGATCGGCGTCCTCGCGGTCACCACCGCGCTCACCGTCGTGGAGGTCGTCACCGCCCATGACGGGCCGCCGCGCACCTCGATCGTGTTCGGCGTCGCAGTGGCCCTGTGCACCGTCGCCGCGCGCACCGACCGGCCGACCACGCTGCGGGTCGGCCTCACCACCGTCGCCCTGCTCACCGGGACCGCGATGCTCTTCGGGGTGCACCCCTGGTACGCGCAGGAGAACTTCGGCATCTTCACCTGGACCGGGCTGGCCGCCGCGGCGGGCGACGCGGCGCGCAGCCGCCGCGCCTATATCGCGGCCATCGAGGAGCGTGCGGTGCGGGCCGAGCGGACCCGCGAGGAGGAGGCCCGCCGCCGGGTCGCCGAGGAGCGGCTGCGCATCGCCCGCGAGCTGCACGATGTGGTCGCCCACCACATCGCGCTGGTCAACGTCCAGGCCGGGGTCGCCTCGCATGTCATGGACAACCGCCCGGACCAGGCCAAGCAGGCGCTCGCGCACGTACGGCAGGCCAGCCGCTCGGCGCTGGACGAGCTGCGCGCCACCGTCGGCCTGCTGCGGCAGTACGGCGACCCCGCCGCGCCCACCGAGCCGGCCCCGGGACTCGCGGTGCTGGACCAGCTCGTCGACGGTTTCGTCAAGGCCGGGCTGCGGGTGGAGGTGGAGGCGGTCTCCCGGGACGGGCTCGGCCCGCTGGCGGCGTCCGTGGACCTCACCGCCTACCGGATCGTCCAGGAGGCCCTGACCAATGTGCACAAGCACGCCGGGCCGGACGCCAAGGCCCAGGTCCGTATCGTGCGCACCTCCGCCGTGCTGCTGATCACGGTCGACGACGACGGCCCCTGCGCCGAGCAGCCCCCGGCGGAGGATCCCGGCGGCGGACACGGGCTGATCGGGATGCGGGAGCGGGTCGCCGCGCTGGGCGGCAACTGTGAAGCGGCACCCCGGCCGCAGGGCGGTTTCCGGGTCCGGGTGAGACTGCCCTTGCAGGCGCGGAGAGGGGAGCCGCGTAAACAGGGGGGACAAGGGGGCGAAGGGGGCGAAGGGGACTCATGACGATCAAGGTGCTGCTGGCCGACGACCAGGCGCTGCTGCGCAGCGCGTTCCGGGTGCTGGTGGACTCCGAGCCGGACATGGAGGTGATCGGCGAGGCGTCGGACGGCGCCGAGGCCGTGGAGATCGCCCGCGACCGGGGCGCCGATGTGGTCCTGATGGACATCCGGATGCCCGGCACGGACGGGCTGGCCGCCACCCGCATGATCAGCGAGGATCCGCGGCTCGAGGCCGTCCGGGTGGTGATGCTGACGACCTTCGAGGTGGACGAGTACGTCGTGGAGTCGCTGCGGGCCGGCGCGAGCGGCTTCCTGGGCAAGGGGGCCGAGCCCGATGAGCTGCTGGCCGCGATCCGGATCGCGGCGGCGGGGGAGGCGCTGCTGTCCCCGGCCGCCACGAAGGGGCTGATCGCCAAGTTCCTGGCGCAGGGCGGCTCGCGGGACGGGGAGGCCGGGGCGTATGACGCGGCGCGGCTGGACGCGCTGACGGGGCGGGAGCGCGAGGTGCTGGTGCAGGTCGCGGGCGGGCTGTCCAACGACGAGATCGCGGCGCGGCTGGAGGTCAGCCCGCTCACGGTCAAGACGCATGTGAACCGTGCGATGGCCAAGCTCGGCGCCCGCGACCGGGCGCAGCTGGTGGTGATCTCGTACGAGACGGGGCTGGTGCGGCCCCGGGTGTGAGCGGGCAGGCCGAGGGCCCGGGGGGTTTCCGCCTCCGGGCCCTCAGGTGCCTGTTGCGTCAGGCGTCTGTCGCGTCGGGTGTCTGTCGCGTCAGGTGTCCGTTACGGCAGGGCCAGCATGCGCTCGAGGGCGAGCTTGGCGTAGGCCTCGGTCTCCTTGTCGACCTGGATCCGGTTGACGACCTTGCCGGCCGCGAGCGACTCCAGGGACCAGACCAGGTGCGGCAGGTCGATCCGGTTCATCGTGGAGCAGAAGCAGACCGTGCGATCGAGGAAGACGATCTCCTTGTCCTCGCTGGCGAAACGGTTCGCCAGGCGGCGGACGAGGTTCAGCTCGGTGCCGATCGCCCACTTCGAGCCGGCCGGCGCGGCCTCCAGCGTCTTGATGATGTGCTCGGTCGAGCCCACGTGGTCCGCCGCCGCCACGACCTCGTGCTTGCACTCGGGGTGCACCAGGACATTGACGCCCGGGACGCGCCCGCGGACCTCGTTGACGGAGTCCAGCGAGAAGCGGCCGTGCACCGAGCAGTGCCCGCGCCACAGGATCATCTTGGCGGCGCGCAGCTCGTCGGCGGTCAGCCCGCCGTTCGGCTTGTGCGGGTTGTAGACCACGCAGTCGTCCAGGGACAGACCCATCTCGCGCACCGCGGTGTTGCGCCCGAGGTGCTGGTCGGGCAGGAAAAGAACCTTCTCGCCTTGCTCGAAGGCCCAGTCCAGCGCCCGCTTCGCGTTCGAGGAGGTGCATATGGTGCCGCCGTGCTTGCCGGTGAACGCCTTGATGTCGGCGGAGGAGTTCATGTACGAGACGGGCACCGTCACCCCGGCGACCCCGGCCTCGGTCAGCACGTCCCAGCACTCGGCGACCTGCTCGGCGGTGGCCATGTCGGCCATCGAGCAGCCCGCGGCCAGGTCCGGGAGGATCACCTGCTGGCTGTCGCCGGTGAGGATGTCGGCGGACTCGGCCATGAAGTGCACACCGCAGAAGACGATGTACTCGGCGTCCGGCCGGGCGGCCGCGTCGCGGGCCAGCTTGAAGGAGTCCCCGGTGACGTCGGCGAACTCGATGACCTCGTCGCGCTGGTAGTGGTGGCCCAGCACGAACACCCGGTCCCCGAGCTCGGCCTTGGCCGCGCGGGCGCGCGCCACCAGGTCCGGGTCGGAGGGCGCGGGCAGATCGCCGGGGCACTCCACGCCACGCTCGCTCCTGGGGTCGGCCTCCCGGCCGAGGAGGAGCAGGGCGAGCGGTGTCGGCTGGACATCGAGGGGTTGGGCGGTGGTCACGTCACGCACCCTTCTTTCTTCGCGGGGACCCTTAATCGTCAAAATGACGCTATCTATCATAACTGCTTCATGTCAGTTTGACGATGCCCATCGCGTCGATGTGACGCATTCCAGAGCGCGGTGCACGTGTGCGAGCATGAACAGCGCAGGAAGAAAAGCGCCCGCCCCGGAATGAATCCGGGACGCCATTGGTTTGAGCCGACGGCAAGCAGTCCGTACGACCCGGGAGAGAAGCAGATGACCGTTCAGGACGAGACCACCGCGAGCGAGGGCATCATCCTGTCCGACGCCGCCGCGTCGAAGGTCAAGGGCCTGCTGGAGCAGGAGGGCCGCGACGACCTCGCGCTGCGCGTCGCCGTCCAGCCCGGCGGCTGCTCCGGCCTGCGCTACCAGCTCTTCTTCGACGAGCGTTCGCTCGACGGCGACGTCGTCAAGGACTTCGGCGGGGTCAAGGTCGTGACCGACCGCATGAGCGCCCCGTACCTGAACGGCGCCTCGATCGACTTCGTCGACACCATCGAGAAGCAGGGCTTCACGATCGACAACCCGAACGCCACGGGCTCCTGCGCCTGTGGTGACTCGTTCAGCTGAGGCGTTTTTCGTCCAGCCGCTGGACACCTTGATTCAGACGCCGCAGGGGGCGGGCCCGGCCGGGCCCGCCCCCTGCGGCGTCTTCGGTCGCCCCCGCGTCACTTGCGCTTGGGCACGGTCTCGCCGGTCCTGGCGTCCACGACCTTGCGGTCGCCCAGCGGCTTGTCCAGCTCGACCTTCTTGTCGATCTGCTTGGCGATGAGGATGCAGGGCCGGCCCGGGTGCAGCCGCTTGCCCTTGATCTCCAGCTTCACCTGCGACGAGGACTCCTCGGCGGAGACCGTGTACGACTCGCAGACGCCGCCCCAGAAGCGCACCGTCAGGCTCTTGCCGTCCACGGTGTACGACGTGATGTCGTCGACATGGTCCTCGCCGGACCCCGTGGACGGGGATGTGCCGGAGGGGGACGGCTTCTTGATGAACTTCGGGTCGACGGCGGGGTAGGCGACCGTGTTCATGGCGTCATCCGCGCTCGACGGCCCGACCTGGAAGAGCCAGGACGGCACCAGTGCCCGCCGGCCGTCCACGGAGTGCGCCGCGAGGCCCAGGGTCGCCTTGCGCACCGTGACCTCGTCACCCGTGCCGCCCGTGCTGCCCGTCGCCGCCTTCTCAGGTGCGCTCTTCTCGGATGTGCTCTTCCCGGGCTCGGCCTTCTCGGGCACCGCGTCCGGGCCGTAGGCGGTGTCGTCGCCCTTGTTGAGCCGCTTCATCGCCTCGGCCGCGCCGATCAGCGGATATGTGTCGTCCTTCGCGGGCTTCGACAGCAGACCGTTGCCGCCGACCAGCTGTCCGTCGGCGCCCACCTGCACACTCGTCTGCCAGCCGTGCGTCGGCAGATCGTCCAGCACCGGGTCCGCCTTCACGACCCGCACCGCGCCGTAGAGCTGCGTCGCGTCCAGCTTCGCGCCGTCCAGCCCCAGCGCGTCCAGCACCGGCTGGGCCGCGCGCTTGGCCTTGGCCTCCGAGACGGCCTTGTCGGATCCCTTGTCGCTCTTCGCCCCGGACCCCTTGGAGCCGGCGGCGGAGTCGGCGGCCTCGCCGCGGTAAGAGGGACAGCTCTTGCCGCTGCCCTTCGAGTCGGGGGACTGCGCGTCGGAGGACTGAGTGTCGGAGGGCTGCGTGCCGGAGCCCGTGTCCGGCGGCTGTACGCAGGAGGTGCCGCCCGGGGACCCGTAGGCCGTGTACGACCAGCCGCCCGGCGCCTTCCGGCTCACCTGGAGCACCGGGCCCATCGCGTCCTTGGCGCCCCCGACCTTCCATACGCCGTGGTCCGCGCGCGGGGTCCCCGCCACGTCCAGGGCCTTGGCCAGCCGCGCCACCTCGGCCTTGGAGACCTCTGCGCCGGTCCGGTACACCGGCGCCGACTCGGGCCCGTCCGGCAGCTTGCCCGCGGCCTTGTACTGCCGGCCGTACGGGTTCGGCTCGCCCGGCGCGATCCCCGCCCGGCCCGGGGATCCGTATCCGTCCAGTGCGAGCGGCTTCGGCGAACCGTCCTTCTGTGCGGCCCCCGGGTCCTGCGCGCCGCCGCCCGCGGCGGTGGAGGCCCAGTACGCCCCGCCGCCGCCGGCGAGCAGGACCGCAGCCGCCACCGAGGCGACGGCCAGCGGCGAGCGCCGCCGCGGCCGCGGGTTCTCGCCCTCGGGGGTCTGTGGGGTGTCGGTGTCCTCGGTGCTCACCGTATCGCTCCTTCGGCTCCGCTCTGGCTGTACCGTCCCACCTCTCGCGAGGGGGACGTCGCTGAGACGGAGCGAAGGGGCGTGTGGTTCCTCCATGCGCCGTAACCGGCGCCGTATGCATCGTGCACGCGGTGAGCAAAGGGCTACTATCGGGTGGTTTCAGCCATTCGTGCGGGGGTGGCGGAGCCGATAGCGTAAGGCGCGCGTTTCCTCCGACTTTTCTCCGTCTCCCGCAGGAGCAGACCAGCCGTGCGTATCGCAGTCACCGGCTCCATCGCCACCGACCATCTGATGACCTTCCCCGGCCGCTTCGCCGATCAGCTGGTCGCCGACCAGCTGCACACGGTCTCCCTCTCCTTCCTGGTGGACACCCTCGACGTCCGCCGCGGCGGCGTCGGTCCCAACATCTGCTACGGCATGGGCGTCCTCGGCCTGCGCCCCATCCTGGTCGGGGCGGCCGGCGCGGACTTCGCGGAGTACCGGGCCTGGCTGGAGCGCCACGGCGTGGACACCGAGTCCGTCCATATCTCCGAGGTCCTGCACACCGCGCGCTTCGTGTGCACCACCGACGCCGACCACAACCAGATCGCGTCCTTCTACACCGGCGCGATGAGCGAGGCCCGCCAGATCGAGCTCCAGCCCGTCGCCGACCGGGTCGGCGGCCTCGACCTCGTGCTCATCAGCGCGGACGACCCGGAGGCGATGGTCCGCCACACCGAGGAGTGCCGCACGCGCTCCATCCCGTTCGCCGCCGACCCCTCGCAGCAGCTCGCGCGCATGGGCGGCGAGGACATCCGGCTGCTCGTCGAGGGCGCGGACTACCTGTTCACCAACGAGTACGAGGCCGCGCTGATCGAGACCAAGACCGGCTGGTCGGCGGACGAGATCCTGGCCAAGGTCGGCACCCGCGTCACCACGCTCGGGGCGCAGGGCGTGCGGATCGACCGCACCGGCGAGCAGCCGATCGTCGTCGGCTGCCCGGAGGAGGAGGCGAAGGTGGACCCGACGGGCGTCGGCGACGCGTTCCGCGCGGGCTTCCTCTCCGGGCTCTCCTGGGGCCTCTCCCTCGAGCGCGCGGCCCAGGTCGGCTGCATGCTCGCCACGCTGGTCATCGAGACCCTCGGCCCCCAGGAGTACGAGCTGCGCCGCGGCCACTTCACGGACCGCTTCGCCAAGGCGTACGGCCAGGACGCGGCCTCCGAGGTCCAGCCCCACCTGGCCGGCTGAGGGGTTCTGCCGCTACTTCCTCGGGGGTCGCTTACGCCCGGCGGCGGACGCGGTACGCCGTACCGCGCTCGGCCGGGCGCTCCCCCGCGTACTCGTGGCCGCGCATCGCGCACCACGCCGGGATGTCCAGTCGCGCGGCCTCGTCGTCGGCGAGCACCGTGACGAGGCCGCCGACCGGGACGTCCCCGATGACCTTGGCCAGTTCGATGACCGGGATCGGGCAGAGCTTGCCGAGCGAGTCCACCACCAGCTCCGCCTCCTCGCCGCCCGACCCGGCCGCGGCCACCGCGACCGCCGGAGCTGCCGCGGCTGCCGACGCCACCGCAGCTGCCGACGCCTCGTCCTGCCCCGGCGCGCCCAACTGCCCGCGCACCCGGCGCACCACGTCCGGCAGCAGGGCGAGGAAGCGCTCCACGTCCTCCTCGGGTGTCCCCAGCGGCAGCGAGACGCGGACGTTGCCCTCGGACAGCACGCCCATCGCGCGCAGCACATGGCTCGGCGTCAGGGTGCTGGAGGTGCACGAGGAGCCGGAGGAGACGGAGAAGCCCGCGCGGTCCAACTCGTGCAGCAACGTCTCCCCATCGACATAGAGACAAGAGAAGGTCACCAGATGGGGCAGCCGCCGCTCCGGGTCGCCGACCACCTCCACGTCGGGGATCAGCCGGGGCACCCGCGTACGGATCCGGTCCACCAGCTCCCGCAGCCGCTCCGCCTCCGCGGCGGCCTCCCCCCGTACGGCGCGCAGCGAGGCCGCTGCCGCCACGACGGCCGGGATGTTCTCGAAGCCGGGGGCGCGGCCCGACTCGCGTTCGTCCGCCGGGCCGTGGGCGGCGAAGCGCACGCCCTTGCGTACGGCAAGCAGGCCGACGCCCGACGGGCCGCCCCACTTGTGGGCGCTCGCGGTCAGCAGCGACCAGTCGCCCGCGACCGTGCCCCAGGCCAGCGACTGGGCGGCGTCCACGAGCAGCGGCACACCCGCCTCCCCGCACTCCGCCGCGGCCTCGGCCACCGGCTGTCGCGTGCCCACCTCGTGGTTGGCGGACTGGAGACAGGCCAGGGCGGTCGCGCCGGGGGCGTCGCGCAGGGCGGCGGCGTACGCGCCGGGCGCGACCCGGCCGGCGCTGTCCACCGGGACCTCGGTGACCGTGCCGCCGCCCGCCTCGTGGGCGGCCGCGGCGTGCAGCACCGCGGAGTGCTCGACGGCGGAGACGACCAGATGGCGGCCGGCCCGGCGGCGGCCCGCGAGGGCTCCGGCGATGCCGTCGTGCAGCGCGCGGGTACCCGAAGAGGTGAAAGTGAGTTCGTCGGGGCGACAGCCGACGGCCTCGGCCGCCGTCTCCCGCGCGGCGTCCAACAGCAGCCTGGCGCGCCGCCCCTCGCGGTAGAGGCGGGCCGGGTCGGCCCATCCCTCGTCGAGCGCGGCGAGCAGCGCCTGGCGGGCGATGGGGTGCAGCGGGGCGGACGAAGCGGCGTCGAAGTAGGGCACATACAGAACGCTAGTCGCAGCCCGCGGAAGTCGGGTCTCCGCCTCTTCGGAGCCTCTTTGGAGTCTCTTCGGAGCCTGTTCGGACCCCCTTCGAACGGGTTCCTCCACCTCTTCGGGGAGCGCCCCGGCGCGTTGGGCACCCTCCCCGCGCGGCCCTAAAAGGCGTCCAGTAGGGTTTGGTCCGCATAAACATCCAAACCCCTGCCCGCACCGGGCCGGCGACCGACCAGAGAGACGGCCGCGGCCGTGCGGGCGAGACTCTCGGGAAGGCGCTACGTGAGTCCCAACGGCTCCGACCGCTCGTCGCGGCGCCCGGTGCGGCGGAAGCTGCTGCAGGCGCTGGCCGCGGGCTTGGTCCTGGCGACCGCCACCGGTTGCACATCCAAGGACTTCCCCCGCCTCGGAATGCCCACCCCGGTCACGGAGGAGGCGCCAAGGATCCTCTCCCTGTGGCAGGGCTCGTGGGCGGCTGCGCTCGCCACGGGCGTGCTGGTCTGGGGGCTGATCCTGTGGGCGGTCATCTTCCACCGCCGCAGCAGGACCAAGATCGAGGTTCCCGCGCAGACCCGGTACAACATGCCCATCGAGGCGCTGTACACCGTGGTCCCGATCATCATCGTCTCGGTGCTCTTCTACTTCACCGCGCGTGATGAGAACGAGCTCCTGAAGACCTCCGCGAAGCCCGCCCACGTGATCAACGTGGTGGGCTACCAGTGGAGCTGGGGCTTCAACTACATGGAGAACGTGGACGGCAACCTGTCCACGCCCAAGAAGACGCCCGAGGAGGTCTCCTCGATCCCGGACCGCATGCTCAAGGCCGTGCCCAAGGGTGCCGAGGGCGTGTACGTGGCGGGCACCCCGGGTGACCACAACCCGGACACCGGCAACCCCGGCCCCACCCTGGTGCTGCCGAAGGGCGAGAAGGTCCAGTTCATCCTGACCTCCCGCGATGTCATCCACTCCTTCTGGGTGGTTCCCTTCCTGATGAAGATGGACGTCATCCCGGGGCACACCAACCGCTTCGAGGTGACCCCGAACAAGTACGGCACCTTCCTGGGCAAGTGCGCGGAGCTCTGCGGCAACGACCACTCGCGGATGCTCTTCAACGTCAAGGTCGTCTCCCCGAAGGCTTACCGGGAGTACCTGAAGGGCCTGGCCGAGAAGGGCCAGACCGGATACATCCCGGCGGGCATTGAGCAGACGGACGCCGCCAAGAACGCGGAGACCAAGAACAAGTGAGCATCCTCAACGAACCTCAGGGTGCCGACGCAGCCGCCGCGCAAGCGGACGAGCTGCCGGTGCGCCGTAAGCAGCCAGGGAACGTCGTCGTCAAGTGGTTGACCACCACCGACCACAAGACGATCGGGACGCTCTATCTCGTCACGTCGTTCGCCTTCTTCTGCATCGGTGGGCTCCTGGCGCTGCTCATGCGCGCCGAGCTGGCCCGTCCCGGCACGCAGCTCATGTCGAACGAGCAGTTCAACCAGGCGTTCACCATGCATGGCACGATCATGCTGCTGATGTTCGCCACGCCGCTGTTCGCCGGCTTCGCGAACTGGATCATGCCGTTGCAGATCGGTGCGCCGGATGTGGCGTTCCCGCGGCTGAACATGTTCGCCTACTGGCTGTACCTGTTCGGCTCGCTGATCGCGGTGGCCGGGTTCCTCACCCCGCAGGGCGCGGCCGACTTCGGCTGGTTCGCCTACTCGCCGCTGTCGGACGCGGTCCGCTCGCCGGGCGTGGGCGCCGATATGTGGATCATGGGTCTGGCCTTCTCCGGCTTCGGCACGATCCTCGGCTCGGTCAACTTCATCACCACCATCATCTGCATGCGCGCTCCGGGCATGACGATGTTCCGCATGCCGATCTTCACCTGGAACGTACTGCTCACCGGTGTGCTGGTGCTGCTGGCCTTCCCGGTGCTGGCCGCCGCGCTGTTCGCCCTGGAGGCAGACCGTAAATTCGGGGCGCATGTGTTCGACGCGGCCAATGGCGGCGCATTGCTGTGGCAACACCTCTTCTGGTTCTTCGGCCATCCAGAGGTGTACATCATCGCGCTGCCGTTCTTCGGAATCGTCTCCGAGATCATTCCGGTCTTTTCCCGCAAGCCGATGTTCGGTTACATCTCCCTGATCGGTGCGACGATCTCGATCGCGGGCCTTTCGGTGACGGTGTGGGCGCACCACATGTATGTCACAGGCGGCGTACTCCTGCCGTTCTTCTCCTTCATGACATTCCTGATCGCGGTGCCGACCGGTATCAAGTTCTTCAACTGGATCGGCACGATGTGGAAGGGGTCGCTGAGTTTCGAGACCCCGATGCTGTGGACGATCGGCTTCCT
This sequence comes from Streptomyces sp. LZ34, assembly GCF_053890475.1. Lineage (NCBI taxonomy): Bacteria > Bacillati > Actinomycetota > Actinomycetes > Kitasatosporales > Streptomycetaceae > Streptomyces > Streptomyces sp. LZ34. The sequence goes on from NZ_CM132680.1 coordinate 9,193,649, forward strand.
GATCACCTTCACCTTCGGTGGTCTGACCGGGGTCATCCTGGCCTCGCCTCCGATGGACTTCCACGTCTCGGACACCTACTTCGTGGTGGCGCACTTCCACTACGTGGTCTTCGGTACGGTCGTCTTCGCGATGTTCGCCGGATTCCACTTCTGGTGGCCGAAGTTCACCGGCAAGATGCTGGACGAGCGCCTCGGCAAGATCACCTTCTGGACGCTGTTCATCGGCTTCCACGGCACGTTCCTGGTCCAGCACTGGCTCGGTGCCGAGGGCATGCCGCGCCGGTACGCCGACTACCTGGCGGCCGACGGCTTCACCACGCTGAACACGATCTCGACGATCAGCTCGTTCCTGCTCGGCATGTCGATCCTGCCGTTCCTCTACAACGTCTGGAAGACCGCCAAGTACGGCAAGAAGGTCGAGGTGGACGACCCGTGGGGCTACGGCCGCTCGCTGGAGTGGGCGACCTCCTGCCCGCCGCCGCGGCACAACTTCCTCACGCTGCCCCGCATCCGCTCCGAATCCCCGGCGTTCGACCTGCACCACCCGGAGATCGCGGCGCTCGACCAGCTTGAGAACCACGGGGCCGCCGCGTCCGACGACAAGGCCCTCGCGGGTGGCAAGGAGGCCGGCAAGTGAAGGTCCAAGGCCGGATGTTCATCTGGCTCGCCGTCTTCATCCTCATCATGGCGATCGTCTATGGGGTGTGGTCGAAGGAGCCCGCCGGCACCACCGCGCTCTTCCTTGCCTTCGGGCTGAGCGTGATGATCGGCTACTACCTCGCCTTCACCGCCCGCCGGGTGGATGTCGGGGCGCAGGACAACAAGAACGCGGATGTCGCGGACGACGCCGGTGAGGTGGGCTTCTTCTCCCCGCACAGCTGGCAGCCGCTCTCCCTGGCGATCGGTGGCGCCCTGGCCTTCATGGGCGTGATCTTCGGCTGGTGGCTGCTGTACTTCTCCGCCCCGGTCATCATGGTCGGCCTCTTCGGCTGGGTGTTCGAGTACTACCGCGGCGAGAACCAGAACCAGTAACAACCCGAGCGGGGCCCGGACACCTTCTCCAGGTGTCCGGGCCCCGCTTCGTCGTGTCCCGGGTTCGTCGTGTCCCGGGTTCGTCAGGTCGCCGGTTCACTCGACTGCCTCGTTCCGCGAGCCGTCCGGGACCGGACTTCCTAGCTTGTGACCATGAGCCACACACCTCGATCACCCCGATCCCGGACGGTGCTCGGCTGCGCTCTGCTGCTGGCACCCCTGATAGCGACGGGGCTCACCGGATGCGGCGGCCCCTCCTCGGACCCGCTGGCGGCCAAGCCGTACGACGCGGCCGACCAGGTCGCCTTCAGCGGCGTGGGCGGCTCCCACAAGGCCGACCCCGACAAGCCGCTGGAGGTCACGGCCAAGGGCGACGACAGCCGTATCACCGACGTCACGGCGACCGACTCCGCGGGGCGGTACGTACGCGGAGAGCTCACGCCCGACGGCAAGCGCTGGCGCAGCACCGTGCCCCTGGCCGCGGGCACCCACTACACGCTGCGGGTGAGCACCGAGGACGCCGACGGGGCGCCGGGGCGCCGGACCATCGGCTTCGACACCTCGGGGGCCGAGAGCAGGCTGCGGGTCACCTTCGGCCCCGACGCCGGCACCTATGGGGTGGGCCAGCCCATCACCGCCGCACTGAACGCGCCGGTCAAGGACGCCTCGGCGCGGTCCGTCGTCGAGCGCGCCCTGAAGGTGGACTCACAGCCCGCGGTGGACGGCGTCTGGCACTGGGTGGACGACCGGACCCTGCACTACCGCCCGCGCGACTACTGGCCCGCGCACGCCACGATCGACGTGCACGCCAACCTCAAGGGCATCAGGGTCGCGAGCGGCCTGTACGGCGCGTCCTCCAAGCCGCTGCGGCTGCGCACCGGCGACCGCATGGAGGCCATCACCGACTCCGGCACCCACCAGATGACGGTGCTGAAGAACGGCCAGGCGATCCGTACCATCCCCATCACCACCGGCATGCCCGGCTTCGACACCCGCAACGGCATCAAGGTGATCCTCGCCAAGGAGTCCGCAGTACGGATGACCGGGGCCAGCATCGGCCTCGGCAACTCCTACGACCTGATGGTCCACTGGGCCACCCGGGTGACCTGGAGCGGCGAATACGTCCACGCGGCGCCCTGGTCCGTCGGCTCGCAGGGCGCGGCCAACGTCAGCCACGGCTGCACCGGCATGAGCACCGAGAACGCGCACTGGTTCTTCGACACCGTGCGCCTCGGCGACATCGTCAAGGTCGTGAACAGTCACGGCTCGATGATGACGCCGTTCGACAACGGCTTCGGCGACTGGAACGTGGCCTGGGACAAGTGGCGCGAGGGCAGCGCCGTGGCCGGCGGACGGCCCGACGGCAGCACCCCGGCCGACTCGGCCAGGCTGCGTCCCCAGGTGTGAGACGCGGCCAGGGGTGACGCGTCAGGCGTCAGGCATCCACGGAGCGCCGCTGGCGCAACAGTTCCGCCAGCGCGTCCGCGAGGGCCACCGGGTCCACCGGATGGGTGACCGCGGCCTCGGCGCGGCTCCACGTGGCCAGCCAGGCGTCCTGCGGGCGGCCGATGAGCAGCAGAACCGGAGGGCAGCGGAAGATCTCGTCCTTGATCTGCCGGCAGACCCCCATGCCGCCCGCGGGCGCCGTCTCGCCGTCCAGCACGCATACGTCGATACCGCCGTCCTCCAGCGCCGAGAGGACGGCGGGGAGGGTCGCGCACTCCACGAACTCCACGGGCGGGACGTCGGGAGCGGGCCGGCGCCCGGCCGCGAGCCGGACCTGCTGGCGGGTGCTCGAGTCATCGCTGTAGACCAGCACCGTGGCGGTCGGCTGCATCGTTCCTCCGCGTTACATGGGTGGCGCGTTACATGGGTGCACTCCTGGCGCGGATGCTACTCCCGTACAGCCCTGGGGAGGAGGGGGTGTGCAGGCCCCTCCTCCCTTCGGGGGACCGTGCGAGGAGCGCTCGGCACCCGCAGGGCGACCTGCTGACGCACGCTCTTCAACCGGCCGTACGAGCAGCATCGATGCCCTTGACACTCCGAACGGTACCCCCGGGAGTGAGGGCTGGATAAGCGACCGACATAATGTCGGTCGTGGCGACAGCAACAGCAGTAGATACCGGGCACGCGCACCCGTCGGTCAACCGGCCGAACCTCACCAGCGTCGGAACCATCATCTGGCTGAGTTCCGAGCTGATGTTCTTCGCGGCCCTCTTCGCGATGTACTTCACCCTGCGGTCGGTGACCGGCGCTGAGCACTGGAAGGAAATGGCGTCCGCGCTGAACTTCCCGTTCTCCGCGACGAACACCACGATCCTGGTGCTCTCCTCTCTCACCTGCCAGCTCGGTGTCTTCGCTGCCGAGCGCGGTGACGTGAAGAAGCTGCGCGCCTGGTTCGTGATCACCTTCATCATGGGCGCGATCTTCGTCGGCGGTCAGATCTTCGAATACACCGAACTGGTCAAGCACGAGGGTCTGTCGCTCTCGTCCGACCCGTACGGCTCGGTGTTCTACCTGACCACCGGCTTCCACGGACTGCACGTGACGGGCGGACTCATCGCCTTCCTGCTGGTCCTGGGCAGGACGTACGCGGCCAAGAGGTTCACTCACCAGCAGGCGACGGCGGCCATCGTGGTGTCTTATTACTGGCACTTCGTCGACGTCGTCTGGATCGGCCTCTTCGCCACGATCTACATGATCAAGTAATCCGGTCGCCGCACCGGCACCACGTCCTCAAAGCATCGACGCAGAAGATCCTGACACCGGGGTAATCCGTGAAAAAGCTCTCCGCACGACGGCGCCATCCGCTGGCTGCGCTCGTCGTCCTACTCTTCGCGCTGGCGGTCACTGGGGGGCTGTACGCCGCGTTCTCGCCGAGCGAGGCGAAGGCCGATGACAGCTCCGCCCAGTCCCTCGCCATCGAGGAGGGCAAGAAGCTCTATGCCGTCGGCTGCGCCAGCTGCCACGGCACCGGCGGTCAGGGTACGACCGACGGTCCGAGCCTGGTCGGCGTCGGCTCCGCCGCCGTGGACTTCCAGGTCAGCAGCGGTCGTATGCCCGCGCAGCAGCCTGGCGCCCAGGTGCCCAAGAAGAAGAACATCTACTCGGACGCCCAGATCCAGCAGCTGTCCGCGTACATCGCCTCGCTCGGCCCCGGCCCGGTGACGCCCACCAAGGAGCAGTACGACCCCGCGGGCGGCGACGTCGCCGAGGGCGGTGAGCTCTTCCGGACCAACTGCGCGCAGTGCCACAACTTCGTCGGCAAGGGCGGCGCCCTGACCAACGGCAAGTACGCGCCGTCCCTCGAGGGTGTGTCCCCCAAGCACCTCTACGAGGCCATGCAGACGGGCCCGCAGAACATGCCCTCCTTCCCGGACACCGTGATGCCCGAGGAGAAGAAGAAGGCCATCATCGCGTACCTGGACACGGTCAACAGCGACAAGACCGAGACCCCCGGCGGTATGGAGATCGGCGGCCTGGGCCCGGTCAGTGAGGGTCTGTTCGGCTGGGTCTTCGGCATGGGGGCCATGATCGCCCTGACCATCTGGGTCGCCGCCCGGACCGCAAAGGCCAAGAAGTCATGAGTAGCCACGACATTTCACAAACAGAAGACAACCTGCCACATGGGCGGGAAGCCGCGGCGGGCGGCGAGGTAGAGACGGCCGACAACCCGTTCGCCGACCCGGGCCTGCCGCCGCACGAGCACCGTCAGCAGGACATCGACGAACGGGCCGCGCAGCGCTCCGAGCGCACGGTCGCCCTGTTCTTCACGGTCTCGATGCTGGCGACGATCGCCTTCATCGCCTCGTATGTGGCCTTCCCGGTCGACGAGATCATCTATGTCTTCCCGCTCGGCCACATCAGCGCGCTGAACTTCTCGCTCGGCCTGTCCCTCGGTATCGCGCTGTTCGCCATCGGCGCGGGTGCGGTCCACTGGGCCCGCACCCTGATGTCGGACGTGGAGATCGCCGACGAGCGCCACCCGATCGAGGCCGAGCCCGAGGTCAAGGCCAAGGTGCTGGAGGACTTCCGGGCGGGCGCGGCCGAGTCCGGCTTCGGCCGGCGCAAGCTGGCCCGCAACACCCTCTTCGGCGCGCTGACCCTGGTGCCGCTGGCCGGCCTGGTGCTGCTGCGCGACCTCGGCCCGCTGCCGGGTGACAAGCTCCGGCACACCAAGTGGGCCAAGGGCAAGCGCCTGATGAACTACAACACCGGAGGGGCGCTGCGCCCCGAGGACATCGCGGTCGGCTCGCTCACCTTCGCCATGCCCGAGGGCATGAAGGAGTCCGACCACGACTTCCAGACGCAGATCGCCAAGGCGTCCCTGATGCTGGTCCGGCTGCAGCCGGAGAACATCAAGGACAGGCGCGAGCTGGACTGGTCGCACGACGGCATCGTCGCGTTCTCCAAGATCTGCACCCACGTCGGCTGCCCGATCAACCTGTACGAGCAGCAGACGCACCACGTCCTGTGCCCGTGCCACCAGTCGACCTTCGACCTCGCCGACGGCGGCCGCGTGATCTTCGGCCCGGCCGGGCACGCCCTGCCGCAGCTGCGGATCGGCGTCAACAAGGAAGGCTTCCTCGAAGCCAAGGGTGACTTCGCGGAGCCTGTCGGTCCTGCTTTCTGGGAGCGCGGATGAGTACTGCAACTGAAACGCAGCGCGGTCGCAAGGCGCCCGCGGGCGAGCGGGTGGCCGACTGGGCCGACGGCCGGCTGGGCATCTACAGCCTCGCCAAGGCCAACATGCGCAAGATCTTCCCGGACCACTGGTCCTTCATGCTGGGTGAGGTCGCGCTCTACAGCTTCATCATCATCATCCTCACGGGTGTGTATCTGACGCTGTTCTTCCACCCCAGCATGGAAGAGGTCGTGTACCACGGCCCGTACGTCCCGATGCAGGGCGTGCGGATGTCCGAGGCGTTCGCCTCGACGCTCGACATCAGCTTCGAGGTGCGTGGCGGTCTGCTCATCCGGCAGATCCACCACTGGGCCGCGCTGGTCTTCCTCTCGGCGATGCTCGTGCACATGATGCGCGTCTTCTTCACCGGCGCGTTCCGCAAGCCGCGCGAGGTCAACTGGCTGTTCGGCTTCCTGCTGTTCTTCCTCGGCATGCTGACCGGCTTCACCGGCTACTCGCTCCCCGACGACCTGCTCTCCGGCACCGGTCTGCGGTTCATCGAGGGTGTGTTCCTGTCGATCCCGGTCGTCGGCACCTACATCTCGATGTTCGTGTTCGGCGGCGAGTTCCCCGGGATGGACCTGATCCCGAGGCTCTACCCGGTCCACGTCCTGCTGCTGCCGGGCATCATGCTCGGCCTGCTGGTGGCGCACCTGATCCTGGTCTTCTACCACAAGCACACGCAGTACCCGGGGCCCGGCAAGACCGAGAAGAACGTGGTCGGCATGCCTCTGCTGCCGGTCTACATGGCCAAGGCGGGCGGCTTCTTCTTCCTGGTCTTCGGTGTGATCGCGATCCTCTCCGCGGTCGCCACGATCAACCCGATCTGGGCCATCGGCCCATACCGGCCGGACCAGGTGTCGACCGGCGCCCAGCCCGACTGGTACATGGGCTTCGCCGAGGGTCTGGTCCGTGTGATGCCCGGCTGGGAGATCACCGCCTGGGGCCACACGCTCGTCCTGGGCGTGTTCATCCCGATCGTGCTCTTCCCGCTGGTCCTGTTCGCGATCGGGGTCTACCCCTTCATCGAGTCCTGGATCACCGGCGACAAGCGCGAGCACCACATCCTGGACCGCCCGCGCAACGCCCCGACCCGCACCGCCTTCGGTGTCGCCTGGCTGACCGCCTACCTGGTGATGCTGGTCGGTGGTGGAAACGACCTGTGGGCCACCCACTTCCACCTGTCGATCAACTCGATCACCTGGTTCGTCCGGATCGGTTTCTTCGTCGGCCCGGTGCTGGCCTTCATCGTCACCAAGCGGATCTGCCTGGGTCTCCAGCGGCGCGACAAGGACAAGGTGCTGCACGGGCGCGAGACCGGCATCATCAAGCGGCTGCCGCACGGCGAGTTCATCGAGGTGCACGCGCCGCTCTCGCAGGAGGACCTGCACATGCTCACCCAGCATGAGCAGCCCAAGCCGCTCGAGGTCGGCCCCGAGGTCGACGAGAACGGTGTCCGCCGCAAGATAAAGCCCTCGCAGAAGCTCCGGGCGAAGTTGTCCAAGGGCTACTACGGCGGGGACAACGTGATCCCCAAGCCGACCGCCGAGGAGTACAAGGAGATCACCAGCGGCCACGGCCACCACTGATCCCCTCAGCGAACACCTCAGCTGTACGCCACACACCAGGGCCCCGGCCCGGACCACACGGTCCGGGCCGGGGCCCTGGGCCGTGTCCGGGACCCGGGCGCCGGGCCGCTCGCCCGGCCCGCGCCGATAGGCTTGCCGGGGGCCGCTGAAGTGCGCGGACCCCTCCCTGCCCAGCCGAGATCCAGGAGCGGACCATGGACGTTGTGACCCCAGCCGGAGGCGACAACCGCGCGACGGCCCGCACCTGGCCGGACGTACTCGACTCGCTGCTGCTCGGCCACGACCTCACCGCCGACGACACCGCCTGGGTCATGGACCGGATCATGAGCGGCGAGGCCAGCGACGCGCAGATCGCCGGCTTCGCGGTCGCGCTGCGCGCCAAGGGCGCGACCGTGGCGGAGGTGTCCGGTCTGGTCCGCACCATGTACGAGCACGCGAGGGTGATCGAGATCCCCGGGCCCACCGTCGACATCGTGGGCACCGGAGGCGACCGGGCCAAGACCGTCAACATCTCCACCATGGCGGCGCTCGTGGTGGCGGGCACCGGCGCCAAGGTGGTCAAGCACGGCAACCGCGCCGCGTCCTCCGCCAGCGGCTCCTCCGACGTCCTCGCGAAGCTCGGTGTCGACCTGGACATCTCGCCGCAGCGGGTGGTCGAGGTCGCCGAGGAGGCCGGCATCACCTTCTGCTTCGCGGTGAAGTTCCACCCCTCGCTGCGCCACGTCGGGACCGCGCGCAGCGATCTGGGCATCGCCACCATCTTCAACTTCCTCGGCCCGCTCACCAACCCCGCCCGGGTGCGGGCCCAGGCCACCGGGGTCGCGGACGCCCGTATGGCGCCCATCCTCGCCGGTGTGCTCGCCGAACGCGGCTCCTCCGCGCTGGTCGTCCGCGGCGACGACGGGCTGGACGAGCTGACCGTCACCTCCACCTCCCAGGTGTGGGTGGTCGAGGGCGGCACCGTACGGCAGGAGACCTTCGACCCGCGCGACGTCGGCATCGACCTGGTCCCGGTGGAGGCCCTGCGCGGCGCCGACCCCTCGTACAACGCGGATGTGGCCCGGCGGCTGCTGGCGGGGGAGCGCGGTCCGGTCCGGGACGCGGTGCTGCTCAACTCGGCGGCCGCGCTGGTCGCGCTGGAGGGCGGGATGGGCGACACGCCCCTCACGGAGCGGATCGCGGCGGGCATCGAGAAGGCGGCCGAGTCGATCGACTCGGGCGCGGCCCGGGCCTCGCTGGAACGGTGGGTCCTGGCCACCAACGCGTGACGCCTTTTTCAGGGCTCGCCTTTTCAGGGCTCGCCTTTTCAGGGCTCGCCTTTTCCGGGCTCGACTCGAGAGCGAGACCCCTGTCCGTATCGCGGACAGGGGTCTCGCCCTTTCGGTGCGGCATGGCATACTCCTGCGCAGGTCACGAGCGACAGCGACTTCGGCCCCGGCCCGCTGTCCGGCAACCCTCCGTCCGTGGCGGGGTGCCCCGGGTGATGACCAGGCCGCAGGCAGCGAGGCCTGCGGCAAGCGCGGACCCCTCGCGAAACCCAGGGGTCCTGGTTGTCGAGGGAGTTCTTCCGTGATGCAGCGAATGCGCTAGGGCCGACGGCCCCTTTTTCCCCTCAACCGGCGCGGTGTCGTCATCGCCCGCGCGTTGAGCTTCTTTCCGCGTGCCCGGCGGCGGGCTGCCCCATGCACGCGTGACGCATTCACCTCTTCGTCCTCCCGGGAGACTTCGCCATGTCCGCGACCGCCGCTGCCACCACCGCCACCCACACCCCGCTGCCCGTCCTCGGCCGTGACGTCCTCGTCCCGCTGGTCACCGGCGGCGAGGTCAGCTACGCCGCGCTGGACTACGCCGCCAGCGCCCCCGCCCTTCAGCGGGTCTGGGACGACATCGCCGCCTACGCCCCGTACTACGGCAGCGTGCACCGCGGGGCCGGCTACCTCTCGCAGCTGTCCACCGACCTGTTCGAGAACAGCCGCAAGGAGGTGGCCGCGTTCCTCGGCTGCCGCCCCGACGACCAGGTGGTCTTCACCCGCGCCACCACCGACTCGCTCAACCTCCTCGCCGCCGCCCTCCCGCAGGGCACCCAGGTGTTCGTGTTCGAGACCGAGCACCACGCCTCGCTGCTGCCGTGGCAGCAGCGCGAGGGCGTCGAGGTCGGCTATCTGAGTGCGCCGCGCTCCCCGCGGCAGGCCGTCGAGACGCTGGAGCGGGCGCTGGCCGCATGGCGGGCGGAGCAGCGGGCGGTGGACGGGGACACGGGCGCGGCGCTGGTGTGTGTGACCGGCGCGTCGAATGTGACCGGTGAGCTGTGGCCGGTGCGGGAGCTGGCGCGGGTGGCCCACGCACACGGCGCCCGGATCGTGCTGGACGCCGCGCAGCTCGCCCCGCACCACCCCGTGGACATCGCCGACCTGGACGTCGACTGGGTCGCGTTCTCCGGGCACAAGCTGTACGCGCCCTTCGGGGCCGGTGTGCTGGCGGGGCGCGCGGACTGGTTGCGTGAGGCCCGGCCGTATCTGGCGGGCGGCGGCGCCAGCCGCAAGGTGGCTCGTCGGGACAACGGCGGGGTGGACGTGGAGTGGCACACCACCGAGGCCCGGCACGAGGCCGGCTCGCCGAACGTCATCGGGGCGTATGCGATCGCCTCGGCCTGCAAGGCACTGACCGAGGCCGGGTTCGAGTCCCTGGTGGCGCGGGAGCGGCAGCTGATCGCCAAGGTCCGCGCGGGGCTGGCCGAGGTGCCGGAGGTGCGGGTGCTGTCGCTGTTCGGCGACGACGCCCCCCGGGTGGGGGTCATCTCCTTCGTGGTGGAGGGCTGGAACAGCTCGCACTTCGCGGCCGCGCTCTCCGCGGAGTACGGCATCGGCGTGCGCGACGGCCTGTTCTGCGCGCATCCGCTGGTGCGCACCCTGCTGGGCGGCGAGCCCGGCGAGGCGGGCGAGTGCGGGGCCCCGGAGGCCGCTCCGGGGGAGCGGTCGCTGAACGCGATCCGGGTCAGCTTCGGCGCGGGCACCCCGGACGAGCACGTCGAGCGGTTCGTCGCCGCGGTGAGGGAACTGGTCCGGGACGGCGCGAAGTGGAGCTACCGCACCGAGGACGGGCGCTGCGTCCCGGACCGCGGCTGAAGGCCCGGAGGAGCGGCCCGCTCAGCCGTCGAGGCCGATCGCGAAGGCGGCCTCGAGGTCGTGCTGGGAGTAGGTGCGGAAGGCGATGTGGGTCTCGGTGGAGGCCACGCCCGGCACCTTGCTGATCCGGCCCGGGATGACGTCCGCGAGGTCGTCGTGCCGGGCCACCCGCACCATCGCGATCAGATCGTGCGCCCCGGTGACCGAGTAGACCTCGCTCACGCCGTCGAGCGCGGCGATCTGCTCGGCGATCTCGGGGATCTGGTCCACGCTGGTCTTGATGAGCACGATCGAAGTGATCACGGCTGGCTTTCTCCCTCGCTGGACCTGACTGCCCTGCTCACTCTAGTCGTCCGCCCGAAGCGGGCCCACGCGTAGAGGAACCCGAGGCTGAACCCCACGAGGTGGGCGAGGTAGGCGACCCCGGGGCGGTCGTCGGCCGCGCGGGCGGCCAGCCACTGGAGCGCGACCCAGAAGATCAGCACCACCCAGGCGGGGAAGCGCAGCGGCAGGAAGAACAGAAACGGGAAGAGACTGGTCACCCGGGCCCGGGGGAACAGCCACAGAAAGGCCCCCAGGACCCCGGAGATGGCCCCGGAGGCGCCGACCAGGCTCTGGGTGGAGCCGGCGTGCGCCGCCGCGTAGCCGAGCAGCGCCAGATAGCCGGTGGCGAGGTAGAAGAGGGCGAACTGGATCCGCCCCATGCGCTCCTCGGCCATCGCCCCGAAGACGTACAGGAACAGCATGTTGCCGAGCAGGTGCAGCCAGTTGCCGTGGACGAAGAGCGCGGTGAGCGGGGCCAGCGGCTCGGCGGGCGCGCCGCTCCACAGCGCGCTGGGCACCACCCCCCAGCGCTCGAAGTAGCCCGTCTGGGCCCGCAGCAGCTCGCCCCCGGTGCCATAGCCGGGGTTGAGGCCGGAGGCCGGCCCGAGGGCGAAGACCAGGCAGCAGGCGGCGATGAGGGCGTAAGTCATCAGGGGGCGGCCGGGCCCCTCCGACGTCTCGATCATGGGCAGATCATGGCGTACCGGGCACAACCTGCCCAGAGTGCCTCGCCGCCGCCGGGGGGCGGGCCGGGGAGCGCACCGGCCCCGGCGCGGGGCAGGGCTCAGGCCGTAGGGTTACAGCACGCCAAGTGCCACAGTGGAATGAAGACGACGAGGATGACGACGCCATGGCCGTGCCCCTGCCGACAGCCGAGACCCGCTGGCGCTGCACCCTGTGCGGCAACCTGACCCGGTTCGATGTGACGCGCTCGACCAAGGCCGTCGAATACGTCCATCTCGACCTGGGCGGGGAGCCCAGGGTCGAGGAGCGCGAGGTGGTCAGTGAGACCATTGAGTCGGTGCGCTGCCGCTGGTGCAACGCGGTCGACCAGATCGAGCTGGTCGACCGTCCGGGCGCGAGCGCGAGCGCCTGAGAACGGAGCGATGACAGGTGGTGGAGCGGACGGGCGACCCCGCGTCGGCCGGTGACGCCGAGGGCGTCGCCGAGGCGCTCGACCGCCCCCTGCCGGAGGGGGTCAGGCGCCGGGTCGTGGCTCTGGTGGCGGATGCCTTCGGAGGGCTGACGGTCACCGAGCTGCCCGCCCAGCTGCGGCAGTACGCCCGCTTCACCCCGACCCGCCGGGCGAAGTTCGCGGGCAACGCGATGGCCGCGACCGTGGAGTCCGACCCGGTCTTCCGGCAGCGGATCGCGGGGCGGCTGCGGGAGACGCAGAAGGAGCTCGCCGAGGCCATCGAGGGCGGCTCGCCGCCGGCCGCGGCCGATCCGGTGGATGTCGCGGCGCTCGCCTATGTGCTGCGGCCGGCCGGTTGGGTCAAGCTGGTTGAGGCCGCGGGCGAGGAGGCGCAGCGGGCCTCCGCCGAGCGGGCCGGCGAGGAGGCGGAGCGCGAACTGCGGCGGCTGCGGGAGGAGCTCGGCGAGGCCCGGACCGCGGCGCGTACGGAGGCCGAGCGGTCCCGCGCCGAGCTGGAGGCGGCCCGCAAGGAGTCGGACACGCTGCACCGGAAGCTGCGCAGCGCGCTCAGCGACGTCAAGCGCGGCGAGGCGGCGCTGCGCAAGGCCGCCGCCGAGCTGGAGTCCGTACGGTCGACGGCCGCGGTGCGGCAGGCCACGGCGGAGGGCGAGGCGCGGCGGCTGCGGGCCCGGCTCGTTGAGGTGGAGTCGGCGCTGGAGGCCAGCCGGCGGGCGGCGCGCGAGGGGCGCAGCGTCGAGGACATGCGGGTGCGGCTGCTGCTGGACACGGTGCTGGACGCGGCGCAGGGGCTACGGCGCGAACTGGCGCTGCCGCCCGCGTCGATGCGTCCGGCGGACGCGGTGGACGCGGTCGAGCCGGGCAAGATGACACCGAAGGACATAGCGGCCAGGGCGCTGTCGGAGATGGACCCCGCGCTGCTCGACCAGCTGCTCGCGCTGCCCCAGGCCCACGTGGTGGTGGACGGCTACAACGTCACCAAGACCGGCTATCCGACGATGCCGCTGGAGAAGCAGCGGCTGCGGCTGCTGGGCGGGCTCGCGGTGCTGGCGGCCCAGACGGGCGCGGAGATGACCTGTGTCTTCGACGGGGCGGAGCTGGCCGCGCCGGTGCTGCTGGCGCCGCCGCGGGGGGTGCGGGTGCTGTTCAGCAAGCCGGGGGTGACCGCGGACGAGCTGATCAGGCAGCTGGTCCGGGCCGAACCGCCGGGTCGGCCGGTGGTCGTGGTCTCGACGGACCGCGAGGTGGCGGACGGGGTGGCCAAGGCTGGGGCACGACCGGTCTCCTCCGCTCTGTTGCTCAAGCGGCTCGCGCGTACCTGAGTGACTCCTGACGGCGCGTTGGACGGCGGCCGGACGGCTGTTGGCGCCTGCGGAGCGTCAACCGACCGTTACGGTATGTGTGATGTTTGTAAAAGATGCGCCTGGAGACCGACTTTTTTGTCGTTGGGATTTGAACGGATCACGACGAGGTCACTAAGGTCAGCTCGAACCTCCGCGCGGTTGATCATCCATCCGGGATGACAGCGGGGGTACCGCCGAGTCCGCGTGCGCTGCGTTCCGCGGAGCCGGGGTCTTGACCCCCACTCACCCGGTAGGCGGCTCGAGGAAGAAGGAGCTCGCCTTCGTGGCGTCCCACCGTCGACCCAAGCAGCCGAGCCGCACTCGGGTAACCGTCTTCACCGCGACCGCCGCGGCGGCCGTCGCTCTCTCGTCCCAGGCCGCGCAGGCCGCTCCCAAGCAGGACAAGAAGGACGTCAAGGAGCAGGTCGACAAGCTCTACGAGCAGGCGGAGGGGGCGACCGAGAAGTACAACGGCGCCAAGGAGAAGAAGGAAAAGCTGGAGAAGCAGGTCGGCGAGCTCCAGGACAAGGTGGCGCGCGGCCAGGAGGAGCTCAACAAGCTCCGTAACGGCCTGGGTTCGATGGCCACCGCCCAGTACCGCTCCGGTGGCATCGACCCCTCCGTGCAGCTGCTGCTCTCCTCCGACCCGGACACCTACCTCGACAAGGCCTCCACACTCAGTCAGGTGAGCGGCAAGCAGGCCGAGTCGCTGCGCAAGATCGCCGACAAGCAGCGCACGCTCAAGCAGCAGCGCCAGGAGGCGTCCACGAAGCTTCAGGACCTCGAGGACACCCGCAAGGTCCTGGGTGAGAAGAAGAAGGAGATCCAGGGCAAGCTCTCCAAGGCCCAGCAGCTCCTGAACACTCTCACCGCCAAGGAGCGGGCCGCACTCGCCGCCAAGGAGCAGGAGCGGGCCAACCGCTCCAACCAGCGGGTGAGCCTGGGCAACGACGTGCCCGACTCGCAGCGCGCCGCCGCCGCGCTGGCCGCGGCCAAGTCGAAGATAGGCTCACCGTATGTGTGGGGCGCGACCGGGCCGTCCTCCTTCGACTGCTCCGGGCTCACCGGCTGGGCGTACTCGCAGGCCGGTGTCCAGCTGCCGCGCATCTCGCAGGACCAGGCGAACGCCGGCACCCGCATAGGCCGCGGCGAGCTCAAGCCGGGCGACCTGGTGCTCTTCTACGGCGACCTGCACCACATAGGCCTGTACGCGGGCAACGGCCAGGTGCTGCACGCCCCCAAGCCCGGGGCCAATGTGCGCTACGAGTCGATGGACAACATGCCGTTCATGTTCGGCGTCCGGGTCTGACCCACCCCACCCCACCCGAACCGTCCGTTCGGGGGAATTCGGGGGAAGCCGAGCAACCTCCGCTGAGCGTCCGCCCCGCCGGTGACCTGCGTCTCCGGCGGGGCGTCACGTTGTGTGCCCGTCGCGCTCCTTGGACCGAGCGTGATCGTACGGCTACTGTCTGCGCGCAGTTCCCGACACAGCGGACTTTCCGACACAGCGGAAGGGAGTGCGGCTTCCCATGGCGTCCTGTCGCCGCCCCTCTCAGCCCGGTTTCACTCAGCCCGGTTCGCCGCGATCCGGCTCCGGCCGGACCACCGCCCTCGGCCGGGTGACCGCCCTGACCGCCGCCTCGGCCGCCGTGGCGTCGGCGGCCGCGCTGTCGGCGGTGCCGGCCTGCGCCGAGCCGCACGACCCCTCCTCGGACACCGCGGCTCCGCACGCCACCCCCGGCACGGTGGAGCGGCTCTACGCGCAGGCGGAGCGGGCGACCGAGCGCTACAACGCGGCCGAGGCGCACGCCCAGGGCCTGCGCCTCCAGGTCGACCGGATCCAGGACCGCGTCGCCCGCGGCCAGGAGCGGCTCAACCGGATGCGGGTGGCGCTCGGCGCCCTCGCGGGCGGCCAGTACCGGTCCGGCGGGGTCGACCCCGGCCTCGCGCTGATCCTCTCCGAGGACCCCGCCCACTACCTCGACAAGGCCGCCACCCTGCAGCGGATCGGCAAGCGGCAGGCCGGGCAGCTACGGGTCTTCGAGGGCACCCAGCGGACGCTGCGCCAGCAGCGCGCGGAGGCGGCGGCCAGGCTCGCGCGGCTGGAGCACAGCCGCAAGGCCGTCATCCGCCACAAGCGGTCCGTGCGGCACAAGCTGGCCACGGCGCGCCGGCTGTTCAACGCCCTGCCGCCCGCCCAGCGCGCGGCCTATCTGCACGGCTCGCGCGCGGCGTCCCAGCCGGTCGGCGTGGCGGAGCTGCCGCCGTCCTCGCCGCGCGCGGCCGCCGCGCTCGAGGCCGCGCGCCGGGCGGTGGGCCTGCCCTACGCCTGGGGGCAGGCCGGCCCCACCGCCTTCGACTGCTCGGGGCTGACCCAATGGGCGTACGGGCGGGCCGGGGTGGCGATCCCGCGCACCTCACAGCAGCAGGCGTCCGCCGGGCACCAGGTGGCGCTGAGCCACATCCGCCCCGGTGACCTGGTGGTCTACCGCTCCGACGCGGGCCATGTCGGGATGTACGCGGGCAACGGGCAGGTGATCCACGCGCCCTACCCGGGGGCGCGGGTGCGGTACGACCCGGTCGGCATGATGTCGATTTCCGCCATCACACGGGTCTGATGCCACCACACGTGTCTGATAAGCGCGTCTGATTCCGAACCGCGAGCCTCGTACGATCTACGGCGTGGCGGGTAGGCGGCGGCCGGGCGGACGGCGGGCGGGCAGACGGTGGGCGTGGCGGGCGGCGCCGTGCCTGGCCGCGCTCTGCGTCCTGGTGGCCGTCGCGCTCACCGGCTGCGGCACCGTCCAGGCCCCCGACGACGGCGCGGGGCGGGACGGGCGGGCCGTCCAGCAACTGCTCGACCGGCGGGCCGCGGCGGTCCGGGAGCGCGACGCGGGCGCCTTTCTCGCCACCGTCGACCGGCGCTCGGCCCGCTATCTGGCCGAGCAGCGGCGGATGTTCGCCAACCTGGCCGCCGTACCGGTGCGCTCCTGGACCTACCGCCTGGTGGACACCGGCGGCTTCGACCCCGCGCTGGGCGAGGGCCGCCGCCTCGCCGCCCGGGTCGAACTGCGCTACCGGCTGTCCGGTTACGACACCGCGCCGGTCGTCGCCGAGGAGTATCTGACCCTCGCCCAGCGGAACGGGCGCTGGTACGTGGCCTCCGACGACGGCGAGGAGGGCGGCAGGCGGACCTCCGTGGAGCTGTGGGACCAGGGCGCGGTGACCGCCGTGCGCGGCGAGGACAGCCTCGTCCTCGGCGTGGGCCAGGGCCGGCGGCGGCTGCGCGAGGTGGCGGCCGGGGCGGACCGGGCGGTGGCCGTCCTGCGGAAGGTGTGGCCGCACGCCTGGGCCGGGCGGGTGGTGGTGGAGGTCCCCGCCTCCCTGAACCGGATGGCCGCCCTGCTGGGCTCGTCCGCGAGCGGCTACCGCGGCATCGCGGCCGTCACCACCGGCGAGGCGCGGGCCGGCCGTTTCGCGGCCGCCGACCGCGTCATCCTCAACCCCGAGGCGTACCAGGTCCTCGGCGACTTCGGACGGCGCGTCGTGCTCACCCACGAGACGGCCCATGTGGCCACCCGCGCCGTCACCACCGCCGCCACCCCGATGTGGCTCTCCGAGGGCTTCGCCGACTGGACGGGCTACCTCGGCACCGACCGCGCCCCCCGCGAGGTGGCCCCCGAACTCGCCCGCTCCGTCGCGGCCGGCCGCCTGCCGGACGCCCTCCCGGACGACAAGGCCTTCGGCTTCGGCGG
This sequence comes from Streptomyces sp. LZ34, assembly GCF_053890475.1. Classification (NCBI taxonomy): domain Bacteria; kingdom Bacillati; phylum Actinomycetota; class Actinomycetes; order Kitasatosporales; family Streptomycetaceae; genus Streptomyces; species Streptomyces sp. LZ34. The sequence goes on from NZ_CM132680.1 coordinate 9,210,654, forward strand.
CGACGCGGACGCCCTGTCCCGGGCGTACGAGGAGGGCTGGCTGGCCTGCCGCTTGATCGCGGAGAAGTGGGGCGAGGGGAAGCTGATCGACTTCTACCGCGCGGTGGGCGAGAGCCCGCGCCGCCAGGGGGCGGTGGAGTCCGCGCTGCGCGAGGTGCTGGGCACGAACCTGGCCGAGTTCACCGACCTGTGGCGCAAGTACGTGTCCGCGGAGCTCGGTTAGCGGGCTGGCGCGCCTCCAGCCGGTCCAGGGCGTCCGCGAGCCACCGCCGCTCCTCCGCCGTGGTCGCGCGGGCGATCCGCAGCATGCCCTCACGGAAGACGTCCCCGGCCCGCTCCGCGCGCACCGGCTCGCCGCCCTGGTAGAAGAAGCTCGACGGGGCGTCCAGGAACGCCTGGCGGCGCCGCAGCACGGCCGCCTGCTCGGCGCGGTCCGGCAGATGGCGGAGGAACGCGAGCACCGGGCTGCCGATGGCCGCCGACCTCACGGCCCGGATGGCCGGTTCCCTGCTGCTGGTGGCCATCGCGCCGTGGGTGATGCGGGCGTTCGCCGCGCCGCCGGACGTCGCCGCGGCCGGCACGGCGTTTCTGCGCTGCCTGGGCCCGTATCTGGCCCTGCTGGGCTGCTTCATCGCGCTGGGCGGCGTGTTCGAGGGGGCCGGGGGCAGCCCGCTGAGGCTGCGCGTCACCCTCGTCGGCACGGCCGTCCAGCTGCCCCTGGCCTACGGCCTGTCCGGCTTCGGGCTGCCCGGGGTGTGCTGACGGGGCCCGGCGGCCGCGCCCGCACCCGGTACTGTCGGCGGGGATGGACAAGACCCTGATCGTCACCAACGACTTCCCGCCCCGGCCCGGCGGCATCCAGGCGTTTCTGCACAACATCGCGCTGCGCCTGGACCCGCAGCGGGTCGTCGTCTACGCCTCCACCTGGAAGCGCGGCAGGGAGGGCGCCGAGGCCACCGCCCGGTTCGACGCCGAGCAGCCGTTCCGCGTCGTACGGGACCGTACGACCATGCTGCTGCCCACCCCGCGGGTGACCCGGCGGGCCGGCGAGCTGCTGCGCGCGCACGGCTGCACCGCGGTGTGGTTCGGGGCCGCCGCCCCGCTCGGGCTGATGGCCCCGGCGCTGCGCGGGGCGGGCGCCCGGCGGCTGGTGGCGACCACCCATGGGCACGAGGCCGCCTGGGCCCAGCTCCCCGCCTCCCGCGGGCTGCTGCGCCGGATCGGCGAGGGCGCCGACACCCTCACCTATCTCGGCGAGTACACCCGCTCGCGGATCGCGGCGGCGATCGGGCCCGAGGCGGCGGCGCGCATGGTCCAGCTGACGCCCGGCGTGGACGAGAAGACCTTCCACCCCGGCTCGGGCGGCGCCGGGGTCCGGGCCAGGCTCGGGCTCGCCGACCGCCCCGTCGTGGTCTGTGTCTCCCGGCTGGTGCCGCGCAAGGGGCAGGACACCCTCATCCAGGCCATGCCGCGGATCCTGGCGCGGGTCCCGGACGCCGTCCTGCTGATCGTCGGCGGCGGCCCGTACGCCAAGGAGCTGCGCCGGCTGGCCGAGACCACCGGCGTCGCCGACTCCGTGCGCTTCACCGGCGCGGTCCCCTGGGAGGATCTGCCCGCCCACTACGGCGCGGGCGACGTGTTCGCCATGCCCTGCCGCACCCGCCGCGGCGGCCTGGACGTCGAAGGCCTCGGCATCGTCTACCTGGAGGCCTCCGCGACCGGCCTGCCCGTCGTCGCCGGAGACTCCGGCGGCGCGCCGGACGCGGTCCTCGAGGGCGAGACGGGCTGGGTGGTGCGGGGCGGCTCGGCCGAGCAGGCGGCCGAGCGGATCGTCGCGCTGCTCCAGGACCCCGAGCTGCGGCGGCGGATGGGGGAGCGGGGGCGCGCCTGGGTCGAGGAGCGCTGGCGCTGGGACCTGCTCGCCGAGCGCCTGGAGGGCCTGCTCGCCGGCTGATCCGGCTGATCCGGCTGATCCGGCTGATCCACAGGGACAGGGGCCCGGTCAGCGCTGGTAGAGCGCCTCGATCTCGGCCGCGAAGTCCTTGGCCACCACGTTCCGCTTGAGCTTCAGCGACGGCGTGACATGCCCGGAGTCCTCGGTGAACTGCGTGGCGAGGATGCGGAACTTGCGCACCGACTCCGCCTTCGAGACCGCCGCGTTCCCGTCGTCCACCGCCCGCTGGATCTCGGCCAGCAGCTCGGGGTCCTCCCGCAGCTCGGCCACCGTGGAGCCGGCCGGCTTGCCGTGCTCGGCCAGCCAGCGAGGCAGGAACTCCTCGTCGACGGTGACCAGCGCGCCGACGAAGGGGCGGCCGTCGCCGACCACCATGCACTCGGCGATCAGGGCGTGCGCCCTGATCCGGTCCTCGATCACCGCCGGGGCCACGTTCTTGCCGCCCGCGGTGACGATGATCTCCTTCTTGCGGCCGGTGATGGTGAGATAGCCGTCCTCGTCGAGGGTGCCCACGTCGCCGGTGTGGAACCAGCCGTCGGACAGCGCCTCCGCCGTCGCCGCCTCGTTGTTCCAGTACCCGCTGAACAGGTGCTCGCCGTGCAGCAGCACCTCCCCGTCGTCCGCGATCCGGACCACCGTGCCCGGCATCGGCTGGCCCACCGAGCCGAGCTTCTGCCGGTCCCACGGGTTGAAGGTGGTCGCCGCGCAGGACTCCGTCAGGCCGTACCCCTCCAGCACCGTGAAGCCGATGCCCCGGTAGAAGTGGCCGAGCCGGGCGCCCAGCGGGGCGCCGCCGGAGATCGCGTGGGTGGCCCGGCCGCCCAGGACGGCGCGCAGCTTGCTGTAGACCAGGCGGTCGAAGAGCTTGTGCCTGACCTTGAGGCCGAAGGACGGCCCGGCGGGGGAGTCCAGCGCCTCGCTGTAGGCGATGGCGGTCGCGGCCGCCTTGTCGAAGATCTTGCCCTTGCCGTCGGCCTGCGCCTTCGCCCGCGCCGCGTTGTAGACCTTCTCGAAGACGCGCGGCACACCGAGCACCAACGTCGGCCGGAAGGAGGCGAGTTCGTCGGTGAGCGTCTTGACGTCCGGGACATGCCCGAGCTTGATCGGCGCCAGCACCGCCGCGATCTCCACCAGCCGCCCGAAGACATGCGCCTCGGGGAGGAAGAGCAGCACTGACGACTCGCCGGTCACGAAGATCGGCTTGAGGCGGGCCACGACATTGCCGCACTCGGCGAAGAAGCTGCGGTGGGAGAGCACACAGCCCTTGGGGCGGCCGGTGGTGCCCGAGGTGTAGACGATCGTGGCCGGGGAGTCGGCGTTCGCGATGGCGCTGCGCTCGTCGACCACCGCGTCCGCGATGTCCGCGCCCAGCTTCCGCAGGGTCTCGACCGCCCCGCCGCCCTCGATCCGCCAGAGGCCCTTCAGCGCGGGCAGCGTGTCCCGTACGGACTCGACGGCGGCCTCGTGCGCGGCGGACTCCACCACGCAGGCGACCGCGCCCGAGTCGCCGAGGATCCACTGGGTCTGCTCGGCCGAACTCGTCTCGTAGACCGGCACGGTGACCGCGCCCGCGCTCCAGACGGCGAAGTCCAGCAGCGTCCACTCATAGCGGGTGCGCGACATCAGCCCGACCCGGTCGCCCGGCTCCACCCCGGCGGCGATCAGGCCCTTGGCCACGGCCCGCACCTCGGCGAGGAACTCGACGGCGGTGACGTCCTGCCACTCGCCGTCGACCTTCCGGCCGACCACGGCCACCTCGGGATGGTGGGTGGCGTTGCGCCGGATGAGGTCCGTCAGATTCCCGTCGGCCGGAACCTCGTACAGGGCCGGAAGGCTGAACTCGCGCAAGACTGCTGCTCCTCGTCGGGCGCCGGCGCCGCTACACGGGCAATGGGGGGTGGTGGACTGCCCGGACGTTACCGATGGGTATGGCATCTGGGATAGGGGGTCCTCCCAGATGTTTGATGCGTCACACCCCGCTCTCGTACTGGCCGCAGACTAGTCGACGCGGCCCGGGGCCCGGAAGTATCCGCAGGTGGTGGCGGGGTGGTCCAAGCCGGTGCCTGACGGCCCGAGCCCGCAGGACTTAGGCTGACCCGCATGCGAGTTCACGTGGTCAGCGACGTGCACGGCAACAGCCGGGACCTGAAGAAGGCGGGCGAAGGCGCGGACGCCCTGATCTGTCTCGGGGACCTGGTGCTCTTCCTCGACTACGCCGATCACTCCCGGGGCATCTTCCCCGACCTGTTCGGTGTCGAGAACGCCGACCGCATCGTGGAGCTGCGCACCGCCCGCCGGTTCGAGGAGGCCCGCGCGTTCGGCAACCGGCTGTGGGACGGGCTGGACCGCAACGCCGCCATCGAGTCCGCGGTGCGCCGGCAGTACGCCGAGCTCTTCGCGGCCTTTCCCGCCCCCACCTACGCGACCTACGGCAATGTCGACATACCGAGGCTGTGGCCCGAGTACGCCGGGCCCGGCACCACCGTCCTCGACGGCGAGCGGATCGAGATCGGCGGCCGGGTCTTCGGCTTCGTCGGCGGCGGGCTGCGCACCCCGATGCGCACGCCGTACGAGATCGACGACGAGGTCTACGCCGCGAAGATCGCCGCGCTCGGCGAGGTCGACGTGTTGTGCACCCACATCCCGCCCGATGTGCCCGAGCTGTGCTACGACACCGTCGCCCGCCGCTTCGAGCGGGGCAGCGCCGCCCTCCTCGACGCCATCCGCGCCGTGCGTCCCAAGTACGCCTTCTTCGGCCATGTCCACCAGCCGCTCGCCCGCCGGATGCGGATCGGCGCCACCGAGTGCGTCAACGTCGGACACTTCGCCTCGACCGGCACCCCCTGGACCCTGGAGTGGTGAGACCGTCAGACCATCCGACAGTAGGGCCCGCGACGCCGCGGGCCCTACTGTCGGACGGTCCAAGCCGCGCGCGGTAGCCTTCAGCGGCAGAGACCCAGGCGGCGGATCAAGCGGACCGACACCGAAGGAACCACGGCGATGGCGGAACACACCAGCTCGAGCATCACGATCGAGGCGGCACCGGCCGACGTGATGGAGGTGATCGCCGACTTCGACCGTTACCCGGAGTGGTCCGGAGAGGTGAAGGAGGCCGACGTCCTCACCAAGGACGACCGGGGCCGCGCCGAGAAGGTGCGGATGCTGCTCGACGCCGGGGCGATCAAGGACGACTACACCCTGGAGTACACCTGGACAGGTGACAACCAGGTCAGCTGGTCCCTGGTCAAGTCCCAGATGCTGCGCTCCCTCGACGGCTCCTACCTGCTGGCCCCCCTCGACAGCGGCAAGCGCACCGAGGTCACCTACCAGCTCACCGTCGACGTCAAGATCCCGATGCTCGGCATGATCAAGCGCAAGGCCGAGAAGGTCATCATCGACCGCGCGCTGGCCGGTCTGAAGAAGCGGGTGGAGAGCGCCGCCTAGGCCCGACCAGGCCCGCCTGGACCCGCCCAGGCCCTCTGGGCCCCCGCCCGGCGCGGGCGCGACCGCGAGCGCCACTGATCCCGCTACCGTCGGGAAGCCCCACCTCGTGCCCCCAGCTACCGCTGGAGGTACCCCCGCCCTGCCCGGAGGCTCCTTTTCATGCGTACGGTCCTCGTCACCGGTACCGGCGGCGCGGGCCGCACCACCGTCGCCGCCGCGACCGCGCTCGCCGCCGCCCGCGAGGGACGGCGCGCCCTGCTGCTCACGGCGGACCGCGACGGCACCCCGGAGGCGCTGCTCGGCCTCCCCGCGCCCCGGCCCGCCGCACCGGCGGCCGAGCGGCTGCCGTGGTCCCCGCCGGTCGAGGTCGCCCCCGGGCTGTGGGCCGCGCGCATCGCCGCCGCCGACTGGTTCCGCGGCGAGCTGACCGCGCTCCAGGAGCGGGGGCGCGGCGCGCTGGACATGCTCGGCGCGACCCCGCTGGACCCCGAGGAGCTGACCGGCCTGCCCGGCGCGGAGGCCTTCGCGGTGCTGCGCGCGCTGCGCGCCGCCCACGAACCGAGTTCTCCCTGGGACGTCCTGGTCGTCGACATGCCGCCCGCCCCCGACACGATCGCGGTCCTGGCGCTGCCCGAGCAGCTGCGCCGCTATCTGCGCCGGCTGCTGCCCGCCGAGCGGCAGGCGGCGCGCGCCCTGCGGCCGATGCTGGCGCAGCTCGCCGGGGTGCCGATGCCCGCCCAGAAGCTGTACGAGACGGCCGAGCGCTGGGAGCGCGAGCTGGCCGGCGTCCAGGCCCTGATCGAGTCCGAGGCCACCACCGTACGGCTGGTGGTGGACCCGGGACCGCTCGCCGACCGGGCGCTGCGCACCGCGCGCGCCGGGCTCGCGCTGTACGGCTGCCGCGTGGAGGCCGTGGTCGCCAACCGGCTGCTGCCCACCGGCACCGCCGACCCCTGGCTCGCGGCGCTGTCCGGCCGCCAGCAGGCCGCGCTCAAGGAGCTGCACGGGGAGTGGGCGCCCGACGTCCCCGTCCGCGAGCTGCCGCACCTGGGCCACGACCCGCTGGAGGCGAGCGGCCCGCACGACTCCGCCGGTCCCCCTGACTCCGCCGGCCCGGGCGGCGCGCACCGGGCGGGCGGACCCGCCGCCGGGCTCGCCGCCCTCGCCGGCCCGGCCGGGGCCCCCGAGCCGCGGCCCGACCGCCGGGCCGCCGAGCCGTGGACGGTCGAGGACCGCCTCGCCGACGAAGGGGAGCTGGTGTGGCGGCTGCCGCTGCCCGGCGCCGACCGCGACGCCCTCGGCCTGGTGCGCCGCGGCGATGAACTGATCGTCACCGTCGGCCCGTTCCACCGGGTGCTGCCACTGCCGTCCGCCCTGCGCCGCTGCACCGTGTCCGGCGCCGGGCTGCGCGACGGCCGCCTCCACGTCCGGTTCGCACCGGATCCCGAGCTGTGGCCGAAGAGCCTGTGACGACTCTCGCCTCTTTTCTCGCCTTGTCATTCCGGTAACGTCGGGAGCAAGCCCGGATGAACACCCCCGGGCCGCCAGTCCCTCCGCCGCAGGAGCCCGCCATGAGCGACGCCACCGAGCGCCCCGCCGAATCCCCGGTCACCGACGTACCGGTCACCGACATCGACCCCGACGCCTGGGAGCGGGCCTGTGCCGAGGACCTCGCCGCGGAGCGGGCCCGCCGCCGGGCCGGCGAGGGCGGCCACGAGCCCGGCAGCGCCGCCGAGGAGCTGCGCAAGCTGGCCGAGGCCATCGCCGACAGGTTCGCCGGCCCCCAGGCCCCGCTGGCCGGGACGGCCGTGCAGGGCGCCGTACAACACTTGATCGCACAGGCCAAGGCCGCTGTCGAACCGGTCATCGAACGGAACCCTGAGGTCTTCGACCACCTCGCCACCGCCGGCACCGAGCTCCTCGCCGCTTATCGGGCCGCGGTCCAGGGCCAGGAGCAGCGCTGGACGCGGGGCGGCGACAACCGCGCCGACGAGACGGACGACCGAGCCAACAAGGCCGACGAGGGCGACGAGGGCGACGAGTCTTCGAGTAGTGAACACATCGACCTCGACTGAGCCCCGTCTCCGGTACCGTTGTGCTCGGCGGGGTTCGACCAAATAACTGAGGGACACATGGGACTCACCATCGGCGTCGACATCGGCGGCACGAAGATCGCAGCTGGCGTGGTCGACGAAGAGGGCTCGATTCTCGAGACGTGCAAGGTATCGACCCCGCTGACTCCCGAGGGGGTCGTCGACGCCATCGCGGACGCGGTGCGCCAGGTCAGCACCGGCCATGACATCGAGGCCGTCGGTATCGGCGCGGCCGGTTACGTGGACGACAAGCGCGCCACGGTGCTCTTCGCGCCCAACATCAACTGGCGCCACGAGGCGCTCAAGGACAAGGTCGAGCAGCGCGTGGGCCTGCCCGTCGTCGTCGAGAACGACGCGAACGCCGCCGCGTGGGGCGAGTACCGCTTCGGCGCCGGCCAGGGCCATGACGACGTCGTGTGCATCACGCTCGGCACCGGCCTCGGCGGCGGCATCATCATCGGTGGCAAGCTGCACCGCGGCCGCTTCGGCGTCGCCGCCGAGTTCGGCCACATCCGCGTCGTCCCGGACGGGCTGCTGTGCGGCTGCGGCAGCCAGGGCTGCTGGGAGCAGTACGCCTCCGGCCGCGCCCTGGTCCGCTACGCCAAGCAGCGCGCCAACGCCACCCCGGAGAGCGCCGAGGTGCTGCTCGGCCTCGGCGACGGCACCCCCGAGGGCATCCAGGGCAAGCACATCAGCGACGCCGCCCGCCAGGGCGATCCGGTCGCCATCGACTCCTTCCGAGAGCTGGCCCGCTGGGCCGGCGCCGGTCTTGCCGACCTCGCCTCGCTCTTCGACCCCTCGGCGTTCATCGTCGGCGGCGGCGTCTCCGACGAGGGCGACCTGGTCCTCGAGCCGATCCGCAAGTCCTTCCGCCGCTGGCTGGTCGGCAATCAGTGGCGCCCGCACGCCCAGGTGCTCGCCGCCCAGCTCGGCGGCAAGGCCGGGCTCGTCGGCGCCGCCGACCTGGCCCGCCAGGGCTGACCGGGACGGGGGGGACGACACATGGTGCTCGCGGACCTGCCGGCATCGGCCACCGCCCAGGACGCGGCGGTGGTGCGGGTGCTCAGCTACAACATCCGCTCGCTGCGCGACGACCGCGAGGCGCTGGTCCGGGTCATCCGGGCCTGCGCCCCCGACGTGCTGTGCGTGCAGGAGGCGCCGCGCTTCTTCCGCTGGCGCAAGGCCGCCTCCTGGCTGGCCCGCGAGACCGGCCTCGTCCACACCACCGGCGGTGCCACCGCCGCCGGCCCGATGCTGCTGACCTCGCTGCGCGCCCATGTGGAGCGGACCGAGGACATCCTGCTGCCCCGCGTCCCCGGCCTGCACCGGCGCGGCCTGGCCACCGCCGTGCTGCGGTTCGGGGGCGGGCACCGGGGCGACAACGGGATCAGGCTCGGCGTGGTCAGCTGCCATCTGAGCCTGGCCGCGGCCGAGCGCTACGACCAGGCGGGGATGGTGCTGGACCACCTGGCCCGGCTGGACGTCCCGTACACCGTCCTGGCCGGCGACATCAACGACCAGCCCGAGGGCCGCGCCTTCCGCCGGCTGGCCGGACCGCTGCGCGACGCCTGGGCCACCGAGCCCTGGGGGAGCGAGTTCACCTACCCGCCGGACCGGCCGCGGCGGCGCATCGACGCGCTCTTCGCGACCGAGGGTGTGGAGATCCTCGGCTGCGGGGTGCCGGCCGGGCTGCCCGGGGTCACCGAGACAGACCTGAGGGCGGCCTCGGACCATCTCCCGGTCCTGGCCGCCCTCAGGCTCCCCCGTGTTTCCCCCGTCGTGCCCGCCGGTCGGACGAGCACGGGTCTCCTGGCCTGAGGCCCTGGCTAAGGCCTAAGGCCGCTGCTTGACCTTGTCCACCACCGCGTAGCCGTCCAGGTACGAGCGCTGGACGTACTGGTCGTGGGTCTTGTCGGAGCTGCGGATGTCGCGCATGCCCAGGTAGGCGTATGTGTTCGCGTCGAAGATGAACACCGACGACAGCCCGTGCGGGCTGTCGTACGAGATCGCGATGCCCTCGCGCCCCTTGGCGTCCTTCTCGCCCGGGGTCGCCTTGACCCCCGGGATCCTGCCGAGCGCCTCGTACGCCGCGGCCCGCAGCCCGTCGGGCATCACCGGCACGCGGTACAGCAGCCCCGCGAGGCCGAACTCGATGTCACCCCACTCGTCGTCCTCGATCGGCCTGTTGTAGTGCGGCTTCTTGTACGCCCAGTCGCGCACCGCGATCAGCAGCTTGTCCGGGTCCGTCGGCAGTTTCTCCAGCCGTGTCCAGTCCTGGGGCGGCCAGGACGAGCCCTCCTGCGGGTCCGGGTCGGACCACCAGCCATGGCCGATCTCCATCACCCACGACCGGTGGGAGCCGTCGACGGACCGCCAGTTCTCGTCCGTGTAAGTCTTGGTCTTCCCGGTCTTCTTCGACGTCTCCTTGATGATCTCTTTGGTGTAGATGAACTGGTCGTCGCGGGGCTCGATGCCCTTCCCCCGCTTCCGCTCGAAGGCCGCCGCCCCGTTCAGCACCGTGCGCGCGCTGACGTTCTGTAGACGGGGCGACGCGGTGGGGCGGGCCTGGGCGGGGTCCGAGCCCGAGCCCTGGTTCACCGCGACCAGCACGCCCGCGGTCGCGGCGGCGGCCACGGACGCGGCGACGACCACCCGCAGCAGCGGGTGGCGGCGCCGCGGGGCGGGGGCGCCGCCCATCGCGGCGAACAGCCGGGCCCGGGCCCGGCTGCGGGCCCGGCCGGTGAGCGGCGGCGCGCCCGTGTCCCAGTCGCGCAGCAGCTCGAGTTCGTCCTGGTCTGGCGGCAATGGCTGATTACTCATGGCCGGATTCCTCCCGGAAGGCAGTTGGATCGGATCCGCCCAGTGCTTCGCGCAATTTGCTGCGAGCCCGATGCAGCCGTGATCTGACCGTGCCGACGGGCACCTCCAGGGCCTCCGCGGCCTCCTCGTAACCGAGACCGGCCCAGGCCACCAGCAACACGACATCCCGGTGCCGGGCGGGCAGCCGGGACAGCGCCCCGGCCAGCTCCCGCCGTACCCCCTGCGCGGTGACCCGCGCGGCGACCCGGTCCGCGACCGCCTCGTCGTGGTCGGCGGGCGCGGGCAGCCGCCCGAGCGCCTTGAAGCGCCGGGCCTCGGCCCGGCGGTGCCGGCTGATGAGGTTGGTCGCGATGCCGAACAGCCACGGGCGGGCGTCGGCCCGCTCGAGGTCGTACCGGTGCCGCTGCTGGAAAGCGGTGGTGAACGTCTCCGCCATCAGGTCGTCCGCCGCCTCGGTGCCGAGCCGGCGGGCCGCGTAGCGGTGCACCGCGTCGGCGTGGCGGTCGAACAGCACGGCGAAGGCTTCGGGCTCGTCCCGAGACCGTTCGATCAACGAGGCGTCGGTGTCCTGGCTCTGGTCCTGGCCGAGCCGGACGCCTGTTCCGACGGTCATCGGGGCTCCTCTCGTTCCTGCGAACGCTTCGAAGATGTGGGCTTGTTCACCCGTACTTCGCCGTTCGCGGGAATCGAGTTCCCTTTCCGTCGTTCAGGCGGCCGGGGCCGCCGCGCCGGGTCAGACGACCGCGCCGCGCCCCGGGTCCTCGTCCTCCTCCTCGCCGTCGTCCTTCATCCGCAGCACCAGCGTGGTGAAGCCGCCCAGGAAGCCGCCCACCGCGAGCGTGGTGATCCACCAGGTCAGCTCCACCTGGAACAGCACCACGCCGAGCAGCAGCAGCGGGCCGCCCAGGACGCCCAGCCAGGCGAAGCGGGCGGTGGCGTCGGTCTCGGGGAGCGGGGGCGGCTCGGGCGGGACGAAGTGGCCCTCGTCGGTCTCGTCGAAGTCGTCGTCGGACGGCTCGGCGGGCTCCCAGTCGCGCGGGCCGACGCCCGGCGCGTACACGATGAAGCTGCCGAGAGGCTTGTCCGGCTTGGCCACATCGACCGGGCCGGCCCCCGCTTCCGGGGCGTCCTTGTCGTCCCCGTCGCGTCGGCCGTGCGGGTCGGCCGCGTCATCCGCGTCGGCTGCGTTTTCCGCGTCGTCGGGGAGATCTTCGGCCTCGGGCCATGGCGCCGGTCCCTCGGGGTCCCGGGTCTCCTTGCCGTACGCCGCGACGATCTCGGCGAACGCGGCATCGTCGTCCCGCGCGCCTGCCTCGTTCTCGTTCGGGTCACGCTCCGCCACTGGCCGCCGCCCCCTCCTTCCCGAGTCGCGTATCCGTCCCACTGTCCTCATCGATACCCCGCGCCAGCCTGCTGATGAACGCATGGGTCTCGGCGAAGACGAGCTCAGCGTCGTGGTCCAGCGTCGCCACGTGGTAGCTGCGCTCCAGCACCAGCTCGGTGACGTCCCGGGAGGAGACCCGGCTCAGGATCCGCGCCGAATCGACCGGCGGCACCACATGGTCCTGCGCGCTGTGCATCAGCAGCAGCGGCTGGGTCACCCGCGGCAGCTCGGCGTCCACTTCCAGGAGCAGCCGGCGCAGCTGGTACGCGCCGTGCAACGGCACCCGGTCATAGCCCGTCTCCGGCGTGCCCGGCTTGGCGATGTCGCTCACGATGCCCTTGACGGAGGGGACCAGATGGCGCAGCACCGGCAGTGCCGGGGCCGCCCGGTCGTGCATCTTGTGGGCCGGGTTGACCAGGGCGAGCCCGCTGACCCGCGCCCCGTGCCGGGCGGCCAGCCGCAGGGCGAGCGCGCCGCCCATCGACAGACCGCATACGAACACCTGCCGACATCGCTCGGCGAGCCCGCGGAACTCCCGGTCCACCTCGGCGTACCAGTCCCCCCGGCTGGTGACCGCGAGCTCCTGCCAGCGGGTGCCGTGGCCGGGCAGCAGCGGGAGCGAGACCGTCAGGCCCTGCCGCGCGAGGTGCTCGGCCCAGGGGCGGACCGACTGGGGCGAGCCGGTGAAGCCATGACAGACGAGGACGCCGATCTCTCCGCCGTCGTGGCGGAACGGCTGGGCCCCGGGCAGGAGCGGCACCGCGGATCTCCGTTCGGTGTATCTGGCAGGTGTTTAGCTGTATCTGGCAGTCGGTGGAACGGGGCCGGGCGGCCCGGGATCTCAGCGTACGCGGCGCGCCGCACAGGGGGTAGGCACGTTAAGGTCTCCTCGTCGGGTAAAGGTCGGATACAGGCGAGGTCCTCGGTTGTTCTACGGCGCCATGAAGCTGTCGGTCGGCGGCACGTTGAAGCTTGCCTTCCGGCCCTGGGTGGAGGGACTGGAGAACGTCCCCGCCGAGGGGCCGGCCATTCTCGCCAGCAACCATCTGTCCTTCTCCGACTCCTTCTTCCTCCCCGCGATGCTCGACCGCAAGGTCACCTTCATCGCCAAGCAGGAGTACTTCACCACCCCGGGCGTGAAAGGCAAGCTGACCGCCGCGTTCTTCAAGGGCGTCGGGCAGCTGCCGGTGGACCGCTCGGGCGGGCGCGGCGCGAGTGAGGCCGCGATCAAGAGCGGCATCGAGGTGCTGGAGCGCGGCGAGCTGTTCGGCATCTACCCGGAGGGCACGCGCTCGCCGGACGGGCGGCTGTACCGCGGCAAGCCGGGCGGTCTGGCGCGGGTGGCGCTGGCGACGGGCGCCCCGGTGATCCCGGTCGCGATGATCGACACCGAGAAGATCCAGCCACCGGGCAAGGTCATGCCCAAGCTGATGCGGCCGGGCATCCGGATCGGCAAGCCGCTGGACTTCAGCCGCTACCACGGCATGGACAACGACCGCTTCATCCTGCGTTCGGTGACCGACGAGGTCATGTACGAGATCATGAAGCTGTCCGGCCAGGAGTACGTCGACATCTACGCGACCGTCGCCAAGCGGCAGATCGCGGATGCCGAGGCGGCCCGCAAACGCGAGGGCAGGAGCGCCGAGGGCGCCGGCGACGACAAGCCCGGGGATCGGGGCGGGGACAAGCCCAGGGACCAGAGCGGGGACCAGGGCGGGGACCAGGGCGGGGACAAGTCCGGGGCGTGACCGAGTCCGGCGCGGGGGTGGGGAAGTGGCGCAGCGGCCCAAGGGCGAGCGTGTCGTGCGCATGTCGGTGGAGCAGCCCCTCTGGCGGGCACTGACCGCCTACCGGGTGCTCACGCTGCTGTACGCGCTCACCCTCTACGCCTACGGCTACGACAACTACGACCACCCGCTCGGCGCGGGCGCCTATATGGCCGTGCTGACCGTGTGGACCGCGCTCACCGTCCGCATGGTCTCCTCGGCCGAGCGGTGCACCCTGCGCTTCCTGGCCGGTGACCTGACCGTCGCGGTGGTCGGCATCCTGCTCACCCCGCTCGTCGACACCCACGACCGCATCGCCGAGGGCACGCCCACCCTGCCGTCGATATGGACGGCCGGAGCCGTGCTCGGCTTCGCGATCAAGGGCGGCTGGCGGTGGGCCGCCTGGGCCTCCACCGTCGTCTGCGCGGCCAACATCATCGAACGCGGCGGATTCGCCCAGGACGCCGTCCACATGCTCATGCTGGTGTGGGTGGCGAGCGTGGCGATCGGCTATGTGGTCGAGGTGGCCCGCGCCAGTGAGCGCACCCTGGCCCGCGCGCTGCGGATCGAGGCTGCCACGCGCGAACGGGAGCGGCTGGCCCGCGACATCCACGACAGCGTGCTCCAGGTCCTCGCCATGGTGCAGCGGCGGGGCGCCGCGATCGGCGGGGAGGCGGCCGAGCTGGGGCGGATGGCGGGGGAGCAGGAGATCGCGCTGCGCACGCTGATCTCCACCGGCCCGGCGACCGGGCCCGCCGCCCCCCTGAGGGCCCGGGGCGCGGCGGACTCGGGGGACGCGGCACAGTCGGCTGAGCCGGCTGGGGCCGTGCTTCTGACGGTCGCGGCCGACGCACCCGCCACGGACGGGGCGACCGGGGGCGAACGGTGCGATCTGCTGGCCCTGTTGGCCCGGCACGCCGGATCCCGTGTCACCCTCTCCGGGCCCGGCACCGCCGTACCGCTCCCCGCCGAGGCCGCCACCGAGCTCGCGGCCGCCGTCGGCGCCGCCTTGGACAATGTGCGGGCGCACGCGGGAGAGGGCGCGCACACCTGGATCCTGGTCGAGGACGAGCCGGACGCGGTGACGGTGACCGTCCGCGACGACGGCCCCGGCATCCCCGAGGGGCGGCTGGCCGACGCCGAGCGCGAGGGGCGGCTCGGCGTGGCGCTGTCCATCCGGGGGCGCCTGCGCGACCTGGGCGGCAGCGCCGAGTGGATCTCGGCGCCCGGCCAGGGCACCGAGGTGGAGTTGAGGGTTCCGCGGCAGGGGGAGACCGGATGATGACCGAGCGGCGGGACAGCGGACAGGGCGGCGGACAGGACGCGGAGCACGAGGGGCGGCCCGTGACCGTGATGGTGGTCGACGACCACCCGATGTGGCGCGACGCCGTCGCCCGCGACCTGTCCGAGGCCGGGTTCGAGGTGGTGGCCACGGCGGGGGACGGCCCGCAGGCCGTGCGCCGCGCCAAGGCCGCGAACCCCGACGTCCTGGTGCTCGACCTCAACCTCCCCGGGCTGCCCGGGGTCGAGGTCTGCCGGCAGCTCGTGGGCGGCGAGTCCGGCCCGCCCGGCCCGCGCGTACTCGTGCTCTCCGCGAGCGGGGAACACACGGACGTCCTGGAGGCGGTGAAGTCCGGCGCGACCGGCTATCTGCTCAAGTCGGCCAGTACGGCGGAGCTGCTGGACGCGGTGCGCCGGACGGCCGCCGGGGAGCCGGTGTTCACCCCGGGCCTCGCGGGCCTGGTGCTCGGCGAGTACCGCCGGCTGGCGAAGGACCCCGCCCCCGCCGCACCCGACCGCCCCGTCGCCCCCCGGCTGACCGAGCGGGAGACAGAGGTGCTGCGGCTGGTGGCCAAGGGGCTGTCGTACAAGCAGATCGCCGAGCGGCTGGTCATCTCGCACCGCACGGTGCAGAACCACGTCCAGAACACCCTCGGCAAGCTCCAGTTGCACAACCGCGTCGAGCTGGTGCGGTACGCGATCGAGCGCGGCCTGGACACCGGCGCCTGACCAGGCGAACCGAGCCGCAAAAAAGGAGCGTCAGCGGCTGATACCGCTCGTTCGAGTGAAGTTGGCCGGCAACTGCCCCTGCCCACAAGGGATTCACTTCTCGCCCTATCCCATGTGACATGGATCACCGTTAGCGTGGCTTCACGTACCGGGCATTCACGGGAATTCATGAGAGAAGGGAAGAAACGATGCGGGTCGGAGTGCTGACCGGTGGCGGTGACTGCCCCGGGCTCAACGCGGTCATCCGCGCCACCGTCCGTAAGGGCGTGCAGGAGTACGGCTATGACTTCGTCGGCTTCCGGGACGGCTGGCGCGGTCCGCTCGAAGGCGACACCGTGACCCTCGACATCCAGGCCGTGCGGGGCATCCTGCCGCGCGGCGGCACCATCCTCGGGTCGTCCCGCACCAACCCCCTCAAGAGCCAGGACGGCATCCGCCGCGTCAAGGAGACCCTCGCCAAGGAGGAGGTGGACGCGCTCATCGCGATCGGCGGCGAGGACACCCTCGGGGTGGCCGCGCGGCTCTCCGGCGAGTACGGGATCCCCTGCGTCGGCGTCCCCAAGACCATCGACAACGATCTGTCCGCCACCGACTACACCTTCGGCTTCGACACCGCCGTCAACATCGCCACCGAGGCCATCGACCGCCTCCACACCACGGCCGAGTCGCATATGCGCGTCCTCGTCGTCGAGGTGATGGGCCGTCACGCGGGCTGGATCGCCCTCCACTCCGGGCTGGCCGGCGGCGCCAACGTCATCCTCATCCCCGAGCAGCGCTTCGACGTGGACCAGATCTGCGCCTGGGTCGAGTCCCGCTTCAAGATCCGCTACGCCCCGATCGTGGTCGTCGCGGAGGGAGCCATGCCCAAGGGCGGCGACGCGGTCCTCAAGGACGGGTCGCTCGACTCCTTCGGCCACGTCCGGCTCTCCGGCATCGGCGAGTGGCTGGCCAAGGAGATCGAGAGGCGCACCGGCAAGGAGGCCCGCACCACCGTGCTCGGCCACGTGCAGCGCGGCGGCACCCCCAGCGCCTTCGACCGCTGGCTCGCCACCCGCTTCGGGCTGCACGCCATCGACGCCGTCCGGGACGAGGACTACGGCAAGATGGTCGCGCTGCGCGGCACCGACATCGTCCGCGTCCCCCTCGCCGAGGCCACCGCACGGCTGAAGACCGTGGACCTCTCGCTGTACGCCGAGGCCGAGGTCTTCTTCGGCTGACGCCCGACGGGCGGGGAGGGGGCGGAGCCTGCGGCGCCGCCCCCTCCCCGCCCGGGCGGTCGGGGGCGCCGTTACACCAGGACGGCCGCCAGCAGCTCGGCCACGATGGCCGAGCCGTTCAGCGTCAGCACGGACTCGGGGTGGAACTGCACGCCCGCGAAGTTCGGCCCGCGCAGCGCGTGCACCTCACCGCCGGCCGGGTCGCGGCTCACCTCCACCCGGTGCATCGCCAGCTCGGCCACCGCCGCCTCGTCGCACCGCGCGGTGAAGGTGTTGTAGAAGCCGACGGTCTCCTCGCGCCCGAAGAAGCCGATCCGCTCCTGCGCGCCCTGGAACGGCACGTCCTTCCGTACGATCTCCAGGCCCAGCTCGGCCGCCAGCAGCTCGTGCCCCAGGCACACCCCAAGCAGCCCGTGCCGGTGCCCGCGCACCAGGTCCGCCGTCAGCCCGCGCAGAAACCGCATCTTCGGGTCGGCCGTGTCCGACGGGTCGCCCGGCCCCGGGCCGAGCACCACCGGCCCCTCGTGGGCCAGCGCCGCCTCCCGTACCCCCGGCTCGTCGAACCGCCGCACGGTCACCGTCAGCCCGGTGGTCCGCAGCAGATGCGCCAGCATCGCGGTGAAGGTGTCCTCGCCGTCGACCACCAGCGCGTGCCCGGTCGGCCGGGCCCCGGCCGGCGGCGCGGGCTCGGGGGTGTGCATCCGCAGCCAGAACGGGGCCAGATCGGCCCGCCGGGCGTCCAGCGCCGCCCGCACCCGGGGGTCGTCCGCCAGCCGGGGGAGCGCGGGGCGGGCATCCCGCCCCGCGGGCGCCGGACGCACCCCGAGGGCGGTGAGCACCCCGGCCGCCTTGGCGTGCGTCTCGGCGACCTCGCTCCGGGGGTCGGAGTGGCGCACCAGCGTCGCCCCGACCGGCACTCGCAGCGCACCGGCGCCGTCGATGTCGGCGGTGCGGATCAGGATCGGCGAGTCCAGGGTCTGGGCGCCGCCGGCGTCCCGCCCGATGAGCGCGAGCGCCCCCGCGTAGTAGCCGCGCCCCGCCCCGTCGGGCCCGGCGGGCTCGTACCGCTCGATCACCCGGCAGGCGTTCTGCACCGGCGAGCCGGTCACCGTCGCCGCGAACATCGTCTCCCGCAGCACGTCCCGGACGTCCAGGGAGGAGCGGCCGCGCAGCTCGTACTCGGTGTGCGCGAGGTGTGCCATCTCCTTGAGCCGGGGGCCGACCACCACACCGCCCATGTCGCCGACCGTGCACATCATCTTCAGCTCCTCGTCCACGACCATGGACAGCTCCTCCACCTCCTTGCGGTCGTGCAGGAACTCCAGCAGCCCGTCCAGCCGGGCCCCGTCCCGGGGATAGCGGTACGTTCCGCTGATCGGGTTCATCACGACCGTCCCGCCGGACATCCGCACATGCACCTCGGGGCTGGCGCCCACCAGCGTCCGTCCGTCCGCCAAGCGGACGACGTACGTCCAGTACGCGCCGCGCTCCCCGGCCAGCAGCCGCCGGAACAGCGCGAGCGCGTCGGCGCGGCTGAAGCCCGGGATCTCGCCCCGGAACGTTCTGCGGATCACGAAGTTCGCGCCCTCGCCGGTGCCGATCTCGTCCTCGACGACCCGCTCCACGATCGCCGCGTACGCGTCGTCGTCCACGTCGAAGGCCCCGTCCTGGACCCGCACGTCGTGCGCGGGCAGCGCGTCCAGCACCTCGCCCAGCGGCAGCTCGTACGTCTCCTCGGGCCGCAGCACGGCCAGCGGCGTCCCGTCGTCGCGTACGTCGAACCCGCGCTCTCGGATCTGCCGGAACGGCACCAGCGCCAGCGCGTCATGGGTGCCCGCGCCGGTGCCCGGTGCCCCGGTCGGCAGCGGGATGTCGGTCAGCCGGGCCACCTCGGTGACCGGGCCCAGGAGCACCTCGACGGTGTCGGGGGCGTGGCCGGGCGTACGGCGGTGCAGCAGGGCGAAGGGCGGGCAGTCGGCGGCCAGCAGCCGCCGGATGATCGCGCGCGGGTCGTGGTGCGGATCACGGTGCATGGCGGGGGGTTCCTTCCGGGAGGGAGGAACGACCCGCGGATACGCCGAAGGCCGCCCCTCGGGCGGCCTTCGCGATGTCGGTGAGTACGCGCGATCAGTGGGCCGCCGGATGAGCGGTCCACCACCAGGTCATGGTCAGTCGCGCGAACATGGCTCGGACCCTACCCCATGTTTCCGCGCGGCGGTGCGGGGTTCCGGGGGCGGTAGGTGTCTCACCTGGTGGGCAGTGGGCTGGACGGCCGTGGGGACCCCGTAACCTTGCTGGCGTGACCGTGAACGCTGAAACCCACACCGGTGGCCACACCTGGAAGTCTCTTCCCGCGGCGCAGCAGCCCGACTGGCCGGACCAAGCGGCTCTGCGCGAGGTGATCGCCCAGCTCGAGTCCTATCCGCCGCTCGTTTTCGCGGGCGAGTGCGACCAGTTGCGCGACCGCCTGGGTGCCGTGGCCCGGGGTGAAGCGTTCCTGCTCCAGGGCGGCGACTGCGCCGAGGCGTTCGACGCCGTGGGCGCGGACCAGATCCGCAACAAGCTGAAGACGCTGCTGCAGATGGGCGCCGTACTGACCTACGCCGGGCAGGTCCCGGTGGTGAAGGTCGGGCGGATCGCGGGCCAGTACAGCAAGCCGCGCTCCAAGCCGACCGAGACCCGCGACGGGGTGACCCTGCCGACCTACCGCGGCGACTCGGTCAACGGCTTCGAGTTCACCGAGAAGGACCGGATCCCGGACCCGCAGCGGCTCAAGCGGATGTACCAGGCCTCCGCCTCGACGCTGAACCTCGTGCGCGCCTTCACCACCGGCGGCTACGCGGACCTGCGCCAGGTGCACGCCTGGAACCAGGACTTCGTGAAGTCGTCCCCCGCGGGCCAGCGCTACGAGGCGCTGGCGCGCGAGATCGACCGCGCGCTGAACTTCATGAACGCCTGCGGGGTGGACCCGGAGGAGTTCAAGACCGTCGAGTTCTACTCCTCGCACGAGGCCCTGATCCTGGACTACGAGTCGGCGCTGACCCGCACGGACTCCCGTACGGGCGAGCTGTACGACGTGTCCGGCCACATGGTGTGGATCGGCGAGCGCACCCGCCAGCTGGACGGGGCGCATGTCGAGTTCGCCGCGCGGATCCGCAACCCCGTCGGCGTGAAGCTCGGCCCGACGACGACGCCCGAAGAGGCGCTGACGCTGATCGACCGGATCGACCCGAACCGTGAGCCCGGCCGGCTCACCTTCATCACCCGGATGGGCGCGGACAAGGTCCGCGACAAGCTGCCCGACCTGGTGGAGAAGGTGACGGCGTCCGGCGCCCAGGTGGCCTGGATCTGCGACCCGATGCACGGCAACACCTTCGAGGCGGCGTCCGGGCACAAGACCCGCCGCTTCGACGATGTGCTGGACGAGGTCAAGGGCTTCTTCGAGGTCCACAAGGGGCTCGGCACCCACCCGGGCGGCATCCACATGGAGCTGACCGGCGACGATGTCACCGAGTGCGTGGGCGGCGGCGACGAGATCTTCGTCGACGATCTGCACCAGCGCTACGAGACGGCCTGCGACCCGCGGCTCAACCGCAGCCAGTCGCTGGACCTGGCGTTCCTGGTCGCGGAGATGTACCGGGACCAGTGACATACCGGGACTGAACGGTGCGATGGGGCGCGGATCACATGGATCCGCGCCCCATCGGCGTTGTCGGCCCTCCCGAGGGGGAGGTAAGGTAAGGGTTACCTCACTGATCGATCTGGAGAGCCGCGTGTACATCTGCTCATGCTTCGGCATCACCGAGAAGCAGGTGCGCGAGCATGCCGAGTCCGGTGCCTGCACCCCGCGCCAGATCGCGGGCGCCTGCAAGGCCGGCACGGACTGCGGCTCCTGCGTACGGCGCATCCAGGCGCTGCTGGGCCGCGGGGCGTGCCCCAGGCGCGAGTCCCTGGACACACTCGGCCCGGCCGGTGTGCCCGCCGTCGTGTCGGCGTCCGACTCCCAGGTCGCGGAAGCCGCGTAACGCCCGTCCGCTGATCCGGTCCGGTCCGGTCCTCAGCTCTCCGGCTGTTCGATCTGCTGGGCGATGTACAGGGCCTCGCTGAGTTTTTCGATCAGCGCGAGCTGGGTGTCGAGATAGTCGATGTGGTGTTCCTCGTCGGCGAGGATGTCCTCGAAGATATTGGCCGAGGTGATGTCGCCCTTGGTCCGCATGACCTCGATGCCGCGCTTGAGACGGTCGATGGCCTCGATTTCCACCTGCCGGTCCGCCTGGAACATCTCGGTGACCGTCTGGCCCACGCGCACATGGAACAGTCGCTGATAATTGGGCAGCCCGTCCAGGAGAAGGATCCGATCGGTGATCAGCTCCGCGTGCTTCATCTCGTCGAACGATTCCGCTCGGGTGTATGTCGCGAGCTTCGTCCAGCCGAAGTTCTCCTGCATCTTCGAATGCAGGAAGTACTGGTTGATCGCGGTCAGCTCACCGGTCAGCTGCTCGTTGAGAAACTCGAGGACCTCGGGGTCACCCTGCATCGAAGGGGCTCCTTCCCATCAGGACGGGGATGGCGGGTTGTGCGCATCGTCGCACCGCCCCGTCGAGAGCGTCCAGTAAGTGCACGCTTAGTGCGAGTTGCCCGGATAGCTGCTGCCCTGGTCACGACCACCCCCGAAGGTCTGACACCATGGAGTCCATGGGTCAGTCGGAAAGCCGCGAGGGGGAGCCCGGACAGCTGCCTCCGGGGCAGCGGCTGCAGCGCGGTTGGCCGGTTACGCACTATGGGCCGGTCCCCAAGTTCAAGCCGGACCGCTGGGAGTTCCGGGTCTTCGGTGCCACGGCCGACGGGGAAAAGCGCGCCTGGACGCATGACGAGTTCTCGGCGCTGCCGTACTCCACCGTCGTGGCCGATCTGCACTGCGTGACGAAATTCAGCATGCTGGGCGCGGAATGGGGCGGCGTGGCGGCGCGTCGGATCGTGGAACTCGCGCCGCCCGCTCCCGAGGTCACGCATGTGATGGTGTGGGCGGAGTACGGTTTCAGTTCGAATCTGCGGCTCTCGGATTTCACCGCCGAGACGACCATCTTCGCCACGCACAAGGACGGCGAGCTGCTCACCGCCGAGCATGGATTTCCGGTCCGGCTGGTCGTTCCTCATCTCTATGCCTGGAAGGGGCCCAAATGGGTCCGGGGCGTGGAGTACATGACCGCCGACCGCCGTGGCTTCTGGGAGGAGCGCGGCTACCACAACCTCGGCGACCCGTGGCAGGAGCAGCGCTACTCCTATCAGGAGCAGCCGGGGGACGGCCCGGAGCTGTAGCGGCGCCTCGTCGGCGTCAGTGGTACTGGTGCACCACGGCGTGGCCCTTGCCGCGGCCGATCATCCACCGGTTGACGGGGGTGGTCACGGCGAAGGCGACGACGAAGGACAGCGCGAGGGTGAGCCAGAACAGCGCGTCGGACAGCGTCGCGTCCATCGCCCCCGGAAAGACCAGGATGGTCGCGTTGTCGGCGAGCTCCATCACGGCGATCGAGACGGTGTCCGCGGCGAGCGCGACCCCAAGCGCCGTACGCAGGTCCAGCCCGGCGCGCAGAACGCCGCGGATGGTGAGCGAGTAGCCGAAGACGAAGGCGAGCACGATCGCCAGGATCATGGTCGGGGCGTTGTGCCAGCCGAGCGCGGTGCCGATGGCCATGCCCAGGACCTCGCCGATGGCGCAGCCGGTGAGGCAGTGCAGCGTGGCCTGGGCGGCCATGGTCCAGCTCGCCGGGGCGTGGCCGGTGTGCGCGCCGTGGCCGGTGTGATCGGTGTGGCCTTGCCTGTGGTGCCGGCCGTGCTGGTCGTGCTCATGCCCGGTGTGGACGTCGTGCCGCTCCATCGGATCACTCTCCGGAGGGTGATGGTGTTCCTGTTGGCCTTCCGTTCAGTGAACCGAATACCCCACTAGGGTATTCCCGACGCCTGTCAGCCGTCGCGGAGTTCCTTGAGCCGCGCCACATCCGTCGCGTGCCCCTCCTTGCCGCCCGGGGTCTCGATCACCAGCGGCACCCCCTTCGTCGCCGGATGCCGGAACAGCTCCCGGAACGGATCGGCGCCGATATGGCCCGCGCCGATGTTCTCGTGGCGGTCCTTGTGGGCCCCGACGACGTCCTTGGAGTCATTGGCATGGATCAGTTTCAGCCGTCCCTTGCCCGTGACCGAGACCAGCTCGTCGAGCGTCTTCTTCATTCCGCCCGCGGCCGCCAGGTCGTGACCGGCGGCGAAGACATGGCAGGTGTCCAGGCAGACGCCCAGCTTCGGGTGCCGGTCCAGCGCGTCGAAGTACGGGCCGAGGTCCTCGACCAGCGAACACAGCGAGGCGCCCTGGCCGGCCGTCGGCTCCAGCAGCAGCCAGGGGTCGTCGTCGTGGGTGAGCTCGTCGAGCAGCGGCAGCACGCGCTCCCGCACCTGGGCGATGGCCTTGGGCCGCCCCCGGCCGCCGGTGGCGGAGCCCGTGTGGACGACGACGCCCAGCGCGCCGATCGCGCGGCCCCGCCGCAGCGAGTGGCGCAGCGAGTCGACCGAGCGCTCGGCCGTGTCGGCGTTGTGCGAGCCGAAGTTGATCAGGTAGGGGGCATGGACGTACGCCTGGATCGACTGGTCGGCACACGCCGCGCGGAACTTCTCGTCCTGCGCTGCCACGCCGCGCGGAGTGGCCCAGCCGCGCGGGTTGGCGACGAAGACCTGGACGGCCTCGGCCCCGATGTCGCGGGTGTACGGCAGGCCGATGGTGGCGAGGCCGCCGGCCACGCGGATATGGCCGCCGACCGGATTGCGGGCGCGGGTGCGGTTCTTGGACGTACTCACGAGCCCAGGGTGCCAGCCCGGGCCCGGCGCACGGCCGCCGGGCCCGGGGGCTTGGAAGACTCGCTTAGAAGACGCCCTTGACCTTGATCGTGATGGTGCTGCCCTTGGGCGCCTCGTCCCCGCCGTCCACCGACTGGTCGGTGACCTTGTCGCCGGGGAACAGCAGCGGCTTGTCCACGTCGACCTCGAAGCCCGCCGCCTCCAGGGCCTCCTTCGCGTCGTCCACGGACTCGCCCGTGACGTCCGGCACCTCGATCATCTCCTGGCCCTTGGACAGGATCAGCGTCACTTCGTCGCCCTTGGCGCCCACGGCGTCCCCGTCCGAGGACGGGGACTGGTCCGCGACCGAGCCCTTGTCCTCGTCGGAGAAGACCCGTTCCGACGAGATCTTCACCTTGAATCCCGCCTCGGTCAGCTCGGCCCGGGCGTCTTCCACGGACTCGCCGACCACGTCGGGGATGTCGATCTTGGGGCCCCTGCTGACCTCGATCCCCACGGGGGTGTTCGGCCGGCGGGTGGTGCCGGCCACCGGGTCGGTGCTGAGCACCGAGCCCTGCGGCGTCTCGTCGCTGAAGGTCTTGGTCACCTCGCCGACGGACAGATTCGCGTCCGAGATCTGCTGCTTCGCCTGCTTGATCGGCATGCCCACGACATTCGGCACCTTGGTGCGCGGCGGCCCGTCGGAGATGTGGATCGTCACCGTGCCGGTGTCGCGGATCCGCTTGCCGCCGCCCGGGTCGGTCTTGACGACCTTGCCCTTGTCCACGACATCGCTGAACTCCCGGGTGACCTTCACCTCGAGCCCGGCGTCCTTCAGCTTCTTCCGGGCGTCCGCCTCGGACTTGCCCAGCACATAGGGCACCTTGGTGAACTGGCCGGAATTGATGTACCAGATGCCCACCCCGAGGCCGAGCGCGAGCAGCAGCCCGACCACGATGGTCACGACCCCGCGGCGCGGCAGACGGCCGCGGCCGGCGGACCGCCGGGGACGGTCGGCCTGCGGCGGCTGTGGCGGCAGCTCCAGCCTGCTGGTGAGATTCAGCTGCTGCTCGTCGGCGGGCACCGGCCCTCCGATGCCGCCGACCGGGCGCGGGATCACGCTCGTACGGTCCTCGGAGCCGTCGTGCGTGTCCGCCTTGGCCTGCGGGGGCACGGCGTCGAGCTGCTCGTCGGTCAGCGCGGCGCGCGCGGTCCGCGCGACGCCGAGCAGCTCGACCGCGTCGGCGGGGCGCTGCCCGAGCTCGCGCGCGGTGGCCGCGGCGACCAGGTCGTCCAGCTGCGGTGCGACCCCCGGCGCGATGGCGGACGGCGGCGGCACGTCCTCGTTCAGCCGCTGGTAGAGGACCTGCGCCGGGGTGGCGCCGGTGTGCGGCTTGGCGCCGGTCAGCATCTCGTAGAGCACCACGCCGCAGGCGTAGACGTCGGCCCGGGTGTCGGCCGTGCCGTGCTCGATCTGCTCGGGCGCGAGATAGGAGACGGTGCCCAGCAGGGTGCCGGTGGAGGCGCTGGTGTTGGTGTCCACGGCCCGCACCAGCCCGAAGTCGGCGACCTTCACCCGGCCGTCGTCGCCGATCAGCACGTTCTCCGGCTTCATGTCCCGGTGGACGAACCCCGCGCGGTGCGCCGCCCCGAGCGCGGCCAGCACCGGCTCCAGGATGTCCAGCGCGGCCCGCGGCTGCAGCGCGCCGCGCTCACGCAGCACATCGCGCAGCGTGCACCCGGCGACGTACTCCATCGCGAGATAGACGTGGGAGCCGTCGGTGCCCTGGTCGAAGACGCCCACCACATTGGGGTGGGCGAGTCTGGCCACGGATTTCGCCTCGCGGATGAAGCGCTCGACGAAGGCGTCGTCGGTGGCGAGCGACTGATGCATCACCTTGAGGGCCAGCACACGGTCGAGCCGCGTGTCGACGGCCCGGTAGACCGTCGCCATGCCGCCCACGGCGATGCGCGCCTCGACGCGATAGCGGCCGTCGAGCAGCTGTCCGACCAGGGGGTCATGCAGGGTCGTATCCACGAGAGAGCAGTCTACGAGCCGATGACGACACGCAAGGTCACCTGCGAGGCGCGGGCGCGGGACTGGTGCCGAACAGTGACACCGGGCGCCGCCGCGGGGTCGGCTTCGCCCCTGTTGTGCCTGCTCGCGCGCCTTGGTGATGAGTGTGCCTGTAAGCGCGCCTCAGTTGTGCGACGCGGCGGCCAGCGCGGCCAGCTCCTCCAGCGCGGTGGTCCATGTCGCGGCGGCGTACTCCGCGTGCTTGGCCTTCGCGCCGTCGGGGACCGCGAGCTCCCGGATGCCGCTCTCGGCCAGGCGGAGCCGGGTGCCGTGGCCCTCGGCGGAGAGCGCGAACTCCACCAGGGTCGAGTCGCCCGGTTCCGCGCCCAGGGGGCGGTCCGGCTCTCTGGCGAGCCGGAAGCGGAACAGCGCGTCCGGCACCGACTTCTCCACCCTGCCGTGGAACTCCCCCTGTTCGTCCCAGCGGAAGCGGAGCGTCCCGCCGGGGCGCGGGTCGATCTCGCACCCTTCGAACGCGTACCAGACGCGGATGTGCTCGGGGGTCGTCAGCACCCGCCATACGCGGTCGACGGGCGCTTGGATGTACACCTCGCGCTCGATCCGGTCGGCCACCATGCCACCACGCTAACCGCTCCCCGGCCTACCCGAAGGCAGGGCGCTCCGGGTCCAGCGAGGCCAACCCCTCCGCGGGTGAGGAGGCGTGGGCGAAATGGCGGCGCGGGATGCGGCCGGCGCGGTGGGCCAGCCGGCCGGCCCGGACCGCGTGCCGCATGGCCTCGGCCATCAGGACGGGCTCCTGGGCGCGGGTGACGGCGGACGCGAGCATCACCGCCGCGCAGCCCAGCTCCATGGCGAGCGCGGCGTCCGAGGCGGTGCCCGCCCCCGCGTCCAGGATCACCGGGACCGTGGCGCGCTCGACGATCAGCTGGAAGTTGTGCGGATTGCGGATGCCGAGACCCGAGCCGATGGGGGAGCCCAGCGGCATGATCGCGGCGCAGCCCACGTCCTCCAGCCGGCGGGCCAGGACCGGGTCGTCATTGGTGTACGGCAGGACGGTGAAGCCGTCGTCGACCAGTGTCTCGGCGGCGTCCAGCAGCTCGACCGGGTCGGGGAGCAGGGTGCGCTCGTCGGCCACCACCTCCAGCTTGACCCAGTCGGTGCCCAGCGCCTCCCTCGCCAGCCGGGCCGTCAGCACCGCCTCGCCGGCCGTGAAGCACCCGGCGGTGTTGGGCAGCACGCGGATGCCGTGCCGGTCGAGCACCGACAGGACCGAGCCCTGCACGGTGGGGTCCAGGCGGCGCATCGCGACGGTGGTGAGCTCCGTACCGGAGGCGAGCAGCGAGCGCTCCATGACCTCCAGGCTGGGCGCGCCGCCGGTGCCCATGATCAGGCGGGAGGAGAAGGCGGTCCCCGCGATGGTGAGCGGGTCCGGCGCCGGTTCGGGGCGGACAGTGGCGTACGCCGCGTCGTGGGTCGCGTCGTGGGTCGTGTCGTGCATGGTGTCGGCCATCTGGGGTTCAGCCTCCTTGGACCGCGGTGAGGACCTCGACCCGGTCCCCGTCGCCGAGCGGGGTGGCGGGCCACTGGCCGCGCGGGACGACCTGTTCGTTGACGGCCGCGGCGACCCCCGAGCGCGCCGGGGTCAGCTCCGCGACCAGCAGGTCGAGGGTGGTGCCGCCGGGGAGCCGGCGGGGCTCGCCGTTCACGGAGACGGTCATGGACACGCTCATGTGGGCTGCTCCTGCGGTGCGGGGGTGGCGGTGGGGCGGTCGGCCGGGAAGCGCCGCGGGGAGAACGGGCGGGCCTCGTCCGGGGGTTCGCCGTGCGTCAGCACCTCGGCCATCACGTCGCCCGTGACGGGGGTGAGGAGGATGCCGTTGCGGTAGTGGCCGGTGGCCACGAGCAGGCCGGGCAGCGCGCTCGGGCCGAGCAGCGGCGCGTTGTCGGGGGAGCCGGGGCGCAGCCCGGCGCAGGTCTCGACGAGCGGCAGCTCGGTGATGCCGGGCACCAGCTCATGCGCGTCGCGCAGCAGTTCGTAGACGCCGCCCGCGGTGACCGTGGTGTCCCAGCCGAGCTCTTCCGAGGTGGCGCCGACGACCAGCTCACCGTTCTCGCGCGGCACCAGATAGACATGCCCGCCGCGCACCTCGGCCCGCACGGTCCGGGACAGGAACGGCGCGTACGCGGGCGGCACGCGCAGCCGCAGCACCTGGCCCTTGACGGGGCGTACGGGGGGCAGCGCGTCCTCGGGGACGCCCACGAGCCGCCCGCTGAAGCTGCCCGCGGCCAGCACGGTCCGCTCGGCCGCCAGCCGTGTGCCGTCGGCGAGTTCGACGCCGGTCGCGCGGTCCGCCGCGAGCGTGAGCCGCTCCGCGCGGGCGCGGTGGAAGACCACGCCGGCCCGCTCGCACGCCGTCAGCAGCGCCGCCGCCAGCCGCCGCGGGTCGACCTGGTGGTCCCCGTCCACGCGCAGGCCGCCGCGCACGCCCGGCGCGAGCATCGGCTCCAGGCGCCGGCATTCGCGCCCCGTCAACCACTGCGACTCCAGCCCGAGCCGCCGCTGGAAGTCATGGAGTTCGCGCAGCTGGGCGCGGTCGTCGGGGTCGAAGGCCACGGCGAGCGTGCCGCAGGCGCGGTAGCCGACGTCCTGGCCGCTGGCCTCCTCCAGCTCGGCCACGAAGTCCGGATAGCGGCGCGCGGAGGCCAGGTTGAGGGCCAGCAGCGTCTGCTCGCCGTAGTGGAGCTCGGTGACGGCCGCGAGCATCCCCGCCGCCACCTGGGCCGCGCCGCCGCCCGGCGCCGGGTCGGCGACGGCGGTGCGCAAGCCCCGCTGGGCCGCCCGCCACGCCGTGACCAGGCCGATGACGCCGCCTCCGACGACCAGCGCGTCGTACGGCCCGTCCGGCTGCGTGCGTGACCGCGTACGTGAGGGTGTGCGCGATGCGTGCATGG
This sequence comes from Streptomyces sp. LZ34, assembly GCF_053890475.1. Taxonomy (NCBI): domain Bacteria; kingdom Bacillati; phylum Actinomycetota; class Actinomycetes; order Kitasatosporales; family Streptomycetaceae; genus Streptomyces; species Streptomyces sp. LZ34. The sequence continues at coordinate 9,239,157 of NZ_CM132680.1, forward strand.
GCGTGACGCCCCTCCCTTCGCCGGCATGACCCGGATCAGGTTCGTACGGTCGGAGGCCGCTTCAGCCTCCCTCTCAGCCCGCTGCGTCCGGGCTCCCGCGAGTGCTTCGTCCCGCCACCTTAGTACGAGGCCGGAACCGCCAGGAAGGGCGAGCCCCTCCGGGCGCCCCGCCCCGGCCGCTTCTGTGCTTCTGTGCTTCTGTGCTGGAGATCTCGTCCGCCGGTTGTCCGGTGGGCCCCGCGCGCCGCCCTACAGTGATCGTGTGAGCGATGAGACGACGAAGTCGGCGTCCCCGGGAGGCAGCGGGCAGCAGGTGGTGATCGTCGGCGCGGGAATGGCCGGGGTGCAGACCGCCGTCGCGCTGCGCGACCAGGGCTGGACCGGCGGCATTCTGCTGCTCGGCGCCGAGGCGCACCAGCCGTACGACCGGCCGCCGCTGTCCAAAGCCGTGCTGCTCGGCAAGGCCGAGGGCTCGGCCTTCGACGTGGACTTCGCCGCGCTCGGCGTCGAGCTGCGGCTCGGGGTGTCCGTCACCGGTCTGGACACCGGCGCGCGGCGGCTGGAGACCGCGTCGGGCCCGGTGCCGTACGACGTCCTGGTGATCGCCACCGGCGCCGAGCCGATCACCCTGCCCGGTGGCGAGGGCGCGCCCGGTGTGCATCTGCTGCGCACGCTCGACGACGCGGAGCGGTTGCGCCCGGTGCTCGCCGGGCAGCGCGAGATCGTGGTGGTCGGGGCGGGCTGGATCGGCGCGGAGTTCGCCACGGCGGCGCGCGAGGCGGGCTGTGCCGTGACCGTCGTGGAGGCCGCGGACCGTCCGCTGGCGGGCGCCCTCCCGGCCGAGGTCGCGGCCCCCATGGCGGGCTGGTACGCCGACTACGGCGTCGAGCTGGTCACCGGCGCGCAGGTGGCCGCCGTGGACGAGCAGGGGGTGCTGCTCGAAGACGGCACCCGGCTGCACGCGGACGCGGTGGTCGTCGGCATCGGGGCGCGGCCCGCCACAGGCTGGCTGGCGGGCTCGGGCGTCGAGCTGGCCCCGGACCGGTCCGTGGCCGCCGACGAACAGCTGCGCACCTCGGCGCCCGACGTCTACGCCGTCGGCGACTGTGCGTCGTTCCCCTCCGGCCGCTACGGCGAGCGGCTGCTGGTGCACCACTGGGACAACGCCCTCCAGGGGCCGCGCACCGTCGCCGCCAATGTGGTCGGCAGCCGGACCGCGCACTTCACCGGTTCGGTCTACGACCCGGTGCCGTATTTCTGGTCCGAGCAGTTCGGCCGCTTCGTGCAGTACGTGGGCCACCACGCCGCCGCCGACGAACTCGTCTGGCGCGGCGACCCGCAGGGCGCGGCCTGGTCGGTGTGCTGGCTGCGCGAGGGGGCGCTGGTCGCCCTGCTGGCCGTCGGCCGTCCGCGCGATCTGGCCCAGGGCCGCAAGCTGATCGAACAGGGCTCCCGGCTGGACCGCGTCCACGCCGCGGACCCGTCGGTGCCGCTCAAGTCGGCGGTCCTGTGACCCCCGGCGCGCCCCGGCGGTGACCTCGGCCGAGGGCCGGCGGACGGCGGCGTACCGGCGCCGGTGCCCGGCGCCCGACTACCCACTGTCAGTCCCAGATGGCAGGCTTGTCCCGTGACCGAGATTGACGCAAAGATCGATGCTCTCGTCCCCGCCTGGCTCACCCTCCCCGACGTCGCCGAACGGCTCGGTGTCGAGGTGACGCGCGTGCGGCAGCTGGTCAAGGAGGGTCAGCTGATCGCGGTGCGCCGTGGCGAGAACCACGTGCTCCAGGTGCCCACCGAGTTCATCGGTGACGGAAAGGTCGTCAAGGGCCTGGTGGGCACTCTGACGCTGCTGAAGGACGACGGCTTCAGCGACGAAGAAATGCTGGAGTGGCTCTTCACCCCGGACCCGAGCCTGCCCGGCACCCCGGCCCAGGCCCTGCACGAGAATCGCGGCACCGAGGTCAAGCGCCGCGCCCAGGCGCTCGCCGTCTGAGCCACGGCTGACCCACCGCCGCGCCCTCCGTACCGTCTGACCCGTACCGTCTGACCCATACCCGTCTGACCCATACCCGTCTCATCCGTACCGCTCATCCGTACTGCCTGATTCATCACCCGCGGCGTACGGGCCGGCCGCTCCGGTCCGTACGCCGCCGACACACCGCCACCGCCACAACGCGGCAGACACGCCGCCGACCCAGGGGGAAAGCCGTCCCGATGGCCGCCACCACCGCCCGCGAGCAGCTCGCCGACGCCCGGCTCTATCTGTGCACCGACGCGCGCCGGCGCCAGGGCGATCTGCCGGAGTTCCTGGACGCCGTCCTGGGATCGGGGGTGGACATCGTCCAGCTGCGCGACAAGGGCATGGAGGCCCGCGAGGAGCTCGACCACCTCGCGGTGTTCGCCGACGCCTGCCGCCGCCACGGCAAGCTGCTGGCGGTCAACGACCGGGCGGACGTCGCCCACGCCGTCGGCGCCGACGTGCTGCACCTGGGCCAGGGCGACCTGCCGGTCCCGGCGGCGCGCGCGATCCTCGGCGCGGACGTGCTGATCGGGCGGTCCACCCACGCGCCGGCCGAGGCAGAGGCCGCGGCCGCCGAGCCGGGCGTCGACTACTTCTGCACCGGGCCCTGCTGGCCCACCCCCACCAAGCCGGGGCGGCCCGCCCCGGGCCTGTCGCTGGTGCGCCACACCGCCGCCCTGAAGCCCGCCCGGCCCTGGTTCGCCATCGGCGGAATCGACGCGTCGAACCTGGACGAGGTGGTGGAGGCGGGCGCACGGCGGGTCGTGGTGGTGCGGGCGATCACCGAGGCCGAGGACCCCGGGGCGGCCGCCGCCGAGCTGGCCAAGCGGGTGCGCGCCCACGCCCTGTGAGGGGCGCGTCGCCCCGCTCGTCGTCGGCAAAGTGTCCGCAGTGCGGACCAAAGCCCGGCGAAAGGGGCATAACACCTCCGTCCGCTGGGCGTGCGCCGAACCGCTGGCTAACCTTCCCGTATGGCCCTTGGTACAGCTTCCACCAGGACAGATCGCGCACGAACGGTGCGTGATCTGCTCGCATCAGGCGAGCAGTCGTACTCCTTCGAATTCTTCGCGCCGAAGACGGAGAAGGGCGAACAGACTCTGTGGAACGCCATCCGTCGGCTCGAAGCCGTCTCACCGACCTTCGTCTCCGTGACCTACGGCGCGGGCGGCTCCTCCCGTGAGGGGACCGTGCGCGTCACCGAGCGCATCGCGACCGACACCACACTCACCCCGGTCGCCCACCTCACCGCCGTCAACCACTCCCGCGCCGAACTCCGCAACATCATCGGGCAGTACGCGGGCGCCGGGATCCGCAACATGCTCGCGCTGCGCGGCGACCCGCCCGGCGACCCGATGGGCGAGTGGGTCCGCCACCCCGACGGCGTCACCTACGCCGCCGAACTGGTCGAACTCATCAAGGAGTCGGGGGACTTCTGCGTCGGCGTCGCGGCCTTCCCCGAGATGCATCCGCGCTCGTCGGACTGGGACACCGAAATCGGCCACTTCGTGGACAAGTGCCGCGCGGGCGCGGACTTCGCGATCACCCAGATGTTCTTCTACCCCGAGGACTATCTGCGGCTGCGCGACCGGGTCGCCGCCACGGGCTGTACGACGCCGATCATCCCTGAGATCATGCCCGTCACAAACGTGAAGCAGATCGAACGGTTCGCGCAGCTGAGCAACGCCGCCTTCCCGCCGGACCTCGCGGAGCGGATCCTGGCGGTCAAGGACGACGCGGCGGCTGTACGCTCGATCGGGATCGACTACGCCACGCAGTTGTGCGCGCGGTTGATGGCTGAGGAGATCCCCGGGCTTCACTTCATTACGCTGAACCACTCCCCGGCGACACTGGAGATCTACGAGAATCTGGGACTGCATCAGCGGTCCTGAGGACGGCAGCCGAGGGGCGGCCGCACGAGAGGGGCGGGCATGGGCTGGACGGTCCTCTACATCGCGTTCGGTGTCGTCGCGCTGTGGCTGCTGGGAGAGGTACTGCTGCAGTACAAGGCGCGGCTGCGCTGGCGGCTCCTCGCCTTCACCGGTTTCCTCGGCGTGGTGGCCGGGGTGGTCATCCCGTCCGTGCCGGTGATCGGCGCGGGGGCGATCGCCTTCGCGGTCGGCCAGACGTACGTCACGCTGTCCTTCCGGCGCGGCTTTGTCGCCGGGTGGGCGCTGCACGGGCTGCCGGGCCTCAGCCGCGGGGAGCGCGAGAGCGCCCCGCCCGCGGTGGACGCCGAGCCGACGCTGGAGGTCTCCGACCTGGAGGCGGTCCCGATGGCCGCACCGGAGCCGCCCGCGTACCAGCCGCAGCCGCTGCCCGACGACACGGGCGAGTACGGCGTCTACGGCGACTTCGCCACGCAGGCCGCACAGGGCGCCGGGGCCGGTGGCTACGGCGGCTATGAGAGCTACGGCGGCTACGGCACCCCGGACGGCCAGGCCGTCTACGCGGACGCCGCCCAGGGCCACAGCAACGGCCAGGACATCTACGCGGACGCCGGGCAGTACGGCTACGGCGCCGGGGCCTACGCGGGCTACACCGACCCGTACGGCGGCTCCCAGCAGCAGGGGTACGAGCAGCAGGGCGATCAGCAGTACGCCGACCAGCACCAGCAGTACGCCGGGCAGTACGCCGCCTACGGTCAGGACCAGTACGGCAGCGGCGGCCTCGGCGACCACTACGCCGCGGAGCCCTCCTACGGCGGGCAGCAGCAGTACGCCCCCGACGCCGGGATGCAGCCCGGCGGGGGGTGGGTCCCTCAGCAGCGCGACGGTGACACGGGGCTCCCGCAGGACCAGCCGCAGGACCAGCCGCCGTACCCCTACCAGCAGCAGGACTACAACAACGGCGGCTACGACGAGCGGTACCGCTACTGACAGTTCTTCGACCAGCTCTTCGACGGGGCGGCGTGGGGAGATCCCCGCGCCGCCCCGCCGCGTCAGCCGCCGCCCCGCCGGGTCACCGCCGCATCACCACCGTGGTCACTGCGAGCCGCGCCAGTCCGCGCCGTCGACGATCAGCCCGGCCACCATCGCGCCGGACATTCCCGCATGGGCCAGCCCGCCGCCCGGATGCGCCCAGCCGCCCGCCAGGTACAGGCCCGGCAGCCGGGTCAGGTTCGCGGGGCGCAGAAAGCGGCCCGCCGCGCCGGCCAGCGCGGGTCCGGGCACGGCGCCGCCCGCGGCGCCGGTGTCCGCGGCGGTGTCGGCGGGGGTGCGCACCTCGCGCCACAGGAGCCGGTCGCGCAGGCCCGGTATCGCCGCCTCGGCGGCCGCCACCAGCCGGTCCGCGTCCTCCGCGGCGGCCGTGCCGTCGATCCAGTCCACCGGCCCGTGCGGGGCGACGGTCGCGGTGAGCGTGACGGCCTCGTGGTCCTCGTCGGGGCGGGTCGTGGGGTCGTCCGGGCGCAGCACGGTCACCGTCGGGCGGGGGCACGGCTCGCGCGTCCCGAGGCCGTCACCGGGCTCGCCGGGCCTACCGGGCGCGCCTGCCTCGCCTGCCTTGCCGAAGACCGCCGCCAGCTCCGCGTCGCGGTCCGGGGCGTGCACCACGGTGCGGTGCGCCGCGCCCCGGGGGCGCGCGCCGCGCAGCGCGAGGAAGACCGTGAGCCGCCCCGCCGCCCCGCCGCCGGGCACGGCGGCGGGGCGCACATCCCCGTCGCGCCACGGCTCGGCCCCGCCCAGCAGCGCGGGCAGCAGCGCCGGGTCGATGCCGGCCACCACCGCGTCCGCCTCCGCCACCGAGCCGTCCGCCAGCTCCACGCCCGCCGCGCGCCCGTCCTTCTCGACGATGCCGACGACCTCGGCGCCGAAGCTGAACCGCACCTTCCGGGCCCGGCAGCGCTCGTACACCGCGTCGGCCAGCGCCCGCATTCCGCCACGCGCATACCAGGTGCCGAAGGTCTGCTCCAGATAGGGCAGCACCGCGGCACCGGCCGGAGCGGTGCGCGGATCGAGGCTGTGCGCGAGCGCGTGGCTCTCCAGCAGGGCGACGGCCCTGGGATCCTTCAGCTCGCGGCGCGCCACATCGGCGAGCGTGGCGGGTCTCCGGGTGGCCCCGCCGTCCCGCCGGAACCACCCGGAGACCCCGCGGCGGGCCGGCGCCGGATACGGGTCGCGGCCCAGGGCCTGCCAGTCCGCGCGCAGCGGCTCCTCGAGCAGCGGTCTGCGGGTGGCGTCCCAGGCCTCGCGCGCCCGGTTGACCAGGTCGCTCCAGCGCTCGCCCGCGCCCGCGCCGAAGGCGTCGTCCAGCGCCCGGACGACCCCCGCCCGCGAGGCGTTGGGCAGCGGGAGATCCGTGCCATCGGCGAAGACATGCCTGCTCGCGGGGTCGACCTGGGCCAGCTCGACACACTGCTCCAGGGTTTCCTTGCCGGTCTTCACAAACAGATCGCGATAGACGGCGGGCAGATGGAGCAGCCCGGGGCCGGTGTCGAAGGCGAAGCCGTCCCGCTCGAACCGCCCGACCCCGCCGCCATGGGTCCGCCCGCGCTCGTACACCGCCACCTGGTGGCCTGCGACGGCCAGCCGGGCGGCGGCCGCCATGGCGCCCATCCCAGCGCCGATCACCGCAATCCGTGCCATGACCGCGACTTTATCCGCCGCCACCGACACCGGGCACCGCGGCCTGGGGACGAGCGCCCAGGGCTTGAGTAGGTGTACCTAGTCGGACAGATGAGTAGCCGCGCGGATGGGCCATGACCTGCGCGGACGGGAGAGTGGTGGGCGCGGAAGGGGCGCGGCGCCGGACCGCCGACACGGGGCGGCGGAACGGCGTGGCGACCTGTCCGAGACGGGGAGAGTCCCCCGGGGGAATCGCGGGGGACCACGGGGGGAGGCTCCCCCGGCCAAAGCTGGGGGCACCCCCTGTTTTGGCGCGGATCGATCGGGGTTCGGACCGCACCAGAACAGCGGGCACCCCCAGCGGTAGCCGGGGGAGCCTTTCTGGGCCGTCCGGGCCTCTCCGGAGCGCCGGGCCCGACTCAGCCCGGGGTTCGGGCGCCCTCTGTCGGGGCTCCGAGACCCTGGGCCGGGGCTCCGACGCCCATGGCCTGGGCTCCGACCCCCATAGCCTGGGCTCCGACCCCCATAGCCTGGGCTCCGACCCCCATAGCCTGGGCTCCGACCCCCATAGCCTGGGCTCCGCCCAGGCGCCCCTGGAGCAGCCGGGACAGCGCGGCGTGCACATCGTCCAGCGACCGCTCCGGCTGGTACGACTGCCAGTCCAGGGCCGCCACCAGCACCATCCCGAACAGCGCCGAGGCGGTCAGCGGGATGTCGATGTCCTCGCCCAACTCCCGCGCGGCCACGCACTCCCGCAGCACCGACTCGATCACCGCGATCGCCTGCCGCCGCACCACCATCAGCGTGGGCTGCCAGGCGCGGTTGGTGCGCCACAGCTCGGCGACGTACAGCTGGGTCAACGAGGGGTAGCGCGCGATGAAGTGCAGCCCCGCGCGGACCATCGCGTCCAGCGCGTCGACATGGCTGCCGCCGCGCTCGGCCGTCTCGTCGGCGGCACTCTGGAGCGAGGCGGTCAGCAGCTCGATGCCGTGCCGCAGCAGCTCTTCGAAGAGCACGGTCTTGCTCGCGAAGTTGTAGTAGACCGTGCCCTTGGCCACTCCGGCCCGCTCGGCGATCTCGTCCACGGTGGTGGAGGAGAACCCCTGCTCCGCGATGAGGGTGACCGCTGCCTCGAAAAGCTTCTGCCGGGTGGCCTGGCGACGCGTGCTGCTGCTGTCCATGGCGCTGATTGTGCCCGCTGCCCAAGTGGTCCCGCTCACAGGCCCGTTCCCGAGACGATCACAGGCTCAGCTCCGGGTGCGGCCGCGCGAGGAGCACGCCGTTCCGGGACGTTCGCGCAGGTCAGAGTCGATTGTCAGTGGTGTGCCCCACGATGGGGCCATACGGCGGTCGCCTTACCACATAACCGGCCGCCACGCGACGACAGGAGGTTCGTCATGGCCAGTACCGCCGCAGCGCGCCGGCACCGTGCCGCCGCCCCTGCCCCTTCGTTGACCGGTCCCGCGAGCGATGTCCACCCCGTGCTGCGCCGCGCGTCCGCGCCGCCCGCCGCGCTCGACCTGCTCACCCAGGCCCACCACGGCCTGGAGGAGGCCGCCGGACTGGAGACCGCCAACGAGCGCTTCGCCACCGCCCACCTGGCCGCCCTGCGCACGGCGGCCGCCGTGCTCGCCGTGCGTGGCCGCCCCGAGCCCACCGTGCGCCGCCGCGCGCGGATCCGCAGCGCCTGGGAAGTGCTGCCCGAAGTCGCCCCCGAACTGACCGAGTGGAGCGCCCTGTTCGCCTCGGGCGCCGATCGCAGGGCCCGCGCCGAGGCGGGTATACCGGGCGCGGCGACCTGCCGGGACGCGGACGATCTGCTGCGCGCCGTCGCGATGTTCCTGCGCCTGGTCGAGCGGATGCTGGCCCTTCAGCCCGCCCTGACCCAGCAGCCGCAGGCGACCGCGCCCGGCGGGAAGGAGGGCGCGTAGCCACGGCCCGGGCGCCCGGGAGCGCCCGCCGGGTCCCGGGCGCGTCGGTCGAGGGCCTGGGAGGGAGGCCCGGGGGCGCGGCCCTCGGACCGGCGCAGGGGGCACCTCCCAGCGGTAGCCGGGAGGGGGCACCTCCCAGCGGTAGCTGGGGGAGCATCGCGGCAGAGGCAATAGGCTGGTAGCGCCGACGTCAGTAACTCGTCGCCTCCGCCGCAGGCGGTGGCGGCACCGCGCCGAGGAGCCACCCACCGTGTCAGACCCGCTGCGCCCCCGCGCGTCCCTCCGTACCGCCGTGGTGTGGGAGGTCCTCAGAGACGCCCTGGACCGCCGGGTCAAGGCGGTGGGCCCGGGCTCCGGCGGTGGCGGCCGAGTGCCCGGTGTGCTGGACGTGCTCGACACCGGAGGCGGCAGCGGCAACTTCGCGGTGCCGGTCGCCCGCCTCGGCCACCGCGTCACGGTGGTCGACCCCAGCCCCAACGCGCTGTTCGCGCTGGAGCGGCGGGCCGCCGAGGCCGGGGTCGCCGACCGGGTGCGGGGGGTCCAGGGCGATGCCGCCGACCTGTTCGAGGTGGCCGAGCGCGGCGGCTATGACGTGGTGCTGTGCCATGGCGTGCTGGAGTACGTCGACGATCCGGCCGAGGGCCTGGGGAACGCCGTGGCGGCCCTGCGCCCGGCCGGCACCCTCAGCGTGCTCGCCGCGGGCCTCGGCGGTGCCGTGCTCGCCCGGGCGCTGGCCGGCCACTTCACCGAGGCCCGGCAAGCGCTTGCCGATCCGGCCGGCCGCTGGGGCGCCGGCGACCCGATGCCCCGCCGCTTCACCCCCGAGCAACTGACCGGACTGGTCACGGCGGCGGGCCTGGAGGTCGGCGCGGTGCACGGGGTGCGGGTCTTCGCCGATCTGGTGCCGGGCGTGCTGGTCGACACCGAGCCGGACGCCGTGGAGGCCCTGCTGCAACTGGAGGCCGCCGCCGCCGAACTGCCCGCCTTCCACTCCGTCGCCACCCAGCTGCATGTGCTCGCGGAGCGCGACTGACCGCTACCGCCCCCTCCGACCTGCGTGACCGCATGACGGACGGCGCAGGTGGAGTAGGCCACAGGCCCCCCGATCGGCCGCCTGTCCCCGTATGATCGGAGTACACCGTCCGGCATGGCGGATCGGCGGGAGGGGAATGCACGTCTCAGCGTCAACAAACGCCACGCGCGTATCGGTGACGAATTGGCGCAGAGGGGCGGGTTTCACGGGGGCGATTCCCTGCCTATCCTGAAAGGGTCGCACCCCGGTCGCCCCCCGCGACCGACGAGTAGGAGGACTCCGTGCCGCTCTCGGAGCACGAGCAGCGCATGCTCGAGCAAATGGAGCGAGCGCTGTACGCCGAAGACCCCAAGTTCGCGACAGCGCTTGAGGGCAGCGGCCTGCGCACGTACACCCGGCGACGGGTCTATCAGGCGATCGCGGGCTTTCTGGTGGGCGTTGCGCTCCTGATGGTCGGCGTGATCATTCCGCAGCAGATCTGGATCAGCGTGGTGGGGTTCCTCGTCATGCTGGGATGTGCCGGGCTCGCGGTGACCGGCTGGCGCAAGGCGCCCAAGCCCGGCGAGCGGCCCCAGGCGGGCGGGGGCGGGCCCGCGGCCCGTCGCCAGAGCCGTCAGCGCCGCTCCATGATGAGCCGGATCGAGGAGCGCTGGCAGCGCCGCCGCGATGAGCAGGGCCACTAGGGCTCGGTTCTCCCCCGGCTGACCGCTGGGAGGCGCTCCCGCCGGAGTGCCTCGGCCCCTGTTGACGGTCGACCACGCGCCGGAGTCGGCTCCGCCGCGTGGCCTCCGCGCGACGCATACAGACGCATACAGACGCATACAGAAGCGCGCACAAGCAAGCGCACACGTCATAGAGCGGGACACAGCACGAGCGAGGGGCGGTCGCCATCCGGCGGCCGCCCCTCGCCTCGCTTTCGCGTCCCTCGTCCCCCGTCAGCCCCGCTGGCGGCTGGGGCCGCCCCGCAGCTCGGACACCCACCGTGCCCACCGGGGCGCGCCCCACCGCTCGACCAGCGTGGACCAGCGAGCCGAGGCCGCCCACACCACCCGGACCGCCGACCGCGGGGCCAGCAGCGCCCGCAGCCGGCCCCATCGCCCGGCCTTGGCCCGGAATCCGGCCAGCACCAGCCGCACCTCGTCCCCGACGCCCGGCGCCGGGCGCGGCCGCGGCGCGAACAGCACCTGCTCGACCGCCTCGGCCACCCGCCGGGCCGCCTCGGCCGCCTCATGGTCGAGCTCCGCCATCCGCACGATGCGGCCCACCGCGTTGCGCGAGGTCTGGGAGTCGTCCGGCACGATCCCGAAATCCCAGGCGGTATCGAGCAGTTCCCGCCAGGCCGCCAGGACCCGGTCGGCCGCGTCCTGCTCGGTGCGCCCGCCCGAGCCGCTCAGTCTGCGGGCCCGGAGCCGCTGCCGCCACAGCATCGGCAGCAGGGGCACCACCAGCAGCAGCGCCGCGAACGAACTCCAGCCGATCTGCTTGCTGACCGACCAGCCGCCGCTCGAGGAGGGCCTGTCGGGCTGCTGGCCCGGGGCCCCGCCGCACTCGCCGAGCTTCTTCATGTCCTGCGCGCAGCTGTCCGACGCCGACGGCGCGACCGACGGCTCGTCGGACGCGGTGGGCGCCTGCGTCGGGTCATCGGTGGAGTCGCCGGAGGGCGGCTGCTCCATCGTGTAGTCGGGCGGGGTGCCGCGGCTGGGGGTGGGCTCGAAACGGGTCCAGCCGACGCCCTCGAAGTACAGCTCGGGCCAGGCGTGGGCGTCCTTGAGCCCGACCGACACCGAACCGTCGGCCTGCGCCGTGCCGGGGGTGAACCCGACGGCCACCCGGGCCGGGATGCCCAGCGTGCGGGCCATGGCCGCCATGGAGAAGGAGAAGTGGACGCAGAAGCCCTCCTTCTGCTGGAGGAACTTGACGATGGCGGCCGAGCCACTGCCCGACTGCACCCGCGTGTCGTAGCGGAAGCCGCCGCTCACGGCGAACCAGTCCTGGAGCTTCACCGCCTGCTCATACGCGTTCGAGGCGCCCGCGGTCACCTGGCGCGCCGTGCGGGCGACGACGGGCGGCAGCGAGTCCGGTACCTCGGTGTACTCCCGCAGCAGCTTCGCCGCCGGCTGTGGCGCGGCGGCCAGCTGCGCCGCCGTCGGCTCCACGACCAGGCTGTTGACCTGGTACCGCGCACCGCGGGTGGTCTGTCCCCGGTCGCCGACCAGCGTCCGGCCCTCCGGCTCATAGCGCCAGCGGCCGTCGATATCGACCTTGGTGGCCGGGTAGGGGAGGGGCAGCCAGTTCTGCGCGTACCAGTCGGCGGCCTGGATGGTGGTGTCGACCGAGGAGACACGGACGGAGGGGCCGAGACCGGCCGGGGTGGGCAGGTTGTCCGGCACGTCCTGGACATGCCGCTCCGAGGACTTCCACGCCGTCCCGTCGAACTTGTCCAGCGCGACGATCCGCAGATACATGTCCTGGGTGGTCTGGGAGGAGGTGCGGTACCGCAGCACCTCGCGGTTCTGCGGCTGGTTCAGGCTGTCCTGCAACGACACCAGCGGATTCACCGCCGAGATCGTGCCGTTTCCCCCGCCCCCGCCACCGCCGCCGTTCTGCTCGTCCAGCAGGCCGCCGTCCAGGGACGGCAGCACCGCGGGCACCGCCAGGGCGATGCCCAGCGCGAGCGCGCCGATCCTGCGGCCGGTGCGAACCGGGGCCAGCGCCGGGCTGCCGCCCGCCCCGGCCAGGCCCGAGGGCCCCATCCCGTACGGGCGCGGGGCGCCACCGCTGAACACCCGGCCCCACTGGGACAGCCGGTCCCGCCCCTCGGCCAGCAGCAACAGCAGATAGCCGGCCGCCGCCACCAGGAACCACAGCCAGTCGCTGCCGCCGTCGGACAGGCCGGCCGCGACCGAGTACAGCGCGAGCAGCGGCAGCCCGGCGGGGGCGGCGCTGCGGTAGGTCACCGCGAGCGCGTCGACCACAAGACCTATCACCAGCACCCCGCCCACCAGCAGCAGCTTGATGCCGTCGGTGACCGGCGCCGGGATCGCGTACTGCCCCACGTCGACCGTGCCCTGCTCCAGCAGACGCCCGAGCTCCTGGAACGCCTGCGGGCTCGGGAGCACCCCGGCGAGCGCCTCGTGGCGCGCGAAGGTGACCGTGAGCAGCAGCAGGCCCGTCACGGCCTGTGCCGCCAGCGTCAGCGGGCGCGCCAGCGGCACCCGGCGGGCCAGCGCGCCCACCGTGCTCTGGATCGCCAGCAGCAGCCCGGCCTGCACGAGCCAGCCGGGCTTGTTGACCAGCGGCAGCAGCGCGCAGGCCGCCGCCACCGTCGCCAGCGCGGCGCATATCGCCAGTCGCACGCTTCCGCTCATGCCCAGCCCCCTGTCATACCGCCGCCCGCCGGCGGCGGGCCGACGTCGGCCCGGACGCCGCCCTGGGCGTCGGCCTCCTGCCACAGCTGCGCCAGCGTGGTGCCCGGGGAGACCGGCAGCGCCGTCCACCCCGACTCCCGCAGCATCCGCAGCCGCTCCTCCAGACCGTGCGGGTCCGGGGCCCATGCGCCCCGGGACCAGGCGGCGCCGTCCAGGACGAACGCCACCGCCGTCCCGGTGCGGTGCCGCATCCGGCCGACCATCGTCGCCTGCTCCTCGTCCAGATCGCCGAGGAACGCCACCAGCAGTCCCTCGTTGCCCCCGCGCAGCGCCTCGTAGGACCGGGAGAGCCCGGCCTCCTCGGAGTGGTCCACCACCGCGAGGGTGTCGAGCATCAGCCCGGCCGTGTCCGCCGAGTCATGGCCCGAGCCGGTGAAGCCGCCCCCGCTGTCCGGGCCCGGCACCGAGCTGCCGGTGTCGGTCAGCAGCCGGACCCCGTAGCCCCGCTCCAGCAGGTGCACCGCGGCCGAGGCCGCTCCCGAGACCGCCCATTCGAAGGCCGAGTCCGGGCCTGAGCCCTGGTGGGCCACCTGCCGGGTGTCCAGCAGCACCGTGCAGCTGGCGCGCTGCGGCTGCTCCTCCCGGCGGACCATCAGCTCGCCGTAGCGCGCGGTGGACCGCCAGTGGACCCGGCGCAGGTCGTCGCCGTGGCGGTAGCCGCGCGGGATGACGTCGTCCTCGCCCGCGAGCGCGAGCGAGCGGTGCCGCCCGTCGCCGTAACCCATGGCCTCACCCGTGAAGCGCACCAGGGGCAGCGGCTCGACCCGCGGCACCACCGTCAGCGTGTCGTACGCGCTGAAGGAGCGGGTGAGCTCGCACATCCCGAACGGGTCGTTCAGCCGCAGCTGCAACGGGCCGAGCGGATAGCGGCCGCGCAGATCGGAGCGGACCCGATAGGACACCTCGCGGCGCCCGCCCGGCTCCACCCGGTCCAGTACGAAGCGGGGCCGCGGCCCGAGCACATACGGCACGCGGTCCTGGAGCATCAGCAGACCGGTGGGCAGCCGCGAGACATTGTCGATACGCAGATGCACCCGGGCCTCCGAGCCCGCCGGGACCCGCGCGGGGGAGAGCCGTCTGCTGCCCGCCACCCGGTAACGGGTGCGGTAGACCACGGCCACGCACACCAGGGGCAGCGCCGCGAGCAGCAGCCCGACCCGCAGCAGATCGGCCTGCCCCAGGACATAGCTGCACACCGCGGCCGCCACCCCGGCCGCCAGGAACGAGCGGCCGCGGGTGGTCAGGCCGGCGAGCGCCGCGCGCAACCCGCCCCGGTCCTCGCGGCCGTCGCCGTCGCCGTTGCCATCGCCGGGGACCATGGGCATCCCCCCTGCCGTCATCACAGCCTCCGCGCGCCCGGCGGCTGCTGGCCGTACTCAACCGGGGGCGCGGGTGGCACGGGGGGCATCGGACCGGCGCCGGGCGGCAGCGGCGCCCCTGGCGGCGGCATCGGGGCCGCGCCGGGCGGCACCTGGCCCACGCCGCGGGGGGCCGCGCTGGGCACCGGGGTGCGCTGGAGGATGTCCGTGACCACCTGCTCCGCGGTGCGCCGGTTCAGCTGGGCCTGTGCGGTCGGCAGCAGCCGGTGGGCCAGCACGGCCACGGCGAGCGACTGCACATCGTCGGGCAGGGCGAAGTCCCGCCCGGCCAGCGCCGCGGCCGCCTTGGCCGCCCGCAGCAGATGCAGCGTCGCCCGAGGGGACGCGCCCAGCCGCAGATCGGGGTGGTTGCGGGTGGCGGAGACCAGGTCGACCGCATACCGCCGGACCGCCTCGGCCACATGGACCTCGCGGACCGCCTCGATGAGCTTGGCGATCTCATGGGCGTGGGCCACCGGCTGTAGATCGTCCAGCGGGGAGACACCGCCATGGATGTCCAGCATCTGGAGCTCGGCCTGCGGGCTCGGATAGCCGATCGAGACACGCACCATGAAGCGGTCGCGCTGCGCCTCGGGCAGCGGGTAGGTGCCCTCCATCTCGATCGGGTTCTGCGTGGCCACGACCATGAAGGGGGTCGGCAGCTCGTAAGTCTGCCCGTCGATGGTGACCTGCCGCTCCTCCATCGACTCCAGCAGCGCCGACTGGGTCTTGGGCGAGGCCCGGTTGATCTCGTCGCCGATGACGATCTGGGAAAAGATCGCACCCGGCTTGAACTCGAAGTCCTTCTGCTGCTGGTCGTAGACGCTCACACCGGTGATGTCCGACGGCAGCAGGTCGGGCGTGAACTGGATACGGCGCACCGAACAGTCGATGGACTTCGCGAGCGCCTTGGCAAGCATGGTCTTTCCCACGCCCGGGACATCCTCCAGCAGGAGATGCCCCTCAGCGAGCAGTACGGTCAGCGAAAGCCGCACGACCTCGGGCTTGCCCTCGATCACACCCTCCACCGACCTGCGGATCCGCTCCGCTGTGGTGGTCAGATCGCTGAGGCTCGCTCGCTCGTCATAGGTCGTCACCCGGCCCTCCTCGGCCCGATCTCGGGCCGCTGCCCTCGGAACGGACCGGCCCACCGCAACACGCTGACATCGGCCCCCCGCAGACCGCGGGGGGTGATGTCACATACGCATTCTTGCGGTCCCTGCCTCATCTCGTCACTCGGCTGTGGATAACCCGGAGTGATTTGTCGGGACTGGGAGGCTTTGAGGAGTTAAAACGGGCTCACTCGCGTGGCGCCACCTCGCGCAGCAGACCCGTCGTCACGTCGAAGACGAAGCCGCGCACATCATCCGTGTGGAGCAGGAACGGAGAAGTCCGCACCCGCTGCATCGACTGGCGTACGTCGGTGTCGAGGTCCTTGAACGCCTCGACCGCCCACGACGGCCGCTGGCCGACCTCGGCCTCCAGATCGTGCCGGAAGTCCTCGGTCAGGTTCAGCAGGCCGCAGCCCGTGTGGTGGATGAGCACGACGCTGCGGGTGCCCAGCGCGCGCTGGCTGATCGTCAGGGAGCGGATGACGTCGTCGGTGACCACACCGCCCGCGTTGCGGATGGTGTGGCAGTCGCCCAGCTCCAGGCCGAGCGCCTCGTGCAGATCGAGACGCGCGTCCATGCAGGCGACCACGGCGACGCGCAGCACGGGGCGGGCGTCCATGCCGGGGTCCTGGAACTCGGCGGCATAGCGGCGGTTGGCCTCTACGAGGCGATCGGTGACGGTACCTCCCGTGCGGGCGGCGCTGTCGGCGCTGTCGGTGCTGTCGGTGGGCTGGGGCAGCGGCTGCGGCGCGGATATCGACATAGCTGGGACACTACCTTCCACCAGGGGTTTTTGTCTTTTCTTTAGATAGGGCAAACGGGTGCATCGACCGGCGCGCGGCCGCCCGTGTGAGGGACCACACACGGGCGGCGCCCGCGCCTCCGCGCGCCCGCGCCACATGTTTCGACGGGCTTCGACACCCGCGCCGGGCACGCTGGCCGGTTGGTTGACCGAAGGGACGAGTGGACTAAAGTGGCGCGAAGTGGGAGGCCCGACGCTCCCCAAGGATCCCGGATTTTCGCGTGAGCGCGGTGCGTACGTACCACTCGGCCTCCTCCCGCTCCGGCCGCCTGACGTCACTTCCCCGGCGCCAGTAGGTCACTTCCCCTTCAGAGCGGGTGGGGACCCGGCGGTGCGTGCCCTCCTCGCCCGACCCTCAGAAGGGCGCACGAGCAGCGCATGAGCAGCAACGCTCTCCACGTCCCCGTCATGCTCCAGCGCTGCCTGGACATGCTCGCCCCCGCCCTGGCGCGGCCCGGAGCGGTCGTGGTGGACTGCACGCTGGGCCTCGGCGGCCACAGCGAGGCGCTGCTGCGCACCTTCCCCGAGGCCAGGCTGGTCGCCCTGGACCGCGACCCGGCGGCGCTCGAGCTCTCCGGCGCGCGGCTGGCCCCCTACGGCGACCGGGCGACACTCGTCCACGCCGTCTACGACGAGCTCCCCGAGGTCCTCGACGGGCTCGGCATCCCGCGTGTCCAGGGGATCCTCTTCGACCTCGGCGTGTCCTCCATGCAGCTGGACGAGGCCGAGCGTGGCTTCGCGTACGCGCAGGACGCGCCGCTGGACATGCGGATGGACCAGACGACCGGGATCAGCGCGGCCGAGGTGCTCAACACGTACCCGCCGGGCGAACTGGTGCGGATCCTGCGGACCTATGGCGAGGAGAAGTTCGCCAGGAAGATCGTGGACGCGGTGGTGCGCGAGCGCGCGAAGGAACCGTTCCGCAACAGCGCCCGGCTGGTCGAACTGATCCGTGCAGCCCTGCCGCAGGCGGCCAAGCGCACCGGCGGCAACCCCGCCAAGCGCACCTTCCAGGCGCTGCGGATCGAGGTCAACGGCGAACTCACGGTCCTGGAACGCGCGATCCCGGCCGCCGTCGCGACCCTCGCGGTCGGCGGCCGGATCGCCGTCCTCTCCTACCACTCGCTCGAGGACCGCCTGGTCAAGCAGGTACTCGCAGCCGGCGCGGAGTCCACCGCGCCCCCCGGCCTGCCGGTCGTCCCCGAGCGCTACCAGCCCCGCCTCAAACTGCTCACCCGCGGCGCGGAGCTCCCCACGGAGGAAGAGATCGCCGAAAACCGCCGCGCCGCCCCCGCCCGCCTGAGGGGCGCGGAGCGCATCCGCGAGGAGGTCGCACCGTGAGCGACGCGCGCGCGATGGTGATGCCCGCGCTTTCGCCACGTGGGCGGAGAAGCGAGCGCGTAGGTGCCGCGGGCGCCGCGCGCGCGGCCGCCGGGTGGTGGGCGGCTCCGATGCCCGCGCCCTCGCCGTGCCCGCCGCAGGCGTCCGCGCCCTCGCGGCAGTGCCCGCCGCGGGGGCTTGGCGGTGGCGTGAGGCTGGATGGGGACGGGGGGACGTGGTGATGGCAGGGGGGTCGCGGGTGGCGCGGCGGACGCCGTTTGTGTTGCTGGTCGTCGTGTTGCTGGGCTCCGGGCTGATCGCGCTGCTGCTGCTCAACTCCTCCCTCAACCAAGGGTCCTTCGAGCTCAGCAGGCTGGAGAAGCAGAGCACCGAGCTCTCCGACGAGCGGCAGGCGCTCCAGCAGGAAGTGGACCGGCTCTCCGCGCCGGACGCGCTGGAGCGGCGGGCCCGGGAGCTCGGGATGGTGCCGGGCGGCAGCCCGGCCTTTCTGAACCCGGACGGCAGCGTCAGCGGCGCGCCCGCCCCCGCGTCGGGCGGGCCCTCGGTGTACCGCGCCCCCGCGCCGCCGCTGCCGTCGCTGCCCGCCGCGTCGCCCTCGGCCCAGGCCTCGGCGCCCGGGCCGACGGCCGCGTCGTCGGCGTCGTCGCCGGCGCCAGGCGGGGCGGCCGATGCCTCCCAGGCTTCCCCGGCACCGTCGGCGGCGCCCTCCCCTCAGGGCTCCGCGACAACCACCGCGCCCGGTGCCGCTCCGTCCGCGAACTCCACCCCCGCCCCCCGGTAGGTGACACGGTGACGCGACCCTCTGCCTGCGCCCAGCCCGGTCCGGGGACGGCAGCATGACGGCCCCGCGCGACCCCCGCCGCCTGCCGGGCCCCGCCGGACCGCCGCGGGGCGACGGCCGCCCGCGCCAGGGCGCGCCACGCCGCCCGGGCGACGGGCGCCCCGCCCCGCGGCGGTCCGGCGGGGCAGCCCGCCCGGCGCAGCCCGCCCGGCCGGGGAACGCCGCACCGCCGCTGCGGCTGGGCAGCCCGCGCCCCCGGCTGCGGCTGATCAGCCTCGGCCTCACCCTGATCATGCTGGCCTTCGTCGTACGGCTGTTGCAGGTGCAGGCCGTCGACGCAGGCGCGTACGCGTCGAAGGCCAATGTGAACCGCTACATCCCGGTCACGCTGGCCGCCGAGCGCGGCTCGATCACCGACCGCCACGGCGTCGACCTGGCCACCACCGTGGACGCGTACGACATCACCGCCGCCCCCGACCTCCTCGCCCCCGAGACGGCCAAGGTCGACGACGCGCCGCGCCAGGCCGCCGCGCTGCTCGCGCCGATCCTCGGCGCGGAGCAGGCGGACCTGGAGCGGAAGCTCACCGCCAATCCGAAGTCGAAGTACGTGGTGCTGGCCCGCCAGCAGTCCCCGCAGGTGTGGAAGCAGATCAAGGACCTCAAGAACGCGCTGGACGACGCGGCGGCCAAGGGCAAGGGCGTGAACGTCCTGGCCGGGGTCAACCGCGAGGCGCACAGCAAGCGCGTCTACCCGAACGGGGACCTCGCCGCCGGGGTGCTCGGCTTCGTGGACGCGGAGGGGCACGGCGCCGCGGGGGTCGAGCGGGAGCTGAACAAGCAGCTCGCGGGCAAGGACGGAAAGCGGGTCTACGCCCAGTCCGGCGGCCGTCAGGTGCCCACCGGAGACGTCAAGGAGCAGCCCGCGGTGCCCGGCAGCCACGTCGAGCTGACGATCGACCGCGACATCCAGTGGGCCGCGCAGAGCGCCATCAGCGAGCAGGTGAAGAAGTCCAGGGCGGACCGCGGCTATGTGGTCGTCCAGGACACCCGCACCGGCGAGATCCTGGCCCTGGCCAACGCCCCGGGGTTCGACCCGAACGACATCTCGGACGCGAACGCGGACGCGCTGGGCAACGCCGCGCTTTCGGACGCGTACGAGCCGGGCAGCGTCAGCAAGCTGATGTCGATGGCCGCCGTCCTGGAGGAGGGCGCCGCCACCTGGGACACCCATGTGGTGGTCCCCAACCGGCTGCCGCGCGCGGACCGCGCCTTCGCGGACGACATCGACCACCCCACCTGGTACCTCACCCTCAACGGGGTGCTCGCCAAGTCCAGCAACATCGGCACGATCCTCGCCACCGAGCAGCTGGGGAAGAACCAGAAGCAAGCCGACCGGATTCTCTATTCCTATCTGCGGAAGTTCGGGATCGGCGGCTACACCGGGCTCGGCTTCCCCGGCGAGACCCGGGGCATCCTGGCCAAGCCGGAGGACTGGAGCGCCTCACAGCAGTACACGATCCCCTTCGGCCAGGGGCTGTCGCTCAACGCCGTGCAGGCGGCCTCCGTCTACTCCACCATCGCCAACGGCGGCGAACGCATCCAGCCCTCCCTGGTACGCGGCACCCAGGGCTCCGGAGACCGTTTCACGGCCGCGCCGACCCCCAAGCGGACCCGGGTGGTCAGCGAGAAGACCGCGAAGACGCTCGCCTCGATGCTCGAGTCCGTCGTCGACAACCAGCAGGGCACCGGAACGAAGGCGAAGATCCCCGGCTACCGCGTCGCGGGCAAGACCGGCACGTCCAACCGGGTGGACCCCAAGACCGGCCGCTACCACGGCTACACCGCGTCCTTCGCGGGCTTCGCGCCCGCCGACCAGCCGCGGGTGACCGTGTACTGCGCCGTCCAGAACCCGACCAAGGGCAGCTACTTCGGCGGCCAGGTGTGCGGGCCGGTCTTCAAGCGGGTCATGGAGTTCTCGCTGAAGACGCTCCAGGTGGCCCCGTCCGGAAAGCGGGCGACGCGGCTGCCGGTCAGCTACGACCCCAGCGGGTGACTGTCAAGCCGTGACCCCGATCACTCCGCTTCCGCGCACACCACCCCCCTGATTTCGCGGGGGAGCGGGTCCGGCGGGTACGCTCACGCCGTGCCCCACGCTGATCAGTCTGAAACCTCTCGGCCCTTCCAGAAGGGTGTTCCCTCGGCCTACCCGGGAGCGGCGCCGCGACCCCGCCAGGTCCGCCCCATCCCGCTCAGGGAGCTGGCCGATCAGCTGGGGCTCGATGCCCCGCAGGCCCCGGAGGAGGCCACCGTCACGGGCATCACCCACGACTCGAGGGCCGTGCGCCCCGGCGATGTCTACGCGGCCCTGCCCGGCGCCCGCCTCCACGGCGCGGACTTCGCCGCCCAGGCCGCCGACCTCGGCGCCGTGGCCGTGCTCACCGACCCGGGCGGCGCCGACCGCGCGGCGGCCACCGGGCTGCCGGTCCTGGCCGTCGAGAACCCGCGCGGCCGGATGGGCGCCCTGGCCGTCACGATCTACGGCGAGCCGGGCCGGGACCTGCTGCAGATCGGCATCACCGGCACCTCGGGCAAGACCACGACCGCGTACCTCGTCGAGGGCGGGCTGAAGGCGGCCGCGGCCAAGGGCGACGGCTCGCTCACCGGCCTGATCGGCACCGTCGAGTCGCGGATCGGCGACGAGCGGATCAAATCCGAGCGCACCACCCCCGAGGCCACCGACCTGCAGGCCCTCTTCGCGGTGATGCGCGAGCGCGGGGTCCGCTCGCTGGCCATGGAGGTCTCCAGCCACGCCCTGGTGCTCGGCCGGGTCGACGGCTGCGTCTTCGACGTCGCCGTCTTCAACAACCTCAGCCCGGAGCACATGGAGTTCCACTCCGGCATGGAGGACTACTTCCAGGCCAAGGCCCAGCTGTTCACCAAGGCGCGCAGCCGCGCCGCGGTGATCAACCTGGACGACGAGTACGGCAAGCGCCTGGTGGACCTCTCCGAGGTCCCGGTCACCACCTTCTCCGCCGAGGGCCACCCCGACGCCCACTGGCGCGCGGCCGACGTGACGGTGGGCCCGCTCGGCTCCCAGTTCACCGTCCTCGGCCCGAACGGCGAGTCCGTGACCGCCGCCGCGCCGCTCGCGGGCGCCTTCAACGTCGCCAACGCGCTCGCCGCCGTCGTGGCGCTCGCCGTCGCCGGGATCGACCCGCAGACCGCCGCCGACGGCGTCGCGGCCGTCCCCGGGGTGCCCGGCCGGCTTGAGCGCGTCGACGCCGGACAGCCGTATCTCGCGGTCGTGGACTACGCCCACAAGACGGACGCCGTCGAGTCGGTGCTGCGCGCCCTGCGCAAGGTCACCGAGGGCAGGCTGCACGCCGTCCTCGGCTGTGGCGGCGACCGCGATCAGCAAAAACGCGGCCCTATGGGTGCCGCTGTCGCACGCTACGCCGACACCGCCGTGCTGACCTCGGACAACCCCCGCTCCGAGGACCCGCTGGCGATTCTGGCCACCATGCTCGCGGGCGCCGCCGAGGTGCCCGCCCACGAACGCGGCGATGTGCTGGTCGACGCCGACCGGGCGCACGCCATCGCCGCCGCCGTCGCCCGCGCCGAGCCCGGCGACACCGTGCTGGTCGCGGGCAAGGGCCATGAGCTGGGCCAGGACATCGCCGGGGTGGTACGACCCTTCGACGACCGCCAGGTACTGCGCGAAGCCATCGAGCTCGCCATCAAACGCCAAGACAACCAGGGATGACAGACCGCCATGCGCGCACCAGCCCCCTCCCGGCAGCTTCCCCGCACGGCCGGAGGTGATCAGTGATCGCTCTGTCCCTCGCCGAGATCATCGGCATCGTCGACGGACAGCCGCACGACATACCGGACACGGACCGCAGGGTCACCGGCCCCGTCGTGATCGACTCCCGTGAGGTGCGCCCGGGCGGCCTCTTCGCGGCGCTCCCCGGCGAGCGCGTGGACGGGCACGACTTCGCGCGCGGCGCGGTCGAGGACGGCGCGGTGGCGGTGCTGGCCGCCCGGCCCGTGCCCCCTGCCGTTGCCGCGGACGCGCCCGTACCGGCCATCGTCGTGCCCGATGTCCAGGCCGCCCTGGGGGCGCTGGCCCGCGCCGTCGTGCAGCGCCTGGACGCCACCGTGGTCGCGCTCACCGGCTCGGCGGGCAAGACCAGCACCAAGGACCTGATCGCGCAGCTGCTGCGGCGGCACGGCCCCACCGTGTGGACGCCGGGCTCGCTCAACAACGAGATCGGCCTGCCACTCACCGCGATGAGCGCCGACGAGACGACCCGCCATCTGGTGCTGGAGATGGGCGCCCGGGGCAAGGGCCACATCAAGTACCTGACGGACCTCACCCCGCCCCGCGTCGGCCTGGTCCTCAACGTCGGCACCGCCCACATCGGCGAGTTCGGCGGCCGCGAGGCGATCGCCGAGGCCAAGGGCGAGCTCGTCGAGGCCCTGCCCGCCGCCGCGGAGGGCGGGGTCGCGGTGCTCAACGCCGACGACCCCCTCGTACGCGCCATGGCGACGCGCACCAAGGCCCGTACGGTGCTGTTCGGCGAGGCCGCCGACGCCGACGTACGTGCCGAGAATGTCCGGCTCGCCGACGGCGGTCGGCCGTCCTTCACCCTTCACACCCCTACCGGGTGCAGTGAAGTGACCATGCGCCTGTACGGTGAGCACCACGTGTCGAACGCGCTTGCCGCGGCCGCCGTCGCCCACGAGTTGGGCATGTCCGTCGACGAGATCGCCGTGGCGCTCTCCGAGGCGGGCCAGCTCTCCCGCTGGCGGATGGAGGTCACCGAGCGCGCGGACGGCGTGACGGTCGTCAACGACGCCTACAACGCGAACCCCGAGTCCATGCGAGCCGCGCTGCGCGCGCTGGCCGCGATGGGCAAGGCCGGCGAGGCGGGAGGGGGGCGCACGTGGGCGGTGCTGGGTCCGATGGCCGAGCTCGGCGAGGAGTCACTGGCCGAGCACGACGCGGTCGGGCGGCTGGCCGTCAGGCTCAACGTCAGCAAGCTCGTGGCGGTCGGCGGCCAGGAGGCCGCATGGCTCGACATGGGCGCCAAGAACGAGGGTTCGTGGGGTGAGGAGTCGGTGCACGTGTCCGACGTGCGGGCGGCGGTCGATCTGTTGCGCAGCGAGCTGCGACCGGGGGACGTCGTGCTGGTGAAGGCATCCAGGTCGGTGGGGCTGGAGCGGGTCGCGCAGGCGTTGCTCGAGGGCGAGGGTGAGGTCGTCCGCTGATGGGTGGCATGAGGCAGATCCTCTTCTCGGGAGCCATCGGGCTCTTTCTGACCCTGATCGGCACCCCGCTGCTGATCAAGCTGCTGGCGCGCAAGGGCTACGGCCAGTTCATCCGGGACGACGGCCCGCGCAGCCACGGCAGCAAGAAGGGCACGCCCACCATGGGCGGCATCTCCTTCATCCTGGCCACGCTGATCGCCTACGCACTGACGAAGGTGATCACCGGCAGCGAGCCCACCTTCTCCGGCGTGCTGGTGCTCTTCCTGTTCGCCGGCATGGGCCTGGTCGGCTTCCTGGACGACTACATCAAGATCGTCAAGCAGCGGAGCCTGGGTCTGCGCGCCAAGGCCAAGATGCTCGGCCAGCTGATCGTCGGCGTCGCCTTCGCGATCCTCTCGCTGAACTTCGCCGACTCCCGGCAGCAGACCCCCGCCTCCGACCGGCTGTCCTTCGTCCAGGACTTCGGCTGGTCCTTCGGCCCGGTGATCTTCGCGATCTGGGCGCTGTTCATGATCCTGGCGATGTCGAACGGCGTGAACCTCACCGACGGCCTCGACGGCCTGGCCACCGGCGCGTCCGTGATGGTCTTCGGCGCCTACACCTTCATCGGCGTCTGGCAGTACCAGGAGTCCTGCGCCAACGCGCAGACCCTGACCAACCCCTCGTCGTGTTTCGAGGTCCGGGATCCGCTCGATCTCGCGGTCGTCGCCTCCGCGCTGATGGGCGCCTGCTTCGGCTTCCTGTGGTGGAACACCTCGCCCGCGAAGATCTTCATGGGTGACACCGGCTCCCTCGCGCTCGGCGGCGCGCTCGCCGGCCTGGCCATCTGCTCCCGCACCGAGCTGCTGATGGCCATCCTCGGCGGTCTGTTCGTCCTGATCACCATGTCCGTGGTCATCCAGGTCGGCTCCTTCCGGCTCACCGGGCGGCGCGTCTTTCGGATGGCGCCGCTACAGCACCACTTCGAACTCAAGGGGTGGAGCGAAGTCCTTGTGGTGGTCCGGTTCTGGATCATCCAGGGCATGTGCGTGATCGTCGGACTCGGCCTCTTCTACGGGGGATGGCGAGCGCAGTGACACTGGACGTCTCCGACCTCGCCGGGCGGCATGTCACCGTCGCCGGACTCGGCGTCTCCGGGGTCCCCGCGGCGCGTGCGCTGCGGGGCCTCGGGGCCACGGTGACCGTCGTCAACGGCAACGACGGCGAGCGGCAGCGCGCCGAGGCGGCCGAGCTGGAGACGCTGGGCGTCACGGTCCGGCTCGGCGACGGAGACACTCTCCCCCCGGGCACCGAGCTGATCGTCACCACGCCCGGCTGGAAGCCGAGCAGCCCGCTGTTCCTGGCGGCCGCCGAGGCCGGCGTGCCGGTGTGGGGGGATGTGGAGCTGGCCTGGCGGCTGCGCGGCGCTGACGCGCCGCCGTGGCTCGCGGTCACCGGCACCAACGGCAAGACCACCACCGTGCGCATGCTGGCCGCCATCCTGGAGGCGGCCGGGCTGCGCACCGCCGCCGTCGGCAACATCGGCGTCTCGCTGCTGGACGTGGTGCTCGGCGAGGAGCCGTACGACGTGCTGGCCGTCGAGCTCTCCAGCTACCAGCTGCACTGGGCGCCGTCGCTGCGCGCCCACTCCGGCGCCGTGCTCAACCTCGCGCCCGACCACCTCGACTGGCACGGCTCGATGGCGGCGTACGCGGCCGACAAGGGCCGTATCTACGAGGGCAACCAGGTCGCCTGCGTCTACAACGTCGCCGACCCGGCCACCGAGGACCTGGTGCGCGCGGCCGAGGTCGAGGAGGGCTGCCGCGCGATCGGCTTCACCCTCGGCACCCCCGGCCCGTCCCAGTTCGGCGTCGTCGAGAACATCCTGGTCGACCGGGCCTTCGTGGCGGACCGGCAGAAGCAGGCCCAGGAGCTCGCCGAGGTCTCCGATGTGAATCCGCCGGCCCCGCACAACATCGCCAACGCCCTTGCGGCGGCCGCCCTGGCCCGCGCCTTCGGCGTCCCGCCCAGCGCCGTACGGGACGGGCTGCGCGCCTTCCGGCCCGACCCGCACCGCGTCGAGCATGTCGCGGACGTGGCCGGGGTGGCGTACGTGGACGACTCCAAGGCCACCAACACCCACGCGGCCCAGGCGTCGTTGGACAGCTTCGAGCACATCGTGTGGATCGCGGGCGGCCTGGCCAAGGGCGCCACCTTCGACGAACTGGTCGTCGCCTCGGCGAAGCGGCTGCGCGGGGTCGTGCTGATCGGCGCGGACCGCGCCCTGATCCGCGAAGCGCTCACGCGACACGCGGCAGATGTCCCGGTTGTGGACCTCGACCGGACCGACACTGGGGCGATGGCGGCGGCTGTCCGGGAAGCGGCCCGGCTCGCCCGGCCGGGCGATACGGTCCTGTTGGCCCCGGCCTGCGCCTCGATGGACATGTTCGTCAATTACAACAAGCGGGGCGACGCCTTCGCCGCGGCGGTTCACGACCTGGCCTCCGGCCGGGTCCCGGACGATCAGTAACCCGCCGATCCCCCGCGCGGACCGCTCGCGCGGGGACCTTGGAGGGGATACGACATGACGGCTGACCAGCCGGCCGCGCCGCGACCCTGGAGGCCCGGCCGCCCGGGCGCCGGCCGCGGCGCGCCACGGGCCCAGGCGGCCCCCAGGGCTCAGGCGACCCCGCGAGCCCAGGCCGCCTCGCGGGAGCGGGCTGCCGCGCGCGAGCGGGCCCTGCGCTTCGCCCGCCCCGAGCGCGGCCCGGGAGCCCCCCGCCCGCCGCGCCGCCCCACCCGCGGGAGCCTGCTGGAGGCGCTGCGCGGCGCCCAGACGCGGGTGAGAAAGGCGTGGGACCGGCCGCTGACCGCGTACTACCTGATCATGGGCGGCAGCCTGCTGATCGTCGTGCTCGGCCTGGTGATGGTCTACTCCGCCTCCCAGATCAAGGCGCTGCAGTCGGGCCTGGCCCCCTCCTACTTCTTCCGCAAGCAGCTGCTCGCCGCCGTGCTGGGCGGAGCGCTGCTGCTGCTCGCCGTGCGCATGCCCATCAAGCTGCACCGCGCCTTCGCCTATCCGCTCCTCGCGGGGTCGGTCTTCCTGATGTGCCTGGTCCAGGTGCCGGGGATAGGAGTGGCGGTCAACGGCAACCAGAACTGGATCTCCTTCGGCGGCCCGTTCCTGCTGCAACCCTCCGAATTCGGCAAGCTCGCGCTGGTGCTGTGGGGGGCCGATCTGCTGGCCCGCAAGCAGGACAAGCGGCTGCTGACCCAGTGGAAGCACCTGCTGGTCCCGCTGGTGCCCGCGGCGGCCCTGCTGCTCGGCCTGATCATGCTGGGCGGGGACATGGGCACCGCGATCATCCTCACCGCCATCCTCTTCGGCCTGCTGTGGCTGGCCGGGGCCCCCACCCGGCTGTTCGCCGGCGTGCTCGCCTTCGCCGTGGCGATCGGCGTGCTGCTGATCAAGACCAGCGCCAACCGGATGTCCCGGCTCGCCTGCATCGGGGCCACCGAGCCCGGCCCCAATGATCAGTGCTGGCAGGCGGTGCACGGGATCTACGCCCTCGCCAACGGCGGCTGGTTCGGTTCCGGACTGGGTGCAAGTATGGAAAAATGGGGCGAACTACCCGAGCCGCACACCGACTTCATCTTCGCCATTACCGGGGAGGAACTCGGCCTCGCGGGGACGCTGTCGGTGCTCGTCCTCTTCGCGGCTCTAGGCTATGCGGGTATCCGCGTGGCCGGACGCACGGAGGACCACTTCGTGAGGTATGCCGCGGGAGGCGTGACCACCTGGATCACGGCCCAGGCCGTGGTCAATATCGGTGCGGTGCTCGGTCTGCTGCCGATCGCCGGGGTCCCGCTCCCGCTGTTCTCCTACGGAGGATCCGCCCTGCTGCCGACCATGTTCGCGATCGGCCTGTTGATCGCCTTCGCGCGGGCTGAGCCGAGCGCGCAGGCGGCGCTGGCCACGCGGCAGCCTGCTTTGCGGAAGAAGCTGGCTCGGGTGAGACGGAAGACGATGAGACGGCGCGTCAAGAAGCGACCGTCCGGAGAGCGGTGAATTTCGGTGCATGTCGTACTCGCCGGTGGGGGGACCGCCGGCCACATCGAGCCCGCGCTCGCCCTCGCGGACGCCCTGCGCAGGCAGGATCCGACCGTGGGGATCACGGCGCTCGGCACGGAGCGGGGACTCGAGACCCGGCTTGTGCCCGAGCGGGGTTATGAACTCGGGCTGATCCCCGCCGTACCGCTGCCGCGCAAGCCAACCCCTGAGCTGATCACTGTCCCCGGGCGGCTGCGCGGCACGATCAAGGCTGCCGAGCAGATCCTGGAGCGCACCAAGGCCGACTGCGTGGTCGGCTTCGGCGGCTATGTGGCGCTGCCCGGCTATCTGGCCGCGAAGCGGCTCGGGGTGCCCATCATCGTCCACGAGGCCAACGCCCGGCCGGGCCTCGCCAACAAGATCGGCTCCCGCTACGCCAAGTTCGTCGCGGTCTCCACCCCGGACAGCAAGCTGCGCGGCGCCCGCTACGTGGGCATCCCGCTGCGCCGCACCATCGCCACCCTCGACCGGGCGGCGGTCCGCCCCGAGGCGCGCGCCGCCTTCGGCCTCGACCAGAACCTGCCGACGCTGCTGGTCTCCGGCGGCTCGCAGGGCGCGCGCCGGCTGAACGAGGTGGTCCAGGCGGTCGCCCCGTTCCTGCAGCGGGCCGGAATCCAGATCCTGCACGCGGTCGGGCCGAAAAACGAACTGCCGCGCGTGGACAACATGCCCGGTATGCCGCCCTATGTACCGGTACCGTACGTGGATCGGATGGACCTCGCGTACGCCGCGGCGGACATGATGCTCTGCCGCGCGGGCGCGATGACCGTCGCCGAGCTGTCCGCCGTCGGGCTGCCGGCCGCCTACGTCCCACTGCCCATCGGCAACGGCGAGCAGCGGCTCAACGCCCAGCCACTGGTCAAGGCCGGCGGCGGGCTGCTGGTCGACGACGCGGAGCTGACCCCCGAGTGGGTGCAGTCCCATGTGCTCCCGGTGCTCGGTGACCCGCACCGGCTGTACGAGATGTCCCGGCGCGCCGCCGAGTTCGGCCGCCGGGACGCCGACGAGCTGCTGGTCGGCATGGTGTACGAGGCAATCGCGGCACGCCGCCAGAGGTGAGGCCGGGCCGGTCCGGAGGGTGACCTCCGGGACCCTCCGGACCGGAAGAAAGAAGGTGGGGAAGCGTGGCCGGAGCGACGACCGCCAAGGGCGGCGCCCGAAGGACACCGCCGCCCGGCCCGCCCCCGCCCGCCCTCAAGGCGCGCCGCCGCCTCCGGCTCCCGCGCCGCCGCACGGTGCTGGTGACGGGGGTGGCGGCGGCGCTCCTCGGCTCCGGCGTCACCTGGCTGCTGTACGGGTCGAGCTGGCTGCGGGTCGAGCATGTGGCCGTCAGCGGCACGGCCGCCCTGACCCCCGACGAGGTGCGCGAGGCCGCCGCCATCCCGCTGGACGAGCCGCTGGCGGCGGTGGACACCGACTCCGTCGAGCACAGGCTGCGGGCGCGGCTGTCGCGGATAGCGGAGGTGGATGTCTCGCGGTCCTGGCCGGACACCATCGCCGTACGGGTGACCGAGCGCAGGCCCGAGGCGATCGTCCAGAAGAACGGCAAGTTTCTCGAAGTGGATGAGGAAGGAGTGCTGTTCGCGACCGTTCCACAGGCGCCGAAGGGCGTTCCGCTGCTGGAAGTGGAGGCGGACCGGTCGCCGAGTTCCCGCCATTTCGGCGCGGTCAGGCTGCGTCGCGAAGCGATCGGCGTGATCGCCCAACTGCCGGAAAAGGTCCGGGTGGACACTCTCTCGGTACGCGTTCGTTCCTTTGACTCGATCACGCTCGGGCTGACCCGCGGCCGCACGGTCGTGTGGGGCAGCTCCGAGCGCGGGGCGGCGAAGGCGAAGACTCTCACCGCGCTCATGAAGGCCGTGCCGGACGCGGAGCGCTACGACGTCAGTGCGCCGACCGCCCCCGCCGTGTCGCATAGTTGACGTGCATAGCGGCAGGCCAGGACCCTGGTTGGCTAGCCCGCTGGGTGATCACATAGGGTGAAAAGAAAAACGGGAGGTTCGGCGTGTTCGTTGAACGCGCGCCACTTGTCGACTTAGTGTCCTGTTCCGAAGACTCCAGGAAACAGAGGCACTGGTAACCCTAAACTTCAGCGTTAGGGTTGGGGTCGGCGATCAGAACCGTCCCATTCGGCATCAGTCGGCGCACCGCGGCAACAGCGGGGTGACGACACGTAACTCGAGGCGAGAGGCCTTCGACGTGGCAGCACCGCAGAACTACCTCGCAGTCATCAAAGTCGTCGGCATCGGCGGCGGTGGCGTGAATGCCATCAACCGGATGATCGAGGTCGGGCTCAAGGGCGTCGAGTTCATCGCGATCAACACCGATGCGCAGGCCCTGCTGATGAGTGACGCGGACGTCAAACTCGACGTCGGTCGCGAGCTCACCCGCGGCCTCGGCGCCGGCGCCAATCCCGACGTCGGCCGGAAGGCCGCCGAGGACCACCGAGAGGAGATCGAGGAGGTCCTCAAGGGGGCCGACATGGTCTTCGTCACCGCGGGCGAGGGCGGCGGCACCGGCACCGGCGGCGCGCCCGTCGTCGCCAACATCGCCCGCTCGCTGGGCGCACTGACGATCGGCGTGGTCACCCGTCCGTTCACCTTCGAGGGCCGCCGCCGCGCCAATCAGGCCGAGGACGGCATCGCGGGGCTGCGCGACGAGGTCGACACCCTCATCGTGATTCCGAACGACCGGCTGCTGTCCATTTCGGACCGTCAGGTGAGCGTGCTCGACGCGTTCAAGTCCGCGGACCAGGTACTGCTGTCGGGCGTTCAGGGCATCACCGACCTGATCACCACCCCGGGTCTGATCAACCTCGACTTCGCGGACGTCAAGTCGGTGATGTCCGAGGCGGGCTCGGCGCTCATGGGCATCGGCTCGGCCCGCGGCGACGACCGCGCGGTGGCCGCCGCCGAGATGGCGATCTCCTCGCCGCTGCTGGAGGCCTCCATCGACGGTGCGCGCGGCGTGCTGCTCTCCATCTCCGGCGGTTCCGACCTCGGCCTGTTCGAGATCAACGAGGCCGCCCAGCTGGTGAGCGAGGCCGCGCACCCCGAGGCCAACATCATCTTCGGCGCGGTGATCGACGACGCGCTCGGCGACGAGGTCCGGGTCACCGTCATCGCGGCCGGCTTCGACGGCGGCCAGCCGCCGGCCAAGAACCGTGACAAGGTGCTCGGCTCCTACGGCGGCGGCCGCGACGAGGGCCTCGGCTCGGTCGGCGCCGGCACCGGCCGTTCGTCCTCCGACACCGGTAGCCGGCCGTCCTTCGGCGGGCTCGGCAGCGTCACCCCGCGCGAGGAGGAGCCCGCGCCCGCGCCGACCCCCGTCGCCGAGGTCCCGCCGCCCGCCCCGATGCCCGCCCCCCAGGTCCCGCCGGCCCGTCCGTACCCGGAGAGCCAGGCCGAGGAGCTGGACGTGCCGGACTTCCTCAAGTGAGCCGTGCCGACATGGCTCCACGGCGATCCTGAAGCGATCCAGAAGTGATAGCGCAACAGCACGACGCGAGCGGCGCGCACTTCGCCTTCACCGACCGGTGGGGCGGAGTGAGCGCCGCTCCGTATGACGAGCTCAACCTCGGCGGCGCGGTCGGCGACGACGCCGCGGCCGTACGGACCAACCGCGAACTGGCCGCCAAGGCGCTGGGCCTGGACCCGGCCGAGGTCGTCTGGATGAACCAGGTGCACGGCCGGGACGTGGCCGTGGTCGACGGGCCGTGGGGGGACCGCGAGGTCCCGGCGGTCGACGCGGTGGTGACGGCCCGTCGAGGGCTCGCCCTCGCCGTCCTCACCGCCGACTGCACCCCGGTGCTGCTGGCCGATCCGGTGGCCGGGGTCGCCGGGGCCGCGCACGCCGGCCGGCCGGGCCTGGTCGCCGGGGTCGTGCCCGCGGTGGTGCGGGCGATGACCGAACTGGGCGCGGACCCCGCCCGGATTCTCGCCCGTACGGGCCCCTCGGTCTGCGGGCGCTGCTACGAAGTACCCGAGGCGATGCGCGCCGAGGTCGCCGAGACCGTGCCCGCGGCGTGGGCCGAGACCAGCTGGGGCACTCCGGCGGTGGATGTGACCGCCGGGGTGCGCTCCCAGCTCGCGCACGCGGGTGTGGAGACGGACGAACAGCCCCATGTCTGCACGCTGGAATCAGCGGACCACTTCTCGTACCGACGCGAGCGCACCACCGGGCGGCTCGCGAGCTATGTCTGGTTGGGCGGCTGAGCTGTGACGGATCGCAGAACGGAACTGGCCGAAAATCTGGCCCGCGTGGAGGAACGTATCTCCGCGGCTTGTGCGGCTGCCGACCGCAAACGTGAAGAAGTCACGTTGATTGTGGTGACCAAGACCTACCCGGCGAGCGATGTCCGGCTCCTCGCGGAACTCGGCGTTCATCATGTGGCGGAGAACCGCGACCAGGACGCCGCCCCCAAAGCGGCCGAATGTGCCGATATTCCGCTGATTTGGCACTTTGTTGGGCAATTGCAGACCAATAAGGTGCGATCGGTGGCTAGTTATGCCGATATGGTGCAATCCATCGACCGTAAGCGGCTGGTTGACGCGCTGTCGCGCGCGGCGGTGGCGGCCGGCCGTGAACTCGGCTGTCTGCTCCAGGTGGCCCTCGATGCGGAGTCGGGTCAACAGGGAGAGCGGGGAGGTGTCGCGCCGGACGGGGTGGAGGCGCTCGCTGACGCGGTGGTCGAGGCTCAAGGGCTGCGGCTGGACGGGCTGATGACGGTGGCCCCGCTGGCCGGGCCGTACGCGGGGCGGCCGCGGGCCGCCTTCGGCCGGCTGATGGAAATCTCATCCCGCCTGCGCGCGGCCCATCCTGCTGCGAACATGGTCTCGGCGGGGATGAGCTCGGATCTCGAGGACGCGGTGGCGGCCGGAGCGACACATGTGCGCGTCGGCACGGCGGTACTCGGAGTCCGACCCAGGCTCCGGTAACGTCGCGAAGAAGTCGGACCACAGCAGAAAATATGGTCATTCCCGCCAAAAGGCGGGCAGGCCGCGTGGATCCAAGGCATCCGGTGGCGGAGCCGATCCACCACAGAGCGGAGGACGCAGAGAATGGCCGGCGCGATGCGCAAGATGGCGGTCTACCTCGGCCTCGTGGAGGACGATGGGTACGACGGCCGGGGATTCGACCCCGACGACGAGTTCGAGCCCGAGCCGGAGCCCGATCGGGATCGTCGCAGGCATCAGGTGGCGGAAACCGAGCCGCGGCCGGAGAGGGGCGAATCTGTACGAGTCGTCCATCCCCCGGCACAGCGTGAACCCGCCCCGCTCGTAGCGGAAACCGGGCGACCCGCGCGAATCGCCCCCGTGGCATCCATCACACCTGAACGTCAGAACTTGGAGAAGAACGCGCCGGTGATCATGCCCAAGGTCGTGTCCGAGCGAGAGCCGTACCGCATCACGACGCTGCACCCCAGGACCTACAACGAGGCCCGTACTATCGGGGAACACTTCCGTGAGGGTACTCCGGTGATCATGAATCTGACGGAGATGGACGACACGGACGCAAAGCGACTTGTCGACTTTGCGGCCGGACTCGTCTTCGGCCTCCATGGGAGCATTGAGCGGGTGACTCAGAAGGTGTTTCTGTTGTCTCCTGCTAACGTCGATGTCACGGCGGAGGACAAGGCCCGTATCGCAGAGGGCGGGTTCTTCAACCAAAGCTGAGACGCAACACGGCAACACCGAGTCATCAACAGGCCGTACGGCCGAGCATGCATGGGGAGAGGGACGCGCGGGATGGGCATCGCACTGCAGGTGATCTACATCGCGCTGTATTGCTTCCTGATCGTGCTGATCTTCCGGCTGGTGATGGACTACGTCTTCCAGTTCGCCCGCTCGTGGCAACCCGGCAAGGCGATGGTGGTCATCCTGGAGGCCGCCTACACTGTCACCGATCCGCCGCTGAAGCTTCTGCGGCGGTTCATCCCGCCGTTGCGTCTCGGGGGTGTGGCGCTCGACCTGTCCTTCTTCGTTCTGATGATCATCGTCTGGATCCTGATCACCGTCGTCCGCAACTTTGCGAGCAGCGTGTGAACGATACGGTCTTGCCGATTGCCGACGACTACGTTGAGGTGAGTTAGAGATGCCGTTGACCCCCGAGGACGTGCGGAACAAGCAGTTCACGACCGTCCGCCTCCGAGAAGGCTATGACGAGGACGAGGTCGATGCCTTCCTCGACGAGGTCGAAGCCGAACTGACTCGGCTGTTGCGGGAGAACGAGGATCTGCGCGCCAAGCTGGCAGCCGCGACCAGGGCTGCCGCTCAGAGTCAGCAGCAGAACATGCGTAAACCGCCGGAACAGCAGGAGCGACCCGGCGCCCCTGTGCCCGCCGCCATATCCGGACCGCAGCCCGTGCCGCCCGGCCAGCAGCAGATGGGTGGCCCGCCCCAACTTCCGGGCGGTGCCCCGCAGCTGCCGGCAGGCCCGATGGGTCAGGGTGGACCGGGTCAGATGGGCCAGGGCGGCCCCGGACCGATGGGCCAGGGTGGCCCGATGGGTCAGGGCGGTCCGATGGGCCAGGGTGGCCCGATGGGCCAGGGTGGCCCCATGGGTCAGGGTGGCCCGATGGGCCAGAACGGTCCGATGGGTCCCGGTGGCCCCATGGGCGGTCCGATGGGCGGCCCCGGTGGCCCGCAGCTGCCGCAGCCGGGCCAGGGCCCGGGCGGCGACAGTGCCGCGCGCGTGCTCTCGCTCGCGCAGCAGACCGCCGACCAGGCGATCGCCGAGGCCCGTTCCGAGGCCAACAAGATCGTCGGTGAGGCCCGCAGCCGCGCCGAGGGCCTGGAGCGGGACGCCCGCGCCAAGGCCGACGCGCTGGAGCGGGACGCGCAGGAGAAGCACCGCGTCGCGATGGGCTCGCTGGAGTCGGCCCGCGCCACGCTGGAGCGCAAGGTCGAGGACCTGCGCGGCTTCGAGCGCGAGTACCGCACGCGGCTGAAGTCGTACCTGGAGAGCCAGCTGCGCCAGCTGGAGAACCAGGCCGACGACTCCCTGGCCCCGCCGCGCACCCCGGCGACCGCCTCGCTGCCGCCGTCCCCGTCCATGACCGGCTCCATGGCCTCGGCCGGCGCGGGCACGATGGGCGGCCACACCATGGGCGGCAACCAGCCCATGGGCGGCCACACCCAGGGCGGCGCGCCGTCCTACGGTGGCCAGCAGCAGATGTCCCCCGCGATGACCCAGCCGATGGCCCCGGTCCGCCCGCAGGCCCCGCAGCCGATGCAGCAGGCGCCGAGCCCCATGCGCGGGTTCCTCATCGACGAGGACGACAACTGACGCGGCGGCGCGCGGCGTAGCGCGCAGCGCGTAAAGGTCGGTAATCAGACGGGCCGGGCCCGGGAGCGATGCTCCCGGGCCCGGCCCGTTTCGTGCGCCTAAACCGGCGCCGCTCTCGCGGACTGGGTTGCGTAACCGTATTCACGCGGCTCCGCCGCATGGTGGGGGGCCGAAGTCCCGGCCCCCCACCACGATGTCCGCGCCGAAGACGCAACCATCAATTGCGCAACCCATACGGCGAGCAACCAGGTCCGCGAGAGCGGCGCCGGTTTAGGCGCAAAAAGGGGTTACGCCTTGCGGAGGCGGAAGGCGAGGCCCAGGGCCTCGTCGGAGAACTCCTCGCCGTAGGCGGAGTCACCGTCGCCGGACGCGAAGTCCGTCGCGAGGACCTCGTCCGCGATCAGCGCCGCGTGGTCGGTCAGCGCCGTACGGACCTCCTCGTCCGCCGCGCGCCAGCGCAGCGCGATCCGGTCGGCCACGTCGAGGCCGCTGTTCTTGCGGGCCTCCTGGATCAGCCGGATCGCGTCACGGGCGAGCCCCGCGCGCCGCAGTTCCGGGGTGATCTCCAGGTCGAGGGCCACCGTCGCGCCCGCGTCGGAGGCGACCGACCACCCCTCGCGCGGGGTCTCGGTGATGATCACCTCGTCCGCGGACAGCGCGACCGTCTC
This sequence comes from Streptomyces sp. LZ34, assembly GCF_053890475.1. Taxonomy (NCBI): domain Bacteria; kingdom Bacillati; phylum Actinomycetota; class Actinomycetes; order Kitasatosporales; family Streptomycetaceae; genus Streptomyces; species Streptomyces sp. LZ34. Next base: position 9,274,841 of record NZ_CM132680.1, read on the forward strand.
GCCGTCCACCACCACCGTCGCCGTCCCCTCGCGCAGCGCCACCGACAGCGCGGCCGCGTCCGCCTCGGCGATCGCCTTGGCGACCGGCTGGGTGCCCTTGCCGAAGCGCTTGCCCAGCGCGCGGAAGTTGGCCTTCGCCGTGGTGTCGACGAGCGAGCCGCCGACCTCGCTGAGCGAGGCGAGGGACGAGACGTTCAGCTCCTCCTCGATCTGCGTGCGCAGCTCCGCGGACAGCGACTCGAAGCCGGCCGCCGCGACCAGCGCGCGCGACAGCGGCTGACGGGTCTTGACCCCGGACTCGGCGCGGGTCGCGCGGCCCAGCTCCACCAGGCGGCGCACCAGCGTCATCCGCGTCGAGAGGGCCGGGTCGATCAGGTCCTTGTCGGCCTCGGGCCACCTGGTCAGGTGCACGGACTCCGGGGCGTCCGGGGTGACCGGGACGATCAGGTCCTGCCAGACCCGCTCGGTGATGAAGGGGACGAGCGGGGCCAGCAGCCGGGTGACCGTCTCGATCACCTCGTGCAGCGTGCGCAGCGCGGCCGCGTCGCCCTGCCAGAAACGGCGGCGGGAGCGGCGGACGTACCAGTTGGACAGGTCGTCGACGAAGCCCGACAGCAGCTTGCCGGCGCGCTGGGTGTCGTACGCCTCCAGGGCCTGCGTCACCTGCTCGGTCAGCGTGCCCAGCTCGCCCAGCAGCCAGCGGTCGAGCAGCGGCCGGTCGGCCGGGGCCGGGTCGGCCTCGCTCGGGGCCCAGCCCGAGGTGCGCGCGTACAGGGCCTGGAAGGCGACCGTGTTCCAGTAGGTGAGCAGCGTCTTGCGGACGACCTCCTGGATGGTGCCGTGGCCCACCCGGCGCGCCGCCCAGGGCGAGCCGCCGGCGGCCATGAACCAGCGGACGGCGTCCGCGCCGTGCTGCTCCATGAGCGGGATCGGCTCCAGGATGTTGCCCAGGTGCTTGGACATCTTCCGGCCGTCCTCGGCCAGGATGTGTCCGAGGCAGACCACGTTCTCGTAGCTCGACCTGTCGAAGACGAGCGTGCCGATCGCCATCAGGGTGTAGAACCAGCCACGGGTCTGGTCGATGGCCTCGGAGATGAACTGCGCCGGGTACCGCTTCTCGAAGACCTCCTTGTTGCGGTACGGGTAACCCCACTGGGCGAAGGGCATCGAGCCCGAGTCGTACCAGGCGTCGATGACCTCGGGGACCCGTACGGCCTCCAGCTCGCAGCCCTCGGCGGTGCAGGTGAAGGTCACGTCGTCGATGAACGGCCGGTGCGGGTCCAGGCCCGTCTGGTCGGCGCCGGTGAGCTCGGAGAGCTCGGCGAGGGAGCCGACGCAGGTGAGGTGGTTGTCGGCGCAGCGCCAGATGGGCAGCGGGGTGCCCCAGTAGCGGTTGCGGGACAGAGCCCAGTCGATGTTGTTGTTCAGCCAGTCGCCGTAGCGGCCGTGCTTGACCGACTCGGGGAACCAGTTCGTCCGCTCGTTCTCGCGCAGCAGCGCGTCCTTGACCGCGGTGGTGCGGACGTACCAGGACGGCTGCGCGTAGTAGAGCAGCGCGGTGTGGCAGCGCCAGCAGTGCGGGTAGCTGTGCTCGTACGGCACATGCCGGAACAGCAGGCCGCGGGCGTCCAGATCGGCCGTCAGCGCCTCGTCGGCCTTCTTGAAGAACTGGCCACCGACCAGCTCCAGGCCCTCCTCGAAGGTGCCGTCCGTGCGGACCGGGTTGATGTACGGCAGGCCGTACGCACGGCAGGTCCGCAGGTCGTCCTCGCCGAACGCAGGGGCCTGGTGGACCAGGCCGGTGCCGTCCTCGGTCGTCACATACTCGGCGTTGACCACGAAGTGCGCGTCGCCGTCGACATCCACGAGGGCGAACGGGCGCTGGTAGGTCCAGCGCTCCATCTCGGCCCCGGTGAACGCCTGCCCGGTCGCGGTCCAGCCCTCCCCGAGCGCCTTCTCCAGCAGCGGCTCGGCGACGACCAGCTTCTCCTGGCCGTCGGTGGCGACCACATAGCGGACGTCGGGGTGCGCGGCGACGGCCATGTTGGACACCAGGGTCCACGGCGTGGTCGTCCACACCAGCAGCGCCGCCTCGCCCGCCAGCGGGCCCGAGGTGAGCGGGAAGCGGACGAAGACCGACGGGTCGACGACCGTCTCGTAGCCCTGCGCCAGCTCGTGGTCGGACAGACCGGTGCCGCAGCGCGGACACCAGGGGGCGACCCGGTGGTCCTGGACCAGCAGCCCCTTGTTGAAGATCTCCTTGAGCGACCACCACACCGACTCGACGTACTCGGGGTTCATGGTCCAGTACGCGCCGTCGAGGTCGGTCCAGAACCCCATGCGCGTGGTGAGCTCGGCGAAGGCGTCGATGTGCCGGCTGACCGACTCGCGGCACCTGGCGTTGAACTCGGCGATGCCGTACGCCTCGATGTCCTGCTTGCCGCTGAAGCCGAGCTCCTTCTCGACGGCCAGCTCGACCGGCAGGCCGTGGCAGTCCCAGCCCGCTTTGCGCTCGACGTGGTAGCCGCGCATGGTGCGGAAGCGCGGGAAGACGTCCTTGAAGACGCGGGCTTCGATGTGATGGGCGCCCGGCATGCCGTTGGCGGTCGGCGGGCCCTCGTAGAAGACCCACTCGGGCCGCCCCGCGGACTGCTCGAGGCTCCGGGCGAAGATCTTGTTCTCCCGCCAGAAGTCGAGCACGGCGTGCTCGAGGGCGGGCAGGTCGACCTGGGCGGGCACCTGGCGGTACTGCGTCATCGGATGCTTCCTCCGGCGGACACGTGCTGGTTGCGTTCCGTCGGAGGGACGAGAGCTCGCGCTCCCGCGGTACCACCCTCCTTGGCCGGGAGCGGCTTAAAGCTCCTGGCCCCCTCATTGGGGTCGCGACGCCGGTTTTACTGGCCCTGAGCGGGGGTTCTTCCGGCAGCTCCGGGGTGATCCTTCACATCGCGCTCGCCCCCGGGCTCGCACCGTCCCCGGGTCGCTCATGGCTGCGTACGACGCTACTCGTCCCCTTCCACGCCTTTCGCTTCGCCCAGTGTACGGGTCCGGGCGCCACCTGGCCGACCGGTTTCCGGGCTGCGCCGAGTGAGGTACGGGCCACCGGGGCGGTGACCCGAATGGCGATACGCACGGTGCCGGAGTCCGCCTGGCCGGGACGTCACCACGCGGTACTGATTCATGGCCGGATTACCGGGCGGGCGGTGGGGCACAACCGATGAGACCGGGTTGTCCCGCGGGCAAGCCGGGCGAATCGGGCGGCGTGCCCCGTTGCCGAGTGCCTGGAGTCGATTTATCGTTCCGGAACGATTCGCGTGCAAGATCACAATATGTGAAGGGGCCGCGGCCATGGTGGCGAGGAAGACCGCCGTGAAGAAGAGCACGGCGAAGGCGACGAAGGCCACGACCGTCAGGAAGAGCGCTTCCGGGAAGAAGGCGGCAGCACCCGCCATGGCGGCCGGGAAGGCCGCGAAGAGCGAGGTGGGCAAGAAGGCCGCGGCCAAGAAGGTCACGGCCAAAAAGGCCGAGGCCACGAAGGCCACGGCCAAGAAGACCACCAAGAAGGCCGCACCGGCCGAGCAGGCGGTGCCCGCGAAGAAGACGGGAGCCAGGAAAGTGGTTGCGAAGAAGACTCCGAGCGGGGCGCCGACCGCGAAGCAGGCCCCCGAGGCGCCCGGCGCCGTCCCCAAGGCCCGCACCCGCATCGGCCCCGTGGTCCCCGGCGAGCTGGCCGTACGCCCGGGTGAGGAACCCTGGTCGCCGGAGGAGGTGGCCGCGGCGCGCACCGAGCTGATGACCGAGGCCGATCGGCTGCGCGCCGAGATCCTCGCCTCCGAGGAGGCGATCAGCGGGCTGATGCGGGACTCCGGGGACGGCGCCGGCGACGACCAGGCCGACACCGGCACCAAGAACATCACGCGCGAGCACGAGCTGGCCCTGGCCGGCAACGCCCGCGAGATGCTGCTCCAGACCGAGCGCGCCCTGGAGCGGCTGGACGCCGGGACGTACGGGCTGTGCGAGAACTGCGGCAACCCCATCGGCAAGGCCCGGATGCAGGCGTTCCCCAGGGCCACGCTCTGCGTGGAGTGCAAACAGCGGCAGGAGCGGCGCTGACCGCCCGTCGGGAGTGCCGTACCCTCGTCCTCAGCCAGGGGGAGACTGGCCCGGACGATGTTTGAGGGACTCACGTGACAGAGGCGGAGCAGGCCATCGGTACGCCAGAAGCGGGGAAGGCCGAGGAAGGCGCCGTCGCGGGTGCCGGCGGCGCGGAGGCCGGGCGCGGGCGGCGGCGCATCGGGGTGCTGCTCGCGGTCGCCACGTTCGCCTACCTCGTCGACCTGAGCAGCAAGCTGCTCGTGGTCGCCAAGCTGGAGCACCATGACCCGATCGAGGTGATCGGCACCTGGCTCCAGTTCGAGGTGATCCGCAACCGGGGCGCGGCCTTCGGCTTCGGCGAGGCCATGACGATCGTCTTCACGGTGATAGCGACGGGCGTCATCGTGGTGATCGCCCGGCTGGCCCGCAAGCTCTACAGCCTGCCCTGGGCCATCGCGCTCGGGCTGCTGCTGGGCGGCGCCTTCGGCAACCTCACCGACCGCGTCTTCCGCGCGCCCGGCGGGCTACAGGGCGCGGTGGTCGACTTCATCGCACCCGCCCACTTCGCGGTCTTCAACCTCGCCGACTCGGCGATCGTCTGCGGTGGCTTCCTGATCGTCATCCTCTCCTTCCGCGGCCTGGACCCGGACGGCACCGTCCACAAGGACTGACCGCAGGAGCAGGGGGCTGAGGACTGACGTACGAACCGGGGTGTGCGGTCCGGCATACTCGACGGGTGAGTACGATTCCCGAGATCCGCACGCTCCCCGTACCCGACGGCCTCGAAGGCGAGCGCGTCGACGCCGCGATCGCACGCATGTTCGGCTTTTCTCGGACCAAGGCGGCGGAGCTGGCCGCCGCGGGAAAGGTGCAGGTCGACGGCAGCGTCGCGGGCAAGTCCGACCGAGTCTCCGGCGGCGCCTGGCTCGAGGTGGAGATGCCCCAGGCCGCGCCGCCCGTACGGGTCGTCGCCGAGCCCGTCGAGGGCATGGAGATCGTGCACGACGACGAACACGTCGTGGTGGTCGACAAGCCGGTCGGGGTCGCCGCCCACCCCAGCCCCGGCTGGACCGGGCCCACCGTCATCGGCGGCCTGGCCGCCGCGGGCTTCCGTGTCTCGACCTCCGGGGCCGCCGAGCGGCAGGGGATCGTCCACCGGCTGGACGTCGGCACCTCCGGGCTCATGGTCGTCGCCAAGTCCGAGCTCGCCTACACCCTGCTCAAGCAGCAGTTCCGCGAGCGCACGGTCGACAAGCGCTACCAGGCCCTCGTCCAGGGCCACCCCGACCCGCTCAGCGGCACCATCGACGCGCCGATCGGCCGCCATCCGCAGCACGACTACAAGTGGGCCGTGACCGCCGAGGGCAAGCCCAGCGTCACCCACTACGACCTCATCGAGGCGTTCCGCGCCGCCAGCCTCCTCGACATCAAGCTGGAGACGGGCCGCACCCACCAGATCCGCGTCCACATGGCGGCCCACCGCCACCCGTGCGTCGGCGACCTGACGTACGGCGCCGACCCCACGCTCGCCAAGCGGCTGCGGCTGACCCGGCAGTGGCTGCACGCCGTGCGCCTGGGCTTCGAGCACCCGGGGGGCGGCGGCTGGGCGGAGTTCGAGAGCCCCTACCCGGACGACCTGCAGAAGGCGCTGGACACCGTGCGGGCGGACAGCGCGTGACGTACCGGATCGAGGCCGTGGGCGCCGACGCCCTCGAGGCCTGCCGCGGGGTCCGCCGCGAGGTCTTCGTCGTCGAGCAGCGGATTCCCGAGTCGGAGGAGATGGACGAGTACGACGCACACGCCGTCCACCTCCTCGCCACCGGCCCCGAGGGCCCGGCGGGCACCGTCCGCTTCCTCCATGGCGCGGCCGCGGACAAGAAGTACGGCCACGCGGGCGTGGACGGCGCCACGACCGCGGTCCTCGGCCGGCTCGCGGTCCTGCCGGCCGCCCGCGGCACCGGGCTCGGCGCGGAGCTCGTCCGCGCCGTCGAGGCGGAGGCGCTGCGGCGCGGTCTCGCCGAGGTCTACCTGGAGTCCCAGACCCACGCCCTCGGCTTCTACGAGCGCCTCGGCTACGCGGCGTACGGCCCCGAGTTCGACGAGGGCAGCGGGATCCCGCACCGCGCCATGCGCAGGGCGCTGTAGCCCCGGACAGGACCTAGCTCCGGCGCGGGCCGGTGCCGTCCTTGCGGAGGTCGCCGTCGAAGCGGGTGAGGCGGTCCTCGGAGTCGGCCGCGGTCCGCGGCGGCTGGATGGTCGCCGTGGTGATGCGCGGCAGCGCGTACGGATGGTGCTCCCGCAGCCACGCGATCATCTGCTCCCGCACCTCACAGCGCACATCCCACACGTTGTCCGCGTCCCGCGCCGTGACCAGCGCCCGCACCACGATCGTGGACGGCGTGGTGTCGGTGACCGCGAGGCTCCAGTCCCGGCCGTCCCACGCCGGGGACTTCCGCACGATCTCGCCCAGCCGCACCCGCATCGCCGCGACCGGCGCCGAGTGGTCGAGGTGGAAGAAGACCGTGCCGGTCTTCTGCGTGCCGCCGCGCGACCAGTTCTCGAACGGCTTGGCCGTGAAGTACGACACCGGCATGGTGATCCGGCGCTCGTCCCAGGTCCGCACCGACAGAAAGGTCAGCGTGATCTCCTCGACCGTGCCCCACTCGCCGTCCACGACCACCGTGTCGCCTATCCGCACCATGTCGCCGAAGGCGATCTGCAGCCCGGCGAAGAGGTTGCCCAGCGTCGACTGCGCGGCGACGCCGGCGACGATGCCCAGGATCCCGGCGGAGGCCAGCATGGAGGTGCCCACCGTGCGCATCGCGGGGAAGGTCAGCAGCATCGCCGACGCCGCGACCACCCCGACGATCGCGGTCACCACCCGCTGGATGAGCGTCACCTGGGTGCGCACCCGGCGCACCCGCGCCGGGTCGTGCGCGCTGGCGGCATAGCGGCGGTACGAGGACTCCACCACCGCCGCCGAGACCCGCACCGCGAGCCACGCTGCGGCAGCGATCAGCACCAGCGCGAGCAGCTGCGCGATGCCCGACGTGTGCTCCCGGACCACCCGCGCGTGCGTCTTGTCGTACGAGCCGCGCAGCAGCGCCGAGCACACCGTCACCTGGAGCGGAAGCCGGCAGCGCCGTAGCAGGCCCCACAATGGCGTCTCCGCGTGGCGGGCGTCGGTGCGCCGCAGCAGCCGGTCGACCGCCCAGCCGATGAACAGGGTGATGGCGAGCGAGCCGCCTATGACGACGAGCGGACGCAGTACGTCCTCCATGGACACCTATCCTGATCCTTCTCTCGCGACAAGGAAGTGACGAAGTGACCCGTTCCCCGATCCTGCTCCTCCATTCGATGTACGGGCTGCGGCCCGCCGTGCACGCCGCCGCGGAGCGGCTGCGCGCGGCGGGGCACGAGGTTCACGTACCCGATCTGTTCGAGGGGCGGACGGCCGACAGCGCCGAGGACGGCATGGCCCTCAAGGAGGAGATCGGCAAGGATGAGCTGCTGCGGCGGGCCGTGGCGGCGGTCGCGCCGCTGTCGGACCGCGGCGTGGTGTACGCGGGGTTCTCGCTCGGCGGGTCGATCGCCCAGAACCTGGCGCTGGGCGACGAGAAGGCGCGCGGGCTGCTGCTTCTGCACGGCACCTCGGACATCGCCGAGGACGCGGCGGCGGACGGCCTGCCGGTGCAGCTGCATGTCGCGGATCCGGACCCCTTCGAGCCGCACGACTGGCTGAACGCCTGGTATCTGCGGATGGGGCGGGCCGGGGCGGACGTGGAGATCTACCGCTATCCGGGGGCCGGGCACCTGTTCACCGACCCGGAGCTGCCGGACTGGGACGAGGAGGCGGCCGAGGCCACCTGGAAGGTGGCGCTCGGCTTCCTCGCGGAGGTGGCGGGGGAGCGGTAGCCGGTCAGCGCCCCGGGCCGTCGGCGCTACTTCCTGAGGTTCTGCTGGACCAGCGGGGTGAACTGGTCCGGGGTGAGCGGGGGGCTCCCCTTGCTGTCCGCCGTCAGGATCTTGCCGTTCAGCTTGATCGTCGGGGTGCCGGTCACGTCCTTGGTGTCGTCGAACGTCTTCGACATGGCCAGCGCCCACCGGTCGTAGGTGCCGTTCGTCACGGCCTTCTCGAAGGTCTTGTTGCCCTTGAGCTCCTTGACCTGCTGGGCGATGGCGATCAGCTTCTGGTCGCCGGCGAAGGCGTCGTCGGTCTCCTGGGGGTGGTTCTTGGCCGAGTAGAGCGCGGACTTGTACTCCAGGAAGGCGTCCGGGCTGACATTGAGGGCCGCGCCCAGCGCGCTCAGGGCGTTCTTCGAACCGGCCCCGACGATGCCTTCCTTGTCGTCCAGGAAGGTGCCCATCGTGTACTGCGCCTTGAAGGTGCCGTCCTTGATGTCCTTCGCCACGGTCCTGCCCGTGTACTGCTCGAACTCCGCGCAGATCGGGCAGCGCATGTCCTCGTAGACATGCAGGGTGTTCTTGGCGTTCTTGTTGCCGATGACCACGGTCGTGCCCTGGGGGCCGGTGGTGTGGGCGGGCTTCACCAGGGCCGTCTTCTCGGCGGCGGCCTTCCACTTCTTGCTGGCGTTGTCGCCGCCGTTCAGCTGGGTGACGCCGTAGCCTATGCCGCCCGCTATCGCGAGGATGGCGACGACCGCGCCGCCGACGACCAGCTGGCGGCGCATCCGGTCCTTCTTGGCCTGGCGCTCGCGCTCGGCGCGCAGCCGCTCGCGGGCGGCCTGCTTGTTCTGGTGGCTGTTGCGGTTGCTCATGGTGGATCGGTCTCCGTCGTGTGAAGGTCGCACGAAGTCGCACGAAAGGGTGGGAAACGCTGTGCTCAGGCGGTGGCTGAGCACGGCGGACCACGCCGCACGACGGAGTGCACGAGGAGAGGGAGCGCCGGGGCCGGACTCGGGGGTCCCACCGGCCGCGGGGAGCGGCGCCGGGGCGCGAAGGCCGCGGTGACCACCGCGGCGGCCAGCAGCAGCGGCCGGAAGGCGAAGGCGGTGAGCGAGGTGAGCAGCCGGGCCACGGCGGCCTCGCCGCGCCGCAGCCAGGCCGCGGCGATCAGCCCGACCGCGACATGGGCGGCGAGCAGCAGCCAGGGGGTGGCGGAGCCCACGGCGGCCGTGAGGGCGCCGCCGCCGTCCGGCCCGGCGACCCGGGCCAGCGGGGAGCCGACGCCGCCGCCACCACACAGGAGGTCCACCCCCAGGGCGCGCAGGGAGCCCGCCACGGGGCCGCCAGAGGGCCCGTAACAGGCGCTCTGGCCGGTGGTGAACACCGTGTCGGCGGCCAGCTCCAGCGGGACCAGGAGGGCGGCGATGCTCCAGTAGCCGCGCTCCCGGCCCGCCAGGGCGTACGCGATCACGAAGACGACGGCCGACAGCGCCGCCACGGTCGGCAGCGGCAGCGGCGCGCGCGACAGCAGGACGTGGGCGGCGGAGGACAGCGTGACGCACAGCGCTGTGAACAGCGCCGCGCGCAGTGCCCTCAGCAGCGGTCCCGTACCGTCCATAAGGTCCGATTGTCACACGACGGGCTGTAGGGGTGGCGTCAAGATCGTGGGCGGGGATCGCTCCCCGCCCACCCGCCTGCGACCTTGAGCAGGTCCACGCGGCGGAGCCGCATATCGATACTCACAGCCCGGGAATGCGGCCGTTCCGGAAGAGGTCCACGAAGATCTGGTGGTCGGCCCGCGCCCGTGCCCCGTAGGAGTGCGCGAAGTCCACCAGCAGCTCCGCGAAGCCGCCCTCGTCCGCCGCGATCACCGCGTCGATGGCCCGCTCGGTGGAGAAGGGCACCAGCGAGTGGCCGCTCTGGTCGTCGGCGGCCGCGTGCATGGTGGCCGTGGCCCGCCCCAGGTCGGCGACGACCGCCGCGATCTCGGCCGGATCGTCGATGTCGGACCAGTCGAGGTCCACCGCGTACGGGGAGATCTCGGCGACCAGCTGCCCCGAGCCGTCCAGCTCGGTCCAGCCCAGCCAGGGGTCGGCGTGCGCCTGTAGGGCGCGCTGCGAGATGACCGTGCGGTGTCCCTCGTGGTGGAAGTACGAGCGCACCGGCTCGTCCGTGATGTGCCGGGAGACCGCCGGGGTCTGCGCCTGCTTCATGTAGATCACCACATCGTTCTCGAGGGCGTCGCTGTTGCCCTCCAGAAGGATGTTGTACGAGGGCAGCCCGGCGCTGCCGATGCCGATGCCGCGGCGGCCGACGACGTCCTTGACGCGGTAGGAGTCCGGCCGGGCGAGGCTGGACTCGGGGAGCGTCTCCAGATAGCCGTCGAAGGCGGCCAGGACCTTGTAGCGGGTCGCCGCGTCCAGCTCGACCGAGCCGCCGCCGGAGGCGAAGCGCCGCTCGAAGTCGCGGATCGTGGTCATCGAGTCGAGCAGCCCGAAGCGGGTCAGCGAGCGGGCGTCACGCAGCGCGTCCAGCAGCGGGCCCTCGGCGGTCTCCAGGGTGAAGGGCGGCACCTCGTCGTTCTTGGCGCCGGCGGCCAGGGCGTGGATACGCTCGCGGTAGGCGGCCGCGTAGATGCGCACCAGCTCGCTGATCTTCTCGTCGCTGAGCGCCTTGGTGTAGCCGATCAGCGCGACGGAGGCCGCGAAGCGCTTGAGGTCCCAGGTGAAGGGGCCGACATACGCCTCGTCGAAGTCGTTGACGTTGAAGATCAGGCGGCCGTTGGCGTCCATGTAGGTGCCGAAGTTCTCGGCGTGGAGGTCACCGTGGATCCACACCCGGCCCGTGCGCTCGTCCAGGTAGGGGCCGCCGTCGCGCTCCTGCTCCACATCGGCGTAGAACAGGCAGGCCGTGCCGCGGTAGAACGCGAAGGCCGAGGCGGCCATCTTGCGGAACTTGACGCGGAAGGCGGCCGGGTCGGCGGCGAGCAGCTCGCCGAAGGCGGTGTCGAAGATGGCGAGGATGTGCTCGCCGCGCTGTTCCGCCTGGGTCTGCTGGGTCGGCATCGCGGGGCGCCTCCTGGTGCGTGAAAAAAGAACGTGTAGAAGAGCATGACAAAGATCGCGAACGGGACGGCTCGTTCCGTCCGTCCCAACGCCTGAGGCTACTCGTGGGTGCCCGCCCGCTGTCAGTCCGGAGGGGTAACCTTCGGAGCTGTTCCGTCACCGTTCATCGCCACCCGTCACCGACCGTTCGCCGGAGGTCTGCCACCGTGACCAAGCCGCCCTTCACGCACCTGCATGTCCACACCCAGTACTCGCTGCTGGATGGTGCGGCGCGGCTCAAGGACATGTTCAACGCCTGCCAGGAAATGGGCATGACGCACATCGCCATGACCGACCATGGCAACCTCCACGGCGCGTACGACTTCTACCAGCAGGCGACCGGCGCGGGCATCACGCCGATCATCGGGATCGAGGCGTATGTCGCCCCCGAGTCGCGGCGCTACAAGCGACGGGTCCAGTGGGGCCAGCCGCACCAGAAGCGGGACGACGTCTCCGGCTCCGGTGGTTACACCCACAAGACGATCTGGGCCTCCAACAAGGCCGGTCTGCACAATCTCTTCAGGCTCTCCTCGGACGCCTATATGGAGGGCTACTTCGTCAAGTGGCCCCGGATGGACAAGGAGACCATCGCCCAGTGGTCGGAGGGCCTGATCGCCTCCACGGGCTGTCCGTCCGGCGAGCTGCAGACCCGGCTGCGGCTCGGCCAGTTCGACGAGGCCCTCAAGGCCGCCTCGGAGTACCAGGACATCTTCGGCAAGGACAAGTACTTCCTTGAGCTGATGGACCACGGGATCGAGATCGAGCGCCGGGTCCGCGACGGCCTGCTGGAGGTCGGCAAGAAGCTGGGCATCCCCCCGCTGGTCACCAACGACTCGCACTACACCTACTCCCGCGAGTCCGAGGCCCACGACGCGCTGCTGTGCGTCCAGACCGGCAAGAACCTCTCCGACCCCGACCGCTTCCGCTTCGACGGCTCCGGCTACTACCTGAAGTCGACGGACGAGATGTACGCCATCGACTCCTCCGACGCCTGGCAGGAAGGATGCCGGAACACCCTGCTGGTCGCCGAGCAGATCGACGCCACAGGGTGGTTCGACAAGCATGACCTGATGCCGCGCTTCGACGTGCCCGAGGGCTACACGGAGGTCTCCTGGTTCCAGGAGGAGGTCAAGCGCGGCATGGAGCGCCGGTACCCGGCCGGGGTGCCGGAGGACCGCCAGAAGCAGGCCGATTACGAGATGGACGTCATCATCCAGATGGGGTTCCCGGGCTACTTCCTCGTGGTCGCCGACTTCATCATGTGGGCGAAGAACAACGGCATCGCGGTCGGCCCCGGCCGTGGTTCCGCGGCCGGTTCGATCGTCGCGTACGCGATGGGCATCACCGACCTCGACCCGATCGACCACGGCCTGATCTTCGAGCGGTTCCTGAACCCCGAGCGCGTCTCCATGCCCGATGTCGACATCGACTTCGACGAGCGCAGGCGCGGTGAGGTGATCAGGTACGTCACCGAGAAGTACGGCGCCGACAAGGTCGCCCAGATCGGCACGTACGGCACCATCAAGGCCAAGAACGCGATCAAGGACTCGGCCCGGGTACTCGGTTACCCGTACGCGATGGGCGACCGGATCACCAAGGCCATGCCCGCCGATGTGCTCGGCAAGGGCATTCCGCTGTCCGGCATCACCGACGAGAAGCACCCCCGCTACAGCGAGGCGGCCGAGGTGCGCGGGATGTACGAGAACGAGGCGGATGTGAAGAAGGTCATCGATACCGCCCGCGGTATCGAGGGCCTGGTGCGGCAGATGGGTGTGCACGCCGCGGGCGTGATCATGTCCAGCGAGACCGTGACCGAGCATGTGCCGGTCTTCTCGCCGAAGAACGACGGCCAGGTCGTGACCCAGTGGGACTACCCCACCTGTGAGTCGCTCGGCCTGCTGAAGATGGACTTCCTCGGCCTGCGCAACCTGACCATCATGGACGACGCGGTCAAGATGGTGCGCGCCAACAAGGGCGTCGACCTCAAGCTGCTCGAGCTGCCGCTGGACGACCCCAAGACCTATGACCTGCTGTGCCGCGGTGACACGCTCGGCGTCTTCCAGTTCGACGGCGGCCCCATGCGCTCCCTGCTGCGCATGATGAAGCCCGACAACTTCGAGGACATCTCCGCCGTCTCGGCCCTCTACCGGCCGGGCCCGATGGGCATGAACTCGCACATCAACTACGCGCTGCGGAAGAACGGCCAGCAGGAGATCACCCCGATCCACCCGGAGCTGGAGGAGCCGCTCAAGGAGGTCCTCGGCATCACCTACGGCCTGGTCGTCTACCAGGAGCAGGTGCAGAAGGCCGCCCAGGTGCTCGCGGGCTACTCACTGGGCCAGGCCGACCTGCTGCGGCGCGCGATGGGCAAGAAGAAGAAGGAGGTCCTCGACAAGGAGTTCATCCCCTTCCAGAAGGGCTGCCGCGACCGCGGCTACTCCGACGAGGCCATCCAGGCGGTGTGGGACGTGCTGGTCCCCTTCGCCGGCTACGCCTTCAACAAGGCCCACTCCTCCGCGTACGGTCTGGTCACCTACTGGACCGCGTACCTCAAGGCCAACTACCCCGCCGAGTACATGGCCGGGCTGCTCACCTCGGTGCGCGACGACAAGGACAAGTCGGCGATCTACCTCAACGAGTGCCGCCGCATGGGCATCAAGGTGCTCACGCCGAACGTCAACGAGTCCGAGGCGAACTTTGCCGCCCAGGGCGACGATGTGATCCTCTTCGGTCTCACCGCGGTCCGTAACGTCGGCGCCAACGTCGTCGAGGCGATCATCCGCAGTCGCAAGTCGAAGGGGAAATACAGCTCCTTCCCGGACTATCTGGACAAGGTCGAGGCGGTCGTGTGCAACAAGCGCACCACCGAATCGCTGATCAAGGCCGGGGCCTTCGACGAGATGGGCCACACCCGCAAGGGGCTCACCGCCCACTACGAGACCATGATCGACAACGTGGTCGCGGTGAAGCGCAAGGAGGCCGAGGGCCAGTTCGACCTCTTCGGCGGCATGGGCGGCGACGACGGAGGCGGCGACGGGCCGGGCTTCGGGCTCGACGTCGAGTTCTCCGACATCGAGTGGGACAAGGCGTATCTGCTCGCCCAGGAGCGCGAGATGCTCGGCCTGTACGTCTCCGACCACCCGCTCTTCGGCATCGAGCACGTCCTCAACGACAAGGCCGACGCCGCCATCGCCCAGCTCACCGGCGGTGAGCACTCCGACGGCGCCATCGTCACCATCGGCGGCATCATCTCCGGCCTCCAGCGCAAGATGACCAAGCAGGGCAACGCCTGGGCCATCGCCACCGTCGAGGACCTCGCGGGCTCCATCGACTGCATGTTCTTCCCCGCCACCTACCAGCTGGTCTCCACCCAACTGGTCGAGGACACCGTCGTGTTCGTCAAGGGACGCCTCGACAAGCGCGAGGACGTACCCCGGCTGGTCGCCATGGAGCTCATGGTCCCCGACCTGTCCGAGGCCGGGGCCAACGCGCCCGTGACGATCACCATCCCCACGGTGAAGGTCACCCCGCCCCTGGTCGAGAAGCTCGGCGAGGTGCTCACCCACCACCGGGGCTCCACCGAGGTGCGAATCAAGCTCCAGGGGGCGCGTAAGACCACGGTGCTCCGGCTCGACCGGCACCGGGTCACCGCCGACCCCGCGCTGTTCGGCGACCTCAAGGTGCTGCTGGGGCCGGCCTGCCTGGCGGGCTGACGGACACCAGTCATGAGAGCGGGCTGACGGACCACCGCTCATGGGAGGGGCGCGCCCGCACCGGGCGCGCCCCTCAACCGCTGTGCGGTGGCGATCAATTGTGGCCGAAGCTCTTCTGCCGGTCCTTACGGGCGGTGGTCGAAGGGGCCGTCGCCGGGCCGCCCTCCGACTGCATGGCCTGCGACTGCGCGTCCATCGAGGAGTTCTGTGCCTGCTCACTCGGACGGTCGGCCGTACCGCGGCCCTGGCGCTGCTGCTGTTGCTGCTTGCGGTCGCGGTTCTTGTTCTTAGCCATGGTCCTGTGCCTCCAGTTGGGATCGCCCCCCAGGGGAAGAGCCCTCCGGGAAGAAACACTGGCACGCCGGAGCGAAGGCTGCATTTCGGGCAATTACGGTGAGTGAGAAGGAGGGTCTTCGAGGGTAAGCCGTATCCGCCACGCCAGTGATCCAGTTCGGACTGATAACCCCGGTACGGTCGGGCACACTCCATGAAGAGGCCGAAAACAGGAATCTGAGCACGGCTGTGCACGGGGGGCGACCGAGGACTGGACTTCAGGAAAGAGGGTGGAACGTGGACCGCTGCGTCGTCCTGGTGGACGCCGGCTATCTGCTGGGCGCCGCCGCGAGCCTGCTCGCCGGGGAGCCAGCCCGGTCCCGCATCTCCGTCGACCACGCGACCCTCATCCAGGGGCTGCGCGAGCGCGCCGAAGCCGACACCGAGCGGCCGCTGCTGCGCATCTACTGGTTCGACGGAGCCCCCGACCGCGTTCCCCAGCCCGAGCACCGGCGGCTGCGCGTCATGCCCCGTGTCACCGTCCGGCTGGGCGCCCTGACCCGCAGCGACGGCCGCTGGGCGCAGAAGGGCGTGGACGCCGCCATGCACGCCGAGCTCACCGAGCTGGCCCGCAACCGCGCCTGCTCCGACATCGTCCTCGTCACCGGCGACGGCGACCTGCTGCCCGGCCTGATGTCCGCCAAGGAACACGGCGTGGCCGTCCACCTGTGGGCCGTCCAGGCCGCCGACGGCGACTACAACCAGTCGGAGGACCTGGTCGCCGAGGCCGACGAGCGGCGGGTCCTGGACCGCGCGTGGATCACCCGGGCCGTCCGCGCCAAGGACCTCACCGGGCCGTGCGCGCCCGTCTCCGAGCCCCGGCCGGAGATCGCGGCCATCCTCTCCGCCCCGCTGCCCGAGACGGCCGCGGCGGCCGCCGCAGGGGCGGTGACCGGTGTCTCCGGGGTTCCGGGCGTCCCCGGCGACCTGGCCCCGGGCCGCAACGGCGCCGCACGGCCGGGCGGCGCGCCCGGGCGCGCCGCGGGCGGGCGGGCCGCCGACGCGGCCCCGGCGGGCGGCTCCGGCGCCGCCGGCCCCGACACCGCCCCGGCGGACGGCACGGAGGCGGGCTCAGCGCCCGGCGGCAGAGGCGTGCCCACGCCCAAGGACCTCGCCGACCTCGGCCGCGGCGCCGGCAGCCACACGGGCGCCCAGCCGGCCCCCAGCGCCACGCTGCGCTGGTCCTCCGACAAGGGCTGGATCGAGCGCGGCTCGGGCACCGGGCTCGGCGAGCCGCCGGAGACCGCCGGGCTGCCCATGCTGGCCCAGCTCACCAGCCCCGAGCAGCGCTGGGCCGACCGCGAGGAGGACATCACCACCGTCAGCGGCGACCCCTTCGAGGTGGGCCAGGTCTTCGCCCGCCGCTGGATCGAGCGGCTCTCCGACCCGGGCCACCTCCAGCAGCTCTCCACCGAGTACCCGCGCATCCCCCACCGCATCGACGGGGAACTGCTGCGCTACGCGGCCCGCTTCGGGCTGCTCGCCCACAAGGACGACCAGATCGACGAGCACGACCGCTACGCGATCCGGGCCGGCTTCTGGCGCGAGATCGACACCCGTACGGCCGCCGAGCACGCCCCGGCACCCGACTGATTGCCCCGGCGCGGGCACCTCCCAGCGGCAGCTGGGGGAGAACCGAGCCATGGATAAGGGGCGCCCCCGACCCGAGGGCAAGCGGGGGTGATTGGACGCGTACCCTCGTAGCTCGTGAGGACGGGCGCGAAACAGGCTGTGGGCGGCGATGTGGTGTGCACCGTGCGCGGCCTGGTCAAGACCTATCCCACCGCGCGCGGCCGCCGGGGCGCGCCCGTCGCCCCCGCCGTCCGGGCCAGTGACGGCATCGACCTCGAGGTGGGCCGTGGCGAGGTGTTCGGGCTGCTCGGCCCGAACGGCGCCGGGAAGTCCACCCTGGTGCGCCAGCTCACCGGGCTGCTCCGCCCCGACGAGGGCAGTGTCCGGGTCCTCGGCCACGATCTCGTACGCCACCCCGAGCGCGCGGCGCGCCTCCTCGGCTATCTGGGGCAGGACTCGACCGCGCTGGACGAGCTGACCGTCTCGCTCGCCGCCGAGACCACGGGGCGGCTGCGCGGGCTGGACGTCCGCGCCGCCCGCGCGGAGCGGGACGCGGTGATCGAGGAGCTGGGCCTCGGCGAGCTGGCCGGGCGCCCGCTCAGGAAGCTCTCCGGCGGGCAGCGGCGGCTGGCCTGCTTCGCCGCCGCGCTGGTCGGGGAGCGGCCGCTGCTGGTGCTGGACGAGCCGACCACCGGGATGGACCCCGTCGCCCGGCGGGCCGTGTGGGCCGCCGTCGACCGGCGGCGGGCGGAGCGGGGGGCGACGGTGCTGCTGGTCACGCACAATGTGATCGAGGCGGAGACCGTCCTGGACCGGGTGGCGGTGCTGGAGCGCGGCCGGGTCATCGCCTGCGACACCCCGGCCGGGCTGAAGACGCTGGTCGCCGACGAGGTCCGGGTGGACCTCGTATGGCGCGGGGAGCCGCCGCTGGAGGTGCCGGAGGTCGCGGCGCTGCGGGAGGCCGCGCTGGTCTCCGGGCGGCGCTGGACGCTGCGGATGGCCCCGGAGCGGGCCCGGGCCGCGATCGCCACGGTGACCGGCGGCCCGGCCTTCGCCGCGCTCGACGACTTCACGCTGGCGACGCCTAGCCTGGAGGACGTCTATCTCGCCCTTGGCGGCCGCTCGGAGGGGGCGCAGGGGCTGGTGAAGGCGTGACGACCATAGGGGCCGCCGGTGCCGCACGGGGTGCGGCCGGCGCGGGGAACAGGAGCAGCACAAGGTGAGTGTCGTGCCCGTGGAGGCTGTGTCCGGCGGAGAAGCCCTGGCCGGGGCCGCCGAGGCGCCGTGGCCCGGCGGCGACGCCGCCCCCGCCCCACTGGCGGCGCGGGCGCGGCTGCTGCCCGCGCTGGCCGCCGTCTACCGGGCGCAGCTGTCCCGGGCCCGGGTGGCCCGGATACCGCTGCTGTTCGTGGCGACCTTCCAGTCCGTGGGAATCATGATCCTGATGCGCGGGGTCGTGGACGGCGGGGTGGAGGCGCGGTCCGTGGTCGCCGGGTCCAGCGTGCTGGTCGTGGCGTTCGTCGCGCTGAACCTGCTGGCGCAGTACTTCGGGCAGCTGCGGGCGAGCGGCGGGCTCGACCACTACGCGACCCTGCCGGTGCCGCCCGCCGCCGTCGTGCTCGGCGCGGCGGCCGCGTACGCCTCCTTCACCGTGCCGGGGACGGTGGTCACCGCCGTGGTGGGGAGCGCGCTGTTCCAGCTGCCGATGGCGCATCTGTGGGTGCTGGGCGCGGTGATCCCGCTGTCCGGCGCGGCCCTCGCGGGCCTGGGCGCGGCGCTCGGGCTGCTCGCGCCCCGCCAGGAACTGGCCACGCTGTGCGGGCAGTTGGGCATGTCGGCCGCGCTGCTGCTGGGCGTGTTGCCTGCCGAGCGGATGCCCGCGCCGGTGTCGTACGCGCGCGATGTGCTGCCCTCGACGTACGGTGTGGAGGCGTTGGCGCGGTCCTTCGACGGGCACCCCGACTGGCTGGTGGTCTGCGCGGACCTCGGGGTGTGCGCGGGTGTGGCGGTGGTCTCGCTGGCCGCCGCGACCTGGGCGTATCGGCGCGCGGCCGTGCGGTGACGCGCCGCGGCGCGCCTCCCGCCGCCCGCTGTACCTCCACCGCCTGGCACCATGACGGGGTGACCGCACCGTTGACTCCGCACGATCAGCCTCAACAGCCTTCGCCGCACGACCCGTCTCCGTTGGGAGGTGCAGTGCCCTACCCCTCCGCCTCGGACGCCTCTGGGCCGGACCCCTCGGCTCCGGACCACTCCGAGCCCGGCCCCGAGCTGCGCGCCGAGCTGGTGCAGGCGGCGCTGGTGGCGATCGGGGTGGCGGTGTCCGGGGTGCTGCTCGGGCTGGTGTGGCTGTGGCTGGCGCCGCGGGTTCCGCTGGTCTGGATCGGCGACGGGATCTATCCGAAGGACGCCGAGGGCGAGCAGGCGATGGGGGCGGACGGGGTGTTCACCCTGTGGGCGCTGGCCTTCGGGGCCGTGTCCGCGGGCCTCGTCTTCTGGTTCTTCCGGCGGGGCGGCATCGCGCTGGTCGTGGGGCTCGCGATCGGCGGGGTGCTGGCTTCGGTGATCGCCTGGCGGCTCGGTGTGTGGCTCGGCCCCGAGTCCAGTATCGAGGCGCACGCCAAGGCGGTGGGCAAGGGCGTGACGTTCGACGCGCCGCTGAAGCTGGCGGCCAAGGGGGCGCTGCTGGCGTGGTCGTTCGCGGCCATGGCGGTACACCTGGGGCTCACCTCGCTTTTCGGACCGCGAGACGAAGAGCCGGCGCAGCCGGCGGGCTGAGCTGTGCCGACGCAGCCGGCGGGCTGAGCTGTGCTGGCGCAGCCGACGGGCTGAGGGCGTGCCGGCACGGCCGGCGCCTGCGGTTGCGGTGACTTCGAGTCGGCGACACGCCGGTGCCACGGCGTGTCGCCGGCTCAAAGTCACCGCAAGAGCCGAGTCGATCAGGTGTCGAAGCGCGCGATCGGCGCCAGCACCGCGTCCGTGAGTGTCGCGAGGTCCTTGGGCGACAGCTCGACCTCCAGCCCGCGCCGCCCCGCCGAGACGCAGATCGTCTCGTGGGTGGACGCCGACGCGTCCAGGGCCGTGGGCAGGCGCTTGCGCTGGCCGAGCGGGGAGATCCCGCCCAGCACGTAGCCCGTGCTGCGCTCGGCCGCCGCCGGGTCCGCCATGGTCGCGCGCTTGCCGCCCACCGCCGCCGCCAGGGCCTTGAGGTCGAGCGTGGCGGAGACGGGCACGATCGCGACGGTGAGGCCGCCGTCGACGCTCGCGATGAGGGTCTTGAAGACCCGGGCCGGGGCCACGCCGAGGGCCTGCGCGGCCTCCTCGCCGTAGGAGGGGGCCGCCGGGTCGTGCTCGTAGGCGTGCACCGTGAAGGCGGTGCCGGCGGCGGTCAGGGCGGTGGTGGCCGGGGTGCCGGCGGAGGTCTTCTTCTTGGCCATATGAGGTGGGGGTGAGGTGGGGTCTCAGTTGGGGCTGGTGGGGTGGCGGGTCAGATCGACCGCGGGAAGCGAGGGGAGCTTACCGATCAGGGCGCTCTCCGCGCGCAGTACTTTCAGCTCCTCGGCCAGCCGGGTGGCGGTGTCGGGGGCCTGTAGCAGCCGCTGCTTGGTCGGCGTGTCGAGCACGGCGGCGGCCGCGACCAGGTAGGAGAGAACGGACGGCTCGCCGGGCAGGTCCTGCTGGGCGGCCAGGGTCCGCTCGCGGGCGCCCGCGAGCCGCTTCTGGTAGGTGCGGAAGGCGCGTACGACACCGGAGGCGAGCGCCCCGGCGCCGTCCCCCGGCTTCTCGTCGAGCTCGTCGATCTCGGCCGTCAGATACGGGCCCGAGGGGTCGACCGAGCGCAGTTCGAAGCGGGTGGTGCCGGTGGCGAGCACCTCGAAGGTGCCGTCCTTCTGCTCCCGGATGGTGGCCGCGTCCGCGACACACCCGATGGCGTGGAAGGACTTCATCGGCTCCAGCCCGAACCCGGCCGCCGCGCCGCGTTCGGGCTCGGCGGTGGGGTCCGGGAGGCCGACCGCCGTCGGTGCGACCTCGCGGCCGTCCCGGATGGCGATGACACCGAAGCGGCGTGGCGCGTCCTCGGGGAGCGCCAACAGATCGCGCATCATGGCGCGATACCGCTGCTCGAAGACGTTCAGGGGCATGACGAGCCCCGGGAACAGCACCGTGTTCAGCGGGAAGAGCGGAAGGCGCGCGGAGGTCACAGGCGTTAAGCCTAATGGCCCCGCGCGCCCCGATCACTGGCGGCGCAGCAGCCGGGAGGCGCCAGCGGCGACGGTGGTGGCCAGGATCCAGCCGAGCAGGATGGTCACGATGGCCGCCCATTGGACCGCGCCGTCGGGTTTCCAGTAGCTGTCCTGGCCCAGGTCGATCACCGGGAGCAGCAGGTCGAGGGTGTACAGCGAGGCGTTCCAGTTCGGCGACTCGCCCGGCTTGATGGGATCCGGCCGGTTGTGGGAGAAGAACACCGAGCCGATCGCCCACAGCACCGCCATCCACACCGCCGCCCGGCCGGGTCGGTAGCCGTAGGCCACGGTCCAGTCCTGGAGATAGCCCCACAGCTTCCCGGCCGGCGGCAGCGTCTCGCGGCGCCGCCGCTCCTTGGCGAGCAGCACCTCGCGCGCCTCCGCGTCCTCGCCGCTGGTGCGCATCGCCGTGGCGAGCATCTCGTACGGGCCCCGGGAGAACTCCGGGGTCGCGGCCGCCACCCACTCCAGCCGCCGGGAGAGCGGGAAGTGGCCGACCGGGATCAGACACTCGTAGGAGAAGCCCGCCATGGTCAGCCCGCCGGGGCCCGGCCAGCTGACCGACTTGTCAACCAGGTTGACCACCCGCGCGCCGGAGAGGATCACCCGTCCCCGCTGCGGCCGCTCCCCGACGAACCGCAGCTCCGGCGTCTGGATCCGGCGCAGCGACAGCTCCTGGTCGTTCTCCATGACGAAGCGGGCCTGGTCGAAGTCGACCGCGTCATTGAACCGCCCGTCGTCCAGGCGTATCCCGCCCTCGCACTCGAAGCGCTGGATACGCGTCCCGCGCGTCGGCGTGTTGCTGGTGCCGTACGGCGGGGTGGAGCCGCTGGAGTAGCTGCTCACCCCGGCGGCGGTGAGGTAGAGGCTGCGCTCCACGGTCAGCTGCGGGGCGTTCAGCGCGCGGCGCCCGTACGGATTGCGCAGCTGGGCGCCGCGCAGGCTGAGCGACACGCCGATCTGCGCGCCGCGCATGCTCAGCTCGCCGTGCGACTCGATCATCTCGGCCTGTAGGTCCTGGGCGACGGTCAGCCCGTCGGCGGCGATCGACTGGCCCCGCCGGTCCCGGCGCACCACTAACTGATTGAGCAGCAGGTCCGTACCGATATGGGCGTCGGTGAGCCGGATGCCGTGCTCCACGACACAGCGCGGCAGATGCAGATCGCCCTCGGTGCGCAGCCGCGCCGCCTCCAGCCGCGGCAGCGCGCAGCCGACCAGGCGGAGCGTGGTGAAGCTGGCCTCGGGGAGCAGCACCTCCCGCTCGAAGCGGCAGTTCTTCATCTCCACATACGGCTCGATGGTGCCGCCGGCCAGGTCGAGCGTGCCCGTGATGTGCACCCCGTTGAGCTTGAGCGCGGCGACCCGGCCGGGCTGCGGGGGAGGGCCGTCGAGCAGCAGCAGGGCTACGACGCGGGCGCGCACACTGCGCTCGGGGCCCCAGGCGTAGGGGCCGGAGGGGTCGTTGCGCTGAGGGTGGGAGGTGCGCAGATCGTGGGTGCTGCCGTTGCGGAACGCCTGCCACATGCCCCACTCCGCGGTGGTCAGGTCGAGCCCGGGGGGTGGATCGCCGTCGCGTGGCTCGGTCACAGCCGTGTCCCCTCCTGTTCTCCGTACCCCCGTACGGATCCCCATTCCCGCTGAGTAACCGCTTGAACGCTTGCGGTCAGGGTTAACTTCCAAGGTCAACTTAGGGGGTACGTATCACTCACTGATACGGGGGGCGGGCCGCCGGTACGGGTCTGAGACAATTGATCGCGTGATCTCCCGTATCGATCTGCGCGGTGCCGCCTTCCCTGAGGGCGGGATCGACCGCGACCTGTTGCCCCGTGCCGAGCTCGACGTCGAGGCCGCCCTGGAGAAGGTGCGGCTGATCTGCGACGACGTGCGCCATCGCGGCACCGCGGCGCTGATCGACTACGCGCGGCGGTTCGACGGTGTGACGATCGAGCGGGTGCGGGTGCCCGAGGAGGCGCTGACGCGCGCCCTCGAGGAGCTGGACCCGGCCCTGCGGGCGGCCCTGGAGGAGTCCATCCGGCGGACCCGGCTGGTCCACCGCGAGCAGCGGCGCGCCGACCACACCACGCAGGTCGTGCCGGGTGGCACGGTCACCGAGCGCTGGGTGCCGGTCGAGCGGGTGGGTCTCTATGTGCCGGGCGGCCGGTCCGTCTACCCGTCCTCCGTTGTGATGAACGTGGTGCCCGCGCAGGAGGCCGGGGTCGGCTCGATGGCCGTCTCCTCGCCGCCGCAGAGTGACTTCGGCGGGCTGCCGCACCCCACCATTCTGGCGGCGTGCGCGCTGCTCGGCGTGGCCGAGGTGTACGCGGCGGGCGGCGCCCAGGCCGTCGCCATGTTCGCGTACGGCACCGAGGAGTGCCGCCCGGTCTCCCTGGTCACCGGGCCCGGAAACATCTGGGTGACCGCGGCCAAGCGGCTGCTCAAGGGGCGCATCGGCATCGACGCCGAGGCCGGCCCCACCGAGATCGCGATCCTCGCCGACGCCACCGCCGACCCGGTGCATGTCGCAGCCGACCTGATCAGCCAGGCCGAGCACGACCCGCTGGCCGCCTCGGTGCTCGTCACCGACTCCGAGGAGCTGGCCGCGGCGGTCGACAAGGAGCTGGAGGCGCAGGTCGCCGCGACCAAGCACGTCGAGGACCGGATCCGCCCGGCGCTGAGCGGGCGGCAGTCCGGCATCGTGCTGGTCGACGGCCTCGATCAGGGGCTCGCGGTCGTGGACGCGTACGCCGCCGAGCACCTGGAGATCCAGACGAGGGACGCGGCGGCGGTCGCCGCCCGGGTGCGGAACGCCGGGGCGATCTTCGTCGGCCCGTACGCGCCCGTCAGCCTCGGCGACTACGCGGCAGGGTCCAACCATGTGCTGCCCACCGGCGGCTGCGCCTGCCACTCCTCGGGGCTGTCGGTGCAGTCCTTCCTGCGCGGCATCCATGTCGTGGACTACACGCGGGAGGCGCTGGCGGAGGTCGCCGGCCATGTGGTGACGCTCGCCGAGGCGGAGGATCTGCCCGCCCACGGCGCCGCGGTGAAGGCAAGGTTCGACTGGAAGGTGCCGGGCGACAAGTGACCGGGATTGACGATCTCCCCATCAGGGACGAGCTGCGCGGCAAGTCCCCGTACGGCGCCCCCCAGCTGGACGTACCCGTACGGCTGAACACCAACGAGAATCCGTACCCGCTGCCCGAGGCGCTGGTGGCCCGGATCGCCGAGCGGGTCACCGAGGCGGCCCGCCACCTCAACCGCTACCCGGACCGGGACGCGATCGAGCTGCGCACCGAGCTCGCGAAGTATCTGACCCACACGGCCGGCCACGAGGTCGGCGTGGCCAATCTGTGGGCCGCCAACGGCTCCAACGAGGTGCTTCAGCAGCTGCTGCAGACCTTCGGCGGGCCCGGGCGCACCGCCATCGGCTTCGAGCCCTCGTACTCGATGCACGCGCTGATCTCCCGCTCCACCGGCACCGGCTGGATTTCCGGCCCGCGGAACGCCGATTTCACCATCGATGTCGACGCGGCCCGCGCGGCCATCGCCGAGCACCGCCCCGATGTCGTCTTCGTCACCTCACCGAACAACCCGACCGGCACCGCCGTCGAGGCCGAGACCGTGCTGGCCCTCTACGACGCGGCACAGGCGGCACGGGCGAACGCGGCCGGGGCGCTCGTGGTGATCGACGAGGCGTACGGCGAGTTCAGCCACCGCCCCTCGCTGCTTCCGCTGATCGAGGGACGGCCCCGGCTCGTCCTCTCCCGGACGATGTCCAAGGCGTTCGGCGCGGCCGGGCTGCGACTCGGCTATCTCGCCGCCGACCCGGCGGTGGTGGACGCTGTCCAGCTGGTCCGCCTGCCCTACCACCTGTCCGCCGTCACCCAGGCCACCGCGCTGGCCGCCCTCGAGCACACCGATACCCTGCTCGGATACGTCGAGGCGCTCAAGACCGAGCGGGACCGCCTGGTGCGCGAGCTGCGCGCGCTCGGCTGCGAGGTGACCGAGTCGGACGCCAATTTCGTACAGTTCGGCCGCTTCGAGGACGCCCACGTGGCGTGGCAGGCCCTGCTGGAGCGGGGGGTCCTGGTCCGTGACAACGGTGTGCCGGGCAGACTGCGGGTCACCGCGGGCACCCCGGCCGAGAACGACGCGTTCCTCGACGCGGTACGCGAGCTGATGAAGGAGAGAAGCGCATGACCCGCGTGGGCCGTGTGGAGCGCACCACCAAGGAAACCTCGGTCGTCGTCGAGATCGACCTCGACGGCGTCGGCAAGGTAGACGTGTCGACGGGCGTCGGCTTCTACGACCACATGCTCGACCAGCTCGGCCGCCACGGTCTCTTCGACCTCACCGTCAAGACCGAGGGCGACCTGCACATCGACACCCACCACACCATCGAGGACACCGCCCTCGCGCTCGGCGCCGCCTTCAAACAGGCGCTCGGCGACAAGGTGGGGATCTACCGCTTCGGCAACTGCACGGTGCCGCTGGACGAGTCGCTGGCCCAGGTGACCGTGGACCTCTCGGGCCGCCCGTATCTGGTGCACAGCGAGCCGGAGAACATGGCGCCGATGATCGGCGCCTACGACACCACGATGACCCGGCACATCCTGGAGTCCTTCGTCGCGCAGGCGCAGATCGCCCTGCACGTCCACGTCCCGTACGGGCGCAACGCCCACCACATCGTCGAATGCCAGTTCAAGGCGCTGGCGCGGGCGCTGCGCTATGCGAGCGAGCGCGACCCGCGCGCCGCGGGCATTCTTCCCTCCACGAAGGGCGCCCTATGAGCGGTCTTTCTACTGCCTTTATCGTCCTCGGTCTGTTTCTGCTCGGTGGGGTCTACTCCTTCGTCAAGCAGGGCCTGCCCAAGAGCGTCATCGTGCTGCTCGGCATCGGCGCCGCGATGTCGCTCACGGCCGGAGTCCTTCGGCTGGAGGTGTGGAATTGACCTCGGGCGCCAAGAAGGTCGTCGTCTTCGACTACGGCTTCGGCAACGTACGGTCCGCCGAGCGGTCCCTCGCCCACGTCGGCGCGGACGTCGAGATCACCCGTGACTACGACCGGGCCGACGCCGCCGACGGCCTCCTGGTCCCCGGCGTCGGCGCCTTCGCCGCCTGCATGAAGGGGCTGCGCGAGGCCCGCGGCGACTGGCTCGTGGGGCGCCGGCTGGCCGGCGGGCGCCCGGTGATGGGCATCTGCGTGGGCATGCAGATCCTCTTCGGGCGCGGCATCGAGCACGGCGTGGAGGCCGAGGGCCTGGACGAGTGGCCCGGCACCGTCGAGCAGCTGAACGCCCCCGTCGTCCCCCACATGGGGTGGAACACGGTCAAGGCCCCCGAGGACTCCCAGCTCTTCGCGGGCCTGGACGAGGACGCCCGCTTCTACTTCGTGCACTCCTACGCGGTCCGCACCTGGGAGCTCGAAGTGACCAACCCGCACATCCCCGCCCCCAAGGTCACCTGGGCCACACATGGCGAGCCGTTCGTCGCCGCGGTCGAGAACGGCCCGCTGTGGGCGACCCAGTTCCACCCCGAGAAGTCCGGCGACGCCGGAGCGCAGTTGCTGCGCAACTGGCTCGACACGCTCTGACCGGCCCGGCCGTCCCCGTTACTCCGTAGCCGTTTACCCCGTAGCCGTCACTTCGCAGCCCTCACCGTAAGGTCTCCCATGAGCACGCACCGCCTCGAACTCCTCCCCGCCGTCGACGTCCGCGACGGCCAGGCCGTACGCCTCGTCCACGGCGAGTCCGGCTCCGAGACGTCCTACGGCGACCCGCTGGAGGCCGCCCTCGCCTGGCAGCGGGCCGGCGCCGAGTGGCTGCACCTGGTGGACCTGGACGCGGCCTTCGGCACCGGCGACAACCGCGAGCGGATCGCCGAGGTCGCGGACGCCATGGACCTCAAGGTCGAGCTCTCCGGCGGCATCCGCGACGACGCCTCGCTCGCCGCCGCCCTCGCCACCGGCTGCACCCGCGTCAACCTCGGCACCGCCGCGCTGGAGTCCCCGGAATGGGTCGCCAAGGTCATCGCCGAGTACGGGGACCGCATCGCCGTGGGCCTCGATGTCCGCGGCACCACCCTGCGCGGCCGCGGCTGGACCCGCGACGGCGGCGACCTGTACGAGACCCTTGCCCGCCTGGACTCCGAGGGCTGCGCCCGCTATGTCGTCACCGACATCGCCAAGGACGGCACCCTCCAGGGACCCAACCTGGAGCTGCTGAAGAACGTCTGCGCCGCGACCGACAAGCCGGTCGTCGCCTCCGGCGGCGTTTCCTCCCTTGACGATCTGCGTGCCCTTGCGACCCTGGTACCGGAGGGTGTGGAGGGCGCCATTGTCGGCAAGGCTCTCTACGCCAAGGCGTTCACCTTGGAAGAGGCGTTGGAGGCGGTATCCGTATGACCTCACCCGAGAGTGTGCGGCGCGTCCAGGCGGACAGCCCCTGGGAAGAGACCATCGGCTTCGCCAGGGCCGTCGCGGCCGGCGACCGGGTCCTGGTCGCCGGGACGATGCCGCTGGTGGGCGGGGTCCTGCAGGGCGAGGGCGATCCGTACGAACAGACCCTGGCCGCCTTCCGCAACGCGCTGGACGCGCTGCGGAAGTTCGACCTCGGCGTCGAATCGGTCATCCGTACCCGCATGTACCTCACCCACGCGCGCGATGTGGACGAGGTGGGCCGCGCCCACAAGGAGCTCTTCGACGCCGTACGCCCCGCCGCGACCCTCGTCGTGGTGTCCGGCTTCGTCGACTCGCGCGTCCTGGTGGAAGTCGAAGTAGAAGCATTCCGAGGAGCCCAAGCGTCATGACCCTGGCGGTCCGAGTCATCCCCTGCCTGGACGTGGACAACGGCCGGGTCGTCAAGGGAGTCAACTTCCAGAACCTGCGGGACGCGGGCGACCCCGTCGAGATGGCCAAGATCTACGGCGAGGAGGGCGCCGACGAGCTGACCTTCCTCGACATCACGGCCTCCTCCGGCAACCGCGAGACCACGTACGACGTGGTGCGCCGCACCGCGGAGCAGGTCTTCATCCCCCTCACCGTGGGCGGCGGCGTCCGCACCGTGGAGGACGTCGACAAGCTGCTGCGGGCCGGCGCCGACAAGGTCGGCGTCAACACCGCCGCCATCGCCCGCCCCGAGCTGATCCGGGAGATCGCCGAGCGCTTCGGCAGCCAGGTTCTCGTCCTGTCCGTCGACGCACGCCGCTGCGCGCCTACTCCCGACGGGGGACCGGCCACCCCGTCCGGCTATGAGGTCACCACCCACGGCGGCCGCCGCGGCACCGGCATCGACGCCGTGGAATGGGCCCACCGCGCCGCCGAGCTGGGGGCGGGGGAGATCCTGCTGAACTCGATGGACGCCGACGGCACCAAGGACGGCTACGACACCGCCATGATCGAGGCGGTCCGTAAGCACGTCACCGTCCCCGTCATCGCCAGCGGCGGCGCCGGCAAGCTCGCCGACTTCTCCCCGGCGATCGCCGCGGGCGCGGACGCGGTGCTCGCGGCCACCGTCTTCCACTTCGGTGATCTGCGCATCGGCCAGGTCAAGGAGGCGCTGCGGGAGACGGGGCACCCGGTGCGGCTGTAGGCCTCCGGGCGCTCCGGGCGGCGGCCGCCCGGAGCGCCGGGCCCCGGCTCACCCCCCGGTGTCGAAAGCGCGCAGCACCAGCTTGCCCTGGGGGTCGTCGCCAGCGCCTTGGGGGCCTTGAGCGCGACCACAACGATCGGGTCACGCCACGCGACCCGGCTGGAGAGACGGCGGTCGGCGCCGTGGAGTTGCACCAAGGGCGGGGCCGTCTCTCCGGGGTCGGCGGGCCCGACATACCGGTGACTGAGGCCGCGCACGCTCATGGCTCAGATGCCCAGACGGGCGGCGATTCCATCGAGGACGGCATCGAGCCCGATCTCGAACTGCCACTCCGCGTCGTCCTTGCGGGTCGCCTCGTTGATGTAGCGGGCGTATGTCGGGTACCGGCCGGTGTTCATCAGCCAGTTCATGCGCGGGGCAAGGGCGATGCGCGTCTCGTCGGCGCTGGCCCACCCCTGCTCCTGCATCAGCTCCGCGAGGCCGATCTCACGGTCCACGGCGCCTTTCACGTAGGAGTCGACGGCGCGGCAGACCGCCATCATCGTGTCGACGTCCAGATCGAGCTCGTCGAGCGAGGCCAGGGCGTTTTCGACCACGGCCACTTGGTTCGGCGTCAGCGTGAACACCGCCGTGCGGGCCACCCAGCGGTGCTGGAGGAGCACCGCCCTGGTGCGCCGGGAGAGCGTGTGCATGGCCTGCCGCCAGTCCTTGGCGCCCTCGGGCGGCGTCATCTCGCCGTAGACGTGGTCGACCATCAGCTCCAGGAGCTCGCCCTTGCCGGACACATAGCGGTACGCCGCCATCGGCGCGACCCCCAGATCGGTCGCGAGGCGGCGCATGGTGACGGCGTCGATGCCTTCCGCATCGGCGATCGCCACCGCGGCCCGGGCGATGCGCTCGGGGGTGAGCGTGGAGCGCGGGGCGGGAGCCGGGCGGTTCAGCCGCTCCCACAGGAAGGCGGCCTCCGGCTCGCCCTGCTCCAGCTTTGCCTGCGTCTCCTGCTTCTTCCGGGGAGGCATGGGGCCAGCTCCTTCTCTCACGAGTGATGTACAGAGTATCGCCCAGTGGACAACGTACACACTGCTGTGTACGTTGTATCTCGAAGAATACGGCGTACACAGCGAACGGGAGCCTCCCATGAACGACCTCGACGACAACCCCAATGGCGGCCTCAGCGGCGGCCCGCTGCGCGTGGCGGTCCTCGTCGGCAGCACCCGGGACGGCCGCTTCGGACCCGTGGTGGCCGGATGGACGGCCGGCCACATCGCCCAGCGCGAGGACATGGAGGCGGACCTTGTCGACCTGGTCGAGACCCCGGTCCCGACCGTCATGCCGGCCTTCGGGCAGCAGCCGTCCGACGAGGACGTGGCGCTGCTCGGCGCCGTCGCCCCGCGGCTGGCGGCGGCCGACGCGTTCGTCATCGTCACGCCGGAGTACAACCACAGCTACCCGGCGGCCCTGAAGAACGCGATCGACTGGCACAACCCGCAGTGGCACGCCAAGCCGGTCGCCTTCGTCTCCTATGGCGGCATCTCCGGCGGTCTGCGCGCGGTCGAGCACCTGCGGGGCGTCCTGGCCGAGCTGCACGCGGTGACCATCCGCAACACGGTCAGCTTCCACAACTACGGCGACAAGTTCGACGCGGACGGCAAGCCCCTGGACCCGGAGTGCGACGCCGCGGCCAAGTCCCTGCTCGACCAGCTGACCTGGTGGGGGCTCGCGCTGCGGGACGCCCGCGCCGCCCGCCCGTACACCGGCTGAGGCGGGGGAGCGCAGCCATGACCGGCGACCCGGGGGACGCGCCCCCTCCCGCCCGACAGAACCCTCCCTACCTGGGCATCTTCGGCCTGATGCTCGGCATCTTCCTGGCGACCCTCGACGGCCAGATCGTCGGCGTCGCGCTGCCGACCATCGTCGGCGACCTGGGCGGCCTCGACCACTTCTCCTGGGCCGTCACGTCCTACCTGCTCACCTTGGCCGCGACCACCCCGATCTGGGGCAAACTCGGCGACCTCTACGGCCGCAAGGGCGCCTACCTCTGGTCCGTGGTGCTCTTCCTGATCGGCACCGTCCTGTGCGGCCTCGCGCAGAACATGGGACAACTCATCGCCTTCCGCGCCGCCCAGGGCCTCGGGGCCGGCGGTCTCATGGTCGGTGCGATGTCCATCATCGGCGTACTGATCCCCGCTCAGGAACGCGGCCGCGTCCAGTCGATGATCGGCGTGATGCTGCCCGTCGCCTTCGTCGGCGGGCCGCTGCTCGGCGGATTCATCACCGACGTCCTGGACTGGCGCTGGGTCTTCTACGTCAATGTGCCCTTCGGTATCGCCGCGCTGCTCGCCGTCGGCAAGGGCGTACGGCTGCCACGGGCGCGGGCCGGCGGACGGATCGACTACCCCGGTACGGCCCTGCTGACCGCCGCCATCCTGTCGCTCACCCTGCTGGCCGGCTGGGGCGGCACCCGCTACGACTGGACCTCGCCGCAGATCGTGCTGCTCGGCGCGGTGGCCGCCGCGGCCCTCGCCGCCTTCATCCGGGTGGAACGGCGCGCGAAGGAGCCCGTCATCCCGCTGCGGCTGTTCCGCAGCCGCGACTTCACCCTCGCCCAGGCCCTCAGCTTCCTGGTCGGCGCCGCGCTGATCTCGGTGGCCAGCTACCTGCCCCAGTACATGCAGTTCGTGCAGGGATCCTCCTCCACCGTCAGCGGCATGCAAGGCCTGCCCCTGATGATGGGCATGCTGGCGGCGCAGCTCATCACCGGCAGGCTGATGGACCGGGACGGCCTGGAACGCGTGGTGCCGATCACCGGTGCCGCCCTCACCGTCACCGGCGTGCTCCTGCTGCTCCTGCTCGACACCGGCACCCCGGTGTTCGCCGCCTCGGCCCTCCCCCTGGTGTTCGGCGCCGGCGTCGGCATGCTGATGCAGAGCACGCTGCTCACCACGATGAACACCGCACCGCCACGCGACATGGGCGCCGCCACCGGCACCGTCACCCTGCTGCGCACGATCGGCGGCTCGCTCGGCGTCGCCGCCCTCGGCGCCGTGCACATCGGCCGGATGGCCGCCGAACTCGCCGACCGGCTCGGCGCCCGCACCGCCGAAAAGCTCACCTCCACGGGCGAGGTGACCCCGGCCTCGGTCGATCGGATGGCCGCCCACGAGCGCCACGCCGTCCAGGAGGCGTTCATCAGCGGCCTGCACGGCGTCCTCGCCGGCACGGCCGTCCTGGCGGTGGCCGCCTTCGCCCTCGCCTGGTGCGTCCGCGGGAACTCGTCCGCCAAGCCCTCCGAGCCCACCAAGGAAACGGACCGCGCGCAGATCCCGGCGACGGCGGACTGAAGCCTTGTCACACGCACCCGACAGAGAAAGCAGACCAGCCATGTCCAGCACCCCCGCCGCACGCGCCAAGGACGTCCTTCTGCGCCCCTTCACCCTGGGCGGCCTCACCCTTGTCAACCGGATCGTGATGGCGCCGATGACCCGTGAGTTCTCGCCCGGTGGCGTACCGGGCGAGGATGTGGCGGCGTACTACGCCCGGCGGGCCGCGGGCGGGGTCGGCCTGATCATCACCGAGGGGACGTACATCGGTCATGAATCGGCGGGCAGCAGTGACCGCGTCCCCCGTATCCACGGAGAACAGGCCCTGGCGGGTTGGGCCAGGGTGACGGACGCGGTGCACAGCGCCGGCGGGAAAATCATGTCGCAGCTGTGGCACGTGGGCATGGACCGCAAGCCCGGCACCCCGCCCGTGCCCGCCGCCCCGGCCATGGGCCCCTCCGGCATCGCCGTCGACGGTACGGAGTCCGGCCGGGCCATGACCCAGGCCGACATCGACGATGTTGTCGCGGCCTACGCCACGGCTGCCGCGTCCGCCCAGCGCATCGGGTTCGACGGCGTGGAGATACACGCGGGCCACGGCTATCTCATCGACCAGTTCCTCTGGGAGCGGACCAACCGGCGTACCGATGCCTACGGCGGGAACCTCGTCGCCCGCTCCCGCTTCGCCGCCGAGGTCATCGCCGCTGTCCGCCGGGCGGTCTCCCCGGGATTCCCGATCACCCTCCGGTTCTCACAGTGGAAGATGGGCGCCTACGACGCCAGGCTCGCCCGGTCGCCGCAAGAGTTGGAAACCCTGCTCGCCCCGCTGGCGGACGCCGGAGTCGACGCCTTCCACTGCTCCACCCGCCGTTTCCACCAGCCCGAGTTCGAAGGGTCCGACCTCAACCTGGCAGGCTGGACGAAGAAGCTCTTGGGCATGCCCGCGATCTCCGTCGGCTCGGTCGGCCTCGACAACGAGTTCACCGATGTGATCCAGGGCCGGCCGGGCGAGGTCACGGGCATCGAAGGACTGCTCGACCGGATGGAGCGCGACGAGTTCGACCTCGCGGCCGTCGGCCGCGCCCTGCTCGGCGACCCCGACTGGCTCACAAAGGTCCTGACCGACCGCACGGCGGACCTCAGGCCCTTCCACGTGGGCCTGCTCGCCGCCCTGAACTGAGCTGCTCCGCCGAGGCCCTGTCCGGCCACCGCACCAGCAGCACAGTCAGGCAGGGAGAGAGAAGCCCTCGGGCGGCGCGCCCTCGACGAACAACATTCCCACCCGAACCTTGCCCTCACGTATCTCCCGGGCCCGCCGGTACTCGGGGGAGTCGTACCACTCCCGGATCCGGTCCATGTCGGGAAACTCGATGACCAGGAACCGGGAGGAGTCCCAGGTGCCTTCGACGGGCTCGGGCGTGGGGCCCGCGGCCAGGTAACGGCCGCCGTGGTCGAGGATGGACTGCTGGGCCACGGGGGCGTAGGCCCAGCCGGCCTCCTCGTCGATCACATCGGCGTTGACGATGACGTAAGCGGGCATGGGGTTCCCCGTTTCCTTTGGACACGGCGTGTACTTATGTCACGGCGGAGACTATTGCATCCCTGTAACCTGCTCAAGGTGGGCATCGACGAGGGCGAAAGCGTTGCGGGTGTGATGAGCCGCCGGGAGCGGCTGCGGGCGGAGACGAGCCGGGAGATCAAAGCCATCGCGCTGCGGCAGATGGCAGACGGCGGGCCCGGAGCGATCTCGCTGCGCGGCATCGCCCGTGAGATGAGGATGACCGCTCGCGCGATCTACAGCTACTTCCCCACCCGGGACGACCTGATCACGGCACTGATCAGCGAAATCGCCGCCTCGCTCGCGGAGGCGCTGGAGACCGCCAGCAACGCCGTGCCCGACACTGACCCCGGCGGCAGGCTGCTGGCGTGGGGCCAGGCCCTGAGGGAGTGGGCGCTGGCTCACCCGGAGAGCTTCCGGCTCTTCTACGGCCACCCCATCCCCGGCTACCAACCCCCCGAGGACGGACCGGTGGACCGGACGGCACGCCGTGTGTGCCGCGAGCTGACCCGCCTGGTGGCCGCCGCATGGCCCCAAGCGCGGCACCGCCAGCCCGAGGACACCTCCTGGTCCGACCTCCACCCGGTCTACGTGGCGAAGATTCAGGCAGACCTCCCGGACGTGCCCCCCGCCGCGGCGGCGCTCGCGCTGCGCGTCTGGGGCCGGATGCATGGCCTGGTGGCCCTGGAGATCGACGGCCACATCCACCCCGTCGCGGGGAACCCGGCCGCCCTGCACCGCGCCGAAATGCTTGACCTGGTCGGGTCACTGGGCTTGGCCTAGGTTCTGCCCGGGGCGGGCAGGCCGGTCCTCGTCCGTCAGTGATCTCGCTTGCTCACATCGACCCTCGCGTCGATACCGCGCATGCTGTGCGGCCAGCGTTCGTCGATGACCTTCGCGGCCTCCCGGCAGGCGTCACAGGCATCCGCCCGCTCCGGGAACCAGAGGTGGTCCGACGGTGAGATGCCGATTCGCTCGAGCCCGCACAGCGTTCTGTCGGACGAACCGAAGGCATGGGCGACGTCAGCGGGCAGGTCGTCCGCGGCGGCTCTCTCCCAGCGCATGTCCACCGGCATGTACGGCGGACGCACGATCTCGGACGCCTCCCCGCCCACGGACGTCATCGCATGACACCACGGGCAGGACCAGATCTCGTCATGCCACCGGCTCGGCCGCACCGGCCATTGCCGCATCTCACGGCCGCACACATCGCACCCCACCCGCGTGATCCTCACACACGCCGGCGGCCCCCGCCGATGAGTTCCGGCGGCGGGATCGGTCTCCCCTTATGGGGGCCAGGAGAAAGACCCGGATCGGAAGGAAGAGCAGTCATGGCGAACGTCGACGTCGTCCGCGCGTGCATGGAGAGCTACCTCGCCCAGGACCGTGACACCGCGGACCGGCTGATCGCCGAGGATTTCGTCTTCACGAGTCCGCAGGACGACCACATCGACAAAGCCGCGTTCTTCGAACGCTGCTTCCCCACGGTCGATCGCCTCCGGTACCAGAAGATCCTGGAAGCGGTCCCTACCGGGGGCGACGACGTCTTCCTCCTGTACGAGTACGAACTGAAGACCGGCGGACGCTATCGCAACGTCGAGCTGATCACCGTGCGGGACGGAAGGCTTACTGAGACCCAGGTCTTCTTCGGCGGCCGCGTCCGGGAGACATGAGCGCCGATCTCCGGTCACGCGTCGAAGTCGTATTCCAGGATGTAGGAAGCGGCGTCGAGCACCATCTCATTGACCTCCACCGCCGCTCCGTTCTCGGCGAAGGCCGTGCGGCAGACCAGGATGACGGGGGTGCCGCTGGACAGCCGGAGGTCCTGTGCCTCAGTCGCGCTGGGCATGCGTGACCGGATCTCCTCCCGGAAGTGCACTGGTGCGTGGCCGAGCTCCGCGAGCCGTGCGTAGACGCCGCCGGGCCCGCTGTTCTCCCGGGTGATCGCTGAATCCGCGACCAGGGCGGTGGGCAGGTACGACGTAGCGAGCAGGACCGGCTTGCCGTCGAGGACGAAGCGGCGGGTGCGGGTGCAGACCCGGTCGCCGGGGCGAAGCCCCAGCACATCGGCGATGTGGCTCGCGGCTTCCTCCTTGGTCACCGAGATGTTGTCGACGGTGAGCTCGCGGTCCTCATCCAGGTCAGCGGACCAGATCGACCGCCCCGCTCCCCACTGGCCACGGGCGAGCCGCTGAATGCCGCGTCGCCGCAGTGGTCGGAAGGTCCGTACGAAGACCCCGGCGCCCTTGCGGGCTTCGGCGATGCCTTCGCTCTGCAGGACGCCGAGCGCTTGGCGGGCGGTCATGCGAGCCACCTGGTACGTGGTCATCAGCTCGTTCTCGCCGGGCAGGCGGTCACCCGGCCCGTACTCACCGGCAGCGATAGCCGCCTTGAGCGCATTGGCGATGCGCTGGTACTTGAGCCGTCCGACGTCGCCCTGACCCGCTGGCAATGGCTGTCCTCCGTTCGAATCTGGAGACGTTTCGTTCCTCTCTAGAGACACCCTAGGTCTCCGTTCGATCGATTGAGCAATCGGGTCATGCCTTAGCGTGATTGACATCTCTAGAGATGTTCTTCTGAACTGGGGATGTCTAGAGATGTCTCCATGGGGAGGGCGCGATGGCGCGTTTCGTGGATGTGCAGGGCGATGAGAAGGATCCTGAGCGGCTCGGATTGCTTGTCCTGTGCCCCGTCCCGGAGTCGGTGCCGCGGGCCCGCCGCTGGTTCAGGAAGTTCACGGCTCACGAGGAGCTCGATTGCTCGATCGACGACTGCGTGCTGTTGATCTCGGAGCTGGTCACCAATGCGATCAGGTACGGCTCGGCGGAGGGGATCTGGCGGGTGCGGGTGGAGTGGTACCGGGTGGGGCAGTCGCTTCGGGTGCATGTGCACAACCCCGGTCTCCCGGCCGGGGTCCGGCTGCGCAGCCCTGCCGCCGACGAGGCCCACGGGCGCGGGCTGTTGATCGTGGACACGGTGTGCGACGAGTGGTGGTCGGGGCCGAGTCCGTACGGGGGCACGGTCGTTGTGTTCGTGATGTACAAGGCGTTCGGCCGCTGACGCTGACCTTCGCGTCCGTACGGCGTATACTCTGCGGCCATCGTCCGTCGACGACCCCCGCGGCATCCCGGCGGGCGCGACAGGCGCCCGCTCACTCCGGAACCAGACGTGGTCTGACGGAGACGTGCCGGCCCGCTCCGCCCGCACAAAGTTCGGCCGAACGAACCGAAGGCATGGGCGACATCAGCAGGCAGGTGGCACGCGACTGTGCTCACGCGGTCAACCCTGCCCACATTCGCCGTCGGCTTGGCACGATGGCAGCCATGGATGCCCAGCCACAGCCTGACCCCACAACCTTCCCGGAGGCGACCGGTTCCAGGGCGGTCGCCGAGTATGCTCACGAAGCCCGGGGACTGGTCTTCGCTCGCTATCCGGACGCACTCGGCGCCGCACTCGGCGGGTCCAGCGCCTCCGGCCGGGCCACCCCCGGCAGCGACCTCGACATCGCTGTCCTTCTCCCCGACGACGGCACCAGCCGCCGTGAAGTGTTCCGCCACGAAGGCCGCCTCGCCGAGGTGTTCCTGCACACCCGCGCGGACTTGGGGGAGGTGTTCGCGGCGGCCCGGGCCAGCCGCCGAGCGACCGCGCTCTTCATTTACGCGGAGTCCGTCTTGCTGCACGACCCGGATGGCCATGTCGAAACCCGGCGTGCCGAGGCCCAGGCCCTGCTCGCTGCCGGGCCCGAACCCCTTACCCCGAACGAGAGCGAGTTCGGCCGCTTCCTGCTCACCGACCTTCTGGACGACTTGGCCGAGACCGGTTCCGGCGGTGACCGGCATGAGCAACTGGCCATCGCCGACCGGACGCTGCACGAAGCCGCACACCTCCTGACCGCTCATCACCGCGCCTGGAACGGGGCCGGCAAGTGGCTGCCCCGGCGCCTGACCGCGGCCGATCCGGTCCTCGGTCGGGAACTGCTCCGTGGGCACCTGACCCTCGCCGAGCGTGCCGACCCGGCGCCGCTGACCACCGCGGCCCGCGGCGTGCTGGAGCTGTTGGGTGGTCCCCTCCGGGAGGGCTACGTCGCGCCCTGGCGCCCGTCCGCCGGGAACGGAGCCGGCGAGTCATAGTCACGACTCAAGGTCGGTGAACCCGTACGGGATGCCTCCCCGCTCGATCAGCGCGTCCTCCAGCTCGTCCTCGTCGAGGTCGTCCTCCTCGCAGTCCTCCCAGCCGTCGTCCTCAAAGGCGACGTCATCGGGATCCTCGGCGAGCAGCACATAGTCGTCGTCCGTCGCGACCTCGCCGATCAGCGCCGGTACCTCGATGGCGTCCCAGTCAACGGTGACCTTGATCGCCTTGTCGAGTTCCCCGGAGAACATTCCATCGGCGAGCACCACCGACACCTTGGCCGGGTCATCCGCACCGACGGCGTAACCGGTCGGCTCGCCGGAGTCGAGAAAGGTGATGTCCGGGTAGCCGTCGACCGAGACCGTGACAAAGGGGTGGAGAGCTATCGAGTGCGTCCGGGTGCCTTGCTGATACACGTGAAGCGCAAGCTCCGCGGTGGGGTTGTACCAGCACAGTAGATACACGTTGAGGCTGTCGGACAGTTCATCCGCGAGGTCGTCCTTCACCTCGTCGAGGCTGCCCCTGATGTAGTGGGCGTCCTTGCGGGCGGCTCCCGGGGACACTCCGAACGCCAGGCCGTAGAAACTCTTGGGCGGCATGACGGTCAAGCTACACCGCGGTCCAACAACCTGAACTCTGGGTCCTTATGCAGGTGTTCTTGTGGTCTGGGCTCCAATCTCGGCGAACCGCAGGGGTGTTGCCAAGCGCGATGCGGGCAACCCGCGCCGCCCGCCCCCCCTGCCCTGCTGTCAGTGGTTCCGGGCCGGGCCTGCCAATGTAGTTCGCTAGAATATTATCTTCCGGAGTATAGTTTTCCAGGGTCAGGCGCCGCGCCGAACACCCGAGAACCCAGGAGCCACTCCATGCCCATGCCCACCCCTCGCACTCTCGCCCCACCCCCCGACTCCGTCGGCTCCCCGTCGGCCGCGGGCCGCCACCGCGTTCCGTGGTTCATGCGGATCACGCTCCTCCTGCAGTCAGCGGCGATCCTGGCGCAGGCGGTCACCGCCGGTCTGCTGCTGGCCTCCGTGCCCATCGGCCGGACCCTGCATGCCGGGATGGCGCAGGCCGTGCTGGGGGCCGTCCTGCTCAACCTCCTGGCCGCGGTCCTGGCCTGGCGCCCGGGCGGCGGCTCACCGCGGCTCATCCTCAAAAGCACGCCCATGCTCGTCTTCACCGCGCTGCAGGCGGCGCTCGGCGCGGCCCACGTACGTGAGGTGCATGTGCCGCTCGGGGTGCTGATGTTCGGGGCGAGCGTGATGTTGCTGATGCAGGCCAGGGGCGGTGAGACGGCATGACACGCACCCGTCGGCAGGCGGTCCGGCTGCTGGGAGGCTCGGCGGTGCTCCTGCCCGCCGTTGGTCTTGGGGTGCCCCGCTTGGTGGCGGCCGTGGCCGGCAAGAGGGTCGACACGGTGGGGAAGGTCGTCTTCACCCGGCGCCTTCAAGCGCCCCCGCTCGCCACTTCCCGGGTCGACGGCCGGGGGCGGCGGGTGTTCGACCTGACCATCCGTGCGGGCCGTACGGAGTTCGCCCCCGGCCGCCCCTCGGTCACCTGGGGCGTGAACGGCGGCTTCCTCGGCCCGACGCTGCGGGCCCGCCGCGGCGAGAGCGTGCTGGTCAACGTACGCAACCAGGTGGGCGAGGCGACGTCCCTGCACTGGCACGGCATGCATCTGCCGCCCGCGATGGACGGCGGTCCGCATCAGATGATCGCGCCCGGCGCCGTCTGGTCGCCGACCTGGACGATCGACCAGCCCGCGGCCTCCCTGTGGTACCACCCGCACCTGCACGGCAGCACCGCCCGTCACCTCTACCGGGGCGTGGCCGGGATATTCCTCGTCGATGAGCCCGGTGACGCCGTGGCCGCCTCGCTGCCCCACACGTACGGCGTCGATGACATCCCGCTCATCGTGCAGGACCGGCGCTTCGCGGGCGGTTTCATGCCCCCGGACGAGGACATGGCCGGCACCACCGGCTTCCTCGGCGACGAGCTGTTGGTCAACGGCGTGCGTGGCCCCTACCTGGACGTCACCACCGAGCGGGTCAGGCTGCGGCTGCTGAACGGCTCCAACGCCCGGGTGTACAACTTCCGCTTCGCCGACAACCGTTCGTTCCACCAGATCGCCTCCGACGGCGGACTGCTGGCCACCGCGCACACCACCGAGTCGATCCAGCTCTCACCCGGTGAGCGTGCCGAGATCGTGGTCGCCGTCGAGCCGGGCGAGCGGGCGGTGCTGCGCAGCCAGGACCCGGCCACGGGCAGCGGGTTCGTCCAGCATGACGGTGGATCCGACCGTTTCGACGTGCTGCAACTGCGGGCGGCCCGCTCCCTCGCACCCTCGCCCGGCGTCCCGGCGCGCCTGGCCGAGCTGCCCCGGCCGCACGCCGAGTCGGCCGCGCGTACGCGCACGTTCGAACTCGCCGAACACCGCATCAACGGCGAGCAGATGGACCTGGGGCGCATCGACTTTCCGGTGCGCCTGGACTCCACCGAGATCTGGCATGTGCGCAGCGGCGACGGCACCCTGCACAGCTTCCATGTGCACGACGTCCAGTTCCAGGTGCTCTCGGTGAACGGCCGGAAGCCGCCGCCCGGGCTGTCCGGCCGCAAGGACACGGTCCTGCTGCCCCCGGGCACGGACATGCGGCTCATCATGAGGTTCACCGACCACGCGGACCCGGACGTGCCGTACATGTATCACTGCCACATGCTCTACCACGAAGACCAGGGCATGATGGGCCAGTTCGTGGTCCTGGGCCCGGGCCAGCGGGTCGGCCGGCCGCCGCGCCCCGCCGCCCACGCGGAGCACGCGCTGCACGCGCACGGCGAGCGGTGAGAGGCTCCCGACAAAACCGCTGAGTGTCATCGGCGCCCGCCAACGGCCTCCGGTACGACGCCTAACGGCCCTCGATGATGACGGCGATCCCGTCGAGCAGCGGCCCCAGGCCGAACTCGAAGAGCTCGTCGAGGCGGAGGTCGTAGCCGTCGGGGAGGGCGGCGGTGAGGCGGGTGAACGCCGGGTAGCGGGGGGAGGTGGTGATCGCCTGGAAGGCCTGGGCCTGACGGTCCATCCACTCGTCCTCCGACAGGCCCGTGGCGGCCTCGGCCTGGGCCTCCTGTTCCAGGTTGACCGCGATGCCCTGGATGTAGCTGTAGAGGAGGACGTGCAGGTCGAGGACGGTCTTCGGGTCGAGGCCGTGGCCGTCGAGGGTGTCGAGCACCCACTCGGCGTGGACCATCAGGTTGGGCAGCAGCAGGGGGCGGGTGAGGGGGCCGGTCTGGGCCAGCCAGGGGTGTTCGCGGTAGA
Organism: Streptomyces sp. LZ34; assembly: GCF_053890475.1. Lineage (NCBI taxonomy): Bacteria > Bacillati > Actinomycetota > Actinomycetes > Kitasatosporales > Streptomycetaceae > Streptomyces > Streptomyces sp. LZ34. Next base: position 9,315,712 of record NZ_CM132680.1, read on the forward strand.
GGGCCCATAGGGTGCGCGCGGCCAGTTCCAGGCGGGGGCGCCAGCCGGTGGGAGGGTCGGCGGGATAGGACTTCTCGCCGAACGCGGTGTCGGCCATGAGGAGTACGAGGTCCTCCTTGCTGCCGACATGGCGATATGGCGACATCGCGGCCACGCCCAGCCGCGCCGCGACGCCGCGCATCGACAGCGCGGCCAGCCCCTCGGAATCGGCGATCTCGATGGCCGCGCGGACGATGCGTTCGCGGGTCAGCTCGTGTTCGGGGCCCGGGGGCGGTGGGGTGCGGCGTGGGGAAGGGGCGGCGACCTGGGCGGCCACGACCGTGCCGACCCGGGGCCGTGCCTCGACGAGGCCTTCCAGGCGCAGGGTGGTGAGCGCCTTGGTGGCGGTGGCGAGGGCGACGCCCCACTCCTTGGCGATCTGGCGGGTCGAGGGCACCCGGTCGCCAGGGGTCAGTTCGCCGTCGGCGATGCGGCGCCGGATCTCGGTGACGATGCGCAGATAGGGCGGATCGGGCTCGGGGGGCATCTCCAACTCCGTCCCTTCGTTTTTTCGCGGCTGTTTTCCGGCTCGCTGCTCCTGTACTAGTGCAGACGTTAGCAGGGGGAGTGGGGTGGAGTCAGGGACTGTACTAGGGCAGCTGAGGGTGAAAGCGCAGCTGGGACGGCATGCGTACGGTGTACATTCAGATGTGTACCCAGGTCGCGTACACCGTATGAAGGAGCTTCCCATGAAGACTGTGCTCATCTCCGGCGCCGGCCTCGCCGGCCCCGCCCTCGCCTACTGGCTGCGCCACCACGGCTTCGCCCCGACCGTGGTCGAGCGCGCGCCCGCCCCGCGCGCCGGCGGGCAGGCGGTGGACATCCGCGGCGTGGCCATCGAGGTCGTCCGACGCATGGGGCTGCTGGAGCGGGCGCGCGAGCTGCGCACCCGGATGCGCGGCATGTCGGTGCTCGATGGCGACGGCAACGAGATCGAGCGGTCCACCGACAAGACGTACAGCAGCGGCCGGCTCGACAGCGACGACATCGAGTTGCTGCGCGAGGACCTCACCGGGCTGCTGTACGAGCGGACCCGTGGCGGCGCGGAGTATGTCTTCGGGGACGGCGTCGCGGCCCTCCGCCAGGACGAGCACGGCGTGCGCGTGGACTTCGAGAGCGGGCGGTCGCGCGGCTTCGACCTGGTGGTCGGCGCCGACGGGCAGCACTCGACCGTGCGCGGCCTGGCCTTCGGCCCGGAGGAGGAGTTCGCCCACCCCCTCGGGATGCATGTGGCGATCTTCCGCGCGGACAACTTCCTGGGCCTGGACGACTGGCAGCTGTGGCTCAGGGACGGCACCGCCGGCTACGGCATCTACCCCGTACGCGACAACTCCGAGCTGAGGATCACCTTCGGCTGGGCGGCCGGGCCCCAGGAGCAGCGGGTCGACCACCGCGATATCGAGGGGCAGAAGCGGGCGCTCGCCGACCGGATGGCCGCCGTCCGCTGGGAGGCGCCGAGGATGCTCAAGGCGATGTGGGAGGCGTCCGACTTCTACTCGGACGCGATGGCGCAGATCCGGATGGAGCACTGGTCGCGGGGGCGGGTGGCGCTGCTCGGGGACGCGGGCTACTGTGCGTCTCCGCTGTCGGGCCAGGGCACCAGCCTGGCCCTGGTGGGCGCCTATGTGCTGGCCGACGCGCTGGGCCGAGCGGACGGCGACCACCGCGCGGCGTTCGACCGGTACGAGCGGCGCATGCGGCCGTTCGTCGAGCTCAACCAGGCGCTGGCCACGGAGAATCCCGGCGGGCCGGCCTCCGAGGAGTCGGTCGAGCGGGCCAAGAACGCGATCTCGCTATAACCAGGCCAATCGGTCATCAGGAGACGGCCGTCGCGTAGGCGCAGGGTGGGAGGGCACAGGGCAGCGTCGGCGGGGACGTGGGCGGGCAAGCGGAAACGGATACGGACCTGCGTCCAGTCCCGGCGGGAGGCGGGGGCCGCCGCACGGGTGGGCAGGCGCAGGGTCGTGCGCCCCGACCAACCCGGACCGGCACCCGGGACCCCACGTTGTCCTCGTGGAAGTGCTCCAGGAGGCCGCCCGCCAGCGCCGACCCGCCACCGGCCCCTCCGGCCGTGCGCGCGCAGACACCTTGGGCTTCCCAAGGCCACCGGGCTCCACTGTCACGACTCCCCTGTTATGCCTCCAGCAGAGAGTGGTATTGGGCGTGGCCCGCGTCGGACGGGTCTCCGCCGTGGATCTTGGCCAGCGCGCGCTTGGCCAGACCGTCGATCGTGACGGCCCGGCGAATTTCATGATTGACGGCTTCGGTGTACGACTGCGTGGAGTCCAGTGACCACCACGACCCGCCGTCCCCGAACTCATGGAAACTCACGGTGCCGTCGGAGTTGTCGGAGACCCTGAACCCGTCGTCCTGCGCGCTTGCGACGAGCGACTTGACTTTGGACTGAATCGCAGTCAGCTGGGAATGCGCGTCGTCCAGGATGGCCCAGATGCTGCTGGCCTCCTTGTACAGGTCCTCGAACTCTTTCGCGGTCTTGCTGACGAATTCACGCGTGACGGTCGCGTTGAGCCCAGCCCACCGCGCACCCTCCGACTTCTTCAGCAGGCCCGAACGCGCATCGCTCATCAGCTTCTTCAAACCATCGACAACGGACTTCCAGTCCGTGACCGCGGTACTGAGCTTTCCCAGATCGACCCCGACGAGATCCGCGTAAGTGAGAGTCCCCATCGTCATTCCCCCGTTTCCGCTACTTCACCATCTCGGATATCTCGGAAACGCTCACGGCCGAGCCGTCCCGGTTTCGAAACGAGGCCGCGATCAGCTCGTCGTCATTCGCGTGACTCTTCTTCGAGTAGTCCAGGTGATTGGAGATATGGGCGCACATCTGCAGCATGGTTTTCACCTGGGAAGTCCAGACGGACACCGTCGTGCTCAGCTCCTCGCCCATGGTGAAGTTGTGGTCGCTCAGCGCCTTGGCCGACTGCATGGACGACCCCACGCCCTCCTTGTTCGCCCCGGCCCCGGCGATGTCGGCCGCCTTCTGCAGCTTCCCGTGCAGGACGAAGGCCTCGTGCCCCACGGCGCCCAAGTCGTCCTGCTGAACGATGAGATCGGAGGCCTTGCCGCCGTCCTCGCCCCCGCCGCCACCGCCGGCCGCGGCAAGCTGGTTGAGTCGCGTATGGGCGCTCTGCTGCCCGGCCGCGTCGGCCTTGAGCTGAGACCACTCGCTGTCGAACGACATTTCCCCGTTACCTCCCGTAGAGAACATCAGCGCGTCCGGTGCTGCGGCCGTCCCTCCCCTGGCCCGCCGCACCACATCGCGAATAAAAACGCATGCTAGCTGAATCGGATGAAATCACTCCGGCTGCGGCCGGGCAAAGTTAGCCTCGATTCGTCAGCGGGGTTCGATCGCTGATCGATCCGGCGGTTCGCCCGTAATGTTCTTGGCCGGTGTGGGACGGGCCGTCGCGTGACGCCGCGGCTGCGCCGGGTTCCACGGGCTCGGAGACTGCGAAGGTCCCTCTTTCCTCCCCGTACGCGACAACTCCGAGTCGAGGATCACCTTCGGCTGGGCGGCCGGGCCCCAGGAGCAGCGGGTCGACCACCGCGATATCGAGGGGCAGAAGCGGGCGCTCGCCGACCGGATGACCGCCGTCCGCTGGGAGGCGCCGAGGATGCTCAAGGCGATGTGGGAGGCGTCCGACTTCTACTCGGACGCGATGGCGCAGATCCGGATGGAGCGCTGGTCGCGGGGGCGGGTGGCGCTGCTCGGGGACGCGGGCTACTGTGCGTCTCCGCTGTCGGGCCAGGGCACCAGCCTGGCCCTGGTGGGCGCCTATGTGCTGGCCGACGCGCTCGGCCGGGCGGACGGCGACCACCGCGCCGGGTTCGCCGCGTACGAACGGCGCATGCGGCCGTTCGTCGAGCTCAACCAGGCGCTGGCCACGGAGAATCCAGGCGGGCCGGCCTCCGAGGAGTCGGTCGAGCGGGCCAAGGCCGCGATCTCGCTCGACGGTTGAAAACCTCGCTCGCCGCGTCGCTCAGTCGGGGCGGCCGTCGCGCAGCAGCGCCAGGGTCTGCTCCAGCTCGGCTCGCAGCACACGGCCCGCCATGTCCGCGTCGCCGCGCCCGACGGCCCTGACCAGGGCGGAGTGGGCCTCGTCACCCGGGTTCGGTGTCCCGGTCGCCCCGGTGCGCAGGGCGAGCAGGTCCACCAGGTCGATCAGGGCCTGCCGCAGCCGGGGGACGAATTCGGCGAACAGGTCGATGAGTACGGGGTTGTGCGCGGCGCCGACCACTGCCGCGTGCAGCGCGATGTCCGCGTCGACGAACGCGGCGTCATCGCCCGCGGCCGCGGCGCTCCGGGCGTCCAGCGCCGCGTTCAGGGTGGTGAGGTCGGCGTCGGTGCGGCGCAGCGCGGCCAGGCGGGCGGCCTGGACCTCGACCAGCATGCGCACCTCGAAGACGTCGGTGACGGCCGCGCGGCGGAGCCGGGCGGGCCAGTCCTCGGCGGGCTCGGTGGCGATGACGAAGACGCCGGAGCCCTGACGGGCCCGCACCAGCCCCGCCCCGGCCAGGACGCGGACCGCCTCGCGCACGGTGGAGCGGCCCACGCCCAGGGTCTTGGCCAGGGTGGTCTCCCCGGGGAGCTTGGTGCCGACCGGCCAGTGGCCTCCGGTGATCTCCTCGCGCAGCCGCGCGGCCGCCTGTTCGACCAGGGGGGTGGGGCGGAGGGCGCCTAGCGGCATCCGGGTCACCTTTCAGGGGGCGTCATCTCGTCGTCGGTGGAGGCTCATAGCTTCTCAGGGCGTCCGGCGGGAGTCCGACGTGCCTCTCAATTCCACAGGTTCTCAGCTTGTCTGAGGACCTGACATGTGGCTAGCCTGTCCGCATGACGCTGCGCGGGCTCATTCTTCTCGGCTGCCGCGGCGGGGCCTGACCGGACCGGCACCCCGCCGCGGGGTGCCGTGCTTGCCGGTCGCCTCCCGATCGAGCGAAGGAAATCCCGGCCTCATGGCTGTTCAGTACGACGAGCCCACCACCCCTCGATATGACGCCCCCTCCTGGAACCCGCAGCGCCCCAGCGCCATGCCGTACCACCGCTACCGGTCCGTGTACGACAGGGTCGCGGTGCCGCTGACCGACGACCGCACCTGGCCGGGGCGCCGGATCGAGCGGGCCCCGCTGTGGGTGCCGGTGGATCTGCGCGACGGCAACCAGGCCCTGGCCGAGCCGATGGACACCCCGCGCAAGCGCCGGATGTTCGACCTCCTGGTCGCGATGGGCTTCAAGGAGATCGAGGTCGGCTACCCCTCCGCGAGCCAGACCGACTTCGACTTCGTACGCCACCTCGCGGAGAGCGACGCGGTCCCCGCCGATGTGACCGTGGTGGTCTTCACCCCGGCCCGCCGCGATCTGATCGAGCGGACCTTCGCCGCCATCGAGGGCCTGCCCCGCTCAGTGGTGCATCTGTACACCGCCACCGCCCCCGTCTGGCGCGAGGTGGTGCTCGACCGCAGCCGCGGCGAGGTGTACGGGATGATCCGGGACGCCGCCGGGCACCTGGCCCGGCTCGCCGAGGCGCGCCCCGAGGACATCCGGTTCCAGTTCTCCCCGGAGGTCTTCAACCTCACCGAGCCCGACTTCGTGCTGGAGGTCTGCAACGGCCTGACCGAGCTGTGGGACGCCTGCCCCGAGCGGCCGGTGATCCACAACCTGCCCGCCACCGTCGAGTGCGCCACCCCCAACGTGTACGCCGACCAGATCGAGTACATGCACCGCCACCTGGAGCGGCGCTCGGACGTCGTCCTCTCCGTGCACCCGCACAACGACCGGGGCACCGGGGTCGCCTGCGCGGAACTGGCCGTTCTGGCGGGTGCCCAGCGCGTCGAGGGCTGCTTGTTCGGCAATGGCGAGCGAACGGGCAACGTCGACCTGGTGACGCTCGCCCTGAACCTCTACGCCCAGGGCGTGGACCCGATGATCGACTTCTCCGACATCGACGCGATCCGCGACACCGTCGAGCACTGCAACCGGCTGCCGGTCCACCCCCGCCACCCCTACGGCGGCGAGCTGGTCTATACGGCCTTCTCCGGCACCCACCAGGACGCCATCAGCAAGGGGCTGGCCCAGCACGCCCGGCGGGCCGCCGAGTCCGGAGTGCCGGAGGGGCAGACGCCGTGGGCGGTGCCGTATCTGCCGATCGACCCGGCCGACGTGGGGCGCACCTACGAGGCGGTCATCCGCGTCAACAGCCAGTCCGGCAAGGGCGGCATCGCCCATCTGCTCCAGGCGCACTACGGCCTGGACCTGCCGAAGCGGCTGCGCGCCGACTTCTCCCGCGCCGTGCAGGCCGCCACCGACGACAGCGGGCGGGAGGCCTCGGCCAAGGACCTGTGGGAGCTGTTCCGCGCGTCCTATCTCGCCCCCGGTCACGACGGCCCGGTCACCCTCACGTCGTGGACCACCCAGGAGACCGGCCCCGGCGAGCACCGCTTCGTCTGCGAGCTGCACACAGGCGAGGACGTAGATGAATACGTGGGCACGGGCAACGGGCCGCTGTCCGCCTTCGCCGACGCCCTGGCCGGCGCCGGGATCGCCGTGGACATCCTCCACTACGCCGAGCACGCGACGGCCGCCGGACCCGGCAGCCCCGCCGTGGCCTACGTCGAATGCCGCGTCGATGGCACCACGCGATGGGGCGCCGGTCAGGACACCTCCGTGCTCACCGCCTCGGTACACGCCGTCCTGGCCGCGGTGAACCGGGCGGCGCGGTGAATCGGACGCGGTGAACCTGGCGCGGTGACCGTGGTGAGGTGAAGGGCTGTGCGGCGAGGGGGCGGTGGGCCGGCGTTCCGCCGGACGCCGCGTCAGATGCCGAGCTTGGCGGTGTGGAGCATGGCCACCGCCTCCTTGTCGCCCTCCAACTCGACCCGGGCGGCGTCCTGGCGGCCGAACAGAAAGACCGCCAGCTCGCCCGGGTCCGCGGTGGCCGTGACCACCGGGGTGCCGCGGTGCGCCACCACCGTACGGCCGTCCGGGCGGCGCAGCACCAGACCGACCGGGGATCTGCGGCCGATCGTCTTGGCGATCCGCTCGATCCTGGACCACAGCGCGTCGGCGAAGACCGGGTCGATCTCGCGCGGCTGCCAGTCCGGCTGGGCCCGGCGGATGTCCTCGGCGTGGACGTAGAACTCGACGGTGTTGGCCGCCTCGTCCACCTGCTTGACGGCGAACGGCGACATCCGCGGCGGGCCCTCGCGGAAGAGCTGGATCAGCTCCGCGTACGGCTTCGCGGCGAACTCGGCCTGCACCCGCTCAAGCCGCCCGGCCAGCGGCTTGAGCAGCAGGCCGGCGGCCGCGTCCGCGCGGCGCTCGCGGACCACCAGATGGGCGGCCAGGTCATGGGTGGTCCAGCCTTCGCACAGCGTCGGGGCCTCGGAGCCCGCGGTCTCCAACAGGTCGGCCAGGAGCAGCCGTTCGCGCCTCGCGTGAGTGGACATACCGCCCACCCTACGACCGCCGTCCAGCCCCCGCCACCGGCGCCGTGCCACCGGCGCGGTGCCACCGGCGCGGTGCCACCGCGGCCACCGCTCGCCCGGGGTCACCCCGGATGAGGCCCCGTCACCCCGTCACCCCGGGAGCGGCTTGGTCAGCTTCTTGCCGTTCGGGCCCGAGCTTAGCGTCAGCGCGCAGGAGATCTGGTCCTCGCCCCGGATCCGGTAGGTGCCCAGCGCCGGATAGAGCGCGTAGTAGTAATACAGTCGGCCGTCGTTCGGTATGGACTTCAGCCGTTCCTTGGCGTCCGTCTCGCACAGCGTCAGCGCCTTGTCCTGGATTGCCTTCTCGGTGGAGAAGTCCCCGGTCAGCGTCTCGTTGGCGACCACCTCACCGTCGTGCGGACCGTTGCACCCCCGCTTCTCGACCTTTGTCACGCTGCTGTCCAGCGAGGGGTGGTCGAAGCACTCGCCGGGCTTGAGCACCACATACGGCACCAGGTCGGCGGGGTCCCCCGACGCGGAGGCCGAGGGGGTCGTACCGCCGTCGGGGACGTCGCTGCCGCCGCCCAGCGGCGCGCCCTGCCCGGGGTCCGCCGAGCCGGACGCTCCGTCGGAGGGAGCCTCGGACTCCGCCGCCGACGCGGAGGCCGAGGCCGAGGGGGAGTCCGACGACTTCGCGTCGGCCGACGCGTGTGCCGTCTCGTCGCCGGACGCCTCGGTCTTGCCGCCGTCGTCGCGCATGCCGATCAGGATCCCGCCGATGACCAGCGCGCCCGCGACCACCGCGGCGATGGCGATCGCCGCGACCCTGGCCCCGCTCGGGCCGGGGGGCGGCGGTGGCGGAGGCAGGAGACCGGGGGGAAAGGCGCCGGGCGGGAGCGCGCCGGGAGGCAGTGCGCCGGCGGGCGGTCCGAAGCCGCCCGACGGCGGCAGCTGGCCCTGCGGCGCGGGCAGGCCGGGCTGCGCGGGCGGCCCGAAGCCCTGCTCCGGAGGCGGCCCGAAGCCCTGCCCCTGGCCCTGCTCGGGCGGCGGCCCGAAACCTTGCTCCGGCGGCGGCCCGAACCCCCCGCCGTTTCCAGATCGGTTGGAGTCGTTCGGCGACGGCGGAAACGTCATGCCCGAAGCATGCCCCATCCCACCGACAACCGAGCCATCGGGATCCACGGCGGCCCCGGCCCCGGGGAGCTCGGAATCACCTCCCGGCCCGGGGAGTGCAGAATGGTCGCATGACCGGCTCCGACCGCCCCTCCGCCCTCGACCCGGCCCTCGCCGCCCGCCTCAAGCGCAACGCCGACGGCCTCGTCCCCGCCATCGCCCAGCAGTACGACACCGGTGAGGTGCTGATGCTCGGCTGGATGGACGACGAGGCGCTGCGCCGCACCCTCACCACCGGCCGGTGCACCTATTGGAGCCGCAGCCGCCGGGAGTACTGGGTCAAGGGCGACACCTCCGGGCACATACAGCTGGTCAAGTCCGTCGCCCTCGACTGCGACGCCGACACCATCCTGGTCAAGGTGGACCAGGTCGGCGCGGCCTGCCACACCGGCGACCGCACCTGTTTCGATTCCGACGTCCTGCCGGTCGGCCAGTAGGCTCGCCAGCCATGACCCAGGGTGCGCACACGATGGACCTCGAGACCTTCCGCAAGCTGGCGGCCGACCGCCGCGTCATCCCCGTCAGCCGGCGGCTGCTCGCGGACGGCGACACCCCGGTCGGGCTCTACCGCAAGCTCGCCGCCGAGCGCCCCGGCACCTTCCTCCTGGAGTCCGCCGAGAACGGCCGGTCCTGGTCCCGCTACTCCTTCATCGGCGTACGCAGCGCCGCCACCCTCACCGAGCGTGACGGCCATGCGCACTGGCTGGGCGCCCCGCCCGTCGGCGTCCCCACCGAGGGCGACCCGCTGGAGGCGCTGCGCGCGACCATCGAGACCCTGCACACCCCCCGCGACCTCGGCGGGCTGGTCCATCTGCCGCCGTTCACCGGAGGCATGGTCGGCTACCTCGGCTACGACATCGTGCGCCGCCTGGAGAAGATCGGCGAGAGCGGCCGGGACGATCTGCGGCTGCCCGAGCTGACCATGCTGCTCACCTCGGATCTCGCCGTGCTCGACCACTGGGACGGCACCGTCCTGCTGATCGCCAACGCGATCAACCACAACGACCTCGACACGGGCGTCGACGAGGCGTACGCGGACGCCGTGGCGCGACTCGACGCGATGGCCGCCGACCTGGCCCGCCCCGTCCCCACGGACCCCACCGCCCTGCCGGCCTCCGAGCTCCCCGAATACACCGCCCTGTGGGGCGGGCCGGACTTCATGGCGGCCGTGGAGGACGTCAAGGAGCGCATCCGCGCGGGCGAGGCCTTCCAGGTCGTGCCCTCCCAGCGGTTCGAGACGCCCTGCGCGGCGAGCGCCCTGGACGTCTACCGCGTGCTGCGGGCCACCAACCCGAGCCCGTATATGTACCTCTTCCGCTTCGACGGGTTCGACGTCGTGGGCTCCAGCCCGGAAGCGCTGGTCAAGGTCGAGGACGGGCGGGCGATGGTGCACCCGATCGCCGGTACGCGGCCCCGCGGCGCCACGCCCCAGGAGGACACCGCCCTCGCCGACGAACTCCTCGCCGACCCCAAGGAGCGCGCCGAGCACCTCATGCTCGTCGACCTGGGGCGCAACGACCTCGGCCGGGTCTGCCGGCCCGGCAGCGTCGAGGTCGTCGACTTCATGTCGATCGAGCGCTACAGCCACGTCATGCACATCGTCTCCACCGTGACCGGCAGGCTCGCCGAGGGCCGCACGGCCTTCGACGTGCTCACCGCCTGCTTCCCCGCCGGCACCCTCTCCGGCGCCCCCAAGCCGCGCGCCATGCAGATCATCGAGGAGCTGGAGCCGAGCCGCCGCGGGCTGTACGGGGGATGTGTCGGATATCTCGACTTCGCGGGCGACTCCGACACCGCGATCGCCATCCGTACGGCGCTGCTGCGGGACGGGACGGCGTACGTCCAGGCCGGCGCGGGGATCGTCGCCGACTCCGACCCGGCGGCGGAGGACGCGGAGTGCCGGAACAAGGCGGCGGCGGTGCTGCGGGCCGTGCACACGGCGGGACGGCTGGAGCGGGGCTGACGCGCTGGGCCCGCATTCCCGGGGATACGCCCCGGGAGGTATCCCCGGGGCGGGGTTTGTCCGACCCGTGGGGGATAGTGGTACGCGTGAGTGCAGCAGCCGTACCCCAGCCCCGGGCCCACCACGAGCCCACCGCCTCAGCCGTGCGCGGCCGTAGACGCAGCCTCGGCGTCGCCCTGCTGTCCGGCGCGCTCGGCGCCGCGCTCGTGCTGCTGGCCACCAGCCGCACCTGGGCCAAGGGCACGGCGGCGGTCGCCAAGGGCACCCTGCCGCAGCATGCGAACGGGGACGACATCACCGGGCTGCCCGGAGCGCTGGCGGTCGTCGGCCTCGCCGCGCTCGTCGCGGTGTTCGCCGTCAACCGCCTCGGGCGCTGGGTCGTCTCCGGACTGCTGGCCCTCAGCGGGGCGGGGATCGTGGTCAGCTCGCTGATGGGCGCGTCCGACAAGGCGGCGCTCGAGGAGAAGGCGTCCCAGGCGACCGGCCTGGCCGACAGCGCCATCCACGACGTCGCGTACACCCCGTGGCCCTGGGTCGCCTTGGTGGGCGGGCTGCTGCTGCTGCTCGCCGGGGTGCTCGCGCTGGGCTACGGCCGCCACTGGCCCGCCATGTCCGGGCGGTACGAGCGCGCGGGGGGCGGCGAGGGGAGCCGCGCGGCGGCCCGTGCGCGGCGCGGTGGGTCCGCGGCCGCGGGGGATCCGGAGCGGCCCGAGGAGCTGTGGAAGGCCCTCGACCGAGGCGAGGACCCGACGGAGCGGTCGGGCCAGGCCTGAGCGACCCGGCGGACTTGGCCTGAGCGACCCGGCGGTCCGGTCGCAGCGTCCTGGCCGAACCCCGGCCTAAGCGCACCCCCGCTCAAGGCGGCTTCACCCGTCGGGGACAATGACGTGGGAGCGTTCGCCCCGCGCGCCCGGAACCCGGGCAGTAGAGCAACGAGGAGTATTCATGGCGGGTAACAACCACGGACACACCCCGGCCGCCTGGACCGGTGTCACCATCGCCTTCATCGGCTTCTGTATCGCCGGTGCGTTCGTCGTGCTGGCCAACCCGATCGGTTTCTGGGCGGGCATGGTCGTGGTGGCCCTCGGTGGTGTCGTCGGCCTGGCGATGCGCGCGGCCGGTCTCGGGATGACGCCGAAGCGGCAGCCGCAGGTGCAGCGGCAGGCCCAGCCGCAGGCGCAGGCCCAGCAGTGACCCGGGGGCGGGACTGAGGCGACCCGCCTCACCCGCCTGATCCGCCCGACCTGCCTGATCCGCCTGATCCGCATCGAGGCGCGGGTCCGGCCCAAGGCGCGGCGCGGGGCCGGGGCGTACGGCCGTACAGGGGCAGGTACGCGGGCCCTGAGCTGCGCCTTCGCATGTCCGCGGGAAGACTTGGCGATGTGACCGAGGAAACACCCGTGCCGTCGGCAGTCCCCGAGCCTCTCGATGCCTCCGATGCCCCCGAGGCTTACGGGTCCCGTGGAGCCGGGCTCACGCGTCGGTTGGCCGCCCCCGTGGGCGCCCTCGCGGCGGTCGTGGCCGCCTTCGCCTTCGTGGGGCTCGTCGATCCGAACGAGCCGGGCCACTACCCCGCCTGCCCGCTGCTGAGGCTCACCGGCGTGTACTGCCCCGGCTGCGGCGGGCTGCGCAGCGCGTACGCGGTCGCCCACGGTGAGCCGCTCACCGCGCTCGGGGCCAATGCGCTCGCCGTCCTCGGCTGTCTTGGATTCGCCGCGGTGTGGCTACGGTGGTTGTTGGAGTGCGCGCGGGGGCGGATGGCTGCGTCGGCGGGGCCGGTGGTGCCGCTGCGGGCCGTCCATGGGTGGGTGATCGGCGGGGTGGTCCTGGGTTTCACCGTTATCCGGAACCTCCCCTTCGGAAGTTTTCTCACGCCATGACCGTTGATTTATACGGGTGGCCGTTGGTTCCGTATCGGCCCGGCGTTGGTCGATTGTGCAGGTCCGCGTCAACCGGATGCGAGACCTCGGTCCTCCGGCAGATACCATCGCAGTGCCTGGTGAAGCGCTCGCCTCCGAGTGGACGCCCGCTGCGCCAGTAGTGATCAGAAGCTCCATCCCCGTCCGGAAGGGGGCCGCTCGCGTGAGTGTGCTCGACGAGATCATCGACGGAGTCCGTGCCGACCTCGCGGAGCGGCAGGCGCGCGTCACCCTCGACGAGCTCAAGGAGCGGGCCGCCAAGGCTCGGCAGGCCAAGGACGGGGTGGCCGCGCTCAAGGGCGACAGCGTCAAGGTGATCTGCGAGGTCAAGCGATCCAGCCCGTCCAAGGGCGCGCTTGCCGCGATCGCCGACCCGGCCGGCCTCGCCGCCGACTACGAGGCGGGCGGCGCCGCGGTCATCAGCGTGCTCACGGAGCAGCGGCGGTTCGGCGGGTCGCTGGCCGACCTGGAGGCAGTGCGGGCGAAGGTCGACATCCCGGTGCTGCGCAAGGACTTCATCGTCACCTCGTACCAGCTGTGGGAGGCGCGGGCGTACGGCGCGGATGTCGTCCTGCTCATCGTCGCCGCGCTGGACCAGGAGGCGCTGGTCTCGCTCATCGAGCGTGCCGAGTCGATCGGGCTGACGCCGCTCGTCGAGGTGCACGACGAGGAAGAGGTCGCGCGGGCGGTGGACGCGGGGGCGCGGATGATCGGCGTCAACGCGCGGAACCTGAAGACGCTCGAGGTGGACCGCGGGACCTTCGCGCGCGTCGCGCCGGAGATCCCGGACCACATCGTGAAGATCGCGGAGTCGGGTGTGCGCGGTCCGCACGATCTGATCGCATACGCGAACGACGGCGCGGACGCCGTGCTGGTGGGCGAGTCCCTGGTCACCGGCCGTGACCCTAAGGGCGCGGTCGCCGACCTGGTCGCGGCGGGTGCGCACCCGGCACTGCGGCACGGGCGGGACTGAGCCCTCAATGGACACGTACGCGCGCCTGGCCCGGGGGTGCCGCCCCCGTGGCTGCCGCGCGCCCGCGAGGCGGGTGCGGGGGCGGCGCGTGCGGTACCACATCGGGTGCGAGCCTGGGCAGGTCAACGGGCGCCGATGGCGTGCTGAGCGTCGCTCGTTGCGCGGGGTTCGCCCGTTGCGCGGGGTGCGCTGAGGGTTCGTGGTGGGTGCCGGGGGCGGAGCCTCCGGTTTCGGTGCGTCCCGGGTGCGGTGTGGGTTGGCTTCGGCTCTCCACTGATGGACCGGCTCCGGCCCAGTTGGGCGCGCGTCTTTCCCTCTCCCCTCCTCCTCCCCCTCGCGTGCTGCCGCGCGCAGCGATCATCGTGGTCATTTGTCCGTTATGAGTTGTGGGGTATCCGCCCCGACTGAGGAGTACGTCAGATGCCGTCTGACTTCTTTGTCCCGGACCCGGAGGGTCACGTCCCCAGCGCCGAGGGGTATTTCGGCGCGTTCGGTGGCACGTTCATCCCCGAGGCGCTGGTCGCCGCGGTGGATGAGGTCGCCGCCGAGTACGACAAGGTGAAGGCCGACCCGTCGTTCGCCGCTGAGCTCGAGGATCTGCTGGTCAACTACACGGGGCGGCCCAGCGCCCTGACCGAGGTGGCGCGGTTCGCGGAGCACGCGGGCGGTGCGCGGATCTTCCTGAAGCGCGAGGATCTCAACCACACCGGATCCCACAAGATCAACAACGTGCTGGGCCAGGCGCTGCTCGCCAAGCGCATGGGGAAGACCCGGGTGGTCGCCGAGACCGGCGCCGGGCAGCACGGCGTGGCCACGGCCACGGCCTGTGCGCTGTTCGGGCTCGAGTGTGTCGTCTACATGGGTGAGGTCGACACCGAGCGTCAGGCGCTCAACGTCGCGCGGATGCGGATCCTGGGCGCCGAGGTCGTCGCCGTGAAGACCGGCAGTCGGACGCTGAAGGACGCGATCAACGAGGCGTTCCGCGACTGGGTGGCCAACGTGGACCGTACGCACTATCTGTTCGGGACCGTCGCCGGACCGCATCCGTTCCCGGCGATGGTGCGCGACTTCCAACGGGTGATCGGCGTGGAGGCGCGGCGGCAGATCCTGGAGCGGGTCGGGCGGCTGCCGGATGCGGCGGTGGCGTGTGTCGGGGGTGGGTCGAACGCCATGGGGCTCTTCCACGCCTTCCTGAAGGACGAGTCCGTGCGGCTGGTCGGCTTCGAGCCGGCCGGGCACGGCGTGGAGACCGGGGAGCACGCGGCCACGCTGACCAAGGGGGAGCCGGGCATTCTGCATGGCTCCCGGTCGTATGTGCTCCAGGACGAGGACGGGCAGATTCTGGAGCCGTACTCGATCTCGGCCGGTCTGGACTACCCGGGGGTCGGGCCGGAGCACGCGTATCTGAAGGACACGGGGCGGGCCGAGTACCGAGCGGTCACCGACGACGCCGCGATGCAGGCGCTGCGGCTGCTGTCGCGCACCGAGGGGATCATCCCGGCGATCGAGAGCGCGCACGCTCTGGCGGGGGCGCTCGAGCTGGGGCGTGAGCTGGGCAGTGACGGGCTGGTGCTGGTCAACCTGTCGGGCCGGGGCGACAAGGACATGGACACGGCCGCGCGGTATTTCGGGCTCTACGAGGGAGAGAAGTGATGAGCGCAGAGCTGCTGGGGTCCGTGCTGGCGAGGGCCAAGGAGGAGGGGCGCGCCGCGCTCATCGGCTATATGCCGGCCGGTTACCCGACCGTCGACGCCGCGGTGCGGGCGATGACGGCGATGGTCGAGGGCGGCTGCGATGTGATCGAGGTCGGCCTGCCGTACAGCGACCCGGTGCTGGACGGCCCGGTCATCCAGACCGCCGACGACATCGCGCTGCGGGGCGGTGTTCGCATTCGCGATGTGATCCGTACGGTCGGCGAGGTGCATGAGCGGACCGGGGCGCCCGTCTTGTGCATGACGTACTGGAACCCGGTGGACCGGTACGGCGTCGAGCGGTTCGCCGCCGATCTGGCCGCGGTGGGCGGGGCGGGCTGCATCCTGCCCGATCTGCCGGTCCAGGAGTCGGAGGGGTGGCGGAAGGCCGCCGAGCAGCATGGTCTCGCCACGGTCTTCGTGGTGGCGCAGAGCAGCAGCGACGAGCGGCTGGCGAAGATCACCGCGGCGGGCAGCGGCTTTGTGTACGCGGCCTCGATCATGGGCGTTACCGGCACCCGCGAATCGGTGGGGCAGGGGGCTCGGGAGCTGGTGGCGCGTACCCGTGCGACGACCTCGCTGCCGGTGTGCGTGGGGCTCGGGGTGTCCAACCCCCGGCAGGCCGCCGAGGTGGCCGAGTACGCGGATGGCGTCATCGTCGGGACGGCGTTCGTGCGGCGGCTGATGGACGCCGAGGACCTGGAGACGGGGCTGGCGGCCGTCCGGGTGCTGGCGGGTGAGCTGGCGGAGGGCGTTCGCGTCCCCCGTTAGAGCGAATACGGGGCGGAGGAGCCCAGCTAAGGCTCCTCCGCCTCGTTGTCGAGGCGTGAGCGAGAAAAACCGTGAGGGTAAGCGCAGCGCCCGGGAGCGGCTGCGGGAACAGCGAGAGAAGGACCGGGCCCGCGCCAGGCGCAGGCGCGGCCTGGGCGTGGCCGGGGCGGTCGTGGCCGTGCTCGGGGTGGCCGCCGGGGTGGGCATGGTCGCCGCGAAGAGCGGCGGGGACTCGGGGAAGTCCGGCAGCCGGGCGGTCGCTCCCCGGGGCGCGACCGGCACGGTGATCCCGACGGGGAAGTCGAGCGCGAAGAAGACGCTGACCGTGTACGAGGACTTCCGCTGCCCCGGCTGCAAGCAGTTCGAGGACGTCTTCCGCAAGACCGTGCACCAGCTGGAGGACAAGGGGCGGATGAAGATCCGCTACCACCTGGTGACGATCATCGACGGCAACATGGGCGGCACCGGCTCGCTGTACGCGGCGAACGCGGCGGCCTGCGCGCAGGACGCCGGGAAGTATGTGGCGTACCACGATGTGCTCTACAAGAACCAGCCGTCGGAGACCAAGGACTCGTACGCGGACAAGACGAGGCTGATCAAGCTCGCGGGCAAGGTCCCGGGGCTGGACACCGAGGTCTTCCGCAGGTGTGTCCAGGAGGGCAAGCACGATGGGTGGGTGCGGAAGTCCAATGGCGTCTTCGCTCGCTCGGGGTACAGCATGACGCCGACCGTGCTGCTGGACGGGAAGGCGATTTACGGCGATCCGAACAAGCCGCTGAGTCCGCGGAAGCTCAAGCGGATGGTGACCGGGTAGCTCGTTATGCAGCCGTTGCGCCGGGTGGGTTGCCGCATCCGCCGCCCGGCACGGTAGCGTCGACTCCGACATGAACCTCGCATACATTCCCAGCCCGTCGTCCGGCGTGATCTACCTCGGCCCGATCCCGCTGCGCGGCTATGCCTTCTGCATCATCATCGGTGTCTTCGTGGCGGTCTGGCTCGGCGGCCGACGCTGGGTCGCCCGGGGCGGCCGGGTCGGCACGGTCGCCGACATCGCCGTGTGGGCGGTGCCCTTCGGCCTGGTCGGCGGCCGGCTGTACCACGTCATCACCGACTATGAGCTGTACTTCACCGACGGTCGCGACTGGGTGGACGCCTTCAAGATCTGGGAGGGCGGCCTCGGGATCTGGGGTGCGATCGCGATGGGCGCCCTCGGCGCCTGGATCGGCTGCCGGCGCCGGGGGATCCCGCTCCCGGCGTGGGCGGACGCGGTCGCGCCGGGGATCGCCTTCGCCCAGGCGATCGGCCGTTGGGGCAACTGGTTCAACCAGGAGCTGTACGGCAAGAAGACCGATCTGCCGTGGGCGCTGAAGATCGACGCCGACCCCGACATAGGCCGCGTCGCCGGTACGTACCACCCGACGTTCCTGTACGAGTCGCTGTGGTGCGTGGGCGTGGCGCTGCTGGTGATCTGGGCGGACCGGCGGTTCAAGCTGGGGCACGGCCGGGCGTTCGCGCTGTACGTCGCCACGTACACGGTGGGCCGCTTCTGGTGGGAGGCCCTGCGGGTGGACACCGCCCACCATGTGCTGGGCATGCGGCTGAACCAGTGGACGTCGATCTTTGTCTTCCTGGCGGCGGTGGCCTACTTCGTGATCTCCGCGAAGAAGGCCCCCGGACGGGAGGAGATCGTGGAGCCCGCCGCGGCCGCCGAGGCGGAGCAGTCCGAGGGCGGCGAGCCGGGCCGTGAGGACGGCGAGAAGGCGGAGCTCAGGGCTGAGAGGGAGCCCAAGGCCGAGGTGAAGTCCAAGGCCGAGGTGAAGCCCAAGGCCGAGGCGGAGCCCAAGGCCGAAGGAGAGCCCAAGGCCGGGTCGAAGGCGGAATCCACGGCGGAGACCGAGCCGGCCGAACCGTCGAAGTAGCTCTTCCGGAGGCCGCCGGACCCGTGACGGGTTCGGCGGCCTTCGCGTTTCCGCAGGTCAGCGAGGTAAGTTCGGCCTTCCTTGCTGGCGGGGACGGGGAATTCGTGCGTACCTTCGAACTGTTGGGTGGAGGGCGGCCGCGCCCGCACCCCCCGAAGGGAGCGCTTGTCCGTCATGGGGTCTGTCATCACGAGCACCGAACCACCGCACATCGCACACCGCGACAATCACACCCATCGCGATGTGAACGGCGGCTGGCTGCGCCCGGCCGTCTTCGGTGCCATGGACGGTCTTGTCTCCAACCTCGCGCTGATGACCGGTGTGGCGGGCGGCGCCGTGGACCGGCAGACGATCGTGATCACCGGCCTGGCGGGTCTTGCCGCCGGCGCGTTCTCGATGGCGGCCGGGGAGTACACCTCCGTCGCCTCCCAGCGTGAGCTGGTGGAGGCCGAGCTGGAGGTCGAGCGGCGCGAGCTGCGCAAGCATCCCGTGGACGAGCTGGAGGAGCTGGCGGCGCTGTACGAGTCGCGGGGCGTGGAGCCCCACCTGGCGCGCCAGGTGGCCGAGCAGCTGTCGAAGGACCCGGAGCAGGCGCTGGAGATACACGCCCGCGAGGAGCTGGGCATCGACCCGGACGATCTGCCCTCCCCGCTCGTCGCGGCGGTGTCCTCGTTCGGCTCGTTCGCGCTGGGCGCGCTGCTGCCGGTACTGCCGTATCTGCTGGGTGCGACGGTGCTGTGGCCGGCCGTGGGGCTGGCGCTGATCGGGCTGTTCGGGTGCGGTGCGGTGGTGGCGCGGGTGACCGCCCGTAGCTGGTGGTTCAGCGGACTGCGACAGCTGGCACTGGGTGGCGCGGCGGCCGGTGTGACATATGCCTTGGGCACACTCTTTGGTACGGCCTTGGGTTGATTTACCATACGGCGAGCCGCAAGATTACGCCGTTACTCGACGGTTTCAATCTGTTTACCGACGGGCATAACGCCGTAGCGCCGTGGGCAGTGTCGCCCGCTTCGCGCTGCGGCAGGGTGATCGGTTGATCCCCCTTTGCCTCACTTCACCCCCCGTGCCCGGTGTCCGCATGATGGAACAAGCTATCCGCTTTTCGAGAAGCGTCCCATCATGTAACCTGCACGAAAATTTCTTGGCGGAGGGCCAGCGTCGTCCCTCGGCACACCCAAATGCCGTGACGACGACGGGAGAGCCGATGCGCTCCGCATCCCACCCCGCCCGACAGGGGATGTACGACCCGCGCGATGAGCACGACGCCTGTGGCGTCGGCTTCGTGGCGACCCTCACCGGCGAGGCCAGCCATGAGCTCGTGGAGCAGGCTCTCACCGTCCTGAGGAACCTCGAGCACCGCGGGGCCACCGGTTCCGAGCCCGACTCCGGCGACGGCGCCGGCATTCTGGTGCAGGTCCCGGACGCCTTTCTGCGGACGAGCGTCGACGGGTTCGAGCTTCCCGAGGCCGGTTCGTACGCCGTGGGCATCGCCTTCCTCCCGGACGGAGAGGCCGACGGCGCCGCGGCCGCCGAGCACATCGAGCGGATCGCCGCCGAGGAGGACCTGACCGTCCTCGGCTGGCGCGAGGTGCCGGTCGCCCCCGAGCTGCTGGGCAACGGCGCGCGCGCCACCATGCCCGCCTTCTCCCAGCTCTTCGTCACCGACGGCGCCAGCAGCGGGCTGGCCCTGGACCGCAAGGCGTTTGTGCTGCGCAAGCGCGCCGAGCGGGAGGCCGGGGTCTACTTCCCGTCGCTCTCCTCGCGCACCCTGGTCTACAAGGGGATGCTGACCACCGGGCAGCTGGAGCCGTTCTTCCCCGACCTGTCCGACCGCCGCTTCGCCACCGCCATCGCGCTGGTCCACTCGCGGTTCTCCACCAACACCTTCCCGAGCTGGCCGCTGGCCCACCCCTACCGCTTCGTCGCCCACAACGGCGAGATCAACACGGTCAAGGGCAACCGCAACTGGATGCGCGCCCGGGAGTCGCAGCTGGTCAGCGACCTGTTCGGGGACAAGGCGCTGGAGCGGATCTTCCCGATCTGCACCCCCGACGCCTCCGACTCCGCAACCTTCGACGAGGTCCTGGAGCTGCTCCACCTCGGCGGCCGCTCGCTGCCGCACAGCGTGCTGATGATGGTCCCCGAGGCCTGGGAGAACCACCCCTCGATGGACCCGGCGCGGCGCGCCTTCTACCAGTACCACTCCACGATGATGGAGCCCTGGGACGGTCCGGCCTGCGTCACCTTCACCGACGGCACCCAGGTCGGCGCGGTCCTCGACCGCAACGGTCTGCGGCCCGGGCGCTACTGGGTCACCGACGACGGCCTGGTCGTGCTCTCCTCCGAGGTCGGCGTCCTGGACATCGACCCGGCCAGGGTGGTGCGCAAGGGACGGCTGCAGCCCGGCCGGATGTTCCTGGTCGACACCGCCGAGCGGCGCATCATCGAGGACGACGAGATCAAGGCCGCGCTCGCCACCGAGCAGCCGTACGGCGACTGGCTGGACGCGGGGCTGGTCGACCTGACGGATCTGCCGGAGCGTGAGCACATCGTGCACACCCACGCCTCGGTCACCCGCCGCCAGCAGACCTTCGGCTACACCGAGGAGGAGCTGCGGGTCATCCTGGCCCCGATGGCCAAGACCGGCGCCGAGCCGATCGGCTCGATGGGCACCGACGCCCCGATCGCCGCCCTCTCCGAGCGGCCGCGGCTGCTGTTCGACTACTTCACCCAGCTGTTCGCGCAGGTCACCAACCCGCCGCTGGACGCCATCCGCGAGGAGCTGGTCACCTCGCTGATCTCCTCGCTGGGCCCGCAGGGCAATCTTCTGGAGCCGACCCCGGCCTCCTGCCGCAGCGTCACCCTGCCCTTCCCGGTGATCGACAACGATGAGCTGGCCAAGCTCATCCACATCAACGCCGACGGCGACATGCCGGGCCTGAAGGCCGCGACCCTCTCCGGCCTGTACCGGGTCGGCGGGGGCGGCGAGGCGCTCGCCGCGCGCCTCACGGAGATCTGCGCCGAGGCCGACGCCGCCATCGAGGACGGCGCCCGGCTGATCGTGCTCTCCGACCGCCACTCGGACGCCGAGCACGCCCCGATCCCCTCCCTGCTGCTCACCTCCGCCGTCCATCACCACCTCATCGGCACCAAGCAGCGCAGCCAGGTGGGCCTGCTGATCGAGGCGGGCGACGTCCGCGAGGTGCACCATGTCGCGCTGCTCATCGGCTACGGCGCCGCGGCCGTCAACCCGTACCTGGCGATGGAGTCGGTCGAGGACCTGGTCCGCGCCGGGACGTTCCTGCCGGGCGTCGAGGCCGAGACCGCGATCCGCAACCTGATCAAGGCGCTCGGCAAGGGCGTGCTGAAGGTGATGTCCAAGATGGGCATCTCGACCGTCGCCTCCTACCGCGGCGCGCAGGTCTTCGAGGCCGTCGGCCTGGACGAGTCCTTCGTGGACAGCTACTTCCACGGCACCGCCACCAAGATCGGCGGCGCGGGCCTGGACGTCATCGCCCAGGAGGTCGCCGCCCGGCACACCAAGGCCTACCCCGCCTCCGGCGTCCCCTCCGCCCACCGGGCGCTGGAGATCGGCGGCGAGTACCAGTGGCGCCGCGAGGGCGAGCCGCACCTCTTCGACCCGGAGACGGTCTTCCGGCTTCAGCACTCCACCCGCTCCCGCCGCTACGACATCTTCAAGCAGTACACCGAGCGGGTGAACGGGCAGTCCGAGCGGCTGATGACGCTGCGCGGCCTGTTCGCCTTCAAGGGCGACCGGCCCTCGATCCCGCTCGAGGAGGTCGAGTCCACGGCTGAGATCGTCAAGCGCTTCTCCACCGGCGCCATGTCGTACGGCTCCATCTCCATGGAGGCGCACGAGACCCTGGCGATCGCCATGAACCAGCTGGGCGCCAAGTCCAACACCGGTGAGGGCGGCGAGGACCCGGAGCGTCTGTACGACCCGGCGCGCCGCTCCGCGATCAAGCAGGTCGCCTCCGGCCGCTTCGGTGTCACCAGCGAATACCTGGTCAACTCCGACGACATCCAGATCAAGATGGCGCAGGGCGCCAAGCCCGGCGAGGGCGGCCAGCTGCCCGGCCACAAGGTCTACCCGTGGGTCGCCAAGACCCGGCACTCCACCCCGGGCGTCGGCCTGATCTCCCCGCCGCCGCACCACGACATCTACTCCATCGAGGACCTCGCCCAGCTGATCCACGACCTGAAGAACGCCAACCCTAAGGCGCGCATTCACGTCAAGCTGGTCTCCGAGGTCGGCGTCGGCACCGTGGCCGCGGGCGTCAGCAAGGCGCACGCCGATGTGGTGCTGATCTCCGGCCACGACGGCGGCACCGGCGCCTCGCCGCTCACCTCGCTCAAGCACGCGGGCGGCCCCTGGGAGCTGGGCCTGGCCGAGACCCAGCAGACGCTGCTGCTCAACGGCCTGCGCGACCGCATCGTGGTGCAGACCGACGGCCAGCTGAAGACCGGCCGCGACGTCGTGATCGCCGCCCTGCTCGGCGCCGAGGAGTTCGGCTTCGCGACCGCCCCGCTGGTCGTCTCCGGCTGTGTCATGATGCGCGTCTGCCACCTGGACACCTGCCCGGTCGGCATCGCCACTCAGAACCCGGTGCTGCGCGAGCGGTTCGGCGGCAAGCCGGAGTTCGTGGTGAACTTCTTCGAGTTCATCGCCGAGGAGGTCCGCGAGCTCCTGGCCGAGCTGGGCTTCCGCACCCTGGACGAGGCCGTCGGCCACGCCGAGCTGCTGGACACCACCCGCGCCGTGGCGCACTGGAAGGCCCAGGGCCTGGACCTCGCCCCGCTGCTGCACGTCCCGGACCTGCCCGAGGGCGCGGTGCGCCACCAGGTGGTGAGCCAGGACCACGGCCTGGAGAAGGCGCTGGACAACGAGCTGATCAAGCTCGCGGCCGACGCGCTGAACGCGGAGAGCGCCGAGGCGGCCCAGCCGGTCCGCGCCCAGGTCACCATCCGCAACATCAACCGGACCGTGGGCACCATGCTCGGCCACGAGGTGACGAAGAAGTTCGGCGGCGCGGGCCTGCCCGAGGACACCGTCGACATCACCTTCACCGGCTCGGCCGGCCAGTCCTTCGGCGCGTTCCTGCCGCACGGCGTCACCCTGCGGCTGGAGGGCGACGCCAACGACTACGTCGGCAAGGGCCTGTCCGGCGGTCGGGTGATCGTCCGGCCGGACCGGGGCGCCGACCACCTCACCGAGTACTCCACCATCGCGGGCAACACCCTCGCGTACGGCGCCACCGGCGGCGAGATGTTCCTGCGCGGCAGCGTCGGCGAGCGGTTCTGCGTCCGCAACTCGGGCGCGACCGTTGTCTCCGAGGGCGTGGGCGACCACGGCTGCGAGTACATGACGGGCGGCCGGGCCGTGGTGCTCGGCCCGACGGGCCGCAACTTCGCGGCGGGCATGTCCGGTGGCATCGCCTACGTCGTCGACCTGGACCGGGACAACGTCAACGCCGGCAACATCGAGGCCATCGAGGCGCTCGACGAGGCCGACCAGCGGTGGCTGCACGATGTGGTGCGCCGCCACCACGAGGAGACCGCCTCCACCGTCGCGGGCGCGCTGCTCGCCGACTGGGACGCCGCCCTCGCCCGCTTCAGCAAGATCATCCCCACCACGTACAAGTCAGTGCTCGCCGCCAAGGACGCCGCCGAGCGAGCCGGGCTCTCCGAGTCCGAGACCACCGAGAAGATGATGGAGGCGGCGACCAATGGCTGATCCCAAGGGCTTTCTGAGCACGGACCGCGAGGTCGCCGCGACCCGCCCGGTGGCCGAGCGCGTCCAGGACTGGAACGAGGTCTACGTCCCCGGCTCGCTGCTGCCGATCATCAGCAAGCAGGCCGGCCGCTGTATGGACTGCGGCATCCCGTTCTGTCACAACGGCTGCCCGCTCGGAAACCTGATCCCCGAGTGGAACGACTACGCCTACCGCGAGGACTGGCGGGAGGCCAGCGAGCGGCTGCACGCGACCAACAACTTCCCGGAGTTCACCGGGCGGCTGTGCCCCGCCCCGTGCGAGGCCGCGTGTGTGCTGGGCATCAACCAGCCCGCGGTGACCATCAAGAACGTCGAGGTCACCATCATCGACAAGGCCTGGGAGACCGGCGACGTCACCCCGCAGCCGCCCGAGCGGCTGTCCGGCAAGACCGTCGCCGTCATCGGCTCCGGGCCGGCCGGCCTGGCCGCCGCCCAGCAGCTGACCCGGGCCGGCCACACGGTCGCGGTGTACGAGCGCGCCGACCGCATCGGCGGACTGCTGCGCTACGGCATCCCCGAGTTCAAGATGGAAAAGCGCCACATCAACCGCCGGATCGAGCAGATGCGCGCGGAGGGCACCAAGTTCCGCACCGGCGTGGAGATCGGCCGCGACATGGACGCCGCCAAGCTGCGCAAGCGGTACGACGCGGTGGTCATCGCGGCCGGCGCCACCACCGCCCGCGACCTGCCGGTGCCCGGGCGCGAGCTGAGTGGCGTGTACCAGGCCATGGAATATCTGCCGCTGGCCAACAAGGTCCAGGAGGGCGACTACGTCACCACCCCGATCAGCGCCGAGGGCAAGCACGTCGTGGTGATCGGCGGCGGCGACACCGGCGCGGACTGCGTCGGCACCGCCCACCGCCAGGGCGCCGCCTCGGTCACCCAGCTGGAGATCATGCCGCGCCCGGGCGAGGAGCGCTCCGCGGCCCAGCCCTGGCCGACCTTCCCGATGCTCTACAAGGTCACCTCCGCGCACGAGGAGGGCGGCGAGCGGGTCTACTCCGTCTCCACCACCCACTTCGAGGGCGATGAGGACGGCAATGTGCAGTGGCTCCACCTGATCGAGGTGGAGTTCAAGGACGGCAAGCTGGAGCAGAAGCCGGGCACGGAGCGGAAGATCCCGGCCCAGCTGGTCACCCTCGCCATGGGCTTCACCGGCACCGACCAGGACAACGGCCTGGTCCAGCAGTTCGGCCTGGAGCTGGACGCGCGCGGCAACGTCGCCCGCGACGCGGACTTCGCCACCAACATCGACGGCGTCTTCGTGGCCGGCGACGCGGGCCGCGGCCAGTCGCTGATCGTGTGGGCCATCGCCGAGGGCCGCTCGGCCGCCCGTGGCGTGGACCGCTATCTGGCGGGGACCAGCGCCCTGCCCGCCCCGATCCGCCCGACCGACCGCTCGCTGGTCGTCTGACCGGGTAAATCCCTCAGGACTCCGCCCGTACAACGGCGTACGGACCGGCCGCACGGCGCCCGCCCCCACCCGACCGGGGGCGGGCGCCGCGTGGTTTCCGCACCCTCCACCGGCCCCGCCTTGACAACCCCCGGGGATCGCCGCACCATCATTCCACTAACTAATTAGTGAAAGGGTGGTGAGGGTGGTGGAATACCGCATCGACCGCCGCAGCGGCATCGCCACCTATCTCCAGATCGTCCAGCAGACCAAGCAGGCGCTCCGCCTGGGCCTGCTACAGCCGGGGGACCGGCTGCCCACGGCCAAGGAAGTCGTCGCGGCCACCGCGATCAACCCCAACACCGTCCTCAAGGCCTACCGCGAACTGGAGCGGGAGGGCCTGGTCGAGCCGCGGCCCGGCCTCGGCACCTTCGTACGGCGCTCCCTGGCCCGGCCCGGCGCGGCCGCCGACTCGCCGCTGCGCGCCGAGCTGGCCGCGTGGGCGGACCGGGCGCGCGCCGCGGGGCTCGACCGCGAGGACGTCGCGGCGCTGATCGCCTCCGTCCTCGACGAGCGCTTCCCCGACGGCCCGGCCGCCCCCCACACCGACACCGGCGAGAGCACAGCCCTGAACAGGGAGCACGGGTGACCGACCGACACGATCCCTCCACCGCCCTGGAGGCCACCGGACTGGGCAAGAAGTACCGGCGCGGCTGGGCCCTGCGGGACCTCACGTTCCGGCTGCCCGCCGGGCGCATCTGCGCCCTGGTCGGCCCCAACGGCTCGGGCAAGAGCACCCTGCTGTCCCTGGCCGCCGATCTGCTCGCGCCGACCACCGGGACCCTACGGGTCTTCGGCGCCGACCCGCGGTCCGCCGAGGCGCGGCGGCGCATCGCCTTCGTGGCCCAGGACAAGCCCCTTTACCCGCGCTTCACCGTCGCCGAGACCCTGCGCCTGGGCCGTGAACTCAACCCCGGCTGGGACCAGTCCGCCGCCGAGCGCGTGATCGCCGAGACCGAGGTGCCACCGACCGCCCGCGTCGGCTCTCTCTCCGGCGGCCAGCGCACCTGTGTGGCCCTGGCCCTCGCCCTCGGCAAACGCGCCGACCTGCTGCTGCTCGACGAGCCGATGGCCGATCAGGACCCGCTGCGGCGGCACCGGATGATGGGCGCTCTGATGGCGGAGGCCGCCGAGCACGGCACCAGCGTGGTCATCTCCACCCATGTGCTCGCCGAACTCGACGGCGTCTGCGACTTCCTGCTGCTGATCGGCGGCGGCCGGATCCGCCTGGCGGGCGAGACCGACGCCGTCCAGGCCGCCCACCGACTGATCATCGGCCCGCGCAGCCCCGCCGACGGAACACCGGACGCGGTCGCCCGCCACACCGTGGTCGAAGCCCGGGCGACGGGTCGTCAGTTCACCGCGCTGATACGCCCGTCAGCCGTACCGGCCGAGGACGGCTGGATCGTCAGGGAACCGTCCCTGGAGGAGGTCCTGCTCGGCTATCTGCGCGCGCCCGACGCCCCGCCGCTGATCACGGCCGGCGCCCGCACCGCCGCGACGGAGGTGCGAGCAGTGACGAGGGAAGCCCGCGCGTTGGAGCGCGCCGAGACTGAGCGGGGAGAAAGCGCGTGAGCACGGCCGGTATCAGGCTCGCCGGGCCCGGCAGGCGGCCGCGCACGCGGGGACTGGTGTGGCTGGTGTGGCGGCAGCACCGGGCCGCCCTCTGGGCGGGTCTGGCCCTGGTCGTGGCGGTCGCCGCGTACATCGTGTGGCAGCGCGCCCAGATGGTCGGCTATATGCGGGCCCACGGCATCGAGGGCTGCGTGGACTGGGAGAGGTTCTGCCATGGCAGGCGGATCGCACTCCACCGCGGGACCGACCCGATGACCCGGGCGTTCTTCCACGTCAGGGAGGTGTACCGGACGCCGCTGCTCAACACCGGACGGCTGCTCATCGCGCTGCCGGCGCTGATCGGCGTCTTCGTCGGCGCGCCGCTGTTCGCCCGGGAACTGGAGACGGGAACCCATCGGCTGGTGTGGACCCAGTCCGTCAGCAGGACCCGCTGGCTCGTCGCCAAACTCACGCTTCCCCTCGCCGCCGTGCTGACCGGCACCACGGTCCTCGCGGCCCTCTACACCTGGTGGTGGCGGGCGGCCCGCGTCCAGTTCTCGGACATCGCCTGGGGCACCGCCGTGCCCTTCGACGCGACCGGCCCGGCGGCGGTCGCCCTCGCCCCGCTGTCCTTCTTCCTCGGCGCGGCGGCCGGCCTGCTGCTGCGGCGGACCCTGCCCGCCATGGCGGCCACGTTGGGGGTCACCGCCGGCGTCCAGTACGGGCTCGGCGCCCTGCGCCCCCACCTGATGACTCCGCGGACGATCGTCTCCGACGCCACCGGCGGCTTCGCGCGCACCCCCACGGAGGTCTTCTACACCTCGTGGCGCGACATGACCGAAGGCTTTCTGACCCGTACCGGGGAGAAAATCCCCTCGGACCGCTGCTCGGCCGCCGTCGGTGACGACGCCTGGAACCGCTGCCTCGCCCGGCTCGGCGCCACCAGGCGGCAATACGAGGAGCTGCAACCGGCAAGCCACTACTGGCCCATGCAGGGGATCCAGGCCGGGATCTGCCTGGCCGCGGCCGCCGCGCTCGCCGCCTTCTGCGTGTGGTGGATCCGGCGCCGGCCCGCCCGGAAGGAGACGGTGTGAGCATCGCCGGCACACGCCCGGCCAAGGCGCCGGGCACCCGGCCCGTCGGGACCGCCTGGCTGGTCCTGCGCCAGTACCGGCTCGTTCTGGCGACCGGCCTGGTGCTGCTGGTCGCGGCCGCCGCGTACATCCTGTGGTGGCGCGCCGACATGGCCGGATACCTCGAGGACCATCCCCTCACCGCGTGCGATCCGGCGCAGGCATGCGACGTCGCCGATCCCGCGCAGCACGGGCCGCTCCCGTTCCTGCGGCGGTACGGGACCGCCCTTGAGGACACCGCCGGGGTGCTGATCGCGGTACCGGCCCTCGTCGGCGTGTTCCTGGGCGCCCCCTTGGCCGCGCGCGACCTGGAGACCGGCACCTACAAGCTGTTGTGGACCCAGTCGGTGAGCCGGTCCCGCTGGCTGGCCGTCAAGTTCGGCCTGGTCGCCGCGGTCACAGCCGTCGGCACCGGGGTGCTCTCGGCCCTCTTCGCCTGGTGGTGGTCGCCCGCCCTCCCCGAGCTGGCCAAGGCGCGCACCTACGGCCTGGCCGAGAACTACGTGTGGTACGGGGCGGTGCCCTTCCACGCCACCGGGCTCGTGTTCGTCGCCCTCGCACTGCTCGCGTTGACGGTCGGCGTGACGGCCGGACTGCTGCTGCGGCGCACCCTGCCCGCCATGGCGGGCACCCTGGCCCTCGTCGCCGCCGGGCAATGGGGCCTGGGCCAGCTGCTGCCGCGGCTGGCCCGCCTGATGCCGCTTCGGACCGGGACCGCGCGGGTGGCCGACCCCGCGAGCCCCGCGGCGGACCCCATCCGGGTCAAGGCGCCGGCGCCCGGCGACGCGTGGATCGTGCGCGACGGGTTCCTCACCGACTCCGGGAACAAACTCTCCGACCAGGAATGGGGCCGCGTCCTCGACCAGTGCCCGGTCGACAGAGAGGGGCCCTGCGTGGTCCGGCACGGCGTCGTCGGCAGATTCACCGAGTACCACCCCTCCGGCCAGTTCTGGCCGTTGCAGTGGATCGAGGCCGGGATCTGCCTGGCCGCGGCCGCCGCGCTCGCCGCCTTCTGCCTGTGGCGGGTCCGGCGCCGCCCCGCATGATCCGCTTTCCCGGCTCCTCGCGTCCCCGCCGCCCCACCCCGCCCCGCCCCGCTCCGATCGGAGTCCCCTTCCCATGGCCGTCTCGCCCGCCCTCGACACCGCCGCCCGGGCCGTCCCCCGCGTCCGCCCCGCGCCCGCGCGCCTGGCGCCCCGCCGCCCCGGGCGGCGCGCCGCCGTCGCGCTCGCCCCGGCCGGGCTGACGCTGGCGCTCGGCCTGTGGGGGATCCGCCGCGAGAACAGCATGTGGCGGGACGAGTCGACGACGTATCAGGTCGCCCACCGCGGCGTCGCCGACATCTTGCATCTGCTCGGCGACGCCGATGTCGCCCACGGCCTGTACTACCTGCTCATGCACGGCGTCTTCGCGCTCTGGGACGGCGGACTGCCCGCGCTGCGGCTCCCCTCAGTGCTGGCCATGGCCGCGGCGGCCGCCGGAGTGGCGCTGCTCGGACACCGGCTCGCGGGGCCAAGGGCCGGGCTGTGCGCCGGAGTCGTCTTCGCGCTCGCCCCGGCGGTGCAGCGATACGCGCAGGAAGGGCGGTCGTACGCGCTGGTCTGCGCCGCGGTCGTCTGGTGCACCCACCTGCTGCTCTCCGCCGTCGCGAATCCCCGGAAACGCACCTGGGCCGGATACGCCGCCGCCGCGTCGATGACCTGTCTGCTGCACGAGTTCGCGGTCCTGGCGGTGCTCGCGCACGGCCTCGCGCTGGTCCTGGCCCGCGTCCCCGCGCCGGTCCGCCGGTCCTGGGCCCGGGCGGCCTCCGCGGTGGCCGTCGTCCTGGCGCCACTGGTGATCGTCAGCCAGCAGCAGGCGGCGCTGGTGGGCTGGATCGGCGCACCGGGACAGCCCGAGCTGCTGGGCTTCGCGGCCCTGACCGCCGTGGGCATCGGCTGCGCCACCGTCCCGCTGCCGGCCCCCGGCCCGATCCCCCTGCGCACACTCGCGCTGCCCCTGCTGATCCTCCCGGCGGCCACCCTGCTGGCGGTCTCCTGGATCCACCCCATCTACGTCGACCGGTACGTCCTCTACTCCTACGTCGGATTCGCCCTGCTGGCGGGCGCCGGGCTGGACGCCGCGCTGCGCGCCGCCCCGCATCCGAAGGTCGGGGCCGCGGCGCTGGCCGCCGTCGCGGTGGCCGCCCTGCTGCCGTACTCGATCGAGCTGCGGACGCCGCAGAGCCGCCTGGACGACCCGATGGCCGCGGCGCGCGCCGTACGGGAGCTGACCCGGCCCGGCGACGGGGTGCTGTTCGTGCCCGCCCGCCGCCGGGAGCCGATCTTGTCGAGCCCGGGGGAGTTCCGCGGTCTCAAGGAGCTGGCCCTGGCCCGGCACGCGGTGCCCTCCGGCACCCTGCACGGCATCGAGCTGCCCGCGCCCCGCATCCGCGCCCGCATGCTGGCCGCCGAGCGGATCGCCGTGGTGATGGACCCGCCCGGCCGGCCGCCGGCCGACACCCCGCAGGAGCGGGTGAAGCGCGAGGTGCTCGACCGGTACTTCCGTCAGTGCGCCGAGCGGGAGGTCCGGGGGATGGTGGTCGTCCTGTACGCCCGCCCCGGCGCCTGCTGACGCCCCCACCCCTACCCCACCCCTACCCCACCCCTACCCCATCCCTACTCTTCACTCCTCGTTTTCGACCAGGCGGGCGGGGAAGCCGCCGGTGGCGATCGGGCCCCAGCGCTTCGGGGTGATCCGGATCAGCGACTTGCCCTGCTTGACCATGGCGGCCCGGTACTCATCCCAGTCCGGGTGCTCGCCCGCGATGTTGCGGTAGTACTCGACCAGCGGCTCCACGGACTCGGGGGTGTCGATCACCTCGGCGGTGCCGTCGATCTGCACCCACGGCCCGTTCCACTCATCGGAGAGCACGATGACGCTGGCGGCCGGGTCGCGGCGCGCGTTGCGGACCTTGGCGCGCTCGGGGTAGGTCGACACGACGACGCGCCCCGCGTCGTCGACGCCGCACGTCAGCGGCGAGGCCTGCGGGGAGCCGTCGGCGCGGCGGGTCAGCAGGATGGCGCGGTGGCGCGGCCGGACGAATTCCAGCAGTTCGTCGCGGCCGACCCGGGTGTTGGTGGCGATGGAGGGGCTCATGCGGCCGAGCCTACGACGTCGGACGCGCCGCGCGGCATGGACGGGTCAGGTGTCGCACTCCAGCACCGTGCGGCACAGCCCGCAGCGGGCCCGCATCCTGCCGCTCACCGGGACCCGGATGCGCTGCCGGCAGGTCGGGCAGGGGAAGGAGACGCGCTGCGGGGAGCCGCTCTCGAAGGCGTATCCGGCCGCGCCGGGCGCGCCGGCCGGCGCTGGCGGCAGCGCCTCCGGGTCGACCTGCGCGAACCGGCGGTCCCGCGCGTACCGGCGGCGGCCCGCCCAGCCGCACGCGGTCAGCGGCGGCTGCCGCTCGTCGCGGCGCGCCTCGGCCAGGCCCTTGACGTACGCCTCGTACGCCTGCGGGCTGGTGAACCAGACGGCGGGGTCCTCGCCGAACGCCAGTGCCCGCTTGGCCAGCACGTACCCGAACTCCTCCGGGGTCAGATAGCCGAGCTTCTGGCTGGAGACGGAGTCCTGGCGGTACGCGTCGAGCAGCAGCCAGCCCGCGCCGAGGTAGGCGGCGGTGGTGTCGGTGAGGATCTCGTTGGCGCGCGTGCCGGGGAACGCCAGGTCGAGCCGGTGCAGATAGACGTGGGTGACCTCGTGGGCGAGGGCCGCGCCGATGTCCCGGCGGTGGGTCTTGAAGCGGGAGTTGAGCTCGATGAAGTACTCCGGCCCCGCGGCCAGCTCGATGTTCCCCGCGTGCCGCATCTCGCGGAAGCTCACGATCATGCGCGCGTCCGGGAGGCGCAGCTGCCGGACCATGACCCGGGCGACGCGCTGGACGCCTAGGTAGAGGTCGTCCTGGTCGCAGAAGGCCACATCGCCCGGGGCCACGCTGAGCTCGTAGGTCCGCACCCCTTCGTACGACAGGCGCTTGTAGAGCGCGGTGAGCGCGGCCCGGACGGTGTCCAGGTGCGGGAATCCGTGCTCGATGTCGCTGCCCGGTGCCGCCACGCCGTCACCCCGTACCCGTTGTCCGCCGTGCCCCCTGGTTCAACTCTACGGGCGCCGGACCCGGCCGCGCCGCAGGCCGGGCCGGTCGGTGTGGCCGGAAAGCGACCCTTGTCAGGCCGATCGGCGCATCCAGATAATCGCAACGCTGCTTGGCATGAGCCTGGCAAGCAGCTCAACCCCCCACGAAAGGAACTCCGTTGCGGAATCTCCGGAAGCCCGTCAAGAGATCGGCCGCCGTCGGAGCAGTCGCTCTCGCCGCCTTCAGCCTGATGCCCGGCACCTCCCTGGCCCAGGCCAAGAGCGCCGAGCCCAGCCCCTCCGTCGTCGGCGGCACCCGCGCCGCCCAGGGCGAATTCCCCTTCATGGTGCGGCTGTCCATGGGCTGTGGCGGCGCCCTCTACACCCAGGACATCGTGCTCACTGCCGCCCACTGCGTCTCCGGCAGCGGCGCCAACACCTCCATCACCGCCACCGCCGGCGTGGTGGACCTCCAGAGCTCCAGCGCCGTCAAGGTCAAGTCCACCCGGGTCCTCCAGGCCCCGGGCTACAACGGCACGGGCAAGGACTGGGCCCTGATCAAGCTCGCCCAGCCCATCAACCAGCCCACCCTGAAGATCGCCGAGACCACCGCCTACAACAAGGGCGACTTCACGGTCGCGGGCTGGGGCGCCGCCGTCGAGGGCGGCGGCCAGCAGCGCTACCTGCTCAAGGCCAGCGTGCCGTTCGTCAGCGACGCCACCTGCAAGTCGGCGTACAGCGACCTCGTCGCGGGCGAGGAGATCTGCGCCGGGATCATGGCCACCGGCGGCGTCGACACCTGCCAGGGCGACTCCGGCGGCCCGATGTTCCGCAAGGACGACGCCGGCCAGTGGATCCAGGTCGGCATCGTCAGCTGGGGCGAGGGCTGCGCCCGCCCCGGTAAGCCCGGTGTCTACACCGAGGTGAGCACCTTCGCCAAGGACATCAAGGCGGGCGCCACCCAGCTCGGCGGCTGACCCACCGGTTGCGCCCCTGGCGTATCCGCCAGGGGCGCAACCTCCTGAACGGCTCCCGCCCGGCCCCTACCGTCCGGGGCATGGAGATCACAGCTGTCACCCCGGACATCCGGATGCTGCGCTTCCCGGTCGGACAGGCGTACGCGGTACGGCTCCCCGACGGCTACGCGCTCGTCGACTGCGGCTGGGCGGGCCACGAGCGGCAGATCCTCGACGCGCTGCGCGGACTCGGCGAGCTGCGCGAGATCCTGGTGACCCACGGCCACCCGGACCACTACGGAGCCGCCGCCGGCCTGGCCGAGGCCACCGGCGCCCGCGTCCTCGCGGGCGCCGCCGACGCGCCCGCCATCAGCGGGGCGGAGGTGATGCCACCCCCCGTCCTCGCCGACTGGGAGCGTCCCCTCTACGAGGCCCACACCCCCCAGGTCCCACCGCCCCGCCCGGTCCCGGTCGACCGCGAACTGGCCGACGGCGACACCCTCGACTGGGGCCAGGAGGCGCGGATCGTGCACGTGCCCGGCCACACCGCCGGCAGTGTCGCCCTCCATCTGCCGTCCTCCCGCACCCTGTTCACGGGCGACTCGATCGCGAACGTCCAACGGCTCATGCCGGGCGTCTTCAACGTCGACCCCGAAGAAACCGTGAAGTCCTTCCACAAGCAGGCGCCCCTGGACGTGGAGACCGCCTGCTTCGGCCACGGCGACCCGATCCGCACCGGCGCGGGAGCGGCGCTGCGCGCTGCCGCGCGTCAGCTCTGCCCGTAACTCTGCCCGTAACAGAGACAGAAGGGATGCCCCGCGGGATCGCTGAAGACCCGGAACCCCGACCGCTCGCCCCCGCTGTCGTACAGGAACGTCGCGCCCAGGGCGATCACCTCCCGCTGCGCCTCCTCGATCATCTCGACGTCGAAGTCCAGATGGAACTGTTGCGGATGGTCCGGGTCCGGCCAGCGCGGCGGCTTGTGGTCGGGGGCCGCCTGGAAGGCGAACCGCCGGCCCTCCGCAGAGGTGAGCCACACCCACTCCGGATCGCCCGCGTCCACCCGCCAGCCCAGGATCCCGGCGTAGAAACCGGCCAGCGCGACGGGGTCGGGGCAGTCGATGACGGTGCACTGGAGCTTCGCAATCATGACCCCGACGATAGGCCGAGGCGCACCGAGAAAAACCGGACACAGGTGGAACCCCCGGATCCGTAACCCACTCCTTCACGGTGGAGGCGCTCGACCGGGGAGAGCACTCCAAGCGGACCGACCGCCTTCGGCCCCTCCTCAACCCCCCACAGGGGTCGAGGGCGGTCTCCGTGACCCCGCCCCGGCCCACCCACTGGTCACCGGAGCGCTCCGGGCCACATAGGGTCACTGGTCATGACGCACATCGAGACCGAGGGGACCGACGGGGCCGCCACCATGAGCACCAACGACGAGATCGACGAGTCCGTCCGCGCCGAGCTGGCCCGGCTGCGCGACTCCATCGACAACATCGACGCGGCCGTGGTCCATATGCTGGCCGAGCGCTTCAAGGCCACCCAGCAGGTCGGCTACCTCAAGGCCGCCCACAAGCTCCCCCCGGCCGACCCGGCCCGGGAGGCCCGCCAGATCAAGCGGCTCCGTGACCTCGCGGAGAGCGCCAAGCTCGACCCGGCCTTCGCGGAGAAGCTCCTCAACTTCATCATCGCTGAGGTCATCCGCCACCACGAGACCATCGCGCGCTCCTGATGAGCGCCGGCGAGGAGCGGCTGCCCGGCGGGTTCGTCACCGAGGTCGTCCGGGTCGGCGACACGGTCCGGCGCCGCCCGACCGCCCGGACGGCGTACGTACGCGCCCTCCTCGCCCACTTCGCCGATCACGGCTGGCCCGGCGCGCCCCGCCACCTCGGCACCGACGAGCGGGGCCGCGAGATACTGTCCTACCTCGACGGTCACGTCGCATGGCAACCGGACCAGCCGCCAGCTATCGGCGACGACGAGAGCCTGGCCGCGATGGCGCGGCTGGTGCGCGAGTTCCACGACCTGACGGCCGGGACGCCGCTGGCCGAGGGCGGCGAGGTGGTGTGCCACAACGACCTGTCCCCGAAGAACACCGTCTACCGTCCCCGCCCCGTCGCGTTCATCGACTGGGACCTCGCCGCCCCGGGTCGGCGCGTCCACGACGTTGCCCATGCCTGCTGGCAGTTTTGCGGCACGGGCCCCGACGGACCGGGCCCGGACGAGACGGCTCGCCGTATGGCCGTCGTCTGCGACGCCTACGGGACGGCCGCCCCGGACCGCGCCCGGCTCGTCGCGACCGTGCTGTGGTGGCAGGACCGCTGCCGGCGCGGCATCGAGGCACAGGCGGCGGCCGGCGACCCCGCCATGGCGCGTCTGCGCGACCTCGGCGCGTCAGCGACCGTACGAGCCGCCCACGCCTGGACCACGGCGCACCGCCACACGCTGGAGCATCGCCTGGCCGCGTCCTGACGCCCCCGGGACCCACCCACCGCACCGGCGCACCACCCCCAAACCCGCGCAGAACCCCACCGCGCCGGGCAACCTCTTCCCAGGCGTGTGACGCCCACAGGCAGTAGGGCAGCATGTCTCCATGTCCGTACTGACGCGCGACGAAGCGCAGACCCGAGCTCGCCTCATCGAGGTCCACCGCTACACCATCGACCTCGACCTGACCCGTGGCGACGAGATCTTCGGCTCCACCACCACCATCCGCTTCAGCGCGCGCCAATCGGACGTGGACACCTTCGCCGAGCTCAGTCCGGCCGCCCTGCACCGCGTCGTGCTCGACGGCCAGGAGCTCCCCCTCGACAGCGCCGACGACGTGATCGCCGACGGGCGGCTGCCGCTCACCGGGCTCGCCGAGGGCGAGCACGAGCTGCGTGTCGATACGGACATGCGCTACTCCCGCACCGGCGAGGGCATGCACCGCTTCACCGACCCCGCCGACGGGGAGACGTACCTCTACACCATGTGCTGTATGTCCGACGCCGACGACGTCTTCGTGGGCTTCGACCAGCCCGACCTCAAGGCCGTCTTCGAGGTGCATGTCACCGCCCCGCCCGAGTGGACCGTCCTCGGCAATGGCATCGCCACCCGCGTCGGCGAGCCGCACGAGGGCCGCTGGCGGCTCGCGCCGACCCCGCCCATCAGCACCTACCTGGTCGCGCTGGCCGCCGGTCCGTACCACTCGGTGCGCACCGAGCACGCCGGGCTGCCGTTCGGCCTGCATGTGCGCCGCTCCCTCGCGCCGTACCTCGACGCCGACGCCGACGAGCTCTTCGACATCACCCGCCGCTGCTTCGACCGCTACCACGAGATCTTCGACGAGCCGTACCCCTTCGACTCCTACGACCAGGCGTTCGTCCCGGAGTTCAACTCCGGCGCCATGGAGAACCCCGGCCTCGTCACCTTCCGGGACGAATTCGTCTACCGCTCCGCCGTCACCGACGCCGAACGGCAGACCCGCGCCATGGTCATCGCCCACGAGATGGCCCACATGTGGTTCGGCGACCTGGTCACCATGAAGTGGTGGGACGACATCTGGCTCAACGAGTCCTTCGCCGAATACATGGGCTACCAGACCCTCACCGAGACCACCCGCTACACCGACACCTGGGCCGACTTCGGCGTCCGCCGCAAGAACTGGGGCTACGACGCCGACCAGCGCCCGTCCACCCACCCCGTGGCCCCCGAGCCCGAACAGGTCCCCGACACCGCCGCCGCCCGCCTCAACTTCGACGGCATCTCGTACGCCAAGGGCGCCTCCGCGCTGCGTCAGCTCGTCGCCTGGCTCGGCGAGAAGAACTTCCTCGACGGCATCAACACCCACTTCGCCCGGCACCGCTTCGCCAACGCCACCCTCGCCGACTTCATCGACTCCCTCGCCGAGGCCTCCGGCCGGGACGTGCACGCCTGGGCCGACCGCTGGCTGCGCACCACCGGCGTGGACACCCTCACGCCGGTGATCACCGCGAGCGGCGGCCAGTGGACCGCGGAGATCCACCACAAGGGCAGCAGCGACCGAAGCCCCGACGGAAGCCACGAAAGCAGCGATGGCGACAGCGGCACCAGCCGCCCGCACCGCATCGCCATCGGCCTGTACGACCACGAGCCCGCCGCCCCCCACAAGCTCGTGCTGCGCGACCGGGTCGAGGCCGAGCTGACCGACGGCGGCTCCCCCCTGACCCTCCAGTTCACCGGACCCCGCCCCGACCTGCTGCTCCTCAACGACAGCGACCTCACCTACGCCAAGATCCGCCTGGACCCCGGCTCCTGGAAGGCCGCCCTGCGCTCCCTGTCCGGTCTCCCCGACGCCCTCGGCCGCGCCGTCGTATGGAACGCCGCGCGCGACATGGTGCGCGACGGCGAACTGGCGCCCGGCGCCTACCTCGACGCCGCCCGCGCCCACCTCCCGCACGAGACCGACATAGCCCTCGTCCAGGGCGTCCTCGCCTTCGCCCGCACCCAGATCGCCGACTGCTACCTCCCCGCCCACCGGCGCGCCGCCGCCCTCGCCACCATCACCGCCACCTGCCGCGACCTGCTGCGCCGCACCGAGGACGGCTCAGGAGCCGGGCTGCGGCTCGCCGCCGTGCGCACCTTCGTCGACAGCGCCACCTCGGCCGCCGAGCTGAGCGACTGGCTCGACGGCGACACCGTCCCCGGCGGCCCGGCCCTCGACCCCGAGCTGCGCTGGCAGATCCTCCGGCGCCTCGCCGTCCTGGGCGCCGTCACCCCGGGCGACATCGACGCCGAACTCGCCCGGGACTCCAGCGCCACCGGCCAGGAGGGCGCCGCCCGCTGCCGCGCCGCGCTCCCCGAGCCCGACTCCAAGCGCGCCGCCTGGGCCGCGCTCTTCGACGCCGACGGCGGCCCCGAGCTGTCCAACTACCTCGTCACTGCCACGGCCCTGGGGTTCTGGCAGCCCGAGCAGCACGGCCTCCTCGCCGAGTACGTCCCCGCCTACTTCCCGGCCGCCGTCGCCCTGGCCGCCCGCCGCGGCCCCGCCATCGCCGACGCGGTCGCCCGCTGGTGCTTCCCGACGACGGTGGACGAGACGACCCTGCGGCTGGGGGAGGAGTGCCTGAGCGCCGACGACCCGTCCGTGTCCCCGGCGCTGCGCCGCCGCCTCGCCGACCAGATCGACGACCTTCGCCGGGCGCTGCACGTCCAGCAGGTCCAGCAGGCTCAGGAGGAGGCGGCAGCCGCGGAGGACGAGGTGTAGAAGACCGGGCGCAGGCGCGCCCCGAACCGCCTCGCGGCCGCCCCACGCCCCCTTCCGAGGGGGCGTTCACCTGTTCGCGGCCCTGTTCGCGACAGCCGTTCGGGCCGCCCGGTGTACCCGGGGCGGCCCGGCGACCCGCCGGGTATCGCGTATCTCTGCATAGCGCCGAGCAATCACCAAGTCGGCATGGTGAGGTTGTGGGGCGCCATGGCCCGAACGGCGGCTGTCCGGATTGCCCCGCCGGTCCACCAGGCCCAGGGACTCCAGCCGGTCCACCGTCCGCATGGCGGTGGACGGATTCACCCCCAACCCGGACGCCGGCGCGGCCGGCTTCGCGGGACCGCAGCTGTCCAGCACACAGGCGATGAGCTCTTCGGCCAGACCGCTGTCGTCCCGTTGCTGGTCCATGGCGCCCCCGCCCGCTCGTCGTTCCCGTCCGCGGCCCGTCCCCGGCCCGCCCCCGGCATCCTACGGAGAACGCACTTCCAGACACACAGGATCGACCCGACGAGCGGGGGCGTGCGGCCGAGAGCCGCACGCCCCCGCTCTCCGTCCCACTCCGTGGCGTTACCACGTACGAGTGGACCTACCGCGACCCCCGGCCGAACCGCTTGCGCACGAAGTACTTTTAGGCCACTTCCACCTGCCCGACTCGAGACGAGGGGCACACCCATGCCTGTGCCCGCTTCCGGGACCGCCCGCCTCCTGGCAGGTGGTATCGAAGGCCCGCGCGCGCTCCGCCCGATGCTCGACACCGTCCTCCACGCCCTCGCCACCGGCGCCGCCGACCGCGGCGGCCCGCTCCCGCCCGGCGGCCCCCGCGCCGTCGCCCGCCGCCTACGGGCCGCCGCCGAGCCCGTCATCCCCGCCGTCGGCACCGGCGCCCACCAGGCCCTGCACACCCTCGTCCGGGCCCTCGCCGCGGGCGCCGCCGACCCCGCCGAGCCACACTGCACCGCCCATCTGCACTGCCCGCCCCTCGCCGTCGCGGCCGCCGCCGACCTCGCCGCCAGCGCCCTCAACCCCTCCCTCGACTCCTGGGACCAGGCCCCCGCCGCCGGCGAGCTCGAGACGCTCACCTGCCGCGCCCTGGCCCGGCTCGTCCACCCCGACCGCCCGGCCCCCGACGCCCTCGCCACCACCGGCGGCACCGAGGCCAACCAACTCGCCCTGCTGCTCGCCCGCGAGGCCGCCCGCACCGCGGGCGCCACCACCCCCCTCCAGATCGTCTGCGGCGCCAACGCCCACCACAGCGTCCACCGCGCCGCCTGGCTCCTCGGCCTCCCCGAGCCCCGCACCATCCCCACCCCCACCGGCGTCCTCGACCCGGCCCGCCTCCACGACACCCTCGCCGAACTGCCGGGCCCGCCACACCCCGTGCTCGTCGTCGCCACCGCGGGCACCACCGACACCGGCGCCATCGACCCCCTGCCGCGCATCGCCGACCTCTGCGACCGCCACGCGGCCACCCTCCACATCGACGCCGCCTACGGCGGGCCGCTCCTGTTCAGCGACACCCTCAGGACCCGGCTCGACGGGCTCGACCGGGCCCGGACCACCGCCCTCGACCTGCACAAACTCGGCTGGCAGCCCGCCGCGGCCGGCCTCCTCGCCGTGCCCGACGGCGCCACCCTCGCCCCGCTCGCCCACCGCGCCGACTACCTCAACGCCGCCGACGACACCGCCGCCGGCCTCCCTGACCTCCTCGGCCGCTCCCTGCGCACCACCCGCCGTCCCGACACCCTCAAGATCGCCGTCACCCTGCGCGCCCTCGGCCGCCGCGGCCTCGGCGACCTCGTCGACCGTGCCTGCGCGGCCGCCCAGCACCTCGCCGACCTCATCGACTCCCGCCCCGGCCTCGACCTCTACGCCCGCCCCGCCATCAGCACCGTCCTCTTCCGGCCCGCCGGAGCCGACCCGGCCGCCGTCGCCGCCGTACGCCGCCGCCTCCTGCGCGAGGGCCGGGCCGTCCTCGGCCGTGCCGCCACATGCGAAGGGCTGTGGCTCAAGGCCACCGTCCTCAACCCGCACACCCAGCCCAGCGACCTGCGGGCGCTGGTCGAACTCGTGGAAGGCAGCACCCCATGAGCACCGCCCAACCCCCCACCCCCACCCCCGCCGCCGGACCCGAACAGCCCCTGGACCTCGCCGGCATCGGCATCGGACCGTTCAACCTCTCCCTGGCCGCCCTCGCCCACCGCGTCCCCTGCCTGCGCACCGCCTTCTACGAACAGTGCCCCGCCTTCCACTGGCACCCCGGCCTCCTCATCGACGGCGCCAAGGTCCAGGTCCCGTTCCTCGCTGACCTCGTCACCCTCGCCGACCCGACCAGCCCCTGGTCCTTCCTGAACTACCTCAAGGCCCACGAACGGCTCTTCCCCTTCTACATCGCCGAGCGCTTCCACATCGAACGCGCCGAGTACGACGCCTACTGCCGCTGGGTCAGCCACCACCTCCCCGGCCTCCACTTCAGCCACCAGATCGACGCCGTCCGCTGGAACCACGACCACCTGCTCTTCGAAATCGACTTCACCGAACTCGACGCCGCGGGCGAAGCCCGGCACATGGGCCGCAGCTACGCCCGCGCCCTGGCGCTCGGCGTCGGCACCGAGCCCCATGTCCCCGCGCCCCTGTGCCCCCTCGTCGACGCCCCCGGCGTGCCCGTCATCCACTCCGCCGACTACCTCGAACACCGCGAAGCGCTGCGGGCCACCGGCCATGTCACCGTCGTCGGCTCCGGCCAGTCCGGCGCCGAGGTCTTCCTCGACCTGCTCCGCCACCGGCCCCCGGGCGCCGAAGGCCTCCACTGGCTCACCCGCACCCCCGCCTTCGCCCCCATGGAGTACAGCAAGCTCGGCCTCGAACACTTCACCCCCGACTACGCCCGCTACTTCCACGCCCTGCCCGAATGCGTACGCGACCAACTGCTGCCCCGCCAATGGCAGCTCTACAAGGGCATCGCCCACGACACCATGACGGAGATCCACGACGAGCTCTACCGCCGCACCCGGCACGGCAGCTGGCCCGACACCGTGCTCACCCCCGGCGTCACCGTCCGCACCGCCGGCCGCACCGCCGCCGCCCGCCTCGAACTCCACCTCGAACACGGCCAACAAGGCACCCGCAGCCGCCACACCACCGAAGCCGTCGTCCTCGCTACCGGCTACCGCGAACGGCGCATCGACACCCTCATCGCCGCCCTCGACCCCTACATCCGCCGCGACTCCCGCGAACGCCCCCGCATCGACGAAAACCACCGCATCGTCCTCGACCCCATCGTCAAGGGATCCATCTACGTCCAGAACGCCCAGCGCCACGCCCACGGCGTAGGCGCCCCCGACCTCGGCCTCGCCGCCTGGCGCTCCGCCGTCATCCTCAACTCGCTGACCACCGAGCCCGTCTACGCCCTCCCGCCACGCACCGCCTTCACCACCTTCGGCCTCCAGCCCACCCACCCCGCCGGCACCGCCGGCGGACACCTCCCCGAACAGCGCGACAGCTTTCGATCATCCGACACCCAGGCCATCCTTGGGTGATGGCCAACAGACAACTCCGAGTCGCCGCCTACGCCGTCTGCATCCAGGACGGCAGAATCCTCCTCGCCCGATGGGTCGGCCCCGACAGCAAACAGTGGACGATGCCCGGCGGCGGCATCCGGCACGGCGAGGACCCGTACGACGCCGCCATCCGCGAGGTCGAGGAGGAGACCGGCTACACCGTCGAGATAGACGACCTCCTCGGCATCGACTCCGTCCACCACCGCTACGCCCGCCGCCGCGGCCGCGACGCCGACTTCCACGGCCTCCGCGTCATCTACACCGCGCATGTCGTCGGCGGGCAGCTGCGCCACGAGACCAACGGCTCCACCGACCAGGCCGCCTGGATCGAACTCGACCGCGTCGCCGAGCTGCCCCGGGTCCCGCTCGTGGACATCGCCCTGTCGCTGCACCACACCCGCCCCGCCCAGGGCCGGGTCCAGACGCCCGCCTGACGAGGCCGCCCGCGACCGTCTCGCCGAGGCGTCTGCGACCGTCTCGCCGGGGCGTCCGCGACCGTCTCGCCGGGGCGTCCGCGGCCGTCTCGCCGAGGCGCCCGCGACCTCTCGCAAACGATCTGCCACCAGCTCACCGCACCTCCCCTCACCCGCGCAAGGAGCCCACCCCATGGACCACGCCTCCCCGCAGCCCACGACCGCCGTGCCCTACGGCACCCCCGAAACCCCGCGCGTCGCGGTCCGCGGCGAGGCCCGCCTCGAAGTCGACCCCGAGATCGCCAGCCTCGCCATCACCGTCAGCGCGCGCGGCAGCGACCGCCGCACCGCCCTCGAAGACCTCACCCGCCGCAACGCCCAGATCCTCGACCTCGTGAAGTCCTACGGCCAAGCGGTCGAGAAGCTGGAGACCGGTGCCTTCGCCATCACCCCGCAGCTCACCGCCAAGGGCCGCCACGAGCGCATACACGCCTACCACGGCCGAGTCCACCTCTCCGTCACCATCGCCGACTTCACCGCGCTGGGCGAGCTCACCACCCGCCTCGCCGACCTCGAGCTCACCACGGTCAACGGCCCCTCGTGGGGCCTGCGCCCCGACTCGCCCGCGCACGCCGAGGCGCGCCGCCAAGCCGTCCGGGAGGCGGTCCAGCGCGCCCGCGAGTACGCGGGCGCGCTCGACGCCCGGCTCACCGCCCTCGTCGAGCTCGCCGATCTCAACGCCGAGCACGCCGAGCAGCCCTACCCGGTCGCCTACGCCGCGCCGCGCGGCGCGAGCGGCTACGGCGGCGCGCCCCAGGCCGCCCCCGCCCTGGACCTCGAACCCCAGCGCCAGACCGTATACGCGCAGGTCAACGCCCGTTTTACGATGTCGCCCCCGCAGCTCTGAGCGACCCGCGCATGGACGTGCGCGGGTCCTATAAACCGCTCATCGGAGCACACCCGCGCACGTTTCATTAGTTGTCGACGACCGGCCACCCAAAGGCCATGGGGGAGTGGCTGGTTCCCGGTTCTTTACCCGCCGGTAAGTCATAGGCTCGCCGCATGCGCCGAGCAAAAATCGTCTGTACTTTGGGACCCGCAACCGACTCGTACGAGCAGATCAAGGCGCTCGTCGAAGCCGGAATGGACGTGGCCCGCTTCAACCTCAGCCACGGCACGTACGCCGAGCACGAGGAGCGTTACCGGCGAGTCCGAAAGGCCTCGCTGGAAACCGGTCGCAGCGTCGGCATCCTCGCCGACCTTCAAGGTCCGAAGATCCGTCTCGGCCGCTTCCACGAAGGCCCCGTACTCCTTGAACGCGGCGACGAGTTCACCATCACCGTCGAACCCATCGAGGGCGACCGCCTGCGCTGCGGCACCACCTACAAGGGCCTGGCCACCGACGTCAGCCGGGGTGAGCGCATCCTCGTCGACGACGGCCGGGTCACCCTTGAAGTTGTGGACGTCGAGGGCCCCCGCGTGCACACCATGGTCATCGAAGGCGGCATGGTCTCCGACCACAAGGGCCTCAACCTCCCCGGCGTCGCCGTCTCCGTCCCCGCGCTCTCCGACAAGGACATCGAAGACCTCCGCTGGGCGCTGCGCACCGGCGCCGACATCATCGCCCTGTCCTTCGTCCG
Organism: Streptomyces sp. LZ34; assembly: GCF_053890475.1. Classification (NCBI taxonomy): domain Bacteria; kingdom Bacillati; phylum Actinomycetota; class Actinomycetes; order Kitasatosporales; family Streptomycetaceae; genus Streptomyces; species Streptomyces sp. LZ34. Next base: position 9,359,445 of record NZ_CM132680.1, read on the forward strand.
CAACGCCAACGACGTCGTGGACGTCCACCGGGTCATGAGGGAGGAGGGCGTCCGGCTCCCGGTCATCGCCAAGGTCGAGAAGCCGCAGGCGGTCGAGAACCTGGAAGGGATCGTCGACGCCTTCGACGGCATCATGGTGGCGCGCGGTGACCTGGGCGTGGAGATGCCGCTGGAGCAGGTGCCGATCGTCCAGAAGCGCGCGATCAAGCTCGCCAAGCGGAACGCGAAGCCGGTCATCGTCGCGACCCAGATGCTCGACTCCATGATCGAGAACTCCCGCCCGACCCGCGCCGAGGCCTCGGACGTGGCCAACGCGGTCATCGACGGCACGGACGCGGTGATGCTCTCCGGCGAGACCAGCGTCGGCAAGTACCCCATCGAGACGGTCAAGACCATGGGCCGCATCGTCGCGGCCGCCGAAGAGGACATCCTCGCCAAGGGCCTCCCCCCGCTCACCGAGCGCAACAAGCCCCGCACCCAGGGTGGCGCGGTCGCCCGCGCGGCCGCCGAGATGGGCGACTTCCTCGGCGCGAAGTTCCTGGTCGCCTTCACCCAGAGCGGCGACACCGTCCGCCGCCTCTCCCGCTACCGCTCACCCATCCCCCTCCTCGCCTTCACCCCCGAACACGAGACCCGCTCCCAGCTGAACCTCACCTGGGGAGTGGAGACCTTCCTCGGCCCGATGGTCGACTCCACGGACGAGATGGTCGCCCAGGTCGACGAGGAGCTTCTGCGGATCGGCCGCTGCCAGAAAGGCGACCTCGTCATCATCACCGCCGGCTCCCCGCCCGGCGTCTCCGGTTCGACGAACTTGGTGCGGGTGCACCACATCGGCGAGGCGGACTTGCGGTAGGGGGCTGATCCGGGCCGGAGTGCGGAGGCGCTGGGCGCTCAGTACTTCGGCCCGACGTGGGCGTCCATGAGGGCGACGGAGGCGCGCTTGGCGACGGAGATGTGGAACGGATCGCTGCCGCGAGCGACCGTGGACCACTCCACGCCGACGCTCGTGAGCGTGTCGGCGCAGAGCTTGCGGATGTCGTCGGACTTGTTGGTGAACAGGTAGCGGGGGTATTCATAGCGCTTGCGCTCGCCGCCGACCATGCGCGTGGTCCAGTTGGTGACGCGGCAGCCGTCCGAGTGTATGAGCCCACGGATGAACTCCCACGGGAACTCGCCGACGATCTGCTGCTGCCAGGCTTCCAGGACGATGGCCCGCTCGTGTTTCTTGCCCGGCCCGTGCTGCGGGAACATGCAGGTCCAGTGGATCGTATAGGACTTCACCTCGGTGCAGCCCTTCTTGTGCCGGGGATGGACGCTGGCTGAGGGCATCACTTTCCGCATCGCCTCTGCGGCAGCAACGATCAGTCCGGGCCATGCGTCGGCGCAGAAGATCGACAGGTGGTGCTGCTTGGGCTTGGAGATGATGTGGCCGTCGCCGAGGTAGAGGCCGAGCAGGTATGCGTAGGCTTGGCGGTCGACAGTACGGCCGGTGCACCTGGGGCAATCGGTGGGCCGCTCGAAGACCTCGCCCCGTAGCTTCCGGTCCTGGTACCGCCACCAGCCGACGGTCCCGCGTGGGATTCCGAGTCGCTCGGCCACCTCGCGATTGGCGACGCCTTGCCGCATCAGCGTGACCGCCTCATGGCGGACCGACGGACCGTATTCGCTCATGTGCTGAGCGTGCGCGATCGAAAGGCTTTCTCGCCTCACAATCGCGGGTCTGCCACGCGAACGTGGTGGTCCGCTTCTCGTTGCAAAGTGCCGGGTGCGGGACTTGAACCCGCACGCCCTTTCGGGCAATCGCTTTTGAGGCGATCATGTCTGCCGCTTCCATCAACCCGGCTGGGAACCCCGACAGGATCATACCGTGTGCCCAGCATGGTGTGGGGATAGGTAGGCTCAATGGTGCCGCCCCTGTCAGGGAAACGAGGAGCACATTGAGCACCACTGACGCCCCCGACGCGCAGTCGCACGTCCCCCCGCACACCACCCGCGTGGTCATCGCCGAGGACGAGGCCCTCATCCGCCTCGACCTCAAGGAGATGCTCGAGGAGGAGGGGTACTCCGTCGTCGGCGAGGCGGGCGATGGTGAGACGGCTGTCGCGCTCGCTCAGGAGCACCGTCCCGACCTGGTGATTCTCGATGTGAAAATGCCGGTCCTCGACGGGATCTCCGCCGCCGAGCGGATCGCTGCCGACCGCATCGCCCCGGTCCTCATGCTCACCGCCTTCTCGCAGCGCGAGCTCGTCGAGCGGGCCCGGGATGCGGGCGCGATGGCGTACCTCGTGAAGCCGTTCAGCAAGAGCGATGTGGTCCCGGCCATCGAGATGGCCGTCTCCCGCTTCACGGAGCTGAAGACGCTGGAGAAGGAGGTCGCCGACCTCGCCCAGCGCCTGGAGACCCGTAAGCTCGTCGACCGCGCCAAGAGCATTCTGCAGACGCAGTACGGGCTGACCGAGCCCGCCGCCTTCCGCTGGATCCAGAAGACCTCGATGGACCGCCGGTTGTCCATGCAGCAGGTGGCCGAGGCGGTCATCGAGGACGCGGCGGAGAAGAAGCAGCATTAATAAGGGGGGGCGGTGCAGGGGGCGAGCAGCGCCCGTACGTCCTCGGCCTCAGCCGCTCCCAGCCGCTCGTGGATGGCGAGTGCGTCGCTCCAGCATGCCTGGGCGCGGCCGGCGTGGCCGAGTTCCATCAGTGCCTTGCCCAGCACGGTCAGCATGACGGCGTACCAGCGTTCGCCGCCGATGCCGCCCAGGGTGCGGGCCTGATCGGCGTGCGCGGCGGCCTGCGCCGGGCGGCGCATGGCCAGGTGGGCCTCTGCCAGTCGGAGGTGGGTGCTGCCCTCCCACAGACGCTGGCGGCTGTCGCGGAAGTGGCCGAGCGCGTGCGTGAGTTGCTCCACCGCCTCCAGACTGTGCCCCGCCGCCGTCAGCGCGACTCCGAGGGCGTACTTTCCGTTGGCGAGGTGCGAAGTGCGTCCCAGGCTCTCGTACATCGCGACCCCCGTCCGGGCCAGCTCGACGGCGCTGGCCGTACGGCCCAGCGTCAGGTGGACCCGCGACAGGCTGCACAGCGTCCCTGCTTCGCCCGGCCGGTCGCCGGTGGCCTGGAAGGCCTCGATGGCCTGGCTCACATGAGCCTCCGCCTCCCTGACCCGCCCCAAACTGAGCGCGGTGGTGCCCCGCTGGTTCAGGATGTGGCCGGCGATACCGAAGTCCTTTGTCGCCAGGCCGGCGACCATGGCGAGCCGCGCCTGCTCGTCAGCCTGCTCGTACTCTCCGCGCAGGCTCAGCGCCCGGGACAGGGCGGTCCGGGCGTGGCTCTCGGCGCGGAGGTCGTCGGCGGCCCCGGCGGCGGTGCTGAGCTTCTCGGCCACGGCTTCGTACCGGCGGATGTCGGCTCCGGACTCGGCGAGGTCGGAGGCGGCCAGGAGCAGGTCGGCCGCGCGCCGCAGCGTGGTGCCGGAGGCGGGGCCGGACGCGGCCTGGGCGATGCAGGCGAGCAGGGAGTCGGCTTCGCTGTAGAGCCAGTCGAGTGCGGCGGTCTGGTCCGGGAAGTCGAGGCCCGGGTGGTCGGTGGGTGTCAGGTGGTCGACGAGGCGGTCGCCAGGCCGTTCCTGGGCGTATCCCCGGGCCGCCGTGGCGAGGTAGAAGTCGAGGAGCCGGGACAGGGCCGCGTCCCGCTCGTCCCGTGGCTGCTCGTCGCGCTCGGCGCAGGCGCGTGCGAAGAGGCGTACGAGGTGGTGGTAGCGGTAGCGGCCGGGGGCCGCGGAGTCCAGCAGGGAGGTGTCGACGAGGGACTCCAGCACACCCTCCGTGTTGAGCACGTCCATGTCGAGCAGGGCGGCCGCTGCCGGGAGGGAGATGTCCGGACCGTCTGCGAGCCCGAGCAGCCGGAACGCGCGTGCCTGGTACGGCTGCAACTGTCCGTAGCCCAGCTCGAAGGTGGCCGTGACCGCCAGGTCGCCCGCCCGCAGCTCGTCCAGCCGCCGCCGCCCGTCGGCGAGCTTCGCCGCGAGGACGGACACGGTCCAGGTGCGGCGCGCGGCGAGCCGGGAGGCGGCGATACGGATGGCCAGCGGCAGAAAGCCGCAGGCGGCCACGACGTCCAGGGCTGCGTCGCGCTCGGCGTGCACCCGTTCCTCGCCCACGATGCGGACGAAGAGGGTGAGCGCTTCGTCGGGGCTCATCACATCGAGGTCGACGAGGTGGGTGCCGGGCAGGTCGATCATGCGGGTGCGGCTGGTGATGATGGCGGCGCAGCCTTCGGTCCCGGGCAGCAGCGGTCGTACCTGGGCAGCGTCGCGGGCGTTGTCGAGGAGGACCAGGACGCGGCGGCCACCGAGGAGGGAGCGGTAGAGGGTGGCGCGGTCCTCGACGCCGTCGGGGATGGCGGTGTCGGGGGTGCCCAGGGCGCGCAGGAAGGAGCCCAGCACCGTCTCGGGGGCGGCGGGGGTGGGGCTGCCGCCCTGGAGGTCGACGTACAGCTGTCCGTCGGGGAACTGTTGGCGCGCGGCGTGTGCCAGGTGGACAGCGAGTGTGGTCTTGCCGACGCCGCCGATTCCGGCGACGGCCGAGATGGCCATGACTCTGCCATCGGCCGTGGCGAGCTGTTCGCTGAGCTCGTGGACGAAGGCGGCGCGCCCGGTGAAGTCCGGGACGGTTGCGGGGAGTTGCGCGGGAACCGGCGGCCGGGGGGCCGGGATGTGTTCCGCGGGGGCCGCGAGGGCCGCATCGGCTTGGAGGATGCGCTGTTGCAGATCTCTGAGGTCCGCTGAGGGGTCCACGCCCAGTTCTTCGGCCAACAGCCGCCGGGTGTCCGCGTAGACGGCCAACGCCTCTGCCTGCCGTCCGCTGCGGTAGAGCGCCAGCATCAGCAGCTCACGCAGCCGCTCGCGCAGCGGCTGCGCGGCGGTCAGCGCGGTCAGTTCGGAGACCGCCTCCGCGTGGAGGCCGAGCTCCAGGTCGAGGTCGAGCCGCGTTTCGGTCAGCGACAGGCGCCATTCCTCGAGGCGGATGCGCTGTGTCTCCGCGTATGGACCGGGCACGCCGGTCAGCGTCTCGCCGTCCCACAGGGCCAGTGCCTTGTTGAGTAGCTCGCGGGCCCGCGCACCGTCTCCCGCTTGCCGTGTCTTCTCCGCCTTGGTGGCCAGTTGAGCGGCCACATCGGCGTCAACCGCCCTGGGCTCCACACGGATCGCGTATCCGCCCGATTCGCTGACCAGTACGTCGGGGCCGAGGGTTTTCCGTAGCCGTGAGGCGTAGGTCCGCAGCGCGGCAAGGGCGGCGGTGGGCGGCTCGTCGCCCCACAGGCAGTCGATCAGCTCGGAGGCGGTTGCCGTCCGCCCGTAGCGCAGCAGCAGTGTGGCGAGCAGTGCGCGTTGTTGTGGCGAACCCGTGTTGATCTGCTCCTCGCCCCGCCAGACCCGGACCGGTCCGAGCACGGTGAAGCGCAGCGGCCCTGAGGGCCCCGGCTCGCGGTGGACGGGGGCGGGCGGCTGGGGGTGCGGGAGCGTGGGCGCCGGGGCGGGGGGCTCGGCCACCGCCCGGGGTGGGGGAGTAGGCCGGCCCCTGGCGGTGGGGGCCAGCGCGCGGAGGATGCCCAGCGCCTCCGTCGTACGGCTCGTGTCGTGGAGGGCGCGGGCCAGCTGGGCGCGGAACGGCTCGTGGTGGGGGTGTTCGTCGGCGAGTGCGCGCAGCTCGGGGATGACCCGGCCGGGGCGGCCGAGCTGTAGGGCGGCCTCGATGCGCAGGGACAGCGCCTCCAGGCGCTCGGCTTCCAGCCGCCGGGCGTGTGCGGCGAGGCGGGGACCGGAGGTGACGCCGGCGAGGGCGGGGCCGCGCCACATTTTCACCGCGGTGGTGAGCAGGTCGTATGCGCGTTCGTAACAAGCCTCGCTCAGCTGGGCTCTTGCGTCGTCGAGCAGCGCGGTGAACCGGGGCAGGTCCACGTGCTGGGGGTCGACCAGGAGGGTGTAGCCGATGGGGTGGGTGGCCAGCAGGCGCCCGCCCGCGTCGGGCCCGCCCGCCTGTGCGATGCGTCGGCGCAACTGGCTGACATGGGTCTGCACTTGGGCTCGGGCGGTGGCGGGCGGGGAGTCGCCCCACAGCTCTTCGGTGAGCGTTTCCACGGGTACGGGGCGTCCGCTGCGGAGCAGGAGGGAGGCGAGGAAGGTGCGGGCGCGCACCGAGCCCGGGGTGATGTCGGTGTCGTTCACGACGAGTTCGACGGGGCCGAGGATCCGTGCTTCCGCTCTCATGGGGCGGCCCCGGCGCGTCCGCCGCCGTGGACGAGGCTGTTGCGTTGGTCCAGGAGCGCGGGGGGCAGCAGGCCGTATTCGCGCTCCCAGCGCTCCAGTTCGTCGGTGACCAGCCGCAGGGCGCGGGTGTGGGCTCCGGTGGCGTGCAGGGCGCGGGCCAGTAGGACGACGATGCTCTCGTCGCCGGGGTGGTGGGCGTGGAGGTCCTGCAGTTCGGCGGTGGCGCGGGCGGCGGCGCCGAGGGCGAGCAGCGCGGCGGCGTGGCGCTTGCCGAGGTCCAGGCGGATTTCCGTGAGGCTGAGGCGGACGCCGCGGACGTAGGCGGAGGGCTGGAGGTCGGCGATGGGTTCGCCGCGCCACAGGTTCAGCGCGGTGTCGTAGTGGGTGAGTGCGGCCCGAGTGTCGCCGCCGCCCTGGGCCGTCTCGCCGTTTTCGAGGAGGCGGCGGAAGGCGGTCACGTCGATGGTTTCCGGGGTGGTGTGCAGGACGTAGCTCACCTGGTCCGGTGCGTGTCCGGGGTGGGTCACCAGGCGGGGCGTGCCCCCGGCGGTCCCGTCGGTGAACTGTCGCAGCAGCTGCCGCAGATGGTGGATGTGCACATGGACGGCCTGGGTGGCGGAGGCGGGGGGAGGTTCCGCCCAGATGCGCTCGCGCAGGGTGGCGATGGTGACGGCCTGTCCGGGCGAGAGCAGCAGGGTGGCGAGCACGGCCCGCCGCTGTGGGGGGCCGATGGTGATGTCCGTGCCGTCGTGGGCGGCCTGAACGGGCCCGAGAAGCCCGAATCGGAGGGATATCGCCCTCACCCTTCCCCTGATTGGCGATCGATGAAAGCCAGCCTAGCAGTACGCTTAGTGGGCGTTAAGTGGTCGCAGAGCAGATGCAGAGCGGAAACAGAGCTGTGGGGGGCGAACTGCCAAGGACGCTGCCTCATCGGGACGTTCATCAATCGTCCATAGGAGGCGGGCAGTCTGGTTAGCCAGTGCGCTTGCGACATGCCTAGTCCAGCGTGCGCTCAGGCAGGGCCTCCGGGGGTGGTAGCCCGGGGTGCCCTGCCTTGCTGTGCTTTTCCGCTAACTCTGGCCTAACTGACGCCGTTTCGGCTACCGTCATGTCCAACTCGCCGCGTGCAGCACGTGACTCCGGGTTCTCCTACCAAGGGCCTGCGAGGAGTCCCCTGCCGTCCGCGTGTCGAGAGCTGGACTAGGCAGAGTCGAACGGGAGTGTGCTGCGGTGTATCCGGATTCCTTTGTGTGGTTGCTGGCCGGGGTCGTGGTGATCCTGGCCTTCTTCGTGCTCGTCGGCTATCTGGCCAGGGTATTGCGGGCGGCGCAGCGGCTGCCCGGGGTGATCAGTGCCCTCGGGGTGTTCGTCGGGGTGCTGCCGGCGATTCTCTACGCGCTGTATCGGGTGGTCGGCGTGGCCTGAGCCAAAGGCTGCCGACCGGTCAAGAAAGACGGACGAGGGCCTGTCCGTACCGCCGTGGTACGGACAGGCCCTCGGGGCCACGCGGGTTCGGGTGTCAGTCCTCGCCCAGGTAGGCCTTTCGCACCGACTCGTCGTGGAGCAGCTCCGAGCCCGTCCCCGACAGCACGATCTTGCCGATCTCCATCACATGGCCCTGGTCGGCGAGCGACAGGGCGGCCTGGGCGTTCTGCTCCACGAGCAGGATCGTGGTGCCCTGGGTCTTCAGTTCGGCGATCGTCTGCATGATCTTCTGCATCATGATCGGGGAGAGGCCCATGGAAGGCTCGTCGAGCATGAGCAGCTTGGGGCGGGACATCAGGGCGCGGCCCATGGCGAGCATCTGCTGCTCGCCGCCGGACAGGGTGCCCGCGGCCTGGGTGCGGCGCTCGCCGAGGATGGGGAAGAGGTCGTACGCCTTCTGGACGTCCGCGGCGATGCCGGCGGCGTCCTTGCGCAGGAACGCGCCGAGTTGGAGGTTCTCGGCGATCGTCAGGCGCGGGAAGATGTGCCGGCCCTCGGGGGAGTGCGCGAGACCGAGGGCGACGATCTTGTGGGCGGGGACCCCGGTCAGCGGCTTGCCCTCGAAGCGGACGGAGCCGCCGAGCGGTTGGAGGAGCCCCGACAGGGTGCGCAGGGTGGTGGTCTTGCCCGCGCCGTTGGTGCCGATGAGGGTGACGACCTGGCCGGCCTCGACGGTGAACGAGATGCCCTTGACGGCCTCGATCTTGCCGTAGGCGACGCGCAGGTCCTCGACCTCGAGCAGTGCGGTCACTGTCCGTCCTCCGTACGTGCTGTGGTGCTCTTCGGGTTCCCGCCGGTCCCGGTGCTCTGGTGCGTCTCGGCCGCCTCGACCTCGGCGGCCTCCTCCGCGCCCGGCGCGCCCTCGAAGGGGGTGCCGATGTAGGCGGCGATGACGCGCTCGTCGCTCTGGACGACGTCGGGGGTGCCCTCGATGAGCTTCTGGCCCTGGACGAGCACGGCGACGCGGTCGCAGAGGTTGAAGATGAAGCGCATGTCGTGCTCGATGACGAGGACGGCGGTGCCCTGGTCCCGGATGGCGAAGACGAGTTCCTCGGTGGCCCGGGTCTCCTGGGGGTTCATACCGGCGGTGGGCTCGTCGAGGAGGAGCAGGCCGGGGTCGCTGGCGAGGGCCCGGGCGATTTCCAGCTTGCGCTGTTCGCCGTAGGGGAGGTTGCGCGAGAGGTGGTCGGCCTTGCCGGCGAGCCCGATGAACTCGAGCAGCTCCATGGCGCGTTCCTTGGAGGCGGCTTCGGCGCGCTTGAAGCCGGGGCCGCGCAGGATGGCGGACCACAGGCCTTCCTTGGTGCGGGTGTGGCGGCCGACGAGCACGTTCTCCAGGACGGTCATGTTGGCGAAGAGCCGGATGTTCTGGAAGGTGCGGGCGACGCCGGCCTGGGTGACCAGGTGGGGCTTGGGCGGCAGGACGCCGCCCTGGTAGGTGACGCGGCCCTCGGTGGGGACGTACAGCCCGGTCAGGCAGTTGAAGAAGGTGGTCTTGCCGGCGCCGTTGGGGCCGATGAGGCCGACGATCTCACCGGAGTTGACGGTGAGGTCGACGGAGCGTACGGCGGTGAGCCCGCCGAAGCGCATGGTCACGCCGCTGGCGCTGAGCACGGGAGAGGTGGTGGTCGTCATGTCTGTCACGCCTCCGCCTTGGTGACGCCGACGGCGTTGCCGGAGAGCTGGGGCTGGTCGGGGACGTCGTGCTGGCCCGTCTCGTGGTACTCGAGCTGCTGACGCCGGTTGGGGATGATCCCTTCGGGGCGGAAGCGCATCAGGAGGATGAGCGCGACGCCGAAGGCGAGGAGCTGGTAGTCCTGGAGGAATTCCAGCTTCTCGGGGATCAGGAACAGGAGCGTGGCGCCGAGGAGGGGCCCGCCGATGGTGCCCATGCCGCCGAGGATGACGGCGGCGAGCAGGAAGGTGGAGTTGGGGGGCACGGGCCCGGCGAAGACGTACTGCTCGGGGACCACGGTGGTCTGGACGTGGGCCCAGACGGTGCCGGCCACACCGGCGAGGGTGGCGCCGAGCGCGAAGGCGATGAGCTTGACGCGGAAGCCGTTGATGCCCATGGCGGTGGCGGCGGTCTCGTCCTCGCGGATGGCGACCCAGGCGCGGCCGATGCGGGAGTTGCCGGCGCGGCTGAAGACGAGCACCACGACGACGGTCACCAGCAGCATCAGCAGGAAGTAGTTGGCGTTCGAGTCGAGGGTGTGGCCGAGGACGGTGTGCTCGTCGTCGAAGTTGAAGCCGAAGATCTCCAGCGGCGGGATGTTGGGGATGCCGTTGGGCCCGTTGGTGACGGAGGGGCCGGAGGTGCCGTCGAGGTTGCTGACGGCGATGCGGAAGATCTCTCCGAAGCCGAGGGTGACGATGGCGAGGTAGTCGCCGCGCAGCCGCAGGGTGGGTGCGCCGATGACGACGCCGAAGATCAGCGAGACCACCGCGCCGGCGATGATGGCCGCCCAGAACGGGAGGTGGACATCGATGGTGGAGGAGGCGGCCCCGGAGACCAGGGCGGCGGTGTAGGCGCCGACACCGAGGAAGGCGACGTAGCCGAGGTCCAGCAGGCCGGCCAGGCCGACGACGATGTTCAGACCGAGGGCGACGGTCGCGAAGATGAGGATGTTGACGCCGAGCTCGGTGTAGCTGGCCTTGTCCTGGGTGAACGGGAAGACCACCGCGGTCACCAGGGCCGCGAGGAGGGTGATCGAGCGGTACTTCGCGGTGAGCGCGCCCAGGCGGGCGATGATCCCGGCCTTGAAGAGGGCGGCGGCGGCGAAGCCCGCGGCGAGCAGATAGCCGATGAACGGCTCGGGGCTGTCCTCGTCGGTCTGGATGCCATAGTTGACGACGTAGAGCCCGATCGCGAAGACGATGGCGATGATGAGGATCTCGGCCCAGGAGGGCAGCTCTGCCGGGCGCTTGAGGGGCCGGGTGTCGTCCGGGAGCAGGAAGGCCGCGACGGTGGGAATCACGGTGGCGACGGCGGCGACCCAGGCGCCGGGCTCCCAGTTGGCCAGGCCGCCGAGGTCGACGGCGATGGAGATGACCGTGAACCAGGTGGTGGCGAAGGTGCCGAGGGCGATGAGCCGCAGGCCCTGGGTGGAGCCGGCGGGGGTGAGCCAGCGCAGGCCGCGCAGGTCCATGGCGGCGAGCGCGAAGACGGTGGTGGCCAGGCCCAGCACCAGGGTGAGGATCTGCAGGCCGCCGGGGTAGCCGTTGAAGGTGAGGTCGCCGGGGAACTCGTCGGTCCAGGTCCAGGCGAGGAAGGTGGAGACGACGGAGGCGAGGCCGCCGGCGGCGGTGATCGCGCGCAGCGTGGTGGGGCGGGTCCCGGTGTGGGTGTTCTCGCCCGTGGTCTTGCTGGTGTCGGTGGTCATGTGTTCCCTCCTCACGCCCGGTCCGCCACGCGTTCGCCGAGCAGGCCCTGTGGCCTGACCAGCAGAACGACGATGAGCAGGGTGAAGGCCCAGACGTCCTTCCAGGCGCCGCCGCCGAGCTGATCCATGCCCGGGATGTCCTGGATGTACTTGATGGCCAGGGCTTCGGTGATGCCGAGCACGACTCCGCCGAGCATGGCGCCGTAGATGTTGCCGATGCCGCCGAGCACGGCGGCGGTGAAGGCCTTGAGGCCGGCGATGAAGCCCATCTCGAAGTTGATCTGACCGTACTTCAGCCCGTGGGCCAGCGCGGCGACGGCGGCGAACGCACCGCCGATGGCGAAGGCCATCACGATGATGCGGTCGGTGTTGATGCCCATCAGCTTGGCGGTGTCGGGGTCCTGCGCGGTGGCCTGCATGGCGCGTCCGGCACGGCTCTTGGAGACGAACAGGCCCAGGGCCAGCATGCACAGCGGGGCGGCTATGAGGAGGAAGACATCGCCGCGCTGGATGTGCAGATTGCTGGTGATCTCCAGGGACTTGCCCTCGAACTGCGGGAAGGAACGCGACTTCTTGGCGTCCGGGTAGAAGGCCCAAACGGCCTGCTGGAGCGCGATGGACAGACCGATCGCGGTGATCAGCGGGGCGAGCCTGGGTCCTCCGCGCAGTGGCCGGTACGCGAAGCGCTCGGCGGCCGTGGCGATGGCCACCGAGGCGACGACGCCGCCGATCAGCATGAGGGGCAGGGCCAGGGAGAGCGCGGTGCCGCTGGGGAGCCAGAGGTAGATGGTGAGGGCTCCGAAGCCACCGATCATGAAGATCTCGCCATGGGCGAAGTTGATGAGCTGGACGATGCCGTAGACCATGGTGTACCCGATGGCGATCAAGCCGTAGAGGGCGCCGAGGGTCAGGCCGTATTCCAGCGTTTGCGGCAGTTCGTGCACCGCAGGGCCTCCGATGAGCGTGTCGGATATGACACCGCGCGGGGGCGCTGTTGCGCCTCCGCGCGGCTGGGGGGTTGTCGGTTGCGGGGCAGTCCGGGGTCAGTCCTTGAAGGTGCGGCTCGTCGCGTCCGTCCAGGCGCCCTTGACGACCTTGTAGACCGTCAGCTGCTTGTTGGTGGTGTCGCCGTACTGGTCGAAGGAGACCTTGCCGGTCACGCCCTCGAAGGAGACCTTGTTCAGGGCCTCGGTGATCTTGGCGCGGGCGTCGTCGGGCAGCTTGCCGTCGTTGGCCTGGACCACGGCCTTGACGGCCTGGATGATCGCCCAACCGGCGTCATAGGAGTAGCCGCCGTAGGCCGCGTAGGGGTCCTTGTAGCCCTGGGCCGCGTACTCCTTGACGAAGGCCTTGGCAGAGGCCAGCTTCTCGACGGGGTAGCCGACGGAGGTGGCGTAGTCGCCGTCGTTGCTGGTGCCCGAGGCCTTGATGAAGGCGGGGTCGTAGATGCCGTCGCCACCCATGATCGGGACGTCGGCCCCGGCCTGCTTGACCTGGTCGGACAGGAGGCCGCCCTCAGGGTACTGGCCGCCGAAGTAGACGGAGTCGGCGCCGGAGGTCTTGACCTTGCCGGCGATGCCGGAGAAGTCGTTCTCCTTGACGGTCAGGTGGTCGGTGCCGACGACCTTGCCGCCGAGGCGCTTGAACTCCTGGGCGAAGATCTTGGCGAGGCCGACGCCGTAGGTCTGCTTGTCGTCGACGACGAAGACCTTCCGCTTCTTGGCGTCCTTGTAGTAGTACTGCGCGGCGAAGCGGCCCTGGATGACGTCGGTGGTCGCGGTGCGGAAGTAGGTCTTGAACGGGCGGGTCTTCTTGCCCGAAGCCCAGTCGGGACCCTGGCTGAGGTCCGGGCTGGTGTTCGCGGGGGAGATCTGCGCCAGGTCGGCCTTGGCGAACACGCCCTGCATGGACTGGGAGACGCCGGAGTTCAGCGGGCCGACCGTGCCCAGGATCTCGTCGTCGTCGACCATCGAGGTGGCGTTCTGCTTGCCGGACGAGGGCACGGCCTGGTCGTCGAAGTCCTTGATCTTGAATGTGACGCCGGGCACCTCGTTGTTCTTGTTGGCCACCTTGGTCGCGAGGTCGACCGAGTTCTTGATGCCCTGGCCGAGGGCGGACAGCGAGCCGGTCAGCGGGGCGTCGACACCGATGACGACGGTGACCTTCTTGTTGCTGTCGTCGCTGCTATCACTCTTGTCGCGCGACCCACAGGCGCTGAGGGTGAGTGCTCCTGCAGTGACCGCGGTGGTGATGATGAGCAAGGAACGGTGTCGCACGAGGAATCCTTTCCATGGTCGGCCCCCTGTCGGGAGCCGTGTCCTCGCCGGAGGTCCTGGAACGGCCGTGCGGATGTTGGGTTAACACCCGACGACATGGTGACTGGCTGTGACTCTAAGCGCGGGGCGCAGTGGGGGGCAGAGGTCCAGGCCATGATGTGACTCTCTTGTTATGACACAAGTCATCAAGGCGTGTCCGTGTAGCGGAACGTAAGGGATGAATTGGGCGTATCGTTCTAATTTATGTGGTCCGGATACTGAGAATCTGCAGTTCCGCTAAGTAGTGCGGGGGGCTGAAGGTGGATGCGCGGACTGACGTGCGATCATGTACACGAAGAGATCGACACTACAGGTCTCGGTCTAAGTCAATACCTAGTTTTGCATTGCGCGAATGTTACGGAGTGTTACGCCCGACGGTCATGACGGCGGGCGCCAGTTCTCCGAGCTATGGGTCGCGCCGCGCTCGTCCGTGCAGCGCCGCAGGGTCTCCTGCCTGATCAGCTCCCTGGCGGCCGCGGTGCCGTGCCGCTTGCGCTCCGCGCGCGCGGCGCGCACGACCTCGTCATAGATCTCGTACTGCTGGTTGGACAGCCCCTTCTGCTCCCAGTCGAGCCCGGCCCATTTGCTGCCCAGCAGGTCCTGCTCGGCCCAGTACGAGATGAGGTTGAAGCACAGCTGGACCGGTGAAGTCGCCTGGGGGCGAGGGCTGTTGGTCGAGGTGCGCGGGGCCGGGGCGGGGCGGGATTCCGGGTCGGCGCACGCGGTCGCCGCCGCCGCGAGCGCCAGTGCGAGGGCGCAGGCGGCGGCGGGACGGGTCCGCGCGCGGGTCGGCCGGCGGGTTGATGCCCCCATGGGGAAACGGTAGAGCCGGCCCGGTGGGGCGGGCAACGGCCTTGCGCGCGGCGGTGGTTCGGGCGTCGGTCAGGCCTGGAACGGCTCGGGGGTCAGGCCTGGAACGTCTCGGGGGAGCCCGCCTCGCGCAGCAGGCAGGTCAGCCGGGCCGAGCACACGCGCCGGTCCTGTTCGTCGGTGATGACGATCTCGTACGTGGCGGTGGAGCGGCCGCGGTGGACGGGTGTGGCGACGCCGGTGACCAGGCCGGAGCGGACCCCGCGGTGGTGGGTGCAGTTGAGGTCGACTCCGACGGCGATCTTGGAGCTGCCGCCGTGGAGCATCGAGCCCACCGAGCCGAGGGTTTCGGCCAGCACCGCCGAGGCGCCGCCGTGCAGCAGCCCGTACGGCTGGGTGTTGCCCTCGACCGGCATCGTGCCCACCACGCGCTCGGCGGAGGCCTCCAGGATCTGTACGCCCATGCGGGTGCCGAGGTGCCCGGCGGAGAACAGCGCGGGGAGGTCCACGCCGAGCGCCGCGTACTCGTCGATGACCTCTTGCGGGAACGTCACACCGGTCTGCTCGCCCATGGGGTCCTGCTCCATTCGCTCGGGTGTCCTGCCTCGTTCTGTCGGTGGCCGAATCTTGTCAGTCGGCTGAGCAAACGCTTAGGCGGGGTCGGCTAAGCGGGGTCGCCTGGTTCCAGGCGGACCACCACGGACTTGCTGGCGGGGGTGTTGCTGGTGTCGGCCGTGGCGTCCAGCGGGACCAGGACGTTGGTCTCCGGGTAGTAGGAGGCCGCGCAGCCGCGCGCGGTCGGGTAGTGGACCACCCGGAAGCCGGGCGCGCGGCGCTCGCTGCCGTCCGTCCATTCGCTGACCAGGTCCGCGTACGAGCCGTCGGCGAGGCCGAGCTCGCGCGCGTCGTCGGGGTGGACCAGCACCACGCGGCGGCCGTTCTTGATGCCGCGGTAGCGGTCGTCCAGGCCGTAGATGGTGGTGTTGTACTGGTCGTGGGAGCGGAGGGTCTGCAGCAGCAGCCGGCCCTCGGGCGCCCGCGGGTACTCGACGGGGGCGGCGGTGAAGTTGGCCTTGCCGGTGGCAGTGGGGAAGCTGCGGGAGTCGCGCGGGGCGTGCGGCAGCGCGAAGCCGCCGGGCCTGCTCACCCGGGCGTTGAAGTCCTCGAAGCCGGGGATCACGGCCGCGATGCGGTCGCGGATCGTGCCGTAGTCCTTCTCGAACTCCTCCCAGGGGGTGCGGCTTTCGGCGCCCAGCACCCGCCGGGCCAGCCGGGAGACGATGGCGGGCTCCGAGAGCAGCCCGGCGCTCGCGGGCTCCAGGCGCCCGCGCGAGGCGTGCACCATGCCCATGGAGTCCTCGACGGTGACGAACTGCTCGCCGCCGCCCTGTAGATCGCGCTCGGTGCGGCCGAGCGTGGGCAGGATGAGCGCCCGCGCGCCGGTGATCACATGGGACCGGTTCAGCTTGGTGGACACATGGACGGTGAGGCGGGCGCGGCGCATCGCGGCCTCGGTCACCTCGGTGTCGGGGGAGGCGGCGACGAAGTTGCCGCCCATGGCGAAGAAGACCTTGGCCTGCCCGTCGCGCAGCGCCCGGATGGCCCGTACGACGTCCAGGCCGTGCTCGCGGGGCGGGGCGAAGCCGAACTCCCGCTCCAGGGCGTCCAGGAAGGCCGGGGCGGGGCGCTCGAAGATGCCCATCGTGCGGTCGCCCTGCACATTGCTGTGTCCGCGCACCGGGCACACACCGGCGCCGGGGCGGCCCACATTGCCCCGCAGCAGCAGGAAGTTGACGACCTCTCGGATGGTGGGCACGGAGTGCTTGTGCTGGGTCAGCCCCATGGCCCAGCACACGATGGTGCGCCGGGAGGCGAGGACCATCCGCAGCGCCCGGTCGATCTCGGCCCGCTCCAGGCCGGTGGCGCGCAGGGTTTCGTCCCAGTCGGCGGCGCGGGCAGCGGCGGCGAACTCCTCGAACCCATGGGTGTGCTCGCGTACGAACGCCTCGTCGACGACGCCCGCGCCGGGGGCGGTCTCGGCGGCCTCCAGGATCAGCCGGTTCAGGGCGCGGAAGAGGGCCTGGTCGCCGCCCAGCCGGATCTGGAGGAAGAGATCGGTGAGCGCGGTGCCGCCGCCCACCAGGCCGCGCGGGGTCTGCGGGTTCTTGAACCGCTCCAGGCCCGCCTCGGGCAGCGGGTTGATGCTTATGATCTTCGCGCCGCCGGCCTTCGCCCGCTCCAGGGCGGAGAGCATCCGCGGGTGGTTGGTGCCCGGGTTCTGGCCGGCCACGATGATCAGATCGGCCTGGTGGAGGTCGTCCAGCAGCACGCTGCCCTTGCCCACGCCGAGGGTCTCGGTCAGCGCCGAGCCGGAGGACTCATGGCACATGTTCGAGCAGTCGGGCAGGTTGTTGGTGCCGAATTCGCGGGCGAAGAGCTGGTAGAGGAAGGCGGCCTCGTTGCTGGTGCGCCCCGAGGTGTAGAAGACGGCCTCGTCGGGGGAGGCGAGGGCGGCCAGTTCCCCGGCGATGATGTCGAAGGCGCGCTCCCAGGTCACCGGCTCGTACGACGCGGCGCCCTCGGGCAGGTACATCGGCTGGGTGAGGCGGCCCTGCTGGCCGAGCCAGTAGCCGCTGCGGGTGGCGAGGTCGGCGACGGGGTGGGCGGCGAAGAAGTCGGGGGTGACGCGGCGCAGCGTCGCCTCCTCCGCGACGGCCTTGGCACCGTTCTCGCAGAACTCGGCCTTGTGGCGTTTGTCCCCCTCGGGCCAGGCGCAGCCCGGGCAGTCGAAGCCGTTCTTCTGGTTGACCCTGAGGAGGGTGAGCGCGGTGCGGCGCACGCCCATCTGCTGCTGGGCTATGCGCAGTGTGTGGCCGATGGCGGGCAGCCCGGCGGCGGCGTGCTGCGGGGCGGCCACCTCGGGTGCGTCCTGCACCGGGTCGCCTGCGGGCGGCTTGGCTGCCATATCGCTCTCTCCCTCTCTCCCTGCGCGCTCGGACCTCACTCCGACCCTTTCACGGAGCAACCGATCCTTTCATGGCGCACCTGGTTCTCGGGCGGGAGGCGGGGAGCGTTGTCGGTGGGGCGTGGCAGGATCGGGGGCGTGGCAGAGAAAGCATCGAAGAAGACCGCAGCGTCCGCGCCCGCCGACCGTGCGGGAGACCGCCCCCGGCTGCTCCTGCTGGATGGGCATTCCCTGGCATATCGGGCATTCTTCGCGCTGCCGGCGGAGAACTTCAACACCACCACCGGCCAGACCACCAACGCGATCTACGGCTTCACCTCGATGCTGGCGAACACGCTCCGTGACGAGCAGCCCACGCATCTGGCGGTGGCGTTCGACGTCTCGCGCAAGACCTGGCGCTCCGAGCAGTTCACCGAGTACAAGGCGAACCGCTCCAAGGCTCCCGACGAGTTCAAGGGCCAGGTCGAGCTGATCGGCGAAATGCTCGACGCGATGAACATCACCCGCTTCGCGGTGGACGGCTTCGAGGCCGACGACATCATCGCCACCCTCGCCACCCAGGCCGAGGCCGAGGGCTTCGAGGTGCTGATCGTCACCGGCGACCGCGACTCGTTCCAGCTGGTCAGCGACCATGTCACGGTCCTCTACCCGACGAAGGGCGTCTCCGAGCTGACGCGTTTCACCCCCGCCAAGGTCGAGGAGAAGTACGGCCTCACCCCGCGGCAGTACCCGGACTTCGCCGCGCTGCGCGGCGACCCGTCGGACAACCTCCCCGGCATCCCGGGCGTCGGGGAGAAGACCGCCGCGAAGTGGATCAACCAGTTCGGCTCCTTCGCGGAGCTGGTGGAGCGGGTCGCGGAGGTCAAGGGCAAGGTCGGCGACAAGCTCCGCGAGCATCTGGAGTCCGTCAAGCTCAACCGTCAGCTGACCGAGCTGGTGCGGGACGTCGAGCTGCCCGCCGGCCCCGACGGCCTCAAGCGCATTCCGTACGACCGGCAGGCGCTGTCGGTGATCATGGACGCGCTGGAGTTCCGCCACCAGAACTTCCGGGACCGCGTCCTGGCCGTCGACCCCGGCACCGCCGAGGAGGAGCCCGCGACCGCGGGCCCCGGCGTCGAGGTGGACGGTGTGGTGATCGGCTCGGGCGAGCTGGCCCCCTGGCTGGAGCGGCACGGCGCCGGGCCGCTGGGCCTGGCCACCGTCGACACCTGGGCGCTGGGTAGCGGCAGCGTCAGCCAGATCGCCCTGGCCGCCGCCTCGGGACCGGCCGTCTGCTTCGACCCGTCGGCGGTGGACGAGCCCGACGAGCGGGCCTTCGCCGCCTGGATCGCGGACCCGGACCGGCCGAAGGTGATGCACGACGCCAAGCGCGTCATGCAGGTCTTCGACGAGCACGGCTGGACCGTGGCCGGGGTCACCATGGACACCGCGCTCGCCGCCTATCTGGTCAAGCCCGGCCGCCGCTCCTTCGCGCTGGACGCCCTGTCGGTCGAGTACCTGGGCCGTGAGCTGTCCCCGGCCGCCGCCGCGGAGAGCGGGCAGCTGGCCTTCGGCACCGACGAGCAGGCCGAGCAGGACGCCCTGATGATCCAGGCCCGGACGATCCTGGACCTCGGTGAGGCGTTCGGCGGGCGGCTCGCCGAGGTCGGCGCGGTCGAGCTGCTGCGCGATGTCGAGCTGCCCGTCTCCGCGCTGCTGGCCCGCATGGAGAAGGCGGGCATCGCCGCGGAGCGGGACTGGCTGGACCGCATGGAGCAGCAGTTCGCCGGGGCCGTGCAGCAGGCCGTCAAGGAGGCACACGCCGCGGTGGGCCACGAGTTCAACCTCGGCTCGCCCAAGCAGCTCCAGGAGGTGTTCTTCGGCGAGCTCGGCCTGCCCAAGACCAAGAAGACCAAGACCGGGTACACGACGGACGCGGACGCGCTGGCCTGGCTGGCCACGCAGACCGACCACGAACTCCCGGTGATCATGCTGCGCCACCGCGAGCAGGCCCGGCTCCGCTCCACCGTCGAGGGCCTGATCAAGACCATCGCCCCCGCCGGCCGCATCCACACCACCTTCAACCAGACCGTGGCGGCCACCGGCCGGCTCTCCTCCACCGACCCCAATCTTCAGAACATCCCGGTGCGTACCGACGAGGGCCGGGCCATCCGGCGCGGCTTCGTCGTCGGCGAGGGCTTCGAGTCACTGCTGACCGCCGACTACAGCCAGATCGAGCTGCGCGTCATGGCCCATCTGTCCGAGGACGAGGGCCTGATCGAGGCGTTCACCTCCGGTGAGGACCTGCACACCACGGTCGCCTCCCAGGTGTTCGGCGTGGCCAAGTCCGCGGTGGACCCGGAGATGCGCCGCAAGATCAAGGCGATGTCGTACGGGCTGGCGTACGGGCTGTCGGCGTTCGGCCTGTCCCAGCAGCTGGGCATCACCCCGGACGAGGCGCGCAAGCTGATGGACACCTTCTTCGAGCGGTTCGGCGGGGTGCGCGACTATCTCCAGCGGGTCGTCGACGAGGCCCGGGCCACCGGCTACACGGAGACGATGCTCGGCCGCCGCCGCTATCTCCCGGATCTCAACAGCGACAACCGCCAGCGCCGCGAGATGGCCGAGCGCATGGCGCTCAACGCCCCGATCCAGGGCACCGCCGCCGACATCGTGAAAATCGCGATGCTTCGGGTGGACGAGGCGTTGACAAAGGAGAAATTGTCGTCGCGGATGCTGCTCCAGGTGCACGACGAAATCGTGCTGGAAGTCGCCCCGGGGGAGCGGGAGCGGGTGGAGGCCCTGGTGCGCCGGGAAATGGCCGGAGCCTTCCAGCTCCAGGCCCCGCTGGACGTGTCCGTCGGGGCCGGGCCCGACTGGGAATCGGCGGCGCATTAGGGCTGTTCCCGAGCCGGGCCGCAAAGATAGGGGGAGCCGGACGGACCGCCTTCGAGGGGCGATACGGGCGGTACGTACCGGTAGCTGCGAGTCGGCAAGTTGTCGTAGTGTCACGAGGGTTGAAGCTCTCCCAGCGATCGCTGGGGCAGGGGGCGCCTCCCGGCGGTAGTCGGGTGAGCCCCCGGGGAGCGCACAATGCTCGACAGGGAGGGGACATACGCATGGCACCGCGCATCGGCCGACGACTGCGCAAGGGAGCGGCCACGACGGCGGTGGCGGCGGTCGTGATGGCCGCTCTCACCGCCTCGCAGGCCCCCGGGTTCGCCGGTACGGCCCCGGACCGGCGCCACGACAGCGCCGACGAGGCGCCGCCACCACCGCCGTCCGACACCCCCATCGACGGCGGCTCGTCGTACCACACCGATCTGCCGCCCCTGCAGAAGCCCGGCAAGCCCGGCACCTCCGTCGACCTGCCGGGGCTGCCGGACGGCACCGCGGTCACCGAAGCGGGCATACCGGCGACCGTGCTCGACGCGTACAAGAAGGCCGAGGCGGCCCTCAAGGATTCCAAGCCCGGCTGCAACCTTCCCTGGCAACTGCTCGCCGCGATCGGCAAGGTCGAGTCCGGCCAGGCGCGCGGCGGCCGGGTCGACGCCGACGGCACGACGTACACGCCCATCCTGGGCCCGGTGCTCAACGGCAACGGCTTCGCCAGGATCACGGACACCGACGGCGGCGCGTACGACGGGGACACCACCCACGACCGCGCTGTCGGGCCCATGCAGTTCATCCCGTCCACGTGGGCCACCTGGGGCCGGGACGGCAACGGCGACGGCGCGAAGAACCCGAACAACGTCTATGACGCCGCGCTCGCGGCCGGCGCGTATCTGTGCGCCGGCGGCCGTGATCTGTCGGTCAAGGCAGACCTGGACCGGGCGATCCTCGGGTACAACCACTCGCAGGAGTATCTGGCCACCGTCCTTTCCTGGTTCGAGTACTACAAGAAGGGCACCCACGAGGTGCCCGACGGCACCGGCGTGCTGCCCGACCCGGACAAGGACAACGGCGGTTCCGGCAGCGGCGGGGGCAACGACAACAACGGCTCGGCGCGCCCCACCCCGCTTCCCGACCCGACCAAGCCCGGCGGCGACCACAGCCCCACCCCCGAGCCCCCCGCGACCGGCTCCGGCGAGATCGAGACGCCCGCCCCGGAGACCCCCTCCCCCGAGACCCCCGCCCCGCCCACCGTCGCCCGGCTCAAGACCGTCGGCGCCACGGAGCTGACGGCCACGGCGGGCGACCAGTTCGCCGACAAGCCCCGGGTCCGCGCCGAGACCGCGGCCGGCAAGCCGGTCGCGGGCGTGCGCGTGCAGTACGAGATCCGCGGCGAGACGGACGCCCGCTTCCCCGGGAACGCGACCCGCGTCAGCGTCATGACCGGCAGCGACGGCACCGCCACCGCCCCGGTGCTGCGCGCGGGCGAGACTACCGGCTCCTTCACCGTCCGGGTCACGGTCGTGGGCCGCACCGTGGCCGCCGCCGACTTCGCCGCCACCGTCAAGGCCCGCCCCGCGCCGCAGGCCGACGCGCTGGCCCGCACCGACGACAAGGCCCTCAAGGCCGAGACCGGCGGCTCCTTCGCCGACGCGGTCGCGGTCAAGGCCACCTACAAGGGCAAGGCCGCGGCCGGTGTGGCGGTGACCGCCACCATGATCGCCGACGACGCGGCGAAGGCGACGGACAAGCCCACCGAGAACGACAAGGGCCCCTACTTCAAGGACGACAAGGGACAGCCGATCCGCACCCTGTCCACCCTGAAGACGGACGCCGACGGGCAGTTGATCCTTCCCAAGATCTACACCGACGACCACGCGGGCACCTTCCTGCTCCGCCTCACCACCGCCGACGGCGCGGACCTGACCATCGAGCTGACCGTCGCCGAACCCGCGGCTCAGCCCACGGCCGAGCCCACATCCCAGCCCACGGCCCAGTAACCGGCCGAGGCCACCGAGCGCCACCCCACCGCCCCTGCGCCCCCACCGGGCCCAGGGGCGGTGCGACGTCCACTCCCACGCGTCCACTCCCACGCGTTCTCGCCTTCGTGTTCTCATCTTCAGCCCCCGTTGCTACGGTGCCCCAGCCCTGACGCACCGTCAGGATGCCCCGTACGCCGCAGCAACCGGAGGCTGAGACATGCGCGCCCTCGCCGCCGCCGCGATCGGACTGGTCGCCGCCCTCGCCCTCGTCTTCACGGTGACGGCCATCGGCGTCCCCAGCGGCAAGACCTCCCCCAAACCGCTGCTCACCACCGTCCCCGAGCACCCCTGAGCCCCGAGGGAGGGACATCCCGCCATGCGCCGCAAAGCCAGCCTGGTGCTGCTCGCCTTCGCCGTCTTCTTCGCCGCCCTGTCGCCGCTGCTGCGCTGGTACGCCTTCCCCCGGCTGGCCAAGATCCCGCCCAGCGAGTACCAGACCGCCGTCCTCGAGGCCAAGCCCGCCGTCCTCCTCGACTACGGCACCATGCAGCCCAAGAAGGTCGCCAAGGTCAGCATCGTGCAGACGCTCCGCGGAAACGTGCCCGCGGCGAAGAAGGCAGGGAAGGCGGCCGGGCGCGATGTCGTCGTCTGGGACGCCCTGTCGTACATCGCCGGGCCCGACGGCAAGATGGTCTCCAAGATCCCCGAGCGCTATGTCTTCGACGCCCACTCCCAGGCCCCGGTGCACCAGGGCGGCGAACATGTCGACGGGGACGCGGTCCGCCGGGAGGGCATCGAGTTCAAGTGGCCCTTCCTCACCGAGAAGCGCGACTACACCTACTTCGACGCCCAGACCAGGACCTCC
This sequence comes from Streptomyces sp. LZ34, assembly GCF_053890475.1. Taxonomy (NCBI): domain Bacteria; kingdom Bacillati; phylum Actinomycetota; class Actinomycetes; order Kitasatosporales; family Streptomycetaceae; genus Streptomyces; species Streptomyces sp. LZ34. The sequence continues at coordinate 9,382,383 of NZ_CM132680.1, forward strand.
GCGCCCATTCACTACAAGGGCACCCAGAACTTCCGCGGTCTGAAGGTCTACTACTTCGAGCAGACGATCCCCTGGACGAAGGTGGCGCTGCCGAAGACCATGCCGGTCGAGGGCATCACCCCCGAGACCGTCCGCAAGGCCGGCACCACCCGCTGGTACTCCACCAAACGCATGTTCTGGGTCGAGCCCACCACCGGCGCGCCCGTCAAGGGGGAGGAGATCCACCGGGAGGAGCTGCGCGGCGGCACACTGCTCGGCGGCCGGGACAAGGTGACCGTCTTCTCCGGCCATGTGAAGATGCGCGAGGACTACATCGAGCACACCGTGAAGATGGTCAAGTCCCAGCGGCAGCTGGTCCTCCTGCTCACCACCTATCTGCCCTGGGGCTTCCTTGTCCTCGGCACCGGGCTGCTGGCGCTGTCCCTGGTGCTGGAGGCCCGCGGCCGCCGCCCGGGCAGCGGCACCGAGGCCCGCGACGAGTCCCCGGCCCCACAGCCCGTACCCGCCCCGGTGTGACCGGGCCGGCGGGATTGGCGGGGCCGGCGAGATTGGCAGGATTGACGGAACTGTCAGTGGGTGCCCGTACCGTACGCCCATGCCTACCACCACCTGCCTGCCCAGCCCCGAACTCGCCGACCAGCTCGTCGAGCTGGCGCGCCTGGAATGGACGCCCGGCACCACCGCGGCCGCCGCCGAACGCTTCGGCTGGACGCCGGTGAACGACGGCGCCTGGGCGGCCGCCTTCGCCACCAACACCGGGCACTACGTCGTCCCCGAATGGTTCGCCGCGCCGCCGGGGGAGCAGGTGGAGGACGAGGAGTGCCACCTGCCGTTCTGCTACTACTACGAGGCCGACGACTTCGACGAGGAGCTGGCCACGGGCGGGCTCAGCGGCAACATCGACTGGCTGGAAAAGCACCACGCCGACGACCCCGAGTGGCGCTTCGAGCGGGACACCGACCGCGCCCACTTCGACGCGCAGTGGCGGGCCGCCGTCGCCCTGTTCACCCAGCGGCTGGGGGAGCCGGAGGCCACCGTGCGCCACGAGGAGGGCACGTCGCCGTGGAACTACGCGGCGTGGCGCTGCGGGGGAAACGCGCTGGTGGTCGGCCAGTGCACGGACAGCGGCTCGTATATGACCTTTGAGCAGGCGCTTGTCTGGGTCGCTCCCTACCCGGCCGGGCGGCCGTTCCCGGCGGCGGGCGGCTTCGATGCCCTCATCCAGTGCTGAGGGGCCCTCGGAGACGGACGCGCGGCGACGGGCGCGCGGGGGAGGGACGCGCGGGACAGGCGCGCGGGGCCCGGCAGTTCAGCGACGGGAGTTGGTACGCCGCGTCGGCTCGGCCGTCGCCGGGTCCTCCGGCCACGGGTGCTTGGGATAGCGGCCGCGCAGCTCGGCGCGCACGGACCGGTACCCTTCCCGCCAGAAGGACGCCAGATCGGCCGTGACCGCGGCGGGGCGCCCGGCCGGTGACAGCAGGTGTACGAGCAGCGGCACCCGCCCGCCCGCGATCCGGGGCGTCTCCTGCCACCCGAACAGCTCTTGCAGCTTGACGGCCAGCACGGGCTGCTCCTGGCCGTAGTCCACCCGCACCCGCGAGCCGCTGGGGACCCGCACCCGCTCGGGGGCCAGCTCGTCGAAGCGGGCCGCGTCCCCGGTCGCCCAGGGCAGCAGCCGGGCGAGCGCCCGGGCCGTGTCCACGCGCTCCAGGTCGGCCCGCCGCCGCGCCCGGTCGAGCTCCGGGCCCAGCCAGGCGTCCTGCTCCGCCAGCAGCGCCAGGTCGGACACATCCGGCCAGGGGGTGCCCATCTCCCGGTGGAGGAAGGCCAGCCGCTGCCGGAAGGCGACGGTTTCGGCGGGCCAGCGCAGCAGCCCGAGCCCCTCGTCGCGCAGCCCGTCCCGCAGCGCGGCGCGCACCAGCCGCGGATCGGGCACGGCCAGCGGCCGAGCCGCCAGCTCCACCGCCCCCAGCCGCTCCACCCGCCGCGCCACGACGTCCCCGCCGGACCAGCCCACCTCCTCCCGCCGCTCGTACAGGGCGGACGCCGCGATACGGGCCGTCTCCTCGTCCACGACGGCCGCGAGCCGCACCCGCGCCGACGCCGCCGAGACCGGCCGGTCCGCGACCGCCACCGCCAGCCACGGCGCATCCCGCAGCCGAGACCCCTCACCGAGCTCCGCGCCAGTGCCGGACGCCAGAAGATACGCCCGCTCCCCCCGCCGCCGCCCCACCCGCTCAGGAAACGCCAACGCGGCGACCAGCCCCGCGACGGCGTCATCGCCCACCGGCCCCGCGACGCGGGCACCCGGCGCGGCGCCGCTTGGTGTGTTGCCGTTGTGGGCGGTGTTGTCAGTGGTGCCGTATCGCGCCGTTGTGTCTGCCGGGGCGCCGTGGGGCTCGGTGGGTCGCGCGCTCGTGTCGTGGCTGTCCGCGCCCGGCGCGTCGGGGCCTGGCGTGGCGCGTTGCGGTGGGCCCGCGCCGGGTGCGCTCGCCGGGCGCCCGGCGGACCGCGGCGCGCTCACCGCGCTCACCGCGCTCACGGCGCTCACGGCGCTTTCAAGGCGTCGCGCCTCCTGGCGCCAGCGGGCGGCGTACGCGTCCGTGCCGCGCCGGGCGGTGCGCCACGCGGCTGCCAGGTCGTCGCCGTACTCCCTGGGCGGCTCCTCGCTGAGCAGGGCCACGGCCTCCGCCGCACGGCGCGCGCCGACCTCTGGCGCGCCGTCCAGCAGCGCCCGCGCGAGCCGGGGGTGGAGGCCCAGCCGGGCCATGCGCGTGCCCCGGTCCGTGGCCCGCCCGGCCCCGTCCACGGCGCCGATCGCGGTCAGCACTTCGCGCGCGGCGGTCAGTGCACCGCCCGGCGGCGGGTCGAGCAGCGCGAGGCCGGAGGCGTCGGGGTCCCCCCAGCACGCCGCCTGTAGCGCGAACGCCGTCAGGTCCGCGACGCTGATCTCCGGGGACGGGAAGCGCGGCAGCCGGGCGTCCTCGGCCTCCGGCCAGCAGCGGTAGACGGTGCCCGGCGCCTCGCGCCCGGCCCGGCCCGCCCGCTGCCGGGCCGCGGCCCGTGAGGCGCGTACGGTCGTCAGCGCGCTCAGGCCACGCGCGTGGTCCATCCGCGGCTCGCGCGCCAGCCCGCAGTCCACGACGACCCGCACGCCCGGGACGGTCAGGCTCGACTCGGCGACCGAGGTCGCCAGGACCACCCGCCGCCGTGACGGCGGTGCGGCGGGCGCTGCGCCCGCGAGCACCGCGTCCTGCACGGCGGCGGGGGCGCGCCCGTGCACCTGTAGCACCTCCGCGTCGGCGCCGCCGAGCAGCCCCGCGACCCGCGCGATCTCCCCGACGCCCGGCAGGAAGCACAGCACGTCCCCCTCCCGCTCGCGCAGCGCCCGCCGCACCACCGCCGCGACGTGGTCGAGGAGGGCGGGATCCACCCGCATCCCGTGCGGCGGGCGGACGGGGCGCGCGGGCGGCGCCCACACCACCTCCACCGGATGGGACACGCCCTCGGCGGCCACGACCGGCGCCGGCACGCCGTCCGCGCCCAGCAGCCGGGCCCAGCCCTCCGCGTCCGTAGTAGCGGACGCGGCGATCAGCCAGAGCTCGGGCCGCAGGGTGGCCCGCACGTCCAGCAGGAAGGCGGCCGCCGTATCGGCGTCCAGGTGCCGTTCGTGGCACTCGTCGAGCACCACCGCGTCGACCCCGGCGAGCTCGGGGTCGCGCTGCAGCCGCTGCAGCAGCACACCGGTGGTCACCACCTCCACGACGGTCTCCCGGCTCACCCGCCGCTCCCCGCGCACCGTGAATCCGACCCGGCCGCCCGCCGCCTCCTCGCCCAGCAGCCACGCCATCCGCCGCGCCGCGGCCCGAGCGGCGATCCGCCGCGGCTCGGCGACCAGCACCCGCCGGACGGGCCCGCCGCCCGCCGCCCCGGCGAGCGCCAGGGGCACCAGCGTCGTCTTGCCGGTTCCGGGTGGGGCGCACAGCACTGCCGCGCCCCGGGCGTCCAGCGCACGCCGCAGGGCGGGCACGGCGCCGCGTACGGGAAGCGCTTCGAGCGCGTCGGTGCGGGGCGTACGGGGCGCGCTGGGCGTACGGCGGACGGTCATCGGGTCATCCTGTCAGCCGACGGAGAGGGGAGCGGGGGAGCGGGGGAGAGGAGGAGAGGGGAGCGGAGCAGAGCGGACGCGGCCCGCGCGCGTGCCCGCCACGCCCCGCCCGGCGCCCGCTCGTCAGTCCCGCTCGCACACGAAGATCGCCGTCCCCGGGATCAGATTCCCGCGCAGCGGGGACCAGCCGCCCCACTCCTGGTCGTTCCAGGCGGGCCATTCCGGCTCGACGAGGTCGAGCAGCCGGAAGCCCCCGGCCACCACGTCCCGCACCCGGTCGCCCAGCGTCCGGTGGTGCTCCACATAGACGGCACGGCCCGTCTCGTCCTGCTCGACGTACGGCGTGCGGTCGAAGTAGGAGGCGGCGACGCTCAGCCCCTCGGGGCCGGGCTCGTCCGGGAACGCCCACCGTATGGGGTGCGTCACCGAGAACACCCACCGCGCGCCCGGCCGCAGCACCCGGTGGACCTCCCGCATCACGCGCACCGGGTCGGCGACGAAGGGGATCGCCCCGTACGCCGAGCACGCGAGGTCGAAGGAGGCGTCCCGGAAGGGGAGCGCCGTGGCGTCGGCCTGGACGAGCGCGATCGACCCCGTGCCCGCCGTACCCGCCGGGCTCGCCGTATCCGCTACGCCCGCTGCGGAGTCCAACCGGAGCGCATGCCGGAGCTGGCGGTGGGAGATGTCGAACGCCACCGGCCGCGCCCCCCGCGCCGCGAGCCAGCGCGAGCACTGTGCCGCGCCCGCCCCGACCTCCAGCACGGCCAATCCCTTGAGGCCGTCCGCCGGCCCGAGCAGCCCGGCCTCGGCCTCGTCGAGGCCCTCGGGGCCCCAGATGAAGCGGTCGTCGCCCAGGAAGCCGCCGTGCTCCTCCTGGTACTCGTCCGCGTTGCGGTCCCACCAGCCGCGGCTGGCCCGGCTGCTCTCCGCGTCGTCGGCGATCCGCCGGGTGGCTGTGGGCTCCTCCGGCTCGCTCGCCGTCGCCATGAGATCTCCAGGGGCGCCGGGCGTTCCGGGCTCGTCGGTTGCACGGGGCATGTGTTCTTGGACCATCGGGCGCGTCGTCGTACTCTCTGTATCGACCTGTGGCTGTGGGGAACGGCTGGACTCCGCGTCGCAGCACGGACCGTGCGACTTGCCGGGTTTGGGACGAAATGTCCCGCGTGTGCTCTTCGTGCATTGACCATGCCCGGCTGCCCCCGTATGCTACAAGTTGCGCTGCGGGCCTGCGCGCCTCAGACGGAGTAGGCCGCGCTCGCATCTGTTGTATGTCCCTCGGTCACCGAGGCGCTTTTCGATCCCTCGGGAAGAGATCAACGCCTCCGAGGCTGTCCGGCTTCTGCAGTGCGGTAACGGGTCCCGGCGTAGCAGTACCTACGACTTCATGTCCGTAACCGGAGCCCTTTCCCACATGACGAGCAGCACCGAGGCAACCCGCACCACCCCGCAGGTGGCGGTAAACGACATCGGTTCCGAGGAAGCCTTCCTCGCCGCGATCGACGAGACGATCAAGTACTTCAACGACGGCGACATCGTCGACGGCGTCATCGTGAAGGTCGACCGGGACGAGGTCCTGCTCGACATCGGTTACAAGACCGAAGGCGTCATCCCTTCCCGCGAGCTTTCGATCAAGCACGACGTCGACCCGAACGAGGTCGTGGCCGTCGGCGACGAGATCGAGGCCCTGGTTCTCCAGAAGGAGGACAAGGAAGGCCGCCTGATCCTCTCGAAGAAGCGCGCCCAGTACGAGCGCGCCTGGGGCACCATCGAGAAGATCAAGGAAGAAGACGGCATCGTCACCGGTACCGTCATCGAGGTCGTCAAGGGTGGTCTCATCCTCGACATCGGCCTCCGTGGCTTCCTCCCCGCCTCCCTGGTGGAGATGCGCCGCGTCCGCGACCTTCAGCCCTACGTGGGCAAGGAGCTCGAGGCCAAGATCATCGAGCTGGACAAGAACCGCAACAACGTGGTCCTGTCCCGCCGTGCCTGGCTGGAGCAGACTCAGAGCGAGGTCCGCCAGACCTTCCTCACCACCCTCCAGAAGGGCCAGGTGCGCTCCGGCGTCGTCTCCTCCATCGTCAACTTCGGTGCCTTCGTGGACCTGGGTGGCGTCGACGGTCTGGTCCACGTCTCCGAGCTGTCCTGGAAGCACATCGACCACCCGTCCGAGGTCGTCGAGGTCGGCCAGGAGGTCACGGTCGAGGTCCTGGACGTCGACATGGACCGCGAGCGCGTCTCCCTGTCGCTCAAGGCGACCCAGGAAGACCCGTGGCAGCAGTTCGCCCGGACCCACCAGATCGGCCAGGTCGTGCCCGGCAAGGTCACCAAGCTGGTGCCGTTCGGTGCGTTCGTCCGCGTGGACGAGGGCATCGAGGGTCTGGTCCACATCTCCGAGCTGGCCGAGCGCCACGTGGAGATCCCGGAGCAGGTCGTCCAGGTCAACGACGAGATCTTCGTCAAGGTCATCGACATCGACCTCGAGCGCCGTCGCATCAGCCTCTCGCTGAAGCAGGCCAACGAGGCCTTCGGTGCCGACCCGTCCGTGGTCGAGTTCGACCCGACCCTGTACGGCATGGCCGCGTCCTACGACGACCAGGGCAACTACATCTACCCCGAGGGCTTCGACCCCGAGACCAACGACTGGCTCGAGGGCTTCGAGACCCAGCGCGAGGCCTGGGAGACCCAGTACGCCGAGGCGCAGCAGCGCTTCGAGCAGCACCAGGCGCAGGTCATCAAGTCGCGCGAGGCGGACGAGCAGGCCGCTGCCGAGACGGGCGGCGCCGCCCCGGCGCAGGGTGGCCAGGCGTCCGGCGGCGGTTCGTACTCCTCGGAGTCGGCCGACAACTCCGGCGCCCTGGCGTCGGACGAGGCGCTGGCCGCGCTCCGCGAGAAGCTGGCCGGCGGCCAGAGCTGAGCATCGGCTGCCAACGGCTTCGGCCGCCACAGCTTCGGCTGACCGGCTGAACGGCTGACCGACGTAAGGCCCGCTCTCCTGGAGAGCGGGCCTTACGCATGCCCGGGCGCGGTCCGCGCGTCCATGCCCACAAGAGCTAGGCGTGCCCCTGCACGGTGACGGAGTCGACCGTGACGCTCTCCGCCCTGTCGATCATGATGCCCTGGCGGCCGCCGGTGACCGTGATGCCCCGGACCGTCCAGTACGAGGCGCCGTCCAGGTGCAGCCCGAACGCGTAGCCGTCGCTCGCCGTGAGCACCGCTTTCGGGGAGCCGGTGAGCGTGATCCGGGAGCCGGAGGTCCCGGAGGCGGTGATCACGAAGCCGCCGCGGTAGGTGCCGTCGGCGAGCTCGATGGTGTCGCCGGGCCTGGCCGCCGCGAGGGCGTCCTTGAGCTGGGCCGCGTCGGAGACGGGGATCGGCCGGGCGGAGTTCTCGCGGCCGTCCTTCGCGGCCGCTCCGGCGGCGACCAGTGCGCCCATGGCGAGGATCCCGGCGGCGGGCGCGGCGATGAGGACACGGGTGCGGGTGCGGGTGGGGGTGCGGGAGTGCATGGGGGGTCCGCCTTCCTGCCGTGGTCAGGGGTGGCACCTTCGTGAGCGCAAATGTTCTTGTGGCTGAACGTGAGACGACAGCGTGAACCTCTGACGGGTCGCGAAGCTAGGGGCGTCATCTGGGCGCGTCAACCCCCTCATGACGCTCCGTCACTATCTGAGGTGGAGCGGGGCGTCGTCCTCCGGCGGAGCGGCGCGCCGCCGAGTACTGTCCTGATCCAGACGGTCGCGCGGACGACGCGAAGTTGAGGATGGGGGCCGGGAATGCCGCGCCGCCGCCCGACGTTCCCGAAGTGGAACACAAGGAGGAGCGGTCACAGTGCTAGATCCGCAGGATTTGTACGCATGGGAGCCGAGCGGACTCGCGGAAGTCGACGCGATAACCTCCCGGGACTCGGCCGGGCTGGTGCTGCTTTACCACTTCGACGGCTACATCGACGCCGGGGAGACCGGCGACCAGATCGTGCAGCGGCTGCTCGACGGGCTGCCGCACCAGGTCGTCGCCCGCTTCGACCACGACCGGCTCGTCGACTACCGGGCGCGCCGCCCCCTGCTCACCTTCAAGCGTGACCGCTGGACCGCGTACGAGACACCCGCGATCGAGTTGCACCTGATGCGCGACGCGACCGCGGCCCCCTTCCTGCTGCTCTCCGGGCCCGAGCCGGATGTGGAGTGGGAGCGGTTCGCGGCGGCCGTGGGCCAGCTGATCGAGCGGCTCGGGGTGCGGCTGTCGGTGAACTTCCACGGCATCCCCATGGGCGTGCCGCACACCCGCCCCGTCGGCATCACCCCGCACGGCAATCGCTCCGACCTGATGCCCGGTCACCGGGGCTACTTCGACGAGGCGCAGGTGCCCGGCAGCGCCGAGTCCCTCGTCGAGTACCGGCTCGCCGAGGCCGGACACGACGTGCTCGGCGTCGCCGCCCATGTCCCGCACTACCTGGCCCGCTCCGCCTATCCCGACGCGGCGCTCACCGCGCTGGAGGCGATCACCGCGGCCACCGGTCTGGTGCTGCCCGGAGCGGCCCACTCGCTGCGCAACGAGGCGCTCAAGACCCAGGAGGAGATCGAGCGGCAGATCTCGGAGGGGGACGAGGACCTCGTCGCACTGGTCCGCGGCCTCGAGCACCAGTACGACGCGGTGGCCGGGGCGGAGAGCCGCGGCAGCCTGGTCGCCGAGCCGGTAGAGCTGCCCTCCGCGGATGAGCTGGGGGCCGAGTTCGAGCGATTCCTGGCCGAGCGGGAGGGCGATGGGAGCGCATAGACCGCATAGGCTGACCCCATGCTGAGGCTGGGACTCACGGGCGGAATCGGCGCGGGCAAGAGCGAAGTGTCGCGCATGCTGTCCTCGTACGGAGCGGTGCTGATCGACTCCGACCGGATCGCCCGCGAGGTGGTCGAGTTGGGGACCCCCGGACTCGATGCCGTGGTCGCCGAGTTCGGGCCCGGTGTCCTCGCTCCCGACGGCGGCCTGGACCGCCCGAAGCTCGGCGGCATCGTCTTCAGCGACCCGGAGCGGCTGCGCGCTCTGAACGCGATCGTGCACCCCCTGGTCCGCGCCCGCTCCGCCGAGCTGGAGGCGGCCGCCGGGCCGGACGCCATCGTCGTCCACGACGTCCCCCTCCTCGCCGAGAACGGCCTGGCGCCCCTGTACGACGTGGTGATGGTCGTCGACGCCGCGCCCCGGACCCAGCTCGACCGGCTGGTGAGGCTGCGCGGCATGACGGAGGACGAGGCGCGGGCCCGGATGGCGGCCCAGGCGACGCGCGAGGAGCGGCTGGCCGTGGCCGATGTCGTGATCGACAACGACGGCCCGCTGGAGGAACTGGAGCCGCAGGTCAGAAAGGTCTGGACGGACCTGGCCGAGCGCGCGGCGGGCGGCACGCGGACCGAGGGCTGACTGACACCACGGGGGCGCTCGCGCCGGGGCTCTGGCGGGAATGTGCCGTGTGGCGTCATTGTTGTCTAGCGCGTACGAACGATCACCCGTACCGAGCGACCACCCGTACCAACGATCACTCGTACCAAACGATCACCTGTTCCAAACGATCACCTCGCCCGACGACCACCTCGCGCCGACGGTGATCGTCAGCGCGCTCCGGGAAGGAAACGGTTGTGCCCGAGCCCACGCCCGAGACCCATGTCATCGACTACCGCGCGGCCGAGCAGCTGCTGGCCGCCCGCGACCCGCGCGGCGCGGTGAAGCTGCTCGACTCGGTCATCACCGCCCACCCCGAGAACACCGCGGCCCGGCTCCTGCGGGCGCGCGCCTTCTTCGGCGCGGCGCAGCTCCGAGCGGCGGAGCTGGAGTTCCAGCTCGTCCTGGAGCGCGAACCGGACAACGCGTTCGCCCACTTCGCCCTCGGCCGCACCCTGCAGCGCGCCAACCGCCCCGCCGAGGCCACCCGCCACTTCCGCCTGGCGGCGGCGCTCGACCCGCGCCCGGACTTCGTCAAGGCCGCGCGCTTCGGCGAAAACGGCTGAGCCTCGGCCTCCGCGGGCCCGCCGGATGCGGGCCGCGCACCGGCGCGTACGGCGGCACGTCCCGGCCGGGCTGGTAGTGCGGCCCCTGCCGGATGTGCCGGACGACCAGGACCAGATCGGTGAGGGTGACGGCGGCCAGCACTCCGCAGGCGGCCGCCCAGCCGGGCCGGTGGACCAGCCAGAAGGCCACCGTGCCCGCGACGGTCCAGGCCAGGCCCCACAGGGCCAGCACACACCGCATGCGCAGCGGGCTGCGCGCATGCAGCGGCTCGTCGCCCGTGCGGATCAGTCGGCTCGGCATGGCGCACCATCTCCCACTACGAATCTAACGCCGCGCTCCCGCCGCGATCCGGGATCCGCGATCTGAAATCATGGCCCGAGCATCTGAGCACCATCTGAGCACCTGAGCACATCAGCATGTACCTCCGGGCGACGCCCCGGGCGGGCGATGAGGAGCCGCGCGATGATCCGCGAGTCATGGGACGAAACGGCCGCCAGGCGGGCTCGCATCCGCGGCTGCCTCCTCGGGGGCGCGATCGGCGACGCCCTGGGCAACCCGATCGAGTTCCTGTCCCTGAGCAGGATCCGCGAGACCTACGGGCCGGAGGGGATCACCGCTCCGGTCCCGGACTCGGACGGTGTCATCGGCCGGATCACCGACGACACCCAGATGACCATGTTCACCGCCGAGGGACTGATACGGGCCTGCGCCAGGGCCACGGCCAAGGGCATCGGCGGCGCCGAGGCCGCCATCGTGCGCCACGCCTATCTGCGCTGGCTCGACACCCAGAACCACCCCGCGCCGCCGCCCGCGCGACAGGGCCAGGGCCAGGGCCAGGGCCAGGACCAGGACCTGGTCCGCTCCGGCTGGCTGCGCGAGCAGAAGTGGCTGTACGCCCGCCGCGCCCCCGGCGGCGCCTGCCTGTCCGGCCTCGCCCAGGAGCACGTCCCCTCGCACTCCGACGCGCTCGACGGCACCCCCGGTCCGGTGAACACCGGCTCCAAGGGCTGCGGCACCGTGATGCGCTCCGCCCCCTTCGGCCTCACCGGCGCGGGCGCCCGCGAGTCGTTCGAATTCGCCGCCCGCTGCGCCCAGATCACCCATGGCCACCCCACCGGCTACTACGCCGCCGGCGCCCTGGCCGCGATGATCGACCTCGTCCTCGACGGCGACTCCCTGGAGGGCTCCGTCCTCCGCACCCTGGAACTGCTCACCCGCTACCCGGGACACGAGGAGACGAGCGCCGCGCTGCGCAAGGCCGTCGACCTGGCCGCGCGGGGCGAGCCCACCCCGGAGAAGACCGAGTCGCTCGGCGGCGGCTGGGTCGCCGAGGAGGCCCTGGCCATCGCGGTGTACTGCGCCCTGGCCCATACGGCGCCGCGGCGCACCCTCTACAGCAAGGGCGGCGGGATCGGCTACGACCCGAAGTGGCGGCGTACCCCCGTCCAGAGGGCCCTGCTGCTGTCCGTCAACCACTCGGGCGACAGCGACTCGACGGGCTCCATCTGCGGCAATCTGCTGGGCGCCCACTACGGTGACCTCCGCCTGCCCCCGATGTGGCTGGCGCATATCGAGGGCCGGGGCACCATCGCCGAACTCGCCGACGACTTCGCCTCCGTGTTCCACCAGTCGATCGAGATGTATGAGTTCGACGGCACGATCTTCCCGCGCTCCCGTTACCCCCTTTACTGAGCCGCTGACTACTGAGCCGCTGAACAAGCCGTTCGATCGCTGTCCCACCCAGACCTCAACGACCTCGTCCGCAGGGTTGACGGCAGTCGTTGACTTTGCCTGTGCTTCCCGGGTTTGGCTATGTATCACGACTCTCCGCCAATCGCATCGGTATGCACTGTTTTCACATCTTCGAGCGATAAGAGAACTGGTATACGGCTACAGGATGTTGGTCCTGTCTACTGTCCTGGGCATGGAACTTCTTCGTCTGTCGGTGGCCGCGTGCCGGGTGGGTCTGCACCCGGACAGGCTGCGGGTGTGGGCGGATGCGGGCAGGGTTGCGGTGGTGTGGGTCGGGCGGAAGCGGCGTTTCTCGGCTCTGGTGCTTGCCGAGTTGGCCGAGGGCGAGCGCCATGAGGTGTGGGAGCGCCGCGAGGCGTTGTCTGTGCGGGTGTCGGGCCGGACGGGACAGGAGTCGTCGTCGGCCGCGCAGGAGGCCGGGTTGCGGGCCTGTGCGGCGGGTGAGGTGGTGGCCGTGTTCCGGGATCGGGCCTCGGGGCTGCGGGAGTCGCGTCCGGGCCTGGACCGGTGGCTGCGGCGGGCGCGGGCGGGTGAGTTCACTCATGTGCGGGTGACGCACGAGGACCGGCTGGCCCGGTTCGGTACTGCGTGGATCGCCGCGCTGCTCGACCGTGACCAGGTGCGGGTGGAGGTCCTGCATCCCAGGAGTGGCGCTCCGGGCGGCAGTGAGGAGCTTCTGGCCGGCTTCAGGGTGCTGGTCGCGTCCTTCTCGCGGCGGATTACGGCATCCGTTCGCGGCAGGCCCGTCAGCGCCTGCTGGAGGCGGCCACCACCTCCCGCGGGCGCGGCAGGGGCGATGGATACCGGCACGAGAATCGGGGCGGGGGTGTGAGGGGTGCGGCGGAAGATCCAGCTGGGTGAGGGGGAGACGGAGCGGGTGGCGTGCGCGTCGGCGTCCGCGTTCCGTGGCCTGGACACCGTCACCGGCGAGGTCTTGGGCGGCGATGCGCTGGCCGGGCGGGTGGGCTGGCTGACCGCCCTGGTCGAGACGATGTGCACGTCAGTGACCGGCGCCCGCTGGAACCGCTGCGACCTGGCTCAACTCGCTTCCGGGCAGGACCTGTCGGGGCGGCGGCTGCCGTCGAACGCGTGGATGGCGCTGCGCATGCTGGGCTGGGCGGCCACCGTGCCCGAAGGCCTGTATGTCCCTGACCGGGTGCGGCGGATCGCCGAGGAACAGGCCGGGAGGGCGCTGCGCTCGGCCTGGTGGCGCACGCAGATCACCGACGCGGTGCTGGCGACCTGGCCGGCCGGTTGCGACCCGATGCAGCGTACCGAGGCCGAGTGGGAGGCGCTGCGGGCCGCGTTGCCGGACGGGCAGGCCGTTGCCGGCTCGGTCCTGCGCGCCAGGACCCGGCAGAGCGTCGCCTTCCAGACGGCCCATGGCCGGCTGCCCGCCGACATCTGTGAACTGGAGGCTGTGCCGGGCGGCGGCAATCAGGTGGTGCTGGCCGCCGCGGACAAGCAGCTGGCCACGCTGGCCCGCTGCGATCAGGACCCGGCCCACTACGCGGTCCTGACCGTGCGCCTGCCGGTGCGGCCCGACCCGTGCACCCGCGCCGACTGGCACCCGGTCGCCATCCGCTTCCGGCTGCCGCCCGTCATCGACCACACGGCTGCCCTGCACGCCCCGACCCTGCGCCTGCGCGGCGGACGCCTGCGCCTGGATGTCGCGCACACCACCGCCGTACCCAGGGCGCACCGGGGCGGGCATCTGCGGGCCGTCGCCTTCGACTACGGGCTGAACACCCTGCTTACTGGCGGGACGCTGGCCCTGACCGGCGGCACCCAGCCGGCCGTGCACACCGACGCAAGCCCCGTGTTCTTCCGCGTGGACGGGGTGCTGGCCAAGGGCGACCGGCTGCGCGTGCAGGCCGAACAGCTCTGGGCCAAGGCCGCACACCTGCAGGCCCTGATAGAGGGCCACGTCGCATCCGGCCGGCGCCCCGATCCGCTCACGGCTGCGAAGCTGGCGGTGCTGCGCGCCGAGCATGCCCGGGTGAGCCGCAAACGCGGGCGGCTGAACGAGCAGCTCGCCAAGGCGGCCGCCGGTTTCATGGTCGGCCATGCCCGGGCCGCGCAGGCGTCGGTGATCTATCTGGAGGATCTGCGGGACATGGAGGCCCGGGGCAAGGGCCGCACCCTGAACACCCGCCTGTCGCAGTCGGTGCGCGGGCAGATCGTGGCCCACACTCGCCACCGGGCCGCCCGCTATGGGATCGCGGTGGTCATCGTCCCGGCCCGGGGCACTTCCATGTACTGCCCGAGGTGCCTGACCGCCTTCCGTCACCGTGCCGCCCCCGACCGCACCACGCCGGGCTGGAAGTGGGCGTACTGCCCCAACGAGGCCTGCGGCTACAGCGCGGACCGTGATGTCGCGGCCTGGCAGCGGATCGGCGCCCGCGGTCTGCAACACCAGCATCTGACCGTCCTGGACCGCAGCAGTGGCACGTATGTGATCCGCCGCACGGCCCCGGAGCTGGACCGGCCGGTCCGGCACACCACCCACCCCGGCCCCGCCACCCCAACCGGTCCGCAGCAGCCCGCTGCCGTGGACCGGACGAAGGCGGGCCCGACGAGAAACGGCCCTGTGCCCAGGAAGCGACGCAGGGTCCCCGCCCCATCCGGAGTGAAAGCCCCGGGTGGAAAGCGTCCGGCGGGGCGGATGCCCCAGTCACCAACCCGCCGCACCCAGCGGCGGGGCAGGGGGCAGGCACCGCACACGATGAGCACCCCCACCCGGCACCAGCCACGCGGGGCCAGACTCGGCGCAGGCTTCCACCTGCACACCCACGCCACCCCCGTCACACGACGGACACAGCCGGGGGTACAGCCGAGATCTCTCTTCCACCGGGACCGGGCCGAAAACCCAGCCCCACCCAGGAAAACCTAAGCCCATCTGTGACGCTACGTCCCCGGGCCCGCTCCGCATATGTGGACGCCGTGCCTGAACACCAGGGCGGTGGCCGAGGACTCCGGTGCCCGGGCCACCCTTGGCCCACCCCTATTCGAACTCCGTGCCGCCCTTGCGCGTCAGATACGCACCGCTGACCACCTTGGCGATGGCCCGCCCGCCGAGCACGGAGCTGTACCGGTCACTCATCGCCCGGACCACCACCCCCTCCCTGATGTGCAGCCCGCTTCCGGACACGGTCTCGCGCCCCTCGGCCAGCTCCAGCACCCGCTTGGCGTCGTACGGCCCGCTGTACAGCGCCGGAACCACCGGCAGACCGCCGCCCAGCACCTTCGCCATCTCCTCCGGATCCAGCCAGCGCGACCGCCCGTCGACGTCCACCGCGATGTCGAACACGGCATACCCGGGCGCCCCGCGCCGGCTGTCGGCCCCGTATCCGAGGTCCTGCACTCCGCCCCCGTACACCTCGCCGAAGATCCCGACCCGCGCCGCACTCAGCTCGGCGGCCACCCGCGCCGCCACCGCGGGCACGCCGTGCCCGCGCACGGCCCGCCAGTACAGGTTCTTCTCGTCCTCCACCAGCGCCAGCCGCTGAGCCCCCAGTCCCTTCGACGTCACCCGCACATCCCCGCTGTCCGCGACGTACGTCAGGCAGCACGCCGTCCCGTGCAGCTTCTCGGTGACCGCGACGGCCTCCCCGTCCTCGAACACGTCCGGGTAGCGCTTGAGGTTCTCGATGTCGATCCACGGCATCAGGTCCGGCGCGGGCGCCACCTGTCCGCTCATCGCGATCGGCACCGGCGGCACCCACTTGACGATCCCGAGCCGCTCCGCGAAGTCCGCCCCCTCCCGCGCCGCCCGCTCCAGGTCCACCCCCGCCAGCGCCCGCGGTCGGCACACCAGCCCCTGCGACAGCTCCCCGCGCAGCCGGATCGCCTTGACCCGGTTGTGCCCGGCCCCCGCCAGCCTCCCCGTAAGCCCCAGCTCGCCGATCAGCTCATCGGGCAGCACCGCCTGCTCCGGCACATACACAGCGAACTCCCCAGACCGGAAGGCCCCCTTGGCCACCACGGCCCGGTAAAGCCCCACCTGCGCCAGCTCCAGCGCGTCGGCGTTCGGGTGCTCATGAATGGTCAGCCGCTCAGCGGTGACGCGCAGCGTCGACATGTTCGGGACCCCCGTCCCTCGTTCAGTGATGTGCCACCACTGTGGGGCGCGGACGAGCGGGGTGGCCACCGATTTTCTTGCCGTCAGTCGCTGAGCAAGTGGTCGAATTCTCCGGCCTTTACGCCTTGGATGAAGGCGGCGAACTCGCTCGGGGTGTAGCGCAACTCCGGACGGTCCGGGCGCTTGGAGTCGCCTATGGCGACGCCGCCCGCTATATCCATGAGCTGGACACAGTCGCTTCCGGCGCCGTTACTGAAGGAGGACTTCTGCCACTCGCTGTCGAGGGGGGCAGTGTAAAGGTCGTCCTTAGGGGTATTCATGGGAGCTCTTTCTCGATCTCTTCCATACGGCGAATGGTTTCTTGTTGAGTCAGCGCGTGTGCTGCCAGATCATGGAACTTCCGGCGACTGCGGCGGATCTCGGCTGGGTCGTCGTAGAGTGTGTCGCCTCGCACCCTTTCCTGGGAAACCACGCTGCGATTATCGCCGTCAGGGAAGTCGAGAATGGTGAATGAGGCTCCATGGGCACTTGGAGCTCCCGCGGCGAACGGGATCAGCCGCAGGCTGATGTTTGGGCGCTCTGCGGAGGCCAACAGGTGTCGGAGCTGTACCCGCATGACCTTCGGCCCGCCTGCAATCGCGCGCAGAGCGGACTCCAGGCACAGCGCATCCAACACAACTGGAATGTGCCGGTTGAGAATGTCCTGACGTTTCATCCTGGCCTCAACGAAGGCTTCGCGGCGCTCGGCGCTCTCGTGTTTCTGGCCGAAGGCTGCGATGGCTTCTACGTACTCGCGGGTTTGAAGCAGTCCAGGTACGTATGTTCCCGAATGCGCCAACACGCGCTCGGCGGCGTCTTCGAGGGAGAAGAATCGGTGGGAGTCGCCGGAGAAGAGTGCCTGGAAACGCGGCTGATCCCACCAGGCGCGGCCGAAGGACTTGCCCTGCTCGATCTGGGCGGCGATGGCCGCTCGCTCCTCTGCGCTCGCCTTGTAGGCGTCGAGCAGCGTGCGCAGTTGTTCCTCGGTGGGGAATGCCTTGCCGCGCTCGATCTTGCTCACGGTGTGCCGTGACACATCAAGTCCCGCTGCGGCGTCGTCCTGCTTGAGGCCTGCGTCAACGCGCAGGCGTTGGAGTGCCTCGCCCACGCGGCGCATGGCGAAGATCGCGTTGGTGTTGTCGCTGACCGCCACGGCTCTCCCTTCGAGTGGTGAGGTCTCCCAGCGACGTCAGGGTAGCGCTCAGATGTCGACGCATGACTCTCCGGGGTGAGATCAAGGTAACCGGCTTGCGCGCGACTGGTCGCGCGACCCACACTCTTCCGTGTACGCCATGAGTCCGTACGACTCCGGTGCGTAGTTCGACGTCGTGCGCGGTCGGCGGCATCCGGCCGTGCCCAGAAGGGTGTGGGCCATGGGTGAACGCAGCTATGTCCTGGTAACCGAGCGGTATCCCTGCCGGGCGGACGCTGTCGGCAGAGCGCGCGACCTCGCCGTACAGGCGTACGCCGCGATCCCCTGGATCGACCACGAGAGCATCCGGCTGCTGGTGAGCGAGACTGCGACCAATGCGGTACTGCACTCCGGAGGCGGTGAGTTCGACCTGATCTGCCATTCCCCATGCGATGGCGCCATCCAGATCGAACTGCACGACCGCAGCGCCAAAAAACCCGAGCGGCGTACCCACGCCGTGCTGGACAGCCACGGTCGAGGACTGGAATTGCTCGACCTCCTCGCCCCCGGGTGGTCGGTGGAGACGACGCTGACCGGCAAGGGCTTGATCTTCACCCTGGAAGGAGATGGAACTGCTTGATCAGGGCACCCGTACCAGGCGCCGTGCTGTGTCGAGAGCTGGTCCGACTACGATCCGAGGAATCCAAGCGCCTTTGAGACGAATTCGTCGTGGTATTGGAAGATTCCTCCGTGCCCGGTGTCCGGGTAGAGGGGGACGAGTTCGCCCCGGGGCAGACGTGCGGCCAGGTCGAGTGTGTTCTCGCTCGGTACCATCCGGTCGCTCTCACCATTTGCCACAAGGGTCGGATGGGCAATGCTCGACAGGTCTGTCGGAGCCTGGAGACCCCATCGGTGGATGGCCTGCAGCTGGGCGCGGAACGACGACAGCGAGAAGATGGCTTTGTCGCGGTTGTCGGTGCGCTCCTTCAGCCGTTCCAGGAAGGCACGTCCTGCCCGCCGGCCGTTGGCGGTTGCGGTGAAGAACAGGAACGACTTCGGGTCCTGGCGGGTCAGGGCGCCCTTCAGCGTGTCTCGGATGGTGAGTGCTGTGACCTTGTCGATGCCGGGGCCTCCGGCGGGGCCCGTGCCTGCGAGGATGACCTTGCGCACGAGTTGCGGTTCCTCCTGAGCGATGATCGCGATGAAGCCGCCCATGGACAACCCGAGCAGGTCGACCTGGTCGAAGCCCAGAGCCCGGATGAACATCACGGCGTCGTGAGCCATTGCCTCGATCGTGTCGAAGCGCGCGGGTTCGCACAATCCGGGACGGCTTCGTGGGCGAACTCGGACGCCGATGGCCGCAGTGTGGCGCTTCGGCGTCGGGTTCGCCTCTATGGCCGCCCAACAGGCGCGTGCACCAGATGCTGCATCCGCTGATCGAGCCGGGTGCTTCGCTTACGGCTGCTGGCGGTGCTGTTCCGCGTCCGACCGCGCCGAGCGCTGTTCAGCTTGGGGAGCGGTCATGTCGAGCAGGAGCAGGGCGTCGTGGTCGGGGGTGCCGGGTTCGGCGGTGTAGACGCCGATGCGCTGGCCAGGGGTGCCTTCCAGCTGCATGGACTGGGAGGTGAGCGTGACAGTGCCGACGCGGGGGTGGTGGAAGGTCTTCTGCGCGGGCTTGCGGCCGGTGACCTCGTAGCGCTCCCACAGCCGGGCGAAGTCGGGGCTCTTGAGGAGGAGCTCACCGACCAGGTTGGTCAGGTCGGGAGCGTCGGGGGCGGTGCCGGCGACGGCGCGCAGCCGGGCGACGCAGCCGGTGATCTGGCGATCCCAGTCCGGGAACAGATCACGCGCGGCCGGGTGGAGGAAGAGGTATCGGGCGAGGTTGCGGTGCTTGGCCGGCCAGTCCTCCAGGCCCGCGTATAGGGCGAGGCCGCCGGGGTTCCAGGCCAGCATCTCCATGCTGCGGCTGATTACGTAGGCGGGGTTCGGGCGCAGCGACTCCAGCAGCAGCTTCAGGTGGGGGCGCACGGTGCGGCTTGGCGCCGGGGGCGGTTCGGGCGCGTAGCGGGCCGCACGGGCGGCGAGCTCGCGCAGGTGCTGGTGTTCCTGATCGTCCATGTGCAGGGCGCGGGCGAGGGAGTCGAGGACGGCAGGGCTGGGGCGGGTCTCCTTGCCGCGTTCCAGTCGCACGTAGTAGTCGATGCTGATCCCGGCGAGGGTGGCCAGCTCCTCGCGGCGCAGACCGGGGGTACGGCGAATGCCGGCGCCGACGGTGAGGCCGACGTGTTCGGGGCTGGTCTGGGTGCGGCGGGCGCGCAGGTAGCGGCCCAGCTCGGCGCCCTCGCTGTGCGCGCTCTCGGATGCCATGACTCCAGTCTCACCCGCTGGGCACCCGCCGCCCGGGCGGGAGGGGGGCCCTGTCATTACCCCTGAAGAGCCCGCCCTGCCACACCGGAGCAATCCGGGCGAAGGTGAATGAGGGCGACGCCGACCCCCTCGCCGTCGCCCAGGCTCTGCCCGGCACGACCTGCCGGACCGGGCGAGAGTGAAGAATCGAGCAACGCCACCAACCGGAGGAGGCGAGATGCGGTACATCAAGCTGCGTGACCTGGAGGTTTCCCGGATAGGTCTGGGCGCCATGGGCATGTCCCACGGCTACACCGGCTCTGGCACCGATGAGGCGGAGTCGATCAGGACCGTGCACCGGGCGCTGGAGCTGGGCGTCACGTTCATCGACACCGCCGAGATCTACGGCCCCTACACCAACGAGGAACTGCTGGGCCGGGCGCTGAAGGGGCGCCGGGAGAAGGTGGTGCTGGCCACCAAGTTCGGCCTGGTCTCTCACGGCGGCGACGGCGCGTGGAATCTGGACTCCAGCCCGGCCAACATCCGCACCGCCGTCGAAGGCTCCCTGAAGCGGCTGGGCACCGACCACATCGACCTGTACTACCAGCACCGCGTGGACCCGAACACGCCGATCGAGGAGACCGCCGGCGCCGTCAAGGAGCTGATCACCGAGGGCAAGGTGCGCGCCTTCGGTCTCTCGGAGGCAGGCCCCGATACGATCCGCCGTGCCCATGCCGTGCAGCCGGTCACCGCGGTGCAGTCGGAGTACTCCCTGTGGACGCGGGGCATCGAGGAGCGCGTCCTGCCCGTCCTGCGGGAGCTGAATGTCGGCCTGGTGCCGTTCTCCCCGCTTGGGCGCGGCTTCCTGACGGGCACCGTCCGCTCCACCGACCAGTTCGACGAGAACGACTTCCGGCGCGACAACCCGCGCTTCACCGGCGAAAACTTCCAGCGCAACCTCGCCCTCGCCGACGAGGTCAAGGCCCTGGCCACCCAGGTCGGCGCCACGCCCGCGCAGGTGGCGCTGGCCTGGCTGCTCGCCCAGGGCGACGACATCGCCCCGATCCCCGGGACCAAGCGCGTGGCCCGCGTCGAGGAGAACACCGCCGCCGACGCCATCACCCTGACCGCCGAGCAGCTCGCACAGCTCAGCAGCCTGCCGCCCGCCGCCGGCGACACCCACACCGAGGCCCAGGCGCAGATGCTCGAACGCTGACCTCCCGCACCCCCGGAATCCCCTGTTTGGAGTAGTACCTCTTATGCGTGCAGCCCTGATGTACGGGGCCGGAGACGTCCGCGTCGAAGACCGGCCCGACCCGGAGATCGTGAAACCGACCGACGGCGTCGTCCGCGTTGTCGCCGCCTGCGTGTGCGGCAGCGACCTGTGGCCCTAGCAGTCGATGCCCGCCACCGACACCGGCCGTCCCATGGGCCACGAGTTTCTCGGCGTCATCGAGGAGACCGGCGCCGACGTGACCAGGCTCAAAGCGGGTGACCTGGTCGTCGCGCCGTTCACGTACAGCGACAACACCTGCGACTACTGCGCCAAGGGCCTGCACATCTCGTGCCGCAACGGCGGCCGGTAACGGCTTCGACGGCGTCGACGGCGGGCAGGGCGAAGCCGTCCGCATCCCGCGCTGTCGGACGTGATGACCACCGGCCACCACGGCGCCGTCACCGCCGGCGTCGGCCGCGGCGACGCGGTGCTCGTCGTCGGCGACGGCGCGGTCGGCCTGTGCGCGGTGATCGCCGCCAAGCGGCTCGGCGCCGAGCGGATCGTGCTCGCCGGCCGCCACGAGGTGCGCACCAACCTGGGCCGCGAGTTCGGCGCCACCGACGTGGTCGCCGAGCGCGGCGAGGAAGGCATCGCCCACATCCGCGAGCTGACCGGCGGCGTGGACAAGGTGATCGAGGCCGTCGGCACCCGCCAGGCCCTCGACACCGCGCTCGGTGCCGTCCTGGATGGCGGCACCATCAGCCGCCTGGGCGTCCCGCAGTACGAGCAGGGGCCGATCGGCCCGGCCGAGTTCATGCGCAACATCACCCTGACCGGCGGCGCCAGTTTCGCCCGCGCCTACATCGAGCAGCTGCTGCCCGACGTCCTGGACGGCACCATCGCCCCCGGCCGCGTCTTCGACCAGACCTTCACCCTCGACCGGACACCGGATGCCTACCGGGCCATGGCCGACCGCCAGGTCCTCAAGGCCCTCATCCGCCCCTGACCTCCCCTCCCACCCGCACAGCGAAGGACATACCGCTCATGCAGACCGTCACCCTCAACAACGGCGTCGAGATGCCGCTCCTCGGCTTCGGCGTCTACCAGATCCCCGCCGAGGACACCGAACGCGCCGTCTCCGACGCGCTCGCCGCCGGCTACCGACTGCTGGACACCGCCGCCGCCTACGGCAACGAAGAAGCCGTCGGCCGCGCCATCGAGTCCAGCGGCATCGCCCGCGAGGACCTGTTCGTCACCACCAAGCTGTGGGTCCAGGACGCCCCCGCCGAGGACAACACCAAGCGAGCGTTCGAGACCTCCCTGAACAAGCTGGGACTGGACTACCTCGACCTCTACCTGATGCACCAGCCCTTCGGCGACGTCTACGGCCAGTGGCGCGCCATGGAGGCGCTGAACCGCGAGGGGACGGCCAAAGCGATCGGCGTCGCCAACTTCTACCCCGACCGCCTGATCGACCTGATCGTCAACAACGAGATCACCCCGCAGGTCAATCAGATCGAGACCCATCCCTTCTTCCAGCGCGCCGACTACCAGGACCTCATGCGCGAGCACGGCGTGCAGATCCAGTCCTGGGGCGGCTTCGCCGAGGGCAAGAACGACCTGTTCACCAACCCGCTGCTGGCCGAGATCGGCAAGGAGTACGGGAAGTCGGTCGCGCAGGTCGTGCTGCGCTGGCTGACCCAGCGCGGCGTCGTCGCCATCCCCAAGTCGGTGCGCGCCGAGCGCATGGCGGAGAACCTCGACGTCTTCGACTTCCAGCTCACCGACGAGCAGATGGCCCAGATCGCCACCCTCGACACCGGCAGCTCCCTGTTCTTCGACCACCACGACCCCGAGATCGTCACCTGGCTTGCCAAGCGTCGCCTGGACACCTGACCCGAACCCGCCACCCCAGGGGCGAGCAGCCGCATCGCCGGCCGCTCGCCCCTCCCGCTGCCAGATCCCTGCGCGAAGGGCCTATCTGTGAACCAGCAGGACCGCACTTCACCCCGGCGCCGCGCGATCCTGCGCGCCGCGCTGCTGACCGGAATCGCTGCCATGACCGTGCCCCACCTCACCAGCTGCTCACCCGCGAACGATCAGCAAGCCTCCGACCGGCGGCAGACGTCGCCGAACCCGACGTCAAGCGGCACAGCGCGGGGCAGGGTGCTGCTTGCGTACTTCTCGCGGCCCGGCGAGAACTACTACTACGGCGATCGCACCACGCTGAAGATCGGCAACACCGAGGTCACGGCCCGCAAGATCCGCGACCTCATCATCTGCGACGTGTACCGCATCGAGGCCACCGACGCCTACCCGGAAAGCTACGACGCGACCGTCAAGCGCAACGTCCGCGAACAGGACGCCGACGCCCGCCCCGCCATCAAGGGCGCGCTGCCCGACCTGGACCGGTACGACACCGGGTTGCTGGGCAGTCCCATCTGGAACGTTCGCGCCCCCATGATCATGACGACGTTCACCGAGCAGCTCGATTTCTCCGGCAAGACCGTCGTTCCTTTCACCACTCACGCCATGAGCGGCCTGGGCACTACCGCGCGCGACTACGCCGCCTCCTGCTCCGGTGCCACCTTCGCTGAGGGTCTGGCAGTCCGAGGCGAAGAAGTCGACCAAGCTGACGGCGCCATCAAAGCCTGGCTGCAACGCATTGGTCTCACCGTCTCCTGAGCGCTCTCTCGAGCGTCTCACCTCCGAGCGGGTCCAGCACGACGTCATAGTCGTGCCTTCGTCAGGCCGACGTTGGCCGTGCTCGTGGTCGTGGCCACGCTCGCCCCCAGGTGTTTCGCCAACTGGACGGCGATGGTGCCCACGCCGCCGGATCCCGCGTGGATGAGGGCCTTCTGGCCGGGTTGAACCCACCTTGACCACCACGCCGGACAGGTCGTTGCCCCGGCGTGGATCTGGATCAGGACGTCGTCCGCGCCTATCTGTGGTGCTTCGGGTGTCAGGCCACCGGTACGGCCGGGAGGATGATCCGACTCGCGTCGCCTCCCTGGACGGTGTCCCGGCTGCCGGCGATCGCCTCGTGGGGAACCCCGAGCGGCACCGCGCTGACGTCGGACAGACGGGCGAACTGGTCAGGGGTCAGCCGGACATCAAGAGCGCCCAGGTAGCTGTCGAGCTGGGCGAGGTCGCGCGGGCCGATGATCGGAACGAACGAGGTCGACGCCTGGGCGGCACGTTCACGGACCCAGGCCACCGACACCTGGGCCGGCGTTGCTCCGCTCTCCTGTGCGATCGCCAGGACGGTGTCGACGACGGCGGTCTTCTGGTCGGTGCTCTCGGTGTGGATCACGGCCTTCAGATCGGTCAGCCGCCCCTTGGTGTCGCGGCGGTACTTGCCGGTGAGTAGACCGCCGCCGAGCGGGGACCACAGAGCGGCGCCGAGCCCGAGGCCTTCTGCCATCGGCAGCAGCTCGCGGTCGGCGGTCCGCTCGACCAGGCTGTACTCGATCTGGATGCCCGCGACGGGTGCCCAGTTCTTCAGGTCCGCGAGGGTCGCGGCGCGGGAGACCCGCCAGGCGGGGAAGTTGGACAGGGCGGCGTGGAGGATCTTGCCGGAGCTCACCAGGTCGTCGATCCCGCGCAGGATCTCCTCCATGGGGGTGAGGCCGTCGGGGAAATGGACCCAGTACAGGTCGACGTAGTCGGTGCCGAGGCGCTTCAGGCTCGCCTCCAGCGAGGCGACCATGTTCTTGCGGCTGTTGCCCGTCCTGGAAATACCGGGCTGCGGAGTGGCTCCGTTGGTGAACTTGGTGGCCAGGACGAAGTGGTCCCGCTCGGCGGCGACGAACTTCCCCACCAGCTCCTCCGACTGGCCGAACTGGTAGTTGTCCGCCGTGTCGAGGAAGGTTCCGCCGGCTTCGGCGAACCTGTCGAACATGCGGCGCGCCTCGTCCGGCTCCGCACCGGCACCCCAGCCGGTGCCAAAGTTCGCGGTGCCGAGTGCGTACTCGGAAACGCGCAGTCCTGTCCGGTGTCCAAAGGTCGTGTAACGCATCAGGTCTCCTGGGTGCTGCGGGTGCATCGACGGCGAGGGTGCAACGACGGCGAGGTGGGCGGCCGCCAATTAGATTACGATGGCAATCTAAGTCGAGCATAGAATAGATGTCGACCGGCATCCAAACGGGAGGTGGCTGATGGGCCGCGTATCGCAGGCGCAAGCACAGGAGAACCGCAGGCGGGTCGTGGAAACCGCCTCCCGGCTGTTCCGGGAGCAGGGCACGCACGTCAGCGTCGTCGACCTCATGAAGGCATGCGGCCTGACTCACGGAGGCTTCTACAAGCAGTTCGCTTCCAAGGACGCGCTCATCGACGAAGCCACCACGCACGCGTTCGAGGAGCTCACCCAGCTCCGCGACGCCGGACTCGAGCAGCACGCCGGGCAGCGCGACGCCGCCCAGCAGACGTTGATCGACACCTACCTCTCCACAGAGCACCGCGACAACATGGCAGAGGGGTGCCCCACCGCCGCACTCGTCACCGACATGGCACGCGGGCTGGGCGATCGTGACGCCCACCGCGTCTACACCGAGGGAGTGAGTGACTTCGCCGAGTGGCTCAGCACCGAGGACCAGGACGGCATCACCCGGCTGTGCACCATGCTCGGCGCACTCGTCCTGGCCCGGGCCACCAACGGCTCCCCGCTCTCCGAGGAGATCCTCACCACCGCGCGCGCGGCATTGACGGCGACCAGCTGATCGGAGAGCCGTAGCGGTCCGCTCGGATCAGGCCGCGTCCGGCAGCTGGAAGGGGATGTTCCGCCAGGGGCCGGCGGGGTCCTGGGTGAGGATGCGGTGCGGGGCGAGCGCGGAGGTGTACATATGGCCGAAGGCCTCCTCGTCGAAGCGCAGCGCCCGCCCCAGGATGTAGCCCGCCGAGAAGTCCGCCCAGGAGGTGTACTGCTCCCGGCACAGCTCGCCCGCGAGGGTCACCATCTGCTCGACCTCGGGCTGCTCCGCGAACCGGGCGCCCAGGCCCCACCGGGCGACGTTGACCGCGCGGCCGTAGTCGTAGCCGAGGGCTGAGGTCACATAGCCGTCGGGGGGCAGGATTCCGTCCGCGCGGAAGCGGGCCTCGTAGCGGAGGATCTGCTGGAGTATCTCCAGGACGGACGCGATCTCGGCGTCGTCCGTGCCGCGCTCGCGGAGCGAGTCGACGGTCGCCTGCCGCCATATCTCGGGGTCGGTGTGCGCGCCGCAGCGGTCGCGGGCTGTCGCCTGGCGGAGGCGGAGCAGGAATTCCGGCTGGGGCGGGCTGTTCCGGCCCTGGAGGAGGTACGTCATCTGCTGGTGCCAGCCGTGCCGGTCGGTGATGCCCCAGGAGTCGGCCAGGACCTCGCGGTCGTCGCGGTAGTCCACGCAGACGTCGCCGATGTCGTTCCACAGCACCTGCCGGTGCACGGCCAGGTGGGTGCCGCAGGCGAGGCCGTGGGCGAGGGGGCCGTGCAGGTGGCCGGTGTACTTCGTCAGCAGCGCGTCGTCGTCGTGGCCGCGGCGCGGCACGCCCTTCTTCAGCGCCTTCCAGCGGCGGCGCTCGCGGCGGGCGTCGGGGAAGTACGCCTCGGAGGGGGTGCCGGGGTTGACCAGCAGGCCGCGCAGCTCCTCGCCCCACCACTCCTCGGGCGGCAGGGGGAGCGAGATCGAGCAGGCCACGGCGTCGGGGCGGCGCGGCAGCAGCTCGCCGCGGGTGTAGACGGCGAAGTACTCGCCGCCGTCCGGGCCCCGGTGCGGCAGCCACGGGGTCACCAGCTTCTTGCGGTCGACCTTCTCCTTCGGGGCGTACGCCAGGGTGTCGGCTCCCAGCAGCACCCGCAGATAACCGTCCCAGTCCCCGCGGGCCTTGGCCGCGACCAGAGCCTGCTCGACATCGGTCGGCGGTATCCACGCGGGTCCGGGACCTGCTGTTCCCATGATCGGCGTCCCCATGGTCAGGACCCTATCCGCAGGGCTGCTGGCAACTCTCGGGGGGCCGTTCGGTCAGGCCGTGCCGTGCCTCTTCGCGCGGCCCCCGCGGATCCAGCGCTGGATCTTGTGCAGGAAGGGGTAGCGCTCGCGCTGCTCGCGGGCGCTGCGGTCGAGCTCTTCCATCAGACGCATGGAGCGCTGCTCCATGTCCAGCTCGTCGAGGATCCGGTCGATCTCGGCGAGCAGGGCGCCGTGGAGCTGCCACTGCCGCGGGTGCTGCTGGACGCGATCGAGGAGGGCGTGGGCGACGATGTCGCGGCTCGTGTGGGCCTTGGCGAGCTCGCTGGCCAGCCGGGACTCGGCCTCCTCGGCGTTGGCGCTGACCTGGGTGGTGACCAGGACCGCGAAGCTTTCGACGGCCGAGGCGAGGTGGACGAAGAGGTCCTCCAGGGCGGTCGCCACGGCGGCGGGGAACAGGGGCTCGTCGGTCCGCTTCTTGGCGAGGTCGGTGAGGGTGCGGGCCATGACGCGCAGGACGACCATGCAGATCTCCAGGGTGTCCAGGCCCGTGCGCAGCACGACGCGGTAGAGCAGCCCCTCCTTGACGCGGGGGTTGAGCCGCAGACTGTCCTCCGCCTGCCGGAGGGCGGCGTCCACCTGGGCGATGTCCTGGTCGAGGCGGCGGGCCTCGTGGAGCCGGGCGGCGGCGCGTTCGACTGGGGTGTGGCCGCCGAGCTCCTCGCCGATGTGCAGCAGCAGCCGGCGCATGCGGCGGGCGAGGTCCTCGATGGACGCGCCGGCGGTCTCGACCCACACCGGCGGGGCGAACAGGAGGTTGAAGGCCAGGCCCACCCCGGCACCGATCAGCGTCTCGAGCACCCGGTCCCAGGCCGTGTTCGCGACCTGGGCCACGCCGAGGACCAGCATCGCGCTGATCGCCACCTCGGCGACGAACTCGCTCACCCGTACGACATGGCCGACGGTCAGTGCGACCAGGATGATCAGCCCCAGGCTCCACCAGGTCAGCCCCACCAGCGCGCTGAACCCGCTCGCGATGATCACGCCGACGACCACGGAGTTCACGCGGCGGATGCCGGTGGTGATGGTGGCGTAGAGGGTGACCTGCACCACCAGCAGGGCGGTGAGCGGGGCGGTGAGCGGGGCCGGTTCGCTGCTCAGCTTCAGGGCGACGACGTACGCGATGGTCGCGGCGGCCGTCGAACGCAGCGTCTGCACGACGACCGGGTCTTTCCGCCGTTTGACGAGGTCCGTCACTGGGTCAAGAACATCTGGCACGTTCTGCCCCTTCCCCTATAAGAAGTCACACAGGCATCACTACGACGGCTTGCCACCTGAGCGGACCCTCACACGCCCCGCAAAACCACGGACGGGCTAACGTGTGGGCCGTGATCACGCCATTCAACGAGCACGGCGACGCCGCCCCGCTGCCGGGCAGCACGGGCCCCACGGCCACGGTGGAGGCGCATCCGCGCCAGGTCGGCCGGGTGCGCACGCAGTACGCGCCGGACCCGGACGGAGACCCGGACCCCGGGGAGATCGTCTGGACCTGGGTGCCGTACGAGGAGATGGACGGCCGCGGGAAGGACCGGCCGGTGCTCGTCGTCGCCCGGGAACGCGGCGGGACCCTGCTGGCCGTACAGCTGTCGAGCAAGCGGCACGACGGCGACCGCGAGTGGGTGGCCATCGGGGCCGGGCCATGGGACCGGGCCGGGCGCGACTCGTGGGTGGACCTGGACCGGGTGCTGCGCGTGCACCCGGAGGGCATGCGCCGGGAGGCCTGCGCCCTGGACCGGCCGCGCTTCGACCGGGTCGTGGCCCGGCTGAGGCAGCGGTACGGCTGGAGCTGAGAGGGAGAGAGCCCCACGGGCGGGGCGAGGCGGGGCGGGGCGGGTCAGGCGTCGGCCAGCGCCAGCAGCTTGGTGACCGTGTTCCAGTTGCGGGCCGTCATCGTCACGCCGAGGGGCGCCCGCGTGACCTTCTCCGCCAGCTTGGAACGGCCGGCTCCGTCCGGGACGCGCAGATAGATCTCCCGGCCGGCCAGGCGGAACTCGTCCGGGGCGTACGAGGCCAGGTCCAGGGCGTCCAGCGGGGCCGTGTCGGCCGGGGCGGCGGACAGGAACACCACGTGCAGCGTCTTGGGCTCGGCCGTGGCCTTGGGGTAGGGGTTGGCCTCGACGGCGGCGGCGAGCTCGTCGCGGGTACGGACGACCACCGGCACCGTCAGCCCGAGGTCGGCGGTGATGCGGTCGGCGATCGTACGGGCCGTCCGCTCGGGCGGGGTGCCGGGGTCGGCGAAGACGATGTTTCCGGTCTGCAGATGGACGGTGACGTTCTCGAAGCCCAGGTCCCGCATCAGCTCGCGCTGCCGCGCCATCGGGAACTTGTTGTGGCCGCTGACATTGATGCCGCGCAACAGCGCGATCTGGGACGACATGGCGAGGGCTCCTCCGGATGGGATGAGCGGATCCTACGCTCGCGTCCAGTAGCGTGACGTTTCCGGGACGCGGAGCGATCAGGGGGCGACGAGGTGTCAAGGGCCGCTGGCGGCGGGGCGGATGACCGGGGACGCGATCAGGGGGACGGGCCGGTACCCGTGGCAAACGAGGTCTCCGGGACCGTCCACGGGCCCGTCGTGCAGGCCGGGCAGCTGCACGGCGGCGTGCACTACCACTACCAGGCGCCGCCCGCCCCGCCTCCGGTGCGGGTGCCGCGGCAGGTGCCCGCGGGCACGGCGTCGTTCGAGAACCGCACGGCCGAGCTCACCGAGCTGGACGGCTGGCTGACGCCGGACGGCCCGGGAGACCCCGGGTCCGCCGAGGGCGTCGGGTCTGCCGAGGACGTCGGGTCACCGCGGATCGCCCTGCTCAGCGGGTTGCCCGGAGTCGGCAAGCGGGCCACCGTACGGCGCTGGGTGGAGCGCACCCGCGACCGCTTCCCCGGCGGGCACCTGTACGTGGACTTCGCCAGGCTGCGCCGTGAGGGCGCGGCCGGCGGCGATGTCTCCGAGGGGCTGCGCCACTGTCTGCGCTCCATCGGCGTCGCCGAGGAGTATCTCTCCGGCGACCTGGTCGAATTGACCGCCCACTACCGCAGCCACAGCGCCGACCGGCGGATCGTGGTCGTCCTCGACGGGGTGAGCCAGCCCGCCCAGGTCCGGGCGCTGATCCCGAACGCGCCCGGCAGCGTCGTCCTGGCCACCAGCCGGGACCGGCTCGGCGAGCTGGTGTGGGACGGCGCCCGGCTGATGCCGGTGGAGCCGCTGAGCGCCGACAGCGGAAGGCGGCTGCTGGCGCGGCTGTGCGGCGAGGACCGCGTACGGGCCGAGCCGGAGGCCGCGGCGCGGGTGGTGGAGTGGTGCGGCGGGCTGCCCGTGGCGCTGTACGTGATCGCCGCCCGCCTGGCCGTGCACCGGCGGCTGACGCTGTCGGCGCTGGCGGCGGAACTCGCCGACGAGAACCGCAGGCTGGCCGGCCTGAGCGGGCTGCGCGTGGGTGACTCGCGCATGGGCGATTCGCGCATGGGCGATTCGCGCACGGGTGATTCGCGCATGGGCGATTCGCACATCGGGGAGGAGCACACCGTGTCCGCCGTCTTCACCGTCGCCTACCGCGACCTGCCGCGGGACGCTGCCCGCCTGTACCGGCTGCTGGGCGCCAGCCCCGGCCGCAGCTTCGACACCGGCGGCGCCGCGGCCGTCGGCGGCCTGTCCGCCTCCGCCGCGGCCCCGCTGCTGGGCGCCCTGGAACGGGCGTCCCTGCTCGACGTCGGCGAGGACGGCCGCTACCGCTTCCACGACCTCGTACGGCTGCACGCCCGCGACCTCGCCGACGCGGACGAGCGGGATGCCGCCCTGGCGCGCGCGATGGAGTATCACCTGACCGGGGCCGCCTTCGCCGACCGGGCGATCATGGGGCGGCGGCTGCGGATCGCCGACCACGAGGAGCGGATGCGGCGGGCGGCCCCCGATCCGTTCGGGCAGGCCGGGGGCGGCGGCAAACAAGCGGCGCTGGCCTGGCTGGAGGCCGAACGCGCCGACGCCCTCGCCGTGCTGCGCGCGGCGGCCGCGCACGGCGGCATGGACCGGCAGACCTGGCAGCTCGCCGAGGCGCTCACCGCGCTGTACCTCCACCACCGGCACCTCGCCGAGTGGATCGAGTCGGGCGAGCTGGGCGCCGAGGCCGCCGCTCGGGACGGCCAACCGGCGGCCGAGGCGCGCCTGCGCGCCCTCCTGTCGCGCCCGCTGATGGACCTGGGCGAGTTCGAACGGGCCAGGCAGGAGCTGGAGACCGCGGTCCTGCGCGCCGACGAGGCCGCGGCGGCCGCCCCCGAGGACCGGCGGCTGATCCTGCTGCGCGGCTCGGTACGGGAGTTCAGCGGACGCTACTGGGACCGCCTCGACCCGGCCCGCGCGGCCGAGGCGTACGACAGCGCCCGCGCGCTGAGCGCCGAGGCGGGCGACGAGCGCGGAGCCGCCATCGCGCTGTACTTCATGGGCTGCTCGCAGAGCGCGACAGGGCGCCACGAGGACGGGCTCGCCACCCTGCGCGACGGGCACGAGCGGCTGCGGGGGCTCGGCGACGTACGCATGGCGGCGCGCGCCCAGGCCGCCATCGGGGCCGCGTACGAAGCCCTGGGACACACCGCGGAGGCGGTGCAGGCGCTGGCGGAAGCGGCCCGCGCGCTGCGTGCCCAAGAGGCCACGCACTACGAGGCCCAAGCCCTTGAGACGCTGGCCGACATCGCGGAACGGGCGGGTGACACGGACGCGCTGCGGCGCCATCTGCGTCGCGCGGTCGAGATCCACGAGGCGGGCGGCAGCCCCCGCGCACCGGAACTCCGGGCCCGTCTGGAAGCGGCGGAGGGGAGCGAGGGCTGACCGGCCCGACCGAGCCCGACCGAGCCCGCTCGGGTAGCGGCCGGCGGGGCGCCTTGCCCCGTCCCCGGCCTCCGGGCTCGCCGAGGGCGCGCAGTCGCGCTCGGCGGCCCCGGCGCCCAGCTCGCCCGACTTGATCCACTCGGCGAGGTGCTGGTGCCGGTGGTGGAGGTACAGCGCGGTGACGGTGGCCGGCCTGGTGGGGCCATATGCGCGCCCCGGCCGCCGCCGAACCGGGGTGAACGGCGGCGAGAACGAGGCGCACGCGGTCAGCCGTGCGCCCCCATGGGGCGGACGCGCAGGGCGACGTCCTCCTCGCGCCCTCCCACCCGCAGAGTGACGATGCCGTCCAACGGCCGGCCCGCACGCAGGCGTCCGTA
Source organism: Streptomyces sp. LZ34 (assembly GCF_053890475.1). Lineage (NCBI taxonomy): Bacteria > Bacillati > Actinomycetota > Actinomycetes > Kitasatosporales > Streptomycetaceae > Streptomyces > Streptomyces sp. LZ34. The sequence continues at coordinate 9,414,246 of NZ_CM132680.1, forward strand.
CACCACGGCGGCCAACAGGCCCGGGTCACGGACCGGGCCGGTGGCCGACGCCTCCGCGACCCGGCCGTCCCGCAGGGCGACCAGGCAGTCGCCCCGCGCCGTCGCGGCGGCGGCCATCAGGCTGCCCGGGTAGCGGCGCAGCGACTCGCGGGCCCAGCGCACGGCGGCGGTCGGCGTGGCGGCGGGTTCGTGGCGGGTGAGGACCGACGCGCTCTCCACCAGCCCGCGGTCTCGCTCCCGGTCCTGACAGCTCAGGTGGCGGTACACACCGTCGGTGACGTCGGTGACGTCGCTTTCGGAGGGGTCGGCCGCCTCGTCCCGCGCCCCGGCGACGGACGCGGGGAAGCGGCGTACAGCCACGGTGTCACCGTCCACGGTGGTCATCACCGTCGCCGATGACACCTCTTGGCGCTCGGGGAGCGGATCGCCGAAGGCGCGTACCGGGGGTGGCGGAGCGGCCGGTTCCGGCAGCCGCAGCAGCGCGTACAGGCCGGTGCGCAGCCGCGCCAGCGCCTGGCCCGGGTCGGCGAAGGCCGCGGCGCCGATCTTGGCGAGCCGGTCCGGGTCGTGGTCGGCTATCGCGCGCTCGATCTGCTCGTACAGCCCGGGCTCGCCCTGTCCGCTCGGCCTGCCCGGCCCTGTCGGCCCGCCCGGGCTGCCCGTGCTCCCCGCGCGCGCGGTCAGCCGGGGCGCGATCCGTCCCAGCTCGGCCATGGGCGTCCCGGGCATCGACTCGTCCCCGAAGGCCGCCAGGATGACGGGCTTCCCGAGCGCGGCGCCGTAGAAGGTGACCGAGCCGTGGTCGCCGATCAGCACATCCGCGGCGATGAGCGTGGCCTGCCAGCCCGCGGTCGGCGGGATCAGCAGCAGGCCCGCCTCGCGGGCCGACGTCTGGTCGGTGCGCAGCCCCCAGGAGCCGTGCGCCGACACCACGTTGGGGTGGGTGATCAGCGCGACCCGGTACTCGTCCAGCGGCAGCTCGGCCAGCAGCCGGGCGGGCAGGTCGGGTTGGCGGCCGAGGAGCGACTGGGTGCGCCAGGTGGAGCTGAGCATGACCAGGCGCTGGCCTTCGGCGACGCCCAGGGCCTCGCGGTAGCGGGCGCGCAGATCGCGGGAGCACAGGAGTTCGTCGTAACAGGGGTCGCCGACGAGGAGGGTGCGGCCGACGGTCCCGGGGTGCAGCGCGGCCAGTTGGTCGGCCTGGTCCGGGTGCGAGATCGTCAGCCAAGCGCGGTCCAGCAGACCGTCCGGCACCAGTCCGGAGACGCGGTCGTGGGGGCCGCGCGCGTCAGGGACCAGCTTGTGGAACCCCACGCCGTGGGGGAGGACGAGCACGGGGGCGTCGGTGCCGGACAGGTCCGCGTTCTCGGTGGCCGTCACGATCAGGTCGCACGGTATACGGGCCAGCTGGTCCCAGGGCATGACGCGGGCGCCGTGGGCGCGGAGGAGGTCGGGTACCCCGTCGCTGAACGCGGAGGTCGGGTCGTAGCCGAAGACGACGTGGACTCGAGGGTCGTCGCGCAGGATCGGGGCGAGGACGTCGAGGACGCGGACGGTGGAGGTGACGGTGCGGGCCACCGCGACCAGGGTCCGCTCGCCGTCGAACGTCGTCCAGCGCGCGGCGTCCGGGCCGACGGGCGTGCGGAGGGGCGGCGGCTGGCAGCCGTGCGCGGGGGTGGCGGGAGGCGACGGTGCGGAGGGCGGCGCGGGCGGGGTGGCAGGCGGAGGCGCGGTCAGCCCCTCAGCGCGGCTCGCGGCTCGCGGCTCGCGGCTCGCGGCTCGCGGCTCGCGGCTCGCGGCTCGCGGCTCGCGGCTCGCGGCTCGCGGCTCGCGGCTCGCGGCTCGCGGCTCGCGGCTCGCGGCTCGCGGCTCGCGGCTCGCGGCTCGCGGCTCGCGGCCATGCTCTCCATACCGTTTCGCAAGCCGCCCGACAACCCCTTCCATGCCTCACTCACCCCATCCATCTGCCGCAGACCCCACCGTAAGGCAAGCGCCCCACCCCGTACCTGCATGATGGGGGCTGTGCGGCTCGAAGCGATCTCCTGGGAACGGCTGACCGGCGCGCTCGCCGACCGCGTCGCGGATCTGACGGCGGCGGACGGCGGCCCCTGGCTGAGGGTGGCGGTCGACGGGGCCCCGGCGGCACGCACCGGGGAGCTGGCGCACGGGCTGGCCGAGTCGCTGCGGGTGCGGGGGCGGCCGGCGCTGGTGGTCGCGGCGGGCGGCTTTCTGCGCGCGGCCTCGCTGCGCTACGAGTACGGGCGGCGGGACGCCGACGCGTACTACGACATGTGGCTGGACACGGGCGCCCTGTGGCGCGAGGTCTTCGACCCGCTGGAGCCCGAGCCGCGCGGCACGGGGCGGGTGCTGCCCGATCTGTGGGACCCGGTGACCGACCGGGCCACCCGCTCCCCGTATGTCGAACTGCCGCCGGGCGGGGTGCTGCTGCTCCATGGCGCGCTGCTGCTGGGGCGCTGGTTCCCGTTCGACCTGTCGGTGCATCTGCGGCTGTCCCCGGCCGCCCTCGCCCGCCGTACGGACGAGGACGAACAGTGGACGCTGCCCGCCTTCGCGCGTTACGAGGAGGAGGCGCGGCCCGCGGAGACCGCGGATGTGGTGGTCCGCGCGGACGACCCGCGCCATCCGGCCTGGAGCGGACCGGGCGCCTGAGACCCCGCGCACCGCAGGGGACACGGGGACGCGGGGACGCGGGGCCGCAGGGGACGACGCCGTGCGCCGCGCCCCTTGGCGGGACGAGGCGCACGGCGCCCGGTGTGCGGGGTCCGGCGGGGGGTGGCTACGCCGGCGGGCACTCCTTCCACGCGAAGTGGTAGGTGGTGCTCACGCTGCCGTCGGTCGAGTCCATGGTCATGAAACTCGTCGTGTTCGTCGTGTCCGAGGTGCCGGCGTTGACCCGCAGCTCGGTGTTTATGTTGAAGTTCCGCAGCGCACCGCAGGGGGCCCATTCCACGGTGGCGATGTCGGAGACGTCGGTCGCCTGCCAGTTGTCGTCGTACGGACCGGCGAACTCATGGGATTTCGTCGCCGTCTGTGAAGACCCCTGGAAGTAGTACGAGGCCTTCTCGGCGCTGGACGCGCCCCTCTCCAGGTGTGCGTAGCCGCGGTAGTCGACGCTGGCGATGGCGTACGTGAAGCCCTGCGGCACATGCACGACGAGGTTGAGCTGGCAGTTCTTCCTGAAGTCGGTCGGCTTGGCGCCCTTGCCCACCTGGGCGAGATAGTCGCTGTAGGTGACGGTGAACGCCGTGTTGTCGGGCGATACGGCCACGGCCGCGGTTCCCGCCGGACAGCCCGAACCGTTGACCGTCGCCACCGTGATCACGATTTTGTCGGGCGGCACGGTTTCGAACGGCGATTGTGCGGACGCGGGCTGGGAGGTGGCGAGTGCCGTGGCGAACAAAGCCGCGGCCACGCCGCCTGCGAACATTGCACCGGGCATGATTCTCCATTCGATCGTCTGTGGACGACGACGGAAAGCCGGGCAGGCTCCGACGCCGCCCTGGCTGGTGGAGTTTCGCGCCTTACCGGACGGAAGGACATTCCTTCCAGGCGATGTGGTAAATCGTGTTGGAACTGCCGTCGGTCGAGTCCATGGCCATGAAGCTGGTGCTGCCCGCCGTCGAGGTACCCGCGTTCACCCGCAGTTCGGTGTTGATGTTGAAGTTACGCTCCACGCCGCAGGGCGCCCAGACCAGGGCGCTGTAATCGGTGGAGTCGCCGGTCTGCCAGTTGTCGCTGTACGGACCGCTGAAGTCATGGGTCCGCGATGTCGTGTCCGCCGACCCCTGGAAGTAATAACTCGCCTTCTCGGTGCCTTTCGCGCCCTTCTCCAGGTGCGCGTAGCCGCGGTAGTCGACGCTGGCGATGGCGTACGTGAAGCCCTGCGGTACGTGGACGCCCAGGTTGAGCTGGCAGTTCTTACGGATGTCGGTCGGATCGGCGCCCGCGCCGACCTGGGCGAGATAGTCGCTGTAGGTCACCGTGAAGGCCGTGTTGTCGCTGGACACGGCGACGGCGGCGGTCCCTTTGGGGCAGCCCGATCCGTTCACGGTGTTGACGCTGACCTGGATCTTCTGGGTCGGCACATCGGAGACCGACGCGCCCTGAGGGGAAATACCCGACGCGAATAACGCCGCGACCGCGCCGCCGGCGAGCAGGCCAAAAGACATGGTTCTCCCATCGAACGTCGATGAAGCGTGGCTGGAACCGTGGGGGGTGTATAGCCCGCGGTGTGGAGCGTGCCGACGTGCGCGTCCCGGCGCGATTTCGTCGGATGTTTGGATGTCCGGATGTCCGGCAGTGGCCGCGGTCATATGCGGTCGTCCGCGGTTCTTCACGGTATTTCCGGGAAGGGCCTTGTCCGCTGTGGGGGGAAAGCGGCTCAGCCTTCGAGAAAGGAGCTCGTGCTGCCGTGCGCATGGTGCCGTGCGCATTGGGAGCGATCCAAAGATAGGAGCGAAACGTGTCCACGACAAGACAGTCGGAGTTTTCCGGAACAAGATATTTCCGGGGCGGCACCCGGGGGCAGAGCCGGCATCAAGAGCCGGGGTCAGAAGAGCGGCTGCGGAAGGATCCCTTCCAGGGACAGCAGCGTGCGCTTGGTCTCCAGGCCGCCGCCGAAGCCGCCTATGCCGCCGCCGCTCTCGACGACGCGATGGCAGGCCACCACGACCGGCAGCGGATTGCTGCCCATGGCCATGCCCACCGCCCGCGCGGCGCCCGGGTCGCCGACGCGATCGGCGAGCTCCCCGTAGCCGACGACCGTGCCGTACGGAACGTGGTCGGCGAGCTCGCGCAGGACGCGGCGGTTGAAACCGGTGGTGAGGGACCAGTCCAGGGGGACGGTGAACTCGCGCAGCGCGCCGGCGAAGTAGCTCTCCAACTGGCGCGCGGCCGAGCCGAGGTGAGCGAGGCGGTCCGGCGTGGCCCCGGCCCCGGCTCCGGAGGTCGCACCGGAGGCGGCCCCGGAGGCAGGGTCGGGCTCCGGGACCGTACCGAGCCGGCCGGTGAGCCGGGAGACTGCCTCGGCCGCCGTCGCGTCGTCGGCATGGAAGACGACCTGGGCCAGGCCCTGATCCGTCGCCGCGAGCAGCAACGGGCCGATGGGGGAGTCGAGCACGCTCCAGCACCACGCGCGAGCCTCGCGCCGCGCCGTCGACCCTTCCGGCCCTTCTGAGATCGTCACGGGTCCAGCCTAGGCGCGGGGACCGACAGCGCCTCCCCGCGCCCAGCTGTGACGCCGCTACGTCGCCGCTACGAGACCGGCGCCGGGGCGCCCGGCACCTCGTAGCCCGCGTCCTCCAGCGCGTCCCGCACGACATCCGGGTTGTTGGTGATGATCCCGTCGACGCCCATGCGCGCGACGTCGACCGCCGTCTGCGCGTCGTTCACCGTCCAGGCGTAGACCTCGAACGGGCGGCCGTGCGCGCCGTCCACCTCGTGGACCGCGGCGACGTACTCGGCGTCGATGGTCTTGTAGCTCGGATTGATCTGGTCGGCGAATTCCGCGTATGTCTCCAGGTCGCCGACCGCGGGCGTGCCGAGGAAGCCGGTCTTGATGTCCGACCGCAGGTCGTGCACCTGCTTCACGGCGTCCGCGCCGAAGCTCTGGACGATCAGCTTGTGCTGGACATGGAGGCGGTCCAGCCAGCCCTCCCTGCGCAGCTCGCGCAGCGTCTGGCGCTCGATGTCCGGATACAGCTCCGGGGCCTTGAGCTCCAGAAGGAGCTTCTGGTGGTTGTGTTCCACCCGATCGAGGTAGTCCTCGAGGGTCGGCACGCCCTCGCCCGCGAACTCGGGGCTGAACCAGCTGCCCGCGTCCAGTTGCCGGATCTCGTCGATGGTGAAGTCGGAGATCTTCCAGGGGGCGCGGTCCGGAAAGACCTCCTCGACATCCGTGGTCCGGTTCAGCGTGGTGTCGTGCATGACGATCAGCTCGCCGTCTTTGGTCCGCTGGACGTCGTTCTCCACCCAGGTGATGCCGAGGTCGTCGGCCGCGTCGACGGCGGCGAGCGTGTTCTCCGGGGCGTAGGCGGAGGCGCCCCGGTGGGCGACGGTGACGGTGTGGTGCGACTGGTCGTCGGCTTGATCGGTCTGGTCGGCCTGAGCGGCCGCCGGTGAGAGGAAGAGCGCGGACATACCGATGAGCGCGCCGGTGAGGGCGGCGGCGGGGCGGATGCGCATACGGACTCCTCGCGTCGTCTGACTCGCGTGACTCGCGGACGGGCAGAGGGTCCCAGCCGTGCCGTCCCGAAGGGTAGGTCGCGGATGGACAGAATGAAATCGCGGATGGGCAGAGTGAAAGTCGGGTGGACAGAGTCAAGCACGGGCCCGCCGGGCGGTCCGGCGGGGCGCGAGCGGGGTCACCCCTCCACGGCCCCGGGTTCGGCCGGTCGGCCGTTGTCAGTGGCGGGTCGTACGGTGGGTGTCATGCGGCCCGTATCTCAGATCGAACGCAAGGTGGCGCCCTTCGAGGTCGTCAGCCCGTACCAGCCCAGCGGTGACCAGCCGACGGCGATCGCCGACCTGGAGCGGCGCATCCGCGCTGGTGAGAGCGATGTTGTGCTGCTCGGCGCGACCGGCACCGGAAAGTCGGCGACCACCGCGTGGATGATCGAGAAGCTCCAGCGGCCGACCCTCGTCATGGCGCCCAACAAGACCCTCGCCGCCCAGCTCGCCAATGAGTTCCGCGAGCTCCTGCCGAACAATGCGGTCGAGTACTTTGTGTCGTACTACGACTACTACCAGCCAGAGGCGTATGTCCCGCAGTCGGACACATACATCGAGAAGGACTCCTCGATCAACGAGGAGGTCGAGCGGCTGCGCCACTCCTCGACGAACTCGCTGCTCACCCGGCGTGACGTGATCGTGGTGGCATCCGTCTCGTGCATCTACGGCCTGGGCACCCCACAGGAGTACGTGGACCGCATGGTGCCGCTGAAGGTCGGCCAGGAGATCGACCGCGATCAGCTGCTGCGCCGCTTCGTCGACATCCAGTACGCGCGCAACGACATGGCGTTCACTCGCGGCACCTTCCGGGTCCGCGGCGACACCATCGAGATCTTCCCGGTCTACGAGGAGCTCGCCGTCCGGATCGAGATGTTCGGCGACGAGATCGAGGCGTTGTCCACGCTCCACCCCCTCACCGGCGAGGTCATCACCGACGACCAGGAGCTGTATGTGTTCCCGGCCTCCCACTATGTGGCGGGGCCCGAGCGCATGGAGAAGGCCATCGCCGGCATCGAGGCCGAGCTGGAGCAGACCCTGGCCCGGATGGAGAAGCAGGGCAAGCTGCTGGAGGCCCAGCGGCTGCGGATGCGGACGACCTACGACATCGAGATGATGCGCCAGATCGGCACCTGCTCCGGCATCGAGAACTACTCCCTGCACATCGACGGCCGCGAGCCCGGATCCCCGCCGCACACCCTGCTGGACTACTTCCCGGATGACTTCCTCCTGGTCATCGACGAGTCCCATGTCACCGTCCCGCAGATCGGCGCGATGTACGAGGGCGACGCCTCCCGTAAGCGGACGCTGATCGAGCACGGCTTCCGGCTGCCGTCCGCGCTCGACAACCGCCCGCTGAAGTGGGAGGAGTTCCTGAAGCGCACCGGCCAGACCGTCTATCTCTCCGCGACCCCCGGCCCGTACGAGCTCTCGCGCGGCGACGGCTTCGTGGAGCAGATCATCCGCCCGACCGGCCTGGTCGACCCCGAGATCGTCGTCAAGCCCACCGAGGGGCAGATCGACGACCTGATCCACGAGATCCGCACGCGGACGGAGAAGGACGAGCGCGTCCTGGTCACCACCCTCACCAAGAAGATGGCCGAGGACCTCACCGACTACATGCTCGAGCTGGGCATCCAGGTCCGCTATCTGCACAGCGACGTGGACACCCTGCGCCGCGTGGAGCTGCTGCGCGAGCTGCGCGCGGGCGAGTTCGACGTCCTGGTCGGCATCAACCTGCTGCGCGAGGGCCTGGACCTGCCGGAGGTCTCGCTGGTCGCGATCCTCGACGCCGACAAGGAGGGCTTCCTGCGCTCCGGCACCTCGCTGATCCAGACCATCGGCCGTGCCGCCCGCAACGTCTCCGGCCAGGTGCATATGTACGCCGACAAGGTCACTGCGGCGATGGAGAAGGCCATCGACGAGACCAACCGGCGCCGGGAGAAGCAGGTCGCCTTCAACAAGGCCAACGGGATCGACCCGCAGCCGCTCCGCAAGAAGATCGGCGACATCGTGGCGACCATCGCCCGCGAGGAGATCGACACCAAGGAGCTGCTGGGCACCGGCTACCGCAAGACCGACGGCAAGGGCGCGGCCAAGGGACAGGCGAAGGCCCCGGTGCCCGCCCTCGCCGGGCAGAAGGCCGGCAAGGCTGCCAGGGGTGCCAAGGACGGGCAGCTGACGGACCGTCCGGCCGCCGAACTCGCCGAGCTGATCGAGGAGATGACCGACCGGATGCGGGCCGCGGCGGCGGAGCTTCAGTTCGAGGTCGCGGCGCGGCTGCGCGACGAGGTGGGGGAGTTGAAGAAAGAGCTGCGCCAGATGAGGGAGGCCGGGCTGTCCTGACCCCCTGAGGCGTGCCGCCCCCGGTCCGTGCTGCCCGGTGTGTTGCAAGACCGACACAAAAGCCGGTGGGGGCGGTTGGGGGGCTTGTCCCAGTGCATAGGGTTCAAGCAGGCCGTGCGGACCGGGCGGCCGCGGGGAATCGAGAAACGAGAGTAGGGACAGCGCGTGACGGTCAACATGTCCAAGGGACAGGCCATCAGTCTGCAGAAGGCCGACGGGGGCACCCTGACCGCGGTGCGGATGGGACTTGGCTGGCAGGCGGCGCCCCGCCGCGGGCTGTTCGGTTCCCGCACGCGGGAGATCGACCTCGACGCCTCGGCTGTCCTGTTCGCCGACAAGCAGCCGGTGGACGTCGTCTTCTTCCGCCACCTGGTCAGCGACGACGGCTCGGTGCGCCACACGGGCGACAACCTGGTGGGCGGCGCCGGCCAGGGCGGCGACGACGAGGCCATCCTGGTCGACCTGCAGCGGGTGCCGGTGCACATCGACCAGATCATCTTCACGGTGAACTCCTTCACCGGCCAGACCTTCACCGAGGTGCAGAACGCGTTCTGCCGGCTGGTGGACGAGACCAACGGTCAGGAGCTGGCCCGCTACACCCTCACCGGCGGCGGGCAGTACACCGCGCAGATCATGGCCAAGGTGAACCGCGACGGCTCCGGCTGGCAGATGAAGGCCGTCGGCGAGCCGGCCAACGGCCGCACCTTCCAGGACCTGATGCCGCACATCCTGCCGCACCTGTGAGCAGCTGAACCCGTCGGCCCGGTAGGCGCACTCGCCCACCGGGCCGATGTGCTCCCGGCACCACAGTCACCGATCGCACGTACAAGCACTCATCGCACATTTCCATACAGCACATTTCCATACAGCGAAACGCAACGAGGGGGACGCAGCCATGACGGCCGAGCTGGTCCGGGGGCAGAACCACGCACTGCCCCAGACCCGTTTGGAGATCCGGGTCTCGGCGGGCCATCCGATCGTGGCCGGGGCGACGCTCGGCGACGAGCAGGGCACGGTGCGGGGGACCGAGTGGGTCGCGCACCCCGCCGCGCCGCAGCTCCCGGGCATTGATGTGTCCAGGCAGGCCGCGGCGGACCACCGGCTCGCCGTGGACCTCGGCGCGGTACCCGAGGCGGTCCACCGGGTCAATGTGCTGCTGGCCCTGCCGACGGGCGTCGGCGGCCCAACCCGCTTCGACGCCATGCCCGCGCCGTTCGTCGCCGTCACCGGCCTCGACGGCACCGAGGTCGCCAGCTACACCATCACCGACCTGGAATCGGAGTCCGCGGTGGTCGCCCTGGAGCTGTACCGCAGGCAGGGTGCCTGGAAGGTGCGCGCCGTCGGCCAGGGGTACGCGGGCGGGCTGGCCGCGATGCTGCAGGACCAGGGGCTGCCGGAGGCCGTCGAGCTGGCCGCGCGGATCAATGACGCGGTCGCCCAGGGCATGGCCCGCTCGGTCGCCCAGCCGCCGCCCCGCCCGGAGGGCGAGGGGCGGGTGCGTACGGCCACGGCCGGCGGCAGCGGCCCGGCGGGCGAGCCCGCCGCCGCGCCGCAGCAGGCTCCCGCGGGCACCGCCGCCGGGGGCGCGCCGGGTCCGGGAGGGCCGGGCTCGGGCGGGCCGGTCGACTACCAGCACCCCGGCCGCCGTACGTCCGCGCCGCCCACGCCCCCTCCAGCCGCCCCGCCCGCGCAGCCGGGACAGCCCGCCCAGCCCGTCGCGGGCGACGCCTCCGGCTGGACCATGGACGAGCGGCTCTACAACCAGGTCTGGGGCATGTTCGAGGACCTGGCCCGGACGACCGCGGCCTACCGCAGCGCGGTCGACTTCGCCGACTCCCGCATGGAGAAGGAGCTGGACGGGGTCCTCTCCGACCCGCGCACCCGCTTCGGCCCGGTCGCAGACTCGGCCCGCGCGGAGGCCCGCGCCAAGCACATCGCCCTGGTCGAGCAGGCCCGCGCGGCCCTCGACCGGGACCTGGCCCAGCTCGCGGCCGAGGCCGAGGTGGTCGAGCCCGCGCTGCCCCCGGCGTTCGCGCGCTGGGACAGCCCGGTCTGGCAGGGCTATCAGGTGCCCATGGAGATCCCCATGGCGCTGCGCCTGGGCGAGCTGCACCTCCCGGAGCGCCGGGATCTGCGCATCCCGATGCTGGTGCGGCTGCCGCTGGAGCGCGGGCTGTGGATCGACAGCGGGCGGGACGCGCTGTCCGACGCGGCGATGGTGGACTCCGGGGAGCTGCGCCGGCTGGCCGCGGACACGGCGGTCGCGCATGCCGCGCGGCTGCTGGCGGTCTATCCGGCGGGCGAGTTCACGGTGCATGTGATCGATCCGGCGGGGTCGGCCGCCGGGTCCTTCGCCCCGCTGCTGCGCTCCGGCGTGCTGCGCGAGCCGCCCGCGTCCGGCGCCCAGGGGGTGAGTGCGATGCTCGCCGGGCTGACGCGCCGGGTCGACCTGGTGCAGATGGCGGTCCGCAGCGGCGCCACGGACGCGCTGCCGCCCGACCTGGACATCGCCGAACAGCTGCTGATCGTCAATGACTTCCCGCACGGCTTCGACGACCGGGCCGTCACCCAGCTGCGCTATCTCGCGGACGAGGGGCCCTCGGTGGGGGTGCACCTGATGATGGTGGCCGACCGGCAGGACGCCCAGGCCTACGGCCCGGTGCTGGACCCGCTGTGGCGCTCGCTGCTGCGGGTCACCCCGGTCCCGGACGACCACCTGGCCGACCCCTGGGTGGGCCACGCCTGGACGTACGAGCCGTCGCTGGTGCCGGACGGCAGCCAGGTGGTGGAGCAGGTGCTGGCCCAGGTGGTCAGGGCCCGGCAGACGTACGGACAGTGACCCGATGGGACAGTGACCCGATGGGACGGTGCCCCATTCGGACAGTGACCCCGACCGCACTGACGCCCCGTCAATACTTGGTAAAGGACGACTGACCAGCAGATTTACCCATCTCTTTACTCTTCCTTGGTGATTCCTGTACTCTTCTTATTGCGGAGGGGAGTACTCCTGTCGCGGCGTTCCCGTCAGTACGGATCGCGTCCGGTGCCTGGTAGGGCCGGATGCGAACCCGGGGCGTCGGCCCGTGGTGCGAGCCCGGGCGGAAGAGACCTCCGGCAGCGACGACGCTGAACTTGCCGTACGAATGCCGGAGGAACCGTTGGACGTCTCCTGGACCCTGTGGGCGCTGACCATCGTTGGTCTGTGTGCCCTTATCGCCGCCGACTTCTTCATCGGCGGCCGCAAACCCCATGAGGTCTCGCTCAAGGAAGCGGGGATCTGGACCGCCGTCTGGGTCGCCCTCGCCGGGCTGTTCGGGCTCGGGCTACTGGTCTTCGCGGGCGGTCAGCCCTCGGGCGAGTTCTTCGCCGGGTTCATCACCGAGAAGTCGCTGAGCGTCGACAACCTCTTCGTCTTTGTGTTGATCATGGCGAAGTTCGCGGTGCCGACGATCTACCAGCAGCGGGTGCTGATGGTGGGCGTGCTCATCGCGCTGGTGCTGCGGGCGATCTTCATCGGCGCCGGCGCCGCGATCATCTCGAACTTCGCCTGGGTCTTCTACCTCTTCGGCGCGTTCCTCATCTGGACCGCGTGGAAGCTGATCCAGGAGGCGCGGGCCGACGAGGAGGAAGAGGAGTTCGAGGAGAACCGCCTGCTGAAGGCGGTCGAGAAGCGCTTCCCGTCCACCGACAAGTACCACGGCACCAAGCTGTTCATCGTCGAGAACGGCAAGCGCCTGATGACCCCGATGCTCATCGTCATGCTGGCGATCGGCACCACGGACGTCCTGTTCGCGCTCGACTCGATACCCGCGATCTTCGGCCTCACCCAGGACCCGTACATCGTCTTCACGGCCAACGCCTTCGCGCTGATGGGCCTGCGCCAGCTGTACTTCCTGATCGGCGGGTTGCTGAAGAAGCTGGTCCACCTGTCGTACGGGCTGTCGGTGATCCTCGGCTTCATCGGCGTGAAGCTGGTGCTCCACGCGCTGCACGAGTCCGGGGTGCACGTCCCCGAGATCAGCATCCCGGTCTCGCTGGGGGTCATCTGCTCGGTGCTCGCCATCACCACGGTCACCAGCCTCTACGCCTCGAAGAAGCAGGCCGAGCGGGAGCGGGCGGCCGAGGAGGAGGCCGCGGCCGCGGAGCGGGACAGCGTCGACGTCCGGCCCTGACCACAGCGACAGCGACAGCGTTGACGTACCACCCCGACCAGGGAGCCGGCGGCCGCACCTGCCGGCTCCCGCCCAGGCTCGCCCCGGGCTGCCCTGACCCCGGGGCGGGACCCTAGGGCCCGCCTCCCAAGGGGGCGCCCTAGACCGCCGCCTCCCCGGCCTCCATCGGCCGTGGGAGGGGGCGGTCCTTCGCGTCCGCCGGCCGGGTCTCCGGGAGCAGCGCGAAGCAGCCCAGGCTGAGCACCGCGATGCCGGTCAGATACGCGGCGACGCCCCACGGCGGACCGTCGCCGCGCGACAGGGCGGTCGCCACGAGCGGGGTGAGCCCGCCGCCGAGCACGCCCCCGAGGTTGTAGCCGAGGGCCGCGCCCGTGCAGCGCACCCGCGGCTCGTACAGCTCGGGCAGATAGGCCGCCGTGACGGCCAGCATCGCGACGAAGGCCAGCAGCGCGCCCAGGAAGCCGAGGAACATCAGCGGGGCTCGTCCGGTGCGCAGCAGCGCCACCATCGGGAACATCCACAGCACCGTGCCGGCGCAGCCCGCCAGGCACATGCTCCGCCGTCCGAAGCGGTCGCCGAGATGCGCGGCCAGGGGCGTCACCGCGCCCTTGACCGCCACCGCCGCCATGACACAGCCGAGCATGACCGTGCGGTCCACGCCCAGCCGCTCCGTCCCGTACGCGAGGGACCAGGTCGTCACGGCGTAGAAGACCGCGTAGCCCACCGCGAGGCCGCCCGCGGTGAGCAGCACCAGCCGCCAGTGGCCGCGCACCACCTCGGCGAGCGGCGCGGCGGCGCGCTCGCCGCGCTCGGCCAGCTCCCGGAACCGCGGGGACTCGGGGAGCTGGGCGCGCAGCAGCAGCCCGGCCGCCAGCAGCCCGGCCGCCGCCCAGAACGGCACCCGCCAGCCCCAGGACCGGAAATCGGCCTCGCTCAGCGTCGCCGACAGGACCAGCATGACGCCGTTGGCGAGCAGGAATCCGACGGCCGGGCCGATCTGCGGAAAGCCCGCCCACAGTCCGCGCCGTCGCTCGGGCGCGTGCTCCGCGGTCAGCAGCACCGCGCCGCCCCACTCGCCGCCGAGCCCGAGGCCCTGGAGAAAGCGCAGCGCCAGCAGCAGCACGGGGGCCGCGACGCCGATCGAGTCGTACGTGGGCACAAAGCCGACCGCGACCGTCGCGACCCCGGTGAGCAGCAGCGACATCAGAAGGACCGGCCGTCTGCCGTACCGGTCGCCGAGCGGGCCGAAGAGTGCCGAGCCCAGGGGCCGGGAGAGAAAGCCGACGGCGAAGGTGCCGAAGGCGGCGAAGGTCCCGGCGAGCGGGGAGACGGTGGGGAAGAAGAGCGGGCCGAGGACGAGCGCGGCCGCGGTGCCGTAGACGAAGAAGTCGTAGAACTCGATGGCGGTGCCGGCCAGGGACGCGGCGGCGAGCCGGACCATGGACGGGGAGCGGTCGTCGTGCATGAAGCGCCAACCGCTGCCGTGCGCCCGCGGTTACGGGGCGTGCGGTGTGTGCGAGAGCGCGCGGCGTGCGGGCGAGGCGCGCGCCCTGTCACGCGCCGCGCGCGCTGCTCTCACGCGGCGCTGCGCGCTCCCCTCGCACATTGCTTCACGCGTCGCTCACCAGCCGCGCTGGCGCCACTCGCCCAGGTGCGGGCGCTCCGCGCCGAGGGTGGTGTCGTCGCCATGGCCGGGGTACACCCAGGTCTCCTCCGGCAGCCGGTCGAAGAGCTTGGTCTCGACGTCGTTGATGAGGCTCTCGAACGCCTTCGGGTCCTTACGGGTGTTGCCGACCCCGCCGGGGAAGAGGCAGTCGCCGGTGAACACATGCGGGTGGCCGTGCGGGTCGTCGTAGATCAGGGCGATGCTGCCCGGCGTGTGCCCCACCAGGCGGCGGGCGGTGAGCTCGACCCGGCCGACGCGCAGCGTGTCCCCGTCCTCGACCGGTACGTCGGTGGGGACCGGGATGCCCTCGGCGTCGTAGCGGCCCGCGTAGGTGCGGGCGCCGGTGGCCTCCACCACCTCGCGCAGCGCGCCCCAGTGGTCGTGGTGGCGGTGGGTGGTGACGACGGACGCGATGCCGCTGCTCCCGATGAACGAGAGCAGGGTGTGCGGCTCGGCCGCGGCGTCGATGAGCAGTTGCTCGTCGGTGGCGCGGCAGCGCAGCAGATAGGCGTTGTTGCTCATCGGACCGACCGCGACCTTCGAAATCATGAGATCGGTCAGTTCGTGCACATCCGCCGGCCCGCCGACCTTCACCGCTCCGCTGTACGTCATGGCCTCAGCCTAGCGGCGGGAGGGCCGGCAGGGACGCGTCCGGGCAGGACAGGTCCGCCCCGTCCGTGCGCCCGCTCAGCCACCCCAACAGAGCGGCGGGGGAGCCCTCGACGGTCAGCTGCGGCTCTCCCCCGGCCACCGCCGCGAGGTCCCTTGGGCCCCCGCCCGCCCGGCCGGTGTGCCGGACCCGGCCGCCGTCGCTCGACACCAGCCGCAGCGGGGGGACGTCGGAGCGGCCCGCGAACCTCACCTCGGTGAGATAGTCGAGCTCCTCCTCGACGAACGCGGCGGGCAGATCCGCCAGGGTGTAGCCGACCCCGAGGTCCACATGGTGCAGCTCGACCTCGACCAGCCTGCGGAAGGGCAGCCGGCCGGCCTGCTCGACCACGCCGCGCCGCATGGTGACCACGTAGGACCAGCGGTCCGCGGGGAGCGCCGCGGCCGCCGAATTGAAGCGGAAGGCACTGGTGCGCAGATCGTCGAGGTGGACGGGCAGCGGGCGGGCCGCCGCGTCCTCGATCTCGCTGTCGCGCGCGACCTCGCTCGCGTACATGGGGGTCGGCTCCCCGGTGCGCGCCCATGTGAGGAGATTCACCAGGGCGTCCGCGTTGCGCGCCAGGTGCGCCAGCACGTGGCCCCGGGTCCAGCCGGGGAGCAGCGAGGGCTCGCTCACGGCCGCCTCGTCCAGCCGGGACACCGAGGCCATCAGCCGGTCGGTCGCGCCCCGCACCGCGGCGGCGTCACGTGCGTAATCGGTCATGTTCCGACCGTAGTGCGCACCACACGTTCGGGTGAAGCTGTCGCCCTTGGTCAGCAAATCGAATGTGCGTGCTATAGGCTCGTGTGCTGCACCCTTAAAGACATCGCCGCAGCGCCCCCTACCCTGGGTCGGGGGGCTTCGCCTCGCTCCGGTTCTGCGTACCGGCAGAGCCCCCACGGAAGCGGGGCCCGCGGACCCCCACCTCTCTCAAGAAAGGTGCCGACCGGCGTGGCCGACCGTCTCATCGTCCGTGGCGCTCGCGAGCACAACCTCAAGAACGTCTCGCTCGACCTCCCTCGCGACTCCCTCATCGTCTTCACCGGGCTCTCCGGGTCGGGCAAGTCCTCCCTCGCGTTCGACACGATCTTCGCGGAGGGCCAGCGCCGTTACGTCGAGTCCCTCTCCTCGTACGCCCGCCAGTTCCTGGGGCAGATGGACAAGCCCGACGTGGACTTCATCGAGGGCCTGTCCCCGGCGGTGTCCATCGACCAGAAGTCCACCTCGCGCAACCCCCGCTCGACGGTCGGCACCATCACGGAGGTCTATGACTACCTCCGGCTGCTGTTCGCCAGGATCGGCAAGCCGCACTGCCCCGAGTGCGGCCGCCCGATCGCCCGCCAGTCGCCGCAGGCGATCGTCGACAAGGTGCTGGAGCTGCCCGAGGGCAGCCGCTTCCAGGTGCTGTCCCCGCTGGTGCGCGAGCGCAAGGGGGAGTTCGTCGATCTCTTCGCCGACCTGCAGACCAAGGGCTACAGCCGGGCGCGGGTGGACGGCGCGACCATCCAGCTGTCCGACCCGCCGACGCTGAAGAAGCAGGAGAAGCACACCATCGAGGTGGTCGTCGACCGCCTGACGGTCAAGGACAGCGCCAAGCGGCGGCTGACCGACTCCGTGGAGACCTCGCTCGGGCTCTCCGGCGGCATGGTGATCCTCGACTTCGTCGACCTCGACGAGGACGATCCGCAGCGCGAGCGGATGTTCTCCGAGCACCTCTACTGCCCGTACGACGACCTGTCCTTCGAGGAGCTGGAGCCGCGCTCCTTCTCCTTCAACTCGCCCTTCGGCGCCTGCCCGGAGTGCACCGGCATCGGCACCCGCATGGAGGTCGACCCCGAGCTGATCATCCCGGACGAGGAGAAGTCGCTCGACGAGGGCGCCATCCACCCCTGGTCCCACGGCCACACCAAGGACTACTTCGCCCGGCTGTACGGCGGCCTCGCCGACGCCCTCGGGTTCCGTACGGACATCCCTTGGGCGGGGCTCCCGCAGCGCGCCAAGAAGGCGCTGCTCAACGGGCACAAGACGCAGATCGAGGTCCGCTACCGCAACCGCTACGGGCGGGAGCGGGCCTACGTCACGTCCTTCGAGGGGGCGGTGCCCTTCGTCCGGCGGCGGTACTCGGAGGCGGAGAGCGACTCCAGCCGTGAGCGCTTCGAGGGCTATATGCGCGAGGTGCCCTGCCCCACCTGTGCGGGCACCCGGCTCAAGCCGCTCATCCTGGCGGTCACGGTGGAGGACCGCTCGATCGCGGAGGTCTCCGCGATGTCGATCAGCGAGTGCGCCGAGTTCCTGCGCGGGATGAAGCTGAGCGCCCGCGACAAGGCCATCGCCCAGCGGGTGCTCAAGGAGGTCAACGAGCGGCTGCGGTTCCTGGTCGACGTCGGCCTGGACTATCTCTCGCTCAATCGCGCGGCGGGCACGCTCTCCGGCGGCGAGGCACAGCGCATCCGGCTGGCCACCCAGATCGGCTCCGGCCTGGTGGGCGTGTTGTACGTGCTGGACGAGCCGTCGATCGGGCTGCACCAGCGTGACAACCACCGGCTGATCGAGACGCTGGTACGGCTGCGCGACCTCGGCAACACCCTGATCGTCGTCGAGCACGACGAGGACACCATCAAGACCTCGGACTGGGTGGTGGACATCGGCCCGGGTGCGGGCGAGCACGGCGGCAAGGTCGTCCACAGCGGGCCGCTCAAGGAGCTGCTGGCCAACGAGGACTCGATGACCGGGCAGTATCTGGCCGGGAAGAAGTCCATCGAGCTGCCGGGGATGCGCCGGCCCATGGACCCGGAGCGGCAGCTGACGGTGCACGGCGCCCGGGAGAACAACCTCCAGGACATCGATGTGTCCTTCCCGCTCGGCGTGCTCACCGCCGTCACCGGCGTCTCCGGATCGGGCAAGTCGACCCTGGTCAACGACATCCTGTACACCCACCTGGCGCGCGAGCTGAACGGGGCGCGGGCCGTCCCGGGCCGGCACACCCGGGTCGCCGGCGACGACCTCGTCGACAAGGTGGTGCACGTCGACCAGTCGCCCATCGGCCGCACCCCGCGCTCGAACCCGGCGACGTACACGGGCGTCTTCGACCATGTGCGCAAGCTGTTCGCGGAGACGATGGAGGCCAAGGTCCGCGGATACCTGCCCGGGCGCTTCTCCTTCAACGTCAAGGGCGGCCGCTGCGAGAACTGCTCCGGCGACGGCACCATCAAGATCGAGATGAACTTCCTGCCGGATGTGTATGTGCCGTGCGAGGTCTGCCATGGCGCGCGGTACAACCGGGAGACGCTGGAGGTGCACTACAAGGGCAAGTCCATCGCCGAGGTGCTGGACATGCCCATCGAGGAGGGGCTCGACTTCTTCGAGGCGGTGCCGACCATCGCCCGCCATCTGCGCACGCTGAACGAGGTCGGGCTCGGTTACGTCCGGCTCGGGCAGCCCGCGCCGACCCTCTCCGGCGGCGAGGCGCAGCGCGTCAAGCTCGCGAGCGAGCTCCAGAAGCGGTCGACGGGGCGCACGGTCTATGTCCTCGACGAGCCCACGACCGGGCTCCACTTCGAGGACATCAGCAAGCTGATCAAGGTGCTGTCCGGACTGGTCGACAAGGGCAACACGGTGATCGTCATCGAGCACAACCTCGATGTGATCAAGACGGCTGACTGGGTCGTGGACATGGGTCCGGAGGGCGGCGGCGGCGGCGGTCTGGTTGTTGCCGAGGGCACCCCCGAGCAGGTGGCCTCGGTCCCGGCCAGCCACACCGGCAAGTTCCTCAGGGAGATGCTGGGGGACCGGGTGAGCGACGCGGCGGTGCCGGTCGGGCGGAAGACCGCGAAGAAGGCCCCCGCGAAGGCTCCGGCCAAGAAGGCGGCCGCCAAGAAGACCGCGGTCAAGAAGGCCGCGGCGAAGGCGACGGTCCCCGCGCGGCGCGCGGCGGCGAAGTAGCGCGGGCCGGCGGTAGGCGCCGGAGCCACGCGGCGGAGCGTGCCGCGCCCCCGCCGGGCGCGGCACACTCCGCTGCCCCCGCCGCAGAAGCGGCGGGGGCACGGGGCACGCCTGACAGCGCCTCCACGGCGTCCCCTCAGCGCCTTGCGGCGCGTTGCGGGGACTCGTGAGGCCGGGGTCAGAGCTCGGCCGCGTAAGGCGGCTGCGCGCCCGCCCGGGAGCAGGTGACGGCGGCGGCCCGCGCCGCGAAGCCGAGCACATCCCGCCAGGCCGCCTCGTCCAGCTTCGCCACCGCGTCCGCCGACAGCGCCTCATGCGCCGCCAGACGGTGCAGCAGCGCGGCGTTCACCGTGTCGCCCGCCCCGATGGTGTCCACGACCTCGACCTGTACGCCGGGGACGGCGCAGCCGCCCCCGCCCCGGGTGAGGACGCTGATGCCGTCCCGGCCGTGCGTGAGGACCACGGCCGCCGGGCCCGCCGCCAGCCACTCCCGGGCGGCCGCCGCCGCGTCCTGGGCGCCGGCCAGCCAGGCGGCGTCCTCCATCGACAGCTTGAGCAGCGCGACATGCGGCAGCCAGCCGCGGAACCGGGCCCGGTAGGCGTCGGCGTCGGGGATCAGACCGGTGCGGATGTTCGGGTCGAGCGCGGTGAAGACGCCCCGCGCCGCCTCCCGCCGCAGCAGTGCCTCGTAGGCGCTCGCGCCCGGCTCCAGCACCAGCGAGCAGGTGCCGAAGGACAGCGCCGCGACCGAGTCGGGAAGGGCCGCGGGCAGCTCGAAGAGACGGTCCGCGGTGCCCTCGACATAGAAGCCGTAGCCTGCCGAGCCGTCGGGGGCTATCGACGCCACCGCCAGCGTGGTCGGTTCCGCGCCGCGCTGCACCAGCGCGGTGTCCACGCCGTCCTCGCGCAACCCCGCCATCAGCGCCTCGCCGAAGCCGTCGGCCGAGATCCGGGAGCAGAAGGCGGT
Organism: Streptomyces sp. LZ34; assembly: GCF_053890475.1. Classification (NCBI taxonomy): domain Bacteria; kingdom Bacillati; phylum Actinomycetota; class Actinomycetes; order Kitasatosporales; family Streptomycetaceae; genus Streptomyces; species Streptomyces sp. LZ34. The sequence continues at coordinate 9,434,234 of NZ_CM132680.1, forward strand.
CGGCGAGCCCAGCCGGCCCAGCGCCACCGCCGTGTTGTACGGGCCGCCGCCGCGCCGCGGCAGCAGCGCCGGCAAGGCCGGGTCCGCCGCGGGGCCGGCCGCTGCGGGGCGGTCGGGAACCAGGTCGATCAGGGCTTCTCCGGCGACGACGATCATGAGGCGGTTCCTCACGTTGTTGGTGGGTTGGGGTCCTGGGGCCATCCGGGTGTCCGGCCCCGTCAGGCACTTCACTCCTTACAGCCGCACGAGGTGCGGTGCACAAAGGCGCAGGGCAGCCGGACGGTCTGCGGCGGCCGCGAGGGGTCGGCCAGCCGGTCGAGCAGCAGCCTGACCGCGGTGGCGCCGATCTGGCGGCTGGGCTGCGAGATCGCGGTGAGCCGGGGCGAGAACACATCCGCCCAGGAGAAGTCGTCGAAGCAGACCAGCGCGATGTCGTCCGGCACGCCGAGGCCCGCCTCGCGCAGGGCGCGCAGCGCGCCGATGGTCATCGCGTTGTTCGCGGTGACGATCGCGGTGGGCGGCCGGGCGGCCGCCAGCAGCCGGTGGGTGGCGTCCCGCGCGCCGTCCGCCTCGGAGTCGCCGCCGGCCAGCAGCTCGGGGGCGTACGGCAGCCCGTGCCGGCGCAGCCCGGCCCGGTAGCCGGCGATCCGCTCGGCGGTGGTGCTCAGCCCCGGCGCGCCCGCGACCAGGCCGATGCGGGTGTGGCCGAGGTCGGCGAGGTGGTGGACGAGCTGTTCGACGTGGAGGGCGTTCTCCGCGCCCACCTGGTCGTGGGCGTCGGTGACCAGCCGGTCGAGGAAGACGGCGGGGACCTGGTGGCGGGTCAGATAGTCGATCATCGCGCCGGGCTCGGCGGAGGCGGCGACGATCACTCCGTCCACCCGCCGCTCATGGAGGAGCTGGACGGCCTTGCGCTCCTGCCCGGGGTCGTCGTGCGGGTCGGCGATGAGCAGGCCGTAGCCGTGCTCCAGGGCGCTGGACTCGACGCCTTGGAGGATCTCGGTGAAGTACGGATTGCTGATCGCCGAGACCGCCAGGCCGATCGAACGGGTGCGCGCGGTGACGAGGGAGCGGGCGAGTGTGTTGTGGGTGTAGCCCAGGGCGTCGATGGCGTCGAGCACGGCCCGTCGGGTGCCCGGGAGCACCGGGCGGGTCTCGTTGAGCACATGCGAAACGGTGGCCACGGACACGCCCGCGCGCCGGGCCACATCGGCCATGGTCGCCACGTGCGGCTCTCCCTTCACCGTCCACCGGCCCCCTGGGTGCCCCAGGGCGGTTCGAGGCAGGAACGTACCTCATCCGCGGCCGCACGTAAACGCTTGCGCAAACGCTTACGTGCCAGGGGTGACATCGGGTGCGGCGCACGCGGCCCGACCGCTCCGGACTGTCACTCCCCGCCAGTAGGGTGGTGACCATGGCCGACCCGAGCAGCTACCGCCCCAAGCCGGGACAGATCCCCGACTCGCCGGGGGTCTACAAGTTCCGAGACGAGCACGGCCGGGTGATCTACGTCGGAAAGGCGAAGAGCCTGCGCCCGCGGCTCTCCTCGTACTTCCAGGACCTGGCGAACCTCCACCCGCGCACCCGCACCATGGTCACCACGGCCGCCTCCGTGGAGTGGACCGTGGTGAACACGGAGGTCGAGGCGCTGCAGCTCGAGTATTCCTGGATCAAGGAGTTCGACCCCCGGTTCAACGTCAAGTACCGCGACGACAAGAGCTATCCGTCCCTCGCCGTCACGCTCAACGAGGAATTCCCCCGGGTCCAGGTCATGCGCGGCCCCAAGAAGAAGGGCGTGCGCTACTTTGGCCCGTACGGCCACGCCTGGGCCATCCGCGAGACGGTCGACCTGATGCTGCGGGTCTTTCCGGTGCGGACCTGCTCGGCCGGGGTGTTCAAGCGCTCGGCCCAGATCGGCCGCCCCTGTCTGCTCGGCTACATCGGCAAGTGCTCCGCCCCCTGCGTGGGCCGGGTGACCGCCGAGGAGCACCGGGAGCTGGCCGAGGAGTTCTGCGACTTCATGGCCGGGCGCACCGGCACCTATCTGCGCCGCCTCGAGGAGCAGATGCAGGAGGCCGCCGAGGAGATGGAGTACGAGAAGGCGGCCCGGCTCCGCGACGACATCGGGGCGCTCAAGCGCGCCATGGAGAAGAACGCGGTCGTGCTCGCCGACGCCACCGACGCCGACCTGATAGCAATCGCCGAGGACGAGCTGGAAGCGGCCGTCCAGATCTTCCATGTGCGCGGCGGCCGGGTCCGCGGCCAGCGCGGTTGGGTCACCGACAAGGTGGAGGCCGTCGACACCGCCGGGCTGGTCGAGCACGCGCTCCAGCAGCTGTACGGGGAGGAGAAGGGCGACGCGGTCCCCAAGGAGGTCCTGGTCCCCGCCCTGCCCGAGCCCGCCGAGCCGGTCGCCCAGTGGCTCGGCGACCGCCGCGGCTCCCGGGTCGATCTGCGCATCCCGCAGCGCGGCGACAAGAAGGACCTGATGGCGACCGTCGCGCGCAACGCCCAGCAGGCGCTGGCGCTGCACAAGACCAAGCGCGCCTCCGATCTGACCACGCGCTCGCGCGCCCTGGAGGAGATCGCCGAGGCCCTGGAGCTGGACTCCGCCCCGCTGCGGATCGAGTGCTTCGACATCTCGCATCTACAGGGCGAGGACGTGGTGGCGTCCATGGTGGTCTTCGAGGACGGCCTGGCGCGCAAGAGCGAGTACCGCCGCTTCCAGATCAAGAGCTTCGCGGGCCAGGACGACGTCCGCGCCATGCACGAGGTGGTCGGCCGCCGGTTCCGCCGCTATCTACAGGAGAAGACGGACACCGGCGAGTGGGGCCCGCCGCCCGACGGCGACGCGGCACACAACGAGCACGCCAACGGGCGTGCGGAGCTCGCCGAGCCCACAGAGCCCACAGAGCCCACAGAGCCCGCTGAGCCCGCCGCGCCCGCCGGGCCCATCGACGAGAGCGGCAGGCCGAAGCGGTTCGCCTACCCGCCGCAGCTCGTCGTCGTGGACGGCGGCCGGCCGCAGGTCGCCGCCGCCAAGCGGGCGCTGGACGAGCTCGGGATCGACGACGTGGCCGTCTGCGGCCTCGCCAAGCGGCTGGAGGAGGTCTGGCTGCCCGACGACGAGGACCCGGTCGTGCTGCCCCGCAGCAGCGAGGGGCTCTATCTGCTGCAGCGCGTGCGCGACGAGGCGCACCGCTTCGCCATCACCTACCAGCGCGGCAAGCGGGCCAAATCGATGAAGGCCGGCCCGCTGGACACCGTGCCCGGGCTCGGCGAAAGCCGTCGGCAGGCGCTCCTGAAGCACTTCGGCTCGCTCAAGCGGCTGCGCGTCGCGACGGTCGAGCAGATATGCGAGGTGCCGGGGGTGGGCCGCAAGACGGCCGAGACGGTCGCCGCCGCCCTCGCCACGGCGGCCCCGGCCGCCCCGGCGGTGAACACCGCCACAGGAGAGATCATTGAGGACGAGGCCGCGAGCGCGGCGTCGTCAGCGACGCGGGGGACGGACAGATGAACGAGCATGAGAAGCATGGAGACGGAGCGCAGGTGAATACGGGCACGCCGGGAGACGCCGCAGCCGAGGCGACGGCCATCCCCGAGCTGGTGATCATCTCCGGCATGTCGGGGGCGGGGCGCAGCACCGCCGCCAAGTGTCTGGAGGACCTCGGCTGGTTCGTGGTGGACAACCTGCCTCCCGCGCTGATCCCCACCATGGTGGACCTCGGCGCCCGCTCCCAGGGCAATGTGGCCCGTATCGCGGTGGTCGTCGACGTCCGCGGCCGTCGCTTCTTCGACAATCTGCGCGAGTCCCTGGCGGACCTGGCCGCGAAGAACGTCAAGCGCCGCGTCCTCTTCCTGGAGGCGTCCGACGAGGCCCTGGTGCGCCGCTTCGAGTCGGTGCGCCGCCCGCACCCGCTCCAGGGCGACGGCCGGATCGTGGACGGCATCGCGGCCGAGCGGGATCTGCTGCGCGAGCTGCGCGGCGACGCCGACCTGGTGATCGACACCTCCAGCCTCAATGTGCACGAGCTGCGCGCCAAGATGGACGCCCAGTTCGCCGGCGAGGAGGAGCCGGAGCTGCGCGCCACCGTCATGTCCTTCGGCTACAAGTACGGCCTGCCGGTGGACGCGGACCTGGTGGTGGACTGCCGCTTCCTGCCGAACCCGCACTGGGTCCCGGAGCTGCGCCCCTTCACCGGCCTCAACGAGGAGGTCGCCGGCTATGTCTTCAACCAGCCCGGCGCCAAGGAGTTCCTCGACCGCTACGCCGAGCTGCTCCAGCTGATCGCGGCCGGCTACCGCCGCGAGGGCAAGCGCTATGTGACCATCGCCGTCGGCTGCACCGGCGGCAAGCACCGCAGCGTCGCGATGTCCGAGCGGCTCGCCGCCCGGCTCGCCGCCGAGGGAGTGGAGACCGTCATCGTCCACCGTGACATGGGGCGCGAGTGACGATCCGGACCAGACGGCTGCGGCGGCTGGTCGGATCCCGTACCAGCAAGGGAGCGCAGCCCAAAGTGGTCGCGCTCGGCGGCGGGATGGGGCTGTCCGCCTCGCTCGCCGCCCTGCGCCGGATCACCGGCGATCTGACCGCCGTCGTCACCGTCGCCGACGACGGGGGCTCCAGCGGGCGGCTACGCGACGAGCTCGGGGTGCTGCCGCCCGGCGATCTGCGCAAGGCGCTGGCCGCGCTGTGCGGCGACGACGACTGGGGCCAGACCTGGGCCCGGGTCATCCAGCACCGCTTCGCCAGCGAGGGCGAGCTGCACGGCCACGCGGTCGGCAATCTCCTGATCGTCGCCCTCTGGGAGCAGCTGGGGGACCACGTCAAGGCCCTGGACCTGGTCGGCAAGCTGCTGGGCGCGCACGGCCGGGTGCTGCCCATGTCGGCGGTCCCGCTGGAGCTCCAGGCGTTCGTCCGCGGCCATGACCCGGGCCGCCCGGAGGAGGTCACCACCGTACGCGGGCAGGCCACCGTCGCGCTCACCCCCGGCGAGGTGCAGTCGGTCCACCTGGTGCCGGGCGGCCCGCCGGCCGTCCCCGAGGCCGTCGAGGCGGTCCTTGACGCCGACTGGGTGGTGCTGGGCCCCGGCTCCTGGTTCTCCTCCGTGATCCCGCATCTGCTGGTCCCCGAGCTGCTGGAGGCGCTCACCGACACCAAGGCCCGCCGGGTCCTGTCGCTGAACCTGGCCCCCCAGCCCGGCGAAACCGATGGCTTCTCCCCGCAGCGTCATTTGGAGGTTTTGGCCCGACACGCCCCTAAACTCGCCTTCGACGTGGTGCTGGCCGACCAGGCCGCCGTCCCCGACCAGGGCAGTCTGTGCGACGCCGCGAAGCGGCTGGGCGGCACGGTCGAGCTCGCGCCGGTGGCCAGGCCCGACGGCTCCCCGAAACACGACCCGGAGCTTTTGGCGGCCGCGTACGACCGTATTTTTCGGATGCATGGAAGGATCGGCCCATGGCGATGACGGCAGCGGTGAAGGACGAAATCTCCCGGCTCCCCGTCACCCGCACCTGCTGCCGGAAAGCGGAGGTCTCGGCGATCCTGCGGTTCGCGGGCGGGCTGCACCTGGTCAGCGGGCGCATCGTGATCGAGGCGGAGCTGGATACGGGCATCGCGGCCCGCAGAGTGCGCAAGGACATCCTGGAGATCTTCGGGCACTCCTCCGACCTGGTGGTGATGGCCCCCGGCGGGCTGCGCCGCGGCAGCCGCTATGTGGTGCGGGTGGTGGCGGGCGGGGACCAGCTGGCCCGGCAGACCGGCCTGGTCGACGGCCGCGGCCGGCCGATCCGCGGGCTGCCGCCGCAGGTCGTCTCGGGTGCCACCTGTGACGCCGAGGCCGCCTGGCGCGGGGCCTTCCTCGCCCACGGCTCGCTCACCGAGCCCGGCCGCTCCTCCTCGCTGGAGGTGACCTGCCCCGGCCCCGAGGCCGCGCTGGCGCTGGTCGGCGCGGCGCGTCGGCTGCAGATCGCCGCGAAGGCGCGGGAGGTGCGCGGTGTTGACCGCGTTGTCGTCCGTGACGGTGATGCTATCGGCGCGCTGTTGACGCGGCTCGGCGCCCATGAGTCGGTGCTCGCGTGGGAGGAGCGCCGGATGCGCCGCGAGGTGCGGGCCACGGCCAACCGGCTCGCCAACTTCGACGACGCCAACCTGCGCCGCTCGGCCCGGGCCGCCGTCGCCGCCGGGGCCCGGGTGCAGCGGGCGCTGGAGATCCTCGGCGACGAGGTGCCCGAGCACCTGGCCGCGGCCGGCCGGCTGCGCATGGAGCACAAGCAGGCGTCCCTGGAGGAGTTGGGCGCGCTCGCCGACCCGCCGCTGACCAAGGACGCCGTCGCGGGCCGCATCCGCCGCCTGCTGGCCATGGCGGACAAGCGCGCCCAGGACCTCGGGATCCCCGGCACCGAGTCCAGCCTGACCGAGGAGATGGCCGAGGGCATGGTCGGCTGACACGCCGGCTGACCGTACGACAGACCTCCCGCCCCCGGCTTCCGATGAGAGGCCGGGGGCGTCTCGCTGCCCTGGGTGTCGAACCTTTTCGCGCCGAATGACTGTCTTGCGGTGCCATTGACATGATCATGTGGCGTGACAAGTCTTGTGCGCCTGCGCACCGACGCGACAGATGAACAGGGGAGCCAGGGGGGCTCATGACAAGACGTAAGGCGAGATCGATCCTCGCGGTGGCTTCGCTGCTGCTGGGAGGGGTGGCCGCGACCTCCGCGGCGCAGGCCCGGCCGAGGCCTCAGGCCGGCGACGAGGGACTGTCCGTATGGACCGCCCAGGTCACCCGGGCCCAGGTGCCGCTGCTGCTGAAGGCCGGGGCCGACGGGCACGAACTGGGCGAGCGGCTGCCGGAGAAGGGGACCGGGCAGGTCGAGCTCTATCTCACCGGCAAGCAGGCGGCGGCGCTGCGCGGGCAGGGCGTCCGCCTCACCCGCAAGGAGATCTCCAAGAAGGCCGTGAACCGGGTCAAGGCCGCGGGCGACGGCGTCTTCCGTCCGTACAGCGGCGAGGGCGGCCTCAAGCAGGAGATCGTCGAGACCGGCCAGGCGCACCCCGGGCTCACCAAGGTCGTCAGCATCGGCAAGACCGTGCGCGGCAACGACATCCTCGCCCTCAAGCTCAGCAAGGGCGCCGACCGGACCCCCGACGGCAAGAAGCCCTCGGTGCTCTATATGTCGAACCAGCACGCCCGCGAGTGGATCACCCCGGAGATGACCCGGCGGCTGATGCACTACTACCTCGACAACTACGGCAAGGACGACCGCGTCACCAAGATCGTGGACCGTACGGAGCTGTGGTTCGTCCTCTCCGCCAACCCGGACGGCTACGACTTCACCCACCAGAGCCCCGACAACCGGCAGTGGCGCAAGAACCTGCGCGACAACGACGGCGACGGCAGGATCACCGCGGGCGACGGCGTCGACCTCAACCGCAACTTCTCCTACAAGTGGGGCTACGACAACGAGGGTTCGTCCCCCGACCCGGCCGAGGAGGTCTACCGAGGCCCGGGCCCGGCCTCCGAGCCGGAGACCAAGGCGCTGGACGCGTTCGAGAAGCGCATCGGCTTCGAGTACGGCATCAACTACCACTCGGCCGCCGAACTGCTGCTCTACGGCGTCGGCTGGCAGGTCGCCACCCCCACCCCCGACGACATCCTCTACAAGTCCCTCGCCGGCACGCCGGAGAAGTCGGCGATCCCCGGCTACCACCCGCAGGTCTCCTCCGAGCTGTACACCACCAACGGCGAGGCCGACGGCCACGCGGCCAACGTCAACGGGATGATGATGTTCACCCCGGAGATGTCGACCTGTCAGACGGCGTCCGCCATCGACCCCGGCGACCCCTGGCTGCCCGGCGACTGCGAGTCCGTCTTCACCTTCCCGGACGACGAGAAGCTCATCCAGGAGGAGTTCGCCAAGAACATCCCGTTCGCGCTCGCCGTCGCCGAGACCGCCGACCACCCCGACCGGCCCAGCTCCCCGGTCGGCATCGACGCCCCCGATTTCACCCCGGAGGCCTTCACCACCTCCTACGCCCGTGACGGCGGCCAGGAGGTCTCGGTGACCGCCCGCAAGAGCGTGCGCGGCAAGAAGCTCAACTACCGCGTCGACGGCGGCCGCACCCGCACCGCTCCCCTCAAGGCATGGCAGGGCGGCGAGACCTACGGCGGCGAGGACAACATCCGCTTCGACCAGTACCGCGCCACGGTCAAGGGCGCGGACGTCGGCGACAAGGTGAAGGTCTGGTTCACCGGCCGCGCCCGGAAGGGCGAGCCGACGGCGAGCAAGCCCTTCACCTACCGCGTCGCCGAGCGGCCGCGCGCCGACACCCTGGTGATCGCCGACGAGGGCGGCACCACCGCGGCCCGGCACACCGCCGCGTACACCAAGGCGCTCGCCGACAACGGCCGCAGGTCCGCCGTGTGGGACGTCGTCACCCAGGGCGCGCCGCACGCCCTGGGGGTGCTGAGCCACTTCAAGACCGTGTACTGGTACACCGGCGCCCAGCGGCCCGGCGGCACCACCCTGCTCGCGGTGCGCGACTTCCTCAACGAGGGCGGCAAGCTCATCACCAGTGGCGAGCGGGCGGGCGGCAGCTCCGAGGTCGGCCCGGCCGACACCGACGACTTCAGCCAGTACTACCTCGGCGCCGACCGCCGTCTGTCGCTGGCGTCCCCGCCGAGCTACCGCGGCGGCGGCGCCCTCGCGGGCACCGGCGCCACCCTCGCCGACGCCGCGGACAACCCCCTGGACGCGGCGGGCGGGTACACCGTCACCTCGGACGTGCTGCTGCCGGAGCGGTTCCCGCAGTTCCGCAGCGCGGCCGCGGGCGACTACCCGGGGGTGCGCACGCCCTTCCAGCCGTACGACGGCGACTGGATGGCGGCGGCGCTGCACCGCGACCGCTCCTGGATGCGGCTGTCCCGCACCGTCGACCTGACCGGGGACACCGCGGCCGACGAGCCGAACCTGCGGTTCCGGCTCAGCTATGACACCGAACCCGGATACGACTATGCGATCGTCGAGGCGCACACCGTGGGCCAGGACGACTGGACCACCCTGCCCGACGCCAACGGCGGCACCTCCACCACCGCCCCGGACGACTGCTATCTGACCCTGCACCCGTTCCTGGCGCACTACCTGACCCGCGGTACGGACGCCTGTGAGGCCGGCGGGACCACGGGCGACTGGAACGCCTTCAACGGCTCCTCGGAGGGCTGGCGGGCCGTCTCCGTGGACCTGAGCGACTACGCGGGCAAGAAGGTCGAGCTGTCCGTCTCGTATGTGACCGACTCCTCCACGGGCGGACTCGGCGTCCTGGCCGACGGCACCGCGCTCGTCGTCGGCGGCGCCGAGCGGGACCGGGAGGGCTTCGAGACGGCGCTCGGCCCCTGGGCGGCGCCGGGGGCGCCGGCCGGCAGCCCGGGGAACTCCGCCGACTGGACCCGGTCGCGGGAGCTGTTCCGCACCTCGGCCGCGGTCACCACCCGGGACACCGCGCTCTTCGGCTTCGGCCTGGAGCACATCCCCAGCGCCTCCGAACGGGCGCGACTCGTGGGGACCGCGCTGCGTGCGCTGCGCGGTTGACCACCTGTGACAGAAAGTGACTGATACGTAAACCGAAGCCGGCGGTCCGTACCACTTTTCAGTGGACGCGGGCCGCCGGTGCCAATGTCACGTACGTCCCGTGATAGCGGTAGGGTCGGATGCGGTCGGGGACATCCAATAAGGCTCGCCGGCGTCCATACCGGCACACCAACGAGGAGATCGGTTCGTGACGATCCGCGTAGGCATCAACGGCTTCGGCCGCATCGGCCGCAACTACTTCCGCGCGCTCCTGGAGCAGGGCGCGGACATCGAGATCGTCGGTGTCAACGACCTGACCGACAACGCCACTCTGGTCCACCTGCTGAAGTACGACACCATCATGGGTCGGCTGAAGCAGGCGGTCAGCCACACCGACGACACCATCACCGTCGGCAGCCAGACGTTCAAGACGCTCGCCGAGCGGGACCCGGCCAAGCTTCCGTGGGCCGAGCTCGGCGCCGACATCGTCATCGAGTCGACGGGCATCTTCACCAAGCGCGACGACGCGGCGAAGCACCTGGCCGCCGGCGCCAAGAAGGTCCTGATCTCCGCGCCCGCCAAGGACGAGGACATCACCATCGTCATGGGCGTCAACCAGGACAAGTACGACGCCGCCAACCACCACATCGTCTCCAACGCGTCCTGCACCACCAACTGTGTCGCCCCGATGGCGAAGGTCCTCGACGAGGCCTTCGGTATCACCAAGGGCCTGATGACCACGGTGCACGCGTACACCAACGACCAGCGCATCCTGGACTTCCCGCACAAGGACCTGCGCCGCGCGCGGGCCGCCGCGGAGAACATCATCCCGACCTCGACCGGCGCCGCGAAGGCCACCGCCCTGGTGCTCCCGCAACTCAAGGGCAAGCTGGACGGCATGGCCATGCGCGTCCCGGTGCCCACCGGTTCGGTCACCGACCTGGTCGTCGAGCTGGACCGCGAGGTCACCAGGGACGAGGTCAACACCGCCTTCCAGAAGGCCGCCGAGGGCCAGCTCAAGGGCATCCTCGAGTACACCGAGGACGAGATCGTCTCCTCGGACATCGTCAACTGGCCGGCCTCCTGCACCTTCGACTCCTCGCTGACCATGGCCCAGGGCAAGCAGGTCAAGATCATCGGTTGGTACGACAACGAGTGGGGCTACTCCAACCGCCTCGTCGACCTGACCGTCTTCGTCGGCAACCAGCTCTGACCGCTGCCGCGATGAGCCAGGACAGGGCCCGGTACGACGCTGTCGTACGGGCCCTGTCCCATGAACTAGGAGTCCTCAGTGAAGACGATTGACGATCTTCAGGTCGCCGGCAAGCGGGTCTTCGTCCGCGCCGATCTGAACGTCCCGCTCGACGGCGAGACGATCACCGACGACGGCCGTATCCGCGCCGCCGTGCCGACCATCGCCAAGCTCGCCGAGTCGGGCGCCAAGGTGATCGTCGCCTCCCACCTGGGCCGCCCCAAGGGCGAGCCCGACCCCCGCTTCTCGCTCGCCCCGGTCGCCCGGCGGCTCGGTGAACTCCTCGGCAAGCAGGTCGTCTTCGCGGCCGACACGGTCGGGCACGGCGCGCGCCAGGCCGTGGCCGGGCTCGGCGAGGGCGAGGTCGCGCTGCTGGAGAACCTGCGCTTCAACGCCGGTGAGACCAGCAAGGACGACGCCGAGCGCGGCGCCTTCGCCGACCAGCTCGCCGCCCTCGCGGACCTCTATGTGGGCGACGGCTTCGGCGCGGTGCACCGCAAGCACGCCTCCGTGTACGACCTCCCGGCGCGACTGCCGCACGCCGCGGGCCAGCTGATCGCCGCCGAGCGACACGTCCTCCAGCAGCTCACCGAGGATGTGAAGCGCCCGTACGCGGTGGTCCTCGGCGGCGCCAAGGTGTCCGACAAGCTCGGCGTCATCGACCACCTCCTGGAGCGGGCCGACCGCATCCTCATCGGCGGCGGCATGGCGTACACCTTCCTCAAGGCCCAGGGCCACGAGATCGGCACCTCGCTGCTACAGGAGGACCAGATCGCGACCGTCCAGGAGTACCTGGCGCGCGCCAAGGAGCGCGGCGTGGAGTTCGTGCTCCCCGTCGACGTCCTGGTGGCCCCCGAGTTCCCGGACCTGAAGACGAAGGCCCCGGCCCACCCCAGTGTGGTCTCCGTCGCGGAGATCCCGGCCGGCCAGATGGGCCTGGACATCGGCCCGGAGACCGGCGAGCTGTACGCCTCGAAGCTGGCCGACGCCGCCACCGTCTTCTGGAACGGCCCGATGGGCGTCTTCGAGCACCCCGACTTCGCCGAGGGCACCAAGGCCGTCGCCCAGGCGCTGGTCGAGAGCCCGGCCTTCACCGTGGTGGGCGGGGGCGACTCCGCCGCCGCCGTACGGATCCTGGGCTTCGACGAAAACGCTTTCGGCCACATCTCGACCGGCGGCGGCGCGAGCCTCGAATACCTCGAGGGCAAGACGCTCCCCGGCCTCGCCGCACTGGAGGACTGAACACCGTGAGTGACCGCACCCCGCTGATGGCGGGCAACTGGAAGATGAACCTCAACCACCTCGAGGCCATCGCCCACGTCCAGAAGATCACTTTCTCGCTCACCGACAAGGACTACGAGGACGTCGAGGTCGCGGTCCTGCCGCCGTTCACGGACCTCCGGACGCTCCAGACCCTGGTCGAGCACGACAAGCTGAAGATCAAGTACGGCGCCCAGGACATCTCGGCGCACGACTCCGGCGCGTACACCGGAGAGATCTCCGGCGCGATGCTCGCCAAGCTGCGCTGCTCCTATGTGGCGGTCGGCCACTCCGAGCGGCGCCAGTACCACGGCGAGACCGACGAGCTGTGCAACGCCAAGGTCAAGGCCGCCTTCAAGAACGACATCGTCCCCATCCTGTGCGTCGGTGAGGGCCTGGACGTGCGCAAGGCGGGCAACCAGGTCGCACACACGCTCGCGCAGGTCGACGGCGGTCTGAAGGACATCCCGGCCGAGCAGGTCGAGCGGATCGTGATCGCGTACGAGCCGGTCTGGGCCATCGGCACCGGTGAGGTGGCCACCCCCGAGGACGCCCAGGAGGTCTGCGGGGCCATCCGGGGCCGCCTGGCCGAGCTCTACAGCCAGGACGTGGCCGACAAGGTCAGGATCCAGTACGGCGGCTCGGTGAAGTCCGGGAACGTCGCCGCGATCATGGCGCAGCCGGACGTGGACGGCGCGCTGATCGGCGGCGCGTGCCTGGACGCGGAGGACTTCGTCAAGATCGTCCGGTTCCGCGACCAGTGAGCACACCGGTGAGTAGGCCGTAGCAGGTCACTCGTCGTACCCTGGCGGGGGTCGAGGTGGTGCGATCGTCACCACCCGGCCCCCCGTTCCTTACCGTGTTCCTTACCGTTCCGTCCAAGCCCGAGAGAGTTGGTCCAGCCGTGGTCATGGGGTTCTCGATCGCCCTCATCGTCTTCAGCCTCCTGCTGATGATGCTGGTGCTCATGCACAAGGGGAAGGGCGGAGGTCTGTCCGACATGTTCGGTGGTGGTATGCAGTCCTCCGTGGGCGGCTCCTCGGTCGCCGAGCGCAACCTGGACCGGATCACCATCGTCGTCGGTCTGCTGTGGTTCGTCTGCATCGTCGTGCTCGGCCTGTTGATGAAGCTCGATTGAGCCGATAGCTGACGTACCGTCGTGAGCGCGGCTTATCATGGGCTTGCGTCCTGGGGGGCACCTCCCGGCCGGAGGCTGGGGGAGGCGGTAACTCCTCTCATTGGACGCGCGTTGGGCCTTACGTAGACTGGGGCGCCCGGCAGCGGAGCTGCCTACCAATGCTTCGCGGCACCATCACGCAGGGAGTTACGACCGTGGCAAGTGGCAACGCGATCCGTGGAAGTCGGGTCGGAGCGGGGCCGATGGGAGAAGCGGAGCGAGGCGAATCGGCGCCTCGCCTGCGTATTTCCTTCTGGTGCTCGAACGGGCACGAGACTGTGCCGAGCTTCGCCAGCGACGCGCAGATCCCGGACACTTGGGACTGCCCCCGCTGTGGCTTCCCGGCCGGCAAGGACCGGGACAACCCGCCGGACCCGCCGCGCACCGAGCCGTACAAGACGCATCTGGCGTATGTGCGGGAGCGGCGGAGCGACGCCGACGGCGAGGCGATCCTCGCCGAGGCTCTCGCCAAGCTCCGCGGCGAGATCTGAGCGGCAGGCGGGACGACGCACAGTACGACGGCCCGGCCGGGCACCTCTGACGGGGGTGCGCGGCCGGGCCGTTGTCAGTGGTGGGGGCTACGGTCGTGACGTGAGGTGCCGTAGGGGTCGGGACCGCGCGGTCCGGGAGGGGCGTCATGACCACGGTGGAGGCAGGTGAGCAGGGCGCCGGGCGGGCTGTGCCGCTTGCGTGGCGGGGTGGTTTCGGGCGGCTGTGGGGGGCCGCGGTGGTGTCCCGGTTCGGGGATGCGCTGCGCGGGGCGGCGCTTCCGCTGCTGGCCGTCTCGCTGACCGACTCCCCGGTGCTGGTCTCGCTGGTGACCGCGTGCGGATTTCTGCCGTGGCTGCTGTTCGGGCTGCTCGGCGGGGCCATCGCCGACCGGGTGGACCAGCGGCGGGCGATGTGGGCGGTGGACGTGGCGCGCGGCGTGCTGATGGCCGCCTTCGCCGTTGCCGTATGGCTGGGACATGCCACGATCGGCCTGCTGCTCGCCCTCGCCTTCGCGCTGACCACCCTGCAGACCCTCTTCGACAACGCCGCCACGGCCCTGCTGCCGACCGTGGTGGCGCCGGAGGCCCTGAGCCGGGCCAACGCCCGCCTGATGACCGGGCAGGAGGTCATGGGCCGGTTCGTGGGCGCGCCGCTGGTGCCGGTGGCCCTGGGGCTGGGCGCCGCTGTGCCGTACGCGGCCGACGCGGCCACCTATCTCGCCGCCGCCGCGCTGGTCGCCTCGCTGGGTGGGACACCGCCTGAGGCGCGGGAGCCTCGGTCGCCGGGCCGCTCGATCCGGAGCGACATGGCCGAGGGCCTCAAGGTGTTGTGGCGGGACCGGCTGCTGCGGGCGCTGTGCGTGTCCACCACGCTGTGCAATGTGGGCATCGGCGCCCTCATCGCCACGCTGGTGCTGCACGTCACCGGATGGCTGGGCGCCGGGGACGCCGGTTACGCGGCCGTCATCACGGTGTACGGGATCGGCAGCGTGACCGGTGGGCTGGTGGCCGCGCGGGTGGCGGAGCGGCTGGGGCGAGGCCCCACGATCATGGTGTGCGGCCTCGCGCAGATCGCCGCCCTCCTTGTCCTGGGCACGATCCGCGAGCTGCCGGCCGCCGTCGCAGCCTTCGGCGTCTTCGGCCTCGCCGGGATCATCTGGAACGTCACGGAGGTGACGATGATGCAGCAGCGCAGCCCGGCCGAGATGCTGGGCCGGGTCAGCGCCGCCTTCCGCACCCTGTCGATCGCCGGTGCCCCGCTCGGTGCCCTGCTCGGCGGGGTCATCGCCGCGGCATGGGGGCTGAACACACCGGCGCTGGCGGCCGCCGCGCTCTTCGTCGGCGGGCTGGTGGCCCTCGTCCCTGGGATGCGGTCCCCGATCAATTAGGTTGGGGGCACGGGGGCCAGGCACCGACAAGAAGTGGGCTGATTCCGAGATGAACGCAGACGGCCGCAGCAGGCTCGACCAGCTGCCGGAGTGGAACGCACTGGCCGCACACCGCCAGGAGCTGGGTGACGCGCATCTGCGCGAGCTGTTCGCCCAGGACCCCGAGCGCGCGGAGCGGTTCACCGTTCAGGTCGGCGACCTCCATCTGGACTACTCCAAGCACCTGGTGACCGACGAGACCCTGCGGCTGCTGCGGGAGCTGGCCCGGGCGACCGGGGTGGCCGAGCTGCGGGACGCCATGTTCCGCGGCGAGAAGATCAACACCACTGAGGACCGGGCGGTGCTGCACACCGCCCTGCGCGCACCCCTCTCCGCCGTCGTCGAGACCGACGGCAAGAACGTCCTTCCCGAAGTGCACGCGGTGCTCACCAAGATGGGCACGTTTGTCGACCGGATCCACTCGGGGGAGTGGACCGGCCACACCGGCAAGCCCATCAAGAACATCGTCAATATCGGCATCGGCGGCTCCGACCTGGGCCCGGCGATGGCGTTCGAGGCGCTGCGCGCCTACACCCACCGCGAGTTGCGGTTCCGCTTCGTCTCCAACGTCGACGGGGCGGACCTGCATGAGGCGCTGTACGGACTGGACCCCGCCGAGACGCTGTTCATCGTCGCCTCGAAGACCTTCACCACCATCGAGACCATCACCAACGCCACCTCCGCCCGCCGTTGGCTGCTGAGGGGTCTCGAAGCCGGCCAAGAGGCCGTCGCCAAGCACTTCGTGGCGCTGTCGACCAACGCGGAGAAGGTCGCCGAGTTCGGCATCAACACCGACAACATGTTCGAGTTCTGGGACTGGGTCGGCGGGCGCTACTCCTTCGACTCGGCCATCGGCCTGTCCCTGATGATCGCCATCGGCCAGGAGCACTTCCGCGAGATGCTGGCCGGCTTCCACGTTGTCGACGAGCACTTCCGCTGCGCCCCGCCCGAGGAGAACGCACCGATGCTGCTCGGGCTGCTGGGCATCTGGTACGGACGGTTCTTCGACGCGCAGTCGCACGCCGTGCTGCCCTACTCGCACTACATGTCGAAGTTCCCCGCCTATCTACAGCAGTTGGACATGGAGTCCAACGGCAAGTCGGTGGACCGCGAGGGCCGTCCGGTGAGCTGGCAGACCGGCCCGGTGGTCTGGGGGACACCCGGCACCAACGGCCAGCACGCCTATTACCAGCTGCTCCACCAGGGCACCAAGACGATCCCGGCCGATCTGATCGGCTTCGCCGAGCCGGTGGCCGACCTGACCCCCAAGTTCGCCGCCCAGCACGACCTGCTGATGGCCAACCTCTTCGCCCAGGGCCAGGCGCTGGCGTTCGGCAAGACGGCGGAGGAGGTGGCCGCCGAAGGGGTGGCGCCGGAGCTGGTGCCGCACAAGACCTTCCCCGGCAACCGCCCCACGACCACGATCCTGGCCCCCGAGCTGAGCCCCTCGGTGCTCGGCCAGCTGGTCGCGCTCTACGAGCACAAGGTGTTCGTCCAGGGCGCCGTATGGAACATCGACTCGTTCGACCAGTGGGGGGTCGAGCTCGGCAAGGTCCTCGCCAAGCGCGTCGAGCCCGCGCTCACCGAGGGGGCCGAGGTGCCGGGGCTCGACCCCTCCACGGCGCGGCTGGTCGCCACGTACCGCAAGCTGCGCGGGCGCTGAGGCCGCCGAGAGCACGGAACGAAACGCCGGACGGGCCGGCTGCGCCCGACCCGCTCATGCGGGGCAGGCCCAGTCCGGCCCGTCCGGTCCTGTCATGCGTCCGGTCAGGGCGACGCCGGGGGGTACAGCTCGCGCGGCAGGCCCGCCGCGGCGGTCCGGTCCAGCAGCCACAGCGTGCGGCGGCGGCCGTACGCGCCCGCGGCCGGGGCCTGGATCTCCCCGGCGCCCGACAGCGCGATCGTCACCGCCTTGGCCTTGTCCTCGCCCGCCGCCAGCAGCCAGACCTCCTGGGCCGCGCGGATCGCGGGCAGGGTCAGGGTGACCCGGGTGGGCGGGGGCTTGGGCGCACCGCGCACCGCCACCACCGTCCGCTCGGCCTCCCGTACGGCGGGCAGCTCCGGGAAGAGCGAGGCCACATGGGTGTCCGGGCCGACGCCCAGCAGCAGCACGTCGAAGGACGGCGCCGCGCCGTGGTTCTCCGGGCGCGCGGCCCGGTCCAGCTCCTCGGCGTACGCCTCCGCGGCGGCCTCCACATCGCTGCCCCACGGGCCGTCGGAGGCCGGCATCGGGTGCACCCGGGCCGGGTCCAGACCCACCGCGTCCAGCAGCGCCTCCCGCGCCTGGGTGACATTGCGGTCCGGGTGGCCTTCCGGCAGGAACCGCTCGTCACCCCACCACAGGTCAAGGCGCGACCAGTCCACGGCGTCCCGGGCCGGCGCCTCGGCGAGGGAGGCCAGCAGGCCGTTGCCGTTGCGCCCGCCGGTCAGGACCACCGAGGCCGAGCCGCGGGCGGACTGGGCGTCCACGATCTTTGTGATCAGCCGGGCCGCCGCGGCCTGTGCCATCAGCTCCTTGTCGCGATGGACGACGACCTGCGGAGCGCTCACGACGCCGCCTTGCCGCCGGCCTTGTCCCCGGCCGCCTTCGCCGGGGCCCCGCCCGCCGCGCGCGTCGCCTCCGGACGGGCACCGGCACCGGCCTTACCGCCACCACCAGAGCCAGAGCCAGAGCCAGGCCCGGCTGCCGTCGCACCGGTCCGCGCCGTGGGCTGCTCGGCCGCGCCGCTCACGCTCTTGCCGAGCCGGCCCACCCCGAACTTCACCGCCGAGGCGTACATCTCGTCCGGGTCGAGGCGGCGCAGCTCCTCCGCTATCAGCTCCGACTTGTCCCGCCGCTGTAGCGCGACATGCCGGTCCGGCTGCCCCGGCATCGCCAGCTCGGCCAGCGACCCGTTCGCCCGGTCCAGGCAGATGGTGCCGTCGGTCGTCTCCAGCCGCACCGCGGTCAGCCCGGGGCCGTCCGTGATGTGCCGCTGCACCGGGACCCGCAGCCGCTCCGCGAGCCACAGGGCCAGCAGTTCGCCACTCGGGTTGTACGCCTCGCCCTCGACCACGGCGGAGGTGATCGCCGAGTGCTTCTGGTCCAGCGCCGCGGCCAGCACGCTGCGCCACGGGGTGATACGGGTCCAGGCCAGGTCGGTGTCGCCCGGGGTGTACGTGCGGGCGCGCAGCCCGAGCGTGGCCACCGGGTCCTCGGTGTCCTGGGCGTCGGTGATCCGGCGGGCGGCCAGCTGGCCCAGCAGGTCCTCGCTGGGGTGCTCCGGCGCGTCCTCCGGCCACCACACCACCACCGGGGCGTCCGGCAGCAGCAGCGGCAGCACCACCGACTGGGCGTGGCCCGCGAGCTCGCCGTACAGCCGAAGCAGCACCGTCTCGCCGGTGCCGCTCTCGCCGGCGATCCGCACCTCCGCGTCCAGCCGGGCCACCTTGCGGTCGCGCGGCGAGCGCCCCGGCCGCTTGATGACGACCAGGATGCGCGAGGGGTGTTCCTTGGATGCCTCGCTGGCCGCCTTCAGCGCGTCGTAGTGGTTGCCTTCGTCGGTGACGATGACAAGGGTGAGCACCATGCCCACGGCCGGTATCCCCGCCGCCCGCCTCGCCTGGACCAGAGCAGCGTTGATCTGGCTGGACGTGGTGTCGGTGAGATCGATGTTCATGGCCGGCGCCAGCTCCGTCCGTCTCGTGCGAGCATCTCGTCCGCCGCCTTCGGCCCCCAGGTGCCCGCCGTGTACTGCTCGGGCTTGCCGTGCTGGTCCCAGTAGTCCTCGACGGGATCGAGGATCCGCCAGGACTCCTCCACCTCCTGGTGACGGGGGAAGAGGTTGGCGTCGCCGAGCAGGACGTCGAGCAGCAGCCGCTCGTAGGCCTCGGGGCTGGACTCGGTGAAGGACTCGCCGTAGGCGAAGTCCATCGTCACGTCCCGGATCTCCATGGAGGTGCCGGGCACCTTGGAGCCGAACCGGATGGTGATGCCCTCGTCCGGCTGCACCCGGATGACCAGGGCGTTCTCCCCGAGCTCCTGGGTGTCGGTGGCGTCGAAGGGGGAGTGCGGGGCGCGCTGGAAGACCACCGCGATCTCGGTGACCCGGCGCCCGAGCCGCTTGCCCGCGCGCAGGTAGAAGGGGACGCCCGCCCAGCGGCGGTTGTCGATCTCCAGCTTGATCGCGGCATAGGTGTCGGTCTTGGAGTTGGGGTCGATGCCCTCCTCCTCCAGGTAGCCCGCCACCTCTTGACCGCCCTGCCAGCCGTGGGCGTACTGGCCGCGCACGGTGTGCTTGCCCAGCTCCCTCGGTAGCTTGACGGCCTTGAGCGCCTTGAGCTTCTCGGTGACCAGCGCGGTGGCGTCGAAGGAGGAGGGCTCCTCCATGGCGGTCAGCGCGAGGAGCTGCAGCAGGTGGTTCTGGATGACGTCGCGCGCCGCGCCGATGCCGTCGTAGTAGCCGGCCCGGCCGCCGATGCCGATGTCCTCGGCCATGGTGATCTGTACGTGGTCGACGTACGAGCGGTTCCACAGCGGCTCGAACATGGTGTTGGCGAAGCGCAGCGCCAGGATGTTCTGGACCGTCTCCTTGCCCAGGTAGTGGTCGATCCGGAAGACGTCGCTCGGCCGGAAGACCTCATGGACGACCTGGTTGAGCTCCTGGGCGCTGGCCAGGTCATGGCCGAAGGGCTTCTCGATGACGGCGCGCCGCCAGGAGTCGCCCGGCCCGGAGGACAGGCCGTGCTTCTTGAGCTGCTGGACGACGGAGGGGAAGAACTTCGGCGGGACCGACAGATAGAAGGCGAAGTTGCCGCCCGTGCCGCGCGCCTTGTCCAGCTCCTCGATCGTCCCCCGCAGCTTCTCGAACGCCTCGTCGTCGGAGAACTCGCCGGGCACGAAGCGGAAGCCCTCGGCGAGCTGTTGCCAGACCTCCTCGCGGAAGGGGGTCCTGGCGTGTTCCTTGACCGCGTCGTGTACGACCTGGGCGAAGTCCTCGTTCTCCCAGTCGCGGCGGGCGAAGCCGACGAGCGAGAAGCCCGGCGGCAGCAGACCGCGGTTGGCCAGGTCGTAGACGGCCGGCATCAGCTTCTTGCGGGACAAGTCGCCCGTGACGCCGAAGATGACCAGGCCGGACGGCCCCGCGATGCGCGGAAGCCGCCGGTCCCGGGGGTCACGCAGCGGATTGGCTCCGCTCGTGGAAAGTGACAAGATCTCTCACGCCTCCGAAGGAGTGAGGCGGCCCAGCTCCGCCTCAGTGGACTTCAGCAGGTCGTTCCAGGACGCCTCGAACTTCTCGACGCCTTCGTCCTCAAGGAGCTGTACAACGTCATCGTACGAGATTCCGACCCCGGCAAGCGCGTCGAGATCGGCCTTGGCCTGCTCGTATGTACCGCGCACCGTGTCGCCGGTGATCCGGCCGTGGTCGGCGACGGCCTCCAGCGTGGCCTCCGGCATGGTGTTGACCGTGCCCGGGGCGACCAGGTCGTCCACGTAGAGCGTGTCCTTGTAGGCCGGGTCCTTGACGCCGGTGGAGGCCCACAGCGGGCGCTGCTTGTTGGCGTTGGCCCGGTCCAGGGCGGCCCAGCGCTCCGACGCCGGCGTCGACTTGTCGTGGGAGCCGAACACCTCCTCGTACGCCTGGTAGGCGAGGCGGGCGTTGGCCAGGGCGGCCTTGCCGCGCAGCGCCTTGGCCTCGTCGGTGCCCAGCTTGTCGAGGCGCTTGTCGATCTCGGTGTCCACGCGGGACACGAAGAAGGACGCCACCGAGTGGATCTTCTGTAGGTCGAGCCCCGCGGCCTTGGCCTTCTCCAGGCCGGCCAGGAAGGCGTCCATGACCTCGCGGTAGCGCTCCAGCGAGAAGATCAGCGTGACGTTGACGCTGATGCCGAGCCCGATCACCTCGGTGATCGCGGGCAGCCCTGCCCTGGTGGCCGGGATCTTGATGAAGGTGTTGGGCCGGTCCACCAGCCAGGCCAGCTGCTTGGCCTCGGCGATGGTGGCGGCCGTGTTGTGCGCCAGGCGCGGGTCCACCTCGATGGAGACCCGGCCGTCCTGGCCGCCGGTCGCGTCGTGGACCGGGCGCAGGATGTCGGCGGCGTCCCGGACGTCCGCCGTGGTGATCATGCGGACGGCCTCGTCGACGGTGACCTTGCGGGTCGCGAGGTCGGCCACCTGCTGCTGGTAGCCGTCACCGCCGGCGATCGCCTTCTGGAAGATCGACGGGTTGGTGGTCACGCCCACCACATGGCTCTCGTCGATCAGCTCGGCCAGGTTGCCGGATGTGATGCGCTTGCGTGAAAGGTCGTCGAGCCAGACCGCGACGCCTTCGTCGGCCAGCCGCTTGAGTGCGTCTGTCATCGGGATTGCATCTCCTACTCGTCGCTACAAGGTCGTATACGGCGTCAGTGCCCGGCGGTCTCAAGCGACTCGCGGGCGGCGGCGACGACGGCTTCCGTGGTCAGGCCGAACTCCCGGTAGAGCACCTTGTAGTCGGCGGAGGCGCCGAAGTGCTCGAGGGAGACGATGCGGCCGGCCTCGCCCACGAAGCGGTGCCAGGTCAGCCCGATGCCCGCCTCGACGGCCACGCGGGCCTTCACGGACGGCGGCAGCACGCTGTCCCGGTACGCCTGGTCCTGCTCGTCGAACCACTCGACCGAGGGCATCGAGACCACGCGGGTGGGGACGCCGGCGGCCTGCAGCTGCTCGCGCGCCTCGACGGCGAGCTGCACCTCGGACCCGGTGCCGATGAGGATCACCTGCGGAGCAGCGCTCTGTCCTTCGGGCCTTTCGGCCTCGGCCAGGACATAGCCACCCTTGGCGGCGTCCTCGTTGACGTCGTACGTCGGCACGTTCTGCCGGGTCAGCGCGATGCCGTGCGGGGCGGGCCGGTCGCTGTGGCGGCGGGTGATCTCGCGCCAGGCGATGGCGGTCTCGTTGGCGTCGGCCGGGCGGACGATGTTCAGGCCCGGGATGGCGCGCAGCACGGACAGGTGCTCGACCGGCTGGTGGGTCGGGCCGTCCTCGCCCAGGCCGATGGAGTCGTGCGTCCACACATAGGTGACGGGGAGCTTCATCAGGGCGGCGAGACGGACGGCGGGGCGCATGTAGTCGGAGAAGACCAGGAAGGTGCCGCCGTAGACACGGGTGTTGCCGTGCAGCGCGATGCCGTTCATGGTCGAGCCCATGGCGTGCTCGCGGATGCCGAAGTGCACCGTACGGCCGTACGGGTCGGCCTCGGGAAGCGGGTTGTCCTTGGGGAGGAAGGACGAGGACGCGTCGATGGTGGTGTTGTTCGAGCCCGCGAGGTCGGCGGAGCCGCCCCACAGCTCGGGGAGCACCCCGCCGAGCGCCTTGAGGACCTGGCCGGAGGCCTTGCGGGTGGCCACGTCCTTGCCCGGCTCGAAGACCGGGATCGCCTTGTCCCAGCCCTCGGGCAGCTCACCGGCGGTGATCCGGTCGAACTCGGCGGCGCGCTCGGCGTTGTTGTTCCGCCAGTCCTGGAGCTGCTTGTCCCAGGCGGCGCGGGCCTCGCGGCCGCGGCCGGCCAGACCGCCGCGGGTGTGGGCGATGACCGACTCCTCGACCTCGAAGTCCTGCTCGGGGTCGAAGCCCATGACGCGCTTGGTGGCGGCGACCTCGTCGGCGCCGAGCGCCGAGCCGTGGGCGGCCTCGGTGTTCTGCGCGTTCGGCGCGGGCCAGGCGATGATCGTGCGGGCGGCGATGATCGAGGGGCGCTCGGTCTCGGCCTGCGCCGCCTTCAGCGCCGCGTACAGCGCGTGGACGTCGAAGTCGCCGTTGGGCGCCTGCTCGACGCGCTGGACATGCCAGCCGTACGCCTCGTAGCGCTTCAGCACATCCTCGGAGAAGGCGGTCGCGGTGTCGCCCTCGATCGAGATGTGATTGTCGTCGTACAGCGCGATCAGATTGCCGAGCTTCTGGTGGCCGGCCAGCGAGGAGGCCTCCGCGGAGATGCCCTCCTCCAGGTCGCCGTCGGAGACGATCGCCCAGATGGTGTGGTCGAAGGGAGAGGTGCCCTCGGGCGCCTCCGGGTCGAACAGTCCACGCTCGTAGCGGGTCGCCATCGCCATGCCCACCGCGTTGGCGATGCCCTGGCCCAGCGGGCCGGTCGTGGTCTCGACGCCGACCGTGTGGCCGTGCTCCGGGTGGCCCGGGGTCAGCGAGCCCCAGGTGCGGAACGACTTCAGATCCTCCAGCTCCAGGCCGAACCCGCCCAGGTACAGCTGGACGTAGAGGGTCAGCGAGGTGTGGCCGGGCGAGAGGACGAACCGGTCACGGCCCACCCAACCGGCGTCGGACGGGTCGTGCCGCATCAGCTTCTGGAAGAGCAGGTACGCGGCGGGGGCCAGGCTCATGGCGGTGCCGGGGTGGCCGTTGCCGACCTTCTGCACGGCATCCGCGGCCAGGACACGCGCCGTGTCCACGGCACGCTGGTCCACATCGGTCCACTCGAGGTCTGTGGTAGTCGGCTTGGTGCTCACCCTGAGTCAGGGCTCCTCTCCACACTGTCCGTATAACGTCCATATCCGGCGACGATGCGCACACCGGCTTTGTCGAGCCTACCCCTGGAAGAACGCTCATCTTTTCGAGCGAGTACCCGGCATCCGGGGAACGAATGCCGGAGATGTGCCATTCCCTCGAGCGCCGTGAGCTCCGCGAACACGAGCCGACCCCGGCGGCGGGCGGCGTATCCGCAACGTCTAGAGTGGCGTGGTACGCGCAAGTCTTTACCGGCTCTTCATGTCCGGTGCTTGCTGGTTCTTGCTTCTACCAGGGGTGTGCGTGACGGCCGTCGATTCCCGTCCTGCGGGGGTGCTCGATACGAGCCGGAGCCGCCGGCCGCTCGGTGCCCGAGTCAAGGCGTTCGTGGCACTGACCAAGCCGCGTGTCATCGAGCTGCTGCTGATGACGACGGTGCCGGTGATGTTCCTGGCCGCCAAGGGCGTCCCGGATCTATGGCTGGTGCTCGCCACCTGCGTCGGCGGCTATCTGTCGGCCGGCGGCGCGGCCGCGTTCAATATGTATTACGACCGCGACATCGACGCGCTCATGGACCGCACCTCGCAGCGCCCGCTGGTGACCGGCATGGTCTCGCCGGCCGAGTGCCTGGTCTTCGCGTTCGCGCTCGCCATCGGGTCCACCGCCTGGTTCTGGTTCCTGGTCAATCCGCTGTCCGCGATTTTGTCGCTCGGCGCGTTGGTTTTCTACGTCGTCGTCTACACGATGTGGCTCAAGCGGCGTACCGCGCAGAACATCGTCTGGGGTGGCATCGCCGGCTGTATGCCGGTGTTCATCGGCTGGTCGGCCGTCACCAATTCGGTCTCCTGGGCCTCGGCGATTCTCTTCCTCGTCATCTTCTTCTGGACGCCGCCGCACTACTGGCCGCTGTCGATGAAGGTGAAGGACGACTACGAGCGCGTGGGCGTGCCGATGATGCCCGTGGTCGCGGGCAACAAGGCGGTCGCCCGGCAGATCGTCCTCTACAGCTGGGTGATGGTGGTCGTCTCGCTGCTGCTGTGGCCGCTCGGCTACACGGGCTGGTTCTACCCCGTCGTGGCCGCCGCGCTGGGCGCGTTCTGGCTCAAGGAGGCGCACGGGCTGCATGCGCGCGCCAAGGCCGGGATCACGGGGGCGGGGCTCAAGGAGATGCGGCTGTTCCACTGGTCCATCACCTATGTGTCGCTGCTGTTCGTCGCCGTCGCGGTGGACCCCTTCCTACGCTGACAGCTCTTCCCGTGCTGATTACCGCTCGGTAGCATCGTCTTCATGGGAGACACCACGCAGACGGACCCGGAAGGCCAGGCGGGCAAGGCCACACCGGGCAAGGCCGTGTCGGCCAGGACCGAGAAGCGGGTCAAGCGGCTCGCCCACCAGATGACGGCCTTCGCACAGACCCACGGCGGCAGCGCCGAGGGCCAGCTCGCCCACATCGGCCGCGGCACCGTCCGCGTCGCCCTTGTCGGGGCCAACGGCGACTGGGGCACGCTGGTCGCCCCGTCCCACGAGACCGCCCGCCGCGCCGCGGAGTCCGCGGGGATCACCCTGCACGACGACTTCGACGGCGCACTCGCCGCGAAGGTCCGCACCGGCCCGTACGAGTGGACCCGCATGGCCGGCATCCAACTCGGCGGCCCGAGCAACGGGTAGCCGGTCGCGGCGGCTTTCCCTCCGCCCCTTTTCGCCCCTTCCCGCGGCATTGCTGTGCGGCTCCGCCGCGTGGGGCCCCGGGCTGAGGGCTTGGCCCCGGGTTCACGTGGGCTGCGCCCGGCGCCCCGGCGTGGCTCCGCCCCAGGGGTGGCGGAGACCCGGTCCCGAGGGCCGGTGGGCCTCGCTCCAGACCGCGCGTGGGTTGGTCCCCGCGCCCCGGGCGCGGGGCGCGGGGGCGGTGGGGACCTCGTCCCGAGGTCGGTGTGGGCTGCTTCGGCGTCCGGCGGGGGCTGGTGCCCTTCGGCCTGCGCCGGCCGGGGCACGCGCCGACCCGGCTGAAGCTCCGCCCCGCGTTTCTGCGTGAGCTGCTCCCCGCCCGACGGCGCTCGCGTCACTGGTTCCGGGCTGGGGCGGAGCCCCCACGCGAAGGAGCCGCATATCGCCGCTGTGCCCCTGCGCGGAGCCCCGGTGGGGGCAGGGGGCGGAGCCCCTGGTTCGGGGAGGGGCGGGGTGGGGAAAACCCTCCGCGGCACACGACCCGCACACGCCCTCCGATGCGCCCTCTTGCCGAGCCTGCCGGGGCGGGCCACGCTCGGGGGCGGGCCTGGCGACACCTCATAACCGTTTCGCCCGTTAAGCCCTTCGATGCCCGACGGCGAGGAGGCGGCGGTGATGGACGAGGCGACGGGCGCGTCGGCCGATCCGGCCCCCTCGGACACCCTGGAGGGCACCCCGGAGGACGCCCTTGAGGCCGCGCTGGAGACACCGGACGGGCCCTTCGCCGGACGGGGGGAGCACCTCGCGGGCCAGGCATGGGCGAGAGCGCTGCCGCCGCTCGTCGACCAACACAGTCACGGCGCTCTCCACGGCGAGCTCGGCCTCGGCTCGTTCGAAGCCCATCTCGCCGCCGCCGTGGGCTCCGGCGCCGCCGCCCCGGCGGGCACCACCTTCTTCGACAGCTGGACCGGCCTGGCCGTACGCCGCTGGTGCCCCCCGCTGCTCGGACTGGAGGCCCACTGCGCCCCTGTCCGCTATCTCGCCCGGCGGCGCGAGCTGGGCGCCTACCGCGCGGGGCGGCTGCTGCTGCGCGGCGCGGGCATCGGCACCTTCCTACTGGAGTCGGGGTCGCCGGGCGAGCTCACCTCGGCCGCTGAGCTGGCCGCGGCCGCGGACGGCCCGGTCCACGAGGTCATCCGCCTGGAGCCGCTGGCCGAGGAGGTCGCGGACACCTCTGGCTCGGTCGACTCGTTCATCGGCAACACCGCAGAGGCCCTGTACGCCGCGGCCCAGCACGCCACCGCCTTCGCCCTGGGCGTCACCTTCTGCGACGAGACCCCGCCGGACCCCCGGGAGGTGCGGCGGGCGGCGGACCGCTGGCTCAGCGGGCGCACCCCGCGGGCCCGCCCAGCCGATCCGGCGCTGCTCCAGCATCTGCTGTGGAGCGCCGTCGCGACCGGCCTGCCCGTGCAGCTGCACTGCGCCGACCCGCAGCCGCTCGCGGGCTTTCTGCGCGCCACCGCGGGCGCCGGGACCGGCCTGGTGCTGCTGCCCGGCCGGCCGCACCACCGCCGCGCCGCCCAGCTGGCCGCGAGCTTCGCGCACGTCTACGCGGACGCGGGGCCCCGACCGGGGGAGACCCTCGCCGAGGCGCCGTTCGGCAAGCTGCTGTTCTCGACCGGGGCGCGGGCGCTGCCCGAGCTGTATGTGACCGGCGCCCGGCTGTTCGTACGGTCCATGGCGCGGCTGGCGGCCGAGTGGGTCGCCGACGGCGTCTGCACCCGGCCCGAGGCGCGGCGCATCGCTGCTCTCGTGGCGGCCGGGACCGCGCGCCGGGTCTACCGGCTGGACGCGGCGGCCTCGGCGACGGGCTGAGCGGCCGGCGCGGGGGCGGCGACCGGCGCGGGGAGCTCCGCGCGCTCGCGCTGGGAGAGCAGGACCCGCAGCACCGCGATCAGCACGAGGCAGGAGCCGAGCATGTGGACGCCGACGACCACCTCGGGCAGATGCGTGAAGTACTGGACGTAGCCGACCACGCCCTGCAGGAGCAGGATGACGAGGAATTCGACGACGGGGCGGCGCAGAGTGGCCGGGGCCTTCACGGCGCGCAGGGTGAACCACAGGGCGGCGCTCAGGCCCAGCACGATGTAGACGAAGTCCACGTGCAGCTGGGTGATCTCCTGCCAGTCCAGCGGGATGCGGTGCACCTTCCGGGCGTCGCCCGCGTGCGGCCCGGCCCCGCTGACCGCGGTCCCGATCAGGATCAGCGCGCCGGTCGCGCCGACGAGCAGCCAGGTCAGCTGGCGGATGGGACGGGCGACCAGATCGCGGGGCTCGGCGTCGCCCTCGCGGGTGCGCTGCCAGGTCACCACGGTGACCACGAGCAGGGCGGTGGCCAGGAGGAAGTGCGAGCTGACGATGTACGGGTTCAGTCCGGTGAGCACCGTCATGCCGCCGACCACGGCGTTGCCCATCACGATCCAGAACTGGGCCCAGCCGAGCCGGGTGAGCGAGCGACGCATCGGGGTACGGGCGCGGGCGGCGATGATCAGCACGCCGACGACCGCGCACAGCACATACGTCAACATGCGGTTGCCGAACTCGATGGCTCCGTTGATGCCCATCTCGTGGGTGGGCGTCAGGCTGTCCTTCGTGCAGGTCGGCCAGGTCGGGCAGCCGAGCCCGGACTGGGTGAGCCGGACCGCGCCGCCCGTCACCACGATGACCACGGTCATCACCACGGCGACCAGCGCCGCGCGTTCCACAAAGCGCGCGGACGGCTGCCAGCGGCGGGCGATCTGCTCAAGGGGGTTCAGCGAAGAGGGCACGTCGCCCATCGTAGGCGGGCGCTTGTGCAGCAATTCACGAGGGGGGTGTGGGGGGAGTCGCTCCCCCGTGAAGATGCAGCACGAGGGGGGTGTGGGGGGAAAGTCGCTCCCCCATGAAGACGCAGCACGAGGGGGTGTGGGGGGAGAGAAGGGTGGGGGGGAATTCAGCATTCCCGCCGCGGAAGCCCCCGCTACTCCCAGCGGAACCAGCGCGCCGCCGCCCCCAGCCCCAGCACCGCCCACACCGCCAGGATCCCCAGGTCCCGCCACGGCACCCCCGCCCCGTCCCGCAGCACGTCCCGCAGTCCGTCCGACAGGGCCGAGATCGGCAGCAGCTGTAGCACGCCGCGCACCGCGTCCGGGAACTTGTCCAGCGACACGATCACCCCGCCGCCGACCAGCAGCAGCAGGAAGACGAGGTTGGCGGCGGCGAGGGTCGCTTCGGCCTTCAGGGTGCCCGCCATCAGCAGGCCGAGGCCGGAGAACGCTGCCGTGCCGAGGAGCAGCAGCAGGGCGACGGTGAGCGGGTCGCCGTGCGGGGACCAGCCGAGGGCGAGGGCGATCACGGTCAGCAGCGCCACCTGTAGCACCTCGGTGACCAGCACCGAGCAGGTCTTGGCGGTCATCAGGGCCCAGCGCGGCAGCGGCGAGGCGCCGAGCCGCTTGAGGACCCCGTACCGTCGCTCGAAGCCGGTCGCGATGGCCTGTCCGGTGAAGGCCGTGGACAGCACGGCGAGCGCCAGGACGCCAGGGGTGAGGAAGTCCACGGTCTTGCCGCCGGAGCCCGTGTCGACGATGTCGACGGTGCTGAACAGCACCAGCAGCAGGGACGGGATGATCACGGTCAGCAGCAGCTGCTCGCCGTTGCGCAGCAGCATCCGGGTCTCCAGCGCCGCCTGGGTGCGGATCATGCGGGGCAGCGGGGCCGCGCCCGGCTGCGGGGTGAAGGTTCCCGGGGCGGTCACGCGCGCAGCTCCTTGCCGGTCAGCTCGAGGAAGACGTCCTCCAGAGTGTGCCGCTCGACCGAGATCCGGTCCGGCATGACGCCGTTCTGGGCGCACCAGGAGGTGACAGTGGCCAGCAGCTGTGGGTCGATCTTGCCGGTGATGCGGTACGAGCCGGGGGTCAGCTCGTCGGCCGTGGAGTCGGCGGGCAGCGCCTTGAGCAGCGAGGCCAGGTCGAGCGCGGGGCGGCCGCCGAAGCGCAGCGTGTTCTCCGCCCCGCCGCGGCACAGCTCCTCGGGGCTGCCCTGGGCGATCACCTTGCCGCCGTCGACGATCGCCACGTCGTCGGCGAGCTCCTCGGCCTCGTCCATGTAGTGCGTGGTCAGCACGACGGTCACGCCGTCCCGACGCAGGTCGCGGACGAGCTCCCAGGTGGCGCGCCGGGCCTGTGGGTCGAGGCCGGCGGTGGGCTCGTCGAGGAAGACCAGTTCGGGGCGGCCGACGACGGCCATGGCGAGCGCCAGGCGCTGCTGCTGGCCGCCGGAGAGCCGTCGGTAGGTCGTGCGGCCGCAGGAGCCGAGGCCGAGCCGCTCTATGAGGTGGTCGACATCGACGGGGTGGGCGTGCAGGCCCGCGGTGTGGCGCAGCATCTCTTCTGCGCGCGCCCCGGAATAAACCCCTCCGGACTGCAGCATCACGCCGATACGGGGGCGCAGCGCGGCCGCCTGGGAGACGGGGTCCAGGCCGAGGACGCGGACCGTGCCGGCGTCCGGTCGGCGGTATCCCTCGCAGGTCTCGACGGTGGTGGTCTTGCCTGCCCCGTTGGGGCCGAGCACGGCGGTCACGGTGGAGCGCGCGATGGACAGGTCGAGCCCGTCCACGGCGGTCTTGGAGCCGTACCGCTTGACGAGGCCGACGATGTCGACCGCGGGCTCTTCTCGCATGTCCCGCAGTCTACGAATCACCCGGGCGGAGCTGGAGGGCAGGGCGGTCACGGAGCCTGTTTCCGCAGGCAGGCTCGGCATTCCGGTTAGGTGTGCCTTAGTGACGCACTCCACCGGGCCGCCGGAGGAACCTCGCTTGTGTCTCCGCCGGGAATTACGCAACAATGGCGTTGTGAAATACGCGAGCGAAGCTCCGGCGGGACGCGCGGTCGAGTCGGCCGCGCGATCTGTCGTACCCGTGCCCGCGTCCGATGAGCAGCACGGCACCCGCAACAAGGTCGCCCGCTCCATCCTCGACCACGGCCCGTCCACCGCGGCCGAGCTCGCCCTGCGGCTCGAGCTGACCCAGGCGGCCGTGCGCCGCCACCTCGACACCCTCGTCGCCGATGGCGTCGTCGAGCCCCGCGAGAAGAGGGTGTACGGGGCGCGGGGCCGCGGCCGCCCGGCCAAGATCTTCGCGCTCACCGACTGCGGGCGCGACGCCTTCGACCAGGCGTACGACGAGCTGGCCATGGACGCCCTGCGCTGGATCGAGCAGAGCGCCGGCGGCGGTGAGACGGGCCGGGAGGCGGTCGCCGCCTTCGCGCGTGCCAGGCTCGCCGCCCAGGCCGTGGCGTACCGCGAGGCCGTCGAGGCCGCGGAGCCCGAGGGCCGCGCCCAAGCCCTCGCCCGCGCACTGTCCGCGGACGGGTACGCTGCTACGGCGCGCAGCGCACCGGTCGGCGAACAGCTCTGCCAGCACCACTGCCCGGTCGCCCACGCGGCCGAGCGGTATCCGCAGCTGTGCGAGGCGGAGACCGAGGTCTTCTCCCAGCTGCTCGGGACTCATGTGCAGCGTCTGGCCACCATCGCCCACGGCGACGGAGTGTGCACGACCTACATCCCCGGGACAGGCAAGGCCGAGAAGGCCGCCCCCAGCAAGACCCTCAGCAAGACCCTCAGCAAGACCAAGACCACCACAGCATCTGCCAGCACGGCCGGGAGGAACCCCGAATGACTCTCCCCACGGAGACTGCTCACCCCGAGCTCGATGGGCTGGGCAACTACGAGTACGGCTGGGCCGACTCCGACGCGGCCGGTGCCTCGGCCAAGCGCGGCCTCTCCGAGGACGTCGTCCGCGACATCTCGGGGAAGAAGTCCGAGCCGGAGTGGATGCTGAAGCTCCGACTGAAGGGCCTCAAGCTCTTCGAGAAGAAGCCCATGCCCACCTGGGGCTCGGACCTGTCCGGCATCGACTTCGACAACATCAAGTACTTCGTGCGCTCGACGGAGCAGCAGGCCGCCTCCTGGGAAGAGCTGCCCGAGGACATCAAGAACACGTACGACAGGCTGGGCATCCCGGAGGCCGAGAAGCAGCGCCTGGTCGCGGGTGTCGCCGCGCAGTACGAGTCCGAGGTCGTCTACCACAAGATCCGTGAGGACCTCGAGGAGCAGGGTGTCATCTTCCTGGACACCGACACCGGCCTCAAGGAGCACCCGGAGCTCTTCCAGGAGTACTTCGGCTCGGTGATCCCGGTCGGCGACAACAAGTTCGCCTCGCTGAACTCGGCGGTGTGGTCCGGCGGCTCGTTCATCTACGTGCCGAAGGGCGTGCACGTGGAGATCCCGCTCCAGGCCTACTTCCGGATCAACACGGAGAACATGGGCCAGTTCGAGCGGACGCTGATCATCGTCGACGAGGACGCGTACGTCCACTACGTCGAGGGCTGCACCGCGCCGATCTACAAGTCGGACTCCCTGCACTCCGCGGTGGTCGAGATCATCGTGAAGAAGGGCGCCCGCTGCCGCTACACGACCATCCAGAACTGGTCGAACAATGTGTACAACCTGGTCACCAAGCGCGCCGTGGCCTACGAGGGCGCGACCATGGAGTGGGTCGACGGCAACATCGGCTCCAAGGTGACCATGAAGTACCCGGCCGTCTATCTGATGGGCGAGCACGCCAAGGGCGAGACCCTGTCCATCGCCTTCGCGGGCGAGGGCCAGCACCAGGACGCCGGCGCGAAGATGGTCCACATGGCGCCCCGCACCTCGTCCAACATCATCTCCAAGTCGGTGGCGCGCGGCGGCGGCCGCACCTCCTACCGCGGTCTGATCGAGATCGGCGAGGGCGCAGAGGGCTCCAAGTCCAATGTGCTGTGCGACGCGCTGCTGGTCGACACCATCTCCCGCTCGGACACCTACCCGTATGTGGACGTCCGCGAGGACGACGTGTCCATGGGCCACGAGGCGACCGTCTCCAAGGTCAGCGACGACCAGCTCTTCTACCTGATGAGCCGTGGCCTGTCCGAGGACGAGGCCATGGCGATGATCGTGCGCGGCTTCGTGGAGCCGATCGCGCGTGAGCTTCCCATGGAGTACGCGCTGGAGCTCAACCGGCTGATCGAGCTGCAGATGGAAGGCGCGGTCGGCTGACGCCGGCGCCTCCCCCGATACCCGCGGCGGCCGTCCTTGAGGAGGGCCGAGGTACGTCACCAGAAAGCGAGCTGTACAGCTGCCATGGCTGCTGAAACCATTCCGGCCGGATCCACCACGGACGGTGCCATCCAGGTGGGTCAGCCCACCGATGCGAGGGTCGGCGCCATCGCGTCGTACGACGTGGCCGACTTCCCGGTGCCCCACGGCCGTGAGGAGGACTGGCGGTTCACCCCGCTGGAGCGCCTGCGCGGCCTGCACGACGGCACCGCCGAGGCCACCGGCGGGCTGCGGGTCGAGGTGAGCGCCCCCGAGGGTGTCACTGTCGAGACCGTCGACCGTACGGACCCGCGCCTGGGCAGGGCCGGCAAGCCGGTCGACCGGGTAGCGGCCCAGGCGTACAGCTCCTTCGAGAAGGCCTCGGTGGTCTCCGTGGCCAAGGAGACCGTGCTCACCGAGCCCGTGCGGATCTCCGTGCACGGCGAGGGCGGCACCGCCTACGGCCACCAGGTCGTGGAGGTCGGCGCCTTCGCCGAGGCCGTCGTGGTCATCGACCACACCGGCGACGCCACCCTCGCGGCCAACGTGGAGTATCTGATCGGCGACGGCGCCAAGCTCACCGTCGTCTCGATCCAGGACTGGGACGACACCGCCGTCCACGCCGCGCAGCACACCGCGCTCGTCGGCCGCGACGCCACGTTCAAGTCCGTGGTCGTCACCTTCGGCGGCGATGTGGTGCGCCTGCACCCCCGCGTCGTCTACGGCGCCCCGGGCGGTGAGGCCGAGCTCTACGGCCTGTACTTCACCGACAACGGCCAGCACCAGGAGCACCGGCTCTTCATCGACCACGACACCCCGCACTGCCGCAGCAACGTCGCCTACAAGGGCGCGCTGCAGGGCAAGGACGCCCATGCGGTCTGGATCGGCGATGTGCTGATCCGCGCCGCCGCGGAGGGCACCGACACCTACGAGCTCAACCGCAACCTCGTCCTGACCGACGGCGCGCGCGTCGACTCGGTGCCGAACCTGGAGATCGAGACCGGCGAGATCGTCGGTGCCGGCCACGCGAGCGCGACCGGCCGCTTCGAGGACGAGCAGCTGTTCTACCTGATGGCGCGCGGCATCCCGGCCGACGAGGCCCGCCGTCTGGTCGTCCGCGGCTTCTTCGCCGAGCTCGTCCAGCAGATCGGCATCCCCGAGCTGGAGGAGCGCCTGATCGCCAAGATCGAGGCCGAGCTGGAGGCGTCCGTAGCATGACCCCGACCTTCGTACGCGTCTGCGCGCTGAGCGAGCTGGACGAGGACACCCCCAAGCGGGTGGAGCTCGAAGGCGTCCCCGTCTCGGTCGTGCGCA
This sequence comes from Streptomyces sp. LZ34, assembly GCF_053890475.1. NCBI lineage: Bacteria > Bacillati > Actinomycetota > Actinomycetes > Kitasatosporales > Streptomycetaceae > Streptomyces > Streptomyces sp. LZ34. The sequence continues at coordinate 9,468,036 of NZ_CM132680.1, forward strand.
CCGAGGGCGAGGTCTTCGCGATCAACGACATCTGTTCGCATGCGAACGTCTCGCTGTCCGAGGGCGAGGTGGAGGACTGCCAGATCGAGTGCTGGCTGCACGGCTCCAGCTTCGACCTGCGCACCGGCAAGCCGTCCGGCCTCCCCGCGACGCGCCCCGTCCCCGTATACCCCGTAAAGATCGAAGGGGACGACGTGCTCGTCTCCGTCACCCAGGAGTCCTGAGGCACCCATGGCAACGCTTGAGATCCACGACCTGCACGTCTCCGTCGAGGCCGAAGGCGGCCCCCGCGAGATCCTGCGCGGCGTCGACCTGACCGTGAAGCAGGGCGAGACCCACGCCATCATGGGCCCCAACGGCTCCGGCAAGTCCACGCTGGCGTACTCGCTCGCGGGTCACCCGAAGTACAAGGTCACCGGCGGCACGGTGACCCTGGACGGCGAGGACGTGCTGGCGATGTCCGTCGACGAGCGGGCCCGCGCCGGCGTCTTCCTCGCCATGCAGTACCCGGTGGAGGTCCCCGGGGTCTCCGTCTCCAACTTCCTGCGCACCTCGGCCACCGCCATCCGCGGCGAGGCGCCGAAGCTGCGCATCTGGGTGAAGGAGGTCAAGGAGGCCATGGAGCGCCTTTCGATCGACCCCTCCTTCGCCGAGCGGAACGTCAACGAGGGCTTCTCCGGCGGTGAGAAGAAGCGCCACGAGATCCTCCAGCTCGAGCTGCTGAGGCCCAACATCGCGATCCTCGACGAGACGGACTCCGGTCTGGACGTCGACGCGCTGCGTGTCGTCTCCGAGGGCGTCAACCGCGTCCGCGAGACCGGTGAGGTCGGCACCCTGCTGATCACCCACTACACGCGCATCCTGCGGTACATCAAGCCCGACTACGTCCACGTGTTCGCGGCGGGCCGGATCGCCGAGTCCGGCGGCCCGGAGCTCGCGAACAAGCTGGAGGAAGAGGGCTACGAGGCTTATGCGAAGGGCGGCGCGACGAGTGAGTGACGACGACGGCAGCCGCTTCGGCGGCGAGGGATACGGAGGCGCAGGGACATGACACAGCTGCCGGGCCTCCTCGACACCGAGGCCATCCGCAAGGACTTCCCGATCCTGGACCGGCTGGTCCACGACGGCAAAAAGCTCGTGTACCTGGACAACGCGGCGACTTCGCAGACGCCGCGTCAGGTGCTCGACGTGCTCAGCGAGTACTACGAGGTGCACAACGCGAATGTGCACCGCGGGGTGCATGTGCTCGCCGAGGAGGCCACGGCGCTGTACGAGGGCGCCCGGGACAAGGTGGCCGCCTTCATCAACGCGCCGAGCCGGGACGAGGTGATCTTCACCAAGAACGCCTCGGAGTCGCTCAACCTCGTCGCCAACATGCTCGGTTGGGCCGATGAGCCCTACCGCGTGGACAGCGACACCGAGATCGTCATCACGGAGATGGAGCACCACTCCAACATCGTTCCCTGGCAGCTGCTCTCGCAGCGCACGGGCGCGAAGCTGAAGTGGTTCGGCCTCACCGACGACGGCCGGCTGGACCTGTCGAACATAGAGGAGATCATCACCGAGAAGACCAAGGTCGTCTCGTTCGTGCTGGTCTCCAACATCCTGGGCACGGTCAACCCGGTCGAGGCGATCGTCCGCCGTGCGCAGCAGGTCGGCGCCCTCGTCGTCATCGACGCCTCGCAGGCCGCCCCGCATATGACGCTGGATGTGCAGGCGCTCCAGGCCGACTTCGTGGCCTTCACCGGCCACAAGATGTGCGGCCCGACGGGCATCGGCGTGCTGTGGGGCCGTCAGGAGCTGCTGGAGGACCTGCCGCCGTTCCTCGGCGGCGGCGAGATGATCGAGACCGTCTCGATGCACTCCTCCACCTACGCCCCCGCGCCGCACAAGTTCGAGGCCGGTACGCCCCCGATCGCCCAGGCCGTGGGCCTCGGCGCGGCCGTGGACTATCTGACCTCGATCGGCATGGACAACATCGCCCGCCATGAGCACGCGGTCACCGATTACGCGGTGCGCAGGCTCCTGGAGGTCCCCGAGCTGCGGATCATCGGCCCGACCACGGCCGAGGACCGCGGCGCCGCGATCTCCTTCACGCTCGGCGACATCCACCCCCACGACGTGGGCCAGGTGCTCGACGAGGAGGGCATCGCGGTCCGGGTCGGCCACCACTGCGCCCGGCCCGTCTGCCTCAGGTACGGAATTCCCGCGACCACGCGAGCGTCGTTCTATCTGTACTCCACACCGGCCGAGGTCGACGCCTTGGTCGAGGGCCTGGAGCACGTACGGAACTTCTTCGGGTAGGGGCGTGCTGCGTGAAGCTTGATTCGATGTACCAGGACGTCATCCTGGACCACTACAAGCACCCGCACGGGCGGGGGCTCAGGGACGGCGACGCCGAGGTACACCACACCAATCCGACGTGCGGGGACGAGATCACCCTCCGGGTGCGGCTCAACGGCGGGACCATCGAGGATGTGAGCTACGAGGGCCAGGGCTGTTCCATCAGCCAGGCCAGCGCGTCCGTGCTCAATGAGCTGCTGGTCGGCAAGGAGATCGCCGAGGCGCGCAAGATCCAGGAAACGTTTCTGGAGCTGATGCAGTCCAAGGGCAGGACAGAGCCGGACGACGCGATGGAGGAGGTGCTGGAGGACGCGGTCGCGTTCGCCGGCGTCTCCAAGTACCCGGCCCGGGTGAAGTGTGCTCTGCTGAGCTGGATGGCGTGGAAGGATGCGACCGCCCAGGCGCTGGGCGAGGGCGCCGAAGGGAAGACCGCATGAGTGACAACGTGGAAACGGCCGTCAAGCCGGCCAATGAGGAAGAGGTCCGCGAGGCCCTGTATGACGTCGTGGACCCGGAGCTGGGCATCGACGTGGTCAACCTGGGCCTCGTCTACGGCATCCACATCGACGACGCCAACATCGCCACCCTCGACATGACGCTGACGTCCGCGGCCTGCCCGCTGACCGACGTCATCGAGGACCAGGCGAAGTCGGCCACCGAGGGCATCGTCAACGAGCTGCGCATCAACTGGGTCTGGATGCCGCCGTGGGGCCCGGACAAGATCACCGATGAGGGCCGCGAGCAGCTCCGGGCCCTGGGCTTCAACGTCTGACAGCACAGCACCTGAGCCGCACGCCCGAACGGCCCCCGCGCACCCGCGCGGGGGCCGTTCGCGTGTCCGTGTCCGTTTCCGGGCGCGGGTTGCGTACGGCCGTACGTATCGTTGTGTACACTCGTACGCATGGGGTATCTGACACTTGCCGGGGCGATCGCCGCCGAGATCCTGGCCACCACCTCGATGAGGTACAGCGAAGGCTTCAGCAAGCTCTGGCCCTCGCTGGTCACGGTGGCCGGTTATGTGGTCGCCTTCGCGCTGCTCGCGCAGACGCTCAAGACGGTCTCGATGGGCACCGCGTACGCCATATGGGCCGGGGCCGGGACCGCCGTCATCGCGGCCATCGGAATGCTCTTCCTCGGCGAGGCCGCCACCGCCGCCAAGGTGATCGGGGTCCTGCTGGTGATCGCCGGGGTGATCCTGCTCAACCTCGGCGGGGCCCACTGATGGCCCGCCGCTACGACCCCGAGCGGCGGCAGCGCATCATCGACGCCGCGGCCGCGGTGGTCCGCGAGCGCGGCATCGCGGGGCTCGGCCACCGGGCCGTGGCCGCCGCGGCCGATGTGCCGCTGGGCTCGACGACGTACCACTTCGCGAGCCTCGACGACCTCTTGGTCGCGGCGCTCCGGCAGATCAACGCGGAGTGGCTGGCGGAGGTGGAGCGTTGGGCGGAGGGCGTCGATCCGGCCGCGCCGCCCGCCGACGAACTGGCCCGGTGGCTGGGGGAACTGCTCACGGGCGACCGGGCACGGCTGGAGCTGGAGTACGAGCTGTACTTCGCCGCGCTGCGCCATGAGGGACTGCGGCCGATCGCCGCCGAGTGCCTGGACGAGATGGCCCGGATGCTGACGCGACTGGTGCCCGACGTGGCCACGGCGCGCGCGGTGGTGGCCCTGATCGACGGGCTGGCCCTCCAGGTGCTGCTGGCGGACCGCCCGTACGACCGGGAGGGCACCCGTGCCGCACTGGCGCGCATCATGGGCGGACGCGGTGACGACCGGCCGCCGGAGACCGCTCGATGAGACCGGTTCGCCTCCCGGGCCCGCCTCCGGTTAGCGTTCTGACCATGACCGACGCAGCCATCACCACCAGCACCACCCACACCGGCGCGGCCGCCGCCGGCCTCGCCACCCTCGCTGAGGACGGCACCGTTCTCGACACCTGGTTCCCGGCCCCCGAGCTGGTCGCCGAGCCCGGCCCGGCCGGGACCGAGCGGCTGAGTGACGAGCGAGCCGCGGAGCTGCTGGGCGACGCTGTCCTCAAGGCCCTCGGGCCGGACCCGCGCCGCGGGGTCGAGGTCGTGGCCGTCCGTACGGTCATCGGCTCCCTCGACGACAAGCCGCTCGACGCGCACGACGTCTATCTGCGGCTGCACCTGCTCAGCCACCGCCTGGTCAAGCCGCACGGCCTGAGCCTGGACGGCACGTTCGGCCTGCTGGCCAACGTGGCCTGGACCTCGCTCGGCCCCGTCCCCGTCGACCAGGTCGAGCGGGCCCGCCTCGCGGCCCGCGCCGAGGGGCTGCAACTGTCGGTGACCAGCGTGGACAAGTTCCCGCGGATGACCGACTACGTGATCCCCGCCGGGGTGCGCATCGGCGACGCCGACCGCGTCCGGCTCGGCGCCCATCTGGCCTCCGGGACCACCGTCATGCACGAGGGCTTCGTCAACTTCAACGCCGGGACGCTGGGCACCTCCATGGTCGAGGGCCGGATCAGCGCGGGCGTCGTGGTCGGCGACGGGTCGGACATCGGCGGCGGCGCGTCGATCATGGGCACCCTGTCGGGCGGCGGCAAGCAGACGATCTCCCTCGGCCAGCGCTGCCTGCTGGGCGCCGAGGCGGGCATCGGCATCTCGCTCGGCGACGACTGCATCGTCGAGGCGGGCCTGTATGTGACCGCGGGCACCCGGATCACCCTGCCCGACGGCACGATCCACAAGGCGCTGGAGCTGTCCGGCCTCAACAACCTCCTCTTCCGCCGCAACTCCACCACCGGCACGGTCGAGGCGCTGCCGCGCAGCGGCTCGTGGGGCGGCCTCAACGAGGCCCTGCACAGCCACAACTGAGCCGGTCAGCGGGCGGCCTCCGGCAGGAGGCCGCCCGTTACCTCGCCGTACGCGGCCAGCAGCCCGTCGGTCAGCTCCTGGCCGGCGGGCAGCAGCGGGGCCCGGACCGGGCCCGCGGGCAGCCCGAGCGCGCCGAGGAGCGCCTTGGCGGTGACCGTGCCCGGGGTGCCGGAGGCCATCATCCGTTCGACGAGCGGGGTGAGGGCCAGATGGCGGCGGGCGGCCTCGCCCGTCTCTCCCGCGTCGTGCGCGTCCAGCACCGAACGCACCTGCCTTCCGGCCACGTTGGCCAGGACGCTGACGTACCCGGCGGCGCCGATGGCCAGCAGCGGCAGGTTCAGCTCGTCGCAGCCGGAGAAGTAGGCCAGGTCGGTGGCCGCCATCACCTTCGCCGCCTTCATCAGGTCGTACGCGCTGTCCTTGACGGCGGCGATGCGCGGGTGCTCGGCGAGCCGCAGCAGTGTGTCGGCGGCGAGCTCGGTGCCGGTGCGGGCGGGGATGTCATACAGCATCACGGGCAGCCCGACGGCGTCGGCGATTGTGCGGAAGTGCGCCGCCACGGCGTCCTGCGGCGGGCGGCTGTAGTACGGGGTGACGACCAGCAGGCCGTGCGCGCCCGCCCGTTCGGCCGCGCGGGCCAGCTCCACCGTGTGCCGGGTGTCGCTGGTGCCGACCCCGGCGGTGATCCGGGCCCGGTCGCCGACGGCTGCCACGACGGCCCGCAGCAGCGCCTCCTTCTCGGCGTCGGAGGTGGTCGGGGACTCGCCGGTGGTGCCGCTGACCACGATCCCGTCGCAGCCGCCCCGGTCCACCAGGTGGGTGGCCAGGCGCTGGGCGCCGTCGAGGTCGAGGGCGCCGCCCTCGGTGAACGGGGTGATCATGGCGACGGCGGTACGGCCGAAGGGGCCCATGGACATGGTGTGAACGCTCCGTGCGGCAGGGGTGGGCGGCTTCCTGCGCTGGATTCTGGGCCCCTTCGGCTGTACAGGTCTATTTAATTGTTCTAGGTGGACAGTTCAGCAGCGCTACGGCTTCAGTCGGACGATCTGCGGGTCGTGGTCGCTGGACTGGTCCGCGAACTCCGCGTTGATGTGCACGATGTCGTAGTCCGGGCGGCGCACGGCGCGGCTGGTGAGGATGTGGTCCAGCACCTGCGAGTTGCCGTTGTAGACATAGCCGTAACGCTCGTCCTTCGGCAACCCGGTGACCAGGTCGGTGAGCACCCCGCCGTCGGTGAGATCGGCCAGCGCGGGCGAGAACTGGTAGTCGTTGAGGTCGCCCGCGACGACGACCCGGGCCCGCGCGTCCACGGCCAGCAGCTTCTTGACGAAGGCGTTGACCGCCCCGGCCTGCCCGGTGCGCTGGGTCTCCGAACTCCGGGCCGGGGGCTGGAAGCGGCTGTCCAGGCCCTGGTCGCCGCCCTTGGAGTTGAAGTGGTTGGCGATCACGAAGACCGGGCGGCCGCGGAAGGAGAACTGCCCGACCAGCGGCTTGCGGCTGTCCTTCCAGACCGGGTTCTCGGGGTCGATCCGGCCGGGGGAGGCCGACAGGCCCGCCTGGCCGCCGTCGTCCGTCACCCGCACCGCGGTGGTGGCGTCCCCGCCCGCGACATCGGTGAAGGAGACCCGCTCGGGGTTGAAGAGGAAGGCGACGCGGATGTTGCCGCCCGGCTGCCCGCCGTCCTGGTCGTCGGCCGGGTCGATCTGCCGCCACTCGTACGCGGGGCCGCCGGCCGCCGCGATCGCGTCGGTGAGCTTCTTCAGCGTGGCTCCGGCGCCGGTGACCGCGTCGTTCGCCGGGCCGTTGTCGTCCTGGACCTCCTCCAGCGCGACGATGTCGGGCGAGGCGAGGTTGTGCACGAGGCCCGAGGCGAGCCGGTCGAACTTCGCCTGCGCGGTCTTGGGGGAGAGGTTCTCCACGTTGTACGTGGCGATGGACAGCTCGTCGGCCTTCTGCCCGCGCGTGGTCTCCGGCGCCAGGTCTCCGTCCGTGAGCCCGCCGAGCGCGGTGGCCTGGATCTCGTATCCGCCGAAGTCGTCGTAGTCCAGCGGACCCGCGGTGGTGCCGGTCAGCCGGTCACCCACATCGGCGACGGGGAAGGGGCGCTGGGCGAACGGGAGGAGGGAGGCGACCTTGACCCGGCCGGCGTTCGGGTCGCGGTAGGAGCTGTAGAGCGCGCCGCCGCGCGCGGTCCGGGCGTGGCCGGGCTCGGCGGTGACCCACAGCTCGTTGTACTGGCTGGTCGCGCCCACGACCGGGGCGTCCTTGACCGAGACGCGCATGCCCTCCAGCGACTCATAGCGGTCCAGGGCGTAGGAGTTCGGGCGCAGCCGCAGCGACTCGATATTGCCGCCGTTGCCGCCGTTGCCGCCCGAGGCGCCGGGGGCGTAGCGGTCGGGAACGCCGGCGGGGTTGAGTGCGAAGGCAGCGGGCAGGGCGTTGCCCGAGGACTCGACCGTCCAGGTCGCCTTGGTGAGCTCGGTGACCGACTGCAGCCCGGCGTCCGCGCCGCCCGGGTAGTACTCGCTGACCGTCCCGGAGACCCGCACCGCGTCCCCGACGGCGACCGTCGGGGTGGTCGAACCGGTGTAGACGAAGATCGCCTCGCTGGTGGCCCGGTCCCGGTCGGGGTGCGGGTCCTGGAACCAGAAGCCGCGCGACGAGCCGAAGGCGCGTATCGCCGTGACCGTGCCGGGGACCCCGGACACCTGTTTGCCCGCGAACGGGGATATTCGGGTGCTGCCCTGGATGTCATGGATCCGGATCTCGGCGGCGGCCGCCGGCTGCGGGGCGGCGAGCAGCCCGGCCGCGAGGGCGGATGCAACGGCGGTGACGGCGGTGACGGCGGCGGGTCCGCGCAGGGCGCGTGGGGACATGGTGATGCCTCCGATGAGGAGTGACCAGAGGAGAACAAGCGTCTACGCGCGTCAATGTCTTTCCTCGTCAGGGCAGTTGTCAAGGGACGGCTGGTGTACGGCCGAGGTCGGGGGCGTGAACCGGTGCGCGGCGCGGACGTCGGGTGCGCTCCGGTGCCCGCGGCGCCAACCGCTCATGTCGTAGGCCGGGCCGATGGCCGAAATCGCAGGCCGAGGTCCCCTTGACGGCACATCGGGACGAAACCGCCCCACCTTGCGTCTAGGCTGGGACCGGTCGCGCCCGTAGCGCCGCGGCCCCTCCCGAGCAAGGTCCTTCCCATGCGTTCCACCACTCGTTCAACCGTTCCATCCGTTTCATCCGCTCCCGAGGAGATGACTCCGCCGATGCCCGGAGACCGCCCCACCCTGCCGCCCGTGCGGCTTCACTCCGAGGCCGAACTCGCCCGGGACGCGCTCGCCGCTCCGCTGCTGGCCCGCGCGGTGCGGCTCGCCCGCTGGGCCGGGCCGCACAGGCCGGTCGCGGCGGGCGGCGTGCTCACCGAGCCCGACCTGCGGGCGGCGGCCGAGCACCTGGGTCTCGGCACCGACGAGGACGGGCCGGGATACGCGGCGGAGGCCTGGCAGCTGGCCGTCGACACCGGCCTGGTCGAGGTCCAGGAGCCCGCGCCGGCGCAGGTGGCAGAGGCAGTGGGGGCGGCGGCCGACGGGGACTTCGGCGAGGACGGAGCCACGGGGGTCGCCACCCCCGGCGAGGAGCTGCGGCTGATCACCGAGGGCAGCCCGCGGGACGTCCTGGACATCTGGCTCGGCGGCTTCGAGACCGTACTCGCCGACGCGGCGGCCCCCGACCTCGCCGAGATCGTCGACCAGATCGGCGACGACGGCGAGATCGACCTCGACGCGGTCGACTGGAACCCCGAGGAGGAGGCCGAGTTCCTGGACGGGGTGCTGGGCAATCTGTATCTGCTGACCGCCCTGGACGAGGAGGACGGCGGCCGCGCCGTGCCGCTGCCCGCGCTCGCCGCCGCCATGATCGTCCCTGACGACATGGAGGAGCCCACCGACGACATCCTCGAGGAGATCTCCGAGGCGATGGTGCGCCTCGACGACCAGTTCCGGATGCTGGAGCCGACCGGCCTGGTCGCGTACCAGCCCGTGGACGAGGCGCTGATCGAGGAGGTCGACGGCGAGGGCCGCTTCCCCGAGACCGCCGAATCGCGGCTCGGCCCCGACGAGGAGGACGTCTCCCGCTACGGCATGGTCAGGCTCACCCCGCTCGGCGTCTTCGGCGTGCGCAGCCGCATGCTGGATGCCGGCATCGACGCCCCGGTCGTCGGCGACCTGGCCGACAAGGGCGCCGAGGTCCTGCTGGACGCCCTGCCCGGACACCCGGAGACGGCCGCGCGCGCCGAGGCCGAGCAGTGGCTGGCCCGCCGTACGCCCGACGCGGCCGCCCGCGAGCTGCTGGCCGCCGCGCGCGGCGACGACGCGGGCGCGCCGTTGCGCCGCCTGGCCTGCCAGCAGACGCTCTCGCTGGTCGGGGCCGCGGCCGAGCCCGCGCTGCGCGAGGTACTGGACGACCGGCACCTGGGCGGCCTGGCCCGGGTCTGGCTGGCCGAGCGCGCGATGCCCGACGTCCCGGAGCCGTCCGAGGACATGGTGTTCTGGCTGACGGTGGACACCATCGCGGCCCAGCTCGCCGCGGACGGCGACTCCGCCGAGCTGCGGGAGCTGGTGCGCGGCCTCGTCGAGCAGTCGGGGAGCTTCTTCGACTCGGTCTGGCGGGTGGACCACCCGGCGACCGCCGAGGTACTGGAGGCGATGGGGCGGCTGCATCCGGACAAGAAGGCCGCCAAGGAGGCGCGGAAGGCGGCCTTCAAGGCCCGCTCACGCGCCTGACGGGGCTCCTGACGGGGCTCCTGACGAGGCCTGCGCGGGCCTGCGCGGGCCGGCCGCGTCGGGCCTGTGACCGGCGCGGACCGGGGGGAGAGGTTCAATCCCCCGGCGCCAATCGAACCGCCGATGTCGCGTCCAGTTCAACTGTTGTTCGGCCAGGAGCGGGAGCGTAGGCCCGCAGTCGGTGGACAGATCTGGCCATTCAGGAGATGAAGATGCCGCTCACCCGCAGAGACTTCGCGAAGAGTTCCGCGTATACCGGTGTCGCCCTCGTCGGCAGCGCCGGGGTGCTCGCCACCGCCCCCGGCGCACTCGCCGCGGAGCCGGCCGAGGAGCTGACCACCGACGCGGCCGAGCGGGGCGGCTCCCGGCTCGGCTACGGCCCGCTCGTCGCCGACCCGAAGGGCCTCCTCGCGCTCCCCGCCGGCTTCAGCTACCGGGTCATCACCCGCACCGGCCAGACCAAGCTGGAGTCCGGCGAGTCCACCCCCTCCAACCACGACGGCACCGCCACCTTCGCGGGCACCCGCGGCGCCACGCTGCTCGTCAACAACCACGAGCTGAAGGGCCCGCGGGCCGGCTGGCCGCACCCCGTGCCGCTGACCGAGGGCCTGGTCTACGACCCGGCGGCCTCCGGCGGCTGCACCGTCGTCGAGGTCTCCAAGCACGGCGACCACGTCACCGAGTGGGTCGGCATCGCGGGCACCTCCACCAACTGCGCGGGCGGCGCCACCCCGTGGGGCACCTGGCTGACCTGCGAGGAGACCGAGGACAAGGCCGGCCAGAACGGCATGACCAAGGACCACGGCTATGCCTTCGAGGTGGACCCGCGGGACCGCCGGGCCAACCGCGACCCCAAGCCGATCAAGGCGCTGGGGCGCTACGCCCACGAGGCGGTCGTCGTCGACCCCAAGCGCGGCCACCTCTACCTGACCGAGGACGCCTCCGGCCCGAACGGCCTCTTCTACCGCTGGATTCCGCCGCACGGCTTCGAGCACGGGCGCGGCAAGCTGCGCACGCTCGCCGACGACGCGGGCGTGCTGCAGGCCCCCAAGTGCTTCGACTCCGGCGGCAACTTCGTCGACGACCTGTCGCGCGCGACCAGGACCGGCACGGTCTACGGCGTCGACTGGGTGGACGTGCCCGACCGCGACGCGGAGTCGGTCCCGGTGCGCAAGCAGTTCGATGTCGGCCAGGTCACCCGGGCCCGCAAGCTGGAGGGCATGTGGTGGAGCGACGGGGGCGCGTACATCGTCTCCTCGTACGCCCGCGAGGAGAGCCCGGTCGCGCACGACGGGCAGGTCTGGTTCTACGACCCGAAGCGGCGCACCCTGACCCTGAAGGTGCTGCTCGGCGTCAACCCCGACCCGTCCAAGGACGGCGCCTTCGACGGCCCCGACAACATCACCGTTTCGCCGTACGGCGGCCTGGTCATCGCCGAGGACGGCGAGGGCATCCAGCACCTCTTCGGGGCCACGGACGACGGCCGTACGTACCCAATCGCGCGCAACGAACTGAACATTGGCACCGCGGAGAAGCCGGAGTACAGCGAGTTCACGGGCGTGTGCTTCTCGCCCGACGGCAACACCCTCTACGCCAACATCCAGACGCCGGGCATCATGCTCGCCATCACCGGCCCCTGGCGCCGCCAGCGCCCCCGCGGCTGATCCTTCCCCTGCCCTGGGCCGCCCCCCGCGCCTGGCGGGGGGCGGCCCAGGATTTTCTGCGACACCTCTGCTCCCTCCGCTCGTTGTACGGGCTACGGGACGGCCCGGGCTGGAGCGCCGACCTTCCTCCCTATTCGGCGGTCCGGCCTGGGCCCCCAGGTGCCCCTGGGCTCCCAGGTGCCGGGCCCGTCCTGGCTCAGAGCGCCCGGCCGGCGGGCTTGACCATGCCGCGGACCGTGCGGGAGTCCACGTACTCGCCCATCGCGGTCATCTCCCACTCACCCGAGAACTGCTTGATGAACTTGGCCATCATCACGCTTGGGGGGAGATTCCTGGCCTGACCTGCGAGTATTCGGGGCGCTCGCCCGAAACTGGGAGAGGAGTGGGAAACGGGGGCACCCATAGGCCCCCCGGCTGAGTCATGAACGACTCCCACCGCTCCTGCAGCGTCTCCATGATACGGAGCTCCATCTTCGGCGTGACGTTCGAGTACAAACCCTCGAGTCCAGCCACCTCATGGCCCATGCGGGACTCGGAGGCAATCCGGCTGTGCCCGTCCTCGTCCAGCCACTCCTTGTGCCCGTGCCGCAGCAGATAGATCCGCTCCTCCGTCATCGCCTCCACAGGCGGGACCGCGGGCCGGGCATGATCTACGCGGGCAGTTCGCTCGGGGGCGCCATCCCGGATGGGATACCAGTAGTCGCGCTCGAACGAGGTGCTCAACAGGTCACCCCCGCTCAGCGACCGGAACGCCCACGGAGAGTCGTGCGAGGCCGCCAGGGCCTGGTGCATCTCCGCCAGGAACGGCGGAAGCACCAGCGTCCGGTGGCTGTCGTACTTCGGATCGGTCAGCACCTTGGCGCCCTCGACCCACTGGTGCTGATACTGCACGCGCACCGCGGGCATCGGCTCCACGCCTGCGTACCGCTCCAGCGACTCCAGGCGCCTCTCGCGGTCCGGGTCCGACGCCGGCCATGCCGGGTAGGCGAAGCTCCGCTGGAGCCCGTACATTTCGGCGGGCCGCATGCCGGTGAACGCCTGGTGCCAGATGTAGACCCAGCCGGTGTACCCCCACACCATGTGTGCGTTGACAGCCAGCTGGTACAGGGTGCCCATCGCCAGGGGGCGCTTCTTCTTCCGCTGCTTCTTGCGGTACTTCCCTCGGCGAGGCTGTGAGGGTGGCACGGGCGACGTCTTGCGGTACTGGTAGCGCACCACGGCGTCGGTCATGAGCATCCCGAACACCATCACGATGGTTTCAACGTAGGTGTGGCTCAGCTCGCCCTTGGTGACCCTCGTGCTGAGGGTCTTCTTCCATGCCTCGTACTCAAGGGTCTTGATCTCGCCGACGCGCCTGTTGCCCCAATACGGGACGATGTGCGTGCGAATGATCGACTTGTAGCTCTTCATCGACGAGTGCTTCAGGTCCTGTGCGTCTTCCCAGGCTCTGCAGTACTCGCGCATGAGGATGGCGCCGTCGGTGCTCTTGATGTGGGTGCCGTGGCGGACGTCGTACTCGCGGTCGAGCCCGAAGTTGTAGGCGGTCGCCTCGTCAGTGAAGCCCGACTGGGACTCGTACTTCTTCTTGCCGTTGGCGTGATACTCGCCAGCCCACCACTTCACGCGACACTTGCCGCCGCGCCACTCCACATACGGCATGTCTGTTCCCTGACCGTGTTGCTGATCGCGGCCTGGCAGGTCGGCGTCTGCCGGGGCCACCTGTTCCTGAACTGCGCTACTCGCGCCTGCCTATCAAACAGTTCTGGCAGCGGCTGCAATCACCTCCGTGACGCTCGATGAGCTCGCGCACTGCTCGGCGTGCTTCAGCGTCAGTGTGTACCTGGGGTGGCGCTAGGCACACCTTCTTGCCGTCGATCTCGGCCTGTAGGCCGTGGAACGCCGAGCTTGCGTCGACTGTGACCAACTCGTACACAAGTCCCCCATTTGGGTTCGAGGGGAACCTCCCAAGTGACATCCGATCGTGGCACGTTGTGTGGGTTTTGTGACCGGTTCGACGCGAGGGACGGCAGATGGCTGAGTAACGACTTGGTAAAGAGTGAAGGTTGCTCAACAGAAACGATCAATTAGTGTCAGAGTCGCTCGAATCGCCCCGTCGCTGACGGTACTTCTCGACTGCGAGCCTCGCGATCTCCTTGATCTCGGCGGCCGTCAACTGGTCGGCGACCGCTATGACCGCGTCCTGTACGGCACCGGTCATGTCCTCGAAGCTGTCCGGGGGAAGCGAAGAGAAGATCACGCCCGGGATGGGCGCCTTCTCGACGAGTGTCGGGCTTGCGGCCCCGTCCAGGATGTCGCGACATGTACCGGGGGCCCACGCAAGGACTGGCTCGATCTTCGCGTAGGTAAGGACGCGCACCGGCTGGCCTGCCTCGATCTTGTTGTACGTGTTGATTGTGATGTCAGCGGTTTTGGCCACGTCGATCTTGTGCATGCCGAGGTCAACCCTGCGTTGGGTGACGAGGGCGGCGAGTCGCTTCAGTGCCGCGATGTCCGGGGGGGCGGTCATGGCCACATGATGGCAGGACCTGCCAGGAACATCTAGGAACACCTGGAACCTGTCCTGAATCTGAGTGCTTCTGCGATCACGCAACTGCAATCAGTGCAGTGATCTACAAGTTTCTGCATGTTACTTCTCGGTAATGCTAGTTTCTACTAGCAGAGAGAGGTAGATTCGGTGCATGGAAAGACCCCCAGCCACCCACCAGGTGAACGGGGCGGCACTCCGTAGGACTCGTATGCGCCAAGGCCTCCTGCCCCGGCAGGTCGCCGCGGCATCCGGCCTCAGTCGCAGCTACATACAGCGACTCGAAACCGGCGCGCGTACCCGCATGAGCCCCACGACCTACGCCGCACTCCGCACGGCACTGGGACTCGATCCCGAGGACGAACAGCTCCTCGCCCCATCAGAGGAGCCCACAGAAGAGAGGTGACATGTCCACCACCCAGGCCACCCCCACGGCCGAGCCCGACAGCTACATCGATTCCGCCGACGAGACGGAAACCATGATGGAGCGCGACGGCTACATGAGGCCCCCCAAGGCAGCGAAGGACCTGGGCTGCGGGGTGCGCTGGCTCACCGACGGAGCCAACCACCACGGCTTCCCGCACACCCGCATGGGCCAGTCGATGTGGTTCAGCCCCGAGGACCGGGCCACGATCCGCAAGCTCTGCCAGGTCCCCGCCCAGCCCGCCAAGATGGCCCAGTTTCGGCGAGGCCGCAGTAAGGGCGCCACGCGCAAGCCGGCCCTCGCCAAGTCCGCCGCCTAGCGGCTTTGCGGCCGACGCCGGGGGCCTAGACCCGACGCCGACCTCGGATCCACACCCAGAACCCTGAAGAACAGGAGTGGACCCTTGTCCACATTCTTCCAGAACCCTGAACCCGACACGATCTTCGAGGAAATCACGTCCGGTCTCCGCCGGGTATCTCCGCTCGCGGCGATGTACGACGCGGCCGAGGACAAGCTGCTGACGGACCGCCCGGAGGGCTTCACGCCGGAGGACATGGGCCGGCTGGCATGGGACTTGCTTCCGGAGTCCGAGCGTGACGAGGCGTTCGACCAGTTGCTCTACACGTACTGGTCGGCGCGCGAGAACGACCGCGTGGAGCTGCTCCGGTACGAGCTGGAGCAGGCGTCCCGCGCCGAGCTGGCGAACCGGCTGGACAAGTTCAAGGCGCTCGGGGTGCTGGGCGAGTCGGCGCCGCCGGAGCTGGTCGCGGACATCGTGTCGCTGGCCCGCACCCTGCTCGGGGGCGCGCGATGACGACGAACCCCACCCCCGCCCCGCTGTCGCCGGAGCGCGAGGCCGAGATCCGTAAGCGCATCGACCGACTCAACGACGACCGGGTCATGACGGGCAGCACTTGGCTGGCCAGCCCGGTTGGACCCAAGAGCGTCTTCCCGCCGGAGCAGTCCCACGTGGTCGAGGACGTGCTGGAGACGAAGCACTCCGTGATCCGTGGCTCGGTGGGCGTGTTCGGCGACAAGCAGCGTGCCGAGTTCACGGCCCACGCTCCGGGCGACATCGCGGCACTGCTCACCGAGCTGAACCGGGTCCGGGCGGAGCGGCAGTCGACGAACGCCGCGCTGGTCGAGCTGACCGTGGCACTGCGGGCCGCCGATAAGCGCATCGCCGAGCTGCACACGCAGGTCGAGAAGCTCCAAGGGCTCCACACCTGCCCGGCGCTTGCGACGAACGGTGACCGCTGCTGCCGGACTCCTGGACACGACGGGGACCACAGCTCTTTCGCTGGCCGCCACATCTGGTCACCCGCCCACGCCGCCGAGGCCGCGAGGCTCCATGGCTGCAAGGCCGAGTACGGCGGGCCGGGCTACACCCACTGCGAACTCCCGGCCGGTCACGACGGCCAGCACGAATCCGCGCTCGGCAACATGCGGCGCGCGACTTGGGAACGGCGAGGTGACCGGTGATGGCCACGACGACGCCCCGCACGATCGCCGCCCTGGACGTGCCCGCCGAGCAGGTGGCCGCTGAGGCCCGAGCGCTGGACGACTGCCGGGTGCTGCGTGACGCGATGGCCGCGACCCACAGCCCGTCCGACCGGATCGCCTACGCCTACGACCAGTGGCTGGTCACCCACCCCGAAGCGTGCCCCACGGCCGCCGACTACCCCGGATGGACTCCTGGGAGGACTGCATGACCGACTACCCCGAGATCGCCGAGCGGTTCGCCCGCGAGACCACCAAGCACCAGATGACCGTCCTCCACGACGACGGGCTTTACCGGCACATCCGGTTCGCCAACCCCGAGCACGGCAGCTTCGGCGCCTTCCACCTGATCACCTGGCCGTACAACCTCGTCGTCAAGACGGGCTGGACGTTCCACTTCGACATCGACGCCACCCCCGACATGTTCGATCTGTTCAAGCGGACCGCGTTCCCCGGCGAGATCAACCCTGGCTACTGGTCGGAGAAGGTCCGCGCCGGACGCGACGAGGTCGAGGGCTTCGACCCGGAGTTGTTCGAGCGGCGGGTCAAGCGGTACGTCGTCCACGCCATCCGCGATGGTGAGGCCCCGCGCGGCATCGGCGCCGAAGTCACCCAGCGCATCTTCGAGTGGGGCGACATCAGCCACGAGACCGGTGCCCGCCGCGAACTGGAGGACTTCCGATACGAGGGCTGGTCGTTCGACGACACCTCCGAGTGGGACTTCCGGGACTACACGCCGGGCTTCCTGCACTCCTGCCACGCGATCCGCTACGGCATCGCCCAGTTCGACGCCGCTCGCAAGCCCGAGGCGGTGGCGTCGTGAGCATCCCTAGCTTCCTGGCCGCTCTCTCCGGCGGCGACCTGCCCGCTGATGCGGTGCGCGAGAACCGCTGCCTGAAGCAGCCGATCGGCTGCGGCAACCCACTGATCGGCGAGGACGGAACCGCCCGCGTCTTCTGGTCCGAGGACGAGGCCCGTCAGTACGAGGCGGAGTGGCGAATCACCGGGCTGTGCCCGGACTGCCAGGACGCACTCGAAGGCGGTGAGGAGCTGTGACGACTCTGACCGCCCTGGACCAGGCCCGCGCCTACCGTGCCCTGACCGCCCTCGCCGAGACCACCCCCGGCCTGCCCGCCGCCGACATACACGTCCGGGGCCACATCACCCTCACCAGCATGCTCACCGTCGAGGTCGTCGCGCACCACGACCGGGAGGCGTTCGAGGCGTGGCGGGAAGCGCTCGGCATCGAGGAGGTGGCCGAGCGGCAGCTGTCGTTCGGCGGCTGGGTCACCAGCGGCCACGCCATCCGTGACGGGATCGCGATCGTGCTGACCCTGCACCACCGGCAGCCCGCCCCGGCCGCAGCCTTGGCAGGCGCCGCATGACCACCTATGAGATCGACGACGCCCGCATCGACCTGGACCGCGTGCACTGCGACGCGATCGGCGTCGAATGGGAATGGACCGGCACCCGCGACGCCAAGGGCGCGCCGCTGATGCAGGCCGTGTACGGGCCCAGCACGCCGGTGCCGCTGCCGGACGTCCACGACGACCACGGGCCGCTCATCCCGGTGGCGCACTGTCGGCCGGACGCCCTGTGGCTGCGAGTCCTCACCGTCCCCACGCCGGCCGACCTGCTGCGAGGTGCCGCATGACCCGCCCGCCGGTGCCGCTTCCGGATCTGCTGCAGGTGTGGGCCGAGAACGTGGCCACGGTCATCGTCGTCCCGGTCGGCGACAAGTCGCTGGTGCGGGCGTACACCGCCGACGACCTGATCTACACCAGCAGTGACGAGGCCCTGATGCTGGCCACGATCCTGCGGCAGGAGTACCCGGACGCCGACTGGACCGTGCCGCAGACATGGCGGGCTGTTGACGGCGTGAAGCCCACCTGGGAGCGGCTGGCGGTGACGCCGTGACCTTCGACGTCGTACAAGCCCTCCAGGACCCCGACATCACCATTGCCGACCTGGAGGAAATGCGGGATCGCGCCCTCGCCCGGCCCTACGTGAGCGAAGTCGGCCACGCCATCGCCGAGGCCGCACAAGCCGAGATCGACCGGCGACAGGCCGCCCAGTGACGGCCGCCCGGCTCCTCGCCAGCGGCTGGACCACAGCCGCAGTCCTCACCGCCGCCAGCGCACTCCTGATCGCAGCTGGCTACCGCATCAACCACCCCAAGGGGGGACAGTGACCACCCACATGGACCGCTTCCGCGAGGCGCTGGAAGGTGCCGTGGAAGACGCACTCGCCAAGGCGCCCGAGGAGGTCGTGACCGCCGTCTGGAACGCCTGCGACGACGAACGCGGCCGACTCCTCGAAGAGAACGAGAACCTGCGCGCCCAGCTCAAGCAGCTCAACGCCGCCGCGAACCGGGCCCTCGACTCGCTGAACGCCTTCATCACCGACACCAGCGACCCCGGCGTCGAGGCGCTGGGCGCCCGCTACGAACTGCGGAACACGCTCGTCGAGCGACTGCCGCACAGCCCGGAGCCCGAGGTGCACAGCGTCGAGCAGCAGGTACGCGAGCAGATCGCCGATGAGATTAAGGCCGCGATCGACCGGAGCCGTGCGCACGAGGCCAGCCTCGGCGTCGCGGAGCCCGCGATGGACGCGCGTCGTCTCGGCCTCATCTCGGCGCTCCGCATCGTGCAGGGCGACGACCGATTCGGTGTCCCCGCCGCTGGGGTCCGGAAGGCGGGCGAGTGATGGCCGCCCGCTACGCCATGACGAAGGCCGAGACGACCGCGTTCCGCGCAGGCCGTGTCATCGGACACGACAGCGGGAAGCGCGAGGCCGCCGCCCAGCTGGAGCAGGCCCGACGTTGGGCCGCCGCCCTGGAGGCCCAGCTCGCCTTCGCCACCGAACTCCGTATCCCCAAGCAGGACGGCGACGAGATCGTCATCCTCCGCCACGGAGCCAACGCCGACCAGTGGTCCATCAAGGACGGCGGCCGTGCCTTCCGCGCCTGGGTCAACGGCCAGTGGCGACAGCTCAGCGACATCAGCCTCGACGACACCGTCACCTACCCCCTCCACGAAGCCCTCGACATCGCACGGCAGCTCGCGAACGGAGACGCCCCCAATGCCTGACCTGCTCGTCCAGATCGACGACAAGACCCTGCCGCTCGCCGCCTGCTTCTGGGTCCGCTTCGACGCCAACGGGTGCGCAACCGGCTCCGTCCGCCCCACCAGCGCCCTGCGCACCCTGGCCACCGCCGAGCAGGCCCAGGAATGGGCCATCCCCCACAAGCGCGATCGCGACCGCGAGAACAAGCAGGGAGTCCGATACGAGCTGCTGACGCACAAGCAGTGGGACACGCAGGCCAAGCCCTGCCTCCTCGGCAAGTGCAAGCATGGGAAGCAGGCCGCCTCGTGACCGGCCGCCACCGGGCCATAGACCGAGTCCGGGCTCTGAAGGCCGAGAACACGGATCTCACCTGCAAGCTCGTCGCCCTCGCCGGACAGGTCGACCTGCTCCAGGGCCAACTCGACACCGCCGGGATCGAACTCTCCGGCCTGCGGATCGACTACGAGAAGGCGGTCGTCGAGATCCGCCGGCTCCAGCAGCAGGTCATCGACGATGCCGCCGAGAAGGAACGCCTCCGGCAGGCGCTCATCCAGGCCCGGCCCCGCATCAGCGTCGTCGCCAGCCCCGTCGCACGGCCCTTCGCGCCCGACAGCGTGCTGCCCCTCCCGCAGCACGCCGCCTAGACGCCCGCGCCCACGCCGAGGCACCAGCCGGCCGGGCGCGGGACCAAGCCAGGAACACCCCCGCCCGTCCACAGCAGGCGGGCCAACCGCCAAGGAGAACACCCGTGACAGACCTTCCCGACGAGATCGCCTGGACCCTCATCAACACCGAGGACTGGGGCGGCGGACTCGAACGCACCTACCGCGCCGAAAACGTCGAACACGCCAACTGCGGCGGCGACGTACTCCTCGTCCACCTGCACGACGAGATGGATGCGGTCACCGGGGCCCACTCCCGCTGCGCCAAGTGCAACGAAGACCTCACCGCCTGAACCGCCACACAGGAACGCCCCGCCGAGGCGAATTCGGCGGGGCGACCAACCCCAAGGAGAACACGATCGTGACCACCACGACCACACTCACCACCCACCAACTCGCCGAACTCCTCCGCAAGACGGCCCCCCACATCGGCCGCCACTCCGGATACTCCGCCATCAACGGCCTCCGGCTCGACTCCGACGGCAACCAGCTCCACGCCATCGCCACCGACCGCTACACCCTCGCCGTCGCCCGGGCACGCCTCAGCAATACCGCCCCCGCCTGGGCCCTCACCATCAGCACCCGTGACCTGCCCGCCCTCACCGCCTGGCTCGACGCCGACGAAGGCGAGGAGAACGTGCACCTCTCGCCCGGAACCGACGGCGTGACCATCACCAGCGACCGCCGCAAGCTGGTCCTGCCCGCCTACAGCGGCGAATTCCCCGACTGGCGCGGCATGATCCGCACCGCGCTGGAGACCGAGGCAACCGAATCCCCATTCAGCGGCTTCCAGTCCGACTACATGGGCCGCTGGACGTCCGCAGGGCGCGAGGTCTGCACCTGGCAGGCCGCCTTCGACAAGCCCGTCGTCGTCTACAGCCACCAGTTCGTCGGCCTGCTGATGCCGAGGCGTATCGGAGACGAAGAGTCCCCCGCCGCACGGTACGAGGAATGGTCCGACAGCCTCGGCAAGGGCGACAAGGTCGAGCAGGCCGACACCCTCCACCCCTACGAGCCGCAGGAACTCGCCGAGCGCGAGAACTACGTCGACGATGCCGCGGCCGACCTCCTCAAGCAGGTGCTGCGGTCCACCAGCGACATGTTCGAGCTGTCCACCAGCGACCCCGGCGCACTGGCCGCCTACGCCCTCGCAGGCTGCCGGGCCTGGATCGCCTACCGGCTGCTGAAGGCGATGAAGAAGGCCGACCCGAAGCTGCTGCGCGAGACGCTCGCAGACACCGACGAGCAGCTCGAGTCAGGCGAGATCGGCGAATGGGCCTGGGACGAGGCTGAGAAGGCCGGACACGACCCGCAGAAGTGGCACGACGACTACGAGGCCCACCTGAAGAAGCTGGCCGACAAGCGGCAGACCCAGGAGCAGGCCGAGCGGTGGGAGCGGGTCGCCATGGCGTTCAACGCCGCCACCCAGGCCGGAGTCAAGTTCCGGATCGAGCCCAACCCGCACGTCCAGTGGGACAGCGACAACAACCGCTGGGTCGCCACCGACGCCTCCGCAGCCTGAGCCGCACGGCCGCCCCGCTCAGCAGCGGGGCGGCCACACAGCAACACCAGCCACACAACGGGAGCAACACATGAGTACCGACATCGTCAAAGCTGGCGGAGCCCTCGCCATACGCCCCGACCAGACCGATTGGACCCCGCAGCAGGGGGCCGTGCTGCGCCAGTCCGGTATCGACAACCAGGTGGCCGCGGAGGAGCTGTCCGCGTTCCTCCACCTGTGCCAGCGCACCCGGCTGGACCCGTTTTCCCGGCAGATCTACCTGATCGGTCGCTGGGACAACCGGCAGCAGCGGAAGGTGTACACGCCGCAGACCAGCATCGACGGGTACCGAGTCATCGCGCACCGCGTCGTTGCTGAACAGGGCGGAAACCTTGGCTATGAGGACACCCTGTGGTGCGACGAGGACGGCCGGTGGCGGGATGTTTGGCTGTCCGACGCGCCGCCCGCCGCCGCGAAGGTCAGCGTGATTCGGAACGGCCAGCGGTTTCCTGCGGTGGCGCTGTTCCGCGAGTACGTGCAGACCGGCAAGGAGAACAAGCGCATCGGGCTGTGGGGCAAGATGCCCGCTGGCCAGCTCGCGAAGTGCGCCGAGGCGCTGGCGCTACGCAAGGCATTCCCGCACGACTTGGCCGGGGTGTACACGGCCGAGGAGATGGCGCAGGCCGACAATCCGACGGCCGAGGAGCGGCACCTTCGGACAGTACAGCCGGGCGAGCAGGACCCGTGGGCCACCCCCGTGTCGCAGCCGCAGACCGTGGCAGTCAAGGGCCGCTCTCAGCCCGCACAGGACTTCGCCGACACTGCGGCGCAGGCGGCCAATGCGGCGGCGGTGAAAGACGTCTACAAGCAGGCGCACGCGGCCGGTCTCCTCACGGAGACGGTGAAGGTCGACCGCGAGCTGCTGGAGCTCGGCGCGTACCTGATCGCGCGGGGCCAGGAGCTCGCCGAACCCAAGCCGTCCAACGAGCCGGGACAGGACGACAACGTGATGGACGGCGAGATCGTCCCGGATGCGCCCGCCGACGAGCACGCCGCCGCCGAGCAGGAGCTCCGCGCGTTCGCCGCCGAGGTCGGCATCGACGACATCGACCGCGACGCCGCAGGCGCCCTCGGCCTCCCCCTCACCGAAGCCAAGGCCGACGCCATCCGCGGACTGCTCAACCAGCTCCGCGGCCAAGCCGCATAACCCCACCCGCACGCATGGTCGCCCCCGCGGGTATCGGGGGCGACCACCCACCCAGCAAACCACGGAGAACCCATGGACCTGCAAGCCCTCGCCATCGAGGAAGCAGCCCTCAAGAGCCTCGCCGACGCCGTCAACGACCGCCTCAAGGAGGTGAAGCAGACCATGCAGGAAGCCCTCATCGACACCGGCGCCTCCCGCGTCGACGCCAAGCTCCCCGACGGCACCAAGGTCGCCACCATCTCCCGCTCCGACGCGAAGCCCGCCGCCGTCGTCACCGACCCCGACGCCTTCCTCGACTGGGTACGGAAGAACAGCCCCCACAACGTCACCACCCGACTCGTCACCGAAGTCCGGCCCGCGTACACCACCGCGTTGCTCGCCGAGATGACCGCAGCCGGCGCCGCGGTCGTCGCCGACAAGGAAACCGGCGTCGTCGATGACGTGCCCGGCGTCGAGATCCGCGCGACCCGCTCCCTCACCCACAGCGTGCGGCCCACCAAGGACGGCCGCGAGCGCATCGCCGCCGCCTGGCGCGACGGCGAACTCGGCCACCTCAACCTCCCGCAGATCGCCCCCGCCCCCGTGAAGGAGGCGTCGTGACCTGGCACGACAAGAAGCTCCTTGCATGGGACTTGGAGACCACGGGCATCGACGTCGAGACCGCGCGCATCGTCACCGCCGCAGCCGTCGGCTACACGCCGGGCGTCACCATCGACAGCCTGCCGGACCACTCACGACAGTGGCTCGCCAACCCCGGCATCGACATCCCAGCCGGCGCCACGGCCGTCCACGGCATCACCACGGAACAGGCACAGTCCCTCGGGCGCCCTGCGGTGGAAGTCGTAGACGAGATCGCAGACCTGCTCGCCGTAGCGCAGGCCGAAGGCACACCGCTCGTCATCATGAACGCCCGCTACGACCTGACAGTCCTCGACCGCGAATGCCGCCGCCACGGCTTGGCCACCGTCGAGGAGCGCCTCGGTCGGCCGGTCGGCCCGGTCATCGACCCGCTGATCCTGGACAAGGCCGCCGACAAGTTCCGGCCAGGCTCGCGGAAGCTCGAGGCGCTCGCCAAGCACTATGGCGTCACCCTGGCCGCAGCACACCGGGCAGACGCGGACGCTCTCGCCGCCGTCGAGGTAGCCGTCGCTGTCGGAACCCGGTTCGAGCAGTTGCATGTCGATGCCCAGCAGTTGCACGTCTGGCAGATCCGGTGGGCCGCCGAGCAGGCGGCCGGACTCCAGGCCCACAAGCAGAAGACGGATCCGTTCGCGGTCGTCGAAGGCGCATGGCCGCTGGTGCCCTACGACGCGCTGCGTGGGGCCTTCGCCACCCTCGCCGACAGGTACGAGCAGGTCGCTGGCTGCGCCACCACCGAGCTCGGCCGCAGCCGCGGTCTTCAGCTCCGGCGCGTCGCCGCCGACATCCGCGACGTGCTCCGCACCGGGCGCGTCCCGCACGCCCTCATGACCGACGCCGAGCTTGAGCAGCACGGCACCGCCCAGTAGGGCCCCGGGCTGCCGCCGACCGAACCGGCGGCAGCCCACCACCCAAGGACAACACACATGGGAGACATCCATGAGGACCCTCATCGCAATGCCCGACGCCGACGGGCCCGGCCGCTCCGGACTGCGCCGGTTCAACGTCGACGGCAACAACATCCGCTTCGGCATCGCCGAGGACGGCCGCCCCTACGCCGTCGCCTCCGACTTCGCCAAGGCCATGGGGTATGGCCAGGCGACCGATGCCACCCGGCTCCTCGACGTTGGCGAAGCTGGTCAGCAGATTGTGCTGACCAGGTCCGCGAACGGCGTTGACCAGCGCCGAGAGATGAACGTCATCTACGAGGACGGCCTGTGGGAGCTGATCTTCCGCAGCAGTCTTCCCGGCGCCAAGGCCATCAAGAAGCAGGTCAAGGCGATCCTCCGGCAGATCCGAGAGACCGGGCGATACGAGACCGAGTCGATCGCCAGGCACCTCGACGCGGCGACCGTCACGTGGGACCACGCTGCCGCGGTGGCCCGTGTTCAGTACGGGCTCAATGTAGACGCCCACCGCTTCAAGGAACTCCTGGTCTCCGGCGGCATCCTCACCACCCGCAACAACATTCCTCACCGCAAGTGGGAGCACCTCTTCTGGCCAGTGCCGTCCGGCTCGCGCTGGGAGATACGCGCCTGCGTCCTCCCACAGCTCATCGACTTCGCCGCCAAGATCCGCCGCGAACTTGCCCTCGCCGAACGCGCCCTGCAGATGTCCCTGCCGTTCCCGCGAGCCGCCCTGACCAATGACTCCTACGAGGAGGACGCCTCATGACCGCCACCGTGCAGCCCGCCCTCGACGGCAGCGTGCCGCAGCCCGCCGACGATTTCGAGGCATGGACGGAGCGTGTGCGCCCAGCGTTCGTCGCCGCCGCCCAGTCGGGTCGGGAGTTCGCATCCTGGCACATCAAGGTCGCCGAGAAACTCCCCGAGCCCCCGAACCCCAAAGCCATGTGGGGTCAGCTACTGCACCGACTCCACGACGAGGGCCTGATAGAGCCCGCCTCGTTCACCACCACCCGCGACGGCAGCGGCGTCCGCACCTGGCGCG
This sequence comes from Streptomyces sp. LZ34, assembly GCF_053890475.1. NCBI lineage: Bacteria > Bacillati > Actinomycetota > Actinomycetes > Kitasatosporales > Streptomycetaceae > Streptomyces > Streptomyces sp. LZ34. The sequence continues at coordinate 9,493,152 of NZ_CM132680.1, forward strand.
GCACCCGCGCCGCCCAGCAAGGCAGGGCCGCATGACCGCCCCGCTGATCATCCTGCTGGCTGGCGGCCGGAACCTGCCCGAGCCGAGCGTCGTCGCCGGAACCCTCGCCGACATCGCCCTCAACATCGCCGACGGCCCCATCATCGTCCGCCACGGCGCCTGCCCAGGCCCCAACTCCGCCGACCAAGCCGCATCCGACTGGATCCGGGCCTGCGGCGAATGGCTCGGCGTCACCGAAGACCCCATGGCCGCCGACTGGGACCACTGCGCACCCGACTGCCCGACCAGCCCCGGGCACCGGCGACGCAAGAAGCCGGGCGACATCTTCCACCCCGGCATCTGCAACGACTACTGCCCAGGCGCAGGGCCCCGCCGCAACGCAGACATGGTCAGCAAGACGCCGCGTGCCGAATGGATGCTCGCCTTCCCCGACCCGACAGGCCCCTCCTACGGCACCCGCAACTGCGCCCGCCTCGCCAAAGCAGCAGGCATCAAAGTCCACGAGGTGACCGCATGAGCCCCGCCCTGGCCCTCGCCCTCCACGTGATCGCCGGCCTCGCCATCGGCTGGCTCGCCGCCCGGGCCATCCGCTGGTGGCACGCCCACCGCCGCGCCAAAGCCCGCGCCCGGCTCCCCGAGCAGATGCACCTCCTCGGCCCCCACGAGCCCCGCTGGGCCCGCCGCACCCTCGCAGACATCCACCAGCTGCCCACCACCAAGGGGGACCGATGACCACCCGCACCCGACAGCTGCCGCCCCACGGCGACGAAAGGCGCTACAAGGGCACCCGCAGCGGAAACCGCCCACCGTGCCGGTGCACCAAATGCACCCGCGCCAACCGGATCGCCGGCGCCCGCCGTGCCCTCTCCCGCCTCAACGGTGAAGAACTCCTTATCTCCCGCGACATCCTCATGCCCCACATCGAACTCCTCCGGGCAAGCGGCATGAGCCAGGGCCTCATCGCCCGCCAGGCAGGCATCTCCCAGTCCACCATCAGCTACCTCGTCCAAGGCAAAATCCACGCCTGTCAGCGCAACAAAGCCCTCGGCATCCTCGCCGTCCGCCCCGGACAGTTCGACAACATCGCCGAACGGCCCAGCCTTGGCGCTACCCGCCGGGCCCGCGCCCTCTACGCACTCGGCCACAGCCGCACCGCCATCCGCGCGGCATGCGGCCTCAGCGAATGCGCCATCGGCTACATCGCCAATGGCTACTACCGCCACATCGACGGCAAGGTCGACGAAGCCATCCGCCTGGCCTATCGAACCCTCGGCCGCACCCCCGGCACCTCGTGGAAAGCCCGCAAGCGCGCCGTCGACAACAACTGGGCCCCGCCGGCCGCCTGGGACGACGACACCATCGACAACCCCGCCGCCCACCCCGACTGGACCGGGCACTGCGGCACCGACCACGGCTGGTGGCTCCACCGCCTCAACAACATCCCCACCTGCCAGCGCTGCGAGACCGCCCACCAGCAGTGGCTCGCCAACCTCGGCCCGGCCACCTCCCGCGAACGCTTCACAGCCCTCCGCAAGGCCCGCGCAGCCGCATCCAGCCGAGGCGCCGACCTCGCCGACGACGCCCGCGAACTCATGACCCTCGGCTACGACCACGACGCCGCAGCCGCCCGCCTCGGTATCACCAAAGAACACCTGTACCAGACCCTCAAGCGCCACCCGCAGAGCTACGGAGAGGCCGCCTGATGCCCGGCCCCGCTTGGTGGGACCAGGCCCTGTGCGTGGCCGAGGACCCCGGCCTCGAACTCTTCACCAGCGACGACCACCGCGGCGAACCACTCCAGCAAGCCCGCGGGATCTGCGACCGCTGCCCCGTCAAGGCCGCCTGCCTCGCCGCCGCACTCGCCGAAGAAGGCACCACCGCCGCCAACATGCGCGGCTCCATCCGCGGCGGGATGACACCCGTCGAACGGTGGGCCATCAGCCGGCCGAAGAAGACCGCCGCCTAGCCCGGCCGGCCCGCACACGACAGCAGCCGCACACGACAAACGCCCCGCGGAAGCGGGGCGAGGGAGGGGAGAGGGATGAGGTCAGTCAGAGTCGGCGGCCGGCTTCTTGCGGCGCACCACGACCTTGCGTTTCGGGGTTGGTGGCTTGATGCCCTTCGCCTTGCAGTAGGCGGCGACACGCGAGTGCACATGGCGACGCAGGTCATCGGTGCGCGTGGTGCCTTCCTCGGCACACAACTCGCCGTAGAGATCCCACATCTGGTCCTCGATGCGGATCATCCGGCCCGGCGTCCCTCTCGTCGTCATGGCGAAAGAGTAGCTGACCGTGCACGAGCAACACACCCCACCATGGCAAAGTGTGTCGCCAATGTATTGCTTGTGCCTACACACCCCAGGGTAGGATCTGAACGTGCCGAGGCGGCACCCGATCAGCAAATGAAGCCGCCCAAAGGGCTTGGTTCCGTGCGCCCAAAAGCCCCCCGACAGCACTCTCCGAAAGAAGACCCCATGGCCGTCTCGAAGCGCCTCCGCTACGAAATCCTGCGCAGGGACTCACACACCTGCCGGTACTGCGGCGCGACCGCCCCTGACGTGCCGCTGCGCATCGACCACGTCACCCCCGTTGCACTCGGCGGCACCGACGCACCCGACAACCTCGTCACCAGCTGCGAGCCCTGCAACAGCGGGAAGAGCAGCGCCACCGTCGACTCCGCGGTCGTTGCGAACGTCAGCGACGACGCCCTCCGCTGGGCCGCGGCAATGACGCAGGCCGCAGACAACCTTCTCGAGCAGGAAGCCCCCAAGCTTGAATACCGCGACGCCTTCCTCGCCGAGTGGAACCGTTGGGGGTACGGCGAGGGGAAGGACCGGAAGGCGGCCGAGCTGCCCGGCGACTGGAAGACCAGCGTCGAGCGCTTCCGCATCGCCGGACTGCCCGTATGGATGTGGGCGGACATCGTCGACGCGTCGATGGGCAACGAGAAGGTCCTCGAGGCCAACAAGTTCAAGTACTGCTGCGGCATTGCCTGGAACAAGGTCACCGAGCTTCAGGCCGAAGCTCGAATGATCGTTGGCGCCCGTCAGGTGCCCGCCAGCCTTGATGTCCGTAAGGCGGTACTGGAGACCGCGTTCACGGTCTGGCACAGCGGCTTGGTCGACAACGAAGAGCCGCCCACCGCCCAACAGGCGGCCGAGTTCCACGGAAGCCTCGCAGACCTCTCGGACGAAGAACTGACAGCGCCCGAACGAATCATCCAAGCCGCCCAGTACGCCACCTACTTCGGCATCACCAACATCACCACCGCCTTGCGAGATATGGACCGCGACAGCGCTTGTCGTGCATGGGTCTCCGCATGGCCCACCACCTGGGTGCCAGGCGACGAACCATGGGGTGGCAAGTTCGTCGGCGACCCGAGCGACAAGCAGAGGGAGTGGGTCGGGGAGCAGATCGACAAGCTCCTTGACGCCGATGTCTACGTGACTCGCATCGTGAGAGCCGCCAGCCATGCCGGCTCTCACAAATCGGCTCGGATTTACCTCGGTATGACCGACAACGAACTGAAGGGGACAGGCGTCTGCGGTTGGCAGTCCCGCGCGTCCGAACTGTGGCGCGTTGCGTTCACGGCTTCGGGCGAGATCGAGCCGTCACAGGAAGAGACTTCGAAGCTCTTTGCCAGCCTCAATCGCATCGCCGAGGACGGCAACTTCTACGTGGCTGACGTCTACGAGGCGGCGTCTGCAGCGGGCAGCTACCAGGACCCGGATGTGACTACCTGCCTTACGAGGCACCTCTCCGTGTTCGAGGCCGCGGCACTCCCCGCGGAAGGTGGCAACTGATGGCCCGCATCCGCTCCATCAAGCCCGAGCTCCGCACCTCCATCACGGTGTCCATGTGGCCGCGCGAGGTCCGCTACTTCTTCGTCCTCATCTGGGGCTACCTCGACGACTACGGCCGTGGTGTCGACGACGAGATGCTCATCGCCTCCGACTGCTTCCCGAGGGACCGCGACATCACCCCGGAGCGGGTCGACGACTGGCTGGAGCTGATCGCCGACTCGGGCCCGCTGTGCCGCTACGAGGTCGACGGTCGCAACTACCTGCACGCCCCAAACTGGCGGGAGCACCAAAAGCCGTCGCACCCGACGCGGTCGAAGGTCCCCCCATGCCCCGAGGACGAGCCGGACGACTTCAAGAAGTGGCGGGAGATCAATCCTCAGCGCCTCCCGAAACGCTCGCGAAAGTCTCGCGAGGGATTCCAGAAGATCCCCGAGGCTCCTGCAGGACCCTCCGGGAGCCTCTCCGGAGGCCCTTCCGGAGCCACATTCAGCGACTCGGTGCATGACAAGGAACGCGCAACGGACGGAGGCGCGGTCAGCCCGGTCGCCCGCGAAGAAACCACAGGTCAGAGCAGTTTTTGTGACGCTCCCGAATCTCTCCCGAATTCCTCCGGAGACGCTCCGGAGCATTTCGTCCCTGAGCTAGGGAGCAAGGGAGCTAGGGAGCAAGGGAGCAAGGGAGAGGGGGGTGTGGGGGGAACCGGCCGTCAGCAGAACGCGAGCCACGCTGCGGCTGAGCCTCGACGGCCTGACGGCCTTCACCTCATCCCGGACGACTTCTACCTGAACGACACGATGCGCCGCTGGGTGGTCGCGACCTTCCCGGGGCTCGACCCCGACTTCGAGACCGAACAGTTCATCTCCCACTTCCGCGCCGAAGGCCGCCGCAAGCGCAACTGGCACGACGCCTGGCAGAAGTGGATCCGCGACTCGGCGCAGTACGCCTCCAAGCGCGCCCGCCAGAACCTCCCCGCTGCTGCTGGTGCGGAGAACGTCGTGGACTTCACCGCCCGCCGTCCGTCGACCGCCGACCAGCGGGCCACCGCCGCCCTCGCCGTGGCCGCCGAACTCGCCGCAGAGGAGAACCAGTGAATCCGTCCGAAGCCGCCCAGCTTCTCGCGCACTGCGCCGCCTTCGACAACCGGACCGTGGGCAAGGCCGACTCCCGGGCTTGGGCCGCGGCACTGCACGACGTGCCGCTCGACGCCGATGCCCTGGCTGCTGTTGCCCGCTTCTATGGCACGCCCACCGACAAGCCGGGCGAGCGACTGTGGATCCAGCCGCACAACGTCCGCGCCCACCGCTTCGCGATCCGCAAGGAGCGGCTGGGCGAGACGCTGCCCGCCTATGAGCCGCCGCCGGGGCTGGAGACGGGTGCGGAGTTCATTGCCCGCCGCCGAGCCCAGCTGGACGCGGTAGCTACCGGCCGCATTCCGACTACCCCGGTCGGTGAGCTGACTGGCGGCCCGGCGCCCGAGGTTGCGCGGAAGCTGGCTGGGATCGGGCGCCGGGTAGCGGCCGTCACGCCCGAGGAGTTGGCGGCGGAGATAGCTCTCGAGGAGGGCGAGGAGCCCGTCACGCCGGAGGTTGAGCAGGTTCGCCGGCCGGGCCCCCTCGGGGTGGTCTGCCCCGCGTGCCATGCGGCGATTGGCCGTCCGTGCAAGGTCGGGGTTCCTGGCGACCTGCGGCGGCCTCGAGTGTTGAAGAGGCCACACGCCGCCCGTGCCCGTGTCGCGACTGGTGGGCCTGCTGAGCTCGAGTCGCCCGAGGTGATTGAGCGGCGTCGTGCCGCGTCTCTGGCTCGCCTCGAGCAGATCGCTGCGAATGAGCAGGCCGCCCGCGAGGAGGCGGCCGGTGAGTGACGACTTCGCCCCTGAGGACATTGCCGCGATGCGCAAGCAGGGCGATCTGCGGGAGTTTCTCCGCCAGCAGATGCGGCCCCGCGCACAGCCGAAGCCCACCGAGGCCCCGCGCCCGCCCGGCCACAAACCCGGCGCTTGGCCGACTGGCACGAGCCCGCCGGGTTCTCGGCCGCAGATCGCTACCGACGTCCAGTGGGCTCAGGCCCTGGAGGACTTCCGGGCCGGCCGCGGTTCCGACCACGACCACTGCGAGTGCGGCGCCTGCCCACCACCCGACAAGACCCGCAAGGAGAACCGATGACCCGTTTCCCTGCCGCCCCGATGCCCGAGTCGATCCGGCACGGCTTGCGCGCTGTCCAGCACCCGGCCCGCACCGTTCCGTGCCCGCATTGTGGCGCGCACGAGCACCGGCCGTGCACGACGATCTCCGGGCGCCGCCGCATGGCCGAGCCGCACCCGGCCCGTATCTCGGCGTGGGCGCGCGCGTCGGCCGTCTGCCCGGTGTGCCAGGTGGAGCCGGGCGTGCCGTGCCACCTCGACGGGCGCGAGCTCCGTGACGGTGGCGTGCACCCGCGGCGTGAGGTCGAGGCGCGGGAGGTGGCCGCGTGAGCCGCCTGTGCCGCATCGACGAGTGCGCCACCCCGGCAGTGCCGCACAAGACCCTGTGCCACAAGCACCGCAAGCGGATCCGCATGTGGGGCGACCCCGAGTTCACGCAGTGGACCACCGCTGACGAGATGGACGTCGAGCTGATCGTGCGGGATCCGCGGCCAGTCGAGGGGCTGACCCGTCTCGAGCGACGTCTCGTGGCCCGCGGGATGACGGAGCGCGGCAGATCGGCTGCCGAGATCGCCCGCATCGTCGGGGTCGACGAGCGGACGGTCATGCGGTGGCGGGCCGACGACCGCGCCACCTCCCGCCACACGCCCGCCTACCTCCACGCCGCACCCGACACCCGAAAGGCCGCCGCATGAACGGCCCCCGCATCGCTTCCCTGTTCACCGGTACTGGTGCGCTCGACCTGGCCGTCATGGACGTCTACGGCGGCGAGGTCATCTGGCACTCGCAGTACGAGCCGCCCGACAAGAAGGGCCGCGAGGACACCAACCAGTACGCCGCGAAAATTCTCGCTCGGCACTGGCCCGACGTGCCGAACCTGGGCGACATCACGAAAGTCGACTGGCAGGCCGTCCTCGATGAGCACGGCCCGGTCGACATCCTCACAGGTGGTTTTCCATGCCAGGACGTCTCCTCGGCCGGGCGCCGCGCCGGCCTGACGCCTGACTCCCGCTCCGGGCTGTGGGCTCACATGGCCCGCGCCATATCCGTACTCCGACCCCGACTGGTGGTGATCGAGAATGTCGAAGGGCTCCTCTCAGCGAAGGCTTCCGGCAACGTGGAACCCTGCTCGTACTGTGTGGGAGACGGCTCTGATGGGCATCCACTGCGGGCACTCGGAGCCGTTCTCGGCGACTTGGCCAGCCTCGGGTTCGATGCGGAATGGGCTCGCGTCGCTGCGTCGGAGGTCGGCGCTGCCCACGGGCGGAAGCGAGTCTTCATCCTCGCCTGGCCGACTGATGCCGACCCCGCGGACCTCGGACACGAATGGGGCCGGGAAGCACGGGACGGGTGGCATGGACCTGCGGACAGCGGTGTCTCTGCTTCCAACGCCGATGGCAGGCGACGCGAACGGCACCAGGAATGCGACGGCCAACAGGTCGAACCCGGACTCCAAGCATCATGCGGGCTGGACGTTGTCGGATGTGGTGTTCAGCGGGCAACTCCTGCCCACGCCACGAGCGTCGGACGGGGAGAAGGGCGGCCCGAACCAGCGGGGCAGCAAGGGCGATCTGATGCTGCCGAGTGCAGCAGCTCAGCTCTTGCCGACACCGACGGCCGCCGACAGCGAGCGAACGTCCTCCAGCTACGGCCGGGGCAACCCGACCTTGACTGGGGCCCTTACGGACCCGCCATCCGACGCTGGGAAGCCATCCTCGGACGACGAGCCCCTTGGCCCACTGACTCTGTGGGACGACTGAGCCCCGTCTTCACCGAATGGCTCATGGGCCTGCCCGACGGCTGGGTCACCTGCACCCCGGGCCTGACACGCGCGGCCATGCTGCGGGCCCTCGGCAACGGTGTGGTGCGGCTCCAGGCCGTGGCTGGCATCCGGTACCTGCACCAGCGCGCTGGTCTGTTCCTGCCCGCACTCGCCGCCCACCCCGCCACCGAAAGCGAAGCCGCCTGATGAGCACGGTCGCCCCCGGGGCTAGCGGGGGCGACCGCCCACCGATCATCTCGCACGCAGATTCCCGCCCGAAGGAGAACCCGATGTACCCGACCCTGTTCACGACCGCCGGCCTCAAGCAGTTCGCCGAAGCCATCGACGCCGAACGTCAGGCCCAGCTCGCCAAGTGGGGCGACCAGCGCCACCCCGACGGCACTGGCGCCGAGTACTACGTCGCCATGGCTGACGAGGCTCGCGACATCTGCCAGCACGCCGCCAAGTACCGCGAGAAGGGCGCGTCGTGGGCGCTGATCTTGCTGGAGGAGGTCTACGAAGCACTCGCCGAGACGGACCCGGACAAGCTGCGCACCGAGCTGGTGCAGTGCGCGGCTGTGATCCAGGCGTGGGTGAGCGACATCGACCGCCGTGCCGTGACCGAGTTCGAGACGGACCTTGCCGAGCGCTGCCAGCGGGAGGCGTCATGACCGACATGCCCCCGGCCGCCCTGCTGCGGGCCGCTGCCGAGAAGGTGCGTCAGTGGGCCACCGACGCCACAGCCGATCCGTGGGCGCCCGGTGCAGCCGCCCGGTTCGGGCCCGAGCTTGCCGACTGGCTGAAGTCCACGGCGGTGTACGCGGACATCGTCGGCGACAAGCCCAGCGTTGTGCGTACCGCCCTTGCAGTGGCCCGGCAGATCCTCGGGGTCGAGTCGTGACGTGGCGTCCGGGTCCGTCGCTGGCGCAGATGCGGGTGCTGGTGGACCGGGCGGAGCGGGGCGGCCTGACTGCGGATGAGGCTCGCTGGTTCCGGCAGGGCCTGGAGTGGCGGCGGGTTTGGCGGCAGGACGGCGCCGACCCGACCGGGCTGGTGCAGCTGCGCCGTGCGCTCGCCGCCCTTCACCGGCCGATGCCGCGTGGCGGGGGCGACGTGTGCGCCGAGTGCTCGGGCTGGGACGGGCGTCGTTGCCGCGGCCTGGTGACGTCGTGGCCGTGCTCGACGGCGGAGGCGGCGGGGCTCGACGAGCAGCGGGAGGCGGCGTGATGGATGCCCGCTACGTCCGCGCTCTGGATCGTGCGCATGCTCTGGCCGACCAGTGGTCGGGGGATCGGTCGTTGTTCTCTCGGGCGGAGGCGTCCGAGTTGCTGTCGGAGGTGCTGCGGCTGGATGGCTGGACGGTTAGCGAGCCCCTCAGTGCCTCTCTGAGGCTCGTTCCCGCCGTGGAGGCTCCCGAGCCCCGCCCGACCGTCCACGGGCCGTCAGAGGCCCGTCCAGGGCCCGGGATGGCGCCGTCGTGACGGATGAGCAGCCCTCAGCCGCCGATACCTCGCCGCGAGGCTCCAGCGGCCCTCTGAGCGCCCCGCAGCGCCCGGACGGCGCCCAGGACCCGCAAGCCCCCCAACGGGTCACAGACGGGCGTGTGGCCCCTCCGCCTACCCCCGAGCAGCTCACCCTCCCGGCCGGCCTCATAGCCGCCGTGCTCCTGCCCGTCCCGATCCCGTCCGCCAGACGCCGCGGCCGGCCAGTCCACAGCACACCCGGCATCAGCAACTACCAGCCCGAGGAGAAGACATGACACAGCCCCGACGCTTCCACCTGCAACGCAACACCGACATCACCGGCGTCTCCGGCACCGGCCGCGTCGCCGACGGCATCCTCTGGCCCGACGGCACCGCATCCGTCCGCTGGACCGGCGAGCGCCCCTCCGTCGTCTTCTGGGACGGTGGCATCGCCGACGCCGAACACGTCCACGGACACGGCGGCCACACCCGCATCGTCTGGGATGACCCCGAGCCCGTGACGGAGCCGCAGGTGTCCGTCTGCCAGACCGGGCAGATCAGCGAAGCTGCGGCCGAGGCCCTCGGCGCCCTTGTGGAGGTAGCCAAGCAGGGGATGCGGGACGGCAGTCCGCTGTGCCCGCACTGCCCCGATGGCCACACCCTGCCCGACCACGGCCAGCCCTGGGGCGCCCATGTCGGACCCGAACGGGACGGCGACGGACATCCGACCACCATCCACGTCGCCCGCGTCGCCGGGGCGCACGTGGCCGAGTCCGATGCGCAGTGGGTGCGCGACCGGTTGAACGCCCCCGCTTCCTGACCCGCCTGGCCCGGCCGCCGTCCACGCGGCCGGGCCCCAACCACCGGAGACCACACCCATGACCGATGCCAGCCCGGCCGCCCAGATGCGCGGCGCCGCAGAGAAGCTGCGCGCCCTCGCCACCGCCGCAGCCGAGGACAGCGGCAGCCCCCACTGGACCGCCACCCGACACTTCCCCGACCAGCCAGACGCCACCTTCACCACCCTCTGGACCGACAGCCACACCGTCCTCATGCGCGGAGGCGGCAGGCATCAGGCGCCCTACGTCCATGCCCCGGTCGGCGACTACATCGCCGCCACGGACCCGACCGTCGGCCTCGCCATCGCCGCCTGGCTCGACAGCGCAGCCGAGGACGCCGAGCAGGTTGGCCCCGATCCGCACGCGCTCGCCGTCGCCCGCCAGATCCTCGGCCGCAGCCTCACCGACAAGGAGACCAAACGATGACCGCCGAACCCGAACCGATCCGCCGCAGCGACCTGCCTCCCATCCCGTCGCCCGAGTCCGAGGTCTTCACCTGGTTTCCTCACCCGGATGGTGGCGGCGACATGGTGCGTGGCCAGCGCCAGCGGGGTGTACAGGTCCGCCGCCGCATCAGCTACAGCGACTGGGAACCGGTACGCCCCGACCACTGGGCCGACGAGCCGGCGGGGCAGGGGGCATCTGCTGACGCCGCCGCCCAGCCCCCGTACCGCGCCCTGCTGGCCCGCCTGGAGCAGGAGCAGGCGAAGGCCGAGCGGAACGCCCCGCTGTGCCGTATCGAGGAGGTGCGGTGGGTCAACGAGGGCATGGCTGCCGCCCACCGCATCGACGCTGCCCACGTGCTCGCCGTGTTCGAGGGGCCGGAGGCGGCGGCAGCGTACATGCGGGGCGGGGGCGAGCCCGGCCCGAGTCTCGCTCCGGGCTTCGTCAATCCGCCCGGCTCGACGGCCGAGCAGCTGCCCGCCGACGTGCTCGAGCTGGTCGACCCCGCGCCGTACCTATCCACGGCGTGTGGCACGGCGCAGGCCCTCGAGGAGGCGGCAGCCGAACATCCCGAGCGGCGCGCGAGCTTGCTCGAATGGGCCGATCGACTCCACCAGCGGTGTCGGGAGAATCAGAAGTTCACTGGCCAGGACTGTGCCTGTGGTCACCACGCCGCGCGCCCAGTCGACGCGCACCCCGACGATGCGGGCGACTGACCCCGCCCACACCTGTGCCGCACACCGGGGGAGGGGTGTGCGGCACGGGGTGGGTCAGGCGTCGGGCTGGGCTTCGGTGTCGGGTTTGGAGATGGCGGCGCTTCGGGCGCGGGCCAGCTCGGCGCGACTCTGGTAGCGGGGGTCGACGGGGATGTCGTGGGCGTCGCGGATGCGGCGGAAGACCTCGGCGGATTCCCCGGTGAGCTGGCTGAGCTGGGCGGGTGTGGCGCCGTTGCGTAGCCCCTCTAGCCCGATGGCGCGGATGACGGGCTTGAGCTCTTTCTCCGTCTCCTTGGCCTTCTTGTAGCGGGCAAGGGAGCGGGCCTCGTCCTCGGTGGGGGTCCAGTCGCTGCTCATGGCCGCATTGTGGCACGCCATTGAGCACTACGGATAGTCCACTCGGGAGGACTCTTCAACATCGATCTTCAGTCCTCTGCAGAGGACTCTTGACAGTCCTCTGTGTTGGATTGCATGATGGATTCATCGCCAAGCAAGACGGCGCCAACAACTCCACAGGGAGCGATCAGCAGACCCGGGCGGACACGGAACGAATCGTGATCCAGGGATGGCGAAGCCCGGGAAGCGTGCGCAGTAGGAAAGCGACCCCCGCCAGCGATCCCCTGGCTGTAACGAGCGGCAGACGACCACCTTCGGGTGAGTGGACCGTGGGGTGAAAGAACCCGGACTTCGCGAGCCGGTAGCCGACAACCGTCCCCAGCACGAACAAGTTGCCGATCGCTCCCTGTGGTTCCGGAGAATCGATCAAGGGGTGACCGCAGTGGAACTGCTCGACCCGAAGAGGCCTTGCCGCCGCTGCAATGGCACTGGCCTCTATCCGACGGTGAGCGGCCCCGACTACTGCTTCTCCTGTGCGGGCACCGGCAAGGTTCCCTCGCCCCGTGATCAGCGCCGAATCAGGGCCGAAGACGCCCGCCGCCACCGCCTCCTCAAGGCCATGTACGCGCGAGCCGAAGAGCGCGACGGGCACCGATGCGGAGACATCGAATTCCAGACTGGCCAGGGCTTCGGGGTGCTGGAGCAGAAAGAACCTCACCGGCTCGACGCCCTGTTCGACTCGCTGGAAGCCGGACGCATCGACGACGTGATCGACGCTCTCGTCGCCTACCGCAACGCACACCGCGACAGCTGATCCACCCCGCCCGGTCTTCGGGTCGGGCCCTCACCCACCACCAACAACCGCACCCGTCGCACCACCAATCCACGAGGAGTCCGTCATGCAGGCATCACCGACCCAGCCCCGGCCCGTCACCCTCTACGACATCGAGCTGCAGCAGGTCTGGGACACCATGAGCCACCAGGACGCCGAGCGGGGCCTCGCCATCTGCCGCAAGCTCGGCGACACCCTCCAGGACTACGACACCACCGACCGCGCCGGACGCCCCCTCCGTGTCGTCCTACAGATCTGCGCGGACCGCCACGACATGGGCGGCGTATACGAGTTCACCCGCTGACCAGCCCCAAACCCGCCGTACCGCCAACCCGCATAGGGAGCCCGCCATGCTGAACCCGATGATCCGCTGGGAGCCCGGCACCAAGGTGCGCTACCACGGCTCCCTCACCGAGCTGCACGGGGAGTACGCCGTGCACCCCTGCCGGTGCCTGCGGTGTACGGACAACCGCGACCTGCCCGGCATGCGCTTCGCCCTGGTGAACACGGGCGGCGCCACCGTCGTTGATTGCGTCCGCCCCCGATCCATCACCGCAGTCACCCCCTGACCGATCCCGCCCTGCCCTTGCCTGATCGCCCGACGGCCCGAACCGAGGAGAACCAAATGATCGACGAGAACGCGCCGCTGACCAGTGAAGAGTTCATGCGGATCCACAACATCGGCGACAACGTCACACTCGCCCGGCTCATCGCCGAGCACGACGACGAGGCCGACCACGACGGCTGCTTCCAGCCCCACCGCAGCATCGACGGCTACGTCGACTGCGACGGACGACCCCTCTAACCCCCGAGGAACCCTGATGGCCTTCCGCCAACACACCTGCGTGATCGTCGCCTGCGACGTGTGCGGCAACGCGGCGACGCCCGACGGCGACGTCCCCCACTTCGACACCCAGGCCGAGGCGCTCGCACACCTGGCGGCCGACCCGGACTACTACGCCAACACCTGGCATCGGCGGCCGAACGGACTGCTCGTCTGCTGGGTGCGCGATGCCGTGCATGACCGGGCGCGGGAGCAGGACGGGATGGGCGCGCCCGGACCCGACGCCATGACCGTCAGCTTCAGCGACAAGGAGGCCCAGCCGTGGCCCTGATCGATGACGTCGAGTTCTATGGCCGCGCCGTGGACGCGGGGGAGATGGACCGCCCGCAGGCCGTCCGGCTGCTTGCCGAGGCCAGCAACGACGGTCTCACAGAGCTCGGCGCGGCCCGTTGGCTGGACGACTGGCAAGGCGCCCGCGCCCGTCTTGAGAGCCAGCTGTTCGACGTCCACGACGCGATCCGCGCGCTCGAGAACGGGCGCCCCATCCCGGAGCACGTCGTACAGCGCTCCCGGCAGGCCATGCGCGAACGGGCCAGGGCCTCCGCGCTTCGCATGCTCCGCCGCGAACTCGACCTCGACAACTGACAGCAACGCTTTCACGAACAAGAAGGAAGACGAATGAACAACGCCGACCTCGCCAAGAAGATCAAGGGCTGCACCACCCTGCACGGCACCCCGGCCCCGCAACTCCTGGCTGGCGACCGCGTGTACCACCAGGGCGAGTGGAAAACCGTGACCGACCTCGACAAGCAGAAGGGCGTCCGCGTGGGCGACATCTGGGTCCGCAGGGAGGACTTGCAGGCCGTGGACGACACCGGACGCTGGCGACACACCGGGGAGCAGCAGTGAGCGCCTCGTTGGAGCGTGCCGCGCAGGCCGTGACCGCGACCGTGCGGTCCGATGTGCAGACCATCCGGCTGACCGTCACCGACGCCCCTCGCCTCTACGTCCACTGCTGGCACAGCACCATCCAGCCCGAGCTGGTCGAACTCCACTACACCCGCGCCGACGGCCGCGTCACCGGCGTGCACGCCCGAGTCGAAGGCAACCTCGTCGGGGACCGCTGGCAGCCCGGAGACCGCCAAGACGCCGACTACACGCAGTGGGACAGCGACTGGCCCGACTGGCTGCGGACGCTCGCCGACAACCACCGGCCCGACAAGGAGAATCGATGACCGCCACCGCTTGGCCGTTCGATGCCGACCGCGACGACCCGCTGACCAAGCTGCGCATTCCCGTCGTCGACAGCTTCAACCCCGAGTGGCGGTACGTCGCCGCCTACCTCAAGCCCTCCACCGGACCCCTGGAAGGGCCGCCCTTCGGCAGCGTCGAGCGTCCGACCGACGCCGAAGCCCGCATGATTGCCTCGTTCATCGAGGAGTACCTTCAGTACTTCTTCCGCGAGAGCTATCAGCGGAAGCTCGCCCAGCGCCCGCTCGACGTGGACGGCGGCTGCAACACGACCGTCTTCATCAAGTACGGGCCCGACGACTGGGGCTACCGCCGCTGCTCGTGGACCTACGGGCCGACATTCGCGCCAGGCCCTCCCGGATCCCTCAGCCGGGACGCGGTGGGCGCGATGACGCTGGAGCAGGTCATGGACCGCACCCATACCGTCGTCGGCGAGCCCATGCAGCACTGGCAGGACTGGAAGGCTCAACACCCCGACGTGTTTGGCGGTCAGCAGTGAGCCACACGATCGAGCCCCGCCGCCGCATGTCTGCCCGCCGCGCCCGCGCCGTCATCGAAACTGCGGCCCTCGTCAAAGCCCCCACCTGGCGGGAAGACCGGCACTGGCACGTCGTGGCCAGCGACGGCGAGGTGCTTGTCGTGGTCGCCCCCTCCTACGGCGGCGTGTCCCGGTCCGGCCGGAACGGCTGGGCGTGGTGGCTTGCCGGCTCCGGACCCTCTTCGACAGCTCGACCGGAGAGAACCTGTGAGCAGGCTGCCGTCGCCGGGCTCGCCGCCTGGAACCGCTTGGTCACCACCCGGCCCTCCCCGTGAGACTCTGGACCGCATGCCCACCCCCGACGATCCCGCCCCGCTGCCCGGCCTCGAACAGCCGGCCGCGGGGCGTCCTCGTGTCACCTGCCGCATGTGCGGACGACCGTTGCGCGGCAGGCAGGCGCGCATGTGGGGGCTCGGTGAGGGCTGCCGGGACAAACTCGCCGTGCGGACCGCGCCACGGCCCGCCGCGTCCGAGGTAGAGCAAGAGGCCCTGCCCGGGGTATGACCCACCCCCCAAAGCGGTATCACGCGATACCGCCCTTCGATACCGTGGGGCCCAGTCACGGCAGAAGGGCAACCCGCCATGAGCGACAGCGCCACCACCCCCTGGACCATCGAACGCATCAGCGCCGCACTGGGGGACCCCGACCTAGCCCAGCGGTTTCTCGGCGAGATCAACAGGGCGCCGGCTCATAAGCTGCTGCCCGTGTTCGCGAAGTGGCGGCAGATCGCCGAGGACACAGTCGCGGCCATCGAACAAGCAGACGAGGTCATTGCGCATGAAATCCGTGGCGAAGAGCCTCCCGGCGAGTGGATCGACGGCGACCAGCGGCTTCGGGAAGTAGCTGACCGAATCGGCGCACGCGGAGCCGCCTGACCTGGCACGCTATACGGCGTGTACTCGCTCCGTTACCCGCCTGGCGTAGAGGCCGTCTGGGACTCGCTCCCCGACGACGCCAGGGTCGAATTCGACCGCGCCATCCTCGCCGTCTGCGAGGACCCCTACGCGCACACCACGCCCCACGCGGGCGACGGCGACATCAAGCGCCTCCTCATCCTGGACTACACCCGAGCCGTCCTGCTCGTCTTCAAGCACCCGGTGCAGCGGGTACGCATCCTCGACCTCAAGTACCTCGGGTAGGGCCGCACTGAAGCCCCCGACCGCGACGGTCGGGGGCCTTTTGCTGCGCCCAACTTCCCATGAAGTTCGCTTTGCCGGAATCGCTTCGTCCACCTACGGGGGGCGATAGAGTCCTGCCGCACGACTTCTTCGCGACAGATATCGAAGCTCGGGCGACTCCGGTCGCCCCACGGTCCCCTTCCCCGAGTGGGAGGGGACCGAGGCTGGCCACCGTGCAAGCGGTGGCTGGCCGAGGGACTCCACGTGAGTCCATAGCCGGTATCCGTCAAGAGGAAGGGGGTGGCAGCGCAGTGAAGCGGAGGCAGCGAATTGCCGAGGGCGTGCTCATCGGGCTGATGACTAACATCATCTGGCTTGTGGTGACGCTCCCCATCATCGCGTAGTCGATGTGCCCGGCTTCGGCCTAACCCACCGAAGCCAACCTTCAGGTCCAGGCCCACTTCACCGCCAGCCGCCCAACCCCCACATGATCAGCGCCCAGCCGCCCACCATCACCACAGCCACCGCCGCCAGCCACACATACACGCCGAACGGCGGCGACCACGGCTCAGGCTTCTTCGGCGGCTCCACCGGGCAGCACTTCGAACAGTGCGGATCATCAGGCATCCCCGCAGCATGGCGGGCCACGGCAAGGTAGGTGGTCTCGAGGGCGGCAGTCCACCCGGATAGGTGACGGGTCGAGGCAGGCTCAAGGCGGCCACATCGGCCGGATCCCGCCGCGTCACCCCATGCCCCCGCGGGGAGCCTTCCTCCGGCGAATACCGCAACCAGCAAGGGGGGAATGCGTGTTCGGAACCAGTGCTGTACTCCAAGCCATCGAGGACCTGAAGAAGAAGATCGGCGGATTACAGGAAGCCCTCACCAAGACGATCAAACAGGGACTCGACAGCGTTCAAGGGGTGACCGACGAGATCCGCGGAGTCACCCAGCGCACCAGCGAATCCACCCAGATTCTCAGCGGCAGAGTCGACAACCTCCACAGCGAGATCCAAGGACTCCGCACCAGCATTGACGGGCTACGCACCAGCGTCGAAACAACCCGCGCGGCAGCCGACAACCGCAGCGACGAGCGCCTCCTCCGGGAGATAGCCGACCTCCGGGCCGCCGTCGAAGGCTGGAGGGCAGACGCTGCCGAGCAGGCCCAACGTGCCGCAGCTGAGGCCGGGCAGGCTGAGGAGCAGCAGACCCCGGCTGTTCCCGGCGCCTCCGAGCCCGACGACTTCGATGAGCTCCTCGACCTCGCCGCCGGCATCGCCTACGCCGAAATCTCCTGCCACCGCGACACCTGGGACTTCCTCGTCGCCCAATCCAGCCGCGGCGAGCATTTCCGCCTCCCCGGGGCGGTCGACGAGAAAGACTGCCTCATCGACGCCGACCTGTCCGGGCGCACCCTCATCGCCGTCCTCGACGCCCTCTGGCACACCCAGCGTGACGCCGATGTCGAACCGGGCACCCGCCGCCTGGCCGCCAAGGTGTACGGGCGCATCGGCGACGCCCTCCGCAAGGTCGAGGCAGCTGGCGCCGCCGAGCAGGCCGAGGGCGAGCAGGCCCAACCCGGCGTGACCCGCATCGTCATCGACGACCGGCCCCCAGCCGAGGCAAGTAGCTGAACCAGCCAAAGGTAAACGCCCCCACCTACGGGTGGGGGCGTTCTTCTGCGGCCAGGACGACGAGAGGACCGGAGCGCGGGTCTATCAGCCCATCTGTCGCCGCATGGTGACGAGCGCGGTGAGGAACGCCCGCACATCCGCGATCAGAACGTCGGCCTCATCCCGGTCGCAGTCGATGTCGCTCTCGCCCGACACGTACAGGACGGTCTCCCCGCGGCGATCGCCTTCGTCGATACGGGACAGTTCGGCCCGCAGGATCACCGGGATCGTGTCAGGCAGCGGGCGCCGATTCGCGACCTGGTACTGGGGCGACCAGTGCGCCGTCGACGTCGGCCCAAAGTGGTGCCTGCTCTGGTGCTCCCGGTCCTTGCACCACGACGGGCAGGGGGTGGGGTGGGTGCGCGTGACCGTTGGCACAGGCGCGAGGGTGCGCTCGTCCACTACAGTCATAGGTGAACCTCTTCTCTGCTAGGAGCAGGTTTCTTGATCAGCGGGCCGCGAACCCGCTGGTTCTTCGACGGCCGGGTGTTGATAGCACCCGGCCGTCATGCTTTGCGGATCTACTGATCTGTCCTCCGGTTGCAGTCCTTGTGCTCAACCGCAACCGGCCGTTATGAGGCCGTTATCTATTCGGCGGGGCCAGACTTCTCGGGCTCAGAGTCCTCAGACAGAGCCTCATCCAGGTACTCCTGTACCGGCTCGTACAGGCCATACGGCACGTACTCGGAGATCTCCCCGTGGGCGACCCAGGCGACCGCGTCCAGCTCATCCTCGTCGGCGACATGCGCCTCACCCTCGATGACCGTGCATGCCGTGTAGAACATCTCGCGGCCCGACTTCGGGTGCGACGCCAGGTAGCCAATCTGCCGGATCGCCTTGACGGTCAGGCCGGTCTCCTCAAGCGTCTCCCGCACTGCCGCGTCCTGCGCGCCCTCGCCGGCTTCGATGGCCCCGGCCGGGAACTGCCACGACAGCTGACCCTCCTTGACGGCGCGGCGCACCATGAGCACCTTGCCGTCCATCACGATGATCGCGGCAGAGATGCCCGGCCGCTCGGTGGTCTCGGTCACTGTGCCTCCAAGGCTTCCAGGATCGGCGGATAGATACGGTCGGCGGGGATAAATCGGGGGAGTGCAGCGAGCGGCACCCATTGGACGTCGGCGTTCTCCAGCGGATCGCGGTTCGTCGCGTCGCCCATCAGGTACTCGCAGAGGTGATAGTCGGCCATCACGCCGGTGTCGGGATGCAGTCGACCGCCGAGGTGCTGGCGGACCGAGCAGTGAACCCCTGTTTCGGCGTGGGTCTCCTGTACGGCGACCGCCTCGGCCGCCGCGCCCGGCTTCACGACCCCGGCCGGGAACTGCCACGTGAGGGCATCGCTCCCGCGGCGGCAGACGAGCAGAACATCGTTCCCGCGCACCACAACGGCGATCGCTACCCGTAGGGCCTGCGCCTGCACCGTCTCCCCTGTGGGGCGTGCCAGGAGCGCGAACCGTCTGCGCACCGCCTCATCAGCCCTCTCGTATGCCGTGTCGAGGATCTGCTGCACCTCGATCCTGTGGGTCATCTCGGGGGATGCATGCCACCGAGAGATCGTGCGGACCGATATGCCGAGACGCTCTGCGAACGCCTCGTTCGTCATCCGCATGGCCTCTTGGAGCAGGCAGGCGGTGCGGCCGGTCCATGTGTCAACGACGTCCACTATGGGGCTCCCGTGCTGTGGGTGCTCGGGTCTGGCGCTGCGGTGTCGGGGTGCTGTCGCCCTGGTGTCGTAGTCCCCGGTTGGCGTCCTGGCCGTGACTATCGCACGACATTCTTCCGCGCGTGCAGGGGCCGTTGACTAGGGCCATGGCGAAGTTTCCCTACCTGTCGTCCTTGGGAACGGCGGGCTTCACTGGGTGCGGTGGCCTCGGCGGCAGTTCGTCTGTGTCGTGGACGAGCCAGCTGAGGAACGCGCAAATGTGCGAGTTCATGTCGGAGTCCAATGACGCCACGGCGGCTTGCGCCCGCGCGTATTGCTCCGGGTCGGGCCGGTATGTCCGGGCTGTCTTTCTGTGGACTCCATGGGGCATGGCGAAATCTTCGCATGGTGGATTGCCACCAGTCCATAGATGCGTCTATGTTGGTGGAGTGCCACCAAGGAGGTGTCTTCCACCACCTCCTGTGGTTCACGCAAAACGGCCCCGTCTCGGGCTTCCACACACCGAGACAGGGCCTCACCAACAGGTCCTGACTAGGGAGACCCTGATGGCCACGGCCAACTCTACTGCGGCGCCTGAGCGCGCCGATTACCCGGCCCGCATCGCGATGCGTTCGCAGACGCGCGCCGCGTTCATCGCCCACTTCCTGGGCGCCCGCGCCGACGGCCGCACCGATCTGGTGCGGGACATCCTGCTCGACGCCAAGAACCACGACGCCTCCCTCGCCGACGAGCTGCGCGGCATCCAGGCGGTGGCCTGATGACCGTCGCCGAGATGATGCGTGAGCTGCCCGCCGGGGATTCCCGGAACCTGCCGATGCTCGACCGGATCGCCGACGGCCTGCGGGCGCAGGGTGAGGACGTCGAGGTCGTGTACGTGCCGCGCGGGGACGTCTTCCGGATCGTGCCCCGAGAGCAGGTGGCCTGATGGGCAACCTCGTGTCGGCGAACCCGGTGAAGCGCGCACTGGGGAGCACGGAGCTCCTGGAAGCGGCGGGTGACCTGCTCGCGAAGGAGGCGCAGTTCAGCGCTTCCGAGGCCAGGTTCTGGTTCGGCCTGTCGGGCCTGCTGTTCACAGGCGAGGAGGTCGCCCAGGTTCTGGACGCGGCCCGTGACCGCCTGGAGTCGGAGGGGTGGCGCCGGGATCGGGCCCGTACCTCCTACGAGTGGGTTGGCGAGGAGGCCGAGGCTCCGGAGGAGCCAGCCGAGTCGGCGTCGACTGGTTCGCTGCTGCGGTATCTGGTTCGCCTGGTGTCGTGGGCGGTGAAGGACTCCGGCCGAGAGCTGGTGGAGAAGACGGAGCCGGGGCTGACGCTGGAGCAGGCGTTCGACGCCATGGACCACGACAGTCGTCGTAAGGCGTTCGACTGTATGGAGCTGGTGCTGCGCGCCCAGTCCGGGGCCAGTTTCGCGTCTGCTGGCACGTGGGGGGAGCGGCATGGCCGCACGTGGGGTGAGGTTCGCAGTCTGCTGGTGGTGACGGCGGAGTTCGCTCGCCGGTACGGGCCGGAGGCGGCGTCGTGAAGGTCACCCGTGATCCGAAGCCGCAGACGCCGGCCGAGGCGGAGGCCCGGAAGGAGCGGGTCGCGAAGCTTCACCAGCAGGCTGCCGCCGAGTACCGCACCGGGTTCGGCAAGCCGAAGACCCAGTCGAAGCAGGCGCTCGCCGCCTAACCCCCTGATCGTCGTGCCCGCGGGATGTTCCGACCCCCGCGGCCCCGCGGGCACGGCTCCCCCTTCTCGGCCCGGTTGTTCCCGGGACTCTCCAGCGCTGACTGGCGGGTGCCGAGCACGACCAGACCATCCCGCCGTCATCGACGGCCACTGACCAGAAAGGACACCACGATGCCCCTGCTGATCACGCTGGCGCTGCTCCTCGCGGGGATCACCGCCACCATCTACGCCCTCTCCGGCCCCACCCGCCGCAACGACTGACCAGGAAGGACCCACCGTGGAGCAGAAGTCCCGCGTCCGCTTCAACCCGCGCAGCACCACCACCGACCAGCCGTCCACCACATGGCCCGAGGACGTCATCGCCCGCTACCTCACCGTCGCCGGCGCCACCGTCGACCTGTCCTTCAGGGTGGAAGACGGGATTCCTTACGCACCCACCAGCAACGGAGCTGACGTTCGCAAGACGGTCAACGTGACAGCCGTGGCCTCCTGTGTGGGGTGTATCGAAGAGGAGACCGCCACGAGGCTCGGAACCTTCCGCAGCGCGTGGGAGAAGGACCACACCCCGAACCCGGTTGCCTCGCCGTTTTTGACCGAAGTTCGGAGGTGGGCACAGGCCCATGCCGAGAAGTGCCGGGCCATCCCCCGCCCCACCACCTGACCACCTACCGGGTGGGGCCCGCTGAGCCGACAGGCGGGCCCCACCACCCGGCCCGGCCGGCCTCGAAGCCCACCAGCCACCCCCAACTGGTGGGCGCCGAGACCGACCAGACCACCCACCGACCGAACCGTCCACACGAGGAGACCCCGTGTACCGCATCATCCGCACCGTCGAACTCCGCCACCTCCACCGCGACCGCGCCGAGCTGCAGGAGTTACGCGTCGAGCTCAACGCGGCCCGGACCGAAGCCGACACCGCAACGGACTCCGCCATCCGCGCAGAGGCCGTCGTCGAGGACCTGCTCCGCGACCTCGCCCAAGCACACGCCGACCGCATCCAGGCCGATCGCGAGCGCAACGAGGCACGCGCCGACGCCGAGATCACCGCCGAGATGCGCGCCGACCTCGACCGCATCCGCGCGGACGCCGCCGACACCGAGCGCGGCGCGACCGTCCGAGCCGCCATCGCACACGGCGCGCTCCGCCACATGTACACCGAGGCCCGCCGCCAGGGCCTCAAGCCCGGCAGCCCCTGGGACCTCCTCGCCCTGGTCCTCGACCTCGACACCGAAGACCAGGCCGATTCCGACCACACCCCCCGCGCTGCCCTGAGCTGAACGACCGAGACAGGAGACCGCCATGACCCCGCAGCACACAGGCGCCACCCCCGACAACCCCCGCACATGGGGCGCCGCCGACTTCGAGACCTGCCAAGACCTCGCCGCCATCCAGCACGTGGACGAACTCCCCGACGCGACCGCCCAGCGAGACCTCGCCCGCTGCGCCGGCCTGTGGGCCGCCGCAGCCACCATCCGCCTCGCCCAGCGCGACCAGGCCCGCCGCCAGCGCACCGCCCGCCGAGCCCTCCGCTCCCACCGACTCGCAGCCTGACCCGGAAGGAACCCGACGATGCCCGACATCACCATCGAATCCTTCGGCTACGGCCACGACGCCCCGCCTCAGGCTCACCTGACCCTCGACCTCCGGCACCACTTCCGCGACCCCCACATCAACCCCCAGCTCCGCGGCCTCACCGCCCACGACAAGCCCGTCCGGGACGCCGTCCTCAACACCCCCGGCATCCGGCCCCTCCTCACCGCCACCGTCCACCAGGCCCTCGCCTACCGCCAGGGCCCCAGCAGCGGGCCGATCACCATCGCCGTCGGATGCGTCGGCGGCCGGCACCGCTCCGCGACCGTCGCCCACTGCCTCGCCCGACGCCTCCGCCGCCGCGGACTGACCGTCGACCTCAAGCACCGCGACCTGGCCAAGCCCGTCATCAACCGCTGACCACTCCGCACAGGAAGGACACCGATCCCAGTGACCCCGTCCCGAGCCGCCCGTACCGCAGCCGTCGCCGTCATCTTCGACCACGCTCACACCTGGGCCGACTATTGGGGCCAGCGGGACACCGACGCGAAGGCGAAGGGCCTGCCCGGCGCTGAGGGTCGGGCCGCGTGCGCCCGGCATGTTGCCAGCCACACCGCCCACCTCGGCGTGGCCCTTGTGGCGGCCAACCGGCTCCTCGACCTCGACATCAAGCCCCGACGCCTCGCTACCGGGCTCGCCCTCGCCGCCGCAACCCACTACATCGCCGACCGGTCCGGCGGCCACTGGAAGGACGCGGAGCCCACCACGTTCCTCGTCCGCTTGGCCCACCGCTTCGGCAAGCAGGGCTGGATCCAGAACGACCCCGGCGCCGGGCCCCACCTCGACCAGGCCTGGCACCGCGCCTGGCACCTCATCGCCGCCGCCATCATCGCCCGCTGACCACTTGAAAGGACTGAGTACCGATGACCCCCACAACGACCGCCGAGGAGGAGTCATGATCCCCACCTGGCTCCAGGGGTTCGGCCGCCGTCTGGACGTGTTCGCTCTCATCGAGAAGCTGTTGACGGTCGCCTCGCTGGCGCTGGTCGGCGTCACGGTGGGCGGCCAACTGGGCGAGATGATCGGCCTGCACGGCAAGGTCGGCACAGTCGTCGCCTGGGCGATCGCCATCGTGTACGACGCCCTGTGGATCGGCGCGCTGCGCATGTCCGAGATCGCCATCCGGCAGCGGTCCACCGTCGGCATGGCCGTCATGCTCGGCCTGTCGGCCGTGGCGGTCGGCGTGTCGTCGACGATCCTGCTGATCCTCGGCCACGCGAAGGTCTTTGCCTTCGTGCCGGTCGCCGCCGCCCTGTTCATGGGCCTGCGCCTGTTCGCCGGGAACGTCCTGGCCGACCCCGCCACGGCGGCGCGGATCGCCGAGCAGTCCGCAGACGACCGCAACGCCCGCGCCCTGGCCGCCGCGGAGGCTCGGCATCTGCGGTCCGAGGCGACCACGGACGTCTTCACCGAGACGGCCGGGCACCTCGCCGAGATGACGCGGCAGATTGGGCGTTCCGAGGTTTTGACCAAGGCGCAGGCGAAGATCAACAAGGCGCGCTCGAAGGCCGAGGAGCGCCTGCAGGAGTCCGAGAAGAAGCACGGCAAGGCGGCCCTGGCGTTCACCACTCGCGACCTCGCGCTGACCGTGACCCCGCCGATGGTCACAGTCGGCGGAGACGCCTCGGCCGAGCTGGGTGGTCACAGTGTGGTCACACAGGACACCCCGGAAATTGAGCCCGTGACCATTCCGCCCGTGACTGTGGACGAAACGGACACCGGTGAGGGGCGTGACCAGGCCCCGATAGAGGACGGCATGACCCTCCAGGATCTCGCCGACATCGCCGGGGTCGAACTGCCGAAGCCGGACTCGAGGCTCTCCGACGAACAGCTTGCCGTGGTGATCCGCTGGCTGCGGTACGGCATGGAACCGCCCCGCTCCTACCGGCAGGCACAGAAGGAATTCCGCGCCGCCGGGTTCAACGGGCGCGAGGAGCGCGTCCGCCGCATCTGGAGCGAGATCGAGACCAACGAAGCCGAAGCCAGCCCCCAGGGCCGGTGACGATGTCCGGCGCTCCCAGCGAGGACCAGGCACCCACCGGCTGGCCCTCGCCGAGACTGCCGGAAGCAGTCGAACCCAGCAAAACCGCAGATCAGACCGGTGAGTGACCCGGTGAGCGGAACGTTCGCAGACCCGGCGAGCAGACCCGGACCAGACCTAGCAGCCAAGTAGCGAAAGGAGGACAGCCGTGCGCGGAGCCACGTACTGGCCCAAGGAGATCAAGCAGAAGGACCGCGTCTCCCCGAAGACGGGGGCGATCCGTCGGCTGGACCGTCTGCGCAGCATCCTGCGCGACCTCGATCCGGTGGTGGCGAACCGCGCGTGGCGGGAGGTCGGTGATGCCCTCCAGGCCATCACCGACCGCTACTCAACGTGATCATTCACTCGTTCATTCACCCGGGTGACAAGTGAACTCTCCGCGTGCTACGCGCGCACGTGCGCGCACGAGGCGGACGTTCACCCCACCCGATCGCAGACCGTAAGGGGAAGGGAAGGGAATGGAGATCCTGCTCATCGCGTGCATGCTCGCCTGGGCGGCAGGCTCGCAGAACGAGCAGTCGAAACTGGGGCTGTCGCCAGCGCAGCGCGCCATCATGTGCGAACAGGCGCGGCACGAGAAGGCCATCAGGCGGATCGCGGAGAAGCACGGCGGATCGCCGGCGGTGCCCGCGGCTCGTGTCTCCCCGGAGGGGGCTGTCCCGTCGTCCGCCGATTCGGCGCCGATGGCGACGATTCCGGAGGCGTTCCGGTCGGGTTACCGCAGCCACACGGTGGTTCATCGCGTGGCGACTCCGATGGGCCGCCGGGCGGGGACGTGGGCCGCGCAGGGCGTGTCCTGGGCCCAGGACACCGGCAAGGGCGCGCTGCGGGCCTACCGCAAGCGTCGCCGCGCCGCTGGGCACGACGACCCTGCTCCGGTGGTTCCGCCGATGCCGACGGAACCGCCAACAGTGGGTGCCGACGGTGGCGACGGCGACGGCGACGGCAAGGGCGTGTCGCTGAAGAGGCCGGAGGAGCTGAAACCTGTCGAGGCGAAGGCGGCTGATGAGGTGACGGAGGCTAAGCCCGCCGACACCGAGAAGCCCCTGGCCGAGGTGGAGAAGCCCCCCGTCGAAACCGACAAGCCGGCGGCAGAGGTCACCGAGCCGCCCGCGGTCGACGAGCAGCCGACCGCCACAGGGGCGCCGCTGGCCGAGCCCGAGGGGCCTCCCGTGGAGGCCGCTAAGCCGCCCGCGGATGAACAGGCACGGCCGATCACCCCGGAGTCACCCGAGGGCACCACGGGCGATACCCCCTCGGAGCCGGCCGCAACAGAACCCACCGCAGAACCGACCGCCGACACCTCAGGAGGAGTTGGGCGCATGGCAGCAGAAGTCACCTACGAGTCCGTCAGCGATGAGAGCGACGAGCTCTCAATCATGTGCGATGACGATGTGCGGGTCTACGACCGGATCCGCGACCGAGCCGAGCGAGAGATCGGCCGCGGCGACGCGCTCATGGCCGCGATGGAGGCCACAGGCTTCGGCCCGAAGGTCATCGGTTGGGTTGCCCGTTGCAAGGAGAACTACGGGGTGATCCACAGCGAGGTCGACAACCTCCAGCAGAACACGATCGCCCAGGGCGAAGCCGTCGTGAAGGCCAAGGCGCTCCTCGAGGCCGGGCAGGGCGTCTACGCCGACATCGCCAAGGACATGGAGTCCGTCGCCGAGCGCGACGCCTACATCTCCGACGCCGTCGACGCCGAGGACACATCCGCACACACCGAGGTCTACGAGACGAAGGCGGTCGCCTGACCATGAGCGAATCGAAGAGCGTCGTCACCGTCGCCGCAGTCCTCGCCAGGGCCGCCGCCTACGGGATCCGAGCCGCACGTACCAGGGCCGCCGTCGAGCGGATGAAGACCCGATACGAGGACCGGGCCGACTCGGCGAAGTACCTGTCCGAGGCCATGACCAAGCTCAAGGTCGACGAGCCCACCACCACCGCCTACATGGAGGTATCGACCCTCGGCACCGCCGCGGCCGGGAATGTCGGCTCGATCGTCTCCGCCTCTGACGCCTTGACGGTATCGGCCCAGGGCTTGGAGTCGGAGACCAGGGCCCAGCACGGGCGCATGCAGGACGCCAACCGCACCCACAACGTGCAGATGGCCGACCGCGAGTTCATCCAGCGCCAGTAGGCGCCTTGCACACCACGAAGAGCGGGGCCACGGGCCACGAGGCCCCGCCCTTCACCACCCCGAATCGGAGAACCGGATGGCGACAACGACAGTACCCACCCCGATCACGAAAGAAGACGACACCCAGCAGGAACAGACTGGGCTGCGCACACAGATCAACCAACTGCACAACGCGGGCCTGTACCTCGGCGCCAGCGTCGGCGCCGCCTCCGGCCTCCTGCCCGACGACCTCCTCCTGCTCACGACCACAGGAACCACCGGCATAGCGGCCGGCTGGGCTGCCCTCGGCATGAACCCGGGCCCCTGGCGCTGGCTGCCCGGCCACGACGAGCCGTGGGAGTGGATGTGCCGCGCCAGCCGACGCGGCTACCGGCGCAAGGTCCGCAGGATGCGCCGTCGCCTCAACCAGGACCACGGCCACAGCCCGGCCGTGGGCAGCGACGGGCTGCTCGTGCCGACCATCGGGATCGCCGACGGCTGGCGCAACCGCGATGACCGGGCCGCCCTCGTGCGCAAGGCGACGGCCGACGCCTACCGGGCGCGCTGCAAGTCGCTGCGTACCGCCTGGGCCAAGGCGCTGCCGGACTGGGAGCGCGGCTGGTGGCGCAAGTACACGCCTGCCGAGATGGCGCTGCGGGCCGGCCCGATGGTGGCCCTCCCCGCGGTCGGCTTCGTTGAGCAGCCCTGGTGGGCCAGGCTCGCCACCGTCTCCCTGGGAGCGGGATGGGGTGCGCGGATCTGGCACCGACCCGACCCGGCCGTGAAGACTGTGACCAGCCCGCAGGGGATCGACTGGTACCTGGCCCGCTGGGCGGAGTGGATCGCCTGCGAGCGTGGCCCGCTGCCCGCCTCCAGGCTCGCCAACGTCTCACTGGACGGCGACAAGCTCACCGCGGTCATCGTGTCCACCACCGCGAGGTCGGCACTCAACGTCGACCAGGACGCCGTGTCCATCGCCTTCAAGGTGCCGCCCCGGGCCGTCAACATCTACCGGCCCGACGACATGCCCGCCAACCGGGCCAAGCTCACCGCCAAGCTCCGGGCCAGCACCTCCGAGCTGGACATGGACGACCTATCGGCCGTGTGGGACGAGTACAACCCCTACTCCGGAAGCAAGCTGTACGACCCGGAGGAGACCCAGTTCGGCCGCCGTTTCCGGCTGCTCATGCCGCGGAAGGGCTCCTCGGTCGCCGACGTGCAGCCGCGCGCCATCGCCCAGGCGCTCGATCTTGGCGGCGAGGACGCTGTATCCCGTCTGCACCTGCGCGTGCTTGACGCCCGCCGCATCGAAGTCAACGAGATGAGAGTCAACCCTCTGCAGGGCGGGGTGCCGCTCGACCTGGACGCACTGCGCATGGACGAGCAGGGCTACATCACGATCGGCAAGGACATCTACAGCAGCCCGGCCAAGTGGCGGCTCCTCAAGTTCGACCCGAAGCGCCGGGGCCTGTCCGGGCAGCCGTCCGCGTCCGCCGTGCACTCGTTCGGCTCCGGCACCACCGGTGCCGGCAAAACTTCCCTCGAGGAAGACCTCCAGGTTGCCCAGCGCCTCAATGGGTTCATCTCCTGGCTCGCCGACGGCAAGGGCGGAGCCGGCTACGCGCCCTGGCTGCCGGAACTCGACTGGCTTCTCAAGTCGCCGTATGGCGCCATGCTCATGGGGCAGGCGGCCAACGCGGTCAGCGAGTACCGGTACGCCGAGCAGATGAAACTGCAGTGGCTCGACGACGAGGGCTACACCGAGAACGGCCGCAGCTTCTTCGTCGCGAACGACCCGTTCGCGCCCATGGTCACCACGTGGGACGAGTTCAACGAGATGATCCTCAAGGACCCTCAGGCGGACCACGTCAAGCCGCTCCTGCGGTCCGTGTCCAGCGTCGGCCGACTGTCCCGAGCAGCCGGGATCGCCGCCCGCATCTGGGTGCAGATCCCCAACCTGGACTCCATCGGCTCCGATGCCAGTGCCAACGCGATCCGCGACATGCTCCAGTCCGGCAACATCGCCCTGTTCCGCACAGCCCGCTCCGACGTCGACATCATGTCGCTCGGCTCCCGCACCCCCGAATTCCGGCTCGCACCACTCCCCGAGCGGTTCCCCGACGGGTCCGAGACCGGCGGCCTGTTCTACATCGCCGACGGCAAAGCCCAGTACACCCAGTCCCGGGCCGCGTTCCACAGCAATCCAGCCCGCGTCGCCCGCCAGTTCCCGCTGCAGAGCATCACCTGGCAGGAAGCCGACGCCGCCTGTAAGGCCGGGCCTGCCGGTCTCGCCTACCTGCGGCGCGAGGAGTACCGCCACCTCGATGCCGCCGATGAGGAAGCCTTCCTCCGCGGCCTCGTCAAGGAGGAGGAAGTCAAGAACGGCAAGAGCAGGACCGTCGTCGACATGAAGCCCGTGGCGACTGCCGCCGCGGACGTCGAGGACGACGACCTGGACGAGCTGGTGCCGCCCACCCGCTCCCAACTCGTCTGGAACGCGGTCGACGGCGGGGCCCGGCGCAACCGGCAGATCGCCGAGGTCACCGACCTGAAGCCGACCAACGTCGCCAACGCCACCAGCCGCCTGGAACGCCTCGGCAAGCTCACCAAGATCGAACGTGATTGGCACACCGCAGAACGCCTCGACGCCTGAACCACACTCACCGCATTGGAGAAAACCTCATGACCATCACCATCAGTGGCCTTTTCTTCCTGGCCTGCATCGGCCTCGGAATCTGGTTCAAGAAGGACAGCAGCTTCCGGCCTCGGGAGTTCCTCGCCGTCTCGCTGTTCTGGATCCTCCTCGTAGCCACCCCGGTCGGTGCCGACAGCGTCGACAAGGTCCAGGACATGCTCGGCAACGGCGCCCAGTCCGCTGGCGACACCGTCGACTCGGTGTCCTCCAAGTAGCCCACGGCAGGCGGCCCGTCCTCGTCGGGCCGCCGCCAAGGCCACCGCCTCCACCTACGCCCGGAAGGAGACCCAGCCCATGCCCGTACACCCTGAGCCCACCGACCGGGCCGAAGTCACCAAGCTCGCGGACGCTGTCGACGAGGCCCTCGTCGACGCCATGCAGACCCGCTTCCGCGACAACACCCCGGTCCCCGCATTCGGCACCACCCCGCCCGTACCCCAGCCCGGGACCCCGCCCATGTCCCCGCGAGTCACCGAGATCACCCGTGCCGTGATGTACGGCAGCCTTGCGACCGTCCCGCCCGGCCTTATCGCCATCGGCATCCTCGTCGCCTCCGAGCATGCCGACCCCACCGTCATCGGCATGATCTGCGCCGCCCCTGCCGCGCTCGCCGTGCCCATCCTGGCTATCGCCCGCCTGCTGAGGCGCGCCAAGGAAGTCCTGCCGGCCGAGCAGCACCACCACTACAACGGCCCCGTCTACCAGGACCAGCGCAACATCAACACCCAGACACGCGGTGTCTGGGCCAAGACCAACAACCAACTGCCTCACTGACCAGGCCACTCGGCCAGGAAGGACACCTCCATGGACAAGCAGCTCGCCGCCGCCCTCAAGCGTGATGACGAACGCGAGGCCGCCGGGATGCACGCCGACGACCGGCAGACCTGCCACGCGCACCAGTGCTGGGCCAGCGAATGCGAGGACCGGCACGTCCCCCGCCCGACCACCCGCAACCAGTAGAGGAGAACCGATGCCCGACTTGTGGAACGGGCAGCCGCTGCCCGAACGCAATCCGGTGAGGAAGCCGCTCGCCGACCAGATCCACTACCGGCTCTACGACCAGCGCACCCGCGCGTTGATCAGCTTCAACTCCACCAACTCGCTCGCCAGTCTCGTCGCCGACGTGGCCATCACCGCCCGCGAACACCCCACCGCCAAGATCTCCGTCGTCCAGTACGACGGCCCCGCCCACTGAAGGAGACAACCTTGAGTACACCCACCACCAGCTACGGCTACGAACTCTCGCCCGGCGCCGACACGGACATCGACGACGTACCGGTCTGCTGCGGCGACATGGAAGGCAAGGACACAGACGACGGAGGTCGGGACTACACCTGTCCCGGCTGCAAGACCGTCGTATCGATCTCCGCGAGCGGCCTGGTCGACGACATCTACGAGTGACCCAAGCACCACACGGCCCCGCTCGGATCCCGGGCGGGGCCTACTCGTGGGCGGGGGCGGGCTGCGGGGCGGGAACCTGTGCGCGGGCCATCCAACGATCCCGGCCCACCACCCGAGACGGACGCCCCAGAGGCTCAAGGCCCAGCGCCGCACACAGCCGCTGCAACTCGGCCCGCACCTGGGTCTCCGACTCGGCCAGCACCGTGAACGTCACGCCCATGAAGCCCAGTGTGACGGGAGCGGCGGGGGAGTGGCGGGCATTTCGCTACTTCGACGCGCGCCACGCCCGCGATCAACCCTCGTAGTCATCGGTGTACGAGGTATCCCCGAAGTACTCCTCACAGCCCTCGTTCCGGTCCGGACCCCCACCGTGGACGATGACGTAGCCATAGCCCTGCGCCAGGCTGCAGCCCTTGTCATCCCACTCGCTCGCGGCGCCCGTCCAGGCGACGAATACGACGATCCCGACAGCGATCCCCAGCAGCTTGCGATTGTCGGCGTGCACGATCCCCCCTCGATCTGATGCGCAAAAGGTACGGCGCGGACAGACGGGTGGGGAGGGATTCGGTCTATCTGCCGTGTCGGCGCCGGGTCCGTGCCCCCTTGCGGGCCATACGGGAACGCCCAGAGAAGAACCGGCCGGCGTTCGCGATCCTCGCCGCCTTCGACTTGCTGGCACCCTGCCGCCGCAGCGCGCGGTATGTGGACTGCCTGCCGCGATAGACGAAGCCGAACCTTCCGCCGCGGTCGCTGACCATCAGCGCCTGCCCTTCTTCCGGCCGCCGACAGTGATGGAGGGGTAGCGGCTGCGCACCGCGGCCTTGACCCGCTTCTTCTGTGCCGACGTTCCGTGCTGCGCCACGCGCGCCAGGGCGCTGCGGGCCCGGCCTGCTGTGTCGATGGGATAAGCCCGCTTCCTAGGGATCGCGAACGATGACTTCGGCAGGCTCCGTCGCCGCTTGGCGGTCATCTTCGGGGACTTGGCCATGGCCGGCTCCCTTCTGCTGCCCTCCATGGTGCGCCTGCCTCGGCGGTCCTGGTAGAGGTTAGCTTCCCAAAATGCACACATGTCCTATGATTCAAAGGTGAACGTGCTGTAATTCTTTGGAATCGTCGGACCGGTGAGGAGAAGGTGACCATGACGGCAGGACCCAGCCCGTCACGGCGCAAGAACATCGCCGACCGCGCAGAGCAAGCTGCCCTCGTCTTCGACCTCAAAGCGCAGGGCTTGAGCTACCGCGCCATCGAAGCGATCACCAGGGCGCCCGACGGCCCCACCGGCGGCAAGCGCATCAGCGCTTCCACCGCCGGCGAAATGGTCCGCGAAGAAGCCGCCCGTCGCGTCGACCCGAAAGTCGACGAATGGCGTGCCGTTGGCATCGAACGCCTCGAGGGGGTCCTCCGCGACCACCTTGCTCTCCGCGACGCCCACTGGCAGCGCGCCATCGGCACCGAAGAGAAGGGCCCGGAGATCGCCTCCGCGCTCGCTGTCGACCGGGCGCTCAGCGGTATCTCCCGAGTTGTCGAACAGGAATCCAAGCTCCTCGGCATCCACATCACCCGCATCGACGCACAGGTCATCGAAGTCACCCAACAGGACCTTGAACTACAGGAGATGGTGGCCGAGCTCAGGGCGAAGAACGCGACCGTTGAGAAGCAACTGCGAACCGCGCGGGAGCGTCCCGAGTGACCACGGCCGCCGTCGAACCCGCGCGCATAGCGGACCCGTATGACGAGCGGGCCACCGCCGACACGTTCGACTTCGCCGTCTGGATCGACAGCATCGACCCGCGGCTACTCGACGGCAGCCCGGAACGCCGCAGCGCCCGCATCGAAGCCACCCGCCTCGACCCGCTCCTGTTCGCCGTCCTCTACTGCCTCCACCACCTACGCGACCCCGAGGGCCACGTCACCTTCGCTGACGCACACCTCGAATGGGTGCGTCTCGCCCGCCAGTGGGCCATCCCGCCGCGCCAACCGATGGAGCAGCGCGACGCGTTCCTCGCGCCCCGGGACACCGGCAAGTCGACGTGGATGCTGTTCATCCTCCCCCTGTGGGCTGCCGCCCACGGGCACATCAGGTTCGCCGCCGTCTTCGCGGACTCTGGCCCCCAGGCGGAAATGCACCTCGGCACCTTCCGTAAAGAGGTCGACGAAGGGAACGCGGCTCTTCGCCGCGACTTCCCCGAGCTGTGCACCCCCGGCCGGCGCGCGTCCGGGGCGGCGGAGTCGGACGCCAAGCACATGGTGATCCGCGCGAACGGATTCGTGTTCGCGGCGAAAGGCATCGACGCCAGCTCGCTCGGCATGAAGGTGGGGGAGCGGCGCCCCGACCTCCTGCTACTAGACGATGTTGAGCCGGATGAGAGCAGTTACAGCGCTTACCAGGCCGGGAAGCGGCTCACGACACTGCGAGACGCCATCCTCCCGTTGAATATCTACGCCCGTTGTGTGCTCTCCGGCACCGTGACGATGCCCGGCAGCATCACGCACCAGCTCGTCAAGGCAGGAAAGGGCGAGTGGTCAGAGACCAATCAGTGGGTATGGGACGACAACTTCCGCGTCCACCACCACCTTCCCATCGTGCAATCTGTCGACGGCACCGAGCGCTCCATGTGGCCCAACAAGTGGCCCATAGGCTTTCTGACGGCTATACGGCACACCAGGAGCTTCCGCAAAAACTACCTGAACGATCCGATGGCCACGGATGGCGACTACTGGTCCGAGGACGACTTCACTTACGGCACCTTCCCCACAGCGCGCACCTACCTGTCCGTGGACGGCGCCGTCACTGTCAAGAAGAGCAGCGACTTCACCGGCCTTTCCGTCGTCAGCTACGCCCCCGCCAAGCCGGCACAGGGCAGCGAACCCGCCCGGCCAGCGCGGTGCCTGGTCAAGTTCGCGCAGGCCGTGAAGCTCAAGGGGAAGCCACTGCGGGCACGCATCCTCCAGCTCCTGGAGTCTTTCCCCGAGGTGGGTGCGATCCTCGTCGAGTCCAACCAGGGCGGCGACCTGTGGCTCGAGGTCTTCCACGATTTGCCGGTGAAGGTCGTCACCTTTACCAACAGCGACAAGAAGGAGACCCGGGCCGAGCGGGTCCTCAACCTGTACCAGCTGATCCCGACGCGTGTGATGCACGCCGCACCGCTGCCCGCGCTGGAAGAGCAGATGGTCGCCTTCCCGAAGGCGGCCCACGACGACTTGGTCGACAGTGTGGGAAACGCCATTCTCCGATTCCTAAAGCCCCCGTCCAAGCCGCGGGCTGCGGTCCGCTCTGTGAGCCCGAGGTGATGTGATGGCTGGCACTGACGATCTGAGGATGGCCTACGCCGAGCTGTGTGCTGCCCGGCCGGAGTACGCGAAAGCGGAGGCGTACTTTGACGGCGACGTGGACGAGATCTTCGCGTCCGACAAGGTTGCCCGCATGCTCGCCAAGTCCAACCTCGACGAACTCGACAAGGTCAACTTCGCCCGCATTCCCGTCACAGCTGTCACGAACCGGCTGCACGTCACAGCGATCACGAGCGGCGACGACGACATGGACGCCGAGATCACCGAGCTGATCAAACGGAACGAACTCGAAGAGGAACTACCCGGCCTGCACGTCCGGGCCTGCTCCCTCGGCGACGCCTACCTCATGGTGTGGCCCGAGCACGACGACCATGGCGACGTCGTCGGCGTGAACATGTTCGTGAACAGCCCCGGCACGGTCCGCGTCATCTACGACGAGGAGCACCCCCTCCGAAAGAAGCTTGCGGTCAAGTCGTGGTGTGTCGGCGCAGGCAAGGACCGACTCATTCGGGTCGACCTCTGGTATCCGGATCACGTCGAGCGCTGGGCATGGAACGGCAAGCACAACAGCCGACAGGACAAATGGGAGCACTACACGGCGGATGGGCAGGACTGGAAGCTCGACAACCCGTGGGGCGTCATCCCGTTCTTCCACTACCGTACCGACCGCCCCTACGGCCGCCCGGAGCACTACGCCGCCTACGGCCCGCAGGCCATCATTAACAAGCTCGTCGTCTCCCATGCGGCGACGGTCGACTGGCAGTCTCTTCCGCAGCGCTACGGACTCATCGACCCGACCGTCGACCAGTCCGGTATGCAGTCTGATTTCGACCCGGACAGCCCAGAAGACGCAGAGGGTGACCCCGAGTCGCCGCTGAACCCGAGCCAGCTACGCAACGACCCCGGCGAGATGTGGCTCCTCCAAGGCCTCAAGGGTGTTGGCCAGTTCGAGGCCGCAGACCCCGACGTGTACATGCGGCCCTTCGACCGCTACATCAAGGCGATGGCGCAGGTCACCGACACGCCCATGCACATCTTCGACTCGACCGGCGACCGAATCTCGGGCGAGTCGCGGCGTGAGGCGAACGCGCCGCTGATCGCCAAGGCCCAGGCCCGGCAGCGCAGCTTCGGCGCGACGCACGCCGCCGCTTTCGCGTTTGCTCTCCGCCTCCTCGGCTACGACGATGCGATCGTCAAGGTGGCCTGGATGCCCGCGGAACAGGTCAACGACGCCGAAGGCTGGGCCACCATCAGGGCGAAGATCGATGCCGGGGTGCCGCGTGAACGCGCCCTCATCGAAGCCGGATACGCGCCCGAAATCGTCGAAGCGTGGCTCACCAACCTCGACGACGACGCCGAACTCCAGCGCCGCGTGGAACTCCTCGCCACGCTCGGGGACGCCATCCAGAAGCTGGGCGCCGGCGCCGCCTTGGGGGCCGTGTCGGAGGAGCAGATCGCCGCCCTCCTCGACGGGGTCCTCGCCGCGACGGAACGTGTCAACGATGGCGTGATGGCCGATGGCTAGCAACGACGACCTCGCCCGGCTCGTCCAGGGCGAGCAGATCGATGCCGTGGTCCGTATGGAGGACGAGACGTCGCGGCAGGCGGTCGGCGGCCTGGAGGACGACTGTGAGGCCCTGGCGCGCAGCACGCTGAGGGCCTGGACGCGGGCGTTCGGCGGGCCGCGTTCCGAAGCAGGCAGTGACGCCGTACTCGACCAGATGATCCGCACGGTGCGGGACGCCATCCGCCGGGTGCTGTCCGGCGTGGGGGAGCGGGCTCGGCGCGCGTTGCGACGGGCTTTGGCCTCGGCGGTGAGCCTGGGTGCGGCGCAGGGGTCGCAGTTCCTGGCTCGGCTAACCGGGCAACGCCAGCGGCCCGCCTCGGCATCGCCATCGCGGGATCTCGCCGGGGCACCGGATGTACTGCCGGACGTTGTGGACGAGCAGCGCCGCGGAGCCCTCTCCCTGCTGCGGACCGCGCTGGTGCGGCGCAGCGGGGTGACGGGGCTTCTGGCCGCCGTAGGGAGGGCGCGCGCCACGGCGGGCCGGATCCGGGCGCATGTCGCGTTCACCCTCAACCAGGCCGTCAACGAGGGACTCACCGCAGGCATCAGGTCGATCGGAGCACAGAAGCTCTGGGTGGCGGAACGGGATGCGTGCGTGCGCTGCGCCGCCTATGCCGGACTCATCGCGGAGGTTGACGCCGACTTCCCGGGCGGCCTGTCGTGGGACCCGCAGCAGCGCGGACGCGGCGAACCGCTGCCCGCCCCGCCTCTTCATCCTCACTGCAGATGTCGATGCGTCGCCTGGAAGGACGAGTGGGCCACTCCAGGTGTGCCGTCCTTCCCAGCCGCACTACGCCGCGAGGCCCGCCGGTCCGTCGCTCGCGGCTGGTCGCTGCCGTCTGAGTCCAATGCGGCGCGCATCAGGGCCGCACGCGAGTTGCTGCGCCGCGGTGCAGGACTTCCGCGGTCGGTCGAGGAGTTTGCCGCGACCGCTGTCCGTGCAGGCCGTTTCGAGGACCGCACCTTTCCCGCTACCGGACCTGGGGCGGGCTGAACATGGAGGAACACATGGCACCCATCACCGAAATCAGCGTCCCGCCGTGGGCCATCCTCGGCTACCGGGCAGACGGCCGCCCGATCCGGCCCATAGCCGGCGGTGCGGAGGACGGCGAACCGGTCGCCGAGGACGATGCCGCACCCGAGGAGCAGCCGGAGACCCAGCAGGACGACGATGGATGGACGCCTCCCACCCGCGAGGAGTGGGAGGCGCACCAGGCGAAGCTGAAGGCCGCGTCGGGCGAGGCGGCGGCGCGCCGCAAGTATCTGAAGCAGCACGGCATCGACCCCAAGACCGGCGAGAAGATCCAGAAGGATCCGGAGCCGGAGGAGGAAGAGGCCCCTGCGGCCAAGGAGCAGCAGACGCAGGGCCTGAGCCAGGCCGAGCTGAAGCGGGCCGTCGACAAGGCGGTGACGGAGACCCAGCTCACCGGCCGCCGCCAGATGAGGACCTTCGCGGTCGGCTTCAACAAGGCGCTCTCCGAGGCGGGCTGGAACGGAACTCGTCTCGACAGCCTCATGAAGCTCCTCGACCTGGACGACGTTGACATTGACGAGGGCGAAATCACCGGCCTCACGGAGCAGCTCGAGACGCTCAAGAGCGAGTGGCCCGAGTTCTTCAAGCGCACCCGCAACCCCGCCGGTTCGTCCAATGGGGCTGGCAGTTCTGGCCAAAATGGTGTAACGGCCGCTAAGGTGGATGCAGCCGACAAGAAGCCGCCGGCGCCCGAGCCCAAGTCGTGGGCGGAGGCAGTAGCCCGGCAGGCTGTACGCGGCGGGTAGAACGCCCCAGCGGGGCACCGGCACGGCAGACCCACAGGGTCTGAGCAGGGACGAGCAGGTCGCTCACAGGTCCGCCCAGGTAGGGCATCCCCTCCATTCGGCGGGCCGTGAGCCCCCTGTCCCCTTTCTGAGGTGCCCTCGTGGCTGCTACCGACATCATCGACAGCTGGATTCCGATCGAGTGGGACTCCGAGGTCATCCAGCGTGTCCAGCGCGAGTCTGCGATCGAACAGCTCGGCTACCGCGTCCCCATGAACACCGCGACGAAGCGGATCCTGCGCTCCGCGGGCATGACCGTCACCGCGGGCACCACCTATACGGATGACTCGTCGACGAACGACTACATCACACTGACCGCGCGCCGGTTCATCAGCAAGTTCACCGTTGACGAAGATGATCTCGCGGACGCTTCGACCGTGGTGGACACGATCCGCATCAAGGGCATGGACTGGGCGATCTCCTACTCGGACGCCTTCGACAACGCCTGTATCGGCGTGTCCGCATCTGAGAACGGCGGCACGATCCCGTTCACCTCCGCCTACAAGGCGCTGCGGACCACCAACTCGGCCACCTCGTACACGGCCGACGACAACTACCTGTCGTGGGACGACGACCTCATCGCCATCCCCTCCACCCCCGTCGGCACGTCGCTGTACGAGAAGCTCTCGGCGGCGTTCAAGAGGGTGGAGACCGGAGCTTTCTGGAGCCAGGCCGATCAGTTCGTGATCGCCGCCCCTGGGTGGCGTGATGCGCTGCGCCTGTGCACCGACAACCAGGGCCGCCCCATCTTTCAGCCCGCGGCCGGATCCACCCCGGACAGCCTGTTCGGCGCCCCGATCACCTGGTCCCGCGGCGCGAAGGTGGCGCCGACGATGTCGGCCACGCCGAGCGGCAACGACCTGCTGCTCTTCGGTAACCGCTCCTACCTGAAGAAGGGCGAGCGGAGCCAGCCTGAGTCGCTGGTTGACCAGGCGCGCGCGCAGGACAACACCGACGACACGGCCGTGAAGTTCCGTGTGCGACGGGCGTTCCAGCTGGCGCACGAGAAGGCGTTCTCCATCGTCGAGCGGATCACCGACTAGTCGGACCCTCGGACCTCCGTCGGGGGTTGGTGGGTGCCACCCCGACGGAGCCGGTGACCTAAGAATCGAAGGCGAGTTCGCTAAATGACCTACGAATCTATTCCGATTCGGGATTTGCAGGCCGAGTGCAAGCGTCGCGGCCTGCCCTCCGGCCGCGCCAAGGCCGAACTCGTCCAGCGCCTCACCGACGACGACGCCAACCAGGCCAGCACGCCCGAACCGGACCTGCAAGTCGAGCAGGAGCCGGAAACCGTCGTAACCGAGGTCAACGAACAGCCTCTCGCCGACACCGGGCGCAAGCCCGAACCTCAGCCTACGCCCATGCCGGTCGTCGCCGAGCCTCGCGAAGGCGTCGTCGCCCCAACAGTCTTCCGGCAGGCATTCCCTGCCTCCCCCGAAGGCCCCAGCGAAGACCAGCACGACACCCACCGGCGCGACACCCGACAAGCAGCCGTCGACGCCGGCCACACCCCCCGCGGCGACGCCCGCCGTATCGCCACCGTCGACGGCCACGACGTGTACGAGATCAGCATCCGGGCGGCGACATGACCTGGGCCACCACGGGCGACGTCACCACCTACACCGGCATCACCGCCACCGCCGCACAGGTCGAGCAGGCGCAGGTTGTCGTCGAGATCTTCGCCGACACCACAGAAGACGCCTCGGACGCAGGCAACATTTCACCGAAGAATCTGCGTCTCCTGCGTCTTGCGGTCGCCTACCAGGCGGCGTGGATCACCCAGCACCCGGATGCGTTCACCAACATCGACCTCACGCAGGTGCAGCAGGACGGCGTCGTCGCCAGCATGCAGCACAACAACGCCCTCGTGCTTGCCCCGATGGCGAAGCGCTGCATCGACCGCCTCTCGTGGCGCCGTATCCGGTCACTCCGCATCGGCCGCATGGCCTCCGCAGGGACAGGCATCCCGCGCCACATGAACACCACCTCGGCGGTTGCCGACGACAACGACCCCCGCTGGATGCCGATGGGCATGGACGGGGGCGCCTGCCGATGATCGCCCTCGCTACAACCACCGTGTCCGTGCTCCGCGGCACAACAACCGACCCCTTCGGCGACGAGCAGGACACTGCCGCCGTTCACGCCTCCGGGATCCCCGCCTCGCTCATCGAATCCACGCGCCAGACCTTCGAGCCTGTCACCGGCACGCCCCGAATCGTCCGCACGCACGTGGCCCGCCTGCCCGCCACGACCGACGTCTCCGAGGACGACCGGATCCGGGACGAGCAGACCGGCGAGGTCTACATCGTCGTCTCCGTGACCCGCAACGCAAACCCAGTCCTGACGCAGCCGCTGCGCCTGGACCTGAAACGCACAGGACGAGCCGCCTAACCAGCGCTCCGACATACCCCGCCCCCGATGGCGCGACGGCCCGTAAACGGCCAGCCAGGGGGCACAGCAGGGCCCGCCGACGTAGAGGAGGTGCAGGGCGATGGGCGTGGACTACCACGTCGTGGTCAACCATGGCTGGCGAGGCTGGATGCGTAACGCCATCACCCGCTACCTCGAGAAGCTCGGCCGGGAGATCCAGAACGACGCCGAGCGTCTGGCCCCGGTCAAGACCGGCCAGCTCCGCGCGGGCCTGTACCACGAGGTCAACAGGGGCGAGCTACGCGTCGGAGTCCGCGATGTGCCGTACTGGATGGCTGTCGAATACGGCTCGGGCCCGCACATCATCACCCCGAAGAACGCGAAGGCCTTGTATTGGCCTGGGGCTGACCATCCGGTTGCCAAGGTCAACCATCCGGGCACGCCGGCTCAACCCTTCTTGAGGCCAGCGCTCTACCGGCGGCGGGGTGGTCGCTGATGGCCGTCACCCAGCGCGCGAACACCGAGCTCGTGGCCGTCGCCTGGCTGCAGGGCGCCCACGGCATGGAGCCCGGCCAGGTCGCCACCACTCTGCCCGCAGAGGTGTCCACGTGGGCGACGAACGGCTTCGTGCAGGTGTGCCCCGTGGTGGGCGGCTCACCACAACTGCACTACGCGCTGCGTGAGCCCGTCGTCGAAGTCGACTTCTACGCCGTGAACCCCAACTCGGGTAAGCCCCCGTGGGGCAAGGCCGCATCTCTGGCCGAGCAGTTGGTCGCAGCAACGTTCGACGAGGACCGCATGCAGCGCACCCTCACACTCCTGCCGGGCTACCCGCAGGCCCGCGTCATGACCGCACATTTCCTTACGGAGCCGCGCCGCATGCCTGGTGACGACTCCTCCTATGCCCGTTATGGGGCTGACCTTCAGCTCCACTGGATCAGCCTCTAGGAGCCGCCATGCCGACCGTCCGCACCACCATGCAGCCCCACCTCAACATCGAGGTGTCCGACGCCGAGTTGCTCGACCTCGAGCGCCAGGGGCTCCTCGTCGATTCCCCACCCGCACCTACTCCCGCCGCCGCACCGGCCAAGATCCAGCCTGCTGCGAAGGCTAAGGAGAGCTGACCATGCCGGTCACCTTCCGGTGCGGCCACCCGCGAACTCCGGAAAACAGCGCGCCCAACGGACGGAACTGCCCGCCCCTCTGCGGCACCTGCAACACCAAGAAGGCCACCAAGACCGTCGACTACCGGCCTGCCTTGGCCGCCGTCTGAAGGATGTGAGTCCAATCAGTGTGACGACCACGAATTTGATCATGGGACCGGCGACTCTCTACATCGCCGACTTCGGAGCCACGGAGCCGACCGACACCGCCGTCAATACAGCCCCCGCAGCGTCCGCGTGGACCGACCTCGGCGGCACTCAGGACGGCGTCAAGCTCACCGTCGACCAGACGTACACGGATCTGGAAGTCGACCAGATCGTTGACGTCGCCGGTGCGCGTCTCACGAAGAGGCTGTTCACGATCGAGACGAATCTCGCCGAGCCGACGTTGGAAAACCTCAAGTACATCCTCAACGACGGCACGGCAGCATCCGGCTCCGGCTTCAAGAGCTTCGAGCCGATCTACGCGTCGAGCGCCACCCAGCCCACCTACCGGGCGGCGCTCCTCGACGGCTACGGCCCGAACCAGCTGCGCAGGCGCTTCATCATCCGCAAGTGCCTGTCCAACGACAAGGTCGAGAGCACCTACAAGAAGGACTCCCAGACGCTGTTCACCGTGAAGTGGAGCGGCTTCTTCGTCACCAGCAGCATCGCCCCGTTCAAGCTCATCGACGCGACCTCGTAAGGACCTGCCATGGCTACCAGAGCGCCCCGAACCCGCACCGCTCCGGTCGCGGAAGAGCACAGCAACGGCATCCTTGAGATCACCACCTCGAAGGAGAAGCCCGTCGAGGAGGCACGCGAGCCGCTGTTCATCATCGACGGCGAAACCTTCACCGCCCCCAAGGTCATCGACGAGCGGCTCGTCTTCCTCGCCATGAACAGCATCCGCCAAGAGGGGACCGTCTTCGCGGCCATGCGCTTGATGGAGCTCCTCCTCGGCAAGCCCCAGTACACCCGGCTGCTGGAGCTGTACGAACGGCAGGCCATCACGCAGGAGCAGTTCGACCAGGTCGTGAAGCTGACGAACGGTCTCTTCTTCAAGCACATGGACGGCGACGACGAGCCGGCGGGAAAAGCTTCGCCCTCTTCGTAGCCAACATCCACGGCCATTCCTGGATCGTCGACCACGAGGAGGACCTTGACGCCGACTTCCTCGCCATCTACCGCATCGACCTGAGCATCCAGGTCGTCGGCGCCAAGCGCTTCCTCGCCCTCGCCAATCGCACACCCGCCTACGACGGAGCCATGGCCGCAGCCCTGGCCGCCGAGCAGCAGAAGGAGCAGCCTGCCCAGACCGCACCCGGTAACCCAGACGAGCCGCAGCAGGTGGACGTCGACGCCATGAACCTGATCGTCCCCGGCCTCATAGAGAGAGTGGAGGTGTAGCCCCCGATGTCGTTCCTGGTTGCCTCTGGCCATGTGCAGGTCGACGCGAAGACCGAGAGAGCCGAGGCAAAGATTTTCGGTGTCATCGGCGCACTCAATGCTCTCGGGCCGGCTGCGGCCGTGGCCGGCGCGGGGATTGCCGCGGCGGGCGGGGCCATGGCTGCGTTCGGTGCGGCTGTGGGGCCGCAGATCTCGAAGATGAGCGACGCGGTCAAGGCTCAGGAGAAGTACCAGGAGGCCGTGCAGACCTCGGGGAAGTCCTCACAGGAGGCGGCGAAAGCGGAGAACGCCTACCAGCAGACGCTGTCGAAGATGCCGCGGGCGACGAAGGAAGCCACAGCGGCGTTCGCTGCGCTGAAGGACTCGTACCAGCAGTGGTCGGACTCCCTGGCTGGCGACACGATGCCTGCCTTCACGCACAGTTTCCAGCTGTTCCAGGCGTTGCTGCCGAAGATGTCGCCGTTGGTGCGGACAGCATCGACGGAGCTGGATCGGCTTGTCACGCGGATCGCGGGCGGGGTCGCCTCGCCCGGGTTCGACGCGTTCATGGTGAAGGTCAACGAGTTCGCTGGCCGCACACTGCGCGCGATGTCGGACGGGATCGTGCACCTCGGCGAGAAGGTCGCTGGTTTCGCTGCGGGCGGTGGCTTCGACCGGTTCATGGAGCAGGCCCGCACCATGGGCCCGCTGATCGCGGAGACGCTTGGGAACATTGCCCGAGCTGCCTTGCACCTGGTGGAGTCTGGCGGGGACCTTGGTGTGACTCTGCTGACCGCGGCAAACGCCCTGGCGAAGTTGGTCAACGCCGTGCCGTCGGGCGTGATCTCGACGTTTCTTCAGTTGTACGCGGCTTTCAAGCTGGTGCGCATAGGGGCCGCAGCGCTCACGGCGGTCACGACAGCGTCGGCTGCGTCTGGGCTGGCAGCGTTCGTGCGGGCAGCGCGCTTCGGCGGCGTGGGTGGGGCGTTGTCGGGCGTGGCGCAGAACATGACCCGGATGCAGAAGGCCGCGGTAGGCCTTGGTGTTCTCGGCGTTGTGGCCGTCGGCATCTCAAAGCTCGCGGAGAAGGCGCGGGGCGCGCCGCCGGACGTGGACCGGTTGGCCACCTCATTGAAGAACCTGGCCAGCAGCGGTCACTTCACTGGTGAGCTTCAGAAGACCTTCGGCGACATGGACGGGCTGATCGAGAAGGTGAAGCTGCTCGACAAGAAGGCGTCTGCCGCCAAACAGAACGTCTTGGGCGTCAAGGTGCCGGTGCTGGATGACGTGGCTCATTGGGTGTCCGGCAAGGTGGACGACCTGACCATGGGCGATAAGAGCCTCAAGGCGCTCAAGGAGGACTTCGACTCGCTCGACAAGGCCATGGCGAGCTTGGTTTCCTCTGGCCATACCGAGCAGGCGGCGGGCGGCTTCGAGAAGATCAAGAGCGCTATGGCGGCTGCCGGGTACAGCACCAAGGAGATCAACGAGCTGTTCCCGGAGTACAGGGCGTCCGTTGCCGGACTGAAGGCCGATCAGCAGCTTGCGGCGGCCGGGATGGGGCTCTTCGGGCAGCAGGCTCTGGCGACGAAGACCAAGCTGGACGAGCAGAAGCGCAGCACCGATGGCCTGCGGCAGTCGATCGTGGCCCTGAACGAGGTCAACCGGGCCGGGCTCGGTGGCATGATCGGTTTCGAGCAGGCCATCGACGATGCGGCGAAGGCCGCACGGACCAACGCCGGCAGCCTGCGCATGGTCCACGGCGAGCTCGAC
The DNA here is from genome assembly GCF_053890475.1 of Streptomyces sp. LZ34. Lineage (NCBI taxonomy): Bacteria > Bacillati > Actinomycetota > Actinomycetes > Kitasatosporales > Streptomycetaceae > Streptomyces > Streptomyces sp. LZ34. Next base: position 9,537,380 of record NZ_CM132680.1, read on the forward strand.
CTGAACTCGCAGAAGGCCCGGGACGCATCCACTGCCCTGCAGGATCTGGCGACGAAGACCGACGACGCCGCGACGAAAGCTCGGGAGTCCGGATCGAGCTGGGAGCAGGTCAATGGGATCTACTCCCGGGGTCGGCAGGAATTGATCAACTCGGCTATGGCGATGGGCCTGACCTCGGCCCAGGCCGAGCAGCTCGCATCGAAGATCCTCAAGATCCCGGACAAGAAGTCCACGCGCATCGAGATGCAGCGCGAGGATGCGCTCTCCGGGCTGGACGCCGTGATCGCGAAGCTGAAGTCCACGCCGGGCAGTAAGAGCGTCACGGTCAAGGCGTTGACATCGTCGGCGATCCAGGCTCTGGAAAACCTCGGCTTCAAGGTCACCCACATGAAGGACGGCTCCTTCAGGGTCACCGCGAACACGGGCTCGGCGGCGTCGAACATCGCGGCGATCCAGAGGGCGCGCGACGCACTCCAGAGCAAGAACGTCACGATCAGCGTCACGACCCGCTACTACTCCGTGGGCAAGCCGGGCTCCGGAGTGCGCCAGTTGCCGTATGCGCGTGGCGGCCGGGTGCGCGGCTACGCGTCTGGCGGCGACGTGCAGATGTATCCCGACGGCGGGTACGTCACTGGGCCCGGCACAGGCGCCTCCGACAGCATCCTGAGCCTGTTCCCCAGCGGCGCGGTGGGGCGGATCAGCAACACCGAGTACGTGATGAAGGCTGCGGCGGTAGCCAAGTACGGCGTTCGGTTTATGGATGCGGTCAACTCTGGGCGCCTGCCTCGGTTCGCGAAGGGCGGTCTGACGGAGAAGCAGAAGGAGGCCGCGCGGAAGCAGGCTGAGGCCCGGTCGTCGCTGCGCGGGGACGTGACCCTCGGCAACATGTCGACCATCGCGGGCCGGGTGAACCCGGAGATCAGGGGCATGCTGGCCAAGCCCACAGACGAGAGCGCGCTGATCTCGTCGCTGTACAGCCTGCAGACGAAGATCAAGGGCTCGTTCACGGGCGCGACGGAGAAGCGGATGCTGTCCCAGCTCACCCGGTCCGCCTCGTCTCTGTTCAAGCTGCGGGACTCGGCCGAGGCCAACAGCAAGGCGCTCGACTCGGCGAAGGACAAGCTGTCCGGGCTCAAGGACCAGTTCGACAACCTCAAGTCGTCGGTCAAGTCGTCGCTGATCGGCTTCGCCAACATCACCAAGATCGGCAAGTACGGCACGTCGGCATCCACGCTCATCAACCAGCTGAAGTCCGACACCACCCGCACCACCGAGTTCTCCAAGCAGCTGGAGGAGCTGAAGAAGCGCGGCCTCAACGCCACCGCCATCTCCGACATCGCCGCGGCTGGCATCACCGGCGGCGGCATGGCCACCGCGCAGTCCCTCCTCAATGCCACACCCGAGCAGATCAAGCAGATCAACGATCTCCAGAAGCAGCTGACCGCCTCGGCGGACAAAGCCGGAACCACGGTCGCCGACAGCATGTACGGGTCCGGTATCCGAGCCGCTGAGGGCCTGGTGAAGGGGTTGGCGGAGAAGCAGAAGGCGATCGAAGACCAGATGATGAAGATCGCCAAGAGCATGGAGACGGCGATCAAGAAAGCGCTCGGCATCCGCAGCCCCAGCCGGGTGATGGCCCAGCTCGGCCAGCACACCGTCGACGGCTTCAACCAGGGACTCGCCTCCCGCAAGAGCCTGATCACCACCCCCGGCACCATGCGGATCACCACCCCGACCGCGCCGTCCGCGTCCTGGAGCACGGCCACCACCATCCAGAATCTCAACGTCCACGTGTCCGGCAGCTTCGACATGGCGTCCCCGGCGGAGCGCCGCCGCGTGGCCGAGGCCCTGGCCGCCGAGGTCTCCGAAGCCCTCCGCAAGCGCGACAAGGAACGGAGGCGCTGATGCCCCAAGGCGACTACGGAGACCTCCGAATCGGGCGCCTCCTTCTCCGGGAGACGTTCAAGGCCGGAGAGTCCAGCGGCGACACCCGCAGCCTCGAGCTCGAGGGCCAGGAGTCCAGCCCGCCGCTCACCCGGGCTGAGCTCGTGTGGCGGCACGACAACCTGTGCGCCCTCATTACGGGCGGCGTTGCTCCGCTCACCTTCACCGACAAGCCCGAACAGAACTGCTACGTCACCATCGCCTCCGTCAACGCGGACTACACCGAGTGGCGCGGCGACACCGTCACTTCCGACTGGAAGATCCAGGCAACCCGCCTCGGCTCCGACACCGAGGTAGACCTCCAGAGCAGGCTCACCGGCGTTGTCCGTGCGAACGACTTCAGCCTGACGGGGGAGCGCTGGCACGCCCCACCCATCGGCCACTACGGCTACTACACCGGATCCTCCAACGCGACCACCATGACCCGCACCGGCGCCGACGGGGCCATCACCGTCTACCGCAGCGTGCCCGCCGGCGTCTCCCCACGCTGGGGCTGCACCCCCGCCAACTACCTCAACGGCCGGGCCCGCCTCACCTCCTCGGGCACGGAGCTGTGTGGCACCGACCAGGGCCTCAGTCCGGCCGGCTGGGCGCTCACCAACGGCCTCGTCAACGTCACCCCCGCAGCCTCGGGCACGCTGGACGTGCAGGCATACACAGGCGGCGCATGGCACTCCAAGCAGTGGAACGTCTCCGTCGCCGGATCCGGCGCCAGCATTACCGGATGGGACGGAGCAACGCTCCTACGGAACGACTGCGAGCACGTCATCCTGCGCCTCACCAAGAGCCTGAACCCGGGCCGCGCGACCCTCGACCTGGCGCTCCGCCGGGGCTCACGGTTCGTCGAGGGCTATCTGCAGACCGGCACATCGGCAACCCTGGCCGCCTACCTGCGCACTACGGAGGCCAGCACCAGCGGCACCGGCTACGTTACGGCGTCCGGCAACGACGCCGACGGCAACCGCTACGCCTGCGGCTCGGCCCGCACCTTCACCAGCCACACCAACGGCGGCATCCAGAAGGCCAGCACCACCACCCTCGATTTCTGGATCGGCGTAGCGGCAGGCGGGGGCAGTGCCGCCTCGGGGGACGCCGCAACCGACCTGCGGAACCAGTACATCGCCGCCATGCCTGAAGCCGTCTACGCAGTGAGGCGGTGACCATGGCCGTAACTGAGATCCTCGAGGCCCTCGGCAGTTTCGAGATCGAACTGTCGTCGTCTACGCCCCGCGAGACGTTGGACGCCATCCAGTACTTCGGGCACATCGCCATCGTGCCCGGCCGGATCGACCCCGCTGGCTATGGCGACGGGCTCCTCTCCGCAGCGCGCTATGTGGGCGTCGTCCGCTCCCGGCGCGTCGATGACGACCGGCGCACCAAGAGAGTGGAGGACGCCACCAAGATCGGCGGCGTCGGCATGGCCTTCTGGCTCGGCGACGAAGACGACAAAGGCAGCGTGTATGAGAACGCGGTCGAGCCCGCTTCCGCGACGTTCGCGACTGCCGTGACCATGCTGCTGCCCGCGTCGGGGGCCGTCACCGTCGGCACCCTCTACTCCGTCGGCGGCACCTACTCGGGCCGCCACCTGTACGAGACGCCCCGCAAAGCGATCAGCTACGTGTGCGACACCATGTCCACCACCAGCGTGCCCGTCGGCTGGCGCGTCAACGGTGACGGCACCCTGGACGCGGGCCCCGAGAGCAACCTGTACGTCACGAATCCGACGTGCGTCATCGTCAAACGGGGCGCTGGCGAGGACATGTACCTGCGCGCCCTGCCTGGCACCACGGGCGTATCGCGGGACGTGGAGGACTACTCCACTCGGGTTGTGCTGCTGGCGGAAGGCCAGGGCGAGAGCATCGCCACGGGCACCGCGGACGTCTCCCCGGCCACGCCGTACAAGGACATCCACGGCAACGCCGTCCGGCTCACTCGACTGGTCAGCGAGTCCGATACCAGCACAGGGAACGCGGACACGCGGGCCGCGGTCGCCCTCAACCAGTACACCTCCACCCGCGACTCGCTGGAGCTCAGCACCTCGGACTACGACGTGCAGGGATCGTTCGATGTCGGCGACTACGTGTGGGTGTACGACCCCGACCAGGGACTCATCGACACCGCCAATGAGGTGACGTTCCGCGGGGAGCGCATCAACCCGATCCGGCTGCGGGTCGCCGAAACCCAGTGGCCCGTCACCACCGGATACACGGTGGCGTACAGGGCCGGGGACGGAACCTGGTGGGACCTGACCGATCACGTCGAGTGGGAGTCCGCGAGCGAGGTGCGGATCACCGTCGGCGAGTTCGGGCGGGCGCTCACCTCGGCCGGGACGGAGCCTGTGGGGTCGCGGCCGAATGCGGACACCAGCGTGCCGGGTGTGCCGACATTCATCGAACCGTTCGTCGGCTCCGCCTACCTGGACGGCCGCGGCTTCACCCGGGCCCGCGTCATCCTCTCGTGGAACGCCCCGAACAACGTGGACGGCAGTACGGTCCTCGACGGGGACCACTTCGAGATCCGGTGGGCGATCGACACCGACATGATCTATCCGACCACTTGGTCGCAGGTCTCCCAGGTCCGCTGGATGGATCTGCAGACGTGGGCCCAGCCGTTTGCCGCACCGGACGACGACTGGCAGACCATGTTCGTTGCTTGGGGCGAATCCACAGCACAGCTCCAGGATCTGTCGCCGGGCGTGGGCTACGACGTGCAGATCCGGGCCGTCGACAAGGCAGGCAACATCGGGGCATGGGGGCCAGTGACGACGTTCGTCGCCTCCGAGGACAACATCCCGCCGTCGACGCCGGCCGCCCCCAGCGTGGCGGCCAGCCGGATCGCCGTGCAGGTCACCCACGCGCTCGGCAAGTCGTCTGGCGGCACGTTCAACCTCGAGTCGGACCTGCACCACCTCGAGATCCACGTCGACTATGAGCCCGGCTTCACGCCGTCCGACGGCACCCTGAAGGCGAAGGCGTCCGCCACGGCGGGCATGATCCAGGCCGGGATTCCGGTCGTCGTCACCGTCCAGGTGGAGGAGACTTCGGCCCGGTACGTGCGAGTGGTTGCGGTCGACATCACCGGCAACAAGTCCGGCCCCAGTGATGCGGCCACAGCGACTGCGCTGCTGATCGACGACGCGCACATCTCCGACCTGACCGTCACCAAAGTCACCGCCGGAACCATCTCAGCAGACTGGATAGTCGGCGCCCGCATAAAAACCGCCGACACCGGAGCGCGCGCAGAAATGAGCTCCGCGGGCATCGCTGCATACGACGCGGGCGGCACCCGCACCTTCTTCGCAGACGCCGCCACGGGAGACGTCTCCATCATTGGGCAGCTCAAGTCCGGCACGACCGGCAAGCGCGTCGAGATCAACCCCACGAGCGCCTACCTGCCCGAGATTCGCTGGTACCCCAACTCGGGCAGCGACTATGGGTTCATCAACGCATCCACCAGTGGCACCGACGTCAACCTGGGCATGAACAGCAGCCCCTATGACGATGGCACCGGGGTGCAGTGCAACTCCCGTGCATACCTGACCACTTTTGGGGCTCAGCTGGAGGTCGTCCGCGCTGATGACCAACAGCGTCGAGGAGGGTACGCCTATGCGCTATCAAGCGCCCTCTTCGCCGGATACAACCGGGCGGGAGTAGACGGAGGCAAGCTATACGCCGACGCGGCTCAAACTATCGTCGGCTGGGATAATGGCGGTGCAAATGCCAACGTCATGACTTTCGAATCCGGGGTGACCCGCCACATCGGGAGATGGCGAGACTTCATTGCCGCCGACAGCAACGAAGGGCTGTTCACTGGCCACGTCACCACCAATGCCGGTACAGGAACAGTGCTCACCTACGGGCCGACCATGGACACCACACTGCGGGTCATGGCAACGGTTTTCGACAACGTCGACCACTATGTCCGCGTGAGCGCTCAGTCCACCACCGGCTTCAGCGTCGACATAAACCCGGCCGGATCCGGAAACTGGGACTTGAACTTCTGGTGTTTCAGGACGTGATGACTATGCCCATTCACTACACGATCGTCGACGTAGCCGAGGACAATGACCGTGGTCTATGGCAAGTCACATACCAAGGTTCGGCCGGGGAAGAACGCCATCACCTTTTTCCTAAGGCGACCCTGGAATGGCGGGCAGCTGAGTACGGCCTCGACGATGTGGAGGAGATTCTCGACATCATCCTCCACGAGCCCTACGCGCCGACGGAGCAGCCAGAAGGCCCCATGTCCCTGCTCGCCGCTCCAGCCAAGACCGCAGGCCGCCCCGCGCCACGCATCACCCTGTACATCGCCGAGTCCACCGCACAGGCCCGGGACGCGCACCGCCAACACATAGCCGACATCAAGGCCGACCACGTTCGGATCAACTCGCCCAAGGGGGCTGACCCGCTCGACCATATCCGCCGCCGCCACGGCATCACCGCTGACGGTCTGCGGGCCAAACGTGAGCAGGTAGATACACACCGCTGGAAGAAGCTGTACGGGGGCCTCCCCGTGCCCATAGAGGAGGCCGATCGTGCCTGATCCGTCCACCAGCCGCCTCGGCCTGTACAAGTCCAAGAGCGACGGCTCCGAGCTCGTCAGCTACACGCAAGACATCGGACAGAACCTTGACAAGCTTGACGCCGCCGTCGGATTCCAGGCGTGCACCTCCACCACACGGCCCAGCACGCCGTACAGCGGCAAGCCCATCCGTGAGACCGACACAGCCCGCACCTATGTCCACAACGGCTCCAGTCCCGCATCCGGCGGCTGGGTGCAGATACCCAACTCGGCCAGCACCTTCGACGCCGACCTCGACCTCACCAGCGGCAAGCAGCTCAACATCGGCGGCAGCGGCAGCGGCGCCCCCATCGCCACCATGCTGACCGCCAGCAACTCCAACATGATCAGCAGTCGCGTCACGGGCGACACCGTGAGCAGGTGGTTCGTGAACGCCGACGGCAACATCAACTGGGGGATAGGCGGATCAACAACCACTGACGTCGGCCTCTCCCGCTCAGGCATCGGCGTCCTCACCGTCACGGGGAGCCTCGGCGTCAGCAGCAACCTGACCGTCACGGGCAACACGACAGTCACGGGGAACCTGTCAGCTTCCGGCATCGGCCAGGAGCGCTACGCCGTCAAAGCCGCCAACACGACCCGGGCGTCCACGACGACGAAAACTGACGACCCCGACCTCACCATGACGGTCGTCGCCAACGCCGTCTACTACGTCGAATTCATCCTCGCCGCCCAAAGCTCCAGCACAACCCCAAACATCAACACCGCCTGGAACGTGCCCAGCGGCTCCACCGGATTGAAATTCGCGCACGGCCCCACCAACAACGCCGCCACCTTCGTCACCCGCACCGACACCAACGCCCGCGTCAGCGCCCACGGCTACACAACCGGCCTCGACTACATCATCAACGGCAGCGGCGTGAGCGTCGCCATCCTCGAAAAAAGCATCGTCACCACCGGCGGAAGCGGCGGCACCATCGCCATGCAGTGGGCCCAGAACACCAGCAATGGCACCGCCACCGTCGTAGAGGCCGGGTCGTACATGTACATCCGCCGCATCGCCTAGGAGGCACACATGGCCATGGACTACCCACACATCAAGGTCACCGGCTCCGGCCCCGACATGTCCGCCGTCGTCTACCTGCAAACCCAACTTGACGGCGTCTCGGTCGACGACCAGGCCTTGGCGGCAGCGATTGAGGGGGTGCTGGCGGACACACCCGGCATCGTCTCCACCACCGCCGTGAAGTCCGCCCAGACGGTCACCGACACACCCCTGTCCTAGGAGGTCGCCGTGTCCCTGTTCGAGACGATCCTCGCCATCGAGGTCGGCGTCATCGCCCTGTCCTACCTCATCGGCTTGCTCCGCCGCCCCTAGTCTGGCTGCCCGGACGGCCCGGGGGGCGCGTGTGCGTCCATCCCGGGCCCGGCCGGCGTCGAGCGAAGCTGCTCCAGCTCCGCCTCGGCCTCCGTGAGCCTTGCTTCCAGGAGCACGTTGGCCTCCAAGAGGTCGCCGCACTTCTTCCGGAACGCGGCCAGGGCCGCCTCCATGCTGATCTGGCCAGCCACGGCTACCCTCCCAACTTCTCGGCGAGCTCCCGGTACCGCTCCAGGAGGTTGGTGCTGTTCAGAAACGGATGCTGGGGAAAGAAGCTCCAGTGACTGACCAGGGCGTCCCCGCGTAGGATGTTCGGCCGGCCTGTGGCTAGCGGCTGGTGGACGGTGTGCCAGCTCTCCTCCTCGTCAGGAACAAGCACGCCGGGCTGGGGGAGGGCAGCATAGTCCTCGCCGCGGCTGGCGAAGCAGGACACGGAGAACTGGGTGCCAGGTGCGAGCGGGAAGTCCTGGTACAGGTACAGGTCGTCGACCGTGCCCGCCTCGATGTAGTCGAGGAGCATCTCGTGCAGTTTCACCGCGAAGGGGCCGTTGGCCCAGCCGGTGGGGTCCATGCAGTAGGCGTTGACGGTGCCCCACTCCATCGGGATCTTCCCGCACAGCTGCAGGAAGTGGGAGCAGATCGCGTTGTTGACGATGATCGGAAACACTGCGATCGGTGCGGGCATCTCGATCCGGGCCCGTACCAGGTTCTCGATCGCGTCCTCGTGTAGGTAGACCACATCGTCATCGAGTCTGACGTACACCGTGTCGCGGTCGATCATCTCCCGGTAGGCCAGCCCGGTGTACCTCTGCTTTGGGAGGTTGCCAAGGGTGATGCCTTCGGGCCGGTACTTGAGATGGAACCAGGCGTGCTGCGCGGCGAACTCGTGCGCGTAGGCGATGTCGTCCTCCTGGCCTGTCTCGTCGGTGTTCATGTACGCCCACACCTCGTCGAGCAATCCACGCTCGACGTCACGCCGCAAATATTCGATCAAGATGCTGTACGTCCGGCGCCGGCCGTAGGGAGTCCAGGCCACCACGCGCTTGCCATCGATCATGCTGCCGCCTTCTCTATCACGGGGGCGAGTGCCGCCTCCCACTGCCGATTGATCGCCTGGAGAATCGACCCGGACGCCTCCGCGCGAGCCGCCATGCCAATCCGCTGCCGCAACCCCGGATCGTCCACCAAACGCTTGAGGTAGCGGCCGAACAGGTGCTCCTGGCCAGCCGGCACCAGGAACCCGGTCTCGCCGTGCCGGATCGCCCGCCGATACGGCTCGATATCGGAGGCGATCAGCGGGATGCCGAGGATCGAAGCCTCCAAGAACTTGGTCGCGTATTTCGCCCGGTTGAAGCGGATGTCCCGGTACGGCGCTACCCATATATCGAAGCCGGCGACTGCTTGCAGGTAGTGCCCGTGGTTGGCGACCCATCCCAGCGCGCCGATTCGATTCCCCAGGCCAGGCCGCATGCCCTGCTGGATGGCCTGCTGCGGGGCCACTCCGACCAGCCGCACCACTACGTCGCCGCCGGGCCGCTTGTACTGGGCTATGCGGTTGAGAGCCCGCGCCGCCATGGGCAGCTCGGCCATGGTGGACGACGAGCCGGCCCAGCCGACAGTCAGCGTCTCCGGGTTGTAGTCGCGGACCGCCCCCAGGTACTGGGCGGGCAGTCCGTTGGGGACGACGCGCACATCGTGGTGGTAGTCGCGCAACACCTGCGCGAGGGGCTCGGAGCAGCAGGTGACCGTGTCGGCGAGAGCGATGCTGTCGATGAGACCCTGCCTGATAGCCGGGTCAGACCAGACCCCGTAGGCGACTTCGTTCGCCGGATCGAGGTGGAAGTAGTCGTCGTCCAGGTCGAGGACCAGGCGAGTGCCGCGCTCCTTCATGGCCCGCCACGTCTTGGATGGGCCGGGCTTGGCGACTCTGCAGCCGACGACCGCGTCCAGATCCTCCCAGTCCGGGGGCAGCTTCATACCGCCGCTGACGTTGTGGCCGAGCCACTGCAGCGACATGCCAGGCAAGACCCCCCGGTAGAAACCGGAACCCGCCTCGTCGGCCATCCAGAAGTGGACCCGCATCACGCCGCCAGATAGCCGGGAAGCCAGTGCTGCGCATACCAGGCGACGACCTCGGCGATGCCCTCTTCCAGGGATACGAGCTTGTCAGCGGTCATATCGACGAGGGGCAGCGTGCTGGTGTCCGCGGTGACCTGGGCGCCGGGGATCTCGCCGGGGCGCATCGGCAGGTGCGTGAGGGGGACTTCGTCGTAGCCGAGGTCGACGGCGGCCTTGATGACGAGCTGGGCGACCTGGTTCACGGTGCGGTGGTCGGCGGGGCCGACTTCGACAGCGCGGCCAAGGACGACGCCCTCGGCGGCCTTCTCTAGGGCGGATACGAGCGCCTTGGCGCCGTCGGTGACGTGGACCATGTCGGATACCTGTTGGCCGTCCCCGTACACCTCGATCGGCTCGCCAGTGAGGGCGCGGCAAACGAACGCGGGCGTGATCTTTCGAACCTTCGCGGCGCCGAACGGAGGCGCCACTGACTGGTAGGGGCCGTAGGCGTTGACGAGGCGGACGATGTTGCAGCGGGTGCCGCGCTCCTTGTTGAACATGGCGGCGAATCGCTCGACCGTGGTCTTGCTGATCGAGTAGGTGTTGTTCATCCAGTGGTTTCCCACTCCGATGTACACGCCGGGGATCTCGTATTGGGCGATCGCCTCGAGGAAGTTCAGGCCACCCTGCACGTTTGTCTCAGCGGCGGGGCGCGGATTTTTGATGGTCTCTTGGGTGCCGAGGCAGGCGGCGAGGTGGATGATGCCGTCGACGTGGGCGGCGAGTTCGCACATGGCGACGGGGTCGCGGACGTCGCCCATGAAGACGGGGCGATAGCACTCGGGAATGTTGCTGCGGGTGGTGCGGCCGAGGTGGTCGAAGATGACGGGCTCGTGACCGCGGCGGGCGAGTTCGTCGGCTACGTGGCCCCCGATGAATCCGGCCCCGCCGGTGATGCCGATCTTCATGCCTGCTGCTCCTTGCTGTTCGGGGTGTTGTCGTGCCAGCCGTAGCCTTCGGCGATGATGCGGAGGCGCCTTTCGACACGGGCGTCTCGGCCGCAGTCGCAGGGTCCGCCGCGCCGGGTGCTGTCACAGGTTTCGCCGCCGTCGCGTTCTTCGGTGGCAGCGGCGCACGTGTACCAGCAGTCGTTTTCGTCGACGAAGTGCCGTTCGGCGGTGATGTCGGCGATGAGTTCCCGGTCGGCGGCGCAGCGGCGGAGTACGGCATCGGGACCGTTGAGGGCGATGTGCTGGGCGTCCTCGGTGATGTAGACATTGGCAACCGGGTTGCATTCCTCGCCCTCTGCCGCACTGTCGCCGACCATGATGAAGCCGTCCCAGCCGGGGATGCCTTCCTGATCGACCCATCGAATCCACGGGCCCTCGGTTGCACCCTGTGCGACCCGCTCCCGCTCGGCTATCTGTCCCAGGACCCAGGCGTGCAGGTCAGTCATCGGCTTGCCCTGTCCAGGGTGAGGCGCTGTGTGCGGCGCGGGTGACGGCGTCCCAGAACTCGGCAGCAGCCTCATCGGGCCGATAGTTGGGGCCCTGGACGATGCTGCCGTCGGGCCGCACGCCGACTATGAGCGTCCCGTCGTCCTCGTGCAGCGCGATCACAAATTCGGGAGATTCCGTCTGGCTAGTGCTGGCGGGCGGCGCGTGCTCAGCACGTAGGTCGGGGCGTTGCCCGACGGGCTGGTTCTCCTCCTGGTCAACGATGGCGCACGCCTGCTTTGTGGCCTCGCAGGTGACCTCGTCGGTGGCGGTGAAGGTGTGGCCGCACGGCTCGAACAGGATGCCGGTGGTGAAGAAGTGCGGCGACCGACCTGTAGTGATCTCGTCGGGCATTTTTCGGCAGGCGGGGCAAGGCGGCAACGGGTAGCGCAGCGTGGTCTGTCCGCGATGACACTGGCGCTGGCGATACTCAAGAGCGACAGCCAGCGGAAGGAGCTGCTCGACGGCGAGGGGCGCGGGTTCGGTCACGACTGCTCCTCGGCGGGCTCAGGGAGCGCCTTGCTGCGGTGGAGGGGCGTGGTGGCCATGTCGCCTGCGGCCTGCTGCTCGGAGAGGAGCGTGTATGTCTTGCCGCCGTCGGCGGAGAACGCTTCCGGGTTCCGACGGGACTGCCACAGAGGAGCCGGTGTGGTGCCGTCGGCGTGCCGGTCTATCCACTCTCGAGGCTCGCCGGTCAGCTCGGACAGCGGCTGGTAGCGCAGCAGCTTATCGAGGTAGAGGGCGGCGTAGTGAGCGCTGGTGCCGCTGTGCCCCATGTCGGCGAAGGCTTGGACGACTCGACAGAGGCCGTCGATGACGTCTCGGTCTTCGCCGACGAGGCGGAGTTCGCGGCGGGCGTGGTCTACGAGATCGCTCATGCGGGTGCTCCTGGTGCGGGTTGTGCGGGTTTTGGTGTGGCGGGGCGTGGACCCGCACGGCCATGCCCCGCCACAGGGTCGGACCGTGACCCACCGCCAGAATACCCCCACGCCTTAGATTCGTAGGAAAAATGGGCTTAGCAATCTATGATTCGAAGGAGACCCGTGTTAGGGAGACCCGCATGAAGCTCGTCACCAGAGCCCAACTCGGCTGGCCCGCATCCGCCGCCCCCAACCAAGCGACCACCAAGGGCGTCAAGGTCCACTACGAAGGCACCCCGGTATCCACCAGGCTGCTCGTCGATCACAACGCGTGCATCGCCGAATGGCAGGCAATCCGTAAGAGCCACCTCGCCAACAAGGTCGAGAACTACAGCGATATCGCCTACAACTACGGCGCCTGCCCGCACGGGTTCCTGCTCGAGGGACGCGGTATCGGCAAACGCACCGGAGCCAACGGCAACCAGTCCCTCAACCAGGCGCACTACGCGATCGTCGGACTCGTCGGCTCCAGCGGCCTGACCGAGCCCCCCGACGCCATGCTGTCGGCGATCCGCGACGGCATCGACGTGCTCCGCAAGCACGGCGCCGGAACCGAGATCAAGGGGCACCGCGACGGGTACGCCACCGCGTGCCCTGGCGAACCCCTCTACAACTGGGTGAAGAAGGGCGCCCCACGGCCCGGCGGAACAAGCAGCGGCGGCGACAGCACTCCAGCCCCCTCACCCAGCAAGCCGAAGTACGAGCCATTCCCCGGCGCCGACTTCTTCCGGGCCGGCCGCCGGTCGCCGATCATCGCCGCGATGCACAAGCGGCTCATCGCCGTCGGATGCAACCGCTACCAGAGCAGCCAGAACGCCGACGTGTGGGGATCCGGAGACGAACGCTCCTACGCGGCGTGGCAAGGCAAGCTCGGCTACACCGGATCCGCAGCCGACGGCATCCCCGGCAAAACCAGCTGGGACAAACTCCACGTCCCCAACGTCTGATCCATCCTCTCCTCAAGGTAAGGAACCCGCCCATGTCCAACATCACCAGCCTCACCAAGACCGCCCAGACCTACGCCAAGGACCTGAGCGAACGCGTCATCTGGACGTTCCTCACCGCCTCTGGCGGCGTCGCCCTGGCCGCCGGCCCCGCTGACATGCTCAACGTGTCGTTCTGGCAGGGCGTCGGCACCGCCGGGATAGCCGCCGCCGGCAGCCTCCTCAAGGGCCTCGTCGCCCGCGTCGTCGGCGACAAGAACTCCGCGTCGACCGCCCCCGGCGTCTGATCCTGCCCACGTTGCGCGACCCGGAGGGCGACGCATGGACGCCGCCATGGTCACGGCGATAGCCGCGCTAGCAGCCTCGCCTGTGGCCGCGGTGGCCGCCATGTACGGCACCAAGGGCGCGAACCGGGCAGCCCGGGAGGGCGGAGTCATCGGCGGCTACAACAACCTCACGGACCAGCTCCAGGAGGAACGTAAGGAACTACGCACCGACCTGGCGACGGCCCGCGCCGAGCTGGCGGCCGAACGGGCCGAGGTGGCCCGCCTCAAGGCGCTGGTGACACAGCTCGGGGGGCAGACGTGACCCGAACCGAGCGCATGCTGTACCGCCGCCGGCACCTCCTGTGGATCGTGGCTGCCCTGCTGTTCCTCGGCGGCGCGATCGCGCTCGCGTTCCTGCAGATCGAGCACGAGTCGAACCGTGGCGATCAGCTCGCGACCGAGGCGGACCTGCGCGGGAATGCGGTCAGCACTCTTGCCACCGACGTGCGGCAACTACGGGCACAGCTCAAGGCCGAAGGCAAAACACCAGTCGCACCAGACCCGACGAAAGCGGTGGAGGATCTGCCATCGCGCACAGAGGTGCCGGTGCCTATCCCCGGACCGAAGGGCGACAAAGGCGATCCGGGTACACCCGGCCGCAATGCAAGCAACGGCGAAACGGGCAAGCCCGGTCAGGACGGTGCTGCGGGCACCCCCGGAAAAGACGGGGCGTCCGGAGCTGACGGCCAGGACGGCGCCCCCGGCGAGAAAGGCGACAAGGGCGACCCGGGAGAGAAGGGCGAGAAAGGGGATCCCGGCGAGCAGGGACCGCAGGGTGAACGCGGTCCGGCTGGCCCGGCCTGCCCGGACGGGTACTCGCTGCAGGCGCCGTCTTGGGATCCGGACGCTCTCGTCTGCCGCCGGGACGGCGCGCCCGATCCCTCACCGTCGTCGCCGTCTGGCCTGCTGTCTCTGGGCTTGGACCCGCGCCGCGAGTACCCGTAGCTTCGGGTCCCACTCTTGAGTGACCTTCCTGCCGTTCTCGACCGCCGATCACGTCGCCCCCGATACGACTGTGCCGACCCCTACGAAGGAGCGGCATGGGAAAGCTGAAGACCCTGGCGGTCGGTATCGCGGCGGCGGCGGCTCTGGCCGGCTCGGCGCCGTCCGCAACAGCGGATCCGGGCGACACGGTGACGACGACGCTGCGGCAGGCAGTCGCGGACCTGCCTATCGCGGACGAGGACCGCACCGGATACGAGCGCACCAAGTTCCGGCACTGGGTGGACGCGGATGGCGATCAGTGCAACACGAGGGCCGAGGTTCTGATCGCCGAGGCGACCGTGCCGCCAACGGTGGGCTCGGGGTGCAGCATCTCCGGCGGCCAGTGGCATAGCTATTACGACGACGCCGACCAGACGGTGGCCCGCTCCCTCGACATCGACCACATGGTTCCGCTCGCCGAAGCCTGGGACTCCGGGGCCTCGGGCTGGTCGGCCGCCGAGCGGCAGGACTACGCCAACGACTTGGGTGACGAGCGTTCGCTGGTGGCGGTCACGGCGCGGGAGAACAGGCAGAAGGCCGACCAGGACCCGGCCGAGTGGCTGCCGTCGGATGCTGGTGCCGTGTGCCGATATGTGGGGGAGTGGGTGGCGGTCAAAACCCGCTGGGGACTGACCGTCGACCCGGGCGAGGCGGCGGCCCTGGAGCAGCTGGCGGACGGATGTCCGGACGAGGAGCTGGCGGTGGTTCTCGCCCGCTGACCGGCTACCCTGACGACGACGCCCCCGCCTGCTTTCCTCAGGCGGGGGCACCGTGGCGCGGCCGGTCAGACGGTGTGAACCTCAACGAGGTGAGCGAACCGCTCGTCAGGCTCGGGGCCAATGCGGGTTCCCTGCGGATACTCCATCTCCGAGGTGGCGTGGCACGTCGTTGTGTGGTCGTCGCCGTCCAGTCGCACCTCAACGTACTGGCCAGCGAAGCCCACGATCACTCCGGGGCGTCCGTGGTGCTTGATGCCCAACCCCACCTTCAGGTCGAGGCCGTAGTAGTTCCGGATGTGTTCGCGACTGGACTGAATCCGGGTCTTGATACTGGCGGCGCCCTCGCGTAGTTCCTCGATCCGGTCCTCGGCGCGCATGCGCTCGTCCCAGGTAGTGCAGTGGTGCAGGACGGAGAGCATTTCACGGGCCTGGCGTTCCATGGCCTCGGCCTCGGAAAGAATGGCAGCACTCATGGTCGGTGTCCTCACTGCTCGGTGGTGTGGTCGGCGGGCGGGGGCCCGAGGCGGCGGAACAGGTTGTCGAGCCCGGTGTCGATGGTGCTGGCGGCGTGGGCGGCCACGATGGCTGTCGGGTCGATCGCCGGGCCGGGGTTCGCCCCCTGATAGCTGCCGCCGCAGGAGCAGTGCTGCCCCTCGTAGATGTAGCAGTGCTTGAAGTGCGGGCCGTCCGGGAGTCGATTCCCGTTGGCCACAGTCTGATGTGTCAGGAAGTTCACGGTCTCTCCTCTGCGTTGGTCGTGCGGCGAACCCCCACACGGCAGGCGGGGGAGGCATCAGTCCTCGTGGCTGTCGGGCTGGACTTCGGCATGGTCAGGGCCGGTACGCGCCGCAGTCGCACACGTAGCCCATGTGCCCGTTGCCGTCGTCGTCCGTCCACGTCCACAGGTGCGCGTGGCTCGGGTCGCCGCCGTATATGTCGCCGCGCAGGGCGTACTCAAAGTTGCGCTCGTCGTACTCGTGGTCCTTCGTCATGCGTTACTCCTCTGTGTTGGTGGTGCGGCGGACCCACACGCGGCAGGCGGGCGGGGGCTATTCGTTGCGGAACTTTGGCACGATCCCCGCGAACACGGCCTCGGCTGCGTCCACGTGTGCGGCGTTGCGCTCGGCCTTTTCCTCGGGTGACGCATCGGACGGAGCGATCACCTCGCCCCAGGGAGAGCCGTACATCTCCTCGACCCCGAGGATCACGGCTGGCGGCCGCTCTCGGTAGGCGACGAACGACGGCGCACTCTGCAAGCCCTCGGCGGTGTTGCAGCTGGTGCACAGCAGGCCGCGGATGAGTCCAGTTCGGTGGCAGTGGTCGACGAGTAGGCGTTCAGGCCGTGCGCTGCACATGGCGCACGCGCCGGCCTGCCACCGACGGAGGGCGCTCGCGGCGGACAGGTGGCGCGGCACCTCCCGGCTGGGGACCTGCCAGACGTGGCAGGACGGGATCCCCTGACGGTCAAGGAGCTCTGCCTCGGCAAAGGTGGGGCGCCCCTGCGCCGTCGCGCCCAGCCATTCACGCTCGACTGCGTCGCGGCGCTGCACCTCTTCGCGGGCCCTCTCCAGGCTGGCCGAGCCGGGACGCGAGGTCATGCGCGCTCCAAGTGGCGGTAGATGGTCGGTCGGCTGACGCCGAACTCGTCGGCGATCTGCTGGACGGTGTACCTGCGCTTCCCGTCGCCGCCGAGCTCGTCGTACATCTCCTGGGCGAGCTTGATCTGGCGGGCCTTGAGTTTTGGCTTCTGACCGCCGGTCCGGCCGCGGGCGCGAGCGGCTTCGAGGCCCTGCTTGGTGCGCTCGACCATGAGGGAGTGCTCGAACTGGGCGATGGCGCCGAGGATGTGGAAGAACATCTCGCCGACCGGCGTGCTGGTGTCGATGCCCTGATCCAGCACTTCGAGGGCGACGCCTCGCTCTCGGAACAGGTCGGAGAGGTCCATGAGGTTGCGTAGGGAACGGCCGAGCCGGTCCAGCTTGGTGATGACGAGGTGGTCACCTTCACGGAGGGCGACGAGCGCCTTGTCGAGTTCGGGGCGTGAGGCGAGTTTGCCGCTCAGCTTGTCGATGAAGATCTGGTCGCAGTCAGCGGCTTCAAGGGCGTCGCGCTGAGCTTCGGGATGTTGATCGGTGGTTGAGACACGTCCGTAGCCGATTCGCATACCCCAGTGTATCGGAAAGGAGGGGGAGCGTTACATAGATGCGGACACGGGTTATGTAACAACGTTCCCGCAGGATGGGCGCGTTGGCGGCCAGTGACTCACAGACGTTCGTTTGCGAACACGCACTTCCGTCGACGTTATGCGCTAGTCAGCCCGAAGGTTCGCCGCTCACCGCATCGCTGCGCCGGCCGTCGGGGGCCCGGCCCGGGAACGTCGTGCAGCGCTACACCTGGCGCGGTCCTCGCTGCCCGATGCACACTGCGGCGGCATGAGCGACGACGAGCCCGACAATGTGATCCACCTGTTCCAGACGCCGCGGAAGGGCGCGACGCCCCAGGGTCAGCCACACGACGAACGCGACGAACGCATCGTGGATGCGATCGCGACATGGCAGGCGCTGTACATGCATCACGGGGAGACGCTGACGAACCCTACGACAGCAGCCTCCCTACGCATCGCTATGGAAATGGTGGGGCGGGTGCTCGACTCAGCTCGGGACGCTGGGGCTATCTCGGAGGAGCAGCACGACAAGCTGCATGCGCTCGTGTGGATCGCCAACGCTGCGGCCGACAAGTTCCAGCCCTGATGAGTGCGGTCAAGGGGGCGCCTGTCAGGCCGCGCGTTCCGGAGGATCGGCGTCCGACCCCTTCCCTGTGCCGACCCCGGGGTGCACGCTATGGGTGGGTGGTCGAGTCTCCTGCTCCCCAGGCGGAGTTGCTGGCCCCTCCTTGTGCCCCACCCTGTGCTGCGACAGGGTGGGGCGTTCTGTCGCCCGGCACTTTCGAACGGCTCGTACCTTCGGTCCCGGATCGGTAACGGCGACCGGTGCCAGTCGTTCCGCCCGTAGTGTGATCGTCCTCGCCGGGACCAAGGGGGGTGCCCGGCACGATTCACGAGGACGACTCTTGCTTCGTACCCGCATGCTCGCTGCCGCCGTCGTTGCGGCAGCCGCTTCTACCGTCGCCCTGCTGCCCACCCAGGCTCAAGCGGCCGGCTCCATCTACCTGTACAAGGTGTATTACGACAGCCCTGGCAGCGACACCCGCTCCAACAGCAGCCTCAACGCCGAGTACGCGCAGATCAAGAACTCGACGGGCAGCGCCGTGCAGCTCAAGGGCTACACGGTCCGCGACGCCACCGGCTACACGTACACGTTCCCCTCGTACAAGATCAGCGCGGGGAAGACGGTGAAAATCCACACCGGGAAGGGCGCCCAGAGCGCGGGGCACGTGTACTGGGGGCGCGGGTCCTACGTGTGGAACAACGACAAGGACACCGTGACGTTGAGGACGGCGTCCGGCGCCTTCCGGGACTCCTGCTCGTACAACTCCACCCGAGCCGACTACAAGATGTGCTAGCTGAACGAGCTGATGGCGCGGCGCCCCACCTCTACGGTGGGGCGTCGTGCTATGCGGTGCCTACTCTTTGCCGTTGCCGCTCTCCGTCGGCGTGGGCCTTGCCCAGCAGCGAGCCTTCTTCCTGCTCGTAGTGGGAGAGGGCCACGCCGAGGCCGAAGAGCGTGGGCGCCCATTCGCCAACGAAGATGCCCCACCGGTCTGCGCGGTCGAGGCCCCTGCCGGGCTCGGCACGGAGAGACGCGGTCCAGGTCAGCACGGACAGGCCGATGGAGGCGACGGCGGCGGTGTAGGCGTGCTCGCTGCGCAGCCCCATGTCGTGCAGCTTCTTGATCACGATGGGCTCCTTCGGGAGATTCCCCCCTCGGGCTCATCCTCGTGTGCCCAGCCATCGACGAGTGACGCAGGATGGGCTCAGGACGCCGACCGCTTCCGCGCAGTCTTCTTCGCCGGAGCCTTCTTGGCGGTCTTCTTCCCGCCCGTCTTCTTGCCTGCGGTCTTCTTCGCGGGCATCTCCCGCACCTCGCCCTCGCCGACTTCTTCGCCGCGGGATTCGCGGGCGGCCCGCACGCTGTCACGGAGAGCGGCCATCAGGTCGACGACGCGCCCTTCCGGTTCGGCCGGCGCCTCCACCTTGGCCGGCTCGATGCCCTCAGCCTTGGCTTGGATGACCGCCTCCACGGCTTCCCGGTACCCGTCGCGGTACTGGCTGATGTCCGTGCTGCCGATGGCTTCCATCAGCTCCATCGCCTCGTCGACCTCGGCGTCAGACAGCTCCACGCCGCGGGGCGCAAGTCCTTCGGCCGAGCGGATCTCGTCGTCCCAGTGGAGGACCTGGAGGACGATGGCGTCACCCACGACCCTGAGTGCGCCGAGCCGTTCGCGGTTGTGCCACGCGAACTTGGCGACCGCCACCTTGTCGCTGCGCTGGAGTGCTTCCCGGAGCAGGATGTAGGGCTTGGCGGCGACGGCGCCGTCGGCCTGCAGATAGTAGGGGCGGCTGAAGCGGATGGGGTCGAGCCGCTCTGCCTCGACGAATGCTGCGACGTCGATGGCCTTCGCTGTGGGCAGGGGGAGGTCGTCGAGCTCCTGGTCGCTGATGGGGATGAGCTGGTCTTTCGACGCCTCGTAGGCGCGGATGATCTCTTCCGGGTCGAGTTCTCGGTCCTCGAGCTCGCAGACCTTCCGGTAGCGGATCCGGCCGCCGTCCGCGGTGTGGATCTGCCGGAATGAGATCGAGTGGTCTTCCGTAGCAGGCAGAACCTTGACCGGGATGGTTACGAGGCCGAAGCTCACGGCACCACCCCACAGTGGACGCGGCATGACGTACCTCCCAGGTGCCCCCCTGGGGTCGGCTCCAGCCTAGGGCAAGCATGGGCGGAACACCCTGGTCAGCCCTCATTCGATATTCGAACTAGAATCCGAATTGTGGATGCGGAGGAGTGGCGAGCGAAGGCCGGACCGTGGGCCCGCGCCGTGCTCCCGGATGGCCAGGAGCTCGACGTCATCCTCACCAAGTGGACCCGCACCAAGGACGGCCAGTGGTGGGCCGAGTGCGAGGCGATCCTCCCCGCCCGCTACGAGCACGCCGACGGCCGCACTCAGGTCACCGGGGCGCCCACCCCGATCAGCGTCCCCGCCGACGACATCACCCCCATCCCCGGCGAGGACTACTCCACTGTTCCGACGGACGGGGCGATCGCCGGGCGGCAGTGGGTTGTGGAGAAGCTCCGCGAGTACACCGAGGATGCGCCTTCCCGCCGCCTTCACCGCCGCGACTGCTGGCAGGCCCGCGACTCCCACGAGCGCATCACCACCGAAGATGCCATCGACCGGCTCGCCCGCCGGGCCATCGCGTGGTGCGACGTTTGTCGACCCGATCGGGCACTCCGCCGCTAGCCCGGAGGCGGCGCCTCGGGCAGTTCGGGCCGCTGGGGTAGTTCGGCGCCGGGGCGGTGGCAGTACCACTCCCAGAGCTGTCGGGTGATGTTGCTGCGGTCGCTGCCTTGGGCGTGGGTGGCGGCGTCGAAGTCTGAGACCAGCTCGTCGGGGATGCCGCGCACGACGCGCTGCTTGTGGCGGTGCCTGTGCTGTCGGCGGCGTTCCTCTTCGCTGGCCATGCGGAAATCATGACAGGTGGCTTGCCACCGGTCAAAGGAGTGCGGAATGATGGTGGCAAGCCACCACTAGACAGGAGAGCATCCATGCAGACCGACTGGTTCAAACAGTGCAGCGGCGACGGCCTCGTTCGCAGGCTCGACGAACTGATCGCCGAGGGCGAAAGCAGGGAGCAGATTCAACTGATGGCCCAGGCCGCCTATGAGACCGCAGCCCGCTACGCCCTCCAGCCGGAAGGTCTCGCCGACCTGCTCAGCGGAGACCAGCCGTGACTGCTTATCGCGTCGCCGCCTATCGAGGCAACCGCAACTGGCATCTGAAGATCGCCGACTACAGCCGGACCGTCAGCGATGAAGAGGGCAAGCCGCCCGCCCGTGAACAAGCCGAAGCGCTCCGCGAGAAGTTGGCCACGCGGTCGCTTCGCAGGGGGTTCGGGTGGACCCACATCGACATCCAACTGAAGGCCGACGAAGCGCAAGGCGAGGCGGCGGCGACCTGAGATGGCGCCCCCCCGTTTCCCCGCCCGTGCCACACTGGACCTGGCCCCCGCTGCATCCCCCGTCGGCGGGGGCCGCTTCACGCCTCGGCGTTGTCGGCACCCCCACATACCCTTGAGTCATCTATCCGATTACTGCGTGGGCTGCGCAGCTGCTCGGAGCGACCGCCCCGTCTATCCGGCGGGGCGGCGGCACGTCAGCCCTCGGACGGCTCCGGGTGCCGGGCGGCCTTCTTTACCTTCGCCTCGACTTCGTACCGATTGCCGTCGCCCGCTGCTTCGGTGAACGCTGCCTGCACGGTCTCGGCTGCCTTGCGCCACCGCTCCCACTGCTCGCGATGCTCCTCGCCGTCCAGCCCCCTTGAGCTTGGCGTGCTCGGCGTCGGAGGCTTTCTGCAGGTCAACTAATCTATCGATATCACTCACGGCCGGATTCTAAGCCGCCTCCGGCAGCCCGCCCCGCTGGGCCTCGACCCACGCGGCCAGCAGCCGCCCGTACTCCACCCGCTCCGCCGGCCACAGCGGGCGCCCGATGCGAGCCGCCATGAACCGGCGGATCGCCTCATTCGCCGCAGCGGCGGCATCCGAGGGCAAACGGGTCTCAGGCATGCGAACAAGGCTACGGGCAGGGTCGGACATTCAGCCCTCGTCGGCGGGCTTTTTGCGGGGCGAACGGCTGTGTCCGCGCGCGATGCCGCTGACCCGCTCGGGCTTGACGCCGAGGTGCGGCGCCATGTCGGTGTAGCTGACCCCGTCCCGTTCGTGGAGCGTCTTCACTACATGTTGCCGCTGTTCGCGGAGCCACTTCTGCAGGTCCGGGATGGCGGTCAGGGCCTGCGTGAGGGCGACGGCCTGGTCGATGCTCTCGTCGCCGGCGACGAGGTCGGCGAGCTGCTCGAACGGCGAGGGCGGCTTGTCCATGAGGGCAGGTTAGTGGGTACCCGTCAAAGAATCCAGTGGGTACCCACTTGACGCAATTGATGGGTACCCACTAAATTTGAGTCATCACCAAGAGCGGCGAACAGGGGAGACGAAGTGAACACGACCGAGCGCCGCATCCACCCGCGCGACCTCCAGGTCGGCGACGTCATCACCTCTGACCCCCGCCGTGACTTCATCGTCCGTGCCCTGGCCGCAGACGAGTTCGGTGACGTGACCATCAACCCTGGCGCCACCGACAAGGCGTTCATCAACGCCGACCAGACCATCACCGTCCGCCGAAGCGCCTGAGGAGTCACGATGACCGAGCCAACACTGTTCGACGCCGCGCCCACGACTGGCCCAATTCCCGCGCCGGACCAGCGCGTCGCATTCACTGGGGAAGGTCGCCACTGGCACGGAACCGTCACTCGCACGTTGACCGGGCACGACGGCAAGCCGCGCGTTCGGATCGACGTCGACCCGGGGAACCACGGCATCAGCTCCGTGGTCTACCGGCTCGGCTCCCACTTCCGCCTGACGCGCGAGGGCGAGACCTGCCCCGACTGCGGCAAGCCCGACCGCGGCCAGCCCCAGTACGGCTGCTTCGTCTGATCGCCACCCGCATACAGCGATGCCCCGGCTGAGGAAAGCAGCCGGGGCATCGCCACATCAGGCTACCGTTCGCCGCTCGCCGACGGTGAGACGAAACTCCCAAGCCCCGGCTCCGTGTAGGTGAGCCCCTCCGCCCGCAGCGCACGCAGAACCTTCTGCGCCGTAGCCCCGGCGATCCCGAACTCCTGCTGAATCTTCAGGACAGAGGGCACGCGGGTCCGCGGCGGGTACGTGCCGTCGGCGATGCGCTTCCGCAGCACGTCGGCGACCTGCCGCCACCGCGGCACATCAGGCTCAAAGTCGATCACCACGCCAAGCTAGGCATGGCACACCTGATCAGGCGAGATATGGCATGCCAAGCGTGCTACGGCATGCTACGTGGCAGAATCTGCACCCCCGCGGCCGTGCGACCGGCCCGGGGGCATGGACCACCTGGAGAAAGCAGGCAGACGTGCACGAGCCTACGGTCGGGGCAGCCCACAGCCGAAGCCCCAGGATCGAATCCATCGCGGCGCGACTGGGCGCACTCACCGGCAGCACACCACGGATCGGTGCCGACGGGCTGAGCACCCGCATCGAGGTCGATCTGCCCGACAAGCTGAGCAACGCCGCCCGGCACAGCCTCCTCGTCGCCCTCGCTGACGCCGACCGGTGTGGGCACGAGGTGGCGGACGGCTACGTGTGGGCCGAAATCCGCGAACTCCCGGACCCGGCCCGGCTCACCGCCGAGCAGCGCGCCGGCTACGAGTGCGCCCTGTGCGGCATGCGCCTCTACGCCTCGCGGTGCCTCGGCACCGTCAACGGTGTCCAGTTGTGGGCTTGTGCTCCTGCCTGCTAGGCAAAACCTCTGGCCAATGCGTGGACGCAGCGTGGCGGATTCATGGGCGATGCATATATCTGCGCGCAGACCCCTTCCCCGGAGCCGCTCCCACCCGCTTGACTAAACCGCCAAGCGCAGGAGCGACCCGCATGAACGCTCCTGTTGAGTGGCCCTGCGCAGGGCTACAGCCGCACCTGCCATCGATCCGCGGGGAGGACCAAATCCGCTACCTCGACCGGCAGGCCGCCCGCGCCCAGACGGGTCCGCTGCAGGAGCAATGCCACCGTATCCATGGGCAGCCGCAAAGCCTGAGCCTGGCGGGCATCCAACCGCACAGTGCCCACCTCGAAGGCCGCAGAGGTGTGCTTACGGCGCCGACCACGCCACCAGCTGGTGACAAGCAGCGCCGACCGGCCACCCGGATCCCAGCACTCCAGCATCTCCCAACGCGTGGTCGCGCCGACCGGGACGTCGAGGCGGCCCGCCAGATCGGGGCAGGCGCGGCAGGTGCCGGCGTCGATGACCTCTCCGCCGTGGGGCCAGTCGCCATCCGGGTTCGAGAGTGCGCGCACGGCCGGAGGGTAAGCCACGAAAAGGCGCTGCCGCTGTTCCCCCTCGAGGACGCCATCCTTGCGGAGAAGAGTGACGGCGAGGCGGACCGTCTGCTCATGGATGCCGTACTCCGCGGCGAGGGCGGCGCGGGACGGGATCTGCTCGCCGGGGAGCCAGTCCCCTTCGGAGATCCGGCGTTCAAGATCGGCGGCGATGCGACGATGTAGCGCTCGCTCCGCCATGCCCCGCAACCCCTTGGTGATCCTTTCGGGGTGGCAACGCTAAGGACGCATTCGAATCTTGATATATCAAGGGCGCTACACGGTCTGGTGATTGCCCGCATCACTTGCCGCTGTCCAGCCGTGAGGCGCCCCGTGGACGCCCGCCTGGGGCGCGGCTTGGCCGCTCCTATGCGGGCAACAAGCCGACCTCGGGCTGCCGAACCCACCTCCCAAGTGGGCGGCCCGAGGTCGGCCCTTTACTGGGGCGCGGGTGGGGAGAGAATGGGAAATCCGGGAGACAAACGCCTCCATCGATCTCCGAGAATTTGCGACTATCTACGAGATGTTGCAGGTTCGTCGCTCGCATGAAAGTTGGGCGCCAAAACCTCCCGCAGATGCCTTGCGGCACTGGCAGGCCTCGCTCTGGCGCCCCCGTACTTGACTGACCTGCAGATACTCAGAGCGCCCGGCCGGCGGGCTTGACCATGCCGCGGACCGTGCGGGAGTCCACGTACTCGCCCATCGCGGTCATCTCCCACTCACCCGAGAACTGCTTGATGAACTTGGCCATCATCACGCCCGTGCGCGGCTCGGAGTGGGTCAGGTCGAAGCGGACCAGCTCCTCGCCCGTCCCCGCGTCCAGCAGGCGGCAGTAGGCCTTCGCGACGTCGGTGAACTTCTGGCCGGAGAAGGAGTTGACCGTGAAGACCAGGCCGGTGACCTCCGGCGGCAGCCCGCCGAGGTGGACCGTGATCGTCTCGTCGTCGCCACCGCCCTCGCCGGTGAGGTTGTCGCCGGAGTGCTGGATCGTGCCGTTCAGAATCGAGAGCTTGCCGAAGAAGCAGGCGTCGATCTTCTTGCGGTCCACGCCGAAGGCGATCACGGACGCGTCGAGGTCGATGTCCTTGCTGCGGAAGGCGGGCTCCCAGCCCAGGCCCATCTTGACCGAACTCTGGAGCGGCCGACCGCCCTTGACCAGCGAGACCGTCTGGTTCTTCTGTAGATTGACGCGGCCCTTGTCGAGGTTGATCTTCCCGGTGGCGGGCGCCGGAGCGGCGGCGGCCGGGGCGGCGGGCGGCGGGGCGGTGGGCATGGGCGGGGGCTGGAAACCGGCGGGCGGGCCGGCGGGCGGCGGCGCCTGGACGGCCGCGGGGGCGGGGGCCGCGGGCGCGGCGGGCTCCTCCACCGTCACGCCGAAGTCGGTGGCGATACCCGCCAGCCCGTTCGCATAGCCCTGCCCGACCGCGCGCACCTTCCACGCGCCATTGCGCCGGTACACCTCGACGATCACAAGCGCGGTCTCGGAGCCCAGCCGGGGCGGGGTGAACGTCGCGAGCACGGCCCCGTCGTCCGCGCCGCGCACGGTGGCCGTCGGCTCGGTGCCCGCGAACGTCGCACCGGGCGCGTCCAGGCTCGCGGTCACCACGATCTTCTCGATGTCGCCCGGCACGGCGGAGGTGTCGACGGTGATCGTGTCACCCGCCCCGCCGGCCCCGGGGCGGTGGGTCACGCCGGGGCCGGCGGGCTGGTTGTAGAAGATGAAGTCGTCGTCGGAGCGCACCTTGCCGTTGGCGGTGAGCAGCAGGCCCGACACGTCCAGCCGCACCGGGGCGGTGACGTCCACCGCCACGCGCGCGACGGGCAGGGGGATGTTCGAGCCGGGAGTCATAGCGGTCATGCCTGGGGTAACGAATGTCCCCGCTTTACGGTTCCTTGACTTACGGTTCCTTGGCCTGCCTCTCACTCCTTGAGGGCAGGCCTCAATGCTGATCGATCAAACGTTCGGATGCCCGTGCCGTCGCGGCCTGGCCCCGGGGTGGCGCCGCGTGGTTCGGCGCGGCAGAATTCGATCTTCCCGTCACAGCGGCCCGTTCCGGGGGATCTCCCATGTCCGAGTACGACGACCCGTTCGAGATGGACGACGATGATGCGTTCGCCCTGGAGGAGGCCGAGGAACTCATCGCCCAGGTGATCGACGACGGCGACACGTCCCTGGACCTCGGCCATCTGTCGCTGCCCGTCGTCCCCGTGTCGCTGGCCGAGGCCACCACGCTGACCCGGCTCGACCTCACCGACGGCACGTTCACGCAGGTGCCCGATTTCCTGGGCGACCTCACGGGTCTCACCCACCTCTCCCTCGGCGACAACCGGCTCGAGGAACTCCCGGCATCGCTGGGCAACCTCAGCGCGCTCACCGAATTCGTCCTGAACGGAAACCGGCTCGAGCGGATACCCGCATGGGTGCGGCAGCTGACCGAACTCACCGACCTCGACCTTCGTGGCAACGAGCTCACCGAGCTCCCCGAGTTCCTCGGCGGCTTGAAAAAACTCACCAGCCTCGATGTCAGCGGCAATCACATCTCCACCGTGCCGAGCTCATGGGGCGATCTCACCGCTCTCGTCGAGCTCGATCTCTCCGGCAACCGGCTCGCCGAGATCCCCGGAACACTCGGGAACCTGACCGCCCTCACCGAACTCAACCTGGATTTCAACCGCCTCGCCGAGCTGCCCGCATCGCTCGGAGAGCTGGCCAACCTCACCCATCTCCTGCTGGGCGGCAACCGGCTCACCCGGCTGCCCATGGAACTGGGCAGGCTCACCGCCCTCCGATGGCTGAACCTGGACCGCAACGAACTGACCGAGTTGCCCCCATGGGTCGGGGGTTTCGCCGAGCTGACAGGAATCAATCTCGGCTTCAACCGGCTCACCACGCTGCCCGAAACCCTCGGCGACCTCACCGCGCTGACGAGTCTCAGCCTCCGCGGCAATCGGCTGTCCGAACTTCCGGCATCGATGGGCCACCTCACCGCGCTCACCACTCTTGACCTGGGCGACAACGAACTCACCGACCTGCCCGCGTGGGTGGGTGACCTACCGGCCCTCACCACGCTCCGGCTGGCCGGCAACCGGTTCAGCCATATGCCAAGGTGGCTGGAAGAGCACGAACGCCTCGTCGTTCACCTGGACGAGGGCCGTGTCCTGAGAAACTGAGGAACGATCAATGAGGTGGCGGCGCCCGCCATACCCCCGTACGTCCTCCCGCCGGCCCCGCCCACCATCATGGCCCGTATGACCACCGCACCTGACGCGCTGCACACCCTGGCCCACACCCACCTGCCCCCCGACCTCGCCGACCGCTGGACCGCGCTGCTGCGCCCGGCCGCCCACCTCCGGAAGGCCGAGCCGACCGATCCGGTCGTCGGCCGGCTCGGCGGACTGCCCCGGCTGCCCGAGGGAACGGACTGGCCGGTGTGGGAGGGGCACGGACCGCTGCCGTTCGTGGCGGCGGTCGACTGCGCCGCGCTGCCCAGGGAGGCGCTGGACGTACCGCTGCCCGCGGACGGTCGGCTCGCCTTCTTCTATTACGGCGACGAGGACGACGACGCCCTGGTCGACACCGCCGACCCGGACACCTGGCCCGGTGCCCGCGTCCTCCACCTCCCGCCCGAGTCCGCCACCGCGCCTGAGCGGCCCGCACCGGCGGGCCTCACCCCGTTTCCGGAGGTGCCGCTGACGGTCCACATCGGCCCCAGCGCGCCCGACTTCGACTCGCTCGCGCTGACCGCCGCGTTTGGTGAGGACGAGCTTCCGGACGCGTTCATGAGGGCGATCTGGAACCACCAGAGCGGTGCCGCCCATCAGATCGGCGGCCATGCGCAAAGCGTCCAGACCGCCGTGGAGATCGTGGTGGCCCATGGCGCGCTGGGCGGCGGTGACCTGTCGTGGGAGGACCCGCGGATCGAGAAGGAGGCGGAGGGCTGGGTGCTGCTCGCCCAACTCGACTCCGACGACGACGCGGACGTGATGTGGGGCGACGGCGGCGCGCTGTACTGGCTGATCCGCCCCGATGACCTGGCCGCGGGCCGCTTCGAGAGGGCCATGTTCACCTGGCAGTGCTGCTGAGGCTCAATGGGCTCACGAGGTGACCCGGGCTTCGGTGCACTTCTCGGCGGTTCCCCTGACCACGCACACGGTCACCGGGGTCCCCGTTGTAGGGGTCCTGGCGCCACTCCGCGTATCCCGCGGGTATGCCTCCGGACAGAGTGACCATGACGTTGCGCCCATAGTCCGGCCACGTGGCAGGTCACCGCGCCGATGACACCGGAACTCGTCGACGCGGTCACCCGCTGGGTCCGGCTCCTCGAAACCCCTGACGATATCCGCACCCTCGCCGCCCGTATCGAGAGCGAGATCCTTTACAGGCTGCTGCGCAGCCCGCTCGGCCCCGTCCTGCGCCAGTGGTCACTGCGGCTGCGCGCCTCGGTCCGGGCCTGGTAGCGCACTGGGAGACACTGGCTTTCTCGTTGATCGACCGCGTTGAGGGAGAATCATGGACCAGCCGCCGGTTCCCGCCAGTGTCACCAGCGTGATCACCTCCGGAAAGCTGCCGTCCGAATTCACCGCATTCTTCACCCCTGTCGGAGAGCTGACCGACGAGACGTACTGGTCCCATGTCGCGTCAGCCGTGGAGGCATATCTGGCGACCGCAGACGTGGACGAGAACGTACGAGGCGCCCTGGCGCTCGCCGGGGCGTACGGCTGGCTGGACTCCCTGGACGACGGCGCGGACCCCGACCAGATGGACGAGGACAGCGACCGGTCCATCGCACTGCTACGGGAAGCCGAAGCCCACGGCATCGACGAGGACGAGACCTATGAGCTGTGGCGGTATGCCGAACACATAGGGAGCCGCGCAGCCGAGCTCAACGACTACATCGCGGAAATGGACGCCTATGTGGCCAAGCACGGGGCGACGCCGCAGGGTCGGCTGGACGCGAAGTTGGGGCAGGCGCACGAGCTCTACTCCGCCGGCGAGCGGGCCGCTGCGATCGTGTTGTTCCGCGAGGTCGCCGAAATTGATCCCTGGGGCGGTGAGTTCAGCGGCTGTTTCGACCGCATCGACATCGGCTGGTGCCGTCTGCTGCACGATGCGGCCCAGGTCGAGGGCCCGGAGGCGGCGCGGAGGATATGGCAGGAAGCCAGGGCGCATCACCGGGCGGCGAGGTTTCCCGTCACGATGCACGCCTGGCAAATGGTCGAGATGCTGTTGGGGACGGGTGTGCCGGACATCATCGAGGTGATCATCCACGAGTGGCTGGACGCCGCGATAGAGGACGGGAGGGGGGAGGTGCCGGTGACCGAGGACGAGCAACGTGTCTTTGAGCTTGCCTTGGCCGAACTCGAAGGATCTCCCCGTCTCTAGGTGAAGCTTCGGCACACACCGAAATGTTGGGGCATGATGGGGGACGTGACCGATTCTCCTCCGCCCGCCGCACGCCTCGCCGCCCTCGTCGGCGCCATGGCCGACGAGACCCGGGCCGCGATCTGTATGGCCCTGCTCGAAGGACGCGCGTGGAGCGCCGGTGAACTGGCCCGGATCACCGGGGTCACGCCCTCCACCGCGAGCGGCCATCTGACCCGCCTGCTGGACGCCGGGATCTGCGTGACCGAACGGCAGGGCCGCCACACGTACGTACGGATCGCCGACGCGGAAACCGCGCGCCTCGTCGACTCCCTCGCCTCACACGCCATCCCCGGCCGGGACGCGCCGTACACGGTGCCGGTCGTCGCCGCGCCCGACCCGCTGGCCCGCGCGCGGACCTGCTACGACCACTTCGCGGGGCGGCTCGGCATGGCGGTCACCGACACCATGGCCGAGCGCGGACTGCTGCTCACGGACCGGGTGTTCGAGCTGACCGACGAGGGGCGGGAGTGGTGCGCCCGCGCGGGCGTCGACCTGGAGTCGGAGTACCGGGGCCGCCGGCCGATCACGAGTTCGTGCCTGGACTGGACCGAGCGCCGCCGCCATCTGGGCGGGGTGGCCGGTGCGCGGCTGTGCGCCCTGGCGCTGCGCCGGGAATGGGTGGTGCGGCCGGAAGAGGGCGGGCGGGCGCTTCGGGTGACCGACGCGGGGGAGCGGGCCTTCGGCGACCTCCTGGGGCTCGCGCCCGACGCCTGGCAGTGATCCGCCGCAACTTTTCACAGTCGAATATTTCGGTGGACACCAAAATGTGGAGACCTTAGGCTGCCCGCATGAGTTCCCGCCTCGCCTCTCCCGGCGTCCTCACGGCCGGCGCCGCCACCTTCTCCGTGCTCGCCTGGGCGTCCGCCTTCGTCTCCATCCGCAGCGCGGGCGCCGCCTATTCCCCGGGCGCGCTCGCGCTCGGCCGACTACTGGCCGCCTCGGTGGTGCTGATCGTCCTGGTGGCGATACGCCGCGAGGGGCTGCCGCCCCGGGGCGCCTGGCGCGGCATCCTCGTGTCCGGCGTGGTCTGGTTCGGCGGTTACATGGTCGCGTTGAACTGGGGTGAGCGCCTGGTCGACGCCGGTACGGCGGCTCTCCTGGTGAACGTCGGCCCGATCCTGATGGCCCTGCTCGCGGCGCGCCTGCTCGGCGAGGCGCTGCCGCCGCGGCTGCTCGCCGGGATGGCGGTGTCCTTCGGCGGGGCGGTGGTGGTCGGCCTGTCGACCTCGTCCGGACACGAGGGCGGCACCTCGGTGCTCGGCGTGGCGCTGTGCCTTCTCGCGGCGATGGCGTACGCGACCGGCGTGGTCGCCCAGAAGCCCGCACTCTCGTACGGGACTCCGCTCCAGGTCACGGCGTACGCCTGCCTGGTCGGCACGGTGGCGTGCCTCCCCTTCGCCGGGCAACTGGCCACCGAACTGCCGAAGGCCCCGCCGTCCGCGACGCTCAACATGCTCTACCTCGGCGTGGTGCCGACCGCCCTCGCCTTCACCACCTGGACCTACGCCCTCGCCCGCATGCCCGCCAGCAAGCTGGGCGCGACGACCTACGCCGTCCCGGCGATTGTGGTGCTGCTGAGCTGGGCGTTCCTCGACGAGGTGCCCGCCTGGCTGACCCTCCTCGGCGGCGCGCTGTGCCTGACCGGCGTGGCTGTGTCCCGCTCCCGGCCTCGCGCGCCCCGTGAGTCCGCCGCTGCCCCTGCCCCCGTCGCGCGGGCCGCCGAGTCCGGGCCCGAGCCCGCCCCCGCCGACGCGCAGTGACTTTGCGGTGGATATGAGACAGCGACACGCCATGACGTCGGCGTGTCGTCGTCTCATATCCACCGCAAACCCAGGTGTCAGCAGGAGTCCGACGGTTTGGCGCCGATCGAGATCTCGGCCCAGACCGTTTTCCCGGGCGCGCCGCCCCGGCGGGGCCCGACGGCCCAGCGCTCCGCCAGTTGTGAGACGAGGTAGAGGCCGCGGCCCGTTTCCGCGTCCGGTGCCGCCGTGGTGAGTGTGGGGCGCTTCTCGGCGCGGGTGTCGGACACCTCGATACGGATCACGGGGCCGGTGTTGGCGGGCGGCGCGATCAGGCGCACGTGGAAGTCCCGCCCGGGGACGCGGCCGTGGCGTACGGCGTTGGTGACCAGCTCGCTCGCGATGAGCGTGACGGTCTCGTTGGGGCCGGAATCGTACGGGTAGCCCCACGCGGCGAGCCGGTGCGATACGAGCCGCCGAGCGAGGCGCGCGCCGCGCGGGGTCGAGGTGAAGCGCATGGCGAACTCGCCTGGCGCTGGAGGGAACTGTTCCGGGCGTGTACCTCGTGAGGGGGCATTTTCGGTCGTCATGGGGCCAGCCTTGTGGGGCTGTGCCTAGCCTGGCCAGGAAGCGCGCGTGTACGGACGGTGCCTGTACGAACACGCGAAGTGTGCCGGGAGGGGTGCGACATGGCAGGTACAGAGCGGTCCGCGTTCCTGAGGGGCTTCGGCAGGCAGCTGAAGCTGTTCCGGGAGCGGGCCGGGCTCACCAGAGCGGAATTGGGCTCGCTTATCGGGTACAGCGTGGACCAGGTGGCGTCGGTCGAGTGCGGGCGGCGTATTCCTAAGCCGGACCTGGTCGACAAGGCCGACGAGGTGCTGGACGCGGGTGGCGTGCTGGCGGCGATGAAGGAGGAGCTTGCGCAGGCGCGGTATCCAGCGTTCTTCCGTGATGCGGCGCGGTTGGAGGCGGTGGCGGCCGAGGTGCAGATTTACGCGCACCTGGCTGTGCCGGGCCTGCTGCAGACAGAGGAGTACGCGCGTGCCGTCTTCGGGATGGACCGTCCTCAGCTGGATGAAGAGGTCATCGCACAGCGCGTGGCCGCGCGGCTGGCGCGCCAGGAGATCTTCAGCGCGCGGCCCGCGCCCATCGTGGGCTTTGTCATCGAGGAAGTCGTTCTGCAACGGCCATTTGGCGGGAAGGATGTCCTGCGCGGACAGTTGGAGCAACTGCTGCTCACCGGGCAGAGGCGCAACGTGGAGATTCAGGTCATGCCGACCGCCCGGGAAGACAACGCCGGAGTCGATGGCCCGTTCAGCTTGATGGTCCCGAGGGGAGGTGAGCAGGTCGCATATCTGGAAGGCCAGGGGCGCAGCGCCCTGGTCACTGACCGAGATGAGGTCCATGCCATCGCCGCGCGATATGGGATCATCCGGGCGCAGGCTCTCACGCCACGAGAGTCGTCCATCTTCATCGAGAAGTTGCTGGGGGAGCTATGAACAGGGACATACGCGAGCTGGTCTGGTTCAAGAGCAGCTACAGCGGTGCGCAGGGCGGCGAGTGTGTCGAGGTCGCCACCTGCCCCGACACCGTCCACGTCCGGGACAGCAAGAACACCACCGGCCCGATCCTGACCGTCACCCCCGACGCGTGGACCCAGTTCGTAGGGTTCGCCGCACACCGCTGAAACGCCGTCATAGACACAGCGCGGGCCACCGCTGACACGGGGCCCGCGTCGCGTTTGCTCGGTCTGCATGTGCGCAGCATCGAGGTGATGGACCAGCGCGGCCTGCTGGAGCGATTCCTCGCTCATGGTCGGCAGCACCCGGTCGGTGGTTTCTCGCCGCCATCACCAGGCCCTCGCCCGACGGAAGCTGCTCGGCGTCGGCTTCCCCGGCGAGCCCTCCAGGGTCGACACGCTGCTGGGCGAGATGGAGGTGGCAGTGCCACCTACCACGGTGGCCGCCGTGGTGGCCGAGGTCCGCAAGACCCATCTGAGGTTCGGCCTCAGGCCCTTCGGGGGCGGTGTGTACCGCGTCGTCGTGCCCGCCGAGGGGGTGGCCGAGGACCGCTCGGTCCCGCCGACGCTCGAGGAGTTCAAGCAACAGCTGCGGGTGTTCGCCGGCACCGACTTCGGCGTGCACTCACCGCGCTGGCTGTCCCGCTTCGGCGACGCCACCCGGCTGGCCGAGCGCTATCGGACCGGCCGGGTGCTGCTGGCCGGCGACGCGGCGCACATCCACCCGCCGATGGGCGGACAGGGCCTCAACCTCGGCATCCGGGACGCGTTCAATCTCGGCTGGAAGCCGGCCGTCGAGGTCAACGGCTGGGCACCGGAGGAGCTGCTGGACAGCTACCACACCGAACGGCACTCGGTGGCCGCCGACGTGCTGGACAACACCGGCGCGCAGACGGAGCTGATGTCCCCGAGCCGGGTCCGCAGGCAGTACGCCGACTGCTGTCGGAACTGATGGCTTTCGAGGACGTGAACCGCTACCTGATCGAGAAGATCGTCGCGATCGGGATCCGCTATGACTTCGGCGAGGGGCATGAACTGCTCGGTCGGCGGATGCGGGACGTGACACTGAAGCACGGTCGCCTCTATGAGCTGATGTCCGGCGGCCGAGGACTGCTGCTCGACCAGACCGGCCGGCTCTCGGTGGCGGGCTGGGCAGACCGAGTCGACCACGTCGTCGACGTCAGCGACGAACTGGACGTGCCCGCCGTGCTGCTGCGGCCGGACGGCCATGTGGCGTGGGCGGGCGAAGACCAGCAGGATCTGCTCAGCCGGTTGCCCACATGGTTCGGCGCTGCCCTCGGTTGAGCGATGAGACAGCCCAGCCTGTTCAGCTTCAGCCCGGCTGCGTCGGTGGCTCAAGGAGACGTACGACAACGAGGAGCTCACCGCTACGCAGATAGTCGATGGCGGGTGTCCACCGCCATCGGCCACCGCACCGAGGTGCGCGGCAAGCTCCTCGTCGGCGCCGTGGTGGCAGACCGCCGCGTGCGCCACGACGCTCCCTGACAGCTGTCGCCGTTGCGGCGAACGCCCGCTATTGGTGGTGAGGCGAGGCCGGCGTCTGCCCCATCGCCTTTCAGTTCTGCTCCGTGAATTTTCGGCCAGGATGCCAGGTTCAGGACGGGCGGCCTCTGACTGCTTGAGGCGAGCGCCACCTCGCGCTTTTGGGGCGCCCCGCTGGCAAGTGGCTCCGACCAGTATCGATCTGGGATCGAGCCGCCCGACTCGCGGAGGGGCGGCGCGGCCGCAGGGTGAGGCGGAGGCAGTTTCTGGACACGTTAACCGATCAGATGATTACGGTCGGTGATTGACGCTCGAACATGCTGTCTGTAGGCTGCGCGATCGATCACTGCTTCAAGGGATCTGTCGTGATAAAAACCTGGGGGGTAGTCATGTTCAACAAAAGGCGCTTTGCGACGGTTGCTGGGTTTGCTTCCGTAGCGCTTCTGGCTTTAGCGCCCAATGCGCACGCCAACTGGCACAGCACCCTGGACACCGTCGGTGTTGGGTTCGAATCTCGGCGTTGGGAGGACGAGTCGTTCAGTGAGGTCGAATTCCAGTTATGCAAGACGAACTGGAAGAGCGAGAGCACTCACGTCAAGCTGTGGTATGTGCGGGACTACCAGCCCGATGTGGGATTTGATGACAAGCGGTTCACCGACTGTTTCGGCTGGGATGACTACGACTACAGCAGTGTAGGGCAGTGGCACGACCTTCCGCACAGGAATTACTACTTCTCAATCGCCGCGATAGACGACAGCGGGGGCACAAGCCTCCGCATGAGCGCCGATACTGTCATCGTCGACACCACTGCCGCGGATTAGATGTTGGCCGACTGAGCGTCGCGTGGAGGGGCGCCTCGGCCGGGCGCCTCTCCACGTTCATCCGCACTCGTTCACCCCGCCAGACCAGGCCGGAGACAACCCGTGAAACTCCTCACCAGCCTGCGCACCACCAGCGCACTGTGGGCAGCGCCGTTTGCCATCGGCCTGACTCTTTTCTACTATGCCGTCGCCAGAGAGGCCCCGCTCGACGACTACTACAAGTGGGCCCCTTCTGTCGTGGCCGATGCTCTGGCTCCCGTATACGCATTCGCCTATGCGATTGCCTCGGCGCTCGCGGCTTGGGAAAGCAGTCGCCTCAAGAAGGCGGGAATCTGGAGTCTGGCACCGGCTCGCTCCCGCTATCGAGTCGCGCTCAACATTCTCGGCCCAGTGCTCACCCTGTCCTGGCTCATGTTGGTTCTGCCGACCGTTCTCGGTTTGGTCGACGAGGGGGTTCTGCCGGATCTCCGTAGTCTTCGCCCGTTTTTTCTCGGCCTACTGCTGTGCTTAGCTCACGCCGTGATCGGGTTCGCGGTCGGACTGTACGTGCCACACCTGATCGCCGCGCCTTTGCTGGCCGTGACAGTGTGGGGGAGCGTCTCGTTCTCTGTCACCTCGTCTTCTTTTTGGTACCGCCATGTGTCGGGTCAGTTTTTCGAGCCCCTCATGTTCGGTGAAGTCGCTCCGGTGAGAACCCTGGTCCCGCATGCGTTGTTCACCGGCTCTCTTGCGGTGGCTGCCATGCTGCTGTGGACGCCGATGAGATCGATCGGCCTGCGAGTCCTGCTCGCCGTAGCCGTGGCGGCCGCTGGTACCGCGACTGCCCGTAACATGGTCAATGGTTGGGGGCCGACCGAGCCGGTCGCCGGCGGAGCAGCGCCCATGCGGTGCTCGGGTGCGGCACCGGCGGTCTGTATGCCAACCGTCAACGCGGCTCACCTCCAGACTGTCAGGAGAGACGTCGAGTCCGTACTGAAGGATCTACGGGCCACCGGCGTGCCCCTATCGCCTGACGCGATCACCGACACGCTGGGCGACGGGCGTACCCCCAGGCGATCCACACCTCGCGAATGGCGAGTGAATTTCACGCGCGGGCTTGAGGACGGCAACGTCCGGTACCGTCTCGTGAACGCAGCCATGAGCTTTCCCTGTAGCACGCCCGACCCGACCAAGCGCCGAGAGGTGCTGTGGTGGGCAGCTACCGTCACAGGCGAAGAGAAGGCCTACCGGAAGCAATGGCGGGCGAGCCGTGAGGAATTCGATAATGATTCCTCCAACACTGATCGGGTTCGCGCCGAGGTGAAACGGGTCCGGTCTTTGCCGCCTCGCGAGCAGGCCGATTGGGCAGCTCGCGCGAGGGCGACCGCATGCGGTAGAACGCCATGAACTGGTGGCTGAAGGTCCGGCGTGCTCACATCCTTGCGCCGACGACGATCATCCTCTTCACCGTGCTTGTCGCTGTCGTCGGCGATCGCACGATGGTGCTACCGACGTTCACCGCAGGCAGTACTGCCGGCACACGCGTGATGTTGTTCGTCCCCGTGGCGATCACAGTGGGCGTGATGGCCTGCCTTGAAGCGCGTCTTCCTGCGCCGGAACTCGCCAGTACCCGGCATGTGCCACTCCTTGACGCGGGGTTGGCGCTGACTGTGGTATCCACCTGTGTTTGCACCGCATATGCTCTGGGGCAGCCGACCGCCGGGCGTAACGCGCTCTTTCTGACCGGCCTCATGCTCTGCGCCCGCGCGCTGGTCGGGCAAAAAGCTGTCATGACGCCCGTCGCCTGGCTGCTCGCCGTACTTTTCGTCGGCTACCGCACACCCCAAGACTCCTATCCCTGGGCGATTCTCCCTGAACCCGCTGGTGCCGCGCACGCCACTGCGATAGCCGTGGTGGCATTCACTATCGGTCTGGCCAGCCTCCTGCGCTCCCCGAGGAACACAACGTGACCCTCCGCCTGGACTCCTGTACCTACGCATACCGACGCTGGCACAAGCCCGTACTCAAAGATCTCAGTTATGAACTACCCGAGCGTGGACTGACCATCCTTCTGGGACCCAACGGCGCCGGAAAATCGACCCTTCTCAAACTCGCCGCCGCCGTTGCCCATCCACGCTCGGGCACTGTTACCCTCGGCCAGCTTCCGTCCCGGACCAAGGTGTACCGCCGGGCCGTGGCGTGGATGCCCCAGAGCATCATCCCCATGCCCACTCTGACCGCTCGGGAATATGTTGCGTACGTGGGCTGGCTCAAAGGCATGAGCCGCGCAAACGCCTGGTCCCAGGCCCATGAGGCTCTGGCTCGTGTGGAACTCACCGCAGAAGCCGGTACGAAAACATCCCGCTTGTCCGGCGGGCAGTTGCAGCGTGTAGGCGTGGCCGGCGCGCTCGTCCATGGCGCGCAGGTTCTTCTTCTGGACGAGCCCACCGCCGGAATGGACCCCAAGCAGCGCCGGGTGTTCCGAGATATTCTCAGTTCCCTCAGCGGTGAAGTGACGGTGCTCATGTCCACTCATGATGTTGCCGATCTGGCTGAGGAAGCCAACCACGTCACGGTCCTCAATAACGGTCGCATCATCCACCATGGGACCACTGACTCCTTCTTCGCTTACACGCCCAGCGGTACTGCTGCCGGCCGTGCCGCCGAAGGTGCCTACACCGCCCTCCTTGCGGCGAGCGGTCGGTGACGCGGGCCCGCGGCGACGGTGTTCTAGGATTTCCGTGGTCGGGTCCTGAGCAGGCAAGGAGTTCTTCGTGGGTGAGCCGCGATACGTGGTGATTGCCGGCGACCTCATGAAGAAGATCGCCGCCGGAAAGTGGCCCGTGGGGGAGTTGCTGCCCACCGAGCCCGAGTTGGCCGCCGAGTACCGCGTCTCGCGCGAAACGCTGCGGCGGGCGTTGAAGCGTCTGGAGCTGGGCGGGCTGATTTCGCGGCACCCGGGGACCGGCACACGCGTGGAGCGTTTGGAGCCGGTGGCCGCGTTCACCGCGCAGCTGGGGAGTGTCGAGGAACTGACCCAGTACGGCGAGGCCGCCGTGCGGAGTGTTCTGTCGGTCGAACCCGTGACGGTGGACGCGGCGCTCGCCGAGGTCACGGGCCTGGCCGAGGGGTCCAGGCAGGTGTGTGTGACCTCGGTCCGGCGGGACCCTGACCGTTCTGACGAGGTCGTTTCCTGGGCGCGGGTGTATCTGGGCCCGGAGGACGCCAAGGCGGTCGCCGGGGATCTGGAGGAGGGCCGCCAGCTGATCGCCGACTTGGTCGAGGCCCGGACGGGGCGCGCGGTGGAGCGGGTGGTGCAGCAGGTGCGGGCGGTGAGTGTGTCCGCGGAGGCGGCGGCGCATCTCGCACTGGAGCCGGGGAGTCCGGGGCTGGAGTTCGTACGCCGCTACTACGACGCGTCGGGCGCCCTGTTCGAGGTCACCGTGAGCACGCATGCCGGTGACCGCTTCGTCTACGAGACGGTTCTCCAGCGGAGGTAACGGCCACCAGCAGCCGGCCGCTCATTTTGTGAACAGCTCTTGACACAGACATTTCCGCGAGCATCCTTGTCTAGACACAGCTCATGTCTAGACAAGGATGTGCCCGCATGAGATCTCAGGAGCAGCTGCTGGACGCCACCTCACCCCCCGCCGCTCGTAAGCGCTGGTACCGGGGGCTCGGGGCGCAGGTCGTCATCGCGATGGCCCTGGGGGTCGCGGTGGGCTTCGCCTTCCCCGGCTTCGCGGTGAACCTGAAGATCATGGGGGACCTGTTCCTGGCGCTGATCAAGGCGGGCGTCGCCCCGTTGGTGTTCTTCACCGTCGTCATGGGCATCGCGTCCGCCGGTGACCTGAAGAAGGCCAGTCGTCTCGGATTCCTGGCGCTGATCTACTTCGAGGTCGTCTCCACCCTCGCCCTGCTCCTGGGCCTCGCGGCGGCGAACCTGTTCGGGGTGGGCAAGGACGCGGGGGGCCTCACCTCGGGTGGCGGCGCCGCGCAGGCGCCCTCGGCCGGGGAGGGCGAACACGGGGTCATCGCCTTCCTCCAGGGCATCGTTCCCGACAACTTCGTCGGAGCCTTCTCCTCCGGTCAGCTGCTGCAGGTCGTCGTCCTGGCCGTCCTGTTCGGCATCGGTCTGCTGGCCCTCAAGCCGCATATGCAGGAGAAGATCAACTCCGGTCTTGAGGTCGTCTCGGAGGCGTTCTTCGCCTTCGTCAACGTCGTCATGAAGCTCGCCCCGATCGGGGCCTTCGGCGCCATCGCCTACTCAGTGGGCACCAGCGGCAGCAAGATGCTCCTGGCCCTGACCGAACTCGTCCTCCAGTACTGGCTGGTCGTCGCCGTCTTCGTGTTCGGCATCCTGGGGCTGGTCTGCCTGATCGCCGGATTTAACATCTGGCGCATCCTGCGTTATGTGCGCGTCGAGATGACGCTCGTCCTGGGCACGGCCTCCTCCGAGGCAGCGCTTCCCGGGCTGCTGAAGAAGCTGACCAGGATCGGATGTTCGAAGCAGAGCGTCGGCCTGGTGATCCCCACCGGCTACGCCTTCAACCTCGACGGCACATCCCTGTACATGTCCATCTGCACCCTGTTCGTCGCCAACGCGTACGGGATCCCGATGGGCATCCCCGAACAGCTCGGCCTGCTCCTGATCATGCTGCTGACGTCCAAGGGCGCGGCCACCGTGTCCGGCGGGACGTTCGTCGTCTTCACCTCCACGGTCGCGGCGACCGGGACCCTCCCTGTCGAGGGCACGGCCGTTCTCTTCGGTGTGTACCGCTTCATGTCCATGGCCACGGCGTTCTGCAACACCTTCGGCAATGTGGTCGCCACCTTCGTCCTGGCCAAGTGGTGCAAGGAAATGGACGTCGACAAGGTCCAGCGCGCCCTGGCCGACCCCGCCGCGTTCCTCGCGCAGTCCGAGTCCGAGTCCGAGTCCGAGTCCGGCGACGTTTCTCACGCGCCCGAACCCGCCCGCGCCACCCCCTCCATCGCAAAGTGAGACAGCACATGAGCAGCAGTACCGTCTTCGACTCCTTCCTCTTCCGCGACATGTTCGGCACCCCGGCCATGCGCGAGATCTTCAGCGACACCGCCTACGTCGAGCGCATCATCGACACCGAAACCGCCCTCGCCCGCGCCCAGGCCAAGGTCGGCATCATCCCCGCCGAGGCCGCTGACGACATCACCGCCAAGGCCGGTCTCGACGGCCTCGACCTGGAGCGGCTGCGCGCCGAGACGGAGATCGTCGGCTACCCGGTCCTTCCCATCGTCAAGCAGGTGGCCGACCAGTGCGGCGACGCGGGCCGCTATCTCCACTGGGGTGCCACCACCCAGGACATCATGGACACCGCGGTGATGCTCCAGTGCAAGCAGGGCGTCGCCCTGCTCCAGGACCAGCTCGACCGCGTACGCCGCGCCCTGAGGCAACTCGCGGACGAGCACGCCGCCACCGTCACCGCCGGGCGCACCCACCTGCAGCACGCCCTCCCCGTCACCTTCGGCTTCCGCTGCGCCGTGTGGCTCTCCGCCCTGGACCGGCACGCCGAGCGCCTGGAGCAGGCCCGCCGACGCGCCCTGATGGTGCAGTTCGGCGGCGCCGCGGGGACTCTGGCCTCGCTCGGCCCGGGCCCGGAGGGCCTGGAGACGCGTGCCGTCCTGGCGGCCGAACTGGAGCTTCGCGATCCCGAGATCACCTGGCATGTCGCCCGTGACGGGCTCGTGGAGCTGGTGTCGCTGTTCGCCGCGATCGGCGGCTCGCTGGGCAAGATCGCCTGGGACGTGATGATGATGTGCTCCTCCGAGTTCGGCGAACTCGCGGAGCCCTTCGTCCCCGGACGCGGAGCCAGCTCGACCATGCCGCAGAAGCGCAACCCCATCTCCAGCGAGCTGATGTTCGCCGCCGCCAAACTGCTCCGCGACAAGGCCTCGACCGTTCTCGACGCGATGATGCAGGACTTCGAGCGCGCCACCGGTCCGTGGCACCTGGAGTGGGCCGCCGTGCCTGAAGCCTTCCTGCTCCTGTCCAGCTCCCTCCACCAGGCCGAGTTCATGCTCTCCGGTCTGGAGGTGAACGTGGACCGGATGCGCCAGAACACCCACATCACCGGGGGGCTCATCGTCGCCGAGGCGGTCATGATGGACATCGCGCCGGTTCTGGGCCGCCAGCGGGCCCACGACGTCGTCTACGAAGCGTGTCGCGCCGCCATCGAGACCGGCACCACCCTGGAGGCCGAACTCCTCACCCACGCCGAGCTGGTGGACCAACTCGGCGCCGAGCGCATCGGCGAGCTGTGCGACCCCGCCCGCTATCTGGGCAGCGCGACCGCGATGACCCGCAGCGTCGTCGGCACACCGGACCGCTCGCGCGCGTGACCGGAGGTCGTTCGGGGCTCGGCCTGGAGACGACGCGGGCCCTCGCCGGTGCGGGGCCGCGTCGTCTCTATGCGGTCGTCTCTATGCGGTCGTACGCCTACGGACCAGATCCTTGCTCTCCTCCGGCAGCGCGTCGGCGACCAGCAGCCGCGGCAGCAGTTCCGGTTCACGTGTCATCGCGCGGAAGACGAGCGCGACGGTCACGTCGTGGTCGGGGCGGTGTGCGAGCTCGACCGGATCGGAGGCGCGGATGTCCCCCGGCTCGATCACGCGCAGATACGCGCCCGGCAGCGCGGCCTGCGTGAACCGCTTGATCCAACCGTCACGCTCCAGCCAGCCCTGGAAGGTCGCGCACGGGATCCGCGCGCACGACACCTCCAGGACGACGTCTGCCCCGATGCGCCAGCGTTCGCCGATCAGGGCACCGTTGACGTCGAGGCCGGCGGTCGTGAGGTTCTCCCCGAAGACACCGTTCGCGAGCGGCCTGCCCAACTCGGCCTCCCATCGGTCGAGGTCCTCGCGGGCATAGGCGTAGACGGCCTGGTCGGAGCCGCCGTGGTGCTTCACGTCGTAGACCCGGTCGCCGACGAGGCCGACCGCGCCGGTGCCCTTGGGGCCCGGGGCGATGACGGCGACCGGGCCGTCAACGGGCCGCTTGTCGATGCCTGTTGCGCTGAGGCCCTTCCAGGGGTTGGGGCGGGGCCTGCCGACATTGACGGAGAGCAGCTTCATGCGGACGACGGTACGGTCCGCCGCGCCCGGAGGGCGACACATTTCCCTGCCACTGCCGCGCTCGTGACATGGGTCGCGGTCACGTTCCCATCCGAACCTTCCCCCTCATGCGAGTGCTCCGGAAAGCCAGTCGGCGGCCGTGGGCAGCCAGTCCGCTCGGGCGTTGCCCAGGAGGTGGTCGCCGTACGGGACGAGCAGGTACTCACCACGCGGTGCCAGGCGGGCCAGCGGCTCCCCGTTGGTCACTCCTGAGATGTCGTCCCGGCCGCCGTCGACCACCAGGAGCGGGCAGGCGATACGGGGCGCCAGCGCGGACAGGTCGACCCGGCCGGCGAAGTCGCGGGCCGCCCGGGTTCCTCCGGCGCGCTGGGTGAGGATGTTCCGGAGCGGGGGCGGTAGGGCTTCCCAGTCGAGGCTGAAAGGACCGCTCACGGTGGTGGCGGCGGCCACGCGGGGCTCGTGGGCGGCGCTCTCCGCGACGTAGTAACCGCCCAGGCTGAGACCGACGAGCCCGACCCGGTCGACGCCGAGCGCGTCCACGACCTGGCCGATCACCTGGTGGTAGTCGGGCCGGACCGTGGTGGTGGCCGCGAGTGTGCCCTGCCCGGGGCCGTCCATCGTGAACACGGCCAGGCCCCTGCGCAGCAGCGCCGAGGTGACCTCGTGGAATTCCTCCTTGCCGGAGTCCAGGCCGGGCACGACGACGACGGTGGCCGGCGCGTCGGCGGGGCCGCGGAGCCAGCCGGCGAAGGCGGGCCCCTCCAGTCGGCGGGCGCCGGGGTCCAGGAGCTCCAGCGCACGGCCCATGGCGGCGTCGGCCTCGGAGGCGGCCGCAGCCTGGTCCGGGTGCGGGGCCAGGGTGGCGATGTGGAACCAGCGCGCCGCCACTTGGTAGTGCTCGCCCGCCGATAGCGGGGAGGCGGCTCGTTCCGCGCGTGCGAGGTGCTGCCGTGCGGCCTTCATGAGCCCGGCTCCCCAGTCGTCGACCGAGGTCAACTCGGCGGTGACACGCTGGTATTCGTGCAGGTCAAGACCCGCGCCGGTGGCGCGCGTCAGATTCTCCGCTGCGAGGTCGGCGACGTTCACGACACCACCCCCGTGGTGAGGACGGCCTTGCCGCGGATCCGGCGCTCCCGCAGGTCGACCAAGGCCTCGGCGGCCTTCGCCCAGTCCGTGGTGCGGTCGATCTCCGGATGGAGCCGCCCGCTGTGCACCAGACGCACCAGGGTGGCCAGGTCGTGGCCGTAGGGCGGGCCCGCGTAGTGGAAGTGGCGGATGACGGCGCCTTCCGGGCCGCTGAGGAGATCGAAGAAGTCCAGCGTCGCCGGGGTACGGCTGGCCTGGCCGAACCAGATCAGCGTGCCGCCGGCGG
This sequence comes from Streptomyces sp. LZ34, assembly GCF_053890475.1. NCBI lineage: Bacteria > Bacillati > Actinomycetota > Actinomycetes > Kitasatosporales > Streptomycetaceae > Streptomyces > Streptomyces sp. LZ34. The sequence continues at coordinate 9,581,214 of NZ_CM132680.1, forward strand.
CCAGTTCGGACAGCGCGACCGGCAGGCCGGCGCCGCCGGTGGATTCCAGCACCACGTCGAACGGCCCCCGCGCCTCGGCCACCTCGTGCACGGCCGCTGCCGCGCCCAGCGCGCGCAGCCGCTCGGCGCGCGCCGGGGTCGCGGTCACCACGGTGACGTCCGCACCCGCGGCGGCGGCCAGCTCGGTGACGTAGTGGCCGACGCCACCCGAGGCGCCGGTCACCAGCATCCGCCTGCCCGTCACGCTGCCGGCGGTGCGCAGCAGCCGAAGGGCGGTGATGCCGGCCAGCGGCAGCGCCGCGGCGACGACGGCGCTGACGGAGTCGGGCAGTTCGGCGAGCGAGTGGGTGGGCACGGCCGCGTACTCGGCCCAGCCGCCCCGGGGCGGGTGCCCCACCACGCGGGTGCCGACCTGCGGGCCGGATCCGTCGGCGGCCGCCTGGACCACCAGTCCGGCGACGTCCTTGCCGGGCAGCAGGCCCGGCTCCGGCCGCTCCAGAAGGAATGTCTCGCCTCGGTTCGGGGCGAACGCCTCGACGCGGATCAACGCCTCGTCCGGCGCCGGAACGGGCTGGGCGTCCTCGGCGAACTCCACCGGGCGCGCCGGATCTCCCGTGGGGATCAGTCTCTGCATGCGGATCATGTAATCGGCGGCGGCACCGGACGCTCCAACAACCCACGGAGCGAGCCGACAACCGATGGTTGTCTCCTATGGTGAGAGGCATGGATCTCGACCTGGCGCAGGTGCACGCCTTCGTACTCGCCGCCGAGGAGTCGCACTTCGGGCGGGCGGCCGCGGCGCTGTCGATCTCACAACAGGCGCTGTCCAAGCGGATCGCGCGCCTGGAATCCGGGCTGGGCACCGCGCTGTTCCAGCGCACCGGCCACGGGGTGGAGCTGACCCGCGCCGGGCGCCGCTTCCTCGAACCGGCCCGACAGACGCTGGCCGCCGCGGACCGGGCCGTGGCCGCGGCCCTGGACGAACACCGGCCGCTGCGGGTCGACGTGTGGGGCCACCTCTACGCGCCGATGCGGACACTGGCACAGGTGGCGGCGGGAAGCGGCGCGCCACCGCTGGAACTCGGGCACGGTCGCGATCTGCCGTCGGTGGCGGCGGCGCTGCTGCGCGGCGACATCGACGCCGCGTTCGGCCGCGTCCATCCACCCCTGCCCGTGGGACTGACCCACCGCCTGGTGCGGCTGGAGCCGGTGGACGCCGTCCTCAGCACGGGCCACCCCCTCGCGGACGAGCCCGCGCTACGGCCCGAACAGCTGCGGGCCAGCCTGCTGTGGACTCCCACGGCGCTGGACCGGCTGGACTTCCTGCACCGCTTCGCCGAGCGGTTCGGCATCCGCGACCACGCCGAGGGCACCAACCTGGGGCTGGACCGTTTCCTCGCCGACCTGGCCGCGGACCCGCGCCGCTTCTCTCTGATGCCGGCCGACGTGCCGCTTCCTCACATTCCGGGGATCCGGTCCGTTCCGCTGGTCGACCCCACGCCTCTGTACGCCTGGTCGCTGCTGTGGTGCGGTGGCGGACACCCTCTTCTGCGCACGCTGCTGAGCGCCCTCGCGGCGGAGGCGGGGCGCAACCGCTGGCTCGAGTACGACCCGGCCCATGACTGGCTGCCCGAACCCCACCCCCATGCCGAACAGGGCTGGGATTGAGCCGTCCGAGGCGCGCCGGTCAGCGCCGGTCAGCGCCGGTCAGGGCCGGTCAGGGCTGGTCAGCGCCGGTTACGCGGGTGGTCGCGGGCGGTGCGCTCGTTGCCCCGGCGGTAGTTGCCGGTCCAGCGCGCCATGACCTCCTGCGGGTCGCCCGCCTCGGCCTCGACGAGGAACCGCGCCGCCCGGGAGCCGCGCAGGGTGGCCGCCGCCCGGCCGTTGTGGGTGATGACCACGCTGCCGTCGCCGCGCTGTCGGTACGTGAAGCCGGACGGTGCGGGCATCGGGACGCGCTCCTTTCGGCGGACAGGAGGGCCTCGACCGTACCGCCCGGGAGCGGGCGGGCGCGCGGGTGTTTCCGGCGCCCGCCATGTCACGCGACTTCGTTGATCCTCTGCGGATCCGCTCAGTCGGCTGCGGGGGGACGCAAGGCCTGCCCCGGTACGGACGGCGCCGCTCGGGAGGGGAGGGAGGCTCGGGAGGCGGGCTTGCCGCGGACCGCCGCGGCCATGTTCGGGCCGGGTATCTCCGGGCGGTGGGCTGCCTCCGGTGCGCCCTGGTGGGCAGCGGCTGCTGCTCGCAGCTCCGCCAGTACGGCAAGCCTCCGCTCCAGGCCGCGCGGGCCGCCGACGCCCCGGAACAGGCCGTCCGGGCCGACACCATCCAGGAATTCCGCGAGCCTCATGCCCCGGACACCCGTGTCGGTGAGAAGGGCCCACAGCGCCTCGGGAACGCAGCGCAGCTCGGCCCGGTCCGCCAGGCCGATGACGAGCAGCGGCATGTCGGCTTCGGCCATGGTCCGCCGGTCCGCGACGACCACGACGGCGTACGGGGCGTCCGGGGCGATCGACGCCAGGATCTGCTCGCTCGTGAGATCCGCGAGCCGCCGGTCGTCCACGGATTCCGTGTCGGCCCGCGCCGACCCGCCACCCACCGGGGCCGCTACCGCCGCGCGGACCGCTTGCCAGGCTTCGTCGTCGCCGAAATGCGTACGCAGTAAGGGAGTTGACTCGGTCTCAAACATCACGGGCTACATGATGCTGGGCGCATCGCCTCGCCGCATACTGCCGAGGCTTCGGGACTTGCCGGACCACTGGCTCGGTGGGCCGGGTGCGTCTGGGATCATGCTCCCCATGAGCACACCACCAGACGGATTGCCTGTCTACCGAGTCCTGACCGGACCGGACGACGCCACGTTCTGCCGGCGTGTGAGCGAAGCGCTCGGTCTTGGCTACGAACTGCACGAAGGCCCCGCCGTCACCTTCAACGGCGAGAGCGTCATCATCGCCCAGGCGCTGGTCTGGCCGGCACGTTCGTAGGGCGCACCTTCGAGCCACCGTGCCGGGGCCCGGATGCGATGATCGGGCCATGGCACGGGACACGCGGGGCACTCACGACAAGAAGTACCTCCTGGACAACCGGCAGGCCGAGGCGGGGGAGCGGTTCACCGCACTGTCGACGCTCTTCGACCCGTCCACGTTCCGGCACTTCGAGACGGTCGGGGTCGGCGAGGGGTGGCGGTGCTGGGAGGTCGGCGCGGGTGGGCCCACCGTGCCGGCCTGGCTGGCCGAGCGCGTCGGCCCGACCGGGCACGTGGTGGCCACCGACATCGACACCTCCTGGATGCGGGAGGCGGGCTTCGAGGCGTTGCGCCACGACGTGGCGGCCGAGGCGCCCCCGGACGGGGGGCCGTTCGATCTGATCCACGCCCGGCTCGTGCTGGTCCACGTCGCCGACCGCGACAAGGCCCTGCGGTCGATGGTCGAGGCGCTGCGCCCCGGCGGGTGGCTGGTCCTTGAGGATGGCGACCCGGCGTTGCAGCCGCTGATCTGCCCCGAGGAGTACGGGCCCGAGCAGGAGCTGGCCAACAGGCTGCGCCGCGGCTTCCGCGAGCTGCTGCGTCAGCGTGGCGCGGACCTGGCGTACGGGCGCAAGCTGCCGCGGCTGCTGCGCGAGGCCGGGCTGGCCGACGTCGAGGCCGACGCCTATTTCCCGATCACCTCGCCCGCGTGCACCGTGCTGGAGGAGGCCACCGTCCGCCAGGTCCGCGACAAGCTCGTCGCCGCGGGGTTGGCCACGGACGAGGAGATCGACCGCCATCTGGCCAACGTCGCCGCGGGCGGCCTCGACCTGGCCACCTCGCCGATGATCTCCGCCTGGGGCCGCCGCCCGGAGGCCTAGGCGCTCACCCTCAACCCCGAAGCGCCACGCTCAGTGCGGCCAGATGGGCGGGTTGGTGCAGAAGTGGCCGCCGAGATACGCGTGCTCGGGGTTGTCCGGGTCGAGTTCGCCCTGTTCGGCGATGAGCTTCGCGGCGTACGGCTCCGAGTCGTCCTGCGGCTCGTAGCCCAGCGCGCGGGCGGAGGTGAGGTCCCACCACAGGCGGGTGTTGGCCGAGCTGCCGTACACCACCGTATAGCCGACGTCCTCGGCGGTGAGGGCGGCGTGAAGAAGCCGGGCGCCGTCGGCAGGGCTCATCCAGACCGACAGCATGCGCACCGATGTCGGCTCGGGGAAGCAGGAGCCGATGCGGATGGCGACGGTTTCGAGGCCGTGCTTGTCCCAGTAGAAGGTCGCCAGGTCCTCGCCGAAGGACTTGGACAGGCCGTAGAAGGTGTCCGGGCGGCGCGGCGTGTCGATGGGGATGAGCGACGCGTCCGGCACGGGGGTGGTGGCCGGGCGGGGGGTGAAGCCGATGGCGTGGTTGCTGGAGGCGAAGACGACGCGGCGGATCCCCGCCTCGCGCGCGGCCTCGTAGAGGTTGTAGGTGCCCTCGATGTTGGCCCGCAGGATCTTCTCGAACGGCGCTTCCAGGGAGATGCCCGCGAGGTGAATGATCGCGTCGACGCCCCGCACGGCCTCCCGCAGCGCCTCCTTGTCGGCGAGATCCGCGGTGATGGCGTCCGGCTCGCCCTCGATGGGCATGACATCGAGGAGGCGCAGCCGGTATCCGTATGCGGGCAGCAGCTCGCGCATCAGGGTGCCCATGCCGCCGGCGGCGCCGGTGAGGAGAACGGTGCGGGGAGCGGGCATGTGGGGATCTCCTCCGTTAAGGATGGAAATTCATACATAGATGCCGTTCATGAACATGGACACGCTAGGGAGGGCGGCGGGGGTGCGTCAAGGGCCACGGGGCGGTGTTGGATTCGCGTCCGATGCGCCTCCCTGTGGGTGCAGCATCCTTGACCGGCGCGGGCGGGCTGTCCTACGGTGGCTGCGTTCATGAATATAGATGACAATCAGAAACATGTACGCGCCGATGGGGTGATGGCACGTCGGCGCACAGGACAGGGAGAGCCCGTGACCTCAGCCTCACTCGCCGAGCGCCTCGACGGACTGCTGTTCTTCCCCGTGACCGCCTACGGGCCCGACGGCGCCCTGGATCTCGACGCGTACCGCGCGCATGTGCGCGACGGGATCGAGGCGGGGGCGGCCGCCGTCTTCGCGTGCTGCGGCACCGGTGAGTTCCACGCGCTCACCCCCGAGGAGTTCCGCGCCACCGTCGCCGCCGCCGTCGAGGTGGCCGACGGGCGGGTGCCGGTGATCGCCGGGGCGGGCTACGGCACCGCGCTCGCCATCCAGTACGCGAAGCTGGCCGAGGAGGCCGGGGCGGACGGGCTGCTGGCCATGCCGCCGTATCTCGTCGTCGCCGACCAGGAGGGGCTGCTGCGGCACTACACCGCGCTCGCGGGCGCCACCGGCCTGGACATCATCGTCTACCAGCGGGACAACGCCGTCTTCACCCCGCAGACCGTGGTCAAGCTGGCCAAGGTCCCCGGCGTCATCGGGCTCAAGGACGGCCTCGGTGACCTGGATCTGCTGCAGCGCATCGTCAGCGCGGTGCGCGCCGACGACCCCGAGAGGAACTTCCTCTACTTCAACGGGCTGCCCACCGCCGAGCTGACCGGGCTCGCCTACCGCGGCATCGGCGTGCTGCTCTACTCCTCCGCGGTCTTCTGCTTCGCCCCCGAGATCGCCCTCGCCTTCCACAAGGCCCTGCTCACGGGCGATGACGCGACGGCGAACGCGCTGCTGGACGGCTTCTACCGGCCGCTGGTCGAGCTGCGCAACCAGGGGCGCGGCTATGCCGTCTCGCTGGTCAAGGCGGGCGTGCGGATGCGCGGCCTGGACGTCGGCGAGGTGCGCGCGCCGCTGTCGGAGCCCAGCCCCGAGCACCTCAAGGAGCTGGCCGAGCTGATCGAGCGGGGCCTGGCCCTGGTCCCCGGAGCTGCCGCTACCGTTGCCGACGACCGCGCCTGACGACCCCGAGGGGGAAACCGCGTTGAAAGCCTCCGCCTTCGTCTACCCGTGGGACGTCGTCGGCGACCCCGACGCCGCCCGCCGCATCGCCGACCTCGGGGTCCAGCAGGTCACTCTCGCCTCGGCCTACCACTCCACCCGCGCGCTGACCCCGCGCCACCCGCGCCACCGCATCGTCACCGCCCGGCACGCCGCCGTCCTCTACCCGCCGGACCCGGACCGCTGGGCGGGCCGGCCGCTGCGCCCGTACGAGCAGTCCTGGGTGGACGGCGCCGACCCGTACGGCGCCGCGGCCCGGGCTCTCGCCGACGCCGGGCTCGAGGTGCACTCCTGGGTGGTCCTCGCGCACAACTCCCGTATGGGCGACGAGCTGCCGCACACCTCCGTGCGCAACGCCTACGGCGACCGCTACCCCTGGGCGCCCTGCATCGCCCGCCCCGAGGTGCGCGCGTACGTGGTCGACCTGGCCGCGGAGGCGGCGGTGCGCCCCGGCACCCGTGGCACCGAGCTGGAGTCCTGCGGCTGGTACGGGGTCACGCACCTGCACGCGCACGACAAGATCGGCGGGGTCCCGCTCGGCGGTGCGGCCCAGTACCTGATGTCGCTGTGCTTCTGCGACAAATGCCACGCGGGCTACGCCTCGCTCGGCGCCGACCCGGACGAACTGGGGCAGGCGGTGCGGCGCGCGCTGCGGCCGGTGTGGGCGGGGGAGGTAACCCAGGGCGGCGGCGACCGGGCCGCCGAGTGGGCCGAGGTGGAGAAGCTGCTCGGCGCCGACCACGTCGCCACCTTCGCGACCTGGCGCGACCGGGTCGCGGCCGAGCTCCAGCGGGACGCGGTCGCCGCCGTACGGGAGGCGGCCGACGGCGCGTTCCAGGTGCTGCTGCACGCCGACCCGGCGCCCCACCGCTTCGGCGCGAACGTCGGGGTGGACCCCGCGGGCATCCTCCGCCACGCCGACGGCGTCGTGCTGCCCTGCACCGGGAACGACGCGGCGCGGGCCGATGTGCTGACCCCCTTCGTCCCGCACAAGACCGAACGCACCACCCTGGCGGCGAACTTCACCGTCGTCGCCGGCATGGGCGGCAGCCCCGCCACGCTGGAAGCCGACGCCACGCACGCGGTCGGCCTCGGCGCTGACGAAATCCGCCTGTACCACGCCGGACTGGCCTCCGACGCGGACCTCGCCGCCGTGCGCACCGCCCTCGAACGGCTTCCCTGACGCTCCATCAACTCATTGGGGTCGCCCCGGGGTATTTTTGTCAGAACCGTTGACGAACCCCCGGGGCGGCCCTAATTTCATCGCGTCGTACTTCGTACGTCATATATGAGACGCGATATGTGAGATCTGAGAGCCCCATGGACATTGCGCCGAGCCCGATCCCCTCCCGTACGCAGTATGTACTGGAGGCGGTCAAGCACGGGATCCTCACCGGACGGCTGCGGCCCGGCCAGCCCCTTGTCGAGACCGAGCTGGCCGCCCAGTTCGGCGTCTCCAAGACCCCGGTCCGCGAGGCCCTCAAGACCCTCGCCGGCCGCGGGCTCGTCGTGATGAGCGAGTACAAGGGCGCGACCGTACGGACCGTCGACACCGCCATGGCGCACGCTGTATACGACGTACGCCTGCTGCTGGAGCCCGAGGCGCTGCGCCGCACCGTCACCACGCGCGCCGACCTGGCCGGCGCGAGCGCCGCCCTGGAGCGCTCCGCCGCCGCGGCCGACCCGGCCGGCCGGTCGCTGGCCAACCGCGACTTCCACCGCGCGCTGTATCTGCCCTGCGGCAACCCGCTGCTGGCCGGGATCCTCGACGAGCTGCGCGATCAGGCCGCCCTGGTCTCCGCCATCGCCTGGCAGGCGGTCCCGTCCTGGGAGCGCGAGGCGGACGAGCACCGCGAGATCCTCGCCCGCGCGCTCGACGGCGACGCGGACGGCGCGGCCGAGGCCCTGTACGACCACATCGCCTCCTTCGTCCGGCGCGCCTTCCCGGAAATCCCGGGAGTCCCGGAAGGCCCGGAAGCAGCGGGTGGCCTGGCCCCGGGCGCTGCCCAGGCCGCCGAGGCGGCCCCCTAGACCGCGTGGGCGCGTGCGATGAGGGGACGGTCCCGCACGCGCCCGCGCGCCCCACCCCCACCCGCCACCGTCCCCGGCCCCACCGGCCCAACCGGCCCCACCGGCCCCTATCGCTATGCGGCTCCGCCGCGTGGCGGCCCGACCAGCCGTACCGGCCCGACCAGAAGGGATAGGCACCGTATGGACTACTCACCACTGAGGGCGGCGCTCGCGGACGTCGTGGCGATCCCGGTGACTCCGTACGACGCCGAGGGCGCCGTGGAACAGGACACCTACCGCGCCCTGCTGCGCCGCCTCCTGGACGGCGGAGTCAAGGCCGTCACCCCCAACGGCAACACCGGCGAGTTCTACGCCCTCACCCTCGCCGAACGCCGCTTAGTCACCGAGCTGACGGTGGAGGAGAGCGGTGACCGGGCCGCCGTCCTCGTCGGCGTCGGCCACGATGTGGTCACCGCGGTGGAGGCCGCCCGGCACGCCCGCGAGGCGGGCGCCGGGATGGTGATGGTGCACCAGCCCGTGCACCCCTACGTCTCCCAGGACGGCTGGGTCGACTACCACCGCGCCGTCGCCGAGGCCGTCCCCGAGCTCGGGGTGGTGCCGTATCTGCGCAACCCGCTGATCGAGGGGTCCGCCATCGCCCGGCTCGGTGAGGCCTGCCCCAACGTCATCGGCGTCAAGTACGCGGTCCCGGACGCCGCGCGCTTCGCCGCCGTCGCCCGCGACGCGGGGCTCGACCGGTTCGTATGGGTGGCCGGGCTCGCCGAGCTGTACGCGCCCTCGTACTGGGCCGTCGGCGCCACCGGCTTCACCTCGGGACTGGTCAACGTCGCCCCGAAGGTCTCGCTCGACATGCTGGGCGCGCTGCGCGCCGGGGACTACGCGGGCGCCATGAAGGTGTGGGAGCAGATCCGGCCGTTCGAGGACCTGCGCGCCGCCCACCAGTCGGCCAACAACGTCAGCGTCGTCAAGGAAGCGCTTGCCGCGCTCGGCCTGTGCCGCCGCGACATCCGCCCGCCCAGCCGCGCGCTGTCCGAGCCGCAGCGCGCCGAGGTCGCCGCGCTCGTACAGGGGTGGGCGATATGACGCCCGCGACCCCCCAGGCCCCCGCGACCGCCCCCCGGAGAACTCCCGAGGAGCTGCGCAGCCACCAGTGGTACGGCACCGACGGCCTGCGCTCCTTCAGCCACCGGGCCCGCACCCGCCAGCTCGGCTACCTCCCCCAGGAGCACCTCGGCAAGCCGGTCATCGCGATCCTCAACACCTGGAGCGACATCAACCCGTGCCATGCGCATCTGCGGGACCGCGCGCAGGCGGTCAAGCGCGGAGTGTGGCAGGCCGGCGGCTTCCCGCTCGAATTCCCGGTGTCGACGCTCTCGGAGACCTTCCAGAAGCCGACGCCCATGCTCTACCGCAACCTGCTCGCCATGGAGACCGAGGAGCTGCTGCGCTCCTACCCGGTGGACGGCGCGGTGCTCATGGGCGGCTGCGACAAGAGCACCCCGGCGCTGCTGATGGGGGCCGCCACCGCCGACCTGCCGACCGTCTTCGTGCCGGCCGGGCCGATGCTGCCGGGCCACTGGCGCAACGAGGTCCTGGGCTCGGGCACCGACATGTGGAAGTACTGGGACGACAAGCGGGCGGGGCTCATCGGCGACTGCGAGATGTCCGAGCTGGAGAGCGGGCTGGCCCGCTCGCCCGGCCACTGCATGACCATGGGCACCGCCTCGACGCTGACGGCGGCCGCCGAGGCGATGGGCGTCACCGTCCCCGGCGCCTCCGCCATCCCGGCCGTCGACTCCGGACACGACCGGATGGCCGCGGCCTCGGGGCTGCGCATCGTCGAACTGGTCTGGCAGGACCTCAAGCTCTCCAAGATCCTCACCCGTGAGGCATACGAGGACGCGGTCGCCACCGTCCTCGCGCTCGGCGGCTCCACCAACGCCGTGATCCATCTGATCGCCATGGCCGGGCGGTCCGGAGTACGGCTCACCCTCGACGACTTCGACCGGATCGCCCGCACCGTCCCGGTGCTGGCCGACCTCCGCCCCGGCGGCCGCTACCTGATGGAGGACTTCTACTTCGCGGGCGGCCTGCCCGGCTTCCTCGTCCGGTTGGCCCAGGTGAAGGACACCCTGCACCTGGACCGCCCCACGGTCGCCCACGCCTCCTTGCGGGAACAGCTCGACGGCGCCCTGGTCCACAACCCCGAGGTCATCCGCCCGCTCGACAACCCGCGGGCGAGCGAGGGCGGAGTGGCGGTGTTGCGCGGCAATCTGTGCCCCGACGGCGCGGTCATCAAGCACATCGCCTGCGAGCAGCATCTGCTCAAGCACACCGGCCCCGCCGTCGTCTTCGACGACTACAAGACGATGCAGGCCACCATCAACGACCCCGCGCTCGGCATCACCGAGAACAGCGTGCTGGTGCTGCGCAACGCCGGCCCGCTCGGCGGCCCCGGCATGCCCGAGTACGGCATGCTGCCGATCCCCGACCACCTCCTCAAGAAGGGGGTGCGGGACATGGTCCGCATCTCCGACGCGCGGATGAGCGGGACCAGTTACGGCGCCTGTGTGCTGCACATCGCGCCCGAGGCGTACGTCGGCGGGCCGCTCGCCCTCGTCCACACCGGCGACCTGATCAGCCTCGACGTCCAGGCGCGCACGCTGCGCCTGGAGGTCGACGACGCCGAGTTGGAGCGGCGCCGGGCGGGATGGACGCCGCCCCCGCCCCGGTACGCCCGCGGCTACGGCGCGCTCTACCAGGAACAGATGACCCAGGCCGACACCGGCTGCGACTTCCGCTTCCTCGCCGCCTCCGGCGCGGACCCCGAGCCGTACGCGGGCTGACACCCCCTCTGAGCAGCAATGTCCCGCACGGCTTTTTGCACGAAATATCGAACAACATTCGGTAAGCGCTTCACCCGCCCGACCGTGCACCCCTGAGAACGGAGAAGCAGTCATGGCCGACGCCGTGGCGAAACCGCCCCGGGTCACCCGGCGCCGTACCGGAGGCTCCACCCGCCGCCTCCCGTATCTGCTGATCGCCCCCGCTGGGCTGCTGATGCTGGGCTTCATCGCCTATCCGATGCTCAGCGTCCTGTACTACAGCCTGCAGAACTACAACGTCACCAAGCCCTGGCGGAACGGCTACGCGGGCCTGGACAACTTCACCAAGATCTTCACGGACGACCCGCAGTTCTGGGACGCCCTCGCCTTCAGCGGCAAATGGGTCGTCACCGAGGTGCTGTTGCAGCTGCTCCTCGGACTCGCGCTCGCCCTGCTGGTCAACCAGACCTTCATCGGCCGCGGCATCGCCCGCGCCCTGGTCTTCTCGCCCTGGGCGGTGTCCGGGGTGCTGACCACCACCATCTGGATGCTGCTCTACAACCCGTCCACCGGCGTCAGCCGCTATCTGGCGGACGCGGGGATCGGCAGCTACGGCACCTCGGTGCTCTCCGACACGGGCACCGTCTTCTGGGCGGCCGTCCTCGCCGAACTGTGGCGCGGCGTCCCGTTCTTCGCCATCCTCATCCTGGCCGATCTCCAGTCCATCCCGAAGGACCTGTACGAGGCGGCCTCGGTCGACGGCGCGGGCCGGATGCGGCAGTTCTTCCACATCACCCTGCCGCATCTGAAGGACGCGATCATCCTGTCCACGCTGCTGCGCGGGGTGTGGGAGTTCAACAACGTCGACCTCCTCTACACCCTCACCGGCGGCGGCCCGGCCGGGCAGACCACCACCCTCCCGCTGTATGTCGCCAACACCGGCATCGACGGACACGACTTCGGCTACGCCTCCGCGCTGACCACCGTCGCCTTCGTGATCCTTCTCTTCTGCTCGATCCTCTATCTGCGCCTGAGCAAGTTCGGAGGCGACAACAAGTGACCACCGCACTCGCGGAGAAGGACACCGCCCCCGCCCCCGCGGCCCCTCCGGACGCGGGCAAGGGCAAGAAGAAGCGCGGGCGCGGGATCGACCAGAGCGTGCCACGCTGGCAGATCTATCTGCCGCTGGCCCTCTATCTGCTGTTCACCCTGATCCCGTTCTACTGGATGCTGCTGTTCGCCCTGCGCCCGGCCGGCTCCACCTCGCTGGTGCCCTGGCCGATGACCGGCGAGCACTTCGCCAAGGTCTGGAACGAGCGCAGCTTCGGGGTCTTCTTCCAGAACAGCATGATCGTCGGAGTCTCCTCGCTGGTGATGACCACGGCGGTCGCCCTGGCCGGCGGCTACGCCCTGGCGCGCTTCGACTTCAAGATCAAAAAGGGGTTCATGCTGGCGCTGCTGGCCTCGCAGTTCATCCCCGGCGCGCTGATGCTGGTCCCGCTCTTCGAGATCTTCAAAAACCTTCAGATGATCAACTCGCTGGGGAGCGTGGTCATCGCGGAGACGGTCTTCCAGCTGCCGCTGTCCATGATCCTCATCAGCGGCTTCATCAAGAACGTGCCCGTGTCCCTGGAGGAACAGGCATGGGTGGACGGCTGCGGCCGCTTCCGCGCCTTCTGCGCGGTGGTGCTGCCGCTGCTGCGGCCCGGGCTGATCGCGGTGGGCTCCTTCGCCTTCGTGCACAGCTGGAACCACTTCCTGTTCGCCCTGATGTTCCTCAGCTCCCAGGACAAGCAGACCATCCCGGTCGGCCTCAACACGCTCATCGGGGCGGACAGCGTCGACCTGGGCGCCCTGGCGGCGGGCGGCGTGATCGCCGCCGTACCGGTCGTCATCGTGTTCGCCTTCATCCAGAAGTGGCTGATCACCGGCTTCAGCGCCGGGGCGGTCAAGGGCTAGGCCGAAACGCCGCCGCTCAACCGGGCGGCGGCTGACCGGAGCACATCTCTCGCGGACGCACATCTCTCGCGGACAAGGAGGTCCGAAGATGCGCATGGCGCACCCCCAGGGACGGGGGGTTCCAGCGATATCGCGCGACGCGGCGCGCACGGGGTGGTCCCGGCTCGGCACGACGGCCCTGGCCGCCGCCGCGCTGGTGGGGTTGGCCCTGCCCGCCGGGGCGCAGGCCGAGGCACCTTTGCCCGGTGGCGATCCCGGCCGCGACCTCGGGCGCGAGGTGCTCGGGGCGGACGACGGGTGGGCGGCGGAGGGCGCCGGGACCACCGGCGGGGTCGCGGCCGACGACGCGCGGGTGTTCACCGTACGGACCCGGGCGCAGCTGGCCGCCGCGCTGGACGGCGGCAGCCCCGTACCGAAGATCATCTACGTCCGGGGGACCATCGACGCCAACACCGACGCCCAGGGCCGCCCGCTGAGCTGCGCGGACTACGCCACCGACGGCTACACCACCGAGAAGTACCTCGCCGCCTACGACCCGAGGCGCTGGGGCGGCCAGAAGCCCTCCGGCCCGCAGGAGGAGGCCCGCGCGGCCTCCGCCGCGCGCCAGGCCGAACGGGTCGAGCTGGCCGTCGGCTCCAACACCACCCTCGTCGGGGTCGGCCGGGACGCCGTCCTCAAGGGCGCGAGCCTCCAGGTCAAGGACGCCTCCAACGTCATCGTCCGCAACCTCGAACTGCGCGACGCCTACGACTGCTTCCCGGTCTGGCAGCCCAACACCGGCGGCCTCGGAGACTGGAAGACCGCCTACGACAACATCTGGCTGCGCGGCGCGACCCACGTCTGGGTCGACCATGTGACCATCAGCGACAAGGGACACCCCGACGCCGCCGAGCCCGCCTACTTCGGCCGCAACTACCTGCGCCACGACGGGCTGCTGGACATCACGAACGGCTCGGACCTGGTGACCGTCTCCTGGAGCCGGTTCGCCGACCACGACAAGGCCATGCTCATCGGCAACGGCGACACCGCCACCGGCGACCGCGGCAAGCTGCGGGTCACCCTCCACCACAACAGCTTCAAGGGCGTCGTCCAGCGCGCCCCACGGGTCCGCTTCGGCCAGGTCCACGTCTACAACAACGCCTACGAGGTCCCCGAGGGCGCCGACTACCGCTACTCGTGGGGCGTGTCCACCGAGTCACGGATCTACGCCGAGAACAACGCGTTCACCACCCCCGGGCACGTCGAGGCGGCCGACCTGGTCAAGAGCTGGAACGGCAGCGCCCTGCACCAGAGCGGCAGCGAGTTCAACGGCTACCCCGTCGACCTGCTGGCCATCCACAACTCCTACAACTCCGGCAGCGAGCGCGACCTGGAGCCCGACGTGGGCTGGACGCCCGCCCTGCACGGCCGGATCGACGGCGCCGCGAAGGCGGCCAAGGACGTGGCGCACGGCGCGGGCGCCGGGCGGATCGGCTGAGAGGTGACCATGGAACCCACCCCCCTCGTACTCGCCGGGGCCCGCGGCCACGGCCGCTGGCACCTGGAGAACATCCGGCGGCTGACCGCCCAGGGCCTGGTCCGGCTCGCCGGAGTCTGCGAACTCACCCCCCTGACCGGCGAAGAGCTCGGCGACGGCCTCGGCACCCCCGAACAGTCCGCCGACCTCGCCGACCTGGTGACCCGTACGGGCGCGCGGATCGCCATCATCTGCACCCCCATCCACACCCACGCCGACCTCGCCCTGGCCGCCGCGGGCCGCGGCGCCCACCTGCTGCTGGAGAAGCCCCCCACGCCCTCCTACGCCGAGTTCACCCGCATGTCCGAGGGCCTGTACCGACTCGGCACCGCCTGCCAGATCGGCTTCCAGTCGCTCGGCTCCCACGCCCTGACCGCGATCCAAAAACTCATCTCCGACGGCGTCATCGGAGAGGTCACCGGCATCGGCGCGGCCGGGGCCTGGGCCCGGGACGAGCACTACTACACCCGCGCCCCCTGGGCCGGACACCGCTCCCTCGACGGCCGCGACGTCATCGACGGCGTGCTCACCAACCCCCTGGCCCACGCCGTCGCCACCGCCCTGCGCATCGACGGCGCCGACCGCGCCGAAGACGTCACCTCCATCGAGCTGGAGCTGTTCCGGGCCAACGACATCGAGGCCGACGACACTTCCTGCGTACGGCTCCGCACCACCCGCGCAGCCCGCTCCGGCACTGTCACCGTCGCCGCCACGCTGTGCGCCGAGCAACCCGGCGAGCCCTACGTACTCGTCCACGGCGACCGCGGCCGGATCACCTTCTGGTACAAGCTGGACCGGGTGCTCCTGGAGCGCCCGGGACACGAGCCGCAGACCACCGACCACTCCAGGACCGACCTCCTGGAGAACCTGGCCGCGCATCTGCGCGACGGCACCGAACTGCTCGTCCCCCCACACCGCACCGGCGCGTTCATGCGCGTCGTCGAAGCCATCCGCACCGCCCCCGATCCGGTCCGGCTCCCCGCGGACGCCTGGCGCACCGAGCCGGGCGTCGGCGCGGCGCCCTCGGCGAAGCGCCGCGTCGTGCCGGGCATCGACCGCCTGGTCGCCGCCGGCGCGGAACGCCTTGCCCTCTACTCGGAACTGCGCGCCCCTTGGGCCGCACCGCCCGCGGAGGTCCCCCACACATGAACCGTTCCCTGACCAACCGGCCCCCCTGCACCGTCCTGCGCTGCGACGGACGCCCCGTCGGCACCTACACCCACCGCCCGCAGCTGCCCCGCGCCCTCTCCCCCCGCCCGTATCTGCACCCCGTACGGACCCTGTCGGGCATCACCGTCACCGAGTCGCGCCCCGCCGACCACCCGCACCACCTGGGCGTCGGCGTGGCCGTCCCGGACCTGGCCGGGCGCAACTTCTGGGGTGGCCGCACCTATGTGCGCGGCAAGGGCCCCACCGAACTGGACAACCACGGCTCGCAGCGCCACCTCGGCTGGCTGCTGCGCGACCCGGACGGCTTCGTGGAGGAGCTGTCGTGGGTCGCGGGCGGGCGGCAGATCCTGCTGGAGCGGCGCACGGTCGCTGTGCGCACCGTCTCTCACGGCGCCGACGGCTGCTGGGCGCTCGACTTCACCACCGCCCTCACCAATGTGACGGGGGAGACCGTCACCATCGGCAGCCCGGCCACCAACGGCCGCCCCGGCGCGGGCTACGGCGGCTTCTTCTGGCGCGCGCCGCGCCGCCCCGAGCCGCCGCGGGTCTTCAGCGCGGACGGCGAGGGCGAGGCCGCGGTGCACGGCAGACCCTCGGACTGGCTGGCACTCGCGGCCGAGGACTGGACGCTGGTGTTCGCCGGCGCGACCGGCGACACCCGCGCCGACCCCTGGTTCGTCCGCACCGGCGACTACTCGGGCGTCGGCTCGGCCCTCGCCTGGGACCGGCGGCTGGCCATCGCCCCCGCCGACACCGTCACCCGGCGCGTCGTCACCGCGGTCGCCGACGGCCGCCTGGACCGCGGGGCGGCGGCCCGTATCGGGGCGCAGCTGTCCGACAAGGGGGCGACCGTATGAGCTCACCCCTGAGCGGGCCTGTGTGGCGGGCCGACCAGGGCGACGGTACGTACCGCAACCCCGTGCTGAACGCCGACTGGTCCGACCCGGACGCCGTCCGGGTCGGAGACGACTACTACCTCACCGCCTCCAGCTTCGGCCGCGCCCCGGGACTGCCGCTCCTGCACTCCCGCGACCTGGTCAACTGGCGGCTGATCGGGCACGCCCTGGAACGCCTCGAACCCGAGGAGGCCTTCGCCGCCCCACGGCACGACTGCGGGGTGTGGGCGCCCAGCATCCGCCACCACGACGGCCGCTTCTGGATCTTCTGGGGCGACCCCGACACCGGCATCCACCAGATCAACGCCCCCGACCCGCGCGGCCCGTGGACCAGGCCGCACCTGCTCAAGGCGGGCAAGGGCCTGATCGACCCCTGCCCGCTGTGGGACGAGGACGGCGCGGCCTACCTGGTCCACGCCTGGGCCAAGTCCCGCGCCGGGGTCAAGAACCGGCTCACCGGCCACCGGATGAGCCCCGACGGCACGGCCCTGCTGGACGAGGGCACGCTGATCGTCGACGCGGACGCCATCCCCGGCTGGTTCACCCTGGAAGGGCCGAAGCTCTACCGGCGGGAGGGCTGGTACTGGATCCTCGCCCCGGCGGGGAGCGTGGAGACCGGCTGGCAGGGCGCGCTGCGCTCGCGGGACTTCTTCGGCCCGTACGAACACCGGACCGTGCTGGCCCAGGGCCGCACCGATGTCAACGGCCCGCACCAGGGCGCGTGGGTGGACACCCCGGCGGGCGAGGACTGGTTCCTCCACTTCCAGCAGCGCGGCGCGTACGGGCGGGTGGTGCACCTCCAGCCCATGGAGTGGGCCGAGGACGGCTGGCCCGTGATGGGCGACCGTGGCGAGCCCGTCGCCTCGTACCGCAAACCCAAGGCGGAGTCGCAGCCCCCCGAGGCCCCGGCGACCGACGACGGCTTCCCGGGCGGGCGGTTCGGCCGCCAGTGGTCGTGGACGGCCAACCCGGCGCCGGGCTGGACCACCGCCCACAGCGGCGACGGCCTGTGGCTGACCTGCCATCGCACCGCCGACGCGCACGACCTGCGGCGGCTGCCGAACGCGCTGGTACAGCGGCTGCCCGCGGAGGAGTTCACGGTGACGGTCGGGCTGTCCCTGCACAGCGAGGTGCCGGGCGCCAAGGCGGGACTGGCGGTCCTGGGCGACGCCTTCGGCTGGATCGGCCTGGAGCGGACGGCGGAGGGGACCCGCCTCGTCCACCGCTTCGCCGACGTCGCCACCGAACGGGAACGGGACGCCGAACCCCCACACGAGGCACCCGACGGACGGGCCCGGCTCCGGATCGAGATCTCCCGCGGCGCCCGCTGCCGCTTCCTCACCGACACGGGCAACAGCAACGGCTGGCGCCCCTCCGGCCCCGTCTTCGCCGCCACCCCCTGGCGCTGGGTCGGCGCCCTGCTGGGCCTCTTCGCCACAGCTCCGGAAGGCCAAGGCCCGCCGGGCCACGCCGAGTTCAAGGATTTCCGCACGGCTCACTAGGAGATGCGCACGATGAGAACACATGCGACACCAGTGATATCCCGCAAGGGCGGCAAAGCCGTACGTGGCGCCGCGGCCGTGGCCGTGACGCTCGCCCTCGCCCTGTCCGCCACCGCGTGTGGGGACGACGGGTCGAACTCCGGGGCGGAGGGGTCCGGCAAGGGCAAGATCGTCTTCTGGGACAACAACGGTGGCCCGCGCACCGCGGTCTGGAAGCAGATCATCGCCAAGTTCGAGAAGAAGTACCCGGACATCGAGGTCGAGTACGTGCCGATCCCGATCGCCGACGTCCAGTCGAAGTACGACACGGCCATCCAGGGCGGCGGCGACAGCCTGCCCGATGTGGGTGGCGTCGGCACGGCGTACCTGGCGAGCCTCGTCGCCCAGGGCGCTCTGGAGCCGGTCACCGACCGCATCCAGGACAGCTCGCTCAAGGGCAAGCTGGTCAAGAACATGGTGGACAGCGTCCGCGCGGCCGGTGGCGACGACAAGGAGATGTTCTCCGTCCCGACCTCGGCCAACCAGGGCACCCTGTGGTACCGGACCGACCTCTTCAAGGCGAAGGGCCTCCCCGGGCCGACCAGCTGGGACAACTTCTACAAGGCCGCTGAGGAGCTGACCGACCAGGACAAGAACAGGTTCGGCTTCACCCTGCGCGGCGGGGCCGGGTCCATCGCCCAGGCGATGGAGATGATGTACGCCCAGTCCGGCATCACCCAGTTCTGGGACGGCGACAAGACCACCCTCAACGACCCCAAGAACGTGGCGGCGCTGGAGAAGTACGTCGGCCTCTACAAGAAGGTCACCCCGTCCGCCGACCTCAACAATGACTTCGCCAAGATGGTCGCCCAGTTCGACCAGGGCGACATCGGCATGCTGCAGCACAACCTCGGCAGCTACACCGACCATGTGAAGGCGTTCGGC